>OY970305.1:0-4179387 GCA_963716385.1 uncultured Acidobacteriaceae bacterium
CGCGGGCAGGCAGTCCGGCCGTTGGTCGCGGCCCTTGCGGATGCCGCCGTCTGGGCGCTGATCTTCATCTACGCGAACCCGCAGAGCTCGCGCACCGACTACCCGCTGCTGGGGACGGCGGCGCTGCTCACCCCGGCCTGTCTGCTGTTTCTTATCCATGGGGTGAGCGTGGCCCTCAAGACCACGCTGCTGCGGCGCAACATCACGGCCTTTGAGGTGGTCCAGTGCATGATCGCCTTTCTGCTGGCCGCTACCAGCCTGCTTCTTTTTGCGCCGGACATCGGCCCGCGTTTTGTCGGCATCGCCTGCCTGACGCTGGCGGCAGCCTGTTATGCGGCGGCTTTTGTGCTGTTTCGCCAGGCTGCCGAGCCGCGCAACTTCAGGGTCTTCGCCGCCTGGAGCGCGCTCCTCTTGCTGGCCGGCACACTGTCGACCCTGCCGCTGGCCTGGGCCGCGGCCTGCCTGGGGCTGGCGGCGCTGGCGGCGGTGGTGCTCGGCGTTCGCCAGGAATGCATGACGCTGGACTTCCACGGCGTGGTGTACCTGGCGGTGGCGGCCGGCGCATCCGGACTGCTGGTGTACGCCTTGCGCGCCCTGTCCGGGCCGCCTTCTCCGGGACCTGCGTGGAGCGTCTTTCTGGTCGCCGGCTGTGCCGTGCTTTGTTATGCCGCCGGCAAGGAACGCGTGGGAGAGGCATGGCAGCATCAGATTCTTCACCTCGTTCCAGCCTTGTTTGCGGTCTTCTCCGTCACGGCCATGATGGCGCAGGGTCTGCTCCGGCTGGCCTCGCTCGCCATCGCGCCCGATGTCTCTCATATCGCCTTCATCCGCACCTTCGCCGTCTGCTCCGTGGCCCTGGCGCTGGCCTTTGGCGGAGCCCGGTGGCGGCGTTTGGAGATGACTCGGATTGCCTATGCCGCGCTGGCCTTGGAGGCCGCGAAGCTGATCTTCGAGGACCTGCGCTACGCCCGCATGGGGTTCATTGCCGCTTCGTTCTTCCTGTTTGCGGTCACCCTCATTGGGGTTCCGCGCCTGGCGCGCGCAAAGCAGAAGACATAGCCGCATCCCACCGCGGCGCGTCTGCCCCTGCGGCACGGTTTTCGTGAGGAGAAATGGAATTGCTTTAAAAAGAGTGAAGCCCTCGTGTACCCCAGAAATGGCCGAAAATCTCAATACGGAAAATATTGCAATCGGCACTATGCGGTGATATACCTTGTCGGCAACATCAATCCGGACTGGCAGGCTGCTGAATCTTCGTGTCGCGGAACCGGGCGTGTTGCCCACTAGTCTTGTTGCCCATGAGGAGGAGCGCCATGCGGCGTTTGCAGAAGGAATGGCAAGTGCAGATTCTCATTCGTCCGTGCATGGTGTTGCTGGCCTGCGTGGCCGCGGCCGCCGCACTTTATGGTCAGGCCGGGCCGCAGCTGACCATTCACTGGGATCAGACCGCTGTAGTTTCGAAGTCGACGCCCACGTTGCAGGTGGTGGTGAATCCGCCACTGCGGCCGGGCGAGCCGCTCGGCGCGGCCGCGTACAAAGCGCTGAAGGAGCTGGGCGCCGACGATGTGCGCTACGTGCCGTGGCTGCCCTATCCCAGGCTGGCCGTGGCCGAGCTGGAGCCGCCCACGCCGCAGAAGACGAGTTGGGATTTCAGCCTCATCGACCCCATGACCAAGGACTTTCTTGCCGCCACGGACGGTCATCCCACGGTGATGAACTTCAGCACCATCCCGGCGTGGCTGTTCAAGACGGACAAGCCGGTGACGTATCCCGCCGACCCCAACGAGGTGACCTGGACCTATACCCAGGGGACCGAGCTGCGCGACCCCAGCGGCAAGCAGCTGGGCGACTATTATGCGCGGCTGGTGAGCTGGTATGTGAAGGGCGGATTCACGGATGAAAACGGCGTGCGCCACGAGTCCGGCTACCACTACAAGCTGCCCGTGTGGGAGGTGCTGAACGAGATCGATTTCGAGCACAAGATGACTCCCGCGCAGTACACGGCGCGCTATGACGCGATCGTGAGCGCGATTCACAAGGTGTCGCCGGAGACGAAGTTTGTCGGCCTGGCGCTGGCCATGCCCAGCCTGAACCCCGAATACTTCGAGTACTTTCTGGACCACAGGAATCATCGGCCCGGCACGCCTCTGGACATGATCTCGTATCACTTTTATGCGTCGCCGGCGAGAGGGCAGACACTCGCCAGCTGGCAGTACACGTTCTTCGACCAGGCGGCCGGGTTTTTGAATTCGGTGCGCTATATCGAGGCAGTTCGGAAGCAACTTTCACCGGAGACAAAAACGGACACCGACGAGCTGGGCGTGATTCTGCCCACCGACAACACGGCCGAGGACAAGGTGCCGCCGCCCGCGGCCTATTGGAACCTGGCCGGGTCGCTGTACGCGTATCTCTATATCGAGCTTGCGCGGCTGCAGATCGATGTGATCGGCGAATCGCAGCTGATCGGTTATCCCACGCAGTTCCCCAGCGTGAGCATGATGGACTGGCAGAATAACCAGCCCAATGCGCGCTTCTGGGTGCTGAAGCTGATCAAGGATAATTTCCATCCTGGCGACAAACTGGTGGAGACCGCGATGGAAGGCAACGAGGCGAGTGACCTGGCCGCGCAGGCGTTTGTGACGCCGCAGGGGCGCAGGCTTTTGCTGGCCAACAGACGGGACCGGGCCGTGGATGTGCCGCTGCCCGACGCGGACAAGGCCAGCGCGCTCACGGTGGATGAGCAGACCGTCGACGGGCCGGCGCGCAGCGTGAAGCCCGCGGACGGCAAGATCAGGCTGGAGCCGTTTGCGGTGACGGTGGTGAGCTGGTAAGTCGCGGCGCGCGGCGCGGAATTTGCGTCAGGGCTTGGCGTCAGGGTTTGGCGTCGGGATTGGCGTTGGGGTCGAGCTGCTGCGGTGTGACTTCGTCGCCGGCGTTCGGCTTGCGCAGCGTGACGGGCGTGGAACTGTGCAGCTTTTTGAAGGCAGCCAGTGCCTTGAGTTGCGCGGTCTTGTTTCCGGCGGCGCGCTCGGCCTGCGCCAGCCGGTACCAGGCAACTTCGTCGTCCGGTTTCAGCCGCGTGGCGCGTTCCAGCAGCGCCGCGGCCGCTTCCGGCTTGCGGCTTTCGAGATCCACGCCGCCCAGGCCCACCAGCGCCTCTTCAAAGTCGGGAAAGCGCGCGAGGACCTGCTCGAACTGCGTGCGCGCCTGCTCTAGATTGCCCATGTCCGCATAGAGATTCGCCAGCTCGTAGCCGGCATTTCCATTGCCGGGATCGAGGTCCAGCTCGGCCGCAAACTCGCGCAGGGCTGCCTCGCGGTCCGCGGGCTTCTGCGCGTCCTTGAAGCGGGCCAGATAGACGCGCCCCAGCCGATAGTGGATTCCGGGCCGCCGGGGGTCGAGCACCAGCACGTGCTGGAAGGCGACAATCGCCGCGTCATAATTCTTCTGGCTCTCGTTGGCCTCGCCCTGGGCCTGCAGCATCCAGATGGAGCCGGGCGCCTTGTCGTGCAGCTTTTCCATTACGATGTAGGCGAAGTTTCCATAGATGCGGCCGGTGTTGTAGAGGATTTCCGGGTCGTCGGGATAGAGCCGGTTGAGCTCGAGCGCTGTCTCCACGGCGTCGGCATCGCGGCCGAGGCCGGTGTATGCGCGCAGAAGCTGCAGGCCGCACATGCGCCTGACCTCAGGGTCGGCGGGCTGCTTGAAACACTTTTCCAAACGGGGCAGCGCCTCGGGGAATCGGCCCAGTTCGGCGAGCGAAAGGCCGAGCAGGCTGTCGAGCATGGGTAGGCTCGGCTTGAGCTTGAGCGCCGTGCGGACCTCGCCCGCCGCCAGCTCGTACTTGCGCTGCTTGAAATAGATGACGGCCAGCGTGGCGTGCACTTCGGCAATGTCAGGATCGAGCTTTGCCAGCTTTTCAAAATTCGTCTGGGCCTCGGCGTAGCGGCCGTGCGCCAGAGCCTGCTGTCCAGCGGCGGCCACCTGCGCGGCCTCGTCGTCGCCGGGTGTTTGCGCCCCCGCCGCCAGCGGCAGAAGGCAGCAGAACGCCAGCAACCAGGCCAGCCTCGATGGTTTGCTTCTCATGGCTCGAGTGTATCTCCTGCGCAGAAAACTCCGCCACGCCGAAGCGGCGTGGCGGAGTTGGAGTGAAGCAGCGGAGGTCGGATCAGAAGGTGATCTTTCCGCTGAGTTGAACGACACGCGAGGTGCCCGAGGCGGTAATGTTCCCCGCAAGGGCGTCACCCACCGTGTTATCGATGGAACTGCCGCCGCCCGATCCTCCGGTGGCCAGGCCGCCGACGGTGTAGGAGTACTGGTGATGGTTGAAGGTGTTGAAGGTGTCGACGTGCAGGGCGAATCTGGCCCTTTCGCCGAGCGACAGGCTCTTGCCGAAGCCCATATCCCAGTTGTTGATGCCGGGCTGGCGGAGGAAGTTACGCGCGGTGTTGCCGTACACACCGACCGCAGGTTGAGTGAAGCAACCCATGTTCAAGCGTTGAAACTTGCCCGTCAGGTTGGAATGAACCTTGCAACCCTGGGTGAGGTTCGCGCGCTGGAACTGGGTGAAGAGCAGGCCCGACGCATCGGATGCGCCGATGCTGAAGGGGAATCCGGTCTGGAAGGTGGTGATGCCGGTAACCTCCCAGCCTCCCACCGCCAGGTCGGCCACCCGGCTGATGCCGCCGGCAAACTTCTTCCCGCGCCCGAACGGCAGTTGGTAGATATAGCTGGACACAAACCGCTGGTCCACGTCGAAGTCCGAGGGACCGTAGTCCAACTCGGGGTGATGGTTGTCCATGGTGCCCTGGTAGCCGCTGCCGGTGGCGCCCACTCCGGCTGCCGCCGACTTGTCGTCCTTGCTGTTGGCCCAGGAATAGATCGAGGTCACGGCCAGGTCGTGGGCGCGATGCTCAAACTTGATGTTCATGGCGTTGTAGTGGGAGTAGCCGTGGAAGTCGCTGTTGATGTAGAAGCCGGTGAAGTTCTTATACGGCAACCGGGTTGAGGTGGGGCAATGATGCGTCACATCGGTCGGGTCCGCCTGGCAGAAGGACAGATCGGCGGCCGCAATGCCGTAGGGTTGAGCGATGTTGCGCCGGTCGAGAAGATGGACGGCATGGGTGCCGATGTAGTTCACCTCGAGGGTCGTGTTTCTGGCCACCTCGCGCTGCACGGAACCGGTCCAGGACTGGACGTAAGGATTGAGCGGATTCTCCGACTCGATGACGGCGAGGAACGACAGCGTGGAGACGGGGAAGGGGCCCAGCGTGGAGTAACTGGGGAACAGTTGATTGCCGAGTTTGGGAAGCGCGGAATTCCCCGTGGGGTTCAGACTGTTGCGGATGCTGTAGGGATAGATGTCCGCCGAGTCGTCGATCTCGCGGCCTTCATAGGAATCGAAGAAGATGCCGTAGCCGCCGCGCACCACGGTTTTGTCGTTGAGCCGGTAGGCAAAGCCGAACCTCGGCGCAAAGGGTGTCTTGGAGCCGGAATGGGGCACCGAGCCGCAATAGCGCAGGATAGGGCCACTGGTTGAGTCTCCTCCTGGAGCGACTCCGTTGGTGGTCAGTTTGGGGTCGGCATAGCACAGACCGCCGTTGGCGTTCTTGGTGTCCAGCCAGAAGAAGTGGTTCTGCTCTTCATAGGCCGCGGCGCGATAATCCCAGCGCATGCCAATATCGAGAGTCAGCTTCTGGGTTACCTTCCAGTCGTCTTCCGCGTAGGGCGCGAAATAACTGAAGATGTGGGTCTGCGGGTTCCCGGCCTGATCGGTGGGGCTCAACGGACCGGGCACAAATCCGGCTGCGCCGGAGTAGTAGCCGAGCAGCATATCGGCTGTGGCATTGCCGGTGCCGCACAAACCGGATGCGGTGGTGCAGTTGGCGCTGTTGGTCAGAACGGTCGGCGCGCTGAAGCTCCAGTCGCCATAGAAATCGTCGTCCAGGTTACGAACCAGGCGCCAGCGGCGATAGTCGAGGCCCAGGCCGAAGGTGTGCTTGCCGTGCACCGAGGTGAACGAGTCGGCATACTCCCAGGAGGGATTGTCCGATCCGGTGTAGGCATTGATGGGGCCGCCGAAGAGTGAATACTGCGACAGCTGAAGCGAGGGCCATGATTCCTGCAGGGGCCCAAACTTGGTAAAGACGCCAGTCATGGCGAGCGCGCTGACCGCATCGGCCGGAGGCGCGGGTGCGCCCTGCGGAGCCTGGGAGTCAAGGTAACCGAAGCGGAAGTTGTTGACGTTGGCCTGGCCGAGGGTGATGGTGTGCGAGATCGCCCAGTTCTTCTGGGTTTCGTACTGGGTGAGCAGGCCATAGACCAGCGATTGAGAGTTGGCGTAGGCGGCATTCTGGTATTTCGCGTAGGTGTCGCGGAAGAAGACGGAACCGTACTTGCCGAGGTTCTGATCCACGCGATAGGTCTGCTGGTTGGTGGTCAGTGGCAAGCCGGCCGATTTGATGAAGTTGGTGACTCCCTCAGGCTGGGTGTTGCCCAGCGTGGGCGCCGGGAAATATCCATACTGAATGGCGACCTTCGCCAATCGGTTGGTGATGTCGCCTGAAGGAATCTGATTGTTGGGATACGCCAGTCCGGTTGTCGGGTCGACCGGCATGCAGTTCTTGCCCAGACTGAGCAGAGTCGTGCAATCGGCAGTTCCATATGCCGGCAATGGACCGCCGGGCAGGCCTGTTCCGGGAGGCGCTTGATATGTCTCGGCCGAAAAATCGCCCGTCAAGGTGGCCGGATTCGGAGTCGAATCGTACAGATTGGTGCCGTTGTTGATGCGCCAACCCTCATAGTTGGCCATCCAGAAGGTCTTGTTGCGCCCGTCATACAGCTTGGGAATGTAGACCGGTCCGGCGGCGACGAATCCGAACTGGTTCTGGCGCAGCACCGGCAGCGACGTGGCCACGCCTGCCTGAAAATCGCTGGCCGTCGGGAACGGCTTGGCATCGTACGCGTTGTTGCGGTTGGACTCGAAGACCGACCCGTGCAGCTTGTTGGTACCGTTCTTGCTGACGATGTTGATCTGGCTGGCCGAGAAGCCATACTCCGCCGAGTAGGTGCCGCTCTCCACCTTGAACTCCTGGATCGCGTCCTGGGACAGAATTACGGCCGGAGTGACCAGCGCCGCATCGGTGTTCACCAGTCCGTCGAGGGTGTAGTTGTTGCCCTCGGGCCGGCCGCCGTTGATGCTCACCGCGTTGCCCACGCCCTGGCGCATGGTGCCCTGCTCGCCGCCCACGGTGACCGCGCCGGCGCCGATCAGCAGCAACTGCATGAAGTTGCGCCCGTTCAACGGAAGAGCTTCCACCTGCGCCTGGCTCACCAGTTGAGCCAGCGCGGCGCTGTCCGTGTCCAGACTCACGCTTTGCGCTGTCACCTCTACGGTGGACGTCACCGCGCCAGGCTTCAGCGCCAGATCGATGCGCGCCTTCTGGCCGACCGTCAGTATAAAGCCGGTTGTCACCGACTTCTGAAAGCCCTGGGACTCAGCGGACACGGAGTAGGTTCCGGGATTCAGCGCCGGGGCCAGGTAGTCACCCGCCGAACTCGTCGTCGTGTGAAAGGCTACGTTCGTTGCGGTGTTAGTGACCGTGACCTTGACGTTGGGGATGATGGCGCCCGTACTGTCGGTCACCGTCCCCAGGATCGTGCCTGTTGCTCCTGCCTGCCCGAACATCCTGCCGGTGGAAACCAGCAGGAGGGTCAGCGCAAAACAGAGTCGAAAAGTGCGCATCGCTTGCCTCCTTGGAGATGTTTGCTCTTTCGCGTCTTGAGGGGCCGGCCAATGCCTCTGCTCTGGGAACTTCTGGTCTGGGCTGAAGGCACTCGCCCCCACCGAAGCCGGACCTACCTCAATGCGCCGCAACACTACGGATTTACAAAGTCCGTGTCAAGAGAAAATTTTTATCTCATTTGAAATTCTTCATACGCAATATTTTCTCCCTATCGAAATCCGGCTCTGCCCCAAAGCTAAAACGCTTTTCTGTTTGACTTTATCGATTTATTTGCTTTTACCGTCTGCTTCTTGGGCGAGCAACTTTTTCCGGAGGATTCCAATACGTGAAGTCGTGCAGCTGGCATCTCTGCAGTGGAGCGAAAAATCGAGCCGCGCTGCTGCACACGCTCCGCGCACTCAAAAACGACCCTTTTCGACGCACCATTGCCTCGATGGAGAGCCGGGACGACAGAAGGCCGTGCACTGCGGACGCCGTGCGCGCCACCAAAGCAGGCGTGTTACCGGGCCGGAGCCGACTCGACCAGGGTGACCGGCCCCAGAATGCCGGAGGGCAGCGGATGCAGGTCCTGCAGGTCCTGGGGGACGAAACGCATGCCGTAGCGGTCCCACAGAAGCCGGTAATCGGGCTGGGCCTGGCCCGCCATGGCGTTGATGGCCGTGTTGCCGACCACAATGCGCAGGTCGTTGCCGCCCTCGCGCACATAGGTAGTCACATCCAGCCGGTAGGGCGGGCGCCACACGACACCTGCCAGCCTGCCGTTCACGTAGACCTCGGCGGCCTCGCGAATCGGCGGCAGAAGATAGGCGCGCATGTTGTGCTCGCCGGGGGGCGAGGGGAGCGGCTCCGGGGTTGCGGGTCCAAAGTCGAGCAGGAAGCGCGCTCCCTGCGGGGCATCGCGCAGGCCAAGGTCGAAGCTTTTTTGATAGGTTGCCAGGCCCGAATAATACTGCGTCGCTGCGTCGCCGCTCCACGACCGGAGCCGGTCCATCAGCTCGGAGAGCCCGGTCTCGCTAAACCCGGTCTCGCCGAAGGTGACTTTCCACTGCCGCGAGAGATCCGCGCGGAGGGTTTCGCGCCGCTCCGGATACGGTTGTGCGCTGGTTGCCGCAGCGGAGAAGAAGATGAGCCGCGATTCATAGGGGGCCAGATCGAGCTCGATGTTGCGCGCATCGGGCAGCCCCGCAATCGCGCCGGAGAATGCATCCCACATCTCCGCATGGGGGGCGGCCGCGCGGAACTGCGCGCGCACCCGCTGCGCCTGATTGGAAGTGTTGGCCACAAAGTAGAGATCGCCGCCGGAGAGCTTGCGATGGATAAAGCCGATGGACGGCGCAGGCGGAGACAACGTCATGTCGGGCGCGGCATCTTTGGCGACCTCCGCGCCGAGTTGCGTTTCATCCCGAAGAAAATGCGCGGAGGGAGTGGCGCCATCGAAGAGCGCGTGCATGAGTTCTTTGATCCGCGCGGAGTCCTGCCGGGCATCGATCAGGCCGGGAGCCGTGGCCGGGAGACGCCGCGTGGCGATCACGATGCCGCCGGCGCGCGCGAAGGCGAGGATCTTTTCGCACGTCGCCACCGGCAGCCTGTCCACGCCGGGGAGAATCAGCACGCGGTAGGGAATGCCCGCACTCGCGATGGCGTCGGCGTCGATGAAATCCAGATTGAAGCCCGCATCCAGAACCTGCGCAATGACCTGCTTGCCCAGGAACTTGTCCATGGACTCGTCGATGCTGACGTTCGAGCCCGATTCATCGAAGCCGGCAAAGGAGGTCACCGACAACTTCTTCTGAATGCCGGCGGTGAACGACGCCCAGACGTCGTCGTTGGGCAGCAGCAAGGCCACGTCGTTGGCGGGCTGGCCCTGGCGCAGCGCAAAGCTCACCCGCTGTAGATAGCGCGCCAGATCGGGCATGGCGAAGAACCACGGGTTATGCGCGTTGAGGGCGCCGGCCGCATACATGCGCCATCCGGGCTCGGCGGCCGCGGGGGGCGAATAGGGCCAGCCATGGCCAACAAGCTGATTGATGCCCTGCAGAAAATGCAGGTCCGCCTCCGCTTTCATGTCCAGCGGCGTGGCGCGGAATGCGGGCGAGTGCAGCCAGGTCCAGGTCTCTGACGAGATGACCGGCCGATGGAAGAGATGGCCTGCCGAGGCCGCCCAGCGGGTATCGGAGAATTCGCGCCACATCATGAAGGTGGCCTTGCCTTCGCCTTCCGGCAGGTCTGCGAGGCGGTTGCTGGACAGCGTCACGGGCGGGAATCCATAGGTCTGCGAGCGGAAGAGCGTGTGATGGGCGTGGGCCCAGGCGGCGATCGGCTGGAGGAAATTGTCGTCCGCCATTTCGGTCAGGGTTCTGCCCCAATCGTGGCGAATCGCGGCCGTGTCCGGCCCCGCGTCCATCACCAGGGCAAGCAGATGAGGACGCAGATCGTAGCCGCGCCGGCGCTGAAACTCGGCGAGAAGCGCGGGACTCCAGTCCGATCCGTAATCCTCCAGGCTGTCGCTGAAGACGGCATACGGCGGCTGCGGACCGAACGCGGATAGGAGCCGGTCGCCGACGGCGTGGAGGTGGTTCTCGGTTGCGGCGCGGTCGTAGTGGTCGAGAACAAATCCCTCGGCTCCGACCGACGGCCGCTTGACCATCATGCCCGAGCGGCTGGAGATGAAACAGATCAGGGTGCGCGGCTGCACGGCGGCTGCGAAGGAGTACCGGCCAAGAGCGGGCGGAGCCAGCGGCTGCGCGTGGGCAATGTCTTCGCTGGACGGATCGGCCGGAAGCAGAAACGCGGAGAGCCTCGCTTCGCCCGCCTCCACGAACGGGGCCGGCACAGAGCGCGAGCCCGGCGCGATGGCGAGCTGTTCGACGCGCAGCTTTCCCGCGGCCTGGGTGATGGGAATGTGCGCGCCGCCCAGCGGCCAGCCGCTGCCCAGCGTCACGTCCACGCGCAGTCCCAGGCAGCGCGCCTCCTGGGCCGCAAAGCGCAGCGCGTCAAGATGCTGCGGAGAAAGGAAAGGCGTGTTGCGGAAGCCGGCGGACGGATCGTCCAGCGCCAGGGGATAGAGGTTGGCGATCTCCACGCCGCCGATGCCGGCCGCCTTCATCTGTTCCAGCTCGCGGGTCAGCTCGGGCCGTGTGGCGGCGGGCCCAAACCACCACCAGCGCATCAGGATGCGGCTCGAATCGGGCGGATCCATGAAGCCGCGGTGCAACTCGGTGATGCCCGCGTCGGACTGAGCAAGCAAGGAAGAAAGGGGAATCAGTGCCAACGCCAACAGGAAAATGGCGGCGCGCGACACGTGGCGCGATCGGGTGGGCCTGCGATTTGAGGAAGCGATACGCACCATGGCAGGGAAAACCTCCGACATTCGCGCGGGCCGGATGCGCACCGCGGCCTGGCCTGAATCCAATGGCCGTGTTCCTTCATAGCAGAGCCGCGTGGAATCGGCAACGGGGCGCGGGGGCGTGAATTCGAATAGAAACTTTTTTGTCTTTCGGATGTTCCGTCTTGTGTGCTAATGTACGGGGCGCCTGCAAAAGGGCTCAACCCGCGTCGTTGAGGCTTTGAGTCGATCTCCCCGATTGAGTCCTGAAGCGAACCGCACTTAATTGAAATCAAAGGACATCCAATGAACATCCAGTCAAAGAATCTGATCCTGGCAAGCCTGATGCTGGCCGTTGGTTTCGCCACCGCCGCGGCCCAGAGCAACCCCGATCCGCTCCAGCGCGGCTTTGAGAATCCCCCCGAAGGCACCCACCCCCGGGTGTGGTGGCACTGGATGAACGGCAACATCACCAAGGAAGGCATCCAGCTGGACCTGGAGTGGATGCACCGCGTGGGCCTGGGCGGATTCCAGAACTTCGACGCCGCGCTGCAGACGCCGCAGGTGGTGAAGGAGCGGCTGGCGTATATGACGCCGGAGTGGAAGGACGCCTTCAAATACGCGACCACCCTGGCTGATCAGTTGGGCATGGAAGAGGCCATCGCCGGCTCGCCGGGCTGGAGCGAGTCGGGCGGGCCGTGGGTGCCCGCTTCTCAGGGTATGAAGAAGTATGTCTGGAGCCGGACGGTGATTGAGGGCGGCAGGCCCTTCGACGGCAAGTTGCCGCATCCGCCGGGGGAGACGGGCGCATTCCAGAACATTGGCATTCGCGATGCACTGGGCGCGCCTCCGGGCGCGAAGGCCGCGCCGCAGTACTATGCCGACTCCGTTGTTCTTGCCTATCGTCAGCCGGAGACGGATGTTTCGCAGGAGTCGCTGCACCCGACGATCACGGCCAGCGGCGGCACGCCGGACACGGCGATGCTGACGGACGGCGATCTGGCCAAGGCTACCGGGCTGCCCATTCCGGCAGCCGGCGAGAAGGCGTGGATTGAATACGCGTTTGCGGAGCCGGTGACGATGCGCGCCGTGTCGCTGGTGACCGAAGACCCCAGCCGCATTGTGGCGATGATCTATGGCATCGCCGCGCCGAAGAAGGCTCTTGAAGCCAGCGACGACGGGCAGACCTGGCGGACGGTCACGGAACTGGCCACGGGCGAGTCGCCGGAGACGACGGTGTCGTTTGCACCCGTCACGGCGAAGTACTTCCGCGTGACGTTCCTGCGCGTGCCTCCGCCGCCTCCGCCGGCCTGGGCCGCGGGGCTCGATCCCAAATCGTTCGGGCTGAATATCGGAGCCGCGCCGACGCAGTATGAAATCGCCGAACTGGTTCTGCATCCGGGCGCGCGCGTGAATCACTTTGAGGAGAAGGCCGCCTTTGTGCCCACGCCTGACCTCTACGAATTTGCCACGCCCGCGTTTGCCGCCGGCGATGCCGTGAAGCCGTCGGACGTGATCAATCTGACGTCGAAGATGCAGGCCGACGGGACGCTCGACTGGACGCCGCCGCCGGGCCGCTGGGTGGTGCTGCGCTTTGGCTACAGTTTGCTGGGCATTACCAATCATCCGGCGACGGCCGAGGCCACGGGGCTTGAAGTCGACAAGCTGAACGGGCACGACGTGCGGCAGTACATGGAGAACTACCTGGACAGCTACAAGAAGACCGTGGGTCCGGAGATGATGGGCCGGCGCGGCATCCGCTACGTGATCAACGATAGCTGGGAGGCCGGCTCGCAGAACTGGACCGATAACATGACTGCCGACTTCAAGCGGCTGCGCGGCTATGATCCCACGCCGTGGATGCCGGTGCTGGCGGGCGAGGTTGTGGGCAGCTCGGCGGAGAGCGATCGCTTTCTGTGGGATTTCCGCAAGACGATCGGAGACCTGATTGCCAACGAGCACTACGGCGTTCTTGAGACGGTGCTGCACGAGTGGCACATGGGCCACTACAGCGAATCGCATGAGAGCGGCCGCGCCTTTGTGGCCGATGGCATGGAGGTGAAGAAGTTCAGCGAAGTGCCCATGAGCGCCATGTGGACGCAGACGCCCGGCGTGAACAAGGTGCAGTACGGCTACAACGCGGACGATCGCGAGTCGGCTTCGGTGGCCCATATCTACGGGCAGAACATTGCGGCGGCCGAGTCGATGACCGCCGCGGCCGCGCCCTGGGCATGGTCGCCTGCCACGCTCAAGCCCGCCGCTGATCAGGAGTTTTTGAACGGCATCAACCGCTTCTGCATTCACGAGTCGGCGCACCAGCCGCTGGTGGGACCCCACACTGCACCGGGGCTGACGCTTGGACCCTTTGGACAGTGGTTCAATCGCAACGAGACCTGGGCTGAGCAGGCCGGTCCGTGGGTGAGTTACCTGGCCCGCACCAGTTATATGTTGCAGCAGGGACATTTCGGCGCGGACCTGGTTTACTTCTATGGCGAAGATTCCAATTTGACCGCGATCTTTGAAAATAAGTCGCCCGATTTGCCCACCGGCTATGGCTTCGACTATATCAACGCCGACGGACTTATTCACGAGCTGAGCGTGGCCAACGGCCGCATTGTAACTCCAAGCGGCATGAGTTATCGCGTGCTGGGACTCGATCCATATAGCCGGCATATGTCCCTGCCCGTGCTGCGCGCCATTTACAAACTGGTGGAGGATGGCGCCGTGGTGGGCGGACCAAAGCCAGATGATGATCCAAGCCTCGCCGACGATCAAGCCGAGTTCCGCAAGTTGAGCGGCGAATTGTTTGGCGATGGCACGGGCGTGCATCAGGTCGGCAAAGGCGCGGTGTACGCGGGGCAGAGTCTCGGCGATGTCTTCAAGGCGCTGCATGTCGCGCCGGACTTCGACTACACCCGGCCGGAAAGCGACACGACGCTTCTGTTCGTCCATCGCAAACTTGCCGACGGCGATCTCTACTTTGTCGATAACCGCAGCGACCGCAATGAAACCGTAGATGCCACCTTCCGCGTAACCGGCAAGGCGCCCGAACTGTGGCACGCCGAGACCGGCAAGTCCGAGCCCGCGTCCTTCACCATTGCGGACGGCCGCACCACCGTGCCCTTGAAGCTGGAACCCTGGGGCACTGTGTTCGTGGTCTTCCGCAAGGCGACCCGCGAAACCTCTCGCACCTTGCCCGCGCAGACTGAAACGGATCTCGCCACCATAAGTGGTCCGTGGATGGTGAACTTCCCGCCGAATCTGGGAGCCCCGCCGTCCATCACCCTGGACAAACTGGCTTCGTGGAGCGATAACTCCGACCCGGGGGTGAAGTACTTCTCGGGAACCGGCAGTTACACAAAGACCGTCGATGCTCCGGCGGGCTGGTTCAAGCCGGGGGCGCGCGTCTGGCTGGACCTTGGGGATGTCAAGAATCTGGCGGAGGTGACGGTCAACGGCAAATCACTGGGAATTGTCTGGCATGCGCCCTATCGTGTGGACGCGACCGAGGCTCTGAAGCCCGGCGCCAACGAAATCTCCATCAAAGTCACCAACGCGTGGGTCAACCGGCTGATTGGCGATCAACAGCCGGATGTCACGGCAAAGATCACGTTCGCCGACGTAAAACCCTACAAGGCAGACTCTCCCCTGCTTCCTTCGGGCCTGCTTGGACCGGTAAGTCTCTACTCTGTTGCGGCAAAGTAAAAGGAGACTGGAGCCACCTTTATCGGCAACTACGCAGTTGAACCCGCCCGGCCGGATGTAGCCGCTCAATAAGTAGCAATACGTCCGGCCGGGCTTCATTCACTCAGCAGGCGCGAGTCAGTTTCATTGCCGGTTGCTTCCTGCACCAGGCGCCGGCTGGCCGTGAAGCTTCCAGAGTGGTGTCAGAAATGGGGAGCCGACTCATGCGAACGTGGATGTTACGGGCGGGCGCTCTGCTGCAGCTGACGCAATGCAGCTTCGGACTTCCGCTGAAGGCCACGCTGACCCCAGTCAATCTAACCACGGAGATGCGTGTCGATCCGATCGGAGTCGGCACAAGGACGCCAGTCTTTGGCTGGAACCTCTCGGCATCGCCGGCCGGTGCGCGAAACCTTCGACAGAGTGGGTACCGCATCCTGGTCGCAAACTCCCCGCAGCAGTTGGTCCGCGGGGCCGGCAAAACATGGGATAGCGGCCGCGTTCCGGCCAACGTATTCTGGCAGATCGCGTACGCGGGCCAGCCTCTGCAATCCCACACAACTTACTACTGGAAAGCGCAGGTGTGGAACGGCGGCGAGTTGCCAGGCCCGTGGAGCAGGCCCGCGCGCTTCACCACCGGACTTCTTTCGGCGAGCGACTGGACCGCGCATTGGATTGCGGCCGAGGCTGATCGAGGCCCTTCTCTCCCGGCGCAGGAAGGCCGTGGCACACTGCTCTCCACCTTGCCTCCGCCTTTGCCTGTCTTTCGCCGCGACTTCAGGCTGCGCGCGCCAGTCGCAAGCGCGCTGCTGTTTGTCAGCGGGCTTGGCCAATATGAGGTTCACCTCAACGGAGCCAATGTAACCGACACGGTATTGAACCCTGCCTGGACGGATTATCGCAAGACAATCTCCTATGACACCTACGATGTCCGGAGTCTGCTCCGGCCAGGCGTGAACGCCTTCGCAGTCCTGCTCGGCAACGGCATGTACAACGTGGAAGGCGTGAAGGGCCGTTACACCAAGTTCATCGGCAGTTATGGCCAGCCCAAGTTTCTGCTGCAAATGGAGGTGCGTTACATTGACGGAACATCGGAGCGGTTTGTCTCGGATAATACATGGCTCACTCATCCTGGACCCATAGCCTACTCATCCACTTATGGCGGGGAAGACTTTCAGGCAAGCGCACTTGCCCCGGATTGGGACCGCGCCGGATTTCGCCCTCAAGGCTGGCGGCAGGCGCTCGAGGTTGGCGGCCCCGGAGGAGCGCTGCGCGCCCGCCAGTCTCCGCCGTTGGGAGTGGCCGCAATCTACAAGCCGGTGCGCATTGCCCATCCCCGGCCCGGCATCACCGTCTATGATCTGGGCCAGAACATGAGCGGGTGGCCGGCAATTTCTGTGCAAGGTCCCGCCGGGTCGAAGGTCAGCTTGCGCCCCGGCGAACTGCTGGCGAGCGACGGCTCGGTCACGCAGCACAGCGCGAATGCCTCGGCGGAGAATCCAGTCCTGTTCCGCTACACGCTGCGCGGATTGGACTCCCCGGAGAGCTGGCGCCCGCGCTTTTCCTATTATGGATTTCGTTATGTTGAGGTAAGTGTGGAACCCGCGCGGCCGGGCGGCACACTTCCGCGAATCCTTTCACTGACGGGCGAGTTTGTACACGCGCGTGTGGCCGTTGCGGGTCGCTTTTCAAGTTCCGATACGCTGTTCAATCGCATCCATACGCTGATCGACCGCGCCGTTCTCAGCAATCTTGCCAGCGTGGTTACGGATTGCCCCACGCGCGAAAAGCTCGGCTGGCTGGAGCAGACTTATTTGAACGCATCGACACTCATGCTGAACTTCGACGTGAGCGGCCTCTACGAAAAGATGAGCGATGACATGACCGACGCGCAATTGGCGAGCGGCATGGTGCCTTCGATCGCGCCTGAGTACGTCGCTTTTGTCGACGGCCATGGCGAGAACACCGCATTCCGCGACTCTCCCGAGTGGGGCAGCGCCGCAGTCCTCAGCCCATGGGCACTTTATCAATTCACCGGCGACCGGCGACTGCTTCGCGAGCATTATCCGGCCATGCAGCATTACGCCGCTTACCTCGGCAGCCGCGCGCAGGGCGGCTTGCTCGACTACGGCCTTGGAGACTGGTACGACATCGGTTCAGGCAGTCCGGGCGAATCGCAACTTACCAGCAAGTTAGTAACTGCCACGGGAACTTACTATGAAGATCTTCGGGCTCTGGCGGAGATTGCCGCTTTGCTCGGAAATTCACAGGACGCCGCGGCTTACGCACAGCAGGCGAGCGAGGTCCTCGAGGCGTTCAATGCCAGATTGTTTCATCCCGAGACCAACGAATACGATCGGGGAAGCCAGACGGCCAACGCGCTGCCGCTTGCCCTTGGGATGGTTCCCAGCGGCCATGAACGAGCGGTGCTGGAAAACCTTGTCGCCGATATTCACGCCCATGGAAATCACGTAACTGCCGGAGACGTCGGATTTCATTACGTGGTGCGCGCACTGACGGATTTTGGCCGGTCCGACGTGCTGGCGTTGATGCTTGCACGCACCGACTCGCCCAGCTACGGCTATCAACTTGCGCACGGAGCGACCACGCTGACCGAGGCCTGGGATGCAGACCCCGACAGCTCGCAAAATCATTTCATGCTGGGACACGGCGAAGAGTGGTTCTATCGCGGGCTCGCCGGTCTGTCCTTCAACCTGGCTCGTTCGCCTGACGATGCGATTACTTTTGCGCCTTCTTTGCTGCGCGGGGTAACTTCGGCTTCTGCTTCCTATCGCTCGCCGATGGGCTGGATCCGCATTTCCTGGCATCGGGCGGGAAAGGGGGCGACGGTGAGTCTCGCTGTGCCGCCCGGCGCACAGGCGCTTGTATTGCTGCCGGCGGCAACCGGTTGGCTCGAGAGCGGAAGGAGCGCGGCCCGCGCCACCGGAGTTCTCGAATACAAAGAGCCGGGGAGCGACGTTCGACTGCGCCTTGGCTCAGGCAACTATCTCTTTTCTACAACTATGCTTCAGCGAGCCGCTTCCAAAGCTCCGTAGAGTCGGCTTTTATTTTCCGGCGTCTCTGCAAAATCAGGTTGCTGCACTGGTAACTGCACGGTGGGTGGGTGCGGAGCGCATTTCGATTCTGGCCAGGGTGGTGTGCGTATCGCCCGGCGCGTGTTTCAGAGCAGACTCACTCTCGCGCTAAGGGAGCATTTGACGCCGCCGCTTCGAGTCCAGTTCCTTTCCCATCCTGACAACAATGGGCAGCAGCGCTTCAACATCTTCACGCGAGGTGCGAAAGTTGACAATGCAGGCGCGCAACGCGAATTTCCCAGAGATCACCGCATTGGAAAGATAGGCCTCGCCGCTCGACTGCAGACGAGTCAGCAACTCAAGATTCAATTTGTTTAGATACTCGGCTACCTCCTCGCCACCGGCGCCGAGGTCTGCGGGCACAAAGCGGAATGTGGTGATACTCAGGGATTGGGTGAGGGCTTCAAGCTCAGGATATTGTGAGATGCGCGCGAAGAGTTCGCGAGCCATGCGGATATCATCGGAGATCATCTGCACATAGCCCGAGCGCCCCACCTGCTGCAGCGCGAGCCAGACTTTGAGCGCGCGAAACCCGCGTGAATTCTGGGGCCCGAGGTCAAAGTAATTGGTAGCTTCAACGCCGAAATGATAGTAGGCGGGATGATAGGCGAAGGCAGCGCGCAGCTTTTCCGGGTCGCGCACCAGCGCACAGCCTGCTTCCAGCGGCGCATAGAGCCACTTATGCGGGTCCACGGCTACAGAGTCTGCCTCACGCAGTCCGGCCAGCGCTCCGGGAGCATCGGGCAACACCGCCGCTAGCCCGCCATAGGCCCCATCCACATGGAACCAGAGATTGAACTCACGGCAGAGCGCGGCCAGCTCCGGCAACGGATCAATGGCGCCCGTGCTGACTGTGCCGGCGGTGCCCACGACCAGGAATGGTGTGTCGCCCGCTTCCACGTCCTTCACAATCTGCGCCCTCAGGGCAGGCAGATCGATTCGCATGGCATCATCCACCGCAATCCAGCGAATCGCATCGGTGCCCAGCCCTGCAATGTCCGCAGCCTTTTGAATCCACGTGTGGGTTTCATTTGAGCAGTAGGCGCGCATCCGTGCGCCGCCCATCCCCTTGGTGCGCACGTCCCAGTCCGCCTTCGCCTGCCGCGCCGCAAGAAAGCACACGAAGTTAGCCATGTTGCCGCCGCTGACAAACAGGCCTCCGCAGTCCACGGGATAACTCAACATCTCCGTGATCCAGCGTATGGTCTGGGCTTCGATTTCGCTGGCCATCGGCGACAGCAGCCAGGCGCCGACGTTGGGGTTGACGGCAGCGGCGAGCAGCTCCCCCAGAGCGCCGATGGGCGCGGCCGACGAGGTGATGTAACCCCAGAAGCGGGGGTGTCCATTGAAAAGAGAGTGCTCGAAGAGCAGGTCAGCGGCCTGGTTGAGCAACAGCGCCGGGTCCGCGCCGTGCTGCGGCAGCACGCGCTGGGCCCCGAGGGCTTGTCGCACATCCGCAGGAGATTCGGCGGGAGTGACCGGCCGTTGGGGAAGCGAGTCCAGAAAGCCGGCGATGCGGTCGATGAGTTGGGAGCCCAGGGCTCGGAACTCCCGCGAGCTCATGGCCAGCGGCGACAGGCGTTTTTCGGCGTTTTCCTGGTTCTGCATGACTGACCTCGCGGAGATTGTACCCGATGGCATTCACCGTTTTTTTGCTTTTAATGTTTTGGCAATGAGGGATACAATTGCGCGCATTCGGAGGTCAGTTCATGGGACGCAGATATGCAAACATTCTTGAAACCATCGGTAACACGCCGGTGGTCAGAATCAATAAACTCGCACCGCCCGGCGTAAACCTCTACGTCAAGGTGGAGGCCTTCAACCCGCTCGGCTCGGTCAAAGACCGTCTGGCCCTGGGCGTGATTGAGGATGCGGAGCGAACCGGACGGCTGAAGCCGGGCCAGACGGTGGTCGAGGCGACCAGCGGCAATACGGGCATCGGGCTGGCCATGGTGTGCGCGCAGAAAGGCTATCCGCTGGTGGTGACCATGGCGGAGACTTTCAGCGTGGAGCGGCGCAAGCTGATGCGGTTTCTGGGAGCGAAGGTTGTGCTCACGCCCGCGGCGGGCAGGGGTATGGCCATGGTGGCCAAAGCTGTCGAACTGGCCGAAGCGCATGGCTGGTTTCTCACTCGCCAGTTCGAGAATGAGGCCAATGCCGCCATTCACACGTGGACTACGGCGAAGGAGATCTTGCGGGATTTTGAGGGGGAGCGGCTGGATTACTGGGTGACGGGATTCGGAACGGGCGGCACGCTGAAGGGCGTGGCGCGGGTGCTGGCCAAGGAGCGCCCGGAGACGAAGATCGTGGTCTGCGAACCGGATGACGCGCCGATGCTTTCAAGCGGCATTCCACAGCAAAGGAACCCGGACGGGTCGGCGGCCGCGAGCCACCCCGCATGGAAATCTCATCCGCAGCAGGGCTGGAGTCCGGACTTCATCGCCAAGCTGGCCGGCGACGCGGTGGACATGAAGGTGATCAGCCAGGTGGTGCGCATTCCAAACGCAGACGCCCTGCGCTGCAGCAAGGAGCTGGCCCGCAAGGAAGGAATCTTCGTCGGCATTTCCTCGGGCGCGACCTTCTTCGGAGCGTTGCGCGTGGCTGCGGAAGCTCCCCAGGGATCGACGATTCTGTGCATGCTGCCGGACACGGGGGAGCGCTACTTGAGCACGCCGCTGTTCGCCGAAATTCCCGTTGACATGAGCGGGGAAGAGCTGGAGATTGCGCGCTCCACGCCGGGCAGTTGGCTGCAACCAGCGTCCTAGGCCCCGCGCCGGGCACGGGCCGGACTGTTTTGAAGGCGCCAAGCCTTTTCAAAGCTGTCCGTGCGATTCGCGACGATTGCCGGGCAGACTCTCAGACGAATTCGCCGCGCCGGAGCGCTTGCATCTCCTGCATCTGGCGCTGTTCGAGTTCTGCGTGGCGGTGTTTGGAGTCCACCTGCAGGGTAAGGGTCTGCTGCTTGCGGTCACGCAGGATGGTCACCGGCACCGGCTTGCCCTGGTTGGCGCGCAGGGCGCGGTCCCAGTCGGCGGTGGTGGCGATGGCCTCGGGGCCGACCTTGAGAATCACGTCGAAGGCCTTGAGCCCGGCCGCGGCGGCCTCGCTTTTGCGCGCCACCTGCTTGACCATCAGCCCGCTCGGCACGCCCAGGTACTCGCTCATCTGCGAGGTGAGCGGTTCCACCAGCGCGCCCACGTTCAGGCTGCTGCCGAAGAAGGGCATGTGGAATCCGCCGGGCAGCGGCGCATCGCCCCCGCCGGCCAGGATGCCCATGCTCGGAACCGGCGTGAACTCGTCACCGCCGTCGCCGATCCGGTTCCAGACGTCGTGCTCCATCTTCTTGTGATCGACCAACTGCACGGCAAGGGTCTGCACGTTGCCGTCGCGGCTGATGGTGAGGCTGACCTTGCGCCCGGCGGGAATCTCGCGCAACATGCGGCCGAACTGCTCGGCGCTCTCGATGGCTTGTCCGTTCAGCTGGAGGACGACATCGTTGACACGGATGCCGGCCTGCGCCGCCGGAGCGTCGTGATCGATGAGCGTGACGACCGCGCCGCGCGTATCCTTGAGCTTGAGTTTGGGCGCCGAATCGCCATTCACGTCGCCCACCAGCACGCCCAGGTAGCCCTGCGAGCCGGAGCGCAGAAGCAGGCTGGGCTCCTTGATGATTTGCGCGATGCGCGAGGACTGCGCCGCAGCGCCGGGCGGCGCAAGAGCCACCCCGGCCGCCAGCAGCACGGCAACTCCAAGACAACGGTACGGCCTCAAAAAGTGCTTCATATTCTCTCTTCTCCCGCGGTTCTTATTGACCCTGGCCCGCACTCTGCTTGGACGGCGCGTCGGCCTGAGGGGTAAGCATTCTTACTGAATCTCCGGCACCCGGCTCAGCACCTGCTGTGAAACGTAGCGTATCTGGGGATTCTGGTCGGAGTTGGCAACCGAGTAAAGCACTTGGCGCACGCTGGTATCGGCTCCCACCGGCTCCAGAGCGTTGATGGCCGCGGTGCGGATGCGGGGCGAGGAGTCGTTGAGCAGCGCCTCCAGCACCGCATCGCGCACCCGCATATCCTCGGCGACGTAGGGCTGCAAGCCCTCGAGCGCCTTCTCCCGCACGCCTTCGTTGCGATCGTAGCGCAGGGCCACCATCAGCGCGTCGCGAATGCCCGCCGCGTTGCAACTGTGCCCGGCGCGGCACTCGGCCGCCAGCAGGCCCACCGAATTGTCGCGCACCCCGGCCGAGGCCGCATCCTCCGACGCCATCATCAGTAACTGCCGGATGGCCGGGTCGTCGAGCGAACCCTGAATGCGCTGCGGCACAAGCTGCTTGTAGTTCACCTCCACCAGGTTGCTGTTGGGCTGCTGCGTGATGCTGGAAATGCTGGCCACGTCGGCCGGCTCAATGGCCACCGGCGTGATCGGCGCGCTGGCGGTCTGCGCGGCGCTGGCCGCGGCGTGGGCCGCGCGCCCCTGGGCATATTCATATCCGCCCAGGCTGCCTGCGCCCGCACCAATCACCAGCAGCAGCATCGCCGCCGCGGGCGCCGCCTGCAGGCTGGCTACGCTGTTGATGAGACGCTGGCTCACGCGCTCATACCAGCGCCTCGGCGGCAGCGCGTCCAGGGCTTCCTCCAGCCGCAGCCGCGACCGCGCCACCAGGTTGGCGGGCGGCTCCACCACCGGGTGCACGGCGGCCAGCGTCCGCAGCGCCAACAACTGCTCGCGCTCCTCGCGGCACTCCGCGCAGCCGGTCAGGTGCCGGTCCAGCTCGTGGATCTGTTCATCGGGCAGCTCCCCATACGCCGCCAGCACGATTCGCTCGTGTGCAAGTTCGCAGTTCATCTCGTTACGTCCTTCCAGCCTCAAAAAAATGCCGCAATCCGCGTCCTGAAAATCCGCGCTCCGCGAGGAGCCGCGGGGACGCCTTATCGCAATCCCGCCAGTTGGGTTCTCAACTTTTTTGTCGCTCTGAAGAGCGTATTTTTGGCGGTTTCTTCGGTGGTGTTCAACATCTCTCCGATGGTGCGCAGGCGGAGACCCTGGTAGTGCTTCAGTTCAAAAACCATGCGCTCGCGCGGGGTGAGCTTGCCCAGCGCGGCTTGAATTCTTTCTCCCAGCACCTTGCGGTCCAGTTCCCGGGCCGGGTTGGAGAACGACCGGTTGTCGGAGAGCGAAGCCAGCAGGTCGATCTCGTCCCCGGAGTGGTCCACGCGGACGGCCTGATCCTCGCGCCGCGTCTTGCGCCTACGCAGCTGGTCCAGGCAGAGATTGGTCACAATCCGGTAGATCCAGGTGTAAAACGAGCACTCGAAGCGGAAGTTGCCGATGTACCGGAAGGCCTTCAGGAACGCCTCCTGATAGATGTCCTCGGCGTCGTGCTCGGAGCCCGTGAGGTGCAGGGCCAGGCGCAGAACCTGCTGCTCATACTGGCGCACCAAGGCGTCGAAGGCCACGCGCGAGCCGGCCTGGGCCTCGCGAATCAGTTCCATCTCGGAGGCGCGCGCCTGCAAGCGTTCCTGCTCGCGGTTCGGTCCGTCCATTGCCCTCGTCGCAGCCATGCCTGAAGACGATTGTACCCTTCTGGCAATTGGCCAGGCGAAAGCCCCCGGGACTCCGGCCGGGGAAGACGGGCAAGTCACTGCTTCCATCGCCATCGAATCTCCGCTCCGCGAACAGGACTGATCGCATTCGGGTAGACGCGGCGGGGCCGGCTTGGTGAGCGGGCCGGCGGCTGGGTTTTGCCCCCGCCCGTTACACTGGTAACTAATGAACGAGAATCTCTTTTCCGCCCTCGAAGCCACTGCCGCGGACGCCGGCGGATGGCACATTGCCCACTGCGACGGCGGCTCCCGCGGCAACCCCGGCCCGTCCGGCTACGGCGCGGTGATTGAAGACCCCCAGGGCCGCGTGGCCGCCCGCCTGAGCGAGTTCCTGGGCCGCCAGACCAACAACTATGCCGAATATTCGGCGCTGCTGGCGGTGCTGGACTGGGCCCTGCAGCACGGCGTCAAGCGGCTGCGCATCATCTCCGACTCCGAGCTGATGGTGAAACAGATGAAGGGTCTGTACAAGGTAAACAATCCTGGCCTGCGCCCGTTATGGGAAGAGGCTCGCCGACGCGCCGCCCGCCTGGAACGCTTTGAGATGCGGCATACGCTGCGCGGCGGGAATCAGGAGGCCGACCGGTTGGCCAACGAGGCCATGGACAAGGGAATGGGGAAGCGGGCGGGGTCAGCGAGTTAGCAAGTCAGCGGGTGTTTATGGTTCCTTCACTGTCCCGTACTCGGGGCGGCCAACCGCCTCAAATCGACTACCGTCCCACCGATACCGCGTTCGCACGAACCCTGACGAGCAGCATTCCCCCTCCATCTTTGCGGGATCGAGCAGCTCGAAAATCAGCGTCCCAGGTTCGCCGTAGACTTTGTAGAGGCCGGAGTACCCGCGGCTGCCGGTGTAACAATAGGCCAGCAGGTTCGGTTTTCCAGCGTCAAATGAATAGATATAAACGTAGTGAGTGTTCTGGGTTCCACCGGTCCGGTACAGCAGCACGACAATCGCGTCCTCTTTGCCCTCGCCTGTCACGTCGGCATACTTCACGGACTGCAACGTAAAACCCTCCCACTGTATATATTCGCGTCCGTCCATCACGAAGCTTGACGACTTTGTAAGTTCGTCTCCGTTCACCAAATGGACCGGCTTCCGCTTCGAGTATCCGTCCTTCGGGTCCCCAAGCCATTTCAACTCGCTATGTCCGAGCAGGGGGCCGCTCAACGGATAGGTGAAGTTCTTGAAATCGACCTGCCGTATGCTGCTTTGAGCGGAGACGAACCCTGGGGAGATGCAAAGCAATATCCCGAAAGCGAAGGAGCGCACCAGCGGGTAACGCCGGACGCCTGTCTGCGTCAATCGCCGATGAGCTGACTTTCTCTTCACGCCTTCCGCCCCAGCTCGTTGCGCCACGCATGGCCGCCGCGCTCGAGCAGGCGATTGGCGCAGTCCGGCCCCCACGAACCGGCAAAGTAGTTGGGGAAAACCTCCGGCTCCTTGGCCGCCCATTCCTGCAGAATCGGCGTGTACAGCGCCCAGGTGACCTCCACGCCGTCGCGGTGGGCGAACAGCGTCTGGTCGCCGAGCATCGCGTCCAGTAGCAGCCGCTCGTAGCCGTTGGCGCTGGATTTGCCGAAGGCCGCGGCGTAATCGAAGTCCATGTTCACCGGGCAGACCGTCATCTCCGGCGCAGAGGGCACCTTGGCCCCGAAGCGCAGCGCAATGCCCTCGTCCGGCTGGATGCGAATGGTGAGCAGGTTGGGCTGAATCTGCTGGCAGGGCCTGTCTGATTGCATGCGGTTGAAGATCAGCAGCGGCGGCTGCTTGAACTGGATGCTGATCTCCGTGGCCCGCTTCTTCATCCGCTTGCCCGCGCGCAGATAAAACGGGACCCCCGCCCAGCGCCAGTTCTCGATCTGTAGCTTTACGGCGGCATAGGTCTCGGTGTTCGACTCGGGGTTGACCCGCTCCTCGTCGCGATAGCCGATCACCTTCTGCCCCTCCACCACGCCCGGCCCGTACTGGCCGCGCACAGCGTTCAGGACTGGCAGCGGAGGAATCGCGCGCCAGGCCTTCACCTTTTCGCGGCGCACGGCCTCGGCTTCAAAGCTCGACGGCGGCTCCATGGCCACAAAGCTGAGCAGCTCCATCACGTGGTTCTGCACCACGTCGCGCAGCGCGCCGGCCTTCTCATAGAACGGACCGCGGCCTTCCACGCCCAGCGTCTCGGCCACCGTAATCTGCACGTGGTCGATGTAATTGCGGTTCCAGATGGGCTCGAAGATGCCGTTGGCAAAGCGGAAGACCAAAATATTCTGCACCGTCTCCTTGCCCAGGTAGTGGTCGATGCGGAAGACCTGGCTCTCGTGGAAGACGGCGTTCACCTGCCGGTTCAGCACGCGCGCCGAGTCCAGGTCGTGGCCGAACGGCTTCTCGATCACCACCGCCGTGCGCCCCTTCTCCGGCTGCGCCATGCCCTGCGCGCCCAGGTTCTCGATAATGCCGGCAAAGTACTCCGAGCGCCGTGGCAAGATAAAAAAGGCGGTCGCCGCCGATGCCCTTTTCCTTGGCGATGCGGTCCAGCTCGGCCTTGAGGCCCGCATAGTGTGCCGGATCGCCGAAGTTCAGCGCGAAGTAACTGATGTTACTCACGAAGTTATCCAGCCTGGGATCGTTTGCCTCCACGCCCCCAAACTCCACGATGCCCGCGCGCATGTCCGCCGCAAACTCATCGCCCAGCGGCCGCCGCGCCACCCCCACGATGGCAAATCTTTCAGGCAGCAGGCCGTTCTGCTGCAGGTGGAAGAGCGCCGGCAACAGCTTGCGCTTGGTCAGGTCGCCGGAGGCGCCAAAGATCACCATGATTCCCGGCTCGGGAATCCGCTCAACACCCTTGGTGACCTGAGATAAGTCCTCCGGGTGCACTTTCATCTGCACTGTCGCCATAACTTGCACCTCAAAGCTGTCAGTGGACAGTAAACAGTAAACAGCTAACAGTTAGAAGCTCATATTTCTGCTTAGTTTTGAGTGGGCGACTAATGAACTGCCCGCTGTCCACTGTTAGCCGTCAGCTAGTCTTTCTTCACCGCGTGCCCGCCAAAGGCGTTGCGCATGATCGACAGCATGCGGTCGGTAAAGTTGTTCTCTTCGCGCGAGCGGATGCGGCGGATCAGCGCCTCGGTGATTACCGGCGCAGAAACGTTCAGGTCGATGGCCTCGAAGACCGTCCAGCGGCCCTCGCCCGAGTCGGCGACATACGCCTGCAGGCCATCCAGCGTGGGGTTCTTCGCGAGCGCATCGGCCGTCAGGTCCAGCAGCCAACTGCGCACCACGCTGCCGTAGCGCCATATCTCGGCAATTTGCGGCAGGTTCAGGTCCATCTCCTCTTTCTTTTCCATGATGGTGAACCCCTCGGCGTAAGCCTGCATCAGGCCGTACTCGATGCCGTTGTGGACCATCTTGACAAAGTGCCCCGCGCCGGCCGGACCCACGTGTCCCCAGCCCTTGTCCTTTCCAGGAGCCAGCGTCTCGAAGACGGGGCGCAGATACTCGACCGCTTCCTTCTCGCCGCCGACCATCATGCTGTATCCCTCTTTCAGTCCCCACACGCCGCCCGATGTGCCCACGTCCACAAACTGAAAGCCCTTGGCGGTAACTTCCTTGTAGTGACGCATGGAATCCTTGTAATTCGAGTTACCGCCGTCGATTAGTATGTCGCCGGGGTTCAACAGCGGCTCTAACTTGGCGATGGTCTGGTCCACCGGATCGCCCTGCGGCACCATGATCCAGATCGCCTTCCGGCCTTTCAGATTTTTGGCGAGATCCTCAAGCGAGGAGACGCCCACATTGCCGGAGGCCGTCAGCCGCGCCACCGCTTCGGCGCTGAAGTCGAAGCCCACCACCTGATGGCCGCCCAGCCGCAGCCGCTCGGCCATGTTGCCGCCCATCTTGCCCAGACCAATCAATCCCAGTTGCATATCGTTCTCCCTTCCAAGCTCTTAGATAACTCCCAAAGACTCCAACGCGGCACTCAGTGCGTCCGCGCCATGAAACTCGATCGTTGTCATCCCCGCAGCTGCCGCCCCGGCCGTATTCTCCGCGCGGTCGTCAATAAACAGCACCCGCTCCGCCGGCTTGCCCACAATGTCCAGCACTCGGCGATAGAGTTCCGGCTCCGGCTTGCGCAAGCCCATAAAACAGGAGCTGAACGCAAGATCGAAGTGCGCGCGCAGGCCGAAGCGTTCAAACCGGTACTCATTCAACTCGCGCGCCTCGTTGTTCAGAGCGCCCAGCAGACACTTGTTGGACGCGGCAAGTTCCTTCAGGGTTCCCTGTGCGCCATCCGGCAGCCATTGCGACTGCGCACAGATGGCGGCGAAAAACTCCTCGCGCGAAAATTTGCGCGGCTCATAAAACACGGTCGCGTCGAGATACGCCTTCAGCTGAATCGCGTCCCGCTCCCAGGCGTCGTAGGGCGCCGCGTGGCGAGCCTCAAAGGCCGCGCGGTCCAGATGAAACTGGCCCAGCACATTCGAGCGCTCGCGATTGTCCCAGCCATTACTCAGCAGGACTCCGCCCACATCGAAGAGGATTACGTCGAAGGGGAACATCGGCGCCTCTCAATCATGCCTTTGCGCGATCCTGCGCTTGCTGGATGACTTCGTTCAATTGAACAGTTATGTCCGCAAAAGTAGCCCTATATCGATCCTCAAACAGGATAACTTCCAGATGTTACGCCGGATTCTTCGAGCCGTCTCCGCATTGGTACTTCGCCTCAATGGCCAGCACTTTGTTGAAGCGCCGCACAAACCGCTCTTCGCCGGCGAGGAACTGCGCCCGGACGAATGCGTCCACGACTTCGAAGGCCAGCGCCGGGCCGATGATGCGCGCGCCCAGCACCACCACGTTCATGTCGTCGTGCTCCACGCCCTGGTGCGCGGAGTAAGTGTCGTGGCACATGCCGGCGCGAATCCCCGGAATCTTGTTGGCCGCTACGCATACCCCCACCCCCGAGCCGCAGATGAGAATGCCGCGCGGGGCCACGCCCTGCTTCAGAGCCAGGCCCACCTTCTCGGCAAAGTCGGGGTAGTCCGAGGGCTCGGTGTTATAAGCTCCCAGATCAATCACTTCGTGGCCGGTCTTGGTGAGATAGGCCCTTATCTCCTCCTTGAGAGGAAAGCCCGCATGATCCGCACTGATGACTAACTTCATGGCACTCCTTCGGAGTTAGGGACCAGGTCCCTGTCTTACTTCACCAGCGCCCTGGCCCGGGCCGCGACATTCTCCGCGCTGAAGCCTAACTCCGCCATCACCTTCGGCCCCGGCGCGGAGGCGCCAAAGCGGTCCAGGCCGATCACGTCGCCGTCCAGGCCGACATACTTCCACCAGCCCAGGGTCGCGCCCGCTTCGACCGCCAGCCTGGGCGTGCCTGCCGGCAGCACGCTGGCCTTGTACTGCGCCGTCTGCTCGTCAAAGATCTTCCAACTGGGAAAGCTGACCACGCGCGCCGCGATACCCTCCGCCGCAAGCAATTTGGCGGCTTCAACTGCCAGCCAAACCTCAGAACCCGTGCCGATGAGCACCACCTTTGGATTCGGCGCATCCACCAGCACATAGGCCCCCTTGCTGACCCCGGCGTACACATCGTGGGTCGCTGGGTCGATGACCGGCACGTCCTGCCGCGTGAGGGCAAAGAAGCTCGGCCCGGTGCGTTCCAGGGCCAGCCGCCACGCCGCGGCGGTTTCATTCGCGTCCGCCGGGCGGAAGTCCGTCATCCCCGGCACCGCGCGTAGCGCCATCAGATGCTCGATCGGCTGATGCGTCGGCCCGTCCTCGCCCAAGGCGATGGAATCGTGAGTGAAGATGAAAAGCGCATGCACCTGCATGAGCGCGGCCAGCCGCAGGGCCGGCTTGCAGTAGTCGGAAAAGACAAAAAACGTCGACCCGAAGGGAACCAGTCCGCCGTGCGCCGCCATGCCGTTCACCGCCGCGCACATGGCGAACTCGCGCACCCCGAAGAAGACGTTGCGGCCTGCCGGATTCTCGTGAAAATTCGCGCCGGGCTTGAAGATCGTCTTGGTGGAAGCGGTCAGGTCCGCGGCCCCGCCGAAGATCTCCGGCACGGCATCCGCAATGGCGTTCAGAATCGCGCCGCCCGCGTTGCGCGTGGCCTGCGGCTTGCCCGGCGCAAAGCTGGGAATCGCCTTCTGCCAGCCGGCCTTGCGCTCGTCCCTCTGCGTGCGTTCAAACTCGGCAGCTAACTCGGGAAACTCTGCGGCATAACTCGCGAATAACTTCTTCCACGCGCCTTCCAGGTCCGCGCCGCGCGCCTGGGCCTTGCGCCAGTTGGCCAGCGCGTCATCGGGCACAAAAAAGCTCTGGTCCTGGGGGAAGCCGAAAAACTTCTTGGTCGCCGCCGTATCGGCCGCGCCCAGCGCCTCGCCATGCACCTTGTTGGTGCCGGCCTTGGGGCTGCCGTAGCCGATCACCGTGCGCACCGCGATAATCGACGGCTTGCCGGTCTCCGCCCTGGCCGCTTCAATGGCCGCGTCGATGGCGGCAAGATCGTTGCCGTCGGCCACCCGCTGCACGTGCCAGTGGTAGGCCTCGAAGCGCTCCAGCGCGTCCTCGGTGTAACTCAGGCTGGTCGGTCCGTCGAGCGAGATCAGGTTGTCGTCGTAAAGAAAGATCAGCTTGCCCAGGCCCAGGGTCCCGGCCAGCGACGCGGCCTCGTGCGAGACGCCTTCCATCAGGTCGCCGTCGCCCAGCAGCGCGTAGGTGTGATGATCGACCACATCAAAGCCGGGACGGTTGTACACCGCGGCCAGATGCTTCTCGGCGATGGCCATGCCCACGGCCATGGCGATGCCCTGGCCCAGCGGCCCGGTGGTCACTTCCACGCCGTCGGTGTCGCCGCGCTCCGGGTGGCCCGGCGTGCGCGAGTGCCACTGGCGAAAGCTCTTGAGGTCGTCCAGCGTGACGGTGTAGCCGGAGAGAAACAGCGTGGAGTAGAGCAGCGCCGAGGCGTGGCCGTTGGAGAGCACGAAGCGGTCGCGGTCCGCCCACCTGGCATGCGCGGGATTGTGTTTCATCAGCTTGTGAAAGAGCAGATACGCGATCGGCGCACAGCCCAGCGGAGCGCCGGGGTGGCCGCTATTGGCCTTCTCCACCGTATCCACGGCCAGCAGCCGCAGGGTGTCGATGGACAGTTCGTCGAGAGAGAGTTGCGCGAGGCTGGCGATCATAAGCTTTTTTGCGAAGTCCTTTCGTCGAAGCGAATGCCCTTAAGTAAATCCCTTTACTTGGATTCGATCTTCACTTCCACATTGTAGCCGAGCCAGCGCTTCTGCTCCGGCCAGTGCAGAGTCCATGATAGCCCACCGCTGGCCTGATTCGGTGCGGTGATGAGGTCGGCGCTGTGTCCGGCGCTGCCCAGGCTGCGGCTCGCGGTGGTGTTCACGGTCTTCCAACCGTCCGCGGACCAGACCACCTCGAACCGGGCTTCATCGAGAATACGGAGGGTGTCGCCCGCGGCGATCTTCTGGATGGGCCGGCGCAGGCTGTAAATCTTCAGACCGCGCCGCAGTCCCTGCCTGCCCTCGGGCGCCGAATAGCGCGCATACACGGGATCAATGCGGTCAAACACCTTGCCGTCCACGGCCGAGCGCAGCAGCTTCAGGTATTCGGCGTGCGCCCAGACCAGCGGCACCGCGCTTCCATCGGGCTGGCCCAGGGAAAGACCGCACTCTGGCCGGCTGGCCTCATCCCAGACCTGCTCGGGCAGCATCTGCCCCGTGGTGGCAAAGCTCTCATACGTCTCGATCAGGGCGCTCACATCGTTGCCCGCGGCCAGCTCATAGTGGGCGCGCTCGCCGGTCAGCAGTGGCCATGCGCGGCCCTTGCCCCAGCCCTCGAAGGGGCCGCCATCGGGCCGCTGGCCATAGCCGTCCCAGTTGTAACGGAGCCAGCCGGGCCCCTGCGGCAGCGCACGCTTGAGCACCGCGTCCACAACTTTGAGCGAGTCCATGATCAGCGGGTCATCGGCGCGGCGGACGCCGTAGCGCACCAGCTCCAGAAAGCCAGCGTCCACAATTTCGCGTGCTTCAAACTCGGTGCGCGTGCCGGGCGGCCGGTTGGAGAGCCGGACCGTCTCGGAGCCGCAGCTCTCGCAGGCATAGGCCTCGCCCTGCTCCGGCGGACGAATGCGCATGTAGTGGCGCTTGACCTCGGCCAGCAGCACGCCGTCGTTGGTGACGGTCCAGTCCTCCAGGTGATGCTCGAGCCAGTCGGCGAACTCTTCAATAAATGTGGCCAGCTCCATCGAATCGCGGGCCCGCGCAATCTGTGCCGCGCACACCAGCCCGGCAATCACCGCCGCCAGCGTGGAAGGCGAATAGCCCGGATTTTCTTCCCAGCGCTCCTGGTTGGTAATGGGCGCATGGCGCACCAGAAAGCCCGCCGCTCGCTCGACAAAGGGAAAGATGTCCATCTCGCCCAGCCCGTCGGCTTTCCACAGCCGCCAGGCCAGCATCAGCGGAAACGCCACCTCGTCCAGCTGCACGCCCGACCAATAAGGCCGCCCGTCGACCCAGAAATTCTGCGCAAAGCCGCCGTCGGGCTGCTGCGTGCAGGCCAGATACACCAGCGCCCGGCGCGCCGTTTCCACACGCCCGCAGGCCAGCATCGCAGTGGCCGTCTGCACCATGTCGCGGGTCCACACCAGGTGGTATCCGCCCAGGTCGTCGTCGCCGTGGACCTGGCCCCAGGGGATGGACATGGAAGCCACAAACGCGCCGGAATAGGTCTTGTCTTCGTGCGCCAGCAGCACGTTGTGGCTGGCCCGCATCAGTTTGCCGCCGTCGCCCGCCCTGGCCGCCAGCCACTCCGGATTGGCCGCCCGGTGCCACTGCGCGATGAACCGGTCGCGATGCTGGGCAAAGGGCATGGCCAGCACGCTCACCGTCTCTTCGACCGCCGCATGGCAGCCCTCGCCGATGCCAAGGGCCAGCGTGAACTCCCGCGCGCCATCTGCGCCGGCGTTGCCCAGATTCAGCTCGCCCATCATGGCCAGATTGCCGTTGGTGGCCGAGCCGAACTCCCAATCCATGTGGAAGTTTTCCATCAGGTCGCGCCAGCCGTCGCTCGTGCCCACAAACCCGCAGCTCACCCGCGAAAAGCCGCAACTGGCGCCCATGGCCAGCGCCCACTGGTTCTTCCAGGCCAGCAGCAGCTTGTGGCCGGCAATGTCCACGGCCCGCGCCGTGTTGCCGCCTCCGCCGCCGTCCAGGTGGGGCGCCACGAGCGCGTACACCTTCAGCCGCGGCAGCAGGTCCTCGTGCCCTTCCAGCCGCACATGCTGCAGCACCACGCCATGGTGCGGATCGCAAATAATTTCTTTGGTGAGGCTGTAGCGGCCCTCGGGATCGCGGTTCACATAGCGGACGCCCAGCGTCTCGGGGTGAATGTACTCGAAGCTCTTCACCAGATCGCGCTTCTCTTCGTGCGCAAAGGTCTCTCCATCGGTGACCAGGAACTCCATGTCGCGCACCTGGGCGCTGTCGATGGTGGGGTGATAAATCTCATTCAGAATGCCGAAGGCGCAGGTGAACCAGATGCGGCTGGAGGCCGAGTAGGCGGTGCCCACGGCATCCTTCACGCTCGAGGTCCAGCGCGGCTCAAGGCCCGGCGCGCCAAAGGCCTCGCCCTGCTGCTCGAGCCAACGATAAAGCGGCTGATCGCTCATGGTTCAAAACCAGTCTGGAAGGAGGAGAAGGGAAGGCAGCGAAGATCCGTCCTCCCTATGGACGTCGCGCCGCGAGGAATGGTTTCTTGCCTCGGCGTGAAATTCTCTGGCACCCTCTCCGCGCTTTTTCGCATCCATTCAATCATAGGGGCGCGCGCGGGTGTGTGAAGATTTCCTTGCACGCCGCGGTTGGCGCTCATGCATTCCGGGCCGGTCGGCATGTTGTGCGCGGCGGGCGTCCGCTTCGCCTGACAGTACAAACAGGCCCGATCCCCACAGTACAATCCAAACGGAGGAGATTCCCCAAAATGGCTTACACGCTTGCACCGCTACCTTACGACTACGCCGCTCTCGAGCCCTTCATTGACGCCGAGACCATGCACCTGCACCACGACAAGCACCACCAGGCCTACATCAACAACGTGAACGCCGCGCTGGCCAACCACCCGGCGCTGGCCGCCAAGTCCGTCGACGACCTGGTGCGCGATCTGGCCCAGGTGCCGGAGGAGATTCGCGGCGCGGTGCGCAACAACGGCGGCGGCCACTCCAACCACGCCGCCTTCTGGAGCCTGATGGGCCCCGCCGGCTCGGCCGGCATTGGCGGCGCGGCCACGGGCGTCATCGCCGCGCAGATTGCCGCCGACTTCGGCGACTTTGAGGCCTTCAAGAAGACCTTCAACGAGACCACGGCGAAGCAGTTCGGCTCCGGCTGGGGCTGGCTCGTCTTCACCGGCGGCAAGCTCAAGGTGATCACCACCGCCAACCAGGACTCGCCGCTGACCCAGGGCCTCTACCCGGTGCTGGGCAACGATGTGTGGGAGCACGCCTACTACCTGAAGTACAACAACCGCCGCCCCGACTATCTGGCCGCATGGTGGAACGTTGTCAACTGGGCCGAAGTCAACAGGCGCTTCGCCGTCGCCAAGGGCTGACCGCGAAGGCAGCAGAGACTCGGGAACAAGGGGATCGTGGACCGGCGAGTGGTCAGATCCTAACCAGCCGGATTCAGTGCGAAATTGGGTGCCCCACCCTCGCCGCAGCTTCATCGCGGCAAGGGTGGCAATGCACAGTCCCCTCCCCTGAACCGCCGTTCCCTGTCTTTCATAACTTCTTTCGCCTATCCGTGTCTAAGTGAGCAGACGACGATGCGCATACTCCTGCAAAAACTTGCTCTCTTTTCCGGCTTTCTTCTTTTGTTTGCGAGCCTTCTCATCCTGTCTTCGGCTCCCGCGCACGCGCACGCCCAGCCCGCCAGCTTCCTCATCAGCCAGCAGGGCAAGCCTGTGGGCACGGCCAGCTTCAGCGTCAAGGCCACGCCCGGCGGATACGATTCCACGTCGCTGGTGCGTGTGGCCATGCAGGGCCTGGACTACGCACTCTCCAAGACCGAGCAGCTCTCCTCGGCCAACCAGCTGCGCCACGTGCAGCTGAGCGCCACCGTCAACGGCTCGGCGGTCACTGTCACCGCCGCCCCCGACTCCGCGCAGCTTCTCGTCAACATCTCGGCCAACGGACGCAGCTCGACCGCGCGCCTGGCCGCGCATCCGGCCGCTGTCTTCCTGCCTGACTTCGACCCCGGCGCCCTGCAAACACTGCTGGCCCTGGCCGTCAGCCACAACAACCGCGACCTGTGGGCCATCATCCCCAAACAGGCCGGCTCGGTTGAGCCGGTCCAGCTCGCCACTTACCCCGACCAGCGGGGCACGCTGGACGGCGAGCCCATCGCCGTACACCACCTGGTCGCCACCATTAGCGGCTCGACCACTGACCTGTTTTCCGGCCCCGCAAACCAGCTCCTGCAAGCGGAACTGCCCCAGCAAGGCTTCGCGTTGGTGCGCAGGGGCTTCGTCCTCACCCCACCCGCCAAGCCCGGAGCCCCGCCCGCCGAATAGGTTTTCTCCAGCCCCTAGTCCCTGGTCCCTCAAACGCCTTTTCCCGCCGCCACCCCCGAAGCCCACGCCCACTGGAAGTTGAACCCGCCCAGCCACCCGGTCACATCCACGGCCTCGCCGATAAAGAACAATCCCGGCACCGTCCGCGCCTCCATCGTCCGCGCCTGCAATCCGTCCGTGTCCACGCCCCCGGCGGTCACCTCGGCCTTCTCAAAGCCCTCGGTCCCCACGGGATGAAATGCCCAGTGGCGCAGTGCGCGCTCGCAGGCCGCGAGCGCCTGATTCGACCAGCCTCGGGGCGCGGCGACTTCGGCCAGGTGGTTGGCCAGCCTCTGGGGCAGCACCGCGCGCAGCGCCTGCCGCAGCGCCGCCTCATCCCGCCGCGCCCCGGGCTGCTGCAGAGCCCCCAGAATTCCCATCTGGAGTTCCGTCTGCGCGGCCTGGTTTGGCGCGAAGTCCACCACGAGCGGCTCACCGGGCCGCCAGTAGGAAGAGGCCTGGAGCACGGCCGGCCCGCTCAGCCCGCGATGCGTGACCAGCATTTTTTCGCGGAATTCCGGCCCGCCGCCCGCGGACGCCGCGACCTCGGCGGCCACCCCGGCCAGCGCGGTCCAGCCGGACTCCGCGCCGCCCAGCACGAGCGGCACCAGCGCGGGACGCGGTTCCACGACGCGCAGGCCGAACTGGCGCGCCAGCTCGTAGGCCAGCCCGGTCGCCCCCAGCCGGGGAATCGAGAGGCCGCCGGTGGCCACCACCAGCGCATCCGCCCGGAACTCACCCAGCGAGGACACGACGCGAAACCCGCCGCTGCCGCCCTCGACCGCAATGCCGCGCGCGTTCAGGAGCAGCTCGACGCTGCCCTGCATCTCTTTAGCCCGCGCGCACTCTTCGAGCAGCATGTCGAGAATGGCCCGCGCCGAGCCGTCGCAGAAGAGCTGGCCGAGGGTCTTCTCATGCCAGGCGATTCCGTACCGCTCGACCATCTCGATGAAGTGGCGCGGCTGATAGAGGGCCAGCGCCGACTTGGCAAAATGCGGATTTTCAGAGAGGAAGTTCTGCGGCCCGCAGTGCAGGTTGGTAAAGTTGCACCGCCCGCCGCCGGAGATGAGAATTTTGCGCCCCGGCTGGCCGTTATGGTCCAGCAGCGCCACCCGCCGCCCGCGCCCGCCCGCCACGGCGGCGCACATCAGCCCCGCCGCCCCCGCGCCCAGCACAATCACATCGAATTGGCGCGGCTCCGGCGGCATGGGTCCCGATCAGAATAGCCGCTGCGATCGGGTTGTCGAGTGGGCCGGCATTGGGGCGAGGATGCTGTCTGCTTACCAGAATCCCAGGATCAGCAGGCCTGAAAACAGAGACGACAGCGCCAGCGCCCGCTGGCCCACCGTCTTCAGGGGAAGCTGGAGGGCCGCGGAGTCTAGTTGGCCGCGCAGATCATACGCGTAGCCCGTGACCGCCAGCAGCAGCGCCAGCGCGATCCAGCCACGCCGCAGAAGGGCTGCCGCGACCGCGGCGCAGAAGAGCACGCCGAGCGCGACCTGGGCGGCGCGCCGGAACTGCTCACTAGCGGGCGCGGTGCCCCGCGACGCGATGCGCGCGTCCAGCCGGGCATGGACCACCAGGATGCCCGCGGTGGCCTGCATCGCCATCAAGAGCCACAGACCCCAGCACCAGGGCGCGAGGGCGCCGCTGGCCGCCAGGAATGTGGCCAGCGAACTGGAGGTGAGAGCCGCCGCGCTGGCGATCTGGAACAGCGTCGAGCGCTGCCGGTTTTTCAGGTTGACCGCGATGGCCAGCGCCGCAAAGATGCCGGCGCCCAAGCCCATGGCCAGGGTCGCCTTCAGGGGCCAGGCGGTCACGAGCACCAGCCCGCTCAGGAGGAGAAGGGCCATCCACCCCGCGAACCACCGCGCCGCGACGGCGGTCTCCTGATGCCGCTGCTTCCAGACGAAGCGCTGCCGCGCCAGTACAACGAGCGGGTCTTTGGCGGCCAACGCCGCGAACGCCGCCGTCACGACCGCCAGTTCGCTCCAGCGCCACGCGCGGGCAAGAATCGCGGCGCAGACGATGGGAGTGAACAGCATGGCGGTCGCCCCGTGCTCGCGCGGCAGGAACCTCAGCTTGCGCTGGGGCTCCCCGGCTCGGCGGGTGTTTGCTTGTTCCTGCACCGTGAATTCTTGGAGTTTGGATTCTTGCACTCTGGCTTCTTGCACCCCGGTTCTCAGATTCTCACTCTAGCCCCCCGGCTCAGGCCGGCGGACGGGACTCCTTGCGGGTGACGCGCCACACGCCGATGGCCAGCGACAGCGCTCCCAACGCGTAGGCAATCAGGGCGCCCTGGCCGCTGTGCAGGGTCCAGCCCCGGTAGAGCGCCAGAACGCCGAGCACAATCAGGATGATCCCGCGCATCTTGCTCATGGTGATTCCTCGCTGGAGAGCTTGCCTCTGGGGCCTGTAACTGCCGGGTTTGACCGCGCCGCGGCCGAATCCCTATCGTGAACAGGGTACAGCAGTACGCCTGAAAGGAACTCCCATGACCACTCCCGTCGCCTCCGCCGCCCCCGCGCTGAAGAAGACTGCGCTGAATGCCACCCACCGCGCGCTCAAGGCCAAAATGGTGGACTTTGGCGGCTGGGACATGCCGGTCGAGTACCCCGGCTTCACGCCCCCGCGACAAGCTGGGGGCCCCGGCCCCGGCGGCGGACTCATCGCCGAGCACATGGCTGTGCGCACCGCCGTGGGCCTGTTCGACGTGAGCCACATGGGCGAGATTCAGTTTCGCGGGCCCGGCGCGCTGGCCGCCGTCGAGCACATCACCATGAACGAGGCGGCGCGTTTGAAGGACGGCCAGGCGCACTACTCCGCGCTGCTCACCCCTGAGGGCACGTTTGTGGACGACATTCTGGTCCACCGGCTGGGCGAGAACGATTACCTCCTGGTTGTCAACGCCGGAACCAAGGACAAGGACTATGCCTGGATTCGCCAGCAGGTGGGCGGATGGCCCGGACTGCACATCAGTGACTACTCCAGCTACTACTCGCAACTGGCGCTGCAGGGGCCGCGCGCGCTGGAGACACTGCAAAAGCTGACCAAGGTGGATCTGGCCGCGATCAAGAATTACTGGTTTACCTGGGGCCAGGTGGCCGGGGTGCACAACGTGCTGATCGCGCGCACCGGCTACTCCGGCGAGGACGGCTTTGAGGTCTACATTCCGTCCGACGAGGCGACCACCGTGAAGATGTGGGAGGCGCTGATGGAGGCGGGCGCGGAGTTCGGGATTCGCCCCTGCGGCCTGGGCGCGCGCAACACGCTCCGCCTGGAGGCCGGCATGAGCCTCTACGGCCACGAAATCTCGGAGGAGATCAACGTGCTCGAGGCGGGCCTGGACCACTGGCTCAAGCTGGACAAGGGTTCTTTTATTGGACGGGATGCGTTGGTGGCCGTTCAAACTTCGGGCGGACCGAAGCGAAAGATCGTGGCGCTGGAGATGGTGGAGCGCGGCATTGCCCGCGACGGGTACTCCGTGCTGTCCTTGGACGGAAGCCCTATCGGCACGATAACCTCCGGCTCGCCCGCGCCTTTCCTGAAGACCAATATTGCGTTTGCGCTGGTGCCCGCGGCGGTGGCGGCCGGGGGTGGCGACGTGCTGGTCGATGTGCGCGGCAACCGCGTGCGCGCGAAGCAGGTGCCGGCGCCGTTCTATAAGCGGGCAAAGAAGTAGCGGGGGCTCGCCCGGCTGAGGGGCTCTGAGGTCAGTCCATCCGCGCCGGAAAGGCTAATTTGCAGGCGGCGCGGGGGCTGCACTGTCCGTTGGCTTGCCCTTGTCCTGGGCCTTCTTGAGCTTGGTGAAGATCGTCTCGTCGGCAGCCTTCTGCAGGTTGCGGGTTTTATCGAACTCGGCCTTGGCCTCCTCCTTCCTCCCCGCCATCTGGTAGAACCGCGCCAGGCGCCAGTGAATGTTCACATCGTTGGGGCTGAGTTTTTCCGCGGCCTCCAACTCCCGCAGGGCGTCCGCCTTTCGGCCCGCATCGCCATACACGATGCCCAGATCAAGGTGCGCCAGGGCAATCGACGGGTCGATCCGGACGGCCTTTTCCAGCAGCGGCGTCGCCAGTTCGGGATGGTTCATGCGGATGTCTGTGTCGGCCAGATAGGTGAGGGCCTGGGCGTGGCCGGGGTCGTTGGCCAGTTCGGCCTTGAACTCCTGCGCGGCCTCCTCGTATTGCATCAGGCGCCACAGCAGGTAGCCCAGGCCGAAGTGCACGTTGGGCATTCTGGGGTCCGCCTTGACGGCGGCGCGAAACTGTTCCGTGGCGCCCGCATCGTTCTTCATCTCGTCGTACGCCTCGCCCGCCAGCATGTCGGCTTCAGCCGATTCCGCATTCAACGTCAGAATCTGGTGATAGACGTCGAGAACGCATTTGTACTCCTTGGCCCAGAGACAGCTGTGCGCCAAAACCAGACGGAAGGGCAGATTCTGCGGATCGCTGGCCGTGACTTGCTTCAAAAATGGAACTGCCGCCGCGTATTCGCCCAGCCCGTAATGCGCCAGGCCGATCAGGGTGGTCAGGCGCAGCGCTTCGGGCGAGGAGGGGGCTTCGCTCTTGAGCAGGGGAGTGAAGGTCTGGATGGCCTCCCTCAGCGCGCCGGACTTGAACAGCGACAGGCCGAAGTTGAGCCGCAGGCCGGGCATGGCCGGATTCAGCGCCAGGGCCTTGCGATAGAGCGGCACCGCCTCCGTGAAGTGTTCCTGGCGCGCTTCAAGGAAGCCCAGATGGGCATAGGCCTCGGCATTCTCGGGATGAGCTTTCAAGACCGCGCGCCATGCGGTCTCGGCCGCGGCCATGTCGCCCTGCTGCTCCAGGGCAATCGCTGTCCGGCGTGGACTGTCGGCGGCCGCTGGCGTCTGGCCGGGGCAGCTCACTGCCAGCATGGCCAGCGTCAGTGTAAAGGCGAATCCCTGTTGCGCAAGCCGCTTCACGCACATTGCTCGGCTTAGGGATCGACGCGATGTACTACTGGGTGCCATTGTTGTAGTTGGGCTTCGGAAATCAATCACAATTTAGCCCTTGAACAATCGATTTATTAACAGTCAATTGGGCCTTCCGCGCCCCCGCAGGCCTCCAACTCTTGGAGCCGGGCACTGCAGGCTGAAAAAACAACCCTCCGGCGAGCTGAGAGTAACCGCTTTCTAATCTGGAACCCGTTCATTCCCCGGCATGTGTACGCCCTGCCCCATCCAAAGCCCGCGCAACGGCCCATCCCCGGCGTCCGCTCGCCCGTTGATTACAGGGCGTTTCCAGTGGCCGAGGAGCTCGACGCCCGCAGATCTGCATCGAGTTCCTTCAGCTCTGAAAACGCGCCATTGCAGTGCACTCCGCATCGATTCGGCGCTATCGAACCTGTCCGGTCGTCGCCAGAGCCGCATGCGGCCAGCCGTCTTTCCAGGTCAGAGTGGGGATTTGCAGCGCCGGCTTGCCTGTCCGCGCGTCGTAGGCGTGGAACACGATCAGGTCGCCCTCGGGCCGTTCCAGAACCGATTCCCCGCCTGGCACCAGCCAGCGCCGGTTGGCCGCCAACAACGGCGTTCCGCCTCCCTGCAGCATCGCAAGGCCTTTGCGGTCGACGTATGGGCCTGTCACCTGCTTCGATCGCCTTACTGGCCATTGCGCTTCACGGCGACCCAGGTGGCCTTCTCTGCCAGCCCGGTGCCGAAGCGGTCCATGACAAGGGCCGCGTCGCCATTCGCCCCAGACTAGCGGCGCTGGGACGAAGAGGCTCTCGGCGGCGCGATCAGAACCTGCCGGGTCCAATCTTCAAACATGGCGCGGCGAAAGGCCGAATATCTATCCCACTGTTCGAGCGGTACCTTCGTTTTCTTGACGACCAGGCGTCGTTCCGTCGTCAAAACTCCATTGTTGAACTTGTACGTCGCGATGTACTCCAGCCAGTCTTCCTTGAGGTCGACGTCTTTCGGCAGGGGGGCCGTCCAGCCTCTCGGCATCTGAACGCTGGCTGAATAAATGGTCAGGCCGGTTGATCCAAGCTCCGGGTCGTCGGCCGGCTTTTTCTCCTTGACACCGGGAGCAAGCTCTCCGCCCATCGCCGGCATCGGGGAACCGATCCAGTGGGAGTGGTTGTGGTCATCCCACTGGTAGTACCTCTCGCGTGTGTAATCAAAAGAGAAGCTGAAGGGTTTGCCAAGCTGCTCGACCTCGGAGGCCCATGGGTTCGAGACCTCTCCGGCAAAACTCTCTGACCGCGCAATCCCCTGCATAAGTTCCTTCCATTGCGACTGAGGAACCCTGCGGAAAACGGCGCGAAAAATCATGCCAACGTCTCCATTGGCGGACTCGGCAATGTGCGCCGTGAACTGTCCCCGATCAGACAACTTGCCCTCGATCTGGACGCGAATCAATCTTGGAAAGGGCAGATCGGCGGGCGTGCGTTCCAGGTAGGCTGGTTTGCTGACCGGGATTACGAGGGCCAGTTTGTCACGCAGCGGAGCCATCAGCACGCCGACCGGCGCGACCTCTTCCGTGGAGTCCATCCACAGAAACTTTCCGTCCAGCGGAACCAGCGTGATGACGTGGTCAAACTGCGCGGGCGAGGGGATAGCCACGTCAATGTCTCGCTTATCAGAGATCAATACCGGCCACGCCTCAAAGCCCTTCGCTTTGAGCAAGGCGGCCAGCAGCGTGTGCTTGTCTTTGCAGTCGCCATACTCGTTGGAGAGCACGTCGTCGGCCGCATGCGGCTGATAGCGCCCGATGCCGAACTCCAGCCCTACATAGTGAATGTGCAGCGCCACATCGTTGAAAATTGCGCGGACTTCATCCTCGTCGCTGGTCTGGCCCTCGGTAAGCGCGTCGGCTTTAGCCTGAATGGCCGGGGTGACGGCGAGCGAATCGTGTTGGAGCGACTGGTACCATGCACCCACCTGCTCCCAGCTTGAAAAGGTTGTCACTTGAACCGACGGTTTCCAATGCTTCGCCGATTTCGGCGGCGCGTCCGAGTCGGGCCGCGCAAGGTTCGAACCGGCCCAGTGATACAGCCTGCGGCCATGATTGGTGGTCACCGTAGGCTGCACATCGGCGCTGGTCACGGTGACAGTCTTATCCGCGGGAAGGTCGAGATCGAGTTGTTCGTCGAGCACAATGAGATTCTTTTCGAACGTATATTCCAGCCAGAACTGGCCGGGAATCTCCGGCTTGAATGTGCGCAGCGTGACCTTGGATTCGATCGTGTCGCCGACGCCTAGACCTTTTACTGCAACCTGCTTCTGGTGGATGTCCGAGTACATCGGCGCCGCGCGAGATATTTCGGCGGGCATGTCCTGCACGTTGTAATCCGGAGTAACCACGACTGTGCCATCGGGCTTGATGACGCGGACATAGCCGATGTCTACCTGCTGGTTCAAAGCCGTGTAACTGAACGTGAGCACGGCCACGGCTTTCACGCCGGCGTCGGCCAGGACGCGGACGCGCGCGGTGGTCTCGCGGCTGCCGGTCCCGTCCGCCTCCATGCGGATGCGCGTGCGAAGCTGGTCGAAAACGAAAGCTTCCTTTGAGACATCGGGGACTTTGACGGCAGTCGCATCTGCGGGTTCGCTTGCGCTGGATTGGCTCTCCGCCGGCTTGGGAGGAGGCCAAATCTTGAACGGAATCTCCTGGGCAGCCAGAAAAGTACAAGCGGAAAATCCAATTGCGTGGGGGATTACTGCGAAGACAAGGCCCGAGAGCAGAACGCTACGCATTGGTTGAGTCATCTTGCAGCGCATATTTATGGTCACCAGGATTAATGGCCACAATACCAGAATCCTGAAGCGCTGGCGGGGAGAACTGACGATCGATTCGAAAACTAATAAAACCGGCGCCCTCGCGAGAAGCAAGTGCGCCGGATGCGGGGACTCTATAACTCCGTCGACCGGCTCTCCACCAGCGCCCTGGCCTTGGCGATGAAATCAGCCAGCGGCATGGAGCCCTGGTCGCCTTTGCCGCGGGTGCGGACGCTGACGGCATTTGCCGCTTCTTCCTTGTCGCCGAAGACGAGGATGTAGGGCGTCTTCTGGTTGGCGAAGTCGCGGATCTTGGCGTTCATCTTCTCGTTGCGGCCGTCGATTTCCACGCGCAGGCCCGCGGCCTTCAGCTCTTTCTCCACCTTCTCGGCGTACGCATGGTGCCGCTCGCTGATGGGCACCAGGCCCACCTGCACCGGGGCCAGCCACAGCGGGAAGGCCCCGGCATAGTGCTCGATGAGCACGCCGAAGAAGCGCTCCACCGAGCCGAACAGCGCGCGGTGGACCATGACCGGCTGATGGCGCTCACCGTCTTCGCCGACATATTCAAGCTCAAAGCGCGCCGGCAGGTTGAAGTCGAACTGCACAGTCGATAACTGCCACAGGCGGCCCAATACATCGACTAACTTCACGTCGATCTTTGGACCGTAGAAAGCGGCTTCGCCGGGAATGGTCTTATAACTGATGCCCTTGCGGTCGAGCGCGCGCTGCAAGGAGCCTACAGCCAGGTTCCAGTTTTCGTCGGAGCCGGCGTAGTGGGTGCGGTCGTTGGGGTCCCATGTGGATAACTCGACCTTGAACTCCGCGAAGCCGAAAGTCCTGAGCACCGCCTCGGCAAAGTCGATGCAGGCGACGACCTCGTCCTCAATCTGGCCGGGGGTGCAGAAGATATGGGCGTCGTCCTGGGTAAAGCCGCGCACGCGCAGCAACCCGTGCATGGTGCCGGAGCGCTCATAGCGGTAGACGTTGCCTAACTCGGCGTAGCGCGCGGGTAAGTCGCGATAACTCTTGGGCGAGTTCTTGTAGATGAGAATATGGCCGGGGCAATTCATCGGCTTGAGGCGATACTCGGCGTCGTCCAGTTCCATGGGCGCGTACATGTTGCCGGAGTAGAAGCCCTCATGGCCGCTGATCTTCCATAAGTCGCGGCGCATGACGTGGGGCGTGTACACAATCTGGTAGCCGCGGCGCAGACATTCGTCGCGCATCCAGTCTTCCATGATCTTGCGGATCATGGCGCCCCTGGGATGCCAGAAGATCAGTCCCGCGCCGGCCAGTTCCTGGATGCTGTACAAATCCAGCTGCTTGCCGAGCAGGCGATGGTCGCGCCGGGCCGCTTCTTCCAGGCGCGCGAAGTGCGCGTCCAGGTCTTTCTGCGAGAAGAAGGCGGTGCCGTAGATGCGTTGCAACTGCGGATTCTTCTCGTCGCCCAGCCAATAGGCGCCGGCCAGGCTGGTGACTTTGACCGCCTTGACGCGGCCCGTCGAGGGCACGTGCGGCCCGCGGCAAAAGTCGACGAATTTGCCGTTGCGATAGAAGCTGACTTGAGAGCCGGGCTCGGTGAACTTGGTCACGAAGTGAGTCTTCATGAAGTCGCCGTCGCGCTCGAACTCCGCCAGGGCCTGCTCGCGGGGCTCGTACTCGCGGACGAATTTTTCATCGCGCGCCACCACTTCGGCCATTTTGGTCTCGATGGCCGCCAGGTCCTCGGGCGTGAAGGGCTTGTCGCGATAAAAGTCGTAAAAGAAGCCGGAGTCCGTGGCCGGACCGTGGCCCAGCTTGGTCTCCGGATAGAGCTCGAGCACCGCCGTGGCCAGCACGTGCGCGGCCGAGTGGCGCACGACCTTCAGCGCCTCGGGGTCCTTCTCGGTCACCAGCTCCAGGCGCGTGTCGGCGGTGAGCGGCGTGGCCAGGTCCACAAGGCGCGGCGCGGCCGAGTCCTCGGCGGCATACATCGCAGCCTCCGACGGCAAATCGGAAGCGGTCTGTTTCGCGGCGCCGTTGAGGGGCGTCAGGCGCGCCACTACGGAGGCCGCGGCCAGGCGCGGCGAGATGGAGTTGGCGATCTCAAGGGGCGTGGTGCCCGAAGGCACTTCGCGAATGGCCCCGTCGGGCAGATGGACGGCAATGGTTTGTTTGCTCATGGCGGTCAAAGGGTTCCGCGAGTTTCACCTGCATCAAAAGAAACTCAGCGCAACATGATCAGGATAGTTGCCGCGGCCGGTTCGCGTCGAGGAAGATGAGCCTGCGGATGCTCGGAGCACCACGATTCTTGCACCACGAGAGGGGACAAAATGCGCTGGCTTTCCTTGCTCTTCTGGCTTGGACTCTGCTTTACCGCGGCGGGCATCGGCGGGCGCTGGACCGCAGTCGAGGTTCCCGTCTGGTACCGGACTCTAGCCCGGCCCGCCTTTGCGCCACCGGACTGGGTCTTCGGCCCGGTCTGGAGCCTGCTGTATGCGTTGATGGCCATCGCGGCGTGGCAGGTCTGGCAGTCTGCCCCTTCACAACTGCGCACCTGGGGGCTGGCTCTCTTTGTGGCGCAACTGGCGCTCAATCTGGCCTGGTCCTGGATCTTCTTTCGCCAGCATGCAATCGGGGCCGCGGCGGTGGAGGTTGTGTGCATGTGGGCCGTCATCGGTGTCGCGGTCGCGGTGTTCAGCCGGGTGGCGCCCCTGGCCGCGTGGTTGATGGCGCCCTATCTGGCCTGGGTGAGCTTTGCGGCGGTTCTGAACATCGCATTCTGGCGGCTCAACTGAGACGAGTGCCGGGGCAGCGCGCCGAATCGGCCTGAGGGCTGCGGTTTTGCCGGGTATTCGACGGCTGGGCCGTTCGATTACCATTACACCAGCACCTCTGCCCGGAGTCTTCCCTTGCGGTTTGTTTGTTCTGACCGGCTTGCTGTTTGCGCCCTGGCCTTCCTGCTGCTGCAACCGCCGGGCGCAGCAGCGCAGAACACCATGTCCAGCGGCGCGGCGCACCAGGCGGAGTACGACGCCCAGGGCAGGCCCATTACCGCAGGCGGGTTTGTGGATGCCGGCCCGGTGGTATTTCAGGATGTGACCAAAGCCGCGGGACTGGGAAACTGGCGCCACGTGATGGGCGGGCCGGAGAAGACGTTCATCCTGGAGTCCAACGGCTCCGGTGTTGCACTGCTGGACTACGACAACGACGGCTGGCTGGACATCTACCTGGTCAACGGCTCCACCTTCAACGCCCTGGACGGCAGGGACGAGCCGCCCCACGCCGCGCTTTTCCACAACAACCACGACGGCACCTTTACCGACGTGGCCGCCCAGGCCAGCGTGACCAACGACCGCTGGGGCTTCGGCGTCACCGTGGGCGACTACGACAACGACGGCTGGCCCGACATTTTTGTAGCCAACTACGGCAAGAACCGCCTCTACCACAACAACCACGACGGCACCTTCACCGACGTAGCGGAGAAGGCCGGGGTGAACCTGGGCAACTGGTCGTCGGGCGCCGCCTGGGGCGACTACGACGGCGACGGGCGGCTGGACCTGTTCGTCTCCGGCTATGTCCACTTCGACCGCGACAACCTGCCCTATCCCCGCAGCAAGGTGATGGGCTTTGCCGACTGCGGCTTTCGTGGCATCGGCAACCTGACCTGCGGCCCCCGCGGCCTGCAGGGCGAGCCCGACCACCTCTTCCACAACAACGGCGATGGCAAGTTTACTGACGTGAGCGAGAAGGCGGGCGTCGCCGACAAGAGCAAGTACTACGGCCTGACCGCGGTGTTTGTGGATGTCGACGACGACGGCAAGCCGGACCTGCTGGTGGCCAACGATTCCACCCCCAACTACCTTTACCGAAACAAGGGCAACGGGACTTTTGCCGATGAGAGCTATCTCTCCGGCTTCGCACTCAACAAGGATGGCCGCGAGGTGGCGGGCATGGGCATCGCCGTGGGCGACTATCTGAACAACGGCCGCGTCGATCTACTGGTGACCGACTTCTCCGACGATGCCAAGGTGCTCTACCGCAACGACGGCGACGCCAGCTTTACCGATGTCAGCCATCGCACGGGCATCGGCGCTCTCTCGATTCCCTTTCTTAGCTGGGGCACTGCGTTCACGGATTTCGACAACGACGGCTGGAAGGACATCTTCATGGTCAACGGGCACGTGTTTCCGGTGGCCGACAAGTCCGACTGGGGCTCGACCTACGCCCAGCGCCCGCTGCTCTTCCGCAATGTCAAGGACGGAAATTTTGAGTATGTGCCCGCGGTCAAGGACACAGGGCTTGCGGTGCTGATATCAGCGCGCGGGGCGGCCTTTGGCGACCTGTTCAACGACGGCAGGATCGACGTGGTGATCAACCCAATCGACGGGCCGGCGGTGTTGCTGCGCAACGTGAATCCCGATCATCATCACTGGGTGGAACTGAATCTGACCGGGGGCCCGAAGAGCCCGCGGGACGCGGTGGGCGCAGCCGTCTTTCTCACCGCCAACGGCATGCGCCAGCGGGGGGATGTGCTGAGTTCGGGCAGCTACCTCTCCTCCAATGACAAGCGGGTCCACTTCGGGCTGGGCGACGCCGCCGACGCGGGCGCCGCCGAGATCCGCTGGCCCTCCGGCTTCAGGGAAAAGGTGCGCCTGCCGGCCGTGGATCGCATCTATTCGATCACCGAAGGCAAGGGCATTACCGCGGCGCTGTGCGCGGGAAAGCCGTGCCCGGTAGGCGGCGCAGGCAAGGCGCATTGATGCATTTCAATCTCTGCCCTATTGCCAGAAGCACCGCGCAGGAATACCCTGTCTTCATGCATCGATGTCGCTAACGCCGTCCTGGTGTCTGCCGCGATGCACTTGTGCGCCCAGGTGGCGCACGCACTTCCCCGCCTGATAGTCCGGCCGTCACCCCCCCAAGAAACCTGAGACCCGTCCGTGGAGCCTTGCCGGACGAACAAGGAGAAACACATGGCGCGTATTGCCGCGAATGTAACGGAATTGATTGGGCGCACCCCGCTGGTGCGTTTGAACCGCGTGGCGGCGGGACTGCCTGCCACTGTCGTCATCAAGCTGGAGAGCCAGAACCCGCTCAGCAGCGTGAAAGACCGCATTGGCTTAGCTATGATCGAGGCTGCCGAGAAGGCGGGCAAGATCAAGCCCGGCGAGACAGTGCTCGTTGAGCCCACCAGCGGCAACACCGGCATCGGCCTGGCCTTCATCGCCGCCGTCAAGGGCTACCGGCTGATCCTGACCATGCCGGAAACCATGAGCGTGGAGCGCCGCGTGCTGCTGAAGGCCTTTGGCGCCGAGATCGTGCTCACCCCCGGCCCCGGCGGCATGAAGGGCGCCATCGCCAAGGCCGACCAGATCCTGGCCCAGACGCCCAACGGATTCATCCTGGGCCAATTCGACAACCCGGCCAACCCGGCCATCCATTACGCCACCACCGGCCCGGAGATCTGGGACGATACCGACGGTAAGGTGGACATCCTGATTTCCGGCGTCGGCACCGGCGGCACCATCACCGGCGTGGCCCGCTACATCAAGGAACGCAAGCCGGAGTTCAAGGCCGTCGCCGTGGAGCCGGCGGATAGCCCCGTGCTCTCGGGCGGCAAGCCGGGGCCGCACAAGATTCAGGGCATCGGCGCGGGCTTTGTGCCCGGCGTGCTCGACACCCACTTGATCGACGAGGTGATTCAGGTGACGAACGACGAGTCGATCGCCATGGCCCGCCGGCTGCCGCTGGAGGAGGGCCTGTTCGTGGGCATCTCGTCGGGTGCGGCGGTGGCGGCGGCGCTCAAAGTGGCCGCGCGGCCCGAGAACGCCGGCAAGCTGATCGTGGCGGTGCTGCCCAGCTTTGGCGAGCGCTATCTGTCGAGCGTGCTGTTCGACGCGTTGCGCCAGGAAGCGCTGGCCCTGCCCGTGGAGCCGGTTACGCTATAAGGAAGGGACGGCCGGCGGGATGCGCCGTTTTCCGCCGGCCAGGTCCCGAGTGTACGATTGCCATGCCCATGTTTGAACGCATCCGCGAAGATGTGAACTCCGTGCTGGAGCGCGACCCCGCCGCGCGCTCCCGGCTGGAGGTGCTGCTCTGCTATCCAGGGCTGTGGGCGGTCTGGTTTCACCGCGCCTCGCACCGGCTGTGGCGGGCGCGGCTGCGGCTTCTGGCGCGGCTGCTCTCGCAGGCGGGGCGCTTTTTCACCGGCGTGGACATTCATCCCGGCGCGCTGCTGGGGCGGCGGCTGTTCATCGATCACGCCACCGGCGTGGTGATTGGCGAGACCGCCATTGTGGGCAGCGACGTGACGATCTACCAGGGCGTGACCCTGGGCGGAACCGGCAAGGGCCACGGCAAGCGCCACCCGACGGTCTGCGACAACGTGTTTATCGGCAACAACGCCAACATTCTGGGCAACATTACGGTGGGCGAGAACTCGCGCGTGGGCGCCGGGTCGGTGGTGCTCACCGACGTGCCGCCCAACTCCACCGTGGTCGGCGTGCCGGCGCACATCGTCTACCGCAACGGGGAACGCGTGTTGATCACCGACCCGCACGACATCAAAGACCCGCTCTCCGACGCCCTGATCGCCCTGTCGGCCCGCGTGGAGGAGCTGGAAGAGCGGCTTGGCGCACAGGCCGAACGGGCTGAACCCTTCGCCGCCGAAGAGGCTGAACGCACGGCTTACCGCCAGGAACTGGCGCATCTGCGCGACTACGTCTCGATGGGCGAGGGCATCTGAAACGGCGGCGCGCCCGGTGCTACAGTGGTTTCGGCTCCACTTCGCCGCCGGGGTTCCGCTTGTTGCCTCTTTTTCGTCCGCTGATGGTGGCCATGCTCGCGCTTCCCTGCGCAGCCCTCGCCGCGCCGCGCGTCGAGCCCGTGCCAGTTCCTCCGGAGATGCGTTCGACGGCCTTCACCGTGACCGTCAACGGCAAGCCGGTGGACGTGGCCCACGCCGCCGCCAGCCTCGAGTTCGTCAGCTTCGACATCACCGGCCCGGTCACGGTCGAGATCACTGCCACCGAGCCGGGCTTCTGGGATCGTGGCGTCGACATTCAGCCCTGGCGGCTGGGGCTGCGGCCCACGCGGCTCACCGGTCCAGACCAGGGGCAGACGATTCGCTTCAAGCTGGCCGGCCCGGCCAAGCTCTCCATCGCGCGCCCCGGCGACTTTCTCAACCACGCGCGGATGCTGTTTCTGTTTGCCGGCGCGCCGCCGCCCCCGATGCCGCGCGACCCGGCAGCACATGTCTACCCGGCGGGCGTTTACCACATGAGCCTCAACCCCAAAAGCGGCGACACGGTTTATCTGGCACCGGGCGCGTACTTTTTTGGCAGCCTGAACCTTTGGAAGGTGCAGGGGGTGAAGGTGCTGGGCCGGGGAACCATTGTGTATGAAGGCCCGCAGGACCCGAACGCCGACCAGGGCTGGATGCAGAAACCCGACTGGCACTGCATTGGCGCGCTGGAGGCCCGCGATGTCCAGATCAGCGGCCTCACCTGCATTGTGCGCTCGCGGACCTGGTCAATCCAGATGAAGGATTCGACCGGCTTCACCTACGACGATGTGCGCGTGATCGGCGGCAACCCCGGCAACGCCAACCAGGACGGCATGGACTGGCTGGGCGGCGGCGATGCCATCGTGCGCAACGCGTTTCTGCGCACCTCCGACGATGTGTTTGCCCTGCAGGGCAACTGGGACGGCTACACCGACGAGGAGATCGCCCGGCCCGGCCACGACGTGCAGAATATTCTCATCGAGCACAGCGAGCTCTCGACCAGCATCTCCAACATCGTGCGCGCGGGCTGGCCGCGCAAGATCTTCAACTCGCGCAACTTCACCCTGCGCGACTCCGACATTCTGCACGGCGGCATCGGGGCATGCGGGCAAACTTTTGGCCTGCTCGGCTTCTGGGGCGCGGACGGGGCCCGCGGCGACCACTCCAACTACACGTTTGAGAATCTCTTTCTCGACAACTGGTACTCGCTGGTGCAACTGGAGCAGGAACAGCCCGCCCTGCACGGGTTCACCTTCCGCAACATCTGGGCGCTGGACCAGCCGCCGCTGGCCGGCTCCACGCTCACGGGCAACGTGACGGGGGTGACCTTCGACAACGTGAAGTACGGCCAGACGCGCGCCGCAAGCAAGGCCGATCTGCCCTTGGCGACCACGGACGGCGCGGCGCAGGCGCAGTTTCCCGCGCCGTCCGGTCCGCTGGCCCGGTTCACCGTGGACCCGCCGGTCTTTGCGCCGGGCGAGAAAGTGACGTTTACCGCCGCGCCCTCGCCGCACACCGACTTTACCTGGCTGTTCGGCGACGGGACCGAGGCGCACGGCCGCCGAGTGCGCCACCGCTTTGCGGACGCCGAGGGAACCGAGTTGGACGGGGCCAACGGTGCGGGGCGTTTTCGGGTTCTGCTCCACGCAGAGGACAACCAGGACCGCGAGGACTGGGCAGCGCGCGGTGTGGTGGCCGTGGCCCGCTGGCACGACGAGGCAAAGCCGCCGTACTTTCTGGCGGCGGGCCTGACGTGGCGCATCTATCCCGGCGCGTGGACCCAGCTGCCCGATCTGAGCGCGGAGACGCCGGTTTTCTCGGGCGAGTCACCCGGCATCCAGGCCGACTCGCAGGGGTTTACGCACTACGCCACGGCGTGGGACGGCTTCATTGCTGTTCCCGCCGATGGCGGCTACACCTTTCACCTGATGTCGCGTGACGGGGCGCGGCTGGTGATTGACGGCGTGGAAGTGGCCCGCACCGGCCCGCCCTTCGCCCAGGTCTGCGGGTCGCCGGGCAATGCGGTGCGCTACGACCGGGGCTCGCTGGGCCTGCGCGCGGGCCGGCATGTGCTGCACGTGGAGGACTTGCACTTCGCCAGCCAGGGCGCGCCGCGCCTGCTGTGGGAAGGCCCGGGGCTGCCACTGAGCGAGGTGCCCGCGGCGGCTTTCAGCCATGCGGTGCCGTGACGCGGTCAAGCAGGGAATAGGAAGCAGGACGTTGGAAGCCTGACGGACAGGTCGGGGCTTCCATCCCCTGCTCCGTGATCTCTGATCTCTGCCCCCTATTTCGGCAACTGCGACACATCCCAGCCGCCGCCCAGCGCCCGCACCAGGGCCACGCTGGCGACGAACCGGCGGGTCTCGATGTCGATGGCTGCGCGCTGGTTCTGGAGCAGCGCGGCTTCGGCGGTGAGCACTTCCAGATAACTTGTCACGCCGCCCTTGTAGCGCTGATTCGACAGGTCGAAGGAGTTCTGCGCCGAGGCGACGGCCTTCTGCTCCACGGCTGACTCCTGCTCCAGAATGCGGAGGCTGGAGAGCTGGTCTTCCACGTCCTCAAACGCCAGGATGACAGTGTTCTTGTAGCTGGCGGCCTGGGCCTCGTAGACGTGGCGGGCCTGGCCGGTGAGGGCGTGGCGCTGGCCGGCGTCGAAAAGCAGCTCGGCCGCCTGCGCGCCCAGGCTCCACAGCGCGCTCGGCCCCTGCAGCCAGGTCCCGCCGTGGGTGCTTTCAAAGCCGCCGGTTCCGCCGAGGCTGATGGTGGGATAAAAGGCGCTGACGGCGATGCCGATCCGGGCGTTGGCGGCGGCGGCGCGGCGCTCGGCGGCGGCGATGTCGGGGCGGCGCTGCAGCAGTTGCGAGGGCACGCCAACCGGCACTTTCGGCAGCGAAGCGTCCATAGGCTGGGCAAGCGGCGAAGGCGGAATGCTGAAGGTTGAAAGTTGCTGGTTGGCAAGAGCGCCGATGGCGTGTTCATATTGCGCGCGCGCCACGCCAAGGTCGACCAGTTGCGCGCGCACCGCTTCAAGCTGGGTGCGGGCCTGGGCCACGTCGGCCTCGGTGCCGATGCCGCCTTCGAGGCGTCGCTGGGTCAGGTCGAGCTGCCGCTCCAGGTCGGCGACGGTGGCTTCGAGCAGCCGGGTCTGGGCGTCCAGGCCGCGTAGTTCAAACCAGGCCCCGGCCATCTCGGCGTGCAGGCTCAGGTCCACGGTGGCCACGTCCGCGGCGCTGGCCTGGGCCGCGGCGTTGGCGGCCTCGACGGTGCGGCGGATGCGGCCCCAGAAATCCGGCTCCCAGCTGGCCTGGCCGGCCAGCACCAGGTCGTTGTACTGCGAGGTGTTGCCAGCCAGCGGCCGGTGCGCGGAGAGTTTGTCGTGCGCGAACGACGGTCCAGCCGAAAGCGTCGGATAGAAGGCGGAGCGGGCGGCGGCAATCTGGTCGCGCGCGGCCAGATACGTCTCCACCGCGCTGCGCAGGCTCTGGTTGTCGGTGGCAATGCGCTCTTCGAGTTGATTGAGCCGCGGGTCGCCGAAGATCTCCCACCACTTGCCGCGCACCATGCCGTCAGAGGGTGCGGCGGGCTGCCACGCGCCGCCGGCCGGGTTGGGCGGGGGCACGCTGACCGTGGTCGCGCCGGTTTCCTTGTAGGCCGGGGGCGCCTGATAGCCGGGGCGATTGTAGTTGGGGCCGACGGGTTTGCAGCCGGCGAGGGCAAGAAGCGCGGCGAGCGCGACAGCCTTGCCAAGCCCCAAAAGCGGGAGCTGGGGCACCCGGCGGGCGAAGTGGAGCGGCCATCCCCGCATCGCTACCTGCCTCCCGCGTTGGCGTCGCTGGCTGCGCTCTCCGGAGACACCTTTTCGCCCTCGATGAGCGAGTCGGGCGGGTCCTGGATGACCTTGTCGCCGGCGTTGAGCCCGCTGACAATCTGCACCGTGGCGCCGTCGTCCTCGCCGATGATGACCGGCGCCAGGTGAACCACATTGCCCTGGACCACGATGCCCACTTGCATTCCTTCCCGGCGGAAGATGAGCGCCGCGGCGGGCACGATGAAGGAGTGAACCGTGGCTGGCGCCTTGAAGCGGACCTGGGCCAGCGAGCCGGGCAGCAGTTGGCCGTCGCGGTTGTCCACGTCGATCTCGACCAGCAGCGTGCGGCTGGCCGGATCGATGGCGTCGGCTGTGCGCACCAGCGTGCCCTGGAAGAGTTTGCCCGGATGCTCGGGAAAGATCATGTCCAGCTTGAGGCCGCGCCGGGCCGCCGCCGCGTACTGCTGCGGCACGTTGGCGTAGACGCGCAGCGTTTGAATGGCCTGCAGGTGGAACAGTTCCTTGCCCGCGCCGGGGTCGATCAGCTGGCCTGTATCGACGTTGCGGGCGGTGACCACGCCGTCAAAGGGCGCGTAGACCTTTTCGAAGGATTGCAGCTCGCGCAGGCGCTCGACGTTGGCCTGGGCGGAGTGGACGGCGGCGGCGGTGGCCGCGGCCTGATTGACGAAGGTGTCTGTATCCTGGCGCGAAACCGCGTTGGACTTGACCAGCCCCGAGTAGCGCTCGGCCTGGATGCGGGCATTGTTGGCGTTGGCCTGCGCGGTGGCCAGGTCGGCCTGGGCCTGGGCCAGTTGCTGGTCCACTTCAGGAGTGGCGATCTCGCACAGGAGCGCGCCTTTCTTCACCCGCGCGCCGATGTCGTAGTACCAGCGCGTCAGATAGCCGGAGGTGCGCGCGTAGATGGGCGAGTCGGTCCAGGCGCTCACGTTGCCGGGCAGCACAAAATTGTCCAGCGGCGCGCCGGGGCTGGGCGGCAGGGCGATCACGGTGGGCGCGGCCATGGCGTCGGTGGTCTGGGCGAGCACTTTGCCGCTGTGGATGCGGCTGAGAATGCCGAAAGCCGCCAGCGCCGCCAGCACGACAAGCACCAAGGCTACGCCGAAGACGGCCTTGCGCGGAGACACAGAGGCCTGCGCGGGCGCGCTCTCGTGATCGGGGGCGGGCGGGCGCGGGTTGGGATGAGATTCAGTGGTCATGAAAGCTACTCCGGGAGCTGGTCAAACTCGTCGAACGCACCGGTTAGAGCTGCGCCGTGAGCCGTTCTGCGGCGGCGCTCCAGCCAGCCGTGAACGAGGGAGAAGAATGCAGGGACAAAGAAGAGCGTGGCCACGGTGGCCAGCAACAAACCGCCGATGACGGCGCGGCCCAGCGGGGCGTTCTGCTCGCCGCCGTCGCCCAGGCCCAGGGCCATGGGCACCATGCCGATAATCATGGCCAGGGCGGTCATCAGCACGGGGCGCAGGCGCACAAACCCGGCGTTCAGCGCCGCCTTGCGCGCGTCGCCCACCAGGACTTCCAACTGCTCGCGGGCAAAGCTGACCACCAGGATGGAGTTGGCCGTGGCCACGCCCATGCACATGATGGCCCCGGTGAGCGCGGGCACGCTGAGAGGAGTGCGGGTGAGAAACAGGAACCAGACGATGCCGGCCAGGGCCGCGGGGAGCGCCGAAACGATGAGGAACGGGTCCAGCCACGACTGGAAGTTGACCACGATGAGCAGGTAGACGAGCAGGATCGAAAACGCCAGCCCGGCCAGCAGTCCGATGTAGGACTTCTTCATGGTTTCGCTCTGCCCGCGCAGCACAAAGTGCGAGCCGCGGGGCAGGTCCTTCTGGTGTTCCTTGAGGATCGTTTCCATGGAGCGGGTGACCGAGCCCAGATCGGTTCCCGCTACGTTGGTGTAGATGTCGATGACCGGCTGGACATCGTAGTGGCTGACGGTGCCCAGTTCGGCGCCCGGCACGATGCTGGCCAGGTTGCCGAGCACCTGCACCGGCGGCTGCGCGCCCGGCGCCCCGGTGGGGGTGGCTGCGCCGGCCCGCGCCGCGGAGGCGGAGCCGGTGACGGGCAGGCTTTTCAACGCGGCCAGGGAGTTGACCGCGTACTGCGGGGCCTGGATGGCAACGTTGTAGGTGACGCCGTTTTTGGGGTCCAGATAGAAGCTCGGCGTGGTCTGGAAGCTGCCGCTGAGCGCCACCAGCAGGCTCTGCGCCACGTCCTTCTGGGTGAGCCCGATGGTCTGGGCGCGGGTGCGATCCACATTCACCGTCATGTTGGGGTAGTTGAAGGGCTGCTGGATGCGCGCGTCGGCGGCGCCGGGAACGTAGCGGACCTGATTCAACATGCGCTCGGCCAGGGCGCGGTCGCCGTACATGTTGGGTCCGATGATCTGAATATCGATGGGCGCGGAGAGGCCGAAGTTGAGAATCTGGGTCACGATGTCCACGGGCAGCATGTAAAAGGTGACGCCGGGATAGTCGCGGGCCAGCACGCCGCGCAGCCGCTCGACGTAGGCCGCGGTGGAATGGTGATGGGGAGTCAACTGCACCTGGATGTCGGCGTCGGCGGGGCCGATGGGCGCCGAGGTGGAGTAGGAAAGATTCAGTCCCGAGTAGGGCACGCCGATGTTGTCGAGGATAGTGACGACCTCGCCGGCGGGAATGTTGCGGCGGATGGTGGCGTCGATGTGGTCGCACAGCGCGGCCGTCTCCTCGATACGGGTCCCGGTGTGCGCGCGCACGTGAATCTTGAACTGGCCGGCATCGACGGCGGGGAAGAAGTCCTGGCCCAGCCACGGCGCCAGCAGGCCCACCGACGCCACCGTGAAGGCCAGGAAAAGGATGAGGAAGACAGGGGCGTGGTCCACGCAAAGGGTGAGCAGGCCCAGGTAGAGGCGGCGAAAGCGCGCAAAGCCGGATTCGAAGGCGGATTGAAAGCGCACCAGGGGATTGCGGCTCGCGGCCTTTCTCGCCGTGGCCGCGTCGTCGTGCTCTTGGAGCAGGTATTTGGCCATGGTGGGCACCAGGGTGCGCGAGAGAAGGTAGCTGGCCAGCATGGCGAAGACCACCGCCTCGGCCATGGGCACGAACAGGTAGTGCGCCACCCCGCTCAAGAAAAACATGGGCACAAAGACGATGCAGATGGCGAGCGTGGAGACCAGGGCGGGGACCGCGATCTGGGCGGAGCCGTCGAGGATGGACTGCTCCAGTTCCTTGCCGGCCTCCAGGTTGCGGTTGATGTTTTCAATGGCCACGGTGGCGTCGTCGACCAGGATGCCGACGGCCAGCGCGAAGCCCCCCAGGGTCATGATGTTGATGGTCTCGTGCAGCATGGAGAGCACGCTGAGCGAACACAGGATGGAGAGCGGAATGGAGACCGCGATGATGAGCGTGGAGCGCCAGCTGCCCAGGAAGACCAGGATCATGATGGCCGTGAGGCAGGCGGCGACGACGGCCTCGCGGACTACGCCGTCGATGGCGCCGCGCACGAAGATCGACTGGTCGGACAGGGCGTTAATCTGGAACTGCGGGGGCAACTGGCCCTTGATGCCGGCCAGTTTTTCGCGCACGCCCTTGATGATGTCGAGCGTGGAGGTCGAACCGGTCTTCATGATGCTCATGAGGATGGCGCGGCTGCCATCCACGCGCACGATGTTGGTCTGCGGCGGGTTGCCGTCGCGCACGTGGGCCACGTCGCGGATGTAGACCACCGCGCCGTTGACCGCCTTGATGGGCAGATTGTTCAGTTCGTCCAGAATGGCGGGCGCGGAGTTGGTCTCGACCGCGTACTCGAAGCGATCGATCTTCATGGTGCCGGAGGGCGCGATCAGGTTCTGCGCGGAGATGGCGTTGACCACATCCACCGGCGACAGCCCCTTGGCCTGCAGGGCGGCCAGATTCAGGTCCACCTGGATCTGGCGCTGCTTGCCGCCGTAGGGATAGGGCGCCTGCGCCCCTTCCACGGTGGCCAGCTGGGTGCGGATCGTGTTCTGGCCCAGGTCGTACAACTGCTGCTCGTTGAGGCCCTTCCCGGAGAGCCCCAACTGCAGCACGGGCACGCTGGAAGCGTTGTACTGAATAATGAAGGGCGGCGTGGTTCCCGGCGGCAGGCCGCGCAGCATGACCTCGTTGATGGCGGTCACCTGGGCAACGGCGTTGCCGATATCCACGTGCGGCTGAAAAAATATCTTGATGAGCCCGATGCCGTTGAGCGACTGCGACTCAATGTGCTCGATGTCGTTGACCGTGGTGGTGGTGCCGCGTTCGCTGTTGGAGACGATGCGGCTGGCCATCTGCTCGGCCGACAGGCCGGTAAAGTTCCACACCACCGTCACCACGGGGATGTCGATGTTGGGAAAGATGTCGGTCGGCATCGTGACGATGCTGTAGGCGCCAAGGATGAGGATCAAGAGCGCGAAAACAACGAAAGTATAAGGCCGCCGCAGCGCAAGCCGGACAATCCACATAGGGCTGGTTACCCGCTCCCGAGGCTGGTTGCTCGCGGCTGCGCGCCTTCCGGCACACGTTGAAAACCGGAGCCGGACAAGGCAACCGCCAACATCGTTTTCAGCTTCCTGCTGAAGACACAATGGTAGACGAAGACGCGTCCCCGAGGCGCGCGCGTGGAGACAGAGGCGCGATGGGCACCTGTATAAGACGCGGCAGCCCGCCATGGGATGCAATTTGCCGGGTGCGTCGTCTCAGGATGTGGGTTTCCTTGCGCCTACCTTGCGCCGCGCCCGGCGGCCTGGTTTTCAAGCTGCGATTTGCGGCATCACAGCGCGAAGATCGCCAGGGCCACGACCCCCGCTCCCAAGGCCAGGCTCACGGGGTCGCGCATGGCGAAGACGACCGGGTCGTCGTCCAGCTCGCCGCGCGAGGCCAGCAGCCACACGCGGAAAAGCCAGTAGAGCAGCAGGGGCACGATCAGCCACAGCCTGTCCGAGTGTTTGTAAAGCGCCACCACATCAGGGCGCGAGATATACAGCGCGAACACCACCACGGCCGCCGTGGCGCTGGCCGTGCCGAAGCTGCGAATCTGTTCCAGATCAGCCACCGCGTAGCCGCGCCCATGGGTGACGGTGGCCCCGCGCTCGCGCAGGTTTTCCAGCTCGCTGAACCGCTTGACCATGGCCAGGGAGACAAACAGGAAGATGGAAAAGCCGGCCAGCCACTGGGAGATGGGCGTTGCGGTGGCCGCGCCGCCGGCCAGCAGGCGCACGGTGTAAAGGCCGGACAGCAGCAGCACGTCAAGGATGGCGACGCGCTTGAGATAGAGGGAATAGGCCATGGTGGCCACGATGTACAGCGCCAGCCACAGGGCAAAGACGCCGGGCAGCAGCGGCAGCAGCGCCGCCGAGGCCACGAACAAGGCCAGCGCCAGTCCAGCCCCGCCGGACACCGGCAGGTCGCCGGCGGCAAACGGCCGCAGACGCTTGGCCGGATGCCGCCGGTCGCTGTCGATGTCGAGCATGTCGTTGACGAGGTAATTGGCCGAGGCCATGAAGCTGAAGCAGAAAAACGCCGCGATGGCCGCGCCCACCGAGCCCGCGGCCAACTTGTGAGAGAGCGCCAGCGGCGCCAGCAGGAGAATATTTTTGGCCCACTGGTGCACGCGGATGGCCTTGACGATCGATCGCACGGCGGGCCGCTGGTCCATGAAGGCGCGGGCGATGGGAATCCGGCGCACCGCAAGCGCCGCGCGCAGGCCAAGCGTGGGGTTGGCCAGCATCGCTTCCCGCGCGTTCGCCAGCAGCGCCAGGTCGGCGCGGGAGTTGCCGATGTAGTCGAACTCGCCAAAGCGGTCTTTGAGGCGGCGGAGTTTCTTGCTCCGGGTCAGGTTGGTTGCGCCTTCGGAGGCCAACACCCCGTCAAAGATGCCCAGGTGCGCGGCCACGCGCTCAGCCAGCGCGGCATCGGCGCCGGTGGCCAGATAGATTCGGCGGCCCTCGCGCCGCTGGGCGTGCAGGTAGCGGAGCAGATCGGCGTTATAGGGCAGGCGCGCGGCGTCCAGCGGGGCGCGGCGGGCGGCTTCAGACTTCAGGCGCGCCCGGCCTCCGGCCAGCCAGAGCGGTATCCGCCAGATCTGCGCGGGCTGCCGGCGCACCAGCTGGCAGAGCGCGTCGAAGAGCGTATCTGATTTGACCAGCGTGCCGTCGAGATCGACGCACAGGGGCGGCTCCAGGCCGGCTTGCTCGCCGGCCGCGGCCGTCGGGGAGTTCACGGGCAATGGATCCTCATGAGGCAACCGGTGCGGCCTCCCGCCGCGGCATTGTGCGCTCCATCCAACTGCAACCGGGCAGGCGGCCCGCCAAAAGCGCGCGCCGCGTCAACGTATGCAAAGGTGATTCGTCCAAATTATAGTGAATCGACGCGGGCGGTCCGTTCCACCCCTTGGCCCGCTCGCTTAAAATGGTCGCGTCCGGTTCTGCGGGCGCGGCGACCCTGAACTGAAGTCTGAATCCCAACGCATTCCGCGCACCGGAATTTGCGCACACAGGAGAAGGGCGAAACCTTTGCCGAAACCGCGCCGTCCGTTAGAACGCGCGCCGTGCGGCAAGCTTCAGACCGGCGCGGCTGAACTCACGCCCATTTCGTGGGCACACATTTCTAGAGAAAACGACGGAAATCGAAACCATGCCCACAGAAGACACGCCTGAGTTCCAAGTACCCTCAACCGGCGCATCGCATCCGCAGCCCGGCCACAAGAGCACGGGCATCCGCATCGTGGTGTATCTCGTCCTGGTGGGCGCGCTTGGCCTGATCGTGTGGAGGATTTACCAGAACCAGCAAGCGGCCCGGCAGCAGAGCGTCAGTCAGGCGGCGGCGCTGCAAAACCGGCCGGTTCCGGTGCAGGTGAGCCCCGTCGAACAGAAGCCCATGCCCATCTTTCTCACCGCGCTGGGCACGGTGACGCCGTACATGAGCGTGACGGTGAAGGCGCGAGTGAGCGGCGAGTTGCTTCCCGTCCGGTTCACCGAGGGCCAGGAGGTGAGGAAGGGCGAAACCATCCTGGTGATCGACCCCAGGCCCTACCAGGCGGCCCTGGATCAGGCCAAGGGCACGCTGGCGCACGATCAGGCGCTGCTGAACAACGCCAAGGCGGAATACGCCCGCTACAAGGCGCTCTATGATGCGGGCGTCACTTCCAAGGAGACGCTGGACGCCGACGAGGCCGCCATGGGCCAGTACCAGGGCGCGATCGAGAGCGACAAGGCGGCGGTTGAAAACGCCGAGCTTCAGCTGGCGTGGTGCACCATCCAGTCGCCCATCGACGGGCGCATCGGCCTGCGCCTGGTGGACCCCGGCAACCTGATCATGGCCAACACCACCAACCTGGTCATCATCAACCAGTTCAGGCCCATCGCGGTCTACTTCACGCTGCCCGAAAATCAGCTTCCCCAGGTGCTGCGCAAGCTGGCCTCGGACAGACAGATGCCCGTGGATGCCTATGACCGCGGTGACGTGGTGAAGCTGGCCACCGGCCTGTTGCTGACCGCCGACAACCAGATTGACACCACCACCGGCACCGCCAAGCTGAAGGCGGTCTTCGCCAACGAGAACGAATCGCTGTTTCCCAACCAGTTCGTCAACATTCATCTGGTGCTGGAGAACCGGCCCGAGGCGCTGGTGGTGCCGTCGGCGGCCATCCAGACTGGCCTGCGCGGCGCGTTTGTGTGGGTGATCGACACCGATGCCAAGGGCGTCCCCGTGGCCCGGATTGCGCCGGTGAAGGTGGCGCTGGCCGAGGGCCAGGTGACCATTCTGGACAGCGGCCCCGCGCCGGGAGCCGACGTGGTGGTGGACGGAGCCGACCGGCTGCGCCCCGCGCAGGTGGTCGAGGTCAGCACGGCGCACACGCACGCAGCGCAAGGCGCGGAGCAGGCTCCGGCCGAGGGCGGGCTCTTTGCGGCCCCCGGAACCCGGCCCGCGGCGCAGCCCGGCGCGCGCACCGGCACGCCAGCCGCCAAGGGCAACGGCGAGCACCGGCAAAGGGAGAAGCCGTGAGTCCTTCCCGGCCCTTCATTCTGCGCCCGGTGGCCACCTCGCTGCTGATGGCGGCCATCCTGCTGGCTGGCGCCGTGGGCTTTCAGCAGTTGCCCGTCTCCGCCCTGCCGGAGGTGGATTATCCCATCATCCAGGTGCTCACCTTTTACCCCGGCGCGGGGCCCGAGGTGATGGCCTCGTCGGTGACCGCGCCGCTGGAGCGCCAGTTCGGCCAGATGCCGGGATTGAAGCAGATGACCTCGGTCAGCTCCGGCGGCGGCTCGGTCGTCACCCTCGAATTCAACCTGGAAGAGAACATCGACGTGGCCGAGCAGGAGGTGCAGGCGGCCATCAACGCGGGCAACAGCTTTCTGCCCAACGACCTGCCCAACCCGCCCATCTACAGCAAGGTGAACCCGGCCGACGCGCCCATCATGACTTTGGCGCTGACCTCCGACTCGCTGCCCCTGGACAAGATCGAGGACGCGGCCGACACCAACCTGGCGCAGAAGATCTCCCAGGTGATGGGCGTGGGCCTGGTGTCGATCGCCGGCGGGCAGAAACCCGCGGTGCGGATTCAAGCCAATCCCACGCAGCTGGCCGCATACAACCTGAGCCTGGAGGACCTGCGCACCGCCCTGGCCGCGGCCAACGTGGACCAGGCCAAGGGCACGCTGAACGGGGCGCGCCAGTCCTACACCATCGGGGCCAACGACCAGCTGATCTCCAGCGGCGACTACAAGCCGGTGATCGTCGCCTATCGCAACGGGGCCGCGGTGCGCGCCTCCGATGTGGCCACCATTGTGGACGCCGCGGAAAACTCGCAGCAGGCGGCGTGGATGGACCGCCAGCCGGCGGTGATCGTCAACATCCAGCGCCAGCCCGGCGCCAACATCATCGCCGTGGTGGACCGCATCAAGAAGCTGCTGCCGCAGTTGCAGACCAGCCTGCCGGCCAGTGTGCAGGTGAAGGTGCTCACCGACCGCACCGTCACCATCCGCGCCTCGGTCAAGGACGTGGAGTTCGAGCTGATGCTCACCGTCGCCCTGGTGGTGATGGTGATCTTCCTCTTCCTGCGCAACTTGGCGGCCACCATCATTCCCTCGGTCGCGGTGCCGCTGTCCATCGTGGGCACCTTCGGCATGATGTACCTGCTGGGCTACTCGCTCAACAACCTGACCCTGATGGCGCTGACCATCTCCACCGGCTTCGTGGTGGACGACGCCATCGTGATGATCGAGAACATCTCCCGCTACATCGAGGAAGGCGAGAGCCCCATGCAGGCGGCGCTCAAAGGCAGCGCGCAGATCGGCTTCACCATCATGTCGCTGACCGTTTCGCTGATCGCGGTGCTGATTCCGCTCTTGTTCATGAGCGACGTGGTGGGGCGGCTGTTTCGCGAGTTCGCCATCACCCTCGCCGTCACCATCCTGGTCTCCGCGGTGGTCTCCCTGACCCTCACCCCCATGATGTGCTCCCGCATTCTCAAGGACAAGGCGCATGCCAGGCAGACCCGCTTCTACTACTGGTCGGAGAAGGTCTTCAATGCCGTCATCGCCTGGTATGGGCGCACCCTGCAGGTCATCCTGCGCTATCGCTTCACCACCCTGATCGTCACCATCTCCACGTTTGTGGCTACCGTTCTGCTCTTCATCGCGATTCCCAAGGGCTTCTTCCCGGTGCAGGACACGGGCGTGATCCTGGGCATCAGCGAGGCGCCGCAGACGGTCAGCTTCAGCAGCATGGCCGAGCGCCAGCAGAAACTCGTGGACGCGGTGCTCCAGGACCCGGCGGTGGATAACGTCTCCTCGTTCATCGGCGTGGACGGAACCAACACCACGCTGAACTCGGGCCGCATCCAGATCACCCTGAAGCCCCTGGAGGAGCGCGGGAGCTCCGCCACGGATGTGATCCGCCGCCTCCAGGCCAGGGTGCAGGACGTGCAAGGCATCCAGCTCTTCCTGCAGCCGCTCCAGGACCTGACCGTGGAAGATCGCGTCAGCCGCACCCAGTTCCAGTACTCCCTGGAAGACCCGGACCAGAACGAGCTGGCCACCTACACGCGAAGGATGGTGGATGAGCTGAGCAAGGAGCGCGTGGTGACCGACGTGGCCAGCGACCTGCAGGACCAGGGGCTGGGCGCGAAATTGGTGATCGACCGCGACACCGCGGCCCGGCTGGGCATCGCCATGGCCGACGTGGACACCACCCTCTACGACGCCTTCGGGCAGCGTCAGGTTTCCACCATCTTCACCCAGCTGAACCAGTACCACGTGGTGATGGAGGTGGGGCCGAACTTCCAGACCGACCCGTCGACCCTGAACAACCTTTATGTGAAGTCGGCCAACGGCGCCCAGGTTCCGCTCAGCATGGTGGCGCACTGGGAGCAGACGCGGGCGCAACTGGCCATCGGCCACGAAGGCCAGTTCCCCTCCACCGTGGTCAGCTTCAACCTGGCGCCGGGAAAGTCGCTCGGCGACGCTGTCCAGGCAATGAATCGCGTCGAGCAGCGCATCCACATGCCGGCCTCGATCAATGCCAGCTTTCAGGGCACGGCCGCCGCCTTCCAGACCTCGCTCACCAACGAGCCGCTGCTGATTCTGGCCGCGCTGGTCACCGTCTACATCGTGCTGGGCGTGCTCTACGAGAGCTACATCCACCCCATCACCATCATTTCCACGCTGCCCTCGGCCGGCGTGGGCGCGCTGCTTGCCCTGCTGATTACGCGCACCGATTTCAGCGTGATTGCGCTGATCGGCATCATCCTGCTGATCGGCATCGTGCAGAAGAACGCCATCATGATGATCGACTTCGCCCTCGACGCCGAGCGCAACCAGCAAAAATCCGCGGAGGAGGCCATCTTTCAGGCCTGCCTGCTGCGCTTCCGGCCCATTCTGATGACCACCATGGCGGCCATGCTGGGCGGGCTGCCGCTGGCCCTGGGCGGAGGCGTGGGCGCCGAGCTGCGCAGGCCGCTGGGCATCTCCATCGTGGGCGGCCTGTTGTTTTCACAGCTGCTCACCCTCTACACCACGCCGGTGGTCTATCTCTACTTCGACAAGCTGGCGCGGCGCATGAAGCCGCGCGAACTTCACATCGGCCACGAGCAACCGGTAAGTGCGGACTAAGGAGATTCGTGCAGGACGCTGGGTGCCCCACCCTCGCCGCGTCTTTGTTTTTGCGGCTAGGGTGGGATGGCTCGAACTTCAACCGTCGCACAACCCGGTTGGATTGGTCATTGAAGAAAGAGGACAGTATGGCGGCAGAAGTTCAACAACTCGAATCCTTCGTCAAGGAAGCACTGCAAAGCGGCAGCACAAAGAGCGACATCGCAACAGCATTGGCGGGCGCGGGATGGCCCAAAGCTCAAATCGACAACGCTCTGGATGCTTTTGCGGATGCGGCATTTCCGGTGCCGGTGCCAAAGCCTCGACCGTCGCTTTCCGCGCGCGATGCCTTTCTCTATCTGGTCATGTTCAGCACTTTGTATTTTGGGGCTTGGAACTTAGGCAGCCTGCTCTTTAATTTCATCGATCGCGCCTTCCCCGACTCTGCCAGCGGCGGTTTCGGCGGATACCTCGATATGCAGCGGCGCTGGTCCACGGCTGCCGTCATCATCGCCTTCCCGGTCTTTTTCTTCATGGCGCGCTACATTGGCCGGCAGATCGAGCGCAATCCCTTCAAGCGTCTCTCCCCCGCCCGCCGCTGGCTCACGTATCTTACGCTTTTTGTCGCCTCCGCAACCTTGCTGGGGGACACGACTACGTTGATCTTCAATCTGCTCGGCGGCGATACGACTGTTCGGTTCACGTTGAAGGTTGTGGTTGTTGCCGCGATTGCCGGATCTGCGTTTGCTTACTACCTTCTTGACTTGCGCAAGGAGGAACGGGAATGAAACTGCATTTTCGCGATGGAAAGTTATTGGCCGTGCTTGCAGCGATCGTAGCGGCCGCGGCGGTTGCAACATCCATCTGGCTCAATCCCCCCTCCGAGATCCGAGCGCGCGCTCTCGACCAAGCGCGTCTGAGAGGTTTGAAATCCACCGAAGACGCCATCAAGACGTACTACGATGCCCACCGCGCTTTGCCCGTCGAGCTTCAGGTGCTCGAAAATGAAAACAACCACCTTGTACTAGCGAATTGGCATGACCCTGAAACGCAGCGCCCGTATGAGTACAATATCTTGAGCGAAACATCGTACCGTCTATGCGCCGTTTTTTCCCGCAGTTCCGACAAGTCCGACAGGGAGAACAATCTGTACGATTATTCGTTTAAGAAGCACAGCGCGGGCCGGGATTGTTTTCAACAGAGTGTGAGCCCGCATGAGAAACAATGAACGACTTGCGTTGCCGGGTGCTGGGCGTCCAGTGTACCCCGAACCTCAACCGTAGTCCGTTCATCAGGAAAAAGGCCCATGCATCTTTCCGCACCCTTCGTCCGGCGCCCGGTGGCCACCTCGCTGCTTAGCCTGGCGCTGCTGCTTGCGGGCTCGGTGGCCTACTCCATCCTGCCGGTGGCCTCGCTGCCGGACGTGGACTACCCCGTCATCGGCGTGGGCGCGGGACTGCCCGGCGCCAGCCCGGAGACCATGGCCTCGGCCGTGGCCACGCCCCTGGAGCGCCAGTTCGGGCGCATCGCGGGGGTCAACCAGATGACCTCGACCAGTTCCCTGGGCTCGGCGAACGTCACCCTGCAATTCGACCTGAGCCGCAACATCGACGACGCCGCCCGCGACGTGCAGGCCTCCATCAACGCGGCGCGCAGTCAGTTGCCGTCCTATTTGCCGCAGAATCCGGGCTATCGCAAGGCCAATCCCGCCGATGCTCCCATCCTGATTCTGACCTTGACCTCCGACGTAGTGCCCAAACCGCAGATCTACGACATGGCCGATTCCATCCTGGCGCAGAAGATCGCGCAGATCCAGGGCGTGGGCCAGGTGTTTGTGGGCGGCAGTTCCAGCCCCGCAGTGCGCGTGGAATTGAACCCCATGCAGCTGGGCAACAACGGCATCGGCCTGGATGCGGTGCGCGCGGCCCTGGCCGGCGCCAACGCCAACCGGCCCAAAGGCAGCTTTCAGGATGCGACCCACCGCTGGACCATCAGCGACAACGATCAGATTTTCAAAGCTCGCGAATATGCCCCCATCATCGCCGGCTACAACCGCCAGACCGGCGCGCCGGTGCGCGTTTCCGACCTGGGCACGGTCGTGGACAGCGTCGCCGACATCCACACCGCGGGCGTGTCGGGCATCAACCCGGACAAGGGGCCGCCCGCCCAACTCCAGAGCGCGGTCCTGCTCTTCATCTTCAAGATTCCCGGCGCCAACGTGATTTCGACCGTGGATCACGTGCTGGCCGAGATGCCGCGCCTGCAGGCCGAAATTCCACCCGCCATCAAGATCGATGTGGCCGTGGACCGCACCACCACCATTCGCGAGAGCGTGCGCGATGTGGAGATCTCGCTCATGATCAGCGTGGCGCTGGTGGTGCTGGTCGTCTTCCTCTTCCTGCGCGAGGTGTGGGCCACCATTATCCCTTCCGTGGCCGTGCCCCTCTCCCTGGTGGGCACCTTCGGGGTGATGTACTTGCTGGGCTACACCATCGACAACCTGTCGCTGATGGCGCTCACCATTTCCACCGGCTTCGTGGTGGACGACGCCATTGTGGTCATCGAAAACATCACCCGCTACCTGGAAATGGGCATGAAACCCTTCGACGCGGCCATGAAGGGATCCAGGGAGATCGGCTTTACGGTGCTGTCGATGAGCACCTCGCTGATCGCCGTCTTCATCCCCATTCTGCTCATGGGCGGCATCGTGGGCAAGCTCTTCCGCGAGTTCGCGGTCACCCTCTCGGTGGCCATCGCCGTCTCCCTGCTGGTGTCGCTGACCACCACCCCCATGCTGTGCGCCCGCTTTCTCAAGTCCCGCGACGAGAGCCGCCACGGCCGCATCTATCGCGCCGGCGAGGCCGCCTTCCAGTGGCTGCACTACGAATACAACGCCGGCCTGCGCTGGGTGCTGCGCCACCAGGCTCTCATCCTTTGCGTGGCCATCGGCACTGCGTTCTTGAATGTCTACCTCTTCATCATCGTGCCCAAAGGCTTTTTCCCCCAGCAGGACACCGGCCGGTTGAGCGGCCAGACCATGGCCGCCCAGGACATCAGCTTCCCCGCCATGCGCGACAAGCAGCGCCAGCTGGCGCAGATGACGCTCGACGATCCGGCCGTGCGCTCGGTCACGGCCTTTGCCGGCGGCGGCCGCAACAGCAACAACGTGGGCTTTATGTTCATCGGCCTCAAGGACCCGAGCCAGCGCAAGGGCATCTCTGCCGATATGGTGGTCAACCGCCTGCGCGGCAAACTCGGCAGCGTGCCCGGCGCCAGGCTCTTCCTGCAAGCCAACCAGGATATCCAGATTGGCGGCCGCGGCAGCGCCGCCCAATACCAGTACACCCTCTCCGACGAGAACCTCGAGGAGCTGAACACCTGGGCCCCCCAACTGCTGGCCCGCGCGCGAACCATGCCCGAGCTGCGCGACGTTTCCACCGACCAGCAGAACCAGGGCCTGGCAGCCAACCTGGCGATCGACCGCGACACCGCCTCGCGGCTGGGCATCAGCGCCGCGGCCATCGACCAGACCCTCTACGACGCCTTCGGCCAGCGCGAAGTCTCCACCATGTACACCGGGCTCAACCAGTACTTTGTGGTGATGGAGGTCGATCCCCAATACCAGCTCAGCCCCGACGCGCTGAACGGCATCTTCGTCAAGTCCTCCACCGGGGCCATGGCGCCGCTGTCGGCCATCGCGCGCTATGATCCGCAGCGGACCTCGCTGACGGTGAATCACCAGGGCCAGTATCCGGCCATCACCCTCACCTTCAACCTGGCCCCCAACGTGGCCCTGGGACAGGCCGTCACCGCCCTGGAAAAGGTGCAGCGCGAGATGGGCATGCCCTCCGCCATCCACGCCACCTTCCAGGGCACCGCCCAGGCCTTTCAGGAATCGCTCAGGAACGAGCCCTGGCTGATCCTCGCCGCCCTGGTCGCGGTCTACATCGTGCTGGGCATCCTTTACGAGAGCCTGATTCACCCCCTGACCATTCTCTCCACGCTGCCGCCGGCGGGCGTGGGCGCCATGCTGGCCCTGCTGCTCACCGGCACCGACCTGAGCATCATCGCCTTGATCGGCATCCTGCTGCTCATCGGCATCGTGAAGAAGAACGCCATCATGATGATCGACTTCGCCCTGCAGGCGGAGCGGGAACAGGGCCTGCCGCCGGTGGAGGCGATCTATCAGGCCTGCCTGCTGCGCTTCAGGCCCATCATGATGACCACCATGGCGGCCATGTTCGGCGGGCTGCCCCTGGCCATCGGCATGGGCGTCGGCTCGGAGCTGCGCAAGCCGCTGGGCATCACCATTGTCGGCGGCCTGCTCGTCTCCCAGATGCTCACCTTGTTCAGCACCCCGGTGGTTTATCTATTCTTTGACCGCCTGCAATGGCACGTGATGAAGCTGCACAAGATTGGTTCCGAGCTCGAGGGCCAGCACGGAGACTGACGCCGCCGGCGCGCAAGAGAAAAGGCGAACCCCTCGGGGTTCGCCTTTTCTCTTGCGCCGGTCACGCGGCGCGGACGGCGGTTCGTCAGTTGGCGAAGACCGGCTCTTCCACCCGGGCGTGTTCAACCAGCTTCACCGGGTAGTACGCGTTGCGGATGTATTGTTTGGCCATGCGGTTGGTGTTGAAGTACGAGCCGTTGAAGGCCAGCGTGGTGCGCATCATGCGGGCCCACTTTTCGGGCGCGGCAAGATAGAGCGGAACAATGGCCGTTTCCAGTTTGTTGTAGAGCGAGACGGCTTCTTCACCGTCGTCGCCGCCGTCTTCAATGGCCCAGCCCGTGACGCCCTCGATACAGCCCTCGATCCACCAGCCGTCCAGGACCGACAGGCTCGGCACGCCGTTCAGCGCCGCCTTCATGCCGCTGGTGCCGGAGGCTTCATAGGGCCGCCGCGGCGTGTTCACCCACACATCCACGCCGGCCGTGAGCAGCGCGCCCAGGTCCCAGTCGTAATTCTCAAGGTAGACGATGCGCAGCAGGTCGCCGGAGAGCCTGTGGGCGGTCTCAATAACGCTGTGAATCAGCGATTTGCCGGGCCAGTCCTGGGGGTGCGCCTTGCCCGCGTACAGAATCTGCAAACCGCCCGCATCGGCGGCGATCTTCAGCAGCCGGTCAGGGTCAGTGAACAGCAGGCTGGCCCGCTTGTAGGTGGCCACGCGGCGGGCAAAGCCCAGCGTGAGCACCTTGGGATTGAGCACCAGGCCGGTGCGCGATGCCACTTCGCTCAGCAGCATCTCCTTGGCGCGCCCGTGCGCGTGCAGCATCTCCTGCTCCGGCAGGTCGATGGCGTTGCGCAGAAAAAGATTGTCGCGCCGCCACGCCGGAATGTGGGTATCGAGCATCCGCTGCACCGGCTCCGAGACCCAGGTGGGCGCGTGGACGCCGTTGGTGATCGAGTCGATGGAAAACTCGGGGAACATGGCGCGCGACACCTTGCCGTGCTGCAGGGCCACGCCGTTGGCATAGCGCGAGAAGCGCAGCGCCAGCAGCGTCATGTTCAGCAGGCCGTCGCGGAAGCAGCCCAGCTTCTCAAGGCGCGCCGTGCGTTCACCGCCCAGAATGCGGATCGCCTGCTCGGTCGAAAAGCGGTCGTGGCCGGCCGGGACCGGGGTATGGGTGGTGAAGACGCATTTGCGGCGCACCTGCGCAATGTCGGTCTCCGTGGCTGCGCTCAGCGGGCCGCCGCCCAGCTCGCTCTCCAGCAGCGCCAGGGTCAGCAGCGCTGCGTGGCCCTCGTTCATGTGATAGACGTTGACGCTCAGACCCAGCGCATGGGCCATGCGCTCCCCACCCATGCCCAGCACAATCTCCTGCTGCAGCCGGTAGTTGGTGTCGCCGCCATACAGATGGTCGGTCAGGCTGCGGTCCCAGCCCGAGTTCTCTTCCAGATCCGTGTCCAGCAGGTAGATCGGCACCACGTGCCCGTAGCGGCCCTCGAGGTCGTAGCGCCAGGCGCGCACCGTCACCACCCGGTCTTCCACTGAAACCGTAACCCGCGCCGCCTCTTCGGTGCAGAAATCCGAGGGGTTCCAGGGCTGCACGTCCTCGCACTGCTCGCCGGACTCGGTCAGGTGCTGCTGGAAGTATCCCTTGCGGTGCGCCAGCGTGAAGGCTGCCAAAGGCACGCCCAGGTCCGCCGCCGAGCGCAGCGTATCGCCGGCCAGCACGCCCAGGCCGCCCGAGTAGGTGGGCATGCCGGGATGGATCGCAATCTCCATGGAAAAATAGGCGACCATTCCGGACGCGGGGAAATTCTCGTAGGAAAAGGGCTTGGGTGCAGTCAATTGCATTCAGTTTGTCTCTCTGCGGCGCTCGCAAGCTGCGACGCGACGGCCTGGGAATGGAAAACATGGGGCAACCCGGCCGGGCACTAGGAGTCAGTCCCTATGATCGTTGAAAAAACTCTAACCAATCTTAACAAGGAAAGCGGGAATTGCCTGCAAACGTCCGGATTCGCTCCCACCGCCCGGGAAAAGCGATTTTCATTCTACCCCCAGACAGGGCAGCCGGCTCGATCAGGCTCGATCCAGGCTCGATCCCGGAAAGCCGGCTATCCTGCGCGCACAGCGGGAGTTCAGGCCACCTGGTGGGCGCCGCCCGAGGCGTGGCAGATGTGAATCTGGGGCACAATTCCCATTTCGGTTGAGTAGCGGGCTCCGAGCGCCTCGGCGAAGCCGGCGGCCTGCGCGCGCTCCACCAGGTTGATGGTGCAGCCGCCGAAACCGCCCCCGGTGAGCCGCGCGCCGATCAGCCCGGGCAGATCCTGGGCCAGCGCCACCATGGCGTCGGCCTCCACGCAGCTGCCCTCAAAGTCCTGGCTGTAGCTAACATGCGCCTCGGCCATCAGGCGGCCCACTTCGGCCATATCGCCCCTGAGCAGCGCCTCGCAGGCGGCCACCGTGCGCAGGTTTTCGCTGATCACGTGGCGGGCCCTCATCAGCGACTTGGGCGCCATCTCGTGACCCCATTTCTCCAAGTCTTCCAGGGTCGCATCGCGCAGGAAAGGCACGCCGCCGCGATGGCTGTTGATGATGGCGCAGGCCGCTTCGGATTCGGCGCGGCGCGTGGCGTAGTCGCCTCCCGCCACCGAGTGCTTGACCATGGTGTTGGCGATCACCAGGGCCACGTGGGGCGGAATCGGCGCCAGCTTGTAGCTCAAATCGCGGCAATCCAGCAGCAGGGCGTGGTGCTCCTTGCCGTTGGCGGAGATGAACTGGTCCATGATGCCGCAATTGGCGCCCACGAATTCGTTTTCCGCGCGCTGGCACAGCCGCGCCAGCACCGGCCCCGGATAGCTGACCCCGAGCAGCGAGAGGACGGCCAGCGCCGTGGCCACCTCGACCGAAGCGGAGCTCGACAGCCCGGAACCCAGCGGCACATCGCCCCACAGGCTCAGGCTGAAACCGGGAATCTTGTGCCCCTCGCCGGCCAGGATCACCGCCACTCCCAGCGGATAGTCGCTCCAGTGCTTGCTCCCCGCAGTGGGCAGGGCCGCAGCCTCAAACGTCCGTTCCTGGCTGTAGTTTTCCGAGTAAATGACGATCTTCCCGTCGGAGCGGGGCGAGATGCCGGCCAGGGTGGCGAAGTCGATGGCCACGGGCATCACAAAGCCCTCGGCATAGTCGGTGTGTTCGCCAATCAGGTTCACGCGGCCGGGCGCGGCAAAGATCGCAGGTTCGGCCTGGAAGCGGGCTAAGTGCAAAGAGCGCAGAGCGGAAGAATCATGCATAGTGTGTTCACCTAAAGGATTTCAAGATCGACGGACATGGGCCAGGAGAAGGATTCCCCTGCCGCCAGCGTGCGCGACCAGGGCCCGGTTTGCGCCAGGGAGTCCACGGGCGCGGTGGCCGGCTCCGGCGCCACGCACATCTGTTTCGGTCCCGGCTTTTCCGGCCAGCCGCCGTAGCAGATCCACAGGCCCAGGTAGGGCGTGGCCGCCGGGTCAAAGCTGAACAGGATGCGCACCCCGGCGCCGGGCCGGTGGAGCGCGCACCAGTTTTCGTGGGCGGCCAGGGGACCTGCGAACAGCTTGTCGCCGATCCCCGACGCGGCGGGCTGCGCCACGCTCAGGTCGGTCTGGCCGCCTTTGGCCAGCGTCGCGATGGGCCACGCTACCGCGTCGCCTCCCGCTCCAAGCCGTCCGCCGCCCGAGCCTTCCAGGCGCAGCCGGCGAATGGATTCGGGCAGTTCAATGCGATCTCCGGGCTCGGCCGCAAATAAAGGATGCACGGCCCAGGACCACGGCACAGGATGCCTGCCGGTGTTGGTCAGTCTGTAGTCCAGGCGAAGACGCCAGCCCTTGGCGGTCTCGATCAGCGTGAGGGCGCGCTCCATGCTGAGCGGCAGGGAGAAGCAATCTCCACGAAAGGCGGCGCTGTGGGCGCTTGCGGCCGTCGGCTCCCACGCGACCCGCCACAGGTCGCCGTGATCGGGAATCTCGGCCGGGCCCGCCGCGGTTTCGACCGTGCAACCAGCCACCGAGGGCAGGCACTCATCCCAGCCGCTGGCGTCAGCCTCGTCAAAAGCCATGGTACGAGTACGCGGGCCGAGCGGCGCCAGCGGGGCCTGCAGCAGTTCGCGATCTTTGACGCGGATGGAGGCAATTTTGCCGCCGAGATGGGGGAGAATGGTGATGGAAAAATCCCCCATTTGGATGAGAACGTTTTCTTTCCTGGCCACTCTTGGACCCGCATCCGCCATCTGTTTCATTCCCCCACGACTTCCGCGCACGCCGCGGTCAGCTTCTCCCAGATCGTGTCCAGCCAGGCCTCATGTTCGGGCTTCATCAGCACCGAGCGCAGGCAGGTACAACTGGGGCCCGCACCCATAGCTGCGCGCCCGTCTGGCACATCAAACCAGGATTGCGACAATTGTACAAGGGCCAGGTGCAGGTCGCGCGCGGCGCAGGCCACAAAAATCTTCTGCGCCCGCTCGGAAGCCTGCCCACCGGTCTCCGCCTTCACCTTCCACACCACGATGTCCAGCTCCGGCGGGCCGGCCGCGAGCGGCTGAAAGCGCGCGTCCTGGCGCAGGCGCCGGTCCAGCTCTAGCGCCGCAGCCCGCCCCCGCTCGAGGCCCCGGGCAAATGCGCCCCCCGGCCTGAGCGGCAGAAGCTGCTGGGTGGCCCACAGAGCCACCGCCGAGGCCCCGGCCCGCGAGCACTCCAGGCTGATCTCGCCCAGATGCAAAACTCTTTTGAAGTGAAATAGGTATAAGGCGAGTCGTGTTTGTAGAACCGGCCCACTGCCGGGTCGCGGAAGAGCACGCAGCCGCAGCCGTAGGGCTGCAGCCCATGCTTGTGCGGGTCAATCACGATCGAGTCGGCCTGATCGATCGCCGCGTAGGCCCGGCGCGCCGGCACGTCCAGCGCCTCGGGCGTCAGCTTGAAGTAGCCGCCGTAGGCCGCATCCACATGAATGCGAAAGCCATACCGTTCCCGCAGCTCGACGATCTGGTCCAGCGGGTCCACCGCGCCGATGCCCGTAGTCCCCAGCGTCACCACCACCGTGCCCACATCGCCGTTGCGCAGCTCCGCCTCCAGCGCCTCCAGACTCATCCGCCCGCGGCGGTCGGCGGGGATGGCGGCAAATTCCAGCTTCAACACGCCAGAGATGCGCTGATGGGTGTAGTGCGCCTGTTCGGAGGCCACAATGCGTTTGCCTTCCGCCAGTTGACCCGCCACCCACAGCGCCTCCAGGTTGGCCAGCGTGCCGCTGGAGGTCAGATGGCCCAAATACTCCGTCCACCCGAACATGTGGGCGATCTCCGCCACCGCCTCGATCTCCATCTCCGAGCTGGCCCGGCCGCCATCGCGGGCGTGGTTGTTGGGATTCAGCGTCATGGCGAGCGCGTAGGCGGCCCGCGCCACCGGGTGCGGCGGCTTCAGCATCTGCCCGGCATATAAGGGATGGAAATAGGGGTAGTTGTTGCCCAGCCGGTGCGCCGTCGCCTCCAGAATGCGGGCCATCGCCTCGGCATCGTGTCCCGTCTCCGGGGACGCGCTGAACCCCGGCAGGAAGGCAAACTCGGCCTCAAGCGCCTCGGTGGCGCGGGCAAGCAGGCCAGGGACAGGATCGTTGGGCATGGCGACCCTTCACCGTATCACAGGCGGATGTGCTCCTGGAGGTTCCTTATTCTGCACCGGATTCCGGGTTCGGGAATCCCTGCAGAGGCCACGGGCGAAGTTCCCGCGCCCTTTTCTTTGGGGGGATGGTACACTATCGGCAGCGTTAGAGCCGAACCGGGCGTGAGCAGCAACTCGCCCAACCCGAGCAAGATTCTGCCAGTGGTCGCTCCGATTCATCCAGCGCAATTCAATTCAGGAAATACGAACACAATGGAACAAGGGACCGTGAAGTGGTTTAATGACGCGAAGGGCTTCGGCTTCATCTCGCGTCAGAACGGCGAAGACGTCTTCGTGCATTACTCTGCCATCAACTCGAGTGGCTTCAAGAGTCTGCAGGAAGGTCAAGCCGTGCAGTTCAACGTGGTGAAGGGGCCCAAGGGCTGGCAAGCGGCGGACGTTCAGCCGCTGTAAACCCATCGGCCGGATTCCGGCAGAATCTAGCGAACACAAGCGAGGGCGGGGTCACTCCCAGCCCTCGTTTGCTTTTTTGCGCCGGTGAGAACTCTGCTCCACGCTTCTTTCCCAAGGGAGCCTTTTCCGGGCAATGGCCGCGCCCGCGGACAACCGCGTCCTTTCGGCAAAACGTGCGGCCGGCCGGTGTGCGGTCTCCGGCCCCGCCAGTGCTGCGCTACAATTGCAACGCCGTAAGTCGAAAGCTCTGCGCAGCCCAGATTTTTAACTGGAATTTGCAGCCGGGTTTTCACCCCGCACGCCCCAATCGCAGCGCACCTCTGTTCAGGAGCCGTCCCGGATGACCGATGAGAACGCCGTCCGTCCCGCCGTCCCCGCGCCCGACGCGCAATCCGACCCCATCTTCGGCCGCCTCGAGGACCAGATTGACTGGTACGACCGCAAAAGCCGCTCCGCACAGCGCATCTTCAAGCGCGTCAAGATTGTCGAGATCCTGGCCGCCGCGGCGATTCCCTTTCTGGCCGGGCTGAACTACCCCCACGACAAGCTCGTCACCGGCGGCCTTGGCGTGATCATCACCATTCTCGAGGGCCTGCTGCACCTCAACCAGTACCAGCAGAACTGGACCAACTATCGCTCCACCTGCGAGGCGCTGAAGCACGAAAAGTATGTCTACCTGGCCAAGGCCGGGCCTTACGCCACAGCCGCCGATCCCCGCGCCATGCTCGCCGAGCGCGTGGAATCCACTGTCTCGCAGGAGCATGCGCAGTGGGCATCGGTCCAGCAGCAGGCCTCCAAGGCCCAGGGCAACACGGCGCCGCCCGCCGTCTCCTGACTCTGCCTGCCGCGCCGCGCCGGAAGTCTCAACGCCGCCGCCCCGGGCCAGATTGCCTCCGCTGCCGCCTGCTCCAGCTTCTGCCTGCCCGCAAGTGAACTGTTGCATTCCATTCGGTGAATGCTATAACAGTGTTCGCACCACTCATCTTCCCCTGCGTCGCCTGAACAAGGATGACAGAAGGCTTCCATGAAGCTCCTGGCCAAGTTCAACCTCATTCTGCTCGTCATCTTTGGAGCTGGCGGTCTGCTGATCTCGCATCTCGCCTACTCCTTCCTCATTGGCAACGCCCGCGGCGAGGTCCTGCGGCAGGCGCAGCTGATGATGGCCAGCGCGCAATCGGTCCGCGACTATACCGCCACGGATCTTTCGCCGCTCCTGAAGCAGAACCCCAGGCACCGCGTGCATTTTCTCGCCGAGACCATTCCGTTCTACGGAGCCACCGTCACCTTCAACAGCCTGCGCAAGCAATACCCCGACTACACCTATAAGGAAGCCGCGCTCAATCCCACCAATCCTGAAGACCGCGCCTCCGATTGGGAATCCGACATCATCGACGAGCTGCGCAACCACCCCACCGAGAAGCAGGCCACCGGCGACCGCAACACGCCCGCGGGCCCTGCGCTTTATCTTGCCAAACCCATCCCGGTGACCCAGGACTGCCTCGAGTGCCACACGGTTCCCGCCGCCGCGCCGCGCGCCATGCTGGCCGTTTACGGCTCGGCCAACGGCTTCGGGTGGAAGCTGAATGAAATCGTCGGCGCGCAGTTCGTTTCCGTGCCCTTGTCGGTGCCCGTGGGGATTGCCACCCGCGCGTATCACCGCCTGCTCATCTTCCTCGTCCTTCTCATGGTCCTTGCCATTCTCGCGCTCGATGCCGGCGTCTACTGGTTCGTGATCCGTCCGCTCCGAGTCGTCTCCGACTCAGCCGATCGCGTCAGCCGAGGAGAAAAGAATGTGCCTCCCGTCCAGATCAAGGGCAAGGACGAGATCGCAACCGTGGCCGCGGCCTTTAACCGGATGCAGGTCAGCCTGGTCAAGGCGTTGAAGATGTTCGAAGAGGAATAACAAGGCCCGGAAGACGATCAAAGAGGAATAATCAGCCGCGGCCCTGGCTCCGGCACCATTTCACAAACTCCGCCCGGTCCGCCTCGGCTTCAATCTCCCCCGCCACCCTTCCGCAAAGGTCTTCGACGGAGGCGCTTCGCTTCGCCGCCCGCTTGACTACAACCTCCGCGATCGGCCCGATATGCGCCGCCAGTTTCCGGCTCACTCGCTCCAGCGTCTGCGCGTCCATCAGTGCGCCCGCCGCGCCCCCCGGCCCACCCGCCTGCCGCTCTGCGCGCGGGTCACTCGTGGCGGAGGCCTTCGCGCCGGAAGCGTCCATATAGGGCCCCAATGCGCGCACCAGCACCTGCACGTCCGATTTCCAGCGCGCATGCGTCAGCTCCACCGCATTTCGGTAGGCCAGGTCCTTCAAATCCTCGGGAAGCCGGTCAACGTGCGGCATCTTCGCCCCCCGCACCAGCACAGGAACCACCGGAATATCGCGGCGCAGCGCCGAAGCCAGTTCAATCCGCACAAAGTCGTTCGGATCGTCCAGCCGCCGCCCGCCCGCGGCATCCTTTGACTCCAGCCACTCCTGCCCGATCACCGCCAGCAACACGCTGCACGACGTCACGCTCTGGTCGATCGCCTTGCGGAAGTCCCGTCCCGGCTCGATCGCCGACACGTCCATGAAGATGGACCCGTCGCTGAAGCGCGAGGTCAGGTCGTCGAAAAGGCGGCCGGCTTCCCCCTCCGAATCGGATCTGCGATAGTTGACGAAGATCGACCCCAGAACAGACCTCCCACGCGTCGTAACGAATCATAATTCATCTTGAATTCATCTGGAACTCAGCCGGTCGCCACGCCCCTTGTGCGATGTCTCTCCCCGCAGGCAGCCGCTTTGGAGGAGCAAATATTCACATCCCCGCCGGATACTTGTTGCAACGAATATCGCCTCGCCGCATCGAACAGTGTGAAGGGAGCCATACCGTATGACCGCAACCCCCAACCCCGTAACCACCTGGAACATCGACCCGGCGCACTCGGCCGCCGAGTTCAAGGTGAAGCACATGATGATTTCCAACGTGAAAGGCAAGTTCAGCGGCCTCTCCGGCGTGCTGCGCCTGGACGAAGCCGACCCCGCGCGCTCGACCGTCGAGGCCGAGGTTCCCGTCGCAACCCTCGGCACCGGCGACGACCAGCGCGACACTCACCTGATGAGCGCCGACTTCTTCGACGCCGAAAAATTCCACACCCTGGCCTTCAAGTCTCTTGCGGTGCATCCCACCGCCCCCGGCGAGTGCAGCGTGACCGGCGAGCTGACCATGCACGGCGTCACCCGGGTGGTGACCTTCGCCGTGGAAGGCCCGAGCGCGCCCGCCAAGGATCCCTGGGGCAATCTGCGCATCGGCCTCTCCGCCTCCACGCGCATCCAGCGCAAGGACTTCGGCCTCACCTGGAACGCGGCGCTGGAGGCCGGCGGTGTGCTGGTGGGCGAGGAGGTGACCATCACCCTCGATGTGCAGTTCATCAAGGCCTGAGGCGGCTGTTAATAAAAAATCAGGCGCAGGCCTTCGTCACGGAAATTGAAAACTCCGCCGCGTCCGCGTCAACCCGTGTTCCGGAGCCCCGCCGAGATGCCGCTGATGGTCGCCGCGAGGGCGCGATTGACCTCCGGCGTATCTTCGCCAGCGCGCTTGCGCCGCAGCATGTCCACCTGGATCAGGTGCATGGGATCGACGTAGGGGTTGCGCAGCTTGATGGAGCGGGCCAGCACTTGGTTCTTCTGCAGCAGTTCGGTCTGCTGCGTGACCGCCAAAACGGCTCGCACCGTGCGGTCAAACTCACCCTCGATCAATTCGTAGACGCGGTCGCGCAGCGCGGCGTCGAGCACCAGCGACGAGTAGAGCCGCGCCGTGCCCAGGTCCGCCTTGCCCAGCGCCATCTCCACGTTGCGCAGCAGGTCAATGAACAGCGGAAACTCGCGCGCCATGGTCTGCAGAAGTTCCAGCGCGCCGGGCTTCTCAATAAACTGCCCCAGCGCGAAGCCCACACCAAACCACGCCGGGACCAGCAGCCGCGACTGCGTCCAGCCGAAGACCCAGGGAATGGCGCGCAGGTCGGCCAGCCGGGGCGAAGCGTTGCGCCGCGAGGGCCGCGAGCCGATCTTGGCGTGCTCCAGCTCGCCCACCGGAGTGGACTGCTCGAAGTAGGTGACCACCTCGGGGTTATCGAGAATATTTTCGCGATAAAACGCGAAGGAAATCGCCGAGAGCGCGTCGAACGCCGCCTCCCACTCCGGCTTGAGCACGCCGGTGAAGTGGCCCTGAGGGTCGCGTGCGTTGGGCCGGGCCAGGGCGTCGAGCGAGGCCGCAATCATGAGTTCGAGATTGCGCTCGGCCAGCACCTCGTCGGCGTATTTGAAGTTGAGCACCTCGCCCTGTTCGGTGATGCGCAACTGGCCCTCGAAGGAGTCCATGGGCTGAGCGAAGATGGCGCGATGGGTGGGCCCGCCGCCGCGGCCCACCGTGCCGCCGCGGCCGTGAAAGAGTCGCAGTTTGATGCCGGCCTCGCGCGCCGCCACGTGCAGATCGCGGTGGGCGCGGAAGATTTCCCAGGTCGAGGTCAACATGCCGCCATCCTTGTTCGAGTCGGAGTAGCCCAGCATCACCTCCTGCCAGTTGTCCCAGCTCTCCAGCAGCTTGCGATAGTCGGGCCGGCTCCATAACTCGTGGCACACGGCCGGGGCCCGGCGCAGGTCGTCGATGGACTCAAACAGCGGCACCGGCATCAGGCCCGGGTCTCGACCCAGGCCCTCCACCCGCACCCCGCCCAGCCGCGCCAGCCGCACCACGGCGAGCACGTCTTCCACGCTGGCCGCGCCGCTGATCACATACTGGCGAATACCCTCGGGCGAGCAGCCGTTCTTGGCTTCGGCCACCACGCGGAAGGTCTCCAGCACGCTGGCCGTCTCGTCCGAAAGGCCGCCCGGCAGCACGGGCGCAATGGTGTCGGCGATCGCCTCCTGCAGCGCCGCCGCGTGCACCCGCGCATGTTGGCGAATGTCGAGCGTGTGCAGGTGCAATCCGAAGGTGCGCACCTGCAGGATGAGCGGATCGATGAGCGTGCGCGCGATGCGCACCCCGTCGTGCGCGGCCAGCGAGGAGCGCAGCGTCTCCAGGTCGTTGAGAAACTCGTCGACCGAGCAGTAGGCGGGCAGCACCTGGGCCAGCTTCTCCTGCCCCTGCGCCAGCGTATAGGGCATCACCGGCAGCGGCGCGCCCGCGTGGGCTGGATGCTCCATGGATTGGAGCGTGCGCTGCAGGCGCGCCTTCAGGCAGATCACGAAGCGGCGATAGTATTCGAACTCGTACTGCGCGCCGAACACCTGGGCCTCGGGCGTGTGCAGCAGCGCCACGTAGCCTTCCAGCCGCTGCCGCAGGTCCGCGCTCACCGGCCGCTGCTGGGCGCTGGTGGTCAGCAGATCCATGATGCCGTTCAGTTGCCGCTGGTAGTAGAGGAGCAGATGGCCGCGCGCCAGCCGGATCGCGTCGCGCGTCACCTCCGGCGTCACAAACGGATTGCCGTCGCGGTCGCCGCCGATCCAGGAGCCGAAGCGCAGCACCTGGGGCAGCGCGTGGGCCTCGATCTCCAGCCCGTAGGCCGCGCGCAGCGCCTCGGAGATCTCGCGATAGAGCGTGGGCAGGGTGGCGAAGATGGAGACATCGTAGTAGTCCAGCCCCATCTTGATCTCGTCGTACACGGTCGGTCGGCGCGAGCGCACTTCGTCGGTCTGCCACAGGCTGGTGATCTCGGCCAGCACCAGTTCCTCGAGGCGCGCCAGGGCCTGCTCAGGCATGGGAATGCGGTCCAGCGTGGCCAGAAATTCGCCGATGCGCCGCCGCTTGGACATCACCGAGCGCCGCGCCACCTCCGTTGGGTGAGCGGTAAACACGGGCACGATCAGCACGCGCCGGAGCCAGTCCATGGCCTCCTCCGCGCCGATGCCCACGCGGCGCATCTCGGCCAGGGTTCCGGTGAGCGAGCCGCGCTGGCGGCCGGCCTCGCCGCTCAACTGCAGCGCGATGCGGCGGCGCTTGCGGTGGTTGGTTTCGGCCAGGTTGATGAGCTCGAAGTAGAAGGCGAAGGCGCGCGTGAGCAGAATCGCCCGCTCCACGGGGAGCGAATGCACCAGTTCGAGCGCGGCGGCGGCGTGGCTGGCCGCGTCTTCGTCCTGTCCGCGGGCCTCGGCGTCGCGGCGGCGGATGGTGCCCTGGCGCAGCGCTTCGACCTGGGCAAACAGCTCTTCGCCGGCCTGCTCGCGCAGCACTTCGCCCAGCAGCGTGCCCAGCGAGCGCACATCGCGGCGCAAGGGCGCTTCCTTCAGGTCGCCGGAGCGGGCTTCGAGCTCCGCCAATCGCTGCGACCAGCTTTCGGGATTCCACAAGAGAGCCATCGTATTTTGATTATGCACGAGGGGTTGCCAGAACTGTCTCAGGAGAGCGCGGACTGGCTGTCCAGCTGCATCGTCAGCTCTTCCCACTCGGTGGTCATCGCGCTGAGTTGTTCGCGCAAGTTAGCCGCGAGGTCGGTGAGCCGCTGCGTCTCGGCGGCGGAGACGTAGACGCCCAGTTGCTCCTCGGTGTGCGCGATCCCGGCCTCGATGCGCGGAATCTCTTCTTCGAGAAACGCGCAGCGGTCTTCCATCTGTTTCTGCTTGATGGGATTCAGGCGGCGGGGACGGCCGTTGGCGGGCACGGCATCCTCATCGGCCGCAGCCTGATGCTCAGGGGCTAAAGCCCCTCCGTTTTGGCTGCTCTTTGGCACGACTGAAGTCGCGCCCTGACGCGCCGCGTCTCCCGATGCTCGCTCGGTCAGGCTGCTTTGGCTGCCAGCGCCCGCGGCCTGCGCCTCTTTCCAGCGCAGATAGTCCTCGTAGTTGCCCTCGTGGCTGGTGACCGTGCCGCCTTCCACCTCCAGCACGCGCGTGGCCAGGCGGTCGATGAAATATCGATCATGAGACACGAAGACCACCGTGCCGCTGAAGGCCGCGAGCGCCTCCAGCAGCACATCCTTGGCGCGCATGTCCAGGTGATTCGTCGGCTCGTCGAGGAGCAGGAAGTTCGAGGGCGAGACCAGAATTCTTGCCAGCGCGTAGCGATTGCGCTCGCCGCCGCTGAGTACGCCCAGGGGCTTGAAGACGTCGTCGCCGCTGAACAGAAAGCAGCCCAGCAGCGAGCGCAGGGCCTGCTCCGGCACCTTGAGCGCGGCGCGGCTGATGTCGTCCAGCATGCGCGCGTCGCCGTCGAGCACCTTGTACTGATCCTGCGCGAAGTATTCGGCCACCACGTTGTGGCCCATGCGCACCGCGCCGGCCGTCGGCGCTTCATCGCCGGTGAGCAGGCGGATCAGCGTGGACTTGCCCGCGCCGTTCACGCCGACCAACGCCACGCGGTCGCCGCGCTCGATGCTGAACTTGACGTTGCTGAGCACCTGCTTGGGGCCGTAGCTCTTTCCTAGCCCATCAGCCTCGACGACAAGACGCCCCGAAGGGGCCGGCTGGGGAAACTTAAAGTGAATGACCGCCTCTTCCTCGGGTATCTCGATGCGCTCGATCTTTTCTAACTCTTTAATGCGCGACTGCACCTGCTTGGCCTTGGTGGCCTGGGCGCGAAAGCGGTTGATGAACGACTCCAGGTGCTCGATCTGCAGGCGCTGGTTGCGATAAGCCGCCTCCAACTGCGCCCGCCGCTCGTCCTTCTGGCTGAGATACTTGGTGTAGTTACCCTGATAGATATTCAGGCGCTTGTTCCATATCTCCACCGTGCGGTCGATCGTCACATCGAGAAAGTAGCGGTCGTGGGAGATAAGGATGTAACCGAAGGGATAAGTGCGGAGATAGTCTTCGAGCCAGTTGCGCGTTTCAAGGTCCAGGTGATTGGTGGGCTCGTCGAGCAGCAGCAGGTTGGGCTTGGCCAGCAGCAGCTTGGCCAGCGCGATGCGCATCTGCCAGCCGCCGCTGAATTCATCCGTCAGCCGCGTCCAATCCTCCTTGCCGAAGCCGAGGCCGGTCAACACGCTGCCCACCTGCGCGTCCAGGGCGTAGCCGTCGAGGGCGTGAAAGCGCTCCTGCAGCGTGGAGTAGCGCTCCGCCACAGCCTCGTACTCCGGCCCGGCATGATCGAGCACCGCCAGTTGCCCGGCCAGCCGCTCCATCTCCCGCTCCATCTCGTGCAACTCGTCAAAGACGGTCAGGCATTCGGCAAAGACGGTGCGCCCGGTGAGCCGCAGCCCCTCCTGGGGCAGGTAGCCGATGCTCATGCCGCGGGTTTGCTGCACTTCGCCGTAGTCCAGCGACTCGAGGCCGGCCAGCACCTTCATCAGCGTGGACTTGCCGGTGCCGTTGGCGCCGACCAGGGCGGTTTTTTCCTTGCTGCGGATGAGCCAGTTGGCTTCAAGAAACAGGACCCGCGGGCCAAACCGCTTGCCGGCATTTTGCAGGGAGAGCATTCTCTTCTATTTTCGCAGAGCGGCGCGCAGGCACGGATTTCTGCGCCGGGGTCTGCCTGCCGGTGATGTCGCGCGGCCGCCGGTTCCTGCGTCTGCCCGCCCTAGCATCCGGCAATCGCTCAGGGTTTGGGGTCTGAAACCGCCGAGGCGCGCCGCCAGCGCAGCCAGATTCCCCGGCCCAGGGAGGAGAGCAGGTAGGCCAGGCCCGCCAGCAGGATGATGGTCGCGCCGGCGGGCAGGTCCGGTTCATAGGAAAGGGCAAGCCCCGCGCCGGTGAACACGCCTCCCAGCAGCGTCGCGGCCAGCATCATGGCGGCGAGGGAACGCGCATACTGGCTGGCGATGGCGGCGGGAAGGGTGAGGAGCGCGATCACCAGCACCAGCCCGACGACCTGGATGAGGATCACTACGGTGAGGGCCACGATGAGCAACAGGCCCAGATAGAACACGTCGACGGCCACGCCGCGCAGACGGGCGAACTCCTCATCGAAGCACACGGCCAGAAACTGTTTGCGGAACAGCCACACCAGGGCGACAATGACGCCGTCCAGCGCCGCCATCAGCAGCAGATCCTGGCGCGGCACCATGAGAATGTTGCCGAACAGGTAGCTCATCAGATCCACGTTGTAGCCGGGCGTGCGCGAGATGAAGATGATTCCGACGGCCATGCCGACGGCCCACAAAGCCCCGATGATGGTGTCCTCATGCTGGCGGAAGCGGAGGCTGACCCACCCGATGATGGTCGCCGCCAGCAGCGCGGCCGCCAGCGCGCCGCCGATCGGGCTCTTGCCCAGGAAATAGGCGATGCCCATGCCGCCCAGCACGGTGTGCGCCACGCCTCCGGCCAGGTAGCCGATACGCTTGACCACGACATAGCTGCCGACGATGCCGCAGGCGATGCTGGCCAGCACGCCGGCGACCAGCGCGTGCTGGAGAAACGCGTGGCGTAGAAGCGCCTCGAGGAACGCGCTCATGGTTCGGCCTCCGTCGCGCGCGTTTCGCCGTGCGGGATCCGCTGCACGGCCATGCCATAGAGTCTCCCGATCATTTCCGTCCCGATCGGCGCCGGCTGGTGGCACAGAAGGGTGCGGTTGAGGCAGGCCACCCGGGTCACATAGCGCGAGATGAACCCGATGTCGTGGGAGACGACGACGATGGTCATGCGCTGGTTGAGGAGTTTGAACAGGTCGAAGATTTCGGCTTCAGCGCGCATGTCGATGTTGGCGGTCGGCTCGTCCAGGATGAGGATGCGCGGGTCGCCGGCCAGCGCGCGGGCCACCAGCACCCGCTGCAACTGCCCGCCGGAGAGGGTGCCGAGCGGGCGCTGCCGCAGGTCGAGCACATCCGTCTCGGTCATCGCCTGCTGCGCGGCCTGGCGGTCGGCGGCGCGGTAGCCGCCCATCAGCCGGGTCCTGCCCAGCCTCCCCATCCGCACCGTGGCCTCCACGGAGATGGGGAACTCGCGGGCAAAGCGCACATATTGCGGCACGTAACCGATCGCGCGGCGCGCTTCCCGCGGCGCTCCGCCGGCCACGCGCACGGTGCCCGAGGCGGGCCGAAGCAGCCCCAGCACAAGCTTGAGCAAGGTGCTCTTGCCGCCCCCGTTGGGCCCCACCAGGCCCAGAAACTCGCCCTCCTCGACCCGCAGGGTGATATGCTCCAGCGCCGGCGGGCCGATGTCGTAGGCGAAGGAAACGTCCTCCAGTTCGATGATCGGGTTCATTGCAGCGCCTCGACAAGCTGGTGCGCGACGCGACGCAGATTTTGCGGGTAATCTTCGGCCAGCGGATCGACCGCCACCACCCGCGCGCCAATGGCGGCCGCGACCGTCTCTGCCGCGCGGTGGCTGAACTGGACCTGTACGAAGATGGCTCGCACTCGTTCGCGCTTGCCCAGATCAATGGCCTGCGCAAGCGCGCGGGCGCCCGGCTCCTTGCCTTCAGCCTCGATGGGAATCTGGCGCAGCCCGTAGTCTTGTGCGAAGTAACCCCACGAGGGATGGAACACCATGAAGGACCTGCCTTGCACGGGCGCCAGAGTGGCCCGGATCTCCCTGTCGAGCGCCTCCAGCTGGGCCGCGAAAGCCTTGTAGTTCGATTCATAGCCGCCGCGGTGCGCGGGGTCGGCCTCGATCAGCGCATCGCGGATGTTAGCCGCCATCCTCATCACCCGTCGCGGGCTGGTCCAGGTGTGCGGATCGGTGCCGGCTGTGGGCCTGCCGTCCGGGCCGGTGAGGGGAAGCAGCGCGACGCCACGCTGCATGGGCACCTGGCGCAATCCGGGATTGGCGGCCAGAATGCGCTTCATCCAGGTGTCCTCAAAGGCCACGCCGACGGAAAAGTAAAGCCGCGCCGTGGACAGAGCCGCCATCTGGCGTGGTGTCGGCTCGTAGGTCGCCGGGCTCTGCCCAGGGCCCACCATTACCGACACCGCGACGTGGCTGCCGCCGACCCGCTCCACGAAGCATTTTTGCGGCAGAATGCTGACGAATACCTGCAGCGGCGCGCAGGCACCGCTCGCCGGCAGAGCCCAGAGCGCGATCGCAAAGGCAATGGCTTTGAACATTCTTCCCACAGTTCCGCGCCCCCCTGATTGCTAAGATGACCGCGAAGGCGCGGAGGTAGCGTAAAGATCGAACAGAATCCGTCCCGATGCCCGCTGCCGGGGCCTAGGAGGATGCGCGCGGCGCAACCGCGTCCAGAGCCCGCCGCAGCTTTTCATTCACCTGGACCGCCACGTCCGCCATCTCCGGGTGACCGGTGACCGAAAGCATCCTTGCCGCATCAATCGTCCCGACCATCACCTGGGAGTCGTGCTCGTAGACGATGGCATTGCATGGCAACAGAAGTCCCAGATTCACGTCCTGCGCCAGGGCCTGCCGCGCCAGAGGCGGGTTGCAGGCGCCGAGGATGACGTAGCGGGGGAAGTCCACGCCTAGTTTCTCCTTCAGCTTGGCGCGAATGTCGATCAGGCAGAGCACGCCGAATCCCTCCGCCTTCAGGGCATCCTCGAGCGCGGCGACGGCTTCATCAAAATGCAGGTTTGTAGCGCGCACATTTCCATATGCGCACGCGGCAGGATTCTTCATTTCCTCACCTCCCCTGCCGGCGGGTCCGCCGGCCCGTTGAGCGGAACGTCGTCTGAAATCCTCTCCGGGGTCGCATCCCCCGGAGATTCAAGAGCGCGCCAAATCGTGCGAGGAGGCCTCTGATCCGCACGAAACGGCACCATTCGATTGCACCCTCACCGTATCACTGGCGCGGCCTCCCGGCGAGAAGGTGAGCGGGGACACCGAAGCTGCTGCTCGTTCACCTCTCCTAGTGATTCCGATCACATACAACTGTGACCATGGACGGACCAAATCAATGGGTGCGGAGGCGCTCCACCTGTCCGACCGGCAGGAGCAGACCGCCGGTCCGCTTTGCCGGCGCATCTTTCCATGGCACGCGACTTCGAGACGAGAGGACATCTCTTTTATGGCATCCGACACGCTTACGGTTACCGACAATCGCACCAATCGCACCTACACGCTGCCCATCGAGGACGGGACCGTCCGCTCCATGGGCTTTCGCCAGATGCGCACCAGCGACGAAGACTTCGGCCTCATCCTGTACGACCCTGCCTTCATGAATACGGCCTCCTGCCGGAGCAGCATCACCTATATTGATGGCGAACGCGGCATTCTGGAGTATCGCGGCTACCCCATCGAAGAACTGGCGGAGCGCTGCACCTTCCTCGAAGTCGCGTATCTGCTGCTGTTCGGCGAACTGCCCAATGAAGTTGAGCTGAAGAAATGGGTGTATGAAATCACTCACCACACCATGCTGCACGAGACCACCAGAAAATTCATGGAGGGTTTCCGCTACGATGCCCACCCGATGTCCATGATGGTGAGCACCGTGGCAGCGCTGTCGGCGGTCTATCCGGAGGCCAAGGACGTTCAAAATCCGGCCAACCGCCTGCACCAGATCAAGCGCCTCATCGGAAAGATGCCGACCATCGCCGCCATGTCCTATCGCCACAGCGTCGGCTTCCCCTATGTGTACCCCGACAATGATCTGAGCTATACCGAGAATTTCATGAACATGCTGTGGAAGATGGTCGAGCCCAAGTACGCGGCCAACCCGGTGCTGGCGCGGGCCCTCGACGTGCTGTTCATCCTGCATGCCGACCATGAGCAGAACTGCAGCACCAACGCCATGCGCTCGGTGGGCAGCTCGCTTGCCGACCCGTACCTGGCCGTGGCCGGGGCCGCCGCTGCGTTGTCCGGGCCCCTGCACGGAGGCGCCAACGAGGAGGTCCTCAAGATGCTCGACGAGATCGGCTCCAAGCAACACGTCCCGGCCTATATTCAGAAAGTGAAGGACGGACACGGGAAGTTGATGGGATTCGGGCATCGTGTGTACAAGAACTTCGACCCCCGCGCCAAGATCATCAAGAAAACCGCCGAAGAGGTTTTTCAGGTCACCGGAAATAATCCCAAGCTGGAAATCGCGCTTGAGTTAGAGAGGATTGCGCTGCAGGACGAGTACTTCATCAAGCGCAAGCTGTATCCCAACGTCGACTTCTATTCGGGAATCATTTACCAGGCCGTGGGGTTCAAGCCGGAGCTGTTTACGGCGCTCTTTGCCATCCCGCGCACCGTGGGCTGGCTGACGCAGTGGCAGGAGATGCTGATGGACGCGGAGCAGAAGATTGCCCGTCCGCGGCAGATTTACACCGGGCAGCGCAGGCGCAGCTTTGTTCCCATGGAAGAACGCCCGCCCTCCGGCGCCATGAAGCCATAGCTTCCGGCGGAGTGGATGCGGTGGCAGCCGATGCAGCGCACGTTGCCCTTGCCGTGGGACGAGCGCTCAAAGTCTGCGTGTCCGGCATCATGGCATGCCTGGCATTCTTCATCCACCCGTTTGGCGGTAGCGCTGGCGGGGTCAGAAGATGAGGGTGACGTCGCCGCCCTCCGCGTGTTGCTTGCCGGGGCCGTGACAGCGCTCGCAGGTCACGCCTTTGCCGCCATGCATCCGCGTCGGCAGCGGCACCAACAGAACGCCAAGGCTCAAAAGCAGGCTCATCACGAGGGCGGAGTTGGGGAGAAGCCAGAATGCCGCTCCCAAGAGTGGCAGAATCCGGACTCCGCTCACCTGTCAAGGGCGGAGTAAAACCAGGCCACTGGGGCGGAGTAAAACCAGGCCAGAAGATAGCTGTTGGGTTGTTGTGGGCAACCACCATCTCTCTTGCGGTATACCACTGACTGAACGTCGACTGCCGTGATGTTCTTCAGAGGCCGATCTCCAACCTCCGGGAAGAAATTCTTTTTCAAATAACGGTGTTCGTTACTTGGCTCTTTCCAATTCTTGTCAACCTGCTCTTTTAGGTAGCGTTCACCGAACTCCCGGACAGAGGGATTCTTCGCTGATTGAGTCGTAGATTGGGCCTGCAGCTTTTTCTTTTCTTCCGCTGGGGAAATTCCTCTCGCAACATCGACGGCAAGCTCATCACGCTTCTCTCTTGCCTCCTTAAGAGTGAATTCGGTAGAGCGCCCGATTGTGAACTTCTCTTGCTTGCCGTTGAATTGGTATCTGAAGATCCACGTCCGCACACCGCCAGGAGTGATGTCGAGGAAGAGGCCTCTTCCGTCGCGTACCGTATAGCGTTTCAACTTCGGTTTCAACGCTTGGACCAACTTGTCTGTGAGGGGAACAAGTTTCCTTGATTTCTTTCTAGAAGTTTTTTTTGAGACGGTTGAATTCATTTTAGTCTCCAGAGCGCAAAACCATTGCCACTTTGCTCTGGAGACTAAATATGCACCGGCTGTCTCCGAATGCTTCCGGATATATCCGGACAATATACTATTTATTTTTTTGCAGTTAAATTGAAATTCCGAATCAATCCGAAGATCGTCGAATACGGAATTATTTTCCGATGCAGAAGGTTAGAGTACGTCCGAACCCCAGTGTTTATGCGGGTTCTAGTGATATGGCCCATTTCTGGAGACTCGCTGGAGACTCAAAACAACTGTTAACGTTGTGCGGTAGCTGTGAGTTGCTCCGGATCGGTTTCTCTAGCGCTCACCCTTCACTTGCCTCATTTTGAAGATGCCCGAATGACTACAAAACTGGCCGACCTGGCATCGTCAATTTACGCTCTGGCTATAGTAAAGCTCGACGATAAGCGGAAGGACGTGGCGACGCTGAACCAGATTGAACCTCGGCTTGCCTTCTGATAATCCATCTAACCGAAAAAGGCGCTAGTCCGCATCGGAGAGCGGGGACACTCCCGCGCAAGCCAAGAGTTCGACTAACCGCTACAGCTGATTTTGCTATACCAAGAATTGCGGTCATCGGCTGAGTCAGCGTACGTTGTTGAGTAACTTCGAGACTCGGGGCGGGATCCAACCGGCGCATGAAGGTTTTGCAGACCTTCTCTCAGGAGCCATGAACCCGAGTATTCATGCGGACTGCACCGGTTCCGCTGCAGAGCCCCGCTCATACGGCGGACCACACATCTGCCCCGGCGCTCATAGCTCTCGATGAGGCGGGTGGGACAAGGACGGCAACGAATCGCCCGGCTTTTCTTCCGCAAACGCGAACTTTTCCAGGGCAAATGTTCTTTTGTCCTTGCAATCTGGCCAAGGAGCGATACACTTCCACGGAATCGGCACACCGAAAAAGAGATTCTGGTCCAAGTACAGGGGATATTCAGGTGCGAATGAAGACGGATTCGTTTGTTGTTGGGGTGTTTGTTTGCTTTCTTGCGTTTTTCCCCCTCGCTAGGTCTTCCAGTGGGCAGACAACAGCGGGAGACGAATGGACCTGGATAGGTGGCAGCAAATCGGGCGACCAGACGATCACCTACGGGACGCTTGGAACACCAAGTTCTACAGCCAATCCGGGAAGCCGCGAAGGATCCCTCACCTGGACGGATGTTCAAGGCAATTTGTGGCTGTTCGGGGGGTACGCTCTTGGGGACGCCTCGAACAACTACTCGGACGGTGGGTACAGTGATCTGTGGAGGTTCGATGCATCCACTGAGGAGTGGACGTGGGTGGCAGGGCCCAACGCGCCACAGCAGCCGGGGATCTACGGCACGTTGGGAACGGAAGCTGCCGCAAACAGGCCGGGGGCGCGAAGTGGCGCGGTTGGTTGGACCGACACCAGCGGAAACCTCTGGCTTTTTGGCGGAGAAGGCGTAGATGCGGCGGGCAACTCCGGATATTTAAACGATCTTTGGAAATTTAATGCGTCCACGAGCCAGTGGTCCTGGATGGGGGGCGGAAGTGTATTGCCATCGTGTCCATCCACTAATAGTTGTGGGCCGCAAGGGGTCTATGGAACCCAGGGCACTCCGTCCGCTTCCAATCTGCCGGGCGGCCGCTCCGGTGCTCTCAGCTGGGTTGATTCCAGCGGAAACTTCTGGCTGTTCGGCGGAAGCATCTACACGGTCTACGTGGACGGCTGGGAGGGTTATGAAAACGATCTCTGGATGTTCAACCCGAAGACGAGCGAGTGGACTTGGATGGGTGGAAGCCGTGCGCTCCCGGCCTCCTGCACGCTGAATGATAGCTGTGGGCAACCGGGAGTTTACGGCCAGCAGCAATCACCCTCCACGGCGAACGCCCCCGGCGCTCGCGAAGATTCATTCGCCTGGACCGACAAGGCGGGAAATCTTTGGCTTTTTGGGGGATTTGGTTTCGACTCTACCGATACGCGTGGCGAGTTGAACGATTTATGGGAGTTTAATCCGGGTACCAAGGAGTGGGCTTGGGTGGCTGGCAGCAGCACAGTCGGGAGCGCTTACGGTGGAGCAAGCGGCACATATGGTTTGTGGCAGACACCCGGTGCCGGCAACACACCGGGAGGACGTGATTCTGGCGCTGGATGGAAAGACGCAAACGGCAACCTCTGGCTCTTCGGTGGATATGGGTATGATGCTTCCGGCAGCGAAGGCCAACTGAATGATCTCTGGGAGTTCAATCCGACAACGAGCCGGTGGGCCTGGATAAGCGGCAGTGGCTCCGTGGATCAATTCGGTAATTACGGCACCTTAGGCGTGCCATCGCCCCAAGACGGGCCGGGCGGCCGCTCCAAGTCAACTTCCTGGATGGACACTGCCGGTAACTTCTGGCTATTCGGCGGCAGCGGTTACGATGCATCGGGAGCGAATGAGCCTCTTGATGATCTCTGGGAGTTTCAGCCGTACGCCAGTAACGACCCGGTCACAACCGAGCCATCCTTCTCACCCGGTGGCGGAACCTACACGTCAGTGCAAACAGTCACCCTTTCGGACACAACTCCCAACGCTACGATCTACTACCGAATCGGCTCTTCCTCGCCCCCGGTCGAATACACGGCCCCGATTACGGTTTTGTCTTCTGAGACTATTCAGGCCATTGCCGTTGCCACCGGGTATACGAACAGTGCGGCGGTAGCTGCTGCCTACACCCTGAATCTCCCGGCTCCCCCAGCCCCGACTTTTAGTCCGGCACCAGGAACTTATTACGGAATCCAGGCGGTCTCGATTACCGATGCTGAATTGTACGCTACGATCTACTACACCACAGACGGAACTACACCAACTGTCCAATCCAAGGTCTACAACGGCAATTTTCAAGTTGCATCGTCGGAGACCATCCAGGCTATTGCCGTGGTCAGCGGCGGAGTCATTAGCACGATAGCGTCCGGCAAATACACCATCCTGCCCGTGCCACCGAACACATGGGCATGGGTGCGAGGAGATCCATTCGTCATCGACCAACCAGGCGCCTACAGCGAGGTGGGGTTGGCGCTTTCTCAGAATCTTCCGGGTAGCCGAACGGCGTCGGCATCCTGGACAGACGACAACGGCAATTTTTGGCTCTTTGGCGGCTCAGGCTTCGATGCGTCCGGCAACCAGGGAGCTCTGAATGACCTTTGGGAGTATCAGCCTGGCGCGCAGATTCAGGATGGTCAATGGATATGGGTGAGCGGAAGCAACACCATTCCCTGCACCACCACGCAAAACACAACACTCTGCACAGGCCAACCCGGAGTTTATGGTACCCAGGGTCAGTCGGCGGCTGGCAACACTCCCGGCGGCCGTATGGGTGCGGTCACCTGGGTGGATGGCAGCGGCAACCTGTGGCTTTTTGGCGGCCTCGGCGGCACCCTGCAGATTTATGCCGGCTCTCACGGGGATGAGACCTACTTCAATGACTTATGGAAATTCAATCCTTCCACCAATCAATGGACGTGGATCAGCGGCAGTAGTACGGGTAATTCGGCTGGAGTCAATGGGACGATGGGCTCTCCCTCGCCGGCAAATGTGCCCAGTGGCCGCTATGGTGCGGTGGGCTGGGTGGACCACTCCGGCAATCTCTGGATGTTCGGGGGATATGGAAGCGTCAATGGCTACGTGAGCGAAGGCATTAGTCAAGTCCAGTGGGTACTCAACGATCTGTGGATGTTCAATCCTTCCACCAGCCAATGGGCCTGGATGGGCGGAAGCAGTACTTTTACCTGCTATGAACAGACAGTGCAATGTTATCCTCCATCGGGCGTGTACGGCACGATGGGGACGCAGGACAGCGCCAACATGCCCGGGGCCCGCGCTTACGCCACGGCCTGGACCGACACCTCTGGCAATTTCTGGCTCTTCGGCGGCAGCGGGTATGACTCCCAGGGAAATTGGGGAGAACCGAACGACTTGTGGGAGCTCAATCCCACGACAAACCAATGGACCTGGATAAACGGCTCCAACACAGTGCCCTGCGGCTACAATGTGCCGGAAGGAGTGACTCTTTGCACCAACCCGCCAGCGGTACGGGGGACGCTCGGAGTGCCTGCCTCCACAAATACTCCCCCCGGTGGCCTTGTTGCTGCCAACTGGATGGATAAGCAAGGGAATTTTTGGGTCTTCGGCAGCTTGGACAACTTCGACGTCACCGGCGAGTTCGAAGGGGCGTCTTCCGATGTATGGGTCTACATTCCCACGACGAACCAGTGGGCATGGATGGGAGGAGACTCCGCAACGAGCAACTGCGCCTGGACCAACGACGTTGGAGAGGCAGAAAGTGGTGGCCCAGACTATGAGTGCCAGGGTTCACAGGGTGTGACCGGGCCTGATTATTTACCAGCCATCGGCAGCCTTCCGCCAAGCCGTGCAGGCGCTGTCGGCTGGACCGACACGAAGGGCAACTTTTGGCTCTTTTCGGGGGAAGCGAACCAGATGGTCAATTTTAATTACTATCTGCAGTTCGGCGACTTCAACGATTTTTGGGAATTTCAGCCTTCTGCGGCGACGCTGCCCCCAGCATCGTCCCCTGTTTTCAGCTTGCTTCCAGGTTCCTACTTCTCCGGAGGCCCACTCGCGATGTCCAATGGGATGGCCAATGCAAGCATCTATTACACGACCGACGGATCGGCGCCAACGACAAGCTCGACGTTATATAGCGGCCCGATTCAAGTATTGTCCTCCGAGACGGTGCAGGCAATGGCCACAGCGCCTGGATACATCAACAGTAGTGTCACATCCGCCACGTATACTTTCCTGACTACACCTCCACCGCCAACATATTCCCTCGCTCCAGGAAGTTATAACTCCTCACAGACGCTGACGCTTTCTGACGCCAACCAGCGTGCTGTCATTTTCTACACAACGGACGGATCGCAGCCAGACTCTTCGTTAATCGACGAGTACACAGGCCCAATTACAATTTCGTCTTCCGAAACCGTGAATGCTATCGCATCCCAGAGAGGTATCACCGTCGTCGGAAACATAGCATCGAACTTCACCACTGGCCTCCTGCAGAGCTCAGTCGCAAGTGCCACGTACACCATCAACCTTCCCCCGCCCAGCTTTACAGTCACTGGTACAGGAGTCACCGTCAACCCTGGCTCAACCACAGGTAATACTTCCACTATCACCATCACGCCAAGCGGGGGTTTTACCGGCAATGTTGCACTGATAGCCAAGGTCACTTCCAGTCCTTCCGGAGCCCAGAATCCACCAACCCTAAGCTTCGGCTCGACCAGCCCGGTGAAAATCACAGGCTCCGGCGCCGGAACCGCTATCCTGACCATCTCTACAACGGCAGCCACAAGCGCTGCATTGACTCGTCCCAGAAGCTTCGGATCTCCCTGGTATGCGTCCGGAGATGTTGTCCTGGCCTGCATCCTGCTTTTGGGGATTCCGGCGCGGCGGCAAAGCTGGCAGAGGATGCTCGGATTGCTGGCACTTCTTATTGCACTCGCGAGTGCGATCTCCGCATGTGGCGGGGGCGGTGGTGCTGGTGGCGCCGGTGGTGGGGGCAGCGGCATTCCAGGAACTACAGCCGGGATATACACCGTGACTGTATCGGCTACATCGGGCACAATCGCAGAGACAGGCACAGTCAAACTGACTGTGCAGTAGGCGCCGAAAGATGTTCTTCATCGGGGCAGTCCGGGAGAATGCCTGCCGGTGCAAAATTTCCGCCCCAGTAGCCTGGTTATCACCGGCGCGCATCCTCTGCCGGGGGTAGTTTCACTCGATCCTTTTGTGGTCCCGCACTGGTCCCGCAAATTGGGATCGAACCGGCTCGTAAAGGCTTTGCAGACCTTTTCTTTACGTTCTGAAGCCCGCATAATTACTGGGGTTCTGCTCCGAGAGTGACCTGTTTTGTCCACCTTTTGTCCACCCCCAACAAGCACGGGTTCACCCTCAGGTTCCCAGGAGCTGCAGTGAGATTGTGTTCGGGTGCAGCTTAGCGACTTCCAGGCCCCATGCCGCCGCTTTTTTCAATCACGATGGTCTAACCGGGATCAAGCGCGATTCAGAGTTCCGCAACAGCCTCAATGCCATCGCGTGGCCCCGGGGAACGCCGCTGTGGCAGTTGAGTCGCTCAACTGAAACGCGGCCTACTCCACGACTAGCGAGCGACTGCGCCGCAGGCGTTGATTCGCAGCGTCGATGGAATAGACCTCCGCGTTGAAGTGCGGGCCGGCCCATTCGCGCATGTGCTCAAACTCATCGTGAGTCGGGTCAAGGAGGATTTCAAGCAGATCGGCGTAGCTGCTTGTTCCGCCGCAGTCTTCCGGTGGGCAGCTCCGCTTGCCATCCAGTATTCGCGGGTACTCAATCCCTGGATCGCGCGGCAAGATTGCTTCCAGCCGGACATCGTGCTGCCAGTAGTCGCCGAAATCGTAGATGTAGAGTATTTCCGAGCCAGGCTCTGGCAACACACTCGCGAGCCGCACGCCTACCTCGCGCGAGACTTCACCAGGCTCGTCGTAGTCAGGTTCGGGTGTTCCGTATCGTCGCCCGTCGACGATGTACTCATGCAGGTGATAGTTCTCCCACCCCATCGCGATCTGCAAAATGCGATGGAATTGCTTGAGCGTCGTTTGGCTGGAAAGCTCAATGCGCCGCCATATTGCTGGTTCGATTTCCCGGAGCGACACGTGCACTCTGTACATGTCCATTCCCGCTGCTCCGCCTCAACCCTCTGCTTCCAATGAGAATCCGAGTGCCGGCGGCTCCTTCGTGGGAGCTTCGTTTCGCTCCTCAGCCTCCGCTGCGTCGCCAAAGACCTCTTCGCGAATAATCCGCTCGGTTGCCTCGTGCAGATAATCGTTGAGCGCCCGCGAGATTTCAAGATACTCGGGCCACAAGGTTCCATTGATAAACGACGCGGGAGCGCGCAAGACCACGGTCGAATACCGCTGGCGCGAATACCTGTAAGGCTTGAGTCCGTAACGGCGGCAAAGCGCAAGGAAAAGACTCCGACTCCAGCGGTCTGGCAAGCGGAAGCTGGTCTCGACCGCGCGTTCAATCTTCTCCGCGGCGTTCAGCGCGACACGGATGCGGTCAAGCGCTGCGGCGGCGGCGTTGCGCTCACCGGATGTCGTCGCGCCCTCGAATAAGGCGGCAATTTTGCGCAGCTTTTCGCGAAGTTCCTGTTCGGTGGTCAAGATTCCGATTCTCGTTATATGGGATTGATCGAAGCGCAACACCTTACATCAAGTCGAGTGTAATCTCATGCCGATGGGGACTTCCATGAATCGTCAACTGGGGGGGGTGGCGTTTCGCAGGCAAATCCCCTTGACGGCCATGCCTCGCACCAACGTTTCGGTTGGTTTGTTCTTCAAGACAAGTGGTACGGGCCACTTCGCAAAGCCGACTTGAGCATTGATATGCGTATCTATATAAGCAGTCGATAATGATATATAAAGACAGATCGGAATACCATAATTGATATGTGTTACTATATCACTTATGGTATTCGATAGTGAAAAGCATATCAACCCGCTACGGCTCAAAGGCCTCCCGGCTGACCTGCGCGACCAAATCAAGCAGGCGCGCGCCCAACGAGGGTGGGGCCAAAGGGAGCTTGGCGCCGCTGTCGGACTGCCGCAGCCGCATATCTCGGCCATCGAGTCCGGTGGGATTGTGCCGCGCTACGACACGCTACTCGATGTAGTGCGCATTCTCGACCTGGATCTTCTGCTCGTGCCGCGCTCACTCGTACCTGCCGTGCAATCCCTTATCCGAGCACAGAAGGAACCGGAGTCGGCGGAGAAATCGCTTTATGCAGTGGACGAGGAAGAGTCCAAACTCGGCAAAAGAGACAGCGATGAATTTTGATTCCAAATTGCTTAACTCGCTCGCAGTCAGCCTGCACGGCCGCCGTATTGGCGTGATCAACCGCCTCGGCGGTGATCGCCACCTGTTTTCGTTCGAGCAGGACTATCTCGACGATGCGAACCGCCCCACCCTGAGCCTTTCGTTCAAGGGACAGGCGGGCGGACTGGTCATCCCGACGCGAGCCGTGACAACTCGCCTGCCCGTCTTCTTCTCGAATCTGCTGCCCGAGGGACATCTGCGCGAGTACCTCGCTGTACGTGCGGGCGTTAAACAGCAACGCGAATTCTTCCTCCTGGCCGTTCTTGGTGCCGACCTTCCCGGTGCACTTACGGTTGTGCCGATGGAGCAGGTTGCGCATCCTTCGGCTGAGGTCGCTGCCGATCAGTCTCATCATGAAGGCGTGCCAGAAGCGGCGCTCAGGTTTTCGCTTGCCGGCGTGCAACTCAAGTTTTCGGCCGTGATGGAAGCCTCGGGTGGCCTCACGATTCCTGCCGGGGGCATGGGTGGCTCGTGGATCGTCAAGCTGCCGTCGAGCCGCTTTGCCTCCGTACCCGAGAACGAATACACCATGCTGGCGCTCGCCCGCGCCGTGGGCATTGAGGTGCCGCACACAGAGCTGATCGACGTCCGTGACATTCGCGGCCTCCCTGCCGATGCCGGTGCCATGGAAGGCAAGGCGCTCGCCGTACAACGTTTCGACCGCGGTGCGAAGGGCGAAGCCGTACACATGGAAGATTTCGCGCAAGTGTTCGGCCTCTATCCCGATGACAAATATCATCATCGTAGCTATGCCAACATCGCCGCCGTACTCTGGGCCGAGACCGGCGAAGTTGGCACCTACGAGTTCTTCCGGCGACTCGTCTTCTCCGTTCTCATCGGCAATGGCGACATGCACCTCAAGAACTGGTCCCTCCTCTATCCAGATCGGCGCACGCCGGTCTTATCGCCAGCGTACGACTTCGTCGCTACACTCCCGTACATTCCGAACGACAGCCTTGCGCTAAGTTTCGGCGGCAGCCGAAGCCTAAGTGAAATCGGTACAGGCCAGGTACGGCGATTCGCGGACACTGCACGCCTGCCCGCGAGCCCTCTGTGGGCGATCGTCACCGACATCACTGATCGCACCGTTGCCGCATGGGAACGGCTTCCCGAGAAAGACCTGCTGTCGGAGAAGATGCGTAAAGCCATCGGGGAGCAGATTCTCACCGTCGCGAAGAGCGCCGGACAAGTTCAAGGAAGATCCGCAAGGAAGCGTAGCCCCTCCTGATGGCTGTGCTTCTGCTGGAAAAGGCCGTAGACTTCTCCATTGGCGGTGTCGAGCGCGGCGATCAAGGTGGTCTTGGTGTCGGGACAGGATGGGAAGCGGTGAAACCAAAAAGTGGTGGCCAGAGACGCTACTGCAAAGGCGTCCCAATCCGCGATTTTCTGGCAAAAACTCGCGTTCTCACCCCGAGAGTTGCCCCCAAAGTTGCCCACATGATTTTCAGGCTTGGCAGCACGGATCATATTCATTCCGGCGTCTCATTGGGCAGGTTGATCAAAATCGCGTCCTTGACTCTCGTTTAGTCACGCGGCCGTTGCCCCAATGACACCTATTTGACGAGCCTGATTGGCGGCCTGGGCCGGCAACCTCACCAGGATATTGGCGATGAAAAAGCACACGATCCCACGGAGATGCCTTAGGATAGGTCCGATCCACATTCAGCCATTTCAGTGAACGCGACTCTCATACCCAATGTTCGTGCTCCACGGGCGGGCGTCCGCCGATGGCGGCCAGGGAGTGTGCTCCTGATTGTGGCAGCGTTTGCCGTACTGGCAGTGATCGCTTCGGAGACAGGCGGAATCGGGCATTGGCGTCATCGCGAGCATGCGGCGGGCAGGAGGGCGCATCTTGCAGGATCCCATGCGACAGTGGCCTGGACAGACAGCTTTGGCGACGGCACACCCGACTTTCTGCGGTTCACCGACCCGGCCGACCGCGCCGCCTTCCGCCGCTGGTTCACCCTGATTGCCGAGTACCAGGCGATTCGGCCGCGGGCGGAGGTTCCCGCCGAGATTACGGACTGCGCCAGCCTGCTGCGCTACGCCTACCGCGAGGCGCTGAAGAGCCACAACGCGGGGTGGTTTGAAGACACGGGCATCCAAGTGGCGGCGCTGCCCGGCGAGATTCGCGCCTGGCATTATCCGCACACACCGCTGGAAGCAAACCTGTTCCGCGTGCGGCCGGGGCCGTTTGTGCCGACGAACGTCTCGGATGGAGCCTTTGCGCAGTTTGCAGACGCAAAGACGCTGGTGGAGCGGAATGCCTATTTTTTAAGCCGCGATGTGCGTGTCGCGGAGCCGGGGGACCTGCTGTTTTACAGGCAATTCGGGCAGTCATCGCCGTGGCACTCGATGATCGTGCTGCAAGCCGGGCCGCAGGGGCGGGTGGTCTACGACACGGGCCCGGACCAGGGCCACCTCGGCGACCTGCGCCGTGTGGCGCTGGCCGACCTGCTGGATCACCCGGAGCCGCAATGGCGGCCGCTGCCCGGCAATCCCAACTTCCTAGGCGTTTACCGGTGGAACATTTTGCGAGGGTCCGAGTGAAGCTGCATAAGCTGCTGTTTGCCTCATCGCTTTTGCTGTTTTCCGCGCTGCCCGCTGTGGCCAAGGATGCGCCGCGGGCGTTTTCGCTCTCCACCTCGCGTACCTTTGCGCCCGGAGAGAGCGTCAAGATTCAGCTCATGGCGCGCAACGTACCGGAACTCGAATTTCGCGTTTACAAAGTGCGCGATGCGCAGAAGTTCTTCGCCGGGCTAAAGGACCTGCACAGCTTTGGCGAGCAGAGCTACGCGCCCGCGGAGCAGGTGGACCAGAAAACCTGGATCGAGCGCATCCACGACTTCAAGGCGCACCTGTGGTGGCTGGTGCGGCACTTTTTCCGCGGCCAGTTTACTGACGATGCGCGCGACACGTTCCGCGAAGAGCAGGGCAAGCTGGGGCGCCGCAGCCGGGTGGTGGGCGCCGCGCAGTTCGCGCAGATTCCCATCCTCAACCCGAGCCAGCTTGTAGCGCGCTGGCGGCTGGTGACGCCGCCGGTGATTGTAAGCGAAACGCAGCAGTTGCCCATCGACGGCCTGGCTGCCGGCGTGTACCTGATTGAGGCCACGGATGGGACGTACAAGGCATACACCGTGGCCATTGTGACCAGCATGGCCGTGGTGGAGCGGACCCAGAACGGCCAGGCGTTTCTCTACGTGGCCGATCGCAAGACCGGTGCGCCGATCTCCGGAGCGAATGTTGCGCTGTGGGCCGGCGGCAGGCAGCAGTCGGGAGGCCAGACCGACGCAAACGGAATGGCCACGTTGGGCATGAGCGACAGCCGCGTCCAGCTAGGCGGCACGCCCGACAACGTGTGGGTACTGGCGCGCCATGGGGCAGACGCGGCGCTGGTGACGCCGTGGGGCTACGGCTTCGGCCCATCGGACCAGCAGCAGGAGCGAGCGTACATCTACACCGACCGGCCAGTGTACCGGCCGGGGCATACCGTGCACATCAAGGCCGTGGTGCGCGCGCAAAAGGGCGATACACTCCAGTTGCCGCCGGCCGGAACGCCAACGCTCGAAGTGACAGACAGCGCCAATAAAGTTGTGTTTTCCAAGGCGATTCCGCTGAGCGTGCACGGAACGCTGGCGGCGGACCTGGTGCTGGATGCGGATGCTGCGCTGGGCTATTACAACGTCAGCCTGCGCGGAACCTCGGGCGTCGGCAGTTTCTACGTGGAGGATTATAAAAAGCCGGAGTACCAGGTGACGGTGAAATCGCCGGTCCAGCATCTGCTGCAGGGCAGCTCGATTCAAGCAGATATTGAGGCGCGCTACTTCTTTGGCGAGCCTGTGGCGGGGGCCAAGGTCACGTACGTGGTGCACACTTCCACGCACTATTGGTGGAACTCCCACGACGAAGACGACTCGGACGGCGACGCAGAAGAGAACCTGGGCGAATCGGACAATACGTGGGGCCAGACCGAGCAGCAGGAGCATACCGGCGTGCTCGACGCGAACGGTCGACTGACCGTGATGCTGCCTACGCGCCTCGATGACAAGCACACTGATCAGGACTACCGCATTGAGGCGCGGGTGACGGACGCGGCCAATCGCGAGGTGAGTGGACACACCACGGTGCTGGCCACGTACGGTTCGTTTCGCGTGAGCGCGGAGCCGGCCAGCTACGTGTACCAGGCCGGGCAGCCGGTGAAGATAAAGGTCACGGCGCAGAACTACGTTGGAAAGCCGGTGCAAACGCCGGTACACCTTGTCGCGGCGCAGGTGAACTGGGATTCCGTCACACACCAGAGATCTGAGAAACAGGCGGCCACGGCAGACGCCACCACTGACGCGGATGGCACGGCGTTGGTGGAGCTGCCAATGAGCGCGGCCGGCAGTGGAAGCTTTGAGGTGACGGCGAACGCCCAGACTCCGGAGAATCGCACCGTGCAGGGAACTACCTGGGTGTGGATCTGGAGCGGCGCGGGCACGTGGTACCAACCCAATGCGCAGGCGCAGATTGTGGCGGACAAGAAGAGCTACAAGGTCGGCGATACGGCGCATCTGCTGCTGGTGACCGGCCTCAAGGAATCGTGGGCCGTGGTGACGGTAGAGGGCAACAGCGTGCAGAGCAGGCAACTGCTGCACGCGACCGGCGAGAGCTTCGCTTTCGACGTACCGGTCACGCAGCAGGCGCAGCCCAATCTCGTCGTAAGCGCCATGCTGGTGCACGACAACCAACTCATCACAGCGCAGAAGAGCCTGAAAGTTCCGCCGGTGGAGCGGACGCTGACCATTACCGTGACCGCCAACAAGAGCCAGTACGAGCCGGGCGACAAGGCCAGCTTCGACGTGTACGCGGTGGATTCGCAGGGCAAGCCGGTGGAGGCGGACCTGAGCTTTGGCGAGGTGGACGAGGCACTTTACTCCGTGCGTCCGGATACGACGCAAAGCATAGTGCGGTTCTTCTATCCGCAGCGGTACGTCTATATCCAGGCGCAAACCTCGTTCGACTTTTTCTTCTCCGGGCAGGCAGGCAAGAAGAGCCCACTGCTCGCGGGGCTGGACAGGTTGTATCATCCGCGGATGGCGCAGGTGAAGCCAGGATCGGACCTGGTGGTGCCGAAGGTTCGCAAGGCGTTTCCGGACACAGCATATTGGAATCCCGATGTGCACACCGGACCGGACGGGCACGCGAAGGTGGAATTCGATTTTCCTGACGCGCTGACCACGTGGCGCACCACCGTCCGCGTCATGACCGACGATGGCAAGGCCAGCGGAGCGGTGACGCGCGTGCTGGTGCGCAAAAACCTGATCGTGCGATTGGCCGCGCCGCGCTTCTTCCGGCAGGGCGATGAAACCGTGCTGCGCGTAATTGCACACAACTACCTGGCGACGGCGAAGAACGTTACGTTTGCCCTGGATGTGAGCGGCGTGGAACTGATAAGCGGACAGACGCAGACGGTGAATGTGCCGGCCAAAGGCGAGAGCTACGTGGACTGGCGCGTGAAGGCGCGCACCACGGGCAGCGCGGTGCTGACGGCGAAGGCGCTTACGGACGTAGAATCCGACGCACTGCAGATGACTCTGCCAGTACTGCCCTTTGGCGTCAAGCGGCGCGCGGTGGGCGCGGGCGTTGTGTTCTCGGGCGCGGGACAGAACCAATGGTCATTCAGCTTCCCGGCCAACTCGGATGCGGGCACGCGCGAGCTCACAATTACGGTAGCGCCCAGCGTGGCCGGCACGTTGTTTGACGCGCTCGACTACCTCACCAGCTATCCGTGGGGCTGCACAGAGCAAACGATGTCCAGCTTTTTGCCGGACCTGATAGTGGCGCAGGCGATCAACAAGCTGCACATGAGTTCGCCCATCGACCACAAGACGCTGGACGACATGGTGAAGGCCGGACTGGAGCGGCTGAAGAGCTATCAGCACGACGATGGCGGCTGGGGATGGTGGCCCGACGATCCGAGCCGCGTGTTCATGACGGCGTACGTGGTGAGCGGGCTGGGGCACGCGAAGATCGCTGGCTATGCGGTGGATGGCGACGAAGGCAACAAGGGGCGCGCCTGGCTGCTGTCGGCGCTGGCTGCGCATCCTGACATGATTCCCGACCTTCGAGCATATGTGGTGTACTCGCTAACCACGACTGGCGGCGTGCCCACTGACGCGCTCGGCAGAGTATGGGCGAGCCGCGACAAGCTGAGCGATGAAGGGTTGGCGCTGGCTGGACTGGCGCTGGATGCGGCCGCCGACAGCCGCGCGCATCAGGTGGCGCTGCTGCTCGAAAAGAAAGCCAAAGTGAGCGATGCGGACGCGCATTGGGAGAACAACTACGACGGTCTGATGGATTACTGGGGCGATACATCGCCCGAGACCACGGCCTTTGCATTGAAACTGCTGGTGCGGCAAGATCGCGGCAGCGGTCTGATGCCCAAGGCGGCGGAGTGGCTGGCTGCGCATCGAGACGGCGACTACTGGTTCTCGACCGAGCAGACTGCGATGGTGATCGGCGGGCTTACCGACTATCTGGTGCTGAGCGGAGAGCTGGCCAACAGCTCCGACGTTGAAGTGCTGGTGAATGGAACCAGTGTGGGCCGGCGGCACTTTGGTCCGGGAGACGGCTTTGGGCTGCCATGGAGGATACAGGTTCCGGCGGCGCAACTGGGTGCTGGCGGACAGGTGACAGTGCGCAAAACCGGCAACGGCATCACGTACTGGAGCGCGGAGAGCGACTGGCACTCGGCGGACCGGCGTCTCTTCCAGCAGGGAAAGCTGGCGCTGAACATCACGCGTGATTATTTCCTTTTGAAGAAGCAGCAGGACAAGCCGACCGACCCCATCACGTATGACTCGTCACCGCTGAACGGCCCCGTGCACGTGGGCGATATTGTGGCCGTGAGGCTGGCGCTGAGCGGAACGCAGTGGAGCTACCTGATGGCCGAGGACCCCATTCCGGCGGGCACGGAATTCTTGCAAGACACGGGTCTCTGCACGCTCAACAACAAACCGGACTGGTGGGCCGACTGGTTTACGCGCAAGGAGTTCCACGACGACCGCGCCGCGTTTTTCAATTCGGACTTTAATGGACGAAGCGAGTACGTGTACCTGCTGAAGGTGGATAACCCAGGTAAATTCCAGATCAGCCCGGCGCAGGCGGGGCCGATGTATCAATCGAACGTGGAGACCACCACCGATCCCGCCACCCTGGAGGTGCAGCCGTGAGTGATGTACGAGAGATGCTGGGGCGCCTGTGGCGCGTGTGGGGCTGGATCGTGGGGCAGTTCGGCGGAGTTCTGTTGCTCATCGCGGTGGGACTGGCGTGGACGCGGCTCCCGGACAAGCATGGCTGGCAGGTGGCGTTCACGCTGCTCGTGCCGCTGCTCCTGGTCCTTTCCATGCTTGAGCTGCAGGCCGCAACCATGCGCGCTCTGGCAGCCTACGATGGCCGACGCGTGAAGCTGGTTTGGGGCGCGCTCACGCTTCTGGTGTGGGCCGCGATGTTCTGGGCCGCGTGGGCTGTGCTGGACTGGTGCGACGCGCAAATTCCCCAGTGGGCCGGCTATCTCAACTCGCGCTTCTCCGCCCACGCGCGTGCGCGGTTGTTTACGTATGCGCATCTGGTGCAGTGGATGACGATTGCCGAATGGGTTCTACGCTGGATCGTCGTGCCCGGCAAATTGATCGTGTGCGCGGTGGCCTCCGCGCTATGGGGTTGGCGACTGCCGTGGGGCCGGCTGATTCGAATGTTGTTGAACTGGCGCTGGTGGCTGGCTGTGGTGGTGGCTGCGCTCGTCAGCGTGATGTTGCCAGGGCGTTTCTTCGGCGGCCTTCCAAGCGGAACGGTAGCGCACCAGGTTTGGGCGGTGATGCTCAAACTTGCCGGGGCCTATGTGCTCGGAGTGGGCTGCTGGGTGCTTATGCTGGCATGGGCAGCCGTGCTGCTGGATCGCACCCAAACCGCACCCGCCACCTCCGACCTACCGCGGGTCGAGGCCGCTGGCGACGCTGGCGGGCAGGCCTGACCGCAGCCATTCCAGCGTCTGTTGCCGGCCGTAGCGTTGGAGCAGCCGCACGGCATACCAAGCGGCCGCGCTGTGCGCGCGTGCGGATTCCTCTTCGGTGCTGGAGTCGGCCAGCGCAGCATCGACGGCATTGCGGCTGAGCGCGGGCGGCCGATCCTGTCCGCGGGCCCCATCTGCCCAGAATTCGACAAGTCCTTCGCGCAGCCAGAGTGGCGTGCTCGCGCCGGCTTGGCCTTCGACCAGCGCATGGAGAAATTCGTGGCGCAGCGTCGCGGCCAGTAGGTGGCGCGCGGCCAGTGTGCGCAAAGGCTGCATGGCAATCCAGTTGCCTTGTGTGAAGGCCGCAACCCAGCCGGGCGCAAGCGTGGCGCTGCGAAACGCCGGCGTCGACGCGAATGCGCGGACGGTGAACAGCGCGGACGCATTGAGGCCGGAGCGCTCCGACGCCTCGGCGCGCGCGCGGGCCAACTCGGGCAGGTAAGCGGCGTCGGCTGGTTCGAGCGCCTCCAGCACAAAGCCCTGCCCGCTGAACCTATGCCAGGCGCGGCCCGTGGCTTCGTCCGCGGTCTGTGCGCCCGGAAAATACTGCTCCAGAATCCCCGTAACCGAGCTGCCTTCCGCGGCCATCTCAGCTGCGCCGCGCTGGCAAAGGCCCACGCCGTTGCCCCAGCCACGGCCGTGAAAAAGGAACCGGTCGCCCTGCCGGCTTACTTCAAACCATGTGCTGGGAATGCGGTTCCATCCAAGCGACTCGCCAACTGCGAGACGAAACTGCTCGGCCGGAATGGCGGTCGAATCCACATGCAGCGTAACGGCGCGCCCCGAAGGGCCGCGCTGTGTGACGGTAAGCCTGCGCCACCCCGGCCTCGCTAGACCGTGCGTGGCCAGAGCAGCGGTCAGGTCGGAGAAGGAGATCTCGGACGCCCACTCATGCCCTCCGTCGCGTGTGCAATACGAATCTGGGCGCGCGGACAGGTAGGCAAGCGGGCGCGCTCCCGGCCATATCTCCGCGGGCGAGGCAGTGTGGCCGCCGCAGTCTTTGCCGAAGTAAGCCAGCGCCGGCCGGCCGTGGAACCACAGCGTTTCGCCCGCAGTGGCGAGCGCGGCGGCGCGCGCCATCGAAAGTCGCGCAGCGTTGGCGTTCCAGCGCACAAGCTGGCAGTGCGTGGAGTCGCAAAGGTCGTAGTCCGTGTGGCCATGCGCCTGGTGCAGCACGAATGTGCGCGCCACAATGGCCAGCGCCTGCAGCGATGCCGCGCTGTCGGTCGTATCGCTCTCGCTGGCAACCACGCGCTCCACATAGCTCTCGATCGGCATCGTGGCGACCAGCACCAGCGCTCCCGAGCGTGCGGTGACGACGAGCGGCCAGCGCAATGTTAATATTTCGCCGTGCGCTGCGAGAGTCACGGGCGCTGTGATCGAGACGCGGCTTGCGCGGCCTGTCCTGCCGGCCCCGGTCAAAACGAGCGCGTTGCCTGCTGCGCGAATCGATGCGGGCTGCATGGCTGCCACGGCCGCGCATTCGGCGCACATTCGCAAATTGATCAAGTGTCCCGGGTCGGCGGGGATCAGCTTCACTTCGCGGTCGCGCCACAGCGTCCACAGTCCCACGCGAAGTGTGGTCCGCAAGTCCGGCTGCGCCGCGTTAGCACTTGCCCACCGGAGCCCGATCGCAAACAGGCACAGAAGAACAAACCTCGGCCGGAGAAATCGACAGATCATCACCGCTCCTCGCCGGGTGCATGTGCCAGGATTTGTCCGGCCAGGTGCGCAGCATCGGCACCGCGGCCCGAAGGTTCGAAGACGACGACCACCACTTGCGGATGCCCGGCCGGAGCTAGCCCGGCGAACCAGCCATGCGTGCGCGCAGACGCCGCGCCTTCCGCAGTGCCAGTCTTCCCCGCCACAGATACGCCGCCGAGACTGGCTTCACCGGCGATTCCAAAACTGGCCGAGTCCATGAGCCCGGCTCGCACCAGCTGTGCCGCTGTCGATTTCGGGATGGGCGGCCATCTGCAGGGCCAGCCAACGGTAAGCCTCGGCCAGCTCCAGCGGCGAGATGCGAATGCCATCCACGCCAAGCAGCGCGAGCTGCTCGTCTTCAGGCGTGCGCGGCTCGCGAAACTCGGCGGCAGCTTCGCTCGCGGCCAGCCCCGTCACGTCCAGCAATCCTGTAGGGCGAAGAATGCCCGCCAGCTCGCCGGGAGCGAGGGTGCGGGCCACTGCAGCAAAGTAGCTGTTGCAGGACCAAGCGAGAGCCTCCCGCGCATCGAACGGCGGTGCAGGCGGATGCGAGCAAGCAAGACTGTGGCCGGCGATCATCAGCCGACGGTTGCAGGGAACGCGCCTGTCCAGATTCCAGCGGCCCGCGGCGATCAGGCTGTAAAGCACCAGCGGCTTGAGCGTGGAGCCGGGAGCAGCCAGCGTATGCGCGGCCTCGCTCAGCCTGTGCGCTGCCAGCAGCCGGCCTGTACTCACCTCCAGCACGACAATCCTTGCCTCTGGTGCGGTCCGCGCCGCCGCCAGCACCGCCGCTTGCCACGCGGAGGTGCAGCTCGCGTTGCAGGACCAACTCAACACCCCGTATGCCGCCGCAAGAGCTATCGACCGAAGGATTCCATGCACATAAGGAGTATGACGCATGCGAATCTCTTTGATAGAGAGGATGCATCCAATGCCATTTTCTGTGCGTGAACACAGAGAACGCCGGATCGCAATAGCGCCAATTCCACTCCGAATCGCGAATCATTCAGCGACGCTCTTCTGGCGTCCACTCCACGCATGTGCGCCAACACTCCAAAGTTCGGGATGATGAGGCAAGAAGGTCTCTTAAGTCACCCACCCCAGCAGAAAGTGTCCTGCTAGACGTTACAGAAACAGTTTGCCATATGGTCTCATAGATTATCGCCTCCCTCCGGCCGCCGAAAGGGCGGCCTCAAAGGGGTCTTACATGCAGAATCTGATAGGATGGAATCCTGTGCACTGCTTCTATACCTGTTCCGGAAGCCTCTCCTCTCCACGGACCTTTTACATGCCCTCCGTAGACATTTAACACTAAGGAAAATCACACTGCATATCAAATATCCCTAAATTGTCAAAAGCAATGTCGGGTTCGAGCATGCATATGGTTCGCGTAAACCCTGCAGAACGCCTAATTATTTGTAAGGGCCTGTCGTGACTTTGCCTCTTCAGGCGTCAGGGTCTTCACCCAGCTCATGGGCTGCTCGTACGCAACGCCCTCAGCTGCAGGCTGCGCTCAGCTATTGTCGGCAAGGATAGGGATTGTGTCCCAACCCTGCGACGAAGTTGATGAATCCAGAGCGCGCCAGGCTTCTGTCGCACGGCGCTCATTCTGAGTGTCCATACTCTTGCTCCCAGCCCACATTGTTAACTTTGTATTCCACCTTGACGCCCGCCTTACTTCCAGGGAAACTAAGGCCCAAGGCCAAGATCGGAGGGATCTCCGGGGCGAAACCGATACCTGCCCTTTGCGGATCGAGAAGGTATAGGAGAAGGAGCCCATTCCTGATTGGCGCCACGTTTGCTGATGGATCCCCGAATCCCCGAACATACCGGATTGCAGGTCCATTCGGGACTTCAGGAGGATCCTTTCGATGGCGAGCCGGGTCAGGTTTCCAGGATGACCGCGTTAAGTCCAGTGCCGCTTTCCAACTCATCTCATCGAGGTCGATTGCTTCATCTCTTGGCGAAAGGAGCCGCCCGATCGAATACCTGTCCGGAATATCGTTCCCGGTTCGGGTCAACATCCCCAATGAGTAGTCCCGAGTAATATTCGCGCGTTCACCTTCCGGGCTACCAACCAGAGCGACGGTCCACTTCGTCAACTCGCCGCAAGCGTTCATGTTAGAGATGAATTCAGAAAGAAGCTGTGTGTTAACTTTGTATGCTTCAGGATGCGATCTGTAGTTCAGAAGAAGGCTTGCAATGTGACCAGAATCGACGTCGGGCCAGACGTAGCCATTCCATGTTTCTTTGCGACCCGGCCTGTGTCGCACCGGGTTCTCTTCCGGCTGTTTCAGTTGGGCAACAAATGCTTGAACCGCCCTAAGATTCTGGTCAAGAGCAGCTTTTTCCCTAAATAGCGAAACGGTCTCAACCAGCTCGCCGCTGAAGGAGAGCATGAGGTTTCGGGCGGCACGCATCTTTACCTGCGATGTAACCATGAGAACAGGATGCGACTGAACTCTCAAGCCATATTCCATCGGGGTTGCGCCGCTCTGGGCCATGAGATCAAAGTCTCTGCGAAGTTCTTCACTGGCATCGGCGATATGGCCAAACCACTCAATCAATTCGTCTGTCGTGAATAGGCGACACAAATCGAGATATCCTGGGCGGTAGGGGTCGCCCAAGTTCGTCTCTTGCATTTACGTCGCGTCCTCGCATGGTATGCAGCTTAATGAGTTCCTCGGAACCGGCCATGACGGCAAGTTTAAGGAGGGGATGCAAGGAGCGCTCCGCGGCGGACGAAGCTAAGAGTGAGCTCGGATTCAGAACGCTAGGAAGGTCGAGGGCCACTGTTGGAACCCAAAGAGAAAGCTAGTTGGTGGACATCTGAATCCCCATTGTAGGCTAGACCCGTGCCCGAGTTAACGTTTTGTATCTGGTGCCATTAGAATCCATCCCGGAACATCCCTTTGGCTTGCCGCTTGGTGATGTTGGATGCCAAGCCTGACCACCATCTCTCTTGCGGTATACCACTGACTGAACGTCGACTGCCGTGATGTCCTTCAGAGGCCGATCTCCAACCTCCGGGAAGAAATCCTTTTCCAAATAACGGTGTTCGTTACTTGGGTCTTTCCAATTCTTGTCAACCTGCTCTTTTAGGTAGCGTTCACCGAACTCCCGGACAGAGGGATTCTTCGCTGATTGAGTCGTCGATTGGGCCTGCAGCTTCCTCTTTTCTTCCGCGGGTGAAACCCCATTCGCAACATCGACGGCCAGGGAGTCTCGTTTTTCCCGAGCAACCTTTAAGGAAAACTCCGGATAAGGACCGATCGTGACCTTTTCCTGCTTCCCATTCAGGCGGTATCTGAAAATCCAACTCATTGACCCATTGGGAGTTATGTCAATGAAAAGTCCACGACCGTCGGAAACTGTGTATCGTTCCAGCTTTGGCCGTAAGCTATCTAATTTTGTTGCAGTTAAGCTCATTTTGAGTCTCCAGAGCTAAAATCCATTATACCGCATCTCTGGAGACTCACTGGAGACTCAAAAGGGCCCGGTTGTCTTCGAACCTCCCCGAATGTATCCGAACCATATATTATTCATTTTACTTATGTTATATGTGATGTTCGGACGTTTGCGAAGATCCGCGAATACGGAATTATTTTCCGATGCAGAAGGTGGAGAAAATGAGGTTCAAAATGTCGTCGGGGGTGGTCTGGCCGGTGAGCGAGTCCAGGGCCCACAGCCCGCGGTAGAGATCGATCAGAATCATCTCATGGGGAATGCCGTTCGTGTTGGCCTGGGCGGCGTCCGCGAGCGCAGCCAGCGCGGTGGAAACAGCCTGATGGTGGCGCGTCGTGGTTAGCAGGCCGGGCTCGGCGGCGGCTCCACCAGTGGCCAGCGCCAGGATGCGCTCGCGCAGCGCGGCAATGCCCTCGCCGGTCAGCGCCGAGGTGGGCAGCGCACCCACGCCGGCGGATTGGGCCGCGGACAGATCGCCACTCACGCCTTCGCTCCCGGCCAGGTCGCTTTTGTTGATGGCGACGATAGCCGGACGGCCCTCGACGGCAGCCAGCAGACTGCGCTCCTCGTCGTTCAGCGGCTGAGTTGCGTCCAGCACCACCAGCACGAGCGCGGCATCGGCCAGCGCTTCGCGGCTGCGACGGATGCCCAGTTGTTCGGCTTCTTCCAGACTTTCGAGCAGGGCCTCGCGCAGGCCGGCCGTATCCACCAGTTCCAGCGGAATGCCATCCAGGGAAATCCGTTCCGTCACCGGGTCGCGCGTGGTGCCGGGGGTCGCGGTCACAATCGCCCGGTCGCGTTCCACCAGGCGATTGAAGAGCGAGCTCTTGCCTGCATTGGGGCGGCCCACGATGGCCAGGGTCAGCCCGTCGTGGACGATGCGGCCGCGGGCAAACGAAGCTTCAAGCGCGGCCAGCGGCGCCTTAAGCTCACCGATACGCCGGGCGATCTCCGCGGGTGGAGTCACGTCCACATCGTCTTCGGCAAAGTCGATGCCCGCTTCGAGCAGTGCGATCAGCTCCACCAGCGCCTGCTTCACCGGCTGCACGCGCCGGCTGAGCGCGCCGCCCATCTGGCTGGCGGCCTGGCGGGCCTGCGCCAGCGTCTGCGCTTCGATCAGGTCGCGGACGGCTTCGGCCTGAGTCAGGTCGAGCTTGCCGGCCAGAAACGCGCGTTGCGTGAACTCGCCCGGCTCCGCCAGCCGCGCGCCCAGATCGAGAGCGCGGCGAAGCAGCATCTGCAGCACTACCGGCGAGCCGTGGGCGGCAATCTCCACCACGTCCTCGGCAGTGTAGGAATTGGGCGCGGCGAAGAAAGTGACCAGCGCCTCGTCGATGCGCTCGCCGGCTGAGTCCGGCGCCTCCGATTCGGTGGGCTCATCGAGTACATCGGCCAGCCGCGCCCGCGCGTGTTCCAGCGGCTGCCGCAGGCGCACCATCTGCGCCGCAATCGAGGCAGCCTGCGGACCGCTCAGGCGCACAATGCCGATGCCGCCCCGGCCCGGAGGGGTGGAGATGGCGGCGATGGTGTCGATGGTGTCGATGGCAGCTGCAGGCTCTGTCATAGTCTGAGAACAGTGTAGAGGCTGCGCAACATTTGCGCCGCGCATGCGCGCCAGAACCCGCTGCAAAATGCTTTTAGTGCACGAGTGGAAGGTATAATCCGGTCAAGCGCGGCAAGACCATTCTCGCGTCTGCGAGCGTTTTTCAGCATCGCACTTATGACAGATTGAAGGCTTCATGCAGGTAGAAATGGAATTCAGGAATGGGCACGCGGGGCGCCAGCAACGGCTGGTCAACGCCGGCAAGAGATTTTGGATTTTGGCGATTGTCGCGTTGCTCGTATGCATCGCGTCCGGCGCCCAGCCCGCAGCGCAACCGGTGTGGCAGGGTGTGCTGCGCAACGCGGCAGGCGCGCCCATCTCCGGCGCAAAGATCGTGCTGGCCCGTAACGCCGCCAACGGCGAGGCGGTCACCGGCGCGGATGGCCGCTTCCGCCTGACGGCGTTGTCTGCGGGAACATACCGCCTGACTGTGGAGACGAACGGCAGCAAGGTCGAATATGCCCAGCCCATCCAACTCGCGGCAGCCGCGCCGGCCGTGGCGCTCACCCTGTCCGGCCGCGGCGAACTCACTGTGGCCCTGCTGAACGACCAGACGGCGACCGGTGGCGAGGAGCTTTCCAGCCAGGCCGTCAGCTCACTGCCGTTGAATAAGCGCGACTTCAGCTCGTTGTTGCTGCTGGCTGCCGGCACCATGACCGACGCCAACGGCGCCACCAACTTCACCGCCCAATTCGCCATCAACGGCCAGCGCGGTGTCGAGGCGACCTTCGCCATGGACGGCGCCGACATCAGCGATCCGGAGATGGGCGGGTCCACCTTCTCCAACTTCAACGTCGATGCCGTCGAGACCATCGACTCAAGCTCCGGCTGGATGCCGGCCGAAGTGGGCCACGGCGGCGCGGGCTTCACCAACATCATCACCCGCTCCGGATCGAGCGGCTTCCACGGATCGTTCTTCGAGTTCGTGCGCAACTCCGCCTTCGACGCGCGCAACTATTTCGACCATCCCACCCCCGCGTATCCCGGCCGCATTCCGCCCTTCCGCCGCAATGAATTCGGCTTCACCAACGGCGGCCCGGTTTACATTCCGCATGTGTACGACGGCCGCAAGCGCACCTTCTACTTCACGCAGTACCAGGGCTTCCGCCAGGTGCTGGGAACCACGCAGGTCATGCCCGTGCCCACCGCCGAGGAGCGGCCAGGCGGCAACTGTCAGGCTGGCAGCCAGATCGTCTGCGACACGATCACTTATGCCGACAAGAGCACCGACACGCTCTACGTTCCCGTCGATTTACAGATCGCGAAGATTCTTTCGCGGTATCCGATGCCCAATCTGCCCACCGGCTCTTTCGGCGCAAACACCTATGCCACCGCTTCCAAGGTCGTCACCAACGCGGACCAGTTCTCGCTGCGCATTGACCACAACTTCTCGCCCAGAGACCGCTTTTTCGCGCGCTTCACGATGGACAACCTGAGCGGTCCCACCACGAATCCCGACCAGACGGCCATCGATCCCTCCTTTGGCGTCCAGTACATCGACCGGCAGCGCAATGTCGTCGGCACATACACGCGCACCGTCTCGCCGCGCCTTGTGCTCGAGTCGCTCTTCAGCATCATCCGCTCCACGCCCGGCTTTCCCACCTCCAACTACACGGACCCCGCCGTCAAGTTCAACGATGGCTTGTTCGAGGCGTTTAACGCGCCCGCCGGATCGGTGATGCAGGCCTACGGCAATCTCTTTCAGGGCCGCCAGAGCGTCACGTTCACCACCGGAAGGCACGTATTCAAGGCGGGCTTCGAGGCGCGCATCAATCGCGACACCACTTACTTCGGCATCAGCCCCAACGGAGAATACGATTTCGGCGGAGGCGCGGCCTACAACGCCGGGAGCCAGACGATTGTCTCGGCCAGCGGCACCCACGATGTGGCGCCGAACGGCATCTTGCCGGACACTCTTTCCGGCTTCCTCGCGGGGAGTCCCTTCGCCTACTCGGTGGCCATCGCGCCCAGTTTTGTCTCCGACGGCGCTCATATCGGGCCCGCCGCCATCTCGCGCAATAACTTCAACGCGTGGGCGCAAGACACATGGAAAGTCACGCCGCGTTTCACGCTCGACTACGGCCTCCGCTGGGAGCTATATACACCAATTACCGAGCGCGCACGCCGCACCGGAGGCTTCTTCACCGTCAACGGCGAGCAGCAATATGTCATCAATCCCCAGCCCGGCTACCAGACCAACTGGAAGGCCTTCACCCCGCGCGTCCAGGCCGCATGGCAAGTTACCAGCAAGTTACAAGCCCACGCCGGCGGCGGCGTCACCGTAGTCCCGCCGAATATCTGGCAGGATAACTTTCTCACCGGCTCCACGCCGTTTGTCATCTACCCTCGCCGCCTCTCTTCTTCCGCGTCTCCTCTAGGCTACGGATACCAGATCGCTCCCAGCCAGCTTCCCCAGACTTATACGCCGGATGGGGTGAATATCTTCGCCTCAGGGCACACCGGCAAAGTTGCGCCCAACACCATCATGGATGTGGACCGCTATGAAAAGGACTTGGCGAACCTTACTCACAGCCCTGTCAGCGCACTCAACCTCAGCGGCATCGACCGCTCCTTCGGCAACGCCACGCTATTCACCTGGACCGCCGGCCTCGAGCGCAAATTCGGCAACCTCACCGCGGATGCGAGTTATGTGGGCACCGCCGCTGAAAAGCTGCCGCGCTATGGCTTTCCCAACGCCTATCCGGGCGCTTCCCCAGGGTTCGCGCCTCACACGCAGTTCGACAGCGCGGGCGATGTCATCGGCGGCTTCGGCGTGGAAAACGTGATCTTTGCCGACGCCCATTCCACTTATCACGCTCTGCAGACCTCGCTTTCCGGAACAATCGGTCATGGCGGGCCCGGCATCCAGGCAAGTTACACGTGGGGTAAGTCCATCGACGATACCAGCATGGTTATCGGCGGCACCGGATCTACCGGAGCCGTGGCTTCCGGATTTTCTCAGAACCCCTTCGACACGCATCTGGAGAAGGGCACGTCGTCGTTCGATGTAACCCACGGCTTCGGCCTCAGTCTCGCCCAGGATCTGCATCTACAGGACGCGGCGTTTCTTCATCCGCTTGGCCGTCAGGTCACGAACGGTTGGGAACTGCTCTCCATCTCCAGCATCAGCTCCGGCTCGCCCTTCACCGTCTACTCCGGCATTCAGCAGACCGGCTACGGCTCAAACGGCGTCGACCGCCCCGACCAGATCGCGAAGCCCAATCTTTCCACCGCGCGCAAGGACCGCGAAGATTACTTCGGCGAGGGCGCGAACAACGCCACTGCGTTCTTCTCGATCCCCATCCACGTGGGCGGCGGCACGGGGCCAAACCAGGGCCGTTTCGGCACGGTCGGCCGCAACACCTTCCGCGGCCCCGCCTTCTATAACTTCGACTTCGCGCTCATCAAAGACACGCCCTTCGGCCGCCGCAAGAGCGGTGCCGAGCGCATGGACCTGCAGTTTCGCTCGGAGTTCTTCAACCTTTTCAACATCGTCACCATGGGCCTGCCGGCGAACATCCTCAACGGCTCCGGCTTTGGCGAAATCAGCAAAACCGCCGGCAACTCGCGGCAGATTCAGTTCTCGCTCAAGCTGATCTATTAGCTCCGGGCAGAATCCCGTCTTTCCAGCACGCGCCGCATCCAGCAAGTCATCTGCTATAAAGGGTGCGGCACCGCAGGCCGCCTGCGCAGCGTGCCCTGGGAGACACGCGTGAAGCTCAATTTATCCGCACTCATTGGGCGCCTCGCGCTCGCTGCTGTCTCATTCGCACTTTGCGCGTCTCCATCGCTCGCCCAACAGCATCCGGCACAACCGGCGGCCCGCCGCACGCTTGATCTCACCGCCGTCAAGCCTGAATCGGTCGGCTTCTCTGCTCAGCGGCTGGAGCGGCTGCACACGCTCATGCAGCAGGCCGTGAACCGCAAGCAGATCGCCGGCATCGTCACCATCCTGGCGCGCCACGGCAAGGTGGTGGACTACCGCGCCTACGGCGTGAGCGACCTGGCCAGCGGCGCGCCGATGAAGAAGGACGCAATCTTCCGCGATTACTCCATGACCAAGCCCGTCACCGGCGTGGCCATGATGATTCTCTATGAAGAAGGCAAATGGCTGCCCACCGATCCCATTGCCAAATACATTCCGGAGTTTGCGCACCTGAAGGTCTACAAGGGCGTGGGCGCGGACGGGAAGATGATTCTTGTCGATCCCGACCACGCGCCCACCATGCGCGAGCTCATGTCGCACACCGCCGGGTTTACTTATGGATTTTTCGGCGATACGCCGGTCGACGCGATGTACCGCGACCAGCATGTGCTCTCTTCGAAGAACCTGCAGGAGATGATCGACAAACTCGCCAACATTCCACTGCTCTATCAGCCGGGCAAGGGCTGGAACTATTCGGTCTCGATGGACATCGAGGGCTACATCATTGAAAAGCTGTCCGGCCAGCCGCTGCCCGACTTCATGCGCGAGCACATCTTCAAGCCGCTCGGCATGCGAGACGCGGGATTCTTTGTGCCCGCGGACAAGCGCGGCCGTTTCGTCACGCTCTATCGCACAGGCACCCACGGCGAGCTCGTCGCCGACGAGAACGGCGGTCACGTGCCGCGCGACTACTTTGCCGAGCCTGCCATGCCCTCGGGCGGCGGCGGCATGGTCTCCACGGCTGAAGACTACTATCGCTTCGCGCAGATGATGCTCAGCCGCGGCGAGCTCGACGGCGTGCGTATCCTGGCTCCGTCCACAGTCAAGCTGATGACCTCGAACCACGTGCCGGCCGATCTGCTCACTGGCCAGTTCGGCATCGGCCTCCAGGTCATGCGGCCCGGCTTCGGCTATGGCTACAACTGCGCGGTCGCCTTCGATCCGCCCGAGGCCAACCTGCCCGACGGCAAGGGAACTTTCTTCTGGGATGGCGCCGCGGGCACCTGGTTCTGGGTCGATCCCGCCAACGACATCGTCTTCATCGGCATGATCCAGCGCATGCTGGGGCCGCTCAGCCCCAACCTCGAATATGAAAGCCGCTCCGTGGTCTACGGGGCCCTCGTCGACCCGGCAAAGTAGGCTGGGGCACTGGAAGCTGCCCGCGCAAAATGCGTGAAGACTCGTGCGCGCCTTTCTCCCGCAGCCGCGCCGGCCGGATGGCGTGCGGGCCGCGCGCGCGGAATGCTACACTCCGGCCACAGGGAAGGGTGAATGCGGGCAACAAAGCTTGAGTTTCGTCTGCGTCTGGCGATCATGGTGGTCATCATCACGCTGGGCTTCTGGGCGCCGTGGATTGAGGCCTGGGGCATCGGGGTGCGCGCGCCTTTGCTGGTGTGGCTGGCGCTCCAGATGAGCCGTCTGCGCCTGCTGTCCTTTGCCGCGGCCGCGCCGGTCGTGATCGTGCTCGCCGCTCTGATCGCCACCGCGGGCGCGGTTCTGCGCATCTGGGGCACGGCCTGGCTGGGGCCGGGAACGGTCAACAACACGCAGATGAAGGCGGGCGCGGTATTGGCCGACGGGCCCTATCGCTACGTGCGCAATCCGCTCTATCTCGGCTCCTGGTGCATGTTCTTCGCCATGGCCTTCATCATGCCGGCCACCGGCGCCCTGTTCGCCATGGCGCTGCTGACGGTGTTTCTTCTGCGCCTGATTCTGGGCGAGGAGGCATTTCTTGGCGCCCAGCTCGGCCAGCCCTACCTCGACTACCTGCGCGCCGTGCCGCGCCTGATTCCGTGTCTGGTCCCGCGCCGGCAAGCCATCCTGCCGCGCTCCGGACGCAAGCCGCAGTGGCTCCATTCCGTGCTGGCGGAGTTGAATCCCATCGGCGTGTTCCTCACCCTGACCGTCTTCTCGTGGAGCTACGACAACCTGCTCATGGTCAAGGCCATCCTCATCAGCTTCGGCCTCTCGCTGGTGGTGCGCGCACTCACGCCCGGCGCATTCACGGGCCCGGACACGGCGGAGTAGCTTCGCCGCCGCCGATCCTCCCCAGGTGCGTCCACCGGAAGCCGTCGGCGAACTTGAGCCCGAAGCCAAGCAGCCGATCCACCCCGATATGGTTCACCCAGATCAACGCAACAGGCAGCGCGCCGTGCGCGTGGAGCAGCAGCGCCGACACCGCCAGCACACCCGGAGCCACATACGCATGCACTGCGTTATAGATCCGCGCGCCCCGGCAGGAACCGCCCAGATACCCAAGCATGGAGAGATCAGGCACCAGCCATAGCGCCGCAAAAAGACCCCAACTGGCGCCGGTGTGCGCATACAGCACGGCCGAAACAGCCGCCACCGCCAGCCCTTCCGCGCGCAGTAGAAAAAGAACGGAAGGCGGGTGCGTTGTTCTGACAAAAGAATGTGAACTGATTGAAGGAGTGGCTGCCATGTCTCATTGGATGGCGCGCCCTGCCGATAGAGTGCGGAAATATTTATCCGGCGCAACCCGCCAAAAAGCGAAAAGGGAGGAGCGCATGGGCTCCTCCCCTTCGGTCCGCAGTCCGGAAAAAACTACTTCTTTACGGGGGCGATCACGTCCTTGGCGGCCTTGGCCACGCGGAACTTGACCACCGTCTTGGCCTTGATCTTGATGGCCGCGCCGGTCTGAGGGTTGCGTCCGATGCGGGCCTTGCGCTCCGCCTTCACCAACCGGCCGATGCCGGGGATCACGAAGACGCCGTTCTTCTTGGTTTCCTTGATGGCGGTTTCAGCCAGCAGGTCCAGGAAGGCAGCGGATTGCTTGTTGGTCAGTTGAAGCTTCTCGGCCATGTGCCGCGTCAGGGCGGTTTTGGTCATTCCAGTTGCCATGTGATGTTCTCCTTATGGGCTTGCCCTCGGGGCAGCCGCTGTTGCCTGGGTTTCCGCCGCTCGGCATCTTCAGCAGATTCCAAGAAGCCTTCAAGCGTACCGCATGGGGGAGTGCGACCGAGGCAACGTTTGCACGAAACCCCTGTATTCATGCGGGTCCTTCAGAACCCCGTCGTTCGTAACAATGCGGCTTCGGGGTGGGCAAAGTCAATGGAAAAACAAGCGATTTCCACAATTTTCTTGGGTTTTTGTGCCGAATTTGCCTATTTTCCCCTGATTTCGCCCGGTTTTAGCCCATTTGGCCCCAGCCGGAACCCACGGAACCCGCAAAATCCGCCGCCGCGGCAACCCCTCAATGCAGCCCGAAAAGCACCTTTTTCCGGGGCGCAAGGGCCGCCGCAATGGGCGTGTTGAGCGCATCCACCACCGGCGCGGCCAGCTTGAAGTGGCGAATCAACGTGGCGGCAAAGCCAGGCTCGAGCGCGGCCGCGGCCGGCAGCGTGGTGGCCAGCCCCCACTGGCGGCACTGAATCAGGTCCAGCGCCGGGTGCTCCCTGGGAAAGCCCTTCGGCGGACGGGTCAGTGCGTTGCCTTCAAACTCGCTAAACACCTTCCGCACCGCCGCTGTCTGCAAGACCTTGCGGAACTCAGCGTGATGGTCCAGCAGCCAGTGCCGAATGGCGGCCAACTGGTCCTTCTCCGGCATGTAGGCCCCGGCGGCGATCACCACTTCCTTGGCGCTCACGTGAAAGTAGTAGCCCGCCCCGGAAGTCTTTTCCAGGCCACTGTGCGACCACCAGGCGGCCACATGCGTTTTGTAAGGCCGCTTGTCGTTCGAGAACCGGGTGTCGCGACAAATCCTGAACAGACATTTTTCCGCGGGGCGCACGTGATTCGGCGCGAAATTCATCATCGCGTCCGTCACCTTGCGGATAATGGCCAGCATCGGCTGCTTCAACTCCGCCTCAAACTGCGCCTTGCGCGGCGTGAACCACTCGCGGTCGTTGTGGCGCGCCAGGTTGCGCAGAAAGGTGAGCGCAGCGGGGCGAAAGTAGGGGAGCGGTGCGGTGGAAGGGGATGTTTTCTTGGTAGCCATTCCAAAAGGAGTGTACCGCGCGCGGCCTTGGCATCGGTGCTAGAGTTGACGCCATGAAAGCCGGACTCGTTTGCCTGTTCGCCGTGCTGCTCGGTCTTGCACCTCTGGCGGGTGTTGCAGCGGAGAAGTCGCCAGTCTCCGTGCATCGTCTCAAGGGCCTCCTGCGCAGTCAGGGCTTCACTGGAGCGCTCGAGGGCGACGTGACTTTCACCTACTTCGGAGTCATTGCGTGTGGAACGGAAGAGTACCGCGTCTTCTACTTCGTGTGGACGCAGACTCGTCCGCGTGGCGTGGACCCGCATGGGCAACAACGAATCGTCCTGATTGGCAGCGATGAACGATATGCGGGTTCATACCTGATTAACGATCGACCGGCGAAGGTGGAGCACAACGCGATCATATTCCCCTACGATGCGAAGGATGGGAACGAGATTCGCTGCGAGCAAGGTTTTCTACCGAAGGAAGCGTGGCTGGACGGGGACAATGACCTGCTAGAGAAATGAGCGGCGATCAGAGGCTGGTGCTCGCTTGAACCTTCACCTCGGCTGCGCGCTGTCGTGAGCAGAAAGAATCAATGGATAGTCTCGATCAGCGAATTACTTTCAGCGCTCCGCGAAATAGCAAATCAAAGTCGCCTGCGAGGGATTTTTCCTTGGCAATGGCCTGCTCGATAGCCTTCTCTGCGGCGGGCCGCTGGTAGCCCAGATTCGTCAGCGCCGAAAGCACATCGTCCACCGCCGCGCCCTGCACAGTCGCCGCCACCGGCGCCACCGCAAAGTCGTCCAGCTTGTCTTTCAGTTCCACCACCAGCCGCTCGGCGAGCTTCTTGCCCACGCCGGGAATGCGCGTCAGCATCGCGTGATCCTGCCCGCGAATGGCCTGCACGGTGCGCTCGCTCGAAAGCCCGCTCAGCATCTTGATGGCCAGCTTCGGCCCCACGCCGCCGACCGTGATCAGCCGCTCAAACAGCCGCTTTTCTTCGCGCTCCAGGAAGCCGAACAGCGCAATCTGATCCTCGCTGACCTGGGTGTGAATGTGCAGCGCGGCTTCAGCGCCCACGGAAGGCAGCGCCGTAAAGGTGGGCACGGAGATGGTGACGTCGTAGCCAACGCCCGCCGCCTCAACAATGGCCTGGCCGGGTTCCTTGTGAATCAGCTTGCCGCGCAGATGAGCAATCATGCGGTCTTATTGTAGAACCCCGATGCGCCGCGCCACGCGCTCCAGCGTTTCGAGCGCCCGGTCGAGCTGGGCGCGGGTGTGCTCGCTGGTCAGGATCAGCCGAATCCGCGCCTTGCCCTCCGGCACCGTCGGAAATGCAATCCCCGTCCCCATCACGCCCTCGTCGAACAGCGCCCGCGAGAAGTCCATGGCCGCGCGTCCTTCGCCCACGATGATCGGCGTAATCGGTGTCTCGGTCGCCGGCGTCGTCACCCCGCCAATGTTGAAGCCCGCGCGCTTCAGCTCGCCCTGAAAATATCGCGTGTTGGCCCACAGCCGTTCGATGCGCTCGGGCTCTTGCTCCAGGATGTCGAAGGCCGCGATGCAGGTGGCGGCGACCGACGGCGGATGCGACGTCGAAAACAGGAAGGGCCGCGCCCGATGATACAGATAGTCAATCAAATCGCGGCTTCCGCACACATAGCCGCCGAGCGCGCCGATGGCCTTCGACAGCGTGCCGACCTGCACGTCCACCTTGCCGTGCATGTGGAAGTGGTCCACACTCCCGCGCCCGTTGCGGCCCAGCACGCCGCTCGCGTGCGCGTCGTCCACCATCATGATGGCGCCGTATTTCTCGGCCAGCGCGGCCAGTTGGTCCACGGGGCCAATGTCGCCATCCATCGAGAAGACGCCGTCGGTGATGACCAGCTTGTGGCCCGGCTCGCCGGCAATTTCCTTCAGCAGTTCTTCGCAATGCGCGACGTCCTTGTGCCGGAAGACCTTGATTTTTGCCCGCGACAGCCGCGCGCCGTCGATGATGCTGGCGTGGTTCAACTCGTCGGACAAAATGAAGTCGTCCTTGCCGAGAATCGCGCTCACCGTGCCGGCGTTGGCCGCGAAGCCGCTCTGGAAGACCACGCAGGCCTCCACGTTCTTGAAGCGGGCGATCTTTTCTTCGAGGTCCATGTGGATGCGCATGGTGCCGGCGATGGTGCGCACCGCGCCCGACCCGACGCCAAAGGCGCGCGTCGCGGCCACCGCGGCCTCAATCAGTTTGGGGTGATTGGCCAACCCCAGATAGTTGTTGCTGGCCAGGTTGATGACCTCGCGCCCGTCGTAGTGGCAGACCGGGGCCTGCTGATCGTCCAGGACGCGCAGCTTGAAGTGGGTCCCTTTGGCGCGCAGTTCGTCGAGCGCGGCGGTCAGGTGGGCAAGCTGGGGGCGCGGTGCGGTCTCGGTCATGGCGATCACCTCAAACAGAAAGCATAGCGCGGATTGCAGCCGGGGATTGTGACCGGCGATGCCTCGAACCGACTCTTGGCGCGGCGTCTTTCTCCCCTTTGGCGCGTCCAATGAGGGTGGCAGTTGGCCGGCTCGCGCCCCCGCCGGATACAATGGTTTTACGCTGAATCACCCCGGGGACGAAGACCTATCCGCGGGGACCCCAGGGCCGCAAAGGTGCGAACCGCGATTTTTTCTTGAGATCTGGAGCAGGTGCACGTGAGACGTTTGTTCAGCCGCGGTCTGCGGCTTGAGTTGGTTACAGGATTGGGTATCGCGCTGGCGCTGCCCGCGCTGGCGTTGCCTGCTGGGAACACGCGGGGCCTGGCTACGGAGACCACGCTGGCCGCGGAAACCCACGACCAGGCTGGACGCACACAAGCCACCCTCACGGTTTCAGTCATCGGCGCCGATGGCCAGCCGGCAACCGGCTCCGTCGTCCTCCAGGACGAGGGAAAGCCGCTGGCCGGCGTGGCGCTCGACGCCCAGGGCCGCGCCACGGCCGTCCTTTCGCTCGTCCCCGGCGACCACAGCCTCAGCGCGGTGTACTCGGGCGACGCCACCCACCAGGGCTCGGTCTCTCAGATCTCCGGCCTGCGTGCCCTGGTCAGTTCCACGCCCGATTTCGCGATTTCCGTCGCGCCCGCCACGCTCAGTCTCGCCGCCGGCCAGTCGGGATCGGTCAAGGCCTCCATTACGCCAGTGAACGCCTCGGCCCTCACGGCTCCCATGTTTGTCACGCTCTCCTGCTCCGGCCTGCCTGACCAGGCGGCCTGCACCTTTACCCCGGAGAACGTTGAGATTCTGCCCAACACCACCGCGGCCGTCACCAGCTCACTGGTTCTCGCCACGCAGGCGGGATCCACGGCGCGCGCCACACCGCCGGCCCGGCCGGGCTCCAGCCCCATCGCCTGGGCGGTCCTGCTGCCGGGCGCGCTCGGTCTGGGCGGTTTGGCATGGGGAACCCGCCGCAGCCGCTGGCTCAGCCGGCTTTCTCTGCTGGCCTTGGTGGGTATGATCACCGTACTCGGCGCCACGGCCTGCGCGCCGCGCTACAACTATTACAATCACGGGCCGCCCGCCAACCTGCCCACGCCCGCGGGCACCTATACCGTCAAGGTTACCGCGCAGTCCAGCAACGGCGTCACCGCCACCACGCATTCCACCACCATGGCGCTGACTGTCAAGTAGAGCGGCTGCCGATTGGGCTGTATGAACCGCTGGCACTCCCTTCCCGCGGAAGTCTATGCGCTGGTGGAGAACGTGCCGGCCACGGTGCTGCTGGAGAACGCAAAGCCCGGCAACCCGGAGACCAGCGAGGAGCCGTGGACGCAACTGTTCACGGCTCCTTTGCGGGTTTGCGCGGCGTACAAGGCGGCGGAGATTCCCGCGCTGTTTGCCGCCATCGAGAGCGCGCTGGCCGCGGGGCAGTGCGCGGCGGGCTTCTACAGCTACGAGTGCGGAGCGTGCTTTGAACCCAAGGCCGGGATGCGGCCGGGGCGCGATGGCCAGCCGTTGGCGTGGATCGGCATCTACGAGCGTGCCTATGCGTTCGACCACAAAACAGGCCGATTTGTGGATGGCGAGCCGCCGGCGCTCGATGGGCTGCGCGGCGGCAAAGAGCCGGCGATCGAGGCCCGTGCTGAAGCGCAGTTCGCGCGCACTGAGGCGGAGTACGCCGAGCGCATCGCGGCGATTCACGAGTGGATTCGCGCCGGCGATGTCTATCAGCTCAACTTCACTGTTCCTTTGCGCGTCAAAGCGCCGGGCAGCTGCTCCGCGCTCTACGCGCAGTTGCGGACGCGCCAGCCGGTGGAGTTGGGCGCTTTCGTTCACTGGCAGCAGGGACGGCACATTCTCTCCTTCTCGCCGGAGCTGTTCTTCCGCGTGGAAGACGACGGGGTTCGCCGGCGCATCACCACGCGGCCCATGAAAGGCACCGCGCCCCGCGGCCGCACCACCCCGGAAGACCGCGCGATCGCGGAGTGGCTGCGCAACGACCCCAAGAACCGCAGCGAAAACGTGATGATCGTGGACCTGCTACGCAACGATTTGGGCCGCCTGTGCACCTTCGGCAGCATCGGCGTCGAGAGCCTTTTCGCCGTCGAGCGCCACCCCACGCTGTGGCAGATGACCTCCACCGTCAGCGGCGAACTGCGCCCCGAGGTGGGGTTTCAGCAGATCTTCAGGGCGCTGTTTCCCTGCGGCTCCGTCACCGGCGCGCCCAAGGTGCGGGCCATGCAACTGCTGGGCAATATCGAAGAGGAACCGAGGGGCGTCTACACCGGGGCCATCGGATTCTTTTCCCGCGCGCGCACCGTCTTCAACGTGGCCATCCGCACCCTGGAGCTCGAGGGCGGGCGCGGCCTGATGGGCGTGGGCAGCGGCATCGTCATCGACTCCGATGCGGCCGCGGAGTTCCGCGAGTGCCGGCTGAAGGCCGCGTTTCTTACCGAGCCCGCGGAGCGCTTCCCCGATCATTTCTCCCTGGTCGAAACGCTCCTCTGGCAGCACGGCTATCCGCTGCTTGAGTTGCATCTCGACCGGCTGGAGGATTCGGCGGATTATTTTGGATTCGCCTGCGACCGCGCGGCAATCAAGGCCGGGCTGCTGGCTCATGCCGGCACATTTGCCGGCGGCGAGTCGCGCAGAGTCAGGTTGCTGCTCGATTCCAGCGGCGCGCTTCACATCGAGAGCGAGACTCTGCCGCAGCCTGCGAGCACCGAAGACGCAAAGCCGGGCCGTGTCTGCATCGCGCCCGAGCGCACCGACCCCGGCGACCGCTTTCTCTACCACAAAACCACCCACCGGCCGCTCTACGCCGGCGCGTTCAAAGGCGCGCAGACAGCGGGCTTCTGCGATGTGCTCTTCCTGAATGAGCGCGGCGAAGTCACGGAGGGCGCCATCAGCAACATCTTTATTGAAAAGAACGGCCGATGGTCCACGCCGCCCGTGGAGTGCGGCCTGCTGGCGGGCGTGCAGCGCCGTCATCTGCTGGAAACGCAGGCAGGAATCGAAGAGCGCATCCTTTATCCGGAAGACCTGAAGACCGCCGACGCCGTCTACCTGGCCAACGCCGTGCGCGGACTGCGCCGCGTCGCAATCGACTGGAAAGACCAGGGCCTGCCCGCTCCTCCAGCCGCAGAACGCCCCTGATCTCTAATCCCTGATCCCTGATCTCTGTAACGTCACTCCGGCTTCAGAACCACCTTGATCGCCTCGCCCGACTGTAACAGTTCCATGGCCCGCGCAAACTCGCTCAGCTTCAGCCGGTGCGTAATCACCGGCTCCAGGTCCAGCTTGCCCGCCGCCAGCAGCGCTTCCATCTGGAACCAGGTTTCGAACATCTTGCGCCCGTTAATCCCCTGAACCGTGGCGCCCTTGAAGATGATGTCCCGCGCCAGGTCCAGTTCCACAGGCCGCGACGGAATTCCCAGCAGCGACGCCCGCCCGCCGGTGCGCAGCAGCGCAAAGCCCAGCGCCATGGCCGACGGATGCCCCGACATCTCCAGCAGCACGTCCACGCCGGTGCCGCCCGTGGCCTCCAGAATCTGCGCTTCTACGCTGTCGGTGGCCGGGTCCAGCGCCAAATCCGCGCCCATTGTGGCGGCCACACTCCGCCGGTGCGCGTTCACCTCGACGGCAAATACTTTTGCCGCCCCGCAGGCCCGCGCCACGGCAATCGAAAACAGCCCGATGGCTCCGCAGCCGGTCACCGCCACGGTTTTTGCCGCGATCGGCCCGGCCAGCACCGTGTGCACGGCGTTGCCCAGCGGGTCCAGCAGGCTGGCCCAGTCGTGTGGAATGGCCGGCGAAAGCTTCCATATATTCGTCTCGGGAATCACGGCGTAGCTGGCGAAGGCCCCATCGGCATCCACGCCCAGAATGCGCACGTGCTGGCAGACGTGCCCGAGGCCAGTGCGGCATTGCAGACACTTGCCGCAGGCCACGTGCATCTCCGCGCTCACCAGGTCGCCTTCCTTGACGGTGGTTACGCCACGGCCCACCCCGGCCACCGCGCCCGCGAATTCGTGCCCCGGAATCAGGGGCGGATGAATGCGGCCCTGCGCCCACGGATCCCAGTTGTAGATGTGCAGATCGGTTCCGCACACGCTGGCCGCCGACACGCGCACCAGCACCTCACCGGGGCCCGGCGCGGGCACCGGCACCTCGCGCATTTCCACTCCCGGCGCGGCCTGCGCCTTCACAACCGCCTGCATGGTGCTTGGCATACTGGGTCACCCTCCTGCCGCAAACAATTCAGTCTATCAACCGCCCGCCTGCGCCTGCGCCGCAATCGCCCGCGCCGTGATACAACGGTACGGTGCCGAACTCCGCAACCGTCCGGAGGCCCAACCTCATGCCGAAGAAAATCGATTTTTCCAGCCAGGTGCTCCGATTCTCCCTCATGAGACCCGCGACAGCGACCATCACAATTCTTTTCGCCTGCGCCCTCGGCGCCCCCGCCCAGACCGCCGACCAGGCCTGGCTCGCCTATCATCCCGTCGCCAATCCGCCCACCGTTCCCGTCCAAGTCAGGCCGCTCGGCTCCAGCCCTGTCCAGCAGTCCGCGGCCATCGAACTCCGTCGCGGCCTTTCCGGTCTGTTTCAGGCCTCCGGCTCCGCTCTCGGTCAGGGCGTCGTCATCCTCGGCACACGGCGGCAAATCCAATCCCTCAGCCAGATGCCCGTCCCCGCTCCCGCACCGCTCGGACCCGAGGATTTTCAGATCTATTGGAATCACCGCCCCGGTGCCGCCCGCGAAATGTACATCGCCGGGGGCAGCGACCGCGGCGTGCTGTACGGCGTATTTGCCCTGCTGCGCAACCTGGCCCAGGGCGCGGACCTGCGCGATGTCGCACTCCGCGAAGCCCCCGCCCTGCCCATCCGCTGGGTTGACGAATGGGACAATCCCGACGGCTCCATCGAACGCGGCTACGCCGGCCGCAGCATCTTCTTTGAGGGCGGCAGCGTCCGCCCGGACCTCGCCCCCGTCGCCGCCGACGCCCGCCTGCTCGCCTCGGTCGGCATCAACGGCTGCAACGTCAACAACGTCAACGCCGCCCCGCAACTGCTCGACGCCGACCACCTCAAAGGCCTCGCCCGCGTCGCCGACGCCATGCGTCCCTGGGGCGTGCGCCTCGCCATGAGCGTCGACGTCGCCAGCCCGGAAAAAATCGGCGGCCTGACCACGTACGACCCGGCCGACTCCGCTGTCAAGGCCTGGTGGGCCGCAAAAGTGAGCGAAATCTATCAACTCATCCCCGACTTCGCCGGCTTCACCGTCAAGGCCGATTCCGAAGGCCAGCCCGGCCCCGCCAGCTACGGCCGCACCCCCGCCGACGCCGCCAATACCCTGGCCGCCGCGCTCGCCCCGCACGGCGGCGTGGTTCTCTATCGCGCCTTCGTCTATAACCACCACCTGGACTGGCGCGACCCCAAGGCCGACCGCGCCCGCGCCGCCTACGACATCTTCCACCCGCTCGACGGCAAGTTCGCCGCCAACGTGATTGTGCAAACCAAGGAAGGCCCCATCGATTTTCAGGCGCAGGAACCGGTTTCGCCGCTCTTCGCCGGGCTCCGCCACACCTCGCAGGCCATGGAGATCGAAGTCACGCAGGAGTACACCGGCCAGCAGCGCCACCTGGTCTATCTGGCGCCGATGTGGAAGTGGGTTCTGGATTTCGACCTGCGCGCGGAGAACCAATCGACGCCGGTCAAAGAGATCCTCGCCGGCAAGACCTTCCATCAACCGCTCGGCGGCATGATTGCCGTCGCCGGAGTGGGCCGCGACCACTGGCTCGGCTCGCCGCTGGCCATGGCCAACCTGTACGCCTTTGGCCGCCTTGCCTGGGACCCCAACCTGACCGCGGAGCAGATCGCCGAAGAGTGGACGCGCCAGACCATCTCCAACGACCCGGTCGTCGTCTCGACCGTCACCAAAATGCTGATGCAGTCCTGGCCCGCCTATCTCGACTACACCGGCCCCCTCGGCCTCCAGACGCTCACCGACATCACCGGCTCGCACTACGGCCCCAACATCGAGTCCAGCGAGCGCAACGGCTGGGGCCAGTGGCACCGCGCGGATCATGAGGGCGTCGGCATGGACCGCACCGTCTCGACCGGCACCGGCTTCGTGGGCCAGTACCCGCCCGAAGTCGCGCGCGTCTACGAGTCGCTGGCCACCTGCCCCGACAATCTGCTGCTCTTCTTCCACCACGTGCCGTACACCTACAAACTCCACGACGGCAAAACCGTCATCCAGACCCTCTACGACGATCACTACGAGGGCGCCGCGCAGGCCGCCAACCTCGTCACCGAGTGGGCCTCGCTCAAAGGCCGCCCCTCGATGGACGCAGGACTCTACGAAGACGTGCTCGCGCGGCTCGAATACCAGGCCGGCCACGCCATTGTCTGGCGCGACGCCGTCGTGCAATATTTCCTCAAGCTCAGCGGCATCCCCGACGACAGAGGCCGCGCTGGCCACTACCCCGGCCGCATGGAAGCCGAAGACGCCCGCCTCACCGGCTACAAAGTCATCGATGTGACCCCGTGGGAAGACGCCTCGCGCGGCAAGGCCGTCACCTGCAGCGAGGCCAGCTGCAGCGCCGAGTGGACGTACACCGGCAAGCCAGGCCGCTACAACATCGCCGTCCAGTACTTTGATCTGCAGCCCGGCGCGGCACAATTCACGCTCGAAGTGGGCGGCCAGCCAGCCGCCGCATGGGTCGCCGATGCAGCCCTGCCCTCAAAGCGCCCCGACGGCGACAACTCCACGCGCATCACCGTCCACTGCGTGAAGCTGAAGCCGGGCGATGTCCTGCGCGTGGAGGGAATCCCGGACAAGGACGACCCCGCCGCGCTCGACTACATCGAGCTGCTGCCCGCGAGCGCCGCGCCATGAGCGCGGCAGCGGGCGAGCCTCAGAAGAGGTCCTCCGCAATCACTTTTCCGGAGCCGGCGCTGGAGCGGGCTGGGAAGGCGGCGTGGCTTTGCGCTTGGTCAACGCCTCGTCGACGCGCTTCTTGAAGTCACCCTGATCCTGGTGCCCCCATCCGCTCCAGTTCGACACCACCTGCATCTGGCAGCCCGTGCCTTTCGGGACCAGAGTCACATGGTTCATTCGCTGCAGCAGCGTTCCGGTAACGTCCACATGAACGGAGTGCTTCGGTTGGTAGTCGGCTTTCAGGTGCTCGTCGTCGATCTTCACCTGCGCGTAGTTATCCTGGTTGTTCAGAGTGTCCTTGACCGCGCCCCACATATCGCCGCACGCAATGGGGTAGGTGTTCTTGTAGGTCTTGGCGTGCGCGGGAAGAGCAAGGCCAAGCGACATCAAAGCCACAGCCATGAGTTTCGGGCTCATCATGAAATTTCTCCTCGTGCCGATGCGTATCTCAGAGTCAACGCTGAGCAGGGGCCCGTCATCGGGACAGAGGAAGAATAGTCTCGCGCCGCATGGCGTCAGTGCGCGCAGTCACGCTTGCCAGTGATTTGAGCGAAACCAGAGTAAGCGTGCTCTTGTTGAGATCCTTCAAGGTGGCTTTTTCTTGAGAAAGAAAGCCACTTTGCGGGGTTGCTTTCCGGATACATCGACTCTGATTTCGCTGCAGCCGGGAAGGAGAACACTGGCCCCAATAAGCCGGATGGCTTTTCCCGGCGTTATCATTCCTCGGTGCCGACTCTTCGCTTTGCCGCTCTTCGCTGTCGCCGCTTTCTGGCCGCCGTCGCACTGCTCGCGCTCGCGACCCCCTCTACCGCCGCGCCGACGGCTGACGACGCGCTGCTTGCGGGGCTGACGGCCGACTTCGCCCGCCTCGCGCCGCAGACCCTCCGGCCCGCGGACGGCTACATCAAGCACCCCTATCTCATCCCCGCCGGCTACTACCCGCAGATGTGGGACTGGGACGGCTTCTTCATCGGCGCGCACTGGGCCAACCAGAACCCCGCAGACGCCAAATACCTCCGCGACTGGGTGCTCGGCTTTGCTGGCTCAGCCGACAAGGACGGCTACGTCGCCGGCTGCATCACGCCCAAGGGTCCGCGCCCACTCTTCGGCAAGTTCGCCATGAAGCCCTTCCTCGCCCAGGGCGCGCTCCTTGCCTCTCGGCAGCTCAATGACTACGCCTGGCTGCGCCCCGCGTGGCCCGCGATGCAGCGCGTTCTTGAATACAGAAAGCGCACGCAGTTCGATCCCCGCTGGGGCCTCTGGTTCTGGGCCAACGCCATGCAGTCGGGCGCCGACAACAACCCCGCGCTCTCCAACGACCCCAAGGACCCCGGCGCCATCCTCGCCGTCGACGCATCCGTCTGGGCGATGCGCGAGTACGCAGCCATGGCCGTGCTGGCTGATCATCTGGGCGACGCCAAAGACGCCCGCGCCTATCGCGCGGAGGCCGAGGCCACCCGCCGCGCCATCCTCGCCAAGCTCTGGTCACCTTCCGACGCCATGTTTTTCAATCGCCGCCGCGACTCGGGCGCCTGGGTGCGCGTCCTCGCCTGGTCAAATTTCCTGCCGCTGGTGGACGGTCTGCTCCCCGCCGCCGACGCCCGCCGCATGGTCCGCTGCCACCTGCTCAATCCCGACGAAATGGAATCGAAGTACGGCTTGCGCAGCCTGGCCAAAAGCGACCCGGCCTACAACAACCAGGCCATCATCAATCCGTACTCAAACTGGCGCGGACCCATCTGGATCAACGCCAACTTTCTGGACTGGATTGCGCTGCGCCGCTATGGATTTCACGCGGAGTCGCGCCAGCTCGCCGTCACCCTCGCCGCCATGCTGCATCGCGACATTGCCAAATGGGGCTCCATGCACGAGGATTACGACGCTGAGAACGGCGACGGCCTCGCGCCGACTGTGGAGCAATCGCCTGGCGGAAAATTCGCGGGGTTCGTCGGCTGGAATTTGCTTGCCCAGGACATGCTGCAGTGCGAAACCGGCCACGGGCACTGCATGACGCTCGAAATTCCGAATGCGCCGTGAGTCCTGCCGCGCGCTCCACGCGTGTGATCTACCGGCTGCTGATAATTTTGAATGCCCGGTTGAAGGAGCCGAGATTGAAGGTGTTCGTGTATCCGAGTTTCCGCATGGTTTTCTTCGCCACCCCGCTGCGCATCCCGCTCTGGCAGTGCAGCAGAAGCACCCGGCTCTTGTCCGTCACCCGGCGCGGCAGGTAGGTCTCAATCTCGCTCGAAGGAATGTTGATCGCCTTGGGCAGGTGGCGCGACTCGAATTCGGTCGCAGTGCGCACGTCAATCACCAGCGCCCCATCTCTCAAATGCTGCCGGGCGGCACGAATTGAGATCTGCCCGGCCATCTTCACCAGGAAGAAAGCTATGACGACGGCAATAAATGTAAAAACGTACGTCAAGTCCATAGTGCTTAGGATACGCTGTCGGGCTGCCGCGAGCGGCCCATTCCTGCCGCGTCTCCCGCAGCCGGAACACAGTCGCTCAACCGGACGCCCTTTCCACCTCGACCAGTACGGAGTAAAACGTAGCCGCCGCGCCCAGGTCCGTCAGCCGCTCGCTGGTCAGCGCGTTCACGTTCACGCCGCCGGCGTGCAGCTTGGCCCAGTCCAGCTGCGCCGCCACCACCCCGGCCGGCAGGCTGGCGTTCAGCATCGCCGTCAGGCCCAGTGTGCCGCGCTCGTTCCACACCCGCACCGCGTCCCCGTCGGCAATCCCACGCGCCGCGGCGTCCACCGGATGCATCTCCAGCCGCTGGCTGATCCGCGCCTCCATCTTGCGATGGCCGTCCAGGTTGGCGAAGGTCGAGTTCATATAATTGTCCGCCTTGCGGCTCAAAAACTCCAGGGGAAAGCGCTTCGCGCCCTCACCCCAGCGCGATTCAACCGGGGGAACAAAGCCCGGCAGAGGGTCGAGTCCGCGAGCGGCCAGCGTCTCTGAATAAAACTCGATCTTGCCCGAGGGCGTGGCCAGCGGCCCGGCCGTATACGGCATGAACGGCCGCGTCTCCGGCTCGCGGTGGAAGCCCAGCGGCATGTGCCCCTCCCGCTTCAGGTCGTCCAGCGTGATGTGCTCCATGCCCGCATTCGTCGAGTGCCCGTCGGGCCCGCTCCCGGCGTCCATGCCGAGCGCCTGGCGGGTCATCTCCTCCGGCGTATCGCGGAAGCACGGCTCGGTGAAGCCCATGCGCTGCGCCAGTTGCCCAAACAGCCACACGTTCGAACGCGCCTCGCCGGGCGGCTCAATGGCCTGCTGCGAGAGCTGCACAAAGTAGTGCCCGTAGGCGCCCTGGATGTCGGTGTGCTCCAGAAACGTGGTCGCGGGCAGAATGTAGTCGGCGTAGTCGGTCGTATCGGTAAAGAAAAGCTCGTGCACCACGGTGAACAGGTCCGCGCGGGCGAGGCCGCGCCGGACAGCATTCTGGTTCGGCGCCACCGCGCCGGGATTCGAGTTGTAGACGAACAACGCATGCAGGGGTGGGCCATCGGCGGGTTCAGCGCCAAGCTCCGTGAGGGCAGCCCCAAGCGTGGACATGTTCACCACCCGCGCTAGCCGCTTGAGCGGCGAAGCCAGCGCCAGATCGGGGCGTTCCAGCGCCGGTTTGTTCCACGCGAACGCGCCCGACATCGACAACTGCGCGCCGCCGCCGCGATGCTTCCACGCCCCGGTCAGCGCGGGCAGCATGGCGATGGCCCGCACCGCCGTCCCGCCGTTCTGGCTGCGCTGCACGCCGTAGCTCATGCGCATCGCCGCGGGCCGGGTGGTGGCGTACTCGCGCGCCAACTGCTCAACTTCGCTCGCCGTCATGCCGGTCCAGGCCGCCACCCGCTCCGGCGTGTAGTCGCGCGCCCGCTCGGCCAGTTGCGCAAAGCCATGCGTCATTTCGGCAATGTAGGCGCGGTCTTCGAGGCCCTCGCGCAGGATCACATGCATCAGTCCCAGCGCCAGCGCCGCGTCGGTGCCGGGGCGGATGGCGATGTGCCAGTCGGCCAGCGCGGCGGTGCGCGTTTTGTAGGGATCGATGACAATCAGCCGCGCACCCGCGCGCCGCGCCTGCTCCGCCATCGGCCACAGGTGGACGTTGTTGCCGTGGATATTCGCGCCCCAGGCCAGGATGAGTTTGGCCCGCCGGAAATCCTCGGTCGGCGTGCCCAGCTTCTTGCCGTAGACCAGGTTCCACGCCACGCCGCCGGCCTCGGAGCAGATGGTCCGGTCCAGTTGGCTCGCGCCAAGCCGGTGAAAAAAGCGCCGGTCCATGGAGCCGTAGCCGAGCACGCCGATGGTGCCCGCATAGCTGTATGGCAGGATCGACTCCGGCCCGTGTTCGTCGCTGATTTTCTGCAGGCGCGCGGCAATGGCGTCCAGCGCCTCGTCCCAGCCGACGCGCTCAAAGGCCTCGTGCTCGCGCCCCCGGGGCCGCGGGCCCTTTTGCGCGCCGGGCTTTCGTCTCAAGGGGAAAAGAATCCGCTCCGGCGCGTAGACGCGATCCAGATATTTGGCCACCTTGCCGCATAGGAACCCCTGCGTCACCGGCTGCGCCGGATCGCCCTGCACTTTGATCGCACGGCCATCGCCGTCGACGGTCACGAGAACCGCGCACGAATCCGGGCAGTCATGGGAACAGACCGTATGCACCACGCGAAAGGGGGAAGCCTCGGCAGCCGCAGTCATGCAGCCATTGTAAGCTGAACGCGGATACCCGCATCTCCGGAGGCCCGCCCATGAAACGCATTTTTTTGCTCGTCCTGCTTTGTGTCTGCGTTTGTGTCTGCGTTTGCGTTGGCGCGACAACCGCCGGTGGCGCGCAAGCGGCGCCTGCCCCAGCGCAGGTGGGCGATGAAGCCGCGATTCGCGCCGTCCTGGCCGCGCAGGTTGCCGCCTGGAACCGCGCCGACATTCCTGCCTTCATGCAGGCCTACGAGGATTCTCCGTCGACGACTTTCATCGGCCTCACGCTGCGCAAGGGCTACCAGCCCATCCTGGCGCGCTACCGTGATGCCTACACAACTCCCGCGCAGATGGGCGCGCTCACCTACAGCGGTCTCGAGGTGCGCCTGCTTCCCTCCGCCTGCGGCGCGACCGAGTACGCCGTCGTCACCGGCAAGTTTCACCTCGACCGCAAGGCCAAGGGTGAAGCTAAAAAGGACGACGGCATCTTTTCACTCGTCTGGCGCAAAGGCCCGCACGGGTGGAAGATCCTGCTCGACCACACCAGCTGAGGCGGTCGAGGCGGGCCGTCTCAGGAACGCGCTTTCGCCGTGAATCCGGCCCAGGTCAGGTAGATGCCGATCAGCAGCGACGGCGCCATGCACACGTAGAAGAGCTGGGGATGGCGGAGCCAGCGCAGGAGGAATTCCGCTTCCACTTCGGAGGGCAGGTACAGGAAGAGCAGGCCCTTGAGGACGATGAGCCAGCCGACGATGGTCACCACCACCGTCAGCGCGCCGCCCGACCAGCGATTGTGCCCCAGTACCATCGCCAGTCCGGCGCTGATCGCGAGGAAGCTCAGAACAAAGATCATCCCCGGGCTTTGAAAAAGGGCCGATACCGTGTTCACGGTGGCTTCTCTGCGAAGGATCATGGAGGGCACAACGAGGATGCAGTACAACCCGATCAGCCTGCTCAGATAGATGGTGCGCGACAACATGACGTCCTCCCTGCGAAACGAGACTTGGTCGACACGCAAGAATTCCGCTCGACCGGCCCGCGGGTCCATGGAACTGCGCTGTAGACACTTCCCCGCGCAGGAGAGTCTAGGCCTGTCACGGAAGAATGTCGAGCGAAGGCAGCGGCCTGCCGGCGGAGAATGCACTCCTCGGACCCTGCCCCGCTCTCCTGTACACTGTGTGCGTCATGAGCTGCCTGTTCTGCAAGATCATTGAAGGAAGCATTCCCTCCGCCGCCGTTTACCAGGACGCGCAGTGCTACGCCTTTGCCGACATCCACCCCCGCGCCCCGGTGCATGTGCTGGTGGCTCCGCGCGCGCACATCGTCTCGCTGGACGAGGCGCAGGAGGGCGACAAGCCGCTGCTCGGGCACCTGCTCTGGGCCGCCGCAGAGATTGCCCGCGCCAAGGGCCTGGGCAAGGGCTATCGCCTGGTGATCAACACCGGCGAAGACGGCGGCCAGACCGTCGATCACCTGCACGTCCACCTGCTCGCCGGCCGCACGCTCACCTGGCCGCCGGGATAGCGGGCAGAGATCAGCGATCAGACAATAAGTCCAAAACAAAAGAGCGCACCAGCATCGGTGCGCTCTTCTTTTCTATTCTGCGAGTGAGTCTGCCTCAGAGTCCGGTTTTTACTGACCCCTGACCCCTGTCTTCACTACATGGGCTGCTGCGCGTATTCCTCTTCCTCTTCCAGCCCGTAGCGGCGGAGAAGATTCGGAAGGCTCTGCGAGAAGGCGGAGCGCGGCATCACCGTGTCGCAGCCGGCCTCGACGGCCTTGGCCTTCAACTCCCCTTGCAGGTGGTTGAGGAAGCCGACGATCGACGTGCCCTTCTTCAGCTTGGCCTTCAACTTGGGAATCAGCGTCATGGGCTTGGCGTTCAGGTTGTTCAGGTCGAAGACCACCAGCGTGGGCCGCTCTTCCTCCGGCCCTTCGGTCAGCCGCGCCAGGGTTTCCTTGTCGCCCTTCACAAACTCCACCTTCACACCCAGCTTGCGCGCCGTCTCCTGAATCTTGGCCTGGAAAAACAGGTCCTCGATGAAGCAGAAGATGCGGGTGGGCGCGTCTTCGCGCGCGGGAGCCGCCGTGGGCGTGGAGTAGACGTCAGGGTAATAGGTGCCGTGACCGTTGCCCGAGGTAGGAATCGTCGAAGCCGGCCCGTCGGAGACGTTGCCGTTCGCCACGCGGTAGCTGTGGTCCATGGGACCCACAAACGTCCGCGGCCCGCGCTGCTTCTCCTTGCGCCGGCCATGCGCGGGCGAAGAGATGCTGTTGCCCGGCTGGCCCGCCGGAGCGGAAGCCTTGGGGATAAACTTTTTCTTCTTCCGGCCCTGGTTCTGGCGGGGGTGGGGCTGCCGGGGCTGCGCGCCCTGCGCCTGCGGTGGAGGCGGGGCCTGCTGCGCCTGTGGCGCGCCCTGCTGGCTGGTTTTATTCTTGCGGCGGCGCCGGCGGCGCCGATGCCCCTGCAACTGACCCTGGCCGTTGGCCGGGGCTGGCCCTAGTTCAGACTGGGGCTCGGTCGGTTCTGTCGTCATGCGTGCACTTCCTGGCACATTGCTCTTGCGTGCATTGCCTTGCTGGATTCAGACGTTTCCTGACGGGTGCTGAATTTCCCTTGCCTGCCGCTCGTCCAGGTCTGGACAGGTAACTCGACGGCGGGCGGTCTGCTTCTTTCTGGACTCGCGGCAAATTGGCGCGAAGCTCTACTCGCCCGCAATCGACCACGATCTCCTGGAACTCACGATGTTTTCACAGCCAGTGTGCCCTGCTTGCCAAGTGCATGCTGGTCTTCTTTTCAGCAAAAATACCACGCAAACAAGCCGACTCCGGGGTACTGCAACTGTAAAAACGCTCTCGCCGCCTGGTACGCAAAAACCTTGCAACAGCTCTATCCGGTTGTCAGGATCGGTACGGTGCGGCCAGCGCTTTCCTCGGGTGATGCCCTTCCTTTGGGAACCTTCGCCGCTCGCGGCCAATAAGGGTCAGACAGGCGGGCTCAAGCATCCTTCTTCAGCGGCGAGCTATCACTGCCCAATTGAGGGTGGTTCGCATCAGCCGCCTGATAGGCAACTCTGATACTACAGCCTGTCGCACCGGCTTGCAAGTCAGGCCCGCATCGACAGGAATCAGGATCGGCAGCCCCGGCGTCCCGTGACCGCGCCAAAACGCCGCCGGACGCACAAAACGCCGCTCCGTGAAGGAGCGGCGTTTCGCGTTCTTGTGCTGGTCACTGGCCTCCCAGCAAATTCTGGGCGGTGGTTATATCCACCGCGCCTCTCGCAGGCTTTCCCGGCCGGTTTTCCCTTTTGAGGGCCGCTTCGTGGGCGGAGGCTCTTGCCGGGCGTCTGCTGGTTCTGCGGGCTGGCCGGATCTTTTCCAGCAGCCGTTACATCACTGGCACCCTCTATATAGCAATCGGCGTGCCGTTTCACCTGGCTCATGTTTTCAATCACTTACGAAAGTACTGATCGGACTCGCGTCTGCAATCGCATAGTCCGGCGGCGCAATTCTCCCAAAAAACGTAGAACTTTAGATCTACCGCTGGCACTGCGGGCAGAAGTGCGTACTTCGGCCCGCCACGACCACCCGCCGAATCGGCGTCCCGCAGGCCCGGCAGGGCTCGCCGGTGCGCTGGTACACCCGGTGCTCCAGCTGAAAGAAGCCGCGCACGCCGTCGGCATCCACATAGTCGGAGACCGAGGAGCCGCCCTGTCGGATGGCCTGCTCCAGGACCGCGCGCAGCCCCAGCCGCAGCCGCTCCAACTCGGCCCTGGTCAGCCGCCCCGCCCTGCGCCGGGGCCGGATGCCGGCGCGAAACAGGCTTTCGTCGGCGTAGATGTTGCCCACCCCGGCCAGCAGCGTCTGGTTGAGCAGGGCCGCCTTGATGGCCAGTTTGCGCCCGCGAAACAGCGCGGCAAACTCGTCCGGCCCGATGGTGAGCGGCTCGGCGCCCGGCCCGGCAAACGCTGCCACGCGGCCCAGGTCGCGCAGCTCCAGCCGCCCGAAGCGGCGCGGGTCGACAAAGCGCAGCTCACGGCCGCTGGCCAGCGTCAGCCGCGCGTGGGTGTGCGCCGCGACGGGGCCCTCGGGGGTTGTCACGAGCAGGCGGCCGGTCATGCCAAGATGCACGATCCACTGGGCTTCCGGATGGACGCTGGGCTGCTTCAACGGCCCGGCGGAGGGCGCGCTCAGCTCGCACACGATGTGTTTTCCGGTGCGATGCACGGCCAGAATGGTGCGTCCTTCGAGGCCCTTGGCCTGACGCGCAGGCGGGGTCTTGAAGGGCTCCCGATGGGAGCCGAACCAGGCCTCCACAATCCGGTCGCCGCGCAGGCGCGCGTCCACGCCCTGGGCAATGGTCTCCACTTCAGGCAGTTCGGGCATGGAATGATTTTAGAGGACCGGCTGGCGGGGCGGGGACGAGGACTGAGGCGAAGATGAGGCGAAGCCGGCTGCGGAATTGACTGCAAAAAAACTGTGGAAAACAAAAATAAATAAGGGGGGGTAGGGGGGTACCCTGCCTACCCTGCCGGGGTACGGACCGGGACAGGGCGGACCCTGGGGCCCGGGGACGGCTCGGCTGTAGCTCTTCATTTCCAGTGTGCGCCGGGGAGGGGTAATTTTGCGCAGTGCGGGGAGGGGGATTTGGGTTTTCCAGGTCTCAGGGGTGGGAGTTGGGGTGCGCGGCCCTTCCTCCTGACTTCTCCGCAAGGGGGGCGGGCGGGATTCGGGGTCGCCCACCCAGTTCATGGGCTGGTCAAGGGTGGGCCACCCGCCCGCTTGCCTTTCATGGACTACGAGGTTACTCCAATTCCGGATCGGCGGGACGAGGAAAGTGCCACCATCCCCGGTCCCCAAAGGCCAGGGACCGGGGGCACCCTCAGTGTAGTTGGAAACGATCATCGGGACCGGGGCCACCCGCCAGCAACCCGCGCGGGGTGTTGTGTCATGCTACTCCCGATGCCGTAGGCAGCGCGGTTTTTTCCCGGTCGGTACTGCTCTCAGATGGAGGGCCCAGACGCCGCAAGGCCGCACCCGAAGGGACGGCCTTGCGTATCAAGCACGGATGCAACTCACAGCACCTTGGTAAGGACACCTTGCAAGTATGGGAGCATACCTGCCCGTTTGGACACGTCCGCTAAAACGAGGAAAAAGTCCTTATCGGGGTACCTACTATTGTTCTTCAGAATCGCTACGATCTGTCCCGCAAGCTTATGTTGGACTTCGTTGAGAGCCACGAGTTTATCCCGCTGCTGCTGACAATCGCCCTGTGTTGAAACATCACGCCCAGCGATTGTGAAGTGATAGGACACCTGCCCTAGCACCCTTGCCTTGTCATCAGAAGAGAGTGATTCAAATCGTTCGATTGCTTCATCGATTGTTAGCATGATTTCCCCAAGGTTATCGCCGTGTTCAGTGCCTTATTGTTCTGGCTCGTCAGGTTCTGTAGTTGTGGGACCTGCGATGGGTTCTTCCGCTGGCATTCCCTCTGCTCCCATGCCTGATTGAGCTGCTGCGCCCTCAGCCGCGCTAAACTCTTCGTACATCGGATCAGGTTTCAGACCCAAGCTGTTGATGTCCACGCCCCGTTCTTGAAGCACGGCTAGTCTTGTGTTTCCATTCATTACGGTTCCGTCTGGCTTAATGATGCCTGGCTCATCTCCATTCTTCAGCGAATTGATAATGTCTTCCGTGCTCATTTTGCGAACGGAGTCCATAGCGGCACCCTGAAGGGTCTCCGGTCCATGGATCAGACGAAGAATCATCGCCCCTACGACCGAGGCATAGGCTCCGCGCACCTGAGAAGCGCTGGCCTTATTCCAATCAATTGAGTTGCCATTCTTATCCGGCTGAACGACATTGTGCTGGATGAGCCATTGACGGTTTTCATTGTTAACCTGGGTCACTTGTGCGTTGGTCTTGAACCCGTAGTCAGTGAAGATGCCGTGGTACGCCTTCTCAAAGAAATTGCACGCCCCCTGCAACCAACTCCAGCAATGCCCATCTTTGTCAATTCGGATCAACGGGTTGTTACCCGCATAGGCGTAGAGATTGAGACTCTGCGGATTGAATAGGTTGGCATACGGTACTGCTGAGGGAGTACCGCTCCAATCGGGGGACATAAACCGGCCCATCGTAGATGCATAGTACCTTGCCCCGAAGTAGTCATTGCCAGATTCGGCGTCACGTTCTTTGCCGGTGAAGTGGAGGGGATTGCCGTCGTCGCCGCCGGAGGCGGAGGCGGAGGCGTTCGGGTCGGAGAAGCAGTTCAACTGGTCGCCGAAGGGGAGACTCTGACAATCGGTCTCCGGCTGGCCGAGGTTGGTGAGGTTGCCGCTGAGCTGCATGCGGCGCGTGCCCAGCGGGTCGGTGAGGTGGAAGTGCAGCGCAGGCTGACTGCCAGCGAGGTCATAGGTGGCAATCAGCTTGCCGGCGGCGTAGACGTTGGTGCGCTGCCAGGAGGCCACGCCGGCGGTGACGGAGAACTGGGTCAGCTCTTCGCCGGAGGGGCCGAGGACGTAGCTCTGAGTGAACTGGAAGCCGTTGTGCGGCACGCCGTTCGCATTGAGCGAGAGATCGCAGCTCATGGTGGGGCTAGCGGTGCGGGCGGTGCTGGCGGATGCGGCTGGCTTCAAAGCTGACGATTCGCCACGTGCCCTGCGCATCCCGCACCCAGACATGGGTATAGCGATAGCTGCCCGAGATGTCGTCCCCCGGGGTGACGCCGCTGACCTGGGCGCGCGAGGTGACCAGGGCCGTGGAGCCGTAGAAGCGCACCTTGCGGTCAGAAAGCTCAATGGAGTTGAAGCGGACCACGCCGCTGCGCAGCCAGGCCAGGGTCTGGTCCTTGGACTGCAGGACTCCGCCGGCGGTGATGCCCATGAAATCGTCGGCCAGCAGGGTGCTGATGACGGCGAGGTTGCGGTGGAGCATGGCGTCGCGCCAGCGGTCTTCGAGCTGGTCGATTTCATGGCGGCTCTCATGGCGCTCAGCGCGGGGCATGGCGCGCAGCAGGGGCGCGGCGCTGACCGCCAGCAGGAGCACAAGGCCGACCGCGAGGCGGCAGTTGCAGCCGGTTGCTGAGTTGGCGCTCGAGGTCCGCATCGTCGTAACGGATGGTAGTCCCGCGCCGTTGTGCGGGTCAATGCTTTCGCGCAATGTTCACATAGCAGGCGGGGCGCGCGGCGGCAGGCCGTCCTGAGGCGAGCGGCGGCGGCGCTCAGGCCAGCGAGGTCAGGTCTTCGCGGTTCCGCTCCAGCATCTTCTGGAAGAGTCCGCCGACGGCATATTTTTTGAAGTGCGCCGATTTGCGGTGAGCCGCTTCGGCCGCCGCGTCCTGGTACTGCTCGTAGATCAGCACCGTGTCCGGGTTGCTTTCCACCCAGTGCGGAATGTAGCTCACGCACCCCGGCTCCTGGCGAGTGGCCAAGGTGAGCTGGCGCAGCATCTCGGCAATCTCGTCCCGATCCTCGGGAGAAAACTTAATCCTGACGGTAAAACTGATCATAAGTGCGGCTTCCTCGCGGGTATGGGCCCTGGGCCTTGCTCGCGTTTGTCCAGTTTACCTGTGAATCTCGTCGAGCGCGGCGGCAAACTCCGGCAGCACCATGGTCTGCTCGCGGTCGGGCCCGGTGGAGACCATGCCGATCTTCGCGCCGCTCTCGCGTTCCTGAAAGCGCAGATACTCCCGCGCCGCCTGGGGCAGCTTGTCGAACTCGGTAATCCCTTCGGTGGGCTGACGCCAGCCCTTCAGGGTCGTATAGCGCGGCTTGATCTGCTCCAGCCCGTGCACGTCGGCGGGAATCTCGTCGGTGACCTTGCCGTTGATCTCGTAGCCCACGCAGATGGGAATCTCTTCGAGCTCGTCCATGACGTCCATCTTGGTAATCACCAGCCACTCGGCGCCGTTGACCTGGTTGGAGTAGCGGAGCAGGGGCATGTCCAGCCAGCCGCAGCGCCGGGGGCGGCCGGTGACCGCGCCGTACTCGTTGCCGCGGGCGCGCAGGTGGTCGCCTACGGCGTCGTGAATCTCGGTGGGGAAGGGCCCTTCACCGACGCGGGTGACATAGGCCTTGGTGACGCTGATGACGGTGCCGATGGCCGTGGGGCCGACGCCGGTGCCGGTGGCCGCGCCGCCCGCCGTGGCCGACGACGAGGTGACAAACGGATAGGTGCCGTGGTCGATGTCCAGCATGGTGCCCTGCGCGCCCTCGAACATCACGCTGCCGCCAGAGGCCAGCACGCCATGGAGCAGCCGGCCGGTGTCGGCGACAAACGGGCGCACCTGCTCGGCCGCCGCCGCGTACTCGTCGTACATTTTGGCGGGGTCGAGCGGGCCGTTGTCGGATCCGGCGCCGGAGAGGGCGCGCACAATGGCGTTCTTCTCCGCGCAGGCGGCCTCGATGTGGGTCTTCAGCAGCTCGGGGCGCAGCAGGTCCACGATGCGCAGGCCGCTGCGCGCCATCTTGTCCTCGTAGGCGGGACCGATGCCGCGACTGGTGGTGCCGATCTTCTTGCGGCCCGGCGCGCTTTCGGCGGCCAGCTCGATCATGCGGTGGTAGGGCAGGATCACCTGGGCCCGGTTGGAGACGGAGAGCTGCCCGTCCACGTCCACGCCCAGGGCGCGCAGCTTGGCCACTTCCTTGAGGAAGGCGATTGGGTCCAGCACCACGCCGTTGCCGATGACGCCCTTGCAGCCTGGCCGCAGAACTCCGCAGGGAATCAGCTGCAGCACGAACTTCTGGCCGCTGTGGATGACCGTGTGCCCGGCGTTGTGCCCGCCCGCGTAGCGGGCCACGGCGCTGAACCGCTCGCTCAGCACGTCCACAATCTTGCCCTTGCCCTCGTCGCCCCACTGGGCGCCCAGCACTACTGCCGTCTTCGCTCGCATCGCTTTCCGTTTCTCGAAAGGGATAGCCCCCGCGCACGCCAGCCCAAGGGCCCCGCGCAAGGGCAAAAATGCAGGCGAAACCATCCCTGCCCGCACCACCTCCGATGATAAACCCTGGGTCGGATGGGCGTGGAAGGCGCGGGCGCCGCGCGGCCTTCGCCCACCCCCGCCCGGCCACCCGCGGCGCCCGCGAAACTATCTGTTGCAACGAATATTATCCTCGCGCATCCAATGCTTTGTACGGCAGAGGAGGTCAAAACCATGTCGCTAAGAGCAGTAAAGCAGATGCTGGAAACCAAACCCACCCTGGAGGGCGCGGGGGTGAAATTGCAGCGCGCCTTCGGCTTCGGCAAGACGGCCGAGTTCGATCCGTTTCTGTTGCTGGACGATTTCCGCAACGACAACCCGGCCGACTACCTGGCTGGATTTCCCTGGCATCCCCACCGGGGCATCGAGACCATCACTTATGTGCTGGCGGGCGAAGTGGCTCACGGCGACAGCCTGGGCAACCAGGGGCGCATGACCGCCGGCGACGTGCAGTGGATGACGGCCGGCAGCGGCATTCTGCACCAGGAGATGCCCAAAGGCGACGCGCAGGGGCGCATGCACGGCTTTCAGTTGTGGGCCAACCTGCCCGCGGCGCTGAAGATGACCGAGCCGCGCTATCAGGACATTCCTTCGAGCGCGATTCCCGAGGTGACGGAGGACGACGGGACGCGGGCTCGGATTATTTGCGGCGCGTTCTGGGGCCAGCAGGGGCCGGTGGAGGGAGTGGCCGCGGACCCCTCGTACGTGGACATCTCGGTGCCGCCGGGCAAGCGCCGGCGCATCCAGGTGGAGGTCACGCGCAACGCATTCGCGTATGTTTTTGCGGGCGCGGGGACCTTTCGCGACGCCTCGAAGCCGCAGGCGGTGCTGACCGAGTCGGCCGTGGACCCCCACGCGACGGCGCAGTACGACGCGAGGAATCATTCGCTGGTGCTGTTTGACCGCGGCGACGAGATTGTGGTGGAGGCCGGCCCGGTGGGGATTCGGTTTCTGCTGGTCAGCGGCAAGCCGCTGGAGGAGCCGGTGGCGTGGCACGGGCCGATCGTGATGAACACGCAGGCCGAGCTGCGCCAGGCGATGAGCGAGCTGCAGGACGGGACGTTTATCCGGCACGGGTGAGGGCGGGCAGCAGCGGCCCTAGTGCTTTCCCAGGTCTCAGAATCGAGACCTGGGGCACCCGGCAGGTCGGGGGTTTGGCCCCGACGAGCTTTCACGCCTCTTCGGGCAGCTCGGCAGACAGAATATTCATCGGCGTCAGGCCGCGCTGGCGCAGGGCGCGAATGCTGAGGGCGTCGTGGCGCTTGGCCAGGCGGCGGCCGTTGTGGTCCACCACCAGGCGGCAGTGGAACCAGGCTGGATCGTGGAAGCCCAGGGCGCGGTTGAGCAGGATCTGGCGCGCGGTGGACTTGAGCAGGTCGGCGCCGCGCACCACTTCGGTGATCTGCATGTCGGCGTCGTCTACGACGCAAGCCAGCTGGTAGCTGGGCACTCCGCCACCCCACGGACGAAGACTTGTCCGCTGGGGACCTGTCCGTGGGGACCCCGAAGTCCCGTCGCGCCGCCACACCACAAAGTCGCCGAAGTCCACGCCGGCCACAAAGCGCTGCGGGCCGAGGTTGAGGTCGTCGAACTCGATCGCTTCGCCGTCGGGCACGCGGAAGCGCCAGTTGGCGCCGGCGGGGTCTTCGCGCTCCAGCGCGGCAGAGACCGATGGATTGGCGTTCTGCGCGGGGCGGCACGTGCCGGGATAAACGGGCTCGTCGTCCAGCGGCTCCTGCTCGGCCTTCGTGCTTTCGTGGGGCGCGCTGAGCGCGGCGGCCAGGTCTTTGCGCGAGCAGCGGCAGGGGTAGATGAAGCCGCCCTCGAGCAGCCGTCGCCAGGCTGCCAGATAAAGGATGTGCCGCTGGCTCTGCGCATAGGGCGCGTGGGGGCCGCCCACATCGGGGCCTTCTTGCCAGCGGATGCCCAGCCAGCGCAAGTCTTCGAGCGCGGCCTGGGCGAATTCGGCGCGGCTGCGGTCGGGGTCGAGGTCCTCCATGCGCAGCGCGAGCGCGCCATGGGCGTCGCGCGCCCGCTGCCAGGCCGTCCAAAAAGTGCGCGCGTGGCCCACGTGCAGCAAACCGGTGGGCGAGGGCGCAAGCCGGCCGCGATAAGCCGACGCCGGCGATGGAAGGAAGCTGGCCACGCTGGCAATCAGTGTAGCCTGCGGCGCGCTTGATTCCGCCTAGTCCGATACGTCGTCGTCGCCGTGATGATGCTCGTAGTGGCCGATGCTGTCGTTGAGGTGGTCGGGATCGACCGAGACCTGGACCACATTAAGCTCATGTCCGTCGAGGTCGAGCACGAACAGGCCCATGCGCTGGCCCTCGGCGTGCATGAAGATCAAGGTCTGCTCGTCGCCCTTGCGGCTGGTTTCGCGGATGATGCGCTCCCAGCCGTGGCCGAGCTTTTCCTCGACGATCCGGTTCAGTTCCTCGCCGTCGACCGGGCCGCGGAAGTTGTCGAACTCGGCCACGTGCAGGTTGGCGACGCCGTTGTGGGTGGCCCCGCGCGAGATGAGGCTGAGGACGCCGAGAAAGGGAATGCGGGTGGCGTGGGCGTGATAGCGGCTCTCAAGGGAGCTGACCACGCCGTCGAAGCCGCCCTCGCCGCTGCCGGCCAGCACCACAATGGGAACCAGCAGAGCGACGAAGCAGATGGGAATCCAGACGAGCCGGCTCATTGGTTGCCGCCTTTCTTGTCCTTGCCCTGTGCTTGCTTTTCGATGTCGCCCAGCGCGCCCAGGCCCCCCAGGCCCTTCAGCTTGCCCAGGTCGTCCATGCGAATGGGGCCGAGGATCAGCACGATGGTCAGCTCCTTGGGCTCGACTTCAAGAATGAACATGCCGTGGGTTTCGCCGTTGACCAGCTTGACCATCACGTCGGTAGTTTCGCCGCTCTTGCGTTCGCGTTCGCGGACGATGGGCGACCACTCGCTGGTTTCGAAATACTTGCGCAACTGGTCGATCTCTTCCATCGAATACTGGCCCGGCTTGTCGAATTCGTACTCGCGGACGTAGATGCCGTCGAGGCCCTCGATGAGCTGGCGGGTGGCGGCTTCATCCTTGTCCTTGCCGTTCATGAATTTGGCGGCAAAGCCAAGCATGTTCTTGCCGAGCGTGACCTCGGTGACGCTGGAGGCGCGCGCGGCCAGCTCCTTCTCGACAGGGGGCGGCAGGGGGAGCGGCGAGGTTTGCGCCAGCAGGGGCGCGGCCAGCGCGAAGGCTGCGAGCACGACGGCTGGCAGCACGAAAAGCTTGAGCAGGTGAGTTCTGAGTACTCGAGTATTAAGTACGGGGGTTGCGATGCGGTTTTTCATCGGGGCTCTCCTTAATTCCTATTCCTGATTCCTATGCCTGGCCGGCTTCCTGGCCCTATTCCTGGTCGGGTTGCTGGCCGGCGCGGCTGTGGGTTGCGAGCCGCGTGTTCATTTCGTGGAGCGCGTGGCTGGTGATGCGCAGCGCGGTCAGCACCTGTGCGCGGGCCTCTTCGCCTTTGCGGCGCTCTTCGGCATGACGCCATGCCCAGCCGCCGCCGACGAGGGCCGCCAGCGCGAGCGATGCCGCCAGCCGCTGCCAGAAGACCATGTGCCCGTGCAGGCGCTCGGTGCGCCGCCGGCCTCTCTGCTCCATCAGCCTGCGCTTGAAGCCGGGCGGGGCGGGCCGGCGCTCGAAGGCCTGGCGCAGTTCGCGTTCAAAGTCGTCCATCGGTTCATGCTCCACGCACTGACTCCTTCATCCTGACGTACTCCCTCAGGTGGGTCGTGGCCTTGGCCCTGAGCAGCTTGAGACCGCGCTGCAGGTGGCTCTTTACGGTGGCCAGCGGCTCGCCGAGGGTGGCCGCAATCTCTTCCGGCGTCAGGTCCTCCTGATAGCGAAGCACCAGCGCCGCGCGCTGCGGCTCGGGCAGGGTGGCCAGCAGGTCTTCCAGGCGGGAGCCCAGCGGAGAGGTCCTCGCCTCCGGAGGCGCGCCGTGATTCTCGTCGATCTCGACCCACAGGTCCAGGCCGCGAACCCGCCGCCGCCGCGCATCGGCCGAGCGGCTCATGGCCACGCGGCGCAGCCAGAAGCAGGCGTGCTGCGGCGATTCAATTTTGCCCAGGTTCCGGTCCAGTTCCAGAAACACATCCTGAGCGATCTCCTCGGCCAGCCCGCGGTCGCCGGTCATGCGCAGGGCCAGCGAAAAGACCATCGACTGGTGCTCGTCCACGAGTTGTTCAAAATCCGGCTGCCAGTCGTGCGCCATGGGCTTCGCTTCTACTCTCTTATCCGCAAAAATCCGCGCGCGGGGATGCAGAGAGTACGCGCTCAGCAGAAAAAAGTTCAGGAGGGCAGAACACCGGCGGGGCGGCGCGAAGGATGAAACGAGGCCGGAGCGCGCCGGCTCCGGCCTGGCGGGAATGGCCGATCCGCGGACCGCGCTACATGCTTTGCGACAGCATCAGGTCCAGCGCCTGGCCCTTGCGCAATACGTGGAAGCGCTTGGCGGTCCCGCTGCGCACGATCTGCGCGAAGGCGTCCGCATCGACGACATTCGCGCCGTTCACGGCAGTGATCGCGTCGCCGATCTCGATCTGCATCTGCTCGGCGAGGCTGCCTTTCTCGATGTTGGTCACCAGTACGCCTTGCGGCTTGGCCAGCCCAAGGGCCGCGAGGTCGGATTCGATGATGGGGCGCACGCTGATGCCCAGATGAAAGCCGCCACGGGCCGGTGCGGAACCGCTGGCTGGAGCGGCGGACGAAGGCGCAGTCTGTTGGGCGAGGTCGGCGCTCTGCTGGCGCAACTGAGCCGCATTGACTTCAACGTGGGGAAAGCGCACTTCGAGCGCCATGGGGTTGCCCTTGCGAAGGATCTCGGCGCGCACCACGCCGCCCTCCGGCTTGGCGGTAGCCTCGGCGATGGCGGTCTGCAGAGGCTCTTTTGCGCAGGGGATGCCGTTGAGGGTGTGAATGATGTCGCCCTCGCGGACGCCGGCCAGCGCCGGGGGCCCGTCCAGATCGACCTCTCGCACCAGACAGCCGCTCTGCTCGGGATGCTTTCTCAGTTCCTTGTCCGTCATCGGCGTCATGGCCATGCCGGAAGAAACGCGCAAGGTCCTTCCCGAGGCCACCGCCAGGGTGGCAAGCGCATCGGCGACTCCCTGGGCATCTTCCTGGGATGGGACGCAGATGACGTTGTTGGTGGAATCGCCTGTGACGGCGGGAACGACGCACCAGGGCGCGGGGGCGCCGTTGGCCTTGGGGAAGTTCCATATCTCAAAGAAGTCGATGTCCGCATAGGCGATGGAGGTGACGATGTCCTTCTTGAAGGGGACCATGACGGTGTTGGTGGAAAACAGGCCGGTGGTCTGCTTCTGCGTCCCGCTGGAGGTGAAGAAGAGGTTGATGCCGATGTCGGTTCTGCTGACGTTGGTCAGGGTGAAGCCGGTGGTAAGCATCATGTAATTCTTCCCCATATCGACGGGGGCGAAGTGCGGGGAGAGGAATTGCAGGCGGCTGGAAGCGTCCTCCACTTTGGCCATGTAATGCGGCTGATACCAGTGCGTGGCTGCCTTGGCTGACAAGGGCACTGGCGAAAAGAGGGCAAGGCAAACGGCAGCCGCGAGGAATGCATGGAGTCGGGGCATGTTCACTACACCTTTCTGAGCGCTGGCACTCCACCGGGGGCACGTCACGGCTCCGGTCATCCTCAGCCACGATCTGAGGGGAATGTCAGCGCTGCTGGAGGCGAACGAATACGCCCGGCATGGCTCGCAAGCATTCTAAGCCAGGCTCCGCTGCGGCGCGCGCATCATCGGCGGCGTGCACGGTACCAAAGCACCAGAACAGGACAGGATCAGAACAAATCGGGAATGCTGTGGAAGGCGATGCGGGTGGGGGCGGCCTTGAACGCGCTGAGCATGGTGGCGGGGGCCAGGGTGCTCATGCCGTATTTGGTGTTGAGGGCGTCCATGGCCTTGAGCAGCCGCTTCCGGCTCTGCGCGCCATCCAGCGCGTCGAAGAGGTTGAGGGAGTGGAGGCGGTCGGGGACCAGGCCGGTGAGCTGGACGCCGATGAAGTAGGGCTGATCGAACTCCGGCCCCGCGGGGCGCGAGTCCCACAGGCGGCGGAGCGCGGCGATGAGGGTCTGATTGTCCTGGGACTCGCTGAGGCGCAGGTCGGCGTGCCAGCCGCGGGTGGGCACGCCGAAGCGGCTGACGGGGGTTTTGTCGCCGCGGGGGACGGCAAAGCCCACCGCGAGGCCGATGCCGCCCGCCCACAGGCCGCCCGCGCGCAGCCGCATGGCCGCCTTGTGGAGCAGCTTGTGGGCCACGGCCCAGGCTCTTTCCGCGGTGCGCATCTCCGGAGCCAGCACGTGGGAGTGGCTGATGGATTTCAGGTGCTCGGTTTCCGCGAGATCGAAGTCCTCGCCGTGCAGCCAGTGCCACAGGCGCTGGCCCCACACCGAGCCCCACAACTGGCCGGCCTGCTCGCCGTCCAGGGCCAGCAAATCCTCCATGGCGCGGATGCCTTTTTCGTTCAGGCGCTTCTCGGTGCGCGCGCCGATGCCGGGCAGGTCGCGCAGGGTGAGCTGGTGGAGGGCTTCGGGCAGAACGTCCAGGGGCAGGGCGACCAGGCCGTCGGGCTTTTCCATGTCGCTGGCCACCTTGGCCAGGTAGCGGTTGGTGGCCAGGCCGACGGAGCTGCGCAGCGTGGAGCCCACCCGCTCGCGGATGCGCGCTTTGACCGTGCGGCCCAGTTCGAGCGCCGCCAGCAGGGGCCGCTCGCGACCCATCAGGCGGCAGGCCATCTCGTCGATGGAGAGGACGGCGGTCACCGGCAGGCAGCTCTCCACGGCTTCGACGATGCGGTGGTGGTAGTCGACGTACAGCTCGTGACGCGCCTGGAGCAGAACAATGCCGGGGCACATCCGCTTGGCGTCGCCGACCAGGGTGCCGGTCTTGACGCCGTGGGCCTTGGCCTCGTAACTGGCTGCAATGCAACAGGTTGTGTCGGCCATCATGGGCACCACGGCGACCGGGCGGCCGCGCAGCTCGGGGCGGACTTCCTGTTCCACGGAGGCGAAGTAGGAGTTCAGATCGACGAACAGCCAGTTGAGGCAGGGACCGGCATCGGGCTCCGGCGGAGCGGGTGGGGGCGCCTGCTCCAGGGTCTGGAATTCTTCCGGCCAATCCTCGGGGAGGGGGCCGGAGGCCGGAATGGAGGATGCGACCATTCTCAGGAGATATTCGCTTTTTATTCTCTTAAATGCAAGGGGAAATAGACATGGCGGCCACTGTGCGCCGGTGGTACACTGAGGGCGCCGGGACTCCGGCGCTCTAGAGCTGGCCACATCGACCGCGACGCCGGGATCATGGCAGGGTTTTGGAGATGAACGTATGATCTCTTGGCTTATGCACAGTGTTGTCCATTGGTTTGCGGCGAATTCAGATCTCCTGGCCATCCTGGTAACGGTGGGCGTGGCGGTTCTGCTCGTCTGCTGCCTGGAATGCACGAAATGCCCGTGCCGCGAGAAGGATGACCTCTTCAAGCACCACGAAGTGTAGAGCCTGGAGCCTGAGAGCCACCGCAGCGAGGAATACGCTGCATCTTTCGCCCGGCCAGCCCCGCCAAGACTAAGCCTTTTCTTTCAACAGGTTCCTGAAGTGGCCGATCTGTTTCCCGATCGCGTGGGAAAATCTGCAGGACCACGGCCCACGCAATGCATGGTTTGAAAGCACCAAGACCTTGGAAGCTTCAAACTTGTGGCCGTTCTTCCGGTTGAATTCGATTGATCCGGGTCGACTGCGGGAGCGCGCGGCATGGCTGCAAAACAGAGGAAAGAAGACTAGAGTAGAGGTGCGCGCGTTTGGAGCGATGAGTCCGCGAGCCACGTGGATTCTGTATTTTGCGCGCGCAACGGAAATTATGGAAGCCCAACTAGAGAACACTGGCAAGACGGGGTGAACGATGTCCGAGTCGATCGATTGGCCCAAGCAGGTGCAACTGCCGCGGAATCGCAATCGTAATTTCCTTATTCTTTTCGCGATCATTGCGTTGATTTTCATCGCAAGCCGGACCGGGTTGTCGTATTGGGTTGACCTGCTGTGGTTCCGGTCGCTCGGATACGGGAACGTGTTCCTGCGCACGCTGACCCTGCAGTGGGGGATCTTTGCGGGCTTTGCCGCGGCCACGTTCATCTTCCTGTACGGAGCGTTTTCGCTGCTCAAGCGGGCGCATCTGGACGATCTGCCCGTCGATCACACGATGATCGTCGCCGGACAGCCGGTGAGCCTGCCGGTGAAGCCCGTCCTGCGCGCGCTGGCGGTGGGCGTTTCGCTGGTGATTGCGCTGGGGTCGGGCGGCGCGATGGCGGCGCAGTGGCCCACGCTGGCGCTGTTCTGGTTTGCGCCGCGCAGCTCGGGCAGCATCGTCGATCCCATCTTCGGCAAGCCGCTGAACTTCTTTCTTTTCACGCTGCCCGCATGGGACCTGGTCGCGGGCTGGCTGCTGACGCTCGCCCTGGTCTGCTGTGCGGTGGCTGCGCTGTTCATCCTGGTCACCGGCGGATTCCGCGCGCTGGGCGAGCGGCGCGCCAGTTACGTCCCATTGCCCTGGCGCGGGCTGTCGATCACGGTTACTTTCCTGTTGCTGGTTCTCGCGCTGCGCGAGTATATCGCCCGTTTCGAGCAGTTGTTCGAGCATCACACGATCTTTGACGGCATCAACTACACCGGCGCGCATGTGATGCTGATCGGCATGCTCGCAGTGTGTGCCGCGCTGGTGCTGGGAGCGGCGATCGCGGCGGTGAGCGCGGTGTGGGCGCCACGCGGCCAGTGGCTTGTGGCGTCCATCGTTCCGGTCGCGGTCTGCTATGCCGTGGTCAGCGTTGTCGCCTGGTACGTGGGCAGCTTTGTGGTCAAGCCGAACGAACTGGTGCGCGAGCGGCCCTATATTGCGCACAACATCGAGATGACGCGGCAGGCCTTCGGGCTGGACCGGTTCGTGCGGCGCGAGTTTCCCGCGGAAACAACCATCGCCGCAGTCGATGCAGCCAACAATCAGGTTACGCTGCAAAACATTCGCCTGTGGGACTGGCATGCGCTGCAGGACACGCTGCGGCAGATTCAGGAGATTCGCACTTACTACGACTTTCCCGACATCGACATCGATCGCTACAACATTGGCGGCGCCACGCGCGAGGTGATGGTGGCCGCGCGCGAGCTGAACATGGACAAGCTGCCGGAGAGCAGCCGCAACTGGATCAACGACAAGCTGATCTACACGCACGGCTACGGCGTCACCATGAACCCCGTGAATGGGTTCACGCCGGAAGGGCTGCCCACGCTGCTGCTGAGCAACATGCCGGTGCAGAGCACGGTGCCCGGCCTGAGCGTGACGCGCCCCGAAATCTATTTCGGCGAACTCACCGACACCGACGTGTACGTCAAGACGAAGCAGCAGGAGTTCAACTACCCGCAGGGCCAGACCAACAACCTCACCTCGTACCAGGGCACGGGCGGCATTGTTCTGGGCGGGCTGCTGCGCCGCGTGCTGCTGGCGTTTGTCCGCGGCGATCTGGCCAAGCTGCCGTTCAGCGACGATGTGACTCCCGCAAGCCGCCTGCTGATGCGGCGCAACGTGCGCAATCGCGTAGCGGCCCTAGCGCCGTTCCTCACCTTCGAGCGCGACCCGTACATCGTGGTGGGCGAGGATGGCCGGCTGTCGTGGATGATGGATGCATTTACGACATCGGACAACTATCCATATTCGACCCACTATCGTTTCGGCGACCAATCCACCAACTACGCGCGCAATAGCGTGAAAGCGGTCGTCGACGCCTACAACGGGACGACGACGTTCTACGTGTTCGACTCCGAAGATCCGGTCCTGGCCGCATACCGGCGCGTGTTTCCCAGCCTGTTCAAGGATGCCTCGGCCATGCCGGCAGACCTGCGCAAACACGTGCGCTACCCCGAGTCGCTGCTTCAGTTGCAGTCGGACGTGTATGGGCTTTATCACATGACCGATCCTGAAGTGTTCTATAACCGCGAGGATCTGTGGACGGTGGCCACGGAAGTGGGAATGGCCGACGGCGGAGGGCAGACCACTCAGGAGATGCAGCCCAACTTCGTGCTGATGAAACTGCCCGGAGAAGCTGCCGAGGAGTTCGTCGAGATTCTGCCCTTCACGCCTGCCAATCGCAACAATCTGATTGGATGGATTGGGGGACGCAGCGACGGCGCGCATTACGGCTCCGCGGTGGTGTTCGATTTTCCTAAAAACAAATTGGTGGACGGGCCGCTGCAGATCGAGGCGCGCATCGATCAGAACGCGGAGATCTCAGGCCAATTGACCTTGTGGAACCAGCAAGGCTCGCACGTGCGGCGCGGAAGCCTGCTGGTGATTCCGTCGGGGCGCGCGCTGCTGTATGCGGAGCCGATCTATCTGCAGGCGGAGCGCAGCCCCATGCCGGAGCTGCGTCTGGTGGTGCTGGCGCTGCAGGACAAACTCGCCTACGGACCGTCGTACGAAGCGGCGCTGAACTCGCTGTTTGGCGGAGGGACTTCGTCGCTGACGAACACCGGGACGCCGCAGGCCGCGGGTGAATCCGGCCCGGCGGCTGGGCGCGCGACCGATCTTCACGGGCTCATCGCCGAAGCCGCGCAGGACTTTGCCGACTACCAGCGGTTGACGGCGCAAGGCAAGCTGGCCGAGGCCGGACAGAAACTCGATCAGCTGAAGAGCGTGATCGACAAGCTGAACGCGCAACCAAAATAGCGGGCGGCCCTGTCCGGCTTGGCGTTGATTTGGCCGGGGCTGCCGCGGGCCTCCTCGTATACTCAACCCAGCGCATGTCTACCCGACTGGACACAATTCTGGCGACGACGCGGGCCGCGGTGGCCGCGGCCAAGGCGCGTGTGCCGGCCGCGGAGCTGGAGCGGCGGGCTGCCGAGCATGAGCCGCGGGGCTGGGCGGCGGCGTTGCGGCGGCAGGCTGCGGCGGGGCCGGCCGTGATTGCGGAGATCAAGAAAGCTTCGCCGTCCAAGGGGCTGATTCGCGCGGATTTCGACGTAGCGTGGCTGGCCGGGCGCTACCAGGCCGGCGGCGCGGCGGCGCTCTCGGTGCTGACCGACGAGCCGTACTTTCAGGGCAGCCTGCGCAACCTGGAGCTGGCTTCGGCGGCGGTTTCGCTGCCCTGCCTGCGCAAGGATTTCACGGTGGACGAGTATCAGATTGTGGAGGCGCGCGCCCACTGCGCGGACGCGATTCTGCTGATCGCCGCCGCGCTCACCGAGGAAGAAATGAAGCGGTTTTCCCAGGTGGCGCACGCGCTCGCGCTTGACGTGCTGGTGGAGGTGCATGCGGACGCCGAGCTGGACCGCGTGCTGAATGCGCTGGGGGAGACGGGCGCGGACGCGATCGGCGTGAACAATCGCGACCTCAAAACCTTCGACGTGCGGCTGGAGACTTCGCTCGAACTGGCCGGCCGTATTCCCTCGGGCGTGGTGCGCGTGGCCGAGAGCGGAATCTCTACAGCGAACGACCTGGCCCGACTGCGCGCCGCCGGGTTTGACGCTTTTCTCATCGGCGAGAGCCTGATGCGCCAGCCCGACCCCGGCGCGGCGCTCGCCGCATTGCTGGCGGGAGCGGCGGCCGCGCGATGAGCCTGTGGATCAAGATTTGCGGCAATACCTCGCTTGGAGACGCGCTGCTGGCTGTGGAAGCCGGGGCCGACGCGGTGGGGTTTGTCTTTGCGCGCAGCCCGCGCCGGGTGACGGCGGAGCAGGTGGCGGCCATTACGCCGCATCTGCCGGCCACGGTGGAGAAGATCGGCGTCTTCGTCGACGCCGCGCTGGATGAGATGGTGGCCACGGTTCAAGCCTGCGGGCTGACCGGCGCGCAACTGCACTCCGAGGCCGGGCCGGAACTGACGGCGAAGCTGCGCGCCCGGCTGGGGGCGGAGCTGCGCATTTTGCGCGTGGTGCATTTTGGCGAAGAAGCGGCGGAGCAGGCGGCCGCGATTGCCCAAGACCCGAACGTGGATGCGGTGCTGGTGGACTCGCGCACGGCCGCGGCGGTGGGCGGCACGGGCGTGGCCTTCGACTGGGAAATCGCCCGCAAAACGCTGTTTCAAAACACGGCAGCGGGGAAGCGCCTGATCGCGGCGGGGGGTCTGACTCCAGCCAACGTGGCCGAGGCCATTGCGACGCTGCGGCCGTGGGGCGTGGATGTGGCGAGCGGCGTGGAGGCGGCGCCGGGGCGCAAGGATCCTGCCAAGGTGAGGGAGTTTGTGGCGAGGGCGCGAGCTGCGGTAAGCGAGTAGGCCGAATCGCAGTGAGGTCAGGACCAAAGCGACTGAAATGCAATAACCACTACCAGGATTAGGAAGATCGCGATGGAGAGGCACCCACCGACCAAGGAAATCCAACCAGAGATCTCAAGTATCCGTGCGATGAGATCATATTTGCTTCTCTTCCCCCAGCTAAAGAAACTGACCGCGCTTCGGGAGCGAAATGCCAAAAGCCAGCCGAGGCCGATCGCCCCTAGGCCCAGCAGAAGGTCGACGTAAGACTCTAAAGCCAGTTCCATCGCTGGGTGTTCTGTCATAAGCTTCAAGCCGGCTCTCGATCATTCTATATCCCTAGTACACTTGAGACAGTTCCCTTTTTCCGGGTAGCGCAGGAGCGTTTATGGCGTCCATCATTCTTCCAGCAAGTCCCTCCGAGCCGCGGGCGGGGCGGTTTGGCGTCTATGGCGGGCGGTATGTGCCGGAGACGCTGATGGCGGCGCTGCTCGAACTGGAGCACGAGTACGAGGCGGCCAAGGCGGATGCGGCGTTTCAGGCCGAGCTGGCTGGGCTGCTGAAGGACTACGCGGGGCGGCCGACGCCGCTCTACTTCTGCAAGCGGCTGACGGAAGAGCTGGGCGGGGCGCGGATTTATCTGAAGCGCGAAGACCTGCTGCACACCGGCGCGCACAAGATCAACAACGCGCTGGGCCAGGGACTGCTGGCGCGGCGGATGGGCAAGAAGCGGATCATTGCCGAGACCGGCGCGGGGCAGCACGGGGTGGCCACGGCCACGGTGTGCGCGCTGCTGGGGCTGGAGTGCGTGATCTACATGGGCGATGTGGACATGGCGCGGCAGGAGCTGAACGTGCTGCGCATGCGGCTGCTGGGCGCGGAGGTGCGCGGGGTCTCGTCGGGCTCGAAGACGCTGAAGGACGCCATCAGCGAGGCCATGCGGGACTGGGTCACGAACGTGCGGACTACGTATTATCTGTTGGGCTCGGCGCTGGGGGCGCATCCGTATCCGACCATGGTGCGCGATTTTCAGCGCGTGATCAGCATCGAGATGAAGCAGCAGATTCTGGAAAAGGAAGGGCGGCTGCCCACGGCTGTCATCGCCTGCGTGGGCGGCGGATCGAACGCCATCGGCGCGTTTTACGAGTTCATTGGCGACTCTCAAGTCCGGCTGATCGGCGTGGAAGCGGGAGGGCGCGGGACGGCGCTCGGCGAGCACGCGGCGCGCTTCAGCGGCGGAGCGCCGGGCGTGCTGCAGGGGACCTTCAGCTACGTGTTGCAGGATGAGAACGGGCAGATTGCGGAGACGCACTCGGTTTCGGCGGGGCTGGACTATGCGTCGATCGGGCCGGAGCACGCGGCGCTGCACGATTCGGGACGCGCGGAGTACACGTCGCAGGACGACGCGGCGGCGCTGGATGCGGTGGTGAAGCTGGCGCGGACGGAGGGGATTTTGCCTGCGCTCGAAAGCGCGCACGCGGTGGCCGAGGCCCTGCGCATGGCTCCCACCATGTCAGCCCATGACATACTGGTGGTGAACCTTTCTGGACGCGGCGACAAGGACATGGGGATTCTGGCGCGCGAGTTGAAGATTCAGGGAGCGTAAACGCGGACTCTGATGGCGATTCGTTTCGATCACAAACCGGGGCTGGTGGTGTATCTGACGGCCGGAGACCCGAGCCTCGAAGCCACGCGCGCGATTGCGCTGGAGGCGATCGACGCGGGCGCGGACGTGATCGAGCTGGGCGTGCCCTTCAGCGATCCTTTAGCAGATGGCCCGGTGATTCAGCGGGCCATGGAGCGGGCTCTGGCCCAGGGCACGCGACTGAAGGACGTGCTGGCGCTGGCGGGCGAGATTCGCGCGGCGCGGCCGGCGGCGGGTTTAGTGATCTTCAGTTATCTGAATCCGATTTTGCGCTACGGGCTGAGCAAGTTTGCTGACGCGGCTGCCGCCGCCGGCGTGGACGGCGTGCTGGTGACCGACATGATTGTGGAAGAGGCAGGCGAGTACCTGGCGGAGATGGAGCGCGTGCATCTGGCGCCGATTTTTCTGGCCGCGCCGACCAGCCCTGACGAGCGGCTGGAAGCCATCGCCACGCACAGCAAGGGTTTTGTGTATGCCATCTCGCGCACCGGGATCACCGGCACGCAGCAGAGCCTGACCTCGGACGCGGCCGCGCTGGTCGAGCGCATCCGTCGATGGACCACACTGCCGGTGGCCGTGGGGTTCGGCATCTCCAACCGCGAACACGTTGCGCAGGTTGCGGAGTTCGCCGACGCGGCGGTGGTGGGCAGCGCCATTGTGGAGCTGATCGAGCACTCCACCGCGGAGACCGGGGCCCCCGCGGACAGGTCTTCGTCCGCGGGGTGGGAGACGGCGCCGGGCGCAGTGGCGCGATTTATCAAGGGTCTGCGGCTGCCTCATGCGGCGCTGGCCCGATAGAAATGCACATCCCATGGGCGGCGCGTGCGCCGCATGCAGGTATTCAACTCTAGCTCCCATGCACCCGGTGCGCCTGGCTCTGGTTTCAGAAAGCCCGGCGGCGGGGCGCAACGCGAGGATGGAATGACGCTGGAAGAATTGCGGAACCAAATTGATGCTCTGGACCGCCAGCTTGTGGAGTTGCTGAGCGAACGGGCCCGCGCCGCGCTGATGATCGGCCACCTGAAGGTCTCGACCTCGCTGCCGGTGTATGAACCGGCGCGGGAGAAGGTGATCTACGCCAACGTGCGCGCGGCCAACAAGGGACCTCTGCCGGACATCGAGCTGACGCATATCTACGAGCGGATCATCGACGTGATGCGGGCCTTGCAGCGGAACGAGTTGGCATCGGAGAGAAATGCCCTGGCGCAGACGCCGGGCCACGGCACAGGCGCACAGGAACCCCAGCGACAAAGACCCGTCGCCGGGGACCCCTGCGAAGCGCCCGAGACAGGGAAGAAACAATGATCGTAGCCATGCAGGAGAGCGCGACCGAGGAACAGATCGACGCGGTGATTGACGTGATGGTGGAGGCCGGGCTGAGCGTGCATCGCACCACAGGCGCGACCCAGACCATTCTGGCCGGGGTGGGGCCGACGGCCAGCCTGGACCTGAGCAAATTTGAACTGCTGCCGGGGGTGCTGCACGTGCACCGCATCAGCTCGCCCTACAAGCTGGCCGGCCGCGGCTTTCGCCCGGAAGGCACCGTGGTGCAGTTTGCCAACGGCGTGACGGTGGGCGGCGAACGCGTAGCCGTGATGGCCGGGCCGTGCTCGATTGAAAGCCGCGAGCAGATCTTCGCGACCGCGGCGCGGGTGAAGGCCGCGGGCGGCAGCTTTCTGCGCGGAGGCGCCTTCAAGCCGCGCAGCTCGCCATACGCCTTCCAGGGGATGGGCATTCCGGGGCTGAAGATGATGCACGAGGCGGCCCAGGAACATGGCTTGCTGACGGTGAGCGAGGTGATGGAGATTGCGCAGATCGAGCCGATGCTGCCCTACGTGGATCTCTTCCAGGTGGGTGCGCGCAACATGCAGAACTTCAACCTGCTGCGCGAGCTGGGCCAGGTGCGCAAGCCGGTGCTGCTGAAGCGCGGCATCGCCGCCACCATTGAAGAACTCTTGCTGTCGAGCGAGTACATCATGTCGGGCGGCAACTACGACGTAATTCTGTGCGAGCGCGGGATTCGGACGTATGAGACGGCGACGCGCAACACCATGGACATCTCGGCGATTCCGGTGATTCACAAGCTCTCGCATCTGCCCATCGTGGCCGATCCGTCGCACGGCACGGGCCGGCGCGACATGGTGGCTCCGATGGCGCGGGCCGCGGTGGCGGCGGGCGCGGACGCGATTCTGGTGGAGGTGCACCCGAACGCCGACAAGGCCGCCAGCGACGCCGCGCAGACTTTGTACCTGGAGCAGTTTGAGGAGTTGATGGGCCAGCTGCGGGTGATTGCCACGGCGGTGGGACGGACGCTGTAAGGGAGCGAAGCAAGAACGCATGATTGAGCGCATCGCCATCCTGGGGACGGGCCTGCTGGGCACATCGGTAGGGCTGGCGCTGCGCGCGGCGGGGTTTCGCGGCACGATTACCGGCTGGAACCGGAGCCCGGAACAAGGGCAGGTTGCGTTGACGATGGGCGCGCTGGATTCCGTCGCATCGGACCCCCTGCAGGCCGCGCGCGAGAGCCAGGTGGTGCTGCTCTGCGTGCCGATTTACGCGACGCTCGACTACATGGAGCAGCTTTCCGGCGTGCTGGGCCCGGAGCATCTGGTGACCGACGTGGGCAGCACCAAGGCGCAGATTACGGCCGCCGCCGGGCGCCTGTTCAATGCGCCGGAGCGGGCGGCGTTTTTGCCGGGGCATCCGATGGCGGGCAAGGAGCGGGGCGGCGCGGCGCTGGCCGATGCGGAGCTGTTTCGCGGCGCGGTGTGGCTGTTCACCGATGTTCCCACATGGGAACGCTCGCCAACTGCCGCGGCACTCGTTCAAGGCTGGCGGGAGTGGGTGGCGGCGATGGGCGCAAAGACCATCGACCTGGACGCGACGCGCCACGATGAGCTGGTGGCCTGGGTCAGCCACCTGCCGCAGTTTGTGGCCACGGCGCTGAGCGCGCTGCTGGAAGAAGAAGTGGGCGACGCGCCGGAGTTGAAGGACGTGGGCGGACGCGGGCTGCGGGAGATGACGCGGCTGGGCGCCAGCCCTTATTCCATGTGGCGCGACATTGCGCACACCAACACCGCGGCGATCGAGGCCGCGCTTCAGGCGCTCGAACAGCGCCTGGCGCATATCCGCGAAAACCTGCGCACGCCGGAGCTGCGCGACGAGTTCGAAAAGGCGAACCGGTTCAGGCGGGAGTAGCGCATCATTTTTTGCGGCAGTTGAAGCACGTGCTCTCCCACCCTTGCGCCAGAAATACGGCGCAAGGATGGGGCACCCAGCGTTCAGTTTCCATTTAGATTGTTCTGAGGAATGTGAGACGAGGCGAGAGAATTTCTCGTTCGTGGGCGGCGCGCGCCTTGCATAATCTTGCTATGCGCCTCTTTGTCGGCATACCCCTGGCGGCGGTTGTGAGCGACGAGCTTGCGGCGGCGACAGCACAGCTCAAGTCGGGCCGGGACGGGCTGCGCTGGGCGCCTCCCGCGTCGTGGCACATCACGCTGCAGTTTCTGGGCAACTCCAGTCAGGAGCAATACGCATGCGTCGTGGCACGATTGGGCGAGTTGCGTTCGCCGCCCGTTCCCATCTGGCTTGAGGGATTGAGCTTCTTTGAGCGCGCCGGGATCTTCTTTGCCGGTGTCCGGCTCACGCCCGGGCTGCTCGCGCTGCAGGAGCGCGTCACTGCGGCGATGGCAGAGTGCGGGTTCGTCCCCGAGGCGCGCGCCTACCAGCCTCACATCACTTTGGCGCGGAGCAAAGGCGGACTGGCGCGGCGCAAAGGCGGAGGCTTCGGCGCACTGCAAGCCAAGGCGCGCCGGCCGCCCAGGTTCTCCCGGTTTGTCGCGGGGGAATTCGTTCTGTACGAAAGCCTGCCTGGACCCGCGGGCACGCAGTACGAGATTCGCGCGCGCTTTCCGCTGGGGGGCAGTTCGACGGCGGGCGCTTCAAATCGCGCCTCCGAGAGGTGAGGTTCGCGCTGTCTTATTCTTCCGGCTCTTCCGGTTCTTTGGCCAGCTCCGGTTCTTCCGCCGAAGCGGGCGCTTCTTTGGCTGGGTCGAGGGCGTGGAAGCCTTCAGCACGGGCGGCTTCAAGCAGTTGCGGCGAGGCGGAGACGAAGAGAATCTCGGTGCCCTGGAACATCTCGCGGGCCACCAGCGCCGCGGCCAGTTGCAGGGTGTCGGGCCAGCGCAGGGTGGTGCGGTCGAGGAGCTGGCGGGCGGCCTCGAGAACGGCCGGGTTCAGCGGCTGCTGCACCATGCGCGCGGCCTCCAGGCGCAGAATCTCGAGCGCGGCGGTCGCGTCTTCCGGGCTGATGCCGCCGTCGCGCTCGCGCCGCCGAATGGCCGCGTAGACCTCCAGAGGCGTGGAGGCCGAGATCAGTTTGCGGTTGTCCTCGACGGCTTCCATCAGGCGGATCAGGGCGTCGGTGCCGGTGTCCTGCACAAACAGCCGGGCGAAGGCCGTGGCCTCAAGGAAGTAGCAGCTCACTGGTTCCCCCGTTCCGCTTCAATGGCGTCGGAGATGGAGTCGCCATGCACGGCGATGGGATGGAAGCGCTGCGCCTCGTCGGGAATGCCGGCCTCGGTGCGGTTGAGGCGGATGGTGGTGGTGGGATACGCCGGGGTCTTGGGGTTGGCAATCTTGCTGGTGACCACGACGCCGCGCTGAATGGCCTCGGCGAGCACCGCCTGGCGCGACTCGGGGTGCTGGTTCCAGCGGAAGGCCTTGCGCGGCAGGAAGGAATCGCGGAACCACTTGAGGGCGATGAAGGCGTGCCCGCCCCGCTCGGCCTCGGCCAGCGCGGCGCACAGCTCTTTGACGCGCGCGTCGATGTCGGCGGGAATCACCGCCTCCTGGCCGTCGTCTTCCTCGTCGAAGGCCGGCTCGGCGGGCGCGCGCGGCGCGCGGACGGGACGCGGCGCAGCCTCGGCGTCTTCAATGCGTTCAAAGTAGATGCGCACCTCATCCTCTTCCGGCGACCAGCTGTCCGCCGTCGCGTTGCGACGCTTGCTGCGGCCGTTTTCGCCGCACAGCTCCACGATGGCCTGGTATCCGGGCGGGGCCAGGAAGTGCAGGGCACGCGCCAGACCGGGGTCGGCGGAATCTCCCAGTTCGTTCAGCGCTTCTTCTATGATCTCTTCCGCGTCGGGAATGTTCAGGTTACTTACATCTACGCTGTTTTGCACAGCTTTTCTGGATTTCATTTTCTCTTCTCCGTATAACGCTTCTTTAGCCTGGTCTTTTGGCGGCGTCTCCAGGGGGTCTGAGGGCCCCGCCCGGAAACGAGCCGCCACGCCGGCGCAGGCAATTATTTTTGGCAGGCGTATGCCGCGTGCGGCAATTCTCGAACGGGTGCAAGGCGATTCATGGTGGACTCGTGGCGCCTAGGCTAGCGCAATGCCATCTTCCGCTTCTCTTTTTTCATACCCGGCAGAAATCCGAGACAAACTCTAGCTAATCGATCCTGGAAGCTAACTACGGATTCAGTGTACAACGAGTGGACGGCGTTGGCGCTTCCGGCCGTTTGAGGGCGGCGGCGGCCTGCGCGCGGGGCAACACGGAATCGCGGAAAAAGTTGCGTTTGACGCGAGATTACCTTCCCGGCCGGTCTTCGTACAATAGGTGTATGCGGCACTGCTTTCGTTTGCTGTTGCTCTGGTTGTTGATCGGGTCCGGCTTGCACGCGAGTGCCCAGGCCTTTGATCTCACGGGTCCCAAGGTGGATGTGCACGTCAAGCGAGGCCAGGTGACCCTGCCCATCGGCGAGGTGCCGAATCTGCTTCCCGGCGACCGTCTGTGGATTCATCCCGACCTGCCCAGGAGCCAATCCGCGCATTATGTGCTGGTGGTCGCGTTCCTGCGCGGAGCCACCAATCCGCCGCCGCCCGAGTGGTTTACCAGGGTTGAAACCTGGACGCGGGAGGCGCGGGAAGAGGGCGTCTTTGTGACCGTGCCGCAGGAGGCGCAGCAGGCGCTCATTTTTCTGGCCCCGGCCACAGGCGGGGACTTCAGCACCTTGCGCGACACCGTGCGCGGACGGCCCGGCACCTTTGTGCGTGCCACCCAGGACCTGCAGGCGGCCAGCTGGGACCGGATGCGGCTGGACGCTTATCTTGCCGAGGTGAAGGAGACCTCCCAGACCGATCCCAAGGCGCTGAAAGAGCGCGCCGAGACGGCGGCCCGGAGCCTGGGCATCAAAGTGAATCAGGAATGCTTCAATAAGCCCACGGATCAGCAAGCCTCCTGCCTTTCACAGCACACCGAAGGGCTGGTGATGGACGACACGAACGCGCAGACGCGCGTGGCGCAACTGACCGGCGGCTCGACCGGCGACCTGATGAACCAGCTCAGCTACTCCAGCATGGGCGGGGCGGGCGCGTACAGCCCGTATGTCGGCGCAGTCGTGGACACGGTAAAGATTCTCTCCTCGCTGCACACGGCGCATTACCAGTACATTCCGGCGCTGGCCCTGCCCACGGAAGACACGCTGAATCTGCGCCTGAGCGTGCCGCCCTCGTTCCGCGACCCGAAGTCGGTGGTGGTGGTGGCGCTGCCGCCGGTGGGCCCGGCCAAGATGCCGCCGCTGCATCCGGTGAATCCGGCGGAGAGCTTTTGCGCGCAAAGACCCGGCCTGGTGCTGCCCGCCGAGGGCGCGCCGCTGGTGCTGGGGACGCAACTGGCCTACAACCTGAAACTGCACATTGAAACCGGGAAGGGGCCGTTCGATCTCCCGCTCAAGGCTGACCCGGCCGAAGGCGGCCTGGTGCTGGAGCATCCGGCGCCGCTTTTGCCGGTGGACCAACTGACGGGCGTGGTGCGCGGGAAGTGGGGCTTTGACGACTGGGAGGGACCGCGCTACCATCTGCGCTCGGCCGAGCCGGGCCAGTGGCGTGTGACGCCGAGCGACCAGTCGGCGCTGGTGGTGGGCCGCGAAGACACCCTGCACATTGAAGGCGAGACCAGCCTGTGCGTCGACAAGGTGGAGGAGGAATCCGCGACGGGCAATGCGCTGCCGCTGACCTGGAAGTCGCCCAAGACGGAGATGCTGCAAGTGGCTGTGCCCATGCAGGATGCCGCTCCCGGAACGGTGAAGATCCGGATTCACCAGTTTGGACTGGACAAGCCCGATACGCTGGAGCTGAAGGCCTACGCCGAGGCTGCTTCACTGGACCGTTTGTCGTTGAGCGCCGGCGATCCCGGTGCGGTGTTGACGGGCACGCGGCTGGACGAGGTGGCAAAGGCCTCTCTGGATGGAATCCACTGGTCGCCGGCCGCGTTGAGCCGCGTGGGGGACTCCGACCGCCTGGCCATGAATGCCGACGGCCCGACGGCCGGCCTGGAGCCGGGCAAGCGCTACTTTGCCACCGTGCTGCTGCGCGATGGCCGGGAGTTGCGCGCGCCGGTGATGGTGGACCCGCCGCGCCCGCAGGTGACGCTGCTCAGCAAGGGCACGCAGGACGAGACCACCGACGCGCCCTCGCCGGTGCAGTTGGGCAGCCCCGACGACCTGCCCGTCGAAAGGCGGCTGGTGTTCTTTCTCAGGTCGAAGATCCCGGCAAACTTTCCGCGGAACGAAAAGGTTGAAGTGGCGGCGGCGGACGGCAGCTTCCGCACCGTGCTGTCATTGGCCGACGGCAGCCTGATGCTGGAGGACGCCAAGACCGCCCTGGGCGTGGTGGAGCCGCTGGCCCGCTTCGGCTCTTCGGCCTTTGGCCCGGTGGAGGCGCGCGCCGTGTCGGCCGACGGGGTGACGGGGGATTGGCTGCCGCTGGGAACGCTGGTGCGCCTGCCGGGCTTCAAGGAGTTGCGCTGCCCGCGGGCGCTGCTGAAGCCCTGCACGCTCGCCGGAGGCAATCTCTTTCTGGCCACATCGGTCGCGGCCTCGCCGGATTTCGACAACCCCACCGAGGTGCCGCCGGACTTTACGGGAACCCAGTTGAGCGTGCCTCACCCGGTGAACGGCCTACTCTACCTGAAGCTGCGCGACGATCCGGCGACGGTGCAGACGCTGGCCCTGCCGGTGCTGCCCATGACGCCCACGATCTCTTTGCCCACGCCGACGCCGACGAGGGTTCAGCCCATTCAGCCGGCCGCCGCGCCCCCCGTGGAACCCGAGCCCGAGACACAGCCCGCCGCGGCGCCGGCCGCTGAGACTGCCACGCCTCAGAAGCAGCCTTCGGGCGGTGCAACCGGCCAGCCAGCCGAGCCGCAGACCAAGCCCGCGGCGACGGCGGCAGAGACGGGGCCAGATACGCAGCCGTAAGAAACCTGCCTGCCCAGAGGAATCTGCCTGGTAACGGCAGACAGCCGATGTCAACACCGCTGTAACCGTGCCTTGACGCTGTATTCGCGGCGGTTCGCCGATCATGAAGGCATGACTCCATCCATCCGGTCCTCCCTTTGCGCGCGGGCATACGCTTGCTGGAACTGGAAGTGCGCCCTGCTCAGCGCTACCGCGCGGTCGCTGGTGTATCTGGCGGCGATGGCGCGTTCCGGCGTGCGCGGCGGCCTGGCCGTGGTGATGGTGGAGATTGCCTACGTCGCCCTGACCTCCGGCGCCTACGCCAGCCTGCAGCAAAAGGCGCTTGGTTTTCGATCGCGGCTGCTCGGCAACCTGACCGTGGTTCTGGGCGTTCCAATGCTGGCCCAGATTCTGGACTGGCTCGCGCATCGCGCCGCCGGGGCCGCCGCGCCCGCCAGGGCCACGCTGGCGGTGTGTGTCTTTGCGGCCATCTCGGCGCTCTTCCACCTCCACGTCATGCGTCGCGGAGCTTTCCTCACCGGCCGGGCCGGCCGCACGCTCGTGAATGACTTCCGCCGCATGCCCCGGCTCATCGCAGGCTTTATTCTGCAGCCATTCGCGTTCGCTTCGGCCGTCATCGCCCGCATGGTGCGCGCCGCCGAATCCGAGGCCGCCCTGTAGCGCTTCTCGATTCGCGCATCCTTCATACTCGCCGCGCAGATACCGGTTTATGCTGGGTGCATGTTCAGACTGAGTCTTCCCCGCCTCCTGCTTGCCGCCTTCACGGCGCTGGCGCTCGGGCCCGCACCCTCCGCCGCGCAAGCCGCCGCGCCCGCCTGGTCGTTTGCCGTCTCCGGCGACAGCCGCAACTGCGGCGACTTCGTGATGCCGGCCATCGCCGCCAAAGTGAAAGCGGAGAACGATGCTTTCTACTGGCACCTGGGCGACTTTCGCTGGATGTCAGAGCCCGACCAGGACATGGTATCGATGGAGCCGGCCGGCGCCGAGCTTTCCAAGGCGGAGTACCAGCAAAAGGCCTGGGACGACTTCCTCACCCGCCAGATGACGGCCTTCGGCTCCTTTCCGGTGTTTCTGGGCCGGGGCAACCACGAGACCGTCAAGCCCATGACCCGCGAGGGCTACATCGACAAGTTCTCCGGCTTTCTGGACCGGCCCGAGATCGCCGCGCAGCGCGAGGCCGATGGCGCCGAAGCCGCGCCCGTGGGCCCGTGGTATCACTGGACCCGCGACGGCGTGGACTTCATCACCCTGGACAATGCCAGCCGCGAGGAGTTTTCCGACGCTCAGCTGCACTGGCTGCGCGGGGTGCTGGACCGCGATCTGGAGCCCGACTCCGGCGTGCGCGCCATCGTCGCCGGCATGCACGAGGCGCTGCCTCACTCGACCGGCTCCGAACACGCCATGGACGACTGGGACCTGGGAAACCGCAGCGGCGAGCTGGTCTATACGTGGTTCTACGATGCGCAGGCGGCCGGCAAGCATGTGTATCTGATCGCCAGCCACTCTCATTACTATTCGCCCGGCATCTTCAACACGCCCTACTGGCGGGAGCGCTCCAAAAGTGTCGTTCCAGGCTGGATTGTCGGCACCGCCGGGGCTCACCGCTACCGGCTTCCCGCCAAAGCTGACAAGGCGGCCCGGACCCACGTCTACGGCTACCTGCGGGGGACGGTCCACGGCGACGGAACGATCGACTTTGCGCTGCACGAGCTGTCGGAAAACGATTTGATCCGGTCCAAATGGCCCAACGCCCCGCTGGATGCGATCCACGAGTGCTACGTGCACAACGCCGACGAGGCGACCGAGGCGAAGTAGCAGGCGCGCGGGGAAGGGACGCAGTCGCCGTCCGCGCGCCGAAAGCCAGCCGGCGCGGAAGCAGCTTGCGCAGGGGCCGTCTTGCGCAGGGAGTGGGCGGGCGGCGAAAATAAGTAAAATGAACAGCTTTACCCACGAGATGTTGCGCGAGATTTATGAGCAGCCCGAGGCGCTGGAGCGCACGCTGCGGCTTTACCTGGCCGGCGAGGGCCTGAAGCCGGACTTTGCCGCGGTGCTGGCGGGCTGGCCGAACCCGCAGGGCGAGATTCTGATTGCCGCCAGCGGCTCCAGCCGGCACAGCGGCCTGTACGCGGAGATTCTGCTCGAAGACCTGTGCGGGCTGGCCGTGGATGTCGAATATGCCAGCGAATACAGTTGCCGCGGAGGCCAGGGCGCGAACGACCTGCGCCATCCCAGCGTGCTGGTGCTTTCGCAGTCGGGAGAGACCTCGGACACGCTGGCGGCGCTGGACGAGGCGAGTGTGCGGGGGCAGAAGACTCTGGCCATCACCAACGCCGCCGCTTCCACGATGGCGCACGAGGCCGACGTTTCGATGCCCCTGGCCGCGGGCGTGGAGAAGGCCATTCCGGCAACAAAGAGCTTCACGTGTCAGTTGGCGGTGCTTTATTTGCTGGCGCTTTACGAGGGCGCGCGGCTGGGGCGGATGGATGCGGCGGCGCTCATGACCCACATCGAGGAGTTGCGCGCGTTGCCGGGCAGGATTGCGGCGCAACTGGACGGATGGCGCGCGCAGATGGCCGGTTTGGCGAGCAAGTACCAGACCGCCGCGACGTTTCTTTATTTGGGCCGGGGCATCCACTACGCCATTGCGCGGGAGGGCGCGCTGAAGCTGAAGGAGGCCTCGTACGTCCATGCCGAGGGCTACCCGACGGGCGAGCTGAAGCACGGGCCCAATGCGCTGGTGAGCGACCGCGTGCCGCTGGTGGTGCTGGCGACGGTGGACCGCGCGCTCGAGGCCTCGGTGGCGCGCTACGAGAAGACGCTGCAACTGCTGCGCGACATGAAAGCGCAGGGGGCGAAGGTGATTGGCCTGGCCAACGCAGGGGACCGCGAAGTGGCCGGCCTGGTGAGCGATTACGTCGAAGTGGAGCCGGCATCGGAGTACCTGCTGCCGCTCGCCGAGGTGGTGCCGCTGCAACTGTTTGCTTACTTCATGGCGCTGGAGCGCGGCGTGGACGTGGACCGGCCGCGCAATCTGTCGAAAGCGGTGGTGGAGAAGTAGCGCGGCGGCGCGCCGGTCACTGCCCCTGGGACTGCGCTAGCGCCGCCCGCCCTTCAAAGTGCGCCTCGATCTCTTCCAGCGTCTTGCCCTTGGTCTCGGGCAGCAGGAAGGCCGCGGTGAGGAAGTAGACCACCGTGAATCCGGCGAAAAGAAAGAAGATCGACGAGTAGCCGTACTTGCTGACGAAGGGCAGAAAGATGCCGGCCAGGGTGGTGGAGACCAGCTGGTTGATGACCAGGGCGATGCTCATGCCGTTGGAGCGGATGCGCGTGGGCATCAGCTCCGACAGCGCCAGCCACACGCACACGCCGGGACCCAGCGCGTAAAAAGCCATGAACATGTAGAGGCCCAGGGCGACCAGCCAGCCGTGGTGCACGTCCGGCACCTGGCCGATCACGGCCTTTTCAATCTTGAGCGGGGCGGAGCGGGCGGCGCGCAGGTTGGCGAATGGATTCTTGAAGAAGGCCTCGACCTTGTTGGTGGGAACGCAGCTGGCGCGGGTGATGGTGAGCGGGGCGGCGGCCGTGTCGTCGGAGCGCACGGAGGTAGTGGACGCGGTGAAATCGCCGTAGGAGTAGATGACCGTGAAGGAGGCGCGATCGGGGAGAATTCCGCCAGCCGCCTGGCCTGCGGCGGCCAGCAGCCGGCCGGCCTCGGCGGGGTCAAAGCGCACGTTCAGCGCCTGGTCCGCGCCCACACGGGCCTGCAACTGGTTGCGGCAGTCCACGCTGTGTCTTTCCGTCGTCAAAAACATTACGCCGACCGTGACCATCGAGACGATGATGCCGCTGGTGCCCAGAACCAGCAGGAACTTGCGTCCCTTGCGGTCCACCAGCGCCAGGCCCACCATGGTCATGGTGAAGTTGACCACGGTGAAGGCGACGTAGCCCCAGTGAGCCTGCAGATCCGACAGCCCGCTCTGCAGCAGGATGCCGGTGTTGAAGCCGATGATGGAGTTGATGCCGGTGGCGGTGTTGCAGAACAGGATGACGCAGGCCAGCAGGAAGGGAATGACATACTTCCTGCGCAGCAGCGAATCGCGGCCCTGTTTGCCGGCGGCTGAGGCTGCCCGGCGGAGCGGGCGACCTCTTCCATCTCGCGCAGTTCAATGGCGGCCTGCTCGGCGGTGCGCGAGCGCAACAGGGCGGCGAGGGCCTGGTCTTTTTTGCCGCGCCGGAAGAGCCAGCGCGGCGACTCGCTAACCAGCAGGCTGCCGGCCACGAACAGCACGCCGGGCGGCAGCGAGACCCAGAAGATGCGCCGCCAGGCCTGGTCCTTGAAGGCGAACAGGGTGGCGGCGTCAGCGGCCCGCGCCACGGCCTCCACGCGATAACTGAAGTAAATGCCGACCAGAGCCGCCGCCAAGATGCCCAGCGTAAGCAGCCACTGAAAGATGCCGGTGCCCTTGCCGCGGGTGGAAGCCGACAGACACTCGGCCAGGTAGAGCGGCACCACCACCCCGATGAATCCGCCGCTGATGCCCTGCAACAGGCGACCGGCGAACAGCGGCCCGTAGCCTTGCGAGAGGGCGATGATGGGGATGCTGAGGACAAACGTGACGCCGGAAAGAATCATCAGTGGCTTGCGGCCCATCCAGTCGGCCAGCAGCCCGGCAAACAGCGTGGAGAAGACGCTGCCCAGCAGCACCGCGGCGACGATGGCCGACAGCTCGGCGGCGTTCAGATGCGAGGTGGCTTCCAGGTAAGGCAGCGCGCCGCCGATGATGCCGACGTCGATGCCGTAGAGCAGTCCGCCGAGACCCGCCACCAGCAGCAGGAACAAGTTGTAGCCGCGTTTTGCGGAGGTGTCGGCAGGCTGCACGGCGAAACCGTCGGCGTTCGTGGTCACAGGCTTGGCTCCTTGCGCAGAGTACGCTACAGGGCATTCAGGGGTAAAGGCTGGCCACGGAAATGCCGGCTTCCTGACGGCATCGCGGCCTCCGGCTCAATCGCCTGAGGGCGCACTGGCACCCGGCTCGGCCTGCTTTGCCCGTGCGCCGCGCCAATACAGGATGAGGCCGGTCAGCACTGAGACAATCGTGCCGGTAACCAGCGTCAGTTCGAATCCCAGCTTGTTGGCGGAGTCGCCCGGCGGCACCAGCGAAACCAGAATCCCAAGCAGGACCACGGCGAAGCCCAAGCCGCCGCAGATCCAGACGCCAGCCTTGCCTCCCGGCACCAGCACGGCATGAGGATTCTGCCTGCGGTCCGGCCGGCTGCCGAGTTTGATGACCGCCGCGAACATGTAAAGAAACGGGATGAAGTAGAGAATGATGCCGGCATCGATCAGCTTTTGATACGCGCCTTGCGTCGTTTCGCTGATCTGGCTTCCCAGAAGAATCGCCGCGGAGATCGAAGCCTGCACGAGAATGGAAACGTAAGGGGTTTTCCAGCGCGGATGAATCTTTCCGAAGGCAGCGGGAAGATAGCGATCCACACCGACCACGAAGGGCACGCGCGCAATGCCGGCCACGGTGCTGCCCACGCCGCCGGCGTTGCCCACCGTCACGAGCACGGCGGCAAGGATGCCGAGGATGCCAACCTTCAATGCGATGGACCCGGCGGTGATGGCATGAAACACGCCGCTCTGCGGATCGATCGCGTCGGCGGGCACCAGGGAGAGAACCGCGAAGGTGCCGACGATGTACATGAGCGCAATCAGTGCGCCGGCGCCGAAGACGGCGCGCGGCAGTGTGCGGCGCGGATCGCGAACTTCTTCGCTCATGGCCGACACCAGTTCCAGCCCGGTGAAGGCGAAGGCGATCTGCGACCAGAAGTTGACCGTGTCCCAGTTCCACGCGGGCAGCATGTTGTGAACCGTAAAATGGGTCACGCTGCCATGCCGCCAGCAGACCACCCCGGCAATGCCCACCAGCATCAGCAGAGGCACATAGGTTCCCACGCCGCCCGCATTCTGCAGCCATTTGCCGATGTTGAGTCCGATGATGTTGAGCACAACAGCGACCAGAAGAATGGACAAAGAGACGGTGAGGAGAAAGGTTCGGTTCTGCGCGAGGGAGACGCCGCGTCCGCCCACGATGTAGGCGGCCATGGAGGCGCTGGCCAGCAGCAAACCGGGAAAATAGAAGAAGGTGTAAATCCAGTAAGTCCAGCCGGCGATGAATCCGTGGAAGGGTCCGAAGGCTTCGCGGGACCAGGCGTAGAGGCCGCCCTCTTCAGGAAAGCGCGAGGAGAGCTCGTTGATGACCAGCGCGCCGGGCACGAAGAAGAAGACCGCGGCCAGCAGCCACAGGCTGATCGAGGAGGTGCCGTTGTGTCCGGCAGCGGCGATCCAGCGCGGCCCCAGCACCGTGGCGATGTTGAACAGCAGCACATCCCAGAAGCCCATGGTCTTGCGCAACTGCGATTTGGAATCGAGCGCGGAAGGCGCGGACATCGTCATGGAGCCACCTCTGTTGCGGGAAGGAACTCATCCTGCATACGGCGATCCAGCATAGGGCGATCTGGAAGCGGAAATCGGAATGCGGAAATCATAAATGACACGCGTCATGGCAATCTCGGACTTGGCCCGCGCGCTGGCGCTGCCGGGAAGTTGGAGGTTGAGACAACAGCGCGGCGTGCCTGCAATCGTATACAATTCGCATCGCATTGGGGGTGAGGCCGGACTGGCCCTGCTGCGACGTTTTCCGGCTGGACGACGCCATATTTCCCTGCGAAATGGAGAGTGAAAAAGATGCAAGAAAAGCGGAGTGGACGAAGGTCGATGGCGAGCGTGACCGCACGCGCCGTGGGGCTGCTGTTTTGTGCGGCGTTGCTGGCGGGTCCCGGATGCAGCATGGGATACAGCCAGGGGCTGGCGGGACGGTGGGCGGCGCCGGGCAAGACGCTGGACAACGGCGAGCAGCAGATATCGATTCTGGAACTGAAACAGGAAGGCAGCGAGCTGACGGGAAAGCTGAAGACGCTGGGCTTTTCTGTGGATGTGAAGGGGACGGCCGCCGGCAACCACTTCGAGCTGTTCGTGCCGGAGTGGGACCAGAAGAAGCCGATCCTGACGGGCGACCTGGTGGATGGCGAGTTGCATATTGTCGAAGGTGGACGCCGCAACCTTGTAGCCAGGCCTGCCACCGCTGCGGACGACATTCCCACGGTGGCCTACATTGAGCCTCCGCCGCTGCACGATGTGCCATACAACGGCCTGGCGAAGACTCCGCCGATGGGCTGGAACAGTTGGAATCTGTTTGCCGGCCGCATCGATGATCAGACGGTGCGGACGATGGCCAACGCGCTGGTATCGAGCGGAATGCGCGACGCCGGCTACATCTACCTGAACATCGACGACACCTGGGAAGGGGTGCGCGATGCGGAGGGAAATTTGCAGCCGAATCACAAATTCCCGGACATGAAGGCGCTGGCCGATTATGTGCATTCGAAAGGGCTGAAGCTGGGAATCTATTCGGGACCGGGGCCGCGCACCTGCGGCGGCTATCCGGCCAGCTATGGCCATGAGGCGCAGGATGCGAAGAGCTTCGCCGCCTGGGGCATAGACTATCTGAAGTACGACTGGTGCAGCGCGGGCGGCATCTACAAGAACGACGCGCTGCAGCCGGTGTATCAGAAGATGGGCGACGCGCTGCAGGCGACAGGCAGGCCGATCGTCTACGGCCTCTGTGAGTACGGAATGGGCAATGTGGAGAAGTGGGGCCCGGCGGTGGGCGGCAATCTGTGGCGCACCACGGGCGACATTCGCGACGAGTGGTCGAGCATGATCGAGAATGTTGAGAAGCAGGTGCCGACCGCGCCCTACGCAGGCCCCGGACACTGGAACGATCCGGACATGCTGGAGATCGGCAACGGGCACATGACGGACGATGAATATCGCACGCACATGAGCCTGTGGGCGCTGGTGGCCTCGCCGCTGCTGGCCGGCAACGATGTGCGCACGATGTCGGCGGTCACCCGGTCCATTTTGCTGAACAAGGAAGTCATTGCCATCGATCAGGACGCGCTCGGCAAGCAGGCATCGCCGGTGAAGAGCGGCGATCTGGAGACATGGGTGAAGCCGCTGGCCGACGGCGCGGTGGCGGTGGGCGTGGTCAATCTTGGGCCGGCCGCGGCGCAGGCCACGGTCCATGCCGATGATCTGCACCTGGGCGGGAAAGTGAAGAAGGCGCGCGACCTGTGGGCGCACAAAGACGTGAAGTTCACGGGCGGCGCGTATTCGGCGATGGTGCCGTCGCACGGCGTGCTGCTGCTGAGAGTCAGCGCAAAGTAGGAAGGCTCTGCGGCTGCCGGAGCGGGCCCGCTCAGCGGCCGTCGAGAAGCGTCAGGGGCGCACTAGGGGCGCACTCCGGGGATTTTCAGGCGAATGCGCAGGATGTCGCCGCTGTCGGTGATGTAGAGCGTCTTCGAGTCGGAGCCGCCCCAGTTCAGATTGCCTGCGATGTGGGGAAGCACAATCGTGCCCAGGTGTTTGCCCGCGGGGGAAAAGATCCAGATTCCGCCGGGGCCCGCGCTGTAGACGTTGCCCTTCACATCCACCTTCATGCCATCCGGAGCGCCGGGGCGATGGTCGGCGGTGGCGTCGAAAAAGACCTCACCTTTGCCAAGGGTTCCATCGTTCAGGACCGGGTAGCGCATCCAGAGTTTCTTGGGGCCGGTGTTGTTGACGTAGAGATACTTCTCGTCCGGCGAGAAGGCGATTCCGTTGGGACGGGGAAGATCCTTGATGAGCAATTGCAGCCGGGCATTTGCGGGCGGCGCGCCGGGCTTGTGAGCTTGTGCGCCGGGAATGCGGTACACGCCGTTGACATGCAACTGCTTGGACGGGTCCGAGTCGCTCTGCGTGCGCAGGCCGTAGGGCGGGTCAGTGAAATAGAGAGAGCCGTCGGAGCGGTAGACCAGGTCGTTGGGGCTGTTCAGGGCCTTGCCCTCAAAGGAATCCGCGAGCACGGTTTTTGTGGCGTGCGGGTCGAGCGACTCGAGCCTCCAGACGTTGCGCTCGGCGTGACCGGCCACGGTCAGGCGGCCTGCGCTGTCCAGAGTCATGCCATTCGAGCCCGGCTCCGGACCGCCGTACGGGGTGGAACCCAGGTATCCGCTCGGCTGCATGAAGATGCTGACTTTACCGTCCGGCATCAGCTTGCGGATGCTGTTGCTGGGAATCTCCGCAAAGAGCAGATAGCCAGCATGAATCCAAATGGGCCCCTCGGTCCACTTGAAGCCGGAGGCAACCGTTTCCACGCGCGCGTCGGCAGGCACAATCCCCGCGAGCGCGGGGTCCAGTCTGTCGACTTGCGCCGGCGCTGAGACTGCCTCGGGGGTCCGCGCCTGGCCGGCGCGCAGGTTGCCCATCCCAAGCGCGAGAGCAACCGCAGTCAAAATCATGCTGGAGAGAATCAGTTTGCGTTTCCCTGTCATTTTTCCCCTCGGGTACAGTCGCCTTCATCGCGGGCTGCGCGGCCGCCGCGCAATGTGCGACGGCTGCCACTATAAACGATGCGCCCGCTTCGCGGCGCCGAATCTCTACCGGCACCGCAAACGCCTGGCCCCTGTGAGGGCGTAATGTCTCTGGAGGCCGGAACGCGCCCGCAGAGATTACAGAACAACGCGCAGGCCCTTCGTCTCGGGGCAAGTCCCGTCCGGAAATTGCCGGCAGATCTCCGGAATGCCCTGAGGCTGCAAAATCAGTGGCCTGCGCAGGGGTTTTTCTGTTCCGCAAGGGCAACCGGTTCGAAGCTCATCCTATTGAATAACCACGAAGATAGGTCGGGAGTTTCTAACTCAATGTTGCGCTCAAATTAAGAATGCAGGCCGGCGACCCTGGCTGGGGCCGGAAATGCCGGCTGCGGAATTGGCGGAGTTGACGACCAAAGAAGAACAGCAGCATGAGCGGAAAACCGATCCAATGCGTCTAAGAGACGTCAAAGGGCAAAGGATCATTCCAGCTCTCGTATCTAAGTCGTAACCGGCGAATTTTCTGTCTTGGGAGCCAGGAGTCCGGGCGCGTATAGTTGCGTCAAAGCGCATGACGCTGGAGTTGGGTTGCATGGAATCATCTCCCGCTCAAGAGGTCTCAGGTGAGTAGCGCGGCTGGTTCGCCTTCAGGGCCGAAGAAAACGGCGCCCGCGGATTCCTCCGCCCGACGCCGCCCCTCCCGCCTGCCGCGCGGCGTCATCGCCGGATGCGCCGCTGCATTGGCGGTTGCGGCTGTGCTCGGGGTCTTGCTTTTGCGCAGCACGACTGGATCTCAAGGCGGTGGCGCTGTTGCACAATCTGGCCGCGGGCCCGCTCCGCAAACCCTCCGGCTCAACGGCATGACGGCCGCGGTGCAAGCGCGATCCATTCAGGCGCCTCTGATTGCCGGACAACAGGTGGGCACACTCACCATTACCAAACTTGTTCGTAGCGGGACCCGTGTCAAGCGGGGAGACTTGCTGGTGGAGTTCGACCGCCAGGCGCAGTTGCGCGATTTCATCGATAAGCAGGCCCAGGCCGACGACTTGCAAGAACAAGTCATCGAGGCTCAGGCCAAAGAAGACGCCGCGCGCGCCAAGGACGAGACCGAGATCCGGCTGGCGGAAGACAGTCTCGCCAAAGCAAAGCTGGAAATGGAGAAGGTTGAGCTGCTCTCCCGCATCGACGCCGAAAAGGCCCAGGAAGACCTGGACGAAGCCCGGGCAACGCTGGTGCAGTTGAAGGAGACCTTTGGCCTGAAACGCAAGGCGGCGCAGGCCTCCATTCGCATTCTTGAGATACAGCGCGACCGCACGCGCGAAACCATGCTGCATGCGCAGGCCAATTCAGCGCTGATGCAGATTCACTCTCCGATCGACGGCATCGTCGTATTCAACACCATCTGGAAACAGGGAAACATGGGCGAAGTGCAGGAGGGCGACCAGGTGCGGCCCGGCGTTCCCTTCATGCAGGTGGTGGACCCCGCCGTCATGGAGGTCCGCGTTCCCGTCAACCAGGAAGATCTGCTCAGCCTGAACATCGGCGAGAAAGCGTTGGTGCATCTGGATGCATATTCCGACCTGGTGTTTCCGGGGCAGTTGGAATCGATCGATCCGATGGGCACACCCGGGGATTTCTCGCCCAAGCTCCGCAACTTCTCCGCCACCTTCTCGATCGGCGGCCACGATCCGAGATTGATGCCCGACCTTTCCGCCGCGGTCGATGTCGATCCGGCAGGCGCAGGCAGCGCCGGGAGCGGGTCCAAATGAAGCGGCGGCTGCTCGACCTGTGGGCAAAGCGCAGGACAACCGTGGCTGCCGTCGCTCTGGCCACGGCCAGCGCAGCCCTTTACGGAGTGGCCCATTTCTCCACCAAGTCCCCCACCGTTCCCACCTTTCAAGTCAAGCGCGACGAGTTTCTTGATGTTCTTCAGTTTCGCGGCCAGTTAAAGGCCATGAAATCGGTGACCATGACCGCGCCTGCCAACGCCGGAAACCTGCAGATTCTCAAGATCGCCGCGGACGGAACGCAGGTGAAGAAGGGCGACGTCGTCGTGGAGTTCGATCCATCGAAGACCCAGCAGGACCTCGCGCAGGACGAGTCTGCGCTGAAGTCGTCACGGGCTGATATCGAGCAGGCTCGCGCCCAGGGCCGTCTCACGGAAGAGGCCGACACGACCGCGGTGATGAAAGCGAAATACGACGTCGAAGTGGCGAAACTCGACGCCAGCAAGAGCGAGGTCGTCTCCAGGATCGACGGCGCCGAAGCCCGCCTGAAGCTGGCCGATGCGGAGCAGGCGCTGCGCGAGGCGGAGGAAAAATTGAAGTCCGACATCGCGGTCGATCGGGCGACGATTCAGGGCAAAAAGAATGCCAGCCGCAAGGCGGAATTCGATGCGCAGCGCGCCCAGGCCGCACTGGCTGCGATGACGTTGAGAGCGCCGTCGGATGGAACCATCAGTCTGCTTTCCATCTGGCACAATGGCGGCGAATCGCCCTTCAAAGCCGGCGAACGCGCATGGCCCGGGACGCCTATCGCCGAACTGCCCGATGCCGCGTCCATGCGCGTCGCGGCCCGCGTGGACGAGACCGAGCGAGGCCGCCTGGCAGTCTCGCAGCCGGTCGCGCTGCAGCTGGATGCCATTGCCGACCGCCAGTTCACCGGCAAAGTGGAGCGCATCGGCACGATTGCCACCTCGGACTTCTCCGCGGGCTGGCCCATCCCTCGCAACTTTGATCTTGAAATCTCGATCCATCAGGCGGACCCGCGCCTGAAGCCCGGAATGACCGTGCAAATCACCGTCATCGTCGACCGGGTGCCCAATGCCATTGCCATTCCCGCGCAGGCTTCCTTCCTCAAATCCGGCCAGACCGTGGCCTATGTCTGGAACGGATCCGCGTTCCGCGAGCGAGTCATTCAGGTCGAACGAAGAAGCCGCGACCGTGTCCTGATTTCCAGCGGTTTGAAGCCGGGAGAGCTGGTGGCGCTCAAAGAACCGTTGGGGAAGGAGTGATATGGCGCGCATCACGCGGCATCGCATCCTCGTCTGGATCGTGGCTGGCATTGTGCTGGCCGCGGGCATCGGCGCGGTTGTGGCTTCCAGCCGTGTCCCCCTGGCCGCAAAGAGCGATGAGATTCCGCTGGCCCAGGTGAAGCGCGGCGAGATCGACTTGAACGTGCACGCAACCGGCGAACTGCGCGCCAGCCACTCCGTCATGCTGACGGCGCCCGCCGTGGGCGGGGATGCGCTCCAGCTCACACACCTGGTCCGCACCGGCCAGCCTGTAAAAAAAGGCGACATCGTCTTCGAATTCGATCCCAGCGAACAACTTTACAAACTGGAGCAGAACCGCTCCGAGTTGCAGCAGGCCGAGCAGGAGATCACCAAAGCCAAAGCGGATGCCGCGGTCCTTGCCGCTCAAGACCAGGTCACGCTGCTCAAGGACCGGTATAGCGTGCGCAGAGCAGAGCTCGACGTTCAGAAAGACGAGCTTCTCAGCAAGATCGACGCCGACAAGAACGAACTTGCACTGGCGCAGGCGAAGCGGGTGTTGGCGGAGCAGGAAAAGGACATCGATTCCCACAAGGCTTCGGGGCAGGCCGCCACTTACCTCGCTCAGGAAAAGTACAACAAGGCCAAACTGGGCATGGACCAGGCGCAGCAGAACCTGGATAAGATGCGCGTCACTGCGCCCATGGATGGCCTGATCTCGATTCAAAAGAACACGAATGCATCGGGAGGCTTCTTCTTTACCGGGATGTCTTTGCCTGACTACCATGAGGGCGATCAGGTGCAGCCGGGCAGCTCAATTGCACAGGTCGTTGACCCCCAGGGCCTTGACCTGACCGCCAAAATCGGCGAACAGGATCGCGAGAATGTTCAGGTGGGCCAACCGGTTGAGGTCGTGTTCGATGCCCTGCCGGGGCAGGTCTTTCATGCAGTCGTCAAGCGCGTGGGCGGAATGTCCGTGCGGCAATTCTTCTCATCCGATACAAACGGCACCTTCGAAGTCTCCGTCCAACTCGCCCATGAGGATCCTCGCCTCCGCTCCGGATTCACTGCCCGGATCGTCTTTCTCGGCGGCGCCAAAAAGAACGTGCTTTATCTGCCCCGCCTGGCCATCTTCCTCAAGGATGGCAAGCGCATTGTCTATGTGAAGAAGGGCAACGGCTACGCGCAGCGGGAGGTAAGAGTTCAAAGCGAGAATGAGAGCCGGGCAGCCATTGATGGACTGCAAGAAGGCAATGAGGTCGCATTGGTCGACCCCACCGCGCCGCGCAAGGCAACCGGCGCCAACTCCGCGACAGGCGGCATGGAAGGAGCGCCCTGATGACAGAGAACCACTCGCGGTTGCCGGATCGCCTTCTGCTCGTTTACCACCAATGGGCGAGAGATGCGCAGCTGGGCGTGCAAAACCTGCGGATTCACGGTATGCGCTCGCTGCTGACCATGCTAGGCATGATCTTCGGCGTGGCCGCGGTCGTGGCCATGCTGTCCATCGGCGCCGGCGCCCGCCAGAAAGTCATGGCCCTCATCGAACAGATGGGAGTTCACAATCTGATTGTTCAAGCCAAGGAGACGATGGAATGGCAGGCCCATCAAAAGGTCCGCAAGATCTCTCCCGGGCTTACGTTACAGGATTACCGCATCATTCACGACGACCTTGAAGGCATTGTCGCGTCCACTCCACGCAAGCAGATGACTCCGTCGAAGATCATACCCAAAGCGCAGCAGGACATGCCCAACGTGATGGGCGTCAACCCCACGTACCAGCAGATCGCGGGCCTGCACGTGCTGAGCGGAAGATTCTTCGATCAGAGAGATGAAGACCGCGCCGCGCCGGTGTGTGTGCTGGGCGCCGCGGCCAAGTGGAGCCTGTTTGGATCGTCCAACCCGCTCGGACAATACGTCAAAGTGAATGAACAGTGGTTCCGTGTCGTCGGAGTGGTCAGTCCGCAGCTTAGTGCGCAGAGCGATAGCTCGGGTACAGCCCCGGCGGACGCCAATAACAACATTTATATTCCCCTGCAATCGGCCTTTCTCCGTCTCGAAGACAGTTACAGCGACGTCAGGGATGAGATCGACGGCATCTATTTAGAGCTGGCAGACAGCGCGAACATCTCCGAATCCGCACAGGTGGTCAGAGCCATCCTCGATTCGTCGCACCACGGCGCGGACGACTTCAGCATTGTTGTGCCTGCCGAGCTGCTCGCCCAGCAGAAGCGCACCGAGCGTCTGTTCAACACCGTGATGGTCGCGATCGCTTCCATCTCTCTATTGGTCGGCGGGATCGGCATCATGAATATCATGCTCGCCAGCATCCTGGAGCGCACGCGCGAGATCGGCCTGCGCCGCGCGGTGGGTGCAAAGCAATCGGACATCGTGCGGCAGTTTGTGGTCGAGGCCACGATGATCTCGTTTGCCGGTGGAACCATCGGCGTGGTCTTCGGCTTCTTCATTTCCCGGCTGATCGCATGGCTGGCGGGATGGTCGACCATCGTCACCTTCAGTTCCATCGCTCTGGCGTTTCTGGTTTCCATCTCGGTCGGGTTGATCTTCGGAATCTATCCCGCCACCAAGGCCGCGCGTCTCGATCCGGTGGAGGCCATTCGCTATGAGTAGAGCCTGCGCGCCAGTTCTTCAGCAGAACCGTGAAAGCCGCTTCTCTTCCTGTTGCCGGCAATCTCTGCTCATGGATGGAGTCCCTGGATGAGGTTCATTCGCTTTGGCATGATTTCACTCTTCGCTCTGGTTTCCGTCCTGCCGATGCGGGCGCAGTCTCCCGAGAGTTATCGCGGCATGCTCACCGCTCGCGTCCGCGCAGACAAGCTGCCACCTCCGCAGCACCTCAAGGACTATGTCCAGAGCGGCAAGCTCAGTCTCGGCCTGCGTGACGCGATCCTGCTGACCCTGGAAAACAACAGCAACGTGCAGATTGAAGAAACGCAGATCGAAGCCCAGAAGTTTAACTTGCTGGGCCGGTTTCAGCCCTTCGATCCAGTTGTCCAGAGCAGCCTTAACGTCAATCGATACTCCTCTCCGACTTACAGCCAGCTACAAGGCGTGGGCGTCTCCGGCAACGCGACCCTCAACTCCCTCAGCCAGACCGGCCAGGTGAGTTATACGCAAACCTTCAGTCCCGGCACGAACATCCTGGCCAGCATTTCCAGCAATAAGTCCTCCACCAACAGCTCCTATAACTACTTCAACCCGTATTACAGTTCCATACTTTCTTTCACCTTCACCCAGCCGCTGTTGCGCGGCGCGGGCCGCTTTGCCAACACCGCGCTGATCACGGTCGCACGGCGTTCGCTTGCGCAGTCAAGGTCTACCTTTGAAGCCGAAGTGAACGATGCCATCCTGAATGTTGTCAGCCAATACTGGAATGCCGTGCAGGCCCGGGGCGCTCTCGATGTGCAGCAAAAGTCGCTCAAGCTGGCCGAGGCCAGTTATGACCGCGACAAGCGCGCGCTCGAACTCGGAGCCCTGCCGCCGCTTGATATTTATCGCTCCCAGTCGGAGGTGGCCGCGCGCAAGGTCGAGGTCATTCAGGCCGCGTACCAGCTCACGCAGGCCGAAGAGGCGCTGCGCCTCACCATCGGCGCCGATCGCGATCCCCAGATACACGCACTCGATTTGAACCTCACCGAGAAGCCGGAACCCGTTGGCGAGTTGAAGAGCATCGACACAGAGACAGCGCTTGCCCAGGCGCTCAGCCAGCGTCCGGAACTCGATGTAGTCAAGGGTGCCCTGGCCAACGACGAGACCAGTATCCGCCTGGCGCACAATCAGCTGGAGCCCAATCTCCAACTCCAAGGCTTCTACCAGAGCAGCGGATTGGGCGGAAATGAACACGACCTTCTGAGCGGAAAGCTTGTTGCGCCTGGAGGTTTTGGCTCGTCCATGAGCCAGCTCTTCGGCTTCGGCTACCCAGGCTACGGCGCGACCCTCTCGCTGACGCTTCCGATCAGGAATCGTGGTGGGCAGGCTGCGTTGGGAAGCGCCCTCGTTTCGCGGACCCACGACCTCTATGCCGGCGGCCAGATCCGCGAACAGATTACGCGCGAAGTGCACGACGCCGTGCATCAACTTGAAGAAGCCCGTATGGCATTGGCGGCGGGCAAAACCTCATTCGATCTGGCGCAAAAAACTCTTGCCTCGGAGCAGCGCAAATATGAGCTTGGCGCGGAGACAAACTTCTTCGTGCTCGATGCCCAGACCAGGCTCGCGCAGGCCGAACTCATCTTATTGCAGACGCAGGTCAACTACCGCATCGCTCTCGCCGCCGTCGACCACGCCACCGGTGATTTGTCAGGCCCATACCATGTGCAGATCGCCGAGATATCCCGTTAGCAGGTCCAGAAACCTGAAGCATCTTGCACGCAGTTCATTCCTCAATATCTTCGCAGTGAGCAAGACGAGCTGTGCAGGTTCCGCTGGAGGTCCTTTAAGCCGTGCTGGTTCTTCGACGGGTGCGGCCTCGCTCTTGATCCATTGTCTCGATTGGAATAAAGCGATTTATTGAAATTGCCCGTCGTTCAGCCTTCGCTGTATAGTGAATTGTTCGCGGAGAGGGTGTTGAGGATGATGCGGAAAATTGTCGGGATTGCGGCAGTTTGGGTAAGCGTTTTCCTGTGCGGGCTGCTCTCAGCCCAGGTGCAGACAGAAGTGCCTGCGGTGGTCCCAGGCGCCAGGCCGGTTGGCGTGGAGCACATCAAGATTCACGGCAAAGCGCTCGAAGGCAATCTCGAGGGAGAGGCCGTGGACCGCGACGTCTTTGTGTTTCTGCCGCCGAGTTACGGCAAGAACAAGCACCAGAGGTATCCGGTCGTCTATGCGCTGCACGGCTTCTCCATCGGCGCCGAGCAGTGGACGCATGAGATTCATGTGCCGCAGACGATCGAGGGCGCTTTTGCGCTGGGCGCGAAGGAGATGATCGTCGTGCTGCCCGACTCAAAGACGGCTTACGGCGGTTCCATGTATTCGAGCTCTGCGACCACGGGCGACTTTGAAAAATTCATCGCCCACGACGTGGTCTCGTACATCGATGCGCACTATCGGACGATCCCGGAGCGGCTGAGCCGCGGACTGGTGGGCCACTCGATGGGCGGCTATGGCGCATCCCGCATCGGAATGAAGTATCCGGAGGTTTTTGGGAGCCTGTACATCATGAGCCCGTGCTGCATGTCGCCGCGCCCGGCCGGGCCGCCTCATGGCATGGATGAAAAAGCGTTTGCCGACGCGGAGAAGAAGTTTGAAGAGGACGTTGCGGCTCTCAGGTCGCCTGCCGAAGCGGCGAACCTGCCGTTTTTCACAAAGGCACAGCTGGCCACGGCCGCAGCCTGGTCGCCTGACCCGAAGAATCCGCCGTTCTATTTCGATTTGCCGATGAAGGACGGAGTGCCTCAGCCGGAGGTGCTGGCAAAGTGGACGGCGAACGCGCCGCTGGCCTTTGTGGACCAGTACATTGGCAATCTCAGGCAGTATCGCGCCATCGCCATGGATGTGGGCGACCAGGATGGCCTGCGCTTCGACACGAAAAAGCTGCATGAGATTCTCGACAGCTACGGCATCGCGAACAGCTTCGAGATCTACCATGGCACGCATACCAGCGCCGTTGCCGACCGCTCTCAGAATCACGTGATGCCGTTTTTCAGCAAATATCTTTGCTTCCAGGCGAACTGTCAGTAGGCAGTTCGAGAAGGAGTACCGCCATGATGGACCGTTCGCGTCGCAACTTCCTCAAGACATCTGCCGGCGCCGCCGCTCTGTGCTTGATCGGCCCTTCGGCAGTCGTGGATGCCTTGTCTGCCGGTGAGCCGGAACATCCCGCGGACCGGCTCGTGCCTTTTCCTCTTGCTTCGGTTCGTCTGGCGCACGGAATCTTCCGGGAGCAGGAGGAGATCAACGCGCGCTACCTCGACTCGCTTGCGGTCGATCGTCTGCTGCATTGCTTCCGCATTACGGCGGGCCTTCCGTCGAGCGCCACGCCCTATAAGGGCTGGGAGGACCCGACCTGCGAACTGCGCGGCCATTTCGCAGGAGGCCACTTTTTGTCTGCCGCTGCGCTGGCTTTCGCCTCTTCGGGAAACACCGTCCTGAAGAGCCGCGGCGATGAGCTGGTCGCCGGTCTCGACGCATGCCAGAAAAAGATGGGAACTGGCTATCTGAGCGCGTTTCCCACTGAACTGTTCGAGCATCTGGCGCAGGGCAAACCGGTCTGGGCGCCGTTTTACACGTATCACAAGATCATGGCGGGCCTGCTCGACATGTATCTGCTCACTGGAAACTCAGATGCTTTGCGCATGGCTGAACGCATGGGCCATTGGGCACAGGAGTTTATGGACGGCTTCAGCGACGATCAGCGTCAGCGCATGCTGCGCACCGAGTACGGGGGCATGAACGAAGTCCTCGCCAACCTCGCAGCCGTCACCAAAAAAGAGCGCTACCTTGACGCGGCACATCTGTTCGAACAGCCTGGTTTCCTTGACCCGCTTTCCGGACGCCGGGACGAGTTGCAGGGCCTGCACGCGAACACGCATGTCCCAAAGATCATCGGTGCGGCACGCATGTATGAGGTCACCGGCGAACGCCGCTACCGCGAAATTGCAGAGTATTTTCTTGCCGAGGTGCTGACCGCGCGCAGCTACGCCATCGGCAACACCAGCCTGGACGAGCACTGGACGACTCCGCCGGACAAACTGGAGGGCACGCTGGCCTGGACCAACGCCGAGTGCTGTGTGGCGTACAACCTGATGAAGCTGCAGCGCCAAGTCTTCAGTTGGACGGGCAACGCGCGCTGGATGGATGCATACGAGCGCGCGCTCTTCAACTGCAGGCTCGGCACGCAGAACGCGCAGGGGCTGAAGCAGTACTTCTTTCCACTGACCGCCGGCTACTGGCGCGCGTACAACTCGGCTGAGGAGTCGTTCTGGTGCTGTACGGGCACCGGCGCCGAAGAATTCGCAAAATTCGCGGACTCGATTTACTTCCGCCGCGGAAGCGAGATCTTTGTGAACCAGTTCATTCCGTCCACGCTCGATTGGAAGGACGAGGGTTTCGTGATCGAGCAAGTCACGCAATTCCCGCGCGAGCAGGGCACGACGCTCAAAATCAAATCGTCACGGCCGGCGCCGCGCACCATTCACGTGCGCATTCCGCGCTGGACGACCGAAGATGCGCAGGTGAAGATCAATGGCCGTCCGCTCGAAGCGATGGCCGATCCGGGCTCCTATCTCGCTCTGCGCAAGGTCTGGCAGGACGGCGACACGATCAGCCTCAGTCTCCCGATGCAACTGCGGCAGGAAACGCTGGCTGGCGATGACTCAGTTCATGCGGCGCTGTATGGCCCTCTGGTGCTTGCGGCCGATCTCGGCGCTGGCCCCGCGGATGGCCCGGACAGGGTGATTCACAGCGGTGAGACGGTGCCGAAAAATTTGCCCGCAGCGTCTCCCTTGCCGAAGATCGCGGCGGCACAGGATGCGGACGCGAAGCAATGGATTCAGGTCGAATCCCCGTCGGAGCTGCGTTTTACCGCGGCCGGCGAAAGCTCGAAACACTCGCTGATGCCGATGTATCAGATCGGCGATCAGCGCTACTCCGTGTACTGGCAGATGCAGAGCCCGAAGAAAGAGAGCTGACTCCCGGCGGAAGGGCCGGGCAGCGATCGCGTGACAGGCTTGAAGGAGAAACGTAAATGAGGATGAGACCCGCACACTATGCGCTGCTTGCAGCCGCGGCATTTGGCTTTGGGATTGCGCAGGCGCACGGTCAGAGCAGGGAGGCGCAAGCTCCCTCGCCGATCGTCGCCACCATCGATGCGCGGCAGCCAGCGCCGCAGGTTTCAAAGTACGAATATGGCATGTTCATCGAGCACATCGGCTCGCTCATCTATCGCAGCCTGTGGTCGGAGATGCTCGACGACCGCAAGTTTTACTTTCCCATCAACTCCAAGCCGGACGATGAGGCGGCCCGGCGTGGGGGAGGTTTCCCTGGCATGCAGTTGCGCAAGTGGCGCCCGGTGGGCCCCGACGACGTTGTCGTGATGGACAAGGACGATCCCTTCGTTGGCGACCAGAGCCCGCGCATCGTTATCGATGCGTCTACGCCGCACGGCGTCCGCCAATCCGGCCTCGCGCTCGTCAAGGGCAAGCACTATATCGGCCACATCCTTCTGCGGGGGACGCCGGGAGCGCGCGTACAGGTCGCGCTCATCTGGGGCGACGGCGCAGGCGATCGCCAGACCGTGCGCGTTGGCCCTCTCACCACGGCCTACAAATCCTTCCCGTTCGCATTCATTGCACAGGCCGGCACAGCAGACGCCTCGTTCGCGATCACCGGCACCGGCAGCGGCTCTTTCCACATTGGCACCGTCTCTCTGATGCCCGCGGACAACGTGCAGGGCTTCCGGCCGGACACGATTGCGCTGCTGCGCCAGGTCCACTCCGGATTCTGGCGTCTGCCGGGCGGCAATTTTCTCTCTGACTGGAACTGGTACGACGGCGTGGGCGACCGCGACAGGCGTCCGCCCATGTTTGACTATGCCTGGAATGCGATGCAAACGAATGATGTGGGCATGGACGAATTCATGGCGCTTTGCAGGCTCATCGGAACGGAGCCCTACATCACCGTCAACGCCGGTTTCGGCGACGCGCACTCGGCCGCCGAAGAAGTCGAGTACATCAACGGCTCCATCCACACGCGACTCGGCACAGAACGCGCGCGCAACGGCCATCCAGAGCCCTATCACGTCAAGTATTGGGATATCGGCAACGAACCCTATGGGGTCTGGCAACTGGGCCGCACCGATCTGAAGTACTACGTCCTCAAGCACAACAAATTTGCGAAGGCGATGCGCAAGGCCGACCCGTCGATCACCCTCCTCGCCTCTGGCAACATGCCTGAGGATATGGATTTGACCGGGGAGATTCGGGCCAAAGACATTGGCAACCCGAAGGCCCTCGAAGGCACGCCGGAAGACTGGACGGGCGGCCTGCTCGAGCACAGTTGGGGCAATTTTGACGGCATTACCCAGCACTGGTACGCGCAGTCCGGCAGGCACTTCAACCTTGAAAAAGCAAAGGCGCTGCCGCTTGATGCGCCCACCGAAGCGGGCTATGACAAAGTGGACCAGACGACGCTCGAGTACGCGCGCTATCCCGCGAACATCGTGCACCTGAAGGCACAGGAGTGGAGACGATACGAGCAGCGCTTCCCGGCCATGCTCGACAAGAAGATCTTCCTTTCCATGGATGAGTATGCCTACTTTGGCGAAGGTTTTGGGCGCGGCGTCGATCTCAAGCTCGCCCTTGCCTACGGCATGATCTTCAACGAGATGCTGCGGCACACAGACTTCCTGACGATGTCGGCGCACACCATGGGCGTCTCGTCGCTGGACTACACGCCGACCGCTGCCACGCTGAATACGACCGGCCTCATCTTCAAACTTTATGGAAATCAGTTTGTGCCGGGGTCCATTCCTGTGGCGCTCACGGGCAACTCGCCTCAGCCTGCGCCGAAGTATCCTATCGGTGGAGACCAGCCTGAGACAAACTCCGGCAGCCCCACCTATCCGCTGGACATGTTCGCCGCGCTCACTCCGGATCACAAGTTCCTCACCCTTGCCGTGGTGAATGCGACGGAGTCGGAACAGAAGTTCGATCTCGACGTCACGGGGGTTCGCCTGGGGGGCCCGTCGACGCTTTGGCAGATGACCGCAAAGAGCCTCGATGCCGCCAACCGCGCCGGCCAGGAGCCGCAGGTCGGCATCAAGCAGATCGCAATCGGCGACGCTGCGCACTCGCTCTCCGTTGCGCCCATCAGCATCAACATCTACCGGTTCCCGGTCTCGCAAGCGGCACCGTGACAACGGGCTCTACGGCATATTGGCGCAGATGGCCAGTAGGTTTGAATCCCATGGTGCTTGCACTAGCACAAGAGCCCTCATTCCGAGAGAGACTCTGCCGCTCGAGCGGGATGCGCTTTACGAAAGGAATACAGATCGACTCCGGCGCGGGTGGCGCTGGCCTGGGCGCTTGCCCAGCCTGGAATTAAAGCTCCGATTGCCAGCGCGACGAATGAGAAACAGCTTGCCGATCTGGCGGTAGCCACGGAACTGAAGCTGGATGCGGAGTCGACAGAGAAGCTGGAGCGGCGAGCGCTCGGAAGAGCGAAGCAGAGGCTGTCGCAGGGTAGAATGATCTGGTCCATGAACACAGTGGCGGTTCGCAGTGATTGGGTCGGGCGCGTCATCGACGGGAGATTTGCCCTCCTCCAGTGGTTGGGCGGCTCTGGACGGAGTGGTGTGTTCCTTACTGAACTGCAGGGACATCCATTGCAGAAGGCCGCCATCAAGCTCATTCCGGCTGATGCCACGGACGCGGAAGCCCACATCGCCGGCTGGGCGGTCACAACGCCCCTCTCTCATCCTCACTTGATGCGCCTGTTATTCACCGGGCGTTTCCAAATTGACACCACGCCGCTGCTCTACGCCGTGACGGAATATGCCGAGGAAGTTCTCTCACAGATTCTTCCCCAGCGTCCACTCACGCCCACCGAAGCCAAAGAGATGCTTGACCCAGTCCTGGACGCGCTTTCCTATCTTCACGGCAAGGGCATCGTGCATGGTCACCTCAAGCCATCGAACATCATGGTCGTCGATAATCAGTTGAAGCTTTCTTGCGACGGCTTTAATCTCGCCGGCGAACCTGGCAAATACTCTTCGGCGCTAAGCGTCTACGACGCACCGGAATCCGCCACGGAGCCCATCTCCCCGGCCGCGGACGTCTGGTCGCTCGGCATCACCCTGATCGAGGCCCTGACCCAACATCCGCCGGTTTGGGACAGATCGACACAGCGCATGCCGATTGTGCCGGAATCCGTTCCACAGCCATTCGCCGGCATTGCACGGGAATGTCTCCGGTCCGCCCCTGAGCACCGATGCACCCCCAGCGATGTCAAGGCTCGTCTCGAGCCCGGCCTATCTCTCCGGGCTCCAACCAGCAAAACCGGCAAAGTGGCGCCTGGCAAACTCCGCGTGACGGCCTTCGCTGCCTCAGTGCTCGTTCTGATTGCTGTAGCCGCTACTTTGCTACTGCGATCTCACCATACAGAGCCATCGTTTCCAAACGGGAAGAAACCTGGGGTCAACATCGCCGCGCCACCGCCTCAATCTCCAGGTCCGGGGACTCAATCCTCCAAGGGTGCACTGGTGAAGGGTGCAGTCGCCGAGCGAGTTCTGCCCGACATACTCCCAAGTGCGAGAGAGTCCATTCGGGGCCAGGTCAACGTGAGGATACGGGTCACGGTCGATCCAAGGGGTGATGTTTCCAATGCGAAGTTCGACTCGCCGGGACCCAGTAAGTACTTCGCCAGAGTGGCCCTGGAAGCAGCACAGCACTGGAGATTCAAGCCTGCCCAAGTGGATGGTCGGGCCGCCTCCAGCGTATGGATCCTGCAATTTCAGTTCACGCAAACGGCAACCGAGGTCACTCCCGTCGAGGCCTCTCCATAGCGTAGCCGCTATTTCGCTGGCAATCCTGCGCTCGCCGCGCCAAGGCCCGCATAGGGTTCAACAACCCACTCCCGCAGGGGACGTTGTTCTCCACAGTTTAGGCACGCCGTTGTGGCAAACTGGGCTGCGCAGTGCGGACAAACCCGTCGGGCTAGGTATCTCCGTGGCGCGATGATCCCCATGGAGAGACAGCTAGGCTGTGGGCTCAGTTTGCAGTCTCCTTAAATGTGACCGACGCTCCGCCTAGCGCGAACTGATCCCGCGCGGTGACAGTCACCGTTCCCGCGGTGGAAGGCAGTGTGAGCGTCACTGACGCGGTTCCGGACGAGTTGGTCGTGGCAATCACGCTGGTTCCGGTGGTCGTGCCGTTGGAAAGCGTGCCCGCCGAGGTGGTGAACAGAACTTCCGCGCTCGTGGCCGTGAAGCCGGACGGGATGGAAGACAGCGTGACAGTGAGCGACTGCGACAGAGCCGTTCCCGTGCTGCCCGATTGGTTGTTGCCTCCGGTGATCGCAAGCGTGGCGGCGGGCTTGCCGACCACGATCCAGCCGCCCTCGGTCTGCGTGGACGTGCCATCGTTGCCGGTGACGGTGTAGTGGCAAAAGCCGGGAGTGCTGCCAGGGTTGACGGTAACGGTTCCGGGCTGCGACGCAGTGATGGTCGGGTTGGTTAGCGTGAGAGAACCACTGCACGCTGTAGCACCCTCGAAGGCATCGAAGACCGCCGAGCTCAGGGTCACGTTCGCGGTGCCGCTCATGATCTTCGGATTCAGAATTCCTGTGCCGGAGGCCGGAATCATCAGATCGTCCGGATTCAAATACCACTCCGAGGCAGGCTTGGAGGGCTGGGTTCCGCTGACCACCAGCAGCGTGATGCTGTAGGGTGCGAAAGTCTGGGTCCCGCTCCAGGCGGTCGAAGGCGAGACTGTGATCGAGCCCGGATTGGTGGAGCCCACCGTATAGGCCGAATACGTGGAGGCGTTGAAGCCACTCAGGTCAAAGGTGACATTGGCCGTGTTGCTGGGATCCTTGTTCAGAACCATGATCGTCATCGTCGTGCCGGTTGTATCCAGAGCGGCGTAGCTCACAAACAGGTCCGGATTGGCGTTGCTTTGGTCGGAGACGGAAAGCGTCCCAAAACCGTGCTTGTTTCCGTCGTAATTGGTGTACAACTTGAAGGACTGGTAGTTGGGATGAGGCTCATTGGTAGTACTGTCGGTAGCATCCGGCCCTCCCCAGCGCGTCGAAAAGCTCAAGCCCTCGCGGCCCATGACACCGTACGCATCGGCGTCGGAGAGAGCCGTGGCGAACTCCCACTCGTTGAAGAACGATTCCCACTCGGTGAAGGAGAGCGGCGTTCCCGGATAGATGGCGTTCACCAAGGCCTTGAGGCGCGGAATAAGGAAGGTGACGCCGCGATTGGGTTCCGTTGTGGTGATCCAATCCGCATCGTACCCCGAGTTGTAATACTTCGGGTCCCAGTAGGTGCGGAGATACTTGCCCACTTCGGCGCGTAGTTGCGGGTTGGTGAAGCCGGTGGTGCTAATGTTGTCGCCAAAATAGGCATGGATGTCAAAAACATCGAGCGTACGCGCGCCGTTGACCTGGTCCAGCCAATTGACCTGGTTCAGCCACCAGGGCACGTAGTCGATGCCGGCATGGGCGTTCTTGTCGTCTCCCGAAGGGCCCGCCGTCCAGAGGTAGTTCCAGCAGCAGGTGATGGGGCCGAAACGCACCGCACTCGGGTCCCAGGTCTTCAGCGCGCTTCCTTCCGTCTCAAAGAGATTCGACAACTCGGTGTATCCGGGGTGGTTGGGGTGAACGTCTCTGTGCGAGCCATCCCAGATCTCGGGCTCGTTGTCCATGTCGTAGAAGTGGCAACTCGTAATCGCCGAATAGGGTACATTGCAGGTGGCGCTGCCATAAGCTGCGGCGAGCGCCGCGGCCCACTCGTCGCGGTAGAGGCAGTTGTCCGTGGTGCAGTCGCTGGCGGTGTCGACCAGCGGGTAGTAGGCGGTCGTCACCGCGTTGGTGGTCACCGGCTGAGTGCTCGTGCTGCAGTTGCCAGTTGACCCGGCCTTCAGGCCGTTGCCCGCGTCTGGATTCCAGTAATCGGTCGAACACTGAGCGCCGAAGACCTTGACGGAGAAGCTCCAGTTGGGGAGGCTCTCGCCTTGTTCCGCTTCCTTGGCCACCCAATCGAGCATGGGCATGGTGGTGAGCATGTGGCTGCCTGTCTTCACGGTGTACTGCGTCAATGCAACCGAGTCGGCGATGTAACCATTGTTATTTGCGAGTCCAAAGTCTTCGAAGTAGTAGTCGCCCCCTGCGTTGTAGGTGAAGAGCTTCCAGTTGTAATTCGAGGTGGCGTTACCCCCAAAGCGAACCAGCGTCGGCGACAATCCGGAGACATCGTTGGAGTTGGTGGTATTGATGCCGTAGATGTACGGGCTGATCTGGTGGCGATTGGCCAGGGTGTCGATATTGACCGTAACGTTGGTGCTGCCGGGCGCGGTGATGGTCATGCCAATAGTGCCCGTGGAAGAGGCATAGATCGATGAGCTACCGGAGTCGGGCGTGTAGGTGACAGTAAGCGTATCAGAGCCCTGCGCCAGCGAGCCCGGCTGCACATAGAAGGTTGCAGAACCAGAGCTCAACCCCACCGCCGCGGAGGTAAAGCTGCCGCTCGAGAGTGTCACGCTGCCGGTCGGCGTTGCGCTGTTGCCCTTTACGGTGGCGGTAACAATCAGGTTCTCGGCGTAAGGATGCGTCGTCTCTTCCGGCGTGACGGTGACGGTGGGCACGGCGAGGCTCTGATTGACCGTAACTTTGGCCGAGCCCGAGGCGCTGGCGTAGGTCGAGGAGCTATTCGTGTCCGGAGTGTACCTGGCGGTCAATGTGTCGGAGCCTGCGGCGAGCGATCCTGCCGGAATCGTGATCGTCGCCGAGCCGGAGCTGAGCGTAGTGGCAGAGGATGTGTAGCTGCCGCTGGAAAGAACCACCGATCCGGTTGGCGTCCCATTTGAGGCGGAGACAGCAATGGTGACGCCGAGGCTCTGCGCGGTCGTGATGCTGCTGGATGCGGGCGAAACGGTAACCGTGGGCGTAGTGGGATTCTGGCTCGTCCCCCCACCTCCCTGGCTTCCACCGCCGCATGCTCCGATTGAAAGAGCAAGCGGAAAGAGCAGGAAAACGAGGAGCAACCCTGCAAATCGATTCATACAAAAGCCCCCTTCGGCCCTATCGGTGAACGGCATATTACCAACATTCGCGGTTTAGGTTCTAAAGGCCAGAATTCGAAAACCCGCCGTCTCATGTAGCGCTTCCATCGAGAAGACGCCGCACGAGACGGTAGTTTGCACCAGCAAGCCCAACGCAATGCATACATCTCAACGCGATGCCTTGCCTTCCCTGATGATTCGCGATCAGAATTTGGCACTCAACTTCTGCAAGTGCGAGCGCCGGATGAATCCACGAACGTCCTTCAAAGAATTCAGTCAAACAAACTCCGGGAGTGCTCGCGGCAACGTTCCTTGACAACAGAACCTATCCCTTCCAACATTTCATCGCCGCGGCGGAATGTGTTTTCTACTTGTTTGCCCGACTGCACATCAGCTTGACGAGCACAACGTCGTTGCTGTTCATCGGCACAGCAAGCTCGATCGTGCCCGTGGGCCCGCTCCGCACCGCCTTGTCCGTCTCCGGCAGATCCCGCGTAAGCTCGTTCAGGTGGGCGATCTGTGCCGCAGTGAGGAATTTTGGAGATCCCAACTCAAGGTAAGCCGTGTAGGCGTCGTTCGCGTGGTACCCGGTCCGATAAACTTCCAGGCGGTAAGCGGTATTGGGAGCAAGATGCGTCACCTGCATTTTCACGGGCGCCGCCGGATGCGAGGGAATCGGCTTCGTATAAAAGGATCGGTTACTTACCTTCTGGTCCGGCTGCTCGAAATCCCAGATCACCGCCGTGAAGTTGTCGTCTTTTGTAGATAACATCGCCTGGGGATCGCTCGTGGTAAGGCTGTCTCCCTGAAGTGCATGAAGGTACTTGTACGCAAAGAATGCAGGCTTACGAACTCCTTCGGGGTTTAGGAGTCCGAATCCTCCCTGGAATGACGCCGTGGGTGGTCCCGGCTCCTCGAACAGGTCGGTGTATGTCCAATAGCTCATCCCCTGCGCCAGTCCCCGGCTGCCTTGCAACTTGGTCAAAATGTACGGCGCGCTGATGTAAGAGTCGTGAACCGAATCGCGCGGCGTATAGCTTGTGCTCCATTCGGTGATGTACAAAGGCAGTCCAGGAAAAGCCGAAGCCGAGATTTGATCACGCACGCGCCGCACATCCCCGATGATTGCGTCGGGAGACGGGTCGAGCTTTGTATCACTTTTCCCATCTTCATCAAGGAAACCGCCGTCCACGCCATAGGTGTGTGTCGTCACGAAATCAACCCCGGCGCCGCTCTGCTTGACGTGGGCCAGAAACTCGGGAACCCACGCGGCCCCTGCCGTTGCCGGCCCACCGACACGCAAGGCAGGGTCAATGGATTTGATCGTCCGGGCAGTCAGATCGTAGAGCTGAAAATAGGCTTCCTGGTCGGCTCCTTCCCAGAAACCCGAGAGATTGGGTTCATTCCAGACTTCGAAGTACCAGGTGCGTACCTCATCTTTACCGTAGCGTTCTTCGATATGTCGGATGAACGCATCGACCAGGGCGTGCCAGCCTGCAGGATTGGGGTGGGAAGTGTTGCCCTGCCAATAGAAGATGCTGTTTTGCGACGTGGCAAGCGCCTTGGGTGTGAAACCGAGTTCAACAAATGGCTTGATGTGCCTCGCTAATAGGTCATCGTAGAGCTGGTCGATCTTGGTCCAGTCGTAGACGGTCTTGCCGTTCTCGACGCGCACCGTTCCCAACACGTCGTGAAAGATCGCGTGAAACCTTATGTAGCGAAAGCCGAGCTCATTTTCAACAATCCTTAGTTGCGCTTGGCTATCATCTCGTATGAGTGTGCCCGGATAATCTGATCCAACCGAAAAATCGAAGAAGCGATCTACTGGGCCGGTTGTCTTATCGAGATTCACGATGATGCGGCGGGTTGGGATCTGTTGGGATTGAGCAACAACGGAAAAGACGATTGGGGCAAAAAGCCAACAAAAGACAAATGCTGAATGACGTCGCAAAAACGAACTGGACATTATATTGCGCTCCGAATGCGTGCTCCACTCTCGCCAATCGCGCACTGAATGCTTTGCCGCCTTGGCGATTCAAAGGATCGGGATGGCTAGTTTGCCATCCCGCAGGAGGCAAGTGAGACAACTTGGTTATCCCAGCTGCAACATCGGCCGCCCTGGAGCGGCCGCGCAAGCCGGTCAGCAGTTAGGAAGATTCAAGCACGATACGGTCGTTAGCGTTTGCATTGACCCCCTTCTACGTCTCGCAAGAGCTCTTGGTACAGCATCATTCCACTGAAATGAACCAATACGAATCCTCCATAGAGCAGGAGAGGCGGTAAAGTTCAATCTTGTACGGAGCCCCGAAACTTTGTACGTTATTGAAAACAGGCGTTGTACGAAACACAAAGTACTTGTTAAATGGAACTTCGAGAGAAGTGGATCTTATGCCCTTGTTCCTTGTTCTTACAAATGGCAACGCACTGAGCATCAATAGCGAATGGAAGCTTGCCAATGCAGTCTTGGACACCTTCGATCCGGAATAAGCGGGCTAGTTCTGACGGTTGTGGAGATGCACCAGAACGCAATCATCTGCCGGGCAATTGGACTTTATATTCCGTACGAAGATATGGTGACTTGTTCAATGCCATCGGCGCCCTTTCGATCTGGGCCGCTTCGGCACGGGGGCTGCCTGGGACGACGATGACCACGATGGCCACCTCGATCCGTTTGTTGCCCACTACGTGCATACAGACCTTCATCACCTTCCTGCTCCAGATCCGCATGCTGAAGGCTACAGATCGGTTATTCTCCAGATGCCCGACGAAATGGAAGGCGAAAGCGATGTCCTGTTCCGCAATCACGACGACGAAACGTTCGAGGACATTTCGCAAAAAGCAGGAATTTTTGAACATCCCCGCAGACGCCATCTACAAGATCAACGAAGAGCAACGATTGCGCCAACTGATGCCTTTGCCGGCGCTCTCGAAGCAGCCGGCCGGCGGTGAAAGCGCAAAGGATGCTCGTCTATAATGGTGGCTTGGATATGCGCGGAACACAACGGAGACTTAGGCTGATCCTGATCGTGGCAATTGCGTTTGCCATTCTCAGCCTTTCACGTCTCGACTGCCAGCAGACCTCTCCGCAGGCTCTCTACGACCAGGCCGGTCAAGCTCTCGACGCGGGAAACACCCCACAAGCCATCAAGCTCTATGAAGAGCTACTGCAAAAGGTCCCGGATTCCCTCGATGCCCGCATCAATCTGGGCGTGGCTCTCGCGCAGGAAAGTCGCTACGACGAAGCCATGCAGCAATATCGCAAAGTGCTTTCGCTCGATCCGAAGAACGAGGCGGCGCTCCTGAATCTTGGCCTCGCGCTGTACAAGAAGGGTGATTTCGCAGAGGCTCATGACGAATTCGATGAGTTGCAAAGGCTCCGTCCCGCAAATCAACAGGCGTTTTACTTGCTGGCTGACTGCGACCTGCGGCTGGGTAAATTGAAGGACGCAATCGCATTGGTGGAACCCGCTTATGAGGCTCACCCAGACGACCAGGCAGTCGACTACATCCTGGGCAGCGCGTTGATCCAGGATGGGCAAACGCAAAAAGGCGCAGCCGTAATTGACCACATCATGCGCAATGGGAACCCCGCGGTAGCAAGCGTATTGCTGGGCGCAGCGCAGTTTGCCGCGGAAGACTACAAAACCGCGGCGGCGACGCTCCAGAAGGCTCTGAACCTGAATCCCAATATTCCTGGAGCGTGGACAATCTACGGGCGAGCTCTTTTAGGCAGCGGCGACAACAACCAAGCCAAGAAGGCATTCTGGCGTGCGCTGCAGGCCGACCCCAATGACTTCGACGCCTGCCTGCATCTGGGAGCGGTTCTGCGCCATGACGGCGACACAGAGGGCGCAAAGCCGTATCTGGAACATGCGATAACGTTGCGCCCGGACTCGGCTACCGCCCAGTTTCAGATTTTTGCATTGGACGCCGCTACCGGACATCTGGACGAAGCCAGGACCGGGTTTGAGAAGCTCGTTAAGCAGTGGCCGGATTTCGTCGATGCCCACCTCCAGCTTGCAATGGTCTATTCCCGCCTGCATCGAACCGAGGACAGCGAACGGGAGCGTCAGATCGTGGTGAAGCTGAACGAGAAAGCGCGCGCCAAGGGGCCGCAACCGGAAGCTGCTCCGTGACCGGAGTCCACGCAGACTCGCAAAAAAATTGCAATGGGGACAGACGGCGTTCGGCACTTGACCCCTGTCCCCGTGCTCCGCAGCAGGCTATTGCGGCGGAGTGACGTAGATCATATTGCCCGACCTGGTTGTTGTCATCCCGCAACCGGTTCCTGCCTGTGCGCAGCCGTACGAAGAGGGCGAAGAAGGCGTCATCTGCTGCGCCCTGTTGGTATCCACAATGCCAAAGTTGAGGTTGACATAGGTAATGAACTCGACAGGCTTGCCGTGGAAGAGATACGGACTGTATTTCCATTCGCGGACGGCGTCGAGAGATGTCTGGACCAGCAACTCGGGCCCGCTGATCACCTTGAGATCCATCGGCTTGCCATCCTTGCCAATTCGAGCCAGGATGAGGACGGTGCCTTGGACCTGAGCCGTTCGGGCGATCCGCGGATATTCGGGAGGCTTTCTGCTGATCAGTTTTGGGACATCCTTCGGGAAGAGAATGAGCGGGGCGTCGTCAGGCGGGGTAAAGACAGCTTCATCGACGGAGGCAAGCGGCTCGATGCTTTCGAGATGCGCGGTCAGCAGGGTTTTTCCTTGCTTCCTGAAGATGACATCGCCTGCAACAAAACGATCCTGGTACGGCTCGATGCGGTTGCGAATCGCCTGGAAGCCGTTCTGACCGCTATAGACGACAACGCGGGCGATGGGTGGCGAACCGGCGAGACAATAGGCTGCAAGAAGCCCCGAATTCCCATTGCTCGGCAGGATGCAGGAGAGTTTCGCTGTGCCATCCATGTGCTCCTGGAGGGTAAGGTTGGCGCGCTGAATGGCCTCAGCAGACGGGATCGGCTCGGTCATCTGGGCGATGGCGTCATGGTACGTTGCAAGGAGTGGTTCGAGCTTTCCCGATTGAAATGTGGCGTCCGGCGTTTTGTAGACGGTTTGAGTGAAGTCCCTGCCGGTTGTGATCAGTTTGGATTGATTGGCCGAGGCCCAGTACTCCTCGATGAGGCCCTGATCCTTGATGGACCCGTCCTCCTGGTACATCGTGTACGAGACCTTGATGTGCCAGGGCTTTGCGCCTTCGCTGGTAAGGTTACTCGTCCGGGCGGCAAGGAGCATGAGAGCCGTGGGGGCGCTCTGAGGCGGTTGGGCAGCAGGGCGGGGCGGAGTTTGCGCAGAGGCGGACAGGGCGAAGACTGCGGTAAGCAGGAAGATAGGAAGAGTGCGAATCGCCGGCCCGATTTTTGGCTTGGCCCAAGGTGCCGGTTCCCGCCGGGAGCGTAAAGCGAATTCAAGAACGTTGTTTGCAAAGACACTCGACTTCATACGAACTCCTTTTTGCTGGAGATAATTGCAAGTGAAAATCATGGCGCGGATGTCTGCTTCTGATCCGGTGCCAATGGCAGGCGAATCTCTATCGATCCGATTCGTCCGCTGTGTTCATCGCGAACCACGAGGCGGATTACTGCCGTATCCACAGGAACAAAAACCGTCTGGATGGCGTGGAAACTATCCTTGCGGAATTCGCCGATCCTCGTGGACGGAATGGCATCTTCGAGCTGCGTTTGTGTACCCCAAAGAGTCGCGCCGTCTTGGTCGAAGGCCAACGCCGCGATCGAAAGATCCGAGTGGTAGACGCCGTTTGCAGAGATGTGAAGATCAAGTTGTTTGGCCAGCACCCCATACTGAATCGCGTACTGCTGCATCGAAACCGGCTTTGCCGGCGGGACGAACTTCCGGTGTTCGGCCTTGGCCGCTTGCTGCTCATAGGGCACCAGCGCCGACATCTGCTCCGCCGTCGCCGGCGCAGGCGCTCCAACCGCATCCACGCGGACCGCGAAAACAAGTTGATGAGCCGGCGGTGCACCAAACTGCGAGGCTGCGGCCATCGATTCGGCTAAGGCGTTCCCTTCATCCGCCGCAGCCTGCGGGATGACTCCGGTATCAAGGTCGCTGGCAAAATAGCTCCTGCGATAGGCAAGATTGTGGTGTCCGTGCCCCAGGCGCACAGAGATGCGGCGCACCGATCCATCGAATTTCATGTTGGTTGGCGCGTAGAGAAGCGAATAGTAAGAACCACCGTCGTCCGCGGCCGTTTCCAGCGCCTGTTCAAGCCCGTTGGTGTTATAGAAGGCGCGCCCTCCCGTCTGCTCGCCGATCTGGTCTAATGTCGTAATTTCGGCGGCCCACTGCTCGAACTTGAAGTCCACCTGCAGCCCGCGTGCATCGATGGGATAGACCGCAACCTCATCGGAATTCAGCAGACTGGTCGCGGCCTTGATGCGATCGTCGTAGTCGCGGACCTTCCGAGCGGTCCTAAAAAACACTTCCGGATCATTCTGCTGCTGCGGTGTCGGTGGGACCATTAAGATTTGTGCGGGGAACGAACCCGAGTACCAGATCAGGTTCTTACGGCCGGGAGTTCCGGCTAAAAAGCGGCCGATTTGCATAAGCGCATCCAGAGTCATGTCCACGCGGAGATCCATGCGGGCGCTGGCCTCCGTCGCCTCCATTTCCTTCAGTTTCCCCTGCATTTCCTTAACGACGGTATCAGCGCCAGTGCCGTTGAGTAATTTATCCATATCTTCGGCACCGGATGGTTGGCTGTACGATACGTGGGAGCGTTGCGGCATGGTGGCGGGATCGCTTATTGCGCGCTCGATCGAATCGGTATCCGAAGTGAATCCCTGCAGAACACGAAGCCGGTCGCCAAGGTAAAAGATGGCGATGCGCCGCCCCGCGCTCTTCTTCAGAAACTCCAGCATCTGCGCGCGGGCATTGAGTTGGTCGGCCAGGGGAGTGTTGAGAGCATCGTAGAGCAAAACCGTCAGCGGGCCGTGTTCCGGCGCCGTCGGCAGGTTCATGAAACTGTGCGGAGGCAGCAGCGGACGCTTCGGAAGCGCGGGCTCTGCATTCTCTTCGCTGTGGTATTCGAACTGGCGGATCGACTGCGGCTTGCCATCTTCAGCGATATGAAAATCGGCGGCTCGCAAACCCGTAACCGGCTGTCCTGTAGCATCCGTAACGACCACATCCACACGCACGCGCCGTACCGTCTGCCGGAGGACAACTCCTGAATCCTGCGCGGCGTTCTCCTTCGGCTGCGGCCGCGCCTGTTGAGCAGCCAGAACACTAACCGGAACAAGCACACCAAAAAGAGCGCTAATGATGAGGCGCAAGCAGGTCGTTGAGCGTTGCCGTTCGACAGCGACTTCGTATTCGCGAGGAATGAAGTGTTTGCTGACGGTGAGTTTCTGCATCGGACTTGGTTGCAAATCTGACGCCATCATGGAATCTTGCTCCTGTAGGCATTCCGGCTTGTCGAGGTACGGGCCGCTGCACGTTCACAACTTCGCGGTCCCTACCGAGGCTCTTTCACCGGCAGCACCTGATCGGCTGCCACATTCTTGAGCGTCTGCACGATGCCGGAGGGCCAGCGAATCTCAACCTCGTCGGCGACGCGCGCGTCTCCGAGGCCGAAGTGAACCGGCCCGGCGCTCGAGGAAGCATAGCCGCTGGCTGTCGTCATGTGGTTGAATTGCACCTTGCCTCTCGCCGTGAGCTTGATGCGGGCGCCGATGCCGTCGCGGTTGCTCTTCGTTCCCTCGAGCGCAATTTGAAGCCAGTGATTGTTGCCAGGGCTGTCGTTAATCCAGATCTCGGCTGGAGCGCTGAGCGCGGAAACGACAAGATCGAGCCTGCCATCGCCATTGAAGTCCCCAACCGCGGCGCCGCGATGTCTGCGCGGCGGCAGCGCGGTGAAGCCGGCTTCCCCGGTGAGGGCGGCCCATTTCCCCTGCAGGTTGCGAAACACGGTATTGGGCTGGTCCACGTGCTCGCGGTCCGCCAGGTTGGGAGAGGCCACGTCTCCGCGGCTGATAAAAATGTCCTTCCACCCGTCATTGTCGAAGTCGGCAATGTTCACGCTGTACCCCGCCATCGGATCGCTGAGCATAGTCATCCCGCTGCTCGCCGTGATCTCTTCAAAGGATCTTCCTCCGACGTTCTGATAGACGGGAAAGGTCTCGTTCTGAAGCGCAGCCAGGGCGATGTCCGGATATCCGTCGTTATTGAGATCGCGGAAATCGCTTCCCATCGCCGAAATCTCGTTTCCGTACTCTGGCAGAGCCACACCAAGCTCGAATCCAACCTCCTCGAAACGATTGTGCCCCATATTGTGATAGAGGAAATTAAAGAGCTTGTCGTTGGTGACAAAGATATTGGGCAGGCCGTCGTTGTCGTAATCGGCAATTGCCACCGACATGCCTTTTCCCGGGTGTGCACGGATACCGGCTTGCTCGGAGATATCGGTAAATGTGCCATCGCCATTGTTGAGGAAGAGCTGGCTCGGCAGGGCCTTGTAGAACTTTGGATGGCAATACTCGGGCTTCCCGTTGTATTTGCAGTCTGGCTCTTTACTGCCATCCCAAGAGAGATAATTCACGACGAATAAATCGAGCAGCCCATCGTTATTGATGTCAACCCAGGCAGCTCCCACCGACCAGAGCGGCCCAAATTGCTTATCGGGTTGGGCCAAGCCAGCCTTTTCGGTCACATCGCTGAACGTGCCGTCGCCATTGTTGTGGTAGAGCGTGTTCCGGTAGACGCCGGCCACGAAGATGTCGCCGTAACCGTCGTTGTCGTAGTCGCCGATGGCCACGCCTACATCAAACCCGGTTCCCTTGAGGCCTGCTCTTTCTGTAACGTCGGTGAACGTCCCGTCGCCATTGTTGTGGAAGAGGCGATTCCAGTACTTCGGCGAATCCTTCTTGAGGGTGCTGATATTAGCGCCGTTGGTGAAGAAGATGTCGGGTTTGCCGTCGCGGTCGTAATCAAAGACCGCTACGCCTCCGGCCATGGTCTCCGGCGCGTGCCGCTGCGGGGTCTCGCAGCTGTCGAGAGAGAACGCGATGGGACGCGGCGAAAAATGAATGGGGGACGGAGGGTGCTCCTGGGAAAACGCTCCGGCGCCAGACAGCAGGAGAGAACTGTACGCGCCGGAGCACAAATAAAGAAAGGCGCGCCGCGTGACCATCGATGAAGCCGCAATCTTCGCCGTAGATTTTGACATAAGTCGTCGTTGCAAGAAAATCTCCTTCAAAGGCTAGGCCCAACTCGTTTTGCGGATCCTCGTCTCAAAACCGGAGCTTCACCGGCGGTTTCTATGGTGCGGATTGATCGTGCGGATTGTCTCCCGCATTCCGCGGACGGCTCTGCGAGTTGCGGTCACTCAGTTTTTCAATCGCCTGCTTCTCCCGATCCGCATCTTCTTTCCGTCCCGCGGCCGTATAGGCGCGAAGCAAATCCCAATGCGCCCTGACGACTGTGGGATCGATGTCGCGCGCGGTTTCTAGTTCCTTGATGCCGTCGCCGGCGTTGCCCTTGGCCAGCAATGCCTCTCCGGCAAGCATATGAGCCGAGGCGCGCTTGGGATCGAGCTTGATTGCTTGCTTGACGAGTGCCAGAGCGCGGTCGAAATCTCGTTGCGCGATCAGTAAGTCAGCAAGCCGTACCCGGGCAAGCACATGGGAGGGCGAAACCTCCAGCTCGCGCTCGAACTCCCGAACGGCTTCATTCGGATGCAACTGTGCCAGGTATGCCCCATAGAGGAAATGAACGCCCGGCTCGTTCGGATACGCCGTCACCAGCCGCCTGAATTCCGATTCGGCCTCTTCGTAGTGCTGCGTATCCATCGCCAGCACCGCCTTGCCGGCAAGATCGACCAGTTCGCGGCGGTCCGGTGGTATTTCGGCGGGCAGCAGGGGCAACCGCAACCCGGCAAGCCCGGCAGGCTCTACGAGCGCGGGGTCCGGCGGCCCGGACGAGAGCATCTTCTGGAGCATATCCATGCTGTCGTCGTAGCGCTCGAATCGGGTGAGCAGAATCACCACGTGATAGAACACCGATTGTGCAAGTTCCTTGCGGTCTCCCATGCCCTGCGCCATGGCGCGCTGCAAGTGGACCAAGGCACGCGGGTACGCCCGCAATTGGAACTCGCAGAGCCCGAGCAGAGCCCACGCCGGACCCGCATCGGGACGAAGCGTCACAAATTGCCGCAGCACATCACGCGCTTCGGCGTATTGCTCCTTTTCGTAGAGCAACGTACCGAGGTACCACAGGGCCTGTTCCGACTCCGGCTGTTCGGAGAGGGCACGCCGAAACAGCCGGATGGATTCGTCACCGCGGTTTTCGTCGCGCGCTTTTTCGGCCGCCTGGAGCAACTGATCGAAACTCTGGCGGGACGCCACGGGGGCTCCCTGGCTCGCGATCGCGGACGCGGAGCAGGCGCATGCGGCCAGAGCAGCCAGGAGCAAAACCGCGCGCATCAATGGACATTCTCCCGCTGATCGCTGCCGAGTTTCTGCCTGGCCGTGGCCATCACATCTTCCTTGTTTTTCAACGCGAGAAAGGCGGCGGACTCGGCCTTGGCTTCCTGCACTCGCCCCAGTTTCATGTAGACCATCGCCAGATGGGAGCGGACTTCCGGGATGTCCGGGGCAAGCTGTTTTGCCTTCTCCAGTTCGCTTGCACTCGTTCGCAGGTCCCCGTCGGCAAGGTAAACGCGCCCCAGCAGATGATGCGCCCCCGCGTTGTTCGGATCGGCAGCGACCGCCCGCCGCGCAAAGGCGCCGGCCTCGGCGAGATCGTTCTTCTCCAAATCGAGCCCAGCGAGCGCAACCAAAGAAGGCACATGGTCCGGCGAGATCTTGAGTTCCTCGCGGTATTCGCGCTCGGCTTCCGCATTTTCCCCCTCAAAGCCGTAGAGCGTGCCCCGAAAGTGATGTATCTCCGGCTGCGTTCCGTATCGCGATTCCAGCCTTGCGGCGAACTCATCCGCACGCTCGAAGTCCTTGGGAGATTGCGCCGCATACAACGCGGCCTTCCCTGCCAGCCAGATGCGCTCGCGCAGTTGGGGAGGGTAATTCTCGGGGAGATAGCGCATGCGGAGCGAGGCCAGCCCCATTGCCTCAGAGAGTTCCGGATTGTCGCCGAGACGCTGCGCCAGCGGAGCAATCAAATAGAGAGACTCGACGAACCGGCCGTCCCGCGTCAGCAGGAGAGCGAAATGAAAGATGGCGACATCGCGAAGCTCGGGCGTTCCCGGCCAGCCTGAGCCGGCCCACGCGCGGAACTGCGCCAAGGCGCCGTCGTAATTGCCGGTTCCGTATTCGCAGAGGCCAAGAAAGGCGTGTACCGGGCCGCCGTGGGAGGTGCTGTCTAGAAGGTGTTGGAAAGCGACGATTGCTTCGGGAAAGCGATCTTGATCGTAGAGCAAGCTGCCCAAATACCACCATCCGTCGGCCCACGACGGTCGCAGGTGCGTGCCCTCGCGGTACAAGCGGATCGCCTCCGGCATACGTTCCTGGGAGCGGGCGGTGTCGGCTTGCTTGGCAATCGTCTCGAAGCGGTCTGGAACCGTCGCAGCGGAAGCGACAAGAGAGAAGCTGATTGCAAGAACGGAAAATAGAAGCCGCATATAAGAATGATAGATGGGGCGGCCTGATGGACCGCCCCAGCCAATGGGTTGAAGGTTAGAAGGTGTACTTGGCCGACAGTTCCACAAGGCGATGGCCGAAGCGGACCGTCGCATAGCCGAACGTGCTGGCGTTCGTCAACGTGCCCAGCGGCGGAGAACCCGAACTTCCGTTGCTGTAATTCAGCGTAAGGTTCGGATCGCCCGAATTGAACGACAGCAGATCGTGATTCAGGAAGTTTTTCGCGGTAAAGCGGAGTTCCAGATTCTGGTGCTCCGTGACCGCGAAGCTCTTCTGTGCCGCCACATCGCTGCTCCAATACATGGGACCGTGGAGGGCAGGCATACGGGTATTGCCGATTCCCGTGCCTTGCTGCGGGTAAGCGAGGCAGTTAGGGTTGATGAACTGATTCTTCTTCAATCCCAAGCCCGGATCGCAGGTGAGAACCGGAGCCACCGTAGCATCCGGCGAACCGATACTATAGACCGAGTTCGGGCCATTTTGCATGTTGAAGTAATAGCCGTTGACCGCCGACAACATCGCTCCGGACTGGATCTGGGTGATTCCGGAGAGTTGGTAGCCGTTGACAGCTCCGTTCAGTAGCCGGTTACTGAGGTGCATTGTCGGCGTCGAAAAGACGTAGGACGCGTTGAAAACATGCGTTCGGTTGTAGCTGAGAACAGTCCAGTACTCGCTCTTGCCCCAGTCCTTGAAGGCGCCGGAAACTGTCGGGTTTCCAAGGTTTTTGGACCAAGCGTAGTTGAGGTTGATCGTAGCCCAACTGGAGCTGTGCGTCAGCTTGGCCTGAAGAGAATCGTACTGGGCAATCTGGGCGCTCTCGTCCGCATTGATGCCCTGGTAATAACGGTAAGGACGGAACCGCTGCTGGCAGGCTGAATCGGCGAGGCGCGTCGATTCCGGATTCGCGGCGGTCGTATCCAGATCCGAACAAGTCGTATCCACCGTTGTTTTGGTCATGGCTCCGATTGGAACCGAATTTAGGTTGACGCCGGCTTGGCCCAGGGCGGAGTGATTACCGACGTACGAGATTTCGGCCAAGAGTTTCTTGGGAAACTCCTGGTCGAGGTTGAGGCTGTAGGTAACGGTGTACGGTTGATCGTGGTCCTTCGCGTCCAGCACGTAAATGTTGCCGTTGGCCATATTCGTCGCAGCGCCAAAAGTGACGGAGGGCGCGCAGTCTCCTGTCTTCCCCGCGTCGATTCCTCCAGCTTGAGCGGCCGCGCATGAGGAGCTGGATCCAGAGCCGTTGTTCCTGAACAGATCGATATCTTCCCAGGTTGCGGCAGCGCCCGGAGTGCTCCAGCCGACCGACCCCAGCGCAGTGTTGGCCGCGCCCAGATGGTCGTCCTGCATGTTGATCTCGTAACGGTATATTCCCCAACCGCCGCGCACCACACTCTTGCCGTTGCCGTAGAGGTCGATGGAGGCGCCGACGCGAGGCGAGTAAACCATATAGGTCTGGGTTGCGCCGGAGATGGGAGTGCTGGAGTCGATGCTGTGCCACGAAACACCCGGATTCCTGGCGCCGGCCGAGACCGCCGCGCCATACTTCGATGGACTGAAGACAGCGGCTCCATATTTGTTGTCAGGGTTCGGCGTGGCATAGTGCTCGAACCGCAGGCCGTAGTCGACGGTCACGCGAGAGTTCAGTTTCCAGTGATCGGTGGCATAGAAGGAGGTTTCCGCTTGTCGCATGTGCACGACGGGCGGAAGCGCCTGCTCGTAATATCCCTGGTTCGCGCCCATCAGCATGTCGGCATAGTTGTTGCCGGTGAAGAACCGGCTCCAGATGCCGTAATTGAAGACGCCCTGGTACTGGCCCCAGGCGTCCTGCGCGTTGTAGATATTCTCCCAGAGGAAACCGAACTTGACGGCATGGGTCTTGAAGACCTTGGTAAGGTCGGCTCCGGAGCTCGGGATTCCCTTCTCGGCGTAGAAGGTCGGGTGATAGTCGTGTCCGATATCTCCGATATTCGGAATCGAGCCGTTCCAACTGGTGGCGATCGGCGCATTCGGGTTGTTGAAGACACCCTTCAGCGGAAACTTCATCTGATTACGGAGAACCTTTTCCGGAGACAGAGGCGAGCCCGGCATATCCATGTGGGTATAGCCGACACGGGCTTCCACCGTCAAAGTCGGCGAAAAGACGTGCAGGACGTTGAGCGTGTACAAGTCTGAAGTGTTTTTGCTGAGGTCCTGGCTAGGAGCAGGAACGATCCAATCTCCCGAACCCTGCCACAAGCCCAGGGGCTCGATGGCGGTTTCCCGCTGCCGGCTCCAGCTGATGTAGGCCTTGGTGTTGTCGGTGAAGTTCATGTCGACTTTCGCCATGTTTTGCGAATGGTTCTGTGACTCCTGCACCGGCTCTACATAGTTCCACCCGGCCGAATTGGGAACCGGGAGGTTCGCCGTCACGAGGCTGTTCTTCAGCCACAGCTGCGCATTGGGGTCGATGCAGGCCTGCGTCATTACACCGTTGGTGATGCTGCATCCAGGGCGCTCGGCAAGCAGTCCTGAATCGGTTGGGTTCTGCGGAACGCCGATGACTCCCCAACGACCGTTCAGGGGATAGTACGGCTGCGCCCATCCTCCGGGGTTGTTCGCTTGCGTATTCGTATAGGGCGTGGTGCCCAGAGCGCTGAAGTCGCCTTTGTTGATCATGTCCGCGGTCGGGACAAATGCGTCGTTGATGCCGCCATCGATCAACTGCCGGTATTCCTCGAAGGCCTCGTGGAAGAAGTACTTGGCCTTGCCCTTGCCGTTGAGACGGGTGTGCGGGATGATCACCGGGCCGCCCAGGGTGAAACCGGGGTAGTAGTAATGGCTCGGGACAAAGAGGTAGCCCTTTTTGAAATTGCTCTGCGTCTCTTGCAGCTTGCTGTAGGCTTCTTCCGCGTTCAGCGCCGAGTTGCGGGCAAAGAAGTGGACATCACCGTGGAACTGCGAGCCGCCCGACTTGCTGAGGGTGTTGATCACCACAGGGCCTTTGGCGTTGTCGGCCCCGTAGTTCGAGGTCATAACCTGGACCTCGGAGATCATGTCGGGATTGGGGTTGACCGGGGTGGCCGAGCCAGGCCCACCCGGATCCTCGACGTTCTGACCGTCTTGGTTGATCGAGATTCCCGTGCCAGACTGTCCATTGATGCTCACGGCCGCCATGCCGCCGGCGCTGCCGTTCACCGTGAAACCGTTGACACCGATTATCTCGCCGTCGGAGGCCGGCCGGTTGGTGCCGCCAAGGGTAATCTGCGCGGCGCCGGGGATGATCCGGAGGATCTCCGTCGCGTTACGGCCAATCAGGGGCTGTTTCTCCAGGTCTTCGGAAGTGATGGTTTCGACCTTCGCTCCGGAATCGGTGACATTCATCTCACCCGAGCTGGCGCTGACCTCGACCGTTTGGCTCGCTGCGCCAACTTTCAGGCTAATCGAGACAGTCCTTTCGTCCGAGCCGTGCAGGACGATTCCCGTGCCGTCCCATTTCTTGAACCCACTGGCTATCACCGACACGCTATATGTGCCGATCTGTAACTGCGGGGCCGAAAAATACCCTGACTTGTTGGTGACGAATTGTTGCACTACTTTGGTGGCGTCGTTTTGAATGTCCACTTTGGCGCCGGGGACCACAGCTCCGGTTGGGTCCGTGACGGTGCCTGATAGACTTGCGAAGATTGATTGTGCGTGTGCCGCCGGAAGGCCCGTCAGCAACAGCACAATCGCGAAGGCGATGAGGCAGACCCTGAAACCTGCCCAAGCACCACTGGCCAGTCTTGCATGATAAATTGACTTCATCGGTGTCTCCCTATTCGCTGCTTTTGCACTTTTGTCCGGAGGTTCAACCGTGCCGTAGACCTTGAACGTAATCGTTTACTGACACTTCCAAAGCTTCCCATCCCGCCAAAGCACTTCGTGCAGCACATTCGAGTGAAAATGAATCGACACGAATCCTCCACGCTGGGAAAGCCGCAGTGAAGTTCAATCTTGTACAGACCATTTGAAACGTTGTACGTTGTTGTAAATAAGTAGTTTACTGATCATAAAGTACTTGTTACATAGAGTTCGCCAGCTGTTGGCGAAGAGGTCCACTTAAAACAAAGACGGCCTACCGCCAATTGCTTGCATTCGAGGCTACTCGTCAGCAAGATCTGCGATCTCTCTTGGATTGTGAACCTTAAGCGGAAACTGGCCAAATGGAGGAACCGATTGTGCGCGCCGGTCGAGTCAACCCAGAAGTCCGGTCGGCTTAAGGACCATCCACATCGAAGCACTTCGGGAGAAATTGACACTCAGACCGATCGGTAAAATAGGCAATCGCACTTCACTGGGATTCGTCCAGAACCTCTATACCGGAAACGGTCGCGTTGTTCAAAATGGGCTCGAAGGTGAGAATCAGCTTCCCTTGCGCGCTGGGTTTCAGGTGATGGAAGGTCTTGGTCAGCTCATGGAGGCTTCCAGCTTCCTTGTAAATATCGAAGTTGTCCAGCAGAGTTTGCCCATTGCACATGACCTTGAAGATCCGGCCATTGTTTCCAGAAGCCGCGGAGGTGAAGTAGAACTCCGCAAAATGAAGGATAAGGGTGTAGGTATCCCGCGTGTCGACTGGTATCGCATAGCTGAAGTGCCCATATCGCTCGTTGGAAAACAGGTCCGGGTCGTCGGAATTCTGGAGGGGATGCGTCGTGGGACGCAATCGACCATTCATGAAGTAATCATCCGGCCGCCAGAACCTGCCGCTTCGGTCCGTAAACGGCACGGTTTGCATCACAAGCCGGATGGGAAGTTGCGCGTGGGGCAACCCAGGCAGAATCTCGATTGCGTTCAGAGTTGGCGGTCCTGTTGCACCCGCAAACCTGATTCGCAGAAAGCCGTCTGGCCCCGGGGAAACATCGCGAAACACACGCTCATCGGCTATATCTGCCCCCATAGCGTCCGAGTTGATATCGAATCCTTGCAGCACCCAATCCCCATTGATCCATCCATTAAAGGTTACGATGGCGTCACTCGACTGAACCTCAGTGGAAAAGAATAGATGCAACTCATAAACTCCCGGCTTAAGCGGGATGCTGTAGGAAAAATCACCAGTTCTTGAATGTTCGAAGAGAAAGGGATCACTGGTTCTGCCGATGAATCCCGGGGAGCGCTGCCAGTTCCCCCCGCCCGAGAAGTATTGATCCGAATTCCACACTCTTCCGGCGCTATCCGTCCTGGGTGGGCCACTATATCCCGCCAGTATCCGAATTGCTGAAGAGGATGCTCCAGATTGAGAAGGGGAGGGCGTTGATTCCTGCACCTGACTGCTGCCGGTCGTTGCGCTTGGGGAGTGCGCTACGGTATGTCGATAGAGGTAAAGTCCCAATGCCGCAAACGCAAGAATCGCCGCGAATGCCAGAGATTTCCAGCGTGAAATGAACCAATGGGATAGCCGCCCCTTCCGGCTGCCAGGCTCCGCTTCAGAGGTTTGCGCGGAATCCGGCGGAGTTGGCCAGGGCTTCTCCGCGAGTTTGTGAATGAAAACAGGAACATAGCTTCCCGCCGGAAGAGTCACCTGGACCAGGTGATCCCGTCCCTCCGTCTCATAGAACGCCGTGAGGCGTTTCCGAAGACGGTGCGTCTCGACCCTCGCAATTGCATCTTCTGCGGCGTTGAATACGGTCTTGGAGCGGCCAAGGACCTCGGTTGCGATGTTGTACTCATTAAGATGATCAACATCACCAGAAAAAAGCTTCTCTCCCATATAGCGAAGGAGATGGGACAGCCGCGGCCATCTGGCCAGCGCTTCTACAACGCGTTTCAATTCGGCGCGTTCGGCCTCGGCAGTTTGCGCGTGGGGTTCCAGAGGCATCACCGCAGTTCAAGGAGACGTTTCTATCATACAAATATGGTTCATCGCTGGCAATGTTCGACTTCGTCCGGCAACCAGGTTTCATCGGTCTGCCGCCGACGGGTCTGGATTGGAGGCTAAAGTGGGTAACCAGGCCAGCGGAATGAGTGGCTGGACCGGATCATCTTTTGCTTCGACGCTGATTGATCGGCCGCGGGTATTTTGAACCACTGAAAAGTGGCGTTCTCTCGTAATGTGAAGTGATCGGCCCCATCATTGCTGAACGTCCGTGAATGTTAGATTCTTGCCGCCCGATTTGTAAACAAGAATACTTCAACAAATATCGGCTCTGAGCGAGAATCTGGTGGACTCCCCGATGTTGCTGGGTTTTCAAGAGATGGGGACTCAGGCAGCGCGTTCAGTTGAGTGCGGCTGAATTGCTCTGAGGGCTTTGCCTACAGGGGATTCATAGAGATTCCGGGCTCAGTTGGAAGGCAGAACTGGAGTTGCGAGTGGCATTCGGTCGAAGGGCTGAATTGCCGGCCCGGGTTCGAATGGAAGCGCCTTCCGGTCACTTCACAGATCGCTGGGACGGTCTGAGACTATCCCCCTTGGAAGGCGGCCTTCGTGGACCAGGAAAGGTCATCAACCATCATAGAATGAGACAGTGCCGTCAATTCTGCGGTCCAACCATCTCTGGGAACGACGGCGGCCAACAACAAGCCGTTAGCTTTGGCGCCCCCCGCCATGACGCTCACCACCTACCGATCTGCGTAGCCAAAACAGCCGATCTCCCTCGATGGCCCGAAATTCAAAAAGCCGCGTAAAACGCACATTTTCCCAGTTCCTTGCCAAGAGCCGGAGAATCAATGGGTTCTCTGGGAGAGTCTTGGAGTAGAACATCGAGTTGCGCTGGAGGACTCGCAATGAGCGCCGAGGGGGCAGCGACAACGGCAGCGGCATCGTTTGAAACGCGACTCATCGCAAGAATCCAAGCCGGCCAGACGGAAGCGGAAGGCGAGCTCTACCAAGAGTACTCCGAACGGGTTTATTACCTGGGTCTTCGCGAAACCCGCTCGCCTGCGGATGCGGAAGATATCCGGGAGGAGACCTTTCTCCGTGTTCTGCAGGCCATCCGTGGCAATGAGCTACGCATACCCACAACAACCCAACAGCCATCTACTGGCCTGCTGTTACCCCGCCCCAGTGGCCTGGTTTTACTCCGCCCTTGATAGATTTTCAATGGGAAGTCGGCAAACGCCTTCGACCAACGGGTGCACGTTGGTTTTGCCAGACCCCTTCCCTTCTTGGGCTGAACCCCGTATGAAACGTGGTCCATGCCCCCGGTATACCGCCTGCAACGAGTCCAACAGAACGGCTGATTTTTATTTGGTACCAAGTCGGTAATAATACGGATACAAAATAACGATGTTTCAGTACTGATTAGCGATGTTCTTTACATCAGCCCTGTCGACGCCGCCTGCTCGTGGGCGTGGTAGCTCGACCGCACCAGCGGCCCCGACTCCACGTGGCGGAAGCCTATCCGCAGCGCCTCAGTCTTCAGCTCGGCGAACTCGCGCGGCGTGTAGTGGCGGGCCATGGGCAGGTGGTCGCGCGAGGGGCGCAGGTACTGGCCGATGGTGAGAATGTCGCAGCCGGCGGCGGCCAGATCGCCGAAGACCTCGAGCAGCTCGGCAGTCTCCTCGCCCAGGCCCACCATGACGCCCGACTTGGTCACCCCCGCCGGGTTCAGTTCCTTGGCATAGCGCAGCAGCTCGAGCGTCCGCTCGTAGCGCGCGCCGGAGCGAACCACGCGGTAGAGGCGGGGCACCGACTCGATGTTGTGATTGAGAATCTCCGGGCGGGCCTCGACGACGGTACGGATGGCTTCGCGGTCACCCTGGAAGTCGGGGATCAGCACCTCCACGCGGCAGCCGGGCGCCTGGCGGTGTATCTCGTCGATGACCAGGGCGAAGGCGCGCGCGCCGCCGAGCAGATCGTCGTCGCGGTTGACGCTGGTGATGACGGCGTGTTCCAGGCCCAGCACGGCGACGGCTTCAGCCACCCGGCGCGGCTCGTCGAAGTCGATCGGCTCAGGCCGTCCCTTGGGCACGGCGCAAAAGCCGCAGCGGCGCGTGCACAGGTTGCCCAGCATCATGAAGGTGGCGGTCTTGTGGTGCCAGCACTCGCCGATGTTGGGGCACTGCGCGCTCTCGCACACGGTATGCAGGCCCAGCGAGCGGGCCAGGCGCTTGACGTCGTGATAGTTCTCGCCCGCCGGGGCGCGCGTCTTGAGCCATGCCGGCTTGGGCGCCGGGGCCGTGTGCGCGGGCAAAATCTGCACCAGTTCCAACATGCTTTCATTGTACCGGCAGCGGAAAGCGGTATGGTCAGTCCAACAGGCTGAGCCAGCTGCACGGGCCGGATAGAAACAGGGGAGGGTTGCGCAATGATGGGTCGGCTGCTGGCGGCGGGCGCGCTTTTTGTGGCGGCAATGGCGGCCGGGGACGCCCGGCAGGCGGCGACCGCCTCGGGCCGGCCCATTGAAGTTGCGGCGGTTCCGGCTCTCGACCCGCACCCTGTTGTCGCGCTCACCTTTGACGACCTGCCCACGGCGGGCGGTCTGCTGCCGGGCCAGACCCGCGCTGAGATTGCCGCTTCGCTGGCCGCCGAACTAAAGGCCCATCACATTGAAGGCGTCTACGGCTTTGTGAACGCCGACGATCTCGAGGGCAATCCGGACGCGCAGCAAGCCCTGCGCATCTGGGTCCGCGCGGGCATGAACATTGGCAACCATACCTGGTCGCACCCCTCGCTGACGGACGTGACCGCCGCGGCCTACGAGCAGGACATTGCGCGCAACGAGCCAACGCTCGCCGAATATGCGGAAGGCGCCGACTGGCACTGGTTTCGCTATCCTTATCTGGAGGAGGGCGACACGCTGGAGAAGCGCCACGCGGTGCGCGCCTGGCTCCGCGCCCGCGGCTACCGCGTCGCCCAGGTCACGCTGAACTTCAATGACGACGAGTGGGCCGATGCGTATAACCGCTGCGCGGCCAGGCAGGACGCCGCTGCGATCGCCTGGCTGCGGCGGAGTTATCTGGAAAACGCGGCGGAGTTTATCCGCGTGGGCCGCCAGGAGCAGCAGATCGCCTTCGGCCGCGAGATTCCCAACGTGCTGTTGCTGCACGAGACCGCGTTCACCACGCAGATGCTGCCCGATCTGCTCGACCTGCTCGGCCGGCAGGGCTTCCGGTTTGCGCCGCTCGCCAAAATCGAGCGCGACCCGGCCTACTCGCTGGACCCCGACGCCGCGCTCAAAGACGGCGGCTCGCTGCCCAACCAGTTCCTGAACTCGCGGCATCTCAAGTATCCGCCGTTCAAGCCCCAGCCCTTCGACACGCTGGAGACCCTGTGCAAGTAACAGGAGCCAGGCTCGAGTTACCTGCCCCGAGACCGCGGACTATGGCTTTGCGGCCGGCGCAGCCGCCGCGGCCGGCTTCAGGTACTTATCCCACCAGGCCAGCCAGCGCTCGTAGCGGTCCTTGATGTAACTGGGCCGGGTGAACCCGTGAAACTGGCCGGGATAGACGACTAACTCCGTGGGCCTGCCCAGCGAGCGCAGCGCCTGGTACATCTGCTCGCCGCCGATGAGAGGCACATTCATGTCCGCAGTGCCGCCCATGAACAGCATGGGCGTGTGAATGCGCTTTTCCACTTCAAGAAACGGATAACTCAGCTTCAGATAGAGCGGAAGGTTCTTCCACGGCGGCTGAAGTTCGTTGTCGTATTGAAGAATGTACTGGTCCACGCCATAGAACGACATGGGCGCGGCAACTCCCGCGCCGCTGATGGCCGCCTTGAAGCGATCGGTGCTGGCCGTGGTGTAGTCGGTCAGGATGCCGCCATAACTCCAGCCGGAAACAGCGAGGCGATTGGGGTCGGCTACGCCCAGGGCGACCGCCTTGTCCACGCCGGCCAGCAAGTCCTTCACTTCCAGGTCGCCCCAGTCGGCAAAAATGGCCTTCGCATACTCCTGGCCGCGGCCCGAGCTGCCGCGATAGTTCACGTTCAGCTCTGCGTAGCCCTTTCCGGCCAGCCACTGGCGCAGAAAATCGAAGCTGTGCTCATCCTGGCCGTTGGGTCCGCCGTGGATGAACAGAATCATCGGCACGGGCTCTCCGGCTTTGAAATCCAGCGGCCGGGTCAGCAGCCCGTGCACCGCGGTTCCGTCTTTGCTCTTGAACTCGATGTCCTCCGTGGGCGCGAGATTCAGTTCGGCCAGCAGCGCGTCGTTCTGGGTGCTAAGTTTGCGCAGCGCGCCGTCTTCCAGGGCATAAATTTCGCCGGGGTCTGTGTCGCTGGTGTAGAGAACCGCGGTGTGCCCGGCGGCCTCGTCCCACGCCATCACGGTCCCCTGCTGCGCCAGCAGGCGCTTGTCCGAGTTACCCGCTAACTCCACCTCGGCCGGGTATTGGTTGCGGTCGTCGGCGACCAGATAACTCAGGCGTCCGTCGGGCGAGTAAATAGGCTCCCGCACGCTGCGGTCCAGCCGGGCCGCCGGATAACTCACTTTGCCGTCCAGGGTAACTACCGCCGGCCTGGCCTGGGAGTATTCCAGAAGCGCCAGTTTCGCGCCCTGCGTGTAGGCGATGGATTTCGAGTCCGGCGACCATGCCAGATGGCCCTCGTCGGGGCCCTCCCACGTGGTGAGCTTGCGCGCCGCCGAGCCCGCCCTGGGCTCCACCACAAACACGTCGGTGTTGTTGCTGCGGTCGGGATCGGGATCGTGGTTGCTGACATAGGCGATCCACTTCCCATCCGGCGACCAGACCGCATTTTCTTCGTCCACGTTCTTGTCCGTGGTCAGCTTTTCAGCCTTCTTCGTGGCGATGTCATAAAGGTAGAGCGAGACCCAATCGCCGTCGCGCAGATAGCCCTGAATGTCCTGCTTGAAGTGGTAGCGGTCCATGACGATGGGCTTGGGCGGAACCGGCGGCTTGCCCTCTTCCGCGTCCGGCTCGTCCTTGGGGTGCAGCGTGAGCAGCAGGGTCTTCGCATCCGGCGACCAGCTGTAGCCCTTGATCTCCTGATCGGTCACGCTGGTCAGCTGTTCGGCCTCGCCGCCGCGCCGGTCCATCACCCACACCTGATCGCCCTTGGCCGCGCCGGGCCGCGACGACAGAAAGCTGATATAACGCCCGTCGGGGCTGAACTTTGGCTCGGACGCGCCCTCCTTGCCGTAGGTGAGCTGGAGACGTGCCGAGCCGTCCCACTTCGCCATCCACAGATGCGAGACGCTCTTGTCTTCCTTGGTGTCGATCTGGCTGACGGTGTACGCCACCCACTCGCCGTCCGGCGAGACGACCGGCGGGCCCACGCGCTCCAGGCGCGCCAGGTCGTCCAGCGTGATCGCACGCTTTTTGGGGGCGTCGGCGGCACGCGCCGGGGTCAGGAGGGCGAGCGGCAAGCCCGCGCAGAGCAGGCCAAGGCAGAGAAGGGTTCGCAGGGTTCCACGCAGCATGGGCAGAGAGTACCACTCGGGCCGCGGGGTTTCCTATCAGAATTGCGAACCGCGCTCGCTCTGCAATGGGGTCTTTCAATTCCCCCCTATCGCAGCTTCGCGCGCACCTCAGTCCGCACCAGATAGAGAAAGAACACCATGTTCAGCAGCCCCTGCACCAGGCCGGGCGCCGCGTGCTGGATGGAAAACACCCACAGGTTGTAGCAGGCCAGCAGCAGCACCGCGGCCAGCGTCAGCGCCCAGGCCCAGCGCAGCAGCAGCATCAGGCCCGCGCTAGCCGCCATGAAGGCCGCCGCCAGAATCAGAAACAGCGGCGGATAATGTCCCCCCGCCACGCCCAGAATGATGACCCCGGACAGCACCAGCAGGTAGAGGCTGATGGCCGCCAGCCCCGGCAGGGGCAGCAGTGCGCGGCGCAACGGCCGGCCCGCGGCAGGCGCGGATTTCTCCGGAGTTGCGGCGGCGCGGGTGCGGGATTCGTCCGTCATAGCGAGTGCAGATAGGCCAGCAGGTCGCGCAACTGGTCGTCGCTGAGCGGCGTGGCCGGCATCTCCTGGCGTCCGTGCAGAATGACGTCGGTGAGCCGTTCCTCGGTGGGCGGCGCGCCGGAGGGCATGGCCTTGACCTTGGTGATCGCCTGCAATCCCGGCCCGTGCAGCCCCACTGTGGTGGTGGGATAGTGGCAGCGGGCGCACTTCACTTGATAGATCGCCGCCCCGCGCGCTTCCTCCGGGGTCCATTGCGACGGCGGCTTGGAGGGCGGCAGCGAGCGGCAGCCGGCGAGGCTCAGCACCAATATCAGTGATAAGTGGCAAGAGAAGTGTGTACTAGCCCACATTTGCCCTTGATGATATTCGAGCATAACCGTTGGATACCGGGCATTATTCTCTATTTGGGATGTCTTCATATTCGAGCGATCTCATCTCCACGATTCTTCACAAGTCAGAATCCGCGCGGCAAAGCGCGAGCAAACGCAGCATACTCCTCATCATCATTTCGAGATTGCTCAATGAGACTTCTCGCCTCTTGATCGGTCGCCGCAAACCGCGATAAGACGAACAACTTTTCGATCAACTTTGAGCGATGAGTACGCAATTCAGGCCTATTGAGTCCAAAAAGATTGATACTAACCCTTCCGCGCTCCGTCCTATGAACAACCGTCGCGATCTTGCTCTCGGGGTCGAAGATAAACAACAAATGTTGCTCCAGCAAGTCATCACAAGGATTAACTGGGGGTCCACCTTCGTCCTCTTCTGGGAAATGATTACTCTTGTACTCGGGTCCGTTACAGATTGCACAAGCCAGAAAAAGATTGTTCCAATCAAAAGTCATGCATCTAAACTGCGCATGAGATTTTGGGCGAAAGTGTTCAATGTGTCCATAGTCAATGTGATTTATTCTGCTCTCGCAATACGCACATTTCCCGTGAAACAGTCTAACCAAGGCGTCCTTAATTGACCTATGGCGGTATTTGGACTCTGCTTTATTCCTCTGCTTCTCGGTTGGTGCGTTTAGAAGAGCATTGATCCATTTCTCTTTTTTACGCACGAGAATGGCAGGCTCTGCACATCGCCGTATACAAATCATTGCAGCTTCCCCTCCAGATATTTATCGATCTTTGACTCCAGCGAGCCTGGGATCGGAGGACCTCCAAATGGTCGTGCTTCCTGAACAAATAGTTGTAACTGCCTAAAGTCTTTCTTCTCGTCGGTACTTAAGTTGTCCTTTTTGGCCAATAGATTGTCATAACGATCAATCCTGTCCTGCGTTTGAGGAGAATAGGGGGAAATAAGACCAAAGGCTGCGCTTTGCAGAATATGATCCACACTCAAGGCAGATATGTTCTTCACCGTTTCGACGGTAGCCTTGCCCTCGGATAGTGAAAACTTGAGAGTCGTCGCACTATCACCTGCACCGGAGGCGATCAACGGACTATGTGTAGCAACGATAAACTGCAAATTAGGAAACTGCTTCTGCAAGAGCTGAGCTATATCACGTTGCCAGAGTGGGTGGAGGTGGATATCGAGTTCGTCTATCAGTACTACGCCCGCCTCGTGCAGCGGATCGGTGGTCTCTGGGAAAGCCTGGATTAGTCTCCATACAAGATCTCCAGAGAGAGCAAGCACGCTTCTGTACCCGTCACTCAGACCTATCGTAGGAACTTCGGATCCTTGTACATTAAAGAGGATGCGCCCCTCAGGGCTGACGTGGTCAAACCGCATTCCGTCTGGCAATAATGCGTTGATCGCCTTAACGCCCATGTCTCTTTGACGTTTGGCTTCTTCGTCACCACCGACGCTCTTGGCGATGCGGTAGTCTAGATAAACCATCCATTGTTCAAACGCTGAAAGCGGTTCATCTTCAAAGAACTGGGTAAAAAAATTCGTGTAGCGAGCCTGCGGCTCCAGCGAAGGAACGACTATTTGACTTTTTCGAGTCAATCGGCGGAAGGCCCCATATCCGACCGCAAACCAACCTTTACCTGTAGATGTAAGTGCGTTCTGTCGGAGCCATGACAGAACCCTTTGCGGATTTTCGACGATCCCCGGCTCGGTATAAAGCTTATTGTTTACTCGTAGTTGCGTGTTACCAACAAGCGAAAAGCTGTACGTAAAGGATTTCGTAACTTTTTTAGTTCCGAATTGGCCGGGGTCATTGGATGACTGATGAACTGTGACGCCTAGCCTTCCACGTGTCGCTTCATTCCGAAGCCACCCCACGGGTCTAGGGACGAGTTTTTGTGCACCCTCTGGACCCGCCAACAAAAGGGCCAGCGATTGCAGCGCTGTACTCTTCCCGCATCCGTTGGGACCGAGCAGTGTGACCCATTTTGTTCCGCGAATGTTTAGTGTCTGGTTCTCGAAGCACCGGATATTCTCAATTGTCAGGCTGTCAACGTACATTTATCCCTCCTGCTTCGTTAACCGCTGGCCGTTGATTTCTGATTCTACCCCGGCAAGGCGTCTCCCCCCACACCATTCTATTTCTCGATTACAAATCAATTTCAATCGTCATTGCGTCGGCGCTCACTCGGCCGCGGCGACGGCTTCGCAGATGCGCTCGATGGCCGGCAGGATCGCCTCGCTGCCCGGCCGGTGGCCGTCGACAATGATGGAAAACGCGAGCGTCTTGCCGCTGGCCGCCTTCAGGTAGCCGGAGAGAGCGTTCCCCTCGTTGTGCGTGCCGGTCTTGGCCCACAGGCGGCCCTTCAGCGGTGAATTCTTGAAGCGCCCGGCCAGGGTGCCGTCCACGCCGGCCACGGGCAGCGTGTCGCGCCACTCGGCGCCCCACGGCTGGCGCGCGGCATAGACGAGCAGTTGGGTGAGAGCGCGCGGGGCGATGCGGTCGTCGGAACTCATGCCCGAGCCGTCGTAAAGAAAGAAGTCGTCGTCGCTGACGCCCGCGTCCACCAGGAACTGGCGCACCACGCGCGTGCCCTGGGCAAAGCTGCCGTCCGTGCCGAAGGTCTTGCCCAGCAGGCGCAGCAGCAGCTCCGCGTGCAGGTTCTGGCTGATTTTATTGGTGACTGTAATGTCCTCGGCCACGGGCACGGAGATGTGCGCCGCCAACGCTCTGCGGCCGTTCAGCGGCGCCGCCACGGTGGACAGATCGGCGCGGGTGAGGTGGAGCGGCTGGGCGCGCTCGGCGGCAAAGTCGCCCGCGCCGTTGGCCAGCCGGTGCGCGGAGGTGGCCGAGCCGGTGACCGTGATGCCGCGGGCCATGAGCGCGCGCACGAAGGCCGCCGCGGTGAACTCCGCCGGGTCGTCCACGGCCAGCTCGGCGTGGAAGCCTGCGGCCGGCGCGGTGCCCCAGGCGCGCACCATCAGGCTGCCCGGCAGCCGCTGCAAGCCCGGATGTGCCGCTTCGCCTTTGGCCGCGACGGTCATGGTGCTGTTCAGCGTGAAGTAGTCCACGCCGGGGGTCCACTCGGTCGCCGCGCCGCCCGCAGCCGAGGGGTCGGCGCTCACGCTCAGCTCGATCGAGTTGTCGTTGAAGGTGAGCGCGGAGACGGGCGCGCCATAGCTCCACTGCAGGTCGTCCCAGGCCCAGGAGGTGCCGTAGGGTTCGCTGAGAAAGTAGCTGTCGTCGCCCACCACGTTGCCGTCCACGGTGCGCACGCCGGCCTGCTCCACGTGTTCCGCCAGCAGATCCAGCACCGTCATGGCGCTGGGTTTGGGCGCGGGTTCCGGCGTCTCAGGGGCGGCGGCTGAGGCGGTTGGAGCTGCTGCGGCCGGCGGGGTCGCCACCGGTTCCTGGTAGGGATATTGCCGCGCGCTCAGCGTCGGATCGCCCACGCCCAGCAGAAACAGGTCGCCGTGCAGCGTGCCTCCGGCGTCCACCTCGCCCGCGGCCGCCACCTGGGTGGTCCAGGTGAGCGTGTCCACGGGCAGCAGGGCGTAGGCCGCGGCGGTGGTGGCCAGCTTGGCGTTCGAGGCCGGCGTAAACAGACGGCCCTCGTTGAGCCCGTAGAGCGGCTGCCCATCGAGCGTGGTCACGCTGATGCCAAACTCGGCGTGGCTCAGCGCCGGGTCGGCCAGAATCGCACTGATGCGGTCTGCCAGCGGGCCTTTCGGCGGAGCGGCGTGCGTCGCCTGCCGCGCGGCGCCGCGCGTGTGCCGCGCCTGGGCCGTCAGCCCGGTGGAAGGAAGCAGAAACCCCGCCAAGAAAACCGCCAGAATCCGCCGATGCATCGCCATGCCGGGAGTGTAGCAGGAGACAAAGGCGCGGAATCAGCTTTCCACGCCGTCCCGCGCACTTAGAATCTTAGACAGCTTCCAAGGAACCGCCTGGAACCGTGAGGAATGCATCGCATGGCCGCTTTCACCCGCACCGTTTCGCCCTGGCGCCTGCGCACCCGCACGCTGGAACTGGGCTGGCGCACGCTGGTGTGCGGGGTGGTGAACATTACGCCGGATTCGTTCAGCGACGGGGGCGCTTTTCTCGCTCCTGAGGCGGCGGTGGCGCAGGCGCTGCGGCTGCTGGACGAGGGGGCTGACCTGCTCGACCTGGGCGCGGAAAGCACGCGGCCCGGCGCGCGCGCGGGTTCACTCGCCGGAGGCGCGACGGACCCTGCGCTGTCTCCCCTTGCGAGTTCCCCCGCAGTCAGTGCCCCCGCAGTGAGTGCCCCCGCAGTGAGCACCGAAGAAGAGCAGGCGCGGCTGTTGCCGGTGCTCGCCGGAATTCTGCGCGCGCGGCCCGAGGCCATCGTCTCCGTCGACACCTACAAAGCGGCCACGGCGCGGGCGGCTCTCGGCGCGGGCGCGGAGATCGTCAACGACGTGAGCGGATTCATGTGGGATGCGGAGATGGCGGCGGTTTGCGCGGAGTGCAAGGCCGGGGTGGTGCTGATGCACACCCGCGGGCGCCCCGCGCAGTGGCGCACCCAGGAGCCGCTGGAGCCGGATGCGCTGCGGGCGGCAGTGCGGGCGGGTCTGGCGTCGAGTCTGGCCGTGGCCGCCGAGGCGGGGATTCCGCCGGAGGCGATCGTGCTGGACCCCGGCTACGGATTTGGCAAGCGCGGGGGCGAGAATTTTTCCCTGCTCGCCAGGCAGGAAGAACTACTGGCGCTGGGCCGTCCGCTGCTTGCTGGGCTCTCGCGCAAGTCGTTTCTGGGTCAGGCGCTGGCGCCGCTCTACGACGGCGAAAACGCCCCGGTGGAGGCCCGCGAGACGGCCAGCGTGGCGGCGCTGGTGGCGGCCATTCTGCACGGGGCTTCTGTGGTGCGCGTCCACAACGTCCGCCCGGCGGTGGAGGCGGCGCGCATTGCCGACGCGGTGCTGGCAGCGCGGTAGACTGTTCTTCCCGTCCGCGGGCGCGTGTTTCTGCGATAAGGAGAGCATGGAAGATCAACTCATGGCGACGCGTCCCATGCCCATCAAGCGCTCCTGGGGAGCGACGATCGGGTGGGCCCTGTTTGCGCTGCTGGTGCTGTCGGGGGCGATCTACATGGCCTTGCAGGGCCCGCGGTTCGAATACTACGTTGCGGTCCTGCTGCTCGGAATCGTCGGATTCGCCGCGCTGCTGGTGGCCTCCTCCGGCGCGTACACGACGAACTGCCCGCTGTGCGACCACAAATTGAAAGGCCTCTCCGGATTCACGCGCTGCCCGCAGTGTTACTGCTACGGCAAGCGCGTGCGCGGCGCCTACTACGAACTGAACCCGGGGTTTGTCGCTTCCTATCCCGCGCTGGCGACGCCGCTGGGCGAAACCGGCGAGAGAAGCCGCATGCCGCCCTTGTGCTGCGTCTGCTGCGCGCGCGCCACGCACACCGAGCGGCTACGCGCGATCCGCAAGGGCTTTGCGCTTGACCTCGACGTTCCGTACTGCGAACAGCACACCCAGGGAGCGGACCTGGATGGAGAGCGCGTTCTCAATGAGGCGGGCGACCGGGAGAGGCCCGTGCTCAAGGTCCGGTCCTATGCCTTCTATCGAGCCTGCATCCAGGCAAACTTTCCCGATCGCGCAAAGTGGTGACGCTATCTCTGCTCCGGGGTCGGCGGTGAGGCCAGCGTCCAGCTCTGTCCCCGGTCCCGGCTGATCCATCTCTCCTGCCTCTGCTGCGTCGCACAGAGCACTTCCACCGCGCCCTCGCCGGCTTGCGTTCCCTCCTCCGCGCGATTGCCAACGGGAAGCGAAGAGGCCGAAGACGGCAGCTCGCGCAGGCGCAGCGCCTTGCCCGTGCACGGCGTCGCGAGGCTCTGCCAACTCCCGCCGTTGTCCTCGAAGGCAAACAGAGCGCCTGCCGCGTCCAGCGCCAGCGTTCGTCCGTCCACGCGGACAGTGGAGACCGCGCGCAGGCCGCTGGGCAGCGGCGCACGCGGCTTTGCGGCCATCGGCAATGCGGCGGCAGCCGATGGCGCGGACATCTCGTCCATGCTGTACGCCGGGCGGCTGTACGAGGCAGCATTGGCATCCGCGGCAAACGCCGGATTGCCTTGCTTTATGGAGCCTGCGCTTGTCCCCATGGCGGGCGCGCCCGGGACTTCGATTGCGGCGCGGGGGGCCAGCGCATTCTCTGATTTCATCGTGGCCTGCCGCCGAAGCTGTTCCGCTTCCATTCCCTGCGCCCGCAGTTGTTCCTGCTTCTCGTTCTTTTCGGCCCGCGCCTCCATCCGCATTCCGGACTTCAGCATTGCGGACTCGCGCGCGGCTGCCAGCGAGGTCGCTGGCGCGGGCGGCGTTTCGAGTTCGCTTGCCGCGGAGGGAGCCGGCGGCGGGTTGGCGAACGGGGCGCGCGGCGGAAGCGATCGCGAGGCCGCGGACGGAGGCACATGCCGCGCGGTTCCCTCAGGCGGTGGAGGCGCGGCTTGCGGAGCCCGCGCGGCGGGATTGGCAGCGCGCGCCGGGGGCTGCGAACCGAGCGCGATGGTTCCATTCTCACTCGGGCTGCGCAGCCGATATTGGACCCACACCATGGAAACGGCCGCGATCAACAAAGCGGCAAGGGCTGAGGCCACGAGCGGCCACCCATGGTGCGGCCGGGGCCTCCGCGCGGGCGCGGCGGCCACGGGCATCTCGGCGAGCGCGGCCTTCTGCGCAAGAAACACAATGTCGCGGCAGCGCGCGCATTCTCCCAGGTGAAGCAGAATCGAGTGGCGTTCCTGCGCCGAGAGCGCGTTCTGGGCAAAGGCGGCAAGCAGTCCGGTGCCAGGATGGTGGGTGCTCGAGGTTTCATCGCGCATCGCTGTTGCCTCCTTCCGCCATGATGGCCTTCTCTACCTGGAATGTGCGACTGCGGAATATTTGCAGAATGTTTTTCACCGGCAGGTCCAGATCGCGCACATCGAGCTGCAGGGTTTCTTCGGCCTGCCTGCGGTCGAGCCCGGCCCCGCGCAACGCCCGCAAAATGCGCTTGCGCAGATGGGCCGTGATGCGCTCCAGCCGGCGGCTGATGGTGGACGGATGCGTGTCAAGCAGCATGGCCAGCTCCCGCAGAGTCCTTTCATCCAGATAGTAGGATGCGAGAAGAAAACCCTCTTCCGGGCTCAGCCGCCGCAGCGCTTCTTCCACGGCTCGCCGCAGCAGCGTCCAGTTCTCGCTCGTCTCCCACGCCGGGTTTGCGCCGCTGCCGGGCGGCGCGGGCTGTTCTTCCTGTTCGTCCAGACTGGTTTCGCGGTGATGTCTGCGAAAGTGGTCCACATAGCGCTGCGCCAGCACACTGCGCAGCCATCCCGCGAGCGACCCGCGGCCATGATAACTCTGCAGCGGCGATTGCCGCTGCCCATCTTTCTGGCGCAGGCCATAAAGATCGGCATAGAGCGAGTCGGCCAGCTCGCGGCCTGAGGAGTCCGAGCCCGCGATGCTGTATGCGGCCTGATATAAAGTCTCGCGATACAAAGCGAGAAACCGTTCCCAGGCGGCGTTGTTTCCTTGCGCGCAGGCGTGCGCCAGAACCAGATCGTCCGCGCGCAGCTGCTCGAGGAAGCGAGCCTGTTCCCGCGGAGTCACAGCCTCCTCCTGCGCATAGCCGAAGTTGTAGCGCCGGCCTACATTGAGCAGCAGGCGCGCAAACTCCTCTGCTTCAACCTCATACGCGAAAGCGGAACTCGAACTCCACAAGCGATCGAGAACCCGCCGCACCTCGGCGGGGACGTTCCCCTCGGCAGGAAGTCGCGGGTTACCGCTGGATGTCATCGTGCCAGCCTGTCGTGCAGATACGGCATGAGCTTAACTGTCGGAAAAAAACAATGCAACATCTTCGTGAAAGCCCGTTCTCCCAGCAGAGGCGGATCGGCTCCGCCAGACAAGGAGAACCACCATGACGTGGAGACGCAATACCCTGGCCTGCCTGTTCATAGGAATGCTTCCGGCTCTCGCGGCCGTGGTCCCGGCAATCACCGCCGCGGCGCCCGGCGAGAAAACAGAAACCTATCGCGTGCTCGATCCCATCGAGTCCGGCGATCTCAAGCTCTACCCGATCACGCGCGCCAACGCCAGCGGCCCCGCCGCGCACTGGCGCTACATCACGCTGGATGAAGGCTTGCAGAGCGGCCAGGTGGTGATTGAGGAGGCCGGCAAGGCGCGCGGCCTGGTGCGCCGCCGCTCGCCCAATGGGGGCCTGGCCGACCAGCCCTCGAACGATGAAGTCAATACGCTGGTTCTCGAAAATCGCTCGCGCCTGCCCCTGCTGCTGCTGGCGGGCGAGATCGTGACCGGGGGCAAGCAGGACCGCGTCATCGGCAAGGACCGCATTGTCGCGCCCAACAGCGCGCCGCTTGACCTGTCTGTCTTCTGCATTGAGCCCGGCCGCTGGCAGGAGGAAACCCCCGTCTTTCATGGCTCGGGCCGCGGCAAACATCTCAGCTTCATGGCAGAGCCGTCGATCCGCGAGCGGGCAATGGTGGAAAAGGACCAGTTGCGCGTCTGGAGCGCGGTCAGGAACTCCATCGCAGCCGAGCAAGCCTCTGCCGCGCCTGCCTCGACCGGAGCAGTAGGCTCCGGCCCCGCAATCGACTACAACCTGCCGGCCACAAGCTCCTATGCGCAGACCATGGCCTCCCCCGCGGCCGCCCGCCAGGTGGACAGCATCGCCCGGCCGGTTCTCGAGGATGAAAGCGGGGCGGTTCCCGTCCTGCTGAAAGAGCAGGCGGTGGGCGTTGTGGCGGCCATTCACGGCCACATTGTCTGGGCCGATCTCTTCGCCACTCCACAGTTGCTGGCCGCCTACTGGCCCAAACTGGTGCGCTCCTACGCCGCCGAAGCTCTTCACTCCAGCAGCGACGACGGCCCCGCCGCATCGAAGGAGGCCGCGCTAGCGTTCGTGCAATCGGCCGTCGAGGGCCACGAAACCAGCGAAGGAATCAGCTCGGTGTATCGCTACAGAGAGGTGCACGGTCAAACTGAATCCGTCTTTCAACTGGAGGCGCTGCTGCCCGGCACAGGGTTTGAGGTGCATCGCACCAAGGTCTATCAAAGGGAGGCTCATGCCATCGTCGAGCCGGTCCGGCTCCCTCCTCCGTTGCGGGGTGACCCGGTGTTTCATGCGCTGCCCTACGTGCCGAAAACGGAACCTGGCATCTCCGGGCCACATGTCACCGGCGATTCAATTCGCTAAAAGATACCCGTTCCCAAACCGCTGAAGGATTGGCTACAATCGCACCCACAATCCTCCGGAACAAGACTGCGGCGGAACCGACGCGCTCTGCTGGGAAGAACGCGAGTGCTTCGGTTCCGCGCATCGAGTTGCGCGGGGGGATGCATCCTGAACACGGCAAACCCGGACCCGCGCGCTTGCCGGGGCGCGATCGCCCAACATTGATCTGATCGATAAGAACCGGTTGCCGCAACCCCAGGGAGCGGCCGAAAACACGCAAGGAGACGAACCATGCCCGGAAGCGTCAATGGATTTGGGACCATGTACTACGGCCAGCGTCAACCGCGCCGCGATGGCTCCTATGTCACCACGAATTTCTTCTGCCTGTGTTTTCTTCCCATCATTCCCCTGCACTCGGTGCGCGTCATTCCGGACCCCAAAAACAGCTGGCTCCCGTTCTCAAAAAATCACTACCTTGTGCTGGAGAAGCGCTGGCCTCATCCATTGCAGGTCCTCTCCATCTACCTGTGCGCGGCGGCCGCGGTCGCCATGTCGATCCTGTTCTTCTGGAAGATTGACCCTTACCTTCGTCAACACCTTCCCTGGCTGGACACCGACACCATGGAAACCGTCATGTTCTCGGTCTGCGCTCTCGCTCCGGTGCTCGCGGCCCTGCTGTTGCGAGGCTTTCTTCTCAAGCATGCGCGCGCCAGATGCGCGCAGGAAAGCTGAGCCCTCACGCCCTCAGCCGATCTCCCGGTCCCAGGTTTCCAGAGTCTTCTTGAACTCGCTCATGAACTTGCCGGCGTCGGCGCCGTCGATGAGGCGGTGGTCAAAGCCCAGACAGAAATTCTGCATCGCCCGAATCGCAATCGTATCGCCGCCCTCGGCGTCGGTCAGCACCGCGGGCTCCTTGCGCAGGCCGCCGATAGCCAAAATGGCCGACTCCGGCTGGTTGAGGATGGGCGTGCCGAACTCGCCGCCGAAGACGCCGGAGTTGGTCAGGGTGAAGGTGGAACCCTGAACCTCGTCCGGCACAAGTTTCTTGGCGCGGGCGCGCGCAGCCAGATCGTGGATGGCGCGCGCCAGGCTGAGAAAGCTGCGCGCTTCGGACTCTCTGACCACGGGCACAATCAGGCCCCACTCCAGCGCCACGGCGATGCCGAGATGGATGTTTGCGTGATAGTAAATTGAGCCATCGAGCAGCGAGGCGTTGAGGATGGGGAACCGGCGCAGCGCGTCCACGGCGGCCGCCGCGATGAATGGCATGAACGTCAGCTTGATGCCGTGGCGCTGCTCGAAGCCGGCCTTCTCCCGCTGGCGCAGGCGCGCGATGCGGGTCATGTCCACCTTGTACACGGAGTAGACGTGAGGGCTGATCCGCTTGCTCTCCACCATGCGTTCGGCAATGATGGCGCGCATCCGGCTGAGCGGGACCACCTGCGCGGCCATCTCGGGAGCCGGTGTCTGTGCCGCGGCGGCTGCCGCGCTGCCGGGGCCGTGCTGGCTCAGGTGGCGCAGAATGTCTTCTTTCGTGATGCGGCCTTCCGCGCCGGTCCCGGCCACGGAACCCAGGTCGAGACGGTTCTCTTTCGCCATGCGGCGCACCAGCGGCGACGACCGGATGCGCCGGCCGTGCGCCTGCGGCGGCACCTGCGGTGCGGCCACCTGTGCCGTTGCCACGGCCAACTGTGCCTTGGGTGCGACCGCGGAGGTTGCAGCCGCTGCGCCGGCGCTCACGCCGCCAATCACCGCGACCACCGTGTTGACCTGCACCGTCGCGCCTTCAGGAACCTTGATTTCCGTCAGAACTCCGGCCACCGGCGACGGAATCTCCGCGTCCACCTTGTCGGTGGAGATTTCAAACAGCGGCTCATCCTTTTGCACCGTGTCGCCGGCTTTTTTGAGCCACTTCGTAATCGTGCCCTCGACGATCGACTCGCCCATCTGCGGCATCACCACCTCGGTCGCGCCGGGCGCCTGCGGTGCGGCCAACTGTTCTTTCAACGCGCCCGCAGGCGTTGCAGCTGCTGCGGCAGCGCTCACGCCGCCGATGATCGCGACCACCGTGTTGACCTGCACCGTCGCCCCTTCGGGAAACCTGATCTCGCTGAGCGTGCCGGCGACCGGCGACGCAATCTCCGCGTCCACCTTGTCGGTGGAGATCTCAAACAGCGGCTCGTCCTTCTCGACGGCATCGCCGGCTTTTTTCAGCCATTTCGTGATGGTGCCCTCGAAGATCGACTCGCCCATCTGGGGCATGATGACGTCGGTTGGCATGGATCGTTCACTCCGCAGTGCGGGACGCAAGACAACGCCCGGTTCCAGCCGGATTATAAATCGCGGCGCATCGCGGCTGGGCTGGCACAGCGTCTGCGACGGCGCTCAGGCGCGGATGGGGCGCTCGGCTGCGTGGCGCAACCGCTCGACTTCCGGCGGCGTCTGCAGCGGCGTGTCCTCGGCCGGAAATACACGTTCAGACGACGCAGGGGCCGGCGGCGCGGGCGCGTCTGCGGCCTGGGCGCGCAACGCGGCGAGGCTCTCGACGGCCAGCACCTGCTGGTCAAAGACCCTGCCGAACTGGCGGGCCGCCTGGTGCGCCACCGCTTCGAGGCCGGGCAGCTCTCGAGGCCGCTCGACCTCGCGCTCCAGACTGGTGACCGGCCGGTCCGTGATGCCGCAGGGGTTGATGAGCTGGAAGTCGCCGAGGTCGGTCGTCACGTTGAAGGCGAAGCCATGGGAGGTGATGCCGCGCGAGACGTGAATGCCGATGGCGGCGATCTTTCTTTCCGGGCCGCCATCCGCCAGGCCGCACCACACGCCCGTCAGCCCCTTGATGCGCCCCGCGCGCAAGCCGAAGACGCCGCAGACCCGGATCAGCGCCTCCTCCATCCCGCGGACGAAGTCCACCGGGCCCAGCCGGCCGCCGCTCGCATTGCGCAGGCTGCGCAGGTCGAAGATGGGATAACCCACCAACTGCCCCGGCCCGTGATAGGTCACGTCGCCGCCGCGCTTGATCTCGTGGAGGGTGACGCCGCGCGCGGCCAGCATCTCGTCCGAGGCCAGCACGTTGGAGCGGTCGGCGTTGCGCCCCAGGGTCAGCACCGGCGGATGTTCGAGCAGCAGCAGGACATTTTCCACGCGCCCCTGGTAGCGCAACTCGGCGATCTCCGCCTGCAGCCCAAGCCCCTCGTCGTAGCCCACCCGCCCCAGATAAAGGTACTGAATCATCGCTGTCCTGATTGTAGAGCGGCGCACGAAGTTGAAGAGCGGCGAGCGGAGCCGGCGATTCCGCATTCGCGGTACACTGGAGACTGGCAGGAGGACCGGGCGGTCGCTGCCGGTGGGCGTGCGCAAGCGCGGTTCACCGGGGGAGGAAAGTCCGAACTCCGCAGGGCAGTGTGCCGGATAACGTCCGGGACGCGGACTTCAAGGTCCGCGGACGGCCAGTGCCACAGAAAAGATACCGCCTCGGCTACCCCTCTTTCGGGAGGGCTTCCCGGAAAGGCCAGACAGGTTCGCCTGGACGGCCAGTCCGCGCCGGGGTAAGGGTGAAATGGTGCGGTAAGAGCGCACCGCTCCGGCGGTAACGCCGGGGGCAGGGTAAACCCCACACGGAGCAAGACCAAATAGGGAGGGAAGCGCGAGCCAAGAGCTAGGCTTGCGCTGCGCATCGGCCCGATGCGCCCAGGCGGCTTGAGCTTTTGCCGAAACCTCCGGGTAGGTCGCTGATGAACGTCCGCGGCAACGCGGCGTCTAGAGGAATGACCGCACACGACAGAATTCGGCTTACAGGTCCAACTGCCGAAATCAACGACAGCCCCGCCGGAAAGGTCTTCCGGACGGGGCTGACCATTTTGAGGCCTCAAACCGGCGTTGGCCGCGCTGCTACCATCAATCCATGCTGCGAGTGAAGTTGTTGGAACCCGGAGCGCGTGTCCCGGTGGTGGCGCACCCCGGCGAGGACCTGGGCTACGACCTGTTTGCGCTGGAAGACGCCGTTCTGGGGCCGCGGGCCACCGTGCGGGTGCGCACCGGCATCGCTGTCGAGGCGCGGCACCCGCGGACCGGCGCGCCGCTCGGCCTCTTGGTGCGGGACCGCTCGTCGATGGCGGCGCGGGGCATTGCCACCACCGCGGGCGTGATCGACTCCGGTTACCGGGGCGAGATTCTGGTGCTGATGACCAACCTGGGCGAGGCTGCGGTGGAACTGAAGGCCGGCGAAAAGATTGCCCAGATGATTCCCGTGCCAGTGCTGACAGGAACGGTGGAAGAGGTCGAAACGCTGGAGGACTCGGCGCGGGCCGAAAAGGGGTTTGGCAGCTCGGGCCGCTGAGCGGCGGCGCGGTCCATGCGGTCTGACCCGTCCAGCGTCAGGCTACTTCCGCTTCCAGCGCACCCCGTCTTTGCTGTCTTCGAGCACGATGCCTTTTTCCGCCAACTCGTTGCGAATCTGGTCGGCGCGGGCAAAGTTGCGCTGCTTTTTGGCCACGGTGCGCTCGGCCACCAGCGCGTCCACCGCCTCGTCGCTCAGTGCCAGGCGGGCCAGCAGTTCGGGCGCCGCATCGGCCAGCCGCCCAGCCTGCTCCGCCCAGGCCAGCGCGCGGCGGGTGGGCTCGGCGTCGCGGTCTTCGATCACCGCAAAGACCGCGTCAAAGCTGGCCAGTACAGCCAGGATCGCGCGGGCATCCGATTCAAAGAGCTTCCCGGTGTCGGCCAGCGTATTGGCTTTCCGAACCATCTCAAAGATCGCGGCGCGAGCTTCGGCCGTATTCAGGTCGTTCGACAGGGCAGCGTAAAACCCTTCCCTTGCCGTTTCAGCTAACTGGAAAATTTCCTCATCTGCTCCGCGCGCTCCGTGCTGAGCACCAAGGGGCCATTTCGTGCTCGTCAGCCGCTGATGGAACGTCCGCAGGCGATCAATCGCTGCCGTCGCCTCCACCAGCCCGTCGAAGGTGAAGTTGAGCTGATGGCGATAGGGCACGGAAACCAGCGCCAGGCGGATGGCCGACGCCTTGTACCCCTTCAGCAGCAGGTCGCGCAGGGTGTAGAAATTGCCCTCGCTCTTGGACATCTTGCGCCCGTCCACCAGCAGGAAACGCACGTGCATCCAGTGGCGCGCAAAGGGCTTGCGGGTCGCGGTTTCGCTCTGCGCAATCTCGTTTTCGTGGTGCGGAAACATCAGGTCTTCGCCCCCGGCGTGCAGGTCGAAGTTCTCCCCCAGGTACTCCATCGCCATGGCCGAGCACTCGATGTGCCAGCCTGGCCGGCCGCGGCCAATCGCCGACTCCCAGGCCGTCTCGCCCGGCTTGGCCGCCTTCCACAGGGCAAAGTCGCGGGCCGAATCCTTTTCATATTCATCCACATCCACGCGCGCGCCGTCTTCCATGCCGCTCAGGTCTTTTTTGCTCAGCTTGCCGTACTCGGGGAAGGCCGAAAGCCGGAAATACCAGCTCCCGTCCTCGGTCTGGTAGGCGGCGCCGGCCTTGGCCAGCTTCTGGATCAGCTCCACCATGCGCGGAATGTGCTCGGTGGCTCGGGCAATCTGCTCCGGCTGCTCGATGCGCAGAGCCTCAAGATCCTCAAAAAAGGCGTCGACGAAGCGGGGCGTGTACTCGCCGATGGGGATGCCGGCCTGGGCCGCGTTGCGGATGATCCTGTCGTCCACGTCGGTGATATTCATGACGTGGAGCATCTTTATGCCGCTCAGCTTGAGGAACCGGCGGAGAACGTCTATCTGCAAGAACGTGCGAAAGTTGCCGATGTGGCCATAGTCGTAGACCGTGGGCCCGCAGGCGTACATGCGCAGGGCCCGGCCGTCGGCGGGGACCAGCTCGTCCAGTTGTCCCGAAAGGGTGTTGAACAGGCGGAGAGGCATCGGTGGTGGGTCGAACTTCTGGCTCAGAGTCACGGACAATCTTGGCGCGTTCGCGGCCTTTTCGATTGTAGCAGCGGGGGGTCCGGCGCGAAGATGGAACCATGCGGCTGGAGCCGGCCTGGGCGGACCTCCGTCGGGGAGCGCAGGGCACTTTCAGCCAGGATTTTCAAGCAAGGAAGACGATGGAAAGTGAAGTTCTGTCCCTGCTCTGCGACCCGGAGACGCGTTTCGCGCTCGAGTTCGAGGGCGGCAATCTGCGCAACTCCGCCACTGGCCGCGTCTACCCGGTCCGCGACGGCATCCCCTTGTTTGTCAGCGCAGTCACCGGGTCCAACCTGAGGTCCCAGGCTCTTTATGACCGCATCGCGCCGGGCTACGACTTGATCTCGGGGCTTACCCGCTGGATCACCCGCAAGCCCGACTACCGCCCGGAATTGCTGAGCGAACTGGAGATTGGTGAGGGCGCGCGGGTTCTTGAAGTGGCCGTGGGGACTGGCACAAACCTGCGCTATCTTGCTGACAAAATAGACTTTTACGGGATCGACATCTCCTGGGGAATGCTGCGCCAGTGCCAGCAGAACCTGGAGAGCTGGCATCGCCAGGCGCACCTGTTCCAGGGCGAGGCTGAAAGGCTGCCCTTCCGCGTGGAGTCCTTCGATTGCGTCTTCCATGTGGGCGGCATCCATGCATTCACCAATAAAGCCCGCGCCATCAGCGAGATGATCTGGGTGGCCCGGCCGGGAACCAAAATCGTGATCGTCGACGCGATCGAAAAAGCTGTCAACGGCCGCAGCCGGCGGAGCCCGGCGGCGCAAACCGGCCTCGAAATCAGCAGCGAGACGATCCGCTGCCCCATCAACCTGGTTCCAAAAGAGATGCAAGAGATCAAGGTGCGCAAGATTGGCGGCGGCAAGCTCTACTGTCTCTCCTTTCGCAAGCCGTGAAGGGGCCGCAGCGGGCATGGCCGTGCGGCGCGGAACGGCGGCTCCAATAAGAAGGAGCGGAGGGTGCCCATGACGGACGCGAACGAAAGCGGCGGGCGGCTGCCGGACCCGGAGGCGGGCCCCAGCCCCGACACGGACCCTGACCCGGCCCTGGAAACGGAGCGGCTGCGGGCCTGCCGCGCGGCCTTCGCGCGGCGGGTCACGGCGCACGCGGGGATTCCGGCCGGCAGCGCCATCGAGGCCGCCTTCGCGGCGATTCCGCGGGAGAGATTTGTGGGTCCGCCGCCATGGGAGATGCCGTCCTCAATGGGCCTGTTCCATACCACCTCGGACGATCCGGCGGTGCTGTACCAAGACGTGCCAGTGCCCCTGGGCTGCGGCTGGGGGCTGAACACCGGGCAGCCCAGCCTGCACGCCCTGTGCCTGCACGCGCTTGGGCTCCGCGAGGGCGACGCCGTGGTCCACGTGGGCGCGGGCACCGGCTATTACACCACGGTGCTGGCCCGGCTGGTGGGCGAAGTGGGCCGGGTAGACGCCTACGAGATCGAGCCCGAGGCGGCCCGGCGGGCGCAGGCTAATCTCATTGATTTCAAGCAGGTTGCGGTGCATTGCCGGTCGGGCGCCGTGGGGCCGCTGCCGCCCTGCGACGCGCTCTATGTGAACGCCGCAGCGGCCGAGCCCCTGGCGGTCTGGCTGGATGCGCTGCGGCCGCAGGGGCGGCTGCTGTTTCCCTTGGCGCCGGAAGACGGTTCCGGCCAGATGCTGCTGGTCACGCGCACGGCAGACGGCCCATGGGCGGCGCGTTTCCTGTGCGGGGTGCAGTTTGTGCCCTGCGCCGGGGCCCAGGACCCGCAGGCGGCGCGGGCCCTCTCCGCGGCCCTGCGCCAGGGAAACTGGAGCCAGGTGCGCTGGCTGCACCGCAACGACCAGCCGGATGAAAGCTGCTGGTGCGCCGGGCGGGGGTGGTGGCTGGGGACGGAACGGTGAGAGCTTGCGAATCTGCCGCTTACCGGAGCGGGAAGCGGGCGACTTGCGGCACTCACCGCCCCAGCGCCAGCGAGGGGTCGGCGGAGAGCGCGCTGTCGGCGAAGTCGCCGGCCAGGAAACGGGGCCAGGCGGCGGCGGCAATCATGGCGGCGTTGTCTGTCGAGAGAGCCAGCGTGGGGAAGGCAATGCGGAGGCCGCGGCGGGCGGCTTCGGCGCTGAAGCGGGCGCGGAGTTCGCGGTTGGCGGCCACCCCGCCGGTGATTAGGAGGCGGGCGGCGCCGAGGAATTCGGCGGCGGCGAAGGTCTTCTTCATCAGGTCGCCCACCACCGCATGCTGGAAGCTGGCGATCAGGTCGAGGGTGGTCGGGTCGCAGGTGGCCAGCGCATCGTCAATGGTGGGGCGGGCCGGCGCGTCAGGCCCGGTGAACAGCGCCTCGCGGCGGGCCTCGGCTTCCGGCCGCAGGTTGTGCAGCTCCACGTAGCGCAGCACCGCCGTCTTGATGCCCGAAAACGAGAACAGAAAATGCGGGTCGAGCGCGGCGATGGGCGCGGTCTTTGCCGCCTTGGTCCGCGGGGCCCTGCCGGCCAGATGCGCCTTCGCCTTGATCTGCGAAAACGAGAACGGCACCGCCTGCGGGTTGCCGTGCAGAGCCAGCGCGTCGATCCACGGCCCGCCCGGATAGCCCAGGCCCAGCAGCTTGGCGACCTTGTCAAAGGCCTCGCCGGCGGCGTCGTCCACGGTGCGGCCCAGCAGCGCGTACTGCCACCTGCCGTCCACCGGCCGCGCGGAATAGAGATGCGTGTGCCCCCCGGAAACCACCAAAGCCAGGCAGGCCTCCGCTTCCGACGATCCCTGCCCGCCCGGCAAGGACCGCTCCTCCAGCAGCACGGCGTGGATGTGGCCTTCCAGATGGTTGACGGCGATCAGCGGCAGGCCCTGGGCAAAGGCGAGCGCCTTGGCGTAAGTGATTCCCACCAATAGAGCTCCGGCCAGTCCCGGGCCGCTGGTCACGGCGATGGCGTCCAGGTCGGCCAGCGTGCAGCCGGCCTCGGCCAGAGCGGCGCGGACGACCGGCACAATGGCGCGCAGGTGCTCGCGGCTGGCCAGCTCCGGGACGACTCCCCCGTACCGCGCGTGGGTCGTGATCTGCGAGGCCACCACCGACGAAAGCGTGCGCGCGCCACGCTCCACCACGGCGGCGGCCGTCTCGTCGCAGGAGCTTTCGATGCCCAGAATGAGGCCGCTGCCCATGCTTTCAGTGTACCGGCCTCGAATCTTGAGGCCCAAACGGATTACTCTCAAGCCAAGCCATGTTGCCCGCCACGCCCCAATTCGAATCGGCCTGCCACATCCTCACCACCCTGCGCGCAGCGGGCTACGAGGCCTATCTCGCCGGGGGCTGCGTGCGCGACCTGCTGCTGGGCCGCGTGCCGGAGGACTACGACGTGGCCACCTCGGCGACGCCGGATGCGGTCCTGGCGATGTTTCCGCGCACCTTTGCCGTGGGCGCGCACTTTGGCGTGGTGCTGGTCGCCACCCGCGGTGAGGCCAACTCCGCGGACGCGGTCACCTGTGGAGCGGCACAGTCCACGCGAGCGAACAGCGAGCAGTTGGCCGCACCGCAGGTGCTCACCGAGGTCGCCACCTTCCGCTCCGACGGCGTGTACTCCGACGGCCGCCACCCGGACGTGGTGCTGTATACCGCGAGCGCGGCCGAAGACGTGCACCGGCGCGACTTCACCATCAACGGCCTGCTGCTGGACCCCACAGCCGTTGTCGGCGACGACCTGCGCGCCGCGGTCATCGACCACGTGGGCGGCCTGGCGGACCTTGACGCCGGCCTCATCCGCGCCATCGGCCGGCCGGAGCGGCGCTTTGAGGAAGACCAGTTGCGCCTGTTGCGGGCGGTGCGGTTTGCGGCGCGCTTTCAATTCACCATTGACCCCGCCACCGAGACCGCCATCCGCCAGCTCGCCGCCCGCATCCACGCCGTCAGCCGCGAGCGGGTGCGCGACGAGCTGACCAAAATGCTCACCGAGGGCCGCGCCCGCCGCGCCTTCGAGCTGCTCGACGAGACCTGTCTGCTGGCCCAGGTGCTGCCGGAAGTGGCGCGGATGAAGGGCGTCGCCCAGCCGCCCCAGTTCCACCCCGAGGGCGATGTGTGGGTGCACACCCTGCTGCTGCTGGAGCAGTTGCCGCCCGGCTGCCCGCTCACCCTGGCCTGGGGCGCGCTGCTCCACGACGTCGGCAAGCCCCCCACCTTCCGCGTGGCTCCGGATCGCATCCGCTTCGACGGCCACGTCGAGGTAGGCGTGGCCATCGGCGCCGAGATTTGCCGCCGCTTCCGCTTCTCCAACGACGAGACGCGGCAGATTCTGGAGCTGATCGAAAACCACATGCGCTTCAGCGATGCGCCGCAGATGAAGTCCTCCACGCTGAAGCGGTTTTTCCGGCTGGAAAACTTCGACCAGCACCTGGCGCTGCACAAGATGGATTGCCTGGCCGCCCACGGCGACCTGGACCAGTGGGAGTTTGTGCGCGCGCGCTACGAGGCCACGCCGGAGGAGGCGGTGCGGCCCCGCCCGCTGATCACTGGTCGGGAGCTCATCGCCGCCGGATACGCGCCCGGCGCGCAGTTCAAGCTGATGCTGCGCGCGGTCGAAGATGCGCAGTTGGAGGGCGCCATCGCGACGCCCGAAGAGGCGCTCCAGCTGGTGCGGGAGCGGTTTCCCGTCGGCTGACCGGCTGGGCGTGACGGGGCGCACTGCCAGGTGTGCCGCCGGATGAGATAAAAATATGTGGGCTCTTTGGCGCTGAGCGGGAATTGAGTCCACAATTCGCCCCTGAAATGAAAAGGAGCCGCCATGACCACCACCGCCGCCGCGCGCAAACCTCTCGTTGACTTCCAGCTCGTTGACTTCCAGGCCGGCTGGGCAGAGATGGATCTGCCCCCCCACGTGCGCGAGGTGCTGAGCGCGGCGCCGCTGGTGCAGACGCCGGAAAGTCGCACGCAGCTGCTGGACTGGGCGCTGGGACGGGCCACGGGCACCACCGACTGGCGGCTGGGCAATCGCGAGGACCACGGCGTCTACGAGGCCGTCTTTCACATTCCCGGCCGCGCCAACGGGCTGGGCCGCGTGGTGGAGGCGGTGGTCACCAAGGCGCGCAACGGGCTGGCCATCAACTTCCCTGAGCCCGCCATGCGCCGCCGCGACCCGGACGCAATGCTGATCGGAGACGCTCTGCCCACCGACAAGCCCCGCTACGCGGAAAGGTTCGGAGAACCCTTTGACAAGACCCGCCAACAGACCCTCGACTGGCTCAAGACCCAGGAACTGGTGGCCATGCCGTTCTATGCCGGCACCGACGCGCTGGGCTACGGCTCGCTGCTGATCGTGCCCCGGCAGGCGGCGTTTTTTGCCGCCGCCCTGGCCGACCTGCAGGGCATGATTCCCCGCAGCCAGGTGCCGGCAAATTTTAAGATCAGCGGCGGCGTTCTCTTCGTCGCGCCGCCCTTCCGACACACCCACTTTGGCGGCCGCCAGGTGGTGGTGCACGACCGCGCGGCCACCCACCAGGAGGTCTTCGCCTACAACCTCTATCCGGGGCCCAGCGCCAAAAAAGGCGTCTACTCCATGCTGCTGGACATCGGCGAGCGCGAGGGCTGGACCACCAACCATTGTGCCGCCGTGGCCGTCGTCACCCCCTATGAAAACCAGTTGATCCTCATGCACGAGGGCGCCTCGGGCGGCGGCAAGAGCGAGATGACCGAGCACATCCACCGCATGGAGGATGGCCGTCTGCTCATCGGGCGCAACGTGGTCACGAAAGAAGTGCGCACACTGAACCTGCCCGAAGCCTGCCACCTGCGGCCTATCGCCGACGACATGGCCTGCGCCCACCCCAGCCATCAGACCAACCGGGAGGGCAGCCGCAGCCATCAGGGGCGGCTGACCGTGGCCGATGCCGAGAACGGCTGGTTCGTGCGCGTCGACCACATCCACAGCTACGGCACCGCGCCCAATCTGGAGCGGCTGTGCATCGACCCGCCCGAGCCGCTGCTGTTTATGAACCACTATATTGTGCCCGGCGGCAACTGCCTCACCTGGGAGCATGTCGAAGACGCGCCCGGCAAGCTCTGCCCCAATCCGCGCGTGATTCTCCCCCGGCGGCTGCTCGAGGACATTCTGGACGGACCGCAGCGCGTCGACGTGCGCAGCTTTGGGGTGCGCTGCCCGCCCACCCATCGCGACAGCCAGCTCTACGGGATTCTGGCCATGATCCACGTGCTCAGCCCGGCGCTGGCCTGGTTGTGGCGTCTGGTGGCCCCGCGCGGCCACGCCAACCCCAGCATTCAGGATTCGAAGAGCCTGGAGATGCAGTCGGAGGGCGTCGGCTCTTACTGGGCCTTTGCCACCGGCCGCCGCGTGGACCAGGCCAACCTGCTCCTGCGCCAGATCGTGGACACCCCCGAAACCCGCTACGTGATGATTCCCAACCAGTACATCGGGGCCTGGAAGGTGGGCTTCATGGCGGAGTGGATTGCCCGCGAGTACCTGGCCCGGCGGGGCAGCGCCCGCTTCGGCCGCGAGCAGGTGGGCGAGGCTCTCTGCCCGCTGCTCGGCTACATTCCCAACCAGTTGCGCATTGAGGGCTCCATGATCCCGCGCGTGTTTCTGCAGGTCGAAGAGCAGTTGCAGGGCGGCATGGATGTGTACCAGGAGGGCGCGCGCCAGTGGCGGGAGTTCTTTGCCCGGGAGCTGAAGCAGTTCCAGGTGCCGGAGCTTGACCCGCTCGGCCACCGCATCATCGAGGCCTGCCTCGACGGCGCGCACCAGGAAGACTATCGCAAGCTGATCCCGCATCCGATGTTCAGGGACGACGGGGCCTGAGTGGGCGCGCCGGGGGGGGCAGATTCCAATGCGGACTCTGCCCCCCGGCGCACTACTAGAGCATTTTCGGAATTTGCGTGGCCTATTCGAGACCGTGCAGGGTGGCTTTTTCTTGAGGAAAAAGCCACTTGGCCGCGCGGTTTCGGTCGACCGTAATTCCGAAAATGCTTTAACCGCGCGTCAGGAAGATCGGCAGACCCAGCTTGTGGTTGTAGATCGGCCGGTAGCGGTCTGTGTTGTACATGGTGGCGACATCCACCTGGCGCGGTCCCAGCTTGGGATCGGGTATCGGCACCAGGGCGTAGCAGCCCCCGCTGATGGCCGTCATCAGGCCGGTCTTTCCCTCGCCAATGGCGTCCATCGCCATGCCCGCGAAGGTGATGGCCACCATGCGGTCCACAAAATCCGGACTGCCGGAGCGCAGATCGTAGGTCAGGTCGCTGACCACGGTCTCCTCCCCGGTGGCGGCCTTGATCTCGCTGCTCAGATCCTCGGCCACGCTCATCTTCTTGCGGTGGCCGAAGGCGTCGGCGGGGCCGTACTCCTTGATCGTGTAACCCTCCCACACCGCGCCCTCGGAGAGAATCGCCAGCGAATAGTTGCTGGGATTGTTGCGCTTGTCAGCGATCAGAATCTCGATCAGGTGCTGCAAATCCACCTTGTACTCGGGGATGCAGCAGCGCAGGGAGGTCACGTAAGCGGTGTAGAGAGCGGTGTAGCCGGCGTCGCGCCCGAACACCCGGAAGATGCCGATGCGCTCGTGCGACCCGACCGTCGTGCGCTGCCGCTCGATGGCGTCCATGGCGCGGGAGATGGCGGTGGAGAAGCCGATGCAATACTCGGTGTTGCGCACGTCGTTATCCATCGTCTTGGGCACCGCGATCACCTTGGCGCCCCGCCGGTCCAGCTCGGCGGCATAGCTCAGCGTGTCGTCGCCCCCGATCGCCACGATGTAATCCAGTCCCAGCGCCTCGATATTCTTCAGCACCGCCGGCGTCACGTCGAACACCGTGCTGGTCACGCCATTCTTGGTGGACTCCCTGCTTGCGAACGTCTGTCCCTGCAGCACCGGCGGCAGCTCCGGCATCTTGGTCGGGTTGGTGCGCGAGCTGTGCAGAAACGTGCCGCCGGTGCGGTCGATGGTGCGGGTATTCTCGCGGTTGAGCGGCAGCACATAGCGCGCCCGGCTGGCCGGATCGCTGAGATCGACGTGGGTCAATCCCTCCCAGCCGCGGCGGATGCCGATCACTTCGCTTCCGATTTCGGCTCCCCGGTAGACGACCGACTTGATGACCGAATTCAATCCCGGGACGTCGCCGCCCCCGGTGAGAATGCCAATGCGCTTTGCGGACATGAAAAATGCTCCTTGAAAAGATGACGTCAGTACAAGATTCTCAAGGCCATTCTACAGGAGAGGGCATCGCGCATTGTCGCGCGTGCGAACCACGCGCCGCGGCGCGCGCGGGTCCGCCTCCGCGCCGGGGGAACGGCGGGGCCCCGCCAGCTACTCGCTTGGCGCCTCGTGGCAGGCGCGGGCGGGCGTGCAGCGGGAGAGGTGGACAAACTGCTCGTCGGGACCGGCGGGGCCCATGGTGCGCAGGCACCAGTAGCTCGAACTGGCAGCCACCCCCGGCAGCCACGACTCGGCGCTCTGCGGCGAGGTGCCATACGCGTTCTTGGTGCGCAGGCAGCGGCAGGGCTGCACAGGACGTTCGGCGTCGATGCTCATCAGGGTTTCCTTTCCGCGTCCGCCGCGGCGGCGGCGCGCGTGAGTTTCAGTTAACCGGCGGCGCTGGGGTCGCGGTCCATCTGTCCGGCGGCCAGCAGAATGGTGCGGTAGATGGCCACCGGGAACAGTTGCACCTTGTACCCGTTCATTGAGAGCGGCATGGCGCCCGTCATCGCGGCCTGTCCGGCGGCGCGCGCCGTCTCCGGCGTAATCGGCTTGCCGGTCAGCACGGCTTCGGCCTCGCTGGAGCGGCGCACCACGGGCGAGGCGGCGCCCATCGCGACCACCGCCCGCCGGCACAGGCTGCCGTCCATTTCCAGCAGGATGCCGGCGTCGGCGATAGCCCAGTCGTGGCTCTCCTTCTCGCCATATTTCTGATAGGCGGAGCGGGTGCCCGGCGCCGGTTTGGGAATGTGAATGGCGGTCAGCAGCTCATCCTCCCTCATCACGTGGAAGCGGTGCGGATTGGCCTCCGGCTGCACATAAAAATCCTTAATCGCCACGGTGCGCTTGCCCTTCGCCGCTGAAGCCAGCTCCAGGCTCGCGTCCAGCGCCAGCAGGGCCACCGCCCCCGACGAAGGCGCAACCGACGGACAGCCGCCGTAATCCATGATGGCGTGATACTGGTTCAGGCCGGAGAAGGCAAAGCACAAATCCTTGCCTTTGCGCAGGCACTGAAACTCGGCCGAGCGAAAATACCAGCACTGCAGCTCCTGCAGCACATTGCCGCCGATCGTCGCCATGTTGCGGATGTGCGGCGTGGCCGCGTGTCCGCAGGCGTCGCCGAGCAGCGTGTACTGCGCGCGGATGGTGGCGTCGTCGGCCACTTCGGCCAGGGTGGTGAGCGCGCCGATGCTCAGTCCCGCGTCCGTGGCTTGGATGCCGCGCAGAGCCGCGATGTTGCGGATGTTCACAAGCCGCGTCGGGGTATCGGTGCCGTTCTTCATGCGGTCAAGAAGATCGACGCCGCCGGCTTTGACCACGGCGCCGTCCTTGAGCTGAGAGAGCGCCGCCTCCACGGTGGTGCAATCGGCCAGTGCGAAGGAATTCATAGGGCCTCCATCGACGGTTGGGGCTGGTTGAGGGCTGCGAGCACCACGGCGGGTGTCATCGGCAACTGCCGGATGCGCACCCCCGTGGCGTTGTAAAAGGCGTTGGCGATGGCGGCGGGCGCGGAGATGACGCCGGCCGCTTCCCCGATGCCCGATGCGTCCGTGGAGCTTTGCCCGATGTAGGACTCAGTCAGCTGCACCTCGATCTCGGGGATCTCATACGAGCCGGCGATCTTGTACTTGTCGAGATTGGCATTGACCATGAGGCCGTAGTTGGGATCGAGCAGGCGGTTCTCGAAAAGCGCGTAGGAGATGCCCTGAATGACGCCGCCGTTGATCTGGCTGATGACCTGGGCGGGATTCATGGGGCGTCCGCAGTCGTGGACGGCCAGGATGTGTTTCACGTGGATGCGGCCGGTCTCGGTATCGACGGCGACCTCGGCAATATCGACGCCGCCATAGGTGTCGTAATGCTTGGGATCGTAGTCGGGAATGCGCTTGGCCTGGGCCGACACCTCGTCGGTATTCATCTTTGCGGCCGCGGCGCGGAAGGGAACGGGCTGAAACTTTCCGGACACGCTGCGCACCATGCCGCCCGTCAGGGTCAGGTCGGCGGGCGTCGTGCCCAGCGCCGGCGCCACACTGGCCAGGAACTTCTCCGCCGCCTGCCATGCGGCGTCGCGCACCGCCGGCGTCAGTGAAGCGGTGGTCACGCTGCCGCCCGAGTCGGGGCCGACCGGATAATTGGTGTCGCCGATCTTCACCGAAACCCTGGCCGGCGGCACGCCGAACTGCTCGGCAAGTATCTGCGCCATCACCGTCTTGATGCCGCTGCCAATGTCCTGCACGGCGGACAGCACTTCGAGGGAGCCGTCCTTGTGCACGCGCACCTCGCAGGCCGACTCCATGCGGATGAAGCGGTACCACACCGACTGCGAAAGACCGATGCCCCGCTTGATGGGGCCGGCATCGGCGTTGGCGCGCGGGTTGCGCGACTTCCACAGCGCGCTCTCGCGGATGATCTGGCGCTGCACCCGCCGCACGGGATTCTCGTCGATGCGGTCGCGCAGGTCGAGAAGGTCCATGCCCAGCCGCGCGGCCAGCTCGTCAATCGACTGCTCCAGCGCAAATGCCCCTTGCGGATGCCCCGGCGCGCGGAAGGCGCAGCCCGGACCGGCGTTGATGAAGATGTCGCTCTCTTCCGTGTGCAGCGCGGCCCACTTGTACAGGTTGGTGGCCGGGCCGGCGCAACCCGCCCCGGTGCCGCAGCCGGCGGTGCCGTAGCTGATCAGCTCGATCGCCGTGATCGTGCCGTCCTTCCTGGCGCCGATGCGCAGGTGCTGATCCGAGCTGGGCCGATTGCCGACCGAAAGATGCTCTTCCTCGCGGTCCAGCATCAGGCGCACCGGGAGCCCGGTCTTGCGCGACAGCGCCGTGGCCACCACGCCCGCGTTGCCCGCCCCGAACTTGGCGCCAAAGCCCCCGCCCATGTATTCGGTGATCACCCGCACCTTCGACTTCGGTAGATGAAAGAACTCGGCCAGCTCCTCGCGCACGCTGGCCGTGCCCTGCGTCGACGCGTACACGGTGAGCAGCTCCGGCTTCCAGTCGGCGACCACGCCGTGCGTTTCCAGAGCCGAGTGGGTCTGCACCTGGGTCGTGTAATGCTCATCCACAATCACGTCGGCGTCTTTGAATCCCTGCGCGGCGTCGCCCTTCTTGTTCACCGAGGGCCCGTGAATGTTGCCCGTCTGCGGAGTCTCGCCGGCGCTGCCGCCTCCGCCCGCGGTGCCGGCCTGGTCGGCCGCGCCGGGAAAGACCAGCGGCGCATTCGGTTCGCGCGCCAGCGTCGCATCCACCACGAAAGGCATGCTTTCGTACTGCACCTTGACCTTGGCGGCCGCATCCCGGGCTGCCTGGGGCGTGGTCGCGGCCACCGCCGCGATGGGCTGCCCGGCGAAGCGGACAATGGGATACTTGGACCGCTCCAGCGATGGATCGTGCAGCACCGCCACGTCCAGCAGCACCTCGACGACATGCACCCCCTTCACGCCGGGATGGCTCTCGGCGGCCGAGGTGTCGATGGAAAGAATTCTGCCGTGCGGAATCGTCGAGTTCACAAAGCTGGCGTACAGCATGCCCGGCAACTGCACGTCGGCGGTAAAGCGGGCGCGGCCGGTGGCCTTGGCCATCCCGTCCCAGCGTTCCGCCGATTTGCCGATGAACTCAAGCTCCTTGTTGACCGGCAGCACGGGCGGCTCCGAGGCGGGAACCGTGCGCTCCACCTCGTGCAGGGTGTAGCCGGGAACGCCAAACGGCATGCTCACGGTCTTGGTCGCCGTCTCCGGCGTTTCGGCGGCAGCGCCCAGAACGGCGCCGGCAATGGGATGCGGAGTATGGATCGCCATGGAATTGTCTCCTACGCCTTGCGTGCGGGCTGGCCGGCCACATCGAGCGTGGCCGCAAAAACATTGGGGTAGGCGCCGCAACGGCACAGATTGCCGCTGACCGCGGAACGTACGTCGGCCTCGGTGGGATGAGGATTCTTTTCCAGCAGCGAGGCGCAACTCATCACCATGCCCGGCGTGCAGAAGCCGCACTGCATCGCGTCGTGCCGGACAAAGGCCGCCTGCAGCGGGTGCATCCGCTCCTCGGACGAAAGCCCCTCGATGGTGGTGATCTCGTGGCCCGTCGCGTCGATGGCCAGCGTCATGCAGCTGTTGACCGGCATCTTGTCCAGCCACACAGTGCAGCTGGAGCAGACGCCCCGATCGCACGACACCTTGGTGCCGGTCATGTTGAGCTCGATGCGCAGGGCATCGGCCAGCGTGGTGCGCGGCTCAATGTGCAGCGCGTGTTCCTTGCCGTTGATGCGCAGCGTGACGGGAAACGGCTCGGGGCCGTACTCCTTCACGTTGCCGGGGGTGGACGCCGCGGCTTCGCGGCTGAACACCTGCACTCCCTCAAGCAGCGCTGTCCCGGCGGCGGTCACGCCCGCGCCCTTCAGAAAGCCTCGGCGCGTGATGCCGGCGGGGGTCGAAGCGGTGGACGGAACCTCTGGCAACTCCTTGTGCGGTGGCTGCTGGCCTGACATGCCTTCCTCCTTGTGACTGCCGGACTTGTGAGCGCTGCCGGACTTGTGAGCTGAGGGCCCGGGGACAAAAAATCCCGCGTCCCTCGCCCTACGAATGAGCACTGCGTACTGAAACGACGAACAAATGCGCGTGGCTGGCCGGAAAACGGCTTACAAGTCCTGCAATGAATGTGCCTGCCGGGCCGTCGATGCCCCGGCGAAATTCGATGCCCTTGGAGAAAATAGAGCGGCTCGCGGGGGAGCTGCGCGCCACGCCCCCAGTATAGGCGGCACGCGGGAAGCGCGGAAGCAAATTCCGATTTTGTGAAAATCATTCTGTGTGTTTTGTGAAAATCCCGCTGTGTATCGAAAAAAGGAGCTTACCTGCGCCGCGCGCGCCAGAAGGAAGTCGCGCTCAAATACGTAAAAATCACGATCACCGCGGCAGTGACCAGAAACTCCGTGTGATCGGGCCCGTGGGCCCAGCTGGCCCGGATGCGCCACAGCGTGGGACCGAACACCGCCACCGGCAGCAGGAAGAAGACCCCCATCACCTCCAGCCAGAGAATGCTGCCCACCCGGCGGAAGGGGCGCAGAAAGCCGCTTACGCCCTGGGCCAGTCCCCCCGCGGCTTTTCCGGCAGTGCGGCCGCGCATGGCCGCCTCAGCCGCCGCCTGGCCCGCCGGCGCGCCAACCCTGGGCGCACTTGCGGCCGCCTCGGCGCTGGCGCGGATGCGCTGCGTGGCCACGCGTCCGGCCACCCGCAGTCCAATGCCCAGCACGCGTCCAATGGTCTGAGGTCTCACTCCGATATGATGGTAACAGCGGCGGTAACAGCGTCGCGCCGCACGGTTTTTTTTGAGCGGCTGCCAGTTGCCCCCGGCCCGCTGCGGAAGTAAGGTAGAGAAATCCCACGCCGCTCCCCGCGCTGTGCACGCGCTGGCCGCCGCCCTCGGAGGTACCCGTGACATCCCGCCTGCGCGAACTCATTCAGCAACTCGGAGAAGCCATCCATGAGTCGGTCATCGAGAGCGAGCAGATTGCCGGGGTGGTGCAGGACATCCGCGAGCACGGCTTTGACGTGCTCCTGATGCTGGAGGCCACCATCGGCCTCAACGAGGTCGCGCTCAAGGACGCCGGAGCAGATGCCGAGGCGGGCGGCGAAGAAGGGCCGTTCACTCCCAACGACCTGCACTTTCTGCGTTCCCTGCGCATCTCCGTCGAGGGCGACGAGGGGGATGACGCGGAGCCGCAGGCCGACTGAACCGCGCTCCCGTTTTCATGCCCTTTTCGTGCCCGGATTCGTGCCCGGACCTCATCGGGCGCATTGCAGCGCAGCCTAGCTTCGCCAGTGCAGCTCCACCGGCCCGTCCAGCGGATGTTGGGGTGCCCCAGGTCCGGATTCTCGGACCTGGGAAGAATCCAGCCGCGCCTGCTTCAGCGCAAAGTACCACTTGGCCGGCTTGTCGGCGTCGTCGATCAGCATCAGGCTGGGATTGTGCCTCAGCCCCTCGGCCTGCTGGATCATCGTCACCTGATCCTGGCGCACGAACCTGGCGCCAAAAAACTTGGCGATCGGCAACACCAACGGAACGCGGTAGAACACGTTCCACGCCGCCACCACGTCAATGCGGCAGGTGGAGCCGGTCACCGGCGTCACCGTCGTCAGGCTGGAAAACCACTTGTCGCCGCAGCGAATGATTTCCGTGCGCCGGTTGGGCAGTACAAAGTCGATGGTGGTCTCCACCGGCTGCCCGTAAACGCCCAGCAGCTTGTAGGGCGCCGAGTTGCCACTCGGCGCGTGCGCGCTCATGCGAAAGCCCTCCGGAATCGGCTCAAAGCGCTTGGTTTTCTCGCGGATGCTGGCCCGCGAGCGCCACCACCACGCCTGGTGCACAAACGGCCCATGCGCCGGGTCCATCAGCCCGATGATCCCGTGGTCCACGTTGCAGGGCAGGTCCGCGGTCAAAAACGCCGTCCGGTAACTCGCGCCGAACTTGGCCAGCTCCGGCACCGGGCGCTCCGCGCTTCCACCCTTTCGACCAGATCCTGGGCTTGGAATAAACACCCACGCGTGCCCGTCGCGCTCCTCGCAGGGGTAGGCGGTGGCAAAGATGCGCGTGGCGTCCAGGTGGTCGTGGCTGCTCAGCGAGGGAATCAGCGCGCACTGCCCGCTGCACGGCTCGAACTCCCAGCCGTGGTACCGGCAGGTCACGCGCTGGCCGTCAAACCAGCCCACGCTCAGCGGGATGCCGCGATGCGGGCAACTGTCGCGCATCGCAAACCCGCGCCCATCGCTGCGCCGCCCCAGCACCAGCGGAATGTCCAGCAGCATCGCCGTGACCAGTTTGCCGGGGCGCAGCGTGTCGGTACGCAGCGCCGGATACCAGTCGTCGTAGAGCAGCGTAGCCGTCGGCCCCTGGATGGGGACGCCTGCTTCAGATACGGTCCGCGGTGTGGTCAAAAACGGCATTTGGCACTCACCATAGCACTCGCACGGCTGCCGATGCCAGCCGCGGAGCCCGGCGTCGCACGCCGAGAACCGCCCGCTCCCCGGCTAGCGGGCCGGCGCGCCTGCCTTGTGCAGCTTTCCGCCCTTCAGCACGAACCGCTCCCCGCGCCACACAATCGTATGCCCCGCAAAGCCCGCCACCCAGACGCCCATCGCCACCAGGTCGCGCAGCGGCAGCAGCCACAGGCTGGGCAGCACCTCGTGATCGCCCAGCACCCCGGCCCCCACCGTCATGGCCAGCGCCAGGCGCAGAAAAAAACTCAGCCCCAGCAGCCAGGCGCTCAGCGGACTCAAGCCGCTGGCCACTACATTCAGCAGGCCCCAGCCCAGCCCGTGCGTAAAGACCAGGCCGGCGTAGCCCCACGGGCGCGCGTCGCGCACCGTGCGCGCCCAGCGCAGCTGGTGATCGACAAAGCCGCGCCAGCCGTACGCCGGGACCCCGGTCTCCACCACTTCGGAGGAGAGTTCGACGCGGTAGCCAGCCTGGGCCACGCGTGCTCCCAGTTCGTAGTCGTCGGCCAGATGGTCCACCAGCACCGCAAAGCCGCCAATCTTGTCCAGCGCCTCGCGCCGCACCGCCAGCGTGGAGCCGAGCCCGTAGTGCAGCCCGCCCTCGATCATCTTCGACAGCAGCACCCCGGCCATGAAATCGGTCGCGATGCCCAGCGCCTCCAGTCGCGACGCCAGGGTGCCGTGGGCACGCCCGCGATAGAGCGCCGTCACCATCCCCACCGGCGCAACCGGCTTCGCGGCCTGCGGCCCGGCGAGCGCCTGTGGCCCGGCCCCGAAACACCCCATCACCCGCTCCAGATAGCGCGGCCCGACGCTGATGTCCGAGTCGTTGATGAGCAGAAAGTCGTAGCGGGCGTGCGGCGCCATCTGCGCCAGCGTGCTCACTTTGCCGTTGCTGCCCAGCCGCGCGGGGCACTCGACAAGCTGAATCGCCCGCTCCGGAAATTCGCGCTGCAGTTGCTCCACGGCCACCGCCGCCGGGTCGTCTGGCGACGAGACCCCGAACAGCAGTTCAAACTCGCCCGCGTAGGTTTGCCGGCAATGGCTGGCGAAGGCCTCGAGCATGCCGGGGTCCAGGCCCTTCAGCGACTTCAAAATGCTGACGCCCGGCGCAAACGCCGCCGGCCGCCCGCGCCGCGCCGCCGCAAACACCCGCGCCGCAACGATGGCGGCCGCAAAGTAGCCCATCCCGGCCACGGTCAGCATCGTGGTCGCCACTTCCACGGCCACGGCCAGCCCGTGCGCCATCACTCGTACCTCAGCGCCACGATCGGATCCAGGTTGGCCGCCTTCCACGCCGGATAAATTCCGAACAGCAGGCCGATGGCGCAGGAAACAAAAAACCCGATCAGCACCCACACCGTCGACAGCGTGGCCGGCAGGCCGATGGGCAGCAGATACACGATCCAGGTCAGCGCCGCGCCCAGCAGAACGCCGAGGACGCCGCCCACCGCGCACAGCGTCACCGCCTCGGTGGTGAACTGCATCAGCAGTGCGTGCTTGGTGGCGCCGATGGCCTTGCGCACGCCGATCTCCCGCGTCCGCTCCGTCACGCTCACCAGCATGATGTTCATCACTCCCACGCCGCCCACCATCAGACCCACGCTGCTGACCGCGATCATGAACAGCACCAGCCCGCTGGTCAGCTGCGCCCAGAGCCGCGTGAGCGAGTCCGTGTTGAAGATCTCGAAGTTGTCATTGGCCTGCACCCTCACCCTGCGCAGCGCACGCAGCGTTCCGCGGATCTCTTCCTCCACCAGCGCCTTATTCTTCGGGTCGTCGTACTTCACGATGAGCTGCAGATCCGTCTCTTCAGGGTGCAGGTTGTGAAAGGTGCCGAGGGGGAAGTAAATGGTGTTGTCGTTGGGATTCTTGCCGCTGCCGAAGGGCTGTTTGTGCTTGTCCAGCACGCCGATCACTGTGTACAGGCCGGTCTCCACGTTGATCTGCTTGCCCACCGCCGGCTGGTCGCCGAACAGCGCCTCCCACGTGTCGTGGCCCAGCACGCACACATGGGCGCGCCGCACGTCCTCGTCTTCGGTAAAGACGCGACCCTCGCGCAGCGGCATATCCGACACCTCTCCCACCGTGGCCGTGTCGCCTTCCATGATGCTTCCGGCAACCTTCTTCCCGTTGTACTTCGCGCTCACCTCGCCGATCATGAAGCCCTTGCGGTAATCGGCCTCCACGTCGGTGTCCACCACGTGCGGAAGGCCGCGCAGGGCCGCGCCGTCTTCCACGGTCAACTTTCTGCGTGTCAGTTGTTCCATGGTGGGCCGCACCCCGATCACCGGCAGGCGCGTGACCCAGAAAACATTCGAGCCCAGCGAGCTCACCCAATCGGAGACGCGGATGTTGATCCCGTTGATGACCGAGGAAATGGTAATCACCGTAGTGACTCCGATGACAATACCAAGGATGGTCAGTCCTGAACGCAGCCGGTTGGCCCGCAGTGTATCCAGGGCCATCCTGACCGACTCGCGGGTTTGCCCTTTTGCCATTCTCTAATCGTCCGGTTCATCTATTCATACCTTAATGCTTCGATCGGGTCCAGATTGGCCGCCTTCCACGCCGGATAAATTCCGAACAGCAGGCCGATGGCGCAGGAGACGCCGAAACCGATCAGCACCCACATCGTTGAGAGCGTGGCCGGAAGGCCGATAGGCAGAAGGTAGACGATCCACGTCAGCACCGCGCCCAGCAGAATGCCGATAATCCCTCCCACCGCGCACAACGTCACCGCCTCGGTGGTGAACTGCAGCAGCAGGGCGTGCTTGGTGGCGCCGATAGCCTTGCGCACGCCGATCTCCCGCGTCCGCTCCGTCACGCTCACCAGCATGATGTTCATCACCCCCACGCCGCCCACCATCAAGCCCACGCTCGAAACGGCGATCATGAACAGCACCAGCCCGCCCGTCAACTGGCCCCACAGCTTGGACAGCGAGTCCGGCCCGAAGATCTCAAAGTCGTCCGGCTTCTCCACGTGCACCTTGCGCCGGATGCGCAGCAATTCACGAATTTCCTCCTGCACCAGCGCCTTGTTCTTGGGGTCGTCGTACTTCACGCTGACCCACAGGTCCTTGTCCTCCGGATGCAGGTTGTGAAAGGTGCCCATCGGGAAATAGACGGCGTTGTCCTGCGGGTTCTTGCCCCCGCCGAAGGGCTGCTTGCGCTTGTCCAGCACGCCAATCACGGTGTACAGGCCCGATTCCACGGCGACTTCCTTGCCGATGGCCGGCTGGTCGCCGAACAACTGCTCCCAGGTGTCGTGGCCCAGCACGCACACATGCGCCGCGCGCAGATCCTCGTCGTCGGTGAACATGCGGCCCTGCAGCATGGTCATGTCGTTCACCACGCTCACCTCGGCCGTGTCGCCCTGCAGAATGGTGCCCGCCACCTTCTTGCCTTCGTACTTCACGCTCACCTGGCCCACGCGGAACTGGCCGGTGTGCTGGTATCCGCCGTCAACGGCCACCACGTGGGGCAGCTTCCGCAGGGCCAGCACGTCGTCGAGAGTGAGCTTCTTGCGCGCCAGCATCTCCGTCGTGGGCCGCACGCCGATCACCGGCATTTGAAACACCCAGATCACGTTCGTGCCCAGCGAGCTCACCCATTCCGACACCCGGTTGTTGAGCCCGTTGATCACCGACGAGATGGTAATCACCGTCGTCACGCCGATCACGATGCCCAGAACCGTCAACCCCGAGCGCAGCTTGTTCGTCCTCAGCGTGTCGAGGGCCATCCTCACCGATTCCCGGGTTTGTCCTTGCGCCATGGTGTACCTGGTTCTCAGCTAACAGTTCTCAGCTAACAGTTCACAGCTAACAGTTCTTAGTGCTCAATGCTCAGTGCTCAGTTCACTGCTAACTGCTTCTCTCACAACTCCGCCCGCAACGCCACCACCGGGTCCAGCTTGGCCGCCTTGCTGGCCGGATACACGCCGAAGAAGATGCCCACCGCCCCGGCCAGAAACAGCCCCAGAAAAATGGCCCACAGCGGCACCGCGGTCGGGAAGCCCACAAAGATCGTGATCAGTTTGCCCACCAGGATGCCGCCCAGCACCCCGAAGATCCCGCCCACCAGGGCCAGCGAGGCGCTTTCAATCAGGAACTGCAGCAGCACGTCGCGCTGTTTGGCGCCCAGCGCCTTGCGCACGCCGATCTCGCGCGTCCGCTCCGTCACGCTCACCAGCATGATGTTCATGATGACCACCCCGCCCACCACCAGCGCGATCGAGGCCAGCCCCAGCACCACCCAGGCAAACAGCGAGCTGATCTGCTTCCAGATATCAAGAAACGTGTCGTTGGTCTCGACATTGAAATCGTCCGGCTCGCCCGGCCGGTTGTGCCGCCGCGTGCGCATCAGCACCCGCACCTGGTCTTCGGCGCGCGCCATGGCCTGGGCATCGCCGTTGGCGCGCGCGTAAATGGTCACCGAGTCGTTGTAGCCATAATTCTGCTGATACGTCGTGATCGGCACCGCCACCCAGTTGTCCTGCGACTGGCCCAGCGTCTTGCCCTGCCGGTCGCCCACCCCCACAATCGTGTACGGGATGCCGTCTACGCGGATCTCCTTGCCGATGGGGTCGCCGGAGCCCAGCAGGTTGTCCACAATGTCGTAGCCCACGATCGCGTCCTTGGTGGCGTGCTCATCGTCGGCGGGCGTAAAGCCCCGGCCCAGCGCGATGTCGATATTGTTCAGCGACAGCATCGTCGCGGTGTAGCCGCGCACCTCGGTGTTGTCGCTGGAGTGCCCGTTGGCGACAACTTTGGTTGACTTGTTCAGCAGCGCGCCCACCTCGCCGCAATCCGCGCAGGCCGCCTTGATCGCCTCGTAATCGTCCATGCGCAGAATCTTGCGCTTCTGATATTTGAGGTATTCCTCGCCGGAAAAAATCACCGCTGGCATCCGCGCCACCGTGAACACATCCGCCCCGTAGCCGGAAAGCTTGGTGCTCACATACCGGTTGGCGCCGTTCACCAGGGTGATGACCATGATCACCGAGGAGACGCCCATCACCACCCCGATCAGCGTCAGAATGGAGCGCAGCTTGTTGCCCCACAGCGACTGGAACGCGAGTTTGAAGGCCTCAATCAGCTTCATGGTTCGGCTTTCCCCTGCCCGTCCGGCTCTCCCAGTGTACGCAACCTGCCGCTCGCCCAGGGCGGCAATCCAACCGCGACTCCACCGCCGGGGCGCACCCCCCGAGGTCTCCGGCAACGCGCGCGCAACGCTGCCCAGCAAGGCAGAAAGACGCCCCGCCGGCGCTAAGCGATTCCGCCAACGATTCCAGCAACGATCCCGCCGGAGCTGAATTCGTTCCGCTATTCCTTAGGACGCAACTCAGCCGCTCCAGGCCGCATGCCGGGCCGCAAAACCGCTATGCCGCCCTCGTCCGTCTCCCTGGCCGCCCTTGCTCTTCTCCCTGTTCGATACGCGCAACGGCCCGCGCCGGTTCCGGCCGCCCGGCGGAATGAAAGGAATAATCCTCACCCGCGCGCGAATCCCCGGAACCATTTGCCCCCGGTCCGGCGTACGATACTGGGACGCGGATTTCCGCTCCCGTTTCCTGACCGCACCGCGGATCGCTCAATTCCATGGAGGCAAAATGATGCGTGTTCGTTTCCGGCTGGCGCTTTGTCTGCTTGCGCTGGCGGCCGTTCTTCCTGCCCTTGCCCAGACTTCCGCCACCCCAAATCCGCTGCTGCTGCGCAACCCCTCCCTCTCCCAGGACAGCATCGCCTTCCTCTACGCCGGCGACATCTGGACAGTCAGCCGCCAGGGCGGCGAGGCCGAGCGCCTCACCTCCAACGGACACGTCGAGGCCGGCCCCTTCTTCTCCCCCGACGGCACGCAGATCGCCTACTCTGCCCGCCTCCACGGCAACACCGACGTCTACGTCGCCCCCGCCGCGGGCGGCGTGCCCGTGCGCATCACCTGGCACCCGGCCGGCAGCATCGTCGAGGGCTGGACCCCGGACGGCAAAAGCGTGCTCATCTCCAGCGGCCGGGCCAGCTACCGCCACTTCGAGAAACTCTTCCTCGTCCACGCCGACGGCTCCGGCGTTCCTGAGCCGCTGCCCCTGCCCTCCGGCGTGCAGGCCTCCTTCTCCCCCGACGGCCAGTCCCTGGCCTACCAGCCCATCACCAAGTGGCAGCCGGCCTGGAAGCGCTATGTGGGCGGCCAGACCACACCCATCTGGATCGTCAACCTCAAGACCCTCGACCTCGTCAAAGTCCCCCGCCAGAACTCCAACGACTCCAACCCCGTCTGGGTCGGCGACCAGGTCTACTTCCTCTCCGACCGCGGCAGCGCGGGCACCAACAACGGCCCCGTCACCCTCTACCGCTATGACACAAAAACCGAACAGGTCTCGCAGGTGATGCCGAATTCCGGATTGGACATGAAAACTTTCCAGGCCGGCCCCGCCACCGGAACCGACGGCGCCAGCCGCCCCGCCCTGGTGGTCGAGCAGTTCGGCCGCATTCTTCTCGTGGACCCGGCCACCGGCATGAATATGCCGATCCAGATTTCCATTCATGGCGAGCTGCCCGGCCTCGCCCCCCACCTGGCCGCGGTCAGGCCCGAGGAGATCAAGAACGCCGCCCTCTCGCCCACCGGAGCCCGCGCCGTCTTTGAGGCCCACGGCGAAATCTTCACCGTCCCCGCCGAAAAAGGCGACACCCGCAACCTCACCAACACCCCCGGCGCGGCCGAGCGCAACCCCTCCTGGAGCCCCGACGGCAAGACCGTCGCCTACTTCTCCGACGCCTCCGGCGAGTACCAGCTCTTCCTGCGCGACCAGACCGGCTTCAAGCCGCCCACGGTCATCGACCTCGGCCCCGAGCCCAGCTACTTTTACTCGCCCGCCTGGTCGCCCGACTCCAAACACATCGCCTACGCCGACAAGCACCTCCGCCTGTGGGTCGTCGATGTGCCGTCAGGCGCCACTCCTGCGGGCAAGCCGGTTCTGGTCGACAAGGGCATCTACGGCGGCTTCGGCTACGACTTCGGCGCCGTCTGGTCGCCCGATTCAAAATGGATCGCCTACCAGCGCGACCTCAACAACCAGTTGCACGCCATCTTTCTCTACTCCCTCGAAACCCGCAAGTTCACCCAGGTGACGGACGGCATGAGCGACGCCACCAGCCCCGCCTTCGACGCCAACGGCAAGTACCTCTACTTCCTGGCCTCCACCAACGACGGACCCTCCAACGCCGGCATCGACCTCTCCTCGCTGGACCGCGCCCAGACCACCGCCCCCTACGTCGCCGTGCTGGCCAAGGACGGCGCTTCGCCCATCCCGCCCGAAAGCGACGACGAAAAAATCAAGGAAGAGGCCAAGAAAGACGACAAGAAGGACGAGCCAAACAAGTCCGCCGACGACCAGAAGAAGGACGACAAGTCCGCCGACAAGGACAAGGAAACGGCCAAGGAAGACAAAGACAAAGAGAAGGAAAAGCCCGTCAAAGTCACCGTCGATCTCGACGGCATCGGCAACCGCATCCTTTCCCTGCCCATCCCGGCGCGCAACTACGGCGGCCTCGCCACCGGCAAGGCGGGCGTCCTCTATCTCATGGAAGGCGCTCCCGTGGGCCGGCCCTCCGAGGAGGACGGCGGACCCGGCATCCGCGCCGTCTGGCGCTTCACCCTGGAGAAGCGCAAGCCCGAGACGGTCCTCAGCGACCTCGACGCCTTCTTCGTCTCTCACGACGGTGCCAAGGTGCTCTACGCCCGCAAGGACAGCTGGACCATCGCCCCGGCCGAGGACCTGAAGCCCGGCGCCGACAACCCCGGCAAGCCCCTGAACCTGGGCGAGATGCAGACCACCATCGATCCCCGCGCCGAGTGGCGCCAGATGTTCTACGAAACCTGGCGCATCCAGCGCGACTTCTTCTACGACCCCAACCTCCACGGCCTCTCGATTCCCAAAATCGAGGCCCGCTACAAGCCCTACCTCGACGGGCTCGCCTCCCGCGACGAGTTCACCTACCTCAACGTCGAAATGCTGGGCGAAATCACCGTCGGCCACATGTTCGTGCGCGGACCCCGCCCCCACGACACCGACCCCAAAACCGGCCTCCTCGGCGCCGATTACACCATCGAGAACGGCCGCTACCGCATCGCAAAAATCCTCGGCGGCCAGAACTGGACCCCCGGCCTGGCCTCGCCGCTCACCCTGCCCGGCGTCTACGTCAAGCAGGGCGAATACCTGCTCGCCGTCAACGGCCGCGAGCTGCACGCCGCCGACAACCTCTACGCGTTTTTTGACGGCACCGCCGGCAAGCAGACCGTGATTCGCGTCAGCCCCACCCCCGAGGGCCCCGCGGCTGAAAACAAGTCCGCCCGCGACGTCACCGTCGTCCCCATCGCCGACGAGGACGGCCTGCGCAACATCGACTGGGTCGAGGCCAACCGCCGCAAGGTCGACCAGCTCTCCGGCGGCAAGGTGGCCTACGTCTACATGCCCAACACCGGCGGCTCCGGCTACGACAGCTTCAACCGCTACTTCTATGCGCAGCTCGACAAGCAGGCCCTGGTCCTCGACGAGCGCTTCAACGAGGGCGGCTTCATCGCCGACTACATCGTCGACGTGCTCAAGCGCTTCCCCCTGTCCGGCGCCATCGAGCGCGACGGCAAGCCCATCCACGACCCGGTCGGCGCCATCTTCGGCCCCAAGGTCATGCTCATCAACCAGAACTCCGGCTCCGGCGGCGACGCCATGCCCTGGTACTTCCGCAAGGCCGGCATCGGCAAGCTGGTCGGCACCCGCACCTGGGGCGGCCTGGTCGGCATCGGCGGCTACCCGCCCCTGATCGACGGCGGCTCCGTCACCGCCCCGCGCTACGCCATCTTCGGCCTGCACGGCGACTGGGAGGTCGAGAACCACGGCATCCCCCCCGACGTCGCCGTCGAAGAGCTGCCCAGGGATGTCGCCGAAGGCCACGACCGCCAGCTCGAAACCGGCGTGCAGCTGGTGCTCGAGGAGCTCAAGGCCCATCCCATCCCGCCCATGCCCATCCCGCCCTACCCCAACTACCACCAGAACGACGGGCTGGGAAAGAACTAGCAGGCTGCGGAAAAACTCGAAACGGCGCCGTTTTGATCCCGGCGCCGTTTCCTAGCTACCGGCTCCGCTTTGTAACAGGGCATGACTTCAGTCGTGCCGCAAGCGAGATAAAAGCAACGGGGCTTGAGCCCCTGAAGGTGCTTTGCCAAAAAAGTGTCATTCTTGACCTACTTTTTGGACAACCTCCGGCATTCCTTGAGTTAACCAATCAGTAACTCCCGACTTGCCGACCATACGGCCAGAACTCTCCAAAGATAGCCGCAACTCAACGAATTGAGCCTTATAATCCAGACAAATTCATGCCTGACCCAAAAGCACTTGAAACCCATTACGAGAGCCTTAGCGACCGGCAACTTCTGAAGCTCAGGGCTGAGGGCGGATTCACAGCAGAGGCCGAGCAATTGCTCGACAAGGAACTCGCCCGACGTAAGCTCACGTCCGAAGAGGCGAAGCGACACTTTGCTCCCGAGTGGATTGATGAAGCCGGCCCAGGCACAGTTGGTGTCCTAACGCTTGAAAATGGCGAACGTGTTACTGCGGAAGTTACCGAGCTAGACGAGGGAAAAGATCGACTCTCTGTGAAGGTGATCTCTCCCGAAGGGCCTACTCAGAGCGGTCGTCGGAAACACCGTGCCATTCCTCTTCACCGGATTATTTCATTCAAGCCTGAACCGAATTTGATGGAGAAGAGGCCATACTCCGATCCATGCCGGGATCTATCGATCTCTCATCCACGCTCTGACTTGCTGACGATCATCTTCCTAAGCATGACCATCGGCAGTGTGCCTCTTTTCTTAGTCTTGATAAAGAGGCCCTTCGGGTTGCAAGAGGCGTCCATAATCACTTACACACTTTTCGAGGTGTTCTTTACATTTGCGCACCATGGTGGTGGAGTATCGGGCCCGGATGTCCCGCCCTTCAAGTTCTCTTGTCCCGCCGTTGAGCCGCAAATTCCGAGGCTGCTTTTGCGTCACCTTGGTTTCCTTATTGCACTTGTCGTACTCCAAACGGAAATGTTAGCCGTCCATCCTCACTTGCCGAACTGGTGGAGCATAAAGGACAGGAAAGGAATGGCGCCATTTGATGGCGCGTTTTTGTTGCTCTGTCTCGTCCTCGCATGGACTCAAGTCCTCACTAATCGAGCTCTGCTGAAACGCGCGCACAAGGAGTTTTCGCCGCAAGCTGGCGAATGACCGGCTATCCGGAAGTGACGACCGGTTCACCGTCCCGGCCCGCCTTTCCGTGCCGTCCGCACCCCTCAAAATCGGTTTGCAGAAAATTACCCGCCGTTGGGGCACAATCGCAGTAGGGCAATCTGCGGGCAGGCTCGCAGTCCGCTCCGGGGCGGGGGTAGCCAGGTACCCCTACCCCCCCTTATTTATTTTTGTTTTCCACAGAAAAAGTGCAGAAAATTACGCAGCTTTGTAAATCCGCCGGCCAGTCCGGCTTGCGGCGCCCCCCCAACGGCCGGCCTCAAGACCGACCTCAACGCCGCCCCAGGGCTCGCCTTTGGGACCTGCGAAACCCCGCCAAAAATGAGGGCAACTCCCACCCCTCGCGGCTTCAACCCCGTATGTGAAAATTGACATGGACTTCCCGTGGAAAGAAGGCGCGCTCCCCGTGCGCACGCCGCCCACGGCACAGGCAGGAGAGTTCCCCATGGAAGCCAACGAGGCGCAGGAGCTGCAGGAACACGCCGAGCACGGATCGCGCGAATCCGCGATGCGGCCGGTGGCCTTCACCATGAGCGTGCTGGCCGTGCTGGTGGCCGTCACCACCGTCATGGGCCATCGCACCCACACCGAGGCGGTGCTCGACCAGAACAAGGCCACCGACCAGTGGAACCTCTATCAGGCCAAGAAAATCCGCTCCAACACCACCGCCCTCGCCTCCGACCTGCTCAGCGTGATGACCATCTCCGACAAGGACGCCGCGCGCAGGATCGCCAGGGCCTATGCCGACCATCAGGCCAAGTGGGTGGCCGATCTGAAGGAAGAACAGCAAAAAGCCGAGGCGCTCGAGACCCGCGTCGAACAGGCCGAGGCGCGCGCCAACCGCTTTGACCTGGGCGAGGCGCTGCTCGAGATTGGCCTCGTCATCACCTCAGTCACGCTGCTCACGCGCAGCCGCATCTACTGGTACCTGGGCCTCGTCTTCGCGGCCGCCGGCATCGCCTCGTCCATCTCCGTCCTGCTGCTCAAGTAGATTCCAGCGCCCCCGCCCCATCTGCGCACCGTCGCCCCCGCCCCGGCCGTGGTAGACTTGCGGCCAAATGAACCCCCGTTTTCTTGCCGCCCTCCTCGTCCTCTGCGGCGCCTCGCTGCTGGCGCAGGCCCCCGCCCCCGCCCCCGCCCCCGCCCCCGCTCCCGCCAACGACACGCACGCCAGCAACCTCGGCTTCAGCTACACCCTGCCCTCGGACTGGGAGGTGGTGGACGCCCATCCCATGCTGCCCGTGGTCAAGCAGCAGCAGTCGCAGTCGGCCACCAGCGAGGAAGAAAAGAAGGGCATCGAGTGCGTGCAGCTCGCCCTCACCGCCCGCCACGGCACGCCCGCCTCCGTCGTGGTGATCGTGGAGCTGCCGTTTGCCTGCTTCGGCCAGCAGATGACCGACAAGGACCTGCCCGGCTTTGCCGAAGGCGCATCCGAGGGCATCAAGAGGACCGTAGCGTTGTCCGAGCCTGTCTATGGCTCGTACACCCAAGGCACCCACAGCTTTTGGATCGAACGCGCCCAGGGCGTCGTCATCGGCCAGCCCCAGGCGCCGCATTACACCGTGGAAATCGCCTGCAGCCTGATCAAAAAAGGCGCGGTCTGCTGGATGGCCATGGCCGCCGCCAAGGACGCGCTCGAAACCTTCGAGCACGGCTCGGTCACCCTCGACGGCGAAGCGCCCGTCGCCCTGGTTCCGGCCACTGCGTTCGACAAAAAACCGGCTTCCTGAGCAGCCCTCCGGCTTACTCGGCCGGCATCTGCTCCAACTCTTCGACTGGGCGGGGCTTGGCCTGGATCTGCGCCGAGGTCAGCAGGAACACCGCCACCACAATCCCCGCCATGCCCGCGAACTCCGCCGCATCGGGCCGTTCATGGAGTAGAAAAATCCCCAGCAGCACCGCCACCACCGGGTTCACATACGCGTAGGACGAGACCTTGGCCACCGGCACGTGCTCGATCAGATAGATGAACGCCGAATAGCCCAGCAGCGAGCCCGCGGTGATGAGCCAGGCCAGCGACCCCACCGCCGCGCCGTTCAGATGAAACTCGGGCCACTGTCCCAGGGCCGTTCCCACCACCAGGTTGAACGCCCCCGCGGCCAGCATCTGCCACGCCGCGGCCACCAGGCTGTTCACCGGCAGCCGCGCCCGCCGCGACAGAATGCTCCCCACCGTCCACGAAAGTCCCCCCGCCAGCAGCGCTCCCAGCGCCCACAGCACCGCCGGGTCGCCCCCCAGCCCACTCCGCAGCGAAGGCCACAGCAGCACCGCCAGCCCCGCAAAACCCAGCGCCATCCCCAGCCAGCCGCGCCCTGGCAGCGGCTCCCCGCCCGGCAAACACATCTCGATCAGCGCCACATACAGCGGAATCACCGCCAGCACCAGCGAGGCCAGCCCGCTGGGCACGGTTTCCTCGGCATACACCAGCCCCACGTTGCCCCCGGCCAGCAGCAACAGTCCAATCAGGCCCAGCATCAGCATCGTCTTCGGCGGCCACGCCAGGCGCAGCCCGCGCCAGCGGCACCAGGCCAGCAGAATCGCCCCGGCCAGGAAAAACCGCGTTCCCGCCAGCAGCAGCGCTGGCATCTCCGCCGCCCCAACGCGAATCGCCGTATACGTCGATCCCCAGAAAAAATACACCGCCGCAAAGGCCAGCACGATGGTGGCTGTAGGCGCGGTGTGCGGTTGCGGAGATTGCGTCGGAACTGTCTGTCTGGCCATGGAGTTCCCTTCATCCTAGCCTGAAAGACCCACCACCGCTTCCCGCATCCTGCCGCATGTGCGCGGAAACAGGCCTGGGCCGCCGTCGCCAGTCGCGGGCCGGTTTCCGGCCTTCCCGGTAGCCGCTCCTGCTCAGTTTTTTTTGATAAAGTAAGCTGCATCGGTTCCGCGCGAAGTCCATGCGGGAGGCGCGCCAATGAACATCGCATCGATCAAGCAACCGAGCGCTTTTCTTCCCCTGGCCATGTCGCTCGCCGCCCTGGCCGTCGTGCTGGGTCACCTTGCAATCTACGGCGTTGCCCGTGAGGCCGACGAGGGCGCGGCTGCCCACCTCTGGCAAATTCTCATGGCCGGACAGGCGCCGATCATAGCCTTCTTCGCCATCAAGGGCCTGCCACGGGCGCCGCGAGAGACGCTGGATGTTCTTGCGCTGCAAGCCGCAGCCGCGCTGGCAGCCATGGCCCCCGTCTATCTCCTCCATCTGTAATCTGCTCCGCCATTTCAGAAGACCTGACAAGACGGTCACCGCCGATTTTTCCGGCCTTGCGGAGACTCGCCCGCCGCCGCTGCCACGGCCCCCTTGCCGCTGTTGCGTCAAAACTGCTTTCGGGCATACGCTGAGGTCGCCGGGAAGGTCGCCCGGCGAAGGGAGGTTCGTCATGAACTGGACACAACTCTTGAAAAGCGAGCTTGAAACCGCTTACTCGACCACCGCAAAACTGCTTGAAAAGGTAGACCCCGATCGCCTCGATTGGAAGCCCGATAGCGGAAGCAACTGGATGACCGTCGGCCAACTCCTCAAGCACATCACCGAGGCCTGTGGCCCGGGCTGCAAAGCGTTCGTCACCGGAGACTGGGGGATGCCCGCGGACAAGGCGTGGGAAGAACTCGCGCCCGAGGAAATCTTGCCGCCCGCCGAAAAACTGCCCTCGATTGAAAGCCTGGAGCAGGCCAGGGACCTGTTTGCAAAGGACAAAACCATGGTCCTTCGGCTGATCGGCCAGATCGGTGAGAGCGATCTTGCCAACAAACAGGTCGCTGCGCCCTGGGCTCCCGCGGCGGCCTGCGCCCTCGGCTACCAACTGCTCAAGATGATTCAGCATCTCGAACGGCACAAAAGCCAGCTCTTTTACTATCTGAAGCTGCAAGGCAAGCCGGTCAACACCCTGGATCTCTGGGGCCAGTTCTGAGCCGGTCGTGCCTGCGCGGCACGGTCCGCGGGCCCCGGCATCTTCCGTTTCGATCGGATGGCCGGCTGACGGTAAGCCGGCCGTCCGCCTGCGCGCGGCTCCGCTATACAGCGGAAGTAAAAATGTTCTATCCTCAACCCATCGGGGATTTCATGCACATGCGCGCCGCCCACGGATCGAACTGCGCGCCAGCTTCCAAGCGCTGGTCGCGGTCGCGCGCCCGCTGCATCTGCCCGCGGCGTCATCTGCGCGTGCTGCCCACCCGCACCCGGCCCAGCCTCTTCGCCAGCGACTAGCTGCTGTCCGCCCAGGGTCTACGCCCGTTTTCCGCGGCCTGTTCGCCTTCGCGGAACGGGATGATTCCACCCCCCAGCGCGGCGTCCCTGAGTGCAATCGAGAAGTCCAGCGGCAGAGACGCAGGTCTTTCGAATCCGCCGCGCCGCACTCACGAGGCCAGCCCTTTTTAGAGGAGATTGACAATGACCAAGCACGAACTGCACGCGCAATTCGGACCCAAACTCGTGGGTCCGCTGCCCGGCCCCAAGGCCAGGGCCGCCGTCGAAGCCGACACCCGCCTCATCTCGCCCAGCTACACGCGCTCCTATCCGCTGGTGGCCAAGCGCGGCCGCGGCCTCCGCGTCGAAGACGTGGACGGCAACGAGTTCCTCGACTTCGCCGCCGGCATCGCCGTCACCTCCACCGGCCATTGCCATCCCGAGGTCGTCGCCGCCATCCAGAAGCAGGCCGCCGAGCTGATTCACATCTCCGGCACCGACTTCTACGACGAGCACCTCACCGACCTGGCCGAGAAGCTCTCCGCCGTGGCCCCCATGCCCGGCCCGCACAAGTTCTTCTACGGCAACTCCGGCGCTGAGGCCGTCGAGTGCGCCCTCAAGCTGGCCCGCTACCACACCGGCCGCCAGCACGTCATCGCCTTCCTCGGCGCATTCCACGGCCGCACCATGGGCGCCCTCTCGCTCACCGCCTCCAAGCCCCAGCAAAAGCGCCGCTTCTCTCCGCTCGTGCCCGGCGTCACCCACATCCGCTACCCCTACGCCTATCGCGGCTGCTCCGGCGGCCCGCAGGAGGAAGAAGCCTTCAGCATGGGCTGCGCGCGCTACATCGAGGAAAAGCTCTTCAAGACCATCCTCGCGCCCGAAGAGGTCGCCGCCATCTTTGTCGAGCCCATCCAGGGCGAGGGCGGCTACGTCGTCGCGCCCACCAACTTCCTCCGCGAGCTGCGCGCCGTCTGCGACCGCCACGGCATCCTTCTAGTGGTCGACGAAGTGCAGTCCGGCGCCGGCCGCACCGGCAAGTGGTGGGCCATCGAGCACTCCGGCGTCCAGCCCGACATCGTCTGCATGGCCAAGGGCATCGCCAGCGGCATGCCCCTCGGCATCTGCATGAGCCGCGCCGAAATCATGGACTGGGTCCCCGGCTCCCACGCCTCCACCTTCGGCGGCAACCCGGTTTCGATCGCCGCCGCCCTGGCCACCTTCGACGTGCTTGAGCGCGAGGCCATCGCCAACGCCGCCCGCGTCGGCGGCCTCATGCTTCAGCGCCTGCAGGGCTGGAAGCAGACTCACCCGCTGGTCGGCGACGTGCGCGGACGCGGCCTGATGATCGGCGTCGAGCTGGTCAAAAACAAGACCACCCGCGAGCCGGCCGGCGCCCTGCGCGACCGCATGGTGAACCTGGCCTTCGAGCGCGGCCTCATGATCCTGGGCTGCGGCGAGACCTCCATCCGCCTCTGCCCTCCGCTCGTCGTCAGCGAACAGGAAGCCACCGTCGCCCTCGACATCCTGGAAGACGCGCTCACCCAGACCGAAAAAGAGCACGCCCACGCCGCCGAACTCACGGCCGCCACGGCATAACCCCCCTCGCAGCGAAACTGCGGGCAAGCATAGAAACAGCGGGTACGCGGCCCAACCGCCGCGTACCCGCCGCATTCCAAAAGTTATAACGCCACCGGCCAGCCAGCCTGCTCTATAGCTTCACGAGTAATTACTGTCTTGAGTAACTTCCGTCTTGAGTAGCTTCAGTCATGAGTAGCTTCAGTCTTGAGTAGCTTTCATCATGAGTCACTTCCGCCTTGCCGCTTCGCCACCCACGACCCCCAAAACCGCGCTGTCATCTTGAGCGCAGCGAAGCGGAGTCGAAAGATCTGCGGTTGTCTCTCCCTTCGCCGCGCCCCCGCACCGCATCCTTCTGTCCGGTTGGGCGGTGACTCGCCCGGAGCTTCCCGTTGCGCGACGTTCATGCCTTCCCTACTATCTGGGGCCTGTCGTCGGGGCGAAGGCCCCGGCTAATAGGAATAGAAATCCTATCAAGCTTACAAGCAGCGGCGCCCTTCTTTTGGCCTCAGAGGTTCCAACCCAGCCAACGTGACCCTTCTGAGTGTGCCAAGGAAATTTGTCGTCACTGAGTATTTCGATTCTGACAACGCTTGGCATGAACCTTCCGTCATCAACGTAAGTCGCACAAACGGGCTGGTCCGTCCAAGGGCCGTCAATCGCAGTGGTAAAGAGTACGCGATGGCCGGTCTTGTCCTCTATCAGCATGAAGTCCGAGTGGGAATGATCAAAAAATAAAGAGCTTCTATTCGTGGCGAGGCCCGTGATTGTGCGTAGGGGAGCATGAGACGGAAGGGTCTTGATGTAATCGCAACCCAGAGTAATCAATATTCCAGTCGAACCGATCAGCGACAAGATAAGTCCGACGCGGCGATATGCGCTTCGATCCCGCCATATCCACACGAGATAAGCCAGCGCGAAACATACCGAGATGAAGAATCGCCAACTCATAAAGATTGGTCTCACTGATCTTAAAATTCTAATCTCTGGTTTGTCGCCCACCCGGAAGCGACCTTTTCCCCCAACATCCATCCCCGTCAAGCCCCGGCACCGGAACATTTCGCCAACTTGCTCATTCAATTCCGCAAAGCCGATCCTTCCATGTGCGCAAGATTTCCCTCCCCAGGCGCACACTGGAGATGGCGGGAAGAAGGGCATCGCCCACCCCTGTCCAGCGCCGCCACCCGCCTTCCATGTGCGCACAAATGGCCTCTAATGCGCACTTAACGTGCATGATTTCGCAGCCAAATCCAATTTAGTCAATAGCTTATAGGGAAAAACAGGGGGGGTACCCCCTATTTCCCCCGTTTGTTCGCCTTATACGTCGCCTGACACCTCGATAGAGTCTTCCGAGGCCCACGCTCATCATTGGTAAGTCAGTTAGCGCCGTGCCGAAGACCGGATTCGCGCGCAAATTTCAGCGCTTCCAGAGCGGCCCCCCGCGCGCCCGCCGTGTCGCCGTTCGGCATCACGTGAATCGGGATGTCGGCCTGCTCTTCCCGCTGAACTCCCATGCCGATGCGAATCTCATCGAGGAACCAGCGCTGAAATTCCGGGTCCGTCTCTAACACACCGCCGCCCACAATCAGCGCGTCAGGGTCGAAGGTGTTGACCATCTGATCGAAAAACAGGCCCAGCGCCCGCGCCTCGACCCGGAAGATCTCACGGCACATCGCATCGCCCTTTTCCGCCATGCCGCGCACGCGATAGGCAGCCTTGTGAGGGTCTTCGATCTTGCCCAGTTCGTGACCGGGATATTTCTTCAGAAAATGCGGCAACAGATGTCTCCGGATCGAAGTCAGGGAACACATCGATTCCAGGTCTCCCATCCGCCCGCAGTTGCACCCCGGCTTCAGTCCCTCGGTGCCGGGAATCATGTGATACGGAATCAGCACGTGGCCCAGCTCCCCGCCGAACCCCCTCCGCCCCTTGATCACCGAGCCGTCCATGATGATCCCGCCGCCATGGCCGGTGCCCACGACGCACGAAATCGAGGTGGTCCCCCGGGTCGAGCCGAGCAGAGCAAAATGACCCCACAGGGCCGCCGCGTTCGCGTCGTTCAGGTACACCACGGGCTTGCCCAGAGCCTCGGAAAGATCGCCGCACATATCGAAACTCGCCCAGTCGGGATGCACAAAATTCGTCGAGCCTTTCGCGCTCAGCACTCCCGTCGCGCTCGCCGGGCCCGGTGTGTCGAGACCGACAACGGCCACATCCGCAAGGGCGACCCCCGCCTTCTCCACCGCCACCTTGAGACCGTCCGCAATCTGCTGCAGACAAATCGCCGGCCCCTCGGTGGAACGCGCAGGATACTCACACAAACCCTCGATAAGAAACTCTTCCCGATCATTCAGCAGCGTATAGTTCACCGCGGTTCCACCAAGATCCACACCAGCAACCAGCATCCTTTTCCCTCACTCTATTTCGTTTCTGAGAATCCAACCGATTCGCGGGCAACCCGACTCGTTGTCATTTCCTTGCAATGACTTCGGCAACCGGCGCCATAGACAACACCATCCCGCTCCGCGCCGCCCAGTGCATTCGCGCAATGATCAAAGGCTCATTTCGCTGTGACAACATTGTGCCATATCGAATTCGTGTCTGGCTGCGGGCGACGCCCGGCCATCCCCCGCAGGCATCCGATGCATCCCGCGCCGCAACACCGGCGAATGAATGCCCGCTGCGCGGCGCATGACCCTCATCGGATCACTACGCGTATGAGTCACTTGATGATCCACTTCTCCGCCAAAAGCGCCGCCGGAGTCCCTTTTTGTTGCTCCGATTTGCACCTTTCGCCCATTCACAAGAGAATGGATGGCAATGATCAGGGCATCCGAGATGCGCGTCAGTTGGCTGGAGCGAACCCTCGTCCGGCTCGATGGGCTGGCGCGCCGGCGCGGCCGCGGCGACAGCCTGCCCGCTCACCTGATCACCGGGATGGACGGCGAGGATGCGGCGTTTTTTTATCTGCGGCGCAAGGGATATATCGTGGTGGCGCGGCGCTGGAGCTCGGGCGACGTGCCCGGCGACATCGACCTGATTGCCTGGCAGGGGCCCATGTTGTGCTTCGTCGAGGTGAAGACCCGCACCGCCCGCGACGCCACGCCCGCCGAGGCAGCCGTCGACTCCCACAAGCGCAGCATCCTGCGCCGCCTGGCACGCCGCTATGTGCGCCAACTGCCCCAGGAGACGGCGCCGTCGGTGCGCTTCGATGTGCTCAGCGTGTATCTGGTGCCAGGGCAGGAGAAGCAGTTCGACCACTTTGAAAGCGCCTTCGGTTGGAGCGAGCGGCGCGAGCGCGATTAGCGCGCTCTACCCCTGCGCGTCCTGGAACTCTTCGTGCCACGCCATCTGAATGGCCTCCAGGCGCGACTCGTTGGACTTTCCCGGGTCGTCGGCGAAGCCTTCCAACTCCGTCACGTAGCGGTGCAGGTCGGTAAACCGCACCGTGAGCGGGTCGAGGTCGGGAAACTTTTCCTGCAATCGAATGCCGATCTCTTCGGCGTCGGTCCACAGAATCTCGCGCGGCATGGTTCTGCTCCCTACTTGCTTTCGGCCAGCGTCAGCGGTTTTCCTTCGGAGACGTAGTTGCGGTTCCACTTCGGAATCTCCACCACATACTCGCCGGGGCGCGTAATCACGGCCTGGCAGCCCAGGCGCGACTCCAACTGCTGGTCGGCGGCCATGTCCATCCGGTCCAGCTCGTCGTCCTCGGCCTCGCTGATGCCCTCCTGATCCTTGATCCACAAATGACAAGTGGTGCAGGCGCACACGCCGCCGCAGGCGTGGTCGAGAAAGATGTCAAAGTTCTCCGCCACATCAAGAAACGACATCGGCTTGCCGTGATGTTCGTAAGGCAGCGTGCCGTACTCGAACTCCACTGTCTTGCCCTCGGGAAGGAAGGTCACCCGCACCAGCTTGTCGGCGGGAATGGTCTTTCCAGTTGTCTCATTCATACGATTCCGTCCCTCCTTGCGCACTCGCTGCTATTTGAACTCGGCCGGAGCCATGGGATGCGGCGCGGTGACTTCGTCGCCCAGTTCTTCGTCCGCCGCGTTCATGGTCTTGCCGCGAATGGCGGTGGTGACTGCGGCCTCCATCATCAGCTCGGCAAAGCGCCGCGTGGCCTGGTCGAGCGCCAGCGTCGCATCGCGGATGCTGGTCAGGTCCGTGCCCTGTTTCGCCTGGGCCAGCCGGTCGCGGGCCGCCGTGATCGCCGCCTGCTCCTCGCCCCGCAACAGTTGCCACGCCGGGCTCTCCGGCGCGCGCTGGACCGCGGAAAGAATCGTCTCCGCCTCGTTGCGGGCCTCGATCAAAAGGCGCGCGGCAAAATCCTCTTCGGCGTGATCGAAGGAGTCGAGAATCATGCTCTCGACCTGCTCATCCGTCAATCCATACGTCGGCTTCACTTCAATCTGCGCCGCCTTGCCGCTGCGCTGCTCGCGCGCCGAGACCTGCAGAATGCCGTCGGCGTCGATCAGAAAACGCACCTCGATGCGCGGCAGCCCCGCGCTCATGGGCGGAATACCTTTCAGGTCAAACCGCGCCAATGACCGGCAATCGGCGGCCAGTTCTCTCTCGCCCTGCACCACGTGAATGGCCACGTTGGTCTGGCCGTCCACGCCTGTCGTGAAGTGCTCGGTGGCCGAGGCCGGAATCGTCGAGTTGCGCTGAATGATGCGCGCCACAGTCCCGCCCAGCGCCTCGATGCCCAGCGATAACGGCGTCACGTCCAGCAGCAGCATCTCCTCGGTGGTCTTCGACGCGCCGGCCAGAATGTCAGCCTGCACCGCGGCGCCCAGCGCCACCACTTCATCGGGATTCAGCTCGATGTGCGGCTTTTTGCCGCGCGCCGAAAGGTGAAAAAGATCGTCCACCAGCTGGCGCACCGCGGGGATGCGCGTGGACCCGCCCACCATCACCACTTCGTCGATCTGCTCGGGCGCGATGCCGGCGTCGGCCATCGCCTGTTTGCAGGGACCGACGGTGCGGTTAAGCACCGGCTCGATCAACTGCTCGAAGACCTCGCGGGGAATCTCACGCTGATAGCGGTCGCCGTTGGGCAGCTCGATGTCGAAGTGCGCCGACGGCTGCGCGGAGAGCTGAATCTTGGCTTCAATCGCGGCCTTGCGCAGCGCCTGCACCGCGCTGGGAAAGGCGCGCAAATCCACCCCGTGCTCGGCGTGGATCTCGTCCAGCGCGATGGCCAGCAGCAGGTTGTCGATGTCGTCGCCGCCCAGATGCGTGTCCCCGTTGGTGGACTGCACCTCGAAGATGCCGTCGCGCAGCTTGAGAATGGAGATGTCGAAGGTGCCGCCGCCCATGTCATACACGGCGATCTTGCCTTCCTTGGCGCGGTCCAGCCCATAGGCCAGCGCGGCCGCGGTGGGCTCGTTCACCAGGCGCAATACTTCGAGGCCAGCCATGCGGCCCGCGTCCTTGGTGGCCTGGCGCTGCGCATCGTTGAAGTAGGCAGGCACGGTGATCACCGCCTGCGTGACCGGCTCGCCGAAGAACCGCTCCGCGTTGCGCTTGAGCTGGCGCAGAATGTAGGCCGAAATCTCCGGCGCCGTAAAGCGCAGCTCGCCCAGTTGAATGCGCGGCACCTCGTTGGAGCTGGGCGGGCCCGCCTCCACATCCTCGGCCAGGCGGAAGGAAAAGTACTTCAGCTCGCCGCGAACCTCTTCCAGGCCCCGGCCCATCAGCCGCTTGACGGAGTAAATGACCCGCTCCGGCGTTTCGATCAGCGCCTTGCGCGCGCTGTTGCCCACCGTGACCGTGGGCCGGCCGCCATTGGCGGGCATGGGGTCAAGCGCCACCACCGACGGCACAAGGTTCGAGCCGTCCACGCCCGGAATCACCACCGGCGCGTCGCCCTGCATGTATGCGACCAGGGAATTCGTGGTTCCCAGGTCGATTCCAACTACGCGTCCATCCGCCATGCTTGTCTCTCAAGCTCCCAGAACTTCGGTCACGTCGCGGACCAGATTGTTAAGGTAGCGCCGCCGGTCGAGCAGAGCCACCATTGTCTTTTGCGCCGCCTTGCGCGCGGCGGCGTCGCCCTCGTCCCACGCCTGCCACTGCGCGCGCAGGTCCTGATCCACCTCATCCTGCAGTCCGTCGAACTTGCGCTTGGCCTGCTCCAGACCGGCCTGCAAATCCGGGTCGGACTCGCCCATCGTGCGCGCCATGCGCATCTCGTCCAGCTGCATGTTCAGGTCGAAAACCTCTTCCAGCAAATCGGCCGGCACGCGGGACGGATCCTTCTCGTTCGCCGGACGATTCTTGCCCGCATGCTCCTCGCCGATCTCCGCGCCATGCAGTTTCAGCAGGTACTCGGTGCGGCGGATCGGGTCTTTCAGCGTGCGATAGGCGTCGTTGAGCAGCGCGGTGTCGGCCAGGCTCCACTGCTTCTCGTCCTCGCCGGCGCGCGCAAAGCGGTCGGGGTGGAGCCTGCGGCTGAGGCGGTGGAACTCGTGCTCCAACTCGCTCAGGTCCAGGTCCAGCCGCGGCACAATTCCGAAGACCGAAAAATAATCGCCTCCCGGAGGCGGTTGAATCTTGCTGCAATGCGGGCAGAACAGCGTGGCGTCGTTGTGGGCAACCGAACACGACCAGCACGCAACCGGGACGGCAGAATCTATGACTTTGAACATGATTGAGCTCCAGTAAGCGGATCAGCGCACGCGGATCTACGACGAGAAGGACGAACCGCAGCCGCACGAGCGCGAGGAGTTCGGATTGATGAAGTTGAAGCCCTGCCGCATCAGCGTCTCTTCGTAGTCCAGCGTCATGCCGTGCAGATAAACGAACGACTTCGGATCGACGAAGACGCGCACGCCGTCAAACACGTAGATGCGGTCGCGCTCGCGGGGCCGCGTATCGAACTTGATGGAATAGGAGAGCCCCGAGCAGCCGCCGCCCATCACCCCCAGGCGCAGTCCGCCCTCTTCCGGCGAGACGCCTTCCTTGGCCATGGCCGCACGGATGCGCGCGATAGCCCTGGGCGTCACTTGCAGCCCTTGGCTGGGCGCCTGCGCTGCGGTCAACTCCACCTGCGGTGGGGCCAACTCCGGCACCTGCGGTGCGGCCAACTCCGCCTGCGGCGGCGCTACGGGCGCGCCCTGCGCGGGCTTCGTTTCGATGATTACCATGTTCGACATAACTTCCCTTTACATTGCCTGTCCTTTGCTCTGCAGGAACGCGGCTTTCGCCGTGCCCCTGCAAAGCCGGACAAAAAACTACTGCGCCGCGACAGTCGCCGACTCGGCTTCCGCCACGCTGTTCTTCTTCTTCCAGTCGCCGATGGCCGCGCGAATCGCATCCTCGGCCAGCACCGAGCAGTGAATCTTCACCGGCGGCAGCGACAGTTCCTTCACAATGTCCGTGTTCTTGATGGCCAGGGCATCTTCCACCGTGCGGCCCTTGATCCATTCCGTGGCCAGCGACGAGCTGGCAATCGCCGAGCCGCAGCCGAAGGTCTTGAACTTGGCCTCTTCAATCACCTGCGTCTCGGGGTTCACGCGGATCTGCAGCCGCATCACGTCGCCGCACTCCGGCGCGCCCACCAGACCGGTGCCCACTTCCGTCGAGCTCTTGTCCAGTTGGCCCACATTGCGCGGGTTGTTGTAGTGGTCGATTACCTTGTCGCTGTATGCCATGGTCCAAATCCTCCTGCGGGGAAGCCGCGAAAAAACAGTTGTCAGTTGTCAGTTCTTAGTTCGCAGTTGCCCATTTGCAGCTTCTAGCGGGGGCTTACTGTGAACTACGAACTGGTTTCTAGTGCGCCGCCCACTGAATCTTGGTCAGGTCGATGCCTTCCAGCACCATCTCGTAAAGAGGCGATAGCTGGCGCAGATGGCGGACGATCTCGATCACCTTGGCGGCCACATAGTCCACCTCGGCCTGGGTGTTGAAGCGGCCCAAGCCAAACCGGATGCTGCTGTGCGCCACATCGTCGCCCAGTCCCAGCGCCTTCAGCACATACGAGGGCTCGAGCGTGGCCGAGGTGCAGGCCGAGCCGCTCGAAACCGCCACGTCGTGGATGCCCATCAGCAGCGACTCGCCCTCGACGTAGACAAAACTCATGTTCAGGTTGCCCGGCAGCCGGTGCTCCCAGGAGCCGTTCACGTGCACGTAGTCCAGCTCCGACTCCAGCTTGTCCTTCAGCCGGTCGCGCAGGCCGCGCAGGTACGCCGCCTCGCTGTCCATCTCCTCAAGCGCGATGGCGCAGGCCTTGCCCAGGCCCACGATCCCCGGCACATTCAACGTGCCGGACCGCATGCCGCGCTCGTGGCCGCCGCCGTCAATCTGCGCCGCGATCTGCACCCGCGGATTGCGCCGGCGCACATACAGAGCGCCCACGCCCTTGGGCCCGTAAATCTTGTGTCCGGACAGCGACAGCACGTCGATGTTGTCGGCCAGCACGTTGATCGGAACCTTGCCCACCGACTGCACCGCATCGGTGTGGAAGATGATGCCCTTCTCATGACACAGCTTGCCGATCTCGCGGATGGGCTGCAGCACGCCAATCTCGTTGTTGGACGCCATGATCGTCACCAGGATGGTCTTGTCATCCATGGCCCGCTTCAGGTCTTCGAGGTCGATCAGTCCGTCGGCCTTGACGGGAAGATACGTGACCCGGTAGCCGTACTTTTCCAGCCGCTTGCAGGTGTCCAGCACCGCCTTGTGCTCGGTCACCTGGGTGATGATGTGGTTGCCGCGCTCGCGATACATCTCCGCGATGCCCTTGATGGCCAGGTTGTCGCTCTCTGTGGCGCCGGAGGTGAAGATGATCTCCTTGGCGGTGGCCCCGATGAGCTTGGCAATCTGTTCCCGCGCTGTCTCCACGGCCTGCTCTGCCTCCCACCCGAACGAGTGGTTGCGGCTGGCGGCGTTGCCGAACTTGCTGGTGAAATACGGCATCATCGCCTCCAGCACCCGGGGGTCCATCGGGCTGGTGGCGTGATTATCCATGTAAATCGGCAAGCTCACGCCTGCCGGCACTTCAATCTGGCTGGCAAAAGTACTCATCGTGTTCGTCTCCATCCTCGTTGCGGCTCCTCGCCCTGGCCTGTTTCCCTGGGGCGGAGGAAAAATCTTTCGTTACAGCGTTAATGAAACCAGCGCCTTGGCCTCGTCGGCGTGCCCCGCCGGATGCTCATGCTCGGTCAGGTCCTGAATACTGATGCTCTTCAGCACCCCGGCGATGGTCTCGTTCACCCGCGCCAGCGGCTCCTTGATGGTGCAACTCGGCGTCAGCTCGCAGCCCTTCGCGCCCTTGGTGCAGGAGGTGATAAAAAACGGCCCGTCGATCGAGTGAATCACCTCGTAGGCCGAAATCTCTCGCGCATCCCGCGCCAATGCGTACCCGCCGTTCATCCCGGCATGCGACTTGAGCAGGCCGGATTTGGTCAACTGCTGCAGAATCTTGGCCAGAAGCTGCGCCGGAATCCCGTACGCGTCGGCCACATCCTTGGCGCTCAGCGCAACCGCCTCCGGGTGCTCGGCCAAGTACTTGAGCGCCATCAGCCCGTAATCGGCTTTCTTCGTCAGCTTGAGCATGGAATATCCGACTTCTTCAGTCCGCGTTCAGTATACGACCATTTCCGTCCGTATTTCAAGCCTGCTCCGGAACGGTTCCACCCAGTTCGTCTCCCGATTGCGGAGGCCGAGAGGGAGATTCACGAAATAAGCGTTTGAAATTGCGGGAAAGACCGCTACAATCTGGCGGAAAGAGTACCTCATCTCAATCAATCACGGACCAATGGCGACCGCCTGCAAACACCCCAGGGTACGAATCGTCTCCCGGCACGACGACACCGAGTACGTCGAGTGCCTGGAGTGTGGAGAAGTCTTTGACTCCGAAGAATTTAACGACATGGAGATTGAGGAAGCCGCCGACGGCCAAGCCGTCCCGGACGACGAGTAGGCGCCCGCATTCCTCGTCTTCGCCTCTTCAAAACCTGCGCAAGGCTTGCTGAAGAGAGGGCTCGGCGCTCGGGGCCCTACGGCGCCGGGAGCGGTCTATTTTGTGCCGTTGGCCGGCGACGCCGTTGTCCGCCGGGCCACGGTCCACGCATAGTGCAGGCCCGAAGCCACGGTCAGCACTATCGTCGCGTCGAGCGCCACGATCCGCAGCGCCACCACCCAGGGCGCGTGCGTCAGCTGATGCAGCAGCACCACCGCCACCGCGGTCACCTGGGCCAGGGTGTTGGCCTTGCCAAAAAAGCTGGGGTGGAACTCCCGCCTCCCGGCCGCGGCGTACAGAATGGCCGAAACCAGCAGAATGCCCACATCCCTGCCGAAAACCAGCACCGTCACCCGGGTCGGCATCAGCCCCTTGTACATCAGCACCACGAACAGCGTGCTGAGCAGCAGCTTGTCGGCCACCGGGTCAAGGTACTGGCCGATCATGGTGCGCTGCTTGAGCAGGCTTGCCAGCAGCCCGTCCAGCGCATCGGTCAAGCCCGCAACAATAAAGAGAATGAAGCTGACCTTAAAGTCGTTTTCCAGGATGGCCGCCACCAGAAATGGCGCGAGACAGATGCGCGACACCGTAAGCAGGTTGGGAGCGAAGCGGAGAGGGTTCAGTCGCGGATTCGGGGCGTCTGTCATGGCACGTCCAACTGCAAGCAGTCTACAACGCCGATCCTTGAGACGGCCGAGGCGGCGGGTCCTTGCCACGGGCCGATGCCGCGCGCCGGTGTAAAGGCCGGGTCCATGCGACGGCGGCCGCCGCAACGGAACACGAAAGGCCTCGCCCCAGCCGAAAACGCCCCGTCTTCCCGGAAAAGCAGGCGTGATCCGTGAGACAACGAGGGCACAGCATGGCGAAGCGGCCGGCGCCTCCCTCCTTCCCCCCTGTTTCCCCACTGCCGCGATCCTGATAGACTACCTAATGTCGTATTGCAGGCGCGTAGCTCAGTTGGTTAGAGCGCTTCCTTGACACGGAAGAGGTCGCTGGTTCGAATCCAGTCGTGCCTACCATATTTATCAACAACTTACGGTAGATTCTACAGGTTCCGCCCCTTCCATCCGGGAACAACAGGGAACAATAAGCGTTCCCAGCCCATTTTCACTTCAACTCGCCACTCCCAATTGCTGCCCTTGCTGGTTTGCAAAGGGCAAAAATAGGTTCAGCACTTCGGATTGTGCCTTGCGCTTGTCAGACGAAAGAGCCTGAGCGTAAAGCTCCATCGTGATCCGGGCGTTGGCGTGTCTGAGCGATTCCTGAACTACCTTCACATCTGCCCCGCTCGATTTGAGCAGCGAAGCGTATGTCCGCCTGAAAGTGTGCCAGCCGATGCGCTTTTTGATTTCGAGAGCCTGGGCAACCGGACGGACCCGGCGAGCGAGAACCATATCGGGCCAGAACGGTTTTTCCCCTGCCGATGCTGGACTCGCAAATACCCAGTCTTCCATTTGATCGAAGGGAGAACTTGCCTTCAGTTCGGCCAGCGCTTTGGACAGCCTTGCGTCCATCGCTACAGGTTTTGCAGAAGCCACCGTCTTTAGCTTGCCGATATTCTGGTTCACTACCGAACGGCGCGGCTGAATCAGTCCGGCGTCGAAATCGACATCCTGCCATTGCAGCCCGATCAATTCGCCCCGCCTGAGTCCCGTAGCAGCCGCAACCAAAACCATCGTGCAAAACGGTTCTGGTAAAGCCGCTAGAAGCCGGGTCAGTTCGTCCGCGTCGAGAATATCCGGCTCGGTTTGCCGCTGTGCGCTTTGCCTCACCTTGGTAATCGGATTGGCATCGTGCCATTCATACCGCTGTGCATGGCTGTAGAGGGCATGAAAGACGTTCCGCACTTTGGCCTTGGATGCGTTGGCCAGGTTCAAATCCCCCAGCCACGATTCCACTGCAACGGTACGAACATCCCCTAGCCGATAAGCGCCCCAGCGGGGCATTATGTGCTGCTCAAACATGGTTCGATAGCACTCCCGCGTGGAATAGGCTTTTGTCGGGTGCTGCTCGTTCAGTTCCTTGTCGATGTAGTGTGCGACAAGCTGCTCGATAGTCAGCCCGGCCTTTGCTCTCTGGGGTTGTTCCTTGGTCACATCGAGCCGGAGCGCTGCGGCTGCTTGCTCAGCTTTGGCCTTTGTGGGGAAATCCTGTTTGGTTCCCACGATTGCCTTGCGTTGAACTCGCTTGCCGTCGGGTCCGGCCTCTCGCCATCGAAAAATCCATATTTGCTGACCAGATGCGCGTTTCTCAATTGTCAAAGAACCTTTCTGATACGACTGCCGTGTGAGTGTTTGCATTCTGGGTGCTCCATTCTCACGCGGCGCAATTGGCTTGACCGCATTCTAGTTGTTCCCTGAGCCATGCGTCGATCAGCGAGGCCCGGAAAAGCCAGTACCGCCCAACACGGAACGCAGGAATTCTGCGCTCACGGGCCATTTTCATCAGCGTTTTCGGATGCAGACAGAGCGTCTGCGCCGCCGCTTCCACATTCATCAGCGGCTCGAAAGTAGTGTTTATGTCAGTCATTTATATTGCCCCATGAACCCAAGCGAGGCTTGCCGGAACGGCAGGGCGGTAACGACCGCGCGGCTACGGTTCTCTGGTGGCGTTTGCCAGCTTGAGTAAATTTGAAAGGTTGGGAGGGGTTTTGGGGCCTGGTGGGAGGTCTAATCGGGATCAGGGAGACGGCAATCGCGGGCGAGGCTTCTCCCTACACGCCCCGTAAAAAGTCGGAGATGGTCAACTCGAAACTCTGGGCGAGAACGTCGATTGTGCCGATAGAGGCTTGCTTGCGTCCGTTCTCAAGTTGGCTGATAAAAATCTTTCCAAGCCCAGACAATTCAGCCAGATACGCCTGGTGCCATCCCCGCGCAGTCCTCAGTTCCCGGATTCGTCGGCCCAGCCGCACGGACACATCTATTGCCACCTTCTCAGTGTCGGTTTATCCTATCGGCTAAATTATCCTTCAGGCTAAGTTGGAGGCTGTATGAACCGTAGAACAGTCGTCATGGTCCTTGTGATGCTTGCGTTTGCATTGGCGGATGGACAAGAAACCCTTCCCCAAGCAAAGCCGACTAGCCATACACAAACAAAGGAGCAGCGAGAACAAAGCGCGGCACAGGCCGAAGCTGCTGCCAATGCGAAGGAGTTGTCGAATGCCAAAACAGCCGCGTTAGTCGTTCGTGCCACTTCAACTGTTTCCTGCCCCGGAGGTGCTCCGGGAGATTGCATTCGCACTGACATAGGAACAATATCGCAAGTTCAAAGTCTCATAGACAATTCTGATCTATGGGCATATTTTGACAAAATTGACTCAACTCAGGCCGACATCATTCTTGATTTCGAGATAAATGATGGTGCCGCAGCAACTTTTACTGTAAGGGATTCTGATAGTAACAGAGTCCTTTATTCGGAGTACCGTCAGGTCGTTTCTTTGGATAATGACGTTAACCGCATAATCGTGCATTTTCTTGCTGGTTTGCCAAAGCGGACCGAGGCAGAACAGCTAGCATTTGCAAAGAAGAAGGAATGTGCGGAACTTGTCGCGCGGTATAATGCTGAGCGGATACCCTATGAAGAAAAGGTTACAGACTTCAACTGGAAAAATAGTCATGAGGCTGATGGCATTATGAATGAATGCGAGCAGCACTGGAAGGACTATGTTTGCTTAGATGCGAGTGCAGCCTCTCAGACGCATGGACATAGCACATACGCTGACAACTGGAACCAAAGCATCGTGGAGTTCTGGCGGAAACTTAAGCTCGAAAGCGAAGAGCTATTGGAAACTAAGAAGCAGTTAGACGCAATGCAGGAATCTTTCAAGACAAGTACGTGCGCTGCCTTTTCACAGCAATAGGTTTCTCCGGCAAACAGCGGCACGCGAGAATCAGGGTAGACTCCCAACCGGATGGGGCCGCCAGGATATTGAGCATAGGTGAGAGGGGTTTATGGCCTGGTGTGGAGTTATCCGCTCTTGTGAGAGAGCTACGGCACGAGCAGAGGAACATCCGCTTCTCTCAGTTCAACATATCCGGTTGGCTCGGTGCTGAGCTGAGATTGGTTTTCTGTTTCTTGTACGCTTGTACAGCATACTGATTCCGTACAAGCAAACGAGTATTTGAACGGATCGTTTTTCTTTCCGGTTCCGGTGCGAGCGACAACCTGCTTATCAACCAACGCACGAATGGCCTTGCGTTTAATGGCATTTGCGCCTTCCACGCGGTCCACTACCTCTGGTTCGGTCCACTCTCCACCGCCTTTGAGTAATTCAATCATGCTTTGTTCGACTTCTGAGCAAGACATTTCATCGCGTGTGCTTCCAACCGAAAGCGTTCGCGTCTCTGTGTCAAATGACAGAATCGTTTCCGGCATGACTGCGCCGATTCGAGTTACCGTCTGAATAGTTCTGTAGGCATCCCGTTTGTTCAAAACGACGATTGTAGCCGCTGCTCCGCTGATGGCTGTGCTTCCCAGCGGACTGTCAACTGCTTCCGATCTTGGGGCTTTACCCGCGTGATGGGTAACAAGTATATGCGTTCCCGTCTCACGCGCCAGGTCAATAAGCGGACCAAACGCCCCGTAGACTTCTGCATAGGCTTTTTCATCTCGAACGTGCGCTAGTCTGAAAATAGGGTCAATCACGACCAGTGCAGGTTTATCTTTCCGCACAAGATCGGTCAATGACGCAATTGCAGCGGCTGGAGCGGCATCCGCATGAATCCTGATGGATTCAGTTCCGTTCGCGCCCATAGCACGAAAATCGGCTGTGATTTCCTCGTGCCTTTCTTCCAGAGCCAAGTAAATGCAATCACCTTGCCGCGTAGTTCTTTCCAAAAACGGCCTGCCTCTGGATACTGCGAGGCATAGCCCTCTGGCAAATGTGGACTTCCCGACTTTAGGCTTGGCAACTACACAAGACACCGTGCCTCTGACTAGCAGGTTATCGACCAAGTAGTCCGGCGGAATCTCGGGCCTTGCGAGTAGCTCACCGATTGGAAACAGCGCAAATCCTTTTGCTGACGTAGCGTTGTGTATTGCGGATTCCCCGTTAGGGAATTGCACTACTGGAATGTAGACAGACTCCGGTGAACGGAGTTCAATGCTATTGCTATCCGGCATTATTTTCACCCTCCACGCTGACAATATGGAGGGGTTTACGGCCTGGTATTGCGGCGTTCTCTATAGGCGATTCAATGCTGCGATGGGCAACACGGCACTCTCGGCAGAGGAGACAAACGGCAGTTCGCACGGATGACTCATTGCAGATTTTGCGGTAGAGGGTTACAGGGTTGGTTTGATACCGGCTGGTGAGCGGGTGGTCCCGATCTGTGAATCGGTGCCGCAGCCCATCGGTTGAGCCGCAGAGTACGCATTGGCCGCCGAGCATCTGATACGCCCTTTTCTGGTAAGCATTCCGGCGGTCCCGGTAGTAGTCATAAAGCGCCATGCGGCGCGTTGTACTGATAGGAGAAGTTCTCATTTAATACATCCTTGAAGTTGATTTGCCAGATCGTCCCAGAGGCGGGGCGGGGCACGGATCAGAGCACACTGCTCTTTAGCAGGCATAGAGCGCCTTTCTATGTGGAACCCTTAAAGCAATCCCAGCTTGTGCAGGTTGAGAATAGAGAAGAGGTATATATAGAGGGAGAGTGCCACACACCCCGTAATTGTTTAACGGGTTAGCTATCTGGGAAGCGTGTAGGGAGGGCGTACGGCGGACCTATATATAATTGCTCTTCACTCTATTAGACGTTGGAAACGCGATTTTTACCCGCCTTTCTGAGATATATTTTTACATTCGTATTGCGGATATGCTACGCGCGTGTAACCGTATGCACCATCGACATCGTAGTATCACGCACTTAGTCCACTTATTCAATCCAAATAGCAAAAAACCAGTGGCGGCAGAAGGGACCCAATTGACTTTCCGACGCCTCTGGCGGAAGCCTTTAATCCCGCGCGCGCGTGAAAATGGCCGTCAATCGGCGCATTCCGACCATTGCGTGAACAAGACGTTCACCGAAAAGACAGTGGATAGAAAAACATGGGCCATGAGTCTTTCAAGAAAAGCCGGTTGGCCGTCTGTTTCCGTTCGTTCCATCCACGCAGTAGCCGCAGGGCTGGCCGTGACAATGCAGCGTTGAAAAGCCCCAGGCCAAAAACCCCTCGTAGACACTGGCTATTCAAGAATCCGCGCAAAATGCCAATTGCTGTTTGCTGGGCAGGAAATGCCCCGCCTTGCTCATTGTGCGCTCAAAGCTGAGGCAATACCGTTCTTGCAAATTGGAAGCCCCCAAACGCCTATTCTGGCGATTTTCGTCTCTGCCTCCACCTTGCCCGATCTTGCGTTGTGCTGAAAAACGTTTGCCGAAAAATATGCGATTGGCGTGGGGTTGAGCAGGCATTTTCGAGCGTTCGTAAATCGACCGATTTTCAGTACATACGGGCAAGAGCGGGATTTATTCGGGTTAGTGGAGGAATCAACCGATGAAGACGGCCATTTACGCGAGGGTGTCCACCAAAGACGGAAGACAGGATACTGAGAATCAGTTGCGGCAACTACGCGATTTCGCTGCTACACAGGACTGGACAATCGTCCATGAGTATGTGGACCGTGCCAGCGGCAAGCGTTCTGACCGTGAGCAGTTCCAGAGTATGTTCGATGCAGCCTCTAAGCGGGAATTCGATGTGCTTCTCTTCTGGAGTCTGGATAGGCTCAGTAGAGAGGGAACGGTAGCGACGCTGAACCATCTACAGCGACTCACCAGCTACGGAGTGAACTACCGCTCGTTTGCGGAATTGTATCTCGATAGCACTGGCATTTTCAAAGAAGCGGTCATTGGCATACTTGCCGCAGTCGCCAAACAGGAAAGGGTGCGCCTCTCTGAACGCACGATAGCAGGACTACAACGCGCAAAGGCACAGGGGCGAGTGGGTGGCAGACCGAAGGCGCAAGACGATTACAAACTGGTGAGCCGGGTTGATGCTCTGAAAGCAGAGGGGCTGTCAATCAGACAGATTGCCGCAACCGCGCAAGTGTCCCCTGCGACTGTGCAAAAACTAGTGAGCCGCGCCAAGTAGCATCAGGCCAGAATCTCAGGAGATGGGGAACTGTCGGGTATTGTGCTGGGAAGAGAAGATCGTAAGCGGGCCAATGCGCCGCGCGGGGTGATTTGCTTACGCTGATTTTGTGGGAACAACAGGGGAACAATAAGCGTTTCCGGGCGTTCCCGGAGGTGCCTTACCGTGTGCATGGGTGCTGTTGATTCCTGGGGTTGCACTTTGTTGGACTTTTGACACGGAAGAGGTCGCTGGTTCGAGTCCAGTCGTGCCTACCATTTAAATCGTTCATATTCAATAATATACAAAAGAACTATCTTCCCCTCCCCACTCCCGTCGCATCCGATTTTTGGGCTTTCAGCGTATCGCGGCGTGATTTGAGCGGTTGACCACGAGTCCATTCGCATGTACAGGAGGAAATGCAGCGGTTGGCCATTGACTGTATATAATTGTAAATAAATCTCTTAGATGAATAACCTAAATATATCCGGCGTTCTTCTGTTTCGAGATAAATTTGACGCCCAATCCTGGCCCCGGAAGAGGTCATTTTTCCACGTCCCCCTCTTTCACCGCAACAATCCACAGAAAGGGCTATCTTTCATCTCGTGAGGGAATGATCGTGAATCGACTCTTGAGGCGCAGGAATCGCTTTTCGTAGAGTTGATACGATGTGTGGGCGCCAAGAACAGTGAGACAGAAGGCGAGAACTGTTCCTACGCCGTCGCGCCAACCTCCGAGTTGAAGCAACTGGCTGACACGGTCGAGCCACGCTTTGCCTGGAGAAAAGATCAGCCAATAGACCAACTCATGAAAGAGATATAGACCGTAGGAGATGCGCCCTAGATAGATGATCGGCTTGGGCAAGTATTTGGAGGGGAAACCGAGCATGCTGAGAAAGAGCAGCAGGGTTCCTGCCAGAACAAGCGCCCATCCTATCGGGGCTTGCAGGACCGTTGAGTGCGGAGTGTCCGCCTGGACGCCAAAGGCTACGGACGCGACCAGCCAGCAGCCGATTCCCGACAGGGCGGCAACGAGGCGCAAGGCGGCGCGCCACCGCGGAACCCGGCCTTTGAGATAGATCGAGAGCAGTGTTCCGGCGGCGAAGAACTGAAACTGAACAAAGCTGTTCGTCCATTGGCTGCTGAAGCCATTCGCGGGGTGCATTGCATAGAGCACGACCGCCGCGTACGAGACAGCAATAAGAACCAGCGAGATTGCCGTTGCGCCAAGACGGCGGCAGTAACGGGCGATGAAGGGGATGGCGATGTAGAACTGCTCTTCGACGGAGACGCTCCAGAGAGGATTGACGGGAAAGGCTGGAATCCAACCGTGAAGACAAATCCACCAGTTGCCCGCAAAGAGGGAAAAGGCCAGCCAGGAGGCAGGCTCTTTGGCGCCGGCGTAGGGGAGAAACTGGTTGAGCAGGACCAGGCCAAAGAAGACCAGGAAATACAGGGGCCAGATGCGCAGGATGCGGCGCATGTAGAAGGACTTCAGTTGGATGGCGCCGGTTTCGTCGCTCTCGCGGAAAAGCAGTTCGGTGATGAGAAAGGCGCTGAGCAGGAAGAAGACGGGCACGCCCAGATCGCCGAGAAGGCAAATGTTGTAGAGCCAATAATGCTGCGCCGGGTCGATGGGAATAAAGTCCATCCGGTGAACGATGAAAACCATCATGAAGGCGATAAATCTGAAAACGTCGAGTTCCGGGCGATAGTAGCGTTTGATGGTCACTGAGAGCGATAATCCTTTACTGTGATTTGGCCCTAACGGCACTGTCTGAGTAAGTAGATATAGTGCAACTGCTGGCTCCGCCCCTGCCGCAACAAATGATAGGCAGGGGACCCAGGCCATGTGCGTACTATCCAAGTCCTTACCTGTTTATCTTCAGAACCCAGGCAGGCTGCTGGCGCAAATCTTCGGGCAAGTCGGGGAGTTGGATGGAAAGATCCTTGCCTGCGCTTTTGAACTTCAGTGCGGCGGTGTTTCCAAGTAGGGTGACCGATTTGGCGCCCTCGACATCCTTGAGCGTCAAGGTGCCGTTGCTCCATCTTGGCAGGATGGCGAAAAGATCGTTGCCTTTCGTGGTATAGAAGGCTTCGATGCCTGCCTTGCCTGGCTCAGGTTTGGAGGCCAGCTTGGATACGTCGTATTCGCTGTCCATATTGCGGTTGTAGTCCGCCTTGGGGATCTCGCCCGCGCTCCACTGGCGTGTGGATTTCCAGGGTTTGGTTCCGTAGATGGCGTCGCCGTTGATCTTGAGCCAGCTCCCAATCTCGCGAAGACGCTCTTCCATGAGGACAGGGATGGTTCCATCGGCGTTGGGTCCGATATCAAGGAGTAGATTGCCACCCCGGCTCACCGTATCGACGAGCATAATGACCAGTTCGCGACCGGTGTGGTAATCCTTCAGGCGCTCGGCGCGGTTGAAGCCGAAGCTGTAGCCGATGCCCCGGTTTTCCTCCCATGGATGGGACATATCGCCCATGCCGGCGGTGTATTCGGTGGTCCAGTAGCCGCCATGTTTGTGGCGGGTGTCAGAGCCCCAGCGGTCGTTGACGACCACGATGTCTTTTACCGGGGATTCGTTGAAAAGCCAAGCGAGCAGTTCGGGGCTGTGCCAATCCGCGGAGGTCTGCTCCCACTCGCCGTCGCTGAAGATGATGTCAGGTTTGTAATGGTTGACCAGGTCTTTGAACTGTGGAAACATATGTTCCCGGGTATAGAGGGACTTGTCCCTGAGCCAGAGCGGGTTGTACCACTCGTAGAGCGAGTAGTAGTAGCCCATGTGCAGGCCTTTGGCGCGCACTGCCTCGCTCAAATCGCTCATCAGATCCCGCTTGGGGCCGATCTCGACCGCGTTCCATGGCTGCCCCCAGTCGGCGGAGGCTTCCTTGCTGGGCCACAGGGCGAAACCATCGTGATGCTTCGAAGTGAGTACAACGTATCTGGCGCCCGAACTCGCGAGAACGTCCGCCCAATGCTGCGCATCAAAGAGTTCGGCCCGGAACCGCGGCGCGAAGTTTTGATAGGGAAAATCAGCGCCGAAATTCTGCTTATGAAAAGCCCACGTCCCGGTTTCGATCTCGTTGGCCTTTGGGTTGTCGCGGCCCTCGATCATCTGTTTCCAGTACCACTCGGAGTAGGCCAGTTTGCCGGGAATCACCGGGGCGTAGGCGGGGACGGAGTAAAGGCCCCAATGTATGAAAATGCCAAATTTCGCCTCGATGTACCACTGCGGCGTGGGCCGTTTGTCCAGCGAATCCCAGGACGGCTGGTAGGTTTGAGCGCTTGCGCAGCCCAAGAGCAAGGCAATCATGAAAAAGTACTTCATTTGCTTCCTTTCCTGGCGGACGCCGCCGAAGGGCTTCGATGACTCCTCGGCGGGCCCGCAGACAACTCCTGTCGATTTTGAAGCTGCTCGACTCTTACCGCGAAGCACCGCTCACCAGGACCTTCTCCTGGAAGATCCTGGTGATAAGTAATCCCTCTCCCTGCAAACCGCTGCGACCGCGATGATTCCTCGCGCGCCTCAGGCGGTGCCATGGAGGACCTGCCTTCAGAGACCGCTCTCGCGGAACGTGATGCGATACGAGATGCCGTTCTCTACATGGATCACTCCATCGGAATGCGGAATCGGCGCTCCCTGAACCCTGCGAACATTGGCAACCGAGCAGCCGTGCGGTGAAATAAGCCGGAACGCGCCATCACTATTCGCATGGATGGTCATGGCGGCCATCTTGCCATCCTTCCACTGAAGATCGACAACCGCATTCCCGCGCACGCGCAATCCCGCGATGGAACCTTCCGGCCACTGCGCGGGCAGCGCGGGGAGCAACGTGATCTCGGTTGCATCCGGCATCCAGCGCGACTGGACCAGCGCTTCCAGCATTCCGTTCGCCGCGCCGAGATTGCCATCTATCTGGAAGACGCCCGGCGGATGCGTGTCCATCAGGTTGGGAAACGTGGATTGGCGCAGCATCACCTGCAGGCTTTCGTAGGCTTGCTTGCCGTCATGCAGATGATCCCAGTAGTTGATCACCCAGGCCCGCGACCAACCGGTCTGGCCGCCGCCGTTAGCCAGCCGCCGCTCCAGCGAGGTGCGCGCCGCGTGGGCCAACTCCGGCGTGTGCTCTAGGGAGATCTGCGTGCCGGGGAAGAGCGCCCAGAGATGCGAGATATGACGATGGCCCGGCTCATTTTCGTCGTAGTCGCGCTGCCACTCCTGTAGTTGTCCGTGCTTGCCGATGGCGAAGGGCGGCAGCTTGCCGCGCGCCTCCTCCAACTGCTTGATAAACGAAGGGTCTTCCCCAAGGAGTTGGCCCGCATCGATGGTGCGGGAAAACAGTTCGCGCACCAACTCAATATCCATCGTGGGCCCCATGCTCAACGAGTGCACCGAGCCATCTGGAAGGCGATAGCTGTTTTCGGGAGAAAGCGATGGGCCGGTGACCAGATGGCCAGAACCGTCGTCAACCAGGTAATCGAGGAAGAACTGCGATGCATCATGCAGGATCGGCCAGGCGCGATCATGCAGGAAGCCCTTGTCAAGGGTGAAGGCGTAATGATCCCATGCGTGCAGGGAGAGCCACGCCCCGCCCATGGGCCAGATGCCCCAATGATAGCCGTCTATTGGATCGGCATCCCCCCAGAGGTCGGTGTTGTGGTGGATCACAAATCCGCGAGCGCCATAGTAGTCGTGGGCGACCTGCGTGCCGGTGCCGCTGCCGGGCGTACGTACCATGTCAATCAGGTTGATCAACGGTAGTGTCGTCTCGCTGAGTCCGGCAGGCTCGGCGAGCCAGTAGTTCATCTCGGCGTTGATGTTGATGGTCCACTTCGATCCCCATGGATTGGAGATGCCGCCGGCCCAGATGCCCTGCAGATTGGCGGGGAGTCCGTCCGGGCGCGAAGAAGCGATGAGCAGATAGCGCGCGAACTGGAAGTAGAGTTCCTGCAGGCCAAGATCATCGGCCCCGGCGCTGGCTCTCTTGATGCGCTCGTCCGTGGGCAATGCATCGTTGCCATCCGGTGCAGGCCCGAGGTAAAGCGACATGCGCCGGTAGACCGGCTGATACACGGCTTCCTGCCGGTCGAGGATCTCCTTCGCGGAGAGCTTCCTCGCCATGGCCAGCACCTGCTCGCACTGCGCTTCGGGATCGCCGCCGGCGAACGGGCCTCCCTTGAAGTCGGTGGCGGCGGCAATCAGCACAGTGGCTGAATCCGCGTCCGCCACGACAAGCTCCGAGCCTTCCGCGTGGACACTGCCCCCTGCCGGAAGCACAACCGCCTCTCCCGCGAAGCGAATCTGGTCCTTGTGAGCCGCACCCTCGCGCAGCACCAGCGTCTCCTGCCCGCGGCTGCGCACGCTGAAGTCGGCCGGACGGTCCATGCTGGCGCGGAAATTCAGCGCTCCCTTGCGGTCGGCGCTGAGCCGGACCACGATCACTTCGTCCGGCGTGGAAGCGAAGACCTCCCGCGTGTAATGCACGCCATTCTGGACGTAAGCGACCTTCACCACCCCTGTATCGAGATCGAGCTGTCGCCGGTAGCCGGTGACGTCTCCTTGCGTGGAAGAGCGCAGATAGAGATCGCCCAAGGTGCTGTAGCCAGGCATCCAACTGGGGATGCCGATCATGCAGTCCTGCGCCAGTTTCTCTGCCGCGGAGATTTTGGCGCCGTCAAGACCCTGCGAGTCGAGCAGGAGTTGGCGTATCCGCGGAACGGCCTGGTGCGCGCAAGGGTTCAGGCGATTGGCGCGGCTGCCCTGCCAGAGCGAGGACTCATTCAACTGCAGGTGCTCGTCGGCAGCGTAGGTCTTGCTTCCATCCAACACGGAAGCGATCTTGTCCGCATCCTGCTCATCGCCGTTGCTGGCGTCGCGGTTTGCTCCTCCGAAGACCATCGCGCCAAGACGGCCGTTGCCAACCGGCAGAGCATGATCCCAGATCGGGGCGGGAGTCCGGTACCAAAGGACTTCGCGCGTGCTTTCGGAGGCGCTCTGTGCGAAGAGGCCAGCCTGCCCAAAAAGAAGGAAGAGCGCAGTGCAGGCAGCCAAGGTCGAGTTTCGAATCATAGGTTCCTCATAAAATCTCCCGTCAGCTTCCGGGTATGTTTTCTTCATAGCTTGACTGGGCCGGCATCTCAAAAAATACAGCTTATGCTGACCATGACTTTGGGACGCGCCGAACTGATACCGCATATTTACGGACAGGGGCTTCTCCCGTAATGTTCAGCTTGGCAGAAAATGATAAAGATGGCGGGAAAATAGTAGGCCACATAAAGCCAGCCTAAGATTCCATGAAAAAGCGCCCACCAGAAGGAGTGCCACTTTGTCCATGAGAGGACTAGAGCGAACGCGCACCCAAAACCGATTCCTGATTCTGCTTACCTGTCCATATCTTGTTTCATCCTTTCGTGCAGTTGTCCTGTCGCAACGGTTTGGTTTACGAACTACAACCCCTTGTGGTCAATGTACTCAGGCAGCGACACCTCTAGGCCTATAGTCCGTTCCGCGCCAATCCAGTACCTCCGCTCCACTACACATCCAGCCGACCTGATGAGGCGACGCGTCCGTACCACAGGCCCGAGTCTTTGATGGTGCGCTTCAGCGTGGCAAAGTCCACGTAGGTCAGGCCAAACCGGCTTGAAAGGCCGCTTTCCCACTCGAAGTTATCCAGCAGGCTCCAGGCGTGGTAGGCGCGCACGCGGGCGCCGTCCTTCATGGCTCGCGCCAGTTCGGCGAGATGCTGGCGATAAAACTCGATGCGGCGCTGGTCATGGATGCGGCCATCCGCGCCGGGAGCATCCTTGAAGACGCCGCCGGTCTCGGTGATTTCGATGATGGGGTGGTCATAGTCGCCCGTCACTTTCATCATCAGGTCATAGAGACCATGTGGCCACATCTCCAGACCCCCGTCGGTCTTCGGACCTTCGTTCGGCACGCCGATCTGCATCCGCGAAGTGGGATCGGGGTTCGATGAGTTTTGCCGTGAGCTACTAGCATCCGAGACGACCAGGCGGCAGTAGTAATGGATGCCGAGCCAATCCAGCGGAACCTTCATGATCTTTTCGTCGCCCGGCTTGAATCCCATAGCCTCGTAAGGTGTTTCGCCCACGAAGACTTTGGGATATTCGCCCTTCATCGCGGTCTCAAGAAAGTAGCGATTATGAAATGCGTCGAAGCGCGCGGCGGCTGCGCGATCGGCTTCGCTATTTGTCTTGGGATAGACCGGCTCCATGCCGTAGGCGTTGCCGACAGTAGCCTTGGAAGAGGCTGCCTTGATGGCGCGAAAGGCCATACCTTGCGCGAGGTTTACTGTGTGCGCCGCCTTCAGGAACAAATCATAGTTAGCCCGGTAGGGAGGGGTCCAGCCGGTGCCATACCCGCGAAACGTAAAGGTCCCGGGCATATTGAAGGGCGCCCAAACCGTGATGCGGTCGCCGAAATTCTTGGCCAGGATCGCGGCAAAGTCAGCGTAGTAGCTGGCCAGATCGCGATTGGGCCAGCCGCCTTTATCTTCCAGCGCCTGCGGAAGCTCCCAGTGATAGATGGTGCAGAAGGGACGAATATTTGCCTCCAAAAGAGCATCCACGAGGCGGCTGTAGTAATCGAGCCCTTTCTGATTCACCTGCCCCGTGCCTGCGGGCAGAATGCGCGGCCATGAAGTGGAAAAGCGAAAGCTCTTCATGTTCAACTGCTTCATGATCGCGATGTCTTCTTTGTAGCGGTGATACTGGTCGCAAGCCACATCGGCATTTGTGCCGTCGTGAATCCTTCCGGGCGTGTGCGCGGCCCGATCCCAGATGGATTCGCCTTTACCGTCGGCGTTCCATGCACCCTCCACCTGAAAGGAGGAGGTGGCCGTGCCCCATAGAAAATCCTTGGGAAAGCGCGCGGCGGCAATCTGTGCGGGCGAGACTTCGCCGAGAATCTGCGGTTGAGTGGCAGACTCCAGGGCTGCAATCTTTTTGCCGGCAAGCAAAGCGCCGCCGCCAACAATCAGTGAGCTCTTGAGAAAGTTGCGGCGGTCCAGGGGAACGGAGCAGTTGCCATCTGTTCGCACGGCGTTCAAGGGAGAATTGCCAAGAGAATCTTTCATGTCCTGCAAAGTAGCTCCTGTATGAGTCCCGTCAAGAGACGTGTTGTGAATAGCGTTGGCGTTTTGCAATCCGGTTTCTCAGTTCTCTGAACCGGCGCGGACATCTCTGTACAGCCTGCTCTCAGTCGAATCAGAAGCTTGTGCCCGGTTGAGGCAAATCCAGCACTAAGATCACGCCGAAGTTGTTACTACCACCCTCGGATGTCATGCCTTAGAGCGTCGAGCCGGACAGCGGTGATGCATTTACGTCGCTGATTTTGCCGCTAGCGGGGTAGCTGCCTCAATACAGTTACCTCTGCGAGTAGCGTTTACCGTTGTGCCACTGGCGATGATGCTAGTTGTCGTGTGCGAACAGAACGAAGCCTAAACCGAACCGGTATATGGATCCCATGTTCATCCTTTCCTGATGTTGATCACGCCCAGAGATAAGCTGTGGCTGCGGTCGCAATATTACGTTTCAGCTCGGCACGAGAGTGATCGAGAAGAGCGACAAAGAGTCAGACCTTTTCCTACCCTCACCTTTTTGGCGCTCCCGCAGGATTGCATTCATCGTGTGTGGCGACTAGCGTTCGCTCGGTCCGCTGAGATCGGCGGAATTCAGTTGACGCATGTTGGCGGGTGCTGTGGGGCGATAGACAATCTCCGAGAAACTGGCGGCAAACTGTTGATTGTCGTTCGTGTGCGCGGCAAAGCCGATACGTAGCTTCGGCTCGGACGGCAACTGGAAATGCCGCGCCAGTCGCCATTGCTTCCCGTCGCGCGAAAAGTGCATGGAGTATTCATTGCCCTTGCGCGCGATGGCCAGATAGACAAAGGGTGACGCCAGGTTCTCAGAGTTCGCATCGTCCGAGTGTTCGCGCGTCACAACCGTCACCACGGTTGCCTCGCTCAGCGCCGAGTTCTCAAAGCAGAGCTTGGCCCAATGCTTGTCATCTCCATATGCCACCAATGCGGCTACGTCATAGACATTCACCAGTTGCGCCGAGACCTTGGCTTTGAATGTAAAATCGCCCTCCGGCGCAAACAGCACCATCGGCGCATTCACCACAATAAAGCCATCGTCAGGCGCGTGAAACAGATTGGTCCAATGCGTCGGCGCAATGCGCAGAACGCCATCGTGCGCACTGACGGTTCCTTTTTCTCCATTGACAATGGTCCATTCGCCAGAGAGGTTGGGCAAACCGGCCAGATCGGTCTTCTGTGCGGCATCCGCGGATGGGGCGGTAACCTGCGCCGCAGCCAGAGACGCGCCCAGCAGAGCGGTTCCCAACAACGAGAGGACAAAAGCATTCTGAAAAGTCTTGCAAACAACAGTTCGAACAACGTGCATTGCGATTCTCCGAGTGTGGTTGTTGTGAGTTTGTGTCATGCGAATCGAATCGAACCCGTAGCGGGATTACATCAAGCGCATGTAGCGACTGCATTCAACAAGCGAAGCCGGTTTTGCGGCAAGTGTTCGTTGCCCAACAGGCGCGCCTCGCGCCCATACTTCGCTGAAGGCTGTGACGAGAGGCGCCTGAGAGAGCATGAGGCCGAATGCTTTTGCGCTACGGCTTATACTCGCCGGTAGTCTCAATTTGGAGCGTTTCCTGGACGGGCAGCTTGTCACTCGATCCGCCGGCGAGGACGCGCACCGGTTCCTTCTCGACCCGCCATGCGTGCCGCGCCGTGTCCCAAAAAGCAAGATCGCGCGGCCTGAGTTCGAGAACAACACTCTCTTCCGTGCCGGGTTCGATGTGTACACGCTTAAAGCCTTTCAACTCAAGTTGCGGACGCTCAACCGCTGAGCCGAGATGCTGCACATACATCTGAACCACTTCATCGCCGGCTCGCGCGCCTGTATTTTTCAGCTTTACCGTGACCTCGACCTTGCCGTCTGCGTTCACGGCAGGCGAACTGAGGCCCAGGGCTTCATATGCGAAAGTGGTATAGCTGAGGCCGTAGCCAAAGGCATAGAGCGGCTTCTCCTTCGAGTACATGTAGGTGCGGCCGTGGCGGATGTTGTAATCCATCATGGGCGGCAACTGCGCGTCGCCGGTGGGCCAGGTCTGGTTGAGGCGACCGGCGGGCGAGTAGTCGCCGAAGAGCACGTCGGCGAGCCCGTGGCCTTCTTCCTCGCTGTTGTGAGTCATGTGCACAATGGCGGGAAGGTTCTGCTGGCTCCAGACAATCGCGTACGGGAAGCTCGATCGCAACACCTCTACGGTGTTCGGGTTGGCGATGAAAACCTTCTTCACCAGCTCTTCCTGTTCCAGCACGATGGTCTTGCGATCCACGTCTTCCTTGCCGTTTGAAAGCACGGGGCACTGGTCCCATCCCGCATTGCAGGTGGGATGATTGCCTACAACGACAATGGCCACGTCCGCCTTGCGCGCCAGGGCTTGCGCCTCGGCGATATCGGACCCGTCGCTAAAAAGCACCTTGGCGCCTTTCGCCGCTTCCTTGATGCCCTGCACGATGCTCACGCTGTAGGGCGGTGTTCCGCTGTACCAGTCGAGCAGAACCTCATTTGTCCACGGACCGATCACTGCGATGGTCTTCAGCTTTGCGCCATCGAGTGGGAGCGTGTGGTTCTCGTTCTTCAGCAAGACGATGGACTCTTCCGTTGCCTGACGCACGAGTCCCCTGCTGGATGCTCGGTCCCATGGTGGGAGATTGCCGTTCGTCTGGCGGCCAATGTTCGCGTAGGGACCGGCTCCTGCAGGGTCCATCTCGCCCAGACGGAGATGAAGACGGAGCAGGTTCTTGAGCGCGGCGTCCATGTCGGCCTCGGTCAGCAATCCTTGTTTGAGTGCATTGGTCAGTTCCGGCTGGTATTCATCGAGAAATCGATTGATGCCGGCCTTGATGGCGGCCGCGGAGCCGTGTTCCTTGTCGGGGAAGCTCTTATGGGCCGTAATGAGCAGCCCGAGAGCGCCGCCATCGGTACAGATGAGACCATCGTTGCCCCACTCCTTGATCACAACGTCCTTGAGGACGGGATGGATCATCATGGGTATGCCGTTCCATGAGTTGTAGGCAGCCATTACGGCGCGGGAGCCGCCTTGCTCAAAGCCCATGCGGAATGGAACAGAATAATACTCGCGGAAGAGGCGCTCGTCGAAATCGGATGAGGTGTATGAGCGGCCGTTCTCGTTTTCGTTGGCGAGGAAGTGCTTCATGAGCGCCGCCGCTTGCCAGTGCCTGGGATCGGGTCCCTGCAGTCCGCGAATAAACTCGACCGACATGGTGCCAACGAGGTAGGGGTCTTCGCCCATGGACTCTTCGGTGCGTCCCCACCGCGGATCGCGGCTTAGGTCGGTATTGGGCGCGCGCACCACGATTCCGCCGAAATCAAAGATGGGGTTCTGGTAGTAGTAACGCGCCTCCTCGCCCTCGAGAGCCCCGATCTTCTTCATCAACGCGGGGTCCCAGGTCTCGCCCAGGCCCTTCTCCTGCGGAAATGTAGTGGTAGGCAAGGGCTGGAGGCCGCGCGGACCCCATTCGCCTGGGCCGCCCAGTGTGAGACCATGCAGGCCTTCCGCCTCGTCGGATAACACAAGCTTGAGGCGCGGAACCTTGGGGTGGCCTGACATGAGGTCGACTTTTTCAGCGAGCGTCAAGCGACCCAGCAAGTCGGCAATGCGCGCATCGTCGCCAAGTGTGCGATCGCGGAACGGATAATCCGCCTGCGCGTTGCCCGGGAGGGTGATCAGAGCAAAACTCAAAAGGACAACGAAAGAATAGAACGACTTTCTCCAGCAATTATGCTGCATGGCTTCTCCTCATACTGTCCAAAGAGCGAAGAGTGTCACGAAAGGCAGGGACATCCAGATTGTCAAACGCAACCTGCACCTCGTCGACCGTGGATCTTTGGATCAAGATTGTTGTCTCCTGCATAGAAGTTCAATATCAGGCATTCGTCCGCCGTGGCGTTCACACCCGCATTGGCAATGCCGGCCACCACTCTTCGAGGATACGCGTCCGTCGCGCAGGGCCAGCTACGAACAGACGCTCCGCGAACGCCCTGCTAACTTGAGTGAGATATTACTCTCCCGTCCAGATGTTGATGCGCTTTGCAGCGTAGCGAATGTCCTCGAACACCGCGGTCGTGTGTTGGCCAGTGGGCGATTGCGACGAAAATCCGACGCGCATTTTAGTATCCGGTCCGAACGTGAAGACACGTACGATGTTCCATTTCTTTCCATCCTCCGAAGTGTAGAAGACAATCACCTGTCCGGCTTTGGCGATTTTCAGATAGACGAAATTACCGTGCAACGGGAAATGAGTGTTGTCATCCGAGTACGTCCTCGTAACGACCGTCACGATGCTCGGCGGCCCTTCAGCCGACTTCTCGAAGCACAGCTTCGCCCACATGTTGTCATTGACGTAAAGGGCGAGGACGCCTGCATCCCACTGGGATTCGAATGGAACCGCCACCTTCGCGCTGAGTACAAAGTCATCTGCCGGTTGAAAAAGCAGCCGCGGCGAGTTGTCGTGGCGCTCGCCATCAATAGGCGAGATGAACCAATCGGTCTGCTCGCCCGCTGTGATCGCGAGCTTGCCGTCATCGATCTTCCAGTCGAGGGGCGAGTTCTGCCATTCCAGCGGAGCGGGAATTCCCGGGATTGCCGGAGCGGGACGGTCCGCGGCGTACACAGGCAGGGACATACAAAGTGAGACAAAAAGCAAGGTTACTGAACGCATCATTTCCTCTTTTCTTAGAATCGAAACAAGTAGCTGATCTTTGCGAACAATTGCTTGTCGGTTGAAGTTCCGGGCAAACTCGTGACTGTATACCGAGATGTCGCGGCAGGATTAAAGTCGAGATTCTGGAACGTGTCCGCGTAGCCAACATAGACCGCGGTTCCAGGGTGGGGCAGATAGGTGAACAGCAGCGTGGTGTCAGCTTGCTTGCTGTAGCTGCTGGAGACCAGCGCCTGATTGGGCAAATTGGCGTTGTAGTCGAAGATGGCGTTGAATGCGTAGTTCCGAGTGAACTGGTAGTTCACCTTCGACCGGATCAGGTGGTTGGTGAAGACGTCGCCCGCGGGCAGCGCGGCGTTGGACTGCGCGGGCGGCCCCTGCGGTCCGGTGGCCAGCCGCGTGTAGTAATAGATCTCGTCCAAACGCAGGCGCGGCTGGGGACGCAGCGTCAGCAAGCCCGAGGCGTAGTTATAGCTGCCCAGAAAAGGCCGCTCCCCGCTGGCCGGATAGTAGTTCGGCTGTTGCCCCTGGCTGTAGCTGGCGTTCATCTGCAGCCACTTGGTCCACGAAGTGCCCAGCGTCAGGCTGCTCAGCCGCTCCCGGAAGCCAGTGCCGCTATACAATTCATAGGCCTGATTGTGGCTGACCGACAAGTAACTCAGCCGGGACAGATTGATCGAAAATCCCGGTGTTACCGACCAGTTCTCTAGACGCTGTTCGTGATCGTAGTTCACTGAAGCATCGATGCTTGGCCCATAGGACAGCACGGTGTGCCCCGACGTCGGCTTCCACTGGTAGCCGTAGTAGGTTTCCCAGTTGCGCATATCGACCCGGTTCAGATAGCCCAGCGTGGCCTGCATTCCCGGACTGCGATCCATATAGTTGCTGGAAAAAGCGACGTGAGGATCGACTTTGGCCACGCCCAGTATATATCCAGGCCCTGCTGTGTAGTTTCCGCTGCCGTCCCGCGCCTGGGTGGTCGTGGCTTGGCCCGTCAGCGACCAGTTTTGCGCCATCAGATAGCGCAGATCGAGCGAAGCTACCCGGTTCATCGACTTGTCGAAGCTGGTATCGCTCAAAAACAGCCCCACATGCGACTGGTGGCCAAACTCCCGCTCACCGCGAAAGACCGCCGCCGCTGCCCGGTCGCCATGGCCCGTCACGCCCTGTGCCAGCACCTCGCCGGGAGCGCGATCGTCGGACGCCAGCGCGCCCAGGCTCCATCGGCCCATGGCGCCGGTCATCTTGGCCCCAAACTGCGGATCGACGATGCGCCGCGAAAAGAACAGCATCTCCGGCATGGAAAAGATCGAGGCATTCTCAAGAAAGAACGGGCGCCGCTCCGGGAAGATCACTTCGAAACGCTGGTTGACCTGCACCTTGGGATCGTCGCTGCCGATCTCACTGAAATCGGGATTTGCGGTGAGATCCAGCGTGAATGCGTCATGCAGAACAAACTTGGCATCGAGCCCTGGGTGGTGCTGGTTCTGGCGCACAAATCCATTTGAAGCGTCCAAGTACTTGTCCTGCTCCGCCAGGCCATACGGAATGAACTGCATGTTGCGCCCCGAAGAGATATCTTCATCGATCTCAATCGGTGCGAACTGGCCAACGAACTGGGGGAGCCGTTGATGGCTCACCGCGGGCCAAATCGCGAATTCATTCGTGCGCTGGATAAAGCGGGCAAGGCAGATATTCCAGATCTGCCGCGAACCGGCGGGAAACCGGAGGCTGCGGAACGGAATGGCCTCCAACACAACGTAACCATCCGGCGTGATACGACCCTCCGAATACCAGAGCGCTTCCCAGCTCGAATCGTCGCCAATGCCGTCCGTGGTGCGTCCGTCGTACTGAATCCCGTACGGATTCACATCGAACCAGTAAGCGTGTTTGTGGTCCTGGAAGGTATCGATATTGATGGTGACGCGGTCATCCGTATCGATCTGCTTTCGCGGGGCCACACGCGCGCGAATCTTGCCCGGATCGTCCTTGCAGATCCACGCAACGTATAAGTTCTTGCGGTCATACGAGAGATACGCGATGGTAGGCTGGCTGATGGGTTCGCCATCGTGGGGATCAAATTGCTTGAAGACAGTAACAGCCACTTCAACTTCGCGGGGTGTTCCCTGAATGAAATCCGACAGCTTGGGCGGACGGCTTACGCGCGGGATGCGGAGCGGCAATTCTTCAGCGGATGCAGAGATCGAGATGAAGATCAAGCACCCCATGAGAAATCGAGTAAACAGCCGACAGTACGGAAATGAACCCATTAGAATCACGAAACCTCCGCAAGTTGAGCTTTGAATTGGAATTGGAGGATGACGAAACCACGCTGTCTTCGACATAAGGGTGGCGCCCAGGCAAATCGCCGTTCTTTCTTCGCCAGGGCTGGGCGGTGTAACCATCATGGCGTCACTCCCGTAAGTTCTTTGTCGATCTCCCGCTGCCAAAACTCCCGCGCGGAGGGCTCCATCCGCGCCACCGCGGCTGCCGCAGTTTGCAGTGCGGCCCGAGCGCCAGCCTTGTCTCCAGAGGCAACGCGCGCGTCGGCCAGCGCGCGGTTTTCGTCAAAGCCGTCTGGCACCACTGCGACCGCGACCGCAGCTTCGGCCAGAGCCCGCCGACTACCGCAGTCTTACGTGGGGATCATTTCGGCGGCAACACACCGCTGCAAAGTGACCACCCGTAAAGAGGCCTGTGCAATATTCCCACGTGTCCGCATAAAATACTTTTCATGAATCACTTGCGGAAGATTTTCCTGTTAACCGTTACGAGATGTTTCATGCGGTGCGGGACCAACGCCGGCTTCTGTCGGGGCTCGTCGAATCGCATTCCGGCACATCCGATACACGGCAAGAGTCCGGCTCCGGGAGTACGGATGCTTCAGCGATTTATAATCACGCAAGAAATCCATGCGTCCGATCGACGGAGCGCCTCGTTATGCCTCGCGTGAAAGAAATGCCGACGCCTGCCCAGGTGCAAAGCGAGTTGCAGGCAATTTTGGCTTCCGAGACCCTCATGAGGGCACCGGCGCTTTCCAGTTTTCTGGCGTTTATTTGTGAGGAGACGCTCCAGGGACGCGCGGATCATTTGAAAGAGTACACAATTGCCGTCGAGGCGCTTGGGCGCCCAAACGATTTTCAGCCCATTGAAGATCCAATCGTCCGGGTGCAGGCATCCCGTCTGCGGGCATGCCTGAAGGGTTACTACAATAGCGAAGGTAAAGGGCATCCGGTACAGATTCGCTTGCCCAAGGGCCATTATGTGCCGGAGTTTCGTTTGTTCGCGACTCGGGTTGAGACCGCCGAGCCTGTAGCGTCGACGGTCCCAGAGCCGGCAGCGAGCGTACCGGAACTACAGCCCGCTCATGCAACGACTGCGCGATGGCGCTGGCCGCTAACGGTTGGAATGTTGCTGGTCGTTTGCGCATCTGTTGGCGGTTACCTCTTTCGTGCTCGCCATACGAATTCGAACGGGGCTGAGCCCGCCCTGGCCGCCGCGTCCTCGCCGGTTTCATCCGGCGGCGACATCATCAGGATCCTCGCCGGTTATCCGAACCCTCAATACATCGATCAACTGGGGCGTACCTGGACGGGTGACCGCTACTATAAAGGTGGGCGCGAGGAGCAGGCCGACTATGAGCCACTCGTTCGAGCCGAAGATCGGAACCTGTGGCTGCATTATCGAGGGGGCGAAGAATTCGAGTACGACGTTCCTCTGAAACCCGGCCCGCATGAGCTCCATTTACATTTTGCCGAACCGGTCTACGGAGTCAATCCACTCGCGGGAGGCGGAGAGACGGCGCGCATCTTCGACGTGACCGCGAATGACCGAAAATTACTCGATTCATTCGATATTCTTGGCGATGCCGGTGAGCCGAAGATTACTGTCGAGAAGGTGTTCAACGATATAACACCGGGAGTAGACGGGATGCTCCATTTGCGATTTGCCGCGCGCACGTCCGAAGCGATCGTCAATGGAATCGAGATATTCCCCGCATCGCCGCACCGCATGAGGCCCATCCGCGTGGCAACTCGGAGCGTGCAGTATGCGTCGCCGAATGGAACGCTGTGGCAGCCGGATCATTATTACTTCGGCGGTCGGAGTCATCCATTGCTGCAATCGGTCATGGGAACAAGCGATCCCGGGCTCTACACTAGCGAGCGGTTCGGCCATTTCTCCTACACATTTCCGGTCGCGGCGGGAACCTACACAGCAATCCTGCATTTCAGCGAGGCATATCACGGCCCCTCCAATCCCGGAGGGGGCGGAGTGGGCAGCCGTTTGTTCGATGTGGATTTCAACGGAGAAACGCTCTTGAAGGACTTTGATATTTTCAAGGAAGCAGGCGGAGCAAACCGCGCCCTGCGGAAAGAGTTTCACGGATTGAAGCCGAATGCTTTGGGCAAACTCATCTTCACCTTCCAGCCAATCAAAAACTATCCCTGCGTAAATGCCATCGAGATCATCCCCGAATAGGGATTTTTCGAAGGAACCGTCATAAAGCATGATTCCTCTGAACCAGTGCATTTCCGCAGGCCCGCGGAGGAAGCAGCAACCGCAGACCAACGGAGATCGAAACATCGACCGCTGTGCGCATGGCCACAGAGGAGAAAGCTGGGCCGCTGCAACTTCCAGAAGCTAGAGATTTGGAGGCGGCATGGGCAGACTCCATACGTCTAGCCTTCAACTTTTGTCCGGTCAATTCGCGGCCATGCGTAGTGAAGACGCGATACGCTTTGCGATACGTCGAAACAGGGTGCGGTAAGTGCTTACAAGGACTTAGATTGCCATCGGTGTCTTGTAAGTTGTTGATTTGCTTAACGTAGAAACCTTGACACGGAAGAGGTCGCTGGTTCGAGTCCAGTCGTGATAGCTGGAAGGCCCCGAATTTCTCACCTGTAAAACCTCACCTGCTTCCGTTTTCACGGTCCCTATCCCCTAATGAACGGTCTGCGATCCGGGCTGCAAAGCCCGCATCATGGAATCCTGCGCGGCCAACATCGACGAATTCACCCGGTGAGCGTACAGCCCGAGCGTGGTCGAAACGTTGGAATGGCGAAGAAGCCCTTGAACCGTTTTTACGTCCGTTCCTTGATTAACCAGCCAACTCGCCAATCCGTGCCGGAAGTTGTGGAAGCCGAACCGCTGCCCCTTCTTGAGCTTCACTCCGGCGGCAATCGCTGCCGGGCGAAGATGGTCCCAAGTCAGAACGCTGCTCGACCTCGGAGCCTTCCCCTTCTTCTGCGTGCTGGCAAACACCCAATCGCTAGGCCGTCCATAAACCGTCTCCCGCTGCCAGTCTCGCAGGTGCTGGGCCAGCAGATCGGTAAGGGGTAGGGTTGTAGTTCCACAACGAAGGCTTCCACGTGGCTTCATCGAGTCTTGTCTCGACGATCCTGTTGCCGCTCCCTCTATAGAAGACGCGCTTCTCCGGCGGCAGCGCGCAGAAATCGGCGTAGCTGCGCGTCAAGCGATTAAAGCCGTCCGGCAACTCGGGCAGCGACGCCTGTTCGGTTTGCCCGAAGGACGGCACGGCATTGGCCGCGGCCGCGGCCGCAATCAGTTTGCAAAAGCTCCGGCGTTCCATGGTCAACTCCTCGTGGTTGCAAAACGGTTTCTCGGCAGAATGCGCCTTGATCCTTTTGCCGTGTCCGCCAATTTACTTTTTGATGAGAACGGCAGTGGCGCGAGTGTTGTAGCCTTCGAGTTTGACCCAGCTGGCCATTGCGCCATGCGGAAGTACGCCGTGGATCTCGGCGGTCTCGCCGGGATAGACGGTGATGTAATTGTCGTCATACTCGATGGGGAGGATTTCGCCGCCATCCGGCGCGGCGGAGATCGCGGCCCGCTCGAAAAAGGCGATGTGCTGGGAAGGATTGTGCAAGCGGATGGCAATCTCGCTGCCCTTTGCGGTCTTCCTCTCCGCCGCCTGAAGCTCTAATTCCACCGGAGGCATGGTGTTCAGCGCGGTCATGTCGGCCCAGCTCTCCTGCCGGAGATCCATGGCCATGTCGTTTTTTGGGGCCCCCAGGTCGTCATCCTTCTGCGACTGCCAATAGGTGTTCTCGACGAGCAGCTTTCCCTGCGCATCGAAGAGCTGGCAACGGACGAAGAAGACCGGCGTGGAGGCGGGATAGCGGGGCAGTTCTGCCACCTGTTTTGCATCGTTATATGGCACGGCAACTCCATCCAGTGAACGGTCGTCACGGACCTTGCCATCCAGATCATAGACGCGAATGCGCACACGCAGGCCTTGCACGTCGCCAGGAGTTTGATTGAAGACCATGATCCTGGCTTGACTGTGGTCGCCGGTCGCATAGGAGTCGAAGACCACCGAAAGGGGGCGCAGTCCCTTCTTCGCGCCAAAGTACGTTCCGCCCGGGCTCAGATAGTAGTCGATGATGTTGCCGTAAAAAGATGGCCAGTGGCTGTTCAACATCCAGTAGAGAGTCATCTTATGGTTGGCCCATGCGCCCGCGCCAAAGGCCTCGAATTGCGCGCGGGTATCTTCATAGTGGGCCAGTTGCGCCTTGCGCACGAACTCCTCCACGCTGCCCGATGGGCCGTAGCGACGCTCCAGCGCCAGTTGCACATTGGCCAGGAAGGAAGTCTTGTCGATGGCTCCGGCGTGCATCAGCCAGGTATCATCGATCGGCCAGAGGTGATTGGCTGGGATGAATTTCTTGAGACTCTCCAGAGTGGGGATGTGCTCGTTGTCGCCCTGCTCGGCGCAAGCCCCGCGTGTGGGGGGATATTTACCGCTGAACCAATAGGTGGGAGGCCGCCAACTGTACGGCCCTTCCATGTGAATACCATCCCACAGGTGTTCTCCGTTGGCGTCTTTGGCGAACGAGGAGACGGTGTCCACCAAAGCATTTTGCCAGTGCAGTTCGGATTCAATCCGGCGGTATTCCAGCCGAACCGGATCAGGAGCACGGCCGTCGCTTCCGTTGGCCCAGAGAAACACGGAGGCATGAGGCCGCAGCATCGTAATCTGCGAACGCAGGCTCTCGGAAGCTACGCGCCGATCTTCCTCGCTCCACTGATCCCACTTCTCCCATTGATTGCAGCACATCCAGCCGAACATCAGAGGGATGCCCTCCTCGTCGGCCAACTCGACAATATGCTCGCTGGAGATCTTCGACTCCCAGCGCAGCATGTTGATGCCGAGATCCTTCACGTAGCGCAAAATATTGGCTTCGCGCTGGGGATCGTAGCGATAGAGCAGATCGGGAGTGTAGTCGGCGCCGCGCGCCCGGAAGTCCCGCCCATTGACCTGAAGGTAGAAGTTCCCTCCCTTGCCCACCTCCGGGAACTGCTCGTCTTCGTCGCGGTGCTGGGAGATGCTGCGGATGCCGAAGCGGGAATCGTTGCGGTCGGAAAGGCGGCCATCCTCGATGAACTCCAGGCGCAGATTGTAGAGCGCCGGCGAGCCCATCGTGTACGGCCACCAGAGGTTGGGATGGGTCACGGCCAGGCCGGAAAACTTCTCCGGCGCAAAAGAAATCTCGCGCTCTTCGCCGGGAGCGAGATCGACAGACTGTTTCACCCTGATGGTTGGTTTTCCGGACCGGAAAATCGTAGCTCTCAGTGTGCCGCCGGCCTGCCGCGCCGAGTGGTTGCTCAGAGTGGCGTACACCGTGAGGCGGGCGGTCGACTCCTTGAGAAGAAGCTCTGTATTCACCAGCGGTTGATCAATCGAGACGCTGCCGGTCACCCGCAGATAGACGGGCTTCCAGATACCTGCGTTGCGATCCGGCACAAAGGAGATGCCCCAACCCGGCTGCTTCTTCTCGCCCTTGTAGCCAAGATACTTCCAATTCACCCAGTCGAACCAACTGTCAGCCAGTTCCACGCCATTGACGTCCTGAATCAGCCGCTCGGGGGTCACCTTGACGGCCAGAACGTTGGGCTGCCCGGGTTTGATCCATTGGGTCGCGTCAAACTGATGCGCGGCGTACATCCCCACGACTTGCGTACTGTCGGCGATCCTCTGTCCGTTGAGCCAGATCTCGGCTCGATAGTTGATTCCGGGAAACTCCAGCGTGTAGGCGGAGAATCCGGCGGGCGCGACAAAGCTCGTGCGATACCACCAGTCCTGCAGGTAGAGGTTCTGTGGAACCTTCTCCAGCAGATTCTTCCCGACATACAGGTCGGGGTACACGCCATCCTCCTGCAAGATATCGAGAACCGTGGCGGGCATCCTGTGGATCGGATGCCACGCTGCATCGTCGTATCCGGCAACCGAAATTTCCGCACCTCCACTGGGCGCTTCCGCCGCGGATGCGAGCTTCCAATCCGCGGCCAGTTCAATCTTCCGGGGAGTTCCCGTCTCCGCGCGCAGCGGCAACCAGCAGAGGGCGAGAAACAGCAGTACTATCGAAACACCCCGATGCAGATTCGTCTTGCGCCTTCGCTCCGGTCTCCAATTCATCCTTGCCTCCACTTACCTGTTCATGGGCTAATCTGAAACTTGCGAGAGAAGACCCTACTCGTCGGTTGGCGCCTCGAACGAGATGGCTTGCTGGCGAAAGCCGCGCGTTCTCCATAATCCATACAGAATGCCGGCGGCAAGCCAGACTCCTCCCGCGATCTTGGCCGGCGTGCGCAGGCTCAGCCAGACATAGAAGCAGATCGCGAACCCCGCCAATGGTGGAATCGCGTTGCCAAGGGTTCGTTCTCGGCGCAGAAAACAATGCTTGAATGCCGCCGCGTTTACACCCATGAATGCGATAAACGCGCCGATCAGGGACAGCGCACCGACAAAGATCACGTTGTTGCGGGGAATCCCCCGCTTCCGGTCAATGGCACCGAAGAATGATCGTGGGAGCGCGTTATCGCGGCCCATGCCGTAGAGCAGGCGCGCCGCTCCCAGCTGCGCACCGCTGCCCGAGCCGATGGTGGCCAGCAGCAGGGCAAAGTTGACGAGTTGAAAGAGCCAGACTCCCCGGAGGATGTTTGTCTGCGCGCCGGGAACCGCGGCGGCCTGGCCCGCGACATAAGAGAAAGCGGTATCCACCTCTGGAAAGGGCCGGCCGTAGGGCCACACCAACTGGGCCACATAAACCTCCACCGAAGCGAGGATTCCCGTAATCAGGCACACCAGCACCGTTGCGCGCAGAATGTTTTGCCGCGGGTTTATCGCCTCTTCGGAGAGGGTTGAGATTCCATCGAAGCCAATATAAGTCAGCACCGCAATCGAAGTGCCGGTGAAGACCAGCGGGGTGGAAAAGGTGGCCGGATTGTAAAACGGCAATGTGAAAAAACGGGCTCCGCGAGAGGGCAGAAGAACGATGTACCGGATCGCCACGGCAAGAAAAACAATGATGACCACGCCCAGCGCGGCCGCCAGATATTCGTTGCCCTTTGCGTACGCGCGGACCCTACGCAGGTTCAATGCGGTGAAGAGAGAGGCGAAAAAGAGCACCCACAGCGCAAAGGGAATCTCCGGGACGATATTGCCCGCGGCTTTGGAACACCAGATGATGCACAGGATGGGGTTGAGCAGATAATCCATCGTCATGCTCCATCCGGTGACAAAACCTAGCCCCGGATGAAGCTCGCGGCCGACGTAGGTAAAGGCCGAACCGGCGCTGGGATAGGCCCGCGCCATTCGCCCATAACTGATCGCAGTGAAGAGCATGGCAATCATTGCGATGAGGATGGTTGTGACGACATGCCCGCGCGCCTCCTGGCTTACCACCCCAAAAACTGGCATGGGAGCAGTTGGCTGAATCAGGATGATGCCATAGAGAACAAGATCCCACAGCGTCAGGGCGCGTCTCAGCTTCGGTACATTTCGTCCGCGCTCCCCGGCAACAGTCGACATCGCTTCCGCCTTTGATGCTATGTATCTTCAGCTATGCTGGAATCGAACGCTCCCCGGCCTACTAGCGAAGCGAACCGCGATGCGCAGCGGCTGAATCGGTATTTACAGCGACAGTATTCGTTTCTTCGACGGGCAAAGCTTCCGCGTCGATGTTCCATCCATCCACCTCCAGCTTCAAGCGGCCCGCATGGATCGGCTGATCGTAGTGAGCGGCTATCTCCCGCGACTCGCCGGGCATCAGGGAGATATAGTTGTCCTCCCAGAGAACAGGGAGGATCTCGTCTCCACTCTTTTCGTCAATGATGGAGAGGTGAATCTGAAACGCAAGATTCCTAGATGGATTGTGAACGCGTACGCTCACCTCGCCACCCTTCGCCTGCCGGTGAGCGGATGCGGAGAGATCCACGTGAACCTTCCGCAACTGGCGCAACATCGTCAAATCCTCATAACTGGTGACCCCGGTATAGTACGGATGCTTCTTTTCGCTCTCCGTGGACCAGTCATACGTGGAGGGTTTCCGGGGCAGCCAGTAGAAGTTGGTGCTGAGGCGGCGGCCCTGCTTGTCCGCAAGCGTCAAGCGGACAAAATGCACATCGGTGCCGATGTGATCGTCCGGAATCTTCAAGAGCCTGCGCACGCTGTCGGCGGCGGAGTTCACGGCGACCTGCCGGTAGAACAACCGCCGCAGGTTGAAGTCATAGAGAGAAATCTCCGCGGTCAATGCGCTGTAATCCCGGTTCACGCTGTTGACCACAACGATGCTGCGGTCATCGTAAGAGTACTGGATGTGCACCGGCTCGCAGGCCTTCTTGGTTCCGAAGTATCCCGCGGCGGGTTGCAGGTAGTAGTCATAGAGATGCCACATCATGGAAGGCCAGCCGTTATTCAGCATCCACTGAATCACGCCGGTGGATTGGTATTTATTCCGTCCGTACGCTTCAAACATCGCCCGTTCGCCGTCATAGGCCATGGCCTGCGCCTTGCGGAGGTAATCGTCCAGCCCCTTCGGCGGCCCGTAGATCACGTCCATCGACTCGTTGAAGTGCGTGATTCCATTCAAATCTCCCGCGCCCATATGCAACTTCCACATCGCGTCGATGGGCCAGAGATGTTCTTTGGGAAGAAACTTCTTGATGCTGCTTAACTCCGGGATCGCGGCGCCTGGACTGGTTTCAGTATTGAAGCCAAAAGCGCCGCCGAAGTGGTCGGTATCGATCAGCCAATAGCCGGGGGGAACATAGTCGTAGGGTCCGGTCATCTTGACCCCAGAGGCGCCGCTGACGGTTGTTGTCTTGGAACTGGCCGAAGAGACAATGGGATTGGGCCAGCCGCTCTCGGCCAGAATCTTCCGGTAGGCTGTTTCCACATTCGCGGGCGGCGCATTGTCGCTGCCGTTCATCCACAAAGCAAGGCTGGCGTGATGGCGCAGGCGGAGGATTTGCGTCCGCAGCGAGTCGGTGGCGATTGTGTAATCGTTGGGCTGCCAGGAACTCCAGTGCTCCCACTGATCGCAACAGCACCATCCGGCCAGGATCAGGATTCCCATCCGGTCCGCAAGATCGAAAAACTCGTCCCCTTCCAGCTTCCCTTCCAGCCGAATGGCGTTCAAGTGCATATCTCGTACATAGGTCAATTCCGCGCGGAGCCGCTCCTCGGAGGTGCGCAAGAGCATATCCGGCGCCCAGCCCGCCCCCCGGATCAGCACGGGTTGATGATTCACGCGGATAAGAAATGGCCGCGTATCGGTCTTGACTCTCATAAAATCGCCGTTGTTGTCGTAGACCTCGCCCATGCGCGGCGATGCGCCGTAGAGTTCTCCAGTGATCTCGCGGATGCCGAAGCTGGCGCTCTGAACGTCGGAGACGGCGCCCGCGGCTTCGAAGCTCATCGACAGCCGATGAAGTTTCTGATCGCCCAGCCCCGCCGGCCACCACAACTCCGGATCATTGATCTTCAGTTGCGGGAACTCATCGGGAGTGAAGGTCTCCGCGCGCGCTTCCTTTGGCGCGAGCGTCACCTTCTTTTCGAAAGATACTTTTTCAAACTCTCCACGCAGAATGCCTTCGACGGGCCGGTCCGTGTCGTTATAGAGTTCCGTGCGCACGGTCAGGTCCGCGCGCCGCAGCGAATCCCCTGGGAAGTGCGTCATCACCGCGGGATAGCGCACGCGGACAGGCCCGCTCGCCAGCAGAGAAACTTCGCGCCAGATGCCCATATCCTTATCCGGCGGCGTCGGCATCCAGTCGACGAAGTTGATTCCAAAGTCCTTGTCCGTAGGAGCAAAGACCTCGACCGCGAGCACATTCTTCTGCTCTGGGTCGAGAAGGGGCGTTGCCTCGATTTCGAAGATTCTGTAAGCGCCGGCCAGATCATGCGCATCCGCGAGTTTCTTCCCATTCAGCCAGAGATTGGCCTTGGGATTGATTCCGTTGAAACGAAGCCAGACCCTTCGTCCCTTGAATTGAGGCGGAAGTTGAAACTCTGTGCGAAACCACCAGGAACAAGCGTAGGGATTCTCTCCCGGCTGGCCCATTCCGGGCAGCTTGCGCAGATTGTCGCCGAAAAAGATGTCCTTGAATTCCCCATCCGCGACCTGGGCAGCCAAAACAGTGGACGGAACCGTTGCCCTATACCAGTTGTCCGGCGAAAACCGCGTGGTGGACAGAAGCTCAGCCGGCGCATGGACCTGGCACGAACTTTGCAAGTTCCAATTCTCCCGCAAATCCACACGATTCCCGGTCTCACCAGCGCACGGCGCCATGCCTGCCAGTAAAGTCAGAGAAATCGAAACGAACAACCTGGTCTTCCTGTAAAAAATCACGCGCCTCGCCTCATCGTTTGTAAGCGACTTCTAAAGAACGGCTCCGGTTCAGGGCCGCGCCTCTTTGGTGCCGACATTCCAGCCGCTCACCTCCACGGCCGGAGCGCTCCCGCCCAAATCTTTCGGATTGTAGGTCGCTGTGATCTGTCGCGTCTCACCGGGGAGCAGCGAGATGTAGTTGTCTTCCCATATCGACGGAAGCACCTCATCGTCAAAGTGGCTGACATACCAGTACACGCCGCTGGCGTCGCGCCCTGTCTTCTTCACCTTCAGCCGGACCCCGAAGGCAAGCGCGCGGCTGGGATTGCGCAGCGTCACGGTCATCGTCTCCCGCGCGCCTTCGGTCTTCTTCTCCGCTTTCACGTCCAGGTCCACCGCAGGAAGGCTGTTCAGCGCCGTGTAGTCGGCAAAGACCTTGGTTGGGGTCCATACGCCGCTGCCCGGCTCATTCTCGAAGTCCACCGTCTCGGTTTGCTTCGACAGCCAATAGAAGTTGCGGCTCTCCAGTTTGTCTCCGTTTTGCAGGCGCAGATCCAGAAAATAGGTTCCGCTCAGGCCATCGATCTCCGGCAGCGTGAAGACCCGCGTGCTACTGTCCTCCCCTACTGAAAGCGTGACCTCCTTGGTGTACTTCTCCGTCATGTCCAGGTTGTACACCTTGGCCGTCAGCTTCAGATCGGGAAAGGTCTTGTAATAAGAATTCACCACCACGATCGAGCGGTCGTCGTAGGAGTACTGCACGTGCAGCGGCTCGCAGGCGTGCTTGACTCCGTAATATGAGCCGCCCGGTCGCAGATACCAGTCGTAGAGGTGCCAGATCATGCTGGGCCAAGCGTTGTTGAGCATCCACTGGATAACCCCCGTGGACCCGTACTTGTTGCGCCCGTAGGCCTCCATCATCGCCCGGTGCCCTTCGTAGGCCTGCATCTGCGCCTTCTGCGCGTACTCCTCCACCGAGTGCGATGGCCCATACCGCTTATCCAAGGCTTCGGTGAAGATCTTCAGCGTAAACGACATTCCGCCGGCGTGGTACTCCCAGACCGAATCGATCGGCCAGAGATGGTCTTCCGGCAACATACGCCGCAGGCTCTCAATGGGCGGAATGGCTGGCCCCGGACTGATCTCGGTGGCAAAGCCGAAGGCTCCGCCGCGCTTGCTGTCGATCTCCCAATAGACAGGCGCCACCCACTCGTAGGGCGCTTCCATCTTGACTCCGGTTGGGCCCACGGTGGTCGTATAGTTTCCGGCCGAGGCAACCGCCGGATTGGGCCAGTCGCTCTCTTTCATCACTTGCAAGTACTTCTTTTCGATCTCGGGCGGGGGCGTGCGGTCGCTCCCATAGAGGAAAGTGAAGACCGAGGGATGCCGCTCCAGACGCCGGATCTGGTCGCGCAGTGAAGCCACCGCAATAGGCTCATCTTCCCCGCTCCAGGCGGGCCATCTCTCCCAGTTGTCGCAGCAGCACCAGCCCGGCATGGCCAGGATGCCCATCGCGTCCATCAAATCGAAAAAGTGATCGTCTTCCAGCTTGCCTTCGAAGCGGATGGTGTTCAGGTTCATATCCCGCACATAACGCAGTTCCGCTTCCTGCCGCTCCGGCGAGGAGCGCAGCAGCATATCGAAGCTGTAGCCGGCGCCGCGAATCAGGATATTTTTACCGTTGATCTGGAAGATGCGATGCTTGGCTGCGCCGATCGTGGAAGTGACCTGCCGGATGCCAAACCGGATGTGGCTGGAATCCGAAACCTGCCCGTCAACAACAAACTCCAGGTCCAGTGGATAGAGGTTCTGCGGTCCCAACTGCGCCGGCCACCAAAGCCGGGGATTGGCCACCTTCAACTGAGGGAATTGCTCCGGCGTGAAGCGCACCACCTGGGTTTCGTGCGCCGCCAGCTTCACCGGCTGCGAGAACTCGATCGCTTCCACCTTCCCTTTGAGCACGCCTTCCACAGGCTGGTCCGAGGCGTTATTCAACTCGGCCCGTACGGTCAGTTCCGCTTGATCGGTCGCGGGGAGATTCAACTTCGTAATGACAGCCGGAAAGCGAAGCGCCACGGCTCCGGTTGCATTCATATGCACGCTGCGCCAGATGCCCATCTCCTTGTCGGGGGGCATGGGCGCCCAATCGACCAGGGTCATGGCCAGGCTATTGGGTTGCGGCGGATATACTTCCACCGCCAGCGCATTCGATTCGCCCGGACGGGCCGCCGCAGTGACATCGAATTCAAAGAGCCGCCAGGTTCCGGCCATCTTGGTGGAAGATGCGATCTGGTGGCCGTTCATCCACACATTGGCGCGATAGTTGACGCCATCGAAGCCCAGCCAGAGCGTCTTGCCCTTGTACTCGGCTGGCAGCTTAAACTCGGTGCGATACCACCAGGAGTGCCGGAACGGACTCTCCGGCGGCATCTGAAGGTCTGTAAAAGGAGTGAACTTCGGGTAGGTGGTTCCCGGAATCTCCCGCAGATTCATCCCAGTGCCGGGATCGGGATAGACGCGCTGCTGGACCAGCGCTCCCAGAACCGTGGAAGGAACCGTGGCCGGATACCACTGGCTGGCATCGAAGCCCACCGTCGAGATGGCCGCTCCACTCTCGTGCACATCGGTCGAGGACTGGATGGCCCATCCTTGGGTCAGTTTGATTGAGGGGGAACCCGCATCGGGGGGCGTGATTGCCCACCCCATCGGCAGCAGGAGGCTGCCTGCCGCCATGGTGAGAAATAACGTTCGTAACCTGTTCATAGTTCTTCCGTTGGGCTCCTTGAGATAGGCCTCGAACCTTGCGGGGCATGGTTCCAGTCAGCGCTGCCTGGCCCGGTTTAGGAGAACAGGGAGGCGCCAGAAACCCATTTTGCACGCAGGGTCAAGGCAACAAACGAGCTTGCATTCGTGCTGTGAGTTTGTCAAGCAAATTTCTATGAACAGAAGCACTGGAACGATTCTGGAAAAAGTCCATCTACTAGCGTAGTTCCCACATTATAAATTAGATATATATATGTATCTCATGGTTTCAGAGTCGATGAACAGGCACTCTGAGGCGCAAGACGACACGGACAGTGACAGAACTGTAGACAAAGATTTACCAAACAAATCTTGACCAACTATCGCGTCCACAGTACCATGACGGACAAATGCCTTCCGCAGACCGGCCAGCGAATATTCCCAACCCCGGGATCAAGATTGCCGGCGAGTGGCTTCGCCAGATCCTCGGTCTGCTCTACCGGCGCCGGAGCCTAACGCGCATCGAGATTATTGAAACGACTGCACTGAATGCGGCAAGCGTGAGTCATGCGCTTCGCTATCTGCAGGACAGAGGCGTTGTCTACAAAGCGGGGGATTGCGATGCGGGCACGGGCCGCCGGCGAGAAACTTTTGCGCTCAATCCAGAGGCAGGCTATTTCGTGACGCTCGACCTGGAAGGCGACAGCCTGCGTTTCGGTCTTACGAACTTTCTCGGCGATCTCCGGTGCCGTTGGGAAGAGTGTCTTGAATTCCGCAAACCGTTCCCAACCGAAAAAGTCATTGAGGGAATCGATAAAGTCACAAGGGATTTGGACCCATCGCAACTGGGCCGCATCCTGGCCGTCGGTGTTAGCTACCCAGGTCTGCTCGATTCCGAAGGACGCCTCAGCGCGGTCAACCTGAGTTGGACCCAAGTCCCGCTCCGTGCAATTCTGAAAAATGCATTTCCATGGCCGATGTTCTTGGAACGTGACAAGGAGACATGTATCCACGCCGAAAGCTGGCTCGGAGCAGCTCAGAACTGCGGCAACGCACTCTTTCTCATAGCCGAAGCCGGCATCGGCATGGGTATTCTGGCAGATCGCAGGCACCTCGTGGGAGCGCGAGGCTTTTCTGGCGAGATTGGGCACTGCAAATTCGTTCCCGGAGCGGAGGACCTTTGCAGTTGCGGCCAAAAGGGGTGCCTGGAGGCGATCGCTTCCGCAGCGAACATCGTGCGCCAATATGCGGAGAGTGCCGGCGCGGATGCAGGCAAGTTCCGTTTTGTCGATGTGCTGGAGCGAGCCCGCCGCTGCGACGAGTTTGCACTCGCAGCCTTCCAGCGGGCCGGCAGCGCGCTCGGCTCCGCGCTCTCGACGGCCATCAGTATCTTCGATCCAGAGATCGTCATCCTGGGGGGCGACCTCATCGTTGCCGAGGACGTTATGCTGCCGATTATTTGGGAACAGATCCGCCTGCAAACGCGGCCGAGGTCATTGGAGGTCGTCAAAATCACGGTCAGCGGTCTGGGCCTCGATATTCGCCTGAAAGGCGCTGCATCGCTGGCCTTTCGCAACATGCTGGAAACCCCGGCGCTCTTGGAGCGGATCTGTACCCCGTTGCAGTGAACCAGGCCAAAGCCCGCTTGTAGAGGCGGTGCCCATGGAAAGGAAAAGATGGCTCAGTTGGATAGGGACAAAAACGAAGTGAAGAAGACGTCTGCGTTTGCCGCCGCCGATCATGCCCGCGACCTGCAAGCCGTAACGAAGATTCTGGCTGGCGCTCCCTCAATCGACCGCGAATACATGGCTCCGCGGGAGGAATTTGAAGAGCGCGTGGCCCGTGTCAATGCGGCCCTCCAGCAGGCCGGACATTCTGCCGGATTCGTCTTCTCCGATGAGCACTATCGCGGCGACGTTCCCTACCTGGGCGGCAACACTAATCTCTCCATTGAGCAGGTAGCAGGCGTGATTGGAAAGAACGGCTTTCACGTAGCGGCGGGACTCGAAGGCGGCTACGTGGCCGAGCAGCTGGCCGGCCGCGCCGGTGCGGCGGTGCACAAGGTGGAGATTCTGCAACTGGCCGACGAGAAATATCCCATCCAGGCCGAGCGCCTGGAGGACGTCATCGTAAGCGCCGCCGGCGGCATGATCGATCACATCGCGTTGCTGACGCCGCGCCAGGTAATCCCCGCTGGAATCGTCCAATACCTGGAGGAGATCTTCGGCCCCGAAGGTGTGGTCGATGCGCAGGAGATCTATCAGCGCGTCAAGTACGAAAAGAGCGAAATCGAAATGCGGCTGATCGCCGACGCCTCCGTCATTGCCGATTGCATGATGCGCGCCATGCTGGCCGTTCTGCGCCCCGGCAGGCTGGAGACCGAAGTCGCCGCTTGGGGAGCCTGGGTTGGCCGTATGCTGGGCTCCGAGGCCGACGGTTTCAGAATCATGGTCGGCGCCAACGAGGCGAACCGCACGTTGATCGGCCCCGCGTTGAACCGGCCGATCCGCGAGGGCGACTGGGTTCACCTCGGTGTCGCTCCACAGCGCGACGGCCTTACCGCCTGCGTTCGACGCTCCGTCGTCGCTGTAGACCATCCTTCCCGTGTGACCGGGGACCAGCACTTCTGGATGAACCTGGTTGAAGAAGGCTATCGCGTCGGGGAAGACGCCTATCGCAAGGTGGCGGCCGAGGGCCTGCCTGCCCGTCTTCAAGAGCAGGCTCTGGTGGATTACTTCGCCGGACGCGCCGCCGAGGTTTCGGTTCGCATGGGCAAGCCCGTCGATCTCGCCTCGCTGAAGCCTTACACTGGCACGCATAACTCCGGCTATACCGAGTGCCAGGAGTTCTTCGGCGCCATCACCTTGGAGAGTCACAGTCCCCTCGGCCAGCGGATTGTCACGATGCTCGACGTCGCCCTGCGCGGCATCGGTGATCATTGGAACGATGTCATCCTGCCCGGCTTCGATTTTTGCGTGGTGGAGAACACGTTGCGCAAAGACGGGACCAGTGTCCAATGCCTCACTTCTGTTCCCGTCCACGCACAAGAACTTGTGGGCGCTTAGTTTTGGTTCTTCAAGACCGCATCTGACTGCAAAATGGGCCAGATCAGTTTGGCTACAAGAACGGTGCGGCTGCGCGCCGTCTCAATAAATAGTTTGTGTTCATATGCATACTTGCTGCCCGGAGGGGGACTTGAACCCCCACGACCGGTTAAAGTCTGCGGATTATGAGTTGATCGAGAAGGCCGTAAATATAAGAAAAATAAGGAAAATCGAACGTAATTTAGAAACTACACAACTCCCTCAATAGAGAGAATTCAGCGTAAGAATGCGTAATCGCGCCGAACTGACGGGTGTACCGCTACTGTACCTCGTATATCCGATATTCTCGCTCTCTTGCGGTGGCGGGCAGACAGATCAATCAACAAAGGTTCCAGTTTGTGCGCATGGGGCTGGTCTCCGCTTTCTACAGCTGTTCGTTGTTTTCGACTTCTCCAAGTAAGAACTCATAAAACCAGTCCCGACTGCAAATCTTTTTCCTTAATCGGCGCGGGTGTCACTTGAATGATGCGGATGTTCGCTTCTCGTTCCAGGTTCGCGACGAAGGCGTCGAAGTCTCCAAGCTTGAACACGTTTTTCGCAGGGCTGCGAGTGGGCCGCCCCATCACCATCACTTCCGCGCCGGTTTCTATAGTCAGTTGGCGCAATTGGTCTCGGATATTGCCTTTCCGCAAAATGTAATCCACCTCGGTCACACCGCGTTCCCTGGCACGGTCGCATAGGATCAGCATGACGAATTTCCCCATTTCTTCGAGCTCCTGATAGACAACCCTCAGCGTCCCGAGTGTTGCATAGCCAAGGAATTCCGCATCCAGGACGTGGAAAAAAGTCAGCCGGCTTCCAAACTCCAACGCAAGGAAAATGGCTCGAATCACCGTGTCCCTGCTCTCTGGCCCGCCATGCACAGCGCAGATGATCTGCTTGACAGTTTGTGTGGTCACCGAAGCCCCCATTCCTCTCTACCTCATCACGTAGAAACGCAGCAGCATCCAAATGCTTGCGAGGCCCACGGTCACGATGAGGGCAGGAAATCCCTTTTTCAGAAAGTACACGTATGTGATTGGATACCCCGCACGTTCTGCAATCCCAGCTGTAACCATGTTGGCCGAGGCTCCGATCAGGGAGCCATTTCCGCCCATGGCGGAGCCGATCGCCAGACAATAGAACAAAACCTTATTGTTCGCACCAGGTATTGTTGCTGTCATGTATCCAACGACCGGCAGCATGGCTGCAGTAAACGGGATATTGGCTACGACCGTGGAAAGCAGCGCACCTAGCCAGATGACTGCCAGAATGGCCAACACGAGGTTGCCCCGGACGAGCCAGCCAATGCCATCTGCAATATAGCTGATCAGCCCGACTTCCTGGATCGCACCTACGACAATGAAAATAGCAATAAAGAAGACCAGCGTCGTCCAATCGACTGCTTCGATCATCTTTTCAATATCCGGTTTAATCCACGCCAAGAGAACCGTCGCCCCGACCAGGGCGGTGACGGAGGGCAACAGGCTGACGCGGTCTCCGAGGAGAAACAGGACCAGCATTCCGGTCCCCACCCATGCAGCCTTCCGGAGTGCCTCCGGCTGCCTGATGCGTGCTCGAGTGGTCAGGTTTTTCAACCAGCTGCGCAGAGGGCTCTTTGGCAGACTTCAGCTCTTTTCGGAAGATGAATTCGCTGTAGAGAATGAGTCCGCCGAGTGAAAGCAGAACACCTGGGGTCAGATGAGTTAGGAAGCCGCTAAACGAAATCCGGGCATAGGAGCCGATCAGGATGTTTGTGGGAGTTCCGATCAGCGTGCTTATGCCGAACACATTCGATGCCATGACTTGCGGCATGATGAGCGCCAGGGGATTGATCCCCAGCGCCAGAGCAAGCTGCACACTGATCGGCGTCATCAGCAGCATGGTGGTTACGTTGTCCAGCACGGCAGAGGTGACCGCCGTAACAACCATCAAGATAGTTAGGAGCAGCCAGTGACGTCCGCCGGAAAGTTTATAGGATGTGAAAGCAAGCCACTGAAATAAACCGGTTTCTTCCAGCACGGCGATCACAATCATCATTCCCATAATCAGGAAAATGACATTCCAATCCACGTAAAGCAGTGCGCTCCGGAAGTCAAAAATGAAAAGATCCTGGCGCAAGGAGCCACCCAAATAACTTACGAAGAAAAACGCTCGCCATACCCATCAAGGCGGCCAAGGTATTGTGGTGCGTCCCAGTGGCCATGAGGATGAGCACCCCAGCGAATATCGAGGTGGCAGCCCAAAATGCCGGACCAAGCTTTCGCCCCAAAATTGTAGGGTGTAAAACGATTGGCTGCCCTGTTTTGAGTTTCTCTCGATCGGAAGCGCTCAGATCAATTGTCGCTTTCTTGAAATGATCATGCTGGATTTCAACCACGAACTGCTCAGGTAGGTCTGCAGGCAAAGTGAGGACATATAGGCCGTCATCCTGAGTAAGCGTCTCTGCAATCTGTCGATCACCGTTCGTCGTGAGAGCGTCCACCTCGGCCCCGACGAGGGGTTGGCCTTGCCGGTTTTGAACACTCCCCATCACCAGTGCGGTTCCGACCGCCAAGCTAAACGGCTTCGCCGCTTCGGTTCGGGGACGCGCCGGGGTCAGAACCAGCACCAGGCAGATACCAAGGAGAGTAGACACCAACAGAAATAGCTGAAAACGCCTTGTCATGTTGGCGCGCCAACGAGCCCAGCGCTCTTGCAACCGTTCAATCTCCCCCGGGGCTAGAAACGGGATCTTCATTCAACCAGCTTTTGCTTGCGGCTTTTCTTGAACCGAAGCAGTATACATTCGCCGGGCTCAGGTGCGACTGCATTCCTGCACTCAGCCACTCGAACCTGTGATCAATTCTTCGCAAGTTTTGGACTTAAAAGCGCGTGCATGTCAGAGCGCCCACAAGGCTACGGTTAACCTCTGGAGCACCGCGATTGGGGAAGAGGAGGCCTTCGCATCCTGCATCCACTCCGATGTAAAGATCGACGCGTGGGAGGCAGCCCACGTTCGCGAAGAAGATGCTCGTGAAAAGGCCAAGGCTGCGAAAAAAGTACGGAGAAGCGCTCTGCAGGAAATTCTTAAATCTCTAGGCTGGTCAGTTTCATCGCTACACGGTTCGAGATCCCGGGGGATCACGAGAGCTGCAGATGTGAATCCTCTCGTGCCAGCATCAAACCCCCTCGACTTCGCTCACGCGTCGGCGAGAACCGCGGTTGCATTCGAGATGGACCCCGAATTTGGTTGGCCCTTATCGTTTCGAGGAAAGCCCCGCAAATTCGACACTCCTATTAGCGCTGACGTTGCCTTCTCCTTTGTGCGTAGAGCCTATAGCTCCGGTAGAGAAGAATGAGCGCGACCCACGCAGCAAGAGCTACCAGCGGGTAAGCCAGCGCGCGAGGGAAAAAGGCAAACAGGATTGATAATGCCATCAGTACGCCCCCCGCAATCAATGTGATGTGGGCTTCCACGGCACCCAGTACCCTTCGGTTGAATGCCGCACCAATCGTGTTGCCGATGCGGACAGCTCCAGCTACGGCTCGTCCAGCGCTTCCTGAACCGCTGGTCATTGGCGCATGCTCGCGGCTTGGTTCGCCAGGTCTATGCACTCCCTGTCTTGCGTCCAGGACAATTTCAGTAGCATTCGTCAGGTCCTGCAGGTACATTTCCTCCATTTCGCTAGAAGTTGGAAACCTGCGGCATACGCGTGAGTGCCTGGTGGCTTTCCAACTCATTGGCCATTCTCAATGAAGATGGTGTCCCAATATTGCAGCTTGGGCAGTGTGAACTCGATCCATGTTGATTTTCCATCTTTGCGAACCTGAAACGGAATCGAGTGGAATTGTCCGCCGTCAAAATCAGGAGACGCCCATCCCACCGATCGTATAGTCTCCGGCGAAGAGACTTGCACTTGCAAATTCTGCAGTGTTGGCGGCTCAGGCCGCGTCATCATCACATCGCGCCAGTGGGGGTCGTTTGAGCCGAGCAGATTGATCAGATGAATGACGGTCGTGTTGTCTTTACGGCGTGCGATGGTCCAAATAGTATTCGGGACTGCCAGCGGATTGGTTACTTGGTCAGGGATCCTGACTTCAACACCGCACGGGTCCACATCTACATCATCGCGCAGGTAGTCTTCGTAGGCTGTCAGATAGTCGTAGTAGTGGCGTAGCGCATTGTACAGCGCAGGTGAGACAGAAAGCCGCGTATCGTCGGGGAAGTATTCCCTCGAGAGCATGCGGTCACCGTCGCCCAACTCGATGTGAGCCGCGCCCGAGGCGAAGATGGCAGAATCCGCGAGCAGGACACTGGGCAGATTGAATTGCCTGGCGGTTGGAACAGGTCCGGTCTGGGGTGCTTTGTGGACGTAGGCGGCAATCACAAAGCCGTCCTCAGGATTTGCAAAATGGACTTGTTCGGCTGTCAAAAGAATGCTCGCAAAGGTTTCGTGGTCTTCCCAGAGTTCGGAATAGACGAAGTCCGCTGCAGAGCGTGCGATGCGTTCCTGACCCAGAGTGCCAACCGCGTTGAAGACAATACGCTTGTGCAGAGTGGCACTTGCATGATCGATGAAGGAACGAAAGCCGGCAATGTAATCTACAGCGGAGCCGTCGAATGCATATCCCCCCTTCTCTCCGAAGGTATCCACGTGCCAGCCATCGAAGGGGTATACCTCAAATAGGTCATGCATCTGGCCAAACAGGTACTGCTGCCATCCCGGATTGTTTTGGTTCATATAATAAAGACGATGGGTAGACCAGCCGGAAGTGTTATGAAGCTCGAGGCTTTTGGCCGTCGCGACAGTTCGTGGGCCGTCTGGGGTGTCCCATATTGCCCACTTCAACGGCAGCCTATCTTGTGACCTGGTGAACACATCGTCATATGCACTATAGCTGGCGTTATAGGCCATCGCCATCATATTGAAATGATGTGCCTGGTCGATGAGGCCTCTTACCATGGCGCCGTCCACGGTGCGACCGGCTATGTCCTTCCAACTGGCGGCCGGATGCTCCACGGCACCCGCAAGCGGCTGGTCATGCCGATACTGGAAGTCATAGAACTCCAGCCCATTGATATGGAATCGATTGAGTTCGGCGATCCAGGATCGCGGGTCGGTTCCCTCGCTGGCGTTGTAGTGGGCTAGATAGCCATAGCGAGGAAATCGCTTCCAGTCGGATGAAATGTCGATGGCGGTATGCCGTTCCCCGAGTGTTTGCCCGTCCGCGCCTGAGAGTCGCACGGTGACCAAATAACCCTGGTAGTCCTCATGGGGAGGGAAGCAGTGGAGCACTTGCGTACGCTCTGCGCCTGGCGCAAGGCGGATTGGTTCGCACTGTCCAACGGTTTGGCCGAGCCGCCAGATAGAGGCAGAAATCTGCTCAGTTCCATCGGCCTTGCCGTTCAGCTCAACGACGAGCTTCACCGGATCGGAGGGAGCGTAGCGAGCCTTGTCGGGATATGCATCGACAAGCTGGATGCCCAAGGCATGCACGGAAGCACCGGGCACAGAAAGAACAAAAAGGAGCGAGAGCAGCAAGCGCATGGCTCAATCATGCAACTGGAATTGCGGTTATAGTCATGAAGGATTGCCGAGGTTTCGCCGAGGGGAGTCTTGAGCCCCGCTACTCAAAGTGTTCGACAAGCGTCAGGCCGCTCGAGGCCCGATCAAGCTCCGCAAAAATGACCCGCTTGCCATCGGGAGTCAACGAAATACCGGCAAAGGGGGTTGGGTCGTGCTTGAGCGCGTACACAAACTGAGTGCGCCCGGTTTTCGGATCGATCCGTTGCAGAGTGGATTGTCCCCCTCGTTGCCAAAGCGAATACACGTAGCCGCCGCCCAGGGTCCAATAGTTCAGATTGCCGGTGGGCGGTCCGTCAAATATCTTGCGCTCCGGTCCGCCGCCCGTGGGGCGTCGCCAAATGCCGGGCTCGCCATAGTGGGTGAAATAGAGCCAGCGAGCGTCCGGGCTCTCGATGGCCACCATGCCGCCTCCGGTGGTCACCTGCTGGGCCGGCCCGGAGCCGTCCGACGGCGTCTTCCATACCTGCCACGTGCCGGAGCGATTGGAGCCAAAGTAGATCCATCGGTCGTCCGGCGACCAGCTTGGAACGATGTCGTTGGCGCTTCCATGGGTGACCGGCCGAGGCGTGCCGCCGTCCGCGCCGATCACGTAAATGTGCGCGAAAGATTCCGGCCGGGCGTCAAAGGCGATGCGGCGTCCGTCGTGCGACCAGGAAGGACTTCCGGCCGAGGCGCCCGCATAGGTGAGTTGAATCGGGTCGCTGCCATCGATTCTGGCCGTCCAAATCTCTTGTGAGCCGGAGCGCCAGGACTGGAAAGCGATCTTGTCGCCAGCCGGAGAAACGTGCGGAGATGCGTCCTGCTCGCTGGAGGTGAGGATGTCCGCTTCGATTTCCGGGCCCTTCCCGTGAAGATCGGCTGCGAGGATGCTCCACGTGGCGCTGCCGTGTGAATAGACCAGCCGATTGCCCTGTTTGGCGATCGACGGCGAATAGGCGTTATCGCCGCCGGCGGGCTCATGTTCAGGTGTTCCGCCTTGCGCCGAGACCCGCCAAAGAGAGATGCTGCCGCTTCGATTCGACGAGAAAACAATGCTGGTGCTGTCGGAGGTCCAGGTCAGACCCACGATGAGCCGACCATCGAAGGTAAGCCGCTGTGGTGCCCCGTCCGGCAGCTTCATCACATAGATGTCGTATACCGAACCCTCTGGCCCTCGAACAAAGGCCAGCCTGGTTCCATCCGGAGAGATCGCCGGGGTCCAGTCTCCATCCCAACCCAGGGGCGGGGCAGTCAGCGGCCGGACGGTACGCCCTCTAATCGCGAGTTCCATCAGCTCACTTGGGGCTTGCGAGTTGGCCTGTTGCGGAAAAATGAGGCTCTCTCCATCGGCGCTCCAGGTGAGGCCTCCATACTCCCATACATGGTTCGTTGGTAGCGTATAGATCTCTTCTTCTGAGCCGCCGATAGCCGGAATGATGAGGATGCTGGTGCGCGTCTCGTCGTGACGAATGAACGCGATCCGGCGACCGTCGGGTGACCAGGCGGGGCTCAATTCCTCTGCTGTGCCACTCGTAAGCCGAGCCGGAGCTTCAGAACCAAGCAGCTTCACATATATATGACCGGTGCGTTCGCCCTCTTTGATCCAGACGAAGGCAACCGCACCTCCATCGGGGGAAAAGCTGGGCTGAAGTTCGGAACCGGCATAGGTTGTCAGGGGACGGCTGGTATATGCCTCCGTCCGGATTGAACGATGGTCGGTCCGAACGGCCCAGACAGCCCAGACCACGGCGGCTAGGGCGAGCAGCGACAATGCGCTCGAGAGTACACGCAGCCTGGGCGAAGCGCCGATCGTATTTCGTTGTGGCGCCAGCGCCACAATTCTCGGAACGGACGCCACTTCTCGTGCCTCCGCCCGTGCTGATTCAAGGCTCTCCTCAGGTTTGGCAATGAGAATCGGCGATTCGTCTTCTGATTCCGTTGTCACCGGCGAGACAGCGGCGATCAAACGGTATCCAACCTTGGGAACGGTCTGGATCGTGTGGGGCTCTCTCGGATCATCGGAAAAGGCGCGCCGGAGCTCCGAGATGGCTCGGATCAAGACGTCTTCGCCAACGAATACATCCGGCCAGACCGCATCGCGGAGGTGCTCCCGAGTGACCACTTCTCCTGACTCGGAGGCCAAGGTAAGCAGCACCTGCATCACCTTTGGCTCCAGATGCACCGTCTCTCCATCGCGCTCCATCGAGTTGATGCCAGGATGGATCAGCCAGTCGCCGATGCGGTAATCGCCTCGCACAGATGAACCCTCAGATACAGATTATAAAGGTCTTGTCGGAACAGTCCTCTCCGATTGCCCGACGCAAGCCCTTGTCATGCAAGGGGTTAAGAACCTCGGGAAAACCTCGGGAAAATGTCGCGGCGCGTCCCTCGTCAATTCTATGCCCCGACGCATAGTGTCAGCGGCGTAGTTCAATAGGCTGCGCAGATGCGGCTGAGCCTGGCCATGGCAGAGGAGCTAGTGAGGTTGCATAAACCAGCTCGGACAAGGATCGCCATGGTGGCATGAATTCCGGCGTTGGCGCAAATCCACACCGAGGCTTAGAAGGCTCGGTCCCAGATTCCGAGGACGCAGTTGTTGTAGTCTGCGCAACAGAATGCCTGGGTTGCGCTGCACCTTGTAATGAGCCGTCACGAACTGGCAAAGAATTCGAGGGCCTTTCGGCTCTGAACGCCTTGAAAAGGCATGCCAATTCTCGAACCGCTGTTGCAACCAATGAGGGAGGCAATCACATGAACAGATGGCAGAAATATCCAGTACACATCGGCGACAACCCACGATTCGCTACCAATCTCACCCGGCTGGCCCTGGCCTGCTTTGCAATCTTCGCAGTCTTGCTGCTGCCGATCAACAGAGCAAATGGCCAGACCCAGGCGGCCGCCGCCACACTATCCGGCACCGTTACCGACACAACCGGCGCCGTCATACCCGGCGCGACGGTGACGGTCGTCAGCACGAACCAGCACTTTCAGCGCCAAGAGAAGACCACCGGCACCGGACTGTATGTGTTCACGCTGCTGCCGCCAGGCCAGTATTCATTGACAGTTCAGAAGCAAGGTCTCAGTGCCTATACCCAAACCAACATCAACTTGCAGGTGGGGCAGTCTCTTGAGATTCCCGTTGCGCTGCCGTTGGCAAGCGTATCCGAAAAGATCACGGTGACCTCACAGACGCCGCAGTTGAACACTGAGGATGCCAACATCTCTACCTATGTGGACGAGAAGGAAATCCTCGATCTTCCCCTCAATGAAAGGAATGTCGCCAGCCTGGTCTTTCTGAACGCGTCTGTCACCAACCAGGCCCTCGTTCAATGGACCGGTGGCTCGAGCGCGAATTCGGCCAATGCCGATCAGGATTTGACCTTCCTGAACTTTGCGGGAAGCAGGTTCGGCGATACAGAATGGCTGCTGGACGGTCATTGGAATGCCGATGGCCAGTGGGGCGCCATTATGTACCCGCCGGGAATCGACGAGACACAAGAGTTCCGCCTCCAGACCAACAGTTTTTCAGCCCAGTTCGGCTTCAGTTCCGGAAATGTCATCAACATGATCACCAAATCCGGCACCAGAGATCTCCACGGCGATGCCTTTGAGTTCTTGCGCAACAGCGCCGCGGACGCGCGCAACTTCTTCGATCATGGCCCCCAGACACATTACGAGCGCAGCCAGTTCGGCTTTACCATGGGTGGCCCAGTTGTTCTGCCACATCTGTACCGGGGACGCGACAAGACCTTCTTCTTTGGCTCCTATGAAGGTCTGCGCGCAGCTTCCCCGGTGACCGCCGTTGAGACCGTTCCCACCGCGGACAACTTTACGGGCAATTTCTCCGCGCAGTTGGGAGCCGCCACGGGAACATTCGACTATCTTGGCAGGCCGGTCTATACCGGAGCTATTTATGATCCCTATTCAGCTCGTCAGGTGACGGCCGGGCAGAACGATCCAGTATCGGGGCTGACCGCCACGGCTTCCGGCATTATCATGGACCCCTTCGGGGGGGTCAATGGCGGGATACCCACGAATGTGATTCCCTCGACAAGGTTCGACCAACTCGCTTCAGTGCTCTTGAAGTATTACCCCCATCCAACCAATACACAAACCGCCAACAACTTTGTGGCGAGCGCGTCGTCGCCACAACAGCAGGATGCCTATACCGTCCGCATCGACCACAATTTCAACGACAAATCGCGCATCTACGGGCGTTGGTCGAACAAGGATGAATTCAAAACTGGAGGCGTGGCTCTGTATGGGAGCGATCCCGGGGGGCCGGGGCTGAAAAACGGCGACAACCGCTGGGATTTCGCCATGGGCTTCTCTCAGGTCTTGTCCCCGTCGCTGGTGATGAGCGTCAATGGCGGCTGGAACCGTTGGATTGAGACCAATGTCCCCCAAGGACATCCGTTTGACGTGACGCAACTCGGCTGGCTGTCCGCCCTTAATGTGGGCGGGGGCGTTTTCCCTGGCGTCAGCCTGAGTGGGTACGCGGGACTCGGGTCCGGTAGTCCTCAAACGGCTCCGCGTGACAACCGGTCGATTGGCACGGATTTCACCGATACCTACGGGCGCCACCTGTTTACGTTCGGGTTCGGTTTCACATCTCAGTACTACAACAATGAATCCCCCGGAAACGCCAACCTTAACTTCAGCCAGAGCGGCACGGGAGGGTTTAATCCACTGGGCATTAATCCCAGTACCGGCAATTCCTTCGCGAGCTTTCTACTCGGGGCGGGCAGCGGGTCATTCAATCAGACCGGCTCACAGACGGCAAACATGAAGAAGGTGGATTGGTATCTTCAGGACGATTGGAAAGTCAACAAGAAGCTGACACTCAATCTGGGAATCCGCTACGAGCTGCAGCCGTCTCCCACAGACCGCTTCAATAAGATGGCCTGGTTCGACACCACGGCCATCAATCCGGTATCGGCGTTGACCGGCTATGCCGCGCCGGGAGAATTAGTCTGGGCGGGCGGAAACAATGGGCGAGGCGTCATTACCAACAGTTACAACAACATTGCACCTCGATTCGGATTCTCCTACCACGCGACGGACAAGTTAGTCGTGCGCGGGGCTTATGGCATCTTCTATCCACAGAGAGCGTCGTTGGCCTTTGATGCGAATCTGAACGGGTACTCGCAAACGACAAACTGGGAGGATGCTCCGACCAATGGCTACACCATCACCAACCCCGCCAGCCATGCGTTCAGCGGCGGGCTCGTGCCGATCGTGGGAAACGCGCTGGGCGGCCTGACCAATCTGGGCAATAGCGTCAATGCCATTCAGCATAACTGGACCAGTCCTTACGTGCAGGACTACACCTTCGGACTGCAATACGCGTTGTCTGCAAATGATGTAGTGGAAGCGCAGTATGTCGGCAATCGGGGTACTCATCTCCCGGTAGCCGGCTCTGTGAATCTGAACCAGGTTCCGGATGTGTTTATTCAGCAGGCGGCCCAGGCGGTCGCCGCGGGACAGCCCAACCCGCTGTATAACCTCGTTCCCAACCCCTTCTATGGTCAGGCGCCCAATAGCGGATGCGGTCTTTCGGGCGCGACCGTGTTTCAAGAGCAAATGGATAAGCCCTTCCCGGAATTCTGCAGCGTCAACAGCCAGCAGGCGCCTATAGGTTTCGATACCTATAACGCCCTGATGCTGACCTGGACCCACCGGTTTTCGCATGGATTCCAGCTTCTCGCCTCGTATAACCGTTCGAAATGGCTCGACGACGTCACGGGCAATGCGGCATGGAGTTGGGGTGCCTCAAACCAGGAATTCCGGGATAACAACAACATCGCAATGGATAAGTCGGTCGATGCATCCGACGTACCCAACAGTCTGGTCATCAACTATATCTATCAGCTTCCCGTAGGACGCGGCAAAGCTTTGGGAGGAAATGCCAACAAGGCAGTGGATGCCGTGGTGGGAGGCTGGCAGTTTAGCGGTATCAGCACCTTCCGAAGCGGTTTGCCCTTGTCGCTGACGGACAACAACAATACGTCCTATTCCTTCGGTGGAGGTCAATCTCCGGATCAGGTTCATGCTCCTAAAAAGGTAGCGCATACCTTCACCCCTCAGGGTGTTGTGGGTTTCGATACCACAGCCTTCGTGCAGGCAGCAGATTTCACCTATGGCACGACCGTTCGAAACCTCTCGTACCTGCGGGGCATAGGGACCGATAATTGGGACCTTGCGCTGCAGAAGTACATTACCTTGAGCGACCTACTGAAGCTTCAGATACGCGGTGAAGCCTTCGATGCATTCAACCATCCACGGTTTACCAACCCAGATACCGGACTTGGCGACAACTCGTTTGGTTACATTTCAGGAGCTTTTCAACCACGCGAAGTACAAGCTGCGGTAAAATTGATCTGGTAGGCACGCGGAGGGAATGTCGGATCAAGTCTTAACGAACGTTTAGCCGGAATCGGACATTTCCTCGGGAGCTAACAACAGCTTGTTTCAAGGACATTTGGGCACGGCTGAGGCCGTGCCCATTTCACTCTTCCCGCGAAGCTCAAGGAGCTTCGACTTATGCAAAAACCTCTTGGCCCATTAAGACCAACTCTTAGACTACTGGCCGGCTGCGCTCTAGTTGTGGCTCTCCTCGGATGCTCCATGCTTGGCGTGAGTGCGGCGCCGCTTCAGTCGGCCGGGGTTACGGTCGAGCAATTATGGGGTGAGGCTTCCGCGGCTCAACAAGCGCAGCAGTACAGCCGGGCCGCAACGCTCTACCGGAAAATACTCGCGAAGCAGCCGGATCTCATGGAAGCGGAAGTGAATCTGGGGCTGATGCTTCACCTGAGCGGCGATCTGCAGGCGGCGATTGCCTGCTTTCAGCATGTACTCGTCAAGCACCCCGATCTGTTTGCTCCCAACTTACTGGCGGGGCTGGATTATCTCAAGCTCGACAACCCAAGCCTGGCATTGCCCTACCTTCAGAAAGCAACCGAGGAGAAGCCCGATCAGGCCGAAGCCCGCGTCGGGCTTGCGAATAGCTACTTGCAACTCAGGCAATACTCTGAAGCGTTGGAGCAGTTCACTCGTGCCACGCAACTAGACAGCAGGAACGCAACAGCCTGGTACGGCCTCGGCGCGACCTACCTCAGCATGGAAAAGGAGGTCGAAGCCGGCCTCCAGCATTCCTCGTCTCCGTTCCGGGCTGTGCTGCTCGGCGAGTCGTATCTGGAGCAAGGAAAGACAGACAAGGCAGTCGCGACTCTTCGCGCCGCAGTGTCAAGCCCGCAAGTTGTGCCGTGCGCCCACTCATACCTTGGCTTTGCTTACCTCAAGCAATCAAGTTTCGACACTGCTGCCGAAGAGTTCAGGTCGGATTGGAATTCGCAGTCAGGCAGAGGTTGCCTCCTTGCCAAACTCGGTGTCGCCGTCCTCGATGCAAACCGGGCCGACACAGAGAGCGCCTTGCGGGAACTTCGCGACGCTGCTGAAATCGATTCCGCCTTCGTCAAAAGCAATGCCGATCTGCTCTGGGGCGGCATGGTGAATGCCGGCGCCGAAGCCCGTGTTCGCGAGATCCTCGAGCTGCGCCAGCCGGGTAACTTGCCGCCGGCCGCAAAGCTGGCTGAAAGTTACATGCAGGCGGGTCATTACTCCGCATGCAGTGCTTCGCTGGATGAGCCGTCCTTGCGTTTGACTGTGCCGCAGCTTCAAATCATGTCTTTGTGTTCGTACTACATTGGCCGTGACGACCTGGTGTTGAAGGCCACCGGGCAGATTCTCATGAGTAATCCCGAAGACGCAGAAGCGCTCTATTGGCGGGTTCAATCCGCAGAGCGTCTGGGCCTTGCCGCACTCACTGCTGCGACCGACCTCAATCCTCAGTCGGCATCGCTTCATGCGCTTTCAGGCGATATGCTTCGCGAAAAGGGCGATCTGGCCGGTGCCGCCGAAGAATATCGAAAAGCGATAGCGGCGGAGATCGGATTTCTTACGGCACACCTTGGCCTTGCACGTGTTCTTTATTCGAATCACGATGCCGACGGCGCCGAGCACGAAGTGCAATATGTGTTGAACGCAAACGCGGACGATCCTGAAGCGAATTACCTGATGGGTGAAATCCTGGTCAATCGCGTGAACCTGGCCCAGGCGTTGCCGTTCCTGCGAAAAGCCTTGCGCGTGAGACCAGAAGAACGGCCGTACGTCCATGCAGATTTGAGCAGGGTCTATGAGAACCAAGGTGAACTCGTGCAGGCCATCGCTGAACTCAAACAGGCCTTGCCGCTCGACGTGGACGGAAGCTACTACTTTCGTCTCGGTCACCTATACATCAAGACGGGAGATCGCGCGGCTGCGACGCAAGCTCTTGAGCAGTCGGCCAAGTTGCGACATGAAGCAGACGCCGCATCTTTGTACGTGAAGTAGAAGCGCAGAGCTTGCAACGAACGTTAATCGAGCAGCCTTGCCACGAGGTAGGGAACAATCATGGATCTGCAAGGAATCCTCCGACGCAACTGTGAAGCGCACTGCTCGATCACGGCCCGTAGCGGGACAAGCGGGGTGCAGGGCCCGTCCGGGAGCCTTACATCTGCCCAGTGCGTATCGGCCATGAGACAGCTTGCGACATTCGCGGTTCTACTGATGTTTCTTGCGGCGTTTGCTTCATCCTGTTCAGGGGGCAGCAGCATTACGCCGGCCCCAACTCCCACGGTTCCGGCAACGCCTACCGGATTGACCGCCGCTGGGGGCAATGCGCACGTATCCTGTCGTGGTCCGGCAGAAGCGGGGCTAACTCTTACAACATCTATCGCTCCACCACCTCGGGCGGTGAGGGAAGCACCTCATACCGGACGGGCATCGCAACCACTTCCTTCACCGATGCCGGCGTGACCAACGGAACGGTCTACTTCCATATAGTATCAGCGATAAACAGCTCGGGAACATCGCCTCAATCGAGCGAAGCCACGGCTGCGCCGTCTGCTGGATTCATCAGCAGCGTGAGCACGGATGCAGCACGATACGCGCCCGGTTTCACCGCAACGATTTACGTAAGCCTTACAAACACAACGGGGGTATCGGCAAGCGGCGACGTGGGGATTAACCTGGCCCAGCTAGGATCTCTTCAGGCGACGCTTCTCGCGCAGGCATTCTCGTTGGCGAATGGCGGCACCGATACTCTTACGTTCACCTGGGTCACTCCGGCCACAGACTTTCAGGGTTATTCGGTCGAAGTGGCGGCGACCAACTCTTCAACTTCGGTCCTCGACAGCACTAACTCTGCCATTGACGTCTCGTCCACATGGACCAAGTTCCCTCGCTATGGATATGTAGCTACATACCCGGACCAAGCACCATCGACAACCTCAAACGAGATCGCTCAAGTCAACAAATACCATCTCAACGGCATCCGATTCTACGACTGGCAGTGGAAGCATCATGTTCCCCTGGCAGGAACCGTGGCCAGCCCTGCTTCCTCCTGGGTTCAAATCGACAATCAAACCAACTACCGTCAAACGGTGCTCGATTCTCGATTACATCACTGCCGCTCACATGTACGGGATGGCGGCGATGAACTACAACCTCATCTACGGCGCGTGGGCCGATTACACGACAGACGGCAGCGGAGTCAGTCCTCAGTGGGGACTCTATCAGAACAGCAACGGCACAGACCAGGACAACCTCAGTTTCACTTCGATTGACTGGGCCACTCCTTACATCTACATCTTCGATCCTGGGAATACGAGTTGGCAGAATTACATTTATGGACAAGAAGACAACGCCTTCGCGGCTTACCCCTTCGACGGATGGCACGCCGACCAACTCGGCAACCCAGAAATTGTATACACCTACGCTGGGATGCTAATAACTCCCAATCTACCGGCGGAGTATGCCACCTTCCTGAGCGGCGCTAAAACAGCATTGACGAAGACCATCGTGTTCAATGCGGTGAGTGGCTATGGGCTGCCCAATGTCCTAGCCGATGAAGACTTTGCCTATGTTGAATGTTGGCCCAATGCGGATGGGGGAACTCAGAACACCTATAACGATTTGACGGCCGGCGTCGATGGGATAGACACATCGAGCCCCGGGTTAGGCGTGGTTCTCCCGGCATATATGGACTACCTGTATGCGCAGAGCAACACTGGCAACTTCAACACCCCGGGCGTTCTGCTGACAGACGCTGCGATCTTCGCCAGCGGAGCCTCGCATCTGGAGCTGGGAGACGGTGTTGGTGGAAATCCGGGGATCGATATGCTCGACAATGAGTACTTCCCCAACGAACAACTTACCCCGACAAGCTCGCTGCTAAGCACGTTGCAGACCTACTACGATTTCGATGTAGAATACGAGAACCTTCTTCGCGGTGGACTCAGCAACAATAGCAACACGATCAGCCTGAGCGTAATCAGCGGCAGCAGCAGCGCATCCACTAACGCCGTGTGGGCCTTCGCAAAGAACAACAGGAGCGGCCAACACATGTCGCATTTCATCAGGTGCGACCCTTACTTGTTGCATTATCCACCAATGCACTCACCGAGGCCGATTACTCTTCGTAAGTCGCCCAGCATTCGCCGATGTCTTCCCAGCAGGATTGGACCAAATGCTGAGTTGCTGGTCAACAGCCCATAGCACTCTAGGACCGGGCTTCAGTCGATGTTCTGGGTGCCGGCGGGACTGTGCCGCTCGGGCACTACTCTTTTGAGCACGCTCCGGACATCGTGTTGGTCGAACTGATGCCTCCCCACGCCTTCTGCGTGAATGAGAGATTGCGCACCGTTGGTGATCGCCGAAGGTGGCAGTGTAAGTTTGCACCTGGTCGCAGAATTGATTGCATTTCGCGACTGGAAGCTTCACGCCTCACCGACCCCCTGTTTCTCTCGGTTTTTCCCGGGAATTTCGGGGCCTTCAGCCCAAGACCAAATTCATTGCCACAGCGTTCTCAGATTTGTCGCCAGATTTTTTCACACGGACCGTGACTCTGTGCGCACAGTACCGGTGTCAGAACAAGTCGGCCGTCGGGAACATTGCTCGAAGCCGCATTCAGTTTTGGAACCTGGCTTCCGTGGAGGTGCCCCGCCCAGCATCACGACGCAGGAACGTGCCGAGTCGGCAGAGATGGTAGACCCACAGCATGACAAGGTGCCTTATGCCGAGGGTGGGATTCTGTAACGTCATTAACCATGGCCCGGTAGTAGCTAATGGACGGTTCACGCGCGCATTTATGCAATCCCTTGCGGATCCTTCTGAATGGTAAGACTGAGGGGCATGGTCATCTGGTACCTGGGAACGTCAATCAATCACTTGCACCGGGACGCTTGCGCTCCCAAGATCGAAGGGAAGCGGCGGGCGATTTTCCCGGCGGATTTCGTGCTCCACTCTCTACACCATACAATGCTTACTAGGCTTGGGGAATCGGGAGTGGACGCTTTCACCATCATGCGGATTGCCGGTCACAGCAGCATCGTGGTTTCGCAGCGGTACATCCATCCAACCCCGGAGGCAGTGGAGCGGGCTTTCGAGCGTCTGCAACTGTCCGGCGATTTCGCCGTAATCGAGCCGAAAAGACTGCCACCCGCTACAGTATCCGCTACACTGACCGGGACGGCAGCCGTAAGTCATTGAAGGGCCTGTAGCTCAACGGTTAGAGCAGGGGACTCATAATCCCTTGGTTGGGGGTTCGAATCCCTCCGGGCCCACCATGGAATCCGCAACCCTGCAGGATGAGCCTGCTTGCGAAGGCACAGGAGCGGGGCGGCGCGTTGGTTCCAGGCGTTGATTCTAGGCGTTGATCGCCATCCCTTCCACGGCCGCATAGGCGTCCAGCATCGATTCGGCCAGCGTGGGATGCGCGTGGATGGTGAACATCAGCTCGTCCACCGTGCCTTCCAGTTCCATCACCGCCACCGCCTCGGCGATCATCTCCGTGGCCTGCGGGCCGAGGATGTGCACGCCCAGAATTTCGCCGTATTTTGCGTCGGCGACGATCTTCACAAAGCCGTCGTGATTGCCGAGGATAGTGGCCTTGGAGTTGCCCGCAAACGGGAACTTGCCCACCTTGACCGCGTGGCCCTTCTCTTTGGCCTGCGCCTCGGTCAGGCCCACCGACCCGATCTGCGGCTCGCTGTAGGTGCAGCCGGGAATGCGGTCGCGGCGCACCGGACGGAAGGTGCGTCCGGCGATTTTGGTCACGGCCACAATGCCGCTCATGGCGCCCACGTGGGCCAGCTGCGGCAAGCCCGCCACAATGTCGCCGACGGCAAAGACGCCCGGCTCGGCGGTCTCCTGCGCCTCGTTGACCTGAATCAATCCGCGTTCCATCTCGACCTTTGTCTTCTCCAGGCCGATGTTCTCCGTCCGCCCGGACCGGCCCACGGCCACCAGCACCTTTTCGGCTTCCTTCACTTGCGTCTTGCCGTTCGCGTCGGTCCAGGTCACCTGCACGCCCGCGTCGGTCTCCTCGATCTTCTCCACTTTGGCGCCGGTGTTCACGTCGATGCCGCGCTTCTTGAACAGCCGGGTCAGCTCCTTGGAAATCTCCTCGTCCTCGACCGGAGCCACGCGGGGCAGAAACTCCACCAGCGTGATCTCGGTGCCGAAGCTGCGGAAGATGGAGCTGAACTCCAGGCCCACGGCGCCCGCGCCGATCACGATCAGCGACTTGGGCGGCTGCGGCAGCGAAAGAATCTCAATGTTGGTCAGGATGCGGTCGTCGGGCGCGAGGCCGAAGATGGTCTTGGCCTCTGACCCCGTGGCCAGAATCACGTTCCTGGCCTGCACCTGGCTGACGGCGCCGTCCGCGCCGCCGGTGACCTCGACCGTGTGCACGGCGTCCTTCGCCGGTCCGGTGAGCCGCCCATAGCCCGCCATCACGGTGACCTTGTGCTTCTTCATCAGAAAATCCAGGCCCTTGGTGTGCTTGGTGACGATGGCGTTTTTGCGCTTGAGCACCGCGTCCCAGTCGAGCGTGGGCGTGCCGAGGCCCCCGATGCCGAACTCGGCCGCGTGCTTCAGGTGGTCCCAGATTTCGGCGTTGAACAGGAGCGCCTTGGTGGGGACGCAGCCCACGTGCAGGCAGGTGCCGCCCAGCTTGTCGGTCTTCTCGATCAGGGCCACCTTCAGCCCCAGTTGCGCCCCGCGAATGGCCGCCGTGTAGCCGCCCGGCCCACCACCAATAATCGCCACGTCATAGATTGTCTCTGCCAAGGAGGACTCCGCTCCGGGCGCGCAATTCCGGCACAGCGCGTTCCCATTGGGTAGTTTAAATGCACGCCGTGAATTCCCGAGCATCCTCTCAGCCGAATCCGTATATGCTTGGAGTCGCTGCTCCGGTGGAAGGGCGCGGAAGTGAACTACCGATTTTTCATTATTCCGGCACAGTGGCTCGTAGGCTTGGTTGCCTACATTGCCTTGAGTGCTGCCCTTTCCAATATTCTTGTTCTCAGCATGCTGCGGTGGGCTCACGAGGACGGCATTTCCCGGGGACTTGCGCTCGAAATATATTTCCTGCGGGTGCCGGCCTTTGCGATGTGTCTTTTCTGGGGAGCCCTCTACGCTTCCGCTCTGGCAAAGCCCGCCAGCTTCGGTCATACCACGAAGATCTTGAAGCATTTGGGATGGAGCTATTTTCTGGGCCTGTCCGGCTGCGTCTTCCTGATCCGGATGTACTTCCTGCCGCTCCCGGATTTCCAAACCAACTTCGCACTCTCTGCTTTCATCTTCTTCGGATTCAGCCTTTCGATCGTCTGCTTTGTACTGGGATTGCTGGTTTGGGTCCACCTTGCATTTGACACGAAGCAGGATTTGGCAAAAGAGCACAGGAAGAGCGCAGGTCTTGAAAGCTAGCGATCCGCGGTTGAGGTGAAGCTCGCGATGAGCTCCATCGCCGCGCGCACCGTCTCCGCCTCGTCGCCGAAGCCGGCGATCCAGTGCACCTCCGGCTCGCGGCGAAACCAGGTGAGTTGCCGCTTGGCATAGTTGCGATGGCCCTGCTGCGCGGCTTGGATTGCGGCCTCGATGCTCTCGGACCCCCGCAACACGCGAAGTGCCTGGCGGTAACCCAAAGAATCGAGCGCCTTCACCGGCCCATAGCGGTCGAGCAGGGCGCGTGTTTCTTCCACCAGTCCGGCCGAGAACATCTCCGCGCAGCGGCGATTCAGGCGGGCATAGAGCTCCGGGCGCGGCGGGTTGAGTCCGATGCGCAGCAGGCGGAAGCCGGTGAGCGGGTCGCGGGCCTGCGCCGCGTCGCCCAGCACCTGGGAGAGCGGCTGGCGCGCCGCCAGGCAGACTTCAATCGCGCGCATCAGCTTGGGCGCGTCGTTGGCATGGATGCGGGCGGCCGAGGCCGGGTCCAAGCGCGCGAGCAGCCGGTGCAGCCAGGCGTTTCCATGCCTTTGCACGCTGCGCCGCAGCCTGGTGCGCAGTTCGTCCTGGCGCGCGGGCCCGGCAAAGAGGCCGTCGGTGAGCGCGCGCAGGTAGAGCCCCGTTCCGCCGGTCACGATGGGCAGGCGGCCGCGGCAGGCGATCTCACGCAGCGCGGCGCGGGCCCGGCGGCTGTACTCGCCCGCGGTGAAGGGCTGGTCCGGGTCGGCCACGTCGATTAAATGATGGGGCAGCCGCGTCCGCTCTTCGCGGGTCGGTTTGGCCGTGCCCAGCTCCATGCCGCGATAGACGGCCACCGAGTCGCAACTGACGATTTCGCCGCCGAAGCGCGCGCCGAGCGCGAGTGAAAGCGCCGTCTTCCCGCTGCCCGTCGGCCCCAGCAGCAGGATGGCGAGAGGCTCGGGCGCGACCGGGTGGCCCGCGTGCGCTGCGCTCACAGTCGCCACCAGCCGGGCGGGAAGATCCATGTTGGATTGGTGTGGAAGAGCCACCAGACAACGACCGCCGCCGCCACGAGCAACATGCCGAGTACCTGGTTGCGCGTGTAGAGCCGCCGCTGCTCGGCGCGCCGTTCTTGCTCGGCGACCTGCTCGTGGTGCGGCTGGATGCGGGTTTCCACCATGGCGCGGCCCTCGGAGCCGGCCGGCCTGCACAAATCAGCGGCCGGTCCACGCATCAGTATAGGTGAGTGCAGGTGCGGAACTAGCCCTGTCGATTCCCTCGCGGCGCACCCGGACGCGGTGCGGCCGTCTGCCGCAGCGCTCCGCGCGCCCAGCCAGGGCAAGCTTCAGCACACCTTCCCGCCGGCCAGCGTCACGGCACTGCAAATCACCCTGGCCTGAGGGACGCAGCGGGCTGGCGAGCGCGGCTGCTTCATATTGCGGGACAGCAGGGGTGGGGTGCGACTCGACGAATTGGGGAGTTAGTTGTGTGGTTTCAGTGATTTAGTCGTCGGGGCGCTGTTGTCTATTTAATTAACCACGGGATTTTGAAAATAAATAAGGGGGGGTAGGGGGGGTGCCTTCCGGGGGGTGCGAACCGGGGACTCGCGGAGAGATTGGAGCGGGGGCGGGGCGGACGCCGGGGTGGCGGCTCCGCGGTGGCTCTCCATTTCCATTGTGCGCCGGCGGGGGGTAATTTTGCGCAATGCGGGGGGGGATTTGCGTTTCCCAGGTTTCAGAGGCGGGAGCTGGGGCACCCGGGGCACACGCCCACCCGCCGACCGAGACGCGCGTCGAATTTATCCTTGTCAACCTCTATTTTCTAGACTCCAACACATCCGCCTCAAATTCTTCGAGAAATTTGATGTGAAGATCGGTCGGAAGAGGCGCTTCCGAAAAGTACTTGTTGTCAGCGAATCGGCTGTTAATTCGGTGCTGAATGAAAAGACTTGCGATTCCATTTTTCCGGACCATTGGATCATGACCGATCATCACCGAGGAGGGCTCGTATAATAACCCCCCAAACAGCTTTTCTGTTACAGCAGACGTTTTTTCGGCAAGCCTTTGTAATGGGGGGCTCAAAGATGCCAGGAGCGGAAAATCTGTATAAAAAACTATCTGGCTTATGTAAGCCCACTTTTGAATCATTCCAGGCGTGTACGTCAGCCCGAAAGTAGCTCGCCCCCATTCCAGCATCTCAAGCAATATTCGTTGGGAATCGGCCGTCGAGGAAAATGTGTCGATGAAGAGAGCGCCAGCATAGATCACCAATGAGTCGATCGTCACTCCATCAGCTTTTCCGGACTCAAATCTCACCCCCTTATCGGCCAGGTCAAACTCTTTGGCCTCTCGCGGGAAGACCATAAACCCGTATCGCTCGACGATAGGGAGAACACAGTCTGCAAAGCGCACCTTCCCGCCCAAATTGAACTCGTCAATCTCAATCAGCGCGAGGGCTCGCGCTTTAGAAACCGATGCTAGTCGCATAGCTTGATGCTCCCCCTACGTCATTCTGACGGATGATTTCTGCCTGATTACCCCCACCAAGGGCCTTCCACGCTCCGATGTCAACAAGAAGGGATTTGCCAGACAGATATTCGCCTATCCTGTCGGGCTGATCCTGGAGATTGGGGTCGTCTTCTCTTTTCACCCTCTCTAGAGAATGGCGATTGAATCGAACGACCTCCTCTGGTAGTGTGCCATAAGGCTCGAACGATACTTTTAGCCTTACATCAAAAGCACGCGCCAGCTTAATGAGCGTCTTGATACTCCAAGAGGAATAATTCACATTCTCATATCGCGACACGCCGGCTTGGGTCGTACCAATGCATTCTCCAAGCTCGGCTTGGGTCATCTCCCTTTGTTCCCTGATTACTTTAATTTGTGTCGCTATATAGGAATTGAGAAATGATTCCGCATAACCTTCCGAGTATTCAGGATCACGAAGCTGAGATCTAAGAGAGTTTTCGATATTGTTCATGGGGCATCCTCCTTTTCGGATCTGCCAGTAAAGTCTCGCGATTAGAAGTGGCCTCGGACGGATCGCGGTTGAGCCTGAAATTGACTTCGATGGCACCAAGTAAAAAAGTGAATTCAGATTCCATGTTGAATGGCCCCTTGCACAGCATCGGTCGAAGCATCCTTTGACCGTGAATGACCAACTTGTAAATGTGCTTTTGCTTCTTGATCGGACCTGCCAGCAAATTCGGATGCAAATCGAAGCCATTCATTTGAAGCATGTCGATCTTCTGGTCCAGTTGCCCAATATCGCGTTTGGTAAGGCCCTCTTCTCTGATCCAAACAGCGATGACGCTACGGCTCCTATTATCGGTGAAATCATACAGGAAAAAAGCCACAGGCATCACCTATTTGTGATATTTTACCGGAGTGGGATATTACAAAGACGTAATATCATATGGGGAAGACGACTCGCAGGTACTGCGCCGGGGCCTTATATCCCCGAATTCCCGCCCTGAATGGCGTTCGATACTCCCGCCTTCCGCTCGGTACACTTTAGACCACACTGTCCTGTCGCGGCAACACAATCTCGGTCTTATGCTACATCTGTTGTGTCAAGTGCATAATCATGTAAAGTTTTTGTCGATGCTCGCCGCGTGGGCGAGCTCACATCTCAATGCTCCATCACATGAATGGGTGCCCCGGGTCTCGATTTTGAGGCTTGGGCGCGCGTTCCTGTAATTCTAAATTGAGAGGTGGGCCGGGCGGCTGTTTCCCACTTCGTGCTTGGTTTGACTTCCGACCCCTGGAATGCTGAGATAACCTGTCGGGGGGGACGCACGGCGATGAAAGTCCTGATTCTGGGTTCGGGGGGGCGCGAGCACGCGCTGGCCTGGGCGGTGAAGCGCAGCACGAAGGTGACCGAGGTGGTGTGCGCGCCGGGGAACGGCGGCATGGCCCAGCTGGCCCGCTGCGCGGCGGTGGACCTGAAGGACCTGGACGCGATGGTGCGGCTGGCCGAGGCCGAGCGGCCGGGGCTGACGATTGTGGGCCCGGAGCTGCCGCTCTCGCTGGGGATTGTGGACGCACTGCAGGCGCGCGGGCTGCGGGTGTTTGGCCCGACCGAGCAGGCGGCGCGGCTGGAATCGAGCAAGGGCTTTGCCAAGCAGTTCATGAAGCGGCACCAGATTCCCACGGCCAACTACGCGGTGTGCGCCAGCCCGGCGGAGTTTGAAAAAGCCGTGGAATTGTTTCATCCGCCGATTGTGGTGAAGGCCGACGGGCTGGCGGCGGGGAAGGGCGTGATTTTGTGCTCGTCGCGGAATATCGCCCTGGAAGCCGCCCACGGCCTCTTCAGCGGCGCGCTGCTGGGCGCGGCCGAGCAGCAGGTGGTGATTGAAGAGTTCCTGGAAGGCGACGAGGTGAGCTTTTTGTGCCTGGCCGACGGGGCCCACGTGACGCCGCTGACTCCGGCGCAGGACCACAAGCGGATCGGCGAGGGCGACACGGGCCCGAACACGGGGGGGATGGGCGTGTACTCGACCGACACGATTCTGGACGCGGGGATGACGGAGTGGATTCTGCACCACATCGCCGAGCCGACGGTGCGGGGCATGGCCGAGGAAGGCACGCCGTTCACGGGCGTGTTGTATGTGGGGCTGATGATGACCGCGCGGGGGCCGGAGGTGCTGGAATACAACGCGCGCTTCGGCGATCCGGAGACGCAGGCGATTCTGGTGCGGCTGGAGAGCGACCTGGTGGAGACGCTGGAGGCGTGCATCGACGGGAGGCTGTCAGCGACCGAGCTGCGCTGGAGCCCGGGCGCGTCGGCCTGCGTGGTGGCCAGCTCGTCGGGCTACCCCGGCAGCTACAAGACGGGGTTTCCCATCGCGGGCCTGGCTGGGGCGGCGCAGGTGCCGGGGGTCGAGGTCTTCCACTCCGGCACGGCGCGGGTGGGCAACCAGTTGCTGACCAGCGGGGGGCGGGTGCTGGGCGTGACCGCGACCGGCGAGTCGCTGCAGCAGGCGCTGGACCGCGCCTACCAGGCTTTGGCCGAGATTGAGTTTGAAGGCATGTATTACCGGCGCGACATCGGGCATCGCGCGCTGCAGGCGAAGCGATAGGGCGGACCGGCGGCTTCGGCCTGCGAGCAGCCCGTTCTTTTTACGCGGTTTCCGGGGATGGCCTGGGACCGGACCCCAGCTTTTGGCGCTGGAAACAGGCGCGGCACAGCACCGGCCTGCCCTGGGTGGGCTTGAACGGCACCGTGGTCTCGGCGCCGCACGCGGCACAGGTGGTTCGGGTCTCTGATCGAGCCCTGGGCCCGCCGTTGGCGCGCTTGGCCTTGCACTGCTTGCAGTGCCGGGGATCGTTGGTGAACTGTTTGTCGTGGAAGAAAATCTGCTCGCCGGCAGTGAAGATAAACTCGGCGCCACAGTCGACGCACTTCAGGACTCGATCGGTAAATTCCATGGCCGGCTTCCCCAAAGACGGGAAATTGGTGGAATTCGGCTCTCATCCCGCACAGCGCTGCCGCTCCCGTTTCCCTGTCTTCGTGCTGCGTTCCACACCAAGGGCCCGGGCCGCAAAAAGTTCAGCGGCGAATCGATCGTGCTGTAAGTCTGCCCGCGGCGGCGGGAGACTGAGTGGGTTCCCGGCGCGCTCTGGGGAGGGCGCGGGGGAGCTGGAAAGCACGAATCGCGACCGGCCGCCCCGATCTTGTCTGGTGCGTCGTGCGCTGCCGGGGATGCGTTCCGCGGGCAGCGCCGGGGGCGGCGCGTGTCACGATTCGGTTGAAACTAGTCCTGCTCTTTACGAGCCTTCTTGCGATTCCGCTTGCGCGCCAAAGCTGCCTTGACGCGTGCCTTCTCGCCGGGTTTCAGGTAGTAGGAGTGACGCTTGACTTCCTTGATGATGTCCTCCTGCTGTACCTTTCGCTTGAACCGGCGCAGCGCATTTTCGAGCGGCTCGCCTTCTTGTACGCGAACCTCTGCCAAAAAATTCCACCTCCAAACCTGCCAAAGGGCATCTTTGATGATACTTGAAACCGTGCGCCTGCGCTGAATCGCACGCCATTATTTGGCTGGAAGTGCCCCGGATTCCATGCAGATTGGCCGATATGGCCCGCCGCCCATGGGCTAGACTGGCCCCGGAGGTCTCAATTTCATGATTCGCGCCTATCGGGGCCGGCTGCCCTACATTCCCGCCAGTTGCTACGTCGATCTGTCCGCACAGGTGCTCGGCGACGTGGTTCTGGGCGAGCACAGCTCGGTGTGGATGAACGCCGTGCTGCGTGGCGACGTGAACTCGATCCGCGTGGGAGCGAACTCGAATGTGCAGGACTGCGCCGTGCTGCACGGGCAGCGCAACCTTTACCGGGTCGTGGTGGGCGACTGGGTGACGATCGGCCACAACGCCACGGTGCACGGCTGCGTGGTGGAGGACGAGTGCCTGATCGGCCTCGGGGCAAGAGTGCTGAACGACTGCCGCATCGGCTCGGGCTCGATCATCGCCGCCGGGGCGGTGGTGCCCGAGCACACGGTGGTGCCGCCGCGGACGCTGTGGGCCGGGGTCCCCGCAAAAATGCGGCGGGAGCTGGGAGACAAGGACCGCGCGCTGATCCTCGAATACGCGCAGAACTATCTGGACTACACGGAGATCTATCTGCAGGAAACCAGGCGCTGAGGCGCGACGAGATGACGTTTTGTTCATCTCGCTCCATGGGCTGCACGGCTGTAGCATCATGGAATTCAGTGAGAAACGCGCGACAGCTTCAGACTTTCCGCATCCGGCCGGTTGTTCTTGTGTCCCTGCTTGCCCTGGGCCTGGGCTGCTGCGCCGGCGCCCAGACTGCCCGCGAAACGGCCGCCCTGCCGGACGCACCCCAGGCCCAGACCCAGACCGAAACCCAGGCCCAGACCGAGCCTTCCGTCACGCTGCGCGAAACGCCACGCAATCTTCTGCGCGATCAGGCCGGAATCTGGACCAGCCCGGCACGCATCGGCGTCCGCGATCTGGAGTGGCTCGCGCCGCTGGCCCTCGGCACCGGCGCCGCCCTCGCGACCGACCACCGCGCCATGTCGCAGGTGGTCTCGCACGACGCCAGCTTCAACAATGCCAACATCGACGCCTCGAACGCCATGATTGGCGGCTTCATCGCGGCGCCGGTCGTTCTGTATGGATTTGGGCATTTCCAGCAGAGCGCGCACGCCCGCGAGGCCGGCATCCTGAGCGGCGAGGCGATGCTGGACAGCGTGGTGGTGGAACAGGGCATGAAGCTCATCTTCTGGCGTGAGCGGCCGGCCCTGGACAGCGCGCGCGGCCGCTTCTTCCAGTCCGGCGTGGGCACGGACTCCTCATTTCCCTCGTCGCACAGCGTGGTCGCCTGGTCGGCCGCGGCGGCGCTGGCCGGCGAGTACCCCTCCCGCTGGACCCAGCTCTTTGTCTATTCGGCCGCCACCGGGATCAGCCTCACCCGCGTGCTCGGCCAGGAGCACTTCCCTTCCGACGTGCTGGTGGGCAGCGCCGCCGGATGGCTGGTGGGGCATTACGTCTTCCGCAAGCACCACAGGCATTGGACGCGATGAAGGACATCGGCAAGGGCATGGGCTCCATCCAACACGAATACGGCTATTCGTGGTACGCGGGGATCTGATCGTTGCGCGGGCGCCGGTCCTCTCCGCGCCACATTCACACTTTGCTCTTGTGCCCCGAACATGTGCGTGCTAGTCTTCGCGCAACCTGGTGGCCCATTCGGCAACTTCCCCTCTCCCAACACCAGAGTCATGTCCTGTCTTTTTTGTGTAGATCCCTAGCTGTCCGTTCGTTAAGGCCGCAGGCTCGTGAAGGAGGTACACGCTATGGCTTCTCGATCACCGGTTGTGAATGCTGGACGAGTCGGATCGGCCTCAGGCACCCGCAAAGCAACAGGCACGATGACCCCGCTCAAAGCCTTCGTGAACAAGTATTTCTATTTCTCCATGTCGCTGCTGATCGCGGCGATTGTGGTGTGGGGCTTCAGCCATACGATCAACGCCAATCTCTTCCATCCTGCCGTGCCGCGGCCCTTGCTTCTATGGATTCACGGCGCTGTATTCTCCGGCTGGGTGGCCTTCTTCATCTTTCAGTCGGCTCTGGTGCGGACACACAACGTGAAGTGGCATCGCCTCTTCGGCTGGTTTGGCGCCGGGCTGGGTACGGTGATGGTCACACTAGGCGTTACCACCGCAATCATCATGGGCCGCTTTGACACTTACCGGCTCCACGAGCCCGGCGCGGAGGCTTTCCTGATCATTCCGTTCTATGACATGGTCGCCTTCGGCGTGTGCCTTGCGCTTGCCATCGCGTGGCGCAAGAAGCCCGAGTTCCATCGGCGGCTCCTCTTCATTGCCACCTGCTGCCTGCTCGACGCAGCCTTTGGCCGCATCGTCTATATCTTCAATCACGGGCTCTTCTTTCCTTGCCTGGACGGGGTGATCCTCCTGGGCGTTCTGCGCGATCTTTTCGTGAATCGGCGTGTGCACAAGGTGTATCTCACTGCGCTGCCGGCTTTGGCGGTGGTTCAGGCTTTTGTGACCTACACATGGATGAGCAGTTCCGCCTGGTGGTTTCGGATCGCGCACACAATCCTGGACTAACACGCGAGATAGCCTCTGGAATACGGGAGAACGCCCCTCTCACGGCGGCAGCGTCTTGCGGTCCATTTACACTGGAAAGGCTATGACCACCCTGAAAGCCGTGCGCGGGACGCGCGACCTGTTGCCGCCGGAGACGGCGCTGTGGAACCGCATCGAGGCGACGGCGCGCGCCGTGTTTGCCCGCTACAACTTCGGCGAGATTCGCACCCCTGTTTTTGAAGACACGACACTCTTTGCCCGCGGCGTGGGCGAAGAGACCGACATCGTCTCGAAAGAGATGTACACCTGGGAGGACCGGGCGCGGGCGCAGTCGGAGAAGAGCCAGTCGCTGACGCTGCGGCCGGAAAACACCGCCGGGGTGGTGCGCGCCTACATCGAGCACAAGCTGGGCGAGACGGGCCAGTTGCAGAAGCTCTATTACATCGGGCCGCAGTTTCGGCGCGAGCGGCCGCAGAAGGGCCGCTACCGGCAGTTCGCGCAGATCGGCGCGGAGGTGATGGGGCCGCCCTCGGCGGGCAGCGAAAGCCCGCTGCGCGACGCGGAAGTGCTGGAGATGCTGGCCACGCTGCTGGACGAGCTGGGCATCACGGGCTGGACGCTGCATCTGAACTCCGTGGGCTCGGCCGCGGACCGGGCGCGGTATAACGACACGCTGCGCGCGGCGCTGGTTCCTTTGGCTCCGCAGATGTGTCAAGATTGCCAGCGCCGCGCGGTGACCAATCCGCTGCGGGTGCTGGACTGCAAGGTGCCGGAGGACCAGCCGCTGATCGCCACGCTGCCGGTGATCGCCGACTCGCTGGACGAGGCTTCGCGGGCCCACTTTGCGCAGGTGACCGCGGCGCTGGACACGGCCGACGTGCCGTACACGCTGAACCACCGCCTGGTGCGGGGGTTGGACTACTACACCCGCACGACTTTCGAGTTCACTCACGGCGGGCTGGGCGCGCAGAACGCGCTGCTGGGCGGCGGCCGCTACGACGGGCTGAGCGAGATGCTGGGCGGACCGCGCGCGCCGGGGATCGGCTTCGCCATCGGCGAGGATCGGCTGGTTCTGACGCTGCTGGCGCAGGAGTCCGAGACACGACAGGTGGCCGACGCGTACATTGCGCCGCTGGGCGAGGGCCTGAATGCCTCGGCGCTGGCGCTGGCGCGCGAACTGCGCCGCGCCGGCCTCTCGATCGAGCTGGGCGACGGCAGTTTTCGCCTCAAAAAATCCTTTGAAGCCGCCGACAAGGCCGCCCGCCGCATCGTCATCCTGGGCGAAGAAGAGCTTCAATCCGGTATCCTAACCGTGAAGGATTTCTCCACCGGCATACAGACCAAGGTTCCGCTCGCGGAGTTGGCGGCGGCTCTAGCCAGGCCCGCGAGCGAGTAGAAGGATAGGGTTAGTGCTCGATTTTCTAGGCAGTCTCGAACGGACGCATCTTTGCGGCGATTTGCGCGCGGCTCACGCCGGGCAATCCGTGGTTGTGATGGGCTGGGTGAACCGGCGCCGCGACCACGGCAATCTCATCTTCCTGGACCTGAGAGACCGCTCCGGCATCTGTCAGATTGTGTTGGACAAGGAGCTGACCCCGGAAGGCCACCTGAAAGGGGAGCAGGTGCGGCCGGAGTACGTGGTGGCCGCCGTGGGCAAGGTGAGTCTGCGCGACGCCGACGCCATCAACCCCAAGATGCCGACCGGCGAGATTGAGATCGAGGCCACCCAGTTGCTCGTCCTGAACGACGCGCGCCTGGCGCCTTTTTCGCCCTCGGAAGAGGCCATTCAAAACGAGGAGGTCCGCCTCAAGTACCGCTACGTGGACCTGCGCCGCGCCGAGATGCAGCGCAACTTCCGCCTGCGCCACGACATCACGCTGGCCATCCGCGACAACCTCAGCCAGCAGGGATTTCTGGAGATCGAAACGCCCATCCTGACCAAGAGCACGCCCGAGGGCGCGCGCGATTTTCTGGTGCCGAGCCGCGTGCATCCCGGCGAGTTCTACGCGCTGCCGCAGTCGCCGCAGATCTTCAAGCAGATTCTCATGTGCTCCGGCTTCGACCGCTACTTCCAGATCGCGCGCTGCTTCCGCGACGAGGACCTGCGCGCCGATCGCCAGTTGGAGTTCACGCAGGTTGATTTGGAGATGAGCTTCCCGCGCCAGGAGCACGTCTTCGCGGTGGTGGAGCAATTTATGGCGGCGGGCTTTGCCGCGGCCGGGGTCACGCTGCCCACGCCTTTTCCGCGCATCAGCTACGACGAGGCCATGCAGAGGTTCGGCACCGACAAGCCCGACCTGCGCCTGCCCGGCCTGACCGACGTGCGCGTTGCGTTTTCCGACGCCGACCTGGCCACGCTGCAGATCGACCCCGCGCTGCCCATCGTGGCCTTTCGCATTCCCGGCGTGGGCGAGCTGAGCCGCAAGGAGCGCGAAGACAACCATCCGCTCTTTGACCAGAAGAAGGGCGCCAAATTCATCGACGACTTCAAGCGGCTGGCCAAGGGCTTTCCCGAGGCCGCCGTCCGGGTGCGGGAACTCGCCGGCGCGGCCGAGGCCGACTTTGTTCTCATCGTGGCCGGCGACCCGGCCCACCACATCAAAGCCAGCGACACCAAGTTTGAAGGCCGCCTGAGCGAGCGCGAGATCAACGTCTATTCGGCGGCGGGCAACTTCCGCGCGGAGCTGGCCAAAAAGTACGCTGAGAAGCACGGAGCTTTCCGCATTACCGAGGAGGTCGTGCAAAGGGCAGGTTCACGCAGCGGCGAAGAGATGGTCGATGGCGCGCGGGCCTTCCCGCCCATCTGGGTCACCGACTTTCCCATGTTCGAGTACCACGCGGCGAGCGCGGCCTGGATGCCGGCGCACCATCCGTTCACTTCGCCGCACGAGGCCGACATGGCCAACCTAGTCACCGACCCGGCCAGCGTGCGCGCCAACTGCTATGACCTGGCGATGAACGGCCTCGAACTCGGCTCGGGCTCCATCCGCATCCATCGCAAGGACGTGCAGCAGCAGATCTTTCAATCGCTCGGCATCAGCGACGAAGAGGCCCGCGCGCGGTTCGGATTTTTTCTGGACGCGCTGGAGTACGGCACCCCGCCCCACGGCGGCATCGCGCTGGGCCTGGACCGCATCGTGATGCTGCTGGCCGGCGCGCCCAGCCTGCGCGAGGTCATCGCCTTCCCCAAGACCGCCAAGGCCATCGACCTGATGGTGGACGCGCCGACGATGGTGACCGAGCAGCAACTGAAGGAGCTGCATATACGGGTGGCGCTGAAGAGCTAATCCTTTATTATCCTTGGGACTCGCGCCAACGGGCTGACTGGGGGCACGCGGCCAGACGCGTTGTCCGCCGCGGCACTTCAGGATGCATGTGCCTATAAGGAGGGACTATGGCTGAGACTGTACAGTGTCCGTTTTGCCGGGGCACCGGCAAAGAGGCTCTGGGCGGGGAATGTGCTCATTGTCACGGAACGGGAAGAATTCCTGTCGAAGACAAGAAGCCTGAATGACAACATTGGGCTTCGGCACCATGAGTTATTTTTCTTTTGTGGCATCGGCTCTTACTTCATCGACCTTTTTCTTTTGACCCTCTGGCGGGACATAGGGAAGGGGCGTCAATTCTTGTATCTTCAGCGGCTCCGACATTTGCTTAAAAAGTCGTTCTATCTCCTTCTGACCCTCAGCAATGCGTTTCGGATCCAAGGCTGCCCTTGAATTGAGTCGCTCATAGATTCCTTCCACAGCTCTGCCCAACCACCATGCTGTAAGTATGGAGACCAGACCGAGGATCAGGATTGCAGGGTTTGGCGATTCCCAGTGCCCTGAGCCTGGTTCAATACAACCAATTCCGCAGGACTCAGTGGGCCTCTCAAATACAATCCCGATCCCATAGAGGATAAAGGACCCGCCAGCAATCCATAAAAAGACGAAAACATAGAGCAAACCTGCGCGCGCAATGGCTGCAATACGCCCATTTCGTTCGTCGCGCGCAAATTTGTACGCAAAGGGGGCAAGAGGGATATAGAAAGCTAAGGTATATAGCGCAAGGTGACGCCAGTCGATCTCAGCCATAATCCTCCTCTGTAGGCGTCTGACTTTCAGTCGTGTAAAGAGGACCGTGCACCGCCAGCCTACGCCCGGTCCAGCTCCGCGAACATCTCGCTGAGCACCAGGCGGATGGGCGTGTCCGGCACGGTCAGTTCTCCGGTGCGCACCTCTTCAAGCGCGGCTTCGGTGTAACGATAGGCGATGCGTGGCTCGGGGTCGATGATCCAGATGTTTTCAATACCAAAGAGACGATATTCCGCTGCCTTCGCGCGCATAGCCGTCAACGTATCCTCGGGCGAAAGAATCTCGATGGCGATCAGGGGCGGCCGTGTAATGTAGCGATCAAATTTCTCGCCGGCTCGCACCACCAGCACGTCCGGAACCCTGAAATTCCTCGACCCAGTCTGTGTACGTAGCTCGGGAAAGACTTCGACTCCCCATTCCGCGCGCTTGATCGCAAATAGTACCGTGAGATACCGCTGAATGATGGAGTGCTCTTTCTCGCCCAAGTTCCGCTCCTCGATTCGCCCGTCCACAAATTCGCGGTCGGGGCTCCAGCTTGTCCGGAGGTATTCGCGCACGGTCCAGAGCTCTTCCGAATTGGGCAACGTCGCCATGCCCCGATTATCCTCCAAAGCGGCCAGGCACGCCACCGAAACGCCGCCCACCCGCTTCAGTCCCCGGTCGTCTCGACCGCGGGGTCGACGCAGGTGATGGCCTCGCAGTCGATCGACAGGCAGGTGCCGAGATCGCTGAAGTCCTTGTCCCAGCGCGCGCGGTCTTCGTCGGCCAGCGAGGTGAGCGCGTAGCTTGAGGTGCGCAGGATCTCGTAGAAGATGTTCTGCGCCTGCCACAGGTTCAGCTCGAAGGGCAGTTCAACCAGCATGCGGCCCAGGTTGAGGGCGCGGTCCAGCATCTCCAGCGACCCGGCGGACAGTTGCAGCTCCACCATGGCGCGCTTCATGCGCTGGTCGGCGATGAAAGAGAGCGTGGCGGTCTCCAGCGGGATCTGGTCGGCCTTGGCCAGTTGCAGAAACGAGCGCAGCAGCGCCTGGTCGATGGGATCGGCCTCCAGTCCGCGGCGCAGGCCCGCGTTGATGGCAAACCCCGCGGCCAGGGTGAGCGCCGGCGGCTTGGGCAGCCCGGCGCTGGAGAGAAAGTGCAGCAGGCTGGCGTGGTCTTCGTAGATGGTCGTCAACGAGTTCTCAATATCCCACAGCGTGGAGTTGAGGATCAGCTGCACAATGCGCCGCTGCTCGTCGGTAAACAGCGAAGTCAGCGAGTAGTCTACGCTCCCGTAGTGGCGGTCGAGGAGGCGAATCACCTCGGGGAAGTTGGCGCGCAGCACCTGTTCCGAGGCCTGCTGGACGAAGCTCTTGAACTCCTCGGCATCGCTGTCCGCGTAGGCTTTCACCGCGGCCGTAATGTTCTGGTCGCCAAAGTGCAGCACCGCATAGGAAAAGCTGTTGTGCAGCCGGGTGATCACGCTGGCGACATGCACGCGGCCCACCGCCAGGCGTCCGCGGCCGGATGTGTAAAGCTCGTGAGAGACGCGCCGGACGCGAAAACAGAACAGCTCCGTCTCCTCGGCAAAGGAAGAAAAGACGCTGCTGATGGCGTAGTGCGCGGCCACCTGCTCCAGGCCCAGCTCCATGATGCGGACCTTGTCGCGGTAGATGCGCGCGCCGTCGCCCGCGCTGGCCACGTTGGAGCGCGCTTCCCCCAGCCGTGCCACGAACGCCGCCTCCAGCGCCACGGCCTGCTTGCCGAACAGCGACTGCGCCAGTTGCAGCACGCGCGCCGCGTAGGCGATCACCTGCACGGTCTCGATGCCCGAGATGTCGTCAAAAAACCAGCCGCAGCTGGTGTACATGAGCTGCGTGTGGCGCTGCATCTCCATCACCTGCAGCGCCCGCACCCGCTCGGCGTCGTCGAGCTCGCGGCTCTGGTGCAGGCTGAAGAAGCGGTCCTCGGACTCCGCGTCGCGGTCGAGAATCACCTGGATGTAGCCGTCGCGCGCCGCCCACACATCGTGGAAGAGCTTGGCGCCCTGCTTCTCAGTGAGCAGCGCCACCGAGTCGCGCAGTTCGTCCAGCGCCTTCCGCAGCGGACCGCGCCAGGCCTGGTTCCATCGCGGGGTGCCGCTGTTGCAGCCGCAGTCGGAACGCCAGCGCTCCACGCCATGCTCGCAGCTCCACGAGGTGTTGTCGACAATCTCGCACTCGTACTCGGGCGAAAACTGGGCAAGAAAGCTGGCGTAGTTGGTCAGCGTGATGGTCTTGTCCTGCTCCAGCAGGCGCAGCGCGTAGGCCAGCGCCATCTCGCCGTACTTGTGGTGGTGCCCATACGACTCGCCGTCCGTGGCCACATGCACAAGCTGCGGATTCGAGCTCTCCTTGAAGCCCGCCTTGAGCCGCGCGGCAAAACCTTCGCCGGAATCCAGCAGGCCCTCGAACGCGATGGCGCGCGAGGTGGGACCGTCATAGAAAAATACCGCGATCGAAACGCCCGACTCAAAGTTCACCAGGTAGGGCCGGGTCGTGTCCACGCTGGCGCCGGGCGTGAAGGTCCAGCTCGCATCGGCCTGGGCCGCGCCGTTCTTCAGGGGGCGGATGCGCAGGCACTGATGCGGCGCCAGGACCGTGAAGCGGATGCCGTGCTGCGCCAGCAGATCCAGCGTTTCCGCATCGGCCGCCGTCTCCGCCAACCACATGCCTTCCGGCGGCGCGCCATAGTGATGCTGGTAGTCAGCAATCCCCCAGCGGATCTGGGTGATCCGGTCGCGAAGGCTGGCCAGCGGCATGATCATGTGGTTGTACACCTGCGCCATCGCCGAGCTATGCCCCTTGAAGCTCCTGCGGCTGCGCCGCTCGCCGTCCAGAATCATGCGATGGGTGCGCGCCGCTTTCTCCTTCAGCCAGTTCATCAGCGTGGGCCCGAAGTTGAAGCTCATGTGCGCGTAGTTGTTCACAATGCGCGTAATCTGGTTCTTGCTGTTCTGGATGCGCGCCGCCCCGTTGGTGGCGTAGCACTCGGCACAGATGCGCTCGTTCCAGTCGTGATACGGCGCGGCGGAGTCCTGCGTCTCTACCGTCTCCAGCCACGGATTCTCGCGCGGCGGCTGGTAAAAGTGGCCATGGATGCAGACAAATCGCTTGCTCGAAGACATGCTCAATCCATTCAGGGGCCGCGGCTTGCTCGGCAATGCCCGGCCGTCCTGCCTATTGTAGGCTCGCTCGCCCTGTGGACGGAGTGGACTTAGCCAGGTCGCAGGCCCTCCATAGATACCAACTGGCCACGGAGCGATACGGAGCCCAGCGTTTTCCTCTTTTGGCAAGCACCTCCGGCCGGGGCAGGTCGGAGGCCTCGATGGGCCGCGACCTGGGCAGGCGCTGAAAGGTCAGCGCGAATCCCCTGCGGACGCCATAGTCGCTCACCGGCAGCACGTCGGGCCGGCCGAGGCGAAAGATCAGCAGCATCTCCACCGTCCACGGCCCGATGCCGCGCACCGCCGTCAGCCGCTCCACAATCTCCGCGTCCGGCATTTTGCGAATGGCCGCGTGGGTGGGCACGGTGCCGTCCAGGGTCCGCGCGGCCAGGTCTTTCAGCGCCCGCACCTTGTTGCCTGAAACTCCGGCCGCCCGCAGCACCTCGTCCGGCGTGTCGAGGAGCAGTTGCGGCGCGGGATCTCCGCCAAAGTGCTCACGCACGCGGCGGTGAATGGTGGCCGCCGCCTTGCCGTGCAACTGCTGATAGAGGATCGACTCGAGCAGCGACTCGAAGGGCGAGGGCGAAGGATCGAGCCGCAAAGTGAACGCGCCGGCGCGGTCAATCAGCGCGCCCAGCTTGGCGTCGCTGGTGCGCAAGTGCGCCACCGCCTCGGCGGAATCGAAGGGAAGTTTGCGGCTGCGGCCGTCGTGAATCATAGGGAAACAGTGTACCGCTTTGGGTTCTCAGGCGCGCGGCGCGGCCACCCATCGCGCGCCGGGTCTGCCCGTCCGGCCCCCGCCCTTGTACCATCTAAGGCGTAGCAACTCATGAGGAGCGACACGCCATGAAGATGCGGCCGGGAACGCCAACGGGATTTCTGCTGTGCGGCAAGGAGTGGACGGACGGCGAGGCGCTGGAGGTGCGCTCGCCCTGGGACCAGGGGCTGGTGGGCCGCGTGACCATAGCGACCCGCGCCGATGCGCGCCAGGCCGTGAGCCACGCCGTGGCCAGCCTGCGCCGCACCCGCGCCCTGCCCCGCTGGAAGCGCCGCGAAATTCTGGAGGACGTGGCCGCCGCGCTCATCGCGCAAAAGGAGCGGTTCGTGCAGCTCATCGTGGCCGAGGCGGGTAAGCCCGTGCGCCTGGCCCGCGCCGAGGTGGACCGCGCCGCGCTCACCTTCAAGACCGCCGCCGAAGAGGCCGCGCGGTTGGGCGGCGAGAGCATTCCCCTGGACCTGACCGAGGGCAACGAGGGCCGCTGGGGACTGGTGCAGCGCTTTCCAGTCGGTCCGGTGCTGGCCATTACGCCGTTCAATTTTCCGCTCAACCTGGTGGCGCACAAGGTGGCGCCGGCGCTGGCCTCCGGCTGTCCGATCATCCTGAAACCCGCGCCGCAAACGCCTTTTACCGCGCTAGCCCTGGGCGAAGTGATCCTGAAGGCCGGCTGGCCCCCGGAGGCGCTGGCGGTGCTGCCGCTGAGCAACGCCGACACCGCCTGGCTGGCCGAAAAGGAAGACCGCATCAAGCTGGTCAGCTTTACCGGCTCGGCCAAGGTGGGCTGGGATCTGAAGGTCCGCTCGGGCCGCAAGCGCGTGCTGCTGGAACTGGGCGGCAATGCGGCGCTGATCGTTCACGGCGACTGGCTCGACCTGGACGACGCCGCCCTGCGCACCGCCCACGCCGCCTTCAGCTACGCCGGCCAGTCCTGCATCAGCGTGCAACGGATTTTTGTGCAGAAGAGCGTCTTCCAGACCTTTCTGTGGAAGGTGGTCGAGTGCGCCGAGCGGATGGTCTCCGGCGACCCGGCCGACGAGGCTACCGAGGTGGGCCCGCTGATCCGGCCCGCCGACGCCGAGCGCATTGAAGCCTGGATCAAGGAAGCCGTGGAAGGGGGCGCCAAGCTGGTGGCCGGCGGGGAGCGCCGCGGCTCCATGGTCACGCCCGCCATTCTGACCGGAACCCGGCCGGGCATGAAGGTGCGCGACGAGGAGGTCTTCGGGCCGGTGGTCACCATCGAGCCCTACGAGGACTTCGAGCAGGCGCTGGCCGACGTGAATCACTCGAAATATGGCCTGCAGGCCGGCCTGCTCACCCGCGACGCCGGCCGCATCCTCACCGCCTACCGCGAGCTGGAAGTCGGCGCGCTGATCGTCGGCGACACTCCCAGCTGGCGGCTCGACCCCATGCCCTACGGCGGCGTCAAGGACTCTGGCCTGGGCCGCGAAGGGCTGCGCTCGGCGATCGAAGAGATGACCGAGCCGCGCATGCTGGTGATGGCTGGAATAAGCTAGGGGATGGTCCCGCGAGCGCGTCGAATTTCTGAGCGAAAGCCTGGGACCTGTGTTTGGAATGTAGGAGAGAAGGAGAATCCATGGACCTGGGATTGAAAGACAAGCTGATCGTCGTCACCGGCGGAGGCGCGGGCATCGGCGCCGGCATCTCCCGCGCCTGCCTCGCCGAGGGGGCGCGGGTGGTGGTGCTGGGCAGAGCGTCCAAAAATGTTCTGGACTTCATGGCGGAGATGCAGGCCGCCGAAGCCCGGTGCGATCTGGTCACCGCGCACCTTGAAGACGCGCAGCGGTGCAGGGAGGCGATCGGGGAGATCGAAGAGCGCTTTGGCGAGATCTTCGGGCTGGTCAACAACGCCGGGGTCAACGACGGTGTGGGCCTGGAATCGGGCAGCGTGGAGCGCTTCGTCGAGAGCCTGCACAAGAATCTGGTGCACTACTACGCGCTGGCCCACTACGCGCTGCCCTCGCTGAAGCGCGCGCAGGGCTCCATCGTGAACATCAGCTCCAAGGTCGCGCTCACCGGCCAGGGCGGCACGTCGGGCTACGCCGCCGCCAAGGGCGCGCAGCTGGCCCTGACGCGCGAGTGGGCGGCCGAGATGCTGCCCTTCGGCATTCGCGTCAACGCGGTCCTGCCCGCCGAGGTGATGACGCCGCTCTATCGCCGCTGGCTGGACACGCTGGGCGACCCCGAGGCCGAGCTCAAACGGATCACCGCGAAGATTCCCCTGGGGCACAGAATGACGCTGTCGGCCGAGATCGCCTCCGCCACGGTTTTTCTGCTCTCCCCCACCCAGTCGGGACACACCACCGGCCAGCACCTCATTGTGGATGGCGGCTACGTGCACCTGGACCGGGCGCTGACTTAAGCCGCTGGTCCCATGAACTCGCGTCAGAGACAGTGCAGGGTGGCCCGTCCTTTCCGCGTCCTTCGCGGAAAGGATGGAAAAGCACGAACTGAGCCCTCGCCGCGATCACCGCACAGACCTCAATCGTTGTAAGCTGTTCGTATCCATGGCAAAGCCCTCTTCGCTACTCGATACGCGCGTCATCTACTGCGGAGACAATCTGGAGCAGCTCAAAAAGCTGCCCGACGCCTCGATCGACCTCATCTACATCGATCCGCCCTTCAATTCCAATCGGAACTACGAGGTTTTCTGGGGCGAGACCAAGGAAAAGCGCTCCTTCGACGACCGCCACGAATCCACGCAGGCCTACATCGAATTCATGCGGCCCCGCTGCGTTGAATTGGCCCGCGTTCTCAAGAAAACCGGCAGCTTTTACTACCACTGCGACTGGCACGCCAGCCACTACGTCAAGGTGATGCTCGACCAGATATTCGGGGAAGATAACTTCATCAACGAGATCATTTGGAAGCGGCAGACCTCACACAACGACGCGAAGCAGGGCAGCAAACACTTCGGGCGGCTGCACGACGTTTTGCTCTTCTATTGCGGTGGCACTGAAGATTACACGTGGAATCAACAATACCTTCCGCTTGACCAGACCTACATCGAATCCCACTACTCCCAGGTGGACGACCAAGGGCGCCATTTTCAATGGGGAGATTTGCGAGCACCGGGTGGCGCGGCGCCCTCAAAAGGAAACCCGCATTACACCGTTCTTGGCGTCGAAGGGTATTGGCGTTATAGCCGCGAGAAGATGGAGCAGTTCATCCAGGAAGGTCGCGTTGCAATCCCGGAGGGTGGCAGCGTTCCACGCTTCAAGCGGTACCTTGATGAGTCAAAGGGCCTGCCGGTTGGCACCGTTTGGGACGACATAAACCCAATCAACTCGCAAGCGAAGGAATCTCTCGGCTATCCAACCCAAAAGCCGTTACCGCTCTTGGAACGAATCATCCAATCGTCCACCAACGAAAACGACATCGTCCTCGACGCCTTCTGCGGCTGCGGCACCGCCCTGGTCGCCGCGCAAAACCTTAACCGCCAGTGGATCGGCATCGACATCTCCCCCACCGCCTGCCGCGTGATGGCCAAGCGCCTACGCGACGTCTGCAAGCTCCGCGAGGACGAAAACTACTGGCTCCACGGCAAGGGCTTTGTCGTCCGTGACCTGCCGTGGACCGAAAAGCAGCTTCGCACCATCCCGCCCTTCGAGTTCGAGAACTGGGCCGTCATCGCCCTCGGCGGCATTCCGAACAAGACACAGGTAGGCGACATGGGCATCGACGGGCGCATCTACCCCATCGGTTCCGAGCCCGCCGCCGCCGGCAAGGAAGCCGGACAGCTTGACTTCATGGACGACTGGTATCCCATCCAAGTCAAGCAGATGGATAAAGTGGGCCGTCCCGACATCGACAAGTTTGAAGCAGCCATGATGCGGACGAGGCGAAAGAAAGGCTTCTTCGTGGGCTTTGACTTCTCCGGCGACTCCATGACCGAAATCAGCCGCTTCTTCCGCCAGGACCACATCATGATCATCCCATTGACCGTGCGGGAAATCCTGGACGAGGCCATCGCGCAGAAGCTCGCGTAAGGGCGAAGCCGGGTCGCCGAGCAGGCCCGGCTCGACAAAAAAAAGCGCCCCGGCGGTGAGTCCTGCCCGGATCAAGTCCAGGTCTGGCAAACCGGCGGGGCGAGGAGCCGCAATCACAAGAAAACAGACCGAACTGTGCGACCGTCGCAGGGAGGATTGCTCGTCCCCGCAAAGTCACGCGACCGGCGCGTTTTCTGGACCGAGTTTGAATATATTTGCGGCGGATGGGCTGCAACAGGTTCCATCGGGTAGCGTTGCGGCCGCCCTGAGGCTAAATTCCTATTTAAACAGGGCTTAACTAGATGTAGACAACTGAATTAGGGGGACGTATGATACGCAATGCGGGTGAGTGAATGCCTGAAACCCTGCTGAGTCCTCAAAAGCCAGGGCAGGCACGCTGACAGAATCCGGTCGATTTGACCGCATCCAACCCGCCGTTGCAGCTCGATGAGCTGAGCCACACCAGGGGCGTCTGAGCCGGATGGACCGGAGCGCCCAGGGCCGCCCATGAGCGATTTTTCCTCTCGGAATCCAGATCCGAGTCAAGGAGTTGAAATGCCTTTGGCGCCGAAATCCACGCAGGAATTGGAGGAGTTGGCGTTTGTTCCCGACCCCCACCTGATCCGGGAGCAGTTGGACCGCCTCCTGGTTCATCCGCTCTTCGCCAACAGCAAACGTTACCCGGCCCTGCTGGCCTACACGGTCGAGCAGACGCTGCTGGGCAACGCCGCCGAGTTGAAGGAACGAAGCATCGGCATCGAGGTCTTCGGCCGCTCCCCCAGCTACGACGCCAACGCAGACCCGGTGGTCCGCATCTCCGCCGGCGAGGTGCGCAAGCGCCTTTCGCAGTACTATCACGACTCCAGCCACGACGGGGAACTGGCGATCGAGCTGCCCGTCGGCTCCTACGTGCCCGTGTTTCATGCTCCCGAGCTGCCTGCGAGTCCCGAGCCCCCCGAGCCCGCGGAACCGATTGCCGCAGTCGTGCCTGCGGCCTCTCCGGTTCGCCCCCACCCCTGGCGTCTGCGCTGGCTGATGGTCGCCGGCCTGGTCGTCCTGGCGGGGGTCGTGGGCGTGAGCGTCGGCCTGCGCTACCACCCCACCCCGCCGCCCTCCAATATTGACCGCTTCTGGCAGCCCGTGACCTCCAGCCCCAACCCGGCCACTTTCTGCCTGGGCGAGCCGTCCAAGAACATCGACGAGAGCGCCATCAACTCGTTCGACGCCCCAGTGCCCGAATCCAAGCCGGAGCCGCTCTACTTTCGCCTGCACCAGTCCGGCCTGTTCGCGCTGGCCGATGTGATCACCCTCACCCGCACGGCCGCGGCTCTGGAGACCCGCCACAAGACCTTTCGCGTCGTTCCCGCCTCCGAGGCCAGCTTTGCGCAACTCCGCGAGGGGCCTATTGTGCTGGTCGGCGCCTTCGACAATATCTGGACGCTCCGCATCACCCAGAAGCTCCGCTTTGGATTCGAATCCAAGAATGGCGTGGCCTTGATCGTGGACCGCAAGAGCAAGGAGGCGACCACCTGGGCCACCGCCTGGGATCTGCCCTATGAGAAGCTCTCCCGCGACTACGCCATCGTGGCGCGCATCCACGACAGCACCACCGGCCAGCCCGTGATTATCGCCGCCGGAATCTCCGAAGAAGGGACCGAGGCCGCCGGTGAGATTCTCTATAACCCCGTCTATCTCGACTCGCTGCTGGCCAAGGCGCCGCCCGACTGGGAACAGAAAAATATGGAGGCTGTGATCGAGACCCATGTAATTCAAGGCCATTCAGGCCCGCCTAACGTCCTCGCCGTTGAAACCTGGTAAGTGCGGCGGCAGGCGAAGAGCGCGCCGCGACGGACAGATCAACGCCCGGCGACAGCCCGAATGAATAAGGCCTGGATGAATAAAGAGATATGCGCTCGACTTAGAGATTCGTTGCGCCTATAGAGTTACATTCCCGAGCAATCTAATTTGGACACACGTACGGCTCCGGGTGGCGTGAACTGGTCGCCGCCACCCGCTCTGCCCATTCAGCTCCCGGGCGCAAGCTGCAGGCTCTTTCCTCGCTGCGCATGATGCATCGCTGTCTTGAATGCATCCTGCGCGACAGGAAACCTGACTGCTTCCTCATGCTTCCTACTTGGCTTTGGACTTCTGCGCGGCCCACCGCTTGCGCTGCGCATCGGCAATGCGCTTGCGCGCCTCCGGACTCAGCACCCGCTTCTTGCGCGACTTGACCGCGGCCTTCTTGGTTTTGCGCTCCGTGATCTTGGTGGCGACTTTGCCGGAGGCAGCCAGCAGGGAGCGAACCTGCGTCAGCCTTGCGATCTCCGCGTCGAGTTGGGCGAGAATGGATTCAATCACCATAACCTGAGGATAACTCAACCTGTCGTTCCTGCCTACTATTACCGGTTGGTTATCCCACTTATCGGAGCGAAATTTTCCGCTTTTCAGTTCGCCTTTCCGATCGTTCCATCCTTGTAAGCCTTCTGCAGCACATAGAATGCCTGCTTTTTCCGGCCCTGCTCGGAGATGAGTCCCTTGCGGTTAAACTCATCCTGAACCCCCGCCAGCGGGCGGTTGGGCGAGCGGAAATCCATCAATACCCACGGGCTCATGCCTCTAAGTTGCGCGATGCGGTTCAGCATCGGCAGTTGATGGCGATAGACATTGGCCTGATACTCCTCGGTCCAGCGTTCGTTCGCGCCGCCGTGCAGGCCAGCCTTGGCGGCGGCGCCAAACTCGCTCATGATCAGCGGCTTCTCATAGTCAATTTGCCACTGCGTCCCATCGGCAGTGTCAGGATGCCCCTCGTACCATCCGATATATTCATTTGCGCCGATCACATCGAGCGCCTTGCCCAGCGGATCGTCCACGATCTTGGTGTTTCCTTCCGCACGCACCAGCAAGGCCGCGGTAATTAGCCGGGTCGGGTCCAGCGCCCGCGCGCGCGCGGCAAGAGTTTCAATGAACTGCGTGCGCGCCGGAGTATTCGGCGTCTCATTGGCCATCGACCAAAGGATGATGGACGCATGGTTGCGCGACGTGCCGATCTCCTCGTCCAATTGTTGCTCGGCCTTGGCCAGCACTTTTGGATTGTCGAATTCCAGCGCCCAGTAGACAGGATTTTCCGACCAGACGAGCAATCCCATGCGGTCGGCCGCGCGCAGCATGGTTTCATCGTGCGGATAGTGGGCCAGGCGCACATAGTTACAACCAAGCTCTTTGGCCCAGCCCAGCAGCGTCTCCGCGTCCTTGTCAGAGTAAGCGCGCCCGGTGCGATAGGGAGCCTCGGCATGGATGGCGACGCCGCGCAGGAAGATAGGTTTTCCGTTCAGCAGAATCTCCGTGCCCCGCGTCTCGATGGTGCGAAAGCCGATGAGGTCATCGATGGAGTCGCTGGCTGTGCTGATCTTGACCTTATAAAGCTTCGGCGTCTGCGGCGACCAGCGCTGCAATCCCTTCCCATCGAACTGAATCGCGGCGCGTCCGCTGTCGTCCGTGGTGGCCGAGGTCTTCGCGCCTAACTCCGGTATCTCGACCTCCACCTTCTGGCCGGGCCGGCCGTCCTGCACGTGCACCCAACCTTCAATCACAGAACCTTCGCCGCGGTCGAGATGCAGATCGTATTGATCGATGAATGCTTCGGGCACCTCGATCAGCGAGACTTCGCGCGTGAGGCCGCCATAGTTCCACCAATCGGTTTCCAGGCCGGGAACGCCGTCCTCGAGCCGCGTGTTATCCACCGCTGCAACGACAAAGTTCGCGCCCGCGTGGACCGCCACGGTCACGTCGCAATTGAACGCCGTGAAGCCGCCCTCGTGATCGCAGACTTTCTTCCCGTTGACCCAGAACCAGCTGCGGTAATTCGCCGCGCTCACATGCAGAAAGATATGCGTGTGTTGTTTCGGCTGGTAAGTGAAGTCGCGCTCATACCAGACAGGACCCTCATAGTAGAGGAGCGTCTCGCGCTGCGTGTTCCAGTCGCCCGGCACCTTCAGCTTGGACGCCGTTGCGAAGTTATACTCGGTCGGAAACGGATCGCCGGGCCTGGCCTTGTAATTCAGAAACCACCCGTTCTTTTTTTCCACGTGATGGAAACTGAAGAGCCCCGAGAAATAAGGATCAACAATCGCGGCCCACTCACCGTTGAGCGAGGTGGCGGCCCGCCGGTCGGCGCCGGTGAGCACGATGGGCGCGGACGCAGCCTGGGCCGCGGCGGCCGCGCCAAAAGCGACGAGCAAGGCGATCACAGCGATTGTTTGGGAGATGGGTGAAACGATGCGCGCAAACGGGCGGGCCGATGAGAGCTTCATGCCGGATCCTCTTCCACTTGAAATGTTTTCGGAGCGCTGCCACAATTCATTGCAGCCGCGCGTCTGCTTCGAACGGACTGGCTATCTTATCGCCCGGCGGGCGGCGCTGTACATTCCGCGTGTCTGTCCAAGTTCGCCGCAGACAGCAAAAGGGGCGGACCTGGCGGCCCACCCCTTTGATGTTTGCCTCGTATCCTCGCTTACGATTCCATGAACGCTTACTGTCCCATGAACATCACATGCACATAAGTGCCGAGACGCACGTTGTAGGCCAGGTACCAACCGATGTGATCCGGGTCCTGATAAATGATGATGTCGTCGGAGTTCCACAACCAACCGTCGCAGTAACCCACGTCATAGGGCGCAACGCTCCAGTTCCACCCGTTGAACCAGAAGCGCCCCGGTCCGCCGCCCGCCAGATGCCACCGGTGCGAGGGGCCGAAACCGCCACTGAAGCGGCCATGCTGCCACGGCTGATCCATCCGATAGCGCGCATCGTCGCGGCCCGTGTCGTGGCCGACCCACTTGTTGCCCTTGTCCACATGCGGCACGTTGGGGTGGCCTGGCTTGTCGCTGTAGTTCCGCTGCGGCGTGCCCTGTTGAGCATTCCCACGATCCTGCTGGGGATTGCTGTGATCCTTTTGCGGAGCGCCATGATAGGCGCTCGGGCCATGCGAAGGGGGAGCCTGGTTACGATTCCCGTGATCCTCGTGTTGGGCAAATGCCGGCAAAGAGACGGCAAGCAAGGCTGTCAAAGCGATCTGCGCTGCGCGCATACTTTCCTCCCGGATCTCATCGGGGGGGGCCAGCCATCTTAGCGGCGCTGTGCCGATCCCGGATAAGTCATTCCGACTACAGTAACTCGAACCCGGCACGCAAGGGTAAGTTGCGCGGTAAGTTGTCGCTTGATAAATTCCTTGGTCGAAGCCGCCCCGTCTCAGGCTCCCACGGCCTGCGGCGCACGCAGCCACGCATACAGCGGGAAGCGGTTGGCCAGCTCGGCCACCTCGCCGCGCAGGCGTTCGAGAGCCGCGTCGTCGTTGCGCTGGTCCAGCGCCTTGGCGATCCACACCGCAATCTGGCGCATCTCGGCTTCCTTCATGCCGCGCGTGGTCAGCGCCGGCGTGCCGATGCGAATGCCCGAGGCCTTGAGCGGCGGATTGGTGTCGTAGGGAATCGTGTTCTTGTTCACCGTGATGCCGGCCTTGCCCAGCGCCAGCTCGGCCTCCGAGCCCAGAATCCCCTTCTCGAAGACGTCCACCAGCAGCAGGTGATTGTCGGTGCCGCCGGAGACCAGGCGATAGCCCGCCTGCTGCAGGCCCGCGGCCAGTGCCTGCGCGTTGGCCACAATCTGCGCGGCATAAGTCTTGAACTCCGGCCGCAGCGCCTCGCCGAATGCCACCGCCTTGGCCGCCACAATGTGCATCAGCGGTCCGCCCTGCTGGCCGGGAAAGACCGCCATGTCGACCGCCTTGCCGATCGTCTGCTCTGGCTTCTCGCCCACCTGATAGTTCTTCCCGCACAGAATCAGCCCCGCGCGCGGCCCGCGCAGCGTCTTGTGCGTGGTCGTGGTCGTGATGTGCGCGTGGGGCACGGGCGAGGGATGCACGCCGCCCGCCACCAGCCCGGCGATGTGCGCCATGTCGAAGATGTACACCGCGCCCACCTTGTCGGCAATCTGGCGCATCCGCGCAAAATCCCACAGCCGCGGATAGGCGCTGGCCCCGCCGATGAGGACCTTGGGCTTCTCCCGCTCGGCAATCGCCTCCAGCTCGTCGTAGTCGATCAGCTCCGTATCGCGGCGCACATGATAAAACGTGGGCCGGTACAGCTTGCCGCTGAAGCTCAGCTTGTGCCCGTGGGTGAGGTGGCCGCCGTGCGCCAGATCGAGGCCGAGAATCGTGTCGCCCGCCTGCAGGACCGCCATGTAGGCCGAGGCATTGGCCTGCGAGCCGGAGTGCGGCTGCACATTGGCGTGCTCGGCGCCGAAAATCTGCTTGGCCCGGTCCCGCGCCAGGTTTTCCACCACGTCGCTGTACTCGCAGCCGCCGTAGTAGCGCCGCCCCGGATAGCCCTCGGCATATTTATTGGTGAAGATCGAGCCCGACGCCTCCAGCACCGCCTCGGAGACAAAGTTTTCACTGGCAATCATCTCCAGCCCCTCGTGCTGGCGGAGGGTTTCGTGGTCAAGGGCGGCGGCGACATCCGGGTCAGCCTGCGAAAGCGAGAGAGACATGCGGTCGGTCATATTGAAATGATAGCCTCTTTCCAGCACGGTTGGCACGCGGCAAATGGCCGCGCCGCCGCGATCGATTTTTCCATTCTCCGGGGAATTATGCGGATTCGCCTCAGCCCGCTCACTCTTGTGCTTGCGCTTGCCGCGGCGACGCTGGCTGCGCGGGCGCAGACCGCCGCCATCGACCCTGCGCTGCTGGCCAGGGCCAACGCAGGCGACGCCGCGGCCGAGGTGCGGGTGGGCGAAAAGCATGCCGAGGGCAGCGGCGTCGCACAGGACTACACGCAGGCCGCGGCGTGGTATCGAAAGGCGGCCGAACAGGGCAACATCGCCGGCGAAATTCATCTGGCAGCGCTCTATCGCGATGGCGGCAAGGGCTTTCCGCGCGACCGGACGCAGGCCGCCACGTGGTACCGCAAGGCCGCCGAACAGGGCGACGCCGGCGCGCAGGGCACGCTCGGCCTGCTCTGCTCCATGGGCCTGGGCGTTGCGCAAAGCGACGTGGAAGCGTACTACTGGCTCGACCTGGCCGCGTCCGTGAAAGGGCCGAATCAGGCGCAGTACGCCGCCAACCGCCAGAACGTTGGCACCCGCATCACCGCCGATGAACTGGCCACCGTGCAGGAGCGCGTCGCGCAGTGGAAGGCCGCGCACCCCCGGCCCGATGCCCCCCGGCAATCGCCGTAGCGCGGCCGGATTGGATGCGGCGCCCAGGCTGGCCGTATGCTGAGAGCGATGCGACTCTCTCTCCCGCAGTGCGCGCGGCGCTCCGCTGATTCGCGAGGCAACCTGCGTTTTTGGCTGCGTTTCTCGCTGCTTTTCTTGCTGCTGACGGCGGCGGTGACTTCGGCCGAGCAGGTTTCTATCGTCTCGGTCGCGCTCACTCCGGCTGTGGTCCAGGTGGGCTCGCCGGAGCTGGTGCGCGTCGTGGCTCCGGGAGCTTCCCGCGTGGACGGCGAATGGCTGGGCCGCACGCTGGAATTCTTTCCGGGGCGCGACGGACGCACGTGGTTTGCCCTGGCCGGCGTCGATGTCGAGGCGGCCGCCGGACCCTCCACGCTGCACTTCGAAGTGCTCACGGCGGCAGGCGCGCGCAGCCTGACCCGCGCCGTCCCGATCCATCCCGCCCGCTACCGCACCACCGCGCTCACCGTGCCGCCGCGCTTCGTCGCCCCCGGCCCGGAACAGCTCAAGGAAATCGAGGCCGAGGTGCAGCTCAAGACAAAAATCTTCGCCACGAGCGCCGCCCAGCCGCTGTGGCGGGGCAGCTTTCGCGCCCCCGTCCGCGCCGCGCCGACCGACAGCTTCGGCACCCGGCGCGTCTTCAACGGCAAGCTGGACAGCATTCACAAGGGGATGGATTTCCGCGCTCATATGGGCACGCCCGTCCGCGCGAGCAACAGCGGCGTGGTGGTGCTGGCCCGGCCTCTCTACTTCGAGGGCAACTGCGTGGTCCTCGACCACGGGCTGGGGCTGTTTACGCTTTCGATGCACCTGAGCCGCATCGACGTGCGCGAGGGCCAGCGCGTGGCCGCCGGGCAACGGCTGGGGTTGAGCGGGGCGACAGGCCGCGTCACCGGCCCGCACCTGCACTGGGCCGTCCGCTGGCAGGGCGCGTATCTCGACCCCGCCAAGCTGCTGCGGCTGAATCTGAATGGGGTGCGGTAGCGCAGGGCTTTGGCGTGCGAGGGAACGCACGCGGGGAATGGCCCGCCGGATGGGAGTCCTGTCCGGAAGGGCGACCTACCGGCCACTACGCCTTTCCTTGGACCTTGGGGCGTTTATCGGGATAATCCGTTCCCTTATCGATGAGAACGCCTCACACAAGACTTTCGATTTCGCCCGGGATAGCTCTGACGTCTTCCGCCCGAGGATCCTTGGGTCATGAAAACGGGAGGCGATGGCATAATGGTGCAGCGTGCGATTTTGAAAGGATTTCATGCCGGCATCAACCGATCCCAGCCTCGCCGCCGCATTGCCTGAGCGGTTTGATAGCTATGCAAAGACCGTTGAGGGAATTGTGCTGCGCGGGATCGAACATCCTGCCTGTGAGCTAAAGCGGAGTGTGACCTTGTCAAAGGACGATCTTACCGATCGACTGGACTTCGTTAAACTTGTCCAAGGGCTAGCAAACTCCCATGTCGGCACCGAATGTTTGATTGTGATTGGCGCAGATCAGAAAGAAAAGAGATTCTTTGAGGTTGCCAATGCCCCGGATTTCGACCCGGCTAAGCTGTCGCCTATATTGGCAAAGTACTTAGCTCCCGAGCCCATTTACGAAGTGTTCAACGACATGCGCGCCTCGACCGGCGAACGGTATGTACTGATCGTACTCAATAAGGTCCAGCCCAGGCCGATAATGACGATCGTCGATGGCAAGACCACATCAAAGGTTCATTTTAGGCCAGGTGAGATTTGGATAAAACACAACACTGGTCTGAGAGCGGCTATGAAAGCCGATCTTGACTTGATGTATCAGCCGCTAATTGAACAGGAAGCAACGAAACGGGCGCGGATCATATTCGAGCATTTGAAGGCAGGTCTGGGGCCAGAAGTTCTCTCGCAAGCGGTAACTGCGACACCGGTACCGGAGCTTTTGCTAGGCAGCCGCGAACGGCTGGCTCGTTTCGCAGAGTCAATGCTGGCGAGCGGCGACCCTGCTCGATTCAAAATGCTCGTTGAAATGGGTCGAAGAACAATTGTCGAGAGATGGAATCTTCTTTTGAAGGGAAACCGAGACTACTACGCGGTAACCGATGAAGATAAGAAACGCATTGTCGAGTTCTATCGTGATGAATTCATGCCCACCTTGATAGCAATCGTCGACCTCGCTCTGGAGGTCATTCGATATGAGGGACCGCCGAATTGGTTGCGGTCTGTTGTCGATGTGCTTGTCGAATCATTCACGATCTCATGCCAGATAACGACTCTGCAGACCTTGAACAACACGGGCGAGGTCTCGGTTCCGTTCGCCCGGCCTGCGTATGAAATCTATTTGGCTGCACGAACTGTAGCAACCTATGCGATCTTGCGACAGCGAACGGAGTATGTTAAGGAGATTTTGCCGTGTTATGTGAAGCCGCTTGCGCCTCAGCGCCAACGCAATTCATTAGAGCCCCTATTGTTTTGGCCTTTCTCTGGGCCGCTGAATCTGCCGGAGATGAAGAGTGGTCGCAATGAGGAACTTTGGCAGCAGCGGATAGGGGACAGCTGGAGCGACGCATTCGGCTCAAAGGAGGAGTTCCTGAACGCCGCCGCACAGCTCGAATTCATTTTGGAACTTAACTCCCATGTCCTTATTGCGTATGCGCATCCAATTTCTGAAAAGTTTAGGGAAAATTCTAGGGAGAAACGCACGGCGTATATCCCCGATTTCTGGACTAGCCGGCTTGATCCAACGGTGCCTATCGCTAATTACGTTTTCGATTCACTCAAAAATGATGGATTTCCTAAGGGTCTAGCGCTTGAACCTACCATTACGACAGCTATCTTCAAAGACATGCCACTGAAATCCCGCTTGGAGTTCTATGGTGAGTTTCTTGCTAATCTGCAGGCTTGGCAGGAAAAGGCGATGATGCAGCAACAGCGCTTTCCTTTTGATTTCGCTTGGCCGGAGCCACTCCGTGAAGCTGTACAGATCTACAAAGAAAGCAAAGCTCTGAAACAAGTCTGATTCGTCAATACAGATCGGTACCGACAGGTCGGCTTTGCGTAAGTTTTCGGAGGTCTCGACGCTGCGCTGGGCGAGTCATCGGCTAAGCGGCAGTTACCGCTGGAGAATTTCGAGAGCCTCTCTATGCCGCGGCGGGGGCGGGCGCGACGCTTACTGCGAAACGGCTTCCTCTTCCGCCTCGGGAGCGGGTAGGGCGGCGGCGGCGGCCTTTTCTTTGCGCAGGGCCTTGAAGGCGCGGTAGACGAACGAGCCCATGTACCAGCCGTCGATGTACTTGTAGGGGGTTTCGCCGGTGGTGTAGTGGCCGCAGGGCAGCACGCGCGGCTCATGGTTGAGGCCGATGCGCTGGAAGGCCTCCAGCACCTGCAGCGAGTACTCCCTGGGGAAGGTGAGGTCGTAGTCGGCGTAGACCAGCAGCGCCTTCTTGTCGGCTCCGGCGACCTCGGGGCGCATGATCTTGTCGTAGTAGCTGCAGGGGCTGACCGCGGCCCAGAGCGCGCGAATGCGGTCCTGGGTGAGGCCGGCGTCGGCCAGCGCCTGCTGGACGTGGCGGGTGCTCTGGCCGGCCCACACCACGTCTCCGAAGGCCGTGGACGCGTGGTTGAAGGCGTTGACGCGGATGCGCCGGTCGTGGGCGCTGGCCAGGAAGGCGTAGCAGGAGCCGAGGCTGGTGCCGAGCACGCCGAAGTGCTCGTAGCCCTGCGCCTCCAGCCAGTCGAGGCAGCAGCGAATGTCGACCACCGCCTGGCGGCAGGCCGAGAGCGTGCGCCCGATGTTGGCGCTGACGGCGTAGTCGGAGCGCTCCAGCTCGAGGGGGCGGCGAATGTCGTGGTAGGGCTTGGAGAGGCGAAGCGCCGAGATGCCCATGCGGTTGAAGATGGAGCAGAGCGCGTTGTGGCTGAAGGCGTCGGCGTTCCACTGCGGCAGGACCACGATGGCCTGGCGGGGGCGCGCGGGGTCTGGATGCGGTGGGGCGGGATACCAGCGCGCGTTCACCAGGTCGTTTTCCGGATAGGGCGTGCGCTCGGGCGAGGTGAAGCGCAGAAACTGCGCCGGGAGGGTCTTGCCCTCGGCCGCGCGCTGCTTGATGGCGGCGTCCTGGGCGAGGGTTTCCGGGCGGACGTTGGTGGGGAACAGCTCCGGATGGCGCGTTTCCAGGCGGAAGTCGGTGGGCCGCTGGTAGCCGAAGAAATCGTCGCTGTGGCGGATGAGCAGATCGTTGATGCGCACCATGGCGGCTTCGGCGGCGGCATCGTCGCGCACCGTCTCCGGGCGGGGCACGGCCGCGTCCAATCCATGCGCCTGAAGAAACGGCGCAATCCACTCGAAGCCCCACTCCAGCGGGCGCACCACGCGGTTCTCGTCGCGCGTGGTCAGCCGCGTCTCCCACTTGTACATCCAGCGCGCGTATCTCTGCTTGAACATGAAGTCAGTTCAAGTTTATCAGCGCGCAGGGCCCGCAGGCGTGGGCCGCGAGAACGAATCGGCAAGATCGGGAGCGGCGCTCATGCCGGATCGATGTTGTGTTTCAGCCGCAGATACGCCACGCCCAGCCAGCCCACGCTCAGCAGCGTCAGGAGCGCGATGATGCCCTGGGAGATGACGCAATAGAGGCACCAGACCTGCAGCACGTACTCCTCGATGAAGGTCAGGCGAAGGGCGAAGCAGAATCCGGCAAAGGCGACCAGAACCAGAACGAATCGCCAGCGCGCCCACGCCAGCGCGCCCAGGACGAGGTAGCCGGCAATGCCCAGCACCGCCACCGGCACGTGGCCGATCATGGCAAAGGGGCTGTGATTCACCACCCCGCAGTCCCAGCGCGCGTTGATGGAGCAGGGTTCGGTCGCGGTGGAGTAGTGCACCTGCAAAGCCAGCACGGAAACCACCACGCCGGCCAGAGCGAGTGCAGAAATCAGATAGCGCATCGTATTGTGTTTCATGCTAGAGGATTACCTTTGTGTCTCATGCTAAAGCATTACCATGAATCCATGCACCCTCCAACCGCCGATGGCCGGCGCATCGCGTTCTTTGGCGGCAGTTTCGATCCGCCGCATCGCGGCCATCTGGCGGTGGCCCGGGCGGCCCGCGCGGCTCTCGGGCTGGACACCGTCCTGTTTGCCCCCGTGGGCGCGCAGCCGCTCAAACCGCGGGGCTCGACGGCCAGCTTTGACGACCGGCTGGCCATGACGCGGCTGGCCATCGAAGGCGAGCCGGGCTGCGCGGTCTCGCTGGCCGACGCGCCTTCGCCGGGCGGCACACCCAACTACACGATCGACACGCTGCTCCGGCTGCGCGCCCAACTGCCCCCCGGCGGGGTTCTGTTCTGCCTCATGGGCGCCGACTCGTTCCTCGGGCTTCGCCGCTGGCATCGCGGCGCGGAGATTCCCTTTGTCGCGCCCCTCATCGTCGCCTCACGGCCCGGTCAGCCGCTGGGAGATCTGGCCACCGGGCTGCCTGCCGGGCTCTCCCTCGACGAGGCTGAACCGGCTTCCGACGTGGCCCCAGGCGTGGCATCCGGCGCCCGATCCGGCGTCGCGGAGGTCCGCGCCTGCACGCTGCGCAATGCAGCCGGCGCAGTCGCACCCTTTTATCTGCTCCCGGGCCTGCATGTCGACATCAGCGCGTCGGAGGTCCGCGATCAGATCCGCAGCCAGATCAGCGACCAGGTCCGCAATCAGGTCCGCGCCGGCCACGAGCTTCTCCCCGACGCCGTCGCCGCATACATCGCCGCGCACGGCCTCTATCGGTAGGCGCCGTCTTTCCAGAGGAACGGCAGGACACCAAGGGCCTCGACGCGGGACGGTGAGGAGTAGCAGATCCCGCTTGCCGCTGCCGTTGCGACAGTCTACGATGAGCTTTGGAGACCTTTACCGTCGGATGACAACAGCGCAAGCGCACGAACACACCCGTATTTTGGTGCAGACCGCCGCCAAAGTCTGCGAAGACAAGAAGGGCGAAGACACCCGCATCCTCGAGCTCGACCCCATCGACTCCGGACTGTCGGACTTTTTCCTCATTACCTCGGCCACCAACGACCGCCAGGCCATCGCTATTGCCGATGAGATCGAGCACCGGCTCAAGAAGGAGTTCGGCGTCTACCCCCACTCCGTCGAGGGCCGCCGCAAAGGCGATTGGATTCTCCTCGACTACGTGGACTTCGTGGTGCACGTGTTCCTGACCGAGCGGCGCGCTTTCTACGACATCGAGCGGCTGCGCAAGTCCGCGCGCCCGCTCACTCCGGCCGAGTTCGACGCCGAGCTGAAGGCCGCCCTGGCCGCCAAGACGCTCGCCGCCCGCGAAAAGGCGACCGCCAAAGCCAAACCAAAGGCCAAGGCCAAGCCGAAGACCGCCGCCAAGGCCAAGCCGGCGCCCGCCAAGGCCGCGCTCAGCAAGCCTGCGAAGAAGACGGCCACCGCGGCAGCGAAGACTGGCGCGCCGAAGAAGTCCGCGGCCAAGGCTGCCGCAAAGAAGGCTCCCGCAGGCAGAGCCGCCGGGAAGGCTGCCGTTAAGAGAACGCCCGCGAAGAAGAGCGCGGCAAAGAAGCCTTCCGCAAAGAAATAGCGGTCTTCAATTCAGGTGAAACTCGCCAGCTGAGGTCCAGCATTGTCTGCAGGAACAGAGAGGGCGCCCCGTGGGGCGCCCTCTCTGTTGCCAGGTTCAGCTGAACGTCAGATCGTTTAGAAGTTGAACGTGCCCTTCAACTGAATCAACCGCGGAGAAGCGTCGCCTCCGAGGAATGCGCCCAGAATCGAGGTTGGCGTGCTGGCCGCGCCGTAGATGATGCCATTGTTGGCTCCATCCGTCACGTCGGCATACGGAATCTGGAAGTTGACGTGGTTAAAGGCGTTGAACATCTGGACTGCAACCTTTAGCTTGGTTGTCTCGGATCCAGGAATTTTGAAGCCCTTGGCGATATCCAAATCGAAGTCCGAGTAGTTCGGTCCATACAGTTGGTTGCGCCGCTGCTGTCCAAAGTCCGTGGAAGAGGTAAAGTGCGAGGCAAAGTCGCAAGGCGTGGAGACATGCGATTTGCCGCCGCAGTGATGATTGAAGTTGTTGTCGATCTGCTTGGCAAGGGCTGCATTGCCATAGACATTGTCGCCCGTGGCATCCGTGACGGAGAAGGGATAGCCGGAATTGTGAAATACGGTGCCGGAGATGGTCCAGTTGTCGGTCAGGACGCGCGGACCGCCAAAATGCGGAATCGCGATGGAGTAGTTGACGCTGACGTAGTGGCGCGTGTCATAGTCCGCGTTGCCGTAGTTCTGTTTGAGGTTGTTAGGGTTGATCTGTCCGTTCCCGTTCACGCCGAAGGCATCGAATCCGCCGTTGGAGGTCTCGTCCAGCGCGTGGCCAAAGGCATAGTTACCCTGCAGGGTGAGCCACCTGACGCGGCTGGTTGCGGTCGCGATGACGCCGTTGTAGTTGGAGGCCGATCCGCTGTAGAACTCGGTCACCGAACCAAGCGCGGCGTTGGGGCGGGAGGCGGGCAGAGTCGCGTTTGTGCCGTACGGATTATAGGCGTTGGGCATCCGGGCGACCGGCTGATGGTAGCTGCGGTTCCCAACGTAGGTGACGGAGACCGCCGTATTTTTGGCCACTTCGCGCTCGACGGCCAAGCTCCACTCTTCATAGGTAGGCAGAGAGATCTTGTGCGCAACCGAGGTGATGGTCGGGCGTGCGAAGATTCCGCCGGTGGCATCGTAGAGGCTCAGGTTGCCGCAGCCCTTGTAGCAGCCGCCCTTGGAGAACAGGCTATTGAGCGCGTTGTTTGATGCAACCGCCTGGCCGTGGCCACTGCTGCTCAAGTTGGTATCCAGCGGGGTCGGGTTGCCGTAGATCGTACCAAGAACGGTAAACCGGTTGACGTTGGGCATGTTGGAGATCAGGTCGCCCATGATCTGCGCGGGGAAATAGTCGGCAAACATGCCGAAGCCGGCGCGAACCGTGGTCTTGGATCCAGGGCCTCCAGGAAGGTAGGAGAAGCCTATACGCGGCTCGTACGCAACGTCCTGCTGCTTGAAGAAGGCCTGCTTACGGCCGGATGCAATCAGGCTGTTATATGGTGTCGATGTGGCAGTCGGAAGCAGGCTAAAGTCCTGCGAGAAGTTCGCCACGCAGTTGGTGACGCAGAGCGGATTGGAGTTGTGCTCCAGGCGCAAGCCGGCGGTTATGGTCAGGTTTGAGAGGGGCTTCCACTGATCCTGCAGGTATGCGCCCATGACGTACATCGCAACCGGTTCAGAGAGGCGCTGCGGGAAGCGCTCGGCCCAGACATCAGAGTATCCGGCGGCGAAGTCGCCCTGATCATAGATGATGTTTTCGCCGCCGGCAAAGTTGATGTCGTGTTCGCTCGGCGTGTAGTCGGTGATGTCGTTGCGGCGCATGGTGAAGCCAACCTTCCAGTTGTGCTTGCCCCGCGTCCAACTCAGGTCATCGCTGAACTGGTAGCCGGTCACATTGCGGCCCTGAGGCAGGGCGTAGTCGATGTTGCCCACCCAGTTGGGCTGGCCACCGTAGATGTCCCAGTCGCCACCGGTCGCGTAGCCCTCCGGAATGAGTACAAAGGGGACCTTTGAAGCCAGGGTAGTGGCGTTGGTGTTGGTGAAGATGGCGCGATAGTAGCTGCCCGCAAACAGGAACTGGTTGGTGAGCTGCGGGGAGAAGGTATGGGTCTCGCTCAACTGGCCATCATAGGAAGGCTGCGGGCTCTGCGCGTCGAACACCGGATCGAGGAAGCTGGTGCCTGTAGGCTGAATGCCGTGATCCACCTTCGAGTGAACATACAAGTGATCGCTGGCCGAAACATTCACGTCCACGCGACTGTTGATGAGCCACTCACGACCAAAGTTGGTGGTTTGCCCGTTGAAGATCCAGACATCGGGGTCTCCCAACGGGTCCATTTGCCCCGCGGCAAAGTTCTTGGCGTTGTTGTAATAGCCGAAGATAGTCTGATAGAGCGAGGCCTCTGAGGAGAGCCCATTGTCGGCAAGGTTGCCGTAAGGCGCGTACATTGGATCAGCGGTTCCGGCTGCGGCGAGGATGGCCGCCTGGTAGCCGGGGCTAGGAGCAGCCACAGTCCCGCGCTCGGGGATGATGACCCGGATCCCCTCGGTGTCGATAAACCCGAAGACCTTATTCCTCTTGATCGGACCGCCGATGGCGGCAGCCCACTGGTTGGCGTTGTCAAAGTTGCGCGGCGAACCATAATACTTGTTGAAGAAGCTGTTCGCGTTCATTGCGCGGCCATTCCACCAGTACACGAGGTTGCCGTGGTACTTGTTGCCGCCAGACCGCGTAATCTCGTTCACCTGCGCGCCGCCCAGACCGCCAAAGGCCGCGTCGTAACTGTTGGTCGTCACGGTGACCGTGTCGACATCGTTGTTGCCGAGCAACAGATTGGTCGCGCCGGAGTTGTTCAGGTTCAGGTAGGGATCGCCCTCGTATCCGCCGTTCGTGGTGAACGTATTCGACGTGGCAGGCAGACCGTTGGTGGAAAAATTACCATAGCCGCCCTGCGTGTTCATGACGGCGCCCGGCGCGGTCTGAGCAACGAATGTCAGGTCGTTGCCTGGATTCGGCAGCTCCTGGATCGACTGCAGATCGAAGCTGGTGGAGATCTGCGCGTCTTCGGTGTGCAGGACTGGGATTTCTCCGCCCGCGACCTCAATCGTCGTGGATGCCTGGCCGAGGGTCAGCTTGACGCTCAATGGGGTAATCGTGCCGGCGCTGACGGATGCCTTGAGCTTGGTCGTTTCAAACCCCGCGGCGGTGACCGAAACCGTATATTTCCCGGGCGCAAGCATCGGCACGCGATAGTCGCCAACCTGGCTGGTCATCACGACCTTGACCTGGCCGTTCTCGGCGTTGGTCACGGTCACTTGCGCATTCGGGAGAGCTGCGCCGGACGAATCCGTCACAGTGCCAACTATGTCACCCGAGATGTTGGACTGAGCGTGGGCTACCGGAACCACTGTGGTCGCCACAAGACCGGCGAAGGCCAGAAGACTGAGCGCTAGAGATGCATTCCGCAAGCGGAAAAATCGCATGAAACTCCTCCAAAATCGATGAGAACCGGAAACCCCGGAAGGGAACTCCACGATTCGTGTATTCTGCCGTGCTTCTTATGTGGAAGATCACCAAGTGCGCCGAATCTTATTCACAAGGACGGGCACCGCTCGGTGACGCTTGTCACACATCCGAAAGGTTCTGCTTCTGCATCCCGGTCTCGAAGTGAAGTTGAGCCGTTCCGCGGTCGCAATCTGCAAAACGTAAACCGTTATGAAACAATCAAGTCGCGCTTCGTCCCTTTGAACAGTTCGGCGCTAAACGCCTTCCAAACGTAGACGACGGGGTAGCTTGTGGAGATAGGAATGCATGACGAGGGCCAATCTCCGCGACCGTGGAGATTTTTTTACAAGTCATTTACAGTAAATTACATACAGACAGCCAGGTTCGACCCAAATGAGGATGGAATATGAAAATCGGTAGATCCTCCTGCGCATATATTAAAAACTGGCAGCGCCTCTCGTTTTTGGGGAACTCGCCCGGCCCCGCCGCCTAGCCGCCGTTTGCGGTATCCTCCTCCCCATGCATCTCACCCTGGCCCATGTCGGTGCGCGCCCCAGCTCGAAAGACGGCTTCGACGCCCTGACCACGCTTTTTCTCGATCGCTGCGCCGCCCATGCCCAGTGCCACACGGAGAGCTTCCGCACCGAGGACGCCCTGCTGGACTGGCTCGGCCGCCAGCAGGGCCGGACGCCCGCCATCGCCGTTCTGCTCGACAGCCGCGGCCGCCAGATGACCAGCGAAGCCTTTGCCGCCTGGCTGGGCGCGCGCCGCGACGAGGGCGCGCAGCACATTGTCTTCGCCATCGGCCCGGCCAGCGGCTGGTCCGAGGCGGCGCGCGGGCGGGCGAACCTGCTGCTCTCGCTCGGCCCTCTCACCCTGGCCCACGCCCTGGCCCGCCTGGTCGTGGCCGAACAGATCTACCGGGCGTTTACGATTCTGACCGGCCACCCTTACCACTCCGGCCACTGACCGTGGACCCTGCGCACGGGTCAGTTGTCAGTTTGCCGCCCGCGGTGGACAATGGACCTCGGGGACCGGCGTCTGCCCGCGCCTTTCCCGCGGCTGCCGGTCAGCGGTTGGCTTGACCGCCGGCCGCTTACAATGGATGCATCAGCAATCGAAGCGACGGGGTTCCCCACGGGCGGCGGAGGGCAGCCCGGCCGTTCCCTGAGTTTGAAAGAGAGTGTTGGATGTCCTGGTTCAAGCGTGAAAATGGCGAGTACGAATCCGGCCCCGGCGTCGAGGGCGGCGCGGACGAAGCCGAGAAGCGGGTGCGCACCGAGGGCCTGTGGATCAAGTGCCCCGGCTGCCGCCAGACCATCTTCAAGCCGGAGCTGGAAGCCAACTTGAACGTCTGCGCCAAGTGCCAGCAGCACTTCAAGATCGGCGCCCGCGAGCGCCTGGACCTGCTGCTCGAGCCCGGCTATGAGCTGGTGGACGGCGGCCTGCGCTCCACGGATCCGCTGAACTTTACCGACGTCAAGCCCTACAAGCAGCGCCTGCGCAAGGCCCGGGAGGCGACCGGCTTGGACGACGCCATCCTCAACGCCGTGGGCCGGCTGGGGCATCACGACGTGGTCGTCAGCGCCATGGAATACAGCTTCATCGGCGGCTCGATGGGCGCGGTGGTGGGCGAGACCATTGCCCGCGCCGTGGACCGCGCGCGCCTCGGCCGCAAGCCCCTCATCGTGGTCGCCGCATCCGGTGGCGCGCGCATGATGGAGGGCGTGGTCAGCCTGATGCAGATGGCCAAAATCTCCACCGCCCTGGCCCAGTTGGACGACGCGCGCGTGCCCTACATCTGCGTGCTCACCGACCCCACCACCGGCGGCGTCACGGCCAGCTTTGCCATGCTGGGCGACCTGAACATCGCCGAGCCCGGCGCGCTGATCGGCTTCGCCGGCCCCCGCGTCATCGAGCAGACCATCCGCCAGAAGCTCCCCGAGGGCTTCCAGCGCTCCGAGTTCCTACTGGAAAAGGGCTTCCTCGACGCCGTGGTGCCGCGCAAGGAAATGAAGGCCTACCTGGTCCGCGCCCTCGACTTCCTCAAAGCCCCCGCCGTCGCCTGAGCGCGGAACGCCGCAGACCGCCGGACGATTCTGAAACCCATTCATCGCAAACTGCGCGAAGGATGGGGCGCCCTAAGTTGGGTGGCTTAACAAAGGGTGGGCCATCCGCCCCTGCATCACACGCTTGGGCGACTCCCCGAACCTGAATCCACCCACAATTTCTGGTGAGGAGTCGTTTAAGTGATAACTACTGTTTCCTTACCCAATAAAGGATAAGCGGGCGTTCCTCAAAGACTTTATCTGCGACTTCGCTGATGCCGCGCTGGTCGCGCGCATCGCCATAACTCCAGATGTAGTCACAATGCCTGGAGACTAACTTCCAATCGATTTCCTGCCTTTCGGAGTCGCGAGTAAACGGCTCATACGTGATACGCAAGGGAGTTTGCCCTGGGATATCGAACAGGCTCCCCGATACAGCCCCTCGCCGTATCACCGCGTAAGCCCAGTAGTGTCCATAATAATGGTCGAACGGGTCTTTTTCCATGAGGTCATTCGACACTGGAAAGACCCTTGCATTGCGAGCGATTTGTGCGATGCCATCATTCATGGCCGCGCTTTTCGGCGTCTCTCTCTGGAATCCCGTGGTGATATTGAACACGCGCAACGCGGTCAGCGCTATGGCAAGCACGACAATCCAGTTTGCGCGCCGGCCTACGCGAAACACGGCAAGCGCCACGAGGCACAGGGGCGGCACCAGACGTGAGTCCACATCGTTGCTCATACCCCATCCATCGGGGAGCAGAAGAAACACTCCGAAGACGCCAAGCGCAACCGCCAGCCAGCGCCAGTTCACGCGCAATTCACGGTTGCCTGCTACGGCAACCAACAAGCAGAGAACAAGCCCGCCGGCAAACACTATATCAAGCGTCTTGTCATATCCATGCGTTGGCTGGCCGCGTAACACATACCACTTCCACATGATGGACCGCCACTCCACGCCGCTTGGCCCTGAGAGGCCAGGACGCGCCCACAGAGCTAGCACCGACGGCGGAGCAAGGAAACAGGCAAGCCGAAGCCATTCGCGCCAGTTAAAGCGAGTCGACTCATACAGTACGAGAATGAGCGCCGCGGATGCGAAGCCTAACAAGTGCGCGAAATACGTGGCAAAGCTGAGCAGGGAAAAAAGGACCGCACGCGCGACTGAAGGCTTGCGGCGGTACCAAAGCCACGTCCCCACCATTAGAAAGCAAAGACCCATGCTGAGGTGATAGGCAGTAAATCCCCACAGAAATAGCACGTAATAGGAAAGCGCGCAAGCAAGGAATGAAAGTTTGATCTCGGTGCGATTGGCCTGCCAAAGAAACCATGCGACCGCAACAGGCAGCAGCACCGTGGTCAGCACCAGCAGTAATTTACCCGCTACTTCCACCGGCAGAACCTGCTGGAGTGCGACCATCAGAGCATCCCAGAGGATGTAGGGATAGGGCTTCCAATCGGCACGGTAATACTCGGAGAAGTGGTATGCCGGATCGTGTAGATGATTCAGGATGAACGTACGCGCGAGGTGGTTCGGATAGTCCAGCAGCGGCGGCTCATTTACAAACAGGAAGGGAAGCGCCAGCGACGAAGCCAGAAGAATGAAGAGAGCAACCCAGAAGGCGTTGCGCGTTTGGCCGGGCTGCATGGTGGCGTGGATTCTCCTAACTACGCGAGCTACACACACTGTACCCGGAATCTCCATCTTCGGCACTGGTTCCAGAGAACGGTATCGCTCCTGGGGCAGATTGCCGGGTGCCGGGTGCCGGGTACCCCGACCTTTCGCAGTTTTATCGGCGGGTGGCCCAGATCCCGCTTGTGGGACCCGGGATCGCTCGATTTAGATCACCTGCTGTGACGATGCCGTAGACTGTTTCCTTTGAGCCGCACGCAAAGGATCACCTATGCACAGCCACACCTCCGGCTTCCGCCCAGCCGCGCTCCTCGCCCTGGGCCTGCTCGTTGCCGCCTCTTCCGCAAGCGCCCTCACAAGCCCGCCGCAGCCGCCCGCGCCGGTCTTTGCCTCTATCCCGGCCCTCGCGTTCGACACCAGCGGCCCGGTCCTGCGCGCGCATATTGACGCGCAAAAGCCCTTCACGGTGGCCGGCGAGCGCGGCGTGCTGGTGGGCCAGCAGGACGGCAGCTTCGAGGCCTGGCTGCTGCCCATCAAGCTGCTCTCGCACCTGACGATCGAGGCCAACATCGAGGGCTACACCGTACCCATCGACGTGAACCGGCAGGCCGCGGAGATTGAAGTCCGCCCCGACCGCACCATCATTACCTACTCCCACATCGGCTTCACCGTGCGCCAGATCATGTTCTCGCCGAACAGCGCGCCGGCGGGCGACGGCCCCCAGACTGGCCCGGTCGTCCTGTTTGAATTCGACTGCCTGCACCCCACCGAGTTCACGCTGCGCTTTACCCCCGAGCTGCGCTGGATGTGGCCGGAGCGCAACGACGGCGTGCCCGAGGCCGAGTGGGTGAGCAAGGGCGGATTTTACGTTCTGCACACCGACTACCCCGACCTGGCCGGCGCCGTCACCATGCCCGGCGCGGAGCCCGGCATTCTGGCGCCCTATCAGGAGCGGCCCCACTTCTATCCCGTCGAGCTGAAGCTGCACATCGATCCGGCGCGCGACCGCGGGCGGCTGTTTCCGCTGCTGATGGCCGTGGGCACCACCCCGGCCGCCGCCACCGCCGCCGCCCTGGGAGAAAAGCTGGCCGAACTCAACGCCGGCATTGCCGCCACTTACGCCGCGCACGACGCAAGCTACAAGAAACTCCTTGCCAACTCGGTGTCCATCCGCACTCCCGACAAAGCCCTCGACGAGGCGTTTCAGTGGGCTGTTGTCTCCATTGAGCAGCTGCGCGCCGTGGCCGAGCCCAGCGGCGAAACCGCGCTGGTGGCAGGCTACTACGAGTCCGGCGACTCGGCGCGCCCCGGCTTCGGCTGGTTCTTTGGCCGCGACGCGCTTTACACCCTCTACGCCGTCAACGGCTTCGGCGACTTCGCCCTCTCCAGGGCCGAGTTGGAGTTCCTCATCCATCGCCAGCGCGCCGATGGCAAGATCATGCACGAGTATTCGCAGACCGCCGAGGCGCTCGACTGGAAGGCCTTTCCTTATATGTATGCCGCGGCCGACTCCACGCCGCTGTTTCTGATGGCCGTGGCCGACTACGTGCGCTCGAGCGGCGACGTCGCGTTTCTCGCCGCGCATCGCGAGGCGATCGAGAAGGCCTGGGCCTTTGAGACCGATCCCGCCCACGACACCGACCACGACGGCATCTACGACAACTCGCAGGGCACCGGGTGGGTGGAGAGCTGGCCCACCGGCCTGCCGCACCAGGAGATTTATCTGGCGCTGCTGGATCAGCAGGCCTCGGCGGCGATGGCGGAGATTGAGTCTCTGCTGAAAGACACGAAAGAAGCGCAGGCGGCGAAGGCGCGGGCGACGACGATTGCCGCGACCATCGAGCGCGAGTACTACGACGCAGAGAAGGGCTGCTACGCCTTCAGTCGCAATATGGATGGCTCTCAGGACCGCACCACGACGGTCTATCCCGCGCTGGCCTGGTGGTCGAACCTGCCCGGCACCGGCGCGGCGGGCGGCGACGGGTCCATCCTTGCGCACCCCGGCGCTTGTTTGTCGCAATTTGCCGCCGCCACGCTCAACACCGACTGGGGCCTACGCGACGTGGCCAACGACGAGAAGTTCTACGACGGCATGAGCTACCACCAGGGCTCGGTGTGGCCCTTGTTCACCGGCTGGGCCGCGCTGGCCGAGTACCGCGGCGGGCAGCCGCTGGCCGGCTACCAGATGCTGATGGAGAACGCCAACCTGACCCGCGCGCAGGATCTCGGCGCGGACACGGAGCTGCTGAGCGGCGATTTCTTTGTGCCGTTTGGCCGCAGCACGAGCCACCAACTATGGTCGAGCGCCATGGTGATCACGCCCACATTGCGCGGGCTGTTCGGCATCAGCATCGACGCGCAAGAGAAGACCATCACGGTGAATCCGCACCTGCCGGCTGGGTGGGAACACGCGGAGATCACGCACCTTTCCATTCGGACTGAGACGGTCGATCTGATCTACTCGCGCACTGCGGCTGGCCTCGTCGCGTCACTTCATACCGCGGCTGGCTCGGAGGTGAAGTTGCGTAGTGCGGCGCCCGGCGCAAAGCAGCTTTCCGAAACCAGAATCAGCATTCCGCTGCATGCAGTCGAGATCGGGTCCTTCTTCCAAGCGCCTTTGCCGGGAGACCGCACTCAATCGATGCGTGTCGTGCAGGAGGAATACGGCGAGCATCAGCTCACGCTTGCGCTCGAAGGCCTCGCCGGAACGGATGCGCAACTCCCGCTCGTCGAGACCGCGCCGAACCTGAAGCTCAAGGCCGAGGGTGCCGCGATCGAGTCACAAAGCCTGACGGTCCATTTCCCGCCCGGGACCGGCTGGAAGACCATCATCGTCACGCTGACCTGGTAGGTTTGCGAGGATTGTCTCAGCCCGCAGACACCACGGCCCGGCATCGTTGCCGGGCCGCATTCAATTCCCTATATCCCTGCTCTTCAGATTCGCATCGGCATCAGCACGTAGCGCGACTTGTACTCGGCATCCGGGTCCTCGGGGCGCATCTGGCCGGCCGACTGCGAGTCCTTGAACTCCAACCGCACCTCGCCCTCGTTGCCCAGGGCCTTCAGGAAGTCGAGAATATAGCCGGAGTTGAAGCCCACCATGATCGGCTCGCCCGCGTACGGCGTGTCGATCGTGTCTTCGCTCTCGCCGCTCTCGGTGGAGCTGGAGCTGATCTTCAGCTCGTTGCTCTCCAGGCGCAGGCGGATGGCCCCCGAGCGCTCATCGGCAAACTGCGCCACGCGCTGGATGGCCGAGGACAGCTCACTGGAGCGCACCACGGCGAAACGCGTGTTGTCGCGCGGCATCACCGCCTCGTAGTTGGGGAACTGCCCGGAAAGCCGCCGCGTGCTCAGCGTGCGATGGCCCACGCGGAAGAACAGCGTGTGCTCGTCGTCGGCAAACTCCACCTTGTCGACATCGGAGGCCGAGAGCAACTGCTGCAGCTCCTGCAGCGCCTTGCGCGGAATCAGCACCCGCTTCTCGCCGCTGATGCCTTCCAGCGTCTCGCCCGGCTTTTCGACAAACGACAGCCGGTGCCCGTCGGTGGCCACCATGGCCAGCGACTCGGCCTTGATGACCAGCAGCGCGCCGTTCAGCGTGTAGCGCGACTCCTCGTTCGAAATCGCAAAGATCGTCCGCGCGATCAGCGTCTTCAACGCCACGGCAGAAATGCTGGTGACGGCCACGGTGGGGAACTCCGGCACCTGCGGATAGTTGGCCCGCGCCATGCCGACCATCTTGGTGTTCGACCGGCCGGAGCGAATCTGCACCCAGTGGTTTTCCAGCAGCTTGATGGAGATGTCGCCCTCGGGCAGCAGCTTGACGTAGTCGTACAGCTTGCGCGCCGGAATGGTGCAGGCGCCCGGCTTCTTCACCTTCACCGCGGCGCTGGTGCGGATGGCCTGGTCCAGATCGGTGGCCGTAATGTGCAACCGGTCGCCATCGGCCTCGATCAGAAAGTTGGAAAGAATGGGAATGGTGGTCTTGCGCTCCACCACGCTCTGCGTGGCGGTCAGTTCTCTCACCAATTCCTGGCGGCTTACGGTAATTTCCATCGCTGCCCCCTGCGCGGCCGGCTTCTCCACTTCAGTTTCGACGATCGACATCGACCTACCCCCACGTTGTGCCCGGTTGTGCACGCCCGGTTGTGCGCCAGCCTGCGGAACCTTGCGGTAACTCCGTTCCACGCTGGCCCCACTCTACAACACCGGGCATGCCCCCGGAAACCGATGCCGTGTCTTGTTCTTGATTGTATTCACCTTCGCGTTCCCGTGCGCGTGGAAAACAGGGGTGCTTCTCTGGATTCCCCGGCTTCTTTCGCCGGCCTTGTTTCGCCAGCCTCGCCATGCGCATCGCGTAGCTTCCCGGCAAATCCGCAAGAGAGTTTTCCCAGGGAGCCGCCGGCCTGCGACGGGGAGGAGGAAGAGGTGTATTAAAGAATAAAAAGAGACAGTAGTACCCGTAGTTCAGACAGGAAAAGTGGAAATAGCGGTGATCGAGCGTGGGGGCGCGGGTTTCAGGGGTGGGCAGGTTTTCTAAATCCCGGCTGTGCAATTCAGGAGATTTGCAAATCCCGGCGGAAGACGCGCCACGCAGCCCCTCTTTCCCACGCTTCCCACAGCCCCCCGGAAAACCCCTGTGCATCGCGGCTGTGTTATGTGAAAAGCGCGTCCGCGGCCGCGCAGGGCAAGCACTTCCAGACGCCCCTTCCTCCACAGCGGACCGATCATCCAGGGCTTCCACAGCGGCGTCCGCGCCTGTGCACAACGCAGCGGCGGGCCACGCCGAGCGCCGTTCCGCGGATGGTTTTCTTGCGCTCGCGGTTCCCATTCCAGCACGAAGAAAAAATGCAGGCGCAGATTCGCGTCCGGGTCGCCGCGCAAATCTCCTAAGCTTGAGTCCACACCTCATATTCAGGGAGCCCCAGGGGAAATGGCCATCGACATCGGACATCTGGAGAAGCAGCTTCTTGAGATGTCCGCGCAGGATGCGCCGGGGCGCGAGTTTTGCGAGGCTATCGCCGAGCTGGCCCGCACGGGCCGCTTTGCGCAGTTGCGCGAGGTGCTGCCCGGCATCGTGTACGACGAGCTGTGGGCGCGCTATCAGCAGGCGCCGGCCGCCTTCGTCGCCGGATGGCAGGCGCTGGCCCACGAGATGCGGCAGGGGTTCGTGCAGCACGCCCGCCAGCGGCTCACCTCGCTGCGGCGGCTGCAGCAGGCCGGCAGCGACTTACCCACGCCCGGCTGGCAGGAGATTCAGCGCGCGCTCGACGGTCAGCAGAACGATCTGCTGCGCGCTGCCTTCGCGCTGGAACTGCTGGAAACCGTGGAGCCGGCCGTCGAGCGCGCCACCCACCTGCGCGAGTGCGTGGTGGCCGCGCCCAGCTCGGAGGAGGCCGACCGCTACCTGGACGAGGCCACGCGCTGCTACTTTTTCGGCCTCTTCACGGCCTGCGCCGTCATGTGCCGCTCGGTGCTTGAGGAAGCCGTCAAGCAGAAGCTGCCCGCCCCACTCGCCAAGCTCATCCGCACCCGCTACCGCAACACCGCCACCCTGGGCAATCTGCTCCACGAGGTCAACAACAACCTGCAGTTGACCGGCATCGACCCGGACTTTCCGCGCGTCGCCAACCAGGTGAACGACACCGGCAAAAAGGCCGTGCACCAGGGCCTGCTCTCCGAGGACGAGGCCCGCGCCTGCCTGCAAAGCGCCCGCCAGGCGCTCGAGTTGCTGCTGCGGCAGTAAGCCCGCGGAGCCGGAGCCACGCCCCGCCGGTGGTTCCAGTCTTTGCGCGCACCCTCGCTCGCCGCAGTTTGTCCTAACTTCCGGATAGGCGGTCGACTCGTCCAGAGCAGCGTCGAGACCCCGGAAAACTTGCGAGAAGGCGACTTAACGGGAGAAATCCTTGCTTTGCCGGGTAAGGTGAGCAGTCACTCGGGACCGATGACCAAGAACGCGGATCGCACTTTGCCTTGCCAAAGGCCAAAGGGCGCGAGAACCCTTCCGCGACTGTTTATTACTTCGATGATCCGGAAGGCGGTCGCTGCCAAAAGCCCGTCTTCGGCTTCTCGATGTGATCGATGACGAGAACCTCCACCGGGTCTGTGGCTCTCACCAACTTCAGCCCAAGCTGCTCCTCGAGAGCCGTGGAAATCGAAGAACCGCTATCTGCCGCGCTGTTCAACTCGTCCGGAGACCACTTAAGGTGGTAATGGAATCTCGTAGTCCCCAGACCGGTCTTGTCGACAACGATACCGCCCGATGGCCCCGCGAGCTTGCAGGCGAGATCCTCCATCGTGCCGTAATTCCACCAATCCCCAGGCATAAAGAAGGAAGACCCGCTATGCCCGTCGAAGCGATCCCTTTCCGCAATCTTCAGTCCTCCGTTGGCGACGACCAGTTCGTAAACAGGCATTTCGCGAGTTTCGTGGTGCACTTTGAGCTGATACCGGTCGGCGAGAACCGCTTGCGTCATCAATCGCTGTTGTCTCACCTGCTCGTCCACTGGGAGTATCTCGAACTCCTCGAACTTATCTGCGCCCATATTGCCAGACAGACCGTACCGGTCGGTCTCGGCCCACCTTGGAAGCCCGATTATCTGGTGCATGCCAAGGCCGTACGCGCTGGCGATCAGGTTCGACGACGACACGTTCCCAAAAAACCATGCGTTGTCGGAGGCGCGGTCCCACCACAGGAAACCGTCGCCGTTATCGTCGCCGGTGTACGAATACATCATCCCTTTGTCAAAGGCCATGGGCGCCGGCGGGTTTTCTTGAACCGCGGGGTCAGCGGTGGTCTGCTGGCTGCTGGCAGCCGCGCAAGAAGCGAGCAGGCAGACGAAGGCGCACAGGGCGCCGATGCAGGTCAGTCGATTGGAACGGGCAAGCATGCGCATCCGGGTCACACACCTTTCTGAGTGAACTGAAAAACAGTGATTGATTTCGCCAACCGGGAGCGGCGGAGATAGTATAGCTTCGGCGCGCTCTCCTGCATTTTTGTCGGCCTGGAAGATAGACGCTACAGTTGCATCGACCGTTCGAACCGCAGCATCTTTCAGGATCGGTACCCGCAAACGCCCCAGTGTCCAAGATAAGGGGGCGTTGCCCGAACCGCTGTGCGCCACGCATCAAGCGTGGAGTGCGCTGGATGGCAGGATGAGGCCGGGGATGCCTGCGGCTTGCCGCGCGCACGGCGGAAGCTGGCAGTTGTTCCTCTCTTCTATACTGATCTTTCCATGTCCTATCAGTCGGCCATCGACGAGCTCAGCGCCATGGCGCCGGAGCTGCACACGCAGCCGGGGCAGGCGCGGCGCAAGTTTTCGCTGGACGAGATCGGCGTTCTGCTGGGGGCGCTCGGCCAGCCGCATCGCCGCTTTCCTTCCGTTCTGATCGCCGGCACCAACGGCAAAGGCTCGACGGCCGCCACGCTGGCCTCCATCCTGACCGCCTCGGGACTGCGCACCGGCCTCTACACCTCGCCCCACCTGAACCGGCCCAACGAACGCATCCGCCTGGACGGCGTCGAGATCGCTGACCAGGACTTCGCCGCGCTCTACTTTCGCGTGCAGGACGCCGCACGGCAGCTGGTGCTCGGCCACGCGCTGGCTCAGATGCCCAGCTTTTTTGAGACCCTGACGGCCATGGCCTTTCTCCACTTTGCCGAGGCCGGGGTCCAGATCGCCGTGCTCGAAGTGGGCATGGGCGGGCGGCTGGACGCGACCAACAGCGTCGATCCGTGGCTCGCCGTCATCACCGACATCTCGCTCGACCACACCGAGTGGCTGGGGTCCACCATTGCCGCCATCACCCGCGAAAAGGCCGGCGTCCTGCGCCCCGGCGGCACGCTCGTCACCTTGCCCCAGCACCCGGAGGCGAACCAGGCACTGGGCGAGGTGGCCGCCGAGCTGGGCGTGCGCGGCGTGAGTGCCGCGGCCTACATGCCCCCATTCAGCGCGACGCCGGCCGGGATCTACTCCGTGGAGGCGCTGGGCGCGGCGGTCGAAGTGGCCTCGCCCCTGCGCGGGGCCCACCAGCAGCGCAACGTGGCCCTGGCCATCGCCGCGGCCGTCGAACTGGCCGTCTCCCATGGCCTGCCGATCACTCCCGTATCCATCGCCGCCGGCATTCACCAAACCCTGTGGCCGGCCCGGCTGGAGCGCATCGCAAGCGGCGGCGCGGACTGGATTCTCGACGTAGCGCATAACCCGGCCGGCGCGTGGGCCCTGCGCGCCGGGCTGCGCGAGGCGCTGGGCGACACGCCCCCTCATACGCTCATCTTCAGTTGCCTGCGCGACAAGCCGGTCACCGAAATGGCGCAAATCCTGTTTCCGCTCTTCGAGCAGGTCATCTTTGCTCCCATTCATAGCGCCCGCGCCACGCCGCTCAGCGACCTGCTCGCCGCGGCGGAGTCAACCGGCACCCGCGCCCGTGCCGCCGAATCGGTGGACCAGGCTCTGGAATGGGCCACTGCGGCCGCCGGTCCCGTGGTCGTGTCCGGCTCGGTGTACCTGGTGGGCGAGGCGCGCTGCCTGCTGCTGGCCAACGCGCAACAACCGGTGGGGGCGCAGCCATGAGCCGCCCTCCCCATCCGCTGCCCCGGCTCTACCGCTGGCGCACCAACCTCATTCAAGCCCCCACCTTCTTTCTGGCGACGGCGGCCCTCGGCACTGTTTCCCTGCTGGCCTCGCTGGTGGACAAGACCGGCCGCGCCCAACACTGGATCGCCCGCGTCTGGGCGCGCGGATGCGTGTGGATCTCCGGCTCCCGCCTCACCGTGCGCGGGGCGGAGAACTTCCGCAAACACCCGGTCGCCGTGTACGCCTCCAACCACACCTCCTATATGGATACACCGGTGGTCTTTGCCTCGCTGCCCCTGCAGTTCCGCATCCTGGCGAAGAAGGAATTATGGTCTATACCATTCATAGGATGGTACTTAAGTCGATCAGGCCAGATCCCTATCGACACCGCCAACCCCCACGCCACGCTCTCCAGCCTGGGCGCGGGCGTCCGGGCCCTGCGCGCGGGAATGCCGCTGTTTGTCTTCCCCGAGGGGTCGCGCACGCCGGACGGAGAGCTGCAGAACTTCCTCTCCGGCGCCGCCTTCCTGGCCATTCGCGCCCAGGTGCCGCTCGTCCCCATCGCCCTCAGCGGCGTCTACGACCTGCTGCCCATTCACACCCGCCATTTCTTTCCCGGCGAGCTGACCCTGGCCGTCGGCCAGCCCATCTCCACCGCCGGCATGACCATTCGCCAGACTGAAGAGCTGACCGAGCGCCTTCGGACGGCGATCGAGGAATTGCGCAACCCTTCGGCAGCGCTCAATGCCGAATCTGCCGCGACCGCGCTGGCGTAAGGCCCCGACGCTATCGCCGGAAACCTGGCCGGGCTTACACTATCTCTTCCATGACTGTCCGCATCGCCATCCCCGAGCCCACCTCGACTGACACGGAATACAACCAGCGGTCGCTGCCGCCGTACCTCTCCGCTCTGCACGCCGCCGGAGCCACGCCCATCGTCGTTCCGCTCCACGAGCGCCAGGACCGGGTCGCCCGCCTGCTCGCCGGAGCGCAGGGAATTCTTTTGCCGGGTAGCCTGTATGATATTGATCCACAAAGGTTTAACGAAGATCCGATTCCCGAGTGCGGCCCCGCCGACCCGGCCCGCACCGCCGTCGATGAGCTGCTGCTGCAGGACGCTTTCAACCTGCACAAGCCCATTCTGGCCATCTGCCACGGCGCGCAGACCCTGAATGTCTGGCGCAGCGGCTCACTCATCCAGGATCTGGAAACTGAGCTGAAAACCACGGTGAATCACCGCCCCGGCCGCGGCGTTGTCGAGGCGCATCCGGTGCGAATCACGCCCGGATCGAGGCTCGCAGGGCTGGTTCCAGCCGGCGAGGCTGCGGAGTCGCAGGTGAACTCCAGCCATCACCAGGCCATTCGCAGGGTGGGCGACAATCTGCGCGTCTCCGCGGTTTCTCCGGTGGACGGGGTCGTCGAAGCCATCGAGCTCGATTCTCCCGAGCAGTTTGTCGTTGCGGTCCAGTGGCACCCGGAGCGCACCTACGCGGTGAGCGCATTTTCCCGCGCCATCTTTGCCGCCTTCGTGCATGCGGCTGAAGCCTGGCAGCCTCCCCGGGTCGAAGAGCCGGGCGGGGGCGGATGAGCGCATGAGAGAGACGGAGGTGCCTGCTGGTGCGCGGCTGAATGGGTTTTTGAGCGCGGCCGGCCTTGCGCCGCTGGAAGTTGCTCAATCCAAAACGTTTGAAACCTACCTTGCGCTTCTTTTGCGGTGGAATGCGCGCATGAATCTGACCGCGATTCGCGACGAAGGCGGCATTCTCGCCCGTCATTTTGTTGAATCCATCGCCTGTGCCCGCGCTCTTCCCAGCGGAATCGCCACGCTGCTCGACTTTGGCTCGGGGGCCGGATTCCCGGGCCTTCCCATCGCGATTTGCCGCCCGGAGATTGCAGTGACGCTGGCGGAGTCGCAGGGCAGGAAAGCGGCCTTTCTGCAGGAGGCCGTGCGCGTGCTCGGGCTTTCCGCAAAGGTGCACGCGGGGCGGGCCGAAGCGCTGGCTTCCCAGTTTGATTGCGTGACGCTGCGCGCCGTCGACCGGATGGAGGAAGCAGTTCGGGCGGCCTCTCGTCTGGTTCGGCCTGGGGGCTGGCTGGCGGTGATGACGACCCGTCTTCAACGGGCCAAGGTTGAAGGCGCGGCCGGCGCGGAGTTCTCCTGGTCCAGTCAGATTCCTCTGCCCGGCAGCGAGGACCGGGTGCTGGTTCTTGCATCCCGCGGGAATTTGCCCGGCTGAGTAGCCTCGATGTTCCACGTGGAACACATAGGATGAGCGGGCGGACCCGCGCGCAGGTTGTTCCACGTGGAGCAATTTATTTGTCGCCTGAAGGCAACGAGCGGAGCGTTGGCACAAAGAAGTTTTCCACCGGAGGCCTCTTTTCTTGCGGTCCCCACCGCCCTCCGCAAGTCCGGCGGAAACCCTGCCCTGTCAGATGCTTGCCCTCTTCCAAATTTCTTCGCCCCTGAAGCTTTCCACAGCGCGGGCGACTTCTCCACAGCTCAATTGTCTGCACACAATCGCCCGCTGCCTTTAGTCTGAAATGCCATGGGCAAGATATTCGGCATCGTCAATCAAAAGGGCGGAGTGGGCAAAACCACCACGGCAATCAATCTTTCCGCCTGCCTGGCGCTCGAGGAGCTGAATGTCCTGCTCGTGGACTGCGATCCCCAGGCCAACGCCTCGTCCGGCCTCGGCCTCGAGCGCGATGACAACCGCCACTCCATTTATGACGTGCTGGTCGGCAACGCCGCGGCGGAGCAGGTCATCCTGCCCACTGAGATTGAGCACCTTTGGCTGCTTCCGGGCTCCAAAAACCTGACCGGCGCCAATGTCGAACTGGCTGCCGCCGAAGACCGCTCCGTGCGTCTCCGCCAGGCTCTTGCGCCGATCAAGGACAATTACGACCTGGTGATCCTCGACTGCCCCCCGGCGCTGGACCTGCTCACTCTGAATGTTCTGGTGGCCGCCGATGCCCTTGTCGTGCCCATGCAGGCGGAATATTTTGCCCTCGAGGGCATATCCGAGCTGATTTCGACGCTGGAACGCGTCCGCGCCGCCTTCAATCCCGCGATCGTCATCGAAGGCGTTTTGCTGACGATGTATGACGATCGCACCAACCTGGCGCAACAGGTGACCGAGACGCTGCGCACCTATTTCGGCAGCAAGCTCTTTCGCACCGTGATTCCCCGCAACATCCGCCTGGCAGAGGCGCCCAGCTACGGCAGGCCAATCGCGCTGTATGATGCTCGCTCGCGCGGAACCGAGGCTTACTTTGAGCTGGCCGGGGAGTTCCTGGCGCGCAACGGCATCGAGAGCCCGCGCAGCCTCGCGCGCAAGGCCGCCGCGCCCGCCAGACCCGAGGCCGAGGTTCGTTTCTGGCCGTATTCCTGAGCTGGATACAGTCGTAAGCTGCTGATTGTAAAGCATATCAAGATAGGAAGCGCCCCGGCCAAGTTGCCGGGAAGGAGGACTCTTAAGGATGACCACCGCCGCTATCGACACCAAGCGTCGCGCCCTGGGCAAGGGCCTTGACTCCCTTCTCCCTCGGGTGCATGCCGCCACCGCGCCCCTCGCCGCCGCCGCGGAGCCGGAGAGCGGCAAACCCCGCGAGATTCCCGTCGACCAGATCGACCGCAACCCCTTCCAGACGCGGTTGCACATGAACGAGGAGCAGCTTGCCGAGCTGGCCGCCTCCATCACCGCCAACGGCGTGGTGCAGCCGGTGCTGGTGCGTCCGCAGGCCAATGGGCGCTTCCAGCTGATCGCCGGCGAACGCCGCTGGCGGGCCTCGCAGCTGGCCGGAAAGGCGACCATCCCGGCCATTCTGCGCCAGGTTTCCGACGAGCAGGCGATGGAGATCACGATCGTCGAGAATCTGCAGCGCGCCGACCTGAACCCGATGGAGCAGGCGCGCGCCTTCGACCGGCTCGCGCGTGATTTTCATATGACGCAGGAGCAGATGGCGCAGCGCACGGGCAAGGACCGCACAACTGTGGCTAACTTCTTGCGTTTGTTGAAGTTGCCTGAAAGTGTGCAGGCCCGCGTGGAGAGCGGCGAGCTGAGCTTTGGCCATGCGCGGGCGCTGCTGGGGCTGCAACATCACCCGGGGATTGAGAAAGCGGCACAGCGGATCGCCAGTCTTTCGCTTTCTGTTCGCCAGACGGAGAGTTACGTGCAGAGCCTGCTGTATCCCGAGCGCACCAAAAAGGAGCCCAAGCCGGATCCGCCTGTCGATCCCAACATTCGTGAGGTTGCCGAGCGCCTACAGCGCGCCCTGGGGCTCAAGGTCCACATTGACGACCACAACGGCCGCGGCAAGGTCATCATCGAGTACGCGCGGCTGGAGGACTTCGACGCCCTGCTGGAGCAGTTGGCGGGGGCGTAGCGCATTTGCGCTGTCTTTGCCCTGCGGGGATCGGGTTCTCCCCTGCCGGGTTCGCGGACTTGAGACGCGGCGCGCGGGGCCGCCGCACTCTCACGCCTCGCGCTCGTAGCAAAGGAAGACCTTCCCATTCTTGAAGACTCTGGTCCTGACCAGCTGCAGGGGCAGCGGCTCCGGGATGCCCTCGAAGAGGGTCCGCCCCTTGCCCAGGGCCACCGGATTCACGATGATCTGGTACTCATCGATCAGGTGGTCCAGGGCCAACTGCGCGACGATGCTGCCGCTGCCCAGGATCGCCATGCCCGGCCCGGGTTCCTCCTTCATCCTGCGCACTTCGGCCACGAGGTCGCCCTTGACCAGGCGGGTGTTGTTCCAGGTAGCCTCTTCTAATGTTGTTGAAAATACGACCTTTGCCATGCTGTTCATGCCCTGGGCCACGGCCGGATTTTGCTGGGCGGCCAAGGCGCTCGGCCAGTAGCTCGCCATCAGCTCGTAGGTGAGGCGGCCGAACAGGAGCTGGCCGCCGCCGCCGGCATTTTCGGCCACAAAGGCGGCAAATTCGGGGTCGTCGCTGCCGGCCTGGGCCCAGCGGAAGCCTCCGTGGGCATCGACGAAATAACCATCGAGCGAGACGTGATTGAAGACAATCAATTTCCGCATTTTTCTTCTCCTTTGGTGGTTCGGGTGGCGGTTCCGGCGCGCAGAGGGGCTGCGGACGGCGGGCGCGGCTTCTGGCATGATGGCCCATGCGCGGCGGACCCGGCAATTCTTGACCTGCGGCGGCCGAGGGCGCGCGGCGGCTCTGTAGAATCGGGCCATGGCGCTGCATATCGGGATTGTCGGCTGTTCGGCGGAGGGCGCGGCACTCTGTTACCGGACCATTTGCGTGGAGGGCGCGGAGTTCATGGGCCCCCATGCGCACCCTGAGGTTACGCTGCACACCTACTCGCTGGGCGCGTACATGGAGCACGTCTATGGCGGCGACTGGGAGGGCGTGGGCGAGTTGATGCTGCGCTCGGCCGAGAAACTGGCGCAGACTGGCGCGGACTTTCTGATCTGCCCCGACAACACGATCCACCAGGCGATGGGTTTTGTGGAGCCGCGCTCGCCGCTGCCCTGGCTGCACATTGCCGCGGTGGTGGCCGAGGAGGCGGCGGGGCGCGGGTTCCGGCGCATCGGGCTGCTGGGGACGCGCTGGCTGGTGGAGAGCGAAGTCTATCCGGAGAAGCTGGCGGCGCGGGGGCTGGAGTACATGCTCCCCAACGCCGAGGAGCGCGAGGAGATCAACCACATCATTATGAATGAGTTAGTGTACGGGGTTTTTCGGCCGGAGGCGGTGACGTACCACCAGCTCGTGATGCGGCGGATGAAGGACGAAGGCTGCGACGCGGTGGCGCTGGGCTGCACGGAGATTCCGCTGATTATCAGCAGCCGGAATGCGCCGGTGCCGGTGCTGGACTCGACGCGGCTGCTGGCGCGGGCGGCGCTGAAGAGGGCGGTGGGGGCGGGGCGCGGGCCGGCATTGTGAGTGCGTCTGGCGGCGTCGAGCCGCTATACTCGGCTTTCAGGAGCGTAGCCGCGACGAACAGCGGCGCGCCATCGAGGAGATGCCTGCTTTGCCTTTGAGCCGCCGTGGATTTTTGAAGTCGCTGTCGAGGACCGCACTCGTCCTACCGCTGGAAGATGTGTTGAGGCTGGCCCGGCCCGCGTTTGGCCAGGCCGCTCCGCAGGCCGCGCCGCCGCAGAAGCCCAAGGGCATGGCGCGCGAGACCTATGCGGCCGAGGCCCGGCCGGCGCCCAAGGGCGAGCCCTCGCCAGTGACCGGCACGCCGTTGGGCGTGCAGTTTGTGGACGTGGCCAGGGAAGCCGGGCTCAATGTGGAGATGATCTTCGGCGGCGAACACCGCAACAAATATCTGCTGGAGACGACCGGCTGCGGCGCGGCCTTCTTCGACTATGACCAGGACGACTGGGTAGATATTTTTCTGGTGAACGGGTGGCGGCTGGAGGGCTTTCCCAAGAGCGAGGAGCCGGTCTGCCGCCTGTTCAAGAACAACCGCGACGGGACGTTTACTGATGTGACGCTGAAGGCGGGCGTGGCGCGCTCGGGCTGGGGCCAGGCCTGCTGCGTGGGCGACTACAACAACGACGGCTGGAACGACCTGTTCGTCAGCTACTACGGGCAGAACGCGCTGTTCCGCAACAACGGGAACGGCACGTTTGCCGACGTGACGAAAGAAGCGGGCCTGCTGCAGGACCGGCTGCGCTGGAACTCGGGCTGCGCGTTTCTGGACTACGACAAGGACGGGCGGCTCGATCTGTTTGTGGGCAACTACATCGACTTCGACATCAAGACGGCGCCGCTGCCGGAGGATGCCAACTGCACCTACAAGGGCATCCAGGTGGCCTGCGGGCCGCCGGGGCTGGAGGGCGGAAAAAACATTCTCTACCACAACAACGGCGACGGCACGTTTCGCGATGTGAGCGAGAAGGCCGGCATGTGGGGCACGCTGGGGACGTATGCGCTGAGCTGCGGGGCGGCCGACCTGGACAACACCGGCTGGCCCAACATCTACGTGGCCAACGACTCGACCTCGGCGACGTATTACGTGAACCAGAAAGACGGCACCTTCAAGGACCAGGCCATCGAGGCCGGCGTGGCCTACTCACCCGACGGCAAGCCGCAGGCGGGGATGGGCGTTTCGATCGGCGACTACAACCGTGATGGCCTGCTGGACATTGTGAAGACCAACTTCGCCGGCGACACGGACTCGCTCTTCCTGAATCTGGGCGACGGGTCGTTCGACGACCGCACCTATCAGGCCGGGCTGGGCATGAACACGCGGCTGCTGGGCTGGGGGATCAGCTTCATCGACTTCGACAACGACGGCTGGATCGATATTTTGGTGGCCAACGGGCACGTCTATCCCGAGGTGGACGGCACCCAGGTGGACGCGGCCTACGCCGAGCGCAAGTACCTGTACCGCAACCTGCGCAACGGGCAGTTTGAAGACGTGAGCCTGATCGGCGGCAGCGGGATTACGACGGCGGCCAAGGCGCGCGGGTTCGCCATTGGCGACTACGACAACGACGGAAATATCGACGCGGTGGTCAACTGCGTGAACGCACTTCCGCAATTGCTGCGCTGCGATTCGACGCTGAACCGCAGCTGGATCAAGATCCGCGTGGTGGGAACGAAGAGCAACAGGACCGGCATCGGCGCGCGGATCAAGGTCGTGGCCCAGACCGGCACGCCCGTGCTGACCGCGAAGCCAGGTACGCCGCTGACGCAGATCGAGGAGGTTCGCTCCTCGAACGGCTACTTCTCATCCAGCGATTTGCGAATTCATTTCGGGCTGGGCGAGGCGAAAAAAGTGGACGTGGTGGAGATTCGCTGGCCCTCCGGCGCAGTGGACACGCTGAAGGAGCTGGACGTGAACCGGCTCTACGTGGTGGAGGAGGGTGGGAAGATTCTGAAGAACGAAGCCCTGGTTGCGGCGCGCAAAAAGGCGTGAGGCGGTCGACGCGCGGCGCGAGCCAGTTATAGGATTCTTCGCAGGAAGTCGGCGATGTTATGAGGTCTGCACCGTGTAACACGTCACGAAAAGGCAATATGAACTCACGCGGTAAGTGCCGCGCTTGACGCGTTGACGGCCACTCCCGCCCAAAGGCAGTCAGTAACTTCCGCGCGCGGTCGCCTGCTGACAAGTATCTCCGTCGCGCGGCGAATTTCATGGATATCTTCCCTATGTCTGCGCCTTGTTCACACTGTCCTTTCTTCTCCGGCTAGACAAGGTCGAATGCCGGCAAGAAAATCGTCCCTAGAACAGCCATGATTGTCGCGAGAAAGACAATTGTGCGCGGCTTGCAAGTTATCATCATCGCCGCAAGCATCTCGGAGCAAAGCCAGGTGTACAACGCCACGTATGGGGAAGCAAGAGCCAGTACTACAAAACGATTCATACCCTCATCCCTTTCCGTGATTCGGACAGTGTAGATTTCAAGCGGCGCACTGCGCGGTCCGGGACATCCGTGTTGAGTTCAAACTGCCTGTCCTGAATTCGCTCGGAATATAGCATGCTTCCCGCAGTTGAAGATGTGATTCTTTCTGCTTTTCTTTAATAACTTCATGTTGGGTGAGGAAAGGCGTCTGCACCGTGCGGCACGGGTGAGCGGCGAGGAAGTGTGTAGCTTGGTTCCAGAGGAATCGCCAGTTCATCAATAACTCTCTCTGAGCGGTTACTTCTGGTTACAGCGGTAATAGAAACGTAACTAATAGGATGAGATTCAAGTCCGGTTGAGATTCGATCCAAGTCATCCGCCGCATGCAGACGAGCCGTCACGTAACTTCGTGTCCGACGATCAGAAGAACCTGACGTTCTACGACAACGATCGCAAGTCCGGGGTAACTCTCAAGTGCGCCGGCCAGCGCCCATCAATCCGGAATCAGCGCTGAGCAGGAGAACAGCCTTTGGCGCTCAGTGCGGGGCTTCCGCGGTCCTTTCGCTTCGGGCCTCGAGGTGAGTTGTCGGGATTGACCTGCTTCCCCTTCCGGGGCGCCGCTCCTGTGTGTCGGCTTGCGGTGAGGACCGTCATGCGGGCGGGGCGTATCGCAGGAGTTAACAGGCCGGAGGGGGAGTTAACAGTCAGGGGGGTGCTGCGTGGTGGGGAGAATGTCATACCCAAGAATCGCCGCCTTCGGGGCGCGCGCACGGCGGCAGGGTCGAGGCAAGGACGGCCTTTCGTGCCGCTTTCAGCCGTTTCTTCCAGGCTTGGAATCAATACGCGGACAGGGAATCGCCTTTGGCAGGCACGGCGGCACGTACCTGATAAATCAACCATTTGGTGGATGCGAGGGTCCACCCAAAGGCGCACCCATGGCGGCGCGCAAGGCGAGAAGCGGGCGGTGCGCCGGGCTCAGGAGGCTGCCAGAACGGCGTCAGAATTTGTAATGTCATTACGTCTTACTTCGTATCGCATCTGTCGGGATTCAAAAAGGCGGAACGTGTGTGAACGAGCGGCTGAATGGCGCCTGGGAATGACCGGGAAAATGAGAGAATTGCCCAGTAAATCGCTTTATACAGGGAAGTTAATGGAGAAAAGGGGAGAAAAGGGGGGAGCCACTCCGGCCCCGCCATCGCCCCTGTAAAGGTTTCCACGCATTGATATATCCTTTTCCCCCGGCCCCGCCTCCTTTTTCTTCCTGAAACCCGTTGACAGTCCCCTTGATTTTAGGTAAGGTTGCGAGTTGTTCTGGAGTCTGCCCTTTTCGCTCTCACTCTTCTCACTTTCGGGAGCAGCGACGCCGGAATTTTAGCGACCCTGTCATCATGGCGGGGGAGCCTTGCACGCAAACTAGCCGAATCGCCCCTGCCAACCGGCAGAGTTTTCATAAGTTCACAGATTTCGAACCAAGGCATTTTTTCAGGAGACCGCATGAACAAGAATTTGCGTACAGGACTTGTGCTGGCGATGTTTGCCTGCGCAAGCCTGCTGCTGATTGCGCCGGCCAGTGCGCAGTCGATCTACGGATCGATTTACGGCACTGTGACTGATTCCACCGGGGCGGCCATTCCGGGCGCCACCATCGCAGTAACGGATGTAGCCAAGGGCACCGTTGTTTCCGCCACTTCCAACTCCTCGGGCGACTACAGCGTGCCTCACCTTATTCCCGACGTTTACGACCTGAAGGCGACGGCCAAGGGATTCCAGGCATTCGAGGCCAAGGGCGTCAGGGTCCTGGCCGACACCGCGCCGCGCATCGATCCCACCCTGCAGGTGGGCACTGCGGCCACCACCATCACCGTGAACGCCAACCAGCAGCCGGAGTTGAAGACCGCCTCCGCCGACGTTTCTACGGTCTTTGACCAGCAGCAGGTTTCCAGCCTGCCGGTGGGGGACCAGAACTTTACCAACCTGCAACTGCTGCTGCCGGGCGCCCAGCTTCTGGGCTGGTCCCACGCGGCCGATGAAAACCCCCAGGGTTCCAAGCAGATTCAGGTGGACGGCCAGGCCTTTGGCGGCACCGCCTTCGAGCTGGACGGCACCGACAACCAGGACCCGATTCTGGGCATTATCGTCATCAACCCCTCGATGGACGCGGTGACCGAGACCAAGATCACCACGCAGAACTACGACGCCGAGTTGGGCAAGGCCGTTTCCGCAGTGGTGACCGCGCAGACCAGGTCGGGCACCAACAAATTTCACGGCAGCGCCTATGACTTCCGCACCGGCAACGCCAACCTGGCCCGCGATCCGTACTCTCAAGCAGCATCCGGTCCTTCCGCGATCCCGCCGGGCTTGAAGAACAGAATGGGCGGGTCCATCGGCGGTCCGATTCTCAAGGACAAGGCCTTCTTCTTCTTCAATTATGAAGGTCAGCGCCAGAAGGTGGGCACAACCGCCACCGATACCCTGCCCACCACCCTTCTGACGGAATCTGCCTTGGGCAACAACACCACCAGCCCGGCCCAGGTCGCAGCCGGATACAAGGGCGCCGACTTCAGCGAATATATGAGCACCGCAAATGGAGCACCGGGCGCTGCCGGAATTCTCTATGTGACGAGCGCGGCCCAGGTGGCCGCCTTGGCCGCCGTGGGCAAGACTGTTGTGATCGGTGACCCATTCCCGGGCAACGTGATCCCAACCTCGCTGATTTCGCAGCAGACACAAAATCTCCTCACGATCCTCGAGCCATACACCAAGGGCATCGCCCTGGGCAACGGCGTGGGAGATATCAACGGCCTGGATAGGAATTTCAATGAATCCGGCACCGGCCTGTTCAACAGCAACCAGTGGACGGAGCGTCTGGATTACACGATCAACGAGAAGATGCACGCGTTTGAACGCTTCTCGCGGTTCACGGACACCCTGTCGGGCAAAGTCATGTTCGGCGCAGCCGGCGGTCCCGGCTTCGGCATCAACAACTACGGCGGCAACTCCAACGGCGCCAACGACAGCCTGGCTTCGGGCATGGACATCGCCATCAACCCCAAGCTGTTGACCGACTTCCGCCTGGGCTACTACCGCTACAACGTGATCGACTCCAAGCATGACCAGGGCACCGAGTTCGCCAACACTCTCGGTATCCCGGGCATCAACATCGGCGGCAACATCACCTCCGGATCGCCGGGCTTCAGCATCACGAATGTGCCGGGCGGCGGAGGCGGAACACAAGGGAACCCGGTCTATGGCGATGGCCTGGGCATCAACCGCTGCAACTGCCCGCTGATCGAGCGCGAAGATCAGTTCCAGATCGTCAACAACTGGACCCGAATCATGGGCAACCACACCGTCAAGGTTGGCGCCGATCTGCGCTACGGCCGCAACCTGCGCGTTCCTTCCGATACCGACCGTGCCGGTCAGCTCAACTTCAACACCGGTCCGACCTCGAATCCCGCATTAGCAACCCCGGGCGGTCTGGGATTTGCCAGCTTCATACTGGGCGACGTAACCAGCTTCGGCCGCTACGTCTCCACCTCCACGAACGCCAAGGAGTTCCAGAAGCGCACCTTCTTCTACGCGCAGGACACCTGGCGCGTGACCAAGAACCTGACTCTGAACCTCGGCTTACGCTGGGAGATTTACTTCCCGGAGAGCGTCAATGGTCCGGGCAACGGCGCGCTGCTGAACCTCAACGACGGCTATCTGCACGTGGCCGGCATCGGCGGCATCGGATCCAACCTTGGCTGGTCGATCAACAAGTGGAAGCAGTTCGCGCCGCGCCTTGGCTTGACCTACCAGTTCAATCCCAAGACCGTGATTCGCGCCGGTTACGGACGCAGCTTTGACACCGGCGTCTTCGGCTCCATCTTCGGCCACACCGTCACCCAGAACATTCCGGTTCTGGCCAACCAGCAGATCAATTCGCCCACTCCGACTGGCGAGGCGTTTACGCTTGCCGTGGGGCCCACGCCGTATACTCCGATCCCGGTTCCAGCCAACGGTCTGCTGCCTAACCCAGGCACGCAGGTCAGCTCCAGCGCCCGCAGCAACCCGCTCCACTTCCCGACCATCGATGCCTGGAACCTGAGCGTGCAGCGCGCGATCACCCCGACCATGTCCTTGACCGTGGCCTATGTGGGCAACAAGGGCACGCACACGCTGGGCGACGGCGACAGCAACGGCGTCAATCCGAACGAGGGGGCCATCTTCCTCCCTGGCGCGAACAGTGTCACCGGTCAGGCCTTGCACTATGATCCCACGGTGCCCGGCAATGAGATCGTCGGGGTCAACGCTACCCCCGGGGTCAACGGCGTCAGCCCCCACGCGACCGATGGCGGCGCCAACGGCAATCTCCTGGAACGCTATTACGCAGCCAAGCTGCCGGCGTGCACCGATCCCAACTACGTCACGCCGGTCGAGCCCTTTGTTCAATCCGGCATGTGCGGCTGGAACAACGGCATCGCGTTCCGGGGCGATGTGCTGAACACCGAATTCGACGCCCTGCAGGTAACCCTGGCCAACACGATGAACCACGGGCTTGCCTGGACGGCCAACTACCAATGGGCCAGCGCCTTCGATGACCAGAGCAGCTATTCCACCTGGAGCATGGCGGTCGTGCATGGGCGCGACTCCAACGTCCGCAACCAGCAATTGACTGCGTACGGCAGCTATGACCTGCCTTTTGGCAAGGGCAAGCAATACCTGGCCAGCGCCAACCGCGCCACCGACCTGATCGTCGGCGGCTTCCAGTTGAGCGATACCATGAACTGGTCGGGCGGCCTGCCCTTCACGCTCGGTTACAACGAGTGCGGTTCCAATGTTCAGACCGGACCCTGCGACCCGAACCAAATCCACAAAATGTCAACCTCACTCACCAAGTTCGTGGCCGGCGCGAGCGGCACAGGCAGTCGTAGCTTCTACCCGTCGCACTCACTCGGTGATGGAACCTTTGTCAGCCCGGGACTGGACAACTTCGGCAACGCGGGCATCAACACCTACCGCGGCCCGAGGTTCTTCTCCGACGACATGGCCATCACCAAGGGGTTTGACGTGTGGGAGAGCGTCGCTGTGAAGTTCCGCATGGATGCCTTCAACGTCTTCAACCACATCACCGCGGGGAACCCGGGCGGCAATATCGAGTCGGGTGGCGCAATCGGTGGCCAGGGTGGAGGATGTGGACCCAGCAACGGCAACATTTGCGGGGCACGCCAACTTGAATTTTCCCTCCGCGTTCAGTTCTAATTCCGCGCGAGGAGCCGCAACACAACTACGGGGGGAGCTTCGGCTCCCCTCTATTTTTTGGCCGCGACAAGTCAGGCGCCCGGACTTGTCTTTCTCTACTCGCCTCCAACCGCTCGCGGCGAAGAGTTAAACTTCAAGAGCAGGATCTCTATGTTTCGCCCCTTCGTTTCCGCGCTTGTCTTCGCACTTCTGATTGTTTCCGGCCAGGCCCAGGCGCCACCGCCCGGCGCGTCCCCCTCCGGAGCGGCCGCCGACGCCGCGCCAGCCCCGACGTTCGCCTCGGCTCAGGCGCTGGCCGCAAGAGGCCGGCTGGACCAGGCCATGGCCCAGCTCGACCAGCTTGCCGCGCAAACACGCCCGCCGGCCGGCGTGGAGCGGCTGCGGGGCATCATTCTCTACCAGCGGGAGCAGTTTCTGGAGGCCATCGAAGCCTTTAGCAGGGCCGAGGCCCAGGACCCGAACGACCATGAATCCATTGAGATGCATGGGGTGAGCCTGTTCCGGATGGGGCGCGTCCCGCAGGCGATTCCGTTCCTTGAGAAAGCCCACGCCGCGGTGGAGAGCGCCAATATCGATCCGGACTACGTGCTGGCGCTGTGCTACGCCGACGTGCAGCGCTACGACGACTCGCGCCACGCGTTTGCCGCGCAGTTCGGCTTCGCGCCCGACTCCGCCGAGGCCTACCTGCTGGCCGGGCGGCTGTTTTTGCGCCGCGAACTGCGCGACGAAGCGGGCGCGGAAGCCGCCAAGGCGCTGGTTCTGGACCCCACTCTGCCCCTGGCCCATGAGCTGCTGGGCGAGGTGGCGCTGTCCAGGGGCGACGTTGCCGGCGCGATTCGCGAACTGGAGGCCGAGCGCAAGCTCAACCCCCTGGACCCGGACCTATACGACCGGCTCGGCGACGCCTATCTGCGCAGCGGCCAGTACGCCAAGGCGCAGCAGGCGCTGGACCGCGCGGTGCTGCTGGAGCCCAACTCCACCGGCCCCTATATATTGTTGGGCGAAACATTTCTCAAGCTCAGCGACCCCATTCAGGCCCTGCATTACCTGGTCCACGCGGTGCGGATGGACCCCTCGAACTATGTGACCCACAATCTGTTGGGCCAGGCGTACAAGACCATTGGGGATCGCGCCGCGGCCAACCGCGAGTTCAAGACAGTGGTGGAACTGCAACATCAGAACGATCCCAAACCGGCGGAGAAGTAGCCCATGCGCCCTGGTCGAGTCTGGATTCCATCGCTCCTCGTCGGCGCCCTGCTGATTCTGCCCCTCCTGCTTGCGGCGCAGACGGTGCAACTCAAGCGGCCGCACTCGCTCAGAAAGGCCGATGCGGCGTTTCGCGATGGATATGCCGCGCGGCAGGACGGAAATCTTGAGCTGGCGCGGAAGAAGTTTGCCGAGGTGGTCAAGCTGGAGCCGAAGATTCCCGAGGGGCACCAGGCTTTGGGCGCAGTGCTGCTGGAGTTGGGCAAGCCAGCCGATGCAATTGCGGAGTTCCAAGCCTCCGCGAAACTGAAACCCCGCGACGCCGGCAACGAGGCCAATCTGGCCCTGGCCTATGCGCAGACTGGGCAGCCAGCCAAGGCCATTCCCCACTTTGAGGCCGCGGCACGACTCGCGAATGAGCCCGGGGAAGCCCCATTAACAGCCGCATTCTATGAGGCTTACGGGCGTGCATTGGCGGCCGTGGGCAGGCCGGACGCGGCCCTCGGCCAGTTCCTGGCGGAGGAGGCGCTGGCGGGTCGCCAGGCGGATCTGGACGACGCCATCGGCTCCTTGTATGCCCAGCAGAGTGAGTGGGACGAGGCCCGCGGCCGCTTTGAGCACGCCCTACAGCTGAATGGCGCGTACCTGCCGGCGCGGATCCACCTGGGGATTCTGTTGCGCCACAAGCACGACCTTGCCGACTCGCTGGCGACGCTGGAACCGGCTGCCCAACTCGATCCGCCGAACGCCGAGGCGAAGCTGGAGTACGGGCGAACCCTGGCCGAGGCGGGCAGGGACGACGAGGCCGCGCAGCAGTTCACGGAGGCGCTGAAGCTGAACCCGCAACTGGCCGGCGTGCCGCTGGACCTGGCCATGGCGCTGCAACGGTTGGGCCGCCAGCAGGAGGCGATTCCCTGGTTTGAGCAGGCGATTCAGCAGGATCCTCATAACGTGAGCGCGCTCACCAACTTGGGGCTCGCGCTCACTCTCACCGGAAAGGCCAAGGAGGCGCTCGACCGCTTCCAGCAGGCGCTGGCGCTGGACCCCAGGGACGCGGTGATCTACAAGGACCTGGGCGTGGCGCACGTACAGCTTTCGGCCTTCGACGAAGCCATTGCGGACTTTGAGAAAGCCCTGGCGCTGGACCCCAAGGATCCCCAGCTTCACTACGACCTCGGCCTGTCCTACAAGTTCAAGGACCGCTTCAACGACGCGATTGCCGAGCTGAGCCGCGCCGGGCAGATGGACCCTACCCTGCAGGACCCGCCCTACACGCTCGGGATTCTGCTGATGCAGGTGGGCCGGCTGGATGAGGCGGTCGTGGAACTGCGCAAGGCCGTGGCCCTGCGCCCGGAGAACGGCGACGCCTGGGCCATCCTGGGCAGCACGCTCAAGCAGGACTCGCGGCTGCCGGAGGCCGCCGAAGCGCTGAGAAAGGCGATTCCGCTGCTCCCCGGCCAGCCCGGGCCGCGCGTGACGCTGGCGGGAGTGTTGGCCGAGCAGGCCGCCAACCTGGCCGAGCAGGCCAATGCCGCCGAAGGCGCCGGAGACACAGAAAAAGCCGCCATGCTGCGCGGTCAGATGAAGGATTTGCGCGGCCAGGTGGTCGAGCTGCGCCGCGAGGGCGCGGCACTGGCCCGCAGCGCGGTCAGCCACCAGCGCGCCAACTTCGCCATGAACGCCGGCAACCAGCTGATGCTGCGCGGCCAGATCGCCGACGCGGTCGCCCGCTACCAGGAGGCGATTGCCGCCGATCCCACCTTCGCCGAACCGCACAGCCAGCTCGCTATCGCCTACCAGCGCCTGGGCCGCGCCGACGAGGCCGCCGCCGAGACCGCCAAGGCGACGGAACTTGCCAATGCGAAGTAGAATGCTCCTTCCTGCTGATTGAAGGAGCTCCGATGAACCTGTCGTTCTCGAAATCCTGCCGCCGGCTTTTTGCGCTTTTGCTGCTGCTTGCGTTGCTGCCGGGCCTCCACGCCCAAGAGCGTTGGACCGAGGCCCAGGCCAATGCCTGGTACGCGCGGCAGCCGTGGCCTGTGGGCGCCAACTTTCTGCCCTCCACGGCCATCAACCAGCTGGAGATGTGGCAGGCGGAGAGCTTCGACCCCGTCACCATCGACCGCGAGCTGGGCTGGGCCGAGGGCATCGGCATGAACACCATGCGCGTCTTCCTGCACAATTTGGTGTGGGAGCAAGACCCCAAGGGCTTCCAGCGGCGGATGGACACGTTCCTGACCATCGCGGCCCGCCACCACATCCGGCCGGTCTTTGTGCTCTTCGATTCCTGCTGGGACCCGCGCCCCCAGCTCGGCCCGCAGCATCCGCCCATCCCCGGCGTGCACAACTCCGGCTGGGTACAGGCGCCGGGGGCCGCGGTTCTGGCTGACCCCGCGCAGTACCCGCGGCTGGAGCGTTATGTAAGAGGAGTGGTCGGCGCCTTCGCCGGCGATCCGCGCATTCTGGCCTGGGATCTGTGGAACGAGCCGGACAACGCGAACGGCGGCCTTTATGCCAAAGAGGACCCCAAAGACAAGGTCAAACTGGTGCTTGCGCTGCTGCCGCAGGTCTTTGCCTGGGCGCGCTCCGAGCACCCCACGCAGCCGCTCACCAGCGGCGTATGGCAGGGCGACTGGAGTTCACTGGCCGCCATGCCGCCCATGGCCCGCATCCAGATTGAACAGTCCGACGTGATCAGCTTCCACAACTACGGCTGGCCCGAGGACTTTGAGGCGCGCGTCAAGATGCTGGAGCAGTTCCACCGCCCGCTGCTGTGCACCGAATACATGGCGCGGGGCAACGGCAGCACCTTCGACACCGTGCTCCCCATCGCCCACACTTACCGTGTCGCGGCCATCAACTGGGGCCTGGTGGCCGGCAAAAGCCAGACCTGGCTGCCGTGGGATTCATGGCAGCGGCCTTACGTTCTGGAGCAGCCGCCGATCTGGTTCCACGACGTCTTCCACCCCGATGGCACGCCCTATCGCCAGCGGGAAGCGGAGCTTATCCGCAGCCTGACCAGCGCCCAGTGAGCGCCCAGCCAGGCCCGACCCGGAAAAACTCCGGCCCCACCTCGAAAGTGTCATTGACCCTCCGGAGAAGTGACCTTAAGGTTACTTGAGTAGATCTGCAGGTTACCCATCGCGGACCTGCAGGCAGAAACGGGCCCGAGGGGTTGCCCCAATGTATCAGGGGCCGCACTAACCGGGCTTGAGGTGGACCGATGATCTTCACGATTCTCCAAATCGCCGCAGTCGCGGTTGTGGCAATTGTCCTTGCCCGTTGGAGAGTCGGCGTGCGTCGCCGGAACGCGCAGTCGTGGGACTCGCTTCTGGCCCGGCCGCGCTCGGACTGGAGCGCCCGCGAGTTGAGCAATCATTATTTATGGAAAGAAGGGCTGAGCACCACGCCGGAAGAAACCTGGGATCGCATTCAGGGCGCCCGTGGTCTTTGGGCGATGTACCAGAATGCCGGGGTGATGCTGGAGATGGCCGACTTTGCCGCCCGCAACAGCAGCTCGGTGGACCTGGAGCTTCTGGCGACCCTTCGCAGCGACGCCGTGCAGATTCGTGTGTGCGCCCTGATGTCTCTGGCACAGTACGCGTGCAGCCGGGCCAGTGAGGGCGTTCGCGTGAATGCGTTCCGCGCCGCATCAATGTACACGGGCATGGCGGCCCGCATGACGCAGCTGCTGCAAGAGAATGCCGCGGTTGTCGTTCCCAATTTCGTCGCCGCGATGTAAGGCCCCGCATCGGCGCGAGGCCCACGGCATCCCCCCGAGGGCAAACCCGCCAGGCTAGTGCAAACTCTCCAGATTAGTTCTGGTTAGATACTGTCCGCTTCTTCTGCTTCACCCTCCAGCTTTTTCTTCCTCAGCGAGAGCGCTGCCTGCCCGACGAGCATCGGCACGGCACTCATGCCAAGAATCAGCAGCCACTCCTGCGCGCCGGGAAGACTGAGAGCCAGAGCTTCTCTGAGCGGCGGCAGGTAGACTGCGGCAAGCAGCAATCCGGCGCACAGCAGAATGGCTCCGCAAACCAGCGGGTTCTCGGTGATCTCATTGCGCAACAAGCGCGATCCGGGCTCCCGCATATTGAACACGTGAAACACCTGGGCGAAGGCGAGAGTCAGGAAGGACACGGTCACGGCTTCGCGAGGGCCCAGGTGCAACCACTGGACTGCCGCCGCGAACGCCGCAAGCACCGAGACGGTGATCAGCAGGCCGAATCCGCTCAGTGCTGCCCAGTGGCGGCGCGTAAAGAATGGCTCCGCGGGGTCCCGCGGCGGACGCCGCATGGCGCTGGGATCTCCGCGGCCCACGCCGATGGCAAGAGCCGGGAATACATCCGTGACCAGGTTGAGGAACAGGAGTTGCAGGGGGAGAATCGGCAGCGGGGCATGCGCGACGGTCACAAGTCCGACGATGAGGACTTCGCTGCTGTTGCAGGAGAGCAGATAAAGGACGAAGCGGCGAATATTGGCGAAGATCGCGCGCCCCTGTTCGATGGCGACGACGATGGTGGAGAAGGCGTCATCGCTCAGGATCATATCGGCCGCTTCCCGCGCCACCTGCGTGCCGCGCCGCCCCATGGCCACGCCGATGTCGGCCTTTTTCAATGCCGGCGCATCGTTCACTCCATCGCCGGTCATGGCGACAATCCGGCCGGCCGACTGGTAGAGCTGCACCAGGTCGAGCTTTTGCTTGGGACTCACACGCGCGAAGAGGGAGGCCTCAAGGAAGCGCCGGCGATCTTCTTCCGTCAGCTTCTCCGGCGGCCGAATGTCCGACCCTCGAATCACCTCGGCGGTGGCGTCCGAGGTCAGCCCGACGGCGTTTGCGATCGCCCGCGCCGTCGCCGGCTGATCTCCAGTGACCATGACGACGCGCACGCCGGCGGTGCGGCAATCCTCGATGGCTCTGCGCACATCGCGGCGTGGCGGGTCGGCGATGCCCAGCAGGCCGAGGAACTCGAGATCGCGGTAGGGTTCCGCGTCCGGCCCCGCGGCATTCTTTCGGGCCAGCGCCAGCACGCGAAGTCCCCGTGCCGCCAGCTCGACGTTTCGCTGCTGCCAGCGCCGCAGATCCTCCTCCCCCAGAGCGCGTGTTCCCGCCTCCGTGAACCATCGGGTGCAGTGCGCCAGAACTGCTTCCGGCGCCCCCTTGACCGCGACACGGCTTCCGCTGCCGGAGGCGTGAAACGTCGCCATCATCTTCTCGTCGCGCTCGAAGGCCTCCTGGCGCTGCTCGGGAAACCTTTGCAGAAGCTCGCGCCGACCCAGGCCCGCCTTTGCCCCGGCAGCCAGAAGCGCAATCTCCAGCGGGTCGCCGACTCCGGGCTCATCCTGGCCGGAGCCCGGCTGCTCCAATGAAGCGTTGTTGCACAGCACCGCGGCTTCCAGCGCTTCGCGCAACTCGTGGCTGCGGACCGTGTCGATGCTGCCGCGGCCGGTGAGGAATCCGGGTGCATCCTCCTCGCCTCGCAACTCGACGTCGCACGACGCCAGGGCGATGTGAGTTACGGTCATCCGGTTCTCCGTCAGGGTTCCCGTCTTGTCGGTGAAGATCACGCTGGTGGAACCCCGGGGTCTCGATGGCGGACAGGCGATTGAGCAGCGCGTTGCGTTCGGCCATGCGCGCAACTCCCCTGGCCAGGGCGATGGTGGTCACGATCGGCAAGCCTTCGGAGACGGCCGCTACGGCCAGCGCGATGCCGGTTTCCACCATCAGCAGCAGGTTGCGCCCGGCCGAAACGCCGGCGACGACCACTGCGGCCGTTACCCCCAGAGTTAGCCACACCAGCTTGCGTCCGAGCTGCTCCAGACGCTTTTCGAGCGGCGTGATTTCCTGTTCGACCTCGGCGACGAGGCGCGCGATCTGGCCCAGCTCCGTGTGCATGCCGGTCGCGGTCACAATGCCGTCGGCGGTTCCGCGGGTGATGACCGTGCCTTTGAACAGCATGTTGCTGCGCGCATGAAGCGGAATGTCGGGCCCCAGAACGGTGGCGTCCTTGCTCACTGGAACCGATTCGCCGGTGAGAGCCGACTCGTCGGCCTGCAGCCTGGAGGTTTTGTGCAGGCGGACATCGGCGGAAACGATGTCGCCTTCCATGAAAACGGCCACATCCCCGGGCACGAGTTCTTCGGCGGAAATTTCTTTGACCGTGTCTTCGCGGCGAACCTTCGCGCGGACGCGGCTCAGGCGCTTCAGCGCCTCCATGGAGCGCACTGCCCGCAACTCAGTAAAGAAGCCGATCAGGGCGTTCAGAACAAGGACAATGAGGATGGCGATTCCATCCATCCAGTCGCCAAAAGCAAAAGCCAACGCCGCGGCCACGGCCAGCAGGCCGATGATGATGCTGCGAAACTGATCGGCCGCGATGTGCCAGGCGCTGCGCGCCCTGACTTGGCGGAGACGGTTGCGGCCAAAACGGCTGCGCCTGCGGACCGCCTCGCTTTCCGTGAGTCCGCGATCGGGGTCGACGCCGAGCTTTGCGGCAATCTGCGCGCTCGAAAGCGCCCAGGGGGCGAAGCCGTCCGCGTGGTCGGCCTCAATCCTCCTCTGCCGGGCTTCCTTCAACATGCGCATGCCTCATCGTGGGTGCACCGGAATCATTTCGTGTCACTCAGGCTGAAAGAAATATGCAGCCTGGTGGTCACTTCAAAAACCGGCAAAGAAGTTGGCGCGAGACGAGATTGTTTGCCGTGCTGTGGCGCGTTTGAGCAAGACGATGGTTTGGATGCAGATTTCAATGTGCGCGAAAAAATTGAAGCCGGTGAAGGGCGCGCGCCGGAGCTTACGGCTTTCTCGCGGAAAGAACCGCATAGCCCAGAGCGCCGTCGCGGATCGCCTGGAGCGCGGCCCCGGCAAACTGCTTCGCGGCGGCAAAGTCCACGCCAGGCAGATCAATCTTTTTCAGGCCTGCCATGATCTCCGCTCCAAGCAGCCTGCCCTGGATTTGCCTCACCATTTCGAGCAGCGCATCGCTGTGGTCTTCGAGTCTCTCCACGTTGAACCCTGCCTGCTGCAGGATCGCGAAATATGTTTCCGCGGGCAGCGCATCGCCGATGCAGGCGATCCAGGCGAGCAGCCCTTCCAGTCCGGGGATTGTCTTCCCCGAGCGAATCAGATCGCTGAGGCCAAGCTGCCCGTCCGGCTTGAGTACGCGATAGAATTCCTGCGCTGCGAGGGGCTTGCCGGGGAACGTACAGAAGGCGCACTCACACACGATCGCATCGAATGTCTCATCGTTGAAGGGCAGGCGCTCGGCGTCCGCAAGCTGAAAGCGCACACGTTCGGCGAGCCCGCGCTGCTGCGCCTCCGTTGCCGCCAGTCGCACATTCTGCTCGCTCAGATCGACACCTGTGACGCTGCAGCCAAAAATCTCGGCAAGATGAAACGCGCTGGTTCCAGGGCCGGAGGCGACATCAAGGACGCTGGACCGCGCGGTGAGGCCGAGGAGCGCGCCCAGACGCTCAGTGAGTCTGGTTCCTCCCGGATGAAAGCTGTCTCCCAGCAACAGGCGCGCAAAGTCGCTCCCATAAAATGTCGCGCAACACTGCTTGACGCCCGGCTCTTCCATGCCTGTCTCCTAGAGCGATCCGCTCCGGTCAATTTCGATCAACGAGGCAACGTCCATGCGTTCCGTGCCCGCGTGAAAGTCAAAGACGACGGGCTCCGGCAGATAGGGCTGTCCGTCGCGGCGGGCCTGCCTGCGCTGCGGCTCCATCGCCTCCAGTTGCGCGCGCGCCTGTTCCCGGTAACCCACGGAGTTATAGGCACAGAAGGGGATCTGTTTGCCGCCCGGAAGCAGAAACTCCTTGCAGCACTTCATCAGATTCTTCTGGTTGAAGGTCCACGGGTCCATGAAGTCCTGCAGCATGATCATGAGCATGTTTTGCGCGATGTCGCCGACGGTGAGGCTCTCAGGAAGGCCACAGGCCTGGCACGAAATGGAAAACTGCTCCGCTGATTTCTGCGATCCGGAAACGGACGAAGAAGACCACAATCCTTCCAGCGCCTTTTTGATCTCCAAACTGAAATCCGGCATGACCCGATTGGTAATGTAGTCCAGATAGTCATACACATTCACAATGCGCGCGAGCGGCGTAATCTGCTCGCCGTCGATGAATGCATAAGTGACGGAATTGCAGGAAGGAAAGCAGCACGGAACGGGTATGAAGTCGCCGGAAACAAACTTGCCCGCAGTCTGCTCTTCGATGAGCTTCACGATGTCGGGAATCGTCATGCGCTGCATCGGGTCGTGATCGCTGTGGCGGCCCGCATGGAATGCCGGCTGAAAGTTGATGCCGCGTACGGCGGGATGACGGATGGCGAGCTCGATGATCCTGCCAACCTCGTGATCGTTCACTCCGCGTTCGATGGCGGGCACGAGGGTGACGTTGAGGCCGATGGCTGCAAGCCTGTCGAGCGCAAGCAACTTCTCCTCAAGAATGTCCGGCTCGCCGCGAATGATCCGATAGGTTTCGCGCTCGAAGCCGTCGAACTGAAAATAGAGCGAGGGGCGCGCGCCGGCAAGTTGTTCAAGGAAGAGGTCGTCGTGCGCGATGCGTTTGCCGTTGGTGTTGATCATGACGAAGGGGATGCCGCGCGCATGCGCAGCCCCGACGAAGTCGATGATCTGCGGATGGATGGTCGGCTCGCCGCCGGAGAACTGCACCACTTCGGGATTTCCCTCGGTGCGGACAAAATCGTCCAGCATCGCCTCCACTTCCTCCATCGTCAAACTGAAGCCGGGCCGCGCGTCGGCAAAGCACAATGGGCAATTCATGTTGCAGGCGCTGTTGACCTCGATAATGCCGAGGCATGCATGCTGCTGATGGTCAGGGCACAATCCGCAGTCGTGCGGGCAGCCGTCTTTGATCGCCGTCCCATGGGCCAGCGGGATCGTCCCCGGCTTGTTGAACATGCTGAAATTCGTATAGGCCTGCGCATCCCCGTAGACAAGCGCTTCGAACGGGCCGCAGTCGGGACAGCGCTTGGCCATGTAGACCTTGTTGTCGCGCAAAAGAATCTTTGCGTCGATGACTTTCCTGCACCTGGGACAGATGCTGCGCGTGAGTTCATAGAATACGTAGTCCGCGTCTCTTTTTACCTGCGGACGAAGCGGAGCGGCGGCATCCGATAGCCCGATTGAAGTCTCCAAAGGCATCACCCTTCCTGCAGCATCCACCTTACGGCCCCCTGGGTTGTACGATCAAGCGGAGGAGTCGGCATTTGCGGCAGCCCTGCGGACGGAGAGGGTTCCAGGCGCTGTTATTTTTAGCCGCTACATTTCTGCGGCTGCGACATCCTATATGGGGAAGGGGCAGCCACCGCGCATGGAAAATCCGCATTTCCGTCTAGCGGTCGCGATCACGGCGCATGCCATTCTCAGGATTGCGAGCAGTGCCAGCGGCGTGCTGATCGGCATCTATCTGGCCAGGCTGAGCGGGCACGGTTTCCGCATTGACGCCGGACTTGTCGGGGCTCTGGGCGCGGTTTCGTTTGCCGCGGAGTTGATTGCGTCGATCCCCTTTGGGATTGCATCCGACGCGATCTCGCCGCGCTGGTTGATGGTGAGTGGGGCGCTGATCGGCGCGCTCGCCGTTCAACTGTTCGCTCTCAGCACGCATGTGGATGTCTTCTTCCTGAGCCGGGCGCTGGAAGGAATGGGCGTCGCGGCCGTGACTCCTCCTTTGCTGGCCTACCTTGCGGAAGCAACTACGCACGATTCCGCTTTGCGGGCGCGCGTGATGAGTTTCTTTGAGCTCTCTCTGCTGGCAGGACTTGCGCTCGGCGGTTTGATGGGAAGCCAGTTCTGGCGCTGGTTTGATGTGCACGCATTCAGCCTGGTGGCGGTTGTCTACCTGGTCTGCGCGACGCTTCTCGCGGTGGGCGCAAAGGGCAGCAGGTCACACGGTTCCCACGCCGCGTGGCAAGGCCTGGTGCGCGCGATGAGAGATCCGTCAGTGCGGTCGCTGGCCCCGGTATGGCTTTGCGTGAATGCCGTGGTGGGGCTCTGGCTTGGTCCCACGCTTCCGTTCCTGCTGACGCAAGCGCCGGGCAGTTCGCAGTATATGGACGGAATCTTCGCCGGCAGCCCGACCCAGGTGGGCTGGCTCCTGCTGGGCTATGCAATCGTCTTTGGTGCGGGGGTTTTCGGGTGGAGCTTTGTGCTTCCACGGGTGCGGATTCTCTCCGCGATGCGCGTGTCGCTTCTGGCCATGCCGCCGGTGTGCCTGGGGCTGTTCGCAATCAATCACTCCGCCCACGCGGCGGCGCCTGCGCGCGGGTTTCTCATCGCGGCGACGGCACTGCTCATCATGGTCGAGAGCGGTTTTACGCCGGCGGCCCTGGCATGGCTCGCTCAGTCGCTTGGCTCCGGCACTGGGAAGGGCGCGGCGATGGGCATCTACTCGGTCTTGCTCAGTCTGGGCGCGATCGGCGGTTCGCTGTTGGCCGGCGAACTCGGAAAGACGATGTACTTCGACGGTCTGCTACTGGGAACGGTGACGCTGGCTGGATGCGCGCTGCTGCTGCTGCACAAGGTTGTGGAGCTTGGAGTTCAACCCAACGAGGAAAGTTATGAGCAAACCTGAATACGATCTTGCGATTCTTGGGGCCGGAGCCTCTGGACTGATTGCCGCGGACTTTGCCGTTCAACTGGGCGCACGCACGGCGCTGCTGGACAAAGGACCGATTGGCGGAGACTGCACCTGGAGCGGATGTGTGCCGAGCAAGTCGCTGATCCGAGCGGCAACGGTGGCTCATCACGCGCGGATCGCTTCACGTTATGGAATCAGCGTGAGCGCGCCCGTCGCCGACATGACCGGCGTGCGCGCCTATCTTCGCGCCACCATCCAGCAGATATATGAACCCACCATGCCGGAAGCTCTTCAGAAAAAGGGCATGGATGTTTTGATCGGCGCGACGCGGTTTCTCGATCCGCATACGCTGCAGGTGGGAACCGAGCAGATTCGCGCAAGGAAGGTTCTGATCAACACCGGCGCGGAACCGCGCATTCCCGCAATGGACGGGCTCTCGGAGGTCCCCTATTCCACCTACCAGCAGATCTTCGAAAACGACCGATTGCCGCAACACCTGCTCGTTGTCGGAGGCGGTCCCATCGGGTGTGAGATTGCCCAGGCTTATCGCAGGCTTGGATCGCAGGTGACGATTATCGCCGAGCACTTGCTTCCGCGCGAAGACCGGGAGGTTTCGGAGCTGCTGAACCGCATCTTTGCGCAGGAAGGGATCGAGCGCATCGTCGCGCGTGCCGAGTCGGTGCGCAGCGAGGGCGGCTCCATCACGGTGCAGAGCAGCGCGGGGAATGCAACCGGCGACCTTCTGCTGATTGCAACCGGGCGCGCGCCGCTGGTTCGCGGCCTTGGACTGGAAGCGGCACACGTGCGGTATTCCGAGCGAGGCATCGAGGTCAACAAGTTTCTTCAGACGACCGCCGGACATATCTATGCCGCCGGCGACGTGATTGGCGGGCCGCAGTACTCGCACCTGGCCGGATGGCAAGGCTTTCAGGCGGTCCGGAATGCCTTGCTGCCGGGCAATAACGCGGGCACATCGGCAGCCATGCCTCACATCACTTTTACCTCGCCCGAAGTGGCCCAGATCGGCCTGACGGAAAAGATGGCGCGCGAGCGGTTCAGAAGTCGCGACCTGCAAGTGAAGTCCTTCGACATCAGCAAGGTCGACCGCGCCGTCAATGAAGATGACAGGCTTGGGCTGCTCAAGATCGTGGCGCGCCGCAACGGAGCCATCCTGGGCGCATGCATTGTGGGCGAACGGGCAGGAGAAACCATCACGGAGATCGCCATTGCCATGCGCAACCGCCTGAAGCTGAGCGACCTTGCCGCGACCATTCATCCTTACCCGACCTACTCCACCGGCCTGCAGCTGCTGGCCACGAGGATGGCCGTGGAGCAGGCTTTTTCTGGAACCTCAGGCAGAATTCTTCGCGGTCTTTCGGTGCTCTGGCGCTGACTCGCAGACTCTTTCAAGCGCCTGCGCATACTGCCCGGATGCAGTCCCCGGCGTGCGTCGATACGCAAGCATTGGAGTGCGATGAAGACGCGTCCGGAAGTCTCAATTCCGGCCGCCCGGCCGAGGAGGGGCCGCGCTCGAATCAGTCCTGACTCTTCTGCGGATTGATCTCGTTCGAACGGCAGTGACGATGCGCACTTTCACAGTGTTTCGCTTCAAGTAGATTGAATTTGCGCCTGAACACGCTTCACAGGTTGTATCTCCGGGCGAGGCATTCGGGGCAGGGAGAACATGCATCATGGCCCGCATTGCTAAGACGCTTGATTTATCTGCGCCGGACCCCACAATCGGCGCCCTCACGCAGGCGGCCTTGCACGGAATCACGCGAGCCCTGGCCTCCGTGGGCCGCGCTTTTGTGTGTCTCGATTCCTCTTTTTGCATCGTGCACGCCTCTCACCTGCTGGACAATCTGCTGGGCGCGGGCACGTCCATCAGGCTGCGCGGCCGGCCGGTGGAAGAGTTGCTCGACGTGGCATTGTTCGGTCCTTGCGGACCGCTGCGCCAGGCGCTGCTGGATGGGCAGATGCGTGAAGGCTGGCGCGCGACGATCAAGTTCGGCAGCGCCATGGCTCGCCTCGTCTCAATTACCGTGGCTCCGTTGCTTTCCGAGAATTCCGAAATCTGCGACCCGCGCGTCAGGTATCTGGTCCTGCTTCGTCCGGCGGAAGAGGAGGAAGCCTGCCAGGACACGCCGGCATTCTGTTCGAATGCGGTTGCCTGTTCGCCGTCAATGCAGCGCATCTTCCGGCTGGTCGAAACGCTGCAGGACAGCGAGGCCAGCGTGTTGATCACCGGCGAAAGCGGCACCGGCAAGGAAGTGGTCGCCCGCGCCATTCACCAGCGCTCAGCCCGCAGCGACGGCCCCTTTATCGCTGTCAATTGCGGCGCGCTGCCCGCGGAACTGCTCGAATCGGAACTCTTCGGACACGTGCGCGGAGCCTTCACCGGCGCGGTTCGCGATCGCATCGGCCGCTTTGAACTGGCCTCGCGCGGCACTCTCTTCCTGGACGAAATCGGCGACATGCCGCCCTTGCTCCAGGTCAAGCTGCTGCGCGTGCTGCAGGAACGCCAGTACGAGCGCGTGGGAGAAAGCGAGGCCCGGACCACGGACGCGCGCATCATCGCAGCCACCAATATGGATCTGCGCGTGGCGCTTCGCGAAGGGCGGATGCGCGAAGACCTCTACTACCGCCTGTGCGTGGTGCCGATTGAAGTGCCGCCCCTGCGCGAGCGCCGCGAGGACATCTCCCAACTGGCGTTGAATCTGCTCAACCGCATCGCCGGGCAGCGCGGACTGATGCGTCGAATTTCACCGCAGGCCATGCGTTCTCTGCTCGACTACCGCTGGCCCGGCAACGTGCGCGAGCTGGCCAACGTGATTGAATATGCCGTGGCCGTGGCCAAGATGGAAACCATTTTGCCCGAGGATTTGCCCGCGGAGATCCAACAGGGATTCCGCGCGGCGAACTCGCTGCCTGCCGGCGCGCGCGCGCCCCTCGCGCTGGCTCCGGCGTCCGTGCCTGCGCCTTCTCCGGATTCCGAGGCGGACCGGCTGCTGGGCGCGCTTGAAACGCATCACTGGCGGAGAGGCGCTACGGCCCGCGCTTTGGGGCTCAGCCGATCCACTCTGTGGCGCCGGATGCGCGAAATGCGGCTGGCATAGCTGCGCGCGAATGCGACAATTCGTTGCGGTTGAGACATTTCGTTGCAACGAATCGTCGCGCCCCGTCACTTGCCGCGCCCTAACTTATTGATTCTAAATGCTCCCCGTTTGGCGTGACACCTGCATTGACCCTGTGTCGAGTTGTCGTCCCGCCGCCAATCAATCACGCGGCACTCCAGGGGCGCTCTCGCAGGGACACCGAAAAATGAGAATGCCCGATCACAGGTATGCCTGGGTTTCACGCCTTTTGCCGGCGGCGCTGCTGCTTTCGCCGCTTGGCCTTTTCGCCACGGACGGACACTTTCTGCACGGGGCAGGCCCCGTGAACGAAGCCATGGGGGGAGCCGATACCGGCATCTGCCTTGATGCCACCGGATCCATTGCCTGGAACCCGTCCTGCTCGGTCGAGTTCAAGGGCTATCGCATCGAGTTTCACGGAACCATCTTCGTCCCCTGGCGTTCGCTTTCGAGCACCGTCGACGCCAACGCCTTCGGCCCGGGCATGCCCGGCGCAACGCTGAGCGGAACCACGGTCAGCCACAGGGACACGTCGCTCATGCCGGGCGTGGCATTCATCGATCATCCGCGCGACAGCCGCAACGCCTATCACATCGCCATGCTGGCGGTCAGCGGCTTCGGCGTCGACTACGACCAGAACACCACGTTCTCCAATCCGATTCTGACCCCGCAAGCGCCCAACGGCTTCGGCTTTGGCCGCATCCGGTCGAACTATATGCTGGTCACCGTTCCCATGGGCATGTCGCGCCAGTTGAACGACCATTTCTCGGCCGGCTTCTCGCTGGTTCCCGCGCTGTCGATGCTGCAGGTGATCCCGGCGCCCTTTTCCGCGCCGGTCACCGCCGGCAGCACCATGCCCTACTACCTTTCGGCCGGCAACCAGGCGCCCGCATTCGGCATGGGCTTCAACGCCGGCGTGCACTATGAAATCAACAAGGTCGCGAGCGTAGGGCTTGCCTATCATTCCCCCATCTGGTTTCAGGATTTCACATGGAATCGCAAGGACCTGGCCGGCGCTTCGCATCAGCTGAAGTTCGATATGAATCTGCCGCAGTTGGTCACGATGGGCGTGGGGATCACGCCCTCCAAGGGCACACGCATCGGCGTCGATGTTCGCTGGTTCGACTACTCCAACACTGCGGGCTTCAAAAAGGCTGGCTACAACCCGGATGGCTCGGTCGCAGGCTTTGGATGGAACAGTATCTGGGCCGTGGGCGGCGGAGTTCAACGGCAGGTGTCTCGAACCACCAAGGTGATGGCCGGCTACAACTACTCCGGCAACCCGGTGCCGGCCAAGTACACGTTCTTCAACACGCCCGCGCCGGCCATCGTGCAGCATCAGCTCTCGGGCGGCATGGTGCAGACCGTAAATGGATGGGATGTGAATGTCGCTTACTACCATGCCTTCCAGAACTCGATCAGCGGGCCCTGGATTTCAGGGCAGGGCGCGATTCCCGGCACCAGCGTGACCAGCAAGATGTCAGAAAACTCGCTGACCATTGGACTGGCAAGGAGCTTTTAACCCCAACCGGCGCAGCGACATGGTGAACCCGCGCGCCGCCTTTGCGTTCCTGTCCGATGTTCCGGCAGACACAGGCCGGGCAGTGGTTTTTCGCGGACATTCGCCGATGATCTCACGCAATGGCGTGATCGCCGTCACGGAGCGAAAAAGCCGGGCGCGCTACTCTACTCGTGTAGTTGCGGAATTACGCAAATACGCAGAAAGCGCTGGAGGAGACGCCCCGATGAGCCACACCATGAGAGAAGCATCGTGCGAACTGCTGGGCGACTTCTTTGCCACGCTCGCGCACACCACGCGCATGCGCATCTTTTGCGCGCTGCAGCGGGAGGCAAAAACCGTGACGGAGATTGCCGGCGACGCGGGCGTATCCATCACCAACGCGTCGCAGCATCTGCGTTTGATGCGGGACCGCGGCGCGGTGGTTGCGGAAAAGCACGCCCAGAGCGTCTATTACCGCATCGCCGATCCGCGCTTTGTAGAGGCGGCAATTCTGATTCGCCAGGCGCTGTCGGAGCGTTTCCGCCACAGCGCGGCGCAGGCATCGGCCGGCGCGCCCCGGCGGAAAGCGGCAACAGTAATTCAACCCGCGTAATCGCGGCAGTTCACGATTGCGCATTTCATTCAGGAGTCATTCAATGAGCGAAGCAGTTGCAACAATTACAGCCGACAAGGTGATCGACGCGCGGGGAACCGCCTGTCCCGGACCGCTGCTCGAAGCCAAGAAGGGTATGGGCCAGATCAAGGTGGGACAGGTTATCGAGATCAAATCGAACGACAAGGGCTCGCGGAAGGATATCTCCGCATGGTCGGCCAAGATGGGCCACGAGTTTCTTGGCCTCATCGAGGCCGAGGGGCATGATCGCCTGTTCGTGCGTCGCAAGAAGTAGTTCTCTTTGCGAAAGATGAAGTAGGTTTTCCGGCTCACCCGAGCCGGCGGGAATTCCATTGCCCCGTGGCGGGAGCGATGGTTGTGCGAGGTGCGGTATGAGCGAGCCGTTCGTTCCAAAAATATTGGTATTGGCGACGGAGAAATGCGCCTATCCGGGGGCCGACGCGGTCGGCAAGGCGCACCAGGAGTATCCCTCCAATGTGTACATTCTGCGGGTGCTCTCGCCGGTGCTTTTTCCGGAGGATTTTTATCTGCGTGCCTACAGCCAGGGAATCGACGGCATTCTGATCGCGGCCTGCGGCTCCGACTGTCCCTATCACGGGGCCTATGACCGGCTGGCGGCGCGCATTGACGAATTGACGTCGAAGATGAGTGCCGGCGGACTGGGCATTGAGCGCATTCGTCTGACCGCAATCTGCACGGTCTGCATCAAGGCGTTTCTGAAAGAGATCGCGCTGATGAGCGACCACCTGTATCGGCTTGGCCCGGTGGACCGGCAACTGGCCGAGCGGCTGCGGCGCGAGTCGGTGGAGCGGCTGCAGGCTTCGGCTCGCTTCTCGCACCGCGCGCTCGCGATGCAGGGAGGGCTGCGATGAATACTCACATCAACTCGGACTTCACGCCGGATGCACTCGTTGTCGGAGGTGGAATCGCCGGGCTGCAATCGGCGCTCGATCTCGCGGATCAGGGGCTGACCGTTCTGGTCGTCGAACGCCAGTCCAGCATCGGCGGGCACATGATTGCCCTGAGCAAGGTGTATCCGACGCTGGACTGTGCGAGTTGCATTACGACGCCGAAGATGTCCGCGGCTGCGCATCATCCGAATATCACGATTCTCACCAATACCGAGGTGGAAGCGATCGAGTCTTCGGATGGTTCGCATCGCGTCCGGCTGCTGCAGAAGCCGACCTATGTGAACTTCGACAAGTGCATCGGATGCCGGCTGTGCGAGTATGCGTGCGACACCGAGTACCCCGATCCGTTTGAAGAAGGCCTGGGTACGGTCCGGGCCATCGCGGTTCCTTTCACGAATGCCATTCCACAAAAAGCGGTGCTCGACGCCGAGCATTGCGGCACGTGCGGGACCTGCGCCCGCGTCTGTCCCACCGACGCCATCGAATTCGACCAGCAGCCGCGCACCCTGACGATTCGCACCGATGCGGTGATTGTCGCCTCCGGCTTCCAGTTGAATGCAACGACGGTGAAGCCGCAGTACAACGCGCGGCTGAGCAAAAATATTATTTCTCCGTTGACGCTGGAACGCCTTCTGGCGCCGCACGGCCCGTACGGCCGCGTTCTGCGGCCTTCGGACGGCAAGATTCCAGGCTCGGTGGCTTTTGTGCAATGCGCAGGCTCGCGCGACGAATCGATTGGTGTTTCATATTGCTCGCGGGTTTGCTGCATGTATTCGATCAAGCAGGCCATGCTTCTGTCCGGTTCGCTTCCGCTGGCCGACATCACGATCTACTACATGGACATTCGCGCCTTCGGCAAAGGCTACGAGCAGTTCTTCCAGAATGCCAAGGCGATGGGCGTGAGCTTTGTGCGCGGCAAGGTGGCGCGCATCGATCCGGTCGACGATGGCGATCTTTCCGTGCATGTCGAGAGTACGGAAGACGCGGAGAATCCGCTGCAGGAACACCGCCACGATCTGGTGGTGCTTGCGCAGGGCATGATTCCGGGCTGGGACCCATCCCGCGCGACGCCGGTTGCGTGCGCGAGCGATGGATTTGTGGCCACGCCCGCGCTGACCGCACCGACCGCGACCGTGGCGCCGGGAATTTTTGTCGCCGGTACCGCGGCGGGCCCGAAGGACATTGTGGACACCATTGCGGAGGCTGGCGCGGCGGCCATGCAGGCTAGCCAGTACCTCTATCAGAAACGATCCGCGGTCCTGGTTGGGTAAGGGCTGGATCTAAATTTAAACCTTCGAGGAAATGCCATGAGCGACAAGGGCGAATCAGGGCAGCACGGCAAAGCCGACGAGCCTGAACTGGAATGTGCGGAGTTGCTGCCAGACGAAGAAGATCACTTCGAGCGCCTGGCTCAAGCGCTGCAGAAGAGCCATTCCGAGTCTGTGCACCAGCATTCCCGACACACGGCTGAGCCGAAGATCGGCGTCTACATCTGCCGCTGCGGCGGCAACATCTCCGATGTGGTGGATGTCGAACGTGTGGCGGAGACGGTTCGCCTGATTCCCGGCGTCACGACCGCCAAAGTGCACACCTTCGTATGCTCCGATCCAGGCCAGCATCTGATCAGCGACGACATTCTCGCGGAGAATCTTGATCGCGTGGTGGTTGCCTCGTGCTCGCCTTTTCTGCACGAACAGACCTTCCGGGGCGCCGTCGCGCGCGGCGGCATGAACCCCTATCTCTATGAGCATGTCAACATCCGCGAACAGGCCTCGTGGGCCCACCGGCACGATCCGGCCGGGGCAACCTCGAAGGCCATCCGCATGATCAGCGCAGCGGTGGGCAAACTGCGCCACGCTGTGCCGCTGGATCAGATCAAGCTGCCCAACCACCGCCGCGCGCTGGTGATCGGCGGGGGCATTGCGGGATTGAAGGCGGCCGCGGATCTGGCCGGTCGCGGAATCAAGGTGCTTCTGGTCGAGGCGTCTGAACAGCTCGGAGGCCACCTGAATGACAGAGGCAAGGTCTATCCCAGCGAGCGTTACGCGGAGGAACTGGTCATTGAACTGACGCACCGGGTACGACACAATCCCAACATTGAAGTGCTGCTGGGCAGCAAGGTCACCGCCGTCAGCGGCTTCATCGGGAACTTCAAGATCGCAGTGGAGCCTCTGCTTCCCAGCGAGTCTGCCGCGCCCAGAGTGGAGGCGGTCGTCGGCGCCATCATCATGGCCACAGGGTTTCGTCCGTATGTGCCGCAGGATGGCGAGTTCCTTTACCGGACCGAGCCGTGCGTGGTGACCATGCCGGAGTTCATCCAGATGATGCGCACGGTGAGCCCGAAGGCAAAACGGCTCACCTATCGCGAACGCGCGATCCGCACCATCGCATTTCTGCACTGCGTCGGCAGCCGGCAACTGGAGGGCGTCCACGAGCCGCCGGAAAATGGAAGACTGAACACCTACTGCTCGCGAACTTGCTGCACGACCATCCTTCAGCAGGCTCTTGCCGTGCGCAGGCGCTTTCCTGAAGTCGACGTCTTCGACTTCAACCAGGACATCCGCACCTATGGACGCGGCGAGGAAGACTACTACACCGAGGCCAGCAAAGCCGGCGTCGTCTTCCTCCGCTACAACGGGGAAGAACCGCCGCGGGTGGAAGCGACTCCGCCCAGCCGTGTGAGAGATGGAGCGCTGTCGGTGACCGTGAAGGACGCATTGACCTGGGGCGAAGAACTCACGCTCGGCGTGGACATGGTCGTGCTCGGGACCGGCATGATGCCGGGGCAGATCGACGATCTGATCGAACAGATCAAACTTTCAACCGGAGAGGACGGTTTCCTGCAGGAAGTTCATCCCAAGCTTCGCCCGGTCGAAGTTGCCGTGAACGGCGTACTGCTGGCGGGCACGGCGCAGGGACCGATGAACATTCAGGAAACGCTGGCTGCTGCCGGAGCTGCAGCCGTGAAGGCTGCGGCGATGTTCGCCAAGGAAGATGTCGAGCTGAATCCGTATGTAGCCGAGGTGGATCTTGCGCGCTGCTGCGGCGAAGCGCAGTGCGTGACCCAATGCGATTACGAGGGCGCGCTGAAGATGGTGCAGGTCGAGGTGGATGGAGAGATGGTGGAGCGCGCGCAGGTGAATGCCGGGCTTTGCGTCGGCTGCGGCGCCTGTGTCGCCGTCTGTCCGCACCGCGCCATCGACCTGAACGGCTGGACACTGGACCAGTTCGAGGCCATGGTGGATGGCCTGGTGGCGGATATTCCAGGCCACGAATGCTCGGCCGATCTGGTCAGCATCCACTAGCGGCGACATGCAGCGGGAGAGAGGAATTGAACCATGGCGATGAAGACACTGACAGCGGAGCAAAAGCAGGCGCTGGCGGCGCTGCGCACGAGTCTTGGCGGCATCAGCGAGCAGAAGCGGCACGCGCAGAAGCACCTGCTGGCAACGCGAAAGGCGATTCAAAAACTGCTGGAGGCGCAGCCTGCGACCATTCCGCAGATTGCCGAGGCGCTGAACCTGCCGAGCGATGAAGCGCTATGGCATGTAACGGGGATGCGCAAATACGGAAAGGTCGCCGAAGCCGGCGAGGATGGCGACTATCCGCTGTATGCGCCGGTTGCCTATGAAGAGAAGGCCGCGGCCGGCCACTAGCATCGGGAAAGGGTTGAGTATGGCGCGCGTTGTGAATGTATCGCTGTTGCGAAAGATCAAGAAGCACGGAGCCCAGAAGACTCTGGATGTGAGTGCCTGTTTCAACTGCGGGAACTGTACCGCCGTCTGCCCTCTGGCAAAGGACTCGGCCGGGTTCCCGCGGCGTATGATCCGCATGGCCCAGGTGGGCATGGAGCAGGAACTACTGGCTAGCGAAGATCTCTGGCGCTGCTATGCGTGCGGGGAGTGCACCCAGACTTGTCCGCGCAAGGCGGACCCGGCCGAGTTCATGGCGGCCGCGCGCAGTTACGCGGTTGCGCGTTACGACTTCACGGGCCTTGCCGGGCTGGCCAACCGGTCCGCGATTGGCAATTTGTCGGTGTTCGCGCTCTTCTCGGTGTTCTTCAGTCTGTTGCTGATGAGCAAGATGAATTCCGGCGGAGCTGCGCTTCCACTCTTCGACTTTCTTCCGGGAATGTGGATTCACGATATCGGCGTTGTCCTGTTCACGGTCGTTGGCCTGAGCGCCGTTTTCGGAACGGCCTCGATGGCCGTTCGTTACTGGCAGCAGCGCCGCGGCGAAGGCGTTGCGTTGAACTTTGCCGCATTGCCCGGCGCGATCTATTCCGCACTCTCCGATGCGTTGCTCCATCGCCGTTTCCGGAACTGCGATTCCGAAGCAGACGATACTGACCCGGCGGCTCTGCAGCCCTGGTATCTGCGCCCGTGGCTGGTGCATGCCACGGTCATGGGCGGTTTCCTGGCCATGTTTCTGGCCACCACTCTCGACTTCCTGTTGAAGCCCATCGGTTCGCCGGTTCCTCCCTGGTATCCGATGCGCATTCTCGGCGCGGTAGGCGGGATCGTCTGCCTCTACGGCCTGGCCATCATTCTGCTTCGCCGTGCGCAGGGCAAGGAGACTCCTTATACGAAGAGCAGCTTTGCGGATTGGTTCTTTCCCGTCCTGCTGACGGCGACCGTTCTCACCGGCCTGTTCTGCGAGATCATTGTGTACCTTCCCTCGCCCACATCGCTCGGGCACCTGGTGTTCTTCGCGCATGTCGTGCTGGCGATGGACCTGGTTGCCATGCTGCCGCTCACCAAGTTTGCTCATGTGCTCTACCGGACGCTGGCGCTCGTTCTGTTCGCATGGAGTCACGCGCCGGCCGCGGAGACGATACCCGCCGACGTGCAGGCCTAGCGCGTCGATATATTTTTGAAAGGACCCACCGATGACCAACACTGCCACAGAAACCGACCTGCAGCAGACCATTCACGAATTGACCGCGCGCGTCGACGCGCTGGAAAAATCCGCGGGCAATGACCGCCTCTCCATCGGCGTGATGAGCGGCAATCTGGACACAACCATCGCCGCCTTCATCATCGCTCTGGGCGCCGTGGCCTACGACATGGAAGTGGATATGTTCTTCACCTTCTGGGCCACCGCGGCTCTGCGTGATCCGGCCAAGCGGGCGCGCAAGGGATTCCTCGACAAGATGTTCGGCTGGATGCTGCCGCGCAGCTCGTACGCCTTGCCGCTTTCGAAGATGCAGATGGCGGGCATCGGGCCCAAGATGATCCGCTCGGTGATGCAGGCGCGCGGCGTCAAGTCGCTGGAGCAGCTGATGAAGGAAGCCGGCGAGTTCGGTGTGCGCATCCACGTCTGCGAGATGTCGATGGGCGTGATGGGTTTGAAAGAAGAAGAGATGATTGACTACCCAGGCATCGACTATGTGGGCGTGGGCAGTTTCATCCAGATGATCGGCGAATCAAAGCAGGTTGTCTTCCTGTAGGTCCACGGTGCGAAAGGCCGGCCGATCCGCCTCTCGCCCCTTCTACTCACATCGTTCAACCAAGGGAGAATCATGTCCATGCGATTTGCAATTCCGACCACTGGAACCTGCCTGGAACAACACTTCGGGCACTGCGAAAAGTTCGTCTTCATCGACGTCGACGCCGGCACGAAGCAGGTTGCCGCAACCACGGAAGCGACGGCGCCCGAGCACCAGCCCGGCCTGTTGCCGCCCTGGCTCAAGGAGCGCGGCGTAACGCACGTGATCGCCGGCAATATGGGTGCTCGCGCGCGCTCGCTGTTTCAGGAAGTCTCGATTGAGGTGCTGACCGGCGCGCCCGTCGAAAGTGCAGCTGTGCTTGTCAGCCAGTACCTGAACGGAACATTGGTGACCAGCGAAAATACTTGCGATCACTGAGTATCCTGGTGGACGGAGTCGCAAGAAACGCGATAAGCGGGACAAGACCGAACTCCGTCATCGCTGGCTACTCACCAAAAGAGAACAGGGCCTCAAGAATATATAGACTGAGCGCGAGGAACCTGAAGGGTTCGCGAAATCGGTCCTCGAAGTCGACCAGCGCCACGGCATCTCATGGGATCACGGGCAGGTACGGCTCGGCGCGAATGTGTGAGTCGTCGGCTCGGGCAGCCGGATGACTCTTTGCGAAAGTGCCGGTCATCACTGAAAAATAATTGGAGTTGCGCTAAGGCTGAATTGAGGTGGGCCTGCACCAAGCTAGGTATGACTTCGCATCGAGACTAAGTAGCTTGTTTTGAATGGTCTTGCCTCAACTGCCAAAGCCGTGCCGCGGCGCTCGCCCGCCCGGTGGCAGGCTCAGGCCAGGGGAAAGCCCCTATGCACACGACGCCCATTGCCAGCCGGCGGGATTTTCTGAAGAAGGCTCTTACGAGCGCCGTGCTTTTGAGGGCGGGGGGCGGAACGGGCCTGCCGGCGGCGGTTGCACCGCGGCCGGCGTCTGCCAAATCCAACACGGCCAAATCCAGGGTTGTGATCGCGCACGACGCGATATTACGCGGCAAGGGTTCCACAGTGGATGCGGGACGGATGCTGAGCCTGCTGGATCACGCCGTGCAGGCGCTCGTCGACCGGGATCGTCCCATCGATGCGTGGAGAATGCTGGTCCGTCCGGGTGAATCGGTGGGGCTGAAGGTGAACAGTCTTGGAGGACGCGGAATCTCCAGCAACCTGCAACTGGTAGAGGCCATTTGCGCACGATTGCAGGAAGCCGGAATCAAGGCCGCCGACATCGTGGTGTGGGATCGCGACAGCAACGAACTGGAACGCGCCGGGTTCCATGTGTCGATGGGCGGCCACGGAGTGCAATGCTTCGGCACCGATCGAGTGGACTACGAACAGGACCTGGTGACCTATGGCAGTGTTGGCAGCCGCCTGTCGAAGATTCTGACCCAACGCACAAACGTGCTGATCAATGTTCCGGTGCTGAAGGACCATGACGGCGCCGGCGTAACCATCGCTCTGAAGAACATGTTTGGCGTGATTCATAACCCGAACAAGTACCACCCCAACAGCTGCGATCCGTACATCGCGGACCTGAACATGCTGCCGGAGATTCGCACGCGGATGCGGTTGACGATCTGCGATGCGACTACGGCCATCTACGAAGGCGGACCTGGATACAAGCCGGAACATAGTTGGAAGTGCAATGCGCTGATCGTCTCGCAGGATCCGGTTGCGCTGGATTACACCGGTTGGCAGATCATCGAACGCAAGCGCGCGGAAAATGGATTGAAAACGCTTGAGGCCGAGAAGAGAGCGCCACATTACATTGCGACGGCAGCCGATGCGCACCATCGGCTGGGCACGAATGACCCCGCGAAAATCTCGACGGTCGAAGTCTAGAGGCGTGGTGTAGAGGCGTGCGCGAGGGAGGTCCGATATGTTGCGCGAATCCGATGTGCAAAATGGCGAGAGCCCGGCGATCCACGCCGCGCAGAGCTGTTTCAATCGCCGCTCGTTCCTGATGTGCGCGCTGGCGTCGGGGGCGGCCCTGGGCGCGGGCGAATTTGCCGCGCCCGCCGCCACCCTCATTTCCTGGGCGGGCCGCCAGAATCAGGATGATTCGCAATTCACCGTGGAGGCGAAGTTCTACCAGAAACTACCCAACAAAAAGATCAAGTGCAAGCTGTGTCCGCGCGAATGCACGGTGGGTGACAAGGAGCGGGGCTACTGCGGCGTGCGCGAGAATCGCGGAGGAACCTATTACTCGCTGGTCCATTCGCGCGTGTGCGCCGCGCACGTCGATCCTATCGAGAAGAAGCCCTTGTTCCACTATCTGCCTGGAACCGTCGCCTTCTCGCTGGCCACGGCCGGCTGCAACGTCAACTGCAAGTTCTGCCAGAACTGGGACATCTCGCAGGCGCGCCCCGAGCAGGTTCCGTCCAACTACGTTCCCCCGCAGCGTGTCGCCGAACTGGCCCGCGAATATAACTGCCCGACCATCGCCTACACCTACAGCGAGCCGGTAATTTTCAGCGAGTTTCTGATGGATGCGGCCGATGCCGGACACGAAGCCGGCGTCCGCAGCGTGGTCGTGTCCAACGGCTACATCCAGGAGGATGCGCTCAAACAGGCCTATGGAAAGATGGACGCGGTCAAGATCGACCTCAAGGCCTTCACCGAGTCTTATTACCGGGATGTAGTGGTTGGCCAGTTGAAGCCGGTGCTCGATACGCTGGTCACCCTGCGCAAGATGGGCAAGTGGACGGAGATCGTCTATCTGGTTGTGCCCACGCTCAACGACAGCGACGCTGAGTTCCGCGGCCTGGCGCAATGGGTGAAGACTAACCTGGGCGTGGATGTGCCGCTCCACTTCACGCAGTTTCATCCCGAGTACCTGTTGAAGAATCTGCCCATCACGCCCGTGCCCACGCTGGAACGCGCCAAGGCGATTGCCGACGCCGAGGGGCTCCACTATGTGTACATCGGCAACGTGCCGGGCCACCCCGCGCAAAACACGTATTGCCCGCAATGCCGCCGCATGCTGGTGGAGCGCGTAGGATTCACGGCCAGCCGGATGCTGATCCGCAAGGATGGCAGTTGCCCGTTCTGCCGTCACGCGATCCCCGGCATCTGGCACACATGACGGTGGGCAGGAGGTCGCACCAATGAAGATCAAGAGGAGTTCGACCATGGCTTGGCTGATGGCTCAATTCATCGCTCTCCTGGTAACCGTGCCGCTGCAGCACGTCCGCGCCGCGGGTCCGCAAAAGGTCCGGCAGGCCGCAGTCGCCGGCGCCTTCTATCCGGCCGACCCAAAAGCACTTTCGGCCATGATCGACGACATGCTGGCGCACGCCTCCCCGCCGTCGATCGACGGCCCCATCCTCGCCGCGGTTGCGCCGCACGCCGGTTATCCGTACTCCGGACCCGTCGCCGCCTACACCTATGCGGCGTTGAAGGGGCGCACGTATTCGCGCGTTGTCGTCATTGCGCCATCGCACTATGTAGCGTTCGATTTCACCTCGGTCTACGACGGCGACGCCTACGCCACGCCGTTGGGCCTGGTCCCGGTCGACAAGGAGTTTGCGCGGAAGCTGGCGAAGATGAGTTCCACGATCCGGCTCTCCACCATGGGCCACGATCCCACGCCGGCAGGCGCTGAACATGCGATCGAAGTGCAGTTGCCCTGGTTGCAGCGGGTGCTGGGCAACTTCGAACTTGTGCCCATCGTCATGGGGGATCAGAGCTACGAGAGCAGCCGCGCGCTGGGCGTAGCTCTGGCCAAGCTGATACAGGCCGAAAATAAGGAGGGCGATCCGCACGGCCACACGCTGATCCTCGCCAGCTCCGACCTCTCCCACTATCATCCCTACGACGCCGCCGAGACCATCGACCACAAGACGCTCCATGCGCTGCAGGCGTGGGATTACTTCAGCATGTCGCGCAACTTTGAGACGCGCATCTGGGAGGCCTGCGGCGGAGGGCCGATCGTGGCTGCGATGATTGCCGCCGAGCGCATGGGCGCCAACCAGGCGATGGTGCTCAAGTATGCCAACTCGGGCGACACCTCCGGCGACCACTCCCGCGTGGTCGGATACAGCGCGGATGTTTTTGTGAAAGCTCAACATGGAAGCGCGATGCAGGCTCCGTTCTCGCTCAGTAGCCAGGACAAGAGCGAACTGATCGCGCTGGCGCGCAAATCGGTCGATTTCGCGGTAAAGCAGAAGAGCGCGTATGAACCGGGCGCAAACGCAAACCAGGATCTGAATCAGGATCTCGGCGCGTTCGTCACGCTCACCGAGTCGGGAGTGCTGCGGGGGTGCATCGGTTATACCTCCGCGATGAAGCCTCTCTACATGACCGTGCGGGACGCGGCCACGCTGGCGGCTCTGCGCGATCCGCGCTTTCAGCCTGTGTCAGCCGCGGAGTTGAACCAACTTGAATACGAAATCTCCGTGCTCTCACCCCTCCGCCGCGTCACGGACATTCGGCAGATCGAGGTTGGCGCGGATGGCTTGCTGATGAAGAACGGCGATCACGAAGGCCTGTTGCTTCCGCAGGTGCCGGTGGAACAGAAGTGGGACCGGCAGAAATTTCTGGAAGGAACCTGCGTCAAGGCTGGTTTGCAGCCAGATTGCTGGAAGGATGCCGACACGGACATCTTCATGTTTACGGCGGTGGTCTTCGGCGAGCACAAATCGCACGCGCTTATACCTGAGCCCTCCTGGTCTCCAGGCTTGCTCGCGTGGCAAGCAGAGCCGGCGCCAGGTTTATCGCCGCGCTGAGCCATGCAGTTTTCCAGAATCCGAATACCGGGATCAGGTAGGTGCTCAGCAGGAGCGCGCCCGCGCATCCTCCCAGCAGATCGATGGCATAGAGCGCGCCCAATCCCGACGAACCCACGCGGTCATGAAGATAGATTCCCGCCGCGAGAGGAAACTGATAGCCACCCAGCATTCCCGCCAGAGCGGCCAGGGCGGGAAAGATCAGCTGCGCCGCGATCCATGTTGTCGCGATCCCGGAGATGCTCGCCAGCAAACTGACCACACCGAGCAGCGCCGGACCGGAAAGCGCGAGCAGAAACTGCGTCGTCGCCATGCGGCGGCAGGGCGCGCGATCGCCCACGCCCATCCGGCGCATGCCCAGCCAACTGCCGAAGGCGATCCCCGCCATGCATAGTCCAATCAGGATGGCGAGTTGGTGGTACACGTAGCCATAGACGGACTGGAATGCAAGCAGAACGAAAATCTGCAATGCCATCAGGGTGAATCCCGTCGCCGCCACGCAATACGCCGCGGCGGAACGGGCGCGTCTGTCGCGAGGGGGCGCAAACCAGACGAGCGCCGCGGCAAGCGACAAGACAATCACAACTGCGCCGATCACATCGCGGAAAGGAATGTGTGCCGCGGCGCGGAACCAGGCCGAATAGCCCGACTTGAACTGCGCGCTCCACAGCACAACGTCAAAGTAGTAAGCGATCGGCGCGAAATCGCGATTCACCGGCGTCGAGGCCAGAGGCCGCAGCTGCTCCTTGACCTGCGCCATACGATCCGGCGTCATGCGGTAGGGGATGAAGTATTGGCTGACATATTGAGTGTGCAGCCGCCGCTCGTGCAGGCGTGCAATCAGAGTCTGGGGATCCTCGGTGAGAACATCGGGCCGCATGGCGCCGAAAAAGTGGATCGTTTCGCCGGGAATGACGGCCACATAAGGGAAGGCTCCGTGGAGAGTGCGCTGAATGCAGCGAAGAAACTCCGCCAGATCGGGGCTGATGGTCTCCTCCGACGAGCGCAACTCAAGGGCCAGCAGTCCGCCGGGTGCAAGGTGGTCGCGTGCGGAACGGAAGAACTCGGCGGTGTAGAAACGGTTCAACTGCGCGGTCTGCGGGTCGGGCACATCGAGAATGATGACATCGAACACGCTGCCGGTCGTCTTCAGATAGCGCCGGCCATCCGCGTAGTGAATGTGGACGCGCGGATCCGCATCCAGAGCGCCGGACTGCGCGGGAAAGAACTGGCGCGCCATGTCGATGAGGGCAGGGTCCAGCTCAACGTAGTCGATCCGCGTGACGGTCGGGTGCTTCAGCACCTGGGCAATGCTGCCGTTCACGCCGCCGCCGATCAGCAGAACTGTGCGCGGCGACGGATGCTCCAGCAGCGCATAGTGAACCGCCTCTTCGGCAGCGTTCTCGTCCGGCACATTGGCAAGGATCAAGCCATTGTCGTAGATGCTGCGGAGACTGCCGGTTTGGGTGACCACCAGGTTGCCGTAAATCGAATTGCGCGATCCCACCAGATGAAAGCCCCGCCACAGGCGCGCCTGCGCCGACTTGTCCAATCGCGGCGCAACCAACAGAAGCAGAGGAATTGCGATGAGCCCCGCCGACGCCGCCAAAATTGCAGCCTGCCCTCGCCTGATGCGCAGCGCCAACACTGCCGCCATGCACAGGTTGAGCAGGACCACGATGGCCGCAATCTGGAAGGACTCAAGAAAGCGCAGCAACACGATGCTGGCCACGATGCCGCCCAATGCGGAGCCTGCGGCTTCCAGCAGATAAGCAGAGCCCGCGGCCCGGCGCGCGGAGACGCCGCACTCGGTCTCGTACATGCGCGCCGCAACCACGAAGAGCGCCCCTGAGAAAGCGCAAAACAGACTCAGGCAGGCCAGGGATGCGAGCAGCATCGGCAGCGGTCCAACCAGTTCGCCTGGCACAGTCTGAAAGATGGACTTGGAGGCACGCAATGCCCATATCGTCGGCGGCAGGCTGGCGGCCAGCAGGCATTCGAGCGCGGCGACTGCCCGGCGAGGATTGCGTCTGCCCAGCGCAAAGCCGCTGCTCACGCTGCTTCCGGCAGCGGTCCAGAAAAGCCACGTCGCCAGCATGATGCCCAGCGACATTTCGTTGCCGTTGAAAACAACGATCAACTCCCGCATGAGCACGATCTGTCCGATGACCGCGCTGAACCCGATGAGCGTGAGGGCCGCGCTTACAGCAGAGTGCGGCTTGCGCGCATGGTTCATGGCGGCGAGCTCTGCAGATGTTTCCACAGGAACGGAATTAGAATCCAGTTGCCGCTGAAAAGCAAGAACTCCGGAGCAATACGCCGCAGTAGAAAAGAGTCAGGTTTGGTTCGGGAGTGATGGTTCTTCCCCCCGCGCAGACCGATCGCGATGACGAACCAAGGATGCTGCAGCGGTCCTCGCCTCGCCGATTTCAAATGTGATTCGTGAACCTATGCGATTTAGTTCCGGTAAGTGATGCCGGGCTCTTTCGTCCTTCAGTTCTCGCCGCGCATTGCAGAGTCATCTGCATGGCAGCGCCAAAGGAACGAGCAAACATCCGAAAGCCTCATACCCCTTGCCATCCTCAACCCGCCGCCAGCGGAAACGGAACTCGGCAATTGCTTGTCCGGCTCGCGGATGACTCCATCCCCCCCCCTGGGCAGGGAACAGAAACACACAGACTAACTTGTGCCTGACTGGAATTATTCATGGTGGATGACATCAATATAGTTATGCTTACCCTGCAACGCCTCCAGTTTCTGCGCAGCGGAGACGTATCGGGTGCTTCCATGGGTCGCGATCGGTTTCTTGTTGCTCCGGTCTCCAGATTTTCTCGGTCGAAGGGCCGCCTTGAGTTCGCGGTTTACGCCCTGGCCTCTGCATGCCTCGGCCTCATGCTCGGCTGCGGCGGTGGCGGCGGTGGCGGCAGCGACGGCGCCAAAACCCAGCCGCCCGCCGCGCCCTCCAACCTCGTCTACCCGCAAACCACCATCACCGCCATCATCGGCCAGGCCATCGCTACGGATGCACCAACCGTCACCGGCACGGTCACCTCCTACAGAGTCAGCCCCGCGCTCCCCGACGGCCTTCGTCTCAACGCCTCCACCGGCGCAATCTCTGGAACCCCCGCCGCACCCGCCGCGGAGGCCACCTACACCGTAACCGCTTCAAACGTCTCCGGCTCCACCACCGCCACCCTCAAAATCTCCGTTAGAATCCCCGCCCCGTCGAACCTGACCTACCTGCAAACCACCATCATCGCCACCCTCGGCCAGGCCATCGCCATTGACATACCCTCCGTCGTCGGCACGGTCACTTCCTATAGAGTCAGCCCCGCGCTCCCCGGCGGCCTCAGTCTCAACCCGTCCACCGGCTTCCTCTCCGGCACTCCAACCGCAATCGCCGCAGAGGCCACCTACACCGTAACGGCTTCAAACGGAACCGGCTCCACCACCGCCACCCTCAAAATCTCCGTTGAAATCCCCGCCCCGTCGAACCTGACTTATCTCCACACCTCTATCATCGCCACTATCGGCCAGGCCATCGCGCCCGACGCCCCCGCCGTTACCGGGACAGTCACGTCGTACGCCGTATCCCCCACCCTGCCCGACGGTCTGGCCCTCGACGCCTCCACCGGCATCCTCTCCGGCACTCCAACCGCCGCCGCCGCGAAGACTGTCTACACTGTCACCGCCTCCAACTCCAGTGGAAGCACCACCGCCGCCCTCACCGTGACCGTGCTCTCCGCCCCCAACACCCTCCTCGAACTCGGCCATGCCGACCAGATCGTCGCTATCCGGTTTCTTGCCAACCGCGTTCTCAGCGTGGACAGCTCCAGCCATTGGATCCTCTGGGATTACACGTCAGGCGCACAACTGGCCGCCGGCGACGGCGCCCAGCCAAACTGGGTGACTCCCGGCAACCCCTCCCAGCCGGTCGAGATAGCCGGCCAGACCTTCGTTGTCGCCCTTGCCAATGCCCTGGAGGTCCGCGCTGTATCCGACGGGCATCTCCTCGCCACCATCGCCTATCCCGGATTGAACTTTGCATACCTGTCCGTTGACCTCTGGTGGCAACTGGCCGCGGACGGCAGCTACATCGCCATCGGCTCAACTACGGGTATCGTTGTCTATTCGCCCACTGGCCAAATCCTCGCCTCTAAAGCCGGCGATTACTCCCAGGTGATGCCCTTCGCGGCCCCCGGAGCCGTTCAGGTCGCTCGCGGCCCCGCCGGCCAAAACGTCATTGAGACCATCTCCACCACCGACGGCTCCTCCACCTTCAGCCCAGCCTTCAACGGCACATTCAGCTCCTGGTTCGTCGATGGCGCGCGATTCCTCAGCACCGCGGGGACCACCGTCTGGGTACACTCCGTCGCCGCTGTCCAGCAGGCCATCGTCTCGCTGCCGTCAGTCCAGAACCTCGGAGGAGAAGGCAACTGGATTTGGACCTTTCAAGTAAGCGGCACCTATCCGGTGACCGTCTACCCTGTTGGTTCATCCACGCCCGCACTCACCTTTGACGGCACGGCCTCCTCCACAATCGTTCCTTCCGGAGAAACCCTCGGCATCCTTTCCGACGGACTTCCGCAACTGACCGTGCTGGACCTCTCGGGTTCGGTGCCGGCAGAGAACGACTACACCGTCCCCATCGCCAATACAACCGCCTATGCGGCCAGTTCAGCCGATCAGTGGGTCGTCGGGAATTCATCCGGTGCGCTTCTTGACGGTGCATCCCTCTCAACCACGCCTCGATTCTTCGGATATGGCGCGGCGTGGAGTGTCGCGGGTGGATCCGGCCGTGTGGCAATCGCCACTGCCATCGGGCAAATCCTGGTCTTCGATCCCAGTCAGAATACCCTGGAACAAACGATAGGATTTTCGGCCGGAAAGCTGGCCCTCTCGGCGGACGGAAATGTGCTGGGTGCCATGGAAAGCGACAATGGCTATCCGTACCAAGCGGCCCCGACGCTCAACTTTTATTCGCTTCCGTCGGGAAACCTGATCAGCACCTTCCCTTACTCAGTGCAAAGCGGGCAAACCAACCTCTTCGACTTCACCCTCGCTGCCTCAGCCTCAACCATCGGCCAGGTGACCAGGACTTTTCAGAACGTCTGGACAGTAACCCGCCAGGTAACTCCCTTGGCCGGGGGATCGCCCATCTGGTCGGATACGCAGGCAAGTGGAGGGGAGCCCATCATGCTTTCACCTGATGGCACGTTGATTGGAGTTTCATCGGGAAGTCCACAGAACCCCCCGGCCGCGAACGCCGTCACAAACATCATCCAGAACGGAACCTTGATCACAGCCGTTCCCGGCGAAGCCGTCGGATGGATCGACAACACCAGGATTCTGGTCGATCAATACATCGCACGAGCGGACCCCACTGCTCCAACCATCTTCACCAACGCCACGATTTACAGCCCCGGCGGCGTCCTTCTTTCCACGCCGCCCCTCCCTGCCATGGTTAGCATCCAGCCCATCACCTCGGACACGATCTTCGATCCGGGATCCAGCTCGATCTACTCGGTCACCACTGGCCAGATCACATGGACTGCCACTTACCCGGTCAAACTTTACCCTTACCCCTCCTTCCACATCGGTGCCGTAGCCGGACCCTACGTCGTCTATCCCTCCGGTCACACCATCGTCGAAGAAGCATACTGACACGCCCCGCCCCCCGAAATCGGCCGCCGGGCGCGGGCCCGTGAGCGTGTGCGTCAAGATGTGACAGAATGCGAACGGTCCCCGCGGGAGCCCGCCAAGGGGCGGAGGGGGCCTGGACTGAGATTCGCTGTAAGCTTTTGAAAAGTTTGGAGGCGCGGGCCGGGACCGAACCGGCGCATAAAGGTTTTGCAGACCCTCTTGTTAAGGGCCCGAGCCTCAGTGTTTATGCGGGCTTTGTTCGTCAGCGCCAGCGTCCTTGTCCGACTTTGGTCCGCCCCCCGAAAGGGGGGGCCTTCTGCAAACGCGTCCGACATGTTAGAGGCTGTTTCATCAATCGATTGGGCCTCAAACTGGGTACTTCTGGTTGAGGGTATTTTTCAGTTGAGCTTCTTGTATGGACAAGAAGCGATATGAGTTGTTGACCGATGAGCAGTGGAAACTGACTGAGCCGCTGCTGCCAGGGATGAAACGGCGCAAGGATAATCGGGGACGCCCGTGGGCTTCAAACAGGGCTTGCCTGAAGGGCATCTTGTGGGTGCTCAGGACGGGCGCGCCGTGGCGATTTCTTCCCGCCCAGTATCCGTCGCCGGCCACTTGCTGGCGCCGGTTGAAGCAGTGGGAAGAGGAAGGCGTCTGGCTGGATGCCTGGCGAGCGCTGCTCGGGGCGCTGGATGGGGAAGGCTTGTTGAAGTGGGAAGAGAGCTTTCTTGATGGCAGCTTTGCGCCGGCCAAAAAGGGGGCACCGCAGTCGGCAAAACCAAGCGCGGCAAGGGCGCGAAGTGGATGGTACTGGTCGACGGTCAAGGTCTTCCGCTGGGAGTTCGGCTTGAAAGTGCCTCTCCGGGAGAAGCTACGCTTGCCGAAGCCACGCTCGCCGAAGTCCGCGTCCCCAGGCCGAGAGGCCGGCCGCGGCAAAAGCCGAAGCGCGTGATCGCCGACCGGGCATACGATTCCGACCCCCTGCGCGAGAGGCTCGAGAAGCGAGGAATCGATCTGATTGCGCCCTACCGGAAGAACAACAAGAAGAGGCGATACGAGGACGGCCGGAAACTGCGACGCTACAAACGCCGCTGGATCATCGAGCGAACCAACGCAAGGCTGCGACAGTTCCGGCGGCTGCTGGTCAGACATGAACACCTCCTCACCACTTACCGCGCCTTCTTCTACCTCGCCTGCCTCTGGATCACACTGCGGAAATGTACGCTCTAAAACTTCAGGTTCGCGCCAAGCTGAATCCAGCGCGGGTTGAATTGCGCGGTCGACTTGCCGAAGTTGCCGTCAGGAAGGTTGGAGTCGACACCGTTCAGGTTGGGATGGTTGAAGACGTTGAAGAACTCAAAGCGCAGCTGCAGCTTGACGCTCTCCCGTATCGTCGTGTCTTTCAGCAGGCTGGTGTCCGCCTCAAAGAATCCGGGTCCGCGGAAGCCATCGTAGTTTTCGTTACCCTGCGATCCAAAAGACGGCGCAGTAACTTAGCTCGGGCTGTTTCTGAAGACGCGCGCCAACAAATCCTTCCTGCTGTGCGGAATGCTGTAGGACGACACGTTTGGATAGTCGTAGGTATCGCCATCGGCGTTGTAGTCGCCGCCGGTGTTACCGACGATTTGATTGTTGGAGTTGTAGACCGGGTTAAATGCGGCGTTGGTCGACACGGTGAATGGATATCCGGATTGCACGATCATGGTTCCGCTCAATCCCCATCCTCCGGTGGCGCGCCCCACGAGTCCCTGACCGTGGTTGAGTCCAGCAAACTCGTAGTTTGCCGCCATCGCCGGCGTCGCGGCCTGGTTTGCCTATAGCGGCTGGGTACAGCGAGAACCTTATTTCCACGACAACTTTGCCCGCGATTCAAACGGCAGGGTGTACCGCGGCGGCTGGCAGGCCTTCGGCCGCACCTGGCAGGTTGTCAACGGGACGATGCAGAATATCGCCGACGACCGCGGCGCCAAGCTGATGAACGGCAACACGCACTGGCATAACTACATGGTGGAGGCCGACGTTCAGTTGCTCGGCGAGACCGGCGATGCGGGCTTTGTGATCCGAGCGACACAGGAAGAAGTGGGAGTGGACTCCTATCACGGATACTTTGCCGGTCTGCGCGATCTTGACGACACGCTGATTCTGGGGCGAGCAGACTACGGCTGGCACGAGTATCGCGCCATTCCCTTCCATCCCGGCGTTTTCACGGGCACCTGGCACCACTTGAAGATGATCGCCTACGAGTGCACGATCGCCGCCAGCGCCACGACGGAAAACGGCCGGACGACCATCGCATCGGTGCACGATCCGCAATGCATTCAGGAGGGCAGGTTCGGGCTGCAAGGCGCTCGCTGAAGCTGACCGTGCGCGATGACGGCGATGGATTTTCTCCGCAGGAGGAGAGCGCGGGATTCGGCATTCGCGGCATGAAGCGCCGGGCCCACGGCATTTCAGCGAATTTTCGCATCCGCAGTTCTCCGGGGCATGGGACCTCAGTGGCGGTGCGCGCCACGTTGCCTCAAACCCTGCTCACATCGTGGTGGCAAACAATGCGCAAAGGAATGTGGAGGCAGCGGCTGCATCGAAAAACATTGTGAACCGACCTCAATTCGAATCCTGATTGTTGATCACCCGATTGTGCGCGCCGGCCTGGCGACCTTGCTGAGGAAAGAAGAAGGATTTCACCTGGAAGGCGGAGTCGATGGCGCCGATGAAGCGCTCACGTTCCTCGACAGCCATCCGGTGGATGTTGTGCTGCTGGATCTTCGCATGCCGAAGACATCCGGGCTGGACGTGCTGCCGGCGACCCTGGGGCGCAAGTGTACTCCAAAGGCGCTCATCCTCTCCAGCGTCGACTACGAAGAGGGGATCTACCGCGCGGCCAAGGCTGGAGCCCAGGGGTACATGATGAAGGATGCCACGCGCGCCGAAATTGTGGGGGCCATTCGCGCCGTTGCAAGCGGGCGGACGCATTTCCCCAAGAACATTGCATTCAGAATCGCGGAGCGAACCGGGCGCAAGGGGCTCAGTCAGCGCGAGCAGGAGGTATTGGTGATGCTCTCCAAGGGGCTCACCAATAAGGAGATTGGCCACGTGCTGTGAACCAGCCAGATCACGGTGCGCAATCATGTAAGCCATATCCTGGAGAAACTCGAGGCCTCCGACCGGACGGAAGCGGTTTCGATTGCATTGAAGCAGGGCGTCATCGCGATGAGCTGAGGAGAGGGCCGGCGAGCTCAATGTGCCCCCTGCGCGCAGCGCCTACGATTTGCATTGCGGGAACGCGGTGATGCGCAGCTTTGCGGCCGCGTAGGGGATCAGCGTGAGCGTCTCTTCCGGCTGATCGCTCGTGACCGGGCTTTGCGGCAGCGGGTCGGCGGCGCCGTCCACCGCGCGCCAGTCGTTGAGCCTGCGCGCCTTGACGCTGAGGCGCACCGGCGCGTGGCGGCGCGCGAAGGGGCCTTCGCCGACCTCGGTCTCCGTGACGGCGATGCTCTCTGCGGGTGCATCGCTGTCCACGTTTAGCGCGTAATTCCACTGCGTCGAAGGAAATACCTGCCAGTCGGCCGTCATGCCGCGGTCGCGCAGCTCCACCCAGCTTTCGCCGATGCCGTAAGAAAAGACCAGAGGCCCGCGCTCGACGGCGATGGAGTCGTGGAACCAGCGGGAGATGCGCGGGCTCATGGGGAAAGTAATCTCGACGCGGTCTCCGGCGCGCCAGGTGCGTTCGATGCGCGCAAACGTGCCCGGAGCGGGCGCGGGCGCGGGCTGGCCGTTGATGCGAATCGCGGCGCCGGCGGCCCATCCGGGAATGCGGAGCTGGAGCGGAAAACTCAGCGGCGACGCGGGATTGACGGTCAGCCGGACCGTGCCGCGGAAGGGATAGTCCGTCTCTTCGACCACAAGCACTGCGGTTCCGCGCAGTACGGCGCGCACCTCGCAGGGCGCGTAGACCGCTGCCACCAGGCCATCGTGAGCGTCCGAGTCCCGCGCGCCCGACAGCAGGAACAGACTGTTCACAAACTTGGGCCATCCCTGGTGGAAGTTGGCGGTGCAGCATCCAAAATTGGGCTCCAGGCCATAGAGATTCGATTCCGGCCCGTCCGTGGTCCAGGGCTTTTGATGCAGGCTGCACTCCACCTGGTTCGGCTCCTGGTTGTACTGGTGAGCCCACATATCGTCGGTGAAGGTGCCGGGCAGGGCGTTGAAGGCGAGCCGCTCCAGCCGGTCGCCGAGCGAGGCGTCGCCGGTGATGGCCAGCGCTTGCTCAAGTGAAAACATGGATTCCACCACGGAGCAGAGTTCCGATCCCTGGGAGGGATCGCGGCCGGCCAGATGCTCGTCGCAGGAGAACATGCCGTTGGGCAAGCCGTGGTACTTGTCCAGCTCGAAGAGCATTTTGAGCGCGGCGGAGCGGTCGGCTTGCGCGCCGGAGACAAGCGACCACACGGGGCCCGTCTTGATGGCCTGCGCGTTGTTGACGCCATGCGTGGAGAGCGAAAGATACTTGAGTCCATTGCCCTGGTCGAGCTTGAGATATTCAGCGGTGATGCGCTGGGTGTACGGGAAGTTCGCGTACTCCGCCGGCCAGTCGTGGCCCTGCGCGTGCAGCAGGCGGGCAAGGTCCAGCAGATAGGCCGAGCCGGCGCGGTTGTAGAGCCAGAGAACGCTGAGCAGCTCGTCCTGCCAGCGAAATTTGCCCCAGTCGCGCAGCGGGCGCGCGGGCAGTGCGCCAAGTTGATAGCGCAGGTATCTGTCCATGACCGGGATGACGCGCGGGTCGCCGGTCAGTTCCTGGTACTGGGTGAGCACCTTGAGCATGACGATGCGCGGCCACCAATCGTCGTTGGACGCGGGGCCGATCATGCCGCTGGGCGCCTGATGATCGAGCGTCCAATCGATGAACCGCTGCACCTTGGCCTTGAGAATTGTGTCGTCGAGCAGGTAAGCCAAAGGCGTCAAGCCGTCGAGGAAGTACGGACCGCGCTCCCAGGACTCGCCCGTTCCGCCCAGCCAGCCACTGTTGGGGCCCACGTCCGCCCAGGTTTCATCCAGGTGTCCACTTAATCCGTTCGCCTGCGTGCGAAGTTGCTCATCGAGCCAGCCGCGCGCGCGGACCGAGCCGAGGGGCAGGAGGTAAAACGCGCTGGAAGCCAGAGGCGCACGATTCTTGATGGCGGGCGACGGCGCGGAAAGCGACAGCGTGGCCGCGGAGACCGTGCTGCCGGAGGTAAGCAATAAGCGGCTTGCAGGCAATGTGGATGCCAGACCGAGCAGCCCAACCCTGTTCAGAAACTGACGACGGGTAGAAAACACTCGCAATGAAGACGGCAATGGATGCTCCTGAACCAGATTGCCTGCTATCTTACCTAACTCGCAACTGCCGCGCATGGTTCAGATCGTCTATTTTGGAGCCGTATATGCGAAATACGCATCCTTAAGTGGCCCATAAAAGAAACTCGGGCAGATGCGCGCCGCACTTGGTGATCGTGTCTTCGGGGTTCTCGGCGGGGCGCTCTTGCTGAATGACGTGAACCTCTCTGAGCTGTCGCGCGAGTGAGAATTGTCACGTGCGTCAGCCGGCATCGATTCCATGCCTGCTGATCTCTCCGTGTCCTCGACGCAACACGCCGAGCTCGAGTTGATTGTGAAGACCGGGCACTGCGATTCGACAACAACGCGATGGACAACACTGTCAGTGAGTGGACGTGCAACCATCGAAGAACGAGGAGCACCAAGAAGGACGACATCCTGCGACATCGAGCCTGCTTCGTCCAGGATGACCGCCGCTGGATCCCCTTCTTTGACCAGATAAGCAGGTTGATAACTTTGCCGAGCCTCATTCGGAACCAGAGCGGATAACCTTTGCCGGGCTTCCAGCCGCGCCACTTCCCGCTGCGGCTCGCTCATGCCCCCGGTCTCCAGAACGTGAAGCAGGGTAAGATGCGAATGATTCACCTGTGCCAGCCTGCTTGCAAAACTCGCAAGCAGCGCACTGCCTGGATGAAGAGACGTGGCCAAGAGTATGTTCCCAAGTGGGGTCCCGGATGCCGCTCCAGGGCGCGTGCGTCGCCCGATCACACAGACGGGGACCTCAAGAGTCGTAATCAGTTCTTCCGCGACAGATCCCTCCAGCAAACGCGCAACTCCGCATGCGTACCTGCTGGCCACGATCACTCGATCGACGGCTCGTGACCTGGCGAGAATGGCAACTTGTTCCGCTGGGAGACCGCGGACGATCACTGGCTCACACAGGACTCCCTCCCTCTGAAACTGGTGGGCTGTCTCGTCCAGCTTCTCCTTCACGGCTCGAACCGCGGAACCCGAGAGGATCAATGGCGCTCCATAACGGGTCTCCGCTCTTACGAAAGAAGGCGGCACCACGTGCACGAGAAGAACCCTTGCGTTGCGGAGCCTGGCCTGGTAGATCGCGTGGAGCATGAGCGCGTACCCTTCGAGAAGATTTGTCACAACCAGAATCAACTCAGGGTCGCTCCAACGAACAATCGCGCTCTCCCTCATCACACACCCCATAGTCTCGAATCTGTCGTTCCTTCCGAACCATGCGCGCCGATTTTTAACTCACTTTATTCATGCATCCAGGTAGCCAAAGCCTGCTTCAGTTATTTGAATGCTTTGGGCGGTGCGGATCGGTGGATAGTCCGAGAATCTGTCAAAGATTTTTGACAATGTGTCCAACTTTCGTACACTCCGTCCACCTCTCCAGTCAGCTGCTCCATAAATATCAGCACTTTGTGCGGAATGCCGAATGGCGATGCGATTGCTCCCGTACTTAGTGTTGTGCGATGAAAGCACACAGAGGAGGAATAATGAAATTTGGAACGATGTTATACCGCTTCGGTACTCTCGCCGCACTGGCGCTGGTACTGGCTATGAGTGCCCGGATCGTTCGGGCGCAATCCATGGACTCGGAGGAGATCTCCAACCTCTTGGCGCAGGCGAAGAGCCATGCCGTGCTTGCGGAAGATGACTCCGCCACGCTGGAATCCTTTACTCGCTCCAAGCTCAACTGGGAGTCATTTGCCAGGAAGATCACTGTGATCAAGGAGCATGTCAATGAGCTTGGAAAGCTGCACGGCCAGCTCATTGAGCTGCGTTCTCAGGGGTCCCCGTGGCAGCAAAGGGCGATTGACCAGATTGATCCCCTTGTGAGGGAGATGGCGGATCACCTGACCGCCACGATCAATCACCTGAACGACAATCAATCCAGGGTTCACATGCTGGAGTTTCGCGACTATGTGAATGCCAACTACGAGTTGGCGAGCAGGACCGCGTCGCTGCTTCGAGACTTCGTGGACTATGACAAGGCAAGTTCAAAGGCGGAATCCCTGGAGCAACAACTCGAACTTCCGTCGGCCAAGTAAGACCGGGGAATGAGCCTGCCGTTGTTGTCGTAGTTATGTGAGTTGCGCATGGAACCTGGAGCTTGCGTTGCAAGATCAGGATTACAGGCGAAGTGCGCAGCAAGTATGAACCGACTCATAGGCGAACTGCCGCGGTGACACGGGCCATCTTTCTGGAACGGCTGCGCGACCACAAAAGGCCGTGCAGCCATTTTTCCGCAGGAGTGGGAATCGCCAGCCTACGTTAAGCTCGAAACGCACTGCACAAGTGCGAGGAACTTGCAGATTTGTTGAGTGGGGACGATACTGAAGAGGTTTGTTGCGGCCTGTGCTGGCGCGCATAGCGCGAGGCATCTCGAAGCGCGGATGGACGTCTCTTTTCATCCGCACTGAGGCGGCAAAAGCGCCCGAGTGCGCTTGACTTGCCGTAATTCGCATCACCTCTCGGCTTCGGTTGTTTCCAGCTCTCAACCGTGAATGCGGCAGGGATGATATGACCTCCCCAAAGGCGATGGTCGAAGAAAAGTTTCCGATGGACGATTTTGACAGACAGAGGCCTGCATTTTCTGTCATTACGATTGCCGTCCTGGCGGCGCTGCTGTTGCTGCACGCTTTTTTTGCTCCAGTCATCGGCAGGCCGCTACCCAGCGTGATCGCAATTCTGTGTTTGGCCATTGCACTCGCGTCTGCGGAATTGATATGGCTGCGCACGCGCGGTTCACGATTGACGAAAAGGACGGCAGACATCGAGAGCGGCGTCTCGATGTCCACCATATTCATCCTCACCGCGATTCTGACTTATCTAACCAACAGCGATGAGAGCCCATATTTTATTCTGTTGGCGATTCCGATTCTTCGCTCCGCGTACGCACTTGGGCTGATGTCCACGATCTTCACCACCGTCGCAGCAGACGGCATGATCTTCGCGTGGCTTTGGTACTTCTTCAAACTGCACCCGCCTGCCCGGGCGACCCAATATATGGAAGCGGGGATCCTGTCCATCATCTATATCCAGATGGGCCTGCTGGTGTGGTGGCTAGTGAACCGGCTGAAGACGACTCAGCGAAGGCTATCCGCGACTCTGAGCGAGTTAAATTCCACGCGCGAGCGACTGATCAGCAAGGAGAAGTTAGCTGCCGTGGGCCGGCTCGCCAGCGGGATTGCACACGAAGTGCGCAACCCCGTGGCCATGATCTTGAGCTCGCTATCCACCGCGTCTCACCGGGATACAGAAGGCGCGCTGCGCGAGGAGATGTTTGCGATCGCATTGCGAGAGTCGAAGCGCCTGGAACGGCTCACAGCGGACTTTCTCACTTACGCGCGGCCCTCTCTGCCGAGGCGCTCGCCTGTTTTGATGAAAGACCTGCTTTCCTACATTGCGAATGCCACAAAGGCCCAGGCAGACAGCCACGGCGTCACGATAGCGTCCGATTGCGTCGAAGACATTCCGATAAACATCGATGTTCCGCAGGTGGAGGGAGCGCTTTTGAATCTGGCGCTAAATGCAATCGATGCGACGCCGACGGGCGGATCGATCACACTGGATGCGGTGTTGAACAAGGATGAGGCCCGCATCGAGATACAGAATTCCGGTCCGTCGATTCCCGATGCGGATCTGCCTCAGATCTTCGAGCCGTTTTTTACAACCAAACCGGCCGGTACCGGTCTGGGTCTCGCAATTGCGAGAGGCGCCGCCAGAGCGCACGACGGAGACTTGTGCTTGAGCCGCAATGAGGATGGGTGTGTAACATTTTCCATGACCCTGAAGCATGCCGCGATGGAGGGTGCCTGAGGAGCAGCAGCGAATGGGCAAGGTACTGATAGTCGACGATGAACAGAGTATGAGACGGATCCTCAAGGCGAACCTTCGCGTAGACGCGCATACATGCGTAGAGGCCTCAAGCGCTGCAGAGGCGGCGGCGCTGCTGTCAACCGAAGACTTCGACGTCGTGATCACGGATCAAAAGATGCCGGGCGGAACCGGCCTGGACGTTCTTCGCGCGGTTCAGGAGAGCGACCCTACGACATCCGTGATTTTTCTAACTGCGGTTGGAACCGTGGAATTGGCCGTTGAAAGCATGCGCCAGGGCGCTTTTGATTTTCTCGCCAAGCCGTTTGAACTGGATGTAGTGCGCGCGACGATTCGGCGCGCCTGCGAGCGGACCGGCCTGCTGAGAGAGAACGCGGTACTCAGGACGACGGTGCGAAAGCTGGAAGGCGCGGAGGAGATTCTTGGGGATAGTCAGGCCATCCGCATTGTGCGAGAGCTGATCGGGCGCGTTGCCGGAACAAGTTCAACCGTGCTGATTACCGGGGAGACCGGCACTGGAAAGGAGTTGGTTGCCCGTGCGATTCACCGCAATAGCCTCAGGGCAGATCGGCCCTTTATCGCCATCAATTGCGCCGCCGTCACAGAAACGCTGTTGGAAAGTGAGCTGTTTGGTCACGAGCGAGGCGCATTCACGGGAGCGGACAAGACGAGAAGCGGACTGTTCGAGGCGGCTCACGAAGGCACACTCTTTCTAGATGAGGTGGCTGAAATGTCTTCAGCCGCACAGGCAAAGCTTTTGCGAGTCCTTGCGAATGGTGAAATTCAGCGCGTTGGTTCAACGATTACACGTAAAGTCGATGTACGGGTGCTGGCGGCAACGCACCGAGACCTAGCGGAGCGCGTAAGCAGCGGGCTTTTCCGGGAAGATCTCTTCTATAGGCTGGCCGTGGTTCCGATACAGCTTCCACCTCTGCGCGAACGGAGAGAAGATATCGAAGGGCTCTGCCGGATGTTATCTTTCAGAATTGCCCAGGAGATGAAAGTGCCGAGCAAGGCGCTAAGTACGGATGCTTTGGATAAATTGCATAACTACAGTTTTCCGGGGAATATCAGGGAGCTGAGAAACCTGCTGGAACGCGCTTTGATTCTGGGACAGCACGCGGAATTGCAGGCTGAGGATTTCTTTTTTCCGCCGGCTGCAGTTTCGCAGGGTGCGGTACCCAAGGAGCTCAGCATGGAGCAACTGGCTGCGCAGCTTCCTGAGCGGGTTGACCTGCGAGATATGGTGGCACAACTGGAAAGGAGCTTGATTGCGCGCGCCATCGACTTATCCGGCGGCGTGCAGGCGGAAGCGGCGAGAAAGCTTGGCTTGTCGCGAAGCGACTTTGGCTACAAAGTGAGTAAATACTCCATAAATAACAAGGACCGTGACTAGATAACTCCTCTCAAGCCCGGCGGGGGTAATTGCGCCCGGCGTTTGCCTCGAATCCAGGCGGCGAAACACGGCGGCGGGCTGAAGGCGGCACTGAAGCAGGCAGGCCGGTTCATATTTTCCCGGCGGTAGCTGAGTTCGTCAGACGGCTCTCGCGAAAGGCTTCACCAGTCCATCTCTCCGCCCGAGAGTTTAGGCAGGCCTCCGCATTTGTGAGGCGTCCTTGAAGGCCGCTCTATTTCCCGATGCTGAAGGTAATATTACGTCCGACCCCCCAGTGTTTATGCGGGGTTCAGCGAAATCGTATCACTCTGGAGACTCTCTGGAGACTCAAAAACAACTCTTAACATGGTGCGGTAGCTGCGAGTTGCTCCGGATCGGATTCTCCAGCTCTCATCCTTCACTTGTCTCATTTTGAGGATGGCCGAACGACCACAAAACTGGCCGAACTGGCGTCGTTAATTTGCGCTCTGGCTGGAGCAAGGCTCGACGACAAGCGGAAGGACCTGGCTACGCTGAACCAGATTGAAGGCCGGATTGCGTTCTGACAATCCATCTAACCGAAGAAGGCAAGCTAGTCCGCACCGGGGAGCGCAGGCACGCGATTCAGGACCTCCGCCAGGGCCAGCGCGTGAGGGAAGAAGGGAAAGAACTGGAAACGATCCAGCAGCTACGCCATTCCCAGACCCTGGGTCGTTTGAACTAATCCGGCCGACCTCCTTAGTGGCAGATTTGCGACAGCACCCAGCCTGAACATTTCGACAGCCCGTTGGCTACGCGCACCTTCAAACCTGGCAAAGACGTTCAGCTACCTAGCGCCGCGACCAAAGGTGTAGGACAGGTTGACGAAGAAGTTCCGCCCTGGTTCCGGCAGGCGCACTCCATTGGTGTAGGGATTGCGTGCATAGGAGAGGAACTCCGAGTACTCCCTGCCCAGCAGATTGTTCACGCCGCCCTCTGCATGAAACCGGCCTGCGTGATAGCCGAGCTGCAAATTGAAAATGGAAAAGCCCGCGGTCGCCTTCTCGTTTTCGTCCGTGTCGACGTGATCCTGACGGCCGGTCACAATCGCGGTGGCCCCGGCATGGAACGCGCGCTTTTCATACCGCAGGTCGAGCTGCGAGCGGATGGGCGGAACCTGGAAGAGATTGCTGCTGAGGATGTTGTTCGCAGGCTGCGGAACCTTGGTGCCGCGCGTGTAGCTGAGCGTTCCCAGGGCGGTGAGAGATGCGCTGATCGGCGCGCTGGCCGTCAGCTCGCCTCCCCATTGGTGCGCCTGCACGTTGGCGTAGCTTTGGGCTTTGGTCGAGGAAACTCCGGGGACTGCCTGCAGGCGATTGGCTCCATACAGCGTGATGTAGTTATCCAGATCGCTGAAGAACAAGAGCGGGCTCAGCGTGTACCGGCTGTTTTTCGCCGTGACGCCAAGGTCATACTCCGTGTTGCGCGGATGCGTCAGCAAGGGATTTCCGACCCATCCGCTGCCCATCGATGAATCGCTGTGGAAGAACCGCTCCTGAGGATCGGGAAAGCGGATGTTGCTGCCGATGCCGGTGAACAGCGACAGCGTGCCGGTAGCCTGCCAGGAGAGTTTCACATTGCCGGAAAGGCCGGAGTCGTGCGCCGTGGTCGCGGTGGTTCCGTGATAGGCCTGATACAGAGCGGGATTCGCCTTGGATGCATCCGTGTAGGAGTGGTCGTAGCGCGCGCCGGTTGTGAGCAGAAGGCGATTGCCAAAAGCGCGGCGGTACGTGATGTAGGCTCCATGCACATCCTCGGTGACACCGGGCAGCGTTTGGGAGTACGTCGTCTTCGGCATTCCCATCATGGTCATGATCATGGAACCGTTGGAATTCCAGTAGCGCCGGTAGAACTCGTATCCGGCAGTCATCCCCTGCGCGAGATCCGCGTCCAGTCTCGCTCCGTTGGTGAACGAAGCCACCTGCGCGCTCATGGAAACCGGCAGCGCGCCCGCACTCGAGCGAAGCCTGTTGTCCATGAGGTGATTGATCTTGTCCAGGTAGGCAATGCCGTGCAGGGCATGGACCCATCCGCGCGCCTGCAAATCGTCGTAGTGGATGTTGAAGCGGTCGGAGTCGTCGAAGATACCGTCCATGTTCATGTAGGGATAGAGCAGATCGCCGCTCTGCTGCCGCGTATAACTGATCTCGCCACGCTGATTACTGGAGGGCTGGAATGCCAACTTAGTCCACGCGCTCTGGGTACGAAATGCCTGCAGGTTTTGCGCGCCGTTTCGATAAGAGCCGAGATCGCTTACCTTGTCTCCGTTTCCATCGCGATAGAACTCCGAGGTGCGATAGGAGTATCCAGCCAGAAAGTGCAGCGCATCGCTGCCGATCTGGGCCGTCGCAGAGGGATTGTAATACCCATACGACCCGGTGGAAACATTGGAGCTTAACGCCAGTCCGTGCATATCGGGCGTCTTGGTGATGACCTTCACGTAGCCGCCCAATGCGCCTTGCGTGGTCACGTCAAACGGGCCTTTCACCACATCCACGTGATCCACCTCCGACAAGTCAACGTGGTAAGCGGCCGGGTCCATCTGCCCGGTGCAGGCGCCATATAAGTGCTCCCCGTCGAAAGTTATGGCGAGGTTGTCATGAAACAGGCCGCGGATCGCAATGTCGTTGGCAATGGCTGCTTTGCGAACTTTCTCTACTCCGGCAATCTGCTCCGTTGCCTCGCCCAGATCGCGCGCCGCGCCCTGGCGTATCTCCTGGGAACTGAGCCCGTCATTCGTAGGGAGGCTGGTAATTTCGACCTGCTGCACGACGGATGCAATGCTGAGGACAAGGGGCTGATCGGCGGTTTGGCCGGCAGCGAGCGTTATGGTTCGTACGAGTTCAAAGAACCCCCCCTGATGCACGGTCAGAGCATAACCTCCGGGAGCCAGGTCCCGCAGCGCGTAATGACCGGTGGAGTCGGTGACGACATCCCAGCTGCGGCCGGTGGCGGCCTCGCGAATATTGATGATCGCTCCGGTCAGCAAAGCGCCGGAACGGTCGGAAAGCGTGCCATGGATGCTTGCTCCGTGGTCAACTGACTGGGCGCAAAGGCGCGAGACTGGCATGACAAAACTGACTGCGGCAAGTGCCGCAACCGCAACGCTACGGTAGAAATGCATGGATCGACTCTCCTGAAGTTTGTTCACGGGCACATGCACACCCGCGCCAAACCGGGAGCCGGTCTGGAACGCGATGTGCTCCTATGCGGGAGAGGAGAGAGCCGGAGGGCCGCGCTTCTGGCGCACGCGGATGCATGTGTAGCGCCGCCGGGCCAGTGTCTGCGGAATTCCGGCAGCGCAGGCCGCGATGTTGTCGCGGAAGCCCTGCGCATCGGTCAGTGCGTACTGAATCGACCTTTGCGTTGGCAGTTGACCGGGGCAGCAGGGACAGTGAGTGCCGGGCGAATCAAACGCCGGAGTGTTGTCTGCCGGCGGAACGCCCCGATGATGCTGCCTGCAGTACCGGCAATGGCACACGCCTTTGCAGCAGCACGCAGCCTGCCCATCGTTACCGGCATACAGGGCAATGGGGGCGAGCACCGGCAGCAAGAGCAAGGCGCTCAGAAAAACGCCGATGATCTGTCGCAACCCCGGCCAATGCCGGGTGAAATGGCCGCGCGAAGCCGCTTTCTCTCGCTGCCATTGCAAGCGAAAACCCTCGATGCGCAGTCTGCGCCGCGGCCAGCTTCGCGAAAGAATGGATTGCAGCCTCTGGATCACTGGGGAATGGCCGCTCCTGGCCTGATCTTACGATTGTAGAGGACGATCAAAGGCCTTCGCAATTTGCCTGCGCGCTCGCTGGCGGTTTGCACTCGCCGGACTGCGGACAGTCACGAGAGCTCTCCCCCTCTCGGACGTGGAAGAGTATTGGAGTGCGCCCGGTAAGCCGCGAGTGATCTTCACGTTTTGACTACCGTTTCTGGCTAAACCGCCAGGAGATCGACCCACCCACCCACGAGACCATGCGGATTCCGACGGCCTGCTCGTTGGTTCCGCAGTCGAAGTCTTTGGGCAAACCGCTGGAACCCGATCCAGCCGCACAGTAGGGCACTTGGCCCAGTGTCCAACTTGGAGCGATCCTCTCAGTGGTCTGTCCGGTGTAGCCGCGGGCGATCTCGCCATCGGCTCCTACTTCGAGGTGGCCATGCAGGAATGAACGCACCAAAGCCAGTCGCGTTTCACCCACGGGAATAGCCTCGTAATGTTGCGGATGGTCCGGGTTACCCACATCAAGAAGTTTGTGTCCGACATATTCGTATTCGCCTCGGCCCTGCAGGCCGAGAGGAAGCTTGTCCAGCGTCATGAGAAAGTCGAAGATGGTGCGCGGCGCCTCTGGCGTGGGAAGACCCGTATCGTCATCGCGAGCGTCGGCTTTCGAGAAGACCGCTTGCGCCATGCCAAAGCTGAATTCATGCTTCACGGTGGCGGTAAGGAATTTCAGGGTACCAGGGCCCTCGTCTTCCGCCAGACCGTCATCTGAATCGATTTTGGCAAGTGTTGAAGTTGTCGTAGTACGTCCGAGTGTTACGCGCACATCGGCACTGCTGAACTCCTTTTCCAGAACCAGCTGTTCGGAATGAGATCGCTCAAACGGGGAAGCAAAAGATGGCGATCCAGTCCCAGGGGTAGCTGCCACACTGAGACGCGGATCCTGAGTAAAAAAAGCCTGCCCAATGCTGAACGATGCTGAAGGAAGCCAGCGAACTGATCCCGTACCTGGAGTCAAGGTAAGCGTGGCTTTGGGACTCTCAAATCCCTGCCATTGCTCGAACGATTGTTCCGGCTTCAGTTTGTCGGTGTTGTTCATTTCGATCTGCTCATGGCGCAGACCCGCGTAGAAGTGCACATGCTTCCCCAGATCGCCATGCAGAGCGACAAAGGGAGCGACCTCGCGGATGGTGATGTCGTTGGACAGCACTTTCAGGAAAGATCCATAGACCTGCGGATCGGCAGAAAGATAGTGATCGAGGTTATCGCGGTGAATATCGTCCTCGTTGTAATCAAGGCCGGCCATGGCCTCAAACCAAGGCGTGAAGGTGTGGCTTTCCCGCGCTTCCGCGCCTTCCACGGTGCGGAACTCGCTCTGCCGGATCAGCCCCTCGCCGAAATTGGAATATAGCGCCAGATTGTAAGTGCGAAAGAATCCTGAAAAGCCAAGCTCGTCCTTTGCTCCGGCCTTCCATTGGTCATTCGCGGCCAGCAATCCTGTATGCGTCTGGTCCATCTGCCGTGGGTCCAGTGTGTCGTTCACCTGGACCCCAAGTCCGATCGGGACGAGGTTTCCCTCGTGCGAGTGTCCCCAATAACCAATGCTAAGCAGCGTGATCTGATGTCTGCCTGGATCGAAGATGCGCATGGCATTCCATTTGAACTGCTTCCGGTGTTCGAGTGTCCTCATCAATCCATTTGCATAATTCGCTTCGAACGCCAGCCATTCCTTCTTTGACGGATCGGAAGGTGCAAACCCGGCTGCAACATCCGCATCTCGATAGTCTCCGGTCAGGGTCAGGAAGCGATTGAGCTGGGGCCGCAAACTGTAAGTAGCCGCCAGATTCAGCGCGTGATTGCCTTCGAGCACATTGAAAGCCCCTCCGTCGGTTCCCACGCTGCCAAGAGCCGCGGATATGTAGATATTCGGGTCGGCGTATCCGTTGCCGTGCGCGTTCGCAGACAGATTATTCGAAACCAGATAGCCGCCCACTGCGAGGTTCTGCGCAATGGGTTCTCCGTGGTCGCCGGCCACACCGGGGACAAAATACTGCGGCGCTTTGATGCCGCCTGCTGCTGTCTCAATGGGCAAACCGGGAATGGAAATAGGTGCGCCAGGCCGCCCCGGGTTGGCATCCAGCAACTCTTCCCGCACCATAACCTTCGATGAAGGATCGGGCGCGGCCAGGGAGATTTCGCTTACATCCGCCGACACGATAACGTCCTGTGCCGCCGCTGCGACCCGCTCCAGGCGCAGCGTCAGGTTGGAATTTCCACTGTTCAAATCCAATTGGCGCGTGACTGGAGCAAACCCTGCGGCTTCCACGCGAGCCATGTAGATGCCCCATGCTGGCAACGCAATCGTGAAACCGCCGTCGTCTCCGGTTGTGCCGGACAAGTGCGCACCTGAAGCAGAATTGAGCGAGACGTGCGCTCCCGGCACCGTCCGGCCACCTGGATCAAGCACTGTTCCGTTGGCGTGGGGAGTACCGCTCTGCGCAACACCGATGAGTGCAAAAGCCAAAGTGAAAGCCAGTAGTAATACGCTTTTTATATTCGTGCTACCACGGTTCATGAATTTTCCTGGTCATTGGGCATACTTGTGATCAGTGCTTATGGCGTTGCTTGTGATGGGCCTTGTGCCCATTTTCGTGTGGGTGCTCAAGCGCGTGCGCTGGCACGGTCATTACGAGGCGTCCGTGCTGAACGCCTTTCAGTCCAATCAGCCGGTCGGCAAAATGCTCCACTTTCGCCGACCGGCCATGCACCATGAGAACTTCCAGGCAGGAGTCATAGTCCAGATGAGCGTGGCTCGTGGAAACCACCAATTCATGATTCTCGTGCTGCAACTCCATAAGTTTCTCTGGAAGGCCTGAGGCGTGGTGGTCGTAAATCAAGGTGACCGTACCCACGACAGTTGCATGCGGCGCGGCGGTCTGTTCCGTCACCAACCGGTCGCGAATCAGGTCGCGAAAGGCCTCGGAGCGGTTGGTGTAGCCTCGTTGGGAAATGTAGTAATCGAATCGCTTGAGAAGGTCGGAATCGAGAGCAATGCCGATTCTACTGAGAATACCCACGGTCCCTCCTGCAACGAAGAAATAGAGTAGCACGAACTAGAAATTCATGCCACACCCCTTCGCCACGTTGTCTCAGGTCCCACTCTGGCTACCCGTGATCAAAGACGAGACCAGGGTTGAATTTTGACCTGCACCTGTCTAGTAATGGCAATTTCACGCGATCGGGATACGATCATTTCATGAGATTCTGGCTGACGCGGAAGTCCAATCGACCTCGGGCATTCATCTACCTCGCTTTGACTTTCTCTGCTCTTTTTAACAGTCTCTGCTTGGCGCAAATTGACCGTTCGAGCTTGAGCGGAACCGTAACAGACACATCTGGTAGGCGTCTGCCGGGGGCCAAAGTCATCGTAGTTCAACACGGAACAGGTCTGGTTCGTGAAACCGTGTCCTCAACGAGCGGCGTTTACGACATCCCGGAATTGCCGATCGGGATCTATCACCTGACGTGTACCGCGCCTGGTTTCAAGCAGGCAATCTTTGACAACCTGAAGGAGATGGTGGGGCACACGCAGACGCTCGACATTGCGCTTCAAGTCGGCGGCGACGCACAGCAGGTGAATGTTTCGGGGCAAACCTCGCAACTGGACGAGACCACGGCCACAGTCGGCGCCCGCACCGAATCAGAGCAAGTGGAGGATCTGCCCCTCAACGGCAGGAACTGGTCCACTCTGACCGCACTTGTTCCCGGCGCTGTCGATACGGGTGGCAGCAATCAGCGCACTATTCGATTTGCCGGCCGCGGCCTGGACGATAACAATTTCACATATGACGGAATCGATGCCACCAACATCGTGAACCAGGCTCAGCAGCCCTTCGTCCGTCTCGCAATTCCAACCGACGCTATCGCGGAATTCCGGATTGACACGATGCTTTTCACAGCCGAGAACGGGAGCACGCCCGGCGGACAGGTAGCGGTAGCTTCAAAGTCCGGCTCGAACACATTGCACGGAAACCTGTTCGAGTTCGTCCGCAACGACATCTTCGACGCCCGCCAGCCGATCGATGCGCTCAATCCTCACAAGCCACCTTTCCGGCTCAACCAATTCGGCGGCGACCTCGGCGGTCCAATCCTTCGGAACCGGACCTTCTACTACTTCACGTACGAAGGGCTTCGGCAGACGCTCGGTCAGACTCTGCCTGGATTTGTCCCCACAGACGATTTCAAAGCCGAGGTGGCGGCCGCCAACCCGGTTTTGGTCCCAATCTTAAATGCGTATCCCGAAGGAAGCTTGCCCATCGCAGGCAGCACTCAGGTGGCGGAGTTTGTGGGCTCGGGCCGTCAGCTGGATCACGAAGACTCGGCGATGCTTCGGCTAGACAACCGCTTCTCAAATGCCGACTCCGCCTATCTGCGTTTCAACTTCGATTCCGCGGTCAGCCGCGTTCCGCTGGCCTCGGGGGGCAGCTACCTGAACAACAAGCAGCAGGTAACGTCCAGGCCGGTAAACGGTGAGTTGGAATCACTGCACATCTTCTCGCCGCGGCTGGTCAACGAGTTGAAGTTTGGCTTTAACCGCGGCAACGTCTATACGACGAATCAGAGCGCACTGGGACTCCCCTTCTCCGTCGCGATCTCCGGCTTCACGACATTGGCTAACAACCAATACAAGATCGGTGTCGGAAACTCCTACTCCTATATTGACAACCTGACTCTCGTCCGCGGAAGCCACACGATCAAGTTCGGAGCGGAGATTCGCCGTATTCAGCTGAATCAGGGCAACACGCCATCGGGTACTATTTCCTTTTCTTCCGCAGCCGCGTTCCTTACCAATTCCATCAGTTCCGCCTCCTATGCCGCGGAACTGCCAGTGAACGGCTTGCGGAAGACAGAAGCGTATTCCTACGCGGAAGACGAATGGAGGCTGCAGCCGAACCTCACGCTCAATCTCGGGGTTCGCTATTCGTTCTACAACATCTTTCACGAGGTCAACGGAAAGGCCATCCCCTTCGATTTTTCAACTTGCGGCGCAGTCGGCTTTTGCGGGGCTGGAGCCAGCTTTGGCAACCCGAGCACTCTCGATGTTGACCCCCGTCTCTCGATAACCTGGGCGCCAACCCGATTCAGCGGCAAAACCGTCCTGCGAAGTGGATTTGGCCTTTACCATGGGGACGGCCAACTTGACGACCAGAACCTGCCGATCAGCAACGAAGTCGGGCGGTACTCGCTCAGCGCGAAGACAACCCCCAATCTCTCCTATCCGGTCATTCCGTTCCTTGACGGCCCCGGCACCGTCTCGCCACGCAACATGGACCGCAACCGAAAAGATATGTACGTCAGCCAATGGGGATTCTCAGTGCAGCAAGCGCTTCCGAACAGCTTTATCGGAACAGTCTCCTATGTTGGAAGCCAAGGCACACACCTGCTGACAACGTCATACCTGAATCTCATCAATCCCGCGACGGGTCTGCGCCCCAATGGAGCTTTCGGCCAGGTCGAATACAGGGGAAACATCAACAACAGCTCGTACGAGGGGTTTGTTGCCAGCCTTCAGCGAAGCTTCTCGCATGGTTTGCTGATCTCCGCCAACTACGTTTACTCCCACGAGATCGATCAGGATTCGGCCGGTGGCGGGGATTCCGACTTCCCGGAGAATCCCGCTTGCCTGCCCTGCGAGCGTGCGTCTGGAGACTTCGACGTCCGCCATGTCTTCACTTCCAATGCGGTTTATGACCTTCCCTTCGGTCCGAGCAGAGCCTTCTTCTCGCAACCGGGAGCCGCTAGGGCGATATTCGGCCGTTGGACCTTGACCACCATCACCACGGCGCGGTCTGGTTTACCGATCAATGTCACAGAAGATCGTTCGAGCACGTCGGTCGCCACCGGATACACCACCAATCAGCGCCCTGACCGCGTCCCCGGAACCTCGTTAACGCGGTCGGGCGGCAGCGGAATCCACAACTGGATCAACCCTGCGGCCTTTGCCATTACGACAGGACCGGGTTACGGCGACGCATCGCGCAATGTTGCGCGCGGGCCCGACCTGTGGCAAGCCGATCTTGGTCTCTCCAAAACCATTCCTCTCAGTGAGATGGTCCATCTCCAGTTCCGCGGCGAGTTCTTCAATATCTTCAATCGAGCCCAGTACGGCCCCCCGCTCGCGGACCTGTCGGCCTCGACCTTTGGCGAGATCATTGCCACTGTAAACACCAGCCCTGTCGGGACTGGAACGCCGCGGCAAATGCAATTCGCACTGCGCCTTGACTTCTGACCAAGAGGCGAATTCAGGGATCGATCCACCCCACCTGCATCATCCTGCATTGTGGCGCCCCACTTGACGGCAATATCAGACCCATTTAGTCTCTGTTTAAATGCGACCGAAAGAGTCGTATATGTCTTTTCAGTCCAGAGCACTCTCAGCTTGGAGGTCTGTTGATGTTGTTTGCTCAATCGCTGGAACTGCCAGTGCACCGCCCTGGGAGCGGCAACGTCGTTGGCAATACTGGCGGCGATTACAACGCAGACGGAACCAACTACGATGTTCCGAACGCTCCGGCTTTCGGCAGGCACTTGACAGGGAAGAAGAAGAAGGATTACCTGAACGGGCTCTTCGCGGCGTCGGCGTTCCCGTCCCCACTCTCGGTGTGGAAGGCAATCTCGGTCGAAATACGTATGACCAGCCCGGTTGCCGGACCTGACCTGAAGGCGATTAACACCTTTGCGGATCCGAAGCGCGTGGTTCCGCAGATTCTGGAAAGCCCCAAAGTCGGCTCCAGAATGTCATTGAAACTGCCGGCGCGGCCCTACCCGGTCATGTCGCTTGCTGTCTGATCGATATGTTCCGGCGCAAGGGCTAGAATCTGTGTCACTGCCGAGTCTGGGCGTGTGATTGCCCATTCGGCAGTTACCATGCAAAATCAATCACTTAGAGCGGATTTTACAATCTGCTTTACGATTTTCTGCCTCTCGCTGCCTCTCACCGGCTCTCGCTGACGCCTGCTCAATAGTCTCACTCCCGCCCAAAACAAGCTTCCATCCAACCATTCGAACGACGGAGCGGGGATCTGGCCCGCAAGTCAGTCGCTTCATCTCGGCACGTCAATCTCAACAGGGAACGGGAAATCCAGTTCAATCGAATCGGCGCTCAAACGCGTGGGGCCTATTGCTTCGGCTCCATCCCCCCCGCTAGCATAGAGGTATCGTGCCGGTCTTTTCAGGGCCCACCCAATTCATCGTCAGCGAAATCATCTTGCCGATTGGTGCTCGCCATCGAGCCCATCCATGTCTCGGCAGGGTGCGGGCCCTGCTGACTCTGGTCCTTGCGCTGGTCGCGCTGCAGCCGTTCAGCCACGCAATGGCGGGTGGCGCGCGCCACCCCAACCGTGGCAGGACGCCAGATGCGGTCGCGGATGTCCCCGATTACGCGGGGGCGGGCGCGGTGCTGACTCCGCTGCCCAGCGGCGCCCTGCACGTCATGGTGCCCGTTCTTTCTTCGACGCCCAGACTCGGCGATTTCCTGCCCGAGTCCCCCACCTCCAAAATCGTGCGCAGAATGCTGCGCATTCCCAACTTCGTCGAGCGCTATCCCGATGACGGCTCGCCGTCCACCGAATCGACCGTCGCCTACCTCGGGTATACGCACGAGGACCTCTTCGTTGCGTTTGTCTGCAAGGACGACGACACCGGCGCCATCCGCGCGCATCTGCTCCCGCGCGATGCGCTCACCGACGACGACTCGGTGGAGGTCATGCTCGACACCTTTCACGACAGCCGCCGCGCGTTCATCTTCAAGGCCAACCCCCTCGGCATTCAGGCCGACGCGCTCTATACGGAACAGACCGGCTCCGACTACTCCTTTGACACGGTGTGGGACACCTGGGGACGCCGTACCCCCGACGGCTATGTGGTCCTGATGCGCATCCCGTTCGCCAGCCTGCGTTTTGATAGTGTTTCCGCGGGCGAGCCACGCACCTGGGGCATCATTCTGCGGCGCGACATCTCCCGCAAGGATGAGTCCGTGTTCTGGCCCCAGGTCAAACACGATATCGCGGGGCAGCTCACCCAGGAAGCTGTCGCGGAAGGCTTTCAGAATATTGAGCGGGGCAAGAACTGGCAGTTTGAACCTTATATGCTCGCGCACAGCTACCGCCAGCTCAACACCGTCGATCCCGTAAACCCGTTCTTCAGCGACAAGCTCCTTCAGGGCTATACCGGGCTGGATACAAAGGCCGTCCTGCATAACAGCCTGGTGCTGGACATGACCTTCAACCCCGACTTCAGCCAGATTGGCGTCAATGATCCGGCCCCGCCCAATCAGCGCTTCGAGTATTACTACCCGGAACTTCGTCCGTTCTTCATTGAGAACTCGAGTTACTTCCAAACTCCGCTCAGTCTCTATTACACGCCGAATATCGTGAAGCCGCAGTTCGGCCAGCGCCTTACCGGAAAGGTCGGCGACTATGCCCTGGGCATCCTCAATGTAGACGACCGCAGCCCCGGCGAGCAAGTTCCGCAGGGCAGCCCGGATTATGGCTCCCGCTCGCATTTCTACGTGGCGCGCGTCAATCGCGACATCGGCGATCAATCCAACGTCGGGGTGATCTATGCCGACCAGGAATACCTCAACTCCTTCAATCGCAACGGCGGCGTCGATTATCGGGCTCGGCTCGGCAAGCGCTGGACGCTTTCCGGGCAGGGAGTCACTTCCGAGACCCGCAACACCGATAACTCGTGGCTAAGCGGGCAGGCCTGGGTTCAGGACGTCAGTTACTCGGATCTCCACACTCATTTCTGGCTCGACTTAAGAGATATTGCGGCAGGATACCTGACCGATACAGGATTTTTTACCCGTCCCGATGTCCGCGGACCGGACGGGGCTTTTTCCTATACGTTCCGTCCGGAGCACGGCCCGCTGCTCTCGCACTCATTTCACATGTACACGGAGCGCATGTGGGACCATCAGGCGCTTCCGCTGGATTTCTATTTCAGCCCCGCGTATAGCCTCAATTTCAAACACAGCACCGGCCTTTCGTTCTTCCTCCATCTTGGCCAGGACCGGCTCCGCCCCAGTGACTACTCCACCCTGTCGAACAACGTCGAGTATCAGAGCCATGTTGCCGGAGCCGACTTCTACACCTCGCCCGGTCCTTCGTTGTCGATCGATTTCACGGGGTACGCGGGCCGGGCCGTCAATTACTCTCCCGCAAATGGCGAGAGTCCGTCCCCGGTGGGCGTTCAATCCAATCATCTGAACTTTGAACTCAAACCCGCAAGGCCGCTCGACCTGCACAGCTCCTACGAGTTCGACCGCTTTACCGATCCGGCGACCGGCGCCGTCGCTTACGACAACCACCAGGCTGTCGCGCGATGGAATCTGCAGATGGACAAGGCGTGGTCGCTGAATTTCATCGGGGAATATCTTGCCACCCTGCCCAACAGCATGTACACCAGCGTGTCAGACAACAGGGACGTCTACGGCAATGTCCTGCTCACCTACCTGCCCCATCCCGGCACGGCGTTTTACTTCGGCTATACCACTGACTATGTGAACCTGAATGCCGACCTCTGCACGCGCGGCTCCGACGGCCTCTGCAATGCAAACGATCCGATTCTTCCCCACGCCGGCTCCTCCATGCTGAACGATCAGCGCATCCTTTACATGAAGATCAACCATCTCTTCCGCTTCTAAGTCTCCGTCTTCCCTCCCAAAAGCAGGTCGAATGAAGAAGCTGTCATCCTGCGCGAGCGAGCCGCGTGACCCGCAATTCGGGATGCAGGCCATTCCGGCCGCAGGCCTGCCTCACCCGAGGTCCACAAATGGAATAGACAACCTTTACGTTTTTGACTCACTGCGTACACCGGCATCGTTCGTCGTGCGCTCAGTTTGATGGAATCAACTCTGTCCAACTCTGGCTCACCGGATACACCACCCCGTTCGGATCCAGCGTATGGTCCTGCGTCTGAATCAACGTTTCGCCGTCAGACGACATCCACTGGTGGTTGTACTGGTTGCTGGCTTCGATCTTCTCGCCGGTGATGGGATTGATAAAGGTCTGCCGGTCCAGGGAGTAGAGCGCCGTTGCATGGGCCGAATGGTCGATCGCAGCCCGCTGGTCGCGGTCAATCTGCATTGCTTTCCTCGTGCCGTCCGCACGCACGTTGTCTTCCTGCCGGCTTCGCGCAATCAAATCCTGATTGACCTTTGCATAATGCTCGGTCATCTGCTGAAACTGGCGATCGCTGGCCTCCTGCATCTGCTGGAATCTGCTGGTCATGTCCTGAATGACGCGTTGGTTCCACGCACTATTGATCTGCGCAATTGCAGGTGCATGGTGGATCATCTCATCGAGATGGCCTTTCGGGGCGCGAATGATGGAAGTGCCGCGAGAGTGACAGATGAGGCGCGTGTAGGGGCGCCCCATGGTCGCCTGCGCCTGCGTTTGCTGGCAGTCAACGACGGTGAACTCCAGTTCCTCGATTGGCTGTCCGTTGAGTTCATACTCAACTCGGACCCTTGCGGCATCCTGAATTGCCCTGCCTTGCAGGCCGTTTCTTCTCAGGTCTGCGGTGGCCTGTTCGCTGTTGGCTGCAAGCGCGGCCTGAAACTTGGGGTCCAGGGGCAGGACTGTTACCGATTTCGCATCGGGGTGCAGACTGGGCACTGCGATATTCAGCAGCAGTCCGGCCGCCGAATCGATGTTGATATTTGCTGGGCACTTTGGGCCCTGGAAGTTATAGCCATTGCTGGAGCCGGTCCAGGACACACCGGGCAACACCATATATGCCGAGACGCCATCGGGACTGAGCACAGAGTACGACAATCCGGCGGCCGGGTAGGCGGGGGCATGGCATCCGGCAGGGCGCAAAATGGTTCCGGCAAACTTCCACCCGTTGGGAACGTCGATTGTGAACGCCGCCATTCCGTAGGCCGGATCGGATATTTCGGCGCTGTGCGAGCCGCTCCAGGCAGAGCTGACAAGATGGGCTGTGCCGCCGCTGCTGCGCTGGGCGGCAGGCGCGTTATTCTTCTGTTGGCTGAAACACCCCGATACGCCGATCATCACCAGGACCACCGCTCCACTCATCATCGCCACTCTGTGCTTCATCATTCCCCCTTTTCAAATCCATTTCATCTCTCCTGCGGGTTGGAGCCGGGAAATCGCCTGCACCTCCAACACTCACAAGCGAATTCGAGCAATTCAAACTTCGGACAGTTTGACCCTCTGAGTTGTGCGCGCCATCCAGCCGAAAAGTGCGTCAGCAATGCGCCCACAACAGCCGCAACGATCAACAGAAACGCGCCAACCAGCTTGAGAGTGGTTTGGAGGGGATAGAGCGGGCTCTTTCGCCCTGCGTTGAAGGCGCCGGCGATGGTAAGAAGGGCGGAAGTCGACAAACCAAATTGCACGCTGCATGCCTGACTGGGGATGCAGCGCTCACGCGGAGCCCGCCCGCGACGCCAAATTTCCCACATCATCTTCGTATAGGCCACCCGCCCGCACTATCTCTGCATCCCACTCGCTCCCGGCACTCACCCGGCAGGATCGTCAGGCCTTCTGGATCGCGACCCCAGCGCGCTCGGCAATTATCCGAGCCACTTTCTTTGGGCGGAAGAACGTGAAGGACGAGAATCTGGCCTCGCTCCCGTCTGTTCCCTCAACCCAGTACTGCTGAGCGTTGCCCACACGCTTGTGCTTGATCGCGGCAATCTGGTCCCATGCAAGAAGCAGACTCGAAGGCCTCTTCTTCGTGCCCAGGATGAACTCCGCGCCGCGGCTATCGAGCCGGACTTCGTAACCTGCCATGGCTTGGCTAAGATTCCAGAGCCGAGCGCACATAAAACCCAGGGCCAATGCGCTGATCGCCCATCGGAACCCACTCCACCCTCTGTCATTGGTGAAATCACTCAGCGGAAACAGCTGCGAGAATACGATGAACACCATGCCCACGCTCATGATGCCGGCGAACAAGCTCCCCATCATGGTGACCGCAACCAGGAACCTGCTGTTGCGCAAGACCATCGTCCTGGCGCGATCGATCTCGACCTGAGAATTGATGCCCGCACCCGGCCCTGAAGCCGGAAACTCCGTTGTACCCATCACGCAACTTCCTCCTCGACCTGCTTTGACCGGCGGTCCGGCGGCGAACGATCTGATCCGCTGACTGGAACGCGTCATGGGCTCTGGAAATGCGTCATGGGTGAAGTTGAGGATTGGCGGGGCGGGAGATCTTTGCGGCTGCGACCCGGGCCTACCTGGCAAGTCTGGACTGGATGTTCACGAGCAGCTGGTGTGCTTCAGCGCCCATGAGCTTTGCGCCCGGAGAAACTGCGTTGGCGAGCAGCCGGTCGGCGATCTCGGCGTGGGGCAACGCTTCCTGATCGCGATGCAGTCCAACCAGCGCCTGGGCCCAGAGGAGGTGCGATGCGCCGAACCGCCGGTCGGTGGGCGCAACCCTTCCCGCCTGGACAGCGACCAGCTCGCCGGCTACTTTCTCCCCATCCTGAAAGTGCCCGGTATCGATATATGCCTTGCAGAGAAAATACAGCGGCTCGGCCAGATCGGGGCTGGAGCCCAGCATCTTCCTCCATGTGGGCATCGACGCTTCCATCATCGGCAAGGCTTCCCTGGCCCGCCCAAGCTTCATCAGGGCGCCGGCCAGATACTCCTGCTGTGTCAGCGCCCCGCGGCTCTCCGCGCCTGAGCATTTCGCGTACCCGTCATACGCGCGTTGATACAGAGGGAGACTCGCCTGGACTTTGCCGCGCATCTCAGTCACATAAGCCAGGTCTCCGTAGACTGCCGATTGATCGCACAGGGCGAGGGGATCCTGGCCGTAGACCTGGAGAGCCTGGTCAAGCGCCTGCTCAGCCTCATCCAGCCGGCCACGCAGCTCAAGATCCTCGCCCAGCATATAGAGAGCATCGGCGGTCTCGCGCGGCGAGAGGTTGTTGTCGTGGCACTCCTTCACCGCGAACTGCAGCAGGCGCACATTTTCATCAGTGCGATAGCCATTATCATCTCGGTTCCAGGCATAGAAGATGGCGCTCCACACGCGAACGGCTGGAGGGACGCCGGGCTTGCGCGACAGTTCCAGCGCATTTGCGGTAAGCGCCTCACCTGCCTCCATCTTCCCTTGAAGATAAGCGATGTTGCCCGAGAAAGCCTCCGATTCAGCTTCCGCGGAAATGTCATGTGCCGCCCGCGCGCTCGCAATTGTCTGCGTAAGAACTCCCTGAGCGCTGTCCAGGTCGCCGTTCTCGTACATGGATTCGGCAAGGCCCATCTGCGCCTCGCGCAGATCGGCAGGGTCTTTGATGTACTCAGGCAGCACCTTCACGCCAAGCTCAAGGAACTCGGTTACGGTGGCCGCCGGCTTGCCCGTGTAATTTGAGTTTGCAAGCTTGAAGAGCCGATACATGAAGGTCTGCATACGCAGCGCCCGTCGTCCCTCCCGGAGCGCCTGCCGCTGCTGCCATTCCGCATAGCCGAGGCTGGCCAGCAAGGCCATCGCCACCAATAGCGTTGTTGCCACCCCTGCGCGATGGCGCCGCACGAATTTCCCCGCCCGATAGAACGTTGTCTGCGGGCGGGCAAGCACGGGCCTGCCGCTGAGATAGCGCTGAATGTCCCCGGCCAGCGCGTCGATTGAAGGGTAGCGATCCCTGGGCCGAGGGCTCAGACACTTCTGCGCGATCGTCGCCAGATCGCCGGTCAGCGATTGACGCAGGCGATGTTCGGACATTCCGCGGTTTTCCGCCGCAGAGTTCGTCACCGCGTCCGGCAGCGGTTCGGGCTCCTTTTCCTTGATGGCTCGTTCAATCATGGCGGCCACGGATGCGCTGTGGCCGGGTCTCGATCCCGCAAGCAATTCAAACAGGACCGCGCCCAGCGCGTAGATGTCACAGGAGGTCGTGACCGGCTCGTTCCGCAATTGCTCAGGGCTCGCGTAGGCCGGAGTCGCCATGACGGTAGTGGTCAAAAGACTGTCCGACTGAATCAGTTTCGAGGTCCCAAAATCCAGCAGCTTCACTGTGCCGTCAGCGGTGACGAGAATATTCGATGGCTTCAGGTCGAGGTGCACGATCAGGTTGCGATGCGCATAGGCAACCGCGTCACACACACGCAGAAACAATTGAAGCCGATCGGCAATCCCCAGCTTGTGCGCATCGCAATACACGTCCAGGTGCACACCGTCCACGTATTCCATCACCAGGTATGGCTGCCCGCGCTCACTCAGACCCGCGTCCAGCATGCGTGTGATGTTGGGATGATCGAGCGTGGCGAGGATATGCTCTTCGCGGTGAAATCGCTCAATGAACGACGGACCCGCCGAATGCGGCGCCAGAACCTTCAACGCGGAGCGCTGCAAAGCGCCGCCCACTATGCGCTCCACCAGGTAGACAGCGCCGATGCCGCCGGTGCCCAGGTGCCTGATCAGCGCGTAGGGCCCGATCTTGCCGGTCAGGGCGGGAACCTGAGATGCTGCAACCTCCACTTCTTCAACGCTCGACGCGTTGAAGATGTCCATAGCCCGGCGGCGGAGCTGTTCATCGGGGCACTTCTCGGCCAGCACGCGTTCACGGTCTGCCGCGGGAGTTACCTCGGCGAGATGAAACAGATCCTGAAGCAACTGCCAGTTGTCCGCGTCTTGTGCCATGACCCACTCTCCCAGTTGGCGCGAAAAAGAGCATAAGTGCGTCATGCTTCAGGACGAGTGGAGACGGTCGCATAACCAACCCCGCACGAATCTCAATTCCCGATCCACGGTAGCCTTCGAGGTATTCAGCAGCTCCGCCGTCTCATCCGCGGTGAACCCCAGAAAGAAGCGAAGTTCGACCATCCTGCATTTGCGCGAATCCAGTTGTTCCAGTTCTTCAAGAACGCGGTCCAGGTCCATCATCTCCGCGGATCTGGCATTGATCCAGGCCATGTCCGCGTGGAGCGGAACGGGAACTCCGCCGTCGCGCTTCTGTCTTCCTTCGGAGCGGGCGTGATCGACCAGAACCCGGCGCATCAAACGGGCGGAAAGGCTGTAGAAGTGTTCGCGGTCTTCAAATCGGAGGCTGCGCTGCCGGATCAGTTTCAGGAACAGCTCGTTCACTACGCTGGTCGGCTGCAGCAGGTTCTCCGGGCGCTCCCCGCGAAAAAGTGCGCCGGCAATCTGCCTGAGCTGCGGATAGACGAGATCGAACAGGTGCTCAATGGCGGCGGGATTCCCCGCGCTCCAGTCGCGGAGCAGTACCGTGATTTCACCCGCTTCCGGCATGGAGACCAATCCTTCACAAATTTACGCCGCGGCGATTCTCCCGATGAGGTCGGCCTGTTCGTTGCCGCTTTCAGCGCCGATGGTGAAGGCGTCCAGCACGCCCGTCCCCAGGGCAAAGCGAATGGCTTCGTCCTGGCGCGTGCGCATCGTGCCCTGCCCCAGAATCTTCATGCCTATGATGCCCTTGCCCTGGGCGCGCATCTGCTGAATCACGCTGATGACCGTTTTCGGGTCGGCGTCCATGTAGGCGCCGATGGGGTTCAGCCGCACCAGGTCCACGTCTACCCACGGCGACGCGGCCGCGGCGCGCAGCGCATCGATGGTGTGGCAGGAGCAGCCGTGGGCGCGAATGACGCCTTTCTCCTTGGCTTCGGAGAACACATCCATCACGCCCTTGTACCGCTCCGTCCAGTCGCCGTCGCGGAGGTAGTGCATGAGCAGGATGTCGATGTAATCGGTCTTCAGTTCGCGCCGATAGCGGTCGATGTCGGCCTTGGCCTGCCGGGGGTCGCGCGAGTCGCACTTGGTCATCAGGACGACCTTCTCGCGCGGCAGGTGGCTGATGGCTTCGGCTACTTCGGGGTGCGAGCCGTAGGAGTCGGCGGTGTCGAAGAAGGTGAGGCCGCGGTCGTAGCCGGTGCGCAGCAGCCGCACCAGGTCGCCGGTGCGCGTCTGGTTCGAGCCGCCGCCGGAACCCATGGTGCCGGTTCCCATGGCCAGGCGGCTGGGCCGGATGCCGGTCTTGCCCAGCACGACGGTGTCGCTGGCTTCCCACTTTTCCCGGTGCGGCGGGGCGTCGGGAACGTCAGCGAGGGTGCCCGGTGCCAGATAGGCCGCGCCGAAACCGGCAGCCGCGCCGGCGATGAATTTTCTGCGATTCATGAGACCTCCTGCGTGGGAGAAATCGGACTTTACCGCCCGGGTCGGCGCGAGCACGCGCGGCCGCAATGCGTCGGTGCGGAAATTCTACCCCTCTTTTGGGACGCCTGCCCACCGCTGAACGGGAGATCGTCTTTCGTTTCGCTCGTGCGCCCGGAAAATTCGCACTTACGCACCCCAGGCACAAGAGCGCGCCGGCAAACCGATGCATCCAACTCATAAGAAGACGATTCCGGGGCTCTGCCGGCGCGGGTGAGCGGCCTTTTTCGCCCGCTCCTGTAACGAATCCGCAAGAGGATGGCTCTTATGGGTTGCATGAACACGCCAAGGACATTTCATCTATCCAGTCCGCGCCGGCATCGAGCGCTGCGCCTGGTTCTGCTGCTCTCCATGGCCGCCACCGGGGCCGTTGCACAGGAGCCGCTGACGCTTCGCCAGGCCATCCAGCAGGCCCTGGGACAAAGTCCCGAAGCCGCGATGGCCCGCGCCGGCGGCCAGGAAGCCAAAGCCGGCGCATCATTGGCCCGCACCCAACTGTTTCCGCAACTGAACTTCACCGAGGACATTTCGCGCGGAAACGATCCCGTGTACGCCTTCGGGATGCGGCTCCGGCAGCAGCAATTCACGCAGTCGGACTTTGCGCTGAACGCGCTGAACCGGCCCGCGCCCATCGGCAACTTCTCGACTCGTTTCTCCGGCTCGTGGATGGCCTTCGACTCGTTCAAGACGCAGAAGACGATCCGCGGCGCGGACCTGATGCGAAAGAGCGCCGATTCGTCCGCAAAGGCCGTGGACCAGAAGATCGTTCTCGATGTGGTGCAGGCCTACCAGGCGGTGCTCTATGCCGAGCGGGAGATCGCCGTCGCCCAGCACGAGCAAGAGACGGCCGCGGCGCTGCTGACTTCGGTGGACGAGCGCGTGAAGGCCGGCCTCGCGGTGGAGTCGGACCGCATGTCGGCCCAGGTGAACGTGGCCGCGCGCAAGCAGGAGCTGATTGCGGCGCAGGGTGACCTGGAGCTGGCCTGGGCCCAGTTGCGTGTAGCCATGGGCGTGCCAGAGCTGCAGGCGACGGACCTCAAGCCAATCGAGCCGCACGAGTTTACCCAGACAGCTCTCGAACAAGAGCTGGCGACCGCCGCCAAAACAAGACCAGATCTGACGTCGCTTGCGCAGGCGCAATCGGCGCAGGGCGAGGCGGTGGGAGCGGCCCGTTCGGACTTCGGCCCTCACGTCAGCGCCTATGGGAACTGGGAAGAAGACCGGCCGTCGATCGGCAGCTCCGGCGGCAACAACTGGGTGGCCGGCGTGCAGATCGGCATCGACATCTTCCCCATGGGCAAGCGCGCCCAACTGGCGCGAGAGGATGCGGCGAAGCAGCGCATTGACGCGCAGGTAGCGGCGTATCGCCAGCATGTGCGCCTTGAAGTGAGCCAGGCGCACATTCACTTGCAGACCGCGCGGCTCTCCCTGGAAACCGCCCGCGCGGCCACGGAGCAATCGGCCGAGAGCCTGCGCATTGTGCGCAACCGCTACACGGCGGGCCTGGCGACCATCACTGACCTGCTGCGCGCCGAGGATGCCGAGCGGCAGAGCCAGTCGAACTACTGGCATGCCGTCTACGGAAACGCTCAGGCGTATGCCCAACTGCTTTTCGCGACCGGGACACTGACTCCCGATGCGGCGGAGGATTTGCAATGAAGCTTCTTTTGTCCGGTTGTTTGCTGGCCGCCTCTTCGGTGGTGCTGGCCGGGTGTCATTCGAGCGAGCCCGCCCCGACGGCGGCCCCGCAAACCGTGCAGGCGCGGGTGGTGGAAAGCCGGCAGCAGCAGGCCCCCGAGAACCTGCGCGCCACGGGAACGCTGCACGCACGAGAGTCGGCAATCGTCTCTGCGCAGGTGGTCGGCCGCATCCAGCAGGTGCTGGTGCGCGCCGGCGACAATGTGAAGGCGGGACAAACCCTGGCGGTGCTGGACGACGCCACGCTGCGCGCGTCTGCGCACCAGACAGAGGCGGCGCTCATGGCTGCGGAAAGCCAGCAGGCCGTTGCACAAACCGATGCCAGCCTTGCGGCCAGCACTCTCGCGCGCTACAAGCAGTTGCAGGCGCAGAAGAGCGTGAGCCCGCAGGAACTGGATGAAGTCGAGCGGCGGGCAGAGGCCTCGGCCTCGCGTCTGGATGCATTGCGCGCGCAGACGGTCGCTGCAAAGGCGCAGGACGCGGGCGCGCGCGCCATGCTGGGGTACACGCGGCTGCGCGCTCCGTTTGCCGGCGTCGTCACCGCGCGGCTGGCCGATCCGGGAACGCTCGCTTCGCCGGGCGTGCCTTTGCTGCAGGTGGATCAGGCCGGGCCGCTGCAACTGCAAGCCACCGTCGATGAGTCTGTCATCGGCGCGGTGCGCAAGGGAATGAAGGTTCCCGTCTCCGTGGACGGCGCGCCTTCGGCGAACATTGCGGGCACGGTGGCGGAGATTGTGCCGGCAGCTGATCCGGCAAGCCACAGCTTCCTGATCAAGATCGATCTGCCTTCTTCAAAGCAGTTGCGCGCCGGCATGTATGGAACGGCGCAGATTGCCACCGGTACCCGCCAGGCGATTCTTGTGCCGCGCTCCGCCGTCGTGTTGCGCGGTTCGCTGGCCTGCGCCTACGTGCTCGACGGCAATGGCGTCGCGCAACTGCGCTACCTCACCCTGGGCGCCGCGCAAGGGAGTCTCGTGGAAGTGCTCTCCGGTATCTCGGCAGGCGAAAAACTGGTGGACGATCCCGCCGACCGCGATCTGGCCGGCAAGCGCATCGAGGCCCAGCCATGAAGCCACCGCAGGAACTTGGAATCGCCGGGCGGCTGGCGCACGCATTTCTCAACTCCAAGCTGACGCCGCTCTTCATCGTCACGTCGCTGGCCATCGGCATCTTTGCGGTCGCGATGATTCCGCGCGAAGAAGATCCGCAGATTCTTGTGCCCATGCTGGACATCACCACCGCCATGCCGGGCGCGTCGCCGGCCGAGGTCGAGCAGCGCGTCACGCTGCCCATCGAGATGCTGGTGCATCAGATCTCGGGCGTGGAGTATGTGTACTCCACATCCAGCCCTGGACAGAGCCTGGTGATCGTGCGCTTCCTGGTCGGCACGCCGCAGGAAGACGCGCTGATCAAGGTCTACAGCAAGCTCTATTCGAATTTCGACCGCATGCCGCCGGGTGTTTCGCAGCCCATCATCAAGGCGCGCTCCATCGACGACGTTCCCATCCTTTCGCTCACACTGTGGGGCGAGCACTACAGCGGCTATCAGCTGCGCGCGATTGCCGACGAGGTCGAGCACAACATCCAGCAGATCTCCGATGTGTCGGAGACTTCGGTCATCGGCGGGCTGCCGCGCACCATGCGCGTGGTGCTCAGCACCGCCAAGCTGAATGCCTACGGTTTGTCGCCCCTGGCCATTGTCGGCCACCTGCAAGCGGCCAATGCCAGCCTGCAGGCGGGCAGTTTTGCCGAGAACAACTGCGAAATCCGCGTGGACGCCGGCAATCTCTTCGCCAGCAAGAAGGATCTTGAATCCGTCGTGGTCGCTGTCGATCACGGCCGCCCCGTGTACCTTCGCGATGTTGCGGACCGGATTGTGGACGGGCCCGCGGACCCCGCCAATTACGTGCTCTTCGGCACCACCAGCGTGAGCGCGGGTTCCGCATCAGGCGCCGCATCAGTATCCGGCCGTCACCATCACCGTGGCCAAGCGCAAGGGCACCAACGCCACCGACATCGCCAATGCCGTGCTCAAGCGCGTGCACGAGATGAAGGGCGTTCAGATTCCCAATGACGTCACCGTCACCACCACGCGCAACTACGGCGAGACGGCGAAGGCCAAGTCGGACGAACTGCTGGAGCACCTGCTGCTGGCGACGCTCTCCGTCACGCTGCTGGTCGCGTTGTTTCTCGGTTGGCGCGAATCGGGCGTGGTGCTGCTGGCGATTCCAGTCACGCTCGCGCTCACCATGTCGGTCTTTTATTTCCTGGGCTACACCATCAACCGCGTTACCCTCTTCGCGCTGATCTTCTCGATCGGCATTCTGGTGGACGACGCCATCGTGGTGGTCGAGAACATCGTGCGGCACTTCCGATTGCCTGAAAATCAGAACCGCTCATGCAGCGATGTTGCCGTGGAGGCGGTTGCCGAAGTGGGCAACCCCACCATTCTCGCCACCTTCGCCGTGATTGCCGCGGTGTTGCCCATGGCCTTTGTTCGCGGCCTGATGGGGCCCTACATGCGGCCCATCCCGGTGGGCGCTTCCGCGGCCATGCTCTTCTCGCTGATGGTGGCCTTCGTCGTCTCGCCGTGGGCCGCGATACGGCTGCTCGGCAAGCATCTAGGCGGCGCGCGCATCCTGGAGCCGGAGCACGAAAACTGGAGAACCAGGCTCTATCGCCGCGTCATGACGCCCTTGATCGCCTCCGGACGGAATCGGATGCTGTTCTTCATCGGAGTAGCTGTTCTTCTGCTGATCTCCATGGCGATGGTTCCCCTGGGCCTGGTGCGGGTAAAGATGCTGCCGTTCGACAACAAGAGCGAGCTGCAGGTGATCGTCAACATGCCCGACGGCACACCTCTGGAGCAGACGGCTCGCGTTGTCCAGGCGCTTGGCGATGAACTGGCGAAGCAGCCTGACGTGCTGAACTACCAGGACTTATGCCGGCACGTCCGGCCCCTACAACTTCAACGGGCTGGTGCGCCACTACTACATGCGCCGCCTTCCCAACCAGGCGGATATCCAGGTGAACCTGGTGCCCGCCAAACAGCGCAGCGACCAGAGCCACACCATCGCCAAGCGGCTGCGTCCGCTGCTGCTCGCCATCGGTAACCAGTATGGAGCGCGCATTCAGGTGAGCGAAGTGCCGCCCGGGCCGCCGGTGATTCAAACGCTGGTGGCCGAGGTCTACGGTCCCGACCTCGACGGCCAGACACGCGTTGCGCAACAGATCAAGTCCATCTTCCAGCACACCCCGGGCGTGGTGGACACCGACTGGTACGTCGAAGATCCGCAGCCGCGTCTGGTGATTCACGTGGATGAAGTGAAAGCGGCGCAGCATGGCATCGCGGTCTCCGACGTGGCCCACGCGCTGGCGCTTGCCCTCTCCGGTGCGCAGGTGGGCCTGCTGCACGACGGCAACGCGCGTGAGCCGGTTCCGGCAATTGTCGAATTCGATCGCCCGGATCGCTCCTCCGAGCAGGCGCTCGAAAACATTCACCTGCCCGGCGCGGACGGCTCGATGGTCTCGCTGCGTGAGCTGGTGACCATCGATCACGAGACGATTCAGCGCAGCATCTATCACAAGAATCTGCGCCGCGTGGTGTACGTGACCGGCGACGTGGCCGGCGCGGAAGAGAGTCCGGTCTACGCGATTCTGAAGATGAACAAGCAGCTCGATCACCTCACCCTGCCGGCTGGATACACGCTGACCCGCTACAACGCGGTGCTGCCCGAGTCCACCGACCACTACTCGATGAAGTGGGACGGGGAATGGCACATCACCATCGAGGTCTTCCGCGATCTGGGGCTGGCTTTCGCCGCCGTGCTGGTGCTGATTTACGTTCTTGTGGTCGGCTGGTTCCGTTCGTTCATCGTGCCGCTGATCATCATGGCGCCCATTCCGCTCACGCTGGTGGGCATCCTGCCTGCGCACTGGATGCTGGGCGCGTTCTTCACCGCAACCTCGATGATCGGCTTCATCGCCGGGGCGGGAATCATCGTGCGCAACTCCATCATCCTCGTCGACTTCATCGAGCTTCGCCGCCGCCAGGGAGTGCCGCTGGCCGAAGCGGTGATCGACGCCGGGGCAATTCGCTTCCGCCCCATGCTGCTGACTGCGGCTGCGGTTGTGGTGGGCGCAAGCGTGATCCTCACCGACCCCATCTTTCAGGGGCTTGCTGTATCGCTGATTGCGGGCGCCGTCGCCTCCACGTTCCTGTCGTGGCCGACGATTCCCATCCTCTACTACATGGTTCACTCGCGGAGCAAATCTGAAATTACTTGTGAGCCGGAAATGAATCAAGGAGAATCCCAATGACCGTTGAACGCGGACTGCGCCTGATGGCGGGCGTCGTAGTGCTGCTGTCGCTCGCGCTTGCTCACTTCTACTCGCTGTACTGGTTGTGGCTGACGGCCTTCGTCGGACTGAATCTGCTGCAATCAGCCTTCACCAACTGGTGCCCGGCCATGATGATTCTGCGCGCCATGGGACTGAAGGACGCAGGCAGTGCAGCCAAATGAGGCCCGCATGACCGACAGGCGATTCAATGCATCGCAGGCGCACCGGCTCGACGCTCCCGAGCGCCTGCTGTGGCTGCCGCCGGCGGAGGTCGTCGGCGCTCTGGCCGTACAGCCCGGCGAAACGATTGCCGACGTGGGCGCGGGCACCGGATATTTCGCCCTGCCGCTGGCCGCCGCGGCCGGACCGAAGGGCAAGGTGTACGCGGTCGATGCTCAGGAGGAAATGCTTGCGCACCTGCGGCAAAAGCTGCAAGACGACGCGGCGGTCCACATCGAGTTGGTCCACGCGGAGGCGGATGCAACGGGATTGCCTGAGGCATCGTGCAGCTTCGTGTTTCTGGCCAATGTGTGGCATGAGTTTGCCGATCGCGCGGCTGTTCTGCGTGAGGCTCGGCGCATTCTCAAGTCCGATGGGCGCATTGCAATCCTCGATTGGCGGCCGGACGTAGAGCGCGAGGGCGGGCCGCCGCTCGATCACCGGCTGCGCGCCGCCGATGCCGCCGAAGGCGTGCGGGCCGCGGGCTTTGGACAGATCGCGCAAACCAATGTTGGCCAATATTCCTGGCTCGTTCAGGGGCTCTTGCAAGGAGCCTCGCGAGGGGAGAAATAGAAATGACGCCGCGCAAAGGCGCAGCCCTGCCGGGCGCTTCGCGGCCCAGGCGGAGCGAGCCGTTCAAGGACGAGGTCTATCGCCAGATGTTCCGCCTGGAGGCGAGCCGCCCCGGCGCGGAGATGGACCTGGCGCTGGCCTTGCTGCGCGCATGGATGGCCGCGGATGCTCATCCGGATGATGTCGAAGAGCGGCAGTGGCTGAACAAGATTTGCCCCATCTGCATCTTCATGATCGAGGCCGCATCGCAACAGGGCGGCGCCTCGCATCCATCCCTCCAGTAATCGCGCATGCGCACGGGCGCATATACTGGTCATGTCCCAAGCCCCCGCAATGCGACCTGAACTGATTCAAGCTGCCGAACTGCTGCAACACAACACGCCCGAAGCCGTGGAAGAGGCGATCGGGCTGCTGCAGAATACGGTCTACTCCTTCAGCATGAAGATCTGCGGGCATCCCGAGGACGCCGAAGACACCATGCAGGAGGTGCTCTTCCGTTCGCTGGGCCACCTGGCCAAAATCCGGGATCCGCAGGCGCTGGCGGTGTGGCTCTATACCGTGACGCGCAATCGCTGCTGGCGCATGCGCCGCAAACCCGCCCACGCGCCCGCCCGCACGCTCTCGCTGGACGAGCTGATGCCGGACGATGCGGAGCTGGGACGGCTGTTGCAGGACGCCGCCGAGAGCCCGGAGGGCAATCTGCTCCACGCCGAGCGGCACCAACTTCTGCATGAGGCCGTGCTGCGCATCCCCGCGCCGCTGCGCATCGTGCTGGTGCTGCACGACATGGAGGAGTTGACGACCGACGAGGTGGCGCAGGTGCTTGATTTGCAGCCGGGGACCGTGCGGGTGCGCCTGCATCGGGCGCGGCTGAGCGTGCGCAAGGAGATGAGCCGCATCCTGGACGGCGCGGCCCCCGGGCCGGACGCCGAACCGGCGGGAGAGAAGCCGCGAAAATCGCGCGCGAAGAGCGGAAAGCGGCCCGCCGCCTGCCGCGAACTGTTCGCCAACCTCTCTGAATATCTGGATGGCCGCGTGGAGCCCCGCACCTGCGACCAGATGCGCGCACACATCGAGGGGTGCCCGTCCTGCGTGGCGTTTCTGCGCGACCTGCGCGCGGCCATCGATCGCTGCCGCTCACTGGAAGTTCCCTGCGACCCAGCCGTTGCACCGCGCCTGCGCTCCATCCTCACCCGCGAATACCTGCGCATGCTGGGGATGCCGGTTCCGGAAAGAACGTCCGCCAACGTGTAACGAATTGCCGCGCGTGTGTATTTCTTCCCATGAAAGGCTAAAAACAACAATGGAAGTCACGGTTAAGCATCTCGATCAGGTCAAGTTCAACATTCATTCGCGGTCGCACTCGATCCTCTGCGACCAGCCCGTGGGGAACGGCGGCGAGGACCTGGGCATGACGCCCCCCGAGCTGTTGCTCGCGTCGCTGGGCTCCTGCGCGGCCTTTTATGCCGCGCAGTATCTCAAGACCCGCAATCTTGCCCACAGTGGTGTCGAGGTGACGGTGACGGCCGACAAGCTCAAGCCGCCTGCCCGGTACGGCAACTTTCGCATTCGTGTGGTGTGCCCCGTCGCTCTCACTGAAGAGCAGACCGAGGCCCTGATCCGCTCGGTGCATCACTGCCCAGTTCACGCCACGCTGCTGTTGCCGCCGGAGATCAAGATCGAGCTGAGCGTGCGCGAGACAGCGCTCTTGCCAACCCCGTAATTGCTCTGGTTCATGCGCTGCATCTATAATCTTGGGCTATTTTACGGTGTGCATCGCAGTACGCTGCGATGCGGATCGCTCCCCGAGCCGCTCCAGCGCAGACCGGAAAGGGTTCTGCGCAGAGACTCGCAGGAAGAGAGGAAAGTATGTCAAATTCTTTGGAAAATACGGCGCAGGAGCCATCGCGGACTCTTGCAGGAATTGCAACGCCGGCATCCCTGCCGCGGCTGGGAATGGCGGCTCCGATGTTTGAGGCGATCACCACGCACGGCAAAATCCGCCTGGATGATTACCATGGAGGCTGGCTGGTTCTCTTCTCGCATCCGGCCGATTTCACGCCCGTTTGCACGACGGAGTTTCTTGCCTTTGCGGCCATTGCTTCGGAACTGCGCAAGCGGAATGTTGAACTGCTGGGCCTGAGCATCGACAGTCCAACCTCGCATATCGCCTGGGTGCGCAACATCAAGGAGAAATTCGGAATCGACATTCCGTTCCCCATCATTGCCGATTCCAACAAGGAAGTGGCCTCCCTCTACGGCATGATCATGCCCGGAGAGAGCAAGACGGAAACCAGCCGCTGCGTCTTTGTCATCGATCCGGTGGGGATCGTCCGCGCCATGATTTATTACCCGCTCACGACCGGCCGGAACACTGACGAAATTATTCGCCTGATCGATGCGCTGCAGACCACCGACAAGCATGGGGTCGCCACCCCCGCGAACTGGAAGCCCGGCGACAAGGTGATCGTGCCGCCTCCGAGCACCATGGAAGAGGTGGAAGCGCGACTGAAGGCCGGTTTTGAGTGCACGGACTGGTACTTCTGCAAGAAGTCCGTATAAAGGATGGGTGCAATGGCCTGTATTGGCAGTCAGGGAGAACTGACGGAGTCCGCGCGCAAGATGCTGGCGGCCCTGGAAAATCCGGCAACCCCGGAGGAGGTTGCCGCGCACACGGAGTTGCCGCTGTTTCGTGTGCGCGGCGGCTTGCGAGAGATGGCTGAAGCCGGGCTGGTGGAGCTGAAAGACAGTGCTTACTCCGCAACCCAGCTTGGCCGTTCCTTGTTGCTCGCAGAACGGAAAGAAGCGCTTCACCTATAATCTGGATGGAGAATCTTCCTACCATCCCATGGCCAGCCTTGAAAACTTCCGCCTTGTCGTGTTCCGAGCCGTGGCGGAGCAGCTCAGCTTTCGCAAGGCCGCCGAAGAGCTTTACCTGACGCAGCCGGCGGTGAGCCTGCAGATCAAGGCGCTGGAGGAAGACCTGGGCGTGCAGTTGTTTGACCGCACCGGGTCGCGCATCACGCTCACCAAGGCCGGCAGGACGCTGCTGGGCTACGCCGCGCAGGTGAACGCGCTGCTGGTTCAGGCCGAGCATGAGGTGGCGGCGCTCAGCGGCGAACACGCCGGACACCTGGCCCTGGGCGCTTCGACGACCATCGCGCAGTATGTGTTGCCCCGCCTGCTGAGCGAATTCGGCCGCGAGCATCCCCGTGTGCAGCCCACCCTGATCAGCGGCAACACCGAGCACATCGTCGCCGCGGTGGTGCAGCAGCAGATCGCCCTGGGGTTCATCGAGGGGCCCGCGCACAGCCGCGACGTCAAGACCGAGCCGTTTCTCGTCGACGAGCTGGTGCTGATTGTTCCGGCCGCGCATGAGTGGGCCGAGCGCGCTTCGGTGGCCTGCTCCGAGATCGCCGCAACTCCGCTGCTGATGCGAGAGCGCGGCTCCGGCACGCGGCGCGTCGTCGAGATGGCTCTCGAACGCCAACACATCAAACGGGCCTCTCTGCACATCGTGATGGAGTTGGACTCCACCGAAGCCATCAAGTCCGCCGTGGAAGCGGGCCTGGGCGCCGGATTCGTGTCCCGCTGGGCCATTGCCAAGGACATGCGCGCCGGCAGCGGCTTCAAGATCGTTGCAATCGAAGGCGTGCGCATCCGGCGCGATTTTCTTCTCGCCTCCCCGTCCAGCCCCGGACTGCAGGGCCTGGCGCAGGAGTTTCGCCGCTTTCTGTTTGCCAGGGCCAGCGCGCGCAGAGCCCGCGCGGAGGCAAAGCCGGCCTAGCATTGTGGCCCTCATAAGAAGAGCAAATGGGGCATGAGCGCTTCTGCTTGGACACTGCGCTTGTCCTGGGCAATGCTTGTTGTGTGTCCAAGAACATCTTCTTCGCCGGATTGATCCTTGCCGCCAGCGGCCTGCTGTCGCCGCCTTTCGCCCTGCTCGCGGGGCTGATCTACGGATTCACCTTCATCCACCCCTATCACCTGGACGCCAAGCGCTTGTCGAAACTCCTGCTGCAGGTGTCCGTCGTCGGTCTGGGCTTCGGCATGGACCTGCAGCAGGTGCTGCGCGTCGGCCGTTCCGGATTCGTCTACACCGCCATCAGCATCAGCTTTGCCATGCTGCTGGGTTGGGGACTGGGCAGGATGCTCTCGGTGAAGAAGCGCATCTCCTTCCTCATCTCCGCCGGCACGGCGATCTGCGGCGGCAGCGCCATCGCCGCGGTCGCGCCCATCACCGACGCCAGCGAAGAAGAGATCGCCGTCTCGCTGGGCACCGTCTTCGTGCTCAACTCGGTTGCCCTGCTGGCCTTCCCGGCCATCGGAACCATGCTCCACCTGACGCAGACCCAGTTCGGCCTGTGGGCGGCGCTGGCCATTCACGACACCAGCTCTGTGGTGGGCGCCGCGGCCAAGTTCGGAGCCGTGGCCCTGGCCGTGGGCACCACCGTCAAGCTGGCCCGCGCCCTGTGGATTGTCCCCATGTCGATCGGCACGTCCATGGCGCGCAAAAGCAAGGCGCGCATCCAACTGCCCTGGTTCATCCTCTTCTTCTGCCTGGCGGCCGTGGCCAACACCTATCTGCCGGTCTTCCATTCGGCCTACCCAGCCCTCAAGCACCTGGGCATCATCGGGCTCACCGTAACGCTGTTTCTCATCGGCACGGGGCTCTCCAAGCAGACCCTGCGCGAAGTGGGCGTGCGCCCGATGCTGCAGGGCATCGCCCTCTGGATCGTGGTTGCCGCCGGATCACTGGCGCTCATCCGCGCGGGGTGGATTGCCCTGTAAAGACTCGCTGAGAGCAAGGTTGATCCGAGCCGACGCAGGTCCGCCTGAACCGGCCAATCAAAACAGAAACACCCGGCGCTGGCAGGCCGGGTGTTTCTCTCTGTACGAGCTGTTCTAGCGCCGATTCGGTCCGCGCAGCAGGTGGCGCATGGCCACGTCATAGCCACGGCGGAAGCCTTCGCGGTAGTCTCGCCGCATCCCGCGTGGAACGTCGGGGTGGCGGTACTCGTCGCGGTTGTTGACGTCCGGCCGGCGGTGGTTGTCGAGGTCCCGGCGCGCGCCTTCGATGCCATCGCGAAAGCCACGGCGCTGAATTTCGTTCCACTCCCGCGGAGGCGTGTCCCAGCCGCCGCGATCATAATCGTGGCCGTAGCCGGGAGGGGGCGGTCCCTGCTGCGCGCCGTATGCCGGGGTCGCGACCAGGCCCGCCGTTCCCAGCCAGAGTGCAACTGCCGAAAGAGCAATCCATTTCAATTTCATCGTTTGAGGTCTCCGTTCCATGAGGCTGAGCTAAGCCGATCGTACTTTGTATTCCCCGCGAACGGGTCTTTCGCGGAATCGGCCAGACGTTTGAATGATTCAACACGGATGCGAGTCATTTAGTTGCGCCCGGCTCTGCGAGTCCTGCACCTGATGCACTGTTGGATGCAGGATCAACGTGCCCGGCGCCGTGCTCTTGTCGGTCGTCTCCGCGCGGCGGCGTCTCGGCCATCCCCGGGCGCGATGGGCTACGATGGCCTCATGGCTCCGCTGCTCGACATCCGCGACTTGCAGGTCAGTTTTGGAGCCACGGGGGCAGTGCGCGGCGTGAGCCTGCAACTCGACGAGGGCGAAGTGTTGGGGCTGGTGGGTGAGTCGGGCTCGGGCAAGAGCGCGACAGCATTGGCGATTCTTGGCCTGCTGGGGCCGGCGGCGCGGGTCGCGGGACAGATGCTGTGGAGGGCTGGCGCGGCCGACACCGACGCCATCGACCTGCTGCGGCAGCCGGCCGGGGCGCTGCGCCAATTGCGCGGGCGCCAGATCGCGATGATCTTTCAGGAGCCGATGACCGCGCTCAATCCAGTCATGTCCATCGGCCACCAGGTGGCTGAATGTGCTTCCGCGCACTTCCCTTCCTGGACGGGAACGGAGGCTCGACGCAAGGCTATCGCCGCGCTGGAAGCGGTCGCCATCCCCGAGGCCGCGCGCCGCTACGGTGACTACCCGCACCAGTTTTCCGGCGGCCAGCGGCAGCGCATCCTCATCGCCATGGCGCTGATTAACCGGCCACGCCTGCTGGTTGCCGACGAGCCGACCACCGCGCTCGATGTGACGGTGCAGGCGCAGGTGCTTGAACTGCTCAAGGCCTTGCAGCGCCAGCACGGGCTGGCCATGCTGTTTATTTCGCACGACTTAGCCGTGGTGGGCCAGGTGGCCAGCCGGGTGGCCGTGATGCGCGCCGGGGAGATTGTCGAGACCGGGTCCTGCGGACGGCTGCTGACGAACCCCGAGCATCCGTATACCAAGAGCCTGCTGGCGGCGGTGCCGACGCTGCGCACCGACCGCAACCGGCCGCTGGCCGTGCTGGAGAATGCTCCGGCCGAAGCCATCATCGGCTCTCCGCACACGGCGTGAGTGTGTGAGTGAGCGCGCGACCGCCCTCGCGAAGAACCGGCGCCGGGCTGGCTCGTCGCCGAGCTCCATACTCGGAACAAGGGGAACGAGCTTGGCCAAGTCGAAGGAAAAAGAAAGGAGAAGACCACGTATGACGCAACTGGCACGCATCTGCGCCGCTGCTCTCATCGCAATTCTGCCCGCCGGTTCCGCGCAAACCGCGCACCACAAAAAGAGGCCGGACCCAAAACCCGCGCCCACCGCGCAGGAACTTTTTGAGTTCATCCGCGGTGAGCTTCTCTCCTTCAGTCCGGACGATGGGATCAACGATAACCTGGAAGTCTCCCTCAATCCGGAAACGCAGGTCATGACGGTGAAAGCGCCCGACGGCCATTGCGATGAATTCCTGAATGCGCTGGACGCCAACACCCTTGTCTGGGATGTCTTTGACGCCAGCGATTCCAGCCAGACGCGCGAAAAACTGTTGCGTCTCACGATCATCTCCGTGAGCGGCAAGCCGGCCCGAACCTGCTACGACAAGCAGAATCGCATCGACACAACCATCCTCACCAACCGCACCCGGCTGCTGTTTTCCCTTTACAAGACCGACCCGATCCCCGACTTTCAGAAGAAAGTCGCTACGGCCCTCAAGCAGCTGATTGTCTTGAGCGGCGGTGCAGCGGAGAAGGATATCTTCTAGAGATCGCAGCGATTCGCTCCCGCGCCGGTCGCCGTTCCGCCCGGAGACACGTCCGCCCCCCGGCAAGCCGGGAGGCGGCGCGGCGTAGACGGATTCTGCGCTACTCGGCGGCGACGGCTTCCGTGACGGGCTCGGCGGCCGGTGTTTCGGCGACGGCTTCTTCCGTGGCCTCGGCCAGAACCTTGACCTTCAGGCGCGCGGTGACTTCGCGGTGCAGCTTGATGGCCACGTCGAATTCGCCCACGCTCTTCAGCGGCTCCGCCAACTGGATCTTGCGGCGGTCCACTTCAAAGCCCTTCGACTCCAGGTCGGCGGCAATATCGGCCGAGGTGACGGAGCCGAACAGGTGGCCGGCTTCGCCCGACTTGCGGGTGAAGCTGAGCACCAGGGGCTCCAGCTTGGCCACCAGCGCCTCCGCCTGCGTCTTCTCCGTGGCGGAGCGGCGGGCGGCGGCGGTCTTCATCTGCTCGATGACGGCCTTGTTGGCCAGGGTGGCCTGCAGCGCCAGCTTGCGGGGCAGCAGAAAATTGCGGCCGTAGCCGTCGGCCACTTTCACAACATCGCCGCGGTGGCCCAGGTTGGCTACGTCTTCCTTCAGGATCACTTCCATTTGAGACTCTCCAGTGTTACGGGCGGCACGCGCCAACTTGGGCTGTACTGTCTTTTCGACAGAGACGCCAGCCGTCGGTTGCGCCGCGCAGGATTCTACATCGGCATCCGGAGGATTGTCGTCAGCCCAATCGGCTTTCACCTGCAACTTAAGTGTGAACGCCGGCTGATTGGGGGAACGACATTCACACACTAGTGCCGCGTGGCGAATGGCAGCAGGGCGATGTTCCGGGCCTGCTTGATGGCGCGTGTCAGGCGGCGCTGGTGCGGAGTGCACACGCCAGTCAGCCGCCGGGGCACGATCTTGCCCCGCTCGGCCACAAAGCCTTGCAGCAGCCGGACGTCGCGGTAAGGGATCGCGTCGATCTTTTCGGTGCAGAACTTGCACACCTTCTTGCGGCGGAAGAACTTGCCGCGTCCGCCGGGGCCGCCGGAGGGCCGGCTGCCAGGGCCGGAGGGCCGGCCGCCGCTGCGGTGGGCCGGGCCTGAACCCGTGCTTGTGCTCGGGCTAGTGCTCGCGCTCGGGCCGGAATCCGAGCCGGAAGCGGCTTGGTGTGCTGCGGGTGCGCCCGTCTCGGGCGCCTTGCCAGGGGTCTCTTCAGACATGGTATTTCCTCTTTACTCTCTTCGCATTCGGCGCCCGGTCAGGGGCGCGGGAATGCAGGATCTGGCCGGAGCCGGGTGCCCCATGGAGGAGGCCCCGGCAGCGGCAATTCGGGACAAGCCGTGCTAGGCGTTGGCCTGGACCGGCTCGGCGGCTTCTGCCGCAGCCGGAACCGCAGCCGGAGCCGGAGCCTGAACGGGAGTGGCCTGCGCCACGGGCTCTGCGCTCACTTTTCTGCGGGTACCCCGCAGCGCCTTCACCTTGGCCAGCCGCTTCTCTTCCTCGTCGATGCGCACGGTGATGAACTTGATCACCGGCTCGGTGACGCGCAGCCGGCGCTCCAGCTCCAACACCACCGCGCCGTCGGCTTCGACGGTCAGCAGAACGTAGTTGCCGTCGTTGAACTTGCGCACCAGATAGGCAAGCTTGCGCCGGCCCATCTTCTCGACGGACTTGACCACCCCGCCGCCGTGGGTGACGGTGGCGGTGAAGCCGGCAATCAGCTTGTCGACATCCTCTTCGGCCGCGTCGGGCCGAACGATAAACATAACCTCATACACACGGGACATCCGATTTCCTTTTCCGCTGAATTCTCAGGGTCTGCGACATTTTCAGAAATACCGCAGACTCGATCTCCAGCCTTGCCCGCCGGCAAACGCCATGGCGGTCTCTTGCCTACTGCTCCGCCGGGTTGTTTGACTCGCGGCGGTTAAACTCGTTCATCGCGCCTGACGGGCCCCCTTCAATGGTGCGCCGCGTGGCAGTCGCCACCCGGTCCAGCACCTCGTCCAGTACCGTCAGATCCGCCTTGCGCATGGGCGAGAGCAGATAATCCCTGCCCGGCCGCTTGCCCCCGACCGCGGCAATCGCCTCGGGCGGAAGATCGGGCCCCACGCCGATACGCAGGCGCAACCACTCCTGATTGCCCAGGGCCGAGGTCACGCTGCGGGCTCCGTTGTGCCCGGCGGGCGAACCGCGCTCCCTGATCTTGAAGGTCCCCAGCGCCAGGTCCAGCTCGTCGTAAATCACGAGCAGATCCCGGGCCGGGTCCACCTCCAACTCCCGAACCAGAGCGGCCACAGCCAGCCCGCTCAGGTTCATAAACGTCTCCGGCTTGGCCAGGACCACCTCGCGCCCCGCCATGCGGCAGGTTGCGGTGACGGCCCGGCAGCGCCGGTTCTGGACCACAACGCCCTCTTGCTGCGCGATGCGGTCGATGGCCATGAACCCCGCGTTATGCGGCGTCCACAGATACTCGAGGCCGGGATTGCCCAGCCCCACCACCAGGAAAGGACCGCGGCGCCCGCGGGTCTCGGGGTGAAGGGACTCGCCTGGCTCGGCCAAGGGTTACTTCTTCGCCTCGGGCTTCTTGGCCTCGGTTTCGACCTTGCCCTTCTTGGCCACCTCGGGCTCGGCTGTCGCGGCAGCAGCAGCGGCAGCGGCGGCCGCCTCGGTCTCGGCTGCGGTTGGCGCCTCTTCGCGAATCGAAACCACGTGGGCTACGGTCGCGTCTTCGGCGTTGAGAAACTTGATCGTGTCCGAGTGGGGCAGGTCGCTGACGCGCAGCACACCGTGCAGGCCCAGCCCGGTCACATCCACGTCGATGTGGCTGGGGATGTGCGCCGGCAGGCACTCCACCTCAACCTCGCGCATCACCTGATCCAGAATGCCGCCGGAGGTCTTGACGCCCAACGGGATGCCCAGCAGCTTGACGCGCACGCTGATGCGCAGCAATTTGTCCAGCGCAATGCGCTTCAGATCGATGTGAATCAGCCGGTCGTTGATGGGCTCGCGCTGCCAGTCGACGATCATGGCTTTGGCCGCGGGCCCTGAGCCGCCGATCTCGACGTCGAAAATGGTGTTGTGGCCGGTTTCAGAGAAGAGAATCCGGGAAATCTGCTTGGGGTCCACTTCAATGGCCACCGGCTCATGGCCGGCGCCATACAGCACAGCGGGAATCTTGCCCGCGACACGCACACGGCGCGCGGCGTTCTTGTTGAACTTGCCCTCGCGGGCCTTGGCTACGACAACTTCTGGCATTCGCTCTCTCGTTTCCTGGTTTCGGGCACGGGCCGGTTGGGCTCCGCTCCCTTTGTTAAGCCAGTTGACAGTTCCTAGTTCACAGTTCTCAGTCAAAAACCTCCGACCGTAACTGCCGTCACCAGAATCCTGCCAACTTGCTGCAGATTGATTGTCCTCGTAGCCAACAACTGTGAACTACGAACTATGAACTAAGAACTCAACTGAACAGCTTGCTTACGCTGGTCTCCATGTGAATGCTCTCAATCGCCGCGCCCAGCAGGCCGGCAATCGAAAGCACCTTGATCTTGGGCAGCTTCTGCGCCGCGTCGCGCAGCGGAATGGTGTTGGTGACCACCACCTGCTCCAGGCGCGAGTTGGCAATACGGTCAATGGCCGGGCCCGAAAGCACGGCGTGGCTGGCGCAGGCGTACACCGAGGCCGCGCCGTTGGCATAAAGTGCGTCCACGGTCTTCACCAGGGTGCCGGCCGTGTCGATGATGTCGTCGATGATGAGGCAGTTCTGGCCTTCCACGTCGCCCACCACGTTCATCACCTCGGCCACATTCATGTCGGTGCGGCGCTTGTCCACAATGGCCAGCGGCGCTCCCACTTTCTGCGCGAAAAAGCGCGCCCGCTCCACGCCGCCCGCGTCGGGTGAAACCACGGTCAGGTTGGGCAGATTGAGCTCGCGGAAGTAGCTCACCAGCACCGGGCTGGCGAACAGATGATCGACGGGAATGTTGAAGAAGCCCTGAATCTGCGCCGCGTGCAGGTCCACAAACAGGGCCCGGTTGGCCCCCGCAGTGGTCAGCAGGTCGGCGATGAGCTTGGCGCTGATGGCCACGCGCGGGCGGTCCTTGCGATCCTGGCGGGCGTACCCGTAGTAGGGCACCACCACAGTGATCCGTGCCGCCGAGGCCCGCTTGAGCGCGTCGATCATCACCAAAAGCTCCATCAGGTGCTGGTCCACCGGATAGCAGGTGGGCTGCACCACAAACACATCCACGCCGCGCACGTTCTCCAGCAGTTGGAAGTAGACCTCGCCGTCGGCAAACCGCTGCAGCTTGGCCTCGCCCACGGGAACCCCGATGTGACGGCCGATTTCCTCAGTCAACGGCCGGTTGGCCGAGCCCGAGAAGAGCTTGAAGCGCTTGTCCTCGCTCAGGTTGCGGGTCCGCTTGCGCTCGGCGGCCGGTTTGGCTTCCCGTGCCTTGCCCGCATCCGGCGGCGTCCGCTTGTCGGGCTCTTTCCCCGACCCGTCGCTTGGCGGGATTGGCCCGTCCTCCGGCTGCTTATCTTCCGCCGTCACCGTCACCGTCACCGTTCCTACTTCCATCTGAAGAAGACCTCCAAGCTGGTTGGCTTTGGCTGCTCACATTGGTCCTTGCCGCAAAACTTTGGCTGGGCGACTAGGATTCGAACCTAGACAAATGCCTCCAAAGGGCATTGTCCTACCATTAGACGATCGCCCAACTCGGCGAATTTCCAGGTCCTCCCTGGAAACCGCATTCGACAGCCGCCCGACAGTCTTTCGCGGTCAAAGGTGGACTGTCAACCTGCTGACTGCAGAAGCATTTCACCCCAATAGGCAGGGCGTGGCAGGGTGCGTGTCAGTTGACTCTCGAAGCCCGCCGCCCGCAAACGTCGCTGGGCCGCTTCCGCATCTCCGCGGGCCAGGTACAACCCGAAGAGTGCCGAACCGGACCCGGACAGCGAGGCCAAAAGAGACGAGGGATGGCAGGCGGCCTCCGGGGTGCCCGGGCCCGCAAGAAGACGCTTGATTTCTGCAAGGGAAGGATGCTGGGGAAAGACGACGCGTTCAAAGTCGTTCTGGATCCAGCTACTGATCCCGGTGCGGACAAGCGCGGACTCTTGTGGTCCGGCCAGGTCCTCCCTGCATGAGAGGACACCGGAGGAGCCCACTCCCTGCCTACCTTCCGGGATCGCTCCCGCAAAGGCGCTGGCATAGGCGCGGCTCAACTCACTTAGTTTATCTGCACTTGCCTTCCCGGTCAAACCTTCGGCGGCGCAGAGCGCGTCCCAGTCGCGGAAAGCCTGCGGTGTGGAGACGCCCACCGCCGGCGCGGCCACCACGCACCAGACCGGTTCGATGTCCGGCAAGGGATAGACTTCCTGTCCCCGGTCCAGGCCCAGAATCGTGCCGCCAATCAGAAACAACGGCACATCGGAGCCGACCTGGGCGGCAATCTGCAGCCGCCGCGCCGGCCAGCCCGGAACCGCGATCCCCAGTTCCGCCTCCAGCCCCACCAGCGCCGCCACCGCGTTGGCCGATCCCGCACCCAGCCCGCCCTGCACCGGCAGGCGCTTGTCGATGTGGATCTCCACCTCGGCGGAAATACCCAGCGCTTCCAAGGCCAGCTCGGCCATCTTCCAGGCGGTATTGCGGCTGTCGGTGGGGACGCGCCGGTCGTCTGCAGTTAGCTGCAGCATGGTCTTCGTTGCGGGCCGGGCCGCAACCGTCACCACGTCATGCAGTTCCAGCGTCTGGTACACGGTTGTCAGGGCGTGGAACCCGTCCGCGCGGGGCGCGCCGATGTAGAGGCCGAGGTTCACTTTCGCGTGTGAGCGGACAGCGGTGGGCATACCGGTCCATTGTAGAGCCGGGGCGCGCTGCCGCCCTCCCGTGCGGGTGCGACCAGGAGCTTATTATGTTGGAACGACGCACCTGCTCCAGCCGTAGAATCATAGTAGCGGGAAGCCGGAATCCCCCGCGCGAGAAAGGAGGGCGCGATGCCATTCCTGGCCAGCATGGGTGCTGCATGTGCGGTCCTGCTCGCGCTCTTCGCCGGTCCCGCTTATGCACAAGATTCTGTGCATTCCACGCGCATGGAAGTGGTCAACGGCAAGCCGTACGTCATGGTTACGGTCAACGGAAAGGGTCCCTTCCGGTTCGTCATTGACACCGGTACCGGGGGCCAGGCGATGGTGACCCTGGAGCTCGCCGACCAGCTTGAGCTGCCCGTGGTGGGCCAGGCCCGGCTGACCGACCCCAGCGGGCAGGGAGGACAGCGAGCGCAGATCGTCCTGATTGAATCCCTGAATGTGGCCGGAGTCGAGTTCACCGGGGTCGCGGCAGTCCGGCACAGACTCACCGGCGAAGACCAGAGCTGCCAGGGACTGCTCGGATTCACTCTCTTCCGCGACTACCTGCTCAAGCTCGACTATCCCGGCCGGCGCATGACGCTGGCCTCAGGCGCGCTGCAGCCGGATGGCGAGCGTTCCGTGCTGCCGTTCCGCATGCCCGATGGAGTGCCCATTGCCGCCTTGCGGATTGGCGACCTGCGCGTGGAGGCGCAATTCGACTCCGGCGGCACCGGGCTGAGCCTGCCCGAGCGGCTCGCGTCCCGGCTCAAGTTCGTCTCCGATCCCGCGCTCTTTGGCAGCGGAGAGTCCCTCTCCACGCGGTTCCTGCTGAAGGCAGGAAGGCTGGACGCGAACGTGCATCTGGGCCGCTACACCTTTGACCGGCCGGTGGTCGCGATCAACCCCGCCTTTCCGTTGGCCAACTTCGGGTCCGACGTGATGCAGAACTTCTCCGTGACCTTCGACCAGAACAACCTGCTGATGCGCCTGGACGCACAGCAGAGACACTTCCACCTTGACAGCTTGCCCACCAGGCTGCGGATGCAGAATGCGCCTTCCCCCGAACCGCCCGACACAACCCTGGTGCCGGTGGGATAAGGTTTGCGACGGAACTCCGCATTTTGACCGCGCGCGTTGGGCTTCTGCGCGCCCTCAGGCCTGCGTAGCGCTCCCCGCCATTTCCCGGGCGGCGCGCAGCGTGGCCACCGGGTCGCCGGTGGGGTGGAACTCCATCGCTACCATGCGGCGGTAGTTGAGCGCGGCCAGCTTGCGGTAGATGTTGGCGTAGTTGATCTCGCCCGTGCCCGGTTCGTGACGGCCCGGCACGTCGGCCACGTGAATCAGGCCGATCACGTCGATGTGCTTGTCCAACTTCTCGATCAACTGTCCAAAGCTCATCTGCTCATGATAGATGTCGTATAAGAACTGCACCTGCGGGTGATTCACCGCGCGCACAATCTCAATCGCCTCGTTGGCCGAGGTGAGGTAGTAGTGCGGATTCTCTTCGAGGTGGATGCACTCCAGCAGCAGGCGCACGGGCTGGCCGTCGATCTGGCGGCCTTCCACCAGTGCCGCGGCCTGCTTGAGCGTTTCGATGCAAGCCTGGTGCTGCGCCTCGCGCGAGAGCCCCGGCACCACGTTGCCGGAAAGCACGATCATGGCCGGGCAGGAGAGAGTTTCCATGGGGGTGAGGGCCTGCTTCAGCTCGGCCAGAAACGCGTCGCGCACGGAGGGCTCCGCGATGCCGTGAGCCAGCCCGGCGGTGGCGTCAAAGCGGATGCCGAGCCGTTGGCGGGCGGCATTGGCGCCGGCAAAATCGGCCGCGGACCAGTCGCGGTACTCGCCCACCAGTTCAATGTTGCTGTAGCCGGCTTCGGCCACCTTGGCCAGCCGCTGCTCGAAGGGCAGGTCAGTAAAAACCGTCCAAAGCATCACCGAAAGCGGAAACGGGGCTTCCTGGGGCGAAGCGGGGGAGCCGGCGGCGGCGGCCGGCAGCGGCGGCGCGGCAGCACCCAGGGCGGCGGTGGCCAGAACTTGCGTAAACGTGCGGCGATTCATGTGAGTCTCCTTGTTGGAATCCGACTGAAATCCGACTACGATTTAACTCCCGCCTTGCCGGAGCGGCGCAGCGCCTGCCAATCCTTCTCGGTCTGGTCGGCGTAGAGTGAGCCAAACCGGCCCAACGCCTCGGCAAAGCTGTCACCGGAGCCCACGTAGGCCGAAATCACCAGCGGGTCGCCGGAGCGGGCGTGGCCTCGCGCCAGCAGCTCGCCGCACACCTCGGCAAAGGCCTGCAAGCCTCCGCCTGCCAGGTCCTCAATCTCAATGGAACCCTTGTGGTCGTTGAGCTGGCGCACCAGGTAGTCGCGCCCGCTCATGTGCGTCCAGCCCAGAAACGGGTCCGACTGCGCCTGCATGGCGCGCTGGCCCTCCACCGCGCGCTGGCCGTTATGGGGTGCGGGGCGGGCATCGGGCAAGTAGGGCGCATAGACGGAGGGCGCCTCTTCCTTGATCTGCAAAAACAGCGGGTCCTGCGGCCCGTTGCCTTCAAAGTAGATGCAATAATCGCGCAGCCCCACCGAGCCGGTGCCCACCACCTTGAAGGCCACATCCACCGGCCGGTAGAGCGACAGAAAATGCCGCCGCTCGGGCTGGAGCATCTCGCGATAAGGCCCCAGCGCGGCCAGCACCTTCACCGCCTGCGCGCCGGTGACGCGGGTCAGGGTGGGCTTCTGCTCCTTGAAGCGGCGGGGGAAGCGGCGGGGGAGGCGGCTCGGCGCGCCGGGCTTGGCGTCGGCGGGCTCGGTGAGCTGCTCCAGCGTGTGCAGAGCCGTGGCTCGCTCGGCCTTCCGCAGCGCGTCCTGCACCGGCTCTACCGCTCCCAGACGATGCACCTCAAAGCGCGTGACTTCCAGGATCGGCATCCGGGCAAAGGCGCGCATTTGGGCGCAGTATCGCGCGATGCACTGCTCCACGGCATGGCGTGCCGCCGCTTCCTTGTGGCCCGATTCGCGTCCGGCCAGCACCAGCGAGGCGGCCATGCGCTTCAGGTCCCACTCAAAAGGCCCGCGGATGGTCTCGTCGAAGTCGTTGATGTCGAAGACCAGGCGGCCGTCGGGCGCGGCAAAGGCGCCCAGGTTGCGCACGTGGGCGTCGCCGCAGAGCTGGCTGACAATGCCTGTCGAGGGCAAGACGGCAAGATCCGCCGCCATCACCGCCGCCGCGCCGCGAAAGTAGCCGAAGGGCGACTGCGCCATCAACTGATGTTTGAGCTTGAGCAGCGCCGGAACCCGGCCCCGTTCCACCCGCTCCAGCAAAGTCAGAGCCGGCGTCCGGCGCGCTTTAGTGTCGATCTCGTCGTGCTGCTGGCGGCCCACCTGCTTGCGCCGCGCCTGGCCCAGTTTGCGCCGCTCTTCCGGAGTCGCCTCGTGCATGTCCGGCAACATACACCCTCGGCCCGCGCCGCGCAACCCGTCGGCAATCGCGAGATCGTGACTCCGCGGCCTGAATAGCTCCGGCAAACAATTGCAGGATCGGCCCGCTAACTCCGTGATTTACACTGCTTCCTGGAAGCCCGGCTCCCAGTTTGTCCTGCCTGAAGTCATTCGACGGGCTCCCTCCCTCGGAGGAATGCCCTTTGCCGCGCCCAGCCGCTTTCTTGCTTCCAGCCCTTCTTGCTCTTCCCCTTGCAACTCTTCCGCTCACTGTCCAGGCCCAATCGATCCCGCTGACGGTCGAGAAGATCTTCGCGCATGGACCGCTGATCGGCACGCCGCCCAAGGATCTCGCCTGGTCGCCCAACGGCGAGCACCTTACCTATATGGATGGCGGCGCGCTGATCGATCTGGACCCCGGCTCGGGCAAGCCGCATGTGCTGGTGAGCCGCGCCAAGATGGCCCCGCTGAATGGACCCGGCGGTTCGGAGCGGGACAGCGATCATCGCGATCGCTATGGCATGGCCGCCTACATTTGGGCGCCGGACTCCAAACACCTCCTGTTCGACTCCAGTGGCCGCCTGTGGATGTACGACCTGAGCAATGGCACGGGGCTCCAGATCGGCTTTACCGGAGAGGCTTCCGGCGACAATCCCAAGTTCTCTCCCAACGGCGAATCCATCTCCTTCGTGCGCGATCACAGCCTTGCCGTGCTGCATCTGCGCGAGCGCGGAACGCCCACCACCGTGGTGGCCGCCGCGCCCAACGAGGCCGTCCTCAACGGTCAGGTCGATTGGGTCTACGAAGAGGAACTGGAGACGCGCAGCAACTATTTCTGGTCGCCCGATTCAAAGAACCTGGCCTTTCTGCAGATGAACGAAGCCGAGGTGCCCCTCCACCCCATCACCGACTGGATTCCCACCCACCCCAACGTCTATCTCCAGCGCTACCCCCAGCCCGGCGACCCCAACCCCGCGGTCCGCGTGGGCGTGGTGAGCGCCGAGGGCGGCAAGACCGTGTGGGTCAAGCTGCCCCTCCAGCCCGGCCAGGATTACATCCCGCGCTTCGGCTGGGTGGACCGCAAAACAGTGTGGATCGAGACCCTCACCCGCAATCACCGGCACCGCGCGCTCTACTTTGCCGATGCCGCCGGCGGCCAGGCCCACCCCGTGCTGGAACTTGCCGACGATAAGTTCCTCGACGACAACTACAACGTCTTTGTTGCCGACGGCAGCATCGTTCTCTCCAACTGGAGCGATGGCCACAACCACATCTATCTCTACAGCTATGACCCGGCCAACCCCGCGACGGCCACCGCGAAACTCGAGCGGCAACTGACCAAAGGCGACTTTGAAGTGGCTGAAATCTATCGCGTGGATCACGCGCGCAAGCTGGTCTACTACGCCTCCAGCGAAGGCAACCCGCTGGAGCAGCAGATCTGGCAGGTGAGCTTTGACGGCGACCGCAAGCAGTTGAGCTCGGGCGCCGGCAATCACGAAGCCACCTTTGCGCCCGCCAGCAGCAGCTTTGCCGACAAGTTCTCTTCGCGCATGGACCCGCCTGCGCTGCAGATTTGCCTGGCCGGCGCCGCGTGCAAGGTCTTCTGGTCCACACACGCTCTGGACCCCTACGGCCTGCGCCCGCCCCAGCAGTTGGAGGTGAAGGCCCACGACGGCACTACGCTCTATGCCACGCTGCTGCTGCCTGCCCAGGCCGCCAATCCGGCCGCGGGAATCCCGGCTTCGGTCCCCCTGATCGTGAATCCCTACGGCGGCCCCGGCCCGCAGGAAGTGGCCAACAAGTGGGCCGACGGCCTGCTCTTCGACGAGCTGCTGGCCGAGCATGGCTTTGCCGTGCTCCACGCCGACAATCGCGGCACCGGCATGCGCGGGCGCGCCTTTGCCCAGGCCGCCTACCAGAACTTCGGCCCCGTGCAGTTGGAGGATCAGTTGACCGTGGTGGACGACGTACTCGCCCGCACTCCGCAACTGGACCCCAGGCGCCTGGGCTGGTGGGGATGGAGCTGGGGCGGCACCTTCACCCTCTACGCCATGACGCATTCGGATCGCTTCCGCGCCGGGGTCGCCGTGGCTCCGGTGACGGACTGGCGCGACTACGACTCGATCTACACCGAGCGCTACATGACCCTGCCCGCGAACTTCCCCGACGGCTACAAGGATTTCTCCGTGGTCAACTCTGCGGCCAACCTGAAGGGGCGCCTGCTGCTCGTCCATGGCACCGGCGACGACAACGTGCACCTTGAAAACACCGTCCAGTTTGTGCAGAAGCTGATCGAGGCCGGCATTCCCTACGACCTGCAGATTTATCCGCGCAAGACGCACTCCATCAAGGGCCCCGACGTGCGCACCCATCTCTACAACCGCATCCTGGCGCAGTTTGAGCAGTACCTGATGCCGCCGGTGACCGCCGCCACCGCGCCCTGAGAGCCTCCGCGCGCGGGAAGAGGGCAGCGGGAGGGGGAGATTCTGCGCAAAACGGGGATGGGGATTTGGGGAATGGAATGATGGGGTTAGAAGAGATGCGGGGCGCGGGGGCTGGACAGCGGCAAAGCAGCGTCGCAGGTCACGTTTGGGAATCGGATGAACCATTGCATTAAAACTCTTGCCGAGAATTCTTTGTGATTCTGATAGAATTTTCTTGAACTTGAACATGTAGGGATAATGTGGCGCTAGAGGCGTATGGAAGAAACGTTTCGCGTCGAAATGCATCTATTCAGATGGGAACTATCAGCCGATAAGCTGAGGAGACCATGGTTAAGAAAGTAAAATCGGATTTTCTCTTCGCGCAGCCTTCATTTGGGTCTGGCGCTGCACGTGTATTCGACCTCTGGGGTCGATTTGACGACTACAACCGCAGTGAGACTCCCGCTGAAGCGGACGCTAAAGCCATTGCTGCCGATTGGCTTGTTATTGGACAAGACATTGCAGACGCCATTGAGTATCACGAGTCTGAATGCGGCGTGGCCTGAGGTGTCGTGAGCGGCAAGCGCTATAGAAAGTCCCAAATGGTCCCCTCTCGCCAGCAAGATACTGCGCCGCCACAGGGCGGTGAAAAATCTGAGCTTGCGCCAAAGTTTCAGGCGGGGTATTTTTCTGGCCCCATCCCTCCTCCGAGCATTCTTGCCAGGTATAACGAGGTCGTGCACGATGGTGCCGAGCGCATTCTTGCCATGGCAGAGAGGCAAAGCAAGCATCGCGAGTTGCTCGAATCTCAGGTCGTCACCGGCAATTTGGAAAGCCAGCGTCGAGGCTCTCTTTACGCTTTTGTCCTCGCTCTGGTTACAATTTTGGGTGGAATTTTCCTGATATATCGTGGGATGAATACATCCGGGCTTGCTACAGTCATATCCGCGCTTGTGGGGCTGGTCTCAATCTTCTTCTACTCGCAGCGCATGCAGAACAAAGAGCGGATCGAAAAATCGGCGGCTCTAGCTGAGCGCAGGCACCGATAGATTCGGAACGCACTCTTAGGACACCATCCGCCAGCGGGAACCCTGCCCCGCAATGTGGTTCAATAGTAAAGATGGCGATTCCCCGGAGGATGACGGTGCGTGGGCGGGCGATTGCGGCTCGGCGGAAGGTGCGCGAGTATGCGATGGTGGCGCGCGCGCTGGCTTCGACTGCGCATCCGGTGCTGGCGCAGATTGTGCCGGCGCGGTTCTGCAATCTTTCCTGCGCGTATTGCAACGAGTACGACAAAGTCTCCGAGCCGGTGCCGCTCGACGAGATGCTGCGGCGGATCGACCACTTGGGGCGTCTGGGGACGGCGATGATCGGCATCTCGGGCGGCGAGCCGCTGACCCATCCGCACCTGGACGACATTATCCGGCGGATGCGGCGGACGGGCGCGATTGCGGGGATGATTACCAACGGCTACCTGCTGAACGCGGAGCGGATTGAGCGGCTGAACCGGGCGGGCCTGGACCACATGCAGATCAGCATCGACAATCTCACCCCGGACGAGGTGTCAAAGAAGAGCCTGAAGGTGCTGGACAAGAAGCTGGAGATGCTGGCCGAGTACGCCGAGTTCCACGTGAACATCAATTCGGTGGTGGGCGGGGGCTTTAAAGACCCGAACGATGCGCTGGTGATTGGCAAGCGGGCGCTGGAGCTGGGGTTTGAGTCGACGATCGGGATCATTCACGACGGGAGCGGGCAACTGAAGCCGCTGCAGGAAGACGAAGCACGGGTCTACTTTGCGATGACGGACCGGAAGAAGACCAACTACGCGCAGTTCGACGCGTTTCAGGCGGCGATTGCCGAGGGGCGGCCGAACGACTGGCGCTGCCGGGCGGGGTCGCGCTACCTGTACATCTGCGAGGACGGGTTGGTGCACTACTGCTCGCAGCAGCGGGGATTTCCGGGGGTTCCGCTGGCCGGGTATACGACGGCGGATGTGAAGCGGGAGTTTTTAACGGCCAAGGGCTGCGCGCCGAATTGCACGATTGGGTGCGTGCACCGGATCAGCTATATCGACCACTGGCGGGCGCCGCAAAAGCGGGTCGTCTTCCCCGGCTGCGCGCCGGAGAAGACGCCGGAGCTGGTGAATATTCAGATCGGGGACTGAAGGGCGGCGGATTCATGGTTGCAAACAGAAGCGGCGCATCCTTTGCGGGATGCGCCGCTTTTTTGCGTGTAGAGCGCGGCGGGCCGGCTACTTATGCGCGGGCCTGGGGGACTTTGCGGGCCTGGCGGTGTCGGCCAGGGCCTGGTCAATGACCTGGTAAAGCTGCTGCTCGGGGTTGCGGACCTCAATGAAGGGCGCGCCCTTGCTGTTGGCGGTGACGACGAAGACGGTGGGAGTGAGGGTGACGCCGGTGCGCTTGCCGAGCTCGTTGTCGGCGTCCACTTCGGCGGCCAGCTTGCCCTCGGGGTCGATGGCGAAGGGCAGCGCGATGCCGTGGCTCTGGGCAAACTTTTCAGTGAAGTCGTTGAGCATCATCAGGTTATAGATATAGGTCTGGTTGGCGAAGACCTGGTCGCGGTACTCGGCGCCAAGGGATGCGCTTTTGGCGTCGAACCAGCGGGCGCGGATGGCCGCGTTGCGGCTCCAACTGTGGTAGGGGATGAGGAGGTCGTGGCGAATCCAGGGAATTTTGTACTTGGCCGCGGCGGCTTTGAGGGTGGGGTTGGCGTGGGCGCAGGCAGGGCACTGCAGGTCAGCGAACTCGACGATGGCCACGCGCGCGCCGGGGGGCGGATGGAGCGCGGAGGTGTCGAGAATCTGGGTTGTGCCGGGGGCGGCGTGGGCGCCGCCGGACGCAGCGACCAACAACGCGCAGGCGAAGGCGGCCGGCAGACCTGACCGAAGGTGGCGCATGCGGGGCGCCACGGCGAGAAGACGCGAGAGGGTAAAACTGACCATGAAATTTAGACGGCCTCCCGTCGGGTATCGTAACAAAACTGCCCGCGAAGCCCGCTATTTGTGAGCGGTGCGCGCGGGCGCGGCGGAGCGGGTGTCGGCCAGGGCCTGGTCAATGAGCTGGAAGAGCCTGGAGCGGTCAACGACCTCGACGAAGGGCGCGCCCTTGCTGTTGGAGGTGGTGATCCAGATGGTGGGGGTGTGCTCGATGCCGATGCGCTGGCCGAGGGCGTAGTCGGCCTTGACCAGCGCGGCCAGCTTGCCCTGGGGGTCGATGGCGAAGGGCAGGGCGACGCCGTGCTGCTGGGCGAACTTCTCAGTGAACTGGCGCAGGCCGTTCAGGTCCACGATGGAGGGCTGGTTGGCGAAGACCTGGTCACGGTAATCGTCGCCGAGCTTCTTGCTGCGGGTGTCGAACCAGCGGGCGTTGACGGCGGCCTGAAAGCTCCAAACGTGCATGGGCAGCGGAAAATCATGGCGCACCCAGGGGATGTTGTACTTGGCCGCGGCGTCGCGGAGCAACGGGTTGGCGTTGGCGCAGTCGGGGCACTCCATGTCATCAAACTCGACGATGGCCACCCGCGCGCCCTCGGGCGGACGCAGGGCGGCGGGGTCGTGAACCGGTGTTGTGGCCGGGGGCAGAAACTGGGCGCGGGCGGCTGGCGCGGCGGCCAGCAAAAGCGCGGCGGCGGTGAGGCCGAGCAGCAGCGCGGGAAGGGCCGGGGCGGCGGAGTTGCGGCGAGCGGGGAAGCGAGAGGCAAAAAAACGACGCATAGACGTTGGACGACTCCCTATGGAAGATTGTAACGGCAAATAGGGGAAAAGTTGCTGTCGGGCCTGCCCGCGGGGCTCGGACGGGGCCGTTTATGGGCGGTTCTGGTGGTGGGCGGGGTCGCCGGAGCCTGTTCCCTGCCGCTGGCGCTTCTGCTCGGCGATCCACTTGCGCCATTTGTAGTCGGCGACGAAGCTGGCGGCGAAGACCAGGGCGACGAGGATGGGGAGAAGGAATTTCATGGCACATTCAGGATCGCATGAATGGGGGGGGGAGATTTGCGGTCTCCCATCCATGCGACGGAAACAAGTCGCATGGATGGGGCACGGCGCTTCCTGCCGGGCTTCTAGCGGCCGACGACGATGACCGTGAAGCTGCCGGGAAGCATGGCGGGTCTGGGGCGCGGGTTCTCTGGTGTGGGCGCGGGACGGGGGCCGAAATCGGCGGTCACCAGGTAAATGCGGTCCGTGGCCGCGTCGTAGGCCATGGTGCGGGCGCCGCGCTGGGTGGGCAGGGTTTGGATGGTGGGGTAGTCCGGCTTGGAGGCATCGACAACCGACAGAACGCCCTCGCCGCAGGAGGCAAAAGCCAGCTTGTGCTTGGCGCTGTAGCGGGCGGCGTCGGGGCCGTCGCCGATGGAGGGATTGGCGAGCACCTGGCCGGTGTTGGAGTCGACCACGGCCATCTTCTTGCCGTCGCAGACAGGGAAGAGCCGGTGGCCTGAGGCGTCGAAGGCCAGCCCGCTAGGCGATTCGCAGTTGGTGAGCGGCCAGGTGGCGGTCAGCTTCCTGGTGTGCGCGTCGATGCGGACGATCTCGCTCTTGTCTTCGATGTTGTTGAAGACGGTTCCTTTACCGTCTGCGACGGCGAACTCCGGCTTGCCCGGCAGGGGGATGGTGGCGACCACTTTCCGGGTGGAGGCGTCGATGACCGTCGCGTCGTGGCTGCGGCCGTTGAAGGCCCAGACGGTCTGGGTGGAGGGCTCAAAGAGGATGCCGTCGGGGCCGGTTCCGGCGGGGATGGTGGCCACGGTGGCCAGGGTCTTGCGGTCGAAGACGACCACGGCGTTGGCGCCGCCGTCGGAGATGTAGCCGTATTTGCCGGCCGTGTCCAACGCAACGCCATGAGTGCCGTGAAGGCCGGCGATGACGCCCACTTGCTTGCCGGTCCCGGTGTCGAGCACGTCCACATGGTCGCCGCGAGTGAGGTAGAGGCGGTGAGCCGGGGAATCGACGTGGAGGTAGTCCCACCAGCCCGGGTCTGCCAGCTTCCAGTGGGCCAGGATGTGGTAGGGCTGCTCCAACCCCGCGGTCGAAGACCTGCCCGCGGGGGCCCCGGGCTGCGCGGCAACCGGGCGGGTGGCGGCAAAAAGGCCGCAGAGCAGGGCCGCGGCCACCAGGGACCGGGCGAAAACAGGAAAGCTGCGCTGAATAGGCATGGAAGGCTCCGCGTGAAACTCGGCGAAAGGGGTAATTCACCGGCGACAGAATTGTTCCACATCGGGATTAAGTCAAGCTGAAGGCGACAGGGAATTCACGGGCGGCTCATCAGTCAGCGGCAGGCGGACGGTGACGGTGGTGCCCTGGCCGGGCTGGCTGGCGAGGGTGACTGCGCCGCCGGCCTTTTCCACCACGGCCTTGCACATGGCCAGGCCCAGCCCGGCGCCGCCCGTGGAGCGGGTGCGCGAGGGGTCGCCGCGATAGAAGCGGTCAAAGACGTGGGGCAGCGCGGCGGCATCGATGCCTTCGCCGTGGTCTTCGACGGCCAGCTCGACAGCGCCGCCATCGGTGCGGAGCCGGAGTTCAACCCTGGATGCGGGCGGGCTGTGCTGAAGGGCGTTGAGCAGCAGGTTGGAGACCAGCAGCGCGCAGTCTTCGCCCGTGAGCCCGACGCGACAGGCACCTTGGGGCGGGCCCGCGACGGCCACTTCGACGTTGCGCAGGGCGGCGACTGTCTCCAGCTGCGCGACGGTCTGGCGGAGGCAGTCGCCGATGTCGCAGGCAGGGAGCGCGCCGGCCGCCGGGACGCCGCTCGCATGGGACGCGTTCTCAAGGCGGGCCAGGGTGAGCATCTTGGCCACCAGCTCTTCCAGGCGCGCGGAGTCGGCCAGGCAGCGCTCAAGCCCGGCCTGGTACTCGGCGGCGGTGCGCGGCTTCAATCCCAGCAGCTGCAGCGACGATTTGACCACGGCGACGGCGGTTTTCAGCTCGTGCGCGGCGTCGGAGACGAAGGTACGCTGCTGCACGAAGGCTCGCTCCAGCCGCTGTAGGACATTCTCAATCGCGTGGGTCAGCGGGGCCAGCTCGGGCGTGGCGCGGGCGCTCGCCGGGGGCGAGAACTCCCACGCATCCGCTGAAACCTGCCCGGCCAGCGCCGCCAGCTGGCGCAGCGGCAGCAGTCCGCGATGCAGCAGCCAGGCGATCAGCGGGCCGGTGACGACAAGCAGCAGCAGGCTGCCCGCGGCATAAAACTCCACCGCGCCGCGAATCGCGTGCCACACGTGCTCGGTGGGCGCGCCATAGACGATCGTGACCTGGCGCAGCTTGCCGCCGCCGGGCTCGCCGGGGTCCACAATACGCGAGCCGTGCGCGCGAAGAACGCGATAGTGCCGGCCGTTCGCCTCCAGCCGCGCAAAGCCGTTGACGGCCGGCGCGGGAGCGCTTTCTCCGCTGCCCTGCCAGTTGGGCGAGCGGCCCAGCAGCCGCCCGTGCGCGTCCCACACCTCGTAGATGTCTTCGCCGGGCACGTGCAGGTCGGCCAGGTCCAGCATCACGTTGTCCTGCGCGTCTTCGGCGTCCTGCACCGCGCCCAGCACGGAGTCGGCGCGCCCCCGCAGCATGATGTCGAAGGCGTGGAAGTGGGTGTGGCGCTCGTAGCCCAGCGACAGGAAGATGACCGCCAGCGACGAGACCAGCTCCACCGCGAGCACTGCCGCAATGAGCCGAAAGGCAATGGAGCGCGTTCTCATGGCTGTTCCTGCCCTGGCCCCACGGCCAGCCGGTAGCCCCGCCCGCGCATGGTTTCGATCACCGGCTCGGCGTCGGGCAGGGCGGCGTCCAGCTTTTTGCGCAGGTTGGAGACGTGGGCCTCGATCACGTTCGAGTGGTGCTCCCAGTTGTAGTCGTAGAGGTGCTCCAGCAGCTCGCGCTTGCTGACGATCTTGCGCGGATGGTGGATGAGGTATTCGAGAATGCGGTACTCGGTGGGCGAGAGGTCCACGAGCACGCCCGCGCGGCGCACGGTCTGCTCCAGGGTGTTCAACTCCACGTCGAGGGCGGTGAGCGTGGGGTGGGCCGCGCCCTTGCCGCGGCGGATGAGGGCCTTGGCGCGGGCGATCAGCTCGCCCAGGTCAAAGGGCTTGGCCAGGTAGTCGTCGGCCCCGGCGTTCAGCAGTTCAATGATGGTGTTCTTGCCTTCCCTGGCCGTAAGAATCAGCACCGGCGTGGGGTCCTGGCGGGCGCGCAGGCGCTTGAGCACGCTGAGCCCGTCGAGCCTGGGCAGCATCAGGTCGAGGATGACGAGGTCATAGACGCGATTGCGCGCCGAGTCGTCGCCGGCCTCGCCGTCGGCGGCCCAGTCGACCGCGAAGCCGGGTCCGTCGCGCAGGGCGGCAGCCAGGTTTTCCGCCAGCCGAACCTCATCTTCCACCAGCAGCACGCGCATGTGTGGCTAGTATCTCCGATGTGATTATCGTTGCAGCAAGATTAAATGAGGCTGAAGCCGGGCGGGAGGGCATGCGGCTGTTTCCGGCTTCGCGGCACTCGCCCGTACGTGCGGAAAATGGGGTCAACGGAAGCTGCAGCGCCCCCGGCTGAAATGCAGTACCATGCGTGGGTACATGTCCGCCGCAGCTGCATCTCCGGTTTTGCCTTCTCTCGACGGCTCCGTTCTGGTGCTGATCCAGTTTGCCGTGTGCGAGCAGCTTCGGCTCGATCTGCTGCAACAGACGATCAGCGCCCGCACCCTACAACTGCCGACTATGAAGCACTCCGTGCCGGCCTACGTTCGTTACCAGAGGCCGCCGGTCATCGAGCCGCTTGAACCTCTCCTTCTGGAAAGCGGCGAGCGCCTGGATGGAGAGATCAAGTACTACGACTATGGCATCGTCAGCGTCATCTTCCAGCTGCGCTTCTCGGGCGATTGGGACAGCCTGGTGCATCTGGCCAGCCGCTGGGTATGGGACGTTGATTTTGCTTCGCGCGTCGAACCCATCGTGCGGCAGAAACTGGAGCGGGCGTCGGCTGCGATGGTGAAGCCGTATTCCAGCTGGCTCAGCAAGGACTACTTCATCTTCCACGTGCGCGAGGCAGCCGGAGCGCCCTCTGCCGCCGGCCTTGTGCGGGAACACTCGCTGCACATTGCCCAGGTGGTTCGCGGCGACCGGCTTCTGCTGTCGGAGGGCGAGTGCGCCGAGGTGCTGAATTCGCAGATCTCCTACTATGCAAACGATGTGGCGGTGATCGGCTGGAACGCCGCCTTCATTTACGACAGCACAGCCGGGGCCGAGACCGCAGTTCAGCTACTGGAGTATGCCAACTCCCAGCTGCTGGAATTTCGCCACTACGATGAGCTGCTCACGGGAATTCTGGACGGCGTTTACGAGTCGCTGGAGAAGAAAAAGGGAGTGCTGGCGCGGTGGCGCCTTGCCAGGTCCGCGACCAGCCTGCACACGGTCATGCTCGACGTTGCGGAGCTGACGGAGCGCGCCGACAATGCGATCAAGTTCCTGAGTGACATGTTCGCCGCCCGGCTCTACAAGCTGGCCGCGGCCAAGGTCGGCGTTCCCGATTACAAGAACCTGGTTGCGCAGAAATTGAAGACTGCCGAAGATCTGTATCACTACATGGTCGACCAGTTCAACCAGGGCCGCGCCTTCTTTCTGGAAGCCACCGTGGTCCTGATTCTGCTGATCGAGCTCTACTATTTCTTCCGCGGCCAGCCTCTTTGATGGGGTAAGCGCCGGATCGGCCGGAGAACTCTCTCCGATGGCATGATCGTTGCCGCAAGACTAAATGAGGCTGAAGCGGGGCGTGCACGGGGTCGATCTCCGGTTTTGACCGTGAGCAATGAGTTATTAAACGGCCCCACTGTATTTATGAGGCTGCGGAAGATTCTGTTTCTCCCCATATTGCCCAGAGAAGCGCCGCAATCTAACCGATGACCGTCCAGCTAAAGAAGAAGCTCAATACATATACCAAGCTTAAGCCCTTGCATCTTCGCCTCTCCGCAACAATGGTTGGAACGGAGGCAAAGAGCGCATATGTGACCAGGATCAGTATATGAATCCAGTTCATTCCCAGAGAAATCTCCCTTTTCAGTCATGTGCCCCAGATCCTGCCCTGAGCGAAGTCGAAGGGGGCTCGACTTTGAGGCCCGGGGAACTGCCTACTGCTTCGTCTCAAGCGGGTGCTGCGCGTCCTCATAAAACTCATTTTGCAGCTTGAGGCTCACGCTGTCGGCCTTGATGGCCTTGAGGGCTTCGGCGATCTGGCGCGACCATTCCTTCTGATCGAACGCGCCCAGCTCCTTGCTGGCCGCCTCGCCCTGGCCCGCGTAGTGATTGGGGAAACGCGCATACCACCAGATGCCGGTGTAGACCGAGTCGGGCAGAGACTGGCGCTTCAGGTCCGCGCCCGATTGCTGCGTGGCACGATCCTGGTGGACGAGGTCGGGCCGGGCAATCAACATATTCGAGGTCTCCACTTCGCCCGCGTGCATGTCAAAAGGAGTCTTCAGCGCCGGACGGCCCGGCACCTCTTCGTTGGGCAGGCCGAAGACGTAGACCACGTAGTCGCGCGGGCTGGCCAGCTGGGCCTGCGCGAACAGCGGGAGCAGGCTGTTGTTGCCGCCGTGGCCGTTCACGATGACCACTTTCTTGCAGCCGTTGCGCGCCATCTCGCTCACCGTTTCCTGCAGCAGGGTGAGTTGCGTCGGCAGGCTGTAGGCAACCGTGCCGGGCTGGTGGCGCGCCTCGAAGATCTGGCCGAAGTAGTACTGGGGAAAGACGACGGCGTACTCCTGCTTGACCGCGTTCAGGACGGCGAAGCGCACGTCGAGCAGGTCAGTGCCCAGGGGCAGGTGCGGGCCGTGCTTTTCGAGAATGCCGAAGGGCAGCACGCACACCCCTTGCGCTTGATGAATCGCCTGGATGAAGTCCGGCGCGGTCAGCTCTTCCCATTTTGCAGGGAGGCTTGTTTGAGAGAAGCAGACTCCCGCCGAGAGCGTGAGAAGCACCAGCAAAAGGGCAAAACCGCGCATGGTTTTCATGGTGAAACCCCCGCAGGTCAGTTGGAACAGGCGATGATACCACTGAACAGGCGGGCGCAGGTCAGGCCGCGGACGAGCCAACCTCCCTCCTCATGCATTACGCTTATCGCTGCAAGCCCATCCCACTTACGGAAGACTCTGTGCGCATTGTCCTGTCGAACATCGGCACCCTCGGCGACATCAATCCGCTGATCGCCATCGCGCTTGAACTCCGGCGGCGCGGGCATCTGCCGGTAATGGCGCTGCCCGCAGTCTACGCCGCGCGCATCGCGCCGCTGGGCCTTGAATTCCGCGCCGTCCGCCCTGACATCGACCCCGCCAACAGCATCCTGGCCGAGATGGTCTACGACATCAAACACGGCACCGAGCATGGGCTGCGCAATTTTCTCTTTCCCGTGCTGCGCCAGACCTACGCCGACCTGCTGGACGCGGCCACCAGGCCGGAGCGCGCCGACCTGCTGCTGCTGGGCGAGCTGAACTACGCCGGGCCGCTGGTGGCCGAGGTGACGGGCATCCCCTGGGCCAGTTACCTGCTGGCGCCGCTCTCGTTTTTCTCCGCCTTCGATCCGCCGGTGCTGCCGCCGTATCCGCGCATCGCGCGGGCCGACAAAGTGGTGCCTGGAATGGGGCGGGCGATTCGGCGGCTGGCGCGGTTTGTGAGCCGCAAGTGGCCGGAGCCCATCTACGACCTGCGCCGCGAGCTGGGCCTGCCCCGCGGCGCGAATCCGCTGTTTGACGCCAAGCACTCGCCGCACCTGGTGCTGGCGCTGTTTTCGCGCGTGCTGGGTACCGAGCAGAAGGACTGGCCGCCGAATGCGCGCATCACGGGCTTCTGCTTTTACGACGCGGACGCGGGCAACGCGGCGCTGCCGCCGCATCTGGAAGAGTTTCTGGCCGCCGGGCCGCCGCCGGTGGTGTTTACGCTCGGCTCGGCGGCGGTGCTGGCCGCGGGGCGCTTTTACGAGTTCTCGGCGAAGGCCGCCATGCGCCTGGGGATTCGCGCCGTGCTGCTGATCGGCACGGACACGCGCAACCGCCCGCCGCAGGAGCTGCCCGACTCGATTTGCGTGGCCGAGTACGCGCCCTACTCCGCGCTGTTTTCGCAGGCGGCGCTGGTGGTGCACCAGGGCGGCGTGGGGACCACGGCGCAGTGTTTGCGGGCGGGCAAGCCGATGCTCATCATGCCCTACTCGCACGACCAACCGGACAATGCGCGGCGCATGCGGCGGCTGAACGTCTCGCGCACCATTCAGCGCAGCAACTACACGCCGCTGCGTGTGGCGCGCAAGCTGAAGGCGATGCTGGCTGAGCCGCGCTTTGCCGAGCGCGCGCAGAGCGTGGCGCAGCAACTGAGCCGCGAAGACGGCGTCAAGTCGGCTTGCGATGCGCTGGAAGAGCTGTACGCAAAGACGCGCAATGCGTCGAATTCCTAGCAGCCGGTTCCGGCCTTCGCCAGCGCTTCTTTGAGGCCCTTCATGCTGATGCGGCTTGAGGCTTCCGGCGTTCCGGCGCCGCGCCAGTGGGTTTCCAGGCTCACTGCAAAGCGGTAGCCGTCGCGGTCCAGCGCCCGCAGTTGTGCCACCCAATCCACCACGCCGGTGCCCACCGGCGCCCACTCCCATTTGCCGCCGGGCTGGCGGACCACATTTTTTGCGTGGCAGTGGCCGATGCGGTTCTTGGGCAGCAAATCGTAGCCGTTGGGGAAGGGCATGCTGCCGGCAAAAGTGGCGGCGTTGCCGGGGTCCCAGTTGAGCATGAAGTTGGCCTCGGGCACGGCCTTGAGCGTAGCCGCGGCCTCCGCGCCCGTGGCCGTGTTGCACGACATCTCGTTTTCGAGCAGCAGAATCAGGTTGTGCCTGGCGCAGGCGCGGGCGGCCTCGCTCAATTTGCGGTTGATGGCCGCGCGGTAAGGCTTTACGTCGTCGAGCCGCCAGAAATCGAAGCAGCGAATGCGATCGGTGCGGAAGGTTTTGGCCAGGCCGATGCAGTGTTCAAGCAGCGCGTCCTGCTGCTTGAAATCGAAGTCGGCGTGGAACTGGTCGCGGCGCTTGCTTTGCCTGGAGAGCGGCGCGCCGGGCCAGTCGGTCTTGTAGAGCGGGCTGGCGATGTCGGTGACGCGCAGGTTGTATTTCGCAAGGATCCTTTGCGCCTCGCCGATTTCGCCCACATCGAGCGCGGTGATGTTCTTGTTCCACATGCCGCGCAGCTCGATCCACTGCAGGCCGAAGTCGCGCGCGGCCACGGAGCAGGCGTGGTCGAAGTCCTGCGAAATTTCATCGTTGATGACGGCGAGCCGGAAAGGGCAGCTGGCGCGCGCCGCGCGAGGCAGGCCTGCCAGTGCGCCCGCCGCTCCCAGTCCCGCAAAAAAATCACGTCGCGATAAGGACATGTGTGTCTCCTCGATTCCGGTGCGCCGCGCTCTACTTGCCCGGAAATTCTTTTGTCTGCCCGGTGCGCGAGTTGGTGACCGCGAAGCTGCCGTCGGGCGAGGCAACCACCTTGAAGTACGCGCCATCGCCGTCGCCTTTCGGATTGGCGATCAGCGCAGCGGGGCTGTTGTGCGCAGCATCGGAGTCCTCGGCGGTGTGCAGCATGTAGAGGTCATCGAGGCCGGGGCTGTCGTGCACGGTTTGCCAAGCCTCCGGGCTGCCGGCCTTGTGCGCGCCGTTGTCCATGATGGCCACGCGGGGATGAATCGCATCGACGAAGGCGCGCGCGTTGGACAGATTCATGCCGTGATGGTCGACCAGATAAAGATCGACCGTGCCAATGAGATTGTCGGGGCAGACGAGGGGAATTTCCTTCGCCTTGGTCAAATCGCCGAGGTCGAGAAAGCGGAACTTGCCGAAGCGCACCAGGATGCCGGCCGAGCGGGGATTCTCGGTCGCGTCCAGGGTCCACTTGGGCTCGCCGGCGCAGAGCGGATTCGGTGTCGGCTTGACGCCCGGAACCGCCGCGATGTGCTCGCCGTCGGCCGTCAGCACAACGATGCTGAGGCCGGGGATCGAGATGGCGTCGCCGGGATGAATGATGCGCCGCGGCTTGCCCTGGATGGCCTTGAGATAGGCGGCGTAATCGTGGCGGGTGATCTCGGAGTCTTCGCGATTGACACCGTGGTCGAGGAATTCACCGACCTGGATGCGCTGGACCAGATTCGGCACGCCGCCTACGTGATCGGTGTGGAAGTGGGTAATCAGCACTTGATCGAGCTTCGTGATGCCGGCGTCGTGCATGGCCGCCTGAATGCGGCTGGCATCGCGGCCGTTGTTGCCGGGCCAGCCGGTGTCCACCAGAAGCGCCCCCCCGGAGGGAGCTACCAGCAGCGTGGCCTGCCCGCCCTCCACGTCGATGGTGTACAGGAGCAGGTGCTGCGTCCTGGCTTGCGCGCGCGCAAGCTGTGCCACGGAGACAAAAAGCAGCGCCAGCAAGCAGAGGGAAAGCAGCAGGGCGGGGAAGACGCGGGCGCGCCGGGTGGCAAGCAGCCGGCGTGCCGGATTCAAGCGGTCGTGCGCGGCGATTCGCATTTGCAGAGCAGTTTACTCGACAACGCAGGGTTCGGGATACCGCAATGCGCGGTCGCAAGCTGCCTTGCTGATAGAATGGAAAGTGCCGCAGTGTGCGGTGATTTGTCTTATTTGTGTCCCCAACCTGACGGCCCGAGCAGCCGAACCCGAGAGAAGGAAAACCGCACCTGTGACCCAGACGATACGCAATATCGCCATCATCGCCCATGTGGACCATGGCAAGACCACCCTAGTCGACGCCATGCTGCGGCAGTCGGGAACTTTCCGCGCCAACGAGCAGGTGGCCGACCGGGTAATGGACTCGAACGAACTGGAGCGGGAGCGGGGCATCACCATCCTGGCCAAGAACACGGCGATCAATTTTGCCGGCGGCAAGATCAACATTGTGGATACGCCGGGCCACGCCGATTTTGGCGGCGAAGTCGAGCGCGCGCTGAAGATGGTGGACGGCGTGATGCTGCTGGTGGACGCGGCCGAGGGCCCGCTGCCGCAGACGCGCTACGTGCTGGCCAAGGCGCTGGAGGCCAAGCTGCTGCCGATTGTGGTGATCAACAAGATCGATCGCCCCGATGCGCGCCCGCAGGAAGTCTTGAACGAGATTTACGATCTATTCATCGACCTCGACGCGGACGAGTCGCAACTGGATTTTCCGGTGCTCTACGCGGTGGCCAAGGCCGGCACGGCGACGGCCGATTTAGCCAGGCCGGGCGTGGATTTGCAGCCGCTGTTTGAGACCATCGTGAGCACCATTCCGGCGGCCACCGGCGACGCCGAGGGCACGCTGCAGATTCTGGTCACCAATCTTGACTACTCCGAATACTTCGGCCGCATCGCCATCTGCCGCGTCTTCCAGGGCACCCTGCACGCCGGAGACGACGTGACGATTTCCAAGCGCGACGGGTCGCTGATGAAGACGCGCATCACCAAGCTGTTCACCTTCAGCGGCCTCAAGCGGACGGAGACCACCGAGACCACCATGGGCGACATCGTGGCCGTGGCCGGCGTGGAAGGCATCACCATCGGCGAGACCATCACCAGCGTGGACAACCCGGCGCCGCTGCCCCTGATCGTGATCGACGAGCCGACCATCGCCATTCAGTTCAGCGTGAACAACTCGCCGTTTGCGGGGCGCGAGGGGCAGTACGTGACCAGCCGCAACCTGCGCGAGCGCCTGGAAAAAGAGCTGCTCACCAACGTCAGCATTCGCGTGGAAGATACCGGCTCGCCGGACACCTTCAAGGTGCTGGGCCGGGGCGAGTTGCAACTGGCGATCCTGATCGAGATGATGCGCCGCGAAGGCTTCGAGCTTTCTGCCGGGCGGCCGGAGATTGTGACCAAGATGGTGGAGGGCACGCGCATGGAACCGGTGGAGCATCTGACCATCGACGTGCCCGAGGCGTACACCGGCGTGGTGATTGAAAAGCTGGGGCCGCGCAAGGGCGAGATGACCAAGATGCACAATCACGGCTCGGGCCGCGTGCGCCTGGAGTTTCGCGTGCCCAGCCGCGGGCTGATCGGACTGCGCAGCGAGATGCTGACCGAGACCCGCGGCACCATTGTGATGAACGCGCTCTTCGACGGCTACATCCCCTATCAGGGCGAGATTCCGCAGCGGCCCACGGGCGCGCTGATTGCCGACCGCCAGGGGCTCACCACGACCTACTCGCTGAACGGACTGCAGGAGCGCGGGATTCTTTTTGTGGGCGCGGGCGTTGAGGTTTACGAGGGCATGATCGTCGGCGAGCACTCGCGCGACAATGACCTGGACGTGAACGTGGTGCGCGAGAAGAAGATGACCAACATGCGCGCCTCAAGCGCGGATGAGGCCATCCGCCTGGTGCCTGTGAAAGCCCTCAATCTAGAGCAGGCCATCGAGTTCATCGCAGAGGATGAGATGGTCGAGGTAACGCCCAAGTCGCTGCGGCTGCGCAAGCGGGTTCTGCAAGCCAACCGGCGGCCCAAGCGGTGGGAAAAGGGTCAGTAAGCCAGCAGCCACGTATCCACGAACGGAATGGCTACAGCCGGCGCCTGGCCTCCAGCACGCGCTCCAAAGCTTCTTCAGCCGTGGCCCCCGTCGCGGATAAATGCCCCATCTTCCGACCCGCGCGCGGCGTGTGCTTCTCGTATAAGTGGAGGCGCACACCGGGCACGGCAAGGGCCGCGGCAAAGTCGGGCGCGCCATTCAGCCACACGTCGCCGAGTAAGTTGGTAATCGCAGCCGGACTGATCAGCGATGTGTCGCCCAGCGGCAAGTTGCACGTGGTGCGCACAAGCTGCTCAAATTGGCTTGTGACGCAGCCGCGCTCGCTCTGATGATAACTGTTATGGGGCCGCGGCGCTAACTCATTCACGAGCAATTCACCTGCGCGAGTTACAAAGATCTCCAAGCAGAGCAGGCCTTCGATGCCGAGCCGAGCGATCATCGCTGCGGCCAGCGCTTCGGCGCGGGCCTCCAGCTCCGCGGGCACGCCGGCCGGCAACACGCTCCAGGCCAGGATCTGATTCTCATGGTGATTGCGCGCCGCCGGATAACTGCGCACCTCGCCTGCAGGGTTGCGCGCGGCCATCACGCTGATCTCGCAATCCAGGTCGAGCGCCTGTTCGGCGACGGCGGGACGCGCGCCAATGCTTTGCCACGCGGCAGTTACGGCTTCTTCGGTCGCAGGTGCATCCAGGCCAATGCGCGCCTGCCCGCGACCGTCGTAGCCGCCGCGGCCGATCTTCAGAAAGACGCGACCGCCGAGCGCGCGCACGGCGTCGTGCAATTCTGCCTCACTGCGCACCACGCGAAAAACTCCCACGGGAAAGCCGTTCTCCGCGAGCCATGTCTTTTGCAGAGTTTTGTCCTGGATGATACGGATGGGTTCCACGCCGGGACGCAACGGTGCCAGGCGGGCGACCTCGGAGAGAGCGTCCACGCCGATCTGCTCGATCTCCAGAGTCACAGCGTCCGCGCCCGTTGCCAGCCGCCGCGCCGCGGCCACATCATCCCAGCGGCCCACGATGGTCTCGTCCACCACAAAGCTGGCGGGGCAGGCTGGTTCGGGGTCCATCACCCGGACGCGGTAGCCCATGGTGCGCGCGGCCATCGCCGTCATGCGCCCCAGTTGTCCGCCGCCCAGAATGGCCAGCAAGCCGCCGGGCTGCACGATGGAAGACTCGTCTGTTGTCGACGGATCAGCGTTCACCCTGGCAGCTCCTGGTCGAGCACTTCCTGGGTGCGCGCGGCGCGCCATGCGGACAGCCGGTCGTAAAGAGAGGAGTCGGTTGCCGCAAGAATTTCCGCCGCCAGCAGCGCGGCGTTGGCCGCTCCGGGTTTGCCGATGGCCAGCGTGCCCACGGGAACGCCCCTGGGCATCTGCACAATCGAAAGCAGCGCATCCATGCCGTTCAGCTGCGTAGCCGCCACCGGCACGCCCAGCACGGGCACCAGCGTCTTGGCCGCCAGCATGCCCGGCAGGTGCGCCGCGCCGCCGGCTCCGGCGATGATCACGCGCAGCCCGCGTTCCCGCGCCGTCTCGGCATACTTGAAAAGCCAATCGGGCGTGCGATGTGCGCTTACCACCCGCGCTTCATGCGGAATCTCGAGCGCGCGCAGAATCTCCACGGCCGACGCGAGCACGTCGTAGTCGCTCTTGCTGCCCATCACCACGCTGACCAACGGTTGTTCGCTCATGGGGCTGATTATACGAGCAATCACCATGCGAGCCGTACCCTCAGCAGCCTCGCTCGCCTGGCCCACTCCACAATCCAGGGATCAAAGGTCAGCGCCGGAACCATGCTTCCACGGCTACTTCAATCACCGCGAACAGCACGCTGACCGCAGCCACAAAGCCCTTGGCGCGCTGCCAGTTCTGCTCGTGGCGCTCCATGCGTCGTTCCAGGTCCGAGATGCGCCCGCCATTGCCGTCGCCCATCAGCCCGGTCATCTGCGTCTTCAGTACGCTCAAGTCGCTCAGCACCTGGGCTTCGAATTCATTCATCATCCGCATTCGCCGGACTCCATCTCTTCCTTGCCATCCGAAAATCCTGCCGCCTACGATCCCAGCGGCAAATTAATAAACAACGCGGCCGAAAACTCCGAGTAATTCGGCGGCGTCGCACCGTCATACATCCTGATGTAATACCGGTCGCTCGCGGAGGTGCGCGTGAATGTCATAGTGGGCTGCGATCCGCGCATGACCAGGTCTGGATCTTCTCCTGGCATAAAGGCGAAATCCCGCCGCCGTATCTCAAAGCCGCCGCCGGCAGGCGCCGTTGCGCCAGTATTGATCGTCACTGTGCTGCCACTGAGCGCTGTTACGGCCAGCGCGCTCAGATTGGCCAAAACCGTGGGAGCCACCGGCGCCGGAAGCCATGTATCGGTGGGTACCGTGGCGCTGGTCTTGATGGCCAGATCGTCAGCCCAGTCGTTGGCGAACGCAATAGCATACTCGACTAAATCGGGATAACTTGCGCGGTAACTTATCCTTACATTCCGCACCACAACCTGGGCGTTCAAATTCGTCGAGGGTGCGGTCAATTGCAGCGCGTCGCCGGGCCACACATCAGAGGCAAAGCTCGCTCTCGTACCTTTGTACGTGCCGCTCCAGAGCGCGCTCACGCTGGCCGCCGCCTGCTCCATCGCCAGCGCCGCATTACGGCAATCCGAGGAACTGCGCGCCGGGGGATTGCTCACCGAACCAATCCACGCGGCCACGGGAGGCAAACCCGCCTGGCTCAGCGCCTGCTGACTTGCTGTGTTTACCGCCCGCCCCACGGCCCTCCCCACGGTGCGATAGCTGACCGCAATTTGTTCACCTGCCAGTGGAGCAAACCCGGTATAAAATACAAGCTTGCCGGTGCTCTCGAGATGGCATTCTGCCGCCTGTTCCGTAGTGCCCATGCGGCGAGTGTAGGGGCTTCCATTGACCGGTGTACTTACCACCCAGCCTGATCCAAGATTCGTCAGATTCAGAGCCCGCATGCTCCCAGTCAGGTTGATGCTGCTGGCCGCCACGACCATGCACGCGCCGGGAAGACTGGCAATCGAGCCGTCGTAAAGCGTCACGGGCATTCCAGCCACGCCATCCACAAACTCCTGTATCTCGAACTGAAGCCTGGCAGGCGCCAGATTCCATTGCCCGCCATAAGCAATGGCTCCGCTGTCCCCATATGACCGGTAGATCGCCAGACTTCGTTCATTCTCCGGGCAATGTACTCGAACGCGGAGGGAATACTGGTTAGACGAGTTCACCGCATAAGTCGTCCCCGTGGGCGCGCCTTGGACGATGGGCTGCAATGTTACCGCGCCGGTTCCCTGCTGCGCCGTGGCCTGGAAACCTGCCGTGCATCCTGCCGCGGTTTCCAGGCCAACAAAGAAGCCGGCAAGGATTCCGGTGCTTCCCGGCAAAAGAGTTACCCCAGACGCCTCCAGCAGAAGAGTGCCACCCATCTCCACCGGGTCCAGCCAAGTAAGAGTGGTGTCGCCATCAATACCATTGCCGCCCTGCATCGCCAATCCGCCGGCGGCCAGCGACAGATAGCCATAACCGCCGGGGTTACTCCACAGACGCGGATCGATTTCGCTCTCGTTGAAAAGCTCGCGGATGATGATCGACTTGGAAGAAGGCGGAAAGAACGGATCCGCGGCTAGATAAAATTGCGTTGTTACTCCGTCTCCCAAAAAGTACTCTGTGACATAGGCAACTGGTTCATGCCCGCCGCACGCGGTAATGTCATTGGCGAGCGCCCTCTTCATTCCCGAAGTGAGTGCCAGACTCGCCGGACTCAGGCTGCCGTCGGTCTCACTTAGCGCGTGCACCGTGCTTTGAACGGCAGAAAGCGTCAGCGCTCCGTTGACCGCGCGGTAAGATGCACGTGCCAGGCTTGCTACCTGGCCTGCGCTTTTGCTCCACGATGCGCCCGCATCTGGAACAAAGTTGCTTACCGCCGCACTCAACGTCAGCGCCCGCGTGGAGAGACTCGACGATCCAGTTCGAGTTACAAGCAACGTCATCAGCGAGCCGGCAGTTTCGCCTGTCATTCCCTTGCTGGGCGCTACTGAGAGTTGATCCAGAAGCAGTTCGTCGCTCAAGGCCTCAATGGCGATGCGGTAACGCGGTCCTTCCAGCCCCATTCCGGCATATTCGGGCAGAGGGCTTGCCGCGATATAGCCGGTAAAGTAATAAGTGCCATCGTCGCCGGTTACCACTAAGGATTGATTCCGCAGGGGCGTCGCAAGGCTTCCGTTGAATGGAAGACTTAACCAAAGCTGACAGATTGAGGGCTCGTTCAATGAACGCTGAATCGTCAGCGGTCGCACTGCGTCGAGCGCGGGTGTATAGTCTTGGCCTTGGATCGTTATCTTCATCGTGACTCTCTCACCTGCAATGCCGCATGGAATGTGAATAGATCCCAGGACGCCGCAGTTTCGATCGCGCAGAGTCCTGGTAAAGTCGCTTGGGCCAGGCGGTTCACCGAAATGTCGGCTAGACTAGACCAGCGCACTGGCCGCTGGAAGAAAGCTCCTGTAGCACAGCACCCGATCGCCGTCCAGACTGTCAAGCACCGGAAGCGCCAGAAACTGCCCCCTGAGAAGCACCCGCTCTGGCCCGTTCTCCTGTTTGCCGTTGAGCGGAATTGCTGCTTCTTCCGCTCCCACCATGGTCTGCAGTCGCGGATAGTGAAAGAAGATACGTTCACCCTGACTGCCCTGCATGACAAACAGCGCTGACCACTCCTGATAGAAACTTCCGCCCTCACGGTCGACAAATCCAGTAATAGTCTGCAGCTTAGCGCCCGCTGCGGGGGGTCCGCCGGGCAGCGGCTCGGCAAGTGTAAGGCTGGTGGAACTCACATGAGAAACCAAGCCGACGTTAAAAGTTACGCGACGAATGTAGTCCACGTCACTTATGGGTTGCCGCAAATAAGCTCCAGACACCGGCGATGCGACAAATCCGGTCTGTCCCGTGTTGTCCGCATCCACCGCAATGATGGAACCCGGAGCAAACTTTGCAGCATCAGCAGAGGCCAGATTTAGTGTTGAAGCTGACGATCCGCTCTGGATTGTAACTGCCGGGGACGCCTGCGCTCCATCGGCTGATAAGGCCGCTCCGCTGGCGGGCGCCAATAGATTCATGTGCTGCGAACCCGTCGCCAATGCCATGGTCAACTTTGTCCAACTTAAAAACTCAAAGCTAACCTGCGCTTCGATCGTCTCGCGGATCTGCTCGAGCGCTCCGGCGGGAATCCCAGTAAGTATCGGTGTCGTCTTGCTTCCCGACTTGCGTGTGAATCCTTGAATCCATCCCAGGTCAATCCACGGAGCAGGAGGGAAGTTCAGGCTAAAGCTGCCCTGCTCCGCCGGATCAAAAAGCACGGGCAGTTGAGCAGCGCGGTTCACGGGCGCGAAATACGCGCGAACCCGCCTGGCAACGGGCGACGGAGCTGAAAACCAATTCGATGCCATTTATTCACCCTGCTCCTGATAGCTGTAGACCATCACCCTAACCGACCGGCTGAGCCGATCCCGCTGGACGACGATTGGAGTAAACCCCGGCTCATCCCAAAACACGCGCGTCATCATTGCCGCTGGAGGCTGCACGGTGTAATTGACCTTGGGCGTGTAGAAGGGCTGTAACATCGCGAGCAGCTCTTCATCCATGGCGCTCATCGATCTTCCACGGTCCAGACCGCCGAAGCTTTGCGTCCCGCAGGTCTGGTAGATGATTTCGCATTCCTCTGCCGCCATCGTGGACCCGAGATCCAGATCAACGCCAAGGCCAAGCCAGCGCAGCACAAACACGTCGTTGGGAAGCTGGCTGAACGGGGCTTCTGCCTCCTCAACCAGGATTCCGGGTCGGACTGCGCCGCGCAGCAAGGTGGTTCGATCTGGATTAATCGCAGCCAACCGGGAGCGCAGCGCCATATAAAACGAGTCTTTCGCATTTTGCATAAAGATCAGCTCCTGAAGCTCTGCGCCAGTCATCTTGCGCCGAAAGTTACACAGCCTGCTGCCGCGCCTCGCGGAGTAGCAGCCTGTAGAGATAGACCTGGCCGAAGGCTTCATTCGAAGAGATCGACTCGATCAAGTAATCCTGCCCTGCCACGGTAACTGCCAGGGTCATGGCAAAAAGAGCCTGAGCGGAGACGAAATCGAGCGTGCTTACCTGCTGTTCTACTCCGGTTGCGGACACAAGCAGCTCCCACTTCGATTCCCCTCCTTCCTGCCACGTTGGCCGCAACTTGCGCATGACGACAGGGCTTACCACTATTTCGAAAAAGGTCGTGGCGACTAACCCGACCTCTGACTGATTGGTGTCTGTATTTGTGCCAGTCACCCGCAGCAGCGCCGTTGTCCCTGCCACGCTTCGCAGCAGGGCATCGGCCAGCATCTGCGGCGCACTTACCGGATTGCGCGGCGCTGTATCGCTCATCGCTCACCCCAGCCTGTTCGCTATGTAAGGACGCAGCCATGCCTGCACTGTTTCGTCCACCAGCGAACTTGAGAAATACTCCATCTGCATCGTGTCTATCTTGGTTTTGCTGGCGTTCAGCGCCGGCGTCGACTGAGCATTGCGCACAATCTGCGCGCAAGCCGTCTTCACATCGTCTCCGATCGTTGCCAGTCCCGCCGTATAGGTAACGGCCACTTCGTTGTACGGCAAGCCCAGAACATTCCACGGCAGCGTAAGCTCCCCGGTGTTCGGATCAAAGTCGACGGAGTTTGGGTCGATCGACGTCCATTGACCGGGAAGGGAAAATGCCCATGCAATCTCGAACAAGGCATCGTCTACAATCTGCCCGCGCCGCGGCTTCGCATAGCGGCCCTCGATGCTCACAATCGGTGTTGTGGCTGTTCCCAGCGGCGCCAGGGGTAGATAGCTCAGGCGCACGGTCTGAGAACCGCTAGTAAGCCGCAGCCGCTCAGTGTACTGGATTACGTTCAGGTCCGGCCGCCTGCAGTAGCTGTTGATGAGTGCCGTGGCGGCTGTTATCCAGTCCGCCGTTGTTCCAGCCGGCAATCCATAGTTCGGGTAATCCGCTGGCTGCAGATATGCCATACTTAACCCTTCTTTCCTTCTGTGCCATCCAGGCGGACTGGAGTAATGTGTGTTACTCCAGCCCGCCTGGCGTCTTGCTGACTTGCCAGCCTGCTTACTGGCTTGGAGAAAAGGCTTCGCAGGACGAAGCTGTTTCTCGGCCTAACTCGCCGGGCTGCTCGTTACCGGTCAACCAGGACCTGGTAGTGCGCGTAGTTAGCGCCCTTCACCACCGGCGCGCCGAACTTGACCGCGACATACTGGTAGGTCAAGGAGTTAGGCAGACCCAGCTGGAAGATACGAGGCGTCGGATCGCCGAGCCAGTGATACTCGATCAGATCCTCGGTCACGATGTAGGCCGGCAGCACAGCAGAGCCGGAGCCCGGCGTCCCGGTGTAACTCAGACTCCAGTCCGGGATGAGGGGAAGATCGCCGGCCTGGGTGGAAAGCATCTTCACCCTGAAGCCGCCCGTGATTACATCGGTGTTCAACACCACGTTGAACTCGCTCTTCATCTCGCGGTCGATCAGGTCCAGCAGCACGGGGTTGGCGTAAATGGCCGTGGGCCGCACATAGTAGCCGTTGCTGGCCACCATCTGCGCAACCGCCGATTTCAACCCGTCCACGATCGAGGCCGCGGTGCCGATTGAAACCGTGTTGCCGCCGGCAGCGATTTGCGCGGTTACACCCATGTACTGGGTGGTCGTCGGCGAACTGAGGCTGGTGTCATTACCGTTCCACAAGGCCACGTCGTGCGCCACCATGACGCCGCTCACCGTGTCCACCAGGTCCTTGGCCTGCAGATAGGCGAACTGCTGTTGCTGATTGCCCAGTTCGATGTCGAACAGGTTGTAGTTGATCTGCGAAACGATGGCCTTCAGCGGCACGCTCCGCTCTACGCGGGTGGGGCTCACCACAGGCGCCACGATGCTGCGGGGGTTCACAAAGCCGGCTGAGCCGGGATTGGGAATCGCCGTTTCCTCGAAGAACCGCGACGGATGGCCGGTCGCCGGGACCTGCTTGATGCGCTGCCCGAAGGGGCTCGAACGGCGGCAAATATCGAAGATCTCAGTCTGATACAAAGGAACTTCAATGGCGCCCGGCCCGATGAAATCTGCTGCCGCGTGAATGTCTGCAAAGGTTGCGTTCATAGGCTTTCCGCCCCCTCCATGGGGCCAGTCGTTGCTCAGGCGTTAGCATCGATCTGCTAGCTCCTGGTAGTAAGTGCATTTGTGGGGGTAGACACGACCCGACATAGATAGGCGGGGCCGTTTCGGCGTACCAGTCGCTGGCTTCCAGCCTGAAAGCCGGCAGCGAGCAGCTGGAATCTTTCCTCAGGCGATGGTCCCTGCCCGAAGCAGTTGGCTCTTGACGGCAATGCGCTGTTCCAAGCTCAATCCCGCCAGAGCCGCGTCCAGCGTCCGCACATCCACAGGACCGTCGCCAATGCCATGCTTGGCCAGCATTTCCGTAGTCGCCGCGGGCACCGTCCTGCGCAGCGGGTTCAGCGCCGATTGCGCGGCAGAGGCTTTCACCTCGGCCAGTTCGCGCTCGACGGCAGCCAGTTTCTCATTCAACTCCGCTTCCCGGCGGCTCTGCTCCACGGTCGCCGAGATTCTTTCCACCTCGCCGGTCATTGCACTTTGCCGCTCTTCAAGCCAGTTCAGTGTCCGCTCCAGCAGGGTGGTCGCGGCTTCCAGCCGCTCTGCGATGTCTCTTTCGTCCTTTTCCATGCCATTCCTTTCTCGCTTGCAGTAAACCGAGTGCTAACCGCACTAACCAAACAAACTCCGGATTGCGGAGTGTCCTAACTCAAGGATTTGCCGGCAGCCTAACTCGCCATGCGAAAGCTGGTAGCCCGATAGGCCGCCTTCTCCCGCAGCAGGATTGCCGCTCCGGTAAAGGTGACGCGGGTAAGCTTCCAGATGTCAGCCCGCATATCCTCCACCCGCGCGTCGGCCAGTTCATAACTCATGCCCATGGCATGGGGCGCGTGGGCCTGAATCGCCTCGGCGACCTCGGGAAAGTCGCGCGCATAAAGGTAGCCGCGGACCATTAATTTGTTTCCGATCAGGTCTGCCTCGGTGAGCAGGCCGATCTTGCGCCGGGCGTCGTGGCCATCCCATCCCGGCCGGTAGTCCACCGCCATTCCCAGCAGCGAGGGCAGAGCCTTTTCTGCCGCTTCCCGCGTTAGCATTACCCGGTGTCCGCGGGCCCCGGCCGGGGCCTTGTCGCTGGCCGCGTTCACCACTGTCAAAACCCCCTCGAACGCCACCCGGTTGGGGTGTCCGTCCACATGAGGAATCTTTACCGCCATTGCTTCCAATCGCATGCGCTCTCCGCCCATCCGCTCTCAAAATCAGGCCGGCCGTGTGGTCACCCGTCCCTTCCGCAAGAGGACGCAGAAAGTACGAGGCACCCGGGAACGCGGCCTGCTCGCGCTTGTTTTTCAGTTCTTTGCTCCGTCGGCCGCTTCTCCAGCCAGTTGCGCTGTTCCGTCCTTGCTCAACGGCGCCAGCCCCCGCATCGCCCGCACTTCATCCACTGTCAGTACGTTCGCCTTCAGTAGTTGCACCTGCACCGCCAGTTCTGTCTCCTCGTCTCTTGCGTTCAGATCGTTGAATACAAATTCGAATTCCCGCCAGCCGATGCATTTTGCGAAAAGATCGCGCGTCAGATGGCCGGCCAGCAGTTGCGCCAACGGCAAAATGGCTCCGCGAAATGCCTCGTCGGCCAACTCCGCGGCGGTGGACCGGTTCACGTCGCTTTCCAGACCCAGCAGCAGCGGCGGCAGGCCAAAGGCATTGGCCACCATGCGAATGAGAAACTCCTGCCAGGCCAGGCGCAGGTCCGCGTCGGTGCCCTGGGCAAAGCGCAGCACCTCCGGCTTCTGCTCGGTGGATAGCAGCGGCACGCGGCCGGTTCCTTCAATCTCGTCCTGCCACCAGCGAATCAGCCGGTCGTGCTGGGTGGGCGTCGCCTCGTTCAGCCACAGCGCGTACTGCGCCACCGAATTGGCGGCCAGCTTGCCCGCAAAGCGGTGCGCGCTGAGGAACTGATTGACCGTTTCGAAGGCGACTTCCAGAGGACCGAGGCCGAAGGGCGTGAAGCTGCGCGGATTCATCCGCACATAGATCAGCTGGTCGTCGCGCAGCTCGATGGCGCTCGTTTCCAGTTGCCCCGGCAGCGCCTGCGCATAACGGGGTGAGTCTTCCTGCCCGTCCCAGCGGGCGTTGATGCGGATCGAGGCGCCATCCACCGGCCACAGCATGGCAGGCCGGTCGTCATCGCCGGTCGGCTCCATCTCGATGGCACCATAGCCGCCCGTCAGCGCGTCCTCGATCACCTGTTCGATGAGGGTGCGAAAGCTGTCCACGGCATTGGGCTCTTCGAGCGTGCGCCGCAGGGCGCGCAGCTTGGCTTTCACGTCGGGCACGGAGCCCGGCTGCACGCCGCGCCGCACCCGGATCTGCCAGTCCATGGCCGCGATGCGGTCCTTGATGACGTTGATGGCGCGGCGCACGATGGGCGTTTCCGCAAACCGGCGCAGGTTCATCGGCGTCGGCTTGGGCATGTGGCGCCCTGGAAACTGGACCGGACTCAGAACGGCCGGCAGTGCCAGCGTCTTGCGTTCCGCCTCCGCCCCTGCATCGACATCCGCAACGCGGCCCGCCGGGCTCCCGGTGGCCTGCCGCCAGATCTCCCGCAACTGCTCTCGAACCTTCACGCGTACCTTCCTTTTTTGCTGCAAAACAAAAAGGCACAATCCTTGAAGGGATCATGCCTTTTTGGTTCCAGTTGTCAGTGATCAGTTATCAGGGGTCAGCTCTCTGACCCATCCAACTTCCACTCGCCTACCAACAGATTCGATCCTACTACGAAGACCGGAAATTATCTGCAAACGCCGTTCATGAGTTTGCCATGGAATTAAGTTGTCAGCGGCAAAGAAGTTAGCAGGGGAGAGCCGGCCGTTGATAACTGCCCACAACGGATCATTGACAACCTTCTCTCACACCCGCAGTTCCCGGCGCGCCGTTTCGGCGACCCGGCCCAGGTCCGAGGTGGTGAGCACGCGAATCTGGTTTTCCTCCATCGTCTCCACGCCGAAGCGGTAGACCGCCAGGCGTTCCGGCTCCTCGTCGGTCGCGCCCAGTTTGGCCGCCGGCTCAATCACCGCGGTCAGCTCCAGGCTGGCCTTCTCGACGCGTTCGACGCCGGCCCGCAGGCCCGCGGCGGAAAACGCCAGCACCTTGGCCATCTCCACGCCCGGCTCCAGGCTGACGGCGTGAAACATGCGGATCACTCCGTTGGGCCGGTACCCGACGTCAATGCGCAGCGGATCGCCCGGCCGGGTGTACGCGGAGGCTGCGATGCGCTTGCGCAAGAGGTCCCAAACGCCGGCCCGCTCAAACTCTGTGCGCATCTTAGCCTGGATCGCCGCCCGTCCGCTCAGGCGCGGCGCACGCTCCCTGGGGGGAGGATCAACGTAGAGCCGCATCAGCTCTTCCATCCCTGCCGGAAGGCTTTCGGCCAGGTAGGCCTTGGGCGCGGTGATCTGCACGTTCAGCGAGAGCGATTCGTCGAGCAGCCGCATCAGCCGTCCGTCCGGCTCCTCCTGGAAGCGCCGCCGCAGTTCGCTTTCCATGCCTTCCAGCAGCGCCGTGTCGGCTTCCGGATCCAGGCAGCGCACCCGGCGCCAGTCGCGCGTAAAGCGCACCTCGGCCGCTTCCGGGCTGCCCTGCTCGCGCAGAATCACCCCGATATGCACATACTCGTTCCGCACCGCATCGGACACATACCGGAGCAATTGAAACTGGCATGCCCGGCGTCCGCATTCACTCTTCATATCCGGCCCTGCCACCTCCTACATGATTCTTCCCTCGATGCTAGCTCCCCAGCGCGCATCCTTCCAGCCTTCCAGCGCGATTTCCCTTGCCGGCCCGCCCCAATTGGGAAACGGCTTGCGGTCCGAATTCCCGAAAGCCTCGATCAGGTCCCGTATCCGGGTGCGCCTCCCGAGCAGCTTCTCCACCAGCGCTTCCATCTCCGTCAGGTCGCCGCCGTACCACTCCGGCGGGACTTCATTGGCCGCCGCCCACACGGTCTCGGCCGCCATGGTCTCCAGCCTCGTCAGCCAAGGCTCAAAGGACCCCCATCCGATAATCTGCCGGTACACGTCGTTGCGATAATAGACTCCGCGCAACGGCGTATCCTCAAACCGCCACTCCCCGGCGTGAAAGCAATACCCGTAGTCGATGAAGACCGCCCGGTAGCGGCGCTCCCGCTGCTTGCGCGCGAACACCGCCTGCCGCCCGTTGACGTTTCCGGTCCACTTGTCCAAGGCCAGGATGCCGGCGAACTCGCCCAGATTCCGGACTTCGGTCAGCTGCTCCTCGGGCAGGTAGTCCACCACCTGGCCCGGCATCAGTCCCCCCACAAACCGCGAGCCGAACTGCAGGCCGGGCTGGCAGCGCATGCGCGTCCGGCCCAGGTCGATCTCCAGCTCCGGCGTGTTCTCCACCAGCCAGCTCGATACCTCGACCAGCTCCGCTTCAGGGGTGGTCAACCCGGCCGCCGCAGCCAGCCGCGAGGCCAGAAATTCGTTGGCTAGCACGCGCATGTGCTGCGGGTTGTTCTGGAACTTCACCACGTACGCGTGGCCGTCCGCGCCCAGCATCAACTGGCCCTGTGCACCGCCCCGCATGCGCCGGATATGCTGCACCGCCAGAACCGCCAAGCCTGTTCCCCCCGCTCTTCCCGAATCGCTTAATCGAATTCTAAGCGCATCGCCTGCATTTCACCGCACGGGCCGCGAATCGCCGCGCCTTCCGCCTTCCAGCAACTCCGCCCGCGCCCCGAGGCCGATAGCCATGGCCATCACCCGGTCGTCGTGCGTGCCCGCTCGCGCGCCGGTGCCGCCGTCCGGCAGACGCACAAAACTGCGGCACTCGCTCAGCAGCCGCCGGCTCAGAAAGCTCGCCGGCCGCTCCACCAGCGCCGCGTCCAGCCGCCCCAGCACCGCGGGCCTGCTCACCGATGTGGTCAGCCATCCCGGCTGTCCCGCCTGGCGATAAATGCGCGGGTAGCCGCAGGCCGTCTCCGCCAGCGCCAGCACTCCGCTGCCGTGGTTGTTGCGCTCCACCACCAGCCAGGCATGGTTATACTCGGCGGCCAGCGCCGTCACCAGCCGGGCCAGTTCCAGCCCGCCCACGTGGCCGGCGAACTCGGCGCACTGCAGGCCCGTCTCCATCTCCAGCACCTGGGCCGCCGAGTAGTCGCCCTCGCTGCCGCCGCCGGCCGGGTCCACCGCCACCAGATAGTCCTTGCCCTTCAGCGGGGGCAGCCAGATCTCCAACTCTCCGTTGCGCCGTTGCTCGGTCGGCGCCGGCGCTGTCCGCAGCCGCTCCTCGATCGCCGCCAGCTCAAAGACCGAATCCCCGCTGGCCCGGAAGCAGCTCTCCTCGTCCTCGGCGTACTCCTGGCGCGCCAGGCCGCGAAAGTTGGCCCGAACCTGTCGCCGAAATCCGATCTGCTCCAGGTCCAGTTGGCGCCGCGCCCGAAGCTCCCGCTCTTCCTCGGTCAGGCTCGCCTCGTCCACCGCCGCGGCCCGGTAGCGCGGCTCCATCCACCAGGGAAAGAAATGCCGCACCATGCCAGTTTCGCCGGCCTTCTGCCACTCCGAGTGGAAGCAACCGCCCACGCCGTCCGGCGTCGACTCCAGAATCAGCTCGCCGCCCGGCGCCAGCGCCGCCCGCAGCCCCGCCAGCGTCTCCGCCGGATCGCCCGGCCAGCGCGCCAACTCCGAGCAGTGCAGGTTCTGCAACGTCATCCCGCGCCCCGCATTCCGGTCCCCGGCCGACACCACCATGTATTGCGAGTCCATCCGGGGAAACGCAATCTGCCGCACATTCGCCCGCGACGTCTTGAGCGGTCCTTCGCGCAGCGCATCGGGCAGTCTGTCCACAAAGCGATGCACGATGCGAAAGATCTCCTCCGCTGCCTCCTGCGTGTGCGCCACCTCCAGGGTCAGCGTGCCTGGCTGGGTAATGGTCTTCAGAAAGAATCGCGCCGCCGCCCAGGTGGTCAGACCCATCTGGCGCGCCTTCAGCACGATGTTGCGCTCACCCCGCCGCCGCTCAAAGGCGCGCTGTGCCGCATTTGCCTTGAGCAGCGCCGTCGAGCCATCGCGCGTTCTCACCCGCAGCAGCCCCCCGGCGAGCGCCATCCCCACGGTCCTCCCGCGCAGGCTGGCCGGGCGGCGGTCCAGAATTTTTCCGAACCGCTCCAACTCCGCCCGGTCCAGTTGCTCCGGCCACAGGAGCAGCTTTCGTGCGTCCATCGCAAGCCTCCACCTGCCGTCGCGACTCGCTCTTACTGAATCACGCGGACGTTGTAGGCGCTTGCCGTTGGCGTTCCAGCGACATCGGCACAGACCTTCACGGTCACCGTCCCCGCCGCGGAAACATACGGCCTCCATGCCATCCCGTCCCCTGGGTAGGTCACTGGAGTTGCGGTCACGGCCATGCTCGTCGTTGCTCCCGCAATACTCACCGTGCCCGATGTGCAGGCTCCAGCGGCCAGCGCCGATCCGCCAATGCTGCCCGTGGTTCCGGCGAGCGGGGTAATCGCCGTGAGCAGCTTGCCGCTGTCCTGAATCTGGCCTGTCGTCCCGGTAAAGGTAACGATGTCGCCGGATGTACTGGCTGCTGGACCGGTGGGCACCGCGGCGCCGCTCCCGGCGAGCGTCTTTGTGGAGTCCTGTTGTTGACCGGACGTACCGCTGTAAAGCACTACGCCACCGTTCGTGCTCGTCGTTGGGCCGGTGGGAATCGCTGCGCCACTCCCCGCGAGCGTCTTTGTGGAGTCCTGTTGTTGGCCGGACGTACCGCTGTAAAGCACTACGCCACCGTTCGTGCTCGTCGTTGGGCCGGTGGGAATCGCTGCGCCGCTGCCCGCGAGCGTCTTTGTGGAGTCCTGTTGTTGGCCGGACGTACCGCTGTAAAGCACTACGCCACCGTTCGTGCTCGTCGTTGGGCCGGTGGGAATCGCAGCGCCGCTCCCGGTGATCGACTTTGTACTGCTCCACGTAGATGGATTCGTCCCCGCGGAGAGAGGCACTTGATTGGCCCCGCTGGGCAAGGCCAGGGACGACTGCTGCGCGATCTGGACGGACGACACCTTGTATGTCTGTCCAGTAGGACCGTTCGCATAAGACAGCTTGAAGCTGGTAGCATACCCGCTGCAATTCTGCCCAGGGAACGGACTGCTGAAATAAGTCCAGGCGGGACCAAAGACCACATTCGTTACAGCGTAGTTGGTTCCGTTGCAGGCGGCATAAAAGACGCCTGTCCCCAGCGAGTAGTATGTAGCTCCGCTTGCATGCCCCTGCGGCAATGTCCCGTACTGGCCTCTTGTAACAGTGATAACAGTTGTGCCAACTGTCAGGGCTCCGGAGTAGCACTCGACTTCCTGTCCCACCAGCAAACATCCTCCCGTGGGCCATGCGTTTGTTGTCGCAGTGGCGACGGTAAGTGTCGAGTCGCCCGCCGCCTGTGCTGCCCCTAAAGTATCCGTGATGACGGGAGGAGCCTGAACCGAGTAGGTCACGGTACTCACAACTGCCGGGTAAAGCGCCCCGCCATTCAGATTGGTGCTGCCATTCGCGGAAGTCAGAGCGTAGTTGTTTGCAATCGACGTCGAGTAGCCTACGGGGGAGCTCGTATCGACTGAAGTCACAGCAGACCCCCATTTCCAGTTCGTGGCGTTCATGCTCACCGTGCCGTTGGCTCCGGCCTGAACCGACTGCTGAAACTGCGGACTCAAAACCGTTTCCGTGATAACGTCCGCGTCCAGCGGCTCAAACGCCATAAATGCCAGGTCGGTTCCCGTCAGGCCCGCGCCGGTGAACGTGTTGAAGTAGAACCCGAAGATATCTCCGACAGGAACAGAAGATAAGTTGACAAGGCACGGATTGTTCGAGGAGGGTCCACCCTGCAGTGTCCACGATGACCCGTAGGAAACCGTGCAAGTGCCAAGCGTAACCGCGGAAGTTATATCCCTGAGGGTCAGCGCGGAAGAGCAAGTTGTCGCGCCATCACACCGGGCCATTGTTTCGACGTACACGCTGGTCAACGGAATGCGGGTTCCGATCGGCATCAGGAAGTTCCACGACGCATTGTTCTGTCCAAACCCCGTGGTGCCCGTCGTATGGACATAGCTCTTGGCGATGTTCCCTGGGTCGTTGGGGTCTGAAGTACAGGCCCAGTTTGAACCTGTGCCGGTTCCGTTTGACCAGTCACGGCACGTCATTACGAGATCGCTGCCGCTCACAAACGGGGCCCCGCTGTTGCCGCTCAGGATGAAACCTCCGTCCAGTTTTCCGACCGGCTCTTGCGGCACAGGCTGGTTCGCATAGTACCTCCGCCCGTAGCTGGACGAGTCAACGGAGTTGTCCCAACCGTAGTCAGTCACGTCCGAGTACCCATTGAGGCCGGTGTGACTAAACTTGTTGAAATTCGCCAGCCCCGGCGTTGTGGAGCTTCCAATCTGAAGAGCGCCGCCTATGGCAATATCCGTGGTGCTTTGGTCGGCCAGCCAGTAAACATAGGAGGGACCTCCGCATTGCATTAGTGCGCCGCCTGAAATGTTGTCTGTCTGGGCCCCATTGGTCGTAAAGCGGGCATGTTCCCCCGAGTTGGTGCTCAGGCACTCATCGTAGTATTCGTGAATTTCCGCGCCGCCATAATTGAACCCTGTACTTCCCGTGGGTACACCAAACTGCATGAGGCCATAGGCAAAGGGGTACTCACTATAGATGTTCAGATTCGTTGCATGGCGATACTGTCCGTTGTACCAGACCATGGGGATCATGTTCATCTGCAGGTCGATATTGGAATAGCTGTTGGTGTCCGGCGTATAGGAAAGGTAGCTTGTGTTGTCGATAGCGGGCAAAGCTTCGACAATTCCGCCCCAAAGCGCCCTGATAACAATATTGTCGTACTTGATTGCATAAGAGTCTGCCTGCTCGAACATTCCGCAGGTGTAGTTACTTGCAATTGCCGGCCCATTGATGGTGGTAATCTTCAGGTTCCTGAATATCCAGCCATTGAGCCCCGTCGCCGCCAGAGCGCCGTCACTGGCCGGGAACGCGATTCCGCAATTGCCGAAATACCAAGGCGCCTGAATGCCCGTTCCCCACGTTCCAGTCTGATTGGATACCGCTGTCGAAGCCGGAGTGGCCAGCGTGACGGACGTGCCGTTGACGATAGAGGCAATTGTCGTGGTAAGGGTGCCTCCTGCCACGCCTGCTCCGTTGATGACGATCGGAGCGCCGACCACGAGTGCCGAGGGGGAACCCGTGAACGCCGCACAGGAAGCGTAGGCAGTGCTGAGAGAAGTTGAATACGTTCCGTCATTGACGTAGAAGCCGCAATTCTGGACGAGCGCAGGATTAATTACCACCGGACCGGGCGCGGGTGGCCCACCTGCCGCGGCGGAAAGCGGAGTCGTGCCACCTGCGGTGCCGCTGATTCGATTGGGAAAGCTATTGTTCCCGCCAACGACCGAGGAGGCCGCGTTTACGCTGGAATCGACTTCAACCGTCAAGTCGTGGATGTAGGCATACGGCAGCAGAACCGCGCTGGCGTTGTCGGGTATCGCAAACACGTCCTGTCCCGGCTCACCAAGAATTATTGTTTGGCTCATGCCGGCCCCGAAGAACGGTTGGCCCTTGATCGTGATCGTGCCGGTTTTGCAGGTTCCAGCCGGGAACTGAACAGACTCGCCGTTCGCAAGCGCGTCGTTAAAAGCCGCCTGAATGGCCGCCTGGTCATTCGTCACGCCATCGCACTTCGCATTGTAGGGAGGAGCAGTTACCAACAAGACTTTGTCCACACTGGCGGTCACCGCCGGCCCAGTAAGTGGGCTGGCGAAATTCTGTGGGCTTGTCGTGGTCAACGAAGCTCCGCCGAGGGTTGCCAGCGCTCCCGTTGCCGTGCTCGCTCCGGTGCCGCCCGCGGTGATCGGAATGGTCGATATTCCGTTCAGCGCGGTGCCCGTGCCGCCATAATATGCGATCTGCCCCGCGGCGCCGCTATTAATGGTGCCGTTGGTGTTGCCGGTCCCGCACGTCGCGCCGGTATTGGTGATGTAGCCCGAGTTATCGACCTGAAGGCAATAGTGGCCGCTCGATGCGGCAAGTCCCGGAAATTGAATCGACGTCGTTCCGGTGAAGGCTGCGTAAATGCTGCTGCTTGAGCCGCCGTACACCTTGAACTGGGTGCCGCTCCCGGTCTCGTAATTGACGCGCACAGCTCCAGAAGCGTTAGAGGCGTTGACATAAGTATCGCCGCTGTTGGTGCTCTGGTAGGCTTTGAAGCTGTCCAGTCCGCCTGTGGCGGAATTGAGGGCCCAGTTATTACTGCCATCCTTGACCATGTACCATTGGCTGGCGCCGGAGTAGTCCTTGTAGATATAGGACTCTTTCTGACTTGCCGTGGCCCCTGCCCAGAGGATTGCGTCGATCTCCGTATCCGCCTGGTTGCGGACGGTGGTCGAGCCGGTAAAGGTCGAGGTGCCGCTTACTTGGAGTGTGCCGCTAAACTGCGCGTTTCCTGCGCTGTTGATTGTGGCCACGGTTGTTTCCGCGGGACCTCCCGAGCCGAAAACTACGCCGCCGGTTCCGGAGTTATTGGAGCCATTGAACACCACCGAGCCCGTTCCGGAAGAGTTGAGGACGCTCTGATTGTTGGTGCTGCCGGAGGTGGTGATCTCAGCAACAGCGCTCGGCGCCGTAGTCTGGTTCGCGCCGGCGAAGGCGACTGCAGGCTGCGAAGTGTAGCCACTTCCGTTATTAGTCATGGTGACGCTGAGTACCTGGTAGGCGCAAGAGGTCGAAGTGCCCATCACCGCTGTTCCCGCCGCGCCCGAACCGCCTCCGCCGGAAAAAGACACTGCTGGGGGCGTGGAGGACGTGTAACATCCGCCGTTGTTAATAACCACGTTGGTCACCACATTCGCGGTCGCGCTGAGATATTGGCCGATGGAAAGGCGATTCACGCCGCCTATATTGTCGTAGATGTTATAGAACTGCTCCCCGGAGCTTCCGTCGCTAAAGCCCTTCGTCCAGCGATAGCCATAGTCGGTTTGATATTCATCCTGAAGGCCGCGCTCGTTACCCATGCCGGTGCCAAGCCGCAAATGATTTGTAACCGTGGCATCCTGAAGGCTGCCGTACCAATCCCCATTCATTCCATTGAACGTGCGATGGAAAGTATCCAGAAAACTGTTGCGGGTGCCGTTATCGGTCAGCCTTCCCGTGAACATGGTGCCGCCGGTAATCCAGTTGTTATAGGAACTGTGGGCGTCGGCAACCACTTGGCTGGTGGAGTTTTCGTTGCGCAATCCGACGATGGTGTTGTTCTGCGCGTTGGGGCCTAGGTGCAGCGCGGTCGAGCAGCCTTCCACATCTCCACCAGTGAAGGTGTTTCCATCGCCCTGTTGCAGGTTGATGCCGTAGGTTCCGCTGACCGGGTTGCCACCGCTGGTAGGGCAATTGATGTGCAGGCGCACAAAGGTGCTCGCATTCAGCCAGTCCGTAGTGGCGGCATTCGACACCTGATGTCCAATGGCATTGATGGCCGTCTGAAATCCGTTGAACGCGTTGTCGTAGAAAGTGCCCCCGGTGTAGTTTCCGGTTCCATCGAGCGTCATTCCGGTCTGGTTGGAGTTTCCAAGGAAGTACAGGCTTTGGAGGTCCATCTCCTGGGTGCGATAGGCAGCCAGGCCCTGAGCCGTCGAGTTACTCGCAGAGGTAGTGTTGATGACGACGTTGTCGAGGTGAAAGCCCATCGTATCCGCCGCATAAGTGCGATCACCAACCTGCACCATGGCAGCCGCTCCTGAATACATGAACACCGTGCCGCCCTGGCTGCCGCTCGCGGTGCTGGCTCCTCGCAGGGAGCATCCGTGCAGGGCAACGTTTCTGGTCCCGGCAGTGACAATCACCTGGTTGGCAGTGGAAATGGTCGCGCAGGGGAGCATGATTGTCGCATTGGCCGTGGCGATGGTGAGGCTTGATGCCATCGACTGGCTGCCGGTAAAGTTACGCGCGTCGCACGTGCCGCCATAAGTCTGACTCAGCGCGGCAAGGCATGCCTGAAGCTTCGCTCCAAAGTCTGCGCCGGGAAACTGGTCCACCTGATAGGCCGCGCCAAGCTGCACAGCCGTCAGCGGGCCTGTCAGGCTGGCTCCGGTGAGCGGCACTGCCTGGGCAAATGTCAAATCCACATAATGCTTGTCGGCTGCCTGCATGGCTTGCGTGGGATCGCTGCTCAGATAGAGAGGCCCGGTCAAGGTACCGCCGGAAGGCGCGATAGCGCTCTGCGAGATGGATGCAATCGCCTGGTCGACATAGGCCTTGTTCACCGCCTGCAAAGCCTGCGCCGCGGGCATCACCTGGGATCTGATTTGCGCAATGCTTGCCTGGGCCGCGGCTGGCACTACCCAGTACTCCGTGCTGGTGGTGCCATCGCTCATGTGAAAGACAGCAGTGTAATACAGACCTGCCGGCGTAGAGCCCAGGTTGGGGGCCAGATTCACGCTCACGAAGCCGTCGGCGCCAATGGTCACCGTGGTCCGGCCAGCTGTGACTGTCTGGTTGTTCGCCGTGGTAAATGCCGGCCAGCTCAGTTGCAGTGTTCCGGAACCAGGCACGCCATTGGCCAGATAAACGGTTCCCTGCACTGTTGTTGTGCTGACTGCCTGGGCATGGGCCGCCCACGCAAAGGCCAACCCAGTCAGGCACACTGTCATCCATTTGCCGGTTCGGAACCACTTGTCCTTTGTGAGCTTCATTCGTGTCTCTTCCTTCTTGTCGGTGCTTGATGTAAAGCATTCTCTGGCGGCCAGGTTTCGCGCTCCCGGCCGCTTACATGGTCATGGCTCCACGCCCGCGCGGACCTAATAACTCCGTATGGACGAAAAGCCATGACCCTTTGGTGTTGCATTTTCTACCAACGATTTACCGCAGTGCAAAAACCAGGGCGCCGCCGTCAGCCTTGCGGCTGCTGGTCCCCGCCTTCCGGTTCCTGAGTTGCTTCATTCAGCTCGTCTGACGTCTGCGCTTCCTCAGACAACTCGATTGCCATGCTGCGAAGCTTTCGAGTTACCTGAGGCTCTGCGAGCCCGCTGAGCCCCGCGGCCAGTGAAAACAGGAATCTGGCGCTGACCACATGCCCCTCGACGGAGCTGTTTGCCAGCGCCAGCGCGATTTCCACGCTTTTATCTTCCAGCGCCATGTTTGCCGCTTCGCGCAGCGCATTGGCGCCCCGGTTGTTTGCCGCCTTTGTGGTCGCTTCACCATGTGATGGTTCCTCCACCACAAGCTTGCTTTCCGCTTCGCTCATCTGTCCGCCAATCCCGGACAGCCTTCCACAGTTGCGCGCTCTTTTCCGCTGAAAAGGCGGAGAGTCGTTCCCATTGGGAATCGTTTTTCTGCCGCTATCGAACGCCGGCCCTCGTGCAGCGGTACAGTCTCGGCTTCCCACCTTCGATGCAACGCCTTCTCACAGAAGGAACCATCTTGCGGGTCACGGCCAAATTCGCCATCCAGGGGCGCTTCTCAATCATTCGGAGTCTGCTTTTCAGCCTCTTCTCTACGGCTGCAAGTCCGCGGAAGGAGTCCGAAAAAAATAGGAGAGTCTCAAGCGCTCTCCCTCATTCACGTATTTCGCTAGGAATGTTTTAAGCATATCGGAATACACCGGAATTGACTGCAATGGTCGTGATGTGGTCTCGCGCGTGTCTTTTCAACCACTTAGGCTGTGCGCTCCGGCCCCGGTTCTTTGACACAGGGCGCGCCTGCCCCTGGAGCGAGCCCGGCATGGCCCATGGACACCCGTTGGCGCGCCGAATCGACTACCATAACCGGGTGACGATCCCGGCCACGCACGCTCCAACGCTTCTGGTTCACGGTGGAGCCTGGGCCATTCCGCAGGACGCCGCCGCGGCGCATGAGGCCGGTGTCCGCAATGCGCTTGAAGCGGGCTACGATTTCCTCACGCGCGGCGGTTCCGCCCTCGACGCGGTGGAGGCGGCCGTCACCGTGCTTGAAGACGATCCCACCTTCGACGCCGGGCGGGGCAGCTTTCTGACCTCCGATGGCCGCGTCCAACTGGACGCCCTGCTCATGGATGGCGGACGCATGAGGGCCGGCGGAGTGGCCTGCGTGGAGCGGCTGCGCAATCCCATTCATGCGGCGCGTCTGGTATTGGAAGAGAGCCCCCACGTCTACATTGTCGGCGGCGGCGCGGAGCAGTTCGCGCGGGCTCACGGGATGACGCTGGTCGACAATGCGGAGCTGGTGCTGGACCGCGAGCGCGAGCGCCTTGCCCAGGCCCAGGCGCGCCAGGCGCGCGGTCTTGCCGACGTGATCTTCTCCGGGTTGCAGGACGACAAGGGGCCGGAGACGGCCATCGCCCCCGGGCTTGATTCGCACGACACGGTGGGCGCGGTGGCGCTCGACGTGCGGGGCAACCTGGCCGCCGCCACCTCGACCGGCGGCACGCTCAACAAGACGCCGGGCAGGGTGGGCGACTCTTCGCTGATCGGCTGCGGCTGCTATGCCGACAATCTTTCCGCCGCCGTCTCGCTGACGGGATGGGGCGAGCCCATCATGAAGCTGGTGCTGGGCAAATGGGCCACTGACCGTGTGGGCGCCGGTATGGCCCCGGAGATGGCCGCCCGCGAAGCTATCGCGTATCTCTACAACCGCTTGGGCGGACACGGGGGCGTGATTCTGCTCGGCCCCGACGGGCGCTTCGGCATCGCGCACAACACGCCGGCGATGGCGTGGGGCATGGCCACGCCCTCGGGCCTGCACACCGGCCTCACGCTGTGAAGCGGATCAGGCAGCACGAAGGGACCATCCATTCCGCACCCGGTGCGGTGTCTGATCGGCCGGTTGAATAAGGCAGACGATGGAGACGCAGGTTCTTTTCAGCTTCGCCCAAGGCGGGCTTTTGACTGCTTCCGTTCTCATCTTTAAGGGCCCCCACACGCGCGACTCTCCGTACAATGGAGACGCAAGCCGCGCCCAGCCTGAGCCGGCCGGGCCACGTACGGCGAGTTTCCCGGGCCACATTCAGCAAGTTTCAAGGAGCAGGAATCATGTTCCCACTCTCTGATGCAGAGGTCGCCTTGCAACTGAGCGCCGTGCCCTCCTGGCGGGTCGAGTCAGGTGAACTGACGCGCACGTTCATCTTCAAAGACTTTCTTGCGGCGCTCGGCTTTGTGAATCAGGTGGCAGCACTGGCCGAAGCAGCCGGGCACCATCCGGATATTGACATTCACTACAACCGAGTGCGCCTCGCGCTGATGACGCACGATGCCGGAGGCCTGACCGCAAAGGACTTCAGCCTGGCGTCCGCCGTCGACAAACTCTGCTGATGGCGTGCCGCCGGTTGCCGCGAAGGCTCTCCCGCCGAAGTCCCTCGCGTGGATTTCATGTGCGTGCAGCCGGCCTGGAGCAGGGTGAACCTGCCGCGCAGGTTGACCCGCGACCTCCGTATCGATATATTAGGCAACATGAGTCGTTGCTCCACTCCGGCAATCTGTTGCGCGTGTTGTTACGTGCCGCGCCGGACCGTGGGGTAAACCAGCCTTAGACTCAGATCGATTCCCCCCAGGCCCGCGCCGCAGATTTTCTGCAGCCGCGGGCTTTTTCATTTTCTGCAAATAAAAAGAAACGGAGAGATTGCATGACAGCGATCGCACGCATGCCGATCAAGCCCGCGGACCCACACGGAGAAGCGCGCGACGGCGCCTCGGGCAGGACACCGGCGATCGACCCCGCCGCGGAAGGCGCGCGCATGAGCGCGCTGGAGCGGCTGAACCACATCCAGTTGCTCGAGGCCGAGAGCATTCATGTTTTTCGCGAAGTGGCATCGGAGTTTGAGAGGCCGGTGATGCTCTATTCCATCGGCAAGGATTCCTCGGTGATGCTGCGCCTGGCGCAGAAGGCATTCCATCCGGCGCCGATTCCGTTTCCGCTTCTGCATGTGGATACGGGTTACAAGTTCGAGGAGATGCTGGAGTTTCGCGACCGCTACACCCGCGAGCTGGGGCTGAAGCTGATCGTATGGCGCAATGAAGAAGCGCTGGCCGGGGGCGCGAATCCGGTGCGGCTGGGAACGCAGCGCTGCTGCGGGCTGCTGAAGACGCAGGGATTGCTCGATGCGCTGCGCGCGCACGGATTTGACGCGGCCTTTGGCGGCGCGCGCCGCGATGAGGAGAAGTCGCGGGCCAAGGAGCGCATCTTTTCATTTCGCGACAGCGCCGGCCAATGGGATCCGAAGAACCAGCGGCCCGAGTTGTGGAGCCTTTTCAATGGGCGCATCGGCCCAGGCGAGAGCATTCGCGTCTTTCCCCTCTCCAACTGGACAGAGCTGGACATCTGGCACTACATCCATCTGGAGAAGATTCCCATCGTGCCGCTCTATCTGGCCAAGGAGCGTCGGATGCTAGTGCGCGGCGACAGCCTGATTCCTGTGGAGCAGCCGTTCGTGCAGGGACTGCCGGGCGAGGAGCAATGGATCAAGTGCCGCCTGCGCTCGCTGGGATGCAGCCCCTGCACGGGCGCGATCCGCTCCGATGCGGACACGGTCCCCAAAATCATCGCGGAGCTGATGGCGGCGCGCAACTCCGAGCGCTCGAACCGCGTCATCGACCACGACCAGGACGGTTCCATGGAAATGAAGAAACGCGAGGGCTACTTTTGATGACGGTCGCGGAGGAAAGTTTCGATGCCGCTGCAATTGGCGCGGCGACCGACGATGCGGATGCGCGCATCGAGGAACTGCTCGAGGTGGAGCGCGCCAAGGACCTGCTGCGCTTCAGCACCGCGGGCAGCGTGGACGACGGCAAGTCGACCCTGATCGGCCGGCTTCTCTACGATTCGCAGAACGTCTACGAAGACCACGTGCGCGCTGTGACGCGCAACGCGGCCATCGACTTTGCACAACTGACCGACGGTCTGCGCGCCGAGCGCGAGCAGGGCATTACCATTGATGTCGCCTACCGCTACTTCTCCACGGCGCGGCGCAAATTCATCATCGCCGACACGCCGGGGCACGAGCAGTACACGCGCAACATGGCCACCGGTGCCTCCACCGCGGACGTGGCCATCATGCTGGTGGACGCGCGCAAGGGAATCCTCGACCAGACCCGGCGCCACGCCTGCATCAACGCGCTGTTGGGCATTCCGGTGGTCATCGCCGCGATCAACAAGATGGATATGGTGGACTTCTCCGAGGAAGTCTTCGAGCGTCATCGCCGCGATTTGCTGGCGCTGGCGCAGCAGCTTGAGATTCCCGAGATGATCGTGGTTCCGGTGAGTGCGCTCGAAGGCGATAACGTGGTTCACCGCAGCACGCGCATGCCGTGGTACAGCGGCCCGAGCCTGCTGGAACTGCTTGAAACTGTTCCGCTGGCCATTGAGCGCTCGCACGCCGGCTTTCGCTTTCCGGTGCAGCGCGTGCTGCGTCCCCATCAGGACTTCCGCGGTTTTGCCGGACAGATCACGGCAGGCGAAGTGCGTCCCGGCGACGAAGTGGTGGCTCTGCCTTCGGGCCGTCGAACGCGCGTTCGTTCGATCACCACCTGGGATGGCGATCTGGACGTGGCGCGCGCGCCGCAGTCTGTCGTGCTGACCCTCGAGGATGAGACCGACATCAGCCGTGGCGAGATGATCGCGTCGGTTGCCGACGCTCCGCACAGGACGAGGCATTTCGAAGCAACCGTGGTCTGGATGCACGCCACGCCTCTTCGGCCCGGATCTACATATCTGCTCAAGCACACGAGCCAGACGGTTCGCGCGCGGGTGGTTGAAATCCGCTCCCGCATCCATGTCGAACATCTCGAGCACCATCCCGCGGAGCAACTCACACTCAATGACATCGGCCATGTGGTGATCGAAACCAGCCGTCCCCTGCTGGCGGACCTCTACCGCGACAGCCGCGCCACAGGCAGCCTGATCCTCATCGATGCTGCCGACAATGCCACCGCGGGCGCAGGGATGATTCGCAGCATTTCGGACGCGGCTGAATCCGGGTCTGCGATCAACCGTGCAACCCGCGGGCTGCTCGTTCTTGGAAACCGCGCGCAGTTGGCTTCTCAGCTGGAACAGTCTCTGCTCCAAGCCGGCGCGCTTGTCCTGCGCACGCGCATTCCCGTGTCGCCGTCGCTGGTCGCCATCGCCCGCCTCGGCGCGGTCGTGCTGGTGGAGAGCGACGTAGCCGTCCCAATGACTCTGACGGCTGTGCATGGCGCGAACACCACACCTCGCGAACTTGCCTTCGATGAGCCCGACGAGATTCTCAACGAAATTCAGCGCCTCGGAGCTATTCCGACAGGAGACGATGACAATGACAACGGACTGGGCATCTGAGGTGGAAGTGCGCGCGAATGCGGCGCGGGAGTTTCTGCGCGAGCGTCTCGCCCCCGCACAAGATGTTTGCGTGACCAGCAGCTTTCAAGCGGAAGACGTGGTAGTGCTGCACATGGTGCGCGAGATCCTCCCGCGCGTTCCAGTGCTTTTTCTCGAAACGGGCTATCACTTTACTGAAACGCTCGCGTATCGCGACCGCATGGCTGCGGAGTGGAATCTGAACCTGGTGAACGTGGAGCCTGCACGCACCGTGGCCGAGCAGGAAGCGGAGTTTGGCATTTTGTACCAGAGCGCCGCAGACCGCTGCTGCGCGCTGCGCAAGGTGGAGCCGCTGTTTGGCGCGCTTCAAAACTATGGCGTGTGGGTGACTGGGCTCCGCCGTGAGCAATCGAAGTCGCGCGCCAACCTTTTGCCGGAAGAAGCCTTCACGTTGCCGTCCGGGCACGCGCTGGCCAAGCTCAGTCCGCTGGCGGAGTGGACGACGCGCGATGTGTGGAAGTATGCCGAGACGCATGCGATTCCGCTGCTGTCGCTTTATGAGCAGGGGTACACGAGCATCGGATGCGCGCCGTGCACCAGCCTGCCTTTTGACCCCAACGATCCGCGCTCAGGGCGCTGGTCCGGCCGCAAGCTGGAATGCGGCATTCATCTGCAGGCCTCGTAGCGCGGGAGATGGCTATGGACGTTCTTCTGGGCTTCATGATTGCCGCGCTGATTGCGATGACCGGCGTGGGCGCGGGCACCATCATTGCGCCGCTGCTGATCATCTTTCTGCACGTGCCGGTTCCGGCTGCGGTCGGCACGGCGCTCGCGTATTCGGCCGCGGTCAAGCTGGTGGTAGTTCCGGTGCAGATCTGGCGTCGCCAGGTGGTGTGGCGCACGCTCGGTGTGATGCTGCTGACGGGCGTACCCGGAGTGATGTTGGGATCGGTACTCTTCCAGCGCGTGGCCCGCGGCCAGGGAAACAGGCTGTGGCTGTTCCTGGCGCTGGGCGGCATGATCGCGCTGTCCTCGGCCTGGCACATCTACCGGCATTTTCGTCCGTCAAAAGAGCGTGGTGGCAGAGTCTCTCGGCCGGCATGGCTGGCGGCGGCGATGCTGCCGGTGGGTGCGGAGGTGGGCTTTTCGTCCTCGGGAGCCGGTGCGCTCGGCACGCTCGCGTTGCTCGGTCTCTCCCGGCTGGATGCTTCGCGCATTGTGGGCACGGACCTTGCCTTCGGACTCTGCCTTTCACTCATCGGCGGTGGGCTGCACCTTAGCCATGGCGGATTCGACGCGGCGCTGCTGGGCCGTCTGATTGCCGGCGGCATTCTGGGAGCGCTGGCCGGAACCGGACTTGCGCCGCGGATTCCTGCGCGCGCGATGCGCCTCGCTCTGTCACTCTGGCTGTTCGCCATGGGGATGCAACTCTGCTGGCAGGCGCTGGCTCATGCGGGCGGTTAGCATTTCCGGCGCAAGGCTCTGCGGATCAACTTATTAACTCCTCCGCGGATGTGAGGCTGCTATTTATTAGAAAGTAACTCGGTAATCATGTCTAGCTGGGTGCGCCAATGCGGGTTGAAGATTCTTCGAAAAATCGCTTGACTCACTCCTGAATTGCGCCTAATCTGGCGCCTCGTTCGAGGTTTGTTCTCTCCGGGCTTTCAGGAATCCGCTCCCCAACCCTGTTCCGCGGATTCTTCGGGCTAAAGGAAATCCGCTTTGTCACCAACGCCTTTCCAGGCGGGAGGATGCCTATGTCCAGCGCGTATGCCTACCCTGGTGTTTACATTCAGGAACTGCCCAGCCCGGTACACACCATTACCGGCGTGGCCACTTCGATTGCCGCCTTCGTGGGCTACACCGCGCGGGGCATCGACAATCGCGCCCAGGCCCTTTACAGCTTCTCTGATTTTGAGCGGCTGTATGGCGGCCTCGCGTCCAACAGCGAAGTGAGCTACGCGGTGCAGCAGTTTTTCCTGAACGGCGGCTCGCAAGCTTACGTGGTGCGCACGCCGATGCACTATCCAGCCGCGGGTCCGCCCACACCAGAGCCCTACGCACAGGTTGAGATCGCCAGCGGCGAACTGACCTTCGCGGCATTGAGCAGCGGTCAGTGGGCCAACGGGCAACTGCTGGTGGACGTGGATGTGCAGGGACTGGATCTGTCGACTGCGACCGGCGACCCGCTGGCCTTCAACCTGACGGTTACCGACCTCGCGGATGTGACGAAGGAATACTTTCCCTCCGTGACTCTCGACTCAGCGCGCCAGAACTTTGTCACCTCGGTGGTTAACGACGCGGACAACGGATCGCAACTGGTGAGCGTGACGGCTGCCTTGCCGGCGACGCCCGTGGCGCTTGCGGTCACTGGCATTCTGGGCACGCCGCTTACGATTACCGGTGCGACCAGCGTGGATAATTCGCTGGGCGGCGGGGCATCGAACGCGACGGCCAACGCAGACTGTAGCCTGACGTTTACGTTTCCGGGCGGGCCGGCAACCGCGCCGACCATCAAGGTGATCGGCAACGGCTCCACGATTGCGCAGACGGTTTCCGGGTTGGCGGCGCAACTGCAGCAGGCTCTCAACAACTGGCTCATGGTCAACATGTCCGGCGCCTCGGTCACCTGCTCGGCCGCGCCCAGCGGCACCGGCACGGGGATTCGCGTGAATGCGTTGCTTCCCAATCAGCCCGACGCGATCATCTCCTTCGGCACGCCGGCGACGGGGAACGACGCCTCGACAGCGCTGGGGCTCAATCATGGCGCGGACGCCAACGTGGCAGTGAACGTGGCACACTATGCGCTGGGCGGTGCCACCGTGAATCCAATCACGGGTGTCACCTGCACCCAGGCCACCAAGCCTTCGGGGCTGCCGCAAAGCAACGAACTGATCGGCGACCCGCTCGCCTTTACCGGCATCTACGCACTCGCCAAGGTAGATGTGTTTAACCTGCTCAGCATTCCCGAAGCGGCCCGGGCACTGCCGGGCGATCCCAATGCGGCCGACACGAATATCAATCCTGTCGAGATTTATTCCGCCGCAATCGCGTTGTGCCATCAACGCCGTGCGATGCTTCTGATCGACCCGCCGCCCAACGTCAACACTGTGGCCGGCGCGGTGGATTGGAAGACGAACACCATCGGCGTGGTCGATCCCAATGGCGCTGCGTTCTTTCCGCGCTTGCGACTGGCTGACGCAAAGAACAACGGCCAGTTGCGCACCTTCGCGCCGTCGGGCGTGGTAGCCGGCGTATATGCCGACACCGACGCAACGCGCGGAGTGTGGAAGGCTCCGGCGGGCATTGGCGCAACCCTGAGCGGCGTGCAGAACATGACGTACCAACTCAGCGACCAGGAGAACGGCGCGCTGAATCCACTGGGCCTCAACTGCTTCCGCACCTTCCCGCTTTATGGACCTGTGCTGTGGGGTGCGCGCACGCTGATGGGCGCCGACGCCCTGGCCGACCAATGGAAGTATGTGCCGGTGCGGCGCACCGCGCTGTTTCTTGAAGAGAGTCTTTATCGCGGCACCAAGTGGGTGGTCTTCGAGCCCAACGATGAGCCGCTGTGGGCGGCAATCCGGCTCAACGTCGGATCGTTCATGGACTCGCTGTTCAAGAAGGGCGCGTTCCAGGGCGTGACCGCAGACCAGGCCTACTTTGTGAAGTGCGACAGCGAGACCACGACCCAGAACGACATCGACCAGGGCATTGTGAACATCCTCGTGGGATTTGCGCCGCTCAAGCCGGCCGAGTTCGTGGTCATCCAAATCGAGCAGCTGACCGGGCAGGCGAGTTCGTAGACCGCAAGGTCCGAAACATCCTTCACGGAAACACAGAGACGAGGGAGGCATCATGGCTGAGTTTGTAGTCAACGCGCAACGCTTCGATCCGTACAAGAACTTCAAATTCCGCCTGAAGTGGGACGGCCGCTACGTGGCCGGAGTCAGCAAGTGCTCGGCGCTCAAGCGCACCACGGAAGTGGTGAAGCACCGCGAGGGCGGCGATCCCAGCACCAGTCGCAAGTCGCCGGGGCGGAGCGAGTTCGGGCCCATCACGCTGGAGCGCGGCGTAACTCACGATCTGGATTTTGAGGCCTGGGCGGCCAAGGTGTGGCAGATCGGCGCGGGCCTCGGCGCGGAGGTTTCCCTGGCCGACTTTCGCAAGGACGTGATTCTGGACTTCTACAACGAAGCCGGACAACTGGCAATCAGCTACAAAATCTATCGCACGTGGGTCTCGGAGTATCAGGCCATGCCGGACCTGGACGCCAATGCCAACGCGGTCGCCATCCAGCACATCATCCTGGAGAACGAAGGCTGGGAGCGCGATACATCTGTGAACGAACCGACCGAGCAGAGCTACTCCTCAACGCGAGCTTGAGAAGAACCGGCCTCACGCCGCAACATCACGAAGATGCGGCGAGGGCGAGAAGCCTTGCCGGTTTCCTTCTCCGGCGGCGAAGAATTCTTTGCTTGAAGCGCAAGGCGCGGCGGTGCGTTTCTTCCTGCTGCAGAGCCTTGGCCAGGAACGCTTTGATGTGCCGCCCGGAGAGGCGACAACGTGGAGGGTTCGAACCGATGGTCGCACTCGACGGCGAACGGATGTTGACGGCGTGGGAGCAGGGCCGCGAAAGGCAGGAGCCGTGGCGCGCCCTGGCCCTGCTGGAACTGGCCCTGCCGGAGCGGGATGCGGGAGCCTTGGCCGCATTGCCGCTGGCGGAGCGGAACGCTCTTCTGCTGCGCCTGCGCAGCATGACGTTCGGCGCGCGCATCGAGGGTTTTGCCGTGTGCCCGGAGTGCGGCACGCAACTGGAGTTTGCACTGAACGCGGAAGATATTGAGCCGCAGTTGCACGCGCCGTCCGAGGAGTCGTGGCTGGAACAAGAGACCGAGATGCGGATGCGTCCGGCCAATAGCCGCGATCTGGCGGCGTCCATGGCAGCCAAAAACGAAACGGAAGCCCGCGCGCTGCTGGTGGCGCGGACCCTGAAACTTTCCGATGCGGCGAACATTGCCGCAACGCGGCCCGAGTGGGCGGAGCGCGCGGAGTGGATCGACCGTTTCGAGCGGCTGAATGCCTCGGCCGAGATTCGCTGCGTGCTGTTCTGCGCAGGGTGCGGCCACCGGCCGGTGCTGGACTTCGATATCGCACGGTTTCTCTGGCGGGAGGTGGCATTGGCCGCGCGCCGTCTGTTGGCGGAGATTCACCGTCTGGCGCGCGCCTATGGGTGGAGCGAACAGTCCATTGCGGCCATGAGCGCGTCGCGGCGCGGCGCATACCTGGAGATGTTGGACGCATGAGCGGATTACTCGACAGGATGGTGCAGCGCGCGCGCGGCGCATTACCCGCCGTTGAGCCGCTGCTCGCGCCGCAGTGGACGGCGCCTGCCGCGCAACGGGCTCCGGCGGAGGAGACGCATGAGGCCGACGTCACGCGGCCGCCCGAGCGGCGATTTGTGGAATCTCGCGAGGGCGCACCGCTGCCGGCCGCGAAGAGTCCCGGTGCGGAAGACAGCGCGCAGACCGCAACGCCTCTTCAGGGCGCGGGCCGAAGCGGCGAAATGGCGCGTGTACGCTCAGATCGTGACGCTAACGGGGGCACCGGCACGGATGCATCTGGCATTGCGGCAGAAGCGCAACCAGTCCCCTCAGACCTGGAACTGCGCGTCCCCGAAGTACGCACCGTGAGCGCGGCAAGAGCGGAACTACATGCGCCTTCGCCGCAGTTGCCCGCTCCGCCGGAATCCGGAGACGTGAAACCGCAGCGCCGCGATTCAGCATCCGCCGCAAAGCCCGCACCGCGCAACCCATCGCAGGCAACGGCGCACGGCGCGAAGATCGGATCCGACGCCCCCTCGCCGCAGATGGAGGCCGTGGGCGATCACACGGAGATTCACATCACCATCGGCAGCATCGAGTTGCGCGCAGCGCGCGCCGAGGCGAAAGCGCCGCCATTCCGGCCACGCGTGACGCTCGACGAATTTCTGAACCGCAGGCCGGGAGCCGCATCATGAGCGACTATCTGGCGGTGGGCGGCGTCAGCGCCGTGATGAAATCGCTTCTGACCAACGCGCTTGCGCAAGGCGGCCCCTCCACAATTCTGGGCGCGGCTGCGGGCATCACCAACGTGGCGCCCGACCTGGTCGCAACCGGGCCGGATGAAGCCGCGCAGATCAATATTTTTCTCTATTACGCAAGCATCAATCCGGCGCTGCGCAATCTGGGCCTGCCTTCCATGAACGCCGGCGGCGCGCGCCTGAGCAATCCTCCGCTGGCCATCAATCTGCATTACCTGGTCACGGCTTACGGCAGCAATCCCTATGATGCAGAAATCCTTCTTGCCTGGGCCATGCAGGTCTTTCACTCGACGCCCGTGGTGCCGCGCGACACCATCCAGCAGGCGCTTACAGATCTAGTCTCCGTGCTCCCCGCCCCGCCCGAGCAATCGCTCATCTCCGCCAGCACACTGGCCAATCAGGTCGAGCACATTCGCATCACGCCGGAGACGCTGACCACCGAGGAGATTTATCGCTTGTGGACGGCCTTCCAGACCCACTATCGGCCTACCACTTCCTACCAGGTCTCGGTGGTCGTCATTCAGGACACGCAGAGTTTTGCGTCGAACCTCCCCGTGCAGCGGCGGTCGGTGCTGGCGCTGCCGCTCATCAGCCCACTCATCGAAAGTGTGGCACCGGCCATGGCAACCTCGGGCCAGACGCAGACTCTCACCGGCAGCAACTTTCTGGGCGACACGGCGGCGGGTACGCAGGTCTCATTCGACGGTGGCGCGGGTGTGGCTGCGGCCACGGTGCAAGGATCGTGCGTGCGCGTTGTCGTTCCTTCTACACTGCAGGCCGGCACGCACACCGTCCGCGTGCTGCGCAGTGTGACGTTCCCTTCCTCCACTGTGGCACATCCGGGGTTCTCATCGAATCCGGTGCCGTTCCAACTGGTTCCGGTCATTCAACTGCCGGCAACGCCGCCCATCCACGCGCAGCAGGGCAAGCCGCTCACGCTCACGCTCACGCCCGCGGTGGGCGTGCTGCAGAACGCGGTCGTCTACATCGGCGACCAGGCTGTGCCGGTGCCTTCGCGGCCGCTCAGCGGCCCGGCCAGCTCGCCGCAGATCACAGTGACCGTGCCGGACACTATTGCCGTGGGCGCGTATCCATTGCGCGTTGAGGTCGACGGGGCGCAAAGCCGCCTCACCCTCGATACAACCACGGGCAGCCCGACCTATGGCCAGTGGCTGCCCCAGGTGGAGGTGAGCGCATGACCACTGCGCAAGGACAGACCGCGATCTCTGTGTGGAAAGAGCTGGAGCGCGTGCTCGCGAAAGTGCGGCAGCGCGCACAGCCTGATGCCGCGCGCGACGACGCCTCCACGACAAATCGGGATGGGTGCAAGCAGTCCGCCGCGCCCTCTACGCGAGGCCACGAAGAGGTTGCCGAATCGGAGCGATGGAGTCCGGAGGATCGCCTGCGTGAGTTGTTCGGGTTGAGCCGGTTTGAGATGGACACCCTGCTGCTGTGCGCGGGCGTCGCACTGGACAAGCGATTTGCCGAGGCCTGTGCCGCCGCGCCACCGGCCGAGCCCGCCGCAGCCGCGCTGTGGCCGACCTTCGGGCTCGCCGCCCGCGTGCTGGACGACCCGCACTGGAGCGCAATGAGCCGTCTGCGCCCGCTGCGCTACTGGCGCCTCATCGATGTCGGTCCCGGGCCGCTGCTGCACGCGCCGCTGGAGATTGACGAGCGGGTGCTGCATTTTTTGCTGGGCGTTCCCGCGGCCGACGAGCGACTGGAACTTCTGATGCACCCGCTTGCCGACGAGGTGGCGGAGGGCGAAGAACAGACTTTCGCGATGCACGAAGCGGTCCGGCGTGGCGTGGCCCATTGGCGGCAGTCGACCAACGCGCGCGGCCCTTTGCTGTTGAACGGCGCGCGCGGCAGTGACCGGACTCTGCTGTTCCGCGCGCTGTGCCGCGCTGCCGGTGTGCGTGCTTGGACGATGGATGCGGCCGACCTGCCCGGCGGTGCGGCGGAGCGAGAGAGGCTGGCGCGCGCTTTCACGCGGGAAGCCGCGCTGTGGCCAGTGGCGCTGCTGGTGCGCACCGCGCGGCTTGAGAATTCGCATACCCTGGCGGCCTGGCTGGAACGCGTGGATGCGCCGGTTGCTGTTGAGGTGGAAGCCGGTTCTCCGGCAGAGCGTCTGAGCGGAGCGCGTCTGGAGGCGCCCGCGATGAGCGCCGTCGAGCGCAAGACTCTGTGGGCGCGGCAACTTGGTCCGCTGGCGGCGGAGATGAATGGTTCACTGGACGCGATGGTCGATGCGTTTGCCCTGGACGCCGCGGAGATTCGCCAGGCCGCTGAAGCAGTCCACGAAGAAGCGCTGCTCGACGGCGGGGGCGCCGATGCCGCGGCCCACGCGGCGTGGCGCATGTGCCGCACCGCCGCGCGGCGTTCGCTCGACGATCTGGCCGCGCGCACCGAGACGCTGGCCGCTTGGGACGACCTCGTGCTGCCCGACGGGCAAGTGGAGATCTTGCGCCAGATCGTTGCCCATGCGAGGCAAACGGCGATGGTGATGAACAATTGGGGATTCGCCGCGCGCCACACACGCGGGCTGGGCCTCTCCGCGCTCTTTGCCGGACCCAGCGGCACGGGCAAGACCATGGCCGCCGGCATTCTGGCGCGCGAGTTGAACCGCGACCTCTACCAGATCGACCTGGCCACGGTGGTCAGCAAGTACATCGGCGAAACGGAGAAGCATCTGCGGCGCGTTTTCGACGCGGCCGAACGCAGCGGCGCCATTCTTCTTTTTGATGAGGCCGATGCGCTCTTCGGCAAGCGCAGCCAGGTGCGCGACAGCCACGACCGCTACGCCAACCTCGAGATCAGCTACCTTTTGCAGCGCATGGAATCCTATCGCGGCATCGCCATCCTCACCACCAATATGCAGAACGCGATGGACACGGCCTTCCAGCGCAGGCTGCGCTTTGTGGTGCAGTTTCCCTTTCCCGATGCGGCCAGCCGCGAGCGCATATGGCGCGGAGTGTTTCCCGCCGAAACGCCAACCGAAGGACTCGATTTTGCGCGGATGGCGCAGTTGAGCGTGACGGGAGGCGTAATCCGCAACATCGCTTTGCTGGCGGCGTTTCTGGCTGCCGACGAAAAGGCGGCCATCGCCATGCGTCACGTGCTTGCGGCCGCGCGCACGGAGTACGCCAAATTGGAAAAGCCGCTGGGCGCGGCGGAAACGCGAGGCTGGCAATGAACTCACGGGTATTGCACATTCACATCGATCGCATGATGGTGGAAGGGCTGCCCATGCACAAGCAGCAGCGCTTTGTCCGCGCGCTGGAAACGCAATTGAGCAAGCTGGCAAGCGACGGTCTTTCAGACGCGCTCATGGGCGTAGGAACACGGCACATTTCATCGCTCGACGCCGGACGGTTGCGCGCCGGCGCCACGCCCGAGCAGGCGGCCGCACAAGTGACGGCTGCGCTGCGCGGCGGGCTTGCGGGAAAGGGGGGCGACCGTCATGGCTAACGTCTCGCCGCTCCTGCAAAAGGGCGCGATTCTGGTGCTCGAACCGAATACCGGAGTCCCGCTCAACACCATTTACTTGCAGTACAACCCCGAGTCGATCCGCCGCAGCCTACAACCGCAGAGCGTGGGCGACCAGCCGGACCGCACCGAGGTGCTGCGCCTGAAGGGGCCGCCCATCGAGACGATCAGCTGCGACGTAGAGATCGACGCGACAGACCAATTGGCGGCCTCCAACCCCACGGCGATGAGCCTCGGCATCCAGCCGCAACTGGCGGTGCTGGAACTGCTGGTCTACCCATCGAGCGGAATCCTGATTGCGAACGAGGTTCTGTCGCTGATCGGCACGATCGAGATTCTCCCCATGTCGTCCAACCTGACGATCTTCATCTGGGGCGCCAATCGCGTGACCCCTGTGCGGCTCACCGGCATCGAGATCGCCGAGGAAGCATTCGATCCCAAGCTGAATCCCATCCGCGCGAAGGTATCGCTTTCCATGCGCGTGTTGAACGTGAACGACGTCGGCTTCCTGACGCCGGCCGGCGCCATGTACATGGCTTACCAGATGAGCAAGGAGTCGCTCGCGCAACAGGCGTGAGGGGGAGGGACGCGATGGACAACGCATTGGCGGCATTGGTGCAGGCGGCGGCCGGAACCGGTGCGCCCACCAACCCCAGCAGCCGCTACTACGGCAGCGCGGTGGAACAGATGACGCTGCCGGACGGCACCGTGATTGCCTACCTGTCGCGGCGCATCATTCCGCAGGCTGGCATCTGGCCGCAGACGCAGAATTACAGCGTCGTCGCGGGCGACCGGCTCGACAATCTGGCGGCGCGGTTTGTTGGCGACCCCATTCTCTTCTGGATGATCGCCGACGCCAACAGCGCTTTCGATCCTGACGATCTGACCGCCGTGCCGGGCGCGGTGATTCAGATTCCGCTGGTCTCGGGCATTCCCTCGGGAGCGCGCAATGGTTAGCCCGCTCTACCTGACGCTGCTGGTGGGCCCCATGGAGCCGTTGCCGGCGCCCAAGCCGCTTGCCGACGCGCTGGTCTCGGTCGAGGTGACCGAAAGCGCGACAGGGCAGAGCGGCTTCCAGTTGACGTTTACGCTCGCCGATCGCGGCATCCTCGAAACGTTCTTTCTGCTTGCAGGAGGCGCAGGAGTACCGCTTCTGCGCGTCGTGCTGCTGGTCACGTTTCCGGGCATTCCTCAGGTGCTCATCGATGGTGTGGTGCTGCACACCGAAGTGCAGCCCGACGCCATGAGCGGCTCGTCGAAGCTGGTTGTCACGGGCCAGGATCTGACCGCCATGATGGACCTGATCGATTTCAGCGGCCTGCCCTATCCCGGCATGAGTCCGGATATCCGCGTGCTGACCATCCTCGCCAAATACGCGATGTTCGGCGTCGTGCCCGAGGTGATTCCCGTGCCCGCGCCAGACATCCCGGTCCCACTCCTGCAGATTCCGACTCACAAGAAGACAGATCTCAAATACATCAACCAGCTTGCGCACGAGGTCGGCTACGTCTTCTATATTGTGCCGGGCCCGCTGCCCGGCATGAGCCAGGCATACTGGGGTCCGCAGATGCGCCTGGGGATGCCGCAAACCGCGCTCAATGTGAACCTGGATACGTGGACCAATGTGGAGAGCCTGAACTTCCGCTACGAGCCGAAGAATTCCGTGCTCCCCATCGTGTTTATTCAGGATCCGCTTTCAAAGGCGACGATTCCCATTCCCATTCCGCCCGTGACACCTTTCAACCCGCCGCTGGGCGCGTTTGTGCCGCCGCCGCAGAAGATCGAGCCCATCCCCGAGACGGCCAAGCTGAATCCGGCGCAGGCCATCATGCGCGGATTCGCGCGCAGCGTGGAGACCGCCGACGTGATGACCGGAGAAGGCACGCTCGACGTGATGCGCTACGGCCAGCCATTGCGCGCGCGCAGCTTGGTGGGCGTGCGCGGCGCGGGCCTTCCCTGGGACGGAATGCACTACGTTGATTCCGCCACACACCGCATCAAGCCGGGCGAGTATAAGGAAAGTTTTGTGTTAAAGCGTAACGCGCTGATTGCGAATACGCCGGTGGTGCCGTCGCTGCCGTTTTAGGACGCGGCGGTGAGGTCAGCATCCACGCGGGGAGGAAGCAAAGAGTGTCGAGCTTTTACGGCAAATACCGGGGGACGGTGGTCGATAACGTGGACCCCATGAACATTGGGCGGCTGATGGTGCAGGTGCCCGATGTCTCCAATGTGATTCCGTCCACGTGGGCCATGCCGTGCCTGCCATTTGCAGGAATTCAGAACGGATTTTTTGCAGTGCCGGCTATCGGCACGGGAGTATGGGTGGAGTTTGAGCAGGGCAATCCGGATTATCCCATCTGGTCGGGCTGCTTCTTCGGCTCCGCGGCGGAGACGCCTGCGCTGGCCCTGGCCACTCCGCCGGGACTGCAGGCGGTAGTGATTCAAACTGTCGGGCAAAACACGCTCATGATCAGCGACACGCCGGGACCGACCGGAGGAATCTTGTTGAAGACAGCCTCCGGCGCAATGATTTCAATCTCCGACACGGGAATCATCATCAGCAACGGTCAGGGCGCAACCATTGCAATGACCGGCCCCGCCGTTACCGTCAACGAAGGCGCCCTGGAGGTCATCTAGTCATGCCGGGATTTCTTTTGCATCAGGGCGCGGTGGTGATGTGCCTGCATGGCGGGCAGGCCATGCCCACTGCGCCGAATCCGTCAGTGACCCTGACGGGAATGCCCTCGGCCACCATCGCCGCGCCCTGGGTGGTCGCAGGTTGTCCAGGAATTCCGTCTGCGGTGCCCCCGTGTGTGACGGCGCAATGGGTCATGGGAACCCTGCGTGTCACCTCTTTCGGCCAGCCGCTCGTGGTGCAAACGGGCGCGGCCATCACGGCTCCCGGCGGCGCGACGCTGCTACCGGTCACCATGCAAACGCGCGTAACGGCAATGTGAGGAATCCATGGCAAGCATGAATCTGGCCTTCCCTTACGCATTCGACTCGACGGGCCGCACCGCGCAGGCCTCGAGCGTGGCCGCGCACGTTCGCGACATGATCGAGTTGATTCTCTTCACCTCACCCGGCGAGCGCGTCAATCGCCCTACCTTCGGCAGCGGCACGGCACAGCTTGTCTTTGCGCCCAACAGCGATGTGCTCGCGGCGGCGCAGCAGCAGGCGATTCAGTCCGGCCTGCAGCAGTGGCTCTCGGATTTGATTCGCGTGCAGTCGGTCACGGTTTCTGCCGATGACGCTACGCTGCGTGTCACCGTCGTCTACACGCTCGTATCCAACCAGCAACAGCAGTCACAGCAGTTTCTCTACGGAGGGCCCACGCAATGATCGCCTTCTGCCGCGACAAGCGCCGCCGCGACCTGGTGCTGCAAACGCCGGGCCTCAACGGCATCGACTACCTTGAAGTGCTCGGCGCTGCTGGCTGCGGCACGCAACTGGCGCTGACGTTTTTGAAGGACGCGCGCTCGCTCGCGCTGGCGCCCGCCAACTTTGCACTCGCCGGCGACACGGCCTTGCAGATCGCAGGCGTCCAACCGGCAACGAACAGCGATCCGCTTACCGTAACGGTGTTGCTCGACGCAAGCGGCGACTTCTCGCCCTACATGCTCACGCTCGTCACCGGAACCGCGAACTCCGATCCTCCGCCGGGCATCGATCCGCAACTGGCGAGCGTGAGTTTCTCGTTCAAGGCCGGCTGCCCGTCGCCGGTGGATTGCCAGACCGCCATATGTTGCCCTGCAACGCCAATGCCCGCGCCGGACATCAATTACCTTGCGCGCGATTACGATGGCTTTCGCCAGGCGATGCTGGACCGCATGGCGACGCTCGATCCGGGTTGGACGGAAACGCACGCCGCCGACCCCGGCATCACGATGGTGGAGGCGCTGGCCTACGCCGCCGACCGCGTCAGCTACCTGCAGGACGCGGTCAACACAGAGGCTTACATCGGCACCGCGCGCAGCCGCATCTCGCTGCGCCGCCACGCGCGCCTGGTGGATTATTCCGTGCGGGAAGGCGCGAATGCGCGGGCCTGGGTGTGCCTCGCGGCGTCGATGGACGGCCTCAGCGTTGCAGCGGGAACGCAGATTTATCCGCTCGTGTCCGGTTTGGCCGCATCGGTCGATCCCAATACCTACGCCGCAGACACGCTGCAGGCCAGCCCCGGCCCGGTCTTCGAGAGCCTCGCCGATCTCGTGATCTACAGCGAGCAGAACCGGATGAATTTCTACACCTGGGGCGAGGGGCAATGCTGCCTACCCGCAGGAGCCACTGAGGCCACGCTGGACGGCATCTTCTCCACGCTTGCCGCGGGTGATGTGCTCATCTTTGAGGAAGTCATTGGGCCGCTCAGCGCCGATCCCGCCGACGCCGATCCCACCCATCGCTGGGCCGTGCGGCTGACGCATGCAACCACAGTGAATCAGAGCGGGCAGCCGCTCAAGGACCCTGTAAACGGCGCGCCGATCACCGCCATCACGTGGCAGAGCGCGGATGCGCTGCCCTTCCCGTTGTGTCTCTCGTCGGTGACCGACGCGCATCATGGATCGCTGCCGGTGGCGGGCGTTTCCGTCGCTCGCGGCAATGTGCTGCCTGCCGATCAGGGCCAGTGGACTGCGAAACCCGAATCGCTCGGAACCGTTCCTCCTGCTCCTCCCTCGCCTGTCGCCGGAATGGGCTGCAACTGTTCCGCCGCGCCAGGCGCGCTCACTGCGCGGCCATATTTCAAGCCCACGCTCGCCAACAAGCCGCTCACGTTTGCCGTCCCGTTCAACGCAGCCGCGCCGGCCTCAACTTTTCTGGCTCCCGATGTTTCCACCGCATCGGCGCAGATTACGCTGGCCAGCGACGACGGCACGACATGGACTGCCATCGAAGACCTGCTCGACGAGGACGGGGAGTTTCCCGGCTTTGTTCCCGAGATTGAGTACGACGGCACGGCGCATCTGCGCTTTGGCGATGGTATCTACGGCGCGGCCCCTGCGAAGGGTCTGGCTTTTACCGCAACTTACCGCACCGGCAACGGAACCGCCGGCAGCGTGGGGCGCGAGGCGCTGGCGCACGTGCTTTTCTCCGGCCCGGGAATCACTGGCGTGCGCAATCCGCTGACCGCGGCCGGCGGCACGGACCCGGAGACGATGGAGCACATCCGCCAGGTTGCGCCGTTCAACTTTCAGAGCCAGCTTCGCTGCGTGGCAGCGGACGATTACGGCACCATGGCCGCCGCTCTTGACGGCGTCGCACAGGCCAAGGGCACGATGCGCTGGACCGGCTCCTGGTACACGGCATTCGTTTCCGTTGAGCCGGCGGGCACACTTGATACAAACCTGAGCGCCGCGTTGCAGCAGACCGTAAAGACCAGCCTCAACCAGCTGCGCATGATGGGCGTGGATCTGGTGGTGGAAGCGGCCAGGCTCGTTGGCCTTCGCATTGGTCTCGAGATCTGCGTCGCGTCCAGTTATTTTCAGGGTGACGTCTACGCGGCGGTCTGGCAGGTGCTCGTAGCGGGCGATCCCTGCAGCGGCGCGCCGGGGCTGCTCAACGCGGCCAACTTTCAGTTCGGAGAGACCATCTACGCCAGTCCGATCATTGCCGCCGCGCAAGCCGTCACCGGCGTGGTGGCTGTGAGTCTGGCAACTTTTGAGCGCATGGACGCGCCCACCCCCGCGGGAGTCGCGCCGCCCACGCAGTTGACGATGGGACCGCTTGAAATTCCACGCTGTGACAACGACGCAAACCATGCAGACCGCGGGCTGTTGGTGCTCACCATGGACGGTGGCAAATGAGCTGCACTTGCCAAAACACGGGACCTCAACTCTGCGGCTGCTGCGCCGGCGTCACCCAATCGACGCCCGCCGCGATCGCAAACCGCCCAGGTCTGCCCGCGATTCAGTATCGCGTCGGCACCTACTCCACATTCTTCGAAACGATGCTCGCCGCGCTCTCTTCATCGAGCGTTCCCGCGCTCTCCGGCTTGCGCACGCGCTCTTCGGGCGACTGGTCCATCGCTCTCGTCGATGCGTGGTCCGAGGCGCTCGACATTCTCACGTTCTACTCCGAGAGGCTGGCCAACGAAGCCTATCTCGGCACGGCAGTCGAAGGCCGCAGCGTCTTCGAGCTGGCTCGGCTCGTCGGCTACAAGCCTTCGCCGGGGGTGAGCGCATCCACGGTGCTCGCGTTCACGCTTTCTTCCGCGCCCGGCTCTCCAACCACGGTGCCCATCGCCGCGGGGACCCGCGTGCAGAGCATTCCCGGACCGGGCCAGTCGCCGCAGGTCTTTGAAACGTCCCGCGACTTCACGGCCACCATCGCCGCCAGCGCCATTCCCGCATCCACCACAAAACCGTGGCAGCTTGCCGCCAACGACACATCCACGTGGGTCACCGGAACGGCGAGCAATATTCACGCAGGTGATGCGCTCTTGTTCATCCTTTCGCCGAACGGAATTCCTTCGCAGACCGGGCCGGCCGCGGTGGCGTTTGTGACCGCAGTGACCATCGATCCGATCGGCGGCAACACGCTCATCGCGTGGGACCAGGCGATTCCCGCGAGTCTTGCCGGCTCGGCGGTGTCGCTTTACATCTTCCGCACCAAAGCAGCGCTCTTTGGCGCGGCCTCGCCCGTTCCAGGGCTGTTTCCTTCGACGACCATCACAAATATTCCAGGCAATCCCAAAGGCAATTCCGGCGACTGGGCATGGGCCTATTCCGAAAACGCGACCATCAATCTCGATAACTCGTATCCCGGCCTGAATCCGGCGGCGAGCGGAGCAAACGCGTCTGCGGTTCAAGCGCAGTGGATGGTGCTGACCGGTCCTCAGTACACATCGTTCTTCCAGATTCAGTCCGCTTCGGAATCGAACCCCGGTCTTTACGCACTCTCCGCAAAGACCACGCAACTCACGCTCGCGAGCGGGACCGTGCTCGCCGGCGACACCGCATTAACACTGAACGAACTGCTCTATGAGTTCGTCCACGAGACGCGCGTCACGACGGCCTACGTGCAAAGCCAGTTGCTCACTGGCGCAAGTCTCCCGCTGACCGACTGGTCGTTGAAGGCAACGTACCCGCCCGCGCCTGGAATGGTCGCGCCGGTCTGCGGCACTGCGCTCACGCTGCAGGGATTGCAGGCGCTCAATGACAACGCGCCCGTCGCCGTCAGCGGCAGGCGCCTGCGCATCGCGCCAAACTCGGCGCTCGCCGCGCCCGCTGGCGGGTTTACGCCCGCAGGCGCAACAGGCATGCTCGCCGTCAGCGCCAATCAGCCGTTTCTCATTGATGCCTTCCCGCCCGCGACCGATTCCAACACCGGCAACCTGTTGTGGAGCGTGTTGACGGTGACGGGCCAGGCCGGAACGCTTTCCCTGCCCGCAGATTCGTTCCAGTTGCAGCCATCGAATCCCTCCGATCCTGTCGCGGGCGAAGCCGCCGGCATCTCCAGCGTGAGCGTGGAGAACACGCAGGGAGCCACCACTGCACTTACGTTCAACGCGGCGCTCACGCGCATCTACGACGCGGCGACGGTCACTGTGAACGCCAACGCCGTCGAGGCCTCGCACGGCGAAACGACGCAGGAGATTCTCGGCTCGGGCGACGCCACCAACGCCGCTCTGCAATTCCAGCTCAAGCAGTCGCCGCTCACTTATGTTTCCGCGCCCACCGGCAACGGCGTGCAATCCACGCTGCAGGTGCGGGTGAACAACCTGCTGTGGAGCGAGGCCGCGAACTTCCTCAGTTCCGCGCCTGCGGATCGCGCCTACGTCACGCGCCCCAACTCCACCGGCGGCCCGACAGTGCAGTTCGGCGACGGCCTGCACGGCTCGCGCACGCCCACCGGCCAGTCGAACATTCGCGCGCTCTATCGCAAGGGCATCGGTCGGGCGGGCATGGTGGCGCCCGGCCAGCTTACGCAGCCCATCGACCGCCCGCAGGGACTGCAATCGGTGATCAATCCGAGCGCGGCCACGGGCGGCGCCGATCCCGCGTCGCCGGCGGATGCGCGCCTCTCCGCTCCGCTGCCCACGCTCACTCTGGGCCGCGTGGTTTCGCTCGAGGACTATCAGAACTTCGCGCGCAACTTTGCCGGAATCGCGCTGGCCCTGGCCACTTGGACATGGTTCGGAACCACGCGCGGCATCTTCCTCACCGTGGCGGGCGAGGGCGGCGCCATCCTCAACGCCAACGACACCGTGGTGCAGAATCTGCAGACCGCGCTTCAGGCCCGCGGCCTGCCTTACGTGCCCGTGCAGATCGTCTCCTACGTGCCGGTGCTGTTCGAAATCGCGATGCAGGTCAAGGTGAATGCGCCCACCTACGATCCGTCGCTTGTCATTGCGCAGGTGTGGCAGAGCTTGTCCGCAGCCTTCGCCTTTGGCCAGATGCAGCCAGGGCAGGGCGTTGCGGCGAGCTATGCCATTCAGCTCGCGCAGCAGGTCCCCGGCGTGATTGCGGTGAACCTCACGGCGCTGAACCAGAGCGGCGATGCAGCCACCGCGCAAAACATTCTGTGCGCCTCCGGGCCGCAGCCCGGCCAGAGCCCACCCGCCGGCGCGGAGATTCTGCTGCTCGATCCGGCGGCGCAAGGCAACGTGGGAGTGTGGTCATGAGCACGACCCCCAATCCAGGCCCCATCTTCTCACTGCTTCCGGCGGTCTTTCGCACGCGCGACGCCCATCAGGGAGGGCAGCTCGAAGCCTTCTTCCAGGTGCTGGAGAGCCAGGCCGCGCTGGTCCGCGAGAACGTGTGGCAGCTCTACGACGACCAGTTCATCGAGACCTGCGCTCCGTGGGTGATTCCGTATATCGGCGAGCTGATCGGCTTCGACCCCGTGTACACCGTGGCGCTGAGCGGCCCCGACAGCCGCGCGGAAGTGGCGAACACTATCGGCTACCGGCGGCGCAAGGGCACGCTGCTGGCCATGGAGCAGTTGACCCACGACGTCTCCGGCCGCACGACCATCGCGGTCGAGGAATTCAAGCGGCTCATCACTACGCTGAGCCTGCGCGACGTGCGGCCGCACCACGCCGACAACGCCAGCCTGCGCCGCGGCCGCGACTGGGAAGACCAGCAGGGCCCATTCACGCGACTCAATCGAAGCGTGGACGTGCGCCGCATCGCTCCGCGCAACCGGGTCGCGCCCGTTGACCCCGACCCCACGCCGCTCGAGATCGCATTGCACGGGCCGGGCCGCTTCAACATCCCCGACGTTGCGGTGTGGATGTGGCGCTGGCGCAGTTGGCAAATCAAGAACGCTCCGGCCTTCGATCTCGGCGAAGGCGGCTATTTCTTCAGCGCATTGGGCGGGCCCATTCCGCTCTTCCAGCAGCCGCCGCCCCTGCCGCTGCCGTTCACGCGGCTGATGAACGAGGCCGACGCGCCGCAGCCCATCTCGCGCCGCCGATTCGAAATCTTTCGCGGCGACTTCTACCCGGCCAGCGTGGAGTTGATTGCCGACGGCGTTGCGGTCGACGCAGGTCAGATCGTCTGCGCCAACTTGACCGAAACCGCCGACGGCGTCTGCCGCGTGCCTACGGGCAAGATCGCCATCGATCCCGAGTTGGGGCGCGTTCAGTACGCGGCGGACGTGCCGCTGCCAGGCGAGTTGCGTGTGAACTACAGTTACGGAGCGGCGGCGCAGATCGGCGGCGGCTCCTACGACCGCTCGGCCAATCTTACCCCGCCAACAAACCCGCAATTATTCGCGATTGTGGGTTCGTCCGCCTATCCCACCGTCGAGTCGGCCGTGGCCGCGTGGAACGCGCTGCCCGCGGGCTCGACGGGCACCATCGTGCTGCCCAACTACGAGTCGTACGTCATCGACCTCACGGGCGCGAACGCGATTCAGGTCTCCGCCGAGAGCCAACTGCTGATTGCCGCCGCGGATGTGTCGCAGCAGGGCGCGCCGCCGGAGTGGAACAAATCATGCGTGACGCTGCGCGGAGACATCGAAGTGGTGGGTCTGCCGTCGCCGCCACTCGCCGGCGGCCTCGCCGCGCCCATGGGCCAGGCGCAATTCAGCGGCCTGGGTGTGGCCGGCGAGATGCGCGTACTGGGCGCGGCGTTCTGCCTGCAAATCGCCGACTGCACGCTCACGCCGGGCCGCTCGCTCACCCGCCAGGGCGATGCCGCGTTTCCTGGCGAGCCCAGTCTCAGCGGTTCGGCCATCGGCGTCAGCGTGTGTCTGGCGCGCGTTGTCACCGGACCCATCGCGCTGCCTTCAAGCTGCTCCGCGCGCATCCTCGGCAGCATCGTCGATGCGGGCTCGCCCTTCTGCCCGGCCTTTGCGGGCACGGATCTGGCCTCGCCTGGCGCGGCGCTGCACATTGAAGACTCCACCGTGGTGGGCCGCGTGTGGACCGAGCTCATGCGTATGGCCTCGAACACTATTTTCTGGGCCAAGCTCGGCAAGCGCGACCCGTGGCAGGCCGCGGTCTGGGCCAGCCAGCGGCAAACGGGCTGCGTGCGCTTCTGCTGGCTGCCGTTTGACTCGCTTGTGCCGCGGCGCTACGAGTGTCTGCCGCCGGACGCAGCCAGCCAGCCTGCATTGCTGCCGCAGTTCATCACGCTACGATTCGGCGAGCCGGGCTATTGCCTGCTCAGCGGAGATGTACCGCTGGCCATTTGGAAAGGCGCCGACAACGGATCGCAGATCGGCGTATATCAGCAGATTCAGGAGACCGAGGCGGTCACGAATGTTCAAATCCGGTCGGAGGAATATCTGCCCGCCAACCTGGAGCGCGGGGTGTTTCTGATCCCCTCACGTCCGCGCGTGCAGGCGGCTTCTCCGATGGAGCCATACGGGTATGGGCTCCGCAAGCGGCGCTGCACGGGAGAGGCCGAGACCGTGGACGAAATGCCGTTCGGAATCGGAATCGGATTGTTGTGAGAGCAAGCTGCCCCTGTGCGCCCACGAGGCGCATGGCGACAGCGGTAATGCAGTACCAACCCACACGATAGGCAGGACCAGCGATGAGAGGCGATTTCAGCAGAATTCGATTCAACCCCGCGAAGCATTACACCGCGGTGCTCGAACAGCAGGGCCGGGTGTCGCTGGACGCGGACGGCAACGAGCGCACCGCGATCGAAGCCTGGCTGCGCGACACCACGAACCTGGACGTGATCGGCCCCTACGGCGGTCCCATCGGCGACGCCGGTTTTGCCATCACGGTGCAGGGCGGCGAGATTCTCATTCAGCCCGGCCGTTACTACGTGCAAGGGCTGCTGGTGGAGAACGAAGCGCTGCAGCACTACAACGAGCAGCCGCATCTGATCGACCCCGCCTACACTGCGCAGCAACTGCTGGAAGCGGTTCTCGAGGGCAAGGGGAGCGTTACGGCGCAGTTGCTCCTCCAGGTCTGGCAGCGGCTGGTCACGCAGCTCGACGACGGCTGCCTGCGCGAGCCGGCTCTGGGCCAGGCCGACACCACGGCGCGCCTGCAAACCGTGTGGCGCGTGGTGGGAAAGCTCCAGACCGATGATCCGAATGCAGGCTCAGGGCGGAACCTGATCCCTCTTATTGATCGCATCGCGCCCGCGCAAACATCCTCAGGCGCAAACGCCTACGCGGACCCGGTGAGCCAGCTTTCTCCATGCTGCCAGTCGCTCTACGGCTCGCCGCGCATTCTGCGCACCGGAGCCATGGGCGCAGCCGCCGGACAGGGCAACAATGAATGCGGCTGCCAGCCCATCGCCCCGGCTGGGTATCAGGGGCTTGAAAATCAGCTCTACCGCGTGGAGATTCACACCCCCGGCACACTGGATACAGCTACCTTCAAGTGGTCGCGCGAGAACGGCTCGGTGGTCACCAGTATCACCGGCATCAGTGGCCCAGTGGTCACAGCCACCAGCCTGGGGCCGGACGCAAACCTCGGATTCCAGCCCGGCCAGTGGGTGGAGTTGAGCGACGACACTTATCTCTTCGGCGACACGCCCAACCAGCCCGGCCAGCTTTATCAGATCGCATCCCTCGGCCCGGGCCAGCTTCAGGTCACGCTGGCCGCCGCGGTCACCGGGATCGACATCGCGCGGAATGCCCGCATGAGGCGCTGGGACCAGAGCGGCGCCGGCGCCACGGCGCAGGGCGTCCCTCTCTCGTCCCTCCCCATTCCTCTCGAAAACGGAATCGAGGTTAACTTCCGCAGCGGAACCTACCAGTCCGGCGACTACTGGACCATCCCCGCGCGCGCCGCCGACGGCCAGATCGACTGGCCTCCCTGCGGCGGCAACGGCCAGCACTTTCAGCCCGCCCAGTTCATCCGGATCTACACTGCGCCCCTGGCCTGCATTCACCCGCGTCTTCACAACCTGAACGAAAGCGCAAGAGCGTTCAGCCCTGCCAGCCGGTTTCTGGTAGACGATTGCCGGCTCCAATTCCCGCCGCTCACGGCCCTCACACAGGAGCAAACCCCGCCCGCGCTGCACATTCAGAGCACGAGTTGGACCAACGACGATGTGATGACCGTGGACACGCTGCTGGCCAACGGACTCTCCATCACGCTCGATCAGGCGCCCGCCTGTCCGTGGAGCGGGGCCAACTTCAGCGTGGTTCTGGAGTCACCTCTGGCCAACGATGCGGCGGCGTTCTACACAGAGGCCTACTCGGCGATGTTCGCCGCCGGTCAAGCCGCGCCGGAAACGGATGTGTTCCTGCGTACCGTGCTGGCGCTTGATCCACCCGCGGGCATCACCGTCTCCGGATCGCAAGTGAATTGGTTGATGCCGGCCAATGCCTCGGATTCAGCCAGAAAATCCATGCTTCGGTTGTACAACGTGCTCAATGCCCTGCTGTTTGCCGCCAACCCCAGGGGTTGGGGCCGGTTGCGGGTCAGGCTGGAAGGCGGCGCGGTTTACGCCGATGCAGCCAACGGAACCATTTACCTCGACGGCCAGAGTTTTGGCTCCACGGCGACCCGCGCCGCCGACGGAGCCGAGAGCATCAGCCTGCAAGCGCCCAGCGGCAACGCGGTCAAAGTGAGCGATTTCGAGGGGTGGTTCTACCTGGCGCCGACCGTGGTCATCGCCAGTGTGGAGATACTAGGGGTGGAAGACGGCAATCCCCAGCCCCTCAGCGCGGTCACCGTGGCGGTGAACATCCGGGGCGTGATGACCGGCCTGCAAACTTCCTCAGGGAATGCGACGATCGTGGTTTCCAGCGTGCAGGCCCTCATCACGCTGACCTACGCGCCCATCGCGGACACCACGGTGACGCTGACTCTTTCCGGCACTGGAGTCGGGACGGTCGTGACCATCCCCGCGACGGCGACGATTCCGGCCGGGCAAATCTCGACGCCCGTACCTATCAACATCCAGGCCAGCCCCGGCGCAGGGGTCACAGACACGATCACGGTGGATGCCTCGGTGGCCACGGCGCTGGGGAATTTTTCCTTCAACCCGCCTTCGGGCAGCCAACCGCCCACTCTGGCGATTACCGGGGGCGCATTGCTGCGCCGGAAAACTCCATAAGTCGGAGGTCCGCAATGCGAGCCGTATGGTCGTTCTGGAGCAAGCCGTTCAAGGCCTACAAGGGGCGCATCTGGCGCGAGCCGCAGCATCATCTGCTCGCCTGGGGGCTCTCCCTGCACCTGGCGCGGCAGCACTATCCCGAAACGGTGCTGGTCACCGACACTGCGGGCAAGGCCCTCCTCGTGGATCGGCTCGGCCTCGAATTCGCCGCGGTCTCTACCGAGCTTGACCGCCTGCGCGACGCCGACCCCGGCTGGTGGGCGCTGGGCAAGCTGGTCGCCTACAGCGTGCAGGACCGTCCCTTCGTGCATCTCGACACCGACGTGTTTCTGTGGCGCGCGCTGCCCGCCGGGCTCACCGCCGCGCCGGTCTTTGCGCAGTGCCCTGAGCAGCACTCGCTCGAACACGCCTGGTGCGGGCCCGGATCCATCGAGTCTCTCTTTGCCCGCCACGCCCGGCCCCTGCCCGCCGAGTGGGAGTGGGCCTCCTCGCGCGGCGGTCCCACCTTCCGCGAGGAAAACTGCGGCATTCTGGGCGCCAACCGGCTCGATTTCATCCGCCACTATGCCCAGGCCGCGATCCGCATGGCGCTCGATCCAGGCCACGCCGCGCTTTGGGCTGAGCTGCCGGACAAAAGCGGCTACAACATGCTTATCGAGCAGTATCTGCTGGCGGCCTGCATCGACTACCACCGCTCCCATCCCCAGTCGCCCTATCGCGGCGTCGCCATACGCTACCTGTTTCCCACCTGGGCAGAGGCATTCAGCGCGTCCGCCACCGCGCGGGCCGGCTATACCCATCTGCTGGGCGACGCCAAGACCCACCCCGGCGTGACCGCGCGTCTGGAGCGTCGCGTGGCCGAAATCGACCCCATCTTCCATCGCCACTGCCAGCGCATGGCGCAATCCGTGGGAGTGGAGGCCTGACATGGCGGCAGCGGCGCCTCCAGTCGCGACGCGCGCGGCGCGGTCTGCAAAGGGACCGGTTCCGGCGGGCGCTGCGCCTGGAAATCGGCAACAGGCGCCGCCGTGCGTGATCGGCCAACTGCCTCGCAATCCAGCGGCCATCCCCGCCGAGCGCGACACGCCCGGCCCTGCCAACCTGATGCCACCCGCGGACGGATTTCCGCAGAGCCGCCTGCCCGTGCAGCGCAAGCTGGCCATTGGCGCCACATCGGATCCCTTTGAATTCGAAGCCGACGCCGCCGCGCAGGCCGCGCTGGGAAGCACCTCCAGCCGCCCGGCTCCGCGCATTCGCCGTTTACACACGCCTCCGCTCACCGAGGCTCCTCCCATTGTCCACCAGGTACTCCGTTCTCCCGGCCAGGCGCTCGATGACCAGACCCGCGGCTGGGCCGAGCCGGCTTTCCAGAGCGACTTTCGTCAGGTCCGCATTCACACCGGCCAACAGGCCGAGGCCTCGGCCGCCAGCATGCACGCTCGCGCCTACACGGTCGGACCCCAAATCGTGTTGGGCCCGGGCGCACGTAGCTCCACTCCCGAGTACCGCCGCCTGATGGCCCATGAGCTTGCGCATGTGGTCCAGCAGGGAATGGCTCCGCATCGCGCCGTCGCCGGTGCGTCCGCGACGCGCCCCTCCTTGCCGCATCGCGCCGCCACACCCCTGGTGCAACGCCAGGATGCCGAGGATACCGGTACCAAGAACCTGGGCTGGTTCACTGAAAAAATCATCACCGTGTTGTCCGGTCCGGCAGCGGTCATGGGCGACACGGCTTACAACCTTGTCCACTCCACCTGGCACGGCTTCTTTGCGGAGATAGAGGCCCATGGCGGCGAGGCCGTCGACAAAGTGAAGGGGCGGATGAGGGAGTTCGCCACTTCGCCCAGTGAGTTGCTTCTCTTCTTTCCCAAGTATTGGTGGGGACTGGTGAAGGGGATCGTCAGCCCGATCACAGGGCTGTTCGACCTCGTCAAGCTCGGCGTTCAGCTGGAAGAGATTGCCCGCAGTGTGATTGGGACGGCCTGGTCGAAGCGCGATCAACTCGCCGCGGACGCCAAGAGCCTGGCGAGCTCGATGCGCAAGCTGGGCGGCAGTGCCAAGGACGCCCTGAAGAGTCTCCTGCTGCATCCCTTGGACACCGTCGCCAAGCTGGGGCCGCTGTTGGACACAGCGCGGAAGGAGGCCAACGCAGCCGCGGAGCGGGGCGGGCACAAGATTGCGAACATGTTGATCCAGAATGCCGACCAGCCCATTCCCGATCTGGCCGAGACGGGCGGCGAAGTCATCGGCACCGTTCTGGTGAACGTGGCGCTGTTTGTCTTTACCGATGGCATCGGCGATGCCATTGTGCAGATTGCCGGCAAGTTAGGAGATGTCGCCTCGTGGCTCTCCAAGTTGGGCAAAGGTGCTCAGTTTCTGGGGCGGCTGGCGGGGGACTTGGGCGAGCTTCTCGCTACGGTTGGCAAGTGGATTACCGGCGCCGAAGAGATGATTGCGAAGGTGGCGGGAGCGATCCTCAAGCCCCTTGAGCCGGTGCTGAAGGAGTTTGGCGAGCTCATGTCGGGGCTTCGAACCTTCCTCCGCGACCTGCTTGGCGTGGCCGAGGGCGCCGAATCGCAGGAAGCCTCGGCCGCTGCAAAGGGGTTGAGCAAGGTAACCCACGAGAGTCCTCCGCCCAAAGCGCCCGTGAAGACGGAGCCCCACCCCACGCCGCATGAGACAACCCCGAAGGCACACGTCGAGCCGCATGCGCCGGAGGTCAGAACGCCGCATCCCACAGAACCTGACCCGCTGGTGGAGAAGCCGCGGGAGCTTCACGAAGACACCGCAAAGAAACCCGCCGCGAACGACGAAAAGCCGCAGGCCAAGCCCGCCAGGAAGCCTCCGAAAAAGCGCGCGGCCAAGCCCAAGCCAAGGAAGACGTCGCCCGCAAAGACTTCTGTCGAGGGCGGAAACACTGTGCCTTCCGATACCGCCCCGAAGGTGGACATGCGCTCACAACACCGCTACTACGAGAGGGTGGATGAGGCCAGGGGACTGAAGTTCAAGACTGCCGAGGGCAAGCTTGGCAAGCCGGGCGAAGTTGTGGAGCACCGCAGCGGGAGTGCGCAGGCAAGTGTCTCTGGGGGCACAGGCGACGACGCCGGGCACCTGATTGCCAATACCTTTGGCGGAAGTGGAGGCGCTGAGAATCTTAGCCTGCAAAACTGGAAGGCCAACGAATTTGGCACTTTCAAAAAGCTGGAGAACAGTTTCACAAGAAAACTCAACGAAGGCTACTCGATCGAAGTAAAGGTGACCGATGTGACACGCATTGGAGAGGACCGGCCTTTCTATCGCAAGGTGGAGTGGTCTGAAACCGCCCCCGACGGCAACGTCACCGATCATGAGCTCAGTTTTGCCAACATGCATACGCCCGAAAGCCGCGCTGCGCAGAGTATCCCTCCGACCACTGGAGGCGACGAGAAAAACAACGTAATTCGCGGTCCTTGGCCCGACCGGCCGACCGGCACAAAGAAGCGGCCTCCGATGTGACTTGCACCAGATGTCATCTGGCAACGCGGGGCCTATGGCTTGCCGTTGGCGTAGCTGGGCACTTTCGAGGTCAGCCCACGCAAGAAGAATTCCCGCAGCAGATTGGTTCCGGCGTTGCCCGCAGTCTCAATGAGCCCATTTGCGACGCACAGCGACCACCCGCGGCTCCCGGATGGGTAGTAGAGATTGGAGAGGCCTCCGGCGGCAAAGTTACCCAGGACATGGGAGTAGTTTGGCTGCCAATGCCCGTTGTCACCCTTTGCAATGAAGGCGGCGGCGATGGCGTAGAGCGCTCTGCTGCGGACGCTCCCCGACCCCCGGTAGAAGTAGCGTGGGTCCTGGTGGAACAGCGTGGGGAAGAGGGCGCTGCCCAGCATCCTTCCTGAGACGTCGTTGGCATAGGCCGCGCCGAACCGCTTTGCATAGCCCTGCACGCCCTGTCCGTACCCAGGAAAGAGGTTGTGGCCCTGTTCGTAGCCGGCAATGATGCCCGCCCCGAGCAGGTCGACCGGATCAGTCACGGCCCGAAAGGCCAACTGAAACTTCTGTTTGGGCCCCAGGGGCGGCGCGTTCCACTCGTAGGTGCTGTAAAAGTTGGGAAAAACGCCCATCACCCGCTGCTGCACGGCGATCTGCACCTGCTGCTCGGCCAGTTCTTCCCGGTCTCCGACGACCGTGACCTCTGAAGTTGCTGCGGCCACCGGCAGCATCACTTGGGTAACAATCCGGAAGTCGCCGGCATTGACCTTGATCTCGGGCGAGACATAGGTCCCCATGCCTTGTCCGGTCACCGTCAGCCGAAAAGTTCCGGAGGGCAGCCCGGCGAAAACGAACTCCCCGTTGCCGCTGGTCTGCAGGATGCGCACCTGAGCCCCGGCCCGGTTGCTCAGCACCACCCGTGCATCTTGAATCTCAGCCCCATTCGAGTCCAGAACTGTTCCAGCAATGGTGGCCGCGGCGTTTCGAGCGGCGGACTGATAGCCGGACCCATCCGAGGATGCTGCCAGGCCGGGCGCGTCCGGCAATTCCCGGTCGCTTGCCACCTTGACGGGGGCCTGTGGAGGAACGGGCGTCTGTTGAGCCAATGCGCACAGAGGAGCCCAGCCGGCAGCAACAATCAAGGCCAGACGGAAGAGCCGGGGCAGCCTGCTCGAAGCAAACCGTGCGGTGCGGCCTGGAATCCCGACGCACGCTCTGCGAAGGCGTGTCAAAGTCCTTGTGGCATAAACCAGAAAAGGCACGCGATCTCCTTGAACCCTTGTTGCGCCAGGGAATTGCGAAAGCAGGCATTGAATCTCGAGCCGGACCTTGGGGCGAGTGTGTCCGGTACCTCATGGACGCTGGTGATTCCTGAGCGTAATCAGCGGTTTGCATGACGTTTTCGTCATCTCTTGAAGGGGCGGGCCGGTTCAACCCGCTTGGACATGAGCGGCGCGTGAAGGGTCGGCACCGGCGCGGCGAACTCCCCGGCTTGCCACTTGGCCGCTCCGCTGGCGATACTCCCTGAAGCCCGGTGTGCGGGCCTCATCCTTCTTCCCAAGCGAGAGTCCACTTTGCCGCGTCAGCTTTATACCGCACGTTTGCTTCGAAAAGACTGCCTCTCCGCAGCGGCGCAGTGCTTTCATCTCGAATTCGCCCTCGACGAGCTGGAGAGCTTCCCGTTTATCCCCGGCCAGTTTGTCTCCGTCGTGGCCGAGGACCCTCAAGGCAAGCAACAGACCCGCGCCTACTCCCTTGCCTCGGCCCCTGGCGGCAACCGCTTCGACCTGTGCTTGAACCGGGTCGAGGGCGGCTTTGTTTCAAACCGCCTGGCCGATATGGCCGTCGGCGAAGCCATCCAGGTGCAGGAGCCGCTGGGCTATTTCACCCTTCGCGAGCCCATCACCGACTCGATATTTATCGCTACCGGCACCGGCGTCGCCCCCATGCGCGGCTTTGCCCAGTGGCTCTTTCCCGCCGATGGCCCGGACGCGGGAACGGACCGCAGCCTAGGCAGGGAGATCTGGCTGGTCTACGGCACGCGCCACGAAACGGAGATCTACTACCGCGAGGAATTTGAAGCTCTCGCCGCGCGCCACCCCAACTTTCACTACCTGCCCACGCTGAGCCGCGCCCCGGAGAGCTGGACCGGCCTGCGCGGGTACGTGCAGGAACACGCGGCCCGCGTCATCGAGGAGCGCGCCGCCCGCCTCGGCCAGCCGCCACCCGACCCGTCCACTCCTCCCGCCGACCTGCGTTTTGATATCCACGCATACATATGCGGGCTCAACCACATGGTCTCCGCCGTGCGCGAGCGGCTGAAGGGGCTGGGCTGGCAGCGCAGGCAGATCATCTCCGAGCGCTACGACTGAGATTCGGGCTGCGGGACAGGGCTGGCTGGGGCAGAGAAGAGCAGCTACAGATTGAACAGCTCCCGCAGGCGCTTGGTCTGCGCGCGGCTGACCGGAATCTCGGTCTGTTTCTTGTCGTTCATGCGCAACTGGTAGCTGGACTTGAACCACGGCACCACTTCGCGGATGTGGTTGATGTTGACTACGAAGCCCCGATGGGCGCGCCAGAACAACGCCGGGTCCAGCAGATCAAGCAGCTCCTCCAGCGTGCGGCACTTGGAGTGGCCTTCAAAGCTCTGCGTGACCACGCGAATCACGCCCTCATCGATGGCCGCGTAGCAGATATCCGCCTGGTCCACCAGCAGCAGGCGGCTCTGCGCCTGCACAATCAGCCGCGCCGGCTGCGGCGCGCGCGCCCCGTTCAGGGGGCTCTTGAGCAGCCGCAGCAAGGCGTCCAGTTGCGACTCCGGCGGGGCCGCCGTGCCCGCGCTGCCCCCCATGCGCCCGCGCGCCCGCTCCAGAGCCTGCTCGACGCGGGTGCGGTCGAAGGGCTTCAGCAGGTAATCCACGGCGTTCACGTCGAAGGCGCGCACGGCGTACTGGTCGTAGGCCGTGGCAAACACAATCTGCGGCAGCGGCACGGCCTCCTTGCCGGGCTTTGCGCCGTGCCGGTCAATCAGCCGCTGAATGACCGCGAACCCGTCCAGCCCCGGCATCTGCACATCCAGGAACACGAGGTCGGGATGGTGCTGCTCGATCAGCTCCACGGCCTCGATCCCGTTGGCCCCCTGCGCCACCACGTCCACGCCGCCCGCCTGGTCGAGCAGATACTGCAGCTCGTCGCGGGCCAGTTTTTCGTCGTCGATGATGAGCGCGGAGATGGGCATGCGGACCGGAAGACTGATTGTAGGAAGGCTGCGCGGCCAGGTCAATGCGGGGTTCGATCGCGAGGCACCTCACCCCCTCCGCATCCGGCTCGGAAGGAGGGCAACCCGCATTTATTCTCCCATCACCCGCAGGCGCGCCGGCATGTGGTCCCCGGAGAGCTCGTGCCCGCAGCGGGTGCAGAACTGGTCCGTGGCGCGCACCGTGCGGAAGCAGTTGCCGCAGCTGGCCGTCAGTTGGTAGTCGCACTGCGGGCAGAAGTGGAAGTCGCTCTGCACGTGGGTGGCGCAGGCCGGGCAGCGTGAGACCAGCGGCTGGCGCAGCAGAAAGTAGAGCACGGCGCCGATGCCGCCCGGCATCACAAAACAGATCACCATCCAGAACCGCGCGCTCATGCTGCGCCGCGGAGCATCCTTGCTGACGTAGCCGATCATCAGGAAATAGATCGCCGCCAGCAGTCCCCAGGACAAGTTGAAGTAAATGCGAATGCCCAGCGGCGGAGTGTGTTTGCCGTCGGGCAGAACCAGCCAGAAGTAGTACTCGACCAGCAGGAAAGCCGCGGTGGCAGCCAGAATCGACCACGCCGGAATCATGCGCGCGTCTTCGTTGACGGTGATGGATTGTGGATCATCCATAGCGAATCCCATTCCAAAAGGGCATTTCAAGAGATTAAGCCCAGCTTAACCCCTCTTTGAGTGGACGCGAAAGAAGATTCGGAAGTTGCGTCGGATTGCTTCCGGCCGGCATTTTGCCGGGGAGCCGGCCGCTAGGACCGGCGTCGCAGCCATCCGGCCAGCAGCACGCAGGCCAGCAGCGCCGCACCGACAAAGAAGATCCACAGGCTGAACTCGCCCGGCAGGTCGGTCAGCCGTTCCCCGGCGCCAAACCTGTCCACCGCCCACCAGACCAGTGGTCCCAGAACAAGAACGATGACCAGGATGGCGGCCAGGGCCACGGACCGGCACCGCTTTCGCCCCTCTTTTTGTTCCTCCATCACGCCCATTGAGGCCAGCACGACGCGGCGGGTGTGATGGGCCACGGCGCACTCCCGGCTGGCCTGGCGGCCCGCCAGAGCTTCCACCAGATCGCGTTTGGCATCCGCGCCGGTCCCGGCGTTGGCCGCATCGCCGGTGCTCTTCACACCGCCTCCCGGCGGCGGGCCCGGGCGCGCTCAAGCCTCGGCTTGATGGCGGCAAGTCCGCGATAAAGTCTTGATTTTACTGTAGAAAGAGGCGCGCGCGTCACCTTGGCAATCTCGTCCAGCGACAGATCCTCATGGAACCGGAGCACCAGCACTTCGCGATACGGGGCATCCAGTTGCAGCAGCACTTCGGCGATCCGTTCCCGGTCCTCGACGCTCGAAAAATGATCGAACGGAGTCGGCTGGCCGTCGGCAACCTCGAAGCTCATCGGCCGGTCGTCGTCGTTGCCGGTCTCGAACAATTCGTCCAGGCTCGACATGGTCCGCTTGCGCCGCTGGTCGATCATCATGTTGCGGGCGATGGTGAAAAGCCAGGTCTCGAACCGCGCCTTGCCGTTGAACTGCGCTCCCCGCACCAGCACCCGCATCCAGACCTCCTGAAAGAGGTCCTCGGCCATCTCGCGGTTCCCGGTCAAATACAACAGGTAGCGCAGCAAGCGGTGCTGGTAGCGGACAATCAGTTCATCCAGCAGTCCAGCGTCGTGCCGCTTGAGCCCTTCGGCGATCGCAAGGCTCTCCTGCCGCGCCTGTTCCTCGGCTTGAGTGGCAGAACCAGGCACGAAAAGAGAACGAATCAGCGCGGCGGTGCTCATCGTATTCAATTAGACGACAGAATCAGCCGCCAAGCCGCGCAAAGTTCGTTTCCGGATCGAAAAACCTTCCCCAAGGGTGGAAGCGCTTCGTCGCGGCCTCACCCGAGCCACCGATCTTCTACACTATCCTTCATGGAAGTTCTCTACGGCGTGCATCCGGTGGAGGAGGCTCTCAGGGCTGGCCGGCGGCGTTTTGACCAGGTGCTGGTGGCCCGCGAGCGCCACGACGACCGGCTCGCCCACCTGGTCGCCGAGTGCCGCGAGGCCGGCGTGCGCGTCCGCCAGGAGGCGCGCGAGCAGTTGACCCAGCTGGCCGGAACCGCCGCCCATCAGGGCGTGGTGGCCCTGGTCCGCCCCCAGGAAGCACTGACCATCGAAGACCTGTTTGAGCCGCCCGCGCGCCGTGCCGCCGACCCCGGCGCACTTCGCCCGGCCCGCCTGCTTCTGGCCCTCGATGGCGTCGAAGACCCGCAGAATCTGGGTGCACTGCTGCGCGTGGCCGACGGCGCCGGGGTGGACGGCGTAGTGCTGACCGAACGCCGCTCCGCCCCCCTCAGCCCGGTCGCCGTGAAAGCCAGCGCCGGGGCCGCAGAACACCTGCGCATCGCCCGCGTGGTCAACCTGGTCCGCGCCCTTGAACAGCTTAAGCGGCAGAATTTATGGATTATAGGCCTCGACGCGAGTCCGGACGAGCGGGGCCAGTCCGACTACGACCGCTTCGACTTCACCGGCGATTGCGTGCTGGTGCTGGGCCGCGAAGGCGCTGGCCTGCACGACCTGGTCCGCCGCACCTGCGACCACCTGTTGCGCATTCCCATGGCGGGCGGCGTCAGCTCGCTCAACGTTTCGGCGGCCGGCGCGGTGGTGCTTTACGAGGCTTTCCGACAGCGCCGCGCAGCAGCCCGCCGCCAGGGCGGCGAAGGCTCCGCGGCTCGCCCCAACACGGCCGGCGCGTCCAAACCAAAGCAGCAGAAAGGTTTTGGTTCATGAGGGGTTTGCTGGCCGCCCGCGGTCAAACAGTCGAAAGCGCAGCAATCAACGCTCAATATGCAGCGCCGGGCGCCGAAGCCGCAGTTGGCTTTACCGCAGGTCGGTTCAACACGTTTTCCTTTGCCCGGACGATGGCAAGCGCAACGGTTGCTGCCGTCCTGGCGACTTTTTCCTGCGCGGCCCAGACCACCCCCAACGCACCGCCTGCCCCAGCCAGCGCCGCCCCGCAGCAGCCGCAAAGCGCTCGACCCGGCGGCCAGGTCATCTTTTCGCGCTCCACCGACGAGAACGGTCAAAAGACCACCCAGGCAGGCCCCGCCGCGGCTCAGCCCCCCATCCAGATGGCCGGCGAGCCCAGCGCCCAGGATGCCGACCGCCGCGCTATCACCTTCACCGGCCTCGACCTGGACGTGCATCTGCACCCGGAGACCCACCAGATCGCCGTCCGCGCCCTCCTCACCGTGCGCAACGACGGCAAGACCGCGCTCACCCGCATTCCCCTGCAAATCTCCTCCTCGCTCAACTGGGAGCGAATTCGCGCCGGCGGCAAGGACGTATCCTTCCCGGTGGCCACGCTCAACTCCGACGCCGACCACACCGGCCAGCTCCACGAAGCCGCCGTTCCGCTGGCCCAGCCGCTCGCCCCCGGCGCCTCCCTCCAGCTCGACGTGACCTACTCCGGCTCCATCATTCCCTCGGCCCAGCGGCTGGTGGCTGTCGGAACCCCCGAGGACCTGGCTCTCCACTCGGACTGGGACCAGATCACCGTCCCGTTCACCGGCCTGCGCGGCTTTGGCAATGTGGTCTGGTACCCGGTCTCCAGCGTTCCTGCCGTCCTGGGCGACGGCGCCCGCCTCTTCCAGGAGATCGGCACGCACAAGCTGCGTCTCTCCGGCGCGCACTTCCGCCTGCGCCTGACGGTCGAGTTTCCCCATGGGCAGGCACCTACAGTCGCCCTCATCAACGGCCATCCCGTCGCCCTCACCATCACCGACGCCGAGGGTCGCGGCCCCGACGTGCCGGGCATCGCCACCGCGAGCCTGGACGGCGCGACCGTTGGATTTGAAGCCCCCAGCCTCTTCGTCGCCTTCCGCAAGGCCCACCACGGCCCCGGCCTCACCGCATGGACCCTTCCGGAAAACGAGGTCAACGTGGAGGCCTGGACCACCGAGGCAGACGCAGCCTTGCCCTTTGTCGAGAGCTGGCTCGGGCAGCATCCCTTCTCGCAACTCACCTTGCTTGACCTGCCCGACCCGGAGGATGCGCCCTACGCCACCGGAGCCCTGCTCGCCGCCTGCCTCCGCACCGAGCCCCGCGACCAGCTCGACGGCATGCTGGTCCACGCCTTCACCCAGGCCTTCACCTGTTCCAGCACCCAATCCCCACCCGCCTGGCTCAGCGAGGGGGTGGCCTTCTTCATGAACACCCTCTGGGTGGAGAAGCAGCAGGGCCGCGAAAAGGCCCTCAGCATGCTCGAGGTGGACCGCCCCGCGCTGGCCCTGGCCGAGCCGTCAAGTCCCGGCGAGAGCGCCGGTCAGCCGCTGGCCGTGGCCACCGCGCCCATCTACTACCGCATCAAGGCAGCCTATCTCCTGTGGATGCTGCGGGATCTGGCCGGAGACGCCGGCCTTTCCGCAGCCCTCCGCGCTTCTTATTCCGCCCAGGAGATGGGCAAGGACGCCCACGGCAGTGCATTGGAGACGCTGCTCAAGCAGGCGGGCGTCCACCGCGACCTCTCCTGGTTTTTTGCTGACTGGGTGAATGCGGACAAGGGCCTGCCTGACCTGAGCATTGTGAGCGTTTTCCCCAATGCCGCGCAGGCTGGAACCTATCTGGTGGCTGTCAATGTGGCCAACGCCGGGTACGCTGCCGCCGAGGTGCCCGTCATCGTGCGGACCATGGAAAACTCAGTCACCGAGCGGGTCCTGGTTCCTGCGCGGGGCAGCGTAGTCCAGCGCCTTGTTGTCATGGGCAGGCCCACCCAGGTGCAGGTCAACGACGGCGCCGTCCCTGAGGTCCAGGCCAGCATCCACATTCTCCATCTCGACCAGTCCCCGGCAAACCCGGCCGGCCCCGGCCAGCCCACCTCGCCGCCACTCCCCTAGCCGGAAGACAAACGCGGACCTCCCCGCGCCGAACGAAATCCAATCCCCTTCCGGGCCCGCCCAAGCTGCCGCAAACCCGCCCGATCCCGCAGAAATAGTGCTTTAGTAACGTTACTTTGGCGTTCCGACACCCTATTACCGTCTGGAATCGCCGCAGCACACCAAGGTACGATCATTCGATGCAAAACTATTACTTCCTTCTTTGGATGGGGGCGAAGTCGTGAAAACAATGGAAGAAACCAGATCCAGTCGGAGCATTGTCTCGGACACGTTGCAGTCGCTGACCAGTCAGGCCAAACTCTGGCGGGACAAGATCGATCTGCTCGAAGCGGGGCAGCAGTTGGGCAGGGCGGAGGCTATTGCCGACCTGGGCAAACTGCTGGACGTCTGCCAGAATCTTAGGGACGCCGTCCTTTCAGAGGATAGTGCCGCGACCTGGAAGACGAAGGAAGAACTCCATGCGCTGGTCGATCGATTAGATGATGTTGCGTCAAAAAGGCGCCGCTATCTGGATCTGGCGCAGTCGCTCGCCGGCGGAACCGTCTCGCACCGCCGCGAACGGACAAAACAGGAGCGGCTCGGGCAGCGCGATGCAGCCGTCGCCGAGCTGATGGAGATGTCCGCGCTGGTTTCGCCGCCGGATCTGCCCGGTCCGTCCGTTGGGGAGTGGCTCACTTGGGCCTGCAGCCTGGAGGACGGCACCGACGACCCTGAGCTTCTGAATCTGAAAAGCAATTTTCCCCGGGTCGACGACTTCGTACGTCAACTGGAGATCGAGCTGTGGCAGGACGGCCCGGCTCCGGCCTCTCATCAAATGGATGAGTCGATCCCCCCCGCCGTCCCTGCGCCTGCTGAGATGAATTCCGGTGCTTCCTCCGTCGAGGAAACCACACCGGAAGAAGAGAGGTTCAGCCCGCACCTCCCGGCCCAGCCCCCTCAGGACTCCGCTCAGGACGTCTCTCCGGACCTTGAAGAGGCGTCCTCAATTCGCATCATGGAAGCCCATCCGGCCGCAACTGAGCAGCAGGAGCAGGAGTCGCCGTCGCCTGCGCCGCATTCCATAGCGAGCGATCGGTCGTCGTTCTTCGCCGCGGATGAAGTCGAGAATTTCTCTCGGTCTATCGAGGAGGCAAACAGAAACCCGAAGAAGGCGGGGAAGGTGCGCGCGCTTCTCGCCATCTCGCATTGGCTTCTGCCGCGCAATCAAAACCCGCTGCTTCATGCCAGTTGCGGCATGCGCGCGCAGATCGGCTATGAAGGCTCGTCTGACCTCGCCACCGTCTCCCCCGACGAAGCGAGGAAAGCGATCGCAGCCGACGACGGATTGTTGCTTCTCACCGGCGGCGCCGACCTGCTTCGATGGAGCCTCTCGCAACGCTCCAATGAGCATTCCAATGCCGTTGCCTCCGTGCGGCGCTTGACCCTGGACCAGCTCAGAACATGGTTTGTCGACCTGCAGAAAATTGCGCTTTCCGAGTCGCAAATTCAGGACATTTATAGCCTGACCTCCGGCATTCCCCTGCTTGTGGGCGAGATGCACCGGGTGATTATTCCACTTCCTGAGGCACCCCCGACGTGGGTTGGCTTTGCGATCTGGACCGAGATGAAGTCGCGCTTCGAGCGCCGGCTCTCGGCCGTTGCCCAAGAGTTGCGGAGCGGTTCGCCTGCGGTTCGCCTTACGGATCGCGAGTTGAGCCTGCTCAAGATGGTTGTGATTGCCAGCGACTACTCAACCCCGGAGACCATCGCATCGAACCTGATGGAGAACTGGTATGAGTATCATCTTCCGGAGCTTCCGGCGATGAGCTCTGCGGATGAAAACGGAGTCGCGCTGCTTCAGGGGCTGGGGCTGCTGCCAATGCGGCATGACTCGGGCCTGGGGCCGATCCAGGCCATCACGCCGCTCGATCCCGACGACGCTGTTCGGCAAATTGTCAGCCACCTGTAAGGCGGAGGCATCGCGATCTGAAGGCAGGAACGACCGATCAGCGCCGAAACCCCGGGTCAGACCCGCGGTGCCGGTCGATCGCTCCTGCTACTCGTCCTTTTTCGCGTTGCGCGCCTTCACCTTGAACCAGATCGGCGTTCCCCTGAAGCCGAACGCCTCGCGAATCTGATTTTCCAGGAAGCGCTCGAAGGCGAAGTGCAGCTGGATGTCGCGGTCGGTGAACAGCACAAAGGTGGGTGGCGCCACGGCCGCCTGGGTCATGTAGAAAATGCGTATCCGCTTGGCCATCGGCACCGGCGCACGCTGAAAATCAATCTTGTCGAGGAACCGGTTCATCTGCCCCGTGGTCACCCGCTTGCGCCGCTCGGCCGCCACGGCCTTTACCTCGTGGAGCACCCGGGCCAGCCCTTTGCCTTCGGGGCCCGTCGCCTCCAGCGCCGACAGAAAGATCACCGGCGCATAGCTCAGATATTTCAGCACGGAACGCAACTGCCGCTCGAAGATTTCGCGGTCCGCCGGGGGCTTGCCGTCCGTGCGCCCCGTGGTCACCGCGTCCCACTTATTGACGACAATAATGACACTGCGCCCGCTCTCGTGCGCGTAGCCTCCGATGGTGGCGTCGGCTCCGGTGACTCCATCGGTCGCGTCGATCACCAGCAGCGCCACGTCCGCGGCCTCCAGGTGCCGCCGCGCCATCACCACGCTCATCTTTTCGGCCATCAGGTGAGTCTTGCTCTTGCGCCGGATGCCAGCCGTATCCACGAAACGCAACTGGCTTCCCTCGAACTCGACCACCTCATCCACCGCGTCGCGCGTGGTGCCTGCGATGGGCGAAACGATGGCCCGCGAAGAGCCCGTCAAGGCATTCAATAGAGTGGACTTGCCCACGTTGGGCCGTCCGATGATGGCCACCGAGGTCTCGTGCTGTTCAAACTCACCGTGGGTCCTGTGCACGGCGGACTCGTCGTCCGAAGGCTCTTCCTCCGCATCCTCGGGTTCAGCTTCAACTTCAACTTCGGCCAGGGGTTCCTCTTCCGCCGGAGGAGCGGCCCGCGCGGGAATTGCCTCGGAAATCGCGTCCAGCAGCTCGCCGATGCCCAGTCCGTGCTCGGAACTGACGGGATAGACCTCGCGGAGGCCCAGCGTGCGAAAATTTTCCGCTGCGTAGGCCATCGCCGCGCCCTCGACCTTGTTCACCGCCAGAAACACGGGTTTGCCCCCGTGAATCAGCAGCCGCACCAGGTCGTAATCCGGGCTGGCCAGTTCCGTGCGCGCATCCACCACCAGCACCAGCGCGTCGGCCTCTTTGAGCGCCACCTTGGCCTGGCTGTAAATCTCGGTCGGAATCAGCTCCGGATCGTCGGGCACAATGCCGCCCGTGTCCACCAGGCGAAACTGCCGCCCCGCCCACTCGTACTCGCCATAGATGCGGTCGCGGGTGATGCCCGGCTCGTCGCCCACGATGGAGCGGCGGCTGTGGGTCAGGCGATTGAAAAGCGTGGACTTGCCCACGTTGGGACGCCCCACGATGGCTACCAGTGGGAGCGTTTCCGCGCCGGCCTTGGCCGGCACAACCGATCTGCGATACGTTGGCAAAACTTCTCTCCAAAAGGATGCGGGAGGCGCGGGGCCCGCGGACATCGACCTGCGCCGAAAGAGGTCCAGAATGGGCTCGGGGCAGCGGAAACAGTGGGCGCCGGACGGAACTCTTATCGTGCGTGTTCACCCTGATGCGGCCTATTCCGCACAAGCTGCTCTACCAGTCTACCGTTCAATGTGACTACAAAGCCATCTTCGACCGACTTTGCGTCGCCCAACCCGCCGCCGCGGGCGCCCGCAGGTCAGCCTCGGAGATGAGATTTTCCTTATCGACCAGCCGAAATTCCGGCACGCCGATTGCAGTGCTGGCAGACGGGAGGGCGCGATGCACATTCACGGGCACCTTATGAACCTCCAAGTAACCGGCACCTCCTTTGCCGCGGCGGAGAATGCGGCCACCCGCCAACGGGCCGGCGATGTCCGCAAGAAGTTGCTCAAGCGTGCGCAGAGCGTCGAGGCCGAGTTGAGTCCCGAGGCCCGCCTCATGGTCGGCCAATGGCTTGACTCCCGCCACAGTCAGGTCCAAAGCGAAGGTTAGTAGCACGCCAGCGCTGAGGGCAAAGACCCGGATTGCGGATGAGGAGCAGGTCGCGGACTCGATGAAGGAGCTCACCCCGGGCAAACCCGCAAGGCAGCGCTGAGACTCCGCGACCGCGGTCTTCGTTTTTCTCAACAATGCGCTTGGAGTATATATAAACTACTGTAGTTCCCCGTCCGAAGGAGGTTGCTCTATGCCAAAATTTGTCATCGAACGTGAGATTCCGGGAGCCGGCTCGATGTCGGCTCAGCAGTTGCAGGGCGTGGCCGAAAAATCCTGCAGCGTCCTGCGCAATCTTGGTCCGCAGATTCAGTGGCTGCACAGCTATGTAACCGACAACAAGATCTACTGCGTCTACATTGCGCCGAACGAAGAGATGGTGCGCGAACACGCGCGGCTGGGCGGCTTCCCCGCCAACAGCGTGGCGCAGGTGAAGAGGATCATCGACCCGACCACGGCGGAGAGCTTGGCGGGTTGATCCCCACCAGACCGCAGCGCCGGGCTGATCACGCACTGATCCGAGATCCCGCCCGCGGGCCGCTTGCATCACTATGATGGAGTGAGCACCCGGCCCTGATGCCCCCGACCGATGCCCCAACCCGCGCCTTGCCTTCGCTGCACGAGTTTTTCGCGCCCGGCGGCATCCTCGCGCGCTCGCCTTTGCCCTATGAGTACCGCCCCGGCCAGCTCGAAATGGCCAAGGCCGTCGAACGCGCGCTCGCCGAGCGCCGCCACCTGATCGTCGAAGCCGGCACCGGCACCGGCAAGACCCTGGCCTATCTGCTGCCCGCTCTGCGCACCGGCCAGCGCGTCATTATTTCCACCGGCACCAAGGCCCTTCAGGATCAGCTCTACTTTCGCGACGTGCCGTTTCTCGAATCGCTGCTGGGCGACCTGCGCGTCTGCTACATGAAGGGCCGCGCCAACTACCTCTGCCGCCACAAGCTGGCCGCCCTGCGCACCCAGCCGATTCTTTCGGGCCTCGAAGAGATCGACCAGTACCGCCAGATTGCCGCCTGGGAGCAGACCACCGAGACCGGCGACCGCTCCGAGCTTTCCGAGCTGCCCGAGTCCAGCGCGCTGTGGCACAAGCTGGACGCGCGCACTGAGGCCTGCCTGGGCTCGACCTGCCCCGATTACCGCCGCTGCTTCATCACCGAGATGCGGCGCAGGGCGCTGGAGTCGGACATCATCATCGTCAACCACCACCTGTTCTTCGCCGATCTGGCCGTAAAGCGGGAGGCCGCCGGCGCGCCCGACGCGGGCATCCTGCCCGAGGCCGCGGCGGTGGTCTTTGACGAGGCGCATGAACTGGAAGACGTCGCCTCCAGCTACTTTGGCCTCTCGGTCTCGAACATCCGCTTTGAAGAGCTGGCACGCGACACCGACGTGCTGCTGCGCGGCAAGGAGGGCGCCGAGAAGATGCCCGCCGCCACTCAGCAACTGCGCGACCGCGCCCGCATGTTCTTTGCCGGGCTGCCCATGAGCGGCGACGGCCGCCAACCCTTCACTGACCGCGAAGAGTTTCTGGAGACCTCGGGCGACCTCTACATGAGCGTGCGCGCCACCCTCAAGCTGATGGAAAGCGAGATGGACCGGATGACCGGCATCGACGAGGCGCCGGGCCTGCGCAAGCGCGTTGCCCGGCTGCGCTCGGAGCTTGAATTCCTGCTCGAATCGAACTCTAGCAACATGGTGTACTGGCTAGAGCGGCGCATCTCAGGCGGGGCTCCCACGGACAGGAATGCGCCCGTGGGGCGGGCAGGCTTTCGCGGGCAGGCGCGGACAACTTTTCTGCAGGCCACGCCCATTGACGTCTCCGAGCTGCTCCATGAGCTGGTCTTCGACCAGATTCCCACCGTCGTGCTCACCTCGGCCACGCTTACCGTGCAGGGCGGCTTTGAGCACATGCGCCGCCGGCTGGGTTTGAGCGAGGCGCGCGAGCTGGTCGTCCCCTCGCACTTCCGCTATGGCGAGCAGGCCCTGCTCTATCTGCCGCCGGAGATGCCCGACCCCCGCGACCCCGAGTTTCCCGAGGCCGCCGCCGAGTGCATCCGCCGCGTGCTGGAGCTCTCGCGCGGCCGCGCCTTCTGCCTCTTCACCAGCTACGCGCAGATGCGCGACCTCTACGAGCGGCTGATGCCGGTGCTGGATTTCCCCATCCTGCTCCACGGCACCGCGCCCCGCAAAGCGCTGCTGGAGCAGTTTCGCGAGACGCCCAACGCCGTCCTCTTCGGCACATCCAGCTTCTGGCAGGGCGTGGACGTGCAGGGCGAAGCCCTCAGTTGCGTCATCATCGACCGCTTGCCATTCGCCGTGCCCAACGACCCGGTGGTGCAGGCGCGCATGAAGGCGATTGAAGAGGCTGGCGGCCGTCCCTTCTTCGATTACCAGGTGCCGGCTGCGGTGCTCACGCTCAAGCAGGGCTTCGGGCGGCTGATTCGGTCGCTCGAGGATCGCGGCGTGCTGGTGCTGCTCGACCCGCGCATCCGCAGACAGAGATACGGCCAGACCTTTCTCCAGAGTCTGCCGCCTTATCGCATGACGACGACGATTACAGATGTGGAGAGGTTTTTCGAAGCAAAGACTCGGTGACCAGTGGAAGAACTGGATCACCAAAGGAGGGCCAGATCATTGCCAGTCGTTCTTTTGTGCAGGGGCGAAAGGCGCAAATCGGGGGGAAAAGGGCTTTTGGGGAACCCTGGCGAAGGATGGAATGGTGAAGTGGCTCATTTGGAAGACTTTATCGAAGTATCAGGCGACATATCAGGCGAAGTGTTAGGCGAACAAACGGGGAAAGGAGGGGGGTACCCCCCCCCTGTTTTTCGTATAACCTATTGACTAAATTGGGGTTGGTGGAAAAATCATACGCGTTAAGTACACATTAGACGCCATTTGTGCGCACATTGACGGCGGATCGCGGGGCTGGATAAAGGCGGGCGGCGGACTTTGTCCAGCAATCTCCAGTATGCGCCTGGGGAGGGAAATTCCCCGCAAACGCAGCGATCGGCCTTGCGGAATTGAATGAGCAAGTTGGCGAAAAGTTCCGATGCAGGGGCTTGACGGCGATGGAGGTTGGGAGAAAGGTAACTTCCGGATTGGCGACCATCCACTCCGAACTCGAGTTTTGGCATGGACGCCGATCCGTAACACACGGCATGTTGCAGATGCAGATTTGCAATGCACTATGGTTTCACGTCTTCACTTGCACCGCTGACGGCGCAACGGAGGCCTTGTGTGGGCATTGGCACAAATCGTTCCTGACGTTCGTTGATTTTCCAGGCAATTTGGGCTGGAAGCACGATTTGTTCAGAATAACCCTTTGGCTTTTGTCCTTGGCTGTTGTCCAGAATTGCAATTACAGCATCAGGAAGTTTATTGCCGCCCACCTGACACTCTTCAATGAACGACTCAGGAGAGTGCAGCGAGTGCGCTGGTACTGGTAACACGTCTCGCACTAGATGCTTCCTTGTGTCTATGAGTTCCGCGTATTCATTTCCGCAAATGCGCCATGATACCAGGAACAATCGTCCAGATATCTCTATGCCGCCTAGATCCTTGAGGCCCAGATCGCTATGCCGTTTTTCAAGGGCCATCACTCGCTCATTCGATGAGTGCTTCCCCAGCATCGCCTTAGGAATATCGGCCCCGCACTTGATACTTTCGAATTCGTCTGCGGCCCACGCTTGAATGCAGACGACCATGCCGAGTAGAAAAATGACGGTGTATTTGAGCACACGGCAATAATACCCCGGACGAGAAAGTCAAAACAGACTGTCGTTCCGGTTGAATCACCGGCAACTCGGACAGAACTCTGCTCCAGCAATACTCTCCGTCATACGCTACAAATGGTATGAAGCAGTATCGTGGCCGCTATGCACATCACCTCACAAGACCTCCTCCTCATCATCGACGTGCAGAATGATTTCTGCCCTGGCGGGGCACTGGTTGTTCAGGCAGGGGACTTGGTGATTCCTGTCATACACAGAATTGCCCCGCGCTTCGAGCACATCCTCCTGACCCAGGACTGGCCGGGTGCCCCTGGTCCCGATTTTGGGGCCTGGGATCCCAAAAATTTCTTCCTTCCAATCCTTCCGGGGACGCGCTATCCTCAAAGCACCGAATAAGGTGCTTGGAGCGGAGGCGCACATGCTGGACATCACGACCGACATTCAATCGCTGACCACCTTCCGCCGATCTTCGGCTGCTGTCCTGAAGCAGCTCAAGAAGAGCAAACGGCCCATGGTGCTCACCGTGAACGGCAAGGCCGCGGCCGTGGTGCAGGACGCCGAGGCTTATCAGCGCCTGCTCGACATGGCCGCGCAGGCCGACGCCCGGGAGGGCATTCGCCAGGGCCTGGAGGATGAAAGGAAGGGACGGCTCCAGCCGATAAGGGAGTTTTTCGCCGAGTTCGACGCTACCCATGGCATACCTCGTTAGAATCACGCCGCGGGCGCGGCGCGACCTTGCCATCCTGTTCAACGATATCCGCGCCGGAGATTCCGAAACGGCGCTGAAATGGTACAAGGGATTCAGAGAAGCCGCTCTCACCCTGGAAAAGCTGCCCAACCGCTGCCCGGCGACACCCGAAAAACCTCAACTCAGGCACCTGCTCTTCGGGCGCAAGCCACACGTCTATCGCGTGATCTACCGGGTAGTGGAGAATGAGAAGAGGGTCAATGTGCTCCACATCCGGCACGGCGCCCGGCGGGAGTTTGCCGCATCCGATCTTCGGTGAGGCGCCGGTCGCACGGAGGAAGCAAGTGCAAATCACCCCACAAGACGCCCTCCTCATCATCGACGTGCAGAATGATTTCTGCCCTGGCGGGGCACTGGCTGTTCAGGCAGGGGACTTGGTGATTCCTGTCATACACAGAATCGCCCCGCGCTTCGAGCACGTCCTCCTGACCCAGGACTGGCACCCCGCGGGCCACTCCTCCTTCGCCTCGTCGCACTCCGGCAAGCAGCCCTTCGAGCAAATTGATTTGAGCTACGGTCCGCAGACCCTGTGGCCTGACCATTGCATCCAGGGCAGCCGGGGCGCGGAGTTTCACCCAAACCTCCACCTGCCGCAGGCCGAGCTGATTCTGCGCAAGGGCTTCCGGCGCGAGATCGATTCCTACTCGGCGTTCTTTGAGAACGACCGCGCCACGCCGACTGGGCTGGGCGGCTATCTGGAGGAGCGCGGGATCACCCGCGTCTTTCTCGCCGGCCTCGCCTACGACTTTTGCGTCGGCTACTCGGCTCTGGACGCGCGGCGGCTGGGGCTGGCGGCCGTGATTGTCCGCGACGCCTGCTGCGCCATCGACCTGAACGGTTCAGTGGCCAGGATTGAAGCTGCATTCGAGCGGGCCGGGGTCAGGCTGATCGATACGGCGGAGCTTCCCGGCTGAAGCCGCGGACCGCGTAGAATGGCAGCAGGATGAGCGGAGCGATTCCGCGGATTCAGACCATGTCGCGCAACTTCTACATTCTCGCCGCCACGCTGGGGCTCTTCGCGCTGCTTTCGGCGGGGATGACGCTGGTGCCGTCGAGCTTTCAGCCGGGGCTGCCGGCCAATGCCTCGCTGTGGCGAACGATTGCGCTCCTGATGCTGCTGGCCGGCCTGGCGTCGGCGCTGATCGGCGTGATGAGCCACCTGTTTGAGCAGGTAGACCGGCGCAACGAAGAAGCCCGCCAGACGGCCCGGCGCAGGCGGCGCGGTCCCCAAGAATAGCGCCTTGTTCGTGGAGAGACGCGGCTCCGTCAGCCCCGAGACTCCGGCCCTGGCCACGACTTCATCGCCCCGCAGGCTCTAGAATGGAACGGGGAGTTCTTCCCCGGACAGGATCGGGCAAACGCCGATGTATGAAGTCACCGTGGAGGCCGATTTTTCCTCCGGACACTACCTCCGCAACTATCGGGGCAAGTGCGAGAACCCGCACGGGCACAACTACAAGGTGCGCGTCACGCTGGCTGGTGCGGCGCTGGACTCCGCCGGCCTGCTGCTGGATTTCAAGCTGCTGAAGCAGGTGCTGCGCCCGGTGATCGACCGCATCGACCACCAGATGCTGAACGACCTGGAGCCTTTCACCGAGCTGAACCCCTCGGCCGAAAACATCGCCAAATATTTCTATGACCAGACCAGCGAGCAACTCGCCGGAATGACCCAGGGGCGCGTGCGCGTGAAGGACTGCACCATCTGGGAGACGGACACCACCACGGCGACTTACTACGAGTAGAGGCGCTTCACTTCATCTGGCCGGACTTCGACTTGAGGTATTTGTCGAACGGAATCTCGAAGTAAAACAGCTCGTGACCATCGGCGTCGCGCAACTTGTGCAAGTGCAGTTTGGCGCCTTGCAGTGGGTTGTCGAGCTCCGAGACATCGTAGAACAGGAAGCCGGCGCGCGTGGTGTGCGGCTCGACGACCAGGGCATGGTACTCAAACTGGTCGAAATCCGCCTCGATCTCCTTGTTGCTGGCCTTGGGCTTGAACCGGATGGAGGGGATGGGGCCGGGCATGGGAATCTTGGCGCCCTCGCGCTCCTTGCGGCTCATCAGCCGTTCCACATCTTCGGGCTCGGCGGCCTGTATCCGGTCGCCCGCGGCGGTCTGGAAGAGAATGCGCGCATCGCTCAGCGAAATGGGCCGGTCGCCGTTGTTGGTCACGATCAGCCGCACCGGCATCACGCCGTGGCTCAGGTAGTCCACGCGAAAGATGGATTCCTTTTCCTTCGTGTCGTAGGGTTCGGCGGCGATGGCCACCTTCTCGCTGTCGTGCACCTCGACGGCGGCAAACGACGTGGCCGGCTGCACCGGCGGCAGCTTGTGCTCGCTGGCCACGGCCGGCAGCGCCAGCCACAACAGCAGCGGCGGAATGGCCCGCAGGGTCCTCATCGCCCTCGACTGTATCATTTGAGGGTTAGACCGGGGGAAGGCAAATTCCGCACCGCATGACTTTGTTTTTCTACAATGTGGCCTTGCTGGCGGCTCTGGTGGCGGGCGCCCCCTGGTGGCTGTGGCGCATGGCCACTACGCGGAAATACCGCGAGGGGCTGCTGGAGCGCCTGGGCAAGGTCCGGCTGCGGAAGGTCCGGCTTCGGAAGGGCTGGGGCGGGCGGCCCCTGATCTGGCTCCACGCCGTCTCGGTGGGCGAGGTGCTGGCGGTCAGCCGGCTCGTCGGCGAGCTGGACCGCGCCTTTCCTGGATTTGATCTGGTGATTTCGACCACCACTCGCACTGGCCAGGCGCTGGCCCGCGAGCGCTTCGGCGCGGATCGCGTCTTCTATTGCCCCCTGGACCTGCCCTGGGCGGTGCGCGCCTATTTGAACGCGCTGAAGCCGCGGCTTCTGATTCTGGCGGAGACCGAGTTCTGGCCCAACCTGCTCAGCGGCTGCTTCCGCCGGCAAATTCCCGTGGCCGTGGTCAACGCCCGCATCTCCGACCGCTCCTGGCCACGCTACCGGCGGCTGCGCTGGCTGTGGCGACCGTTTTTGGGGCAGCTCAGCCGCGTGCTGGCGCAGAGCGCGACCGACGCCGCGCGGCTCAAAGATCTCGGCTGCGTGGCAGAGCGGGTAACCGTCGCCGGAAACCTCAAATTTGACGTGCGCGCCATACAGGAAGCCGAGGCCACCCGCCTGCTCAGAACTTTTGGCGCGGGCTTGCGGCTCATCGTGGCCGGCAGCACGCTGGACGGCGAGGAGGCCGCGTTGCTGGAAGCCTGGCCGCGGCTGCGGGCAGCCGATCCGCGCCTAGCGATGGTGCTCGCGCCCCGGCACCCCGAGCGATTCGGCGCCGTGGCCGCGCAGCTCGATCAGTCCGGCATTCCGTGGGTCCGGCGGTCACAGTGGAACGCGCAACCGGCGGACGCGCTCCGCCAACTCGCCCCCGGCGAAATCGTCCTCCTCGACACCATCGGCGAACTGGCCTCGGTGTACTCGCTGGCTGCTGTGGCCTTCGTCGGCGGCAGCCTGATTCCCGCCGGGGGGCACAACCCGCTGGAGCCGGCGCAGTTTGGCGTTCCCATCGTCGTCGGCCCCCACTACGCCAACTTCCGCGCCATCACCGACGACCTGCGTGCGCATGACGCCATTCGCATCGCGGGCAGGGAAGAGCTGGCTGGGGCATTGATCGAGCTGCTCAACGACCCCGCCGCAGCGCAAGCCATGGGTGCGCGGGCCAGCCAGGTCTTCGCTGCCCAGGCCGGAGCGACGGAGCGAACAATGCGCGCCCTCGAAGACCTGCTGGCCAGGGGAGAGCGCCCCGCATGAGACGCCCGTGGCTAGCCCCGCTCATACCGCTCTACGCAGCTGGATTGGCCTTGCGCAATCGGCGCATTGAAAGCGGTTCTGAGCCGGTCCTCCGCCTGCGCTGGCCCGTGGTCAGCATCGGTAACCTCTCCACCGGCGGCGCGGGCAAGACGCCACTCACTATCGCGCTGGCCAAGTTGCTCAGTGGAAAAGGTTTCCACGTGGATGTGCTCTCGCGAGGCTACGGCCGCATCGCCAGCCAGCCCACGCTGGTTCGTGCGGATGGAACTGCGGAGCAGTTCGGCGACGAACCGCTGCTGATTGCCCGTGCGACAGGTGTCCCGGTCTACGTGGCCCGGCAGCGCTACGAGGCCGGGCTGCTCGCCGAAGCCGAGGAGGTCAAATCCGGAAAGGCCGCCGTCCATTTACTCGACGACGGCTTTCAGCACCGGCAGCTTGCGCGCGACGTGGATATTCTGCTGCTCAACCGGCAGGACTGGCGGGACAGCCTGCTGCCGGCGGGCAATTTGCGCGAGCCCTTGTCGGCGGCAAAACGAGCCGATGTCATCGCTATTCCCGCCGAGGAGCCGGAACTGGAAGCCGAGCTCCGTGCCCGGGGCTGGCAGGGACCCATCTGGCGTCTCAAACGCATCATGGAACTCCCTCCAGTCACCGGCCCGGTGGCAGCTTTTTGCGGCATCGCCCGCCCCGAGCAGTTTTTCGCGGGCCTGGAAGCCGTCGGAGTCCAGCTCGCCGCCCGCTCTACCTTCCCCGACCATCACCGCTACACCGTCCGCGACCTCGACCGCCTCGTCGCGGCAGCCCGCGCCACTGGGGCCACGGCGCTCCTCACCACGGAAAAGGATTGTGTGCGAATCGGCGAGCTCTCTTCCGCCCTCCCCGCATCCCTGCCGCTCAAAACCGTCCGCCTTCGCATGGAGATCGAGGACGAGGCTGCCGCCATCGAGTGGCTTGCAGGCCGAGTTCATGCCGCCCCGCCGCACCAGCCCCTGTGAGAAAATCAGAGTTTGCACACCCAGTCCCAGTTTCGCCTGCTCGTAGTCCGTCTTGGCGCCATGGGCGATATTCTGCACGCGCTGCCGGCGGTGACGGCGCTGCGGCTGGCCCATCCGGGCTGGGTGATTGACTGGGTGGTCGAGCCCAAGTGGCGGGCGCTGCTCGCGACCCCCGGCAGCACGGGTCGCGACAGCGGAAAGCCTGCCGCCGCCCAGCCGCTCGTGGATCGCCTTCATTTTGCCCCGACGAAAGACTGGCGCCACAGCCCCCTGTCTGGCAAGACATTCAATGAAATCAGCGCCTTGCGGCACCAACTGCGGGCGGCCGACTACGACGCGGTGCTCGACTTGCAGGGAGCCATCCGCTCCGCCGTGCTCGGCCGGCTGACGGGCTGCCCCCGCCGCATCGGCGAGGCTTCTCCCCGCGAACGGGCCGCAAGCTGGCTGTTCACTGAGCGCGTTGCCACCCACGGCGCGCACGTGATCGAGCAGGATATGGAGCTGGCTTCAGCCGTGTTTGGCGATGCGCTTACGCCCGTGCAGCCCTGGTTACCCGTGGACCCGGTCGGCAAGGCATGGGCCGACGATCTCCTGTCCGGCGCTCCTGGCCAGCCCGTCGTGCTCGTCAACCCCGGAGCAGGCTGGGGCGCCAAGCGCTGGCCGGTGGAGCGCTATGCCGCTGTGGCTCAAGGGCTTATCGAGCGGGGCTGCGGGGTGCTGGTGAACGCCGGGCCCGGCGAAGAACCGCTCGCGGAGGCGCTGGCGAACCAGACCGGCGGCGCGGCCACTCCGCTCCAAGGCAATCTGGACCAGTTGATCGCCCTGACTCGCCGCGTCTCCCTCGTCGTTGCCGGCGACACCGGCCCGCTGCATCTGGCCTGCGCCCTCGCACGGCCGGTGGTGGGCATCTACGGCCCCACCGATCCCAGCCGCAACGGGCCTTTCGGGACCCGGTTCAAGGTATTGCGCAGCCCCGAGAGCCGCCGCGACCACACCCGCCATGAAGCGCCCGAGGCTGGCCTGCTGACCATCCAGCCCGAACAGGTGCTGCAGGCCGCCGAAGAACTGCTTTATTCTGAGACCACTCCCGAGACCTCCCTATGACTCTGCCCGGCAACCCGTCACCTCAAGATTCACCCACGCCGGACTGGATTGCCCGCTGGCAGCGCGTGGCCCGGCGCATCCGCGTGCCGCTGGGCTTTCTTACGGCCGCCCTCTACCTCTTCGAGTTGTGGAATCGTCCGCCCCTGCCGGCCGCCGTGGCTTGGAGCCTGGCGCTGGTGTTGCCGGGGCTGTGGCTGCGGGGCTACGCCGCCGGCTATGTCAAAAAAAACCGCGAGCTGACGCAGACCGGCCCCTACGCGCACATCCGCAATCCGCTCTACCTGGGCTCCATGCTCATGGCTGCCGGTTTCGCCGTGGCTTTGCTCAGCTGGCCGGTGGCGCTGGTGCTGGCGCTGGGGTTCCTGGTGATCTATGTCCCCGTCATCGCCGCGGAGGAGCGCTTTCTGCGCGCCACTTTTCCTGAGTTTGAACAGTATTGCCGCCGCGTGCCGCGTCTCATCCCTCGAATCACTCCAGCCCCAGCCGGGGACGGCAGCGGCAGCTTCTCCTTTTCGCTCTACCGGAAGCACCGCGAGTACAATGCAGGTATAGGGGTCGCACTGCTCTACCTCAGCCTGTTCTTCCTGCGGCCGGCTCTGGGCGCACTGGTGCACGGGGTCCGGTGAGCGATTTCTAGGCTAGAACAGTCAGTTTCCAAGGAGCCATTCCAGACGGTGAAGACGCGCTCGATTGCAGCCACCATTCTCTGCGCCCTCGCCCTGGCAGCCGCGGCTCCCGGACAGCAGGTTCCCCCGCTCCCGCCGCCGCGCGCCGGCTTCAGCTTTCCGCAGAAACAGATGCTCACCTATTCCGTGGACTGGCGCGTCTTTCCCGCCGGAACCGCCGTGGTGCATTTTGAAGCGATAGGCGACCGCGAGCGCATCACTGCGACGGCCGACACCATCGGCGCGATCAATCTGCTCTTCCATGTGAGCGACCGCTTCCAGTCGACGTTCGATCGCGCCAGGGGCTGCACTTATGAATTCGACAAGCAGACTGTCGAGGGCCGCCGCCAGGTCAACTCCACGCTCCGCATCGACTACGGCCAGTCCAAATCCATCCTGGATGAGAAGAACCTGACCAAGGGCCAGAGCAAGCACGTGGAGTCGCCCGTGCCGGGCTGCATGACCGACCTGCTCACCGGCGTTTTTTATGCCGCGTCGCAGCCGCTGGAAGTGGGACACAGCTTCGTGATCCCCGTGGTGGACGCCATGCACAACGTGCCCGTCACCATGAAGGTCGAAGGCCGCGAGGAGATCAAGACCCCCCTGGGCACATTCAAGACCATTCGTGTGCAGCCCACCGCCGCCGCCGGCGTGGTGAAGAACCGCGGCAATATCTGGATCTGGTACACCGACGACGAGCGTCACCTGCCGGTGCAGATGCGCGCCCGCCTCTTCTGGGGGACGATCACCTTCCGCCTCACCGGTAACGAAAATAAGTAGATTGCACTGCTCAGGTTGACAGCTTGGTTGGTGCAATCCCCAGCGGGACATCTGCGCCCTCATCGCACAATCCGTAGAATAGGATGGGATGGCTTTTACCGAGCAATATGACGTGGTGGTAGTGGGCGCGGGGCACGCCGGGTGCGAGGCGGCGATGGCGGCCGCGCGCATGGGCCTGAAAACCGCCCTCATCACCATGAATCTGGACCTGATCGCCCAGATGAGCTGCAATCCAGCCATCGGCGGCGTGGCCAAGGGGCATCTGGTCCGCGAGGTGGACGCCCTCGGCGGCATCATGGGCGAAGTGGCCGACGCCGTGGGCATCCAGTTCCGTCTGCTGAACACCTCGCGCGGACCCGCCGTCTGGAGTCCCCGCGCGCAGTGCGACAAGCAACTCTACCGCGTCAAAATGCGCGAGGTACTGGAGTCGCAGCCGGACCTGCACATCCGCCAGGCCGAGGTGGTGGACCTGCTCATCGAAGAAGGTGGGGCGGAGCCGGAAGCGGTCTTCCCGGAAGCGGTCTTTGAGGAACCGGGCGAGCTGCTTCGGCCCGTCCGCCCGCGCCGGCGCGTACGGGGCCTGAAACTGCGCGACGGCCGCCGCCTGCTGGCCGGGGCCACCATCATCACCACCGGCACGTTTCTGAACGGGCTCATTCACTGCGGCGAAGAACGCTATCCCGCCGGCCGCAGCGGCGAACCGGCCTCTGTTCTGCTCGGCGAGGCCCTGCGCGCGCTGGGTCTGCGGACCTGCCGCCTCAAGACCGGCACGCCGCCGCGGCTCGACGGCCGCACCATCCGCTGGGAGGCCTTTGAGGAGCAGCCGGGCGACACGGACCCCACGCCCTTCAGCTTCCGCACCAAGAAGATTCTGCAGCCGCAGATCAGTTGCCACATCGCGTTCACGACCCCGGAGACGCTGCGCATCATCCGCGAAAATGTGCATCGCTCGGCCATGTATTCCGGCCGCATCGAGGGCGTCGGGCCGCGCTATTGCCCGTCTATCGAAGACAAGATCGTCAAGTTTCCCGACAAGACCCAGCACCAGTTTTTTCTGGAGCCGGAGGGGCTGCACACCCACGAGGTCTACATCAACGGCATGTCCACCTCGCTGCCCATGGAGGTGCAGTGGCAGATGGTGCACTCCATTCCCGGCCTGGACCAGGCCGAGATGCTCCGCCCCGGCTACGCCATCGAGTACGACAGCGTGGACGCCACCGAGCTGGACCGCACCCTGCACGTGAAGAGCCTGGAAGGGCTGTATCTGGCGGGGCAGATCAACGGAACCAGTGGTTATGAGGAGGCCGCCTGCCAGGGCATCATGGCCGGCATCAATGCCGCGTTGTGGCTCAAGGGCCAGTCCCCGTTCACCATCGACCGGACCGAGGGCTACACCGGCATCCTGATCGACGACCTCATCTCCAAGGGCACCAACGAGCCTTACCGGATGTTCACCTCGCGGGCCGAGTTCCGGCTGCATCTGCGCATCGACAACGCCGACCGGCGGCTGACCCCGCATGGCCGCCGCCTGGGACTGATCGGCGACCAGGCCTGGGCGGAGTACGAGCAAAAACAGGCGCGCAGGTCCGCGCTGGAGCGGCTGCTGACCACCGGCAAGGTGAACGCCGAGCAGTTGGCAGGCGCGGGCTTCGGCGACCTGACGGCAACCGCGGGCCTCACCTGGGCGCAGCTTCTCAAGCGGCCCGAGGTGGGCATTGAAGCGGTGCTGGGCGCCCTGCGCGAACCCCTCGCCCATGCCGAAGACCCGGTCCTGGCGGACCTGGCCCACGCCCTCAATCGCAACCTCGATCAAGACGCCGCGGCGCTGCCCGCCGTCCTGCGCAACGAGGTCCGCGCGGTCGAGACGGAGATCAAGTTCGCCGGCTACCTGGAGCAGCAAAAGAAGTCCATCGACAAGATGAAGGCCGCCGAGGCCCTGGCCATTCCCGAGTGGATCGAATACGGCGCCATCAGCGGGCTCTCCCGGGAGATGCGCGAGACGCTGGAGCGGGTGCGGCCCATCACCATCGGCCAGGCCAGTCGCATTCCCGGCGTCACCCCGGCCGCGCTCAGCCTGGTGCATGTGTCCATTCGGGTGCAGGCGGCGCGCCGGGCTGGCTAAGGCGGTTCTCCAGTTGGTGTAGAGCGAAACCGCTGCGGTCGAGTGGCTTCTTCCTCAACAAGAAGCCACCCCGCACAATGCCAGAAACTCTATAGAAACTGGAACCGCCTTAGCCGGCAGGTTGCGCAGGAGCCCAGCTGTGGCCGTTACTGTTCGTTCTTGTCGCTTTTTGAGAAGAATGGGAAATGGAACGGCAGCTCGGCGTTGGACTTCTTCTTTGTTTTGCCGTTCGAGTCCTCGCGCAGCAGGGTGCGCTGCGAGTTGATGCACAGCCAGTTGCCGTGCAGGCGCTCAAAGACCTGCGTGAACACACCCTTTTCATCCACCTGGGCGGACTTCACCTTGTGATGCAGCAGGTAGGTGCCGTTGGCCACGGCAATATCGCCCAGCATGCGCACGGCAATCACGCGCTGTTCCAGATGGAGAGTCTTGTCATCTCCTGAGATCAGGTCGGCCACCTGCTGGTTGCGGGTGGTGATGTCGCCCGCGGCGGAAACATCCAAAAACAAAGGCGAAAGCACCAGTTCCAGCCCGTACTGGTCGCGCAGGTTCACGGCGTTCGACCAGGCATCTTCAATCTTCTGGAACTGGACAATCTCGGGCGATGCGGTCATGGTGGCGGCCAGTTGAGGGGGCGCCACGGCGGGACTCTGGGCAACCGCCGCGCAGGAAAGAAGCAACGCAGAACAAAAAGCTGAAACACGAAACATACGCAATGCCGACTCCTGCTTCGATGATAGCTCTTGGGACTCTGGGTGCAGGCTGCGCGGAAGCGTGAAAAGAGCTGGCCGGGTTTCAGACCAGTGTCTGCAGCCGTTCAGGATGGTGGAGGGTGACGACCGCGGCCTCAATGGAAATCCAGCCGTCCTTGCGGAACTGGCCGAGCGTGCGGGTGACCGTCTCGCGAGTGGTGCAGGCCATCGAGGCCATCTCTTCATGGGTCAGCAGGAGCGGAAAGCGGAAGCCGCCACCGTTCAGATGTTCGCCGATCTGGTGTGCCAGCTCCAGCAGCAACCGGCCAATCCGTGCCGCCACGGTCTCGGCCAAGGCGATGCGGCACGCATCCTGCAGAGCAAAGCGGTACTCCTGGCAGATGCATTGGACGGCGCGCATCTGGGCTTCCTTGTGGCTGCGCAGAAAGGTCAGAAACCGATCTCGCTCCACGGGCCGGAGCTGGGCCGGGGTCAGCGACTCGGCCGAGACCTCATACACGCCGTGAGAGAGAACCGCGTACAGCCCCAGCATGGAGCCCGGACCGGCAACGCGCACGATCATCTGGCGATCCTCGGCGCGGCCCGCGGTCAGCTTCAGATACCCGCCGCAGATCAGATAAAGGCACCGCGCCTCTTCGCCCTGAGTGAACAAGGAGGCCTGTGCCGGAAGAGAAATCGTGCTCGTGGCCAGCTCAAGGTCGGCCAGAACCGCGCTGCCCAGGGAGCAGAACCAGCCCGGGCGGCGGTTGGCGCAGGCCGCACACCCCACTGGTGCCTGCCGGGCCAGGTGCTTCTGCCGTCTCTGCACTTCTGCGGGAATCCCAATGTCCGCCATCGTCTTGCCCCGTCTTCCGCCGACGAAGGGTTTTCGTTCCCTCCCGGCGACGGCTCCCGGTCCACTCACGGAAAGATTGCGCGCCGGGTGAAAACTCTTCGGTCTCCGGGAAAGAGACTTTCGCTTTATCGAAGTCTCCTCCCAGCTTCACTGCCGAGGATGTGACAGGCCTCACGCCTCTTCAGCCCCTCCCTGCGGAGCCTGATTCCATTCCGACCGTGTAATTCTCCGGGCTCCCCGTTCGGGCCCCGCTTGATGAGAATAATGTGCAAGCCGGTTCAGGGCCGACCGTCGAGGATGGGTACTCCTAATAATAGGTAGTGGGTGTAGTGGCGTTCCCGAATGGGGCTGCAAAACTAAATCGAGACAGAAATGGGACATCGAGCAAGGATGTGATGATTGTCACTGTCTCCTGGACATAGAGCCGGGTAGGATGCAGCCCATGAGGTGATGCTCCGCACAAAGAGCACCTTGGTAACAGAAAGGCCAAAGACTCAGCTTCTGGACGAGCCCGATCAGGTCCGCCGGGAAAGGCAGAGAGCAAGGTAAGCCTGTTACAGCGGGTGCGATGAGAGCTACCGAGGTGGTAATTGATGCATAGAGATGGGCCAGTAGCGCGATTGCTAGTTGGTGCGGCTCCGGGAAAGATGCCGGGACTGCAAGTCTGTTTCATGCTTTTGCTGGGCGCGTTCATGCTATGCGCCACGGCAATGGCCGCTCCCGCGAAAGGAGCTAAACCGGCCAGTACTGAGGCCACACAGCCTGCCGCGTCGAGTGACTTTGTGGGTTCAGACACCTGCGCGACCTGCCACGCAGAAGTGGCGAAGGGCTTCGCCGATAACCCGCACACCAAGATCGCCCTGATGCACGGCAAGGCCGGCGTCACCTGCGAAGGGTGCCACGGACCGGGCAAGGCCCACGTGGACGGCGGCGGCGACGTCAGCAAGATCTTCAACCCCGCCAAGGCTACTCCCAAGGAAGTGGATGCCAAGTGCCTGTCGTGCCACGCGGGAACGCATCCCAACTTTTTGCGTTCTCCTCACGCCAAGGCCGACGTAAGCTGCATCGGCTGCCACAGCGTTCACGCCCCGGGAACTCCCGAGCACCTGCTCAAGGCCGCCCAGCCCCAACTTTGCTTCCAGTGCCACACCGACGTGAAGCCGTCGTTCGATATGCCGTTCCACCACCGCGTGAATGAAGGCCTGGTGAAGTGCAGCGACTGTCATGAGGTTCACGGCGCCTTCGGGAAGAACAACCTGAGGTCCACAGCCGATCAGAACCGGATCTGCACCAAGTGCCATACCGATGTGCGCGGGCCTTTTGTGTTCGAGCACGCCCCGGTCAAGGCGGAAGGATGCCTGGCGTGCCACACGCCGCACGGATCGCAGAACGCACGGTTGCTGAACATGCCGAATATCGTCGTGTTGTGCAACCAGTGCCATAGCCCGGTCGCTGAAGGCACGATTCATGGAATGGGCGCGGGATCGTCGACGTCGACGCCCTGCATTAGCTGCCACACCATGATTCATGGATCGAACCTCAGTCCAGCATTCACCCGATAGGAGTTATGGAACTCGGCCGTGCCTGCCAGGCTTGTCAGGCGGCGCGGTCGGGTAGCGTAGCAGCTTCGCAGGTGGATGCAAGGTTTCGATGTGAGCAACGTTTTTCAAGTGAGGCTTCATATGAAAAAGATTGGCTGGTTTTCAAGGCTGTTCAGTCGACAGCCCTCTCACGCAATGGCCCAGCGCATCGCTGGGGGCGTTGGAGTCGCCATGTTATTGATGATGTCAGGCGCTGCAAGCGCCCAGATTCCAATGCCAAGTACAACCCCGGTTGTCCCGGAGGGATACGCCGTCCATCAGAGCGTTGATCTCGGCGGGCACATGGTGGGCCTTGCGGGCAGCGGCGCCATGTATGGCACGTTGGTGAATCTGCAGTCCGGACCGCGCATGCTGGGTGAGACCTATGAGATGCGCGCGCTTCCGACCAACAAGCATGCGCTTGTCGATAACCTTCAGATTCTCAGCAACGGGTTTGGCGGCGATCCCAACAACTTTGTCAGGCTGGACGCCTCCAAGGGGAAACTCTTCGAGTTCAATGGGCAGTTCCGCCGCGATCGCCAGTACTTTGACTACGATCTGCTGGGCAACCCGAATATCGTTCCGGGAAAGTCGATTCCCATCGGGCCCGCCAGTGCGCCGACGGGTTCACTTGCCTGGCCGCAGGTCAATCATTCTCCAGTGATGTTCAACACAGTGCGCCGGATGACGGACACCACCCTGACGCTCTTTCCGCTTTCCACAGTGACCTACCGTTTCGGGTACTCGAAGACCACCTTTGAGGGACCGAGCCTCAGCCCGAGCTATTCCATCGCGAAGTACGACGCCCTGCTTGAGCAGTATCAGCGCCACAGCACTGACGATTTCCTGGGCGCGATCGATTGGAAGCCCGTGCAGGGAACCAAGCTCACGTTCGAGGAGCAGGTCAACCACTACAAGGCGGACTCCTTCTTCAAGCTTGACCCGAATGGTTTCATGGTGCAGGAAGCGGATGGAACGCCGGCCTACCTGGGCAACTGGGACAGCCAGACGCCCTATGGCGTGGGCGCCTGCAACAGGACCAGCATGATCAACTCGAGCACCGTGCTTTATGCGCCGCAGACTCCGGGCGGAATGCCGGTCATCGATCCGGCCTGCGCGGTTGTGACCAGCTACACGCGTACCCAGCCGACCCGGATCATCACCCCCACGGAGATCTTCCGGTTCCAGAGCACGAGCATCAAGAACCTCTCGATGAATGGCGATCTTCGCTACACTCTCGGGAACATGGACCTTCCGCGATACTACGAGAACATGCAGGGTTTGAACGGATCGGTCCGCTCGTCGACGGATATCGGCTTTGCCCGGGCGCATCGTTCGGTGGTTGCTGCCGACTATGGGATTGTCTGGCAGATAAACAACGCGTTCAGTTTCGCCGATCAGGCAACCTACTCCAGCGTTCAGCAGCCGGGGTATTCCTATCTTCCGGTTCCAACCACTCTTTCCACGCCCAGTACGGCCGGAAGCCAGACCATTACCTACGCGGGTGCGCTGATCCCGGGGACCGGTGCGCTTCCTCACGGCAACACGGGCAGCATGATGCAGGGATACCTCGGTCAGCAATTCCTGACCAACAATGTGACCCTGAGCTGGGATGCGACGCCCCGCGCCAATTTCTCGCTCACCTATCGCGCCAGCAACCACAAAATCGGTGAGGGGGTTCCGCACACCGGCACGGCGACGACTGACACGGATCCTGCCAGCGGCACCGTCGAGATCAATGAAAACGGCGGCATCTTCAATGCAGCCCTGCGGCCCTCCGCTAACTGGGAAATTAATGGAATGGCCGAGGTGTCCTACGCCGACAACGCGCTCACCCCGGTCGCCCCGCGGCAATCAAAGCAATTCAGAGTGCATACGATGTACAGGCCAAAGACCTGGGCGACGATCTCGGCTGCCGTGAATGATCGAGAACGGCATAACAATACGAACAACATCGGTGGCACCCCCGAAGATGGACCGCTCGAGCATGCCGATCACACCCGGGTGGCGAGCCTAGGGGCAACTCTGTTCCCGAATGAGCACTATGGGCTCGATTTCAATTACGCCTACACCGACGTGTATACGTCCACCAACATCTGCTATACCGCCGGCGCCAGCCCCACTCTTCCGGGCGCTGCGCCAGCCAACGGTGCGGCCTGCCCCGGCGCGACCGTCAGAGGGGCTTCCTACTACGAGTTCGGGCCTGTCAAGGACTTCATGGATGCTCCCACGCAGTACGGTTCAATGGCTTTCACGTTGTCCCCCGTCAAGACGGTTCACTCCAACATCGGCTTCCGCGTCAGCTCGGTGAACGGCAGCCGCTTCTACAACGAGCCGCGTGATGTCGCCGGTTCTCTGAACTCGACCTACGTCTCCCCCTATGCGAATTTTGCATGGACGTCTCGCCCGGGGTTGATCTGGAAGGCGGAGTACAACTTCTATGGCTATGGTGAGGGCGGCCCTTCGGGCGCACCTTACTGTACCGTCAGTGGTACACTGCCAACGCCTGGGAATCCGGCGCCTGTCGTTCCCTGCGACTCGTCCACTCTGGCGGGACTTCCGACCGGACTGACCGAGCCGTCCTCGGGTTTGACCGCACCCCGGAATTTCCATGCCAATATGGTGACCCTGGGAGTGCATTACGAGTTCTGACCGAAACCTCCGTCTCTTTGAAGACAGCTGGGGTGGACCGGATTCGCGGGTTTTACCGGTCCCCCTTCTTCTCCAGGAGGGGCGGAGTCGCTTGAGGTCAAGGACTTTCTGTTCTGCACAACGAGTGCAAGGCGTTATTTTTGTAGAAGTCGTACACGCCCCGAGGCGCCTCTGGGCGCCCAAGGGCCAGGGAGATCATTCAGGAGTTTTACCATGAGCAAGACAATTCGATTTCAAGTGGCGCTGGCTGCGACGATTTTCTTGGCCAGCGCCGTGGGCTTTGCGCAGTCGGGCGAAGCGACCTACAAGGCCAAGTGCATGATGTGCCATGGCGCAGCCGGCATTCCGAGCCCTGGCATGGCCAAGGCGATGGGAGTGAAGCCGGTTACCGATCCGGAGGTGAAGAAATTTACCGAGGAGCAAATGATTAACGCCGTCCGCGACGGCATGGGCAAGATGCAGCCGTACAAGGGCAAACTGACCGACGCCCAGATCAAGGACTCGGTATCTTACTTCCGGACATTTTTGAAATAGGCAGTTGAATGACCGGCGCAGTTTCCTTATCTTGAAGAACTGCGCCGGACCCGCACGAAAGTTAGCGTTGTATCATTCCTTAAGAGACCCCGACGACTTCTCTCTGCCGGCGGGGTTCAGCTATGTAGGACAAACCATCCGGCAGGCGCAGACCGCGGTGCACTGCGTGTGGAAATATTCAAGGAGTTTCGCAATGACAAGTACGATTCGTTCTTTGGCGGTGCTGGCGGCAGTTGTTTGCCTGGCCGGCTCCATGAGCTTCGCCGCCTCAACAGGCGAAGCAACTTACAAAGCCAAATGTGCAATGTGCCATGGCGCCACCGGCACCCCCAATCCGGGGATGGCCAAGATGATGGGCATCAAGCCGGCCTCCGACCCGTCCATCAAGAGCCTGACCGTGGAGCAGATGATTACCGTCGTCAAGGACGGCAAGGGCAAGATGAAGCCGATTGCGGGCCTCGATGAGGCGCAGATCAAGGAAGTTGTCGCCTTTTTCCGAACCTTGAAGTAGGATTTGTCATGCGGCCCGCCGTCACCGGCGGGCCATCTATTTTTGTACTGGGGGCTACGTTTCAATGCTTCAAAGATTCCGCGAACACTGGGTAAGGCCGGCGCTCTTCTTCGGCAACAATCCCATCAGTCTGGCTGGCGGCGCCATCACCACCGCATCCGGCGCGACCATGATCGGCTATTGGCTGATGGACATGTTTGGCCGGGGGAACAGCAATCCCTATCTCGGAATCATCTTCTTTCTGATCCTGCCGGCTTTCTTTGTGTTGGGGCTGGCTCTGATTCCTGTGGGCGTCTTTCTACGCCACAAGACACTGCAGAAGGCCGGGCGGATCCCCGCGGCGTTTCCCAAAGTCGATCTCAACGACCGGATCTTCCGCCACGGTCTGGACATCGTGCTGGTGGCCACCATCGTCAACCTGCTGGTGGTGTCCGTCGCCAGCTATCGCGGCGCGGCTTACATGGATTCGCCGCAGTTCTGCGGGCAGTCCTGCCACGTGATGCAACCCGAGTACACGGCTTATAGAATCGCCGCGCACTCCCATGTGGACTGCGTTGCCTGCCACATCGGCTCGGGTGCGGAATCCTACTTTGCCGCCAAGGTGGACGGCACCAAACAGTTGCTCGAAGTCAGCTTTCATCCAATTGCTTCCATCGCTCCAAAACTGATACCCAACTATCCCACGCCCATTCCGTCGCCAGTGACCAACCTGCGCCCGGCGCGGGTGATCTGCGAGGGATGTCATACGCCGGCGCGGTTTGTCGGTGAAAGGCTGCTGGTCAAGTCCAGCTTTGCCGACGACGAACAGAACTCCGAAACCCAGACGGTTCTGGTGCTGCACCTGGGCGGACTGGATGGGCTCTCCCACTTGACCGGCATTCACGGCGTACACCTCGGCCACATCGAGTACATCGCCACCGATTCTTCCCGCACCACCATTCCCTGGGTGCAGAAGCGGAACCCGGACGGCTCGGAAACGGTGTTTTCCTCCTTGCCAGCCGGCAGCGCCATTCCCCAGGGCGAGCGGCGGGTAATGGACTGCATTGACTGCCACAACCGCGCGGCGCACCCCTTTGTGACGGCGGAGGAAGCGATCAACCAGGCGATGTCCGACGGACCAATCAGCCCTACCTTGCCGTTCGTGCACAAAGAGGGACTCGTGCTGCTGCAGGCCAACTACGACTCTCAGGCCGAGGCGCAAGCCAGGATTCCGGCGCAACTCACAGCCTTTTATCGCAGCAACTACCCCCAGGTCATGGCCACCAAGGCCAAGCTGGTGCAGTCGGCCGGGAAAGAACTGGCTCTCCTTTACAGCCAAAACGTGTTTCCATTTATGAAGGTCACCTGGGGAACGCACCCCAGCCACATCGGGCACATGAGCTATCCGGGCTGCTTCCGCTGCCACGACGGCAATCACGCGACCAAGGACGGCACGGCCATTCCGCAGGACTGCTCGGTGTGCCATAACCTGCTGGCTGTGGATGAGTCCAAGCCCAAGGTGCTCGCCGATCTGGGCATCCAACAACAATAATCTGACTTCAGGGCAAGGCGGGCAGAGAGGACGGCCGGGTTTCCGGCTGCCCTCCGTGCATTCACGCCCGCACACGCCTCGGCGTGGTAGGCTGTCTCTTCGCTTTCGAGGAGCCTGATTCCCGATGCACAATGGCCATCCATTCCACTTCAATCTTGTGGCGTCGGCGCACGCCGCGATGATCGAACATGGTTTTCAGCCCGATTTTCCCACCGGAACCGAGGCCGAGTTGGCTGCGATCGAGGCGCAGCCCAAGACCCCCGCCGCTCCGGGCGCTCAGGACCTGCGCAGCCTGCTCTGGTCTTCCATCGACAACGACACGTCAAAGGATCTGGACCAGATCGAGTGGGCCGAGCCGTTGCCGGATGGGCGCATCCGCGTGCTCGTCGGCGTGGCCGACGTGGACGCGCGCGTGGCCGAGGGCACGATCATTGACGGCCACGCCCGCAGCGAGACGACCTCGGTCTACACCGGGGTGAGAGTATTTCCCATGCTGCCCGCCGTGCTCTCCGAGGGCATCACCTCGCTGAACGAGGAAGAAGACAGGGTGGCGCTGGTCGTCGAGTTTGCCGTGGACCAGGCGGGCGTGGCCTCCGAGGGCAAGGCCTACCGGGCGCTGGTGCGCAACCGGGCGCAACTGGCCTACAACGCCGTGGGCGCATGGCTGGCGGGCACGGGCCCCGCGCCGGCCAAGGTGGCTGCCAGCGCTGACCTGGCCGCGCAGATCAAGCTTCAGGATGCGGCGGCGCAACGCATGCTGGACAGCCGCTTCCAGCATGGGGCGCTGGATCTGGAAACCATCGAAACCCGGCCCGTGATGCTGGCCGAGCAGGCGGTTGAGATCGCCCGCCTGGAGAAGAATCGCGCCACCTCGCTCATTGAAGAATTCATGGTGGCGGCCAACGGCGTCATCGCCAAGACCTTCGACACGGCGGGCGTGGCCTCCATCCGGCGCGTCGTGCGCACACCCAAGCGCTGGGACCGCATCGTCGAGGTGGCTGCCGGACTGGGGACCACCCTGCCCGCCACGCCGGACTCCAAGGCCCTCAACGACTTCCTGCTGGCGCAAAAGCGCAAGGACCCCGACCACTTTCCCGATCTCTCGCTGACCGTGGTCAAGCTGATGGGGCCGGGCGAATACGTGCTGGTCAGGCCCGACCAAGTCTCGCCGGGACACTTCGGCCTGGCCGTCCAGGATTACACGCACTCCACCGCGCCCAACCGCCGCTTCCCCGACATGGTGACGCAGCGTCTGATGAAGGCGTGGCTGGCGCACACGCCGCAGCCCTACTCTGCGGGCGACCTGGAGGCAATCGCGCAGCGATGCACGCTGATGGAAGACGCCGCGCGCAAGGTGGAGCGCGAGATGCAAAAGCGCATTGCCGCGGTGGTGCTGCGCCCCCGCATCGGCCAGAGCTTCCGCGCCATCGTCACCGGCGTCAATCATTACGGCACCTTCGTGCGCACGCTCGATCCGCATGTGGAGGGAATGCTGGTTCAAGGCGGCAAAGGCCTGGATGTGGGCGACCGCGTGACGGTGAAGCTGGTTTCCACCGATCCAGGGCGCGGATTCGTCGACTTTGCGGCGTAACAGACTGCTGAAAAACCATGCTCAAGGGAGTCTTTCCGCAGCGCGGTATGTCGCACCGTCGGGTCAGGAAGCCTCGCCGCTATTCCTGCGAATCCCTGGGCAACTCGGCGGATGCGGGTGTGTCCCCTTGCGGCGTGCCCACACCGGCCGGAACCTCCTCGGCCTCCGGAGCCGCTCCGCGCTCGTCCATCCATAGGCAAACGATCCACCAGATCAGCACGAGCAGGTACACCACACCGTTGGCGTTGAACAGCTTTTCCCGCAGGCCCACGATGCGTTCATACTCCGCCATCGAGTGGGGCGCCGCGGTCCGGGCGATGATCTGCCAGATGGCCTGCACCGCCAACTCACCAAGCGATGCGGTGGAGAGGCCGATGATGATCCGTTGCGCGTGGCTGCGCCATCCGGCCCCATAGCGGCGGCCAAACAGGACCACCAGCAGGCCCAGCGCCACGGTGAGTACGTCCACCAGCAGCCCGGTTTTCTGGGCCAGCAGTTGCATCAGCTCCAGCAGCGCCAGCGGAGTGTCCACGGCGAGCGTCTTCCACGCCGGCCACTTACCCCACGCGGCCAGCACCGAGCCGCCCAGCATCAACAGCACGAGGGTCCACGCGAGCCAGGCATTGCGCGAAGCGCGGGCAAAGGCGCGCCGGGCCAGTTCCACCACCACCAGCAGCCCGACCACTGCCGACAGGTCGGCCAGGACAATGAAGATGCCGCTCATGGTCAGCTGCGGCATGCGGCCATACAGAAGCCGGCTCGACAGCAGGCGCAGAGCCACCAGCACGATGCCCGTCGTGAACCACGGAAAGCGGCGCGCGCGGTCCCGCCCCAGCAGGACCACCAGCAGCACCAGATGCGCCGCAAACGTCAGCGTCCAGAGAACCTGGACAGCGGTAAAGGCGAAGTTGAAGTGCATGAACTCCTTATCAGGCCGGCGCCCTCCCCGGAGCAGCGGGGCCAGTTGTCAGTCTAGGACATTTCCCCGGAAAAGAAAGGCGATGCGGCAGAAATCAGCTTGCGGCTGCGGCGCCGGCCAGCCAAAGCCGCCATTGTCTTGGGAAAGTGTTTAAGGAAAATATGGTGCGCCCGGAGAGATTCGAACTCCCGACCTAACGCTCCGGAGGCGTTCGCTCTATCCAGCTGAGCTACGGGCGCGCTCTTTCAGCATACCGTATTTCGGTGTTGTGCGGCGTCTTCAGCCAGTGGAGGGGGTTCCGGACTGCCCCAGCGCGCGCCCGGCCTCGCGCTGCGCCCGCAGCTCCTCCATCACCGACTGGATGAGCGCCTTGGCGCCCTCCATACCGCCCAGCACGGCCTGCAAATCCAGCGCCGGCAGGGCGGGGTTGCGGCTGGAGGCGCAGTAGACCCCGTGCTGGCCCACCAGGATCAGCGAGTCGGTCAGCAGGTCCAGCGCCACCGCCAGCCGGCCGCGTTCCGCGCCCATCATGAACTCGTGCTGTTCCAGCTCAGTCCGCTTTTCGTCGAAAACATTCATTCCACCAGCCTACCGGAAAAGCCCTCGCCGCGGGATGGTCCGGGTTGCTTGCGCGGACCAGCGGCGCCGGGATGGACAGCAGAGTGAGCGGGAAGCTGCCGGCCCCGGACCGGGCGCGCCCCGTCGAATCATGGGAGAATGGAACGGTAGACACCATGACCAACGAAGCCGTTCCTGAAGCCCAGCCCACCCCCGAAGTCACTCCCGAACCCATCGCGGAGCCCGAAGAAAATTTCGCCGAACTGCTCGCGCAATTTGAGCGCAGCCACACGCACAAGGCGGAGCCCGGCCAGCGGCAGTTGCAGGGCACGGTGGTTTCCGTCTCCGCCGAGCAGGTCTTTCTCGACATCGGCTACAAGACCGAGGGGGTTCTGCCCCGCACGGCCTTCGAGAACAACGCCGAAGCGGTCGCGCCCGGCGACAGCTTTCCCGTCTCCGTCACCGGCCGCAACGAAGAAGGCTACTACGAGCTGTCCCGCTTCAAGGTGGCGCAGCCCCGCGACTGGTCGGCCCTGGAAGCCGCCTTTGCCGAAAAGCTGGCCGTGGTGGGCACCGTCACCGGCGTCGTCAAGGGCGGCCTCAACGTCGACGTGGGCGTGCGCGCCTTCATGCCCGCCAGCCGCAGCGGCACCCGCGACGCGGCCGAGATGGAAAAGCTGGTCGGCACGGAGATCACCTGCCGCATCACCAAGCTCGACGTAACCGATGAAGACGTGGTCGTCGATCGCCGCGTGGTGCTCGAAGAGCAGGCCCGCGGGCTGCAGGAAGACCGCCGCGCCGCCATGAAGGAAGGCGACACCGTCACCGGCACGGTCCGCACCCTCATGCCCTACGGCGCATTCATTGACCTCGGCGGCGTCGACGGCCTGCTGCACATCAGCGACATCGCGCACAGCCGCATCGCCAAGCCCGAAGACGTTTTGACCGTAGGCCAGGAACTCCAGCTCCGCATCCTCAAGATCGACCCGGAGACCAAAAAGATTTCTCTCGGCCTCAAGCAGCTTCAGGCGGAGCCCTGGCAGACCGCTCCCCAGCGCCTCGTCGCCGGCCAGCGCGTCACCGGCACCGTCACTCGCCTCACCGATTTCGGCGCGTTCGTCGAGATCGAGCCCGGCGTCGAGGGCCTCATTCACATCTCCGAGATGGCCTGGGGCAAGAAAGTCCGCCACCCCAGCGACCTGCTCAAGCAGGGCCAGCAGGTGGACGCCGTCATCCTCTCCATCAAGCCAGAAGAGCGGCGTATCGCGCTCGGCCTCAAGCAGTCGCTCGCCGACCCCTGGCTTGAAGTCCCGCGCAGGTTCCCCGTCGGCTCGCAGATCGAGGGCCCGGTCACCAAGCTGATGAACTTCGGCGCCTTTGTGCAGCTTGAGGAGGGCATCGAGGGACTGGTCCACGTCAGCGAGATCAGCGCCGACAAGCGCATCAACCACCCGTCGGATGTGTTGCGCGCCGGTCAGATCGTCAAGGCGCAAGTGCTGGCCATCGACCCGGAAAAGCGCCAGATCAAGCTGAGCATGAAGCAGCTCATCCCCACCAGCATCGACGAGTACATCGCCGAGCACAAGCCGGGCGATGTGGTCTCGGGACGCGTGATCGAGCAGTCGAGCTCTCTCATTCTCGTCGAGCTGGGCGAAGGCATCCGCGCCACCTGCGGTGGGGCAGGCGCGCCTTCGGCGCCAGCCGCCGCAGTTGCCGCGGAGACGAAGAGCGAGGCCAAGGTCGATTTGTCGTCCCTGTCGTCGCTGCTCAAGGATCGCTGGAAGGGAAACACCCCCACCGCCTCCGCGAAACCCGAGCCGCTGAGCGCAGGCCAGATTCGCAGCTTCAGAATCGTGAAGTTAGATGCTGAAAGTAAGAAGATCGCAGTAGAGTTAGCGTAGCGGTATCTACCCGGTGGGTGCCCCAGGTCTCGATGTTGAGACCTGGGAAACCACAGCCCTGAACCAGCCTCAGTCGGACCCCTACTCCACCCGGTACTGCTCCGCCAGCGCGCGAAACTCCTTCACCTGCGCCGCAATCCACGCCTCATCGCGTCCTAACTCCGTAGCCAGCAGTGTAGCCACCGGCTCAGCCATGGCGATCGCCGCATCGGCGTTCAGGAACAGCGCGCGCGTGTGCCGCGCCAGCACGTCTTCCACCGTGCGCGCCATCTCCGCCCGCGCGGCCCACACCACCTCGGCGGCAATATACGGCAGCGCCGGATGGAGTTGCATGGCCAGCGCCGGGTCCCGCGCCAACTCCCGGATCGCTTCCGCATCGGAGCCGTAGACTTCCAGACTGCCCAGCCCGGCGGAGTCCTCCATGTACCCGTGAATCTTCAAATTCTTCGTTCTGCACTCCACATCCGGCAACCGGCCCAGCGTAATCGCGTGGTCCACGCAGTCCTCGGCCATGTGCCGGTAGGTCGTCCACTTGCCTCCGGTAATAGTCAGCAGACCCGACGCATCCACGTGAATCACGTGATCGCGCGACAGTGCCGAAGTCTTGCCCTCGCCTTTGACCAGCGGCCGCAGCCCCACGTAGACGGCCAGCACGTCGGCGCGGCTGGGCGGCCGGGTCAGGTAGCGCGCCGCCGTCTCCAGAATGAAGTCGATCTCCTCTTCCAGCGGCCTCGGCTCCAGGCTGGGCGCGTCCACCGGCGTGTCGGTGGTGCCGGCCACGGCGTGCCCGTGCCAGGGAATCACGAACAGCACGCGCCCATCGCTGGTGCGCGGCACCATCAGCGCCGTGTCTCCCTTCAAAAACGAGCGGTCGAACACCAGGTGAATGCCCTGGCTGGTGACCACCAGCGGCTCCGCGCCGGGGTCAGCCATCTTGCGCACTGAATCCGTAAAAACCCCCGTGGCGTTGACCACGATGCGCGCCGGAATGGTCAGCTCCTCGCCGGTCTCCTCGTCGCGCGCGGTCACGCCGTTCACGTAGCCGTCCGCATCGCGCAACAGCCCCGTCGCGGGGCAGTAGTTCACCAGCGTGGCCCCGTGATCGGCCGCGGTCAGCCCCAGGTGAATGAGCAGCCGCGCATCGTCAAACTGGCCGTCATAGTAGACCACCCCGCCGAGAAGGCCCTCGGGCTCCAGGCCCGGCAACCGCCCCAGGGTCTCATCCTTTGAGAGCAGCTTCGACGCGCCAAACCCATACTTGCCGGCCAGCAGGTCGTAGAGTTTGAGGCCGATGCCATAAAACGGCGCCTCCCACCACGAGTAGTTGGGCACCACGAAGGCCAGGTCATGCACCAGGTGAGGCGCATTCTGCCGCATCAATCCGCGCTCCTTCAGTGCCGACATCACCAGCGGAATGTTGCCCTGCTCCAGGTAGCGCACTCCGCCGTGCACGAGCTTGGTGCTGCGGCTGCTCGTGCCTTTGCCGAAGTCATGGGCTTCCACCAGCACCACGCTCAAGCCGCGCGCGGCCGCATCCACGGCCACGCCCATCCCGGTGGCGCCGCCGCCGATCACCGCAATGTCCCACGGCTCGCGCCGGTCCCGGACATTGCGCACCATCTCTTCCCTGTGCATCATTCGCTCCAGTTCTTCGCCCGTTCCACGGCGCGGTTCCAGCGCATGCGGCGCTCGGTTCGTTCCGAGGAGTCCATCTTCGGCTCAAAGCGCACATCGTTCTGCCGTTTGGCGCGCAGCTCTTCCGGACCCGCCCAGAAGCCCGTTGCCAATCCTGCCAGATAGGCAGCGCCCAAAGCAGTGGTCTCCGTCACCTGCGGCCGCACCACCGGCACGCCCAGCACGTCGGCCTGGAACTGCATCAGCAGGCTGTTCACCGAAGCGCCGCCGTCCACGCGCAGCGCCCCCAGCGGCGTGCCCGTCTCACTGTGCACCGCCTCCAGCACGTCGGCTACCTGGAAGGCGATGCTTTCGAGAGCCGCTCTCGCAATGTGGCCCGGCTGGGTGTCGCGGCGCAGGCCTATCAGCAGGCCGCCGGCATGCGGGTCCCAGTGCGGCGCGCCCAGGCCCACAAACGCCGGCACAAAGACCACGCCGCCCGAGTCGGGCACGCTGGCAGCCAGCGCCTCCACCTCGTTCGAGGAGCTAATCAGCTTGAGGTTGTCGCGCAACCACTGCACCACCGCCCCGCCGATGAAGATGCTGCCTTCCAGGGCGTACTCCAGCCGATGCTCGGCGCTCGCCGCCAGCGTGGTGATGAGCCGGTGCTTCGAGCGGACGAACTCGGTACCGATGTTTTGCAGCAGGAAGCAGCCCGTGCCGTAAGTGTTCTTGGCCTCGCCCGCCCTCCAGCACAATTGACCGAAAAGCGCGGCCTGCTGGTCGCCGGCGATGCCCGCAATCGCTATGCCGCCCAGGCCCAGCGTGGTGGTCACCTCGCCCACCCGCTGACTGGACCACACCACCTCCGGCAGCAGGCTCGCGGGAATGTCGAAGATGCGCAGCAACTCCGCATCCCACTCGCCCTTCACAATGTTGTAAAGCAGCGTCCGCGAGGCGTTGGTCACGTCGGTCACATGGCGCGTGCCGCTGGTCAGGTGCCAGATCAGCCAACTGTCCACGGTGCCGAAGGCCAGTTCGCCGCGCTCCGCCCTGGCCCGCGCGCCCGGCACATTGTCGAGAATCCAGCCCACCTTGGTGGCGGAGAAATACGGGTCCAGCACCAGACCGGTGCGGTTGGAAACATCTTCCCCGACGCCGCTCTCCTCCAGCGCACTGCACCGCGCAGCAGTTCGGCGGTCCTGCCACACGATGGCGGGATGAATCGGCTTGCCGGTCGTCCGCTCCCACACGATCACCGTCTCGCGCTGGTTGGTAATGCCGATGGCGGCCACATCGCGGGGCCGCGCATTGGCCTTGCCCAGCACCTCCACGGCGCAGGCCAACTGGCTGGTGAGGATTTCCGTGGGGTCGTGCTCCACCCATCCCTGCTGGGGATAGAACTGCTCGAACTCGTGCTGCGTCACGGCGGCAATCGCGCCCGCCTCGTCAAACAAGATCGCGCGGGAACTGGTCGTTCCCTGGTCCAGGGCAAGGATGTAGGCCATTCTGTCGGTCCACCTTTGGACCCCAGTCAATCACGGGCGGCTACCTGCGGGCAAGGAGGATAAACGGCTCATTGACCAGTCCAGACTTCAAGGCCGGCATCGGCTACGGCAGATACAGATCCACATATTCGTGCACCGGCATGGATGCAAGCCGTTGCGGGTCGAGCGAGACGTCGAAAATCCGCCGCTGTTGCTCCTCCGCGAAGCGGCGGCGAAGGTTGGTTTTGAACTTCTCCACCAGCAGCGGCAAACCCTCTTCGCGGCGGCGGCGATGGCCGATGGGGTACTCGACCGTTTCTTCAAGCACCGTTCCATCGTTGAGCTCGATGCGCAGAGAATTGGCAATCGAGCGCTTCTCCGGATCGTGATAGTCGCGCGTGAAGGCCGGCTCTTCGACGCATTTGGTGCGGTCGCGCAGCGCGTCGATGCGCGGGCCCCAGATGGGATCGTGTGCCATTGCATCTTCGTAGTCGGCGGCCGTGAGCCGGCCAAAGAGCAGCGGAATCGCAATCATGTACTGCACGCAGTGGTCGCGGTCGGCCGGGTTCGCCAGCGGGCCCTTCTTGTCGATGATGCGCAGGCAAGCCTCGTGCGTGCGAAGATGGATGGCGTGGATGGCAGAAGCGTTCAACCCGCGCGCCGCAAGTTCCTTGTGCAGCGACACCGCAGCTTCGACCGCCGTTTGCGCGTGAAACTCCGCCGGATAACTAACCTTGAACAGTACATTCTCCATCACGTAACTTCCATAACTCCGCTGAAACTTGAACTCCTGCCCCCTGAACGAAACATCATAGAAGCCCCACGTCTTCGCGGTCAGCGCCGAAGGGTAGCCCATCTCGCCCGCGCGGGCCATCAAAGCTAATCGAACCGCGCGGCTGGTCGCGTCGCCCGCGGCCCAGCTTTTACGCGAGCCGGTGTTGGGCGCGTGGCGATAAGTGCGCAGGCTCTGGCCATCCACCCACGCCAGCGAGAGCGCGGCGATGGTCTGCTCGCGGCTAAGTCCCAGTAACTGGCTGACCACCGCGGTCGAAGCCACCTTCACCAGCACCACGTGATCCAGGCCGACTTTATTAAACGAGTTTTCCAGCGCAATGCACCCCTGAATCTCGTGGGCCTTGATCATCGCGGTGAGAACTTGGCGCATGGTGAGCGGCGGCTGCCCGCTGGCGACGGCGGTGCGCGACAGCCAGTCCGCTGTCGCCAGAATGCCGCCCAGATTGTCGGAGGGATGGCCCCACTCGGCGGCCAGCCAGGTGTCGTTGAAGTCCAGCCAGCGAATCATGGCGCCGATGTTGAAGGCCGCCTGCACCGGATCGAGTTGAAATTCGGTGCCCGGAACCCGCGCGCCGTGCGGCACCACCGTGCTCGGCACAATCGGCCCCAGCAGCTTCGTACAGGCCGGATACTCCAGCGCCTCCAGCCCGCAGCCCAGCGTATCCATGAGGCAATAGCGGGCTGTCGTGTACGCTAACTCGCTCTTGATCTCATAACTCAACACATAGTCGGCGATGTCGGTGATCACTTTGTCCGGCTCTGGGCGTTTGTTACTTATATGGGAGGACAATCAATCTCCTTCTTCTACGTCCGCTCTGCAATCGGAACAAACTTCAAATTCTCCGGGCCAGTGTAGTTGGCCGAAGGCCGAATGATCTTTCCGTCCTGGCGCTGCTCGATCACGTGCGCCGACCAGCCCGCGGTCCGCGCCATCACAAACAGCGGCGTAAACATGTCCGTCGGAATCCCCATCAAGTGATACGCCACGGCGCTGAACCAGTCGAGGTTGGGGAACATGCGTTTCGTATCGCCCATCACGCCTTCAATCAGTTCGGCAATCGAATACAGCCGCAGCCCATCCTCATCCACCGCCAGCTTGCGCGCAATCGCCTTCACAATCTCGCTGCGCGGATCGCTGATCGTGTACACCGGGTGCCCGAAGCCGATAATCACCTCGCGCTCCGCCACGCGGCGGCGAATGTCCGCCTCGGCCTCGTCGGCCGACCCGTAGCGCGCCTGAATCTCCAGCGCCACTTCGTTCGCGCCGCCGTGTTTCGGCCCCTTCAGCGCGCCAATCGCTCCCGCGATGCACGAATACAGATCCGACCCCGTCCCCGCAATCACCCGCGCCGTAAAGGTCGAAGCGTTGAACTCGTGCTCCGCATACAGGATCAGAGAAGTCTGCATTGCGGCGGTCCACTCGGCGCTGGGTTCGCTGCCATGCAGCAGGTGCAGAAAGTGCGCGGCAATGGAGTCATCATGGGTCTCGACTTCAATGCGCTTGCCATTCCGCGCAAACTGGTGCCAATACAGCAGCATCGACCCCAGCGAAGCCAGCAGCGCATCCGCAATCGCCCGCGCGCCCGCCTCATCGTGCTTCGCGCCTTCCGGCCGCACGCAGCCCAGCACCGACACGCCCGTGCGCAGCACGTCCATCGGATGCGCCGTCGCAGGCAGCAGTTCAAGAGCCGTCTTCACTCCATCCGGCAATCCGCGCAAGTCCTGCAAGCGCGCCTTGTATGCCGTCAGCTCCGCCGCATTCGGCAGCTTGCCGTGCACCAGCAAATGCGCCACTTCTTCAAACTCGCAATGTGCTGCCAGGTCTTTAATGTCGTAGCCGCGATAGTGCAGATCGTTGCCACTGTGCCCCACCGTGCACAGCGCCGTATTGCCCGCCGCCGTGCCCGACAGGGCTACCGACTTTTTCGGTTTGAAGGCCGCCGGGACGCCCTCGTGGTGTGTCGTATTCATCTGAACCTCCGGATTACATCAATTGACGAGACTTGCGAATTAGCCGCTCATTGGCAAGCCTTAGATCATCTTTCGCTCCCAGCTGGAATTATCCTTCCGGAGAAGGAATAGAGCAGAATGAACTCGGCAACCGCCGTCGTTGGAGCGATCTCAAAAATGAACGTGAGAAAGTTGAATTCCGCGAAGAAAGTGCTAGGGAAGACGAAGTTGCTTACCCCGTTCCAGTATCCATTCGCGTGATTCCCACCCAAGACCCCGCCACACCCCGCTATGCCATAGAGAACTAACGTAATCAAAGTCCCAAAAGCAGCCCATAGCGCGAAAGTACGAGGGTTGCGGCCCCGCCTTGCACCGAACCAAATTGCCCATGATGAACCAAGGGTGCCAATTAGAGCTGTCCGTAAAATTGCGCTTTGTTGCTCTAGTAGGTTTTTGTACGGCCAGAGCGTATCCGTGCCGTGCAAGCCATAGCAATAGTGAATTGCCAGCGCACACACTATGCACGTGCCGAACAGCGCGGTCAGGATTGAGGCCCATCGGATGATCTGACCACGGATGCGAGTCAACAACCCCTCCCGAATACCTCGTTGTAGCTGCGAGGTAGCTGACTACGTCTTGCCCTTGGCAAACAATTCATTCAGCTTCTTCTCATACGCGTGATAGTCGAGATATTTGTAGAGGTCCGCCCGCGATTGCATCATCGGCACCACGCCCTTCTGCGTCCCTTCGCGCCTGATCGCCTCATACACCTGCAGCGCCGCAGCATTCATCGCGCGATACGCCGCGCAGCAGTAGAGAATGATGTCCACGCCCGCCGCCGCAAGCTCCTCACGCGTCCACAGCGGCGTTTGCCCAAACTCTGTGATGTTCGCCAGCACCGGCACGCCCAACGCCTTGCGAAACTCCGCGTACTGCCCGAGTTCCGTCACCGCCTCGGCAAAAATCATGTCCGCGCCCGCCGCTACATACGCCTGCGCCCGCTCGATCGCCGCGGCCAGACCCTCGTTCGCAAGCGCGTCGGTCCGCGCCATGATGACAAACTGCTCATCCGTGCGCGCATCCACGGCGGCCTTGACGCGGTCCTCCATCTCCTCGGCCGCCACCAGCTCCTTGCCCGGCCGGTGGCCGCAGCGTTTGGCGCTCACCTGGTCCTCGATGTGCACCGCTGCCGCGCCCGCTTTCATCATCGACCGAATCGTCCGCGCAATATTGAACGCGCCGCCCCACCCTGTGTCGATATCCACCAGCAGCGGCAGGTTCGTCGCGTCTGTAATGCGCCGCACATCCGTCAACACGTCTTCCATGGTGCTGATGCCCAGGTCAGGCATCCCCAGCGAGTTCGCCGCTACCCCGCCGCCCGATAGGTAGAGTGCGCGGAATCCCGCCGCTTCAGCCAGCCGCGCCGTGTACGCGTGGATTGCGCCGGCCACTTGCAGGGGCTTTTCATCCGCGAGCGCCGCGCGAAATCTCTTTCCAGGTGATTCTTGAGTCGGTGTCTGCTGCATGGAATGCCTTGCGCCGCATCATAACAGGCGGATCGTTGCGGCTTCCCGAATCGGGGCGTCTGGTGCGACAATCATCGCGTCGAAGAAGTCGCACCATCAACCAGGGCCTAGGCCCGGAGGAGAACAACTATGAATCGTCTGGTCATCTGCGCCGGCGTTCTTTTCGCCGCCACTGCCACTTTGTCCGCGCAACCAAAGGCGCCTGCCAGCCCGCCCGCCACCGCGTCGGCGACCATCGCCGGCAAGACCATCACCATCACCTATTCTTCGCCCAGGGTCAAGGGCCGCGAAGGTCACATCTTTACCAAAGATGGACTCATCAGCCATGATCCCCATTACCCGGTATGGCGCGCCGGTGCCAACGCCGCCACCACCCTGAAGACTGACGCCGAACTCAAGATCGGCGATTTGGTCGTCCCTGCGGGGACCTACACCCTCTTTGTCGACATCGCCAACCCCGACCAGTGGGAGCTGATCGTCAATAAGAAGACCGGCGAGTGGGGCCTGGCGTACGACAGCGCACAGGATCTGGGCCGGGTCAAGATGAAGATGACCAAACCGCTCAAGATGGTCGAGGATCTGACTTACACAGTCACGGACCTGGGCGGCACCACCGGCAAGATCACCCTGGAATGGGAGAACCACGTGGCCACCGTTCTCGTGGCCGTTCATTGAGCCGCGGCACGTCAGAAGCATGAAGACAGCGCGGCGGCGTTTGCAGAAAATTGCCGCCCTGCCGGTACAATGGGCACAGTAATCATTTGCTCCCGGAGGGGTGAACTGCTGTGCCTTTGTATGCCTATCGCTGTACGCAGTGCGGCCACCGCTTTGAGAAGATCCAGAACTTCTCGGCTGAGCCGGAGCTGGAATGTCCCCTGTGTCAGGGCCTGCTCGAGCGTCCCCTGACCGCCCCGCGCCTGCACTTCAAAGGCGCCGGCTGGTATGTGAACGACTACGCCGGCAAGAGCCCTGCGCCTGCCTCTGAGGCCGCACCTGCCGAGACCAAAGCGCCCGCCGCCAAAACCGAAGCTGCATCCACCGCCCCGGCTTCGACGCCCGCGCCCGCCACCGCACCGAGTTCAACCCCCTAAAGTCAACGCCCCTTTTCGAGTGCCTTAGCCCCAGGAACGCTAAGATGAATTCTGGGTATGCCGCTGCTCGATCCCATCCCGTCCCCCGTCGAACACGCCGACTTTGTCGCTCTGGAGTGGGAGCCGCTGCTGGCCCTGGTGGCCGGCTTTTCCGCCTCCCCCGTCGGCCGACAGGCGATCCTCGATCTCCAGCCCTCCACCGACGAAGCCTGGATGGCCCGCCAGCACCAGCTCACCGCGGAAGTCCGCCTCCTCCTCGCCGAGCAGGTCTCCATCCCTCTCGGCGGCCTCTTTGACCCCACCCAGCTTGCCGCTAAAGCCCAGATTCCCGGCGCGGCCCTTGAAGCCGCCGAACTGCAAGCCGTGGCCCGCCTGGCCAACGACGTGGCATCCTGGCAGTCGCTGCTGCAATCGCCCCCGGCGCGGCTGATGGGCAAGCTGTCGGGACTCTCCGGGCTTTCGTCGGCCCTCACCACCAGCCTGCGTCCGCTCGCCGAATCCATCGAGCGCACCATTCAGCCCGACGGCTCGCTGGCCGACAACGCCTCGCCCGAACTGGCCCGCATCCGCCGCGACCAGGAGCGCCAGCAGCGGCTCATTGAAGAGAGCCTGCGCGCCGCCCTGCGCAAGCTCGCCAGCGATGGCGCCACCCAGGAAGACCTCATCACCATCCGCGGCGAGCGCTTCGTGATTCCCGTCCGCTCCGAGTTGAAGCGGCGCGTCTCCGGCGTAATCCACGGCGTCAGTTCTTCCGGGCAAACCGTCTATGTCGAGCCTCTGGAAACCATCGAGAAGAACAACGAACTGGTGCGGCTGATCGAAGAAGAACAGGCCGAGATTCACCGCATCTTTGTCGCCCTCACCCGCCAGGTGGGCGGGTATGCCCATGCCCTCGTCGAAGGCGCGCGCGTACTGGCGCTTGTCGACAGCCTCCAGGCCCGCGCCCGCTTTGCCCGCGACTACGACTGCGTGGCCCCGGCCATCACGCCCGACCAGCTGAGCCTGGACGCCGCCCGCCATCCGCTGCTCGAAAAACACCTGCGCACCACCGGCGGCCGTGTGGTGCCGCTTACGCTGGAGCTGACTTCCGCCACCCGCCAGCTCATCATCAGCGGCCCCAACACCGGCGGCAAAACCGTGACCCTGAAGACCACAGCCCTGCTGGCCATGATGGCCCAGGCCGGTTTGCCCGTGCCCGCCACGGCAGCCAGTTTTCCGCTTTTCACTGCATTTTTGGCCGACATCGGCGACGCGCAGTCCATCGAGGCTGAGCTTTCCACCTTCTCCGCCCACATCACCAACCTCGAACGCCTCGCGCGGCTGACCGACACTCACGCGCTGGTGCTGCTCGACGAGCTGGGCTCGGCCACCGATCCCGAAGAAGGCTCCGCGCTGGCAGTGGCCATCGCCAGCCACTTTCTGGAGAAGGGCGCCTGGTCGCTCATCTCCACCCACCACACCTCGCTCAAGGTCTACGCCGCCAACACCCCAGGCGTGCTCAACGCCGCGGCGGGCGTGGATGAGCGGACGCTCGCGCCCAACTATCAACTGCGCCTGGGCGTCCCCGGCGCCTCGGCCGGCATCCAGACCGCCGAGCGGCTGGGCCTGAACGCGGGCATCATCGCCGCCGCTCGCCAGCGCCTCGGCTCGCAGCAGGTCGACATCTCCCGCTTCCTCGACAAGCTGCATAACGAGTTGAAGCAACTGGAAGAGGATCGCAAGGCTGCACGCATCGAGCAGTACGCGCTCAACCAGGAACGCGCCAAGCTCGCCCGCGAGGGCGACGTGGAGCTGCGCAACCGCACCCGCGAACTCGAAGCCAAACTCGCCTCGCTGCTCAAGGAATTCGAGTTCCAGATGCGCGAGAACGTCCGCGCCATCGAGGACCGCGCCGCCCAACAAAAATTGTCAAAAGAGGCCGAGCGCCGCATCAACCGTCTCCGCCGCGAGTTTCAGGAAAGCTTCAACCAGACCGTCGTGGCCCATCGCACCGGCGCCGACCAGGGTGACCAGAACGCTCAGCCCCACATCCTTCGCCACATCGCTCCCGGCGACCGCGTCCTCCTCAAGTCGATGAACAAAATCGCCATCGTCCAGCGCGAGGTCGAGAAAGACCTCTTCGAGGTCGCGCTTGGCCCCATCAAGATGCGCGTCAGGCGCGACGAGTGCGCCGCGCCATCAGGTTCCGCGGACGAGTCCGCGCGCGAAAAGCCCAATCCACTCGCCTCTGCGCGAAGCCAGAAGAACGTCCACGTCTCCGTCACCAGCGCCAACACCGGTGACATGCGCATGGAGATCAACCTCATCGGGCGCACCGTCGACGAGGCCACCGAAGAACTGGAAAAGTACCTGGATCGCGCTTTTTTGGCCGGTCTCCCGCGCGTCAGAGTCATCCACGGCCACGGCGCCGGCATCCTCCGCCGCGGCGTCCGCGAATTCCTCAAAGGCCACCCCCACGTCGCCACCATCGCCGAAGCCCCCCAGAACGAAGGCGGCCAGGGGGCCACGCTGGTGGAGCTGAGACAGTAGTTGCCGATAAGGTACTTGGGAGAGGCCGATGCCAAGGAAAGCAAAGGACAAGCGGTTTGCCAGCGAGGCTGAAGAGGCCGCGTGGTGGGAAGCGAACGAAGGGGTTTCAGCCGATGCGTTCGAGAAGAGACTTGCCAATGGTTATCGCGGTCCCGCGTATGTCGTGATTACCGGAGATTCGACGGTAACAAAGATTCGCCTCAGCGCCAAGGATGTTGCTTTGGCGAGTAAGCAGGCAAAATCGCGCGGGGTGCGCTGCCACGAGCATCTGAAATCGCTCTTCCACAAAGCGATTCAGAAGAAGAGCAGAGCCAAGAAGACAGCATCGTAATCTGTGCGTCATGAAATTGAGTGGAAAAGCAACTGCAGGTCCTTCGACTCCCTGCGCTTCGCCCCGGTCGCTCGGGATGACAACTTATGCTAGCCTGTCGCTATGAAATCGCGATCTTATACGACGAAGCAGATGGGCGATGCCTGCGAAATGCTGGTTGTAGCCGAGCTAATGTTGGCCGGGGTTCCCGCAGTAAAGATGCCTGATAATTGGCCGGGCTTCGATGTTGCAGCATTTCCCAAAGGGAACCAGGCCCCACAGAGAATTTCAGTGAAGTCGCGAACATTTAAGCGTGGAAGAGATTGCTATGTCGATTACGACATCAAGGACAGCAGTTTTGATTGGCTGGCATTTGTAATTCTTCCTAATGCTGATGAAGGTCAACCTGAACGCCGGATTTTCATTTTTCCAAAGTCTATTTCCGATGCACGTTTTTACAGGTATCCTCCTGGAACAAAACAGCAAGACTGGATGTCTGGGCAGATTGATCTTATAGTCATCAAGCTGCCGGAATTCGAGAACAACTTTTGTTTGTCTCCAACGGGGAGTGCTGGCCAATCGGATAGTGAATGGGGTCGAACTCAATCGTCCGACCCCGCATAGTTGGCGCCGAAGGCGCAGTTCGCCGTGCGCGCAGCACTTACGCCATCGCCTCGCGCCCCATCGGCTCAAAGTGCAACTGGTTCGATTTGCGGTCCACGTCGATGCGCACATGCGCGCCGTGCAGCACCTCGCCATCCAGAATCTTCATCGCCAGCGGGTCCTGAATCATGCGCTGCAACGCCCTCTTCAGCGGGCGCGCCCCATACGCCGCATCCGAGCCCGCGGCCAGTATCAGTTGCCGCGCCGGCTCCGTCAGCTCCAGCGAAATCTGCCGGTCTTCCAGCAGCTTGCGCACCTCGTTCAAGCGCAGTTCCAGAATCTGGCTCATCTGCGCCGCGCCCAGCGGACGGAAGATCACCACGTCGTCCACGCGATTCAAAAACTCGGGCCGGAAGTGCTCGCGTAAGACGCGCATCACCGACTCGCGCGCCATTTCGAAGTCGTGTTCGCTCTTGAGCACGTCGCCGCTCAGCATCGCCGCGCCCAGATTCGAAGTCATAATCAGCACCGTGTTCTTGAAGTCCACGGTGCGGCCCTTGGCGTCGGTCAACCGCCCGTCGTCCATGATCTGCAGCAGGATGTTGAACACATCCGGGTGCGCCTTTTCGATCTCGTCAAAGAGAATCACCGCGTAGGGCCTGCGCCGCACCGCCTCGGTCAGCTGCCCGCCCTCGTCGTAGCCCACATAGCCCGGAGGCGCTCCGATCAGCCGCGCCACGGCATGCTTCTCCATGTACTCACTCATGTCGATGCGCACCATGGAGTGCTCGTCGTCGAAAAGAAATTCGGCCAGCGCGCGCGCGGTCTCCGTCTTGCCCACGCCCGTGGGTCCGAGGAAAATAAAGCTGCCGATGGGACGGCGCGGATCGCTCAGCCCCGCGCGGGAACGGCGAATGGCGTTGGCCACGATGGTCAGCGCCGCATCCTGCCCGATGACCCGCTCGCGCAGCCGCGCCTCCATCTCGATCAGCTTCTTCACCTCGCCTTCCAGCATCCGCGAGACGGGAATCCCCGTCCACTTGCTCACGATGCCGGCGATGTCTTCCTCATCGACCTCTTCTTTCAACATGCGCGTGGCGCCCGCGCTGCCGTCCTGCACGGCGTTCAGCTTCTTCAGCTCGGCCTCCATTTTGGGCAGCTCTCCATACTGGATCTGCGCCGCGCGGTCCAGCTGGCCCTTGCGGGTCTGTTCCTCGGCCTCGAAGCGCAGCGCCTCAATCCTCTTCTTCAATTCGCTGATGCGGCTGATGGCCTCGCGCTCCATCGTCCATCGCGCCCGCAAAGCCGAGATCTGTTCTGTCAACGTCGCGATCTCGCGCTCCACTTCCTCGCGCCGCTCGCGGCTGTTCACGTCGGTCTCGCGCTTCAAAGCCTCGCGTTCAATTTCAAGCGAAGTCTTCTCGCGCTCCAGCTGGTCGATCTCCGTCGGCACCGACCCAATCTGAATGGCCAGCGAAGCCGCCGCCTCGTCCATCAGGTCGATGGCCTTGTCGGGCAAGAATCTGTCGCTGATGTAGCGGTGCGACAGCGTCGCCGCCGCCACGATCGCCGCGTCCTTGATGCGCACGTTGTGGTGCGCTTCGTAGCGCTCCTTCAGCCCGCGCAGAATGGCGATGGTGTCTTCCACGTTGGGCTCGCCGACGTAGACAATCTGAAAGCGCCGCTCCAACGCCGCGTCCTTCTCGATGTATTTGCGGTATTCGTTCAGCGTGGTGGCGCCGATGGCCCGCAGCTCGCCGCGCGCCAGCGCCGGCTTCAGCATGTTGCTGGCGTCGATGGCGCCCTCGGCCGCGCCCGCGCCCACCAGCGTGTGCAACTCGTCGATGAACAGCACAATCTGGCCGCTCGACTCCTCGATCTCCTTCAAGACCGCCTTGAGCCGGTCTTCAAATTCACCCCTGTATTTGGCGCCGGCCAGCATGGAGCCAAGATCAAGCGAAATGACCCGTTTGTCGCGCAGGCTCTCCGGCACGTCGCCCGAAACAATGCGCCGCGCCAGGCCCTCCACGATGGCCGTCTTGCCCACGCCCGGCTCGCCGATCAGCACTGGGTTATTTTTGGTGCGGCGGCTCAGCACCTGGATCACGCGGCGAATCTCTTCGTCGCGCCCGATCACTGGATCCAGCTTGCCGCGCCGCGCCAGGTCGGTCAGGTCCTTGGCGTATTTTTCCAGCGCCTGGAACTTGGCCTCCGGGTTCTGGTCGGTGACGCGCTGCGAGCCGCGCACCGCGGTCAGCGCCTTCAGAATCGCTTCGTGCGTCGCGCCCAGATCCAGCAGCGCCTCGCGCGCCGCATCGCCCTTCAGGTGCGCCGCGCCCAGCAGCAAATGTTCGGTCGAGACGTACTCATCCTTGAAGTTCTCGGCTTCGCGGAAGGCCTGTTCCATCACCTTGTTCAGCGCCTGGCTCACACCGGGCTGCGTGGCGGCGCCAGCTACGCGCGGCAGTTTCTCCTCGATCTGGTGCAACTCGGTCTGCAGCCGTTCGGTGGGCACACCGATCTTTTCAAGCACCGCGGGAATCACGCCCTCGCGGTCCTCGATGAGCGCCAAAAGCAGATGCACAGGCTGCATCTCCGGGTTACCCAGTTCGGTTGCCCGCTCCTGCGCCTGCTGCATCGCTTCCTGCGACTTGACGGTCAGTTTTTCCCAGCGAATGGCCATGTCTTCCTCGGTTGTCAGCTTCCAGGGGTCAGTGGTCTGCATCCCGTCTTCCGCGATCCGCCACTGAGCGTGTGCAATTTCTCAGCCTTCAAACACAGTTGTCAGTTGCCCCGCCCAGGCACCCGGAGAAACCGGTTCAGGCGAGCCATTCCTCGCCGAACTCGTCTTGAATATCCTCGGCGCAAGACCGGCAACTGACAACTGAACAATCACAGACTGCTTTTACGCCGCCAGCGACTTGCCCACGTTCACCTTGATCTGCTTGGGCTGAGCTTCGGGTTTCTTCTTCAGCTCCAGCCGCAGCACGCCCTGGTTGTAGCTGGCCGCGATGTTCTCCGTGCTCACGCTCGAAGGCAGCGTGAAGGCGCGGAAAAAGCTGCCATAGCGCCGCTCGATGCGATGGAAATTCTCTTCCTTCTCCTCGGCCTCGAACTTGCGCTCGCCTTTCACGGTCAGGGTGTGGTCCTCCACGCGCACGTCCAAGTCTTTCTCCTCAATCCCTGGAACTTCGAGCTTGAGGACAAGCTTCTTGGCATCCTCATACACATCGACCGCCGGCACAAAGCTGGCAGCCGCCACCGGTTCATCTCCTTCGTTCATGTCGCGAAACAGAGAGTTGACGCGGTTCTGCAAAGCTACGACTTCCCGGAAAGGGTCCCAACGAGTGATTGCCATGAATATGTACCTCCATGTGTTTTTTGGAATGACGGGGTGGCCGGGTCGGTCAGCGCCACTCCATCAATCTGATAAAACTATAGCACAAACGATTCATAAAATATGAGCGTTTTAGACTAAGGTAATGAAGATTCTGCAAACCAGATTATTTTTCAATGCCTTATGAATCCATTCCTTTCCCCCGCCTGCCCTCAAACCTTCAAGCCTGCATGAAGTTCGGCGCGGAAATCTGCGTGGAGGACTGCTCGCGGGTGCCCAGCCGGGTGAGAGTGAGGACCGTAATGTCGTCGTCCTGGCCGAAATCGACGGCCGCATCCGCAGCCTTGGCCGCATCGGGGCGGGTGGCGAACAGTGCGTGCAGTCGCTCGAAGCTGAAGACCTCGCCGCTGGCGCTGCGGGCTTCCAGCAGTCCATCGGTGTAGAGGGCAAAATGGTCGCCTTCGCGAAATTCGACCTCCGTCTCCTGGTAGCAGGCTGCGGGGACGATGCCCAGCGGCAGGGCGCCCGGCAGGTCGAGTTCGCGCTTGTTCAGGAACGGCGCCGGGTGGCCGGCGCTGGCCATGACGCAATGACCTTCCGGGCTCAGCCGCAGGGCCAGGCAGGTGGCAAAGCCGCCCTGCAGGCGTCCGAAGAGGCGCAGGTTCAGCTCCGCCAGCATCTCGCCGGGATGGGGCGCGAAGCGGGCCAGCGTACGCGCCGCCCCCACGATGAGCGAAACCGTCATCGCGGCGCGAAGTCCCTTCCCGCTCACGTCGCCCAGCAGGATCAGCGTGGACCCCTCGAACTCGCCTTCCAGCGGGATCACCTGGAAGAAGTCTCCGCCCACCTCTTGCGCGGGCCGGTAGGCGCTGGTGAAGGCGAAGCCGGGGAGCGTGGGCAGCGATTCGGGGATGAGCACCTGCTGGAGTTCGCGGGCGCTCTTGAACTCCTGTTCCAGGCTGCTCTGGCGCCGGCCCGAATCCAGCAGGAAGCGGTAGACGGCATAGATGATGGCCAGCAGCAGCAAGGTGTTGGCGATGGTTTCCGCAGTAAAGACGTTGCCGTTGAACGTGAACAGCGGCGCGCCAATCTTTTCTCCCAGCGTCCAGTGGGTGAACCGGCTGCCCTGCTGTACGCCGATCCGCACGACCGAGATCATGCCCGCCACAAGCGCGGTGATGGCCACCAGCCAGCGGGTGGAATCGAGGCGCTTGCGCAGCGCGTAGGCAACCAGCACCAGGGGATACGCTTCAGCCACCGTGAAGACAAGGGTCAGCGCGGCGTCGGCGAGCTGCACCCAGGGCGCGACCAGCGGGTTGCTCCAGTCCAGCAGGGTGATCAGCCCGTCACACGACGTGGCCGCGATACTGATGATTGCCAACTGGCGGGTCAAACGCGCCAGACGCGGATTTTCGTCCAGCTTGAGCAGGTACAGCAGCAGGAACCATAATCCGATGTCGTGCAAACCCAGTGCCGGCTGCAGCCAGCCCATGGCGAAGTTGAAGGAAAAGAGGAGGCGCATCCCCACCAGAACGAGCGTGGCCACGGACGAGCCGCTGAAGACGGACATCCAGAGCAGGACGCGCTGAGAGCGGTGGCGCAGCCAGGCCAGCAGGCTCAGCGCCATCACCAGCCCATACAGCGACTGCAGGCCGAAGTAATACTGCCGGCTGCGCAGCCAGGCGTAATCGAGCTCGGCCTTGTGGGCCGCGATGGCTGTGGGGCCGCCGACCGAGGGCGCGGCGTAGAGACCTCCGAGCTGGTCGGAATCGAACGAAGTCAACGGAGCCTTCCACACGCGAATCGCAAGAACGCCGTCGCGCGCCGGTCCCAGCCCGAAGGTCTGCACCGGCGGATTGTACGGATAGGAGGGGTGGGGAGGCAGTGTGCCGCTGTGGCCGATGAGCGTGCCGTTCCAGTAGATTTCGTAGGCGTCGTCGATATGACGGATCAGCAGGGCAAAGTCCGGAGAAGCGCCGGGCGCCGTTGTCAGGTGGACGTGCTTCCGGTACCAGGCAAAGCCGGTGTAGGCGGGGTGGCCCTGCGCGCCCCATGTTTTGTCCGGGCTGATCTGCTCCCAACCCACATAGCGGCTGTCATCGCCCGTCTGCGGCAAGGCCCACGCGGGATTGTCCCCGAGATGGAACTGCCAGGGACCGTCGAGCGGCGCAATGCCTTTGCCCAGGCCATCGACCGCAAGCACCGGGGCCGGGGACTGCGCGGCGGCAAGTGACGGAGCAGCGGCGAGAGTAGCAAAAATAAAACCGGCGAAGAGCGGCAGGCGACGGGGAAGCGAAAACATGTGAAGAGCATACTCCGCTGGTTCTGGGGGCGACAGCGATTTTTCAGCCGAAGCACGATTCGCTCCAGGAGCCCGACGACGATCCTCCCCGGCCAGTCTGTCCCATCCAGCCCTCTACAATAAGCGTCAGATGCTCGCCCTCTCCGGCCTCCCCGCTTACATGGATTGGCACTGGCTGTGGCTGACCGTGGCTGCGTTTCTGGCCGGGCTGCTCAATGCCGTGGCCGGCGGGGGCTCTTTCCTGCTCTTTCCCGCCATGCTGAGCATGAGGATGCTGCCCATCCAGGCCAACGCCACCAACACGGTGGCCCTCTGGCCGGGCCAGCTCACCGCCATTGCCGCCTATCGCCAGGACATTCGCAGAAATCTCCGCCTTGCCCTGCCCATGGGCCTGGCCGGCCTGCTCGGCGGCACCTGCGGAGCCATCGTCCTGCTCATCACGCCGCAGAGAACCTTCCTGCGCCTGGTGCCCTGGCTGCTGCTCACCGCCGCTTCCATCTTTGCCCTGAGCGGCCCCGTCTCTCGCTGGATCGAACGCCGCAAAGGCGCCACTGTCCACAACCATCCGCCGCGCCGCTTCCCGGTCTTCTTCGCCACCATCGCGGTCTGCTTCTATGTCGGCTATTTCGGCGCCGGCGCGGGGTTCCTCATCATCACGCTGCTTTCACTCTTCGGCTTCCAGAATCTGCATGAGATCAACGCCCTGAAAGTCGTCTCCACCACCATGGCCAACGGCATGGCCTTTGCCATCTTTGTCGTGAACGGCCAAGTGGTGTGGCGCTATTGTCTGCTGGCCATGGTCACCTGCGCCATTGGCGGCTACACCTCCGCCAGCCTCGCCCGCCGGGTTCCCCAGCCCGTGCTCCGCGGGCTGGTCGTTCTGCTCGGCCTGTTCATGGCCGCCTGGTTCTTCTGGAAGAATGGTTGAAACATGACTTCAATGCCCCTGCCGCCGCGTTGGATGATGGATTGGATCGGCGCCACCGCCGCCTTCTGCACCACCCTTTCATTCGTGCCGCAGCTCCTCCGCGTCTGGCAGCGCAAGAGCGCCCGTGACATTTCGCTCACCATGTTTCTGCTCTTCAGCCTCGGCCTGGCCTGCTGGCTGGTCTACGGCGTGGGCATCGGCTCCGGCCCCGTCGTCGTCGCCAACGCCGCTACCCTGGCTCTGGCTCTGGCCATTCTGGCGCTCAAGATCCGCTACGACCGAAAGGCAGGGAACAGGGAATAGGGATCTCTGATCTCTGACCCCTGATCTCTGTAAACTGTACTCATGAGCCACGAAGGCATACGATTCGTCAGCAAGGAACAGGCCGCGCGCGAGAATCAGGGCGATCGCCCCTTGCCGCGCATCGCCGTCACGCCGGAAAAGGTCAGGGTCCTGCTCACCCAGGGCAAGGGCCTTGAGATCGATTGGGTGGACGGCCACAAGAGCGCCTGGAGCTTTGCCTGGCTGCGCGATGCCTGCCCCTGCGCCACCTGCGTGGAGGAGCGAAAGAACGAAGGCCGCCAGCTCGGCCAGCCCAAACCCAGGGCAGCCGACCTGCTGCCCCTGTACAAGCCGCCGGCCAGGCCCGCCAGCGCCCACGCCGTGGGCCGCTACGCCCTCCAGTTCAACTGGGAGGACGGCCACTCCAGCGGCATCTACTCCTGGGAATACCTGCGCAGAAACTGCCCGTGCCCGGAGTGCACCTTCGCTGACACCGAAACCGAAGGCGCACCCAACTAGGGCCTGTTCATATCCCCTTGCCCGGAGGGTTCGGCTGCCTCGTCACTCCACGGCGGCGCGCCCTCGGAAGACTCAGCTCTCTCTCGTGCGTGCAGTTCCTCGATCTCCCCGATCATCTGGCTGAGCTGCTCCCTCTTGCGGTCGCTCATGTCGAGGAAGCGGATGCCCACGGTTTGCTTATCGTAGAGGGCCTGGGTCACACCGCCGAGTCGGAAGGGCAGGCCTTCGATGCGGAACTCCGTCTCCACGCGCCTGAAGATGCCCACCGGAAAGCGTTGATCGGTGTGGATGCAGCAGCCGCCCATGCTGAGGTCAAGAATGCGCCCGCGCGCCACCGCGGCCAGGCCGATGAGATGAATCACGGCGCTGGTGTCCACGGAGTGGCGGGGTTGCGCGCGGCGGGCAATCGCAGCCTCAGGAACGGCCGGAGCGCTCCCGCCAGGCACAAGCCTCTTGCTCGCGGCTGCTGCCTGTCGCGGTGCTGCCATGGCGGGCGCCAGCCCAGGCGCTGATGGGATCGGTTGCGGCGGAACAGCCTCAGGGCGGGCTGGAGCGCGCGCCGCGCGAGGCTGTGCCGGGGTTGGGCTTGCCGCCCGAACCTCCGCAGGTCTTGGCGGGTTCTGCGTGCCCGTGGATCGCTGGGGTTCGCGCGGATTGTCCTCGGCGGGCCGCGGAGAAGCCGGCTCTTGCGCGGCCTGTCCTGCCGCCTTGGCTGCCTGGTCGGCCTCGATTTCCGAAAGCAGCTCCGCCAGCGCATCGATGCGCCGTGGTGTCATGTCGATGAAGCGGATGCCCGCCAAGTGATCACGGTTGGTCCACTGAGTCACGCCGGAAAGCCTGAGAGCGATTCCGTGAACCGCGAATTTCACCTCGACCCGCACCATCACGCCGGCCAGAAATCGCTCTGCGGTGCGAATCCGGCACCCCCCCAGGCTCAGATCTAGAATCTGGCAGGACATTGTGGTGCCATGCTTCAGCAAAAAAAGCGAGGCCCCTTCCCAGATCGCGTAACGAGACTGCCCGCGCCGCTGCTGCCGCTGCTTCGGAGTGCTCTCCGCCTGTCCGTTCCGTTCCATGGCTCTCCCCGCTTCAGGGGGAAGGCCTTAGTGTCCCCCGGCCAGTTCCCAGGGGCGCACTGGCGCAGGCAGCGCGGCTTCCCGCCCTTTCAAGCGGTCATATTCGTACAGGTCACTCGTCGTGCCCAGCGACTCGTTGTACAGGCTCACCTCGCCGGCCAACAACTTGAGTTCCTCGCTGAACAGGTGAATCGCCTGCAATTGGCTGGCCGTTGCCGGCATCTCGAATTGGGCAGTCTTAATGAACTTCTGGTAGCCCCGATCCAGCAGGCGGGCCACTTCCCCCCGGACCAGAACCCCGGGATGCACCGCAAAGGCCGGGGGCGCATTCTTCTCCTGCGCGGGAACCAGTACCGCCGCGGCTCCGTGCTTGCTGACCAGCGCGCCGCCCGCGCCCCCCGCCAAGGGCGTCACATTAAAGGCGTGGGCGTGCAAGGTCTCCAGGATCTGATTGAAGTTCAGTTTTTTGGACTTTCGGGCCATGGACGTTTTTCCCGTCTGCGAAGATGTGGAGTGAGGGGCCGGCGCAATCTTCCCTCCTCTCCAATCTCGCACACTGGGAGCACGGCCCGCAATTTTGCTATGGAAGCGACAGTCGTACAAACCGCGCGGGGCGCGTCCTCTCCCGCACCCACCGGGTCAACGCCGCTGCTCCGCCTGAACCACGCGCCTGCCCTGCTGCCGGCTGCAGGCCATCGCCGCCTGACCGAGCGTTTACGGGGGGAGGCATGAGCGTTCTGCGCCTGCCCCGCGCCGTCTACGACGCCCTTCGCGTCCACGGCGAGCAGACTTATCCTCACGAGTGCTGCGGTGCGCTGCTGGGCCGGTCCTCCGCGGAGGGATGGGCGGTAACGGCCGCGATTCGAGCCGGCAACGCCCGCATCGACGCGCCTCACAACCGCTACAGCATTGCGCCGGTGGAGTTGGCGAAGATCGAGCGCGCGGCGCGCCGCCAGGGCGTCGAGATCGCCGGCTTCTACCACTCCCACCCCGACCACCCGCCGCAGTGGTCGGCCACCGACCTGGCCGAAGCCCACTGGCTGGGCTGCTCCTATGTGATCACCGAAGTCGCCCGGGGCAAGGCCACCGCCACCCGCTCCTTCCTGCTGGCCGGCGCCAGCGAGGAAGACAAGCACTTCGAGCGGGAAACGATGCAGGTGGACGATGAAAGCATCGCCCCGGATCGCAACTGATTTTTGTATGTGACCGCCCAACTGCCAAATGGGGGAAATTGGCTTGCGGCAGGGTCAGCATATTGCAAAGGCTGAACAAATATCTGTAAATAATTAAAATATTTTCTTTACATTTATGCGGCCCCGACACTCTAATCACAATGGCTTGGAGCATATGCGCCTCCCGGTGTTTCCCTCCCCCCTCGCGTTCGCTCTCTGAGCCAATCAAGGAGGATCGTGGACATGAACAAGCTCAGCCCCATTCTGTTGGGACTCACTCTGGCCGTTGCCGGCGGTGCAGTGGCTACGGCGCAAGATTCATCAACGGCTGCCGTTTCGGCGCCCCAGTACTTGCAGGTCATCGTGGAATACACCAAGCCCGGCAAGGGTGGCATGGCCCACGACAAGACGGAGAGCGCCTTCGTCCAGGCCATGATCAAGGCTCACTTCCCCATCCACTACGTCGCGTTCAACTCCTTGTCCGGCCAGGCGCGGGCCATCTATCTGTCTGAGTTCGACTCCTTCGAAGCTCTGCAAACGGCCAATAAGATCTTCGAGAACCCGGCCGAAGCTGTGGAATTTGAGAGCATCAACGAGGCTGACGGTGAGCTGCTGGAAGGCACCAAGCAGTTGATCTTCAAATACGTGCCCGAACTGAGCTACCATTCCAGACCACCCTCTTCGCTTGGCCGCTTTCTGGAAGCCCGCATCCTGCACGTTCGTCCCGGCCACGGGAAGGAATTCGACGAACTGGTGAAGATGTGGATGGCCGTCGAAGATAAGGCCGGAAGCAGCGACCATTGGGGCGCATACCGCGTGGAGTACGGCGAACAGGTCGGCTCCTACGTCTTCCTCACCTCTGACAATTCCATGGCCGATATCGACAAGAGCTACGCTGAAGAGCCGAAGTTCACGGCGGCTGTGACCGAAGCCGAAAGGATGGCGCTCCGCGAACTCCGCGCCGAGGCTATTGACTCTGACCGGTTTGAGCTGTACTCCGTCAATCCTGTTCAGAGCTACCCTCCCGAAGAGTTCATCAAGGCAGACCCGGATTTCTGGACGCCGAAGCCGGCCGCCAAGCCCGCGATGGAAGAAAAGAAAGCCAAACGATAGCTTTGCTCCACCCACAACCCTGCACTGCACGAGCGGCTCCGGCATCTCCGGGGCCGTTCGCGTTTGTTAACCTGTATTTGAGCATCGAGAATGTTCGCGGCCAACGCCCTGGGCGCAGCATCCTGGCATCAAACACAACGGCACTCCCAACCCTGGAATTCGACCATGACGACGACCAGCCCCAGCGCACTGCCGGAGTTGACCCCCGACGACCTCTCCCGCTATGCGCGCCACCTGATCCTGCCCGAGGTGGGCATGGAGGGCCAACGCAAGCTCAAGTCCGCGCGCGTCCTCTGCGTGGGCACCGGCGGACTGGGCTCGCCCCTGGCTTTTTATCTGGCCGCGGCCGGCGTCGGCACCCTCGGCCTGGTGGACTTCGATGTCGTCGATTTGAGCAACCTGCAGCGCCAGATCATCCACTCCACCAGGGACATCGGCCGCAAGAAGCTGGACTCGGCCGAGGAGAAGCTCACCGCTCTCAATCCGGCCATCAAAATCGTCAAGCACGAAACCATGCTGACCAGCGCCAACGCCCTCGAAATCCTCAAGGACTACGACATCGTGGCTGACGGCACGGACAACTTTCCCACCCGCTACCTGGTCAACGACGCCTGCGTGCTGTTGGGCAAGCCCAACGTTTACGGCTCCATCTTCCGCTTCGAGGGCCAGGCCAGCGTCTTCGCCACCGCGCAGGGCCCCTGCTACCGCTGCCTTTATCCCGAGCCGCCGCCGCCGGGTCTGGTGCCGAATTGCGCCGAGGGCGGCGTGCTCGGCATTCTTCCCGGCCTGGTCGGCGTCATCCAGGCCACTGAGGTCATCAAGCTCATTCTGGGCACGCAGACACAGGGCAAGGGCGACTCGCTCATCGGCCGCCTGCTCCTGGTCGACGCCCTCAACATGCGCTTCCGCGAGCTCAAGCTGCGCAAGAATCCCGACTGCCCGGTCTGCGGCTCCCACCCCACCGTCACCCGGCTCATCGATTACCAGCAGTTCTGCGGCATCATGCCCGAAACCAAACAGGAGAAGCCAGTGAAGAACGGAATCCCCCAGATCACGGTGAAGGAACTGAAGCAGCGCATCGATGCCGGCGAGGACATGTACATCCTCGACGTCCGCGAACCCTACGAGTACCAGATCGCCCACCTCGGCGGAACGCTGATCCCGCAGAACGACGTACCTCAGCGCCTGCATGAGATCGACCGCGAGCGCGAGATCATCGTGCAGTGCCGCAGCGGCGCGCGCTCCCAGCGCATTGCCGAGTTCCTCCACCAGCAAGGCTACCCAAGGGTCGCCAACCTCGCTGGCGGCATTTTAGCCTGGGCCGACCAGATCGACCCCAAGGTGCAAAAGTACTGAAGGTTCCTCGAGCCGGCGTGAGGAGGCCCCCTGCTCCATCCCTCACTGTCCTTCCGGCGATGTGTGGGCGGCCTGCGCAGTTCGTTCTCTGCGCCGAAGGTAGTTGGCCCCACCGCAGGTGGTCAGTGACCTTCGCCAGCCATGCTGAAGGTAGTTGGCCCCACCGCAGGTGGTTTGCCGTTCTCTTCCAGCTTGCCGAAAATCATCTTGCCGCTCGCCGTCTGCAGCACGCTGGTGACGGAAATATCCACTGACTTGCCGATCATCTTGCGCGCGTGATCCACCACCACCATCGTGCCGTCGTCCAGGTAGCCGACTCCCTGGTTGTACTCCTTGCCCTCTTTCAGGATGAGTACATTCATGTGCTCGCCCGGCAGCACCACCGGCTTCAGCGCATTGGCCAGGTCGTTGATGTTCAGCACCTCCACGCGGTGCAGGTGGGCCACCTTGTTCAGGTTGAAGTCGTTGGTCACCACCTTGGCTTCCCACTTCTTGGCCAGTTCCAGCAGCTTCATGTCCACTTCGTGGATCGAAGGAAAATCGTCGGGGACGATCTGCACCTGGATATTGGCGCTGGACTGCATGCGCTGCAGCATGTCCAGGCCGCGGCGGCCGCGCTGCCGTTTGGATCCATCCGTCGAGTCGGCCACCGTCTGCAGCTCGCGCAGCACAAACTCCGGCACCACCATCATGCCGTCGATAAAGCCGGCCTCGGCAATGTCGGCGATGCGCCCGTCGATGATCACGCTGGTGTCGAGCACCTTGGCGGTCCGCCGCAGAGGCCGCTCTCCACTGAAAATGATTCCCAGCGCCGCCGGGTTAAGCAGTTCGCCCTTGCTGGCTCCCACCAGCAGGCCCACGTACGTCATCAGCAGCAGGACGAAGATCTGCACCACGGCCGATGTGGCCCCGCTCAGCGGCGCCGAGCGCAGCACTAGGCAAAACAGCGCCGCGCCAAAGATGCCCAGCACGCTGCCCGCCACCGCGCCGATCAGCCGCCGCAGGCTCAGCGCCCGCACCCGCAACTCAAACACGATCACCGCGCCTGCCGCCGCCGCGCCCGCCGCCGCGCCCACCCATCCCGTCATGCCGAATGGACGAAGGAAATAGCAGACCCCGGACAACAGGGCCACGAAAAGAAGACGAATCAGAATGAGATCCACAAAAGCCTGCTTCCGCTGGTGCAAAAAACATACCACCGCCGGGCTTCGTTGGCGAGTATGCCTATCCGTGTGCTGAGCCGTCAAGGGGGCTCTTTCTTGCAAGGGACTAGAGACCAGGGAACATCGCAAAGCATCTGAACGCCAATGCTAGAGGAATCATCTTTCAGCAACCGGCTGTACTATGGGCCTTACGACCCGCCGCTTCTCTGTTCCCTGATCCCTTGTCCCTGGTCCCTGTCTTTCTCACGAAGCCACGGCGAGTTCCGCGCCCGGCGCCATGCGCTGCATGCCCTTGCGGGGGCCGCGTTTGCGGGCGCTCATCACCTTGATGCGTTCCAGGATCTCTTGCGGCGTGCAGGTCTTTTTGGCCAGCAGGGCGTCGGCGACGTGCATCTGGCCGCTCATCTTCTGCGGGTCGCCCAGCAGAATCATCGGCACGTGGCTCGCAATCTGCTTCAGCCGGCTCACCAGTTGGTCGCCGCTCATCTGCGGCATGGAAAAGTCGCTCAGCACCAGGTCCACAAGGTTCTCGGCAAAGATGCCGACCGCCTCCTGGCCGTTGCTGGCCGATAACACACGGTAACCGTTGGTTGCCAGCATGAACTTGAGTACAGAAAGTTCTTGTTCGTTGTCGTCTACGCAGAGAATGACTTTCTTAGGCCTCATGGGATAGAGATTCGCTCCTTCGCTAGATTTCGTTTGCCGGCCCTGCGAACACACGTCTCCCGCGCCTGCTCTTCTGGCTGGATCACGCGATGCATTTCCGGGGCCAACGCCCGCGGTGAGGCTTCCTCTCCCTGGTTGATCTTGCTGCGGGGCGCAAGGCCCCTGCGTGCGTCGTCCTGGCGGGCGCGCCGCGGATGCCTGATGCGACCCCGGCTCAATTCACGGGAGGATTGCCTTCACGCGCGGTCAAGTTGTGCTTGATACCTGGGACAAGACCGGCAAGACTGTCGGTTGAATTGCTTCAATGCTTGCCAAGACTACGGGTGCGTGAGCCTTGTGTGAAGAGAGAAAAACAAGCGAAACGCGGCGTGAAAAACCGCATGAAACAAGTGGAAATCGGGTAGAGGCAACACACGGCGTCACTTGCGATGATGAATGTCTGTTGAAAGCGTGTGCATTACGGCAGGAAAAGATGTCCGATTGCCACAAGAACAGTGCGGCCCGCCGGGCACGCGTCCGTGGTCCTCGCCGATTCTGCGTTCGCGCAGTGCAAAAGATCGCCGCGGCAGCCGGTCTTTACACCCCGCTCGGCAGTGGATGGCGCAGCCGGCAGCCGAATCGGCAAAGATGTTCACGACGAAGTATTCCCATGAGCATAGCGCTTGACATGCCCCCCGCTCCGCTCTACGCTGTTCACACCCGTCGTTTTGCAGCTTCAGAAAGACGCTCTGCAGAGGGTTCACTGGTCCGCTTTCATCCATCCCCCCGCGATGTGCTTCATGCGTCTGTCCTCCGGCTGTCAGGGCTGCGGTGCGTGCTTGTGTTTGCTGGGCTGGATTCAGGCACCCGGGAATCTGAAGCCCGCCGAGCTACCCGCCACAAGGCGTGGTGGTTTTTTGATTCCGGTGATGGGGGATCAAAGGCCGGTTCGTGCGGATCTCCGACCCCAGTTTTCTGACCCCAGCTTCTACGGGCGCCGGTGGTGAAGTGGCTAACGCGCAGGTCTGCAAAACCTGTATACGCGGGTTCGAACCCCGCCCGGCGCTCCAGATTCTCCAAGGCAAAAAAACAGGGCCGCGCCTCTCGATGAGAGGCAGCGGCCCTTGTCTTTGCAGCCAGGCAATGAAATGTCCTAAAGCGCGATCATCGGCCGGGGCAAACGCGTCCCGGCACGGTCAAGGAACAGGCGCATGCGCAGCGCCTCGGCGCGCTCGACGGCCACCAGGCGCATCTGCCTGCAGATGTGGTCGGCATTTTCAAGCCGTGCCACCTGTGCCTCGTCATATTCGGCGTCTCGTTCCAGCCGGGCGACGCGCTCTTCAATCGTGCGGCGAAACCGGGGGCTGATTTCAATCACATTCTGTTCGGCAAATTCGTGAAACATGGCAGGCACCTCGATCGGGCAGATCCTGAGACCCAAAATAATTTCTGAAGAGGCCTCAAGTTTCTTCACTCAGTGCCGATATTAGCGATAACTTACTTTGAGCGCTAGATTACTGCGTAACAGGACTTAGGTCATGGAGTGTCCGAAAATGCGACAGTGGCGGGAGTGACTGCTTCCAGGTTCCATGTGCAGGCCGCCTTGCGCGATGATGTTCACAGCATTTGCCGCGCCCATCACCGCCAGGCGCAGGAAGACCCGAAAAGACTCCTCGCCCCCCGCATTGATCTCGGAACAAGTTCTGAAACAGGCTCTAGTTGCCCGGCGATGGCGCGAAGTAGCCCTTGCGGACCTGCACCTTCATCCCGTCGCCGCGACACTCCACGGCGATATGCCGGAAGCTGCCGTCGAGCTTGGCGTTGCTGGGCGTATAGCTGGCCACGTACTGGGTGCGCAGTTCGTCCTGAATCTGCTGGAAGGCGGCTTCCAGCTTCTTGCCGTTGTTGCCGACGTTGATCACCCGCCCGCCGGTTTCTTCCGCCATCTTCTTCGCGGCCGAGTAGCCGTTGTAGCCCCAGCCGCCATAAAAGCCCGTGTCGGCGATCAGGATCACGTAGATGATGGCGTTGGAGCGTTGCGCGGCGGCAATGGCGTCATTGATCTTCGTCTTGCTGCCCTGGTCATCTCCGTCGGTCAGGATGATCATCGCCTTGCGGCCGGTTTCCTGGTTCAGCTTCTGGTTTGCGGCCAGGTAGACCGCGTCGTACAGCAGCGTTCCCTTGGGCGTTCCATAGACCGGCACGGTCCCGCCCCCAAGGCCGGGAATGCCGGCCGCGCCGTTGCCCCCCGCGGTGTTGATCTCAGCCTTGTCCATGGCCCGCGACAGCAGCCGCGCGCTGTTGGTGAAGTCCTGCAGCAGGTCCACATTCACATCGAAGGAGAGCAGAAAGGCCTCATCCTTTGCCCGCAGCACCTGCTCCAGAAAGCGGCTGCCCGCCTGCTGCTCCAGCGGCAGCACGCGATACTGGCTGCCCGAGGTGTCCAGCAAAATGCCCAGCGTGAGCGGCTGGTTGGTCTCGGCCACAAAGTTCTTGAGCTTCTGTGGAACCTTGTCTTCCGAGACCGTGCAGTCGTCCTTGGTCAGATGAGGAACCAGGTTGCCGTTCTTGTCCTTAACCGTGAAAAACAGGTCGACCAGGTTGACTTCAAGCTTGAAGGTCGCCACCGACTGGTCTTCGTGGGGGGGCGGAGGGGCCGTGCTCACCGGCGAAGCGTCCGGAGATGGCGCAAGCTGAGCCCATCCCGCCGCAGGCAAAGCCGGCAGGGCAAGAAGCAACGCGGCAGCTCTCCAATCAATGCGCATACTGCTCAGATAGACGAAATCCAGACCCCGAAGAGAGCATACCTGAACCTTTTCCCCGCGCGCAGCGACCTGTGCCGGTCTGGCGCGTCTGATACTCTGACGAGTGCAGCACTATCGGCCGGTTACCGGCTGGTTTGGAGCGGTTCCGTGGGCCGGGAAGCGGCCGGACGCGGCGTTCGGGAGGACGAAATACCTGTGAAGCCTGGTTTGACGGGAACGGCATTGGCCGCATTTTTAAGTTCGAGTTTGATTGTCTGCACGGCGGCTCTGGCCCAGCAGCCCCAGCCACCCACCGTGCCCGATGCCCCTGCGCCCCAGAATCCAGGTCCTTTGTCCGATATGGCGAGCGGCCCGATTACGCCGGGCATCGGCGCCGGCCAGTCGTCTGCTCCCACCGGCACGACCTCCACCTCCTCCGGCCAACAGCCGCCTCCGAGCCGGGCCAAAGACGAGATTCAAACCACACCCCCTGAGTTGCCTGCGCCTCTTGAGGGAGTCGAGAAGACCGGCGTCCTGATCCGCCTGAACGTGAACTTCGTCGAAGTCCCGGTCACGGTGAAGGACGCGAAAGGGAAGCTGGTCCCCGGCCTCACCTGGCGCGACTTCCGGGTCTACGAGAGCGGCATCCGGGAGCCCTTGCGCCTGTTCACCGTCGATGCCTTTCCCCTTTCGATCGCCTTCGTCATCGACCAGAGCCTCACCTCCGACGTCATGGCAAAAGTGAACGACTCCCTGGGCGCCATCCAGGGCGCGCTCACCCCCTATGACGAGGTGGCGGTCTTCTCTTACACCAACGGGGCCCAGGAGCGCACCGGCTTTACCGGCGCGCAGAGCAGCCGCCTGCCTGCGGTGCTGGCCCTGACCAAGGAGACCGGCAGTGAGGAACTGGTGCCCATCAACAGCGGTCCAATGGCCGGCTGCAACGTGCATGTGAACGGCAACTGCGCCGACCCCAACCTGCAACCCGGCCGCTCGGCCGGCAGCGGGCCCTTCATCACCATTCCCAAGGAAATCCATACCCTCAACGACGCCATCCTGGCCGCCGCCAAGGAACTCTCGACCCGCCCCAAGGGCCGCCGCCGCATCATCTACGTCATCTCCGACGGCAAGGAATACGGCAGCAAAGCCAGCTATCGCGACGTCTTGCGCTACCTGCAGACCAATCAGATCGCCGTCTACGGCACGCTGGTGGGCGACTCGGCCCGCTGGGGCGAGGGCTTTGTCAGCCGCTTCCACCTGCCCTTCACGATGTACGACAATGTCCTGTTCAAGTACGCCGCAACCACCGGCGGCACGCTGGACTCCGAACGCGGCGTGAACGGCATTGAAACCAGCTACGCCAAGATCGCCGAAGAGGCGCGTTACCAGTACACGCTCGGCTACTTGAGCCATCAGCCGATCATTGATGGCAAGTTCCGCACCATCGACGTGCGCGTGGACCGGCCCGGCCTGGAAGTGATCGCCAAGCACGGCTACTACCCCTCCGCGACGGACCTTCGCTAGGGTGCGGCGGCCCAACTGGGCCGCCCTCAAGCCCTGGCAGCCGTGACGCTGGCCAAATATCCGAGGTAGTTCCTACGCACGAAAGGCCTGTGCCAACCGCACAGGCCTTTTCGTCTGTCCTCGCGCAACCGCGCGCGGTGGTCTCGCCGAAGGGCTTTACGTTCGCCCGGGCTCCTGGCCCGAACCCTCGCGGCGTCCGGCCACTTACTTTTGTTCGGTCGGAGTCGAATTCGGCGGCGGCGCAGCCGCTGCATTCTGCTGCACGTTCGGCGCCGGCGGCGCAGGATCATTAATCCCCTTCAGGCCTTCCTTGAAGCCCTTCAGGCCCTCGCCCAATCCCTTGCCCAGCTCCGGCAGCCGCTTGGCCCCGAACAGCAGAAATGCCACCACGGCCAGCACGATCAGGTGCCATGGCTGCAATAGATCGCCCATTGATATACCCTCCGCGCGCCACGCTCTCACGGCGCGCTCCAACACTGGTTATTGTCGCACAAAGCCACGCTGCCGCGCTGGACTCAGCCGTCAGTGGTCAGTGATCGGTGGCCGGAAACCGGGCTTTGACTGACCCCTGATCTCTGTTCCCTGTCAATTCACCTGGGACGGATTGCCCAGCCGCTCGGTCACCATCGAATAGAAGCTGCGCAGGTCTTCCTCTTCGCCGGTCGCCAGCCGCCGATAGACCTTCGTCAGCGGAAACACCCGCGAGCCGCGCACCTCAACGGCCGGAACCGCCACGGCGCTGCCGGGGTAGGGTGTCATCTCCCAGGTGCCGGCGTAACGCCGCCGCAACACCTCGCCCAGGTAGCTGCCCCACAGCCGCACCTCGAACTCCAGATCCAGCTCCAGCCCTTCTCCCACCCGCACCAGAATCTCGTCCAGCCCGTCGATCGATTCCGAGCTGAAGTCCAGCTTCTGCTGGAATGCCTCCCGCCCCAGCTTCGCCGCCGCCTGGGCGTAACCCTCCATCATCGCTCCCAGGTCCGGGAACTCCGTCGATTCAAGCCGATCGCGCAGTTCGTTCTCCACACTCCAGAGTACATCCCCGGCCGCCCCGACCGGGCCATGGGATGGCGCGGATGCAAACCTCTGTGGCAGACTTGGAAGCAGCCATAGGAGGAATTCCCCGCTCCATGAAAGCCGTAAAGCTGTTCGCCCTTGCCGCCGGATTCGCCCTGGCCGCCGCCACCGCCCGCCCCGCCAGATGCGAGATCTATCCCCCTCCCGCGCAGGCCAGGGCCGACCTGGCCGCGGCCCTCAAAACCGCCGCCGCGTCCCATAAGCGCATTCTGCTTGATTTTGGAGGCAATTGGTGTGGCGACTGTCAGGTGCTCGACATCTACTTCCACAACTCGGCCAACCGGCCCATCCTCGATGCCGACTTCGTGCTGGTTCACGTGAACGTCGGCCACATGGACGAGAACCTCGACCTTGCCCAGCGCTACGACGTTCCGCTGGATAGGGGTGTGCCCGCGCTGGCCGTGCTCACCGAGAAGGGGAAGCTGCTCTACAGCCAGAAAAACGGCCAGTTTGAAGCCATGGGCCGCATGGACCCCGCCGCCGTCACCCAGTTTCTGCTGCAGTGGAAGCCCATCCGGCCGGGTTGCTCCGCCGTGAGGGTGAGCTGCTAGCACCTTCGCCGCGGATAGCGGATAATGGTCAGCCGCGCCATGCTTTGAGCCAGGACGCCCGGGCATTCGTTGCGGATGCGAGATTGAACTTGACAGGGAAATGAAGCGAATGGTATCACTGACGCGAGCGCAATCGATTGCGCTATTGCGCTCCGCTTTGATTGCCATCGCCCGGGTGTCACTCCACCATGTCCTTCAAAACCTTGTCGCCCAGCATACACAGCAAATGCAGGTGGCCTCCCACCGGGCCCGCCAATCTCAAACTCGTTCTCACCGCAATGCCATGAAGAAATGCAGGTACGTCGATCATGAACCCGCTGCGCGCCGTAATTGTTAGCCTCGCCCTTGCCATGACTGCTGCCGGCTTCGCCGCATGGGGCCAGGTTGCCCCCGCTTCCATATCCATTGACGCCAACGCCCCCGCCCATCCCTTTCCTCATTTCTGGGAACAGATGTTCGGCTCCGGCCACGCCGTGCTCGCATTGCGCGACAACTATCGCAAGGATCTCGAAGCGGTTCACGATCAGGTGGGCATGCGCTATGTCCGCTTCCACGGCATCTTTGATGATGAGGCAGGCGTCTACGACGAGGACGAAAAGGGTAACCCGGTCTTCAACTTCTCTTATGTCGATCAAATCTACGACGGATTGCTGGCCAGGGGCGTGAGGCCGCTGGTTGAGATCAGTTTCATGCCTTACAAGTTGGCGGAACGTCCGGCGATTCAGGCTTTCTGGTATAAGCCCAACGTCTCTCCGCCCAAGGACTACGCCAAGTGGGACCTGCTGATTCACGCCTTTGCCCAGCACCTTGTGGATCGCTATGGCATCGATGAAGTGTCGCAATGGTACTTCGAAGTCTGGAACGAGCCGAATATTGACTTCTGGGCCGGCGAGCCCAAGCAGGCAACTTACTTCGAGTTATACGACCACACGGCGAGGGCGCTCAAGGCAGTTAGCCCGAGGCTGCGCGTGGGAGGCCCGGCAACCTCATCCGCCCATTGGGTTCCCGCGTTTATCGATCATGTAAACAAGGAACACGTGCCCGTGGATTTCGTGTCCACCCACGGTTATGCGGACGACACGGTTGAGGATATGTTCCGCACCCACGACGATATCCCCATGCGTGACCGCGTGTGCCGCGCCGTTCAGATGGTTCACGGACAGATTCGCGCCTCGGCATTGCCCGCGCTGCCGCTCCTGTGGACCGAGTGGAATGTCCCCTCTTACGGCGATCTTGACGCACGCGACAACTGGTATGTAGGGCCCGCCCTGGCTCGCGACATAAGCCAGTGCGACGGCTCGGTCAAGATGATGTCGTGGTGGACCTTCGACGACGTGTTTGAAGAGAGCGGCGTGACGAGGGAGCCGTTCGACGGCGGCTTCGGGCTCATTGCGTCTGGAATGATCAAAAAGCCGAGCTTCTATGATTTCTCGCTGCTGCATCAGCTTGGCGATGTGCGCCTGGCAAACCCTGCCGACAACATTCTTGTCACGCGTCGCAAGGATGGCACGTTGGTCGTGGCTGCCTGGAATCTGATCGACATGGACAAGGTGGCTAGCGGTGTTCCACTTACACTGCGGCTGGTGTTCAAGGGCATAGCTCCGGGCGCGAAGGCGACGATTCAAAGGGTAGATGAAACGCATGGCAATCCGATGACGGCGTACCGGGCAATGGGCAGCCCGCGCTATCCAACCCAGGCGCAGATTGAGGCGCTCAACAAAGCATCCACGCTGCCCGAACCTGCGCGCACAGCATTGGTCAACAGAGCTATGGAACTTACGTTGCCAGTAAATGGGCTGGCTTTGATCGAGATTCCTGCTCGATAGATTGAACCGGACGAAGGAGTTGCAATGTTACAGTCGTTCGAAATGGCAATGATCAGCAGGCGACAAGCGCTGAAGTCGATGGCCGCGGCGGTGGGCTGCGCATTCGTGCCCAGCGGGGCCGCGTATGCGCGAACTTGGGAGCCATCCAAAGAGGACGAGGCATTCCTCGACGATCTGGAACGGCAAGGCTGCCTGTTTTTCTGGGAGCAGGGCAGTCCCGGCACGGGGCAGATTCTCGATCGCGCGCGCAACGACCTCGGCGGTGCGCGCGATCCCCGGCGCATGGCCAGCATCGCCTCCACCGGCTTTGGTTTGACCGCGCTGTGCATCGCTGACAAACGCGGCTACCTGCCGCATGCGCAAATTGTCGAGCGGGTAAGGACCACGCTCCATTGGCACCTGAACAAGCTGCCGGAAGTCCACGGTTTCTTCTACCACTTCACCGATATTGAGACCGGCAAGCGTGTTTCCGGGGTGGAGCTATCCTCGATCGACACGTCGCTTCTGCTGTGCGGCATTCTCACCGCGCGCACATATTTTGACGACGCACAGATCAAGTCCATGGCACAGCAGATTTATGAGCGCGTGGACTGGCCGTGGATGCTGAACGGCGGCAAGACCTTCTCGATGGGTTGGCAGCCCGAAACCGGTTTCCTTGAGACTCGCTGGAGCCGTTACTGCGAGCTGATGATGATTTATCTTCTCGCCATCGGATCGCCCACGCACCCCGTCCCGGGGGAATACTGGAATAACTTTACGCGTCCCGTGATTCACTACAAGGGTTACAGCTATATCAGCGGCAACGACCCGCTGTTTACGCATCAATATTCGCAGGCGTGGTACGACTTCCGCGACAAGCGCGACGCCTACGCCAACTACTTTCAAAACTCCGTAACCGCGACTCGCGCCCACAAGGCCTTCTGCCTGTCTTACCCCAAGTGGTACAACGAGAATTACTGGGGTGTAACGGCATCGGATTATGCGGGCGGCTATACGGCCTGGGGCGGGCCGCCTCCGCAGGGCCCGCTGGACGGCACGGTTGTCCCCTGCGCCTCCGCCGGCTCGCTGGCCTTTCTGCCTGCCGATTGCATTTCTGTGCTGCGCGCGATGCGCGCCAGGTGGGGCAAGCAGGCCTGGGGCCGCTACGGATTTGTTGACGCCTTCCACCCCGCCGCCAACTGGTATGACCCCGACGTGCTGGGAATCGATCAGGGCATCTCGGTTCTCATGGCGGAGAATCTTCGCTCCGGTCTGGTGTGGAGCACTTTCATGCAGAATCCGGAGAGCGCGCTCGCCATGCAGCGGGCAGGCTTCCAAGACAGGGGGGTAGCGAAATGAATCGAGCGCCAGCGTATGCCCTGCCGTCTCTCCTGTGTAATTTCAGACCCAGGGCGGCTTTTTGTTTACTTGCGCGGATGACCACGCGTTATTCTGGAAGTACATTCACGTGGCTAAAACTCCAATAAAGCCGATCACGCTCAAGCAACTCGCCGGCATCCTTGAACTTTCGCAGTCCACGGTCTCGCGCATTGTCAATGGCGAGGCGGCTGCGCATCGAATTGCGGCCGAGACTCAGCAGCGTGTGCTCCATGCCGCGGCGCTGTATGGCTACACCGCGAACACAGTCGCCCGAAGCCTGCGCCAGAAGCGGTCCTACACCATCGGCGTGATCGTGCCCGAGATCAGCGAAGGATACTCAACCGCCGTACTCAGCGGCATTGAGGATGAGTTGCTGAAGGATGGCTTCTTTTACTTTGTCGTCAGCCACCGCCACCGTCCCGAACTGCTGGAGGGCTATCCGCGCATGATGCTGGCGCGTTCGGTGGAGGGCATCATCGCCGTTGACTCGCCCATCGAGGAGGAATTGCCGGTGCCTATGGTTTCTGTCTCCGGCCACAAACGCCGCGATGGGGTGATCAACATCGAGCTGGACCACGGTCAGGCCGCGTACCTGGCGCTCTCGCACCTTAAGACACTGGGGCACAAGCAGGTTGCTTTCATCAAGGGGCAAGCGTTTAGTTCAGATACAACCCAGCGGTGGCAGGCAATCGAAGATGTGGCAAAGACTCTGGATCTCGCGGTGGACCCGCAGCTCGTCGTGCAGTTGCAGAGCCCGGAGCCGGGCCCGGGGCCAGGCCTCGAAGTCACTCGACAGCTTCTTCAAACAAAGCGGCACTTCACTGCGATCTTCGCGTTTAACGATGTCACTGCGATTGGAGCCATTCTGGCGCTGCGCGAAGCGGGCCTGCGCGTTCCCAAAGACGTTTCGGTTCTTGGCTTCGACGACGTGCTGGCTGCCTCCACCAACTATCCGCCGCTCACCACTATCCATCAGCCCTTGCGCGACATGGGCCAGGCGGCTGCAAGCACACTGATGGGACTCATCCGGGAGGATATGCCTCACCCGCACCCGGCCTTCATCACCGTCTATCCCAAGCTCGTGGTGCGAAAGTCCACCGGCCACGCCGCTCCATCCGCAACGTCGCTTGCGGCGGATAACTTGAGCAGCAGCCTGACATCCTCAGCGGATGTTGGTGGCAACCCGGCTCTATCTGCTGCGGACCGCGAGCAGCCGGCCCGCCCGGCGTGACTCAATGGATGGTTCTTCGGTGACAGTATTCATGGACGCGATCAGCCCGGACGCGCCATACTTGACACTTACTCATGCTCTTCAAAACATTCACGGGATTGAGAAGGTCGGGAAGGGGATGATGCTTCTTTCTCGCGTAAGCTTGTGCGTCAGTTTGTGCCTCATAAGTGCACCGTTGATCGCCCCGCTCCCTGCTTCAGGCCAGCAGCGGAGAGAAGGTGAAGACTTGAGCGAACTTGCTAGGCGCGCGGCAAGCGCGCGGGATAGCGACGAGCTGGACGAAGCCGTGTCCCTCTATCAAAAGGCGCTGCGGTTGCAGCCGAAATGGGCGGAGGGATGGTGGTCGCTGGGAACCATTGAATACGACCGCAATGCATATGACGCCGCCGCGCGCGCATTCAGTAGTCTCGTGCCGCTTGCCCCCAAGGACGGCACAGCCCGAGCGATGCTTGGCCTCTGCGAATTCGAGTTGGGCCAGAATGAAGAGGCACTCGGGCATCTTCGGCAAGGGCTGGCTCTTGGCGTGGCTACCGATCCGCAGTTGCAGGAAGTGGTTCTTTATCACGAGGGCATCCTTCTCCTGCGTGCAGGACAGTTCAAGGTCGCGCAGACTACGTTTGGAATGCTTTGCAAGTTAGACGCCAGAAGCGACAAGGTGATGGAGGGCGCCGGGTTGGCGGTGCTGCGCATCTTGCCCAAAGACGCTCCTGCTTCCGGCTCAACGGGTGCAGAAGTGATCCGGCGCGTAGGAAATGCCGCCTGCCTGACCGCAATGAAACGATTCGATGAGGCCAATCAGGAGTACATGAAGCTTCTCATCGACTATCCCGATTTTCCAAACCTTCACTATGCCTTTGGCCTGTCCCTCATGGACTCGCACGACATCCCGAGAGCGGTGGAGCAATTCAAGATAGAGATTAACCTAGATCCGAAGAACGTCGCGGCGCGCCTGGAAATCGCGGCGGCCTTGTACAAGGTCGATTCCAGCGCGGCGTTGCCTTATGCCCAGGAGGCAGTGCACCTGAACCCGAAGTGGCCGTTTGCTCACTACCTGCTGGGCCTTCTTCTGCTCGATACCGACCAATCCCTGAAGGCGATTCCGGAACTCGAAATTGCCGCAAAGGCATTTCCCAGAGAGAAGAAGGTGTTTTTTGCCTTGGGTTCGGCGTATTCGCGCGCAGGAAGACGACTAGAAGCGGAGAAGGCGCGCGCAACCTTTGAGCGACTTAATAAGGAGTCTGGATCGGACTCAGCGTTGAGTTACTAAAGGCGCTGCCGCATCGGCCTTCATCGCTCCGATTCCATTATCCCTGGTCCTACTTCGCGGACTCTTCAATCTGAAGAATGCGATCAGCTTCCACATCACGGAGTATCTGCTTAATGCCACTGGGCCAGAGAATTTCAATTTCCTTGATGATCTTGTTTTGGCCCAGGCCAAAATGCACGCGAGGATCGCTGGATGAAGCGTATCCCACCGCCGTGGTCGCTTCATTCCATTGCACAGAACCATCCTCGGCGGTGAGCTTGACCTGCGCGCCAATGCCCATGCGGTTGCTCTTGGTTCCTACAAGTTTCAAAAGAATCCAGTGATTTCCTGTTGCCGAAATATTATGGAAAACTTCAGCCGGACCATTCAACACAGATACGACCATGTCGACGCGCCCATCGTTATCCAGATCGCCGAAGGCGACACCACGGTGAGCCGCCTCCTTTTGAAAATCCGGTCCGGCCATTGCGCTGACATCCTGAAACTTTCCCTGGCCCAGATTCCGGAAAACAGCGTTGGGCTCCGGATAACGCCGGGCAGGAATCGCTTCGTTGATATTGTCCATGACATTCGCGCGCGCGACAAACAGATCCTTCCAGCCGTCATTGTCAAAATCCACCATGCCGTTTCCCCAGCCCGACATGTCGGTAGTCCGCGCCAGGCCATTGGCCACCGTCATGTCCACAAAGTCGCCTTTGCCCGTGTTAATCGCCAGGGGAAACTCTTCGTGTTCGACCGTCGTATACCAGATATCCGGCAAACCGTCGTTGTTCACATCCCGAAAATCACCCCCCATGCTTGATAGCGATGCTCCGTCCGCCGAGTAGGCCACTCCCGCCTGGACGGCAACCTCTTCGAATTTCCTCCCATGGAGATTGTGAAACAGGAAATTCGGCGTGGTGTCATTAGTCACGAAAGCATCCAGATATCCATCGCCATCGTAGTCCGCAAAGGTTACGCTCATGCCTTTACCAAAGTATTGAGCGATTCCAGTTTCGTTTGAAACATCCGTGAAAGTCCCATCGCCGTTGTTGCGATAAAGAGTATTATGCAATGGCGCGTACAGCTTGGGATGGCAGAATCCGCGAACACCCTCTTTCAGCAGGCACACGGGATCCTTGTTCACTTCCCACACGCAATAATTCACCACGAAAAGGTCAAGTAATCCATCGTTGTTATAATCAAACCATCCTGCTCCGACAGACCACATCTTCTTTCCGTTCAGCTTGGCTCCGCCTAATCCAGCCTTGGCGGTCACATCGGTGAAGGTTCCGTCGCCGTTGTTGTGGAAGAGTTGATTCCCCGTGACGTTGGCGAGGAAGATGTCTGGCCGGCCGTCATTGTCGTAGTCGCCCACCGCCACGCCACTGCCATAGCCCGATCCCGCAAGCCCGGCCTTTGCCGTTACGTCGGTAAAGGTGCCGTCATGATTGTTGTGGAAGAGCCGGTTCCAATAGACGGGCGAATCCTTGATCAGCGACGGAATCGATGCGCCGCCTACCAGGTAGACATCCAGATAGCCGTCGCCGTCGTAGTCCAGCAGCGCTACTCCGGCGACCATGGTTTGGGGCTGATTCTTATTCTTCGTGTTTGCGGTATCGGTGACGTAATGCAACCCCGATCTTGCCGCGATCTCTTCAAATTGTATTGGGCCCACAGCGGATGACTGCTGCTGCACGGGCGGCGAATCATTCTGGCCATATGCCCGTGACAGGAGAACCATCATCAGGATGAGCATCCTGCGTGCCGGTCTATCCACGGCGCCAATTCACCTTTTGCGGGCTGGAAATCACACGGGAATGCATGAGGAACAGTCTCCCACTCGGCAAACGGCGTTCGTTTTCCGCCATCACCATCCAATAAGCTACGCCAGTCTTATGGTAGCAGTCATGCGGATAGATCGTCCTTACGCTCATAGAAGAACCGTCAGCGAAACGCCACGGGTTGCTGGCGCTCGCCGACGGCAAGGAAGGCGTGCAAATCAAGCCTGCCCGGAATGGTCAATTCCGGGCAGGGAAATACACTGTTGAGTTAGAACTTGAAGTGAGCTTCCACCTCGACGGTGCGCGAGCCGAGTACCCCATTGGCCCGCCCAAAGTAGTGATCGGTGATCCCCGAATCGACTCCCGACAGGTTCAACTGGTTGAACAGGTTGTAGGCGTTGGCCTGAACCTGAAGCCTCGCGTTCTCGCCAAGCACCTTCATGCTGGGTAGTCCGAAGTCCTTGGTTACAGTGAAGTCCGTGTCGAAGTAGCGCGGACCGTAGAAGGCGTTGCGTCCGAGCCCCGGGACCGAAGGCAGCGGGCCGGGAGTCGGCGCCGTGCCGTCGCTCGGCCACAGCGTTCCCACCGGCTGAGCCGGCATCCTGAAGTAGGTGGTGGGAGTGGCGATATTCGGGAAATTTCCGTTTTGCAGCTTGAACGTATCCGTGCCTTGGCTGGTCCCCGCTCCGCCCTTGTATGCCGCGGGACGATAACTCGTCTGGCAGCCGCCATAATTCTCGAACACCGAGCAGTTGCTGTTGTAAGTCGGATTGAAGGGGAACCCGGAGTGCCAGTTGGTGATGCCGCTGAAACTCCATCCTCCGGCCACCTTCTCCAGCCAGTTATGCTGGCCTCGGAAGATCACCGGCGACCAAAGTCCCCAGAGCTTGATCATGTTCGTGGCCTGGAAGTCCGACGGGCCCTTGTTGTAGCCGTTAAGGAACGGATAGTCCGGGGTGGTGTACGGCCCCGATCCATCGTCCAGCGACCTCGACCAGCGGTACTGCGCATCGACCTGGAAGGTGCGCGCAAATTGGTGCTCCAGTTCCGCCAGCATGGAGTTGAAGCTGGAATTGCCGCTGTTTTCGTACCAGTCAATGTAGTTCAACTTGGGGTTGTAGGCCATCTGGCCGGCAATCACCTGCGGAGCCAGCTTCTTGTTCAGGTCGGTCTGCAAAGGAAGATGCCGTCCCATGCTGCCGGAATAGCCCAGCGTAGCCACCCAGTTGTTGCCCAGGTCGTATTGCCCCTGCAGCGAGTAGCGATACACATACGCGGTCGGCAGATCCTTCGGCAACCCGGTCACGGAAAGCTGCACATTGGCCGTCGGCAGGTTGGCGGAGTTGAAGGTTGTGATCATGTTCGGGTTGGCGGGCAAGGCGCCGAACTGGTAGAGGTCGCTGGCCGCCCCGTAGACGATCTGCGAACCGGTCAGGGTTCCGCCGTTGGCAAGAAATGGAGGATTGTTGCGCGTGTTCGTGGTGATCGCAAATTCAAGCCCGTTGTACGAGATTCCGAATCCGCCGCGGATCACCAGCTTGTTGTGATCGCGCTCCGGACTCCAGGCAAATCCGATCTCCGGGCCAAAGTTGCCCTTGGGTGCATTGAACTCCGAGCCGCCCAGCGCAAAATTGATGCCGGTCAGCGTGTTGGCTCCGTTCCCCAGCCGAAGGTTGGCCAGATTGCCCTTCTTCTCCGTCATTCCACCGAAGTACTCCCAGCGCATGCCCATGTTCAATGTCAGGTTGGGCTTCACTTTCCAGTCATCCTGCGCAAAGAAAGCAGTCACGTTGCCGCGCGTATCTTTGCGGAAGGCCGATGGTTTGCCCGTCCGCGGATCGGCCGTGATGTTTTCGCTGAAGGGCGCGTCGTTCAGGAAATCCCACATGTTGTTGAAGTTAAAACTTGGCTGGGCAAACCAGGTCGGCTCATCCAGATAGGCCAGGCGCGTGAACTGGCCGCCGAACTTCAGGTAGTGCGCCCCCTTGACCTTGCTCACAACGTCCTTCACGTTGAAGGTCCACTGATCAAAGACGCTGCCGATGCTCGGCCCGAAACCGTTCTGGGACAGATTGGCGAAGTTGAAGCCGCCCGCGTCTGGCAGGCCCAATGGCGACTGCGGATTGGAGGTGAGCTCGTTCCATTTCCAGCCCGCAAAATCCACCCGCGCCGCGTTCAGCATGCTGTCGGAGATGGTGCGATTCCACAGCGCGCCGGTCGAATAGTTCTTCGCGTTGTGATAGAAGATGTTCGATGGCCGCGACGGGCCGTTGTAACTCGTGTTGTTGACCGGAACATAGTACAGGCTGGCCGCAACCAGGTCCTTGCTGGTTGCCTGATAGTCGACCCGCGCGTTGTACTGCTGGTTGATGTTGTTATTCGGGCCCACGGTCGCGACATACATGATGTCCGGAGTGCCATCCAGGTTCGTCGCCGCGCCGGTTCCATCGCCGCCCAGTCCAGGCGTGTAGATGCCGCTATTCTGCGGCGCCCACGAGGGATCCTGCTGCCCCAGCCCAATGGTCAGAGGGCTGCCGACATCCAGTCCCTGGCCCTGAATCCAGTTGCAGTTCACGCCCTGGACAAGGTTGATGCTCGCGCAATCATGACCGTCCGAAGCGCTTTCCAGAATCTTGCTGTAGGCCGCGCCTCCGCCCTTCAGCGTAAGAAACTTGTTGGCGATGCTGCCCGAAGACGATGCGCCATCAAAGTCCGAGGTCTCGTACCATCCGCTTCCGGTTGAGGTGCCGGTGTTGCGCACCGTCTCATAGGCAAAGAACCCAAACAGCTTGTTGTGCAGGATCGGCCCGCCCACGGACCCGCCCATATCGTTGAACCGGCTGTTGTTGCGCTGCGGATTGTTGTTCGGATCCCAGCGCTGATAGGCATTCAGTCCAGGCCGATCCATCTTGATGAAAGCCGAGCCGTGATAGCTGTTGGTTCCGTTCTGCGAAATGATCTGGATCTGGGCGCCGCTGGTGTTTCCATACTCGGCGTCGTACCCGTTGCTCACAACCTTCATCTCTTTGATGGAGTCTTCGTTGGGCGTCACAATCGCCGCCGACCCCCAGGTCACGCTGGTGATACCCACGCCATCCAGAGAAATGCTGTTTGTATCGTTGCGTCCCCCATTGGCAAAAGCCTGCGGCCTGTTTTCCGTCACAAACGGGCCGGTGGAGGCTCCTGAACCGCCAGGTCCCTGGTTGCCTGGCAAACCGTTGGTGCCGCCGCCAGAGCTCTGTGAGGCGTCCCCGAACATGCCCGGAGCCAGTTGCACAAGTTGAAAGACATCGCGTCCGAACGAAGGCAGTTTAGCGATTTCATTCTGGTCGATGGTGGCTCCCACCGCGGCTGTTGCGGTGTCCAGGAGGGGTTGCGTCGCCGCGTTCACCGTCACGGATTCAGCGGCCGTGCCCACTTCGAGTACGACATTCAGCGCGTTGGTCTGATTGGCGAAAATCTTGAAGTTATCAATGACCCGCTTCTTGAAGCCGTCGCGCGAGGCCACAAGCTGGTAGGTGCTGGGCGCAAGCGCGCTGAACACAAAAGTACCCGTGCTATTGCTTTGGGTGGTAAGAGTGCGGCCGGTTTCCGTGTCGGTCAGGGTCAAGGTCGCGCCCGGAATCATCGCCCCCGTGGGATCCGCTACCGTCCCTTGCAGGCTGGCTCCATACTGGGCATGGGCCGGCACAGCCAGGAGGGCGAGCAGCAAGAGTGCGGCTATCCCCCATGCGCCTCTCCATGCCTTGAGAATAAGGCTATTCATGTCAATCGGTTGCATTGCGTCCTCCAGAAAATGGTTAGGGCATTTCGGCGTTGCCGTGCGTGTCCTTTGAGAATCGTCGCACGGCTGCTTCGCATACTACGCACGTTGCACAATCGATTGCGCAACGGCATAATTCTTACCACCACCGAGAGTTCATTGTCAACAGGATGAAGCCCTGTTTTCTCCCCGCAGCCGGCCAAATCCTCTAGTCTTCTCCACGGACGGTGCGCCCAGGCCAAATCCGCCAGCCGCGTTCCAGCCATACGCTCGATTCGGGACCTCGCCGTCATTCCTCTCCCCATCACCGCGGCTGGGCTCAGGGTGTATGCTTCTCGGCGGATAAGTCAGTTCCACATTTCAACCGGGGGGCAACGATGGTTGTGCAACGATGGTTCTTCTCATTTCCAGGGGAGAGATTCAGTCTTCGCGTCCTCATCATGGCCTGTCTCATTTGCCTTTGGCTCCCGGCACTCCCCGCGTGCGCCGCCAGCCGTCGATTTCCCGTCTCTCTTGAACCCGGCGACGTTCTGCCCACCGGCAACGAGTGGATTGCCCTGCCCGACATTCGCGCGATCGATGGGGCACTCACCAGTTTTAACGTGATCTCGATGCGTCACCGCGGCCTGCTCCAGGTCAATGGTGCGCAAGGGGCTCCAGTTCTGCAGCCCTACTTCACCGTCGGCGGCAAGCCTCTCGCCTTCCGCAACCCGTCCTGGGAGCTGATCGAGTATTGGATTCCTACGGCTCGCCTCTTGGTCGATGGCATGGAAGCCACGCTCACTTACTGCGCGCCTCCTGGCGCGCGCGCGGCTTTTCTGCGCATGACCCTGACGAACCGTCGCGCGGTGCCGGTGTCGGCAACGCTGGGGTTGGACGCCTCTTTTGGCTCTCTGGATCGCGTGACTTATGTGCCGGTGGAGCTGCGCGGCGAGCGCACCGTGGGTGCCGCGGCCTGGGTCGATTCCGCTGAAACCTTCAGCTACATCACCAGCGACACCGAGTTTGCCTGGTCACTGCTACACCCCGGGTCGACAGCCGAAGTGTCCGCGCCGCCCGTCACCAGTGCGCCCGCCGTCAACGCTAGCCGAACGGCGACCCTCGCGCCCGGAGAGACGGTCGAATCCCTCTTCGTTCTGGGCGCTGGAATCGAGGAGTTCAGCGCGTCCCACAATGCCAGGGCCCTGCAGGAGATGTTGGAGCGCCACGGCGCCGAGGCCCTCATCGACCAAGCGGCCGAGTGGTGCCGCAGCCGTACCCGCACGACCGGGCAGCCAGACCTCGACCTTCTGATGAACCGCAACTATCTTTTTACGGAGCTCTACGCCTGGGGAAAGACGATCGACACGGAGCAGCTGGTGGGAGTTACCTCGCGAAGCCCGCGTTATTATGTCTCCGCGGCTTACTGGGATCGCGATGCCATGCTTTGGAGCTTTCCGGCGCTGCTCGACATCGACCCGCCCATGGCCGCCCAGGCGCTCCAATACGCGTTGACCACGCAGCTGCGCAACACCGGCACCCACAGCAGGTTCATCGACGGCGTTGTGCTGGAGGACGGGTTCCAACTGGATGAGGGAGTTGCTCCGGTGATCGCGCTAGCAGCCTATGTGCAGAAAACCGGAGACACGGCCTTTCTGCGCGCGCACCGCGAAGCTCTGCTGACTCTGCGCGACCGCATTCTGTCGCGTCTCGACAAGAACACAGGTCTCTATTCCTCCCTGCAGGATTCGCAGGACGAGTTTCAAATCCTGCCGTTTCTCACTTACGACAATGCGCTCACCTGGCGCGCGCTGCTCGACATGGCCGAGCTTCTCGGCCGCCTCGATGACTCCAGCGGTGCGCAGGAGATGAAAGAGCGCGCCGCGTCTCTGCACGCCGCCATTCTCGCGCACTGTGTCTCCAGCGGCGCTCCCGGAGCCGACGGGCCGATCTTCGCCTCTGCAACCGACGGAAAGCATTTCGCCTTCACCGAGATACCTCCGGGATCGCTGATGAAGCTGCCGGCCCTCGGGTTTGTCCCGGAAAGCGATCCTGTCTTCGTCGGCACCTACCACTGGATCCATTCCCCGAGTTATAAGTACTCTTATTCAGATAAGCCGTTTGGTCTCCCGGGAAGTTACCGCCTGCCATTTACAACATCGTGGAGCGTGGCGGACCACTTGCTGCTTGCCGCGGGGCATGACCGTGCGCTCAACGTCCTCCGAGCCAGCAACTGGGACGGCGGAATCATCACCGAGGGTGTCGACCCGGCTTCGGCCCGTATGGATCAGGCGGGGCGTGCCTTTGCCACGGCAGCCGGATATATGGCGCACGCCATCTGCCAGGCCGCGTGCGTCGACAAACCGCGCTGATCGTTCCTTTGTGCTCAAAATTGGCGAGCCGAGCGGGGCTGCGCCATAGCCGGCTTTGCGGCCGCGGCCGGATGCCCCACAATCGCTGAGGCTCCGTTCAAAAAGGCCGGGTCCATCGACGCAATATCCACGCGATAACTCACGCTATCCTCGGTGGGAAAGTTGGACGGAACTTTCTGCGTCACTCTTCCTGTGGCCGCCCACTCCGTGCCCCGCTGGAAAATGGTGATAAATCCCACGCAACTCATCGCAGCCACATCGTGGCCCAGCGTGGTGTGAAAGATGCGTCCCTTCCCATAACTCAACACCATCACCATAGGGTCATCGTGGCCGGTTCCCTTGTTGTGCGGGTCGGAGTACGCCGTGGCAAGCACCGTCATGTTCTTACCGGGGCCGCGCATCGAGTCATACAGCTCATCTGCGGCATGCATCCAGACCGGCGGAAGGCCCTTCATAATCGGGTGCTCCGAATGCCGGGTCACAACCTGAAAAGGAAGCCGGTTTCCATGGTTGCCCGCGAGGCCGGGAGTCATGTCGGAGACCAGCTTATTGTCTTTGTAATACCAGTGCGGGCCGGCCTGCTCGTTTCTGCCCCGCCAGCCGCCGATTCCCGTCATCAGGTTATAGGCCGGCCAATCCGGAAAAGCATTGTCGGCTGCATGAATCACGACAAGCCCACCGCCGCTGCGGATGTATTGCTCAAATTTCTGCCGCAAATCCTGCGGCCAATCCGGAGCATCGTAATTCAACACAATCACCTGGTAGTGGCTGAAGTGAGGCTCAAAGCCGCTGAAGTCGCCGTCGCCCGGCGGCGCCGTCATGACTGTTACCTGAAACAAGCCGGTTTCCTCTAGTTCCTCGCGGAGCACGGGCGTCGTCAGCTTCCAGTTATGCCAGGGTCCGCCGCTCTGACCGTCCAAAAGAAGCACGCGAATTGGGCCAGCCTCCATCCTATGTGCATGGGCGGTCTGTGCCTCCACGGAGATGATTAAAAGCGACGCCACAACAAGCCACGCGGCCACCTTCAAAATCTTCATCAGAAACCTGCTCTCTTGGTCTGGGATGACTTATTCGCTGGACCCGGTATCGTCTACAGGAAGCATCTGATAACTGACAAACGCAAAGTGCGCGCCGTCGGGCGCCCAGCATGGAACGTTGTCGGTGCCCGAGCCGCCCACCAGGCTGACCAGCACCCGAAGCTTCCCATCGCTGATATTCAGAATGCGCAGCGTGACATCCTTGTTGGCGGGATGGCCCGTAACATCCTTGTCATACGAAAGAATCACGATCGATTTGCCGTCGGGCGAAGGATGCGGCGTCCAGTTATTGAAGTCGTCAAAGGTGACCTGTTCAGGCTGGCTGCCATCGGAACGCATGCGCCATATCTGCATGAGGCCGCCTGCGCGGTCGGAATTGAAGTAAATGTACTTGCCGTCCGGCGTGTAGTCCGGATCGTCGCTGATGCCGTCGCCGGTCGTCAAAGCTGTCTCCAGGCCGCCCTCCACGGAAATTGAATAGATATTGCCGGAGCCGTGGCTGGGGCGAGTGAAAGCGATGGTCTTGCCATCAGGCGACCAGCTATGAAAATAAGATGCGGGGTTGGCGGTGACCAGCCGTGGCGTTCCGCCGCTGGAGGGCACGATATACACGCGCGTCTCCGGGCTGCCCGGCATGCTGCAACTGATGGCCAGCCATTTGCCATCGGGCGACAGCCCATGGCTGCCGGTGCAATGGGATGCGGCCCCGGTATTGATAAGTTCAGCCTTGCCCCCCTCGGCAGGAACTGTCCAAAGACGGCCGTCGCGATTGAAAATCAGAGATTTCCCATCCCTGGTCCAGTTAGGCGCTTCCATAAGTCCGCGTTGGGTGGTAATCACCAAGGCGCGGCGGAAGTTATCCTCGATGCCGATGGTCTGGAGGGTGCTATAGAGAGCAAGCTTGGCGGGGATTGCCGGTGGCGTCAGCGTCTTGAGTTCAACATTGGAGAAGGCCGCTTTCTCGACCACGGCCTCGTTATGCGAGCAGACGCCAATGCCGGCGTAGAACGGCCCCTCGAGATGGAGCTTGATGGATGCGCCCACCTGATGCAGGGGCTCGCTGCTCATGCTCAGAAACATGGTGATGGTGTCTCCGCGCTTCTCCAGCCGCAGCCGTCGGGGCGAGTCAATATTCAACTCGATGTCCTGGGTGGTCGCGCCCCGCGCCCGCCGGTATTGCAGCGCTGTCATGCCCGACCCATGCTGAGCCGCGTCGGCATAGACGCCGTCGGCATCCAGAGTCTGGCGGAACATGAGCAGCGCCTTGCGATGCGGACTGTGCTCGCCGCCTGCCGCCGGAAAGCTCATCTCAGCTGTCAGCGAGACATCACCCGAAACCTTCTTCCACACAAAATGGAATCCATCGGTTGTGGACCAGAGGTTCGCGCCCGCCGAAGTGACGGTGTATATGCCCTTATTTGGTTCATACATGAGGGTTCCCGGCGGCGTCACGCTGCCCACATCGGACTGGCCCGCGAAGATGCCAAGAGAATCTTCAGTAGCTTGCGCTGAAAGAAGATGTTGTTGCACGCAAAGTGCAAGGGCCGGAATGAGAAACGCCGGAAGACGGCGGGCTAATTTCCTGAACATCGAGAATGCCTCCCCTTCAATGGCTGCGCGCACAATCTTCTGAAGTGCGCAATGCACGCCGCGCAGAACCCCCGCGACGTTCAGAAGTGGCGGATGGATTCGCCGGGGCTGCTGGCCGGGGGTTCCGCGCTGCGATCGGCGGAACGTTCGACGTGGCTTTCGAGCGAGCGGCTCACCAGGTCGCGGGATCCAAGGCCCACGGCGAGAGCGAGCGTGAGAACGATGCCGCCAAACAGGATCCCAAATGCCAGCTCTACGACCACTCCACCGATCTCCAGGTGCTCGATGACCATGGCCGCGGTGAGAACCAGGACCAGCCACTTGACGCCCAGCGAAAGGAAGCGCGCGTATTGGAGTTGAGCATTCACGGCTCCGATGAGCACCGAACGCGCCAGAAAGCGCGCGATGATCGTGCCGGCCACCAGCAGCAGAACGGCGCCTACGGCGTGGGTCAGGTAGGGCAAAAGCGAGATTGGGAGCGTAGCGGCCGTTGCGTAGGAGGTGTCGAAGGCGGATACGCCGATGATGAGCCCCAGCAGGACGCAGCCCCAGAAGGATGCGCGGGCGATCAGCGCGGCGGGCGAAGTTGACGGCGTCCAGTCGGCGTTCCCGCGGTCGCGGGCGATGCGCTCGTCCAGTTTGGCCACGCGCAGCGCGCGCCGCAGCAGCGCGGAAAGAGCCATGCCGATCAGGGCAAATAGGCCCAGGGCAACAAAGAAGGCAAGGATACCCGGCAGGATGGCAATGAGCAGGGACAGGACGCGGTAGAGCGACTGATGGAGCGCGTCCGACATGTGGTGCCAGATGGTGGCGTTGTCAATATACAAGGGCTGCGAGGCCCGGTATGGGGTCGCCTGGAGCATGGTGGCAAGGACTGTTTGCATGGGACTCACTCCTTGATTTGAGGCTTGCGCTGCGTGCCGGAAACGGCTCTGGCTGCATTGGATTCAGGGGCCAGTCCCCGTTGTTCAACTCGACTGGCGTGGCTCAAGCCGGGCCATCGAGAACGTTGCCGCGGATGGGGACGGTTCTTCATGGATTGAACCGGTCCGGCCAGCGCCAGCGCGAGACGAGGTAAGGTTTTTCTACCTCGAAGGCGGCGGCGACGGCCTCGATATGGCGCTCGGGGTTGGTGCCCGAGGCAGTGATGTGGATGTGGCTGGCGACCCATGCGAGATAAAGCGGAATCAGGGCGCCGAGCAGATGCTTGCGGTTGATGGTGCGCAGCCGGTAGGCGAGCAGAAAGTCGAAAACAATACGGGCCCAGAGCGCCTCAGGCATGCGGAACACGGCGGCGTCGGTCACCGAAAGTCGCTTGAGCCCGAGCAGCGTGTTCGGAGGCAGCACGAGCGACCAGATCTCCTGAAGGTTGGTATAGGCCAGCCGAAACGTCTGGATCATGGAGGCAATATCCGCGCTCGCATCGGTCGAGTGCGCCGGCGCCACGGGAATGGCATTGCGCGCCGGCGGCAACTGCCTTGCCCTCTGCCAGAACGCTGCCTTGGCGTCGATGTCGGAGAAAAGAGACCCTGTGACGATCGGCAGGATGGTGTTGAGGTCAGGCTCGGCCGGTTGGGGCAGCGCGCGCGGGCCGGCGTCGAACTCGTTGATCGCAAATCCGGCCACCGCGGCTTCATTGACCGGCCAAAGAGGCGCGTCGCCCTGATTGAGCGCGATGAATCGCTGCGCGGCTTTGGACAGGCGCTCGGCCATGCGCAGCGAAAGGCCGAGATCGATGGCCAGGGGAAAGCGCGCGCGCGAGGCGAACAGCGCGCGGCTCAGCGGGTAGAAGATCGCTGAGTTGAGCAGGCCGGCGTGCGGCGGCAGTTCGTAACTGGGAACTGCCAGGTCGGTGGGGGTGCCCATCACCGCGCTGGCAAGGTTGCGCAGAGCGGACAAACCCAGCGAGCCCGACTCCGCACCCAGCACCAGGATGCCGCTTGCGTTGTTCTTTTGCGCAAGGTGGTGAGCGTTGACGAAGTCGGCGGCGGTAAGGGTCCAGGAGGGCTTGGTTGCAGGGGCGGCGACGATTCGAAAAGTCGGATACATGTCCGTCGGGAGCGCTTCCGGGGCAGCGATGAGCATGTCCTCCGCCGGAAATGCAGCGGCGAGATTGGCGAGGACGCTTTCCAGTTGCTCCTGCGGCATGGTGGCCAGCAGGACCAGCAGGGCGGGGTCAGGCCGGGCAGAAGCGGAGGTGATTTCGGGAATCGGATTTGCGGTCGCCATCGTTGCTTTCTCGGGAGAGTGCCGCCTCTATCAATTTAAGATGCCGGCCAGCGGAATGTGGAGCCACGCGGGCCGATGGTTGAGCTCGTAAAGCAGTTCATACAATGCTTTCTCGAGCAGGTAAGCGCCGAGCAGCGGCTGACATTGCTGCGGCGAAGGCAGGAGAGCGGGGTTGGCGGCGATGGTTTCGCGATAGGCGCGAAGAAACTCGCTGGAGGCGGAATTCTGCCACAACAGGGCCCAGGCGGCGAGACGATCAGAGGCGGCGCTGTGCGCGAGTTCGGGGTTGGCGCTGAGATATTCATCCAGGCCGGCATAGGCTGCGTAAGAGAACGAGCGGATCATGCCGGCCACATCCTTCAGGGGCGACTGCTTCTGGCGGCGCTCGGCGAGGGAACGCGCGGGCTCGCCCTCGAAGTCAAGCACAATGAAGTCGCCGTTCTCCGCACCCTTTTCTGTCGAAGATCCAACGGTGCGCAAGGTCTGCCCCAGATGATAATCGCCGTGGATGCGGATGCGCTGGCCGGAGGCTGTGAGCGCGGTGATCGCATGGGCGCGGGCAAGAAGCTCGATGCGCCGCGTGAGCAACCGTGCAGCGTCGTCGGCGATAAGGTCATCGAGGGTGGAGAGATTCCGCCGGAGCGCGTCCACGGCCGACCTGATCTGGCTCTCCATCCGACCTGCATCCCGGGCCAGATCCTCCGGCGTGACGGGCTCGGCGGAGAACGCCGGATCGTCGGTGGGAGTCGCGAGAGCAAGATGCATCTCGGCAGTGCGGCGGCCCAGCAGGGCAGCGGCCTCGAGCGACGGCCCGGCATGCTCCAGGGCTTCAGGCAGCAGCCCACGCGCGCTGACGAAGCCGGGGGCAGGAAACTCGGGCGGAGCAGGAAGGCCAGCAAGGGAGGGGAAGAAAACGGCCAGCTGATTGAGAAACCACTGCCAGCCGTCGCCCTGGCTGGCGACCAGCCCCTGAAGCATTGCCACGGTGATTTCCCGTCCGCCGGGTTGGGTCATGATGATTTCGCCCATGAAGGGCGCGATGCGCGGAAAGCGGGCGACTTCGGTCAGGAAGCGGCCGATTTCAACATCGGGATTCTGCCCCGGCTGAAGGCGTCTGAACAGCTTCAGAATGAGTTGATCCCCATAAATGATTGACGTGTTGGATTGCTCTGCGGATCCGATGAGCGAGGGCAAAGGCTGTGAGATTTGCGCGGCGGAGAATGCGGCGGAGGCGTGGGCGTCGATGCGGCCATGGGGCGGAGCCGCGCTGCCGGCGGAGGGAGATTCGCGCGGCTGCAGATGATGTTTGCCCGCTGCGCCGTCGGGCGCGCTGGTGCTGGAGGCAGCGGCCCACGAAGTGCCGGTGTGAGTGTTCGAAAGCGCCAGCGTGGCGTTGCGCTCAATCAGACCAAGCAGACCCTGGCGGAAATCTTCGCGGCTGCCCGCATCGTGCAGAATCGCGGGCCCCATGGGAAATGTGAGGTTCGCCAAAACGCTCTGCGGATACGTGGCGGTGATCTCATCGGCGTCGGCGCCCGCGCTGAAGGCGAGCGGAAGCTGGTACAGGTCGGAAGGGCCGTCCGTGTAGGCGATCTCGACAAAGAACAAGGCAGGAGGAATCGCGCTGGCGGGCAGATCGGCGGCAGAAAGGGCCGCTGTGCTTGCCGCGCCGGCAGACGGAAGTTCTACCCAGTCCAGCAGGTGCGCGCATTGAATCGTGCGGGTCTTGGCTCCGAACCACCGCTGACGTGCCAGCCAGGCCGGCAGTGCGGCTTCGAGCACATCCAGAAAGTGTCCGGCTAGCAGACCGGACCATCCCTTGCTGAGGACATCGAGCGAGAAAGCCTCCTCGGGCGCAATCTCCTCTGTGGTCTCGAAAATCTCCAGTTGCCGCTCAAGCAGCGGTTCCGGCTTCGCGCTGGCGGGCTGGAGTTCAAGCCACAGAAACGAGTACGGCGCAAGCGCGAGGGAGTAAGGAGCTTCCGTGATGGTGGGGAATGGAACGTAGCCCAGCATCTCGACCGGTTCCATCCCCGCATAGGCGGCGAGATCAAGCGATACGGGCTGCGCGAAGCGGCTGAGGTTTGCCACGCACAGAACCGTCTCGTGGGAGCCGTCGCCGCGGTCGAGGTCGCGCAGGTACGCGAGAATCTTGCGGTTCGCCGGATTCAAAAATGTGAGACTGCCGCGGCCAAAGACCTGGAAGAGTTTGCGCAGGGCGATCATGTTGCGGGTCCAGTGCAGCAGGCTGGACTGATCGCTGAGCTGCGCCTCCACATTCACGGCCTGGTAGCCGTAGATGGGATCCATGATGACGGGAAAGTAAAGCCGGGCGGGGTCGCACTTTGAAAAACCGGCGTTGCGGTCCGAGGTCCACTGCATGGGAGTGCGGACCCCGTTGCGGTCGCCGAGATAGATGTTGTCGCCCATTCCGATTTCGTCGCCGTAGTAGAGAATCGGCGTGCCGGGAAAGCTCAGCAGCAGCGAGTTCAACAGCTCGATGCGCCGGCGGTTGTTGTCTACCAGCGGCGCCAGCCGGCGGCGAATGCCCACGTTCACCCGCATCCGGGGGTCGGCCGAGTAGGCGAAATACATGTAATCGCGCTCGTCGCTCGGTGACCATCTCCAGCGTGAGTTCATCGTGATTGCGCAGAAACAGTCCCCACTGGCAGTTGTCCGGAATGGGCGGCGTCTGCGCCATGATGTCGGTAATCGGCAGGCGATCCTCCTGCCGAAGCGCCATATAGATGCGCGGCATCAGCGGAAAGTGGAAGGCCATGTGGCACTCGTCGCCCTCGCCGAAGTAGGGGCGAACGTCCGCGGGCCACTGGTTGGCCTCGGCCAGGATCAGGCGATTGGCGTATTCGGCGTCGATGGCGGCACGGATAGCCTTGATGACGGCGTGCGTCTCGGGCAGGTTCTCGCACGAGGTGCCGTCGCGCTCCACAAGATACGGAATGGCGTCCATGCGCAGTCCGTCGACGCCCATGTCGAGCCAGAAGCGCATGGCCTTCAGAACCTCTTCAAGCACCAACGGGATTGTCGAAGTTGAGGTCGGGCTGGTGCGAAAAAAAGCGGTGCCAGTAGTACGCTTTGGCCGTCTCGTCCCACGTCCAGTTGGACTTTTCCGTGTCCGTGAAGATGATGCGCGCGTCCTTGTAGAGTTCGTCGGTCTCGGACCACACGTACATGTCGCGCGCCGCGGAGCCGGGCGGCGCAAGGCGGGCGGCCTTGAACCAGGGGTGCTGATCGCTGGTGTGATTGATGACCAGCTCGATCATCACCTGCATATTGCGCTCGTGCGCCGCCTCCAGCACCGCTTTGAAATCGTGCAGGGTTCCGTAGGAGGGGTTGACCTCGACGTAATTGGCGATATCGTAGCCATCGTCGCGCAGCGGCGAGGGAAAGAAAGGCAGAAGCCAGATGCAGGTGACGCCGAGTTCCTGAAGATAGTCGAGCCGCGAGAGCAGTCCCGGAAAGTCGCCGATGCCGTCGCCGTTCGAGTCAGCGAAGGCGCGCACGTGAAGCTCGTAGATGATCGCGTCTTTGTACCAGAGCGGATCGCTTGCGCTTGCCAGCTTTTTCACTCGTCAGCTCTCCAAGCTAGTTTGATGCACGTTTTCATATCTTCGACGATTCAGCCGATCTTTCGTACCGCCGGAAACGTGATGCAAACACGGCGATTGGGTGCCGGCACCGCCGCCATCCGTGCAGTGAATGGGCTGGTTCTTCCCATCCCGGAATCAGAGAAAATATTCAAAATCCGTCTCCACCTTCATCCGGCGATGAATCTTCAGAATGTGGCCGGACTGGAGCGACGGATTCAACTCCACGTAGTTGCGCGCTCCATGCCACATATACCGCTCGCCGGTCAGCAGGTCCTCGGCCTCGTAGCCGCGGTCCTGAGGAATCTGCAGCTCCTCCAGCGGCAGGGTCACAAAACCGATTTGGGTGCGATGCGGATCGAGGTTGACCACCGTAAGAATCAGGTTGGAGCGGTCCTCGGACTCCTTGGTGTAGCAGAGAAGCTGGTCGTTCTCAGAGGAATGAAACTTCAGCGACCAGTCGCCTTGCAGAGCCTCGTTGCCGTTTCGTATCGCATTCACGCGCGCAATCAACGGCTGCAGGCTATCGGGCCGGTCAAGGTCCCAATGGCGGATTTCGTACTTCTCCGAGTTGAGATATTCTTCGCTCCCATGGCGAATGGGGCGATGCTCCAGCAGCTCGAATGCGGGCCCGTAGATGCCGTAGTTCGCGCCCAGCGTGGCCGCCAGCAGCAGGCGAATCGCAAAGGCCGGGCGGCCGCCCATCTGCAGAAATTCGGTCAGAATATCCGGCGTGTTGGTCCATTGGTTGGGCCGGAAAAACTCCCGCACCGGCGTCTGCGCCAGTTCGGTCAGATACGCCGTGATCTCCGCTTTGCCGTTGCGCCACGGAAAATAAGTGTACGACTGGCTGAAGCCGATCTTGGCCAGCCGGTACATGATCTTCGGCCGCGTGAAGGCCTCGGCCAGAAAAAGAACTTCAGGATGGTCGCGCTTGATCTCCGCAATCACCCATTCCCAGAAAAGAAACGCCTTGGTGTGCGGATTGTCGACGCGGAAGATGGTGACGCCCTGCTCAATCCAGTAGACGAACACGCTCTTCAATTCCTCCCACAATCCGGCCCAGTCCTCGCTTTCAAAATCGATGGGGAAAATGTCCTGATATTTCTTGGGAGGATTCTCCGCGTATTGAATCGTTCCATCCGGCCGCTTGCGGAACCAGGATTCATGCGCGCGCACGTAGGGGTGATCGGCCGCGGCCTGAAACGCGATGTCCAGCGCCACGGAAAGACCCAGATCCCCGGCCGCTGCGACAAAGTGGCGGAAGTCTTCAAGCGTGCCCAGCTCCCTGTGAATCGCCTTGTGCCCGCCTTCGGCCGAACCGATGGCCCAGGGGCTGCCGCAATCGCCTGGCTGGGTCTCCTGCGCGTTGTTGCGGCCCTTGCGGAAGCTGAGGCCGATGGGATGAATGGGCGGCAGATAGACAACATTGAAACCCATCTCCGCAATGGCTGGCAGGCGCTTTTCGCAATCGGCAAACGTGCCGTGCCGGCCTGGCTCATCCGCGGTGGAGCGGGGAAACAGCTCATACCACGAGCTGAATCGCGCCCGCACCGGATCGACCACGATGCTGAGTTCCTGCTCCGACTCGGTCGCAAAGCGCCGGTCCGGATAGCGCAACACCAGTTCGTGCAGCGTCGTGTCAGTCGCGTGCGCGCGAAGATTCTTCGCCTTTTTGCCGGAGCGAAGCACGGATGCACGCTCAAGCAGCCACGCTGCATCGGCGCCCACGGCCCGGCCTGCAGCTGCCGCGATCAGATCGGCGCCGATCAGGTAGTCGACAACCGCATCACTCTCGGCCTCGATGCGTTTCAGCATATCGCGGCGCCAGGTCTCAAAATGATCCACCCAACCCCGCACCTTGAATCCATAGCGGCCCAGCTCGCCGACGCGGAATGCGGCGGTCCAGCGGTCGTTCACCAGCGGGCGCATGGGAATCTCGATCCACTGGTCGGAGCCTTCCCGATGCGCCAGCAGCGCGGCGGAGATGGCGTCGTGGCCGTCGGTAAAAATGTCGGCTTCCACGCGGACCTCATCGCCCACCGTCCGCTTGGCGGGAAATCTTCCGCCATCGACCGCGGGAGAGATTCCTTCAATCACCACGCGCCTGCGTCCATCCGATCCAGTCAATGTCATCCTGATGCCATGTTCCCTGTGTGAAGCCTGCGTTGGGGTTGAACTGGCACGCCGCAGGAAGCGAAGCGCCAGCAGCGGCTGGGTGCGGGTTAGTGCGGCGCGCCCGCCCTCCGTTGTTCGATCAGCCGCTCGTAGAGACCGATCGTTTGGCGGGCGATTGCGGTCCAGCTGAAGATGTCTTCCACGCGCCGTCGTCCCGCATCGCCGAAGCGCCGGCACTTTTCCGGGTCCTGCAACAGTTGATCGATGCGCGCCGCAAGATCGTGCGCGAATGTATCTGGATGACGCGGAAAACTGGTGACGGGGTCCTGGTCGAACGGCACCAGATAGCCTGTTTCTCCATCGGCCACAACTTCTTTGATGCCTCCGGTAGCGCTGGCGACGACCGGCGCGCGGCAGGCCATCGCTTCCAGGTTGATAATGCCGAACGGCTCGTAGACCGAGGGGCAGCAGAAGACGCGGGCATTGCTGTAAAGCTGGATCGCCTCCTGTTTGGTGACCATCTTTTCAATCCACACAATGCGCGGATGCTGCTTGCGCGCATCCTCAACCTTGCTGCGCAGCTCGGTGGCGATCTCGGCCGTGTCCGGCGCTCCGGCGCACAGCACAACCTGCGTTTCCGGCGGCAGATAGCGGACGGCGTCCACCAGGTGGGTGACGCCCTTCTGGCGCGTGATGCGGCCCACAAACAGAACATATGGCACCGCCGGGTCCACTCTGTAATCAGTGAGCGCCTGGGTCTCGGAGGTCTTCTGATATTCCGCGACATCGACGCCGTTGTAGATCACGTGCACGCGGCCTGGGTCCACGTCGGGATAAGCGGCCAGGATGTCCGCCCTGGTGCCCGCCGAGACGGCGATGATCGCGTCGGCATCCAGAATGGCCGTGTGCTCCATCCAGGAACTCATCGCGTAGCCGCTGCCCAGTTGCTCGGCCTTCCAGGCGCGCAGCGGTTCCAGCGAGTGCGTGGTCATCACAAACGGCATGCCGTAGAGCTTCTTGGCCAGGTAGCCGGCCATCGATACGTACCAGGTATGCGTGTGGACGACGTCGATTCCCTTGAGAGCCTTGACCTGCGTCAGGTTCAGGCTGAAGGCTTCCAGCGCTCCCTTGAACTTGCCTTCGGTCCCATGAGAAATCTCGGCCCAGGGTTCCGCGCCGCGCACGTGCAGATTGCCGCGATCAGAATGCTGCGGCCCCCAGCAGTGCACTTCGACTTCGATCTCCCGCGCCAGTTCACGGCTGAGATAATCCACGTGCACGCCGGCGCCGCCGTACACCTGAGGGGGATACTCGCGTGTGAATAAGCCGACTCGCAATGGTCAACCCTCCGGCCGAATCCGATGATACTGTCGAGCATGTCGCCGGACGCCTGAAGGCCACTTCATGCTGCGATGCTGCCCGCCAGCAGACGGTTCAAATGCAACCCAAGCGCGCCGGAATGAAACTCCGGACCCCTGATGCATTCTCGCAAGGATGCTGCTCCGGATGAGTGTACTTGCTGGCACTCCAGGGTGCAAGCGCCGTGGCAGCCCTTCCCCGCGCCCCGCGCGGACGGAGTAAGATGACACACGCCTGCGCGCTTGAGAAAGCCCCGGCCACTGAACGAAGAAATTGTACTGTCTGAATCAATTCATGGAGTGCCGTCATGCCCGTCAAGACCATCATTGAGCCGTTCCGCATCAAGAGTGTCGAACCCATTCGCTGGACCACCCGCGCGCAGCGCGAGAAGCTGCTCAAGGCCGCGCACTACAACCTGTTTCTTCTGCACGCCGACGATGTTCTGATTGACCTGCTCACCGACTCGGGCACCGGCGCCATGTCCACCCACCAGTGGGCCGCCATCATGGAAGGCGACGAGAGCTACGCCGGGAGCCGTAGCTTCGATCGCTTCCGCAACTCGATTCAGGAGATCTTCGGCTACAAGCACGTCATTCCCACGCATCAGGGCCGCGCCGCCGAGCGCATCCTGTTTGGCGTGACCACAAAAAAAGGCGACATTGTTCCCAACAACACGCACTTCGACACCACGCGCGCCAATGTTGAGTTCACCGGCGCCGAAGCCGTCGATCTCGTCATCGCCGAAGGCCGCCAGCCCGCCTTGCAGCATCCTTTCAAAGGCAACATGGACGTGGCGGCGCTGGAAGCGCTCATCGAGCGCGTGGGCCGCGAACGCATTCCGCTGGTGATGCTCACGGTCACCAACAACTCGGGCGGCGGCCAGCCGGTCTCCATGGAGAACGCGCGCCAGGTGAGCGCGGTGTGCAGGCGCCACGGCATTCCGCTCTACTTCGATGCCTGCCGCTTTGCAGAAAATGCGTGGTTCATCCGGCTGCGCGAAAAAGGATACGAGCACAAAACGCCCAAGGAGATTGCGCAGGAGATGTTCCGCCTCGGCGACGGATGCACCATGTCGGCCAAAAAAGACGGCATGGCCAACATCGGCGGCTTTCTCTGCACCAACGACGACCTGCTCGCCCAGCAGGAAAAGAATCTGCTCATTCTCACCGAAGGCTACCCCACCTACGGAGGCCTCGCCGGCCGCGATCTGGAGGCCATCGCCGTGGGCATTCAGGAGGCGCTCGAAGAGGATTACCTGCGCTACCGCATCGCCTCCACCGCGTACCTGGGCAATCACATCGCCGCCGAAGGAGTGCCGATTGTGCAGCCGCCGGGCGGCCACGCCATCTATCTCGACGCCCGCGCCTTCCTGCCCCACATCCCCAGCGAGCAGTTTCCGGGAGTGGCGCTGGCCGCCGAATTGTATCTGGAAGGCGGCGTCCGCTCGGTCGAAATTGGAACGCTGATGTTTGCCGCCGCCGCGCAGATGGACCTGGTGCGCCTGGCCATTCCCCGCCGCGTCTACACCCAGAGCCACATCGACTACCTGGTCGAAGTGATTCTGGAAGTCTGGAAGAAGCGCGATAGTATCCGCGGCATGAAACTGACTTACGAAGCGCCCTTCCTGCGCCACTTTACCGCGCATCTTAAGCCGGTATAGCGGTTCTCCAGTTGGTGTAGAGCGAAGCCGCAGCGGCTGAGTGGGTTTTTTCTCAAGAAAAAGCCACCTTGCACAATGCTAGAAACACCGCGCAAACTGGAGAACCGCTCTAAGTGAGTAAGTCGGCGCTAAGTGCATCTTACTGCGGACCCCAGATGCGAAACTCGCCGCTCAGGTGCATCAGGCTCATCAGGTAGAGCATGCCGTCGTAGTAGCGGTTCTGCTCCGAAGGAATGGGCGCATTCCACAGCGCCTCGGTAAACTCCCGCGCCCGCGCGCGGTCCGCAGCCGCCAGCCCCGCCACGGCGTTGGTGCCCATCAGGCCGATCGGATGATCCTCGTGCGTCAGCCCCGGCGTCGCGCCCAGGTCCTTGCCCTCCAGCGTGTAGACGGGCCCGTACTTGTCGAGGCCCTGCGACGCAAAGAACTTCTGAATGCGATCGCTGAGCACCTGTTCGGCCGGCGCCTTCTGCCACCACGACCAATCCACTGACCAGTTGCTCGCCGTGCGCCAGGCGTCGTAGCCAAACTCGCCCGACTGCGGAAAGCGTGTCACATGCGGTGTTCCGTCAAAGTTCGCATAACTTGGCGCAAGGCCAGTCTTGGGGTTTGTCGTCTTCACGAAGAATGCGCGGCTGGTCTCCGCGGCCCGAGCCCAGAAGGCGCGATCCTCCACCGGCCCCCAGCGCGCCCAAAGTTCATAAAACGCCGGCAGATGATAGGAGGGATCCGTGAACGGCTGCGGCATGATCTCCGGCACAAACAGAATCATCGGCGGATCGGGATTCATCATCGGCCCCACACTGTGCGGTCCATACTTGCTCGGCGCCGTGATGACCGGCCGATGCACCATCGCCGTCAGCAGCTTCTCCGCCTCGGCATGATAGTCATAGATTCCCTTGCCGCCCGGCCAGCGGTTCGCCGCGAACAACAGCGCCATGGCGAAATACGATTCCCCGTCCGGCGCCGCGCCCTCCGAGTTATGCGTTCCGTCCGTCTTGCAGGACCACGCGAAGAACTGATAACTCGGCGCCTTGGGGTCCGAGATATGCATGTAGGTCTTAGCCCAGTTCCACAGCGCGTCGAACTCGGCCTTCTTGTCCAACTCGACCGCGATCATCATCCCGTAGGACATGCCTTCGGTGCGCACGTCGTGGTTGGCCCAGTCGGTCACGTACATCAGCGGGCCGTTCGCGTTGCGGCCGGCGGCAAACGCGATGGCCTGCGTCTGCGGGTCGCCGTGGAAAAGCTGCTGGTACGCGGCGTCGACCTTGGCCTTGATCGCGCCCTCCGGGTGGCCGTCTTCGGCGAAAAGATTGCGGTACTTTCCGCTGGCATACGCCCCCGCGCCATCCTGCGGCGGGTTCTTCGCCTGGGCCGCGGGCAGGCCGCAAAGAAGCAGGCCGAAAGCGGCGAGAACCAAAGAGTGTCTGGTTTGAATTCCGAGCAAGCGCACCCCCATTGGCGGCAAAAGGGAAGCGATTCACCGCGCGTTCCGCAGTATCGCGCCCACGTATGGGTCAAGGCAAATGGGAACGCGGGCTTCGTCCGATGCAGCTTCAGCGGAGGTCGCGTCGAAGTGCTTCGCGTTGCACGCGCGACTACTGCTTCTCGTTTTGCCTGGCTTGTTGCGCGGCCTTGTCGGCAGCGCGGGCCTGGGCGTCGAGGCCGTGCGTGGGGTCCTTGTGAAAGAACTTCCGCGAAACGTCGGGCCAGAATTCCTGGAAGATCCCGCCGACGGTTCCTTCCGCGGTCACCACAAACCCATTCGTGAAGGTCTGGCCGATCCCGGAGTTGCTGGGCGGATAGTAGAGGTTGGAGAGCGCGCCCGAAGCAATATTGCCCAGCACGTTGGAGTAGTTCGGCTCCCACTTGCCGGTATTGTCGTGCTTGCAGATGAAGCTCGTGGCCATGGCGTACAACAAGCGGTGGCTTGTGGTGCCATGGCCGAGGCGGAAGTAGCGCGGATCCTGGTGCAGCAGGGCGGGCAGGAATCCGTTGCCGATCATGGTGCCGTTGAAGGCGTCCAGATACTTCGCCCCGGCGCGTTCGCCATAGCCCTTCGCCCCCCAGGGAAATCCGCTGTCGGAGTCGGCAGCCTCGCCATACCCGGCGACCAGCAATGCCGTGCCGAAGGTGACCGGATCGATCGCGGAACGAAAAGCGAGGCCGATCTTCTGTTTGCCCGTCAAAGAAACCGCGTCGCCGCGATACGACGTGTTGAACGCGGGAAGAATCCCCAGTACCCGCTGTTTCTCCTGCTCCTTGATCTGCTCGTCAGCCTTCTCGTGCCGGTTCTGGTCCGCGTCGGCCTGCGGGACGGGCGCTTGCGTGCTGGAACTGTCCTGGGCTGGCTGGGTCTGGCTGGTCTGGGGCTGCTGAGCCGGCGGCTCCGCCACTGATGCCTCAAACTGCGGCCGAGGCGCTTCCGGTGGATCTTCAGCCGCGATTGCCGCGGCCGGGCCCAAGCCCGCGGCCGGTCCCTGTGCAAAAGAAGTGGGGCAAAACGCCACCATGACAAGTCCCGTGGCGAGCGCTGCAAGGAGAAAGCGAGAACCTGAACGCATCCATTCACCATTCGTGGAGTTGACGCCCGTGTGGCCGGATCACCCACAAGGGCAAATGGACCGGGAGACCTGCATTGCGGTTAAATCACCCTGGCGAAAATTACTTCGAGATATGCCCCAGGGGTGACGTAACGTATTGTCGCGCACGCGCTGTGTCTTTCAGTTAGACGCGCTTTCCCGGCCCGCAGCGACAGAAAGCCCCCATTGCTGCCCCGGCAACTTCGCGGCCCGGCGCAGGCCCAGCGCCCCACAGATGCGAAGGCCCTCCGGCACATGCCGGAGGGCCTTCAAGGAACAGACAACATCCAGCCTACGCCGTGATGGTCCGCGTCGGTTTGGAGCCCCACAGCCCGTAATAGGCAATGAAGAGGTAACACACGATGGGCAGGACGAAGGCGTGCTGAATGCTGCCCATCGCGTCGGCCAGCGCGCCCAGCAGGAAGGGAATCACCGCCCCGCCGACGACCGCCGTCATGATGAGCCCCGAGCCCTTGCTGGTCATCGGTCCCAGCCCGGCGATGCCCAGCGCGAAGATGTTGGGGAACAGAATCGAGTTGAAGAAACCGCACAGCACCAGCGACCAGATCGCCACCGGCCCGCTGGTGACCATCGAGACCCCGAGCAGGACCGCGCCCGACAACGCGAACCCGAAGACCAGCCGGTTCGACCTGATCTTGGTCAGCACCCAGGAGCCGAGGAGACGGCCCACCAGCGCGCCGAACCAGTAAAGCGAGACCAGGAAGGAAGCGGTCTTGGCGCTGCTCATGCCTTGCGTCTTGAAGTAGTTGACCGCAATCGAGGCCAGGCCCACTTCCACGCCTACATACAGGAAGATGCCCACCGCCGCCAGCACCGTGTGCCTGTATCCCCAGATGCTGCGGCTGAGGATCGGGTCGCCCTCCCTGGCGGGGCGGAAGGCCTGGGTGTGCGTGACATGCGGCAGGTGCATGAAGGCCACGGCAATGCCGAGAATCAGCAGTCCGGCGGCGATCAGCATGTACGGCACCCGCACCGTGTTGGCAATCTCCGCCTTGGTGATCAGCTTGCTGGGATCGGTCAGAATGAACGCGCCCGCAAAAATCGGCGCCAGCGTCGCGCCCAGCGAGTTTAGGGCCTGCGCCAGGGTCAGCCGAACCGGCGCGCTATGCTCCGGGCCCAGAATTGCCACATACGGATTGGCCGCCGTCTGCAGCGCGGTCACGCCCGCTCCGACGATAAACACCGCCGCCAGAAAAAGCGGAAAATTCACCAGCTTGGCCGCCGGAATGAACAACAGGCAACCCACCACCTGGATGAACAGCGAGACCACCATCGTCCGCTTGTAGCCGATCGTCTCAATCAGCTTCGCCGTGGGCGAGGAGAAAACAAAGTAGGCCAGGAAGAAGGCCGACTCGGCGAGCATCGCCCATGCATAGCCGAGCGTGAAGATCGACTTCAGGTGAGGCACCAGCGCCATGTTCAGCGTGGTGATGAACCCGAAGATGAAAAACAGCGCGGTGACCGTAATGAACGGGCCCGTGTAGCTGGGCGTGCCTTGTGCCGCCGGCGGTGGCGTGGATCGCGTGGACATGAGAGCTTGTTCCCCGTTTCCTCAAGAAATTCCGCCTGGTGAGGGCGTGTGCGCACGCTTCCGGTACAGGGAGCGCGCATCCCGGCGGCCGTTGCCCGCCGCCTTCGTGCTGCCTTTGGGCCGCGTCTCCGCCCGTTTCTGCTGCACACAACACTATACGGGAAACCCCGCCCTGGGGAAGCGCCGGCAAAAACGTTGCAGCGGAAGACGCTGTCCGGTCCCGCCTCCGCCCGCGCGGGTTTTCAAGCGGCCGCCCCTCGCGCCGCCGCGAAGAGCGCCGCGGGGGCTGCCGCGTGCGCCGGCAATGCCGTATCCTCAGAGAGACCCAAGGAGAGAAGCGTGGCCATTACAGCATTGAGCAACGCCCGCCTGAAAAAGGTGCTGGCGGCCCTGGAAGGCAACTGGCAGGCGGAGATGGAGGGCTACCACACCTACCAGGCCCTGGCCGACCGGGACACCGAACCGGTGCGCGCGCAGGTGCTGCGCCACCTGGCCCAGGCGGAGCTGGAGCACGCCGCTCTGTGGGCCGGCCGCATCCAGGAACTGGGCGGAGCCGCGCCCGTCTACACCGGCAGCCCCGGCGGCGAGGCCGACTCGCTGGCCAGCCGCGCCGGCGGCATTCGCATGGCCCTCAGGCGACTGGAAATCGAGGAGAGCCGCGACATCGCCCGCTACGGAACCCAGTTGAAGGAGCTGGGCGACGAGGGTTCCGTTGCGATTCTCGAGCACGTCATCGAGGACGAGAAAGACCACCACCGCGAGCTGGGTTCTCTGCTGCGCGGCCACTATACCGCGCCCGCCGGCGTTCCCGGCGTGGACCCCAAGGCGGTTCTTGAAGAGCTGCTGACCAAGCGCAGCCAGGGCCGCAAGCAGCCGGGAGCCTGGATCGGCGACGCCATTTACGGCGTCAACGACGGCCTCGGCGCCATCTTCGGCATCGTCTCCGGCGTCTCCGGCGCCACCGCTGGCGAGGCCAAGTACGTGCTCCTTGCGGGCATCTCCGGCATGATCGCTTCGGCCCTCAGCATGGGCTCGGGCGCGTACCTGGCCGCCAAGAGCGAGCGCGAAATCTACCACGCCGAAATCGCTCGCGAGCGCGAGGCCATCCGCATGAACGGCCCCGAGGCCCGCGAACTGCTCTCGCTCTACTACCAGGTCAAGGGCCTGCCCGAAGCCGACGCCGACCGCGTCGTGGACCACATCGCCCGCGACCCCGAGCAGATGCTCCGCGTGCTGGCAGGCGAGCGGCTCGGCACCTCCGAAGAGGCGCTCGCGAACCCTCTGGTCTCGGCCAGCTCCGGCGCGCTCTCGACGGCCATCGGCGCGGCCATCCCCATCATCCCCTTCTTTTTCATGCAGGGGCTTGAAGCCGTCATCGCCGCCGCCATCATTTCGCTCGCCGCCCACTTCGCCGTCGGCGCCGCCAAGAGCCTCATCACCGTTCGCTCCTGGTGGTCGTCGGGCCTGGAGATGACCGTGGTCGGCGCAGTGGAAGGCGTCGTCACCTACGGCATCGGCGTCATGCTGGGCAAAGGTGGGATGTAATGGAATCGCGGCAGGGGAAGGCGAAACTCGCGGCCGGCAGGCTTCAGTCGGTAAGGGGCAGCCGGTAAACATCCACGGCGGTCTTTGCTCCGCTGACGTAAACGGTCGTCGAGAGGATCTTTGTTCCCGGGCTGGCCGCGCCGCGGGCAACGACGGCCAGTCCGCCCAGTCTCTTTTCCTGGTTCACAAACGTCGCCAGGTTGCGCGTCGCGGTGGTGTCGGCGGTGAGCGCAGTCAACTGCTCAAATCCCAACTGCTCTTCGCACGTCAGCGACGCGGCAAGGGTATCCATCGTCATATTGCCGTCCGCGGGGATGGTTCCAGCCATCGTCTTTCTCCTCTATTCCAGCTTCGCCGCCGCAAGCGCATCTGAAAGCTTCGCCAGAGTGTCGTCGTCCGTCTTTGCTTGAATCATTTCTGCTTTCAGCAGAGCAAGCAGATCCGCGCCCGATGCGTTGTCGGCGGGGGTTTTCCCGACGGCGGTCAGAATGCTCTTCAGCGATTGAATCGCTCCGGCTGACTTCGCCGGGTCCGCAAGCGCCGCCGCAAGCTTGTCATATTCCGACCGGATGTCAATGGCCTGCCGGGCTTGCGCCGGCGTTCTTGGCGTGAGCGCGGCCACGGTATGCTTCAAGGTTGTGGCCGCGGCATCCGCTTTGGTGCCGGTGGCGCTCGCAATCTCCACCAGCGCCGATGGCACCGTGCCCGCATAGTAGAGATCCACCAGGTCAACCCACACGGCGTCCCACGGATAGTCCGTCACGTCGCGGTTCGCCAGGCTTTTCATCAGCTGCGCTTTCTTCAGGTCCCTTGAGGCGCGCATCTGCGAGATGATCGATTCGGTCGTCTTCTCCCTGAAGAAATTCTTGTCCACGGAGAGCCGCGTTCCCTGAAAAGCCGTGATCGACGCGGCAAGAAGGTCCTTCACTTCGGTGGCGCCGACCACCGACGCTGCCGCGGTCGCGCCCAGCTGCACCGCATCGGCCGAGCTTTCAAACCCGGCGCGCTGCGTCGTAAGCTCCATCTCGAATTTCGAGTAGCGCGATTCAATATCGGCCATCACGCGATTGGCAATCTGGTTGCGCAAAGCCCGCGCGCCGGGCAGATCCTTCTGCGCGATCAAACTGCGATAACTCGCCACATCGTTTTTGAAGTCATTCGCCTGGTATTCAGTAATCGAGGGCGCGTTCATCGACGGCGGCATCTTCGGACCCATGGTCCGGCAGCCGCATATCAGCAGCGGCGCCAGCGAGAGCAGCAATACAACGTATGTATTACGGCCAAAAGGCTGCAACATAACTCACCATCTCAGTTGTGGGCCAGGGAAATCGGGGAACGCCTTACTTTCCTACAAGTGCTTACAAGGTGTCAAGCTCGAAATGGAACAACTTATAAAAGTAATAACCTGGCTTGAGAGCTTGGGGTTAGTTTAAATAACATACCGCGACAGAGTGTGCCGCTCGCTACGCCGCCTGCCTGGCCGGGCGCGATGCTTATACAATGGTTTCGATTCCGCAGGGTCAAAAGGACGGTCTCCCATGCCAAAGAAGATGCTCTTGCTGTTTTCACTCGCCATCGCGTGGCCCCTGGGCGTTTGCGCCTGGAGCCAGACGGCTTCGCCCTCCGCCCCTGCAATCGTTGTCGAGCGCGGGGTCGCGATGAAGACCCGCGACGGCGTCACGCTGCGCGCCGACATCTACCGGCCCGCCGCGGACTCGAGCTTCCCCGTCCTGCTCCAGCGCACTCCGTATAACAAGGACAACACCGCCGACTTTGCGCGCCAGGCCGCTTCGCGCGGCTATCTGGTCGTCGTCCAGGACGTGCGCGGCCGCTATACCTCGGAGGGCGAATGGTACCCCTTCAAATTCGAAACAGCCGACGGCTACGACACCGTCGAGTGGGCGGCCGCGCTGCCCCACGCGAACGGCAAGGTGGGCATGTTCGGCGGCTCCTATGTGGGCGCCACGCAGATGCTGGCCGCCATTGGCCACCCGCCCCATCTGGCCGGGATCTGCCCGGTCGTGACGGCCTCGAACTACCACGAAAACTGGACCTATCAGGGCGGCGCCTTCGAGCAGTGGTTCAACGAGTCGTGGACCTCGGGCCTGGCTCAGGACACACTTAATCGCGAAATTCGCGACGCCACCAACGCCCGCATCGGCAGCAACGTTCTACCCCTGAAGCAGTATCCGCTGTTTAACCTGCGCCTCGATCCCGGCTCCCCGGCCGCGACTGCAAGACTCGCTCCCTACTTTCTCGATTGGCTCGCTCACCCGCTCTACGACAGCTATTGGAAGCAATGGTCGATCGAAGAAAATTATCAGAACATCCAGGTGCCCGCGCTCACTGTCGCCGCCTGGTACGACATCTTCCAGGGCGGATCGATCCGCAATTATCTGAGCATGAAGGCGCATGCCGGCAATGAGGCCGCGCGCGCCGGGCAAAGGCTGCTGGTCACCATCGGCGGCCACGCCGGCGGGGGGCGCACCATCGGCGCGGTCGACTTCGGCCCCGCCGCCGCCGAGTATGACGAGAACGCCGTCACGCTCGAGTGGTACGACTACCTGCTGCAGGGCAAGCAGAACGAGTTCGCCACCGAAGGGCCGGTCAAGATTTTCGTGATGGGCGAGAACAAGTGGCGCAACGAGGACTCCTGGCCGCTCGAGCGCGCCAAAGACACCCGCTACTTTCTGCACTCGGCCGGCAAGGCCAGCACGGCCGCCGGCGACGGGACGCTCTCGATCGACACCCCGGCCGCGCCCAGCGAAGCAGCCGACCGCTACGTCTATGATCCGGCCAACCCCGTGCCCACCGTGGGCGGCCCGCTGTGCTGCGACAGCGCGCACCTCGCGCCCGGCCCCCAGGACCAGCGCGCCGCCGAGAGCCGCCCCGACGTGCTCGTCTACTCCACGCCGCCGCTTGACCATGACATGGAGGTCACGGGGCCGGTCTCGCTCGACCTGTATGCGAAGTCCTCCGCGGTGGACACCGACTTTACCGCCAAGCTGGTCGACGTGGGACCGGACGGCTTTGCGCGCAACCTCACCGAGGGCATTCTCCGCGCGGTCGATCGCGAGTCCATGGCCGCGCCCGCGCCGCTCGTGCCGGGCAAGGTCTACGAGTACAGGATCGACCTCTGGTCCACGAGCAACGTGTTTCTCAAGGGCCACACGATCCGGCTGGAGGTTTCCAGCAGCAACTTCCCGCGGTTCGACCGCAATCTGAACACGGGGAAGGACGCCGGCGCCAGCGCGGTCTTTGTGAAGGCCACCAACACCGTCGTCCACGACGCCGAGCACCCCAGCGCGCTGGTGCTGCCGGTGGTGCCGCGCTAGAAGCTGTCGCGCGTGCGGGTGTCCGGGCTGGCGCAGGGGGCAACCTCATCTTCCAGGCACCAGACCTGGGCGACCCGCGTGTCCCATATTTCGGGATGGCGGGGTGGGCGGAGATTCTGCAAATTTGATCGTTAGTTGCTTGTTGTCATTGATTTAGTCATCGAAGTCTTGTTGTCTATTTAATTAACCACGGGATTTTGAAAATAAATAAGGGGGGGGTAGGGGGGGTGCCTTTCTGGTGGTACGGAGCGGGGAGATGGCGGACGCTGGGCCCCGGTGGCGGCTCCGCTATTTCTCTCCATTTCCATTGTGCGCCGGTGGGGGGTAATTTTGCGCAGTGCGCGGCGGGGAGGATCATCGCCTCCAAGGCGCCCAAAGGCGGGACTTTCGACTTCGCTCAAGGCAGGCTCTGGGGAACCCGGCTTTCCCAGCGCGGTTGGCCGCGATGGCTCAATGGCTCAGGAGCGGCTGGAGGCAAGGGGCTGCGACGCGGCTGCGATCAGGTCTTTGGCTGCCGCGCGGCCCAGCCGGATGCAGTCCGGAATCCCGATGCCGTCGTAGGCATTGCCGGCCAGGTGCAGCCCCGGCAGCGCCGCCGCGCGCGCCGTGATGCGCTGCATGCGCTCCTGGTGGCCGACGGCGTACTGCGCCATGGCGCGCCGCCAGCGCGAGACCTGGGTGTATTCGGGCTGCGCGTCGAAGCCGATCGTCTTTGCGCCCAGGATCTGGCTCAACTCGCGGCGGACGGTGGCCACCAGCGCGCCGTCGCTTTCGGCCAGCAGCGCCTCGCCCTTGACGCCGCCGAGAAATGCCCGCAGCACGATCTTGCCGGTGGGCGTGCGCCCCAGAAATTTGCGATGGGCAAAGGTGCAGGCCAGCATGGAGCGGCCCTCGCTGGCCGGAACCAGGAAGCCGAACCCGTCCGGCAGCCGGCCCAACTGCGTCTCGTCGTAGATCAGGTTGACGGTGATCGACGAAGAGTAGGGGATCGCGACCAGCTCTTCACCCAGCAGCGGGTCCACCGGGCTGAGCAGTACGCCCGCGCCCCAGGCCGACGAGGCCACAATCACCGCGTCGTAGAGTTCCTGGCGGCCGCCGGCGGTGACGCGCCAGCCGCCCTCGGCGCGCTCCAGGGCGCTGACCGGCGTGGAGCGCCGCACCCGGGTTGGCTCGAGGCGCGCCTCCAGCGCGTCGACCAACTGCTGCAGGCCGCCGCGCAGAGTGGTGAAGATACCCCTGGGCGCGCGACGCACGTTGCCCTGGGCTTGCCCCGCTGCAGATCCCTGCGCGTGTGCGCTTTGGCCCTGCGCGTATGCGCTCTTTTGGGCAGCGGCGCGGGCGCGCATCTGGCGGTGCGCGGCCAGCATGCCGCGGGTGAGCGAGCCGTACTGGGTCTCCATCTCGACGAGCCGGGGCAGCACGGTCCGCGCGCTCAGTTGCGCCGCGTCGCCGCCGTAGATCCCTGACAGCAGCGGGTCGGCCAGCCGGTCCACGACCTCGGCGCCAAAGTGCCGCTCCACCAGCGCGGCCACCGATTCGTCGCAGTCGCTGGGCCGCGGCGGATGCATCAGCTCCAGCCCCATGCGCACCTTGGTGCGCAGGCTGAACAGCCGCGACAGCGCGGTGGGAATCAGCTTGGTGGGAATCAGAAACATGAGCCCGTCGGGCAGCGGCACCAGCCGGTTGCGCACCAGAATATAGGTTTTGCGGGCCGCGTCGTTCGAGGGGGTGAGCTGATCGGCCAGCCCCAGTTCGCGGCACAACTCCGCCGCCGCCGGCTTCTCGGTCAAAAAGGAATCCGGGCCCAGCTCCAGCACCGCGCCATTGATGACCTCGGAGGTGAGGACGCCGCCCAGCCGCTCGCGCGCCTCAAACAGCGTGTAATCGACCGGCTCGCCCGCCGCCCGCGCCTTCTCCAACTCGTAGGCGGCCGCCAGCCCCGCGATGCCGCCGCCAATGATTGCCGTCCGCATGATTGACTCCACTCCACTATTAGAACAGCACCCGCGCCGGCTTCATTCCGCGGACGGCCTATCTTGCATCGCGGGGCGCTTCCTTCCCCTGCGGGTTTAAGATCAATCCGGCGTCTTTGGGCTGCGCGTGATGCATGTCACGCGCGAGCGCACGGCCCGGCATCCACAATTGCAATTATGAATTGCATTATGCCTTGGCACGCAGTAGGCTGTGGAGTCCTGTCTGCCACGTGTAGCCGCCGTCCTGGGCGATGACGTTCGATCGCTTTGCTTTGGCATGTCCTGAATCCGGAGACTCTCGATGACCGCTGAGTTGATCCACCGCCTGCACTTTGCCTTTACCGTTACCTTCCACTATGTGTTCCCTCAACTCACCATGGGCCTGGGACTGCTGATCGTGGTGCTCAAGTCGGTGGCGCTCAAAACCGGCAGCGAGGAGTGGGACCGGGCCGCGCGCTTCTGGGGAAAGATCTTCGCCATCAACTTCGTCTTCGGCGTGGTCACCGGCATTCCCATGGAGTTCGAGTTCGGCACCAACTGGGCGCGCTTTTCGCGGCTCTCGGGCGGGGTGATCGGCCAGCCGCTGGCCATGGAGGGCGTCTTCAGCTTCTTTCTGGAGTCGGCTTTCCTCGGCCTCTTTCTTTATGGAGAGAAGCGGATCTCCAAACTGATGCACTGGTTCTCGGCGGTGATGGTCTTTGTGGGATCGTGGATCTCCGGCTTCTTCATCATCGTCACCGACGCCTGGATGCAGCACCCGGTGGCTTATGCGCGCCTGCCCAGCGGGCAGTTCGAGGTGCTCAGCTTCTGGCAACTGCTGCTGAACCCCTGGGGCCTGCTGCAGTACGCGCATAATATGGTGGGCGCGGTGGTCACGGCCAGCTTTGTGATGGCCGCCGTGGGCGCCTTTTACCTGCTGGACCGGCGGGCCGAAAACTATGGCCGCATGTTTCTCAAGGTGGGCGTCATCGCCGGCATTGTCAGCTCGATTCTCATCATCTTTCCCACCGGCGACATGGCCGGCAAATACGTGGCTCGCAACCAGCCGGTGGCCATCGCGGCCATGGAGGGCCTGTTCCATTCCGAGACCGGCGCGGGCATTGTGCTGATGGGCCAGCCCAACGAAGAGACCGGCCAGATCGACAACCCGATCGTGGTCAACGATGTGCTCAGCTTTCTGATCTATGGAACCACCAAGGCCGAAGTGAGGGGCCTGGATCAGTTTCCGCCCGACCAGTGGCCCACCACCCTGCCGCTGCTCTTCTACGCCTACCACATCATGGCCGGCCTGGGGACTTACTTCGTGCTGCTGATGGTCGTCTCCGCGCTGATGCTGTGGCGGCAGCGGCTCTATCGCGCGCGCTGGATGCTGTGGGCGTTGCTGGTCAGCTTTCCGCTGCCCTACATCGCCAACACCGCGGGGTGGATGACGGCCGAAATCGGCCGCCAGCCCTGGCTGATCTATGGCCTGATGCGCACCAGCGAGGGCTACTCGAACACGGTGTCGGCCAGCAACGGGTTGTTTACGCTGCTGGGCTTCATGGGCCTCTACGCGCTGCTGGGTCTGCTGTTCACCGTTCTGGTCTATCGCGAAATCAGCCATGGGCCGGAGGCGCAATTGACGGCCGCGGTGCACGCCGATTGATGGGTGAGCGCACATGGAACACATGCATGCATGGCGTGAGGGTGCGGCCATGAGTCTAAACTCGGTGACACTTCGTGCAATGGCAACGGGTCTTCTTCGAAACGAGGTTTCCTCATGATGGGTTTCATCTGGTTCTGGCTGGTGGCGGTAATGATCGTGGCCTACGTGGTGCTGGATGGCTTTGACCTCGGCGTGGGCGTGCTGCATCTGTTTCTGGCGCGCAATGAGTCCGAGCGCCAGACGACCCTGCACTCCATCGGCCCGGTGTGGGACGGCAACGAGGTGTGGCTGCTGGCCGGTGGCGGCACGCTCTACTTCGCGTTTCCTCTGCTCTACGCCTCGGCCTTCTCGGGCTTCTATCTGCCGCTGATGATCGTGCTCTGGCTGCTGATCCTGCGCGGCGTGAGCCTGGAGCTGCGCAATCACCTCGACCTGGGCGTGTGGCGCGGGCTGCTGGACGGAATCTTCGGCCTGGCCAGCGCGCTGCTCATCATCTTCTTCGGCGCCGCGCTGGCCAACGTGGTGCGCGGCGTGCCGCTGCAGCCAGACGGCTACTTCTTCCTGCCTTTGTGGACCAACTGGCGGCCCGGCCCGCAGCCCGGCATTCTGGACTGGTACACGGTCATCGGTGGCCTGGTCGCGCTGGCCGCGCTCACCCTGCACGGCGCGCTCTGGCTCACGCTCAAGACCTCGGGCGAGCTGGAGCAGCGGGCCCGCAAGGTCGTCCCACCGCTCTGGCTGGCGCTCATCGTTCTCAACGCGGTCAGCCTGGTGGCCACCATCGCCGTGCGGCCGGCCAGCCTGAACAATTACTTCAGTTATCCGTTCACCTTTGTCGTGCCGCTGGGCGTGGTGGCGTCGCTGGGCGCCCTCTGGTTCTTCAACCGCAGCGCCCAACCCCTGAAAGCCTTCCTCGCCTCCAGTTTCTATCTCTTCTTCATGCTGGCCGGGGCCTGCTGGTGCCTCTATCCCACGCTGCTTCCGGCCACCACCGGAGCCGCCAACGACATCACCCTCACCCGCGCCCTCAGCGGCCCGCACACGCTGGCCGTCGGCCTGGTGTGGTGGAGCTTTGGCATGGCCCTGGCTCTTTGCTACGTGATCTTCGTCTACAGCCGCTTCAAGGGCAAGGTGGATTTGAATTCCGCGGGACATTGACAGGCGGCGAAAAACCAGGGCAAGCGCAAAATGGGCAGGCAGATCGGAACCAACGTTCCATTCTGCCTGCCCATAGCCTTTCACCCATCGACTTGCGGCAGATCGCGGGCCCGCCGCGCTACAGCCTCACCAGCGTTTCCGGCTGATCGGCCGGGCGAAACGCCGCCGCCTCGCTCTCCCGTTGCGGGTCCCAGTTTTTGGGCTGATAAATGCAGCACGGCTCCTGCGCCAGCGGATCGCCGGTGACCGCGTAGGCCCGCGCCCGCGAGCCTCCGCAGATCTCCTTGTACTCGCAGGCCCCGCACTTGCCCTCCAGCTTGCTGGTGTCGCGCAGAGCCTTGAAGATGGGCGCGTTCTGGTAAATCTCCTTGAGCGGCGTTTCGCGCACATTGCCGGCGTGGATGGGCAGGAAACCGCTGGGATAGACATCGCCCTTGTGCGAAACGAAGAGAAAGCCCTTGCCGTCGTTGACGCGGCGGGTGGCCCAGCCCATGGTGCGCGACTGCGCGTCGGCAGTGGGCGCGCCGGGCTCGTACTCGTGCCGCGCGGCCCCGCCGGGATGGCCGTGCCCCATCTTCCGCTCTTCCAGATTGTGCTGCAGCAGGTAGCGCCGGTAGTGCATGGCCTCGGTGCTCTTGATCTGGAAGCTCACCCGCTGCGACAGCTCGTAGATCTTGCCGAAGACCTGCTCGAACTCCTCGCCGCTGAGCAGGTCGTCGAGCTGGCCGCGGCCCACGGGGACCAGGAAAAACACGTTCCACATGACGATGGCCAGCTTCTCGAACAGGGCGCACAGGTTGTCCATGTCGTTGACGTTGTGGCGGCTGATGGTGGTGTGCACCTGGATGGGAATGCCCGCCTCGTTGGCCCACTCGATGGCCTGGATGGTGCGCGCCCAGGCGCCGGACAGGCCGCGGAAGGCGTCGTGAATCTCAGGGGTCGACCCGTCCAGCGAGATGCCCAGGCGGACCAGGCCCGCCTCTTTCATCTTGAAGATCGCCTCGCGCGTCAGCAGCGGCGTGGCGCTGGGCGTCACGGCCACCTTCACGCCCTTTTCCGAGGCGTAGCGGATCAGCTCGAACAGGTCCTCGCGCTTGAGCGGGTCGCCGCCCGTGAACACAAAGATCGGCACCTGCATGGCGGCAATCTGGTCGATCAGCGCCTTGCCCTCGGCGGTGGTCAGCTGGTCGGGGTGGGCGATGGGCTGGGCGGCGGCGCGGCAGTGCTTGCAGGCCAGGTCACAGGACTGCGTGACCTCCCAGATAGCCAGAAACGGAGTTTCGTCGTAGTTGAGCCCGCCGCGTGCGGGAATGTTATGCATCGGTTGCATGAGGCCTCCAGGCGAATCGAGGCGGGCCGGACCGAAACTGGATCCTGCGCCGGGGATCGAGCGGTTTTTTCCAGCTCAAGACATTTTAAACCCTGCCGATAAAGTACTTTTCTCCTTTGGAGAAACTCACCTTGCAAAACTTCGGCCGAGCTCCGTGACCTGGAAAACTGCTCTGGAACGTCACGATTCGTTCTCAGAAGAGCAGCCCGGATGGGGCAAAATCTGTGATTCAGATCACTCCTCGTTACGAAATCGTAAACCAGGGCGCTGTTTCACTGGACAAAGAACCGGAACTGCACCACAATCGTTTTCTCCGGCGAACCAAAAACCGGGAGTCGGCGTCCAAGGAGCAGGAACGCTCGACTCTGGTGGCTTGAAAGCCGGGGAACGTTTGCCCTATTCGGGTGATTTGGATCACCCGTTCATGTGCCGCCAGGCACCGCAAACCGAAACTGAGTCTGCTACTGTTCTTTCGCAGCTCAAGGAGGTTCCCATGGCCCTCACGATGAAGCCAGGTTGGAGCAGACCCTCCACCATCCTCTTTGCCTCAGAGATTCCCGCCAACGAGAAAGCCTTCGACTTTGCCCTGGCGCAAGCCATGAAGTTTGGCGCCAATCTCATTCTGTTTCATGCCTATGACACGATGGTCGTGGCTGCGTCGGAGACCTCGGGAATTCGCTATTACGATTACGCGGCCGCCGCCCGGGCCGAAATTCACCATCTTGAACCCCTGGCCCAGCGGGTGAGGGAAGCGGGCGTCAACTGCGAGGTGATCGTCCGGCCGGGACTGGCCGCCGATCAGATTCTCGGCTTCCTGCGCGAGCGGGAGGTCGATCGCATCGTGATGGGTACGCACTCTCCCGGCCCCATCGGCAAGCTGCTGGTGGGCTCGGTGGCCGAGGCCGTTCTGCGCACCTCCAGCGTGCCGGTGTTCGTCGTGGGCCCCGACGTGGTCGATGCAAAATACCGCAACTATGCCACCGATACGATTCTGTGCGCCATCAGTCTGCATGAAGCCAGCCCTGTGGTGGCGCGCTACGCCGCGGAGTTGGCCGTCGAGCACAACGCGCGCCTCATCCTGCAGCATGTGATCAAGCCGCAGGAGCGCGCCGAGGTTCTGGCCGGGCGCACCATCGACCAGATTGAAGCCGACCTGCTGTCGCTCGTGCCCCCGGAACTGCGGGAAAAGATCACCGTGCAGGCCATCGTGGTGCCCGGCGACCCGACCGAGGAACTGCTCTACCAGAGCCGCGCGCAGCAGGCCGACCTGATCGTGCTGGGCGCGCAGGGGGCCTCGGCCTTTGCCGCCATCACGCGGCAGGGCGTGGTCTACAAGATGCTGGCCCACTCGCATTGCCCCGTCATTACCATGTCGCCTGCCATGCTGGCCGAATGCGGCGTGAAGCACGACAAGGCGCATCGCGGAGTTGAAGTCTTTCTGGCCGGAGTCTTCTAGAACCGTGACCGCGTAGATTCGTGGTTTCCCAGGTCTCAGAAGCGGGACCTGGGGCACCCAGCCATCGCCGGCACAACCACCGGAAGCGCGCCGGGTGGGTTTTTCTCCGAGTTTTCTCCGAGGAGGAACCCACCCGGCCGGGGGGCTGGCGTCTGCCAGTGTCGGCTCCGCTCTCCCACCAATCTGCTCTCACTGATCTGCGATGGAGTGAACCGCCCCCGAAGTCTTTGCCTGTCCGGCGGCCAGGTGTGCGGCCGGCGTTGGTGTTGGCGAGGGTGAATTCGCCGCCCCGGCATCCGCGCAGGGCTTGCCGCCGCACAGCGCGCCGGTAATGCCCTGGCCTTCGGTGATGGTGTAAATGCGATCGACCGCGGGCAGCTTCACGTTCTCCTTCACGCCGTCGGGCCAGTGAATCTCCGCCGTGCCTGCGTCGGTCGCGTCGCCCAGGCCGAAGTGCGGCCGCAGATCGTTCGACGAGAGATAGCTGCCGCCGCTCAACACGTCTTCGCGCTGGCGCATGCCGTCGGCGGTCAGATAGACCGTGGCACCGACCGCATCACGCGGGCTTTTCGGTCCCCCGACGAGCCGCATTTCCACCCAGTGGTGGTGGTCCGGATTCACATTGCGCAGCAGCACCGGCACGCCGTCCATGTTGTTGATCACCACGTCGATCTTGCCGTCGTTGAAGATGTCGCCGAAGGCCGCGCCGCGGCCCACGCTCACCACCGCCAGGCCGGTTCCCTCGACCGGCGGAACCAGCGCGAACTTTCCATTCTTCAGGTTGTGAAACAGCAGCGAGCGCTCGGCATAGCTGGTTCCCCAGCCCGGATGCTGGTCCACTTCCGGGTACACGTGCCCATTCACAATGAGCAGATCTTTCCACCCGTCGTTGTCGTAGTCGAGAAATCCGTCAGCGAACTTGACAAACGGTATGGACGCTTCCGCGATACCGGCCTGATAACTGACATCCGTGAAGGACCCTGTTCCGTCGTTCTGAAAAAGCACCGGGTAGTCGTCGCCGAAGCTGGTATTCACAATATCGAGGTGGCCGTTGTTTTCGTAGTCGCCGGCCGCGATGCCCATGTTGGCGATCTCACGGCCATCCTTGTTGAGGGCGTATCCGCTGAAGTAACTCTGATCCTCGAACGTGCCGTCTCCCTTGTTGATGTACAGGTAGTTCGGCGAAGTATCGTTGGCCACCAGCAGGTCCGGCTTGCCGTCGTTGTTCACATCGGCAAACAGCACGCCCAGGCCGTAGTAGCCGGCCGGATCGTCCACGCCCAGTTTCTTGCTCACGTCGGTGAACGTGCCGTCGCCGTTGTTGTGGAAGAGATGGTCATGCTCGCCGGGCAGGCCGCGCGGGCCGCACATCACCGGCGCGCCGCGATACTGGCAGACCGCGAAGCCGACCGCCTTGGTCCCGGCAATCGGTGGATTGGCCAGGTCAATCTTGGCGTATCCGTCGATGAAAAGGTCTAACTTGCCGTCGCCATCGTAGTCGCCGAAGGTCGCGCCCGTGGACCAGGTTCCCACCGTGACGCCGGCCTTCTCCGCCTCGTCGGTGAACGTGCCGTCGCCATTATTGTGGTACAGGCGATTCTTGCCGTAGTTGGTGACGGCGATGTCGGGCCATCCGTCGTTGTCGTAATCTCCGACCGCGCATCCGTATCCCCACCGGTCGTTCGCGACTCCGGCTTTCTGCGTCACGTCGGTGAATGTTCCATCGTGATTATTGTGGAAGAGAGCGGCGTGCTGCGGCGGTTCCTGGCCGTCAAGCGCCTTGTAGCTCGATCCGTTCACAAGATAGATATCCAGCCAGCCGTCGTTGTCATAGTCCAGCAGACAGACGCCGGGGCCTTTGGCTTCAAGGATGAGGCGCTTTGCCGGCGTGCCGGCGGTGTGATGCCAGATGGTGAGGCCCGCCGCCTTGGCCGTATCCTGAAAAACGATGGGCCCGGTTTTGACAAAGCCGCCCGCGGTGATGGGGCGATGCTCGGCGTCGAACTCCGCCTTCTGCGGACCGGCGTTGGCCATTCCGTCCTGCGAGGACTGCATGCTGGGCGGAGGCTGCGGTGGCGGAGTTGCCTGTGCCCAGGCCGGATGAGTAAGAAGCAGCGGCCAGGCGACGAGAGCGGTCAGCAGGCCGGACATGTAAGACAAGGCAGATTCCCCCACACATCAAGTCTAGCGCGGCGGCTCCGGCAGCAGCGTCACGGCGGCCGCGTTCGGGTCGCAGGGCTTGCCGCCGCACAGCGCGCCGGTGATGCCCTTGCCTTCGGTGAGGGTGTAGATGCGATCCACCGCCGGCAGCTTCACAAACTCCTTGGCGCCGTCGGGCCAGTGAATCTCCGCCGTGCCCGCGTCAGTGGCGTCGCCCAGACCAAAATGCAGGCGCCGATCGTTAGACGAAATGTAACTGCCACTGGCGAGCACGTCCTGGCGCATGCGCAGCCCGTTGGCCTTCAGGTAGACGGTGGCGCAGGTGGCGTCGCGCGGGCCTTTCGGCCCCCCCACCAGGCCCAGCTCCACCCAGTTGTGATGATCCGGATTGACGTTGCGCAGCAGCACCGGCGGCCCGTCCACGGGATTGATGACGACGTCGATCTTGCCGTCGTTGAACAGATCGCCAAAGGCCGCGCCGCGCCCCGGGACCACCACGGCCAGCCCCGAGTCCTTCACCGGCGGAACGTATTCGAAGCGCCGGTCATGGGGTCCATCCGGCACGTTGTGGAACAGCAGCGGCCGCTCGGCCCAGGTGGTGCCCCAGTCGTGCTGGTCCACCTCGGGATAGACGTGGCCATCCGCCTGGAAAATGTCCAGCCAGCCGTCGTTGTCGTAGTCGATGAATCCATCGCCCCAGCTGACGAACGGAATCGTGGTCTGCGCGATCCCGGCCTTGTAGCTCACGTCGCTGAAGCTGGCGTCGCCGTCGTTGTGGAACAGCACCTTGTAGTCGTCGCCGAAGTCGGTGACATAGAAGTCGATCAGCCCGTTGTTTTCGTAGTCGCCCACGGCAATGCCCATGGAGGCGATCTCGCGCCCGTCCTTGTTGAGCGCGAAGCCGGAGACGTAGCTCTGATCGTCAAAGGTGCCGTCGCCCTTGTTGATGTAGAGAAAATTGGGCTCCGAGTCGTTGCCCACCACCAGGTCCGGCTTGCCGTCCCCGTTGATGTCCACAAAGATCGTGGTGAAGCCGTAGTAGCGGTCCTTGTCCTCCACGCCGGCCTTCACGGTGGTGTCGGTAAAGGTGCCGTCGCCGTTGTTGTGGAACAGGTGGTCGGGCTCGCCCTTCAGGCCGCGCGGGCCGCAGTTCACGGTCTGGCCGCGGTACAGGCACGAGGCGTAGCCCACCGCCTTGGTGCCGCCAATGGGCAGGTTGTCGCGGTCGAAGTGCACATAGCCGGTGACGTAGAGGTCCAGCAGCCCGTCGCCGTCGTAGTCGCCCCAGGCCGAACCGGGTGTCCAGTTGTCCAGCGCCACGCCCGCCTTCTCGGCCACGTCGGTGAACGTCCCGTCGTGGTTGTTGTGGTAGAGCCGGTTCTTGCCGTAGTTGCCCACGTAAATGTCCGGCCAGCCATCGTTGTCGTAGTCGGCAACCGAGCATCCATAGCCCCAGCGGTCGTTCTGCACGCCCGCCTTCGCACTCACGTCGGTGAACGTGCCATCGTGATTGTTGTGGAACAGGGCGGCGTGCGGCGGCGCTTCCTTGCCGTCCAGCGCGTCGAACGTCGAGCCGTTCACCAGGTAGATATCCAGCCAGCCGTCGTTGTCGTAGTCCACCAGGCACACGCCCGACCCGTTGGTCTCCACGATGAACTGCTTGGCGGGAGTGCCCATCTTGTGCGTCCAGCCGCTCAGGCCAGCTTGCTTCGTGACGTCCTGAAAGGCCACCGTGCCCTTGTCGACAAAGCCGCCGGCGGTGATGGGGCGCTTCTGCTCGTCGTAGACCGGGGCCGCGGCAACGCCCGAGGAAATGCCGCTGCTCATGCCGCTCTGCGGCTTCTGTTGCGCCCGCCCCTCGCTGGGAAAGAAACAAATCGCTACCAGGACGCCGCAAACCAGACCGCGAATCGACAAAGAATACACTCCCCCACGGCTTGAAGTGTATCGCAATGGCCGCGGCAGGCGCTGGCGCGGCACAGGCGGCGTCTCCATCCGCCGATGCGCATCAATTCACGAAATGCCATGGAATCTCGCCTCCGCTGCGGGTATACTGTCGCCAAGGCGTTGTGCATTTAGTTGCGCCGCACGCCCCAAAGTGAGGTGCGTCTTCCGCAGGGACTCCGGTTCACTGACGTTCGACGTTCCACCCGCGGAGACTTCCCGCTGGCGCGCAGTGGCCCGTGTGCTCCGAAGTCCCGTCGATTTCCTAGGTTGTGCCCTCCTTCCCGGTTCCTGCACTCTCTGCGGCTCCCCTCTGCCGCATCTTTCCTCCGTGCCAATCTGCGCTGCCTGCTGGATGGAGATTTCTGTCCAGAGCGGCTCCCTGTGCGCGCGCTGCGACGACACGCTCGACTCGCCAGCGCCGGCCTCGAACCCCGCCAGCGGCGAGTGCCGGAGCTGCCGCCTGGCGGCGCCGCCCTTTGAGCGGGCGGTTGCGTATGGGCCGTATCAGGGCCGCATGAAAGAGGCCATCCACGCGCTCAAATATGACGGCCTGCGCCCGGCCGCCCGGCCGCTGGGCCGGCTGCTGGCCGAGGCCATCGCTCGCCTCGCGCCGCAAGCGCCCACGGAGATGCTCGTGGTGCCCGTCCCGCTGCACCGGTCAAAGTACGCCGGCCGCGGCTTCAACCAGGCGCGCATGCTGGCCGCGCAGGCGCTCGCGTTTCTGCGCCAGAGCCATCCGGCGTGGCGGCTCACCCTGGCGTCGGGCACGCTGCTGCGCCTGCGCGCCACCGAGAGCCAGGCCGGCCTCAACCCGCGCCAGCGGCGGCTGAATGTGCGCGGCGCGTTCAGCGTTTCCAGCCCAGCCGACGTCGCCGGCAAACACGTGCTGGTCATTGACGACATCTTCACCACCGGCGCCACCGCCCGCGCCGTCGCGCAGGCGCTCGTCCAGGCCGGCGCGGAATCCGTCCGGGTGGCCACGCTGGCCAGGGCGCGGCGCATCACCGCGGAGCGCCGCGGCTCTTCTCCAATCTACTCAGACGAGGCGACCATTCGCGGCCTGCCCGGAAACCTGCTGCCCGTCAGCCTGCAAACGGAAAGCAAGCATTCATCGCACGACCAACCATCTTTTTGACGAGGGGAAAAGAGATGTCGCTGGGAAAAGCCATGATTCACGCACGCAAACAAAAGTCGGCCGCCAGGGCCGCGGCCTGGGCCGGCGACCACGCCCTCGCGCAGCCCGGCGTTCAGTCCAGCCACATCCTGCAGATGCCGGTGCTGGTGCTCAACGCGTCCTATGAGCCGATCAACATCTGCGGCGCGCGGCGCGCCCTGGTGCTGGTGCTCAAGGGCATTGCGCGCACTGAGGAGGAGCACGGGCTGACCCTCCACGCCCAGCGCAGCTTCATCGCCATGCCCTCGGTGATTCGACTCCTGGAATATCGCCGCATCCCCCACCAGACCCGCGCCCTGTCGCGCAAAAACATCCTGCTGCGCGACCGCAACTCGTGCCAGTACTGCGGCGTGGTGCTGCCCTCGAGCGAGCTCACCCTGGACCACGTGGTTCCCCGCTCCCGCGGCGGCAACTCCACGTGGGAGAATCTGGTCGCCTGCTGCCACGCCTGCAACCGCCGCAAGGGCAACCGCATGCTGCACGAGATCGACGACATGGTCCTGCTGCGCGAGCCGCGGCCCTTCTCGCTGCACACCAGCCGCCAGATCATGCGCATGCTGGGCCACGGCGACGACCGCTGGCGGAAGTATCTGTTCTATTAAGTGCGGCTGCGATTAAATGCGCCTTCGATTTTCACGCAGTGAACGCCGCAAGCCAACCGTGAGCCGTTCGCAAGGCTGGAACCCCGTGGCGCAATTCCGAAGAGCCGCCTGAAAGCCGCCCATTTCGAGTTATGTCCGGATAGCCGGTGATACGCCCGGGACGCGATAAGTTACAATTGCTCGCATTATCAGGAGCCAATCTATGAAGCGGATACTCATTGCAATCGTATGTCTATTGATCGGTGCGAGCGCTGCAAGCGCGCAGGCCGTCGACACCAAGCTTTGCGACATTCTTGCTCACCCCATGGATTTCAACGGCAAAATGGTGCGGGTTACAGGAACTGTGGTCGCCGGATTCGACGAGTTCATAATCAGGGACACAAGTTGCAAGCAGAGTGTGAACGCTGTTTGGCTCGATTATCCGACCGGAGCGAAGGCGAAGGCGGGGCCAGCCGCCGTGATCACGCTTCAGTTGGCGAAAAACAGTCCGGGGCAGGCCGCGCCCGTTTCAGCGACAGCGGTAACGCTCGATACCGGCGGGGATTTCAACAAGTTTGACTCGATACTGTCAGCACCGGTAAAGACGTCAGGGCAGTGCCTCGGGTGTGTGCGTTCCACCGTGACGGCGACGTTGACCGGGCGGCTTGATGCCGTGGACGCGGTATCGCTTGAGAAAACCGGATCGATGTTCACGGTGGTTAAGGGATTTGGAAACCTTGCACGGTACCCTGCGCGGCTGCTGATCCAGTCGGTAACAAACGTCAGTGAAAGCGACATCGATTATTCCAAGCCCGCTGATCTGGGCGATGGCGATGTTGGTCTGGGGCTGACGGCCGATGATCTCAAGAGGGCGGCAGCGGCCTTCGGCGCGCCCGGCGAAGATAACGGGGTCGACGTGGACTTCACTGTAGCGAACTCGCTAAGGCCAGATGACGGGGCAAAGGGCAGTGGAAACTCACCTGATGGCCTCTTATTGATTGTGGCGTTCGATGGAGACCGATTAAAGGGAAAAGCAATGGGCAACGCGATGGCTCATACAGGCACGCATATTGCTGATCTACGCGAATCGCCAATGGGTCGAAATTTGTTCCAACTTGAGGGTCGGGCATGGGGCGTGACGGTGATGAGCGCAATCGTCAACAAAGAAAAGACGCTAACACTCCCCGGTGGATATGTAGCCTGGAATAGCAAATGGACAGACGCGGATAAGCAAAAGCAGCTTCCCGGATCATTGAGCGGATACTTGCTAAATTGGGCCGGGCTGAGCCGGTGACAAGCTGGTAGTTGGTTTGGTTCGGGTGACGCGCTACCTTGAGCAGCAATCCGCTATACGAGCCACGCGTCTGTATGGTCGCCCACTCGGCAGTTACTCCTCTGTTATATTTCGTTGCCGGATCGAAATGCGCTCCGCGGAGTTCCGCGGCTGGGCCAACCCAAAGGCTCATGGCGCGCCACTCTCCTCACGGCAGTGCGCGGTTTCTTGCCGGCGGCAAGGCCTACCGCTGCGGCTTCGCGTCCGGTTTGGCGTCTGGCTTGGCATCCGGCTTCTGCGCGGGCGGGGTAATGTCCTGGCCCTCGTAGATGATCTTCGAGGTCGAGCCGAAGCGCTTGTAATCCGTGTACTTGATGATGTCGCGGATGTGCACGTCGTCGGCCATGTAGCCGTTGCCCCCGGCAAAGTGCAGAACCCCCTCGCCCTTGGTGTAGACCGGGAACCAGTAGTGGCCGTCCACCTGCTGCCGCCAGGTCATGAAGGGGGGATGCAGGTCTTCCTTGCCCTTGCGCGTGTCGTCGGGCACCATTCTGCCGTCGGTGACCACAATCTGCAGGTCGGTGGCGTCCACCCAGATGCGCCCGTTCAGGTAGCGCTTGCCCTTCTCGATGGTCTTGGGGCTCACGTCGAAGACGTAGCAGTCCACCTCGTCCACCTTCTGCCGGCCCACGTATTTGATGTCGTAGGCGCCCACCTCGGCGGTGGTCAGCACGAACGGGTAGCCGCGCTGGATGTCCTGAAAGTCGGAGGGCGACATCATCACCCGCTGCAGCGAGCTTTCCGGGGCGTAGACCACCTTTTCGGTGCGCCGGCCCGAGGGGTCGAAGATCACGTCGTCCACCTCGTACCACTCGCCGTCCACCTTGTTGTCGTCGTCCAGGGTCTGCACCCGGGCCACGCGGCGGTAGGTGTAGTGGTTCAGAGCCTCCTGGAACTCGCTTTCCTTGGCGGCGAATTTGCGGATGATCTCCTCCGGCGGCGTGGCCGGCGCCGAGATGTCCATCCGCCCGAAGCCGGCATCGAGCGCCATCGGCGTAAAGCTGTCCTTGTTCTGCGCGCCGGCCGCCAGGGCGAGCACCCCGGCTGCCAGCGCCGCCATCCATCCTCGACCACGAAGCTTCAATGTCTCCCCCGATCCTCTCCCGGCGGCTGCCGGCAAGCGGCTGTGCGGCGTCGGAAAGGTCATGCGTTGCTTCAATCTACAACGTTAGACGCATATACATGCGCGCCGGGGGATTGCAAAATAATACGTTGAACGTCTGGCGCCATGGGTGTCGGTGCAGGCGTGTTTTTATGGTGCCGGGGCGTGCCTGAGGCCCGGAAATCAGTCTCGGGCTTGACTTGCCGCGCGGAGTCGGCAGAATAACCTAAGATGTTTGCAGATCCGGAGCATTTCATCCCGCGGCGGCGCGCAAAACGCTGAGCGCATTTCCTTTTCCGAGGATGGTCCAAGGAGACTCCCGGCTTCCATGCCCGACAGCTACCAATTTCCCGCGATCCTCCTGACGGCGCTGTTGCTGCCGGCCTTCGCCCAGCTTTACTGGCGCTCGCGGGATACGCGCACGCTGCTCTGGTTCCTTGGCTTCCTCTTCGCCTTCCTGCGCATGGTGCAGATCAGCAGGCTCGGCCCGTGGGACTTCTCCAGCGCAGAGGCTCACCCCTGGTTTGCGGCGGCCGGGGCCACGGCGGCTCAAATCAGCTCGGCCCTGTTTCTTGCCTCCCTGTCGCCGCTCAGTTTTCGCATCCGCCGGGTGCGGATTCTTTACGCCATTCCTTTCACCATTCCGCTCATCGCATACGCCATCCTGCTTTACGTCGTCTACGACGGCGAGATGCCCAGGGGGCTCCCGTTTCTCTTCTTCCCAGCGCTGGGCGCGCTTTCACTTCTGGTGGGCTGCTTCTGGGCCCTCGCCAGGGGCAGCATGCCCACCTGGATCGGCCTGGCCCTGTGCATCGGCATGGGCGGCGCCGGCTTGTGGGTCTGCGTCTCGGTGGGCGGCGCGTGGCCTCTTCTGTTTGTGGAGAGCGCGCTGCGCATCACCACCGCCCTGCTGGTCTTTTATGTCTTCCGGCGCGTCTCGCCGGGGACGCTGCTCAGCGGCCTGGGCTTCCTGGCATGGTCGCTCAATGCGGGGGGGCTTCTGCCCTTCGCCGCCTCTGATCCGGCGCTCCATCTGCTGCTGCTGCGCCTTGCGTCCATGGGCACAGTGGTGGCCGCGATGGGAATGATCCTGCTCGCCCTGGAAGACCAGCTTGCCCTGCAGCACACCGCGCAGCAGCGCGAACGCCGTGCCCGCCACGAACTGGAGGCTTACACCCGGCTGATGCTCGCGCGCCGCCGGGTGGAAGACTTCGACCGTCAGGCCAACCTCATCTGCCAGGCCGTGGTCGATCAGAGCCGCTTTGCCAAGGCTGCGCTGATCCTGATGCAGCCCTCGGGACAGTTCCGCCTGGCGGGCGCCGCCGGAGTGGACGACGCCACCCTGACAGCCCTGGAAGCCCTGGCAACACGCATTCCCGCCGCTGGATTTCTGGCCCCGGACTCGGCGCCGCCCGCCGCCCAGCACAGCCAGTCGTTCCAACTGAGCCTTGATCCCTGGCTGCTGCCGGGGGACGATCTGGTGCGCCTCCACCTCACCGAGGTCGTCGCCGTTCCGCTCCACGGCCGCTCCTCCACCGACGGCGCCCTGCTGCTGGCCGAAATGCGCAATTCGGGCGAGCCGCTCCGCGCCGACGACCTGCTTCCCGTCGAAGTGCTGGCGGCCCGCATCCAGGTTGCCCGCAGCCAGACCATGATGCTGGAGAAACTCATCGACGCGGAAAAATTCGCCGGCCTCGGGCAGTTGGCCGGAAACGTCACCCGCCAGCTGAACAACCCGCTCACCGTCATCCTCGGCTACGCCAGTCTGCTGGAAGGCACCGAGGCCCTCAATCCCCAGGAGCGGAAGGGCATCGAAGCCATCCTCGCCGAAGCCCGCAACATGCGCGCCACCCTGGAGAGCCTCTCCCGCATGTCGCGTTCCCAGAGCGACCATTTCTCCGCCATCTCGGTCTCCGAGCTGCTCAGCGACATGGAACAGCTGCACCGCTCCGAGTTCGTGCATCGCTCCATCGACTTCCGGCTCCAGCTCGCCCCAGTGCTGCCCCGCGCCCTGGGCAACGCCCAGCAGGTGCGCCAGGCCGTCCTCTACTGCCTGCAGTTTGCCATCGAGGCGGTCGAAAGCCTCGATTCCCCCAGCGAGAAATCCGTGCGCATGGAGGCCATGGCCGAGAACGACTGCGTGAAGATCACCATTGCCCACAGCGGCCCCGGCTTCCTCCATCCCTCCCGCGCCTTTGACCCCTTCGTCCCCGCGCAGGCCGCCGGAGAAACCGCCGGCCTGGGCTTGAGCCTCTGCGCCACCATCCTGCGCGAGAACAACGGCCGCATCTCCGCCATGAACAACGAATCGCGCGGCGCCGCCATCATCCTCGAACTGCAAGCCGCCTGAGGCGACACCAACAGGTGTACACTTTTTCTTCGCGCGCGGGCAGCTTCGCCCTGTGCGCGGACAGGAAACCTATGCGCAAATTGACGTACGTCCTCTCTTTTGCCCTCCTCTTCGCCGCCATCCCCTTCGCCTCCGCCCAAAACGCCCCCGCGAAGCGGCCCATGACTTTCGACGACATGATGCACATGAAGCGCCTCGGCGACACCGCCGTCTCTGCCGACGGCAAGTGGCTGGCCTATGGCGTCACGACCGTCGACCTCGAAAAGAACACCAAAACTGCGGAGTTGTGGATGCAGCCTGTCGCCGGAGGCGAGCCCACGGCGGTCGCCGTCGCCCAGCCCGGCGACAGCGGCCTCCAGTTCGCCCCCGACGGGCGCTCCGTGCTCTTCCTTTCCGGCCGGGAGAACGGCCAGCAAGTCTGGCTGGCCGACTTCGACCCCGCCACCGGCGCCGCCACCAACGCCCGCCGACTCACCAACATTTCCACCGGCGCCGGCGACGCCCTCTGGTCGCCCGACTCCAAATCCATCGTCCTCACTTCATTCGTCTATCCCGACTGCCCCGCCATCAGTCCTGCGGACGGCGGCGCCGGAGACAAATGCAACGCGGAGAGAGACGCCGCCCTTGCCGCCAGCCCCGTCAAGGCGCAGATCTTCACCCACCTTCTTTATCGCCACTGGGACCACTTCACCGGCGACAAGCGCAGCCATCTCTTCCTGGTTGCGGTGGATTCGAAAAACCTCCGCGACCTGACGCCACACAACCCGCACGACGTTCCCCCGTTTTCGCTCGAAGGCGGCGGCTGCGGCTGCGCCTTTTCGCCCGACTCGAAGGAGCTGGCCTACACCGACAACATCGATCCGGTGCAGGCCATCAGCGTGAGCGCCAAGATTTTCACCCTCGACCTGACGAATCCTGAAGCCAAGCCGGTGCAGGTCAGCACTTCGGCCGGCGGCAACTTCAACCCCGCCTACTCGCCCGACGGCAAGTACATCGCCTGGCGTTCGCAGCAGCGCGCCGGCTACGAGAGCGACAAGTTCCGGCTCTTCCTCTACGACCGTGCCACGAAGACGGAGAAGAACCTGCTGCCCAACTTCGATAACTGGGTGGATGAGTTCGCGTGGGCGCCTGACTCGAAGCAGATCTATTTTGCTTCTGGCGAAAAGGGGGAAGAGCCGCTCTTCACCGTTAAGCTGAAGGGCGAATGGCAACAGACAAGCTTTCAGGGAGGAGAAATCTCCGTCCTCCACCCGTTGGACAACGTGAACGAGGTTGTCGTGTCACGAATGACCGTGGGGCAACCAGCCGAAGTGGTGCGAATTTCATCTATCTTTTTTAGAGAAGAACCTACTCGCAAACAATCCGAGGAGTATCTAGACGCGGGGCTCCATAGAATTCCTAGAGAAGAGCCCATCACCCACCTCAACGACGCCCTCCTCGCCCAGCTCGACCTCCCCAAGATGGAATCCTTCTGGTTCACGGCCGCCGACAAGACCAAGCTCCAGGGCTTCCTCATCCGCCCGCCCGGCTTCGATCCCGCCAAGAAATACCCGGTCAAATTCCTCATCCACGGCGGCCCGCAGGGCGCGTGGGACCAGTCCTGGTCCTACCGCTGGAACCCCGAGCTCTTCGCCGCCTCGGGCTACGTGGTCGTCATGATCAACCCGCGCGGCTCCACCGGCTACGGCCAGGCCATCGTCGACGGCGTCAACGGCGACTGGGGCGGCAAGCCCTTCACCGATCTCATGACTGGCCTCGACTACGCCGAGCAGCACTACCCGTTCATCGATAAGTCGCGCGAGTGCGCCCTCGGCGCAAGCTACGGCGGCTACATGGCCGACTGGATCGAAGGCCACTCCGACCGCTTCCGCTGCATCGTCTCGCACGACGGCATGTTCAACGCAGAGTCCGCCTTCGGGACCACGGACGAAGACTGGTTCAACATCTGGGAGTTCCGCGGCCATCCGTGGGACTACTACGGCAAGCCGGACAGCGAAAATCCCTTCCGCAAGTGGTCGCCCTCGCTTTCCGCGAAGAACTTCCACACTCCGATGCTCGTGGTCCATGGTCAGCTCGACTACCGGCTCGACGTGAGCGAGGGATACCAGCTCTTCGACACCCTGCAACTGCTGGGCGTGCCGAGCAAGATGCTCTACTTCCCCGACGAGGGCCACTGGGTGCTGAAGCCGCAGAACTCCCAACTCTGGTGGAAGACGGTGAACGACTGGGTCGACCAGTGGACAAAGGAGCCTGCCAAGGCAAACTGAGGTTCGAAGAACCGTGCCGAACCTTGCAGATGATTTCGCCCCGTGGGCGCACACTGGCTGGGTGCGGTCGAGGCCGCGCAACGAAAGTCAGGGCAACGAAAGTGAGGTGGGGGTACCCCCACCCCCCCTTATTTATTTTTGTTTTCCACAGAAGTTTTGCAGAATAATTCGCAGTGCTCCTGGCGTCTGGAGCTTGCGCCAGCGATCACTGCCTGACAGAATGGGCCTCTATGCCGTTCGCGCGCAAATCCGACAAGCCCCGCCCCTTCCTCAACGAAGCGGGCCTGTTCGACTACGCCGTCAAGTCGCTGGGCCGCGCCATGCGCTCGGAGGCCGACCTGCGCCGCCTGATGACCGCGCGTGTGGAGCCCGGCGAGCGCGGCGAGGCCGTCATCGCCGCCACCCTCGCCCGCCTCAAGGAGTACGGCTACCTGGACGACGCCGTTTTTGCCGAGACCTACGCCCGCCTGCGCAAGGAAAACGAGAAGCTCGGCGCGCGCCGCGTCCGCCAGAACCTGCAGCAGAAGGGAATCGCCCCCGCCCTGATCACTGAAACCGTCGAGGCCCGCTACGCCGGAACCGACGAGGAGGCCCTGGCCCGCGCCCATCTGGCCCGCAAGCGCCTGCGCAAGCCGGAGAACGAAAAAGAGACCGCCCGGGTGTTGCGCCGCCTGGTCGCCGCCGGATTTTCGACCACCGTCATCTACAAAATCCTCCGCCAGTGGCACGTGCCCGACGAAGCCCTGGCCGCGCTGGACAACCTGAGAGACGAACCCGGCCAAGAGTGACAGCGCTGAGTGACGGCGCCGGATGCGCTTGGGGCTGACCGCCCGTTACACTAGAAGAGCCATGCAATTTCGCTCCGGTAACGAGATCCGCGAACTGTTTCTGCACTTTTTTGAGACGAAGGGGCACCGCCGCGTGCACTCTTCCTCGCTGGTGCCCGCCAACGACCCCACGCTGCTGTTCACCAACGCCGGCATGAACCAGTTCAAGGATCTTTTTCTCGGCGCGGAGAAGCGCGAGTATGCGCGCGCCACCACGTCGCAGAAGTGCGTCCGCGCCGGGGGCAAGCACAACGACCTGGAAAACGTGGGCTTCACCCGCCGCCACCACACCTTCTTTGAGATGCTGGGCAACTTCAGCTTCGGCGACTACTTCAAGCGCGAAGCCATTCAGTTTGCCTGGGAGCTGGTGACGAGCGAGGAGTGGTTCGGCATCCCCAAAGACCGCCTCTACGTGACAATTTTCGAGGGCGCGGATGGAGTGCCGCGAGACGACGAAGCCGAGGACTATTGGATCGAGGCCGGCGTGCCCAAAGAGCGCATCTTCCAGTACGGCCTCAAGGATAATTTCTGGCAGATGGGCGAGACCGGCCCCTGCGGACCGTGTTCGGAGATTTTTTACGACATGGGCTTTGGACCCGGGGATAATCCTCAAGTCGACAAGCCCTTCGGTGGAGACGAGGCGCGCTACGTAGAAATCTGGAACCTGGTCTTCATGCAATTTGACCGCTCGGCAGTCGTAGACCCGGCGACCAAGAAGACGAGTTACAAGCTGGCGCCGCTGCCCAAGCCGTCTATTGATACCGGCGCAGGGCTGGAGCGCCTAGCGGCTGTACTACAAGACAAGGTTTCCAACTTCGAGACCGATCTATTTGTGCCGCTGATCAATGCAGCAGCAAAGCTTGTAGGTTTCAAGGACCAGTCGATTCTTAGATTCTCTGCCGGAAGCCCCTACTCCCCATCACCAGAGGAGGAAGAGCAGTTCCGCGAGGGTAAGCGAATAGAATCTGCGTCTCTCCGGATCATTGCGGACCATGCGCGCGCGGCGACCTTCCTCATCAACGACGGTGTACTGCCCTCGAACGAAGGCCGCGGCTACGTCCTGCGCAAAATCCTCCGCCGCGGCATCCGTCACGGCCGCTTGCTGGGGCAGGAGCAGCCATTCCTTCACCAGATGGTCTACGCCGTACGCGACCTGATGGTGGGTGCGTATCCGGAACTGGCTGATTCGGCCGACCGGGTGGCCAAGGTGGTCGAAGCCGAAGAGAAGCAGTTCGCCAGAGTCTTCAGCGAAGGATCAAGACGCTTCGATATAGCAGTCGCGGATTTCATCCGTGAGGATGTTGAAAAGTATTTGAAACGTTTGGGGCGAAATCTTCCCCTTGACGGGTCATCAATGTACGACGATTTCGAAATATTTGATTCGCCGACACCCGGCCCTTCGATTTCCAGAATGATAAAAGCACTTAATTGCTATTCCACTGTGCCTCAGGCTAAGCGGCCGCCGATTGTATTTCCGGGCGAGCGAGCCTTCCATCTGTACGAAACCTTCGGTCTACCGCTCGACTTCATGGTCGATGCAGCTCACGATTATGGGATCGGATTCGATATGGAGGGCTTCGAGGCCGCCCGCGCCGAAGAACAAGCCCGCGCGCGCGCCAGTTGGAAGGGCGGCAGCCAGAAATCCGCCAGCCCAGCCTATCGCGAACTGCCGAAGACCGGCTTCCTCGGCTACAAGCAGCTCACCGCGGCCAACTGCGAAGTGCTGGCCATCGTGAAGGACGGCCTGGGCGTGCCCGCCGCCGCCGCGGGCGATGAAGTCGAGGTCGTCCTCAATCAAACCAGCTTCTACGGCGACTCCGGCGGCCAGGTCGGCGACACCGGCTGGTTCACCTCGGCCGACGGCAACACGACGGTAGCCGAAATCACCGGCTGCGTGCTGCCCGTCCAGGGCGTCCGCGCGCACAAGGCCGTGCTCAAGCAGGACCTAGCGGTCGGCGACTTTGTGCGCACAGTTGTGGATGGCGAGCGCCGCAACGCCATCCGCCGCAGCCACACCGGCACCCACCTGCTGCACGCCGCGCTGCGCCAGGTTCTGGGCACACACGTGAAGCAGGCCGGGTCGCTGGTCGATCCCACGCGCCTGCGCTTTGACTTTTCGCATTTCGCGCAGGTGGCCGACGAAGAGTTGCAGGAGATCGAGGACATCGTTAACCGCGAAGTGCTGGGCAACGCCCGCGTCGAAACGCTGGAAGACGTGCCCATCGACGTGGCCGTGAACGAGTACCATGCCATGGCTCTGTTCGGCGAAAAATATGGCGACAAGGTGCGCGTGGTCAGGCTGTCGGATGGGTTTTCAACCGAGCTTTGCGGGGGCACGCACACGGCGGCCACGGGGGAAATCGGGCTGCTGAAGATTGTGAGCGAGGGCTCGGTCTCCTCCGGCGTCCGCCGCATCGAGGCGATCAGCGGCCTCGGCTCGCTGAACGCCTTCCGCCAGGATTTCGCGGTCTCTCAGATCGCGGCGCAGCTGGCTCCGCCTCCGGCGGGCGGCAGCCTTTCCGAGGCCTTCCGCGCCAAGCTGGCCAGCCAGGAGGACGAGCTCAAGCACCTGCGCCGCGAGCTGGAAGAGGCGCGCATGAAGTCCGCGGCCAGCTCTCTGGACGAGGCGCTGGCGCGCGCCGTGGACGTGAGGGGAGTCCGTCTCGTCACGCTGCGCGCCGACTCGCTGGAGCGCGGCCAGTTGCGCACGCTGGTCGACAATTTGAAGCAGAAGCTGGGCGAGGGCGTGGTGGTGCTGGCCTCGGCGCAGCCCGAGGGCAAAGTAGCCCTGATCGCCGGCGTCACGCCGGGGATCGTCAAGCGCATTCAGGCGGGCAAGCTGGTTGGGGCCGTCGCCAAGTTCGTCGGCGGCTCGGGCGGCGGCAAGCCGGAGATCGCCGAAGCCGGCGGCAAGGATCAGGCGCAGATTGACTCGGCACTCAAGGCCGCGCCGGAGATCGTCGCGCAGATGCTGGGCTGAGCCGTTTCGCCGGTTCGTTCGAAGCTAATGCAGCCGGCTCCGCGCGCAGCCAGCCCCGCGCGCGGCCCGCGAATTACTGGCGAATGCGGAACGTGTACGCGATGCCGCCCGAGACGATCGGGTAGATGTGAAACGGGGCCGCGTCGTGGTTCCACTTGACAAGCTGCGCCGCCAGATTGCTTGCGAAGCCCGGATATGCGGCCGCCTCCTGGCAGTTGGTTCCCTGCGACGAGCAGATCTTTCCCGCCAGATCCAAGGTGGCCAATGGCGTGTGGATGAACGCCACGCCGGCCTCAAACGGGAAGGTGAAGTGCCTGTGCGAGCGGGAGACGATGTGGCCGTAGCCTGCGGTTACCATGAAGCCGCTGCCTCCCAGCAACAGCCGCCCAGTGCCGTGCACGGGGTCCGCATCGTCCGAGTTCCAGGTCACGTCGTTGATGGTGAACGTTGCCCCCGGCCCGGCCGCAAGATCGGCTCTCACCCGGTTGGTGTTGTGGAACAGGAATCCGGGACTGATCCTGAATCCCTTGTGAAAGGGGTAGTAATCGGCCAGCACGCCCGCATTCACCAGGTCCGCGTTGACGTGGATGTTGAACCCGCTCTGCTGAAAGTCATAGTTGAAATTGAAGATGTTCCCGATGCCGCGCAGGTCAAGATGAGGGCTGAGATTGGTGGCAACCGCGACTCCGGTGCCGAGCGGCGAAACACCGCCGCCCAACGTCAGCCGCGTGAAGGCCGCAGTGCGATAGGCGGAAGGAGCCATCTGGCTATCTCCCCCGTCCTCGGCGGCGCCGTCGATGGAGTGCACGGTCGAAAAGAGGCTTGACGACTGGGCTGAGGACTGGGCGAGGAGCGCGGCAGGTCCGGCGGCAAGAGTCATCGTGAGCAGCAATGGGATGAGTCGCACCGGGCGTGCCTCCATGGAAGTAAGAATTCAGAAAAGGGGTCGAGCGCATGCGATCCGTCGTTGGTCCAGTCTCGGCAGGACCCGCTTTGCATGACCAAAGTTCTAACTGAAGTTACCATGAAATCCACGGATTTTGGTTACCCGCGCATTGGAATCGTGCCGGATTTTAGTGGCTCTCGGGAAAATCGCAACTGCTGCGCCCATTTCTGGCAGGGCTCCCGGCGGGGCGACGTGCATGCGGCCGGAGGATTGCCGTACTCTTGGCCCATGACCTGGTCAGATAGCGAACCGGAGACGATCTTGCGGATGCGCCGGCTGCTGCTTGAGTGGTACGAGCAAAATCAGCGCGATCTGCCGTGGAGGCGCAGCCGCGATCCTTACGCCATCTGGGTTTCCGAGATCATGCTGCAGCAGACGCGCGTGGCCGTGGTGGAGGAGCGCTACCACGCGTTTCTCGCGCGGTTTCCCACGCTGGTGTCGCTGGCCCTGGCGCCGGAGCAGGAGGTGCTGGCCCAGTGGAGCGGCCTGGGCTACTATCGGCGCGCGCGCATGCTGCACAGAGCGGCGCAGTTTGTGGCCGCTCACCACGAGGGCGGCAGCCTGCCCGTGACTGCCGCGGAGTTGCGCCTTCTGCCCGGCATCGGCGCATATACGGCGGCCGCCGTTGCCAGCATCGCCCACGGCGAGCGCGTGGCCGTGGTGGATGGGAATGTGGAGCGGGTGTTGTGCCGCCTGCAGGGCTGGGAGGCGGTGGGCCGCAGTGGCGGAGCCGCCGTGCGCCGCAAAGTCGAGGCCCGGGCCGCCGAGCTGCTGGATTCCCGGCGCCCCGGCGACTTCAACCAGGCCATGATGGAGCTGGGCGCCACGGTCTGCGTGCCGCGCAATCCCCGCTGCCTGGTGTGTCCGCTGGCCATCGATTGCACCACCCGCGGCGAACACAAAACGCAGCACCGGCCGCAGATGTTGAGCCGGGAAGTCGGCTGCGCGCTCTGCGTGCGCACGGGGCCTCGCCCCGGCCCGGACAAGCGCGAAGTGCTGCTCGAGCAGAGGCCCGCTTCGTTCACCGTGATGCCCGGCCTGTGGGAGCTGCCCGCCCTGCGCGAGGCCGTCGTGCCCGACGCGGAGCTGCGCATGACCGTGCGCCACGCCATCATGCAGGTCAACTACTATGTGCGCGTCCGCACCGTATTTGAAGACGACGTGGAGGCTCTGACCGTGGCCGGCGGCGAGCGCCGCTGGGTTGCGCTGGGCAAGGCCGCCGGAATGGCGCTCACCGGCCTGGCGCGCAAGGTGCTCAGCCGCGCCCACCTGCTGCCCGGAGTCGCGCTGGACGCCATTGCCCCGCAGACCGGCGCGGACCTGTCCTGAGCCTGCCCGCACGGCAAGTCAGGCGCAACAGGGGCTTGGGGAGAGTGCGTTTTCAGCCTGCGCCACGGAGGCAGCCGTCAGTAATAATCCGCGCAGCTTAGGTAGTAGCCGCACTGGGTACAGACCAGCTTGCAGCCGTGGCCGGTGAGCCGGTGCGAGCAGGTGGGGCAGACCTGGGAGTGGTGTTCGACGGGCGGCAGCGCCGCGGCAGGGCAGGCCGCACCACGTTGTGGGAAATCGGGCGCAAAATCAGGATCGAGGGCGCGGGGCCGCTGCGGCAACATGCTGGAGAGATTAGCATGGAAGAGAGGGCAGCCTGCCCGCGGCATCCCGGCAGGCACCTCAAGCATCAACTCCGTTGCGGCGCCTGGAGCTTCCCCTCGGGCGGCGCACAAAATAACCGAAAAAATTACTGGAACCCAAGGAGGGACCATGGCAAGCAAGGCAAGTGCGGTTTGGACAGGTTCACTGAAGGAAGGCAAGGGCACGATCTCGACGGCGACGGGCGTGCTGAGCAACGCGAATTACTCCTTCGCCACGCGGTTTGAAGGCGCCGACAGCGGCACCACCCCCGAGGAGCTGATCGCGGCGGCTCACGCCAGTTGCTTCTCCATGGCCCTGGGCGCGCAGTTGGGCGGCGCCGGCCTGACCCCGGAAAAGATTGAAACCCACGCCGCAGTCACCCTGGCCAAGACCGACGGCGGCTTCGCCGTCACCCGCATTGCGCTCACCACCACTGCCAGCGTTCCCGGCGCCACCCAGGAGGTCTTCGACAAGGCCGCCGCCGATGCGAAGGCCGGTTGCCCCATCTCCAAGCTCTTCGCCAACAACACCGAGATCCTGCTCGACGCCAAGCTGGTGTAAGCGCGGCTCTCGACAGGCACTGACTCTGCAACCAGGCCGGTCCGTTACGCGGACCGGCCTTCTATTTCACAGCACATTTACCCCTGTAGAGGCGTAACAAATCCCCACAATGAGAGTGGCATGGTTTAGTCTGGAGCGGTGCCAAACCTAACGAGAAAGTGAGCTCCCTAAATGAAGTGTGCCGTGATAATGGTCGGCCTTCTCAGTGGCGTCTTGGTTGCCCAACAGCCACCGAAGTCTATGACGAAGCTTGTGGTCCAGCTCCAGAGCCAGGATGCGCCTGCGGGGAGCTTCGCCGCCAAGCCGAAGGTTATGTATCGTGCAGGCAATCGATACTGCCGCACTGAGGAACAACCGGATCCTGACCATGGGATCCACGGTTTGGTGATCGTCAATGAACCGGACGCGTGGATGATTAACCTGGCCACAAATACAGGCCAGCACATGGTGGACCCGGGTCCGACATTCAATTGCCGGATGCCGATTTTTGCTGAAGAGGCCGCGGACTTTCCCGATGAGGAGCGCAAACAAATCGCAGGGCTGGAGTTCGGTCTGGAACTAGAGTTCTTCAAGGGTAAGGGCGCGACCCCGCAGCCGGGGCCAGTCCTGCAGACAAAGCAGACAACTTTATACAATCTGCAACATGGGGACACGACGCTGGCGCTGTTCACCTATGGAACGCCCGAACGCCCGCTCGCAGTGGTGTGGAGTCGTGGTGAAAAGCACGATATCTTCTGGTACAGCGGCTACGGACAATTGACATTCGATCCAGCGCTGTTTGCCAAGCCTGCTCACGTAAAGATAGAGGAGGCAAAGCAGTAAAAGGAGACAAGCGCAGATTTCCTGGCGCGATCCGCTCTCTCCTTTTCCGCACCGTAGTCCGCTTTTCTCCTTGACAGCTGCAATCTGCTCGCGCGAGAGTCAAGGTCGCATCCCGCGCCTGGCTGCAAATCACAACTTTCTTCTGTTAACTGCCGTGCTGCGGCGGATTCTGTCATTTTGCTAAGTCTTTCGATGCACTACCTTCACTTCAATCATCTGGCAGTGCTGGCCGCGGGCCTCATGCTGTGGCTTCTAGGCGGTTGCCTTTCCCCAGGGCATCTATGAGAATCGCCCCTACAAGCTCTTCGCTATCAACTGCGGCTAATGGATGGTGGGGCTGGTTCTGAGCCCCGGCCTGCCGGCAGCTTGGCAATAGAGCGGTTCCACAATTCACGTGCCCTCTCTGACGCAGTGCAAGGTGGTCCGCCGCGGCGGACCACTTAGCAGCAGTTGCTTCAGGGTACAGCAATTGTGGAACCGCTGTAGCTGCGGGGTTGCTTCCGGCGGAGCTCTTCGCTCTACAATCGACGCATGAGCAAAACCGTCATCGCAACCCCCGGAGCGCCCGCCGCCATCGGCCCCTACTCCCAGGCCATTCGCAGCGGCAACCTCGTCTTTACTGCCGGCCAGATCGCGCTGGACCCGGCCAGCGGACAGGTGGTTGCCGGAGGCATCACGGAGCAGACCACGCGTGTGCTGGAAAATCTCAAGGCCATCCTGGAGGCCGCCGGCTCCAGCCTGGCCCAGGCCGTGAAGGCTACGGTCTTTCTCAAGGACTTCAACGACTTCGCGGCCATGAACGCGGTCTACGGCGCGTACCTTGGGGCGGAGGGGGCGGCCCCGCCGGCGCGCAGCACCGTGGAAGTGGCCCGCCTGCCCAAGGATGTGCTGGTGGAGATCGAGCTGGTGGCGGAGGTCTGATGTTCCGCGCATCCATCGACGACAGCCCAATGCGGAGATTCCCCCGTTGAGCGAAGCGCCCGAGAAGATTGTGCGCAGCGAGGCCGAGTGGCGCGCGCTGCTGCCCCCCGAGCAGTACCGGATTCTGCGCGAGAAGGCCACCGAGCGCGCCTACACCGGAGCCCTCACCCAGAACCATGAGAGCGGCAACTACCACTGCGCCGGCTGCGGCGCGCTGCTGTTTTTGAGCGGGGCCAAGTTTGACTCCGGCTGCGGCTGGCCCAGCTTCACGCTGCCCGCCGGCTCCCAGGCCGTGGAGGAGCACGAGGACCGGAGCTGGGGCATGCGGCGGGTCGAGGTTACCTGCGCGCGCTGCGGCGGCCACCTCGGCCACGTCTTCCCGGACGGCCCGCGCCCCACCGGCCTGCGCTACTGCATCAACTCCGCTTCGCTGACCTTTGAGCGGGCGGAGTAGCCCCGGCGGCCGTCTTCGGCGCACAACAAAACCCCGTCCGGTCGTGGACGGGGTTTTCGTCAATCCTGATTGTGTTGGCCTGATTTTGTTGGGCGCCCCAGCCCTGACGCGGTCATAGTGCGTCAAGGGCGGTTGGAGAGCAGGGCGCTTAGGCCTTGGACGCCTTGGCGATCTTGCCCGCCTTGATGCAGCTGGTGCAGACGCGAATCCGCTTTGCGGAGCCGTTGACCAGGGCCTTCACCGCCTGCAGGTTCACGTTCCAGCGCCGCCGCGTCACGTTGTGCGCGTGAGAAATGTTATTGCCGAACTGCGGCCCTTTGCCGCAAATATCGCATACCTGTGCCATTGCTTTGCTCCAAACTCGTCTGTGTTTCGTGCCGCCGCAGCCGCTTCCCGCCGCCCGTCCCACGATGTTGTCACTGGGCCCTGGCGCCGAGACGACCGCTGGGGCGCACTAAGACACACTGCCCCCAAGCCTGCCGAATCTCCAGTATACCCCGAACCGCCCGCCCCGCCAAGCCGCCGCCAGCTAGGCCGCTGGCTAGCCGGGGTAGGCGCCGGTGATGTAGCCCTGCAGGGACTGGATGGTCTGCGCCTGGCCGGAGATGACCCATTTCACCAGGTCGCCGATGGAGATCACGCCCACCACGGCGTCATCCTGCAACACCGGGAGATGGCGAACACGCTTTTGCGTCATGATGGTCATGCATTCATCCACGGTGTGCTGCGGACTGACGAAGACCACCGGGCTGCTCATGATCTGGTGGACCTGGGTTTCCTTGGAAAGATGGCCCATGAGGACGCCTTTGCGCGCGTAATCGCGCTCCGACAGGATGCCGACCAGCCGCTGGCCGGAAAGGACCAGCAAGGCGCCGACATCGTGCTCGGCCATCAACTCGATCGCTTCGTAGACCAGGTGCTCGGGCGCGATCGACAGGACCCGGTTTTCGCCCTTGCCCTTCAGCACCGATGCAATCGTGTCGGTAATCTTCATCAGACCCTCCTGGTTTCAAGCTGCGTTTCAGGCTGCCGCGTTCCGGCGGGCGTATCCCGCGCTGGGAGGCCCCCGCGGTTGCGGACCATCAGTGTATCTCGATCCGGGGAAACGTGCAGCGCCCGCAGTTTCCGCTCTCGCGGAGCCGATCAGCGAAGGTCAGAAACCAGCCTCGAAGGCGCGGAATCGCCGTTCGAGCTCCCACTGCTCCGCGGCTTTCTGGCTCCCATCGAGGAACTGCTTGCAGGCGATCGAGGGTTTCGCGGAGCCCAGCGCCTGCCCGCGGCACGGGGCGGCTGGAAGCGTGAAGGCATCGGGCGCGGCCCACAGGCTCTCGCCGGGGAGAAAGTCATGTTCCATGCCGGTGCGGGCAAGCTGCTTCAGGTCGGCGTAGCTCAGGTGGTAGTCCAGCGCGGCCCGCACGTATTCGTGGGTAATGTCGATGCGGCTCACGCCCTCGTCGTCGGTCGAAAGCGCCACGGGCACATGCGCGGCGCGGTAGATCGGAAAAGGATGCCGGTCGCCCTTGATGCCCAGAATCCCCTCGTTGGAGCTGAGGTTGATCTCGACCATCACGTGCTGCCGGGCCATCTCCTTCAGCAGGCCCTGCGGGTCGTCCTCAAACATCACGTCCACGCCGTGTCCGATGCGCTCGGCGTGCGCCAGCTCCACGGCCTGGCGGACGTGAAAGCGCAGCCCCTCGGGCGGCACCAGCCCCGGCGCCAGCTCCCCGGCGTGCAGGGTGATGTGGACGCGTGGATACACGGAGTGCAGGTACCCGACCATCTGCATCTGCAGAGTGTAGTCGCGCATGGAGACGAACCCGTCTTCGGGCATCACGAAGTTGATGCCGAGAAAGGTGTCGTCGTGGGCGTCCATGGCAGCCTGGGTGGTCTCAAAGCCCAGCAGCGCCTGCGCAAAGACCTGCTCGGGTGAGAAGCCGCGCAGCACCTGGTAGAGATAGCGCACCTCAACCCGGCAGGCGGGCGTGGCCTGGGGGGTGCCGCAATGCTCCAGCTTGAGCCGCAAAGTTTCGGCCGAGCGCACGTCCTCGCGATCCGGGGCGACTTCCTCGCGCAGGCCGCGTGCCAGCAGCTCCCGGCGCATCGCGGCAAAGTCCGGGTTCCAGCCGATCTGGCGGGCAATCGCCGCCGCATGGCTGAAAGGCGGCGTCTGCATCAATTCCAGGTATTGCTGGTTCTGGGCGGCGGCCAGGCTGGCCACCTCGTCCACCCACTCGCCGGCGTGGTCTTTATTCAGGCCGCCAAAGCGCGCGAAGGTGGAGAAAAACTGGTCGTGCCCGCTGAACCCCGGCGTAGGCACAAAGCTGCGCATGGAAAAGGCGTCGACCAGCCGGTCGTAGAGGTCCTGCTGGGCGGGGGTGAGCACGCCGTTGAGGTCGGCCGCCGGCTCGAGCGGGGCCGCGCAGGGCGGCTTGGCAAAGCTCAGCGCGGCGGGATCCACGCAGATGCCGTCTTCGGCGGCGTCCTTGATAAATGTCTCCGCGTAGACGGCCCCGCTCAGATGCACGTGCAGATCCGCGCCCTTGGGGAACTGGCCGAGGAAGGCGCGGAGGGTGACCGGGCCGCCTTTGACCGCGGCCTGGTAGGCGCGGGCGGCGCGGGCCTCGGCTGCGGCGGGGCGCGGCGCGGGCGGCAGGGCCCGGAGTGTGGCAGCGGCAGTCAGGATGAGGCAGGCAATGCGAAGCGCGCGGCGGCTCATGGTTGTTCTTCAGTGTAGAGCAGGATGGGGCGCGTGGCGAACGGAGGCAACAGGCGAGGTGGCCAGGCGCGCCGCGCCAGCAGAGTTTGGCGTGGATGAAGGGAGTTGGTATACTGGCAATGTTGTTGCAGCGCACTGTTCGTGGACCCGCCCATCCTTCTCCGGCAGCGCCGGAATCCGCGCAGGAAATTGCAACTTGAAGTTTGCACTGAGGCCAGATAGCTCAGTGGTAGAGCGCGGCCCTGAAAAGGCCGGCGTCGGCGGTTCAATCCCGTCTCTGGCCACCACATCCGAAAGCGTTTCATTTTAACTCTAGATTAGAGAAAATCTTCCACCCGTGATTGGCGCATCCGCGCTGTACTGGCGGGCAGTCTCCTGATTCCAATTTTCGTAACCGGGCATGAGGAGGGCTGCGGCTCGGTATGAAACTGATGAGTTGAGCCTTGAGGTCAATGTCGCCCCATTGCAAGCCTGGGCTGAGGGCGCGGACGAATGCGGGGTACTACACTGAGCCGTGGGGAAAATCAGATCGCCCTGAGCATCTGATTTAGAAAACGATGGAGCGAGGTGGGAACTGCATGATCAGAAACGGTGTGCTCTCGGTATTGCTCTTCGCGGTTGCGTCCGGGGCATTGGTTTGCCAGGAGCCAGCATCGCCGCAGGGCGCTCCGGTATCCGATCAGAACCCGCAACAGAGTCCGCAACAGGGCCAGCAACCCCCTCCGCAACAAAATCCGACGAAGGATCAGAAGCAGAATCCGGCGCAGAATCCGCAGCAAAAACCACCGCCGCCTCCGCCGCCTCCAACGGTGGTGAACCTGGGGCCGCCTCCGGTAATGAAGGCGATTCCGGTGGAGTTCGACGTGGTGGTGACGGATGCACAGGGCAAGCCGCAGCCGGGGCTGACGGCGCGGGACTTCTCAATCCGGGACGATGAGCAGACGGAAAGCATCAAGACCTTCCGTGCCTACGATGGAACGAAGGACAAGGGGGAGCCGCCGGTGCAGGTTCTGCTGGTGCTCGACCTTGTGAATACGACGGCTGAGGAACTGCCGCGCCTGCGGGCGCAGGTTGCGAGTTTTCTGCGCGAGAACAACGGGCAGCTTGCGCATCCCGTGGCGCTGATCGAATTTCTGCCGGAGGAACTGCAGATCCAATCGGAACCTACGTCAGACGGGAACGGGCTCGCCAAATTGGTGGACGCACTGGAGCCGCTGGCGGGCGCGCAAAATATCGATCCGTTCGGCGGATCGCTGGAGGCGCTTGGGGCGATTGCGGACGCGGAGGCGAAGCAGCCTGGGAGAAAGTTGCTGATCTGGGTGGGTGACGGATGGCCGACGCCGAATGTCCTGGGCCAGACCGCATCACCGCGCGACGAGGACCTGAACTGGAGCGCGCTGGTCTCCATCGTCAACAAGCTGCGGGAGGATCACATGGTTCTCTTTGGAGGGCGCGACGGAGAGTCGGGGCACAGGGGCGGCGCGGAGGGAGTTCGCAGTGCGGCGCTGATGAATCTTGGCAATCTGGGATTGGAGGCCTTGGCCATGCGGAGCGGCGGCAGAGGATTTTTGTCGCCGATGAGTGGCGGACTCGCCGGTGCAATGGACAAGATGGTCGAAGAGGCAGGGCCCTACTACAGGATCACCTATACGGCGTCGCATGCCGATGGCCAGGACACGTATCACACGATCGAAGTTTCAGTGAACCGGCCGGGACTGACGGCGCATGCAAGCGAGGGCTATTTCAACGTGGTGAAGGGGCAGAAGTGAACTTCGGGATTCTCGCGATTTCAGGCCGGTCGGCTTAGATATTCGCGCGGCGTAGAAAATCTCCACCCGTTTTCGTCCACCCGTGAATGGCCCGCCTTTCATGTGTTTTGGCGTAAATGTAGCTCGGCTCACGGCAGAACCTTTTGCGCGGATGCCTGCGATTTGGATCACGCACCGGACACAGAGAAACACAATCCCAGATCGAGGGCACCGGTACCCGGTGCGTCTGCGGATTCGACGCAGGCTTCGGCGCCAGGGCTAAACCTGCCCCGATTGCCGGACAGAAACCATCTAAGGATAGGTAACGGCATATATAAATGACGATTGCGCGGCTCATATTCAACGCGAGCTCGATTGTGAGATTCCAGTCGCCAAAGCCGACATCTCGTCGCTTGACTTCTATTGGGCGTGCGTCGCAACACGAACTCTTGACACGATTAGATGACTGCTTTCATCCATCCGTGATGGCGAAGGGCCAATGGAGGAAGGGATTGATGAGCTGCCGGTGTGTTCCGGGTGCTACGGTTGTGGGCCAATGGAAGTTCATGACAAAGGACACCTTCGCCCAACAGAAAGTTAATCGCGAAGTATGTCAGCCGGCGCTATGCTTGTCCTTTCAATAATTCCATGCATCAGGCAGACCCTGCTTTGCTTCGGAATTGCTTTGCCGTTTTTTGGGGGGGGAGAAAGATATGGTGAGTTTGGCGCGGATGGTTGGATTCTCATTTGGCTTTGATCTGGAGTGTGGGGTTCGGCGGTGTGTTGCCATTCCCCGCAACACGGTTTCGCGGTGTTTCTTGTGGTGCTTTGTCTGGTTGCTCTTGGGTTGTGGTTTTCCTGCCGGCGCCCAGACCAATGAGTGGACCTGGATGGGGGGGCGTCTCGAATGACTCGATTGCGGGCGCTTACGGCACCAAGGGAGTTGGCTCGCCCGGAAATCTTCCGGGATATCGAAGCTCTTCTGCAAGCTGGACCGATGCACAGGGCAACCTATGGATGTTCGGAAGCAGCGGCAACGATTCGGCCGGCAACGAAGGCTGCCTGAGCGATTTGTGGTCCTTCAGTCCGGTCAGCAACGAATGGACATGGATGGGAGGAAGCGACACGGCAGCGAAGTGGACGCAATCGGGCGTTTATGGAACGCAGGGCACGCCGGATTCAACCAGCTATCCAGAGTGCCGATCGAACGCCGTTACCTGGGCAGACGCCAGCGGGAATCTTTGGCTCTTTGGCGGCAATGGCAACGATTCACTGGGCTCGCCGGGCTATCTGAATGACCTTTGGAAGTACAACCCCACGACGAATCAGTGGACATGGATGGCAGGGAACAGCACCCTGGGTACCAGCTATCTGGCCCAGCCGGGCATCTATGGAACACAGGGGACCGCGGCAGCCTCGAATACGCCGGGAGGACGGTGGGGAGCTGTTGGATGGACCGATTCGGCGGGCAACCTATGGCTCTTTGGTGGTCACGGTGTCGAGGCCGCCGGGCGCGAAGGTGTGCTCAACGACTTGTGGGAGTTTTCGTCTTCCAGCGGCCGATGGACCTGGATGGGCGGTCAGAATCAACTCTTGCCCTCGCTGGGCCGGCCTGGGAACCAGATCGCCGGCTGGATGACGCCCGCTGCGGGGAACATGCCTGGCGGACGGGTCGATGCACTGGGATGGGTGGATCAAGCCGGGAACTTGTGGCTCTTTGGCGGTTACTGGGGGCTGTGGGTCGACTTCACCACCCGCTATGCCAATGATTTGTGGGAATTCAACCCCGGCACGCATCTGTGGACCTGGTGGGGCGCCGTTGACAACGCAGCAGGGAATTCCGCCACCTATGGAACATTTGGTGTGCCTTCCCTGCTGAATAATCCTGGACCACGCTTCAGCGCCGCGACCTGGGCCGACTCCAGCGGCAGGCTCTGGATGATGGGAGGCGAAACGGGAAGCGCCGCGATGGACGATCTGTGGATGTATTCCATCAATCCGTCATCCGGACAGGCGGCCGCCTCGCCGGTCTTCACGCCGGCTTCGTCGAGTGTACCTTCAGGGCAGCAGGTGACCGTCACTGACGCCACCTCCGGCGCCGCCATCTATTACGAGATCAACCAGGACGGAACGCCGATCCCGTACTCGGGGCCGATCTCGGTTACTGCGTCGGAGTCGATCTCGGCGTTCGCGGCGGCATCCGGAATGGCAAACAGCCCGGTATCCACCGCCACCTTCAGCGTAGCCTTGCGAGGTAGCCTAGTTACTCTTGTTGCGGTCTTGCTTGGAACGGCTTCGCTATGGGCGCACCCCGAAAAAGGCACGCTTGCTCCGCCTTTGGATTCTCTGGAACTGTTGCAGGCCCCTTTGGGAGCGAGAGCAGACTGGGCAAGCCTGAAGGGTAAGGTCGTGGTACTGGAGTTCTGGGCAACCTGGTGCTCTCCCATCCTTCCGGAAATGAGACCACGAAGGATGGGGCATCCGGCTATTCTGCTCGCAATGCAAGGGTCGGATCCACAGCGGCAGCCCTCCGGGAGGGTAGATAGCAGGCGAGCCCTGAGATGGCTACAACGCATATGGAAGCGATGATGTAAGTTCCGGGGTCCATGGGGCTCACGTTGAACAGAAGCGAGGACATGAGGCGCATGGTCAGGAACGCGGAGGTCAAGCCGATGGCGACGCCAGCGCCCGTGAGCCATAATCCCTGACGTACAAACATTGCAGTCAGCTTCTGCTGCTGCGCCCCGAGCGCCATGCGAATGCCGATCTCTCGCGTGCGCTGCGAGACCGAATACGAGATGACTCCGTAGATTCCAACGATCCCCAGCAGCAGGGCCATGCTTCCAGCCACGCAGAGCATCACCAGCGTGAACGAAGTCCGGGCCATTGATTTCGTATACAACTCACCGAGTGTGGTTGGATCCGCCAGCGGCAGATCGGAATCAACCGACCAGACCATTTGCTGCACTTCTTTCATGAAGGCCGCGGAGCCCGCGCGTGGAGAGCGAATGACGAATGCGACATTCCGGCGCACCGTTTCTTTTTGGCCTTCGAAGCGATCCTGAAAAACAGGCCAATACACGGTGGAGGGCGCTGGGTTGTTGACGCCATCGTCATGCACATCCCTGGCAACGCCGATGATTTCGCGCCAATCGTCGGTCGTGCCCACGCGGATTTGCTTGCCCAGGGCGACGGCCGGATTCTGCCACAATTCTTTTGCCAGATTCTCCGAGACGATCGCGACGGGCCTCTTCTGGTATGTTTCCGCCCAGGTCAGATCGCGGCCGGCAATCAGCGGGGTTCCCATCGTCGCCAGATAGCCCGGCGAGATGAATTTGAAGCGGCGGATTGGCGGAAGCTCGCCCGGCTTGTAGGTGTGGTCCTGCGCAAAGATCGGATCGTTCTGACCATATCCCTCCAGGGGAACACTCGAAGCGAAACTGACCGAAGAGACGCCGGGAATGGCGGCGATTTTGTTCTCAGTCTCCTGCTCCATGCGAACGACCCCGTCACGCTGGGTGTCCGGCACGCGCGACTCGGGAATGAACAGGTGGAAGACCTGCAGGGCATCGGGATCGCCGAAGCCGGGAGACACGTGCATAAAAGCCTGGAATGTGCGGATCATCAGCCCCGAGCAAATCAGCAGAACAAGCGCAAGAGCCACCTGTACGACGACCAGCGCCTTGCGTGCGCGGTGGCGCTCGCGGCTTTGGCTCAGGGCGCGTCCTCCCTCGCGAAGACCGGTGTGCAGGCCGACACCGGCGTACTTGATCACCGGTATCAGGCCGATGACAAGGCTGACAAAAAGCGCCAGCCCCAATGTAAACAGCAGCACCGGGCCGTCGATGCCAATTTCATTCAGGCGAGGCAGGCCGGTGGGCTTCATCGCGACCAGAAGCCTCAGAGCCCCAAAGGCCAGAGCCAGGCCGATGAGGGTTCCCGCGAATCCCAGGATCAAGCTCTCGAAGAGCAGCCCGCCAGTAATACGCCCGCGCCCCGCGCCGAGTGCCGAGCGGATGGCAAGTTCCTGACGGCGGCCTTCAACCCGCACAAGCAGCAGGTTTGCCGCGTTTGCGCAGGCCACCAGAAGCACCACGGCGATGGATCCCATTAATACCCACAAAACGTTGCCCACGTCGCCGATCACATCCTGCTTTAATGGGCGAGGCGTTGGATTCATTTGCACTTTTTCAAAGAGACTGAGTGGAAACCCATCGGGCGCGGGGAAACTTCGGACTGCGGTGGGGATCAGACGGGTCATATCCGCTTTGACCTGTGCCAGCGTAACTCCGGGCTTCAGGCGGGCAACGCCAGGAAAACTGAAGTTACCCAGCTTTGTCTTGCTGCGATCCCATTGCATGGGCAGGTAAAGAGCCGCGTCTTCCCTGTCGAGAAAATGAAAATCCTTCGGCAGCACACCGATGATTTCGCGAGCCTTTCCGTCCACAACGATTGGGCGGCCGATGACAGAGTCGCTCCCTCCGAACCTCTTGCGCCAGTATCCATAGGAGAGGACAACGGTCTGCGGAGCGCCGGGGCTGTCGTCGCGGCGGGTGAACAAGCGGCCCAGCTCCGGCTTTACACCGAGGATGGGAAGCGTGCCATCCGTGACGTCGAGGCCTCGCACGTGTTCCGGCTGCCCCGAGCCGGTAACACTGAGCGAATCGCCAGTGTAAACGCCAATATCCTCGAACACGGCGTTCTGCTCGCGCTCGATAAAGTAAAGGAACGGCGCCATCGGCATATTCTCAATTTCAATGCCGGGAATGTGGTACCAGACGCCGATCAACCGGCCCGCGTGAGGATAGCTCAAAGGCTTCAGCAGCACACCCTCGACCACGCTGAAGATCACAGTGTTCGCGCCAATGCCTATGGCCAGCGTAATCAAGGTGACGGCGGTAAACAGCGGCGCCCTTCCGAGCCTTCTGAGCACCTGTTTGAGTTGTTCGTAGAACAGGGACATCTATCAGACCCCCGGCTCGGCCGATCTGCCTGCATCACTGGGCTCTTCGCAGCTGCCGTGCTCATCTCTACGCAGCCGAACAACCGGATGTTCCCTGGTCGGAGATACCCGTGGTCACGAATTGTGACTGTTGCGTGCACCGCATCCCGAATTCCAATCGAGATATCCATGCTGCCAGACCTCGACCTTCTGCGGCGTACGACCGTCATTCAATGGCACAGGCACACTCTTGTGGCGTCGGCCGCTGGATGACGAGCTATACAGGAACCGATTGCCATCTGTTGCCCCAAACCGCGTTCCCAGCCCCAATCACGGCCGGCAGATCAGAGTTCCGGTCGTACTCGTGGCCTTTTCGGAGATTACAGGTTTTCGTGTTTTGTCCGGCTAGCGGTCATCCGGTCAGAGCGGACCTCTTCGGGTACCAAGGCAACGCCGACACACCGTGACCTTCGACGATGGGCTGATACAGCATCTGCACTGCCCCGTCTTCAAGGCATTGCCGGTAGAGGAGTCAGAATCAACAGGGAATCGCCATTTTGCTTTCCCGGCGATGAGGAAGTATACCGCCGGTTATCACCGATGCGCTTTTTGTAGTTGCTCCAAGCCAAAGGCCCCGGCAAGCCCCTCAAGGCCTTTGCATCGACCCCAAAAGCAGCCTATTTCACCCCCGTGAAGCGATTTCCCGGACACTTCTTCGTCGACTCCTGCCGTTGTCCAGGTGGGTTCGCCTAGCTTCCTCGCCTCTCCCGCTGGCAGCGGCAAAGCCTCCATCCGCCGCATCGTACTTCCAATCAGGTGCCGCGTCGGTTGGCTTTCCGCGCAAAGCGCCCGGGTGAATTGGTCGCCTCTGCTTTGCCCACGAGTTTTCGATTCAGCCGTGCAAGCCCCGCGAATATTCTGTCCTCGGCCATCCTTCGTTTAGCTTCCTGGGTTCACAGGACTTGCCACAACGACCCTATCGCGTCCCTCTCTCTTGGCGCGGTAGAGAGCCTGATCAGCCGTACGCAACAACTCCTCCCCTGTCGCGCCGTGGCCAGGGAAGGCAGAAACGCCGATGGAGAGACTGATTCTTCCCAGAACCTGACCAGCGTGCTGTACCGTCAACTGTTTGAGATCTTCCCGCAGGAGTTCCGCCCGTTTGCTGCCGTCGGCGGCGGTTGCACCCGCTAAAATGAGAACAAATTCATCTCCACCAAAACGGCAAGCGACATCCTGCCCGCGCGTCCCCTGACTCAGGAAATCACCAAACTCACGTAGAAGCGTATCTCCCGCCTGATGGCCAAAGGTATCGTTGAACTGCTTGAAGTGGTCAATGTCGAACATGAGCAGCGATACACTCTCGTTGTGGCGGGCCGCACGCCGCAGCTCTCGTTCCAATGTCTCTTCCATGTAGCGGCGGTTGAAAAGATCTGTCAGGGGATCCCGAATGGATTGACTGCGAAGTACCTCTCGAAGCCTCAGATTCCCCAGCGCCAGGGAAATGCGCTGGCACACGGCGCTGGCTTGGCGGGCGAGGGCCTCGACTTGATCCTCTGGGGATCGGAGAGAAAGATTCGGAGAATGGGAGGGACACGCCATGCAAAGCACTCCGAGCACCTCGCCGTGCGCCGCCAGTGGAATGCAGGCGTAGCCGCTTGCAAAAGACTCGCTTACATGCCCGCACCGCATAGGCGAGGTCGAATCTTTCACCCGGTGCATCTTGCCGCGCCGCAGCGCCCAGCAGCTCTCCGGAGCGAAGGTCTTTTCGGTGACGAAGGCGTCGCCCCAGGTGGCCACGGCTTCCACAATGTTTCGGGACGGGGTCGTCATGCACAAGGCCCCTGAGGGGGACGATAGAGTCGTTGGCAGAGTGCTCTCGATAATCCGGTAGGCTTCTTCGTCGGTCTCGCAGGATTGCAGGATATCGACCAGTTCCGTGAGCTTGATGGCCTCCCGTGCCTGTTCCTCCGATTCTCCAAGGGCAATCCTTAGCTTTGCGTTTGCCTCTTCGAGAGCACTCTCCATCTGCTTGCGCTCGCTGATGTCGCGAACGGCGCAGACCACATAGTTACGGTCAAGGTGGACGAGCTTCATGCTCACCTCCACCGGGAACGTTGAACCGTCCTTCCGCCGATGTATGGTCTGGATGATCGCGAATCCTAAGTTCCGCAGACCCTCTTCCACTTTTGCGCGCGCAGGTTCGTCGATAGTGGGATCGAAATCGTACACATGCATGGACAGGAGCTCTTCGCGCGTGTAGCCCAGGCTTGAACAGACCCTCGCATTCACATCGAGCAAGCGCATCGTTCCCAAATCGACCACCTGAATGCCATCGTTGGATTGATCGATTAGCATCCGGAATAGCTTCAGTGATTCCTCAGCCTGCTTGCGCTCACTGATCTCGCGGACGATTGCCTGCAAATACCCTGCCTCAGGAGCCCCGCCCCGATTCAGGCTCACTTCCGCGTCGAAGGAGGTTCCGTCATGACGGACATGTGTCCACTCAAAAATCTGGGATAAACCACTCACTGCAGCTTGTATCTTCTCCGCCGCCTTTTCAGACGAAAGCCGTCCATCGGGCTGTCTCGGCGGCGAGAACTCGAGAGGAGGGTGGCCAACGATGTCGTTCCTTCCGCATCGGAAAAGAGTCTCAGCTCGCAGGTTGCAGTCCGAGAATGTTTCTCCCTTCATAATCAGAATGGCGTCGTTTGCCATTTCAAACAGGGTCTTGAACTTGGCTTCGTTCTCCTGGAGCGCTGCTTCCGCCGTCTTGCGCCTGGTGATGTCGCGGATGGCGCTGGAAACAAGCACGCCGTCCTCGGTCTCAAAAGAACCGAGGCTGATTTCAACGGGAATCTCGTGCCCATCCTTGTGCACGCCGTACAACTCTAAACCAGCTCTCATCGGCCGCGCTCGTCGATTCGCAAAGAAGTTCTCCCGGTGGGCCGGATGCCCGCCCCGAAAGCGCTCCGGCAACAGCATCTCCAATGCGCTGCCCAGCAGCTCCTCGCGCCCGTACCCGAACAACTTCTCCGCCTGAGCGTTAGCCAGGACGATCTGGCCTTCCTGGTTGACCACTACGAAGGCATCCGGGGCCGCTTCGAGCAGGCCTTCAAATTTCTTTTCCGTACCCGCTGCGAGCTTTGACATGGACACCCTTCTGCGTCGGGAGAATCACCTAGATATGGTGCTGCATACTCCCGAGACTCACTTTCATCAGCTCCAGAGAATCCATAGGGCTTTGGCCTCTGGCGAGAAGAAGGGACGGGCGGCTCTTAGATAGTATTCCGGCACCGCGACTTGAACAACCGTAGAATGTCCGCTTACGCGGAGGGGCGAAATGCGGCAGCAGAACTTGGCTCGGCGCGGTGTCCTTGACTCAGCAATGCCGCTGAAGGGAAGCATCGATTCGTAAGCGCTAATCCAAGGGGGAGATCCCCCGGCTTTGCCGGGGTGGCAGTAGAAGTTTGACATTTCCGGGAGTATGCCACGGTTTTCTGTGCTGAACACTGGTTCGCGCCACGAACGAGATTAAATGCGCGAGACCGCATGACCGACCGGAGTGAAGTGTTGGCTAGGCCACAACGGTTTGCATCCGCAAGTCTCAAAAGGGAGGCTGGCATCTGCAATGAACCAGCCAGCCGCTTTGAGCGGCTCACAAAAGCCCCCGGATCTGCCGGGGGTAATCTCACCCTGTAATTGACCATCATCCTTGGATGGGTCATCGTTTCGGCAAACACCAGAGCCTCGCGGCCTCCGCGCCAAGTGTGCCGACGACCGGATAGGGAGAGCAACACCTTCCGGAGGATACCCGAACCCATGCTGCGCGCAGAATGCCTGACGAGTCATCCCGCTCTGCTCAAACTCCCGCACAGGACGCTCAACTTCGGCTCGGCTCCGCCGCCGACGAACTCCTACACCAATCAACTCGCTCATGCTGCGAGTTCATCACACCTCCAATCTTGCAAAAAGGGTGTGCTTGGTCTGACGCGTACCCTCGAGGCAGTGGCCGAAGATATTGCCGCTCGGGCCTGGATGGTGAAGACGGAAAGCTCGACGGAGTCGTCGTTCGCGACACGCTCCGGCGGGCATTTTGTCCTAGAACGCATGGGGACAGGCCATCACTTCTCACACCCGTTTTTTGTCCGCCCCCTGCCGAATTCATGTCCCCTTTTTGTCCGCCTGAGCGCGAATCAGCCCCGTTTTCGACGATTCACCACGATGGAGGACGAAATAGACACACTGGCCCTAGAAGGCCGAGTGTACAGAAAACGCTGTATTTATTTGGAGAAAATTGGAGGCGCGGGCCGGGATCGAACCGGCGCATAAAGGTTTTGCAGACCTCTCCCTTACCACTTGGGTACCGCGCCTTGGCAGGGCCGCCCTGAGATGATTGCGGATCGCTCCACACCGCCGTAGCCAGCCCGGCGGGCGCCGGAGGGCGGAATGGAGCGGGAGACGAGATTTGAACTCGCGACCCTCGCCTTGGCAAGGCGATGCTCTACCACTGAGCTACTCCCGCTTACTGCAAACTTGAGTATACCGGGGCGCCGAAATCCGGTCAAACTGCCGCGGCGCCGGCTATTTCTCCCTGGAAAAGAAGCCTTTCTCCGCGGAAAGACGCACGTCGATGTTGGATCCTGTCACGACTTCAAAGGTCGCCGAAGCCAGGCGGATCTGATCGTGCGACTTGTCCACCTCCTCCAGAATCCGGGTGAAAAGATGGTCCTTCATCCAGCGGCGCTGGCGGTAATCGACGACATAGCGCACCGTGAACTCAATCCAGTTGTCGGTGGCGCGCAGCGTAATCATCGGCTCCACGTTGGCATCTTCAATGCGGTACTCGCGCACCATCTTCTTCCACGAATCCTTGACCTTCTTCGAGTACTCGACCAGCACTTCATCCACCAGCCCGCGCAGCATGCTGCGGGCCAGTGTCCAGTCGGAGCCGTAGCGGACCGGAAGCGTGATTTCGTCCCACAGAAAGGGGAAGTCGCCGGAATAGTTGTAGACGGGCTCCTTGAAGACGAAGCTGTTGGCGATGCGCACGATTCGTCCCGTGTACAGGTCGCCGTTGACCCACTCGCCGATCTCCATCAGCGTGGTGCGCAGGATGGAAACGTCGATCACGTCGCCCCGGATCTTGTCCAGCTCGATGCGATCACCGGGCGCGTAGAATTTTCCGAACGAGATGGCGAACCAGCCGGCGACGCTGGCAATTACCTCCTGCAGCGCAAAGGCGATTCCGGCGCCGGCCACGCCGAAGGCGACGGTCAGCCCGCGCAGCTTGTCCTGGAACACGATGGTGACAGCGAAGATTGCGACCAGGTAGCCCAGCAGATTGACGATCTTGCGTGCCCGGTAACGGGTTTCGTTTACCTCGATGAATCGGCCGATGGAACGCTGGAGGAAGTGGGAAACCGCCAGCACCACGATCACCGCAACCGCGGCAGCCACGATCTTGCCGATCACGGGATTATAGAGAAGCTCTTTGGCGGCCTCACCCATTGATTCCCTCCAGTCCATCGGCGTGCTGTCTTTACGGTGAAACCGCGGCCCCCGACAGAGCCGTTCCAGCCCGCGAACCCTTCTCCTCGCGCACGATCTTTCCGTCGCGCATATATAGGATGCGGCCGGCGATGGAAGCCGCCTCGGGATTGTGCGTAATCATCAGCGTGGTCTGGCCCAGCTCCTGGTTGGAGCGCTGCAGCATATGCAGCACGGCGTCGGAGTTCTTGGTGTCCAGGTTGCCGGTGGGCTCGTCAGCCAGCACGATGGCCGGCCGGGTGATGAGCGCCCGGGCAATGGCTACTCGCTGCTGCTCGCCGCCGCTCAGCTCCGAGGGGCGGTGCTTGAGCCGCCCCTGAATCGAGAGCATGTCGCACAAATGATCGAGATAGGCGCGGTCCAGCGGTCCCTTGCGCCCGCTGATGTCGTACGCAATCTCGATATTGGCCATCGCGGAGAGGGTGGGCAGCAGGTTGAACTTCTGAAAGACGAAGCCGATGCGGTGCTTGCGCAGGCGGGTGCGTTCGCCGTCGTCCAGGCTGGCAAAGTCGATGCCGTCAATCAGCACCCGCCCCTCGGTAGCCTTGGTGAGCCCGCCCAGCAGATAGAAAAGGGTGGACTTGCCCGAGCCGGAGGGGCCCACGATGGCTACAAACTCGCCGGGGTCCACTTCAAACGAGACGCCGCGCACGGCGGGAACCTGGAGGCGGCCCGTGGAGTAAACCTTGGTCAGGTTTTCGGCGAGGATGATGGGCGACGATTGCTCGGGTTGCACATTCCCTATTGTAAATGCGACGCCCGGCAAGCGGCGGACTGCCTGCGGCGTGGAGAGCGAAGGGCACAGGCTGGCTAACCGGTGTTTGTGGTTTGGGAAGGAAGGACATGGAAGGGCGGGCTTCCCGCCTATTCGAGCGCTCCGTGAGTGCTTCAGCGATTTGTCATACTTTCAGAAACTGAGCCACAGAAACCAAGGACGACTTAAGAGTGTGCGTCGATCAAGACCGAACTGCGTCCCTTGGTCTGCCTTCGCAAAAGCCCCTTGGATCTTGCAGCGTGACTCGGGTCACTGAATTCGTCGCATGGCTGTGCTAAGCAGCACATGTCGTTTCCCGAAGAGCCTTTCCCTTCACCTGATGCCGGCCCTCCCCTGAATCGACCAGGAGTCTCGTCATGGCATCGCAATCGTTCGGCATTGAGCCAACCGTTCCCCAGGCAGAAGACGAATGGATCCGGCAGTCCTGCGGATTCTACGCATGCCCGGTATGCAAGCAGGGTCTGGAACCGGTGCACGACGGGCTTTCCTGCCGTGTCTGTGCGAGGACCTACCCCATCCCGAGCGGGATTCCCGACTTCATCGTGGTCAGCCTCGAAGAAAGCAGGAACCGATCCCTGCGCGTCGTCGGAAAGAATGACTCTCGCCCCCTGCTTGACTTTATGGCATCCGTCTACGAAACCTGGGTGTATCCGGCGGTGTGCAATCTGTATGGCGGATGGCACAGCACGTCCTTAAAACAGCTGGCAGAAGATATCTCTGCCATCGTAGGATCGCGGAACGGTCTTATCCTGGACGTGGCCTGCGGCCCGGGAACCTACGGGCGCCGCATCGCTTCTGCGTCAAGGACCGTTCTTGGCGTTGATATCTGCATGAGCATGCTGCGGCGGGGCGCCCATTATGTCGAAAGGGGACATATTCCCAACGTGCACTTCGCCCGTGCAACGGTGGAGGCGCTGCCGTTTCGGGCTGGCCTGTTCGACGCCGTCATCTGTGCAGGATCGCTGAACCATTTCTCCGACACGGTTCTCGCTTTGCGCGAGATCAACCGCACCATGAAAGCCGGAGCGCCGCTGGCGGTGATGTGCTTTGCCCTCATCAACTCGGGCCTCATCAAATACAAATCGATACGCGACCGCGCGGAGAAAGGCGGCGGTCACATCTACAGCGTCGCTGATATCGAGTGCTATGTGGCCGAGGCAGGTTTTGAGGACTTTCGCCCCCACGCATACGGCTCCATCCTTGTGTTCAGTGCCCGCAAAAGGCCCGCAGCGCATTAGAAGAGCGGTCCAGCTCGAACAGCCAGCAGGACGAAAGTGGACGTTTGTTCCAGTGCCTCGAATGCCGATACCAGCCTATGGCACTCATTGAGGCGCGATCATCCTTGACCTGTCCGGGTTCCGGACGGGTGGCCGGCCATCTCATCTGGAAAGGGACTCCCCTATTCCGCTTCGTGGCGTTCTGGGCGATGGGTGTGCTGGTCTGATGGGCTGGCTATGGAGTGTTGTCTCTTGCGGCGCGTCACGTCCTCTCGCGGAGCGCGGGGGATGCTCTAGAATGGAAAGGCACCGATCCATTGCGGGGTTCCCCTACACATGACCGTCGAATTGAAATCCACACTTGTCACTGCGCTGGAATCGGCTGCCGCCCAGGCCGGTCTGACGCTGCTTTCGGCTGCCGCGGGCAGCGACCTGCACGGGCAGCCCACGGCTGTCTTTCAGCTTGGCCTTCGCGACGACAGTGGCCGCTCGCTGCAGCTTGAGCTGAGCGAGGCCTTCGACTTCGACAGGCCGCACCTGCTGCCGGAGATGGCCGCGCACCTTTCCGCCGAGGCCAAACGCCTGCGCAATCCGCGCCCCGAGTGCTACGTCACGCTGGGCGGCCTGCCCATCGCGTACGGCAAGTTTCAGTGGCCCTTCCATCGCTCCACCTCGGGCGCGGACACCTACATCGTCCACGGCGAAATGCACCTGGCCGATGGCGGCGCGCACGACCTGCACGCCAAGCTGGCCGCCTCGGTCACCGTCACCTTTGCCGAGATTGTGCCCGCCATGGAGCAGCCCTACGCGGAGACCTTCGTCTACAACGCGGTCCGCAAGACGGTGGACCTGGGCCAGTTGGAGTTCCTCAAGTCGGGCAATCGCCAGCCGGTGCCGGTGACCACGCGCTACTACAGCCGCTGGCAGAAGAAGTTTCTGTTCACGGAGACCGACGACGCCGCGCGCCTGGAATATCTGTTGCGCAAGGTGTACTGGCTGTCGGGTGTGCTGGGCGAGGGCAAACCGGTATGGATCGCCGACCCCAGAGACGCGCAATACCTGAACACCACCGAGGCCGACCTGCTGCGCATGGCTGGCGACGAGGCGGGCGAGGGGTTGATGGCGCTCGCCGGCGAGTATGCCGCGGCCACGCCGAAGTTGATGGCGCGCGCCGCCGAGTATCAGGCTGCGCTCGAGTCCGCGCTGAACTTCACCAAGCCGCAATTCAACGAGTCCATGCGCTCCGGGCACGCGAATATGTAGGTGCGAGTTTCATTCATGTGCGGGTATCCCAGGTTCGGCGCAGTTTGATCGCGCCTAACCTGGGATTCGCATATCTGCAGCCTTTTTATAGTCTCTGGCCGCTCTTGGGCCCGGCAAAGCCACGTCCTTATAGCGGCGCGCCGCAGCCGGAGCAGAAGCGCGCGCCCTGCGGATTGGTCTGCTGGCAGCGGCCGCAGGCGACCAGCGTGCCCGGCTGCGCCGCGGGCGGCGGGCCCGTGGGCGGCACGTTCACGGTGAAGTTCACCGGCGGCCAGCCCCACATCGGCACGCTCATCCCCAGCGCCGCCGCAATCCCCGCCGCCTGAATGGCGTTGAACTCCCGCACCCGTCCGGGCATGAAGAAGCACTCGATAAAGCCGAGGATCGTCGTGATGCCCGTCCAGAAGAAGCAGCAATAAAGGATTCCCAGCCCGACGCGGCGCAGATAAAAGTGGTGAAGGCCGAAGGTGCCCAGGAACAACGCCAGCAGGATGCCCACCACCTCGTCGCGGCGCACGGACTCATACTGGTGGTAAAAGATGGCTTGCGCATTGGGATACGGGGCGCTGCTCATAGGGTCCTCCTTGCCTGATCCGCCGATCAAGCCTGCATACCAAGATACGCTTACGGCGGGCGCCCGGTTCCCGGCCGTAGCGTCCGCATGCCTGTTCGCCTTAGCATGGAAGCTGCCATGCCTACCCCCTCAGCCTCTGCCAGCGGCACATTTCTCCTCGGCGGCGACCTCGCCGTCCATCGCCTGGGCTACGGCACCATGCGCCTGGTGGGCGAAGGCGCGTGGGGCGAGCCCGCGGAACCGGCCGAGGCCCGCCGGGTGCTGCGCCGCGCCGTCGAACTGGGCGTCACGCTCATCGACACCGCCGATGCCTACGGCCCCGAAATCGCCGAGCGGCTCATCGCCGAGGCGTTTCTGGATGGCTCGAAAGCGGCGTATCCGCCCGGCCTGGTCATCGCCACCAAGGGGGGATCACGCGCCAGGGCCCCGCTAAAACCGAGTACGTGGGCCGCGCCGGCTACCTGATTCAGTGCGTCGAGATGAGCCTCCGCCGGCTTAAGCTCGGCCGCATCGACCTCTACCAGCTCCACCGCATCGACCCGCGCACGCCGCTGGAAGAGAGCCTGGGCGCGCTGAAGCGGATGCAGGAACAAGGCAAGATTCGCCACATCGGCTTGAGTGAGGTGACCCCGGCCGAGATCGAGGAAGCGCAGAAGATCGTGCCCATTGTGAGCGTGCAGAATCGCTACTCGCTCGCCGACCGGCGCCACGAGGAGACGCTTGACTGGTGCGAGCGGCGCGGCATCGGCTTCATGCCCTGGTACCCCATGGCCGCCGGCAAGCTGCTCAGGCCGGACCACCCCTCGGCGCGGACGCTGGCCCGGATCGCCGAGCGGCACTCGGCCACGGCGGCCCAGCTTTCGCTGGCCTGGCTGCTGCAGCGCTCACCGGTGATGCTGCCCATTCCGGGCACGTCCAAGGTCGCGCATCTGGAAGAGAGCATCGCTGCGGCTGAGCTGAAGCTGAGCACGGAAGAATGGGCTGCAATCGAAGCGGCGCAGACCTAGGTCCGCGCCGCCGCTGTCACCGAAATTCCCCACGCTCGTGACTTCCGCTATTCCACCGCGTTGTTCGCGATCACATCCTTGTACCACGCGGCGCTCATCTTGGGCGTGCGCTTCTCCGTCTTGAAGTCCACGTAGTGGATGCCGAAGCGCTTGCTGTAGCCATCGGCCCACTCAAAGTTGTCCATCAGGCTCCACAGGAAGTAGCCCTTGATCGGATATCCCTCGACCGCCGCGCGATGCAGATGCGTCAGGTGGTTGCGCAGATACATCAGCCGGTCGGTGTCTTCCACGCGGCCTTCGGGCGTGAGCACATCGTCCGACGAGGTGCCGTTCTCGGTGATGAACAGCGCCTTGGGCTTCCACAACTCCGACACATTGCGCACGCCCCAGTAGATGCACTCCGGGCCGAGCGTGAGCCACGGCGACGCCATGTGCGGGTACGAGGCCGGGTTCTGCTCGATCGCGTAGCCCTTGGCGGAGCCGTCGGCGCGCACATAGGTCGGCGTATAGATGTTGAGGCCGACAAAATCCAGCGGGCTGCCGATGGCTTTCATGTCGCCGGGCTCGACCTTGGGCGCATTCGCGCCTTCCTGTTCGAGGTAGCTGTCGGGATACTTGCCTTCCATCACGGTAGTCAGGAAGGGGGCGTTGCCGTCGCGGGTGGCCTTCTGCGCGGCTTCAATGTGCTCGGGGATTTCGATCACCGGCACGTAGACGACGGCGTCCTCTGCCAGGCCCACCTGGGTTCCGCTGGGGGTGTTGGCGCGAATGGCCTGGACCGCGAGGCCGTGCGCCAGAATGCCGTGGTGGCGCACCTGATTGGCTTCGCCATCGGGCAGCTTGAGCCCCGGCGCAAACTGCCCGTAGCGGTAACCGAGGTCGGTAAAGCAGACGAATTCGTTCGTGGTCATGAAGTGATGCACGCGATCGCCCAGCTGTTTGGCCACATACGCGGCATAGTCGGCAAATGCCTTGGAGGTGTCGCGCGACTGCCAGCCGCCGGGCAGAGCCTGGGGCAGATCCCAGTGGAAGAGCGTGATGTAGGGCGTGATGCCGTTGGCCAGCAATTCATCGACCACGCGGTTGTAGTAGTCGAGGCCCTTGGCATTGGGCTGGCCGGTGCCGTTGGGAAAGATGCGCGACCAGGAGAGCGAAAAGCGATAGGTTTGGACGCCGAGGTTGTGCAGCAGGCGCACGTCTTCTTTGTAGAGGTGGTAAGAGTCGTCGGCCACGTCGCCGGTTTCGCCGTGATAGGTCTTGCCGGGCGTGTGCGAGAAGGTGTCCCAGATCGACGGGCCGCGTCCGTCTTCCTTGACTGCGCCTTCAATCTGATAGGAGGCGGTGGCGCATCCCCACAGAAAGCCCTTGGGGTAGTGGAGGGTTTCGGGCTGAGGCTCGCCAAAGGCAAACTTCGGCAGCAGAACACCGGCATATGCGGCCGCGGTCGCAGCGGCCGCGGTTTTGCCAAATTGGCGGCGGGTCATGTCTTTCATCGGTAGATCCCCTTTCAGCGGAAACACGCGAAACCCCCTGAGCAAAAACGTTTGAGCAGAGCACCGGAGTTTCAATCAAGCGGAATTCTACCAGACCCTGGGGCGTGCCGGAGCGGACCGAAAAAAAGAGTGCCGGGCAAGCATGAGCCTGCCGGCAAAACAAAAGGCCGCAACCCTCGCAGGCTGCGGCCTCCATTTAAGTGTCTTGGCTGTTGTAGCGGAATGCGCGATGGGGGGCTGCCCCACCGCAGGTGGTTACATCTCCTTCGCGCCTTCCACGAACGCCTTCAGCTTGCGCGAGCGCGAGGGGTGGCGCAGCTTGCGCAGGGCCTTAGCTTCAATCTGGCGGATGCGCTCGCGGGTGACCTGGAAGCTCTGGCCGACTTCTTCCAGGGTGTGCTCGGAGCCGTCTTCCAGACCGAAGCGCATCTTGATGACCCGCTCCTCGCGCGGGGTGAGCGTGCGGAGAACCTGCGAGGTGTACTCCTTCAGGTTCACGCTGATGACGGCTTCAGAGGGCGAGACCGCCTGGCGGTCTTCGATGAAGTCGCCCAGGTGGGAGTCTTCCTCCTCGCCGATCGGTGTCTCCAGCGAGATGGGCTCCTGCGCGATCTTGAGCACCTTGCGCACCTTGGCCACGGGAATGTCCATGCGCTTGGCGATCTCTTCGCTGGAAGGCTCGCGGCCCAGCTCCTGCACCAGTTGCCGAGAAGTGCGGATGAGCTTGTTGATGGTCTCGATCATGTGCACAGGAATGCGGATGGTGCGGGCCTGGTCGGCGATGGCTCTCGTGATGGCCTGGCGAATCCACCAGGTGGCGTAGGTCGAGAACTTGTAGCCGCGGCGGTATTCGAACTTGTCGACGGCTTTCATGAGGCCGATGTTGCCCTCCTGAATCAGGTCGAGGAACTGCAGGCCGCGGTTGGTGTACTTTTTGGCGATGGAGACGACCAGGCGCAGATTGGCTTCGATCAGCTCTCTCTTGGCCTGCTCGGCGTCCATGTCGCCCTGGATCATCTCGCGCTGGGTGCGCTTGAGCTCGACGATCACCACGCCCGCGTCGCCTTCAATCTTTTCAAGATCGGCACGGCAGTTCTTCTGCTGGCGGCGATACTCCTTCTTCAGCTCCTCGCTCTTGCTGGCTTCGAACTTCTGGTCCAGCGAGCGGATCTGCCGCTCTAGCGTGCGCATGGTGTCCACGGTCTTGTTGACTTTGTCCAGCAGGCGCTTGCGCTCGAGGGCGGTGTACTTCAGTTCGCGCACGATGCGCGAGACGAGCACCTTTTCGCGGGCAATCAGCCAGCGGACGCGGCGCGCTTCGCGGGCACTGGTCTTGCTGGTGGCCGCGGCCTGCTTTTCTTCCAGCTGCGCAATCCGCTTCTGATGCTTCACCAGCGCGTCCACGCGGGCCACCGTTGCGCGCACGCGCGCCTGCACCACGTCTTCGGTCAGCTCTTCCTCGTCGAAGACCACGACCTCTTTCACGTTGCGCACGCCGCGCTTCAGGTCCTCGCCCAGGGCCATGATCTCGCGAATCACGATGGGCGAGCGCGAAATGGCCTTGAGCACGCGCAGCTGGCCGCGCTCAATGCGCTTGGCGATCTCCACTTCGCCCTCGCGCGTGAGCAGGGGCACCGTGCCCATCTCGCGCAGGTACATGCGCACCGGGTCGTTGGTCTTTTCCAGGGCGCCGGGGGTCAGGTCGAGCTCGACGTCTTCGCCTTCTTCATGGTCGAAGTCCTTGTCGTGGCCGAACTTGGGGCCGTCCAACAGGTCGATGCCCTGGGTGCCGATGGTGGTGATCAGATCGTCCAGATCTTCGGGCGAGGTTCCCATCTCTTCCGGCAGCATGTCGTTCACGTCGCCGTAAGTCAGGTAGCCTTTCTCTTTGCCCACTTCGATCAGGGTGTCAATATCGTGTTCAAACTTGTCGTTGATTGCCAAAATGTTCCTGCTCTCCAGCGCGAACGAGTTTTCAGCACCGTTCCGCGCAACGGTGCGGGGTCCGGTCCGGCGCGCGAAAAAAAGATTTCCATGGACTGAATCCAGAAATCTCCGCGCACGAGGACGCAGACCTGCGGTCTCCCGCAAAAAGAAGCGGTCTCAGGGTGTTGCTCGGAACAGGATGACAGCGCATCAGGTTTCGCCTGGGTCGCCCGCGAGCCGCAGCTCATGTATGGGGCAAAGGGGCGCGCATCCTCACAGAGATCAATAGATTACCACAGCCCACCCGGTTGCCGCCAAGACAAAATCGCGCCCTGCCTCAGGATATTCAAGGCCGCTTTCGGGTCAAGCCAGTGCCGGACGGGACCGGACCGGGCAGATCCACTTCCTCCGCCCGCTCTGTTCCTCTGTCCTTTAGACGCTTCAGGCGCGGATTGGACGCACAGAGTGAGCGGCTTAGGGCAGGGCTTCGGGACTCTCTATTGTCCCGACGGCTGGCTGTGCAACTGGCGCAGCGCCCGGTCCAGTTCAAGCTTGCGCTGGGTCAGCAGGGCCAGTTCGGCAAAATCGCCGCGACGCTCGGCCTCGGCGATCTGCGCCCGCAGCTCGCGCAACCGGCTCTCGCATTGCCGCTGTTGCAGGCTGGCAATCGCGCCCTGCACGGTGCCGGCCGAGGGCGGCTCCGTCTCCGCCAGCAGCGCCTCGGCCAGCAGCGCCCGCTGCGCCGCGTCGCCCACCACATCCATGGGGTCCCGCGCCCCGCGGCCAGCCAGCGCCTGCAACGCCGCAAACGCCCCAAGGCCCTCAAAAAGAGCAGCTTGCCCGCCAACGGCCTCAGTCGCCAGCCGCCGCGCGTCTTCGTTCTCGGGGTCGGTAATCGCCAGCGCCCGCAGCAGCACCCGCTCCACCTCCGTCAGGGTCGCCGCGCGCACTTCCACGTGGTCGCGCCGCCTGAGCGCGGCCTGGCGCAGTTCCTCGCGCAGCACCGCCGAGTCAATGCCCAGCTTCTGCGCGGCGTCGGCGGCAAACTGGTCCCGCGCCAGCTTTTCCGGCATGCGCCGGATGTGCGGCAGCAGGTAGTTCATGGCCTTCACCTTCTGCTCCGCGCTGGCCCCCGGAAACATCTGCCGCGCCCGCTCGATCAGGTAGTCGGCCTGGCGGCGCGCGCCGCGCAACGCTGCCGTGTAAGCCTCCACGCCCCGCTCACGGATGTAGCGGTCCGGGTCCAGCCCGTCGTCCAGCGTCACCAGCTTCAGGTTGAAGCCCTCCTCGGTGAGCAGGGAGATGGACTTCTCGGCCGCATTGGCCCCCGCGGCGTCGGGGTCAAAGTTCACCACCACGTTGGAGGTGTGGCGGCGCAGAATCGCCACCTGCTGCTCGGTGAAGGCCGTCCCGCTGGTCGCGATCACGTTCTGAATCCCGCGCAGAAACACGCTGATGCAGTCCATCTGGCCCTCGACCAGCAGGGCAAACTCGGCCTGGCGAATGGCGGTCTTTGCCTTGTCCAGATTGAAGAGGACAGACCCCTTCGAATAGAGCGGCGTCTCCGGCGAGTTGATGTATTTGGGGCCGGCTTTCTCGCCCGTTTCCAGGGTCCGCGCCGTAAAAGCGATCACCCGCCCGCTTTCGTTGGCGATGGGAAACATGACCCGCTTGCGGAATCGGTCGTAGAGAGGCCCCAGGCTGCCGTCGCCCTGCTCCTTGGAGCTGAACAGGCCGCTGGCCCGCAGGGTTTCATTGTCGGCCATGCCGCTCAGCCGGTCGCGCAGGGCGTTGAAGCTGTCGGGGGCGTAGCCGATGCGAAACGCCTTGATGCCCTCCGGCGTTAGCCCGCGCCCGGCCAGATACTCGCGGGCCAGAGCGCCTTCGGGCGAGCGCAACTGCTCCTCGAACCACGCGGTGGCCGTCTCGTGCAGCTCCAGGAGCTTGGCCCGCATACGCGCTCCGGCCGCTTCTTCCGGCGACGAAAATTCGCGCTTGGGCAGCGGAATCCCGCACTTCTGCGCCACCATGCGCACCGCCTCGGGAAATCCGACATTCTCCATCTTGCCCACAAAGCTGAACACGTCGCCCGACACGCCGCAGCCGAAGCAGTGATAGAACTGGCGCACCGCGTGCACCGAGAACGACGGCGATTTTTCCTTGTGGAAGGGGCAGAGGCCGGAGTAGTTCTGCGCGCCGGCCTTGCGCAGGCGGATGTAGCCCTCGATCACCTTGACGATGTCGGCCTGCTGCTTGACGGTTTGGGCAAAGTCGGACACGGGCGAGCACCCTTAGAATAGACTGCGCCGCTCGCCGGTTGAGCGGGGTGATAGGATTGCATCCGAAAATCCGCGGCCGATTCAACCGGCCTATTCGACGAGGGGAGCCACACAGTCATGGATTGGATGGACAGTACGAGGCGGTCGTTTCTCAAGCAATTCGGCGCGGCCGGAGCCCTGGCCCTTTCGGCGTCCAGCGCTTCGGCATCGGGCCTGACCGGCGTGCCAGCCCCCAGCTCGCCCGCGCAGGACCCGCAGGCGGCCACCCGCGCCCAGCGCATGGCCTGGTGGCACGAGGCGCGCTTCGGCATGTTCATCCACTGGGGGCTTTACTCGGTCATCGGGCAGCATGAGTGGGCGCTCGAGGTCGAGGGCGTCCCCCTTCCGCAGTACGAGCTGCTGGCCCGCCACTTCAAGCCCAGGCCGAATGCGGCCCGCGACTGGGCCCGCCTGGCCCGGCGCGCCGGACAGAAGTACATGGTGATGACCACCAAGCACCACGAGGGCTTCTGCCAGTGGGACACCAAGCTCACCGACTACAACGCCGCCCAACAAGGGCCGGGCCGCGACCTGGTCCGCGAATTTGTGGAGGCGGCGCGCGCCGAGGGCCTGCGCGTGGGCTTCTATTACTCGCTGATGGACTGGCACCACCCCGACGGCGCCCGCTGCAAGACCGACGAGGCGGCCCGCAAGCGCTTCGTCGCGTACACCCACGGGCTGATCCGCGAGCTGATGACCAACTACGGCAAAATCGACGTCCTCTGGTACGACGTCGACTGGCCCCTGACCCCCGAGGAGTGGGAGTCCGAGCGCATGAACCAGATGGTGTTCGAGCTGCAGCCGGAGATCATCGTCAACAACCGCAACGGCCTGGAGGGCGACTTCTCCACCCCCGAGCAGAACATTGAGGCCGCAGCCCAGGGACGCGCCTGGGAGACCTGCATGACACTCAACGACAGTTGGGGATTCAATCGCGCCGACGACGGCTGGAAGACGCCCAAAACGATTGTCGCCAACCTGGCCAACTGCGCCCGCGGGGGCGGAAACTACCTGCTCAACATCGGCCCCGAACCGGACGGCTCCGTGCCGCCCGAGTCGGTGACCCTGCTGGAAGCGGTGGGCAGGTGGCTGGACACCAACGGCAAGGCCATCTATGGCGCCGAACGCGGGTCGTTCAGTTGGAACGTCAACGCCAACTACACCCGCCGCGGCAACACGCTCTACATCCATCAGCAGTACTGGCCGGGGCACACCCCGGCGGCCGACTGGCTCGGCTTCTACCAGCCGCAGGCGGTGGTGGCCATCGGCGGCCTCAAGCCCAAAGCCCTGTCGGCGCGCCTGCTGAAGACCGGCCAGAAGGTCGAGTTCACGCAGGATGAGTTCTCCCTGCGCCTCACCGGCCTGCCCCTGCTGGCTCCCGACCAGCCCGCGACGGTGATTGAGGTCGAGTGCGACGGAGAGCCCGTCATCGACCACGAGGCCAAGCGCCCGCTCTGGCCGCGCGGCAAGGTGGGAATCAGCTAGAGCGGTTCCTCGCCGCCGAAGAAATCAGCGCGGGGCAAAGACGTGATGCAGGAGAGGATGCGCGCGATGCGCTTCCCGTCAGACCTGCATCACTTCCGCTTCTTTTCTCTGCGAGAGCTCTTCCATGCGGCGGATCTCCTCGTCGGTCATCTTCTGGATCTCGTCGAGGGCGCGCTTCTCCTCATCCTCGCTGATCTTCTTTTCCTTGGCGAGTTTCTTGAGGGCGTCGTTGCCGTCGCGGCGCACGTTGCGGATGGCGGTGCGGTGCTCTTCGAGCACCTTATTCAGGTGCTTGCACACGTCGCGGCGGCGCTCCTCGGTCATCGGCGGCACGGGCACGCGGAGAATCTTGCCGTCCGACTGCGGATTGAAGCCCAGATCGGAAGTGCTCAGGGCCTTCTCGATGTCCTTCAAAATGGAGGGGTCCCAGGGCGCAATCACGATCAGTTGCGGCTCGGGCGCTGACAGCTGCGCCAGTTGGCTGATGGGCGTATAGGCGCCGTAGTAGTCCACCTTCACCTGGTCGAGCATGTGCACGCTGGCCCGGCCGGTGCGCGTGGAGGCCAGGTTGGCCTGGAAATCGGCCACCCCCTGTTCCATGCGCCGCTTCAGGTCGGCGGCAAGTTCTTTGAGCGCCGGAATTCCGGCCATTACCGAGACTGCCATAGGTTTCGTCCTCGCTGCACCAAATTGCCAACGGCTATTCTACAACCCGCAAGGCAAGATGCTGTAGTTCGGATCCTTTACGCCACCACCGTCAGCTGTCAGAAATATCGCTATTTTGTACTGGCCTGACCTCCCAGGGTAAAAACGCGCAGTGCTATTCTGTACTTCGACCATCGCTATTCTGTACTGGATTGAATTCCACATCGATAAAAGTTACTGGGTTGCTCCATGGTTCTTCAGAAATAGCAGCATTTGTCGCCCATACCGGCTTCCAGAAGGTGAGTCGCCCAGGCATGTCGAACCAGATGTGGCGAAACCGCGTTGCGAATGCCGGCCTTCTTCGCCGCCTTCGTGCACGCCAGCCACACGATCTTGTCCGTGATCGGCTGTTCGCGATCGCGATGCATGCGTGACGGAAACAGGTAGGTGCGCAGCTTGAGCCACCGCCAGTGGGCGCGCAGGGTCTCAGCAACGCCGGCGTTAGGGGCAGGTCGCGGTCCTTGTGGCCCTTGCCGTCGACCACGTGGATGATCATGCGCTGGCTGTCGATGTCGGCGATCTTCAGCCGGGCGATCTCGGCGCGGCGCATGCCGGTGCCATAGAGAACCATAAGCAGCGTGCGCTCGAATAGGCTGCTGCTGGCGTTGATCAGACGTGTGACTTCTTCCTGGCTGAGAATGTTGGGCAGCTTCCTGCAAGACTTGGGATAGGGCAAGTACTCGCGGAACTCATGTCGATGAAGCGTGCGCACGAAGAAGAACCGCAGTGCGGCCACGTGGTTCTCGACAGACGCCGGGCAGAGTTTTCGTTCCCTGAGCAGATAGGCCTGGTAGCTGCGCAGATGATCCGGACCGAGCCTGTCAGGTGACTTGCCGAAGTGTTGTGCGAACCGCTCGACGAAACGCAGATAGCGCCGCGTCGTAGCTTCTGAATAGTTGTGACGCTCGGGTTCCTCGAGCGTCATTTTGCGAAGACGAGTCACAGTGGGATACCTCCTGTGACTCATACCCTATCCCCGCCACAAAGCTACTCGGAGGCCAATGCGGCAGCGACCGCGGCGCCTGCGGCTTCGTTCTGACCGGCTACCCGGCAGTTACTGGTTGAAATGATTATCCCTTGGGCGCATGTTTGTTTTGGGGAGATGATATGTGGAACAGGAATTCACTTTACAATGCAAAGTAAACCAAGGACGAGGTTCATGCCAACACTTCCGGGGGCTGAATGCGCTCTGCCTCATCCCGGCCGATGTGTCAATCGGCATGGTCGATTCCGCCCGCCTGGCTGGGTGGCCTGCGGGCTTGCGGACGGATCGTCGGTCTTCTAAAGCTCGATCAGGAGAGTCCCAATGGGAGTTCTGTCCGCATTGGCGGTCAACCGACCGGAACCCGACAAACAGGGCGGGCTAATCTTCTAGGAATATGAAGGCAATCTGATAGCCGTCACGCAGCGGGCTCCGGTACTAAATCATCGACTTACCGGGTACATTCCATCGGGCATTCCAAGGGACGAACCATTCACCTGAACCTAATGGACTGTGCGTGGTGAAATCCGGAACCGCCGGTGTAACGCTCCTATCGACGCTTCGTGAAGCCTCCTGAAGCCAGAGCGGGTTGTACCGGATGCGTTCCCCCGATACAGACCATCGGCATACGATACGGTCTGCGTCCGTTTGCCATGATGCCTTCATTCGGCCCACCCCTCTCCGCTTGGCGCTCATGCCCCTTCGAAACTGGAGTCCAACCATTCATGTGGTCTATTCACTGCCACCTGTTCCAGCCGAATCCGGCCAAATGCGAAATCTTCAAATCTCATGAATTATCGCCATCAACTGGCAGCTCAGTTTCAGTTCCTGGCCTTTCCTCCAAATCGATGTGTCCCAGAGATCCTTGTTCTTGGTACTGGTGTCGTTTGGCGAGAATGCGCTCAAGCACGACTTCAACATGGTGGGATGGGCTGCTGCCTTTGGACTGTGGCGCTCGCTCTTGCTCCGCGCTTCCGGAATTCTTTGCATCAGGCTGCATAGCGCATATACCTCCTACCGGGAAAACAGATAGAGCAGAGGTATCACTGGCGGCCCGTCGCAACCCGCGCATCTCTCCTTCGAGAAGCAGTACCCTTTCAATAGATTTACTGCTAAGCTACGAGGAATTCTTCTGGGTGTAGCTTCGCCATCTGCGATGAAGGCGGGAAACCTAGGGCCGTTTCGACCTCAAGAATTTGGTGCAGGAGCGCGTTTCTAACCGTTCGCGCTGTATTGTCATCAAGACCGAGGTGAGACCGCTCATCCATCACATCCAAAGCGAAATGCAGATCCCGAAGTGTCTGAATACGACTTGCTGGGTCTCTCATGGATGTAAGTTTACCTAATTTTCATCAGGTTATGCACGTTTTTTTCCACAGTTTTTGCCGGATTTGCACAGGCTCGGCAAGAGAACACGACCCTAGATCCCGGTTGCAACGATAGGGGAGGAAGAATTCGCGGCATTCCGGGTGTGTGGTCGCCAAACCGTCAGTTACGTATCGGTTAATAACGCCTAGGTACATAGTCGATTGAACAGCGCAAGCGGTAAACGGGTCCGCAATGAGCCGGCATGAGAGAGCTCTGTCGCCTCGATACGCCGGGATCATTCAAAGTTCAACCGAGCGGCCAGGATCGGGTCCGACAAACGCCCACGTCGCCCGGATGGATTCTCGCTTCATGCCAAATCGTCGTGCGCCCATCCCAGCGCTGGTAGCCCGGTCTAGTTTGGCGGCCCTGAACTGCCGTCCACTATATGGCGCAGAAATACCTGGACAGGAAAGCGCGGCTGACAGCCACCTTCATCGGAGCGTCCGGATTCATTTGGAAATCGTCGACCGCTAGTTCCATCCCGACTGGGGCAACTTTTGGAACAACTTCTCAGGCATAATTCGCAGTGTCGGCTGTATCTTCAGATTTTTGACGACTTTTCGGTAGCGTCTCTGGCCACCACATCCGAAAGAACCTCACCGGACACAAGGAAGATTCTCCACCCGCGATCTTCACCCTTGTTCTCCGCAGCAGCGCCCGGCGGCGCAAGGTGCGCCGTTCGCATTTCACTCGGCTGTCATGCAGTTTTGTCGCACATCCGCGGGTACAGGTTCGGCCGGGCACTCCATCTGCTCCTGAATACCGGGCAGCCCACAGCATTGACGGGGAGAAGGCGTTATGATGAGAATCGCTGAGTGAAAGAGAAGAGACCGTTTCGGTCGCCGCGGTGCCATTGCGGAGAACGGAACGAGTGGCGCCATTGAACGCATGAACGCCGGGTGCGTCGTTGGGCGGGATGGGGCACAGAAGGTTACAAATGGAGCGGAAACGCCTCTGCAGTGACGAAAGATCGCAGGCGCGGAATCGCAGTTAAGATATGATGTTCCAATGACTTGGATTTAAACGCCGGGATGGCGGAACTGGCAGACGCAGCGGACTCAAAATCCGCCGGCCCTTGCGGCCATGGGGGTTCGACCCCCCCTCCCGGCACCAGAATTAAATATATTTAAAATCAGCAGTTTAGAAAAGTTCAGAATCGTTTGTGCCTAAATTGTGCCCAGACTGTGCCCGCATGGCATCAGGTCATTCCGGCAGTTCTGCTGCATCATCTCTGGATCAGCTGCGACGCATATTTGCAGCTCCACAGTACGCGAAAGCGGAGACTGGCAGCGGCATTGTCCAGGAAAGGGTTGAATGCACCACAACCAAGCGCCGAGTTCCGGCGCCTGTGCCCTTGGGCTGGCACCCGCTCGATCACACGGTGGAACGAGAGGGCGACTAACAGACGCCAGCGCCGACTGTACCGAGGACACCCAATGTACACCGAGCGCATGAGTCGCTCCCACGGAGTGCGGATGGAAGGGTGACAACAGCTTAAGATCGGCATGGCAGCGGTGAGAAACAGGCCGGAGAACGGGCATCGGCGTCAACCGAAAACCCTTCTTGGCCACATGCGCGTTTCCATGACCAGACCACCCCAAGTTGATTCCGCTTTCGCGATGCTTCTATGCAATCCGCCTTGCTTGGTTTCAGGCACTACACTTGATTCCTATGCATGAAGAGTTGAAGGAGAGGAGCGAGCGTGATCGCGCCAGCGGGCGAATTGAGCTTGTCCACTGGATGAGCGGGGGCTGGGTCCTGCCGCTTCTTGCGGTGGCAATCTGGCTTCTTCCTGCCACGACCGCTGCCAGGATCACGACGGCAATTGTGGCCGTGCTGCTGGCGCCGCTGCCGGCGCTGCTGCGGATGCAGGGGCAGCGGAGACGCCTGCTGGCCTGCGCGGGAAAGGCGGAAGAAGCGGCCGCGCAACTGAAGCTGCAGTTGGAGACGGTGCGCTTTCGCACCTCCCGCTTGCGGGAGGAGCTGCAGGCCGCCGACCGGCAGGCGCGGCTCTCTCACCAGCTCACGCTGCTGGGCCAGTTCACGGCCGGATTCATGCACGAGTTCAACAATCCGCTGGCGATCGTGGCGGGCCGGCTGGAGGTGCTGCTCGAGGAGCGCAAGGAGGACGCAGCCCTTTGCGCCGATCTGGAGCAGATGCTCAAAGAGACCCGCTACATGGGCAACATTGCGAGCACGCTGCTGCAGGCGCTGCGGCGGGAGCGCGGCGGCGAGGTTTTCGAGGCCTCCGTTCCGCAGAAGGCCCTGGAAGAGGCGCTGGGGGCACTGCGGCCCGCGGCGAAGAGCCAGGGCATAACGCTGATCGAGGAGATTGCGGAAGCGCCGCGCGTGGACGTGCCCGAACATGTTGTTGGCGAAGTAGTGCGCGGGCTGCTGAACAACGCGCTGCAGGCTCTGCACGGCGGGGGCGACGGCGCCGTCTGGGTGCGTCTGGAGCCCTATCGCATCGCCGGCGCCAAAGTGGTGGTCCGGATTGAAGACAATGGGCCGGGAGTGCCGGAAAGCATCCGCGGGCACCTCTTCGAGCCCTTCGTGTCGCAAAGCAGCGGACGAGAGCGGCTGGGATTGGGGCTGTTTCTGGCGGCCAGCCTGCTGGATATGTATGATGGCCGCATCCGTTACGAGACGAGGGAGGGCGGGGGCGCCAGTTTTGTGCTCGAGTTGCCCCCGGCGCGGTTCACCCGCGGCCAGCCTTACCACTGGTTCGCCGGAGGAGCGCCTGAGTGAGCCGCATTCTGGTCATTGACGATGAGGCGGCGCTGGGGGAAAACATCCAGCGCATGCTGCGCCTGCCCGGCGTCTCGGTTACGGCCTTCGCTGATCCTGCGAAGGGGCTGGCCGAAGCCCTGGCCAACCCGCCCGACCTGGTTCTGCTGGATGTGCGGATGCCGGGGATGTCGGGAGAGGAAGTCTTTGCGCGTCTGCACGATTCGCATCCGGGACTGCCGATTGTGTTTCTCACCGCCTTCGGGTCGGTGGAGAGCGCGGTGCTGGCCATGCGCAACGGGGCATTCGATTATCTGCAGAAGCCTTTCAAGCGCGAGGATCTGCTGCTGGCGGTGAACCGGGCGCTGGCCAACGCCTCGCTGCAGCGCGAAGTGGATCGCCTGAAAGGCCGACTGGAATCGCTGGGCGAAGCGGAGGCGGCGCAGAGCCGCAGCGCGCCCATGCTGGAGCAGATGGACAAGTGCCGGCGGGCGGCGGCCACCGACGCGACCCTGATGATTCTGGGCGAGAGCGGCACCGGCAAGGAGGTAGCGGCCCGCTTCATCCACGCCCAGAGCCGGCGCAAGGACGGCCCCTTTGTGCCGGTGGAATGCAGCGCCATGCCGGGGTCGCTGATCGAGAGCGAGCTGTTCGGCTACGAGCGCGGCGCCTTTACCGGGGCCGAGCGCACCAAAAAGGGGCTGATCGAGTCGGCCGACGGCGGAACCCTGTTTCTGGATGAGATCGGCGACCTGGGCGTGGAGCTGCAGACCCGCCTCTTTCGCTTTGTCGAGGAGCGGGTGCTGCGGCGGCTGGGTGGGCTGACGCCGGTGCGCGTGGATTGCCGGATTCTGTGCGCCACCAATCAGGATCTGCTGGCCAAGATCAAGGCGGGCACCTTTCGCGAGGAACTCTACTACCGGCTGAGCGTGGTCACCGTCAAGCTGCCGCCGCTGCGCGAAAGGCCGGAGGACATTCAGCATCTGGCGCGCTTCTTTCTGGAGCGGTTTTCGCGCCGCTACGGCAAGAGCCTGTCCGGCTCGCCGCAGTTCTATGAGGCGCTCTTGCGTCAGCGCTGGCCGGGCAACGTGCGCCAGTTGAAGAACGTGATGGAACGGCTGACGGCCTTGCATCCGGGCGGCGTGCTGGGGCCCGAGGATCTGGAAGAGGATTCACCCCCGGCGGAGGGCGTTCACGGCCTTTCCGCGCTGCCGTGGAAGGATGCCAGGGAGCAGTATCTGGCCGGCTTTGAAAGCAGCTACGCGCAAGCCGTGCTGGCGCGCTGCGGGGGCAATGTGAGTGCCGCCGCGCGCGAGGCCGGGGTGGATCGCAAGACCTTTTACGCGCTTCTCAAGCGGGAGCGTGAGCCGCAGAATGGGGAATCCATTCCCCAGAGCGAGCCGGAAAGCGGGGAATGAGATCCCCATATCGAGACCTGCCTCCGCTGTAAATCGTTGATAAGGCAGGACACGCACTTTGGCCCCTGATCTGCCTAAAGAAGACGCAGGAGCTCCCGCATATGAAACTCTGCACCTCAGGCGTAAAGGCTACTCTGTTTGTGCTCGGCGTTGCCCTGCTGATGCCCCAGCCAGGCCGCGCAATTCCGGCATTTGCCCGGAAGTTCGGCGTCAAGTGCTACACCTGCCACACCGTTCCGCCGGCGTTGAACAAGAACGGCTACATGTTCAAGCGCCTGGGCTACCGGATGCCCCCCGACGAGATGGATGGCACCAAGCCGGCGCCGAAGATTACCGCGCTGGACAAGGACATCAAGTTCAGCCTCACGAACTCCTTTGCGGTGCTCTTGCAGGGCAGCGTCACCGACGACAAGAACATCGCCGAGACCGGGGCCACGCCGGCGACGGCCACCTCCACCACCTCCAGCTTCAACCTGGACGAAGCGGCGTTCTTCGTGGCCGGAGCCGTGCCGGAGACCGGCTTCTCCTACTTCGGACACTATGAGATGTACCAGGACGGAAGCAACGGCCTGGAGCAGGGCTTTGGCGTCTACACCGGCGGCCGGGCCAACAGCAGCTACTTCATCAAGGGTGGCCAGATTCACATGCAGGAGGGCGAGGGCACACGGGCAGCCATGTTCTACAACCTGTTCCCTGACCCCGCCTACACGCTCACCGCGACCGACCCCATCGGCTTCACGCTCGATCAGGCCCCGGTGGGCGTGGACGTGGGCTACACCTGGGCCTCGAACTACTTCAAGAATGTGTTCGCCGTCTCCGCCAAGGTCACCAACGGCCTGGACGCCAACGGGGACGCAATTCTGGCCGGCTCGACCAAAAACTCCAAGGACGTGTGGGCCGACGCCGACTACTGGTTTGGTCCCGACGGCGGCGTGACCGCGATGTTCTACCGCGGATCGAAGGACCAGGTCCAAAACGCCGGCGCAGAGAATGAGTTCACCTATCGCCCCACCTTCTACCGCACGGGCGTCATGGGCAACTACCTGTTCTTCGACAAGCTGGATCTGCTCGGCGGCTTCATCCACGGCCAGGACGACTGGCAATGGGACCAGGGCGGACCGCTCACCCACTACACCTCCAACACCTACCGCGGCGAGGCGGACTACTACCTCAAGACCGGCACCGTTGTCATGGCGCGCTTCGACCGCGGCACCCAAACCATTGCCCCGCAGCCCACCATGCATACGCGGGCATGGGGCGTTGGCGCGGAGCATGCTCTGACGGACATGGGCAATGTCGTAGCCCGGGTGTCCTACAATCAGGAACACGACGGCGACCCGCTAGCCCTTCTGGGCGCGACAGATAAGCTGTTCAAACTGGATTTCCGGTTCATGTGGTAAGGAGAGACTGCAATGCACAAGGCACTTCAATTGATGGCACTCGCCTGTTTGAGCGCGCCCGTTTTTCTGGCTGCGCAGACCAGCAACGTAACCCTCCCGCAAGACAAGGGGCCCGGCAAGATCGATGTTTCTTCTTACCCGGCGGCGCAGCAGAAGGCATACAAGCTGTTTGACAGCAAGTGTTCCAAATGCCACACCATTGCCCGGCCCATCAACACGAGCATGACCAAGCCGGAGTGGGAGCGCTATGTGAAGCGCATGATGCACAAGCCCAACTCGGGCATCAGCGACAACCAGGGCAAGGAGATCTTCGAGTTCCTGGCCTATGACCAGCAGATGCGCAAGGATAAGAATCCGACCGCGTTCTACAAGTCCCTCACCGACGACGAGATTGAAAAGTTGAAGGCCCAGCAGCACTAGAGCAATGTCTGGAACTGATATGGAGTTGCCTTCTGCCCCGGCGGGCTCTGGCCCGCTCGCCGGGGACTTGTTTTCAGCACGCGGCCGCACCCGGTCCGTGGTTTCGGATGACTGCAGTTGGGAAATCGTCAGAATGGGGAACGCATGAGCTATTCCATCAAGGTCCCGGACCGGGAATACTTCGACAAGAACATCCCCTGCCAGTCCGCCTGCCCGATCCACACCGAATGCGGGCGCTACGTGCAGGCCATCGGGATTTCGAAGGATGAGGAAGCGTATCTTCTGGCCCGCGCGCCCAACCCCTTCGCGTATGTGCTGGGGCGGATCTGCGCCCATCCCTGCGAAGATAACTGCCGGCGCGGCAAGATCGACGAACCTATCGCCATCTGCGCACTCAAGCGCTACGCTACCGATCGCCACAACCTGGGCACCGGCCACGATCCGGCCCGGAAAGCCCTGCCTCCCCCGGCAAAGCGCAACAAGCGCATCGCCATTGTGGGCGCCGGCGTGTGCGGCCTCACCTGCGCGCACGACCTGGCCCTGCTGGGTTATACGGTGGAGGTCTTCGAGTCCGCCCCGGTCCCTGGCGGCATGCTTTACCTGGGCATTCCGCAGTTTCGCCTCCCCCGGGAAATCATCAAGATGGAAGTGGACAACATTTTGTCCATGGGCGTCACGCTGCACACGCGCGTGACGGTGGGCCGCGATATATCGTTTGCCGATCTGCGCTCGAAGTTCGATGCGGTGCTGCTGGCCACCGGGCTCAACAAGGGCCGCGAGCTGAACATTCCGGGCGCGCATCTGGCGGGCGTATACAACGGCATCGATTTTCTGATCAACGTCAACCTCGGATTCGAGATCGAACTGGGCAAGCGCGTGGTGGTGGTGGGCGGCGGCAACGTGGCCATCGATGTGGCGCGCGCGGCGGTGCGCCTGGTGCAGGAGGCGGTGGATCTGGCCGCGCCTGATGACGGGGAGAAGAGCCTGCAGCCGGCCCTGGATGCGGCCCGCATGGCGATGCGCTCGGGCGCCGAGCAGGTGGACATGGTCAGCCTGGAATCGCGCGTGCAGATGCCCGCGTGGAAGGGCGAGGTGGACGAGGCCGAGCACGAAGGCATTGTGGTGGACAACGGCTGGGGGCCCAAGGAAATTGTGGGCGAGAATGGGGTCGTGACCGGCCTCAGAGTCCGCCGCTGCCTCACGGTCTTTGATGAAAACGGCCGCTTCAATCCGGCCTTCAGCGACGAGGAAAAGATCATTCCCTGCGAGAGCGTGATTCTGGCCATCGGCCAGCAGGCGGATCTCTCTTATCTCAGCAGCGAGGACGGCGTGCAGGTCACCCCGCGCGGCATCCTGAAGATTGACGAAGACCTCAACACCACCGCCCCCGGCGTCTTTGCGGGCGGCGACGTGGCCTTCGGGCCGCGCGTTCTGGTGGAGGCCGTGGCCAATGGCCATCGATCCGCGCGCTCCATTCATCTGTATCTGAGCGGCAAGACCGAGAAGACGGTGCGCAGCCGCTTCCGCATTTTTCCCGACTGGAAGATGCCCAGCGGCTTCCTCACCACGCCGCGCCAGAAGATGCCGGTGCTGGCGGCCAACCGCCGCATCGGCATCGCCGAAGTGGAGCTGGGCTTCGACGAGGAACAGGGCCGCGCCGAGGGACTTCGCTGCCTCAAATGCCAGGTCAACACCATCTTCGACGGATCCAAGTGCATTCTCTGCGCGGGCTGCGTGGACGTGTGTCCGGAGAACTGTCTGCGCCTGGTCGATCTGACCCAGGTGAGCGGCGATGAGCGTTACGACGCCCTCATCACGCAGCGCTATGGGGTGGCCGCCGCCGAACTGAAAGCGGGCCAGGCCGGCGCCATCATCAAGAACGAAGAAAAGTGCATCCGTTGTGGCCTGTGTGCCGACCGGTGTCCAACCCAGGCCATCACCATGGAGAGCCTGGAACGGCAGGAGCGGGAAGTCTTTGAATAGGGGAGCAAGGGAATGAATCGTCGAGATTTTTTTAGTTGGGGAACGGCAGGCATGGTCGCGCTGTGCTCGGGGGTTGCGGTGAGCCTGGGAGCGGTGGTCCGTTTTCTGATACCGGATGTCTTTTATGAGCCGCCGCAAACGTTCAAGATCGGCAACCCCGGAGACTATTCCTATGGCGCGCCGACATTCCTTGTGGATGAAAAGATTTTTGTGTTCCGCGACCGCGAGAAGGGGTTCGCGGTGGCCAGCGCAGTCTGCACGCACCTGGGCTGCACGGTGGCCTACTTCCAAAGCGATCACGAATTCCATTGCCCCTGCCACGGCAGCATTTTTGCCCGCAACGGCAATGTGATCCATGGACCGGCGCCACGGCCATTGCAGTGGTTTGAAGTCACTATGACTCGCGATGGACAACTCCAGGTAGACAAAGACAAGGTAGTGCCGGACAGCTACCGGTTGATGGTGTAACGATGAATCTGATCCGAGAAATCTGGCAATCGATCGTCCGGCGGGATCCACTGTCGACCGACAAGGGAAAGTCCGAACTGGTCTTTCTCAATGTCTGGCTGCATATTCATCCGGCCAAGGTGAAGAAGGAGCATCTCAAGTTCAGGTACACGTTTTACCTGGGCTTCATTACCTTCTTTCTGTTCCTGATCCTGGTCACTACCGGGATCGCGCTGATGTGTTACTACCGGCCCTATCCTCCCATGGCCTACCAGGACATGAAGGACCTGCAATTCGTGGTCTTCATGGGTCCCTTCCTGCGCGGCATGCATCGCTGGGCGGCGCACGCCATGGTGGTTTGCGTGTTTCTTCATATGTGCCGCGTGTTCTACACCGGCTCCTACAAAAAGCCGCGCCAGTTCAACTGGGTCATCGGCGTACTGCTGCTGCTGCTGACTCTGGGCCTGTCCTTCACGGGCTATCTGTTGCCGTGGGATCAGCTGGCGTATTGGGCCATCACGGTGGGAACCAACATCGGCGGGTATGCGCCCCTGGTGGGCGGACAGCTGAAAGAGTTGCTGCTCGGCGGCCACACGGTGGGAGAAGCGGCGCTGATTCGCTTTTACGTACTCCACGTGGCGGTCCTGCCGGCGCTGATGATCCTGTTGACGATCGTGCATTTCTGGCGCATCCGCAAGGACGGCGGTCTCTCGCGGCCGACATGGAAACTGAAGCCCAACAACACCGAAGCGCTGGTCACGATCGGCGCGCCGGCAGAAGTGGCGCCGCTCAAGACGGTGCCCGCTTCAACCGACAAAACCTACGGGCTGATGGAAGTCGTTACCGGCAAGCCCATCTTTGAAACGATCACTCCGGAAGAGGAAGAAGACGTGGTCTTCTCCTATCCGTATGCGTTCTTCCGCGAAGCCATCGCGTTGATGGTTACGGTCACCGGCATCATGGCCATCTCCTTCTTCTTTCACGCGCCTCTTGAAGAGCTGGCCAATCCGGCAAAGACGCCCAACCCGGCCAAGGCGCCGTGGTACTTTCTGGGGCTGCAGGAGCTGGTCAGCCACTCCGCGCTGCTGGGCGGTGTGGTTGCGCCCGCGCTGATGGTGCTTGCGCTGCTGGCCATTCCGTACTTCGACCGGAACCCCAGCCGCCGCCCCTCCGACCGCAAATGGGCTATCTGGCTGTTCACGGCTTTTGTGGTGATCAACCTGGTCCTGATTGTCATCGGAACCTTCTTCAGAGGCCCTGGTTGGGCGCTTGTTCCACCGTGGGTACATGTTGTTGCGAGGTCAGAGTAATGGGACGCAGACTACCGCAAATCTTCTTCGCGTTGAGCGCTCTCTCTCTTGTGCTGATCCTGGCAGCAGTGTGGCAAGCCGGCACGCCCTCGTGGAAAAACTATCAGCGCAGCTTCTTCCAGCTGGAGGCGCAGGGCGAACCCAACGCGATCACCAAGGCCGCTGTTCTGGCCACGCCGCCGCAGATTCATCAGGTGCTGCTGCCGGGCCTGCAGCGCGTGGACCGCTGCACCACGTGCCATCTTGGCGTGGATGACCCGACCATGAAGAACGCGCCGGAGCCGTTCCGGTATCACGCCGGACTCGCGCCTCACATTCCGTCAAAGTTCGGCTGCACCATCTGCCACGGCGGCCAGGGTCTGGCCACTGACATGAAGGACGCGCACGGCAACGTGCCCTTCTGGGAAAGCCCGCTTCTGTCCAGGGATTACATTCGCGCCTCCTGCGGGCGGTGCCACAAGGAAGGCGAAGTCCCCGGCGTGCCGGAGTTGACCGAGGGGCGTCGCCTGTTTGAAACCGAGGGTTGCCGCGGCTGCCACAAGCTGAACGGCGTGGGCGGCAGCATCGGGCCGGACCTCACCGAAGAGGGCACAAGCCATCGCTCTCCCGATTGGCTGGAACGTCACTTCCTGGCGCCCAACGTGGTTTCGGCCGGCTCCGCCATGCCCAACTTCCATTTCACTAAAGAGCAGGCGCGCGCCCTCACCTACTACATGCTCTCGCTCACCAATGAGGAGATGGGCTCGTACTACTCGAGCTTGCGGCTCATCCCGAGCCCCGCATACGGCCGCCAACTGTTCGTCGAAAAGGACTGCATCGTCTGCCATGCCATCGGGGGTACCGGAGCCAAGGTCGGCCCCGATCTGCTCGGCGTCACCAAGCGGCATTCGCGAGAGTGGCTGGACGAGCAGCTGGTGAATCCGCAGCTTGTGTATCCGGGCAGTTCCATGCCCGAATACGATCTGGAAACCAATGCCCGCAAGGCGCTGGTCGCCTTCATGGGGACCGCCACGCCGGAAGATGCGCAGGACATCCTGGCAGGGCGGGGCAAGGCGCTCAGTCCCGAAGACGTCGCGATTGAAGCGGGCAAGCGGGATTTTGCGCGCTTTGGCTGCGCCGGCTGCCACGGCACTGAACTCCAGGGAGGCGTGCCCAACCCCAACGCCCAGGGCGGACAAGTTCCTTCGCTTCTGCATGTCTCCGACGACTACACCAAAGACGAGGTCATCGCAATTATCCGTGACGGCAAGGTGCCGCCCCTGGATAACGCGACCGGCCCCACGCCGCCCTTGTACATGCCGTCGTGGAAGAACCTGCTGAGCGAGGAAGATATTCACCAGATCGTCGATTTCCTGTGGTCGAAACAGCAGAAGGCGAAGGACGCCTGGTAGCGGGCAGGCCTTCGCTGCGATCACTCGTCAAGCTGGGAATCCTCTGCGCGGTGGCGTGCAGAGGATTCCCAGCCTGTCGGCGCATTCTTCGGCAACCGTGGCCGGGAAGATCCGGCAGCCATTCTGATTCACATGGCGGTTCGGTCCGCACGGAGGTTCACCGCTTGAAGCTGTTCCCGAAGCCGTCTCCGAAGCCTCGATCGGCCGCCATCGCAGCTCTGCTGACGCTCGGTCTCTGCGTGGTTGCCATGTCCGCCCAGGCTCCGCAAGGACAGCAAAACGCGGCAGCCGGTCCACTGCCGCCGGCGCCGCGAATCTTTCCCGCGCCTACCAACCTGAAGGTGCTGCCCAAAGACCTGACCGGGCAGCAGGTTCACGACATCATGAAGCGCTGGGAAGGCGAGCTCGGCATCCGCTGCGATTCCTGCCACGCCGAGGACCCGGAGTCCGCCGATCCCGACGGACGTCCGCGCCTCAAATTTGCGGATGATTCCAAGCCGATGAAGAATGTCGCGCGCCTCATGTACAGCATGACCGATGAGATCAACAGCAACTACATCGCCAAGCTGGAAGGCTCGGGCGAACCGGTGACCTGCGGCACCTGCCATCGCGGCCACGTAAGCCCCGAGCCCTTCACGATCCAGCCGCCCGGCGAACCACCAGCTTCACAGGTCTCGCCGAGTGGAGAAGAAAGGCCACAGTCGCAATGAAAGAACGCATTGGTAAAGCAGGCCCTGGTGCTCACGCCGCGCGTCGATTCCGCCTGAGCCCGCCCGAGGCGGTATCGATGCATCACGAGAGGCCAGTTGCGCGAGGGATGATGGGGACAGTTGCCAGAAGAATGCCGGACCCGCGAGCCTGCTTCATGCTGGTGCTCGGCGCGGCGATGCTTTACGCACCTGCATTGGCTGCTCGGCCAGGCAGCGCCCGGCCGGACAGCAGCCAGGCCATGCAGTCGGCCGCCAGCAACTCTGTGGGTGCAGCCGCCTGCGCGACCTGCCACCAAGAGGTCGTGACGGACTTTGACCACAATTCGCACAGCCGGTTGGCGCGGACTCGTGGCGGCAAAGGCGTGACCTGCGAGAGCTGCCACGGACCCGGCAAGCAGCACGCGCAAGGCGGCGACGCTACCCTGATCTTCGACCCCGCGAGTGCTACCGCCAAACAGCTGGATGAAAAATGCCAGGCATGCCATCAAAGCAGGCACGCAAACTTTGAACGCTCGGCCCACGGCAAGGGCAACGTGAGCTGCATTGGCTGCCACAGCATCCACTCCGCCGGCGCGCCGAACCATCTGCTCAAATTGGCACAGCCCCAGCTCTGCTACCGGTGCCACAGCGACGTCAAGCCGCAGTTCTCCCCGCGCGTCCACCACAAAGTAGATGAGGGGTTGGTCAGCTGCACAGATTGCCACGATCCGCACGGCGCCTTCGGAGAGAATACGCTGCCGTCTTCTACGTGGCAGTTCACGGTGTGCACCAAATGCCACGCCGCGACGGCCGGACCCTTCGTGTATGAGCACCCTGTGGTCAAGACCGAAGGTTGCACTGCCTGCCACCTTCCCCACGGCGGACCGAATCCCAACCTGCTGACGGAAGCCAATGTGAACACGATCTGCCGTCATTGCCACTTCCCGTCGCCAAACTCGACAGCGGATCAGCCTGCGGTGCCGGCCCACATCCAGTCGGCGAAGGAGCAATCGTGTATAAGCTGCCACAGTGACATTCACGGCTCCAACACGAACGACGTGTTCCTGAATTCCACGCAGGGAAGGGACGAGCGCTGACGAGACAGAGAGGGATTCGGAAATGTCTCAACTGGTCAATTATCCATTGATGACATTCAGTACGCATTCCATGCCCTTGCAGCTGAAAAACACTTACCTTCCGCAAGGAGCGCCAAACAGTGGGAACAGGCCCTGGCCGCGAGGACGGAAATCTTCGAGCGTTTGGGCCAGCGCCTGGTTGTCGTGCCTCATATCCGCACGTGGCCGCTCTTGCTAACAATATCTGCGATGCCCCAGTGCTTCTTCCCTTTGCTATAGGTTCGTCCTCGACGGCGAAGTTGTTCGTGAAGAAGATCGGGGTTGAGCACTCGCGCGTGCGAATCTACCAGTGCTTTTCCTGCGTATCCTGCTAGATCATCCAGCGTGGATCGCCGGGTAGGCCAGAAGGACTCATTGTGTTAAAGTGCGCTTAAGTATATGGTTCGCTTCTTGATCGCGCTGCTGGGAATGCTCGCGACCCTCAGCGCGCATTCGCAGGTAACTCATCCCGGGGCCGAATTCCCGCGTCCGCCAGAACACTCAACCATTGGCATGTCTCCAGACGCGAAATCCTCCATCCCGTCTTCGACTCTGCCCGCGAAATCATCCATCCATTTTCGCAATATCGCCAGGCAAGCCGGACTCACCACCGTGCCGCGAACGACTGCCGAGAGGCGCTACATCGTGGATACCATGAACGGCGGCGGCGTAGCGCTGTTCGACTGCAACAACGACGGCAAACTCGATATTGCTGTCGTGAACGACTCGTCCATCGAACGGTACCTGAATGGTGGCGATCTGATGGTCACACTTTATGTGCAGGACGGCAATGCCGGCACCATCCATTTCACAGACGTGACTAAGTCCTCCGGCCTGGCGACAAAAGGTTGGGCAACGGGACTTGCTGTTGCCGATTTCGATAATGATGGTCTGCCTGACCTCTATGTGACAGGGTACGGGCACAACGTGCTCTACCACAACCTGGGCGGATGCAAGTTCGAGGATGTTACCGCAAGGGCTGGCCTCGAGGTTGGCGGCTTTAGCACAGGTGCAGCCTGGGCTGACTATGACCGGGACGGAAACGTTGACCTCTTTGTGGCGCGATACATCTCCACCGATGTCCGCCACTTGCCCTCTCCAACTTCCTTCGCCTACAAGGGGGTGCTCGTGGAGCTGCCCAGCGGCATGAAAGGGGAATCGGACCTGTTATTTAGAAATCGTGGGGACGGAACCTTCGAGGACGTATCCGCGAAGGCTGGTGTAAATTATCCCATGAAGCTTGAGGGAATGGGAGTCGCCTGGGGCGATTACGACGGTGATGGGTGGCCCGATCTGTTCGTAACCAACGACGGAGGATATAACTTCCTCTATCACAACCTGAAAAACGGAACCTTTGAGGATGTTGGGATTTCGTCGGGAACCGCAGCCGGAGACAACGGGGAGATTTACGGTAACATGGCGGCCGATTTTGGCGACTTCAATCACGACGGCAGGCTCAATATCTTCGTCACCAGGTACGGGCGCCAGCCGGCCAGCCTATATCTGAACAGAGGTGGAAATGAGTTTCAAGATATCGCCCCAAGCACTGGAATCGCGGCCAAGACATTCGCACCGGTAAAATGGGGAGCGGGTTTTGGCGATTTCGACAACGATGGGTGGCCGGACATTTTCATGGTGTCAGGCAATTTCTCCTCCTTATTGGATCCATTGCCCAATGAGCCGCGCTTTGGGGAGCCAATTCAATTGTTCCATAACTACGGCGGCCGAAGCTTTGAGGAGATTGCAGACGCTTGCGGCCTCAATGACGGACCAATGGAATCGCGGCGCGGCACCGCTTTTGGAGATATCAACAATGACGGGAACCTGGATGTTGTGGTCTTCAACGTTGGAGGTCCGCCCTCCTTATTCCTAAACGAAACAAGTAATGGGAACCACCGCGTTCTTATCCGTCTGGTAGGGGTAAAGAGCAACCGGGCCGCCATTGGTGCTCGCGTCATCGTGACCACCGCGGATATGACTCAAACGGATGAAGTCCGCGCGGGTAGCAGCTACCTGTCAACCAGCGATTCGCGGTTACACTTCGGCCTCGGTAGCAATGCTGTAATGAAGACAATCGAGATAAGGTGGCCCAGCGGCCTGGTTCAGGAATTTCACGACGTAAAAGCAGATGCCATCTACGAAGTGAAAGAGGGGCAAGCTATACAAAAGACCTCGTCTCTCCCGTCGCATCTGAACTGAAGACCTTCATCAGCAGGGCAGTTCGGTGGAAGGAGCGCCTATCATTCCGAGCCGGTCTGTTCTTAGACAGGCGGAGTAGAAAGCACGCCTTGAGCGAAGCCGAAGGGAATCTGCTGTTGTCTCTTCCCGCTCGTGGCTGCGCATTCATTCCATCCAGTTCAGTTCCACAGGCACGCCTCAATCAGGTCTCCTGTAATAGTGGTTGGGCGCACCCGGCGAGGGAACGTTGTCGGTAACCTGCGCGCCGCTTGCATGCGCCCGTGTCAATGCAGCGGTGAGGGTGATGCCGGTGCCGGAGACCTGTGCCCCCGCAGCGTGCACATGAGTGAGCGGCGCGGTGACGATGATCGTGGAGGCGCCGAACCTCCTGACGGAGGCAACGACCGCCGTCTCAGAGTTCGCGCCACTGTCAATGCTGATGGTCTGGCCGTCGCGAAAGCCAATCGCGCTGGCAACAGGGATCACGGTCGCGCCCGCGTCGGTGGCGGCGCCGATCGTGGTGGCGCCTGGCGTGCCAACCGCCGCGATGACGGCGGTCTCGAGATGCGCGCCCGTATCAATCATGATCTTCTGGCCAGCGTGAAAACCTTCCACGCCGGCGACTTTGATATTTGTGGTGCCGGCGGCCGAAGCGGCCGACAGGGTGGCAGCGGCCTGCGTCAGGAAGTCGGTGCAGTTGCTGTCGGTGTCAGCGCCGTCGGGGAAGCGGCCCGCGCTCGAATTGGTGGCGCCGGCGGCCGCAGCAGCCGGCCCGAAGCCCATGGATGCGCCGGGCGCAGGCGCGTGGCAGCCACTCTGCTCTGAGCCGGAGGTGGCCTGGTAACCCTCGGCGGCCCATGGGTCGACCATGCCGCCGTAATTGAGGCTGTCGACAACCAGGCCGGAGGCGTCCCGCATCACCATGCTGCCTTCTCTGAAGGAGATGTTGAATCTGCCGAAGAGGACGGCGCTCGTGGTGAACTCGGGTCCCCCGAACCACTGGCTGGGTGCTGGCGTCCCCTGGTAACCCGCGGTCGTGACCGCGGCGTCACGCACAGCCGCGTTGATCGCGTGGCTGCTGGCCAGTGGGCTGTCGAGCGTAATGCCAATGCCGAGCGCCTGGACGGGCTCGTTGCTCGAGTGGGCAAAGGCCGTCGCCGGCTGGAAGCTGATCCCCGTTCCGCGATCGCTAAAGGGGAGGTTAGCCGCATGGTTGAACTTGAGCGGGGCTGCCAGATCAAGGCCCGTGCCGGGAACTGCCGCCTCCTCGCCTTCGGTATGCGCCTGGTCGAGGGCTGGCGTAAAGTCGATGCCGGTGCCGGTGGGACCCTCGGTGCCGACGACTGTGATGATCACAGTGTTCCGGTTCGCGGGGGTGCCAATGATCAGCTTGTCGCCCACAGAAAAGCCGTCTACGGTGCGGACTTTGATATGGGTCGCGCCTTTGCTCGCATTCGCCGAGAGCGCGGTGCGGCTGGTCGGCGTACCGACGCGCGTGACGGTGACGGTTTCGATCCCATGGCCGACGCTGTCGACGTCCAACCTGATCTTGTCACCAACCGAGATGTCGGAGACGGAGGTCACCTTGATGTTGGTCGCGCCGGCGGGTGCGTCAACACCCAGGTAGGCTTGCGTCCCTGGCTTGCCGACCGCGGTGACCGTGGCCACTTCGTACCGCTCCACGGCTTTTGCGACGGCGGGGTAGGTGGCGCCATAGCCGATGGCTATCTTCTCGCCGACTTTGAATCCGGTCACTTGCGTGACAGGCACGTTGGCGGAGCCGACGGGGATCGTGATCACCGGACCATCGGGGAGGGGTTGCCACAGTGTCGTGCTGTTGCTGGCCGCCGTGCCGAGGCTTGCGATCTTGCGGGTCTCCACGCTGGAGCCGGTGTCGATGCTGAGCGTATCTCCGGCCGACATGCCGGTCGTGCTCCTGACGTGGATGGTGGTATCGCCGGCGCGCGCGGACGCCGCCAGCCCAGAGTTGGAGAGGCCGAGCAGGTAGAAGCCGCCCGCCGCGAGCTTCGTCCCGGCCGGGATCTTCACTGTCGAGAAGATGGCCTGTTGGGTCGGGTGCTCGGTCAGGGTCCAGTTGGAGATGTCGACGCTGCGGGAGCCGGCGTTGTAGATCTCGATGAAGGAGTCCGTCGAGTTGGCGGGAGAACCCGAGCTGATGCGGAATTCGTTGATCTTGATCGGACTGACATTCCGCACCTTTTCGGCGGTTGTCTCGAATTGCTCTCTGCCGCTGGCCGGGTTCGTCCACGAGACGTTGCCGACGAGGTCGCCGTTGAAAGCCGCCGGCCCCGAGGTAACCTTGAAGGTGGCACTCACGCTCGCACCCGGCGCGACCGGGTCAGCGAATGTCTTTGACGTCTCGGTGGTGCCCGCAACGAAGGAGGTCCACTGCGGGCTGGGCACGGAAATGCTCAGCGTGACGCCTGCCGCGGGCGCACCCGTGGAATTGGTGAATGTCACGGTGGTGTCCTGCGAGGACCCTGGAGCGAACGTCTGGAGCCCCGGCGGAGCGGCAGTCGCGGATGCCGGCGCCAGGCTCAGACGAGGCACGCCGTACCCGGCAGCCACGACGTTGGCCTGCACCAGCTGGTCGGTGGCGTCGGTCGGGAAGGTGCCCGCTGCCGTCATGGCGCCTTCATAGAAGGTTCCCTGCGAGCTGTTGCTGTTGTCGCCGCCGTTGCCCAGCAGGATGGCCCCCTGCTTGCGCATCGGGTCATAGGTGGCGTTCACCCGCGGTCCATCGAACATCACTGAAAGAGCGCCCTTCTGTGCATCGCCGCCCATCGATGTCCAGTGGTGCGGTTCGCCCTTGGCCATCGCGGTCACGAATCGCCAGGTGATGGTCGGCAGGTCTGCGCAGCCTTTGGATCCATCCGGGTTGACGCAGCCGACCAGATTGTTCTCCTGATCGGTCATGATCCACGGGCCGGGGCCACTGCCGTGATACCAGGCGCCGGCGTCGCCGAAGTAGGCGGTTTCCATGGTGCCATTGTCGTCGTCGCGGCTGTCGATCTCGGCGTTGCCGTAGTCGAAGCAGCAGCCGGAGTTGAAGTGCCGGCCGTTAATCACCCAGTACTGCCCCTCTGCCTGATCGTCGACTGCCGTGCCTTTCGCGTCATCCTGGCGAAGGCCCATGCCCGGCTCGATGAAGACGCCGTAAACCTTGTGACCCATGATGGTAACCGGCGCCATGTCAGCGACCGGGAGGTTGTTAAACCCGCCCATCGCAGGGCCGTTGAATCCGCCGCGGGGCGCCTGTGTCAGGTCGTTATGCTGCGGAGATTGATCATAGATGGTGGTGATCCAGCAGTACGTGCCGGAGCAGAACTTATCCTGCGCGGCCGCGTCGGCGTATCCGCCCGCATCCGGGTAGGGCGACTCGACCGGCTGAACGACGCCGATGTCCAGGGTCTTGCCGTCCGACTGGCGCAGAACCTGGTAGAGCGGTCCGTTGTAGGAGGCGTACAGCGCGCGCGTCGTGCTGTGGGCGGCCACGCAGGAGTCACCGGCGGCAGCGTATATGTCACACGGGCCCTTGGGCCTCGGCGGAGGAACAGTGGACCCCGCCTCTACCTGTGCCGTCATCGTCAACGTAGCGCCAATCAGTGTAAGCGCCAGTGCGAACATAAATGCAAAATTGATTCTGGTTTTCATGTTCATCCTGCTTGCCTTTCCGGCATATGGAATTCTCAGGGTTCCCGGTATGTAATGCAAGCAATTCGAAGTGGAATATCCATGTCCAAGCCAGCAATGCAGGTGTAGCTTCTAATTCCTTGCCGGAGGTAGGCGCCCCTGCGTATGGAACTCCTCTCACCCTGAACGGCGGGGACCCTCCCCGGCCCGTCACCTGCCGCAGCAAGGCGGATGGCTGCACAGCCGCGCCATCGCCAACTGCTCCTCGCCTGGCAACCTTGTCAGGCTGCGTGAACGCACGCCCCAGGGGCTCACCGAGTGCTCAAATTGAGCACGCAGGGACCAGCGACTCCTTTATCGCGGTACAACGCGTTCGGACACGGGACATAGCCCGATCTTGGGGTCAGGGAATGTCTGCCAACGATTCACTCAGAGCAGGATCGCTGCTTTGAGCAAGATGAGAACGAGGCTCTGTCGCGGAGCGGAATCCCTCCCGCTAAGTCAATGAACGGCCAGTTTCCTGAAGCGGCGGTGGATAACTCTCAAGGCAATCACATATAACAAGGCCGTGAACGATCCGGCAATCGCTGCAAAGACGATCATTGCGACGCCGCCTACGCCTAAAAGCGGGTCACCGTGCCAAACGGTATGTGAATCGTCACCGCGCCACTGAAGCACAAGGCACCAAAGTGCCGTTGACACAGGTCCAGTCAGAATTCCGCTGCAGAGAATGATCCAAATCCGGCGCTCCTCCGCATCCTTGAGGCCGATCACAATGGGGGGGTATAGGCACGCGACCGGCAGCGCATAGGTCAACGTTGCAAGAAAGGGCCCCGCGGACGATCCTACGTCTGGCCTCAGACAAAGCAGTAGGCTGCCTGACGCCGCTATTCCGCTCTCAAAGCACGCATAGGATCAATTGCGGCAGCGCGGTGTGCAGGCAGCAGGCAGGCGGCAATTCCCACAGCTACAAGCACGCAAACCGCGCCGGCAACTATAGCAGGATTGTTCGGGCTCACGTCAAACAACAAGCTCTCCACTACGCGCGCAAATCCGGCCGCGATCCCAACTCCGGCAGCCGCACCCACCAGAACCGGCATCATTCCATCGCGCAGCACAAGAGCATAGATGTTTGCAGTTTGGGCGCCAAGCGCCAGCCGCAGGCCGATCTCCTGCTGACGCTGGACGACGGAGTAAGTGACGACGCCGTAGACGCCTAACCCGGCAAGGAGCAGGGCGCTGACGGCGAACAGGAGCAGGAGGTCCATCTCGAAACGTCGGTTTGCGACCGAGTCCGCAACCACGACGCCGAGTGAGCGCACTACTGGCACAGACACCGCTGGATCGACGCTCCAGACGGCCTTGCGCAGGGTATCGGCCATTGGTCCCGGGCCCTGGTGCGTGCGTACAAGCAGACCGCCCGTGCTATCACAGCGATACCAGTAAGGAACGTAGACCATCATCGGGTCGGGTTGAGCGAGCGAAATGGTGCGTGCGTCTTCAACCACGCCGATTACCGTAAACGGCGCCTCGGTCATGCCTCCGCGGACGAACTGCCGGCCGATGGGATTTGCCCCCGGCCAAAGCGTGTGCGCGGTCAGCTCGGAGACGAGCGCAAAGCGCTTGCCCTGGTCGCTCGCGTCTAAGAACCGCCCGGCGACGAGCGGCAGTTGAACGGCTTGGAAGTAACCTGGGCTGACCCAGCGGAAGTGCTCCGTGGGAAGTTGCATGAAGGGTCGCACATCGCCCGCTACACGGATCATGTCGATCCAAAAGTCTCCCGCCAGCGGCGGCACGCTGACAATGCCGGCAGATTCGACCCCCGGAAGCTGGCGGATACGGTCGAGCGCCGCTTTATAGAACGCGGCGCGGGCCTGGAGGTCCAGGTAGGACTTGCTGGGCAGGTCGATTTGCGCAGTCAGGACACGATCGGCGTCGAAGCCGCGATCGGTACGCATGAGGCGGCCCAGGCTCACCGTGAGCAGCCCGGTCAGGAGCACAAGGGTGACGCTGACGGCCACTTCCACGGCGACCAGGACTCTGCGCAGACGCTTGCTGCCGCGCGATTCGCTCGCCGACCTCGACTCGCTGCGCAGCACCTCCTGCGGCCCGGTCCGGGCGCTCATCCACGCCGGCGCCGCGCCCGCAAGCAGCGTAGCGGCAACCGCGAGCAGCAGGGCGCAGCCGGCGCCCGCCCAATCCAGGTGCAGAGGCCCGCGGAAGTCGAGCGCAGGCGGAAGATAATGCTGCATGAACGGCACGAGGAAGGCCGCCAGCCCAATTCCAAGCGCGCCCCCCATAGCCGCCAGCAGCACGGTTTCGCGCATCGCCATGCGCACCAATTGGCCGCGCCCTGCTCCCAGTGCCGCGGCCAAGGCCATCTGTTGCCTCCGGCTCACCGCTCGAGACAGAAGAAGGTTCGTAATGTTGACACAGCCCACGAGCAGCAGTCCAGCCACCGCGGCCAGCAGAATGAGCAGCGGCGTTTGATTGTTGCCCACCAGCGCCTGCTGAAACGGCGTCAGCACCGCGGAGAGAGTGCCTTTTTCGTCCGGAGGGAGCGAAGCCGAGATGGAGTGCTGCAGAGCATCGGTCTCCGCGTTGGCCAGCGCGACGGTCACGCCGGGTTTGAGCCGACCGAGTGCGAAGTAGTTGAAGTCGCCCATCGCTTCCGCCAACTGGCCCTTCGAGAAGACCTTAGGCAGAAGAGCTTCGAGCGGCTTTGCAGGATCTGTGTTGTTCGCGAGATCCTTGATGACGGGCAGATGAAACGACGGCGGCATCACGCCAATGACGGTATACGGGAATCCGTCCAGCGTAATCGTTTTGCCTAGAATCGCCGGATCGCTCTGAAACTGTGTCCGCCACAGGTCGTTCATCAGCACCGCAACGCGGTCGCTCCCTGGCTGAGCCTCCTGCTCTGCAAACGGGCGGCCTATCTGCGGCGCGGCGCCCAGCACGGAGAAGATGCCGGGGGTTGCGCGGAGGACTTTCACCTGGATCGGATGCCCGCCCGTCCCCAGAGGCATGGAGTCCTGTTCCATCGCCGCCATCGACTGGAAGCTGTGGCTGTTCCGCTCCCAGTTAACGAAGTGGTTGGCGCTCATCGGCAGTTTCGGGTAGATGTCGCGAAACTCGGCGACCTGCTCTTCCAGCACCACCAGCCGCTCCGGGTGTTCAAACGGCAGCGGCTTGAGCATCACGTCATACACAAGCGTGAAGATCGCCGTGGTCGCGCCGATTCCAAGCGCCAACGTCAATAAAACGGTAAGAGTGAAGCCGGGCGCCTTGCGCAATTGGCGCAGTGCATGGTGCATATCCTGAAGGAGCGTTCGCATAAAGTCCCCAATCGCGACAGTCTGCTTCGATTTGTCGCAATTCCCGAACCAAACTATATCCGGCGCATGCAACTCATTCGCCGTAACTTGGATTTCTATACGCAGCGGCCGTCGGGTAGGTTCTGCCCGAAATCAACAATTGCTGTCCGTAAACGAACAGCTTGCTACCGTCGATTGTTGACGCTCAATCTCCAGCGCCACACCGAAAGTGTTCCGCAGGCCGCATGGATTCTCTGGTTCCGGGCGGCAGTATTCACCCCAGCCAGAATCTCGCAGCCAATTTATGTAGTAGAACAACAATCTGAATAACGACAGTGTTTTCTGCTCGTTGCAGTTTCTCGCACATGGGAATTCAGGTTCCTTTCAGGTTCACCTGCCATTCTGCTTCTCGAATCATCGAGGTGAAAGACTTGGCCCATCCGATATACAGCGCCATTCAACCCGCCGAAATCTCCCTGAAGCTCCTCGGCAACCTCAAGCGGGCAGCCCCGGTGATGTTGTTGTTCCTTCTGCTTGCTCTTTTCTCAGCCGCGGCCCAGGAGTCAGTCAACGCAGTGCCCGATGTACCGAGGGCCTCTGCTAAAGGACAGGCCGGTGAGTTTCAGAAAGCGCAATTCCAGCCGCACAGTCCTGATGTCCTCTCTTACTGGTACGGCGCCAATTACCGGACTCCTTTCGTGCTCGTCCCCAACACAGGCAAGGCCGCCGACATTGCCCGCAATTCCATTGAGTACACCCACGTAGGATCCATTGGCATGCTGAGCAACTTTGCCGACGTGACGGTAGGGATGTCCGATATGGCGGAACCTGCCGCCGCAGGCGGTTCAGGAGCGACGGAAGTTTACGTAATCCTGCGCGAGGGGATTGGCCTCAACGAGCTCACGCATTCCAGCATCTTCAAGAAGAGACCTTTGCGCAACGTTGCATTTGAAATGGGAGCGAATCTGGAGACAAAGAACTCCTCGTTTGCGCCCGCGGAAAGAACGCTCTACATAGGCCCCAAGTTCGTGTTCGCGATGCCAAAAGGATTCTTCAATGTAGGCGTGCACTTCCGCAAGGAGTGGAACCACGAAGGAGTTTTGGGGAAGCCCGAGAACTACACTCCGGATTTCAACATCGAACCCAACTGGATGGTGCCGTTAAAAATCGGCAAAGCGCAACTTGCATTCAGCGGCGTTGCGGAATACAACTCTCCGAAGGGAAAGGATTCATTCGGAAGCGAAAGCGTCTCAGAATATCTGGTCCGGAGCGTGGTGGTGCTCGATGTAGGTTCAGTCCTGATGCACAAGCCGCAGCTGCTCGATCTGAACGGAGGGCTCTGGTACTGGCACAATGAATATGGCAAGCCGGCCTCCGATCCGGGAGCAAAGCAGTTGACACCCCTGGTTGGAATCACGTTGCACCTGGGTGGCGGCGCTGCACGTCACAACCCATGATCGGCTACAGCGAGCTGATGGACTTTCGAAAGCGGGGTGAAGGTGAGTGACGCATTCAAGACCGCGCTGAACGTGCTGCTGGTTGAGGACGACAAGGAGCTCGCCGGGTTTGTACAGCAGGGCCTCGAAGACGAAAGTTGCATCGTCAAAGCCTGCCATGACGGCGGCTCGGGTCTTCGCCAGGCGGAGTTGCATGCCTTCAATATCATCCTGCTTGACGTGATGCTTCCGGTTCTGAACGGCTTTGAGGTGACCAAGCGCCTCCGCCTGCAGAATATCCGGACGCCGATTCTTCTTCTCACTGCTCGTGACGCGCCTGAAGATGTGGTCAAGGGCCTCGATGCCGGCGCCGACGACTACCTGACAAAGCCATTTGATTTTGAAGTGCTCCTCGCTCGCGTTCGTGCGCGCACCCGTTCTTCTCCAGGGAAGAACGCTGCCCAGATGCGCTTTGCCGACCTCTTTCTCGATGCTGAGAAACGCGAGGCCGTACGCGGGGGCCAGCGATTGGAACTCACACGAACGGAGTTCTCCATTCTCGAGTGCCTCATGCGCTCGGCTGGCCGCGTCGTCAAGCGGGATCGGATCATCGAGCTGGTCTGGGGAGACCGCGACGTCAGCGAGAACAATCTTGATGTCTTCATGCGCTTCCTGCGAACAAAAGTAAATATGGCCGGTCTGCCCCGTCTTCTGCATACCGAGCGTGGAGTCGGATACAGCGTCCGGGAAGGATCAGATTGAAGAGCCTGACGATTCAAGTTCGACTCACGGCCTGGTATTTTCTGAGCCTCGCGATCCTCGTCGCGCTTTTTGCGGGCGGCAGTTGGTTCGCCATGAAGGCGAGCATGTACCACTCCATCGACCGCGATCTTCGTTACAGGGTTGAGTCCGTTGTCCCCTATATCGAGAGCCACTCGCTCAACACCCACGAGCAGTTTTCAAAGGTGTTTGCCGGCTCCTCCGATTCGTCGATTGTCGGTGTGTTCGTGCAGATTACGGATGAGCAGTCCAGCATCCTCTATGAATCAGATCTGCTGCTTGCGCACAGGGTGCCGGTCCTGTCTCCGGGGCCGTCGGATGGCTCGGTCTCGATCGCAATAGTAGGGACGCGTGGCTGGCCCGTTCGCGTGGCAAGCAAGCGTCTAGTGGTCGGGGGCACAAGCCTGACGGTGCACGTTGTTGAGCCCCTTCGCGATTTAATAGAATCGCTTCGCGAGTACGGGCTCTACCTCACGCTGCTGATACCCATCGCACTTCTGCTTACAACCACGGCGGGTTACTGGTTAAGCCAGAGCGCCCTGGCTCCCGTCGAGCAGATCAGGAAAGAGGCTGAGTCAATCGATCCGGCTGATCTGACGGCGCGTCTCCGCGTCCCCCCGACTGAGGATGAGCTGGCTAAACTGGCACAGACATTGAATGCCATGCTCGCGCGCATCGAGTCCGCCTTCCGCTCGATCGAACGATTCACAGCCGACGCTTCTCACGAACTTCGCGCTCCGCTGGCCCTCATTTTGACCGCAGGCGAAGTCTCGCTTCGTCGTGAACGCTCTCGGGAAGAACTCGCCGAAGTTCTCCGCAAGATTGTTCACGAAGCTCGCCACATGTCCAACCTGGTTGAGAATCTTCTCGATCTCGCACGCGGAGATGCACGCCGCCGGCATACGGAGCTTGTCCCGGTGGACTTGGCAGGAATGCTTCGCGACTTCTTCACCGAGCTCACCCCATCCGCGGTCAAGAAGGGTCTCTCTCTCACTGCAACCGTCCCTGACGATGAAGTTCGCGTCATGGGAGAGGCCACGGAATTGAGAAGGCTCTTTCTCATCCTTGCTGACAATGCGATCAAGTACACCGAAGCTGGCTCGGTTCACCTGGCTCTCGGTTCCGAGGGTGGGCGCGCCAACGTGACCGTGAGCGATACGGGCACTGGCATCGAAGAGTCCGCCCTGCCTCACGTCTTCGACCGTTTCTGGCGTGCAGACAAAGTGCGCTCGCGAACTGAAGGCGGCGCCGGCCTCGGCCTCTCGCTTGCATTGCAAATCGTCCAGCGGCATGGCGGCACCATATCGGTTGAAAGCGAGATCGGCAAGGGCAGCACATTCACCGTGCAGCTCCCGGCTTTCGCTGCTTCCCAAATCTCTTAAGCGCTTCCAGGCTGCCTTCAGATTTGGCGTTCATAATGGATCTCAATAAGCGAAGGTCCTCATATGAAAACTGTTCGCGCTATTACCTTCGCGCTCCACCTCACAGTGGGATGCGTTGTTGGCCTGGTGATCCTTGCCATGTCTGTCACCGGCGTCCTGCTTGCCTTTCAGAGGCAAATCAACGCCCGGGCAGATGTGCCCGCGGTGCTGCAGGGACAAATCGATTCCGCCGCGCCACAACCTCTCGATCTCATCCTTGCAACACCGCTGAGCAATGGCCAGGGCGTCCCCTCGGAACTGGTCCTGCACAACCGTGGACATGCACCTGTCGAGGCCCATTCACTCGTCATCGCAGGAAACAGGTCGGGCAAATTCGAAATCGAGCAGACGGTCACCACCAGGAAGGGCTCCCATACCTTTGCCGTTGACGCAGCGAATCAACTCGTCTATCTTCCCGCAGCGGATTTCTTGCCCGCCACCACCGGCTGGCCAAAAGTGAAGTTGGGAACCTTCGGAATCCTGGTGCTGCAAAATCTTTGAAGACCCAAAAGGCCGAAGAATGGAGTGGTACTACCCGAAGATGCAAGACCCTTTGGAAAAAGCCGGCAAATGCTCCCGTCAGCGCGATCGAAAATAATAAAAACGATCAAATAGATGGCAATTTATGGCTGAAATCTATGTAAATTTGCAAAAAATGCCCGCCACGACTCCAAAGTCTCATGTTGTGCCATGTAGAATCGGTGCGACATGTCAGACGCACTCAATCACCGCTCGGAGCAGATCATCAAATTCCTCCTGGGCGTCGGAACCGCAACGATCGAGGAGATTCTCGCCGTGGCCGGCTCCTCCGCGCCCAGCATTCGCCGCGATCTGGCGCGGCTGGAGAATCGGGGGTTGATCCGGCGCACGCACGGGGGTGCAACGCTGGTCGAACCCCTGCTCTACGAGCCCTTCCGCTACGACAGCTCGTTTTTGGCGCGCGAGCAGCGCTTTGCCAGCGAAAAGCGCCGGATCGGGCTGGCCGCCGCAGAGCTCATCCAAGCCAATGAGACGGTGGGTCTGACGGCGGGCACCACGACGACGCACATCGGCCGCAGCCTGCGCCACCGCGAGAAGATTCAAGTGATTACCAACGCCATCAATATTGGCATGGAACTGTGCAACCAGCCCGGGATCCGCACCTATCTGACGGGCGGCGTTGTGCCGTGGGCGTGGTCGTTCTCGCTCACCGGCAACGCGGCGCTCACGTTTCTCGACGATGTGTACATGGACAAGGTGTTTTTGAGCGTGACCGGCCTGGATGCCGAGCGCGGAGCGACCACGCTGGAGACCGAGGAGGCGCTGGTCTACCGCAAGATGCTGAAGCAATCGAAGCAGGTGATCGTAGTGGCCGATTCGAGCAAATTAGGCAACGTGAGCCCCGCGTTCATCTGCCCGACCAGTGAGATTCACATCCTTATTACCAACGCAGGCGCAACGGCCGAGGCCCTGGCGCCGTTTGAGAGGCAGGGTATCCGCGTTATCCGCGCATGAAGCGGACGAGGCGGGCGGGCTGTCAGACCCTGGCGGCTGGGGAAGCCTCCGCCGCGGCGGAATGGCTGCGCAACAACTGTACGGCCCTGCGCACATCGGCTTCCAGAATGTCCGCGCTGCCCGCGGCGGTGTGTTCGTGGACGATCTCCGGGCCGTCGTCGCGGGTTCTGCGGGTGAGCGAGCCGTGCAGGCAGCGCACGCCGGTCCGCTCGAGAACCTCGGTCATGGAGGCCAGCTTCAGCCCGCCTCCCGCCATGATCTGGATGCGGTCTCCGGCCTGCCGGACCAGCTGCGCCAACTGCTCGGCGCCGGTCAGCACATCCGCGCTTCCACCCGAGGTCAGCAGGCACGCCGCTCCGGTCGCGATCACGGCTTCCAGCGCTTCCGCAGGCTCCGGCGTCTCGTCGAAAGCGCGGTGAAAGGTCACCTTCATGGGATGCGCCAGCTCCGTCAGTTCCCGGCTCCGGTCAATGTCGATGCGCCTGTCCGCCCGCAGAACGCCCAGCGCGACTCCGGCCGCGCCGGCCTTCTTGACCCATTGCACCTGCTCCCGCATTTGGGCAAACTCGCTGGCTGAGTACGCGAAGTCCCCGCCGCGCGGACGAATCAGCACATGAACGGGGATCGACAGGGCCCGGACGACGGCCGCGGTCAGCTGTTGGCCGGGGGTGATGCCGCCGATCTCGAGCCTGGCGCACAACTCGATGCGGTCGGCATTGCCCCGCTCCGCCGCGCGCGCGGCATGCAGGGTTTCAACGCAAATCTCAAATAGATAGGTCATCATGTGCGGTTCCAGAATGGCGCGGTGGAGAGGTGAGCTTCCCGGCATCCGTGGCAGTGGATGCGCCGTGTTTCTAGAGCATAAACCAGAGCCAGGCGAGGCGTTCGAGTGCAGGCCACTTTCACTAAAGATGCTCACTCCTGTAGAGCTCTTCGAATATTCTGATCATTCTTTGCGAAGCGCCGGGCCATTTCTCTGATTCGCCCGCAGGTGGCTGGAACTGGCTTCTTGCGGCCCGGCACGGATCGGAATGGCGGTTTCACCGCCTGGTTGCAGGCTTTCAGACGAGGGCCGCCCATCGTCCCAAGAAATGGATACCAGCGGAAAGGGAGAGGGCGACGCAGGGGGTGCCTGGCTGCGTGATTGCGATAAGCCTCATATGTTCCACACAGTTGATCGTTTTAGCCTAATATCGTCATTTTCTCTTGCTAATATAGCCCGTTTGCTCTATCGTTCCTTTAATTCATAACTGGATGCTCGCCCTGATCCATTATCCGATCGGGAAAGCGACCCGGTTGTGAGTTCAGGAGCGTACACGGTGACTTGCCGCCGCTGAAAGCCCGTGGCAAAAGAGCAAGGCCTGCACTCACTCCTCACGTGAACCACGGCTCGAGCCGACCTCTGATCGAACCTCTTTGATCGCGATGCTTTGTGTGCGGGAGGAATCGATTGAAGTCCAACGAGGCCGGCACCACTGTTGTTTGCCAAATTCGGAGGCGAGCATCTTCCCGGCCAGGATTTTGCTCTTTGACTTCAATATCATCCGTCAATACGTACCGGCGTATGGACAGCAACTGGACATCAAGGAAAGGTGCGATGGCAATGATTGATCCAAGGCGGTATTTCGATGGTCTTTTTCGGTCAGGTCGCGGTTGTCGAGTTCAGCAAGGCTTTGCGGGATTGGGGCGCTCTGCGAAAGGAGGCCCGGGTTTGCTCTGTCTGCTGGCGGTCGTACTACTGATCTATCCGATGGCTGCGGGCGGACAGGAACTTGCGGCCACACTGAGCGGCACAGTCACCGACACGACTGGCGCTGTGATTCCAAACGCGTCAGTGACGATCTCACTGAACGGAGTGAGCGGGGCATCGCGCGTAGTGCGCACCGATGGGGCGGGGAGCTACACAGCCACCAACCTCACGGCCGGCACCTACTCGGTGACCGCCGTGGCCGGCGGCTTTCAGACGTACAGGGGCCGGAACATTGTTCTGAACGTGGCGGAGAAACGCTCCCTGAACATTCAGCTTAAGGCGGGAGCCGCCAGCGAGACCGTGGTGGTGGAAGCCAATCCGGTTTCAATCGACACGCAAAGCAGCGCCCAGGCGGGAACCATCTCCGGCACACAGGTACGCGAGCTGGAGTTGAGCAGCCGCAACTTCGAGCAGTTGGTAACGCTGCAGCCCGGCGTCGTAAATCAGTTGGGCGATGAAGCTTCAGCCGGTGGAACGGCGCTCTCCGTGAACGGGGCGCGCACGACCGCCAACAACTGGACGGTGGATGGCGCCGACATCAATGACAGCGGCTCCAATGGAACCGTAATCAATGTGCCAAGCATCGATGCGATTCAGGAGTTCACGCTGCAAAGAGGTAACTACGACGCGGGCTACGGGCGCTCGGGCGGCGGCCAGATTCTGGTGGCCACCAAGAGCGGCACAAGCGCCTTCCACGGCAGCATGTATGAGTTCGTCCGCAACACGGTTCTCGACGCCAATGATTACTTCAGCAACCTGAATGGTGATCCACGCGCCGTCAACCATCACAATGTCTACGGTTTTACCATCGGCGGCCCCGTTTACATTCCAAAGGTCTACAACGTGAACAAGAAGAAGACCTTCTTCTTCTGGTCAGAGGAATGGCACAAGGTCACCACGCCGGGAAGCGACAGCATGCCTGCGCCGAGCGCGGCGGAACTGACTGGCGTTGTGGCCGGGGACTTTACCAACGGTCCTTCAAGTTGCCTGACTTATGATGCATCGACGGACACGACCAAGATCGCGGCAAGCTGCTACAGTAGTAACTCAAATGTCTATCTGACCAACGTGTTCAGCAAGTACCCGGCAAACAGCGGAGGAAACTATGCCTTCAACTATTCGGCGATGAATAACTTCCGGGATGACATCGTCCGTGTCGATCATTACTTCAACGAGAAGGTCCACTTTTTTGCGCGCGGCATGAACGATATCATGCCTGTCAATCAGCCCGAGGGTCTTTGGGCAGGAAGCAACTATCCCGGCCTTGTGAATACCCTGGTGGATTCGCCGGGCAAGAACGTTGTGGGCAACCTGACCTGGGAGATCTCGCCGAAGGTCGTGAATGAGGCGGAGTTCGTATGGTCACAGGGTACCTATCACTCGACCATCGCGAGCGGGCAATTTGCGACTTCGCCCACGGTGAACAGCGCCCTGACCAACAATTGGGCTTATACCGATCCCTACGGCCGAGTTCCGGCAATTGGCATAAATGGAGTTACTGGATTCAGCGCGGGTTCTGCTCCGTGGAAAGAGCGCAACCTGGACCGCACCTACTTTGACAATCTGGCGTTTACGTTCGGCAAACATACTTTCCGCACGGGCTTCCAGATCCAGCAAATGTTGAAGAGCGAAAATGCCACTTTTGGCGAACCCAGCTTTAGCTTCAACTCCTGGGGCGACTTCCTGCTGGGCAACGTGTTCACGTACACCCAGACCAGCCGCGACATCATCCCCAACCTTCATTACATCAACAGCGAAGCATACGTGCAGGATGACTGGAAGGTCAGCAAGCGCCTCACCATCAACCTCGGCATACGTTGGAGCGCCTTCCCATCGACCACGGATGTGAACAATACGCTCGCCAACTTCGATCCGCTGTTATACAGCCCGCTGCTTGCGCCGACCATCGACCCGGTATCGGGAGATTTCAATGCCGGTCAATCTGTGGGCGGGATATTGCTCATGCCGGCAACCTATGCCAATGGTCTGATTTTCCCCAAGGGCGCAGCTTGCACCGCGGCGCATGCGATTGCTCCGCTGGTTCAATGTTCGCCATATGGCAACTACGTGAACCCCAACAACAACGCCAACTTCGGGCCGCGTCTGGGCTTTGCCTATAACCTTGATGGCCGTGGAATCACTTCTATCCGCGGCGGCTTCGGCATCTTCTATGACCGCGTGCTGAATGGCATCTGGGAGCAGAATGCCTTCAATGATCCGCCCCTGGCGCAGAAGACAACCGTGACCAATGGCTCGTTCGATGCCATTCTCGGCGGTACGACTTCTGTTTCCTACGGGCCCAATGGAATTACTTCCACCGGAAACCCCATCTTCAAGGTTCCGAACTATGCCAATTTCAACCTTTCCGTACAGCGGCAACTTCTACCCACCACCATCCTCGAGGTGGCGTATGTCGGCAACATGGCTCGCCACCTGCTCGGCGAGTTGGATATGAACCAGCCGACCGTTGCCGCCAGAATGGTTGCCGCCGCCGATGTCAACGTCAACGCGATCCGTCCCTATCGGGGATACGCGTCAATCCAGAACAGATCTCCCATCTTCACCAACAACTACAACTCGCTGCAAGTTACACTGAACCATCGCTCGTCGAAGGGTCTGACCCTGGGCATTGCGTACACGTGGTCGAAGGATCTGACCACGAATTCCAATGACCGCGACTCGGTCGCCACCGACACTTACAACCTCAAACTGGACTACGGTCCGTCGTCGTCGAACACGCCCCAGATCTTTGAGGCCAATTACGTATACGATCTGCCCTTTTTCAAGGAGCAGCATGGACTGGAAGGAAAGGTCCTGGGCGGCTGGGAACTCTCCGGCATTACGTCCATTGTCTCCGGCTCATCGTTCTCGGCAAGTCAGCCGTGGGATCCCTTCGATCCCAACACAATTGGCGTGGGGTTGGGCTTGGGTGCGACCCGTCCTGATCAGGTTGGTCCGGTGCACATGATCAAGAAGGTATCGCAGTGGTTCTCGACCTCTTCCTTCCAGCAGGCGGTGGGACACTTCGGCAGCGAGGGATCCAACTCCATGCTTGGACCCGGCCTGCAAAACTGGGATCTTGCCACGATCAAAAACCTGAAGTTCGCCGAGCGTTACAGCTTCCAACTGCGCGGCGAATACTTCAACGCGTTCAACCACACCAATTTCAGCGGCGTCGATTCCACGCTAGGCGACCCCAACTACGGGCAGGTCGTCAGTACGCACGTGCCGCGCAGAATTCAGATCGGCGCCAAGCTCTACTTCTAGAGTTTGCGATTGGACTGCGCACTACCGAAGGCCGGGGCGAGAGCTTCGGCCTTCGCTTTCTCCACAGCCTGACTGCGATCCGAGGGCGGCAAGGGAGGAATGACGCACCCTCGGCGCGGCACATTATTGCAGCAGGGGACCCGGACTATTTGGGCGTAGTTGAACTGAGTCGCGTTCCAGGGCGACAATCCATTTCCCGCGCGCGGAGAACCGCCGCGGTCCCTGTCAAACGTTGCCGTGCGTGGACGGCTGCCGGCCGGGCCGCTATTTGTCCGCGGGTTTGGCCGCCGCTCCGGGCGATGTCCGATCCGCGGCGGGAATCGCCGACATCACCTCCAGCAGCCGCTGATCGGCGGCCTTGTTGAGGCTGCCGGCTTTGGCGAATTCGGCTTTGGCCTGCGCCATCATGCCCATGGAACGGTACAGGCGGCCAAGCCTCCAGTGGGCATTCACGTCGGCGGGCGCGAGTCTCGCGGCCGTTTGCAGTTCACGAAGGGCTTCCTGTTTGCGGTCCTTGCCGGCGTAGACGATGCCCAGATCGAGGTGCGCTTTTGAATTTTCCGGGTCGACCTTTACCAGTTCTTCCAGCTTCGGCCTGGCATCGTCCATGCGGTTCATTTGCATCTCTGAATCGGCGAGATAGAACATGGCTTCGAGGTGGTGGGGATTGTTCTCGACCTCCGCCTGAAATTCCTGGGCCGCCTCGGGGTACTGGCCTTTGGTCCACAACAGGTAACCCAAGCCGAAGTGCACATTCGGCTCCCTGGGGTTGGCCGCAATGGCAGCCCTGAACTCGCGCATGGCTCCCACTGTGTCCTTCATCTCGTCCAACGCCTCGCCGACCAGCATGTCAGCCTGGGCAGACTCCGCATTCAAGGCCACAATTTGATGGAACGCATCCAACACGCAGGGAAACTGCCTGGAGAATAAGCAACTCTGCGCCAGAGTCAAAAGCAGCGTCAGGTTTTGCTTATCGCGGCTGGAAGCCTGCTGCAGATAGGGAGCCGCCGCGGCGTATTCGCGCAGACCGTAATGCGACATGCCCATCAGGATGGTGAGGCGCTGGTCCCCAGGCTGGGCCTTTAGCAAAGTTTCGAAGGCTTGTATCGCTTGCCTGTAATCTCCATCCTTGAAGTAAGCAAGGCCGAGGTTCAGACGCAGATCGGGCATGGCAGGATCCAGTGCCATGGCTTTGCGATAGAAACGGATGGCCGCCGCATAGCGTTCCTGCCGAGCTTCAAGCAGACCCAGGTAAGCGTAGGGTTTGGGATCCGACGGGTTGGCCCTGGACAGAGCGCTCCAAGCTGCTTCCGCCTCCACAATCTTTCCTTGACGCTCGAGATCGATGGCGGCCTGCGCTTGATCGCTCTGCGCCGGCAGCGGCAAGGCCCAGGCGGCCATGACCACTGCCAGCGAGAGGGCCAGCCTGTGCTCGAATCTGTATCTCACGCCTGTCTCCATCAGGATTCTCGCTCCGCGATGCCGCCATGCGCAACCCGCGCGATCGCGTTGCCGGGCAGGGCGCTTCAAAAAAATGTTTGAACGATATCGACGACCTGATATTCAGCATTCAACACCGGCAGCGTGCGCCATTTGTCGAAGGTCAGGCAGGGGTGGGAGATGTCGAAACCGATCATATCGCCGACCCGAAGATCGTCCCCGGCGGCAATCCGCATGTAGGCGTGCTGATCCATCATCTTTGTGACCGTCCAATGCGCGGGAGCCGCCTGCGGATCTGCGGTTCCCTGCCTGAAGTGGAGCGCGGGCGCCGGCAGTCCGGAGTCAAACGCGGCGTCGCGCTTGCCCATGGCGATGATCGCCTTGTCCGCCTCCGGAACCGATTGCACATAGGCCCAGACTTGAAGCGCGGGCAGCAGCCCGGAGTTCATCCGGCGCGCCACAGGATTGCGCTCAAGAATTTTTTCCTGCGCCGCGCGGTAAGCGCCCACGTCGTGGGTGAGGTAGCAACCGGGGCGCAGAACAATCTCCACGGTATCGCCGAATCCGGCGGCGGAAAACTCCTCGGCCACGACGTCGTACCATGCCGAGCCGGCGCCGGAGAGCAGAATGGGCGCGCGCTGGAATCGATCTTCCGCGGCGAGCCTGCGTGTGAGGGCAACCGCGCGCTGCAGGAAGGAGCGAATGGAGGCTTCGTCGTCGAGGACTCCTTCATACAGTTCGACACCGCTGAGAACGATGGCATTGCTCCAGCGGGACAGGGCGGCCAGCACGGACTGTAACTGCTCCTCATTGCGAATTCCCGTGCGGCCGCCCATCACGCCTAACTCAAGCAGCACCTGCAGGCGCTGTCCCAGCTTCGAGTAATATGCGCCTAACTGGTCGATTTGCGCTGCCGAGTCCACAAGGCAGTAGTATTCGAATCCACTGTCACGCAGCAGACGCGAAATGATGGCCATGTTTTCCCTGCCGATCAATTGGTTCGCCATCAGGACGCGGCGCACGCCGTGGGTGTATGCAACCAGCGTCTGAGGCGCGGTGGCAAGCGTGATTCCCCATGCGCCGGCCTGCAACTGCATGGCAAACAACGCGGGCGCCATCGTGGTTTTGCCGTGGGGCGCAAGCCGGACCCCATACGCGGCGATGAATTGCCGCATCCAGTTCAAATTGTGCAGAAGCCTGTCTTCATATAAAACCGCCGAGGGCAGGCTCAAATCTTCGCGCAAAAGATTCCAGCCCCGTTGAGCGATTTCGCGGGGGACAAGCGCGTGATCGACAGATCCCAGGCCCTTGTTGAGCGGGCCAATCGAGGCCGCAGCGCCTTTCTGCGTGGATTCTCTAGTGTTCAACGAAAAGATCTCCCGGAGGCTCTTCGATATGGATGGAATAGGTCTGGAACATGCACTGAATATAGTCTATATTCTGAACCAGCCGACATGATTCATTGCGACACTCTTATACGGAATGCGAGCGTTTTTGACGGCTGCGGGTCGGCGCCGGAAGTTCTGGATGTAGCGCTTCGCGATGGCCGTATCTGCGAGGTCGGCCCTTCGCTTGAGTGCCGCGCATCGTTGCTGGTCGAAGCGGAAGGCCTTGCGCTCGCGCCCGGCTTCATCGACGCGCACACGCATGACGACACAGCCGTGATTCGCACTCCAGCGATGCCGGCGAAGCTTTCCCAGGGCGTGACCACTGTGATTGTGGGCAATTGCGGCATCAGTGCGGCGCCTGTGCAGTTAACCGGGGAACCGCCGGACCCGATGAATCTGCTGGGCGGCGCGGAGGTTTTCTGCTACCCCACCTTTGCCGCCTATGTTGCGGCGATTCGCGATGCGCGGCCCGCGGTGAATGTGGGCGCCCTGGTGGGTCACACGGCGCTGCGCAACAACCAGATGGACCGCCTTGACCGCGGCGCAACCGAAGCGGAGATTGCGGCGATGCGCGCGCAGTTGAGTGAGGCTCTGGACGGGGGCGCGTTGGGGTTGAGCTCCGGTCTTGCGTATGGGTCGGCCCATGCCGCCTCGACCGACGAGGTGCTGGCGCTGGCGAAACCGCTGGCCTCGGCCGGCGCGGTATATGTGACGCACATGCGGTCGGAGACGAAAGCGATTCTGGAAGCGATGGACGAGGCCTTTGAAATCGGCCGCCGGAGCCGCGTGCCGGTGATTCTTTCTCATCTGAAGTGCGCGGGCATCGACAACTGGGGGCGCAGCGGCGAGGTGCTGCACGCGCTCGAAGAGGCGCGCGCGGCGCAACCGGCCGGCTGCGACTGCTATCCGTATGCCGCCGGTTCGAGCACGCTCGATCTCGGGCAGGTGGACGAGCGCGTGGAAATTACGATTACATGGAGCACGCCGCATCCGGAGTGTGCGGGCCAGTCGCTGGCAAGCGTGGCCGCGGCCTGGAACGTGGGCCAGCTGGACGCGGCGCGGCGGCTGCAACCGGCCGGGGCGATCTATCACAGCATTTCAGAGGCAGATATGCGCCGGATTCTGGCGCACCCGGCGACGATGATCGGCTCCGATGGCTTGTCCAACGATCCACGGCCCCATCCTCGCCTGTGGGGAACATTTCCCCGCGTGCTGGGCCGTTATTGCCGTGAGGAGAAGTTGATGTCGCTTCCCGACGCTCTTCACAAGATGACCGGGATGCCGGCGCAAAGATTCGGGCTCGCGGAGCGGGGGATCATACGCGAGGGTTATTGCGCAGATCTATCGCTCTTCGATCCGGAAAGAATTATCGATACGGCTACGTTTTCCGATCCGGTACGCCCGGCAGAGGGGATCGTGAGTGTATGGGTCAACGGCGTTCTCTCTTACACCGCGGATGGAGCCACGGGGGATCGCGCAGGACGCTTTCTCGCGCGCGCCAGGACACAATGGATTCAGTAACTCAAAGGATGAAAGGAAAGCAGAATGGGGATTCAACGCTATGGCGTGGAAGGCGGGAAGGGCACCGGAGGCCAGCACCTTCCCTTTGCGCGGGCCGTCGAGGCGGACGGCTGGCTGTATGTGTCAGGCCAGGTCCCGATGGTGAATGGCGAGTTAGTCGCGGGTAACATCGCCGCTCAAGCGCGGCAGGCGATTGGCAATCTGCTGTCGATTCTGAGCGAGGCAGGATATGGGCCGGAACATGTGGTGCGTTGCGGAGTCTGGCTCGACGATCCGCGCGACTTTCCATCCTTCAATGCAGTTTTCAGAGAGCACTTCGGCGAGCATGCGCCGGCGCGCTCCTGCGTGGTGTCGAGCATGGTCGTCGACTGTAAAGTCGAGATCGATTGCGTGGCTTACAAGGCCCCGAGCGCTTGAGTCTAAGATCGTCCCATTTCTTCGCGCGCAACTTATCATTTTTCCGGGCGGATCAACGCAGATAGAGAGCCTATGATCGATCCTCACAGTATCTTTCTGCTGTCCGCGGCGGTGATCGCCGTGATCGGCCTGATTGTTTTAATCGCCGTCTTCAAACTCAATCCGTTTATCACGCTGTTCGTCGTCTCTCTGGCGCTGGCCCTGGTCGCGGGCATGCCGTTCGCGACCGTGATTCATTCCTTTGAAGCCGGCATGGGCGGGACCCTGGGACACATCGCCATCATCGTGGCCCTGGGCACGATGCTCGGCAAGATGATGGCGGAATCGGGTGGAGCGGATCAGATCGCGCATACCCTGATTCGCTTCTTCGGGGAGAAACGGATTCCCTGGGCCATGATGGTGATCGGGCTGGTGGTTGGCTTGCCGGCTTTTTTTGAAGTGGGCTTCGTGCTCCTGATTCCGATTGCGTTCACCGTGGCGCGGCGCACCGGCACCTCGCTGATTCTGGTGGCTCTGCCCATGGTGGCCGGGCTCTCCGTCGTCCACGGTCTGGTGCCTCCACACCCCGCCGCGCTGATGGCGGTGGCGATTTACGGAGCCGATGTGGGGCGCACCATCTTCTACGCTCTGCTCATCGGTATTCCTACGGCGATCCTTGCGGGGCCGCTGTACGCCAAGCTGATTGCGCCGCATATCAAACTTTCGACAGAGAATGCGATGGCCGATGATTTTGTCGATCACGGCGCGGAAAGCAGTCTTCCCGGCTTCAAGCTCACCTTGCTGACCATCCTGCTGCCTGTGCTTCTGATGTTGCTCGGCAGTTGGGCAGACGCCTTTGCGGCGCCGGCCAGCGCCCTGAATCACGGCCTGCGTCTGGTGGGCAACGACGACATGGCGCTCCTCATCGGCGCGCTGTTCAGCTTTTTCACCCTGGGCAAGATGCGGGGCTTTACGCGCAAGACCATTCTGCGCTTTACCAATGAATGCCTGGCGCCGACGGCCACCATCACCCTGCTGATCGGCGCGGGCGGAGGCTTCGGCAGGGTCTTGCAGGACAGCGGGGTGGCGCAGGCGATGATCGCGGTGGCCCTGCATGGCCATGTGCCGGTGCTGTTTCTGGCCTGGCTGCTGGCGGCGTTGCTGCGCCTTGCCACGGGTTCGTCGACCGTGGCGATGACGACGGCCGCGGGCATCGTGGCACCCATCGCGCTCCATACCGCGGGCGTTCACCCCGAGTTGCTGGCCATCGCCACGGGCGCCGGTTCTCTGATTTTTTCGCACGTCAACGATGGCGGGTTCTGGCTGGTCAAGGAGTACCTGAACATGAGCGTCACGCAGACGCTGAAAACCTGGTCAGTCTGCGAGACCATCATTTCGGTCACTGCGCTGATTCTCACGGTCGCCTTGTCTTTTGCAATTTGACCGATGCGGCTGACCGAAGCATCTCAGGCGCATGGAAAAGCGCAAAGCAAAGAGCGTGTCCCGGTTTTCCACGCCTCCGGCCACGGCTAAGCTGATCACGTTCTTCGCCCAGTTTGGTGCATGAAATCATAGCGTGCATTTTTCTACTTTGTTTTTCTGAAAAGGATGCTTTGGGCCAGAGAGCAGCCGGGGCAGGGCCCGAGCTCGAGGCAGTCACCGGATCAACCGGGACTTCCGTGTGCGAGTGGTCGAGCTGGTTGGCCGCAACGTCGCCGGCGATGCGATCAACAAGTTTCTTGTTCGTCAGCGCGAGGTTGGACCCGCCTGAGTTTGCCGCGTCATATCCGTTGCCGGCTGCCGAAGGCCGGGAATGGAAATAGGTGGGCCGGAAAAGGGCTGACCTGTGAGAAGGGAACCGATCAGTCGGGGCCTTCCATCGCCGGATGCGCCTTTGGAGTAAATCAACTGGCCGTCGGCCTTGTCCTTCAAGAGCAGTTGCGCCACTCCGGTGACGGCCAAGGGGTAAGCCAGGCCGAAAAGGATCGTGGTCACGACGGTGTACAGCATTGCGGTGACGACATTCTTGCGAATCATGCGAACCTCCAGTTAGGCCAGGTGCAGAGCCGTGATGACCAGGTCAACGATCTTAATGCCGGCAAAGGGAGCGATGAGCCCGCCGACGCCGTAGATCGCCAGGTTGCGGCGCAAAAGCGCTTCGGCGGACATGGCCGTGTAGCGGACGCCGCGCAGCGACAGCGGGATCAGGGTGATGATGACAACGGCATTGAAGATCGCCGCGGACAAGATCGCTGACTCGGGGGTCTTCAGATGCATGATGTTGAGCGCATTCAGCACCGGGAAGACGCCGGCAAACATGGCCGGAGTGATGGCGAAGTACTTGGCCACATCGTTGGCGATGGAGAAAGTGGTGAGGGCTCCGCGTGTCATCAGCAGTTGCTTGCCGATGGCCACGATTTCGATCAGCTTGGTGGGATTCGAATCGAGGTCGACCATGTTTCCCGCTTCCTTGGCCGCCTGGGTGCCGGAGTTCATGGCCACGCCCACATCGGCCTGAGCGCGCGCCGGGGCGTCATTGGTCCCGTCGCCGGTCATGGCCACCAACTTGCCCTCGGCCTGCTCCCGCTTGATCAGATCCATCTTGTCCTTGGGCTTGGCTTCAGCCAGGAAGTCGTCGACTCCTGCTTCGCGGGCGATGGCCGCGGCGGTCAAGGGATTGTCCCCCGTGATCATGATGGCCTTGATGCCCATCGTGCGCAGATGCAGGAAGCGCTCCTTCATGCCGCCCTTGACAATATCCTTGAGGTGAATCACGCTCAGGGTGGTGCGATTCTCCGCGACTACCAAGGAAGTTCCTCCGCTGCGGGCCACCGTCTCAAGCGCGGTGCGAACTTCGTCCGGCAGGCTGCCGCCATTTTCCCTGATGAATTCGGCGATTGCATCCGCGGATCCCTTAGGGATGGCGCGCCCGTCGACATTGACACCGGACATCCGGGTGAGCGCGCTGAAGGGGACAAACTCGACCTGCATCTCGGTCTGCTCCCGTCCGCGCAGGCCGTACTGCTCTTTGGCACGCACGACAATGCGGCGGCCTTCCGGGGTTTCGTCCGGCAGGGAGGAGAGCTGCGCGGCATCCGCCAACTGATCCCGCGTCACCCCTGGAGCGGGGATGAACTCCGAGGCCTAGCGATTGCCGAGAATGATGGTGCCGGTTTTGTCGAGGAGCAGCGTGTTCACATCCCCGGCCGCTTCAACGGCGCGGCCCGACATGGCAAGCACATTGTGCTGCACAAGCCGGTCCATGCCCGCAATGCCAATGGCGGAGAGCAGGCCGCCAATGGTGATGGGAATCAGGCACACGAGAAGCGAGATGAGCACGAAAACAGATTGCGGTGCATTGGAGTAAATCGCAATCGGCTGCGCTGGGCGTGCCGACTACCCGGGCGCTGGCCTCGGTGACCACCGGAGAATGGGTGCAGCGGGAAACAGCCCTGCCGGGAGCCGTGCTGACACGCGTAGCGGCGAGCCATCTGCGCGTCGGCACGTTCCAATACTTCGCGGCACGGGGCGACACGGAAGGCGTGCGCATGCTGCCCGACTATGCGATTGCTTGGCACTATCCCGACGCCGCGCAGGCCAGGCAGCCTACCGGGCGCTGCTGGCCGAGGCATTACTGCCGCTTCTGGTGCAGGAGGCAGAGAGCGAAGAGGCCGCACTGTCAGCGGCGAACGAAGCGCTTGCAGCCTTCGAGCCGCAGTTTGAGGCAGCCCACAGCGCAGGCCTGCGCCGCAAGCTTGGGCTCTTTACGGAGCGCGAGGGATGCGGCTCTGGCTGAAGATCTGCTCGAGCGCATGGCCACCAACTGTGCGGACTTCACGCTGACTTTTCGACGTCTGTGCGATGCCGCAGCTGGACCGGAAGGCGACGCGGGAGTACGGACATTGTTCGTCGACCCTGGCGCGTTTGACGGCTGGGCTGCTGGAGGGCGCCGGCGTCTCAAAGAAGAGTCGGCAGATGGGCAGGCGCGCGCCGCGGCGATGCGGAGAGTGAATCCGACATTCATCCCCCGCAAGCACCTTGTGGAGACGGCGCTGGAGGCTGCAAGCCGACGGCAGGTTTTCAGATGTTCGAGGAGCTGCTGGAGGTTGTCTCGCGGCCCTATGAGGACCGGCCGGGGCTTGAGAGCTACACAACGCCCGCCCGTCCCGAGGAGTGTGTGCTGCAGACTTTCTTTGGGACCTGAGGTGCTGGACGGTGTCGTCGATAGCGCTCTGCGTAGCCTGTCCCATGGGCGCTTATCAGGACCGATCCTATCGCAGTCGCCTCACGCGTTTTCAAGGGGTACCTTGGCCTGGTACGAACAGACGTGTATAGGTGCGCCACTACGCAGCGCGAACCTCACGGTTTCGTTCTTTGGACAGGATTTCCCAAACGAAAACGGCATCCATTGCTTGTGCTCCGTCACGTCTTCAAAACGGCCTGCACGTAAGCGGGCTTCATCGGGAGCCGGCGAATCACCTTTCCGGTGGCGTCATGGAAGGCCGCTGCGATCGCCGGCGCGGCGAGTGCGTTCGCGGCCTCTGAACCTCCGCCGTACTTGCCAACCTTCGGATTGTGAATCAACTCAACGTTGATTTCGGGTATGTCCGCCATGGTCAGGATGGGATAGCTCCACCAGTCATCCTGCGTCACGCCGCTCTCATCAAACGTCACCTCTTCGAGCAGCGCAATGCTGACTCCCATCATCAGGCCGCCTTCCACCTGCCGCTTCAACTGCACAGGATTGATGACAACGCCGGGATCGACGGCCATGGTGCACTTCTCCACCGCAATCGCACCCGTGCTGGGAGTGACGGCGATGTGGCAAACGCACGCCCAATAGGTTCCATCGCGAAGCATCAACGACACTCCGCGGCCGCGCACGGGCGTCGATCCCGTGGAAACAGCATCCGGGCGCGGCGAAGGCCGCGTGTCCCAGCCGGACGCGTCGCGGGCTGCCTTCAGCACGCCGATGGCGCGCCCTTCTTTTGTGTTGTCGATGCGAAATTGGATGGCGTCGACGCCCGCCAGCGCCGCCGCTTCGCTGATGGCCAGTTCACGCGGATAGTTCTGCTGAAACTGCCCCGGCGTGCGCATGCTGTGATCGCGAAGACCCACGGCAATCGGCGAGGCCTTCTGGCCCACCTGAAATGTGCCGTGGCCGCGTTCGATCACATTGGCAGCTTCTGCATAGAGCCACTCATCGGAGATGTTGTTGACCGTTGAAGAAATAAAGTCGCCGTGCACGTCCGGCGCCGGCATCGTGGGCAGTCCGGCGAGGACCGCGCCGACCGGGCGATCGTCCTGCATGGGCGGCATGAAGTGGTCGATCTGGTAGGCAGAGAGCTTGCCCTGGTCGTCGACCGCCAGCTCGACATCGGAGAATGCGACCGGCGACTGCGTGGACCACTGCATGTCGTCTGCACGCATCCATTGCACGCGGACAGGCTTGCCGACAGCCTTCGACAGGATGACCGCCTCGTCTTCCGCTCCGGCATTTCCGCCGTTTGATCTTCCGTAGTGTCCCGGCCCTGGATAGATGTGTACGATCACGTAATCGATCGTGGTGCCGAGCATCTTTGCAATCTCGCCGCGCAGTTCCTGCGGATTCTGGTTGTGCGTGTGGACGTGCACCATACCGTCCGCCTTCACATCGCCAATGGCCATGGTGGGTCCGATGGGCGCGTGCTTCATGTACGACAAGTGATATGTGGCGGAAAGCTTCTTGTGAGCCGACGCGAGCGCCGCGCCCGCGTCGCCCCTGGTCGCGCCGCTCTTCATCACCGGCGTGGACTTCCAATCCGCTTCGTTGCGCAGGTAGTCGTACAGCTTTGCGCTCCCCGGCAGTCCCTTCCACTCCGTCCACTTGGTGTCGCCGGCTACTTGTTGGGCAGCCTGAATCGCCTCCCACTCGGTGGGCGCAACCACGCCGACAAGATTCCCCTTCACGATGAGTTGTGTATGCGGATACTTCGCCTTGTCCAGCTGGCCGGCCGAGATCAGGGTCGAGCCCAGCGTCTTCGGATGCACCACGCGCCCATGCAACATGCCCGCCAGACGCACATCGGTCGCCCAAACGGCCTTTGCAGTGACCTTCGATTGGATGGCGGAACTCGGGAACGACTTGCCGATGACCGTGTACTCGCTCACCGGCTTCATGGGGGGATTTCCCTCGACCGACAATCCGATGATGCTGGTCAGGTCGCCTCGTACGGGGATGGTGAGGTTGAACTGATTTCCTTTGACGAGGTCGCCATACGAAATGCTCTTGCCACCGCCGAAGACGATGCCATCCTTCACCGACAGCTTGCTTTTCTCCACGCCAAGTTCCCTTGAGGCGAGGTCGAGCATGGCCTGATAGGTATACGCCGCCACCTTGCGCAGGTTGGGGGTTCCGCGTCCGAGGAAGTCGAAGGAACCGCCGCCGTCGGGCGTCTCATTGGTGGTTCCCGCCACAACCGTAGTGATGGCCTCGAAGGGCATGCTCAACTCCTCGGCCACAATCTGCCGGTACGCCGTGTACACCGTGCCCTGCCCGAAGTCGTTCTTTCCGGTGCGAATCAGCACGGTGTTGTCCGGGTGAATCTCGATCCATGAGCTGGGGAGCGCGGGATCGAGCGAGTTCTTCGCTACCGTCGCCTTCGGGGTATCGCCCTTCAAGGGCGCGGCGCCCACGATGCTGATGCCCACGGCGAGCATGCCGCCCGTCTTCACAAACTGGCGGCGCGTGAGGGTGGCTCCAAACACATCGATCGGCTTGTCACTCTTGGTCTGGTCGCTCTTGGTCTGGTCGGTCCTGGTCTGGTCGCTCTTGGTCTTGTTGCTCTCGGTCGCCATCGCTTACCTCCCCTTCGCCATCAGCGTGGCCGCATGCTGCACAGCTTCGATGATCGCCGTATAGGTTCCGCAGCGGCACAGATTGGGAGACACTCCGGACGTGGTGTAGGCCTCTTTGATTTGCTTCAGAGTCGGATGGGGATTGTGCTCCAGAAGTTCGGTCGCCTTGATCATCATCCCGTTCTGGCAAAACCCGCACTGAGGAGTCTGTTCCTCAATCCAGGCCTGCTGCACCGGGTGAAGCGTGTGTTGCGCTTCTTCGGCGGGAATGCCTTTTTGCTCTGCCCACCGCGCGGGCAGACCTTCGAGCGTGGTGATCTGCTGATGAGGCGCGACGTCCGACAAGGCCGTAATGCAGGATCGCACTTCCTTGCCGTCGATCAGAACCGAACACGCTCCGCACTGCGCAACCCCACAGCCAAACTGCGGGCCAGTCAGCTGGAGATCGTTCCGCAGCACGTAGAGCAGCGGAGTGTCGCCGGGGGCCTGGACCTCCCTCCGCACGCCATTCACGGTGATCGTGGCCATTGAGAACTCCCTTCAAAGAAGCATTCTGAAATCCTACGACTCGGTCGAGCAAAATAACTTTATCTTTTTCGTCCCGGTTAGCGATACTACTCTTTCAACCGGCAGGGACGTCATTGCCTGGCGGATCGGTTCGCGAGGACTGCATTCAGGTCGTCTCGAACCCGTTTCGGCTCGTCTTCCAGCGGCTGGTTTGACCTGTCGCGCACACCGTCCAGGGCGCCATGCGGGTCTGCGTCGAGAGGGACGAACAGCGCATCGAGGTCATCCTGGGCCGGGCCGGTGGTTGCGATGAGTTCGAATGTCTTGCGCAATGCGTGATCCGTGCTCAGGCTGCGGACGAGGACCTCGGCGATCTGGCGTCGCGCAATCACGCCGTCGCTGGAATTACCGGCCTGGCGTGCATCGCCCTGCAGAAACACAAGCCGGTGCTCGTCCTTCCCGTTGTAGTCGAACCAACCGGGGCGGACAATTGTGTAAGGCAACCCGCAGGCTCGCACCAGCCTCTCGGAGCGCCGCTTCCAGTCGTGCGCCTCGGTTGTCCGGTTGTAGTCTCCTGTTCGGTTGGTGACTCCGATGGAGGTCATGAGCGCGATGCGCGCAGTCCGCGAACCGAGCGCACGCAAAACGTTGCGCACCCCACCGTAGTCGACATTCTCGGCCCCAACTTTTCCTTGGCCATCCGAGCCGAGGGTGAAGACAACGGCATCGACGCCTTGAACCGCGGCGGAAAGCGTGTCGAGGCGCGTTACATCGCCCACCACAACTTGCGCGCCCGGAGGCAGTCCGGCGGTCTTGCCGGGATTGCGCACGAGAGCGCGCACGGTATGGCCTTGTTTCGTTGCTTCCTCGACGACGAGGCGCCCGATGCTGCCCGTGGCGCCAACGACCAGAACGGTCAGGTGCGGAATGGTCATGATGTCTCCTTTCTCTGCATCGTCGCAGTCCCCGCACTGCTCAGGATGTGGCAACTTCGTCGATGGCGCGCAGTCCGTTGAGCGAGCGCGGGTACCCGATGAAGGGCAGCAAATGCGTCAGCACTTCAATGAGCCGCGCGCGGCTGTTACCGACATGAAGGTTTGCAGCCACATGGCCCTTTATCTTGTCACGAACGGGCGCAAGCGCCTCGTCAAGGAGATCTTCGTTCAGGTAAGGGCCGTAACCGTAGCTCAGTCCCATGCAACCGAAGCCCAGAGCAGAAACCCCAAGGCCGCTCTTTCCCAATGTGCGCTTTTGCATCGCTTCACCTCAAATGTGTACGGGCCCACTCGATGCAGTTCATCTGAGACCGCATTCGCAAGAGGCATCTCCGAGGGTCTGGGCAATAGAGAACTGCCGACCCAGGATTCCCCTGCACCCATAGACTACGAACTGCTGGTGCTTTACCTGTATCCCAATCCTGCCAACTTATTGCCTATTTCTCTTAAAGCTCAGATTCAATGTGTATGACGGCATGGATCGGCAGTGCGCTGAGCTCAGAAGAGTGCAGGCCAGATGGAAAGACTAAGCCTGCGAAAGTGAGCCCGAGGTCAACGGTTCGAGTTATCTCCCGGAGTACGACGGAGCGGGCCATGATTAACAACGATTTCAATACGATCGCCCTCCAGCGCCTTGGAGAGACCATGGCGAACGATCCCTAGGCGCTGATCTACATGAACCCCATACTTATGCTGGTGGTCAGACCTTGCATGGCCGACTGCGCGATGAGTGCCTGCATGCAAGCTGGTTCTGGGACCTGTTCGACGCGCGGCGAAAAATCGCATGTTGGCAACAGGCTTATCGCTCGACCCGGCCGCACTCGGCGCTGGCCTGCAGAACGCCGAACGAGTTTGCGCAGCAGTGGAAGGCAGCTTGGTTTTCAGAAAGTGAGGATAGAGCCGTGGATCAGCCGCATCAAAGCAACCCTGACGGGCTCCGCTTCGCTCCCGCCTTGCCCCGGCGGCTCCCGGGTTCAAAGAATCCCTTTCAAGAAAACAATGCAGAAAAATGTAGGCTATGATTTCATACACCAAAGTGGACGGGGAATGGGTCAGGTCAGCCGGAAGCGAATACTGAACGAAAGAACAGGAGGAGTCATGAAGAGATACCTGGCAGAATTGGTGGGCACTTTCATCCTGGTGCTCTTCGGCGTTGGAACGGCGGTCGTGGCCGGCGACAAGGTGGGCATCCTGGGCATTGCGTTTGCCTTTGGGCTGGCGCAGATCGCGGCAATCTACGGGATCGGCCCCATCTCCGGCGGCCACGTCAACCCGGCTGTGAGCTTTGGTGTCTGGACGGCCGGGCGGATGACCGCAAGAGACATGCTGGGCTATTGGGTTGGACAGTTTGTGGGCGCTCTGCTGGCGGCGTGGGTGGTTTATCTGATTGCCGGCGGCGTCAGCGGCGGCTACAACATGGCCGCCAGTGGGCTGGGTCAGGATGGCTGGGGGCCAGGATATCAGGGCGGTTACAACATGGCTTCGGCGATCATCTTTGAATTCGTAGCCACTCTGATCTTCGTCATCGTCATCCTTGGCTCCACGCAGAAGAGCGCGCCGACGGGCTTTGCCGGCCTCGCCATTGGCATCACGCTGCTGGTGATTCACATCTTCGGCATTCACATCACGGGCGTGAGCGTGAACCCGGCGCGCAGCCTGGGACCGGCGCTGCTGGTGGGAGGTAAGGCAATGCAGCAGGTCTGGCTCTTTCTGCTGGTTCCAAGCATCGGTGGAATTGTGGGCGGCTTGTTCTTCCGTACCAAGGCGCTGGAAGCAGACTAAGTGGCAAACCGCATTGGTAATCAATAGGGGAAACGCTGTTCACACCGGCAGTTCCACAGTTTGCAAGCCCCAACAGAGTTATTATGGGAAGCCTAAAACACCAAGCTCACGACGCGGAATCAAAGTCATGGTGAACAGCAACATGAGCGTCATCAGTAAGGCCGCGCCACTCGTGAGAGGTTCTATCGGGCAGAGCCTGCGCGCCTCAGGACGTCACACTCTTGAGGTGCGCGGCCATGCTTGTCCGGATGCTGGCGCGTTTTCGATCCCGATCCTGGCCGCTCGGTTGCGGATTGAATGATCCCGGCGTCTCGAGACGACAGAGCCCTCTCATGCCCGCTCATCGCGGACCCGTTTACCGCTCGCGTTGTTCAATCGACCGTGTGCCTATGCGTTATTAATCGATACATAACTTACGAGTGGGCGACTAATCGGCAAGAACCGCCCATCACCATCGGATATTACTCTGCCTCGCTTCGATCCCCACGATATTTGCCGTTTTCGAAGCGATAGGTGGTTTGTGAGCTATGCGTCCCAAATGCCATGCCATTCTGGATGTCTCTGTATCCGTGGTGCCTCGCGTCACGAATGATCAAGCCTAGACCGGCAGTCTTTAGCACTAGCTCGTAATGCGCTCCAACTTGACGAAACACCCAAAACCAGCCAATGCCCTCGACGCTGTGAAAACACAAAAAATGATTCCCTTGCGCGATGGGCAACACAACCAGGTCCGCCTCATCAGGTCCGCCCAAGTGAATTTCCGAGGCCACGAACCACGAAGCAAGCGAGGTTCCTGGCGGAATGGGATTCTCCTTCCTACATGCCACGACCTCGCTGTCCTGGGTGAGAATCTGTAACACGGAGTCGGGCAAAGGGACGGGGCGAGTGATCTGACCAGGGGAATCGGCGTCGAATGAAGTCTGCTCTTTCTCAGTTTTTCCCCAAGCTCCAGAGTGTTGGAGAAAAAGGAGGAGGCAGGACCCCAGTATGAGGCGTCTCCACGTAAGAAGAAGCATGTATGGAGGATACAACGCGGGGGAACGGCCTGATGCTCTGCTCGCTTACTTCATTGGCGGTTGACTGGCAACCCGGAAGTTGATTCGGCGCGGACGCAAAAGGTACGTTGCCTTCCGTGGCAACCGCCGCCGCTCGGGCGCAAAAGTGATCCCCCGTCCCTTGCGGATCGGGGCCAGGTCAGACGATCCAGCCGCCGCCCACCACCTCGTCGCCGTCATAAAAGACGGCCGACTGGCCTGGCGTGACGGCGCGCTGCGGCTCGTCAAACGTCGCCACCACCTCGTCCGCTTCGGAGGACGAAGCGCCCGCCGGCTCGAGCGTGGCCCAGGCCGGCTCGTGGCGGTGGCGAATCTTGATCTTCACCCGCATCGGCTCCGTCAGCTGCGCGATGCTGATCCAGTTCAGGCGGCTGGCGCGCAGGGTCCGCGTAGCCAGCTCGGCGTCGGCGCCTACCGTCACGCGGTGGCTGGCCGGGTCAATCTGCAGTACGTAAAGCGGCGAAGGCGAGGCCACGCCCAGCCCCTTGCGCTGCCCCACGGTGAAGTTCGAAATTCCCTCGTGCCGGCCCAGCAGCTCGCCGTTCGACGTCACCAGTTCGCCTGCGGTCTCAGGCGCCTGCTCGCCCTGCTCTTCGAGATAGGCAGTGAGGAACTGCTTGTAGTCGCCGCCGGGGATGAAGCAGATCTCCTGCGAATCGGGCTTTTCGGCCAGCGCCAGCCCCCGCTGCCGCGCTACCTCGCGCACCTCCGGCTTGGTCAGCCGGCCCAGCGGAAAGAGCGTGTGGGCCAGCTGCGCCTGGGTGAGCCCGAATAGGAAGTAGGTCTGATCCTTGGCCAGGTCGGCGGGGCGCTTCAGAATCCAGCGCCCGCGGCTCTCGTCCCATTCGTTCACCGCGTAGTGGCCCGTGGCGATGCGGCTGGCGCCGATGCTGCGCGCCGTCTTCAAAAGCTGGTCAAACTTCAGGTGGTTGTTGCACAGCGAACAGGGAATCGGCGTCCGCCCCGCCAGATACTCGGCCACAAACGGCCGCACCACATCCTGCTCGAAGCGCTCTTCCTGGTTCACCACGTAATAAGGAATGCCCAGGTGCTCGGCCACCCGCCGCGCATCATATACGTCGTCGAGCGAGCAGCAGCGGCCCGCCTTGGGCGCGTCGGGAATGCCGTGCCGCCCGGCCAGCCGCGTCTGGTCCCAAAGATGAAGGGTGAGGCCGACGACGGCATTTCGTGCGGGAGAACCGTCGCCCTGGTGGGCGAGCATCGCCGCCACCGTCGAGGAGTCCACCCCTCCGGACATGGCTACGGCAATGGTCTTGCGCTCAGGCATTCTCTCTTCCTTAGTTAGTGTAAGGCCAATCGGGATTTCCGGCCCTCCGCGGCGGGTTCCCCCGTTCTCCATTTTTATCTTGATAACTCACGCAGTATCAACAATCTAAGGATGAAAAAGCTGCGCAAGTTCCGGAGAAAAGAACCATTTATGGTGCAAAATATCTCTGCGGCCTCGACTGCGGCCACGACCGCAGCCTTTATCCGGCCGTTCCCGCGGCCACCGGCGAGATCGCCCGCAAATGTTCCACGGCCTCCGGAACCACCCGCAGAACGTGGTCCACATCGGCCTCGGTCGCGGTCTTCAGCAGGCTGAAGCGCAGGCTGGCGCGCGCCCGGTTCTTGTCCAGGCCCATGGCCATCAGCACGTGGCTGGGCTCGGTGGCGCCGGAGTGGCACGCCGACCCGCCGCTGACGGCCACGCCCTTCAGGTCCAGCGCAATCACCAGCGCCTCGCCTTCCAACTGGTCAAACCAGATGTTGGTGGTGTTGGCGGCGCGCTGGCCACGGGTTTGCCGTCGCGGTCCCGGCGCCGTTCAGCCCCGTCCCCGGAAGGCGCAGAATCGCCCGCTTCCAGCCGGTCGCGCAGCAAGGCCAGCCGCTCCATGGTGCCGTCTTCCGAGCGCTTGCATGGCCAGTTCCGCGGCCTTGGCCAGGCCCACGATGCCGGGCACATTCTCCGTCCCGGCGCGCCGCCGGCGCTCATGGCTGCCGCCCACCAGCAGCGGCTCCAGCGGCGTTCCGCGGCGCACAAACATCGCGCCCACGCCCTTGGGCCCGTGCATCTTGTGGGCGCTGATCGACAGCAGGTGGCAGCCGAAGCGGCGCACGTCGAAGGGAACTTTGCCCGCGCCCTGCACCGCATCAATGTGAAAGAAGACGCCGGTCGCGGCGGCGATCTTGCCGATCTCCTCGACCGGCTGCAGCACGCCGGTCTCGTTGTTGGCCAGCATCACGCTGATCAGCCGCGTCTGGGGCCGGATGGCGCGCAGGATCTCCGCCGGGTCGATGAGGCCGCTGGGCTGAGGGCGCGACGAAAGTCGTTTCCACGCCGCGCTCGGCCAGCCGCTGGGCGGCCTGCAGCACCGCGGAGTGCTCGATCGACGTGGTAATGAGGTGGTCGCCGGGATGCAGCAGGCCGAAGATGCGCCGTGTTGTCGCCCTCGGTGCCGCCGGAGTTGAACACCACCTCGGCGTCGTGGCAGTTGAAGAACTCGGCCATCGTCTCGCGGGCTCGGTCCAGCGGCGGTGCGCGCCTGTTGCCCGTCTAGGTGGATCGAGGAGGCGTTGCCAAAGTGCTCCATCCAATAGGGGCGCATGGCCTCGACAACCTCCGGCAACAGAGGAGTGGTGGCATTGGCGTCGGCATAGACCCGGACGGATGGCGAAGACCCCGTTGGCATCGGCTAAGCCTCCTTTCCGGAGGTTAGCATAGCCCGGAATTGGACGAGCGCGCGCCAGAGGAAGCCGGCAGAGCAGCGGCAAGGGGGAAGCGCGCCGGCCTTGTCTTGTGGGTCGCGCTCGATCGGTCGAGTGGCCGTGCGCATGAGGGCAGTTGCTTGCAGGCGGCTTTCAGTTTCCGAAAAGCTGCCACTTTCGTGTCAGCGCATCATCATTTGAAAATGGCAAGTTTGCTGGTATATTGGTTGAACCGGTGGCTCAAAGCAGGGTTCGCGCACCTGGCAGGATGGATGGAAGCACTTGCTTTCATTTGATTGTCGGCGACTCCATTTGAGATGGCCTTTGCGGGCCGGCCGGCGGCTCTCTGGGATGAGTTTGTCCAAGTGAGGATGGCGAAGCCTTGCGACGAAGTGCATGTAGCAGTCTCCCGGCTGAATGCGATTCCATGGCGGAGGATTCGTCCGCGGAATCCCCTTCGTACGGGTGGTTCGCGGTCTACACCACGTGCCGCCACGAAAAACGCGTGGCCCAGCACTTCAGCCAGAGAGAGATCGAGCACTTCCTTCCGCTGTATCGTTCCGAGCGCAAGTGGCGCGATGGGTCAAAGATCACCCTCGAACTCCCGCTTTTCCCCTGCTACATTTTCGTCCGCATTTATCGGTCGGAGCGAGCCCGTGTGCTGAGTGTGCCGGGCGCGCTGGCAATTGTAGGCGGAACGGGACGTGACCCGGCGCCCCTGCCGGATGCCGCCATTGATGCGCTGCGCGCGGGCCTTCACGAGTGCCGCATGGAACCGCATCCTCTGCTGACGGCCGGACAGCAGGTGCGCATTGGCGCCGGCGCCTTTGCCGGGATGGAAGGCGTGGTGGTGAGAAGAAAGAACGCCTTTCGCGTAGTGCTGACCCTGCGGCAGATCATGCAGAGCGTCGCGGTGGAAGTGGATGAAGGCGATCTGGAGCCGGTGAGCGCCGAAGAACCGATGCCGGCGCGGATGGGCGCTCCCGGTTCGTCGCTCTGTGCGCAGCCGGCGTAACGGGCAGCGATTGCGAGGCGCGGCGGCTCATCTGTAAGAGCGCAAACTATCCAACTGCTTGGCCGTTGCACAAACTTCAGCAACATATAGATTGAACCGGCGGCTGCCCGGCCTGTTGCAGGACCCGCCGTCTCGCGGTTGTTGCCCATAACTGGAGCAGTAACTCGCGCGCGCGGTCTGGACCGCTCAGAGGAGCAGGTGGAGTGCGGGTCAAGCCGCAACAGAGGACGCAGCCCCACCCGGGAGTTATCCGGCGGAATGATTGCAAGTGAGGCTGGAGTGCAGGGAAATTCTGAACCTATCAAATCTGAGATTAGCCCCTAGCCTGGGATCAGGTCGGGGATCAGACGGCGGGATGCAGGTATGACTGGACCAATCGGCTCAACACGGGGCGGCACGGAAGAGCGTATCCTGACCACGTCGGCGGCTCTCTTTGCCCAATTCGGATACAACGGAGTGAGTACCCGCGAAATTGCAGCCTCGGCGGAAGTCAACGAGGTGACAATTTACCGGCACTATCCGCGCAAGCGCGATCTGTATCTGGCGGTGCTGGGCGCGGAGTTGCAGCGCGTGCATCTCAGGGGCGAGTTGTTGACGCGGCTGGCCGAGGCCCAGAGCGGGCGGACCGCGCTGGCCTGCGCGTTTGAGTTGATTTCGACGACCCTGCTGCAGGAGCCGCAGCTGCTGCGGCTGCTGGGGTTCAGCGCGCTGGAGTTGAGCGAAGACCTCGACCCGCTGCTGCGCAGGCACCTGGGGGAGATGGTGGAAGTGATTGCCCGCTACCTGGAGCCGTGGATTATGCGCGGAGAGTTACGCTGCGCCAATGCCAAGACTCTGGTTCTTACCTTGACTGCGATTGTCCTCAGCCGCGGTCCTCTGCGCCGGGTGTTCCTGGGCGATGCGACAACCCTGACGGCCTTGTTTGAAACCTATGCGGAGTTTTGCCAGTCGTGAGCGGCGGCGCATTGGCGTGCTCGTTTGCGCGGTTTGCGCGCTCTTCAAGCCGGTTGCCGGCCGCGCGAAGGATTAAAATGAAACTCAACTCTGCAAAGTCACCGGAAGCGCGTACCACCTTGCCTTCCAGTCACTGCGCAGGGATCAGATCTGACCTGCTTGCGGCTTCGCGCGCGGTCATTGTAGAGTGAACCGAATCTTGAAAGACTTAAAACAGAAGAAAGGACTCCATCGTGGATCTCAAGGGTAAGGCTGTAGTCATTTGCGGTGCCGGCGGGTTCATCGGCGGGCATCTCGTCAAGAGCCTTCAGGCCAAAGGCGCGAATGTTGTTCGAGGCGTCGACATCAAGCCGCTGGATGAGTGGTATCAGGTTTCGCCGGATGTCGAGAATCTGATTCTTGACCTGAAAGAAAAGGACAGTTGCTACCGCGCGGCCGAAGGCGTCGACGTGGTGTTCCAACTCGCCGCCGACATGGGCGGGATGGGGTTTATTGAAAACAACAAGGCTCTCTGCATGCTGAGCGTGCTGACCACCACGCACATGCTTCTTGCGGCGCGCGACTCCGGCGTGGAGCGATTCTTCTATTCATCTTCGGCGTGCGTGTACAACGGCGAAAAGCAGAAGGTCGCCGAAGTAACTCCCTTGAAGGAAGCCGATGCGTATCCGGCGCTGCCGGAGGACGGCTACGGATGGGAGAAGCTTTTCACCGAGCGCATGTGCCGGCATTTTGAGGAGGATTTTGGCCTGCAATGCCGGGTGGCGCGCTTCCATAATGTCTATGGTCCCTATGGAACCTGGGCCGGCGGACGGGAAAAGGCTCCGGCCGCGATCTGCCGCAAGGTCATCGACGCCAAAATGTCGGGCAAGCACGAGATCGAGATATGGGGCGACGGCAAGCAGACCCGCAGCTTCATGTACATCGACGACTGCACCAAGGGCGCGCAGGCCATCCTGGAGAGCGATATTCACGAGCCCATCAATCTGGGGTCCAGTGAGCTGGTGACGATCAACCAGCTTGTCGATATCGTCGAGGATATCGCGGGCGTGAAGCTGAATCGAACCTACAAACTCGACGCGCCGAAGGGCGTCAACGGCCGCAACAGCGACAATACGAAGATTGTGGAGTATCTCGGCTGGGAGCCTTCGATTCGCCTGCGAGACGGGCTTGAGAAGACGTACGCGTGGATCGAAGAGGAGATGCTCGCTCTTGCCCGTGCATAGCGGGCTGCTCAGGCTATCCCGATCACTGAGACCGCGAAGAATGAACTTATGAGCCAGTCGCCGGATGAACGTCAGATCCTCGGCATTAACTTCTACGTCGGAGACGCGACTGGCGCGATCGAGCGGATCTGCCGCGGCGGCTTGCTGGTGGTGCCCGCCGCGCCGGCTCTGAAGGACATGGCCTTTGATCTCTCCTACCGGGAGGCGCTGGTCAACGCGGATCTAGCGATCGCCGACTCGGCGTTCATGGTGCTGGTCTGGAACCTTCTGGAGCATGACACCATCCAGCGGCTGTCGGGGTTGAAGTATCTGCGCGCATTATTGCTGCAGCCTGAGGTGCGCGCACCTGGAAATACGTTGTGGGTGATGGCCGGACCGGCCAGCGCCAAAAAGAACCTGGAGTGGTTGCAGGCAGAGGGAATCCCGGTTCCGCCCGAATGCGTGTACGAAGCGCCGATGTACGGGGCCCGCGTCGAGGATGAGGTCCTTGTCGAAAGACTGCAGAAGCTGCGGGTAAAGCACGTCGTGATCACGATCGGCGGTGGGACGCAGGAGCGGCTCGGACTTTATCTCAAGCGCCGCTTGGATTATCTGCCCGCGATTCATTGCATCGGAGCGGCGATCGCTTTCCTGAGCGGGGATCAGGTGCGCATTCCCGACTGGGCGGACAGGTTTTACCTGGGGTGGTTCTTCCGCTGCCTGTCTTCGCCGCGGCGCTATATTCCGCGCTACTGGTCGGCGCCCCGGCTTTTTCCGCTGATATGGCGGTATCGGAGTCAGCTCCCGGCGCGGCAGGATCGCTTGTAACTTGCAGCGAGCGCCGGGGCAGGGAGAGCGGCCACTCTCCGCATCCATTCTGAAGCCGCCTGTGAAGGGGAAGAAATTCCGGGGGACCCATGAATTCGCCGGTTCAGCGCAATAAGATAAGAAGAAAGGATACGATGACTCAGCCTGTTTCGATCGCCGTTGTAGGTTCCGGGTACGTTGGGCTTGTCGCCTCTGCATGCTTCGCGGAAATCGGGCATCGGGTCGTCTGCGTGGATAACGATGACGCCAGGATTCGCACGCTGCGCGAGGGCGGAATCCCCATCCACGAAGAGTATCTGGGCGAGTTGTTAAGCCGTCACCACGGAAGAATGGTGGAATTCACCACCGACCTGCGGGCCGCGGTGCAGGCCGCACAGGCCATCTTTATTGCCGTGGGAACACCGCAGAGCCAAGCGGGGAGCGCCGACCTCTCCTATGTGGATGCGGTGGCCAGCGAGATCGCGCGGTCGATCGACTCCTACAAGGTGATCGTCGAGAAGAGCACGGTCCCGGTTTACACGAACGAATGGATTGGGCGCGTGATCGAGCGCAATGGCGTGCCGAAGGAACTTTTTGATGTCACGTCGAACCCGGAGTTCCTGCGCGAGGGGACCGCGGTGGTGGACTTCCTGCATGCGGACCGGATTGTGATCGGCGCGGCCACCGACCGCGCTGCCGATCTGCTCAAGCAGATTTATCTTCCGCTGACCTCAGGGGAATACTACCGCGCCGCAGATGCCGTGCCGGGGCCGCGCGGCGAAAGCGACCCTCCACCCATCCTGCTCACTTCCACCAAGGCGGCGGAGATCATCAAGCACGCATCGAATGCGTTCCTGGCAACCAAGATTTCGTTCATCAACGTGGTGGCGAATATCTGCGAGGCTGCCGGCGCGGATGTCGAGGAGGTCGCCCGCGGCATGGGGATGGACAGCCGCATCGGAGCCAAGTTTCTGCGCGCCGGCATCGGCTACGGTGGGTCGTGCTTTCCCAAGGACGTCGCGGCGTTCCGCAATGTGGCGGAACTGGTGGGCGTGGATTTTGGGCTTCTACAGGAAGTTGAAGAAATCAACGAAGAGCAGAAGCTGCGATTTTTTCAGAAGGTTCGTTCGGCATTGTGGACCTTCCGCGGCAAGAAGATCGGCGTGCTGGGACTGGCGTTCAAGGGCGGAACCGACGACATTCGGGAGTCTCCCGCGCTGGACATTGTGAAGAAGCTCCTGGATGAAGGATGCATTGTCAGCGCCTATGATCCGGCGGCCGCGCAGCGGGCCAAGGATCTGATTCCTCCGGGGCCGCAGATGCGCTACGTCGACGATTCATACGCGGCAGCGGAAGATGCGGACGCACTGCTCATTCTGAACGACTGGCAGGAATTCGCCGATCTGGATCTGGCGCGGCTGCACTACACATTGCGATATCCCATCATCATCGACGGGCGCAACCTCTACGATCCGGCCGCGATGACCGCGAAGGGATTCACGTACTTGAGCGTGGGCCGGCCGGGGCTGCCTCCGCCGATTGATCCGGTGGTCGCGTTTCACCAGCCGCGGCTGAGAGAAAACGTCAAGACGTAGACCCTTCCGCGGATGTTGGCCCCCCGTCGGGTGACTTTTAAGGCCACCGAGTGAGCGCAATCGCGGCAACGTGCGCATCGCGGACCTGGCCGAAGCAACAGGCGACCCGCAAACCTTGTTCGAGCGCCTTTTCTGACCGTTGATTTCGTTCAAAAGAAAGTGGAACCGATGCGCGTACTTATTACCGGAGCGGCTGGTTTTCTTGGCTCTCATCTGACCGATGCCCTCCTCGCCGAGGGACATTCGGTTCTTGGCGTGGATAACCATTGCACGGGCTCCTACGTAAACCTCAAGCATCTGGAACGCGAGCCGCGGTTCGAGTTTCTGGAACAGGATATCTGCCAGTCCTTCGATCCGGGGCGCGTGGATTACGTCTTCAACTTCGCTTCTCCCGCCAGTCCCGTGGATTACTCGCGGCTCGGCATCGAGACCCTGATGGTCGGGTCCGCGGGCACGCGGAACGCTCTCGAAATCGCGAAGAATTGCGGCGCGAGATTCCTGCACGCCTCCACCTCGGAGGTTTACGGCGATCCGGTGGAGCATCCCCAGACCGAAGACTACTGGGGCAACGTGAATCCGGTCGGCCCGCGCTCCGTCTATGACGAGGCCAAGCGCTTCTCCGAGGCCCTGGTGATGGCCTACCACCGCTACCATCAAGTGGACACGCGACTGGTGCGCATCTTCAACACCTACGGCCCGCGACTGCACATGGATGATGGGCGAGTGATCTCGAACTTCATGATGCAGGCGCTGAGGGGCGAGGATCTGACCGTCTACGGGGAGGGAAACCAGACGCGCAGTTTTTGCTACGTCTCCGACGAGATCGAGGGCATTCTCGGTCTTTCGCGGACCAACGAGCACTTGCCCGTGAACGTGGGCAACCCGACGGAATGGACAATTCTCGAATGCGCCAAGGCGGTCTTGCGGGTGACCGGATCGCAGAGCAGGATTGTCTATCGCTCCCTGCCCGAGGACGATCCCATCCAGCGGCAGCCGGATATCAGCAAGGCGAGGCGGCTGTTCGGCTGGGAGCCGAAGATTGATCTGGAGACTGGCTTGAAGCTGAGTTTGGACTATTTCCGTGCCTGCATTGAGACGCCGGCCTGATCGGAATCCGTGATTGAAGCGAGCGGGTCGAGTTACTCCCGATTGCTATCTTCTCTATCATTTGCCGCAGTTTGGCCAGAAGTTCAAAGGAGCTGAAGAGGATGAAACGAGCGCTCATTACCGGAGTTACCGGGCAGGATGGCGCCTATCTGGCTGAACTCTTGTTATTGAAGGGATATGAGGTGCATGGAATCAAGCGACGCACCTCTCTGTTCAATACGAACCGCATTGACCATCTTTACGAAGATCCGCACCAGATCGGGCGTCATTTCATGCTCCACTACGGCGACATGACCGATTCGAGCTGCCTGACTCGCATCGTGCAAGAGGTGAAGCCTGACGAAATCTACAACCTTGCGGCGCAAAGCCACGTGAAGGTCTCCTTCGAGGAGCCCGAGTACACGGCAAACGCGGACGCGCTGGGCACGCTTCGCCTTCTGGAAGCGATCAGGATTGCGGGACTTGAAAAGGTGTCGCGTTTTTACCAGGCGTCCACGTCCGAACTCTACGGTCTGGTGCAGGAGATTCCGCAAAAGGAGACGACGCCGTTTTATCCGCGCTCTCCGTACGCGGTCGCAAAGCTTTATGCGTACTGGATCACAGTGAATTACCGCGAAGCGTACGGCATCTATGCCTGCAATGGAATTCTCTTCAATCACGAATCGCCGCAGAGGGGCGAGACATTTGTTACCCGCAAGATTACGCGCGCGCTCACGCGCATCAAAGTCGGTTTGCAGGATCGTCTGTATCTTGGCAACATGGACGCGCTGCGTGACTGGGGCCATGCCCGCGACTATGTAGAAATGCAGTGGCTGATGCTTCAGCAGGAACAGCCGAAAGATTACGTCATTGCAACGGGCGAGCAGCACAGCGTTCGCGAATTCGTCAATCTGGCCGCCAGCTTTCTCGGTTTGGAGATTCGCTGGGAGGGAGCCGGCGTGAACGAAAAGGGACTGGACAAGGACGGCAAGGTCATTGTGGCGGTGGACCCGCGATACTACCGCCCGACCGAAGTGGAGACGCTGCTGGGCGATGCCAGCAAGGCAAAACGGGAACTCGGCTGGCAGCCGCGCATTACCTTCAGTGAGCTTGTCCGGGAGATGGCGGAAGAGGATCTGAAGGCGGCGGAGAGGGATGCGTTGATCAGAAAGCACGGCTATTCCATCTTCAACTATCACGAAAACTGATTGCGGGGGGAGAGGGCAGGAATGGAAAGCGGCAGCCGCATCTTCGTGGCAGGCCATCGCGGTCTGGCTGGATCGGCGATTCGCCGCGGCCTGGAGGCGAGGGGGTATTCGAACCTGCTTCTTCGCACCCATGCGCAGCTCGATCTGGCCGATCGCGTGGCGGCGCGCGCCTTCTTCGAACGGGAAAAGCCGGAATATGTCTTCCTCGCGGCGGCCAGGGTCGGCGGCATCCTGGCGAACGACACTTACCCCGCGGACTTTATTCGCGATAACCTTGAGATTCAGACCAACGTAATTGATGCCAGTTATCGCAACGGCGTGAAGCGGCTGCTGTTCCTGGGATCCAGTTGCATCTATCCGAAGCTGGCTCCGCAGCCGATTAAGGAAGAGTACCTGTTGACCGGGCCTCTGGAACCCACCAATCGCTCCTACGCCGTGGCGAAGATTGCGGGCATCGAGATGTGCTGGTCCTATAACCGGCAATACGGGACGAGCTATCTGGCGGCCATGCCGACAAACTTGTATGGCCCAGGGGATAACTTCGATCTGCAGGGCGCTCATGTTCTCCCCGCACTGATGCGCAAGGTTGTGGAGGCCAAGCTTGCCGGGGAGCATAAGCTGGCGGTGTGGGGGACCGGCTCGCCCCGGCGTGAATTTCTTTACAGCGACGACCTTGCGGAGGCCTGCATCCACTTGCTGAATCTGCCCGAGTCAATCTACGCCAGTCTATTGAGCCGGGATCAGCCGCCGCTGGTCAATGTCGGCACCGGTGAAGACCTGACGATTCGGGAGTTGGCCGAACTGGTCGCAAATGTCCTGGAATTCGACTGCGAGTTGACTTTCGATACTTCGCGCCAGGATGGGACTCCCCGGAAGCTGCTTGATGTCAGCCGAATCAATGCCCTCGGCTGGAAAGCCAGAACTGGTTTGGCGGAGGGCATCCGTCTGACGTATCAATCTGTACGGCCGCATCTGGAGATGGCCGCGAAGTAAGTCACGCAGGCGGGAGGGATATGCACCTTCTCCCTCTCACAGAAAGGTCGCGGGTGGAACGTTGCTCCCGTGATCAACCCATGCAACATGAGTATGTCGATTCCGTCTTCGAGCCCCTGTGTTAGCCTTGTACTTGGCCCCTCGCACATAGACTGGACGGGGCTTTCGCGCCGCATGGGCTGCGTTTCAGGTCGTTTCTTCGTGGCGGCGCACCTGCGCGGCTCGGAGAACATCCCCAAGTCAAATTACCTGTCTGTCAGGCAGACGGCAGGTACAACGGGAGAGCTTCTAATCATGTTTATCTCGCGTCCTTCCAGCGCCGGTTCGCCGGCGCGCAGAAATGCAATGTTATCCCAGAGCCGTTTTGTAGTTCTTGCCGCACTGCTCTCGATGTCGCCATTGGCTTGCTTGGGGCAAGCGGCGCGCCCTGCGCTGATGCCGAGTTCGCAGGGCGGTGGGGCTTCGGCGGCGGCCTCCGGATCGACGACATCTTCACTTGGCACGATCACCGGACTTACCGACGAGCCCATCACGCCGGGCCAGACCATCTACATCACGGTGTTTAATGCTCCGGACTTCTCGGTCGTCACGCGCGTGTCAGAGAGCGGAGACGTTGCTTATCCAATGCTGGGCGTGGTCCACGTCGCCGGCCTCAACAGCGTCACGGCGGCCGCACTGATTACCGGACGGTTGAAGAAACAAAATCTGATGCTGGATCCACATGTAACAGTCACAGTGGACACTTCATCCTCGGGGATTACCATTTTGGGCGAAGTCCACACCCCCGGAGTTTACCCTCCGCCCGGGAAGCATCTGCTTTCAGACATGCTGGCAACGGCGGGAGGGCTGACCATCAACACGGGCCGGGTGATCGAAATTTCGAACGAACGCACTCCGGACAAGAAGACGTATATTCCATGGGATCCGACGATGCACAACACCAGCAACTATGATCTTCCAATCCACCCGGGAGATCGGATACTGGTGAGAGCGTGCGGCATTGCCTATGTCGGAGGCCACGTCATCAAGCCAGGCGCGTATTCGCTGTGCGGTTCCAAGCAGATCACGCTGTCGGAGGTCATCGCGCTGGCGGGCGGAGTCGCGCCGTTGTCCTCTGAAAAGCATACCTACCTGGTTCGCACCCAGCCCGATGGGGCCAGGATTGTCCAGCAGATCGATCTTAATAAGGTCCTGAGGGCAAGCGTAGCGGATCCAGTTGTGCAGGAGGACGATATTATCTATGTCTCGCCGAGCGCCCTCAAGGATGCGGCCACGCGGGCTTTGGGTTATGCATTCGGGCTCGCTGGCCCGTTGATCATGACGTCGAATTAGCGGCTCTTCGACGAGCATGGTTTGAACTGATGTTCGCTTACCGTATTTGTTGAGTTGGAGCGAGTTCTCTCGCCGGCGGGCAATCCACAGGATCAAAGTGAAAGTCAGCATGTTCATGTTTCCCTGCCGATGGAATTCGGTACCCGGATCGAAGGCGTCTCTCTCTCTGAGCCATGGTGGTCTGGGTGACTTCAGCGGGATCTTTCATGGTGCGGAGTGCGGTCGAACCGCGGGAGCTATTGGGGCAAAAGGCGGCTTCCGCACTTGGCCAAATTTTTGTCCGGGAGAGAGCCCGCGCGTTGGTGAATATTGTTGAGCCCAACTACAATGGGTTCACATTTGGTTGCAAAAGTTTTGAAGGCTTAGTGAGTCTGATGTTATGGATGGGCGCCATGGGAGACCCATGCCTGGACGGAATGTTGTGTGGCGGGGATCTGGCTTCACACCGGACTTCACCTGACCGCTTGACCTGGACGCTGCTTCAACACCAACCCAACCGCCGCGGAGATCGTCGGCAGTCGGGTTGAGGGTCGCAGACTGGAATGAAGTCAGTTCCTGATGGCCCTGAAGCAAGAATCATTTCTGCTGTCTAACCTATGGTCGCTTGTAAGTTGGACCGCCAGCACGGAATCGTTACGGAACGCAAATCTGAGGATATTGAGCCTGTGAAACAGTCATCGGATCGAAGCTTCGAACCCACGCCAGCTCGCAACGACTTCGTTATGCAACAAGGAGCCTTTCCGGGCGCTGATTCGGAGGGCGAGACGTTTGGGAGATTTCTTCAGTTCATGAAGAAGCGCGGCTGGCTGGTCCTGGTTGCCGTGGCGTTGGGCCTGGCGGCTGGAGTGACGGCAAACATCATGCTCCACAAGGAATATACGGCCGTTGCTCAAATCGAGATCGTTCCAGATATGTCATCGCAGTTCCGGATGGAGCAGGTCGCGGACATGGGTTCAGGGGACGACGCCGAAAAGCTGGACACCGAAACCGCGATTCTGGAGAGCCGCAGCCTGGCGTTGCAGACGATCCGGTCGTTGCATCTGGAGAGTAATCCGGACTTTCTTGAGTTGCCAAATGGCCATCCCTGGGACTTGTCCAAGCCCGACGTGCGCGACGCTTTGATCGAGGAGTTTCTCGGGGGCCTGAGCATCGCGCGGGCGGGACACACCAGCATCCTCCAGATCAATGTGACATCGCGCAAGCCGGCTCTGGCAAGTTTGATTGCCAATACCCTTATCGACAACTATATCGAACGATCTTTTCGTGATAACTACACTGCCACGGTAAAGATCTCCGGGTGGCTGAGTTCGCAGTTAAATGATCTGAAGGGGAACCTCGAAAAGAGTCAGGCCCAGATGGTCGAATACCAGCGCCAACTCGGCATTATCGGTTTTGACCCGAAGGATAGCATCTTCGTTACGAGTCTGGAGGAGTTGAACCGGCAGTATGCAAACGCCAAAGTCGACCGGATGGTGAAAGAGGCCAGCCTCAAGGCTATCAAGAGCTCGCCCCCGGGCGTGATCGATGCAGGGGCGAGCCAGGATCTGGCATTGCAGGATGCAAAGCAGACATTGGCCCAACAGAAGACCGAGTACACTTTGCAGATCCAGACCTATGGTCCGGCCTATCCGCCCGTGAAGGCCCTGAAAGCACAGATCGATCAGCTCGAGCGCAGCCTGGCCGAAGAAGAGAAGGCGGTTGTTGACCGCGCGCAGAAGGAATTCGATGCGGCGCAGAGCAATGAAGATGCGCTCCGCAGGCAGTTGGATGCGGAGACGCAGGCTGCATATAACAATGGCGAAAAGGGCGCCAAATTCGCGTTTGCACGCCAGAATTACGATGCGAACCGGTTGCTCTATGACGGTCTGCAGGAGCGCTTGCAGGAAGCGGGCATCATGGCCGGCTTGCACTCGACGTCCATTCATATCGTCGACAATGCGGACCTGCCTGTTTATCCAAGCCATCCGAAGGTCCACGTCAATCTGGCGATCGGCGTAGGCGCAGGCTTGCTGCTGGGCTTTGGCCTGGCTCTGCTCCTTGAGGCCATGGACACCAACCTGAAGACCATGACCGATATTGAGCAGGCGTTGCAGCTGCCTCTTCTTGCCGCGATTCCTGCGGTCGAAACCGAAGAGCTGCTCCCTTCGAAGTTCAAGGATGTTGCCGTATCAAAGGGAACCTCATCCTGGTCACGGATTGCCGAGGCCCTTCGCGGGATGAGGACGTCGATCCTGCTCTCCAGTCCGGGATCGCCTCCCAAGGTCCTTATGATTACCAGCACCCGACCCGCCGATGGGAAGAGCTCTGTGGCCACTCTGATGGCAATCACCTTCGCGCTGAACGGCTCCAGGGTGTTGCTCATTGACGCTGACCTCCGCCGTCCAACCGTCCATCTGCGCTTCAGAATCGGCAAAGGCCTTGGTCTTTCATCCGTGCTATCCGGCAAGACAACCTATCGGGAAGCTATTACTGAATGGCCGGAGCTGCCTAACCTTCATATCATGACTTCCGGACCTGTGCCGCCTCTGCCATCCGAGCTGCTGGGATCGAAGCAGATGGAAGATTTGCTCGAGACGCTGCGGGCGGAGTATGACTTCATCCTGGTTGATACGCCTCCGGTGCTGGCTGTGACCGACGCTTCAATCCTCGGCCGGTTGACCGACGCGGTGGTTCTGATCATTCGTTACGGCACGGCGCAGCGGCATGTAGTTCAGCGGAGTATCGATCTCCTGGACCGTTCCGGTGCCCATCTTCTCGGCGTCGCGATCAACGCCGTCGACTTCAAGGCCCCGGAGTACTCCGAATACTACGGTCGGAAATACTACGAATATTCCGGAGAACGGAAGCCGGAATAAGCGGAGAGCCTGCCACAGGAGCGCAACGCCTCTGCCTTCAAAGCGCAGTTGGCAAATGGGCTCCGTGGCATCTGCAGGACAGGTTGTGATTTGGGGCGCTGCCAGGTAAACACCTTTCAGCATCCTCGGCACTTGGAACCCCGGAGCGGCGTGACCATGACAACGAGAACATTGACGCGGCCCGGCTCCTCATCTTTGCGCCTGAATGCGGTATCGGTCGGCGCCGACATCCTCGCGTTCTCCATCGGCCTTAGCGGTTCTTTCATGGTGAAGATCGTAGGGGAGCTTCCGGTCTCAGAAGCCCTGATCCTCCTCGTTCTGCCGGTCCTCCTCGTCATGCATGGGCGGAGGGTGGTAAGGCCCCGCATGAAGATCATCTTTTTGCTTCTGGCGCTTTGGCTGTTCAGTCAGATGCTGACTGACATCTATCGTGGAACGGCGACGTTCGACTGGGTGCGCTCGGACGCAAATATATGCTTCTTCGCCCTCGATCTTATCTGCGTCGCGGTGTTGCTGGGCAGGAATGAGCGGCGCAAGGTAATTTTTATCGGCGCTTATGCCATCGGCTCTCTGCTTGCCACCAGGTATCAGCCTTCGCAGGAAGCAGTGCAGTATCCCTGGAAGTTCGGCTATGCCGAGGGAATCCTTTCGCTCGTCATTCTGGTGAGCTGCTACTTCTATAGCCGCCACCGGTATTTGATCGCGGGAGTCTTTCTGGCCGGAATCATGGCCGTGAATCTGCTCAAGAATTATCGCAGTCCTGTGCTCGTTCTTCTGGTCGTGATCGCACTGGTCATGCCTTTGATTCCTGAACGCATCGGCCGGCTGAGGCTCTTGCCGCGCAAAGGTACCGGTCTGCGCGTCCTCGTCCTGGCGACAATGGCGCTGGGCGCAGGCGCGGCCGCCGCAGGCTTGATCTATTGGGTCACTGCGGCGGGGCTTGTCGGCGAAGAGGCGCAGATCAAAAATCAGACCGAGGCTCAGGCAGGGGGCGGGCTTCTGCTCGGTGGAAGGCCAGAGATCCTCGTCTCCTCGCAAGCGGTCCTGGATAGCCCGATCCTGGGGCACGGCTCTTACGCGAGGGACTTCAAGTACATCGAGATGCTGAATGACATCGAGGCCAGATGGGGGTATCGGCTTGACCTGCGCGATGTGGAGCAACAGGGCCAGGGCCTTATCCCGGCACACTCCCATCTCATGGGTGCCTGGGTTCAGGCCGGGATTCTCGGGGCTGTCTTTTGGGCATATGTTTTATGGCTATCCCTGAAAGGTATTGTCCGCGTTTCGATGCTGCTGCCTCCGCTCGCCCCGCTCTATGCGATGATGCTGGTCAGCTTCGTGTGGGGCATCTGGTTTTCTCCATTTGCAAGCACTGAAAGAACACAGGCCGCGCTGGTCATCATCTTTACCCTCGATCTTCTCGATGCCAGGGTGCCTGATTTTCAAGCTTTGCCAAGGCCGGTCCGATCGACGTGGCGCAGATCTCCTCCGCGCGGGCCTCTTGCAGTGTCCCGTTCGAATATGAATGTCTCGCCTTCAGAGGCGAGGCGGATTCCCGGACCATTTGATCCGCGCCGCTGAAGTTTTCGGAGGTTTGTCCAGTGCTGAAGTCCGTGGTCAAGCGTACCATCCGCCATCTAGGTTTTGACCTTCATCGTTATAGTCCTTCCACTTCGGAGGGGGCCCGCTTTATGGCGACATTGTCAGCACACAACGTGAACCTGGTGTTTGATATCGGCGCCAATATCGGCCAATTCGGGCGGTTACTTCGCGATCTTGGCTACAGCGGGCGCATCGTTTCCTTCGAGCCGGTTTCAGTGGCGTGGAACCGGTTGGCGGAAACCGCCAATGGCGACGCGCTGTGGGAGGTTGCACCACGCGCCGCCATTGGTGGTGAAGATGGCGAGATTGAAATGCACGTGGCCGGGAACTCGGTGAGCAGTTCGGCGTTGAAGATGCTGGATGCCCACGTCAAAGCAGCACCGCAGTCATCCTATGTGCGCAGCGAACGGTTGCCGTTACGGCGTCTGGATACCATTGGGGCGGATTTTGTTCGCACAGATTCCATCCTGTTTCTGAAAATTGACACGCAGGGATTTGAAGCTCAGGTGCTGAAAGGCGCGCCGGAGTTATTGCAAAGGGCGGTAGGGCTGCACATGGAGCTTTCGCTGATCCCGCTTTACGAGGGCCAATGTATTTACGACGAAATGATTGGTCAATTAAAGGCTCTGGGGTTCGAGTTGTGGGGAGTTATGCCGGGATTTACCGATCCCCAAAATGGCAGGCTGCTTCAGGTTGATGCCACGTTCTTTCGTGGTTGACTCGGCTCTATGAGCGCCGGCCGGATCGAGGCGGACTTTACCATTACGATTCTTCTTATACAACTGCAATTCGCCCATCTTATGTGCGGACTTCATAAAAACCGGCAGAGATTGAAGATGTTCACGCTTCGCGAGTGCGTGTCAAGACAACTGGCAAAGATCGGCCCCGGCCTTCGCAGAATACTCGGGAACATGGGCTGGTTAATCGCGGACCGCATTATTCGCATGGGAATGGGCCTGTTCGTCGGGGTGTGGGTTGCGCGGTACCTTGGGCCTGCTCAGTTTGGCAGCTTGAACTTCGCTATTGCGTTCATCGCTTTGTTTGGAACCGTGGCCACGCTTGGCCTCGACGGAATTGTGGTTCGGGAAGTACTGCACAATGCCGATCACACGCACGAGATTTTGGGTACAACGCTTGCGCTTCGGACCAGCGGTAGCATCCTGGCCATCGGAATCGCGCTTGCCACGCTCACCCTGAGTCAACCCCATGATCGGCAAGCTTTGCTTCTAGTCTCAATCCTCTCAATCGGGCTGGTCTTCCAGGCGTTTGACACCATAGATTCTTTCTTTCAATCGCAAGTGCGGTCCAAGATAACTGTCTGGGCGAAGAACGGAGCCTTTCTGGTTTTCGCCGCGATCCGCGTGCGGTTGATTTACGCCAAAGCGCCTTTGTGGGCATTCGCAGCAGCCATCACCGGCGAGATTGCGCTTGGCGCGGCGGGGATGGTGATCGGCTATCGTTTGTCGGGTGGCCGGATCTCTTCATGGCGAAGCCGAGGAAAGAGAGCGGCTTACTTGCTTCAGCAAAGCTGGCCGGTCATCTTTTCCTCAATGGCCATCATGGTCTATATGCGCCTCGACATGGTCATGCTCAAGATGATGCAAGGGGACTTTGCGGTTGGATTGTATTCGGCAGCCACCAAGGTATCGGAGGTCTGGTACTTCATCCCGGTGGCCATCGTATCCTCTGTATCGCCCGCCATTATGCGTGCAAAGGACGATCCAGAGCTCTTAAACGGCAGGCTGCGCAAATTATTCTCGCTGATGACTCTATCAGCTTGTGTCATCGGCGCCATCGTGGCGCTAGCCTCACATGCCATCATTCACATACTGTACTCGGACAGTTACAGCGGCGCCGCGCCGGTGCTAGCCGTCCATGTCTGGGCCTCAGTGTTCGTCTTCCTGGGGGTGGCACAGACGCCCTGGGACATAGCGAAGAACATGCTGAAGCTGTCCCTTATGCGGACCATAGCTGGAGCGGCCATCAATGTTGCGATCAACTTCGCTCTGATTCCCCGGTTCGCGGCAATGGGAGCGGCCATCGCCACAGTTGTCGCCTACGCAGCTTCCGCGGTGTTCGCAAACGCGCTCAGCGCGCAGACCCGACCGATATTCTTCATGCAGATGCGGTCATTTCTTCCATACAAGTTCTGGATTCCCGCCAAATAGAATTGAATGAGACTCGGACCGAATAAGTACCTCGAGTCAGGCAAGGTTTCCTATGCCCCCGGAAATCTCGACGGCAAATACCTTGTTTGGGACGGCCACATTGCTCGTTAGCGTATTACTTTTCGCCGCTATCTTGACTAGCCATCGCTAACTTGAAGAGAACAGTATTCATTGTCTTGGCCACCATCGAGTAATGATGCTCCATGAGAAGTCTTACAACCGGGTCTGAGCTAGCCTGGTCCAGCGTTGAAAATCCTAAACATTCCACCAGGATGAAATCCGGCGAATAGCGGCTCCAGTCGTTCGACTGGAGGACATCACAGTCCAGGCCCTCGACGTCAACGGTCAGCAGATCAATTCTTGTGTCGAGGGGCACATGCTGATCGAGCAAGTCCCCGAGACGTGCGGTCATAATGTTGATTTCTTTGATGATCGAGTAGCTTCCGCCCACGCGCTCCAAGGCCAAATCCTTCTTGAAGGTATTCAGCGCCGGTTCGTTGAAGACGTAGTAAGTCAATTCTTGGCGTGTGGAAGAGACTGCGGCCTCTATGTTGATGTCCCTTGGACGAATGCGCTGAAATGCCCGCATGCTGCCAGGGTTCGCATCGATATTGAGGCCCCTCCATCCCCTGCGATAGAGCCGGTAAGTGTTGGAAAACCTCTTGGGATGGTGTGCGCCGACATCCACATAGAACCCAGAGTGCCGGTGACCCAGGTATCGCTCGAGGAGCATATCCTCGCCCTCTTGCGAATAGGATTTCTTCGCATAGTTAGCGGGAAGCAATCTCTGTCGAAAGTAGCTAAATATGGCCAGGCAGCTCTTGGCAAAAGTGATTTAACCCAATTCTTCATGAGCCTTCCATGCCATCAACCGGAAAATACACAACGCATTCTACACAGACCGCCACGATGCCTGCCGGAAATCAAATGCTGGCCTTCAAGAGGAGTTGCGTCGGGCGCGCGACATCGAGCAACTCGTACGGCTTACCGTAAAGGCTGGATGCTTCGGACGCCAGTTCGTCATCAAAGTATACAATGTCGCAGATAAGCTCCGCGACATTGCGACCGGTCAGCCCACACTCCAAGCAATGCATATAAAACAATTCTCCAAGGGATGGCAGAATGAACCGACTTGAAACTCCCGTTGCGCTGATGGTCTTTAACCGGCCGGAGACAACGCGGCGGGTCTTTGCCGCCGTCGCCGCGGCTCGACCCGCTCATCTGCTCTTGATCGCGGATGGCTCGCGCGCAGACCGCAGCGGAGAAGCCGAGCGCTGTGAAGAGGTGCGGAAGATGGTGACCGCCGTGGACTGGCCGTGCCAGGTGGAGACCAACTTCGCCGCAGAAAACATGGGCTGCCGGCAGCGCGTGATCTCCGGTCTCAACTGGGTCTTTTCGCGGGTGGAGGAAGCCATCATCCTCGAGGACGACTGCCTTCCCGATCCGAGTTTTTTTCCGTACTGCTCCCAGTTGCTGGAGCGCTACCGCGATCGCCCGCAAATCGCATTCATCTCCGGATTCAATCCGTTGGAGAAGAGCTTGCCCCTCAGCTTCAGCTATTGCTACTCGCTACCCATGTCGATCTCCATCTGGGGCTGGGCCACCTGGCGCCGCGCCTGGCAGGAATACGACGAACACATGCGCAGCTGGCCGGAGGTGAAGCAGGCAGGTCTTCTACGTCATCTTTTTCCCGATGAGAAGGTGGTCGCTTACTGGACTCGGATCTTCGACAGCATGCATCAGGGGACTGGTCCCAATACCTGGGACTATCAATGGATTTATACGTGCTGGACGCGGAATTGGCTGAATGTTTTTCCCGCGCGAAACCTGGTGCAGAACCTGGGTTTCGGGCCGGGAGCGACGCATACCACCGTCACCTATCCCGAATATGAGATTCCGGCGGGTTCGGTCAGCTTCCCGCTTGCGGTTCCTCCTGCAATCACTGCCTGGCAAGCCTACGCGATGCAGGCACAGAAACGGTTGTACGCTCCGGGCATGTTACGGAGAATTCGCCGCAAACTGTTTCGGCTTCGATCCGCATCGCGGTGAGACAAGGGCAATGCGGCTGCGCGCATCCATGAGAAGGGCTTGAAGCCGAGAAAGAGGAAAGAAGATGGTCCAGTCTCGATCCAGCAGCCGCATCGTTGCAGAGACGCCGCCCGACGCCAATTGCTTCATTGGCTTTCACGACATTATTCCCTGGTCGCAGGACGAGAGCTGCATCGTAATTCATCGCGCGGACCCTGCGTACTTTGAGATGAGCGACTGCGGCAAGCCGATCGACATCTGCCTGTGGTATCCGCAAAGCGGCGAAATTCGGGCGGTGGACACGACCCGCGCGTGGAACTTTCAGCAAGGCTCGCGCCTGCAGTGGCTGCCGGGCCGGCCGGACACGATCGTATTCAATGAAATTGAAGATGGCCGCGCCGTCTCGGTGCTGCGGAACGTTGTGACCGGCGCGCGGCGCGTGCTGCCGGCGCCGATTTACGTCTTCAGCCCGGATGGAAAAGTTTCGATCTCGCCGAACTTCACTACGCTGGCGCACCGCTGGAAGGCGTACGGCTATCCGCCGCTGGAGGCGACGCCCCCCATTCCGGATCAGGATGCGGACGGGATCTGGCAACTGGACATCGAGACGGGGAAAGAGAGTCTATTCATTTCGACAAAGAGGGCGGCGGAGTTTCAGCCTGTTCCCAATGCCGATCCTTCGGGTCATTTTCTTTGTCACGTCAGCATCAGCCCTGACGGCTCGCGCGTCATTTTTCTTCACCGCTTTTTCAGTGCCGATGGCGGATTGTTCACGCGCATGATCGCAACCGACCGGGAGGCCAGGGACCTGGTGCTGCTGGGGCAGGAAAAAGTCAGCCACTTTGACTGGATGGACAACGATACCGTGCTGGTATGGGCACGGTTCACCGGCGGGGGACTGGCCCAGGTTCGTTCGCGCGGACTGCTGAACTCTCCCCTGGTCAAGCCTTTGCTGCGGGTGGTGCGGAGTTGCACCGGGCGATGGAAGCGGCACCTCCTTTCCGAGGCTTACTATACAATCCCAGTGAAAGAACCGAAGGCCAGGGCGCGCTTTGGATGGCCCAGCCTGGACAGGGATGGTCATCCGATGATTGCCCGGTCACATGATTGGATCCTGACCGATTTTTACCCGGACAAGAACGGCCGGCTGCCGGTCATTCTTTACCATCCGACTCGAAATCTTCGCGTGGATGCGCACATGTTTTCTCATCACCCCAGGGACAACGACACGGATGTGAAATGCGACCTGCACCCGCGCTGGAACCGCTCGGAATGTCTGGTCGCAGTGGATACCTGCGAAGCCGGCTATCGCCAGGTTCGCGTTCTCGACGTAAGTGACATTGTGGGATGATCCCGGCCTGGTGGCCTTCTCAGCGGCTCCAGATAGAATAGGAACGAACACGACGGAGGCCCCATCAAGATATCAATCGTCACCAACGCGTTTAATCAGGGGAAATATCTGGCCGCTGCGATGACGAGTGTGCTCTCCCAGGACTGGCCGGATGTCGAATATCTTGTCGTGGACCCCGGATCGACCGATGAAACCCCTGATGTCGTTGGCGAATTCGTGGAGAGATACCCTGGCCGGATCGTATACATCGCGGAGAAGGACAACGGGCCGGCAGACGGACTGAACAAGGGTTTTGCGCGGGCCACGGGCGACCTGCTGAGCTATCTCAACGCCGACGATCTGTATTTGCCGGGATGTTTTCGCGCCGCGGTGGCGGCGGTCGAAAAATATCCGGAGGCTGCCGCCATCTACGCCGACGGCTACAAAGCAGATGCGGAGGGGAAGGTCATCCGGCGCGTTGTTTCCACCGGCTTCAGCGCGAAGAGGTTTGTGTACGGCGGAGTTCTGGTGCTTCAACAGTCCACCTTTTACCGCGCGGACGCATTCCGCGCCGTGGGCGGCTTCAATCCCCAAAACCGGACGAGTTGGGATGCCGAAATCCTGCTTGACATGACGCTCAGGCAGATGCCGTTGGTGCATGTCCCCGGATACTGGTCTGTTTTTCGCATTCATTCAGAGTCCATCACAGGCAGCCAGCGCCTTGCCGAGCAGAGCCAGGCGACGCATGGGCGATATTTTCAGACCGTCATGGGACGATCGAAGAATCCGCTGGATAAACTAGCTTCCAGACTGGTCAGAGGTTACTCGATGCTGATGGAGCCTCGTGGCACGGCGGCGCGCCTTCGGGATCGTCTGGGGGCGCCGGCCATTGATCTGTCGCCGATGCTTCATGTGTCAGGCGAAGGGGTCTCAGCGCGCTCGGGAAGGTTTTAAGACATGGCGAAGCTTGTTTTCCTGTGGGACAATTTCGGGCCGTTGCATGCGGATCGCTGTGATGCTGTTGCAAAGAAATTCGAAGGCAGGCATCAGGTGATCGGGCTGGAACTGGCGAGCCGGAGTAACATCTACGACTGGGTGCCTGAGAGCGGCATGCAGTTCAAGAAGGTTACTCTGGTGACCGGACGCGCCGTGCAGCAGATCCCATTTGCCGAGCGGTTCACCAAAACACTGCGCGCATGCCTGTCCATGGGGCGGGGCACGCAGTTCTTCATGTGCCACTACAGCGATTTCGCAATCTTCTCGGTCTCCGCAATTCTCAGGCTGCTGGGCCGGCGCGTGTATACCATGGGCTGCTCCAAGTTCGACGACTACGAGCGTGTGCTGTGGAAGGAATTCGTAAAGAGCGTCCTGTACCTCCCTTATAAAGGGGGGATCGCGTCGGGCATACGATCCTGCGATTACATGCGGTTCATGGGCCTGCGCGCCAGCCACGTCCAGTCGCCGTACAACGCCGTGTCGCTGGACCGGATCCGCAGGTTGTCGGCAGCGCCATCGGCTCCGGGGGGAGTCCCGTTTGCTGAGCGGCACTTCACGATTGTGGCCAGGCTGGTGCCGAAGAAGAACATCGCGATGGCGCTCAAGGCGTTGGCGCATTACGCGGCGGAGGTGAGCAATCCGCGTCCGCTACATATTTTCGGCTCCGGCCCCCTGGAGCCGGCGCTGCGTGAACAAGCCCGCGTTGACGGAATTGCGGAACTGGTGCATTTTCGCGGATTTCTTCAGACCGCGGAGATCAGCCGGGCCTATGGCCGTTCGATCGCGCTGCTGCTGCCGAGCATCGAGGAACAGTTCGGCAACGTGGTGCCCGAGGCCATGGCGATGGGCCTGCCGATCATCCTGTCAGATAACTGTGGCGCGCGCGATCTTCTGGTGCGCAGCGCAATCAATGGTTTCGTGGTTGAGCCTGACAATCCCGTGGGCATGGCTTATTTCATGCGCCTGCTTTCAGAAGACGAGGCCCTCTGGCGGCGAATGTGCGTCGCGTCTCAGCAGGTTGCGGAGCGTGCCGACAGCGAACGTTTCGCAGAGGCGGTGGAAAAGCTGATTGCAAAGGCGGCGCACTAGCCAATGAAACTGCTGCACGTGATCCGCTCCACGGCTCCCGAGTCGGGCGGGCCTGTCGAGGCGCTGCTGCGCCTATCGGAAGTGCTGCTCAGCGACGGCCACGAGATCGCGGTCGCCAGCCTGGAGACCGAAGAAGAGGCTGCGAGGCGCTCCTTTCCCTTCGCGGTGATCGGATTGGGCAGGGGCAGGGGAAAATACGGATATAATCCGCGGCTGACTCGCTGGCTGCGCCAGCACGGCAAAGAGTTTGATGCAGTCATCCTGCATGGTTTGTGGAATTACTCGTCGCTCGGGTCGTGGCTTGCCCTGCGAAAGCATTCCACGCCGTACTACATCTTTGCGCACGGCATGATGGACCCCTGGTTCCGCCGGAAATATCCGCTGAAGCATTTCCTCAAGCAGGTCTTCTGGTCGCTGGGCGAGGGCCGCGTGCTGCGGGATGCGCGTGCGGTCCTGTTCACCTGCGAAGAAGAGAAGGTGCGCGCACGCAACGTCTTTTTTGGCCACCCCTACCGGGAGCGCGTGGTGCTGTTTGGCACGGCCGATCCGCTGCGCGAGGGAACCCCGCAGACAGCCCAATTTTCTTTGGCCTTCCCGGCATTGAAGGGCGGGCGGTTTCTTCTCTATCTGAGCCGCATTCATCCCAAGAAGGGTTGCGATCTGCTGATCCAGGCATTTGCCGCGCTTCAGGCCGAGCTGCCTCCGGACCTCGATCTGGTGATGGCAGGGCCCGATCAGGTTGGCTGGGCGCCGGCGTTGCAGGCCCTGGCGAGCAGGCTGGGGGTGGCAAGCCGCATTCACTGGCCGGGCATGCTGGAAGGCGAAATCAAGTGGAGTGCGTTTCGCGCCGCCGAGGCGTTCATTCTGCCGTCGCACCAGGAAAATTTTGGCATCGTCGTGGCCGAAGCGATGGCCTGCGGCACGCCGGTCCTGGTCAGCGACAAGGTCAACATCTGGCGCGAGGTGGAAGCGGCGCGGGCGGGACTGGTGGAGCCCGACACGGCCGACGGCACGCTGAATCTGATTCGCCGCTTCCATGCACTCTCTGTGGAAGAGCGCGCGCGCATGGCGGAGGCCGCGCGACAGGGATTTCTTCAGTATTTCGATGTGCGGGCTTCGGCGCGCGATTTGCTGCAGATCATTGGAGCGCAGCCTGACCAGTCTGCCGCAGGTTCGCCGGCCTTGCCCAGCGCAGGCAAATCATAGGTCGTGAAGTTCGCAAAAGATTGCGCCGGTCAGGCCGCAATGAACCGCTCAAAGGGGCCGGGGTCCCAGGTTCGTTCCTCATGGCAAAGCCGGGGGCGCGAAGAATGCGCCATCCGTCAGGCAGGTTGTTGCCCCTCCCCTGATCCCAACTCGTCCGCCTCAAGCGCGTCTTCCGGCTTTGATGTCTCACTGTCGGCCTCCCCGAGCAGCACATCCACGCGGAAACCGGCCGATGCTGCAATTGCAAGTGCATCTTCGACCGTCCTGCTGATCTCCGCAGCCGCGGCTCGACTTGGGGCAGCCTCGCCGGCAAGGCGCAGCAGCGACGGCATCTGCAGCCACCAGAGCAGTTCCTCATACGGCTCGCGCACCAGGTAATCCAGCCCCTCCGACTCATGCACGCCGGTCAGCCAGCGCAAATCCGCGTCGCGCCAGAGACTGGGCGCAAGGGGTACCCGCTCCTTCGCGGTCTCAACTTCTTCGGCGCTTGCCGGACTTGAAATCTTCGCCTCTTTTCTTTCGGCCGGCGCAATCGGTTCTTTTGCAACCTGCGGCGCTTCTGCGGTGCCCGTAGACGCAGTGCCCGGGAGCGCCGTGACAAGAGGAGGAGTGGCCAGGGGCGCCGTGACCGCCTGGGCCGGCGCGGCCACGGCATCTGCCGCCAGCAGCAACACCTTGATGCGGGCCGCGGCGCGCCAGGCCTCTTCGCCTTCGAACCCAAGGGCGATGAAGGCCTGGGCAAACGGCTCGCGCAGGCGCAGACGGTCAAACAGATCCAGCGCCGCGCGCGCCGGGTTTTCTGCGTCGATGGACTCGGCCAGCAATTCGACGGCGCACCAGCTCAGCACCGGTCCCCACATCGCCGTGGCGGTGTGCTGCGGGCTGGGACTGGGCAGCACACGGCGCGCGGCAGCCGTCCATGGCACCGCGCACAGCGCTTCCACGGCAGGAATGCGCAGGGCGGCCCGCACGCGCTCGCCGAAGGCGTCGCCAGCCAGTTCAGGGCTCGTCCTCTCCGCCGCGGGCTGCTCTTCCGTGCCCCTGCGGCGCGGGTAAGCTGCCTGCGCCGCCCGCATCCAGCGCTCGCACCGCGTCCAGGCCATTTCAAAAACCTCGCGGCGCGCACGGTTGCCCCTTCGCTCCGCAACGCCCACCCCGCGGGGATGCTCGGCCAGATCAGCCAGCAGCCGCACCATGTCCGGCTCAAGCAGAGACCGAAGCGCATTGTGCACGGGCTGCAACTCCAGATTCACCAGCGCGTCTTCAAGGCTCGGGACGCCGCGCCCGTTCAGGTGATCGCACAGCCTGTCCCATGGCTTCTCCGCCGAGGAGTAGAGTTCGCGCCAATCGAGAAAGACGTGGCACTGGTAGGCATGCAGATCGAGCGTCAAGCCGCGCTCGGCGAGGTCGTTGGCCCGGCGTAGATACTCCAGGCCGGTCAGCGAGTCGCGCCAGGCAAGGACGGTGGCCGGGCCGGTGCCAATACCCAGGCCCTCCCGCAGACGCTGCTGGCGCAGTTGCGCGCTGGCCTTGTCGGCATAGGCCGCCGAATAATCGATGGTGCCGTGCGCCGTGCCGTAGCGGTTGTTGTAAACCACCAGGGCCCGCTCGCCGCCATTTCGGTTGGAGTAGGCAAAGACGTTTTCGTCGACCGAACCGGAAGCCCCGAAAAAGTCGTAGAGCAGAAAGTTGCTGCTTTCCGCAAACAACCATCGCCGGTGCAACAGGGGCGCAATCTCGCGATCATGGCGTTCCACAAGCCAATGATCCGGCGTCTCGTCATAGCGCGGCCGCTGATACTCCATCCCGTATTTCTCGGTGAATCCCTCGACCTGGCCGTGGCCGAACATGGGCAGCCCCGGCAGCGTGGACATCATCACCGCGACCCCGAAGCACTTGTCGCCCTTGCCGAACTGGTCGATGGCCGTGCGCTCGTCGGGGTTGCTCATGAAGTTCACGTAGCGCTTCATGATGTCGGGGTCGAACTCGAGCGTGTTCTTGATGACCGAGCGGTACTTGGCGTTTTCCTCGTCGCGCATCATGTTCATGAAGGCGCTGTTGTAGACGCGATGCATGCCCAGGGTACGGACAAAGTAGCCTTCCATGAGCCAGAAAGCCTCGGCCAGCAGCAGCGTGCCCGGCACCTCGGCCGCCACCCGATCCACTACCTCGCGCCAGAACTCGTGCGGCATGTGGCGGTCAAATTCGGCCTGGCTCATGCCGTATTCAGCGCGCGAAGGGATGGCGCCGCTGGAGCCGGGACCGGGAAACCAGAGCCGGTGGAAATGCCGCTTGGCCAGGGTCATTGCGGCGTCGAAGCGGATCACGGGAAACAGCCGCGCCACGTGCAGGATGGTCTGAATCACCTGCTCGCGCACCGCCGGATTCAGGTAGTCGAGCTGCGCCGTGTCGTTCCAGGGAAAGCTGGTGCCGTCGTTGCCGTGATAGATGTAGCGCGTTTCGCCGGTCTGCCGGTCGCGGCGCTGAAACACCACCGCCGCATCGCTCTGCTCAAAGTAGTGATCCTCGATCTTGATCTCCACGCGCCCGTCGCTGGAAAGATCGGGTCCGTTGTAGCTGTAGGCGGGATAAGGCGTCTCCCCCCGGGAGATGAACCACTCCGGGTGCTCGACCACCCAGGGCGAATCGATGCCCATGTGGTTCGGCACCATGTCGCTGGCCAGCCGGATGCCATGCCTGTAGGCGCGGTCGCGCAGATGGATGTAGGCTCCTTCTCCGCCCAGATCCTCGGCAATCCGGTAATCGTAGAGCGAGTAGGCCGAAGCCACCGCGTCCGAGTTGCCGCACAGCTGCTTGATGGTCTTTGACGCGCGGCTCCGCTCCCACACCCCGATCAGCCACAGCGAGTTGAGGCCGCGGCGCGCCAGGGTGGCCAGCTCTTCGTCGGGAATCTCGTCCAGGCGCGCGATCCTGCGCCCATATTGCCGGCTCAACTGTGCCAGCCAGACATAGGTACTCTTGGCGATCAGCACCGCGCCCGGCATCCAGGCCGTGTCGGAACTGAATCTCTCGTACTCGTGCGCCGGATCGCCGAAGACCGGCACCTCAGAATGGCTCACGATCGAGGGCCATTGCTGCGCGCCGCGCCGGCCCGCCTGTGCCCCAGGCGGATTAAATTGCATCCAGATGGCCAGCTCTTCTTCGTGAAGAATTTCGGCGGCCATCGCCAGAAGACGCTCCAGGCTATCGCCGAGAAGCAACTTCCAGAGCTGGCGGATGACCGCCAGTTGGTCGGTGAGAGAGCGGGGAGAGCGCAGCGCCGGCGCGCGCAGCAGGTCCAACAGGCTCATCGGACGCGCCCCGGGAAGCGGAATCAGAGGCCGGGTGGCAAAATAGTCAGGCAGTTCCTGCGTCACCTGGCGGTAGACGGTCTTCTCCGCCAGATCCTTCTCCTCGAAAAGCTCCTCGAACGGTTGGAAGGCCTCATTCCGGTTGGCGGTCCACAGCAGCAGCATCTCCTCGAGCGCCGCCGCCCTGTGGGGAATGCCCTCAGTCTGCCCCGCCAGCCACTGGCGGGGCGTTTCCACGCCGCGCATCACGCTCAGTCCCGGAAAATGCTCGACAAACGTCAGCAGCAGGGTGTCCAGCTCCTCGGCCCCCACCCGCCCAGAGAACCAATCCAGAGCGGCGGTCATCACCTCGGGGTCGTACTGCTCCCGGTACGACGCCATCACCACGTGGCTGGCCTCGTCGATCAGGCCCATGGCGAACAGCGCGCCGGCATGAACCACCCGCTCGGGAAACTTTTCCACCTCCCGTATCTGGTTCATCCGGTGGGCGAACGCGCGGCAGGCGGCAAGATCGGCAAAGACCACATTGCCCGCATAAGAAAAAAGCGATTCCGCAAACTGATAGCGCTCCCGCGCCTTCCCCGAAATGTGAAATTCCATCATGAAAACCTGAACTCCTGAATTCGCTCCGCCAACTTCGCGACCCCAGCCGCGCCCGTCAACAACGTTGCCGGCCGGTTCGGCGCACTTCCGCGGCCTGAACCTGACCAGAACGTAAAGTATCACCTATGAGTGCTTTGATGCTGGAAGTTCCCTCACGGGCTGCTCGCCTGCAATGGGGGCGCAGCCGGCCGCCCGGACTTTAGTCCATTGACTTGCGGAAGCGCAGGATGGCAAGAGCCAGCAAGCCCGCTCCCAGGCCGGCCATCGCAGCCATTTGCGGCCAGAGGATGTCCATGCCCACCCCCTTCAGATAAGTGCCGCGCAGCACCACCAGGAAGTAGCGCAGCGGGCTGGCGTAGGTCATATCTTGAAGCCAAACCGGCATGGTGCTGATCGGAAATCCAAATCCCGAGAAGCTGACCGCCGGCATGATAAAGAAGAACGCGGTCACCATCGCCTGCTGTTGAGTGGACGAAACCGTGGAGATGAGAAGGCCGACCGCCAGCATGCACAGCAGGAACAGAACAGCGCCGATCACCAGCACGGCAATGTGGCCGCGAAACGGCACCTGAAACCACAGCGATCCGACCGCGGCAATCAGCGAGACATCAAAGAGGCCGATCAGAAAAAACGGCAGAGTCTTGCTCAGGATGAACTCCGCGGGCCGGATGGGCGTGACCATGATCTGTTCCAGCGTCCCAATCTCCCGCTCGCGCACGATTCCAAAGGCCGTCAAGGTAATCACCAGCACCAGGGTCAGGCTGCCGATGATTCCCGGGATGAAGAACCAACGGCTGCGCAGATCAGGGTTGTACCATGGCCGCGATTCGAGCTCGACCGATGGCACCCTTTGCGTAAGTTGCGGCGCGATCCGGTAGATGCGGTCTTTCTGGAAGTCCCGCGCAAAGCCGAGCGCGATTTGCATAACATAGCCGGAAGCAATCAACGCGGTGTTCGAGTTGGTCGCGTCTACAATCACCTGCAGCGGAGCAGTCTGGCCACTGCGCAGTTTCTGCGCAAATCCGGCATGAATTTCCAGCCCCACCGTCACCTTGCCCTGCTGGATGAGATCGCCGAGCTGCCGGGAGTCGTCCAATTGCGGCTGTACATCGAAGTAGGGGCTCGATGTGAATCGCGAGATCAGCTCCCGGCTCTCCTGGCTGTGATCGAGGTCAACCACCGCCGTCGGAACATGGTGAATCTCGAAGGTCGCGGCGTATCCGAAGATGAGCATCTGCACGATGGGCGGAACGATCAGGATGAAGCGCGTCCGCTTGTCCCGGAAGACCTGGATGAACTCCTTGATGATCATCTGCTTCATCCGCGAAAACATAGGTCCTCCTCTCCCTTTATTCCAGCCTCTTGTGGAATGAGTATGTGGCAACCACCGCGAGAACGATCGCAAACACCGTCAACGGGATCAGATCCGCGTAAAGCATCGCGCCGGATGCTCCCTTTAGAAATACCTTCTTCAGAAATGAGACGTAGAAGCGCGCGGGAACAATGTGCGTGAACCACTGCAGCGCCGCAGGCATTTGCTCAATTGAAAATAGAAATCCCGACAGCAGAAATGCTGGAAGAAACGTCACCAGCAGGGCGATCTGGCTGGCGGCAAACTGGCCCTTGGCGAGTACCGAGATGAGGAACCCCAGCGAAAGCACAACCACCAGAAACAGGGCCGAGCCGACCAACAGCGTAACGAACGAGCCGCGAAACGGCACGCGGAACCAATAGATCGCGATCAGCGCGCTTATGATGGTGTCGCCCATGCCGAGCACAAAATAGGGGAGCAGCTTGCCGAACATGATCTCTGCCGCGCTCACCGGCGTGGAGATCAACTGTTCCATCGTCCCGCGCTCCCACTCGCGCGCGATGGTGAGCGAGGTGAGGAATGCGCCGATGACCGACATCACCAGAGCCAGTACACCGGGGATGATGAACGCGCTGCTTTCGAGATTTTCGTTGTACCATGTGCGCGTATCAATACTGATTGGGGCAGACTGCATCGTCAAACCGCGTGTGCGGAGCCAGTTGATCTGAATCTCCGACGAGTAGCTCTGAATCACGCCCTGGGTATAACCCATAAGGACATTGGCGGTATTGTCGTCCGTCGCGTCCACCAGCGCCTGTACCTGCACCGGGCCGCCTGCGCGCAGCTTCTCAGAGAAGTCCCAGGGGACCACGATCCCCATCTTTGCGTCCCCATCATCGAGCGCACGCTTCAACTCGGGATAGTTGTTCACCGCTCGCACGACATGGAAATACTCGCTGGCCTGGAACCGCTTCAAAAGGTCCTGGCTCTGCTGCGTGCCATCGCGGTCGTACACATAAACAGGCAAGCCCTTCAGATCCAGATTCACTCCGTATCCGAAAAGCATCACCAGGATTGCCGGCATGACGATGACGATCATCAGGCTTCGCGAATCGCGAAGAATCTGCACAAATTCCTTTTTGGCCATCACCAGCAAACGTGTCCAACTCATGCCCCGCCCTCCCCTGCCGCACCGCGCGCCGCGGTGACAGAAACAAACACATCTTCCAGGCTCGGACGAATCCTTTCCGTGCGGCTGACCGTAATGTCCCGCTCCGCGAGATAGCTCTGGAGTTGAGCCGCCGTCGCTTCCGCATCCTGCACCACAAGATGCAGGGCGTTGCCGAAAACCGCCGCGTCCATCACCCCCGGCGCCGATCGCAGTATCTCCAGCGCGCTGCCCAGAGGTGCACACTCCATCAGCAGCAACTCGCCTTTCATCGAACTTTGTTTCAGCGCCGTCGGTGTGCCAAGGGCTACGATCCTCCCGTTGGAAATCAGCGCGAGCCGGTTGCAGTATTCGGCCTCTTCCATGTAATGCGTGGTCACAAAAACCGTGACCCCATCGTCCGCCATTCCATGAATCAGCTCCCAGAACTGCCGCCGGGAGATGGGATCGACGCCGGAGGTGGGCTCATCGAGAAAAATGATCGGCGGTTTGTGCAGCACGGCGCATCCCAGCGCCAGCCGCTGCTTCCATCCGCCGGGCAGGGTGCCGGTAATCAGATTCTCCTGTCCCTTCAGGTTCGCCATCTTCAGCGTCCATTCGATCCGGCCGTCCAACTGACTTCGATCCACGCTGTACAGTCCCGCGAACAAGCGGATGTTTTCCATCACCGTCAGGTCGTTGTAGAGAGAGAACTTCTGTGACATATAGCCAATGTTCTGGCGCACTGCTTCCGGTTTTCGGGCGACATCGAAACCGGCAACCATCGCACGGCCGTCACTGGGCCGCAGCAGCCCGCACAAGATGCGAATCGTGGTGGATTTGCCGGCCCCGTTCGGGCCCAGAAAGCCGAAGACCTCGCCTTTGCGAACCGCAAGATTGATGCGATCCACAGCCACAAAGCTGCCGAACCGCTTCACCAGGTCCGTCACGACGACTGTGTTGCTGTTTTCATGCACGGCTCGCACCCCCGCCGCCCACCGCATCGACAAAAATATCTTCAATGGTGGGCGCGACATGGCGAACGGAATCGAACTGCACGTGCGCGCCTTGCAGACGAGCTTCGAACTGGGGGATGCGCCGGGCTGCGTCGTCCACCACAACGCGCAATGCGTCGCCATGCACGACCAGGCTGGATATGCCTTGCGCCCCCTCCAGGCTTTCTCGCGCACTTCGCGCATACTGCGAAGCGACCACCAGGACGTTCTTTTTCATTTGGACTTTGAGATTTGCCGGAGTTTCGCAGAACAGCAATTTTCCCTGATGCAGAAGCGCGACGCGATGACAGCGCTCCGCCTCGTCCAGATAGGCCGTGGAGGTAAGAATCGCCACGCCCTCGGCCAGCAGTTCATAAAGAATCCGCCAGAAATCGCGCCTTGAAACAGGATCGACGCCGGTGGTCGGCTCGTCCAGAAGAATGACCCTGGGTCGGTGAATCAGCGCGCACACCAAGCCGAGCTTCTGTTTCATTCCGCCGGAGAGCTTGCCCGCAAACCGTTTGCGAAACTCGCTCATGCCCGCGGCCTGCAGCAGCTGAGTCGATCGCATTGCGCGCTCGGCTCTTTTCACTCCGAACAAATCCGCATAGAACCGGATGTTCTCATCGACCGTCAGCTCCTCGTACAGCCCGAACCGCTGTGGCATGTAACTGAGGAAGTGTTTCGCGCGTTCGGGATCGCGCACCACGTCAATGCCGGCAATGGAAGCCGTGCCTGCATCCGGCGGCAGAATTCCAGCGAGCATGCGCAGGGCGGTCGTCTTCCCCGCTCCGTCCGGACCCACCATGCCAAATATCTCGCCGGCGCGCACTTCAAAACTCAGCGCGTCGACTGCCCTCACGCCAGGGAAACTTTTCGAGAGACCCTCGGCCGCAATTGCGGGTTGGGTGTGTTCGGCCATCACCTGGCTGGGACCGAGCCCGCGGGATGCGCACTTTGGCCGGCTGCAGTCAGATCGATGTGTGCATCGGCAGGCATGCCCGGCTTGAGTTCGTGATTCGCGTTGTCTATATCGATCTTGATCCGGTAGACAAGCGTCACGCGCTCCTTGTAGGTCTGCACGCTCTTGGGAGTGAACTCGGCGTCGGGCGAGATGAACGAAATGCGCCCCTGATACTGTTTGCCGGGATAGGTGTCCGTAGTAATGGTGGCCTCCTGTCCCCAGTGAATGCGGCCCAGATCGGTCTCCGCGACATAGGCTCGCAGCCAAACGTGATCCAGGTCGGCCAGCGTGACCACCGGAGAGCCGGGTGCAACCACCTCGCCCAGTTCAGCCTCGCGCACCGTAATCACACCTGCCGACGGCGCATGCAGGACGGTGTAGCCCAGGTTCACGCGCGACAATCCCAGGCTGGCATGGGCTTCGCTGAGACTGGCGCGGGCGATGGCAATCTCTTCCTTGCGGCTGCCTTCCACGGCCTGGTTGTAACGCTGTTGCGCGGCCAGATACACCGCCTGTGTCCGCTTCAGTGCCGTCGCCGCCAGGTCGCGGTCCTGCGCAGAAACTTCATCCTTTGCATAGAGCTTTTGAGCCCGGTCGTTGTCGATCTTCTTCTGCTCTAGGTCGGCTTGCGCGTCGAGAACGGTCTCGTGCGATGCCTTGATCTCCTGCTCGCGCGTCCCGGCCAGCGTGAGCGCCAGATCAGATTCGCGCAGGCGCACGCCGGCTTCGTCAATGCGCACTCGCTGGCGGTAGTCGGCGTTCTCCAGCCGCGCCAGCAAGGCGCCCTGCTGCACCTGCTGGCCCTCCTCGACAGGCAGATCGACGATGCGCCCTTCCACCTTGAAGCCGACGAGGCTTTGGTGTGCTTCGATATTTCCCGAGAGAATCAACTGGTTTGCGGCAGGCGGCTTTCGCGTGAGCCGCGGGTAGAAGTACAGCCCCGCCGCAATCGCCGCGCCGAGCAGGACCACAACCGGGATGAGTCGCTTCATGGGATCAAACCTCACGCCTGAAACTGCGACGGCCGCGCGTTGCAACAGACCGCCTATGGATTCTCAACAAACTCCGCAACATACTTCTGCGTGTCGCCCAGGGCGCGCGCGAGCGCACACTTTGCGTCCACATGGCTCGCAACGGCCACAATGTAATTCTCTTCGGCGCGCGCAAGTTCATCCTGCGCCGTGACCACCTCCACATTGTTTGCCGTGCCCTGTTGAAAGCGATCCTGCGCCATCTCCAGTTCCCGCCGCGCAAGTTGCTGTCCGTCTCGTGCCACTGCAACCTGCTCGGCGGCGGAGTCCAGGTTCAAAAGCGCCTCGCGCACATCCTCTTCTATGCCAAGCCGCAGATCGGCGATCCTGTCGTCGATGATTTTTGCCTGCGCGGCCAACTGCTGCGCCTCGCCTTCGCGGTCACGGTCGAAGAGGGTGAAATCGATCTGCCCCTGAATGAGCCCCGTGGCCTGGACGCCGCCAATGCTGCGTCCAATGCCGCCGAAATTTCCGTTGACGCTCAGCTTCGGGTAGGACCGTGCGCGGTTGGCGCGTTGTTGTTCAGCCACCGCCTGGCGCTGCGCGGCAAGCGACAGATAGTCGGCCCGCGCAACCAGCGCCGCCGGCACAAGCGTCTCCACCCGCGGCTCGGCCAATGGCTTGAACTCCAGCGTCTCCGCGAGTTCCAGCGGGGTTCCCGGGCTCATGCCGAGACTGCGAGCGAGCGCCAACAAGGTCTGCTTGTACTGGTTCTGCGCGATCAGCAGCGCCTGCCTGTCATTGGCCAGTTGCACCTGGGCGCGCAGCACATCCACGCCCGTGGCGGTTCCCGCATCGTGCTTGTCCTTTGCCAGCTTGTACAACGCAGTCGAGTCGTTCACCCGCGCCTGCGCGGCATGCACGCGCGCTGCCGAAGACTCCCCATTTAAATAAAGCGCGGCAACCGCGCGAACGATCATATCGCGCGCGTCCTTTTCATCCAGCTTGCCCGCATCCAGCGCGCGCTCGCTGGCCCTGAGCCCATGCAGGCTTTGGAGGTCAACAATGTTCTGCTGCGCATAGACGCGAAAGTCATAGTTCGAAAACGGCCCCACAACATCCGGCATGCCGGGAAGCGAGATTCCAAAGGCACGCAGATTGCGGTTCTGCGCATTGGCGTAAGTCTGCATGTTCACCCGAGGCAGCAATGCCGCAGATAGTTGTCGCAAGCGGGTTCCCGCGGCCTCGTCCACACGCGCGCCGGCAACCAGCACATTCAGGTTGGCTTGCAGGCCTTTCTGGATCGCGTCCTGCAATGTGAGCCGATACGGCGCCGGCCCACGCCCCGCAAGAGTTTGACCGGATGCTGCGCAGCAAAAACCGCCGGCCAGAAATAGCGGTGCGGAGATGCGCATCCACAGTCTCATGGTGTCCGCCCTCGGCCAGGGACGGCGATGGCGCGCCAGAAGTACTGAAAGCTGCTCTCGATCCGAGCCGCCAGTTCCGGCTCTCCCCGCAGCGACCAAAACAGCACGGTTCCCAGGATCGACTGCTGCAGTTGCAGAGCAACGTCTTCTGTCTTCAGTCTCGGATCAACCTCGCCGCGCTTCTGTCCTTCCGCGACAACCGTGGCAATCATCGCGCGCCCCTCGGACATTTGTTGCTCGATCACTTCCCGCACCACTTCGCTGGCCAAAAAGGAAGCGATGACGGCACGCGCCAGATTCGGGCTTCGCCCCGGTTCCTCCGCCAGTCGCAGAAACATGTGGTGCAGCGTGGAAAATATCTTCCGCTTGCCTGAAACTGCCGACCGAACGGCTTCCCTGACTCGGGCCAGTTGCAGCTCGGCCATCACGCCGAGGACGTGATCCTTGGTCTCGAAGTAATTGAAGAATGTTCCCTTGCCCACGTCCGCCGCTTCGGTGATGTCTTCTACCGTGACGTTCGTGAAGCCGCGCTCCGCAAAAAGTTGCAGCGCGCAACGGAACAGGCGCAGGCGGGTTTGCGCAGAGCGGCGCTGGCGGCGTCCCATCCCATGGAGTTGAGGCTCGCTGCCGGCAGCAAGCGCCTCGACAAGCGCGTCCGTACGATTTATTCGACCTTCACTCATATTCGACGAACAGGCGTTTTCGACTGCTAGTCATTTCTACAGCGGACCGTTACCGAAGTCAAGCCTTTTTCATCGAGTGTTTTCTCGCTCTTCCCTGCTTCCTTTGAATACGAGAACGCGAGATGTCCCGATTCGGCGTCGTGCCATTGCCACTGACACGCCCTCCCGGTAAACTGTAAGAGCGCAATCGCACATTGCCGTCGGGCCACCACCTCTTTCAGGTCCATTGGAGGGAGTGGGGCGCAAGGTTCAGGCAAGGACGCGGGGCGTTGCCGGTTTTGAATTCAGGTGCTGGCCGCCGGGCTCCGCATCTCTCACAAGGGCGGCCGTTAAAAAGCGGAGAGGTGGCAGAGCCCGGTTGAATGCACCTGACTCGAAATCAGGCATAGTCGAAAGGCTATCGGGGGTTCGAATCCCTCCCTCTCCGCCAGGACTCCTTCCGAGCACATCCCAAGAAATCCAATAGAAAGACGTAAAGCCTAGCAAATGCTAGGCTTTACGTCTTTCTGCGTCCAGATGCATCCAGGTGCAGCCGTGTTTTGGCGGGTGTACTTTTGGGTGTATTCTGTTTTTGAAGTGGGTGTACTTTTCATAAGCGGGGAGGAATGGCATGGCCGGCCTGACGGATACGGAGATCAAACGGGCCAAAGCGGCGGAAAAAGCATACAGCCTTGGCGATGGAGGTGGGCTCTACCTCTGGGTCAAGCCGACCGGCGGGAAACTCTGGCGCTGGTCCTATCGTTTCGACGGCAAGGAAAAGCTCATGTCCTTGGGGAAATACCCCGATGTTTCGCTGGCGCAGGCTAGGGAACGCCACACCGAGGCACGCAAGCTGCTGGCTACAGGCATTGACCCGATGGCGCAGCGAAAGGCCGAGAAGACCGCAGAGAAAATCGCGGTCGAGAATTCCTTTCAGAGCATAACTGCACAGTGGCTGGAGCATTGGCAGGAGGGGAAAAGCCCGCGCCATGTGGACTCGGTCCGGCGGCGCATGGCGGCCGATATTCTGCCTTGCCTCGGTGCGCGCCCCATTGCGGAGATCGAGGCGCCGGAACTGGTCGCGATGGCCAATGCGATTCAGGATCGAGGTGCGCGGGATATTGCAAAACGCGCTCTGGAGACCGTGGGGCAGGTGTTTCGCTACGGTATCGCCCATGGTTATGCCAAACGGAACCCGGCTACCGAGATTCGCCCCAGCGACATTCTGAAATCCACACCCAAAACCAACTATGCCCGCATTGATGCCAAAGAGCTGCCAACGCTCCTCAGGCGCATCGAAGTCTATCAGGGAAAGCAGGTCACGCGGCTCGCGATGAAGCTGATGGCAATGACGTTTGTCCGAACCAGCGAATTGATAGGGGCCAAGTGGCCGGAGTTTGATCTCGAAGCTGGCCGATGGGATATACCTGCCGCGCGCATGAAAATGCGGACTCCGCACATTGTGCCGTTGGCCAGGCAGGCATCAGAGGTACTGGAGATGTTGCGCGATTTGACCGGGAGCAACGAATGGCTCTTCCCCGGCGACCAAAACAGCGCCCAACCAATGAGCAACAACACTATCTTGGCGGCATTGGAGCGCATGGGCTTCAAAGGCCGCATGACCGGGCATGGCTTTCGAGGACTCGCCTCGACAATTCTTCATGAGCAAGGGTACTCGCATGACCATATCGAATTGCAGCTTGCTCACGCGCCTCGGAATGCGGTCAGCGCGGCGTACAACCACGCACTCTATCTGGAGCCACGCGCCAGGATGATGCAGGACTGGGCGGACTTTCTGGAGCGTACCCAGCGCGGGGGCAAGGTGCTGCCCTTCCGTGGAACTGCGGCATAGCGATTCGGTCATCTTAGCCGGCAGAGATCCGGCATACGCCGCAATCGAATCCTGGATGGCAAGCTGGAATCCAGCTCCGGCGTCATCTCGACGACAAACGATTCACGCCAGCTCTCTGGCTGCGGATTTCCCGGCTGGCCTCTATCTGGCGGGCGATCCACTCGTCGACCTCTGTTTCGATCCAGCCGACAGCCCTGGCACCCAGCGACACTGGCCTTGGGAACCTGCCTTCCATGACGCGCTGATAGACGGTGCTGCGTGATAGGCCGGTGCGATCCAATACGTTTGGCAGTCTCAAAATCTTTCTCGGCATCCCTTTACCTCATTGGTCGAGTTGCATTTGAATTATGTCCGGCTTTGCCTCAATGCACGGATCACAACATCCGTCGAATTTGTCGACAAAATCGCCGTCGCCATCTTTACTTCAATTGCGCCCGATGTCTGACTTTTCTCCAGAACACTCTGCACGGTTAGGCTTTTTTCTCTGACGCAACCTCACAGCGATCTTCAAAAAAGACGTTCTGCAGATGTCCCTTCGGCAAGGGCATCATGCAGCAGCCCCATCAACGAATGTTGAGCACGATGCGAGCGGCCATCCGATTCGGTGCGTTCCCATATTGCAAGCTCCCAACGCCGCCTTTACTGCACGTCACAAGACTCATTCTCGCCATACATCGCCTTTTCTCACAGCGGTACGTCCGGCTTCATTACCAAATGTCTGCGCGCTTCCGAACCAGATGTCGAAAGTTGTGTTGTCCCTTTACGTTCTCCTCTTGCCGGTACCCCGTCGGCCTCTTCATTCAGTCTCTTCATGTAGCCACATAATGCTGTTGCGGTGATTTTCACGCCATTCTCCGCAAGGATACGGGCCAGCATATTGAGCGTGTATCCTCTTTTCTGCAGCGCACGTAGTTCAGGAAATACCGCTTGCACAACTCCGCCAATCATGTACGAAGCGGGTTGCGGCGGGGGTTCATTCGCCTTTTCCTTGAGGAATGCACGAAGCTCTTCGACATTGTGTGACGAGAGCACCTTTACCCTGCGACGATCTTCATTTTCCATACATAGAGATTATACACTATTGACACTTCTGCTCTAACTGATATATGTTCGTATATATGATCTAAGTAATAGAAAAGCCGGTAAACGTGAAGGCAAGGTAGGCGCTGGATATACCGAAACTCCCTGCGGTCGTTTGGGCATATCCACCGGCCCCAACCCAATCCGCTTCGCTACTCGGGTCTGGGCCTGCGCACCTTGCTCAGGGCTGCGCCCCGAGACCCCACAGGAGCACTGAAATGGCAAGACCACAGCAAACAGAACATCGCCGGGGGCTGCTCATCAAACTCTTGTCACAAGAGAAAGATCTCATTCGACATCAGGCCCACATCGCTGGCCTGACCGTCAGTGAATACATTCGAAGATGCGCGCTGAATCGGCCAATACGTTCACAAGTTAATCGAGATGTGGCTGCAGAACTCAGCAAATTGTTTGGCCTGCAAAAGCATCTACTGATGGAGATCAAAGGCCTCCCAAACGAGGAAGAACTTCGCCGCGAACTCAACTCAACCTTGTCGGCGATCCACACGGCACTCTCCACATTCAACAAGAACACCGCTGAGTGAACATGATCGCCAAGGTGCAACCTGCCCGGCAGCACTCCAGCAGCTTCAGGCGATTACACGCCTACCTGACAACCGAGCGTGACACCGACACCGGCGAACCTCTCCTCAGAGGAGACGTGCTGTTGTCGGACAACATTGCCGGTTTGGACACCGTAGCGATACAGATGGAGGGCATTGCATTTCTGAACCCGCGCTGTAAGGATGCGCTCTGTCATTATGAACTGTCCTGGCCACCCGGTGAACGTCCGACCAGAGAGCAGTGGACCGCCTGTGCTTTGTACACTCTCCGTGTACTCGGTTACCAGGACCATCAATATATGGTTGTCGCGCACAATGACAGAGCGCACTTCCACATCCACATCATGGTGAACAAGGTTCATCCGGAAACCTTCAGAGCGCATACACCGTATCGAAACTGGTTGACTCTCGATTCCGCAGCGCGCGTCCTCGAAGCGAAATATGGCTGGACACATACAACGGGTCCGACACGTTGGGATGAGGAATCGAAGCAGGCTGTACGCACATCGCGTTCCGAACGCAATGCGCTGCGAACTGCTCGACAACAGCCGACAGGGGCGGCGGCAAAGGTTGAACATTATCAGGATGAGGAATCTCTGCAAACCTATGTCCGGCGGGAAGTGGCCCCATGCGTCCGGCAACTCCTCATCCGGCGTAATGTGACTTGGGACGATCTACACCTCCTTCTCTCGAAGGCTCATCTCCGGCTTGAGAAGGGGGAGTTGGGCGGATACACAGTTCTCGCCATCGACCACAACATCCGGGTGAAAGCCTCCGACGTATTCCGGCACAACTTTGCAGGAAAGATCAACCGTGAGTCGACAGAGGCCGCTCTTGGGCCGTGGATACCGACCCCAACATCCCTTCAACCTGCCGCACCACATCCGGAGCGACATAGCGGACGTAATGCCACACAGAGAGAGGAACGCAAGGCGCAACGACGGGCAGGCCGTTCCGCTCTGATGGACGAATATAACAGGTATCGCAATCGCCAGCGGGAAGTGTGTAAGGCCTTCACAACAGACGGTAGGGAAGGCAGGCAATATCTTCTTGAGGTGTTACGACAACAAAAGAGAGAGATTCGTGCATCCGCTCTTCGGTGGCCAGCCAAGAAAATCCTGCTCTCACAGGCTGCGGCTCAATCTGTGCTCGAAGTACGCGCCCTGAAGCTGGCCATTCAAAGGAGGCGCCAAGAGCAATTTCCCAAAGATCTCCGCTCATGGGTCGCGGACAGGGCCAGCGAAGGAGACGCGCGGGCGGCCGCACAACTTCGAGGATGGCGCTATGCGGATCAACGAAATCAGCGGCGGCTCGATGCGAACTTGGAATCGAGCGCACTGCATATTGGTCCGCCGCCGGAGGACAATCAGAAATCTGACTGGGCAGACCTTGTCCAGCAAAGGCCGTTGGCTCAACAAAAGCAACAGGCTCTTGCCAATCAGATCGCTGCGACACGTATTTGGACGATCAACCGGAAAAACGGCGACGTTTCATACATGCTGAACGGCAGGGTTTCCGTCATCGACCGTGGACGCCTTGTGACCGTACTCAACCAGGACGAGGCGGCCATTGTCTTCGGGTTGGAGATGGCCGTCCAGAAATACGGATCGCGGATCGCATGCACTGGAAGCGACAACTGGAAGCGGATGGTCACCATGTGTGCGATCAAGCACGGCATCTTCGCCCAATTCACGGACCCGAAGATGCAAGGCGCCTTCCACCAGGAACAACTCCTGGCGAATCCTCTCCAACTTCGAGCTGTGCGATTGCATTCCATCGAAACGAGGCTCAGAACTGAGGAAACCGACGATTTGATCTTCACCGACGAAACGGATGCGCGCCTGCTTCTTTCAAGTCTCCAGCCTGCCGCCAAGTCCCGACAACTTATCGAAATCCTGAAAGCATCGCAACAACCAGAGCCGAAGGCGAATGTCGGCGGCAACCTGACAATAGCCCTTGTCACGTCTTCCACGGGACAGCCGGCCTTCAGAGTATCGATTCACGAGGAGAAACGGCAAGAGATCATCGACCGGGTTGCTCAACTCCGGCAGACTGCATATCTGGCATCGCGCAACAATTTCAGAACGCTCAGCAACGAACGTGGTGGCAGATAGCTCAAAGCTGAGGACATCCGCCATCGACTGCGAAGTGCTTGAACAATGCGCCACGGCCCATTGGAGGGAAGCCGTCCACGATCATCGCGTGAATGCGGTCGCCGTCTGAACAATGTCCTGACAACGAGACTATGCGAATGTGGATTGGGCTGGCGTCTTGAGTCTATAAAAGGCTGCGAAGTAGGCCACCATCACGCGAAACGTCTTGGACTTATTCACGCCGCCAAGAATCTCCCCGCCGACTCTCTCCAGTTCATCCGCAATCTCGTAGGTCAACGCAAAAACAAAAGACGTGTCGATACTTTGAAATGGAATGTTCGGCCACTGGTTGTTATAGAACGCAAGGAGTTGCGCCTGCGCGGCTTTGCTCTTGAAATTCATGATGATTTGCTCAGCGAGCGCGTTCTGTTTCCGGATTTTCAGCACGGCAAAGAGTTGGCTGAAATGTGACTTGGTGAATTTGGAATCCACCGTAAGCCGGACCTGAGTCCGCTTCTCTGCGGGAGCAACGACTCTGCGCTTCGCTCTGGTTGTGGTCTTCGTCTGAGGGGCCATGTCGCTTCCTTCTCGTGATGTAGTATACATCAGAACTGTAGAAACAAGCAATGCGATAACTGGCTGAAATCAAAGGAGGTGCCGTGACGGCGATGCCGGAGGAAGTAGTGGGTTCACTGCATGGAGTAGGGGAAACCCGCATGAAACACAATAAATCGAACCGTGGGGGAGGAAGAGAAAAGGAGACGGGCGAGGGACTGGGCAGCGCGCTAAACGTGGCATCGCGCGAGAACATTCTGCGCTCCAAGACAAGAAACTCCTTGTTCACTTATTCCACAATCTGTTGAATTTGGCTCACATCGAATCATGAGGTAGTGACCACTGATTTGCTTGGATCAATGGCTACTCCTCCAGAACACCGGGCGGACTCGTCTCCCGAAGCCGTTTCGTGTGCCAGATGTGTGCCTACCCCAATCGGTTTGTTTAGCGATTTCTACCGTGCAATGGCAGGACGGCCGCGGCAAAGCTCCCGACCGCCTTCCGTCTGAGTGGCCCGCCATTTTCTCGGCACACTTCCTGCACACTGGCACGCAGGACATCGCGAAACTCGCAATCATACGGCCCGGGCTGGCTGATGCCGGATCAGCATTCCGGAGCTCGGACCGCCGGGGACCATCACTATAGAATCAAGCACTTACCTTTAGAATAAGCCCGCACGGAAGCACTCTAGTCTCGTCGCCTAAGGTACTGATTTGACACATTTGGGCACGCACGGCATGGCACAGTCTACGGCACAGCTGATTTAAAGCTATGTTGGCTGCCTTCTTGCGAACGATTTTCACGCATGCAACTCATACATCAAGCGGAGAGCCAGTCGGTCGATCAATGATGATCTGCGAGCGCTCGATAATTAGCACGTGCAGTCTCACAGTCCGACCGGCGCAGAGGTGACCCCGGTTTGGCAACCTAGCGATTGATAACGTCCTCCTTTATCACTCACTACTTGGTGGGCAAGCCCGTATCAGGTTTCTGGGGCATTTGTCCGACAAGGCGACTGTTCGTCCAAGTGGAAAGCCCCCTACTGGAAATCAGCGAACACTGAGCGTTTTTTAGGAAGGCTCTTTGACTGGCGCCCAAAACAGTTGCAGGAGCCGGCAGTCAAAATAAACAAGTGCGATGTGATTAGCACTGGGGAACTTCGCTCCGACGCACTGGTTTCCATTTTGACCGTTGTCCCGTTCAAGGTCGCGATTGCGGGTGTAGCACTGCCTGTTGCGCAAAAGGCCATGCCAGGCGCGCTACGAGTGGGAGCTATTTCGAATTTCGGAGGTTTCGCACGCCACAGGTAGATGCGAGATGCAAAGGCTGTTTGCCGCTGAATTAATCCTCCTCGAGCCGTTCCGAATAGCTCTCCGCAAAAGATTCGTCTAGAGAACCCGACGGCCAGCCGACCATCACGAGAAATACATCAAGAACAAATAGTGCGATGGCTAGGTCGTTGTACAGCGTGGCTCGCGCTGCCTCTGGCCAGAACTGGTTTGCCGCCCACAAGAGAAAAGCGATTGCGAGCAGGACAGCCTTGAAAAGCTCTGCTGCACCGGGACGTCGGACGGATTGATAGAGTAGGTAAGCGACGGCGATTAAAGCAAGCGGCAGTGCGCCAAGAAGATTATGGGCTCTGACAGGGAAAAGCTTCGGACGGATGTCCCACACGAGCAACACAAAGACGGAGCCCATCGTGATCACGCCGAGCGATATAGCTGCCGAGCGATGAGCGCGGTCCAAGTGAGACTTCATAGGCATGTGATTAGGGTAAACCCCGATGTGACCGCATAAAGCTGACCAGCGTCGCTCGCCCCTACTTATCGCGCTCAAAGAGTTCGCCAAAATCTTCAATGAAACTGATAATCACCACGACAGCCGATCCCGCCAAGCCCACGAAAAAGGCGACTTCGAGCAATCGCATAAAGAAGAGCATGATGGTTTGCATCGGATACGAATGTTAACGCCTTCTGCATAAACAGGGCATAAACGGTCATGACCGTCAGCCTTGCTAGGCAATGCGTCTGTGGTCCAGCTTTCCGGATGGCTCACTTCTTCCTTCGGTCCGATACGAGCCCTCGTCGCCGGTCCCCAGAAATACCTGATTCCCAATTCTCCCAACCGCATGCGGACTGACGGCGAGCGAAGTCCTGGCGCATTTAGCGCAGATCGCCGTACCGTACCTGAAGCCAGTAAGGCGCTCGAATGGGGATCGAGGACTGTAACCTCAATCACTTCCAACTCTGGACGCCTTTCAAGAATGCGACGTACGGCGGCCTCAGTATCCTCCATGGCCTGCTGATTGAACGCTGATTCCTTATGTTCGGGGGATAGCCCGGAATCCCACGGGTGCAAATTCCGGGCGTGCCAACAAATCTCCAGACGATTACAGGCGCTCTCCAAGGTGAGCCCATCGGACCTGACTTCGTTTCGCCGATGGAGTGCAAGGGCGCCATCGATGCTGTGTTTGTAGAGTCGAACTTGAACTTTGCGAAACCATCCACTCAGAATCGGCCACATAGAATCACTCCTGTGTACAAATCTGCAGCGGTGCCGGATGAACCCGTAGGCGAGAACCCGCTCACCAAAGGCAAGTTTCGCCGCACTCGTGATCTCAGAACAAAAAGCCGACCTCGAGGACACCGCGGGGTTGATTTTGTTTAGTACCGTCAGAGCCAAAGGCGTCGCCTGGCGTGATCGATGTGGCTTGGACGAACGACACATCTCCCCGCACAAAGAACCGCTGCCGTTGATAGGTGGGCGTCGCCGTTAGCGACCACGCGCCGCTTCCGGGTCCGTAGAGAAGATTGACAGACTGATCAGCGGCAGTGCCGGAACTGGTTATGTACTCTCCGCGTCCAGCCAACGAAAACCCATGGCCAAACGTATGGCTGAGAAGCACCGCTCCGGCCTGCGTTGAAGCTCCATTCGCAACTCCGATCGCCAGATCTGTGGGCACATCGCTGTACTGGTAATAAGGCTGGACGATCCAGTTACCCTTCGTGTAGGTGTACTCAACCGCGTACATCACGCTGTTGTTTTGTACCGGCGTTGCGGCGGTCTGGTAGGCGGTGTGACCCAGGTTTCCCATTCCGACAAATGCCAGGCTGTGCGGTCCCTGTGTGTAGGTGAGCGATCCGCTCAACCATGAATAGCGGTTGGAGTAGTAGCCGTCGTTCCAACTAAGGGAGGCGGCGAGCTTTCCGATTGTCTGATTGACCTGAACGCCGCGATTGATCGCATTTTCCTGGTTCCACAGCAGTCCCCGCTCGATGTTCATGTTTTCGAAATCGAACGTGTATTCAGCCCCCATCAGTGTCGGCAACTCGCCAATCTGAATGGACGTGTTCTTCGCGGGAGCGAGCTTCAGATATGCAACGGGTACAGGGCCGTACAGGGTGTCGACCTGCTTGCCGGTCGGCAGGAACGGCAGACCTAAAGGCTGGATGTTGTACGCGCCGGCCTGAACGTAGAACTGCCACCATCCGTCAGCCTTCTGAACGAAGACCTGACCATTGCTGAGCGCCGTCTGCCCAGTACTGTCACCGGAAACATGATTGCCCTGGACAAGGCCAAATCCACTGAGAACTCCGTTCAAACTGAGCTTCCCGAGCGGACCAGCATCAAACGTGATCGGCGGGCCGGCCTGCAGCGGCCCGGTAATTGACGGAGTGCTGAGCGGACTGGGAGCGCTTGGTGCAGGCGGTTGAGATGTCTGTTGAGAAATACTTGAATTCTGTGTGGCTGAACTAGCAGAATCCTGTTGGCACGGGGCTGAGATTGCGAGACCTAAAACTGCTAATCCGATAACTACCGTTCTCAAGATTAATTCTCCATGGCAAAGAAAGAGCCGCCGGAAATCGGCTCACAGCTCCTATTTGCCGGGTTTGAAGCGTCACTTCGCGTTAGCGTCAAGCATGGGCGCCGTGTTCTGCGGTTTGCTTCCTCGACAGAACTACGCTTAATAGCGTCTTCGGATCTTTGACTTGTGGGATTCACGAAAGAAGTTGTAGAGAAAGAAGAGCATGAAACCAACACCGAGAGCAAAGATCGCGATCAGAATTGGAAATGCCATTGGTCGCTGTGCGGGCTTATAATTTCGCTCGCATCCTCAACAACCAACGTAGCGATATATGCCTTACCAGGACATAAACGACCCATAAGCAGTTCGTAACATGGTTTAAAGCTCACCATGTGAGTTATGTCACATGAACCGGAGAAGGCCCGCAGGAACTCAGTTCTCAAGGCGCTTTCGACGATCCGCGACAACAATCACGCGGACATCTGTTGCGATCTGGACGATCTGGAGCACAGGATCGGTACTCTGGAGGTGATCCCAAGGGCGAAATTTCGGACGCGCGGCTAGGATTTGAGTAATCTGATTCCGATGAGCGAAATCCATAATCTGTTCCGCAACATTATCTCCCTCAAGAATCCGGGTTTCGATGTGGAGATTGCGGGCAAAGTTCAGGTGTTTTTCCATCGCGTCTCTGGCTTTTCTCGAATCGATTGACCGGTTTTGCGGGGAGACCCAGACCGCGAAGCAATCGGCTTCCAGGTAGTCGGCCATTCGGCGCCCGCGCCTGATCAACATGGCTGTCGAAGGTCCGGAGGTGAGGAAGATCAGAATTCTGTCGCGGCGCTGTTGCGTTGCTGCTAAAGAATGGTCCTCATTGTGCGCGTCTTCGGGCTCGGCCGCATCTCGGGATTCCAGTTCGTGCGCGGTCTGCCGGAGAGCAAGTTCTCGAAGTGCGGCAAGGGTCGATTCCTTGAAAAAGTTCTCAAGTGCCCTCTGTGCTTTCTCAGGAGTGTAGATCACTCCCCGTTTGAGGCGATTGAGCAATGCGCCTGTGGTGGCGTCGACCATGATGACTTCCGACGCGCTTTTGATGAACCAATCTGGCACTGTCTCGCGCACTCGAATGCCGGTGATGCGAACCATGTGGTCATTCAGGCTCTCAAGATGCTGGATGTTCATATTCGTCATGATGTCGATCCCGGCGTCTAATAGAACTTGAACGTCCTCCCATCTTTTGGCCCGACTCGACCCCGGAACGTTTGTGTGAGCCAGTTCATCTACCACGCAGATCGCCGGCTGTCGTGCCAAGATTGCATCCGTGTCCATCTCCTGGAATACAGCACCGCCGACGGTGTTCGACCGGGTGGGGACCATTTCGAGACCGGCCGTCTTCGCCATGGTGTCTTTGCGGCCATGTGGCTCAAAGTACCCAATAACGATGTCCTTACCCTGCCGCGCCAATTGCTGTGCATCTTTGAGCATGCGATAGGTTTTGCCCACTCCCGCCGCGTAGCCAAGGTAGAGGTGCAGCCTTCCACGCCGGCCGCGGGGACGCTCGCGAAACTCGGGGTCACCTGTGGGGATAAACGATGACATCGATTCCCTCCGCGGCACGGATAAGACGGACTGCCAAGTTCCCCTGCAGTCGTGTCCAGAAGTCAGGCGGCGTAGAACTGCGCCCCACAAAAATCTGAGTGATTCCCCGTTGCATTGAGAATTCGAGGATTGATGTGACCACATCGCTGTCGGTCAACGTGTGCACTTCGGCACCAAACTCGCGAGCTTGCTCCAGATTCTTTTCGAGGCGTACTTGTTGCTCCTTTGAAAGCGGCTTATCCCTGAAGTGAAGGACGAAGAACTCTCCCTGAAATCGATCTGCGTTCCGGCGGCCGCTCTCGAGCATCTCGGACGCATCCGACTCTGCCGTTACACAGACCAAAATGCGTTCCTGAACGCCCCACGTCTGATCGGTACCCTGCGAACGCAGGTAACCCTCCAGTTGCCGGTCCACAACAGAAGCGGCAACCAGCAGGGCGAGTTCTCTCAGCCGCGACAGCTTGTGCTTTTCAGCAAGACGCGCTGAGGTATCTTCAATCCCTCCCAGGACGCTCTTTTCAGAAGGAGCATCGACAACGGTGATTTCATCGGCGCTATTGTTGAGGAATTCCCGCGGAATGATGTACGGAGTCCGCTTTCCGGTGATCCGTTCGACGTCGTCCTGGAGATTCTCCAGGTACTGGATATTCACGGTTGTCAGTACGGAAATGCCGGCATTGAGCAATTGTTCCACGTCTTGCCATCGATGAGGGTTCTTGCAGTCAGGCGGATTGTCGTAGGCTAGACCGTCGATCAGGATGACCTCAGGGCGGCGATTCATTACCTGATGGAGATCAATCGCTTCCCCACAATCGGTCACGACTGTTGGGATCACTTCCAGTTGATCGACAATCGCCTGGACGTCTGGCGGGTAGTCGGACTGTAACGCGCACGCGACCACGTCTTCGCCCCGCTCGTGACGGCGGCGACCCTCGTCCAACATCTGATACGACTTACCGACTCCACTGGCGTATCCGAGAAACACCTTTAGCTTTCCACGCTGTTTGCGGCGTTCCTCCAATTCAATTTCCGCCAGCAATTCATCAGGAGTACGGCGGCGCGAGTCCTCTTGCATCTGTCCGTATTGTATCCAGCCCCGCGATGGATAAGCGCGTTCTATGGGCGATGAGCCACAATCATCCACCAGGTCTCGCTTTCGGGGTCACTTTCGATGAAGCGATCCGTTCGGCTGTCGATTACAAAATTCGCTTGCCTCAAATCCGTAGCGACCTGCCCGGACGATATCTCGTGCTCCCGCTGGGCGCCGGCCTGATCCTGCAGGCCTTTTGGGGAGCGGTCGACAATGACAAGCCTGCCGCGCGGGACCAAGGCTTGGCGGACATGGTCCAGGATGCTTCGGGCGGCAGTGAACTCATGATAGGTATTCGAGATCAGCACTGCGTTGACACTGCCGGAGCGAAGGCGCGGATCATCAAGATCGCCGAGATGAACACTGACGTTATGTTTGCCGTTCCTGACGGCTCTCATCCAAAGGAAGGTCAGGGAGAGGCGGCGAATGTCCTCGGCGATCACCTTGCCATGCGGGCCGATTGGATCAGAGAGTTTGAGGGAGAAGTATCCAGAACCGCACCCAAGATCGACGACGGACTCGCCACCCCTTAAATTGAGTGCCTGGATCACTTCGGACGGACGCTGCCACTGATCGCGCTGAGCCTCGATCACATCGAGCTGCTTGAGTGTGATGAAAGCCTGGTACCCAACGTTTGCGCCGATTAGCACCGCCAGCGCACACACAAAAAACAGGGCGAGCCCCAACCAGGATTTCAGTCGGAATGGAGCCCTCTCCCGGGTGGGATTCATGGCAGCCCTCTACTTTCGAGGCGGGAACTTCTGATCGAGCGCAATGTTCAGTTGAAGCACATTGACTCCCGGCTCGCCGATAAACCCCAGCGCTGGTTTTTCAGTTGCCTGGGCTATCAACGAGCGAACCTGATCGGGAGACGTGCCTCGGGCCTTTGCCACGCGCGTCGCCTGCAGATCAGCATTTGCTGGGCTGATGTGCGGGTCGAGTCCGGACGCCGACCCAGTGACCGCATCCGCAGGGATCTGCGTTTTCGCCGAAAAAACTAACGGAGCCTTCGTGTCGTTAAACGCCTTGATCAACTTCACGTCATCCAGATTGCCTTTGGCATCCTTGAATTGATCAAGCGGAGAGGAAGACGTGTACGGAATATCGTTGTCGATACAGTAATGGACGATGCGGTCCTCTATGCCATCGAAGTCCACGATCTCCTTGCCCTTGTCATCGGTCTTGGTTGTTCCGTGGAGTAACTTGGCGCTCGTCGGGCCCAGGTTGGATCCGCTGCTCGCCGTGGCATCGTGCCCGTTTCCGGCCGACGAGGGCCGGGGATGGAAATATTCAGGTTTAGTGAATGACTGCCCGATCAGGCTCGACCCAACGATCTTGCCGTTCTGAGTGACCAGGCTTCCGTTAGCTTTGTGCGGGAACAGCGCCTCCGCAATTCCTGTCATTGCCGCGGGATATATCAACCCGGTCAATATTGTCAGGGCAATCATCAAGCGCAATCCCGGTCCAAGTTCCTTAATCATGTCTTTACTCCTGTTATGCAAGGTGAAGCGCTGCGAGGAGTTTGTCGATCAGCCAAATCCCCGGAAACGGTGCGACGATGCCTCCCAAGCCGTAGATCAGCAGATTTCGCGTCAGCATCTGGCCCGCGCTGACCGGCTTGTAACGCACGCCGCGGAGAGCCAGCGGAACCAGCGCGATGATAATCACAGCATTGAAGATTACCGCCGATAGAACAGCGCTCTGCGGAGAATGAAGCCCCATGATGTTGAGCTTGTTCAGCTCCGGATAAATCACGGCGAACATGGCCGGAATGATGGCAAAGTACTTCGCCACGTCATTCGCGATCGAGAAGGTCGTGAGCGATCCGCGGGTGATGAGCAACTGCTTGCCGATGGCCACGATCTCTATGAGCTTGGTGGGGTTGCTGTCGAGATCGACCATGTTCCCCGCTTCCTTCGCGGCCATGGTGCCGGTGTTCATGGCCACGCCCACATCGGCCTGGGCCAGGGCCGGGGCGTCGTTGGTGCCGTCGCCGGTCATCGCAACAAGACGGCCCTCAGCCTGTTCCTTCTTGATGTACTCGAGTTTGTCTTTCGGGGTCGCCTGCGCCAGGAAGTCATCGACGCCGGCTTCCTGAGCGATGGCCGCGGCGGTGAGCGGATTGTCACCGGTAATCATTACCGATCGGATGCCCATGGCCCGCAACGATGCCAGCCGCTCCTTCATTCCGCCCTTTACGATGTCTTTCAGGTGAATGACACCGAGCACCTTTTCGCCATCTGCAACGGCAAGGGGAGTGCCGCCGTTTCGCGAGATGTTGTCGGAAATCTCGGCAAGAGATTTCGGCGCCAAACCACCAGATTTTGTCACGAACTGGGCAATTGCTTCCGTGGCGCCCTTACGCAGATGCCGTCCGTCAATATCCACGCCGCTCATTCTCGTGTAGGCCGAGAAGGGAATGAAGTGGGCCTCGTGCTCTGCCACTTCGCGGCCACGCAACCCATACTTCTCTTTAGCTAAAACTACGACAGAGCGACCTTCCGGCGTTTCGTCAGCAAGGCTGGAGAGTTGTGCTGCATCGGCGAGTTCGCTGGTGTTAACTCCCTCAACCGGGATGAACTCGACCGCCTGCCTGTTGCCGAGCGTGATGGTCCCGGTTTTGTCGAGCAGGAGTGTATTAACATCTCCCGAAGCTTCGACCGCCTTTCCGCTCATTGCCAGGACATTGTGCTGCATCACGCGGTCCATGCCGGCAATACCGATGGCCGAGAGCAGCCCGCCGATGGTCGTCGGAATCAGGCAAACGAGCAAGGAAACGAGAACCGCAACCGTGGGAGCGGTGCCGCTTCCCACCGCCGCAATCGAATACTTGGCATACGGCGTTAGAGTCGCAACTGCCAGCAGGAAGATCAGCGTCAAACCCGCGATCAAGATGTTGAGGGCGATCTCGTTCGGCGTCTTCTGGCGAACCGCGCCTTCCACGAGGGCGATCATTCGGTCCAAGAAGGTCTCGCCGGGGTTGGATGTGATACGCACCGTGATGTGATCCGAGAGGACCTTTGTCCCACCGGTCACTGCGCTTCGGTCGCCGCCCGATTGACGGATCACAGGCGCGCTTTCGCCGGTGATTACGGATTCGTCAACGCTGGCAATTCCTTCGATCACTTCGCCGTCGCCGGGGATGAGATTCCCAGCGTCTATGTACACGACATCTCCGGCCCGTAGAGCGGATGCCGGCACCTTCTCGAACTTGTTATTGGGCAGGACCTTATGTGCGATCGCGTCGGTCTTGGTCTTACGAAGAGCATCGGCTTGCGCTTTGCCGCGCGCCTCTGCCATCGCTTCAGCGAAATTCGCAAACAGGACCGTGAACCAAAGCCACAGGGAGATTTGAATCCCGAAAAACACACCTGGAGCTCCGGTAAAGGCATCCTTGATCACAAAAGCTGACGTGAGAGCGGCCCCAACTTCTACCACGAACATCACGGGGTTCTTCGCCACGAGCATGGGATTCAGCTTGACGAAGGATTCCTTGGTGGCCCTCTTGAGGATCCCAGGATCGAAGAGAGGGCGCGCCCGGACTCCTCTTGAGATAAGGGCCGTCGCATCATGTTCCCGATACTCGGCTTTGTGCTCTTGAGGCGGGATCGTCATAGTGGGCATCTTCTAGGCTCCTTGTTCCTTTCGAGAGGTCAGAACAGTTTTCCGTTGAACATCTGGAAGTGCTCAACAATTGGACCGAGTGAGAGCACGGGAAAGTACGTGAGTGCACCCACGATGATCACAGTGCCAATCAACAGGACCACAAAGAGAGGGCCATTGGTTGGCAATGTGCCACTGGTCACAGGAATCAATTTCTTCGAGGCAAGACTGCCGGCGATGGCCAGTGCCGGAATGATGAATAGAAACCTACCCACGAGCATGTCGAGACCCATCGTCAGGTTGTACCAGGGCGTATTTGCGTTAATTCCGGCAAAGGCACTGCCGTTGTTTCCCGCGCCGCTCGAATACGCGTAGAGGATTTCGGAGAGACCGTGAGCGCCGTTGTTGTTTGTGTTGGCAATCGCAGGGCCAGGCGCATTCCAGTAGCCGCCCTTCGCAAACGGCGTCACGGAGCTTAGAGCAGTGCACACCAGGATGCAAAGGGACGTCGCCAAGACGGCGATGATGGCCATCTTTATTTCCTTCTGCTCGATCTTTTTTCCGACATATTCCGGTGTTCGTCCAACCATCAGGCCGCCGATAAAAACTGCAATGATCGCGTATAGCAGCATGCTGTACAGACCCGCGCCGACGCCTCCGAAGATCACCTCATCCGTTTGGATATTGAACAGCGGGACGAGACCTCCAAGCGGCGTGAAACTGTCATGCATGCCGTTGACTGCGCCACAGCTAGCGTCCGTGGTAACCGTCGCGAACAGCGTGGACTGGGCAATGCCAAAACGAACTTCCTTGCCCTCCATGTTCCCGCCCGGCTGGCTTTTCGAATACGCCTGTGCCACTCCCATCTGTGTCACCATAGGATTGCCGTTTTGTTCTGCCCAGTAGCAGACGAGAACGCCGGCAAAAAACAAAGCCGACATGGCCGCGAACACAGCCCATCCCTGCTTGGTATCCTTGACCGCCTTGCCGAACATGTAGGTCAGTCCGGCACCGAGCGAAAAGATCAACAGCATCTGGAGAAAGTTCGATCCAGGTGTCGGGTTCTCGTAAGGATGCGCAGAATTGGCGTTGAAATACCCGCCTCCGTTTGTTCCCAGCATCTTGATCGAGAGCTGCGACGCGAGAGGCCCCTGTTCAATCACCTGCTGAGTCCCTTCAAGCGTCTGCGCTGTCACCGGCTCCTTAAAGTTCTGGATACACCCTTGCGACACAAAGAAAATCGTCGTTAGTACGCAGATGGGTAGCAGAACGTACAGTGTGCAGCGCACGACGTCTGCCCAGAAGTTTCCGATCGTTTTTGTCGTGTGGCGCGCAAAGCCGCGGATCAACGCGACGGCGATCGCGATACCGACTGCAGCAGACACGAAGTTCTGCACCGCGAGGGCCGCCATTTGGGTCAGGTAGCTCATCGTGGTGTCGGACGAATACGACTGCCAATTGGTATTCGTCACGAAGCTGACCGCGGTATTGAAGGCGAGATCGGGCGTCATGGCGGTAGCGCCCGTCGGCGCTTGCGAAGTCGAGAAGTGCATCGGGTTCAGTGGCAGGAATCCCTGCAGCCGCTGAATCAGGTACACGAAGAGAAAGCTAAAAATGCTGAGGGAAATTAGGGATGCCGAATAGCGTACCCAGGTCTGCTCTTCATCTTCGCGAATCCCGCTTACGCGATAGATGAACCGCTCCAGCCAGCCGAGTACCGGATGAAGGAACGTGCGTTGTCCTTCGAAAACGCGGTACATGAATGTGCCGATCGGCTTCGTGATCGCGACGATGATCGCGAAGAAAATCAGAATCTGAATGATGCCTATCAAAGTCATGTCGAGACCTCAGAATCTCTCCGGTCGCAGCAGAGCATAGACCAGGTAAACAAACAGGAATGCCGTAATGATCCCGGCGATGGCGTATTCCATACAACCTCCTAGAGTCGTTCCGAGGCTCGCGTAAAGCCCCAGAGTAGGACAAAGAACGCGATGGCAATCGCGACATAGAGCAGATCCAACATGGTCACCTCGAACTGGATGAGTTCTGTGGGAGCGAATCCACCGATCGGACCCGAAGCGTAATCGCCCCCGCAGTGAGAAAAGATGCCGAAGTGATGCTTGCTTCGAACGCAAAGCCGACCGAATGGTGCATTGGCCTCGGCATGAATAGTTTTGTTCTGATCGAATTCAACAGCTGGTCAAGAGTTTCGCGGGGTAAAGGATCTCCTGCATCTGCGTGCAAGATAGGTTCCTCGAGCACTGTCACGGACAAAGACGCGCGGGTAGTTCGGGCAAGGAGAATCGCAGTGCGCACGGTGGCCAAGATATCTTCTCGATCGGCCGGAGCTGAGACCGAGAAAATGGCTGAAGCGTTTGGCAGGCTCTCCGCGTGATATGCCAGCTCTGCTGGAATTGGCCAGTTTTCCCGCTGAGGGTGAATTCGCGTTCTCATATCCATCGATCTCCGCTCAGAACGCCTTTACATCGACAAACGCCACGCTGTGGCCGGCAGAAATCGCCGCCTCGGAGAGCCGGCTCTCCGCCGTTGGCCAGAGGCGCCGCCGACCTCCGATGACCAGGAGTGAAGCCGGTCGGAGGACCCTCAGAAGCGTCTCAATCCGGCTCCGGCAAATGTAAATGTGCAGAACGTATTCGCAACTCCCGGACCCAACTCGCTCGACGAGATCGCTGATGATGCGCTTAAAGAACTGGACGGAGGTAAACGCGAACTCGATCGAGAGTTGGCGCGGAACCGCGATGATCGCTCGTATATGCACGGTCACACTGAGGTCCCGAGCCAGCGAATCGGCAGCACGCAAAGCCGTGATTGTCGTCTCGGGGCCTGTATAGACCACATTGATGGACAGTGGCTGAGCCTGCTGCCCATGGTTAGGCTCCTGTGGGGAAGGGCTAGACACTTTCCCGAAATGCTCGGCGACATGTTCTCCGCTCAACTGCACGATGCTTATGTTGAGGCCCAGGAGCTAAACGGCGCATAAACGGCCCGTAATCTCGAGATAAACCTGCTGGTGTGGCTTGTTGCAGCCCTGCTCTTCTCGCTCTTCTGCGAGAACATGCAGCATCCAGAGCACGTCAACCTACTCAGGATGCAAGCCCAAGGCCGTTCGAGCTTCGTTTTGAATCCGACTGAGAATGGAGGTTACTGAGGGAGATGAAAGCGGTATCCGGCCCACGCGTCTGTAACCAGGAACATGGGTTTGGATGGATCGGGTTCGATCTTTTTTCTTAGCCGGTTTACAAATACGCGAAGGTATTCCAGCTCGTCTCCATAGTCCGGCCCCCAGACAGCCTGAAGCAGTTCGCGATGCGCGATGGTCTTGTTAGGACGAGTCAAAAAATACGTGAGAAGCCCGAACTCCCGTGCCGTGAGTCGCGAGTTTCGTCCATTTACCGTTACTTCACGAGACGATAAATCGATGTTGACACCCTCAGCTGCAAGGGGCTGGAGGTCGGCGTAGCCCGGTAGCTGAGGTAATCTGCGGAGGCTAGCTCGAATTCGTGCCAATAGTTCAGGGGTACTGAAGGGCTTTGTTACATAGTCGTCCGCCCCGGCGTCCAGCGCATCGACTTTCTGCCTTTCGCTGTTGTTCACCGTGAGCATGATGACGGCAATATCTGAGCCGGAACGGATGAGCCGGCACGCTTCCATTCCGCCCATACCTGGCATATTCATGTCGAGAAGAACGAGATCGTAGCTGCTATTGCGGAGTTCCTGGAGCCCTTCCTCACCCGAGCGGGCATCGTTGACCTGGTAGCCGTGAGCGGTCAGAGTCGATCGCATTACGCGGCGAATCTGTGGATCATCATCGATAACGAGAATCTTTCCTGCACTCATTGCGGAATCGCTCCCGACGCGATCGGTAGTCCGAAGGAGAACTCCGAACCTTTCCCTGGCGCACTGGACAATGTGATGTCCTGCCCATGTGCGCGCAGGATCTCGCGTGCGATGGCAAGCCCCATACCCGTTCCTTGCAGGTGCCGTTCATTCTTTCCCCGGTAAAATTTCTCGAAGATCTGCGCCTGTTCAGCTTCACTTATTCCCTGTCCCTTGTCGGCCAGATACACAACAACCTTACCTTCGCCCAGGCGGGCGCCTATCGTGATGGGATTGTCAGGGGGCGAATACTTGAGAGCGTTATCGAGCAGATGTGTCAGCACGACCTGGATCAAACCTGAATCCACGCGTACGGGCGGCAAGTCGTCGGGAACGATCACATCGATCTTTCGTTCCTCGATCACCGACTTCATCTGCCGGAGAGCCGCATTGACCAATGAACTGGGGAAATGGATGCCGAGATTGAGCCGGAAGGTCCCGCCTTCAATCCTGGCCAGTTGAATGGCGTCCGTTACCAGCTTTGACAGCCGATCGGCTGATTCATCCGCAATGCTGATCAGCTCGTGCTGGTGTGGCTGTAGCGAATCCGGAGTTCCCGAAAGTAAATCCGTAGTCACCGCTTTGATGGAGGTCAGCGGCGTCTTGAACTCGTGTGCGATGGCGTCAAGCAACGTCGATTTCAATTCTTCACTCTGGCGCGCTACTTCCGCCTGGGTAACGGCCTTTTGCGAATTTGCCCGCTCCAACCCAATCGCGACGAGGTTTAGCAACGATTGCAGCGCCGCATCCGACAAGGCGCTTCCGGTGAGAGCTATGCTTCCAATTGGCTCTCCGCCCAGACGAATCGGTGTAACAATCAGGTTTGTTCCCTCGTCTTTCAACACCGCGGAACGAACTGCGGCATCCCGCAACTTTACATCTACATCCGCATCTGTGAGACCCGATCGACAAAGCTCTCCGGTGGCTCTAACGTATAGGGCAACAGTCGGGATTTCACAGGTCTGAGAAATCTGCTGGACGATCTGTTTTGCGACCGCTTGGGAATTGTCTATCAGGAGTAGGCCTCGGCTGAGGGCGTATAGCCTCTCGACTTCGCCCCGTCTCTCCTCGGCCTCAACGGCACGGCGTTTTGCGCGCGCTGAAAGCTGGCTTGCCGTTAGAGATGTGGCCAAAAACGCAAAAAGCGCCACCCAGTTCTGTGGATCGGCAATCGTCAATGTCCCGATTGGCGGTAGGAAGAAAAAGTTGAAACACAACATCGCTCCCACGGAAGCGACGGTCGACTCGACCAGTCCTCCCTTCGTCGCAATCAGAAGAATTGCAACAAGATAGAGAAAACCTGCCGTCGTGGGATTTACAGGCACAACACGAAGTAGAACGAATGTCGCGGCTGCAATAAAAGCCAGCGATGCACTGACGCGCAGGACCATTCGGAAGCTCTGTCTGGCAGAGGCTCTTCGATCCAGGTTGCCCAGGATGGGCTCTTTCTCGCGCGCAGCGGCAATCATTCCGCTACCAACACTGACTTCCCGTACCGAGAGCATACTCCCTTACACCAAGCGATCCGATGATCAAGCGGAATTCCGAGATGAGCCTTACTCTGCATGGAATTCCCCGGAGTCGCTGTCTTGAATAGTACATGCGGATCCCTAAACGCCACATAAACGGAATAATGCAAGCCTGGGGCGAAGCGGGATGAACTGTGTGAATTCTGAGCAGCGCCACGCAAGGATCACGACCAGCAGCCGGAAAGGTTTATAGGTCCTGAAAGTCGGCCAGTATCTACAAATCCAGCGCACTTGGACGTAAAACCGGCATCTCGGACAAATGCTCCGAAAACCTGTTGCGGGCTTACCGACCCAATTGGTGAACGATAAGGGAGATTCTCATCAAGAATCTGGCGCCCCAATTTGTGCTGAGCTTTCCCCAAGGGTGAGAATCCCGAAATACCATTCGATGAACCGTTCGATGGCGTACTGGTGGCTCCGACGCGATTGGGCGGAGGCGAGCGTGTTGAGCACTGCCGCCCGCGATTGTTCCAATTCCGGGATTGTGAGGTTGGCAAGGCGAGCCTTGGCGAACATCAATTGCTGCCACGTGTTCTCGTTTTTTGCTGCCACCTACGTTTTTGAGGATTCCGGAGCAAGCCCGTCCTTTCCACACCTCGTCGCTCATAACTGCCCTGCCGCCTTCAGGTCGGCGGCAAACGAGGCGAGCGACATTACGAGCGTCAAAGGCTTGCCGCTCAAAGGCACAGCGCCGTAACTGGCGTACCATCGGGCCGCGCGATCGTTCTTCGCATCGATAATGAGCACAACGCCGCCGACCTCAGCCGAAGCGCGCAGGCAGCGCCGCGCGGTGGCGGCGAGGAGTTGGCCGCCGATACCTTGGCCCTGGCAACGCAGGTCTGTAGCAATGCGCGCGAGCCGGAACCCGGGCACATCGTGCCGGGCGAGGCCGCGGCGAACCGTCTCCGGCGTGTCAGCGTAGGCCAGAGCGCCCGGAGCCAGGCTGTAGAAACCAAGAATGCTCTTGTTGTCTGCGTTGTCAATTGCGAGAAAGGTCTTCGCGGCACCAGATTCATGGCTTTGGCGGGCGTAACGCTCGAAGAAGTCATTCATGGCCGGATCGCCACAATCGAAAGACTTCCGATCATGCTTTTTCGAGATTGGCTCTTCGTGCCAGGAGGGAACGCTCACTGCCTTTTCCGCGTGGGCTTTGGCATTCGAGCGATGGCTGCCCGCAGCTTAGCATTCGGCGCCGGCGGATTTTCGAGCAGGTTCAGCACCAAAAGGCTGTCACGCTCAGACAAGACGGTACGTTCCGACTCCTCGATCACCGCCTTGGCCTCCCGCAAGGCGGGTTGGAGAACAAACTCCGTCAGGTCCGTGTGTCTCAATGCCGCAGCGCGCACGAGCGTAGCCTTTTGTTCCGGTCGCAGCCGGAGGTTCATTCGTGGGTTGTCGTCCACGGCCACTCTAGGCATAGATTCCTCCTTGTGTACTTATTAAAAGCGTACATGGTTCTGAGGAGCTTGTCCAGACCCGTCTCCGGCGCGGATGAGGCCGCTCCTGCTCCACGCTTGCGCGAAGTCAAAGCTGATGTACGATGTTGTTGTTCCGCTCGAATCCGTTCGGCGGAACACACGAGTTGCTTCCGTGCGGGCTGCTTGGAGGTGATCTCGTGGAACTGTTCAGAAAGAACAAGTCGAAGTATTACTGGTATGACTTCACGGTGCGCGGCGAGCGCTACCGCGGGTCGACTAAGGAAACCAACGAAACGAGAGCGCAAAAGGCTGCCGCGCTCAAACTCGCTGCCGCGATTAAGGGCAGCGACCCGCTCGACAGGAAGCCGCCCATGCTTCGTGAATACTCGAAGGATTTCCTTCAATGGGTGGAAACGGGACGGCTCGAAGCCGACAGCCGCCGCTATTACAGAAACGGCTGGCGACTATTGGAGCAGACGAAGATCGCCGCAATGCGCATGGACCAGATCACCAAAGACGAGGTCGAAAAGCTGCAGTTTACCGGATCGGCCTCGAACGGCAACAACGCGCTGCGGACGTTGCGGAGGATGTATTCCAAAGCCAAGGAGAACAAGCTGATCTTTGAGGTTCCCGACTTTGCGCTCTTCAAGGAACACGGGCGGTCGCTGCGCCTGAACGACGAAGCCGAAAGGAGGCTGTCAGCGGTGGCCGACCAGCCGCTGAAGGACATAATCGTGGTGATGCGTGACACCGGAATGCGCAACGCCCGCGAACTCTACTGCATGCGAGTGGAGAACGTGGATTTTGATGCCGGGACGATCTTCACGCCGGACAGCAAGACGGAGTCCGGCCGCCGGTTCATCCCTATGAGCAGCCGCGTGAAGCAGATTCTCGAGGCGCGCTGTGCGGGACGGAGCGAGGGCTGGGTGTGGATGTCGCGTTATAAGGGAAAGCACATTGGGGAAGGGATGGTATACCGGCAGTGGGCGCGCGAGGCAAGCTGCGGGGCTGCCCCGCGAACTTGTCCTCTACTGTGCGCGCCACGACTTCGGCAGCTTCGTGCTGGCGAAGACCGGAAACCTGAAAGCTGTCATGAACGCAATGGGCCACGGTGACGTAAGAAGCGCCATGGTCTACCAGCACCCGGAAGGGGAAATCATTCGCAACGCGTTAAACGCACGGCACATTCCGCGGCCCACCGTGCCCGACGACAACCAGGCAAGTGCTTGAACCTAACCTGGATTGGTCCCCAAACAGACTTTCGAGGATGCTGATGCCGGATCAGCATCCCGGCTCGTTTCTGACCCTCAGGTAGACATTCCCCCACAAAATCCCGCACCGGAAGCAACGTCAAAAGCCCATTTAGCCCTTCGGTGGAAAGCAAATCCCACAATCACCTATTCCCAACCACTTTGGGCGGCCGGTGGCGTTCAGGGCAGATTCCTCCCCGTCCGCCATAAGGACAGGCCCCACAACGATCACGTGCCGGCTGCGGAGGGAACTCACCCCGCGAGCAGGCTTCTGCAATCCCGGCGATTTTGTTCATTGACAAATCCGCTGCACGGGGGCTGAACCGAACCCACATCTTCTCGGGTCGTGATAGGTAGGCGATAACCGCATTGCTTACTTCTAAGCCCCGATCATGCTGTAAACCTGCAGCGTACACCCGGGTCTGGTCCATATGTAACTCGCGTGTCTCATGGAGGGGTTCGCCGGTCTTGTACTCGACGATCTTCCAGCCGCCTTCGCCCTCGTAGGCCAAGTCGACAACGCCCACAACGACAGTTGCCAGACCTCCCGGCAATTGAACCCGGAAACGGCCCTCCCGGAAAATGAGGTCGCTCAGGAGTTGGCGGACCTCGCGTCCCTCGGTAGATTCTAGGAATCCTTTCACGAGGCTTTCAAGCCACTCCCGGTCTTCGCCGGCACGTGCGAGGATCGCACTGGGTATGCTGTCCGCGCTTCCGAGATCCTGATTCGACGCAAACCACTCACCGCAGCATCGCCAGGATCACCTCCCTATATCGGCATCGCGCGACAGAATCTTCAGATGCGGAGGGTAAATACACCGCGATCCACGAGCGCAGATAACTGGGACCCCCTGATGCGGCGAAGGACGCAACCTGGATGGGGGAACGTGCCGAAATCGAAGTAGCTCTTGAGTCGGGTGAAGGAGGAGATCCGCGGCGGATAGTCTGACCGGTCTTGCGGGCCATTTTGCCTCCTAAATCGGAAAAGCGGCACACGTGTGGCACACACGGCCGCTGCTTAGGGTTGGTTTCTGTTGATGAATCAGTGAAGGGGAGACTGACGGGGGTTCAGCAACAGCTACCTCCCTGAAGGCCCGCGTGCTGGCCCGTAGTCGGGCACATAACCGGGACACTGGTGCGGAGGAGATCGGGTTCTAGAGGGATTTGAGAGTGGTGTTACAGATCTAGGAATTCAGTGCCAACAGAAGCAGATTCACTAATCCAGGCGGGCACAACACGTCCATAATGCGTATAAGCTTGTTGTAGTTTCAGCCTTCAGCTACCAGCAAAACCTCAGTCAATTCTCGATGGGTGTACTTTTGGGTGTATTTATTTCACTTGATTTTGCATCAACTTCATTCTTAATGGCTTATGTTGCGATGTGAATCCCTCCCTTGCTTGCAGCGAACATATTCCGGCGCCGGATGCTTCAGGCTGGGCTGCTCGACCGTGCGAACGCGAATGAGTTCCTTCAGGACAGCCTGCCTCCCTTGTTGGAGACAATGGCTGAACGGGCTCTGCAGAAGCCTCTCAGGCTTTGCCAAAGTTCCGCGGAGCAACTGCTGAAGAACGGCGGCGAGAATCTCCCCACCCATCGGCGAGAGCCTGTCGCTGCTTACCCCGGTCCCCACCTTTGCGACGAATACCTCTCGTTGGCGATCTCCGATTAGCCAGGATTTCCGGTTGGCGTCTCAAATCCAAAGCTCCGTGCAATCTGCTCTGAAACCGAGTTTGCCTCTTCAATTCAGCTCATTTGCTTCCGGCATGCTGGCGAAGCGGATCCGCGACATTCTTGTGGCGGTTGAACGCAGCCCAGTGCAAAGGCGTCCAGCCGTCAATGTCCTTAGCATTGACTTCTGCTTGGTTGGCCAGCAGCAGTTCCGCGACGTCCTTATTGCCAACGGCCGCCGCACAGTGCAAAGGCGTCCTGCCCATGTTGTCCTTGGCATTGACCTCAGCATGATTGGCAAGCAGGGATTCCACCACGTCCTTGTGGCCCCAATACGCCGCCAAGTGCAAAGGTGTCCTGCCGTGATTGTCTTGACCATTGACCTCAGCCTGATTGGCCAGCAATAAATCCGTCTCGTCCTTCTTGCCCCACCACGCTGCCCAGTGCAGAGGCATAAAGCCGCTTTGGTCTTTACTGAGAACCAGATCGGGATTGTCTTTGAGCAACGCCTGGACCTCTGCCAGATCCCCAACTTGGGCCGCTTCGTGCAAAGCGTCGATGTTACTCATGGCTGCCCCGATTCGCTGGATGTCAAGATGCTACTCGGCTTCCAAGGCTTTATTGGCCGCTTGGCTTTGCAGTTGAACTGGTACGGCCCCGCGAATCTGGCCGAGATAGCCGCACCTCTCGCACTGCATGCTTCAGCATCTTGGATTGTTACCACCTTCGTTCTGCGAAACAAGCGCGGCCTAGGCGCATTGCCTAGGCCGTCGCGGTAAGCTGTGGGTATTGGAGCAAGGCTATCGCGCTGCCGTGAGTCCCCGAGTATTTTCACTCATGCTCCCAAGCTACGATCGCTCGAGGCGCTACCCGGTTGACCGGGCTCCTATGCGACAGTCTTGTCGCTCCATTGGAAGAATCGCCACCCTGCGCATCGGGCCAAAGTGGACATCACAACGTGAAGAATACTGTAGCTCCGATTCGGTTAAACTCTCTCCGCAACGACAACCTTGAAGTCTGGGGCGCAATGCCCTAGGCTGTAGTCACCTGACGCACTGTAGTGCTGGAAGGGTCTCGCTGCATCTTTTGGACACACCTCCTTCTCCTTCCCCGTGCGGAACCAATCTATCTCCAAATTCACGCGGCGTCAACAATTGGCAGAGATCGGTGGCGTCGCAAACTACACAGATCCGGCTAGGTCCAGACAGACCGCCGATGACTGTGTCCGTCCCCAGGAGTAGGCTTGTCGCCAGAGGATTTGAGATGAGAGCAGCCGTATTCGATTCCAAATCTAGTACTCTCGGAGATTGGGTTTCGATTGAAGATGTCCCGCAGCCTCAGCCGGGCCCCGGAGAAGTGCTGCTCAAGGTCATCACTTGTGGCGTCTGCCGCACCGATCTCCACATCGTCGAAGGCGACCTCCCGCCAATCCAGCCTCGTATCATCCCAGGTCATCAGATCGTCGGTGAGGTGATGGAGGGTGCAACCCCGGATTTGCCGATCGGAACCCGCGTCGGCATCTCCTGGATGGGCGGGGTGGACGGCGATTGCTGGTTCTGCCGCCATCACATGGAGAACCTTTGCAATCGCCCCGTGTTTACCGGTTACTCGGTGAACGGAGGCTACGCGGAGTACGCGTCGGTTCGCGCTGACTTCACGATTCCATTGCCATTGGGCTTCGACGATTGCCATGTTGCCCCCCTGCTCTGCGCGGGCATCATCGGCTTCCGCAGCCTCCGCGTTGCGGGAGTTCAGCGCGGAGAACGCGTCGGTCTCTTTGGCTTTGGCAGTTCGGCGTCGCTGGCCATTCGCATCCTCCAGGCCTGGGACTGCGAAGTCTATGTCGTCACCCGCGGCGAGTCGCACCGCAGGGCCGCTCAGTCGCTCGGCGCCACCTGGATTGGCAACGAAGACGCAAAGCCGCCCGCTGAGCTTGATCGCGCCATCACCTTCGCTCCCAGCGGGAAGGTCGTCGTCAGCGCTCTGTCTGCCCTGCGCAAAGGCGGAGTAGTCGCTATTAACGCCATTCACCTGGATCAGATGCCCGCCTTCGACTACGACAAACTCCTCTGGGGTGAACGCCAGATCCGCAGTGTGGCCAACATGACAAGACAGGATGCGCGCGACTTCATCGCCTTGGCTCACGATTTGAATTTTCGACCTCGGGTTGTCACGTTCTCCCTGGAGGACGCGAACAGGGCGCTCGAGGCAGTGAAGCATGAGACTGAAGATGGATCGGCAGTGATCGTTCTTTAGAAAGAAGCGGCTTCATTCAACGGCCGCGGCGGCTGGAAATGTTCGCGTTGCCGGCTCGAAACTGCACGGGTTTCTCAGGGAAGACGGTCCAGACGGAGACGACCCGAGCCGATTACGGTCCACGGCCCCAGGCCGAGATTCCGCTAGAAAACCGGAAGCAAAATCCGTAAATAATAGATTCACAGGGAGATGTCTCCAGATCGCTGCGCTGGCTATCGCCTCTCCTCTCCCTCATTGAAGGTGCACGCTGTATTCGTCAATTCTGACTCAATCTCCAGGTTGCCCTCTATCGAAAAGTAATGTGCCAACTGCCCCATGAGGCGCCGCTGAACTCCCGCTTCTCCGAACAATTTATCTCCAATTCATCATCTTCCTATATCCATTGATCGTCTGGAATCAGTCCCCGTCTTGTGCTTCTGGACAGAAAACCCTCCCAAAGTTTGGAGCGCCAACATATCCGACTTAGCGACAACTATACCCCGCCCCCCTGCAGCAGCGCTGCTCGACAAAAAGATGAAGAAGTCCCATGCCTTGATCAGCGGAGGCGTCGTGCTCGCAGCACTGGTCTTCGGTCTGGGTTTCATCGCCGTCCACATGGCCCAGGACATGAGCGGGATCTCCGTTACCAGCATCTGGCCTTTCGTGCTGCTGGGCGTAGCTCTGCTGATTGCGCTCGGCTTCGAGTTTGTGAACGGCTTCCATGACACGGCCAACGCGGTAGCCACGGTGATTTACACGCACTCGCTTGACCCCAACATTGCTGTGGTCTGGTCGGGGCTTTGCAACCTCGCCGGGGTCCTGGTTTCGTCGGGCGCGGTGGCCTTCACCGTGAGCTTGACAAAATGCAGAGCAATTACAAGGCCGCGGTCGACGAATGGGTCGCCGCCATCCGCGTAGAGGAGGCATTAGCCTCGACGAACCACAGTGTGGCCGAGATCGACCAATGGGAAGGTGCCGCCTACCGGGAAGAAGAGGCGAGAAACAAAGCAAAGGCGGCAAGCAGGCCTACGAGGACACGCTGCGACAGGAGTTTTTCAGTTTCTAGTGGAGCAGGATCGTGGAAGACGCTACGGACGGGGCGACCCCGGGATCAGGCCCTTCCGCATTGACCGCGCAAGCTCTCCACGTCGATTCTCAAGTCCCAAAGTCAAGGACCGGGTACACAGGTTACAGCTCTATTTTGACCGGCCATGTCTTCCAAATGTCGGCGCAGTAGTCGCGTATGGAGCGGTCCGACGAGAACTTGCCGATGCGGGCCACGTTGAGGATCGACATGCGCGTCCAGTGGTCACGGTCGCGGTAAGCCGCGCCGACGCTGTCCTGGCAATCGATATAGGACTGGTAGTCGGCCAGCAGCATGTACTCGTCGCGCCTGAGCAGCGACTGGACGAGCGGCTCGAAAAGGGCGCGGTCACCGTGGGAGAACTCGCCGCCGGACAGGGCGTCGAGAATCTCGTGCAAGTTGGGGTTTGATTTGTAATAGGTGCGCGGATCGTAGCCCTCGGCTTTTTGTTGCTCGACCTCCTGCGCCGTGAGTCCGAATAGAAAGAAGTTCTCCGCACCGACCTCCTCGCGGATCTCGACGTTGGCTCCATCGAGCGTGCCGATGGTAAGCGCGCCGTTCATGGCGAACTTCATATTGCCGGTTCCCGAGGCTTCCTTGCCAGCCAGCGAGATCTGCTCGGAGAGGTCGGCGGCAGGATACACCCTGTGGCCCAACTTTACGTTGTAGTTGGGCAGAAAAACGATCTTGAGCCGGTCGCGGACCAGCGGGTCGCCGTGAATGACCGCGGCTACGGAGTGGATGAGCTTGATGATCAGTTTGGCCATGTGATAGCCCGGCGCGGCCTTGCCACCGAAGATAAACGTGCGGGGAGCGATTTCCACATCGGGGTTGTGCTGGATGCGCTTGTAGAGCGTAAGGATGTGCAGGACCTTGAGGTGCTGGCGTTTGTACTCGTGCAGGCGCTTCACGATCACGTCGAACATAGACTCTGGATCGATGGCAATTCCAAGGGTGTCGTGAACGTATGCAGCAAGGCGCTGTTTGTTGTGGTGTTTGATTGCGCGCCACTCCTGGGCAAGCGAGGGATCGTCGACCTTCGCCTCAAGGCGGCGCAGCTTCTCTAGGTCGTGTATCCAGCCGTGGCCGAGACGCGAGGTGAGGAGACTGGAAAGGCGAGGGTTGCTGAGAACCATCCAGCGGCGTGGTGTCACGCCATTGGTCTTGTTCGAGAACTTCTCCGGGGTCAGTTCGTAGAAGTCGCGCAGGACATGGGTTTTGAGAAGTTCAGTATGCAGTTCAGCGACCCCGTTGATGGCGTGACTGCCCAGGGCCGCAAGATGTGCCATGCGCACATAGCGCTCACCGCCCTCGTCGATCAGCGAGAGCCTGCGCACGCGCTCTTCGTCGCCGGGAAACTTGGTGCGCACGGCGTCCAGGTGGCGGCGGTTAATCTCGTCGATGATCTCAAGGTGGCGCGGCAGCAGCGACCCGAACAGGCTCAGCGGCCACCGCTCCAGGGCTTCCGGCAGAAGCGTGTGGTTGGTATAGGAGAGCGTATGCGTCGTCACATTCCACGCCGCATCCCACTCCATGGCGTTTTCGTCCACCAGCAGGCGCATCATCTCGGCAACGGCGATGGCCGGATGTGTGTCGTTCATCTGGATCGCAAAGGAACGATGCAGATCGGCTAGCGGGCGGTCCGCCGATTTCTGTATTTTTACGATGTGTTGCATCGAGCAGGAGACGAAGAAGAACTGCTGTTCGAGCCGCAGCTGCTTGCCCTGAATCTCTTCGTCGTTGGGGTAGAGAATCTTGGAGATATTCTCCGACGAAACCTTGTCCGAGACGGCGCCAAAGAAGTCACCGGTATTGAAGGTCTCGAAGTCAAAGGACTCGACGGCCTGCGCCGACCACAGGCGCATGGTGTTGGCGGTGTTTGTGCGGTAACCCAGAACCGGGGTGTCGTGGGGGATGCCGCGCACAACTTTCTGCGGAATCCAACGTACGCGGAACTGGCCGTTGATGTCCGTGTATCTCTCCGTGCGGCCGCCCATCTTGACTTCAAAGGCATCCTCGGGTCGCTCCAGCGCCCATGGATTGCCGAGCCGCAACCATTTGTCGGTCGTCTCCACCTGCCAGCCGTCGCGAATCTCCTGGTCGAAGATGCCGTACTCGTAGCGGATGCCGTAGCCGATGGCGGGAATGTCCAGTGTGGCCAGCGAATCCATGAAGCAGGAGGCCAACCTTCCCAATCCGCCGTTGCCCAGGCCCGGCTCTTCCTCCTGCTCAATCAGCGTGTTGAGGTCGAGGCCAAGCTTGCGCATCGCCTCTTCAGCTTCGTTATAGATGCCGAGATTGATGAGATTGTTGGCGAGGTGAGGGCCGGTCAGGAACTCGGCCGAGAGGTAGCACACCACGCGCACATCCTGGGCGCGGTAGTTGAGGACGGTCTGTATCCAGCGCTCCACCAGGCGATCCCGTACGGTGTGCGCCAGGGCCATATACAGGTCGTTGACCGTCGCCCGCTCGCGCGACCTGCCTTGCACAAAGAACAGATTGTCAAGGAAAGACTGCGCCAGTGAATCCACGCCGGGGGCAGTCCGTTGGCCTTTCAGTGATAACTCCGGATTCAGCGCCGGGAATACAGGAAGAGTCATAACTCACCTCTCATGCCTTGTCTGTGCCGGGCTCGGCTTGCGGGTTGATATCCCAACCATACGTCAGGCCCGGGGTAGCAGGGTGAAAAATGTGTCAAAAGCGACCAGGCAGCCCGGAGGGCAGTCCGGGGATGTCCACGAATCGGGCCGTTCGGCGTGCCGAGAAAGCTCGATGCCGGCCGGTCCGGCAATCTTTACTCCCCAATCCGTTCCCGCGTCAAGCGGATCAGCGTCTGATGGCTCCCGACCATTTCAGGCCCTCAGCCATCGCCCCCCGGACTCACCGCTTGGCGCACCACGTCCTCCACATCCTGCACTTTGTCCATTAGTAGGGTCAGCCGGTGCGACAACGACTGAATCTCCGACTCGGCGCGCTTGTTCACATCGAAATCCAGCTCGCTGCGCAGACGGTCTTTCACGTCCTGGCGATTCTGGCTCATCATGATCACCGGAGCCTGAATCGCGGCCAGCATCGAAAGAAACAGATTGAGCAGAATGAAGGGATACGGGTCCCACGCCTGGTTCCCGAGCGCCACGTTGATCGACGAATACACCACGAGCACAATCGCAAACACAATGATGAACGACCAGGAGCCGCCAAAGCGAGCCACCGAGTCCGCAGTGCGTTCCCCGAAGGTCGACTGCTCTTCGATCACTTCGTTGGGATTGCGGTTCGCCCTGCTTCGCACCAGCTTCTGCGCAGAATGGAACTGTCGTGCCTGCACCGTCAGCATGTCCATGCCCGCCATCGGCCTGCGCGTCAGTAATTCTGCGATGTCGTCGCGACCCACCTCCAGGCACACCGCCTCATCCATCGCCATTGCCGAGGTCTGGTGGTCAGTTTGCTGCAGCATGGACGCAAAGCCGAAGAACTCCCCGTGGGAGGGTTCGTCGACCACCACCTCCTGCTGGTCCTCGTCGGTGCTGGTCACGCGTACCGTTCCCGACATCACGACATAGCCATGACTCGCGGGGTCGCCGACTTTGAAAATGCGTTGGCGCGGCGCAAATCGTTTGATTTCCACCTGTGCTGCCAAGACTTGCGCTTCATCGTCGTCCAGAAGCTCGAAAAGGGGAACGTGTCGCAGCTCATCTGCATTGCATGGCATAGTTGACCTCGTTGCTGGTCAGGGAACTGGGCTTTGTGCTTTCCGTTGCGAGCGACAATATCAGGGCGGCACGCCCTCCAGTAACCTCCGCAAAGATAATTTTCCGGTTACAGTTTGATGTACGCACCGGCCAAATCCTCCGCCGGGATCCTGTCGCCAAACCAGCCAGACTCCATGCATTCACGGAACGTCAAACTCCTATCCACTTCAGACTTGTTACGTTGTTGCCCATACGCCGTGCGCATTTCTCGAGCCTGGCTCTCCAACAGTGATCAGGATTCTTCGCACGCAGCTCCATCCCGGTCTCCGCTGCCTGCCGTTCTTCGTGTATCTGCTGGCGTCTCTCATCGGCACGTATGCCGTTGCGCAGTTGCCAGACATCACCGCGCCTCAACGCTCCGAGCCCCAGACGCCCACCGTATTCGAAACGTGCGTTATTCCCTGCAGGGCATCCGACGACATAGGACCTTTTCGGTTAATCTCCCTTCGGTGGATATGGTAGACGTAGCGGATTACTGCGGCAGTGTTTCCGGAGCGACCGTCGACAAGGTTGAAGCGTGTGCCTTCACCATATTCTATGGCGGCTTGAAGAGCGCTCCGCTTATCGAGCAATGTCCCATAAACATGGAATGTGAGGTACTGCAGTTCGTTGAAGTCGGCGATCATACGGTGATAATCGGGAGCATCCGGGAGACCTATGTTACGGAAGACTGTATCGTGAGCGGAATTCCTGATATTGGAAAGATCCAACCACTTTGTTTCTGCACCTCAGCGCCGGCATCGAGTGGTTACTACTGCGTTGGCGAATTCGTAGCGAGCACACGCAGCATCGGGAATGAATTACATACATGAAAAGCGGTATTTGGCGGGTGACCCTCAACATCTGACCTGATCTGGGTGCCCCAGGTCTCGTTTCTGAGACCTGGGAATGGCCAATGTCCGGTTTGTCGCTAGCCTTGTCGTCGCTAGCCCTGATCCGGAAGTTGATATGGTGCCGTTTGCTGGAGTGGCGGCCTCTGACTGCATCCTGGGGGAGCTTAACCCTGCGCCGGGATGGGGGCCGCTGACTTCCTCGTGCTGCGCGATTGCCGGTATTGCATGGCTGCGGACGCGTGATTCAGGGTGAGGCGCCGGGGATTGCGGGGCGTGCCGCCAGGTTGGGCCCTGGTGCGCTATACTGGCCCGGCACCGATTTCAGGGGAGAATCTCGATGATTGGGAAAACGTTTGCTCGCGCGGCCGCCTTGGCCGCCTTCGTCCTTGCCGCAACTCTGGCCTACCCGCAAGGCGCGCCCGCCGTGCTCACCATTCACGCGGATCAGCCGGTCCATGCCGTCAGCTCCACCCTCTACGGCCTGATGACCGAGGAGATCAACTACTCCTACGAAGGCGGCCTCTACGCGGAGATGGTCCGCAACCGCACCTTCCGCGGCAGTTGGGAGGGCATGCCGTACTGGTACCTGCTGGAAGACGGCAACTCCGCGGCGAAGATGGAACCCGACAACACGACCGGCCCCAGCGACGCGCTCCACACCAGCCTGCGCCTCGACGTGGCGCAGGCCGATGCGCACAACCAGGCCGGCATCCTGAACGTCGGCTGGTGGGGCATGGCTCTGCGGCCCGGCACCGCCTATAAAGGTTCCTTCTACGCCAAGGCCGGTTCCGGCGATCTGGGCCCGGTCACGGTCAGCCTGGTGGGGAACGACAGCGGCAAGGTCCTGGCCACCGCCACGGTGCCCGCGCTCTCGACGGAGTGGAAACAGTACGAATTCACCCTCAAGACAGGCGCAATCCCAGCGTCGTCGGGCAACCATCTCGTCCTTTCCGTGGGCCACGCCGGAACGCTGTGGCTGCAACTGGTGTCGCTGTTCCCGCCCACCTACAAAAACCGCGTGAACGGCGACCGCATTGACCTGATGGAAAAGATGGCGGCCATGCACCCCGCGTTCCTGCGCTTCCCCGGCGGCAACTACCTCGAGGGCGACCTCATCGCCGATCGCTTCCCCTGGAAGAAGACCATCGGCCCGCTCGTGGACCGGCCCGGCCATCCGAGCCCGTGGGGTTACTGGTCGACCGACGGCATGGGTCTGCTTGAATTCCTGGGTTGGTGCGAAGACCTGAAGATGCAGCCGCTGCTGGCCGTCTATGCGGGGTACTCTTTGAGGGGGGATCATGTGGAGCCCGGCCCCGCTCTCGAGCCCTACGTGCAGAACGCGCTGGACGAGATCGAGTACGTGACCGGCGGGACCGACACGAAGTGGGGCGCCGAGCGCGCCAAGGACGGCCACCCGGCTCCCTTCAAGCTCACCTATGTCGAAATCGGCAACGAGGATTGGTTCGACAAGTCGGGCAGCTATGACGGCCGCTTCGCGCAGTTCTACAAAGCCATTAAAGCGAAGTATCCGGAGCTGCAACTGATCGCCACCGCGCCGATCAAGAGCGTGACGCCGGACGTGCTGGACGAGCATTTTTACGTGCGCGCCACGCAGAACTTCCACGACGCCACGCACTACGACAAGACCGACCGCAACGGGCCCAAGATTTTTGTGGGCGAGTGGGCCACGCGCGAGGGCGCGCCCACGCCCAACTTCAACTCCGCGCTGGGCGATGCGGCCTGGATGACGGGCATGGAGCGCAACAGCGACATCGTGGTGATGGCCAGCTACGCGCCGCTGTTTGTCAACGTGGACCCCGGCGGCATGCAGTGGGAGTCGGACCTGATCGGCTACAACGCGATGAAGAGCTACGGCTCGCCCAGCTACTACGCGCAGGTGATGTTCGCGCAGTACCTGGGCGATCACACGCTGGGCTCCAAACTCGAGGGCGCGGGGCCGAAGTTTTTCTACTCCATCACCGGAAACGCGGCGAAAAAGAAGCTCTATCTGAAGCTGGTCAACGCCTCTTCGACCCCGCAGCCGCTGGAGATCAACCTGACCGGCGTGAAGCTGGCGCCGACGGCCAAACTGGTGAGCCTGAGCGCGAAGGACACGCAGGCCACCAACAGCATCGACAACCCGGACTTCATCGTGCCCGTGGAATCCACGCTGCGCGACGTGCGCAGTCAGTTCCATCACACGCTGCCGGGATTCTCGATTCAGGTGATCGAGTTCGACGAGCAGTAAACGCCTGCTCAGCGCAAAATCTGTTCAGCGCAAAAAATGGTGGCCGGGACTCTCGCAGTCCCGGCCACCATTTTTGTGCGGCAACTCAGCGCTCCGCGGCCCAGGCCAGTCCGTCCGGACCAGGGATATCGACGTGGCCGATCATCTTCAGCGTGTCAAGATCGATGACCGCGACGTAGCCGTCGGGCGCGCAGGCCACGTAGGCGCGTGCGCCGTCTGGCTGCATCTGGATGCCTCCGGAGCCGTGGACGTTGGCCAGGCGCTTCACTTCCTTCCGCGTGGCGGCGTCGAACACCACAAGGGCTGATCCGGCAGTGATGAGCACGCGCTTGCCATCGGGCGTGAACTTGAGCCGGTTGGCGCCGGGCACATTTGCCGGCAGCGTCTGCACCACACGTCGGGTGGCGAGGTCGATGACTGAGACAGTGCCGTCCCAGGCGTTCGCGACCCATGCCTCTCTGCCGTCGGGCGAGACATCGAAGCCTTCGGAGCCGCGGCCCACCGGGACGACCGTCTCATTCCAGTCGCCGCCGGGAGGGCCGGGCATGGGACCGCGCGGAGGACCACCGTGCCCGGCCGCGCCAGGAAGGGGGCGCATTCCCGGCGGCGGGCCGGGCGGCATGCCCGCAGGCCCTTTTGTCTTGTCGAGAATGGTGACCGTGGCCGAGCTGACATTGGTGGTGAGAATGCGCTTGAGGTCGGGGAAGACATAAATCATGTGGGTGCGGTTCTGGCCGGTGCCCATGATCCAGTCGATCTTGCCGGAGGCCGGATCGTAGCTGCCGATGGCCTTGGCGGCCTCGGCGGTGAACCACACCTTGCCTTGCACGAAGGTGAGCCCATGCGGCCCGCGCAGCGCGCCCAGATCAATGGACGCGAGTCTCTTCTGTCCCACCAGGTCGATCACCGCCAGGGTGTGGAAGGCGCCAAATCCGTAGTTGGAGACGTAGGCGGTGCGGCCGTCCGCCGAGGCAACCACCTCGTGCGGATCGTCGCCGACCGGAATCCGGGCCACAACCTGCAAACTGGCCGGATCAATGATGGCCAGCGTGTGATCCTGTTTGGAAAGCGCGAGCAGCGCAGTCTTCGGGGTTGGCTGCGCATGGGTCAGCAGGGAAAGACCGGCTGCAAAAGCCAACAATACCGCAAGTCGCCGAAGGCTCATTCTGCCCGGCCCTCCAAGGTTTTGAATTAAACGAAAATGTCTTTATCGGCGGGCGAGTGAATCTGCCGGGGCTGCGGACTCCTGGCGCACAAAACGCCCAGCGCCGCCTTGATGGAAGCTGCGATCGCGGACAGCTGCCGCATCGGCAGGTTGATGACCTCGGCGACGAACCCGCCGGCCCGATCGGCCGAATCCAGCACATGGGTGAGCATGGCGTCCATGCGGATTGCCTGGTGGCGCGCCCGCTCCATAATCTCCGCCGAGGTGGCCTGCAGCTCTGCGCTCTGGGCGCGCAAACCCTGCGTCAACCCCGCCAGATCAGTGGTCACCGATTCGATCTTGGGACCCACGCGGGCCAGAAAATCCTTCGTCTCGGCCAAAGCCGGCACGACGGAAAGGCGCAATTCCTCCAACTGCTCGGTCAGAGACTTCGCGGTCTTGCGCAGGCCCAGGTACAGCGCCAGAAGAATGATTGCCTGCCCCAGCATCGCCACCCCGGCGAGGGCGACAAAGGCAAGCAGAAGGGTTTCGTTGTTCACGTTCGGCATTGAAGTGGTCTCGCACAGGACGAATGAGGGCTTGGTGGCAGTTTCTGAGCGCATCCAGAGGAAAAGAGGCCGCGCTCCCGGCAGAGCCGGTGCGCCGCCAGCATCCCCTGGCTAGCATGCCCGGCCCCATCACAATCCGCAGAAGCAGGCCCGAGCCGGAAACCGGTCCGGGCGCGCCCCACTACTCCACCGGCTCTGTTGTCGTGGTGGCCGTCCGATACGCCTCGCGGCCCGCTTCAACAGCGGCAGACACGCGGGTGCTCTGATCGCCCACAAGGCTCTTGCCCCGCTCCACAAACTCTTCCCACTGAGCCCGCCCGCGATCGACGACCTCGCGGCCGCGATCCACATATTCGCCCACGCGCTCCTTGCTCTTGTCCACCAGGTCGCCGACCTGTTCGGCTGCCTGCCGGCTGCGGGTACGCAGGTATTCAGTGCCTTCGCGCGCGCCATGCACAAGATCTTCTCTGGTTTCGCGACCGCTCTTGGGTGCGTACAGAATTCCTACCAAAGCGCCAACTCCGAGTCCCGCCAGAAACCATGCGAGCCCTTGGGTCTTGCTTTCATCTGCCATGATGAGGGTTCTCCTTTCGAATAGTTCTAAGAAAGCCTGAGGGTACCAGATTCCATGGTACGCCGCAAATTCAATGCCACGCGTTAAATTCGCCGGCCGCGGAGCCGGAAGAGAGGTGGGGAATGTTCTCCGGCGGGACGTATTTCCCGGCGCGGCACTTATGTTCTTGGACGCCGATTCAGGAAGAGAAGTTGTAAGGCGGCTTTGGTGCCGGTCGATCCACTCGCCGGCCGTTCGGAGAATTCAACCGCGCAAACCCGCCCCATTTGCGCCGGATGGAGCGCAAAAAGCCGGGCACAACAAAAACGGCGCGGACCCGAAGGCCCGCGCCGGTAGCGCAGAATCAACTGCTGGTTTTAGAACTCGGCCCGCAGCGAGACCTGGCCGGTGCGGGCGCCGCCGAAGTCGGAGCCGACCGTGCCGGTGATCAGGCCGAAGCTGCCCGAGCTGAGGTTGGGGTTCGGATCGCCCAGGTTGGTGTGGTTGAGAATGTTGGTAAAGGTGCCTTCCGCCTTCACCTTGAAGCGCTCGGTGATGGAGAAGGTCTTGTTCAACCCGGAGGACAGGTTGAACAGGCCGGGACCTTCCACCGAACCGACCTGGCTGTTGCCAAAGCGGCCGATGGGATTGGGAACCGGACCCGAACCGCTGCCCGTGGTGCAGGGCGTTCCCGGCGTCCAGGCGGAGTCGCCGGGGCAGGCAAACGCGGCGGCGTTGATCCAGTTGAAGCGGTTCTTGCCGGTGGGGTTGACGCTCACACCCGTCAACTGGTCGGGGTGCTGGTTGCGGTGGCCGGGATCCCAACCGGCGGCGGTGGAGTTCAGGCCGGAGCCGGTGCCGGAGGGGTCGCCCTGCCCGTTGGGGAAGTAGGGCGTCTCGTAGGGACCGGTCTGCACGGTGAGGATGGAGGTGAGGCGCCAGCCGCCCACGATCAGGTCGGCGAAGCGCGGGATGGAGGAACCGAATTCCTTGCCCCGGCCGAACGGCAGGTCATAGAGGACGGTCGAGTTCCAGCGTAGCCTGCGGGTTCCATAGGCGTTGCCGAAGTCCACGTGGCGGTTGAGGATCGAAGTGGCGCGCTGTCCGCCGCCCTCGCCGCCGAAGCCGGTGCCCGCCGGACCCTGGTTGTCGGCCAGATTCTTGGCCCAGGTAAAGCCGGAGTGGAAATCCAATCCGTTCTGGAGGCGGTGGCTGGCCTCCAACTGGAGGGAGTTGTAGCTCTCGTTGGCCCCGGTGGCGCGGGTATTGATCCGCCCCCAGTTGGGGAACAGGCGGGCCGAGAAGGGCTGGTTGTAGGCCGAGACCGAGTTGGAGTAGGGCAGGGTGTTCTCGTCCGGCGCCCAGACCAGTTGATGGGTCTCTTCGCCGATGTAGGAGACGCGCGCCGCGTAGCCGGAGCCGAAGTCGTGGTCCACGCTCAGCGACCACTGCTCGGTATAGGGGTCCTTCCAGTTGGTGCTGTTAGCGGTGCCGAAGTAATCCTGTCCGTAGTTGGTGTTGCCGCCGGCGTTGCCCGCGCCCGCGTAGATTTGCGGCCACTGGTAGCCGATGGCGTGGGTCTGGGGGTTGTAGGTGTTGGTGAACTGCTCGGTCTGGGCCTGCACCGTGCCGGTCAGGGAGTAGAAGCTGGAGCCCAGCATGTTGATGTTGTAAAGGCCCATGCCGCCGCGAATGGCCCACTTGTCGTCGCCGAAGGGGCGATAGGCGAAGCCGAAGCGGGGCATGAAGCGGAGGTGGGGAACCTTTTTGAGGCCGTTCGGGTAGCCAGCCGTCGAACTGCCCACGACCTGCATGCAGGGCACGCCGTTGATGGTGGCCGAGTTGGTCGCGGTGATGCCGTCGGGATCGCAGGCGTTGGCGCTGGCCAGGTAGCTCTGCGCCAGCAGCGCCTGCTTGCCCTGGGGATAGAGTATGCGGCCGGCCTTGGCCACGCTGGGGTCGAAGTTGCCGATGTCGCCGTACTTGTCGTAGTAGCCGGGGTGGAACTCGTAGCGGATGCCGTAGGAGAGCGTCAGCCGGGGGCTGATGCGCCACTCGTCTTCTCCGTAGATGTGGTAGTGGGCGGAGAGTCCGTCGTTGTCCTGCTTGACCACGTCATAGAAGGTCTGGTTGGGAATGCCGAGCAGAAAGTCGGCAAAGTCCACGCCGGTGAAGGCGCCCTGGCTGCCGTTGCCGTCGGTGAAGCCGTAGGTGCCGTAGTTATCCGAGCCGTTGAAGCCCAGCGGCGAGATCGCCTCCAGCGTCTGCACTTCGCCGCCGAACTTGAACGTGTGGTTTCCCTTGTTCCAGATCAGCACGTCGTTGTAGACGTTGGTGTACGAATTGTTCAGGCCGGTCAGGCGGTCGGCGTTGAGAGCCTGGATGTTGTTGAAGTCCATCTCCGGAATGCCGTTGTAATAGAGGTTCTGCAAGCCCTGCCAGCCCTGCGCGGTGGTCCAGGCCAGGCCGTCGAAGGGCACGCTGCCGCCGGAGGTATAGCGGGTGAAGCCAAAGCCCCCTTCATTGATCAGATTGGGCTTGATGCTCCAGTTGGTGTCCACCTTCAGAGCGCGGTTCTGGCTGATGTTCTGCTGGGAAGGAATGTTGAGAGGTTCCGCGGAATTGATGGGGTAGTTCTTCCAGGTGAACTTGCCCCACAGCAGGAACTTCTGGTTGGAGCCGAAGTACTGGTCGCCGCGCACGTCGAACTGGTTGGAGTGGCCGCTGGCGTCCACGTTGTGCTGCCAGTTGGGCACGCCGTTGTCGGTGTACGCCGTCGGATCGCCGATGTTCGGATCAGGGTAAAACTCCTTGAGGGTGTTTGCGGCAATCTGGCTGATCGCGCCGGAAGGGAGGGCGGTGCCGTAGCTGCCGCCGGTGTAGGGGTTGGTCAGGCCGGAAAAGCCTTCGGCGGTGTATTTGGAGAAGTCGCCCTGCTTCATCAGGGTGCTGGGGACGACCTCGAAGACCGTCTGCTGCGCCGGATGCCGCCAGGCTTCGAAGTCGGTGAAGAAGAAGCTCTTGTTGTGGCCGTTGTAGAGGTGGGGAATCACCACCGGGCCGCCGATGCTGCCGCCGAAGGTGGCGCCGTGCACGTCGGGCTTGGTGGCGGTGGTGGGATAGGTGTAGGGGATGGCGTCCCACTTGGAACTCTGGTAATACCAGAAACCCGAACCGTGGAGAGTGTTGCCGCCGCCCTTGGTGGTGACGACGATCTGGCCAGGGTCGCTGTATTCAGCGCCGGCCAGCACGCCGTCGGCGCGGATCTCGGAGATGGCTTCGGTGGAGGGGAAGGAGTCGCCGATGAAGGAACCGCCGGTGGCGGCCTTGGTGGTGACGCCGTCGACGGTCACTTCGACCTCAAAGGGCAGCGCGCCCTGCAGGGAGATGCCGGAGCCGTCGTCCTGGACGCCGGGCAGGGAGCCAAAAATGGCGGCGGCGCTGGTGCCGCTGAAGCTGGCGCGGGTGTTGACGGGCAGATTGGTCGCGTCATCGGAGCTGAAGGTGCCGCTGATGGTGGGCGAGTCGGTCTGAATCGCGCTCACGCTGTCGCCGGTGACCTGCACCGACTGCTGCACCTCGCCGACGGCCAACTGCACGTCCACGCGTAGTTCCTGGCGGACGGTGAGGGTCACGCCGGACGCCGACCATTTTTGAAAGCCGGGCGCCGCGACCTCGACCGCATAGTGTCCGGCCTTCACGTCGAGGAAGCGGTAGTCGCCGACGCCGTTGGACTTGGTGATGCGCACCGTGCCCTCTGCGGTGTTGGTCAGGGTCACGATCGCGCCGGGAACCACCGCGCCGCCCGCATCCTTGACGGAGCCGACGACGGAGCCCTGGGTAGATTGCGCAAGGCCCGGCGTGCAGGCCACTGCGAGCATCAGCAGCAGGCCGAGAACCGCCAGGGAACGCTGCTGGAACTGTTGCCAGAAATTTCGGGTGCATCTGTGCATGGATCACTGTCTCCTGAAAATGGCGCATGGGTGAGGCGTTGCTGGTTTGTGCGAAGAACTGCAATGAAGGAAAAGCAGAACTGACCGGAAGGCCAGAAAAAGGCATCAACGCAAAAGAAGATCAATGGGGAAGCCGGATCTGGAGCACGCTGCGTTCAGCCGGGCCGGTGCATCAGATGGGAAATTTGACCGACGCGGCAAAGTCCTCAAGCATTGAAGAAACCTCCGCCATTGGCCTGCCGCAGTGTCTTGATTGTTCTTCTGAGCTACGCGACAGGTTCAAACTACAGGGAGTCTGTTACAAGGCAAGAGAAATCAGATTACAGGCTGATGAAAATCGGACCGTAGGAGAAGGAAAAGTCAGCCTGTTGAAAAGAACATTCCGGAATCCCCGGAGCCAAGTCCAGTTCTCTTTCAAAGGGGCGCGCTTTTGACCGGGCGATGGCTCCGCTCTCGGCCTGGGCCACGGCCATTGACGCCGCGTTCTCAGTCGTCCTATTTCGGCTTGCGCAGCTTGCCCGCCGACTTCTCCATCTCCTTGCGAATCACGTCCGGATCGTCCACATCGCGCAGGGCCGCGGCCGCGGCCTTCGTCTTTGGCCGGGCGAATCGAGCCTTGGCGGGAACAAACACCCGCGGATCGGCGGGGCGCGCGGCAAAGGGCTGCAGGTGCGTCTGGCTGTCGAAGACGCCCGTGATCTCTCCGGCCAGCGCGTCCTCCAGATTCAGCGGCCCCAGCCCCAGCAGCTCGTCAATGGTGCGCGTAATGGAGCCCATGCTGGTGTGCTCGTGCGACACCGCGCCGGGCTTCACCCAGGGGCTGGCCACCAGCAGAATGCTGCGGTGCGCGTCCACGTGATCCACGCCGCCCTGCGCGTCGTCCTCCGTCATGAACAGCGCCGAGTCCTTCCAGATCCGCGTCTTCGACAGAAACGCGACGATGCGGCCCAGCGCCAGATCGTTGTCGGCCACATACGACGCGCGATACGGATAACCGTCCGCCGGGCGCGGATCGGCCGTGTGGTCGTTGGGCAGGCGAATCACAATCAGCGCTGGAACCGTGCCGGCGGCCAGCTTCAGCCCGAAGTCGCGCTCAAACTCCGCCACCCGGAACTGGTCCGGAATGCCCAGATTGAACGTGGGATAGCGGCGGTCGGTGAACTCGAAGACCGGCCGGGGCAGCGGCGCGTTCAGAAACAGCCGCTCGCCCTCCGGCTCCGAGCCCGGCATCTCGTCGTTGCCCTCGATCTCCAGCCCCTCGCCGTAGTTCAGCAGCCCCTTGCCGCTGGCCGCAATGTGCTCCCACAGCGAGCCGAACTGCGGCTCATCCTCCGGCATCGGCGCATCCGCCCCGCCAAACAGCGCCCGCCGCCCCGGCTGTTCCGCCCCGGCAGATTCGTGCCGCCGTCCCCCGTAGCCCGACGTCCACGCAGTGTTGAAGAACGGCGTGGGATTGATGCCCATCACCCAGCGGTGCCCGTCGGCCGAAACGTCCGAGTCCACATAAAAGTTGTCGCTCATCGCGAACTGCCCCACCAGCGCGTGCAGATTCGGCGTGACCTTCAGGTGCGTCGCGCGCGCATCCTCCTCGGCCCAGCCGTCCAGCCCGTAGCGCGCCAGCGCGGGGTCGCCATTCGCGCCGGCCACGTCGCCCAGCACCTCGTCGTAAGTGCGGTTCTCGCGGATCACCAGAAAGCAGTGCTTGAGGCGGGGCAGCGGCGGCCGGTTCGCAATCGCCGCGGTGTTGGCCGCGATCACGGTCTGCGTCAGCACGTCCGCCGGCGCCAGACTGGCCAGCGGAATCGCGCTCAGGCTGCCCATCTCCAGCGAGCCCACATAGGTCGGCGTCTTCGGGTCGTGCCCCGCGCCCGCGTTCGGCCCCGCGCCCTTGCCCTTCGTGTTCACCACGTACAGCGTCTTGCCGTCGGGCGAGAAGGCCACCGCCGACGGGTTCCACCCCACCGGAATGTGCTCGACCACCTGCAGTGATCCCGCGTCCAGCACGCCCACCGCGTCGATGCCCGACTCGGCCACGTAAACCCGCCCGTCATGCACTGCCAGGCCGCTCGGCATCACGCCCCGCAAGGGCCGCCCCTGCGCGTCGCGAAAGCGCGGCCCCGTAAACGGAGAAAGCGCAACCTGCGCCAACTCGCGCCTGCCGTCCGCGCTCACCTTCACCACCTCGTCGTCGTGCGCCAGCGAAACGTACACCGCATCGCTCTCTGCAGCCACGCCGGTCGGCGCCGACCCACCCACAGTCTTGCCCCCCACTTCGGTGATCTTCGCCCCGAGGCGTAGCTTTGCCGTCACCGCCGGGTGCGCGCGGTCGCGCACGTCATAGGTCCACAGCGAGCTGCCCCGCACCGAGTTCTCGTCGCCGAGGCCAGGAATCCGCCTGCCCTCTGCGGTCGTCCCCTCGCGCGCGGCCTTCGACGGGTAGCCGAAGGGCGGGAAGTGCAGCCCCGTCCCCAGCGGGTCTTTCGCGCTGGCGCCGGGAATCGTCGTGTATTCGAACAGCCCCGTGTTGGTCACGTACACTCTCGCCCCATCCGGCGAAAGTGTCAGCCCGAACGGATAGGCCCCGGTGGGAACCGAAGCCACGCGCCCGAGCGTGGCCGCGTCCAGAAGCACCACCCGCCAGTTGCCCTGGTCGAGCGCGTAAATCGTCTTGCCGTCGGCGGAAACCACCAGCGTGGCCGCGAAGCTGCCGCTGAACTTCTTGCCCTCGACCGGCCCGTCCAGCGAGACCTCGCCGGCCAGCGTCCAGTCGCCGGTGCGATAGACGCGCACCTTGCCCGAGTCGCCGGTAGCTTCGTACAGCAGCGCCCCGTCGGGCGAGTAGGCCAGCCCCGCGTGCACCTCGATAGTCGGATCACTCTTCTCCCCGGCCGGCATCCTGCGCACCGCAGGGCTAAGGTCGGCGGGTGAGTCCACCACGTTGAGCGCAAACGGAAAGCCGATCGAGGGCGCGGCGATCTGGACGCCGTCCGGGCGCACGGCCAGCGCAAACGGATAGGGAGCCAGCGCAATCCAGTTGCCGGCGGGGTGAATCGCGCGGCCATTGGGCAGCACCGCCGTCACGCCCGTCTGGGCGCGGAGCGCCGGAACCGCGGCCAGAATCGCCGCGAAGAAGAGGAAAACCACTTTACGGGAAGCGCGCATCATGGCTTCCAGTATGCACGGCCAGTATGAATATTCATGATGAATATACGGTTGCAGGACGCTCCTTCGTTCTCCGCCTCCGTGCGCCGAAGCCATCGCCGGGTGGGCCACTCCCCATAGAGCGCAAGGGCACCCCAGGTCAGGTATAGATCTGCACCAGCTACACGGGATTTCAAAAATTGATGACCTGGATAAGTTCCATATCGCCGGTGCTGGAACTGGCGCGGCGATCCGGCTCTGGGTTCGCAATCACAAACCTCGAAGGCGTCCGCGGCTTGGCTTGGGGCCTGTTCACACTACTGGGGCGTCTCAACTCATACCTTCCATGTCAATCGTGATCGAAGATGGATTGTTCGTTCGGATATGACTTCCCCGCTTGGGAAGGCGGAGAGATGTGCGGGACCACAGATCAGCTGCCCGCACAAAAGATGTGAAAAAATTGAATGCATCCCTCAACTTAGGGAGCCGGTCTTTCGTCTACGTTTACACACGTTCAGTTGGCGTTCGCGTCCATTGAGTTTGAGGTTTCCCCGTCAGATCACTTGGGAACGGCAGAACGAAGAAAATTTGCGTGATTCAATGACCGAGATACGCAAACACGACCTTCTTGCGTTCACTGCGCAGACCGCGCCATCTGGCCCTGTCGCGCTGCCTGAAGGATTGGCTTTCCGGGCATGGGCGCCGAGCCTCCATCAGCCCCTTGTTCCAACGCTCGGCAAGTATGGAATGGTTCTCTCTGCGTACCACTTTCTTGGCGTGTTCAGTTCGCGCTGCTATGGCGCCCTCTTTATATTTCATGAGAATAGATCCGTCCACAGGTCCGTGATTATCCCCAGGTATTATCGATATTCGTTCATGGGCGACAACGACCTGCAAATCGGAGCCACGTGGACAGACCCGAGATTTCGGGGCACAGGCTTGGCAACGGCTGCGCTGCAGACACTGGTGGCCGCACATTTGCAGCCGGGGCGGAAGTTGTGGTATTTCGTTTCCCCAGAGAACAAGCCGTCAATTGCGGCCGCTACCCGAGCTGGATTCGTTCAAGTCGGACGATTGAGGAAGCTGTCTCCGCTGGGTCTGTCCCTTCTCTGTCGCTACGAGATTCAAATTGCATGAGGTCCGTTCTTCCTTAGGCGAAGCCAGGGCGGGCTACTCCGGTCACTCGTCCTGCGTTGTCCTTGACCTTCTAAGTAAGCGTCAACCCCGCGTCTTCAGCAAATTGTGCGTTGAATAATGTCCTGATTCCAACCGACGGCAGGCAGAAGATCAGCGGCATCTCTGGCGGGTCCCCACATCTCAATCCAGTCACGCGAATGGGTGCCCCAGAGCCTGCCCTGAGCGAAATCGAAGGGTCCTGCTCTTGGGGGCCGGGGAGTGATAATCCTCCCCTCCCGCATTGCACAAAATTACCCATCCCCGGCGCACAGTGGAAATGGAGAGGTAGAGCCGAGCCGCCGCCAGGCCCCAGGGTCCGCCCCGCCCCGTTCCGAGCCCACCGAAGGGGGTACCCCCACCCCCCCTTATTTATTTTTGTTTTCCACAGATTTTCTGCGTGCAATTCCGCAGCCGGATTCGCCCCATATTCGCCTCAGGCCTCGCGCCCGCCCCGCCTCCACGCGCACAAATGGCGTCAAAATGGCCCCTGGAGGCGCCATTTGTTACCCGCAATTCAAGTCATATCAACGGCTTAGAGCGAATTCATGGCACCCTGCCCATATTCCCTGTTTATTCGCTTTTTGCGGACAATTTTCGCAGAATCGACAGCGCCGGGTGCTACCCACTGCCTTTTGGCGCAAACCATCGCCGCCTGCCCGTCAGGCGATCAGGCTGCGCGCGATGGCGTCCAGCATGCCGTTGAGGAAGTTGATGGACTCGGGCGCGGAGTAGCGGCGGCCGATCTCCAGGGCCTCGTTGATGACGATGGGAAAGGGCGTGCCCTTGAAGCCCAGCATCTCGCCCACGGCCATGCGCAGCAGGTTGCGGTCCACGGCGGGCATGCGCTCCAGCCGCCAGTGCTTGGAGTTGGCGGCGAGCAGCTCGTCGATCTGTTCCTGGTGGGCGATGGCCACGCGGAACAAGGTCCTCGGCAAAGCCGCGGACTTCCGGCTCGACCTCGTCGGCGGCCTTCCAGAAGGTGGCGCGCACCTGGTCGGGGGTCTGCTTGCCGATGTCCGCCTGAAAGAGCATCTGCATGGCCAGCTCGCGCGACTTGCGCCGCGTGGTCCGGCGGTCAAGCCGGGCCGCCTTCCACCAGCTTGCGGCGCAGGCTCACCATCTCGATGGCGGCCGCGGCCGCCTCGAATCCCTTGTTGCCGGCCTTGATGCCGGCGCGGTTCAGCGCCTGCTCCAGCGTCTCGCAGGTGAGCACGCCAAAGCTGTGGGGAATGCCGGTCTCCTGCTGCGACTGGCCGATGCCGCGGGCCACTTCGTTGTAGATGGCCTCGTAGTGGGCGGTCTCGCCGCGCAACAAGCAACCGAGGGTCACGATGGCGTCCACCTGGCCCTTGCTTTGCCTGTCCGATCGGCCAGGGTGCGCGCGGCGGCCGGAATCTCCCATGCGCCGGGCACGCGCACCACTTCAATGTCGGCCGCGCTTTGCGCCGCTGCGCAGCAGCGCGTCCAGCGCGCCCTCCAGCAGCCGCTCGGTGATCACCGCATTCCAGCGCGCGACCACGATGGCAAACTTCATGCCCGCGGCGGAGAGATCGCCTTCGACGGCCACCGGCTTGCCCTTGCAGCGGATCGGTCCACGCCCAGAAGCTGAAGGCAAATCCCGGCTCCGGCTCCACGGTAAAGATGCGCGACTTCCAGTGGGTTTCCGTGATGGCCGAGAGGCGCGCGACGGCGTCCTCGCCGCCTTGCGCGCGCAGCCAGCGTTGCGGCGGCCTGGTGCACGGCATCGAGCGCGGTCACCTCCACCAGCACATCGGCGGTCGAGGGAAACTGGCCGTCAACAAATTCCAGATTGCCCAGCGGGGCCAGGAACGAAGCTCCGCGGCTGTTCTCTTCGTCCCATCCCTTGCCGGAAGCAAATCCCAGCGCGGAAAAGAAGCTGGCCAGCCGGTCATAGACCGCGGCGCTGCCGGCGGGACGAAGAAAGGAGATTCCCTTGATCATGTTCTGATTCTATCGTGCGGGGGCGGGTTGGCTGGACGGCAGGGGCAGTTCGCGGTCCTGGTTTCCCGCCTCGAAAGTGAGGGCTTAGCGGGCTTCGAAGCCGCTTCGGCCTGCCAAACCAGCGAACAAAAAGGCCGGCGCGAGGCCGGCCTTTTTTGCTTAGCGTCTGACTGCGCACCGCGGGCTATGTGGTGGTGCGCGGCTTGACGGCGATGGCCGTGGCCGGCACGAGGTTGTTGCCGGCAGCGGCCGTAGTCAGTTGCAGCCGGGTCGGTGCCGGGCGTGCAGGCGGGCAGGTTGGGGCTGATCTGCTGCGTGTCGGTCAGGGTCGTGCGCAGGTCGATGTAGTGGATCTTGTTGTCGCCCGCCGTGGAGACAAAGAAGAGCGTGTTGTCCGGGCTGAAGGCGCCGGCGACCGGGGCCGTGATGGCCGCGCTTCCCGTCAGCGTGAGGTAGTGCAGCGTTCCCGCGCGCCGCCCGTCCCCGGCACGTAGTAGGGCAGCGTGGCGCCGGGCGTCGTCCCGCGTGTAGGTGAGAAACGCCAGGTTTGACTGCCGGCGAGGGCACCACCTGCGTTGACGGCTGTCGGCGTTCACTGATTGACGCGGAGCATTGGCGCGCGAGGTATGAGCGTGGCGTGTGGTGCGACAGCGGCGTCAGTCGTGCTGCGATCCGGATCCGGGCACTGGCGTTGGTGGGAATGGAGATCCCAATGTCGGAGAGCGTGACTCCGCCGCCGGAGATCGCCGCGCCCAGAATGTGCTGCCCGTCGGTGGTGGCGGCCAGCACGTCGGTCTGCGCGCTCACCGAATCGCCCTGCGGATAGAAGCTCATGCTCGCGTAGTTGCCGACCGTGCCCGAGGGGCACCAGGTGTGGGCCACGGTGGGATTGCCGCTGAGATAGGCGCCCACGCCGGGAATGGTGACGGCCAGACTCTGCGCGCCGCCCGGAGCTGGCCGAGCTGCAGATCAGGATAGGTGGTCCAGCCGGTGTTCGCGTTGTAGACGTACAACGTGTCGGTGTGGCCGGTGATGCCGCCCAGCGTTTTAGCGCCGCGCTGTCGGTGATGTACAGCGTCTTCGAGTCGGGGTCCAGGCCGCCGCGTTGCCCATGCCGCCAAAGGTCGCGGTGACCGCCGCCCGAGGAGCTGTAGAGGTAGAAGACCTGGCGCACCTGGTCGTTGATGAGAGTCGTCTGGTTGTTGGGCGCAACGGCCAGCACCACGCCGGGAGCGTTGGTGGTCCTGCTTGGTAATCGAGTTGGAAGCGGTGTTGTAAATCATCAGCTCGTGCGACGAGCCGAAGTAGAGACTAGTGCCCAGCCGGTCCATCACCATCGAGTTCGGCACATAGGGCAGGCGTACCGTGGAGCCCAACGTGCCCGCTGAGCAGTTCGACGGGAACGAAGTACTGCGACTTGCCGGGAGCCGAGAACCAGACGTAGTCGCTGGCCGTGCCGGGCGTGGTGATGATCGACCGGGTTGCTGGAGATCGAAAGCCCGGTGCCGTAAAGTCCGACCTGATTGATGGGCGACGGATTGCAACTGGAGGGCTGGCAGATGGCGTACACCGAAGCCGCGCCGGGGTAGGATGGCGGTGATGGCGCCGGTCGACTGCGCGGAAATATCCAGCGGATTGGTCGACTGGTAGTCGAGCGAGAGGCCGGTGATGGTGTTGCCGTTGGTGTCGGTCACCGTCGTGACCAGGTTCTGCGTGCACGCCCTGGGTGACCGTTCCGGTGGTGGCTCCGTTGCAGTGTCACGGAGATCGATTTCGGCGGGCAGGTGGAGAAGTAACCGGCCGAAGATCCTGAACCGGCGATCGAGGCGGTAATCACGGTCGTGCCCGGCAGCGTTGGCGGTGATCTGGTTGGTCTCGGAGTTGATGGTCGCGACCGATCCGGTGCCGACGTTGTAGCTCAGGGTGCCGATGGCCGCCGAGCAGTCCGGAACCGAGGTGACGCCGGGAGGCAATCCGCCCTGGCAGGAATAGTTGGTCACCGAAGGGGGCGCGCAGAACTCATACTGCGTATTGTTGCTGCCGACATAGCAGGCCTGCGGCGTCCAGCTGGCGCGACCGCGGTCTGCGAATAACACTGCCCCGCATGCTGCCCGCTCAGAGCCAGTGAAATCGAGCTCACCGGCGCGTGCACATAAACCTCAACAGGATTGGAGGTGACCGAATCGGCCGAGGCCGAGATATACGCTGTCCCGTAGGGCAACCCGCCGGTATTGGGCAGCGGGCTGGGAATATTGCAGATGGTGTAGTCGGCGATGCCGCCGCCGGAGTTGCGGTTCCACGTCCCGGCGCACATATTCCCGGTGGGCGAGATGTCTACCAGCCGGTTGTTGGTGGTGCCATACATATAGCTGGACACGCTGGCTGAGGTGCCTTTGCAGGTCTGGGCCGTCGGCGAGGAAATCTGGCGCGTCTGCCCAAAGGCCATGGAAATGCCCGTGGTCCGGGGCTCCAGATCGATCGAATACACATCGGTGTCCTTCAATCCATAGCCCAGGCCATTACAGTAGTTCCCGGCGGGGTTGCGAATGCAGCCGGAGATCGAAATCCCGGCCGGAATGGTCAGACACAACAAGCAGATAAGCGTTAAATACCGCCGCATGAATCCTCCCCGCCCCACCTGATTGAACCGTGGAACGGTCTCTCCGAAGACATCAGAAAATATGGGTTGAAAGCGGTCCGTCCACATGCCGGGGGCTGACTGCAAGTCCGCTCCGGCAATCCGCCTCCGGAAGTTCGTCCGTCCATTGGGCCGGTCGACGCAACACGCTCAGTTTCTCCAAAGAAAAGTGTATCAGGGCGGGGTCGCGCGCCAAGGCAGACCGGTCTCCCGCTCACCCCTCCATAGACTCTTGTCGCCGGCGATGGGGAGCAGCGCGGTGCCTAAGAACCCGGCGGCATATAGCGCGCAAACCACTCCACGGCCCGTTCCATCACGTCGCGCCGGTGTGCGGGGTCCGCAAATCCGTGCCCCTCGTTGGGATAAACCACCAGTTGCGTGGGCACATGCTGGTCGCGCAGCGCATGCCAGAACTCATAGGACTGCGGCGCCGGGCACTCGCCGTCCCGGTCGCCCACCACCACCAGCGTGGGCGTGCGCGCCTGCTTGATGAAGTTGATGGCCGAGCTCTTTGCGTACACCGCCGGGTCGTCGTAGACCGAGGCGCCGAAGTAGGGAATCATCCACTGGTCGATCGAGTTCTCGCCGTAATAGCTCAGCCAGTCGGACATTCCCGCGCCCGACACCGCCGCCTTGAAGCGCTGGGTCTGGGTCACGGCAAACATGGTCATGAACCCGCCGTAGCTCCAGCCGGTGATGCCGACGCGGTTCGGATCCACCGGATATTTGGCCTCGACCGTGTCCACCCCGGCCAGAATGTCGCGCAGGTCGCCGTAGCCGAAGTCCTTGCGGTTGGCCTGGGTAAACGCCTCGCCCTGCCCGTAGCTGCCGCGCGGATTGGGCTGCAGCACGAAGTAACCCAGCGCCGAGAAGGCCGCCGGGCTCAGCGCCTCCGCCCGCGCCCCAGTGCGCCACCACCGCCGAGGCCGGCCCGCCATGCACCTCCACAATCAGCGGATACTTTTTTGCCGGATCGTAGTCCCTGGGCAGCATCAGCCAGCCCTGCACCCGGAACGAGTCGCTCCTCCAGCGAAAGCGAAACGGACTTGCCCCAGGCCGGCTCCACGCCCTCGTTCATGTGCGAAAGCTGGATCACGCCATCGAGCCCGGACGTCATCACCGTGCCCGGTTTGGCCGCATAGATCTCCATGGGGTGGTCGAAAGTGCTGGCGCGGAAAACAAACAGCGAGCGGTCGGCGGTGGACGGAAAGGCTCAACTCCAGCCGCCCGTCGCCCACGCTGCCGGGAATGCTGAAGATGGGCGAGCCGAAGCTGATCATGCCGCCGGGGCTCGACGCGGTCGCCTTGCAGGTGGTAGCGCGAACAGTTGGCTGTTGCCGCCCGCCAGCTCGCTCACAAAGAGATGCTCGTTGCCGTCCCACTCGATCCAGGCCGGCGAGGTCGGCCGCCCCTGGGTCAGGTCGCGCGGCTGCGCCGCCGTCGGCGGAAACGATCCACACATCGCCGCCCGTGGCTCCCTGGTCGCTCATCAGCCCGCCGATGAAGGCGATGGCCTTGCCGTCCGGCGACCAGCGCGGCACCGCAATCTGCAGTCCATGCAGCGGGCCGGCAACTTCGGCAGGCGCCAGAATCGCCTTCGCGGCTCGCCGTCCAGATCTTGCGTGTAGAGCTTGGCCACCCACCAGTTGTTCTCCCCCGGCGGATCGGCGGCGATGTAGGCCAGCCCCTTCGAGTCCGGCGCCCAGTCGAACTCGTACACATGCAGATTGGCCGGAGTCACCTGCGCGGGAGCCGCCGGCGTCGCCGCATCGGCCGCCACCACCGCCACCCGCTGCACCTCCACGTCATCCTCGCCAATCACCCCCGACGGAGGCTTCATGGCCGCCAGTGCGCCGGAAGGCCGCGTCGCTCCCTCCACATACAAGAAGGCGATCTTGCGTCCCATCCGGCGAGAAAGCCGGCGCCTTCACGTAGCCCTTCAGCTCGGTGACGCGCCGCGCCGGGGTGCCGTCGAGCCGCGCAATATACAGATCGCTCTGCTCGTTGGGGCTCGCGCAGTCAGAGAAGAAGGCCAGCGCCTTCGAGTCCGGCTGCCAGGCGATCTCGCCCTCATGGCAGCGCTCGTCCGGCTTGGCAGCCGCGGTCACGCGCTCGCTCTTCTTCAGGTCGTCCAGCGGGGCCACCAGGATCTCTCCGCCGCCCCGCGCGCCCTCGATCCACGCCAGCCGCCTGCCGTCCGGAGACACGGCCACCTGGCCCACAACGCGGCCCCGGCTCAGCCCGCGAAGAACCTCTTCAATGTGCGCTCGATCCGGCGCTGGCGCCGCCGGCGCGACCTGCGCCACAGCACTGGAAAGGAATGCGACGGATACCAGCAGAGCGGCCGCGCCCGCGGCCCATGCGGCGCAAAAGGATTTGCAAGGTGAATGCGAAAGCATAAGAAATGCTATCAGGCGGACGGGCCCGCCGGACGCCATCCCATCCAGTCTAGAATCCAGCGCCAGGTGCCGTCCTGGGTGCGGTCCGTCGGAGGCGCCGGCGCATTGCCCTTGGGAAACACAACCGGTTTGCCGCGGTACGCCTCTGCGAGCTGCTTGAACATGCGCCCCTGCTCCTTCACGCGGCCGTCGTTGGTCAGCAGCCCCAGGCTGTATTCCAGCGAATTGAAGGAGAAGCGCCGGTCCACGTCGTGGCTGTCCCAATAGCTGAACCAGCTCACCCCTTCGTCAATCGCCGCCATCACCGCCTTCTCCAGCCACTGCGCCTGCTGCTTTTCCGTCAGCGATTCAATGCAGGTGTTAAATTCGCCCGCCCACACCGGCTTTTGCTGCGTCCCGGCGTAGGAGCGGATCAGCGCCGCCATCGCCGCCAGCAGCTTGACGCTGGGCGGGTCCATCGCCCCGCCGTACTTCACCGATCCCGTCCAGTAGGGATAGCAGTGCATCACCGGCATGGGCGCGGCCGCCAGCGCCTGCGGAGAAAATGTGTCTGCCTCAAACCAGGGATGATGATCGACGCCGTTCACGTGCAGATGGCCGGGCAAAACGGAGTTCATCTGCGCGAACATCCTGCGCATCCAGGCGTCGCCCGCGCTCGTCGGCGCGCTCCAACAGGTGTTCAGTTCGTTGCCGAAGTCAAAGCCGATGAGGTTGGAATGCGGCTTCATGGTGCGCGCCAGTTCGCGCACGAACAGCTCCTGCGCATCCCGCATGATCGGCTCGGTATAGAAGCCGGTGCTGAGGCGATTGAAAGGCGGCAGAAAATACCAGCCGCTCAACTGGCCCGTGAACACCGTCACCAGCGCGTCCAGGTTTCGCTCGCCCATCAGCGTCAGCAGCTGGTCCAGCCGCTCAAGGTGCCGCGGGCTCACCCACGTGGGATTGGGCTGGAAAAATGGCCAGATCAGCAGGATGCGAAGATGATCGGCTCCCAGCGCGGCGATGGCGTCCAGATCGCGCTCGATGGGCGCGGCATCCCAGTCATTCCAGCAGAACCACCAGTTGTGGGAGGGTGTGTAGTTGACGCCGAAGCGGTGCCGCATGAGATCGAGGCCGGCGGCCGGGGCAGCGCCGGAAGCTGCAAGCACGCTGGCCAGCCCATTCTGTTGCGCGGCCATCGAGCCCGCGACCGCGGCGCCGGCGGATAGAAAACTGCGTCGGTTCATCTCAATGCCTGCCTTACTTGCTCACTCACTCGCCGCGCGCGCCGCTGCATGAATTGCCAGCAGCTTTTTCAGGAGCGGCTTCAGCAGCTTCAGGTCCAGCGCGTTGGCGCCGTCGGACTTGGCGTGTGCCGGGTTGTCGTGCACTTCGAGAAACAGCCCGTCCACGCCCGCCGCCACCGCGGCCCGCGCCAGCAGCGGAATGAACTCCGGCTGGCCGCCGCTGACCCCGCCCGCCGCTGAGGGCTGCTGCACCGAGTGCGTCCCGTCGAAGACGACCGGCGCCATCTTACGCATGACGGGAAGCGAGCGGAAATCCACCACCAGCGTGTTGTAGCCGAAGCTCGACCCGCGCTCGGTGAGGAAAACGCGCTCGTTGCCCGTGGAGCGCACTTTTTCAACCGGGTGCGTCATGTCCCATGGGGCCACAAACTGCCCTTTTTTGATGTTGATGGCGCGGCCGGTGCGGCCGGCGGCGACGAGAAGGTCGGTCTGGCGGCACAGGAACGCCGGAATCTGCAGCACGTCCACGGCCTCGGCGGCCACTTCGCAGTGGCCGGGCTCATGCACGTCGGTCAGTACGGGCAGGCCGGTGTCTTTGGCGAGGCGGCCCAGAATGCGCGTCCCCTCGATGAGCCCCGGCCCGCGAAAGCTTTTCACGCTCGTGCGGTTGGCCTTGTCGTAGCTGGCCTTGAAGATGAACGGAACGCCCAGGTCGCTCGTGACGCGCTGAATCGCCTCCGCCATGCGGCGCACATGTGCCTCCGACTCGATTACGCACGGTCCGGCAATCAAAAACAACTGCTCCGTGCCCACATGGACCGGCCCGATTTCAAAAGAGTGGCTCACGGGTGCGATTCTATCGCGCCGGACTGCGAAACGGCACGGCTTGCGCGAAGACTCAGCGCAGGGCGTGGGCAAAATGGTTGCCGGTGGCTGTCTCGCTCTGGGCGTGGCGGTCGATGCCGCCCGGATCGAGGGGCTCTTACGCCACGATCTCCGAATGCACGGTTTCCGCCGCCTGCCGCCCGAGCCGGTTCTTGTAACTGGCCGCGATAAACTCCCGGAAGAGCGGATGCGGCTCCAGCGGCCTGGATTTGAACTCGGGGTGGAACTGGCAGCCCAGAAAGTAAGGATGGCCGGGTATCTCCACGATCTCTACATACGTCGCGTCGGGGGTGGTGCCGCTGATCCGCAGACCGCCGCCGGTGAGCAGCGCCTCGTATTCGCGGTTGAACTCGTAGCGGTGCCGGTGGCGCTCGCTGATCTCGGTCGCGCCGTAGGCCTGCGCGGCCAGCGAGCCTTCCTGCAGAATGCAGGTCCAGGCGCCCAGGCGCATGGTGCCGCCCATCTCTTCCACGCCCAGCAGCTCGCGCAGCTTGTAGATGATGCGGTGCTGCGAGGCGGGGTCGAACTCGCTCGAATTCGCATCTTTCAGCCCGCACACGTTGCGCGCAAATTCGATGCAGGCGGTCTGCATGCCCAGGCAGATGCCAAAGTAGGGAACCTGCTTCTCCCGCGCATAGCGAATCGCGTTCAACATGCCCTCGATGCCCCGCTTGCCAAAGCCGCCGGGGACGAGAATGCCGTCGAATCCTTCTAACTGCGACTCATAACTCCGATCTTCGGGAGTTTCTGACTCCAGCCCCTCAGCCTCAATCCATGTAATGTTGAGTTTCAGGCTCTTGGCCACCGCGCCGTGGGTCAGCGCCTCCTTCAGAGACTTATAACTGTCTTCGTACTCCACATACTTGCCCACAATGGCAATGGAAACTTCATCCACTGGGTGATAGCAGCGGTCCACCAGGGCCTTCCACTGGCTCAGGTCGGCCTCCGGCGCCTCCCTGTGCAGATACTTGAGAATCAGCGAATCGACGCCCTCCTGCGCAAAGCCCAGCGGCACCTCGTAGATCGACGGCACGTCCTTGGCGCCGACCACGGCCCGCTCCTCCACGTTGCAGAACGCGGCAATCTTCTGTTTCATCTCGCGGCTCAGGCTGCGGTCCGAGCGGCAAAGCAGCACGTCGGCCTGGATGCCGATGCTGAGCAATTCCTTCACCGAGTGCTGGGTGGGCTTGGTCTTCAGTTCCTGGGCGGCGGCGATCCACGGCACCAAGGTGAGGTGGACAAAGACGGTGTTTTCGCGGCCCAGTTCCTGACGCATCTGGCGGATCGCCTCAAGAAACGGCAGAGACTCGATGTCGCCCACCGTGCCGCCGATCTCGACAATCGTCACATCGGCGCCGTTGGCCGAAACCTTGCGCATGGCGTTCTTGATCTCGTTGGTCACATGCGGAATGACCTGCACGGTCTTGCCCAGGTAGTCGCCGCGCCGCTCCTTCAAAATGATCTGTTCGTAGATGCGGCCCGTGGTCAGGTTGTTGTCGCGCGAGAGCGGGGCGTGGGTGAAGCGCTCGTAGTGGCCCAGGTCGAGGTCGGTCTCCGCGCCGTCGTCGGTCACAAAAACCTCGCCGTGCTGGAAGGGCGACATGGTGCCTGGATCGACGTTGAGGTAGGGGTCGAACTTCATCAGGTTCACGCGCAGGCCGCGGCTCTCAAGCAGGCAGCCGATGGAGGCCGCCGCCAGACCCTTGCCTAAACTGGACACAACTCCGCCCGTCACAAAGACATACTTTGCCGACATCGATGCAACCTCATGAATGGATTGTTGGGATTGGCCGAACCAGGTGGGCACAATCAAGTATGGCAGAGATCGGCGCGTGAATAAAACAGAAAAATGAACAGGGGACGGTGACGGCCAAAATAGTCACGCACAAGACTCGTTAATTGAAATATTTAGCGGGACCGTTGAAACGAACTCACCGGCCGCGTCTGCGGAGTAAGCGTGTGGAAAACCAGGCCCAATTAAGCGCGCCCCAGGAGGCGCTTGCGGGAACCAGCCGCCTGGCCTAGGATGCTGCATTGGAAGGAGCCGCCCATGTCCACACCTGCCATCACCGAGCGCCGCAGGCTGGGCCGCACCGGCCCTGAGGTCTTTCCCATCGCCCTGGGCTGCATGGGCATGAGCGGAATGTACGGCCAGACGGACGACGCGGAGAGCATAGCCACAATTCATGCGGCCATCGACGCCGGCGTCAACCTGATCGACACCGGCGACTTTTACGGCATGGGTCACAACGAAATGCTGATCAGCAATGCGGTGCGCTTCTTCCGCGAGCAGGTGCTGCTGTCTGTCAAATTCGGCGCGCAGCGCGGGCCTGACGGTTCATGGCTGGGCTACGATGCGCGGCCCGTTGCCGTAAAGACCGCGCTGGCCTACACGCTCAAGCGGCTTGGGGTGGATTTCATCGACATCTACCGCCCTTCGCGGCTGGACCCGAAGGTGCCGATTGAGGATACAGTGGGAGCGATCGCGGAGATGATCGAGGCCGGGTATGTGCGATTCATCGGTCTCTCCGAGGTGGGCCCCGAGACCATTCGGCGCGCTGCCGCCGTTCATCCCATCGTGGACCTGCAAATTGAGTATTCGCTGATCAGCCGCGGGCCGGAGGCGAAGATCTTTCCGGCACTGAAGGAGTTGGGGATAGGGGTAACGGCCTACGGCGTGCTTTCGCGCGGGCTGCTGTCGGCCTCGCAGCCGTCGGGAGCTGACGACATCCGGAACCGCTTTCCGCGATTCAGCGGCGACAACCTGGCGCGGAATCAGCAACTCGTTGCGCACTTGAGGCAGATTGCCAATGACAAGGGTGTCACGCCGGTGCAACTGGCCGTGGGTTGGGCGCTGGCGAAGGGCGAGTCGATCGTGCCGGTGATGGGTGCGCGCACGCGGAAGCAACTGGCCGAGAGCCTGGGCGCGCTGGAGGTGAAGCTGACGGCGGAGGAGATTGCCGCCGTTGAAGCGGCGATTCCGGCAGAGTCGGTCGCAGGGACCCGGTACGACCCTGCACAAATGCGGGTATTGGACAGCGAGAAGTAAAAATCCTGAAGCAATTTGAACCCGGGGCCGGCAGGCGATGCCGGCCCTGCGCGTTTCGAGGAATCAGAAATTCAGCGTAATCTTCGCCGTCATCGCTCGCGGAGTTACATAGTGGGTTCCGCTGAAGGTGGAGAGGAAGTTATAGAGTGCGTACTTATTGGTTACGTTGATTGCCGTCACGTCCAGATTCAGCTTGTAGCGATCGGCGTGAAAGATGTTGTTCTTGCCGACAGTGGCGTCGAACAGGTTGCGCGGCGCAATGCGCGGCGGCTCCTTGTCGTCGTCCTCCGTCCCCGGCGCGGGGATCGATACCAGCGTCGAGGTGTATCCCGCCGCATCGCAGGAGGTGAACCCGGAGGTCGGAGTGGCTTTCACCCCGTCGCAAGTGAGGCCGGCTTCGAATTGCTGATCCGGCGTAAGGCCGCTCAGATCGACTCCGGGTTGGCCATTCGGCAGCGTGATCGAAGGCCCTCCGTTGACAGGATTGCAGAGGCTGTTCGGGTCCGTGACGTTATAGCACGGCACGGAGCCGGCAACGAGACCGCTGTCGTAGCGCCAGTTGAAGCCTCCCCACAGGCCGCCGAGGAAACCGCGGCCAGGAAGGGTGTATTGGACGTGCGACGTCTGGTTGTATTTTTCGTCGTGGTCGATGCGGAACGGAAATCCGCTCTGCCCGACTGTGGCGCCGGCTCCGGCAGTCTGCGGCGGGAAAAAGCGCGCCGCCACCGATGACATCACCGTGTAGGCACTGAAGTTGTGGTAATTCGGCACCTCGACGTGCAGCGCATAGCCGGGGATCTTCGAGTTGTGCCAGTCGATGGGGAAGGTGATGGGCGTGTTGCCCAGCACGCTGAAGTCGAAGGCGTTGTGCGTGTACTTCCAGATGTACTCGCCGCTGACGACCACGTTCTTGCCTAGGGCCTGCTGCACGCTGGCGTGAAATTCGTTGCGGTAGCCCGGGTCGAGCGTGCCGGAAACGCCCGGCGTGCAAAGCAGCAGAGGCGCAAGTACGTCATTGGAGCATCCCGTGCTGGACAGTACCAGGTTCTCGTTGAAAGGCGTCTCCAGTGTGCGCGCGTAGGAGATGCTCAACACGGTCGCGGTGGGTTTGATCTGGTAGGCGATACCTACACGCGGCTCCGTCTGGTTGGCGGCCGTAAGGCCGTTGTACACGTCCTCGCGCAGTCCCAGGTTGAAGTTCCAGTTGCCCGCTTTGATCTGGTCCTCAATGTAGAGGGCCAGTTCCTTCACGTCGGCGTGTCCGAAGTAGGCGTATTCGGTACCACCGCGAGTCAGGTCGTAGGGCGCAAGAACGGGCAGGTAGTTCGGATTCTGGCCGTCAGCCCCACCGGGACACTCGGAGGAATCGCTGTAACCAGGCAACGGGTTGCCGCTGTCGTCGACGCAGGGTGAGTTATAGGTCGAATCCACTATGCCCAGATTGTCGTGCTCGCGCAGGAAAGTGTGTTCATACTCCGCGCCGACGAGGAGGTTGTGGATTCCCTTGGCGTAGGAGTAGTTTGCGTGGATGCCGGCATTGGTCAGCGTGCGATTCTGCGAGATCGACGAGGTCTGCAGGTTCGGAGGTCCCAGGTCGGCGAGCGGATTGCCGCTGGGAAAGTAGTTGTAGTCGTCCCGACGGACATAAAAGTCCAGGTTCAACACCGTGTTGTTGCTGATGACTCGCGTATAAGTCGGCGAAAAGTTGATCGTCCCGATCTTAGAGCGCTGATCCGTGTTCCCGACATTGGCAAAGGTGGGATTGGCACTTGTGCCGCCGCTGACCACGTTTTGAACGTTCAGGTTGTCAAACGCATTCGGCGTCTGGAACCATGAGCGGGAGTAATTGAAATCCATGTGCACCGAGTCAACCGGCGTGAAGCTATAGTCCACGCGATCGAAAAAGTTTTCTTCGTTGCCCTTGTCATGAAAGACTGTGAACTCCGGGGGGTCCAGAAAACGTCCTGTGTTCAATCCGTCCGCCTCCACAAAATTCCCCCAGGTTTTGCCGCCATACGAGAGATCCATGCCGGTTGTGGCCGATCCAAAACTGCCGTAGGAGGTGCTGACGCTGCCGGTGGGTTTGGTGATACCCTGCCCGGAGCGCGTGGTGGCTACGATCACCAGGCTGGTCTTATCGCCATACTCCGCGGGCGGCGCGCCGGAGATGACCTCGATGGACTGAATGGCGTTGGAAGGAAGCTGGTTGGAGAAGACCTTGCTCTGCTGGTCAGTGATGGGCTGTCCATCGACGGAAAACGAGTTGGACGCGTGGTCGCCAAGTCCATGAAACAGTCCGTTCGAATCAGCCGATACGCCGGGAGTTGTGAGCGTGACCAATGAACTGAGGGACGAAGACTGGCTCTCCAGCGGCACCTTGATAAACATGTCGCGGTCCACGTCGGTGTGGAAGGTCGGGTCGTTTTCGACCAGGTCGCCCGAGGCCTCAACCGTGACGGTTGAAGCGGCGGCGGCGATCTGGAGAACCAGTTTGACGGTCGTGCCCACCACCGAGCGAATCTCGATATTGTGAGTAATCGAACCAAACCCCTGGGCGGAAACGCTGATCTCGTATGGGCTGAAGGGAATGTTGGTGAACTCAAACTGACCGGTGGCGTCGGACGTTGCGGTCCGGTCGAGTCCGCTGACCGCGTTGGTCAGATGGACGGCTGCGCCGGGAATCACAGCGCCGGTGGGGTCGGTCACGGTGCCGCGCACAATGCCCGCGTTGCCGCTCTGCGCGAGTGCGCCGAGCGCCGCGAGAAACAGCGCGAACATGGGAAGAATACGAAAAATTGCGCCGTGTTTGAACGGCATAGGGTGCCTCCGATGGATGGCTCTGATGCGAAATAACAGTCCGCGGCGTCACGCGTCGCGGCATCCTCTATGTAATCGGGACATCGTTCCGGTTCCCGCGTCGCGCCTGGGATGCGCCGTTCTTCGTCCGCATAAAAAGAGGAGAAGCAGAAGCAACAGGAAAAAACGGGATCGGAAGGATGTCTAGCAGCCTGCGGGGGGAGGACGGGTAAAGAGCTGCGGGTGCCAGTTCCGGGTTGCCGCGCGCACCTTGAGAACGGGGGCGGCAACGGCGGTCTCCACCAGGAGAATGACGGCCGCGGCGACGGCAACGGGCACGGCGGTATGCAGCGCAATGCACAGCGGGCAATGGTCCGCTTGGCTGGCGTTGGCATGGATGTGTGCAACCTGGGCCACGGTCAGCAGCGCGAGCAGCGCCAGACACAACACCGCCATTGCCGCCAGAGAACGCGGCTTTGTACGGCGATCGATGCGGAAACGTGTCTGGAACCCCTTAAACAAACAGTCCTCCCCCTCAAGAATACACAGAATTAGATGCGGCTTGGCGGGAGAGGTTAGGTTTCGCGCCGGATTGCAGCCTTGCGGGCCGCCAACCCCGGCCCCGCAGGTTCGTCTAAACTGAGGGGCCATGACGATTTCACCCAATTTGCGGCGCCTGCTCGTGGCGGGCCTGGCATGCCTGCTGCTGGCGGCGACGGCTGCCGCGGCGCAGGAGCAGAAGCCGCTTCCCCTCAACCCCGCCGTGCCCGGTATGGGCTCAAACCATCGCCTCATCCTGAAGGACGGCACTTACCAGATGGTGCGCCAGTATGAGACTGTGGGCGACCGGGTGCGCTTCCTCTCCCAGGAGCGCGGCGACTGGGAAGAAATGCCTGAGAATCTGGTGGACTGGGACGCCACGCGCAAGTGGGAGCGGGACCACGCCAGCCAGCTGGAAGACGTCTCGCCGGCCATGAAGGAAGCCGAAGATCTGGACAAGGAGGAGGCCGCGGAGCGCACGCAGCAGAAGACCCGCATGCCCGAAGTCGCCAAAGGCCTGGAGTTGCCGGACGAAGACGGCGTCTTTGTCCTGGACACCTTTCAGGGCACGCCGGAACTTGTGGAGCTGACGCCCACCGAACTCGACCTGCACGGGAAATCCCGGCACGGCCTGAGTGTGCTGAATCCTCTGGCCGGCGCCAGGGCCGAACTTGAGCTCGACGGCGCGCATGCAAAAGTCCACCTGCACGTGAACGATCCGGCCATCTATCTCTCGCTCGATTCGGGTGACGCAGCCGAGCCGGTGACCACGCACGCGCTGACGGTGCAGACCGGCGGCGCCAAAGCGGCGGGCAACCGCAAGCATGGCGCGCACTCAGCGTCCTCGGGCTTCGCCATCGTCCATGTGGACGAACGCAGGGCGGTCCGGATCGTGGGTGGCATCCACGTGAGCCCCACCGGAAAAGTCACTCAAAACGAAGATGTTATCCCCGCCAAAGTTGAGATTCTTCCGGGCAATCACTGGCTCAAGCTCACGCCCGAAAAGCCGCTTCTGATCGGCGAGTATGCGCTGGTCGAAATCCTTTCGCCTTCCGACATCAACCAGTCGGTGTGGGACTTCCGCGTGGATCCGACGCTCGGCGACAACCCCGCGTCGCTTGGTCCTATCCTGCAGTAAAAGAATGAGTTAATACAGAAAATCTATTTTATTCGGCGAGCCTGTGACAGGTTGAGATGCGGTACTGATCCTGGCGACGGGAAGGCGGCGCAGACGAGTGGTCCGAGGGTACTTTTTCGGGGGGCACCCGCAATGACGGAGCCGGAAAGGCAAAATCCGGGATTTCCGCCATTCCGCCGATCTCCGCGGGAAGAAGTGGAGGGCTGCCCCAGCCTTTGGTATTTCAATCGCGATCAAGAATGGTAGAATTCGACCCAATCCATGCTGAAAAAGGACACCCCGACGGGATGATAGATTACTACGAGTTTCTCCAGATCAGCCCCAATGCCGATGCCGATACGATCCACCGCGTGTATCGGTTTCTGGCGGCGCGGTTTCACCCGGACAACCCGGAGTCCGGCAATGCCGACATGTTCTTCCAATTGAAGACAGCCTATGACGTGCTGTCCGATCGCGGCCGGCGCGCCGAGTACGACGCAGCTTGCCGGAGGGAGGCGCCGGAGAAGGCCCCGCTTTCCAATTCGATTGATTTCATGGACAGCATGGAGGGCGAGTTGAACCGGCGGCTGGCGGTGCTTGCGGTGCTCTATTTTCGCCGCCGCTCCAACCCCTATGCTCCGGAGGTTCCCCTTGCCGAGGTTGAGATGCGGATGGGTTTTCCGCGTGATTACCTGGATTTTACGACCTGGTATCTGGTGAAGAAGGGATACATCACTCGGGCGGATAACTCGGATTTCACGCTCACCGCCCTGGGCGTGGACTTTGTGGAAACGCAGCGCGCGAATCTGCCGGTTCTGAATAAATTGCTGACCACCGGCACGGGACCCTCCGCCGTAGAACCCTGGTCGGAAGACAAAGCATTGGTCACTCCCCACGCGCCTGTCCATGCGCCGCCGGCAGATCGACGCGCGGGCAAGGGGGATCGGCGCACAGGCGAGCCCGATCTGCGCGAAGTGAAGACGGAACGGCGCGTCAATCTCACGGACCGGCGCGTGAACAAGAAGGATCGGCGCGGAAAAGACTAGGGTCTGATCCCGATTCTTCAACCTTGCAAAGTGAAGAGCCGGAGAGAAGCCCGCATCTCAAGGTTCAGGCTGCACAATTGGCGCCTCAGTCGTTTTGTTCCCCGAAACCGCAAGACCTTTGCCAGCCGCGCGAACATATGCCCAAAGATAGAAAACTGCCATCACCAGCAAGACGAGCGAGGATAATCGCATCAGCAGCAGCGTCTCTATTTTTCCGAACAGCCCTGCTGGGTTGGGGTGCAGATTCTTGGTTAGAAGAATGAGAATTGCCAGAGCGATCTCGCCGGTGAAAGCAATCCCCAGGGTATTCACAAGGACCGCAATCCGCCCGATGGCGCCGCCTTCAGCCCAAAGGGTGGCACATGCGGGGATCGTGAGCAACAAGAGCCTGGCATCGTACGCCCGATGATAAGTGACGAGCATGGTGAGGGGCACAACCGCAGCAAGCGCAAACCAGGTCATTGCCGGCGAGCGATCTGACCTGAGAGTGGCAAGCAACCACACCAGCAGAAGCGCTCCGCAAACAAGATAGCTGGCTGCATCGTATATGCCCGGATCGTCCCGGAAGACACTTAGGGCCGCTTGCAGGTCGATAATTGCTTCCATGGAACGGTTTCTGCTGGTCGGCCCGGCGGGCCCTGGGTCGTTGTTGCCTCCCTGCGCTGAGGTCTCCGCCAGATTGGCGCGCAATTCCGGCATCCAATGCGGAGCGGCACGCGAAACCCACAGGACGGCCGCCAGACACAACACAGCAGTCACAGCGAGGGTTTGCAGTGCGCGTTTGCGATGGACGCCGCCGGCTAACAGAAAATAGAGCCAGACCAGGCCCGCATCATGTGGCTTGATTGCGAGGCTGACCGCAAAGCACAGGATGCCAGACACTACAAACCGTTCCTTCAGGAAACACCAGACGGCGATCACGCAAAGACCAACAACAATCCCGGCAGGATTGCCGTTTCCAAGGAGAACTGCGCTGTTGGCAATCAAGAGGCTGATTAGCGCCCCACAGACAATCGGAGCGTAGCAGGCTCCAAGATTCCACGTCAGCAAGGCGGCTAAGGTGAGGCTTGCAGCGGTAAGGATCATCCAGAGCACCGAGGCGGCCCCAGGAGGAAGCATCGTAAATGGAGCAATGAAAAGAAAGGTAGTCGGCAAGTTTACGTACAAAGTTGCGGAATGGCGTCGCTCAATGGCATTCAGTTCTCCAAGCTCTTCCCTATAAAAATGGATTAGCTCGCTCTGTCTGTAGGGGTCGCAATGCTGAACCAGGCATCGAGTACCGAAATAAATCACTTTGAAATCTTCCATCGAGTCCTTCGCCATGAATTTTAAGGCGGAGCCGAACAAAATAAACGTTGCGATGCCCACCACTAACAAATACAAGCCATCCCGCCGTGCCTTTGTCATGCTCTGCTCCCCCAATTTATCGGAAATGATTTGCTGGATAAGTGTAACAATCGCCTGTTAGCCCGGATATTAAGGTCCGAAGGGGTTATGGGTGTTCCGGTTCTTACTCTCTGGTGTTACTCAAACCCTGGCCACGGAGCCGGTGGAACTACTCCCGTACGCTGATGCCGAGCGCCTTCATCTTGCGATAAAGGTGGCTGCGCTCCAGGCCCAGCAGTTCGGCGGCGTGGCTTACGTTGTTGCGCGCCTCCTCGATCTTTTTGAGGATATACTCGCGTTCGTAGGCGTCGCGCGCCTGCTGCAGGGTGGAAAACTCCTCGGTGGACCGGGTGCCTGCCTTGTGAGTCAGCGGCGGCAGATGCTTGCGCTCAATGCGCAGGGTGCGGGGGTTGAGAATCAGCACGCGCTCGATCACGTTCTTCAGCTCGCGCACGTTGCCTGGCCAGTCGTAACGCGCCAGGGCCTCCAGCGCTTCCTCGCCGATCTCCATGCGCGGGCGGCCATACTGGCGGCCGAAGTCGGCCAGGAACTCGCGCGCCAGTGGCGGAATGTCCAGCTTGCGCTCCCGGAGCGGCGGCACAAAGAACGGAACCACATTGAGCCGGTAAAACAAGTCCTCGCGGAAGTTGCCCTTGGCGATCTCTTCTTCGAGATCCTTGTTGGTGGAGGCGATGAGGCGCACGTCCACGCGCAAGGGCTGGGTGCCGCCGACCGGCGTAAAGAGCTGGTCGTCGAGGGCACTGAGCACCTTGGCCTGGGTCTTGAGGCTCATGTCGCCCACTTCGTCCAGGAAGAGCGAGCCGCCGTCGGCGCGCTCCAGCATGCCGCGCTGCTCGGGGGGGCCGCCGGGCCGGGCGCCATGGCGGTAGCCGAACAGCTCGGCCTCGATGTGCGCTTCGGGGATGGCGGCGCAGTTCAGCTCCACGAAAACGCGGTCGCGGCGCAGACTCTCGGCGTGAATCGAGCGGGCAATCAATTCCTTGCCCGTGCCCGACTCGCCGTAGATGAGTACCCGCCCGTTGGTGGGCGCCATCAGCCGGATCTGCTGCCGCAGGGCCTTTGCCGGCACGCTGTCTCCGGTGAGCACCGAGCCGGCGCTGAACTGGCGCTTGAATTCCAGGTTCTCGGTGCGCAGCCGCCGCGCCTCCACCGCGTTTTTGAGCACGATCAGCGTGCGGTCGAGCGAGAGCGGCTTCTCAAGAAAGTCAAATGCGCCCAGCTTGGTGGCCTTCACGGCGGCTTCGATGGTTCCGTGGCCCGAGATGATCACCACCTCCGGCCGCGTCTCGGCGGCCAGCCCATGAATGTCCGCCAGCACGTCGAGCCCGTCGCGGTCGGGCAGCCAGATGTCGAGCAGCACCACATCATAGGGCGCGTCCTCGACCAGCACCAGCGCCTCGGCTGCGGTGGCCGCCGTGGCCACGCCGTAGCCTTCCTCGCGCAGAATTTCTTCGAGCGAGGCGCGAATCTCATCCTCGTCGTCTACCACCAGAATGTGATTCATCGGCGTTCTCCGGTGAGGGGCGCGGCTGCCGTGGTCTGGGTCTGCGCGGCGGGCTGCTGCGCCGGCTCCATAAGCGGCAACCGAACCAGGAAGCGCGCGCCTTTGGGGCTGTTGCCTTCGGCGCGGATGGAGCCTCCATGCTCCTGCACAATCTTGGCCGCGATGGACAGACCGAGCCCGGTGCCTCGATTCTTGGTCGAGTAGAAGGGCAGGAACAGCCGCTCGCGAATCTCGTCGGTAAGCCCATGGCCGGTGTCGGAGACGGCCAGTTCGACCGCCGCGCCGTCTTCGCTGAGCCTGCTGCGGACGTCGAGCACGCGCAGCAGGCTGCCCTGCATGGCCTCGGCGGCGTTGTCGATCAGGTTGGCCAGGGCGCGGCGCATCGCCTCGGGATCGGCCAGCACCATCGGCAGCCCCGGTTCCAGGTTGCGCCGCACGGTGATGCCGTCGAGGCGCCCGGCAAACAGCGCCAGCGCCTCTTCCGCTACGTGGTTCAAGTCGCAGGCGCAGGGCTGCGGGGCGGGGAACTCGGCCAGCGCCGAGAACTGGTCCACCAGCGTGCGCAGCGTGCCCACGCAGCCCAGAATTACCTCGCTGCACTTGCGGATGATATTAGGCGAGTCGGGCTGGCCGCGGTCCAGGTGCCTGCCGATGCGCTCGGCGGAAAGGGCAATCGGCGTGAGCGGATTTTTGATCTCATGGGCCACGCGCTGCGCCACTTCCTTCCATGCCAGTTGGCGCTGCGCGCGCAGCAGCTCCGATGTGTCCTCGACCACCAGCACGGAGCCGGGCCGCCCATGCGCCAGCTCAAGCCGGGCGCTGGTCACCGACAGATGCAGAATGCGGCCGCGGGCATGGAATTCAATCTCAGTGGAGGCAGCGCCCATGCGCTGGCCGCGGCGGATGACCCCGGCAAAATCGTCCACGCAATCGGCGGGCAGCAGCGACTCGATTTTCTCGCCGCGCAGCCCATCTTCCTCGTGCTTCCCCATCAGCACGGCAAAGGCGCGATTGGCCTGGAGCACTTTGCCGGAGCCGTCGAGGGTGACCACGCCCGAGGGGATCGTCTCGACGATGGTCTCCAGTTCGCGCCGCCGCTCCTCGATGGCCATGTTGGCCGCGGTCAGTTGTGCGGACGAGCTCTCCGCCAACTGCCGGCTGGCGTCCAGGTCAGCCGCCATGCGGTTGAATGAGCGCACCAGTTCCGCCATCTCTCCGGTAGTGACCAGGGCAACGCGGTGGTCGTATTTGCCCGCGGCAATCTCGTCCATGGCGTCGGCCAGCGCCTCTACGGGCCGCGTAATCTGCTTGGACAGAAACAGGGCCAGCCACACGCTGGAGAAGAAAACCACCACGGTGATCAGCAACAGCATCAGGATGAACGTGGCGCGGAGGCGATTGCGTGATCGAAACAGATCCCAATAGGCGGCGGCGCCGGTGCGGATGCGCGCGGTGGTCTGGCTGAGCCCCTGAGGCATGGGCAGCGCCACTACTACCACTTTGCCCGATGCGGTGGCCGACATCCCCAGCGCATACTCCAGCCCCGCCACCTTCAGTACAGGCTCGCCGCTGTGCTGCGCGGTCAAAAGCAGGGCCGCGGACAACGGTCCTTTGAGTGGGACGGCGGCTCCCCGCTCGCCCTCGTCGAGCCAGGGAAGCAGGCTGACCGCGCTGGACTCGGGCGGCTCCTGAAAGCTGGCAACCATCTGCAGATTCTTGCCGTACACCACGGCAAAGCCGCCCGCCAGCGTGATCCGGTGAGAACCGAGCACATCCTGAAGCTGCGACAAATCGCGGTCCGGCGCGCCGGAGGCCGCAATGGACTCCGCCTCCACCCGTGCATTGTTGGTCACGTATTGCGCAAGTTCCAAGACCACGCGGGTTGAGTCTTCATGCAACTCCGAGGTGTTGGGCGAGAACCAGCGGTCGATGGACCGGTTCATCAATTGAAAGCTGAACAGAAACATGAAGACCGCGGGAGTGAGTGCGATCAGTGCCGCGCCCAGCACCATGCGCGTGCGCAAACGCGCGCCCAATGCGCTGCTGCTCTGGTCCGCATACACCTTCAGAATGTTGCGCAGCAGAAGCATCAGCAGCACCATCAGCAGCAGGAACACCACCACGGTGAGGCTGGTGAACGCCAGCGTTTCGCCGGCGGTCTCCGGATTCAGAAAGCTGACGTTGGAGGTGTTGAAGGCCTGGAGCGCGCCCAGCAAGGCGAAGAACAGCAGCACGCCCGCACCCAGAAGGATGACCGACCGCCGCCGTGAATCGCCGGAGAAAAGCATGGGGCGATTATAGGCGCAGACCGAAGCGCGCTGCCATCCGAGGGCGAGCGCGGCAGATTAGCCAATTACGTCCGCAGCCGCAGTCCACGGCCGCAGCTGGCTCTCCGCCACGCCGCGATAGGTGAGCGTGCCAAGCCAGGTATTCAGGCCCTCGGCCAGTCCCGCATCCTGTCGCAGCGCCTCGCGCGCGCCCAGGTTGGCGATTCGCAACAGATAAGGGAACGTTGAGTTGGTAAGCGCCAGCGTGGAGGTGTGCGGCACCGCGCCCGGCATGTTGGTCACGCAGTAGTGCACCACGCCATCCACGACGTAGCTGGGATTGGAGTGCGACGTGGGCCGCGCCGTCTCCACGCAGCCGCCCTGGTCAATGGCCACGTCCACAATCACCGCGCCTTTCTTCATCTGCGCCACCATGGCGCGGGTCACGATCTTGGGCGCGGTCGCTCCCGGAATCAACACGCCGCCGATCACCAGGTCCGCTTCCCTGGTGGCTTGCGCAAGGTTGTAGCTGTTCGAGGCCAGCGTATGCAGCCGCCCGCCGAAGATGTCGTCCAGCTCGCGCAGCCGGTTCAGGTTCACATCCACAATGGTTGTTTTGGCGCCGAAGCCCAGCGCGATCTTGGCCGCGTTGGTGCCCACCACGCCGCCGCCAATGATGGTCACGTGGGCCGGCGGCACACCCGGCACGCCGCCCAGCAGAATGCCGCGTCCGCCGCGCTCCCGTTCAAGATAGGCCGCGCCCACCTGCACGCTCATGCGGCCCGCCACTTCGCTCATCGGCGTCAGCAGAGGCAGGGTGCGCTGGCGGTCGCGCACGGTTTCATACGCGATGCCGATGACCTTGGACTCCAGCAGCTTGGCGGTCAGCTCCGGCACCGGCGCCAGATGCAGATATGTGAACAGGACCAGCCCTTCGCGGAAGAAGACATACTCCGTGTCGACCGGCTCCTTCACTTTCACGACCATGTCGGATTTGCCCCACGCGTACCCGGCCTCGCCCACAATCTCCGCGCCGGCATTCTGGTACTCGGCGTCGGGGAAACCCGATTGCGCGCCGGCCAGGGTTTCCACCAGCACGGTGTGGCCAGCCTCGGTGAGCGCCTTTACGCCGGCTGGAGTCACGCCGACGCGGGCTTCGTTGTCCTTGATCTCTTTGGGAACGCCGATGATCATCAGTGATGCTCCTGTCTGGGTCGGATGCCCCGCGCCGCGTCGTTCGGCGCTTTTTCGCGGAAGTGTGGGCACCACGACTCTCAACCGGCTGCCTGTTCATCTCCGCGTCTTGAGCCGGCTGGCAAGAATCCTACGGCGCTGGCGGCTGCCAATGTGTGCAAAGTTCGTGATAAAAATGCGCTATGGGAACAAAACGTGAGAAAACTAGCCAATCCACGCAGGAAACGCCCGACCTGGTGCCTGAGAGCGGTCTCGACGAGCTGGACGCCGCCATTCTGCGCCACCTGGAGGGCCACGGCCGGGCCACCAACTACGAGGTGGGCGAGGCGGTAGGGCTTTCGGCGTCGGCGGCCTCGCGGCGCATTCAGGCGCTGGAGGCTTCAGGGGCCATCCGCGGCTACCGCGCCCTGATCGACGACCGGCTGCTGGGCAAGCGCATGACGGTCTACATCCGCGTCACCCTGGAGCGCCAGTCGGCCGCCGTCCTCGGCGCGTTTGAGAGCGCGGTCCGCCACTGCCGCGAAGTTGTGAGCTGCCACCTGATGGCCGGCCAGTACGACTACATGCTGGTGGCGCGCGTGGCCGGCATCGACGACTACGGCCGACTGCACCAGAACGAGCTGTCCCGCCTCCCAGGCGTGACGCGGCTGGAGACGAGCTTTGCGCTGCGCGATGTGATGGAAGGGACGAAGTCTTAAAGCCGCGCATTCCATCCTGGCCCCGACCCTCTCAAGAAGGGCGAATGGAAACTCCGTAGGGCGCGACGGAAATCGCGCTATGCAGTGCAAACCCGGTGCGTTACCCTTGGACACACGCCAGACAGTCCACGGCTCGCGCTTCTTCGCCCAGGGCGTGCCGTCAGACCCTGACGCCCGCGTTCGATTTGCTTTTCTGTCCTTACTGCAAAAGGAGAGTCGATGCTTTCATCCAAGTTGATCCGGTGGTTCCTTCCTTTGTGCTTCGCCGTGTGCTTCCTCGCCGTCGCGCCTCGTGCCGCGCGGGCGCAGGTTCCGACGCCGCTTTCGATTCTCGGCCACAATCCCGGCGACGATTTCTATCTGGCCGATTATGAGGACACGATTCGCTATTTTCACGCCCTGGCCGCGGCCTCCGATCGCATCAAGATGTTCACGGTGGGCAAGAGCAGCGAGGGCAAAAACATTGAAGTGGCGGTGATCTCTTCTCCGCAGAATCTGGCGCGGCTGGATGAGTACAAGCAGATCGCCGGCCGCCTGGCCCGCGCCACAGACCTTGACGACGCACAGGCGAAGGAGCTGGCCCGCACCTCGAAGGTGATTGTTCATATCGACGGGGGCCTGCATGCCGACGAGGTGGCGGGGCCGCAACACACGATAGTTCTGGCCTACAAGCTGCTTTCGGCAAAGAACGACCCCGAGATCGATGCCATCCTCGACAACGTGATTCTGGTGCTGTGGCCCACGCTCAATCCCGACGGGCAGGACATGGTGGTGCACTGGTACAGGAAGAATCTCGGCACCCGGTACGAAGTGAGCCCGATGCCGTGGCTGTTTCAGGACTATGTGGGCCACGATAACAACCGCGATGGCTACATGATGAACATGAAGGAAGAACAGGTGGTGGTGAAGGAGCAGCTGGAGTACAGCCCCGACATCTTTTACTGCCAGCATCAGACCGCTCCATCCCCGGCGCGCATCTGGATTCCTCCCTTCGCCGATCCGATCTCGAGCAACATCAGCCCTTATGTCCGCAGCTGGCTCAATGTGATTGGCACCAACATGGCGGCCTATCTAAATGCGCATGCCATGCCAGGCGCCATCTCTGAAACGCGCTTCGACAACTGGTACGCCGGCTTTACCGACTGGGCGCATGTCTTCCGCAACGAAATTTCCTTCTTCACCGAGACAGCTCTCTACGAATACGCCACGCCGCACTTCTATACCGTCAACGACTTTCCGAAAAACTACCGGGACCTGCGCGCTCTGAGCATGTACACCACGCCGTGGGAGGGCGGATGGTGGCACCTGAAGGATGCGGTGGATTACATGGTGGGCGGCTCCATGTCAGTGCTGGACCTGGCCGCGAAGAACCGCGAAACGCTGCAATACAACCGCTACCAGGCCGCGCGCGACAACATTCAGCACTATCGCAAGGAGCCACCCTTCGCCTACGTCATCAGCGACCGGCAGACCGACACGCCGGAGGCTGGCCTGCTGGCGCAGAAGATGATCGACAATGGCCTGGATGTCTACACCGCGCAGAGCGGCTTTGCGGCCAACGGCGTGACGTATCCGGCCGGCTCCTGGGTCATCCCGATGGATCAGCCGTTCTCCGCCATGGCGAAGGAGTTGTTTGAGCGGCAGCGCTACCCCGACGCGCTGGAGAATGGCACAGCGAAGGCCATTGATCTGCCCTACGACGTGACCGGCTGGACCCTGCCTCTGCAGATGGGCGTCCATGTCGACGCCGTCACCGATCCGCTCGAACCCGAGCAGCGCGCGCTGTTGACGAAGATTGCGGCGGTGGAGCTGCCGGAAGCTTCGGTCGAAGGCGCGGGCGCGCTGTTTGCCGTCAGCCACAAGGTCAATGCTTCTTTCCAGCTTGTGAATGCGGCGCTGCAGCAGGGAGCCACTGTCTCGCTCGCGCAGGATCCGGTGAAGACCGCGGAGGGCACGGAGACCGGCGCCTTTCTGATTGGCGGACTCAGCCGCGCGACGCTAACCGGACTGGCGAAGAAATATGCGGTCCTGGCGGTGGCCGTGAGTGCGCCTGCCCACGTGTTGCCCATCAAAAAGGCGCGGATCGGCCTTTACCGGCCGTGGCAGCCCTCGATCGATGAGGGATGGACTCGCTGGATCCTGGAGAATTACGGTTTCGAGCCCAGGAGCCTCTACAACGCGGATGTCCGAGCGGCCGATCTGCGCAGCCGATACGACGTGATTGTTCTGCCGGATATGTCGACGAAGCAGCTCATGGACGGTTTTGGCGTGGGCATCGTTCCCGGCCAGTATGCGGGCGGCGTGGGCGAGGGCGGCCTGGACAATCTGCGCGAGTTTGTGCGCGAGGGCGGCACACTGGTTGCACTCAACAAAAGTGCGAACAGCTTGATTCCGCTGTTGTCGCTGCCTGTCAAGAACGTGATCGAGGGAGCCAAGAGTGACAAGTTCTTCTGCTCCGGGGCGCTGCTACGGGTGAACGCCGAACATGCGGATCTCCCCGTGAACTTTGGGGTTTCCGACTCGCCCGTGGTGATGTTTCAGAGCGGCCCGGCGTTCGAGCCGCTGCCCGGCTTTCATGGAGTTGTGCTGGCAAGCTATCCAAAGCAGGCTGACCCGCTGGAGAGCGGACTGCTGCTGCACCCGGAGGCGATTGAGGGCAAGGCGGCCGCCATGGAGCTTGCCTATGGAGGCGGCCGCATTGTGCTATACGGATTCAAGCCTCAGTTTCGCGGCCAGTCTCACGCGACTTACAAGTACCTTTTCAACGAGCTTTATGTTTTCGACCATCCGGCGCTGCCTACCCTACCGATCGCCGTGGCTCCGGCAAAGGCGGAAGCTTCGCATGCCGCTGCTGCGGCGCCGGACGACAAGCAGCCCGCGAGCCCGGCCCTGGAGTAGCCAGCAGACGAGGGGAGACCCCGCGGAACCTAGCGCGGAGCTGAAGTTGGCATCCGGGAATCATGGGGTGGGGAACAGCCTTGCGCACGCGGATCGATAGGAAGGGTGCAGACCACCGGCGCGAGAACCTACATAGTCAAGCCCGCTTTCGTAGTATGGGGTCAACGCCGATGTACATTGAAGTTGTCGCCCCAGGGAGTTAAGCTTCTCTCCGCCGCGCTTGATTCTTCAGCGCCATGACTTTTTGACCATTGGAAAAGGTAGTGCCAGATGACGGATTCCAACCAGCAAGATCCAAACGGCGAAACAGACAAGGTCAAGGAGCAGGAATGGTTCCACGCCGGCCCTGACGAAGGCCAGCAGAATCCCGCCGATGGAACTGCAGTTTCCTCACCAGACGGTAAATCGGGACGAGGCGGCAAATCGGGATTCGCCGTGCTGCTCGTGGGGGTCGTGATCTTAGCCGTTGCCGCCGTCGTCCTTTTCACTACCGGCAAGTCCAAATCGAAATCCGAGCCCGAGGATTTAGGGGATGGCGTTTTCAACGCCGCCGGATTGCGCGGACACCTGGTGATCCGGTGGCAGGGGAACGCGCAGTACCAGTTGCAGATCACACCCATCAATCCGCTTGAGAGTGCCGGGTTTGCGTTTGTCGCCGGCAATTCTCCACAGCCTGTTTCCTTCAATATTCGGCTCCTGGACTCCTCCGGTTTTGCGCTGTGCGGGAAGGAAATCCTTCTCCCTTTCGACCCTGCGAAGGCGGTTCCAGCGGCCGCATCCGACGCGCAGGCTCCGGTGGGAAGGGGCCGTGCCGACAGAGTGGCAAGAGAACTGGCCGCGCGGCAGGCCGCCCTGCAGGCGCAGCAGGCTCTGGAGAAGGAGAGGGAGCGCGGCAAGGATATGTTTCAGAATCGCATTGGAGCCGATGGGCAGATCGATGCGTTGAGTGTCCAGGGAGTGCTGCCCTGTTCCGCGGACCAATACAAGCGCGTCGATTACTGGGATTTCTCGACGAATTTTCCCACCCTGGACGAGCAGCAGGCGTTGCTCCATCACCAAGCGGGCATGGCCGCGCAGACGGCCGCTGCCACACGATTGTCTGCCAGGCACAGAGCTGCGGCGAGGAACCAGTCGGCCTTCTATATGGAAGGCGACGAGAGAGTTACCGGCTTCGATAACTCGAGTGGAATTCTTCAAGCCGGCACGGGAAACAATTTCACCATCAACGGCAAGACCGAGCTGGCCACGGCGGCCGGCTGGGCGGCGGATTCCTCGCTGATTCACTATAAGTGCGACCAGCACGCGAACTGTGCGCTGAAGAGCGCCGGCGCTGCGATCGTAATCTATGCACGGCTGAATCAATAAGTGTTCTATGTCCGGCTGAACCGGGCTGGCAAGCCGCTTTGAGCCAGGAATCAAGGGCCCGGCGCGAACGCCGAGCCCATAACTTAGTCTTGCACGAATGCGTTGTCTTTCTTACTCCGCGTTATCGATCTGCGCCCTCTGCAGTTTGTCGGAGTAATCGACATAGACTGCCTTCCACGTGGTAAAGAAGTCGATCGCTCCCAGGCCCTCGCGGTGGCCGTTGCCGGTGTGCTTGACGCCGCCGAAGGGCAGGTGGACCTCGGCGCCGATGGTGGGGGCGTTGATGTAAGTGATGCCGGCTTCGAGGTCGCGGATGGCGGTGAAGGCCCGGTTCACGTCCTTTGTATACAGCGCCGTCGAAAGGCCGTAGTCGATGGAGTTGGCAATCTCGATGGCTTGCTCGAAGGTGTCGAACTCGATCAGGCTGACCACCGGTCCGAAGACTTCTTCGCGCGCGATGCGCATGGTGGGCGTCACGCCGCCCAGGACGGTCGGCTCAAAGAAGGTGCCGTGGGCATAAGCTCCATCGGTCAGCGCGTGGCCGCCGGCAAGTAACTTCGCGCCTTCCGCCAGTGCGATCTCCACATACTTGGCCGAAGTCTCAATCTGTCCGGCATTCACCTGCGGACCTACCTCGACCGACTCATCCAGTCCGTTGCCGACTTTGAGACTTCTTGGCGCGCGCGACAAACCTGCTGGTAAACTCGCGCCGCAATGCCCTTCTGCAGCAGGATGCGGCTGGTGGCCGTGCAGCGCTGGCCGGTGGTGCCGAAGGCTCCCCACAGTGCGCCATCCAGAGCCAGCTCCAGATTGGCGTCGTCGAGCACGATCTGCGCATTCTTGCCGCCCATCTCGAGCGAGACGGGCTTGAACGTGGCCGCGGCGCGCTGGCGCCACCAGCGAGCCCACCTCGCTCGACCCCGTAAAGCTGATGGCGCGCACGTCCGGGTGCTCGACCAGCGCGGTGCCGGCGGCCGAGCCGCTGCCCGCCACGATGTTCACCACCCCCGGCGGCAGGCCCGCGTCCACCAGCGTCTGCACTAGGTTGTAGACGGACAGCGGCGTATCGGTGGCCGGCTTGATGACGCAGGTGTTGCCGGAAACCAGCGCCGGAAACAGCTTCCAGCTGGGAATGGCCATGGGAAAGTTCCACGGCGTAATCAGGCCCACCACGCCCAGCGGCATGCGCACGCTCATGGCGAACTTATTCTGCAACTCGCTGGGGGTGGTCTGGCCGAAGAGACGGCGTCCCTCGCCGGCCACGTAAAAGGCCTCGTCGATGGCCTCCTGCACGTCGCCGCGGGTCTCGGCCAGCACCTTGCCCATCTCGCGGGTCATGTCGCGGGCGTACTGCTCCTTGCGCTGCTGCAGCAGGAGCCCGGCGCGCATCAGAATCTCAGCCCGCTTGGGCGCCGGAACCAGCCGCCAGGTGGCAAAGGCCTTTTTGGCGGCAGCCACGGCCAGGGCCACGTCCTCGGCGTGGGACGAGGGAAACGCGCCCACCACGTCCGAGTGGTCGGCGGGGTTCAGGTTGAGGATGGTTTTGCCGCTCGCGGCCGGCAGCCATTGGCCGCCAATCAGATTGTGATAACGTGGGATAAGTCATAAGAACCTCGAAAGTGGTCGAGCAACGGAGGTCAACGGGCGACCCGGGTGTTGCCGCATCCGCTGCGGAGGGCTGCATTTCAGTTGCACCAGAAGCGGTTCAAAATGTGAGAACTACCAGCACTCAGTTTACCGCACTGGCACAAGCTCTCGCGCTGGGCAGGCACTTTCGTACATCCCCGGCCCGCTGGCCGTACAATAAGCCTTGAGGTAGATACCAGTCTTCCCAATGTCATTGAACGGTTACCCATCGCGCTCCTCGCGTTCGCACGGCCTGCGCTCGCTCTTCAGCATGTTTTCCAGCGATCTGGCCATCGATCTCGGGCACCGCCAACACCCTGGTCTTCGCGGCCGGCAAGGGTATCGTGGTCAACGAGCCTTCCATCGTGGCCATCAACAAGAACACCGGCGAGGTGGAAGCCGTGGGCAAGGAGGCCAAGGAGATGCTGGGGCGCACGCCCGGCAACATCGTGGCCATCAAGCCCATGAAGGACGGCGTCATCGCCGACTTCAAAGTCACCGAGAAGATGCTGAACTACTTCATCCAGAAGGCGCACAACCGCAAGATGCTGGTGCATCCGCGCATCGTCATCGGCGTGCCTTCGGAGATTACGCAGGTGGAAAAGCGCGCCGTCGAGGACTCGGCCTACCGCGCCAAGGCCAGCGAGGTTTATCTGGTGGAACAGGCCATGGTGGCGGCCATCGGCGCCGGTCTGCCCATCACCGAGCCCGGCGGCAACATGGTGGTGGACATCGGCGGCGGCACCACGGATATCGCGGTCATCTCGCTCTCCGGCATCGTCTACTCGCGCTCCGTGCGCATGGCCGGCAACCAGATGGACGAGGCCATCACCAATTATCTGAAGCGCAAGTACAACCTGCTGATCGGCGAGCGCACCGCCGAGCAGATCAAGATCGAAATCGGCTCGGCCTTCCCGCTGGACAAGCCGCTGACCATGGAGATCAAGGGCCGCAACCTGATTGAAGGCGTGCCCAAGACCATCACCATCGACGACAGCGAGATTCGCGAGGCGCTGGGCGAGTGCATCGCCGTGATCATGAACGCCATCCGCGTGGCTCTGGAGCGCACCCCGCCCGAGCTGTCGGCCGACATTCAGCGACCGCGGCATCGTGCTCACCGGCGGCGGCGCGCTCATCAAGAACCTCGACAAGCGCATCCGCGAGGAAACCGGCCTGCCGGTTTCGGTGGCCGACGATCCGCTGGCCTCGGTGGTGCTGGGCACCGGCAAAATGCTCTCCGACTTCCGGCTGCTGCGCAAGATCAAGATCGACTAGGCGGCAGGTGCGAGACGGACAGTGCGCCGGGTGCCCGGAACTTCCAAGGGCGAGAACGGGACACCCGGATCCAACTGATTCCGCCCACGCCGCCGATAGAATGCCTTCCCCGTCCTGAGCTTTGGCAATGGAATCCTTTTTTGTCCGCTATCGCAATCTCGTGGTGCTGCTGGCAGTGCTGGTGGCGCAGATCGTGGGTCTCGCCATGCAGGTGCACCGGGGCGACTCCGGACGCATGAGCCTGGACCCTCGCGACAGCGGCGGAGTTCGCCTCATGCGGCTGTGGGCCAACGCCGTGGTTTCGCCCCCGGAGCGGCTCATCCACTCCGCCCGGCTGGGCGTGTCGGACCTGTGGCAGAACTATCTCGACCTGCGCCATGTCCACCAGCAGAATCAGGATCTGGAGAAGACCGTCGACCGGCTGCGCCTGGAGCAGGCGGCGCTGCTTGAAGACGCCCGCCAGGGCCAGCGTCTGCAGGCTCTCATGGGCTTCCAGGAAAAGTACATTTACAAGACGACGGCGGCCCAGGTGATCGGCGCCAGCGGCAGCGACCAGTCGCGGGTCTTCTATATCGACAAGGGATCGGCCGAAGGGATCGGCCGGGACATGGCGGTCGTCACCCCGGACGGCATCGTGGGCAAGGTGCGCGAGGTGTATCCGCACTCCGCGCAGGTGCTGGCCATCAACGACCAGACCAGCGGCGCCGGCGTGATTCTTGAAACCACCCGCATCCGCGGCATTCTGCGCGGCAACGCGGCCGGCCAGCCGATGATCGTGGGCGTCATGGCCGACAATCGCATCCAGCCGGGCGAGAAAGTGCTGACCGGGGGCGGCGACCTGATCTTCCCGCGCGGCCTTCCCGTGGGCGTGGTCGAGAAAGTGGAGCGCGACCCGGCGCAGGACTCGTTTATTGATGTGATTCTGAAGCCGGCCGCGCATCTTGACCGCCTGGACGAGGTGCTGGTCATTACCTCCACCGAGCCGCGCTTCCCGGCTGACCAGCAGCAGGACATGGCGACCAGCGAGAACCTCAAGGGCGCGGAGGTGGAAGAGGAAAACGCGCAGAGGAAGGCTTCGGAGATCATGGCGGAACGGCTCCCCGGGCTGATCGAGCCCAACCTTCCGCCCGACCAGCAGCCTCTAAACGACAGCACTCCGCCAGTGCCCATGCCGCATACGCCGCAACCTCTGCACCCCGACCGCTTTACGCCGGGGGCCGCGGAGGGCCAGGATTCCAGCCAGGGAACCGGCCAGGCCGGCGAGGCCGCGCCCCCCAAGCCCGGGCCCGACAAGGCCGAGCCCGACAAGCCCGGGCCAAACGCTGCCGCAGGGAAGAAAGACTCGGCGCCTGGAAGCGGCGCGGTGAGGCCACGCGCCGCGGCGGCTCCCGCCAAGCCCCGCACAGACGCTCCGCCGCGGAGGAACCCGTAGCCATGTCGGTCCTTACCGCAAACCCTCGGCGCAATCTTGAGATTCACCGCTTCCCCATCCTGATCTATGCGCTGGTGCCGCTGGTGTCGCTGGTGCTGCAGGCCTGGCTGCCGCGGGTGCTGGGCCGCTATGCTTGGTTCGACCTGCCGCTGGTGGTCACGGTGTATTTCGCCCTGGGCGGGCGCAGCCCCATCCAGGGCACGCTGCTGGGCGGCGCGATGGGCCTCTTTGAAGATGCGCTCACCCACCACGCCATCGGCATCAACGGCATCGCCAAGACCGTGGTCGGCTTTCTGGCGGCGTCGGTGGGCGTGCGCATCGACGTGGAGAACCGCACCATCCGCCTGGCGCTCATTTTCCTGCTCTCCCTGCTGTCGAGCGCGATCTATGTTTTCGTGAATCGCGTCCTGCTGGGACTTGCACTGGAATTGAACTGGATGATGGAAATCTACAAGGCGCTTGGCAACTCGGCGATCGCGCTGGTGCTGTTTCCCCTGCTCGACCGGTCCAAGATAAGAGACTGAACAGATGGGCGCGACGGTGGTCCAGACCGCCCCCGGCGACGCAGTACACGCTCCGCGACGGTCGACAACGCTGTATCTTGAGAACGTAGACAGATGGCTCCAGAGAAGTTCACACGAGGCGAGAAGCTCTCCAGCGTCAAGCTGACGGCGGTGCAGTACGGCATCCTGTTGATGATGCTGGCGCTGGCGGCGGGCCTGTGGCGGCTGCAGGTGCTGGGCGCGGACAACTTCCGCGTGCTGGCCGAGCAGAACCGCATTCGCAAGGTGCCGGTGCTGGCCGGGCGCGGCAAGCTGTTCGACCGCGACAACCGTCTCATCGTGGACAACTATCCTTCGGTTTCCTGCTTTCTGGTGCGCGAACAGGGCCACAGCGTGGATGCCGATCTGCCTCTGATCGCGCGCGGGCTCGACCTCGACCTGGAGCAGTTGCGCGCCACCCTGCGTCATTACCGCGCCTCTCCGGGCTACCAGCCCATCCCCATCAAGCAGGACATCACCGCCGACGAGCAGGCGTTCATCGCGGCGCACCGCAACGAGCTTCCCGAGCTGGAGACGATCGACGAGGAGCGGCGCCTCTACCCCCGCAACGGCTTCGCCGCCCATCTCATCGGCTATGTGGGCGAGGTGAGCGAGGAGATGCTCAACGACCCGCGCTATGCCTACTACGAGCCGGGCGACGTGGTGGGACGGGCCGGGGTCGAAGAGTCCTACGACCAGTTGCTGCGGGGCCAGGACGGCTCCCGCGATGTGATCGTGGACAGCCACGGCCGCGAGGTGGGCTACCTGCGCACCCAGCATGCCAAGCCGGGGCAGGATCTGCGCCTGACCATCGACAACGACCTCCAGCGCGCCGCCGAGCTGGCCATGGGCGACCGCGACGGCGCCCTGGTGGCCATGGACCCGCGCAATGGCGAGATTCTGGCCCTGGTCTCGCGCCCCAGCTTCGACCCCAACGAATTCGCCGTCCGCATCGGCCGCAGCGACTGGAACAAGCTCATCACCGACCCCTCGCATCCCCTGATGGACAAGGTCATCCAGGCGCAGCTTGCGCCGGGGTCCACCTTCAAGATTCTCATGTCGGTGGCCGGGCTGCAGGAAGGCATCGCGCAGAACCTGCGCGTCTTCTGCAACGGCGGAGCCACCTTTTACGGCCACTTCTACGCCTGCGACCGGCGCCATGGCGCGGTGGATATTCAGAACGCCATCCCCTTCTCCTGCGACACCTTTTACTACACCCTGGCCGACAAGCTGGGCATCGACCGCATTGCCAGATACGCCAAGGAGTTCGGCTTCGGCCAGAAGACCGGCATCGACCTGCCCGGCGAACAGCCCGGCCTCATGCCCTCCGCGCAGTGGGCCATGAAGGACTATCACCGCAAGTGGTACGCGGGTGAAACCATCTCGGTGGGCATCGGCCAGGGCGCCGTCGAGGCCACCCCCCTGCAACTGGCGCGCATCATCGGCGGCATCGCCTCGGACGGGCACATGGTCCGGCCCCACGTGGTCTTCCCCGATCAGCTTCCGCCCAACTTCCGCAAGGCGATCCTGGAGACTTATCCCGGCTCCGGCGACACCGATATTCCCATCAACCCCCAGGACTGGATGACCATCACCGACGGGATGGCCGAGGTGACCGAGCCGGGCGCCTTCCACACCGCCGAGTCGGCGCATCTGGACGGGATTGACTTCGCCGGCAAGACCGGAACCGCCGAGGTGGTGGGCCACGACATCTCCAGTCACATGGCCAAGAGCCATTTGCTCATTCCCAATGTGTGGTTTGTGGGCGTGACGCCGCGCCGCAATCCGGAGCTGGTGGTTGCCGTGCTCTGGCAGAACGGCGAATTCAGCTACTACCCCGCGCGCATCGCCTCCAAGGTGGTGTTGGCCTACGTGGAGAAACAGCGCCGCCTGGCGCACAACCTGAAGCCCACAAAAGCCGCGGACGCTCCGGTGGACGTGGGTGCCGTCTGGTCCATGCCCAGCCCGAAGGGGGGCAAGGGCGACAGCGAGACGGCCCACATCCGGGCCGGGCACTTTTTCGTCGATCCCGGCGTCGATCCCGGTCCGGTTGTGGCCCAAGAAGTTGTCGCCCGAAATGATCGAGGCGCCCGTGCGCCCTCGTCGCACCCGCTTCCGGCTGGAAAGACTGGCGCGCGCGAGGCAAACCGGCAGGCCCAGGCCGCTGCACTCTCCAAGCCGGCACACCCCGCATCCGCCCCGTCGCAGCTGGGCATGGCCTTGCCCATCCGCCCCTGGAAGAAACCATGACCCCGGTCCGCCGCTTCCTCAGCTTCCGCGACTTCGACTGGATTCTGCTCGGCATGGTGATGCTGCTGTGCACGATCTCGGTCTTTGAGATTTACTCGGCCACCCTGCACACCAAGTACACCGGCTTCCACACCAAGCAGATTTTCTGGATTGCCGGCGGCCTGGCGGGCATGTTTCTCTTCGCCCGGATCGACTACCACAAGCTGATCGACTTCGTTCCCTGGGCCCATGGCTTCTGTTTAGTGTTGCTGGCGGCGGTGCTGGTGCCGGGGGTGGGGCACAAGGCCCTGGGCGCGCGGCGCTGGATCAAGGTCGGACCGATGCTCTTTCAGCCCTCGGAATGGGTGAAGCTGGTGCTGATTCTCGTCGTGGCCCGCTACTTTGCCAATCTGGGCGGGCGCAGCCTCACCTGGCGAGACATCTTCAAGGCCTTCGCTCTGGTGGGCATTCCCATGCTGCTGGTTCTGAAGCAGCCGGACCTCGGCACGGCGCTCACCTACACTCCGATCCTGGCGGCTGGCCTGTTTCTGGGCGGCATCAACCTCCGCCAGGCGCTGATCCTGTCCACCTGCGGCCTGGTGCTGGTGGCCGGCGTATGGACCAGCGGCAAGGTGCTCAAGCCCTATCAGAAAGCCCGCCTCACCAGCTTCATCAATCCCGACAACGACCCTAAAGGCTCCGGCTACCAGATCCGCCAGTCGCTGATCGCCGTCGGCTCCGGAGGCGTCTGGGGGAAAGGCGCGGAAAAGGGCACGCAGACCCAGGGAGACTTCCTGCCCATCCCCCATGCGGACTTCATCTTTGCCGCCTTCGGCGAGGAGCATGGCTTCGTGGGCGCGGTTTTAGTGCTGCTGCTATACTTCTCGGTATTGATGCGTTTGATTCAGAACGCGCAAACAGCCGCGGACCTGTCCGGCTCCCTGATTATCATGGGGGTGGTAGCTGTGTTGACCTTCCAGATCGCGGTCAACGTGGGCATGGTCATTGGTTTTATGCCGGTCACCGGAATTCCTTTGCCGTTAATGAGTTACGGGGGGTCCTCGGTGTTGTTTACCTTCCTGGCGCTGGGCGTGGCGATGAATGTGCGCATGCGCAGGTTTGTAAACTAGGCGTCCCGGCCCGTTGGCCTGGGCGCAAAAATATTGGTTCAGCTCTTGCCTCTCCCCGGAGTGGTCCGGTTTGCAAGAGAAGCATTTTCAAGTATTTCGCCGGCCAGGTTCAGATGGATCGCGCGCCCGGCAGGATTGGGTTCATGAGCACGCAGAGACGGGAAAACCGTTGGCAGCGTAGAAGTTGCACGGATCGCGCGGGAGCATCGGGGCAAGCACGCTCGGCTTCCGGTATGAGGCCGTGCCATGCGTTTGCCAGCGGGGTAACGGCCCCACCGGGAGCACCGGCATGTTTCGACCCCAGCGAGGAAGACCTTTCGCCGGGGGCCCCGGAATGGTGGGCCACAAACTCTCTGCAAACGGATCACTTTCTCGGACAGCTTGTTCGGTCTGTTTGTCCTGGTTCCCAGGACATTCGCCGCTGGACGCCGCCCTCAGGGGCCGGCAGTCGTGCGGTGACCGGCGCAGTAGCGGCTCCCAGGTCATCCTTTTTGCCCATCTCCATTTCTTCCGGCCTCGCGACTTTCTCTCGAACCTTGCCGCAGGCCCCAGCAGGCAGACGCCGCTGGGCGGAAAGGTACGATGGCAAAAGAGATTTGCATCTCCAGCACGCCGCATGAGACGCGGCTTGCAATCCTTGAAGACGATCAACTCGCGGAGATTTACTACGAACGCGAAAACGAATACACCTTGGCAGGGTCCGTGTATAACGGGCGCGTCACGCGCGTCCTGCCCGGCATGCAGTCGGCATTTGTTGACATTGGTCTGGAACGCGACGCTTTCCTCTATGTAACCGACTTTCTGGAGCTTGAAGACCAGGAAGAGACCGACGAGCTGGAAAAAGCCACGGCCAGCGCCGGCAGCCAGCCACCCCGCGAGGTGCGACACGGCGGCGAGCGGACTGGCCAGCGCGTTGGCCAGAAACAGGAACAGAAGCCGGAAGCGCGTCCTGAGCGCCCGGCCCGGGGACGCCGCCCGGCAGTCGAAATCGCGCCGGAAGCCAGAGAGACAGAGGCCGCTGCACCGCAATCCCTTCTGATTTCCGAGCAGGCGGACGAAACCGAGGAATCGACCGGCGAGCCCGGAGCGAAGCGCTGGCGCGGACGCCGTCGCCGTCGCGGCGGCCGTGGCACGGCCGACACCACCGGAGGTCCGGGAGAGACCGGAAGATCCTCTGCGGCGTATCCGGAAGCGGCTGCGGAGCCGGAGACCGCAGTCACGCACGAGATTCATGCGGCCGCCGGTCCCGCGCCGCGCGCCGACCGAGCACCTGCCCCCTTCGTGCTTCCCGGCGAATCGCTGTCAAGGTACGGCGGCGCGCCGGCAGAGCCGGCGCAGAAATCAGCCCCCGAGCCCGCCGCGCCCGCTCGCCCGGCCGTCGCCTTCCGGCCCGCCACGCTGGTCGAGGCGCCGCTGGAATGGGACGGTAGTGGACTGCTTCCTGGCGAGTCGCTTTCAAGGCACCGCGGGCGTCAGCCTGAAGTGGAATCCGAAACGCAGTTCGGCGGCCGCGAAGCCGCCGAGGGCCTCTTGATCGAAGAGGAAGTGACGGAGGAGATTTCCGAAGCTGCCCCCGAAGCATCTACCGCCGAGGCGACGGCCGCCGCGCCTGAGCCGGACGAAGCCGAACCGGTTGCCGCTATTTCTGCGGAATCGGCGGAGCCCGCGGACGAAGAGCCCGAGCCAGACGCGACGGCGTCCCATCATGTTGATCCCGCCCCGCCCACCGGCTTCCGCATCTTCGGCCTCGGCGGCAAGAAAAAGAAGACCGACGAGCCCGCCAAGGAAGCTGGCGCAGCGCCCAGGCCCACATCCGTCGCCTCCGTTTCGGCTTTTGCCCCCGGCAGCGGTCTGGTGGAGGAGGAGGTCATCGAGGGGGAAGAGGTCGACACTCCCGGGCACCATCCTCACCACAAGGGCGACGACCACGACCTCGACGAATATGAGGAGGAAACGCTCCAGAATCAGATTCGCTCCGGCGCGTTGGGCGAGATGCTGCAGGAGGCGCACCTCGACCACCGCATTCAGCTCGACTTCGACGAAAAGAACGGCGAAGACGAGGAAGAAGAGGGCTTTGAAGGCGAAGAGGAGGAAGAGGAACCCGTTTCCGCCGAAGGCCAGCCCGCCGGCGAGGGCGCAGCCCAGCCGCGCCGCGATCGCGGAGGCCGCGGGCGCCGCAACGGCCGCGGAGGCAAGGAAGCGCAGGGCCCGCCCGCCCGCCGCGGCCCCTCGCGCCGCTCCATGCAGACCTCGGACCTGCCCATCATCAGCGACCTGTTGAAGCCCGGCCAGGAGATCCTGGTGCAGATCGCCAAGGAGCCCATCGCCAAGAAGGGCGCCCGCATCACCTCGCACATCGCCCTGCCGGGACGCTTCCTGGTCTTTATGCCCACGGTGAGCCACGTGGGGGTGAGCCGCAAGATCGCCTCCGACGAGGAGCGCCAGCGGCTGAAGCGGATTCTGGTGAGCGAGCGCGGCGAAGCCTCGGGCGGCTTCATTGTCCGCACCGCGGCCGAGGGCGCCTCGGAAGAGGATTTGCGCGCCGACCTGCGCTTCCTCATTCACCTCTGGAACGAGATCAAGACGCGCTCCGACTCGTCCAAGTCGCCGGCCCTGATCTATCACGACCTGTCGCTGATCGAGCGCATTCTGCGCGACCAGGTGAGCGCCAACTTCTCCTCGATCTGGGTCGACTCCCAGGACGACTACGAGCGCATCGTGCGCTTCCTCAACCGCTTCTCTCCGTCACTGGTGCGCCGCGTCAAGCTCTACACCAAAGAGGTTCCGCTATTCGAGCACTTCGGCATTCAGGACGAGATCTCGAAGGCGCTTCGCTCCAAGGTCTGGCTCAAAAGCGGCGGCTCCATCGTCATCAATCAGACCGAAGCGCTGGTGGCCATCGACATCAACACCGGCAAGTATGTGGGCAAGTCGGCGCGGCTGGAAGACACGATCGTCAAGACCAACCTGGACGCCGTGCCGGAGATCGTGCGCCAGATTCGCCTCCGCGATCTGGGCGGCATCATCATCATCGACTTCATCGACATGGACGAGCGCAAGAACCGCTTCCGTGTGATGGCAGCCCTGGAAGAGGCGCTCAAGAGCGACCGCGCTCCGACCAAGGTGCTGCAGTTCAACGACTTCGGTCTGGTCGCCATCACCCGCAAGCGCGTCAAGCAGTCGCTGGAACGGACGCTTTCGGTTCCTTGCCCTGTCTGCCAGGCCACGGGGATGGTGAAGAGCCCGACGACCGTGTGCAACGAGATTTACATCGAGATGCGCAAGATGCGGAAGCACTTCGAGAGCGCCGACGTGCTGCTGCGGGTCCACCCCGAGACGGTCAAGGTGCTCAAATCCAACAATGGCAGCTGGCTAACTGAATTCGAGGAGCTGACCGGCAAGAACATTCTGGTCAAGAGCGACGCCACACTGCACCCGGAACAGTTCGACATCCAGGGATGAACTGCTGGCGATGAACAACCGGGGCTGAATTTCCGGGGCCGCAGGGCTGAACACTCAGGACTGAACGGCTGATCACAATTCACGGCAAAGGCTGGAGAGCTCTCCAGCCTTTGCCGTTTCTGTCGGGCCAGAGGCAACTTCCGGGCCGGAAGCGTGTCTAACCTGACGCAGGGGGCGAGGCACGACTCCCTGGAGAGAAGCAACAAGAATTCACCTTGCGAGGTATCGACATGTCATTCTCCCGTTGGATGTCGCTCACGCGGCATGTCACTGTGCTTGCTGCGGTTGCCTTTGCGGCCGGGTCAGCGAGGGCGCAGTTCGCACCATCCCCTAGCCCATCCAGCGCAGCATCGCCTTCGGCGACCGAATCCAGTTCGAGTTCGCTTGCGCTTCTGGCCGATGCGGGCATCGGCGGCGCGGACGCTCTGCCTTCGGCGCATGGCGCCGCAGGCTCGGCCGCCGGGCAGGGCAGCCAGTATCAGTCGCACAGCCTCTTCAGCCACCTGACGTTTGCGTTGGGCGGCGGCTTCAACGCTCCCACCAGCGACTCCTCTCCTTACATCACCTGGGGCGGCAATCTCAATCTGGGCGCGGGCTATCGCTTCAGCCCGCGGCTCAGCCTGATGACCGAGTATCAGTACATCGCCGACAAACTGCCCGGCGCGGTGATTGCGCAGACGGGAGCCAACGGCGGCCATGCGCACATCTGGTCGCTCACCATGGCGCCGGTCGTCGATCTGTTTCCCAAGCGCACCAACAGCGTGTATGTCACCGGCGGCGGCGGCTTTTACCGCAAGGTGACCAGCTTTACCGATCCTGTGCCGGCTGAATATTGCACGTATTACTACTGTGGGATCACGACCGTGAACCAGGTGGTGGGCCACTTCTCCAGCAACCAAGGCGGCTGGAATATCGGCGCAGGGTTCAGCCACAAAATGGGCGGCATATACGGCGACAGCAAGATGGAGCTCTTCGCGGAAGTCCGCTACCTGGATGTGAGGACGCCCGCGGTGACCACCTCGCCCAACGGCCTGGGAACCACGACCGTCGGTGAAGGAACCAAGCTGGTCCCGGTGACCCTGGGCATACGCTGGTAGCCGGGAAGCCGCGAATCCTGGCCCGCGCGCACTACAGAATGCCCAGCACCCGCAGCCGCACCAGCCCGCCGGCCAGCACGCCCAGGGGCGAAAGCGCCACCTGCGCCAGCTGGTACCAGATGGGCTGCCGGCCGCGCGCCTGCAACGCGCTGAGCGCGGCCAAGAGAAGAATGATCAGCCCGAGCGCCAGCACCTGAACCAGCGAATTGCCGCGGGCAGCCCATGCGGTGGCGTAGCCGCCCGCCGCGCCGGCCAGGAAGGACGAGCCGAGGTTGACAAAGGTATAGCTCGGCCCTGGGCGCGCCGCGACTCCGGCCAGGCTGGGCGCGCACCACTGCAACAGCCCGCGCAGCGCCAGGACCAGCAGCATCACGGCGGCAAAGCCCGCCAGCAGCGCCAGAAAGGCGTGCAAGGTTACCACGGCTTCCACTGCGAATCTGCCGGCGCGCCCACTTCGCCCAGCTCGATGCGGCCCAGAAACGTCCGCGCCAGCCGCGGCTCGCCGGGATGGCTCTCCCCATGCATGGTGCACAGGTCAAGAAACTCGTCGCAGAGGGCGTTGGGCTCGCCCGCCTGGTGGGAGATGGCCTGCAGGGCAAAGGCTAGGTCGCGCAGCCGCGCCGCCTGCGGCCAGCCCCGGCCTTCGTCCTCATCGCCCAGCGGTTCGTAGTCGACGAACAGACCGCGCCGCCCCCGCGCACACTCCTGAAGGCAGGCCAGGAGCTGCTCGGCAAAAACCTTGCTCAGGATCTCCAACTGTCCGGCGTCGATCTCTTCGCGTGGGTCTTCTTGTTCCTGTGGGTCCATGGCATTCCTCGTTCGGGTACTTCGTTCACTTGCTGCGCATGGCCGCTTCCACTTCGTCGGCGGTGTGCGGCAGAGCGGCGTCCAGATCGATCAGCTGGCCATCGGCGCCCACCAGGAAATCGCACTCGATGCGCACGCCCAGCTTCTCCTCGGGAATGTACACGCCCGGCTCAATGGTAAACACCATGCCCGGCCTGAGCACGGCCGGATAATTGGCGGGGTCGTGCACGTCGATGCCGACCATGTGGCCCAGCCCGTGCAGCCAGTACTTGCCCAGCGGTTGGCCATGCAGGTCCTTGCCATGGGTATTGATGTAGTTATACGCCGCGGTGTCGAGCGAATGCGGGTCCTTGCGGTCGCGGTCGTCGATGGTGGACTTGCCCGCCACAAAGGCGTCGATGGCCGCCTGCTGCGCGCCCAGCACCACGTTGTAAATCTCGCGCTGGCGCGCGGTGAAGTGGCCGTTCACCGGCACGGTGCGGGTAATGTCGGAGGCGTACATCGAGTACTCGCAGGCCGCGTCGACGAGGAGAATGTCGCCGTCTTCCATCGTGCGCGCATTTTCAGAGTAGTGCAGGATGGTCGAGTTGATGCCGGAGCCGACGATGGGCGCATAGGAGGGCCGCTCGCACCCGTCCTCGATCCACACCGCCGTCATCTTCCCGGCGATGGCCCGCTCGGTCAGGCCCGGCTTCACGTCGCGCATCATGGCACACTGCGCGGCGATGGAGGCGGCGCTGGCCTTCTTCAGCAGCTCGATCTCGCCGGCGTCCTTCACCTGGCGCAACGGCATGGTCAGCGCTGTCACGTCGTGGGGCGAGGCGGGCGCGTCCATGCCCAGGGTTGCCGCGGTAAAGCCCAGCAGCGCCCTGGCCTGCGGGGCCTGGGGCTGCGTCCACACATTCCAGGCCAGGCGCGGGCCAGCCGCGATCAGCCTGTTCAGTGCGGCGGGCAGCGCGGTCATCGGCTCCACGGCGTCCACGCCCGTCGCCTGCACCACGCCGGGCGAGGACGCATCCAACTTGGCCCCCGTGTACGTCTCCCCGTGCAGGTCGCGGGTGGGAAGAAACAGAATTTCCTTGTAGCCCTGCGCCGGGCCACTCGGGCCGACGACCATCAGCGCCGCGCCCGGCTCATTCCAGCCGGTCAGGTAGTAAAAGTCCGAGTCCTGGCGGTAGGGCATGAAGTCCAGCTGCGGCTCTTCGGCGGCAAACAGCACCGCCACGCCGCCGTGCAGCTCCGCCGCCAACGCCACGCGGCGCGCGTGATAGACGCTGGCCGGCTGCTTCTCAAGGGAATGGGCGAGAGGGAGGGGCGCAAAAAAAGCCAGAATGGCAGCGGCGATGGACGCGAAACGCGGTGTGCGGGACATGCATCAAGCCTCGTGCCCCGCGCGGCCTCTGTCAAGCGGCTCAGGGCACTCCGGCGCTATTGTTCGGCGGCCCTGAGCATGGCGGCCAAGCTGCGGTCCACGTCTTCTTTGGTGGTGGCCCAGGAGGAGACGCTGATGCGCATGGCGGTGTGGCCCTGCCAGACGGTCGAGCCGCACCAGCAGGTTCCTTCGGCTTGCAGGCGGGCGATGGTGCGCAGGGTCTTTTCCGGCGCGCCGAAGGAGACCAGCACCTGGTTGATGACCACATCATTGAGCACCTGGTAGCCGGCGGCCTTGAGCCCGGCGGCAAAACGGCGGGCGTGATTGGAGGTGCGCTCCACGATCTCGGCCATGCCCGAGCGGCCCAGCGAGCGAAGCCCGGCCCATAATTCCACCCCGCGGGCGCGGCGGGAGAGCTCGGGGTTGTAGTGGGAGGGCTCGCGGTGTTCGCCCTGCACCAGGTAAGCCGCCTGAATGGACATGGCGGCGCGCAGGGCCGCGGGATCGCGCACCAGGGCGATTCCGCAGTCGTAGCCGATGTTGGGCCACTTGTGGCCGTCGGTGGCCCAGGAGTCGGCTTGCTCGAAGCCCTTGGTCCAGCGGTGATACTCCGGCGAAGCGGCGGCCCACAGGCCAAAGGCGCCGTCGACGTGAACCCACGCCCCGGCCGCGCGCGCCTCTGGACAGATGGCCGCCGCCGGATCGAAGGCCCCGGTGTTCACATTGCCGGCTTGCAGGCAGAGGATGGTCTGCGCGTCCAGATGGGGCAGGGCATCGGCCCGCATGCGTCCCTGGCCGTCCACCGGGACGCGGATCACGCGCTTGCGGCCCAGGCCCAGCAGGCCCAGCGCTTTGAGGAGTGAGGGGTGGGCCTCTTCGCCGACGACTACGGTGATGGGCGGCGCGCCGAAGAGGCCGTCGGCTTCGACGTCCCATCCGGCGCGGGCCAGCAGAGCATGGCGGGCCGCGGCCAGGGCGGAAAAGTTGGCCATGGTGGCCCCGGTGACCACGGCGCCGCCGGTTCCCTCCGGCAACCCCAGCAGCTCCCGCACCCATTCGAGAGCTATCTCTTCCAGGGTGATGGCGGTGGGCGACTGCACAAAAAACGCTGCGTTCTGGTCCCAGGCGCTTACCAGCCAGGCCGCGGCCAGCGCCGCCGGCAAACAGCCGCCGTTTACAAAGCCGAAGAAGCGGCCGGCGGTCTTGGCCACGGTAGCCGGGGAGCCGTAAGTGTCCAGCAGGTGCAGCACCGCTTCCGGGCTGGTGGGCCCCGGCGGCAGCGGACCGCGCAGGGCGCTGAGGGCGGCGACCGACTGCGGGGTGGGCGCCACCGGGCGGGCATCCTCGCCTTCCAGGTAGTCCATGGCGGCGCGCGCGGCGCGCTTCAGCAAGGCGGTGCGAGCTTCAGCGATGGACGCAGAAGATGCGGACGAGCGGGGTGGATGGGAGGCAGCCATAGATAGGCTGAGTCTAGCACTGGCATTGAATTCCCCTGCAATTTGGCCTATGCTAAGTAGGCAGACGAATTTGTCCGCCTGAGTTGCCGTGCGATTGCCGGCTGGCGGAGAGATGAGTGGGCTTACAGCCCACTTTTTATTTGGGGCGGGATTTTCAGGGCGGGCGCCGGGATTGAAGCCGCCGGTTGGCGGCATGAGAACGGGGTCCCCTGCGAGCGGTCTTTGCTCGCTGGGGTGTTGGGAACGATGGCAGTCAAGCTGGACGCAATTCGATCGGCGGCAGAGCGAGTGGCCGCCTCGCATGGGCTGGACGTGGTGGAACTGGAGTTCATCGGCCCGGCGAAGGAGCGCACCCTGCGGGTTTTCCTCGAGAAGAACGCCGAGGGGCGCGCGAAGCTGAAGGCTCAGGTTGCGGCGAGCCTGGCCAGCGAGGGGAGCGAGGAAGCCGAGGCTCTTCCCGAGCGGCTGGTCTCGGGCAGGTTGAGCGTGGAGCAGCTTTCCGGCATCACTCATGAGGATTGCGCCGCGTTCAGCCGGGATTTTGGCGTGCTGCTGGACGTGGAAGACCTGGTTCCCGGCGCGGAGTATACGCTTGAGGCCAGTTCTCCGGGCCTGGACCGCAAGCTGAGCAAGCCGGAGGATTTTCAACGGTTTGCCGGCAGCCTGGTGAAGGTGCAGACGTTCGAGCCGATCCGCAACAACCGGCACTGGCAGGGCCGGCTGGCGGCCGGAGACGGCGAGACGATCACCTGGACCTGGGCGCCGTGAAGCAGAACAGCAAGAGCCGGAAAGCCGGCGTGAGACGGTGGAGATTGCGCGCGCCAACATCGAAAAGGCGCAGTTGATCCCGGAGATTTAGAGGTCTCAATGGCGAGACCTTGATGGGCACCCGCAAGCTGCGCGCAGTGCCGGGGACGGGCCGAAGCCCGCGCCCCACGACAACGATTCAACTGAGCGGCAAGGTTCCGAAGGGGCCGCGCCGCCAGAACAACTTGAGAGAGCAAGCAGAGTATGTCCAGCGCTTTGTATCAGAGCATCGAGCTCCTCAGCCGGGAAAAGGGCATTGAGCCCGAGATCGTGGTTGGAGCCGTGGAAGAGGCTATCGCCCTGGCCACGCGCAAGTTTTACAAGACCCAGGAAAACATGCGCGGGGAGCTGAACAAGGAGACCGGCGAGATTCCGGCCTACGTCTACAAGACGGTGGTGGCGGACGAGGAGCCCATCGAGGACCCGCTGAACCAGATCACGCTGGCGGAGGCCAAGGAACTGGCGCCCGGCGTGGAGGTGGGCAGCGAGATCAGGATCTATAAAGACACCAGCCCGCTGGGCCGCATCGCCGCGCAACTGGCCAAGCAGGTGATCTTCCAGAAGGTGCGCGAGGCCGAGCGCGACACGGTTTTCCAGGAATATGCGCACCGCGAAAAGGAAGTGCTGAACGCGACCGTGAAGCGGATCGAGGGCCAGGACATCATCTTCGACCTGGGCAAGGCGGAAGCGCGCTGCCCCAAGCGCGAGCAGTCGCGGCTGGAGCAGTTCTCGATCGGCGAGCGGGTGCGCGTGGTGCTGCTCAAGGTGGACCGGGCAGCCAAGGGGCCGCAGGTGATTGTGTCGCGGGCCGCGCCGGAGCTGGTGTCGAACCTGTTCCAGTCCGAAGTGCCGGAGATCTACGACAACACCGTGGTCATCCGCGCCATTGCGCGCGAGGCTGGCGAGCGGACCAAGATCGCCGTGCAGAGCCGCGACAAGGACGTGGACCCGGTGGGCGCCTGCGTGGGCATGAAGGGCATGCGGGTGCAGTCGATCATCCGCGAGCTGCGCGGCGAAAAGATCGACATCATCGAGTTCTCGGACGAGATCACGACCTTCGCCGAGAAGGCGTTGCAGCCGGCCAAGGTAAGCCGCGTTTCGATCGCCGACTTGACCGACAAGCAGCTCGAAGTGATCGTGGACGACACGCAACTTTCGCTGGCCATCGGCAAGAAGGGCCAGAACGTGCGCCTGGCGGCCAAGCTGCTGGGCTGGAAGATCGACATCAAGAGCGAAGAGGAGAAGCGCCAGGAAGTGGAGCAGCAGATGCAGGCGCTCACTGGCGGACCGGCGACTCCGATCGAGCAGGTGACGGAGCTGGGCGACGGCATCATTCAGAAGCTGGTCGCCGCCGGGATCACCACCGTCGAAGCGCTGGCCGACATGACGCCCGAGCAGCTGGAGGAGATTCCGGGCATCGGCGAAAAGACGCTGGAAAAAATCAGCGTGGCGGTGCGCCACTACTTCGGCCACTTTGAAGAGGGCGAAGAGGGCCACGTTCCGGAAGAAGCCGAACCGCTTCCCGGCGAGGCCGAAGTGGAGACTCCGCTGGCGGTTGTGGGCAATGCGGAAGCCGCGGCGGAAAACGCCGCCGAGGTTTTGGAAGAGGCGGAGAGCGTGCAGGCGGCCGAAGCTGACGCCGAAGCGCTGACGGCGATGGAATTCGCAATTGAGAATGTTCCCGATGCCAATGGGGCTCTGGAACCGGAAGTGAACGAATCGGCAGGCGAAGTACAGGAAGAGCAGGCGGCCCGAGAGGACGACGCGTAAGATGCGCCGCGGCTCTGCAAGGCCAATCAGGCGATAATGGAAGTTCCAGAAGCAGCCAATGCCATGGGGTAGCTATGAGCGACTAAGGGCTTTGGGTAGCAGATTTTCTGAAAAGAGGCGGATGAGTAAGGTTCGAATCAACGATCTCGCGCGCGAGATGGAAGTCAAGAGTCGCACGGTTCTTGACGTATTGGCGGAGCTCGGCCTGGCGAGCGGCAAGACCCACTCCAGTTCGCATCGAGGACTATGAGGCCGAGAAGGTTCGCGCGCATTTTGACCGCGGACGCGTCAGCGACCCATGGGGGCGCAGCCGCGTCGCGCGCTTCGCAGACGATCGCGCCCAAGATCGATCTCTCGCACGTCTCCAAGCCCGGCGACGTGATGAAGGCCATTCTGGCGAAAAAGCAGGAAGAAGAAGCCGCCGCCCGCCAGAGTCACGCTCCCGCGCGGCCCGCGCCGCCCGCCGCGCCCGACGCTCCGGCCAGGCCCGCGCCGCCGGCTGTGGCCGTTGCGGCTCCGGCTGCTGCGCCTGCCCGACCCGAGCCGCGCAAGATTGTTCCGCAGGCCCGGCCCGCCCCGCCCATCGTCACCCCTCCGCATGCGCCCCCCGCGATTGCCTCTCGCCCCCCGGCCGGCCCGGTGGTGGCCAAGGCTCCCGTGGCGTCTGCGACTGCGCGCCCCGCGGTGGCTGTTGCGCCTCCGGCGGTTACCGTGGTGGTGAAACCGCCGGCGGCGCCTGCTGCGCGTGAAGCGCAGCCTCATGCCGCCGAGCACGCAGCCCCTCCGGCCAAGGTACCGGCAGCTGCGCCCGCAGTTCATGTTGAGGCCGCCGCGGCGATTGGCGCGATTGCGCCGCCCGTCCCGGTCGTGGAAGTGTCCGCGGCTTCCGTGGCTGCCGGCCCCGCTGTTGAGCAGACAGCCGCCGCTGCCGTAGAGACCGTGGCTGCTGTCCCCCCGGAAGCTGCCGCGGCTGCCGCACCGTCACACAAGCCGGCTCACCAAAAGGGCGAAGCAGCGCACCCGGCGGCTCCAGCCGTTCCCGTGCGCCGCGTTGTGATGCCCCAGACCGGGCCGCGTCCGGTTTACAAGGCGCCCCCGGTGGTTCCCGGCGCGCCTGCTCCCGCAGCTCAGGCTGGCGGCATTCAGCGCGGCAGGCCCATTTTCGATCGCAGGCCGGCCGGCGCTCCCGGCGCGCCCGGCGGTTATCCCCAGCGCACCCCCGGCGGCGCTCCGGGACAATTCCCCGGCGGTCCGCGTCCCAAGCATCCCACCCGCACCACGACGGGCGGCTACGCAGGCCCCGGTGGACCCGCCGGCCCTGGCGCGCGTCCGGGCTTCGGCGCGCGTCCTGGATTTGGCGCACCCCGCCCCGGTGGATTTGGCGGTCCTCCGCGCCCCGGCGGCGCACCGCCGACCGGCGAAGCGCCGCGCCCGCAGCGCGCTCCCTCCAGAGGACGCGGCGGACGCCCGCAGTATCCCAAGACCAAGGAAGGCCCGATGAAGGGCTTTGTGCCGCCGCCGCGTTTTGGCGGGGCGACACACTTCAGCAACGAACCGCTGCCGATCACCCGCGAGATCACCGTCACCGAGGGCATCAGCGTCAAGGACCTGGCCGAGAAGCTTGAAATCCGCGCCAAGGATCTGATCGCCACCCTGCTGATGCGCGGCGTTTTCGTCACCGTCAACCAGTCCCTGGACGCGGAGATGGTGAAGGACGTGGCCGCCCGCTTTGGCGTCGGCGCGACCGTCATCAGCTACGAAGAGGAGATCGCCAACCAGGCCATCGAGGAGGTTCTGGAAGCCGAAAACACCGGCGAACTGGAGGTTCCCCGCTCGCCCGTGGTGACGGTGATGGGCCACGTGGATCACGGCAAGACCTCGCTGCTCGACGCCATTCGTGAAACCGACGTGGCGGCGGGCGAGGCCGGCGGCATCACCCAGCACATCGGCGCCTACAAGGTGAAGTTTGCCAAGGAAGGCTCTCCGGCTTCGGGCCGCGAGATCGTCTTCCTGGACACGCCGGGCCACGAAGCTTTCACCCGCATGAGAGCCCGCGGGGCCAAGGTCACCGACATCGTCGTCATCGTGGTGGCCGCCGACGACGGCGTCATGCCGCAGACCCTGGAGGCCATCGACCACGCCAAGGCCGCCGACGTACCGATCATCGTGGCGGTCAACAAGATCGACAAGCCCGAGGCCAACCCCGACCGGGTGAAGAAGCAGTTGGCCGACCGCGGGCTGATTCCCGAGGAGTGGGCCGGCAGCGGCGAAAGCGGCACAGTGTTTGTCGAAGTCTCGGCCAAGAAGCGGCTCAACCTGGACCTGCTGCTGGAAATGATCTGCCTGGTGTCGGACATCAAGGCACCGAAGGCCACGCCCGGCCGCAAGGCTGTCGGGTCCGTGCTTGAGGCCAAGCTGGATCGTGGCCGCGGCGCTGTGGCGACCGTGCTGGTGCAGGATGGGACCCTGCGGCTGAACGACAGCTACATCGTCGGCAATACGTTCGGCAAGGTCCGCGCGATGTTTGACGATCGCGGCCGCGCCCTGACGGAAGCCGGCCCTTCGACGCCGGTGGAAGTTCTGGGCCTGGAAGCCATGCCCGACTCCGGCGACACCTTCCTGGTGGTGGCCGATCGCGACAAGGCCAAGGGCATCGCGCAGTATCGCAAGATGAAGGAGCGCGAGGCGCAACTGGCAAAGAGTTCGCGCGTCTCTCTCGAGGGCCTTGCGGAGCAGATTCGTCAGGCCGGGGTCAAGGACCTGCCGCTGATCATCAAGGGCGACGTGACCGGCTCGGTCGAGGTGCTGGCCGACTCGCTGGTCCGCATGTCCACCGAGAAGGTGCGCGTCAAGGTCATCCACTCCGGCGTCGGTTCCATTACGGAAAGCGACGTCCTGCTGGCCACGGCCTCGAACGCCATCATCATCGGCTTCAACGTGCGCCCCGAGCGCAAGGCCGCCGAACTGGCGCAGCAGGAAGGCGTCCAGATCCGCCTGCACTCGATCATCTACGAGTTGCAGGACGAGATGCGCCTGGCCATGCTGGGCCTGCTCGAACCTACGTTCAAGGAGAACTACGTGGGCCGGGCCGAAATCATCAACGTCTTCCGCATTCCCAAGGTCGGCACCATCGCCGGCTGCCGCGTGCAGGACGGCGTGATTCGCCGCGATGCCGAGGTGAAGGTGATGCGCGACGGGGTGCAGCTGTTCAAGGGCAAGATCGGCTCGCTCAAGCGCTTCAAGGACGATGCGCGCGAAGTCACGAACGGCATGGAGTGCGGCATTGGCCTGGGCGGCTTCAACGACCTGAAGGAAGGCGATTTGATCGAGGCCTTCTCGACCGAGAAACTGGCCGCCGACCTGGGCGCGCTGACCGCCGCCAAGGCGTAGCTCTTAACCAACGCAACACAAAGGCCCGCAGCTCACTTTGAGCCGCGGGCTTTTCCTTTCCCCGCGAAAAGAAATCCGAACAGCTGCGACACTTCCGCCGTCTTTGCGAGTAGAACGGAAGGCGGCCCGGCAGGCTGCCAGCAAGGGAGGCCGCGAGTCTTGACCACTGATGCAGACGCGCAATTCGCGGCCCTCGTCCAGCGCCAGGCGCGTTTCGTCTTTCGGGTGGCCTACGCGGTCCTGCTCAATGCGCACGACGCCGAAGATGCGGTCCAGGAGACCTTCTTGAAGCTGTATCGCAATCACGGTTGGCCGCAGGCGCAGAACGAACGCGCCTTTCTCGCGCGAGCCGCCAGGCGCGTGGCCGTCGATCTGCGGCCGCGCCGGACGAGATCGACAGCCTGACGTCCGGCGAGCCCGGTCCCGAACTGCTGCTGGTCGCCGCGGACCAGCACGCACACATTCACGCCATGGTGGATGCACTGCCCGAAGAACTCCGCGTCCCTCTCGTTCTGGCGACGTTCGAGGAGCTCAGCTCACGCGACATCGGCGCCGTGCGGGGCATTCCCGAGGGCACGGTCCGCACGCGGCTGCAGCGCGCGCGCCAGGAAGTAGACGGCGGCCAGCGCGCAGCACGGGGGAGAAGCCTGGCGGGTCCGCTTGCGCGCTGGTCCATCTCTTCGCTTGCCAGCGCGTTGGTCGGAGCTTGTTTCTCATCGGCTCATCGGTGGGGAGTCATGCGGCATGGGAAGGGCGAAACTTCGGGCGCTTGCGGAGGTTCGGAATCAACCGGCAAAAAGCCAGCTTCAAGGGCCTTGGCGGCTGCTGGCGCAGGGCGCGGGGGCGACAGATCTTCCGTCCAGGCTGAAACAACTTGCGCCGTCGATATCGGTCGAGTAGGTGCGGACTTTGGCGGCTTCGAGCGCGGCCAGGACCTCCGGGCGTGGATGGCCGAAGCGGTTGTGGAGGCCGCAGGAGATGACGGCCCACTGCGGCGCGACGCGCGCCAGAAATGCGGGGCGCGTGGAGGTGATGCTGCCGTGGTGGCCCACTTTGAGCAGCGTGCTCTGAAGACCGGACTCGGCCAGCATGGCCTGCTCGATGGGTGCTTCGGCATCGCCCTCGAGGAGAACCGAAGTGGCGCCGTAGGCCACGCGCAGCACCAGGGAGTCGTCGTTTTCCGGCTCGGCGCCGGGCTGATAGCCGCGGAAGGGCGCGAGGACGTGGACCTCTGTGCTGCCCAGCGAAAACGCGTCGCCGGCGCGCAGGGAGCGGATGCGGACACGAAGCTGGACGGCCTCGTCCAGCAGGGCGACGTATGCCGCGACGCGCGGGTTGTTGCCTACCCACAGCTCAGCGGGATGGAAGTTGCGCAGGACAGAGGGCAGGCCGCCCATGTGGTCGGAGTGGGCGTGGGTGAGGGCCACCACGTCGAGATGACGGATGCCGCGCGCCCAGAGAGCGGGCGAGACGACCTCTTCGCCGATGTCGAAATTCTGCGGAGCCTGGCGCGGACCTCCGCCGAAGCCGCCGCCGTCGACCAGCAGGGTCTTGCCGTCCGGAGTGATGAGCAGCAGGGAATCGCCCTGGCCGACGTCGATGGCCTCGACCAGCAGTGCATTGCGGGGGTGGTCGATAGGGCGAGGCGCCACGGCGGCAAAGCCGGCCAGCAGCAATGCGCCCCATGCGGCGCGGCGCTGCCGGCGGCGGCCGCGCGCGAGCACGATGGCCGCGGCCAGCAGCACGCAGAAGGCCGCCGACTGCCAAGCCAGCGGCGCGGGAATGCGGAAATCGCCCAGGGCCAGCGACCCGAACAGATGCACCAGGCCTACGCCGATGTGAAGAAAGACGGCCACGAACATGGCTGGAAGCACGGCGACGGGCGGCCACACAAGCAGCGCCAGCAGCGTCAGCAGTGCGGCGGGCATGAGCACAAGGAGCAGCGGCAGAATGAATACGTTGACCGGCAGCGCGAAGATGGTGATGCGGTGGAAGTAGACGGCCATGGGCAGGGTCATGGCCAGTTCCACCACGCAGGAGACCACCAGCAACTCGACGCAGCGCAGCACGAACCGCACCATGCAGGGAAAGACGCGCCAGGCGATGCGGGCCGATGCGGCTGTCTGCAGGCGGTTGGCGATCATGCGCAGAGTGACGCGGAACTGAGCCAGGTGCGGAGGCAGCTTGACGTCGATGGCGATGAGGCGAAGGTCGCGCGTAGCGGTCAGATGAGGGTGCACTGTGCTCTGGAGCAGGGGCATGGCGACGCCGGCGATTGCGATGACCGCGAGCAGCGTCATCTGCAGGCCGGCGTCGAACAGGCTGCGGGGACTGACGGCCAGCAGGCACAGGGCGGCAAAGCCGATGGTGTTGAGCGCGCTGCGTTCGCGATAGACGAGGCGGCCCAGAAGATAGAGGGTAATCATCCAAAGAGAGCGCTGCACGGGCGTGGCAAAGCCGGTGAACAGCGCGTAGGCGAAGGTGGCGGCGATGGTGGCCAGCGTGGCCGGAACCCGCGGCATGCGCAGGCGGCGCGCGATCCAGAGAAAACATCCGGCGACGATGGCCAGGTGAAAGCCCGACACGACGAGCATGTGGAACGAGCCGGTGCGCTCGAATCCCACGCGGAGGGTGTGCGTGAGGTAGGTGCGGTCGCCGGTGGTCATGGCGGCCAGCATGATAACGTCGTCGCCGCTGAGGCGAAGCGCAACGGGCAGGCGAGTCATGGCGGCGGGCAGCGCGAGCAGGCGCGCGCTAGAGGCATGCTGCACCTCGGCGATGCGGCAGGCGAGAAACCGGCCGGGAGCCTGACCGATGCGGTCAACGCGCTCGACGCGGACCGAAGCTGTGGAGGTGATGCCCTGGCCGAGCAGATAATCCGCACGGCTCCACGCGCCCGGATCGCGATAAACCTCAGGCGGCAGCAGGCGAACCACGGCGCGGACACGTTCCCCGCAACGGAAAGCCTGGGGCGCGGATGGGCCGCGGAGATCCTGAGGCCAACGCACGGTGAGCCGCACGCCGCCCTCGGCCGGGGTTTGCGCATCGGCGGCGTCGGTGACGAGCTCGATGCTGGAGACGCGCAGATCGATGCGCTGCGAGGGGCCTTCGCTGGCCGGTTCGTCGACGTTCTCGACGGTTTCGCCGCGCACTGCTCCGGCATCGACGACGGTCCCTTCCACGGTGCGCAGCAGTCCGTCAGACAGCGTGGCGACGGCGGGCGCGGGGGCCGGCTGCGGCGCCATCTCTGCGCACCAGACGCCCAGCAGGCACCACAGCACCGCCAGCGGCAGCCATGCAATGCGCTGCGCGCGGAAGGCCGCCAGGCAACACAGGGCGGTCACCGGAGCCAGCGCCATCAGCACGAAGCCGGGCCGAAGCCACATGACTTGCGTGAGGGAGATTCCGGCGGCAAAAAGCCACGCGGCATGAAACAGCGGGACCGCGCCGGCGCGCAGGCTCAGGCCTGCAGATGCGGGAGTTGAGTCAGCGGGCCCGAAGGTGGCGGGTTGCGATTGCATTGCGCGTGAAAAGCTTCTATGGGGGTCAAGCCTATCAGGCTCGCCGCAACTGGACCACCGTCTCCAGGTGGAAGGTCTGCGGAAACAGGTCGGCGAGAGTGATGGATTCAACGGCGTAGCCAGAGGCGAGGAGCGAGTGCAGATCGCGGGCCAGAGTGGCCGGATCGCAGGAGACGTAGACGATCGCGGAGGCCGCGACCGAAGCGAGAAGCGCCGCGGTCTCCGCGCCGAGGCCGGTGCGGGGCGGGTCCACGACGATCAGATCGGGGCGCTCGCTCTTCGTGTTGCGGCGCAGGAACGCGAGGGTCTCCGCGATGACCGCCGATCCTGTTGTGCCGCGCAGATTTTCGGCGAGAGCCGCTGTTGCGGCGGGCGCGGACTCGACTGCAACCACGCGGCTGAAACTCGCCGTGAGCCGCCGCGCAAACAGGCCGACGCCGGCAAAGAGATCCCAGGCCAGCGCGCCGCTGTGCTCCGCGGTCACCCGCTCGACGAGCGCATCCACGAGCCAGCGATTGACCTGAAAGAACGCGCCGTGATCCACGCGATAGTCGAAACCCGCGGCGCGATAGTGAAGGAATGCGGCGCCCCATTGCGCGACTGTGCGCGGCGGGCGGGCCGGTCCCCGTTGCGTGCGGCGGCCTTCCACCACAAGCTGCACGCCGCGGAGCGCGGGAATCTGTTCGGCGAGCGCGCGGGCGAACTCGTCGAAGTGAATCTTTGCGGGGCTTGCGATGAAGACGCTGGCCAGCAGGGCGGTCTCGCCCGCGTCGCAGAAGAGCGCAATCTCAGTGGGTCGCAGCGCGGGCGCAAACCGGCGCGCGGTGACGGCGATGGCATTCGCGGCTTCGATCAGCAAGGGCGCGGCGATGGGGCACTCAAGCATTGGAATGACCGTATGAGAGCTGCGGCCCCGGTAGCCGGGATTGCCGTGCGCGTCGAAGGCCAGGCGGATGCGGTTGCGATAGGTCCAGGCCTGGGCCGCGCGGTCGGCCGCGAGCACCGCGATTTCAGCGGGCGCGCGAATGCCGCCGCGCTCCAGCGTTTCGCGCAGGATGGCCTGCTTGAGCGCGAGCTGCGTCTCGTAATTCGCGTGCTGATAGTGGCAGCCGCCGCACACGCCGAAGTGACGGCAGGCGGGCGCGATGCGTTGGGGCGCGGCGAGGATAATTTCCTCGGCTTCGGCGGTGGAGTAGCCGCGCTTCTCTTCGACGATGCGTACACGAGCCTGCTCGCCGGGCAGCGTGAGCGGCACGAACACGGCTTTGCCTTCGACGCGCGCCAAAAACGCGCCGCCGTAAATGGGCTTCTCAATCTGCACGAGATGGGTTGCGGGCGCGGTCATTGCTGGCTCATGTAGAAGAGGCTGAGGCGGGGCAAGCCGTAGTGCACCAGCAGTTGCTTTTGCACAAACTGGTGCTCCACCTGGCGTAACTGCACGACGCTCATGCGGCTGCGATAGGGCGCCAGTTCGCGCGCGGCGTGTTCTTTGAGCGCAACGAGCAGGTCTTCGGGCGCGGCGGCGGTCAATGCGGCAAAAAGTTTTTCTTCGAGTACGGTGAGGGTGCGCTCGAGGGCTTCGATGTCAAGGCTTGTAGCGTCTTCGGGCGCCGCGGAGCGGACTTCGGCGGCCAGTTCGCGCAAGCGGGCTGCGGTGGCCGCGCAGGCTTCGGGGGCGATGGTGGCTGCATCCAGCGCACTCGCCGCAGCCTCAAGATGCGTGGCCACGCGCTCATGCTCGAAGCCCGATTCACGGCTCTCAGTGGATGCGGGAGCTGTGCCCGCGGCGGCTTCGCGCAGTTCCTCGGCTGCCTCCATCACTGCCTGTGCGCACCAGGCCAGGCCATTGACGCGGCGCATGCGGGCTTTTTTTTGCCGGGCTTCATATTTGTCGAAGGCCGCGTCGATGCCGCGCAGCGCCGCTTCCAGCGGGATGCCGGCCTCGCGCCAGGTCTCGATGAGCGCCCAGTCGAGCGTGGAGAGCAACAGCAGCGCTCCACGGCGCTGCTGAAATCGCTCTTCGATTTCGGTGAAGTAATTGAAGTAGTTCAGCACGGCTAAGCCTGATGACGGCCGCGCGGGCGGGTGGCGCGGTTGCGCTCGAAGAGAATGCGCAGGCCATCGAGGGTGAGCAGGTCGTCGATCTCGGTGACGTAGCGCGAGTCTTCGGCGACCATGCGCGCCAGGCCGCCGGTGGCAATCACGCGCGGCTGCTCGCCCAGTTCCGCGAAGATGCGCTCCAGGATTCCATCCACCAGGCCGATGTAGCCGTAGTAGAGGCCGCTCTGCAGATGCGCGACGGTGTTGGTGCCGATGACTTTTGCGGGTCGCTTGATGTCCACGCGGCTGAGCCGGGCGGCGCGGGAAAAAAGGGCGTCGGCGCTGAGGCCCAGGCCGGGAGCGATGACGCCGCCGAGGTATTCGCCGCGCGCGGAGATCACTTCAAACTTGGTGGCGGTGCCAAAGTCCACCACGATGCACGGGCCGCCGTAACGTTCAAAAGCGGCGATGCAGTCGGCCAGCCGGTCGGCGCCCAGTTCGGTGGGATTGTCCACCAGCACCGGCATGCCGGTCTTGATGCCCGGCTCCACAAACAGCGGTTCAAGATGGAAGTACTTCTCGCAGACCGCGCGCAAGGTGGACTCGACCGGCGGCACCACGGAAGAAATAATGATGTGCGTCACCTGGCTGGGAGCCATGCCGTTCATCTCGAAGAGATTGACGAAGAACACGCCATACTCGTCCACGGTCTGGGCGCGGTGAGTGGTGATGCGCCAGTGCGCGGCCAGTTCCGGATTTTCGCCATCCCGGCGAGCAGGGCCTGTCGCCGGAGAGTCCGGTTCCGCGCCGTTGAGGCGATAGAGGCCGAGCACCGTATTGGTATTGCCGACATCGAGAGCAAGCAGCATCGTTTTTTCAGTCCATCTCCGCGGCGCGGATGCCGCCGGTCTGCACCGTGACGACTCCGGCGGCGGTGCGCACGCGCAGAAATCCATGTGCGTCGAGCCCGTCGGTCACGCCGGTGCAGGCTTGCGGGCCGTGGACTTGAACCCTTCGGCCGCGCATCCAGGGAGAGGCCTTTTCGACGCGCGCGGGAATGGTTGGCAGCGCCTCCGGATCGAGCAGCGCGCGGGTTTCTCGCTGCAGCGATTTTAGCAGGGAGACAAGCAGCGCCTGGCGCGGAATCGTGCGTCCCGCTTCCAGGTCGAGCGAGGTGGCAGGCGTGGCCAGATCGGGCGCAAACGTCCGCTGATGCACATTGATGCCGACGCCGACGACCGCAAAGGCCACGGCACCGGCTTCGGTTTTGGACTCGACCAGAATTCCGCCCGCCTTGCGCTCGCGGAGCAGCAGATCGTTGGGCCAGCGCAGGTCGGCGGTAAGCCCGCTGGCCGTGCGCATCGCCTGCGCAGCGGCCAGTCCCGCGGCCAGCGGCAACAGAGGCAGGCGGACGGCGGGGATGCGCGGGCGGAGAAGGACGCTCACGTAGAGCCCTTCGCCCGCGGCTGACTGCCAGCCATGATCGCCGCGCCCGCGCCCGGCCCGCTGCGCATCGGCAAAGTAGACCGAGCCGTGCGGCGCACCGCCGCGGGCGGCCTCAAGCGCATCGGTGTTTGTGGAATCGGTGAGCCCAGAAAAATGAAGGTTGCCCGCGTAAATCGTGCCTGCAAGCGCGGCTTCCAGCGTGGCCAGATCAAACATCAGCTAGCTCGGCTCCGCGGCAATGCTCATGGAGATGTCGGCGGCCGTGGCGGAGTGAGTGAGCGCGCCCACGCTGATGAAATCGACGCCGGTCTCGGCATAGGCGCGAATGTTTTCGAGCACGATGCCGCCGGAGGCCTCGACGGGAATCCAGCGTTTTTCTTTCTTGATGCGGTCCACCGAGAGGCGCACTTCTTTGGGCGTCATGTTGTCGAGCAGGATGGCCTCGGCGCCGCATTCGAGGGCTTCTTCGAGCTCGTGGGCGTTGCGCACTTCGACCTGCACGCGCTGGCCTTTCTGACGCCGCTCCAGGGCGTGGGTGAGCGCGGCGCGCAGGCCGCCGCCGAGGGCGATGTGATTGTTCTTGATGAGAATGCCGGAGGCCAGGTCGAGGCGGTGATTGGTTCCCCCGCCGCACAGCACGGCGTACTTCTCCAGCGCGCGCAGGCCGGGGACGGTCTTGCGCGTATCGAGCACGCGGGCGTGGGTGCCTTGGATGGCATCGACGTATTTGCGGGTGAGGGTGGCGATGCCGCTGAGGTGCTGCATGAGGTTGAGGATGACGCGCTCGCAACTGAGCAGGACGCGGGCGTTGTGCTGGATGACGGCCAGCACCTGGCCCGAGCGGACGCGCACGCCGTCGAAGATTTCAGGGTGGCTGACGACCTCAAAGCGGGTGTGCGCGGGGGGGCGGGGGTCGAGTCGGGCAAAGATTTCGAGCAGGCGGGGCACGGCGCCGAGGCCGGCCACAACCATCTCCTGGCGGGCCAGAATGGAGGCTGAGGCGCGCAGGTTGGGGTCGATGGTGACGTGGGTGGTGGCGTCGCTGACGGCCTGATCTTCGACCAGGGCCTGCTCCAGCAATGCGTCGATGCGGCTGCTCTTCCAATCCATGGTTTTTCCTTCGGAAAACAGCTTTCAGCCGCCAGCTTTTCGGCCTCTTGCTGCTGTATCACTGCGCCTCACAGTTTCACAGTTTCACACGAAAGGGGGGAGGGGGGTGCCTTCAAAACCGATTCTGCACGTCCGCTGCCATTTTTTGCCGGTTCTCGGACTTTTGTCTTCCCTGGTTCCCATGCGCTGTTCTCCGACTTACCTCCATTGTCCCGCATTCCTGCGGAATTGCCTGCAATCGATTTCTCACGCAGCGATTTCGCTGGTTTTGTCATTGATTCGGCAACGCGTCGAGCGCGGCGCGGGCTTTTTCAAGCAGGAGGCGGGTTTCGGCTTCCTGCTTTTTGAGGCCCTCGACTATGTGCGCCGGGGCTTTGGCCAGAAAGGCGTCGTTGCCCAACTGGCGCTCGGCGGCGGCCAAGCCTTTTTCGTATTTGGCGATGTCTTTTGTCAAGCGGTCGCGCTCGGCGGGGACGTCGATGGTGCGCTCGTACATTACGGCCACATCGGTGGGGCCGTATGCGCTCCATGCGAGATTTGAGAACCGTCCTCCCGCATCTCGATCTGCATAGGGAACATACTCGACGTCTGAAGCCTGCGAGAGCTTCATCACAATGTCGCAATTCTGCTCTGCTATGCCGGAGTTGCAAAACTCGCTTGCCCACTTTGTTACTTTGACAGACACCTTTATGTTTTCTGGAACGCCAAGATCTTTTCTCCGAGCGCGAATTCCGTAGATAACATTCTTCAGATAGAACATATGTTCCAAGGCAGGGGATAATTCAGGGACAAAACCAGTCTGCGGATACGTCGTCAGCGCAATCGACTTCTCCGGCGGATTGCCGTCGTAAACCGCGTGCCACAACTCTTCCGTAAGAAATGGCATGAACGGCGAGAGCAGTCGCAACGCAGCTTCAAAAACCTGAACCAGCGTGGTGAGCGCTGCCTTCGTTTTCGCCTTGTCTGCTGATTCGCGAAAAGTCCAGCCGCAGCTTGACGATCTCTAAGTACCAATCGCAGAAACTTCCCCAAAAGAACTGGTAAATCGTGTTGGCCGCGTCGTCGTAGCGGTAGTTCTCGAGGGACTGGTTGACTTTGGCAGCGGTCGCGTGGAGTTCGGCAACGATCCAGCGGGCTTCAAGCGGCGCGTTGGCGGGCGCGGCGGGCATGGAGCCCAGCACAGAGGGATCGACCGTGATGCCGATCTCGGCGGCGCGGTCGACATTCATGAAGATGAAGCGGGCGGCGTTCCAGATTTTGTTGGCGAAGGCGCGGTAGCCCTCGGTGCGGGCGATGTTGAAGGCGATGTCGGTTCCGGGCGAGGCCATGGAGGCCAGGGTGAAGCGGACCGCGTCGGTGCCGTATTGCTTGACGATTTCGATGGGGTCGACGACGTTGCCCTTGGTCTTGGACATCTTTTCGCGGTTGGCGTCGCGGACCAGGGCGTGGATGTAGACCTCGCGGAAGGGAACCGAGTCGGCAAGCGAGCGCGGGCTGCCGTCGGGCATGGGCACGTCGGCGGCGAACCAGCAGCCGAGCATGATCATGCGCGCGACCCAGAAGAAGAGGATGTCAAAGCCGGTGACGAGGAGGCTGGTGGGGTAGAAGGCGTTGAAGTCGGCGCGATGTACATTGCTCTCCCAGGTCTCAGAATCGAGACCTGGGGCACCCAGGCTCTTGCTGGCGAAGTTGGGCCAGCCGAAGACGGAGACGGGGAGGAGGCCGGAGGAGAACCAGGTGTCGAGGACGTCGGTTTCCTGAGTGATTTTCTCTGAGCCGCAGTGGGCGCAGGCGGTGGGGTCCGCCTTGGTGTTGGGCCGTGGGACGGTGATCTTGTGGCAGTCGGCGCAGTGCCAGGCGGGGATGCGGTGGCCCCACCAGAGCTGGCGGGAGATGCACCAGTCGTGGATGTTCTCCATCCAGTTGAGATAGGTCTTTTCGTAATCTCGGGCGTGAAGCGGATGGCTTTTTTGCCGTCGGGGCCGGGCTTGACGGCGGCAACGGCTTTGTCGGCGAGGGGCTGGATTTTGATGAACCACTGGGTGGAGAGGCGCGGCTCGACGACGGTCTTGCAGCGGTCGCAGTGGCCGACGTTGTGGGTGTGGTCCTTGACGGCGGCGAGCAGGCCCTGCGCTTCGAGGTCGTGCACGATCTCTTTGCGGGCCACGTAGCGGTCGAGGCCGGCGTAGGCGCCGCCTTCGGCGTTGATGTGGCCGGTCGCGTCCATGACGTTGATGGACGGGAGGTGGTGCCGCTCGCCGAGGGCGAAGTCGTTGGGGTCGTGGGCCGGGGTGACTTTGACGGCGCCGGTGCCGAAGTCGCGGCTGACCCACTCGTCGAGGATGATGGGAATCTCGCGGGCAATATTCGATTTTGGCAGCGGCAGGCGGAGCTCTTTTCCGTGGAGGTGGAGGTAGCGCTCGTCCTCGGGATGGATGGCGACGGCTACGTCGCCGAGCATGGTTTCGGGGCGGGTGGTGGAGACGGTGAGAAACTCGCCGGTGTCTTGACCATCAGCATCGAGGACGGGGTAGCGGATCTCCCATAGGTGGCCCTTGTGCTCGTCGTAGACGACTTCGAGGTCGCTGATGGCGGTCTGGCAGCGGGGGCACCAGTTGACGATGTAGGCGCCGCGATAGATGAGTCCCTGGTCATAGAGGCGGACGAAGGCCTCGCGGACGGCGACGGAGAGGTGCTCGTCCATGGTGAAGTACTCGCGCTGCCAGTCGACGGAGGCGCCGAGGCGCTTCATCTGGTCGAGGATGGCGCCGCCGTAGTGGCGCTTCCACTCCCAGACGCGGGCAACGAATGCTTCGCGGCCCAGTTGCTGCCGGGAAGTGCCTTCTTCGGCGAGTTGGCGCTCGACCATCATCTGGGTGGCGATGCCGGCATGATCGGTGCCGGGCAGCCAGAGGGCGCGGCGGCCGGACATCCACCCCACGGACGAAGACCTGTCCGCGGGGACCCCGGACATGCGCCGCCAGCGGGTGAGGATGTCCATCTCTGTCTGGTTGAGCATGTGGCCCATGTGGAGGCGGCCGGTGACGTTGGGGGGGGGAGCAGGATGGTGAAGGCCGACTGGGCTTCGCGGCCTGAAGTTCTTTGTGCGGTGTGTTCAGGCGCGGGCTGGGCGAAGAGGTTCTCGCGCACCCAGTACTCCGCCCAGTGATCTTCAATGGCGGTGGGGTCGTAGGCTTTGGGCAGGTCGTGGGGCATGAGGGTTGTTTGGAAGCCCCCGGGAGTCTGCGCCAAACCCCTGTCTGAAGAGGGTTTCGCGCGGGGGACCACCCCTCACTTTAGCAGATGCGGGGTGGTAGAGAGTGGTGGTGGAGGAAGGAAGGGCAAATGCGCAAAGGCCGCATCCCGTGGGGGTGCGGCCTTTGTTGAATGGAAGTTTCTCCGGTTAGAAGGGGTTGAGCTTGGACAGGCCCTTTTTCTTTTTCTTCTTGCTGGAGGATTCTTCGCTCAGGTCCGCTTTGGGGGCCTTCTTTTTGGCGGTGGTTGCGGAGGATTGCGTTGGAACCGAGGCGGGCTTGATGTCGTTGATCTGTTCCGGGGCCGGGGCCGGGCCCTGGGCGGCGGGCACCACGGTGTTGGTGGGTCCGACGGGCTTGATGACGGCATTGGGGTCGGTGGCGGGTGCGTTCACAATCGAAACGCCGACGCCGGTTCCACCCTCGGGAGCGGAAAGCTGCACCGGCGCCTCGGAGGGTTGATCGCTGCGCGGCGGCTCATTGGTTCCGGTGGGCACAGGCGCGGCTGCGGCAGCGCGGGTTTCGCCGGCGGCCTCTTTGAAGAGGGCGACGTTTTCCTTGGTGATCTCCGGCGCCGTAAGCCGGGTGGGATCCTGGAGGCTGGGCTCACCGACGTGGACGGCTTCGACCACCGAGGGCCCGTGCTTGATGAGGCCCAGGGTCCTGTCGGTAAAGCGCAGGGGCTGCCGGCTGCGCTCTTCGGCGTCGCTTTCGGCAATGGCCGCCTGGGTGGGCTCGGGGACGGGGCGGTTCATGGCGACCAGCCGGTCGCGGGCATCCTCGACGTGGGGGGCCATGGGATAGCGGGTAATAACTTTGTCGTAGGCGGCGGCGGCGCGGTCAAGATACATGGAACGGAGCCGCTCCTTGACTGCGCCGGGCAGGCCGCGGGCCATTTGCACCGAACGCGCCTCGCCGGCATAGGAGTCGCCGATGCCCAGCAGGGCCTGGTCGCTCTTGGAGTAAAGGGGGTAGGTATCGACGACGGTCTGCAGGCGGGCGATGGCGGCGGAGTAGTTTTCGCGGCTCTCGTAGTAGAGGCCGATCTGGGTTTCGCGCTCGGCCAGAACCTCCTGCACGTCGCGCAGCTTCTGCTTGGCGCGGGGAATCAGGGCCGAGTCAGGAAACTGGTTGATCATGTTGCGGTACTCTTCCTCGGCGCGCTGCGCGTTGGTGTAGTCGCGATCGGGCTTTTCCATCTGCTGGTAGTAGATGTCGCCGACCTTCATCTGCGCCTCGGCGGCCTCGGGGGCGTTGGGGAAGAAGGTGATGAAGTCCTTGTACTCGGCCTCGGCCTGGGTGAGGGCCGCGGCGCCGCCCTCCTTGAACCAAGTGTCGCCGACGGCCAGCTTGGCGCGCATGCGGTACTCGGAATCGGGATAGGTGTTGAGCAGGGTCTGGAGGGTGAGGCGGGCCACGTCATAGCGGCCTTTTTTGAGGGCGATCATGGCCTTGTCAAAGAGCACCTTGTCGGGCTGGCTGGACTTGACGTTGGCCAGCGGGTTGGCGCTGAGGTCCTCGTTCTTCTTGTGCTTGGGCTTCTTTTCCCGCGCCTGGGCCGCGACCCCGGCCAGGACCAGGCAGGCCAGCGCGGCGACGGCGAATTTTTTTGCAAACCGGTTCATAACCCCTCATTCTCGCAGCGCCGCCCGTCGACAGGCGGCGCGCCTTCGTCCTGCTCATTCCGGAAAAGCTAAACTGACTCGCCCGCGGCCGCGCGGGCCGCCGCCAGCAGTGCGCGCGCATCCCGCTCGGGATCGCCGGCTGCGAAGACAGCATTCCCCGCCACCAGCAGCTCCGCTCCTGCTTGGACGACCTGGGCCACCGTGTCGTGAGCCACGCCGCCGTCCACTTCGATTCTAAATGCCAGCCCCAGCTGCTGGCGCAATTCGGCCAGATGGCGGATTTTTTGCAGCGAAAAAGGGATGAAACTCTGGCCGCCGAAGCCGGGATTCACGCTCATGATGAGGACGTGATGGACCATGGGCAGAATATCGACGAGCAGATTGACGCGGGTGGCCGGGTTGAGCACTACGCCGGGCTTCATGCCGTGGTGGGCGATCAGCTCCAGCGAGCGGTGCAGATGGCGGCAGGCCTCGTAGTGGACGCTCACCCAGTTGGCCCCGGCGTCGGCAAAGGCGGGGATGAACTCGTCCGGGTTCTCGATCATCAGGTGGCAGTCGAGGGGCAGGCAGGTGGCCTTGCGCAGGCACTGGACCACGGGCGGCCCGATGGTGATGTTGGGCACGAAATGGCCATCCATCACATCGACGTGGATGACCGTGCCGCCGCCCCGCTCGGCCGCGGCAACTTCGTCGGCCAGGTGGGCAAAATCCGCCGACAAGATGGATGGCAGCAGCTCAACCATGGTTTTTCTCCCGGATCATCCTTGCCGGGTCAGTGTATCAGCGGAGAGGGGCGCGCGTCAGCGCGGGGGACTTTGCGGCAGGCTTGATTCTGACAGGCCTTTGGGGCTCGATGCGCGCGCATGCTCTCTGCCGGACTTTGCCGGACTTCGCCGGAGTTCGCCGGTCTGCCGAGGGGGGGCGGTTATCGCTGCGGGAGAGGGGGATGCACGAGCGTGCCGCGGACGGCGTCGAGGGCGGACTGCCAGTCGCCGGGGCGAGGCTGGCGGAAGAGGCGCATGGTGCGATACCAGGGGCTGTCGGGCCGCTGCTCAAGCCAGCGCCAGTCGGCGGCGAAAGGCAGCAGAAGCCGGACGGGCACGCCCAAGGCGCCGGCCAGGTGGGCGGTGGAATTGTCGATGGTGAGGACCTGATCCATGGCCGCGACCTGGGCCGCGAACCGGTCCAGGTCGGCGAACTGGTCCACGGTGCGGTCGACGAGCAGGGGCGCGCGGGCCGAGGCGGCCCGTGCCTCCAGCTCGTCGAAATCTCCGTATTGCAGGCTGATCCAGCGGATGCCAGACAGGGCGAACAGGGGCGCGAAGGCTTGGAGGGCGATGGAGCGCCTGCGCCCGGTCCTTTGATTCTTCGTGTGCCAGGCCAGCCCGATGAGGCGGCGGCCGTCGGCGTAGCGGGCACGGAACTGCTCCCGCTCGGCCGGATCGGCCTGGAGGTAGGGCGTGGCGGCGGCAGCAAAGGTGGCTTCCGTGGTCCGGAACAGGCCTGGCAGGCTGCCGGTGGGCAGCTGGGCCGCGATGCCCGCCTCCTGCGCCTCGGCCGGGCCGCAGCCGGAGACCACCTGGACCGAGGGAGGAAAGGAGCGCGCGAACAGCGGCTTGAGCCGGGGGTCGCAATCGAGCACGATGCGGTTGCCGGCGCGGACGGCGTCGGGAATCAGCCCGGCGAACATGATTTCGTCGCCGATGCCCTGCTCGCCCCAGAGGAGCAGACGGCCCGCGGCAAGCCTTTCGCCGGTCCATGGCGGCTGCGGGTAGGCCCGGCGGGGCGTGTCGTGATCGGGGGATTGCCAGCGCGACTCGTAGTTGTGCCAGCCGGCGGAAAAATCACCGTCGCGCAACTGGGCCAATGCCTGGCCGAAACGGGCCTGGGGATAGTCGGGCTTGATTTCAAGGGCGCGGGCGATGGAGGCGAGCGCCTCGGGCAGACGGCCAAGTTCCTCAAGCACGCAGCCCAGGTTGTAGTGGGCCTCGGCGTAGCGCGGCCGGGCGGCAAGGGCCCGCTCATAACTGGCCGCCGCCTCGTCCAGCCGGTCGAGGGCATGCAGCGTGTTTCCCAGGTTGTAGTGGGCCTCGGGCAGTTGCGGGTTGAGCTGAAGGGCGCACTCATAGCAGGCCATCGCCTCCTCCAGTTTGCCCGGCTTGTGCTGGGCCTGACGGGCGTTGCCGAGGTTGTACCAGGCCTCGGCATAATCCGGCTTGAGGGCCAGCGCCTGCCTGTAGCAGGCCACGGCTTCCTCCAGCTTGTCCTGCGCCTGGAGCGCGTTGCCCAGGTTGCCGTGAAACTCAGGCATTCCAGGCTTGAGGGCCAGGGCCCGTTCATAACTTGCCACTGCGTCGTCCAGCTTGCCCTGGGCCTGGAGGACGTTGCCGCGGTTGAAGCAGGCTTCGGCGAAATCGGGCTTGAGAGTGAGGGCCCGCTCATGGCTGGCCACGGCCTCTTCCAGCTTGCCCTGGGCCTGCAGAATGTTGCCCAGGTTGACGTGAATCTCGGCCAGGCCGGGACGCAGGGCCAGGGCCCGGCGGAAGCGCGCCTCGGCCAGATCGTGTTTGCCCTGCGCCTCGAGGACGGCGCCCAGGTTCATCTCCGCCTCGGCCATCTCCGGGTTGAGTTGGAGCGCCTGTTCGTAGCTGGCCGCGGCCTCGTCCAGCTTGCCTTGCGCCTGCAGGGCGGCGCCCAGGTTGCAATGATAGGAAGCCTGTCGTGTGTCGATCGCCAGGGCGCTGCGGATCAGTTCGACGGCGACGTCGTCACGGCCGATTTGATGGGCCAGCACTCCCAGCAGGTGCAGGCTGTCGGCATGATGGGGATCGATGGCCAGGATCTGGCGGTAAAGCTGCTCGGCCTGTGGCAGTTGTCCCTGGCGGTGGTGTTCGAGCGCATCCGCCAGGATGGTCTGGACGCCGCTGCGCTGCTTTTGGGGCCGAGCCGGACTCTGCGGTCTGGGGGAGGGGTAACGCTGCGGAGGCCGGCTCATGGGGTGAGTGTATGTGTGAGAGAGTTCCCATCTGCCGGGAGCCGGGATTGTTTTTCAGCCTCTTGCCGCGGATTTTTCCCGCCTTGGGCTGCTCCCGTTTTGGCATCGGGGCGAAGCAGGAATGCTTCAATCGCGATGTTCGCCCGTCAGCATCTTTGCCGCGATGCGCCCTGCGCCGCGCAGCAGGGCTTTCACGGGCCAGGCGCCTTCGGCGTCGGGGAAGAAGATTTCGCCGGCGCGGCGGGCCTCGGGGCGGTAGTACCAGCGCTTGAGCAGGGCGAGATGGCCCTGGCGCAGGGTGGGTGAAGGCAGGTCGGAGGGCTCTGCGAGAGAGGCCAGCGCCGCCTCCATGCGGGCTTCGAGCACGCCGCGGGGAATTTTTGCGGGAGCGGTTGGCGTTGCAGGGGCTAAAGCCCGTTCACTTATGGGGACATTTTCGGCTCGACTGAAGTCGTGCCCTGACGCTTCGTGCGCCGATGAGATTCGTTCCGAACCCTGAAGCCTCATCGCTGATTCCTGGTTTTCTGTTCCCTGTTCCTTTGTTCCCTCATTCTTCTGTTGTTCCGTGGTCTCCGGCACCGGCTCGACGAACATGGGCTGGGCGAAGAGCGAGCTGGAGCCGGACTGCTCGTTCTGGATTCTCATGCCGAGGGTGGAGAACGCGGCTGGCCCGCGCAGGCGGCCATTGTCGAAGAGAAAGACGGCGACCTTGCCGGGGGCGGCGGAGGCCTGGAGGAGGACGGCGCGGAGCTGGCTGAGGGGGCGGACCAGCTCGGGGGCCAGGGCGCGGACGGATTCGACGCGCGCGATCTGCGCGTGAATGGCGGCGGCGGACTCGAAGGCGAGGCTGGCCGAGGCTTCGTCGCGCTGGGCGCGCAGGGCGACGAGGCGGCTGGCGCCGCGGGTGGCGAGGAAGCTCTCAACGGCCGCGGCCTCTTCGGCGTAGCGCTCGTCGGTGCAGCCTTTGTAGCAGGGCGCGAGACACATCTTCATCTCGGAGTAAACGCAGCCGGGATGGTCTGGATTGGGATCGAGATCCTCGGTGCAGCGGCGCAGCAGGAAGAGCTTGAGGGCTTCTTCGGCGTAGCGCTCTGCGGCGGCGCGTGAGGGGAACGGGCCGTAGGACCACTGGGCCTCGCGCTGGCTGGGGCGGTGGGTGATGGTGATGCGGGGATAGCGGTTGCCGCCGAGGAAGCGGACGAAGGCCGGAGCGCGCAGGTGCATGCGGGCAATGACCTGGTTGGGGTCCTTTGCGCCGTAGACCTGCTGGAGCAGGTCAAACTGCACGAGCAGGGATTCAAACTCGGAGCCGGTCGGACGCCATTCGATGCGGCGGACGCGGCCGGCGAGCTGGAGGCGGCGCGGATGCTTGGGGGAAGGTTGGAGCAGGCGGGCCAGACGCGCCTGCAGGTTGGGGGTGCGGCCGATGTAGGGCTCGGCGTGGGCGTCGGCGGCGTAGAGTGCGAAGACGGCTGCGGTTTGGGGAAGCTGGGCGAGCGCGGCTTTGGCGTCGGCCGGATCGAAGGCGAGGATTTCGAGGTCAGTCGCCACGGGCGCTCCGCTCAGGCTCCCGCGATGGTCATGCCGTCAATGCGCAGGGTGGGCGAGGCCACGGAGCCGCGGAAGACCAGATCGTTGCCGATGGCGGTGACGTTGCGCAGCATCTCGGCGAGGTTGCCGGCGATGGTGACCTCTTCGACGGCGTGGGTGAGCTGGCCGTTTTCGATCCACAGGCCGGTGGCGCCGCGGGAGTAGTCGCCGGTGACGATGTTGGTGCCGAAGCCCATGAGGCTGGTGACGTAAAGGCCGGCGGGGACGGCGGCGATGATCGCGTCCGGGGTGAGGGTGCCGGGTTCGAGATAGAGATTGCCGCAGCCGATGCCGGGGGTGCCGGCGAGGCCGCGGGAGGCGTTGTGCGTGGACTTCATGCCCAGCTTGCGGGCGGTGTAGGTGTTGAGCAGGTAGTTGCGCAGGATGCCGTTTTCGACGACGACCGTGCGGCGGGAGGGCAGGCCTTCGCCATCGAAGGGCGAGGTGCCGAAGCCGCCTGCGCCGGAGGGCAGCAGCATGGTGTTGTCGTCGATGATGGTGAGCGCGGAGGCGGCAATCGAGTCGCCCAGGCGGCCGGCCAGGAAGGACGCGTGACGCCAGATGGAGTCGCCCGAGGCGGCTTCAAAGACGGAACCGATGAGCGAGCGGGCGACCTCGGGCGCGAAGACGATGGGGACGCTCTGGGTGGGAACGCGGCGGGCGCCGAGGCGGCGAAGGGTGCGGCGGGCGGCTTCCTTGCCGACGGCCTCGGGAGATTCGAGGTGCGCGAAGCACCGGGCGCTGGACCACCAGCCGTCGCGCTGCATCTGGCCGTTGGCGTCGGCGGCGATGGGCGCCGCGGAGACCCCGGCGTAGCTGGTGCGATAGCCGCCCACAAAGCCGCGCGAGTTGGCCAGCACCTTGCGACCGGTGGCTGCGTCAAAGCTGCCGCCGTCGGAGTTGGTGATGCGCGGGTCGGCGCGGAGGGCGGCGGCTTCGCAGCGGCGCGCCCACTCGATGCGCTCGGGGCCTTCGAGGGAATAAACGTCGTCGTAGTAGAGGTGGAGATCGTTGGGGAGGGAGCCGAATTCGGCTGTTTCGGGGAGGCTGGTGAAGGGGTCTTCCTCAGTGACTTTGGCCAGGGCCATGGCGCCCTCGACAAGCTGGCGGATTCCGTCGGGGGTCAGGTCGGAGGTAGAGGCCGAGGCTGAGCGGGTGCCGAGAAAGACGCGCAGGCCGAGGCCGCGGGAGCCGGATTCCTTGAGGGTCTCGACTTCGCCCATACGGACGTTGACGCTGAATTCGTCGCCCTCGCGCACGACGGCCTCGGCGTCGCTGGCGCCGGCTTTCAGGGCGAGGGAGACGACGTCGGCGGCCAGGGATTCGAGATCGAGAACGGTCTGGTCGGATTGGGTTGCGGCTTCGGGCATGGTTTCAAGGTACCAAATCAGGGAGTCGCAGGGCCGAAGAGGGCGCGTGGCCGTCACATCGAACGGGCGGAGGATTTGCTATGTTGATGGGTACTTTCATGAGGTCTTATGAATCGCAGGCAAGTGCTTTGGGCGTTTAGTGTGGCTGCATTGTGGGTTCCGGTCGCGGCGCAGGCGCAAATCAACAGGATTGATCCGGGGCTGCTGGGCAAGGCGACGGCTGGCGACGCGAAGGCGCAGTATCAGGTGGGGCAGGCGTACGCGCTGGGAGAAACGATTCCGCAGGACTACACGCAGGCGGCGGCGTGGTACCTGAGGGCGGCGGGGCAGGGACTGCCGGATGCCGAGTACAAGCTTGGCGAGCTGTACCAGACCGGGCACGGGGTTCCGCAGGACCCGGCGCAGGCGGCGGAGTGGTTCCGCAAGGCGGCGGATTTGGGCGTTGCGGGGGCGCAGGTGAGCCTGGGCGCGCTGTATGACCAGGGCGTGGGCGTGCCGCAGGATTATGCGCAGGCGGCGGGGTGGTATCGCAAGGCGGCGCTGCAGGGAAATGCCGAGGCGCAATACAACCTGGGCACGCTTTACGCGCGCGGGCTGGGTGTGCCGCAGGACTTTACGCAGGCCGCGGACCTTTATCGACGCTCCGCGGTGCAGGGCAATTCGTCGGCACAGTTCAACCTGGGGTTGCTGTACGACAACGGCGAGGGGTTGACCCAGGATTATGCGCAGGCCGCCGAGTGGTACCGGAAGGCCGCCGAACAGGGCGTGCCGCGCGCGCAGTTCAACCTGGGCTCGATGTATGCGGCGGGGCAGGGCGTTGCGCTGGATCTTGCGGAGTCGTACTACTGGCTGGACCTGGCCGCGAACACGTGGGCGGGGAACCGGCAGGAGCAAGCGGCGCAGGCGCGGGAGAGGGTGGGCGCACGGCTGAGCGCCGACCAGCTTGCGGCTGCCAAGGCGAAGGCCGCCCAGTGGCTTGCCGCGCACCGGAAGTAGCGCCGGGGGTTAGCGGCCAGTGCCGCCGACGGTCATTTTGTCCAGTTTGATGGTGGGCATGCCTACGCCGACCGGGACGCTCTGGCCGTCTTTGCCGCAGGTGCCGATGCCTTCGTCGAGCTTGAGGTCGTGGCCGACCATGGAGACGTACTTCAGCGCTTCGGGGCCGTTGCCGATGAGGGTGGCGTCGCGGACCGGGGCGGTGATCTTGCCGTCTTCGATGAGGTAGGCCTCGGAGGCGGAGAAGACGAATTTTCCGTTGGTGATGTCGACCTGGCCGCCGCCGAAGTTGACGGCGTAGAGGCCGCGCTTGACGCTGCGGAGAATGTCTTCGGGGTCGTCGTCGCCGGCCAGCATGTAGGTGTTGGTCATGCGCGGCATGGGGATGGACTGGTAGCTTTCGCGGCGTCCGGAGCCGGTGTTGGCCGTGCCCATGAGCCGCGCGGAAAGCTTGTCGGAGAGGTAGCCGCGGAGCACGCCGCCTTCGATCAAGACCGTCTCCTGCGTGGGCGAGCCTTCGTCGTCCACATTGAGCGAGCCTCGTCTTCCGGAGATTGTCCCGTTGTCGACGACGGTGACTTTAGGGCTGGCGACGGACTGGCCGATGAGGCCGGCGAAGGCCGAGGTCTTCTTGCGGTTGAAGTCGGCTTCGAGGCCGTGGCCGACCGCTTCGTGGAGCAGGATGCCGGGCCAGCCGGGGCCGAGGACGACCTGCATCTCGCCGGCCGGGGCAGGCAGGGCGCCGAGTTGGAGGATGGCTCCGCGGGCGGCTTCGCGGGCCAGACTCTCCGGGCTTTTGCTCCCTGTAAATTGGTCCAAACCTGCTCTGCCGCCGCCGCCGGCCGCGCCCTTGGTGGTGGTTGCGTCCTCTTTGGCGATGACGAAGACGTTGAGGCGGCAGAGGGGCTGGGTGTCGCTGGCGAAGGCGCCGTCGGAGGCGGCGATGAGGATGCGGCGGAGTTCCTCGCTATAGCCGGCGCGGACCTGGACGATGCGCGGATCAAAGGCGCGGGCGGCGCGATCGGCGCGCAGGATCAGCTCGAGGCGTGCGGCGAGATCGAGGTCGAATCCGCCCAGGGGCACGGGGTAAAGGTCGGCGGCGGGCGCTTCGACGAAGCCCTGCACGGTTTGTTTGGCCGGACCGGAGGCGATGAGGGCGGCGGTGCGCGCGGCGTGGAGCAGGCGGTCGGGGTTCAGGTTGTCGGTGTAGGCGTAGCCGGTGCGCTCGCCGCTGAGGACGCGGATGCCGCAGCCGGCGCTGGTGCCCTGAGAAGCGGATTTGACGATCTGCTCGTCGACGCCGAGCGAGGTTGCGGTGACGGACTCGAAGTAGAGGTCGGCGTAGTCGCCGCCGGCCGAGAGGGCCTCGCCCAGGCAGCGCTCCAGCAGCCGCTCGGTGATGCCGAATTTCTCAAAGAAATATCTTTTATGACTTGCGCCTGGGGAAGCAGATGGAATGGTCATCGTGACTCCAGTTTACGCTTGTTGGCGCGCAGAAGGCGGTGGCGCGGGTAGCGGTTGCACTCCTGGTGCCATGATTTTTCGCCTCTATCGCGCGGCGCGGCATCGTGCTACATTCGGGCCATGAAGACGCTCGCTGCCGCAGCCCTGCTGTTTATGGTGTGTGCCGGTCCGGCATTTGCCCAGCAACACCCGGTTCACCATCCGAAGGGGGTTCACCCGGAGAATCCCTATCTGAAGCATCCGCATCACCACAAGAAGCACCACTCTCACCATCACAAGGCCTAGCGAGGCCGCTGGCCCCACGGCGGTTGGACTGCGCAGCCGTGCTCGGTTGCGCCTTGCCGCCGAGATAAGGAATCCTTTTCAGGTTGATCTCATGGACGAGTTAGACGATCTTCGCTATCCCATTGGCCGCTTCAGCGCGCCGGCCGTCACGATGGCCGGCATTCGCGCGGCGCACATCCAGACGCTGCGCCTGCTGCCGGAGCGGCTGACGGCTGCCGTGGCGGGCCTGGACGACGCGCAGCTCGACACGCCCTACCGGGACGACGGCTGGACGGTGCGGCAGGTGGTGCATCACGTGGCCGACAGCCACGTCAACGCGTATGTCCGCTTCAAGCTGGCGCTGACCGAGGACTGGCCGACGATCAAGCCCTACGACGAAGCGGCCTGGGCCAACCTGGCCGATAGCCGCTGGCTGCCGACAGATGTTTCTCTGGCGCTGATTGGCGCGCTGCACGCGCGGTGGGTGGTCCTGCTGGAATCGCTCTCGGAAGAGGAGTTCCGGAGGGGCTATGTTCACTCCGTGGGGGGAAGGCAGAACCTGGCCACGGCGCTGGCGCTGTACGAGTGGCACTCGCGCCACCACGCCGCGCACATCACCGCGCTGCGCGCGCGCAGGGGCTGGTAAGGGGCGGGATGGCCGGCCACGAAGCCGCTCCCACGCCGGCCCGGCTGGCGCAAAGCATCGAAGAGTATCTGGCCCGGCATCCGGCGGCCGCGCTGCTGGAAGACGGCCGGGTGCTGTTCGACATGCGCAGCGCGCGCTACGCGGTGAGTGAGCAGCATGGGCGCTGCCTGCTGCAGTTCTGGAGCGAGGCACGCAATCTGATGCGCACGGTGGTCGAGGTGCAGGAGCGGGCGCAGTGCCTGCGCCTGACGACCCGGCGCATGGGCGCGGCGAAACCGCAATCTCTGGAACTGACGCCGAACAGCGACCGCCGCACGCCGACGGCGCGAGACGCGGCGCGGCGCAACTATCAGCGGCTGCTGGAACGCGTGCTGACGCGCGCTTTTATCGGCTCCAAGGTGGACGGGCTGCGCTCGGCCATGGACCTGGAGCACAGCTTTGGGCCGGCCTATGTGCGCGGGCGGCTGCTGAAGGGCACGGCGGCCGAGGCGGTGATCGGCGTGGGCGAGGCGGAGTCCGGGGCGACGGTGGACGGGGTTCTGACGCTGGGGATTCTGTGGCTGGACTACTGCCGCCAGCACGGCGATGGACGGCGGCACTTTGGCGGGCTGAAAGTGGTGGTTCCGGCGGGGGCGTGGCGGACGACGGCCGAGCGCATGGCCTGGCTGAACCACGCGGCGGCGGACTTTCAGCTTTTCACGCTGGACGAGCGCGGCGAAGAGTTGACCCCTGTTGATTTTCGCGACACCGGCAACCTGGAATCGCGGCTGGTGCATGCGTTTTCCGCCGAGGCTGCGCTCGAGCGCTGCCAGGCGGGGATCGACCGGATTTTCGCGCTTGTGCCGCCGGCCGCGAAGGAGCGCGTGGAGGTGAGTCCGCGCTCGCCGACCGAGGTGGGGCTGCTGCTGCACGGGCTGGAGTTTGCGCGGGTGCGCCACGGCGTGGCCGCCCACTCGTTTGCGCGCGAGGATGAAGTCACATTTGGCGCGGGCGCCAACGAGACGCCGCTGACCGCGGAGAATGAAGGGCTTTGCCGCGAGCTTTTGTCGCGTCTTTTTCTGAGCCGCCACGCGGACGGGGCGCGCACCGACGCGCTGTTCCGGCTGCAGCCGGAACGCTGGCTGGAGTCGCGGCTGCGCGCCGGCATCAGCGAGTTGCTGCCCGGGCTGCGCGGCGATCTGATGTACACGCAGGTGCCGGCGCTGGCGACCGGGGACCGCGGCCTGCTGGACCTGCTGACGCTGGACCGCGGCGGGCGGCTGGCGGTGATCGAGCTGAAGGCCGAGGAGGATCTGCACCTGCCCTTGCAGGCTTTGGACTACTGGATTCGGGTGCGCGCGCTGAACGACGACCGGCAGAGCAGCGCGGGCGGGAGGCCGCTGTCGGCCTTCGAGCGGCAGGGGTATTTTGCCGGGGTGGAGGTTGCGGCGCTGACGCCGCGGCTGCTGCTGGCGGCTCCGGCGCTGCGGATTCACCCCGCCAACGAGCCGGTGCTGCGCTACTTTTCGCCGCAGGTGGAGTGGGAGCTGATCGCGGTGAGCGAGCAATGGCGGCGAGAGCTGAAAGTGGTCTTTCGCAAGCGCGGCGGGCGAGCGCGGGATTGAGCGGCGCGGGTTTCACCGAGGGGCGAAATCATCTGCAAACGTTCTGTGGAAAACAAAAAATAAATAAGGGGGGGTAGGGGTACCCCCCCGGCTCTGGTCAGTGGGTGTCGGGCGGCAGGCGGCGGCGATTCCCTGGTCCGCATTCCCTCTTCTATTGTGCGGCGAAGCGGGGCAATGATGCGCAAAACGGCGGCGGGATTTTTGGCGCGCGGAATGAGGGAGTTGGCGGGAAAGGGCGAGGCGGGAAGGTTTGACAGGGTGAGGCGCGGGGTTGGGGCGAGGGTGCGATTGCGCTATTTTATGCCAGTTCGTTTCCTTCAAACGCTGGGAATGTGGTTTGTTGTGGTGGGTAGAGCACTTGCTTCGTCAGAATTACTCTACGAATTCGGCGCTTGTCATCGAAAGGTACAACGAATTCCCCGGCAGCGCCGTCAGACTGGTTTTCCGAAATCTCTTGCGGTGCTCTTGAGGTCCCGAGTAGATCAACATATGTTCCATAATCCAATGTGAATATGTTGTATCGGACGCCTGGATTGTCCTTATCGGCATATCCCCGTCTCACGAGGTGTAGAACACGAGCATCAAAGAGGCGTTGGATTAAATCGTCTCGTTCGAGTTCACGTGTGACGAGGAACGACCTCACCTTCCTTTCTCCAATTACGTTGCGACAGATGCGCTGCAGTGCATCTGAAAGTTCCTCGTCGAGATTTTTTGCTTTCTCCTGCTCGAACCACTGGTGCGCAGCTTCGGTTATGGTTTTCTTCTCGATCTTTTCGGTACCTTTACGCTGTGTCGCGAAGAATGCCTGAACGAAGGTGTTGATAAGGTCCCGAGCGACGCCCTCAGATGCGCGAACAAGTTCCTGAAAGCTTGTTGTACTGTTTGTAAACAAGCTCTTTACTAATTGGTCCGCTGTCTCGATCAGATAAACGTTTCGAAGATAGTCTTCAGGAAGTTCGCTTTGAAGGTGTTTGTAAAGCATTTCGGCGAATGCCATTGTGACTTGATCCGGGTTCCGGTCAAAGACGTAATAGTCATCTAGATCCAGGCCAGTTGCGATGTCCGCACCAACCTCGAAGCCGAGTACCGCGCGCCTCGGGCCGACCTGAATTCCGAACGCCGACTTATATTCGAGAGCTGCGATCTTGACGACGACTGCGGGGTTCGGCAGAAATCCTCGCTTTATAAATTCTGCGAGGTACGGTTGCAGATCAGTCGGTAGTGAGGACCATTCATCAATCAGCAAGTAGAGGTTTGTACACGCTTTTTCGCAAATACCTGCAAGGATACGGTTAATTGCGGGAAAGACGACCTTGTCCTCGTGTGTAAATGTCTCTCTCCTTGCGCTTTCGAGGGTTTCTGCTCGGTTTCTCGCCAGCATGCCGCTGACGGATGATCCTGTTGGGTTTACGCCTGCATTAAGCTGACCTGAGTCCTCGACAGCTTTTGTGTCTTTGAACGTAGCTTCCTGGATGCGGCTTTCGGTTACCGGGTCAGTCACTGCACCTGCAAGTTCATCCAGCTCATCCAGAGCGGCCGATGCACGTTCAGTTGGTCGATTCACGATTGTCGCCAGGAGTTCGTCATGCACGGCCGCGAGAATATCCCGGAAGATTGATAGGCAGCGTCGAGACATCGGAATTGTGTGGTCCGAGAATTGCGAACTGCTTCCGAGAGTGCGGGCGTCGATGCTGCACACCGTGGCGTCCGTTCGGTTGGCAAAATCTGCGGCTAGAACACCGAGAATATGCGTCTTCCCAGTTCCACGCCGTCCATATACGATCTGGTGATTTCTGGTTTGAAGCTGCTGCAGTATGCCTATATCCACGAATGATCCGACGAGTTTATGTAAGTCTCGCTGCCTTTCAGACCGCAACTGAATCGCCGCCACCGCCTTTTGGATTTCTAGATCATTGACCATTATTCTCTCCCGTTGGCGTTTCTAAAGGTCGCTAATTGCTGCGACTTATATGGTACGACGATTCATTGTTGCACCAATAAATATTATATAGAGGTGCCCGCTTACTTCTTTAGCGGCTTCCTTGCGAAGTAATAGAGGGAGAAGGCGAGCAGGGCAAAGGCCAGCACGGAAATCCAGGTGTGGTTGAGGAGATTGCCGGCGGGGAAGTTGAGGATGTCGCCTCTCTCGGTGGTGGTTTCGTAGCCTTTGAGGGCGACGCCGCAGAGGCCGACGATGCCGCCGGCGGCGATGAGGCCGGAGGCGAACAGGGAGCCGGGGGAGATCTCGCTTCCGGTATCCTCGCCGTCGGCTTTTTTGGCCGCCTGATCGACGAACCAGCGGACCGCGCCGCCGACAAAGATGGCCAGGGTGGTGCCGATGGAGAGATAGGCGCCGACGGCAAAGGAGAGCGAGCGGATTCCGAGTAACTCGACCGCGATGACTAGAAAGACTCCGAGCATCACCAGTCCCCAGGGGAGTTTGCGGCTGAGGATGCCGTTGATGACGGTGGCCATGAGGCGGGCCTGGGGGGCGGCGGCTTTTTCGCTGCCGATGCCCTGGATCCACTGCACCTCGATGCGGCCGGTGGCGGGCGAGTAGAGGTATTTTCCGTCGGCGAGTTCGGAGGAGCCGAGGGCGTTGAGCACGAGGTACTCGCTCTTGGAGTGGATGGTCTGGGATTTGTTGGGTCCGAGGACGGGGAACTGCTCGGGCAGGTGGCGCACGTCTTTCTGGATGGCGACGCCGGGATGGGAGGCGGTGAGGCTCCAGGGCTGGGAGGCGGCGCGGAAGGACTGCAGGCCGGTGTTCATGAGGTTGAGGGTGAAGCCGATGGCGATGGTGGAGACGACCACGCCGATCATGAGAGCGATCTGCTGGTTGCGTGGGGTGGAGCCGACGATGTAGCCGGTTTTGAGGTCCTGGGAGGTGTCGCCGGCGTTGGCGGCGGCGATGCAGACCACGCCGCCGATGGTGATGGCGAGGGCCCCGAAGGCGGGGCTGGTCCAGCCCCTGACGAGAAAGATGGCGGAGGTGGCCATGAGGGTGGCGATGGTCATGCCGGAGATGGGGTTGGCGGAGCTGCCGATGAGGCCCACGATGCGCGAGCTGACGGTGACGAAGAGGAAGCCGAAGACGACGACGAGCAGGGAGGCGGCGAGGTTGGCTTCCCAGCCGACGAAGGCGCCGGGGACGGGCTTGAACTGAAGGAAGATGAACATGCAGAGGACGAGGAGGATGGAACCGCCGACGACCACGCCCATGGAGAGATCGTTCTCGGTGCGGAGGGGTTTGGCTTTGGCGGCCTTGCCGGGGCGGAGGTTGCGGAAGCCGGAGGCGAGGGCGCTGAAGATGGTGGGGAGGGTCTTGATGAGGGTGATGAGGCCGGCGGCGGCGACCGCGCCCGCGCCCATGGGGCGGATGTACGTGGCCCAGAGGTCGCTGGGGCCCATCTGAGCGATGGGGATGGTGCCGGGATAGATGGGGTGGGGCAGATCCTTGCCGAAGAAGTAGATCAGGGGCATGAGGACGAGCCAGGAGAAGACGCCGCCGGCAAAGATGACGCCGGCGACTTTGGGGCCGATGATGTAGCCGACGCCGAGGTATTCCGGGGTGGCGTCGGCCTTGATGGATGCGCCTTTCAGGATGTGGGCGGGGCCGAAGTCGGGCTGGAACTCGGGGGTGCCGGGCCAGGCCTTGAAGAGGTTTTCGTTCTGGAAGAAGGTGTAGAGGGAACCCAAGCCGAGGCCGAGGAAGACGCGGCTGGCGAGGCCTCCGCCGCGCTCGCCGGCCATGAGCACGTCGGCGCAGGCGGTGCCCTCGGGGTATTTCAGGTTGCCGTGCTCCTCGACGATGAGCTGGCGGCGGAGAGGGATCATGAAGAGCACGCCGAGCCAGCCGCCGATGAGAGCGAGCAGAAAGATGCGGGAGTATTCGAGGTCGAAGCCGAGGAAGATGAGGGCGGGGAGGGTGAAGATGACGCCGGCGGCGATGGACTGGCCGGCGTTGCCGGTGGTCTGGACGACGTTGTTTTCGAGGATGGAGGCGCGGCCGAAGGCACGGAGGATGCTGATGGACAGCACCGCGATGGGGATGGAGGCGGCCACGGTGAGGCCGGCGCGCAGGCCCACGTAAACCGTGACGGCGCCGAAGATGATGCCGAAAAGCGAGCCGAGCAGAAGGGCGCGGAGCGTGAACTCGGGGCGCGACTCGGCGGGCGAGACAAAGGGCTGAAAATCGGGCACGGATAGCCTCCAAGAGCCTGCAAGCAAATGCTGAGATTGCCTGAAAGGGGGAGTTTAACAGCGCAGGGGAAGTCAGGGACAGTGTGGCCGCGCCGGGGGTCCGAGGCCGCCGGGCCGCGATTGCTTCGTGGCGAATTTTCTGTTTTGCGCGGGGTGAGCCGGCGCGCAGATTGGGAAAGGTGTCTCGATGACCCCAAAGTAACGGGAAGTAATTCATTTCCACTGCTGATTTATGTGGACACGCGCGCCCATTTACCCGAAAATGCAGCAACACCAGAGCAGATCCCCACCTCGTTTTTGGAAGACAACTGATGCCTGGTAACAAGGAGACATCGTGATTCAGGAACTCAGGAAATCTGTGCTTCCACTCGTAGCGGTCCTATGGATCGCTGCCGGCATTTGCCAAGCGCAATCCGCCATGACGCATCATGTGCGCGAAGTGGTTCGCGACGGTCAGGCGCAGGCGACGGGGCGTCTCCCGTCCAATCAGATTCTGCAACTGGACCTGGTTCTGCCGCTGCGCGACCCGGCGGGCCTGAAGAGCTTTTTGAAAGACCTCTACAACCCGGCCAGCCCCTCCTACCGGCAATTCCTCACCCCGCAGGAGTTTACCGCGCGGTTTGGTCCCACGCAGGAAGATTTTGATGCGGTGGTTCGCTTCGCCAAGACGTACGGTTTCCAGGTCGTGGGCGGCTCGCGCGACGGCATGGAGGTGCAGGTGAAGGGCAGCGTGGCGGCCATCGAAACGGCCTTCCATGTGAACATGCGTACCTACAAGCACCCCACCGAGAACCGGGATTTTTATTCACCGGACAGCGAGCCAAAGCTCGACCTGCCGTTTAACCTATGGCATATCTCGGGTTTGAATAACTACTCCATTCCGCATCCCTTGCTGGTGAACAGGAACGATTATGCGCAGGCCCATGGCGTGGATGCGAAGAACCTGGTGTCGCATGCCACGACCGGCTCCGGCCCGTCGGCTTCGTTCCTGGGCAGCGACATGCGCGCGGCCTACTACGGCGGCTCGACGCTCACCGGCGCGGGGCAGAACCTCGGACTGCTGGAGTATTACGGAACCAATCTGTCCGACCTGACCACGTATTTCACGAACGCCAAACAGACCAACAAAGTCCCCGTCACGCTGCTGTCCACCGATGGAACCAGCACCAGCTGCACGGCGCCGAAGTGCGACGACACGGAGCAGACCCTGGACATGACCCAGGCGATCGGCATGGCGCCGGGGTTGTCGAGCCTGGTGATGTACGTTGGCTCGACCGACACGGCGATCATCAGCGCCATGACGACGCACAGCCCGCTGCCCACGACCATTGGCTGTTCCTGGGGCTGGACGCCGGTGGATCCAACCACGCTGGACCCCTACTTCCAGAAGATGGCGGCGCAAGGCCAGAACTTCTTTGCGGCGTCGGGGGACAGTTCCACCTGGTCGAAGACGAATTATGCCTGGCCTGCGGACGATGCGTATGTTGTCTCGGTCGGCGGCACGGACCTGGTCACGGCCAGCGCGGGCGGACCCTGGAGCTCGGAGACCGCCTGGGTGGATAGCGGCGGCGGCATCAGCCCGGACAGCATCGCGATCCCCGCGTGGCAGCAGCTATCCGGCGTGATCAACTCCAGCAACAAGGGCTCAACCACAAAGCGCAACGGCCCGGATGTTTCGGCCAACGCCAACTTCACCTTCTACGTTTGCGCCGATCAGACGACCTGCACGGCCAACTCGTACGGCGGGACAAGTTTTGCGGCGCCCATGTGGGCCGGCTACATTGCCCTGGTCAACCAGCAGCTGGTTGCCAACGGCAACCCGACGATCGGATTCATCAACCCCACCATCTATGCGCAGAATGTGTCGTCCGGATATGCCGCGGATTTCCATGACATCACCAGCGGCACGTCGGGCAGCTATTCGGCGGTCACCGGTTTCGATCTGGTGACGGGATGGGGCAGTCCGAACCTGGGCCTGATGAGCGCACTGACAGGGGCGGCAGCCACGCCAGGCTTCAGCCTCTCCGCCTCGCCCGGCTCGGTCTCGGTGGCGCAGGGCGGCACCGGCAGCGCCACCATCACCAGCACGGTGAGCGGCGGGTTCAACTCCGCGGTCGCGCTGACGGCGTCGGGCGCGCCCACGGGCGTGACCGTCGGCTTCAGTCCGGCGTCGATTACGGGGACGGGCAGCGCGGCGATGACGATCACGGTCGGCTCTACGGCGGCGGCCGGCACGTATCCCATCACGGTGACAGGAACTTCAGGCAGCACGTTGGAGACCACGACGGTTTCGCTCACCGTAACCGCGACGGGGGCCGGCGCCTTCACCATCTCCGTCTCGCCCGCGTCCGGATCCTTGAAGCAAGGCCAGAGCGGCTATGCCACGGTCACCACGACGGTCTCCGGCGGCTTTAACGCGGCGATTGCCTTGTCCGCCTCGGGCGTGCCGTCGGGCGTGACCACCAGCTTCAGCCCTGCCTCGATTGCGGCTCCCGGTTCGGGGACGGCGAAATTCAACCTGACCGTAGCCCGAACCGCCAAGATCGGCACGTACCTGATCACGATCACCGGCACCGGCGGAGGCAGTACGCATACGACCACCCTTACTTTCCAGATCAAGAGGTAGGGCAAGCAGCCCTCGCCTGCGCACCCGGCCGGCGAGGCACAACGAAGAGGCCCGGACCCATCGCGGTCCGGGTTTTTTCTGCGCGGGGCACGAGGCTGGCCGCCAGCCTGCCGCCGTGCATGACCGGCCTGGCGCACCGGCCTGGCGCAAACGATCGCTGCGCACTTGGCGAACCCGGCCCGGAGCGCGTAGGGTAATGAGCAACCCCCGCATTCCCTGTACGGAGAACCCTGTCGCAATGACCAACCCGTCCATCGCTGCCGCGCCGGTGAAGCGGCTGCTCTCTCTCGATGTGGTGCGCGGCATCACGATCGCCTTCATGATCATGGTGAACAACAACGGCGGCCCCGGTTCGTGGCGTTTCATGAATCACGCGGCCTGGAACGGGCTGACGCCGACCGACCTGGTGTTTCCCACGTTTGTGTTTGTGGTGGGCGTGTCGGTGGTGTTTGCCGTGGAGGCGCGGCTGGCCCGGGGCGCATCCCGCGCACAGATGGCCCGGCACACGCTGCAGCGCGCGGTGGTTCTGTTTCTGCTGGGCATCGTGGTGAACAGCTTTCCCTTCTTCGAGCTGAAGCACATGCGCTTCTACGGCGTGTTGCAGCGGATCGCCGTCTGCTACCTGGTGGTGGGGCTGTTCTATCTGTGGGACAAGCGGGCCTGGACCAAGGTTGTCGCGCTGGCGGCGGCGCTGGTGGGCTATTGGGCTCTGCTGCGCTGGGTGCCGGTGCCGGGCGCGGGCATGCCGGGGCGCGAGATTCCCTTCATGGATCAGACCCAGAACCTGGTCTCGTGGATCGACCGTCTTCTCTTACCCCATCACCTGTACCTCTACGCGCCGGACCACAACGTGCGCGATCCCGAGGGGCTGTTGAGCGACCTGCCCGCCATCGGGACGGCGCTCATGGGGGTGCTGGCGGGGATCTGGCTGCGCGGGCGCAAGGCAGTTCCGGCGAAGACTCTGGGGCTGGCCGTGGCTGCCGTGGCCAGCCTGGCAATCGGCTACCTGTGGTCCCTCGAGTTTCCGCTGAACAAGAACCTGTGGACCAGCTCCTACGTGCTGGTGGCGGGCGGATACTCGCTGGCCCTGCTGGCGCTGGCCTACTGGGCCGTGGAGCAGAAGGGCTGGCGCAAGGGGTGGACCTGGGTGTGGCTGGTCTTCGGCTCGAACGCCATCGCCGCGTATATGTTCAGCGAACTGCTGCCCAGCGCACTGTGGAACATTCACTTCACGGCGGGCGGAATGCGCACCGACGTATTGAGTTATGTCTTCGCGCACGTCTTCGCGCACATCCCCGACCCCGGCTGGGCGGCGTTTGCGTATTCGGTCTGCTTCACTGCGGTGTGCATGATTCCGGTGTGGATTCTTTACCGCAAGAAGATTTTCTTGAAGGTGTAGGGGTAATACAGGGCGGCGCCCAACGGTTTACAGATTTACTGACTCTCAGTTACGGGGACGCCGTTCTCTTCGCGGCAACTGAGGATGACTTCCATGCAGGACTCCAAGCCGGCGGCAACCGGCGCTGGCGAGCGGTACGCCGCGCAGCGCAGGGGGCGGGATCTGTTTGAAATCCTCGTCTGTTATGGCCTGATTCTGTCCGCCATCTGGACGCCCAGGCCCGTGCAGGGATGGTTCTATTGGGGCGCGATTGCCTGGGTTGTGCTGTCCACCGGCATCTCTTTTGCGGGATGGAAGGCGATGGGCTTCCGCACCGCGGGTTTCCGGCGCTCGCTGTGGGTGGTGGGCATAGCGCTGTTGCTGGGCGCTCCTGCCGTCCTCCTCGCGGCCCGGCTGCACACACTCCACCATCCCAGCGGGTTTGTCCATTGGATCAAAGCCTTTCTCGGCTACGTCCTCTGGTCGTTCGTGCAGCAGTTCCTCTTGCAGGGATACTTTCTGCTCCGTCTGGCGAGGGTCCTGCCCACCTCAAGATGGGCCGCCATCACGGCCGCGGTCATCTTTGCGGCGGCGCATCTGCCCAACCCCATCCTGACGCCGATGACGCTGCTCTGGGGCCTGTGCGCCTGCTTCCTCTTCTTGCGGTTCCGCAACATCTATCCCCTGGCCATGGCGCATGCGATCTTTGGCATCTGTATTGCGATTACCCTTCCCGCGCCCCTGGTTCACGACATGAGAGTCGGGCTCGGCTACTTGCGGTATCGTGCCCCGCAACACCTTCACCTCAGCCAGAGCGACCAGAGAGTGTCCACCGTCGCATGGGTGATGGCCGAGGCTCCCACGCGCCGCTCGGCGCGCCAGGCTCTGCCGTAGAAGACGCCCGCCAGCGCGGCCAGCAGAACATAACGCCAGTTGAAGCTCGCGGTGCGCTTGTTCCAGTGCGCCAGGCCGAAGAGAACCGCCGTGAGCAACAGCGCCGCCGTGCGGCCAAGCCGCCGCTCCAGCAGGTTCTGGAGCCATCCGCGAAAGAAGAGCTCCTCGGGAATGGCGATGAAGAAAAACGTGAAGAGAAACGCGCCGCCAGCCCGCAGCGGCATTGGCCACGATGCATGGAAATGCAGAAAGCCCAGGCCCAGTCCCAGAGGAATTGCGATGGGCGCGTAGAAGCAGAACTCGCGCAGTCCGACGCCTGCGTCGCGCCATTTGAGCCGCAGGTCGAATCCCACCCCCTCGAGTTTCCGGACGAGGAGGAACGCGAAGATGCCCGCATCGAAAAGCAGCATCTTGCCCATTGCGGTCAGACCCGGCGGCCACGCGGACTCAAGCCAGCGCAGATCGACGGCCAGCCCCAGCACCGCCAGGACCAGAAAATCGCGCCAGTTGCCCCGCTGTGCGGGATCGGCGCTTCGGGCCCGGTCCATCATGATAGCGGCCGCGCAGGGCAGCGTTGCATAGAGCGCCAGCCAGCCCCAGTGAAAGATTCCGAAGGAAGATGCAACCAGCGCATACGGAACACAAAGAAGTGCGGGGCCGGCGACGCGCGCGGTGCGCGGCAGGATCTGTGCCAGGGCCGTTATCCGTCCCGGAAAGAACGCCGCGCCCAGCATCGGCAGCAGGGTTAGCAGAGCCGCGAGGACGACTTCCGGCCGCAGGATGGGGTGAGAGTTCATGGCAACCCTTTAAACGCCGGACGCCGGCTTCACCGGACGGAAGAGCCAGAGCAGCAACAGCGTGAAGAGCAGGCCGCCGACGGTGAACTTGAGCCACACGGGCGCATTGGAGGGAGAGAAAAATCCCTCCAGAATGCCGGCGATGACCAGCAGGGGAATGATGCCGGAGACCAGGCGCGTGGCCTCGATGCCGCCGCGGGCGACGGAGTCTTTCCAGCGCAAGTGGCCGGGGAAGAGCATGGCGTGGCCGAGGCGGAGTCCGGCGCCGCCGGCGATGAGGATGGAGGGCAACTCCAGCGCTCCGTGGGGAGCGACAAAGCTCCACAGTGCCACCGACATTCCATATTGGTGGCAGGCGGCGCCGATCACGCCCAGCATCATGCCGTTGACGAAGAGATAGAAGAAAGTTCCCAGCCCAAAGACGATGCCGCCGGCGAAGGTGACAAAGCTGACCGTGAGGTTGTTGGTCATGATGGTGCTGGAGGCCATGGGCGCCATGGTCACCACGGATTTGGTCCACATCTCATGGCGCTCCATGGTGGCGATCATGTCCGGTCCTACAAAGTGGTGCATGAACTCGGGGCGCGCGGTGGTGAGCGCGGCGCCCAGCAGGCCCCATGCCAGCGAGATGAGCAGCGAAGCCAGCACGTAGGGCAACTGGCGCTGGAAGATGGCCGGATACTCGTCGCGCAGGAAACGAAAAAGCGAGAGCAGGCTCGTCTTGCGGCCGGAATAAATGATATGGTGGGCGCGAGCCAGCAACTGATTGACGTGCTCGGCGTAGGTGCGCGCCGTGCGGTCCTGACGCAGCACCGAGAGGTCAGCCGCCACCTGGCGATAGAGCAGGGCGATCTCCTGCAGCTCGGCGCGGGAGAGCTGGCCGAGTCCGCTCTGGTCGGATTGGGCCAGCAGCGCCGCCAGCCGGTCCCAATGGGGCCGCCGTTTGCCGATCCACTGGTTGGAGAGAATGTGGGCCATGGAACAGAATTCTGACCAGCTTAGCATTGAAACGCCGGAACTGGTGGCCATTCAGATGACGCTGGCGGGCATCGGCAGCCGCTTTATCGCGCTGCTGATCGACACCCTGATCTGGCTGGCTGCGCTGGGGGTGCTGGGCGCGGTGTCCTGGCTGATCCTGCCCGGCATGGGCGCCTTTTCAAGGCTCTCGGCTCAATGGGCCGTTGCCGTCTACGTTCTTTGCCTGTTTCTGCTGAACTGGGGCTACTTCACCCTGTTTGAGGCTTTCTGGAATGGACAGACGCCGGGCAAGCGCGTGGTTGGAATTCGCGTGATCCAGCGCTCCGGGCGCGCCATTGGCCTGTTCGAGTCCATGGCGCGCAACTTCATCCGGTATGTGGATCAGATTCCATTTTTCTACGCGGTGGGCGTGGTGGCGATGTTCTGGACGCGGCAGCACCAGAGGCTGGGCGACCTGGCGGCGGGCACGCTGGTGGTGCGCGACCGCGCGCAGGAGACGCCGCTCTGGGGCGATGCGGGGGCGCGCACCTTTACCGCGGGGGCTTTTGCGCAGGGCGCGCCGGCAGCGGAGCCGCACATGGCTGTGTCGCTCGACCCCACAGGCATCGCCAGGCTGACGTCTTCCGATCTGGAGGTGCTGGAAGGATTTTTTTCGCGGCGGCTCGATCTGTCCCTGCCCACCCGCCAGGCTCTGTCGCAGCGGATCGCCAGCGCCATCCGGGCAAAATCCGGACTGGAACCCCCTCCCGGGGCCAGCGTCGAGACATTCCTTGAAGCCACCGCCCGCGAGCTCCGGGATCTTGCCCGGATGCGATAGGCAGACGGCGCGGAGACCGTTCCCGGCTGGACGGGGACTGAGGAAACGACTTCGGGCGGAGGAAAATTGCCGGTGGAGGCCGAATTCGGAGATTTCGACGGGTTGGCGCGCAACGTCGCGGGGAGGCAACTTGCATTCTCTTCATTCGGCGCAATCGGTGGTGGGAGATCGCGTGGGATGTCTTCATTAACTTATTGATGTGGAACTGGTTGCCAGCGAACAAGTCCGCGCAATGGCGGATGCCCCGAAAGGTGCATTGAGAAGTCAAATATCTCGCTTGACAAGCGTGCGTCCCTGGGCATTTAATGGCATGCGGCTCGAGGGCAGGGTTGGTTTGCTCAAGCTACTTAAACGTTTGAGCGTAAGAATTCCAAAAAGCGTAAGACTCGGATTTTTTTATTCCATACTACGGAGGAATTGACCCGCTCCATTGCTTGTTCCGGGCAGTTGCATTGACGGGACAGGGGAGGAAGAGCCACAGGTTGCCGGGGTACTGAGGAGCGCACCGGCGGAGAACAAAGAGCGAATAGAACCCCGCACACAGGCATCGTTGAATGCCGGCGACTTGCGATAGAAGAATTCTTGTGGCAAGGCGTGAGGACGGGCTGAACGGCACGGGGAACCAAGAGGTAAATGGATTTTCTTCTTGACAGTTCACGATCCGGGCGCATTAAATGGCTCGGTTGCTGTTCAGGACCGGCTGGAAAATCGATGTATTTGAATGTTTGCAGTTCAAGTGCATCGCCGATGTCGCGTTGATTTCGCAATGCGCATCAACCGGCCTGATACCCGCGAGACGGGGAAGCGACAGAAAGACGAACCAAGAGCAGCACAACTTTGAAAAGGAAGGTCACATGAGACAAACAAAATACAGGTTCTTCCTGTTGCCGTTGATTTTCGTGCTGGCATGCGCGGGAGCGTTCGCGCAGGCCAACTCGGTTCTCACCGGCATCGTCACGGACCAGACGGGTGCGGTGGTTCCGGGGGCAGACATTACCCTCACCGATCCGGGCACCGGCAGTTCTGTTTCGACGGTCAGCGGCGCCACCGGCTTGTATAACTTCGCCGGCCTGAACCCTGCCAACTACACCATGAAGGTCACTGCCAAGGGCTTTCAGTCCTACACGCAGACCGGCATCGTGGTCAACGTTTCGTCAACGGCCCGCGCGGATGTCAAGCTGACAGTCGGCGCCGCGGAACAGACCGTAACGGTAGAGGCCAACGCCCTGGCGGTGCAGGCCGACTCCAACGTGGTCAGCACACTGATCAGTTCCGAACAGATCAGCCAGATCGCCACCGAGAACCGCAACTTTGCGGCCCTGGCGGCCCTGGGTCTGGGCGTAAGCTCCGCCCTGCCCGACAGCAACACGCCAACCTCAGTCGCAGCCAGTTTCACGATCAGCGTGAACGGACTGCGTCAGAGCCACAACATCTGGCTGATCGACGGTGGCGAAGCCGATGACCGCGGCGGCGCCGGCGGCATGGACATCATGCCCTCGCAGGACGCGATCGCCGAGTTCACCATGTTGACCTCGAACTATCCGCCGGACTACGGCATCTCTTCCGGCGCCACCATGAGCCTTTCGCTCAAGAGCGGCACGCAGAAGTTCCACGGCACTCTGTGGGAGTTCAACCGCACGCCCAATTACGACGCCAAGAATCCGATCTCGCAGTCGCTGACCAACATCCACTACAACATTTTTGGTGGCAACGTAGGCGGCCCGCTGTTCATCCCTCACGTGTACAACACCAACAAGCAGAAGACGTTCTTCTTCTGGAATGAAGAGTGGCGCAAGATTCTTTCGGGCGCCGGCACCACCAACAATCCGACCCTCGACCCGGCCGACATTCCGAAGGCCGGCCAGGATCTGACCTATGTGGCGCCGAAGTTCGCTCCGACGACACAGCTTGTGGTTCCGAACGTTGCGCTCACGTCGGCCTACTATCTGAACGTATTGCAGCCGATGGGGCTTACCCCGAATACCTGCTTCACGGGCACAACCACCTATGATGCGAATAACAATCCTGTCTGCACCGGCGCGCAGGTGATTCCGCATCAGTTGTTCGACACCAATGGCGTGTTGTATCTCAATACGGGGATCCTGCCCAAGCCGACCACGAGCAATGGCTACGCCATCGCCAATGTGGCGAATCCCATCGATGTCCGCGACGACATCGTGCGCATCGACCACAACATCAACGACAAGTGGCACATTCTGGGTCACTACATGCACGACACGGTGACTCAGGGTTACGCGCAGCCGGAGCTGGGCTGGAACTGGTCAAGCTACAACACCATCACCAGCACGCTCTCCAACCCTTCCAACAGCGCGGCCATCAAGATGACCGGCACCATCAACCCGAACCTGCTGGTTGAGGGCAGCATCAACTACGACGGCAACGTCATCAACATCACCAACAGCCCCAATTCGCAGCTTCCCACGGGCTGGGTGAGCAATCCCGTGACCCCGAGCTTTGCGATCACCAGGAATGCAGTCCCTGGCATCCAGGGCTTCGGTGCGCCCTACAACACGGCGGAAGACACAGCCTCTGCTCCGTGGCACAACGCGGCGCAAGACTATGAGCCGAAGTTGGACGTTTCCTACACCATGGGCAAGCATGCCATGAAGTTCGGCTTCAGCTACAACCGCTACACCAAAAACCAGCAGCTCTTCGGTGATGCCCAGGGCAGCTTCGGATTTGGAAACCTGTCTGGCGACGGCGCCATGGATATGCTCATGGGCCTGGCCGGCAGCTACGGCCAGTTGCAGGCTGCTCCCATCCGTCACTACGTGAACCAGACGCCGTCGGCGTATGCGATGGACAACTGGCACGTGACACCGCGCCTCACCTTGCAGCTCGGCCTCCGCATGGACGCTCTGCCGCACGCCTGGGAGCGCAGCAACCAGGTTGCCAACTTCAACCCTGCCGCCTATCTCCAGAGCTCAGCTCCTATCTGGAACCCGGACAACACCATCAGCTCGAGCAGCCAGGCCCTGATGACGGTCAAGGGCGCAACATACTACCTGAACGGCATGGGACTCGCGGGGCAGAATGGCTTCCCGAGAGGCCTGGTCAAGAACGACTACAACACGCTGCAGCCTCGCGTCGGATTCTCTGAGGACATCAGCGGAAACGGCAAGACCGTTCTCCGCGGCGGCTTTGGAACCTTCTTTGAGCGCATGCAGGGCAACGACATCTACAACGCGGCGACCAGCCCACCGTTCGCCTACAACCTGAGCCTCGGTAACCCCATGTTCAGCTCTCCTGGGGAAAACTGGCTGCTGGGAACGAACGTGGCGAACAGCGGCGGTGTTCCGATCTTCTCGGCAGGTGTAACCAGCCTGGCCCAGGACTACAAGGCGCCGGCCGTAGCTCAGTTCAGCCTCGGCGTGCAGCGTGAGCTGTCGCCCTCGGTTGTCTGGGTGGTCCAGTACGTCGGCAACCTGGCGTGGCACCAGAACGTCGAGCGTCACATCAACAACTTCCCGCTCAGCACGCCGATGCAGATTCGTGCCGATGCGGGCGATAGTGGCAACAACTACCCTGGGGACAGGTCTCGGTGCCACACGAATGGCACTACCACAACCTGCCCGAACACGAACCTGGCCAACGGGAATGCTTACAGGGCCTACCAGGGCTACAACGACATCACCCAGCAGGAAAACACCACCAACGGCAACTACAACGGTTTCCAAACGGGTCTTCGCGTTCAGAATCGTTGGGGCCTCTCAGGCGAGCTGGACTACACCTGGTCGCACGAGATCGATCTCACCACGTATGACCTCAACAATGTCAGCAACCCCTTCAACCTGAAGTATGACAAGGGCTCTGGCGCGCTCGACCGGCGTCAGATGCTGAGCGCGAACTACATCTACAAGCTGCCGATCTTCTCGAAGAGCCAGGGTCTGGTTCACTCCATCGCTGGAGGGTGGGAGGTTGCCGGCACGTTCATCGGCGAGTCGGGCACGATCATTGCAAACCAGGGCCCCGGACTCTCCCTTACCTATGACCCCATCGGACTCGATGGCGGTTATACCAACCGTCCGAACATCAGCGGGAAGGTCAAGTATCCCAAGAAGTTCGGTGAGTGGTTCGACACGTCAGCGTTTTCGGCTCCCGTTCCCGTGTGGCTCGGCGGCCCCAACCAGGGCTTCGGCAACGCTCGCAAGGATGCGATCGTCGGTCCCGGACGTGTGAACTTCACAACTTCGCTGTACAAGTCGTTTTCGATTACGGAGCGGGCGCACGTCGAGCTTCGCTTCGAGTCGTTCAACACCTTCAACCACTTCGAGTACAACGGCGTCTCTTCGTCACTTGGACTGGATAACAGCCTGCATTCGAACAACAACTTCGGCGCGGTTACGAGCGCGTGGGATCCACGCGTACTCGAACTGGGCGGCAAGTTTGTGTTCTAACTGAACGTTCAACGGGGGCGCGGCGGGCAATCCCCGCCGCGCCCTTTTTCTTTGCGCGCAGGAATTGCCTGCGGGCGATCACTGGAGCGAGAATCAAGGATGAAGCTGCTTTGCCTTGCGCTGGACAGATGAACCGCGAGCCGCTCAAGTCCGCAGGCGGGCAGGATGGAAGGGAAAGGGAGACACGTGAAACGGGTTCTGCATCTGGGCGTCGGCCTGGGATTGACCGCGCTCAGCCTCGTCTGTTTTGGGCAGGCCAGGCCGACGCCGGAGAATCTGGCGCAGAAGGCGCTGACCCTGGAGCAGCAGGGCAACAATGCAGAGGCCGAAGAGTCGTGGCGCGCGGTTCTGAAGGCTTATCCCAGGAGTCCCGCGCCCTATGCTCACATTGGTCTGCTGGAGGCGCGTCAGGGACACTTCAGAGAGGCAGTGCCTTTCTATCGCAAGGCGCTGGAGATGGACCCCAGGATTCCCGGAGTGCGCCTGGACCTTGGTTTGGCGCTCTTCAAGAGCGGGCAGCTCAAGGAGGCGATTCCGGAGTTCAAGCTTCTGCTGAAAGGCGCGCCCGCGGACTCGCCGGAGGCGCTGCGCCTGACCATCCTGATCGGCATGGCGCACTATGGACTGGCCGAATACGCGGAAGCGGCGCCCTATCTGAAGCAGGCCGCGGCGCGCGACCGGCAGAATCTGCCCTTGCTGCTGGCGCTGGCGCACAGCTATCTGTGGTCGAAGCAGTTCAAATATGTTCTCGATGTCTATCACCAGATTCTCGTGCTGAACCCGAACTCGGCGGAGGCCGACATGCTGGCCGGCGAGGCGCTGGACGAGATGAAAGACAACGAAGGCTCGACCAAGATGTTTCGCGCCGCCGTGAAGGCAGATCCCAAGGAGCCCAACGTGCACTTCGGGCTGGGCTACCTGTTGTGGACGCAAAAGCAATACCCGGAGGCGGCGAGGGAGTTTCAGGCCGAGCTGGCGAACGATCCCAATCATGCCCAGTCGATGCTCTACCTGGCGGATACGGAGATTCAGACCAATCAGATTGCGGCGGCCGAGCCGCTGCTGGAGAAGGTCGTGCAGCTGAACCCGTCACTTCCCCTGACGTACCTCGATCTGGGCATCGTCTACACCGAAGCAGGGCGCAACGAGGATGCGTTGCGGGAGCTGAACCAGGCCGCAAAGCTGATGCCCGACGACGTGAATGTGCACTGGCGGCTGGGGCGGCTGTACCGGGCCATGGGCAAGACGGAAGAGGCCAAAGCCGAGTTCGCCAAGGCCAGCACCCTGAACAAAGCGGCCGACGAAGCGCTCTACAAGAAGATTGCCAATGGGAATGCCCATCCTCCGCAGGCGGAGACGGCTCCGCCTGCCCCGGCGGACAAATAGAGCTAGTTGTTGCGGGCGCGGGATTCGATGAGCTTTTCCTGGGCGAGCAGTTCCGCAAGGGCCTTTTCAGGGCAGATGTGGCGCGCCTCCAGGCGATCCAGCTCCTCCGGGGTTTCCACAGCCGAGGCCACCGTGATGAAGCAGTACAGGCAGCGCGTGTTGTAGGTTCCGTTGTCGTTCTGGGTGCGACTGTACATCATTCCCCACTGAGGCTCGCGTAGTTTTTCAATACTACGCAGCAGCACGTTCTCAGATCGTGATCTTCATCACCTGACTTTGTGAGGTGCGGGGAGGACTGCCAGTTCTCAACGCTCGGCGATATGCTGAGCGGCCTGCTTGGCCACCGCTCAGATGCCGACCGGGAAGGGCTTGGGGCTGGATTCGTCGGTGTTGGCGCCGCCGCCGCGCCAGCGCTCGAAGCGGCCTTGCAGCAGGCTCATCAGTCCGGTGTACCAGTAGCCGACGACAAACAGAATCAGGAACGGCGCGGTGAAGTAGTTCTGGTTGGAGAAGGTGTAGAGGATGGCAAGGAAGAAGTAGCCGCCGAAGGCCAGCTCGATCCACGGGGCCAGCTTCAGCCGCTTGCGATACTTGGCGGCCTGGGATTTTTCGCCCTTCTTGGCCACGCGGTACTTGGGGGTGCGCACAAAGGCGCTCTTGATGCCGAACAGTGCCTCCATCACCGCCTTGGTGTTGGTGACGGTGAGGCCGATGCCGAGGGCCATCAGGAAGGGCAGATAGAGGAAGGTCTTCATCCAGGTTTTGGGGAAGAGCTCGCGCTCGCTGGCCAGGTAAAACACGGCGATGGAGAAGGTGGAGGCGGTGAACAGCGGCAAGTCGATCAGCAGCATCTGGAACCAGCCCTGGTAGAAGCGCACGATCATGGCCGGAATCAGCAGCGCCGACATGACGACCATCAGCGGGTAGCTGAGGTTGGCGGTCAGGTGGTAGACGGCTTCGACCTTGATGCGCCGCGGCACGTTGGACTTGAACATCAGGGGCAGCACTTTGATGCTGGTCTGGATGAGCCCCTTGGCCCAGCGCGCCTGCTGGGTCTTGAAGGCGGTCATCTCGATGGGCAGCTCGGAGGGGCACTCGACGTCGGGCAGGTATTTGAACTTCCAGCCGGCCAACTGCGAGCGGTAGCTCAGGTCGGTGTCTTCGGTGAGGGTGTCGTGCTGCCAGCCGCCGCCGTCGGCGATGGCCTGGATGCGCCACATGCCGGCGGTGCCGTTGAAGTTGAAGAAGTCGCCGGTGCGGACGCGGGCGCCGTGCTCCATGACGAAGTGGCCGTCGAGCAGGATGGCCTCGATCTGGGTCAGCATGCTGTAGTCGCGGTTCAGGTGGGTCCAGCGGGTCTGCACCATGCCGATCTCGGGCTCGGCAAAGTGGTGGATGACCTTCATGAGCCAGTCCGGCGGGGGCACAAAGTCGGCGTCGAAGATGGCCACGAACTCGCCCTTGGCGACTTTGAGGCCGGCGTCGAGCGCTCCGGCCTTGTAGCCGTGGCGGTTGGTGCGGTGAATGTAGACGATGGGGTGGCCGAGCGCGGCATAGCGGGCCACGATGGCGGCGGCCACCTCGGTGGTCTCGTCGGTGGAGTCGTCGAGCACCTGGATTTCGAGCTTTTCGCGCGGGTACTCCATGGCGCAGACCGCCTCAATGAGCCGGTCGATGACGAACTGCTCGTTGAAGATGGGCAGTTGCACGGTGACGCGGGGCAGCTCGTCGAAGTGCCGGGGCGGGTCGGGATCGGTAGTTCTTGCGGTACTTGTAATAGAGATAGCAGAGCGTGTAGCGGTGAACGCCATAGAGGGAGAGAACGATCATGACCGCGAAGTAGGGCAGCAGCAGCGCCAGGTCAAACCAGTTCCAGTGGTAGAGCCCCTGGAAGGTCTGGTCGGCGTACTGCATTTTCAGATAGTGGCGCAGGCCGTTCTGGGGGGCAAAGGTCAGAAGTGCGGCGAACCGCAGCGGCAGCGCGCTGAGCAGGTTGGCGGAAGAGATTCAGGCTGGCGGCAAGCGCGGCGAACAGGGCAGAGCCTCCACGGCTGGGATACCGGAATTGTACGCGATGCGGGCAGGAAAGGCGCACGAGGGCTCAGCCCATTGCGGCGGTTCAAGTTCCTGGCGTAAGGTGGGCACTGGTAAGGTGGGCACAGTCAGGAGTTTGCTGGTTTTATGGCGAATGTCGTTGCATCCCCCATTGTTGCCGCCGCGGGCGGCAGTTTTCTGCTGGAAACCCGCACGCCGCCTGAAGTATTTACCCCTGAGGACGTGAGCGAGGAGCAGCGCCAGATTGCGGCCACCGCTGCGCAGTTTGCCCGCGAGGAGATTCTTCCTGCCGCGGCGGCCATTGAGGCCAAACAGCCGGGCGTGCTGGCGGGACTGCTGCGCAAGGCCGGCGAACTCGGTCTGACGGCCGTCGATATTCCCGAAGAGTACGGCGGGATGGGAATGGACAAGGTCAGCTCGACGCTGATTACCGACCACCTGTCGGTGCTGGCCAGCTTTTCCACGGCTTTTGGCGCGCACGTGGGCATCGCCACGCTGCCGCTGGTCTGGTACGGCACCGAGGAACAGAAGCGTCGCTATTTGCCGCGCATCGCCACCGCCAAATGCATCGGCGGCTACGGGCTTTCGGAGGCCAGTTCCGGCTCCGACGCGATGAACATCCGCACCCGCGCCACGCTCTCGGCCGACGGCAGCCACTACACGCTGCAGGGCGAAAAGATGTGGATCACGAATTGCGGGATCGCCGGGTTATATACGGTTTTCGCCAAGATCGATGGGGAGGAATTTTCCGCTTTTCTGGTGGAGCGGGATGCGCCGGGGCTGACCGTGGGGGCTGAGGAGCACAAGCTGGGGATTCGCGGGTCGTCGACCTGCCCGCTGGTGCTGGACGGCTGCCAGGTGCCGGCCGCGAATCTGCTGGGAGAACCGGGCAAGGGCCACCACATCGCCTTTAACGTGCTGAACGTGGGCCGCTTCAAGCTGGGTGTGGCGTGCATCGGCGGGGCCCGGCACGCGCTCGGCCACATGATTCGCTATGCCAGGGAGCGGCGCGCGTTTGGCAAGGCGATCGCGGAGTTTGGGCTGATTCAGCGCAAGATTTCGGCCAGCGCCACGCGCCTGTACGCGGCCGAAAGCATGGCCTATCGCACGGCGGGCATGATCGACGCTGGGCTGGCGGGGCTGGGCGCGGAGGCGTCGCGGGCTCCGCGCGCGGTGCAGCGGCGCATCGAGGAATACGCCGTGGAGTGCTCCATTCTGAAGGTGTACGGGTCGGAGATGCTGACGGTTGTGGCCGATGAGCTGGTGGCCACCATGGGCGGCTACGGCTACGTGGAGGACTATCCGGCGGAGCGCTTCTATCGCGATGCGCGGATCAACAGGATTTTTGAAGGGACCAATGAGATCAACCGGCTGATCATCACCGGCTGGCTGATGAAGCGGGCCATGAGCGGGCAGCTTCCGCTGCTGGGGGCGATCAAAAGGCTGATGGAGGACGTGATGGAGCCGCCTTCGTTTGGCGGAGAGACTGCGGCCGGAAGCCCTCTGGCGCGGGAGACCGAGGTGCTGGCGGGGTGCAAGAAGATCGCGCTGTTTGCCGCCGGAGTGGCCAGCCAGCGGTTTTTGGCCACCTTGCAGGAGCAGCAGGAAGTGATGGCCGACCTGGCGGAGATGATCATGCAGGCATATGCGTTCGAGTCGGCGCTGGTGCGGGCGCGGAAGCTGGCGGATGCGGGCCGAGGCTCGGCGGCCGTGGCGGCGGCGATGACAGGACTGCTGGCGGACGAGAGCCTGGCGGTGGCCGAGCAGGCGGCGCGGCGGGTGCTGGCGGCCTGCGCCGAGGGCGACCTGCTGCGCACGCACCTGGCGATTCTGCGTCGCCTGACCCGGTTCACCCCGGCCGATGCGGTGAGCCTGAGCCGCGCCGTGGCCCGGCAATGCATCGAGGCGGAGAAGTATCCGCTGTAGGGCCGGCGTGTGCGCGAGGGTTCGCCTGGAGGGCCGGCTCACCGCCCGCGCGGTTCACCGGAAGGACGCGCAATCGGGGACGGATGTTTGGCTGAGCGTTTGCCAACAAAACAGCGATGGCAATGGCGGTCTTCGTGCTGCGTGACGGGCGATGAAGGAATTGTGGACCGCGCAAGTGCATCTGCTCACGCCGCCGGCAGAGTTCGGCGATACCAAGTGCTGCACGAACGTGGTGGCATGGGCGGAAAACTCCGAAGAGCTTGAGGCCGTAATTTCTTCGGTCTTCGCGCGGCGCGACTGGTCGATTCTCGGCGTTCACAAATGCCGGCGGGCCGCCGAGTGCAACAGCATGATTCAGGAGCTGGAAGAACAGGTGGAGCAGGCCGGGAGGGAGCCCGGCGGCTGCGTGTTTGGAACCCTGCATTACTACCCATCCAAGCCCGCCTAGCGCTGGAGCGCGCTGCGGAGATGAAGGCCCGCCTCGAGGGCGGGCCTTGGCTGCTTTCTGCCGCTGCGGAGTTACCAGACCCGGCACGGCGCGGGGCTGACCATGGGCGAGGTTTTCTTGCAACTGAAGCTCCGGGCGAACTCCGGCAGATCGGTAAGCACGGTGTTGGCGCGGTACTCGTCGGGGGCGTGCGGATCGGTCTCGGCCTGGGTGCGCAGTTGCTCGGGGCGGGTCTGGGTGCACCACTGCTGCGCGTAGGCGATCCAGAAGCGCTGGTCGGGCGTGTAGCCATCCATTTTGGCGGTCATGTCCACATGCGCGGCCTCGGCCTTGTCCTGCCAGGCGAGCCAGGAGAGCCACAGGCCGCCGAGGTCGGCGAGATTCTCGCCCAAAGTGAGCTTGCCGTTGAGGTGCACGCCGGGTACGGCCTCGATAGCGTCGTACTGCTTGACCATGCATTGGGCGCGGTCGTTGAACTTCTGCTCGTCGTCCTTGGTCCACCAATCCTTGAGGTTGCCGTCCTTGTCGTACTGGCGGCCTTCGTCGTCGAAGCCGTGGGTGAGTTCGTGGCCGATGGTGGAGCCCATGTCGCCGTAGTTGGCCGCGTCGTCCTCCTTGTCGCTGAAGAAGGGCGGCTGAAAGTAGCCGGCGGGGAAGTTGACGTTGTTCTGCTGCGGATCGTAATAGGCATTCACGGTGGGCGGCGACATGTACCACTCGCCCTTGTCGACGGGCTTGCCGATCTTGGCCAGATCGCGCGCATGGTCGAACTGGCGCACGCGCTCCTGGTTGCCGAGCGGGTCGCCGCGCACGATTTCGAGCTTGGAATAATCGCGCCACTTGTCCGGATAGCCGATCTTGTTCATGACCGTGTGCAGCTTTTCCTTGGCCTTGACCTTGGTCTCGGCGCTCATCCAATCGAGCGAATCGATGTCCTTGTCCATGGCTTGCTCGATGGACAAGGTCATCTCCAGCGCCTGCTGTTTTTCTTCAGGTGGGAAATAGCGAGCGACGTAGACCTGGCCGAGAGCCTCGCCCATCTCGTGGTCCACGCGGCTGGTGCAGCGCTTCCAGCGCTCCTGCTGCTTCTCGGCGCCGTTGAGGGTGTGCGCGTAGAAGCGCCATGACTCCTCATCGAAGCTCTGGGGCAGGCTGGTGCCGGCGTAGGCGTGCAGCAGGTGCCAGCGGAGATAAGTCTTGATCTGGTCGAGCGGCGTGGCGGCCAGGAGCGCGTTAAACTCGGCGAAAAACTTCGGCTGGGTGTCGTTCATCTTGCCCGCGGCGGGTGCGTGCGCGCCGGCTACATATTCGGGCAGGGAAAAGTTGGTGAGCGTTTTGGCGAAAGCGGCCACTTCGGTGGGGTGGTTGAGGTTCTGCGGGTCGCGCTCTTCGGTGATGGTGAGCGACGCTTTGGCCAGCCGGGTCTCGATGTCGAGCACGGTCTGGGCGTCTTTGGCGGCCTCGGCGTCCGGCGCGCCGGCCAGCACGAACATCCTGCGCACGTGGTCCACATACTGCGTGCGCTGTTCGACGGACTTGGGGTCGGTGCGCGTGTAGTAGTCGCGCTCCGGCAAGCCCAGGCCGCCGGCGTTATAGAAAGAGATGACCGAAGCGGCGTCGGCAAAGTCCTGGTTGGAGCCCATGTTGAAGAAGGCGTTCACGCCAATGGTGTGCAGGTGGGCCAGCAGCGCGGGCAGCTCCGCGGTGGATTGGAGCGCGGCGATGCGGTCGAGTTCGGGCTGGAGCGGCGCGAGTCCCCGCTTGTCGATGGCCGCTACGTCCATACAGCTGGCGTATTCGTCGCCGATCTTCTGCTCGTTCGGGGAGCGGGTGGGCAAGGGGACGGCGGCCTGCTCGAGGATCTGCTTCAGATGGAGGCGATTCAGCTCATACAGTTCGGTAAAGCGGCCATAGGAAGTCTGGTCGGCGGGCAGCGGATTGCGCTTGAACCATCCGTTGCAGCTGTAGCGGTAAAAATTCTCGCAGGGGTCCACGGTCTTGTCGATCAGCGAAGGATCGAAGACGCGCAGCTCGGGCGCGGCAGGCGCGGCGGTCTGGCAGAGGGCGGGCGCGGCGGCGAGAATGGCGATGAGCGCGAGGCAGCGATGCGGTGAGACGGCGCGGCGGAACATGGCGACACTCTAGCAGATTTTTGCACCCGCGTGCCGTGCCACGAGGCCATTACAATTGGGGGAAAGAGCTCAAATTCTGTCAGGAGCAAGTCGAGTGGCGCAACGCACTTTCAGCATCATCAAGCCAGACGCGGTTCGCAAGGGCTATACGGGGGCCATTCTGGCCGAGATCGACAAGGCCGGCTTTCAGATCGTGGCCATCAAGAAGCAATCCATCTCAAAGGAGCAGGCCGAGGGCTTCTACGCGGTGCACAAGGAGCGGCCGTTCTTTGACGGGCTCTGCGATTTCATGTCCTCAGGCCCGCTGGTGCTGATGGTTCTGGAGAAGGACAACGCCATCGCCGACTGGCGTACGCTGATGGGCGCGACGAATCCTGCGAATGCCGACCCAGGAACCATGCGCAAGAAGTTTGCCGGATCGATCCAGGAGAACGCCGTGCACGGGTCGGACGGCGAAGAGACGGCGGCGTTTGAGATCGGGTATTGGTTCGCGGGGTATGAGCTGATCTAGTCCTGAATCTGAAGGAGGTATCCGAATGTTGCCCAGGTATGCCGTCCTTCTCGCCCTCCTGGCTACATGCCTTTCCGGACAACTACCCGGCCAGTCCTCGCACGAGGTCAGCCTCAGTGCAGTCGATCAGCTGGATCTCCACAACGTGAAAGCTGACCTCGCAACCTATCGCGGAGTCGCGGCCATGCGCATCGCGGACTCCGCGGCGAAAGACGTTGGAGATGACGGACGACTGGCGATCCTGCGGGGGACATCGTTCCAGGACGGCACGATTGAAGTGACCGTGGCCGGCGATACCGCGGCAGGCGCCCCGTCATTGGCGCGCGGTTTTGTCGGAATTGCATTTCGCGTGACGGACGCGGCGCATTTCGAGTGCTTCTACATTCGCCCCACGAACGGACGGGCGGAAGACCAGTTGCGGCGGAACCATTCAACCCAGTACATCTCGATTCCGGGGTTTCCGTGGTACAAGCTGCGCGACGAGACTCCCGGAAAATATGAGTCCTACGTAGACTTGGTCCCCGGACAGTGGACGAAAATCAGGATTCAGGTTGCTGGACAAACTGCCCGGTTCTATGTGAATGGGGCCGACCAGCCCGCGCTGATTGTCAACGACCTGAAACAACCATTGGCAAAGGGTGGAATCGCGCTGTGGATAGGGCCGGGAACAATTGCCCATTTTACGGGTTTGAAGATCACGCCCAGGGATTAAGACTGATTCACAGGCCGTGTGCCCATCTTCGCCGCATCCTTTTGTCGCAAAGGCGGGAAGCCATGAGGCTCAAGAACCCACCCCCTGTCCTTCATTCCCCGAACAAATCGTCGATTTTCTTGCTCAGCGCGGCCACTTCCTGCCGTAACCCCGCCACTGTCGCCTCCAACTGCGCAATCCGTTCCTCGTGCCCCGCGCCGGAACCCGCCTCCCGCCGCACGTACGCCGCCTCAGCCACCGCAACCGGCAGCGATTCCACCGGGCCCGAGAGCAGTTGCGCATAGCGGGACTCCTTGGTGCCGGGCTGGCGCGGCAGCACGGCCACCAGAGCCGGCGTGCGGTCCATCAGCTTTTGCAGGCCGGCCAGCACATCGGCAATCTCGTCGAATGGGTGCAGGCGCTCGGTGCGGCCGCGCAGTTCGCCGGGGGTTTGCGGCCCGCGCAGCAGCAGCACGCACAACAGCGCCGTCTCCGCGCGGCTGAAGTTGAAAGCCTCGCCCAGCCAGTGTTCGTACTTGGCCACGCGGCCATCGGCCCCCCGCGCGCGCCCGGCCAACCGCATGTCTTCCAGTCCGTGCAGCGCCTGGCGCACGTCGTCCTCGTCCAGGTCCATCACCGGCTCGCGATTGGAGCGCTGGTTGCAGGCGTTGATGAGCGCATTGAGCGACAACGGATAGTAGTCGGGCGTGGTGGCTTCCTTTTCGACGAGCGCGCCCAGAACGCGGGCCTGGGCGGGGGTGAGGAAGATCGGCTCTGTGGGAGGCATAGGTCTATTTTGCCACTCGCGCGCAGTGCGATCCCACCCTGGCCGCAAAAACAGATACGCGGCGCGGGCGGGGCGCCCGGTTGCTGAAGAATCGAGAGCGTTACGCCGGTTCTTCAGCCTGCGCGGCGCGGTTGCGCGTGAGTAGAAAGTAGACCACCGGCGTGACTACGAGGCTGAGCACCATGGAGATGGTGAGGCCGCCGATGACGGCGATGGCCAGCGGTTGCAGCATCTGCGAGCCCGCGCCGAGCGCAAAGGCCAGGGGCAACATGCCGCAGATGGCCGCGATGGCCGTCATCACGATGGGCCGCAGACGGCGCTGCGCCGCGTGCACCATGGCATCGGCGGCGGAGAAGCCCTCGGCGCGGAATCTTTCATCGGCATCGAGCAGAAGGATTCCGTTTTTGGCCACGATGCCGATGACCATGATGAGGCCCATGAAGGACGCGACGTTGAAGGTGGTGTGCGTGATGAGCAGGGCCAGGATCACGCCGGAGATGGAGAGCACGGACGAGGTAAGGATGGCGACGGGCGCGGGGAAGTTGCGGAACTCGGTGAGGAGCACGCCGAAGACCAGCGCCAGCGCCAGCACCAGCACGCGGAGCAGATCGCGAAAGGATTTCTGCTGCTCTTCGTAGGTGCCGCCGTATTTGACGCGCACCGAGGCGGGCAGGTGAAGGCCGGCGACGGTCTGTCGCACCCTGGCCATGCCCGAGCCCAGGTCGGAGCCTTCCAGGCGGCCGGTGACGACGACGAGGCGCTGCAGATTTTCGCGGCGAATCTCGTTCTGCGGGGGCAGTTGCTGGATGGCGGCGAGCGAGCCGAGGGGGGCGGTGCGGCCGGTGCTGCTGTTGAAGACGGTGTTCCGTATGGCGTCGAGCGAGGCGCGATGCTCGTCGCCGAGGCGCACGCGGATGGTGTATGGGCGGCCGTTGGCGATGAGCGGATCGGCGGGCGTAACGCCGTCAAGAATGGCGGTGGCATCCTGCGAAACTTCGGCGGGCGTGAAGCCCATCCGCGCGGCGACGACGGGGTCGACGCGGAAGTCGGTGGCCGGTCCGCTGATGGTGTTCTCGATGCCGTTCTGCACGTCGACCACGCCTTTGATCTTGCCGATCGCGTCGCCCACATGGGGGCCGAGTTGCGCGAGCAGGGCCTGATCGTCAGAGAAGATCTTGATCTGAATCGGCTCCGGCGCGTTGGACAGATCGCCGATCATGTCCTGGAGCACCTGGATAAATTCGACGTCGAGTTCAGGCTCAGTGGCTTTGACCTGGGCGCGCACATCGGCGATCACGTCGTCGATGCCGCGGCTGCGCTTGGCCTTCAGCTTGACGGTGAAGTCGCCGGTGTTGGCCTCGGTGACGGCGGCCAGGCCCATCTGCAGGCCGGTGCGGCGCGAGGTGCTTTCCACTTCTGGCGTGGCGCGGAGGATGCGCTCCACGTGCTGCAGAACGCGATTGGTCTCGGCTAGCGAGCTGCCCGCGGGCATGATGTAGTCGAGGATGAAGCCGCCCTCGTCCATCTCCGGCAACAGATCGGAGCCCAGCGCCTGGTAGCCGGCCCAGGTGCCGAGGACCAGCAACAGGCACGCGCCGCCGAGCCAGAGCGGCTTGGCGAGGGACCAATCGAGCACACGGCGGTGGTGGTGAAGAATGCGGCCGAGAAAGCGGCCGGCGCTGTGATCGTGGCCCGCCGCATGGTTGCGATGCTCGCGCAGCAGCACCAGGCTGAGGCCGGGCGTCCAGGTGAGCGCCAGCACGAGCGAAGTAAGCAGCGAGGCGGCCATGGTGATGGCGAGGGCGCGGAAGAATGTGCCTGTGACGCCGCTGACCGCGACCAGCGGCAGAAAGACGACGACCGGCGTGATGGTGGAGCCGACCAGCGGCGTGGTGATTTCGCTGAGCGCCCGGCGCACCGCGTTGATGCGGTGCGCGCCGGCGTCGCGGTGCATGACGATGTTTTCGACCACCACGATGGCGTCGTCGATGACCAGGCCGATGGCGGCGGCGAGGCCTCCGAGGGTCATCAGGTTGAAGCTCTGGCCAATGAGCCACAGCACCAGGATGGTGACCGCGATGGTGACCGGAATGACCAGGCCGGCGATGAGCGAGGAGGTCCAGTCGCGCAGGAAGAGGTAGAGAATGATGCAGGCCAGGATGAGGCCGATGAAGATGGCGTCGCGCACGCTGGAGATGCTGTCGCGCACCAGCTGCGACTGGTCGTAGAAGGGTGCGAGCTTGACGCCGGGCGGCAGCTTTTGCCGGAGCTGCGCCACTTGCGCGGCTACCGCGTCGGCCACGGCGACGGTGTTGCTGGAGGGCTGGCGGGCAATGTTGAGCAGCACCGCATCTTTGCCGTTGGCGGTGACCGTGGTGTAGACGGGCATGGTGGCCTGCTCCACCGTGGCCACGTCGGCCACATGCACGGGAGCGCCGGCCGGGGTGGTCTTCACCACCAGTCGCCGCAGTTCATCGGCATTATGCACCTGCGCGCCCACCAGGGTCAGAATCAGCTCGTGGTTGGCCTGATAGAGGCCGGGCGAGTCCACGATGTTGGAAGCCTGAATTGCATTGACGAGATCGGGAACGGTGACGCCGGCCGAGGCGAGAAGGGCGAGATTGGGAACGACATGGAACTCGGGCACCTGGCCGCCCTGGACGGTCACGGTGCTGACGCCGGGCACGCGATTCAGCGGCGGCTTCAGATCGTAGGTGGCAATCTCCCAGAGGCGCGTCTGCGGCACGGTGTCGGAGGTGAGGCTGTAGCCGAGGATGGGAAAAGTGGCGAAGGTGAGGCGATTGGTGGTGATGCGCGCGGTGGGCGGCAGCGTCTGCTCCACCTTGCTCAGGGCCGCATCCACCAACTGCAGCTCACGGTACATGTCCTGATGCCAGTCGAAGAAGAGGCTGACCTCGGCCGAGCCGCGGCTGGTGGTGGAGCGCACCGTGACCAGGCCGGGCACGGAGTTCACCGCGTTTTCAATGGGCTTGGTGATGGTCACTTCCATCTGCTCGACGGGCATGACGCCATTGTCCACGCCGATGACGACGCGCGGAAAATTTGTATTGGGGAAGACGGAGATGGGGACCTGAAAGGCGAGGTAGGCGCCGGCCAGGGTGAGAACGGCGGCAAAGAAAAAGATGGTGCGCGTGGAGCGGGCCAGCCAGAAGGGCTTTTTGCTGTCCACCGGGAGGCGGGATGCAGTGGACATCAGTTGTCCTCCGCCGCGGGGCCGACCTTTACCCTTGTACCTTCATCGAGGCCATAGGAGCCGACGGTGATGACCATGTCGGACGGCGCAAGGCCGCCGGTCACCTGCACGTCGCCGCCATCTTCAATGCCCAGGGTTACAGGCTTGCGGTGGGCCGCGCCATCGGCGCCCACCACCATCACGGATTTGCCGCCGTCCTGCGTGGTCAGAATTGCCGAGGAGGGAATCTTCCACGCCCGGGCCACGGATCGGCCGATGATGGAGAGCTTGACCGGCGTGCCCACCTTGAGCGCGCCGGCCTGGTTGTCGATCTTGAGCCAGACCTCGACGGTGGTGCTGCCGGGATCGAGCGCGGGGCTGATGAGCGCGACCTTTGCGGCGACGGATTCGGCGACGCCGGGCACGCGGACCGAGGCTGGGTCGCCCACCTTCATCTGCTGCGCGAGACTCTGCGCCAGGTGCGTCTTGGCCAGCAGCGTGGAGGTGTCCATGACGGTGAGCAGCGGCGTGCCGGCGGCGGCGGTCTCGCCGGCATAGAGCGGCCTGTCGGTGACCACGCCGCGGATGGGACTGCGAATCTCAGAGTAGTTGAGCTGCGCCTCGGCGCCGTTGTATTTGCCTTCGGCGGAGGTCAACTGCCCCTGCGCCGACTTGAGCGCGGCCGCGCGGCTGACGCTGCGAACCGACTCAAGATGTTTGGCGGCGGCGTCGTACGCGGCCTGCGCCTGCACCAGCGCGGCCTGGGCGGTGTCAAGGTCGCGGCCGGGAATCGCGCCTTCGGCAAGAAGCTGCTTGCGGCCCTTGACGATGCTCAGATTCAGGTCGAGATTGGCTTTGGCCTGCGCCCTGTCCAGCTCCGCCTTTTGCGTGTCTTCAGGTACCAGCGCGCGCGTTGTGGTGGCATAGGCCGCCTGGGCCGCCATGAAGGAGCCCTTGTTGTCCTGCGCCGCGGCGACGAGGTCGCTGTTTTCAAGGGTGGCGAGCAACTGGCCTTCCTTTACGCGCGCGCCGCGCTGCACGTAAAACTTTTTGACCGGCGCGCTGATGCGGGGCGCAATGGCGGCCTGCGCCAGCGGAGCAAGAATGGCATCGGCGGTGATGTGCTCGGAGAGCGGCCCCTGTTCGGGATGCGCGGCCTGCACCGCGACTTCGGGCTCGGGCACGGCCGCCGGCTTGCAGGCGGGCAGCAGGATGATAGGGAGGGCAAGAGCTCCGCTCAGCAGCCAGCGCAGATTCATGCGGGTTTGCAATCGGGCGGATCGCCGTTGCGCAGGGGAGCTTTTCTTCAGGTTCGTCATGGGTTCACATGGTTCCGGTCAGCGTTTGTAGATCGGCCAGCGCCATTTCGTAGCGGACGCGTCCGTCTTCGCGTGCATTCTGCACGGACAAATAGGCAGCCTGCGCGTCCACAACTTCCAGCACCGTGGCTTCTCCGCTGGCGTAACGCAACCGGGTCAGGCGCAGGCTTTCGGCGGCGGTGGACACACTTGCGTCCAGCGAGGCAAGCTGATCGCGCGCGGTGGCGGCCTCGCCGTAGGCCTCATCGAGGCGAGCAATCAATCGCCTCTGCGTCGCGGTCAGCGCCACGCGCGTGGCGCCGCGGAAAATCTCGCTCTGCTTGACCTTGTGCTGAGTGGAGAGCCAGTCCCACACCGGAATATCGACGGTCACGCTGGCCGAGTAGCCGAGGTTGCGCACGCCGTCGGGGCCGTTGAAGGCCACCTGCGGGGCGTCGATGCCGTAGGTGACATTGAGTCCCAGGGCAGGCAAATAGGCTGCGCGCGCGGCCAGCACATCGGCGTCACTGACGGCGACGGCGGCCAGCGCGCTCTTCAGCTCCGGATTGTTTTTGGCCGCGGCCTGCTCGACGTCGGCGCGCGCGGCCAGCGCGGGCGCGTTTTCGGGAACAGCCAGCACGTAGGGTGTGTGCGGGTCGGCAAACAACAGCACGGCCAGCTCCAGCCGCGCTTTTTCGGCGGCCAGCCGGGCGTCGGAAAGGTCGCGCTCGCGCTGCTGCTGCTGGAGCTCGGCCTTCACTACGTCGGCGTGCGCGGCCTCGCGCGCCTGTTCGCGCTCGCTGGTCAGTTTCGTAAAGTCCGCGGCTTCGGCGCGGGCGCGCTCGGCAACGGCCAGCTTGTTGGCGGCGGCCGCCAATCCGTAATAGAGGCCGGTGACCGCGGCTACGAGTCCGCGGCGGGAGATTTCCAACTCCGCGGCGGCCAGCGCGGAGGCCGCATCGGCGCGATGGACGCCGGCGATCTGGGCCACTCCCAAGGTCTCGTTGACTACGGCCTGGCTGGCATATTCGCGGACCGCGTTGTTGGCGATGAAACGCGGCGAGGGCTGCGAACCGACGCCCTGTCCTGCCTGGTTCTGCTGGCCGTTGGCCTGGGTGTAGAGAGCCTGATTGTGATAGACCACGCTGGGTAGCAGGCCCGCGCGGGCCAATGAGCGGTCGAGCGCCGAGGCCCGGCTCGTCGCCGACGCCGCGGCGTACGACGGCTCATTGGCTTCTGCGCGCCGAATTGCCTCATCGAGCGTGATCGTGACTGGAGCTACGCTGGCCGATGCGTCCTGGGATGCAGTGTCCTGGTGTGCGATGTCCAGTTGCGCAGTGCCTGGGGGCGCGGCCTCGCTCGCCGCCTGCGCACCGGCCGGAGCCGCGGCGAAAGGCGTGATCGCGAGAAGGAGGGCTGTGCCGTGCAAAAGTCTCAGGCATTGCCATCTCCCGGCCCGGTGGATTTGCTGGCTCATCGTCACGCCTAGCATACGATGGCAACCTTAATTTCACCTGAGTCTGGAATCGGTTTCCCGCGTTGGAGCGCAAATGCGCGGCAGGCCGGACTCGCGCTGGCGCGGATGCGGTGCTTAAGATAGGGGGCATGGAGACGACGACAATTGCGGGTGTGGAAGTTTCGCGCATCGGGCTGGGGACCTGGGCGATCGGTGGGATGGAGTGGGGCGCGGTGCCGGACGAGGCGGCGATCGCCACCTGCCTAAGCGCGGTGGAGCGCGGCATCAACCTGATCGACACCGCGCCCATCTACGGCCACGGGCACGCCGAGGAGATTGTCGGCAAGGCGATCCGCGTGCACGGCAGGCGCGAGGATTTTTACATCGCCACCAAGGGCGGGCTGGAGTGGAACGAGCGCGGCGTCTTCGCCAACTCGACGGAGTCGCGGATTCGCAGAGAGCTGGAAGACAGCCTGCGGCGGTTGGGCATCGAAACGATCGACCTCTACCAGGTGCACTGGCCGGATACGCGGACGCCGATCGCGGAGGTGGCCGGATTGCTGGCGGAGTTTCAGCGCGAAGGCAAGGTGCGGGCGCTGGGGGTGAGCAACTTCAACGTGGCGCAGATGGAGGAGTTTCGCGCTGTTGCGCCGCTCGCCTCAAACCAACTGCCCTACAATCTTTTCGAACGCCAGATTGACAGCGAGACGCTGCCGTGGTGCGCGACCAATGGCGTGGCCGTGCTCACTTACAGCTCGCTGTGCCGCAGCCTTCTGGGCGGACGGATCACGCGCGGCATGCGCTTCGACGAGAAAGATATTCGCAGCGTGGACCCCAAGTTCCAGGAGCCGCGGTTCAGCCAGTACATGACCGCCGTGGAGCGGCTGGCAGCCTTTGCGCGCGAGCGCTACGGAAAGACCGTGGTGGAACTGGCGGCACGCTGGGTGCTGGACCGGCCCGGCGTCTCGGTGGCGCTGTGGGGCGCCAGACGCCCGGACCAACTGGACGCCGTGGCGGGGGTGATGGGCTGGACGCTGGACGCGGGCGCGATGGCGGAGATGGATCGCATTGTGGCCGAGTCGGTGACCGACCCGGTGGGCCCCGAGTATCTGACGCCGGAGGTGCGGGAGGACTGAGCGTTTGGGGCGGGGTGGGACTGCCTGGCACAGGCGATGAAGGGGACGACAGGAACGCGGACGAACCACGACGGGTTCCGAATTCCAGTTTGAATTTCGCACTCGCACCCGCCGCGTTCTGCGATACTAATTTGTTATGCCGATCGCCGACTTGCAAGAAGCTGCTCAAAAAATCGCCGGATTCCTTGCCACTCTGAACAAGCTGGGTGGGCTGCGCCTCAAATACCGCATCAGTGCTGGCAATGGAGCCGGCAACGGGGCCGGCGAAGGCACGCACGACGCCGAGGGACATGCGCCCGCACTATGCGTGGAACTGGCCGGACCCGATGTGCCGCTGGTGACCCAGCACAACGGCGAGCTGCTGCGCGCGCTGGAGACAATTGCAGCGCAGATGCTGCGCCTGGACCAGCGTGAGCACGACCTGGTCAGCTTCGACGCCGGCAACTTCAAGGCGCTGCGCGCGCAGGAACTTCGGCTGCAGGCTGAAACCGTGGCGGAAAAGGTGCGCAGATCCGGCATTCCCTACGCGTTCCCGCCCATGAACAGCATGGAGCGGCGCCAGATGCATCTGGCCTTTCGCAGCATAGAGGGCGTGGAGACGGCCAGCTCCGGCGAAGGGCTGGACCGCTTTCTCGCCGTCTATCCCGCGGGCAAGACGGACCTGCCGGTCACGCCGCCGATGAAGCCGAGGGGCTTCAGCCGACGGTAAGTGCACGCCGGCCGCCGGGCATCGCGCCGCGTGTATGGCACAATACCCAACAATGAGAACCGCAACTTTTCTGCTTCTGCTCACCCTCGCCGCGCCGCTGTGCTGGGCGCACAAGCGCCTGGTGCTGATTGACCAGGATGGGTCCGGCCCCGGCGGCTCCAACCAGATGGCCATGCTGGCGCTGCTTGAGGCTCCGCAGGTGGAGGTGCTGGGCATCACCATGGTGACCGGCAACGCCTGGCGCGACGAGGAGACTCTGCACACGCTGCGCATGCTGGAGCTGACCGGCCACACCGATGTGCCGGTGGCCAGGGGCGCGGTGTTTCCGCTGGTCCGCACCGAGCAGGAGACGCGGCTGGCCGCGGCCATCGACGGCAAAGTCGCCTGGCTCGGCGCCTGGGGTCAGGGCCCGACCATGCTGGTGGAAACAGGCGCCAGCGTCACTCCGGTCACGCCGGAGAAGTTGCAGTCGCACGGGCCGTACGAGATTCCGCCCATGCCCGAGGGGCCGCCAACAATCACGCCCATCGACGAAGATGGCGTGCATTTTCTGATTCGCCAGGTGCATGCGCATCCGCACCAAGTGACGATCTACGCGGCGGGGCCGCTGACGAACATTGCGCTGGCCATTTCGATCGATCCTGAATTCGCCGCGCTGACCCAGGGCATCGTACTGATGGGCGGCAGCCTCAATCCGCAGACCGACGATCCGGAGTTCGCCGACAGCCCGCGCCATGAATTCAATTTCTGGTTCGATCCGGAGGCGGCGCACATTGTGCTGCACGCGGCGTGGCCGCGGATGGATGTAACGACGGTCGATGTGTCGATCAAGGCGCCGTTCACCGCGAAGATGCTGGACGAGATTGCGCAATCCAAGGCGCCTGCCGCGCGCTACATTGCTGCGTGGAGCCAGGACCGCTACTACATGTGGGACGAGCTGGCGGCATGCGCCTGGCTGGACCCCGCGCTCATCACCAAGGAAAAGCTGGTCTACATGGATGTGGACCTGAGCCACGGACCGGGCTATGGCGACACGCTGACATGGACGGAAAAGATGAAGCCTGAGACCGGCGTACGCCTGGTGCATGCGCAGGTTGATCTTGATCTGGCGCAGTTTCAGAAAATGTTTGTGGAGTTGATGACGCGAACGGGAGCAAAATAACGAGGCCGGAGAGAGTGCGGCGGAGGAGTGGAATGGGCGAGGGATCAATCCTCGGCGCAAGCAAACTCGTAGCGTTTATCCCCACGACGGACGGCGCAAGAGCACGCTCTTTTTACGAGGGTGTTCTCGGGCTTCCGATTGTGGCGGACGATCCTCACTTTGCCGTGGTCTTCGACGCCAACGGAACCATGCTGCGCGTGACCATTGTCCAGGATCATATTCCAGCGCCCTTCACGGTGCTTGGCTGGGAAGTGAATGCAATCGAGGCCACCGTCAAGCATCTCACCAAAGCCGGTGTCGTCTTTCTCCGCTATGCCGGCCTCAACGACAAGGATCCACTCGGCATCTGGACTGCGCCGAGCGGCGCCCGCATCGCGTGGTTTCACGATCCGGATAACAACGTGCTGAGCGTGACGCAGTTCTAAACGAAAGCAAGAAGCCCACTTTGCATAAACGCCAAGTGGGCTTCAAAGCTTTTCTGATTCCCGGCTATCCGGCGGACTCGCTCGTCTTGCTACCCGTTCAGCAGGTCCTGCAGCTTGTTGAGGGTGCGGTGCAGGTCTTTATCGGTGCGGCGCAGCTCGTCGATTTTGCCGATGGAGTGCATCACTGTGGTGTGGTGCTTGTTGCCGAACTGGCGGCCGATCTCCGGCAGGCTGGCCTCGGTCATCTGCTTGGCCAGGTACATGGCGATCTGGCGGGGCACGACCACGTTGCGCGAGTTGTTCTTCTGCTTGAGGTCGTTGACTTTCATGCCGAACTGTTCGGCGACGGCGCGCTGGATGGCCTCGATGCTGATCTTGCGCACCTGCATGTCAATGAACTGCTTGAGGCACTGCTGGGTTGTGGCCAGCGTGATCTCCATGCGATTGAGTCCGCACCAGGCGATGAGCCGCGTCATGGCGCCCTCGAGCTCGCGCACGTTGGTGCGCACGTTCGAAGCGATGAATAACGCCACATCGATGGGCAGCACGACCTGCTCGCTCTCGGCCTTCTTTTGCAGAATGGCGACCTTGGTCTCAAGATCGGGCGGCTGAATGTCGGCGATGAGTCCCCACTCGAAGCGCGAGCGCAGGCGGTCCTCGATCTCTGCCAGCTCCTTGGGCGGGCGGTCCGAGGCGATCACGATCTGCTTCATGCTTTCGTGGAGGGCGTTGAAGGTGTGGAAGAACTCCTCCTGGGTGCGCTCCTTCTGGGCGATGAACTGGATGTCGTCGATGAGCAGGACGTCCACGGTGCGGAAGCGGTCGCGGAAGCTGGTCATGCGGTCGTTGCGCAGGGAGGTGATCATCTCGTTGGTGAATTTTTCCGCGGAGACGTAGCAGATGCTGGAGGTGGGCTGGCGGCGTTTGACCTCATGGCCGATGGCATGCATGAGATGGGTCTTGCCCATGCCGACGCCGCCATAGAGAAAGAGGGGATTGTAGGCGCGGGAGGGGCGCTCGGCCACGGCCAGCGCGGCGGCGCGGGCAAACTGGTTGCCGTTGCCGATGACGAAGGCGTCAAAGGTGTAGCGGGAGTTGAGCTGGGCCGCGGTGGACCAGTCGAAACGCCCCTGCTCGGGCATGCGGTGGTTTTGCGTGGGAGCCGGAGCCGTGGGCGCGTGCGCGGGCACGGGGCCAAAGCCGCCGTCCTTGCGCTGCGGAGGAATCGAGGGGTCCTCGCTGGCGGTCACGAAGACCACGTCATCGAACTCCATCGACTGCAGGTCGATGGCTTCCTGAATCAGGTCGCCGTACTTGTCGCCGATGTGCTGGAACTCCGGCGACGGGACGCGCACATAGATTGTGCGGCCCGCGGCGTGACTGAAGCGCGTGGGCTTGAGCCAGGTGTCATAGGACTGGCGGATCACTTTTTTTTCTAAGGCCGCGAGAATCTGGAGCCATGGATTAAGAGCCGAAGCCGGCGAAATTGCGAATGCCATCGAGCGAATCCTTGCCTGCGCCGCCTGTGTACTGCCGGATTGGTTTATCCGCCGGGTTCAGGCAACGGCTCTCTTATCCGGTGAAGCACAAAGCTCACCGGCGAGTTGCCGCTCAAAACCTGCCTGACCGCTGTTGTTATGCCCCTGCTACGCACATCGGGGCGCGGGATAAAACCTGTTCCGTGGGACGCTGGGAAACTTTCTTGAACGGTCCCGATGGTAGCACATTTGGCACGCGTTGCAATCCCTCTTTCACATAACTTTGCTCAGACTTTCGCAGGCTGCACCATCCATGGTGAAAGCCGCCCGAAAAAGTTACCACGGTCATCGCGCGGTGCATCTCCGGCCTGCGATTTCACCGGGCGAGGGCCGCCGTGCAGCCCGCGCAGCCGTTGCCGCGCGTGCCGGTTGGACAGGCGGAGGCACACGGCGCTGGCTTCCTGGCGCAACCTGCGATACACTTGATACTTGCCGTCAAGGCTCAGATTCTCTAGAGGAAACAGGAGCGCATTTCAATGCCCAAGCGCACATTTCAGCCCAACCGCCGCAGCCGCGTGAAGACCCACGGCTTCCGCGCGCGCATGAAGACCAAGGCCGGCGCCGCCGTGCTGAGCCGCCGCCGCGCCGTCGGCCGCAAGCGTGTTGCAGTCAGCGCCGGCTTCCGCGACTAACCTCTTCCCGCCGTTCTGTTTCGGCCGGAATGGGTTTGCCCACCTCGCTGTTCCGGCCGGAGCGCCCTTCGTCATCGCCATGAGCACCCCTCTCCATGCTGATCCGCACCGGGCCGCGCCCGATTCCGGGCTTCGGCGCCAGTCTCTGTCGGCGGCGCGTCTGCGCCGGCACGCCGATTATCAGCGCGCCTACGCGGCCGGCCGCAAGCGCCAGTCGGCGTCGATGAGTTGGTTTCTGGCGCCGCAGACCGAGTCCGGCGCGGGGCCGCGCGTGGGGCTGACCGCGGGCAAGGTGCTGGGCAAGGCGCATGAGCGCAATCGCATCAAGCGCCGCCTGCGCGAAATTCTGCGCCGTCACCTGGAGTTGCTGCCGCAGGGCTTCGATCTGATCCTGCATCCGCGCCGCGCGGTGCTGACGGCGGAATTCACGAAACTTGAGGCCGAGGTGGTGCGTATTCTTCAGCAGGCAAACGCGGAGGCGGCGCGCGGGGCGCAGCCGGTTCCGGCAAAGCCGATTCTATGACGCGCATTCTGCTCGCAGCTCTCGCCTTTTATCGCCGCTGGCTTTCGCCGGCGGTGCATGTGCTGAGCCCCGGCGGCTGCCGCTTTGTGCCCACCTGCTCGGAGTATGCCGCGGTGGCGATTGCGACGCACGGTCCTTTGCGCGGCGTGGGGCTGGCGGCGTGGCGGCTGTTGCGCTGCCATCCTTTCTGCCGCGGGGGGCTCGACCAGGTGCCGCCCCGGCGCAGCGGGCCGCGAAGGCAAACCATTTTCCCCCACGAACCGTTACCATAGAAAGAGCGGCGCCCGGTGGCGCGCTTCTTCTCAAACGACAGGAAGTTTCCTTTGCCCGAAATTCGCAATCCAAATCTTGAGCCGCACGGTTCCGGCGGCGGCAGAGGCAGCGATTTCCGCAGCCTGATCACGTTCACGTTTCTGGCGCTCGCGGTTCTGCTGGCCTTCCAATACTTCAAGCCCAAGCCGTCCACGCCCGCGCCTGAAACGCAGACGCAGCAGGCGGCGCAACCGGCCGCGACGGGCCAGCCCGCATCCGGCACCGCATCCGGCGCCGCAATTGCGCAGGCCGCGCCGGATGCTTCGGCCATTGTGGCCGCTTCGGAGACCGAGACCACGGTCGAGAACGAACTGTACAAAATCGTTTTCACCAATCGCGGCGCGCAGGTGAAGCACTGGATTCTGAAGAAGTACGTGGACACTTCCGGCAAGCCGCTGGACATGGTGCAGCCGCAGCTGGCGGAGCGTTTCGGGCTGCCGCTGTCACTGTTCACCTATGAGCCGGCGTTGACGGCCGAACTGAATCAGGCGCTCTACCAGGTCAAGATTGACGGCGCACCGGCCTCAGCCGCGGGACAACTGCTGGCTCCCGGCACACTGACTTTCCATTATGAGCAGAACGGCCTGGACGTGGTGAAGACCTTCGGCTTCGATTCGAGCTACGTGGTCACCATCCAAACGCAGGTGCGCCGCAACGGCATGCCGGTACGTGCACTGGTGACGTGGCCGGCGGGCCTGGGCGACATGGAGGAGTTCCTGCCCTCGTCGGCGACGCGCAGCCCGCTACCGACGCCCTCGCAGATTGTCTGGTCGCTGGACGGCAAGCAGGACACGACGGCCGCCGCGAAGGTGAGCAACAACGCCACCTTTGACCAGCCCTTTGAGTACGCGGCCCTCACCGACCTCTATTTCACCGCGGCGTTTCTGCCCGACAAGCCAGCAGACACGACGGTGGTCACGCAGCATCACGCTGTCGATCTGCCCAGCGACCTGAGCAATCCCGCCAGCCAGAAGAAGCCGGACAGCGTGCTGGGGCTGGCCGTGGGCGGCACGAGCGGCGCGACCCGCCTGCGCCTGTACACCGGACCCAAGCAGATGGATGTGCTGAAGACCGTCCGCGCCATGGGCCCCGACGGCAAACCGGACGGCCCGTCGCTGGAGCCTCTGATCCAGTTCGGCTGGTGGACGATCATCGCCAAGCCTCTCTATCTGGCGCTTCGCTGGCTGCGCGACCTGCTGGGGCCGGGCGCGTACAACTGGGGCTGGGCCATCATCATCATCACGGTCATCTTCAACGTGGCCCTGCTGCCCACCCGCATCATGATGATGAAGTCCTCCTTGAAGATGATGCGCATCCAGCCCAAGGTGGAGGCCCTCAAGAAGCGCTACGCCCATCTGAAGATCAACGACCCCAAGCGGTCGGAGATGAACGCGGAGATGATGGCCCTCTACAAGACGGAGGGGGTAAACATGTATGGCGGCTGCCTGCCCATGCTGCTGCAGATGCCGCTGTTCTTTGCCTACTATCGCGTGTTGCTGAACGCGGTGGAGTTGCGCCAGGCGCACTGGTTCTGGCTCACCGACCTTTCCGCGCCGGACCCCATGCACATTCTGCCGGCGCTGATCATCGTGAGCATGTTCCTGGTGCAGTACATTACGCCCTCGCCGGGCATGGACCCGACGCAGCGCCGGATGATGGCCATTGTGATGCCGGTGATGATGGGATTCATCCTGTGGCACTACGCCTCGGGGCTGGCGCTCTACTGGATCACCGGAAACATCATCAACCTGGGGATTCAGATCGGCATCAACCAGTCCGGCATGGGCAAAGAGATGCACGCGATCGCGGCCCGGCGCGCTGAAAAGAAAAAGGGCGGAAGCAGCAGCGGGAGCCCGCGCGTGATTCAGGGCCGGCGGTAAGCCGTTCTTCCAGTCGCACACACTCCGCGCCCCATCCATGCGTTTTTTTTTGCGGCGCGTGGATGGGGCTTTTGCATGGGGCCCGCTCAGGCGAGCGCGGCGGCGAGCGCCTCACTCACCGTGGAGTGCGCGAAGCGAAAGCCCGCTTCCATCAGCCTGCCGGGAACAGCGCGGGTGCTGGCCAGCAAGGCTTCGTCGGCCATTTGTCCCAAGGTCAGGCGCAAAGCAAACGCAGGGGCGGGCAGAAACGCCGGGCGCCGGAGTTGCCGGGCCAGGGCGCGGGTGAACTCCGCGTTGGTGACAGGATGCGGCGCGGTGAGGTTGACCGCCCCGGCCAGAGCGGGCGTTTCCAAGGCAAAGAGAATGGCGGCGATGGCGTCGGCGAGGCTGATCCAGCTCATCCACTGGCGTCCGCTGCCGAGTGTGCCGCCGAGGCCGAGGCGAAACAGCGGGAGCATCTGCGCCAGTGCCCCCGAACCCGGCCCCAGCACCACGCCAAAGCGCAGATGGACCACGCGGATTCCGGCTTCGACGGCAGGCTGGGCGGCAGCTTCCCATTGCCGGCACAGATCGGCCAGGAAGCCGGTGCCGGAAGCCGAGGACTCGTCCAGCAACTCGTTGCCGCGGTCGCCGTAGATGCCGACGGCCGAGGCCACCAGCAGCGCCCGCGGCGGCCGGCGCAGACCGGCCAGCAGGGTTGCCAGGGCGCGCGTCGAGTCCACCCGGCTGGCCGTCATGGCGCGGCGGTAGCCGGCGGTCCAGCGATGCCCGGCCACGCTGGCGCCGGACAGATGAATGGCTCCCGCGCATCCTTCCAGCAGTTCGGCGTCCGCGATGGCCGGACTCCCGGCAGGATTCCACACGAGCTGGCCCTCGGCGGCCGGAGCGCGCCGCACCAGTTGCAGGGCCGGGATGGTCCTGGCTGCCAGTGCCCGCCGCAGGGCCGTGCCCAGCATGCCTGATGCTCCGCTCAAAATGATTTTTCCGGGGGCTTCGACAACCACGGGCCGAGCCTCCTTCGTTTGCACGTTCACGGGGTGAATCCGCCTTTGCGTTCGATGCATTCAATCCGGCTTGCCCAGTGTAGGGGACTTTAGTAGGATGAGAATTGCTTTTGATGCTGGCAACATTTGTCCGGCGCGCACCTGGACGCACATTTGGGGAGGGGCCGATGACGGAACGGGCGGCGGTTCGCAGCGAAGAGACCCAGAAATCGCAGGTGGACACGGAAACCACCGAGCGGTTCATCGCGGAAAAACACATTGGCGAGCGCATCAAGCGGCTGCGGCTGAAGAAGTCCATGGGGCTGGTGGAGCTGGGCAAGCATACCGGGCTCTCGGCCAGCTTTCTTTCGCAGCTTGAGACGGGCCGCGTGGTGCCGACGCTGCGCAACCTGGCGCGGATCGCCATGGTCTTTTCCAAGGATCTCTCTTATTTTTTTGAGAGCGAGCCGCAGGCCATGTTTCGCATCCACCGGCGCAAGGAACGGGTGCGGCTGCCGCAGACCGGGGTGGATGAGCCGACCTACTTTTTCGAGAGCCTGGGCTACATGGTGCCGGACCGGCACATGGACCCGTATTTTGCGCAGTTCATCCCGCTGGAGAAGAGCCATGAATTCAGGGCGCACATGCATCCCGGCTACGAGTTCCTCTATGTGCTCGACGGGGAGCTGGACCTGCACCACGGGGAACACCACTGCACGCTGGAGCAGGGCGACGCGGTGTACTTCGACGCGAGCACGCCGCACTCCTATGTCTGCGCGGGCAAGCGCCCGGCCGACGCGCTGATCGTGACCATGCATCAGCCTCCGCCGGCTCAGGCGGTGACGCTGCTGCGCCCGGCGGGGCCGCGCGGGCTGCCGGGCACCCCGGCTCCGGCGGCAACGGGCGGCAGCCGGTAGCTCAGGAGGCGGTTGGGGCCGGGCGACGGCGGCCAGTGCGGAGGTCCAGCGCGAAGGGTGTCTCCCGGTCCGAGCGCATCTCCCATCCCAGCCCGTGCAGCAGGCCGCCTTCGACGGCGGCGCCCTCGATTCCGGTAATCGTCACGCCCTCGTCGGAGAGCTTCTCCGATTGCCAGGCCTCGCCCTGGCTGCCCCAGGCAAGAATCGCGTGATGGCCGACGAACAGCAGCAGGCCCTCGGCGGGCAGGGGGCGAATCTCCATCACCGGACGATAGGGAATCATGGTGAAGCGCTCGGGGGCGGTCGAGTCGATGAGGTACGCGTAGCCGCCGGAGACGGCGCAGATTTCTTTGGGGTTTGGCGTGGACCACAGGCCGCTGGGGACGGCCGGGTCGCGGAAGCCGAGGGCGCAGGTGGCCAGGAAGGGCTGCGCGCCGGGCGCCGCGGGACAGATCAGCACTTCGAGCGCGCCGCGCTCTACCTCATCGGCCTGGCGGGGATAGACGAAGCAGCGGGAGGGCAGGATGAGCGGCCGCGCGGGGAGGATCTCAGCCTGCCAGCGATGAGGGAAGCGGAGATCGCATTGTGGAGCCGGCACGCGCTCAGGCTCCCACGAAGCGCTCGACCCGCTCCTGCACGCTGGGGATGCCCAGGCCGAGGGCCGCGCCGGCCTCGATGAGCGGCAGCAGCTTGTCGAACTCCGGGCCGGAGTGGGAGCCGGTGAGGGCGATGCGCACGGGATGGAAGAGCTCCTTGCCTTTGATGCCAGTGGCCGCCTTGATGTCGTTCATCCACTCCTTGAAGATCTCCGGCGTGACGTGGCCGCTGTGGACGCGGGTCCAATTTGCCAGCGCGCTGAGCACGACGCTTGCGGATTCGGCGGCCAGCACCGCGGCGTTTTCTTCCTGGGCGCGGGCGGCGGCGGGATCGAAGCCGAAGACGAAGGTTGTCTTGGCCATGAGCTGGTCCAGATGGTCGACGGAGGGGGCAAACAGCGCCACCAGCTGTACGAACCAGAGCAGGACCTTGTCGCTGGCGTCGTCCTTGTCCGGCAGCAGTCCGCCGAAGTACTCCCAGGCTAGGGCGGCCAGCCTTCCGGGGGAGGCGAGCTTGATGTAATGGCGGTTGAGCCAGTTGAGCTTGTCGATGTCGAAGACGGCCGGGGAGGGGGTCACACGCTCCAGGGAGAAGGCCTGGATCAGCTCGGCCATGGTGAAGGTTTCGGTCTTGCCGTCCTCGGCGCCCCAGCCCAGCAGGGCGAGGTAGTTGACCAGGGCCTCGGGCAGGTAGCCCATCGCGCGAAAGCTGGAAATCGAGGTGGCGCCGTGACGCTTGGAGAGGCGGTCGCGGTCGGGGCCCAGGATGGTGGACAGGTGGGCAAACTCCGGCACCGGCCAGCCGAAAGCCTCGTAGATGGCGACCTGCTTGGGGGTGTTGGAGAGGTGGTCGTCGCCGCGGATGACGTGGCTGATCCGCATCAGCGCGTCGTCGATGGTGACCACGTAGTTGTAGACCGGCATGCCGGGCTGGCCGTCCTTACCAGAGCGGACCAGGATCGGGTCGCTCACCACTTCAGGGGCGAACTCCACCGCGCCGCGCACCAGGTCGTGGAAGCGCAGCGGCTCTTCGCCGATCTTCAGGCGGACCGCGAAGGGCTTGCCGGCCTCAAGATTCTTTTTGATGACCTTGGCTTTGAGCGAGCGGCAGCGGCCGGAGTAGACCTGGGGCTGGTGTTTTTCGGCGGCCAGCGCGCGCTCGGCATCCAGCTCTTCGGGGGTGCAGAAGCAGCGGTAGGCCTTGCCCTCGGCGAGCAACTGCTCGGTGTGTTGGGCGTAAATGGCCTGGCGCTCGGACTGGCGGTAGGGGCCGACCTTGCCCTTTCCCGGTACGCCGGGCTCGTCCGGGCCCTCGTCCCAGTTCAGGCCCAGCCAGCGCAGGTCTTCAATGAGCTGCGTCTCGTAGCGGGCCTCGGAGCGCTCCTGGTCGGTGTCTTCAATGCGGAGCAAGAAGTCGCCCTCGTGGCGGCGCGCAAAGAGCCAGTTATACAGCGCGGTTCGCGCATTGCCCACGTGCAGCGACCCGGTGGGCGAGGGAGCAAAGCGCACACGAATCTTGTTGGTGGTCATGTCACTCCTGATGATAGCCGGTTACACGCGGGGAAACACCAACTGATGGTGGGCGGAAAAATGTTCCCAGCCGTGGGGATCGAGGGGCTGGAGGCCTTGCGCGGTCCGCAGGGAGACGGTGGGCCGGCCGGAGCGGGGGCGGAGAATGCGTCCGATGGGAGTGATTGGGACGCCGGCGATCTGGCGGGGAAGGCGGGTGGCGGCGGGCGCGGTGAAGAGCAGTTCGTAGTCCTCGCCGCCGTGGAGGGCGTGGGCGAGGGTGGCGGCGGGATGGATGGGGAGGGCGGCCGAGTCCACCTCGGCGGCCACGCCGGACTCTTCGCAGAGGTGGGCGAGGTCGGTGGAGAGGCCGTCACTGAGGTCAAGGGCGGAGGAGGCCAGCCCGCGGCGCTGCAGCCACAAGCCCTGCGCAATGCGCGGCTGGGGGTAGAGGTGGGGGGCGAGCAACGGCTGCATTTTCTTTGGGATGGATGGGGCCTGGGTCTGGTTTACCCGGGACGAGGCCAGACGGGCCAACTGGGCCAGGCCGGCGGAGGCTCCTCCCAGGCTGCCGGTGGCATAGAGCAGGTCGCCGGGGCGCGCGCCGGAGCGCAGCAGGGCGCGGCCGCGTGGGACCGCGCCGATCATGAGGATGTCTGCGACGGCCAGGGGCGATTCGGCCAGATCGCCGCCGGCGAGCGGTGTCTTGTGGGCCTGGGCCAGGGCCATAAAGCCGTCAAAGAACCGTTCTACCCAGCTGCTGCGCCGGGGCCCGCGGGGTCCCTTTTCAAGGGTGAGCTCGCGGGGTAAACCCAGGGAAAGAAAAGCAGCTACGGGGCGCGCACCCATGGCGGCCAGGTCGCTCAGGCCGCGAGCCAGCGCGCGGTGGCCCACCGCTTCGGGCTGGTGCCAGTCGATGCGAAAGTGACGGCCGTCAATGGAGAGGTCGGTGGTGACGGCCAGCTCCTCGCCGGCGCGCGGGCGGAGCAGGGCGCAGTCGTCGCCGATGCCTAGGCGGAGCCTTCCGGCGGCCGATTGCGCCGCGCGGGTGCGAATTCGCCGGAGCAGCGCCAGTTCGCCCGGCCCGCCGGCTTGTCCGGATTTGTCCCGTTGGTCGCGCATTGTATAGAGAATAGGGCAATCTGGCGGGTCACTTCGGGAAGTACGCAGGAAGGCTCCTGAAATGCGATTTATTTAAGGAATTCAAAGGATTTTTCTTGCCGATTTCGTTGACCTTGCGGGTCGGCGGCTGTTAGCCTTAACGAACGTTCCACAAGAGGCGTCCGCAGGGGCGCGTGGGGTGATTTTCAGGGCTGTCAAAGGCCCACCATGCTTTCGCTTTCTCGTTGAGTATCCGGCGAATTGCAGCTTCCCGGTTGCGGGGGATGAAAGAGGGATCATGCTGCGGAAACGCTATTACATTCTTTTTGTTGCCAGGGACGAAGACGGGCGGGTGCGGAAGATTCCGCTGCCCCTGCATTATGTGTATGGTTTTGTGGCCGCGGCGCTGGTGGGCGCCTTTACGATCGTCGGCCTGGCCGGTTCCTATTCCCGCATGCTGCTGAAGACGGAGAGCTTCAACGAGGTGCGCCAGGACCGGGAGACGCTGCGCAAGAACTACAAGCAGATGGCCCAGATTGCGCACGACCGCGATGTCCAGGTGGCCTCGCTGGGGGCGCTGGCCAGTGAAGTGACCGCGCTCTACGGGCTGCGGCAGAACAAGATGATTTCTGGCTCTCACGGAGCCCGTTCGAGCGCCGCTACGGCTCCCACGCCGCCGAGCCTGGCGCTGACCGACGACGTGAACCAGCAAAACGTCAAGCTCTCCATCGATCAGTTTTATGTGCTGCGCGCGCAGGCCATGTCGGGCCGCGTGACGCGTGCGCTGCAGGGCGGCCTCTCGCCCAGCTTTGTGGGCGACTGGACGCAGCTTGCCGATGCTCCCTCGCTGTGGCCGCTGGAGGGTCGTGTGGCTTCGAGCTTCGGGGAGCGCGAGGATCCGCTCAACGGGGAGGGCGCCTTCCATCCCGGCATCGATATTGACGCGCCCTACGGCACGCCGGTGCGCGCGGCCGGCGACGGCGAAGTGACGGGAGCCTCGACGGGCTCCGGATATGGACGCGAGGTGGTGCTGGACCACGGGCACGATATACGGACCGTGTACGCTCATCTTTCCGCCGTGGCGGTTCTGCCCGGCCAGCATGTCACCCGCGGCCAGATCATCGGCTACGTGGGCCAGTCAGGCCGCGCTACCGGGCCGCATCTCCACTATGAGGTGCGTGTCCACAATGTGCCGGTGAATCCCCACAAGTATTTGCGCGTTACTTACGAGCAGGCCGCTATCGATGGAACTGCCGGGAGTGTGGCAGGCAACTGAGGCTCACGGTAGACGGAAGGCACGCGGCGGCTCCCCCTGAGGGGAGCCGCTTCTGTTTTGGGCGCGGGATCGCCATGCGCGGCCAGGCTGCGTGCCTGACTGCCGTGCCGGTTGGAGCGTGGTATGGTTGGCTCGGGATTTTTCACGCACATTTTCACTCGCATCTTGCACTTGCATTGAGGAGGCTCGGTCATGTATTTCCGCCTTTGCTGCCTTTGCGCCTTGCTTGCCCTGGCGTTGCCCACTGCGCCCGCGAAGGATCGCGCCGCCGCGCTGCAGACCGCCTTTGCCCGCGCCCAGCACCTGCGCCACGGCATCAACGCCTCGGAGTGGTTTGCGCAGTCGGCCGGCGATTATTCGGCCGCGCGCACCAACCGCTTCATCGACGCCCAGGACATTGCGCTGATGGCGAAGCTGGGATTCGACAACGTGCGGCTGAGCATTGACCCGACGCCGCTGGAGCAGTCTCCGCGCGGCAAGGATGGGCTGAACGACGAATTTGTGGGCCGGCTGGATCGAGCCGTGGACACCATGCTGGCCGATGGGCTGGCGGTCCAGATCGACCTGCACCCGGAGGAGAACTACAAGCAGGAGGTGCGCGGCGGGAACGAGGCCGTGGACCGGCTGACCATGCTGTGGCGCAGGCTGGCTGCGCACTACGCCACGCGCGACCCGGACATGGTTTTCTTCGAGGTAATGAACGAGCCGGAGGTGCACGATCCGTACCGCTGGGCTGGCATTCAGGCGCGCGTGGCTGCCGCAATTCGCGAGGCGGCGCCGCGCCATACGATCATCGCCACCGGGCCGAACTACTCCGACATCGTGGATTTGCTGGCCATGCATCCGCTGGCCGACGGCAACGTGATTTACAACTTCCACTTCTACGATCCGCACACGTTCACGCACCAGGGCGCGGGGTGGGGCGAGCCGTGGTGGAGTTATACGCACGGCATTCTCTACCCTGCGACGGAAGGCTCGATGGCGGAGCTGCTGAAGGAGGTTCCGGACCCAGCCAGCCGGTTTGAGATGGAAAACTATTGGCTGGATCACTGGGATGGAGGCCACATCCGCCTGCTGATGGACGAGGCGGCGGCTTGGGGACAGGCGAACCACGTGCCGCTCATCTGCAACGAATTCGGGGCCTATCGCGCACACACGGACGCGCAGGCGCGCATGCATTGGCTGCGCGATGTGCGGACGGCGCTCGAGGCCGACGGGATTGGCTGGACGATGTGGGATTATCGCGGCGGCTTTGGCGTGGTGTGGAAGGAAGAGGGTCAGGCGCCGCGCGTGGATCCGGCCGTGGTGGAGGCGCTGGGACTGAAGGCGCGCTAGCGGCGCGGGCTTTGCGCGTGAACCGGCTTTGCCGGCGAGGCCGGAAACGGCGACGCCGCCGGATGCGCCTTCCCATGCTTTGATGTGCAGGAGGCGCGCTCCGGCGGCCAGTGAGTGCAGAACGTGGAACGAAAGAACTGCAGGGAAGCGCGCTAGTGATTACTTCGATGCGCCCTGGTCGGCTCCGGTTGTGCGCTCCGGGGCGGAATTCTCGCCCGCCGCGAGCCCGGCCAGAAGCGAGGGCGTGAGCGTGGCGGTGACCACGACATGATCGCGCTTCTGGACGATCTCGGCGGTCTTGAGCAGTTCTTTCAATCCGTTGTTGGCGGGGTTGTCGCCGAGCGGCGCGGCATAGCCGCGGGACACGGAAAGCAGCATGTTGAGCGCGGCGGCCTGGCTGGCGGCCTCCTGGTCATTGGGAGCAGTTTCTTCCACCTTGAGGCGCAGGGAGCCGGCCAGGGGAAGCGCGGGCGTCACGCTGGCGACAATGGTGGCTCCGTCCTCCAGCGGCAGCGAGAGGCCGAAGATGTTGATGGCCCCGCTCTCGGAGAAGGGCAGGCCGATCTGGCCGATGCCCCAGGCGAGGGCCAGCAGCGGCACCTCGTGGTAGTGGCGGGCCAGGAGCGTGGAGCCGGCAAAGGGCAATGCGGCGGTGCGGTGGCGGTCGATGATGGAGTGGATCTGCTCGGGCGTGGGGGTGTTGGAGACGGCCACCATGTCGTAGCCGATCTGGGCCACGCGCACGGTGCGGCCTTCGGAGAGGACGCTGTAGATGGTTTTGCCGGCGTAGATCTCGCGCGAGGCGGCATGGGCATCGAGCCAGGCATTGAGCCGCTTGCCGGTCAGCTTGCCCACCAGCACTAGCGAATAAGCTACTGGGCCGTTAGGGCCGTTGGGGTTGGCCATGCGATGCAGGCCGATGGCGACCTGGTCCAGATCGCGCTCCCAGTCGATGCCGGTGGCGTCGACAAACTGCTGATACTCAGGTACGCGCTGGGGCGGCTTCAGGCCCTTGTGGAGGAAGGCGCGGAAGGGCTTGAAGTTGATGTAGATGATGCCGTCGGACTCCGGCAGCAGGCGGGCGGCTTCGGGCGGGGCCTTGGAGCGCAGGAAGATGGCCACGGCCAGCAAAACTAGGACCGCGGCGACTACGAAAAGCGTTCTTCGGGTGCGTCTGTGCATCGAGGGCCGTCAAGAAATACCGTATCACCTCACGCAGAGCGGAAAGGATGGGGGGCTCGGCCAGCGCCGGCAGATTTGTGGTTTCCCATCCTTTCTGCAACCAATGCGGAAAGGATGGGAGACCCGGCTGGAGTTACCGCCGGAGTTAGTGGCAGAGTTACTGCGTGACTGTCTTCACCCGGTCGCCGGCCTGGAAGCCGGAGCCCGAGACGGGCGTGCAGATGGAGGAGACGTCATCCACATCGGTGGCCTTGACGATGCCGACGGTCGAGGTAAGGCGGCGCAGCACGTTGCCGGTGGCGGGGTCCTTGATCTCCTTGGTGACGCGCAGGACTTCCAACTGGTCGCCAACTTTGACGCCGGCTTTTGCGCCCACGTTGAGGATGATCTGGCCGCCATCGACGGCTGCGACGAGGCCCTCGACGGTGATGGTGCGGATGCTGACCTTGGGAGCGTCAGCGACCAGATCGGTGACGAGGCTGTCGACGGCCTGCTTGGTAGCCTCGCCGATGATGGTCTGCTGGAAGTCGCTGGAGCCAAAATCAGCGTTGCCGCCACCCCAGCCGTGCCAGTTGCCTCCGCCTCCGAGCAGCGAGGTGCTGGACCGTGCGGATGTGCCCTTGCCCTCGGCCACGGCCAGAATTTCGCCGGTATCCACGTTAATGAGGCGGGCGTCGATGCCGACGTTGGCGTTGGACTTGGAATGGCCGAAGCCGCCCACGCCGAAGCCGCCCCAGTTGCCGCCGCCGCCGCCAATCTTGGTTTTCTTGGTCTCGTTGCCGAACTGGGTGATGCTGCCCACGAGAATGGCGTCCACGCCGAGCATCTTGCCGAGTTTGGCGGCGCTGGCAGGATTGGCGCGGTCGGAGTTGGAGAAGTTCTGTTCGGCCAAGATCTTGTCCAGGGCTTTGCGATCGATGAGCGAATAGGTGCCGTCCTTGACCAGGTCAGTGACGAGCAGATCGGCGATGCCCTTGCCAACATCCACGTTGGTGCCGAACAAGGCGGAGGAGGCAGACTGCACGGTGGCGTAATCAAAGTCCATGACGGCGATGCGGGGTTTGCGCTTGGTTGCCTCTTGCGGATGCGCGGGAACGGCCAGGACCCCGGCAGCGAGCACCAGCCCGGCCACCCAAGCCGACAGAAAACATAGCCTTTTCATAGGGCCTCCTTGGGGCGAATTGACTGCCCTTGCAGGTTCCCGCCGGTTCGCTGTCCTGTCAAGGCAAATCGTCACAGAAAAACGTCATTGGGCGGGTGCGGGCCGGGTTTGCTCCGCCTGCGGTGGTGTGCTAACCTTGATTTCTGTGCCGTTGTCGCGTGGAGCGGGAGTGTGTCCGCGCGGTTATCGGGGCTTCGGGGCATTTTTCGAGTGGTTTGGGCTGGCGTAGCTCAGCTGGTAGAGCATCTGATTTGTAATCAGAGGGTCGGGGGTTCAAATCCCTTCGCCAGCTCCACTTCAGGAAGGTTGACCGGAGCGTGAAACGGCAGCAAGTTTGGACCGGAGCCGGGAATTTCAGGCGCCGGGCCTGTCCTCCGCGGTGAACCCACTGAGGTGCATGCTCCGAAATGCCGGAGGTTTTCCGGGCGGGGCCTGATGCGCTGAAGAAGGCGCGGAAGTGGGATGAAGCCGAGGTGCAGGCGGGTTGGGCACAGGTGGCCGAGCGGTTAATGGCAGCAGACTGTAAATCTGCCGCTCTTTGGAGCTACGGAGGTTCGAATCCTCCCCTGTGCACCATGAATTGAGGGGTTGGAATGCGCGGAGGGCGGCAATCAGGCGGGAATCTTGAGCTTGTCGCCGAGAAGCGCAGGATGGAGGGCCTTCAAGGTTCCGGTTCGAATTTGGACCGGAAATTCTGGATCGCCCTTGCGTTGTACGGTGTTTTGGCGGCGCTGGTCTGGTTCACCATGGACGCGGGGAAGGTTCTGGTCCTGGGCAGGCCGGTGGAGTTGCGGTTGATCCCGATTTTGATCATCGGCAGCTTTGCTTTGCGCACGGTAGTGGCCCGTCATGCGGACAGGATTCGCCGTGAAGGGGAGAAGGGCGGCAGTTAGTGCGCCCGAAGGTTTGCAGGAAGGGCTGATGTAGCTCAGTTGGTAGAGCACTCCCTTGGTAAGGGAGAGGTCACCGGTTCAAGCCCGGTCATCAGCTCCAGAGATTCAGAAGGGCAGTTCGCAGTTCTTAGTTCGTAGTTCTTAGTTCTTGCGTGTAACGAACGCCAGGTGGAAGCTAGACTGGGACTGCAAACTGTGAACTACGAACTGTGAACTGCTGGCTGTTGTTAGGGCGGGAGTAACTCAGTGGTAGAGTCACAGCCTTCCAAGCTGTTGGTCGCGGGTTCGATCCCCGTCTCCCGCTCCAAGTTGAGTTAGTGGTGGAAGGGCAGAATCAGCCTGAGGCAAGGGTAGAGAGCGATGTTTGAGCAGGCAACGATCGCCGTGCGGGACGAAGAGGGATATGCGCAGCTTCACGCGCGGATTGATTCGGCATTCGACGCGCGCGACGTGGAGGTTTTCCTGAGTCGCGCGGTTCGCTCCAGGTTGCGCATTCGCGACTTTGCGGGAATCCTGGGTCGCGGGCTGCTGGGCAAGGAAGCCGTGGCGCTGTACGCCGCGCTGCCGGTTTCAGACCAGGGGTTGACGCGCGAACGCTATCTGCGGCTGGTGGAAGCCGTGCCGCTGGAGTTGCGGCAGAGATATTTCAGGGCGTACGCGTACTACTGAGGCGACGCCTGAAGGGTTTTACGCTCCGGGCATTGCGCGGGGCCATTCAACAGAGTCCAACGGAAGGGATTGAAGTTTCATGGCGAAGGAAAAGTTTGATCGCAGCAAGCCGCACGTGAACGTGGGGACGATCGGGCACATCGATCACGGCAAGACGACGTTGACGGCGGCGATCACGAAGGTATTGCAGAAGCACAATCCGAAGAACACGTTCCGTTCGTTCGACTCGATCGACAACGCGCCGGAAGAGCGGGAGCGGGGGATCACGATCGCCACGGCGCACGTGGAGTACGAGACCAAGAACCGCCACTACGCGCACGTGGACTGCCCCGGGCACGCCGATTACATCAAGAACATGATCACCGGCGCGGCGCAGATGGACGGGGCGATTCTGGTGGTGGCCGCGACCGACGGGCCGATGCCGCAGACCAAGGAGCACGTGCTCTTGGCGCGCCAGGTGGGCGTTCCCTGCATCGTGGTGTTTCTGAACAAATGCGACGCGGTGGAAGACGAAGAGCTGACAGACCTGGTGGAGATGGAAGTCCGCGAGCTGCTGAGCAAGTACCAGTTCCCGGGCGACGACGTTCCGGTGATTCGCGGCTCGGCGCTAGGCGCCTTGAACGGCGAGGCCAAGTGGGAAGCCAAGATCGACGAGCTGATGGAGGCGGTGGACAAGTATGTTCCGCAGCCGGAGCGGGCCATCGACCTTCCGTTCCTGATGCCGATCGAGGATATTTTTTCGATCTCGGGCCGGGGCACGGTGGTGACCGGGCGCATCGAGCGGGGCAAGGTGAAGGTGGGCGAGGAAGCCGAGATTGTGGGCTTCCGCGAGACGCGCAAGACGGTGGTGACGGGCGTGGAGATGTTCAAGAAGCAGCTGGACGAAGGTCTGGCGGGCGACAACGCGGGGTTGCTGCTGCGCGGGATTCCCAAGGAAGACGTGGAGCGGGGGATGGTGCTGGCCAAGCCGGGATCGATCACGCCGCACACGGTGTTCAAGGGCGAAGTGTACGTGCTGAGCAAGGAAGAAGGCGGCCGTCACACGCCGTTCTTCAAGGGCTATCGGCCGCAGTTCTACTTCCGCACGACGGACGTGACGGGAGTGGCGGAGCTGCCCGAGGGCGTGGAGATGGTGATGCCGGGCGACAACGTGTCGCTGACGGTGGAACTGATTACGCCGGTGGCTTTGGAAAAGGGGCTCAGGTTTGCGATCCGCGAAGGCGGACGCACGGTGGGCGCGGGCACCATCAGCGAAATTATGAAGTAATAGGGATCGGGGTAAGCAGAGAACAGGGACTGACGCCTGATTTCTGACAACCGGGAAGGAATTGGAGATGCGGGAAATTGTTACATTGCAGTGCACTGTGTGCAAGGAGCGCAATTACACGACGACGAAGAACAAGAAGACGACCACGGGTCGGCTGGAGTTCTCGAAGTTCTGCAACCGCTGCCGCAAGCACGAGGCGCACAAGGAAACGAAGTAGAACAGTCGTCAGTTCGCAGTTCATAGTTCACAGTTTTTTGTTGCTCGATGCGCTCGTTTGTGGATCATTTATCAAGCGCCAGAGTTCGAAAACTGAGAACCAAGAACTGAAAACTGTGAACTGCTTTTTAGGGGCGTAAGCTCAACGGTTAAACTGTCGGTCTCCAAAACCGAACTTGGGGGTTCGAATCCCTCCGCCCCTGCCAGATCAGGTATGGATGCGTCCGGCACCAACACCGGACGCGAAGGAATGGAAGTATGGCAACGAAGCCGGCAATCGAGAAGGGCGAAGAGCGTTCCGCCAAGCGACAGGAGCCAGGCGTGCTTTCGGATTTCTCAGGAAATGCGATGGGCGTGTGGAGTGGTTTCACGCGCTTTTTGAGCGACGTACGCGCGGAGATGCGCAAGGTTGTCGCGCCGACGCGGAAAGAAGTGCAGGCCACGACATCGGTGGTCATTGTCACGGTTTTCCTGTTTGGTTTTTTCTTTTTTGTGGTGGATTTCGTCTTCAACAGAGCCTTGCACGAGGTGCTTACCAGGCTGGGCGGCGCGCAGTAAACATTGCGGCCGTGAATCGAGAGCAGAATGGCAGAAGAATTGGAACAACCCGCCGCGGAGCCGCAGCCACAGCCGGAGCGCAACGAGCGCTTCAAGTGGTACATCCTGCATGCGTACTCTGGCTTTGAGCGCAAGGTGCGCGAGTCCATCCAGGTGCGTGTGGCGGCCTTCGGACTGCAGGACAAGGTGGGCCGGGTGATGATTCCCACCGAGCCGGTGACGGAGATCGTCAACGGCAAGAAGCGCACCGTGGAGCGGGTATTTCTGCCCGGCTACGTGCTGGTGGAGATGGAGCTGGACAACAACCTGTGGCACGTGTTGAAGGACACGCCCAAGGTGACGGGTTTTCTGGGCACCGGCGACACGCCGGTGGCGCTCTCCGAGGAAGAAGTGAGTTCCATCATCTTCCGTTCCGAGACCGCCAAAGACAAGCCGCGGATGAAAATCAAGTTTGAAAAGGGCGAGCAGGTCCGCATCACTGACGGTCCGTTTGCCAACTTCAACGGCGTGGTGGATGAGATCAACGAAGATCGCGAGACACTGAAGGTCATGGTGACCATCTTCGGACGCTCCACCCCGGTGGAACTGGAGTTTGGCAAGGTCGAAAAGATTGAGTAGTTGCAGCTTCTAGCTATTAGCTTCCAGCTTCTAGCCGGTTGTGCCACCTAGCGGGCACCGGTTGAAAGCGAATGCTCGAGCGGCAGCACCAAAATTGAATGAAGGGAATATCCGGCTGAAGGCTAGAAGCTAGGAGCTGGAAGCTGGTTCCAAAGGAATACACTCATGGCACCTCCGAAGAAAGTTACAGGCTACGTCAAGCTGCAGATAGTGGCGGGAAAAGCCACGCCCGCGCCCCCGGTGGGCCCCGCTCTGGGCCAGGCGCAGGTCAACATCATGGAGTTCTGCAAGCAGTTCAACGCGCGGACGCAGAACAAGGAGATGGAAGGGCTGGTGATTCCGGTCGTCATCTCGGTGCATGCGGACCGCAGCTTCACCTTCATCACCAAGACGCCGCCGGCGGCAGTGCTGCTGAAGAAGGCGGCCGGCATCGCCAAGGGCTCGGGCACGCCGAACAAGGAAAAGATCGGCAAGGTGACCGAAGCGCAGGTGCGCGAGATCGCCACGCAGAAGATGCCCGACCTGAACGCCGCCTCGGTGGAGACGGCCATCAAGAGCATCAAGGGCACGGCCCGCTCGATGGGCATTGAAGTGGTCGCGTAAGGGCGGCCCGGAACCGTTGCAAAGGCGAAGGCCCTCCCCGCGGGGAGGGCCTTCGTTCGTCTGCACGATCCGCGGGCGCAACGAAGCGCGAAGCAGTGCGCGCCCTACTTTGGTGGGGCCGGCGTGAATACTTCGCGCTTGCGGCCGGGTTCGGGTTTCGGCTTGGGTTTCGGCGCTTTCTTGACTTCCTTCTTGCCTTTGTCTTTGCTTCCCATGCGTGACAGCATGACACAAAAGGGCTGTGCGGGGAAAGACCCGGCGGCGGAATTTCGAGCGCGGCTTCCGCTTTCGGAGGCTGCGTCGCCCGCGCCTGGTTTCCGGAATGGGAGCCTAAGCGCGGCGCTATAGCGGTTCTCCAATTGCTATACACCGAAAGCACTCGTGCCGAGTGGCTTTTTCCCTAAGAAAAAGCCACCTTGCGCAAGACTTGCAAGGGCACATCTATTGGAGAACCGCTTTAGTGTTTCTGCTCGGGCACGGCCTGCTGCGCCAGGTGGTCGTGGTTGAGGATCGCATTGAACACCAGGCCGTAGTTGCCGATGGTTTCGCCGCGATAGATGGGGTTGTTGCCGAACAGGAGCACGTTGCCCTGGCCCAGGTGGGCATCGACCACGATGGCGTGTTCGGCGATCGGGCTGGCCTTGTCGAGCAGGCCGTCGAGCAGCATGCTCTTGGCGTCGGCAAAACGCAGGATCACGTCGGGGCGCAGGGCGACGGGAATCAGCAGCAGGTTGTTGCGCATCTCGTCTTCATTGAGTTCCTTTGCCTGCCAGGGTTCCTGCTTGTGCAGCGGCTCCGGCTCAACGATCTTGCGGTCCTGCGGCTCGTCGCTGTCCTCCAGGCTGCCGCGGCCGGTGGGCCGCTCCGCGTAGGGGTCCATGAGCATGCGGCCGCTCGGACGCCCCACGGTGTTGCTCACGTTGAAGGCCATGCCGCCGGCGCTGATCACGGGAACATCCGTCCCATAGCCGAAGGCCACAGGATTTTCGCGGTCCACAAAGACCGTGTTGAGCACGGTGCCGGCGACGCGGACCTCGCCATGCGGCGCCAGGCTCACGCCGGGCGCGAGCCCCGTGTCGATGGCGAAGCGCGCGGTATCTTCGCAGGTGATGAGCAGGCCGCCCTGCTGGACAAATTTCTTCAGGTGCTCCAAGCCGTCATCGCCCAGTCCGGGGCGCATGTCGGCGGTGCTGTCGATGACGCCGAGGTTGGGCGTGAGCGCGGTCTTCTCCCACGGCATCGCGTTGTTCCACCTGGGCAGCCCGTCGATGATTTCAAGCGTGGAAGCGCGGCCCACGGGGGCGAAGACGATGACGTCGTACTTGGCGCGCAGGTCGGCTTCGCTGGCCGCGGTCTGGGTGCTGATGGTGGCATAGGGCACGCCCTCCGCATCGAAGGCGTAGCGCCACCAGCCCTCGGTCTCAGTGGAGAGCCAGGTGTGCATCAGGGCGATGCGCGGCGGGGCAACCGCGTGCGCGGGGACCAGAGGCGTGACGCCGAGCCGGGTGGCATTGAGCGAGAGATCGTGCAACGCGCCGGCCAGGCGGTCTTCCGCAACGCCTGAGATCAGCAGCGAACCGGCCGGGAAGTGCTTGTCCGCGGCGTCGAAAGGCTTTTCTGTCACTTGCAGGTTTGCGCCCTTCAGCTTGTAGACGAGCGCGAGCAGCGAGACCTGGCCGGTGTTGGCGACGGCGACCAGCGAGCCTGTGCCCTCGACCTTGCCGGCCAGGGCGGCGGGATCGCCGAGCGGAGTCATGGCGGCTTTCAGAATCTCCGCATCGGGGACGCGCACGACCTTCACGTTGAACAGATGAGTGAACGACCAGCCGGTGTCGTCGTAGGGATGCTTCTGGGGGTCGTCAGGGGCCCAGAACTGGCGGTCGAGCAGGGCATCGGCGATGCGCGAGTAGGGCTGATCCATGCGCACCACGATGCTGCCGGCGGCGAAGGTCTCCTGCTTCGGCTTGTCGCCGCGCTTTTCGCCGGGCAGGGTGCAGGTGGCCGGCGCGGAGAGCTGCTGCAGTTCGACATGCTGGCGCTTGAGGACGTTGAGGAGCTCGACGACGCGGTTGGTCTGGGCGGCGTCGGGCGGGATCACGTACGCGGCCGGCCCCGCCTGCGAGGGCTTCTCCACGGAATGCTTGCTCTTGAGGTAGTAGTTCTCAAGAAAGTGGCGGGTGTTGTGGGAGAAGTAGGAAATGGTGGAGAGCAGGGCGGTCTGTTCGTAGTTGTTGTTGTCGCGCTGCGACCACTCCACGATGGGCAAAGGCGGATTCTGGCGGTACCAGGTGCGCGAGTACTCTTCGGGATCGAGGATGCGCTTTTCCGTGTCGGCGCCGCCGTTGCCGAAGGTTTCATAGAGGCGGCTGATGCCGTTGTGCATGGCGGCGAGGAACATCAGGTAGCCGGGGCTCCAGGTGTCGAAGTCGCCGTGGGTGAAGACGCCGGGCATGCCGAAGCTTTGCATCTGGGCCACGTTGTTCCAGCCCAGCTCGGCCCACTCGTCGGCGAGGGTGGGATCGACCCAGGCATTGTAGGGGCCGTCGCCGACGGTGTTGTCGTAGAGGAAGGGAACGGATTCATGCAGGTCGTGCAGCACCTGCGCGTGCCAGCCGAGATAGGTGTCGAGCACGTTGCGGGTCAGGTCGAGGGTCATGCCCATGGCGTCGCGGTTGTTGTCGTGGGCCACGTAATGGCCCCAGTAGATGAGGTGCGGCCACTGCTGGCCTGGGTGCGCCTTGTGCCACTTGTAGAGGTCCACCATGCGGTCGCGGCCGTCCACCTCGACCACCGGCGTGATGAGCACGATCATGTGGGAGCGGATGTATTTGATGTAGGGAGAATCGTCCACGGCGAGGCGATAGGCCATCTCCATCAGCGCCGTGGGCGCGCCCGTCTCGGGGGAGTGGATGGTGCCTGTGATGTAGTACACGGGCCAGGACTTGTCGATCAGCGCGCGGGCCCTGGCGTCGTCCATGCCGATGGTGCGCGGGTCGCCGAGTTGCGCCAGGCGCGCGTCGTTTTCCTTGGCGGAGTTGAGCAGCTCGGGGTCGGCGATGGCCGCGGCAATCATCTCGCGGCCCTCCTCGGAGTGGCCGATGGTGAAGACCTTCACCCGCGGGCTCGCCGCCTGCAGCATGCGGAAGTATTTGTAGACATCCTCGGCGTAGGGCAGCATGTCGGGCGCGCCGGAGACGTCGCCCAGCACTTTCTCCGGGGTGGGGACGGTCTTTGAGGCGGGCAGATAATCCACCAGCGGCGAGAGGAAGGACTTGCCGGTGGTGTATTTGAGGATCTGCTCCGTGTAGTGCTGGTCGATGGGCTGATTGGGGTCGCGGGCGTAGTTGGAGTCCAGCGCTTGCGGATGGAGCGGCAGGGTTGCGCAACACAAGGCGAAGGAGCAGAGCATCAAGGCCAGCCGTGAGCGTTTCATAGTCCTCTTTTCAATTAGGTCCTTCCCGCGCCCGGCGTCCACGGGCGGAGGCAGATTGTCTGAGATCCGGTATCAACAAACTATACGGCGCTGCGGCGGGACTTCAACCATGCAAATTGAGGGGGACGGGCAGAATGTGAAGCGGACGGCGAACAAGGACGCGGACAAAGGCGGGTTGGGCCTCATCGCGGACCGCTTTGCAGAGCACAAAGCGGCCCGTGGTGGTTACTCTGCGCCGGCGGGATGGGTGACGAAAACCTGCTGCGGCGCGTAGACCTTTGCGGCCGGGCCGCCGACCTTGAGCGTCATGTTCTGGACTTCCGGCTTGCCCTGAAGGGCGGAGGCGAAGCTGAGCCGGTACTGGTACTGCAGGCACAGGGCGATGTCTTCAAAATAGGGCCTGAAGGAAACCGGGGGGCCGCTTCCCATCCAGTAGCTGGAGCCGCCGGTGGCCTCGGTCACCTGCGCCAGCAGGCTCTGGCCGGCATTGCTTGTGTTGAAGGAGTTGTCCCCGCGGCCGCGGCTGGGCCAGTAAATGGAATAGACGACCAGCCCGGCGCGGACCGAATCGCTGATGGCGGCCTGGACATAGGGGTCGTTGGGGTCGAAGCGGGGGCTGTAATTGTCCACGCCGTCGGTAATCAGCACCACTTCGTGCCGTGCCGCGTGGTCGGCCGAAGGCCAGTGTTGCGCCAGGTCAGAGAGGCAGAAGTAAGGGCTGCCGCTCGAGCCCGGTCCGCCGCTGGGCAGGTGCAGGCCACGCGCCACCAGAGCATGATCGGTCGACAGGGGGCCCTCCATGGCGGCGCGTCCGTTCCTCATGTAGCCGACGCCGACCTTTGCATCCGCCGGCAGGCCTTGGAGGAAGTCGGCGATCTCGTGGAGTTGCGAGCCGATGTTCGAGCTCGCTCCGTCGTCAATCAGCACCACCAGTTCCAGGGCGCCGTGGGCTCCGCGCAACGGCACCCAGTTGGTGACGCTGGCATCTCTCCCGTTCAGCTTGACCTGCAAATCCTGAGGCGTGAGGTTGACGGGCGCTTCGTTGTTGCTCTTGGGCAGGACCGTGACGATGGCTTGCCCTTCTCCTGTAGCTGCTCCGGGGAACGCCGGCGCCGCCATGAGCAGTGTTCCCGCGGCCATCAAGGCGGCCACTCCAAGCCTTTTCATTGCAATGCTCCCTCCGAGACGCGGGCCGCCTCCGGCTTGCCCCTGAAGCGGTGCGCCGGGTCTCTGTCATCTGGTTAGATGTGCGGGCGGGGAATTTGTTGCGCTTCCTCCTCCATTCCGCTATGATTCAAAGATGTGTCCAAGGGAAATCCCTGGACCGTCATAAGCACCACGGCTTTTGGGCCTGTTCGAGTGGGCGCCGCGGGACGTGCACAACGTTGTCCGTGCGGCAAGCACCTCCAGGTTCCCTGCAAAGCGGGGCTGGCAAGAGCGGTGGGAGACGAGGGAAGAATGGCAAAAGTAAGCAAGAATATTGTGAAGGCGCGCGCGGCTGTGACCAAGGCTGCGTATGCGCTGCCCGAGGCCGTAAGCCTGCTCCAGCAGGTCAAGTACGCCAAGTTCGACGAGACCGTGGACCTGACCATGCGGCTGGGCGTGGATACCCGCCATGCCGACCAGATGGTGCGCGGGACGGTGGTGCTGCCGCACGGACTGGGCAAGACCAAGACCGTGGCCGTGATCGCCAGCGGCGACCGTCAGAAGGAAGCCACCGATGCCGGGGCGGACTTTGTGGGCGGCGAGGAGATGGTGGAGAAGATCCAGAAGGAAAACTGGACCGCCTTTGACGCGCTGATCGCCACGCCGGACATGATGAAGGTGGTGGGCCGTCTGGGCAAGGTACTGGGCCCCAAGGGCCTGATGCCCAACCCCAAGACCGGAACCGTGACCCTGGACGTGGCCTCGGCGGTGAAAGAGATCAAGGCCGGCAAGGTGGAGTTTCGCGCCGACAAGACCAGCCTGGTGCATGTGCCGGTGGGCAAGCTGAGCTTTGATCCGCAGAAGCTGATCGACAACGCGACGACCGTGATTTCATCGGTGGTGCGCGCCAAGCCTTCGGCGGCCAAGGGCAAGTACATCAAGAGCGTCACGCTGAGCTCGACGATGGGGCCTGGGGTGCCGCTGGATTCGGCGGTTGCCGACGCGGCGGGCAAGCACTAAAAGGCAGGGATCAGAGGTCAGAGATCAGAGGTCAGGGATCAGTTGCTCGGGTCGCCGCATTGACCTCGCACTCCGATCTGAAAGTTTGAGAGCAGGATTCGAAACAGAGCGCCCTTCGGGGGCGGACGGGAAAAGGGAAGCAGGCATAAGCGTCGGGGCGGTGTGAAGAAACTGATCCCTGGCCTCTGATCTCTGATCCCTGTCGTAGCGGAGCGAAGACATGGCAATTTCGAAGGCGAAGAAGACGGAGAAGGTTCAGCTGCTGGCACGTGAGCTGGAGACCTCGACCACGGCGATCATCGGCACGTTCAGCAAGCTGACGGTGGCGCAGGATTTTGCGCTGCGCAAGGTGATCCGCGAGGCGGGCGGCAAGTATCGCGTGGTGAAGAACAAGCTGGCGGCCGTGTCCGGTGAGGGCACGCAGGTGGAGTCGGCGCTGAAGGGCTTGAAGGGCGTCAGCTCGGTGGCGTTCACCGCGGGCGATCCGGTGGCTCTGGCCAAGGCTTTTGCCAAGTGGGCGGAGACCAATGCGGAGTTCCAGTTCAAGCTGGGCATCGTGGACGGCAAGCTGCTGAACGTGACCGAAGTGAAGGCGCTGGCCACCATGCCGGGCAAGGAGGAGCTGTTCTCGAAGCTGTTGTTCCTCATCAACGCTCCGGCGCAGCGGCTGGCCACGGTGCTCAACGCGACGGGCCGGGATCTGGCGGTGGTTTTGGGCCAGGGCGTGGAAAAAGAAAAGTTTCAGGCGGCATAGGCTGCCAGTAGTTCACAGTTCGCAGTTGAGGTTTGAAAACTGCGAACTGTGAACTGACAACTGCTTTTAAGAGTTTGGTCGACAAGCGGGCGGGAAGGGCGCGGGTCTGGCGCATCGGAAACTTCCAGTTTGAATTTGCGGCCGGGAACATCAATTCAAACGGTTCTGAGGAGAAGAAAATGGCGGATCTCGCGCAGTTGGAAGAGCAAATAGTGGCCCTGAGCCTGCTGGAAGCGGCGGCTCTGGTGAAGAAGCTGGAAGAGCGTCTTGGCGTTTCGGCGGCGGCGGCGGCCCCGGTGGCGGTGGCGGCCGCAGGCGCGGCGGCTCCGGTGGCGGAGGAGAAGACCGAGTTCCAGGTCATCTTGAAGGACTTCGGCGCCAATAAGATCAACACCATCAAGGCTGTCCGCGAGGTTACCTCGCTCGGCCTGAAGGAAGCCAAGGACCTGGTCGACGGTGCTCCCAAGGCACTGAAGGAGAGTGCGACCAAGGATGAGGCGGAGGCCATCAAGAAGAAGTTTGAAGGCGTCGCCACCATCGAAATCAAGTAACAAGGAACTTGCAAGGCGGGCCGGGACGCGCTACGATAATCGTTGCGCGTCTTTTCGGCCATTCCGGTTTTCCCAGGGAATGGGCGAGAATTTTGAGGGCGCGTCTTGAGATGAGCGGCAGGGCACGCAAGCGTCCGTGGGCTGGAGCAGAGCCAAGCACTCTGGCGGCAGGCGTAGGGTGAGATCTAAGTGCCTTAGGGTCAATGGGATAGGCGGGTTTTCCGTTGACGAATGGCGAGTGGTTGGCGGGCGAGCGGCAGAAGCGAGCTTTGGGATCGGCGAGAGCATTGCAAGAGAATTCGGATGGGAGCACAGGCGATGGGCCGCGCTCGTGAGGCATTGTGTCCTTACGGGCTTTTCGTGTCTCCCCGCTGCGGCAGATAAGGCCTTTTTCCAGGCAAAATCTACCCGAAGGGCGCAGGCACGCACCGGGTTGTTCGGCGGTGGGCCTGCTTCTCCGATTGTGCGCAGTCTAGCGCACCTGGCCGATACGCGGCAACGCCCGCATCGCGTTTTCTTTGCGCGACTCTCAAGCTGACACGCTTGGCATGGAGTTTCCGGCGCGCCGGAGGCCTGGTTCAGGGCCGGCCTGAGCGCAAGGACGGGATTGGTTTCGAGGTGCGCCAGTCCGGAATATTTGATTTTCTTACCGTAATTCTTCTGGCGCCTCGAGACTCGGGCGCCGGCCTGGCCCAGCCCCTGTGGCGACGCCGGAGAGAAGAGCCTCAGGAGTGAAGCATGCCCAACGAGAAGCGCGCGATTCGCAGCCGGCTCGATTTTTCCAAGATTCCCACCGCAACCCAGATTCCCAACCTGATCGAGGTGCAGCGCCGCTCCTATGAGCGCTTTCTGCAGATGGACAAGCTGCCCAACGAGCGCGACGACTCGGGGTTGCAGTCGGTCTTCGTCTCCGTTTTTCCGATTACGGATTTTCGCGGCATCTCGCAGTTGGACTTCGTGGACTTCTCGATCGGCAACTGGGAGTGCAAGTGCGGCCACCTGAAGGGGCTGCATCACCTGCGCACGGCCTGCGGGCATTGCGGGGCGATGGTGATTACCGATCCCTTCCATCCTGGCGAAGTGCTCTGCCAGAAGTGCGGCACCTATAACAAGAACACGCCCGACTTCTGCAACAAGTGCGGCGACCCGGTGGGTCTGCAGTTGAAGTACGACCAGCAGGAGTGCGAGGAGCGGGGCATGACGTTCTCCGCGCCGCTGAAGGTCACCGTCCGGCTCACCATTTATGACAAGGATCCGGAGACCGGCAACAAGACCATTCGCGACATCAAGGAGCAGGAGGTCTTCTTCGGCGACATTCCGCTGATGACAGCCAATGGCACCTTCATCGTGAACGGTACCGAGCGCGTGATCGTTTCGCAGCTGCACCGGTCACCGGGTGTGTTTTTCGAGACCGCCAACAACCGCACCTACTTCCTGGGCAAGATCATTCCCTATCGCGGCTCGTGGGTGGAGTTCGAGTACGACCAGAAGAACACGCTGTACGTGCGCATCGATCGCAAGCGCAAGTTTCTGGGCACCATCTTCCTGCGCGCGCTGGGGCTGCGTTCGGACGAAGAGATTCTGAAGACTTTTTATACCGTGGACCGGCTGCACATCGCCGACGGCAAACTGCAGTGGGCGGTGTCTCAGGACGCGCGGGTGCATACCCACCTGCAGGGCGCGAAGCCGGCGCATGCCGTGGTGCACAACGGCGAAGAGATCGCACACTCCGGACGCAAGATCACGCCGCACACGCTGAAGGCGATTCGCGCCGCCGGCATCGACAAGATCGAAGTGGAGGCCGCTGAACTGGATGGCGCGCTGACCGCGGCCGACGTGGTCGATCTGGCGACGGGTGAGGTGGTGGTGGAGGCCAATGTTGAGCTGACCGCCGACCGTCTGCACAAGGTGCTGTCGTCGGGCGCCGCAAGCTTTGAGGTCTTCTTCCCCGAGCGCGACGACGTGGGCAACATCATCACCAATACGCTCAAGCGCGACTCCGTGCACAAGCCGGAAGAGGCGCTGATCGAGATCTACCGCAAGCTGCGGCCGGGCGATCCGCCGACGCTGGATACGGCGACGGCGCTGTTTGAAGGCATGTTCTTCGACGCGCGCAAGTATGATTTTTCGCGCGTGGGCCGGCTGAAATTCAACATCAAGCTTCACGAAAATCCTGATTATGCGTCTCCCTCGTGGCTGCTCTATGTAGAGGAGGAAAAGAAGAGGGATCCGAGCAAGCATCTGGGGCCGCTTGACCACAAGACGCTTGATCCGGGGGACTTCTACGACACAATTCGCTACCTGCTGAAGCTGCGCAAGAACATCGGCATGGTGGACGACATCGATCACCTGGGCAATCGCCGGGTGCGCGCGGTGGGCGAGCTGATGGAGAACCAGTTCCGCATCGGGCTGGTGCGCATGGAGCGCGCCATCAAGGAAAAGATGAGCGTGTATCAGGAGCTCACCACGGCCATGCCGCACGACCTGATCAACGCCAAGCCGGTGATGGCGGCCATTCGCGAGTTCTTCGGTTCCTCGCAGCTCTCGCAGTTCATGGATCAGACCAATCCGCTTTCCGAGATCACGCACAAGCGTCGTCTCTCGGCGCTTGGACCGGGCGGATTGTCGCGCGAGCGGGCGGGCTTTGAGGTGCGCGATGTGCACCCGACCCACTACGGCCGCATCTGCCCCATTGAGACGCCGGAAGGGCCGAACATCGGCCTGATCAGCTCTCTGAGCTGCTTTGCGCGCATCAACGAATATGGCTTCATCGAGTCGCCGTATCGCAAGGTGAAGGAATCGCGCATTCTGGACTTTGTGGAGATTGCCAACGCCGGCGACAGCGGCCTGCGCGTGGGCGACCACATTGAGAAGGAAGAGGCGCGCAAGCTGAATGCCGCGCTGAAGAAGGCTGGCAAGCGGCAGATCGATCACATCCCGTTCAGTTTTTATCTTTCCGCATGGGAAGAGGACAAGCACACCATCGCCCAGGCCAACATCGAGTTCGACGAGGCGGGCGTGATCACCGAGGACCTAGTGAACGCGCGCCGTCAAGGCAACTTTGTGCTGGTGAATCGGGGAGATGTGGACTACATCGACGTCAGCCCCAAGCAGCTTGTTTCGGTGGCTGCGTCGCTGGTGCCGTTCCTGGAGCACGATGACGCCAACCGCGCGCTGATGGGCGCCAACATGCAGAGGCAGTCTGTTCCCCTGCTGGTGGCCGAGGCTCCGCTGGTGGGCACGGGCATGGAAGGGGTGACGGCGCGCGACTCGGGCGCCGTGATTCTGGCCAAGCGCAACGGCATTGTGGATTCGGTCGACTCCGAGCGCATCATCATCCGCGTGGAGGGCGAGCACCATCCCACGCAGCTTTCGCGCGAGGTGGGTTCGGACATCTATCAGCTGATCAAGTTCAAGCGCTCGAACCAGAACACGTGCATCAATCAGAAGCCGGTGGTACGCGAGGGCGAGCGTGTGGTCAAGGGGCAGGTGATCGCCGACGGACCGTGCACCGAGCAGGGCGAGCTGGCGCTGGGGCGCAACGTGCTGGTGGCGTTCATGCCGTGGCGCGGCTATAACTTCGAGGACGCGATTCTGATCAGCGAAAAGCTGGTGCGCGAGGATTACTACACCTCGGTGCACATTGAGGAATTCGAGATCGAGGCTCGCGACACCAAGCTCGGTCCCGAGGAAATCACGCGCGACATTCCCAACGTCAGCGAGCACGCGCTGCGCGATCTGGACGAGAGCGGCGTGATCCGCATCGGCGCCCAGATCAAGCATGGCGACATTCTGGTGGGCAAGGTGACGCCCAAGGGTGAAACCCAGTTGACGCCGGAAGAAAAGCTGCTGCGCGCCATCTTCGGCGAAAAGGCCGGCGACGTGCGCGACGCCTCGCTTACCTGCCCCCCGGGCATCGAGGGCACGGTGGTCGATGTGCGCATCTTCAGCCGCAAGGGACAGGAGAAGGACGAGCGCGCCAAGCAGATCGAGGGAGAGTACATCTCCAAGCTGGAAAAGAATCTGGGCGACGAGATCCGCATTCTCACCGACGAGCGTCTCAAGCGCCTCGAAGGCATCCTGGGAGCCAAGGAAGTGCTGGCCGACCTGCACGACGAGCGGACCAACAAGCGCCTGCTGACCAAGGGCGCGATGCTGGACCGCGACACCATCGAGCGCATCTCCACCAAGAACCTCAAGCGCATCCGCTACGCCGACAAGGATCCCCGCGTCAACGAGCAGATCGACGAGATCGAGGAGATGACCTCGCGGCAGATCGAGGTGCTGCGCAAGATCACCAACGAGAAGATCTCCAAGCTGCAGAAGGGCGACGAGCTTCCGCCGGGCGTCATCAAGATGGTCAAGATCTATGTCGCCATGAAGCGCAAGCTTTCAGTTGGTGACAAGATGGCCGGCCGCCACGGTAACAAGGGCGTGATTGCGCGCATTCTTCCCGAGGAAGACATGCCGTATCTGCCCGATGGGACGCCGGTGGAGATCGTGCTGAATCCGCTGGGCGTGCCTTCGCGCATGAACGTGGGCCAGATTCTGGAGACGCACCTGGGCTGGGCCGCGCACGCGCTGGGCAAGAAGATTGCCGATCTCATCAAGGCCAACACCGATGCGGCCTATACGCGTGAACTGATGAAGAAGGAGTTCGCCGGAACCGCTACGCTGCGGCAGTTGCTGGAACTGGACGACGAGATGCTGTTGCGCGTCGGAGCCGGCATGGAGCGCGGCATCTGGTTTGGCACCGCGGTCTTCGACGGCGCCAAGGAAGGCGAGATCAAGGCGCTGCTGGCCTCGGCCGGGCTGCCTTCGTCGGGCAAGACGGCGCTGTTTGACGGCATGACGGGCGAGCAGTTCGAGCAGCCGGTCACGGTGGGCTACATTTACATGCTCAAGCTGTCGCACCTGGTGGACGACAAGATTCACGCGCGTTCCATCGGGCCGTACTCGCTCATCACCCAGCAGCCGCTGGGCGGCAAGGCGCAGTTCGGCGGGCAGCGATTCGGTGAAATGGAAGTGTGGGCGCTCGAAGCTTATGGAGCCGCTTACATTCTTCAAGAACTGCTCACTGCGAAGTCCGACGACGTGTATGGCCGGACGAAGATTTACGAGGCCATCGTCAAGGGCGAGGCGGCGATTGAGCCGGGCGTGCCGGAGTCGTTCAACGTGCTGATCCGCGAGTTGCAGTCACTGTGCCTGGACGTGGAGCTGATCAAGCGCGCGGATCTTGTGCGCAAGGCGCCTACGCCGGAAGTGGCGGCGGCGGTGGCGGACTAGGGTATGCAGTAATCCAGGTCTCGAAATCGAGACCTGGGGCGCCCAGTTTCGCGCCAGATGCAAACTTTTTTCAGGATCCTTCTTGAAAGCGGCAAACACCGCTTCCCGGGAAGGAAGGGTCCTTCAAGAATCCCGGGAGTAGCCGCGGCAGGCGCCAAAAGGCCCGCCAAGGAGGGTCGCCTTGTTCCGTTCGAACCCGTTTGAGCTTTCCAGCCCCATTACCGACTTTGACGCCATTCGCATCATGCTGGCGTCGCCGGAAAAAATCCGCAGCTGGTCGCATGGTGAGGTCACCAAGCCTGAGACCATCAACTACCGCACCTTCAAGCCAGAGCGCGACGGCCTCTTCTGCGCCCGCATCTTTGGACCGGTAACGGACTGGGAGTGTTTGTGCGGCAAGTACAAGCGCATGAAGCACCGCGGCGTGATCTGCGACAAGTGCGGCGTGGAAGTGACGGTGAGCAAGGTGCGCCGCGAGCGCATGGGCCACATTGAGCTGGCCTCGCCGTGCTCGCACGTGTGGTTCTTCAAGGGCCTGCCTTCGCGCATCGGCCATCTGCTGGACATTTCGCTGCGCGACCTGGAAAGCATTCTTTACTTCGAGTCGTATGTGGTGATCGATCCGGGCGATGCGCCGGTGAAGGAACGCGAGATCATCAAGGACGAGACCAAGTTCCGCGAACTGGATGCGCAGTTCCGCCCCTCCGGCTTCAAGGCCATGATGGGCGCCGAGGCCATCAAGGAGCTGCTCAAGCGGGTGCAGATTGACGAGCTGGGCATCGAGCTGCGCGAGCGGATGAAGACGGAAACGTCGGCGCAGAAGAAGATCAAGTACTCCAAGCGCCTCAAGGTCGTTGAGGCCTTTCGCAAGAGCGACAACAAGCCGCAGTGGATGATTCTGGATGTGCTGCCGGTGATTCCACCGGAGCTGCGCCCACTGGTGCCGCTGGATGGCGGCCGCTTCGCGACTTCGGATCTGAACGATCTTTACCGCCGCGTGATCAACCGCAACAACCGGTTGAAGAAGCTGATGGACCTGCACGCGCCGGAAGTGATTGTGCGCAACGAAAAGCGGATGTTGCAGGAAGCCGTGGACGCGCTGTTCGACAACGGCCGCCGCGGCCGCGTGCTGCGCGGCGCCAACAACCGTCCGTTGAAGTCGCTCTCTGACACGCTCAAGGGCAAGCAGGGCCGCTTCCGGCAGAATTTGCTGGGCAAGCGCGTGGACTACTCCGGCCGTTCCGTCATTGTGGTTGGCCCCGAGCTGAAGCTGCACCAGTGCGGCCTGCCCAAGAAGATGGCGCTTGAGCTGTTCAAGCCCTTCATCTATCACCGCCTGGAGCAGACCGGCCACTGCACGACGATCAAGCAGGCCAAGGAAATGGTGGAGATGCAGGAGCCGGTGGTGTGGGACATTCTTGAGGAAGTGATCAAGGACCATCCCGTGCTTCTGAACCGCGCTCCCACGCTGCACCGTCTGGGCATTCAGGCCTTTGAGCCGGTGCTGGTGGAGGGCAAGGCGATCAAGATTCACCCGCTGGTCTGCACGGCGTTCAATGCGGACTTCGACGGCGACCAGATGGCGGTGCACATTCCGCTGTCGCCCGAAGCGCAGATTGAAGCCAGCGTGCTGATGCTGGCCTCGCACAATATTCTGTCGCCGGCCTCGGGCCAGCCGATCACCGTGCCCACGCAGGACATGGTGCTGGGACTTTACTACCTGACCAAGGCCAAGAAGGGCGGCAAGGGCGAGGGCCGCGTCTTCGCGAACACTGAAGAGATCCTGATGGCGCTCGAAGCCCGCGAGGTGGAGACGCTGACGCCCATACGCCTTCGCTACACCGGCAAGGTGCTGGACATGACCACGGCGTACGACGACCAGGATCTGACCCACACCGAGCCGGTGGACTTCAACAAGGAGTACATCTCGACGACGGTGGGCCGCGTGATTCTGAACGACGCGCTTCCCGCGGGCATGCCGTTCATCAATGGCCTGCTGAAGAAGAAGGGCATCGGGCAGCTGGTCAACTATTGCAACCAGAACCTGGGGCTCGAAGTCACGGTGGGCATGCTGGACCGCATCAAGTCGCTGGGCTTCAATTACGCCACGAAATCCGGTCTCTCTGTGGGACTGGACGACATGGTGATTCCGGCCAGCAAGTACACCACGGTGGACGAAGCCGACAAGAAGGTGATCGAGGTCCAGAAGCAGTACATGGACGGGGCCATCACCAACGGCGAGCGCTCGAACAAGGTGATTCAGATGTGGTCGGCGGTGACCGACCAGGTGGCCGACGAGATGTTCGGCAACATGAAGAAGGCGGACGACGAAGGCGCCATGAATCCGATTTATGTCATGGCCGACTCCGGCGCGCGCGGTTCCAAGCAGCAGATTCGCCAGCTTTCGGGCATGCGCGGACTGATGGCCAAGCCGTCGGGCGAAGTGATCGAGACACCGATTACGGCCAACTTCCGCGAGGGGCTGACGGTGCTGGAATACTTCATCTCAACGCACGGCGCGCGCAAGGGACTGGCGGACACGGCGCTGAAGACGGCCGACTCCGGCTACCTGACGCGGCGGCTGGTCGATGTGGCCCAGGACGTGATCGTCACCGAGTACGACTGCGGCACCGCGGAGGGCATCTACGTCGGCTCCATCGTGGAGTCGGGCGAGATCATCGAACCGATGCGCGATCGCATCATCGGGCGGGTTTCGCTGGAGCGCATCAAGGATTATGACGGCAACGTGGTGATCGATGTGAACCAGCAGATCGACGAAGACATCGCTTCGGCGATTCAGGGCGCGGGCGTGGAAAAGGTGAAGATCCGCTCCGTGCTGACCTGCGAGTCGCGGCGCGGCGTCTGCGCGTTGTGCTACGGGCGCAACCTGGGCTCGGGCCGGATGGTTGAGCTGGGCGAAACCTGCGGCGTGATTGCGGCGCAGTCCATCGGCGAGCCGGGAACACAGCTGACCATGCGCACCTTCCACGTGGGCGGCACCGCCAGCCGCGTGCAGGACAAGTCGCGCCTGGATGCGAAGAACAACGGCTTCGTGCGCTTCATCAATCTGAACACGGTGGAAAGCAAGGACGGCGCGCTGGTGGCCATGAACCGCTCCGGCTCGATCGCCGTTCAGGACGAGCGGGGCCGCGAGAAGGAGCGCTACGTAGTGGTCTATGGAGCGCGCCTGCGAGTGAAGGACGGCGAGCATGTGAAGCTGGGCCAGTTGCTGGCCGAGTGGGATCCGTACACCTACTCGATCCTGACCGAAATCGGCGGCACGGTGCAGTTCAAGGATCTGCAGGAAGGCATTACGCTGAACGAAGAGGTGGACGAAGTGACGGGCCTCTCGCGCTGGGTGGTGGCCGACGCTGCGGACGAGAAGCGGCAGCCGGCCTTCATGGTGAAAAACGCCAAGGCCCACAAGCGCTACTTGCTGCCGCGCGGCGCTCACCTGATGATTCAGGACGGCGATGAGGTGGGCCCGGGCGACGTGCTGGCGAAGATTCCCAAGGAGAGCACCCGGACGAAGGATATTACGGGCGGTCTGCCCCGCGTGGTGGAGTTGTTCGAAGCGCGCAAGCCGCGTGAGACGGCGATCATCAGCGAGATCGACGGTGTGGTTCGCTTTGGCGAAGTGGCCAAGGGGCAGCGCAAGATTTACGTGACCGCGGACAACGGCGACGAGAAGGAATATTCGGTGCCGCGCGGGATTCACGTGAACGTGCAGGAGGGCGAGCGGTTGAGCGCCGGCGACCCGCTGATGGATGGGCCGCTGAACCCGCACGACATTCTGGCGGTGCTGGGCGAAAAGGCGCTGCAGGCTTACCTGGTGAACGAAATCCAGGAAGTCTACCGTCTGCAGGGCGTGGCCATCTCGGACAAGCATATCGAGGTGATCGTGCGGCAGATGCTGCGCTGGGTGCGCATCGACGAAGTGGGCGACACCAACTTCCTGCTCGAACAGCAGGTGGACCGCTTCCGCTTCCGCCTGGAGAACGAGCGGGTACTGGCTAATGGAGGCCGTCCGGCCATCGGACGTCCGCTGCTGCTGGGCATCACCAAGGCGTCGCTTTCGACCGACAGCTTCATCTCCGCAGCCAGCTTCCAGGAGACCACGCGTGTCTTGACCGAGGCCAGCATTAACGGGGCGATCGACAACCTGCGCGGCCTGAAGGAAAACGTGATCGTCGGGCGCCTGATTCCCGCCGGCACGGGCCTGGAGTACTATCGCAACGTGCAGCTCTCGCCGGAGCTGGAAGAAGCGGCGGCGCGCGTCCAGGAAGAGGTTTCAGCGGAGATTGAAGCCGCCGAGCGCGAACTGGAGCTGATGCGCCAGGAGGGCGAGGCCGAGGAGATGGCAGCCGAATAAGGACTGGGTGCGACTAGCCGCAGACGCGATGCTTATCCAGGCGCGTGAAGGGCCGGTAGCTCCGGGTGCGGCTTCATCTTGAAGGTGGATTCATTACAAATGGGGCCCGGCGACATGCCGGGCCCTTCAATTTGCGCATTCAGTCTGTTGGATCAGTCTCTGCGCGGCAGTTCGGTCTCATGGCGCGCGACGCCCCCGATGCCCGGATTGCGGCGGCTGTGTTTGGCCACATACATGGCCGTATCGGCAGCGGTGAGCAGGCCGTCCGTGGTGGTGCCGTCGGTGGGGTAGAGAGCGTAGCCCACGCTTGCGGAGCCGCGCAGCAGGTAGCCTTCCACGGCAAAGGGTGCGTCGAAGCAGCGCTCCAGGCGCTGGGCGATTTCCTCCAGATCGGCGCGGTTGCGGAGCACCGAAACCAGCGCCGCAAACTCATCTCCGCCCAGCCGGGCGAGCATGTCCTCGGTGCGAAGCTGGCGCTTCATGCGCAGCGACACTTCCTGCAAATACAAGTCGCCCACATGGTGGCCGTAGAGGTCGTTCACCATCTTGAAATCATCCAGGTCCACATAGATAAGGCCGAAGATGGTCGACTTCTCGCGCGCCTTATCGATATGTTCCTGGAGGTAGCGGTCCAGCGAAAAGCGATTGTGCACGTCGGTGAGCAGGTCGAACTCGGAGCGATGCACGAGGTCGCTGTAAAGCTTGCGGGTTTCAATGGCCAGCGTTGCCAGGCGCACGCCCGCAGCGAGCGCATCCAGCGCCTCCTTGTCATCGTCGTCTCCTTTGGGCTTATCGAGCGCCACAAAGAGAGACCCGAGAACCACTCCGGAGTGAGAGGGAATTTCGCGGCAGAGAATACGCCGGCCTTCTTCGCTGTCCGGAGGGCGCCCCAGGCGCGGTCCTTCGTTCACATCGCACCAGCAGGGCGCGTCGTTCAGGATGCAGGAAACCATCTCCGCGATGTGCTCGACGACTCCGGCGAGCGGCTGTGAGCTGCTGATGTCTTCGAGGATTCGGCTGCGCCACTGTTCCAGCTGGAAGATGCGCCGTTCCTGTGCGCCCTCGGCTTCGCGCTGGGCGGCGATGGCGGCAGTCTGCTGCCGTACTCTCCTGCGCAGCATCAAGACCCAGACGCTGGCGGCAAACACCACGACAAACAACAGGGCGACCAGGCGCATGAGAATGCGGGTGGTGAGCCAGGGGGCGGAGACAACCACGGCCAGATCGTCGGCGGAGCGCAGGAGAATGTTGAAGGGCGCCCGGGTGTCGAATGGATTGGAAACGTTCATGAAGCAGACGCCGGTGACGCGGACCTTTGAGCCGGTCTGCACGCGCTTCATGGGCGGGGGATCGACATCCGGGGGCAGCGGATGTTTGTAGATGGCAGAAAACAGGTTGCCGTTGGACTCCAGCACATACTCGTCCTGTGAGGCTCCGCGTACCTCGGCGACCACCTCGGCCTCGATCGAAACCAGGTCGAACAGATGGCTGCTTGTCGAGAGCTGCTCCCAGGTGGCGGGGATGGGATCGATGGGGGCGGCGGTACCCAGATCCTTGATCTCGGTGTCTGTCAGCGCGAGGAATCCATCGTGCACATCGGGAAAACCGGTCGCGTCCGCCTCGTCTCCAATCTTCAGCGGGGCAAAGGACGCGGTCATCAACCACAGGCTCCGGGTTCCGTCCTGCAGCACAGCCGCCGAGCCGGGCTCATAGTAAGTGAGGGTTCCATGAACGCGCACTCTCTGACTGAGATCGGTCACATGGTAGCTGGTCAGAATTTTATCCATCGGCGTAAGGGGCAAGGTCCAGGGATCGGTGGCTGCGTATCGCAGCACCTTGACTCCGTCGAGCGAGGACACGTGAAGGACAATTCCGGTCTGCTGCATCTTGCCGTCGAATCGTCCTGAAACCGCGCCGGTGACCAGAACTTCAGCATCCAGCAGGCCACTGAGCAGGGCGGGATTGTCAACGTCCACCTGGACATCGATCTCTCCTCCGTCGGTGTGCAATTGCAGGAAGGTGCTGCGCGCGCCGGAGCTGATGATCGTTTCGGCGTCGCGGATTACGCCGTACACCGTGACCAGCCTGCAGTCGAGGTCGCCGAGGATTAACTGGTCATAGGTTGCACCGACCGCCGGGGGAAGGGCGCCATGGCTCAGGACGGTGATGCTGTTACTCAACACAAAGGGCCTGAAGCTCTCGTGCGTCGTCCCCTTGATCAGCACGCGATCACCGGGCGCCAGTACCACGTCGATCGTCGGCCTGACAGAGATGGCCAAGCCGCCATCCTGCACAAACAGCGTCTTTTCATATCCGCGGAAGTAGGTGACCGTGGCCTCGAAGGCGACCGGGATGGCCTGACTGGCCTGAGCGTTGCTGAGGGCATGAATGGCGCGCAGGGAGGTGAGCGGCCCGGGCGCAGCCCAAGCCGGAGAGACCCAGAGGGCGATCATCGCCACAGCGGGAATCAAATTTCTCATAAGGGAGGTTCCGGTTGCGCGTGGGGGGCGCAAACTGGTTCCTCCTGTGTTGTTCATGCCCCGATCCTTCCCCTCCGCCCCGCTCAAGCCCCGTTGCGAGGCTCGATAAATCCTGTGTGCAATGTCCCAAACTGCTTTAGATTATTGCGCTTTTATCTTACTCTTGCCGGAATCTGCTCTAATAACCCTTTTAGGGGATAACGGCGAGATTTGGCCGTGTCCAAATCCGAGGCGAGTCCGGCCTCCATGCGGCTCCGGCACGATGGCGCGGACCCGGTGGAGGCAGGACCAATTCACGGGTTACGGAGACTTTTCCATGGCAGGCAGAGCCGAAGATTCAAGACCCACATTCTTTCGCAGCGGAACGCAGGCGCAGCCCACCCGGCGCATCCGTGTGCTGGGCGTTCCGCTGGACATGGGCGCGAGCCGCCGCGGGGTGGACATGGGCCCCTCGGCCATGCGCGTGGCCGGCCTGGAGGCGCGGCTGGAGGCCCTGGGCCACCAGGTGACGGATGGGGGCAACATCCTGGTCGAGATTGCCGAAACCCAGGCCTTTGGCCAGCAGAGCGCCCGCTACCTGAAACAGATCGCGGAAACCTGCACGCGCACCGCCGAGGCGGTGGTTCAAACGCTGGAGGCGGGCATGACCCCGCTGGTGCTGGGCGGAGACCACTCACTAGCGGTGGGGTCCATCTCCGGGGTGTCGGAGTTCTACCGGCGCCAGGGCCAGAAGATCGGGGTGATCTGGATCGACGCGCACGCGGACATCAACACGCCGGAAACCTCTCCCTCGGGCAACGTGCATGGGATGCCGCTGGCCTCGCTGCTGGGCCTGGGGCCGGAGGAGCTGACTCACATTTTTGGCTACGCGCCCAAGATTGCCCCGGAGAATACAGTGCTGGTCGGGGTGCGCGACGTCGACGCCGCCGAGCGCGAAAACATCCGCCGCGCCGGGCTCACCGAGGTGTACACGATGCGCGACATCGACGAGCGCGGCATGCGGACGGTGATGGAAGAGGCCCTGCGCGCCGCCGGCCGCGGAACGGCGGGCTATCATGTCTCGCTGGACATGGACTGGATCGACCCGGAGGACGCGCCCGGCGTGGGCACGCCCGTCCGCGGCGGCGCTACCTACCGCGAGGCTCACCTGGCCATGGAAATCATCGCGGACCACGGGCGCATGGTCAGCTTCGAGATGGTCGAGGTCAATCCCGTCATCGACGAGCACAATCGCACCGCGGACCTGGCCGTGCAACTGGCCTGCTCGGCCTTTGGGAAGAAGATTCTTTGAGGAGTTGTTCTGGGCCGGCAGGAGCCCATGAACGGCGGCGTGGGCCGCAGGGCTGCCTGGGGGTACCATCTTTTTATGCGTCCTACCGTTATTCTGCTTTCTTTCAACTCGGAGGCGACACTGGGCGCGACGCTCAGGCGCGCCGCTATGGTTTCCGATCAGATTTTTGTGGTGGATTCCTACAGCACGGACACGACGGTGGAGTTGGCACGTGCCCTGGGCGCGCACGTCGTCCAGCACCCGTTTGAGCACTACGGAGCGCAGCGCAACTGGGCCATCGATCACCTCCCCGTCAGGCAGCCATGGCAGCTGCATCTGGACGCCGACGAGCTGATGGACGACAAGCTGGTGGCGGCCATTCTGGCGCTGCCCGAGGACTGCGCGCACAACGGTTTTTTTGTGCCCCGCTATGTGCGCTTTCTGGGCCGCGTGCTGCGCCACGGAGGCATGAGCCCGACTTGGCACCTGCGCCTCTTCCGTAGCGGAGCCGGCCGGTGCGAGGACCGCAAATACGATCAGCACTTCATCCTGAAAAGCGGAAGCAGCGGCCGGCTGCCAGGCGCCATGGTGGACGATGTTCGGATTTCGCTGAGCGAGTGGACCGCGCGCCACAACCGCTGGGCCGATGGCGAAGTGGCCGAACTGGACGCGATGGAGACTGCGGGACGGCTGGAGCCTGATGCGCGCGGCAACCCGGCCCAGCGGAAGCGGTTTTTGCGCCAGAAGTACAACCAGATGCCGCTGTTTGTTCGACCGTTCGGCCTGTTCGCCTATCGCTTCTTTTTCCGGCTGGGATTTCTTGATGGGATCGAGGGATTCATCTTCTGGGTGCTGCAAACCTTCTGGTTCCGCTTTCTGGTGGACGCCAAGATCTGGGAGAAGCGGCACGCGGCGCGGCTGGAGAAGGAGACCGTAGTCGAGACGATCCGATAAATAAATTAGAAGGGCTATCCAGATAGAAGGGCCATCCGCGCGAACGGCGTCACCGCGCCGCGGGGCGCCGGATTCTGCTACACTAAACCGAGCGCATCGAGCGGGAACACGCACCAGGCCACGCCCGAGGATACGCTTCTGCAAACCATGTTCGGGGAGTGGCTCAGCCTGGTAGAGCACCTGGTTCGGGACCAGGGGGTCGGAGGTTCAAATCCTCTCTCCCCGACCATCAAGTCTCATAGAATCAATGAATTAAAGAACTGCCAGTTCCAGGCTGAATCGGAACTTGGGTCCATTTGGGTCCAAATAGCTTTTCCACGTCTCCCACCGCTCGACGTGCGTCCGCCGGGACCGAGTGAATGTACGTCTCTCGGGTGACTTCCGAGGATGAGTGTCCAAGCAGCGCCTGGACGGTACCGAGAGGTGTTCCCACCGCATCGAGCAGCGTCGCGTGCGCGTGCCTTAACCAGTGCCAGTTCGCTCCGGTCAATCCGAGCGCCTTGCAAGCTGGCTTGAGTTGGCGATTGAGCAGATTACGCCGGCTGAGCGGAGAACCATTCCGGGCTGAGAATACCAAAGCAGAAGGAACCGCTTCGGCGCGTTTCAACGACGCAAGAATTTCGACACATTTCGGGCCGAGAGGAATGCGGCGTCTGCTTCGCTTGCTTTTCGGTTCATCGAAGTGGCCTTCGTAGACCGTTTGTTTAACCGACAGGAACCCATCCTGCAAATCAACGTCCTGCCAGCGGAGGGCCAGCAGTTCACCGATTCGCAAACCCGTCATCGCCAGCAAAGATGCGATCGAGCGGGAGGGTTCAGCGAGCTTCTCAATTAAAGCCAAGAGCGATTCTGGAGCAATTGGAGCCTTCTCTTCAACCGGACCACGTCGCGGCAATCGAGTCTTCCGGACGGGGTTGTCGGTCAGGAGTTCCTGCATAACAGCTGCTTCGATGATCGTTCCGAAGACGGTGCGAATGTGCTTCACCGTCTTCCACGAAAGACCGTCCCGAGTCTTCGCCATCAGAAAACCCTGAACAGCATCCCGCGTGACCAGCCGAAGCTGCGTCTCTCCAAATGCCGGGTATAGGTGGGCGTCAATCATGTTTCCGTAGAACTTCTTGCTTGAGAATTTCAGTGCGGGGAAGACTTCCGGCTTCCAGCGGTCCTCCACAAAACTGCGAAGTGTCCAAACAGCCTGAGGCCGGTAGTCGCCACCGTTGACCAGCCGTAGCCGAGCAGAAAGTACCTGCTTTGCCTCACGACGTGTTGGGATATCCGAAACGGCTCCGAGAACCTCTGAGCGCCGAATCCGCTCAAGCACGTTATTGGGACCGATTACGTCTTCCCACCAGCGAGCGACCCACACTTTCTTGCGCGTACCTCGCTTGAAAAGTGAGCCTTCTTGAAAACGCCTATTACGGTTCATTCGTCCTCCGAATGTTGTCCGATTAGGCGGTAGTGCGTCTGATGGAAGAATATTCCCCAAAGCCGGTTTCATCAAGAGCACCTTAGGCTATTCAGCCACTTCCGAACAGCAGTGATTTCGAATCGCAGGTATTTCCCGAGTTTGATGTGCGGAATTCGCTCCGCCCCACGTCGCCTCGTCCGTTCGTATATCCACGAAACCGGAACGTTCAACGTGCGTGCAATTTCCGAAACCGTCATTAACTCGCAATTCCATTCATTCGACGACATGCCAGCCCCCATGTTGCCCTCAAACGTAGTACGTGCTGTTCAAAACATTTTCTCGGGCACCGCCCGGACACGGATTTCAACCAAACCGCCCGTTACAAAGAAAACCGTTGTCATTTACATCTCTCCTTACTTACAGCGTTACGTCCGGTTTCATCTGGAATTGCCCGCGCCTTACTTCAACGGTTGATGACCCCACTGTGCCCTTACTGGCCGCTTTTACTGGAGCGTGTTCCTTTGGTAGCGCCAGGTTCTTCAGGTAGGTCGAAAGAGCGTGGATTGTGATTACGACGCCGTTCTCTTCAAAAACACGGACCAGCATCTTCAGCGTGTAGCCGTTCTCCCGCAACTTTTTCAACTGAGGGTACACGCCCCGCACGATCTCCCCCATCATGTAGGACTCGGGTTGCGGGGGAGGTTCATTCCCCCTCTCATCCAGGCGAGTGCGAAAGACCTCGAATTGTTCCACGGTGAGCGTTTGCGGTTTACGTCGCTCTTTTCCCGTCCCTTTTCCCATCTTTATCCTCACGAACGGCACATAGAGATAATACAATACAACTGACCGTAGAAGTGTAATATACTGGAAGCTGGAATCGTTAAGAGGCGCGGCGAGGTGCGCGCTGTAGCCACAAAACCCCTGCGGGGTTTCGCGTCTCCACCACCATTTCTCCAATCCGCCTGCGGCTACTCGGAGAAATGGTTGCGCATCTCGCTCAGGGCTACGCCCCGAGACCCCACGGAAAGGACAATGCACAATGCCGCGACCAAAACGAGCGCAAGGCGTCACATCGGAAATCCACATTCGTCTCACGAGTGACGAAAAGGAAATTCTGCATACACAAGCGCAGAAAACCGGACTCACTGTGAGCGAATACTTGCGAAGATGTTCGCTGAACAAGCGAATTCATTCGCGTGTAAGCGACAAGGCAATTGCCCGCCTGAGCAGCCTGTGCGGCCTGCAAAAGCATCTGCTCATGCAAATAACCGGCCTTCCACAGGAAGGCACACTTCGCAGTGAACTGAATTCGGTTCTCGCTGGGATCACCGCAACGCTGCGGACAATTGTCAAGAACGACGAGGATTCAGAATGATCGCCAAGGTCCAACCGCGCAAGCGGAAGTCGGGAAGTAGTTTCAAGCGACTGCTGAACTACCTCACAATGGAACGCGACGCGGAAACCGGAGAGACTCTTCTCCGGGGAGATGTCGTAATGTCGCACAACCTCGTCGGTATCGACACAGCCGCAGCCGAGATGAAAGGCGTCGAATCTCTCAACCCACGCTGCAACGATGCCGTCTTCCACTATGAACTTGCATGGCCTCCAGGCGAACGTCCATCGCGGGCAGAGTGGGTTGATTCCGCTTTGTACACGCTGAACCAACTTGGCTTCAAGGAACACCAGTACGTTCTCGTTGCCCACGATGACAAGAAGCATTTTCATATTCACGCCATGGTAAACAAGGTTCACCCTGAAAGCTACAGAGCGCACACACCAACTTATAGTTGGCTCACACTCGACGGCGCAGTACGCCATCTTGAAGCCAAGTATGGCTGGTCCCACACGCCTGGTCCAATGCGATGGGACGAGGCCACTCAAAAGGCTGTGCGGACGTTCAGATCCGAGCGCAATAAGTCCTGGTCCATTGAAGACCAGGCGATTGGCGCCGCCGCAAAGTACGAGCACTATCACGATGAAGAGTCCCTGCAATCCTACATACGTCGAGAAGTTGCTCCGCATATACGAACGCTGCTAACTCGCCCGAGCACCTCGTGGGAATCCCTCCATACACTCCTTGCGAAATATCATCTCCGGCTTGAGAAGGCGGAATCAGGCGGGTACACCGTCCTCGCAATCGACCATACCATCCGCGTGAAAGCATCCGATGTATTCCGTCATAACTTTGCTGGTAAAGAGAATCGTAAGGCGACAGAGCGGCAGCTTGGCCCGTGGAGAGAACCTGCAACTTCGCTTCCACCTCCCCCAACACAAACGGGACGTACTACCGTTCGTAATCAGGCGCTACGCGACGAACGAAGAGAGCAACGACTCCGGGAGAGAAACGCTCTCATGGCCGAATACAATCAATACCGGAATCAGCAAAGAGGCGTCTGCAAGGGCATTACTGCGAAGGGCAGAGAGGACCGGCAACAGGCCCTCGCCCGGCTGAAGCAACGCAAAAAGGAAATCCGCGCGTCGGCACAACCGTGGCCGGCCAAGAAGATTTTGCTATCGGAGGCTGTAGCCGCGTCCGTCATCGAACTGCGAACGCTCAAAACGTCCACGCAGAAGACGCGCCAGGCTCAGTTCCCGAAGAACCTGCGCACATGGGTTGCGGAGCGAGCCACCGAGGGCGATGCGCGGGCGGCGGCGCAATTGCGTGGATGGCGTTATACAGATCAACGCAATCTGCGGCGACTCGATGCAACCCTGGAACCAAGCGCACTGCATATCGGACCGCCGCCCGATCATGATGGCATTACCGACTGGGCCAATCTTGCACAACAGCGGCTTGCAAGCCAACAGAAAGAGCAGGCGCTCGCCAATCAGATCGCCGCGACACGCGTCTGGGCAATTGACCGCAAGACCGGCGATGTGTCCTACGTGCTCAATGGACAGGTTTCCGTCATCGACCGTGGGCGCATTGTCACCGTGCTCAACCAGGATAAGGCTGCCGTCCTCTTTGGATTGGAGATGGCCGTCCAGAAATACGGATCGCGCATCGCGTGTGACGGCAACGTGGAGTGGAAGCGGATGGTCACGAAGGTTGCGGCGCAACAAGGCATCTCCGTCCAATTCACGGACCCGGAGATGCAACACGCCCTGCGTCTTCTTCAACGTCTGGTGCATCCGCGCCAACGCCAGCAGGAAAGAGGCGGCAGGTAGCCCATGATCGCGGATATGCGGCCACTGTCAGCAAAATGCCCTGATAAGGCTATGCGAATGTGGATTGAACTGGAGTCTTGAGTTTGTGGACGGCTGCAAAATAGGCCACCATCACGCGAAATGTCTTGGACCGATTCACTCCGCCGAGAATCTCTCCGCCAACACGATCCAGCTCATCAGCTATCTCGTGTGTCAATGGGAATACGAACGCGGTGTCAATGCTCTGAAATGGAATGTTCAGCCACGGGCCGTTATAGAACGCAACAAGCTGTGCCTGCGCGGCCTTGGTTTTGAAATTCATGATGATGTGTTCCGCGAGGGCGTTTTTTCTGCGGATTTTGAGTACAGCGAAAAGCTGGCTGAAATGGCTCTTGGTGAATTTTGAATCGACGGTGAGCCGGAGCTGAGTGCGCGTCTCCACGGGAGAAACAACTTTGCGTTTCGGTCTGGCTGAGGCCTTTTTCGCGGCGGGCATGTGGTTTTCCTCTTTCGGATATATCTTACAGTATATGTATATTCTTTTGGAAGACCATACTTCAACCGATTGTGCCCAAAGGAGTTCGCTTGTAAGAAGCGCCAAGGGGAGAATGGTGGATTCATTGCATGGAAGGTGGGGAAGCCGAATGAACCGCAGCAAGTCTAACCGTGGGAACGGATGGAGAAAAGGAGGCCGGCAAGGGATTCGCGGGAGCCGCTACAGGCTACGGCAGGGTACGGCAAGGCGGGTAGCGGGTTGGGTTGATGTCGCCGATGGCCGGGAGGTTGGGAAGGGGCACCATGTGGTGAATAGCATCGCCGTGCTGAATCTGGCAGGGAGACCGTTGGGCGGCCGCGTTAAGATGGGAGGCAGTGAAATTTCCATCATTTTGCCCCGGACTGTAAGCCAATGAGCCTCTCTTCCTTTATATGGTCGGTTGCTGATCTGCTGCGCGGCGACTACAAGCAGTCGGAATACGGCAAGGTCATCCTGCCCTTCACCGTGTTGCGGCGCATGGATTGCGTGCTGGAAGAGACCAAGAGAGCCGTCTTGGCTGAGGACGCGGCCCGGCGGAAGACTGGAATTAACCCGGAACCCTTCTTGCTGCGTAAAGCCAAGCAGAGCTTCTTCAACACCTCCCCGATGGACATGAAGACGCTCATGGGGGACCAGGACCACATCAAGGAGAACCTTTACAGCTACATCCAGGCGTTCTCCGCCTCTGTCCGAGACATCTTCGAGCGGTTTGACTTCTTCACCCAGATCGACCGGCTGGCCAAGTGCGGCCTGCTTTACCAGGTGGCCGAGAAGTTCACTGGCATCGACCTCCACCCGGAGACGGTCGCAAACACGGAGATGGGCACGGTCTTCGAGGAACTGATCCGCAAGTTTGCTGAAATTTCGAACGAAACTGCCGGAGAGCACTTCACTCCCCGCGAAGTCATCCGGCTCATGGTCAACCTGATCTTCGTCGAAGATGACGACGTGCTGGCCAAACCTGGCGTGGTGCGCACCATCTATGACCCGACCGCGGGCACGGGCGGAATGCTCTCTGTGGCGGGCGAGTACTTGGCCGAGCACAACCCTCAGGCCCGGCTCACCATGTACGGGCAGGAGTTGAACGACGAGTCCTATGCCATTTGCAAGGCCGATATGCTCATCAAGGGCCAGGATGTAGCCAACATCATCGCCGGCAATACTCTTTCCGAGGATGGCCAAGCGCACCGGGTTTTCGACTATATGCTCTCCAATCCACCCTTCGGCGTGGAGTGGAAAAAGGTGGAAAAGACTGTCCGCGCGGAATACGAGACGCAGGGCTACAACGGGCGCTTCGGCCCAGGGTTGCCCAGGGTCAGCGATGGATCTCTGCTCTTCCTGCTGCACCTCATCAGCAAAATGCGCCCCGCCGTGGACGGCGGCAGCCGCTTCGGCATAGTCCTGAATGGCTCACCGCTCTTTACCGGCGGCGCGGGCAGCGGGGAGAGCGAAATCCGCCGCTACGTGCTGGAGAACGATCTGGTAGAGGCCATCATCGGCCTGCCGACCGATATGTTTTACAACACCGGCATCTCCACCTACGTCTGGATTCTGTCGAACCGCAAGCCCAAGGCCCGCAAGGGCAAGGTGCAACTGATCGACGCCAGCAGCTTCTGGCAGAAGATGCGCAAAAGCCTTGGCAGCAAGCGCAAGGAACTGAGCGATGAGCACATTGCGGAGATCACCCGTCTTTTCGGCGGCTTCAAGGAGGCCAAGAAGGACGGCGTCCCCATCAGCCGCATCTTCAGGAACGAGGACTTCGGCTACCGGACAATCACCGTCGAGCGGCCACTTTGCGATGAGCAGGGCAATGTGGTTTGGGTTGCCAAGGGCAAGAACAAGGGCGACCCGCAGCCGGACAGCAACCTGCGCGACACGGAGAATGTGCCCCTCAATGAGGATGTGGAGGCGTATTTCAAGCGCGAGGTGCTGCCCCACGTGCCCGATGCCTGGATTGACCATGACAAGACCAAAGTAGGCTACGAGATCCCCTTCAACCGGCATTTCTACGTCTTCAAGCCGCCGCGCCCGCTGGAAGAGATTGACGCGGAGTTGAAGGGCGTCACCAGTCGCATCATGACAATGATCGGAGGACTGGCCGAATGAGCACCAAACTCAAGCCCCTTTCGTCGGACGAAGCAGGTTTTGCCGAGGTTGTCGGCATCATTACCGCCGCTCGCCAACAGGCATTCCAGGCCGTCAACACCGCGCTCATCGACCTCTATTGGCAGGTGGGCCAGTACATCAGCCACAAGATCGAAGCCGCCGAGTGGGGCGCCGGGGTGGTGCCTAAACTCGCTCAGTACATCGCCAGAACACAGCCCGGCCAGCGCGGCTTTACCCGCAGTAACCTGTTTCGCATGAAGCAGTTCTACGAGACCTACCGTGAGAGTCCAATTGTCGCGGCACTGCTGCGACAATTGCCATGGACGCACAACCTCATCATTCTGGAACAGAGCAAACGGCCGGAAGAGCGGGAATTCTACCTCCGCATGGCGATACGGGAGCGGTGGTCCAGCCGCCAGTTGGAGCGGCAATTCAAGGTTGCCCTATTCGAGCGCACTGTGCTCTCCCCGCCAAAAGTCGCGGCGGCGCTGCGACAAATCCATCCCGAGGCTCAGAGCATTTTCAAGGACGCCTACACCGTCGAGTTTCTCGGCTTGCCGGAGGGCCACACCGAGGCCGACCTGCATCGCGGATTGCTCGCACGGATGAAAGATTTTCTTCTGGAGTTGGGCCGAGACTTCTGCTTTGCCGGTTCCGAGTATCCCGTACAGGTGGGAGGGCAGGATTTCGCGCTGGACCTGCTCTTCTTCCATCGCGGCCTCAACGCGCTGGTCGCCTTTGAATTAAAGGTGGGCCGCTTTGAACCGGAGTATCTGGGCAAGCTCAACTTTTATCTGGAGGCGCTGGACCGCGATGTGCGCAAGCCGCATGAGCAGCCCTCCATCGGCGTGCTGCTCTGCGCCAGCAAGAACGATGAGGTGGTGGAATACGCCATGAGCCGCACCCTTTCTCCGGCGTTGATTGCCGAGTACCAGACCATCCTGCCGGACAAGAAACTCCTCCAAGCCAAGCTCCACGAGTTTTACATGCTGAACGCGCCCGAAGGAGAAGAGGCATGAGCCTGCCCCGGTACCCGAAATACAAAGACAGCGGAGTACCATGGCTGGGCGAGGTGCCGGAGCATTGGGGAGTGAAGCGTCTGAAGTTCCTCTGCACTGTACAAACAGGCGATCAAGATACTGTCAACGCAATTGAGGACGGGCAATATCCGTTTTTTGTCAGATCGCAGGCTGTGGAGCGTATTGATTCCTACACTCACAGCTGTGAAGCAGTGCTTACCGCTGGGGATGGTGCAGGAGTTGGAAAGGTATTCCATTACTACAATGGAGAGTTTGCATTTCACCAAAGGGTATACATGCTGAATGGATTTCGATCTGTTTCGGGCTTATACCTCTTCTTCTACCTCAGGGAGAATTTCTACAAAGTTGCTTTGGAAGGCGGAGCCAAATCGACGGTTGATTCCTTGCGGATGCCTCTATTCCTGAATTTCTGCGTCCCGGTGCCACCGCATGACGAGCAGGCGGCAATCATTGCATTTGTCGAGCGAGAGGCCGCAAAGATTGATGCGCTGGTAGAGGAACAGCAGAGACTGATTGAGTTGCTCAAAGAGAAGCGGCAAGCTGTCATCTCTCACATCATCACCAATGGGCTGAACACTGAATCCCCCATGAGGGATTCCGGAATGGAATGGCTTGGCGACATCCCCGCACATTGGGAGGTAACGCAACTCCGTCGGCTAGTAACTTCGATTGAGCAAGGCTGGAGCCCCCAGACTGAGGACCGAGAGCCATATGGGGATGAATGGGGCGTGCTCAAACTCAACGCAGTGAGGGCAGGGCGATTCGACCCATCAAAGGCAAAGGCTCTTTCGTCAGAAACTGTAATACCCGAGGGGTTGATTGAGCAGTCTGGCGACTTCCTACTGACGAGGGCAAACACTCCTGAGCTGGTAGGTGAATCTTGCTATGTCAATGAAGCCCCGCCGCGCCTGATACTCAGCGATTTGATCTACCGCATCAACCTGGAATCTTCGCAAATAACTGGCCAGTTCTTGAATTTAGTTTTGCAAACTCCGCTTGGAAGAAGTCAGATTGAGGCAGACGCGAGAGGATCAAGTCGGTCCATGGTAAAGATCTCTCACGAGCATATTTTGAGTTGGATCACACCGCTTCCTCCTATCTCAGAGCAAGGGGAGATCGTCGATGCTATTCAGCAGGAAACGGAACGACACGATGCGCTGATCGCCGCAGCTGCCCGCGCCATTGACTTGCTCCAAGAGCGCCGCACCGCCCTGATCTCCGCCGCAGTCACGGGCAAGATCGACGTGCGCGGAGACGCTGTGACTTCACTGGTTGCCGCGAAAGCCTATACGACGGGTTTCGCCCGCCAATTGCTGGCTGCCGAGATTCTGTATCAGTGCCACGAATATCCCACCACTGGCAGGGTCAAGCTCCAGAAATTGATCCATCTCTGTGAATACGTCGCGGAGATCGACGAAGTTCATGCCAGCTATCTTCGTAAGGCGGCAGGACCTTTCGACAACAAACTGATGTTCGGAGTTGCGGCTGGTTTAACGAAGCTAAAGTGGTACTCCGAGGTGAGAGATGGCAATCGCACGATTTATCGGCCCTTGGAGAAGGCTGGCGAACATAAGAAGTATCTGGCGCGTTGGGAAAGCAAGCTGCCCAAGATTCAACATGTCCTCGAATTGCTGGGTAAAGCACAGACTCAGCAGTGTGAGATCGTCTCCACCCTCTATGCGGCATGGAACGATCTTTTGATCGATGGCCGGCAGCCGTCCGATGTGGAGATTATCCATGAGGCTTCCGATCCGGTACGCTGGCATGAGAGCAAGGCGAATATACCGTCTGACAAATGGCCCAAAGCCTTGAAGTGGATGAGGGACAATGGACTGGTTCCGAAAGGCTATGGAAGCCACACCAAGAGCGATGTTGCCGCGATCCCCGGCAAGACCGTTGCCCGTCAGCTAACCAAAGGTGAGCCCGCATGAGCCTGCACAAGGAGATCAGCTTCGAAGAGGAGGTCTGCGGGTATCTCGCCGCTCGCGGCTGGCTCTGCGCCGAGGGCGATGCTGCGCACTATGATCGTGCCCTCGCACTCTTTCCGCCCGACGTGCTGACGTGGGTACAGGAAACTCAGACGAAATCCTGGGATGCGCTTACGAAGAACCATGGTGCGCAGGCCGGCGAGGTGTTGTTGGCGCGGCTGCGGGAACAGTTGAACACCCGTGGCGCGCTGGATGTGCTGCGCCACGGAGTGGAGATGATCGGCCTGCGGCAGAAGCTGCCGCTGGCGCAGTTCAAACCGGCGCTGGCCATGAACCCTGAGATTCTGGCCCGCTACGCCGCCAACCGGCTGCGCGTAGTCCGGCAGGTGCGCTACTCCTTGCACAATGAGAATTGCATCGATCTGGTGCTCTTCCTGAATGGATTGCCGGTGGCCACCATCGAACTGAAGACAGATTTTACCCAATCGGTTGACAACGCTGTGGACCAGTACCGTTTTGACCGCCTGCCCCGTTCCAAGGGCCAGGCCGCGGAGCCGCTGCTCGCGTTCCCGTCAGGGGCGCTGGTCCACTTTGCTGTGAGCAACTCGGAAGTCTGCATGACCACCAAGCTAGCTGGACCGGCGACAATCTTTTTGCCGTTCAACAAAGGCGACGACGGCGCGGCGGGTAATCCGCCAAACCCCAAGGGCGGGCACCGCACAGCCTACCTGTGGGAAGAGGTGTGGGCGCGGGAGAGCTGGCTTGAGATTCTGGGCCGCTACCTAGTAACGGAGAAGGACTCGAAGAAGCAGATCAAAAGCGTGATCTTTCCCCGCTACCACCAGTTGGATGCTACCCGCAAGCTGCTTGCCGAGGTGTATGCGGCGCGCGCTGGCGGCAAGTATTTGATTCAGCATTCTGCCGGCTCCGGCAAGACCAACTCGATTGCATGGACCGCGCACTTTTTGGCCGACCTGCACGACGCGCAGCAGAAGAAAGTCTTCGACACAGTGTTGGTGGTGAGCGACCGCAACGTGATCGATCAGCAGTTACAGCAGGCCATCTTCGACTTTGAGCGGACAAAGGGCGTGGTGGCGACGATCAAGGGCGAAAGCGCCAGCAAGAGCGGAGAACTGGCCGAGGCGCTGAGCGGCGCGAAGAAGATTGTGGTTTGCACTATCCAGACCTTTCCTTTTGCCTTGGAGAAGGTGCAGGAACTGGCTGCCACCCAGGGCAAACGCTTTGCCGTGATTGCCGATGAGGCTCACAGTTCGCAGACCGGCGAAGCGGCCAGCAAGCTCAGGGCTGTGCTGACCGCCGAAGAGTTGCAAGAAGTGGCCGACGGCGGCGAGGTGAGCACAGAAGACGTGCTGGCAGCGCAGATGGCCGCACGCACCAACCACGCAGGCATTACTTATGTGGCGTTCACGGCGACTCCCAAGGCAAAGACGCTGGAACTGTTTGGCCGCAGACTTAATCCGGAGCTCCCCGCCGGTCCCGGCAATTTGCCCCAGGCTTTCCATGTGTACTCCATGCGCCAGGCGATTGAAGAGGGCTTCATCCTGGATGTGTTACGGAACTACACCAGCTACAAGCTGGCTTTCAAACTGGCCCACGACGGCACGGAGATGGATGAGCAGGAGGTGGAGCGTAGCGCGGCCATAAAGGGCATCATGCGCTGGGTGCGCCTGCACCCGCCTTACCGAACTGATTGCGCCTGACCTGCCACCACTTCCTCCTGTTGACCAAGCGCGCCGACTTGGCGGGATATTGGAGCATAAGGCCGGTCAACAACTTCTCTACAACAATGCAGAAGTGCAGGTCCAAACAGAAGCTCGTAATCTCGATGAGGCCGAACGGGCCTCTGACCGCGACACGAAGTTGGTACTAACTCGAATGTCAGAGTTTGGGCTATCAGGCGATCCCTCCCTAACGCTGGAACGCCTTGAACGCGCGGCTTCCATTCGGAGCAGGATCGCCACGACGCGTGCAACATTGCTCGCGCAATCTGATGGGTTTCCCGAAGATCAGCTTCGTACAGATCTCGCAGAATTTGACTCTGAGACCGCCCTTATCACAATTCAGCAACTCGCCCAGGGATTTGTGGGACAGGACGAAGAAATCAATCGCGTCTTTGCCGAAAAGTCCGCAGCCGAGAAAGCGCTGACCGACGCTGAATTGGGCTGCGGCGCCGAAGTTGCCCTACAGCAAATGAAGGGTGCCGAAGTCGAACTCGACGCGGCGGCCCGCGAGTACCTCGCGCTCAAGTTAAGCGCCGCCATGCTCAATCGCGTCATCGACGAGCATCGTGACGCCCAATCTGCCCCGCTTATGCGGTCTGCTGGAACGCTTTTTCAAAGCCTCACCAGTGGCGCTTTCACGCACATAGACCAGGAGTTCGACCCTGACGACGATGATCACCCTCAACTCGTCGGAGTGCGCAACACCGGCAAGACGGTCAACATTGATGGTATGAGCGTGGGCCAGCGGGATCAGCTCTACCTTGCCCTCCGACTAGCCTACCTTGGCGACTACGCCCGCAAGAGCGAGCCTGTCCCATTCATCGGCGACGACATCTTCACTACCTTTGACGAACCCAGCACCCGCGCCGGTCTGCTCGCTCTCGCAGACATCGGTGCCCACATTCAGCCCATCCTCTTCACCCACCACCGCTTTGTTGTGGATCTTGCGCTCGATACGCTTGGCGACCAGGTCGACCTCATTGACATTTGAGCGGAAAGCGGCCACCGCAGGTGTTTTGGGCAGGGACGGCCCTGCCGTTGTCGCTTCAGGATCGACGAACGCCCATCGCTACGCCCATTTAGGGCAAATCATCGCATTTCCGGTACAAATCCTGTTATACATCGTTAAACAACAGATCTCAGGCTAGTTGTGCGACCAAGTGGCTCGCTCTTTACGTTGAGTTGCAATACGAAGCGTTTGCGACCGGCGTATAGTCTTTTGTATTCCCGTACCTTGGCTAGATTGGCGGCGTATGCCTTTTCCCAGTGAGGATGAGTCATGATTGAACGCGAAGTATCAACGCCCAACGCAGAGGCCTGGCTGTTACAAAAGCTCTCCGCGTGGGGATTTGCCACACTCACCGACATACAGAAAAAGGCATTGGCTGCCGGTGCCGCCAACGGCGAGAGTTTGATCGTCAGCGCTCCCACATCGTCCGGCAAAACCCTGATTGCTGAAATTGCAGCATTGGCGGCCCTCCGCAACGGGATGCGTGTGCTGTATTTGGTCTCACATCGGGCGCTAGCAGACCAAAAACATCTCGATTTCGAAAACAGATTTGGTGAGCAATCAGACGACCCAATGGCAACGGTTGGCCTGAGTACCGGGGACCGCTCGGAGGGAGATGTTGATGCACAGTTGCAAGTAGCAACGTACGAAAAAGCCATTGGTTTACTTCTAAATGGACAGATCGGACCCGAAAACACACTCGTCATTGCCGACGAGCTTCAGATTTTGAGTGACCCGAACAGGGGACCAGACATAGAAGCTCTATGCGCAATTTTCAGGCAACGGAAAGTGAAGCAGTTTCTAGCATTGACTGCAACAGTTGAGAACCCATCTGACTTAGCTGGATGGATGAACTGCGCCGTCGTACAGAGCTCTGAACGTAGCACCCCGTTACCGCAACATGTCAGGTCGTGCGGGGCGACTCGGCCTCCATGATGAAGGTTTCGCGGTGCTTCTTCCGAGAAATGCTGTCGAGACTGCATACGCTCAAAAGTTGGTTGCGCCAAAGAATGAAAGACTCGACTCAGTCTTACTGAAACTCAGCCTTCGGAAAACGCTACTTTCGCTCGCAGCTTCCCGCATTTCGAACAGCCGTGAGGCCATAAGCGATTTCTTCAAGAACACGCTTTATTGGTACCAGACTTTGGAGAGCAACCCCAAAAGGCTGGAGCAGCTTCAGGAGCTATGTGGGAAGGCTGTGGATTGGCTCATTAAGAACGCCCTACTGCTCGAAGATGAGGGTGAGCTTCGAGTCACTCAGCTAGGGAAAGCGACCGCCATTTCGGGTCTGCTCCCGGAAACCGCAGTGCAGTTTGCCAAGATGCTTGAGGGCTGCGTCGCGAACCTCACTATTTCGTTCGATCAGTATTCGGATGGACTGATATACGCCTGCTGCTCTTCCAAAGAATTCTGTGCTGACCTGGCGGAGCCGTGAGCGCTGAGGAATTCATGGCTTGGCTTTCCACGCCGGGTGTTGCTGAATTGGAGAGGCTGCCGGGGAAGGCGACGTACTCGATCTGAGAATTGGGCCGGCCTCGAACCGTATGCAACTATTTCAATAGGGAGAACCCCCGACTCTGCCGGGGATACTTACAGAGAAACAGCCAACATGACTGGGGCCGGCTACTGATAAGGCCTACGGAAGATGCCAACATACGATCCATGAAGCGATCGGATCAGCATGGGCGCTGGCTTGCCGCCTTGCTCGGCTGTCGGCAGTGGGTCACTATCGTTCTACCCTGGAACGATATTGACAATAGGCGCGGCTGGACCGGATATTGCATGGCAGGCCGGACAGATATGATAATCGTCCACTGCACGGTTGATTATCATCCACTCCTTGGTGGATAATATCGCTATGGTTCGTCGCCACCTCATCGACCGGCTTCTGGATGGATTGGCAGACACGCCTGCTGTTCTGGTCAACGGCGCCCGCCAGACCGGGAAAAGCACACTGGTGCAATCAGCCGAATTGGCGGGAGAAAATCGCCGGTATCTCACCTTCGATGATCCCGGCATTCTGGCGGCTGCCAAGCGCGATCCCAACGGATTCGTTGCCGGACTCAACATGCCAGTCACGCTGGATGAAGTGCAGCATGTTCCAGAAATCTTTCCTGTGATCAAAGCCGCCATCGACCGAAAGCGGCAGCCTGGACAATTTCTGCTCACAGGATCGGCGAACGTCATGCTCCTGCCAAAGTTGTCCGAGTCCCTGGCGGGACGCATGGAGGTGCTGACCCTTTGGCCTTTTTCTCAGGGCGAGATCCATGGAGTCCGTGAGAGCTTTGTGGACACGCTGTTCTCTCCGAAACCCGTCGGATGGACGGGAAAGACCGCCACAGTTCGACGGGACGAGTTGCTGGAGACCGTTCTGGCCGGTGGCTATCCTCTTGCGGTAGCCCGCCAGAGCGCCGCGCGTCGCGACGCCTGGTTTCAGTCCTACGTCATGACGATGCTCCAGCGGGATATCCGCGATCTGGCCAATATTGCCGACGTGACGGCCGTCCCACGCCTGCTCTCGGTTGTGGCTGCACGCGCAGGCAGTTTGCTGAATTTCGCCGATCTCTCGCGATCCGTCGCCCTGCCGCAGACGACCTTGAAACGCTACTTCGCCCTGCTGGAGGGAACTTTTCTGGTGCAACTGCTACGTCCTTGGGCGAGAAACCTGGGCAAACGAATCATTCAGACTCCGAAGGTTTACTTGAACGACACTGGATTGCTTGCCTACTTGCTGGGTGCGACCGTTGACCGCCTGAAAACGGAGGGAAATCTGGCCGGAGGCGTGCTGGAGAATTTCGTGCTCATGGAGTTGCGGAAGCAGTCCACTTGGAGCACGACTCAACCGGAACTCTTCTACTGGCGCACGGCCTCCGGGCAAGAGGTGGATGTGGTTCTGGAAGATCGCGCAGGCAGAATCGTCGGAGTGGAAGTCAAATTCGCCGCAACCCTGAGCGGCAACGATGTGCGCGGTTTGCAGGCTCTGTCAATCGCTGCCGGTAAACACTGGCTACGCGGTGTGGTGCTTTACGCCGGCACGGAAGTCATTCCATTTTCCAGCAACCTGCACGGCGTTCCCATCAGCCGGCTTTGGTCGGCGTGATGATCAGTGTCGCGATCTATCGTTTGCCGTTACCTATTTTAAGATGCTATAGCTGGCTTTTCTACGCGCTAACTGTGCAGGTCATCTGCTCCTTGATGAATGATTGCCTTGGCGCGAAGAATGAATGGCCGGTCAATCATTTTGCCGTTTAGTGCTACTACTGCGCTTCCTTCGCGATCTGCATCCTCAGCAGCAGCAGCGAGTACAGCCTCTGCATATGCAATCTCTTCTGCTGTGGGCGTAAAGACGCGGTTTGCGGCCTCAATCTGGTCAGGGTGTCGGTGCATCTGGTCTTGCTTGAGCGTTGTCGCTCATCTTCTGCCCCTTTCGCTTCCCACGGTGTCTTCAGAATATGCTTCACCAACTGCCCATCTTTTGTTGTAGCAAGTACTTTTTTTGAAATTTAGGCTCATCGACGATGCCTGAAGAGCCACGCCTGAGCCGCGCCACGGAGTCCACCGTCCGGTCCCAGTGACGCGAGAGTTACGTGCGCCTTCTCAGAGGGGACTTGAGTACAGAAACTCCGGATCACTCTTCGAGCCGTATCCATGAACAGGTCACCGCTCTTCATTACCCCACCGCCCAGAGCGATCCTGTCCGGAGCGAACAGTGTTATAAGATTTGCCAGCCCAAGCCCGAGGTAGAATCCTTCTCGTTCCACACACCGAAGAGCAAGCGGATCACCGCGTCTCGCAGCATCACATATTTCGGAGGCAGTGGCGAACTGCGCGTCCGAATTTTGTTCGAGCATCCATGAGACCATGGCTGGACCGCTGGCCAGGATCTCCCAGCATCCGCGTGCCCCGCAATAGCAATGGGGCCCGGAGCGATCGAGTACTTGGTGACCTATTTCCGGATGGGCGCCATCGACGCCCCGGTAGAGCTGTCCGCTAAGAAGAATGCCGCCGCCAATGCCGTTGCTTACTGTGACGTAAATGAAGCTTCCGCTGGCGACCTCCGTTCCCAGCATGCTCCTCCAAGAGCGGCCGCATCGGCGTCGTTCTCAACCGCGACCGGGAGATCCAATCCCGACTCAAGCTCGGCTACCAGGTTTCCGCCTTGCCATCCAGGCAGCGTCCCAACATCGCCAATCACCCCAGTGAATGGGGCCAGCGGTCCAGGGCACCCAACTCCAATTCCCGCATGGTGTGTCCCGCCCTCAGAGATGTCACGCAACATTGCGATTATGCGTCGCATCGCATGCTCAAAACCCTTCTCCGGCTCAGCGGGGCACACAAGGCTTCTCAAGATCGTACCGTCTTCCCGAATTGCTCCAACGGCAATCTTCGTTCCGCCAATATCGACTGACCCTATTGTGATCATGCTACTTCCCCCTTCTAGCGGGTTCAGTTCTACCCGGCCCCATCAGCGAGAGTACAATCAATTTCGAAAATCAGTCTCATTAGCTTTTGGGGCGAAAGGCAAATTGAACTGCGATTCAAATCCCGAGGGGGCAGTTCGCCCTCTTTGCCTCGAGGAGTGGTCGGCAAGGATTTCGAGCGTTACGCTTGCGGGTCACCGCATGCACATGACTTAAACGGGGGATTCTTAGCTCCCCGGAAATGGATGGAAGGCATGAACAAGGCCCTTTTTTCTCGCCGTGCATTTCTGCGCACCAGCGCGGGCGCCGCCGGCGCTTCCCTGGTGGCCGGATCCACCTTTCTCGAGGCCGAGCCGTTCCTCTCCGAGGCGCAGCCGGTGGGTCCCAGCGACAGGGTTCGCTTTGGCATCGTCGGCGTCGGGATGGAGGGTTCCGGGCTTCTTTCGACTGCGATCAAGCTTCCAGGAGTTGAGTGCGTGGCCGCTGCCGATCTTTATGATGGTCGTCACGAGCTGGCCAAGGAGATCGCAGGCAACTCCATTCGGACCACGCGGCGTTACCAGGAATTGCTGGATGCCAAGGACATCGACGCCATCATCGTGGCGGTGCCCGACCACTGGCACAAGCAGGTGGTGGTGGACGCCCTGGCCGCGGGCAAGGACGTGTATTGCGAGAAGCCCATGTCGCACAATCCCGCGGACGGGTTGGCCATGGTGGCCGCGGCAAAGAAGACCGATCGCATCGTACAGATCGGCGCGCAGCGCACCAGCTCGGTTCTTTGCGCCAAGGCCAAGGAGCTCTTCGACCAGGGCGCCATTGGCGAACTGAACCTGGTCGAAGCCACCTATGGCCGCAACGATCCGACTGGGGCCTGGGAATATCCCCCTCCGCCCGACTTGTCACCGGAAAACCTGGACTGGGATACGTGGCTGGGCACCGCGCCCAGGAAGCCCTTCGACCCTTACGCCTTCGCGCGCTGGCGCTGCTGGCGGGCGTATGGCACCGGCGTCGCCGGGGACCTGCTGGTGCACCTCATCAGCGGCATGCAATGCGTGCTCGGCATCAACGAAGCCCCCCGGCGCGTGTCGGCCTTCGGCGGGATCTACCGCTGGAGGGACGGGCGAGACATGCCCGATTTGCATCCCGTGCTCTTCGAGTACGGCGAGATTCCGGTTTACATGCGGCTGTCGCTGGACTGCGAGTCGGCGGAGGTCACGCGCTTCCAGGGTTCCAAAGGCAGCATTGAGCTGCGCGAGTTCAGCGTCACTTATGTTCCGCAGGCCGGCGTCGACTTGTCGCCTAGTTATTACTCCAGTTCTTTCCCCGCCGCCATGAGGGATGCCTATGTGAAGCAGTGGCATGAGGAGCACGATCCTGTGCCGGGCAAGGAGCCCGCGCCAAAGAGCATCACTTACAACGGAAACGACTATGACGATCTGCGGCCGCACCTGTGGAAGTTCTTTGAGGCGGTGAGATCGCGGAAACCGGTTCTGGAGGATGCCGTTTTCGGCCACAACGCGGCCCTGGGCTGCCATCTGGCCAACGAGTCCTACTTCCGCAAGACCCCGGTGTATTGGGATGCGGCGTCGGGAACGATCAAGTCCATCGGATGAAATGAGGAGTGCGAATCCCGTGAAAATGCAGAGAGTGATTGTGATTGCCGCCCTTGCGGCTGCCTGCGCATCTTCCCTGGCCTTCTCCCAGGCTCAGGGCGCTGAGAAGGGTTCCTCGTCCGCCCAGGCCGCCCCATCCGTCAAGACTTTTCTCGGCCGCTGGGACCTGACCCTGAAGGCCCCGGACCGGGAGTATCCCTCCTGGATCGAGATACAGGAGAAAGACGGCAAGTTAGGCGCGCAGTTTGTGAGCCGCTGGGGCAATGCCCGTCCGCTGCCCAAAGTTGAGATCCATGGCGCGAAGATCACCTTCGTCTCTCCCAAGGAAGAGGAGGACCGCAAGGACGACATGGTGTTTGAGGGAACGCTGACCGGCAAGACGCTGGCGGGAACCACCACCGGCCAGGACGGAACCCCCTGGACATGGACGGGCGTGCGAGCGCCCGCGCTGGAAGGGACCCATACCCCTAAGTGGGGGAAGCCGATTCAGCTCTTCAACGGCAAGGACCTGACCGGCTGGAAGATGTCCCGCCCCGGCCCGCCCAACTGGACGGTGCAGGACGGTAATCGGGTCAGCCCCGGCAATGGCCCCGAGCTGATCAGCGATGTCAAGGCTCATGACTTCAAGCTGCACATCGAGTTCAACTGCGGCAAGGATGCCAACAGCGGCGTGTATCTGCGCGGCCGCTATGAAGTGCAGATTGAAACCGAGTCGGAGGCGGAGCCGCCCAGCCACCACACGGGGGGCGTGTACGGCTTCCTGGCCCCGGCGCCGGAGTTGCCGCGCCGTCCTGATGAATGGCAGACCTTCGACATCACGCTGGTCGGACGCAGAGTGACCGTGGTTCAGAATGGGCAGACGGTGATCGACAACCAGGAGATTCCCGGCATCACCGGCGGCGCGCTAGACAGCCACGAAGGCCAGCCCGGGCCGATCTATCTGCAGGGCAGCGAAAAGGGCCATGTGGCCTTTCGCAACATTGTCCTGACGCCTGCGGAGTAGGAGGCGCCTTCGATTGGGGGGCAGGAAGGACGTATTTCCTCTTCTCCGGCGGGAGGAGGATGGCGCCTGTGTCAGCTACTGGAGCCGCAACCCTGATGGCCGGAGCCCCGGCGCGTTGTGCTCAAATAGCCAATGCAGGGGTAGATGAGATCTCTCGATGGCCGATTCCGTGAGTAACAAGCAGCATAAGCCGAGCGCAAAGTCTGTGGCCCGGCAACCGGTGACTCTGAAGCAACTGGCTGCCCATCTGGGGCTGAACCCGGCGACCGTGTCGGTGGTTCTGAACGATGTGCCGGGACGCACGATCCCGCAAGTGACGCGCGACCGGATCAAGGCCGCGGCCAAGGAACTGAATTACCATCCGAGCCTGCTGGCGCGTTCACTGCGCAACCGGCGCACCCTGACCATCGGCATCCTAGTACCCGAGCTGGGCGAAGGCTATCACACCGAGGTGATGAGCGGCATCGGAGATCAGCTCATGAATGCGGGGTACTTCTACTTCACCACGCATCACCGGCACCGCAAGAATCTGGTGGAGGATTACACCCGCATGCTCGTGGGCCGCGGCGCACAGGGCATCATCGCCATCGACACCTTGCTGGAGCATCCCATCCCGGTTCCCGTGGTGGCCATCGCAGGTCATCGCCACATCGAGGGCGTGACCAACGTCGTACTCGACCACGCGCGCGCCGCCGAGCTTACGCTGAATCACGTGTATGGTCTTGGACACCGCCAGGTCGCGTTCATGCGCGGGCAGCCGTTCAGCTCCGACTCGGATACGCGCTGGAATGAGATCGTGCTGGTTGCGAAAAGACTGGGCCTGGAGATCAAGCCGGAACTGGTCGTGCGCCTGGACCGCGACACAACTTCTCCGGAACTGGGCTATCCGGTGATCCAGCAACTGCTTGCCACCAGACAGCCCTTCACCGCGCTGGTCGCTTTCAACGATATTTCGGCGATGGGCGCCATTCGCGCGCTGCAGGACGTCAACCTGCGCGTGCCGGAGGATGTTTCGGTGATCGGCTTTGACGACATCAAGGCGGCGGCATACACCCTGCCGCGGCTGACAACCATTCGCCAGCCGCTGGCCGAAATTGGCAGAATTGCGACCCAGAGCCTGCTCAATCGCATTCATGGCACCGCCGCCCCGCGCGATGAGATCTCGGTGGAGCCGGAGCTGATTGTCCGGGAATCCACCGGCCCGGTCAAGCAGACGCTTTAGGTACAAACCTATCGCTTGAACCATGCGGTAGCGACGCATCCACCCGTCTGGTTCTTCTCATTGGAACTGGAACCAGTTCAAGTTGGCGATGCTTCCGGCTGTGCCGCCGCCTTCAAAGACGATGTACAAATCGTGCACTCCCGACGCGCCGGAGGCGGTGGCAGTGACCGTCTGCCAGATTTGCCAGCTGTCGGTTACGGGCAAGGTCACAGTGGCGACGAGCGGTCCCGTCTGACTGTCAAGATGAAACTGGACCGTTCCCCCGTTGCCGGCGCTCGCCGTGCGCACGTTGACTCCACTGACGGAGGAGCCGAAGTCCACATTCTTGTAGACTGCGTATGCTCCAGCCGTGATATAGCCCAGATCGTATTCGCCGCTCGAATCTCCGGTGGTCTCTGTTTCCAGCCCCGACTCGCTGGAGTAGCTGGAGCCTTGGATCTGCGAAGTGGCCGCGGTAGTCGGAGTGCCGGTCTGCGTTCCACTCCATGTAAATGTACCGGCAGCGAGAGCTGGAAGCGTGTAGGAAAAAGACTGCGTACCCCACTGCACCTGGAAGGTCTGGCTGGCGCTGGAGTCGTTGAATGCGATCAATGCTTTCGAGCCATCCGGATTCTGGAAGGCAACGCTGGCAATGGCGGATGTGTTGCTGGAGTAGATGCGCGTGGCACCCGGCAATACATATTTGCTGTAGTGCCCCAGCGTGTAGAACTCGATGTCCTTGGTGATCGCTCCGCTCTGGCTGTCGACCGTCACGATGGGCGTGCATGTGTTGCATCCCCCGAGACCAGCGTCTTGCGTCAGGTTCGGTCCCAGGTTTTCGTCCAGAGCTAGACTCCACTTCACATAGGACTTCGCAGAGTTGCGGAGCACCTGCGTGATCTCTAGAAAGTCGGACGTGAACTGATCGGTCACCCAGGTGCCTCCGGAATGTTCCGTCTCCCATGTGCCCTTAGTGGGGAAGAGGTTCTGCACGGTCTGCTGTGCGCCGGGCGTGCCTGCATATCCGTGCCATGCCGTGCCGCCCACTTGTCCTGAGGCCAGAACCGTTGCATCGGCAAACACGGTCTCCGGAGAGGACGGAGTATCCCAGTTGTGGTCATAGACCAGCACCCTGGTCGAGATGCTGTTGGCTGTAAGCGCGGGCAGGATGTAGTCCCGCAACACCGTTAGTTGCGTCGACGCGCTCAGCCCCATGCTCGGGTAACTAGTCGTGATATTCAGCGGCTCGTTCTGCAGGGTGATGTAATCGATGGGCACGCCTGCTGCCTGGTATGCCTGAATATATTTGACGAAATAGCTGGCGAAGGAGGTCTCCATGGCCGGCGTCATCAGCAGGGTTCCACCCATCATGGAGACGGGACTCATCGAGGAGGGGTCCTTCATCCATGCCGGCGGGCTCCAGGGGTTGGCCAGGATCTTCATCTGCGGGTTCAGCGCCTTGGCCTGCAAAATGAGGGGAAGAATGTCGGTCTGATCGTGGGCGATCGAGAAGTCAGCCAGGGTTGGGTCCGTCTGTCCCAGCGGCATGTCGTCGAACGAATAGACGGAACGCGCCAGATCCGACGCGCCCATGGGATTGCGCATGAAGCTGAGGCCGATGCCATTGCCGTTGCGCGTGAACAGGTCGCTCAAAGCGCCCGGAAGCGCCGACGGCTGCGCCACCTCCTGGAGCAGATAGGCAGCGGAGTCCGTGAATGCAGCGCCAAAGCCTTCGATGGTCTGATATTGCTGCGTTTCATCGACGAGAATCTTGTTTGTGCCCGCCGTAGTCGCCGTGAAGGCGATGCCGGGCTGCGCCACCATGAGCTGGCTTTGATCGTGGGTGCTGAGGACCACGGATACAGGCGGGCCGGCAATCAGGTATGCTCCCGTGGCCGTCGCGCTTTGCGAAAATCCGCGGGCGGCGGCAATGGCCTGAATGGTGGTGTCGACGGAGACGGAGATAGGACTGCGGTACTGCGTGGAGACCGTGGTGGGCGTCGAACCATCCGTCGTGTAATAGATTGTCGAACCTGCTGTGGCATCGGAGATGGTCACGGACTGGGGCGAAGAGTATGTTCCAGGAGCCGGAGAGAAGGACGGGGTGGCCGCAGCCGGGGGCGGCGGGGGCGGCGGGGTTGACTGCCTGCCTCCGCCGCAGCCCAGCAGGGTGAAAATCACAAGACCCATGCCCAACAGGTGTTTAGCCATGCCCCGAGGTCCTTTCCGGGAGGAACAGCAAAAGGGATTGTTCCGCGGACTTACGCCGCTCATCCGATCAAAGACTGGGCCCTTCCTGCGGTGGAGCGGCGCGGACTTTTTTGCCTAATCTTCGCTCTTGCCATCGTTCCGTGCCCGCTTGCCGTGCCCGCTCGACATCCGATGCGTCCACCGCAACCGCAAACCTTTCAGTCCCATGGCTGGACCCATGCCGAAGTATGATGGCCTCTTCGGAGTAAAGTCAAACGGTTGTCCATTGATTCGTAGGCAGACGGACCGCTTCCTGCAAGCGGTGCATCCCTCGTCAGGGACGGGCGCGCGGGGAACCTGCGCCGAGGTTCCAAGGCGGCCGGAAGGCGGCAAGAGTCTGACAAGGCCGGGAGATCGATGCGCGGGATGGGAAAATCGAGGGGCAATAACAGACTTTCAAGCCCATTCAGGCATCTTTTTTTCAAAAAAGGCGAGTTCCGGCGTGGCTTGACCTGGTCAACCCTGTACTCGTCAGCCTGGATGTGCGGGATCGGGGCAATCCGCCCCTGGACCCCGCCGGGAGGGGAATTCCCCTTCGTGAAATTGACCTTGACAGCTTCGATTCCGCGGGGATATAAGTGATGCCAACCATTCATGAGCGTGCATCATTCGCCGAAGACTATCGATTGTCTAAAGATGGATAGCCTAGAGCGGCCGTGAAGCAGGAGCAGAGAATCGGAGTGCATCGATGGATTGCGGGGAGAAAATCGATTTCGCAGACAATCGATTGCATGAAGCCGGGACCGAGCGGCGAGCGGGCGCGGGAACAAGGCGAGGAGAGCAGTTCAGCCTTGGCCGTGTGGCCGTAGGCCGTTTCACGCAGTGTCCGCGTAACGTACGCGGCAGGAAACAACGCAGTTTTTCACAATTTTCGGGAGACAGTCGATGCGAAACGCTCTTCGTTTCATCCTATTCTGCCTGCCTCTGTGCCTGGCCGTAACCGGCTTTGCCCAGAGCACGAACTCCGGCGACATTCGCGGTAGCGTCACCGATGCTACGGGAGCGCTGATCCCCGGCGTGACGGTCACCGTCATGAACGTCGAAACCGGCGTGTCGAAGGATTACACCACCAACCAGGCGGGCCTGTACGACACCAGTTCGATCGTACCCGGCCACTACACGGTCACCTTTACGAAAGACGGCTTTGAACAGTTGGTGCGCGGACCCATCACCCTGGAGGTCGGTTACACCACAGTCAACGGCCAGTTGAAGATCGGTTCGACCAAGCAGCAGGTGACGGTCACCTCGGATGTACCGCTGCTGGCCACCGAGATGGGCGAGCAGTCGACCACGCTGGACGCCAAGACGATGGACCAACTGCCTCAGGTGACCCAGGACTGGGAAAACTTTGTGATCCTGCTGCCCGGCGCCACGGGAACGGCTTCCGTGAACGGCCCCAATCCGGGTCAGATTGCCTCGGTCAACGGCAACCTTCCTTACAGCAACGTCCTTGCCGACGGCGCCTCGACCACCCTGCCGGCCAGCCAGAACGCCAACCCCGCCACCTTTGAGAACGTGGCGGAGTTGCAGATCAGCACCTCGTCGTTCTCGGCGCAGTACGGGATCGGCGGCGTGATCTTCAACCAGATCACCAAGGGCGGCACCAGCCAATACCACGGCACCGCCTATGACTTCATCCAGAACAACATTCTGTCCGCGGCTCCGTACAGTTTTGGGGCCGGAGTAGTTCCTCCGCTGCACTACAACGACTTCGGCGGTTCGATCGGCGGGCCGGTTGCGAAGATGAAGAAGATGTTCTTTTACTTCAACTACGATCAGATCGTCAACCACGGCGCCGGCAGCGTGAACACCCTCAGCGTTCCAGACACAAATATCCTGTCCGGAGACTTCAACGAGATTGCGGGTACCACCACACTCTACGATCCGACCACCCAGACCATTGCCCTGGACAGCAATGGCAACCCGTACCCGGTTCGTCAGAGCTTTGCCAGCGAGTATGCGTCGCTGGGCAACGCAATTCCCTCAAGCATGATTGACAAGGTCGCCGCGGGAGTGAACAAGTTCTGGCCGACGCCGAGCAGTCACATTCCCAACAGCAAGTTCGTGAACGGTCAAACCGGTCCTCACGGTGAGCCGATCAACAACTTTGTTTCGGATGTGCCGAACTCCACGCCCTACAGGACGTACTTCGGACGCCTGGACTACGACCTGGCCAAGAACAACCGCCTCACCATGTCCGATACGCAGTCGGACACGCCGGTGATCTATCCGAACGCCGTGGCCGCGTGCCCGATCGGCTGCCAGTCCGGCGATGTGGACAACAACAACGCGCAGATCACCGATGTCTGGACCATCAGCCCGCACCTGGTCAACGAAGCCCGCATGGGGTACACCTGGCAGGGCAACTTCTTTGCCGATCTGGCACTGGGCAAAGGCTATGCTTCCCAGCTAGGCTGGCAGTTTGCCAAGGCCGACGACTTTCCGTCTGTCGCCTTTGCCGACGGCGACTGGGACTACGCCTGGCTCGACCCCAGCTCCAATGCGGTCTACAAGGAGCATGTCTTCGATCCGTCGGACGTGGTGACGCTGATCAAGGGCAAGCACATTTTGCACTTCGGCGGCGAGGTGCTGATGTACGACGACAACGCCACGGCCTGGGGCAACACCAATGCCGGCACCCTGGCCTTCGGCAGCCCGGAGTGGGGCATCAATCACAATTACACCGCACACTGGACGGATCACGGGCCCGGGGTCGGCGCTTCTCCCGACAACGGCACCGGCTGGGCTTACGCCGACTACCTGCTGGGCTATTCAGCCTCGTGGAGCGCGAGCGTGACACCGGAGTTTGGCGCGCGCTTGAAGTCTCCGCAGTTCTTTGTTCAGGATGACTTCAAGGTCACTCCCAACCTGACCTTGAACCTGGGTCTCCGCTACCAGATCACGCATGGCTGGGGTGAAACCCACGGCAACATGGACAGCTTTGACCCCACGGTGAAGAATCCGGCAACCAATACCCTGGGCGCCACGTGGTACGGGAGCACCCATGCGAATGGACGGCACAATCTGGAGGCCGACGTCAACGATGTCTTCCTTCCGCGCGTGGGCTTCTCCTGGTTGCACGATGCCAAGACCACGCTTCGCGGCGGCTTCGGCATCTACGCCTACAACATGAGCATCGATAACTACGGCGGCGGCATGGGAGGGCCCTTCGGCTCCTCCGGCAACGCTGCGGATTCAAGCGGCATCAGCCCCATCGTCAAGATGGATGGCGCCGGGAATGTGATTCAACCTGGGGGAGAAGGTTACACGGGCATCGGTATCACCGGTGGGGCTCTACCCTACTCCACGGCATCCACGGATCCGGCCCGCTTCAACGGCCAGAGTGTGGGATACACCGCATACCACACGCCTGTTCCGCGAATCTACCAGTGGAACCTGGCGGTACAGCGCGAGCTGGCGCCCAACCTGGTGGCCGAAATGTCCTATGTGGCCAGCCACGCCTTCAACCTGGTCTTTCCCTCCAACCTCAACCAGATCCCGCAGAGCCAGATCTCGTCTACGGGTATCAACGCGGCAGCCATTCCCTACCCGCAGTACGGGGAAAATGAGATTAGTGGAGACTTGAACAACGCAATCTCCAACTACAACTCGCTGCAGGCCCAGATCACCAAGCGCATGAGTTCGGGTGTGAGCTTCAACTTCAACTACGTTTGGTCGCACTTCCTGGACGATCAGGACTCCTCCGGATGGGGTGGCCGTATGGGACCGCAAAGTTTCCAGAATGCGTACAACCCGCACGCCAACTACGGGGCCTCGAACTTCGATGTGCGCCATGCCTTCAAGGGCAATGCCGTTTATCAGTTGCCGTTCGGCAAAGGCAAGCAATTCCTGAACCAGGGCAAGGCGCTGGACGAAGTGGTCGGCGGCTGGCAGGTTTCGGGAACCATTGTTCTTTCCACCGGCAATCCGTTCACCGTGGCTTCCAACCAGAACACCTATGACAACGGCGGCGGCGCATATCCGAACAGAAATCCCAACGTTCCCTTGTATGCGCCACACAAGAACATCAACACCTGGTACAACCCGGAGGCCTTCACGCGGCCCCCGGATGGCACCTTCGGCAACGTGGGCAGGAATACGCTCTACGGTCCCGGGCTTGAGGTTGTGAATCTGTCCGGTCGCAAGGAATTCACTCTCCTTGAAGCCTGGCAGCACACCTTCAAGCTCGAGTTCCGCGGGGATGCTTCCAACGCCTTCAACCATCCCAGCTTCGGCGTGCCGAATACAACCCTGTCTGGAGATAGCGGCCCCGGTACGGCATATACAAGCACCGGCGGCGGTTCGCGTCAGATCAACTCCGTCACGGTGGGTGGGCGAAACCTCCAGGTTAATCTCCGCCTGACGTTCTAACTCCGGTTGCTTGTTGACCTTCACGGAGAGACGGCCGATCAGCCGCCTCTCCTTTTTTTGGTGCGGGATCGGGAGTGTTTGCCGTGCATTAAAATGGAGGCGAGATGAACTTGAAGCGCGCCATAGGATGGATGGGGACGGGGCTGCTTTTAAGCTGCGGGTTGTGCCTTGCGCAAGTAGCAGGCGACACGCAGCAGCAGATTGCCCAGCACAATCGTAAGATCCAGGAGTACTTGCAGGAGAAAAAGCCCGAACTCGCCATCCCCGAGTTGCAGGCCCTTGTGGCGCTCGACCCGAACAATGCGGATGCCCGCGGCAACCTGGGTGTGCTGTTGTTTTTTAGAGGCGATTGCGCCGATGCCGCGCCGCAGTTGCGCGCGGCGATCAACCTGCGCACAGGACTGTGGCGCATCGAGGTTCTGCTCAGCATCTGTGAGAAGCGGCAGGGCGATGTGGCCGGGGCGCGCACGGACCTGGAGAATGCCTTTCCGCACCTGGAGGACGAGAAACTTCGCCTGGATGCGGGGATGGAGTTGATTGATATTTATTCGAGTTCGGGTGATCTGGATAAGGCTGCCGGAGTGGTCACGGTATTGCGTGAGCATAACCCGACCAACCTGAACGTACTCTACGCGGCCTATCGTATTTATACGGACCTTGCAGGCGAGTCAATGCTGAGCATCTCGATGGTCGGCCCGGATAGCCCCCAGATGCATCGGGTGATGGCCCAGGAAGAGTTAAAGCAAGGGAATACCAACGGAGCGATTGCACAGTATCGCAAGGCGATTGCCATCAACCCCAAGTTGCCGGGCATTCATTTTGAGCTGGCCGAACTGTTGCATACCTCGCAGGACGTGAATGTAAAGAGAGAGGCGGAGCAGGAGTATCTTGCCGCACTCGCGGAGAACCCTGAGGACGAAATAGCCGTTCGGAGGCTGGCCGAGATTGATGCGCAAAAAGGAAACACCCGGCAAGCGTTTGAAGGATTCTCTAAAGCTGTTCAGTTGCAGCCTGCGGACTCAGATGCAAAGCTTGGATTGGCCAAGACGCTGATTGAGATGAACCAACCGGACAAGGCGCTGGCTTTGCTGGAAGATACGGTGCGACTGGAACCCACCAATGCCACCGCTCACTACCGCCTGGCGACTCTCTATCGGAAGAAGGGGCGCATGGACGATGCCAAGCGCGAGGTGGAACTCTACAAGAAATACAAGGACATGAAAGAGAAGCTGCGCGCCCTATATAAAGAATTGCAGGTTCAGCCCAAGGAAATCCGTGCGGACGAGCAGGATGAAAAATGAAATCGGAGGGCGCGGCATTGTTGGAGCATCGACGCCGCCGCCGGCCGCATTTCTCCGATCGTGTATGGCGCTTTTTATCCTCTGCCCAATCGCGGCGGCGATGGGGCAAATGGGAACGCCAACCCCGCTACCGGCTGCGGAGCGTCAAAAGGCGGAGGCCGGGAGCGAGGCACCCGGCGCCCTTGCCAACTACCCGCATTTGGCCGACATTACGGATTCAACTGGCATTCACTTCAAACACCTGTCCAGTCCCGAGGTGAAATTCATTGCGGAGTCCATGAGCGGGGGAGTCGCATCGATCGATTACGATCGCGATGGGCGGGAGGACCTCTTCCTGGTCAACGGCCATGTATATCCGCAGGTGGACCGCGCTCATATGCGAGTCACAGCCGGCGACCCTGTGCAGTTGGGCGAAGTCCTCAGTGCTGGAAGTTACCTCGCGCAGAATGACCTCAGGCTTCATTTCGGCCTGGACGCATCGGAGCACATCGACAAGGTAGAAATGTTATGGCCTTCCGGAAAAGTGGAGACTTTCGAGAATCTTCAGGCCGACCATTTTTACCAAGTTCTGGAAGGCAGGGGAATCGCGCTGGCAGAACTTCATAGGCCCATAGTAGCCACCCATCCATGAGGGCACGAGTTCATGACGAGCGGCCAGACTTTTTGCGGTGGTTCGTTGCGGAGCGATATATGAAGCAGAAGTTGCAGGAATCGTCTTTGAGGATGCGCAGAAGGGCAGATGGCGGGCAGATGCCCCGTCTTCGCATTTGCCTGATCCTTGCAGCGTTCATGGCGTGTTTTACAACCGCATCACTTGCGCAGAAGCAGGCGCAACCGGCCGAATCCGCGCTGATGAGGCAGTTGCATCAAGCACTCGGCTTGGCCCAGCATGGGGATGAACATCAGGCCCTGGCGTTGACCAATCACCTGCTCGAACAGGATCCGGATTTCGTGCCTGCCTTGAAATTGCAAGGCATGCTGCTGGAGGACGCGGGGCGACCTGTTGAGGCCGCGCAGTCTTACCAAAAGGGCCTGAGGCTAGCGCCCAACGATGCCGATCTGCTGTTCAAGGTGGGAGTATATCAACTTGTCGCAGGGGACAAAGACCGGGCCATTATACTTCTGCTTCACCATCTGCGGCTCGAGCCCAAAGACGGAGACGCGTTCTATTACCTTGCGCAGGCATATCATCTTAACGACAAGGACGATCTGGCGCTCCAAGCTATCCGGCAGTGTTTGAAGGCAGAGCCGGACAATCCATCCGTGGTTCAGAAATACGGAGAATTGCTGTCCAGCTCTGGCAATTATCAAGAGGGTTTGCGCTGGCTGCTCAAGGCGCAGCAAGCGGATGCCAAGCTGCCGCTGCTCGACTACGAGATCGGAGTGGCCGATTACAAGTTGATGGATATCGACAGCGCCGCGCGCAGTCTGACACGAGCCGTCGAAGCCCATCCCGACGATGTGAATGCTCTGGAGTTATTGGCCGCTGCGCAAACAAAACTCGGGCATTGGCCGCAGGCTAAAGATGCTTTCGCGCGCTTGGTAGCCTACAAGCCGGACGATGTAAAGTCGCTTTTGGGACTTGGGCACTGCCAAGTGGAGATGAGGGACTACGCGGCGGCCGTGGATACGCTCGACGCCGTTTTGCGTCTCGATCCAACGCGGCTCCTCGCGCATTTCTATCTTTCACGAGCTTATGCCGGCATGGGAAGAACAGCGGACGCGGAGCATGAGGCTGCGCTTCATCACCTGATGATGGATCAGGAGTCGTTTGTTCGAGCCGAGGAGAACGCGCAGCGCGAAGAGGCCATCAAAGCGCAAGCCCGGCAAATGCTAGCCGAACTTCACGAGGCGGATGCGCTCAAGCTGTATCGGGAGCACTTCAAGGGGAGTTCCGCGACGGATGCGGATGCGTATGTGTTTGTGGGCAAGCTCTATCTGTTCATGGGAAAGACGGAAGACGGACTGCGCTGTCTCCATCATGCGCTGCAACTCCAGCCGACTGTGCGCGGCGCTCATACCGATGAGGGAATTCTTGCCTTGAAGCTGGGCGATCTCGACAGAGCCGAGAAAGAATTCAAGGCAGAGCTTGCAAACGACCCAAATTATCAAATGGCGATCGCTGAGATGGGCGAGGTCCGCTATCGTCAGGGCCGATGGCCGGAAGCGGCGGAGCTGTTGGCCAGGTCAAGAACCATGACGCCGGAACTGCTCTATATGCTTTGTGACGCCTACTTTCATCAGGGGAAGGTGATGGAGGCCAACCTGAATGCCGAAGTGGCGGCGGCTTATGGGAGGAATAATCCGGATCTGATGACGGAGTTGCTCGATCTTCTCAAACGTAATGGGCAGGCCGAGCTGGCCGGACGCCTGTCGGCCAATATGAAGCCCTGAGCGTCCAACTCAGGGCGCGCTCTCCGTCACGGTGAGAATTTGATCTGGCTTGACGTTGGTCAAGACCTGCTTGATTCCGCTGGGCCATGTAAGTTCGATACGATCCACAACAGCGGCTTTGCCCAGGCCGAAGTGCACGCGCTTATCGCTGGAAGAGTTCAAGCCCACCGCGGTTGTGGCGTGGTTGTACTGCGCGCCGAGAGAGGTTATTATCTTAACCTTTGTTCCAAGGCCGTCGCGGTTGGACTTAACGCCGACCAGCTTCAGAATGATCCAATGGCTTCCGTTGCTGGTGCGATTCATCCATATCTCAGGCGGGCCGTTGAGGACGGTGACGACGGCGTCGATCTTTCCGTCGTTGTCAAGGTCGCCGAAAGCCGCTCCGCGATGAGCGGCGGGAACCGCGAAGGCCGTTCCGGCCTTTGCACTGATGTCTTCGAAGGTGAGATTGCCTTTGTTGCGAAAGAGTCCATTCGGAAGTGCATAGGGCCTGTGCGCCAACTCCATGGAGTTATCGAGAATGTCGGCGTTGGCGGTGAACAGGTCTTTGTAGCCATCATTGTCAAAATCGAAAGTTCCGGCTCCCCAGGCAGTCAACCGGCTGGAAAATTCCGTCATCCCTGCCGCGCCGGTTACGTCCTGAAATTGGCCTCCTCCGAGGTTTCTATAGAGGGGAAAGCCTTCGCCGAACATTGCGGTCTGGAAAATATCCGGTCTGCCATCGTTATCGAGATCGCGAAAATCGGTGCCCATTCCCGCTACGGCGTTCCCGAATGCAGTGTACGCGACCCCGGCCAATAACCCCACCTCGGTGAAGGTTCCGTTGCCGTTGTTGTGGAGCAGGTAGTTCTGAAATGTGTCGTTGGAGATGAAGATGTCGGTAAACCCATCGTTGTCATAGTCGGCGAACGACACGCCCATTCCTTTGCCCACATACTGGGAGATATGGGACTGTTCGGATACGTCGGTAAAAGTTCCATCGCCATTGTTACGGTAGAGGATGTTTGGAGTTCCCAGAAAATCGATCGGGGAACAGTAAGCCGGGAGCCCCTGGGCAACGCAGTGTTTTGCCGTTCTTATGTCGTAGTCCAGATAGTTGACGACAAAGAGATCGAGCAGCCCGTCATTGTTGTAATCGAACCATCCGGCAGTTATACTCCAGGCTTTGCCGTACCTGGGAATGACTCCACTCACGCCTGCCTTTTCTGTCACATCGGTGAAGGTTCCGTCGCCGTTGTTGTGGAAGAGCTGGTTGTGATTGACGCCTGTGACGTATAGATCGACAAAGCCGTCGTTGTCGTAATCTCCGGCGGCGACGCCCATCGAGTAGCCAATCCCTTTCAGGCCCGCACTTTCCGTCACATCGGTAAAAGTGCCGTCGCCGTTGTTGCGGTAGAGGCGGTTCCAGTAACTGGGGTCGCTTTTTTCGAGCGAGGGGATGGCGGCGCCGTTGGTGAAGAAGATGTCCATCAAGCCGTCATTGTTGTAGTCGAAGAGCGCTACTCCGCCAGCCATTGTCTCAAACGTGTACCGCTGGGGGCTGACGCTGTTGTTGAGCGTGAACCTGATCTTCGATTGTTTGATGATGTTCTCGAATTGGATCGCCGACGCGGCCGGTACTACCGCAGCCGCGGACACTCTGCCGGGAGGGACTCGACGGTGCTCCAATGCTCGATTCGTCGCAGGTTCTTGCGCGCCGGCGCAGGCAGGAATCGCGGCCAAGAGCATGCATAGGGAGAAAGCTGCGGCATAAGCCCTCATGTTGACAGCTCGTCTTGAAGCTTCGTGCGGGACGCCCTGAACTATCTGGAAGTGCCTATGCATTAGGTGGCTGCAGCAATGTTGTTTCATGCTGGCGTGGACATCTGTAAACATGTCAAGTATCACCAATCTTAAATGATTGAATGAGAGCGGCAGTGGAGTGCCCGGCAAATTCTGTACGGGGAGGAATGAGACAAACTAGTACCGTGTCCGTGTGATTGAGTAGTGTAGTTTCCGTCGAGCCTGCTTCCGAGTGAAGTTCCACTCGATGGTTGTGCGGTGGTGGTTAACGCGGCGGCCCCATGCGCGGACTTCGTCGCGCAGCACGGTCAGGTTGGGGATTCTGCGTTTTCCCATGCATTGACGGCTGAGCAAGCTCACTTCGATCTCCGCCTGGTTGAGCCAACTGCCATGCTTGGGCGTGTAGTGCACCGTGAAGCGATCCCAGAGCAAGCCGTCCAACTTTTCGCCATATCGTTCCGTGAGCGATTTGCGCCCGTGGGTGTTCAGATTGTCCAGAACCAGATGAATGGTTCGGGCCAGGGGATAACGAGCGACGATCTCCACCAGGTAATCGGCAAACTCCGCCGCCGGGCGATTGAGCGTGGCCTTGGGGAAATGCCGGCCCGCCTTCGGCTCCGCGCCGCAAAAGACGTTGGCCGTGCCGCAACGCTTGCACTCATAATCGCGCCGGGCCAACCGTCCCGGCCGGGCAGAAATGGGAGCACGAATGTCCTGGTGCAAGACCACCGGCTTTTCGTCAATGCAGACCACGGGCTCCTCCTCCTTGAGCGGCTTTTCGTACAACGCCAGAACGTCCTCCATGCGCCGGATGTACTCCTCATCCAGTTCCGCCACACACCACATTTTTTCCCGCCACGGTTTCAGATCGTGGCTCTGAAGCAAAATGCGCACGGTTTCCGGAGCCACATGCTCAACCAGTTTGCGCTTCACCGCCTCCTCGGCGATCAGCCGCACCGTCCAGCCCGCCCGCCCCGTCGGCGGCGGACCGCACACCATGACAATGATGCGCTGGCCGTGCTCGGCATCCAGCAAAGGCTTCTGACCCGGACGAGGCGCGTCGTAGATGGCCCGCTCCAGGCCGCCCTCCACGTAGCGCTTGCCGATCTCCCAGGCCACCTTGGCCGAGATGCCCACTCCGGCTCCTGCCTCCACCGTGGACCGACCCTCATCCATCTGCCGCAGCACCGGCGCCCGAATGACCGTCCGCGCCGGCTGCACTCCGCCACTCAGCAACTCGTCGATCCGTTTCCGTTCCGCTCGCGAAAGCTGAATCCGCAATCCGTTATGCCAACCCATGCTTCCGCTTTAACCCTCAACCCTGCCTCGCGAAAGTGCCTCTCTTGATTACGAATCAATGAAGGCACGGTACTAGTGTGTTGAAGGGCCCGGGAAAGCTGTACCAATGACAAGGTTAGGAATCGGCTTGTTTTGGTTTCAGCCAGATCGTGGTTAACCGCGATCTGGCTGCCGAATTCCTTCGGTGTCCTGTTGGCCAGGGGCCTGTGAGGACGACTCTCATTGTATTCGTATCTCCAGGCGGTGATGATCTGCTTGGCTTCGGCCAAGGTCTGGAACCAGTTCGTGTCCAGGCACTCTGCGCGGAAGGTGCCATTGAACGATTCCACGAAAGCATTGTCGGTCGGCTTGCCGGGCCGCTTGAAGTCGATCTTCACTCCGTTGCGATAAGCCCAAAGATCCAGTAGCTGCCTCCAAGCACTGCCGTATGATGGCAAACGCGTTAGCGTGCATCCCTTCACGGTTCGCCCGATTTGCCAGCAGCATGAAATTGACCAAGAAGCAAAACGCCTGCTTTGGCATAAACCTCACTTGAATCGCCAGATTCAGATTGTCTGTTTCAGAGGCAATACGTTCTAAAACTCTCGTGATGGTATCGTTTGCGAGAGTGAACCATTCGGGCGGGGTATGGGAGGCGGCGATGATCCCAAGAGCAATGCCAGTGGCGCTCTCGGTGTCGTTCGGATTACTGCGCTCTGTCCGCGCTCTTCCCGGATTCTGCGCTCTGTTTATCGGATTTTGGCTGCTTTGCATGGTCTGTAGTGTCATCCGCTGACCTGCATGTTCTTGAAAATACGTTAGGTTGACAATTCGAGTCCTACTTGAGGAGCCAATTATTTTCTTAGACTTACGGACTCTCTCCGTTCCCCGATGACCCCCAAAATCAGCCGACTGTAGGGACTTTTGCAGGCCCCCCATCAAAACCGTGCGCAACAGTAGGTAATTCTGGGCGCTGCTGCGGGTCAGCGTTGCGCTACACTAACAATCTACTCGGCTCAGAACATCGGGCTGGCCACTCGGATGAACGCCATGGTCTGTTCTTCCGCATAGGTGCTGCTTAGCATCCTTAAGCATCCCGACTCGGCCCTCTGTTGCGATAGATACCGGCCGTTCTGCCGGTGATCTGGTGGAAGTTGACGAGTAAACTGCTTCCGCGCCGCTGCAATTGCCTTGCTTCATTCTGCGTCGATGCGCAAAGCTGAAGTTGACAGTGCCGAAGGCCTCTTCGATAATCCATATCCATACGACTGGAAAAGCTGTGACCTCTACTTCCTATGTGACGTCGGTTGAACGGGCGATCTCCATCCTGGAACTGCTGGACGGTTCGCGGCGCGGAATGAGCGTCTCGGAGATCAGCCGGAAGCTTCGCCTTCCGAAGAGCAGCACGCACGCAATCATTCTGACGCTGGCGCGAAAAGATTACCTGGTGCGTCATCACTCGGACCGGCGCTACACGCTTGCTTTGAAGGTCTACAATCTGGGCCGCGAGACGCTGCATGGCCTCGAGTTGTCTGAGACGGCGCTGGAGCCCATGAAGTGGCTGGTGAAGCGCGCCCACCTTACCTCGCATCTGGCGGTATTGGAGAAAAATCAGGCGGTCTATATCCAGAAGGTGACCGGCCCCGGACTGGTTCTGTTCGATACGTTTATTGGCAAGCGGACGAATCTGCACTGCACTGCGGTGGGCAAAGTTCTTTTGGCCTGCTCGCCCGCACTGGCTTCTGACCAGTTCTTCTCAAAGTCCACTTTGGCAAGGCACACGGCGAGAACGATCACCACGGTGACCGCATTGCGCAAAGCGCTGGATAAGGTGCACGAGGACGGCTATGCCATCGAGGACCAGGAAGAGGAGATTGGCGTGCGGTGCCTCGCCGTGCCGGTCTTCAATCAGGGAGAGTTTCTGGCCGCTCTATCGATCACAGGAATTGTGAACCAGTTGCCGCTGGAAAATATCGATACGCTGGTGGCATTGGCCAAGAAGGCAGCAGGCCGCATGTTCGGCCAGTACGACGATCCGTATCGACGAAGCTTGTGACGGCGGCTTACGCGGCGTTTCACACAGCGAGTCGTTCAGCATCCTGCTCGTTGGTCCTGCTCACCACGCCGCTGCAGAAGATACTCATGATACAAATGGACGCCGTGCGCCGTCTCCAAACCCGATCTGGAAGGCTGCACACTTGATTTTGTCCAGATGTCTGGAACAGGAGAGCTTCCGGTCCGATCCTTCACTAGAATAGTTCCTGAGAGATTACGAAGCCTGCGCTGTCCATCGTTTTCGCGCGAACGGACTGATTGGCGGTACGCGGTGCGCGGAAGGTTGCCTCCGACACCATGCAGAACACTATTGATATCGAATGGATGGTTGAAAGGCAAAGCCAATGAAGATCACCAAGATTTCCACACTCGTTGTAAACGCCAGGATGAGAAATTGGGTTTTCGTCAAGGTAGAGACGGATCAGCCCGGACTGTATGGATGGGGCGAGTCGACACTGGAATGGAAGACCAAGGGCGTTGTCGGCGCGGTCGAGGACTTGTCCGTGTTGTTGATTGGACAGGACCCGCGGCGCATCGAGCATCTCTGGCAGATCATGCATCGGCAGTATTTCTGGCGCGGAGGCATTACCAACTATTCGGCGCTCAGCGGCATCGATCAGGCGTTGTGGGATATCAAAGGCAAGGATCTCGGTAAGCCTGTGTGCGATCTGCTCGGTGGACCGGTTCGCGATACGCTGCGCTTCTATGACCACCTTGGGGGTGGCACGTTGGAGAGCATGTACAAGAGCATCGAGCCCTCCGAGTTTGCCGAGCGCATCCAGCAGAGTGTTGCCAACGGGTTCACGGCGGTCAAGGCCATGCCGATTCCGGTTTCGGAATACATTGAAAGCCCGTCGAAGTTGAAGCAGGCCGCACGCTGTGTTCAGGCCATGCGCGAGGCGGTTGGCGATGATGTGGACATCATGCTTGATCTGCATGCGCGCGCCACGCCGGCAGCGGCCATCCAGTTTGGGCGCATGCTGGTTGACTACAACCTTTATTGGTATGAGGAGCCGTGCTGGCCGGAGCACATCGATGGTCTGGTCGAAGTGGCGCGGGCCTTGCCGATGCCCATTGCAACCGGCGAGCGCTTGACCGGACGCTGGGAGTTCAGAGAGCTCTTCGAAAAGCGCGCATGCTCCATTGTTCAGCCGGATGTCTCACACTGCGGCGGCATCAGCGAAGCGCGGCGCATCGCTGCGATGGCCGAGACGTACATGATTTCGGTTGCCTGCCATAATCCGCAGGGCCCAGTCAGCACGGCTTCGTCCACACACGTTGGATTCGCGACCCCGAACTACCTGATTCAGGAGGTGGTGCGCGCGGACGTTCCATGGCGCAACGACATCGTCACCGAATCGGTGGGCATGGGCGGAGGCGAGTGCACTGCGCCCACGCGGCCTGGCCTTGGCGTGGAGATTAATGAAGCGGAAGGAGCAAAATATCCATGGCAGCCGGAAGTTCTTATGGCCTATAACCACCGAGACGGATCAGTTGCCGACTGGTAGTTGAGCCGGCGCGGTGGAGTGGACCTCAAAGCGCGGCACACATCACAGACGAATGGCGCCGCATGAGCTGCGCCATTCGTCTGTACGCCTGAATTCAGTTCGATTTCATTCAGCATCAAGACTGTCCGGGAGCGATGAGCGAAAGTCCGCCATCCATCAGCAGGACACTGCCCGTCATATGCCGGTTCATCGGGTGGCACAGGTGGACGACCTGGTCGGCGACTTCCTCTGGATCGGCGAGCCGGCGGACCGGCACGAGCGCTGCATCGGTGTCCCGCTCCTCCGGGTGATCGACGTACCACAGACGGGCAAGTCCGCCGTCCACATAGCCGGGCGCCACTTCGTTCACAAGAATGTTGTGCTTTGCGAGGTCAAGCGCCATGCACTTGCACAGCATTCGGAGGCCAGCTTTCGCGACGCTATAGGCGACGATCTGCGGATGCGGCACATCGGCTGCCCAGCTGCCGATGAAGACGAGTCTTCCAGCTGCGCCATGCTGAATCAGCCTCGCGGCCGCGGTTCGCGCCAGGTAGAACGCCCCATCGAGGTTCACGCGCATCAGGCGCGACCAGTCGTCCGGGCTGACTGTCAAGGAGTTGCCCAGCAGAACAATGGCTGCATTACATATGACAAGGCTTGGAACACCCAGGATGGACTCGACCGTCGCAATCCATTCTTCAACCGCGTGTAAATCGCAGATATCCACCTGCGCGTAGTGCACGTTTCGCCCCAAGCTGGAGATCTCCGCAAGATAGCCGTTCGCGCGCTCCGCCTCGAAGATATTCTGCTATCGCGATGTCCGCGCCTGCGGCGGCAAGCTTCAGGCCCACTGCGCGTCCTATGTCGCCCAAGCCGCCGCTGATGACGGCCACCTGGCCGGAAAAATCACTCTTGGAAAAAGTCATACCTATATATGTCCACGGGTTAAGCTCCGGTGGAATCGCCTCTCGTGAGATGAACACCAGGCCGCTCACGGCAAGATAGTGCGCACTGCATACATGGTGTTAAGGACAGAATATAGCAGAACAGAATCGATAAATCTCTTCGCGCGTCCGCGTGAATTGGTCGATGAAGCTGAGCCCATGATGGATGCTGTCTGTCCCTCTATCTGAACGGGACATGGCATTCTCTTGACCGTCAACGAGTCGTCACATAGATTTGCTCTGTTTTCGGACCGGTCGCATCTGAAGCGCGACGGCGCCCAGTCCGCATGCGCCGGACACTCATTCCTAGCCTGATTTGTGCATCGCAAAGTGCTGTTGAAGCAAATTCCAGACGCGGTGTTCAAGGCTCTGGACACAATCGGAGCCCAATCGCCGGCAGCGGGCCGCAGACGACGATTGGAACGGTATATTGAGACTGCAAAGCGAAGATTATGTTTTATGCCAATAGCAAAGATAAGGCGGAGGAGTGGATGCAAAGTTATGAGCGATCTGAAGCTATTCTGAGGCACAACTCAAAATACATCCCAGGAGGTGTGGTCTCAACGAACCGCGCTGTGCAGCCCCCAATTGTATTCCGAAAAGCAAAGGGAGCGTTACTGTGGGATGCCGACGGTCGCGAGTATGTGGACTATCACGGAGCATTCGGACCTCATGTGCTGGGATATAACGATACCTACGTCAATCGGGCCGTGGAAAAAGTGCTTGCGGATGGGTCAGGCCTCTTCGGTTCGGGAACAACGGTGCTTGAGGGGCAATTGGCGGAGCTGATTTGCAAATCCGTGCCATGCCTGGAATCCATCCAGCTTCTCAATAGTGGAAGCGAGGCAACTTATCAGGCGATCCGCGTTGCGCGTGCAGTTACCGGCCGTTCCCATATCATCAAGCCGCAAGGTGGATATCATGGATGGCACAATGATATTGCCTGCAATCTGATGACTCCGCTAGATATGTTGGGTCCGCGCGTATCGCCAGGTGAGTATGCATTTGCGCCAATGAGTGCGGGAATTCCAAAGGAGCACCAGGGCTTGGTGCATATCGTCAATTTCAACGACCTGGACTCGGTGGAGTGGGTGTGCCGCACTTATCCGGTCGCCGGCTTCATTCTTGAACCCATACTGCAGAATATCGGCGTCGTTCATCCGGCGAAGGGATATTTGGAAGGCCTGAGGAAGCTGGCCGACCGGTATGGATTCCTGCTCATCTTTGATGAGGTGAAGACCGGCTTTCGGCATGCGCTGGGCGGCTATGCCTCATTGTGCGGCGTAACGCCGGACCTGGCCGTTTACGGAAAAGCAGTAGCAAATGGGTACCCGATCGCTGTGATCGGAGGCAAACGGGAATACATGGACACCTTTGTCGATCCGGACCCGAAGCGCAGGGTACTTCTGGCCGGTACATACAATGGCCATCCCGTGCCGGTTGCGGCTGCGATTGCGACGATCGAAAGCCTTGCCGCAAACGATGGCGCAATTTATCGCCGGCTCGAGTCGCTTGGTGCGCGGATGCAGAACGGTCTGGAAGAGCTATACCGCGGAGCAGGTATTCAGGCGGTGGTGTCACGGCAAGGATCAGCTCTTTGCAGTTACTTTATGGATCACTTTCCGGTCGATTGGCACGACCTGGCGCAGCATCACGATTTCGCGTTCGATGCCAAACTGCGACTGAAGCTGATTGAGTCCGGCATCTACTTCTTCGCGCTGGCGGTCAAGCAGTGCTCAATCTCTGCTGCGCACACCGAGGAGCATATCGGCCGTACACTCGAAATAATGGCAGACGTGCTGAAGGCCGGAGTGAAGCAGTGACGTCTGGACACGGTCAACTGCCATGAGGCGAATGTAAATGAACGGTGCGCGGCTGCAGGGAATTGGTTTGCAACCGCGCGCCTTTGCATGAGGCGCAACGTGGCGTCTGCAATGGGAGGAGCCAGCGAATGAGAGGATTGCGGCAGAGGGTTGCAGTTTATGTAGGGTATTGCATGGTTCTCGGTCAATTGGCCGCCCTGACCGTGCTGGCGCACGCGCAAGATGATCGTGTTCTCGATAATGGACTGGTGCGGGTTTCGGTTGACCGGCACAGCGGACAGTTTGATATCGAAACGCTTGGGGACGGTTCGATTGCCCTGCATGGCGCACCTCGCATTGAGGTTGACGGCAAGAAAGTGCTGCTGGCGGATTCCAGAAAGATCGATGTCAAGCGGGAACCATTCAAGGATGCGCTTGGGTCTGGAGAGAAGCTGGTCGTCTATTACAGCTTTGAAGGGCCTTTCCCTGGATTCCGTTACGAGGTCAGCTTGTATCAAGGGAAGAGTTGGGTAAGTGGGACTGCTTACCTGCCGAAAGGGAACTACAAACTCGGCGATGTGGCAGCGTTTGAAGGCCGCATGCGTGTTCCGGGAGCCTACAATTCGCGGGTGTACGTCAACAGCGGAGAGGCTGGAGGAAATACTGGAGTCTGGGATCTTGGCATGCGAAGTCTTCAAAGCGCAGCTGTCTCGGTACTCTATGCGCCAGATATGAAAAGGGCCGTGCAACTTGGCTTCTACTCGTTTCATCGCGCGGACACTTCGGTTACGGTCCAGTATTGGGACTCGGGCGATGTGGCAGTGAATGCAGTTGCGCATTACAACGGATATGTGCCGAAAGAGGATGAGTTGAGGTCCGAAAGCCTCCTGCTCAATTTTGGAACGGACCCGCTGAAGATGCTGGAAGAATGGACCGACGCTGCCGTTGCCACAGTCCGGCCTCAGTTCAATCACAGCGCGCGCGAAGGCTTCATCAATACCTGGTACGCATTCGGAGACAAGGCTACGGAAGCGGATCAGCTTCAACAGGCCAAGCTGCTCCGCGACTCAGTGCTTCCAGGTTATGGGATCGATTTTGTCGAGCTTGGCGAGTGGCAAAAGCAGCGACCCGAACCGGGAGACCTTGGCGATTCGCTTGGCTTTGGCGAAGATCAGGTCGACACGGGGCTATTTCCTCACGGAGTGGCATGGCTCTGCCAGCGCTATCATGAGTTCGGTTTTGGCTGTTCCTTCGGAGCCAACTATGCCTACGCAAGTTATGGAAGCTCGCTTGTCGCCAAGAACGTTCCCTGGTTGGTAAGGGAGGACAAGGCGCGTGCGCACTTCGGCATGCCAATCGATTTTACGGATCCGGCAGCGCAGAAGTGGGTCTACAACCTCTATCACCAGGCCACGTCGTTCGACGCCAAATGGGTCTGGTCTGATTTCGACGGCGGGCCGACCCGCGGAACCCTGCACGATCCCACAAAGATCATGGGCTTTGAAGACGTCCGCGAGGGGATGAAAGCCATACGGAACGCGGTGGGAAACGACACCTTTATTCACAAATTCTGCTGCGGCCCGTATTTCGACTACCTGGGACTTGCCGACCGGGTGCGCACTGGCAATGACATTGTGGGCCTGGGCGACTGGGATGGCCTGATGGGGACGGCGCGCCAATTGGCCGGAAACTTCATGCTGCACCAGAAATTCTGGATCAGTGATCCAGACCCCTTGTACGTAGGCGGCCGAGACTATGTGCACAACTACGGAACAGGTCCTATCCCCGCAGATTCGGAGATTGACAATGAAGTCCGCATGCGACTGCAGCTGCAGATGGCCACCGGCGGCTTTGTAACTATCGGGGAAAACATGGAGGACCTGGACGCCAAGAGAATCCATCTTCTCACGCTGGTGCTGCCAACGTATGGGCAGGCTGCCCGGCCGCTGGATATGTTCGAGAACTCGACGCCGGAAGTGTACGACCTGCCGGTGAAGGCCGATTGGGATAGTTGGCATGTTCTCATGTTGCAGAACTGGAATAGCCGCGAGAAGAGCTACGCCATCAATTTTTCCGAGATGAACCTCGACAAGAACAAATCTTACTTGGTCTATCGCTTCTGGGATAATGCATTTCTCGGAGCGTATCGAGAGGGCGTGACCTTGAAGGTCGGCGCGAGGCAGGGAGAGAGCTACGCGATTCGCGAATCGCGCCCATATCCGTGGGTGCTTTCCACGGATATGAACCTTACGCAAGGCGGCGTCGAGCTTAAAAATGTCCGATACGATGAATCCACCGGCCGGTTGAGCGGCACAGCCAGCCGGGCCCCGGGAGCAGAAGGCAAGGTAATCGTGTATGTGCCTCGAGGGTTCAAGGTAGGGGCGTCTTCCGGCGCGGTGGAGATACAGCAAACATCGTCCGGAGCGCAGATACTGAGCCTCCAGGTTAAGTTCCAGCAGGCAGATGCGCAGTGGTCTGTGAGCTTTGAGAAGACACTGGTCAGTGCCCAATAAATCTTGCTCACGCGCACTTTTATGGTGGTGTAGAACGGCGACAGTGATGAGCAGGATCTGGTTCACGATGGCATAAACACATCGTGAATCAGATCCGGATTGGAACCAGTGCATGGCATATCTATTGGCAGGTACAGGGCGCTGCGATATTACGCCGGCGCCTGGAACGCCGCAAGGCGGCTGGGGCGCGCAAACACACCAACGAGGTGTTGGTGCCGATATGCCTTTGTTGGTCACCGCGCTGGTGATCGCGGACTCGAAGACTCGCTGCGCCATTGTTGATATTGATAACTGTGGATTTGAAACCGAATGGCTTGAAAAGGTAACAAGGGACGTTGCGGGCTTAACCGGAATTCCCGCCGAGAATGTGCGGATCTCCTATACGCATACGCATTCAGGACCGAACAACTATCGCCTTTCAGTAGTGAACGAGGGGCTGGATATGGTCCTGAGTTATGTCGAATCCCTGCCGCATCGTATTGCAGGTGCGGTCTGGCAGGCGAGCCAGTCTCTCCGGCCAGTGCGCATTGCCGCGGGAGAAGGCGCGTGCGACATCAATGTGAATCGATGGCTGAAGACGCCGATGGGATTGGCGGTTGGGCGGAACTGGGACGGCGCGGTGGACCACACAGTGCGTGTAGTCAGGTTCGACGATCTCGAGGAGAAGCCCGTGGCAACCCTGCTTCACTATGCGTGTCATCCAACCATCATGGCTTGGCAGAATCAGCTCTTCACGCCCGATTTTCCCGGCGTCGCCAGAAAGGTTGTTGAAGAGCAGATCGGTGGGACGTGTCTCTTCCTGCAGGGAGCGGCCGGCGACATCGGGCCCAAGTATGGATTTACCGGAGACCTGACTGTGTATCGGCGCCTCGGCAAAATGCTGGGACTGGAGGCGGCAAGCGTCGCGGCCCGTATGGAGACATTGCCGCGGCGGCGCGAGGTGACGAGGATACAGGCATCCGGCGCTCCCATTGCAATCTACGACGATTTGCCCGGCGAGCCTGGCGAGCCCGTCTTCGGCATTGAGTCGCGCGCAATCAAATTGCCGCTTCGTGCCCTGCCACCGGTCGCCGAAGTGGAGAAAGAAGTGCGCGAAAGCGTGGCGGCTCTGAATCGTCTCCGCAAGAGCAACGCCTCGGAGGACGAGGTGCGACTCGCGACGGCCAAGGCTGTTGTGGCCGAAGACAAATTGGCGACAGTGCGTGAACATGAAGGGAAGGCGCATGTCGATTGGCGTATGATCGGCATTCGCGTTGGTGATGTCGCGCTGCTCTCGGTGCCGGGTGAGCCATTGACAGATGTCAACCAGTCCGTTGTGAAGAACTCTCCCTTCGCACATACGCTCTTTTCCGGGTACTCGAATGGAGGCTTTGGGTATCTGCCGACCGCGAAGCAATTCAGCGAGGGCGGATACGAAGTCGAGTCGTCTCCGTTTGCCCCGGATGCCAGTGACGTGCTGGTGGCTGAAGCCGGCGACATGCTGAACCGGCTTTGGGCGATGCGTTAATCTTGCGTAGAATGCATCACTGAAACACGGTGCCCGCTATGGCGCCGACATGTGCCATCCAGGCTCTATAAGCGACCACACGATAGCAAATACACCTCCTGGTGAAGGAAGATCAACATGGACAACCGGGAGAATTGTGTGGTGGAGGTAATCGCGGACTACGCGTGCGAACTCGGCGAGAATCCGCTGTGGCATCCGCTTGAACGTCGAATCTATTGGTGCGATATCTCCAAGGGACACCTGTATCGCTATACGCCGGTCAATTGTGTCCATGAGCGATGCTTCGAAGGCAGAACCATCGGTGGGTTCACCATCCAGGCCGATGGCGCTCTGCTGCTGTTCATGGATGGCGGAACTATGTCCACCTGGCGGGAAGGCCACCCGCTCCAGATGGTTCAGCAAATCGAGGCAGAGCGCACTTCGCGCTTCAATGATGTGATTGCCGACCCCATCGGCCGAGTCCTTTGCGGAGCAATGTCCACGGATGAGCGCAAAGGGCGTCTGTATCGCGTCGATCTCGACGGATCGTTCCACGTGCTGTTGGAAAACATTGGATGCCCGAACGGCATGGCGTTCACACTCGATAACAAGGGAGTTTACTTCACCGATTCGGACGAGCGGGAGATCTATCTGTTCGACTACGATCCGACGGATGGATCGCTTTCCAATCGACAGGTAATCGCAAAGCTCGCCGATACCGAAGGTCTTCCCGACGGCGCAAATCTCGATGAGCAAGGACGGTTGTGGTCGGCGCTGTGGGAGGGTGGTTGCATTGTCCGCCTCCGCGATGACGGCAGTATCGACGAGCGCATTTCCATTCCTGCGTTGAAAACAACCAGCCTGGCCTTCGGTGGCGAAAACTACTCGGATCTCTATGTCACATCGGCTGGAGGCGACGAGAAGGAAGCCTGCGGCCAGCACTCGGGGGCACTCTTCCGCATCCGCTCCAACGTTGTGGGGAGATCTGAGTATCTGTCCCGCATAGGACATAAAAGACTCTGACCTCGTGCACGCGCCTTACCTCACCTGTCTAGTCCGTACTCATGCTTAGCTGTGGGTAACACTGAAATTCCGCAGAGGTTTTTAGCTGCGAACGCAGCCTGTTTGTAGGGGCGTGGAGCACGCCTCGCATGATGCGCAGCGCACGCCATGCCGTGTGTCCATGCGCGTCAGCGTGCCTGCCGCGCATCGGCGCGAACCAATTCGTCCAGTGGGGTGAACAGTGCGCGGTGATTCCTTGACTTCATTTTTCCGTCAATCTAGGTTTTCGTTAAGGATTGGGCAGAGATCGTTTAAAGGCACGTGACGATCAGCGTACTTTCGTGCGGCCACATTGAGAAACTGCGCTTTTGCGCAGAGATAAAACCAATGCGGCGCAAGATAGGGCACGCAGACCTGATCTTTGAGTACGACGAAATGTTTGGTGCGGAGCACGATAAGAACGGCACGGAGTGTTCGGTTAGTGAAATAACATGTGCCGGGATCGCTACTTACCCGTGTACTGCGGAACTTAGGAGCGAAGCAGGCGTTGTCTTGAATGATTTGCGAGGCGAAGCAGCAAAGCATGAGGGATGCAGATGAAAACAAATCGGACAGCGCATGCGGATCCAATGTGGAGAGTCTGGCCTTGGAAGCATCCGTGAGAGACAGCCGCGAAGGATCTAGGTCTTGCAGGTCACTCTGCAGCGGCTGAATCGGAGCTCACGGATATCAGAACCCCCTGTCCGCTTAAACAGGGCGAACATGTGACGCGCATCTCGAATCGAAGTTTTGTGTGATGGAGGAATCTATGCGGAATATTTGCCTAATAGTACTCGCGGCTCTTCTCATGTCGCTGCCGATTCAGGCCCAGTCGACGTTTGCGAGCATCGTTGGAACAGTGACGGATCCGTCTGGGGGCATGATTCCTGGTGCGGTCATCACGGTATTGGACCTGGACAAGAACACGACGCGCACGGCGGAATCCGGCTCGTCGGGCTACTTCGAGGTCCTGAACCTGACGCCGGGTAAATATCAGGTCACCGCCTCGAAAGAGGGTTTCACCACTTCTCAATTTGCCAGCATTACCCTCGATGCGCGGCAGACGATTCGTGCGGATTTTCACCTGCTGATAGCTACCGCACAGCAGACCGTGGTCGTCACCGAGGCCGCCAGCGCGATCAACACTGAGAACGCCACGATCGCGGAGACCAAGACATTCGAAGAGATTACGCTGTTGCCAGTCAACTATCGAGGCCAGACGACCAGCCCGCTGGCCGCCATCAGCACCGTGCCGGGAGTTGCGCAGGATGACTCCGGAAACATCGCGCTGTCGGGCGGGTTGCCGGCCCAGGTTGAGTATTCGCTGGACGGAATTTCAACCGCGAGTGTCCGCTACAGCGGTCCTGTATCCGATATGTATCCATCGTCGGAGATGCTGGGTGAGTTTCGAGTCACTGAGGTAAACAACAACGCGGAGTTCGCGCAGATGGGCGATGTCACTGTGTCGACCAAGTCGGGCTCGAACGCACTGCATGGCAGCAGCTTCTGGTATGCGCAGAATGCCGCGCTGGATGCCATTACCTACGGCTCCTCGGAGAAGCAGGCGAAAGTGTTCAATACCTTCGGCGGCAGCCTGAGCGGGCCGGTATACATTCCCGGGCTCTATCGAGGCCGGAACCGCACCTTCTTCTTCGTGGATTACGAAGGGAACAGGCGCCCAGGCTCGACGTTTCTTCAGTACTCTGTGCCGACGGCGGCCATGTGGGCGGGTGATCTGAGCAACCTGCCAGGACCGCAAGTCGTCGATCCTGAGACGGGTTTGCCATTTCCTGACAACACCATCCCGGCCGAGCGAATCAGCGCGGTAGCAACTGCCTTGTCGAACTACTACCCCTCGGTCACGGACAATTCGGGCACTACACTGAATAACTATCGCAAGCTGTATTCAACGCCTTCAACTACCGATGGCTACGACATCCGGATTGATCATAACCTTACTTCGAAGCAGCAGATATTTGGTCGTTGGAGCTGGAAGAACATTTCGTACTCTGCACAGGATGCCGCGTTTTTGCCTGCAGACCAGTTCAGCATTGCGAGTCGCAACCTGGTCCTGTCGCATAACCTCCTGATTAGTTCCAGCCTACTGAATGAGTTCCGTTTCGGAATGAGCCTTTGGACGCTCAAAGACATATTTCCTCTTGAGGGATCAGCGGTCGTGAGTAACCTGGGCCTTGTTGGTCTAGATCTGACGAATACCCCAGTTGGGACGGGTGGCTTCCCTGGATTCGACTTCAGCGATGGCACAGGCTTTACATCCTTGAGCCATGCGCGAGACGGAGACACGAAGTCCACAAACTATCAATACAGCGACAATCTGAGCTGGAGCAAGGGTCACCACACCATGAAATTTGGTGTGGACATTCGCTCCCTTGGCTATACCGACGTTGCTCATTTCGGCGGCGCGGACGATTTCGGCACTCTGACCTTCAACTCAAATGCGTTTTCCGGGAATGCCTTCGCGGATCTTCTTCTCGGACTGCCGGCGAGTTCCTCTCACTTTGTCATCGGAGCCAACACGAGTCAGCATGCCTATCACTATAACGTCTATGCTCAGGACGAGTGGCGCGTAACAAACAGGATGACGGCTAGCTACGGTCTTCGCTACGAAGTCAATCCATCGATGACCGAAACGAATGGGAACATCACAAACTTTAATCCTCTCAATGGAGAGGTCATCATGCCTGACCATGGCATCGCGGCATCGGCAGGTTTCCTTGCCGGGATCAACGCCTGTCCGGGAGATCCTGCCTATCCCTGCACCAAGATTGTGACTGCCAGCGAAGCCGGCCTTCCTCAGAGCCTGCGCAAAACATACTTCGGCAACTGGAACCCGAGAATCGGAATTGCCTATCGTCCCTTCGGCGACACATCGACGGTCATTCGGGCAGGCTTCGGAGCTTTTACGCAGACGCCACTCGGTCCCGAGGCTTATGCGCTCTCCGGCGTGGCAAGTGGCGACAGCCGCTCCTATACCAACTTCCAGGGTGCGGGTCAGGCTCCCACCTTTACTCTTCCCAACGTTGGAAATGATACGAGCGAGTACGCTGCGATTGGTACGGAGTCGTTTTACACCGCCAGCGCGATCAATTATCGCGATCCTGTCTCATATCAGTGGAACCTTACCGCTGAAAAAAAGTTCAAGGGAATAACTGTAGCCCGCATGAGCTATATCGGATCGCACTCGGCGCGATTGATGGGGCTCGAGGATGTCAATCAGGTGCCCGCGAGCACAACACCCTACTCTCACGATCTCGTCCCGTTTCCGAATTGGTTCGTGATCGCTGAAAGCAACAATCTGCTGTTTGCAAGCTATAACGCGCTCCAGGCTGAAGTAACGCACAACCAGAGCAACGGGCTATTTTACCAGGCGAGCTATACATTCGCTAGAAACATTGGAAATGTCGGAGGCGCCAGCGGCGGCTGGAATGGCGCAACCATGCCGGGTGAAGCAGACTTTGCGTTCATCACGGACAAGTACAATCCGGGACGGGACCGCGGAAATATCGGCGGAACGCAGGCCCAGAACTTCCTGCTGACCGCAATGCACGAGCTGCCGATCGGCCGCGGGCACAGGTTCGGCGCCAATGTAAACCGCTTGACGGATACAGTTCTCGGTGGATGGAAGCTGAGCACGGTCACTCTGCTGCAGAGCGGAACTTGGCTGACGCCCACTATGAGCTCATCGCTCGACCAATCGAATACCGATATGGTTGACCGCGGAATTCCCGCACGGCCAGACCGCATTGGCAGTGGCAAACCCGCTCATCGGACGAGAGACAACTATTTCGATATTGACGCATTCGCGCCGACCGCCGAGGGATGTGGTTGCTTCGGAAACTCTGGAGTTGGCATTCTGCAAGGGCCCGGCGCCGTCGCAATCGCGGGCGGTTTGTCCAAGCAATTCGAGATCACCAAAGGGTTGCATATGCGGCTTGAAGGCACATTTACCAATCTCCTCAATCACCCGAACTTCGAACCGCCGTCAATGGATATTTCCAGCGCCGTGGATTTTGGCGTGTTGACAACGGTCAAGTCGCAGCAGAATACCGGGAACCGCAGCGGTCAGATCTCTGCTCGGTTCGACTTCTAGCCGAAGCCGGTAGTGTTCGTCTCAGTTGGAACTCGCAGGAGCACACGCAGGCCGCTCGGAGATGTCTTTCCGGGCGGCCGCTGTTGCCCCGTAGTGCGAATCGCAATCGTGCCATGGGGTTGATCGCTGGACCTCAACGCCCATGCATGCAGTGTTTGGGTGTGCGCCCCGTGGCACTGCATGCACAGGCCACGCATACGGCGTGTTGTAAAGGGAATCCGGCGTCTGCTCGTCTTCTCTCTGCGGAGTAGGATTTAGAAAAGGGGAGCATGCGCGGCTGAATCGCGCATGGTCTGCCAGGGCATCGTCCGATTGCAATTTCATTCACTATGTCTCGCCAGGTTTTCGCCACAGAAGGAGATCACAAGATGCAATTCAACCGCCGCTGCCTTGTAGTTGTTGTTGCAGCTCTCATGGCAGCGCAATGCGCTCTCGCCAGCGTCAAATACAAGGTTAAGGTTGAGAGCAATGTGGCGATGCAAACCCGGGACGGCGTGACGCTCCGGGCAGACATTTACCGCCCGGAGGCCGAGGGAAGGTTCCCGGTCATCCTGGAGCGGACCCCCTACGACAAGCGGAATGAGGTGAACTTTGGCCTGAGTGGGGCATCCGAGGGCTATATCGTCATTGTTCAAGATGTCAGGGGACGCTACGCCTCCGACGGCGAATGGTATCCCTTCAAATACGAGTCGAAGGATGGCTATGACGCCGTTGAATGGTCAGCCGCGCTTCCTTATTCGAATGGCAAGGTGGGCATGTATGGCGGATCGTACGATGGCGCCACGCAAATGCTCGCGGCCATCGCCACGCCGCCGCATCTGGTAGGCATCATGCCCTTCATCACTGCCTCGGACTACCACGAGCAATGGGCCTATCAAGGCGGAGCATTCTCGCAGCTGTTCAATCAGGTGTGGAGCAGCGAACTGTCCGTCAACGTGCTGACACACCGTACGGAAAAGTACATTGAGTCGCAGCATTACTCCAAGCTGCAGCCGCCAGGCAGTTATACGCTGCTCGACACGGGCACTTATGCCGGCCTGGCGGACTACTACCATGACTGGATCGAGCATCCCGTATATGACGACTATTGGAAGCAATGGTCAATCGAGCAGCACTACTCCCACATCAAGGTGCCGGCGCTGACAATCGGCGGCTGGTACGACATATTTCAAGACGGTTCCATACGGAACTATCTCGGAATGATGAACAAGGGCGGGAGTGAGGCGGCGCGGAAGGGACAGCGCCTGATGATGGTGGTTGGTGGACACGCGGGGTCGGACCCCAGGATTGGCGACGTCGACTTTGGCAAGGATTCGGTGCTTGATCTATCTGAGCTTGCCCTTCGATGGTATGACTACCTGTTAAAAGGTATCGACAATGGCATGGCAAGCGAGAAGCCGGTTCGATTGTTTGTCATGGGCAAGAACGTCTGGCGTGATGAGAATGAATGGCCGCTGGCGCGTGCCAAAGCGGCTTCGTACTATCTGCATTCTCAGGGGAAAGCCAACACGCTCAGTGGCGACGGGACACTCAATACAACTGCGCCCGGAGATGAAACGACCGATCGGTATGTGTACGACCCCGACCATCCAGTGCCCACGCACGGCGGCGCGGTTCTGGGGGATACGGACCATTTTCCTCCAGGGCCCCTTGATCAGCGCGCCGTTGAGACAAGGCCGGATGTGCTGGTATACACCACTGCCCCCTTCGAGAAAGATACAGAGGTGACAGGTCCTGTCACGCTCCAGCTCTACGTGAGTTCTTCTGCCGTCGACACCGATTTTGTCGGCAAGCTAATTGACGTGTGGCCCAATGGATTCGCGCAAAACCTCACAGACGGCATTCTCCGGGCGCGCTATCGGGTCTCGATGGAAAAGGCGGAGCTGGTGAATCCGGGTGAGGTTTACAAGCTGACCATCAATCTTGAATCCACGTCCAATGTATTTCTGGCCGGGCACAAACTCCGCCTGGAAATCGAAAGCAGCAATTATCCGCGCTTCGATCGGAATCTCAATAATGGCCTAAGTCCAGAAACATTATCTGACCCAGTCAAAGCTGCCAATGTTATCTATCACGATAACAAGCGCGCTTCGGCACTTATCATTTCCATCGTGCCGTAGGAAACTCACGACGGCGGCGCGCAGCGCCGCTGTGGGAACCTGATTGTTCCGCGGTTATTCTTCGGCTCCGAAGGGGAATCAAGCGATAACGCCCTGCTCAATGCCACTCTGTCTACGAGGACCATCAACATGCTTAGCGTTACAAAGATTCGCGACTGGGTGCTTCTGATTTTCTGCAACCTCATTTGGGGCAGCGCATTTGTCATGTCAAAAATGGCGCAGGAGCAAGCGGGGCCGGTGTTCACCACGTTCTTTCCCGTTACCGTGGCCGCGATTGCACTCCTTGTGCTGGTTCGCCTCAAAAATCGCGGATCGGATCGAACGCACAAACAGCGAATGCCGCTGCGCACCATCGGAGAATTCCTGACAATTGGCTTGTTCGGCCAAGTGTGTGCGCAATTCTTTGCCAACTGGGGAGTGCGTCTGTCGCTGGCCTCAAATGGCGCGCTGCTCATGCTCACCCTGCCCATCTCAACCGCAGTTATGGCTTATTTCATTCTTGGTGAACGGATGACGTGGGTCCGTTGGGTTAGCTTTGCCGTGGCCTTGGCGGGCGTGGCGGAGTGTTCCGGGGTGGACTGGAAACAGCTGGAAATGACAAGCCCGCGGTTCATGCTGGGCAACCTGATGCTGTTGATCAGCGTTGTGGCCAGTGCTTTTTACAACGTCTACAGCAAACACCTGCTGCAGCGCTATTCGCCTCTGCAGGTTGCACTGTACAGCTACTACACTGTATCGGCGGTGCTCTTTCCTGTTGTGCTTTATGCCGAGCCCAAGAGCTTTGTTGAAATGCGCCACTTCACGGCTACCGTCTGTATCGGCATGGCTCTGCTTGCGGCCTTTCAGTATTTTCTGTCTATGGTCGTCTTTCTGAATGTCCTGACGCGGCTTGACGCAACGCAGGCGGCCTTGATGAATTATCTGATTCCGTTCTTCGGACTGGTCGCGGCAGCCGTGGTGCTTCATGAGCGCATGACGCGCTCGATGATATTCGGCGGAGCGCTGGTCCTGATCAGCACGCTATTGATCACCCTCTATGACGAGCGCCGCCAGGGCCGCTCGACTCCGGACGTTGAGCATGCTGCTAGCTAGTCTTACGCCACTGGTCGGGTACTGTCGGCAGCAGCCTAATTGAGTCGCCGCAGCGAGGCACATCTGCGTGGCACGGCCGGGGGGCGGGTTCAAGCGAGCTCTTGCGCTGCTTCCGACGATGGACAAAGCTACACCTGACGCTGCGAATCCCAGGCTGCGCGATTTTGGCGATCCGGCAAAAGCCCTAGCGACCAACGGAGATGGAGAGTTCCTATAAGAGATACGCGGAACTAGCCGCAGAGGTTGATGACCGCCACCCTCGCCGCTTCGCTGCTCTCGTCGAATGCCTGCGGGTTTCGGGTCTCTCCAAAACAATCGCGTGTAGCGCAGGCCGGAGGGTGTTGATGCACCAAGTCTCCTGCTCCATTTCTGCTCCATTTGCGCCGTGAAGAAGCGGAATCGCAAAATTCCCGTAATTTCTATCGCTAGAACGAGATGCCGGTAAACGCTATGTTCTCTGTTTTCAATTGACCGGCGACTTCCCAATCTGAATGTCACCTATAGTGTTCAGCGGCCGGCGCCTACCAGGGTTCCTATCAAAGCCCGCAGAACTTGCTCATTCGCGCTGGCTTTTGAAAACAAAGTTCAATTTGAGTTCCATATAACCTCGAAATGCTGCGTAGTTCACGGTGGCAGACAACTTGGGTCCAATTTGGGTCCATTCGTTGCCGAAAACCATGCACTTGGAAACAACTAGACGCACTCCCAGCATAAACGAATCAACAACTTAGCAAATCGGTTGTTGTTTCGGGACCAGGGGGTCGGAGGTTCAAATCCTCTCTCCCCGACCATTATTTTTCCTATTCCATTCTGATTGAATGCGCGCGCCATCCGGTGCGCGGTACGCATGCCTGGACGCGCGCAAGGGCGTCTGCTCAGGGGCCGTTCCTTCGCCCCAGGCCTTTGCACCCAAGCTGGCCAAACTAGGTTGGAAACAGGGTGCCGGACGCGTCGTGGAGCCGGGCTGTGCGCGGGCGGCGGCGCGCCGGGGGCTGAGGCTGGGGGGCGGAGAGCAGGCCAGCAATTTCGCGCAGCTCGGCGCGGGCGGCGCCGAGGACGGCGGCCACGGCATCGAGGCGCTGGCCGGAGTCGCCGGGGGCCAGCGGCAGGCGCGGCTGGGGGTCGGGGCGGCGCGCCTGTCCGAGAGCCTGGCGGGCGCCGGCAAGGGTGTAGCCCTCGCCGTGGACCAGGCGCTTGATCTCCAGAGCCACTTCCACGTCGCGGCGGCGGTAAAGACGCTGGCCGGTTCCGCTCTTGTTGGGCTTGAGCTGGGGGAACTGCGACTCCCAGAAGCGCAGCACGTAGGTTTCCACCTGGCAGAGGCGGGCCACGTCCCCAATTTTGAAGTAGAGGCGGTCAGGGATCGAGGGCGAGTCTTGCGCGCGCTTCTGGGGGGCGTGTGCGGCCATGGTGTTTGCGAGGAGAAGCCCGCCTCAGCGGCGGGTTTTCCTCATTAGACGAAGTATAGGCCAGTATTTGCACCTTTTGTGAAGCAAAATCGGAGATCCGGCCGCATCTTTATGGGCGCCCGCCAGCCGGGGCAGGCAGGAAGAGGCTCCGGCAGCCCGTTTTCTACATGCGTTCGGGACGGCTGACCGGCGTGCGCGCGGGCGAGCGCGGCGGCGCGGCGCGGAGGTACTGAGCGGGCCAACTGGCGGGCTCGCCGAGCGCGGCCGCGGCGTGGACTGGCCAATAGGGATCGCGCAGCATCTCGCGGGCCAGCAGCACCAGGTCCGCCTGTCCTTCGGCCACAATCGCATTGGCCTGGGCGGGATCGGTGATGAGGCCCACGGCGGCGGTGGGAATGCCGGCTTCGGCGCGGATGCGGGCGGCAAAAGGCGCCTGGAAGCCGGGGCCGAAGGGGATGCGGGCGTCGGGAACCAGACCGCCGGAGGAGGCATCCACCAGGTCCACGCCACGCGCGCGGAAGAGGCGGGCGAGTTCGACGGACTCGTCGATGGACCAGCCGCCCTCGACCCAGTCGGTGGCGGAGATGCGGACAAACAGGGGCAGGTGGGCGGGCCACTCGGCGCGCACCGCGTCCACGACTTCCAGCGCCAGGCGGGTGCGGTTCTGAAAGCTGCCGCCGTAGGTATCGGTGCGCCGGTTGGCGAGCGGGGAGAGGAACTGATGAATCAAGTAGCCGTGGGCGGCGTGAATCTCAACGAAATCGAAGCCCGCGGCGAGGGCACGCTGCGCGGCAAGGGCAAAGGCGCGCACGACGGCGGCGATTCCGGCCGGATCGAGGGCCGAGGGCAGGGCGTAATCCGGGGCGAAGGCCAGGGCGCTGGGCGCAACGGGCTGCCAGCCGCCTTCTTCGGGCAGAAGGAGGCGCTCGCCGGCAAAGGGGATCGCCATGCTGCCCTTGCGGCCGGCGTGAGCAAGCTGAATGCCGGCGCGGACTCCCTGGGAGTGGAGGAAGCGGGCGATCTGTGCGAGGCCCGGGATGTGCGCGTCCTGCCAGATGCCGAGATCGCCTGAGGAGATGCGGCCCTCGGGGAGAACGGCGGAGGCCTCGACGAAGACCAGGCCGGCGCCGCCCTGGGCGCGGCTGCCGAGATGGACGAGATGCCAGTCGTTGGCAAAGCCGTCCTGGGAGGAGTACTGGCACATGGGCGAGACGCCGATGCGGTTGGCGAAGCTGACGGAGCGAAGCTGAAAGGGCGAGAAAAGAGGAGGTCTCATAGGGGGTCAGTCGGGTCCACGGCCTGAGATTTGAAGAAGGCCTGCTTGAATGGATGACAGAAAGCGGGAAGGGATGCAAGCGAATGGGCGGCCGCGCATGGAGAGCGGCGCGGCGAGCCATTCTTTAAGCCGCGAGAACGCGGCCCGACGATGGACGGGTTGCCGGGCTGTCGCGCGGCTACTGCTTTTTGAGCACCGCCGTGCCTCTTTCATCGGCGAGGATGGCGCTCTCCAGCTTGCGGAAGGCAGCCGCCTCGGTCACCGGAATCTCCACTTGGCGGACCACATATTCGCGTTCGTAGTGCAGATCGCCGGGCTTGGCCGTCACGGCGGAGTGGTAGCTGGCGAAGTCGGTGTCAATGTCCACAGGATCAGGAGTCTCGTCGACGACATAGCCGGGCTGCAGGGCGATGTCGTAGGAATCGCGCCAGCGCCCGGTGGCGCCGAGGTCGATGGCGACGGTGCGGGGCTTGTCGTTGAATGGCAGAGCATCCGAGCCGACAACGCGGGGCCGCACCAACAGCAGCGGGCCGGCCTGATGGGCATATTGACCGGTGGTGAACTTGTAGTGAAATTCGAGCGGCTTGTCGAGAGCCTGCGGCTGAACAAACTGGAAAGAGGTGAGCACCACTCCGGGCAAGTCACCTGCGATGCGGTTTTCCCAGTATTCGTGCTGCTCCTTCGCATCGGTGTATTTGAGGAAGGTGCGCAGATCGGCGCCGTCCGGGCCGGAGTGGGAATCATCGACGGAGCCGGACAACGTGCCGTCGAGGGCAAGCGTGAACGAGCCCTTGCGCTCCGTGCCGTTGGCGTCGGGGCCGAGAACGGGCAGGGCGATCAGCTGGCTCGCATTGCCGGCGCTGAGGAGGCCGTAGCTGCCTTGCAGGTCGGAGCCCAGGTTGCCCACCGGGGTGCGTTCGTCGGTGGGGTCAAAAATGAGATAGCGCTTGCCGTCGCCGGCCTTGACGATGGCCATGAGGCGCGGGTCCTGCACGCCCGGCGGAATCTCGATGGCGGTAATCATGTGGTTGCCGAGCAGAGACGGCTGCTGCGGATCCACCACGCCGCGCCGGTCGTCCACGGGAACGTAGAAGGCGTGGATGCCGGCCACCTGCAGCATGGAGATCAGCAGGGTGGTCTTGTCCTTGCAGTCGCCGTAGCGGTTGCGGAAGATATCGGCGGCATGGTTGGCCTGTAATCCCCCGATGCCGCGGATGACCACGAAGTAGCGGATGTCTTTCTGAATGGAGTCGGTGATGCGGCTGAGTTTTGTGTAGAAGTCGGGAGCCCCGGCAATGAGGCTCTGCACCTTGGCGGTGATCTCGGGGGAAGGATCGGGGCGATCCGCTTCCAGCTTCGTGACCCACTCGCCGAGCGCGCGCCATTGGTTGTCCATTCCGGCCACGGCGGCCTCGCCCCATTGGACGTCCATGCGCGCGGCAAGGGCGGCCCAGCTGGGACGGGAAGGAATGTCGCGGAGAATCAGCGCGGGCTCATCCTTGACCTCCCAGCGCCAGTGGTTCGGAGCGACTTCGACCGGCGCGACCTGCGCGTGGTTATGCCAGGATTGAGCGTGCGCGCGGCCCGCGGGCAGATCGACTTCGAGCGCCTGAAAGACGACGGGAATTCCGTTCTGGATGTCCCAGATTTTCTCCTGGGAATAGGGCTCCATCAGCTCCTCTGACTCGCAGATCTCCACCGCGCCCACATCCACGGCGGGAGGGTGCGCAAGTCGCGTCTTGCGCGTGGAAAGCATGATGGGGATGTCCGTGTCGCCTTCCTCGGTGAAGTCGGTGTCCTGGGCCTGATACTGCTTTTCGTCAGCGGCAATGGTCCACACGCGAAAGTAGTTGATCTTCTGGTCCACGTCATAGCTGACGGCGCAGGTATTGCCGCGTCCCTGCGGCTGAAGCACGCGAATGGCCTCGCGTTCGCGCTCGACGGCGCGCCCCTGATCGTCAATGGTCTCGACGTATTCGTCGAAGAGGATGATGGCGGAGGCATCCTTGGCGTAATCCGGAGTGTGCGTTTTGGCGGCGTCCAGGCCCCACTGGGGTACCGGCTGCCCTTTGGAGAACCAGCTGGCGCAACCCGGCCTGCAGGCAGAGAGAAGAAGAGCGGCCACCAGGATGCGGGCCGGAACAGAGGCGGAGGAAAAGGGGAGGGCTATCATCAGTTTCCTTTGGCGACCGGGGTGCGGGCGAGCACCAGCTGTTGCTGATCGGCCGTGGCCGCCTTCTGATAGAAGTCGTGGAGACCGGGATAATCGTTGGGGGCAAGGAGCGCGAAGTTGTAGGCCATGATGCGCACCACATCGACCGAGCCGTTCGCGGCCGTGGAGCTGATCTTCAGCATGGCGTGACTGGGCCAGGAGATGGTAGCCGCCTGAGGCGAGCTCTCGAAGGTGTAGCCCTGCGGAAGGTGATAGGTGACATCGTCCTGCTCCTCCCTGGCGTGGTGCACATCGATTGGAATTGTGCGCTTGTCCTCGGCGACAAACGGGTGCTTGGCGCGGGACTCAAAAAAGAGGCCGGGCAAAAAGAAATGCTTGGCGGTTGCGGTGCCGATGTTGCCGGAGACGTTCACAATGCCCATGAGGTTGGAGTTGTAATCTTCCAGGCCCAGAAAGTGGTCGAAATCCGCCTGCACGCCATCGGGAATGTACGCGCGCATCGATTCGTTGAACTGCTTCTTGACCTCCTCCTTGTCGTTTTCGAGCGCCAACTGGCGCCAGCGCAACGCCTCCGGGCCGGTCATGACAAAGCGAACCGTTCCTTTCACGTTTCCTGCCTCGTCGATGTCGAGACTGGCGATTCGCTGCACGGATGCTTCCTTGTACGAGACCGCGGGGGTGGCCCCGAGCATGGTTCCCTTCTCCGTGAGCCGAAAGCCGGAAGCCAGCGTATGTTTCCAGTGCAGGAGCCCGAAGGGGCACATCTTCTGGCCTGGATCCAGATAGATGTCCTTTCCGTCGATCACGACAATGGCAATGTAATCATCCAGCTGGTTTACGGAAAGATACTGGCCGTCGAAGAACGCGCGGTTTCGATCGACGACCTGCGCGGGCCAGACCTGAAGGCCGGCGGCGCGGGCCAGGGCGACATACAGGAGCGCGATGTCATCCGCCGAGCCGCCCTGCTGCTTCCACACATCTTCTGCGTTGCGAATGTTCTTGATCTTTTCTTTCTTGCGTTCGGCCTCTGATTTCGTTCGCGTGAAATCAGTATTCTCAAGTTTCATCACCGCCGCATAGATTTTCGTGGCCTTGGCCATCTCGGTGTCGTTCGCCGCGACGATCTCCGCGACCGCATTTTTGAGCTGCCCCGTCGGATTGGTGAATTCCTTGACTTCCTTGGCCCAGCGTTTGCCGGCCGCCTCCCAGAAGGCGCCGCCCGATTCATAGTTGGTGTAGTAGAACTTCACGCGCCACTTGATGGTGTTCAGCGGCGGCATCCAATCGTCGTCGGGCAGGGGCGGAATGTCGGTCAGATCGAGCGTGTAGCTTCCCTTTCTGTCTTGCATCATGTGACTGGCGGGATCGGCTCGCATCGAATACATCAGCCGGTCGAGGGTTTCGCCGCGGCTATCCACAACGTGCCGTCCGGCGGTCGTCAGCGGATTGAAGAAGTAGTGCGCCTTGCGAACAAAATAGGGCTGCTGGATATCCCAGGTGGGGGAAAGAACGAGGCCGTCGTCGTAGCGAATCTTCAGACGATATTCGAGGATACTGCCGACTTCGACGCTGGGCAGCGTAAAGACCATGGTGTTGAGCTGAAGGTTCTTGTTCTTGAAATCCATCAGGTCGGATGGCTTGGCGGTCAGCGGGACAATGGTCCCGTCGGAGTGAATGGTGCGCCCCTCGATGTCAGTGACCTTGAACTGCCCGTGCTCATAGGGAATTCTTACCGTGGCCAGTTCCTTGCCTTTCTCCGTCAGGACTTTGATGCGCTCGTAGTAACTCTCAAAACTCATGGAGTTATCGGTCGTCTCCTCGCGGTTGAGGTAGACGGCGGCCGCCCCCGGAGCCTTGGGGTCCGAGGTCATCTGCAGTTCTTCCTTCGTCGGCTCCTGGAACTGGGCGTGAAGCAACGCTGAAGACGTGATTGCCAGGAAGAACGCGCTGCACAGAAATAGCGGAACACGCATGACTTTACCCTCGGCTTGCGAACAGTTGGGGAGACGATCGCTGTGCTGAAAATTGGAATGGGGTGATTCTACTGCGGATGGCAGCACGGATGGCAAGGATAAGCGCAAAAATAAAGCAGAAGTAATCGGCCTGTTGACTTTTATGGAAATAAGTTGCGGATGGAGCATTTTGGGACAGAGTCGGCAATTGAGCCATGCGGATCGGGCATTTCCGCCTGGGGCAGGGCCTGGCCGCGATTGATGCGGGAAGGGCGAGCGTAGACTGGATAGGTTTGGCGACATCACCACGGGAAGGAATCGATTCGATGAAGGGGCTTCGTTTGGGAGGGTTTTGTCTCGGTCTTTGGGCGGCGGCATCGGTGACGCCGGCAGCGCTGGCGCAGTGGAACCCACCCAACCCGGTGGTGAGCTTTGAGAAGCAGGCGAACGGGCTCGAAGTGCAGCAGAAGGATGGCGTGCTGCGGATTGAGGTGAAGTCGCCGGAGGTGCTGCACGTGACGTATGCGCCGATGGGGGCGGCAGCGCTGGAGCGGGCCCCGGATGGAGTGGTTGAGAAGAAGAACTGGCCCGCGGCAGAGTTCCAGGTGAGCGCCGATGAAAAGGCGATCACTCTTTCGACGGCGAAGCTGAAGGCAGTGGTGGAGCGGGAGAGCGGGGCGCTGCAATACGTCGCGACGGATGGTTCCGCAATCACCGGGGCCGGCGCGACGGGACCGGGAACGACTGGGCCGGGCATGCGCGGCAAGCTGCTGACCACCGACAGCTACCGCTCGCTGCGGCCGGTGGAGGTGAACGGCGAGAAGACGTTTCATGCGGAGGTCTGTTTCGCGATCTATGGATCGCACGAGGGCCTTTACGGGCTGGGGCAGCATCAGGCGGGGGTGTGGAACTATCGCGGCGAGACGGTGGACCTGTCGCAGGAGAACACCAACATCGCAGTTCCCCTGCTGGTTTCGAGCAACGGTTACGGAATCTTCTGGAATAACCCGTCGCGCAGCCGCATGAACAACCGGTTTGTGCATGCGCTGTATCTGAGCGCCGAAGTCGCCGATCGCGTGGACTACTACTTTCTTTACGGGCCGGATGCGGACCAGATTATCGGCCACTATCGCGAACTGACGGGCGAGGTTCCGCTCTTCGGACGCTGGGCCTACGGATTCTGGCAGTGCAAGAACAAGTATCAGTCGCAGGAGGAGCTGGAAGGTGTGGCGGCGAAGTACCGCGCGCTGCACATTCCGGTGGACAACATCGTGCAGGACTGGTTCTGGTGGGTGACGATGGGCGAGATGAAGTGGAATTCGCACTACCCCGATCCGCAGGGCATGATCGACAAGTTGCACAAGGAGCATTTTCATTTGATGGTGTCGATCTGGCCGTATTTCCGGCCGGGCACCGCGGTCTACGACCAGTTCGATAAGAACGGGTGGTTCATTGCCAGGGCCGTGGCGCCGAGTTTTCATCCCCTGGGACAGGCGCTCTATGACCCGACCAATCCGGCGGCACGCAATCACTACTGGGCCAACGTGAACGCGGCGCTTTTTCAAAAAGGCGTGGATGCGTGGTGGCTCGACACCGACGAGCCGGAGACCGAGGGGCGCGAGGACAACATTCTCGTCGACCACAAACTTTATTTAGGCTCGGGCGCGCGGTACGCGAATGTGTATCCGCTGTTTCACTCGGCGGGCGTCTCGGAAGGGCAGCAGGCGGCGTCGCAGCAGAAGCGTGTCTTCATCCTGTCGCGCTCGGCGTACGCGGGGTCGCAGCGGTACGGCGTGACGGCGTGGTCAGGCGACGTGCTGTCGGACTGGGTGACGTTTCAGCGCCAGATTCCGGCGGGATTGAATTACGCGATCTCCGGCATGCCGTATTGGACGACCGATATTGGCGGCTTCATCTCCGGCGGCAATCTGAACGATCCGAAGTTTCGCGAGCTGTTTGTGCGCTGGTTCCAGTTCGGCGTGTTCTCGCCTGTTTTCCGAGTCCACGGCACGCGCTGGCCGGACGAAAACGAGCTGTGGTCGTACGGGCCGGACGCGCAGAAGATTCTGGTGGACTACGACACCCTGCGCTACCGCCTGCTGCCCTACATCTACTCCGAGGCGTGGCAGGTGACGAGCAACCACGGCACGCTGATGCGGCCGCTGGTGATGGATTGGCGCGACGACGCGGAGGCGCAGAACACGGGCGACGAGTACCTGTTCGGGCCGGCAATTCTGGTGAGTCCAGTGACCACGCAGGGAGCGACGAGCCGCACGGTTTATCTGCCCCAGGCAACGTGGTACAACTTTTGGACCGGGGACAAGATTCCCGGCGGACAACACATTCAGGCCGACGCGCCGCTGGCCAGGCTGCCCTTGTTTGTGCGGGCGGGATCGATTGTGCCCATGGGGCCGGCGATGGAGTGGTCCACGCAGAAACCGGCCGACCCCATCGAGCTGCGCATCTATCGCGGAGCGGACGGGGACTTCACTTTCTATGAAGACGAGAACGACAACTACGACTACCGGAAAGGCGCGCACGCGACCATCTCGCTGCACTGGGACGATGCCGCGAAAACGCTGACCCTGGGCGCGCGCGAGGGCAGTTTCCCAGGCATGCTGGCGGCGCGCACATTCCGCGTGGTGCTGGTGGGCAAGGATCATGGCGTGGGGATTGACGCGAGTCCGTCCGCAGAGGCGACCGTGGCGTACAAGGGCGGCCAGATCGAAGTGAAGCCGTAAGGAAAGTTGGGTCCTACCAGCCAGCCGCCTCCAGCAGCGCGGAGACCAGCGCCAGCGGGAGCCCCACGACGTTGAAATAGCAACCTTCGATGCGAGGAATCCAGCAGGCGGCGCGGCCCTGAATGGCATAGGCGCCGGCCTTGTCCATGGGCTCGCCGGTGGCGATGTAGGCGGCGATTTCTTCGTCGGACAAACTGAGGAAGCGGACCGCGGTGACTTCCGCGGCGACCTGCGCGGCTGTCGCCGAGACAACGGCAACGCCGGTGATGACGCGGTGGGTGCGGCCGGAGAGCAGGCGCAGCATGCGCGCGGCGTCGGCGGCATCTTCGGGTTTGCCGAGAATGTGGTTGTCCAGAGTCACGGTGGTGTCGGCGCCGAGAACCGCGGCCCTGGGGTCGGCCAGCGCATCGAAGACAGCCTGCGCCTTCTCGCGGGCCAGGCGCGTGACGTAGGCGATGGGATCCTCTTCCGGAAGCGCGTCCTCGGGGATGTGCGCGGGACGCACCTCAAACGAGAAGCCGGCCTGCGCGAGAAGTTCGCGGCGACGAGGGGAGGCCGAGGCCAGAATCAGTCGCGCAGAATTCGCCGGGCGCTCCACCCTCATTCCACCGTTACCGATTTGGCAAGATTTCTGGGCTGATCCACGTCGCATCCGCGGCGGACGGCGATGTAGTAAGCCAGCAACTGCAGCGGGACGATCTCGATCAGCGGCGAAAGCAGCTCGGCTACGGGCGGGATGTGGATAACGTGCTCGACCAGGGTGCCGATGGTTTCGTCGCCTTCAGTGGCCACGGCGATTACGCGGCCGGAGCGCGCGGTGACTTCCTGAATGTTGGAGAGGGTCTTCTCGTAGCGGAGCTTGGAGGCCGGGTCGGCTTCGTCGCGGGTGGCGAGGACGACGACGGGCAGGGTCTCATCGATGAGGGCGTTGGGGCCATGCTTCATTTCGCCGGCTGGGTAGCCCTCGGCGTGAATGTAGGAGATTTCCTTGAGCTTGAGCGCGCCCTCGAGGGCGATGGGGAAATGGATGCCGCGGCCGAGGTAGAGGAAGTCGCGAGCGTTGGCGAAGCTCGATGCCAACTGCTCACACTGTGCCGAACGGGTCTTGAGGACTTCTTCGATTTTGGCGGGCAGGCGGCTGAGCTCTTCCATCAGTTGGACGGAGCGCTCCTTATCGAGGCGGCCGCGGAGCTGGCCCAGCTTGAGGGCGAGCAGGAAGAGCGCGGTGAGCTGCGCGGTGAAGGCTTTGGTGGAGGCGACACCGATTTCGGGCCCCGCGTGGGTGTAGATGGCGCCGTGCGCCTCGCGCGCCACCATGGCGCCGACCACGTTGCAGATGGCGACCGTCTTGGAGCCGAGGGAGATCATTTCGCGCTGCGCGGCCAGGGTGTCGGCGGTTTCGCCGGATTGCGTGATGAGCAGTCCGAGGGCGTTGCGGTCGGGGATGGGATTGCGGTAGCGATATTCGCTGGCGTAGTCGACGTCCACCGGAAGTCTTGCCAGCCGCTCGATCATGTACTTGCCGGCCAGCGCGGCGTGCCAGCTGGTGCCGCAGGCGGCGATGTTGATGCTGGAGGCGGCGGCCAGCTCCTCGTCAGGGATGCCCATTTCGCCGAGGTAGACTTTGCCGGAGTCGAGCGAGAAGCGGCCCAGGGTGGTGTCGCGGATGGCGCGCGGCTGCTCCCAGATTTCCTTGAGCATGAAGTGCTTGTAGCCGCCCTTTTCGGCCTGAATCGGATCCCAGGTGATGCGGGTGAGCTTGCGCTCGATGGGATTGCCGTCGAAGTCGGTGAGCTGGACGCCCGAGCGGGTGAGGATGGCCATGTCGCCGTCGGCGAGGAAGTAGATGTCGCGGGTGTGGTGGAGGATGCCGGGCACGTCGGAGGCGACGAAGGACTCACCCTCGCCCACGCCGATGACCACCGGCGGACCGAGCCGTGCGGCAACGATCTTGTCCGGCTCGGCGGCCGACAGCACGCCCAGCGCGAAGGCTCCGGTGAGGCGCTTGACGGCGCGGCGGACGGCTGTTTCGAGCGGAATGGGCGCACCGGCTTCCGCGGCGTCCTTCTGCACCTGTTCAATGAGGTGCGCAATGATCTCGGTATCGGTTTCAGTGACGAATTTGTGGCCATGGGCGGTGAGTTCGCGCTTCAGATCGAGATAATTTTCGACAATCCCGTTGTGGACCACAACGATGCGCCCGGCGCAGTCGCGATGGGGATGGGCGTTCTCTTCAGTGGGACGGCCGTGCGTGGCCCAGCGGGTGTGGCCGATGCCGAAGGTGCCCTCGAGCAGGCCGCTCGAGCAAAACCTCTTCCAGGTTGGCGAGTTTGCCCGGAGCGCGGCGCAGCTCAAGCGTGGAACTGGAAGGGCTGCCGACGGCGATACCGGCCGAATCGTAGCCGCGATACTCGAGGCGCCGCAGCCCCTCGATGATGACTGGGACGACCTTCTTTGAGCCGACGTAACCGACAATGCCGCACATGCAACGATTTTATGCGATGAGGCGTCGCGCAAGGCGCTCCGCGGGGACGGCGCGCGGCGGGCCAGCGGCAGGCGCGCTATTCCTCAATGCGGTATGTGAACTCTTCAATGACGGGGTTGGTGAGCACCTCGCGGGCGATGCGCTCGACCTCGGCGCGGGCTTTCTCCACGGACAGCCCGTCGGCCAGCGAAAGCGCGAAATACTTGCCCTGGCGCACGGCGGTTACGTCCGCAAAGCCGATCTTGCGCAGGGCATTCTGGATGGTCTGGCCCTGCGGGTCCAGGACCGACGCTTTCAACGTGACATAGACATGCGCCTTCATAATCCGTGATTATAGTAGTTCCGGCGGACGGCCGGAAATTTTCCACTTTTCCGGAAGCATTCTCCGCGCCGGACCACCTCCCCCCTGCTAAAGGAGCAGCAAGCGAGATGATTAATTATCTGGAGTTGCCGATCGGCGACCGCTCGCCCGAAGTCTTTCGGGCGGTGATCGAGATTCCCAAGGACGCGACCAACAAGTTCGAATATGACAAGCAGTTGCACGTCTTCAAGCTGGACCGCAACCTGCACTCCCCGGTGCACTACCCCGGCGACTACGGCTTCATTCCCTCCACGCTGAGCGATGACGGCGATCCGCTGGATGTGCTGGTGCTGGTGCCCAGCCCCAGCTTTCCCGGCTGCGTGCAGGAGGTGCGTCCGATCGGCCTGCTGGAGATGCTGGACCAGGGCGTACTGGACGAGAAAGTGCTGGCCGTGGGCAAGAACAATCCGCGCTTTGCCAACGTGTGGAACTACACCGATATTTATCCGCACATGTTGAAAGAGATCACCCACTTCTTCTCGATTTATAAAGATCTTGAGGGCAAGCGAGTGGAAGTAAAAGGCTGGCACGACGCAGCCTATGCTCGCGACCACGTAGTGCGCGCCGTGAAACTTTTTGATGAAGGCAAGGTGCAGCAGGCAGAGGCCAAACAGAAACAGGCGAAATAGTCAGGTTCGCCGATGGCGTGTTCCTGCGACAAGCGACTTAGTCGGCAGCCGCGGCGGCAGCCACCCGGCGGCGTGCCCTGGGAGCGGCCGTGAGCCAGTAGAGCACAGGGCCGAGCAGGGCCACGCCCACCGCGAAGAGCAGCGCGGAGATGGAGCCCATCAGCTTTTCATCCCGCGAGGCCCAGAGCGCGTAGCCGATGAGGGCGGTGGGGCCCACGGCAAGTGCGCAGGCGAAGGCCAGGTTGCCGGCCTTGAACGGTCTCTCTAGCCCAGGCTCGCGCAGGCGCAGAACGATGAGGGCCACAAACTCCAGCAGCAGGCTCGATCCGTAAAGAATGAGATCGATGGAGATGAGCCGCTCGAAGGGCAGTTTAAGCGCCAGCGCCCATGCCAGCCCGCACAGCATCACGCTGACCCACGGCACACCACGGTTGTTGAGGCGGCCCACGAAGCGCGGCAACATGCCGTCCTCGGCCATGGCCATGGGCAGGCGCGTGTAACTCATCATCAGCGCGTTGAACATGCCGATGCCGCAGATGGCGCCGCCGGCGACCACGGCCAAACCCAGCAGGGGGCCGCCGATCACGTTGGCTGCGGTCATCCAGTCGCCGGTCGCGAAGCTGTGCACGGAGAGCCCGGCCAGGGCCAGGGCGGCCAGCGGCAGAATGTAGGTGACCGCGACCAGAATGGTGGCTCCCACCATGGCGCGCGGATAGTTGCGCTGGGGATTGTCCACCTCCTGGGCCACGGTGGAGGCGTTGTCCCAGCCCATGTAGTTCCACATGGCCACCAGAACCGCCGTCGAGAGAGCGGCCTGGGAGCCGGCCTCGCCCCATTGCACCGCGGGATGGAGCGCAAACCCGCGCCACACGCCAAGGGCCACGAAGACGGCAAAGGGCGCCAGCAGCAGAACAAACAGGCCCATGGAGCCTTCGCCGACAGCAGGCGCGCCGCGCAGGTTCCACACACAACAGAGCGCCACGACGGCGAGGGACCACGCATACCCATGCCAACCGGCGGTCCACGCGGGGTTGAACTTGCCCAGGTAGAGAACAAAGATGGCCGGATAGATGGCCATGTCGAAGATGCTGGCGGAGAGCGAAAGCCACCCCTCCTGATAGCCCCAGAACGGACCCAGAGCGCGCCGCACCCAGATGTAGAAGCCGCCCTCGGCGGGAATGGCGCTGGCCAGTTCGCCGATCATCAGCGCCGTGGGCAGGCTCCAGAGAATGGGCAGCGCCAGCAGAATGATGATCGCCCTGCCAAACCCGGCGCCGCCCAGGATGTCCTCAATCCCGTAAGGACCGCCCGACACCATGAAGTAGGTGGCGGCAATCAGGGGCAGAAGGCGCAACTTTCGCCGGGCCTGTTTGGGGGTGAAAAGCATAGATGTGAATCTACCAACTTTTACCCCCTGCACAAAGGGAAAAGTGCATCCGGGAAGGGATTTTCCTGGAGTGCGCCATCGCCGTGTATGGCGCGGTTGGGAGTGCATTTTGAGGCGTCGGCAGAGAGGCCAGGTTCAGCTGATTTTATCGAGGCGGAGAACCGGGCTGCGCGAGCGGCACTTTGGCGGAGTGCGCGTTCGCTTTTCTCGCTTGAAACTGTCCTCATTCGGAGTATTTCCGAGCCCTCTCGCGCAACCTCGGCAGCGACCGGTTCAGGCCTTCCTGCATGGCAGCGCGCATCGCAAGCGCGACTTCCGGTATAATCCGTCTCAGACCCGGAGAGATGGCCGAGTGGCTGAAGGCGGCGGTTTGCTAAACCGTTATAGGGTCAAAAGCTCTATCGGGGGTTCGAATCCCCCTCTCTCCGCCATTGCATGGAGCAGACGCTCGCGGGACGCTCGCACCAGGTCCGTGCTTGAGCTTCTAGAGAACGGTTTGCTCTAGACTGCATCCACCGCCAGTTCACTTCGTAAGCACCTGAGATCAAATTCAATACAGCAAAGTAATTATCTTGTTGAGTAGGCGAGTCCTGCGCCTGATGTGCCGGGTGAGCTTCATGCGCGCCCATGAGGATGATTTCTATTCGTAAACGACCACCGTATTCCTAAGCACACCCCACGCAGTGATCGATTTTCGCTTCACCGGTACGATGCAAAATGTGTGTCGGCGGAGATGCGGCCCTCGGCGTGCGATGGACCGAAGGGGAATCGGGGACGAAGCGCGGACCGAAGCAGACGACGAGGGTCGCACGGAATCGTCCCGTGTTGCGTCGCTCTCAGGACCAGCCGCCGGCTTCGGAAATCCCGGCATCCGGAATTCAACCTGATCTTCCGAGGCGATTTGCGGCGCGACTTCTTATTTGCCCAGCGCCTCCACAAAGAACTCCGCCATGGTGTGGTTGGCCTCGATGGCCTCGGGAAGTTGCGGGTCGTACCAGAAGGCGTGGGGGAGGGCGTCAAAGAGCACCAGGCGCGCGTCGACCCCCGCGTTCAGGTAGGCGCGGTGCAGGTTGGCGGTGCCGCTCAGCAGCAGGTCGCGGCCGCTGGTGATGAACAGCGTGGGCGGCAGCCCGTGCAGGTCAGCATAGATGGGCGAGAGCACCGGGTCCGTCAGGTCGGTCGCGGCGGCATACTCGGAAAGATGCGCGCCGGGCACCGGCGGGTCCAGATGGCCGGAAAGGCCGCGCAGCGCATACATGGCGATCGAGTCGCCGTCGCGCGCAAAGTCACCCATGCCGCTGAAGATGCCCAGCGCGGCGGGCAGCGGGAGTCCCAATTGCTTGAGGCGGACGGCGACTTCCGCCGTGAGAATGGCCCCGGCCGAAGTTCCATAAATGACGATGTGGTTAGGCTGGTAGGTCTTCAGCAGTTCCTTGTAGACGGCCACCGAGTCGTCCACGGCGGCGGGAAAAGAATGCTCGGGCGCGAGCCGGTAGAGCACGGCCACGACCTTGATTTTGGTGTAGCCGGCGACGGGAATCGACTCGGTGTAAGAGCCGGAGTCGGAGTTGAAACCGCCGCCGTGCAGGTTCAGGAGCACCTTGTCGCGGTTGGCCGCAGGCATGCCGTCGGGGGTGACGATGCGCACCGGGACGCCGGCAATGGTGTCGTTGACAAGCTGATTGGGGCAGATCTTGCTCCAGGCCGCGGCGGCGCGCACGGCCCATGCGTCAGTGCCGCTGCGGCGCTGAGCGAGCGACTCCGGGGGACCCTGATCGGGCACGGGGCGGCCCAGCATGAGCCGCGCCTGGGAACTGAGGTCCTGCGGCACGGGAACCACGCGCGTGACGTGCGCCGTGCCCTGGGCGTCGATGTAGCTGGTGTCGCGGGTGGGCGCCTCAGCCGCGGTGGTGGGTGCGGGAGCGGGCTGCTGCGCGACCAGCGCGGGCGAAATCATCAGCAGAAATGAGGCGGCGTAGCGGGACATGGAATGCGAATGCACGGGAGTTTCCCCCTCCAAAAATCAATAGATTTGAACGCAGGTTCCGCTTGCAGATGCCAAACCCGTTCACGATAGCAGAGGGGACCGCCTCTGATGCGCGCAAATTCCTGAACGCATCTGGAATGGGCGCAGAGAACAAAAGGGGAGCGCCGTGCGGCGCTCCCCTTTTGCCAGTTGGCCCGGTATTTTCTATCAGTGCGGAAGTACCAGGAGCGAGCTTTTGAGCAGCTTCTCAGTCAATCGATCAAGCGCCTGCGGGAACTTGTAGGATACGGTACGAACGCTCATCCCCAACAAGCTTGCCGCTTCGGCCTGGGTATACTCCTGGAGCACGATCCGGCTCAGCATCTTGCGATCGAGCGCGTCGAGCTGGTTCAGGCAGTTTTCGATGTCGAGGACGAAAATCACTGCGTCCTCGAAGGTGCGGACCGGCCGGCTTGAGACCCATCCACGCCCGATCGGATCGCCCAGAATCGAAGGGGCCCGACCCACCTGCATCGAAGCATACAGATAGCGCCGAAGCATGCTCTCCGTGTGCTTTCTGTAGAACGCCAGGCTGACAACCGGCGCGTTTTCGGCTGCCTTTTCAGCTTGAGCTTGTTTTGACGCGCGCCTGGCGGCCTGCCTTTCGTCCGCCGCTTCAGGCTGTTCAGGCCACGCTGTCTGTGGACTGCTTGCTCCCCAAACCATCGGCAACTTGAGGGCTGCGCTCATTTCGCACCTCCAATTGCTTCAGCCACCGCCCAAACCCTGACCAGCGGCTTGCGGGACGGACGTCCTCGCCGCTTGCGGCTCTCCGGTGAGGGGAACTCCCTCAGTTTTGTCTCACATTCCTTGCAATACACGCTCCCTTGGGTCTGGGCGCGGTACCAAAGACAACCGCAACCCTCGCAAATCTTCAATTGCACGCGCAATTCCATGACGGTTTCTCCGTGACATTGTCTTCTCTCGCCGATTCAGCTTGGTCATCGCATCACGGCGGGGTGAAGAGAAGCAGGCACGGCGACTCGGGATTCTGACGTCCCGATGGGGGATTGCCGCCTGTCTTCTCTCGTTTTTTGTCATGCTCATAGCGCGCAGATCCTGGAATTCTCTCGACAAGTCTGCCCTCGACGCCTCTGCGGGGCGCCTGCGGATGGGAAGAGGGTGACCGGCGGGATCGCAATCCAACCGCAATTGTTCATCGGTTACCGAAGGGGGGCAGACTACCACCCTCGTAGGGTTGCGCCGATGAAGCGCTTCCTCGAGAAATTTCCCACAAACGTGTGCGAGTTAAAGTAAAGCCAATCTAGATGTTCGTCCCTTTTGCGTCAATGTATCTCTGCTTGTTTCCTCCACTGCGCCTCTCATTCACCTGGCGAACCGCGAAAATGAAGGCTATTTAGCCTAAAGCGTTTTGCTGCAAGAAAATGGAGACCGTCCGTTTCCATTGCCGGTGGCGGATTTTCCACAGATGAATTTTACCCAGATGCACGAGCGCCTCCGCCTGGAACTGCTCCGCAGGATACAGCGGGGCAGCCTCAGCGTGTCACTTTTGGCGCGGCAGACGGACTTTGGCCAGTCCCATGTTTCGAACTTTCTGCACAGCCGGCGCCAGCTGTCGCTGGAGGCCATGGATCGCATTCTTGCGGCGCAGCACATGGCGGCCGCCGACCTGCTGCCGGCCAGCCACAAGGCGGCAGAACTGCCGACGGAAGGCGAAATGGGCGCCGTGCCGGTGGTGTCTCACAGCGCCGCTCTGTTCGAGCCGTACATTCGGCCCTCCGCGGTGCAGTCGATGCTCCATCTGCCGCCTGGCGCGCTGCAGTCGGTCCGCGCCCGCGCTTCGACCGCGCGGCGCACATGGGAGCGCTTTGTAGCCGTCCGCATCGGGTCTGACGACGCCCTGCCCATGGATCCGCTTGTTCTGCCGGAAGCTCTCGCGGTGATCGATCGCCATTACAACTCGCTGATGCCCTACCGGCCGAATCGGCCCACGCTTTTTGCGGTGCGGAATGGGGCTCACCTGACGCTGCGGTACGTGGAATTTTTCGCCACCAGGCTTGTGCTCCGCCCGCACAACTTCTCCTTCCCCGTGGAACTGATCGAGGCGGAGCCCGGCGAGTCGCCGAGTTCACTGATCGCCGGCCGCGTGGCGCTGATTTTGAACGAGCCGTGAGCCCGCCCGCCAAACTCCGCCCAGGATCCCTGCCTGGTGGGAGCGCATTCCCTTTGGCCCTTACCGCTGAACCCGGTGCAAGACCACGGGGAAGCTCGACGGGAAGTTGCGGAACGAACCGATCGAAGGATCCGATCCGTTGGGTGGCGGTCCGACTGACGGCTGTGGCCCCGACGGCTCCTCGACGTGCGGCATATGGAAGGGGAATTCGATCTTGCGCTGGAGTTCGATCCGGTCTCCGTTCATCGTGCCTTCATAGGTGCTGTTTCCAGCCTTGAAGGAGACATTGCCGCCATCTACTTTGCCGTTCTCGATCGGGATGGGCGTCTCGTCTCCGGTGAAGAAGCCGCCGCCGCCCTCTACGGAGCCCGTGAGGCTGTTTCCACTTTGCCGCAGCGTGAACACCATGGTTCCATTGCCCACCAGGAACGCCAGCATGCCGGTGGCTCCGCCGGGGGCCGGCAGAGGCCGCCACAGACCGGTGGCTCCCGACCCGGACGGGACTTCGCGTTCCCACACCTTCACTTGCGGACGGAGAGTGACAGGACTTGCGGCAATCGTGACGCTGGCCGGCGCGAGCCCGGGAGATGCCGCTTCCACGGTGATGCTCCCGGCAGTTTTTGTCGCCTGGACAATGGCCATGCACAGACCGGAGAAGGCCTTGCGGGATGTGCCCTTGTCGGATTGCTGGTCGGTCGGATCGCCGTTGCCGACGCCGATCAGTCTTCCATTGCCGGAGACGGCGAAGGTGACTTCGTTCTCGGTGAGGGGTACGACGCGGCCCTGGGCATCGCGAACTTCGACGGCGAACATGGCTACGTCTTCGCCATCGGCGTTGACCGCGCGCCGGTCGGATTTCATCTCCAATTTTGCGGCGGGGCCCGTGGTTTCCCGCTTCGCCGTCATCACCTGCTTGCCGTCCTTGAAGCCGCGCGCCTCGATGACGCCGGGCGCATAGCTGACGTTCCAGGCCACGTGCGCATCCTTCTTCACTTCCTTGGCGCCGAGGCTCTGGCCGTTGTGGAGCAACTCGACCTTGTCCAGGTTCGAGTAGACCCAGACGGCGATCTCCTTTCCCTCCATGCCGGGCCAATTCCAATGCGGAAAGAGGTGCAGGACAGGCTTCTCTGTCCACCAGGACTGGTAGTAGTAGAACGAGTCCTTGGGAAAGCCGCAGGTATCGATGATTCCGTACTGGGAGCTGATGTTGGGCCACTCGTTGGGCGACGGCTCGCCGCGGTAGTCGAAGCCTGTCCAGATGAAGCCTCCCGCCAGCCACGGCTGCGCGTCGCAGAAGCTCCACCAGCCCTCCGCCGAGGCGCGGCCGGTGGTGGTGTACGGATCGTAGGAACCCACGTAGCCTTTTGCCGGGTCGGTGACGTAAATGCCGCGCGTGCCCACGGCGCTGACGGTTTCAGTGCCGATGACGGGCTTGTCGGGATGGGACTTGTGATAGGCCTCGGCGCCGGGGTCCATGTAGTTGTAGCCGATGACGTCGCAGGCGGCCAGGCCGCCGGTTCCGATGGCCCCGGTGGGCGCGATAGAGACCGGCCGTGTGCCGTCGTGCTCGGTGGCGACGGCCTTCATCGCATCCAGAATCAGCACTCCTCTTTCGGAGTTCGCCACTCGCTCTTCGTTTCCCATGGACCACATGAAGACGCTGGGATGATTGCGGTCGCGGCGCACCAGGTCAGCGAACTGGCTGAGGCCCTCGGGATTGGAGGACATCATGCGCGTCTCATCGAAGACCAGCATTCCCAACTCGTCACAGGCGTCGAGCAGTTCAGGAGTGGGAGGGTTGTGGGAGGTGCGCAAGGCGTTGCAGCCCAAATCCTGCAGCCGGCGGACGCGGTAGTACTGCACGGCATCGGGCAGCGCCGCACCGAGCCCGGCGTGGTCCTGATGATTGCAGGTTCCCTTCACCTTGACGGGCTTGCCGTTGAGAAAGAAGCCCTGTTCCGAGTCGAATTTCAAGGTGCGAATGCCGAACGGCGTCTCGCAGCGATCGACCAGCTGGCCGCCCGCCCGGACCTCGGTGACCAGCTTGTACAGGTTTCTCTCCTCAAGAGACCAGAGGAGAGGACTGTTGACCGCAAGCTCCTGCTCGTAGGTGTGCTCTTCTCCTTTGGGAATGGAGACCAGGGCGGTGGCGACTTTTCCCACTGCATTGCCGGAGGGATCGAGCACGGTGGAGATGACACGCGCGCTCTGCGCGGCGCTGCCGTGGTTATTCACCTCGGTGCGGATGGAGAGAGCCGCACTGCCGGGCCGCACCTGGGCGGAGACGAATGTGCCCCACTTCTTCACGTGCACCGGGTCCGTCTTCACTAGCCAGACGTGCCGGTAAATTCCCGCGCCCTCGTAAAACCAGCCGTCGCTCAGGGTGGCGTCCACGCGCACCAGGAGAACGTTTCTGCCGCCGGGATTGGCAAAGTCGGTCACGTCGAAACTGAATGGGTCGTATCCGCCGGCGTGGGTGCCGATGTAAAAGCCGTTGAGGACGACCATCGTTTCCCGGTAGGAACCATCGAACTCGAGGGTGAGCCGCTTGCCGGCATCCGTGGCGGGGAGGTCGAAGACGCGTCGATACCAACCAATGCTCGTGGCCGGATAAGTCCGCCCCAGCGGGTAGTACCCCTTGCTGGCAAGGGTGGGGTCGTTTTGAAAGGGCAGCTCGACAGCCCAGTCGTGGGGCAGATCCACCGGGCTCCAGTCGCCATCGTCGAAGGCAAGGGCGCCGGCGGGAAGAAAATTCCCCGTCTTCTGGAAGTTGCCGGTCCTTCCGTCTCCAAATTCGAAGTCCTTCGACGGCTGGTCGGCATTGCCGAAGTGGAAGCGCCAGCCGAAATCGAGGAGGAGACGCTCGCGTCCGGCGCCCGGCACTGAAGCCGCGCGCGGGGCACTTTCGGGAAGCGGTTCGGAATTCTGTGCCGGAGATTGGAGCGCGACGCCCATGGGACCGAGGCCCTGGGCTGCTGCCACGGCGGCCGGCGCCATCAAGCTGGTTTTCAGCAGATCGCGGCGTGAAAAGCTTTTCATTCTTGCCTCCCAGAGACAATTCCACGAGCGGGAATTGCGCACAGCCGTAGAGTATAGCGCAGAGATCCCGAGCGGCGTCCTGAGCGACGGCAAAAAGAACTTCACTCAGCAGTCCACAATAATCAGTCCGCGGGATGGAAGATGATCCTCATGAACTGGGGGAGCCGGACCGCTGCACAGGAGGCTAAAGGCGCGGAGGGCACACCTTCCGCAGATACGCCCGGGAGCCGTTGCCCTCCTTTGGGAGAACGAGGCCCGATCAGCGCTCAGGCAGGTTCAGACCTGTCAGGAATTCCGTCAGGGCCTCCTGGTCGGCCCCATTTTCGAACCGGGTCTCGCCACTTTTAAGGTTGGCTGGTCCTGACAGGACAAACGAGAGGCCCACGCCGTCCGCCCCCCAGTGGACGACTTTGGCGTGCACGGCAATTGAATCCCCGGGTTTCGCTCCGTCAGAGTCCGTTCTTTGCAGTGTCATCAGAATAATGGTTCCCGGGTATTGGCGCTCTTCAGTGAGCAGATAGACCCCGGTGTCACTGATGTTCCCGATGTGGTAGACCTTTGGAGCGGCGCCAGTCCAGTAATAGGCGACCAGGCCCGGCAAGGGATGCCTGCTGGTTTTGCGGCGATCGGAGGGCTCAGGGTTGAGCCAGCGCAGGAACCGGGACTTCAACGAGCTCTTTTGCGGGGCTTGAGATTCAGCCTCCTCGTCCAATTTCTTGATTGCAAGTTGCAGGCGGCGGGAGCGATCATCCGACGGGGCCGGCGCGGAGCCCTCCGCGCGCGGAGTCCCTGTGGGGCTGGATTCGGTGCTTTGCGCGCCTGAACCAGGACTGGTCAGGCTGGAGAAAAGCTCACGCTTGCGCTCCATCTCCTCAGCCGCGTCGGCCACGCAAAATTCCAGTTGATCCCCGGGCAGGGTCTGCGCCGCAAAGATGGTGTGCGCCGGCAGAACCAGTGCACTTGCAGTCGCGGCACTCAAAGGCGTTACCTGGGGACTGGGATACGATTCGACTTCCTGAACGACTCTGTGCTGCTCGTCCAGATAGACCAGATCGAAGGGCGGGAGTCCGGGCGCCGCCGGGATTCCTCTGTAGGGTGTCAACCAGAAGCCGCTGTCGACTTGAGCCGCAAGATCTTCAACCAGCTTCTTCAAGGGCTCCGCCGTGGTGTCGACGAGGGCGACCTCTACGCTCAGGAAGCTTTCCCTGGATCGGTTGTATACGCGGAATCTCTGGGTTTCCATGCTCTCCGATTGTTGTGAAACCAGGCGGCGTTCAGGATACAGCCCCCGATTCCAATCTGCATCGTGACTACCGACCAATTTACTCACCCAGCGATTACCTATCAAGCTTAAGATAGCGTCCGGGTTCGGCAAATGATACTTTCCGGTCAGAAACGGGCGCCCGGCTCGAAGAGCGCAATCCGCGCCTGGGCAATGAATCTCTCCTAACTGCACCCTGGGGAACCCTGTCTAATGTCCTGCATGGGCAAGAACGACCAAGCCACGATCCGGGCGATTCTCGCTGGTGACAAGGAGGCCTATGGCGAATTGGTCGTGCAACATAGCCGAAGCCTGTTCCGGGTAGCTTTTCGCATCACCGGCAATGAAGCCGATGCCGAGGACGTGGTTCAGGAGGCGTTCCTGCGCGGTTACCGGAAGCTGGCAAGTTTCGATTCCAGAGCGGCATTCGGCACATGGATCTATCGGATCGCGGTGCGTTGCGCTCTGGACAGGCTGGGCGGACAGGGCAAGGATGAAAACGGCCGGGTGGCCGAGGAAACCGATCCCGAACAGGGAGCCATTCAGGTGGCCGACGAAGCCGCCGGACCGGATCGCCTGCTATTGAGCGGCGAGATCGGCGCCATGCAGGAGATGGCCATGCGCAGCCTTACACCCACGGAGCGAACCGCATTCGCCCTGCGGCACATGGAAGGCTGTACCACGGAAGAGATCGCAGCCGCGCTCGGCATCGCGCCCAACGCCGCCAGGCAAGCGGTGTTTCGCGCGGTTCACAAGCTGAGGCAGCGTCTCGCACTTCTGAAGGTGAGGACATGAAGCATCTGAGCGAAGAGGAACTGGTTGAGCACTACTACAGCGGCAACCAGCCTGCGACCGCGCGGCACCTTGAAGCGTGCGCGCGATGCGCGAGCGTGTACGCAGCGCTGAGTGCCGACCTGTGCGACATGAAGGCCGTCGATCTGCCGCCCCGCGACGCCGGGTACGGGGAGCAGCTCTGGGCTGCGCTTTCGCGCCGTCTCTCTGCTTACCCATCCCGCAGGCCTGCGTGGTCGGGGCCGGCGTTCTGGTTTGCCTTGATCTCTGCCTCGGCCTGTGCTCTGCTGCTGGTAGGCGCGGCATTCTACGCGGGCCGCGTCTGGGAACACCGGCAACAGCCGCAGCCTGCGGCGGCGACCGCTCCGCTGCCCGCGCCGCGGCGCGTGGTGGTGGTCGTCCTGAGCGACCACCTCGATCGCTCGGAGCGTTTGCTCGTGGAACTCAAACATGCCGACGCCAGCGATTCGGAGGCGATTTCACCGCTGCGTGACGAGGCACGGAACCTGCTTGCGGCCAATCGCGCGTGCCGGCAAGAGGCCGAGAAGACGGGGGACCCGGACCTGACAAAGGCTTTGGATCACCTGAACGAGGTTCTGACCCGGCTTGCCAACCAACCGGGCGGATTGGATGCCGCTGCCATTACCCGGCTTCAGAACGAGATGGATACAGACGGCCTGCTGTTTGAAGTGCGCGTTTTGCGCTCCAGAATTCCGGATCAGGAACCGGAAGAAGCCAGTCGCCTCAAGGGAGGGACAGCATGAAAATGAACGCCGCAACTCTTTCCTTCTTTCTGTCAGCCATGCTTGGGATGTGCCTGCTGACGGGCGCACAGACCGTGGCAGGACAAGACCTGGTTTCCGGAAGCACTGCAATCGGATCCGATGGCATTTCTGTTCCGGGCAATGCGCCGGACAGCAGCGCATATGCGGACGGCGTGCGCGCGATCAACGATGGTCGCTGGTCCGATGCCATCGCGATTTTCACCAGGATCTCGGATCAGGGGGGCGACCACGCCGAGGGAGCGCTCTATTGGATGGCATATGCCGAGAACAAGCAGGGACAGGGCAGCCAGGCGCTCGACACCTGCGGCAAACTGCGCCGGGAACACCAGGGCAGCAACTGGATTGACGAATGCGGCGCTTTGGAAATTGAAATTCACGCCAGGTCCGGCCAGCCCGTGCATCCCAATGCGGAGCAGAGTGACAACCTGAAGCTGCTGGCGCTGGCCTCGCTGATGCAACATGACGAGAAGCGCGCCCTGGCGCAGATTCAAGAGATTCTCGACAGTGACTCTTCTGAGAAGCTCAAGCAGGGTGCCCTCTTCATCATGGGAGAACACCATTCGGATACGATCTATCCGCAGATTGCCCGGATCAGTTATGTCGAGGGCGATGTGCGCATCTCGCGCGGAGCCGAGAAGGGGCGGGGCAAGAACTCGACCTGGGAAGACGCGGTTGCCGATCTTCCGCTTGAATCCGGCTTCAGCCTGGTGACCGGCGCGGGGCGCGCTGAAATCGAATTCGAAGACGCCTCGACGCTCTACCTCGGCGAGAATTCGGTGCTCACCTTCAACGATCTCTACACGACGGGTGGCATCCCTCATACTGAGGTGGCGCTGCTGGCCGGCACCGTCACGCTGCACATTCAGCCCTATGTCGCCGGAGAAACGTTTCTCCTTCGCACGCCGACCGACAACCTGTTGACGAAGTATCCGGCAGCGACGAACCTGCGGGTCAGCAGCTATGCGGATGGAATTGCAATCGCATCTTTTGATCCGGGGGTTCTCGGCCTGTACGGGGCGGGGCAGCAGTCGATGATTCCCGGCCAGACGCTTTACTTCAAAGACGGCCGCAGGATTCTCGATGCGGGGCCGACCCATCCGCAGGATTTCTCTGCCTGGGATGCATGGGTCGCTTCCCGATTCTCTCAGCGTTCGGCAGCAATGTCCCAGGTGCTGAAGGCTTCAGGGCTGGAAGCTCCAATTCCGGGGCTGTCGGACCTGCAGGGGAAAGGTCGCTTCTTCAGCTGCGAGCCCTATGGCACCTGCTGGGAGCCGACGGCCACGCAGAATGCCCAGGCGGCCGAGCCTGCGCCCCCTGCGCCCGCCACCGAACAAGGCAATCGGATCGCACCGGCCCAATCTGAACCAGCGCCCGGGCAAGCTCCGCAGTCTGGCCGAAACATCAGGTTCGTAGGGCCTCCCGCGGCCTCGGGGCCGCCTGTCCAATACGCAAGTTCGCAGGTCGACTTTCCCTGCGTGCCCGGGGACGTTCGATACATGCTTGCAGGGAATATGTTGCCAGGCGGCATGCAGGGCGCCTATTCCACCGCCCGGTTTTTTGGTGATCCCTGGGCGTGGGCCGTCTGCAATTCGGGTAGCTGGATCTACAGGGGAAATCGCTATGTGTGGGTGGTGGGAAGAAGGCATCATTATCCACCGGTGCGCTGGGTCAGGCTCGGTCATACGGTGGCTTTTGTCCCCATCCACCCCCGCGACGTGAAAGACCGGCTCCCGGTGAATCGCAAGAACGAAGTCTTCGCGGTAAACAAGAAAGAACGTTCGATTCAGCGCATCGAGGTTCCGCCAAATCTCCCGGTCGCGCGACTCAAAGAGCCACCCAGAGAGTTTCGAGCGGAGTATCTGCCTCCGCTCGCGCGGGCAACCGAACCGAAAATGGAGACGCGTCAGATCAGAGATGTGGCGGTCGCCAGGGGTGGACCGGTCAGGGCGCCGGGCATTCCAATCACCTTCGATCACAGATCGCAAAGCTTCATGATGCAGCGAATGGAAATGCACGGAACCCGAAGCGTCGCCGTCACTGTTCCCATTGACAACCACAGCGGGAACCTCCAGGGGCGAAGCGGCGGGTTCAGCGGCGGAGGCTTCCATGGAGCTGCAGCGAGCAGCGGCGGATCGCGTTACGGAGGAGGCATTGCCGCGTCCAGCGGCGGCTCTCGCAGCAGCGCAGGAGGTGCCAGCTCAAGTGCCGCGAGTCCCAGCGCCGGCTCTGTCAATTCCAGCGTCAGTTCCGGCGGCGGCAGCCCCCATAAGTAAAAGCCGGGTCAAGCTGCGCAAATGCTTTCGCTTCAATCAAGGAAACGACAGGCTGAGCCTCGCGCATCTGCGCCGCCGCCAGACAATGAACACATCGGCGACTTCAGTCCCGCCATGCGACCCGTCGGAGCATGCAAGAGCTTTCGGCGCCGGTGGTATCCCTGTTCCCGTTCTCCCCCGGGCTTCCAAAAAGTCCAGGCAATCGCGCACAGCGGCACTTCCCCGGGGGCACAGGTTCATTTTCGCCTGGCGTAGAATTCCCGCCCGATGGCGGCAATGGTTCGGCCGTCAAGCATTTCGGCCGCGCGCGGGAATACGGTCTTCTCTTCCACTTGGATGTGCTCCTCATAGAGATGCTTGAGCCGCTCAGTGGCGGATAGAAGCCGCTGTTCGTCCTCCGGACTCAGCAGGCCAGCCGCAATCCACGCCGAGTACAGAGCATCCACCGCCAGGTGCAGATCGTTCGCGTCGCGATGGTCGTTCTCAAGTCGGCCCAACTCCTCAAAGTTCCCGGCAGCCGATTCAGCGCGGAGCCTGGGGAACAGAGATTCTTCCTCATCCGCGGTGTGCCGCAGCCCGCCCAGGCGAAAGTAGTGGAGTGCCGACTGCACAGCCGTCGCCTCCTCGTCCGTCAAAGCCCTACGCGGGGCGCGCGAGGCCACCACGCAGAGAATGTGAAGGAAGCGCTCGATCCTGCGATGGCAGTCTTTGAGCATGCCGATCGGGTCGTCGAATCCGCTATCCGGCTTCGTGCCTATTTGTATCGCCATCGTGGGCACTCCCTCGCGGCTTTCCGTGGATGATCAAGAGTTCGCGAACCGCGGGTCCTAGCGCACGGATTCAGCCTGGAGAATTCATGATGCTCCCTGCAGCACATGAAGGTTGGATGCTCGCTTCACGCTCGGAGGAGGCTGAATATATCCCTTGGGAAGGTAGATGCAGCAAGGCTCTTCGGCGTTCGGATTACCGGTGAGTGCGTAGGCGCGCGCCCGCGAACCGCCACAGATCTGCTTGAACTCGCAGGCGCCGCATTTTCCTTCCAGCTTCGACGTATCCCTCAGGCTGCGAAATAGAGACGATTCCCGATAGATGATGTCCAATTGCTGTTGGCGAATGTTGCCCGCCGAAATGGGTAGAAATCCGCTCGGGAATACTTCCCCCGTGTGTGAGATGAATACGAATCCCTTCCCGTCGTTCAGTCCGCGCGGCGCCCGGCCAACGGCATCCGAAGTTTTCTCCCGGGTTGCGAAATCTCCAGTGTCGGCCTTGCGCTCGGCGACCTTCCGTTGAAGCAGAAAACGCCTGTAGTGCTGCGCCTCAGTAGTCTTGATATCGAATCGCGCTGTCTTTGAGAGGCTATGAATCTTCGCGAAGACTTGCTCGAACTCTTCGGCGTTTAGCAGATCGTTGAGTTTTCCACGCCCCGTGGGAACGAGAAAGAAGACGCTCCACAGAGTGATTCTCAAGCCTTCCATCAGTGCGACCAAATCATTGATCTCGGCGATGTTCCTGCGGCTGAAAGTGGTGTTGATCTGCACCGGGAGGCCGATCTCATTGGCCCAGCGAATCGCGTCGAGCGTCCGGGCAAATGATCCGGCCATCCCCCGAAACGCATCGTGGGTTTCCGCGCGCGCGCCGTCCATGCTCACTGCAAGCCTGGCGAGGCCAGCCTCCTTGAGCCGGACGATGATGTCCCTTGTGAGCAACGGCGTAGCACTTGGCGTAAGGGATACACGAACTCCGGTAGAACGTGCATGGCCAATCAACTCGAACAAGTCTGGTCGCTTGATGGGATCGCCTCCGGTCAGCACAAAGACCGGGACCTTCAAGGCCGCAATCTGGCCGATGAGATGTTTGCCCTCATCTGTGCTCAATTCCATCGGGTGACGGTCAGGCTGCGCCGAGGCGCGGCAATGCACACAAGCCAGATCGCAGGCCTGAGTCACTTCCCAAATGGCAATGAATGGGCGCTCGTTGAAATCGATCGCATGGATCTGCGGGTTCATGGTTCGATGAGAATGCAGCACGGGCATTCTGCGCAGTGACCAAAGTCGCATTCTGCATGAATTTCCGAGTGACCGCTCTACGCGTCGATCTCGGCGCCTTCCTCGAAAAGACAGCGTTGTTGCCAAGCCTCTCACAGCCGGAGTTACAAATCTCCGAAGTCCGCACGGTGCGCGCGAACTGATCTCCGGAACCTGATGCGACTGCAGGCCGAAGAACCGCTGGAAGTGGACGCGCGGAATGTCGAAGTGAAGGGTACGAAGGGCCTGAGCGCACTCCTGGATGCAACAAATCAGCGCCAAGGGCTCCGAGTGACATAAGTTACTGCGCGGCATCTCACCATTCGCTACTGTCGCAGGTGGGGAGTGATCATGTGGCACGCACATGGCACTCTCTACAGGACTCCGGGCATTCGAGATTGACTTCAGGCAGCATGTGCAATTGGAGAACGATGTTTTGTTTCCGCGCGCCATTGAAATGGAAACTGCAGTGAATGACCGGAGGTAGATATGGCGACAGCCTCTCAATTCGATCCGACGATCTCTCCAGACGCTACGAACTCGACTCACGCGATTGTTGCTCGGGAGCGGCAGAAGAGTCTCATGCTCCGCGCATGGATACTTGCAGGCCTCTTTTTCATGGCGCTGCCCGGGACTTTGCTCGGCTTCTCAAACCTGATGGCGATCAGCACGCATCACGGACTCGGCGGTCTTCCGGCCGCATGGATACAGGGCCATGGACACGCGCAGGTGTTCGGCTGGATCGGCAGTTTCATTCTCGGGATTGGCTTCTATTCGCAACCAGCACATGGGCGGTCGGTGATCAGGATTCCGCTGGCATGTTTCATCCTTTGGACCTCAGGCGTTGCCATGCGCTGGGTTGCAAGCATCTACGGCTGGCATTGGCGCTCCCTGTTTCCGGTCTCCGCCGGACTTGAAGTGATCGCAGTTCTTTTGTTCCTTGCCGCCGCGTCACGTCACAAGCTGCCTTCGCCGGCGCAGGGCAAGCAGGCGAAACCGCGAATGGAGCTGTGGATGGCCTCCGTGATGCTGGGAACCGCGGGCCTCACCGCAATGGTCATCTTCAATTTTGTGGAGTGCATTCGGCTGGCAGTGAATGGAACGCTTCTCGCTTTTCCCCACGCGCTCGACCAGAAGTATCTCGTCTTGCTCGCCTGGGGATTCCTGGTGCCCTTTGTTTGGGGCTTTTCCGCGCGTTGGCTGCCTGCGTTCCTCGCGACTTCAAAGCCCCATACCCGACTATTTCGTGAAGCTTTGCTCCTGGACTTAACTGGCGTGCTTTGCGGCGTGGCAGGGTGGACCAAAGCTGCGACAATCCTGCTTGCTTTGAGCGCCGTTGCAATCGTGCTCGCTTTGCATCTGACACAGCGGCCTCACGGACATGCAAAGGTCCAGGGAATTCACCGCAGCTTCCCCGCTTTCATTCGACTTGCCTATGCCTGGCTGGTAGTTGCCGCCTCCATGGGCATCTGGGCTGCATTTGCCGATCAGCATGGAGGCATCTGGGGCGCCTCTCGCCACGCGCTTACGGTCGGATTCGCCGCCACGATGGTTTTTACGATAGGGCCACGCATTCTTCCCCATTTTGCCGGCGTCTATTCCATCTTCAGCAAGCGCCTCATGTTTCTCAGTCTGCTCTTGCTACAGACCGGATGCACGCTGCGCGTCTTCTCCGAGCCGCTTGCCTATGAGGGCATTGCATCGTTTGCATGGAGGACTCTTCCCATCTCCGGGATGCTGGAGTTGAGTGGCGTGCTAGTCTTCGCCGTCAACATCGCTCTGACGATGCTCGCAGGCAAATCGGCCTTTGCTCAGACAACTGGAAATAGCCATGCGACTTCGGCGGACTCATCGAGGTAGTGACTTAAGTCCCTGCATCGCAGCTTTCCTTCACCTACTGTCACGAATAGAAGCACGCGAAACGCATTCATCATTTTGAATCGAGGCAAACAATGTCCTACAAACGTTATTGGCTGGCGCTGGCCGTTGTCATCATAGGATCTTTCGCTGTTCTGGGCGGCGTGGGACGGAAGATGATCAGTCAGGCTCCTCCTATCCCGGATGTCTACACCACAGACGGGCAACTTCTCTTTACCGGCGCGACCATCACCAACGGGCAGGGTGTATGGCAATCCATCGGAGGACAGGAGATCGGCACCGTCTGGGGCCACGGCGCATACGTCGCTCCCGACTGGAGCGCCGACTGGCTGCATCGCGAGTCGGAGATTCTGCTCAACACCTGGGCGGCCAGGGCCGGAGCGCGTAACTTTGCCGCTCTCGGCCCGGATCAGCAAGCCGTATTCAAAGCTCGGCTCATCCGCGAGATGCGGACGAACACCTACGATGCCGCGCGCAACCGTGTCACGATCGATCAAGATCGCGCCGCTGCGTTCCAGCAACTGGCGGCCTACTACGCCGTTGTCTTCGCGGTGGGGCGCAAAGATTATGCCATCCCGCAAGGTGCGCTCACAAATCCTGTCAAACAAAAGCAGATGGCGGCGTTCTTCTGGTGGACCTCATGGGCCGCAAGCACGGAGCGACCCGGATCGACGACGACATATACAAATAACTGGCCGCATGAGCCGCTGGTGGGCAACGAACCCACACCGGGCGCGGTGCTCTGGAGCATCCTCAGTTTCGTAGGGCTACTGGCCGGAATCGGCGGTCTCGTCTGGTGGTATGCATCGCAGGAGAAGGTTGTCGTCCACGGGCCCTATCCCGAGAAAGACCCCTTCCTGGCAACGCAGCCCACGCCTTCGCAACGCGCGACGATGAAGTACTTCTTTGTTGTGATGGCTCTGTGGGGCGTGCAAATCCTGATGGGCATACTGACCGCGCATTACGGAGTGGAAGGCCACGGATTTTACGGCTTCCCTCTGGACCGCTACTTGCCCTATGCCATCACGCGCACATGGCATCTGCAACTGGCCATCTTCTGGATCGCTACCTCGTGGCTGGCGACTGGGCTCTATGTCGGACCTGCCGTCAGCGAACATGAGCCGAGGTTCCAACGGCTCGGCGTCAACGTGCTCTTCGGCGCGCTGATTCTTGTGGTCGGCGGCTCGCTTGCCGGCGAATGGCTGGGCATTCAGCAGCGTCTCGGCAATATGTGGTTCTGGTTCGGAAGCCAAGGCTATGAGTATGTCGACCTGGGCAGATTCTGGCAGATTCTGTTGCTCATCGGCCTTGTTTTATGGCTTGTCCTTATGGTCGCAGCCCTCAAGCCGGCACTCGTTCGCAAGAGCGAAGACCGGTCCTTGCTCACGCTCTTTCTGATCTCCAGCATCGCCATTCCACTCTTCTATGCAGCTGGTCTCATGTACGGCCAGCGCAGCAATCTTGTCACGGCCGAATACTGGCGCTGGTGGGTGGTTCACCTCTGGGTCGAAGGCTTCTTTGAAGTATTTGCAACGGTGGTGATCGGGTTCCTGTTCACGCGGCTCAGGCTGATCGAGATTCGCACTGCGACCAAGGCCGCCCTCTTTTCTACGACAATCTTTCTTTCTGGCGGAATCATCGGTACGTTTCATCACCTGTACTTCGCCGGCGCCACGCCCGCGGTCATCGGCCTCGGAGCGATCTTCAGCGCGTTTGAGGTAGTGCCGCTCGCATTGATTGGCTACGAGGCATGGGACAACCTTCGTATCGCGCAGCCGACCAGGAAATCGCCGTGGATCGCGAATTACAAGTGGCCGATCTACTTCTTCGTCGCCGTCGCGTTTTGGAACATGGTTGGCGCCGGGCTGTTTGGTTTTCTCATCAACCCGCCCATCTCGCTGTATTACGTGCAGGGCCTCAACCTCACGCCTCTCCACGGCCATACTGCATTGTTCGGTGTGTACGGAATGCTCGGGCTGGGCCTCACGCTCTTTTGCCTGCGCGCTTTGAATCCCGGCCGCCCGTGGAAGCAGGGAGCCTTGAAACTCTCCCTCTGGTCGCTCAACATTGGACTGGCTCTCATGTCCCTGCTCAGCTTGTTGCCGGTTGGGCTGCTGCAGGCCTGGGCATCCATCCAGCACGGCACGTGGTATGCGAGATCGGCCGAGTTCATGCAGTCGGGCACAATGCAGACGCTGCGCTGGATGCGGGTTCCCGGAGACATCGTGTTCTCCATCGGCGCCGCATTGTTTGCATGGTTTGTGCTCGGGTTGTTGACCGGCCATTCCTACGACAGGGAGGGTCTCATCGGCCTCGACTCGGCACAGCGCGAAACGCACGAAAAACACGGAGCATCGCTTGCTGGCCGCTGACCGTTCCGTGCGCGCCGAGGAACTATTTTGAATCAACCCCAACCGGATTGATTTCAGGGACAGCCGGTCCTTTAACCAAAACGAAATCAGGCAAAGCCTGGCCGAACCGCCAGACTATGCCTGATTCTTCATCTCAAACTTCGTGCGCCATGTCGGGATTGGAGAAGCGGGTATAGCGCGAGATGAAGAACAGATGGACGGTGCCGGTGGGGCCGTTGCGCTGTTTGGCGAGGATGATCTCCGACTTGGCCTTGTCGACCTCCGACATCTCCTCGTCGCGGTTGTAGTAGGCCTCGCGGTGGATGAAGGCCACCACGTCGGCGTCCTGCTCGATGGATCCGGATTCGCGCAGGTCGCTGAGCATCGGCCGTTTGTCGTCGCCGCGGCGCTCGCTGGCGCGGGAGAGCTGCGACAGGGCCACCACCGGCACATGCAGCTCCTTGGCCAGCGCCTTGAGACCGCGCGAGATGGCCGAGACCTCCTGGGTGCGGTTTTCGTAGCGCTTGCCGCCGGCCGAGGGCAGCGTAGCCGACATCAGCTGCAGGTAGTCCACCACCACCAGGTCCAGCCCCCCCGCATTCTGCTTGAGCCGCCGCGCCTTGGCGCGCATTTCGGCCAGGGAGATGCCGGCGGTGTCGTCGATGAACAGGCGCGACTCGACCAGCTGGCCCAGGGCATGTTCGAGCTTGATTTGATCCTCGCGCGGAATAAATCCGGTTTGCAGCTTGCGCTGGTCCACCCCGGCCTGCGAGGCCAGCATGCGCCGCAGCAGCGCCTCCTTGCTCATTTCCAGGCTGAAGACGGCCACTGTTGCCTTGCTTTTGATGGCCGCATTCTGGGCGATGTTGATGGCCAGCGCAGTTTTTCCCATCGAGGGACGGGCGGCGATGATGATCAGCTCGCCCTTTTGCAGGCCGCTGGTCATGTGGTCCAGTTCGGTGAAATCCGTGGCCAGCCCGGTCACCTCCCGGCTTTCCTTGTAGAGATTGTCGATGCTTCCAAAGGAGTTCTGGACAATCTGGTCGAGGGGCTGGAGGCCGTGCGTGATGCCTTTTTCGCTGGCTTCCAGCAGTTGGGTCTCGGCGGCGCCCAGCACTTCGAGCGCCGTCTCGCTCTGGTCCGCTGCTCGCGCGATGGCCGCCGAACAGATCGCCATCAGCCGGCGCAGCAGGCTCTTGTCCTTGACGATGCGGATGTATTCCTCGATGACCGGCCGCAGCGGCAAGCCCTCGGTCAGCGACGCCAGGTAGGCCACGCCGCCCACCGCCTCGATCTCCTTGTAGCGGGCCAGCTCGTTGGCCAGGGTGACAATGTCCACGGCGCGCTGCGAGTTCATCAGCTCGCTCATGCGCAGAAAAATGCGCCGGTGCGAGTCGAGCGAAAAATCCTCCGCTTCCAGCTTTTCCGCCGCCTCGGAGTGGGCCGCGTTGTCCAGCAGGATGGCGCCGAGGATGGTTTTTTCCGCGTCGATATTGGCGGGCAGACCGGTGTCGAGTCTCAGATCGGGGATGGTGGCCATATCTGCAAAGTTTAGGCTGAAGGGCGGATTAGGAGAAGAAAGGATAATTCGGAAAATAAGGAAAAAGCGTCACAAAAGGGTCTGAGGCCAGACGGGATTTGCACCCGGCCAGCCCTGGGTTGATCGATGGCTACTCGACCGGCCGCCAGCGGAGCATGGGCTTTCTTGCGGCCTGCACCTCGTCCAGCCGGGAGACGCGGGTGGAGTGAGGCGCGGATTTGACCAGTTCCGGGGTCTCCTCGACCTCGCGGGCGATGGCGCGCATGGCGGCGATGAACAGGTCCAGCTCCTCCAGCGACTCGCTCTCGGTGGGCTCGATCATCAGCGCTCCGTGAACGATCAGCGGAAAGCTGACCGTGTAAGGGTGGAAGCCGTAGTCGATGAGGCGCTTGGCAATGTCGCCGGTTTTGACGCCCAGGGCCGCCTGGCGCTTGTCGCTGAAGACCACCTCGTGCATGGAGGCTGTTTTGTAAGGCAGCTCGTAGAAATCCTCGAGCTTGTTGCGGATGTAGTTAGCGTTGAGCACGGCGTCTTCGGTGGTCTGCCTCAGCCCGTCCGGCCCATTGGCCAGGATGTAGGCCAGCGCGCGGATGAACATGCCGGTGTTGCCGTAGAAGGCGCGCACGCGGCCCACGGACTGCGGCCGGTTGTAGTCCCAGCACTTCGCGCCATCCTGGCCTTGGACGAGGACGGGAGTCGGTAAGAACGGCTCCAGAAACGCCTTGCAGGCCACCGGGCCGGAGCCGGGACCGCCGCCGCCGTGGGGTGTCGAAAAGGTCTTGTGCAGGTTCAGGTGCATCACGTCCACGCCGAAGTCGCCGGGCCGCGCCTTGCCCACCAGGGCATTCATGTTGGCGCCGTCCATGTAGAGCAGCGCGCCCTTCGCATGGAGGATGTCGGCGATCTTGTGAATCTGGCTCTCGAAGACTCCAATCGTCGACGGGTTGGTGAGCATCAGCGCGGCGGTTTCCGAGTCCACCTGGGCCGCGAGGGCGTCGAGGTCGATGCCGCCTTCGGCGTTGGACTTGAGGTTCTCGACCTGGTAGCCGCAGATGGCCGCTGTGGCGGGGTTGGTCCCGTGCGCCGAGTCGGGAATGAGAATCTTTCTGCGCGCGTTGCCCTGCGCCTCGTGCCACGCGCGGACCAGCAGAATTCCGGTGAATTCGCCGTGTGCGCCGGCGGCCGGCTGCAGCGTGATCGCGTCCATGCCGGTGATTTCGAGCAGGCAGCGCTGCAGCAGGTCAATGACTTCGAGAATGCCCTGGGCAAGCGATTCGGGCCGGTAGGGATGCGCCTCGGCCAGGCCCTCGATGCGGGCGACTAACTCATTCACCCGCGGGTTGTATTTCATGGTGCAGGAGCCCAGCGGATACATGCCCAGGTCGATGGCATAGTTCCACGTCGAGAGCCGCGTGAAGTGGCGGATGATCTCGATCTCGCTCAGCTCGGGCAGCTGCGCGCTCTGCGAACGATGGGCTTCGCCCAATAGGGCAGCGGCATCGACCGCAGGCACGTCGAGCAGCGGCAGCTTGTAAGCGCGCTTGCCCGGCGAGGACTTCTCGAAGAGCAGCGCCTCGTTCTGGGTCTGGTGGGGGCGGACTTTGCCCAAAGTGTGCGGGCCGGGGAGATTCGTTGTAGCTGCCATGTTCTATGCCTCAGAGCTAATCTTCGATGCTTAAGAACTTCGCCTTTCAAAAGGGCCCAGGCTTCAGGGCCTTGTAACAAGGGCACGGCTTCAGCCGGGCCAACCTACGCAAAAAGAAAGTTCGGGGCTTTAGCCCCTGCTCATCCCGTCTTCTCTTGCAAGCTCCGCCTTCTTGCGCGCCAAAAAGCGGAAACAGAATGGATACTCCTCCGTGGATGCGGCAAGCCCGGCCTTGACAGGATTCTCGGCGATATACGCCCGATGGGTCTCAAGGTCTTGCCTATTCATGACCTGCGCCTCAGTGAATCCCCGCTGCCAAACCTCGCCCTTGTAGCCGAGTTCATGGGAAAGCCGGTGCGAGAACCTGCCCTTGATCAGTTGCATGGCCTTCTCGATCGTCATATCGCCGCCTACCCCGATCAGGAGATGAGCGTGATCGGGCATGATCACAAAATCGTGCAGCTTGAATTTCCCTTCCGCAACCAGCGCCCGCAGCACATCGATCAGCAGCCCGGCATTGCGCTCCGACTGCAGCAATCGCCTGCCCATGCTGGTTTTTGTCGTCGCGAAAAAGATGCGCGACGGGTTCAGAATGTTGACCGAAGCAGCATTGCGGGCCGGATGCGCCATGGCAGGGGCTAAAGCCCTCTTCTCCTCTCCCTTGCTGTTGCGGCCCGGCTGAAGCCGTGCCCTTGTTACAAAGCAATTCGTGTGAACGAAGGCTCCTGAGCTCCAGAACTTTTTGCACCTGCGTCCATCTTCTTTCCTATGCCTCCACCGGCGCGGCGGCCAGGACTCTTGCGGCGGTGTCAATATTTTCGCGGGTGACGATTTCTGTCGTGCACCAGAGCGTGGTGTTGGCTAGCTCCGGGTACCAGCGGCTCAGGTCGAGGCCGCCGACGATCTTTTCATCCAGCAACCGCTGGCTCCACGCCGCCGGGGCTTCCTGTGTTTGCAGCACAAACTCGTGGAAGCGCGGCGCGCCGGTAAACAGCAGCTTTGCGCCGGGCTGTGCGCTGAGCGCCTTCGTGGCGTAATCCGCTTTGGCCAGGTTGTGCTCGGCCAGTTCGCGGAGACCTTCCTTGCCGTAGACCGAGAGGAAGATGGTGGCCATCAGCGCCACTAGCGCCTGATTTGTGCAGATGTTCGACGTCGCCTTCTCACGGCGGATGTGCTGCTCGCGAGTGGCTAGAGTAAGGCAAAAGCCGCGGTTGCCGTTGCTGTCCACGGTCTGGCCCACCAGGCGGCCGGGCATCTGGCGGATGTATTGCTCCTTGCATGCGATGACGCCGCAGTAAGGGCCGCCGTAGCTGAGCGCGACGCCGAAGGACTGCGCCTCCATGCTGACGATGTCCGCTTCGACCGGCGGGCGGACGACGCCGAGCGAAACCGCCTCGGCAATCGACACAATCAGCAGCGCGCCCTTGGCATGCGCGATCTCCGCAATCGCCGGAATGTCTTCAATGACGCCGAAGAAGTTGGGACTCTGCACCAGCACCGCCGCGGTTTCCGTGGTGACCTTTGCCGCGAGTGCCGCCAGATCGACGCGGCCTGTTTCGCGGTCGTAACCAACGAGCGTCGAAGGCAGGCCCTGGTGTTTGGCGTAGGTGGCCATCACTTCGCGGTATTCAGGATGAACCGTGGCCGCGACCACGGCCTTGTGGCGCCCCGTCACGCGTACGGCCATCATCACCGCCTCAGCCGCGCCGGTCGATCCGTCGTACATGCTGGCGTTGGCCACGTCCATGCCGGTCAGCTCGGCAATCATGGTCTGAAACTCGAAGATAGCCTGCAGAGTTCCCTGAGTGATCTCGGCCTGATAGGGCGTGTAGCTGGTCAGAAACTCGCCGCGCTGCACCAGGGAGTCGATAATGACCGGCCGGTAGTGGCGATACGCACCCGCGCCGAGGAAACTGGCGTAGTCGGTGGCATTTTTCTGGCCGGCGGCGCGAAAGTAGTCGATGATTTCGCTCTCCGCCTGCTGGCGGGGCACGTCGAGATCGCGGTTGAGGCGATACTCGGCGGGGATGACTTCGAAGAGCGAGTCGATGGAGCCGGCGCCGATCTCGGCGAGCATCTGCGCGCGTTCGGCGGGCGATTTGGGCAGGTAGCGCATGGTGTCCTTTTCAGGGAATCGGCATGAGGGAATAGGAAACAGAAAACTCCCCAGGCTCAATTCCCGGTTCTCCCGCAAAGCAGGTTGGGAGGCCGCAGGTCTCATCCTCGGCCTTGCTCGCGGGTCCCTGCTTCGTTCAGCTTCCCGTTTCTTCGGCCACGAACGCCTCATAGGCCGCGGCGTCGAGCAAGGCATCGAGCTGCGTGGGGTCGGCGAGCTGGACCTTGATGATCCAGGTGTCGTGGGGTGCTTCGTTGATCTTGTCGGGCGCGTTCTTCAGCTCCTCGTTGACGGCGGTGACGGTGCCGGTGACCGGCGAGTAGAGGTCGCTGACGGCCTTGACGCTCTCGACGGAGCCGAAAGTGGCGTTGGCCGTGACCGAGTCGCCCACCTTGGGCGCGTCCACATAGACGATGTCGCCCAGCGAGCTCTGCGCGTAGTCGGTAATGCCGATGGTGCCGATGACGCCATCGAGCACAATCCACTCATGCTCGCGGGTGTAGCGGTAGTTCGCGGGATAGGCCATGGACGTATCCTTTCCTCAAATAAAATGGCGAAACCCTAGTGTACGACCTGGAGACGCCGGGGATGCTGAGGAAAAGCAGGGCGTTGCATGGATTGAAGGCCCGGTCGGAGGGTCGGTGCAGGCCTACTTGGCGGGGCCAAAGCCGGGGTAGGGTTCCAGCGGCACAAGCGCGAGGATCTCCAGCATGCCGGCCTGGAAAATGGGCAGGCTGTCGAGGGCGGCACGGACTTCGGCTTCGCTTGCGGCCTCCCAGAGGATGGCGGCGCCGGGCAGGTCGCCGCGCTTCCAGAGCTGCCGAAGGAGGCCGGCGGCGTAAAGTTCCTTCACGCGCTGGCCTTCGCCGGCGATCAGCTCCGGGGTGAAGGCTTCAGGCGGAAAGGCATCGGTGCGGCGGCGGGAGAGGGAAAGGAATTGCATGGGGAAATTGTATCGATTCCAACCCGCTTCCTATTTCTCGAAGAATCGTCCGTGCCCGCCATTCGCCCACGGGTCGTAGTGCAAGGCGAAGTTGGCGCGCTGCTGGACAGAGGGGTGGCTGTAGGTCCAGAACACGATGAAGGGGCTGGGGTTGGGCTCTTCCAGCCAGGCCTCGCCCAGGTGGTTGAAGGCGGCCACGACGGTCTTTTGCGGGTCGGCGACGATGCCGTGGATGGCCTCCTGGCCGTAGATGTCGGCCTGGTGCTCGAAGTAGCGGCTGAAGGCGTTGCCCGCCGGCTCCAGCAGGAAGCTGGCGACGGAGACGGTGAACAGCAGCACCACAAAACCGGCGCGGCTGGAGAGCGTGGCGGCTCCGTTTTCCTGCCCGCCCAGCCGCCAGCGCGCGCCGAAGCGCCGGGCCAGCCAGCCGGCAAACCCCGCGCACCCCCAGAAGACGAAGAAGAGCCCGGCCGCCGATCCAGCCAGTATTTTGGGGATGTGATGAAGGACGTAGTGGCCGGTTTCGTGGCCGAAGATGAAGAGGATTTCGTCATTGGGAATGCGGCCGGCCGTGGTGTCCCACACCACGACGCGCCGGGTGGCGCCCAGGCCGCTGACGTAGGCGTTCAGGCCGTTGGTCTTGGCGCTGGCTTTCATCAGGAACATGCGGCTGGGCGGAATGCGGGTGCCGGTGCGGGCGACGACTTTTTCCAGTTGAGCGACCAAGGCAGGGTCGCTCTTGGCCAGGGGTTCAAATGTGTTGAAGACCGGCTCAAGCAGCGGCGACGCGAAAGCGCCCAGCACCATCAGCGGCACCGCGACGGCCCAGGCCCCCAGCCAGTAGCGGCGCCCCCAGCGGCGCACGATCCAGTGAAAGAGCAACATCACCGGCGCGCCGATGAGTACGGAAAGCCCGAGCGCCTTGGCCTGGTCGCCCAGCCAACTGCCCCAACCCTGCACGCTGATGCCGTAGCGGAGGCTGACCTGATGGGCGTACACATCGAGAGGGAGATTGGCAACCGCGAGGACGACAAGGAGCAGCGCGAAAAAGAGAAGGCCCTCCATCCAGCGTCGCCGGGCGATGCGTTCCGTCCACGCGGCCAGGCCGGCAGCCGCGCGCGACGCCAGCAGCAGCCACAGCACGGCCAGGCCCCAGAGGGACCCTGCAAATTCAAGAATGTTGCGAATGCGGCCGAGGGCGATGGCCTTGGCCAGCTTGTCGGGCGGTAACGAGTAGGCCTGCCGCGGGCTCGGCTCGGCGGGGCCGGATTGCGCGGATTGGGGCGGGGCGGACTGTTGAAGGGTGGAGTGGTGCAGACTCGGCGGACTTGCGGCTCCCGGCGAGGCGGTCTGGCCGGGGCAGATGCGCGGCGCAACGGAGAGCAACGCGACGGCAAAGCCGAACGCAAGCAGGCGTGGGCGGGCAATTCTCATTGGACTTCCCCTCGGGAGCAGCCGTTTCTGAGACAATCTAGTCAGCAAATGCCTCTACGCGACTGTATTCAGCCTATGTCAGAATCTTCTTTTGCTGCTATTCGGGAGCCAGTTCGCAGGCTCTTTTTTCTCGGACCGCTCATTGTCATGGCTATCGCGCTGCCCACGGTGGCCGGAGCCCAGAAGGCCGCGCCCGCGGGAACCCCGGTGCTATTGGACGCGATGACCACCGAACTGCAGCGCGCGTTCACGTCGCTCGGCGAGCAGGGCCCCGACAAACGAGATGCGGACAAGCAACTGCCGCCTTACTTTCTGAGTTACTCGGTAAGTGATGCCAGCGCGGTTTCTATTCGCGCTCAGTACGGCGCGCTCGTGGATAGCTCGGCGAACCATGTCCGCGTGGCCGACGTGCAGGTGCGGATGGGCAGTCCCAATCTGGACAACACGCACGGGGAGCACCGCAGCTCGGCGGTCAGCAGCTTGCAACTGCCGCTGGGCGACGACCGCGAGGCGCTGGCCCGGTCCCTGTGGCTGGCCACCAACACCGGCTACGGCACCGCGCTCGACAACTATCTGCGGGTAAAGACCGAGGCCGAAGTACGGGCCAAGGAAGAGGACACCTCGCCTGATTTCAGCAAGGAGCCGCCACAGGTGGCCGTCGAAAAGCCGGCTCCGCCGGTAAAGATCGACCGCGCGGCGTGGGAGCAGCGGGTGCGGGCGCTGTCGAAAATCCTCCGCGACTATCCGGACGTGTACCAGAACATCGTGGCTCTCTCGGCGCAGAACGAGACCGACTACTTTGTCTCGTCGGAGGGTTCGCGGGTGGTGGAGCCGCACCTGCAGGCGCGGCTGGTGGTGATGGCCGTGACCCGCGCCGACGACGGCATGGACTTGTTCCGCGATCAGACTTTTGAGGCCGAGACATTGGACGGTCTGCCCGCGCAGGCGGAGATGGAAGCCGCGGTCCGCGCGCTGGGCAAGAGCCTGGAAGCGCTGTGCAAGGCGCCGGTGACCGAGCCCTTCGACGGGCCGGCGATTCTCTCCGGGCGCGCCGCCGCGGTGTTCTTTCATGAAGTGCTGGGCCATCGCCTCGAAGGCCAGCGGCAGCGCGGCGATGAGGAGGGCCAGACCTTTACCAAGGATCTGGGCAAGGATGTGCTGCCCACCTTCCTCTCCGTGGTCGACGATCCCACGCGGACCACCTTTGGCAAGACCTGGCTGAGCGGCAGCTACGCGTACGACGACGAAGGGCAGAAGGCGCAGCGCGTGGAGCTGATTCAGGATGGCGTGCTGAAAAATTTTCTGATGTCGCGGCAGCCGATCGCCAGCTTCAGCGATTCCAACGGCCACGGGCGCGCGCAGACCGGGCGCATGCCCACCGGCCGCCAGGGCAACCTGATTGTGACCTCGACGAGAAGCGAGCCTGAAACCGAGCTGCGCAGGCAGTTGATTGAAGAAGCGAAGAAGCAGGGCAAGCCGTACGGGCTCTACTTCGAGGACATCTCCTCAGGCTTCGCCGTCACCCAGCGCAGTTCGCCGCAGGCGTTTCAGGTGATTCCGCTGGTGGTGTGGCGCGTGTATGTGGACGGCCGCCCCGACGAACTGGTGCGCGGGGTGAGCATCGTGGGCACGCCGCTGGCGGCGATGAAACGCATTCTGGCCACCGGCGACAAGAGCGAAGTCTTCAACGGTGAATGCGGCGCGGAGTCGGGCACGGTTCCGGTCAGCGCGGTGGCCCCGGCCATGCTGTTGAGCGAGATCGAGACGCAGCGCCAGCCGCAGGGCACGGCGCGGCCGCCGATCCTGCCCATCCCCGGCGCACCGGCGGCAACGCCCGCAACACCGGCGGAAACGCCCGCAAAAAAGGAGGCGCAATGAAGCTGACTCGCACCGTTGCATCGCTCGCCGCTGCCGGATTTCTTGCGGCGTTGCTTGGCGGCGTCTGCCTGAGCGCGTCCGCACAACAGACCCGCACGGACGCTGAAAAGGATTTGGTGCTGAAGGCGATGCTCGAAGAGCTGGACCGCAGCATGAGCCAGTTGCAGTTTCCCGGCTTCGCCAAGCCGTTCTTTATTCAGTACCGCATTGAAGAGGTGGAGGATTACCAGACCAAGGCGGCGTTCGGCGCGAGCGAAGGCGCGCAGCACAGTCACGCGCGCGTGGCGCGCATCACGGTGCGGGTGGGCGACTACAAGACCGACAGCTCCGGCGGGCGCGGCGACGGCGCGCTTGAATTGGCGGCCCTGGACGACGATCCGATCGCGCTGCGCTCGGCGCTGTGGCAGGCCACGGACCAGGCCTACAAGAGCGCGCTCGCCGCGTATGCGCAGAAGCAGGCCGCGTTGAAGCAGGTGCAGACGCCGCCGCAGGCCGATGACTTCAGCAGGGAAAAGCCTGTGGTCTGGCTGGCCGAACCGCTGAAACTGACGCTGGACGAGGCCGCGTGGGAGCAGCGCGTGGCGCGCGACAGCGGGATTTACCGGACTGACGCCTCCGTCAAGGCCACGGCGCAGGACGTGGAGTACTCCTCGGCCATGTTTCATGCGCGCGTGACGACGACATGGATGGTGAACAGTGAGGGAACCATCGTGCGCGCGACCTCGTCCGGTTATCAGGAAGCATTGGGCGTGGGCACGCAGGCCGCCGACGGCATGAGGCTCGACCGCTCCTACGCCAGCACCGGCGTGACGCTGAAGGATCTGGACACGCCGGAGGTTTTCGCGCAACAGGCCGTCGCGCTGATCGCCTCGCTCACCGAACTGCGCAAGGCGCCGCTGGTGGAGGAGGAGTATCACGGGCCGGTGCTGTTCAGCGCCGACGCCAGCGCCGACACGCTGCGCAGCCTGGTGGTGGGCGCGGTCGTGGCCACGCGGCCCCAGATGGGCTCCGAAGCGCGCACAAATGGGCCGTTCGCAAACAGCTATCATGCGCGCGTGCTGCCCGAATTTCTGGATGTGGTGGATGATCCGAGCCTGAAGACATTTGACGGCAAGGGCCTGGTGGGCGCCTACGAAGTGGACGACGAAGGCGTGCCGGCGCAGGCGGTGAAGCTGGTGACCGATGGACGTCTGGAAAACTATCTGATCGGCCGCGAGCCGGTGCGGGATTTCCCGCAGTCGAACGGCCATGGACGCGCCGGCGTGACCGGACCGCCGCGCCCATCGATCGGGGTGATGAAGGTGACGGCGCGGGATGGGCTGACCGGCGACGAGTTGAACCGCAAGCTGCTGGACATGGCCAGGGACCGGGCGTTGAAGAGCGTCTATTCGGTGGCCACGCTGGGACCGGGGTTGGCTCCGCGGCTGCTTTACCGCGTGAGTCCCGACGGCAAGCGCGAACTGGTGCGCGGGGCGGATTTGGACGACCTGGACCAGCGGGCGCTGCGCTCCAGCGTGGAGGCCGCGGGCAAGGAGTTGTGGGTGGCCAACTACGCTGGCGATGTGCCGGCGACGGTGCTCGCCCCCGCGCTGCTGCTGGACGACGTAACCATCCGCCGCGCCAACGAAAAGAACGACAAGCTGCCGTTTTATCCGCCGCCACAGTAGCGAAGCATGCATCAATCAGGATGCTGCAAATCGCGGAAAGGGTAGAGGATCAGTTTTCGAGTAGCCGGCCACACGCCCGTATTCTGCCTGGGAAGACTGAACAAACTCTCACTGAGCGCTGCGGCCTGTTCTCGCCCGTTGAGAGTTACTTCCGGATTGCCGGTGATTTGCCCGAAACCGCATCTGCGGCTCGGTGATTGACTCGGCGATATATAAATCGAACAATACCGCGCCTTCTACGGCACTCGCTTCAGCTCCGGATTCTGACCGTTATCCAGATGCAGCACGAGCACCTTCGCTTGGCCAGTTTCGGGTTTGAAGCTGCACTCGTCGGTCGATGTTGCCGAATAGAAATCGCTCGGACTTTCGGCGAGGTATTCCTGCTTCTCCTCGTCGTTCTCGCGGACATAGAGGTGACCGTTTTCGACGGTGACTGTCAGCACGATGTCTGCGCTGAGCGCGTAGCGGCCGGCAACGCGGTTTAACTGCTCGGCGGTGAGCGTGACCGGCTTGTGCTCTTTGAGCTTCGGCAGCGGAGGCAGCTTGTCGTAGGGAGTGTAATCGTCCCAGTCGAAGGGGAAGCCGGTTTCACCCAGCAACGCCTCGGCCAGCGGCTTGAAGATGCCCTCTCCGTTTGAGCTGTTGGTCATTACCAGCATCCCGTCGCCGTTGCGGAAACAGAGCGCGAAGTTGCGCCATCCTTCGTCGTGGCCCTCCTTGAAGAACGCCGGCCCGTATGGCGATTTGTAAAGTCCCCAGCCGATGCCGTAACTCAGGTCGATGGGGTCGTAGGCAGTAGTTGTTTCAGTGTTCAACGAAGGAAACTGGTGCACGGAGCGGATGCGGATCTGCGGGCTGAGCATTTTGTCGCGCATGGCCGCGCTGAGCACTTCGCCACGCATCAGTGCGCTCAGGAATAGCGCGTAGTCGCGCGGGGTGGTCTGCATGGAGCCGGCGGCTGCAGGGCTCTTCCGGCGCTCTGGGCCGAGCGAGCGGCCGTACTCGTCGTAGCCGTTGGCGAAGTCGCTCTCGAAGCGCGGCTCCCATACCATGCTCGAGCGTGTCATCTTGAGCGGCGTGTAAAGCTCTTCCTGCATCAGCGCCGTGGCCGATTTGCCGGTCACTGTTTCGACAACAAATTGCGCGAGATTGATGCCTTCGCCGGAGTAGCCGAAGTGTGTGCCCGGGTCGTAGTGAATATGCAGCTTGTGATCGTCTTCGAGGCCGCGGAAGTTGGCGAAGCCGGTGGTGTGGTCAAGCAAAATACGCAGCGTGAGCCTCGCGGTGCGCGGGTCGCCTGCGAGGTCGGCATAGCGGTCGAAGTCGCCAAGCGGCTTTCCGAGGTACTGCTCGATGGGCTTGTCGAGATCGAGAGTCCCGCGCTGGACTAGGCGCATGACGACTGTCGCGAAGGCTGACTTGTTCAGCGACGCGGCGGTCATCACGGAATCGGGCGTGAGTGGTAGGCTTTTTTCGGTGTTGCGCAGGCCGTAGGCGTTGAGGTAGACGATCTTGCCGCGATGGAAGAGCGCGACGCTAGCGCCGGTGACATGCGCGGCCTGGATCAGGCGGTTTACGGTCGAATCGATCTGCGCGGGCGTAAGCTTGCCCCCGTCAGGGCGAGTGATTGCGGGTTGCGCGGCGGATGAAGTTGCCAACATCACCAGAGAGAGAGCGGGGGCACACATCGTTCGATGCAAGCGGAAATCTCCTTGCATACTGAAACGTTGACGTCGCGCCAAAAGTTCCCCCTGCATGCAATCTTCTGTGTCGAGCGGACGAGAGCCACGCACAGACCGTATTCAGAGCGGATTGTTGCCAACTCGGACATGACTTCTGAACACCGCTGTCAGTGAGTGCATCATCCCCATTGCACTCGCCGCGTGGATCAGTCCAGCCGCGTTAGATACGCGTCGCCCTCGGACGGGCGCAGGCGGCGCGCGATGGCCTCGGCCTGCGCGCGGTTGTCGCCCTCGGGGCGGATGCGCACCCAATAGCTGTCTTCGCCGGGGAACTCGATGACGCGAGCGTCGGGGTATTTGCGCAGGAGCTGTTTCTTCAGCTTCTCGGCCTTGCGCTCGCTCTTGAATGCGCCGATCTGCACGCACCAGCGGCCGCCGCTGTCGATGGGCTTGGGCGTGCGGTAGACGTCGATGCGGACGCGGGCCATGCCGGCCCGGTACACGCCCGTGGCCTTGGCCGAGGCGATGGTGAGATCGATGATTCTGTCCGGGGAAAACGGGCCGCGGTCGCTGATGCGCATGGCGGCCGACTGTCCGGTCTCAAGGTTCGTCACCACGATCAGCGATCCCATGGGCAGGGTGCGGTGCGCGGCGGTCAGGGCGCGGTCGCTGAAGACCTGGCCGTTGGCCGACTTGCGTCCTTTATAGGGCGCGGAATACCAGGTGGCGTCGCCCTCCTCGCTCAGGATGGGCCTGTGCGTGGCCACGTAATCCAGATCGGCAGCGCTGACGCCGCCGCGCGGGACCGGCGTGATGGGAATGCGGCCTGTGGAGACCGGAGGCGGAACTGGAGGGGCGGGTTGGACCTCGGGCGGCGCGGCTTCCGGCGCAGGCAGCCGCGCCGTGGTCTGGCGATGCCCGCAGCCGGAGACGGTCAGCAGGGTCAGGGCGACTCCCGCCCCGATCAGCAGACTCCGCCGGCGACCTTGCAAGAAAATCCCGTTCCTCAAGGGCGCGGGCCCTTCGTCTGGTCCATGCGGTCGGCCAGGGCGCGCAGAGTGTCGGCCAGCTTGCGCATGGCGGTGATGGATTCGCTGCGCACCTGCGGCACCACCGCATCGTTGACGTACGCGATGGCGTGGCGCAGCTCCATCTCGATCAGTTCGATGGCCTCTTCAATGCGCTGGCCCACGCCGCCCGCACCAGGCCCGGGTGGAGGATAAGAACTCACGGCAGCCTCCTCGTCTTCAGTCTGCGGGGCGCGCGAGGGCGCGTCAATGCCGCGCGACCCGGGAATGGCGAAGACGTGCCGCGATGGTCAACAGCGGGTGGGGCGGCCATCGGTCACGTAAGCCGAGCGCCGGAATCGCAACCCTCGGCGGGCCTCCGGGTTACGATGGACGGCAAGCCCGCGTCAGACTCTCAGAGCAGGAGGGATTCACGCTCGAACGGCGCTGACTTTGATCGGCCTGTCGGGTTTGCCCTTCTTCCAGTACGATCAGACCAAACTGCAGCCAGCGAGGTCCCGGCGTTTGCGCAAGCGACGGAAAGACGACGATCGACGCCGCAACGGCCCTGACTGGGTGACTGGGCGGGCCAGCCGCTGCGGAATTCGTCCGTCGTCTCCTGCGTCTCTGGTCTTGTTGGCGCTGCTTTCTGCGCAGGCCTGGGCCGGCCAGGCCGAGCCATCCAAGCCCGCATCACCGCTGCCGGAGGCGCCCCAGCCGCAGATTCCCGTGCCTCACGAAGCAAAAGCCGCGGAACCTTGCAGAACAGCGCCCAGCGCCAAATCCGCGGCAGGCGCAACGGCCGGCCCCGGCGGCACGGCGGCAAACGCCGCCAACCAGCCCAGCTCTCAGGCCGGGGGGCAACCCTGCCCGCAAGAGCCTGCGATCAACTGGTTTGCCCGCTTCCTCAACGGACCGCAGGTGAAGCCGCTGACACCGAAGGAAAAAGCACGGCTGGCCATGCGCAACCTGCTCGATCCCTTCAACGGCCTCACCATTCTGGGCGACGCCGCCATCGCGGTGGGATCGGACGCTCACTCGGCCTACGGCCCTGGAATGCCGGGATTCGGACGTTATGTGGGCGTCAGCTTTGCTCAGGACTTGACGGGTGAGTTCTTCGGCACTTTTCTGATCCCCTCGATCGCCCGTCAGGACCCGCATTACCACCGGATGCCGAAGGCCTCCGTTCCCCGCCGCATCGGCCATGCGATCGTCGAGGTGGTGTGGACCCAGGGCGACAATGGCAAGGGCATGCTGAACTATGCCAACCTGGTGGGTTTCGCCATCGATGACGAAATCAGCAATCTCTACGTTCCGGGCCGCGAAACGAATCTGCCCGCCAGCGGGGCGCGCTATTCGATCGGCATTGCCACCGCCCCGATCGAAAATTTCATCACTGAATTTCTGCCCGACGTCGCCCGGCGCATCCACATCCGCGTGGTCCTGGTGCAGCGCGTGATTGACCAGGTGGCCAAGACGGGCGGGACGAATTCGCCCTAGACGCAAGCCCACGTAAACCATTGCAGACCAAAGCATTTGTGGGCTGCCCGCTGCCTTATCCGTCTGCCCTTGCCGTTCACCTTGCTTTCATTGCCGTTCGCGGGCGGATTTTGCCGTTCGCTGCACCTGCGTTGGATTGACGCGGGCGGGACGCTACTCTTGAATTGCATTTTCAGGTTTCGGCTGCCTCGCAAAGGCGGGCCGGAGCAGGGCCGGGCGAGCGACTGCCGCCGGCGAAAATTTTGTGAGGAGACCGCACTGTATGTCAAAAGCGATCAAGTACGCCGAGAAAGCCGCCGTCTACGCGGCCAAGGGCGCGTGGGTGGTCTATGAGCGGCTGAACCGCATCAGCCCCAATGCTTCCTTTACGCCCAAGTGGAGCGACAAGCCCCTGCTGAAGAGCTGGGAAAAGGAGAAGCCGCCCCTCGGCTGGCCGCGCACCACCGACTCGCTTTGTCCCAAGTGCGTGCCCGAGATTCGCAAGCAGATTCTGGACGGCAAGCTGCCCCACGAAGTGCTGCTCAACGAGAAGGTCGGCGAGATCAAGGCCCAGATCATTGAGCGCGATGGCCAGATCCTGATGGTGAAGGATTGCCCCAAGCATGGGCACTTTGAAGACCTGATGTCCATCGACACCAAGTTTTTCAAGCACCTCGAAGAGAGCTTCCCCGGACGCGACATCCGCGCCCACGGCGACGGCGACAAGAATCTGCACCACCACGGGACCTCCACCGTCACCCACGGCCGCGGTTCGGTGCTCACCATCGACCTGACCAACCGCTGCAACATGATGTGCGACCCGTGCTTCATGGACGCCAACCAGGTCGGCTTCGTCCACGAACTCACCTGGGACGAGATCAAGACCATGCTGGACAACGCCATCACGGTGAAGCCCAAGCGGCAGATGAGCGTCCAGTTCTCCGGCGGCGAGCCCACCCTGTCGCCGTACTTCCTTGACGCTGTCGCCTACTCGCGCAAGGTGGGCTACAACAGCGTGCAGGCCGCTTCCAACGGAATCGAATTCGCCAAGAGCAAGGAGCTGTGCCGCGCCGCGGCCGAAGCTGGACTGCGGTATGTGTATCTCCAGTTCGACGGCATCGGCAACGCCGCCAACTCGCACCGCAAGGTGGGCAACCTGTTTGATGTGAAGCTGCAGGCCATCAACAACCTGCACGAAGCCGGCGTGGACATCGTGCCGGTGACCACCATCATCAACGGCATCAACAACGAGCAGGTGGGCCGCATCATCGAGTTCGCGCTCGACAATCCCAAGAAGATCAGCTTTCTCAGCTTCCAGCCGGTCAGCTTTACGGGCCGCGACGAAGACATCAGCGACGAGCGCCGCCTGGCGCAGCGCTACACGCTCTCGCACATGGCCCACGACGTGAAGAAGCAGGTGGGTCTGGGCGAGCCGGAGCGCGACTGGTTCCCCATCAGCTTCATGAGCACCTTCTCTGACTGGGCCGACCTGATTCACGGGCCCAGCGCCGAATGGGGCCAGCTCAGCTGCGGATGCCACCCCAACTGCGGCATCGGCATGGCGCTGATGATCGACAAGGAAACCAAGGAAGCCGCTCCGGTGACGGCTTTCCTCAACATGAACAAGGTGGCCAAGGACCTGGCCAAGGTGAACGACGCGGCCCGCGGCAAATGGATGTCGGTCATCGGCTTCGCCCTGGCGCTGTTGCGCAACTACGATCCGTTCCAGTCGCCCACCCACTTCAAGATCACCGACATGCTGAAGAAGATGGACAAGACCTTCAACGCCACCGGCCGAGACTACGGCTCGGTCAAGGGCGATCGCACCCTGGAGGACATCAAGAAGCGCCGCGCTGATCGCTGGAACTTCCTGTTCATCGCCGGCATGTGGTTCCAGGACCTGTTCAACTACGACTTCCGCCGCACCGAGCAGTGCATCATCCCGTACGCCACCCAGGAAGGCGAAATCAGCTTCTGCGCCTACAACACGGGCGTGGGCTGGCGCAACATCATCGAGAAGATGCACATGACCGCCACCCTGACCAAGTGGTACGAGGAGCACGGCCGCCACGAAATCTTCGCCGGCGGCAAGAAGGTGGGCATGACCCACGTGGGCCACGACCTGGCCCTCAACATGGAGCACGTCAACTCCGAAGCCAACCACACGCTGGACGAGCTGGGCATCGCCAAGAACTCCCGCGAAGAGAAGCTCCGCGCCCGCGCCGTCACCACCGCGGACAAGCTCAAGCAGGATGCGGAAAATGCCCAGATGGCCAAGCTCTATCGGGAACACGTGCTGGGCGAGAAGCCGGTCGAGGGTCTCGTCAGTCTGGACTCGATCGCGCCTGCCAAACCGGTCGTCAAGAAGGAAGCCGAGGCGGTTGCCGGAGACTGATCTCCACGCCGCGCGGAAAAGACAAATTGCCCAAAACAAGACCGGAGAGATTGCGCGGCGCAGGCTGCGAAATCTCTCCGGTTTTTTGTGCCCAGCGAACCAGCCGCGCGCGGCCGCGCCGGCCGCCCAACTCCTATTCCCCGTGCGCTGCCTTCCGCTCCTCCAGAAACGATTGCAGGATCAGCGTGGCGGCCACCTGGTCCACCACGCGGCGGTGTTGCGGGCGGGCGTGGCCGGCTTCATAGAGAATCTGGTGGGCCGCGCGGGTGGTCAGCCGCTCGTCCCACAGGTGAATGGGCAGGCCAGTCAGCGCGCCCAGCTCGGCGGCGAAGGCCTGGGTTTTGGCGGCGCGCGGGCTCATCTCGCCGGACAGGTGCAGCGGGTTGCCGACCACAATGCCTGCCACGCCGAATCGCCGCGCCAGCCGCGCCAGCGAGCGCAGGTCTTCGCGGGGATTGCGGCGCCGTTCCAGGGTGAGCACGGGCTGCGGCGTGAGCCCCAGTTCGTCTGAAACGGCCACGCCAATCCGCTTCGAGCCGACGTCGAGGGCGAGGTAACGGGGTGGTTGGGCAGATTCCGGCATCAAGGTTCCTGGATTCCAGCTTATAGCGTCCGGTCGTTGAGGAAACCCCCTCCTGAGGATTCGCTCCCGATACAATCATGAAAGGTAGAGAATCCGCAGGCGCGTAAGCCGCGTCTTAACCAAGAGAAGGGTTTGCAGCAGCGAATGGCGCGCCAGAGACGGAAGAGCAGAAGAAAAAGGGGCTTTGGCGCCAGGGGAACCCTGCTGGTGGTGTTTCTGCTCGTGCTGGGGGCGGCGGGCGCCGCGGCCTGGCTGGTGTTTACTCCGTTCGGGCCCCAGACTGAGATTTTTGTCGATGTGGCGCCGGGCACTTCAGCGGCGCGCATTGGCAGGCAGCTGGAAGCAGCGGGCGTGGTGCGCAGCCAGTTTGCTTTTGACCTTGTGCGCTGGGTGCGGCGGGGAACCCTGCGTGCCGGCGAGTACCGGTTTGACCACCCGGCCACGGTGGCTGAGGTGTACGCGCGCCTGGAGCGCGGGGATGTCTACACGAAGGTGGTGGTGGTGCCGGAGGGTGCGAACATTTTCGACATTGCGGCACGACTGGAGCAGGCAGGATTTGGCACGCGCGGGGAGTTTCTTGACGAGCAGGCGCGGCAGACCAGTCTTGTGGCCGATCTGGACCCTGGAGCGAAAAGTCTGGAGGGGTATCTGTTTCCGGATACCTATCATTTTGCCCGCAAGGCCACCCTGGCGCAGATCACTGCCGCCATGGTGCGGCGCTTTCGCCAGGAGGCCTCACGCCTGGGCTTGAAGGAGAATGTGCACGAAGTGGTGACGATGGCTTCGCTGGTGGAGCGGGAGACGGCGCTGGACGCGGAGCGGCCTCTGGTCGCCAGCGTTTTTGAGAACCGGCTCGCCAAGAATATGCCGCTGATGACGGATCCCTCGGTGATTTATGGGCTGGAACTCAAGGGCGAGTGGCATGGCGTCATCCACGAGAGCGATCTGAAGCGGAACACTCCCTACAATACCTATCTGCACGCGGGGCTGCCGCCGGGGCCGATCGCGAATCCGGGCCTGCGCTCGCTGCGCGCGGCCATGGAACCGGCGCGAACGGATTACCTCTACTTTGTGGCCGCCGGGGCCAACCCCCAGGGACGGTCGGTGTTCGCCAGCACGCTGGAGGAACACGCCCGCAACGTCTCTGGATACCGGCACGCCCTGAAGAAGGCAGGTGACCGGTGAAGAAGAGCCATCAAGGCGCTTCCGCAGTCCTGTTCCTGCCGCTTTTTTTGCTGTCCGGCTGCCTGTGGACCACGCGCAGGCTGCCGGTCCCCAAGGCGCCGTCAATCGTGCAATCGGTCTCGCCCGACGATCTGGCGTACCGGCTCAACCAGAGCTGGGATGCACTCAACTCGCTCTACGCCAATGTTGAGATCCAGGCCAGCGCCATGAAAAAGAGAGAGGGAGTCGAGAAAGACTACACGACTTTCCCGGGAATCATCCTGATGCGCAAGCCGGCGATGCTGCGCGTCTATGGGCGCGTGCCGGTGATTGGGTCGCGCATGTTCGACATGGTGACCGACGGCAAGGACGTGACCCTCTATATCCAGGCGAAGAGCACCGCCTACAAGGGCACGGAGACGATCCGCAAGAAGTCGGCGAATGCGCTGGAAAACATGCGGCCCGGATTCTTTTTCGACGCAATGGCCGTGCGGGGGCTGGACCCTGACGATGAGTTCATGGTGACTGCTGACACGGACACCGTGGAAGACGCCAAGAAGAAGCATCTGCTGCTGGTCCCGGAATACATTTTGAGCGTCATGCGGCGCAAGCCGGGCAGCCGGGAGTTGACGCCGATGCGGGTAGTGACCTTCCATCGCGACGACCTGCTCCCCTATCAGCAGGATTTGTATGACAGCGAGGGCAACCTGGAGACGGAGGTCTACTATGGCCGCTACGTGGACTTTGGAAGCCTCCTGTATCCGTCGAAGATTACCATCAAGCGGCCGCTGGAGGACTACCAGGTCGTCATGACAGTTGAAAAAGTCGTGGAGAACATCCCCCTGCACGACGACCAGTTTCAGATCAAGCTGCCTGAGGGGACGAAGATCAAGCAGCTTGAGTAGCGGCTCCCCCTTTGTAGCCCGCTTGGGCTGCGGAATTCTCGCCCGCTGTTTTATGAGGCGCGGCCGGTCTTGCGGAGTTCGCTATAAAAGCCAAGATCCTGGCCATGCAACATCTTGGCGATATAGAGAATCTGGCCGTAGTGCATTCCGAAGTGCTCCACAACATGGTAGACGGCGGCCATTCCGCTCACCGTGTACCCCTGAATCGAGTAGGACGCGAGCAGATCGTCCTGGGTCAGCCGCAAAAGAGTCCTCGCTGATTCCTGCAAGGTTCCATTGAGCGTCTCCAGCAGCGCCGCAGCCGGAGCCGGCGTTCGCTGGTCGAACTCAGCAGCGCGATCCCGCGAGTCCTCCAACCGGTTGAACGACGCCACCAGCCATTGCCGCACATTGCCGTTCAGATGCAGAATCAGGTTTCCGATGCTGTTGCTGGCGGCGTTCGGCCGCCACCACACCTGCTCATCGTTCAGCGATTCCACACAGCCCCGCAAGCGCGGCCAGTACTGGTCCAGCAGCTTTTGGCGAGAATACTCAAGAAACAATTTCGCAGGGGCCGCCTCGTCGGCGGCCGGATCACGTCTCTCCATTGCGACAACGCTCCCTGGCGGATCTGGAGTCGATGTGTCCGCGAGGCAAGCCCGCCACTCACGTCAACTCCGGCCCGGCCGTTCTATTTCTCCGCCTCCCCGTGCATCAGGATCTGGTAGCGGCGCGCGTACTCGGCCTTGTACTCCTCCACGGCGCGCTCGTAGCTCATGTGCGGTGTATTGGTCTTCAGCGACCAATGCAGGCGAATCTCTTTCGTATCTGCGGGGACCGCGAGCGCGCCGTCCGCCGCCTGCACCGCTTTGCCGTCCACGGTGGCGCTTTGCAGCTCGACGAACCAGGGCAGATGGACGACCACCTGCTTGGGAGCGGCGGTGAAGCGGGCGTTCAGGCGCAGAACCGCTTCGCCATCTGCGGGCTGCTGCAGCGTGAAGGCCACCGTGCCGAAGTACGTGGGCGCCTGGCTGACCGCGATGGTCTTGCCCGTGCCGATCCACTCCGGCGAGACCACGCTGAGCAGGTGCAGATTGTCTCCCTCTTCGCGCACCAGCATGGAGCGCAGCAGAGTGCGGTACTCGGCGGCGAACCAGCCGTGCGGGGCCAGGTTGTCCTCGAAGTTGCGGTTGCCCCAGGGAAGAATGGCGAACTCGAAGCCGGCGTGGGTTGAACTGGTGTGCTGCAGCAAGGCATAAAGTTCTTTCACAGCCTGCTCCTGGTCGCCGCGGATGGTCTCGGTCATGGTGTTCTTGATGGTCAGGTAGTGATGCAGGAACTCGCCGTCGGCATAGGTCATGATGCCTTCTTTGTACTTGGCTTGTGTGGCCTTCAGCGTGGCTGTCACGCGCGGGTCGTGAGGGTCAAGCGTGGGCTCGGGAACCACCGCCAGCAGATTGCCCCAGTCGTAGCCGCCCTTCTGCCCGTCGAGCGCCGGAGGAATATAGCCGTCGTCCGCTCTTGTCCGTTCGTCCAGCACTTTGAAAAACGCCTGACGATAATCGTCATATTCTGCCTGCCAGGCCGTGGCCAGGTCGGGGTGGCCGGCTCCATTGGCCATCTGGATCGCCAGCTTGAGCCCGGAGAGGGCGAGGAAGTTGTAGCCGGTCAGGTGGCCGGGCACATATTCGTTGTCGCGCACGTCGCTGGCCGGCATGATGCGTAGCGGGTCGGCGGCGCGGGCCTGTCTGAGCCAGTCCACGGCGCGGGCAATCTGCGGCAGCGCCCACTCGGCGAAGGCCTTGTCGCGGGTGATGCGGTAGTGCTGCGCGTAGCCCCAGACAGCCTCGCCCCATCCGTCGTACTGCTGCGGCTGGGAGAGAAAGTTGCCGTCTGGCTTCTGCGACTTGGCGAAGAAGTCAAGATCCTGCTTGGCGATCAGCGGATAGCCGGTCACGTCATAGCTGTGCACAATGTCGGCGCCGTCGCGCAGATAGAACTCGTGATAGTGCAGCTTGTTGACGGTCTGAATGTAGTCGGGACCGATGTGGTCGCGGGCGATGAGGTCGTAGATGAGGTTGGCGTAGAAGGCATCGACGGGCTTCCGCTCGGGCAGCGTGATCTGCATCCCCTGGGCCAGGATATGGTTCCAGAACGCTGTGACCTGCTTCTTGGCCGGGTCGAAGGAAGCCTGGTCGATCGCGGCAATCGCTTCGGAATCCGCCGTGGGAACGACCGGCATCTTGAAGTCGAGAGTGGACTCTTCGCCGGGCTTGAGCAGTCGCGAGTACGTGACAATGCCTACAGCTACCGTCGGGTCCACATCGAGCTTCGACGCCTTGCTTATGTCCTGCGGGTAGTTGTAGCGGCCGTGCAGCGTCCAGCCGCGGGTGGTGTAGCCCTCCGGGAAGGTATAAAGCAGGCGGCCGTCGCGCAGAAAGCTGCCGGGCGTGAACGAGTAGATCCAGTCGGGGCTGAAATTTTCGCCGATCTGCCGGTAGTCGCCGGGGAACTTGCCCTCGCGGGGGCGGTCGAAGCGATTGTCGCCATGCAGTGGCGCGCCGGTGTTGTTGGGGGCATCGTAGCGGACCCCGGTGGCCAGGATGGCGCGGTTGGGCTCCTTGCCCTCGTTCTTCATGGCAATGCGGATGAAGTTGACCAGCCTGCCCTCGGGGTTGCCGTCGAGGGTAGCCGCAAACAGGGTGAAGCGATAGACAATGCCGTCGCGCTCGAATTGGTAGTGGATGATGGGCAGATGACCGTCTTCGAGAGTGCGGATGCGCACGCTGGTGGGCTCGATTTCCGGGCCGGCAAAGAACATCAGCTCGCCGAAGCCGGTGCGCAGGTAGCCCTCCGGCGTGACCTCGGTGGCCGCCTCGGCGTCCATCACGCCGATCTCGTCAGTGGGTTTGGAATAGTAGGAAAACGGCTGGCCGGGCCGGTCGATCGAGGGAGAGACCATTTGGGCGTGAATGCGGGAAGCGGGCGAGACCGCGAGCAACAGAGCGGCCGCAAGAAAGGCAGACTTGCATGTGTTCTTCATGGCAGAAAAAGCCTACAGCATTTTGCCCCTGCAGTGCAGCCCAAAGCGGCCAATGCGCTCGAAACCGGCTCTTCCTCCAGATTCCGGCCCTCCAGCGCCGGCTGCGTCCTGCCTAAACCGACGGCAGCACGATGAGCGCGTGGCCGCAGTTGCCGCCGGTCTTCGTCATCACCCGACCCTTCGCGGGCGAGGGCTGCGCGCTCAGGCTGGAGGGAAGGGGATAATCGAGCACCAGATCCAGTCCCGCCAGTCCGGCCATGGCGCTGATGGCTCCGCGTTCATGCTGGATGGTGGGCACATAGGAAATTTCACCCTCGAAGATGAGGCTTCCGCTGCCCCTCCAGGGCGCGGGAAGCAGCCCCTGAACCTTGGCCGGTGCGCCGCAAAGCTGCACGCCTGTCACACCCTTGAAGCTCAGCGTCTGCAAGGACGAAACCTTGCCGGCGGGGATGTCTTTGCCGCTGAAACAGGGAACGGCCCTGCCCGAGGAATCCGTCGTCTCCGGAGCCACCGTATCCGCGGAAGTCCAGGCGTCAGGGCCGCATGGAATCGAAACCATCAGATCCCAGTTGCTTCCGATGGGCCGGCTGTGGGTCACGCAATGGTTGATTGTCTGATCGATGCCGGCGGAGTTCATGCCCGCCTGCAACCCGCTCGCGCGCTGGATGTTCAGTGTATGGCTGTGGTCGTCAAGCATGTAAAAGGCGGGGGGCTCGGGCCACGGATTTCGGGTTGATCTGGTTGGTGAAGTTCGCGCCATGCGGATGGCCGCATGCCGGTGAGTACACATCGACTCCGACGATGCGGCCATTCGCGTCCACGCCGGGCACAATCACCCAGGTCCCGTCGAAAACCACGTCCAGTTGGGAGACGGTTGCTGCGGGATTACCTGCTACCATCAAACACCTCTCGCAAATCAGTTTGGCCCACGCCGGACGCGTAATACGCCGCCCAGTAGTAGGGATGCCGGTATCGAGCATCGCGGATGAGGGATTGCCGCGCTGCGGTCAGTGCCTCGGGAACGCTGAGTCCATCGGCCAGGCCCCGGTAAAACGCGTCCATCAACGGGACCGCCGAGGCCGAATCGATCTGCCAGCGGGTGGCCACCACCTGCGGCACTCCCAGCGAGGCCAACGTATCCACTATATCTCCCATGCCGTGATTCCAGCCCGCTTCTCCAATTCCCGAGGAGCAGGCGGAGAGAACCACCAGTTGGGCGGCTCTGGGCGGGTCCCTCAGGAACAGGGAGCTGTCGAGGTAGGGCCTGTCCCGAGCGGCGCCCGAGGGAGCCAGCATCAGTCGCGTGGTCCCGTCATATTGCGCGGCATGGCCCGCGAAATGAATGATTGAGGCGGAAGCCAGGTGCGCGGCCACCCGCGCCTCGGTGGCCTGTTGCGCCAGCAGAAGATCGGAGTCCGGGCCCATACGCGCCACGCTGCGGGCCTCATTCAGAACCTCGGGGAGAAGCGCGCTTTCGCCGGCGCCGATGGAAGCGCCCACCACGAGGGGCCGGTCCCGCGCGTCGCGCCGCGGGGTTGCAGGCTCAGGTTGACGGTCCAGCAGCAGAGACGGCGCTTCTTCCAGATTGAAGTGCAATCCAATGGGGCCCTGGGCGATTTCAACCGACGGCCAAGGCACATTGCCCAGCAACGGGTCGGGCTCCAGCATCAGCAGGCTGTCGGGAGCCGCCGGGGCGCGCAGGCCGCTCATCAGGATCTCCCCCAGTTGGCGCGCTGCCTGATCGACGGAGGCCTGTGAAGTGGCTGGAGAGCTGTCGACGCGCTCCAGCGATGCGGCGGCGGCCAGCAGGTCGGCTTGTGGAATTTTAATCTGGCTCCAGACGACATTGCGCGCATCGGCGCGATACAGCAGGACCCGGTCGCGGAGGACAATTTGTCCCATCAGGGAGTCGCGGCCATCTGCCGCCAGTTCACGGTCAAGAGCGCGCTCGACCCGCGGCTCCAGGCAGTCCAGCCGATCGGCCTCGCAGGCCGGCACGGGTTCGCCCAGGATGCGTAGCCTGTACCTCTCCCACAGCGCCAGAACATCCATCCCCGGACGCCCCTCCGCCAGCCAGATGCCAGCCAGGGCGGCATACAGATCCCGGTTCTCGCGGGCGAAGACGACGTTCTCACGTCCCGTTCCCCGGGCCTGTGACTCCTCCTTCAGGATGGCCGCACGCAGGGTTGAATCGGCTGCTTTGGGATGCCCCAGCGCCAGCTCGAGCTCGCCCCGCGCCGCCGCATAGTTCCGGAGCTGAAGCGAGTTGTCCTCGCCCACCATGTGGTTGTGCGCGTCCTCGAGCATTTGCGCCGCGTCCGGCAGAGCGCCCCTGTCCAGATAAAGCTCCGCCATCGCAATCTCGCTCTCCGCCTGGAGGCCCTGCAACCCCCTCTGCCCGGGAGCAAGCGACAGCTCGCTCTTTGCGACGGCCATTTGCCGCTCGGCTTCGCGCAGAGAGCCGGCGCGAATGGCGGCGCGAATCAGGGCAATTCGCTGTTCGGCCACAATGGCCCGGTTGCGCGAGAGCTCAAAGAGAGCCAGGGTCTCCCGATTCAGCAGCAGATCCAGCTGGACCCGCGGCGTCGCGTCCTCCACAAGCGCAAGGCCGGCCAGTACGGTGGCGGCCCGAAAGGGGGGATAGTCGCCCTCGTAAAAGCGGCGAAGGTTCTCGATGCTGGTGCGCCAGGCGGCCTCCGTGTCTCCCGATTCAATCGCGGCGCTGCCCAGCGCATTTCTGGCCCTCAGTTCAAGCAGCACATAGTGATGGGCCTGGGCCAGATCGACCCCCCGTTGAAAAAGCGGATTGTTCGCAGCCGCGGCGCCGGGGCGCGTGTCGCAGCCCGCGTCCAAAGTCGTTGCATTGGCGCTGATCCAGCCGAACCGTCCGGCGCGTGCCAACAGCGCATCGGCGGCCTGCTGGCAGGCGGCCAGCGTGTAGGAGCGCTGCAGCGCATAAATCCGCTCCACCTCGGCACGGTCTTCCCCTGCCGGTACGCCCAGGATGCGGAAAAGCCGGCGGCTCGCAAGAGCCCAGCGTGCGGCGCCTGCGTAATTGCCCTCGGCGTCCGCGTCGATTGCCTGTCCGAGCGCATGGACGGCCTCTTGGTAGTCATTGCGGAGGGGGGATGAATCAGGAGGAAGGAGTTCGGCCAGCCATGGGTCCTGGTGATTGCGTTCGAGGGAGGCGGCGAGAGAGTGAAGCAAAGCGCGGGCGGCCTGGCAGTTCTGCGCGCAGGGAGAGCCCCGGGAGCGGTCCACCAACGGCGGAAAAGCGCTATCGAGCAACTGCGGCAGCAGCGTGCTGGAGAGCTCTTCGTCGAGGCCCGCCAGCGCGGCCGGATCGGCGGCCAGCGCGCGCATCGCCCGCGGCGTGGCCAGATGCTGTTCCATGCGGCTCTGGTGGCTCTTCAGCCGCTCCAGTTTCTCTTCCAGCGCCTTCAGCCTGCGGCGGCCTTCCTGCTGCCAGCGTGGGTCTCGTTCAAACTTCAGGTAACGGTTCCATGTCTCCACGGCGTTCATCACCTGGCCCCGGTCTTCCATGACCAGTGCTTCGTTGAACAGCACCACGGGATCGTTTGGAGCCAGTTCGTCGGCGCGGCGCAGGCCGTCGAGAGCCGTGGCGCGATCGTTTTCGCTGCCGGTGGCCACTCCGCGCTGGAAGTAGGCCGCGGCATCGTCCGTCAGCAGGCTGGCCGTAACCGGGCCGGCAGCCAGCAGCCGGTCCAGAACATCGATGGCGGCATCGTATTTCTCTTCCAGCAGGTCCGCGCGCGCCTCCATCTGCAGCCAGTGCGGGTCCGCGGGAGTCTTCTCCAGCTTGCGCTCGATCCGCGCCCGCGCACTCAGCAACTGCGGCAGCTCGCGCCCGGTTGAGCCGCCGCGAAGATGCGCTTCCGGGGTGACCGGGGCAAAGCCGGCGCCGAGAATGCGCAGGTCGAAGGTGCGGTCCTGAGAGTAAGCCTCGGCCAGCAGTCTCTCCGGAGCGTTTTCGTACCTCCACCAAATCACGGAGCCGGAGACGATCACCAGCACCGCGGCCAGGCTTGTGCTGGCCCAAAGAAGAGGCCCTGAAAACCGCGTGCGCGCCTTGCTCGGAGTGTGTGCAAGCTCGACGGCGAGCCGGTGCCGCCACTCGGCGGATGCAGACGCCAGTTGCCCGAGTTCGGACGACTCCTGCGGCGAAGCGTCTGCAGACAGCAAATTCCCGCTCTGGCGCAGCCGGGCCAGACAGCGGCCGCATACCGCCGCATGCGCCAGCAGCGCATCGCCCTCCGCGGCGGGCGCCTCTCCCTGGGCCAACCTCAGCCACTCCCCCGGCTCCGGGCAGGCTCCTGCGCCGGGCAATGAAGCGCTTCCGGCGTTCGCGGGCCGGCCCTCCGCGCGAGATGAAGACATTGCAGCGAGATCTTCCCACGCATGGGCAAGCCCATCGCCGGGGCTCGCGTCGGGCTGGGTGTTCGGCCGCTTCGAATTCAAGTCGTCATTCATCGCTGCACTTTACTTACCGGCAATCAGGCAATCTTTCCTTTGCCGGAGCTAACCTCGCTCCTCGGCCGGCTTGGGCGAACCTTCCGGCTTTCGCGCTTCCATCTCCTTGCGCAACCACATAGTTACACGGCGCAGAGCACTCTCCACACCCTTGGCGGATAGACCTGTTGCAGGCAGACCGGCAATCTCCTCGGCCGTCAGGCCCTGCAGATAATAGAGCCAGAACATGGCCCGGTCCCGCTCGCCGATCACGCCCGGCGCCGAACGCAGCTTGCGGTCGAGTTCTGAAAACAGCAGCGCCTTCTCGGTTCCCGCGCTCTGATCGGGCCCTGCCGCCATGGTCGACGAAGGTCCGTCGTCGAGCGCCATTGTAACTACTTTGCCACCCCGCTTTGCCGAGTATTGGCGCCGGAAATAATCGTTCGCCACCGAAACCGAAACGATGCGCAGCAGGCCCAGGAAGGAATCTTCTCCCCGGGGCTTGAAATCCCTGAGAATGCGCCGCTGCCCTTCGCAAAGCTTGAGAAAGACCTCCTGCACGATATCGTCGATGATCGCCGGAGTGGAGCGTCCCAGCCACATGCGGCAGACGCGGGCCGCCACCAGCGATGCGATGGGCGCACAACGGTGCAAAAGCTCTTCCCATTCCGCCGCGTCGGCGGAGTTGGCGCAAGCCCTGGCAAGTTCGTTGACTGGAACCCTCAATTCGTCCATTGCGCGGGAATCCAGTTTACCGCAAATGCACCCTCCAGTTATTTGTTTGCAAATTGCTGCGGCCGGGCCGCAAGATGCCCCGCGGCAGGGGGAAATCACGCTGTGCTAGTATCCCGGCAAGCCCCTCTGAAGGAACCTGACATGGAAATGAACCTGCGCCCTCTCAGCCTCGGCGAAATTCTCGACCGCACCGCGCAGCTCTACCGCGAAAATTTTCTTCTGTTTGCCGGCATCTCTGCCGTGTACGCCGGCGTGCTGCTGGTTCTGAGCCTGCTCCAGATCGGCATGCAGGAGCTGCTGGGGGTCGAGCAGATGGCGCACCGGCTGCAGTGGCTTACCTGGAGTTTTTCCGGCGTCTCGATGCTGCTGGCATTCATCTTTGCCGGGGCGGCGGTGGCCGCCAACACCCGCGCCGTCGGATGGGTTCACCTGGGCGAGCCGGCCACCATCCGCGGCGCCTACTCCGGCATCCTGCCGCGCCTGGGCCGCTACATGTGGCTGATGACGATTGCCGCCGTCAGGGTCTGGCTGCCGCTGGTGCTTCTCTACGCCGGATACTTTTCTATGATCTTCCTGTATGCCCGGCCCAAGGGCCTGCTGGGCCAGCCCGGAGCCTCGCGGGACAATTCTGCCGCGCCGCTCTTTCTGGTGGCGACCGCCGCATTTTTCATCCTGCTGATTCCGGCCATCGTCTACGCCATTCTGATGGGCCTCCGCTATGCTCTCGCGGTGCCGGCCTGCGTGGTGGAGAACCTGAAGGCCCGCCAGGCCCTTCGCCGCAGCATCGAACTCAGCAAGGGCTCGCGCGGACGGATCTTTCTCCTCTGCCTTCTAGCCATTTCCATTCAAATCGGGCTGGTCCTCGTCACCCAGTTGTTTTTCATCTTTGCCGCCGTCAAGCATCATGGCGTGATGTCGGCGGGAATCCGCTCGCTGCAGCAACTGACCGCCTTCTTCACCAACACCTTGGTCGGCCCCATCTACGCCACCGGGCTCACGCTCTTCTACTATGACCAGAGAGTGCGCAAGGAGGGCTACGACATCGAATGGATGATGCAGTCGGCGGGGCTGGCGGCTCCGGCGCTGGAGATTGCGGTGCCCGAGGTGGCGCCCGCGCCCGAACCCGCGCCCGCCGCATTGCCGGAGACGGGGAGTCCGCATGAATGAGCCGCCGCCCGCGCTGCAGCCGTGTCTCCTGGAGTTCCTCAGACGTGACCATGCCGAACGCTTTCGCGCGTAGAGCCCGAAAGGCTGCTCTGGCGGCGAGCCTTGCCGCGGCGCTGGCCAGTGTTCCTCATTGCGCGGCCGTTTCGCCGATTCCTGCCACGCCTGCCTCCGTGCCGGCGGGCCGCTGGCGTGACGCCTCGCGGGACGACTACCGCGCGCACCTCAGGGCGCTCACCACCCTGGTCGAGGCCTGCGCCAGGGCGCGGGACCCGAAGAACTGTGATCCCATGCGGGTGGGTCCGGATGATCGCGTGCCGCTGGGCAGCGGGGCGAATGCGGAACGGCGCCGGGTGCGCTACGGATGGCTGCGGGTGCTGCTCTCAAAGTCTGGGGAAGCCGATAAACCGGTGTCCAAAGAGGCCGCGGGCGCGCAGAGCGGTCCCGAGCCCGTCAACGGGCAGCCGGCTCCGCCCACGACGAGCCAGCTGCTCCAGGATGCCGAACGGCGTCTGGCACAGGATCTGGACCAAGCCCAGGCCGCCCCTGTGCCTGAGCCCGCGCACACCGCGGTGCGCAACACCATGAAGCAGGTGCTGGCCGGCCGCGAGTTTCGCAACCTTGCCCAGCTCTCGGCGCGCCAGCAGATGCTGGAGCGGGTGAACAACTGGCTGAACCGGCTCTTCGCGAGCGTTTCCGCATTGCGCGCCACGGCGGCATGGGTGGGCCGCGCCGTCGTGTGGGGATTCATTCTGGCTGTCTGCGTGGGGCTGGTCTGGGGGTTGCTGCAAGTGCAGCGCCGCTGGCGCGTGCGCCTGGTGCCGGACGACGTTGCTCCGGCCGCTGGGGCCGCCTCAGCTCGCGACTGGCAACTATGGCTGGAGGATGCGCGCCGCGCCGCTGCGGCCGGCCAGTGGCGGGAAGCCATTCATTTTGTCTACTGGGCATCGATTTCGCGGCTCGAGTCGAAAAGGATGTGGCCGGCGGACCGGGCGCGCACCCCGCGCGAGTACCTGGCCCTGGTGGCCCCTGAGGATCCGCGCAAGGCCGGCCTGGCCCGGCTCACCGGCAGCTTTGAGCGTGTCTGGTACGGCGGCCGGGCAGCGGTCGAGAGCGACTACCGGAAGGCCGAAGAGTTGGCGGACGGACTGATTGCGGGGGGCGCGGCCGCGGGCGGCGCAGACCGGCCCGTCGTGGCGGAAGGCGGCGCGCGATGACGCTTCTTTCTTCGCTCGACGCCAGGGACCGCCGCCTGATGCTCTGGGGTCTGGGCGTCGCCGTCTCGCTGGCCGTGCTGATCGGATTCCTGCTGCCCGACGGCAATGGCAACGACAATCCGCTGCCCTCGTCTTATCTCGCCGGCCAGCACGGCGCGCGCGCCGCCTATGAGACGCTGCTCCGCGCCAACTATCCGATTGAGCGCTGGGAGCAGCCGCTGAGCGAGTTGGCCGCGACAGCCGGCCCTGACACCGTGGTGATTTTCGCCGAGCCGTTCTCGCGCGAAGCCGACGACATCAAGGCGGTGCGCCAGATTGTGGAGCGCGGCGGGCGCGTGCTCGCCACCGGGCTGCGGGGCGGATTCCTTTTGCCCGGCGGCGTACCCAATGCGCCAAAGGAGTTCAACTTCGCGGCCTGCAAGCTGGAGCCCGACGGGCTCGATGCGCTGGCCAGCTCGGGCGAGGTGTGGATGGTCCCTGAAGCAACCTGGCGCGTGGGCAATCCCACCCAGCGTGTCGAGTACAGTTGCGCCGGGCAGCCGGCGGTGGTCGAGTACGACTGGGGCAAGGGCCATGTGGTGTGGTGGGCCAGCGCCACGCCGCTTGAAAATGGCTCGCTGGCCCGCGCCGGCAACCTCGACCTGCTGCTCAATTCGCTGGGGCCGCCCGCGGGCCGCCATTTTTATTGGGACGAATCGCTGCACGGGGACGTGCGCTCGACGTGGAGCTATGCGGCGGGTCCTGCGCTGACGCTGCTGCGGATCGGTCTGCCCGTCCTGGGTCTGCTGATTGTGTTCAGCTTCAGCCGCCGTTCGGGCCCGGTGCGCGAGTTGCCGCCGCCGGCGCGGGCCGCGCCCATCGAGTTTATTGAGGCGCTCGGCTCGCTCTATCGCAACGCCGGGGCCGCTTCCACGGCGGTGGCCGTGGCCCTGGAGCGGTTCCGGCGCCACAGCTTGCGGCTGTGCGGCCTGCGGCCCGGTCCGATGGGCGCATCCGAGCTTGCGGCCGCGATTCGCCGGCGCTTCCCGCAGGCCGACGCCAGCCTGGAGGCCGACCTGGTGGCCTGCGAAGAGGCTTCGTGGGGCGAGACCATCGACCCGCGCCAGGCGCTGAAACTGATCCAGGCGCTGCACAGGCACCAGGAAAAACTCGCCGAGGCGGCCCAGCCTGGCAGCCGGACCGCGCCCATTGACGAACTTCATTCCAACCCGCAAGAAAGGGCTTCATGAGTCAGGAACCGAATCAAGACATCCCCCCGAATCCAGTCGCAGAGCCGCAGCCGCCGGCGCTCCAGGCAACCAGTCAGCTGATCGCCCACGCCCGCGCCGAGATGGGCCGCGTGATCTCCGGCCAGGGCACCGCCATCGAAGAGGTGCTGATCGCCGTCCTCTGCCAGGGCCATGCGCTGCTCGAGGGCGTGCCCGGCATCGCCAAAACCCTGATCGTGAAGGCTCTGGGACAGCTGCTGGGCCTGGGCTTTCAGCGCGTCCAGGCCACCCCCGACCTGATGCCGGCTGACATTCTGGGCACCACGATCCTGCGTCCCGGCGCGGACTCATTCACCTTCCACGCCGGGCCGGTATTCACTGACCTGCTGCTGGTGGACGAGATCAACCGCATGCCGCCGCGCACCCAGGCCGCGCTGCTGGAATGCATGGAAGAGCGGCAGGTGACCATCGACGGCGCGCGCCGCCCGCTCCCCGGCTGGTTCACGGTTTTTGCCACCCAGAACCCGGTGGATTTTGAGGGCACCTACCCCTTGCCCGAGGCGCAGTTGGACCGCTTTCTGATGAAGATTCGCGTCGCCTACCCCGCCGAGGCCGAGGAGTTGCAGATCCTGGAGCGATCCCACGCCGGTTCCGGCGCCGGGCCGCTGGAGGATGCCTCAATGGCGCCCATTCCCGCCGCGATGCTGTCTGCCGCGCGTGCCGAGGTGCGCGCGATTCGCATCGAGCCAGAGCTGTACGGCTACATTCTGGCCCTGGCGCGGCGCACCCGCGAGTGGCCCACTTTGCTGCTCGGCGCCAGCCCCCGCGCGGCGCTGAGCGTGATGCGCGTCGCCCAGGCCGCGGCGGCCTTCGACGGCCGCGACTATCTGGTCCCCGACGACGTCAAGCGCGCCGTGCCGCCGGTGCTGCGCCATCGCATGATTCTCAAACCCGAGGCCGAACTGGAGGGCTTTGACGCCGACCGCGTGCTGGCCGACGTGATGGCAGCGGTCCCGGTGCCGAGGCAATGATCTCTTCCTCGCTCAATCCCGGCCCGGTGCGCGCCGCCTGTGAGCGGCGCAGCCGCTGGGGCTTCGGCCTCACGCCGCGCTCCATCGGCCTGCTCATCGCCGGTTTCATCTGGCTCATTCCCGGCTTCTGGGACGGGCGGTTTGCTTACGCAATGCTGGCCTGGGACGGGCTGGTGCTGCTGGCTGCCCTGCTCGACGGGCTGCGCCTGCCGAGGGCCGCGGAGCTGATTGCGGCCCGGTCCTGGGCCAACGCCCCGGCCCTCGACGGCGAGACCGAGATTGAACTTCAAATCGAGAATCAGGGTCGAGTGATCGTGGAATGCCGGCTCGTGGACGACCTGCCCCCGGCCCTTGTGGCGCAGCCGGCGACCCACCGGCTTACCGCGTTTCCCCGCGTGCCCGCCACGGTTCGTTACCGCGTGGAGCCGCGGGAGCGCGGCGACTGCGAGGCAGGCTGGCTCTATGTGCGCTACCGATCCAAAATGGGTCTCTCTGGGCTGGGGCTGGCCGAGCGCTGGGCCAAAGCGCCGCTCACCCAAACCGTGCGCGTCTACCCGGCTCTGCGCACCGGCGAGGAGCAGCGGATCTTTTTGGCGCGCAGCCGCCAGATTGAGCTGCAACTTCGCCGCGCTCAACAACGGGGCCTGGGCCGCGACTTCGAGAGCCTGCGCGAGTACCGCCAGGGCGACGACCTGCGCGACATCTGCTGGACGGCCACCGCCCGCCGCGCCAGCCCCATCACCCGCCAGTACCAGACCGAGCGCAGCCAGCCGGTGTGGATCGTGCTGGACTGCGGGCGTCTGATGCGGTCGCGCGTGGCGATTGCGCAGCCGCCTTCAACGTCCGGCCCGGCGTCTGGCCCGCGCGTCCACTCCAAACTCGACTACGCCTGCACCACGGCGGTTTCGCTGGCTCAACTGGCGCTTTACTCCGGCGACCGGGTCGGCCTGCTGGCCTATGGACAGGGCATTCAGCAGCGCCTCCTCCCAGGGCGCGGCGCGGCCCACCTGCGCCAGCTGATCGAGTCCCTGGCCCAGGTGCGCGCCGAAGGCGGCGAGGCCGATCACCTGCGCGCCGCAGCCACGCTCGGCCGGCTTCAGCCGCGGCGATCGCTGATTCTGTGGGTTACGGATTTGGCCGAGTCGGCCATGCGCCCCGAAGTGATCGATGGCGCGGTGCAGCTGCTGCGTCGCCACGTGGTGCTGTTTGTCGCCATGGCCCAGCCAGAGGTGGAGCGGATCGCCCAGGCCCGGCCCGGAAACGTGGAGCAGATGTTCCTGGCCGCCGCCGCCCAGGAGATGGCCGGCCGCCGCGAGCTGCTCCTCGCCCGCCTCCACGAACAGGGCGCGCTGACCCTCGACCTGAACCCCGAGGCGCTCACCTCTTCGGTCCTGAACCAGTATCTGCGGGTGAAAGAACGGGCGATGGTATAGGGCTGTCGGATGCCTGTCGCTTGCCTGTAGCGCATCCCATGAATATGTGGCAGGGGCGAATAACTTCCAGCTTGGTTTATATAAGACGCTCACGTTGGTCGAAATTCCCCATAGGTCGATAAGTCAGAAACACGTCTGCCGATCCCGGCAATTGGATCAATAAGTTACTAACTTGAGCTTCGGTGAAACGTCCCCGCCGAGAGACCGCTCGCAGAAAGGCCCACCATTGTGGTGGGCCTTTCTGCGAGCGATTGGCAGGAGAGTGAGTTATGCCTTGCCGATGATGCGGGCCAGCGTCGCGCCAATCTCCGCAGGCGAGACGACCACGTGTATCCCGGCCGCGGTCATGGCCTTCATCTTGTCCGCCGCGGTGCCCTGGCCGCCGGAGATGATAGCCCCTGCGTGGCCCATGCGGCGTCCGGGAGGCGCGGTCTGTCCGGCGATGAAGCCCACCACCGGCTTCTTCACGTGCTGCTTGACGAACTCGGCCGCGGCCTCTTCCGCCGCGCCCCCGATCTCGCCGATCATGATGATGGCCTCGGTCTCGGGGTCGTCGTTGAGCAGGCGCAGCGCGTCGATGTGCGTGGTGCCGATGATGGGGTCGCCGCCGATGCCGATGGCCGTGGATTGGCCGATGCCGCGCTGCGTCAACTGGTGCACGGCCTCGTAGGTCAGCGTGCCGGAGCGCGACACGATCCCCACCGAGCCTTCCTTGTGAATGTTGCCGGGCATGATGCCGATCTTGGCCTTGCCTGGCGAGATGACGCCGGGGCAGTTAGGCCCGATGAGCCGCGAAGTCGATGTCTTGAGCTTGGCCCAGACCTTGATCATGTCCAGCGTGGGGATGCCCTCGGTGATGCAGACGATCAGCGGGATTCCCGCATCCTCTGCTTCCAAAATCGCATCGGCGGCAAACGGCGGCGGGACAAAAATCATGGTCGCGTTGGCGCCCGTCTTCTCCGCCGCGTCCTGCACCGTGTTGAACACCGGCCAGCCCTCGTGAGTCATTCCACCTTTGCCGGGAGTTACGCCGCCGACAACGACAGTGCCGTATTCCGCGCAGCCTTTGGCGTGAAAGGTGCCCTCTTTGCCAGTAAGTCCCTGGACAATAAGTCGCGTTTCTTTAGTTACAAGGACTGCCATGTTATGCTCCCACCTTTGCCGCCGCGGTTACGACTAACTCTGCCGCTTCTTTCATTGTTGCGCCTACCTGAAAATTCAAACCCGACTCAGCGAGAATCTGGCGGCCTTCTTCCACATTGGTGCCTTCCAGCCGCAACACGATCGGCACCTTCACATTCAGGTTGCGGGCCGCCGCGACTACGCCCGTCGCCAGCCGGTCCACGCGCAGGATGCCGCCGAAGATGTTGATGAAAATAGCCTTCACATGCGCGTCGGAGAGCAGGATTTCAAAGGCGTGCTCGATCTGCTCCTGGCTTGCGCCGCCGCCCACGTCGAGAAAATTCGCGGGCGAGCCGCCGGCGTACTGGATAATGTCCATCGTCGCCATGGCCAGGCCCGCGCCGTTCACCATGCAGGCAATCGAGCCGTCCAGCTTGATGTAATTGAGCGCGTACTTGCTGGCTTCCACCTCAAGGGGGTCTTCTTCGGCCGTGTCGCGCAGCGCCTTGATCTCAGGATGGCGGAAGAGCGCGTTGTCGTCGAAGGTGATCTTGGCGTCCAGGGCGAAGAGTTTGTCGTCCTTGGTGGTGATGAAGGGATTGATCTCCACCAGCGAGGCGTCGGTCTCAACAAACGCTTTGTAGAGGCTCTGCAGGAAAGTCACGGCGTGGTTGATCTGCGTGGGCTTCAGGCCCAGGGCAAAGGCCAGCTTGCGGGCCTGCCATGCGCCAAAGCCGACGGCCGGATCGATGGTCTCCTTGAAGATGGCCTCGGGAGTTTTCGCGGCGACTTCCTCGATCTCCATGCCGCCGGCCTGCGAGGCCATGAATACAAGTTTGCCTGTCGCCCGGTCGAGCACGATGCCCAGATACAACTCGCGGTCGATGTCCGCAGTCTCTTCAATGAGCAGCCGCTGCACCTTCTGCCCCGCGGGCCCGGTCTGGTGGGTCACCAGTCGCATGCCCAGAATGTTCTTGGCGTGCAACTCGGCGTCCTCGCGCGTGCGGGCCACCTTCACGCCGCCGCCCTTGCCGCGCCCTCCGGCGTGAATCTGCGCCTTGACCACAATGCCGCTTGCGCCTTCAGCCAGCAATTTGCGGGCCACCGCCGTGGCTTCCTCCAGCGTGTTCGCCACTTCGCCCCTGGGCACGGCAACGCCGTATCTAGCCAGGATTTCCTTTGCCTGATATTCGTGAATTTTCATAGATTGGTAGGGTCCGCCACGGCCGCTGAGGTTGGAGTCATCCGGTCTGAGCCCGGTGGGCGCCAGACCAGCGCGATCGTTACAGCGGTAAAACCATACTATCTTGCGCCACGAAGGCCCGGCAAACGCGGCCGCCCCCCTGCTCGACGGCGATCGGGTCAAACGAACTTCTCCGCAAGGACTCAGAAGCACTCGATGTGATCGCAGGCGTTCATCAGCGGCAGCAGCAGATTGGATTGGTGATCGGGGTCGGAATAGACGGTGATTGTCGCCGGCTTGTAGTCCTCGGGCTTGGCGGTCATGATGTTGGGCACGAAGGTCTGCGGATTGCGGTCGTAGAGCGGGAACCATGTGCTCTGAATCTCCACCACAACGGTGTGGCCGGCCTTGAAGACGTGGTCCACGTCGTGCAGGCTGAAGCGGTACTCGTGGATGGAGTTGGCGCGCAGCGGCGCGGGCGTCGCGAAGCTCGCGAGATAGCGTCCGCGGAAGATTTCGGCGTTGGTCATGAGCTGATAGCCGCGCATTTTTGGATCGGGATCATCGTCGGGATATTGATCGATGAGCTTGACCACCATGTCGTTGTCAGTGCCGGTGGTGGAGGCGAAGATGTCGGCCACGACTTCGCCGGTGGCGATCAGATCCTTCTTGAGCACGGGCAGTTTCCACATTGCCACGTCCTTGCGATCGGTGACGAAGCGCTGATCCTCAGTGAGCCAGTTGAACCAGTGCGAACCCTCGCCGTAGGTGGGCTGGATGGGCCGGTGGCGATAGGGCACGGGGTTGGCGGGGTCGCTCACGTAGCTGGTGCTGGCCGCGGCCGTTGAGTCGTTCCAACTGAGCAGGCCCCCGCCCTGAAGGTACAGGCTGGTGGGCTCGGATTTGATGGGCGGAAAGTGCGCGTAGTGCTTCCAGGTGTTCGATCCGGTCTGGAAGCTGGCGGTGTTTTCCAGATCGAACCCCGAAGCATTGGAGCCGGGCTCGTCTTTCAGGTAGTGGGCAAAGAATTTCGCCTCGATCTGCGCGCGAAACTCCTTGCCAATGGGTTCGCCGTAGTCGAGATTGCCGAGGTGCCGCGAGTTGGACGACCAGTATCCATGCCGCCAGGGGCCAAGCACGAGAAAGTTTTCATGGTTCGTGTCGTGCGGTTCAAGTTTGTCGTACTCCTCCTGCGGACCCCACATATCTTCCTGGTCGTAGTAGCCGCCCACGGTCAGCGTGGGCACAGCGACAGTGTTGAGATGGTTTTCCACGGCGCGCGAGGACCAGACGGAATCGTAGCTCGGGTCTTCGAGGAAGAGCTTCCAGGTCGGCAGCGATTTTGCGCCGGATTTTTTCACGTCCTCGGCGAAGGAGCCGCGTTCCAGAAAGAAGTCGTAGCCATCGCGGGGCTTGCCGTCCTTGTCCTTGCCGTAGCTGACCTCGGTGTTTTCCTTGCTGGACTCCATCCCGAGGACGTAGTCGTAGCCGTAGGTCTGGCGGAAGGCGCCGTTGTGAAAGAAGTCATCGCCCATCCACACATCAATCATCGGCGCCTGCGGAGAGATTGCCTTGACGGCGGGATGCGGATCGATGCCGGCCATCATGGCCAGAAATCCGGGATAGCTGGTGCCGACCACGCCCACGCGGCCGTTGTTGCCGGAGACGTTCTTGAGCAGCCAGGCCACGGTGTCGTACGTGTCGGTGCTTTCGTCGATGGCCTTGGGGTCGTGGTGATCGGCGAGGGAACGGCTCATCACAAACTCACCCTCGCTCTTGAAGCGGCCGCGAATATCCTCGGCGACATAGATGTAGCCGGCGCGGGCCAACTCAGGGCGGCCGCCAAAAAACGAAGCGCGGTTGGTGCCGCCCACGCCGTAGGGAGTGCGCTGCATGAGAAAGGGCAGGGGCGCTGTGATGTCGGCGGGCTTGAGAATGACGGCGTGCAGCTTGACTCCGTCGCGCATGGGAATCATGACTTCCGAGCGCTGGTAGTCGTGGAAGAGGTGATGGACGGGCGGGCCGGTGCGGCGGTAGACAGCTTCGGGCTCGTCTGAGAACACAACGCTCTCGCCATGACCCGCGGCATCGAGCGTGAAGCGCAAGGTCACCTTCGAGTCGGGCAGGCCGAACTCGGTGGCGGAGACGGCAGTCAGTTCAGTCGGAACGCGGCGATCGGATTCGACATACAGCTTGCCGTTCTGCGCATAAAAGCTGAGGGGCGTGTCGGGGTCACTCGCGCCGGTGTATTCGCCGGAGAGGGCTTCGAGCGCGGCTGCGGTGGGCGCGGTGGATTGGACTTGCGCGCCGGCCTGGGCGGTGCGCGCCGTGGGCCAGGCAAAGCCGGGAACAACGGGAAGCAGGGCAAGGCACAGAGCGGCAAGAGCAACACGACGGCCAATCAAAGCGGAGACCTCCTGAGCGGACTAATGCGCGTGGCCGTGGTGGCCGTGGCCAGCGCCGCTGGCCAGTTCTTCCATGGGCACTACGCAGCCTTCCAACTCGCCACAGCCGATGTGCTCGAACTGGATGGTGGTGTGGCTGATTTGAAAGTGCTCCTTGAGCACGTGGTTGATGTTGAGCAGAATGCAGGCGCTCTCCGAGGGGGGGATGTCGGCGATGGTGACGTGGCAGGAAAGCGCGCGGGACTGTGAGCCGAGGTTCCATACGTGCAGATCGTGCACGTTGATGACGCCCTCGACGGCCTCCATGTCGGAGCGAATCGCGGGGAGCGAAACGCCGCGCGGCGTGCCTTCGAGCAGGATGTTGAGAGTCTCGCGGACGATGCCGATGCTGGACCAGAGAATGAGCGCGGCGATCAGCAGCGACAGCGCCGGGTCGATCCAGTTTTGGCCGGTCAGCAGGATGCCCGCGCCTCCGGCGATGACGGCGCCTGTGGAGAGCGTGTCGCCGGCCATGTGGAGGAAGGCCGAGCGCAGATTGACGTCGCGGGCCACGCTCCACAGCAGGGCGGCAATCACGCCGTTCATCACAACACCGGCCGCGGCCACATACATCATGACCCTGGGGTGCACGGCAATCGGCGCGCTCAGCCGATGGATGGCCTCGGCGGTGATCCAGAGCGAGATGACGATCAGAGCCGCAGCGTTGATGAAGGCGGCCAGCACCCCGGCACGCTGGTAGCCGAAGGTTCTGTAGCGGTCGGCGGGGCGGCTTTGAAAATAGACGGCGGCAAAGCTGAGCAGCAGGGCAAGGAAGTCCGAGACGTTGTGGCCGGCCTCTGACAGCAGGGCCAGGGAGTGGGCGCGCAGTCCAGCCACGAAGGTCACCAGCACATAGGCGAGCGTGGCCACCAGGGAGAAGCGCAGCACGGATTGTGTCCTGTTTGCGCCCGGCGAAGCGGGTGCGGCATGGACGTGCATAGGGGCAGTGTAAACGGGGGCGGGTATGGCGCGCCATACAACGGGCGCACGCCGGGTGTGGGGCGTCAGCGCAGCCGGGGCCACCGGCGGCGCGGCTCGGTCCGCGCCGCCGCGCCAAAGCTGGGCAGCTCCGGGAGGCTGGCGCGCAGGCCCGACCACTCCTCGGCCACCACGATGCTGTTCTGCGGGCTGCCCGGCTGGTAGCGCACTGAACAGGGGAACCCGGCGCGCACCTCCTGGGGGTGTACCACGTCCAGGATGGCGGTGATGTCCTGCGAGCATTCGTAGTTTACGCCGCTGATGCGGTAGTTGTACACCAGCATGGTGAGGGTGCGGCCGTCCTTCGCTTCCATCTCGCACACATCCAGCAACATGCCGTCCACCAGACGCCCGGATTGCGCCAGAAACAGCCGACGTCCTCGCTCCAATTCGTCCGGCGTGGGGCGCTTGCGCATCAGCAGCCACACCGCAACCGCAGCCACGGACGCCAGCAGGACCAGTCCGCCGACAGTCTCCCACAGGCTTGTATTGAGCAAGGTCATTCTGAGGCGGGACTCCACCCCCGGAGTTCCAGACAAGAGAATAACGCAGCCGGTGAACGGAGTCCTGCGCGGCCTTCCGCCTTGACCCGGCAAACCGCGCTTCCGTATGCTCGGGAACGTCTTCGCGCGGCGAGTCATTCCCAAAATGAACCCGCGCAGGGAGAGCCCGCATGAGCACCACCGCCCTGGCCGCACCTCCCGCTTTTGCCGCTGCTGCACAGCCGCTTCTGGTGCGCCGCGCCGCCGTTCTGGGGGCGGGCACAATGGGCTCGCGCATCGCCGCGCATCTGGCCAACGCCGGGATTCCCGTTTTGCTGCTTGATCTGGTTCCGGCGGGCGAAGGCGCGCGCAACCGCCTGGCTCTGGCGGCGCTCGATGCCTTGGCCAGGGCCAAACCGGCCGCTTTCTACGAGACCCCGCTGGCCGCGCTCATCACGCCGGGCAACTTTGAGGACGATCTGCCCAAACTGGCCCAGTGCGACTGGGTGATTGAAGCCGTGGCCGAAAATCTGGAGATCAAGGCGGCGCTGCTCGACCGCGTCGCGCCGCATCTGGCCGCGCACGCCGTGCTCACCACCAACACCTCCGGCCTGCCCGTCAACAAGATTGCCGCCCGGCTGAGCGCGCATCGGGAGCGATTCTTCGGGACGCACTTCTTCAATCCGCCGCGCTACATGCGGCTGCTGGAGGTGATTCCCACCGCCCAGAGCGACCCCGCCGCGGTGGCGGCCTTTGCCGCCTTTGCCGACCGCATCCTGGGCAAGCAGGTGGTCTTCGCCCACGACACGCCCAACTTCATTGCCAACCGCATCGGCGTTGCCGTGATGTTTACCGCGGCCACGCTGATGCTGGAGCAGGGACTGACCCTCGAAGAGGTCGACGCGCTCACCGGCCAGGCCATCGGCTGGCCGCGCACCGGCACCTTCCGCCTGGCCGACATGGTGGGCATCGACATTCTTGCCCACGTCGCCGCGAACTTTCCCCAGGACGCGGCCGCGGGCGATTTTTCTTCCGTTCTGGCGGAGATCGTCAAGCGCGGCTGGCTGGGCGACAAGGCGGGCCAGGGCTTCTACAAGAAAATTCGCGGCGCCGATGGCAAGGATCAGCGCCTGGTGCTCGACCTCGCCACCTTCGAGTACCGTCCCGCCGCCAAACCTGCGTTGCCTGCGCTGGAAATGGCCAAAAACGCCGCCACGGTCGAGGAGCGGCTGCGCCTGCTGCTGGCCAACGACCCGGCCAAAGACAAAGCCGCGAAGTTCCTCTGGCCTTTTCTCTCCTCGCTGTGGAACTTCGCCGCCGATCGCATCGGCGAAGTGGCCGACAGCGCGCCCGCCATCGACCGCGCCATGCGCGCCGGCTTCAACTGGCAGCTGGGCCCGTTTGAAATGTGGGATGCGGCCGGAGTGGGCGAAACCGTCAGCCGCATGAAGGCCCTCCAGATTCCGGTCAGCCCTGCCGTCGAAGATCTGCTCTCCTCCGAGTACGGGTCCTGGTACTCCGACGCCGGCCCGCAGTGCTTCCATCCCGCGACGGGCCATTGGGAGCCGATCGCGCAGGAGCCGGGGCACGCGCGGGTGGCTGAATTCCGCCGCGCGCACGGCGTAGTGTGGAGCCATCCCGGCGCCTCGCTGGTGGACCTGGGCGACGGCATCGGCTGCATCGAGCTGCACTCGCTCAAGGACGCCATCGGCGGCGACGTCGTGGCTCTGGTGTCGTCGGTGCTCGATCCCGCCTCCGACGCAATGCGCGACTTTGCGGGCTTTGTGATCTGCGGCGACCGCGACAACTTCAGCGTGGGCGCCAACCTGCTGCAACTGCTGCTGGTGGCGCAGGAGGGCGAGTGGGACGAGGTTGAAGCGGCCATTCGCGGCTTTCAGCGCATGACCGCGGCCATCAAGTTCTGCCCCCGCCCGGTGGTCGCGGCGCCCTTCGGCCTCACCCTCGGCGGGGGCACGGAGATCTGCCTGCACGCTGCGCGCCGCCAGCCTCACGCCGAGACGTACATCGGCCTGGTCGAGGCCGGTGTGGGCCTCATCCCCGGCGGAGGCGGCACCAAGGAGATGCTGCTGCGCGCCGTGGACTCGGCAGCTGCGCTGGCCCCGCCCGATCCCCGCGATCCGCTTTCACGTTTCGCGCAATCCGCCGAGATGGGCGCCGCGCTCAAGCGGACGTTTGAAACCATCGCCCTGGCCAAAGTTTCCACCTCGGCGGCCGAGGCCCGCGCGCTGGGCCTGCTCGCGCCCTCGGACCGCATCACCCTCAACCGCGAGCGCCTGCTGCTCGACGCCAAAACCCAGGCCGCGGCGCTGGCCGCGTCAGCCTATGTCGCCCCGCTGCCGCGCACCCGCGTTCCCGCGCCCGGCACCGCGGCGCTGGCCATGCTCCAGACGGGCGTCTACCTGATGGGCGAGGCCGGCTACGCCAGCGAACACGACCAGAAGGTGGCCCGCTGGGCGGCATACATCCTCTGCGGCGGCCGCGTGACCGCGGGAACCCCCATCAGCGAACAGTACCTCCTCGACCTCGAGCGGGAGGCCTTCCTCTCCTTATGCGGCGAGCGCAAGACGCAGGAGCGCATCGCCTTTACGCTGAAAACCGGCAAACCCCTGCGGAACTAACGGTGGCGGTAAATGGCACGACAATTGAATCCTAGATCTTTTCATCGAGCTTTGTACGTGACCGCTTTAGCAGCGGAAATCGTCCTACTTTACATTGGCTTCAACTTTCTTCTGCTTGGCTACATGCCTCTGAGGCACCGGTTAATTGGTAGTGGTGTGTGTTTTCCCATGGCTGCATTGATTTCCTGGATGAGTGGTTTGCATTTTGTTAGAAGCCTGCCGGAAGAACGAAAGCAGAGTGCGAAGATCCGCTCAACATTTCCTGTTGTTTTGTTTCTTTGGGTTATTGTAGTAACCCTCATTCTCGTAATCCTCGTGCTCCTAGGGTTTTTTTGAGTAGAAGTGAGCCCGCTGATGGGTCCAAAGTGATATTGATGAATAGGAACAGTTTGCGAATCGTCGTTTGGCTACTAAGTGCGCTGCTCTGCGCCTCCGCTCCTGTCCTTGCCCAGCCGCCCCCGTCGCAACTGACTGAATCCGGCCATGTCGAAGTCGCCGGCCGCTTCCTTCCCTATCTCATCCGCCGCCTGCCGGTCAGCTCGTTTCCCGATCTGCCCGCCGGGGTCGCCGACGCGCTGCGCCAGCGCGGCTGCATGATTCCGCAGACCTACGAGGCGCACCATCCTGAAAATGTAGTCCACGCCAGCCTGGAGCGCGCCGGCTCCTCTGACTGGGCTGTCCTGTGTTCGGTGCAGGGAACCGTCTCCCTCCTGGTGTTTCTTGGCAGTGACCCGGCGCAGCCCGTGCTGCTTGCCTCCGCAGAGGAGACCGGGCGCCTGCAGGCCCACGGCACAGCCACGGTTCTCGGCTTCAACTGGGCCATCGATCCCGCCTCGCCGGAACAGATTCGCGAGGCCCAGTCCGGCATGGAGCATCGCCCCCCGCCCGTGGACCACGACGCCCTCGCCGACTCGATCATCGAACACCGCACCGTCTATCACTTCCACGCAAGGAACGGCTGGACGCTGCTGGACGTGCCGTATTAACGTGTGCGCACTGCGGAGATCGAGTCGGAAGGTACGGCGCACAGCCGAGAGGCGCAGCGAAGCGTGGCCAGCGAGCGATTGCGGCACCCATCCTTGGGCGGGCGGCGCACCTTTGACCAGCCCATGAAGTGGGTGCCCCATCCTTCGCGTACCTTGCGAAGGGTGGGATTCACACCCCCCCGTCAATCTTCCTTCCTTCGGCCCTTGCAGACCAGGGAAACGCAAATCCCCCGCATTGCGCACAATTACCCCTCCCCGGCGCACAATGGCAATGGAGAGCCACAGCGGAGCCCCACCGTCCGCCCTGTTTTCCAGCCAATCTGTCAGGGATCGAACCGGTCTGAACCCCCTGAAAGGTACCCCCCTACCCCCCCTTATTTATTTTCAAAACCCGTGGTTAATTAAATCGGCAACAGGACTCCGGCATCTAATCCGCTGAAAATAAACAATTAAATCCCCGCCTGGCCCGATCGTCGTGGGCCGCTTGCTCCAGCCCTTCCAACCCGCCGCACTCGGTGCCAATCCATGCGGCTCTTTTCCGCCGCAAGAGTGAGAGACTACGATGCAGTGGTTCAGACCCGAACCCCAAAGGAGCGCTCCATGCCGGAAGCCGTTCTCGTCAGCGCCGTGCGCACCCCGGTGGGCCGCGCCCCCCGAGGCGCTCTTTCCACCACGCGCCCCGACGACCTCGCCGCACTTGCCATGGGCGGCGCTTTGGACAGGATTCCAGCCCTGAGCCGAGCCGAAATCGACGATGTGATTCTCGGTTGCGCGCAGCCGGAGGGCGAGCAGGGCTGGAATGTGGCGCGTTATTGCGTCTTGCGCGCCCAGTTGCCGGTCGAGGTGCCCGGCGTTACCGTCAACCGCCTCTGCGCCTCGGGCCTTGAGGCCATCGCCCAGGCCGATCTGCGCATCCGCGCCGGCGGTTGCCGCGTCGTCGTGGCGGGCGGCGTTGAATCCATGAGCCTGCTCCCCTTTGGCGGGCTCAAGCCCAGCCCCAATCCCTGGCTGGCGGAGCACTACCCGGCCGCGCTGCTCACCATGGGCCTGACCGCCGAGCGCGTCGCCCGCCACTACGGCATCGCGCGCGAAGATCAGGATGCATTTGCTCTGGAGAGCCACCGCAAGGCCCTCGCCGCCCAAGCCGCCGGGCGCTTCGGTGACGAGCTGATTCCAGTCGAGGTGACAACTGCGGCGCCCGGCGCAAAGCCGGGCAAGCCGGAGGTCTCCGCGGTCCTGTTTTCCGCCGACGAAGGCCCCCGCGCCGACACCTCCGCCGAAGCTCTGGCCAAACTCAAGCCCGCCTTCCACGCGCAGGGGACGGTGACGGCGGGAAACTCCTCGCAGACCTCCGACGGCGCCGCCGCGGCTGTCCTGATGGACGCCGGCCGCGCGCGCGAGTTGGGGATTCGCCCGCTGGCCCGCCTTGTTTCCTACGCCGTCATCGGCTGCCTCCCGGAAGAGATGGGCATCGGCCCCCTCACCGCCATTCCCCGCGCGCTGAAGCGGGCCGGGCTCACGCTCGCCGACATCGGCCTCATCGAGTTGAACGAGGCCTTCGCCGCGCAGTCGCTGGCCGTTATCCGCGCGCTCCACCTCGACCCCGAGCGCGTCAACGTGAACGGCGGCGCCATCGCCCTCGGCCATCCGCTGGGCTGCACCGGCGCCAAACTCACCGCCACGCTGCTCAGTGAGATGCGCCGGCGGCAGGTCCGCTACGGCATGGTGACCATGTGCGTCGGCGGCGGCATGGGCGCGGCGGGGATCTTCGAGCGGCTCGATTGACGGAGGTCAGGAAAGAGACCAGAACAGAGGCCAGGAAAGAAACCAGGCAAACAGAAACGGCCAGGATCGCTCCCGGCCGTTCGTTTTCAAGCTTGAATTGCAGCCTTGCGGACTGCGCCGCGTTACGCCTTGGCGGTGGCCAGGGCCTTCAGCCGCGCGTTCAGGCGGCTCTTGTAGCGGGAGACGGTGTTGTCGTGCAGAATGCCCTTCTGCACGCTCTTGTCGAGGGTGGAGACGGTCTCGCGGTACTGCGCCTGGGCGGCCTTCACGTCGCCCTTGACGAGGGCCTCGCGCAGGGCGCGCAGGCTGGTGCGCACGCGGCTGCGGTTGGCGCGGTTCACCGCGGTGCGGGTTTCGGTCTGGCGGGCGCGCTTCAGCGACGATACATGGTTTGCCATTCAGTTTCCTTAAACTCTTTGGGTTATGCGGGCTGGAATGCAAGCACAGCCGCATCCCTCGCAATTTCCTAGTCTACGGGAAAGAGGGCGGCGGGTCAATGCAGCGGGCGTCGGCGGGCGAGCGCGCCGTCGAACGTCCCCCCGCAGGTCTGGCTGCGCCCGGGCCCGTATCCAAAGAGTGAATGATTTGGCGAATCTTTCATCCCGTGGAGTTGACGCCGAACCCTGGTGGCGCTACTCTCTCCCCAGATAAAGGAATTGGTCGCTCTCGCCAATCCGATCCTGCCTCAGACCATCTGGGGTCCAGTGCGCTCTTCTTTTCCGTGCGCGCGAAGCTTTTGCTCAATCCTGCCGATACGATACCCAGGACAATCCAATACTCAACCAACGCCTGCCCGCAAGGCAGTCATGGAGGCCGTCTGAAAGCTGCTCTGGAGATCACGCCCAACCTTGAGCCCCTGTTCGGGACTCGCGATGAAAACCTCAGGCTGATGGAAGATTCACTCGGCGTGCGCATCGATCTTCGCTCCGACGCCGTGCACGTGGAGGGGCCGGAAGAAGCGGTGGCGCAGAGTCCGGCGCATCTTTCAGGATTTCGAGGCGCTGCGCCGGCAGGGCGTGAACCCGCACAACGGCGAGCTGAACGGAATGCTGCGCCTGGTGGTGGCCGACCCCGCCACCACGCTGCGTTCGCTAGCCGACTCGGGCAAGCAGCGCTCGGCCGGCGTCAAGCGCACCGTCCAGCCGCGCTCCGTCAATCAGCGCAAATACGTCGAGGCCATCGAGCAGAACGACATGGTGTTCGGCGTGGGGCCCGGCGGGCACCGGCAAAACTTATCTCGCCGTGGCCATGGCCGTCTCCGCCATGAACGCCAAGAAGGTGAGCCGCATCGTCCTGGTGCGGCCCGCGGTCGAGGCCGGCGAGCGGCTCGGCTTCCTCCCCGGTACGCTCCAGGAAAAGGTGGACCCCTACCTGCGCCCGCTCTACGACGCCCTCTACGACCTGCTCGATCCGGAAAAGGTGGACAAGATGCTCGAGAAAAACGTCATCGAGGTGGCGCCGCTGGCCTTCATGCGCGGGCGCACCCTCAACGACGCCTTCATCATCATGGACGAGGCGCAGAACACCACCATCGAGCAGATGAAGATGTTCCTCACCCGCATGGGCAACAACTCCAAGGCGGTCATCACCGGCGACATCACGCAGATCGATCTGCCCAACCCGCGCAAGTCCGGGCTGCTGGACGCGATCAACATTCTCGATGGGGTGGAGGGCATCCACTTCTGCCACTTCGAGGACTGCGACGTGGTGCGCCACGCCCTGGTGCAGCGCATCGTGCGCGCCTACGAGTCGGCCAAGCCGCAGCAGCAGGAGCTGCCGCTGGCCCTCGGCGAAGCCATCGAAGTGCCGGCGCAAGGGCAAGCCATACATCAGGCCAAGCCGCAGTGAATCCTCACTTCGCGTAAAATCGAAAGTGAAGCGGGGCCGCGCACACTGCGGCTCCGCGCAAGATGATTCTTCTCGACCCAGATTTGGACCCAGGCCCCGCGTCGAATGCAACTTCGGCGCAGCGGCCCGTCGCGTCCGCCCGGTCTGTCGTACCACGCAGCCATCGCCTGCCCTCCGCACGCACTCTGACCCGCTTTTTGCGCGAGGCGCAATCCGCCGTTCGTTTGCGCGGCCAGGTGACCGTGTTGCTCACCACCGATACGGCCATGCGCAAGCTCAACAAGAAATTTCGCGGCAAAGACAAAGCCACGGATGTGCTTTCTTTCCCGGCGATCTCGGTTCCAGGGTTCAAAGGCGCCGAAGCGCTTGCCGGCGACCTGGCTGTCAGTGTGCCCACCGCGCTCCGTCAGGCTGTCGAGCAGGGTCATGCGCTCTCCGTCGAAGTCAAAGTCCTGATTCTGCACGGACTGCTCCACCTCGCCGGCTACGATCACGAGACGGACACGGGCCGCATGGCGCGCCGCGAGCGGCTGTTGCGTGGCCGGCTTGGGTTGCCTCAGGGGCTCATCGAGCGCGCGGCCGCGCCGACGGGCCGGGCGCGCAAACAGACGCGCTGCAAGAGTCCTGTCGGGGGCGCTCGGCCATGACGCCCCTCGCCATCCTGCTGGTGGTTCTGGTGGCCCTGGTGGAGACGCTGGCCTCCTACATCAGCCGCGTCTACTCCGAGTTTGGCAAGATTCTTTCCCACGAGGTGCAGGACAACCTGGACACCTGGGAGACGCACGTGGAGCCGCAACTCGGGCTGAGCCGCGCGCATGCGGCCATCTCCGCGGCGGTGCTGCAGCAACTGGCGCTGGGCGTGATTGCGCTGGGGTTCGGCGCGGTGCTGTTCGACCGCGCGCCGCGCCTGGCCCGGCCCACTTATGCCGAGATCGCGCAGGCTGTTCTTGCCGTAGTTATGGTGGTGGTGTTCTGCAACCAGGTTCTGCCCTCGCTGCTCTTCAATCACACGCGGGGCCGCTGGGCGGCGCGGCTGGTCTGGCCCATCCGATTGCTGCTCTGGCTGATGACGCCGATTACGGTATTCGTGCGCTTCTTCTATTCAGTGGCGGCGCTGGCCGAACAGCCGGCCGGCGCGAAGGAAGAGGCTGAAATGAATGTGGAGGCGCTGCTCGAGGCTGGCGAAGAAGAGGGCATCCTGGAAGAGAACGATCGCGAACTGGTGCGCTCCGCGGTCGAATTCGGCGACAAGCTGGTGCGCGAGGTGATGACGCCGCGGCCGCAGGTCTTTGCCGTACCCGAGTCAACCACGCTGGAGCAGTTTCTCGTGCTGCTGCGCGAACACAATTTTTCCCGCGTGCCGGTCTACGCCGGATCGCTCGACAACGTCACCGGCATCGCCTTCGCGCATGACCTGCTGCAGATCTCCGACGAAGAGGCTCGCACCCGCACCGTGGCCGGCATCCAGCGCCCGGCGGTGTTCGTGCCCGAGACCAAGCGCGGCTACGAGCTGCTGCGCGAGATGCAGCGCGAAAAACAGCACATGCGCATTGTGATCGACGAATATGGCGGCGTGTCCGGCCTGGTGACGATCGAGGATCTGCTGGAAGAGATCGTGGGCGACATCCGCGACGAGCACGAGGAGGACGTGCCCATCGAGGACCCGCAGCGCGAGCCCGCGGGCGTGTGGCTGGTGCCGGGCGGCTTTCCCGTGGATCAGCTCGAGGACCTTTTCGGCGAACCGGTCGAACTGGGCGAGGCGTACGAGGCCACCACCCTGGGCGGTCTGGTGAGCGAGATCGAGGGCCGCATTCCGCTCACCGGCGAGGTGGTCCTGCTGGAGCCGGCCGGCCTGCGCATCGAGGTGGTGGCCTCCACCGACCGCCGCGTCGAGCGCCTGCGGGTGTTTCCGCCAAAGGTTAAAAACGGAGAAGCGCAACCCTCCTGATATTCTCTCCGGCGGCGTGGACGAGTGGAAATGCCGTAAACTCAGTCAGGAGCATTACCCCCTTTGAAATCCGGATTCGTCGCCATTCTGGGCCGGCCCAACGCCGGCAAAAGCACGCTGCTCAACGCCCTCACCGGCGAAAAGGTGGCCATCGTCACCGCCAAGCCACAGACCACCCGCAACCGCATCGCCGGCGTGGTGGAAGTCCCGGCGACAAAAGGCACGCGGCGAGATTCGCAACCAGCCGCGCAGATCGTGTTTGTGGATACACCCGGTGTGCACAAGCCAAGTTCGCACCTCGACCGGCGCATGTTGCAGGAGGTGCATGAGGCGCTGGAGACGCGCGACCTGGTGCTGGTGCTGGTCGACGCCACAAGGCGGGTTCAACTCGAAGAGGCGGAAGAAAAGCATCTTCAGATCTCAGAGGCGGCAACCTTCGGCGAACTCGGCGCAGGCTCTGGAGCACCCGGTTCGGTTGCAGAATCAGCCGCCGAGCCTTCCGTCGAAACCCGCAGAGGCAAGGCTCCCAGCTGGGCCAGCGAGGAGGAGTTTCTTTTCGGCCTCATTCAGGGGCTCGATTGTCCCGTGTTTCTGGTGCTGACCAAGATCGATCTGGTGGCCAAGGACAAGCTGCTGCCGCTGATTGAGACGCTGACCCGGAAGTTTAGTTTTGCCGAAGTGATCCCGGTGAGCGCGCGCAAGCGCGACGGACTCGATGTGCTGCTGCGCAAGATCGTGGAAGTACTGCCCACGGGCGAGCGCTACTACCCCAAGGACCAGTACACCGACCAGCCGCAGCGCTTCATGGTGGCCGAACTGATCCGCGAGCGCGTCCTGGTCGAGACCGGCGAAGAGGTGCCCTATGCCTCGGCCGTGGTCATCGAACAGTTTGAAGAGGCCGAGCCGCCAGCTCCTCCGCGCAAGAAGGGCCAGCCTCCGGCGCGCCTGCCGCTCACCCGCATTGCCGCCGCCATCTACTGCGAGCGCGAGGGGCAGAAGGCGATTTTGATCGGCAAGGGCGGGGCCAAGCTGAAGGAGATCGGCACCGGCGCGCGCAAGCAGATCGAGTCGCTGCTCGGCACGCGCGTGTATCTGGAGCTGCACGTCATCGTCGAGCCCGGCTGGCGCGAGTCGCGCAGCTTCATCCATTCGCTGGACTGGCGGAACCAGTTGGAGAGGATGGCCGAGGAGCAGGCCACTGAGAAAGCTCCCGGCGAGGACGAATAGAGAGGCTCAGGCAACTTCGCGCGAAACCGGCCTACGCGCCGCGCACCTTTCCGCGGCCGTCGTTCTTCACGTAGTACATGCGATCGTCGGCAACGCCGAGAATGGCGTGAATGGCCTCCCCGTCGGCCGGCGCCGTGGCCACGCCCACGCTGGCGCTTACGCTGAGTTCCAGGCCGTTTTTCATGCGGAAGCGAGTCTCCATCAGCGCGCGGTGCAGGCCCGTGGAATGAACCAGCGCTTCCTCGGCTCCGGTCTCGGGCATCAGAATCACAAACTCGTCGCCTCCATAGCGAAAGCACAAGTCCTGCTTGCGGCACAACTGCTGAAGCCGCTGCCCCGTGCAGGCCAGCAGTTCGCTGCCCACCAGATGCCCGTGCGCGTCGTTCACCAGCTTGAATCGGTCCAGATCGAGGAACGCGAGGCTTACCGGACGTCCCTCCCGGGCGCCGCGCTCCAGTTCCCGGCCCAGCACATCGTAGAGATGGCGCACGTTGTAGAGGCCGGTGGTGTCGTCGGTGATGGTGAGCTGCTGGATGCGGGTCACGTCGCGCGCGTTTTCAATGGCGATGGCCGCGTGGTCGGCAAGAATGTGCAGGAAGGCGATGGTGTAGTCGGTCAACTGCTCGGCGCGCGGGTTGAAAATTTCGATCGCCCCGTGCGTGCCTTTGCGCCCGCGCAGCGGCAGCGCAATGACCGAGCGCATCTTCGGCGTTTTGCCCTCGCCCATACGGTTCAGCCGCGGATCGTCCTTTGTTTCCGGGACGATCAGCGTTTCGCCGTGCTCGACCACCCAGCCGGCCACGCCCTCGCCCACCCTCACGCGGAGGTCGCGCAGGGCCGCCTCCTCGCCGCCCGCGGCGATGGCATAGTAAAGCTCCTGACGGGTTTCGTCGAGCATCAGCAGCGTCCACAGGTCGGCTTCGATGAAGCGTTCCATGTGCTCCAGAATTGTGCGCAGAATCGTATCCAGGTCGAAGCTCGAGGTCAGCGAACGCGCCAGATGGTGAAAGACGAGCAAATCGTCAATCGGGATGCGGTTTTCCGGCGCTTCGTTCATGCGTCCACCATGCTTGGAGCCATTCTTGCATACGGGCGGTTGGCGGGAACAGTGGAAGTGCGCGTGGTCTGCGGGAATGCTCGCGCCTCGGGCTACCCGCCGATGTGGACCATGGAGCGGGAAGGCTTGAGGAAGCCGGGTTCGCCGATGTGGTGGCGCGCCTCCTTGGCCTGCACCGTGTGCGCAATGTATTCGCGCAACTCCGCATCGTTTTCGCCGGCTCTCATGCGGCCATAGAGGTCGTGCTCCACCTGGGAAAAAAGGCAGGTGCGGATTTTGCCGTCGGAGGTGAGGCGCACCCGGCTGCACGCTCCGCAGAAGGCCTGTGTGACGGGCGCGATGATGCCGATCTCGCCCACGCCGTCCGGGAAAGTGTAGCGCCGGGCGGTCTCGCTGGCTTCGCGCGGCGCAAGCGGCACCAGGGGCCGCACGCGGCTGATGCGCTCCACGATTTCGGCCAGGGGCACGACGATCTCAGGTGACCACAGCCGGCCTTCTTCCAGGGGCATGAACTCGATGAAGCGGACCACGACGTCCTCTTCGCGGGCAAAGCGGGCAAAGCCTTCAATCTCGTTGTCGTTGAAGCCGCGCAGCAGGACGCAGTTGATCTTCAGCGGTGTGAGGCCGGCTGCGCGTGCGGCGCGAATGCCGCCCAGCACTTTCTTGAAGCTGCCGGGCACGCGCGTGATGCGCTCAAAGGTGGGAGCATCCACGGCGTCCATGCTGACCGTGACGCGGTTGAGTCCGGCGGCCTTCAGGGGCGCGGCCAGCGTGTCGAGCAGGTGGCCGTTGGTGGTCAGCGCCAGGTCGAGCGGGTCGCCGGCGAGCGTGCGCAGGCGAGCCAGTTCCTCAAGCAGCTCTGTCAGTCCGCGGCGCAGCAGCGGTTCGCCGCCGGTGAGCCGGACCTTCTCAATCCCCAGACCGACAAAGATCCGGATGAGGCGCAGATACTCGTCGATGCCCAGCTCGGGATACTGCGCGCCCACCCCGCCGGTGCGGCAGTAGACGCACTTGTAGTTGCAGCGGTCGGTGATGGAGACGCGCAGATCGTGAATGACGCGGCCCAGGCTGTCGGTCAGCCGGGGCGCGGGCGTCAACGCAGGAAGACAGGTTGGGGAAGCGACTGCCATCGGCACCTTCAAGGCTTTACCGGCTTGCCGGGGCGTGCGTGGCTGTGCGGGTTGCGGCTGCTGCGGGAAGCCCGATCAGTCGATGCGCGGCGTTCCCTTGCGCAGCACGATTCCGGTGATGCCGAAGACCACGATAATGGCCACGGCAAGAAAGAAGTAGTACGCCATGGGATGCGCCCAACCCGGCGAGTAGGTGAGGTCATTGGCCACCCACAGCAGCAGCACGCTGGCGATGACCGAGAACTGCCCGGCAATCACCAGAAAAGTGTGCCCCAGGTCGCGCCGCTTATCCAGCGCCTCCACCTGGTCGGGCGTCAGGTTGCGCTCTTCGGGGGGAAGAAGGGAATTTGCCATGCATCTCTCCTGGCGGGCCCCGTTCGTTTGGCCTCCGGGCCCTGGGCCGCTTGCAGATTCGATTCAATCACATGCCACGGGCGGTGCGCCAGCAGGAGACGAGCGAATTCCCCCCAAACCTGCTCCCTGCCATGGCCAGCCTGCGCTGGGGCGTAGAAAGGCTCGCGCCGTCACCCTTCCCGGCTCAGTCGTTCAAAAAGGCCAGCGACTGCAGGGTGTTGATCTCGAATGGCTTGCGGCAGCGGACGTTGGCGCAAACCAGCTTGTCATCGCGCCGCACCATGTACGACTGGGCCTTGGCGAACCGCGCCCGGTCCCGTTCGTCGGCGTTGCGGGGCAGTTGCGCCCTCTTGCGCCTCACCACCCAGGTCACCTTGTATTCGCCCGGCTGCCCGCATTTGGGGCAGGTGAGCGTGTGCGTGCGCATCTCTGTCGTCTCGTTGAAAAATTCCCGCTCATCCATTGCTTCCAGCACTCCACCCCGGCCCTCTACATCTGTCGCCGGGCGCCCGGGCTCTTCCTCTCCGGCGCAATCTATTCCATACTCGTCCTTGCCATGACGAAACGCAAGCCAGACACATTTTCGGCGACCAAGGCGGTCAAGGCCAACGCGAGGCAGCGTGTCGGCCAGCCAAAGCCCGCCCGCGTGGTCCAGAGCGAGCCCCGCACCGGCCGCCAGGCCAAGCACAAGCCCAAACTCGACGACCTGATCCGGCAGCAGGAGTAGCGAGCGGGCGTCCCCGGGCTGCACGGGCTCCAGAGCGGCGCGTAAGACAAAAAGCAGGACGAGAACGGTGCGGTCTTACCGTGTCTTACAGCCGTAAGGCTATGTCTTACACGCGTGAGACAAATGCAAGGCAGGCGTCTTGCGCGCCCTCAACCTCTGTCTTACGCCCCGCGTTCCCCACACCTCAATCGCCAGAGAATGCGGCGGAAGATGCCCAGGATGCGCCTGGCGTCGGCAGGGTTCAGGCGCATGCGGCGCAGCAGTAGGCGGAGGTCGTGGCGGTTGGCGGCCTGCATCGCGCGCGGAGAGTAGCCGGCGGCGGCCATGGTCTCGTCGATGAGTTCGGCCAGCCGGTCCAGCGCGCCCGACGGCGCCGCCGCTTCCTCGCTTTCCCTCTGCGGCCAGTCTGCCCGGGCCGGGATCTCTGCGGCAGGAACGGCGCGCGACGCCAGTTCATAGAGGCAGACGGCCACGGCCTGCCCCAGGTTCATCGAAGGCTGGCGCGCATCGGTGGGGATTTCCGCCAGCAAGTGACAGGAGGCCAGGTGGTCGCGGGTGAGCCCGTGCTTTTCCGGGCCGAAGACCACGGCCACGCGACCGCCGCGCTCCAACTCCCGCCGCACCAGCGGGGCCAGCGCCGGAAGCGAGACAGCCCGCTGCTCCGGCTTGCGGGCGGCAAGGGTACCGGTGCCCACCACGAGCGTGCAGTTGGAGACAGCCTCGGCCAGAGTCTCTGTCTCGAGGGCCCCGGCCAGCAGATCCGGCGCGCCGACGGCCGAGCGGGCCTCCCGCCAGTGGGGCGCGTAAGGCGCCACGACCACCAGGCGCGGAAAGCCAAAGTTGGCCATGGCGCGCGCCGCCGCTCCTATATTGAGGGGGTTGCGCGGCGAGACAAGCACCACGTCGAGCCGGTCGCGTTGGTCTTCGGGAAGCAAGAGATGATTGTAGAGCGGTGGCGCTGTCTCTAACGAGATTCAAGGGGCTTCCAGCCCGTCTTGCGCGGGCTGCAGCCCGCGCGCTCCCGAAAGAAACCGCACGTGGGCTGAAATCTGCGCCATGAAGGTCCGATTTTCCACAAAAGACGCGGCTTTCCACAGGCCTGGCGCTTGTAATTCGGACTCGGGGTTGCTATTCTCGAAAAGTTGCACCGAGGCGATTTCGGCCAGGCCGTTCGCAGCTTGCAACCGAGGGGTGGCGTGTGCTACTCTTCGAGAGTTGTGGATGAGCAGTGAAGCCTCCCGGTGGCCATATGGCCTGCCCCAAGAGGGAAGTGGGAAGCTGGGTAATGGAACTGGTTCGTTGGGTCAGGTGAGGCTGTAGCCCCTGAACCCCTGTAGGGAATCCCGCAGAGAACAAGCCATTGCGTGACCCGGGAGTTTATCTCCCGCGAGCCCTATCGGCTCGGGCAGATTGTGCTGGTTGTTGATTGATATTTTGCGCAGCGCGAGATTTCTGAGCCGGGCTTTTCTCCGGTCAGGCGATCGAGAATTGCTTGCGAGGAGCTTCCGCCAACAGCGAGTTTGAGCGGCCTCGGGCAGGATCGAAGTAGGCTTGACGGGAAGAGGGAAGTTCGATACTCTTAAAAGGTTCGCGCAAAAACGCCGGCAACTGCGGTTAAACGTAGAGCTGGCGAGCGCAACAAGTTCGAGGACACCTGGGCGTAACAACCCGGGCCTCGATCCAAACGGCACCGCTCAGGCGGAGGGCTGTAAGGATCTTTGACAATAAGGTTGAACATGCCAGTCGTGAGAAAAGATCAGGTTTGGCTTGATCATTCTCACTAAATTGCATCGCGTGTTTTCGAGCGCGCGATGCCGCTGAACCTATCCGGCCTCCGTCGGTATAGGGGAAGCAATCAGGTTTCAAACGAGAGTTTGATCCTGGCTCAGAATCAACGCTGGCGGCGTGCCTAACACATGCAAGTCGAACGAGAAAGTGGTAGCAATACCATGAGTAAAGTGGCGCACGGGTGAGTAACACGTGACTAACCTACCCTGGAGTGGGGGATAACTGAGGGAAACCTTAGCTAATACCGCATAATACCTACGGGTCAAAGGAGCAATTCGCTTTGGGAGGGGGTCGCGGCCGATTAGTTAGTTGGCGGGGTAATGGCCCACCAAGACAGTGATCGGTATCCGGCCTGAGAGGGCGCACGGACACACTGGAACTGAAACACGGTCCAGACTCCTACGGGAGGCAGCAGTGGGGAATTTTGCGCAATGGGGGAAACCCTGACGCAGCAACGCCGCGTGGAGGATGAAGTACTTCGGTACGTAAACTCCTTTCGATCGGGACGATTATGACGGTACCGGAAGAAGAAGCCCCGGCTAACTTCGTGCCAGCAGCCGCGGTAATACGAGGGGGGCAAGCGTTGTTCGGAATTATTGGGCGTAAAGGGTGCGTAGGCGGTTTGGTAAGTCTTGTGTGAAATCTCTGGGCTCAACTCAGAGACTGCACGAGAAACTGCCGGGCTTGAGTGTGGGAGAGGTGAGTGGAATTTCCGGTGTAGCGGTGAAATGCGTAGATATCGGAAGGAACACCTGTGGCGAAAGCGGCTCACTGGACCATAACTGACGCTGATGCACGAAAGCTAGGGGAGCAAACAGGATTAGATACCCTGGTAGTCCTAGCCCTAAACGATGACTGCTTGGTGTGACGGGTACCCAATCCCGCCGTGCCGTAGCTAACGCGTTAAGCAGTCCGCCTGGGGAGTACGGTCGCAAGGCTGAAACTCAAAGGAATTGACGGGGGCCCGCACAAGCGGTGGAGCATGTGGTTTAATTCGACGCAACGCGAAGAACCTTACCTGGGCTCGAAATGGAGTGGACCGGAGTAGAAATATTCCTTCCCCGCAAGGGGCCGCTTTATAGGTGCTGCATGGCTGTCGTCAGCTCGTGTCGTGAGATGTTGGGTTAAGTCCCGCAACGAGCGCAACCCTTATCCCCAGTTGCCATCATTCAGTTGGGCACTCTGGTGAAACCGCCTCGGATAACGGGGAGGAAGGTGGGGATGACGTCAAGTCCTCATGGCCTTTATGTCCAGGGCTACACACGTGCTACAATGGCCGGTACAAACCGTCGCAAACCCGCGAGGGGGAGCTAATCGGAAAAAGCCGGCCTCAGTTCGGATCGCAGTCTGCAACTCGACTGCGTGAAGCTGGAATCGCTAGTAATCGCGGATCAGAATGCCGCGGTGAATACGTTCCCGGGCCTTGTACACACCGCCCGTCACATCACGAAAGTGGGTTGCACTAGAAGTCGGTGAGCCAACCGCAAGGGGGCAGCCGCCCAAGGTGTGATTCATGATTGGGGTGAAGTCGTAACAAGGTAGCCGTAGGAGAACCTGCGGCTGGATCACCTCCTTTCTAAAAGAGAAATGGTGGCTTTGCATTCTTTCCGCGAGAGCGGAGCGTCGAGAGACGTAGGATGTGAATCCATCTAACCCGCAAGAGCCGTTCCTGACGGCAGGCGCGGGAATTCTGATACAAGCCTTCTTTGCTTGATTGAAATTCGCACGATGGTCATGGGCGGCGTAGCTGCCCAGCATGTTCAACCTTTGTCCTCGAAACCCTTTAGAACTGAATGAGGATAGTGAGAGCCGCCGGGCTCCTGGCTGTGATATTTCAAGAGCCGGCGGGGGAGCGGCCAACGCGGGCCTGTAGCTCAGTTGGTTAGAGCGCACCCCTGATAAGGGTGAGGTCGGTAGTTCGAATCTACCCAGGCCCACCATCTCTGCCGCAGGCACCCACCATGGGGCTGTAGCTCAGTTGGGAGAGCACCTGCTTTGCAAGCAGGGGGTCATCGGTTCGATCCCGATCAGCTCCACCATAACTCCATTCACTGTTTCCCAATCGCCGCCACCGGATAGGTGACGCCGATTTGGAAACAGGCCGGCAGTCTTTCGAGACTGACGCGGCAGGTTTCCCACCGCCTCAGGGCGGGCCTTCTCGGTCAAACGACAAGGTCTGGATGTTTGACAACGAAATTGATTGGGTAATGCGCATCTGTCGCGCACCTTCGTACCAGCGCGCCGCAAGGCAAGCTGAAGGGGTGCGAAACAAGATGACGCAATACAAGGCCGAGCACATTGTAGGGCCGCAGAAATGCGGCGAATGCAAGTGTTCAATGTAAGAAGAGTGTCTTTAGGAGTTGTAACTCGGGAGCGCGTGAGCGTAGCGAGTTACTCTCAGGCGGATAATTTAGGTTATCTCTGATCAGGACCGCAGCGATGCGGCTCCCTGCGCTGGAGTTAATTCTATGGTCAAGCTACTAAGGGCGCACGGTGGATGCCTTGGCAGAGATAGGCGATGAAGGACGTGGCAAGCTGCGATAAGCTTCGGTAAGCCGCACACAGGCGTTATAACCGGAGATCTCCGAATGGGGAAACCCTCCCGAGCAAACCTCGGGAACATCCCGCTGAATACATAGGCGGGCATGAGCGAACTCAGGGAAGTGAACCATCTCAGTACCTGAAGGAAAAGAAAGAAACCTCGATTCCGATAGTAGTGGCGAGCGAACTCGGAATAGCCCAAACCCGTGGCATTTCGGTGTCTCGGGGGTTGTAGGGTCCGCAACAGTAGAGTTACCAATCTGGCTGCTAGCTGAATCCTCTGGAAAGTGGATCCATAGAGCGTGAAAGGCGCGTAGGCGAAAGTAGTCCAGACTCGAAGCGGATACCTGAGTAAGGCGGGGCACGTGAAACCCTGCTTGAATCCACGGGGACCATCCCGTAAGGCTAAATACTCATCTCTGACCGATAGTGAACCAGTACCGTGAGGGAAAGGCGAAAAGAACCCCGTCGAGGGGAGTGCAAAGTACCTGAAACCGTGTGCCTACAAGCAGTGGGAGGACTATGCCCGCAAGGGAATGTCTGACCGCGTGCCTATTGCATAATGAGCCGGCTAGTTATTCTTGTCAGCAAGGTTAAGCGTAAGCGAGCCGAAGCGAAAGCGAGTCTGAACAGGGCGTTCAGTTGGCAGGAATAGACGCGAAGCGGGATGATCTACCCATGGCCAGGTTGAAGGTGGGGTAACACCCACTGGAGGACCGAACCGGTGTTTGTTGAAAAAAGCTCGGATGAGCTGTGGGTAGGGGTGAAAGGCTAATCAAATTCCGTGATAGCTCGTTCTCTCCGAAATAGCTTTAGGGCTAGCCTCGGACGAATTGCGTTGGTGGTAGAGAGATGGATGGACTAGGGGGCTTTCCGGCTTACTGAATCCAACCAAACTGCGAATGCCAGCGACAACATATCCGGGAGTCAGACGGTGGGGGCTAAGCCTCATCGTCGAGAGGGAAACAGCCCAGACCGCCTGCTAAGGTCCCCAAGTTACAGTTAAGTGGGAAAGGAAGTCGGAACGCTCAGACAGCCAGGAGGTTGGCTTAGAAGCAGCCATCCTTTAAAGAAAGCGTAATAGCTCACTGGTCAAGCGGTCCGGTGCCGACAATACAACGGGGCTAAAACTGTACACCGAAGCAGCGGATGCACACCTATGGTGTGCGTGGTAGGAGAGCATTCTCAACAGCATCGAAGCCAGACTGAGAAGACTGGTGGAGCGTTGCGAAGAGACCCTGCCGGCATAAGTAGCGATAACGGAGGTGAGAACCCTCCGCGCCGAAAGTCTAAGGTTTCCTGAGGAAGGTTAATCCGCTCAGGGTTAGGCGGTCCCTAAGGCGAGGCCGAAAGGCGTAGTCGATGGACAGACGGTTAATATTCCGTTCCTCCCAATGTTCGTTTGACGATGGGGTGACGCAGAAGGATAAGCATGCCGCTCTATGGCTATAGCGGTTGGTGCGCGTAAGCTGGATTCGACAGGCAAATCCGTCGGGTCTTAACAGTGAGGCGTATCACAGTCCCGTATGGGGCTTACGATGCTGATTTCACGCTGCCGAGAAAATCCTCTAAGGAGAACAAAGGGAACCGTACCCCAAACCGACACAGGTAGACGAGGAGAATATCCAAAGGCGCTCGAGTGAAAGCTCGTTAAGGAACTCGGCAAATTGGCTCCGTAACTTCGGGAGAAGGAGCGCCCGCGCAAGCGGGCCGCAGTGAAGCGCGTACGGCGACTGTTTAACAAAAACACAGGTCTCTGCTAAGTCGAAAACGACGTATAGGGGCTGACGCCTGCCCGGTGCCGGAAGGTTAAAAGGAGAGGTTAGCGCAAGCGAAGCTTTGAATTGAAGCCCCGGTGAACGGCGGCCGTAACTATAACGGTCCTAAGGTAGCGAAATTCCTTGTCGGGTAAGTTCCGACCTGCACGAATGGCGTAACGATCGTACGACTGTCTTAACGAGTTGCTCGGCGAACTTGTAGTACCGGTGAAGATGCCGGTTACCCGCAGCTAGACGGAAAGACCCCGTGCACCTTTACTACAACTTAACTACGGGTTATGATTCTTGCTGCGCAGGATAGGTGGGAGGCTTTGATGCCAGGTTTTTGGACTTGGCGGAGCCAACGGTGAGATACCACCCTGCGAGTGTTGTGATCCTAACCTCCTCCCGTAATCCGGGAGAGGGACATAGTTAGGCGGGTAGTTTGACTGGGGCGGTCGCCTCCTAAATTGTAACGGAGGCGCGCGAAGCTACTCTCAGACTGTTTGGAAATCAGTCGTCGAGTGCAAAGGCATAAGAGTGGTTAACTGTGAGACCTACAAGTCGAGCAGGTGCGAAAGCAGGCCTTAGTGATCCGGTGGTTCTGTATGGAAGGGCCATCGCTCAACGGATAAAAGGTACGCCGGGGATAACAGGCTGATCAATGCCAAGAGTTCATATCGACGCATTGGTTTGGCACCTCGATGTCGGCTCATCGCATCCTGGAGCTGTAGAAGGTTCCAAGGGTTAGGCTGTTCGCCTATTAAAGCGGTACGTGAGCTGGGTTCAGAACGTCGCGAGACAGTTCGGTCCCTATCTGCTGTGGGCGTAGGAGATTTGCGGGGGGCTGTCCTTAGTACGAGAGGACCGGGATGGACGAACCTCTTGTGTTCCAGTTGTCCTGCCAAGGGCACGGCTGGGTAGCGAAGTTCGGTTGTGATAACCGCTGAATGCATATAAGCGGGAAGCACGCCCCAAGATGAGATCTCCCTGAAGGGCCCAGAAAGACCATCTGGTTGATAGGCTGGGTGTGAAAGCGCAGTAATGCGTGAAGCTTACCAGTACTAATCGCCCGTTCGGCTTGTCCATAGAATTAACTCCGCGCAGTTGAAGCGGACATTCTTCAAGCAAGCCTTGTAAGACCAATCAATTTCGTTGCAACCAAAGTTTAGAACTACGAGCTTTGGCGCCAGATTGCAGCCGCGTTCCTACATGCATCCGGGAGAAACCATCCGGAACAAAGTAGATGCCGCGGCAGGCTGCGGGCAACCACCCGCCAAGCGCCTTCAAGTTTGCCGGTGACCATACTGCGAGGGATCACCCGTTCCCATCCCGAACACGGAAGTTAAGCCTCGCTGGGCCGATGGTACTGCACGGGCGACTGTGTGGGAGATTAGGTGATCGCCGGCAATATTATCCAATAAAAAGGCCATGCCCTCGGGCATGGCCTTTTTTGCGTTCCTGCATGGCTCTTCCAGTTTGGCATCTACTCTGGCGCCGTTGTGCAGCTGGAGTACCGGCCGCGAAAGTGGCACATGCGACTGCCGATTGCTCAGACTCCTACTGGAAGCGTGGGCATCGTACCTTGCGCTTTGGCTTCGGTTACCACGGCGTCCAAATGCGACAGAACCTCCGGAACAGTCATCGTGTAAACCTCCCGGCGCGCGTCATTGCCCTCCTCGATCAACTGCTTCAGGTAGCGGCCGGCAATCTGGGCGGCAAGCTGGTCGGTGATCACTTTGCCGGTGCGCTGCTTCTGCTCCACCCAAGCTGTGCAGGGCAGGGCGATCCACATGGGGCGGTTGTTCACGTCAAAGCGAACATCCACGGCGTCGGCATGGCGGGTGGCGATGGCAACCATGGTGCCCTTCCAGCGGCAATGCAGATCCTCACCGCTCCACCGGTCGGTTACGTGAAATTCTTCATACATGCAACTAGCCTATCGCTCCGGCCCGGCAAGGGCAAGCGGCCTGGGCGGAGTCTGCCTCTACGGCGGTTCCAGCGCATTACCTGCGGTGGAGCATTATGGTTCAGCCTTGTGCGCCGGCTTCGCGCTGCCGATAAAACGCGCAAGGAGTACGCCCATCATGCAGGTGCCCGTTGACGTCACGGAGGAGATGCGCCGCGAAGCCGAATCCCGCGGCATACCGTTGGTCGATTATGTAGATATGCTGATTTCAAGGGGCAGGCAGGCGCTACAGGAAGAGGGAAGCGTCACGGGCGCCATCGAGCGCATTCGCGCCTTGCGCGCCGCCGCGTCCCGGCCTTAGAGCACGCGGGCAGCGGTCCATTGGACGCTGCTCTTCGCGCGCTGATAGACTGAAAGGGTTGCAGTCGCAGTGCCCCTTCCTGTACGGACCCGCCTGCAAGTCGATCGACGAAGGACAAAAAGACCCCGTGGACACACAAACCCGTCACGCCCTCAAGGGCGACAAATTTGCCCAGGCTACCAAGACCAGCATGAGCTGGCTCAGCGGCCACCGCTCCGGCGTTGTGCGCTGGACCATCAGTGGAGCCGTGGTCCTGGTTCTGGCTCTAGGCGCGTTGATTTTCTGGAACGTGCGGTCGGCATCCGCCGATGCCGCCCTGGGCGCAGCCATGGACACTTATTCCGCGCCACTCGCCGAGCCGGGCGCCCCGGCGGAGAATGGCATTTACGCTACCTCGACTGAGCGCTCCAAGGCGGCCAATCAGCAGTTTGTGGCCGTGGCGCAGCAATACGGTTGGCTGCCCGATGGAGCCAAGGCTCGCTACTTTGCTGGAGTCACCTACGAGGAGCTGGGACAGAACGGCGCGGCCGAGACGGAGTTGAAGGCGGCCACCGGTTCGTGGGACCACAACCTTTCCAACCTGGCCAAGCTCGCCCTGGCGGGCCTCTATCGCCAGACGGGCCGAGACGCCCAGGCCATCGGTCTTTACAACGCGATCATTGCCAAGCCATCCGTCACCGTGTCGGCGGCCGTGGCGCAGTTGAACCTGGCCGACCTGTATGCCGCGACCGGCAAACAGGACCAGGCGCGTGCCCTCTGGGCCAAGGTCAAGGACGCCGACAAGGACGGCACAGCCGGTTCCATCGCCGCCCAGAAGCTCGGTGGGCAATAAGGCTTTTCGGAATCCGCGAAGACTGGCGCGCGTTCAGGCTCGAAGCCTGAGCATTTCCCTCGCCGCCTGCGTCTGGTGCAGGTATGAGCGCCACCCAGACAGTACTCGCAGGTTGGATGGAGATCCTCCCAAGCGCCGTGCAGGAAGAAACCCGCCAGCACGTTGAAGAGAAGGCGCTCGCTGCCCTGGTTGGCCAGTACGCCTCTACCCTCTACAGGGTGGCTTTTTCAGTCCTGCGCAATGCAGCCGACGCCGAAGACGCCGTGCAGGAGGCGTTTCTGCGCGTCCTGCGCCATCGCGACAGCCTGGGCGAAGTGCGCGACCACCGCGTCTGGCTCATCCGCATTGTCTGGAACATCGTGCTGGACCGCAAGCGCCGCGCCAAGACCCGCCCCGAGACCGACGACATTGCCGACCTGGCCCGCGTGCTGCCCGCCAAGGGACTGAGCGCCGAGCAGCGCGCCGCCGCAGCCCAGCATCACGCGCATGTTCTCGACTGCGTAGACCAGCTTCCCGCCAAGGAGCGCGAAGTGCTGATGCTGTCAGCCTTCGAGGAGTTGTCCAGCGTGGAGATTGCCTCGGTTCTGGGCATCACCGAGTCCAGCGTCCGCTCCCGGCTCTTTCGCGCGCGCAACCTGATGGCCGATCTGCTCCAACATTCAAGGAGTCTCCGATGAGTGATCCAACTCCAAATGCGTTTGCCCTGGATGCGTCTTCCGGCGACGAAACGGGCGAAGCAACCCTGCGGCTCCTTGCCCGTCTGCCCGCGCCCGAAGACCTGGAAGATCGCGTGCATCTCTTCCTGCGCGCCGCGCCCCGCAGGGGCCGCATCCTCAGCTGGCCAGCGGCGCTCGGGCCGGACTCGCGGTGGCTGCGCGGTGCAGTGGGGCGCGGCGCGGCGGCGGCGGCCATTGTGTGTGTCGTGGCGGGCGGCGGATGGGGCGTGTATTCGCGCGTGCAGCCGGCCCAGACGACCCAGGTGATCGCCACGCCGCGCGTGGCTGCGCCGAGCGGGTTCTCCAGTGCGGGAGCCATGCGCACGCCGCAGACTCTCAACGGCCCGGTGCTCGCCCACCCGCTCTCCACCGCGGCAAAGCAGACTCAAGCCAAGGAGAATCCTGCCCGCATCGCGCACAAGCCGCTCAAAAGCGGGAAGGCGGACAAATCAAACGAGAATGCGGACAAATCAAACAAGGTCGCGCAATAACTTTCTTGTGAGTGTGAGCTTACCTCGAACCACCGCTTACTCGTCCTTCATACCGATCCGGATGAGCATGCTCAGCACGGCAAGCACCGCGGCGCCCCAGAACGCAGGAGTCCATCCGTACACATAGAAGCCGTCCACAAGACTCGAAGCCATCATGATCATTGCCGCGTTGATGACCAGTAGAAACAGGCCAAACGTGACAATCGCGAGGGGAAACGTGACCAGCTTCAACAGGAATCCCAGGGTCGCGTTCAGAAAGCCGATCACCACAGCCGCCATCATCGCCGGCTCCAGCCCCTGCACATAGAAGCCCGGCACGAGTCGCGACACAATCATCAGTGCAATCGCGCTCAGCAGCCATTGAATCAGCATTCGGAACATGGCGTGTCTCTCCTTGTCACGGCCGGAAATTCGCCCAAGTCTGAGGATCAAGCTACAGCACCTCTGGTATAGCATGGCAGCACACTGCGGCGATAGCGATTCTCCGCCTGGCGCGACCTTTGGTAAGGAGCCTGGTCCAACAGAAAGAACCTTGCTGCTCGCCGTCAGACCATTCCATCCGGGAAAGTGAGTCCATGTCCGTTCGAAGAAGCGCGACGTTCATTGGTCTCATCCTCCTCTGGCTGCCCGGCGCGCCGGCGCCGGCCCAGCAGCGGCCTCCTGCGCCCCTGCCCGACATTCGCGCGCTCATGCGCCAGGTGCAGGACCACCAGAAAGAGCTCGATACGGTGCGTGAATCCTGTACCTACAGTTCTTCGCTCACCATCCAGGACATCGACGCCAGCGGACAGGTGAAAAAGACTGACACCGAGGACCGCGAAGACTTTTTCGTCCACGGCCATCTGATTGAACGCACCGTAAGGAAGAACGGCCGGCCGCTCGACGGCAAAGAGCAGCAGAAGGAGACCGAACGCATTACAAAGCTGGTGCAGAAGGCGGAAAAGACGCCGTCGGGTCAGCCGCTTGAAGGGCAGACCATCAGCGTCAGCCGCATGCTGGAGATCATGGACGTGCGCAACCCGCGCCGCGAAAACTATCGCGGCCGGCCGGCGATTGTGTTTGACTTCGTGGGCCGCAAGGACGCCAAAACCCACGGGCTGGCCGAGGATGCATCAAAAAAGCTTGAAGGTACGATCTGGATCGACGAGGCGGATCGCCAGGTGGCGCACCTGGAGGTCCGCTTCAACGATAACTTCCGGGTGGGCGGCGGCCTTGTTGCCAGCATCGCGAAGGGCTCCAACTTTCGCTTTGACCAGGCCCCCATCGCCCGCTCCGACGCGCAAGACCCGTCCTTTGAAGGAGCGGCGAATCGCGAGCTGTGGCTCCCCACTGCAGCGGAAGGAACCGTGCAGGCCCGTGTCCTGCTGCTCAAAAACATTCGCCAGCGCTTCATTGAGCGCGACTACGACTACAAGCGCTTCAGGGTGGAGACGCAGCAAACCAGGGACGCGAAAATCGCCTCGCCGCCGAAGCGGTAACAGACGGCGGCTTCAATGTACAGTGAAAGTCCGTCAGTGTGCAGCCTATCCATCCAACGGCTCGACGCCGATGGCGTCCGCTAGGCTTCCTTCCTCCCGCGGCGATGCGATAGGCTCACTGGGTGATTTCCGGGCGAAGAATTTTGCCCTGAAAAGCAGGGGAGGATTGGATGCGGCTCAAGAACAGCGTCGTCGCGCTCTGCGTGGCTCTGGCGGGGGCGGTGTTCGTGCCTGTCTGCACAGCGGGTTTGCATGCGCAAACGCCGGCTGCCGCGGCCCAGACCGACCCCTCAGGCGACGATGCAGCCAATCCGGGGCCGCTGGCCCGCGACCTGTCGCCCGCACTCACCCCGCGCGCGATCCAAGCGGCCATGCGCAAGGTGGCGAACTGGCAACTGCGCACCGGCGAGAGCCGCTTCAGCACCGACTGGACCTATGCCGCGCTCTACGACGGGCTGCTTGCCGCTTCTCGCGCGACCGGCGACAGGCGCTACCACGACGCCGTGCTGCGCTTTGCCGAGCGCACGGGGTGGAAGCTGGGGCCGCGCTTTTCTCACGCCGATGACGAGGCGGTCGCGCAGTCCTATCTGGAGTTGTATCTGGAACACCCCGCGCCGGAACGGATCGCCGCCATCCGGGCCGAGGCCGACAACCTCCTCAAGCGTCCCGACGATCCGGACACGGATCTGTGGTGGTGGTGCGATGCCCTGTTCATGGCGCCGCCGGCGCTGGCGCGGCTGGCCAAAGCCACGGGCGACCGCCGCTACCTTGACTACATGGACCGGGAGTGGTGGCTCACCTCCGGCCACCTCTACGATCCCACGGCGCATCTCTACGCGCGCGACGCCAGCTTTCTTCGTCAGCACGAAAAGAACGGCGCCAGGCTCTTCTGGTCGCGTGGCAACGGGTGGGTTCTGGCCGGGCTGGCGCGGGTTCTTGCCGTCATGCCGCCAGACTACCCCTCGCGGGGCCGCTATGTGGCGCAGTTTCGCCAGATGGCGCAGGAGGTTGCGGCCATCCAGAGCCCGGACGGCCTGTGGCGCAGCGGCCTGCTCGACCCCGCCGCCTATGCCCATCCCGAGGTCTCCGGTTCGGCGTTCTTCACCTTTGCCTTGGCCTGGGGCATCAACGCCGGCCTGCTCGATCGCAAGACCTACGAGCCGGTGCTCGCCAAAGCCTGGAAAGGCATGTTGACCCACATCTACGCCGACGGCCGCCTGGGTTCCATCCAGAAAATCGGCGGGGCGCCCGGCGAAGTGAGCCCCGGCGGAAGCTATGTGTATGGCGTGGGTGCTTTTCTGTTGGCCGGCTCGGAACTGGACAAGCTGGTGCGGAGCCGGCCGGAAGGCCGCTAAGCCGCTGCCTGCTGTGCGGAGCCGGCACCGCCCCAAAGCTGAAATTCCGCTTCGCGACGAGCCTTCAGGCCGGCCACTTCCTCCGCGCCGGCGTGATCCCAGCGCAGCAACTGCCCCGCCGCCGCGTCGTACTTTCCCGCGTTCAGGTCCTCCAGAAGAGTCGAAGCGGCGAGCCGCCCCGCGCCAAGGTTGAAGCTGAAGTCCACCAGCGCATCAAACTGTCCCTGTGTGAGCGCAACCTTGACCAGCCGCGCGACGGCCTGCTCCGCCTCGCGCACGTCTGCCCGCAGAATCGCCTCGGCCTGCGCCTCGTCCACCCCGTGAGGAAAGCACTCTGGATGCACCAGCCTGTGCCCAAAGCCGATGGTTGGGCAACCTGCCACGTCCAGATACGTTTGACTGCGGAAACCTTCCGACTCCTTCAGCAACTCCAGTCCTGCCGCGCTCAGCTGCATCGATTTCTCCTCCCAGGCTGAACAAAAGCCTCAACTTCACGCTAGCAAAGTGACGGGAATTAATCTGCAAAGCGGCGGCGGGTTCAGTCGGCGGACGCGAGCTTTTGTGGAAAACTCGTTCTGCACAGCCGGGTTTTCAGTGGTACTCTGGCCCGGCCAGGGATTGGCGCCGAAAATCCTTGCGCACGCCTATCCTTCCTTATCTGGCCTTATCCGGCCTTATCTGGCGCCGCATCCGTCTTCCTGGCCGCAACGAGCCGATTTTGCACTACTTTTGGTGCAATTTGTAAGTCGCGAAGGGGCAAGGACTTACTGAGAGAAGCCTGCAATTTTCACTGGTTTTTTGCGGAATTGCCGCGTATCTCTTGTAAATGGTTGAGGATACTAGTGTCGAACTAGTAAAATGAACAGATGCTCATAAGACGAATCGCAAGCAACGTGAACCGGAAAGATCCCGTGCAGTTTTGGCTGCTCGTGGGGGCCTCCTGTATTGCGCTGGCAGGCGCGGTCCTCACTCTTCCGGCGGGGATCGTGCACGCGGATGCGCTTCTGTCCAGGCCGGCGGCAACCGCGTCCGCAGCGCCTCCGGTCCTAAGCTCCACGCCCGTCTTTGCGGAACCGGGCCAGGCCGGCGGCATGCTGGAGCCCGACAAGCTCCACGGCGTGGCCTCCTGGTATGGCGGGGTGTTCGACGGGCGGCTCACCGCCAGCGGCGAGCGGTTCAACATGTACGCCATGACGGCCTGCCACCCGACGCTGCCCTTCGGAACCAGGGTGCGCGTGGTCAACAGCGCCAATCACCGGTCCGTCGTGGTCCGCATTACCGATCGCGGCCTGCTCTACGATGGGCGCATCATCGACCTCTCCTATGGCGCCGCCCGGAAACTGCAAATGACCAAGTCCGGCCTCGCCCAGGTCAAACTTGAGGTCATCTCCCTGGGTCACCCGCGCGCAGACAACTAATCCCCCAAATCAAGAATGCCGCGACCGCCGGGCGGAATCCTGAGCGGAGCCGGATGGAAGCCGGGTGAGCCTGCGTCGCCTGAGCGGAGACCCTCTGCGGGGCATGAAAATGCCTCGCACAGGGGGAGTCAGTTTACTCGCTCCGCAGCCGGTACTTCCGCAGCCGTCCAATCAGCGAGGCCGGTCCGCTCACGGTCAACCGCACCAGATTGCCTTCGTACTCCCTGCGGTGCACCACCATCCCCGCTTCGATGGCCGCCAGCGCTGCGCCCTCGTGCTGAGGAACCTTGAGTTCGGCCTCAATCACCGGATCGGAGTGCAGAACCTCGTCGATCGCCTTACGCAGCGCCTCCATACCCTCCCCGGTGCGCGCTGAAACCATCACCTTGCCGCCCGCCCGGCTCCGCTCCAGCAATCCTTGGCGCTCCGGCTCCCCGAGCAGGTCGATCTTGTTCAGCACCTCGATGCGCGGCTTACCCAGCGCCTCCAGCTCGCCCAGCACCTTTTCCACTTGAGTCTTTTGTTCCTCGCCATAGGTGGAGGCGGCGTCGCGCACGTGCAGCAGCACCTCCGCCTGTTGCACCTCTTCCAGCGTAGCCCGGAAGCTGGTGACCAGCGTGTGCGGCAGGTTGCGGATGAAGCCCACCGTGTCCGACAGCAGCACCTTGCGGCGGCTGGGAAGCTCGATGGCGCGCAGCTTGGGGTCCAGCGTGGCGAACATGCGCGGCGATTGCAGCACCGCGGCGCCGGTCAGGCAATTGAACAGCGTGCTCTTGCCGGCGTTGGTGTAACCCACCAGGGCCACCGTGGGCACCGGCACGGCTTCCCTCCGCTGGCGCTGCTGCTTGCGCACCCGGCGCACCGCCTCCAACTCGCCCTTCAGGTGGTCGATGCGGCTCTGAATCCGCCGTCGGTCGGTCTCCAGTTTGGTTTCGCCAGGGCCGCGCGTGCCGATGCCGCCGCCCAGCTGCGACATCGCCTTGCCTCTGCCGGTGAGCCGCGGCAGCATGTACTCCAGCTGCGCCAACTCCACCTGCAACTGCCCTTCGCGGGTCCGTGCATGACGTGCAAAAATGTCCAGAATCAGCTGCGTGCGGTCCAGCACGCGACAAGGCAAAGCGGCCTCAAGATTGCGCAACTGGGTGGGCGTCAGGTCGTGGTCAAAGAGCACCAGATCGGCCTCGGTGGAGGCGGCCACCCCGGCAATCTCTTCCACCTTGCCGGCGCCGATCAGCGTAGCCGGGTCGGGCCGGGCGCGGCGCTGCAACAGCTCGGCCGCCACTGTGCCCCCCGCGCTGGCCACCAACTCGCGAAACTCGGCAAGAGACTCTTCTGCGTCAAGGCCCGGACTGCCCGCCGTGGAGGCCGTCGCGCCAGCCGGGGCGCGCTGAAGCTGCGATCCCGATCCCCCGGAATCGCCGTCGGCCAGATCCCCGTCGCCGTCCGGACGCAACGCCGCCAGGCGAGCGCCCGCAAGAGCGGAGCGTGTACTGCGTGCGCGTGTCCCAAGGTCCACCGCGACAAGGACCGCGCGCTCCGGTCCCCCACCCCCGAGGCGAAAACCTGTTCCAGGGGTCTCTGGCCGAACGCCGCTACCGCCTTCACGAACTGCCAATTTGGAGCGCTCCCCGCGGGCTATCGCGGCTCCGCGGCCGGTGCCGCCGCCGCCGGGCCAACCCCAGTCAGCGGGGCAGCCGGGCGATGCTCAGTGTGCATCACACTCCGGTTGCTCACGACGGTCGAAATGGCGTGCTTGAAAATCAGCTGCTCCTGGCTGTTGTTTTCCAAAAGCACGGAGTACTTATCAAAGGAGCGAATCTTTCCGGTAAGCTTGACGCCGCTGACCAGATAAATCGTAATAGGGGTCTTGTCCTTGCGAACCGTATTCAGGAAGGTGTCCTGAATGTTCTGTGCCGGCTTGTTCTCCATATGCCGATCTCCTGCTTTCCTTATTCTGGGTAGTGTTGGGTGCAACCGTCCTGCACGTGCGTGAGCATACAATGCGACGGGGGCGGCGCCGGAAGCCCCGGAGCCGCCAAATCCCGCAATGTGACAACAATATAGGGGTTCACCAACCTTTTCAACTCCAACCTGTCCCAAACTCCCTTTACGAAACAAGTCCGAGGCGTCAACTGGCGGGACAGCACCCCCTTCATTGGCGGATAATAGTCACGTGCAAAGCCCAGCCGACTCCTCCGTGCGTCCGGCCGCCGCGGCCCAGCCCGTGCCCATGCTGGACCTCAGGCGCCAGTACCAACCGCTCCACCAGGAGCTTCTGGAGGCCGTCGGGCATGTCCTCGAGGCGCAGCAGTTCATCCTCGGCGAGCCGGTGGCCGCCTTTGAGCGCGCCGCGGCCCGGCAGTTGGGCGTGGCCCACGCCGTCGGCTGCTCCTCGGGCACCGATGCCCTCTGGCTGGCCCTGGCCGCGGCCGGCATTGGCCCCGGCGACGTTGTCGTCACCACACCTTTCAGCTTTTTTGCCTCGGTCAGCTGCATCCTGCGCGCCGGAGCCACTCCCGCCCTCGCCGACATTGACCCTGCGACCTTCAACCTGGCCCCGGCCAACGTGGAAGCGGTTCTCGACGGGCCCCGCGGCGCCGGCGCGCGCGCCATCCTCCCCGTCCATCTCTACGGTCAGTGCGCTGACTGGAACGCTTTTGCGCGCCTCGGACACGAGCGCGGCCTCAAGCTCATCGAAGACGCCGCCCAGGCCTGGGGAGCCGAGTGGCAGGGCGCAAAGGCCGGCGGCCTGGGCGATGCCGCCGCCTTCAGCTTCTATCCCACCAAAAACCTCAGCGCCGCCGGCGACGCGGGCATGGTCACCACCAACTCCGAGGAACTGGCCGAGCGCGCCCGCATGCTCCGCCAGCACGGCATGCGCCGCCGCTACTATCACGATGAGGTCGGCTGGAACACCCGCCTCGACGGCTTCCAGGGGGCGATTCTCCAGGTCAAGCTCAAGTACATCGACGGCTGGAACCACGCCCGCCACACCGTTGCCCGGCGCTATCATGCGCTCTTCCACGCCGCGGGCCTGGCCGAAGCCGGCCCCTATCCCGCCCACGGCATCGTCCTGCCCCACGAGGTCCCCGGCAGCCGCCACGTCTGGCACCAGTACGTCATCCGCACCGCCCGACGCGACGCCCTGCGCGAGTTTCTCGCCGCCCGCAAGATCGGCTCGGAGATCTACTATCCTGTTCCGCTCCACCTGCAGGATGCGCTCAAGTCTCTCGGCTACGTCGAAGGCAGCTTCCCCGAGTCCGAGCGCGCCGCTCGCGAAGTCCTGGCCCTGCCCATCTTCCCCGAACTCCGCGAGGACGAGCAACAGACCGTCGTCGCCGCCATTGCAGAATTCCTGAGCTAGTCACATCTCGGAAGGTCTCAATGATGCAGAAGAGCCGAATTTTGAAGTCCGGCTCAGCCACGGTGCGCTAATCCCGTCCCGGACCATTCGCTATCGCAATTTTCGGAAGGCATACCTTCCTGATCGAATGAGTGGCCAGGCCCTCTCGTAGGGCATGGTGGCTTCGTGTTTGGAACGCCAATGTGCGTCGATTCCATCCCACCCCTTGCCTCTGAATCGGTGTCCGCACACTGGGCAAAGCTTCTGCAACGGCTTGGAGATCGGGGGAGCAATCAGATCCGGCAGCCACTCCGGGTCCACATCACGCTTCGCCGCAAAGAGTCCTCGGTCATTCTGTTCGATTCCTTTGCGCATGGCCTCGCGAAAACGCGCATCATCCTCGATCAACCGCAACCCTGCCTCCAGTACCAGTTGCGCAGGCGCAATGCCCTCATCGCGGGCAATCCGCGCCAGCCGTGCTTCCTGTTCCGGCGTGAACTGGATTTCCATGAACAGAAGTGTTGCAGCCGCTCAAATGCCTGTCAATGGCGCTTCCCAATGGGTTCGGCGGCGGGCTATCATGGCCCACCATGTTCCCTTACGACCCCACACTTCTCGCCGCCGTCGCCATCACCCCGCAATCCATCCCCGACGTGGTTCAGACCATGCAGGCCATTCAGGCCACCTGCGCCGACGGCGACGGCCTGAAGTGGTTCAACGGGCTCTATCTCCAGGTCACCCAGGCGGTCGAAGTCCGCGTCAACGCCAACGGATTCGCTGATTCTGCATGGATCGCCGCGCTCGATGTGCAGTTTGCCCGCTTCTACTTTGCCGCGCTCCAGTCCTCGCTCTCCGGCCAATCCACGCCCGGCTGTTGGCAGGCTCTCTTCGCGCAGCGCAGCCAGCCCATGATCGCGCGCATCCAGTTCGCCCTGGCCGGCATGAACGCGCATATCAACCACGATCTGCCCCAGGCCGTTGTGGCCACCTGCCAGGCCACGGGCATCGCTCCCGCACACGGCGCCGCGCAATACAACGACTACACCGCGCTCAACTCCACGCTCGACAGTCTGATCGATGCCGCCAAGACAACTCTGGACGTGCGCCTGCTCGGCGATGCGCTCCCGCCCGTCTCTTACCTTGAAGACACTCTGGCCGCATGGAGCGTCACCGCCGCGCGCGAAGCCGCCTGGAACAATGCCGAACTGCTCTGGCATTTGACCGACGCGCCGCTCCTCTCCGGCACATTCATTGGCACCCTCGACGGCCTCACTGCCCTGGCCGGCAAGACTCTGCTGGTCCCCGTCCCCTGATCGCGCCCCGAACTCCACGGAAACCTCTTCGACCGTGGAGCGGCTGAGCACTGACCGCTGATTTAGAATCAGCCTTAGCATGAAGTGTCCCTATTGCGGTTTCGGGCAGGACCGGGTCGTTGACTCGCGCGAGAGCAAGGAGGCCGACTCCATTCGCCGCCGTCGCGAGTGCGAGCGCTGCAACCGCCGCTTCACCACCTACGAGCGCATCGACGAAATCCCGTACATGGTGGTGAAAAAAGACGGCCGGCGCGAGCGCTTCGACCGCCAGAAAGTCCTCAGCGGCCTGCTGCGCGCCTGCGAAAAACGCCCCGTGCCCTCCAGCAAGCTCGAAGCCATCGTCGACGCCACCGAGGCCTTCCTGATGGAAGCGCCCGAGCGCGAGCGCACCGCCAACGAGGTCGGCGAACTCATCATGAAGCACCTGAAGGGCCTCGACACCGTCGCCTACATCCGCTTTGCCAGCGTCTATCGCGACTTCAAGGACGTACGCGAATTCAAGGAAGAACTGGAAGGCCTGCTCGACTCGCACCGAGGCGCCAAGGGAAAGAAATAGCTGAGAAACGAGGACGGTGCGACATGAGAGATTCGGTTCGCAGAACCCTCGGCATCGTGACCAAGGTGCTTATCGCTGGGCAGTGGGTCGAAAACATGTTGTTTCTTCTTATCGTTCTCGTCCTGCTCGGCTTGGCTGTCTACCTAGGTTGGCAACAACTTCATCAACACTAAGGATTGTAGGAAGAAGAATGACAGATTTGAAAACGCACAAAATCACCCTCATCCCCGGCGACGGCATCGGCCCTGAAGTCACCCAGGCGGTCGTCCGCATTCTTGAAGCCACCGGCGTCCGCTTTGAGTGGGAGCGCTTTGCCGCCGGCGCCGAGGCCTTTGAAATCTCCGGCGAATACATTCCCACCGCGCTCTGCGAGTCCATCGAGCGCAACAAGGTCGCCCTCAAAGGGCCCGTCACCACGCCTATTGGCGGCGGATTCAAGAGCATCAACGTCACTCTGCGCAAGCAGTTCGACCTCTTCGCCAACTTCCGCCCCATCCACAACCTGCCCGGCATGGCCACGCACTGGCCCGGCGTCAACCTGATCGTGGTGCGTGAAAACACCGAGGGCGAGTACCTCGGCCTGGAGCACGAGATCATTCCCGGCGTGGTCGAGGCCATCAAGGTCATCACCGAAAAAGGCTCCACGCGCATCGCCCGCTTCGCCTTCGACTACGCCCGCAAGCACGGCCGCAAGAAGATTCACTCCATCCACAAAGCCAACATCATGAAGCTCTCCGACGGCCTGTTTCTGCGCTGCGCGCGCAAGGTGGCCGAGGAGTTCCCTGACATCTACTACGGTGAACACATCATCGACAACACCTGCATGCAGTTGGTGATGAACCCCTACCAGTACGACGTGCTGCTGCTGGAAAACCTCTACGGCGACATCGTCAGCGACCTCTGCGCGGGCCTGGTCGGCGGCCTCGGCCTTGTCCCCGGCGCCAACCTCGGCCATGAGTGCGCCATCTTCGAGGCCGTGCACGGCTCGGCGCCCGACATCGCCGGCATGGACCTTGCCAACCCCACCGCCCTCCTGCAGTCGGCCGTGCTCATGCTGCGCCACATCGACGAGGAAGCCGCCGCCGACAAGGTGCAGAAGGCAATCGAGACGGTGTATGCCGAGCGCAAAACCCTCACCCGCGACGTGGGCGGCACCGCCGGCACCACCCAGTTTGCCGACGCCATCCTGTCGGCCATGGAATAGTCCCGCGCGGCATGAGAAAGGAATGCGTGGCCGAACCCGCAAGCAATCCCTTTACGGTGGAGCAATGCCGCCGCTTCTACACCGAGGAGATTCGCGTGGCCGCCGCCCTTGCGTCTCCGGCCCTGGTCAACGCCTTCGCCCGCGGCGCTTACTCCCTGACCCCGGCAAAATACTCCGCCACTTCCTGCCAGTTGTTCACGCGGATAAACCCCGTGGCTGTCAGGTTGTGGGGCGCGGTGTAGAGCAGGCCCCGGCCCTCGAAGCGCATCAGGTTCTTGGGCAGGTCGTCGATGAGGTAGTCGGCGCGCAAAATGCTCTTGTTGCCGCAGAAGACGTAGTGGGTGGGCGGGATGAAGGGAAAGTGCCGCTGCAGCCAGCGGTACTTGGGGCCCAGCGAGTTGGGTACAGTCATGGCCTGGGTGGCGATGAAGATCTCAAAGCGCGCGGAAAGCTGCATCAGAACCTCTTGCGCGCCGGGCATCAGAGGCAGGTCCTCGAAGAAGTCCTCGGCGTCGAGAAAGGCGCGCAGTTGCGACTGGCGGTCGAGCGGCGCAATCTCCCACAGCCCTTTGCCGGCCAGGTCCCCGGGGGTCACTTCCTCGTCGAAGGTCTGGTTGTAGCGGCGCAGATGCTCAGCCAGCGTGTCCGCCATTACCTCATCCATGTCCACGCAGATGCGCGCCATGATTACGCTCCGGTTTGATGGGGTTTGCGAATGGCGCGCCCGGTGCCCGGCGCGGGCTCGGGCTGCGGCGACTTGGGCGCCGGGGCCATGGCCGGGTCCCAGTAGAGCAGCCGACCGCAACTGTCGCAGGGGAGCAGCTCGCCCTCGCGCAGCTGGTTCCATGTCTGCGGGCGCACGCCCATGCGGCAGCCGGTGCACTGCTGGCCTTCCGCGCTGGCCAGCGCCGTGCCGCGGCTGGCGGCAACGCGGTCAAAGTGAGTGAGCCATTCGGGCTCGATCGCCTGACGAAGCAAATCGCGCTCGGCCAGCAGCGCGGCCTGCGCGGCGGCGATCTCGTGCCGGCTTGCGGCCACGCGCGCGCGAGTCTTGTCCAGCGCCATGGCCAACTGCTCCACCTGCGCGCGGGCTGCGGCCAGCGCAACCTCCTGCGCCTCGCTGCGCTCCAGGCTGGCGAACTCCTCGTTTTCAATGCGTTCAACTTCGCTTTCTGCAAAGCGCACCTCGTGCTCGATGGCCTCGGCCTGGGCGGGCGTCGTGATGGAATCCTGCTGGGCGCGGTAGCGCTTCGCCTTCTGGCGGTGCCCGTCGATCTCGCGCTCTTCGCGCGTGCGCAGTGCCTCCTCGCGGGCCAGCGCGTCGGACGCCTCCGCTGCCTGGCGCTGCGCGGCGGTCAGCGCGGCCTCCGCCTGGGCGATTTCCGCGGGCAGGGCGCGCGCCGTTTGCGCTAGGCGCGCCCGCTCCAGATCAACCTTTTGCAGCTTTACGAGGTTTTCAATGTGCGCTTTCATCCTTGCATTGAAGTCTAAGCCATGTACCGCCTGTTCAGAAAATGCGGCGGCGGGTTGTTGCGACAATAAGTACCAGGCGGGGAGGCGACTTTGACCGAAGTTCGCGCATCTTTCTGGCGCAGGCACAGGGGCCTTCGGTGGGCCGTGGGCGGTCTGCTGGTGGCCTCGGCGGGGCTGGCCGTGGTAGCGGCCGTGCTCGCGCACAGGGCCGAGCCGTTCCTGCGCGCGCGCATCGTTCAGGCGCTCTCAGACCGTTTTAAGGCGCGCGTTGAGCTGGACAGCTTTCACCTTTCGCTGGGCAACGGCCTGCGCGGACAGTGGGGCGTGTGGGCCGAGGGACGCGGACTGCGTATCTGGCCGCCGGCCAACCACCCCGAGGGCGAAGAACTGTCTTCCGGGACCCCGGCGCCGGGCGCGGGAATTGCCCGGCCGGCGACGGCCCAGCCGGGCACGCCGCTCATCCGGCTCGATGAGTTCCGGTTTCATGCGCCTTTGCGCTACCAGCCGGGCGCGCCGGTGCATGTCTCCGACGTGCGGCTCAAGGGGCTCGCGGTCGACCTGCCGCCCCGCGCGCATTTCCTGCGCATGGCCGTGATTGCAGGCCCGGCGGCCGATGCGCCGCATCCCCGTGGCGCCGCCCCTCCGGTCAGCTTCCGTGTGGACGCCATCGAGTGCACGGGCGCGCACCTGACGCTTGAAACCAGCATGCCCGGCAAGCTGCCGCTTCAGATCGCCATTGCCCACTTCAAGCTGAACGATGTCACAGCGAACGGCGCCATGCACTTCGACGCGGAGCTGACCAATCCGCGACCGGTGGGCACAATTCACACCACAGGCAGCTTCGGTCCCTGGCAGGGGCCCGACCCCGGCGAGAGCCCAATTGCGGGCGACTACCGCTTTGACCACGCCGACCTCGCCAGCTTCAAGGGCATCGCGGGCATTCTCTCCTCAACCGGCCGCTACCAGGGCACACTGCGCGACATCACCGTCGATGGCCAGACCGATACGCCGGACTTCCGCCTCTCGCACTTCGGCAGCGCGTTGGCTTTGCACACCCGCTTTCACGCCAGGGTAGACGGCACCAACGGCGACACATGGCTGGACCCCGTGGAGGCAACGCTGGAACAATCGCACCTCACGGCGCGAGGGCAGATCGTGCGCGTTCTGGCGGCGGAATCCGACGGCCCCCCGCACAGCATTGGGCACGACATTGCGCTCGCCGTGAGCGTCGACCGGGGCCGCATCGAGGATTTTCTGCGCCTGGCCAGCCACGAGTCCACGCCGCTGCTCACCGGCGACGTGACCGTGAAGGCCACGCTGCATATCCCGCCCGGCCCCGCGCCGGTGCATGAGCGGATGACGATGAACGGCAGCTTCGCGCTCGACCAGGCGCAGTTTACAAGCGCGAAGATTCAGGATCGCATCCGAGAGCTGAGCCTGCGCGGGCAGGGAAGGCCCGACGACCTGAAAGCCGCCAATCCGGGCCGCATCGAGTCGCGGATGCGCGGAGATTTCAAGATCGCCGGCGGGGTCATCACGCTGCCCAACCTGGATTACACCGTCCCCGGAGCCGATATCCAACTGCAAGGGACCTATGGTATCGAGAGCGGCGCACTGAGCTTTTCCGGAACCGCCCGCACGCAGGCCACCGTTTCCCAGATGGTGGGCGGATGGAAGGGCTTGCTGCTCAAGCCTGCCGACCGCTTCTTCAAGAAGAACGGCGCGGGCGCTCAGATTCCCCTTCACATTGGCGGCACGCGCCAGAGTCCGGAGTTAGGCATCGACTTCAACCGGATCAAAGCAAACTAGCCCCCCGGGAGCCGCAATAGCTCAGGTCTGCCATACTCCCGATCACGCGGCCGTGTAACTCGGCCAAAATGGCATTCTTGTACAATTCGGTGTTGCACGCCGCGGCGGGCAGCGGAGGACACAGATGGATCTATTGTTCCTGATTCCGATCGTGATCGTGGGACTTATTCTTCTCTCCCTGGTTCTGGGGAGCTTCTTCACCGTCAACACGGCCCAGGTGGCCGTCATCACGCGCTTCGGCAAGTTTCTTCGCGTCGCCGAGGCTGGGTTGAACTGGAAGGTTCCGTACCTTGATTCGGTGGCGGGCATGGTAAGTCTGCGTGTGAATCAGATCACCCTGACCATGGAAACCAAGACCAAAGACAACGTCTTCGTCACGATTCCGATCTCGGTGCAGAATCGCGTGCGTCCGGAGAAAGTCTATGACGCCTTCTACAAACTCTCCGATCCCGTCGCGCAGATCAAGTCCTATGTCGAACAGGTCATTCTTGGCCACGTTCCAGGCATGACGCTGGATGAGGTCTTCGCCTCGCAATCGTCGATCGCCGCGGCGGTGAAGCAGGAACTCGATGCGGATATGGCGGCCTTCGGCTACGAAATTGTGAATGTCCTGGTCACGGACATCGTTCCCGATTCCAAGGTCAAGTCGGCCATGAATGACATCAATGCCGCCCAGCGCGAACAGGTGGCCGCCAGCGCCCGCGGCGAGGCGGACAAGATCCTCGTGGTGAAAAAGGCCGAGGCCGAAGCCGAAAGCAAGGCTCTCCAGGGCCAGGGAATCGCCAATCAAAGAAAGGCTATCGTCGAAGGACTGCAGGTCTCCATCGAGCAGTTCCAGAAAGTCGTGGAAGGGGCTTCGCCGAAAGATGTCATGCAGCTGGTGCTGGTCACGCAGTATTTCGATACCCTCAAGGCCATCGGTGAGAGTGACAAGACCAATACGCTGTTTCTTGCGCACTCGCCCGCCGCCGTCAAGGACGTCTCGGACCAGATTCTGGAGTCCATGCTGGTGGCGCAGCGAGCCAACAGCTGACCCGCACCCGGCGCGGTGCGGAGAATGAAAGAACCTGATCGTGTGCCGCGAATCTGTGCGGCTGTGCCGGCGCATCGGCTCACATTCCATCCTCGCGGCCCAGCCCGATTGTGATAGCTTGGCTTGCGTCACACCGTTGCCGAATTGATGAGCAGCGGAAATACGACGAGGAGACCGCAATGCACTGGACCAAACACATCGCATGCTGCGCCACGGCCCTGTTCCTGGGGGCCGCGGCGCTGGCCGCCGGAGGGCAAAACGCACGCGTGAAGCCCGCAGCCCAATCCAAATCAACCGCATCCAGCGAGCAGAACTGGTGGAAGAACGCCGTCCTCTACGAGGTCTACCCGCGCAGTTTTCAAGACACAAACGGCGACGGCATCGGCGACCTGAACGGCATCACCCGGCGCCTCGACTACCTGAAAGAACTGGGCGTGGACGCCATCTGGCTCACCCCCGTCTATCCCTCGCCCCAAGTGGACTTCGGCTACGACATCTCCGACTACGAGGACATCGACCCGCAGTACGGCACGCTGGCTGACTTCGACCGCCTCATCGCCGAGGCCAACAAGCGCCATATCCGCGTCATCATGGACATGGTGATGAATCACACCTCGGACCAGCACAAGTGGTTTCTTGAGTCCCGCTCCTCGCGCACCAACCCTTACCGCGACTGGTATGTGTGGCGCGACGGAAAGGGCGAGACCGCCACTTCCAAGGGCGAGCCGCCCAACAACTGGCAGTCGGACTTTGGCGGCTCGGCGTGGCAGTGGGACCCCAAGACGCGCCAATACTACTACCACAAGTTCTACGTCCAGCAGCCGGACCTGAACTGGAATAACCCCAAGGTCCACGAGGCCTTCAAGAATATCATCGACTTCTGGCTCAAGCGCGGAGTGGGCGGCTTCCGCTTCGACGCCATCACCACGCTCTTTGAAGACCCTCTGATGCGCGACGAGGAGGTTCTCCGGGACAAGAACGGCAAGGTCATTCTCGGGCTCGACGGTAAGCCCGAGCTCAACGACACACGCACCAATAACCTGCCCGGAGTCCACCCCGTAATGCAGGAGATGCGACGCGTCGCGGACGAGTTCGACTCCAACGCCTTTCCCGGCAAGCGCGTGCTCATCGGCGAAACCTATCTGCCCAACGTCGCCGAGCTGGCCAAGCAGTATGGGCCGCCCGGAAAGCCCGAGTTCGAGCTGCCCATGGACACCCAGGTGGGCTTCATCAACAAGCTCGACGTGGCCGCCTTCCGCGCCAGCCTGGACGACGCCGAACACCGCCTCAACGGCCACACGCCCCTGCTGGTCTTTGACAACCACGACAACCCTCGTCTCGACGTCCGCTATGGCGACGGCGTGCACAACACCGACATCCAGCGCGTGATTGCGACGATTCTGTTCGCCAGCCGGGGCGCCTCGCTGTTCTACTACGGCGACGCCATCGACATGAAAACCACCCCGCCGGCGACCAGGGCGGAAGTGAAAGACCCCGTCGGCCTGCGGTACTGGCCCAAATACAAAGGCCGCGACGGAGAGCGCACGCCGATGCAATGGGACGCGAGCGCCAACGCCGGCTTCTGCCCCGCCGGAGTCAAGCCCTGGCTGCCCGTTCCGCCCGACTACCTCACCGTCAACGTCCAGGTCGAGAAGCCCAACCCCGACTCGCTCTTCAACTGGTATCGCAGCCTGATCCGGCTGAAGAAGACCCATCCCGCCTTCGCCCGCGGCGATGAAGCCATGCTCGACACCGGCAATTCCAAGGTGCTCAGCTGGATGCGCCAAGCGCCCGGCGAGCCGGCGGTGGTCGTCTCGCTCAATTTCACCGCGGAGCCGCAAACGGTGAGCCTGACGATTCCCAGTGCGGGTCCCGGTGCGGGCGGCAAAGTCAGGACGCTGCTCAAGACTCCCGGCGCCCCCGATCCGGCTTCGCTCAAAGCTATCGAACTCGGCCCCTTCGGTGTCTACATCGGCGAAGCGCAGCCGTAACCCCCACTCGCACGCCATGCTTCCGGCGGCTCCCGCACTTGCAGGAGCCGCCGGAGGTGTCTCCGGCTGGCCGAAGGTGGCAAAATCACGGCCCTTCAGCCGTCCTCGTCCGCGTCGTCCTCAGGAATCCTGAATTCGTGATCCAGGGTATTTCCCTCGGCCTGGCGCAGCCGTGCAAGCGTTTTCCGGTAGAACCAGGCCGCGGCCAGACCTCCGGCAAGTGCCGAGGCAGCCGCGACAACCCCCACTTTGAGCCAGCTCGACGGATCCGCGCCCTCAGCTTGTGGAGAAGAAGAACTTGGAGATTCTAAAGGTCTTGTCATTTTTCTCGCGCCGCTCCCTTTGCTGCTGTCCAGCCCCGCGGACTGGGTGGCCAATTGACGCGTTGGATGCGTAAAACCCTCCAAAGATTCCAATCTCACATTGTGGGAAAATCTCGAATTTTGTATTTGCTTTCTTCCAAATCTATAGTATGGTGTAGATATTCCAGTGATGGAGGCGGTCGAGCTTACCGCGCCGGACCTGGAAGTAGTTTGCGTCACTGGCCTCCCGGCACGAACAGCAAGACCGTTCGTGCCGTCTTTTTTTGTGGCGGAGCCATGCCCATCCCGGCCCCTTGATTCATCGGCCGGCGCGGTTCCTTTTCCCCGTGTCCCCAGTCCCGTGTGCCCAGTCTAGAATGATCCCCAGTCTAGAATGACCCAAAGAGAGCGCCGACTGATGATGAATTGGACAAAGTACCGTTGGGCCGCGGGTTTTGCGGTTTGTATCTTCACTGCGGCCAGCTATGCGCAGTGGTCGAACCCGGCCGATGATGTGCCCGCCTACCATCCCTCCGCCCCGCTGCGGGTCAGCGCCCTGCCGCACATCCTTGCCGGCGCACAGCTGACGGGCGAGAACTTCCAGTACGCCTGGCAGGTCCACGTCTACCAGAAGGCCGCCCGGATCGGGAAGGTGCTTTACCAGCTCCCCTGTTATTGCCGCTGCGACCGGGCGCTGGGCCACACCAGCCTGCGCAGTTGCTTTGAGGGACTGCACGGCGCTGAGTGCTCCACCTGCGCCAAAGAGGGCTTCTTCGCCTACCAGCAGACCAAGCTCGGCAAGACCCCGGCCGAGATTCGCGCCGCCATCAACCGCCACGAGTTCGAGAGCATCGACCTGGAACAGCAGTAGTCCAACGTCGAAACCTGATTCAGCGTAGAATAGAGGTATGCAGCACGAGCCAGTTGGCCCGGGCTCGCACTCTGTCCCGCCTCCGTTCCGGAGGTGGTCAGTGGGGGCGTCACGGTTTCGACGGGATCGATTGCGGCTTAGGAGGCATGTCGGGGTGTGGGCACCCGTAATCGCCTGCAAAACAAAAGTTGCCAACGATAATCTGGCACTTGCAGCTTAATTAACTAAGCTGCCGTCTTCCACGGCTTCGCCTATGGGCTGTGAGCGGACGTCATTCAGTAGGCTGGCGCGAACGGCTCGGTCCGTGTCGTTTTGCGCGAGATCATCGGACTAGCTTCCGGCGCATCTTGTCCGTTCTGAGCGTCTGAGGCGAAAACATGCGGAAGCGGACACAGCATGGACTCTCCTGGCTGACAGCGATTTCGGACGCGGGTTCGACTCCCGCCGCCTCCACCAATTTATCTTGTTCATTATGTTAGACTTATCGAATTAGCTTGATTCGCGTGTGGAATACGCGCGATACTCTTTTCATGCTGACGATATTCCGCCGCCACATGAAAGATTGCCGGTTTGCTTCCAAGGGCCGGAAGCATAGGCACTGCAATTGCCCGATTGCGGTTGAGGGTACTTTGCGCGGGAAGATGATCCGCAAGTCGCTTGACCTGCGGAGTTGGGAAGCGGCGCAAAAACTCATCCGGGAATGGGAGTCAGAGGGTCTTAAGGGGGATATTCCGTTCCTCAAGGAAGCCTCCGAGCGGTTTATTGCGGATCTCCAGTCCCGTGGGTTGTCAAAGGATACGATTAAAAAATTCGAGCTGCTTACCAGTGAGCTTGATGAAAAGTTCCCTGCGTGGAGAATTGACAATTTCACGCCGGACGATATGGGGAAGTTCCGGGAGGGCTGGGATGTCAGTCCTTCCACCGCGCGGAAGAAATTGGAGCGCCTGCGGTCGTTCTTCAAGTTCTGCGTCGATAGAAAATGGTGCGAGAATAATCCGGCCTCAGCGCTACGGCCTCCCAAAGAGACGACGATAGAGAAAAAGCCCTACGACAATGGGGAACTTGAAAAGATCGCCTGGGCAATTCCACTCTTTCCGATAAAAGGGATTTACGGCGAGGAGAACAGGGAAAGAATCAAGGCGTTCGTATCCGTACTTCGGTGGACAGGGCTTCGCATCCGGGATGTGGTCGAGTTGAAGCGCAGCGCCGTCGATGAGAAATGCATCACCGTTCGGACCCATAAGAATGGAAAACCCGTTCAGCTCCCGGTCCATCCCGAGATGCTTGAAGCACTCTCTAAAATGAAGGGTGACGAGTATTTCTTTTGGTCTGGATCGGGGAATCCTAAATCGTGCGTCGGTGATTGGCAAAGAACCTTGAGAAGGCTCGGTGCTCTTGCTGGGGTTCATATCCACGCGCATCGCTGGCGGCATACTTTTGCGACGACGCTTTTATCAAAGGGAGTTCCTGTTTCCGAGGTCGCCGCGATTTTAGGAAACAGTCCGAGGATTATTGAGAAGCACTACTCTCAGTGGATTCAGGCACGGCAGGAATCCTTGAACGCTGCCGTACTTGCGACGTGGTGATTTATTCTTTTGTCGTGGGCGGCTCTTCATGGCAAATACAGTTACAGATAAAACATTCGCCATGATCCCCGCGCTGGCAGGCTTTTGAGATGTCGTTATCTGATTTCGCTTTCATTGAGTTTTTCTTTGAGGGTTAAGAGGTACACGATCTGGTCGAGGTTTTCCGAGATGGCCTCGTTAAGTAATTGGTTGGTCGATAAATCCAGCAAGTCTCCCTTATGTTCGCGCGCTCCCTTCATGTATTTGGGACTGACGGAGTAAGGAAAGGAACTCGTCCTCGATATGCTTCAAATGGTCTTTCTGTTTTTGATTCATGTTTTTTGATTCGCTCGGCGCAGGGTTGACTGGATGTTTATGCACGATCCTCGTGGGGGCCGAACAGCCTTAGACGAGCACCTTCAAGTAGTATTTGCTCACGCCGCCCGACGATCGTTCCACTTCAAGGTATCCATACTGCTCTAGCTCCTTGATTGCCTTTATCACGGTTGGCCGGGACGAATGCGCTTCCTTGGCTATAGTCGCTGTCGAGGGAAAGCAGAATTTCTTTCCGCGAAATATATGCACGGTTAAAACCCAGAATACGATCAGGCACGAACGCGACAATCGCTCGTCCATGAGAATCTGAGTTGGGATAATCGAAAAACCCATCTTCCATTTCATGGGAGAGTTCCGTATGTATTTTTTCAGTAATCCGTTCTTATTCCATTTTTCTGATTCCATTCTTCTTGTTTGTGTAAAGTTTCTTTACAGGTAGCAGTAAAGGATTTTTACAGGTAGGTGTAAAGTTTCTTTACTGGTGGCCGGATCGACTCTTTACGAAAAAACCCTTTAGCCGGAGCACTCACAGATCTCTCCGTGGATGCCACCGCTAAAGGGTTCTATATTCTACGGTGTATCCTCCGGCTATCCATTTCTGGATAACCTAATCATAGAAAACTCACAGGAAACGTCAAGTGCGTCATTTCTTCTTACCTCTAACGGCAACCATAACGCTCAGCGAGCCCGTGAATGGTCATATTGTCCCTGATTGCGTCGTGCGGAATGAGTGCGTATTGCCAACCCTTTTCTCCGGTTGCACTGGCATACTCGCTGGCAAGCGCGCACCACTTCACGCCTACATCGCATTTCGCTTTCACTTGTTCATCTTCCATTTCATTGGCGGCTTTGGGTTCTAGCATATAAATGCAATCGCGCCCTTCTGCAACAAAGTCTGGCTGGTACTCAAGATGATCTGGACCCCATTTGTAAAACAGTTGGAACTGTCCTTTGCGCGGCTTGAACCATTTGAATTTCTCGCGTTCGAGTATCACGGCCAATCTGCGCTCAGGATCGGACTGAAACTTCTCCACTGAGTACAGACAATGGGAGAAACCTCCGAACAGGTACTTCGCCATATTGCTTTTATCTTGTGGCGAATTGCGGTAGTCCAGTACGGCGTCGTTGCCCGACACTGTGTAGGCGCTCGGCTTTAGTTCCGAGAAGCCGGCGTTGATCTTGGTCTCGTAGCCGCTTGGCTCCTCCCAGAAGTGCTCTTGCATCTGGGAGTGGATGAAGCGGGCGATCTCGCGCTGATGGTAGCGGAGCACTTTTGCCGTCTCGCCCTCAGAGAGGTAGCTTTCAAAGTGCTCCACGGTCTGCGTCGCAAAGTTGTAGAGCAGATCGGCATGGTCATCGTAGGAGATGTCGTCGAAGTCCACCAGGCCGCTGACGATGTAGTTTTCCAGCCGCTTCTCTTCAACGCCTCCGATTCCAACGGAAAGCAACTGTCTCTTGCCTGTGCGGAGATACTGACTCCATAGCTCCTCCGAGGGAACCGGATAGCGCAGCGTCTCCAGCTTCAAGTCGAACGGCCTGAAGCCAGACTTCACCACGCCCGTCGGGACAACCTGAATGCGGGGGATGGTGATGGTCTGCTGCTGAACCAGTTCGGTCGTCTTGGCAACTACCGCAGCGTAGTTGGGCTGCTCCGTGACCCCTTCCAGTTCTAACTGTGCCGGTCGAAACTGCTCTTGTACTGCCTTGACAATCTCAGCCTGAATCGCGGGCTTACTCAGCGCGGCAAGTGACGGCGCTCTCTGTGGCTGGCTTTCCAGGCTCTTGATGACGGTGTATGCAATCTGAGCGACGCGCTGCTCTTCGGGTTTGGCGAAGATGGGCACAATATCCGCTCCGGCGACCGTGGTGCTGCTCGTCGTCTGCGTAGGAACGATGCCCAGCTTGGTCGCAAGCTGCGACTGCGAGACAACTGTTCTGGTCTTCTGCTCCAACTCGCCCGCATCCATCACGATAGCCTTCAGGTGAATTTGCGAGTCGGGCCTGTTGGCTTCATCGACGATCTCCTGAAAGCGGTCATGGGAGACGATGCTCAGAGTATCAACCGCCTCTACACCCGTTCGCTTGCCATAGGGGAGGCGGAGTCCGCGCCCGATGGACTGCTCAATTAAAGTGCGTGCATTTGCCGCGCGCAGCGGAACGATCGTGTAAAGGTTGGTCACGTCCCAACCTTCCTTGAGCATATTGACGTGGATGACGATCTCGGTTGGCTCATCGGTGTGCTCCACCTTCAAGAGCCGCTCAATCATCTCTTCCTCTTCCGCGCCGGTCCTGCTCGAATCGACCTGGATCACCTTGCCTTTGTAGTTGCCGGCAAAGAATTGCTCCGATTCGATCAGGTCAAGCAACTGCTTCGCGTGCGTCGTATCGCGGGCGATTACCAACACGAATGGCTTCACGATCTCGCGCGAATATTCGCGGGCATACGTCTCCAACTGCACCTTGACGCTCTCGTGCAAGCGAACGCCGTCCTCCAACTTCATTCGTTCAATCTCGTCGGTGGACATACCGGCCGGATTGAAGTCTTTCCGGGTGACGACGGCCGGTTCTTTTACGAAGCCATCGGTCATCGCCCTGCCCAATGGGTAATCGAGGATCACGTTCTTGAACGGCACCGTGCCACGTGGAGACTCAACGAATGGTGTCGCGGTAAGCTCAAGACCCAACACTGGCTTTAGTTCGTTGATGGCGCGAGTACCAGCCGACGCTCTGTAGCGGTGCGATTCATCCATCAGCAGGACCAGGTCCGGCAGTCCGGCAAGGTATTCAAAGTAGCTTTCGCCGATGTATTCCGAGAGCCGCTTGATCCGCGGCGATCTGCCGCCGCGCACCTCGGAGTCGATTTTTGAAATGTTGAAGATGTTGATCTTGCAGCGAAGCGTAGCGTCAAATAGAGAGCTAGCCATTGCCTCGTAGTTGTCGCCGTTGATGATCGCGGGAGCTTCTGTCGCAAACTCCGCAATTCCCTTGAAGACGTATTTCGGAGTGTTCGGAGTGAAATCGGTAATCAACTTGTTGTAAATGGTGAGGTTCGGCGCAAGCACAAAGAAGTTGTTGATCCCGTGCGCCAGGTGCAAGTAGCTGATGAAGGCGCCCATGAGCCGCGTCTTGCCGACGCCGGTTGCCAGGGCAAAGCAAAGCGACGGAAAGTCGCGCTCGAAGTTGGTGACAGACGGGAACTCCGAGTGAATGACCGCGAGAGCCGCATCCACATCAACGTCTTTTCTCGGCGGCGCAATCTCGGTCACCCGGTCGAGGATTTCCAGCGACTCGCGCTGCGGTGGGCGAAGGCTCAAACGTCCGGCAATGGCGTTCACGTGGCGGTTCATTGGCCTTCCTCCTCAACAAACAGGGCTTGTTGTCCCATCTTCGGCGGAGCCTTGGGCAGATTGTCAACTTGGAGGCTGTAATCATCGTGACCCCATTCACAGCGGGAGAGCACCTGCTTGGGAATCTTCTTGACCGTGAGATTCGGATAGCGGTCTGCCCTGCCGCGAAAGGCGGTGCAAAGAACGAGGAGCGAGCGTTCCGGTCCAACTTCATCATTCAACTGCTGGAGTTGATCGTGATTCAGTTGAGCCGTGGTGACGTAGAGGAAATCCCGCTCCGTGGAGCGGCCCTGCTGCCAGTAGACGGAATCGCTGGGCGCGTAGGTGAAGCCCTCCAGCTTGCAGAGCGCCTCGGCCAGCATCGCGGCGTTGTACTCCTTGCTGATAACCCAATTGCCCCACTTGTCTTCCTTGAGTAGAGATGGAGCAAGGCGGTAATAGCGAAAGCCGCCGCCGCCCTTCCAATCACACTCCTTTGTCACACCACGAAGATCGGAACCATCAACCACGGAAACTAATCGCGGCCGAATAAGTTCTTCGCAGTGCTTGCCAAGCTCTACCATAATCCAGTGACGCTTCATCTTATGAGCGACGGCACCCGTCGTGCCCGATCCAGCAAAAGAATCCAGCACCAAATCTCCAGGCTGCGTAGACATTTCAATTATTCGAAAAAGGAGTTTCTCGGGCTTCTTAGATCGAGGGAAATCAACTCCGCCCTCGTTCTGAATATCTGCTTTTGGTATTTCCTGGTGAGTCCAGACATTTGTGATGTGCGTCCTTTTTGCAATATCACCTCCTTCCAGAGATGCAGTCTCACTCAACCACGCAAAAAGCTCAGCGTTGTAATAGTACAGAGTTGTGCTTGTCCCTTCATTCTTACCGCGGCTGGGAATGTAATCCACTGAATAGAGGGAATCCTTTTTCATTGAGCCGACCAGATCGCGCTGGAATTCGTTCTCCTTTTGAATTTGATTTGTTCGAAAGAGAAGATCAAAGTTCTCGGCAAACTCACTGCGAATCTCGGCCTCTCGGTCTTCGAATCTCGAAAGAGATATTCTTCTCAATGTCATATCCTATGTGCTCGTAGACCTTCACAGGTAATCCATTTGACTTTGCGGTAAATTCTCGGACCAGCTTTCTCTCGCCCTTGTGCCTCAAAACGTTGTTATACCGCTTCATCGTCTTTGGCTCAAGCAATTGAGACGAGTGGCTTTTCCATGTTGGAAGTGATCCTTTCTTGTATAAAAGAATGGTCTCTCCCGTATTAACCACGAAGCCACCAAGACCGAGCCCCGCTGCCCCTGAACGCTCGTAGGTAATATTTGCTACAAAGTTCTCTCTGCCAAAGATCTCATCGAGGAGAACTTTGCAGTAATGAACTTCAGAGTCATCGAGGTGAACCCAAAGAAGTCCGTCGTTATGTAGAAGCCGATAGAGCAACTGAAGACGATCTCGCATCAGACCAAGCCAAATCGAGTGCTCAAGTCCATCGTCATAGTGGTCCAGAGCCTCGCCAGTGTTGTACGGCGGATCAATGTAGATACATTTCACCCTGCCGGCAAACTCCTGCTCCAGCGCCTTGAGAGCGAGCAGGTTGTCGCCAAAGATGAGCCGATTGTCGAAAATGTCGTCCTTCGATACCCGATGCGCCGCGTGATACGACTTCTCCGGCTCCTCAAGCAGAATGCGCGGCTCCAGCTTCGGCCGGTTCTCCTTGCCAATCCATGTCAATTCCAGTTTTTGTTTGCTCTTCATTCGACCTGGCCCTTTAGCAGCTTGTCATATCCGTTTGGCGCAATCGCGCGATACCAACCCGCGGAGGGACTCGTGTTCGTACCTTTCATTGCACCTGCATTCCGGAAGAATCTCGGCGCAACGAGTTCAAGGCACTGTTTCACGAATGCCGGTTCCTTGTCCCATTCAGGTGCATTCACGCTGTTCAACAGTTCAAAATGTCTTCGAACAATAAATGCCAGGAGGTCGGCGACCTGGACCAGACTACAGTGATGTGACTGGACGGCAAAGGCAGTATCAATGATCTGGTTTAGATGCTCTTCTTTTGGTTTCTTTGGGTAGTATCCATCAAGCCATGACGGGGGAGACCAAAGCAGTTCGCATAGTGCCGGGAGCTTTTGAGCGTTGTCGTCAATGAACAGGAATGTATTCCCCTTGTTCTTTTCCTCTACCTGATGCTTCGCCTGAATCTGTAGGGCAATGTTCAAACCGGCTGCAACCCAAAGGTTGTTGGCAATTTCCTTCGGAACTGTGAGATGCTTGTTCTTGACCGCCTCCGCTTTTTTCACATCCAGTGCGGAAATCAGAACGCTGTGTTTCCGCTCGTCCAGCCATGCCGACAGATCTGCAAATATCTTCTTTCTCGTAGCCGCATCAACCTGGCGCCATGCGCCCTTTCCGTATAGAATCCTCGATCCCTTAAGCTCCTTGAGTTCTTCGGGAAAAACTGCGCGAGCATTTTTGAAGAAGTCCGCGAATTCATGCGAGGTTCGGTGCAGTCGAGTTGCATCCGCCACGATTCCGACCATAATGAAAATCTGGTCTTGTGCCGGATTCCCACTGTCATCGACATAACAAACCTTCATCGTTTCAGCCTTCCTTCAAAATCCAATTCTGTGACGAGGCCATCGCCGCCTCTGTCAACGAGTGGCTATTCGGACTTGGATTTCTTTTTTGCAGGAGTCCGCTTCTGCCCTAGCAGCTTTTTGGATGCGCGCTCAAAATCGCTCTCGAAGCTGCGGTCCTGGACAATCCTGAAAGATTCGTACTGCTGCTCCGCCAATCCTTTTGCAACCTCGTGCGAAACCTTGCCGGCGTTTTTAAGCACGTCGTACTGATTGAAATTCAGAAAGGCATCGAGCTTCTCTACCCAATCGGCCATGCTCATCGGAATCTGCCGCGCGGCCTGGTTCTCGGCATAGTCCAGATACATACTGACGATGCGCTCAAGCGCCTTGATTTCGTTCTCTTCCAGATAATTCTTGGCAATGGAAACATCGGCCTTCTGAATCCGGCCTTTGGGGGCGTTCTTCCACGTCCTGAGGCCCATGTTGGGCTGGTCTGACTGAGCACGTTCGGCAATCAACTCTGCCGCAGTCTTGCCGGTGATGGCCCAATGCAATTTGTTCTGCACGGTCTTGAAGAATGTTTGGGTGATCTCGGCATTCGGGTTGTAGTCGATGCTGCATTGTTCGTAAATATCCGTGATCTTGAGATAAAAGCGCCGTTCGCTGGCGCGAATGGATCGAATCCGCTCCAGCAGTTCATCGAAGTAGTCCTTGCCGAGCCGTTTTCCCTGCTTCAGGCGGTCGTCGTCGAGCACGAATCCTTTGACGAGGTACTCGCGCAAGACCTGGGTTGCCCAGATGCGAAACTGCGTTGCTTCCCGGCTATTGACGCGATAGCCCACGGCAATGATCGCGTCAAGATTGTAGAAGTCCACCTCGCGTGCAACCTCTCGATTGCCCTCGGTTTGAACTGTACGAATTTTTCGAACAGTTGCCATCTCACTCAATTCACCTGAGTTAAAGATCTCCGAGAGGTGGTGACTGATGGTTGCCTTGCCAACCCCAAAGAGGTCAGTCATCTTTTTTTGGGTCAGCCAGAAGGTCTCGCCTTCAAACAGAACCTCGACCCGCACGGTTCCATCCGGCGTGGAGTAGAAGATGATTTCGTGATTCGATGGAGCCTTATCGTCATTTGGCCTGTTCTGCATTCGAACTGCCTCCCCTGCCTGAGCTTCCCTGGGCGATCTACTGCAAACTCCAGCGAAGCAAAAAGACAGGCTGTGTCGTTACCTGCTGGTTGAGCTTGCCCTCAATTTGTGCAATCAGGGTGTCGCGCTGCTTATCGACGGCATCCTGCGCATCAAATAGCGCTCGCCGTTTGTCGTTGCGCTGCGACTCCAAGGCCCGAATCTGCCTCTGGACTGCGAGCTTTTCTTCCAATGTCAACGCCGACATTGCTGCCCGACGCGCTTCCTTGATCTCTCGTTCAAGCTCCTTGATCTCGCGTTCAAGTCCGAGTTTGAGATCGTCTGCCCATCCGTCCAGCTTGTCCGTTTCGGCAGCAAAGAATTTCAAGTTCCGCTCTGTGATTTCATTCTGGATCGCACCTTGTCTTTCGTCGGTTCGGCCCTTCAACGTCTCGGCTATTGCCTCGGGCAGCACCTGCGAAGCTCCCATGATCCCCGGCAACCCGAAAAGGCGCGAAACAGTTTCCTGGTCGAGCGCGATGCCCAAGTCAGTCATCCCGGCAAAAATCAGTTGGTCTTCGGCCTGGTCAAGCGCCTCGACAGAGAGCAGGGAAAGACTGAGCCAGCCGGAGCTTCCAACCAGCGGTTCGAGCAGGGAGGATTTTCCTGTGCGGCCATTATAGTCAAAGCGGATCGTGGCCGGCGGCAGGTCGCGGGTGCGCGCCTGATCGACCACTGACTCCGCCAATGGATGGTTGAGGCGGTAGAGGTGTGCCTCCCCGGATCGCCGCGGCAATTCGTACAGGCCAAGGGGGATTTCCCCGTTGGTTGGCGCGAATGGGTTGGAGAGGAGCCGGAATGCTGAATCGCCAAGGAATTCGGCATTCTGAGCTAGCTCGTGCTGAGTGACCTGCATCAGCCACCGCTCGAATCGGTTGAGATTCGCCCTGGACGCCTCATCCCGGATTTTGAGCTTGTCGCGTACCTCATCATCGAAGTTCTCAAGCAGCTTACGGCGGGTGGAGGTCATGGCCTCGTCGATTTCAAGGCTGAGTTCCAATTGAAGCTGGTCAAACGCTGACTTGATCTCGTTCGGCTGGCGGCATCGCTGGTAGATGTCGGCAATTCGCTTTTCAAAATCAACGCCAGCCTCGATGGCGCCCAACACTTCGTCGCTGGCTCCGAAGACACCCTCAAAGAGCTGGAATTTCTCTGACAGCAGCTCAAAAACGCGCCGGTCGGCGGCGTTGTTCCGGTTGAGGAAGTTAACGACGACCACATCGTGCTTCTGGCCATAGCGGTGGCAGCGTCCAATGCGCTGCTCGATGCGCTGTGGGTTCCACGGAAGGTCGTAGTTGACCACTAGTGAGCAGAATTGGAGATTGATGCCTTCCGCTCCCGCCTCGGTCGCAATCATGATGCGGCCTGCCTCGCGGAAATAATCTACGAGAGCCGAGCGCATGTCCGCCGTCCGGGAGCCGGTCACGCGGTCTGTTCCCTGGTGACGCTGGAGCCAAGCCGCGTAGATCGTTTTGGAGCGATCATCCGTGTTGGAGCCGTTGAATAGAACGGTGCCCTCCGCAAATGGGCTGTCGGCCAAAACACGGAGCAGGTAATCTTGCGTGCGCCGGGACTCGGTGAAGATGATTGCCTTCTCAGCCGCGCCGATCTGGCGGGCTTTTGCGAATGCTATATTGAGCGCCTGGACGAGAGCCTTGCCCTTGGCATTGTGATGGATGGAAGAGGCCAGTTGCGCGAAGCTCTCCAGGTCAGCGATTTCCTGCTCGATGGCTGCTTGCTGCTGCTGCGAAATGGCCTGGGGTTCTGGATCATCGGTCCATTCTTCAGCCGTCTCACCAAACGCTTCGTAGTCCTCGCCCAAATCGTCGGCAATTGCCTCAGCCGCTTCTTGCCGTGGGAGCTTGGCTCTGAGCCGATTGGCGATGGATGTGAGAGCCCCAGCAATAGCAAAAGTTGAAGAGGCAAGCAGTTTGCGCAGGACCAGCGTCATCAGGGAGCGCTGACTGGCCGGAAGTGCTTGGAGATTGTCCCGCGTCAGGTACTCGGAGACGAGGGCGTAGAGGCGGTCTTCACTCTCCTCGGGAGTAAAGCTCTCCAAGAGAGGCATTCGTTTGGTGAAGGGAATATAGCTGGTCACTTGTCGCCGAAGTGTGCGATGGCAGACTGGCCGAAGCCTTGCTTTCAACGTCTGGAAGACCTGCTGCTGGCTGAGGTTCGCAAATTGCTCCCGGAAACTCTTGAGGTCGCCAAAAGTGCGCTCGTCAATGAAGCTGACGAGACCGAAAAGTTCCAATAATGAGTTCTGCAACGGCGTAGCCGTGAGCAGAAGTTTGGGTGCATTTGCGAGCGCCAACTTCAAGGTGTTGGCGATCACGTTGCTGGGCTTGTAGACGTTCCGTAGACGGTGGGCTTCATCAATCACCACCAAATCCCAAGCAGTATTAGCGATGTCTGCCGCCTTGCCACGTGCGAACTGATAGGAGCAGATGACAATTTCTTTGGCCTCGAATGGCCGGAAACTCCCTTGTTTGATTGCCGTGTTATAGGACTTGGCCTCAAGAATGCGGCAAGGAAGGAAGAATTTCTCGGTGATTTCCTGATACCACTGCTTGCGCAGATTCGATGGTGTAATGACCAAGATGCGGCGCTTTCTCTCTGCCCATTTTTGCGAGAGTACAAGGCCGGCCTCGATAGTCTTCCCTAAGCCAACTTCATCCGCCAGAAGTGCGCCCTTGGCAAGCGGTGAATTGAAAGCAAAAAGCGCGGCATCGACCTGGTGGGGGTTGAGGTCAACCTGAGCGCTAGCGACAGCCCCCGCCAGCTTATCGACGCTGTCGGAAGCGCAACGCTTAGTCAATTCATACGCGAAATACTTGACGTGGTATGGTGTCAGACTCATACGGCTAAACTTGGCGGTAATGGCGTTCACGTTCACCTTGTGACGCTCGGCGGCGTCTTTGAACGCCTTGCTCGAATCGTTGGCTGAAGCGGTCGAGTGAAGAATGACGATCTCCACCAAGAGCCGTCCGATAATGCTTTCGTCGCCCCTGCTGAGGGCTAACGGCTTTTCGATTCTCCTGTTCGTTTCTTAAGCTTGTTGGCATCTGCTTGCCTAGGGAGTTCTTGTACCCTTCGTTCAAGATCGAGAAAAAGGTTGGACAAGGTTACACCTAAGGTTTTTGCAACCTTGTGGATGTTCTGGAAGCTCAGATTGCTCTCGCCGCGCTCGATTGTCCCCATAAACGTCCGGTGAACGCCGCATTTGTCGGCAAAAGCCTCCTGCGAATAGCCTTGCTCTGTCCGCAACGCTCTGATTCTCTGGCCCAAAGCCTTCAGGAGTAGATTGGGAACTCCTTCTTCCATGTTCAAGAGTGTTCCCGATCTGACCCTTTTACGTCTACACTGTTTACAGTGCCACTGTATAAGTAGTATTCTTAATTGAGTAGAGGTGGCCCTTTCGGAGCCGGAAAGGAGACCCAGAATGAAGCATCCTACAGTTTTGACTGGCGGTGGTGGCGGGGGCGGCGGTTGACGACAATCCCCCGATTCAATGACCTGATTCATGGCAAGCCAGCACCTTGCGTTGCAGGTTTGCTCCCACACACATGCAATTTTCTCTTGAGTCCCTCATTGCCTTGGCAACCATTGTAGGGACGGCAACCAGCGTCCTTGCTGTCATACAATCCCGCGCTTGGCTTGTCTTCACGAGCGTGCTTTTCGTGTGCCTCTCAATCATCGCTGGCCTATACGCCCGCAAGAAGCGCCTCGCCCTCAACGCTGCTTCGACCGAGATCGAAGGTCACAGCATCGATTCCCTGAACATCGCGAACCTCAAGCGGCGTGTGAATCGGACCCTTGTCATTCAAGAGGCCCGCCACACGGCGCGGATCGAAGGCGAAGATCTGGAAATCACATGGCAGTACTCGGGGTACTGCAACGCGGACCGCGAAACTGCGATCGACTTCAGCATCGACTCGGACGACAGCACTGCATTTGAGAATCTGGACTGCGTAGCGTTTGACCTTGCACGTGATCCTGGCATGGTCCGGCCGATTCGACCGCTCCTTGTGGCGCCAGAAGGCATTTCCCGAAAGCTCTCTGTTCCGTTCCTGGAACCGCTCAAAGCGAACGATTCCTTCGCGGTGCTCTTGAAATGTGTTTTGCCTCGCTGCATAAAGACGGGATTTGGCTACTACACTTCAACGCTTTCATTCACTCAGGATCGCGTCCCTCTATGCGAGGTGCGCCTGATATTTGCAGGTCTCACGCCAGGTTGGGTGCGCGTCTACGAATGTTCGGCTCAGCGCCGGCCAGTGCTGCTGAAAACGCTGCCGCCCGTCCGGCAGACAACGGATTCTTGTGAATACCTCGATGTCGATGAGGGGAGGCCGGGACAGTCGGCGAGAATTTACACCTTCTGGCGGGACGCTGTTTGAAAATTCGGCCATCGGGGGATTCCACTCACGGTCAATCACGCTCGCTCGTGGCCTGGGGAAGCAACTGAAAGAATCGACTCCGATTCTGAGCCAGACAAGACACGAACCGGTGAGATGCGAGAAGCCGACTTGCGAAGACCTATTCCGGCTCAAACCTCTTCAAATATGAATGTTGGATCCACCGCTCATTTCGGAATGTGCTAGGCAGGATCCATTCCCCAGGTTTGCGCAGAGATGACAAGAACGATTGCCCGGGTCCAGACGTTTGCCTCGATTCCCTTCTTCAGGGCGCTAGCTATGGATAAGGCCCCATTCTCAGAACTGCCTTGATACATTGCGTGTGGAAGTGTGCTTTCCCCTGCTGATCCCATGATTTTGCGGTACCAGTTGTTTTTCTCCATATAGGCATGCAGATTGTCGTAGTCCTGCTTGCTTGGATCGCCTCGTAATTCGACGCGAATGAAAATGTGTGCCAAATTTCGCCGGCCTTTCGAAAGGGTTAATGTCCACAGATTAGCTCAACCGGCAGTGACTCACCTTTAGCGCCGACCTTCAACCCGCATAGTGAGGAGTACCCACTCACTTTTTACCGCATGTCTGACTCACGTTCGCAGAAACGAGCACGGTGCTATCGACAAGTTCCAGCGACTTGCCAGTGTGCTTGTTGTGAGCGTCGCAGAGCGGAACAATGTACCAGCCTCGATCGGTCGAGCTTTCCTTTTGCACATGTGCCCCTACAGTTGGTTTGGCAGGGCAAGTCTTTTCAGAGCAGTAGCTAGGGACGCTGCCTCCGCCGAAGTTCTTCCAATGGGCAAGCCAACTAATGCACTTGCAGGTATTGTCGCTGGTGCCGTTAACGTTATTTACCTTCATTCCCTCACCTCTTTCATCTGTTTACACTCAAATAAGAACCTGTCACGTAATCGGCGGATGCCAAATAGCGCGGCAGATCCGATGATCCAAGTCCTACTTGCCCTGCACGTTATACTTCGGTTGGCTGCGCTTGATGATCCTCTGTTCCTTCCCTCGCGCTTCGGCAACTGTCTTCGTCTGCTGGATGACAACCTTCGATCCAGGCACCGGGTCTTTCGCTCCTGGCAGGTGCTCGCCGAGCCGCTCCTGCACTCTCCCGCGTTGAGCAATTCCTGTGTAATTGTTCTTGCCGCCCGGCGTTTCGATTTTGTATACGACGGGCTTGTTGTTTGGAAGCTTTCCGATCCCTCCGGAATTGAATGGAACTGTTTTTTGCGTCATTGTCTGGTTTCTCCTAGGTGGTTGATGTGACCGCAAATGCGGTCAATTGAGGGCGTCGAAGACGGGGTGGACCAACGACTCCAACGAATATATTCATTATAATGAACTATCGTTTATCACACGTCAAGTACTATTTGCAGCTTTTTTCGCTAAATAGTAGACTCGATTCCAGCACACGGGGTGAGGAGTGGTATGGCAACGATTGGCGAGCGCATTAAACAAGTCCGCGAAGCAAAGGGATGGACGCAGGAAAAGCTTGCCGACGAAGCGAAGATCAGCCGCGGCTTCCTTAGCGAGGTCGAGAAGCATGGAAAGAACATAAGCCTTGATCTCTTGCTCAGGGTCGCGAATGCGCTGGGTGCCTCGGTTGGCTATTTGGCCTCGGGAGAAGGCAGTCAGCCAAGCGAAAGGAAGCCGATCATGATTCCACATGAGCTTTCCGAGGCCGCTGAGCAGCTGCACTTGTCGTATCCGCAGACACTCGATTTGCTGGAGGCTTTCAACTCGGTTGTCGCTCGCCGGAGCAACCGGCTTAAGGGACGAATGTCCGTCGAGGATTGGAAGGGGCTCCATGCGGCCCTAAAGAACGTCGTCAGGAAGGTTTACGGATGAGCAATCGGCTCGACAGCAAGCCGCAGGTATGGAAGTTGGCTGTAGATTTGGGGCTGTCGGCCTCTGGGTCTCCTTGCCAAGAAGTCCTCAAGTTTGTATCGAGCCGGATCAAGCGCATCTCGAAAAAGTTTCACTGCAAGACCCTCAACGATCTACTAGTTGCGACCGCAGCCGAAATGGAAACCACTTTTGAAGAAATCCACTCCGATGAGGATCTGCGGCGTATTCGGACCGGCTATCTCGATAGGAGGGAAACAGCCTTCGCCAACCTGGAGGCAGAACTCCAAGGAGCTGAAGACTACGGAATTACAATTCGGAGAACGCATCGGGAACAATGGGAACCACTTTTCGTCTCCGTGATTGATTGCAGGGGAGAGAAGATATTTCGCCGGTATTTCACGAAATGGCACGAACTGGCCCACCTACTTACACTCACTCCCCAAATGCGCCTGGTCTTCAGACGCTCGCACAGTGCCTCCATCGCACGCGACCCGGAAGAAATTTTGATGGACGTTATCGCTGGCGAGGCGGGTTTCCACCCCGATTTTCTCCCCGGTAAACTTGAAGGCGGCATTTCATTCGATACAATCCTGCGCATAAGGGACGAATGCTGCCCGGACGCAAGCGTGCAGGCCGCTACGATAGGGATCGCCAGGTCGCTGCCTATTCCGTGCATCCTTCTCGAAGCAAGTATGGCCCTCCGTAAACAGGAAAGCGCCGCTTCTCTCCAACTCGGCTTGGGACTGGGCGAAAGGTCGCCCACTCCTGCTTTGCGCGCGGTCCATGCCTCTGTAAACAGAGCAGCGAGAGACGCAGGCATTTGCTTTTACAAGAATTGGCGAGTTCCTAGCGAGTCTGTCATATCGAGGGTTTTTGTCGATGGCGGGGATTCCGAAGCTGACGAGGACCTAAGCTGGTGGACCACAAGTGATGGCGGTAGCCTCAACCCATGCCCCGTCCGCGTTAAGGCGAAGAAGTCATGGGATTCGGTCCAGGCTCTGATCATCCCCGAAGTATGAGTTTAGATCGGAAGTCACCGACGCAGAATATCGGTAACGAAAAACGCCCCTTCAACCAGAATCGGTACAAAAAAGGAGCCTGCTCAATGCCGGCTCCAAATGAATTTGATGTGCGTTTCAGGCCGCCACAGGCTTCTTTGTGCCTTTGGCGGTCGGCTTCCGTTCGGAGGCCGTCTTCGCGGCCTTTGCCTTGTCCTTCGTGGCGAATTCTTGCTTAACCTTGGTTGCGATGGCTCCAACATCCACCTTGTAGAACTCGGCGGCCTCGCGCAGGGCTTTGCTGGATTCGTTGGGCGAAGCTGCTGCTTGTAGAATGGCCAGCTCGACCAACAGACGGCCCAGGGTGCCCTCGTCTGCCTTGCGAACAAATGCTGAGAGCAGCTTGGCCGGTGCGTCAGTGGCCCCGTTTGGCTTGCCGAGGTTGTGCTGTCTGAGGATGATGGCGAGACGGCGTTCGTCCAGGATGGCGCTGAGCCGCTCGACTACAAAGAGCAAATCCCGCTTCATCAGACGAACCGGTACTGCTTCGGTGATGGCACTGAGGACACGCAAGCCCGTGACTTGGGCTATTGCTTCCTCGCGCCGGCGTTTCTCCTGTTCCGCCTTGATTGCGGCATCGGTCGCGGGTTTTGGTTTGCGGCCATGGTGAATTGGGCACTCGGGATTGACGCAGACACGCCGGATCTCCCCCTTTTCACTGCCTTCGGTGACGATGGCTTCCGCCGTGAACTTGCAGGTCTTGTACTCCGGCCAATTCTGTTGCTCCCTCTTGGACGGCTTCTCCTGCCTGATTTCAACGTAGCGGTTGCGCGGAACGGCGGCACTGCCCTCCTTTTGCACGCCGTAGGTGGTGCTGATTTGAATCATCTTGGGTTTTGCAGCGATTGTCTGGCGCACGTGCGCCTCGATCTTCGCCGCGTAGCATTGCGGATCGGAGCATGAATCGTTCTGCGGCTCCATGCCATCGAACAACAGCTTGTTATGCCCGGTCCGCTTTGAGCAGTTGAGGCAAGCGCCAGCCTCCGGAACGAGTTCGGCGTCGTCTTTGGAAAACGGCGCAGAGGCGAGTTCCAAGAAAATGTTGTGCTCGATCCATTGCTGAAGGTGGCGAACTGGAAGCAGAATGCGTTTCGCCTTGTTGCCGTTGCCGTACTGCTCCTGGTAGCAGGCGTTGAGGGCTTCGAACTGCTGCTCTGGCTGGAGTTTGGCCAACAAGAGAGCATGTCCGACGCCTATCTCGTCTTTGGCAAAAGATTCGACGACTTTGGCTGCAAGCTCCGTTAACCGGAGGCGGGCAGCGACGTATGCCGGGCTTTTCCCACATTTTGCGCTGACCTGTTCGATGCTGTACTGCGGCTCTTCGAGTCGCATCAGAGCTGCAAAGCCCTGTGCTTCATCGAGCGGATGTACGTCCCGTCGTTGCAGGTTTTCAACGATGCTGGTTTCAAGAGCCTGGGCGTCGCTGAGTTCGACGATGCGAACCGGCGCAGTTTCGAGCCCGACAATCTGGGCTGCTCGGAAGCGCCTGGCTCCTGCGACAATCTCGAAATGCTGGCCGACAGGGCGCACAACCAGGGGCGCGAGGATCCCCTGTGTTCTGATGCTCTCGGCTAATTCGTTGAGTGCTGTTTCATCGAAATTGTGTCGTGGGTTTCTTGCCGACTCCGCGAGACTTTCGAGCGGAAGATCGCGATACTCCGAGGCGGTGATCATCTGTGGGTCTCCTTTCGTTGGTGGATGGGTTGAGGAGGCGGGCACGGACTGCCGTACCCGCGTCAATGGTCATCAACTGGCTTTGGCCAGCGCTACGCAATTGGTTGAGTCAGTCGAGGCCAGAAAGGCTCCGAGTTTCGCGGTCGCTCTGAACTGTGGCACCGGGTCCAATTCCTTGAATGCGGACGTAAACGCGTTCGAGAGACTCCAGAACGTTCGTGGCGAGAATTCCGGATACTTCGGGTCGAAATAGTGCTCATGGACGAGGCGGGCAAGATGCTTCGGCGCTTCAAGAAGATCCTCGATGAACGCACGATAGATCACGAGCTTTGCTGCATCGTCGGTGAGTTGGAGGCTCCTCCAAGAGTCCACTTGGCGGCGCATTGGCTCGAAATTGCGCTGAATTCGGTCGATGCCAACGGCCAGCGCATCTTGTAGATTGAAATGCTTCGAGTGCTTGGCGAGCACCGGCGTGAAATCGCCGTAGAACGCCATGTTGTCGCACACAAAGACCCGAAAGCCCACAGTGAGCGCAAGACGCATAGACTTGTCATTCGCGTTGCGGATTCCGAGCGAGAAACGCGCCTCGTCAAAGGTGGTTTCCAGATCAAGAACACCGAACAGCTTCATGCCGTCGTCAGAGACGGCATATTCGTCTCGAACTACGTTGATGTGCCGATAGGAAAGCCCGTCGAGCACGTTGTGAATCAGTTCCGAGTGAGAGATTGGCTTGAATGTCTCAGTCGGTTCCGGAGGCAGGATGGTTGCGAGTTGATCGCGCGAAAGCTTCGACGCTCCCGCATGAGCGAGCAGATGCTCCATGTGGATTCTCCTTTATTGATTTGGAAATGTGCTGCGCGGACGCTTTCAAACGTCCTGGCCGATCCTGCTGCTGAACGGCAAGGACCGGCCGGGAGGTTCGCGATGTCAGGTTCAGCGGGTGCGCTTTGGGTGGGAAATGACTCGCCTGGTGGAGGAAGCCTCGGGGCGTCGCCTCTTGTCGTGGTCGAGGCAATACCGGGAATTCCGGTCGCTTATCCAACCACAGCCTTTATAGGCGCACATGAATAAGGTACCTTTGCGAATTCCAGCTGCACGTTTTCGGATTGCCTTTGTGGCCATGGATAGTGTTTGTGCTTGTCTGGAGCGAGGTGGAATGGCGCTCTCCGCAAGGCTGGTCGCGTCACTGTCACTATAGCGGACGCCCACAAAAGTGCAAGTGCGGCTCTCTTTGGCAGGAATTCAGTTTGCTCACTGCCGATGGATTACCCTGAGTGGGGAACCAGGATCAAACCCATGGCTCAGTGAGTGAGTTGGCAGCAAGTGAAAAATACGGGCACAGGGCGACTTTCGGGACCAATGCGGTTCAATTGACATACGCGACTATCCTGTTATTCCACCGAGCGATAAAATTTAATTGTGGTGAATGAGGCCGCGGACAATGAACGTGACGAACCGAAAATGGAATCTCGAAGCGAAAGACCAAGATGGGAACGACATCTCAGAACAAATCTCGGCTGAGTTTGAGGTAATCGTGCAGGCGACGCGCCTGGAACAAATCGCCCCAGGTCGGATCAGCCTGCTCTTCCTGTTAAGCATCTTCGGTGCATACAAGGCCGGCAGGATTAACCCGTTCCAGGTCGCTCGCGAAATTGAGGCTTTAGAAAAGGGAGAGACGACCGGTTTGAAGCCGCCGATCCAGAATCGGCATCCGCCCCTCAAGGGACTTTGGCACAAACACTACATGCAACCTGGTATGGCTTCGTTGGCGATGAATATCCAGCAGGGTTTGAAACAGTACGGAATTCCCTACCTCGCACAGAAGGTGCAAGAGGCCAAGGAATCGGGAGAGGATCGCTATTTCACCCTCGAAGATGTCCCGCCTATTGCAAACGACGCCGTTCATGGAAATTGGCTACGTCTTCGCGAGGCCGAACGGCTCACCGGCGAATGGATTGTTTTCGGTAAGCATGAAGGGCTGAACTACTACCTCACACTGGCGACGCACGACAAGACTACGCATGATCACGAGCGTCAACTGATTGAAAATATCTGCTACCACGAGTTCCCATTTCTGGAGGAACTCCTTCGCAATGGAGGCTGAGTACTTCGGTTGGCTTCGATAGGTGGCCCCGGTTCCTCGCTGTTGGGGACCGAGGTGACACGAAAGCTCCGTTGAAGCTATATCACGCCCCATAAACAAGCATATCGCCGCGCAAGATTCTCAGTTAGCGATAAATCGCCAATGCGCTCTGCAACGTACGAAGTACGCCCCTACAATCCTGCTACGAGCGTGACAATTCTTGAACGAACCTCCCCTCCGTTGGCCCTCGGGCAATGTGTTGTTCTGTAGGTCCCCGTAGACGGCGCGAGAGGGGAGCCAAATTGCCTAAACTGACCTGCCCTGGCAAAAATCCACCAATTCCCTATGCTTAGGGTAGCTGCTTGAAAGGACAGCTACTTATGGCCGGACGAAAGCCCGATTACCGGGTCATGTTTGTCGAAGACAACGGGAAGGGGCGCAAGACGTGGTTCAAAGTCGGCGCTGCCTGGAAGAATACCGAATCCAACAGCGTTGGCATCGAAGTGAACATCGGATTGCCACTCATCCTCCACCCCCACACCAAGCTGGTGCTCGTCGAGAATACCCAGGAAGACGACACCGGCTTCGAGCCGCCGGAAGAGCCGGAACGGTGATTCCGATCCAAATCCTTGCGAGGCTGCAATGGTCAACTTCGAAGCGATTAAGCACGCAGTCAAGATCACGGATGTGTGCGCCCGATATGGGATCCAGTTGCGCTTCCGCGGCGAGTGGGCTAGCGCGAAATGCCCCCTCCCCTCGCACAAGGAGGGGGACAAGGACAAGACGTTTCAGGTGAACACCGCGGGGAATTATTGGAAGTGTTGGAGCGAAACCTGCAACGCGAAGAACGGCGGCAAGAAGGGCGGCGATGTTATCAACTTTGTTGCTCTGCTCGACAACTGCTCGGAATATAAGGCCGCGCAGAAGCTCGCCGGATGGTTCCACCTGGAAGCAACAAATGAAAAGCCCGGCACTCCTATCGAGCACCGGGCGCCTGAGAAGTCCCCGAAGGGAACATCCCAAAAGGACTCTTCAGATCATAACCCGCCGAGCGTTAGCGTCAAGGGCTACATGGCCGACGTGGATACGTGGTTCGATGAGCTCTTCAAGCGATGCGACAATGAACCGGATGTCGATTTCTGGAAGCGGACTCGGAACGGCGTCAAAGCGCGGCTCATTGAATCGTTCAGGAATGGGAAGCGTCAAGCGCAAGGGCTTCAGACTCAATGACCGCCTTCGGCTTTCTGCCCCGTCTTTTACTGGATGGGGCATTTTCTTGCCCGTACCCGAGCTGGTTAAGTTCTGAATCGATCTGCTCCCGCTCACTGAGGAGCAACTCGATTGCCTGCTGTTTGAGGTGGGCGACCTGTTCAAGTGCCGTCATTTTTGATCCTTTCTGTTGCGTAGCAGGGAAAGGCGGTTTTATTTTCCGATAATCTGGATGCGATATTGCTTTTCGACTCCGTTGTGGTACAGGCGGTTTACAGGAGAAATCTGGAGAATTAGGTATCTTCAAATCCCGTCCTGTACATATCCGTGTACGCTTTTCTGAATTCGGCTTCGCGGTCGCAATCTACATCAGCAACAAACAAGAATCTCTTTTCCTCGAACGCATCGACATAGACGCACAGAAACACGCGCCCACTCGTCTTTCATGGCTGATGGGTTGTTTTCCCATAAACCTTTGCATGACAAACGTTGCAGTATCCGGAATCTTTGTCGATGGAACAATCAAAACAGATCGTGTCGTTGCACAGATCGCAAACATTGAAGTCTCGATCAGGTGTGCCCTCGATGATGACCATGAAAGGTTGGTCTGGACCTTTTGATTCTTGCGAAGACACTTGAAAATCACCGTGAACTTCACGGTGGCAAACAGTACAGTATTCCATTGTGTGAATTGGTTGTGCCATTCCCCTGCTTCGGCAACTGTGACATCTCGTTCCATCAAGAAGCGGCGCGGGATTGTTCTCGCTGCCTCGCGACTGTCCGTCCGCACGCGGTGGCTTATCGTGATTCCCATGAGGGGTGCTCGTTGGTGGTGAGGAAACGTCACAATAGAATTGTGCGCCAGATTCAGGCTGTACAGACTTGAATTATGGACCAGTATGAACGCCCATTACGCTCAAATCGAAAGGGAGTGATTAATCGTTTCGATCACGTCTTTGCTCTCATTGTGAGCAACTCGAAGGCCCCTTATTTGAGCTGGAACACCAGTGCGAGGGTGGTCATACTTTTCTTTGGTTGCGTCGCAGGGAAAAGGGTCAATTTACTTACAAAGGTCTGATACTGAGTCCAGTATCTTCTTGGCGTCCTCAAGTGCTGGGACGGTCATCATCGCGAGATATGCGTTTTCAAAGCGAGCTTCAATGTCGCTCCTCTTACCGATCTGCCTTTCAATCTGCTCTTGGAAACGCTGGCTAAGAGACCCAGGGGAGCTCCACGCGATGGTCAGGGTTTTACCTTCAAGTTCAAGGCCGATCGTTGACAGGCTCTCTTTGAGCGAATCAACTTCAACCTGCATAGCGGCAATCTCTGACATCAACTGAGCGCCCAACTTCTCCTCAGCGTAGTCGTTAAGCAACGATTGTTCGACTTCACTGTATTTGGATTGATATACCGTGTTCGCCTTTTCGCGCAATGTCCCATATTTCTTCAGAAGGTCGGCAAGCTGTTTCCTGTACGCCAACGAAAGTGTGGAAGGTGTGTTCATGGATTTGGTGTTATTTATTCTTTCCCCTGCTTCGGCAACTGTGGCGCGTCGTTCCATCAAAAAGCGGCGCGAGTTGAATCTCGCGACCTCGCAAATCTCCGTCCGCACGCGGTGGCTTATCGTGATTCCCATGAGGGGTGCTCGTTGGTGGTGAGGAAACGTCACAATAGAATTGTGCGCCAGATTCAGGCTGTACAGACTTGAATTATGGACCAGTATGAACGCCCATTACGCTCAACTCGCAAGGAAGCGATTGATCTTTTTGATCACGCTTTTGCGGTTCGTTCCCCAGCGCATGAGGGATTGCTTTATTAGTTTTGTCGGGTTTGCCTCGTCGCCGCGCTTTTCTATGTTCGGGTAGCCGATTACCCTCTTGGCGCTGGGGGTGTTGTCGGTGAACGTGCGGCAGAAAAAGGTATAACGTGGAAGGCCGGTAATAGCCCCGACGGAGACGTATTGCTCGTTCCAGTTCTCTTCGATGGCCTTTGCGTCCTCGCCGGAGACGTTGAAAGTAATCTGGGTCGGGCAGTTGGAAAATACATCTTTTGCGAATGGGAGCTGGTACATGCCCTGCGAAGCCAAGACGAGGGTGATCCCGTATTTCCGTGATTCTGCCAATAAAGTTCCAAACCTTCCGCCGTGGACAAAATTATGGACTTCGTCGGCGACGAGCATGAATGGAGGACGCTTCTTCTGCTTCTCGCGCCGGAGAGCGGAAATCGAGACCATGGAGACGACAAGAGAGCCAAGTATTTGGGCGATCTCCTCGCCCAGTCTGCCCTTGGAGAATCTGCACACGACGATCTTGTTCGTGTTCATTATGTCCAAGAAGTCGAGCGATTTCGTCTGGCCGATGATGGGGATGATGAATGGCCGGAGGAGTTTTCCCACTTTGTTGATCGGCGGCGAGAACTTGGACATCTGTTCGGAGTCCCTCAATTTTTCGTCATACTGCTCCTTGAACATCTGGAGTAAGGGACTCTCGGTTTGAGCTAAGACTTTCTCCCGGAACTTGTCATCGGCCATGAACCTGAAAATGTGAACGGGCGTGGGGTTGTCAAAATACTCGCACACTGCGTCGATGGCGTTGATAATTACACGAGCCGATTCGTCGCCCCACGCTGACCCTGCAAGCGACTTGAAAAGGGTGAAGAGCGATTCCTTTGCAAGCTCCAGTTCTTCGGGGTTCGTAAAATATAGCGGATTGAACGGTGGGACATGCGAAGCGTCGGGGTCAATCCAGATGAAATCCCTCATCCGTGATTTTGGAATGAGCTTGGCGATCTGATCGGCGGTGTCGCCGTGGGGATCAATGAAAATGCCGCCGTGGCCCTGGCGGATATGGTCGATGAAGAGATTGACGAGGAGGGTTGACTTGCCCATACCTGACATACCCTCGATGTTTATGTGCTTCGTGGTGTCTATCTCAACTTCCTGCTGGCTTATGTAGTCGATGCCGATTGGGGTATTCATGCTTTGATGGTGGCGCTCAATTCACGAGTGGTTCTGCTCGAACACGTCCAACCTATCGCAAGTGAATATGAACACGCCCGTCAAAGTACGAAGCTATCCGTCGTCCCCGCCGCCATCAAGAACTGGATTACAGTCCGAAACGGCGGGGAGGATCGGTTAGTGCCGGAATCTCCGGCCCCGCGTTGCTACACGCGATTGCCTTAATTATGGGCGATTCTTGAAGGATGTCGAGGGAGGGGGATTCAACATATCGACAAGAGAATACGAGACCGTCTGGTAGTCCTTCGGAGTCCTGAAAATCGGCTCGTTGAGATTCAGGATGTCATCGAACGTGGTGAACCAGAACATCCGGTAAGCATAGTCTGTGGAGAACTTATCAAGGATGAACTCGCGCTTGCGGCGCGTCTCCACGAAGAAGTGGACTCGGAACTTCGGCACGCGAAAGAGTCTGGACGCCTCGTCGGTGTTGAAGACTGAACGGTACTTCAGCGCTTTCTTGAGATAGCTCTCGTTGAAGGTTTGGCGCTCCACTTCGATAGGGATCACATATTTCCCGGCGGCGGTTTCAATCGTGAATAGCGCATCGGGGTTGATGATCTTTGAGTGGTCGATGGGCAGGCGTTCCACCTTCAGCGTGAAGCCATGCGCCTTGCAGAATTCCCGGTACGCGATGATGACGTTCGTGAGGATATGCTCGTGCTCCAGATCCCGTCCGATAAACTGGCGGGCTCCTTCCACGCCGCGCAAACATGCAAGTTCCGCGCCGCTGTCGGTGAGCCCATAGATGTACTTCGGGGGGAATCTCTTTCGGATAATGTATTTGTTCCTCGCGTCATCGAGGAGCAATTGAAGGCTGTTGTTCGTACTGCGGATCTCGCTCTCGCTGGGTTCATGGCCCCTTACGTAACGCGCGATCTGCCACGTCGTCGCGGAATACAAATCACCCAACGCCTCAATGACGTTCAGTTTTGCGGGCGTCTGCATTCGTCTCAGCCGGGAAAGGCTCGACGGTATCGTAATCCGTGCCATTCTCCTCAGTATGTGATACCTGCGGAGAATTTCCAGAGGCGTTATCCCCAGGGCGTTTTGTGCCGTATTGTGCGAGGGTATTTTGTTTGATCTCTTGGGCGAAGCTGCGAGAGGGAAGTTTCGGCGGCGGCGGCGTATCTTTCAACGTCCCGTTCCGGCCAATTTTGTAATATGCCTTCCGGTCGGGAATGTTCGAGAGGTCGTAGTCGGAATAGTGGCTGAAGAACGGGAGGTCCTGGGGGTTAAGCCGGAAGACGATATAGCTCCCCACGATCCCAATTCCCGATTTGATGTCGGGGGGAAGATCGTTGTAAGACGGGTTCGCAAGGGTCATCGCGAGCTTATAACTCCGCGCCATTTCCAGCACGTCCTTGAAGCCGTCCACGTGGGCGAACTTTTGGAACTCATCGACGAAGACGAAGTGAGGGATGCGTTTTGAGGGATGGACCTTATGCCGGCGGAACACCTCCTGCTTCAGTTTCATGAAGAGGAGCGAACCGTAGTCGAGCGCCGCGCGGGAAGCGCCGCCCAGACTGACGAGAAGTATTTTCCTCTCGTTCATCACCGTGGCGATATTGAGTTCAGGGTTGGGGGTTCCGAAGACAGCTCGCAGGGTATGATTCCTGACATATTTGGTCATCCGCGAGGTGATCGGCTCGATCTTGTCGTCCTTCGGGATACCTCCTTTCCATAAAGCTCGGAGTTCGGCGTCCTGAAGGCCGGCGAGAATCTGTTGCATCCTCTCCGGGTCGGTGATGAAACGGGAAATGTCGAGGAACGAAGTGGGCTCGTTGCTCGTGAGGATTGTGTAGAGGACGTTCGAAAGAATCCCTTTGGCCCTGGGCGCGTGTTCGTCGCCCAAAAGCAGATAGAGGATGTCCTCAACCAATTCGTCCTTTTCTGTGTCGCCGACGTGGCTCAGAAAGTCGAAGGGGATTGGCGTTTCGATGTCGAGGTAGATCGTGTCCTTTACGCGGCCTTCGGGGATGTAATTGAGAATGGAGGCAACAAGATCGCCCTTGGGATCAATGACGGTGATCCCGCAACCGTTCAAAATGTCTTGGACGGCGAAATTGAGGATCTGGGTGGACTTCCCGGCGCCCGTGCTGCCGGGGATATAGAAATGCTGGAACCGGAGCGGATAGGGAATCCGAATTAAGTCCATAGGTCGGGTGGGCCGTCTTTGGGCTTTTCGAGTTTGGGCTCGGGCTTGGGTTCGAGCTTTTTCCCTTCCATGATGTATTTGAGATCCGGCGCGTGGACTTCAACGGCCCTGTCCACTACTCCGTCGAGGAGTTTTTTATCTTCGGGGCTGAGCGCCCTGTATCGCTGCTCAAAGTCCTTCAAGTCATCCCGTAGGGTGGTGCGCGGGGGCTTCGGCGGCTTATTGGCGGCGGCTTTGCGCGAGCCTATGAGAAAAATGACGAGGGCAACGAGGACTACTCCTATTGCGGTAAGGAACCAGATATTCATCAGTCGCCGCACCGTCCTAGCCGATAGGCGTACCCGATAGGGCGAGCGAGAGCGACGGGCATCCTTCTGCGATAGCCCGATAGGGTGGATGGACGAAGAACGCTAGAGATGAGGAGAGAAACAGAAGGATGCCCGTCGCTAGACGAGGGACGGTGCGGCTTACCAGTCATACCCGTAACCTCCAGTAAAACAAGGCGATATATCGAACGCGGGACATCCGCGGGCGGTATTTTCAGGATACCAGCGATGGATAGCCGCTGGTATCACACGAACAGGGAGTCGGCGCTATAATAACAGGCAACCTCTACCCTTTGGGTAGAGGGTACAGGCCGGTCGCTCCTAGAGATGAACGGGCTGGGCTTCTCAGTTCTTCCCGCAAGGGAAGAGGAATTCAATGTCTGGAGACGGATATGGATTCCAATGAGAAGTGGTTGTCGGTTAAGGAATTCTCGGCGCTATTCGGTTGGTCGGGGGATACTATCAGGCGTCTGGTGGATCGGGGATTCATCAGGGCCATTGTGCTTCCCCAACAGTCGGCGCGGAGAAAGCGCAATTATCGTTCGCTAAGGATTTCATTATCCGAGGCGGAACGCCTTGAACAGCGATTGCTCGTAAGAGCAGGGGTGGCAACGTCACGGCCACGCCTTTAGTTTTTTCTCCTTTTTGGGGCGGCCTCACTAGCCGCCCCTTCTTCATGTGTGTGTCACGTGTGTGGATTCGTCAATTCGAGCGTATTCTGCGATCCGAGCGTCCATAAAAATCAATAACTTACGTGTTTTCAATGCAGACGCATAATCCGACTCCCGCCGCCTCCACCAAATAAATTAGTGGCAGTACATCTGACGGTCTTGAGGCGAGGTCTTCGCCGATTCCACCACACTTGCGGCCAACGAGGATTGGACCCGGTTCCTGCCCGCGCACCGTCCTGAACCTGCCGCGTTCGGCCCGCAAGCGGATGAAGTAATTCGAAGAGCGGAGATGGCCGTTCGAAATACGAATCACCGGAAGGTGAGGACAACTCACAGAATTCCCGGTCCGCCTTCCTCCCGTTTCATCCCTCCATTTCCACCCCTCATCCACTGTTCCAACCCTTCGTCCGGAACGCCGCGCGCACTCGCCCTCACCGCCCCTACATTTCAGAAAGAGCAGAGAGAAGCTCCGGAAAGGGAAGCGGCAATGGATGAACTCGTCAGCGTCGAAGCGGTCAGCCGGAAATTCCCCTTTGACCACAATGTTGTCAGCGCTCTCGACAACGTGAACCTGCGCGTGAGCGCCGGGGAGTTCCTGGCCATCGCGGGACCCAGCGGCAGCGGCAAGTCAACTCTCTTGAACCTGATCGGCTGCATCGACAAGCCGACTGCGGGCAGGATTCTGGTCGAGGGCGTAGACACCACCCAACTCAAGCCCGGAAGCATGACTCTGCTGCGCCGCGAAAAGATAGGATTCGTCTTTCAGACCTTCAATCTCATACCCGTTTTTACGGCCGCCGAGAACGTGGAATTTCCGCTGCTGATTCAGGGCCTCAGCAGCCAGGAGCGCCGCGTGCGCGTGGCTGAGGCGCTTGAAAGCGTGGGTCTATCCGCGCGCGCCCACCACCGCCCCGACCTGCTCTCCGGCGGCGAGCGCCAGCGCGTCGCTGTTGCCCGCGCCATTGTGCACCATCCCGCCCTGGTGCTGGCCGATGAGCCCACCGCCAACCTCGATACCCGCAACGCCACCCAGCTCATCGACCTGATGCGTGACCTCAATCGCCGCCTCGGCCTCACCTTCATTTTCTCCACCCACGATGCCCGCCTGCTCGAACACACCCCGCGCATCGTCCGGCTTTGTGACGGGCAGGTAGTCTCCGACGCGCATCCCACCGAAAGCGCTGCCGCCAAAAACACAACCGAAGGAGTCAGCCATGGGCAAATTCCTGCTCTTAGCTTTTAGAAATATATTCCGCAACCGCCGTCGCACCGTCATGACTCTCATGATGGTCGGCGGAGGCGTCGCCGGGCTGCTCCTGGTCGGCGGCTTCTTCGCCCGCATGTTCTGGGGTCTGCGCGAAAGCACAATCAATGACGGTCTGGGCCACCTGCAGATCTTCACCGCCGCGCACTTCCAGCGCGAAGAAACACACGTCCTTGACACCGGCATCGACAACTGGCGCCAGGTTGCTGCAACTGTTTCCACCGGCGGCCATGTGCGCGGCGTCGCGCCACGTATCGAGTTCTACGGCATGCTCTCAAACGGCGTCAAATCCAATGTCTTCATGGGAAGCGCCGTGGATCCAGTCGCCGAGAAGAGCCTCGGCTTCTCGCCGCGCCTGGCCGCGGGACGAGACCTCGACACCAAACCCGGCGGCGAGATCGAGGCCCTCATCGGCTCTGGCGTAGCCCGCTCCATGAACGTCCAGCCCGGCGACGGGCTCACGCTCCTTGCCGTCACTTCTGACGGCGCGCTCAATGGAATCGACGTCCAGATCGTCGGCCTTGTCAACACCGGCTTCAAAGAAGTGGATGACCGCTATCTCCGCATCACCTTGCCGTCCGCGCAGCGCCTGCTCCAAAGCGACCGCGTCACCAATCTGGTCGTCGGCCTGGACAAGACCGAAAATACCGATCAGGTCGCGGCCGCTCTCGCCCCGCGCCTGCATGGCCTGCCGCAGCAGCTGGTCCTGAAGAAATGGATCGATCTGGCAGCGTACTACAAACAGGTCCGCTCGCTTTTCAACACCATCTTCGCCTTCCTGGGCGTCATCGTCTTCTTCATGGTCCTCATGTCCAGCGTGAACACTCTCCTGATGGCGATGTTTGAGCGCACACGCGAGATCGGCACCATGCTGGCCATGGGCACGCCGCGCTCCTGGATCGTTGCCCTGTTCGTAGTGGAAGCCACGATGCTTGGAGTGCTTGGCGCCATCGTGGGTCTGGCGGCAGGCAACCTTCTCGGAGCTCTGCTGAACCACTCCGGACTGCATCTGCCTCCACCGCCCGGAACCACGGTCCCCATGGCGTTTCGCGTTCTCCACGTTCCCAGCCTGATGATCGGCTCCTCGTTGCTGGTAATCGTCTCCCTGGCGCTTGCATCCATTCTCCCGGCGATCCGCGCATCCCGGCTGCAAATTGCGGAGGCATTGGCTCATGTCTAGGATCAACTGCGTACTGAGGACTTTTCTGCTGCTGTTCCTGATCGGCTTTCTGTTCACATGTGTGCTGGTCAGCCGCGCCGCTACTCCCGACCCGGAAGCTCTGCTGAAGCGCTCTGACGCCTTCCGGAACGGCTGGCCTTCGTATGTGCTCAAGGTGAAGATCACCAACTACGAATCGGGCAAACCGGACGAAGAGAAGCTCTACGAGGTCTCGCAAAAGGGAACCGAGAAGACCTACGTCGAGTTCATGAGCCCCCGCGAAAAGGGCGAGCACCTGCTGATGCTCGGCGACGATATGTGGGTTTATCTGCCCGACACCAGCCGTCCCGTGCGCATCACTCCCCTCGAACGCCTCTCCGGCGACGCCTCCAATGGCGACGTTGCGCGCACCAACTACGCTGTCGACTACTCTCCCGTCTATCTGCGCACTGAGAAGGTGGGCGCAGCGGATTGTTACGTCCTCGAATTGACCGCAAAGCGCAAGGGCGCTACCTATCAACGCATCCTTTACTGGCTGCGGATTCCGGACGCGCGTCCCGTGCGAGCGGAGTTCTATCTAACCTCGGGAAAGCATATCAAGTCAGCCACTTTTGACGACTACGCGACCGTAGGGGGAAGAGCCCAGCTTCGCCGCATGACCCTGTACGACGAGCTAAGGCGTAACTCTCACAGTGTCCTCGAGTACTCCGGCATCGCCCCCCGCAACCTGCCCGACAAACTCTTCTATCAGGGCCGCACGGACAGGTTTTAACTCCTGCGATCCGCAACCGGGTTACTCAGCCATTCAACCAACCCAGGCGCACACAATGAAGATTCGGCTCACATCCTCGGCGCTCCTGATCTTGGCGGCCTCGACTCTGGTCGCGCAGGACGCCCCGCCCCCCGAGAACCGAGTCGACGTTCGCTATTCCGTCGCCGTCATCGATGACGCCACTCTCTACGCCAATCTCCAGGCGCCGCTGCCCAGGGTGCTGAACCAGGCCCTGGTGGAGCCGTCCTTTTCGCTCCGCTATGTCCAGCGCTGGACCTTCTCCACCAGTCTCGTGGGACTCACGGATACTTACACAGACACGGTCACCCAGCTTCGCGTCAAGGAAATTTATGCCAGCCTCTCCGCCGGGGACTTCGATTTCATGGCCGGCCGCCGCATCGTCCGCTGGGGGACCGGCTACGCCTTCACCGCCGCGGGCGTTCTCGACCCGCCCCGCATTCCCACCAATCCGACCGACCGCCTCAACGTCAACGTCGGCCGCGACATGGTCAAGGCCGACTGGATACACGGGCCGCACGCATTCACCCTGGCCTGGTCCACTGCCGCCCTCGCACCCGCCCAGGCGAATCTGCATGACACCACGGCCTTCCGGTATAACGTTCTCGTGCATGGGTTCGATACCGCTCTCATCGCCGGCGACGACCGCGGCGGAGATGCCTTCGGCGCCCTGGCCTTCACCCGTGTCTTCGGCCAGGCCTGGGAGTTGCACGGGGAAGCCGTCTGGCGCGAGCGCGAGGCCATCCTACTGGGCGGCAAATTCACCACCAAATCCGGCATCACTTTCCTGGGCGAGTTCTACTCCCCGCCCAATATCCCGTACTATCAGGACATGACCGTCTCGCCTCTCGCCGGACGCCAGCACTATCTCTTCCTCGACGCCGCGAAGAATCGGCTCCGCGAGTTGCCCGGATGGAAAGAATGGGACCTGGGCGCATACGTGGTCGCCAACCTCAACGACTTGAGTTACACCGCCATCTTCGACGCCAATCGGAGATTCGGCAATCATTTCTCTTCCTATCTGCACCTGGAAGTGCCGGCCGGCAGCAAGACATCCGAGTATGGACGCACGCCTTACTCCGCGGCCACTTCCATCGGAGTTCGCTTCCAGCTATGACCGGCCCCGCCAATCCGCCCGTATCCGCGCGTCCCTCCAAGACGCAGCCGTCACTCGGCCTCGGGCCATTTGGCCTCAGGTCCATCTGGATTGTCGCCGGCGTCACGGTACTGATCTTCTTCATCTTTCTTTCCACGGGCCATGCCAGGCTCTCGCAGAGCGGAACCCAGTTGGTCGCGGTCTTTGTCTACTCCGCTTGCATCGCGTTGCCTTCCATCGCGCTGCTCACCAGCGTTTCCGTTCGCTGCGCGCACCGTTCCCCCCGCCTCATCGTTCTCATCCAGGCCGCGCTGCTGGTGGCAACCGCATCCGCTGGAACGTTCGCCGGCGCCCTGGTCCTGATACTCATCGGCATCATTCCCCGCAGCGAGTACTGGCCTGAACTGCGCGGCTCGCTGCCCTTCAGCATCGTCATCTCCCTGATGTTCGGCCTCAGCATCTCCACTTACGAAACCATGCGCTACAAACTCCAGGCCACCACGCTCGAGCTCCGCACCCGGCAGGTCGAGCAGGAACGCGCCTACAAGCTCCTCGCCGAAGCCCGCCTTTCCTCGCTCGAGTCCCGCATCCATCCCCACTTCCTCTTCAACGCCCTCAACTCCATCGCCGCGCTCATTCCCTCCAACCCCCAGCGCGCTGAAGATACGGTCGGCAAGCTCGCCTCCCTGATGCGCTTTTCCCTCAACGCCCACCACAGCGGCCTGATCCCCCTCAGCCAGGAACTGAAGATCGTGCGCGACTACCTCGAAATCGAGAAAACCCGCTTCGGCCCGCGCCTCCGCTACCAGATTGCCGTCCCCGAAACGCTCGCCGATGTCGGAGTGCCCCCCCTCGCACTCCAGTCTTTGGTCGAGAATTCCGTAAAGCACGTTGTCTCCCAGCGAGCCCAGGGAGCCGAAATCACCATCGCCGGTTCCAGGGACTCCAATCGCATTCGAATTGAAGTCCTCGATGATGGCCCTGGCTTCTCGCTCGACGTCATCACCCCTGAACACGGACTCGCTAACCTCGTCGCCCGCCTCGAACTCCTCTATGGCGCCGCCGGCCATCTGGAAGTGACGCGCGAAGGCGATAAGACCGCCGTCTGTCTCTCCCTCCCCGCCTGATACGTGATGCCTATGGAAACCGCTCCTCTTCGTGCCTGTCTTGTCGATGACGAACCACTGGCAATCGAACGCCTGCAGCGGATGCTGGCCGGCATTGACGGACTTGTGGTCGCCCAAACCGCCACCGATCCCGCCCAGGCCCTCGACTACCTCAACAGCGAATCCGGCAAGAACATTGACGTGCTCTTCCTCGATATCCAGATGCCCGAGTTGAATGGATTCGACCTGCTCGCCCGGCTGAACCGCCAACCTTTTGTCATCTTCACCACGGCCTATGACGAATACGCACTCCGCGCCTTCGAGGTCAACTCCATTGACTACCTTGTCAAGCCGATCGAGGCTGCCCCGCTTGCGCGCGCCCTCAAGAAGCTCGATCGCTTCCGCCCCGTCGCTGCCGTTGGCTGGCAACGCGATCCCGATCTGCCCGCGCTTCTCAAGGAACTCTCGGCATCGCTCCGCGGCCAGCGGCCCGATTACCCGCGCCGCATCGCCTCGCGCGTCGGCGAGCGCATCTCGTTTCTTGACCTGGACGCGGTCACGCATTTTGTAGCTCACGACAAGCTCACCTACGCAGTGGTGAACGGGCGCCGCCACTGCGTCGATCAGACGATTGCCGAACTGGAACAGCGGCTCGACCCGGCAAAGTTCCTGCGCATCCACCGCGCCGCGCTCGTGAACGCGGACTGGATTCAAGAAGTGAACTCATGGTTCGCGGGCAAGGTCATCCTCACGCTCAAGGATGCGGCGCACTCGCAGATTCCCGTCGCGCGCGATCGCATCCGCTCTCTGAAAGTACGCATGGGAATCGGAAAGCTGAGTGGAGTGTGAGGTCGCCGGGCGGCTGGAGCGTCCAGCGCGGATTGAATCGCCCGCACACTGCCTGCGCCACGGCGCGCATCCTTGAACAATCAGCCGGTCCGCGAGAGCGCAAAGCGCCCTATTCCACCGGCGGCGCAAGGCCTAGCGATACGTCGAAGGTCGACAGCTGGCGCTCCTGACCGTTGATCTCCGAGCGCAATTCGTGCCAGAGCTCGTTGGGAATCTTCAGAAAGATTTCAACTACGGCGGGATCAAACTGCGTGCCGGAGCAGCGCAGAATCTCTTCGCGCGCAACATCGTAGCTCCGTGCCTGGCGATAGGGGCGGTCGCTGGTGATCGCGTCCAGCGTGTCGGCAACCGCAAAAATGCGCGCGCCGATGGGAATCTCGCTTCCGCGCAGCCGGCTCGGATAGCCGCCGCCGTCAAAGTGCTCCTGGTGCGTGTAGACAATGGCCGCCGCCTCGCTCAGGAAAGGAATCTTGCGCAGAATGTGGTAGCCCCGCGCGCAGTGGTCGCGCATGATCGCTTCCTCTTGCGGAGTAAGCTTGCCGGGCTTGCGCAGGATCTCGTCGGGAATGGCCATCTTGCCGATGTCGTGAAGGAACGCTCCCCGCGCGATGACCTTGATCTCCATCGGAGATATGCCCATGGCGCGCGCCAGGGCGATGGTGTATGCGGTCACCCGCTTGGAATGTCCCTCGGTTTCGGAGTCCTTCAGGTCGAGCGCGTCGCCCAGCGCCTCCAGGGTCACGTCGTAAGAATGTTCCAGGTCTTCCATGGCCTGGCGCAACATCTCGGTGCGGGCGCGGACGACCTGTTCGAGGTTCTGCTGGTAGTTGTGGCTTTCCTGAAGGGCCTGGCGATGATCGAGCGCGCGTTGCACCGTCGCGACCAGGTGTTCGCGCTCGAACGGCTTGAGCAGATAATCGTAGGCGCCGCGCCGCATGGAGTCGATGGCCACGCTGATGTCGTGAATCGCACTGACCATGACGACCGGCAGGTGCGGTTGCTCGGAGTGGATACGCTCCAGCAGGGCAATGCCGTTTCCATCCTGCATCACAATGTCGGTCAGCACCAGGTCGAACACGTCTTGAGCCAGCGTCTCCACCGCCTGGGTGCCACTCACGGCCAACTGCACATCGTATCCGTGGCGTTCCAGCGTGGCACCGATCATCGACCGGACGGGCGCCTCGTCATCCACGACCAGGATCCGCGCAGACTTCCGTGTTCGCGCGCTCGCGCCCAGGTCCGCGCGCACAGCCTGAGGCATCGTGGGTTCTTTTCCGCCCAAGTCGGCCAGGTTCGATGCCAAAACCATCTCTCTCCGGCACTCCGCGGGTCCGCACTTCCTCCGGACCGCGGGTGTCTCTCGCTCGATTGTTGCCGGTTTCCCCGGCTGCTGCGGTGAACGTTCGTTGAAACTGGACAAAACTTGCTCTGCATTCGGCCTGGGAATGGGAAGCACACTGCGGAAGGTCCGCTGTGCAAGCCACTGAAAGGATTTGGCCGGTCATCTCAAATCTCGCCGCGCCTGTGATTCCCACCATCAGTGCAAACAGAACGTATCAAAAACTTACGCCTGCAAGAGGCGCGGCGCAAGCGTTTCCGGCGAGGGTATCAACTTACCAAACCGGATCAAAAGGCTTTAGGTGGGGGCAGCGGCACAGGATGTGTCACTTGTTTTCTTTCCAGGAAACCGGGAGGCTTGCGTTCGCCAGCCTATTCCTGCGCCTTTCTCCGCGCGCGCCGTTCGGCCGCCCAGCCTTCCTTGGTGACCTGAAGCGCCCGGCCCACCGCCAGCGCGCCGGCCGGCACATCTTTAGTGATGCAGGAGCCCGCGCCGATGTAGGCCCCGTCTTCAATGGCCACCGGCGCCACCAGCGTCGAGTCGCTGCCCACAAAGACCCCCTCGCCGATGCGCGTCGTGTGCTTGTGGACGCCGTCGTAATTGCAGGTGATGACACCGGCGCCGATGTTCGTATCTGCGCCAATCACCGCGTCGCCCAGATAGGTGAGATGGCCGGCCTTGACACCCTTCCCCAGCCGCGCGTTCTTGGTCTCCACAAAGTTGCCCACGTGGGCTTCTTCGCCAATCTCGCTGCCCGGCCGCAGATGCGCGAAGGGGCCGATTTTTGCCCCGTCGGCCACCGTGCTTTCGGTCAGCACGCAGCTCTGACGAATCAGCACATCGTTGCCCAGCCTGCAATCCTCGATTACGCTGAATGAGCGGATGCGGCACCCGGCGCCGAGGCGGGTCGCGCCCAGCAATTGCACATAGGACTCAATCACCGAGCCTGCGGCCACTTCAACCCCAGCGTCGAAAACGCACGTCTCGGGGCGGTAAATCGTGACTCCAGAGGCCGCAAGCCGCGCGGCCACGTCGGCGCTTTCCTTTGCGCTATTCACTGATGTTTCTCCGTCTGTTCCGGCTGCTTGGGCATGGGTATCGTGATGTCCACCGGGTGCGGCGCGCCCATATCCAGCGCATTCAGACCCGGCTTGATCTCCGGTTCGTTGCCCACCACAAGCACGGCCAGCTTGCCGGGATGGATGTACTTTTTCGCCACCCGCTCCAGGTCCGGCACGGTTACTTTTTCCAGGGCCGCCTTGTACGTCTCCAGGTAGTCCGCCGGGTAGCCGTAGAACTCCAGCCGCACCCGCTCGGCCAGCACCTTGTCCCTGGTGTCGTAACGGAAGAGAAACGAGTTCAGGATGTCGTCCTTGGCCCGCTTCAACTCCACCTCGGTAAAGGGTTTCGTGGTCAGCCCGGCAATCTCGGCCTGCGCCGCCCTGGTCGCTTCCACGGTCGACGCGCTCTTGGTCATCACCACCACCCGGAAGGCGGCCGGATGGTCGTAGTCAAATCCGTAGCCGCCGCCCACCGCGTACGCCAGGCCGAGTTCCGTGCGAACCTTCTGGAAGAGCCGGCTGCCAAACCCGCCGCCCAGAATGTCGTTCATCACCGCCAGCGTGGGCACGTCGGGATTGTGCCGGTCCGTGCCCAGGCCCACGATCTGGATGTTCGACTGGTTCACGTCGTCCTTGTTGATGAAATAGACGCCGGCGGTGGGGTCGCCGAAAGTGTCGTGCCGCGCCGGCAAGGGCTTCGCCTCCGGCAGCCCTTCAAACGTCGCGCGCAGCTTGGCCTCCATCGCCGCGGGGTCAAAGTCGCCGCTGATGCTCACGATCAGCTTGCCGCCCAGGGTGCGGTCGTGCCACGCCTGCAGGTCACCCAGCGTGACCGCCGCAATCGTGGCCAGCTCCGGCTGGCGCGTGTACGGGCTGTCCGCGCCGTAGACCAGCTTGGCTGCCTCGCGGCTGGCGATCTCGCCCTCGTCGTCGTTGCGCCGCACAATGCCCGTGGCCTCCTGCTGCCGGGCCAGCTCGAGCTTCTCCGCGCTGAATTTGGGATGGAACAGCAGGTCCATGGCCAGCCCATACACCTGGTCGGAGTCGCCCTTCAGCGAATTCCACGACAGCGCCGTCGAGTCCACATCGCCGCCCGTCTCAATGTGCGCCGCCTTCGATGCCAGCAGGTCGTCCATCGCGTCGCCGCTCATTTTTTCACTGCCGCTGGTGCGCCACGTCTGTCCGTAAAGGTCCACCATCCCGGCCTTGGCCGCATCCTCGTCGCGCGACCCGCCCGGAATCAGCACCGACCCCGAGATAAACGGCAGCTCGTGATCCTCCTGCAGGAACAGCACGATGCCGTTCTTCAGCTCGATGCGCACCGGCTGGTGCGGCTTGAACTCATGCAGGGCGGGAATGGGAATCTGCTCCCATGGCTTGCTCTGCTGGGCCGGCAGTGTGGACGGAAGCAGCAAAGCGGCGCACGCCGCGCCGGACAGCAAAACACTGGAAACACGTTTCAACATAAGCCTCTTCATTGCGCGCCTCCATCGTTCTTGGCCGTGCCTGCCGGAGCCGTGAAATCAATCTCCGCGCTGGTGCGGTTCGAGGCCACAAAAATCTTGTGGGCCACGCGCCGGATGTCGGCCTTGGTCACCTTGTCCACGCGGTCCAGTTGCCGGAACAGTTCCCGCCAGTCACCGTAGCGGGTCTGGTACTCGGCCAGCGCATTGGCCAGCCCCTGGTTGTCGGCCAGCCCGCGCAGCAGGTCGGCGCGCGCGCGGGTCTTGTACATGGCCAGCTCCTCGTCCGTCACATCGGTCGTCTTCAGCTTGTCAATCTCTTTGTGGATCGCCTCGCGCATCTGCTCCGGCGTGTGCCCCGGCAGGGGAACGGCATAGAACGCAAACAGGCTGGGATATTTGTCGCCGGGGAAGGGGCTGAAGCCCTGCGCTTCGGCGGCAATCTGCTGGTCGCGCACCAGGCTGCGGTAGAGCCGCGAGACGCGCCCGTTCGACATGATGTCCTGGATGGCGTCGTACACCGCATCGTCCGGATCGCGATAGCTCGGCCGGTGGTAGCCCTCGATGTAGAACGGCTGCGTCGCCTCGCGGATCACCACCGTCTTCTCGGCAAACTGCTTCGGCTCGACCGTGGTCATGTCTTCGGGCTTGGGTCCGCCGGGAACCTTGCTGAAATACTTTTCCAGCATGGGCAGGTCTTTTTGCGCGTTCACATCGCCCACCACGACTTCAACGATGTTCGACCCCACGTAATATTTCTTGTGGAAGTCCATCGCCTCGGTGGCCGTAATCTGGCTCACCTCGCTGGGCCAGCCGATGCCGCTGCGCCCGTAGTTGTGCGCCACGTAAGCCGTGGCCAGGAACTGCTCCACAAGCCTGCCGATGGGGTTCGAGTCGGTGCGCATCCGCCGCTCTTCGATCACCACGTCGCGTTCCTTGTAGAATTCGCGCGGCACCACGTCACTGAGCCTGCCGCTCTCCAGCCACGCCCACAGTTGCAGGCGATTCTCCGGCATCGACCAGAAATACATCGTGCTGTCCAGCCCGGTTTCGGCGTTCAGGCCGTTGGCGCCATTGCGCTCGGCCACCTCGGTGAACTGGTTGGGGACGACGTACTTGTGCGCCTCGGTCTGCGCTTCCACGAAGGCTTTTTTCAGCTCCGCCAGCTTCTTGGGGTCGCGGCCTACGGGCTTCAGATACTCGGCTTCGTAGGCGTTGTTGGCCGCCTCCACCCTGGCCAGCGCCACCTTTTCGGCGGCGTAGTCCGTGGTGCCGATCTGGCTGGTGCCCTTGAAGGCCAGATGCTCGAACATGTGCGCCAGGCCGCTCTCGCCGGAGGGGTCGTTCACGTCGCCCGCGTCCACAAACGTGGTGTAGCTGAAGACCGGCGCCTCCGGCCGCGCGCAGACGATCAGCGTCAGCCCGTTGGGCAGTACCTTCACCGTGATTTCCTTCTCGAAGCGCTGCAGGTAGGGGTCCACCTGCGCGCCGCACAGGCTCGCGCTCGCAACCACCATCAGCAACACAGCGCCCATCCATAACCGGCGGCAAACTCTGTTCGGCATCCCTGCTCCTTGGCACGGCGCGCAGACCCGCTGCCCCGCACTCTTCCAAGCTATTGCGCCGGACCGGGGCCGTCAAACAGGGTGGAAGGCGCGCCCCCGCGTGCTTCAGGACTGGCCCGGCCGCAGGGCATCTCCGTAAAAACAGGCCGGTCCGGCAAATTGCCCTATACTGAAAGCTGCGTCTCGAAGGATTTTGCCCCTGCCGGACGTCGCAATTCCGGAGGTTTTTCTTGGCTTTCGACAAAAGTATCGCCGCGGCAAAACGCGCGCGCATCCGCTCCACCACAGTGATCTGCGTGCGCCGCGACGGCCAGGTTGTGATGGCCGCCGACGGCCAGGTCACGCTGGGCGACCACGTGCTCAAGCACTCAGCCAAAAAAATTCGCCGCCTCTACCAGGACAAGATTCTGGCCGGGTTTGCCGGCTCCACCGCCGACGCCTTCTCGCTTTTTGCCCGCTTTGAAACCAAGCTGGAGCAGTACGCCGGCAACCTTAACCGCTCCGCCGTCGAGCTGGCCAAGGACTGGCGCACCGACAAAATGCTGCGCAACCTGGAGGCTCTGCTGGTCGTGGCCGATCAGGCGCAGACTTTCCTGATCTCCGGCTCCGGCGACGTGATTGATCCCGACGAGCCCATTGCCGCCATCGGTTCCGGGGGCCCGTATGCCACGGCTGCCGCCCGCGCGCTGATTGAAAACACCAACCTCACCGCCCGCGAAGTTGCCGAAAAAGCCATGAAAATCGCCGGAGAAATCTGCATCTACACCAACGACCGCGTCACAATTGAGGAGTTGAAGAGCTAAGGGAGAGATTCCGCTAGCCCGTCCCGCCCATGGCCATCTATCTGCCCGCATCCGCTGAAGAACAGGATCTCTCGCTCGACGAGTTGACCCCGCGCGAAATCGTCGCCGAGCTTGACAAGCACGTCGTCGGCCAGAGGGCCGCCAAGCGCGCCGTGGCCATCGCGTTGCGCAATCGCCAGCGCCGCCAGAAGCTCCCGCCCGACCTCGCCGAAGACATCATGCCCAAGAACATCATCATGATCGGCCCCACGGGCGTGGGCAAAACCGAGATCGCGCGCCGCCTGGCCAAGCTCACCGGGTCGCCGTTTCTTAAGGTCGAGGCCTCCAAGTTCACCGAAGTCGGCTACGTGGGCCGTGACGTGGAGTCCATGATCCGCGACCTGGTCGAGATCGCCATTGACATGGTGCGCGAAGAGCGCCTCGAAGAAGTGGAAGACCGCGCCGAGATGAACGCCGAGGAGCGCCTGCTGGATGTGCTGCTGCCGCCGCCGCCCGCTTCGCCGGCCCTTGAAGGCCAGCTCACGCTGCCCGGAACCGAAAGCCATCAGCGCTCGCGCGAAAAGCTGCGCCAGCAGTTCCGCGAGGGAAAACTCGACGATCGTATGGTCGAGATCGATGTGCGCGATCGCGGCACGCCGCAGTTCGGCATCATTTCCAACCAGAACCTCGAAGACATGGAGATGAGCCTCAAGGACATGCTGCCCAACATCTTCGGCGCCGGCACCAAGAAGCGCAAGATGAAGGTCGCCGACGCCTTTGACTACCTGGTGCAGGAGGAAGAGGGCCGGCTCATCGACATGGACCAGGTCAACCGCACCGCCACAGAGCGGGTCGAGTCCAACGGCATCATCTTCCTCGACGAGATCGACAAGATCGCCGGACGCGAGGGCGGACACGGACCCGACGTCTCGCGCGAAGGCGTGCAGCGCGACATCCTTCCCATCGTGGAGGGAACCACGGTGAACACGCGCTACGGCATGGTGCGCACCGACCACATTCTCTTCATCGCCGCCGGCGCGTTTCATGTCTCCAAGCCCAGCGACCTCATCCCTGAATTGCAGGGCCGCTTCCCCATTCGCGTGGAGCTGAAGTCGCTCACGGTCGAGGATTTTCTGCGCATCCTCACCGAGCCCAAGTCCTCGCTCACCAAGCAATACACCGCGCTGCTTGAGACCGAAGGCGTGCGCCTGGAGTTTGTTCCCGAGGCGCTGCGCGAGATGGCGGAGTTTGCCTTCAAGGTGAATGAGCAGACCGAGAACATCGGCGCGCGCCGCCTGCACACCATCATGGAGCGCGTGCTGGAAGACGTCAGCTTCCTCGCGCCCGACGTGGCCCGCCGCGCCCCCGACGAGGAAGCCGCATCCGCGCTCTCCGAGGCCATCAAAAGCGAAGCGTCCACGCCCCTCCCGTATCAGGAGCGCATGACCGCCTCCGGCTCTGAGAAGGTCTTCACCATCACGTCGGAGTACGTGAGGCAGATGGTCGCCTCCATCGTGAAAGACCAGGACCTGTCGCGATACATCTTGTAACCGCGCGAGGCCGTTCATCTTCTCGCTGTAATTCGTACTTCCCCGTCATGCCTATGAGCGAACTCTTGCCTTCACCGAGGAATATAACGATTGCGGTCTGCCTGTCTGCGGGAATCTGCATGCAGACAGGTTACGCGCAAATTGTTCCTGTCCCTCAACCCTCGCAGACCATGGTCGTTCTGGGCTCTCCGGTTCCGACCCCTTTGGCGGAGTCGCCTTCTTCCGTGCTGGTGCTGCCCGTCGCAACAAATATTCTTTCCCTGGAGTCGCCGCAGGACCTGCTCCGCCAGGACTCGTCCGTCTTTCTCGGACAGCGCGGCGCCGGCGGCGGACAGGCGGACCTAGTTCTGCGCGGAGGCACTTTCGAGCAGACTTTGGTGCTGCTGAATGGATTCCGCGTCAATGACAGCCAGACGGCGCATCACAATCTTGACCTGCCCATTCCTCTCGACGCGATGGATTCGATCCAAGTGCTGCACGGCGCCGGATCCACGCTGCATGGCGCGGACGCATTGAGCGGCGTGGTCGACTTTCTCACTGCCGCGCCCTCCGCAGCCTCGCTGCGACTTCGCTCGGGATATGGCTCGTTTGGCTCGAACGAAGAGTCGCTGCTAGGCGCTCTGGTGCGCCGGGGATGGAGCAGCCGGCTGACCGCGGAGCGCAATTTTTCCACGGGCTTCATGACCGACCGCGATTACCGCAACGAAGACACCTCTTCGGAGAGCTGGGCCAGTTCCCGGCTTGGCGTCTCCGACCTGTTGTTTGCAGCCAGCAACCGTTCCTTCGGCGCAAACCGGTTTTATGGCCCCTATAACTCCTGGGAGCGGACCAAGGGATGGTTTGCTTCCGGCCGCCAGGAGTTAGGCAGCCGCGCCGTGGCGGCCTTTGGTTATCGCCGCCATATGGACGAGTTTGTTCTGCTACGCGGCGACCCGGCGCTCTATGAAAATAACCATGTGGATAGCTCGTGGCAGGCCTCTGTGCGCCGCACCCAGCCCATCGCAACCTTCTCCGTGCTCTTGTTCGGGCTGGAATCCGGCGGCGACAGCATCCACAGCAACAATCTCGGCCTCCATGCCCGCAATCGTGGCGCGGGTTACATGGACTTAGACCTGAGGCCCGCCAAGAGCCGCTGGAATCTATCCGTTGGCGCGCGCGAGGAATCATTTTCGGGCGGTTTGCAGTCGGCTTTTGCGCCGCATCTGGCAGGCAGTTTTCGCGTGGCCAATCAACTCAAGCTGCGGGCCAGCGGAGGCTATGGATTCAGGCTTCCGACTTATACCAACCTCTATTACTCCGATCCAGCAACCATCGGCAATGCGAAGCTGAAGCCTGAGTTGGCTTGGTCCGGCGAGGCCGGAGCCGATTGGGCGCCATCCAGCCGCTTTTCAATTTCGGCCACCGGGTTCTATAACCGCCAGCACGACACCATCGACTATGTGCGCGCCGCCAGCCTGCCTAACTCCTTGCTTCCCTCGTGGTGCCCGGCGAACACCTGGTGCGCAATCAACATCAGCGGTTTGCGCTTTGCGGGAGCCGAGTCTTCCGCGACCTGGATTCCGGCAAAGGGGCAGACAGTCCAGGTGGCGTGGACCGGGCTTGCCGGCGCGCAGGCTCCGATGAACGGCCTGCAGTCAGAGTATGCCCTCAACTATCCGGTCGAGAATCTTCATGCAACCTGGGTGTACGTACTGGGACATGCTCTTGCCGTGACTAATTCCGTCGAACTCGCAAAGCTATATCCGCAGCCGGGCAACCCCCCGTGGAACGCTACCCCCTATCCCGTGTGGAACGCAGCGGTGACGCATGACTCAGGTGAACTTCGCCCCTATCTCCGTATCGGAAATCTGAGCAACACCGGCTATCAGGAGATCGACGGCGTCGCCATGCCGGGCCGCTCCATCACCGGCGGCGTTTGGCTCTGGCTTGGCCGGTGAGAGGGAATCAGTTCGCGGGCGGCAGCAGACCCTTGCGCTTGCCCAGGTCTTCGCGGACCAGCGCAAGGCCCAGAATGCAGCGCTCGAACCCGTCGGAGAGACGCGCAAACAGCGGCGCTTCCTGCTCGTACTCGAACAGGTTGAACTGGCTCACGATGAAGTAGCTCTCCTTGCCCGCGTGGATCAACTCTCCGAGACTCGGATGCGGCCCGCGATGCCGCCGCCCCGGCGCGATGGCTTCCGGATACATGCCGCCCACAAACAGCGCGTAGTCGCCGATGTACTTGCGCACCGCGCGCTCGGCGTCAAACGAGGGGGCCGTGCCGTTGACCGGATCGGCGGCCAGCATCATCGCCTCCAACTCCTCCACCGGGCGGCCCATCGCATCGCGCACTTTGTAGAGCTTGTCGGCCTCTGAGAACTCGCACAGCAGATGTGCAACGTAGCCGGTCACGTCCGGATCGTTCAGCCCCAGCTTGCCCTCGTAGCTGTTGCGCACCACCTGGTGAAAGAATGGTTCGAGCGGATGAGCCTGTGCCTGCATACACACCTCCCGTAATTGCGCGCGCAGCCGGTTTGAAGTCCTGACCCGGTTGCAACTTGCGCAGCCCGGACTGCACACCGGCTACTGCCTGATCTGCTTGCTATAACACTGAGCTTATCGGAATTGTTTCTTTAATCAGCAGAAGGGGACCAAGATTGTTAGCAGTGTCGAGCCCGGATTGCAAACGCGGTGCCAACTTGAAACACCAAGGGCAGCCGCTGCGGGCTGCCCTTCGGTGTCGCATTGTCGTTGATTCTTACACCGCCGCGGGTGTGCGCGATTCCAGTTCGGCCAGCCGGGTGGCGAGCAGCGCCTCCAGCTTGACCAGCGCCGCCGAAAAGCCTTCGATGCCTTCCTTCAGCTTGTCGCTGGCCATGCGGTCCGCGGCGTGCATCCGCTCGAAGGCGGCCTTGTCCACCGCTATCTTTTCAAGGGGCTGCGCCTTGGCCGCGGCCGGGTCCAGCTTACGCGGCAGCTCCGCCACCGTCGATTCCAGCTCGGCCAGCAGTTGCGGCGAGATGGTGAGCAGGTCACATCCCGCCAGCTCGGTGATCTCGCCGATGTTGCGGAAGCTGGCGCCCATCACCACCGTCTTGTAGCCGAACTTCTTAAGGTAGTTGTATATCTTCGTCACCGACTGCACGCCGGGGTCGTCCGCGCCGTGAAAATCCTTGCCCGTGTCCTTCTTGTACCAGTCGAGAATGCGGCCCACGAAGGGCGAGATGAGCGTGGCGCCGGCCTCGGCCGCGGCAATGGCCTGGTGCAGCCCGAACAGCAGCGTCAGATTGCAGTGGATGCCTTCCCGCTCCAGCACTTCGGCGGCGCGAATTCCTTCCCACGTCGAGGCGATCTTGATCAGCACATGATCGCGGCCAATCCCCGCCGCATCGTACTGCGCAATGATGCTGCGCGCCTGCTCGATTGTGGCCTGGGTGTCATAGCTCAGCCGCGCGTCCACTTCCGTCGAGACCCGCCCCGGCACGATGGCCAGAATCTTCTTGCCGAAGGCAATGGCCAGCCGCTGGAAAGCCAGATTGGCCACGGCCTGGTCGGTCGCGCCTCGTCCCAGCTCGTTGCGCGCGTCCCGCAGCACGCTGTCCACAATCGGCTGGTACTGCGGCATCTGCGCTGCCGCGGTGATCAGCGATGGGTTGGTGGTTGCGTCCGTGGGCCGAAACTTCTCCATCGACTCAATGTCGCCGGTGTCGGCTACAACCACGGTAAACTTGCGCAACTGTTCAAGCAGATTCTGCGGCATGATTCCTCCTGGGGGCGCGCTGAGCTGAGATCTTGTCTACTGCTAAATTGGATTCGTCCAGTGCCGTCATGGTTGCAGCCGGGGCGAATTCCCGTCAATCCGTGTCCGCCGCAAACGTATTCGTCAGCACGCCCAGCCCGTCAATCGCCACATCCACGCGGTCTCCTGCGGCCAGCGGCCCCACCCCCGCCGGTGTGCCCGTCAGCAGCAAATCCCCCGGCTCAAGCGTAATCGCCGCAGTGATATACCCAAGCAGCTCCGCAATCGAAAAGATGAAATCCTTCGTCGATCCGTGCTGCTTCAACTCGCCGTTCACGTGCGTCTCCACCGTCAGCCCCGCCTCCGGATCCACCTCGTCGCTCACCAGCGGACCCACCGGGCAGAACGTATCGAATCCCTTGGCCCGCGTCCACTGCCCATCTTTTTTCTGCAGGTCGCGCGCCGTCACATCATTCGCCACCGTGTAGCCGCGCACATAGCTCCGCCAATCCGCACCGGCTTTCAGCTTCGTCGCCCGCTTGCCGATCACCAGAGCCAGTTCGCCCTCAAAGTCCACCCGCGCCGAGGCCTTCGGCATCCGCACCACGCCCCCCGGCTTGAGCAGCGACGACACCGGCTTGAAAAACAGCAGAGGCTCGGCGGGAACCTCGTTGCCGAGTTCCTGCGCGTGCTCGCGATAGTTGCGGCCCACGCAGACGATCTTCGACGGCGTCACCGGCGCCAGCAGCGCCGCCGCACTCAGCGCCATCGGCTCAAAGTCGAAGCCCGACGGATCGGTCACCAGTGCGTCCATGGCCGAGGCCCGGGCGCGCGCCAGATGGAACGCCGCATCCTCCTCCGGCGCAGGCCTCAAATCCACAATCCACAACTCCCCGCCGCGATCCTCCACCGCGCCATACTGAATCCGATCCTCAAACAAAAAACGGCAATACCTCATCGGAAATCTCTCCTCAATCCAGCCTCAATCTCATTGCTTCGGCACCGTCTCTTCCGCCTCGGCCGAGCGCGCGCTCTCGTGCCCGCCCCGGTCCACGGCGCTCACCGCGTAGTGATACGTGTGCCCCGCCTCCACGTGTGCATCGTGAAAGGCCGGCCCCACCACCGCCTGTGCGAGCGAGATGCGCTGCCACGGCCCGTCGCCCTCGCGCCGATAGACGACGTAGCCCGCGAAATCGGCCTCGGTGTCCGGCTGCCAGCTCAGGTCAATCGAAGGTGCGCCGCCATCTTCTGCGGTCGTGGTCACGGCGGCCAGCCCGGTGGGAACGGCCGGCGGAAACACGTCCAATACCTCCACGCGCACCGGCGCCGAAAGCTCGCCGGCCAGCTCCAGAGTCTGCCTGCTTCCGTCGCTTCCTGCATATGCGATAAGGCCCACGCGTTGCGCTCGATATTCGTACGTCTCGCCGAAGCGGACGCTCTTGTCCAATGCCTGGCTCGTGCGTGCGGTGGCGTCTACCAGAAGATTTTGCTCAACAGGCTCCGGCTGCGGCGCAAGCAGGCCTTGCCTTGGCTCTGCTGCCGGCGGAGTGATCAGCCTGCGCTGGAGGCGAATGGTCATATCCGCCGCGTTGGGCGTCCAGCGCAGCACCACGCCCGCTTTGCGCACCTCGGCGGTCAGCCCGGTCACTGGAGCAGGAGCTTCACCCCCCAGCACCACCGCGGCATTTGACAGCCCCGCCGAGCGGCCGTTGCGGTTCCTCAACTCCACAAAGTAGCTCAGCACCAGTGCATGTCCCGTTGCCAACTCTGGCGGCAACATCTCCGCAAATGAGCCAGCCGCGCCCGGAGCAAGCTGCAACGCTTTCCCCGCCGCTTCGCAAGTTCTCCCCCCGACTCTGCGGCAAACGCGCGCTTCCACGTCGCCCGTCAGCAGCAGCTTGTCGGTGTTCTTTTTGGGCATGGTCCAGGTCAGCCGGACCTGGTTGCCGGTGCGCGTCGCCGCCAGGTCCGTCACGCGGTCCGGCAGGTTCAGAGAGGGCGGCTGAGGCGCGCCCGGCGTGCCGCACCCGGCCAGCGCCGCCGCCCACACCGCCGCCAGAGCGGCCCACCCCAGTCGTTGCAACCAGCTCATCGCCCTCCCAGTCTACCGGAGCCGCCCGCCGCCGCATCCGGCCCCCATGCCGTATCCTTGCCTACGACATCCGAAAGGACTCCGTGCTCATCTTCGCCGCCATCCTCGCCATCTTCGTCTACGGAATGATTGCCGCCATGCTGGGCACCATCCTGCCCGACCTGTCCGACCGCTTCCGCCTGACCCCGGCGCAGAACGGCACCATCGCGTTTGCGCAGGCGCTGGGACTGATGGTTGCCTCGCTTGGCGTGGGTCCGCTGCTCGACAACCAGGGCGACAAGATGGGCCTCATCCTCGGCCTGGCGTTCATCGCCTTGGCGCTCGTTGCGCTGCCGCGGTCGCCGGGATTTCGCAGCATTGTCTTCCTCTTATTTCTTCTTGGAGTCGGCGGCGGCATCGTCGTCACCGGCGCAAACGCGCTGGTCAGCGGCGTCAGCGAGGCCCATCGCGCCACCGCGCTCAACCTCGTCAACCTCTTCTTCGGCCTCGGCGGACTCGCGACGCCCTTCATCTCCGCCAATCTCTTCAAAAAGAACTGGGTCCGTCTCTGCTATACCGTCGCGTCGCTCACCGTCGTCACGCTCGCCATCCAGGCCGTCGCCAAAATGCCCGCCCCCGCCGCATCCTCGGGATTCATCCTCGCCGACGCGGGCCCCGTTCTCGGCCGCCCTCTGCTCTTCCTGCTCGGGGCCTTCCTCTTCCTCTACGTCTCCTGCGAGGTCGGCGTGTGGAACTGGCTGCCCCGCCACCTCATCGCCCAGGGCATTCCCGAATCGCGCGCCCTCAACATCCTCTCGCTCGGATTCGCCCTCGGCCTGCTCATCGGCCGCGTCGGCGTCTCGCCCATCCTCATGCGCGTCAGCCCGGTCCAGGTCCTCCTCGCCGCCTCCATCGCCATGGCCGCCGCCACCTGGCTCATGCTCCAGACCACCAGGCCCCTCGCCGCCGCGACCCTCGTCTTCATCGCCGGACTCGCCATGGCCCCGGTCTTCCCCACCACCCTGGCCATCGTCGGCAACGCCTTTCCGCGCATGACCGGCACCGCCATCGGCTTCGTCATCACCTGCGGCTGGGCAGGCCTCGCCGTCAGCTCCCGGCTCATCGGCGCCATCGCCGGCGGAGACCCCTTGCGCCTCAAGAAGGCACTCCTCCTCATCCCCGCCTTCTCCGTGTTAATGGTGGGATTGAACCTAGCCATCATGTCCGCCCTGCGCTAAAGCGCACCTCCGGTCTCTGGAGGCGACATTGGAGCCTTGTTAATGTAGACTGCTCGCGTTAGGAGCGGGAGTATGGGATCTAACGACCAAATTACGATCATCGGAATAGCAGTTACCTTTGTCGTCAGCGTCGCGAATCTGGTTTACAGCCTACGGAATAACAACCGGACGATCTTTGTAAATACAGTTACGGCGTCGCGACTCAAATGGATCAATTCACTCCGAGACAAAGTCTCCGAATTCATCGCTGTATCCGCTCGCCTATCAGGGTTGCCGTCGCCGGATGACCCGCAAGGGCTAATATTGCAGCGCGATATATTGCTCAATCAAATTGCCTTACATCTCAATCCGCTTGACGCGGAAGATCAATCGATTAAAATGCAGATCGATCACGTCAGGGAGTTGACTGAGCGCGGAAATTCGAAAGATGAAATCCCCGCCGAGTTAACGAAACTTCGCGATGCGACGGGGAACTATCTCAAAAAGGAATGGAATAGGGTCAAGAATGAGTCAGAAGGCAGGCCGCTATAGAACGGATCATCGGTTCATTCTCCTCAATCCTTGGCGCTTATCATCTGTTCGCCGTCACCCACGGGGAAAGCAATGCGTAGAATTGAAAACTCTGTTTCGTCGTCCGACTCCCGAACTTCGTGTGCATCGGCGCCCGGGTTGTGAGCTGCGTTCGCATTGGGCCGAGTCTCAGGCTCTGAGTTTAGGCTCTTACCGGTCGAGTACTGCTGTTCCTTTTTGAATTGTTTTGCGAGTGCAAGTCCTTGTTGCTGGTAGTTTGAGCCAATGGTTCCACCGTAGACCTTACTCGGCTTCGCAGACATGTTGAAGTAGTTCAACCGTCCTACGAATTGGTCATCCTCCAAGAGAATTGGCATTTCATTCGCACGGACTTCGAGTACTGCTCGCGTTCCGGGTATTTCGCCGTCCCTTCCGTACCCGAATCCGGGATCAAAGAAACCGGCGTAATGGACGCGAAATTCTTGTGTTGCCAGGTCATACGGCAGCATCTCGGCCGCCAGATCAGCCGGTACGCGGACTCGCTGCTTAGAGGCGAGGATGTAGAATTCTCCCGGTTCAAGGATGTACTGGCGCTTATCGTTCTTGTAGATCGGTTGCCAAAAGTCGGCAACATCGTAATAGTCAATTCTACTGAGATCAATCGGTGGTGAAAAGCGCTTGGCCTGGTAAGCGACGACGTCCGAACCATTCCCCGCGAGATCAACCGTTACCCGAAGGCCCCTATCGATATCGAATCTGCCGCTGCTTTCATCTGCATCGATAAGAAGATCGTCCTGATCTAATTGTTTCAACTTGGCATCGCCGGCAACGATGAATTTGCCACGCCCAAACCGAAGTTGATTCAATGTCATTCCCGCCTGAACAATGATGGGGAACGATTGCGAAATAACTTCGACGAACAACTCCCCACGGTAGCCTCTCCGCACGCGTTCAAACTCATCGCCATGCTCGGTGATCAGTCGTGTAAAGATATCGAGCCTTCCGGTCGTGCTCTTGGGGTTGGCGAAGCCGTAAACGTCCGAAGGGAGATCGAGACTCTCCATAAGCGGAATTATGTAAATCACGCCGGGCTCTAGAAGCGTCGGCCCGGTTAGGTCCATTTTCCCCGTGAGCAGTCCCTTGTCCGTGGCTTTGGTAAGGAGGGTAGTAGATCTTCCCGGTAGGAAACTGGCGCGGACGCGATAGGCCTCGCGCGAAAGGCGGAGATCGATGCTTGCCGGTTGAATCTGGTCTTCCTGAATCTCGCGAGTGGATCGAATAATGCCGGTCTGCACGAAATGGAGGATTTCCTGAGACGGGAGTATGCCTTCGCCGGACGGAACACGGTCGGGGAACAAAGTTTGCGAAGCCAATTTTTCCTCCACTCTTCTTGATGCTAGTTCCGAGATGCGGCTGCTAGACGTCTAGCTCTTTCACTGAACTCCGCATGGTGAAACAGGGCGACACAATCCAAACTGCAGAAAGAACCGCGACCTCGAACCACTGCGGTGCCCTCCGGTATCGCCTTCCCGCAGTTTGGGCAGATGCCTGCTTCACGCAATTCGTTCAGACGGACATCCTCCTCTGACCCTGCCACGTCTCCCTCCAGTTGTCGAGAATCCGAAGGATAGCAGTGATGCTGCCTGTGGATGCACTGGGAATCTTGGTCTTGTCGGTGGATTTCTCGGCCGCGCTCTCTTCGTCCATGTTCCTAAATTGGTTAGCGTTCCAAGATGCCCTGCATTTGAGGCAAGGCCTGTGCAAAAAAGGGGGAGACGGCTTTAAGTTGTGCCTCACAGCCTTCTCAGCCGCGCGCAGGCCTCATCCAGATCGTGGTCCTTCTTCGCAAAGCAGAAGCGCAGCAAATCCTCCCCGCGCCCCTGCCGGAAAAACGCCGACCCCGCCACCGAAGCAACTCCTGTCGCGGCCAGCAGGTGCCGCGCTTTTTCGGCGGCGTTCTTTCCCGGCAGTCGCGCCGCCTTGGCCAGCACGTAGTACGCACCCGCCGGCACGCCCGGCTCCATCCCCGCGTCCCGCAGCGCGGCCAGAATGCGCTCTCGTTTCGACTGGTGGTCCGCCGCCAACTGCGTGTAGAACTCCGGCGGCAACTGCTCCAGCCCCGCCGCCGCTCCGTGCTGCAAAGCCGAGGGCGCACACACATACGTCAGGTCGTGAAAGTACGCCATCGCCGCCATCCATTTCGCGTCCGCCGTCACATACCCCAGCCGCCAACCCGTCACGCTGAACGTCTTCGAAAACCCCGACATCACAATCGTCCGCTCCCGCATCCCCTCCAGCGTCGCCGGCGCAATGTGCCGCGCGCCATCGTAGACAAAGTACTCGTAAATCTCATCGGTAAACAGAAACAGATCGTGCGCGCGGGCAACGTCGGCCACGGACTCGAGCTCCGCGCGGGTGAAGATTTTTCCGCTCGGGTTCGCCGGCGTATTCAGCAGGATCGCCTTCGTCCGCGGCGTAATCGCCGCCTTCAGCGCGTCCACATCCAGCGCCCAGTCCGGCTCCGCCAGCGGCACCAGCACCGGCTTCACCCGCATCGACTTGAACGTGGCCACGTGGTAGCCATAAAACGGCTCAAACAGCAGAACCTCGTCGCCGGGATTCAGCAGCGCCATGGCCGCCGCATGCAGCCCGCCCGTTGCGCCGCTCGCCACCAGCACCTCGGTCTCAGCGTCGTACGTCAGCCCGTAGTCCCGCCGCTGCTTGGCGGCAATCGCATTGCGCAGCCGCGTAATCCCATCCAGCCGCGTATAAATGTTGTGCCCCGCGTGGATGGCCGCGACAGCCTCGGCTTCCACCGGCGCCGGCACCGGCGTGTCGCACACGCCCTGCGCCAGGTTGATGCCGCCCATGCGGTCGCACTCCGTCGTCATGGCGCGGATCTCGGACTGCATGGCGCCCGGCGCCAGCTCGCTCAACGCGAGCCGCGAGGCGGTGTGCGTGTGGTGCGAAAAACTCTGTGTCACGGGGAAGTTCCTTATCCTGCCATCTTACATTCTGCGCTGCGCCAACCGGGCTGAACCGCCGCGAGCGTAAAATCCATCTTGAATGCACGAGCTTTCCATCGTCGCCAGCATCGTCGACTCCGTCACAGAATCGCTCGCCGCCTACCCCGGCGCGCGCGTGAAGGAAGTGCGTCTGCGCGTCGGCGCCCTGGCGGCCGTCGTCGAGGACTCGCTCCAGTTCTGCTACGGCATCGCCACGGAAGGCACCCTGCTCGCCGGCTCCGCGCTCATTGTCAAAATCCTGCCCGTGATCGTGCACTGCAAGCCCTGCGCCGCCGACGTCGCACTGCCCGGCCTGCAAAGCTTCCGCTGCCCGCGCTGCGGCGAGCTTGTCAGCGATCTGCGCCAGGGCCGCGAACTCGAAATCGAATCCATAGAAATTGAAGAAACCGAGACCCAGGAAAGCACAGCCGAGGTAAACTCATGACCACCCGCATCGTCGAGCTCCGCCGCGGAATCCTCAAGAAAAATGACGAGCTGGCGCGCGGCCTCCGCGACCAGTTCACCGCCGCCGGCGTCCTCGTCCTCAACCTCGTCTCCAGCCCCGGTACCGGCAAGACCGCCTTCCTCGAGCGCACCCTCCGCGAAGTGCTTGCGCACGGCTCGCGAGCCGCAGCTCTGGTGGGGGATTTAGAAACCGACAACGACGCCCGACGCCTCGCCTCCAGCGGTGCCCCCGTCCGCCAGATCAACACCCACGGCATCTGCCATCTCGAGGCCGAAATGATCGGCAAGCACCTCGAAGGCTGGCAGCTCGCCGACCTCGACTATCTCTTCATTGAAAACGTAGGCAACCTGGTCTGCCCCTCCAGTTACGATCTGGGCGAGCGCATCCGCGTCGTGCTGCTGAGCGTGACCGAGGGTGAAGACAAGCCGCTCAAATACCCCACCATGTTCAACTCCGCCGACGCCGCCGTCCTCACCAAAATCGACATCGCCGAGCCCTGCGGCTTCGACCGCGCGGCGGCCCTGCGCAACATCAACGAAATCCGCCCCGGCATCCGCATCTTCGAAACCTCGGCCAAGACCGGCGCAGGGATGGCCGAGTGGCTGGGGTATCTGGCGGAGCAGCGGGCAACGCACCTCGCCTAGCGGCCAGCGCATCGAGGGATTTCTAACATGAAGAAAGCAACGGCTCCAAAGGCGGAATCAACCTCGAAGGCGGGCGCCGGCGTCGAAGCCGTGAATGCCTACCTCGCCCGCGTTCCCGAGCCTGCGCGCAGCACTCTCGAAAAGCTCCGCGCCACCATCCGCTCAGTCGTGCCCGCCGAAACCACAGAAGCCATCAGCTATGGCATGCCCGCCTTTCGCTACAACGGCGGACTCGTCGCTTACGCGGCGTTCAAGAATCATTGCAGCTTCTTTCCCATGCAGGCCTCGCTCATCGACACCATGAAGGAAGAGCTCAAAGGATTCCGCACATCCAAGGGCACGCTTCAGTTTCCATCCGACAAGCCTCTGCCCGCCGCCCTCGTCAAAAAGATGGTCAGGGCGCGCATCGCTGAGAACGAGCGGAAAAAGCCCCACTGATGAATGGCGATAGCCGTCAGTGCAAGAGGACGAGAAAGATGACAGAGCTAGAAACAGAGCGCGGGGCAAAGGAGTACTTGGTTGAGAGAATTGTCGCCCAGGCCAAGCACGAAGGTGTGCCCCTGACTGACGTGGAGCGCAAGATGCTCTATTTTTCCGAAACCGGCTGGACGCTGCCGAACATGCTCGAAGTCAACGCGGAGTTTGAACGGGACTACGACAATGACAAATATGAGCGAAAGATCGCCGGGCTGGCCGGGAGAATCGAGCAACAGAATAAAGCCGAAGGCGGAACTCAGCGTGACGCATGGGAGGCGGCGGTGGAGAAACTCAGCGAGGGCGACCATTATTTGCTGGTCCTTATCGATCCCAAGCTCGTGGCAAGTGGCGGAACCGTGCGCCCGCCGGGGGACTTTCTGAGGCTGATCCTCACAGCGCTGGCCTGCGCGTTTGGATTGCTAATCCTTTTAGCTCTATACGCACACTACTTCGGCTAGATTCATTTGCGACATTCGCGCTCGGTGATTCAAATCACCCCGTACGGCGCATCAAAGAGGGTATAAGGGAATTATCATGTGTCTAGCCATCCCGGGAAAAGTCGAATCAATCACCGTCGAGAACGATCTGCGCGTGGGCCGCGTCAACTTCGGCGGCGTGGTCAAACGCGTCTGCCTGGACTACGTGCCGGAGCTTGAAGTCGGCGACTACACCATCGTCCACGTCGGCTTTGCCCTCTCCAAAATCGACGAAGAGAGCGCCGAAAAAACCCTGGCCCTCTTCCAGGAGATGGGCGTGCTGGAAGAGGAACTCGCCGGCGAGGAAGAAGCCTTTGCCCGCGCCGCCGCCGCGCCCCAGTCTCCCTGTCCCGATGGAAGTTGCAGCGGCGCATGAAGTACCTCACCGAGTTTCGCAATGGCGAGATCGCCCAGCGCATGGCGCGTGAGATTCACCAGATCGCCACGCGCCCCTGGAAGATCATGGAGGTTTGCGGCGGCCAGACCCACTCCATCATTCGCAACGGCATTGACCAGATGCTCCCCGCCGGCATCGAAATGATCCACGGCCCCGGCTGCCCCGTCTGCGTCACGCCCCTCGAACTCATCGACAAGGCCCTCGCCATCGCCGCCCAGCCCGGCGTCATCTTCTGCTCCTTCGGCGACATGCTCCGCGTCCCCGGCACCGAAGGCGACCTCTTCCAGGTCAAGGGCGCGGGCGGCGACGTGCGCGTCGTGTACTCGCCCCTCGACGCCGTCGAGCTGGCCGCAAAGAATCCCGACCGGCAGGTCGTCTTCTTCGGTGTCGGCTTTGAGACCACCGCCCCCGCCAACGCCATGAGCGTGCACGTCGCCAAGCGCCGCGGCCTCAAAAACTTTTCCCTGCTCGTCTCCCACGTCCTCGTCCCGCCCGCCATCGAGGCCATCCTGCAGTCCCCCGGCAATCAGGTCCAGGGTTTTCTCCTCGCCGGCCACGTTTGCAGCGTCATGGGCTACTGGGAGTATCCGCCCATCGCCGAGAAATTCAGCATCCCGCTCGTCGTCACCGGCTTTGAGCCCCTCGACCTGCTCGACGGCATTCGCCGCTGCGTCATTCAGCTCGAATCCGGCCGCCACGAGGTGGAGAACGCCTACGAGCGGGTGGTCACCTTCGAGGGCAACCAGGCCGCGCAAAAGCTGCTGGCCGAGGTCTTTGAGGTGACGGACCGCGCCTGGCGCGGCATCGGCGTCATTCCCCAAAGCGGCTGGCGGCTCAGCGACGCGTACCGCGACTTCGACGCCGAAGAGCGCTTCCACATCACCGGCATCCACACTGAAGAATCGTCGCTCTGCCGCGCCGGCGACGTGCTGCGCGGCGCCCTCAAGCCCGCCCAGTGTCCCGCCTTCGGCAAGGAGTGCACCCCGCGCCATCCCCTCGGCGCAACCATGGTTTCCAGCGAAGGCGCCTGCGCGGCGTACTTCAACTACGGCCGGTTCCTGTCGGCCGAAGATCTGGCCAGCGCCGGGGCGGCAACGTCAGGAGCGGCGCATGGCTGACAGCATCACGTCCCCTTCCGCCACGCCCGATTTCTCCCGCTGGAGCTGCCCTCTGCCGCTGAAGGACTATCCCACCATCGTCATGGGCCACGGCGGCGGCGGCAAGCTGGGCAACGAGCTGGTGGAGCACCTGTTTCTGCCCGCCTTCCGCAACCCCGCTCTCGAAAACCTGGGCGACGCCGCGGTGCTTGATCTGGCCTCCGGACTCGACGGGGGCCGCCTCGCCATGAGCACCGACTCCTTCGTCGTCCAGCCGCTCTTTTTCCCCGGCGGCTCCATCGGCGCGCTGGCCGTCAACGGCACCGTCAACGACCTGGCCGTCTCCGGCGCCGAGCCGCGCTTCCTCAGCGCCAGCTTCATCCTTGAAGAAGGATTTCCCCTCGCCCAACTCGCCGCTATCGTCGAGGCCATGGCGGCGTCCGCGGCCGTCGCGGGCGTCCAAATCGTCACCGGCGACACCAAAGTCGTCGAGCGCGGCCACGGCGACGGCTGCTACATCACGACGGCCGGTGTGGGCCTGCTGCGGCCCGGCATTGCAGTCGGTCCCCATCGCGCCCAGCCCGGCGACGCCATCCTGGTCTCCGGCACCATCGGCGACCACGGCATGGCCATCATGAGCGTGCGCGAGGGCCTCGAGTTCGAGAGTCCCATCCGCTCCGACTGCGCCGCGCTCAACGGCCTCGTCGCCGCCGTGCTCGACGCCGCCGGCCCCGCCGTCCACGCCATGCGCGACCCCACCCGCGGCGGCCTTGCCTCCACGCTGAACGAAATCGCGCAAGCCTCCGGCGTCGGCATCGACATCGACGAGCCCAGCCTGCCCGTGCGCCGCGAGGTGCAGTCGGCCTGCGAACTGCTGGGCCTCGACCCGGTCTACGTCGCCAACGAGGGCAAAGCCGTCTTCTTCGTCGCGCCCCAGGCCGCCGATGCCATCCTCAGCGTTCTGCGCGCCCACCCGCTGGGCCGCGACGCCGCCCGCATCGGCCTCGTCACCGCGCACCACCCGCGCATGCTGGTCGCCCGCACCGCCATGGGCGCCAATCGCGTTATTCCTATCCAGATCGGCGAGCAATTACCCCGCATCTGCTGAGCCTGCTTAGCAAAATCTAAGAATCAAAACCCCTCCGCACGTTCCCATGCGCCCCGCGCCCACGGGCCGTTCTGTCGCATTTCCAGACACTCTGCCGCACCCTCAAACGCTCCGAATGACCTGTGTCATTGCGGCCCTCACACAACCCCCGAATCGCCCTGAAGTATTCCTAACTTCTGCCGTAGAGAGGAAGTAAGTTCAGAATCCGCTCACACTGCGGGAGGCCGTTCGAAGCTCGGTTCGAGTTTCCCCCTTCTCCTGAAAGGCAGGAAGAATTCGTGATTCGCAGGCAACTCACCCTTGCCGGAGCGCTTCTGCTCACGGCAGCGCCCCTTTGCGCCCTTGCGACGCTCGCTTCACAGCCGGTTGCGCCGCGTGCCGGCCGTTCGCAGCCCGCCGACCGCATCCCCAGCCGCATCGACGACGCGCAGGTGGTGACGCTCGAGGGCAACGTCCATCCCCTGGCCCGCCCCGAGTTCGCCGTCTCCGACGCTCCCGCCGACACGCCCATGGACCGCATGCTGCTGCTGCTCCGGCCCTCGCCCGCGCAGCAGGCCGCACTCGATGCGCTCGTCCAGGCCCAGCACGATCCCGGTTCGCCGCTCTTTCATCACTGGCTCACCCCGGCCGAATACGCCGCCCGCTTCGGCGTCAGCACCAGTGACCTGGCCCGCGTCACCGCCTGGCTCACCGGCCACGGCTTTACGGTCAACGAAGTCGCGGCCAGCCGCCGCCTGGTCATTTTCTCGGGAAACGCGGGGCAGGTGGAGGACACGTTCCACGCCCAGATGCGCCGTTATCGCGTCCAGGGCGCGCTGCACACTGCCAACGCGCAGAACCCGCAGATCCCTGAAGCGCTGGCCGGAGTCGTCAGCGGCATCGTGTCGCTGAACGATTTTCGTCACGCGCCGCAGATCCGCGCGCGGCGGGCGTTGGGTGCGCGGCCGCAGTGGAATATCTACGGCTCCAACTATCTTTTCCCGGCCGACTTCGCCACCATCTACGACGTGAATCCCCTCTACAGCGCGGGGTCCACGGGCGCCGGAGTCTCCATCGCCATCGTCGGCCGCAGCAACATCAACCTGAGCGACGTGGCAACCTTTCGCGCGGCCTCGGCGCTGGCGGCCAAGAGCCCGGCCGTCATTCTGCCCGGCGCCGATCCGGGCCTGGTGAGCGGCGATCAGGACGAGGCAACGCTGGACGTGGAGTGGGCCGGCGCAGTGGCTCCCGCGGCCTCGGTCAAGCTGGTCGCGGGCGATTCGACCGTCTCCACCGACGGCGTGGACCTGGCCGCGGCCTACATCGTCAACCGCGCCTTGGCACCGGTCGTCAGCACCAGCTACGGCAGTTGCGAGCAGGCCATGGGCACAACCGAGATGGACTTCTACAACAGCCTTTGGGAGCAGGCCGCCAGCCAGGGCATGAGCTCCTTTGTGGCCTCGGGAGACGCCGGCGCGGCCGGCTGCGACCTGGCCTCGGCCACCACCGGAACCGTCGCCGGAGTGAACGGGCTGTGCAGTTCGCCCTACGCCACCTGCGTCGGCGGAACGGAGTTCAACGAGGGCTCGAACAGCGCCCAGTACTGGTCCTCGACCTACGGCGCAAACCACGGCTCGGCGCTCGGCTACATCCCCGAGACGGTGTGGAACGAGAGCGCGTCCAACGGCGGCGGAGCGCTCTGGGCCTCTGGCGGCGGCGCTAGCACCGTCTACGCGCAGCCCGCCTGGCAACAGGGCGTCAGCGGCGCGGCGGCAGCCAACGGCATGCGTGCGGTGCCCGACGTTGCGCTGACCGCGGCCAGCCACGACGGCTACATCATCTGCGAGAACGGCGCCTACTGGGTCGTCTCCGGCACCTCGGCCGCCTCGCCCTCCTTTGCCGCGCTGATGGCGCTGGTGGTCGGCACGAGCAGCGGAGCAGGGCAGGGAAACGCCAATCCCGCGCTCTACGCGCTGCTGAATGCCGACGCCAATCCCTTCCACCCCACGCCTGCCGGCAGCAACACCGTTCCGGGGGTCGCCGGATTCACGGCCAGCGGCGCCGACTACAACCTGGCCACCGGCCTGGGCTCCGCAGACGCCCAGCTGCTGGTCAGTGACCTCGCAGCTCCCGTGGCCGCTCCGCCCACGCTGAGCCTGACCGCTGCCGCCGCCTCCGTGGTGGTGGCGCGGGGAGCCTCTGCCAGGGTCAGCCTGTCCGTGGCAACCGGGGGATCGTTCACCGGCAGCGTGACGCTGAGCGTCTCCGGATTGCCGTCCGGCGTCTCGGCCGCATGGAGCGCCAACCCGGTCACGCCGCAGGCGGGCGCGGGCGCAGCCACCCTCACGTTCACCGCGTCTTCTTCCGCCCAGATTTCTTCGGCTTCCGTCCCTGTTGTCCTCACCGCCCAGGGCGGCGGCCTCACTGCAAGCCGACAGTTGACGGTCCAGGTGCAGCAACTGCCTTTTCGATTTCGAGGAGCGCCCGCAAAGCCGGTTGGGCCGAGACGCTGGTGAGCGCGTTCAGGCCAGCCGCGCGAAGGCCTGCTCGACGCGGCCAGGCAGCGCCGCCGGAGCCGCGCAGAGCGTGGAATGGATCTCCAGAACCGCGGCGGGCGCCGCAGCCAGCGTTTTCAGCGCCTTGGCCGTCGCCGGCCAGTCGATGGTGCCGTCGCCGGGCCACAGATGCTCGTCCTTCACCCCGTGATTGTCATGCACATGGACCGAGCCGATCCGCTCGCCCAGCGTGGCAATCGCCTCGGCCACGCCCACCGTCATGTGCGCATGGCCCAGGTCCAGGCACACGCCCACATCCGTCAGGTGGCCCATTTCAAGAATCGTCACCAGGTGCGTGGGCGTGGTGGGCTCGCTTGTCAGGTTCTCCACCAGCAGGCGCACGCCCAGCGGACGGGCAAAGGCGCCCAGGTGCTCGAGGGCCGTCGTCGCGTACTCAATCGTCCGCGGCGACCAGCCGTCATTCCTTTCACCCAGGTGAACCACGAGATTTCTAAAGCGAATGTGCTCGGCGACCTCGAGCGCCCGTTTGATCTCGTCCATGGCGTCGATGCGGCGCGATTTCTCCGGATGCAGCAGGTTCACCGCCGGTGCCCCGGCGCGCCCCATCTCGCGGTCAGGATAGAGCGGGGCATGCATCGAAAACGGCGCAAGCGCGCTGGTGCTGAACCAGCCTGCCAGCTCGGCGACGTGCTCGCGGCTGGCGTAATCAAAGTGCTGGCGCGCGGCGAAGATCTCCACCGCCTGCGCCCCCGATTGCGCCGCCGTCTCCAGCAGCCCGGGGTGCAGGCGCTGGTTCAGAAACAGGTGAGTCGACAGAACGCGCAACATGGTCAAGGCCCCCGGCGCCGGCTGCTTCCATCCATCGCCTGGGCGCTGCCACTATTGTCGCATCTTTGCAACAACTTGACGCAAAGCAGGGGTTGCACTTGACGCAAAGCAGGAGTTGCACGGCCAGGTGCGCGGGGCGTTTCCGCCCGCCCTAAACGACCCCGGCCAGATAGCGGACTTCCGACGGACGGAATGCTTCCTCCGCGGCGCCGCACCCGGCCAGCACCACCGGCGACAGCGTCATCACCGGGCAATGCGCGTAGGCCAGCACCTTGTACACAATGCCGGCGCGGGTGACGGCGGCAAAGTGCGACGCGCCCTGCGCGCCCAGCACCAACAGGTTGGCCTGCAGCACTCGGCCCTGGTACAGAAGCTCCTCCGTCGGGTCGCCCAGCGCCACTCGCGCGCGCACGCTAATCTTGTCCAGCAGCCCGGCGGGAACGAGGGCGAGCAGTTCAGCCTCCATCTGCGCGAGGGTGCGTCCGGCCAGCGTCTCGGCCGACTCCTGCGGCGGGATCACATGCTGCAGAATCAGGCGCGCGTGGTGCCGCACGGCCAGTTCCGCCGCAAACCGCGCCACCACATGACCGAACTCGTGCGCGCTCGTCGAGCACAGAATCGTGCGCGTGTAAAAGTTGCGATACGTGCCCTCGACCACATGAGGACCGACCACGCTCACCGGCATGCAGGCGCTGCGAAGCACGGTCTCGGCCACTGAGCCCACCAGCAGCCTGCCGACCGGGCCCGGCGTGTGCGCGCCCATCACGATGCGATCGATCTTTCTCCCCTGCAGGAAGGCAAGGATTTCCTCGGCGGGCGATCCCGGCCGGACCACGATCCGGCAGTGAATGCCCAGATCCCTGGCGCGCTGCGCCAGAGCTTCAAAGCGGAGCTTTTCGGCGCGCACGGCGGCGCAGTTGTGGCGGCGTCCCCCCGAAGCTGCAGAGGCAAACCCGTCCGGAGCTGCATAGGCATGGAAGATGATGAGGTCCGCGCCAAACTCGGCCGATTGCGCAAGCGCCGACGCAAAGGCCTTCTCATTGGCGGGAAACTCGGAGGCGAACAGGATGGTGGAGGGTTTGCTCCAACCGGGCTTGAGGGGGGAGGCCATGGGAAACTCCTGTGTTGAATTCTCCTTCCGTGCGCATCTGGCTCGACTGCAAAATGAAATCCATCTGGAAATGACAGCTTCAGCCGTCCAAAAACCACCGCGCCGGCCGCGAAGGTTTCGGCGAAATGAATGCGAGTCCGCACGCCCGTTCCTCTCGGGAACGGGCGCGCAATCCTCCATCTCTTTCAGTTTCAGTTGTTGCTCTTGCTCAGGAGAAGCCGCTCATCGTTCCGGTCGGGGGAATCAACGAGAGCGAGGGCACCACCCATCACTTTGGTACTTATACACCCCGAAATCTGTGTCCGTCATCACAGACTTTTGAAGATGAAAAATAGCTGCCTTTCCTCTTCCCTTGAGATGCCAGCCACATGCTCCGGGATGCATGCCTGGGGCAAACCACCCTTCGCGCAGCCCGCCTCAGTAGCCCGCCGCGTTGCCGTAGTGGCTGCGGTGGTCCTGGCCGCCGAGCAATTCGCCGGTCCGGGGGTCCACCGCGATGCACTCCCCGTTGGACCAGTGGCCGTCCTTGACGCTGAGTCGGTAGCCCATGGCGCGCAGTCCGGCCATGGTCTCCTCAGAAAAACCCGGCTCAAGATACAGCGTGTCGGGCAGATATTGGTGGTGAAAGCGCGGCGCGTCCACGGCCTCCTGAATTTTCAGCCCGCCCTCGGACACCGAAAGAAAAATGTTGCCGACCGTACTAATAATGCGCGCCCCGCCCGGCGAGCCCAGCACGTAGCGCAGCTTCCCGTCTTCGAGCACAATCGTCGGAGTCATCGAGCTCAGCGGGCGCTTGCCCGGCGCAATCGCGTTGGCCGGCCCCTGGATCAGCCCGAACATGTTGGGCACGCCCATCTTCGAGGCAAAGTCGTCCATCTCGTCGTTGAGCAGAAAGCCCAGCGAGCCGGCCGTCACGCGCGACCCGAAGCCGTCGTTGAGCGTGGTGGTCACCGAGACCGCGTTGCCCTCGCCGTCGACGACCGAGTAGTGGGTCGTGTCCTGCGACTCCGGGCCGCGGCGGCCTGCGGTCGTGGGCGCGGGCGGCAGAAAGCCCCCCGGCCTCTCCAGCGTCGCGCTGGGGCTGGCCGCGTCAGTCGCGATGCTGCGCCGCCAGGCCTCCGCGTATTCTTTCAATGTCAGCGCAGCCACCGGAATGTGATTGAAGTCCGGGTCGCCCAGATAGTCGGCGCGGTCCATGTAGGCACGTCTCCAGGCTTCGGCGATCAGGTGAATCCACGCCGCGGAGCGGTCGCCGAGCCGGTTCAGATCGTACCCCTCCAGAATGTTCAGCGCGCTCACCAGAACCACCCCGCCCGACGACGGCGGCGGGGCGCTGAGAATGGTGTAGTTGTGGAACGTGCCAACGATCGGCTTGCGCTCGACCACCGTGTACCTCGCTAGGTCTTCCTCGGTGAGCAGTGCGCCGCCCTTCTTCAGGTCGCCGATCAGCTCCCGCGCCATCGCGCCGTGATAAAAGCCATCCGGGTCGGCGGAAATCCGCTTCAGCGTGCGTGCCAGCAGCGGCTGCTTGAAAATCTCCCCCGCCTTGTACAGCCGCCCGTCGCGCTGAAAGATGCGCTTCGACGCGGGAAAGCGGGCCAGATCCGGGTCGGCCAGCTCGCTGGCCTCCTCGGCCGAGAGCTGAAAGCCCTGGGATGCGAACCGGATAGCCGGAGCCATCACCCGCTTGAGCCCCAGCCTGCCATAGGTGCGCTCGGCGTACACCAGCCCCGCCACCGAGCCCGGCGTGGCGATCGCGCGATACCCCAGAATGCTGGCATCGGGAATCACGTTGCCAGCGGCGTCCAGGTACATATTTTCGGTCGCGGCCAGCGGCGCTTTTTCGCGGAAGTCGATAAACGTGGCCTTGCCGTCGTGCATCCGCAGCAGCAGAAAGCCGCCCCCGCCCAGGTTTCCCGCCACCGGATGCACCACCGCCAGGGCAAAGCCGGTGGCCACCGCGGCGTCCACCGCGTTGCCGCCCTCGCGCAGCACCTGGAGCCCGGCGTCGGAGGCCAGATGATGGACGCTCACCACCATCCCGTGGCGCGCGCGCACCGGCTGCTCGCCGCGATAGGCAAGCACGTTCGTCGTGCCCTCCTGCGCGGCGGCGAGGGCGGAGATCGAAAGCGCGGCGCCGGTAAAGGCGGCCAGGACGGGGAGAAAAGGCCGTCTGTGCATGGTTGTCTTGACAGAATAGCGCGGAAAACAGTCCCGACAACCGGCAGTTGCGGCAGAGGGGGAAGGGCCGGGCACGGAGATTGAAAACGTTGGACGATCCGGCCCCGCGGCGGCAATTTTCATTTGAAAATCAAATGGGCGGGATATCATGCCTCATGTTCTCCTCCAGATTCAGGGGCTTGGCCATCGCGGTCGTGTCCCTTCTCGTGGCTGGCCGAGCGTGCCCTGAAAATGGCGCCGTGCCTACTCCGCCCGTCCTGAGCGCCACGCAGATTGTGGAGCAGATGCGACTCCATAATCAGGCGCGGAACGAGGAATTGAAGCATTACCGCTCCATCCGCAATTACACGGTGGAGTACCGCGGCTTTTCCGCCAGGATCGTGGCCGGAATGCGGGTCGAAGCCGACTATGACGCCGCTTCAGGAAAGAGTTTTCGCATTGTTTCCCAGAGCGGGTCAAAGCTGCTTTGCGAGAAGGTTCTGCGGCGTGCCGTCGACAGCGAAAGGGAAGCCTCTCAGGACAAGGCGTCCACCGCGCTCACCGCGGCAAACTACACCTTCCACCTCGCCGGGAGCGAGCGCCTGGAAGGGCGTCCGGCCTACATCCTCGACGTGGAGCCCATCACAGCCAGCAAATTTCTCTACAAAGGCAAAGTCTGGGTCGATGCGGCGGATTTTGCAGTGGTCAAGATCGAGGCGTCGCCCGCAAAGAATCCTTCCGTCTGGATTTCGCGGACACGGATCAACTTCACCAGCGGCAAGACAGGCGACTTCTGGCTTCCCGCGCAGAACCGGAGCGAGACCAAAGTGCGCATCGGCGGAACCGCGGTGCTGACCATCGATTACGGGAAGTACGAGATTGCGCCGGAGCCAGTGCGCATCGCCGCAGCACGTTGATCGCAGCCTCTACTACGGCAGCAGCTTGCGCAGAACAAACAGCGTCGCGCGGCCCAGGGCCCTCCTGGTCCGGGCGCGCAGCCCGGAAGCCGCGGGGCGGGGCCCGATGCGTTGCCGGGCGCACGCCGTCTGGTAGTGTTCCACCAGCTGCTCCGTGGCGGTCTTCCAGCTGTGCTCGGCCGCGTGTGTTCTCGCGGTCTGCCCCATCGCCTCCCTATTTGCCGGCGAGAGCAGCAGTTGCCGGATGGCGGCGATGGCCTGGCTCTCGTCGTCGAAGAGAGAGCCGCTGACCCCATCCTCAATCATCTCGGGAATTCCCCCGGCGCGGGCCGCCACCACGGCCAGACCCGAGGACATGGCTTCGAGCACCACCAGGCCCAGCGTCTCTGTGCGCGACGGCATCACGAAGATATCGCTGGACGCATAAGCGGCCGCCAGCTCCTCCCCGTGGAGGAAGCCGGCAAAAAAGACCGGAAGGCCCGCGAAGTGCTGCTCCAGCGTCTTGCGGTGGGGTCCATCGCCCACCAGCGCCAGCCGGGCCTGTGGGACAGCCTGGAGAATCGGCTTCAGCCGCTCAATCTCCTTCTCGGCCGAGAGGCGGCCGACGTAGAGCAGCAGCGGGCTCTCCGGGTGGCCCTCTGTGAGCCGCGCGCGCATGGCCTCGGAGCGCCGCATAGGTTGAAATCGCTCGGTATCCACGCCGCCCGGCCACAGCGCGACCCGGGCGATGCCGTGCTCCTCCAGTTGGCTGACCATGGTCACCGAGGTGCAAAGGTTGACAGTGGCGCGGTTGTGGCGCAGCCGCAGCAACGGCCAGATGTAGGACTCCATGAATCCGAACCCGTAATAATGCAGATAATTGGGAAGATCGGTGTGGTACGAGATCACCAGCGGCACGCCGAGCGCGCCGCCGTGGTTCCCGCCTCCATAGTAAAGTCCAGCCACGCCCAGCAGCACCGGCTCGACAACGTGCAGCAGGTCGGGCTTGAACTCCGCAATCATGCGGCGCATCGACGCCCGCGGAAGCGCGAGGCGCAACTCCGGATAGAAGGGAAGCGAGCGGCCCCGGCTGCCGATGATGCGGCACTGCTCGAATTCCGTGAAGCCGCCTTCGGGCGAAAAAATCAGGACTTCGTGACCCAGGCTCTTGAGCTGTTTGACGGTCTGGCAAAGCGTGGTGACGATTCCGTCGACTTTTGGAATGAAGGTTTCAGTGAAGAGAGCAATTTTCATGGACCGTGCCAGGCTCGTTTTTTAACCAGAATGAAACCGAGCCTATCATGCCGGGATTGCAGCCGGCATTTTTCTCGGCGGGAGCAGGAAAGGTGCCGGCGGAAGGGCGAAAGCAGCGGCTGCGGGCGGTCAAGGTTTTGGCGGATTGCTGCGCCGGCTGTGATACGGTTGCAATACGGCGTCCCTCCACAGGTTTGTTCGGCAAGCATCAGGGACGGCGGGCGAATTGGAAGAATGTCTCAGCAGCCGGAATTGATATCGCCTTCGTTGCCCGCGCGCCCGGCTCCTGAATCCGGGGCCGCGCCCGGCGCCCCCTCCGCGCCGCCAGCCAAACACCCGCCGCAGCGCATTCCCCGCTGGCTGGAGCGCGGCGAGCTGTTCTTGCGTGTGTTGCTGCGGATGTACATCGGTCTCGCCATCTGCTACGCGCCCTGGTCGCCCATGTTCTGGGACCAGAACCCGCTTTTCCTTCAGTTTCCCACGCTCTCCATCTATGCCGCCAACGGCGCGGTGCGCGGCATCGTTTCGGGGCTGGGGCTCTTGAATCTATGGATCGCGTTTCAGGATGCCATCCACTACCGGGACCGATAAGCCATGAGCGACAGGGAACAGAGAAAAGGCAACAGCGATCAGCAATCGGAACAGCCTGATTTGCGTCACATGGACACAGCCGGCGGCTTGCCGGCCGCGGCGAAACTTCCCGGCGACGGGGCTCCGCCGCCGCTCCAGAGCGCGCCCCTGGCGTATGAAAACTCCAGCTTTCTGAACAGCCCCGATGGCCGCCTGATCCGCATCGTCGCCGAGTATATGGAGCCGCTTGCCCGGTTCCGCCAAGAGCAGATTCACGACACGGTGGTGTTCTTTGGCTCGGCGCGCTTCCGCGGCCGCGAGGAAGCCGACCACGAACTGGAGCTGCTGGACAACACCGGTTCTACCCGCCCCGCCCCCAGCGCGGAGCAGCCTGCCACGCCTCCGGAAATCGCCGCCGGCAAGGCCACCGACCTGCAACGCAAGCGCGCTGTGGCGGCCGTGGAGATGGCCCGCTACTATGAGGACGCGCGCCGTCTGGCGGCGATGCTGACCAAATGGGCCGGCGAGATTCCCTCCCGCCGCCACCGCTTTGTCGTCGCCTCGGGCGGCGGCCCCGGCATCATGGAGGCGGCCAATCGCGGCGCTTACGAAGCCGGCGGAAAAACCATCGGCATGAACATCAGCCTGCCTTTCGAGCAGGCGCCCAATCCCTACATCACCCCGGCGCTCAACTTCGAGTTCCACTACTTCTTCATGCGCAAGCTGTGGTTTGCCTACCTGGCCAAGGCGCTGGTGGTCTTTCCCGGCGGCTTCGGCACCCTCGACGAGATGTTCGAGATCCTCACCCTGGCGCAGACCCACAAGCTGGCCAAAAAGATCACGGTCGTCATTTACGGCTCGGATTATTGGAAAAAGGTCTTCAACCTGGACGCGCTGGTGGATACCGGGGCCATCTCGCCCAAGGATATTGAGCTGTTCAAGTTTGCCGACACCCCCGAGGAGGCCTTCGAGCTGCTGCGCCAGGGACTGACGGAGAACTACCTTGTCCCCGAGGCGACCGCGGCGGCCGAACATGCCTTCCAGGATCTGATGCCGGGCTGGGCGCTGGAAGACTTCCTGGGGCCGGGGATGGCCAAGACCAGCAAATAGGGCCCGCCGCGTCGGAGCGGTTGAGGTGGCGGAGAGTTCCAGCTCATTCTAAAAAATACACACCTCCGAGGGCAAAACCCCGCTGATTCTGCTACCTTTATGTCAAGGATAAAGTGGGGGGTGGTTTCGCGGCCCGAAAGCCCTGCCTTGTTGTCTTGCATGAGCACTTCACAGTCTGTGTTGTCTTTTTCCGTATTTTTTACCCGGATTTCCCCTGTTATTCCACGCCGGTTGATGCTTCAGGTGACTGTTACGGCAATCAAGGTTTCCTTCGCACGATTCTTCATCTGCGACCCATGGACCGCATCGGCATCGTGAAGATCCCGGATCAAGCACGGAATAAGGAGCAGAAATGACCAGGTCGAGCCTCTCCTATCTATGGCGCGATTCCAGGGCAACGCAAGGTTTCCAGTCGGGCGTTTCACTGCACAGCCACACCAACCAGTCCAGGGAGACGCTGGCCTTTCTGGCCAACTTCGGCAACCAGTTTCCGGCGATGCAGTCGCTCATGGCGCGGCTGGAGCAGCGGTCAGAGGCGAACCACGGCATGCGGGTGAACTATGCGGCCAGCTACTGGACGCCGCCCATGACTCCCAAGCTCGCCTTCGACCTGGAGAGCGGACAGATCGAGAAGCTGGATCTGGCCGCCATGGTGTCGCTCACCGACCACGACTCCATCAAGGCGCCCATGCTGCTGCAGGCCGTGCCCAGCGCGCGCCAGATTCCGGTTTCCGTGGAGTGGAGCGCCCCGTTTGACGTGCAATCCTTCCACCTCGGCGTGCATAATCTGCCCGCCGCCAGGGCCGCCGAATGGATGGCGACTCTGGCGGAGTACACGGCCCATCCCGGCGACGAGCGGCTCACCGCCATTCTGGCGGCGCTGCACGCGGAACCGGACGTTCTGGTCGTCTTCAACCATCCGATGTGGGACCTGTACCTGGTCGGCAGAGAGAAGCACGAGCTTCTGGTGAATGAATTCCTGCAAAAGAATGGCGCGTATCTCCATGCGTTGGAGCTGAACGGGCTGCGCGACTGGAATGAGAACCGCGCTGTGCGGCGGCTGGCGGAGCAGTGGAACATGCTGCTGATCAGCGGCGGCGACCGCCACGGCGTGGAGCCCAACGCCAACATCAATCTCACCAGCGCCGCCAGCTTTACGGAGTTCGTGCACGAGCTGCGGGTGGAGAAGAGGAGCAACATGCTCTTCCTGCCCCAGTATGCGGAGCCGTGGAAACATCGCATCCTTCAGTCGGCCATTGACGTAGTGCGGCACTATCCCGATTTTCCGCCCGGCTCGCGCACCTGGGACGAGCGGGTTTTTCATCCGGATGCCCAAGGTGTCATCCGGCCGTTGAGCGATTTGTGGCCCGACGGAACCGCCCCCTGGGCAATGCGATGGGCAGTTGGACTGGTCCAGAGGATGGGCAGGGGTCTGGTTTCCGGTGGCCTGCGCATGGTGTGGAGCGAGTCGTACCAGTTGAATCTGGCCATGGGTGAACACGACGGGTAAAAGCCTCGCGGATTCTCCCCGGCGGTTCTGATACAGAGGCCCGCGCCCTTGCCGGCGCAGAAAACTCCGGCTTCCGAGCGGCATTCCCAGCCGCTCCCGGCCCCCGATCTCCGCGCCCACGAACCCAGCCGCCGTTCCGATCTTTCTCGGGCGATTCTTCCGGAATTCCGCCGGATTTTCCGGGATTTACCGTTACCATGTTGATTCTTTTGGCAATTGAAGCGCTATTCGCGCCATCTTCACACGATATTGACGGCCCCCGAAGATACTGAGTGCAGAAATTCCACCTGAATCGCGGAATGAGGAGCTGCAATGGCCAACTCGACCATCTCCTACCTGTGGCGCGACCGCAAGGCTGCACAAGGGTTTCGCGCCGGCGTTTCCCTGCACAGCCACACCAACCAGTCCATGGAGACCTTGGATTTTCTGGCCAATCTCGGCGCCCGGCACCCCGTGTTTCGCCCCCTGCTCTCGCGGCTGGAGAGCCGCTCGCAGTCCATGCACGGGGTGCGCGTCGACTACGCCGCCAGCTACTGGACCCCGCCCATGACCCCCAGGCTGGCCTTTGACCTCGAAACCCGCCAGATCGAAGACCTGGACGTGGCCGCGATGGTCTCGCTCACCGACCACGACAACATCAATGCGCCCATGCTGCTGCGCACCGTCGCCAGCGCGCGCCAGATTCCGGTTTCCGTGGAGTGGAGCGCCCCGTACGGCGGCGTGCAGTCCTTTCATCTAGGCGTGCACAATCTGCCCAGCGCCCGGGCACGCGCATGGATGGCCACCCTCGAGGACTTCACCGCCAACCCCGACGACGCCCGGCTGACCGAGATTCTCGCGGCCCTCAACAAGGAGCCCAACGTGCTGGTGGTCTTCAATCACCCGCTCTGGGACCTCTACCTTATCGGTCAGGAAAAACACGAGTTTCTGGTCGGTGAATTCCTGCAGAAAAACGGCGCCTGGCTCCACGCGCTCGAGCTGAACGGCCTCCGCGACTGGGACGAGAATCGCGCCGTGCGGCGGCTGGCCGAAAAGTGGAACATGCTGCTCATCAGCGGCGGCGACCGCCACGGCGTCGAGCCCAACGCCAACATCAACCTCACCAACGCCGCCGGCTTTACCGAGTTCGTCCACGAGATTCGCCGCCAAAGAAAGAGCAATGTGCTCTTCATGCCCCAGTACGCCGAACCGTGGAAGCATCGCATCCTGCGCTCCACCCTCGATGCCATTCGCGACTACCCCGAGTTCCCCCAGGGCTCCCGCACCTGGGACGAGCGCGCCTATCATCCGGACGCCCACGGCGTCGTCCGGCCCCTCAGCGAACTCTGGCCCAAGGGGCGCGCCCCGCTGGCCATCGGCTGGGCCGTCAAGCTGGTGCAGTTGCTCGGCAAGGCTCCGGTTTCCGGCTCCCTGCGCCTGGCCTGGACCGACTCCCAGCAGGCGCGCCTGGCGCTGGGCGAGAACGACGGCTGAGCCGGGGATTCCGAACGGGGATGATGACCGCACCCATGCCGCGCGTGGCCTATTTTCCCGACTCCTTCCACGAAGTCAACGGAGTGGCCCACACCAGCCGCCACTTTGAAGCCTTTGCGCGCCGCCGCGGCCTGCCCTTCCTCTGCGTCCGCGCCGGCGACCGCACCCAGGCCGTCACCGAAGACGGCAGCGTGTGGACCCTCGAACTACCGCGCGGTTTTCTCTCCTTTGCCCTCGAAAGAGACCTCCGTTTCGACCCCGCCTTCCTGCGCCACATCCCCCTCATCAGCGAGGTGCTGGAGCGCTTCAAGCCCGACCTGATCCACATCACCGGCCCCAGCGAGGTGGGCATGCTGGGCGCCGGACTGGCGCACCACCTCGGGCTGCCGCTGGCCGCCAGTTGGCACACCAACGTCCACGAGTACGCGGCGCGCCGGTTGGAGTGGTTTCTGCGCCTGCTCCCGCCGCAGCAGTCGGCCGCCACCGGCCACACCATCGAAGACCTGGCCCTGGCCGCCGCGGCCCGGTTTTACTCCGTGGCCCAGGTGCTGTTTGCGCCCAATCCCGAGCTTTGCCAGTTGCTGCGGCGGATGACCGGCCGGCCCTGCCACCTGATGCCGCGCGGCGTCGACGCGCAGCTCTTTCACCCCGCCCGGCGCAGCCGCCCTGCCGGGGATCGCGACCACGTGCTGGGCTTTGTGGGCCGCCTCTCGGTCGAAAAGAATGTAGCCCAGCTCGTTCAGGTGCAGGCGGATTTGGAGCGGATCGGCCATCACGGCTTCCGCTTCCTGATCGTCGGCCATGGCGCCGAGGAAGCCTGGCTGCGCGACCACTTGCCCCGCGCCGAGTTCACAGGCGTGCTCCACGGCGAGGCGCTGGCCGCCGCCTACGCCGGCATGGACCTGTTCGTCTTTCCCTCCCACACTGACACCTTCGGCAACGTCGTGCTGGAGGCCCTCGCCAGCGGCGTTCCCGCCATCGTCACTCCCGACGGCGGGCCGAAGACCATCGTCCGCGACGGCGAGACCGGCCGGATTGTCCCCGACGAAGAGTTTGCCGCGGCCGTGGCCGGAATTCTGGGCGATCCGCCGCGCCATGCGGCCATGCGTCAGGCCGCCCGTGCCCGCGCCCTGACCATGAGTTGGGACGCCGTGTTTGAAGGGGTCTACGCGCGTTATCAGACCATCCTGCCCGCGCGCAGCCAAGACGCCCTGGGCCGGGAAGACGCCCTGACGGGATGAGAGGGGTCTTCCAGGTGCTGGGTGTCCCAGGTCTCGACTTTGAAACCTGGGACACCACATATCAATGCGGTCGTGGTACTACTCGATTGTGAAACGCAAGAAGCCGCGTCGATGCGACGGTTTGTGTCATTCCAGCGTCCGCGGGTCGCCGGTTTCAAAACCCCAAACCCGTTATGATGGTTTCGAGCGCAGGGCGAGGCGGCACACTCATGTCCGATCCCACCATCTTCATCTCGGCGGGCAAGGCCAGCGGCGAGCACTACGGCGCGCTTCTGGTCGAGGCCCTCCGGCAGCGCCTGGCCCGCTCCGGCCAGACGGCCGGGTTCTTCGGCATGGGCGGGTCGCGCATGGCCGAGGCCGGCCTGGAAGTCGTTGTGCGCTCTGAAGATATGGCGGTCATGGGCATCACCGAGGTGGTTCGCCACCTGCCCCGCATCTACGGCGAGTTGCGCCGGCTCAAGCGCTCCATCCGCGCCCGCCGCCCCGCTGTGGCCGTGCTTATTGACTTCCCCGACATCCATTTCCGGCTCGCCCGGCTGTTCCACCGCCTCGGCATCCCCGTCATCTTCTTCGTCAGCCCCCAGCTCTGGGCCTGGAAGAAGCAGCGCATCCGCCTGGTGCAGAAGTACGTCGACAAGATGCTGGTCATCTTCCCCTTCGAGCAGCAGTTTTACTTCGAGCACGGCGTGGCCGCCGAATTTGTCGGCCATCCCCTGGCCGAGCTGCCCCTGCCCACCGTCCCCCGCGCGCAGTTTGCCGCCGCCCACGGCCTCCACGCCGCCAGCACCTGGATCGGCCTGCTGCCCGGCAGCCGGGCCCGGGAGATTCGCGACAATCTCCCCGAAATGCTGGTCGCGGCCCGCTATCTCACCTGGCGCGAGCCGCTCCCGGCCGAGCCATCGGAGAAGTTCGAATTCATCGTGCCCCTGGCGTCCACGCTCAACGCGGCCCAGCGCGCGATGGTCGCCCGCATCGTCGAGGAGTACGGCTCCGGCCTGCCCATCCAGCTCGCTCAGGACGCCCGCGCCGCCCTCTTCCATGCCCGCGCCTCGGTCGTCGCCAGCGGCACCGCCACGGTCGAGGCCGCCCTCATAGGCAATCCCTTTGTCGTCGTCTACCGCGTCTCGCCCCTCACCTACGCCATCGCCAAACGGGTGGTGACAGTGCCTCACGTGGCCATGGCCAACCTCATCGCCGGCAAACGAATCGTTCCCGAACTCATCCAGAGCGACTTCAGGGCGGCAAACATCGTCCAACAAATTGAGCCGCTGCTACCCGATGGCCCCCCGCGCCAGTCCATGATGCAGGAGCTTCAGCGGATACGCGCCCTGCTGCATACCCGACGCATTAGTCAAGGGGGAGAGAGCGGCGGCGCCATCGACCGCGTGGCGGCGATCACTCTCGGCCTGCTCGGCGCAGCTTCACCGGCACGTGAATCCGTGCCATCCTGAACCGGGAAGAAGTTGGGCCAATCGGGCAAATCGACCACCGCGCGGGAACGGCCGCGATGCAATGATGAATTCGAGAACGCGAATGATGAAGCTTGATTTTCGACCGCGCCACCTTGTCAGCGCGCTCAGCATCCTGGCGGCGGCCCTGCTGACGGCCGTGCTCCTCGCCGCTCCCCTCATGGCCCAGAGGCCGGAGCGGCCCACCCTCGACATCTCCGCCTACAAGATCGACGCCGAGATCGACACCGCGAACCACCACCTGGCAGCCACTGCGGTCGTCACCTTTACCGCGCCGGAAAACGCCGAAGAGGTCAGCTTCGGCTTTCACCCCGCCCTCAAGGTCACCAAAATCACCGACGAAGCCGGCAAGCTGCTCACCGGCGAGCGGCTGGCCGACGGCACCATCCGCGTCGCCCCCGCCGCGCCCTTCGTCAAGGGCCAGCCCTCCCACTGGACCTTCGAGTATGAGGGCGTCATCACCGGCAGCGAGGACGGCCCCGTGGAGGGCCTCAAGCTGGCCGCCATCCAGGAGCCCATCACTTACCTGCTCTATCCGGCGCGCTGGTTCCCCATGACCGGCTTCATGACCGACCGCTTCACCGCCGAAATGCACATCCGCGTCCCCCAGGGCATGCGCGTCTTCGCCAGCGGCGCGCAGGGCGTCTCCCATCCGGTCACCCTGGCCAGCGGCAAGCCCGGCGACCAGTTCGACTTCAACTGGACCCGCCCCGGCTTTCCCGGCACCGTCATCGCCGGCCGCTACCTCGGCCCCTTCACCGCCGGACCCGGCAACGTCAAGGTCTACCTCACCGTCAGCCACCAGGCGTCCGGCAATCCGCTGGCCCAGACCGCGGCCAAGGAGTTCGACTTTTTCACTGAAAGCTTCGGCCAGCCTGAAACCGAGCACCTGAACGTGGTCGAACTGCCCGACGATACGCTGCCCGCCGCCTGGGCGCCCGAGCTGGCCGCCATCATGGGCGCGCACGTGGCCGACAAGCCCGGCGTCCGCCTGCTGGCCAACACTATCGCCCATCAGTGGTGGGGTTCCGAGGTCAGCCCCCGCACCCTCAACGACGCCTGGATTACCAACGGCATGGCGCGCTACGGCGAACTGATGTATCTCGAGGACGAGAGCGGCAAGAGCGCCCTGCGCGCGGCCCTTGCCGACGTTTCCGCCGGGGCCCTGGCCTACGACATCATTCCCCTGTCCAGCGCCGCCCGCCTGGCCCCCTTTTCGCCCCAGTTCCAGTCCATGACCCTGGAAAAAGGCGCCATGATCTTCCACATGCTGCGCGGCGAGATCGGCGACAAGGCCTTTCTGGCCTCGCTCAAGGGTGTGCTCAGCCAGTACACCGACGCCTCCCTCCGCACCGACGACCTCGAGAAGGTGGCCGAGGCGCAGAGCCAGCAGCAGTTGACGCCCTTCTTTGCGCAGTGGGTCGATGGCACCGGCGCGCCGGCGTTCACCGACAAGTACAGCGTCTACCGGCTGGGCAACAACAAGGGCTTCCGCACCATCGGCGACATCACCCAGGATCTTGACCTGTTCCGCATGCCCGTCGATATCCGCGTGGAGACCGACGGCAAAACCGTCAACCAGAACGTCGACGTCGTGGGCACCGACTCGCAATACGTCATCGACACCTTCGGCCGCCCGCGCCGCATCAGCATCGATCCCGGCGACTGGGTGCTCAAGTCCACTCCCGACCTGCAGGTGCGCATCGCCATCCTTAAAGGGCAGCAACTGGTGGCGCAGGGCGACATGGTCAGCGCGCTGGCCGAGTACCAGAAGGCCCTGACGGCCAACCCGCAGAGCTCGCTGGCCAGCTATCGCATCGGCGAGGTGCTCTTCGCGCAGCGCAACTACCAGGCCAGCGTCAACGCCTACCGCGACGCGCTGCGCGGCGACGACGAGCCGCCCTGGACCGAGGTCTGGAGCCACATCCAGATCGGCAAGATCTTCGACATCACCGGCCAGCGCGATCGCGCCGTGAACGAGTACCGGCTGGCCGTCCAGACCAACGACAACACCGCCGGCGCCATCAACGAGGCCCGCATGTATCTGCAAAAGCCCTACAAGCGCCCCGAGACAGAATAGACGCGCAGTCAAATCCTCCGCGGCGAAGACCCCTTCTGCCGTGAAAGTGCGCGGCTTCAGCCGCCGCGCCCGCTGAGTTTCACAGCCCCAGTTCCACCGCCCTCTTCTTCATCGCCTCCAGGCAGAATGCGATGTGCGCGTCCAGTTCGACGCCCAGCTCGGCCGCGCCCTGGATCACGTCCTCGCGGTGGATGCCCCTGGCAAACGCCTTGTCCTTCATCTTCTTGCGCACCCCGGCCACTTCCACATCGGCGATGGCCTTGGTGGGCTTCACCAGCGCGCAGGCAGTCAGAAACCCGGCCAGCTCGTCGCAGGCGAACAGCGCCTTGTCCAGGTGCCTCACGCGCGGCACCCCGGAGTATTGCGCGTGGCCCAGGATGGCCGTGCGCAGCTCCTGCGGCCAGCCCCGCCGCTCCAGTTCGCGCACCCCCACGAACGGGTGCTCCTCGGCCGTGGGGTGGCGCTCATAGTCGAAGTCGTGCAGCAGGGCGGTCGTCGTGTAGAGCTCGACGAACGCGGCCCGATCCGCTCCCTCCAGGCCCAGCCGGCCGGCTTCCGCTTCGCCGCAGGCCGTCACGCACACCTCCACCGCCAGCGCGTGCTTGCGCAGGCTCTCGCTCACGGTCCACTCCGTCAGCAGCTCCCAGGCCTCTGCGCGCCCGTAGCGGGCCCTGCCCTCCTTGCCGTCGCTCATCTTTTTCTGCCTCCCTGTTGCTGCATTTGGTTCGTGCTTCTTCGGGATTTAAAGGATATGATAGGTGAATCTTAGGGTTGACCCTAAGTTTCTACTTGACAATTATGGTTCATTCCCCCGACAGTAGCACATATCGTGGTGCGAAGAGGCACCCCGGAGGCCCCGCTCTGGCACTCCGCACTCAGACCATGGCAGCCACTCTTGTTAGCGTGGAAACCCGTGAGGTTGTGCGCTGCGATCATTGCAGCCTGGTGCAGTACAGGACCAGCAACTCCCTCTGCAGAAAATGCCACAAACCCCTGGACGTTGAGGAGCCGATTCCGCTCGCTCCGCAGCTGGTCTTGACGCCATCCGCACCCGCTTCGTCCGAGGCCGGGTTGCAGGTGGCCGCACAGGTGCGCGAGATTCGCCGCGCCCGCCACCTCAGCCAGCGCCAACTGGCCGGGCGCATGCAGGTGCCCCGCACCTACATCTCCAAAATCGAGAACGGCAAGGCCATCCCCACGCTCGGTTCGCTGGAGCGGCTGGCCGCGGCCCTGGAAGTGGACATGTGCCAGTTGGTCCGCGACTCCCGCAGCCGCCGCGAAGAGGAGATGGCGGCGATTCTGGCCGACCCCCTGCTCGCCGAGATTGCGGCCCTGCTCCCTCAGTTGGATTCGCTGCATCGCACCCTTCTGTATGGCGCCGTGCGCGACATGGCCACGGGCCGCCGCCGCACCGCCTAGCGAGTGAGGCCAGTCTCGGCCGGGTACCGCCGCGCAGGCCGCCGGCCCGCTCCGCGTTCTCACACTTCCGTGGGATCGCGCCGGGCCTGTCAGCCTTTGCAGCCCTTCGGGCGCATGTGCTAGCTTCGAAGGTGTCGCCACTTGTCTCCGGCAGACGGAGCTAAGTCGCCTTGTAAGGAGACTGCACAGGCCCTCCCGCCGGACCGGGCGTGATACCGCCGGGCTTCCGCGCCGATGCTTCCTGAGCGACGGCCGGGAAGCCGAAAAAGCATTGTCGAGGCCATCCATTGCAACCATCTGGCACGCTGCGCATCCATGAGCTCACCGCTGAGGAGCGCGCCGTCTATGCCATGCTTAAGCCCGACAGCCTGCCCGAGCACGTGGCCATCATCATGGACGGCAACGGCCGCTGGGCCGGCCGCCGCTCGCTCAAGCGCTTCCTCGGCCACCAGCAGGGCGCCAAAAGCGTCCAGCTGGTCACTGAGACGGCCTCCCGCATCGGCCTGCCCTGGCTCACCCTCTACGCCTTTTCTCTCGAAAACAACCTGCGCCGCCCCCGCGCCGAAGTCAACTTTCTGATGCGCCTGCTCAAGAGCTACCTGGAGAGCAACGTGCAGCGCATGATGGACAACAACGTGCGCATCCGCTACATCGGGCGCACCCACGAGTTGCCCCCGGAAGTGCAGGACAAGATGCGCTGGGCGGCGGAACTGACGGCGCGCAACACCGGCACCACCCTCACCCTCGCCCTCAACTACGGCAGCCGCTCGGAGCTGGTCGACGCCTTTCGCGGCCTGGCTGCCGAGATCGAGTCCAGGCACATCAGCCCCGGCCGCATCACCGAGGAGGACATTCACCGCCATCTCTACACCGCCCACATGCCCGACCCCGACCTGCTCATCCGCACCTCGGGCGAGATGCGCATCTCAAATTTCCTGCTCTGGCAGATCGCCTACACCGAGATCTACGTCACCGAGCGCCTGTGGCCCGACTTCCGCGGCATCCACCTGCTGGAGGCCATCGCCGATTTCCAGCGCCGCGAGCGCCGCTTCGGCGGCATCGGCGAAGACAGCGGCGAGGTCGAAGAAGACCCCGAGCGCATCCGGCTCGCCGCCGGCTGAACCGGCTTCCCGGCGGCGCCTTCAAACTTCGTCCCACCCCCACGGTGTATCCTCAACCCTGGATGAAACGCGTACTCACCGCTCTGATTCTTGCGCCGCTGGTCCTCGCCCTGGTCTTCCTGGGGCCCAAGTGGCTCATCACGCTCGTCGTCGCCGTGGTGGCGATCCTGGCCGGGTGGGAGCTCCTTGGCCTGGCCGAGCGCTGCGCCGCCAGGCCCCCGCGCATCGCGGTCGTTGTGGCCCTCGCCGCGCTCTTCCTCGGCAACTTCCAGTGGCCCGACCAGACCCTGATCCTCTTCGGCGCGCTCAGCCTGGGCCTCCTGGTCTACTGCACCTTTCGTTCTCCGGCCCAGCGCGTGATGGTCGACGCGGCATCCTCCATCTTTTGCATGTGCTACGTCGGGCTCACCCTGCTTGCTTTACCCACCCTCCGCGACCAGTCCAACGGGCCCTCGCTGGTGGTTTTCCTGCTCTGCGTGGTGTGGGCCGGCGACATTGCCGCGCTCTACGTCGGCCGGGCCTGGGGAAGACGCAAGCTGGCTCCCGCGCTCAGCCCCAACAAGACATGGGAAGGCACGTTCGGTTCGGTGGCGGGCAGTCTGCTGGTCACCGGAGCCCTGCTGTGGCTGGGCTCTCTGCTGGCCAGGGTCAACTTTGTAAGGCTTTCCTTTGCCGATGAGGTCTGGTGGTTCTGGCTGCTGCTGGCTGTCGTGGTCAACGCGGCCGCGCAGGTGGGCGATCTGGCCGAATCCGCGCTCAAGCGCTCGGCCGGCGTCAAGGACTCCGGAGCCCTGCTGCCCGGCCACGGCGGCGTCCTCGACCGCATCGACGCCCTGCTGCTGGCCGCCCCGCTGCTATGGTACGCTCAGGTTATTCGCTAGCGGTTCTAGTGGTGTTTTCGCTCAGCTCCGTGAGGCTTGAGCACTGTTGAACAAACCCCACGCCAAGTGGTGAAATCTATGCTGAAGCGCCCATTTTTGAGATGGTTGTCCGCTTCCGCAATCCTGGGATTTTTCGTGCCAATAGCAAATCTTCTGGCATGGGAATTTGTTACTCGGACTCATCATCGCCCAACCTCAAGTGAGCAAAACCTCCAAGCCTTCAAACACTTGTATCACCCCTTACTGCAAGTCAGGATAATAACTTGGCCCACTTCGATCTTGTTGATGTCTACAGATGGAATCGAGGGAACAGTACAGGCATATACGATTCTTGCACTTTCGATTCTGGCGAATATCCTCCTCTACAGCATTCTGGGATGCATCCTGTGGGGGAGCGGCCGAGCGATAATTAACACGATAGGAAGACTGAAAACACCTTGAAACGACTCGCCATTCTCGGCTCCACCGGCTCCATCGGCCAGAGCACCCTCTCCATCGTCGAGCAGTTTCCCGCGCGCTACAGCGTCGCCGCGCTGGCCGCCGGGCGCAACCTCGACGAAGCCTTCGCGCAAGCCGTCCGCTGGCGGCCGCGCCTCGTCTCCCTCGCCACCGAAGAGCTGGCCGGCGCGCTTGCCGCGCGTCTCAAGACCGCCGGCGTCACCGGCATTGAAGTCGTCCACGGCTCCGCGGGCACGGTCGCCTGCGCCACCCATCCCGAGGCCGATTTCGTCGTCTCCGCAATCGTCGGCGTCGCGGGCCTCGAGGCCACCCACGCCGCCATCCTCGCCGGCAAGCCCGTCGGCCTGGCCAACAAGGAGTGCATGGTGGCCGCCGGCGAAATCCTCACGCGCGCCGCCCGTGAGCGCAACGTGCCCATCCTGCCCATCGACAGCGAGCACAACGCCGTCCACCAGTGCCTGCGCGTGGGCGCGCACTCTGAGGTCAAGACCATCTGGCTCACGGCTTCCGGCGGACCCTTCCGCCAGCTTCCTCTCGACCAGTTTGCCGCCATCACCCCCGAGCAGGCGCTCAAGCATCCCACCTGGGTCATGGGCCGCCGCATCACCATCGACTCGGCCACCATGCTCAACAAGGGCCTTGAAGTCATCGAGGCCTGCCGCCTCTTTGACCTGCCGCCCTCGCAGGTGCGCGTCACCGTCCATCCCCAGTCCACCGTTCATTCCCTGGTCGAGTACGTGGACGGTTCCATCCTTGCGCAGATCTCCGTCACCGACATGCGCCTGCCGATTCTCTACGCGCTCGCCTTTCCCGAGCGCCCGGCCTCCTCGCTCACCTTTGATCTCGCCGCGCTCCGCCATCTCGACTTCGAGCCCCCCGACTTCGCGCGTTTCCCCTGCCTGCGCCTGGCCTTTGAGGCCGCGGAAAAGGGCGGCGCCCACTCGATCGCCCTCAACGCCGCCGACGAAGTGGCCGTCGAGGCATTTCTCGACCGCCGCATCCCCTTCATGGGAATCCCGCGTACAATTGAAGCAGTGCTTGCATCCACGCCCGAAGCGCACCCCGAGACGATTGCCGAGGTGCTCGCGGCCGACCGTCAGGCGCGTCAAACGGCTCGTGTGCGGGTGTCTTTGGCCGAGACCTCACCGGCCTCATCAGGGGTGCACCCTTAAGGATCAGATCGTTCACTTATGCATGATTTTCTAATTTCCTCCATCGCCTTCATCGTCCTGATCGGGATCATGGTCGTGGTCCATGAGTTTGGTCACTTTGCCGTGGCCAAGCTGTGCGGCGTTCGCGTCGAGTCCTTCTCGGTCGGTTTTGGGCCTCGCCTCTTCGGCCGCAAATACGGCGACACCGACTACAAGATCTGCCTGCTCCCCCTCGGCGGCTACGTCAAGATGACCGGCGAGAATCCCGGCGAAACTTCCGGCGAAGATCAGCCGCAGAACGACCCCGGCGCCTTTTCGTCCCATTCCCGTTGGCAGAGAATGCTGATCGCCCTGGCCGGCCCGGTCGCCAACTTCCTGCTCGCCTTTGCGGCCATGGCGTTCTACTTCAGCTTCCTCAACGAGGTTCCATCCATCAAGCCCATCGTCGTCGAATGGGTCAGCCAGACCTCGCCCGCGGCCCAGGCTGGCTTCCAACCCGGCGACATCATTCGCCAGTTCGACAAATTGAACGACCCCACGTGGAACCAGATTCAGACCAAGGCCGTCGGCAGCCTCAACCAGACCGTGCCGGTCACCGTCACGCGCGACGGCAAGACCATTTCCCTCGCCCTGCATCTGCCCGGCCCGGCCAAGGGCCAGCGGTTCGACCTCAGCCAGGCCGGCATCTTCCTGCGCTTTGTGCAAACCCCCATCAGCGTCGATCGCGTAGTCCCCGATTCGCCCGCGGCCCAGGCCGGCCTGCGCGGCGGTGACCTCATTCTGGCCGTCGACGGCCACGCTTTTCACACCCTCGACCCCTTGGTCGTCTATCTGCAAAATGGGAAGGGCAAGCCCGTCACCCTCACCGTCAGCCGCGACGGCAAACAGCTTCCGCCCTTCGTCGTCCACCCCTCGCTTCAGGATTCGTCCTGGCGGCTCGGTTTTGCCTCGGACGCGCCGCCGCCCGTCGCCACGCAGCGCGAGCCGCTGTCGTTCTCCGCGTCCCTGGCCGAGTCGAAAGATTTCTGCGTCGAGAACTCCACCCTGATCGTCGATGTGCTGGGCCGCATTCTCACCCACAAGGTCTCGGTTTCGCAGCTCTCCGGCCCCGTGGGCATCGCCCGCATGGCCGGCCAGGCGGCGGAGATGAAGGGCTGGTACCCCAAATTCGGCTTTGCCGCCGCCATCAGCCTCAACCTCGGCATTCTCAACCTGCTGCCGTTTCCCATCCTCGACGGCGGCATGATTCTGCTGCTGCTCATCGAGAGCGGGCTGCGCCACGACATCAGCGCGGTCGTCAAGGAACGCATCTACCAGGCGGCGTTTGTCGTCCTCATCGCCTTTTTCGCCTTCGTCATCTTCAACGATGTGACCAAACTGCCCATCTTCACCCGGATGATGCCCTAGAGCGATGAAAGAGCCCGCCTCATGCCAGTGATCACCCATCAGGTGCGGGTGCGCTACGCTGAAACCGACCAGATGGGCATTGTCTACTATGCCAACTACCTGGTCTGGTTCGAGATCGGCCGCGTGGAGCTGCTGCGCTCCCTGGGCCTGGCATACAGCCAGTTGGAGACCGAGCACGAGTGCATTCTGCCCGTGGTCGAGGCCACTTGCCGCTATCGCTCCCCCGCCCGCTACGACGACGAGATTCTCATCGAGACCCGCCCCGCCCTGCTGCGCGGCTCCGTGCTCAAGTTCGCCTACCGCATCCTGCGCAAAGCCGCCGACGGCGCCCAGCCCACGCTCCTGGCCGAGGGCGAGACGGTCCACGTGGTCTGCGACGACCAGCTGAACAAAAAGCCTCTGCCGGAGCACTACGCCGAGGCCCTGCGGGCAATGATGGATCAAGGACGAAGAGTAGCGGGGGCCTAGCTCAGCACCACGGCCAGCGCGATGCCGTCGTAGCCCTTGTTGCCCACCGTTTGCAGCACCGTGGCGCTCAGGCGAGGATTGGCGGCCATCTGCTCCGTCATGCGACGGATGCCCTGAATGTCCGCATCCTCGCTTGCCGCGTCCACAATCCTGCCGTCGCGGACTATGTTGTCCACCGCAATCACCGTCCCCGGCCGCGCCAGCTTCAGCGCCCACTCAAGGTACGCGGGATTGTTCTGCTTGTCGGCGTCGATGAAGATCAGGTCGAAGGGACCTGCGCCCGTCTCGGCCAGCAGGGGCAGGCTGTCCAGCGCACGGCCCACACGTGCCTCCACGCGGTCAAGGACGCCGGCGCGGGAGAGATTTTCGCGCGCAACCTCTGCATGTTTCGGGTTGAATTCGAGGGTCACGATGCGGCCATCGGCGGGCAGTGCGCGGGCCATCCAAATGGTGCTGTAGCCGCCCAGCGTGCCAATCTCCAGCACGCGCCGCGCCTGCGTCATCCGCACCAGAAGTTGGAGAAATTTGCCCTGCACGGGCGAGACGTCAACGGCGGGCAGACCGGCTTTCTGATTGGCTTCGAGGGCGGCGTCCAGAGCCGCATCGGCGGGCGCAAGCAAGCCGCCAAAGTAATCGTCCACCGCAATCCATTGTTTGGTTCCGGACCCACGCGGCGGCATCTACTTCTCCCGCGCCACCACAAAATCCGGCACCCACAGCAGGGCGCGCTTGAAGTCGGAGTCGGGCAGCGGAGCCAGCGCTTGGCGGCTCTGCTCGGCGTAGCGGTCGGCCAGGGTCATGGCGTACTCCACTGACCCGTTGCGGACCAGAATCTCCTGAATCCTCTCGCGGCTCACGCGCTCAAAGCTGCGGTCGTCCAGCACCCGCTGGATGGCCTGGCGGTCCTTGGCGATGCCGTGGTCGAAGGAGTGAATGACGGCCAGCGTCGCCTTGCCCTCGCGCAGGTCGCTGGCCACCGGCTTGCCCAGCACCTCTTCGGTCGCGGTCAGGTCCAGCACGTCGTCCACAATCTGGAACGCCAGCCCCACCGTCCGGCCATACGCGGCCAGGCTCGTCTCCACCGCCTCGCCGGCCCCGGCCAGCACCGCACCCAGCCGCATCGAAACGGAAAACAGGCAGGCGGTCTTGCGGTAGATCAGGTCGTAATACTCGGCCTCGGAGACGGCCTTGCCCAGCTTCTGAATCTGCAGCAGCTCGCCCTCGACCATCTGCTGAGTCAGGCCGATCAGCAGGTCCAGCACCCGCAGGTTCTTCTCTTCGAGCGCCACCTTGAAGGCCTGCATGTAAAGCCAGTCACCGGCCAGCACGCACTTCTCGTTGCCCCACGTGGTGTTGGGCAAGGGTCGCCCGCGGCGCATGTCGGCCCCGTCGATGATGTCGTCGTGGACCAGCGTCGCGGTGTGAATCATCTCCACCACCGCGCCCAGCCGGATCGCGCCGGGACCGGAATAGCCCAGCAGGTGCGCGGCCAGCAGAAGCAGCGACGGCCGAATCCGCTTGCCCCCGCCCTCGCGCAGATACTCGGCAATCTCCGTGATGGTGCTCACGCTGGAGGCGGCATCGCGGCCCAACTCCTGCTCGATCGCCACGAGGTCCTCCCGCAGCAGATCGAAGACCTCTCTCGCCGTCGCTATCGCCAATGTGCTCAAGATTCTCCGCTTCTCGTTTCTTCTGTACCGTGCCTGCCTGACCCACAGGCGCTTCCGGCCGCCGCGCCGCTCAATTCGTGCGGTAGTTCGTAAACTGCAAATCCACACCCAGATCCCGGCCCCGCAACAGCGCGATAATCGCCTGCAGCTCGTCGCGGTCCTTGCTCGATACTCTGACAGCATCGCCTTGAATGCTGGCCTGCGCCTTCTTTTTCGCGTCCTTCACCAGGCGGACGATCTCCTTGGCCTTTTCCGTCGGAATGCCCTGCTGCAACGAGATCTTCTGGCGCACGCTCTGACCCAGCGCCGGCTCCAGCTTGCCGTACGTCAGGTTCTTCAGCGAGACGCCCCGCTTCACCAGCTTCTGGCCCAGTATCTCCTTCACCGCCTCCAGCTTGTATTCGCTGGCCGAGGCCAGTTGAATCTCCTTGTCCCCGTCGACCAGGGTGATCTCCGAGTGGGAATCCTTCAGGTCGAAGCGCTGGCGAATCTCCTTCAGCGCCTGATCGATGGCGTTGCGCACTTCCTGAATCTCCACTTTGCTGACGATGTCGAACGAATTTTCCTGGGCCATGGCTTCCTCTATCCGCCGGCCCGGCGCCAATCCCCCACCCGCGCCGGCCGATGCACCTCTACCAGTTTCCCACGTCCGGCCCAAGGCGAAACAGCCGGGTGAAGTTTTTCGTCGTGGCCGAGGCGATTTCCTCCTCCGCGACCCCATGCAGCCCCGCCAGAGTCCGCGCCGTCAGGCTCACCCATCCCGGCTCGTTGCGCTGCCCGCGATGGGGCGCCGGGGCCAGCCACGGGGCGTCGGTCTCCACCAGAAGCCCGTCCAGCGGCAGCCGGGCGGCCACGTCCCGCTGCGGCTGCGCCTTCGGGTAGGTCAGATTTCCCGCAAACGACACCAGAAATCCCAGCTCCAGCGACCGCCGCGCCTGCTCCCATCCGCCCCCGAAGCAGTGCATCACGCCACCCAGCCCCGTGCGCCTCCAGTGCTCCTCCAGAACCACAAAAAGATCGTCCCAGGCGTCCGTCGCGCCCTCTTTCGGCCGGCAATGAATCACGATCGGCCTCTTCCGCGCCGCGGCAATCTCCAGTTGGCGAATCAGCCCCTCGCGCTGCACCGCGTGCGCCGCGCCCTCGTTGTAGTAGTCCAGCCCGATCTCCCCGCAGGCAATCACCTCCGGCTCCCCCAGCAGCCCGTCCAGCTTCGCCAGCACCGCCGCGTCAATCTCCGCCGTGGTGTGCGGATAAACGCCCGCGCTGGCAAAAAGCCGCGGAATCCCCGCGCCGCTCTGAGGCAGAGAATTGAACGCGCGGCAGATCCCAAGTGCCTTCTGCATCTCGTGCGGCCCCTCGCCGATCCCGATCGCCATCACCGCGCCCACGCCCGCCTCCCACGCGCGCCGCAGCACGGCCTCGCGGTCCTCCGCGTAGCGCGCGCTGTCCAAGTGTGCGTGAGAATCGATCAGCAAAGGTAGACCTCCGGAGGAGTCAATCGAGAATCGCGAGTGGCCAGATTCAGTCCTGCAAACCGCAGAGACAATCAGATCCGGTCCGCCTCAGCCACAAGCCGGCGAAGCCGCGTCTGCCCCACCGCAGGTGGCTACTTCAGCCGCGCCCCCAGCGGAACCTCTTCGAGGAATCCGGCCAGCACCGGCGCGCCGTCCGGCAGCGAGGCCGCCAGCAGCATCCCGTTCGACTCCAGCCCCCGCATCTTCCTCGGAGCCAGATTGGCCACGATCACAATCTTCCGGCCGACGAGTTTCTCCGGCTCGTAGAACTGCGCAATTCCGGCCAGAATCTGCCGCTTCTCGTAGCCCAGGTCCACTTCCAGCCGCAGCAGCTTGTCCGCCTTCGGAACCCGCTCCGCCACCAGAATCTGCGCCACGCGCAGCTCCACCTTGGCGAAGTCGTCGATGGTAATCACCTGCGGTGAGGCCAACTGCGGCTCCGCAGCCACCTGCGGTGGGGCGGACGGCTGCTCCGCAGTCACAGCGACGACCGGCGCGGCGCCCGCAGCCGGCAAGGGCGCCAGTGCGGGCGCGCTCTTCGAAACCATCTCTGCAGGGGCTGAAGCCTCAGGCTTCTCTTGCGATGCTTTCGGCGCCACTGATGTTGCGCCCTGACCCGCCCGAGCCTCCGCGGCGTGCTTCTCCGTTGCCTGTGGCGGAGCCGAAGGCTCCGAGTCAGCCCCACCGCCGCTGGCCGCTTCCACGGCGCTGCTGCTGTTTTGATCTTCGATGTTCTGCATACGTTCGACTGCGTCCTTCTCCGCGCGGGGAAACAGCGGCGCCGGCTCGCCAAACTTCGTTCCGGCCTTCAATCCGCCCCACGCGATCTGTGTCAAAAATGAGTTCTTTGCCGCGTCCGCGATCTCGCCCTGCCCAAGCTGCCGCCAGACCTTCGCGGCCGACTCCGGCAGAATCGGATAGACCAGCGCGGTAATGATTCGAATCGCCTCGGCAGCCGTCGCCAGCACCCGCGCCTGCAGCGCCGCGTGTTCGGCCTCAGGCCGGTCCACAGGCCGCTTCCAGGGCGCATTGGCGGTCAGGTAGCCGTCGGTCTCCGCCACCAAGACCCAAAGAGTCTTGAGCGCATCCGAAAAATTCAACTCGTCGAAGGCCGGAGCGAACTCGGCGATGGTGCGCGCAGCGCTGGCACGCAGCGCGGTCTCGGCAGCCGTCGCCGCGCCCGTCTCCGGCGCCACCCCGCCGAAATACTTGTGCACCATGTTCACTACGCGGCTCACCAGGTTGCCGTAGCCGTTGGCCAGATCGCCGTTGTAACGCTGGACTAAAGCATCGAAGGAAAAATTGCCGTCCTGCCCGAAGGGAATCTCACGCAGCAGGAAGTAGCGCAGCGCGTCCGCCCCCAGAACCTCCTGCACCGTCTCGGCGCGCACAATGTTGCCCCGCGACTTGGACATCTTGCCCTGATCGAAAAGCAGCCAGCCATTGGCCTTCACCGAGCGCGGCGGCTCGATCCCCGCCGCCATCAAAAACGCCGGCCAGTACACGCAGTGGAAGCGGCTGATCTCCTTGCCGATGAGGTGCATGTCCGCCGGCCAGAACTTCGCAAACCGCGCCTGGTCCGCCGGATCGCTAGAACCGTAGCCCAGCGCGGTGATGTAGTTGGCCAGCGCGTCCAGCCACACATACACCACGTGCTTCTCGTCGCCCGGCACCGGAATCCCCCACGAAAAACTCGTCCGGCTCACCGACAGATCCTTCAGCCCGCCGCGCACAAAAGAAATCACCTCGCGCCGCGTCGACTCCGGCCACATGAACCCTGGGTTGGCCTCGTAAAACTCCAGCAGCCTGCGCTCGAAGGCCGAAAGCTTGAAAAAGTAGTTCTCCTCGCTCACCGTCTCGGTCATGCGCCCGCAATCGGGGCACGCCGTGCCCGGCGGCCCATCCACATAAAGCTCGTCCGACACGCAGTACTGCCCGGTATACGCGCCCTTGTAGATGTAGCCCTTGTCGCGCAGCGTGGCGAACAGGTGCTGCACGCCGCGCTTGTGCCGCTCTTCGGTGGTGCGGATAAAGTCGTCGTAGCTCAGCCCCAGCCGGTCCCACAGGCCGCAAAACTCCCCGGAAAGGGCCGCCGCAAACTCCGCCGGCGTGCGCCCGGCAAGTTCAGCCGACCGCTCGATCTTCTGCCCGTGCTCGTCGGTGCCGGTCAGGAACCAGGTCTCAATGCCCAGCGCCCGCTTGCGCCGCGCAATCGCGTCGCACACGATGGTCGAGTAGGCGTGGCCCAGGTGTGGCCGCGCGTTCACGTAGTAGATCGGCGTGGTCAAATAAAAACGGGCTGGGATGAATTCTTTCGTCATGAGTGCGATGCGGCCTTCCATTCTCGGCCAGGATGCAACCTATCGGTCAGAAGGCAATCTACTCTTCATCTTACGGTATCGTACGGCGCCCGATCGAACAAAGTCCGCCCCGCCGCAGGTGGTAGAATCGCCCTTGAAAATCAACGATTTCTGAGGCATCCCGACGTGTATCTGGAATTGCAGAAAAGGCTCGGCGCGCATCTTCGCCATGTGTTGAAGGCAAAGTACGATCTCCAGCTTACGGACCTTCCGCTGGAGATTCCGCCCGACCTCAAGTTCGGCGAGCTGGCCACGCCGATTGCATTTGAGCTGGCCCGCACCCTGCGCAAGGCTCCCAAAATCATCGCCCAGGAAATCGTCGCCGCCCTGGGCCATCTCGATGGCTTTGACGGCTTCGAAGCCGCAGGTTCGGGTTACATCAACGCACGCCTGGACCGCGCGGCCGGCGTGCGGTTGGTCGCCGGCGGAGACACTCTGGCCGCGGCTGCCAACGGCGTCCATGCCCTGGTCGAGCACACCAGCATCAATCCCAACAAGGCCGCGCACGTCGGCCACCTGCGCAATGCGATTCTGGGCGACACGTTTGTCCGCCTGCTGCGCGCCGCCGGCCAACAGGTCGCGGTGCAGAACTACATCGACAACACCGGCGTCCAGGTTGCGGATGTGGTGGTCGGCTTTTTGCGTCTGGAAGGAAAGACCGTCGCCGAAGTGCGCCAGCTTCTGGAAGACCTCAAATGCAAGGGGCAGCGGATTGACTACTACTGCTGGGATCTCTATGCGCGCACTTCGCAGTGGTACGAGCAGGGCAGCGAAGAAGAGAAGGCCGCGCGCAAGAAGCTGCGCTACGCCACCTTGCACGCCATCGAGCACGGCGGCAACGAGACCGCCGAAATCGCCGAGCTGATCTCGACCGCGGTGCTCAGGCGGCACCTGGAAACCATGCTACGCCTGGGCATCGAATACGACTTTCTGCCCCGTGAGAGCGAGATACTGCACCTGAAATTCTGGGAAGCAGCCTTCGAGCAGTTGAAGCAGACCGGCGTACTCCGCTTTGAGACCAGGGGCAAGAACGCAGGCTGCTGGGTGATGACGCGCCCCGGCTCGAAGGCAGCTGAAGGGGAGACCGACGAAGATGCGAAGGTCATCGTGCGCTCCAACCGCATGGTCGTCGGCGGCGAGGTGACCTATGATCCGGAGGCCATTGGCACGGTCACCTACGTGGGCAAGGACATCGCCTATCACTTATGGAAGTTTGGCCTGCTGGGCAAGGACTTCGGCTACAAGCCTTTCTTCAGTTACCCAAATCATGAGTGCTGGATTTCGGCCGAGCACGGCGAGGCGCAGCACCCCCACTTCGGCGGGGCGCAGGCCATTTACAACGTCATCGACGCGCGCCAGTCCGATCCGCAGGCCAACGTGATCCAGGCCTTGCGCGGCATGGGCCACACCGCCGAAGCCGATCACTACACCCACTTCAGCTACGAGATGGTCGCGCTCACGCCGCGTTGCGCGGTCGAGCTGGGCTATGACGTTTCCGAGGAAGACCTGGCCCGGCCCTACATCGAAGTCAGCGGACGCAAGGGCTTCGGGGTCAAGGCCGACGACCTGATCGACAAGCTGATCGCGGCCACCCGCGCCGAAGTGGATGCGCGCCAGACCGGCCGCGACGCGGCCGAACGCCAGCGCATCGCGGAACAGATCGCCATCGGCGCGCTGCGCTACTTCATGCTCAAGTTCACGCGCAACTCGGTCATCGCTTTCGATTTCAATGACGCGCTGAGCTTCGAGGGCGAGACCGGGCCCTACATCCAGTACGCCGTGGTCCGCGCGCGCAATATCTTCCGCAAGGCGGGCGTCACGCCGGAAGCGGCGCTAGGCGAGCTAGCCGGGATAGATGCGGGAAGTTATCTGCAAGGCGAGGCCGCCGAAGATATCTGGGCCCTCTGGCTCCGCGCGGCGCGCCGCACGCTCGTCCTCGAGCAGTGCATTGTCACCTCTGAGCCGGCCTATCTCGCCAAGCATGCCTTTCAGTTAGCCCAGGAGTTCAATAACTTCTACCACAAGCACCACATCCTCACCGAAGAAGACCCGGCGCGAAAGACGTTTTTGCTCGCCACAGCCGCCGTAGTTCTCCGTGAGTTAGTCACGACACTAAGTTGGCTCGGCATTGAAAGCCCGGAAGCGATGTAACGAGCATGCGGGCCAATTATGGCCTTCGTCACAGTGGCCGCCCGGCCGGAAAGTGTATAGTGCTCGCTGGCCCTATGACGCACTCACTGTTACCCATCCACGCGATTGCCAAGAAGCTTGCGCTTTCGCCCGCGCAGTATGAACCCATCGGCGCTTACGGCGCCAAGCTGAAACTCGATTTGCTCGCCGATCCGGCCTTTCCCGTGCGTGGCAAGTTCATCCTGGTGACGGCCACCACGCCGACGACCTCCGGCGAAGGCAAGACGGTGGTTTCGATCGGCCTCGCGCAGGGCTTGGAGCGCATCGGCCGCAAGGCCATCGTGACCTCGCGCGAGCCGTCGCTGGGGCCGGTCTTCGGCATGAAGGGCGGAGCCGCGGGCGGCGGATTGTCGCAGGTCGAGCCTAGCCAAAGCATCAACCTCCACTTTCACGGCGATTTTCACGCCATCACCGCCGCCCACAACCTGCTCGCGGCCATGATTGACGCCCACCTCTTTCACGGCAATGCGCTCGACTTCGATCCCATGCAGATCACGTGGCCGCGCGCGCTCGATGTGAACGATCGCGCGCTGCGCCGCATCGCTGTCGCTCTCGGCTCCAAGGGCGACGGGGCCAACCGCGAGACCAGCTTCGTGATTACCGCCGCCTCGGAGATCATGGCGATTCTGGCGCTCGCCGTCAGCCGCGCCGACCTGCGCCGCCGCATCGAAGCGATCATCGTCGGCGTCTCGCGCGCGGGCCGCCCTGTCACGGCCGCCGACCTGGGCGCGACCGGGGCGATGATGGCCCTGCTGAACGATGCCCTTCTTCCCAATCTCGTCCAGACCACCGAGGGAACGCCGGCCCTGGTCCACACCGGGCCGTTCGGCAACATCGCGCACGGCACCTGCAGCATTCTTTCGCAGCAGATGGCCCTGCGCCTCGCCGACTACGTGGTGAATGAGGCCGGATTTGCCGCCGACCTGGGCGCGGAGAAGTACTTTGACATCATGATGGGCGTCTCGGGCATCCGGCCGGCCGTGGCCGTGCTGGTCGCGACCGTGCAGAGCCTGCGCGCGCAGGGCGAGGGCAAGCTTGAAGCGGGCTTTGCGAACCTTGCCCGCCACATCCACTCGCTGCGCGGGTACGGCGTGCCCATCGTCGTCGCCATCAACCACTTTCCCGCCGATCTGCCCGCCGAGCTTGAGGCGATCGCCGCCGAGTGTGCGCATCAGCAAGTTGCCAGCTCCGTTGTGGAGGCTTTCAGCCAGGGCGGCCTCGGCACGGTCGATCTCGCGGAGAAGGTCGTCTCCACCATCGAGGCCAACCCGTCGCCCGACGTGCGGCCGGCCTATTCGCTCGACGACTCGCTCGAAGAGAAGATTCGCAAGGTTGCCACGCAGGTATACGGCGCCGCGGATGTGGCCCTGAGCGACCAGGCTCGCGCCCAGTTCGAACGTTTTGCGGAGTGGGGCTTTGGTCGCCTGCCGGTCTGCATCGCCAAGACCCAGTACTCGCTCACGGACGATCCCAAGCGGATGGGCGCGCCCAGCGGCTGGACGCTCCATGTGACCGATGTGCTGCTGTGCGCGGGAGCCGGATTCGTGGTCGCCGTGGCCGGCAACATGATGCTGATGCCGGGCTTGCCGAGCACTCCGCGCGCCTTGTCGATTGACGTGGATGCGGAGGGGAACATTACGGGCGTGTGAGGCGGATGGTGGATGAGGCCGGTTCTAGTAGCTCCGCACCCACTCCAGAATCGAGCGCACCGCCACCCCGCTGGGGCCTTTGGCGATGTAGGGCTTGCTGTCTTCCACCCAGGCCAGCCCGGCGATGTCGAGGTGAATCCACGGCGTGTCTTCGACGAAAACTTTCAGGAATTCGGCGGCGGTGATAGCGCCGCCGTAGCGCCCGCCGGTGTTCTTGATGTCGGCGATGTCCGACTTGATCATGTCGGCGTACTCCTCGCCCAGGGGCAGCCGCCAGAACTTTTCGCCCGACGTGGCCAGCGCGCCGTCGAACTTCGCATACGTTTCGTCGTCGTTCGAGAAGGAGCCCGCGTTGACGCCGCCCAGCGCCACCACGCAGGCGCCGGTGAGGGTGGCGGCGTCGATCAGGTGAGTCGCGCCCAGCTGCTTTGCATAGGCCAGCCCGTCGGCCAGAACCAGCCGGCCCTCGGCATCGGTGTTGATGATCTCGATGGTCTTGCCCGACATCGCGGTCTGCACGTCGCCCGGCTTCTGCGCCTTGCCGTCGGGCATGTTTTCCGCGGCGCAGACGATGCCGATGACGCGCACTTTGGGCTTCAGCATCGCGATCGCGCGCATGGCGCCCAGCATAGCCGCACCGCCTGCCATGTCATATTTCATCAGCTCCATTTTGTCCGCGGGCTTGATCGAGATACCGCCCGTGTCAAAGGTGATGCCCTTGCCGACCAGGCCGAGAACCGGGCCGCCAGCATCCTCTGACACGCCTTCCGGCTCATAGCGCAGCACGATCAGCGCGGGCGGCTCCTCAGAGCCTTGCGAGACGCTCCAGAAAGCGCCCATTTTCAACTCGTGCAGCTTGTCGGTGGAGTACACCTCCGCCTTGAGGCCGACTTCGGCAGCCATCGCGGCGGCGCGCTGGCCGAGGAGGGTGGGGGTGAGCTTGTTGCCCGGCTCGTTGACCAGGGAGCGGGCGAAGTTCTGGCTCTCGCCCACGATCACGCCCTCGGCGAAGGCCGCTTCCAGCGCCGCGCTGCCGGCGCTTTCCGGCGCGGCCACGGTGAACGACTGCACGCTCTGGTCCTTGCGGTCGCTGCGATAGGTGTCGGGGTCGAAGTCGCCCACGAAAGCGCCCTCCACGGCCGCGCGGGCGCTCGCTGCGGCGGGCAGTTCGCCGGCCACCGGCAGAGCGAAAGTCAGCTCGCGCAGGCCGCGCGGCTTCATGAAGCGGACGGCGGTTCCGGCGGCATTGCGCACGTTATGGACCGTGGCCTTGGCCTGCTTGCCCAGACCGACGATCAGCAGTCGCCTGGCCCCCAGGCCGGCCGGGGCGTGCAGAAGCACCGTCTCATTGACGCCCGCCTTGAACTCTCCGCTGGAAAGGACGGCGGCCGCTGCGGCCTTCACGGCTTCGTCCGCGGTCAGCAGCGCGGGCTGCGGCTTGGCGTCCGCCTCCTTCGAGGTCTGGGTGTCCGTGGCCAGCACGGCCAGCAGTTCGGTTTCAATTCCGGCAAGATGCGCGAAAGTCAGTCGGGCCTTCATGTACTCAATCCTATCTGAGGTTGCGGAGCGTCAGCGCCCCGTGCGGTGTTTGCTGGCGTTCACGGCAGCGCGGGCTTCGCGGTCGGCCTCGCGGCGCTTCTCCGTCTCGCGCTTGTCCCAGTCCTGCTTGCCCTTGGCCACGGCCAGCTCGCACTTCACCCGCCCGTTGCGAAAGTAAAGCCGGGTGGGGATGAGCGTGTGGCCCTTGATCTGCGTCTTTGACTGTAGCTTGCGCACTTCTTCGCGATGCAGCAGCAGTTTGCGGGTGCGCGTCGCGTCGTGATTGGCGATATTTCCGTGCGAATAAGGACCGATATGTACGTTGAGCAAAAATGCTTCGCCGTCTTTGATCAGCCCGTAGGAGTCCTTCAGGTTGGCCTGCCCCTCGCGGATGGACTTGACTTCAGTTCCGCGCAGGGCCACGCCGGCCTCAAATTTCTCCAGCAGGAAGTAGTTATGGCTGGCGGCGCGATTGTGCGCGGCGTCGCGTTCGCCGCAGGCGACGGGGTCGCGCGGCCTGGCCGGTTTCTGGGGGCCGGTGGCCGGCGGGGGAACGATGACGTGGCTGGTTTGGCGCGCCATGGGAATGCATCCTTGCTTCTTCATCCTAGCATCGGCGCGGATTTAAGCGCCCACTCCAACTGCCCCGGCGCCTCGCATACCGGTCACGCGCGCGGGCGCCGGAGCCGCGTTCCCGAGGGGTTTTGCTAGAATGAGGCATCGTTGGATGGGAATCGCCAGCAACAGAAATTGCGTCAGGGGCGGCCAAGGCTGCCCGCGGGAGTCCGGCCGGAAAATCGGGTCGCCGAAGACGCATGGGAGTACGATGAACCGCCGCGCTGCCGCTTCGGCTGACTCCAGACTCATTCTCTGGATTGCATTTTTCGCTGTCCTGGCCGTGTTGGGCCCGGGCTGCGCTGCATTGCACGCGGAGTCGGCGAAATCCTTCTTCAAGCAGGGACAGGCCGCAGAGGCGCGCGAGGACTACGACGCGGCCTACCAGAATTATCAGAAGGCCTACTCCATGGCCCCCGGCGATCTGCGCTACCGCACCGCGGTGTACCGGCTGCGGCTTTCGGCTTCCTCGCTCCATGTGACCAAGGGGCGCAAGCTGGCCCAGGCCGGCGACGAGCAGGCGGCGCTGGTCGAGCTATTGCGCGCCGCTGAAATCGATCCCGGCAACGAAGCCGCGCGGCAGGAGATCGCCGTCCTCCGCGCCCGCCACGGGGAACAGACGCCGCAGAACGAGGCCGGCCTTCCCGAGACGCCCGGCGAGCAGGCGGCGATCGACTCGATGGCTTCGCCGCCCGAGCTCAAGCCTTTGTCCAGCGAGCCCCTGACCCTGCACATGGTCGAAGACTCCAAGGTGATCTACCAGGCCGTGGGCAAAGCCGCGGGCGTGAATGTGCTGTTCGATCCGGACTACACCGGCAGGCGGATCCAGGTTGATCTGAACAACGTGTCGCTGATGGATGCCCTGCGCATCGTGGGCACTCTGTCCAACACCTTCTGGCGGCCGGTCACGCTCAACACCATCTTCGTGGCGCAGAACACCCGCGCCAAGCGGACCGAGCTGGAGGAGCAGGCCGTTCAGACTTTCTACCTGACCAACGCCTGGCAGCAAAACGACCTCAACGACGTGCAGACAGCGCTGCGCAATGTGCTGCCCAGCGCCAAGGTGTACGGCGTTGCCAGTCAGAACGCCATCGTGATGCGGGCCACGCCCGACGAGCTGCTGCTGGCGCAAAAACTGATCGACGATCTCGACAAGGCACGGCCCGAGGTGGTGGTGGACATCGCGGTGCTCGAGGTGAGCAAGAACTGGGAGCGGAACCTCGGCATCTCCTGGCCCAGCAGCGCTGGCGTCACCCTGCAGACCTCGTCCAGCAGCAGCTCTTCCACCGGCACCACCACAGGAACCACCAGTACCAGCACCACCACATCGCCGACCATCTATGACCTGGCCCACCTGAAGGCGTCGGATTTCGCGGTGACGGTCGGCTCGGCCACCGCCAACATGCTGCTGACCGACTCGAACACCAGGATTCTGCAGAATCCGCGCATCCGCGCCACCGACCAGCAAAAAGCCACCATGAAGATCGGCTCGCGGATTCCCATCGCCACCGGGTCCTATCAGACCGGCGCGGCCACGGCGCTGGTCAGCTCGCTCGTGAACACCCAGTTCCAGTATCTCGACGTGGGCGTCAATATTGAAGTCACGCCGACCGTTCACTTCGACCACGACGTCACCCTGAAGATCAAGATTGAAGTGACCTCGCAGAGCGGCTCAACCACCATCAGCGGCGTCACCGAGCCGATCATCGCGCAAAAGACCAGCGAGCAAGTGGTGCGCCTGCACGAGGGCGAGGCCAACATCCTCGGCGGCATCCTCAACCAGCAGGATCAGCAAAGCTGGTCCGGCATCCCCGGCCTCAGTTCGATCCCGATCCTCAAATACCTCTTCGGCGCCAAGGACCACACCACCCAGGACGACGAGATCGTCTTCCTGATGGTGCCGCACATTGTCCGGGAGCCGGATCTGACGCCGGTGAATCTGCGTTCCATCGACACCGGCGTCGGGCAGACCATCGAGCTGCGCCATATATCGACCGAGGGCGCAGCCTCCAGTCAGGTGCCGCGCGAACACCTGGTGCGTCCTGGGGCGGCGCAGCCCGTCATGGGCGCGCTTCCCGGCCAGAGCGCGCAGGCAGCGGGTCCGGCAGGACTGGCCGAGCTGCGTGCCGCCGCTCAAGGCAATGGAAACGCGCCCTCCCCCGGTGCCCAGCCGCCCTCTCAGCGTCCTCCTGAACGGCTGAGTTTTTCGCTCGTTCCGCCGCCCGGCGCCGTGGCCGCCGGCTCCACCTTCCAGGTTCCGATTGTCATCGCCGGCGCCCGGGACATTGCCTCCGTTCCCCTGCAGGTCCAGTACGACCCGGCCAAACTGTCGCTGGTCAACGTGGGCGAAGGCGACTTTCTCGGCAGCGATGGGCAGGCCGTGGCCCTGGTGCATCGCGACGACGGGCCCGGCACCATTGTGCTCAACGCTTCCCGTCCTCCCGGAGCCGCCGGCGTGAGCGGAGCAGGCGTGGTCTGCGTCCTCAGCTTCCAGGCCAAAGCCGCGGGAGCAAGCGCTCTCGCCATCACTCACGCCGCGGCCATGACCAGCGCCCAGCAGCCGGTGCAGGCGCAGGGTGCGCAGACCAGCATCGTGGTGAAGTAGGGTGCGGCGCAGATGAATGTCGAGCGGCAGATCCGGAGACCCGCGGAGCGCGGCCTGACCCTGGTTGAGCTCATCGTCACCGTCGCCATCCTGGCGATTCTGGCCTCGGCGGCGGTGCCCATCGCGCGATTCAAGGTCAAAAGGGAGAATGAGCGTGAGCTCCGCCGCGAATTGTGGGAGATGCGCGACGCCATCGACCACTACAAGGATGCCGCCGACAAAGGCGCATTCCAGACCAAGCTGGACAGCCAGAACTATCCGCCCGATCTGGAAACGCTGGTCAACGGCGTCGACGTGCAGGGCAAGAAGGTGAAGTTTCTGCGCCGCATTCCGGTCGACCCCATGACCGGCAAGGCCGAGTGGGGATTGCGCTCCATGCAGGACGATCCCAAATCGGATTCGTTCGGCGGGCAAAGCGTCTTCGACGTGTATTCAAAGTCCCAGGGCACGGCCCTGGACGGCACCAAATACTCTGACTGGTAGGGACAGCCATGCGCGGGAATCACAGAAAAGACGCAGGCTTCACGCTGATGGAGCTGATGATCGTCATGATGATCATCGGAATTCTGGCCACCCTGGCCATTCCCAGCTTTGTTGGCGCCCTCAAGTCGGCCAGGGAAGCCGTGCTCCGCGAAGACCTGCACGTCATGCGCGCGGCCATCGATTCCTATACCATGGACAAGCAGAAGGCCCCGCAGTCGCTCGACGATCTCATTCAGGACGGCTACCTGCGCGCCATTCCCGAGGACCCCATGACCCACAGCAGGGACACCTGGGTGACCGACACCAGCGACGCCCTGTCTTCGGTCGATCAGACCGAACCCGGCATCAACGACGTCCACTCGGGATCGCAGGAAACCGGTTCCGACGGCCAACTGTACTCAGCCTGGTAGACGCAAAGGAAGATCATGGTGCAACGAACATTTCGCGCGGTTTTGTCGCTCGTGTGCATGGCCGCGCTCTGCGGCTCCCTGCACGCGCAGGCCCCAAAGACCATCACCGTCCGCGTTCTCGACGCCAAAACCGGGCAACCCGTGGCGGACTCGAATCTCCTGGTCCGCATCAACGAGCTCGACGCCATGCACAACGACTGGGTCCGGCAGAATGACGACGGCACGGCGTCCGTGAAGATTCCCGCCGGCGCCTCGGTCCTTTCCGTGCAGGCCACCTATGACAACTCCATGGAGATCTACATCAACTGCGACGCCGGCAAGCAGAAGAACACCTCCACCATGCATTGGTATTCGGTTACGGAGATCCTCACATCGGGAGTCGTGGCGCCCAATGAATGCGGCAAGGAGAAGGATGTGGACAAGATCAGGGCGACCGCCAAACCGGGAGAGTTCGTCTTCTTTGTCCGCAAGAGAAACTGGCGCGAACAGGATTAAACTGGGATACACTTCATGAAATCGATCGTGCGCAGGCCGGGTAGCCCACATCTCAATCCGCTCACACGAATGGGTGCCCCAGAGCCTGCCCTGAGCGAAGTCGAAGGGTCCCGCCTTCGGGACCTGGGAAATGAGAATCTCCGCCTCCGCGCATTGCGCAAAAATTAATTCTCACCGGCGCACAATGGCAATAGTGAGGAAGAGCGCAGCCGCCACCGTGCCTTCAGCGCGATCAGGCTACTCCGCCGGGCCCTTTTTCGGAACGATCTCCCCCTTGTTCACAGCGGGCACCAACGCGACCAGAGCACCCAGGAGGACGATGAAGGCGCCGATCCAGATCCAGATGACGAGCGGATTCAGAATTGCCTTGATGGTGGGCAGTCCGCTTTCTTGGTTTTGTCCTTCATAGATTACGTAAAGGTCCCACGCCGGCGTGGAGTGGTTGGCGACCATTAACTGAGTGGTCTGGCTGGCCTGGTAAAGTCGTGCCTCGGGCGCGAGTTGAAACTGCCTCTTGCCGCCACGGTAGACGTCGATCAGGGAGCGCTCGGCAACATAGTTATCGTTGGACTCCGGCGTGGAACCGCGGGAGACCAGATGATAGGGGCCAATGTCCATGCTCTCGCCGGTATTGAGTTCTTTCTCGACACTGCGGTTGAAAGCCGAACCGGCAAATCCGATGAACATCAGCACGATGCCGAAATGAACGATAAAGGCGCAATGGCGGCGAGTATTGCTGGTAAAAAGTTGCAGCATCGAAGAGAGGAGACTCTTTCCTGATTGCTGCCGCAGCAAAATTGCTCCACGGAAAAATTCCATTCCGATCGCAGTCATCACAAAGGCAGAGAAAGAGAAACAGACCAGCGAATAGAGCGTGCCTCGATCCGCCCAGGGATGGATGCCGCAAGCAATGAGCACCACCGCGGTCACCGCTCCCGCGATGGCTGGAGCTACGAAGTTTCGGCGCACCCTTGTGAATGTAGCCCCGCGCCCGCCAAGCAGCGGCGCAGTCCCGGTGAGCAGGAGCAGGAACAGCCCGATGGGGACAACGACGCGATTGTAGAACGGCGGCCCGACAGTCACCTTATTGCCGTTCACAAATTCAGTGATGACAGGAAGGAGTGTTCCGAAGAACACCACGGCGCAGGCGGCCAGCAGCACCAGAATGTTGAAAAGGAAGCTTGCATCCCGCGAGATCAGTGACTCAATTTGATGCTCGGACTTCAAATAGTCACGCCGCGCTGCGAAGGTGAGCAGACATACCAGAAGAACAAGTGCAAGAAAGATCCAGAACCAGGTGCCGATCGAAGATTGGCCGAAGGCATGAACGGAGCTGACGATGCCGGCGCGAGTCAGCAGCGTGCCGAAGATACAGAGCATGAAGGTGGAGAAGATAAGCCAGATATTCCAGTTCTTCATCATGCCGCGCTTTTCCTGCATGATGGTCGAGTGAAGGAATGCCGTGCCGGTGAGCCAGGGCAGCAGCGATGCATTTTCCACCGGGTCCCAGCCCCAGTAGCCTCCCCAGCCCAGCACCGCATAGGCCCAGTGCATCCCGAGGATGATCCCGCAGGTAAGAAAGATCCATGCCAGAAGAGCCCAGCGCCGTGTGGCGGAAATCCACTTCTCCAACGGGGGAGCGAAGCATCAGCGCCCCGAGAACGAAGGCAAAAGGCACGCTGAAGCCGACCAGGCCGAGATAAAGCAACGGTGGATGAATCACCATTTCCGGATACTGGAGCAGGGGGTTCATGCCGTAGCCGTCGGCCGGTATTGGGCCGGGCGCCAGAGCAAAGGGCAAGGCCACGAAGTTCAGCAGCAGAAGAAAAAAGACCTCAATGCCGGCAAGAATGGCCGACACCAGGGCGATGAGCCGTACCGCGGTATTAAGGCGGAGTCGCAGCACAAAGCCATACCCTGACAGCAGCCAGGCCCACAACAAAAGGGAGCCCTCCTGGCCGGACCAAAGCGCGGCAAACTTGTATGGACCGGGAAGCGCACGGTTGGATTCGTGCAAAACGTAGGCGAGGGAGAAGTTATTGGTAAAAATCGCCCACAACAGCGCGAAGACCGCCAGCGACACCGTCGCGAAGCTCGCCAGGCCCGCAAGCCGCGCCGTTTCGGCCAGCCGTTCGGGGGAAATTCGGCCCCGGTTCGCCGCGGGAACTTGACGCAGAGCGACCGCACCGATGACGAGGCTATACATGGAGAGCACTAGAGCAAGCAGCAGGGCAAGGCTGCCCAGGATAGGCATAATGTTCACTCGATCCTTTCAGGCGAACGCGCGACAATGAGCAAAAGAAACCAACTCAAAGACTAGCAACAGACGTAGGCTGACGACGTGTCCCAGCGCACGCGAGGTCTGGACAGAGATATCCTCGAGCCGGCAGTACCTGAAACAAGCGTCGCAGATCCTCTTCGATTTTTCACCGGACGGTACTTACTGAGCATGATCTGTCATCACGCTTCGGCGCTTTTGGGAAGTTGGTTCTTCCGCACCTTTGGTGAAGCCAGGAAAGTCCTTCGGTGTTTTCGGCGCAGGCGGAATTCAAGGCTGCGCGCAGGACGCGCATGCGCAACGGATCAAACTTTGCACGTGCCGGCCATCGGGGCGCACTGCTATTTCAACGCCATAAAAGACGCCCACGCATGAGCGAGCTCTGCCCCGTCGGCGCCGGTCAATGCAGCTTCCGTCTTGATCACGCGCCTGTTCCGGCTGTCGATCCATCCCCGGATCTGCACTCTGCTCCCGGACACGACGTGCCTGCGGAAGCGGACACGGAGCTCAGCCGTAAGCGCCTCCACTTCAGCGGCAACGACGGCCTTTGCCATGGCTTCGTCCAGTACGGTGCTGACAATGCCCCCGTGCACGATCCCGTCGAATCCTTCTGTGGTGGACTCAGGAATCCACTCGGCAATCATCTCCCCGGTTTCACTCTTCTGAAACCGCAGCCGCAGCCCGCGCTCGTTGTCGGGTCCGCAGGCAAAGCACGATGACTGCGCGCGCGCAGCAATTCGCGTCGGTGGTGCGCTCTCATTTGTCCTCTGCAGCATGGCTCCTCTTTCGTGCATCTTCATTTCGGCAGCGATTCAGTTAAAGGCTTACCGTTGGCCAGGAGACTCGCGCCAGTCTCTCGCTCGATCCCTGGATACAGGACGCCGCCTTGGAGTGCTCGGCTTCTTTTGTACCAGTTGAGTTGAGATCCATCAAATCCGGAATGGCTTGCTTGCTCCTGACAGGAATTTGCAGTGGATGAGACGCAGAAAGGAAATGGTTAGGATTCTGGAGCTGCAGGCCCGCATTGGGAGGATCGAGGAGTGCAGCGTGATCCAGAGTGGCCAGCCGCGGCTGAGGATTTCCGTCCTGTGGCGCATGCGCGGCGGTGGATGGAAAGAGCGACAATCCAACGAAGAGTAAAAGAGCATAATTCGTTTTCATAAGACATCTTGAACTGCGGTTGCGAAGAAGACCTTCGCGTTTCAAAGACAGGTGTACGCGCCGGTGCAAAACTAGGCCACAGTGCGCCGCGTGAGCGGTGCTCTGCGGCGGAGTAAGAGTAGTCCACCGCCGGATTCTGTTTTCGTGAGCTATTGCCCTGAAGGCGTGGTTCATGGAACACCGGAGGGATGTTCCAGGTGGAGATCTACGGGCGTGTACGGCGTGCGGTTCGTGTCGAGGGCCGCCGTCAGCGAGCGGTAGCCAGGGATTCTGGTCTGTCGCGGGAGACGGTACGGAAGATGCTGCAGTACGCAGTGCCGCCGGGCGACCAGCGGCCACAGCCGATCAAGCGGCCCAAGCTGGGGCCGTGGCTAGGCGTGATCGACGCCATTCTCCCACCCCAGCGACGAAGACCTGTCGCTGGGGACCCCGGCTGGACGACGACAAGCAGAGGCCGGCGAAGCAGCGGCACACCGCCAAGCGGATCTTCGAGCGGCTGAAGGAAGAGCACGGTTTCACTGGCGGCTATGCACGGCGGAACTTCATGGTTCCGATCCCACGCGTATCGAGCTGGGAAGAGCTGAACACGCGTTTGGAGGCCGAGAGCCGGAAGCGGCGACTTCGACGGCTGCGCGGGCACACAGAAACCTTCGCCCTTGCGGAAGTAACTCACGCCGTCGAAGATGCCTTGCTGCTGGGCACGATCAGCTTCGACGCGGTGCGCCATCTGCTGTGCCGCATCGAACAAAGACCCCCGCGGCTGGATATCGCGCGCGTCCATGTCCGATTGATTTAAGACTGTAGGCATCTTCCAGCCCTGGTTCCGCCTCCCTCTTGGTTGTGGCACTTCAAGTTCAGCGCGAGCGGAGGAAATCGATGCTTCGGAGAATCACCCGAGGTACACGCAATTCGGAGAAATTAGATCGCACATTTCGGGCTTTCTGGCCGCGGCGGGTACCACACAGTCTGAACTTGTGGAAATCGCTTTCTGAGGGATCGAAGGGTCTATGGAGGAATGCTCGAAATAGAAATCTTCGACAAAAGATCGTGCATACTGCCTTGTTAGCCCCGGCTCGACCTTTGAAAAGCCGGCCCCCTCGGGGTAGCCCATTGGCCTGAGTGGGCGGCGACTCCTGCCCTGGTTGGCAGATCGGTGATTCTTCGCATCGCTTTTCTTCCGGGATCCCATCGCAATTCCAACCGTTCTGTGACTTGCCCTATGTTGCGCTCAACACCCCGTAGAGTTACTCCTACGGAGCGATGAGCGCCTTCCTGGCCCGATGCGGCGGTTGCGGCTACCCCGCAGTCGCTGCTGGACGTTGCATTCGCTGTCCAGGACGGGCATTTAGGGTGATGCCCGGCCCGGACCACGAATTCGGGAGCCTGCCGCCGCAAGGACCTGGCGGGGATGCCATCGTTGTTGCCATACCCCCGTCTGCCCAAACCCACCTAGATCCGGCAATGGCTCACGCGACGGCAGTCTCTTTCTCCGGCCTCTCGCTTGATACCGGCTTCACCCTCCCCCAGTCTCTGACCCACCCGGGTTCGTAACCGCTCTTGCGCGCTGCCATGAAGGCGCGCTCCGGATCGCCCAGATCGGTCCATCCGACATCGTTCTGTCGGAGCACCACCAGGAGTTCGGGATTCGCTGACAGCACCCGGTGGGAAAAATTGACGGAGGGGATACGCTCGTAAACGGAGCGCTCGATGTGCGTCTCTTCCCCGGTCCACATGCGCGCCGACGCGAGCACGTCGAGCAGATCGGGAAGAGTGGCCTGGACCATCTGCAAGAAGGCTCGCACATGACCCACCATCACGAACGTGTTCCACACGGAGCCTTGATCAAACAGCCTTAGGGCTACGTCGATGGCGGGCTTCTCCCAGAAGCTTCGCACCCGAAACAGTTCGCTGCCCACGCGCCCGAGAGACAAACCAAGTTCGATCCACCCATATTCCACTTCCGGATAATCGGGCCTCGCGCCCAGCAGAATAACGGAGTCCTTCTGCAGTGCCGCTGTCTCGAAAGCGCGCTCCAACTCGGATGCGAATAGCCGGTCGTCGGAATAATGGTGATCGCAGGGCAGGATTGCGACCAGGGCTTGCGCATCCAACCGGGCCAGACTGAGCAAACTGTGCAGAATCGGAGGCGCCGTGCCTTTGTTCTCTGGTTGCACCACCCGCTGCGATGGGCGCAGGCTGTCTTCCCGTGTGTACCACTTGCGGTGACGGCACGAAAGCGAAACCAGCAACTGTTCCCGCGGAATGGTCTGCTCCGACCGCTGCAGGGTCTGTCCCAACAGCGTCCTTCCCCCGAACAGAGGGCAAAACTGCTTGGGGCGGTTGTCGCCGCAGATGAGGTTGGTCAGGGGCTTCATGCGCTCGCCGTCGCCACCGGCAAGAATCACACCCCATCGGTTTCCGTGGCTGGTCAGGCGTCCGGCCAAGGGTATATCGGGCAGCATGGGAATTGTCTCCTCGATCCTCAAAGCGCGAGCAAAAAAGTACGTCAAATTGCGTCTATCCTGGTCCGGTCCGAAGGATTGCATCAAGGGCTCCATATGCTCTCCCTCTTAGCTTTGTCTCCGGAAATCGAGTCAACAACCCCAACTCTTCGCCGATGTGGGCGATCGCAGATTGTTCTCGTCGTTGCCGGCTGGACCGGCGCCAGAAGAATCTCCCCAGCCCGGGCTTCAGTGATGGCTGCGGCCTTCCAATCGTTTCCAAGGGCGAGTGCGGTCGGAGGCGAACACCCCGCCCGCGCACCTTAGGCTTCGCGGCTCCGTGGGTGGCTCTACAGGGCTGAAGTTAACTCAATATTCCTGTGGTGAATACTGGAATTAGTGCTAGTTTTCCATGAATTCGCCGCTAACTTGCACAATTCTGCACAGTTTAGCGAGCAAACCTACTGAATCAGGCCTTGCTCGATGGCGTACCTGGTCAACTCGGCGGTCGTGCGCAACCCCAGCTTTCGCTTGATGTTTCCGCGATGAAATGCCACTGTTTTGACGCAAATCTTCAGAATGTCTGCGATTTCCTTGGCAGACCGCCCTTCGGCGATCAGTTGCAGGGTCTCCCGTTCCCGGCTGCTGAGGCGAAGAGTGGCCGCGGCGCGGCCGGGATCCTTGAACCGCTCCAGGTGTTCGCCCGAAAGACTCTGAGTTACATAGATGCGGCCGCTCAGAACGCTCCGGATGGCTTCAAGAAGCTCTTCGCGCGCGGAGGTTTTCAGTACGTATCCGCTCGCTCCCGCGCTGAGCGCGGCTTCCAGGTAGGCAGGGCTGGTGTGCATGGTGAGAAATATCAGTTTCACTCCGGGCAGGTCTTTCTTGATCTGGATCGCAGCGTCGATGCCGTTCAAAAGCGGCATGGCGATGTCCAGAATAATCAGGTCCGGTCTAAGGCGGAATGCGGCCTCAATCAGAGCCCTCCCGTCCATCACCGTCGCGACATTTTGCAGGTGGGGTTCAAGAAACGCCCTGACGCCTTCGAGCGTCAGCGGATGGTCGTCGGCCAATATGGCTCGAATATGTTTCATGAGTTGCCGCCGGACAAGGGAACTTCCAGAGCAATGCGAGTGCCATGACCAGGCCGAGTCCCGATGGTGAGTCTTCCATGCACCAGTTGCGCGCGTTCCTCCATGCCAATCAGGCCGAGTCCGCCGCGGCCATGGACTTTCTCAAGATCGAAACCGGCGCCGTCGTCCGCGATCGTCAACACGACAGCCCCCTTCTCAACGGAGAGCGCGACCGAGACGTGTTCGGCATGGGAGTGTCTGGCTATGTTCCGCAAACCCTCCTGCGCGACGCGATAGAGGCAGGAGACCAATTCAAGAGGCAATTCGAGCCGCGGGGCGTCACTTTTGAATTCCAGCAAGATATCTCGGATTCCGCTGGGAAAACCGGTTGCACAGGTCCTGCAAGGAAGCCACCAGACCCAGGTCATCGAGCATGGCCGGGTGCAGCGCGTAGGCGATGTGGCGGGTCTCTTCCGACGCCTTTACAGTGCGCTCCTGGAGCTCCCTGAGCTGCCGCCGCGCATGCTCGGGCTGCAGGGGGCCGGCCGCCAGTCCGCCCATGTCGATGGCCAGGGAAGCCAGTTGCTGGCAGATCTGATCGTGCAACTCGCGCGATACTCTGCGACGCTCTTCTTCCTGAGCCGTCAGAAGCCGGGCCGCCAGAGCCTGAACCTCCTGGGCGCGTATTTCCGCAGCCTGCTCCAGCCGCCTACGCTCGGAAATATCGGTGATGAAGGCGACGGCGAGTTTGCCTGCCTGCGTCTCGATGGCGCTCAGGGAGACCTCGACCGGAAAGAGCCTGCCGTCCCTGTGGCGGGCGTTGGGGCTCATCCCTACCCCCATGCGCCGGCTTTGCATGTCGGCAAAGTAACTCTCGTGGTACTTGAGATGACGCTCCCGGACGGGTTTCGGAATCAGAATGTTGAGGTTCTGCCCGACGAGTTCCTCCCGGCGGTAGCCGAACATCTTTTCGGTATTCCCATTGGCGAGCATGATCTGTTTGTCCGGGCGCACGGCGATGACCGATTGAGGAGCGGATTCCAACAAGGAACGGATTGTGGCTTCGCTCTGCCGGGTGGCAATCTCGGCCAGCTTGCGATCCGTGATATTCAAGTGCGCGATTACGGCTCCCTTCTTGGTTCCCTTGAGCGGCGACATCTGCATCGAAAACCAGCGCTGCTCGGCGGGGGAGTGACACGGATATTCAAGCTCGAAGGAGCCGCGATGGCCTTCCAGAATCTCCTGGATGCCGTCGAGCGCCGCCTTCGCATCGGCGTCCCCTTCGGCTGCCGCCCGCCGGCAAACCTCCAGATAGTTTGCACCCACGCCGGCCCCATTCATCCAACGGCCCCTGTTCTCCCGCGCAAAGCTGTTCCAGGCTTCGTTTGTGGCTACGATCGTCCCATCGGGACCCAATACGCAAACGTGGGCGGTTAAGGAGTTGAGAATCGACTCGTTGCGTTGCTCCGCATCGAGCGCCAGATCGCGGGCCTTCCGGGCCTCGTCCCGCGCCCGATAGATCAATTCCGTGTCCAGCATCACCACCAGCACGCCTTCAATCCTCTGGCCGCTCGTCCTGTAGGGCCGCACCCGCAGCGAATACCGGTGACCCTCCTTGTCCTGGACCTCGCGCTCGATCAATTGCCCTTGGTCGATTACTTCCGCAAACAGCTTGTTCCAGTCGCCGACCTCCAGATTGGAGGCGATGTCGCTGAACGGACGGCCGACATCGCCGGGGATCAGGTTCAGCAGTGCGCCCGCCACCGGCGTGAAGCGCCGGACATGCAGGTCTGCGTCCAGGACCAGCACCGGAATATCGACGCCCACCAACAGGTTGTTCAGATCGTGCGTCAAAACGGTCAACTCGTCGTTGCGATGCTGCAACTCGTCGTTGAGCGTGACCAGTTCCTCGTTGGCGGATTGCAGTTCTTCCTTGGCCGTTTCCAGCTCCTCATTGGTGCTCTGCAACTCTTCGTTGCTGGATTGGATCTCTTCGTTCGCCGCCTTCATCTCCTCTTGAGCGGTTTCATGTTCCGAAATCAGGGCACGCAGCTGCTCCCGCGTGGAGGCCAATTCGCGTTCGATCTTTTCGTACTTTTCAAGAGCGCTCCTTTGGGCGCCGGCCCGGCCGGGTTTCCGCTCTTCCTTCGGGCTCGCCGGTTCAAGCCTCTGAAACACCACCAGGAGATATTTTTTCTTGCCGTTGCGCCATTTGAGCGGCCGCACCTCCAGGCTCGCCGCCGCAGGCCGGCCTTCATGCTTGAATTGCACTTCGTCTATGTGGATCGTGCCGCCTTCTCTCCTGGCTTTGTAGATGGCCGTACGCAGATCCACAACAAACTCGGGCCGTACCATTTTCAGCAAGTGAAAGCTGGGCTGGCCCGTCGCCGGCCCCAGGTAAGGGCTCGGGTCTCCCTGAAAATGCACAATGTGGAGATCCGGATCGACGACCAGCGCGGGCGGCGCATACTTCTCCAGCAGCATCCCCTCGGCTTCCTTCCGGAAATCGATTGCCACAATCGGCGCGGCAGCTATCGCGGGGACGGCGCCCGGCTCTCGCGGGAAGTCCGTGGCCAGGCGGGATTCGCGAAACGCGGACGCGGCCAGCTTGCGCGCGAAGATCCGGTGTTTCTGGTCCTCCACCGTGAAGGCGTCGGAGTAGGCGCTGATGGATTCCGAGTTTCCCAGAAAAAGAAAGCCCCCGGGCTTGAGGGCATATTGGAACATCGATAAAACTCTCTTCTGCAGCGCCTGGCCCATGTAGATCAGCACGTTCCGGCAACTGATCAGATCCAGTCTGGAGAACGGCGGGTCTTTGCTCAGATCGTGCCGCGCAAACACACATAGATCGCGGACGGCCTTTTGGATCTGATAGCCATCCTCCGTCTTGACGAAAAAGCGCTTCAGCCGCGCTGGAGAAACGCCGGCGACAGCCGCCTCCGTATAGACCCCGGCCCGGGCGTGCTCCACGGCGCGCTCCTGGATGTCGGTCCCGAAGATCTGAATCTTGATCCGATTGGCCCGTTCACCTAGTTCCTCAAGCAGCAACATCACAATGGAGTAGACTTCCTCACCGGTCGAGCATCCCGGTACCCAGATGCGGATTGGGTCGTCGGCAGGTCTCCTCAGACCCAGCTTTGCCAGAACCTGTTTTCGCAAGACCTGAAAAGACTCCGAAGAGCGGAGAAAACCCGTCACGTGGATGAAGATGTCGTCGGCCAGGGCCTTCGCCTCATCCGGGTTTCGCTTCAGAATCTGGGCATAGCTGGCGAACGATGAGATTTTCCGGAGGGCCATCCTGCGCATCATCCGCCGGCGCAGGGTGGCCTGCTTATACAGACGGAAATCGACGCCTACGGCAGACCGAAGGACGATGCAAACCTTGTCCAGGTCGCTGCCTTCGGGCACTTCCCGCGCTTCCGCAAGGTAGGGGTGCCGGCCGATGCGCGCCAACTCCGCGGCGATGCGTTTGGGCGACAAAACGAAATCGACAGACCCGGCCGTAATTGCGCTCATCGGCATGGCGGGCCATTGGGCCGTTTTGGGATCTTGCGCGAAGGTCACGCCTCCGGCAGCCTTGATGGCTTTCAGGCCATACGTGCCATCCGATCCGGTGCCGGAGAGGACTACGCCAATAGCCGCATCGCTCTGTTCTTCTGCCAAAGCAACGGAGAAATCGTCAATCGGGCGTTGCAGCCCCGAAGCGGAAGACCGAGGCGCCAGCCGCAGCTTCCCCTTGCGGATAGTCATGTCCTTGTTGGGAGGAATCACGTAGACGCAGTCCGGCTCCACCTTCATCCCGTCGGACACCTCGACCACCGGCATGCTGGTCGCCTTCGACAGCAGAGCGGTCAGCGCGCTTTCATGCTTGGGCTCCAGGTGCTGGATCAGCACGAACGCCATGCCGGACTTGGACGGCAGCGCTTTGAGCAGTTCGGTGAACGCCGCCAGGCCTCCGGCCGAAGCGCCGATCGCGACGACGGGGAAGGAGAGTCCTGGGCGCAGATATGGGAGCTCTTCGCCGCCACTTGCATTGCCGCGTGCACTGCCCTTTTTGGCGCGAGCCTTGCGGGATTTCAGCACAGTCTTCTTAAGGGGCATGTGCAAAGCCTTTCAGAGAGACTGCCAGCAAGATACCACTGCCCAGGCTTGATTTGCCATGTTGCCCGGCAGCCGAAGCACGTATTGCGCCCCGACATCCCAGAGATGTTGACCGGGCGTTATCGCGGATCACAACAGATTCTTACCAACAAGAGCCGACATTCGCGGAACAAGCGCTCTGAACTCGGAATCTGGCCCGGGGGGACTTTCTACGTTGGCTAGGCTCAAAATCTTTTTTCGGGCCATCTTCAACATACCGGGAGAGAAATCGACACCAACGACTTGCCCACCATCGCCGACTTTCGCTCGCAGGTATGGGAGAAGCGTCTCCGTACCGGTGCAAAGGTCGAGGACAGAGGCATCTTCGTACCGGCTGACGGGCGACAATAGGAAAGCCCGACCGTGCCTATACCCGGCCGCCAAACAGATACAGATTATGAAGCAAGCCAGCGGCTTCGAACCCCATACAGGGGCATGACACGGCCGGTTCGAGACCGAACGCTCGCCCTAGTTACTTTTCCCGGCAAGTGCCGGAGAACAGTGAAAAATTGAAGAATCTGAAGCAAATGAAGCTCAGAACGGCACCGATGCGCCCCGCTGTATCCGTGCAGATGTGTGCTCTGCCGCTTCCGATTTTTTGTGTTTCCGTGATTCCGATCACAGACAAACGTGACAAAGAAGGCATCAAAATAATAAGGGCAGAGGCGGACCACTGGTTCGCCAAGACCAGGGTCTTCCTCCGGCGTGCCTTGCAGGTGCATTTTCGCAAGGCACGCGACTTCGAGACGAGAGGAGATCTCTTCATGGCATCTGGCACTCTCACCGTTACTGACAATCGCACCGATCGCACCTACACACTGCCCATCGAGGACGGCACCGTCCGGTCCATGCACTTCCGGCAAATCCGGACCGACGACGACGACTTCGGGCTCATGATGTATGATCCCGCATTCATGAACACGGCATCCTGCCGGAGCAGCATCACCTTCATCGATGGCGAGCGCGGCATTCTGGAGTATCGCGGCTATCCGATTGAAGTGCTGGCAGAGCACTGCACGTTCCTCGAAGTCGCATATCTGTTGCTTTTCGGAGAACTGCCAAATCAGACAGATCTGAAGAACTGGGTAGATGAAATCACCCACCACACCATGCTGCACGAGACGACCAAGAACTTCATGGAGGGTTTTCGCTATGATGCCCATCCCATGGCTATGCTCGTCAGTACAGTGGCAGCGCTGGCAACCGTCTATCCGGAAGCCAGAAACATCCACGATCCGGAAAACCGCTTGCTGCAGATCAAGCGGCTTATTGGGAAAATGCCGACCATCGCGGCAATGTCTTACCGGCACAGCCTGGGTTTCCCCTATGTTTATCCGGACAACGATCTGAGCTACACCGGGAACTTCATGAATATGCTGTGGAAGATGGTTGGGCCCAAGTATGTGGCCAACCCGGTGCTTGCCCGCGCCCTCGACGTCCTGTTCATCCTCCACGCGGATCACGAACAGAACTGCAGCGCGAACACCATGCGCTCGGTCGGAAGCGCGCACACTGATCCTTATCTGGCGACCGCAGCAGCAGCCGCAGCACTGTCGGGACCGCTGCATGGCGGAGCCAACGAACAAGTCCTCAAAATGCTCGACGAGATCGGCTCAAAGCAGAACGTGCCCGCCTATATTCAGCGAGTCAAGGACGGACATGAAAAGCTGATGGGCTTCGGACACCGCGTGTACAAGAACTACGACCCGCGCGCCAAGATTATCAAATGGACCGCCGAGCAGGTGTTCGAAGTGACCGGACGCAATCCAAAGCTTGATATTGCCCTTGAGTTGGAAAGGATTGCGCTGCAGGACGAGTACTTCGTCAGCCGAAAGCTGTATCCCAATGTCGACTTCTACTCTGGGATTATCTACCAGGCAATGGGCTTCAAGCCTGCGATGTTTACCGCACTTTTTGCCATCCCGCGCACAGTCGGCTGGCTGGCGCAGTGGCAGGAGATGCTCACAGACTCGGAACAGAAAATTGCCCGTCCGCGGCAGATCTACACCGGTCAGCGCGCACGCCGCTTTCTTTCGATGGAAGAGCGCCAAGCCGTCAGCGTGACGCAGGGATAGCTCTATGCCTGCTTGGCACGGACATGCTTGTCCCGCAGCGACCGCTCGCGCCGGCGGCAGCACGTCAGAGGAGTCGGGCGGGAGGAGGTGATAAAAATGCGCAACAAAGTCACGATTGTGGGTTCCGGCAATGTGGGCGCGACGACGGCGCACTGGATTGCAGCCAAGGGCCTAGCCGATATCGTGCTGCTGGATGTCATCGAGGGCGTGCCGGAGGGCAAAGGGCTGGACCTGCTCGAAGCCATGCCCTTAGCCCGGAAAGACATTCTGGTCCGAGGCACACAGAGCTATGCCGATACCTCAAATTCCGACATTGTGGTCATCACCGCCGGTGTGGCGCGCAAGCCCGGGATGAGCCGCGACGACCTGCTCAACACCAACCTCAGAATTGTGAGCGGTGTGGTTGGCGAGGTGGTGCGCCATTCGCCCGGCTGCATTCTGGTGATTGTCTCCAATCCCCTCGACGCAATGGCATACGCCGCATACAAGATCAGCGGATTTCCGCGAAGCCGCGTGATCGGCATGGCAGGAGTGCTCGATTCGGCCCGCTTCCGTACATTTATCGCACAAGAGCTGAACGTAAGCGTTGCGGATGTGACGGCCTTCGTCCTGGGCGGACATGGGGATACGATGGTTCCCCTGCCGCGCTATTCGTCTGTTGGCGGCATTCCAATTACGGAGCTGCTTGACAGCGAAGCCATTGCCCGGCTTGTGCAGCGCACCCGTGTCGGAGGCGGCGAGATCGTGAAGTATCTCAAGACCGGCAGTGCGTATTACGCGCCCGGGGCAGCGATCGCCGAAATGGTCGAGGCCATCCTGCAGGCGAGGAACAGAATCCTGCCCTGCGCTGCTTATCTTGAAGGAGAATACGGCATCCACGGGTTGTTTATGGGCGTACCGTGTAAGCTCGGCGAACACGGCATTGAGCAGATTCTTCAAATCAGACTGACGGATCAGGAGAAGGCGGATTTCCAAGAGAGTGCAAACGCAGTGAAAGCGCTCGCGGAAGTGGTAGAGGAAAGTCTGTTGCACTCTCGCGTCAGCTGATTTGTCTGAACCCTGATCAGAGAGGGAGGCGGCGGAGTATGCTGCGAGACGGAGTCCGCGAAGCGGCCAGAATGACGCCGCGATAGGGTACGAAGCAAGAGCGAAATGCACGGTTGCGGATCTCACTCCCCGTCTGCTCCCCCCAATTTCCGCTTCTCAAGGCACTGCACCCGAATGCCGCGTGCTGCACCGTGCCACAAAGCAAGCGTAGACGGGATGACCGGGTCGGACTGCGGTCGCGCTTTCATGGGCTCGCGAACGGCACGAATCCGGAGCCTCGCAGTCCAGAACGAGAGGTTTGCCCCGTCGCACGAGAAGGGCATTATCGTGGTCTATCCACCGTAGCCTCCCAGGCCGATCTCCTCCCTTCCAGTTCGCTACCAACTTGCCAACACTCGCGCGGCGCACGCCCGTTCGCATCCGTGCGTCTGCGTAAATCACCCGGCACCTTCGAGATAGGACCACTCATGCTGCATGTCGTCACCCTGTTCTCGGTGCCGGCCGATATGGGTATTCTGTTTCTGGCGATTATCCCCCTGATCCTCTTCATGCGCAAACCAGACCACGCAAGAGCGCGCATACTGGATCGGCAAGCAGAACTTTAGATGCCAATTTGAGGTCGAGGAAGACAACGGGCGACGCGCCATCGATGATGTGCGGGCAAACATTATGGCGTGCTCTCTCTGCGAAACCTAACTCAAGTCCACTCGCCGGCGTCAGTGTGGATGGAGGCGCTCAGTCGATTCAGCACCCCGCCTATTTCTTCGACCCGATCAGCCGGATGCGTGCTGTCAAGGCTCTGCCCTCAAACTCGCTGAAGGTCCCATACTGGGGTGAATCCACCACGTTGTTTACCACCAGCGGGTTCCTGCTGTCGGTTATGTTTTCGATGACTCCACGAAGCCCGAAATACGACCCTCGAAAGTGAAAGCGCCATTCCAGCCCCGGACCGAATGACAGGTAATTTGAAAAGCGCTGCGATCCTGCTGCGCCCACCACCTGGTAGTTGGCGTTGACTGAGGTGAACGGAAAGCCCGAATGCCAGTCGAGGGTGTAGACGAAGTCCCACCGCTTCCTGAAACCGGGGGCCAGGAACGGCAGCCACCCCCAGGAGAGGATGCGGTTCGGCGTGTCCCAAGCCAGGGGGCCGGTTTGTTGTGGGCCGAGCATCGAGAGAGTGGGCACGTAATCAATCGCGGCGTTGGTGTGAGCGGAGGAGTGCGTATATGCAGCAAAGACCGTGTAGCCACCGGCAAACGTGCGCCTCGCCTCGATCTCGGCCGCGTTGTCATGATCCTGCCTGGAGTTCGTCAGCGCGAAGTTTCCAGAGAGCGCGGCCGAACCGCTCTGGTTCACGTAAGCGAACTCATCGGACACACGCTTTCGCATCACATTCGCCTTGATGTAGACGGAGCCCGGAAGCCTTTGTTCCACCCCGACGCTCCAATTCAGCGCCCAAGCCTCATGCAACGATCCGTCGTTGGCTGAAAAGGTCGTTTCCAGCGGCGGCCCCTCCGGGGTCACGCCGTTGGCTGCATAGTATGTGTCGTAGCGGACGCCGGCCAGTGCTCGCGTCAGGTACTCCAGTTGTGTGTGCTCGTAACAGAGCCCAATGCCTGCGGATAACTTTGTTTTCTCTTCGGCTCTTGGGGGCGTGTAGACAGCAGCCAGACGCGGCGAAATCAGTGGCCTGCGAATGATCTCGTCCCAGTCGAAACGCAAGCCCGGCTCGATGAGCAGTCCGGTGTGCGGCGTCCAGCGGTCCTGCACATATGCGCCGGCTTCGACATTATGGCGGGTAAAGGGCGCGGATGTCGGGAAAACGCTCTGCCGCAGCAGCGTTCCGTCCTCGCGCAAATAGCTGACTGGAGCGCGTGCATAGGCTTCGTCAAAGCCGATGTGGTCCAGATCGATGCCAGCCTTCAGATTGTGCAGTCCTGCCCAGTGCCGCGGCGGCAGATACAGTGCCGCATTTCCTTCAATGCGCTGCGATCGGCTGGTCAGACTCTCAAAGTAACTGCCGAGAGAAAGCTCCGGAGTGAGTTGGAAAGGGCTGTCTCCATGCGGCTCGTAGCCGTCGCGGAAATGCACGACGCCCAACCCGAGGTCCAGCAACGCCCCGTCGTGAAAGCTCTGTTGGTCACGCAGATATGGCAGCCAGGCGATCGTATTGCGCTTTGTGGTGCTCTGCTGCGGAACCAGCGACGAGATGCCGTCGTAGGGCGAATGATATTCGTTGAACAGCAAGCCGCCCGACACGATGTTGAAGGGCGTCGCATTCACCTGGAATTTGATCAGGTTGCTTCCACGAAGCAGGTGGTCCGTGTCGGCCCCCTGCGGAAGCTCCCGGATGTAGATATCGTCATACTCTGCCTCAAATCCGTCGAAGAACCAGGCCCGGTCGCGCACCAGCGGTCCTGAAAAGGTGATCCGAGGGACGACTTTGTCAAAGCGAATGCCATTGATGTCCTGGAAAGAGGGAAGGAAATCTGTGGCATTGAAGCGGAATCTGTTGTCGCCCATTCCGGTATAGAACGCCACCACGCCGCCGGTGCTTCTGCCGAACTCCACAGGGTAGCGCGTCGCCTCTTCGTCGATCGAGCGAACCGCGTCGGCGCTTACCCGCATGGCAAGAATCCCGCTGACTGGAGAGCGAATGTCGAATCCATCCAGCATGTCCAGGGTCTCCCACGTCTCCGAGCCGGCCACGTGCACCTGGCCGGTCACATCCTGAACCACTCCGGGGTAAAACGGCAGCAGGTTGCGGATGTCGCGAGAGGTTGGGTACGGCACATTGATGATCTCCGGCATATTCATCGTGAGCTCATCGGAGATCTGTTCCGTGTCAATGCCGGGAACCGAGGCCGTCACGCTGACCTGCTGCAGCACCATCTGCTCGTGGTTCAGCACAGTTCGGAGATCACGAACCAGCGGGTCGGCCTGATTCAGCACCGTTTCATAAAACCCCGGCTTGTCGATCTGGATGCGGTAGGGTTCGACACCCTGGAGGACGTAACTGCAATGTCCGGCGTAATCGGTCGAAAGGCGGATCGAAGCGTGTCCATGCTCCTGAAGGACCACCTGAGCGCCTGATACGGCCACACCATTCTCGTCCACGACCGTCAAGAGTACTGAGGCATTATTCGCCGACGTCTGCCCAGGGGCAGAAGCAATGCAGCCAAGGAGGATTAGCCGGGAAATGACTTCGCAAGCACGCCTAAGACACCGCATGGGTCCTCCGCAGCCAGCTCTCCATTCTAGACGTTCCCTGCTGGCAGAGTATCCTCTTGCCGACAGCTGCAGCTATTGCTGTTTCTCCCAGCCTTGCAAGCGTGGCCACCAGCGATCTACGTTTTGGCAATAGTTGATATAGTCCGCCCCGAACTTCTTGCGCAGCGTTGGCTCCTCATAGAAGACCACAAACAGATGCACCGCCAGAGCGACCGCCATTACGGCGGCGATCGCTATAGGGTTGGCATGTCCGAAGACAACCCAAAGGCCGGTCCACCCAGCTGCAAATCCCAGATACATGGGGTTCCGCACATAGCGGTAGAACCCTACCGCGACCAATCGCTGCGGCGGAGCGACAGGCGCGGGTGTACCGTGCCCCGTCCACCCGAAGTCCCATACACAGCGCAGGGCTACTGCGAATCCCAGCACCGATGGAATAGCCGCTAGCCATCGCCAAGGCGACTCACCTCTGGCGTTTACCCGGAAACCGAACCATCCGGGAAGGAGCCAGAACCATAAGGCGAAGAAAGCTGCGCCCACTGCCAGGGACGCGATCGCGGCCGGCCAATGATTACCATGCACGACCATCGGGTCGCTTCCCGACTGTTTATCCGCCATAGGCCCTCCTACCGTGCACATTATGCTGCCTGCGCGTTCGTTTCGCACATGTATCGTTACGAAGTCTATTCCCCCTAATGATCTTGGAGTCTCGAACTCGACCGGGCTGGGGGATATGGACCCTTGCTACCGGCACGTGGAGGCTTTTTCAGTCGATTTATAGCGACTCTCTGGGTTCTGCCTGAATCGCGGACCTGGATCTGGGACTCGGAGTACGCGTACATCTATCTCACATGGCCTACAATCAGGTCGCTGGGCCCGGGCAGGTTGATCCGGCGCACCTCGGCGAACCCCGCGGACTTCATCCAGTTCGCATACTCGACCTCGCTGTAACTGGCGCCCGCTTCAGTGCCAACGAGCATGTTCAGCGAAAACAGTGCTGCATGGAGTGGCCCGGTTTTATCAGGATTGAGAATGAAGTCCTGCACCACCAGGCGTCCGTTTGGCGCGAGCGCCTGGCGGGCACGGCGGAAGATCTCCTCGTTCTGCTCCTCGGCAAACATGTGGCAGATCGCATTGAGCATGACGATGTCGTAGCCGGAACCGAAATCGTCGTGAAGCATGTCTCCAGCGCGAATGACGACTTGTGCTGAGACGCCGGCCTTGTTCACATACTCGGCTGTGATCGGCACGACCTCCGGGAGATCGAGGATCTCGCACTTCACATCGGGACCAGCCTTTGCGAACGCGATGGAGTAAGCGCCTGAGCCGCCGCCCAGATCGAGGATGCGACGAACACCGGCTGTGCCAAGAGCTTTCACCACAAGTGGTGCGCGTTCCCTGGCGTTGCGCTCCATGCCCGCAATGAAGTTGTGTGTGCGCCCAGGGGCATTGTCACGACCGGTAGGAATGCGGGTACCAAGGCGCACCGCATCGGTAAGTGTGCTCCAGCGATGCCAGATGTCGGCTGTGTGCAGCAGACCATTGCGGTGATCGTCCTTGGAGCCCTGAACAAAGAAGCGAGCCGACTCCGGCGTGTTCCTGAAGTTGCCGCCGCTCTTCGAGAGCAGTCCCAGCGCGACGAGCACGTTAAGCAGAGTTGCCGTAGCCCGGGTATTCGCGTCGATCTGCGTCCCAATCTGTTTCGCAGTGGCCCCGTCCCCGACGGCGGTGAATATATCCAGTTCAAGGGCCGTGAGAATGCAACGGCTCGGCATGTAGCCGCGGATCATTTGCTCCAGGCGATCGGGCAGCATTCCTGCTTTCTCGCGGGCAGCCATCGCAGCACTGAACTTTTCCCCATGCTCGACCGACATGGCCCTCATCGCCGTGGCATCGTTCCAAACGAGACGTTCGACGGGCAACCCATCGAGCAGATGCTTACTGGCAATTTCGGATATGTCAGACGGCTGCACACGCCGGTACCAAACCCCTTCCGGATAGACGACCATCATTGGCCCTTCATCACACAACCCCAAGCAACCGCAGGTTGTGAGCTGGACATCCCCGCTCAGACCGCGTGCCTCGATTTCGCGATCCAGCCCCTCGAGGACTGCGAGCGACCCGCAAGCTAGGCAAGAGCGAACGCCTTCTGGCTTTTGCTGCGTGCACACGAAAACATGAAAGCGGAACGGTTCCATCGCGGTCTCCGATCGTGGCTCAGTGTTAGCGCTTCAATCTCACCCCAGTTTGCCCCCCAAAATTCGGTACTCGTGATTGTCGCCGGTCAAACAGTTGTGTCGGAATTGTCGGGCGGGCACTGACGGGTGTCAAAGTTGTTTGACATGCTTGCGACAATGCCGGGGTCAGTTGCGGCCAGGCACAACCGATCCCTTTAACGCGAAACAGATTTTTCCACATCTAGAGAAGTTTGCGCGGATCGATCCCCAGCTTTTTCATGCGCGTAAGCAGAGTTGTCCGTTTGAGGCCCATTCGTGCGGCGGCGCCGTGGGCTCCGCCGACCCGCCCCTTGGTCTCCTTCAGGACGCGCACGATCCTCTCCTGTTCCTGGAACTTCTCGACTCCTGCTGGCGTAGTCCCCATTCCGCCAGCGGCTAATTCCGGCACGGAAATCTCCAGTCTCTCGGTGCGTGCAAGGACGACCGCACGCTCGACAAGATTCTCCAACTCACGAATGTTTCCCGGCCAATGCCAACGCGCCAGCCTGCGTATCGACGCCGCGGGAATGCTTTCGATCCTCTTTTGCATGCGACGGGCATACTTCTGCGCGAAATACCGCACCAGCAACGGAATGTCCTCGGGACGCTCTCGCAAGGGCGGTATACGGATGGGAATCACATTCAGGCGGTAATAAAGGTCGCTTCGGAATTGTTTCTCTTCCACCATCTCTTGCAGGTCGCGATTGGTCGCGGCCACGACGCGAACATCGACTTTCTTTGTTCGCGTGCTGCCCAGGCGTTCAAATTCCCGCTCCTGTAATGCACGCAAGAGTTTGGGCTGGACCTCCAGGGGAATATCTCCGACCTCATCCAGAAAGAGCGTGCTCTGATCTGCCAGCTCAAGCCGTCCGATCTTCTGCATGATCGCGCCGGTGAAGGCACCCCGCTCGTGACCGAACAATTCGCTCTCCAGCAAACCTGTGGGAATGGCCGCGCAGTTGAGCTTGATTAAGGTCCGCTCTTTGCGTCGGCTGCGATCATGGATGGCCCGGGCAATCAGTTCTTTTCCGGTACCGGTCTCTCCCAGCAGCAACACGGTGGAATCGCTTGTCGCCACGGTTTCGACCATCTCAAGCACCTGCCTGAGAGCCGAACTTTGCCCAACGATTCCTTCAAAGCCAGCCTCACTGCGAATCTCAGCTTCGAGATAGAGCTTTTCCTGTGCGAGTTTGTCCCTTAGCTCTGCAATTTCGCGATAGGCTAAGGCATTCTCGATGGCGATCGCGACCTGTCCCGCCGCGCGCATCAGGAATTCAACATCCTCGGAGCTGGATGCGTTCTCGGTCCGCCAGCCAAGGCCCAGAACTCCAAGCGTCCGGTTGTGGCTGATCAAGGGCAGACAACAGCCGGAAGCGAGCCCCTCCGCAACAGCAAGATGATGTTCGGGCTCATTCATCTCATCGACTCTGGTAGATATAACGGGCCTGCCGCTCCTGAAAGCCTTGCCGACGCCGGACCCTTCGATCCGTTGCAACAGATCCTCCCTTGCGAACCCCTTGCCCTCCGGGAAGTCCATCGTCACCGAGCGCAACTGGCGCTGCTCCTCATCCGGCAGCCACACCGAAACCAGGTCGCTATGCATGCATTGCCGGATGCTCTCTGAAATTGCCTGAAGGAGTTCGCGAGGCTGAAGGTTCGAGACGAGCGCGTTCGTCAGTTCCAGAAGCAGCTTCAGCCGCTCGCTCTCGCGCTCGAAATCGCTCCCGGAAGGCGCGAGCTTCTGGGATACGTCACCAGATGGCAGCGTCGAACTCATTCCCCACGCCCCTACGAACTAAGTGTCGCACAACTCCGACACCTGACGAATTTACGCCGGAAGCTCCGACACCTGTTGGCTTTCCTGGCTTTCGATATTCCACTAAATACATATTTGTCAGAAGCTTATGCGCTGCATACCTGCCCGCAATCCTTCGGTATCCAGTTTGCTTTCATTCAAATGGGCCAGCAAATCCGGGTTGGTGAATCCATCGCACGAAACGAGCCATATCACGAGATCTGGTCGAGGCGGTCAGTTCACAGTCCACGAATGGGGGCTCGCAGCAAGGAAAAAGGAGTCAAAGCGACGTGGATACCGCAACTGGCACTGAGGGCAAGAAGAAAGCACAAATGAATTGCCCGGTGAGAGCCGATAATTCAGTCAGGGGCGCTTCTAAAACGACGCGTATCACGGAGTCCATCTGCGTCCTTGTCGTCTGCTTGTTCGCCACTGCTCCAGTGTTCGCACAGCATGTTGCCGCAGCCGGTCCGCGGCCGGAGAGTCTAAGCGACAGTGAAATCGCCGCGCCTGACCCACAGCCGGGAAGCATCATGGGCACTGTAACCGACACAAACAACGACATCGTTCCCGGCGCGACAGTCGTTTTGGAAGGTTTTATCCCTGGAGAACACCGCACGGCCGTAGCGAAAGACGACGGATCGTTCAATTTCAATGCTCTAAAGCCTGGAATCCCCTACCGCATCACCATCAGTGCCAATGGGTTTGTGAACTGGACATCCCCCCCTGTCATTCTGAGCCCCGGCCAGTTTGTATTTCTCAAGGGCAGCAGGATCGCGATCGCAGGGGCGACGAGCTCGGTGACGGTGTATTCCTCCTCCGAGCAAATCGCCGTCGAGCAGGTCAAGATTGAGGAACAGCAGCGCGTTCTCGGCATCGTTCCTAATTTCTACGTCGTCTATGATCGCAACGCAGCACCACTTACGACCAGACTGAAGTTTTCGCTTGCCCTCAGAGCCGCCACGGATCCAGTCACGTTCCTCGGGATGGGTGTACTTGCCGGAAGTAACCAGGCGGCAGACCGCCTCGACTACGGCCAGGGCGCGAAGGGCTACGGTCAGCGCCTGGGCGCTGTCTATGGTGACGGCTTTACCGACATCCTGTTTGGCGGCGCCATCCTTCCATCGCTCCTGCACCAGGACCCCCGCTACTTCTACCAGGGAACAGGCACAAAGAAGTCTCGCACGCTTCACGCACTCTCCAGCCCATTCATCTGCAAGGGCGACAACGGACGGTGGGAGCCGAACTATTCGAGCGTGGGCGGCGATCTGGCGTCGAGCGCCATCTCAAACGTTTACTATCCGGACACAAATCGCGGCGCGAGACTGGTATTTGAGAATGCCCTTACCAATACCGGAGGACGCATGGTCAACAGCCTGATACAGGAGTTCATCTTGCGCAGGTTGACGCCCAACGTCCAGAAATAAGACCGTTCTCTGATCTGGGCGCACCAACGGCAGGTGAGGAGGGCGGGTAAGGCATGAGCGCTTTTGCTCGCGATGAAGAGGGAGAGAGATTAACGAAAGGGTCTGAATAGCCAGCCGCTGAGGGGTCTGTCGAGCAATATGAGGAGGTAAGCCCCGATGTCGCAATTTCCGCCCAAATCGATCCTTTGTCCTCTGGATTTGAGCTCTGCGTCGTCCAAAGTGCTGCGTTGGGCTGGTCTGCTCGCGGCGTCATATAACGCAAGACTCCAAATCCTTCATGCGGAGTGGGCTGAGTATCCGCGATATTTTCTTCCTTCGCAAGCGGAAGAACTGGCCGCAGCCGCCGAGAGGGCGAGGAGAACAATCGGCGATGAGTTGGAGAGGCTGGTCAATGAAACTATCTCTGCAGAGACGGCGTATGAGGTCACTATTCTGGAAGGCCATCCCGCCGAGCGAATTCTCGAGTATGCCGAGCAGCAAAGGCCGGATCTGATCGTCATGGGCAGCCATGGACGAAGCGGCTTTGCCCGAATGAGACTTGGTTCTGTAGCCGAAAACGTCGTGCAGCAAACGAGCATCCCCACACTCGTTGTGCGAGCGCCGGGAGGTAAACCCGCACCTCGAAAGATTTCGAGCGTTCTGTGCCCCGTGACCTTTGATGAACACGCAGATCAGGGCATTTTGATTTCGGCTGCACTCGCCTCTACGACTGGCGCCCATCTCATTGTGATGCACGTGGAGGAAGGGGGCCTATCCTCAGATGGGATAGAGAAGCAGCTCTGCGATTTGGTCCCCAACAACGTGAAAGGCCACTGCGAGGTGATTGAGGTCATCCGCCATGGAAACGCAGCCGAACAGATCCTTCTCGTAGCTCGAGAACACGACGCGGATATCATTACACTTACCGCCAGGCACCGGCGATTTCTGGATGTTACGGTAATTGGAAACACAACGGAAAAAGTGATGCGGCATGCGGATTCAGCGGTCCTCGTTCTTCCAGTAGCAGGGGAGCAATGTGAGTGATACCGTCAGTGCATTGATTCCTGTTGAGGTATATTGTGCGGATAAGATAGAACTTCTTGCATCTTGGCTTGTCACCTTGAGTGTCCGGGACATGCAAGGCCATTGCCTACGAATACGACTCCCAGGTGCAGATTGGAACCGTCGACGTGGCAAGGATGCTTTCGGTCACCGATCACCCGCGGTTGACAGGACTGGCGAGCCAGGTGAACGAAAAGCTCCAACGGGCGTTGGACACAATTGTGCCGCGCATCCGCGTAGTCCTGGCCATCTGACCGGGCTCGAATCGATCTCTGCACTTCGGGAGGAATTCTATGAGCATGTCTCTTCCATCCAGGCAGGGAAGGCGCTCAGAAGACTATGACGTCGTCGCTTTTGGCGCGCATCCCGACGACCTTGAAGCCGTCATGGGGGGGACCAGCGTCAAATTGGTTCGGAGCGGACGATCCGTGCTGTATGTGGACTTGTGCGACGGGGAACCAGCGCGCCACGCCGAACGCGGCGTGCGACACCAGCAAGCGCTAAAGGCGGCAGAGATTTTGGGAGTTGACCGCATCACGCTGTCCTTTCAGGATCGATTGATTGTGGATTCAATCGAGGCGCGATTGCACGTGGCCCGGCTCGTGAGAAAACACAGGCCAAAGATGGTATTCACAACACTGGGTTCGGGTGTGCATCCTGACCATAAGGCAGCCACGGACATTGTGGTGAACGGAATCTTCTATGCAAGGTTGCCCAAGTGGGATGAGGTCCCGGGTGGTGAATATTTGGAAGGCACCGACCCGCACGAAATTGAGCGCCTCTTCTTCGGTCATTGCAGAATGGAGCCGGCGTGGGACAGATTCGATTTTGCCGTTGATGTGAGCAGCGATTACGACCGAAAGCTCGCCGCCTTGCGTGCCTATGAGTCGGTCTTCCGCGGGGATCAGGCTACACTGCTGGACAACTACAGCGCGGAAGACCGCTACATAGGGAGCTTGGTCCACGTCCAATTTGCAGAATCGTTCCGTGCGCGAAGCCCGTTACTCGTGGATAGCCCCGAAGTCTTCTCAAAGTCGAGATTCGGGTGACAGCTGGCGTGACTCAGTCGGTGCGGGATGATGGTAGATCAGAGCTTGCGTGCCAATGGGAAGACCGGTCTAATTCGCGACCACGGAGCACTTGATCTTCAGGAAGAAGAAGATGTTCGCAGAAGCTTCGCGCAGCGTCTCGAGATTTCCCTGGCCTTTGGCGATGATGATGTCTGCGCGCTTGAAGTTATCCTGAAATGCCCGACTACAGTCGTCCAGGGTCGTCCCTGGCGCATAGGAGCCATTGTCGATCACTGCTGCTATCCGATCCAGGCCGACAGCCTGCGCATCGGCCAGCGTGGCATCATTGAGTACGGGACCGCCGCGCACTGCGACGGCGGCAACAGCTTCTCTTTGCCATTGAATTCATAGGACCAGCGCCACAGCTTTCCACCGTTCGTTCTGACAACTAGGTAGAGACCACCCCCATCGCTCAGCCGATAGTCTTTTTTCTTCTTCGGCTCGGCGTTCTTTATTGCCTTGTCCGTAAGTTTATGGGTAATCTCCATTTTCAGCCCAAAGCGGGGGTGTCACCCCTGCGCGCTTTAACTGCGGAGTCAGGAATACCCCCGCTGATACCCCCGGTCAAATCCGGATGCAGGCGGAGAGGCGCGGATGAGCATGGACAGTCGATTCAATATTTTCAATAATTTGCGATTACGAGCGGATGGGAACAGACAGATATGGATGGCTATAGAGAAGAAATGGCGGAGGGAGAGGGATTCGAACCCCCGGTACCCTTTCAGGCACAACGGTTTTCAAGACCGCCGGTATCAACCGCTCACCCATCCCTCCGCGGATGAGAAGGGCTCTCTGCCCATTAGTCTACAGCACATGCTATCTGTTCAGAGGCGGCGTCAGCCGCGTGGCTGCTGCGGATCCCGGCTTGCGCGCCGCCAATGCCGCCGCGCGAGGACCATCCCCGCAGCCATCTGCCTCCTCCGCCGCAATGGATCGTGCCGTCCAGCGGTTCCAAGTTCTGCCGCGGAACGGGTGTGGCGCTCACATCCCAACGCAGCTCGTGTTTGCCGCCTTCCTTTTTGCGTTCGAATTCTTTACGATTCTCCCGCCATGCCAATCCTCAGACTCTTCTCTCCAAGCTCACGGCTGTCCCTGATCCTGCGTACAATTCGCCTGATTGCCGTCGCGATGCTGCTCCCGCCGGCGAACCGGTCATACGCTCAGAATGCAGCCATCCCTGCGGAGTCTTACGGTCCATATAACGCGACGTTTCTGGCTGGCGGGCCGGGGCTGAGCAAGCACTTGGCGGCGCCATCGCCTCTGGACGACAGGACGGCTGAGCTTTTAGACAGGCTCGGGCTGAACCCGCAGGGGGCCGCGCGCGATCCTTTGCTGGACGGCACCGCCACATGGACGCTGGCCTTCTGGTTCCGGTCTTCCGATTCGATTGAGGGTGACCCGCTCACGGGCACGGTGCTGCTGGCCGGCATCGGCGATCCGGCCGCCGAGGACGCGCGCTTCATTGGGGTCGAGGACGGCCATCTGGGACTTTGGCTGGGCCGCGGTCCGCAGGCGCACGCCCTTTTCGCAGCCGAAAGCGCGCTGAGCAAGGCGGACTGGCACCTGGCCGTGGCCGTGGGCGACGGCGAAAAAATCACGCTCTACCTCGATGGCAAGCCGGCGCTCACCCGCGCGCTTGTGCAGGGCGAAGTCGCGGGACGGCTTGAGATGGCTCCGGAGCCGGTCGAAGGCTTGGCGAGCCGTCATTTCGGCGGGCAGATTGCCGGATTGAAGATTTATCGAGAGGCGCTGACAGCCGCGCAGGTTGAGGCGATGGCCGCCGCGCCGCCGGACTTCGCCCTGCCCACGTATGAAGAGGCCTCCTCGCACTGGCCGGTGCAGACGCGTTCAATGGCCGGCCAGATCGAGCCGCAGGACCCATCGACGCTGCCCCGCGGCAAGGGCGGCATTCAGAGGCCGGTGGCTCAGCCACTGCCGCCGCTCACCAGCCGGATGGAGGCGGTGGATACAAACCTCTGGAGAATCCGCGGCGGATGGCGACTGGCCGCGGCGCCGGACGTGAAGGCAGGGGGCGAAGAGATTTCCAAGGCCGGTTTCACAACCGGGAGCTGGCTGGCGGCCACCGTTCCGGGCACCGTGCTGACCACGATGATCGATCGCGGGATCTATCCCGATCCCGATTACGGGCTGAACAACCTGGCAATTCCGGAGAGTCTGGCCCACCAGGATTATTGGTACCGCGTGGAGTTCAAAGCTCCGCCCCAGGCGCGCGGGCAGCGGCTGGCGCTGACCTTTGAGGGCGTGAACTATGCCGCCGAAGTGTGGCTGAACGGCAAAAAGCTGGGCGGTTTCACAGGCGCATTTCTGCGCGGCAAGTTCGACGTGACCGGGCTGGTTGCGGCTTCAGGCGAAAACACGCTGGCGGTGCGTGTCAGTCCGCCGCCGCATCCGGGCATTGCCAACGAGGAGTCGATCAAAGGGGGGCCGGGCGAGAACGGCGGCATGGAGGTGCTGGACGGGCCGACATTCGCGGCCGCCGAGGGCTGGGACTGGATTCCCAGCATCCGCGACCGCGACACCGGGATCTGGCAGGATGTCACGCTCGCGGCGACGGGCGCGGTCGCGATCGGCGACCTGAACGTGATTACCACGCTGCCCAAAACCGACTTGAGCGAAGCCGACATCGAGATTGAAGCGCCGCTGACCAACACTGCCGGCGGTCCGGTGGACGGTGACCTGACGGCCAGCTTCGACGATGTGAGAGTGACCAAACATGTAAAGCTCGTGCCCGGCGAAACCGTGGTGCGGCTGGAGCCGGCCGGGTATGCGCAACTCAGAGTTCAGCATCCGAAGCTCTGGTGGCCGAACGGTTACGGCGAGCCCGCGCTGCACGCGCTCAAAGTCAGCTTCACCGCCTCAGGCAAGCTGAGTGCGCAGCGGCAGATCGAGTTCGGCATGCGGGAACTGAGCTACGAGACATCGCTCTTCGATGCCACCGGCCACCTGCGCCGGGTGGAGGTGCTGCCCAGCCGTACGCACGATTCGGAGTTGCCGCTGATTGATGAAACCCATGAAGGCATCCGGCAGATCGACGACAGGACGCCGAACCTGCTGCCTCCCGGCCAAAAGCTCCCCGAGTGGATGCGGCATTCGTGGGTGCAGTCGCTTGAACCCGGCGCCGAAGATTCGCCGTCGATCCGGCCCGTCGAGGGCGGCTGGCCGGGCACCGATCTGGTCATCAAGGTGAACGGCGTGCGCATCGCCGCGCGCGGCGGCAACTGGGGCATGGACGACAGCCGCAAGCGCGTCAGCCTTGTGCATCTTGAGCCCTATTTCCGGCTGCATCGCGACGCGCACGTCAACATGATCCGCGACTGGATGGGCCAGGACTCGGAAGAAAACTTTTACGCGCTGGCCGACAAGTACGGCCTGATGGTGTGGAATGATTTCTGGGAATCGACCCAGGGGTACAACCTCGAAGCCCAGGACCCTGCGCCGTTTTTGAAGAACGCGCGCGACAGCATTCTGCGCTTCCGTCACCACCCTTCGATCGTGGTGTGGTGCGGGCGCAACGAGGGCGTGCCGCAGCCCATCCTCAACGAGGGGCTGGCCACGCTGGTGCGCACGCTCGATCACACGCGCTACTACACCGGCAGCTCGAACCAGGTGAACCTGCGCAACTCGGGCCCTTATCAGTTCCAGCCGCTGGAGACCTACTACCGCATCAACCGCGGCTTCAGCGTGGAACTGGGCATCCCCAGCGTGCCCACGCTTGAGAGCATGAAATCGTTCATCCCCGAGCCCGATCGCTGGCCCATCAGCGACACCTGGGCCTACCACGACTGGCACCAGCGCGGGAACGGCGACGTGGCGCCCTTCATGGCGCACATGGAGACCGAGTTCGGCGCGCCTACCAGCCTGGAGGATTTCGTGCGCAAGGCGCAGATGCTCGACTACGCGGGCCACCGCGCCATCTTCGAGGGCTTCGCGGCCCACCTCTGGCAGCCGAACTCCGCGCGCATGATCTGGATGACGCAGCCGGCCTGGCCCAGCATGGAGTGGAACTTCCTTAGCCACGACTACGACACGCAATCCAGCTTCTACGGCACGCAGAAGGCCTGCGAGCCCATCCACGCGCAGCTCGACCTGACCGACAACGCCGTCGATCTGATCAACCTGGGCGCGGCGCGCTCGTTCAAGGTGGAAACGCGCGTGGTGAGCCTCGACGGCAAGGTTCTGAGCGACCAGACACAGCAGATCGAAGCTGCGGCCGACGCACGCACGCCGGTGGGCAAGCCCGACCTGGACAAGCTGGCCGATGGGCACACGGTGCTGATTGCGTTGAACGTGAGCGACGCAAACGGCACGCCGGTGAGCGACAACTTCTATTGGTGGGCCAGTCAGGAAGCCACCCTGCGCGAACTGAACGGCCTGCCACAGGCGAAGCTGACTGCTTCGGCCACGCTTGCTCCCTCGGGCAGCGAGCGCAAGGCGACAGTGAAGATTGAAAACTCAGGCGCAGCGCCCGCGCTCATGGTCAAGCTCACGCTTCAGGACGCAGCCACGGGTGAGCGCATCCTGCCCGCCTATTACAGCGAGAATTACGTCTCGCTGCTGCCCGGCGAATCGCGCACCCTCACCATCGCGTTCCCCGCGGGCAAGTCCAAACCCGCCATCGGCCTGCGCGGATGGAACCTGGAGACGGAGACCATCGATGTGAAGTGAGAAGGCATTCTCGCGTTACCGGGAGCGACCCCAGCAGGCCCTCAGGCCTTGAAGTTCTTCATATAGTCTGCGTCGATCTTCAGCGCCTCCATGGGCGGCATGTCGAAGCCTTCCTGCTCGACAAAATAATGTTTGATATTTGCCCTGCTCGCGGCCGCGAAGATGGGGTGATAGTTCGCCGTGCCCGTCCCCAGTTCTGCCGGAGGCGGAGGCGCGACCACCGATGCGGGCTTGCTGGTCTTCTTGAAATCCTTCACATGCAGCATCGAGATGCGCGTCGGATAGCGCTTGAGAAGGGCAACCGCGTCTCCGCCGCCGACCATCACCCAGCCGCAATCGAGCTCAAAGGTCACCAGCGCGGGGTCGGTCAGCCGCATCAGCTCATCGTAGGGAACAACGCCGTTCTGCGCGCGGAACTCCATGGTGTGGTTGTGGTAGCCGAACTGCATTCCCGCGGCCTTGACCTTCGCTCCCCATGTATTGAATTGATCCGCATTCCATCGCCAGTCGTCGATGGTGAAAGACTGCACCAGTGCGGCAAATGAGTGTGCCTTGAGCCGCGCTGGGTCCTTCATCCCCGGAAACGAGCAGATCAGATAGCGCACTCCGAGGGCTTTGTTGAACGCGAGAATCTTGTCGAAGTCGCGCATAAGAGCATCATGCGAATAATGCGCGCTGGGCAGCCGAAGCCCCGCGCCATCGAGCGCTCCGCGCACCTCTGCCACGCTGTGATTGAAGTAGCCGGCCGCCTCCACCTCGCCATAGCCGAGGGCCGCGATCTGCTTCAGTGTGCCCGCATAATCGCGGGGCAGCAGGTCACGCACCGAATAGAGCTGGAGGCCGATCGGGAGACCGAACGGGGATGCATGCAGCGCGGTGTCGCCAAGGAATGCGGAACCGCAAACGAGGGCGGCGGATGTGGATCGAATGAACTCTCTCCGAGTCAATGCAGGCATGGCGATCTCCCTTGAAGTGCGGGTGAAGTTGGGCTGCGCGGACCAGCCTGGCCGCGCCGCACGGCATGATTGCGACGCATCCTTCGCGCCGTTCACCTTGGCTCAACCGCAATCGCGGCGCACGATTTGTCGCACAGTATCTCGCTTTCATCTGCGCATCCATCCTAGTACAGTGCGCCTCTCCATGGGTTGTGTTCTTCCCCTGCGCACAGTCTGCGAAGGCCACTCTGGCCGCGCGTGGCAAACCGGATGCCCTGCCGCTGAGAATGAAGAGCACAGCCATGGGGGCGCGGGCGCTGAAAACATCAAAAGCCGCGGGTGACACATCGCATTAGAAGCAAAGGGTGTTACAAAAGGAGTGCATGGTCAAACGCACAAAACCAGGAGCCGATCCGCAGCCCGGCCAGCCCATCAGCCTGCGTATTCTGGGAGAGTATTTGAACCTGTCGCCGGCAACGATCTCGCTGGTGCTGAACAATGCTCCCGGCGTGCGCTCAATTCCCCAGGAAACGCGCGACCGGGTGACGCAGGCGGCGGCCAAGTTCGACTACCGGCCCAGTTTCTATGCGCGATCGTTGCGCAAGCGGCAAACTTTCACCGTCGGCGTGCTGGTGCCGGAGCTGAGCGACAACTATGCCACCCAGGTCCTGACGGGAGTCGAGGAGTTCCTCATCGAGGAAGGTTACTTCTACCTGACCGCCAGCCACCGCCGCAAGCCCGACCTCATCGAGGAGTATCCGCGCCTGCTGATGGACCGCTCGGTCGAGGGCTTCATCCTCATCGACACCATTCTGGAAAAAAGTCTCAGCCTGCCTGTTGTGGTGGTCGCCGGGCACCGCAAGATCGAAGGCGTGACCAACGTTGTGCTGGATCAGCGGCGGGCGGCGGAACTGGCCCTGCGCCATCTGTACCAGCTTGGACATCGCAAGATCGCATTCATGCGCGGGGGAAGCCATAGCTCCGATGCCGACGACCGCTGGAACTGCCTGATGGCCGTGGCGCGGGAACTCAAGCTGGCCGTTCCGCCCGAACTGACCGTGCAACTGAAGTTGCGCGTTTCCACGCCCGAGCTGGGCTATGAGCCTGCCAACGAACTGATTCAGAGCGGAGCCGAATTCACCGCCGTAGTTTGCTACAACGACATATCCGCCATTGGCGCGATCCGTGCCTTTATGGATCACGGCTGGCGCGTGCCGGCCGACGTCTCGGTGGTGGGCTTCGACGATATTCAGAGCGCGGCCTTTCATAATCCCAGCCTCACCACGATTCGCCAGCCTCTCACGCAAATGGGCGTGGTTGCAGCGCGCATTCTGCTGCAGAGGATTCGTGGGCAGGCGACATTTCCCGATGTCGTGCCGATTCATCCTGAACTCATGATTCGCGAGTCCACCTGCCCGCCCAACCCGCGTCGCGTCCGCGGCAAGCGGGCCTGAAGTCCCGATGCGGCCAACCGCCAGGAACTCCACCGGGCGAACGATGGCCGTGCTGCACCCGGCCTTTGCGCTCACCGGTATTGTGCATGTGGTAGGCGGAGCGCTGCTCCCGTCGCTGGCTTCAACCTTTCATCTGAACGACAGTGAATCGGGCCTGTTGTTCCTGCTCTATTTTGCGGGAACATCCCTGGGCGCGCTTCTTTGCCGCGTGAACTACGCACGCACCATGGCCATCGGTTTCCTGGCCACGGCGGTATGCTGCGTGGGAGTGGCTGCGGCCAGCCGGCCGCTGCTGCCGCTCGCTTTTCTGCTGCTGGGCATCAGTGTGGGCGTGCCTATGTCTGCCGTCAGCCTCTTGGTGGGGCGCAACTTTCCTGCGCGTTGCGCCCCCTTGCTCACCTTTCTCAACTTCACCTGGAGCGCCGGCGCGCTGGCCGCGCCGCTGCTGGCCGCCCGGATTCTGATGCATCACGGCTATCGCACGGCATACCTGGCGCTGGCCGTCGCATCCGTGGCGGCCGCGCTGGCCTGCGGGCTTCTGCTTGAAGACGCCCCCGAGGCCGCGCGCCGCGCAACTGAAGCCAGGACTTTCGTCAACCTGCGCCTCATCCTCATCTTTGCCTTTGCCGCGTTTCTCCAGGTCGGCATTGAAAACGTCGCCGCCACATGGCTGCCCACCTATGCATTGCGCATGGCGGGCAGTGGTATTGTCCTGGCCGCGGCTTCGACTTCAATCTATTGGTTCGGCTTCCTGGCTTCGCGGGGACTTTCGTCGCTGTTGCTGTTGCGCGCCAATCCGGCGCACGTCTTTCGCGTCGCCGTGACAATGGCGCTGGGCGCGGCAGTGCTTCTGGCCGGCGTTCCTTCGGTCGCCGGACGCAGCGCGGCCATGTTCCTGCTGGGGGTGGCCCTGGCGCCCATTTATCCGCTGATCATCGCGGGGTTCTTTGCCCGCTCGCGCCATACATCCGACTCGCGATGGGTGATGGCCACAGCCGGCTTTGGCGGATCGGTGCTGCCCTGGCTGGCGGGATGGATATCCACCCACACCGGCAGCCTGCGCATCGGGATGCTGACCATTCCCGCGGCGATTCTGCTCATGGCGCTTGCGCTTCCGGCGCTGCAACACAAGCGCCCCGCGGTCGCGGCGGAATGATTGGAGGCCGGATTGAGCGAACCGATCTCCGCCTTCGCTACTCCTCGTCCTTCTTCGCCGCCTCGGGAACCTTCTCCGGCGTGGTCAGCGGCGTGGTGATGTCGTCCAGGTAATCCGGCGTGCCCTCGACACGTTCCAGCACCGGATAGCGCTCGCCGCCGTGGTAATCAATCTCGGCGTTGTGGACAAAAGAATCGGCCTGCACAATCAGACGAATCGGCTCGGTCGCGCCCTTGGATTTGCGAATCGCCTCGCGCAGCGCATCGTTGGAGAAAATTTCTCCGTTCACGGCAAGGATCTTTAAGCCTGGAGCCAGCATGGCTTTGTCCGACGGGCCGTTCCAAAGCACGTCGCCAATCACGCCGTCGTTCGCGATGCGCAGCCCGATCGAATACCAGCAGTCCAAACCTCCACGGCGACGGCTGCCTGCAGCGGCCAGCGTGCGCTCGGACGGGTTGGGCTTGTCCTTGAAGACCAGCTTGTAGCCGCCCTGTTCAATCCCGGCCACGTCGGCGCGCGGATTGATCCTGTCCACGCGGTCGTGCAGGAATGCTGCCCAGTCGTACGGCACAACCTCGTTCAGATCCTCGACCAGCTCGTCAAAGGTGTAGGGCACGATCAGGGGTCCCGTGTTCCCGCCCTTGCCCAGGAAAATCTTTTCGAAGTCGTCCAGCGATTTCTTGTTCTCGGTCATCTTGCGGATAAGCGTGTCCGCGTCGAGCCACAGCAGCTCGCCTTCCTGGTAGTAATCCTGCCCGCGCTTCCAGTTGGACCAGGCCGGGTTGCCGCCGCGCAGGATGCTGGCGGCGATGGCCGTGTCTTCCGTCGATCGCCAATCGCGCCCTGGGCGGTAATCGAGGCTGGCTGCTGAAAGGGCCAGCATGTCGCGGTACTGCGCCTGCGTTTTGAGTCCCGAGCGCGCCGCCAGCACGTTGCCCAGATATTGCGTCATGCCTTCATATACCCACAGCAGATCGCCCCGCTCCGGGATCGAAAAATCCGGCTGGTAAAGGCCCGCGGGACGGCGATACTTGCCGTTCCACGAGTGGGTAAACTCGTGCGACAGCAGGTCGGACTCGGGCAGCTGGTGAACGGCATCGGAGAAGCCCTTCTCGCCCACGCCGTTGTCCGACGATTGGCCGTGCTCCAGGCCCTCGCCGCCGGCCACATCAGAGAGCGTGAGCAGAAAGTGATAGACGTTGTAATGATGCGAGCCGTACAGCGCGTCGGCCTCGCGCACCAGGTTGCCGACCTCGGCCAGCATCGCCGGGCGCAGGTTCGCATCCTCGGGGTAGTCCGAAACCACATCGAGAAAGTGCTTGGGCGTGATCGTGGGCGCCAGCGGAAACTCGTGGAAATATTGCCCCGTAATGATCGGCGAGTCCTGAAGCTGCTCCACGTTGGTCGCGGCAAAATGAGTCGTGCTTCCGGCCGCCGGCACCGGGTAAGCCCCTGTGCCGATGGGTGTGAGCGCCGTGCCGATGCCCCAACCGGCGGGCACGATGACCGACGGCTGAATGGGAATGTCGCGCACCGGCACGTGAGCTGGATACAGCAGCAGCTTCTCCCACTCCAACACCGCCAGCTTCTGCGAGACGCGCCTCAGGACGATGCAATCCAGATGCGCGTGCAGCGTGGTCACGCCTGCGGGAATCGTCAGGTGAAATTCGTACAGATCCACGTCGTCGCGCCGCCACGGAAGCGGCTTGCCGTTGGCGGTGAAGACCACGCCGGTAATCTCCTGCGCCGGGCCGAAGGGCATGTGCGTGCCCGGAATCCACTCCGGGGTGATCAGCGTCAGCGGCCCGGGGCTCACGGGCAGATTGATCTCGGCGTGATATAGCTTGCGCGGCGCGTCGGACAGATCGGCGGTGATCTCGATGGGTGCCTTCTGCGCCATTGCGGGCGCAAGGGTCAAAGCAGCGAGCAGGGCTGCAAGCAGAATGAATGAAAATCGGCGGCGCATGACCATCTTTGGCGAGTCTCCTGAGAGATTCAGGGTACCGCATTCAAATGCGCGCCGGCATTTCACTTCTTTTTTCATCCGCGCAGCCCGTTCAGCGCGGGGTTTCCGGGTTCCTGATTGTGCCTTTATGTCCCGCGTGTTAAAAGCAAGAGAACAGGGTACAGACGGAACGGGCTTTGCAGCCGGCGCGGGACAGGTGCGAAGCGTCTGTCCGGAAGGTCGCCGTTCATTTACCGCCCGAGCCCTGAATTCGCGGCAAAGAAAGCCAATTCTGACCATGAGCGCAGGCCATCCAGCGGAAGTGGAAACCCTCTACGGAGACTATCCGCTCGACCACGCCTTCGACGAGATGCGGGAGCCGGGCGGCGAGGTGCGCCCGCACTACCGCGCCCTGGCTGAGACATTGGCGCGCCTGCCCCAGGATGAGCTGCAGCGGTGCAAGCAATCGGCCGAGCTTTCGTTTCTTACCCAGGGCATCACCTTCACCGTCTACGGGCGCGACGAAGGCACCGAGCGCATCTTTCCCTACGACCTGCTGCCCCGGCTCATCACCGCGCAGGAGTGGGATCGCATCGAGCGCGGACTCATCCAGCGCATCACCGCGCTCAACCTGTTCCTGCGCGACGTCTACTTCGACGCCAAGATTCTGAACGACCGCGTGGTGCCGCGCGAACTGGTCTACAGTTGCAAGCACTACCGGCGCCAGATGCGGGGCCTGCAGGTGCCGCGCAACGTGTACATCGCGGTGGTGGGCAGTGACCTGCTGCGGCTCAACACGGGCGAATTTGTGGTGCTGGAAGACAACCTGCGCGTGCCCTCCGGCGTCAGTTACATGCTCACCAACCGCCGGGTCATGAAGCGGACCTTCCCCCAGCTCTTCCACAGCTACGGCGTGCGGCCCATCGAGCACTACCCGCAACTGCTGCTGGCCACGCTGCGCTCGCTGGCCCCAGAGGGCCGTCCCGAGCCGAACATCGTGCTGCTCACGCCGGGCGTGTTCAACTCGGCCTACTTCGAGCACACCTACCTGGCCCGCCAGATGGGCATCGACCTGGTCGAGGGCCGCGATCTGGTGACTCACGACAACATCGTTTACATGCGCACCACCGACGGGCTGAAGCGCGTGGACGTCATCTACCGCCGCGTGGACGACGACTTCAGCGATCCGCTCGTCTTCCGCGCCGACTCGTCGCTGGGCTGCTCGGGGTTGTTCAACGCCTACCGCGCCGGCAACGTGACGGTCACCAACGCCTTCGGCACTGGCCTGGCCGACGACAAGGCGCTGTATGCGTATGTGCCGCGCATCATTCGCTACTACCTGGACGAAGATCCGATCCTGCCCAACGTGGAGACCTACCTGCTGACCGAAGACAAGGCGCGCCAGCATGTGCTGGCCAACCTGGACAAGCTGGTGGTGAAGGCGGTGGGCGAGAGCGGCGGATACGGCATGTTGATCGGCCCCCACTCGACGGCGCTGCAGCGCGAGGAGTTTGCCCGCCAGATCGAGGCCAATCCGCGCAACTATATTGCCCAGCCCACGCTGGATTTTTCGCGCGCTCCGTGCCTCATCGGCGATCATCTGGAGCCGCGCCACGTGGACCTGCGGCCCTACATCCTGTTTGGCGACAAGGTAAACATCGTGCCTGGAGGACTGACCCGCGTGGCTCTCGAAAAAGGATCGCTGGTGGTCAATTCCTCGCAAGGCGGCGGCAGCAAGGACACATGGGTTCTGGAATAGCAGTCAGACACGGAGTTCGGGAGGGTACGACGATGCTTTCGCGCGTTGCCGACAGCCTCTACTGGATGAGCCGCTACCTGGAGCGGGCCGAGAACACTGTGCGCCAGTTGGACGTCACCATGAGCCTCATGCTCGACCCCGGCGGCGCCAGCGCCGAGACGCGCTGGCAGCGCCTTGTGGCCGCGCTGGGCAAACCGGCCGGCCTGGAGTGGAACGGAGACCTTGAGGCGATGGCCGGCAGGCTCATCTTCGACAGCCTCAACCATGCTTCCATCATCTATTGCGTCAACGCGGCGCGCGAAAATGCCCGCCAGGTCCGCGAGGAGATCTCGACCGAGCAGTGGCAGCGCCTCAATCGCCTTTACCACCAGATGCAATCGCCGCACGCGCAAGCCCGCTTCCACTCCAACATCAACGACACGCTCTCTTCGGTGATCGATGGCATTCACCTCTTCAAGGGCGTCAGCGACACCACCATGATCCACGGCCAGGGGTGGCAGTTCATCCGCCTGGGCCGCTATCTGGAACGCGCTTACGCCACGGCCACGCTCCTTGAGGTGTTTCAGCCTGATCTGTTCAGCGTGCCGGAACGCGAACGCTCCGGGTACCAATATCTTGAACAGGTCGGCCTGTTGCGCTGTTGTACCGCTTTTGAAGCCTTCTGCCAGGTCTACACAGCCGATCTCACTCCCGACCGGATCCTCGAATTCCTGCTTCTTAACCGCGACTTTCCTCACGCCATCCGCTACACGGTCGATGGCATTCGCACTGCCGTCGAATCCATCCAGCGCACCGGCGGCCGGCGCCCTCCGGACGAACTGACAGCGGGCATCGGCCGGCTGCACGCCATGCTCGGCTACACCACCATCGAGGAGATTCTGGCCGGCGATGCGGCGGGCTTTCTCCACACCATCCGCGAGCAATGCCTGCGCATCCATGAACTGATGTACCGCTACTACATCCACTATTCCATCCAGTCCGCGCTGGCGGTTTGACGGAGCTTCGAGCATGAACTTCTATTCCATCCGGCACCTTACGCGCTTCCGCTACTCGCAGCCCATCAGCGAGAGCATCATGGAGACGCGCATGCATCCGCGCTCCGACTCCAACCAGCACTGCCTCACGTTTTCGCTCTCCGTCAGCCCGCGCTGCCGTGTCTTCAGTTATCGCGACCACCTGGGCAACAACGTGCAGCACTTCGACATTCCCGGTGAGCACAACCAGCTGGTTATCGTCGCAGAGTCGGTGGTGGAGCAGCAGCCTCTGCCCGACGTCCCCGCCTTCCTCTCGCCCGATGCCTGGGGCGCCCTGGACCAACTGGTCGAGGCCGGCGACTACTGGGAGATGCTGCTGCCCAGCACCTTTGCCGTGGAAACACCGGCCGTCACCCTGCTGGCTTCTCAGATGGGCGTCACCCGCCGCGACGACCCGCTGATGCTCGTGCAGGAACTGAACCAGCGGCTCTTCGACTACTTCGAGTACGTGCCTCAGCACACGCGCGTGGATTCGCCCATTGACGAAGCCATCATCAGCGGCAAGGGCGTCTGCCAGGACTTTGCCCACACCATGATCGCCCTGCTGCGTCATGTGGGGATTCCCGCCCGCTATGTTTCCGGCTATCTGTATCGCAGCCGCGAAGACCACGACCGCTCCACGCCAGACGCGACCCACGCCTGGGTCGATGTTCTCTTGCCGCACCTGGGCTGGGTGGGTTTTGACCCCACCAACAACCTGATCGCTCACCATCGCCACATTCGCACCGCCGTGGGCCGGGACTACGCCGACGTGCCGCCCACGCACGGCGTCTTCCGGGGCAACACTGACAGCGAACTCTACGTGGCCGTGCATGTGGAGGCCAGCGAGAAGCCGCCGGCCCTGGACCGCAAGCTGCCCATCCCCGACGACTGGAGCGTGCTTGTCGAGCGCGCCCAGCAGGCTCCGGAGCGTCGTCTGCCCCTCATCGACTTGCAGCAAATGCAACAGCAGCAATGACTTCTTCCGGCCTCTGGCCAGCGCCCCCCACGTCGGTTTTTTGTGAACGCAGCGAGTTTTTTTATTGAATCCTTAGTCAATATCATTCAAGATAGTACCTATTCCACGCTGGGCAGCCCCCGCCGCCGACGTTATTTGCGCGACGCATTCAAAGGAACCGCTCATCGCCCCATCGGCAAAATGCACAGCCGCTGAGGCGGGCTTTAACCGCCAACAGACTACGCGCGGCGCGGCAGACAGCACCACCGCAAAGCATGGATGTACACAGGCCGTAAGGCACGATCATCAAGGTAAGACCTTTTGGAGGAACAGCCGTGAAACGATCTCTATGGGGATGGGTGCTTCTTTGTACGCTATCTTCCGCTACCCTCGCATTTGGCCAGATGGCAACCACTTCGCTGCGTGGCGTGATCAAGGATCAGACCGGAGCCCTGGTTCCTGGAGCGACGGTCACCCTGTCGGATAAGGCAACCGGCAAAACATTCAGCACGACCGCAGGCGATACCGGCTTTTATTCCTTTCCTCAGATCTTCCCGGCCCGGTACACCATCACCGTGAAAGCTGCCGGCTTCGGGGATCAGATCAAGACGGCCGAACTGCTGGTCAACCAGCCGGCGACCATTGATTTCACGCTCGGCGTGCAGGCCAGCTCGGTCACCGTGGACGTGTCCGCGACGGCGCAGACGTTGAATACAACGGATGCCTCTCTGGGCAACTCCGCCGACAATGCGCAGATTCAGGCCCTGCCAAGCGAAACCCGCAATGTGCCCGATCTGTTGTCGCTGCAGCCCGGCGTGCTCTATCTGCCCACCACGACGGACAGCCGCAGCGGCTCCGTGAACGGCGGGCGTTCCGACCAGGGCAACGTCACCCTCGACGGCGTGGATGACAACGATCAGGTGAATGGCTATGCCTTCACCGGCGTACTGCGCCAGACGCAGGACTCGATCCAGGAATTCCGCGTCACCACCGGCAGCGCCAATGCCGACGCCGGCCGTTCTTCAGGAGCCCAGGTCAGCATGGTCACCAAGTCGGGAACCAACAAATTCCACGGCGCGGCCTATGAGTACCACCGTCCCACGTTTACCGTCGCCAACGACTGGTTCAATAAACAGGCTCAAGCCAACAGCGGCGAACCCAATATCCCCGGCAAGCTCATTCGCAATATTTTCGGCGTCGCGGTGGGCGGGCCGATCAAGAAGGACAAGCTCTTCTTCTTCGGCAATTACGAAGGCAGCCGGCAGGCGGAAAACGCCCAGGTGACCCAGATCGTTCCGACCGCGGCCTATCAGCAGGGAAACCTTACCTATCCCGACGACAACGGAAACACCCAGACGGTCAGCGCCAGCCAATTCGCTCTTCTCGACGCGGGCTGCGCGGGCATTTACGGAATTTGCAACACCAGTTCGTATGCCTTCGGTCCCGGCCCCAATCCCAACGCCTTGGGCTACTTCACCTCGATGCCGGCGGCCAATGGATTGACGCAGGGTGACGGCTACAACACCGGCTCGTATTCCTTCTCTTCTCCGCACCCGATCCGCCTGAACACGAGCATCGGAAGAATCGACTACGTGCCCTCCGACAAGCATCGGATCTTCGCCCGCGGCAACCTGCAGAAAGACATCACCGATGGCACCGAGCAGTTTCCAGGCCAGGGGCCGTCGACCATCCTCGAAGACAACAGCAAGGGGATTATCGCCGGCGATACCTGGGCCATTTCTCCAACCCTGGTCAACGACATCCGTTACGGGTATATCCGGCAGGGGTTCAGCACGCGCGGCGTCGGTTCAGGCGACTACGTGGATTTTCGCTTCATGGCAAATGCCACCGCCGAGACCCGCACCACCGTCACCAGCGTACCGGTCAACAACATTGTCGATCACCTGAGCTGGAGCAAGGGCAATCACACCTTCGCGCTGGGCGGCAACTGGCGTCTGATCCACCAGAACCACTCCTCGAACGCGAACTCCTTCAATAATGCGAGCTCCAACCCGTACTGGCTGGGAGGCGCTCCCCCGCAACCCGAAGATCAGGGCGGCGCGCCGGTGGCCGGCGGTTTCGCCAACTCCTACGAGATTGCGTTTGCCAATCTGGCCGGAACGATTCCTTCGCTCACCAACCTGTACAACTACAAAATCACCAGCGCGAGCGGCGGGTCGCTGCTCGCCGACGGCGATTTCATTGATCGCCATTTCAAGGCCAATGAGTACGAGTGGTATGTGCAGGACGCATGGCGTGCGTTGCCCAACCTCACCATCACCTTCGGCGTGCGCCATACTATTCTGCAAACGCCTTATGAAACCGCCGGCCAGCAGGTCGCTCCCACCATTGATACGCACACCTGGTACCTGAAGAGAGAAGAGGCCGCGCAGGCCGGGCAGGTGTATGAGCCCGACCTTTACTTCGCGCCCGCCGGAGCTTACTACAACAAGCCCGGATTCTGGCCGAAGTCGAAGCACGACTTCGCTCCCCGCCTGGCCATCGCCTACTCCCCCGATACCAAGACCTCCATTCGCGCCGGGGCGGGCATTTACTACGACCACTACGGGCAAGCGCTGGTCAACATTTTCAATGAGGAGGGTTCCTATGGCGTAAGCTCCTCGGTCACAAATCCAGCCGGAGTCTATGGCGTCGAGGGGTCCGCCAGATATTTGCCTTCGCCCCGTTTCACCGGGCGGCACAATCTGCCACCCATCAACAATGGCACGGCTCCGCAAACCACCACGTTCCCCTATCCGGCGCCGCTCGGCAATTTCGCTATCACCTGGGGCCTGGATAGCAAGATCAAGACTCCGTATTCCGAGGCATTCGATTTCTCGGTGCAGCGTGAATTGCCCGGCGGCTTCACGGTGGAGACCGCGTATGTGGGACGCCTGGGAAGGCACCTGCTGCAGAGCCTCGACCTTGCCGAGCCGGTCGACTACGTCGATCCGAACGGCGGCGGAGATTACTATGCGGCGGGTACCAAGTTATCAAAACTGGTTGACCAGCACGGCGGAGACGCGAGCGCTTCCGTGCCTGCGATCCCTTACTTCGAAGACGTCTTTCCGTTCATGGCCGGCATCGACTACCCCAATGAGAGCGCAACCCAGGCAATCTACACCAATGAGTGGGCTCCCTATCGCGGGCAGTGGGGCGCGACATCCGCACTTGCGGACATTGACTTCTTCTGCGCGTATGGGTGCCCGGCCGGTTATCAGTCCAAGTTCTGGCAGGATCAGTTTTCGTCGCTGTATGCCCTGTCAAGCATCGGCATGAGCTACTACAACGCGGGACAGATCACTTTGCGGCACCCTATGAGCCGCGGCCTGCAAATGGACTTCAGCTATACGATGTCTCAGTCCATCGACATGGGCTCCGATGCGGAACGCAATACAGAATTCACCGGGACGGGTTCCTTCAGCGACATCCTCAATACGTGGAAGCCGTATCTGAATCGCGGTCCCTCCGACTTCGACACGCGCCACCTGATTACCGCGGACTGGGTCTACCAGTTGCCCTTCGGGCGCGGAAAGATGCTCCTGGGCAGCTCCAGCAGCCTTCTCGATGCGCTGATTGGCGGCTGGCAGTTGACGGGCATCAGCCGCTGGTCGAGCGGATTGCCGTTCTCGCTGTTTGAGCCCGGCTGGACGACGGACTGGCAGATTGAAAGCTATGGCGTTGTCACCGGTAAGGTGAAGATGCACCGGCATTTCGATGCCAACGGAAACCCGCAATTCTTTGACAATCCGGATGCCATCAACAGCGGCATCGCCACCGGCTCGCCGGTTCGCCTGCCGTATCCCGGCGAAGCAGGCCAGCGCAACAACTTCCGCGGCGATGGCTACTTTAACGTGGACTCCGGCCTTGACAAGACCTGGAAGCTCCGCGAGTTTGGAACCTTGAAGTTTGCCTGGGAGGTGTACAACGTCACCAATGCTGTGCGCTTCGATCCAGCCTCGATCGGTTCCGGCCTGACCGGGGGCAGCCTGGGCGTCGCAAGCAGCTTACTGACATCCCCGCGCCGCATGCAGTTCAGTTTGCGTTACGACTTCTGAGCGGGGCACAATCGCTTTCACTACGCGCCGGCGAAGTTCACACTTCGCCGGCGCTTTTCTGTGCGCAAACCCCACGGCAATCTTCGCATTCGGCGGGCATCTCCACTTTCATGCCGATGGCGAGCTTCTGATCCGCTGATTTTTCACACGCTGCCCTCCACGCCGGTGGAGACGAGACGCTCAGCCTGCCTTGCGAACCTGCGCCGCAATCCTGCGCAGCTCCGGCAACACGCGGCCCAGCGGCGCCGCCTCCGCACTGCGGTTGCCCAGCGCAAAATAGAGATCCCGATAGTGCCGGTAGAGCTGCTCATAAACCGCGGCGGCCTGCGCGTCCGGCTCCACCGTGCGCAGCGGCAGGCACACCGCGGCCTGCGCCTCTTCGATCGTCTTGTAGGCCCCGGCCGCTAGCAGCGCGAAGATTCCCGAGCCCAGGCTGGTGGGAATGCCCGCCGGCACCAGCACCGGCTTGTTCAGCACGTTGGCATAGACGCGGTTCAGCACTTCGCTCTTCTGCGGAACCCCTCCGGCGTTGATCACGCGATCCACGCGCACGCCGTGCTCGGCCATGCGCTCCAGAATGATGCGGGTGTGGAAGGCGGTGCCTTCGATGGCCGCGAACAGCTCGTCCTGCGCGGTGTGAACCAGGTTCCAGCCCAGCGTGACGCCGCCCAGCTCCGGATTCACCAGCACCGTGCGGTCGCCGTTGTCCCAGCTCAGGCGCAGCAGGCCGGTCTGCCCGGCCTTGTAGTCATCGAGTCCCTCGGAGAGCCCGGCCACCGTCGTTTGTGCGCGGCGGGCCACGGCTTCAAAAATATCTCCCGTGGCCGAAAGTCCGGCCTCGATGCCCGTGTAGCCTGGATGCACGCTGCCCGGCACCACTCCGCAGACCCCCGGCACCAGTTGCGCCTCGCGCGCCATGGCGATGATGCACGTGGAAGTGCCGACGACATTGACCACGTCGCCCTCGCGAATGTTGGAGCCGATGGCGTCCCAATGCGCATCGAACGCGCCCACGGGGATGGGAATTCCGGCGCGCAGGCCCAGTTTTTCTGCCCACTCCGGCGTCAGGTGCCCGGCCAGGTGATCGCTGGTCAGGTATTGGCCGCCCATCTTCGCGCGCACTCCGGCAAAGAGCGGGTCCACGGCCACCAGAAACTCCTCCGGCGGCAGCCCGCCCCACCTGGGGTTCCACATCCACTTGTGGCCCATCGCGCAGACACTGCGCTTCAGCCCGCTCACCGTCTTGATCCCGCTCAGCGTGGCCGCCACCATGTCGCAGTGCTCCAGCGCGGTAACGAATCGATCGCGCTTCTTGGGATTGTGCCGCAGCCAGTGGAGCAGTTTGGCAAAGCCCCACTCGTGGGAGTAGACGCCGCCGCACCACTCAATGGCCTCCAAGCCCATGGCATGGGCCTTCGAGGTGATCTCCTCGGCCTCGGCGTGGGCGCGATGGTCGCACCACAGGTAATACTCGTCCAGCGGTTCCAGCCCCTCGCCCACCGCAATCACGCTGGACCCGGTCGTGTCGAGCGCAATGGCCGCAACCGCGCTCCCCTCCACGCCCGTGGTCCGCAGGACGTCGCGGGTGGCAGCGGCCAGCGCCGTCATCTGGTCCGCGTGCGATTGAGTTGCAAAATTCGGGTCTTCGCGCCGGCGGTGCAGCGGATAGGAGGCCGAAGCTGTCCCCATGGGGCCGCTCTCGCTGTTCACCAAGGTTACGCGTACGCTCAACGTGCCGAAATCGACCCCGGCCACGATCTTCATGAAGCAGCCCTCCAGTAAACGCTTTCCCGCTCGCTCACAAGAGTACACCATTCCGGTCGGAAATTGGCAATCCCATCTTCGTTTCTCCCGCAATTCATCTGCCGCGAAATTCGGTGCCGCATCTCCATGGGTTTTCTGCCGATGCGCTCCGGCCCTGGAGATTACGCCTTCGGCACAGATCGAGCTAACCCGCCTGCCTACCTTTTCCCAGCCGCGGTCCTGCCCGTCAGGCCAGGGCCGGAAGCTGCCGGCTTGGACTGCGTATGCGGAGACGCTCTCGCCGCCGGGGACGTCGCGGGATTCCCGGGGGCCGGCGAAGTGGCCGGGCCGTTCACGGCGACGGCGCCCTGCAAGTTTGGCAATGGTCCCTCCTGATTCTTGACCAGGATGGAAATCCTGCGGTTGGAGGGATCGTACGGGTTATTCTTCACGCGCAGGAGCTGATCGGCGTAGCCGCGGATTTGCGTCACCTGATCGGAGCGGACACCGTCCTGCTGCATCAGCCGCCGCGCGGCATTGGCCCGGTCGGCCGAAAGCTCCCAGTTGGTGTAATTGGCGTCGTGTGAATACTGCGTGGCGTCGGTATGGCCCTCGATCAGCAGGTTGTTGGGCAGCGTCTTCAGTTCTGACGCCAGGAGTGCCAGCAATTCCTGTCCCTGGTCGCTCAGGCGCGCGCTCCCGCTCTTGTAGAAGGTTCCGTTCTTGTCCTCAATCAGCTCAATGCGCAGCCCCTCGGGCGTAATCGTGATCTCAATCTGCTTGGAAAGCTTCTCCAGATCCTTCCTGGCCTTGATCTCCTGTTCCAGCTTGTCTTTCAGTTTTTGCAGGTCATTGCTCTTGGCCACGGTCACGGATTCTCCGGTTCCGGTCATGGTCGTGCCCATCAAGGTTGAAGTCCCTCGGGGATCGTTGAAGTAGCCGGCCACGGCCTTCTTGACCTTCTCGCTGGAATTCATCAGCCACAGCACAATGAACAGCGCCATCATGGCGGTCACAAAGTCGGCGTAGGCCACCTTCCACGCGCCGCCGTGATGGCCGCCGTGGCCGCCCTTCTTCTTGATGACGATGATCGGCCGCGTCTTGTTCGGCGCCATAATTCACTCCTGAAAGTGCCGCGGCCCCTACGCCGCCACTGCCGGTTCGGCTGCTGGCGCTGATTGCTGCTTGCAGTGCTTCTCCATCTCGTCGAAGCTCGGCCGCACATGGGCGGGGATGGCGCGCCGCGCCATCTCGATGGCAATCATGGGCGCCGCGCCCTTCAGAAACGAAAGCAGCAGCACCCGCAGCACGTGCAAATAGCTGTTATGGTCGTCGGCGGTCTTGCTCATGTTCGAGCTCAGCGGTCCGGCCACGCCATAGCACAGAAGAATACCCAGAAAGGTGCCCACCAGTGCCGCCGCCACCTTATGGCCAATCTGGTCGGGAGGCCCGCCCAGCGCGCCCATGGTGATCACCACGCCCAGCACCGCCGCCACAATGCCCAACCCCGGCAGCGCGTCCGCGACGGTCGACAGCGCGCTCACCGGCAGCGTCGCTCCATGGTGATGCACTTCCATGTCCAGTTCCATCATCTGATCCATTTCAAACGGCTCCACGCCCCCAGTGATGGCCATGCGCAGCGTGTCGCACACAAAATCCCGCACGTGATGGTCGCTGAGGAACTCGGGATAATCCTTGAAGATCGCGCTCTCGCCGGGCTTCTCCACGTCCATTTCCACGCTCAGCAGCCCCTCCTTGCGCACCTTGTTCAGGAACACGTACATCATCTTCAGCGCGCTGAGATAGCGTTCCTTGGTGAACTTCGAGCCCCCCAGAACGCCTTTCAGTCCGGCCAGAATCCCCTTCAAGATATGCGCGGGATTGGCCGCCAGAAGCGTGCCCGTCGCGGCCCCCGCAATGATCAGCAGTTCGGCCGGCTGGATCAGCACCTCTATGTGCCCCTTTTCCATCAGGAAGCCGCCGATGACTGCTCCAAAAACCAGCAGAATCCCTATGATTGCGAACATGTATGCCTCCCCGGCGCCGCGGTGATGTGATTGCCGCCCGCGTGGACGCTCGAAAGCATCGCGGCCTGCGCCCGCTCCAGCAGTTGCACCAGCGTTTCGCCCGGCTCCGCATGCGCCGCGCCGATGCTCACAGTGAGCGATACCCGGTCGCCCCACCAGTGGAAATCGGTCGTCCGCGCCAGCCCGGCCAGCACCTGAGCGTGCGCCGCCAGCGTTGCGCCGGTTCGCTCATGCGAAAGGACCAAAAACTCATCGTCCCCCCAGCGGCCCAGCTCCTCGGCCGGCCGCAGCCCGTTGGCCAGCGTCCGCTCCACGCGTTCAAGCATCGCTTCGCAGGCCCTGGCGCCGTGGGTCTTGCGCAGTTCACTGGCCTGGTCAACGGTGACCCAGAGCAGGCCCAGCGGCATGCCCCTGCGCGTGAAGTCTTCAAAAACCGCCTCCACCCGCTCCTCAAGTTTTGCCTGATCCGCCTCCACGCTGGAGTCCTCGCCGGTTTCCCCGCGCGGCAAGGCATCCACGCTCTCCCCCGGATGAAAGATGACCGCTTTGCCAATGCGCTCACCCATCCCGTCGCGCAGCACCAGGGTTCGCATCATTGCCGGCAGATCGCGGCCCAGCTTGTCCTGCGCATGAACCAGCGCTCCGCGTCCCGGCTGCGGCCTGGCGTGCAATCCCCATTCCTCATCCGGCCCTTCGCCGTGCAGAAGAGGCTCCAGCGACCAGGGAACCGGTCGCGCCACCATTTCCATGCCGGCGAATCCAGTCATCGCTTCCGCTGCCCGGTTCCAGAAGATCACCTGACCCTCCTGACCCAGCAGCGCGATGCCTTCCGGATAACTGTCCAGCGCGGCTTCCATCAACTCCGTGCGATCGGCCATCCCAACCCCTTCATTCGCTTCATCGGCAGTCACAAGACCAACTTCATCGCTTCGTGTCCATGAAGGATGATTGAGATTTGCTCATGGACCCTTGCGATGTGCCGCGCAGAAGAAAACTGGCATGGGAAAAACACCGAAGCGCATCCCGCATGCCACTCCGCGCCGGCCAGGGGGGCAGCCAGTCAGTCAATACAATTGGTGCCTTGCGAACAGAATTCTCATGGCGCTTCGGGCGTCTGCGCTGTAAGCTGATTCCATGGAAAGTTACCTCAGGGTGGGTACTTTCTGGGTAGAATCGATGACGAAAGGCATACAGGCACTCACTTGCTGTCGCAAAAACAGACAGTCGAGGAGCCCTTATTCCTTCTGCCGATATGGAGGCAAGAGGAAGAAAATGCAGTCAGAGCTTGAAGCGCAATACCGGGCCAGGCCGGATTGCAGGGCCGGTTCCGGCCTCTGCCCGGGGCGGGCGCGGCGGATGGGGCGAGCGAAATGAATAAGGTAATCCTTGCCGACTCACAGGCGATCTTCCGGGCCGGCACCGCCAAGGTGCTCGCCATGGACGACGACCTGCGCATCATTGCGCAGTGCACGGATCTGGACCGGATGCTGCACGCCATCACCACCTTCCCCGGAGCCATCGTTGTATTTGCCGCTTCCTTGCAGCCGGATATGGCGCGTCTTCGTACGCTGCTCGAGTCTTCAAACAGCCGCGGCATCGTCATCGCGGAAAATAACGAGTCCGCAAGCGCCTTTCTGCAGCAGGGGTTTCGCGGCGTGGTCTTTCGCAACGTGACCGGATCGGCCCTGGTAGATTGTGTGCGCCGCGTGGCTGCCGGCGAGACCTGGACGCCTCCCCGTGTCATGCTGCCCGAGTCGCCCGAAGAGGACATGGTGGGCACGCGGGTGCGCGACCGGCTTACTCCCAAGGAGATGCGGATCGTGGCCCTCATCGTCCAGGGCTGCAAGAATCGCGAGATTGCCCTCCGGCTCAAGACGACCGAGCAGGTCATCAAGAACTATCTCCGCTCCATCTACGACAAGACCGGCGTCAGCGACCGGCTGGAACTGGCGCTCTTCACCATCCACCACAAAGTGCTGGCGCGTGCCGCCGCCGAGATGGGCAGCAAGCTGGACGCCGAGGAGCAAGCCGCCCCGCCGACTGTGGTCTAATCCGGCGGTCGACTAGGGCCTGTTCACACTCCTGAGGTGGTGGCGACGGGAGCCAATTTTTCTCAGTTCGAGGAGTGAGGAGCGACGCATACCGGGTGTCTGCGAGCGACGATTGACGACGAAATGGGGAAAATTGGCCCCGTCCCGAAGGGTTGCGGAGAAAATCCGGCCATACTTCGTTGTCGTCCTCGACGGTGGACCCGCCACAGCCCTCGGACTCCGCCTCGTCTGGCCGGATTTTCCCTCGCAACGCCATCCGCCCCAGGAGTGTGAACAGGCCCTAGAGTCGCTCCGCCACGCTCTTGGCCTGGGTAAACAGCAACAGATAATCCGGGCCGCCTGCCTTCGAGTCCGTCCCGCTCATGTTGAAGCCGCCGAAGGGGTGCGCCCCGACCATCGCGCCGGTACATTTGCGGTTGAAGTAGAGATTTCCGACATGAAACTCGCGGCGGGCGTGGTTCAGCCTTTCGCGATCAGCGGTATAGAGGGCGCCGGTCAGCCCGTACTCGGTATTGTTGGCAATCTTCAGCCCATCCTCGAAGTTCTCCGCCTTGAGGACCGCCAGGACCGGCCCAAAGATCTCCTCTTGGGCGATCACCGCGCCGGGCGCGACGTCGGCAATCACCGTGGGCTCAAGATAGTAGCCGCCCTCCGGCGTCTCCACCGCATGGCCGCCGGAAAGCAGCTTTCCTTCCTTCTTGCCGGTTTCGATGTAGGCCAGCATCGACTCCAGCGCGGCTTTGTTAATGACCGGTCCGAGATTGTGGTTGGCCACCGGGTCACCCACGGTCAACTTCGCCACGCGCTCCCGCAGCCGCTCCACAAACACGTCGTAAATTGGCGCTTCGACGATCGCGCGCGAACACGCCGAGCACTTCTGCCCGCTGAAGCCAAAGGCCGAAGCCACAACACCCTCAACGGCCGCGTCCAGGTCGGCGTCGGCGCAGACGAGGATCGAGTCCTTGCCGCCCATCTCCAGAATCGTCCGTTTGATCCAGATCTGACCGGGCTGTGCTTTGGCGGCGCGCTCGTGAATCTCCAGTCCCACGGCCTTGGAGCCGGTGAACGCGATGAAGCGGGTCTTCGGATGTTCGACGATCGCGTTGCCGAAGGTGGCGCCCGAGCCGGGGCAGAAGTTCACCACGCCGCCCGGCATTCCAGCCTCCTCCAGCACCTCCACAAACTTCGCGGCGATGGTCGGCGAGTCGCTGGAGGGCTTCAGAATCACGGTGTTGCCCGCGACGATGGAGGCTGCCGTCATGCCCGCCATGATGGCGAAAGGAAAGTTCCACGGGGGAATCACCGCGCCCACGCCCAGCGGAATGTACAGCAGTTCATTGCGCTCGCCGGGCAGCTCGATGGGCGTTTTGACCTGGGCCAGCCGCAGAGCCTCGCGCGCGTAAAACTCAAAAAAATCAATGGTCTCGCCCACGTCGGCGTCGGCCTCGGCCCAGTTCTTGCCCACCTCGTACGTTAGCCAGGCGCAGAACTCAAGTTTGCGCTGGCGAATGATTGCGGCCGCGCCCAGAAGCAGGGAGGCGCGTGTCTCGACCGACGCCCGGCTCCAGGACTCGAACGCGCTGAGCGCCGCCTGCATCGCCTGCCCGGCATGCTCCGCGCCCGCCTTCTGGTGCAAGCCCACCACCTGCGCGGGCCGGGCAGGATTCAGGGAGCGGATCTTGCCCTCCGTTCTGACCCGGTGACCGCCAATGACCAGGTCGTATTCGCGGCCCAGTTGTCCGGCCACCAGGCCCAACGCGGCCTCCATGGCGCGGGCGTTCCCGGGCGCCTTGAAGTCAGTAAAAGGCTCGTTCGCAAACCCGCCCTGGGGCGAGCGCGGCTGAATTGCGGTCGGAAGCGTGATGGTTGCCATAACCACTCGATTGTAGTCCAGACCAAGGCCTGCGGGATGTGACCGGCCGCTCACAGGCGGACAGTTCGAATTCATTTCAGTGGAGGCTGAAACATATTTCTGCAAGGAGACAAATGCGCGAAAAACGATCACGCCCAAGCAGGCAAATGGCTGAAAGTGCCCTTGCGTGTGCTGCCCGTCGAGGCCAGCGACTGAAGCCCGCGGCCGATCAATATTTCCGTCTCAAAATCTCCATCTCAAAACAAGGGCGCTTCCGCATCGCGGAAGCGCCCTTGTTTTGCAGCCAGCTCCGGCACTACTCCGGCAGCTTCATTGTTCCCTTCACGTGCACCATCCCTGTCAGCACCTGCGCGGATGTGTGCGGCTGTCCGCCACCCACCGAGATGGTATATTCCCCCTCGGCGATCACCGGATCGCCCGCTTCCGTCACCATGCTCATGTCGCGGGGCTGCAGCTCAAACCGCACCTTCTGCGAGGCGCCGGGTTCAAGATGAACCCGCTGAAACGCCCGCAGCGCGCGCAGCGGAGCGCCCGCTACATCGGGGAAGCTGAGATAGAGTTCCGCCACCTCGTCGCCGGCGCTCTTTCCGGTGTTGGTCACAGTCACCTCCACGGGAACCGGGTTGCCCGCGTCCACCGCGTCCTTGGGAACGCTCAGATCGCTGAAGGAGAACGTCGTGTAACTCAACCCATAACCGAAGGGATAGAGCGGCGTTCCTTCAAAGTACCGGTAGGTGCGTCCCTTCATCGAATAATCCTCGAAAGGTGGCAACTGGCTCACGTCCGTGTAAAAGGTGACCGGCAGCCGTCCTCCAGGATTGTTGCGGCCAGACAGAGTCTGCGCCACGGCCGCGCCGCCTTCCTCGCCCGGATACCACGCATCCAGGATGGCGTTGGCGTGCTCCTTGGCCCAGTTCACTCCCAGCGCGCTGCCGTTGGTGAGCACTACCACCAGCGGCTTGCCGGCTGTGGCCAGGGCTTCAAGCAGATCCTCCTCGGGCTTGGGCAGAGAGATCAGGGTGCGGTCGCCGCCACTGAATCCGGGGACGTTGACCTTCATCTCTTCGCCTTCAAGCTCGCTGGTGATGCCCACCACGGCCACCACCACATCCGCGTTCCTTGCCGCCTCCACCGCTGCGGGCTGCGGCGTCAGGTCAACCTTCTGCCACACCAGGCGCGCCGTCGGGGCCCCGGGCCCTTCCTGTCCGTACTCCACCACCAGCGGATAAGTCTTCCCCTGAACCAGGTGCACGCGACCCAGCTTCGTCGCCACGCCGTTGGTCTGCCATTCCATCGTGACTTGCTCGCCCTCCAGCGTGACCCGGAAGAAGCCGTTGGCCTTCATGCCCAGATCGTATTCGCCCGTCTCCGGCGCGGTCAGCGTCGTCTCCCAGCGAACCGCAACCGGGCCCTTGCCGGCAACCTCAACCGGCAGCGCCTGCGCCGCGGCGTCAATGCCCGGCTCGATGCGCGTGGCAAGAACCACCGGCTTGGTTGTCGGGTTGCCCAGGTCCATCCCCCTCATCTCGGTATAACTCGCCTTGGCGCCCGGCTTGCCATCCGTGGTCAGCACACTGTCAGGCACCGGCGACGCTTCCTTGCTGAGAAACTGCGTGCCCTCGACATAGTTGATCGTGGCGTTGGGAAACTCGCTCTTCATGCCCTCCAGAATCGAGACCGTGTGCGTCGGAATGCCGTTGTAGTTGCCCAGCAGCACCTTGGTCTGATTCGCCAGTGGACCGATGAGCGCGATCTTAATGCCCGAAGTCTTCAGCGGCAGCACCCCGTCATTCTTCAGCAGCACCATGGACTCGTTGGCCAGCTTCAGGGCCAGGGCGCGATGTTCGGCGCTGTCCAATTGCTTCTCGTCGATCTTCGAATAGGGCACCATGCTCGGCGGATCAAACATGCCCAGCTTCATCCGCGCCGTAAACAGGCGCGTGACGGCCACGTCGATGTCGCTCTCTTTCAGGTAGCCTTCCTTCACGGCATCGAGATAGGGCTTGTAATCATGATCGTCATTCACCTTGGCAAAAAAGTCCGCGCACTCGTTGTCCATGCCGCGCTGCAGACTGATCGCCGAGGCCTGGGCCTGCGTGGGCTTGTAGTGGTGGCCGCTGAAGATATCGATCACCGCCCCGCAGTCCGACACGACGTAGCCGTTGAATCCCCACTTGCCGCGCAGCTGATCCTGAAGCAGAAACTGATTGGCACAGGCCGGCTCCCCGTTCACGGCGTTATAGGCGCACATCACGGAGTCCGCCTTGCCCTCGGTCACCGCGGCGCGAAAGGCCGGCAGATAGGTGTCCATCTCGTCGTGCTTGCTCACATCGACGTCGGCGAAATGGCGCGTGGGCTCCGGGCCGCTGTGCACGTCAAAGTGCTTCGGGGTTGAAATCACGCGATAGTAGTGCGGATCGTCGCCCTGCATGCCGGTGACGAAGGCCACGGCCATGCGTCCGGTCAGGAACGGATCCTCGCCGTACGTCTCCTGGCCGCGTCCCCAGCGGGGATCGCGAAAGATGTTGATGTTGGGCGCCCAGAAGTCCAGCCCCTGAAAAATCCTGCTGTACCCGCCATTGGCTTTCATCGCCTCTTCGTGCTTGATGCGCGCCTCGATGCTGATGTCAATCGCCATCTGGTGAATCGTTGCCGGATCAAAGGTCGCGCCCAGGCCGATAGGCTCGGGAAACTCCGTCGTCCCGTTCACGGCCACGCCGTGCAGGGCCTCGCTCCACCAGTCGTAGGCCGGCACATCGAGCCGCGGAATGGCCCGCGCCTGGTTCACCAGCTGGCTGGCCTTCTCTTCGAGCGTCATCCGATGCACCAGATCGGCCGCGCGCTGTTCCGCCGGCAGGCTGGGGTCAAGGTACGCGGGCTTTTGTGCATCCTGGCCCCAGGCCGCCCACGCCATTCCACAGCAGGCCAACCCTGCCGCCACAATTCGCAATCCAAGTCTCTTCATCGCTTCCCTCACCGGCAGGCTCATTGATCCGGACTCTTCCGCGCCGCAGAATTCCAGCCCGCCCTCCGGCTGCCAACGCTAATCGCCCGGGGAAGCTCCTGTCAAGCAAGGCGGGAATACGGTTTCTTTCCAATGGAAAATCGCTTTACGGTACAGAACAGCCACCCCGGCTTCCGGCACCATTGACTCGCCGTTCGTCCGCCTCCCGCCTGCCTCCGCAACCCACCCTGATCCCGCCTGGGTGTAACCTTTCTGCTCGAAGGCGCGTAAGGGTAAATAGAAGGAGGAAGGACGGATGCCGGACGAAGAGAGCAACGTCCTGGACGAGTTCCGGCAAGGCCATGTGGACGCCTTCGAGACGCTCTTCCGCCTCCATCAGCGCGCTGTGTACGGCTGGCTTCTGCGCATCGTGCGCAACACGGCGGCGGCGGAGGACCTGACGGTGGAGACTTTCTGGCGCATTTACCATGCCCACGCGCGCTTCCAGCCCGCGCGCGGATTTGAGGCTTGGGCGCGCACCATCGCTACACACGCGGCGTTCGACTGGCTCCGCGCCCAGCGGCCCGAGGCCCAGATGAGCGCAGATCTGGCTGCACCGCCCGCCGCCGATCCGGCCGTGGCAGCCGAGATCCGCCAGCGAACCGCGATGGCTTTCGCGCGGTTGCCGCCCCGCCTGCGCATTGCCGCCGTGCTGGCGGTGGTCGAGGAGCGGCCGCAGAAAGAAGTGGCCGAAGCGCTCGGCATCTCTGTCGCAGCCGTCAAACTGCGTGTCTTCCGCGCGCTCCGCTTGCTCCGAAAAGATTTGCAGCACCAGGGGATCACACCATGAATCGACAGGAACAGGAACACATGAAGCAGCTGCTCAAACAGGCGATCGCGCCGGTCGCGGAAGCCGAACCCGGCCACGATCTGTGGCCCGCCGTGCTACGCAGGCTCGACGCGCAATCCGCCGCTCCACCCTGGTTTGACTGGGCTCTGCTGGGTGGGCTTGTCGCCTTCGCCGTTTTCTGCCCGGCGGCGATCCCCGTGTTCCTCTACTACCTGTGAACGCGCGGGCCGGTTCGCCCGCAGAAAGTGAGGTTCCGATGAACACCCATCCTTATCTACGCGCATTCCTGGCGGGCGTATTTGTGCCCACGCTCATTCTGCCCCTCATGCTGGCCGGATTCATCGTCGTCCGCCTGGTTCTTCAGGTCCCGGTTCCCATCGAGCGCGCCCTGGTCTTTCCCATGGCCCTGGTGCCCGCCTTGTGGGGGCTGTGGAACCTGCTCTGGCTTTGCTCCCACGCGCGCACTCATCTGCCCATCGAGTTCCACGGCATGCTGCTGCCCATCCTGCTGCTGCCTGCCGGCGCTCTCACGGCCGGTTGCCTGGGCATTCTCGCGCTGGGCCCCCACGGCGTCACCTGGTTCCACGCCTGCTATGTCTCGTACGCGCTGATCGCGACCGTGTTTCTCGCCGTTCTGGTCCTCTACTACCTGCTGTGGAAGTACATCGTGGGCTTTGTGAACCGGGTGCTGGGGATTGCCTGAGGGGTTTTGCGGATTACGCGCCGGGCTCGAAGAAATCCTGCAGTCCGGCACGCACGGCGTGGGCCGCCATCGACTCCTGAATCTCCAGCGCCAGCGCCAGCGCAGCGCGGCCCTGGCGGGCTGTCACCTGCGGCTCGCGGCGGGTTCTGACTGCATCAAGAAACGAAAGAATCTCCAGTCGCAGCGGCTCGCCCGGCGTCACCGCGGGCTTGACGAACGACAGGCCGGGGCTGGGATGGTCGCCCGCCGCCGCCAGCTGCGCCAGCACGGCCGCATCGATGCGCCCTCCGGCGACCGCCGCGGCAATCTCCGCCGGCACGCTCGCGTCCAGCCGAATCACCAGCAGCTCCTGCCGTGCGTAGTCGATAGAAACATACTGGCGTGGCTCAAAGAAGCGCAGCTTGCGCACCCGCTCTGTCGACACCCGCGAAGCGGTGAAGTTGGCCACGCAGCCCGACTCGAACTCCACGCGCACGTTCGCGATGTCCACCTTGGGCGACAGAATCGGCAGCCCCACGGCGCGCACCTCGCGCACCGGCGAGTGGGCGAAGGTGAGCACGATGTCCAGATCGTGAATCATCAGGTCCAGCACCACGTCCACATCCAGCGAGCGGGGCGTAAACACCGAGAGCCGGTGGGCTTCGAAAAACATGGGCCGGCGCAGTTGCGGCGCGACCGCCAGCACCGCGGGGTTGAAGCGCTCCAGGTGGCCGGGCTGCAGGATGCGCTCGTGCTTGGCGGCGAGAACCAGCAGCTCATCTGCCTCGGCCAGGCTTGCGGCCAGCGGCTTTTCCACCAGCAGGTCCAGGCCCGCCTCCAGCAGCACGGAGGCGACGGCGTGATGCTGCGCGGTGGGGACGGCGACGGTAGCTGCGTTCAGGCGAAGATCCGCCCCAAGCAGTTCATCCACGGTCGAGAAGACGGGGATCGCGAACTTCGCCGCGACCGCTGCGGCGCGCGCCGCATCCGGCTCAACGGCCGCCGCCAGCGCAACGCCCAGCCCGGCCGTCTCCAGCTCGCGATAGACACGGAGATGATTGCGGCCAAAGGCGCCGGCCCCGGCCACGGCAATACGCACGATGGGTTCCCCGGCGATCTCTATACCCCTTTGCCTTCCACGGCTTTGAGGCAGCGGCTGTAGAGTTCCAGCAACTCGCTCACGTGCTCTTCCGGCTTGGGCGCGCCTGAGCCGCTGAACCCGGTCGAGGGTGCCGCCGGGCGGCCCACCCCGGCTGTCGCGGCCACAAACTTGAGCAGATCGAGAGCGATATCTTCATTGCGGCGGGCGCCAAGGCCCGCACTGGTGAGTGCGTCCATCCTGAAAAGTCTCCGAAGAGGATGCTACCAGAATCCGCGCAACGGGCGTCTCAGGTGGGGCGCAGCCCTCCCGCGATACCCTGAACAGTATGCACACGGCCTACATCGGAATGGGCGCCAACCTGGCCAGCCACGCCGGTCCGCCGGACGCCACGCTGGCCGCCGCCGCCGAGCATCTCGCCTCCCTTGGACACATTGTTGCCCGCTCTTCGCTCTATTCCACTGCGCCGGTTGGATTCGCTGACCAGCCCCGCTTCCTCAACGCCGCCGTCGCGCTCAAAACCGGCCTCGCGCCGCATACGCTGCTCCAGCGGCTGCTGGCCATCGAGAAAGAATTCGGCCGCGACCGCGCGACTGGATTCACAAACGGCCCGCGCACGCTCGACCTCGACATCCTGCTCATCGGCGACTTGGTCATCCAAGAGAGCGGCCTGGAGATCCCCCACCCGCGGCTGGCCGAGCGCACCTTCGTCCTTGTCCCGCTGAACGAAATCGCGCCCGACGTCCTTGACCCGCGCAGCCGGCAATCCATCGCCCAGTTGCTCCGCGCCCTGCTCGTCCAATCCCCGCACCAGGCCCAGGAAGTCGTTCCGGTCCAAAGCGAACTCTGGCGCGCCGGCCGCTAAAATCAACTTGTGGGCCTCGACTTCAACGTACTCCAGACAACCGACTCCGGCGGGCGGCGCGGGCAGCTCCACTTGCCCCATCAAACCGTCGAGACACCCGTCTTCATGCCGGTCGGTACCGCCGCCACGGTCAAGGCCGTTCCCCAGGACACGCTCGAATCCCTCGGCGCCCAAATCATTCTCGGCAACACCTACCACCTCTACCTGCGCCCCGGCCACCAGGCCATCCGGCGCATGGGCGGGCTGCACAAATTCATGAGCTGGCCGCGCGCCCTGCTCACTGACTCCGGCGGCTTTCAGGTCTTCAGCCTGAGCGCGCTGCGCAAAGTCACTGACGAAGGCGTCCGCTTCCGCTCCCATCTCGACGGCGGCAGCCACTTCTTCACCCCCGAGCACTCCATGGACGTGCAGATCGCCCTCGGCGCCGACATCGCCATGGCCTTCGACGAGTGCACCGAATACCCGGCCGACCGCGCCCGCGCACGGGAGAGCCTGCGCCTCACCATGGGCTGGGCACAGCGTTCGCTGGATCACTTCCGCGCCCATCGCGACGAGGTGGTGTGGCACGACGCGCTCGCGGGCCGCACCCAGAGCCTGTTCGGCATCGTGCAGGGCGGCACCTACATTGACCTGCGCCGTGAAAGCGCTGAACGCCTGATCGAGATGGATTTTGACGGTTACGCCATAGGCGGCCTCAGCGTGGGTGAGCCCCGCCATCAGACCCTGGAGATGATCGCCGAAGTGCTGCCGCTGCTGCCCCCTGACAAGCCCCGCTACGTGATGGGCGTGGGCTATCCGGACGAGATCGAGCAGTACGCCCGCCTGGGCGTGGACATGATGGACTGCGTGCTGCCCACCCGCGCCGCGCGCCACGGCCTGCTGTTCACCAGCGAAGGCCGGATGAACATCAAAGGCAAAAAATATGCGGAAGACCAGAGCCCGCCCGACCCCGCCTGCCAGTGCATGGTCTGCCGGCGCTATTCGCGCGCTTACCTGCGCCACCTCATGCAGTGTGGCGAGCCGCTGGCCGGCACGCTCAACTCCATCCACAACCTGGCGTATTACCTGGGCATCATGGAGCGCGTCCGGACGAGTCTGCACACCGGCGGCTGAAGACTCGCTCGACTCAGGCCCCAATCGCCGCGCCCAGCAATTGCTTCAGCGCCTGCACATATTCGGTCAGCGCCTGGCGTCCGGCTTCGGTCATGCGATAAAGCGTCTGCGGCTTGCGCTGCACAAACTTTTTCTCGACGGCCACGTAGCCCGCTTCTTCCAGCTTCAACAACTGCGCGCCCAGGTTGCCGTCCGTCGACCCTGTCCTGGCGCGAAGCCAGGTAAACTCCGCCTCTTCGACCCCGGAGAGCAATGAGAGCAACGCCAGGCGCAGTTTCCCGTGGACAACAGGATTGAGCTCCGGCAGCTCAGGCATGGGAAGCCCCTTGGCTGGCCGCACTGGGCCGGTTCCGCCGCGACTCGCAAATCATCCCATAGATGCCGAAGACAATCTGACAGAGAAAGATGGCCGCCAGAAAGAGGATGGCCGTCACGTTGTCTGTGGTAAAGCAGGCGGCAACGGCAGCCGCCCACCAGACCACGGCACTGGCAAACTGCATCTTCCATTTGAGAATCATGCTGGAGGCGGCATTGGCCGCGCCGAGCATGCCCCCCACGATGGCCACCGAGTTGTGCGCATCAAGCCTGCCGCTCATGCCGAGCGAAAACATGAGCGCAAAAGTCGAGATGCCCATGGCGAGCCAGATCGCCATCATGGCGCGGCCGACGGCCGTTTCCGGCCGCTTGCCCGCATTGCGCGAGGCCAGAATCCCCGTCAGCATGCCGGCCGCGATCATCGTGACTGTCCAGGCGATGGCGGGGCGTCCCCAACTGGCCCAGCCGATGGCGATGTAGTAGGCCACGCCCCAGAGAACAAAGGTCCAGCCCCAGCTCTCGGTGGTGCGCCGGCCCTCGGCGATCATGGCCTCGATCAGATTCAGCCTGTCCTTCAGCTCGTGCGCTTCAATGTTTCCCGTCATGGCATTTCTCCTTGGGAGCTCGCCCTCACTTCAGAGTGTTCTCGCTTAAGGAGTACTCTAGATCATAGAGTAAAATCTGTCAAGCAGCTTTTCTGATTTTTTTGGAGATTATTTGAACTCTAAGCCGGGATGTGCCGCGACAGCTCTCGGTCTCTGAGCGAGGCCGCCTGCGGAGGCCGCGGGAGAGACGCGGGCAAATGATCCAATGCCCCCATCACCCGCTCCAGCACGCCGTCCCAGTCGCCCGCCACGCTCTGGCGGAAGAGACTCGCGGTGGGGTACCAGGGGGTGGCCTCGGTCTGCTGCATCCAGCGCCAGTCGGCCAGATGCGGCAGCAGAATCCATACCGGCTTGCCCATCGCTCCTGCCAGGTGAGCAATGCAGGTGTCGGTGGTGATCACCAAATCCAGCGTCGCCATCAGCGTCGCCGTCTCCGCCAGGTCGCGGTCCCCGCTGCAACCGTCCCAGACCACGACATCGCCCGGCAGCCCGGCCAGCTGTTCCGCCGCCTCCCCCTTTTGCAGAGAGATCCAGTCGATCCCCGGAGTGCGCAGCAGGGGCAGCAGCGTGTCCAGCTTCGTCGATCGCCGGTGGTCGGCCTTGTAGCGCGGATTGCCCGCCCAGGCCAAGCCCACCCGCAAGCCGTGAAGTGCGCCGGGAAACTGCTTCCGCTTCTGCGCGGTCATCACCGCGTCCGCACCCAGATACGCGCCTGCCCAGGGCACCGTCTCCACGGTGGTCGCAAAGACCGCCGGGAGGCTCATCAGCGGACACTCCATGTCAAACTCCGGCGGCTTCACGCCCAGCTGCGCCACCTCCGCCTGGCCGGCGCGCACCACGGCGAGAGAAGCTATCAGCCGCTCCACCGGTTCATGCACCTGCACGATCGCCACGCCGCCCCGCGCCACCACAAGCGACGCATAGCGGGAAAACTGAATGGCGTCGCCCAGCCCCTGCTCGGCATAGAGCAGGACGCGCTCACCCTGCAGCGCCTCGCCCCGCCAGCGCGGCTGACGAAAGATCATCGGCGTGCGATGCACTGAGCGGAAACGCCAGCGCGCCTCGTACTCCGCCCAGCCGCGCTCCCAGTCGCCCAGCCTGAGCCGGGCCAGCGCCAGGTTGTACGCGGTGCCGGGGTTTTCCGGATCGTGTGCCGCGGCCGTCTCGTGCGCGCGCAGCGCCTCCTCCATCCGGCCCAGATCCATCAGGCTGTTGCCGCGGTTGGAGGCGGCGCTCCGGCAGCCCAGCTCTTCGGCGCGGTCAAACGCTTCAATCGCCTCGGCAAAACGATCTTCGATGTGGAGCAGAATGCCGCGCATATTCACCGCTTCGGCGTGGCCGGGCTCCCGCTCCAGGGCCCAGCGCAGCCACTCCCACGCGCCGCTCAGGTCGTTCTCTGAAGCGCGAAACTGGCACCACGCCACCTGCGTTTCCACATTTTCCGGGTCGATTGCCAACGCCTTCCGCAGGTGCGCTTCCGCCTCGGCCGGACAGCGGCGTTCGCGCTCCATCAGAGCCAGATTGATCCACCCCGCAATCATGTCCGGCCGCAGTTCAACGGCGCGCAGCAGCGCGGCCTCCGCGTACACCTCGCGCCCCTGCTCGCGCAGCAGGCAGCCCAGGTTGATCCATGCGGCGGCAAAGTCGGGACGCAGCACCAGCGCCCGCCGGTAGCGAGTTTCGGCGTCTTTCACCCGCCCCAGGCGCACCAGCACAAAGGCCGCGGCAAACTCCGCCTCCGGCACCCGCGGCGCAAACGCCAGCGTTTGCTCGTAACGCTCCAGCGCCTCGGCGTTGCGGCCCAGGCAGGCCAGCGCATGGCCCATGCCCATGTGGGCCGCGGCCATCGCCGGCTGGCTGCGCAAAACCAGATCGTACTCCTCCAGCGCCTGCTCCGGATGCCCCGTCGCCACCCTCAACTCGCCCATCCCCAGCCGCGCCAGCGCGTTCATGCCATCCATGCCGATGGCCTCTTCATACGCCTGCTCCGCCTCGCCCATGCGCCCGGCCGCCTTCAGCGCCTGTCCCAGCGTCACCCACGCCGTGCCCATCCGGGGCGCGGCAGCCACCGCGGCCCGGGCCATTGAAACCGCGGCCTCGGGCTGTTGACTGGCCAGCGCCACCATGCTGATGCCCATCAGCGCCTCCGGCTGGCAGGGGTTCTGCTCCAGCATCCGCTGATAGCCAAGCGCCACCTCGGTCAGCCGCCCGGTCAATCCCGGTGCGGAGTGGCCAGGCGCGCAGTTGCCCGGTGCGGAGCCGCCAGGCGCGCAGTTGCCAGTTGCGGAGTTGCTCTCGTTCTTCGTGATTGCCATAAAAGTCGGCGCCTTGCGGAGGCGGCATGGAAACATGCGCGTCCCGCGGCGCTCCTGTGATGGACCGTATGCCGGACGGCGCCGGCGCTCAAGACCGAAGGCGTCGCGGCGCGAGCTTTGTGCCGCGAATTTTCCCGATTTGCGCGCCCGTTTGCTTTTGGAACTCGCCCCGCCCCGGCCGGGTTACACTGGCGCCAGATCTCGCAGGAGTCTCCATGACCACCGGATTGACACCCCAGCCCCGCGTCCCGCTGCTCGAGCGCGACCAGGTTCCCGCCCCCGTCGCCGCTCTCTACGATCAGCTCCTGGCCATTCGCGGCGTAGTGCCCAACATGTTCAAGGCGCTGGCCAACGTGCCCCCGCTCGTGCTGGGCATCCCCGCGCTCCTCCAGCCCCTGATGGGCGAAGGCGCGCTCCCCGCCTGGTACAAGGAATTGATCGCCACCCGCGTCGCCTCGCTCAACCAGTGCGAGTATTGCGTCAGCGCCCATCGCTACCTCGCCCTCCAGCGCGGCGCAACTCCGCAGCAGGCGGCCAGCCTGGAACACGAAACCGGTCAGAACCGCTTCGAGACCGGCCCCTTCACTGAAAAGGAAAAGGCCGGCTTCCGCTACGCCGGCCTTCTCCACCAGTCGGGCCACGCCGCCGATGACCAGGCCTTCGCCGCCCTCAGCGCCCATTTCAATCCCCAGGAAATCATCGAGCTGACCGCCGTGGCCGCAGCCTTCGAGATGTTCTCCCGCATCAATTCCAGCCTGCGCATTCCCGTAACGCCGCTCCCGCAGGCGAGCTGAAGTTCTCGCCGCCTTGAACTTATAAATGTTGTTTACGGTTTTGCCGGAAAAGGGCAAGCCGACTGGCTCGCCGTCGTTACCGCCCGGCAAGGTGCTGATAGCTGGCTCAGCAAGGCGTAGACCTCTATGCGGTGGGCCAGATTTTAGGCCACAAGACTCCGCGCATGACGCAACGGTATGCTCACCTATCCCCGGACTACATGGCGGGCGCAGTGGGCAAGCTGGACGGCATCATGGGCGGGATGCTGCCCGCAACCTGCCCCCCTGTACCGGATGGTCAGAAAGAGCAGGCTGCATAAGAAATGCGGTCAAGGATTCTTCTGCGTGACGGGTGCCGGAGCCTTCCGAGTGTCGGGCGGGACTGAGTCTTGAAACGTAAATAATCCCCTCGTAGGAACAAGCTCATCCTGCTCCATCTGCAATGCCAAGGTACTACCGCCCTTGCCCCCAAGTTGATCCATGGCGCTGTTAAGTTTCTTGCAATGGTCAGACATCGGCAGAACGGGGGAGTTGATCAGGACTACAGATGGTGGAGAAAAACGAATTTTCAGTGTTTCGTCCGTGCATCCGTCCGGTGAGCGAGACGTAGCTGTTATCTCACTAGAGTCCCAACTCAGAGGTTTGAATTCTTGAATCCAGACCTGTTCTGCTTGGACGAAAGGGCTTGTGCTGTCGAATTCGAGGCATTCGTTTTCGCGGATCGAGCAAAGAATGGTCACTACATCCGCGTCGCCTTGAAAATTGGCATCGTTAACCGGAACAAACCTACCCTGAATCCAAAACACAGTCTTGGGGTTGTTGTCCGAGCTTACCCAGGCAAGCGGTCCTGAATTGCGCTCTCTAGCAGGATTCGACTTCTGGGCCGTCTGCGTGCGTCCAAAGACACTACACGCGGCCAGTGATAGCAGAAGGACGGCGGTGCGGGCTTTCATGCGCCCGATTCTCCCACGGCCAGCCCGCCCCGTCAAAGGCGGAAAACCCCGGATGGCCTTCAAATTGTCACGATAGCGTCACGCTCGGATGAAGCACGGAGGCGGAATATCTAAAAGTCTTTTGTTTTGTTGGCGTCCCCGACGGGATTTGAACCCGTGTTATCGCCGTGAAAGGGCGGTGTCCTAGGCCGGGCTAGACGACGGGGACGCTGGGAGCAGCAAAGGCAGCCTGAATTGGCCGGGTGCGCCCTTATGAAGGCTATCAACTCGCTGGAGGCATGTCAAAAAAACGCCGTCGCCAAAGCTGCATGCTCCCGCACGCAGAGCGCCAGGCTCGGCGGCCGCTGGCTGTCGACGCGGACCGTTCCCCCCGCAGCGTTTGCCCCGGTGGCGGGCACCGCAATCGTGGTCGACCCCGCGCTTGCTCCGCCGCACATGCTCTGGCGCATCGTGATCTCCTCCAGCTCTGATTGAGATGCTGGCCTGATCCCCTCCAATTCCTTCGCCTTGCCGGGCGAAACCAGATGATGAATCGTTTTTCAAGAAGGCGAGACCGGTGCCGAGCTTTTTTTGCGACAATGGCAGAGCGCCAGTCGTCTGATAGGAGAGCGCTCCAGTTTCCGCGTCCGGCCGCCCTTACAGGGCGCATGCTCCGGGCAAGGCTCATCAACCAGTGCGGGAACCGGCCGGCCGAGGTGACCGTCAGTCGGGAATCGCAATCAATCCGGCGCAAGCCGGGCCCTCAGGCGATGCAGGTCAGGGAAGAAGAAGGGGCAAGTGAGGATTACCGCGTTGAAACGCATTTTTAGTTTGTCGTGTGCAGTTTTTCTGGGGCTGGCGGCCACTGGCTGCCAGAAGAAGCCGGCGGCGCCGGCGGCCCGCATGCAGGCCATGCCGGTTAAGACGGTCGCGGTGGCGCTTGCCCCGGTCGCGCAGAGCAGCGAGTACGTGGCGACCATCAAGTCGCGCCGCTCAGCCACCCTGCAACCGCAGGTCAGCGGCCGCCTCACGCAGATTCAGGTGCGCTCCGGCGATCATGTGAAGCCCGGCCAGGAGTTGATGGCGATCGATGCGCAGCCGCAACTGGCCACGGTGCAGGCGCAGCGCGCCACCGAGCAGCAGAAAAAGGCGCTCTACGACTTCAACGCAATTGAACTCGAGCGGCAGCACAAGCTGTTCGACGCCGGGGTCACCAGCCGCGACGCCTACGACCAGGCGCAGCAGGCCTACAGCAACTCCAAGGCGGACTACGAGTCGGCGGCGGCGCTGCGCAAAACCCAGGAAGAGCAGCTGGCCTACTACACCATCCGCGCTCCGTTTGACGGCGTCGTCGGCGACATCCCGGTGCACGTCGGCGATTATGTTTCGTCCTCCACCATGCTCACCACCGTGGACGAGAACAAGGATCTCGAAGCCTACATCTACGTTCCCACTGAACGCTCAAGCCAGGTGCGGCCGGGGCTGGAGGTGGAGCTTTCTGATACCAGCGGCAAGCTGCTGGAGAAGACAAGGATCGATTTTGTCTCGCCCCAGGTAGACCCCACTCTGCAGGGAATCCTCGTGAAGGCACCCGTGCATGGCTCACCTGAAATGGTCCGCAATGCGCAGATGATCAAGGCGCGGGTGATCTGGGGTGCGCCGTCCATGGCGGTCATTCCGGTGCTGGCGGTCACGCGCCTGGGCGGCCAGACTTTCGTCTATGTGGTGCGCCAGCAGGATGGGCACTTTACGGCGGTCGAGACGCCGGTCACGCTGGGCGCCACTGTGGGAAACAATTACTCCGTCACTTCAGGGCTCAATGCGGGCGATCAAGTCGTTGTATCGAGCACGCAGTTTCTGGTCAACGGTATGCCGGTTGTTCCCCTGGGAGCCTGACCGCGTCCGGCTGGAACAACGCTCCTGCATGGGCGCAGAGGAATGCCCGGTAAGCTGCGTCCGCTCGCAACGGGAAGGAAAGAAGGCTTTCATTGTTCGTCGATTTCTTTATTCATAGGCCTGTCTTCGCGACGGTTTGCGCGCTGCTGATTATTCTGGCTGGGGCCATTTGCATTCCCCTCCTTCCGATCGCCATGTATCCCACCCTGGCGCCGCCGCAAGTGGGTGTTTCATGCAACTACGTGGGTGCCAACGCCGACACGGTGGAGAAGGCCGTCACTATCCCGCTGGAAGAAGCCATCAACGGCGTCGAGGGGATGCGCTACATTCGCTCGTCCAGCACCAACAGCGGAACAAGTTCAATTTCCATCACGTTTGACACCGGCTACAACCTCAATATCGGCGCCGTGGACGTGCAGAACCGCGTGGCCAGCGTCACCGGCCGGCTGCCCGCGGCCGTGAACGCCACCGGCATCAGCATCAGCAAGGCCAACAGCAACTTTGTCTTCGGCGCAGGCTTCTTTACCCGCGACGGGCGCTACTCGCACGAATTCATCTCAAATTATCTCGACGTATATGTGAAGGACGCCCTCAAGCGCGTGCCGGGCGTGGGCGACGTGACCATCTTCGGCGAGCGCAAGTACGCTATGCGGGTGTGGCTGGACCCCTTGAAGATGGCTGCCCAGGGGCTCACGGCGAGCGACGTGGTCAACGCACTGACCGAGCAGAACGTCGAGATTCCCGCCGGCCAGCTTGGTCAGCAGCCGGCCGACCCCAAGCAGGCCTTCCAGATTCCAGTGCGCGTGACAGGCCGGCTCGTCAGCCCTGCCGAGTTCGACAAGATCATCGTAAAGAACAACGCCAACGGACTGATTCTGCTCAGGGACGTGGGTCACGCCGAGGTGGGCGCCGAGGACTACAGTTCATCTCTCGAGTACAACGGGCACGCCGCGCAAGGCATCGGCGTGCTGCAACTCTCCAATGCCAACGCCCTCGATGTGGACGCCAAGGCAAAGGCTGCCTTGAAAGAGCTGTCGAAGAGCTTTCCGCCGGGCCTCGAATACGCTGTCGCGTTTGACTCGACGACCGTGGTCGGCGATTCCATCCGCGAAGTCATGGTGACCCTTGCCGAGGCCATCGCCATTGTGATCGCGGTCATCTTTCTCTTCCTCCTTGACTGGCGCGCGACCATTATTCCCGCCGTCACCATCCCGGTTTCGCTCATCGGCACATTCGCGTTTATCAGGGTATTCGGCTTCTCCATCAACTCGCTCACCCTCTTCGGCATCACGCTGGCCACCGGACTGGTGGTGGACGACGCCATCGTGGTCATCGAGAATGTGCAGCGACACATTGCCATGGAGCACTCGGATCCGCACGAGGCCACCTCGCGGGCCATGGGCGAGGTGACCAGCGCGGTCATCGCCACGTCGCTTGTGCTGATCGCAGTCTTTGTGCCGGTGTCGTTCTTTCCGGGAACCACCGGCATTCTCTACCGGCAGTTTTCGCTGACCATCGCGTTCTCTATCGCCATCTCGGCCTTCAATGCGCTCACCCTTTCGCCGGCACTGTCGGCCATGTTCCTGCGCGGTGAAGAAGCCCGCCCCCACCAGTTGGACTTCCTTCACATTCGCCCCATATCGCGCGGCTTTGCCGCCTTCATCCATGGGGCCGACGCATTCATCACCTGGCTGGCCAAGACCTACGCAAAAGTGATTCATGTTGCTTTGCAGATGCGCTATTTGCTTCTGGTGGTCTTCTTCGTGGGTCTTGGCGCCACGGTATGGATCTATCAGAAAGTTCCCACCGGGTTTATTCCGCAGGAGGACCAGGGCTTCCTGATGGTGATCGTCCAGGCGCCGCCAGGTTCGTCGCTGGAGTATACTTCCGCGCTGGCTGACCGTGCGCAGGCAATCCTCTATTCCAATCACGACATCGTCGGCGCGTTCTCCGTCACGGGCTTCAGTTTTTCGGGCGGCGCATCCAACGCGGGCATGATGTTTGTGAGCACCAAGCCGGCCAGTGAGCGGCGCGGCAAGGGCCACTCGGCCGCCGACATCGTGGCCGAGCTTTCGCCCAAGCTGCAAAGTCTCATGTTTGCGCCCAACGGCGGAATGGTCGCCATCATTCAGCCCCCCGCCGTGCAGGGCGTGGGCAGCTATGGCGGCTTCCAGTTCATGCTTCAGGACACGGGCAGCAACACGCTCTCCGACCTGGACCGGGTGGCCCACCAGATTGTGAATGCGGGCCGGGCGCGCAAGGACATTACCGGTTTGCTGACCACCTTCTCGGCCAACGACCCGCAGGTGCTGGTCACCATTAACCGCGAAAAGGCGAAGGCGATGAACGTTCCGCTCTCGCAGATCACCACCACGCTGGGTGTCTTCATGGGGTCGCAGTATGTGAACGACTTCGACTTCAACAACCGCACCTATCGCGTCTACGTGCAGGCCGACCAGCCCTTCCGCATGACGGCCAGCGACCTCCACAACTATTACGTGCGGTCTGACAGCGGCCAAATGGTTCCGCTGGACAACCTGGTCACCGTGGCGGAGAGTTCCGGACCTCCTGTGATTACGCACTACGATCTTTTCCGCGCCGTGGAGATCGATGGCTCGCCCGCGCCCGGATTCAGCTCTGGTCAGGGCATCACGGGCATGGAAGATCTTGCAAAGAAGGTCATGATGCCGGGCATGCAGTATCAGTGGACCGGCCTGACCCTGGACGAGATCGAATCAGGCGGCCGGGCGATGCTCATCTTCGGGCTCGGAATTCTTGTCGTCTATCTCACCCTCTCCGCGCTGTACGAAAGCTTTGCGCTGCCCTTCATCATCCTGCTGGCGGTGCCTATGGCGGTGCTGGGCGCGCTGGGCCTGGTGTCGCTGCGCGGCCTCTCCAACGATGTTTACTGCCAGATCGGGTTGGTGATGCTCATCGGCCTTTCGGCCAAGAACTCGATTCTGATTGTCGAGTTTGCCGAGCAATTGCGCCGCAAGGGCCGCTCCATCGCCGAGGCGGCCATTGAGGCGGCTGAACTGCGCCTGCGCCCGATTTTGATGACTTCGTTTGCCTTCATTCTCGGCGTCATGCCCCTGGTCTTCGCCACCGGCGCGGGCGCACTGGGACGGCGTTCGGTGGGAACCACCATCGTGGGCGGCATGCTGCTCTCCACGGTGCTGAACCTGATCTTCATTCCCGTGCTCTATGTGATTCTGAGCAGGCTGCTCAAACGCGGGGACCAAGCAAAGGCAGCGCCGGCGCAGGCATAGCAGCGATCGCTCACTGCCTGTCGCGGTGGGCGATCACGTAATCCTTGATGCGGTCATAGACCTGGCTGCTCAGCACCCCGCGCTCCAGCAGGTCACCCTTGGTGCGGTACGGCCTGAAGCGCACAATGCGCCCGGCCCAGCTGCGCGTCATCCCCGGGACTTTCATCAGTTCATCGACAGTGGCGTGATTGATGTCGATGCGCGCGTCGGGAGCCGGAATGGCGTGCGCCCTTGGCTCGCTCTTCGTCAACCCGGTCGCGGCTGCCGGTTTTCCGGCAATGCAGGCGCACAGGACTGCAATCGCCAACGTCGTGATTCGCGTTCTGTCTCGCACGGCTCCATTCTCCGCTTTATCCCAAAGCAATCGCAAGCCCGCCGCGCGCGCAGGCTGAAATCCAAACCGCAAACTTTCTCTCGACCCATGAGCCCGATTTTCCTGTAAGAATGCATGTATGGATTTGTCCCCGATTGCTCCTACTCCCGGCGTTTCATCCCGCGCGCGCCTTTTCGGCAAGGGCAGGCTCGTTTTGCTTCTTGTGCTGTGTGCGCTGCTGATTCTGTGCGCGGTGTTCTCCTGGACCACGCGCGACGCCATGGCGAATCTTTCCTTCCTCAGAAGCCAGCGTGCCGCCGGCAAGAAGACCCTCGTCGACCTGCGCCCCTGGCAAACGGCCCAGGCGCTGGCGCCGCTGGCCGTCAGCGCAGAGGAGACTGCGTACGCACGCGATGCCGAGCGCCTCGCCGACCATGAAGCGGATCAGGCTTTCGCCGCGGCGCTGCGCATGGCCAGTTTGCAGGCACAGCATCTCACCCTCACCGGAGAAGCGCTTGCGCTCTCGCAGAAGATCGCACAACTCGAACAGCTCATCCGGCAGGACCAGGCGCTGGTCGCCAGCCTCACCGCCAAATCGAAATCGACATCCGGCGCGGCGAAAGACAATGTGCCCCAGGCCGCCGGTAGCAACGATCTTGACGTCGCCAAGGCGCAGCTGGGGCTCGACTCCGACCAGCTTGCCGATGCGCAGCAGGACTTTGCGCGCGCATCCGGCGATCAAAGCGCCAGAATTCAAGGGGAATTGGCCGCGCATGAAGCGTCGATGAAGCAGTACGACGCCGAGTCGCGCGGCGATGGTTCCATCGCCATCCTTTCCGCCCGGCGGCACAGAACGCTGGCGGCTCGGTTGACGGCATGGTTCAATCAGCGAGACCGGTATCAGTCGATTCAGCAGGCGCTGCAGCAAACGCAAAACGATGTTGCGACTCTGACTGCCGAACACAATGCTCTTGAGGCCAAAGCCAATGCAAGCGCTGCCGACGCGGCAGGCGAGGCAGGTGACCGCGCGGCAAAACTCGTCAACATCAAAGACAGGAGCGAGCAACGCCAGATACTCAGCATCTATGACGACCGCATTCAAACCACCCAACAGCTCGCCGCCGTTTACGCCCGGTGGTCCGCCCAGGTAGAGCTGCAACACCGCATCGTGTTTCACATGATTCTCCAGTCGGCGGCGCTGATCCTCTTTATCCTCATCTGCATGGTGATTTGCGGCGCGCTGGCGCGGCGGCTCATGGCCCATCCCGCGCTCGATCGCAGGCAGACACACACGCTGCGCAACATTCTGGAAGTGGGAATTCAGGTTGTTGGCGTGGTGCTGGTTCTGCTCGTCGTCTTCGGCTCCCCGCAGCAGATGCCTACGATCCTGGGCCTGGCCACCGCCGCGCTCACCATCGCGCTACAGGATTTCATTCTCGCGTTTTTCGGCTGGTTCGTTCTGATGGGAAATAAGGGCATTCATGTGGGCGACTGGGTTGAAATCAACGGCGTGGGCGGCGAGGTGACCGAGGTCGGCCTGTTCAGAACCACTCTGCTCGAGACCGGGACCCTGGCCGAAAAAGGGCATCCGACAGGGCGCAGCATTACATTCATCAACAGCTTTGCGATTCGAGGCCAGTACTTCAACTTCTCCACGACCGGGCAGTGGATGTGGGACGAGATCACCGTCAGCCTGCCTGCGTCCGTTGACGCCGCCTCCCTGGTGGAGCGCATTCACAAGGCGGTGCTCAAGCAGACGGAAGAGAATGCCCGTCTTGCGGCGCAGGAGTGGAAACGCGGAACGCGCGGCGATGGACTGAGCCGGTTCAGTGCGGCTCCGGTTGTCAACCTTCGCCCGTCCGGCCCTGGCACCGACATCCAGGTGCGCTATGTGACCCGCGCCTCCGAGCGGTTCGAACTCCGCAATCGTTTGTACCAGCAGGTCGTGGGATTGCTCCATGAACACAGCGGGTCGGCGCAGACAGAGGAAGCGCAAGGGGCAGGGAAGAGATAGAGACAGGTAGCCGCCTGGCGGGACTCGAGGAAGTTGCGGTTGACACAGCGGGGGGGTTGCCCTTACTTTCTTAATTAGATGCAGAGCCAGCGCCATCACGGTCACCACCACCATCACGGGACCCACATGCCGGCGGACTGCCATGGCCTGATGTAAACGGCCAGAGAGATCAAGAACCTCCAAGCCCGCCGGCAGACACGCCGGCGGGCTTTTTCGTTTGCGACAGAACACTCTCAATGAGGAAAAAGGAAGGAATATGAATCCAACAATCGATTTCGAAAAAATGGGCGGCCTGGCGCCCGGCATCGTACAGGATGCGCGCACAGGCGAGGTGCTGATGCTGGGCTTTCTCAACCCGGCCAGCTATGCCAAGACGCTGGAAACCGGCTTCGTTACCTTCTGGAGCCGCACCCGCCAGAAGCTGTGGATGAAGGGCGAGAGCAGCGGCAACCGGTTGCGGATTGTCTCGGCCGCGACCGACTGTGATAACGACACGCTGCTGTTTCGCGTGGTCGTGGAAGGCGATGGCCTGGTGTGCCACGAGGGCACGGTCAGTTGCTTCACGCGTCCCGTCGCCAGCGGCTTTTTTGCCCAGGTAACGGAGGCCAACCGTGGCTGACAAACTTCGTTTTGGCCTGCCCAAGGGCAGCCTGCAGGATGCGACCATTGCCCTCTTCAGGCGCGCCGGCTGGAACATCTACGCCGACGGTCGCTCCTACTTTCCTTCCATCGACGACAGCGAGATCGAGTGCATGTTGATTCGCGCGCAGGAGATGGCGCGCTACGTCGATCACGGCGTGCTCGACGCCGGCCTCACCGGCATCGACTGGGTAGTGGAAAGCGGCCTCGATGTCACCAGCGTTACCACGCTCACCTATGCCAAGCAGAGCCGCCGCAAGGTGCGCTGGGTGCTGGCCGTGCCCGAAGGCAGCGGCTTTGAAAAGGCCGAGGACCTGGAAGGCAAGATCATCGCCACCGAACTGGTCGACGTCACCAAGCGCTACTTTGCGCAGAAGGGCGTCAACGTCAAGGTGGAGTTCAGTTGGGGCGCCACCGAAGTGAAGCCGCCCACGCTGGCCGACGCCATCGTCGAAGTCACCGAGACGGGCAGCTCACTCAAGGCCAACCACCTGAAGATCATTGACACGGTGCTGGAGAGCGAGACTCACCTGATCGCCGGCAAGGCCGCGCTCGCCGACCCGTGGAAGCGCCAGAAGATCGACCAGATTGCGCTCATGCTGCGCGGCGCCATCGATGCGCAATCGCAGGTGGGACTGATGCTCAACGTCAAGCGCGAGGACCTGGAGACGGTGCTGGCAGTGCTGCCGGCGTTGAACTCGCCCACCATCTCCCAGCTGAGCAATTCGGAGTGGGTCGCGGTGAACACCATCGTCGAAGAGCGCGTGGCGCGCGAAGTGATTCCGCGGCTGAAAGCGGCCAAGGCGACGGGCATCGTCGAGTACCCGCTGAACAAAGTCGTTCTGTAACCGGAGGCGAACGATGAAGCTGATCCGGACAACAGGAAGAGGCGCGCGACAGACGAAAGAAGTGCTGGCCGCATTGGAGCAGCGCGGCGGCGCGGCGCTGGACGCCGTGCTGCCCGCTGTCAGGCGCATCGTGGCCGATGTGCGCAGGCAGGGCGACCGCGCTCTGCTGCGCTATGCGGCGCGCTTCGACGGGCTCGCCGGCGCGGCGCATCTGCGCGTGGGCCGCGAAGAGATGGCCGCGGCCTGGGATGCGCTCGATCCCGCGCTGCGCCAGGCCTTGTCCACCTCGGCCGCGCAGATTCGCGGCTTTGCCGAGCGGCAATTGCCTGCTTCGTGGAACATTTCTCCGCTGGCCGGCCTCACCACCGGCCAGCTTGTGCGCCCCCTCGCCTCGGTGGGATGCTATGTGCCCAGTGGCCGCCATCCGCTGCCTTCCACGCTGCTGATGACGGCCATCCCCGCGCAGGTCGCGGGCGTCGAGCGCATCGTCGCGGTCTCGCCCAGGCCTGCGCCCGAGACCCTCGCGGCGGCGCACCTGCTCAGCATCACGGAGTTCTATCGCGTGGGCGGCGCGCACGCCGTGGCCGCGCTGGCCTATGGGAGCGAAAGCATTCCGCGCGTGGACAAGATCGTGGGGCCGGGCAACCTGTATGTCACCGCGGCCAAGCGGTTGGTGGCTTTCGACTGCGCCATCGACATGCTGGCCGGACCTACGGAGATTGTGGTGACCAGCGAGCGCGGCCATGCTGGCGATATCGCCGCCGACCTGGTGGCGCAGGCCGAGCACGATCCCGAGACGCTGGCCATCTTCATCACCACGCGCGCGGAGCTGGCCAAAGAGGTGATTGCGGAGGCGAAGCTGCGCAGCCGCAACAATCCAGTCGCGCGCGAAGCTCTCGACCGCAATGGCCTGGTCATCCTTGCGGCCAGCGAGGAAGAGGCGCGCGCGCTCACCAATCGTCTCGCCCCCGAACATCTCACCGTGGACGCGGCCGGCGATCTCGCGTGGGTGCGCAATGCGGGCTCGGTGTTTGTGGGCCGCTGGTCCGCGCAGCCCCTGGGCGATTACATCTCCGGCCCCAATCACACGCTGCCCACCGGAGGCATGGCGCGGGTGCGCGGCGGCTTGAGCGTCCACGACTTCGTCAAACTCATCACCGTGCAGGAATACACCGCGCAAGGCCTGCGCGCGCTGGGTCCGCAGGCCGCTCTGCTGGCTGAGGCCGAGGGACTGGTCGGCCATGCAGAGGCCATTCGCGTTCGCTACGAGAAGAAGAGGAGCAACCATGACTGAACGAACAACGGTAGAGTTGGCCCCACCGCAGGTGGCGCCGCGAGCCCGCGTGCAGGCCATGAAGGAGTATCACCCTCCACTCGGCTGCCGCGATGCTCTGCGCCTGGACTTCAACGAAAACACGCTGGCCTGTTCGCCCAGGGTGCGCGAGGTGCTGGGGCGCATCTCCGCGGGCGATCTCACGCGTTATCCCGAGCGCGAGCCGGTGGAGGCAATAGTCGCTGCGCATCTCAGCCTCGCCACCGAGCAGGTAGCGCTCACCAACGGCGTGGATGAGGCCATTCACGTGCTCTTCGAGGCGTTTCTCGAAAGCGGCGACGAGCTGCTGCTGCCCGTGCCCACCTACACCATGTACGAGGTCTACGCCTCCGCGACCGATGCGCGCGCCATTGCGGTGCAGGCCGCCGACGACATGCAATTTCCCTTCGAGCGCCTGCTCGCCGCCATTACCCCGCGCACCAAGATCATCGCCATCGCCAATCCCAACAGCCCCTCGGGCAGCGTGGCCATGCGCGCGCAAATCATCGAGATCGCGCGCCGCGCGCCGCATGCAGTGATCCTGGTCGATGAAGCCTACTTCCACTTTCACGGTGAAACGGTGATCAATTTGATCGGCGCGGCGCCCAATCTGATGGTGGCGCGCACCTTTTCCAAAGCCTACGGTCTCGCCGGACTGCGCCTTGGCTTGCTCGCTGGGCCTGTCGAACTGATGCGCTGGGTGCGCCGCGTGCTTTCGCCCTACAGCGTGAATTCTCTGGCACTGGCTTGCCTGGCGCCGGCGCTCGAAGACGCGGCCTATCTCGACTGGTATGTGGGCGAAGTTCTCCTGGCACGCCAGGAGTTTGAGGCCGCACTCGATGCGGCAGGCGTGCGCCGCTGGCCCAGCCGCGCCAATTTTGTTTTGGTCGAAATTGGAGCGCGGCACGCGGAATTTGTGCGGTTGATGCGCGCGGCAGGGGTGCTGGTGCGCGACCGCTCCAGCGATCCCGGCTGCGATGGCTGCGTGCGCATCACCATCGGAACGTGCGAGCAAATGCGGCAGGCAGTTATCGCGCTCAACCAGGCGCTGGCCACCCTGAAGGCTGGAGGAGAAGAGCAATGACAGGCAAGAAAGCCACGAAAGCCGCGGCCAAAGCGGGCGCGCGTAGGGCCAGCTTTGAGCGCAACACTACCGAGACCCGCATTGCGATCAAACTGACGATCGAAGGCAGCGGCCAATACAAAGTCGCCACCGGCATCCGCTTCTTCGACCACATGCTGGAGCTGTTCACGCGGCACGGCGCCTTCGATCTTGAACTCAAGTGCGATGGCGACCTAGATGTGGACCAGCACCACACGGTCGAGGACGTGGGCATCGCGCTCGGCGAAGCCTTCGACCGCGCTCTCGGCGACAAGCGCGGCATTTTGCGCGCCGGATATTTTCTGATGCCCATGGACGAGACCCTTGCAATTGCCGCCGTGGATCTGAGCGGGCGCGCGGCCTTTGCGGTCGACACCAAGGTGCGCACGCGCCTGGTGGGCGACCTGCAAACCGAGCTGGTGACCGACTTCTTTGAAGGCTTTGCTCGCGGGGCGCGCGCCAACGTGCACGTCAAGACCATGTACGGCCGCTCCAACCATCACAAGATCGAGGCCATCTTCAAGGCCTTTGCGCGCGCTCTCCGCGCAGCCTGCTCGCGCGACAAACAGCTGGGCCAGATGTTGCCCTCCACGAAGGGACTGCTGTGACGCGCGTAACCGTGATCGACTACAAGGCGGGGAACCTGACCTCGGTGCTCAAAGCGCTGCGCCACCTGGGCGCGGAGGCCGAAGTCACGGACGGCGACCTTGCGCTCGTCGAATCCGCCGAACGAATCGTGCTCCCCGGCGTCGGCCACTTTCAGGCCACGGAGCGCCTCGATGCCACCGGCCTCACCCCTGCAATTCGTGCGGCCATCGCGCGCGGCGTGCCCTTCCTCGGCATCTGCGTGGGCATGCAGTGGCTCTACGCAGGCTCCAGCGAGGCGCTGCACCAGCCAGGGCTCGCGCATTTTCCCGAGCAGTGCACGCGTTTTTCTGAGAGCAAGGAGAAAGTCCCGCATGTCGGCTGGAACTCCCTCGAAGTGCGTGCCGGCTCGCGTCTTCTCGCCGGCGTCGAGCCCGGTGAATTTGTCTACTTCACGCATTCCTACAAAGCTCCAGTGACGAGCGACACGGCAGCCATCACGCACTATATCGAACCCTTCGCCGCCGCCGTCGAACGCGACAACGTGATGGGCGTGCAGTTCCATCCCGAGAAATCCGGCACAACCGGACTGAAGATTCTTGGCAATTTTCTACGATGGCGAGCGAAGGAGACCAGATGCTGACCAAGCGAATCATCGCCTGTCTCGACGTTCACGATGGCCGCGTTGTGAAGGGCGTGCAGTTCGTGGACATCATCGATGCGGGCGATCCGGCAGCGCTGGCCGCGCGCCATGCCCGCGAGGGCGCAGACGAAATCGTCCTCCTCGACATTACCGCCACCCACGAAGGTCGCAAGACGCTTCTCGACACCGTCCGCCGCACCGCCCGCGAGCTCTTCGTGCCCTTCTGCGTCGGCGGCGGCATCCGCAGCGCGGACGATGCGGCGCAGGTCTTCGACGCCGGCGCGGACAAGGTCAGCATCAACTCCGCCGCGCTGGCCGACCCCGCGTTGATCGATGCCATCGGCCGCAGCTTTGGCGCACAAGCCGTCGTGGTGGCAATTGACGCGCGCCGCGACCCCCAGGCCGCCGATCCGGTGCGCGACGCGCAGGTGTTTGTGCAGGGCGGGCGCAAGCTGGCCGGCCGCCGCGTCGTCGAGTGGGCGCGCGAGGCCGAAGCCCGCGGCGCCGGCGAGATTCTGCTCACCTCGATGGACTCCGACGGCATGCGCACCGGCTTTGATTGCGAGCTGACCGCCGCGGTGAGCGAGGCCGTCCGCATTCCCGTCATCGCTTCGGGAGGAGCGGGAACCGTCGAGCATTTTGTCGATGTATTCGCGCGCGGCAAGGCCGATGCCGCATTGGCGGCGAGCATCTTTCACTTCGGCGTATCGAGCGCGCGCGCGCTCAAAGAGGAGCTGGCCAAGGCCGGAGTCCCCGTGAGGCTGCCATGTTGATTCCTTCCATTGATCTGCTGGGCGGCCGCATCGTTCAGCTTGTGCAGGGCGAAAAACTTCGCCTCGCCTTCGACGACTTTGAATACTGGATCGAGAAATTCTCGCGCTTTCCGCTGGTACAGTTGATTGATCTGGACGCGGCCATGCGCCAGGGTGACAACGCCGCGCTGGTGGCGCAGATTGGCAAGCGGCTGCCAGTACAGGCGGGCGGCGGGATTCATTCGATTGAGCGCGCGATGCAAGTTTTGGACGCGGGCGCGAAGCGCGTCATCATTGGCTCCGCGCTGTTCTCCGAGCAAGGCACAGTCAACGCCGAGTTCGCCTCCGCTCTGGCCGCGAGCGTGGGCGCGGAGCGCGTGGTGGCCGGCATCGACACCAAGAATGGAAAAATCGCCGTGAAGGGTTGGAAGGCGCAGGTCGCGCTCACGCCCGATGACGCGATACCGCAACTGGAGCCCCATGCCGGCGCATTTCTCTACACCCATGTGGATGGCGAAGGACTGATGCAGGGCTTTCCATTGGAGACTGCGGCGCGGCTCCGCAGGCTGACGCAAAGGCAGCTGATCGTGGCCGGAGGCATTCGCAGTCAGCAGGAAGTGGACGCGTTGGATGCGCTGGGCGTGGATGCCGTGGTCGGCATGGCGGTCTACACGGAGTTGCTTGCGGTGTGAGGTGAGCGGTGCCGTCCTGCATGTTGAAGGCGCTCAAACATGCGTCGGATATGCTGGGACAAAGCGATTTGTGACCTTGCTACGAAAGGAATTGAGGCGATGACGACAAGGCAAAGCGGAATCCGGCTGGCCAAGCGGCTGGACGAGGTAGGATTCTCCGACATTGTGCAGATTCGCAACAAGGTCATGGGGATGCGTGCGGAGGGCCTGCAGGTGCATTCACTGCACGGCGGCGAGCCCTACTTCGAGACTCCGGCGGCGATCAAGTACGCGGCCATCCAGGCGCTGGCAGAAAACCAGACGCACTATGCACCTTCCTCCGGCGTGCTGCCGCTGCGCCAGGCGCTGGCGGATAAGCTGGCGGAGAAGAACGGCATCCACGCGACTCCCGACGAGGTGATCGCCACTGTGGGCGGCTCGCAAGCGTTGTATGCGGCCTTCCAGAGCGTGCTCGACCCCGGCGATGATGCGCTGGTCTTTTCGCCGTATTGGACGCCCATCGGCGATTTGGTGACCGGCGCCCAGGCGCGGCCCCTGCTGGTGCCCACCAGCACCGCGCGCCGCAACGGAATCGGCAACACGCTGGCGCAGTTTTCCACGCCGCAAACCCGGGCAATCTACTACAACACGCCGCAAAATCCCAGCGGCCTGGTCTTCACGCGCGGCGAGGCGGAAGAGGTCGCGGCCTTCGCCAGGGAGCGCGACCTGGTGGTGATTGCCGATGAGGCCTACGAGGACCTGGTGTACGAAGGCGAGCATGTATCCATCGCGTCGCTGCCCGGCATGGCCGAGCGGACCATCACGTGCTTCACCTTTTCAAAGAGCTACGCCATGACCGGCTGGCGCGCCGGATACGCCGTGGCCAAGGAGCCGTTCATGAGCGCGCTGCGCAAGATCGTGCTCTACTCCACCAACGGCGTGGCCACCCCGGTGCAGTATGCGATGATCCAGGCGCTCAAGACGCCGCCGGAGGAGATCGCCGCCCGCCGCGAGGAGTATCGCCAGCGGCGCGATCTGCTGGTCGCGGGCCTGAACAGCGTCGGCCTGGAGTGTGCCCCGCCGGCGGGCGCTTTCTATGCCTTTCCCAACGTGGAAAAGATCCACAAGAACAGCCGCACCGCGGCGCAGATTCTTCTGGAAAAGGCGCACGTCGCCACCATCCCCGGTTCGGTCTTCGGCGCGCAGGGCGAGGGGCATCTGCGCTTCGGCTATGCCATCGCGATCCCGGAGATCGAAGACTGCGTCGAGGCGCTGCGCAGGTTCTTCGCTTAGCAGGTCGCTCTCACTTTTGCGCCTCGCCAATCGCCTGGCTGGTTTCAACCCGCGAGGCGCGGAGCAGCCGCGCAATCTGCTTCAGGTGGAGTTGCACCGCATAGGCGCGCAGGATCTCGGCCTGCGAAAACTGAAATCCGGTGTGCCGCACTTCGGCCATGCGGGCTTCCAGTTGCGCGATGTCCTCCTCCAGGTTGATCTCCGCCGGCGGCACGTGAAAACGCCAGTCGTGAATACAGCGGCCCACATAGTTGAAGCCCGTGCGAATGTCCGCCGCCAGTCGCCCTAACGCAGGCTCCAGTTGCTGCGCGTACGCGTCTTCATGGCTGTCTTTCACGGCGAACTCCAGAGCCACCAGCGCATCGAAGATGGAGCGGCCAAACTGCGCCAGCATGCCCAGCCCCTCGCGCCAGCCGGGACCTCCCGAAGGCTCGTTACGTGCGGCCTCCAGCAACTGGTTGTTGCCGCGCAGCAGGGCCAGCGCGTCTTCGCGCAGCGCGGCCAGGTTCCCGGCCGGCTGACCGCGAAAGCCCTGCAGGATGGCATCGAAAAAGGCGCCCAGCACAAGCAACTCCTGGGCCAGGCCATCGCGCAGCCGCAGCCGGGCGCGGTCGGGAAAAATCAGCGTGGCAACTCCCAGCGCCACTACGATGCCCAGCACAACCTGGCCTACCCGGTCCAGAGCAACGGTCCAGTGCGAGCCCGTCTTTTGCACCAGCATGACGATGGTGATGGTGACACCGGCCAGTCGTGAACTGCTGCGCAGTCCCAGCAAGCCGCACAGAATAACCGCCGCGAACACGGCAAGGACGTAATTCCAGGGGAGCGCGCCGAACAGTGAAAATGAAAAACCCAACAGTGCGCCGATCACCGTGCCGAGAATGCGATCGCGCGAGGCGGTAATGGTCGAGCCGAAGTTCGATTGCAGGACGATGATGGCGCTGATCGCGCCCCAATAGCCATCGTGCAGGCCAAAATGAAGCGCCAGCCACCAGCACAAGGCCGCGGCCAGCGCGGTCTTTGCCGCGTGGATCAAAAGCCGGCGGCGTTCCCAGGTGAGGATTTCCCGGTTTTCCTTCGGCTCCACGCCCAGCTTGATGGCAAGCTGTTGCTGGGACACTGTCTTGTTTGCCTTCAGGCGCATGGGTGCATTCCGCGGTCGAGGATTTTCATGGATACAGGATCGCCCGGCCCGCCCGATCCGGCAGTGACCCGTCTCACTTTTATCTCACGCCGCGCAATCAAAGGCTATCAGCTTGCACACTGCTCAGGACTCGACCCTGCCCGTTTAACATGGAAATGAGGGGCCCGCATCCATCGGGCCGGTGAGGCCCATGCTGCGAGTTGGATACCCGGCAACCTTGGCGGCAGATTTATTCAGCGATTTTCCTCAGGGAATCGAGCTGATGCCGCTCTCGGACAAACTGAACCACGACGTCGAGATTGACGTATGGATTCCAGATCCGTATCCAACGCGGGCCATGCGGACATGGCCGTATCTGCGCGGCGTGCGGCTGGTGCTGTCGTTGATGGCGGGCACGGAGTGGATTCCCGGCACCGTCGGACCGCATGTCACCGTCTGCAACGCCCACGGCGCGCACAATATCTCCACGGCGGAGTGGACGTTGTCCGCGATTCTCGCCATGCTCAAGTATTTTCCGCTCTTCCTCGACATTCAGCGCGCCGGCGAGTGGAGGAAGCGCGCCGAAGCCAGCGCCCATTATGCGCGCATTACCGGCGATACCCGGCCGCTCTATCCGCCCGTGATGCTGGAGGAGCTGACCGCAAAGTCGGTGCTGCTCGTGGGGTACGGCTCCATCGGCAAGGAGATCGAGCGCATGCTCGCGCCCTTCCACGTGGAACTGTTGCGTGTGGCGCGCAGCCCGCGCACCGAACCGCGCGTTTATCCCGTCAGCGAACTCGACAGCCTGTTGCCCAGCACGGATGTGGTCGTGCTCATTCTGCCCCTGACCGCGGATTCGCGCGGCTTGATCGGCCGCAAACAACTCGGCCTGATGCGGCAGGGCGCGTTGCTGGTGAATGCGGCGCGAGGGCCCATCGTCGATACCGATGCGCTGGTGGAGGCGCTCAACGCGGGCAGAATTCGCGCGGCGCTCGACGTCACCGATCCCGAGCCGTTGCCCGCCGGGCACCCCTTGTGGAGCTGCCCCAACCTGCTGCTCACGCCCCATGTGGGCGGATCGAGTCCGCGGTTTGCGCCCAACGCACTGCGCGTTGCCGCCGGCGAACTGCGCCGCTACATCCACGGCGAGCCGCTCAAGAATGTAGTGCAACAAGCGCTGTAGCTTTCTCCGCGCGCCGCCAGTCGCGCAGCCCCAGCAAGGCCAACGCCACCAGGCCCGCGTAGAGCGCGGCGGTTGTGCGCAGGTCCTTGTAAAGATACTCGCCGATGTACGCCAGGTCGACCACAATCCACAGCCACCAGCTCGCGGTGTGCTTGCGCGCCTGCCACCAACTGGCCACCAGGCTGTAGCTGGCGAGCGTGGCGTCCAGAAAAGGCAGCGCGGCGTGCAGGCGCCTGGCCAGCTCGCCCAGCACCAGACTTCCCAACGCACCGGCGGCCAGCGCAATCAGCGTGGCGGGCAGCGCCAGCGGCTCCACGCGCACCTCGCCCTCTTCGCGCACGCCGCGCCACCAGTGCCACCAGCCGTAGAGTGTGAAGGCCACAAAGAAAAGCTGCAGCAGCGCGTCGGAGAGCAGTTGCGCGCGATAGAACACCACCAGATAAATCACGTCAGCGGCCAGCACCACGGGCCAACAGATGAGCAGCCGTCGGGTGGTGAGCCAGATGCCCAGCACCGTGGTGACAGTGCCCGCAATCTCCAGCCAGTTCGCGGCGATGTAATGGTCAATACTCATCCAGATCATGTCCGCACGGCTTCCAGTGGCAGCGGCTTGCGCGTCTCGGCCCAACGGCGCAGCGCATCCAGCAGCGTTTGCCCGCCCGCGCCGCGAAACCACTGCGCGTGGCCCACCAGGTAATCGCCGCTGGCCAGGAGCGCTTTCTCTTCCGAGTGCAACACACCAAGAAAATAGTCCGCTTCAGTGAGCGCAAACTCGGCGTGGCACAAAGCCATCATGGGCGCCAACGCCGAAGCTTCCTCGGCCGAGAGCGGGCGCACCGACTCATAACCGTCCAGCAGCGCGCGCAGATGATCCAGGTGCACGGGCGCGTCTTCGGGATGCGCCGGGTCATGCATGAGCGCCAACCACTCCACAATGTTGCGCTCGATGGCCTGGGCCAGATCATGCACGGCGTTGGTGCGGTCGGCGAGGCCGAAGTCGATAACCGCCACGGCCCGCGCATCGTCGCTCGCATCACTCCAGAACAGATTTGAGGCGTGCAGATCGTTGTGTGTCCACAGCGGCGGGAGCGCGGGCAACAGCGGCGCCAGCTCAGCATGAAACGGCGCCAGCAGTTCGAGGGCCCGGCCGCAGTGGCGGCGTGTCGCCGCGTTCTCGGCCAAGGCCGGCCGCGCGGCCAGGTAACGCTCCATCGCATGCTGCGGTTCCTCGGCGGCAAAGATGGTGAAGCCAGCCACCAGCGGGCGTGTCATGCGCGGCGCAGCACTGAAACCGTACGCTGTCTGATGCAGTCGCGCGAGCGCCTGGCCTGCCGAGTGCGCATGCATCGCGGAGCGGAAGGGCGTCCATGAGATGGCGTCTTCATACAGATCAATGCCGCAAGGCGCCTCATGCACCTCATAGGTCCACTGGTCTGCTTCGATGACGGTCTCGCCTGAGGACGAGGCGAAGACCCGCGGCACCGGCGCGCCGTGAGCAAGCAGATGCGCCATGAAACGATGCTCCTCGAGCAGGCCTTCCCCATCGCGCACCGTGCGGTGATGGCGCTTGACGAAGACCCGCCCGCCGCGCGTGGCCACCACGCTGGCCGCTGAAAACGGACGCGGACTCACCGAAAGAATCTCGATCGGCTCGCTGCAGCCGGGAAACTGCACGAGCAGCGCGCGCACTTCATCAAGCGCAAGCGGCGGCCAGTCAGGCTCCACCAGCGTGCCGTCCATGCCATGCGCTTTTGCGGTCGTGCTCATTTCAGGCGCTTCCTCATCAACCTAAAAAGTGTAGTGGGCCGAGAGCCGCACGGTCGCCGGCGCGCCCAGGTGGAGAAAGGTGTCGCCGTAGCTTGCGCCGGTGTCCTTCCAATAGCGTTTATTCAAGAGATTGTCGGCGTAGAGCCGGAACGCGATGTGGCCCTGTTCGCCGCCGGGCGCATAACGTGCGCCGAGGTTGAACAGGTTGTAGCCGGGTACGCTGACTGCATCGTCGCGTGTGGCCTCCTTGCGTCCCGTGTAGCTCCAGCCCGGCATCAGGTGCAGCCCGCGCGCGTGCGGCAGCAGTATATCCGCAAACAACGCGGTGCGCAGATGCGGCACGTTGAGTACTTGCTTGTTGTCGAAGGCCGGCGTCCCGGTTTCGCTGGAGCGCGCGCGCATGGCCGTCGCCGAAGCGGTGAGCTGCAGCCAGCTTGCGGCCTTGCCTTGCGCGTTCAGTTCGATGCCGTCGTGGGTTTCGCGGCCCGCGGACTCAAAGCACAAATCGCCGGCGCTCACGCCTTCCGTGCAGAAGCTGTCGGCGGCCTGAATCACGCGCGGATAAAAAAATGGCTGCCGCATCCGGAACAGCGCGGCCGTGAGCAGAATGCCGCGCTCATACTTCACGCCCACCTCCGCCTGTCGCGTGAAAAACGGGTCCAGAAACAGACTCGAATTGTCCACCCACCACGGCGCCTGCGGACCCAGCGAGAGCAGCACGCCGTAGTTGCCGTAAAAAGTGAGATCGGCGCGCGGCGCGTAGGTGACCGCGTATTGCGGCAGCCACAGCGTGCGCCGCTTCGCATAGTTGAAGTCGCTCACCCGCACGTAGCGGCCGCCCGCCACCAGCGCCACGCCGCCGGGCAGATGCATGCGATCCTGCACCATGCCCGCGGTCTGGCGGTTGAAGTCGGCCAGCGTCGTGGGGCCTGCGTGCTGGTAAGGGCTCTCGGGCGCATACGCGATGTTCGGCTGATTGATATTCTCCACGCCCAGAGCGGTGTACACCACTGTCGGCGACAGATCCACGGTACGGTGGAACAGCGACCCGCCGCCCGCCACGTCGTGCCTCACCTTGCCGGTTTTAAAGTGGCCCTGCACCAGCGCTTCACCCACCGCATTGATGCGCAACTCGCCGGGGCTGCGGTAGTCGTAGATCTCATAGCTGCCATTGGGGCAGAAAAAATAGTACGGTGCCGCGGGGCAAAGCGAGTTGCCGTTCGCGTCCAGCGCCGCGCCGTAAGGCCAGATCACGTTGTCGTCGATCAGCGAGTGGCTGTAGGAGCCCGCCAGGCGCGCGCTCCAGTTGGCGTTGAACGCGTGTTCCAGCCGCGAGCCGGCGTTGAATACGTCAAAGGTGTTCGGCTTGCCCCACGCCTGATAGCCCAGCATCACCGAAGGAAATACATGCGTAGGAATTGTCGTCCCGCCCAGCAGTTGGTAGCCGGCCTCCGAGCGCTGCACCTTGTGCTGATACTCGAAATCGGTGAACAAATTCGTATCCGGGTTGAGCCGCCACTCGCTGTCCAGCGCGCCCACGCCGCGCCAGCCATCGGCGTGCTCCACATAGGTGCGCATATCTTCGCCGGCCACGTTGAGCCGAAGTCCCGGCTCAAATCTTGCGCGGAAGACGTGGCCCACATCGAGCGCTCCGTACGCGGTCCCGCGATGATCCGTGGCCAGGTCGATGGCCGGCAGCAGCGCCGCATGCGGTTCCTTGGTCACATAGTTGATCAGCCCGCCGGCCGAGGCCACGCCGCTCTCCACGCCGGCAATGCCCTTCACAAACTCGACGCGCTCCTTGTTTTCGAGCGGCACATCCTGCTCGCCCGCGATCGTCATCCCGTTGATCTGGAGCCCGGTGGCCAGGTCGATGGGAAAACCGCGAATCTCGTAGTCGCCGTAGTAGCCCACCGGCGCGTAGTCCTCGCCGATCGAGGCGTCGTTCTTCACCACGTCCGAAAGCACGCGCGCCACCTGATCGTTGAGCAGAGCGCGGGTGACCGCCGTGACGGACAGCGGCATCTCCTTCAGCGGGATGGCGTCCAGGCTGCCCGCCGTGACCGTGCCCGGCAGATAATCGTCCTTCACTTCGCCGTGCACCACCACCGTCGTCGTCACGCGCGGCAGTTGCTGCGCGGACGGCTTCTGCGCCTCCGGCGACTGAGGCGTCGCTGGAGCCTGGCTCTGCGAAAGCACGCGCGCAGGAAGTGCAAAGAAACAAACCACCATCAATCCCGCTGCCAGCCGGCCACGAGCAGACCGGTGGAGATGCGTGTGCGATGAAGATTTGCGAGAGATGCGAGCCTTGAATCCGGCGCCGGACGCTAACATGAATCCCCCTTGTTTCAAATGCATGAAACAGGAGAACTCGCGCGTCGATTGGAGAAGGCCGCTTTGCTTCGGAAACTTCCCACGCCGGTATTATCCGGATCGGGTTCGAGGGTATGTCTCAGCCCCACCTTGTGGAGCACCCCTGTTTCAATAACCTGATTGAAACATCTCCGGCCGGTTTTGTAAATCGCATGGTTCCGCAATCAGAGCCAGAGCGACTCAACGAGGGAGCGATAATTCTGCAGCTCTGGAACCGCAAGACCGCGCACCTTGGCGGCGTCGTCGGCGTGGCGCAGCGCAATGGCTTCGCGCGCATGGGGCGATGCAAGAAAGGCTTCGGCCTCCGCCGCGCTCATCGGCCCGCCCTGCAGGGCCAGGCTCTCCACCGACGCCGGCGACAGCGCCGCCAGATAGCGCGCGTCGGCCTGGCAGAGATAGCGCTTGGCCGCCACATGCAGGCGGATGGGGTCGAGGACCGCTGCGGGCAGGTGCTCCGCCAGAGCCTCCGCGGCCAGCTCTTCGTGGCGCGTGTCCAGCCCGCGCTCCGCGGCGTCCTCGCCCTCGGTGTGCAGCAGATGGCCCAGGTCATGCAGCAGCGCCGCCACCAGCGTGCCGTCGCCGCCCTTGCGCTGCACAAACCATGCGGCCTGCAGGCTGTGTTCGAGCACCGTCACCGGCTCGCCAAAATAAGCCTCCCCGCCTCCGGCAGCCAGCAAGGCAAAAACCTGATCGACCGAATCAATCGCCTGCATCCCGCTCATGCCTCCAGCCTGTGGAATCGCTGATGCGCAGCCAGCACCATCGCCACCAGCGCGGTGAAAAACGCGGCCACCGCCAGCGCAAGGAAGGCATTCTTCCAGCCGAAGGCGACAGTCACCCGCGCCACCGTGTCGCCGGAGAGCCATCCGGCCAGGTAGCCCACGCCGTCGATAATGCCGGCCGCGGTGGCGCTGCCGCGCTTGCCGCCGAAATCCAGGCTCATCGCGCCGGCCAGGTATGAGTAGGGCCCCAGCAGCAGAAATCCGACAAGCGTCACCAGAATCACCGGCGTCCATTGGCTGGCGTGGCCGGGTGTGTGCGCCAGGAACAGCAGGCAGACCGTGCTGGCCGCCATGCCGCCCACCAGCACCAGGTTGCGTCCGTTCAGTCCCAGCTTGTCGCTGAGCACGCCGGCCGCCAGCACACTGATGCCGCCAAACAGCGGAAACAGCGCGCTTCGCCCCGCCGCTACGCTCGGGGAGAGGCCGACATACTGCACAAAATACGTGGGCGTCCAGAAGTTGAAGGTCTCGCGCAGCAGCGTCGTGCCCAGCGACAGCAGGCACACCATCCAGAAAGGAAAGCTGGTCAGCAGCGGGCGCAGAATGGCGCGCAGACCCGCAGTTTCCTCGCCCGTGTGGCGTTCGTCTTCAGCGTACACGTTCAGCGGGTTGGCCTCCGGAGAAGGCAATCCGCGCTCCTCCGGCGTCTCGCGCAAAAAAATTAGATTGGCCAGCAGCAGCACCGCCAGCGATCCCGCGCCGGCCAGGAACACGCCGCGCCAGCCCACCCCGTGCGCCATCAGCAGGCTCATCACCCAGCGGCAGGCCGCGTCGCCGAACAGAAAGCTCAGGCTCAGCACCGCCATCACCGTGCCGTACGTTGAATAAGAGAACCAGCGCGACGAGACCTTCACCAGCCCCACCCAGCCCGTGGATTGAAACAGCCGGTTGCCCACCCAGGCCAGCGTGAACAGCGGAAATCCGCCGCTCAGCACAAACAGCACGGTGAAGAAAATCGAGCCCGCCATGCCGCCCAGAAAGTTGCGCCGGCCGCCGAACAGATCGGCCATCGAACCGGAGATGAATTTGCCCACGGCGTAGGCCATCGTCCCGACCGAGGCAATAAAGCCCAGCCGCACCTGCGCCTCGCTGGCGGTGACGCCGTGCTGCGCAAGGTCGTGAATCAGATCAGGCAGCACCACCGAAAGATTGGAGCGACAGAAGTAGTAGCCCGAGTAACCCAGCGCCAGCAGCGCAATCGTGGCCGCATGCCACGCCGTAAAGCGCGCCTCGGTGGGACGCGCCGTTGCGTCTGATAGGGGAAGAGTGTCCGGCTCCTGGTCCGGCATCGTTTCTACTGGCACACCGGCAGACTACCACGGGGTTGCCGCGAAAAATGTGAACGCGGCTCGAATAAATGCAGCGATTCTACTTCCCCGTTCCCTCGGTGATCGCCGCAATCCGGTCCACGCCGGGCACGGTGAAATGTTCCACCTTGCCGCTGGGCCAGTGCACCTCGATGTCGTCCACCTTCGTCGCCTGCCCCAGGCCGAAGTGCGGGCGCGGATCGTTCGAAGACAGATAGCTCCCGCCGCTCAGCACGTCGCCGCGCTGCTTCATGCCGTTGGCGGTCACGTAGACCGTCGCGCCGACCGCATCGCGCGGGCTTTTCGGCCCGCCCACCAGCTTCAGCTCCAGCCAGTGATTCTTGTCCGGGTCCACGTTGCGCAGCAGCACCGGGTGCCCGTCCATCACGTTGATCACCGCGTCCAGCTTGCCATCGTTAAACAAATCGCCCACGGCCATGCCGCGGCCCGCAATCACCACCGCCAGCCCCGTGCCCTCGACGGCCGGCACGTTCTCAAACCGCTTGCCGTCGATGTTGTGGAAGAGCATGGGCCGCTGCTTCCAACTCGTGCCCCAGTTGTACTTGTCCGCCTCCGGGTACACGTGCCCGTCCGCCATCAGCAGGTCTTTCCATCCGTCGTTGTCGTAGTCCATGAAGGCGTCGCCCCAGCTGAGGAAGGGAACCGTGATCTCGCCCAGGCCAATCTGATAGCTGATGTCCGTCAGGTTGGCGTCGCCCTCGTTGTGATAGAGAGGCTTGTAACTGTCGCTGAAGGTGGTGTCGAACACATCCACCATGCCGTTGTTCTGGTAGTCGCCCACCGCAATGCCCATCGACGCCGTCTCCTGCCCGGCCTCGTTCACCGCGAAGCCCGAGGCATAGCTCACGTCCTCGAACGTGCCGTCGCCCTTGTTCAGGTAGAGATAGTTGGGCGTCGAGTCGTTGCCCACCAGCAGGTCGGGCTTGCCGTCGTTGTTGATGTCCACAAACACGGCGCCCAGCCCGTAGTAGCCGGCCTTGTCGGCCACGCCCGCCTTCTCGCTCACGTTGGTAAACGTCCCGTCGCCGTTGTTGTGGAACAGGTGGTCGGGCTCGCCCTTCAGCCCCCGCGGGCCGCACGCCACCTCCTCGCCGCGGAAGGTGCAGAACGCGTTGGGAACTCCATTCTCCTCGGCGGTCGGCAGGTTGTTGCGGTCATAGTGCACATAGCCGGCCACGAACAGGTCCAGCCTTCCGTCGCCGTCGTAGTCGCCCCACGTGGACCCGGTGGACCAGTTGCCCAACTGCACCCCGGCCTTCTCGGCCACGTCGGTAAACGTCCCGTCGTGATTGTTGTGGTACAGCCGGTTCTTGCCCCAGTTGGAGACGTAGATGTCGGGCCAGCCGTCGTTGTCATAGTCGGCAATCGACACGCCCGTGCCCCAGCGGTCGTTGGTCACTCCCGCCTTGGCCGCCACGTCCGTGAACGTGCCGTCGTGATTGTTGTGGAAGAGCGCGGCGTGCGGCGGCGTTTCCTTGCCGTCCAGCGCGTCCCAGGTCGAGCCGTTCACCACATAAATATCCAGCCAGCCATCGTTGTCGTAGTCGATCAGGCCCACGCCCGACCCCTTGGTCTCGACAATATAGGTCTTCGCCGGTGTGCCCATCTTGTGCGTCCAGTGGGTCAGGCCGGCCTTCTCCGAGTCATCCTCAAAGACAATCGGCCCGCTCTTCACAAACCCGCCCTCGGTAATGGGCCGGTGCTGCGCGTCGAGCTGCATGGCGTGGGGACTGCCGGTGATCTGGCCGCCCGCGGTCGCTGGCGGCGCGCTCTGGGCGGGTGTTTCGGTCTGCTGCCCCGGGGGAAGAGCACCGGGAGCTGTGACTTGTGCAGAAAGAAGTCCGGGAATTCCTGCCGCCATCAGTCCCAGCAGAGTGGTCGCGCGCAATGACTCAAACATGGCAGCCAGTATACGGGGCAAGATCGGCAGCAGTCTCAACCGAAAGGTGGAGCGCCTCATCCCCTACGCTCTCAGTGCCAGCTTCCGCTGCCGCACATCCCGTTCGAGCGGTTTCGTCACTCCTCGCCCAGCTCGTACGGAATCCCAAACCGCCCGATCTGAATCAGCGCCTTGTCGCCCGGCGGCCAGATGCGCAGGCTCTCCACGCGGGTGTGGCCGGCGATCCGGCGCGCATCCGCCGAACCCACCAGCTCTCCCGTCGACGCCAGATTGAAGTGCACCTTGAGCGCTTCGCCATCCCGCACCCACCCAAAGACGTACTCGCCCGGCTTCAACGCAACGCCGCCAATGCGAACCGGCGCCTGCACCACCAGGTAGTGCGAATACTTGCCATCGGCGGAGTAGCCGGCCGTGATCAGCACCACGCCCGCAATGTAGCGGCCCCGGCTGTTCACGATGCCGCTGGCGGTGCGCATTTCGGTCTCGATATGTTCCTTCGCCACCTGGGCGCGCGCCGGCAGCAGAGATGCCAGTTCGGCGTCCGTGGCCTGCCGCCAGGCCGCCTTCTCGGCCCGCGCCAGCGGACAAAGCAGCAGCAATACAAATGCGAAAAGAATTGTTTTCTTCATGACTTTGGCTTCCTGAGGGATTCGAGAGGAACAATGCCGCGCTGAATCGCGGCGGTGGCGGCCTGCGTGCGGTCGGTCACGCCCAGCTTGCCCAGCAGGCTGTTGATGTGGGTCTTCACCGTGGCTTCTGAAATCGCCAGTTCCGCGGCAATCTCCTTGTTGCTCTTGCCGTGCACAATCTGCTCCAGCACGTCGAACTCCCGCGGCGTCAGCTCTTCGGTGCCCATGCGCTCGGCCAGCCGCTGCGCAATCGCCGGCGGGATGTGCGACTTGCCCGCATGTACCGTGCGAATGGTCGAGATCAGTTCGTCGGTGGTCATGCCCTTCAGCAGATACGCGCGCGCCCCGGCCTGCAGGGCGCGATAAATATCCTCGTCGCCGTCGTAAGTGGTCAGCACGATGAACCGCGCCTGCGGGCTCTCCATGCGGACGCGCTGAATCACGTCCACCCCGCTCATCCGCGGCAGTCGCAGATCAATCAATGTGATATTCGGCTGATGCTTGCGAAACTGCGCGATCGCTTCCACGCCATCGGCGGCCTCGCCCACCACTTCAATGCCCTCCACCACGTTCAGCAATGCGACCAGTCCCTGGCGCACCACGTGGTGATCTTCCACCACCAGGACGCGAATCGATTCTTGTGTCACATCTACTCCTTTGGCTCTTTCGGCGCCGGCGCGCGCAGCCTCACCGTCGTTCCCGTGCCCGGCTCGCTGGTCACTTCGAGCGTGCCTCCAATGGCCGCCGCCCGCTCCCGCATCCCGGTCAACCCATAGTGCCCCGATGGCGAATGCGGCGCCTCTTCCACCGCAAAGCCGCGCCCGTCGTCCCGCACCTCCAGCGCCACCTCTGCTTGACCATACTCCAACTGAACCACCAGATGTCTTGCCTCCGCGTGCTTCTTTACATTATGGATGGCCTCTTGGGCCACGCGCAGATATTCGCGCTCCGTGCCCGGCGGCAGCGGACGGTAGGCCCCATACACGCTGAAGCTCGTCTCTAGACTATGCCCGCCGGCCTGCTCCGTCACGCGCCGCAGCTTCACCGGCAGCGTCTTCTCGCCCGAGTCCTGCGAGCGCAGCGCCCAGATCGACTGCCGCGCGTCGGCCAGTCCTTCCCGCACATGGCCGCGCGTTTTGTCCAGTTGCTTTGCCGCCGATTCTACCTGGTGGTGGCGCAGCAGCTCGGCCAGCACCTCCAGTTGCACCGAGATGCCCACATACCCCTGCGCCAGGGTGTCGTGAATCTCCCGCGCAATGCGATTGCGCTCCCCCAGCACCGCGTTGAACTCGCGCTCGGCCAGCAGCAGCCGCCGCCGCAGCAGCAGCACCACCAGCCCGGCCAGCCCCGCCGCCAGCAGAATATAGAACCAGAATGTCTGATAGAAATGCGGCCGCAGTTCAAACTGCAACGCCGCGCCCTGTGTGTTCCACAGCCCGTCGTTGTTGGCCGCCTGCACGCGGAACGTGTACCGTCCCGGCGGAATGTTGGTGTAGTAGGCGGTGCGCCGCGCGCCGGCTTCGGTCCAGCGGCGGTCAAACCCCTCCAGCATGTAGCGGTAGCGCACCTTCTGCGGCGCCGTAAAGCTCAGCCCCGCATAATCAAACTGAAAATGCACATGTCCGGCAGATACCCTCAACCAAGAGCCCGCTGCATGCAATGCCTGGTCCACATCGTCCACCGCAAACCGCTCCAGCTCCACCGGCGGCGGAATCGTGTTGACGGGAAAATGCGCCGGGTCCACCTCCACCAGCCCCTTGGGTGTGGCAAACCACAGCCGCCCGTCGCGCGACCGCCACGCCGAGGGGTGGCTGTTGGTCGCCGTCTCGCGGCTGCGCAGGCCGTCGGCGGGGCCAAACTCGATCCAGTGCGAACAGTTGGCCGTCATCGTGCAGTCGCAGCGCGCAATGCCGTTGTCCGTCGCAAACCACAGATGGCTGCCGTCATCCTCGAGGATTGCGTGGATGCTCGTCTCATCCAGGCTGTTGCGCTTGCTCGTCGAAAACTCCTTGCCGTTCCACAGATTCCACCCATGATCCTGGGTTCCGATCAGCAGCGTCCCATCGGCGCGCGCCAGCAGCGCCGTCACCACATTGCTTGAAAGCCCGTTGGCCACCGTGTAATTCGTAATCCTGCCGCCGCTGAGCCGCGACAGTCCGGCCAGCGTAGCCACCCACAGGCTTCCTCGCGCATCGCGCGCCATGGCCCCCACCAGGTCGCTGCCCAGCCCCGTGGCCTGCGTATAGGTCTCCATCCGCGTTCCCGCCGGCGCATCCATCCAATGCGTCAGCCCGCGCCGCGTGCCAATCCACAGCGAGCCATCCGCGTCCACCAGCAGCGAGCGCACAAAGTCGTCGGGCAGCCCATCGGCCGAGGTAAAGGAGTTCACCTGGCCCGAGCGAATCAGGTTCAGCCCATCCGGCGTGCCCACCCACAGATCGCCGTTGGGCGCCGCGGCCAGCGAAAGAATCACATCGCTCAGCAGCCCCTCGCGCACGGTGTAGATCTTTGCGCTGAAGCCGCCGCCAGCCAGGCGCCGCAGCGCGTTCAACCCACCGCCGCTGGTTCCCGCCCACAGCGTCCCCGCGCTGTCTTCCACCACCGTGGTCGTATTGTCTGACGAGAGGCCCTCGCGCGTGCCAATGTTGTGGAACCGCTGGTCGCGCAGAATGTGCAGCCCCCCGGTCTCCGTGCCCACCCACAGATTTCCCTCGTGGTCTTCCAGCAGCGAAAGAATCGAAGCGCTGGCCAGCGAATCGGTGACCGGCAACTTTTCCAGCCTGCCCGCGGCAAACCGCACCAGCCCCCCGTTGGTGCCGATCCACAAACAGCCTTCGTGATCGAAATAGAGAGCCTGGATGCGGCTGCCGGGAAGCTCCTTTCCCGCCCTGAAGAGATCCGGCGCGTTGTCGCCTCGCCTCCTGTCCCCATCCATCAGCCCGACCGTGCTGTTGTCCGCCGAGGCCACCTTCCCGCCGAACGCCTGAATGAACTCAATCGGCCCCGCCGCATTCCACGCGAACATCCCAGCTTGCGGTCGCGGCGCCGTCCAGTGTCCCTCGCGATAAATCGACGCGCTGTCCTGCGTGCCCACCCACAGCGCTCCGCGACCATCGCCTGTCACCCTGGTGATCGCGCTCGCCGCGAACCCGGTCGCGGCTGTGTTGTCTACAAACCGACCTTTCTCCAGCCGCGCCAGCCCCTGATCCGTCCACACCCAAAGCACCCCGTTCGCCGTCTCCACCAGCGCGCGAATCGACTCACCCGGCAATCCGTCCCGCGTCCCGAAGGCCGTAACCGCTCCATCCTTCCATCGCGCCAGCCCCGAACTCGTGCCCACCCACAGCGCCCCGTTGCTCGTCGCCAGCAGGCAGCGAATATCCCCGCTCGGCAGCGCCGGGCTGGAGCTGGCGTCAAAAACAGAGAAGCTATTCCCGTCAAAACGGACCAGCCCCACCTCGGTTCCCAGCCACACAAATCCGTCCCGTGTCTGCGCCACCGCATGGACCGTGTTCTGCGGCAGCCCGTTCTCCATCGCCCACGATTGCCGGCCATAATCGGCCAGCGGTGTCGTCGGCTCCAGCGCCCCGCCCCCAAGCGCGGTCCCCAGCAGCAGCGCACCCATCAGCCATCCGCCCAGGCGGGACACAGCATGCGCGCGGCTTTCCCGCCCCTGCGCGGCTGCCTTCGAGTTGGAATCAGTGTGGGCCAAGGTCGCGGGCGGATTCTCTCCAGCAGCAGCTCCGCCATGCGCAAAACTGCGCACCTCCACAGTAATTGCAGCAGCCCCGAAATGCACAAAAGCCCCTTGATTCCGCTCAGCGCGATCCGGCTCCCCGCTCCATCCATCGATGGATTTCAGGCTCGCCCGAATGGCCCAAGACACGCCGTGGACGCGCAGTTAGTCTGTGTTTGTCTCCTGATTGGCCTGTACATCACTGGCTTTTGATGTTCGGGCGGCAGCCGCAATTCGACGGCAGCCGCCCGATTCTTTTTGTTGCCGCCGCCTTTGCTCAACCGCCCGCCGATGCCGCCGCCCCGCCCTCTCTGCTACCCTTTCTCTCGCATGGAATACGTCAACATCCATCTTGAGATACGCCCTCCCCTGGCCATCGTCACCCTGGACCGCCCCAAAGTCCTCAACGCCCTCAACGCCGCCACTCTCACCGAGTTGGACGCCGCCTTCGACCACCTCGCCGGCGACTCCTCCGTGCGCGTCATCCTCCTCACCGGAGCCGGAGGCCGGGCCTTCGCCGCCGGCGCTGACATTCGCGAGCTCGCCGCGCTCACCGCCGAAGAAGGCCACGCCTTCGCCCTCCGCGGTCAGGCCGTTCTGCGCACCATTGAGACCCTCGGCAAGCCGGTCATCGCCTGCATCCAGGGCTTTGCCCTCGGCGGAGGCTGTGAGCTGGCCATGGCCTGCACCCTGCGCCTGGCCGCCGAGGACGCCCGCCTCGGCCAGCCCGAGGTCAAGCTCGGCGTCATCGCCGGCTACGGCGGAACCCAGCGCCTGCCCCGCCTCGTCGGCCGCGGCGCCGGCCTCAAGCTGCTGCTCACCGGAGCCGTCATCGACGCCCACGAGGCTCTGCGCATCGGCCTCGTCGACGAAGTCGTCCCCGCCGCCGAACTCATGGCCCGCGCCGAGGCCCTCGCCCTGGCCATCGCCGCCAACGCCCCCGCCGCGCTCACTGACACGCTCCGCGCCGTCGACGAAGGCCTTGACCTGCCGCTCGACTTCGCCCTGCTGCGCGAGGCCGTCCGCTTCGGCCAGCTCTGCGGCACCGCCGACAAGGCCGAGGGCACGCGCGCCTTCCTCGACAAACGCGCCCCCGTCTGGAAGGGCGAATAGGCCGCCAGACGCGCCTCGCCTGCTGCTATTCTTGAAGTGTGATTCAACCCACACGCATCCGGGGTTTCGCCGCCATGGCCCTGCTTCTGGCCGTGGCCCTCGTCGCCTGCCACAAGGAAGAGCAGGCCGTCGTCGGCGTCGCCCGCACCGCTGAAAACGCCGAGCACAAGGCCCAGGCCGCCGCCACCCTGCGCGAGCAGCAGCGCGCCCAGCTCGACCGCATTCCCCTGCCCACCAAAAGCCTCTACGTCGACATCCACGAGCCCAGCGCCTGGGCCAACCCCTTCCTCTCCGTCGAGGCCGACACCCTCGACCTCCGCATCACCCTGGCCGACGCCAACCCCAGCACCGTCGGCGAGGGCACCATGCTCCGCCCCCCCGCCGCCCGCCGCCAGGAAGTTCAGTTGCGCCCCGCCGAGCTGGCCGAAGCCGTCGCCGCCCTGCCCCCCAGCGCCTGGCGCTATGGCCGCGTCATCGCCGTCGCCGAGGCCCCCGGCGCCAGCCCCAAAGACCGCCCCAAAATCCGCCGCAACGTCGAAGCCGCCATCCAGCAGCTCAACGACCTGGGCATCGTAGTAGAAGAGTGGCCCGCCCGCTAACCACCTGCGGTGGGGCCAGCTGGCTTGATGGCCCACATCTGATCAGGCTGAAACTTTGGGCCGGATTGAGATGTGGGCCAGCCGCCTTGGTGACGACACACAAGACCTAGCCAGCCCCGACAATCAGTAGCGATGTGTCGAGCTTGGCGACCGAACGGAACCTGAAGGAGTCTGTGATTTGAAAGCCAAACATAAGCGTCTGATTATTGGGTTTGGCGGGTGGCCACGGTCCCGTTGACCGTTCCCAACCAAACTGAGGGTGCCCCCGGTCCCTCGCTTTTGGGGACCGGGGATATCGATACGATGCCGGGTGGCCCACCCTCGACCAGCCCATGAAGTGGGTGCCCCATCCTTGCGACTTTTTTCTGTCGCAAGGGTGGGAGACCACGAATCTCGACCGGCCACGCGCCCCAACTCCCGCCTTCGGACCTGGGAAACGCAAATCCCCTCCCCGCATTGCGCAAAATTACCCCTCCCCGGCGCACAATGGAAATGGAGAGCAACAGCCGAGCCCCCGCCGTCCATAAGGTCCTCCATCCAATCCAGCGATGCAACCGGTCCGCACCGCCGGAAGGCACCCCCCCTACCCCCCCTTATTTATTTTCAAAATCCCGTGGTTAATTAAATAGGCAACAGGCCCCCGACAGCCGGGCGGGACACCGCAGACCCTCGCCCTTCCGCGCTATCCTTCCCCCGTGAGCACTTTTTCCATCCTCTCCAACTTCACCCCCCTCGACCACGAGCGCTTCGCCGCCCACCGCGAGCTTGAATCCCTGCTCAAGTCCACCCTCCGCGGCGACGTCCTCTTCGACCTCGGTTCCCGCGCCCTCTACGCCGCCGACTCCTCCAACTACCGCCAGCTTCCCATCGGCGTCCTCTATCCCCGCGACGCCGCCGACGTCGAAGCCGCACTGGCCGCCTGCCGCGCCACCGGAGCCGCTGTCCTCCCCCGCGGCGCAGGCACCTCGCTCGCCGGCCAGTGCGCCAACGTGGCCGTGGTTTTCGATTTCTCCCGCTACATGCACGGCCTCACCGCCATCGACCCCGCCGCCAAACTCGCCACCGTCCAGCCCGGCATCGTCCTCGACCGCCTCCGCGAGGCCGCCGAGCTGCACCACCTCACCTATGGCCCCGACCCCGCCACCCACTCCCGCTGCACCCTCGGCGGCATGATCGGCAACAACAGTTGCGGCGTCCACGGCCTGCTCGCCGGCAAGGTCGTCGACAACGTCGAATCCCTCGACCTCGTGCTCTACGACGGCACCCGCATGACCGTCGGCCGCACCAGCCCCGCCGAGCTCGACGCCCTCATCCGCGCCGGCGGCCGTGTCGGCGAAATCTACACCGGCCTCGCCCGCCTGCGCGACCGATACGCCCAGCTTGTCCGCGAAAAATTCCCCCGCATTCCCCGCCGCGTCTCCGGCTACAACCTCGACGAGCTGCTCGCCGAAAACGGCTTCCACGTCGCCCGCGCGCTGGTCGGCTCTGAGGGCACCTGCGCCACCGTCGTCTCCGCCACCCTCAACCTCACCGCCAGCCCGCCCTTCCGCGTGCTCACCGTGCTGGGCTTCCCCGACGCCTTCCTGGCCGCCGACGCCGTCCCGCGCGTCCTCGAGCATGGCCCCATCGGCCTCGAGGGCTTTGACCATCTGCTGGTCGATTTCATGCGCCGCAAGGGCCTCGCGCTCGACGATCTCGCCCAGCTTCCGCCCGGCGTCGGCTTCCTGCTGGTGGAAATGGGTGCCTGGTCCGCCGAAGAAGCCCAGGCCAAGGCCGAAGCGCTGGCCCGCGCCGCCCAAGCCTGGCCCAATCCGCCCGTGGCCCGCATCTGCACCGCCGCTGAAGCCGCCCCGTCTGGCACGTGCGCGAGTCCGCCCTCGGTGCCATGGTCTTCGTTCCCGGCGAGCCCGACCGCTGGGAGGGCTGGGAAGACGCCGCCGTCCCGCCCGCCCAGCTCGGCAATTATCTGCGCCGCATCACTGCCCTCATGGCCGAGTACGGCTACCGCAGCCCGCTCTACGGCCACTACGGCCAGGGCTGCGTCCACATGCGCATCAACTTCGACTTCCGCAGCGAGCAGGGCCTGCGCAACTTCCGCGAATTCATCGACCGCGCCACCGATGTGGTCCTCAGCTTCGGCGGATCGCTCAGCGGCGAACACGGCGACGGCCAGGCCCGCGCCGCTCTCCTCCCCAAAATGTTCGGCCCGGAGCTGATGCAGGCCTTCCGCGAGTTCAAGGCCCTCTGGGACCCGGAAAACCGCATGAATCCCGGCAAGCTCATCGACGCCGTCCGCGTCTACGACCCAGTCGAAAACCTCCGCCACCACCCGCCGCGGGTTCAGGCAACTCAAGAGCGCGAAGCGCAGCTGGCCGCACCGCAGGAGCTTGAAACCCACTTCGTCTTCGCCGCCGACTCGGGCTCCCTCGAGCGCGCCACCGAGCGCTGCGTCGGCGTCGGCGCCTGCCGCAATACCACCGGCGGCGTCATGTGTCCCAGTTACCGCGCCACCGGCCAGGAGCAGCACTCCACCCGCGGCCGCGCTCGCCTGCTCTGGGAGATGCTGGCCGGGGCCCTCCGCGCCGAAGGCTTCCAGAGCAAGGCCGTCCACGAAGCCCTCGACCTTTGCCTCAGTTGCAAGGCCTGCAAATCCGAGTGCCCGGTCCAGGTGGACATGGCCGCCTACAAATCCGAGTTCCTGGCCCAGCGCTACAAGGGCCGCCTCCACCCGCTCCAGCACTACATCTTCGGATTCGCCGACCGGCTGGCCCGCTTGGGCTCCCTCGCGCCCGCCCTCACCAACGCCCTGCTCACCGGCCCCCTCACCAGCCCGCTCATCAAGCACATCGCCGGCGTCGCGCAGCAGCGCCAGCTCCCCCGCTTGGCAGCTGCAAGCTACCAGAAGGGAAGAGCCGCAGCTTTAAAAGGGCTTCCCAACCCACAATCAATGGGTGCCCCAGGTCTCGCTTCTGAGACCTGGGAAACCTCGAACCCCAAATCCGCGCAAGTCGTTCGTCAACGGCAAGTCCTGCTCTGGCCCGACACCTGGAACAACTACTACCACCCGCAAACCCTGGCCGCCGCCGAAAAGGTCCTCACCCAGGCCGGCTTCCGGGTTGAAACCCCACGCGGCCACATCTGCTGCGGCCGCCCGCTCTACGACTTCGGCCTGCTCGCCGCCGCCCGCGCCTATCTCGCCGGCATTCTCGACCGCATGGCCGCCGCAGATCGAAGCCGGCCTCCCCTTCATCTTCCTCGAACCCAGTTGCGCCAGCGTCTTCAAGGATGAGTTGCTGGAGCTTTTTCCCCACGATCCCCGCGCGCCAGCGCCTCAGCCAACAGGTCTGGCTGCTGGCCGACTGGCTGGCCGCCAAGGCGCCCAGACTTCGCCCCGGCGGTCTCCAGGGCGCGCACATTCTCATCCACGGCCACTGCCACCACAAGGCGGTCTTCGGCGGCCCGGCGAGCGAGATCGCCCTGCTCCGCCAGGCCGGGGCCACGGTCGAGCCCATTCAGGCTGGCTGCTGCGGCATGGCCGGTCCCTTCGGCTTCGAGGCCGACAAGTTCGAAGTCTCCAAAGCCATCGCCCAGGACGGCCTGCTGCCCGCCGTGGAATCCGCCGGCCCCATGACCCTCCTGGTCGCCGACGGCTTCAGTTGCCGCGAGCAGATCAGCCAGTTAGCCCACAAACGCGCCCTCCACTTCGCCGAAGTCCTGGCCCACAGCTGCGGCTGCGGCGAGTGAAGCCCGTTCAGCCGCTCGTTGGGTGCAGAACACTGGCCGGCACACCCGCCTGCGCTACCATAGAAAGCAAGATTGAGGTCCAGCATGTTCGTCGTTGTCTGGCAGTTCGAGATTGCCGAGGAAAAAATCGCCGCGTTTGAAGCCGCTTACGGCCCCCAGGGCTCCTGGGCCCAGCTTTTTCGCACCTCGCCCGACTACATCGGCACCGAGCTGCTGCGCGACGCCTACATCCCCGGCGCCTACCTCACCATCGACCGCTGGGCCAGCGAAGACGCCTTCCGCGCCTTCCGCCGCGACCACGACGCCGAATACGAGACCCTCGACCGCGCCTGCGATGACCTCACCAGCCGCGAAACCCGCATCGGCGCCTACATCGTCTGACCGGACCGCCGCCTCTCTCGCAGTCTCAGTTGACGCGAACGCCTCGGGCCGGCGCAATCGGAAACGCCCACCAAGCCAAACCGTTTCAAAGGCCTACAGTCAGCGCACGTCTCTTTGCCATTTCTTCGCCGGTTTCCGCTGTCATTGTGTGTATCGTCCTGCTACAATCCGAACGAAATCCAAATCCAGGCCGCCGCGCGTTTTCTGTCTCTCCATCAAGAGCCGCGCCATGCGAGCATTCTTTTGAGGAGCATCCCCCCATGGCCATCGCCGATGACCGCGCCAAAGCCGTAGAACTTGCCCTTTCGCAGATCGAAAAACAGTTTGGCAAAGGGTCCATTGTGCGGCTCGGCTCCAAGGAAGCCCTGCTGCCGATTGCCGTCATTTCCACCGGCTCCATCAGCTTCGACGCGGCTCTGGGCGTGGGCGGCATTCCCCGCGGCCGCGTCACGGAGGTCTTCGGTCCCGAATCATCGGGCAAGACGACAATCTGCTTGCAGGTGATTGCCGAGGCGCAGCGGCTGGGCGGCCTGGCCGCCTTTGTCGACGCCGAGCACGCCCTCGACCCCGGCTACGCCAAGAAGCTCGGCGTCGACGTGGACAATCTACTGGTCTCGCAGCCCGACTCCGGCGAGCAGGCCCTGGAAATCACCGAAGCCCTCGTTCGCTCCGGCGCCATCGACGTGCTGGTCCTGGACTCGGTGGCCGCGCTGGTGCCCAAGGCAGAGCTCGACGGCGAAATGGGCGACTCCCACATGGGCCTCCAGGCCCGCCTCATGTCCCAGGCCCTTCGCAAACTCACCGGCACCATCTCCAAGTCACGCACCGCCCTCATCTTCATCAACCAGATTCGCGAAAAGATCGGCGTCATGTTCGGCAACCCCGAAACCACCACCGGCGGGCGCGCACTCAAGTTTTATTCCTCGGTCCGCGTCGACATCCGCCGCATCGCCGCCATCAAGGAAGGCGACACGGTTACCGGCAACCGCACCAAGGTCAAGATCGTCAAAAACAAGGTTGCCTCGCCCTTCCGCGAGGCCGAGTTCGACATCCTCTATGGCGAGGGCATTAGCCGCGAGGGCGACGTGCTCGATCTCGCCGTGGCCCACAACATCGTCGAGAAATCCGGCGCCTGGTACAGCTACTCCGGCGAGCGCATCGGCCAGGGACGCGAAAATACCCGCAGTTTCCTCAAGGAAAACAAGGACATATTCGCCAAGATGGACGCCGAGGTGCGCAGGAAGCTCAACATCGGCGGCGCCGCCAAGGCCGAAGTCCCCGAAGTCCCCGCCTCCGGCCCCGCCGAGGCCAAGGAAGCCGTGCGCGGACGCCGCGGCTGACGCGGACCTCAGAATCTGTGAAGGGAGAAAAACGGCTTGAAACAAAGGCCGTTTTTCTTGACTCGGAAATGTAATGTATGTATAGTTGTGAATGTAACACGGAGAATCGACAAAATGAAACCCACCGAGCAGACAAAAAAACACCTGATTTCTACTTACGTGAAGCCGGCGCGTTTGAAAGGCGAAAAAACCATTCAAGTCCGCGTTGGGAATATTCAGAAAGAACTGGGTTGGACGAACCGGACCCCGTCTGTTTTTTCAACTTTGTTGTCGAAGGATTTCCAACAGGAGGCCGGTGTGGAGCTGATTGAGAAGCGCGGCGGTCCGCCTTCGGGCGGCCCCAGCACGACCTGGCAGTTCGTGTTCCGGGTCTTGGGCGAAGCCGAAAAGACTGCTCCGGCCGAAAAAGCGGCTCCAGGCAAGGGCGGACTCCTGGCTCTTTATGGAGTCTGCGCGGACATGTATCGAGAAGTCGGTGGCGCCGAAGCATTCATTCGGTCAGAGCGAGAGAACTTCGGCTCGATAGTCCTCGACAAAGCTGACCCGCTGGAGGCACGCAGCAAATGAGCCGCGTCTATTGGGACACAATGCTGTTTGCCTACATCCTTGAAGGGAACCCTGTCTTCGGCCAGCAAACACGGGAGGCATACGAGGCCTTTTCGCGTCGAAATGACGCGATTTGTACCAGCGTCTTTACGCTCGGCGAAATCCTGGTCAGGCCCAGGATGGTCAAAGATGACGCAGCCTTTGCGTCGATACGCGAGTTCATGTGCGGAGGCGAGATCGAACTGCTGCCGTTCACAGCCCAGACGGCGGAGGAATATAGCGCCGTGCGTGCCCTGACACGGCTGAAGGCCGCCGATGCGATTCATGCAGCAACCGCCATCCAGGCTAAGGTCGACCTGTTTGTTACAAACGACCTCGATATCCGGAAACAAAAAATTCCCGGTCTTCCCTTCATTGCAGGTCTTGACGGGAAGATATTCTGAGCAGTCGGCTGTCTGTACCAAGGCGTGGTCAATTTACACCGCCTTCGCTGCTAGAATCCCTCTAGAGCGATCAAGATGAGCGTAAAAGCCCTCTATCCCGGCACCTTTGACCCGCCGACCAACGGTCACATCGATCTGATTCAGCGCGGCGCAAAGCTCTTCGAACATCTCACCGTCGCCATTCTTATCAACCCGGTCAAAAATCCCCTCTTCACCGTCGACGAGCGGGTGGAGATGCTCAAAGAGGCCACGCGCGCGCTCGACAATGTCTCCGTCGCCACGTTTGACGGGCTCATGGTGGGGTTTGCGCGCCAGTTGGGCGCCACCGCGGTCCTGCGCGGCATCCGCGCCATCTCCGACTACGAGCACGAGTTCCAGATGGCGCTGATGAACCGGCGGCTGGCCCCGGAGATCGAGACCGTCTTCCTGCAGCCGGCCGGCCGCTACTCCTTTGTCAGCTCGCGCATGGTGAAAGAAGTCTTCAGCTTCGGCGGCGACGTCAGCGGCCTCGTCCCCCCCAACGTCCTCAAACGCCTCCGCGGCCGCATCAACGGGAGCTGACGCCGCGATTCCAAGGGTTCAGAATTGAGATTTGGAGTGTCCGCCCCGAGTCAGGCGAAAAAGCTGAAAGAGTGCCAAATAGCCAATCGGGTAGCAGATACCCGCGATGAGAGCGGCCGGCATCACGTCAAGATATAGATAGAAAGCAAGACTCTCGCCAAACGTCCATCCCAGGGCTTCAAGCAGATGGAATTCACTTCCGAGCCGCTTGTATTCAACGAAGGCATACCAGAGAAGATAAGAAATAAATCCGCAAACCAACGCGATAATCAAAATGAGCAGGAGTTGCAGCGCGCCCTTCCAGAACCCGGTCTTTGGCCTCATCCAAACAATAAACAACGGATAAGTGAGTGATGCGGAGAAGATTACAAGCTGTCCCCAGCCCTCGTGCCCAGCAGGATTTATTCCGAGGAAAGAAAGCGCGCAAGAACAGATGATCAGATAAACAAGCGAAGCACCGTTCCACATTGTCTTGCCTCGCAGTTCCAGTCAACCTCTACGCCACCATCACCCGAGCCTTCGACCGTGCATCCGGACTTGCCTGCACGGTGATCTTGATGTCCTGCCCAAGCAAAAGCAGAAAACGCATCAGCCGCTCCAGCGAAAACCCGGCGAGGCGTCCTCGAATCAGCGCGGAGACCTTGGACTGATCCACCCCGAGCACCTTCCCCGCCTGAGCCTGAGTCAGTCCCCGCTCCCGAATCAGCACCGTGATCTTATGGGCCAGTTCGGCTTTGGCGAGCGCCTCCTCCGGGTTCGGCAATCCGAGATCGGCAAAGACGTTCCCACTGCTCACTGTGTAGTCGCGTTCACGCTTCGGCATCGCTATTTCTCCAGTTCCCGGTCGATTTCGATGGCGCGCTGCAGCCGCTGCTTCACAAGCTCCATCACGCTCTGCGGCGTGGCGACCCCTTGCTTTGACTTCTTCTGAAACGCGTGCAGCACATACACCGCCTTCTCCAGTTTCACCGTGTAGACGGTTCGGAAAGTGTCGCCCCGGTGGTCAGAGACAACCTCCAATACCCCGCCTCCAATGTTCTTCAATGGCTTGGCGTCAATGTGCTTGTCTCCCATCTGCGCCTGGTAGAGAGCAAATCCGATGTGCCTTTGCACTGCGGCGGGAAACCCTGCCAGCACCTTGTGCGAATCGGCAACGAAGATCAGCGGCTTAATCAGGAAAATTCGCCCTTCTTGAATATGCCAGAAATGGCATAGACGGTCAAGCGCAGACTTCAATCAAGAACAAAACTCGGCTGCGGCTTCTCCCCGCGGGTTTCGCAGCCGCCCAAAATCTGTAAAAATAGAAGCATCATGACAGTCGCCGCTCCCGCCAAAGTCTTCGCCGACCGCATCGGCCGCATTGAAGTCTCCGCCACCATGGCCGTCGCCGCCGAGGCCGCCAAGCTCCGCGCCCAGGGAATCAATCTCGTCGATTTCGGCGCCGGCGAGCCCCACTTCAACACCCCGCGCCACATCAAGGACGCCGCCGCCGCCGCCATCGAGGCCAACTTCACCCGCTACACCGTCGTGCCCGGCATTCCCGATGTGCGCCGCGCCATCGTCGAGCGCCACGCCGCCGACTTCGGCTCCGACTACGCCCTCGACGAGGCCATCTTCACCACCGGCGGCAAGCTGGCCCTGTTCAACACCATCCAGGTGCTCATCGACCACGGCGACGAAGTCATCCTCCCCGTGCCCTACTGGGTCAGCTTCAAGGACATCATCCAGTACGCTGGCGGCAAGGTGGTCTTCCTTCAGACCAGCGAGGCCGAAAGCTTCCGCATCACCGCCGACGCCATCGAAAAGGCCATCACGCCGAAAACCAAGGCCATCATCCTCAATTCGCCCTCCAACCCGGCCGGTTCGGTCGTCTCCGCCCAGGACCTCGAGCGCATCGTCCAGCTGGCCCACGAGCGCGGCATCTACCTGCTCCTCGACGAGTGCTACGTCTACCTGAATTACGCCGGCAAGCCTGTCTCCGGCGGCTCGTTTACCTGGGCCAAGGAGCACTTGGTCATCCTCGGCTCGCTCTCCAAGACCTATGCCATGACCGGCTGGCGCGCCGGCTTTGCGCTGGCCTCCAAGTCCGTGGTGGCCAACCTCAGCAAACTCCAGTCGCAGTCCACCTCCAATGCCGCCAGCTTCGTGCAAAAGGCCGCCATCGCCGCCCTCGCCGGCCCCCAGGACTGCGTGGCCGAGTTCCGCGCCGAATTCATCGAGCTGCGCGACTACATGTTGGCCAAGCTGGCGGAGATTCCCGGCCTTACCTGCACGAAACCTGAGGGCGCCTTCTACGTCTATCCCAACCTCTCCGCCTTCATCGGCAAGGGCGGCATCAAGTCCGCCACCGAGCTCGCCACCCGCCTGCTCCACGAGGCCCACGTCGTCGCCGTTCCCGGCGAGGCCTTCGGCACCGCAGAGCACATCCGCATCTCCTATCCGGTCACCAAGCAGAACATCGACGAGGGAACCCGCCGCATGGGCGAGTTTCTGGCCCGATTGGCTTAGAGCAGCTCCCCGGTCCACCCTGCCTTGCCGCCGCTGGCCGCCGGCGCGCCGAAATGGCCGCCGAAATGGCCGCCGAAAATGGCCGCGGAGGGGCTGCGGCCGGGCCAGCAAAGGCGCATCTCAAAAAAGTATCCAGCTTCACTGTGCAAACCTGCCTCCCGTCAAGTAGGATGTGTCTTCCATGCCGAGCCCGATTGATTTTCGTCCCGTGATCCTTGCCGGTGGAAGCGGCACCCGCTTCTGGCCCCGTTCCCGCCGCGCCCACGCCAAGCAGGTGCTGGCGCTCGATGGCGAGCGCTCCATGATCCAGCAGACTGTCGAGCGCCTCAAGCCCGTGGGCACGCCTGAAAAGACATGGGTCATCACCAACGAGTACCTGGCCCACGAGATCGCCGATCAGTTGCATGGCGTTCCTGCTGACCAGATCATTCAGGAGCCGGTCGCGCGCAACACCGCCCCGGCCTGCGGGCTGGCCGCCTTCATCATCGAGCGCCAGAACCCCGAGGCCGTCCTGGGAATCTTTCCCTCCGACCACGTCATTGCCGACGAGCCGCGCTTTCTCAAGGCGCTGCATAAAGGCATTGCCTTGGCCGCAACCGGTGACAATATCGTGGTGTTAGGCATTGAGCCCACCCGCCCCGAAACCGGCTACGGCTATATCGAAACCGGTGACTACACCGGCGACGAGGCCGCCCTGCACGTCCGTCGCTTTATCGAAAAGCCCAACCAGAACCGCGCCGAGGAGTTTGTCGCCGCGGGCAATTACTTCTGGAACTCGGGCATGTTTCTCTGGTCCGCGCGCACCCTGGCCAACGCCGTGCGCGATCACATGCCGGAAACCGCGCCCCTGCTGGAAGAAATCGCCAAGGCCTTCGGCACCCCCGCCTTCGAGCAGGTCTTTCACTCCCTCTATCCCAAGTGCGAAAACATCTCCGTCGATTACGCGGTCCTCGAGCCCCGCTCGGCCAAGGGCGAGCACCTCTCCCATCTCTATTGCCTGCCCGCCGAGTTCAGTTGGAACGACCTCGGCTCCTGGGCATCGCTCTACGAGTACCAGCTTGAGGCCCGGCTGCGCGGAGACAGCGAAGGCAATGTAGCCGAGACTGAGGGCCACATCGCCCTCGACGCCGGAAACAACTACATCTACAGCCCCAGGAAATTCGTGGCTCTGGTCGGCGTTGAAAACCTTGTCATTGTCGACACTGAAGACGCCTTGCTCATCGCCCACCGCGACCACTCCCAGGACGTGGGCAAGATCGTCAAGGAGCTGGGCCTCACCGGCCACGGAAAACTGATCTAGCTCCTCGCCGCAATGCGCCGCAAGCCGGATGCGCCAAATGCTCCGTGCCCCATCCTTTACCCTGGACTTCATTGTGAACAAGAACCCCACCATGCCCCATCCTCAAATCAAGTTCGGCACAGACGGCTGGCGAGGCGTGATCGCCGACGACTTTACCTTCGCCAACGTCCGCACCGCCGCTGAAGCCATCGCCGCCTACGTCCACGCCCGCCGTGGTTCAGCACAGGAAGATCCCGCCAAGGGCCTCTGCATCGGCTACGACTCGCGCTTCCTCTCCCGCGCCTTTGCCCGCGCCTGCGCCGAGGTCGTCTCCGCCACTGGCATCCCCGTCCTGCTGGCCAATGACATCACGCCCACCCCGGCGCTGAGCTACGGCGTGCGCGAGCGCGGCGCCGCCGGTGGCATCATGATCACCTCCTCGCACAACCCCCCGCAGTGGAACGGCGTCAAGTACAAGGCCTGGTACGGCGGCTCCGGCAAGCCCTCCATCATCGCCGAAATCGAGTCCTACCTCGGCCAGCCCGTCGCCCGTCCCGCGCAGCCCGCGCCCATTCAGGAGGTCGATTTCCTGCCCACGTACCTCGCCGCCATCGAGAGCTTCGCCGACCTCGACCTCATCGCAAAATCCGGCATGAAGTTCTGCATCGACTCCATGTACGGCGCCGGCCGCACCATCCTTTCCGACATCTTCACCCGCATCGGCGTCGCCCACGTGCAGATTCGCGGCAACGTCGATCCGCTCTTTCCCGGCATCAATCCCGAGCCGATTGAACCTCATATACGTGCTCTGGGAGACGCCGTGGTGGCGAACCACTGCCAGGCCGGCCTCTGCACCGACGGCGACGCCGACCGCATCGGCGCCACAGACGAGCACGGCAACTTCGTCGACCCCCACAAAATCTATTCCGTCCTGCTCAGCTGGGTGCTCAAGCGCAAAGGCTGGCCCGGCGCCGTCACCCGCGCCTTCAACACCACCAAAATGCTCGACCGTATCTGCGCCAGGCACAACCGAGAGCTCATCGAGCACGGCATCGGCTTCAAATTCGTCTGCGATTACATGCTGGAGCGGGAGATCGTGATGGGCGGCGAAGAATCCGGCGGCATCGGCTTCCAGCGCCACCTGCCCGAGCGCGACGGCCTCCTCAACGCGCTCCTGCTCGCCAACGTCATGGCAGAAGAGGGCAAGACCCTGGGCCAGCTCGTCGCTGATCTGCAAGCCGAGTACGGCGAACACCAGTACGGCCGCATCGACCTCCACATCCCCGACGACATCAAAAACGCCGCCATCCAGAGAGCCCGTGCGCTCGAGCCCGGCAACCCGGTCTTTGCCGGCATGCCCATCCTCCGCCAGGAAAATCTGGATGGCGTGAAGTTCTACCTGGACAACCCCGAGGCCGCGACCAGGCCGAACGCCGCCGAAACCTGGCTGTTACTCCGCGCCAGCGGCACCGAGCCCCTCATGCGCATCTACACCGAGTCCTGCTCCAAAGAAGCAGTAACCAAGCTGCTGGAGTCAGCGCGCGCTTTTGCCCTCGGCTCATCATAGCTTTCATCGAATGTCATCCTGAGCGACTCGAGCGCAGCGCAGGGAGTCGAAGGAGCTGCATTTGTTTTCTGGATATATTTGGGAAACCACGGATCTGTCCAAGTGGTTGAGGCCGGTTGTCGGGTGCCACAGGTCTCGCTTCTGAAACCTGGGAAATCACAAATCTCAACTCACCGAAACATCCGCGCATCAAACCGAAACGCCTGCGGCGCCTCCACCTTGATCTCCGCAATCGCCGGATGCGTTGGATTCACCAGCACATTCCACTCCATCCGCAGCGCCGCTGAAGGGACCTCCAGCGCCAGCGAGCTCTTCTCGCGAATCCACTCATCCCCAATCGCCCGCAGCGGCGCAAAATCGTCCGTCCACCAGCCCTCCGGCAACTCCCCCGGCTCCAGCCGCCGCGCCGGCTCCCCCTCCGGCAGCCGCGCCGCAATCGCCACCAGATCGTCCGGCTGCAGATTAGGTTCCAGGTGAACAAACAACTCCATCGCGGCCAGCGCCAGCGACGAAGACGCGTAGACCATCGGCACCCCCGGCGAATTCCACCGCCCGCCGAACTGCCGCGCCCCCAGCCCGCTGAATGCCTCCTCCGCGAACCGCGCCCGGCAAATCCTCCAGATCCGCATCAGCTGTACACGCCATAGGCAATCCGCCCCAGCACGTCCTCAACCTCGCGCACCCCCGGATCGGTGTCCAGTTGGTCCAGCGGCCGCCCACCCCGCAGCGCCCGGTTCGGCGTCTTCAGCCACGCCGCCGCCTTCTCCTCCGTCCCCAGCGTCTCAGCCGCCGTTGAAAACACCTGCGCCAGCCTTACCGCCCGGTCGCTCTCGGCCGCCGTCAGCCGCGCGTGCTGCTGCAGCCGTCGCGTCAGCGTCCGCTTGGGAATCCCAATTCTTTCAGAGATTTCCGCCTGCTTCAGGTCAAGCCGCTCGGCCAGCAGCAGCAGTGCTTTCACCGGCAGCCCCTCGCGTACCAGTTCCGCCAGAGCCCCGCTCCTGTTGATCTGCGTGCCCAGAACAGCTTCGCCGCCCAGCATATTCGGTACGGAATGGGTCGCCATCACTAGCCTCCATCCCCAGTATACGCCATTTGGCTATAAATAAAACGCCATTTTATGCAATCGCCGCCACCTTCGCTCGCTTCCCCAAGCGCACCACCATCCGCGCCGGCAGCGCGGCCACCGAAATGACCGTTCCGCCCGCCGTTTCCCCATCCAGCTTCACAGCCTTCTCCGCAATCTTGCGGTTGGCCTCCGCGCCGCTGGCGGCCAGCCCCATGTGGACCAGCAGCTTGGCCAGCCGCACCTGATTCGGCTCCGCCCCGGCCACATCGGCATAGGGCACCGCCACCTCTTCCAGATCCTCGGCAGTCTCCTTCTGCTGGAACATGCGCGCCCAGTTCTCGTCGGCGCTCGCCGCTGCCGCCTCGCCGTGGAACCCCGCCGTAATCGTCCGCGCCAGTTTCTTTTTGATCTCCATCGGATGCTGCGTACCTGCGGCCACTGCAGCCCGCAGCGCGTCCACCTCGCTCTGCCGCAGGTCCGTCAACAGCACCCAGTAACTCCACATCAGCTCGTCGGAGATGCTCATCAGCTTGCCATACATCTCGGAGGGTGGCTCGTTGATCCCAATCGCATTGCCCAGCGACTTCGACATCTTCTGCACGCCGTCCAGCCCCTCCAGAATCGGCGTCATCAGCACAATCTGCGGCTTCTGCCCGTAGTGCCGCTGCAGCTCCCGCCCGCACATCAGGTTGAACTTCTGGTCGGTGCCGCCCAGCTCCACGTCGCACTCCAGCATCACCGAGTCGTAGCCCTGCATCACCGGATACAGCAGCTCGTGCAGGCTGATCGGCTGCTCGGCCTGGAAGCGCCTGTGAAACTCGTCCCGCTCCAGCATCTGCGAGACGGTGAATTGCGCGGTCAGGCGGACGATTTCCTCGTAGCCGAGCTTGCCCAGCCACTCGGAGTTGTAGCGCACCTCGGTCGCCTGCGCGTCCAGAATCTTGAAGACCTGCTGCTTGTACGTCTCCGCATTCTCGTCAATCTGCGCGCGCGTCAGCGGCTTGCGTGTCACGTTCCGCCCCGTCGGATCTCCGATCAGCGACGTAAAATCGCCCACCAGAAAAATCACCGTGTGCCCCAGCTGCTGAAAGTGCCGCAGCTTCCTCATCAGCACCGTGTGCCCCAGGTGCAGGTCCGGCGCCGTCGGATCAAAGCCCGCCTTCACCCGCAGCGGGCGGCCGGTCTTGCGGCTCTCTTCCAGGCGCTCGCGCAGGTCGGCCACGCGGATAATCTCCGCCGCGCCCTTCTCCAGCAGATCCATTTGCTCATCAACAGGTTTGAACGTGCTCATCTCGTGTTCCAGTATAAATTCGCTCCCCGCCGCCGTCCGCCGCATCACCGTCGCCCACGGCGAAGGGCCGCAAGCTCATCGCTCACAGTTGAAGGCTGTCCTTCCGCTATAATCGCCTCATGCACCACCCCGTCCGCCATCCCGCCTTCGCCCGCGCCCGCGCGGCCGCGGCTGCGGCGGCTCGCGCCGCCTAGAGACTGCTCCACCTCATCCTCCCAATTCAGCACGCATCCCAAGGTTCCAGTCCCTGGTCCCTTAGTCCCTGGTCCCTGTCCTTATACACTGGAGTCATCATGGAAGAGTTCAGCAGGATTCAGCGCCTCCCGCCTTATGTCTTCAACATCACCGGCGAGATGAAGGTCGCCGCCCGCCGCCGCGGAGAAGACATCATCGACTTCGGCATGGGCAACCCCGACGGGGCCACCCCCAAACACATCGTCGACAAGATGATCGAGGCGGCGCTCAAGCCCGCCACCCATCGCTATTCCGTCTCCAAGGGCATCCCGCGCCTGCGCAAGGCCATCTGCCACTGGTACAAGACCCGCTACGACGTCGATCTCGACCCTGACTCCGAGGCCATCGTCACCATCGGCTCCAAGGAGGGCATCGCTCACCTCTGCCTCGCCATCCTCGACTCGCGCGACACCGTGCTCGTCCCCAACCCCAGCTATCCCATCCACATCTACGGCCCCGTTATCGCCGGAGCCCACGTCGTCAGCCTGCCCGTCCACGACCGCGAGGAGTTCCTCGCTCAACTCGAAGAGCTCATCCCCCGCATGGTCCCCCGCCCCAAGGCCCTCATCGTCAACTTCCCCTCCAATCCCACCACCGAGTGCGTCGATCTGCCCTTCCTGGCGCGCTTGGTCGAGCTGGCCCGAGAATACGGCTTCCACCTCATCCACGACCTGGCCTACGCCGACATCGCCTTTGACGGATACAAGCCCCCCAGCGTCCTTCAGGTCCCCGGCGCCAAAGACGTGGCCGTCGAGTTCTTCACCCTCTCCAAGAGTTACAACATGCCCGGCTGGCGCGTCGGCTTCATGGTCGGAAACCCCGTCCTCGTCAACGCTCTCGCCCGCCTCAAGAGTTACTTTGACTACGGCACCTTCACGCCCATCCAGGTCGCCTCCATCCACGCCCTTGAAGGCCCCCAGGAGTGCGTCCACCAGATCTGCGAAACCTATCGCAAGCGCCGCGACGTGTTAGTCGAAGGCCTCAACAAGTTAGGCTGGCCGGTGGCCCTGCCCAGGGCCACCATGTTCGTCTGGGCGCAGATTCCCGAGCAATACCGCAAACTCGGCTCGCTCGAGTTTTCCAAGTTACTGCTCACTGAAGCCAAAACCGCCGTAAGCCCCGGCATCGGCTTCGGCGACTACGGCGACGGCCACGTAAGATTCAGCCTGATCGAAAACGAAGAGCGCACCCGCCAGGCCCTCCGCGGCATCAGGCAGATGTTGGCGAAGGGGTAGGTTCGAGCTTGAGCGCGTCCTGGGTCCCAGGGCGGGCCCCCGGGACCCGGATGCGGCGGTTACTCTGTTGGAGCAATAAGTGGAAGTTGCTCTGGCTCGGCCAGAATTCTGTTAAGCATATCGCTGCCAGTAACCTGCTCATACCGCGCCGTAAGCCGCTCCCTAAGTCGAAAAAGCCGACGGTTTGCAAGACGAATCAATTGCCCGTACGTAGCGACCTGAAGCGTAGCACGCTGTCCAACATCTCGGCTTGGCTCTAACTTCTCAGATATGCTGTGTCCGACAACAAAGACACGAAAATAGGGTTCACCGTCGATAAGGCCGCTACGAAGAAAGTCCTCTACGTAGTCAGTCGCCTGGTGTACGTTTTCCCGCGTGATCTCGGCCCCGCCACGCTTTAGTTCAATTAGCAAGATTTGGCTTATGACTGGGAGCCTTGACTCCTCAATTCGCTCTGTAGCGACACCCGAGACCGTCGCATCTCCAAGCACTACCAGATCCGCCCTCTTTCGCGGATTCCCAATCTCGCCACCGACAAGGCGCTTTCCAAAAATCTCACGCATCGCGGTTGTCAGGCTTACATTTGCAACAAACTCCGGAGTATCGAACTCGATCCCAAAGAGCCATCGCGATTCGGTAACGAGCGGATGCAGGGCATGAAGTTCTTCAACTTTCGGGTCAGAGGAGAGTTTCGAGATAGCCTCAATGATCGCCATGCGGCGATCCAACTCGTCCAGAACAGTGAGCGCGTCCCGGACCGTCCACTCGCTGAGCAGGCGATCAAGTCCCACGACGTCGTTGTCTGACAAGCGGGCGATCTTCTCGAGAAGGGCGGCCCCTGTGCGGGTCTTTTCGAGATTGATTACCGCTCGAACGGCTGCAGACAAGCTCTCGGTTTGAATTGTCGGTTGAGATTTCGTAACCGAGGTCACGAAGTCCTCAATCTCCATTTTTGCGGAGGGCCGGAGGTCTCTAATGTCGGAGATGTGTTCCCTAAGTACTGCCTCAGTTGTATCTTGCACACGGTCCGCCGAAAGTTGGGAAAACACTTCCTGAACGTAATCACAGACGACCTCAAGGAGCGATTCAATCCGCGCGGTTTTCTTGAACTCAGTCCAATCCGGAGATACATCATCAAACAAGTCCTCTGATTTCACGATCACCGTATATCTCTTTGCGATTCGTGTCCGGCCGTCAAGAAATACCTTTCCTCCAGCAGCCCATCCGGGATCGCCAACTAATCTAGCTCCGACCCAAAAAGCGACCCCCTGATACTGTGTATTCTTTGCCGACCGGGTCGAATCCACAAAATAGGCTTCTGCTGTGCATCCATCTCCAAACGAAAGGGTCTTGTGATTCACAAGGCCTTCATGCTCCGCTAGCGGAATTGATCTTCCATTGACAGACACGCTGAACTGCGGATCATGCAGAAAGCGAGCAGATAGCACCGAAGCTACTCTCTCGACCGACGGGAGATTCCTAACAACCCTCGCCCTCAACTCGGTCCCGTGGCCCGTTGCGGTGCTCACTGATTCCTTCACAATCCGGAATGGGTCTCTTCCGCTTGTAGCTTCCACGACGAATTCCGATAGATTGCCATTCTTTCGGGTCTTTACTTCATATTCCGACGCGAAACAGAGCATTCCATGGCGACCAACACCGTTTCGGCCGTATGCCGGTCGTTTGGATTCTGAGCGTTCAACTGGAAAATCCGCCCAAGCTCCCTGGTGTTTGATCCTGTCGTAGCCGAGGGTCATCCATTTCTGTCGGAAATCTGTTGGCGACATACCAGTTCCGTCATCCCGAATGACGAGGAGTTCGTCAACTTGTTCCGGAACGACAATGTGAACCTTCGAAGCTCCAGCATCCCATGCATTCGCAACTAACTCGGTCAAGGCAATCTCAGGTGTATTGGCAACGGCACCCAAAGTTCTACGAAGGAAATCGTGCTCAAACAGGCATCCTTGTCCACCGCGCGCCCTTGCCATTTGCTTCCTCCATCCGAAAAGCCAATCGAATCCCGTACAAGAATGTTACAGCTTGTATGGGCGGGTGACCCATGTTTCGGGATGTAGGTCTCCGCGCAAGAATGGGCTTTCCCCAGGTCCCGCTTCCGGGACCAGGCAAAGCCCCAACCTCCGCCCCGCGAAATCCACTCCGCCTTTGCAGATCAATTCCTCCCCTCGGCGCACAATGGAAGGCAGGAAGACCAAAAGAACACGCATTCCTCGCCCCACCCCCCACCCCCCTACCCCCCCTTCTAAATTTCTCCGGAGCCCCCATTTTTTGCACTTTATTCCCACGCCTTTGCGAAGCAGCCCATATCTAGTTCAAAATAAAAAAGATATGTTCAAGACTGCGGAATCCTGTCAAACCGCACTCTCCTTCCACTCCAAGTCCCAAACCGGCGCAATCCGCCGCGCCTCCCGCAAAATCGCCCTTCTTCCCGCGCAAATCCTTTGTGAATGCACCATGAATGGTGAAATCCACAGATATTTCTGAGATTTGCACTTGCTTCCACAGATTCAACGGGCCTACTGTCTCTTTCAGTTGGTGACCCTGTAGGGAGTTGGAACGGCAGTTCCGGCCAGGCAGGAAGTGCGAACGAGACTGAAAGCGAAGTTCAAGGCTGGGCTAGCCGGCAGTGAATGACGAGTTCAGTCAACAGCGCACAGAGCGTCAGGCTGGGATGGGCGTTACCTTGCTGGACACGAAGATTCATCCGCGGCCTCGCCGAGGATGCAAAGTTCGAGGACAGCCGGGGACTCATCATCGACCCAACCGTGGATGCAGCTTTGGGGCAACCCGAGGAAGCATCGACGGTCCAGCGGAGAGACTGAAACGCCGGGGCAACCCGGAGAATCGGTCAGGATGCACCGCCGAAGAAACTGAGATTTGGGGCAACCTGGAGATTGGTTGATCGGCGTCGCCAAAGAAGAAGCTGCGGGGCAACCCGGAGTTTCGACGATGGCAAAACCGGATGGTGCGCGATCCGAGGCAACTCGGGGATCCATCAGCCGGTGCCGGAAGATACAGGATTCGGGGCAACCCGGAAACTGATCGTCGGCGATACCGAAGGGCTGAAAACCCGGGGCAACCCGGTGAATTGGTCAGTCGGCACCGCCGAAAGATGAGGGATTCGAGGCGACTCGGAAACCCATCACCGGCAAAGCCGGAGATGAAGGAAGTGGGGCAACCCAAAGCCTTCATCACAGGCGCGGCAGGAAGCGTGAAGATTCGGGGCAACCCGCAGCTTCACCACCGGCAGCGCGGAAGGATGCGAGATTCAAGGCGCCTTGAAGATCCATCGCCGGCACAGCCAAAAGGACTGAAGATTCGGGGCAACCCGGAGATTCGTCGCCGGCGCGGCCGAAGGGTGCGGAGTACGGGGAAACCCGGAGACGCAAACCTGGCCAAGCCGGAAGATGCAGGCGACGAGGCGACTCGAAACCTCATCGAGAGGCTGAACGGGCCGATGCATGATCCAATGAGCTACAAGATCACTCGGAGAGCGCCAGGGACTGCAAAGTCTCTGGCGCTTTCGTTTGTGCCCGGAAACCCAGGTGAGCGCGCGGCGGCCTTCGCGCAGGATGACATCACCTGCGAAACGAGCACCGAAGCGGAAGCGACTTAGTGCATGGCCGCGGCGCCGGGGGCCTGGCCGGGCCGGTTCTTGCTCAGCATGAACGAAAGCACGATCAGGCCCACCGACATCCACGACAGCTCCATGTACACATCCTGGTAGCCCTGCATCTGCGCCTGCTGGTTCAGCTGGTTGTAGATTGAGGCCAGGGCCATGGTCTTGCCGTTGGGGTCGCCGAATTTGCTGCTGAAGAAGCCAGTCAGCGCCTGCGTCTGCTGCTGGAAGGCGATCGAGGCCGACTGCATGGCTTGCTGCAAATGCTGCTCGTGCCACATGGCGCGGCTGGTCACCTGCGCGTTGGTGATGGCGATCAGGATGCTCCCGCCTAGGTTGCGCACGAAGTTGATCAGCCCCGCCACCTGGTTGCTTTCCTCCCGCGGCATCCCCACGTAGGCCGCGTTGGTGATGGAGATGAAGCAGAACGGAAGCGGCAGCATCTGAACGACGCGCAGCCACGATGCCTGCGCGAAGGTCATCTGCAGATTGGTGACGGCCGCCGCATAGCGGAAGGTGAGGGTGAACAGGATGAAGCCGCAGACCGCCAGCGTGCGCGCCGAGACCCTGCCCGTGGCGTAGCCGGCCATGGGCATGACGACGACCAGCGCAATGCCTCCGGCGGTCAGCGCCAGGCCCGCGGTGGTGGCGTTGTAGCCCAGCAGTTGTTGCATGAACTGCGGCTGCAGCACCGTGTTGGCGTTCAGCACCCCGCCCACCAGCATCATGAGAAAGCAGCAGATAGCGAAGTTTTTAAAGCGGAACAGCTTGAGGTTGATGAGTGGATTTTTTTGCCGCCACTCCCACAGCACCAGGCCGATCAAGCCGCCGATAAACAGAAACGCGAACAGGCGGATGAAGCCGGAAGAGAACCAGTCGTTCTCTTCGCCCTTGTCGAGCATGATCTGAAGGCCGCCCATCGAGAGCGTTAGGAAGGCCAGGCCCAGGTAGTCCATGTTGCGCAGCTTGGAGGGGTCGGCTTTGATCCACGGCGGGTCCTCGACCATGCGGGTGACCAGGAAGTAGGCCAGAATGCCGACCGGGATGTTGATGAAGAAGATCCAGCGCCAGGAGAAGTTGTCGGTGATCCAGCCGCCCAGGGTGGGGCCGATGGAGGGGGCCAGCACCGCGACGAGGCCGTAGAGGGCAAAGGCCTGGCCGCGCTTGTGGGGCTCGAAGGAGTCGGCCATGATGGCCTGCGCCATGGGCTGCATGCCCCCGCCGCCCGCTCCCTGGATGACCCGGAAGACGAGCAGCAGAGGCAGCGACGGCGCAGCGCCGCACAGAAAACTGGCCACCGTGAACACGAAGATGCAGAAGACGAAAAAATTGCGCCGCCCCATCAGGCTCGAGGCCCATCCACCCAGCGGAAGCACGATCGCGTTCGAGACCAGGTAGCTGGTCAGCACCCACGTACCCTGGTCGGTGCTCGCGCCCAGCGTGCCCGCAATGTGCGGCAGGGCCACGTTGGCGATCGAGGTGTCCAGTACCTCCATGAACGCCGCCAGCGCCACCGTCATCGCGATCAGCCACGGGTTGACCCTCGGCTTCCAGCCCGCGTGCACATCCGGATTGACCACACGGGTCACCCCGGCTCCCGCGCCGGCCGTGGTTAGGGATCTCGTATCGGGCAAAAACTGCTCCTTGGTTTCTCTTGCGATTTCTTTTGCGATTCCTTGTGCTGGCGTTCTTCTGCCCGGGAAACGTGCGGTCTGCCGCGGTCAGGGTGCCGGGCTCCTGACAAAGGCACATTTCCGATCAGCGGCATGCAAGCGGTATACCCAGTTTAGATTCTCCGGTGCCCGCCCGGGGTTCACGGATTCCGCCTTTGTCTCACGCAGCGGAAAACTGCGCAATCTCCGCCGCCGTCGGCGTGCGCCAGCTCACCAGGGCAATCACAAGGGCCACCAGCTGCATGGCCACGATGAAGGCCACGCACGCCGGCCATTTGCCCAGCGCCCAAAACACTCCCGGAACCACGCCCGCCGCGGTTCCGCCCAGGTAATAGCAGGTAATGTAAATCCCGGCGGCGGTCACGCGCGCGCCCCTCGGGGCCGCCACGCGCAGGTTGCTGCTGTTGGCTGTCTGCGCAATAAAAACCCCCGACGACAACATCGCCAGTCCCAGAATAATGACCGCCAGCGACGGCGACAGAGTCAGCAGCACTCCGGCGATGGACAGGCTGATGGCTCCCGTGATGCCCGCGCGCAGACCCACGCGGGTGATCACGTATCCGGCGACCGGCGTGACCACGAGCCCGATCAGATACACGAAAAACAGCGAGCTGAGCGCCGTGGTCGAGAGCAGAAACGGCGCCGCCGCCAGGTGGAACGTGATCCACGTGAAGACCCCCACCAGCGAGAACAGCACGTTGAAGCCGACGGCGAACGTGGCAACCAGGCGGCGCCGCCGGAAGAGTCCCTGGACCTGGTAGGGGAACGACGGCAGCTCGTCCGGTTTATGCGGAGACACGGCGCGGGGGCGTCCCCGCGGCAGCCAGGCGGCGACCGCCGCGGCTCCGGCCAGCGCCGCCGCGCCCAGCGCCAGGAAGCTGACGCGCCAACTGAACCAGTCGGCCAGAATGCCGGCCGAAATCCGGCCCAGGAAGCCGCCCAGCGCCGTGCCGCTGACGTAGAAGCTCATGATGAAGGCCACCCGCTCCGGCGGCCACTCCTCGCCGATGTAGGTGATCAGCACAGCCACTACGCCCGGCACCGTCACGCCCTGCAGAAAGCGCCAGAAAATCAGTTGCGCCAGCGAGGTGGAGGTGGCGGCCAGCAGCGTGGGCACGGAGATGCCGATCAGCGAGGCCACGATCACGCGCTTGCGCGGCAGCCGCTCCGTCAGCGCGCCGAACACGGGCGCCGACAGCGCCACGCCCAGCGTGGCCGCTGAAACCGTCATGCCCGCCGCAGTCTTTGAGGCGTGGAAGATCCCCGTCAGCATGGGCAGCAGCGGCTGCGTGCAATACAGCTCCAGAAACGCGCACACCCCACACAACGCCACCGCGGCCGCCGCCCAGTGGCTGGGTGCGGCACGATCTTGAAAGGAAGTCTCCAATGCACAGGATAATCCAGCGCCGGTGAAGAGGTTTCAGCATACGCGCGGGACGGACGCGATAACCTACATCCAGAGATGCTTCCCCCTTCTCCAAAACCATCCCGGCGCGGCATGGAGGCTTTTGCCTCCCGCGACTTCAGGCGCTACCAGTTGGCGCGCAGCGCGGTCATCCTGGGAGCCGAAGCGCAGGCCGTGGCGGTGGCCTGGCAGGTCTACTCCATCACCCATCGCGCGCTCGACCTGGGCTATACCGGCCTGGCGCTGTTTCTGCCCGGCCTCCTGTTTCTGCTGCCCGCCGGTCACGTGGCCGACCGCTTCGACCGCCGCCAGGTGATCTTGGCCTGCTATGCGATGCAGATCTTCTGCACTCTGGTGCTCATCGAGTTTGCCCGCACCGGCATCCACCGTGTGTTTCCCATCTATGCGGTGCTGTTCATGATCGGCACGGGGCGCGCCTTTTCCGGGCCGGCCAGCTCGGCGCTCATTCCCCACCTGGTGCCGGAAAAGCACTTCGTCAACGCGGTGACGTGGGGCGGGGCCATCTTCCAGTTCGCCAACTTCACCGGCCCTGCGCTGGGCGGGCTGCTGTATACGCTGCCGCTGGCGACGCTCATTCCCGGCACGCGGCTGGAGGGCGCGGGCGTTGTCTATGTGTTCACGCTGGTCACGCTCGCCTGGTTCCTGTTGCTGGTCGCCAGCCTGCAGGTGCGCCTGGGGCGCATGGAGCACCGCGTGGCGTCGCTGCAGGTGGTGCTGGCCGGTTTTCGCTATGTGTGGAACGCGCAGTTGCTGCTGGGCGCGCTTTCGCTGGACCTGTTCGTCGTTCTGCTGGGCGGTGCGGTCGCGCTGATGCCCATCTTCGCCAGCGACATTCTGCACACCGGCCCCCGAGGGCTGGGCATGCTGCGGGCAGCCCCGGCCGTCGGCGCGCTCACCATGTCGCTGCTCATGGCGCGCTTTCCCATCAGCCGCCGCGCGGGAATGAAGATGTTTATCTGCGTCGCCATCTTTGGCGCAGCCACGGTCATCTTCGGGCTGTCGCACAGACTGTGGCTCTCCCTGGCCGCTCTGGCCGTGGGCGGCGCCGCGGACATGATCAGCGTCATCATCCGCGGCTCCATGCTGCAACTGGCCACCCCGCCGGAGATGCGCGGACGGGTCAGCGCCGTCAACTCGCTCTTCATCGGCGCATCCAACGAACTGGGTGAGTTTGAGAGCGGAGTGACGGCGCAGTGGTGGGGCGCGGTGCGGGCCACGCTGGTGGGCGGAATTGGCGCGCTGGCCGTGGCGGGAGCGTGGGCGGCGATGTTTCCTCGCCTGCGCGGCGCCGACGCGCTGACCGCCGATGCGCTCAGGCCGCGCGCTGCCGAAGCCGATCCAAGCCAGGCCCCGGCGCGCAGCTAGGCTCCGAAGTTACCGGAAGCCACGGAACAAGGCAGGGGAGCACTGGTCCGGTACCATGCGGCGAATCTCGTAATAGAAGAAAAGTCCCTCAGGGCCGAGCCGCCTGCGAAAAGGCGACTCTCAGCCACAGTCCGCCTCTTCCCTTACCGCGTCTCGGTCAGTGCTTCGGTGGTTTTGCTCATTTGGGCGGTGCGTTCAATCTTGTCCCAGTTGAAAGGTTTGCCGTCGATGGCGCGCTTGAGGGTCTTGAAAAGCACGACGGAAAAGACCTGGCGATACGCAAAGCGCTGCAGCCAGATGTGGAACAGCAGCCATCCATCGCCCTTGTTGGCCGGGTGACGCCGCTCCAGGCTGAAAGCGATCGTCGAGGTCACGAAGTCGATCAGCAGGAACGCGCCGAAGTAGGCCACCAGCTTCTCAAAGCTGGCCGCCGAGGCCGCCAGCGGGTGGTAGTAGCGGTTGATGAAATAGTTGGCGACGCCGGCCACGAACATCAGGTCAATGAAGGGAGAAACCAGCGGCAGAAGCATCTGGAAGATGAGGATGTTGGGCAGCGCGAACAGGCCCATGGCCTTGTTGCGGACAAAGGCGGCGCGGTGCTTCCAGACCGCCTGCAATGTACCGAACGACCAGCGGAAGCGCTGGCGCATCAGCCCCTTGGCGTCGACGGGAGCCTCGGTGAAGGCCAGCGCGCGGTCCTCATAATCAACCTTGAGTCCCTGTTCGAGCAGGTTCATCGTCAGGTCGGCGTCTTCGGCGACCGTGTTCAGCGGATAGCCGCCCGCCTTCTTGACTGGGGCCGTGCGCCACGCACCGATAGCTCCGGGAACCACGGTGACGACGTGAAGAAGGTCGAGGGCGCGGCGCTCGAAGTTCTGGCTGGTGATGTATTCAAGGGCCTGCCAGCGGGTCCAGAGATTGATGCGGTTGCCCACCTTCGCATTGCCCGCCATGGCGCCGATCGAGGGGTCCTCAAAGTGGGGGATGAGCTTGGAAATCGCGTCCGGAGCGATCACCGTGTCGGCGTCGATGCCGACGTAGATCTCCTCTTCCAGCCGATCCAGCGCGTAGTTGAGCGCGGCGGCCTTGCCTCCGTTGGCCTTGGTCAATACCTGCACGCGGCCGGCGGCGATCTCGGCGGCATAGGCCTGGCGCGCCACCTCATACGTCGAGTCCGATGAGCCGTCGTCGATCACGATAACGCGCAGATTCGGATAGTCGGAGTTGAGCACCGAGCGAATGGTGCGGACAATGACCGTTTCCTCGTTGTAGGCGGGAACCAGCACGGCAATGCGCGGCATGAACCCTGGTGAGGCCCGGCGATGCGGGCGCCGCATCCGGTCGATAATGGCCAGCACGCCCACAATCACCAGGCGCGCGCTCATCAGGATGTCACCGAGGAAGAATACCAGCACGATGAAGTTGCCGATGATGGCCACGGCGGAAAAGGCGATCGAGTCGGGCACGGCGCGCACCTGTTGCCAGAAGGTGAGCCTGGGCATCACTTCGGCGGTGGTCTTGCCCATGAGCGCGGAGACCGAAACGATGCTGTACCGGTGGGCCCGCAGCGTGTCAATCAGCACCGGCAGCGCGGCCACCGTGGCCGAGCGATTGCCGCCGCCGTCGTGCAGCAGAATGATGGAGCCGCGGAACTGCGGCTTGACCTTCATCACCGCCAGTTGGTCGAGCACGGACTGGGAGATTTCGGCCGGCGTCTTGTGGATGCGCTCGTCCCAGTCGTTGGTGTCGATCTTGTTGCCGACAATGATGAACCCGTCATCCTGAATGCGTACGATCGGCGCGGCCTGGTCATCGGTGTCCGGCTCTTCGTCAATGTCATAGGGCGGGCGGAAGTAGAGCGGCTGCACGCCAAGTTTGCTGGCGAACAGGCGCTCGGTCAGCTTCACCTCCAGGTCGAGCCGCGCCGGCGGAACTGCGCTGATGTCGGGATGCGTGTAGGTGTGATTGCCGATCTCGTTGCCTTCGCGCACGACGCGCCGCATCAGGCCGACGTTCTCCTGGGCCTCGGCGCCGATCATCATGAACGTGGCCGTGGCGCCCTTCTTCTTCAGTATGTCGAGAATTCTCGGCGTCCACCGCGGATCGGGTCCGTCGTCAAACGACAGGGCCACTTCCTTGGGATGGTAGCCGTAGTACTGCACGGTGTACGTGTGCGGATAGACATCCATGTGCTCATCGACGATGAGCTTCTTGCGCGGGTCGGGCTCGTCCGTGTCCACCTCGACGGTGCGTTTGCCCGGACTGGGCAGGCCGGTGACGCGCAGAATGTCGCCCGCGCCTTCGTTGTCCACGTCGTGACCCGGCTGCACGGCTCCCAGCGCCTGCAGCGATGCGGGGTTGCTCGGTTTGTCCCACACATTCCACATCGACCTGTCTTCCGAGCCCAGCCGCCACAGGGCAAAGGTCTGCAGGCCCAGCTCGCGCGCGGCGCGCATCTCGTTCAGCAGCGTCACGGCGTCCAGAAACCAGACTTCGTGCCGCTGGTTGTTGTCTTCGTCGATGTACTCGAAGTGGGGATTGAGCGATTTTTCATCCAGATCTAGATCGGCGTCGGCGTCGGCGGCGCGCTGCCACGCGTCGGCCACCTGCAGCACGTCCGTGTTCAGCACCTGCGGCTTGGGATGCCTGCGGTCCTTGGGATCGGGAATCGAGAGCGTCCAGTCGTAGCCATAGTTGCCGATCGCGCAGATCAGCTTTTCCTTGGGAACGATCTTCAGCGCGCGGCGCAGGTTGCCCACGAACCAATCCTGGCCGGCCACCGGGCCCGGGTCGCTGTCCACCTCGTGCTCGTCGTAATTCATCAGCACAATGCCGTCCGAGTTGGCGGCAATCTGCTTCAGATCAGCGTCCGGCGTGGAGACCGCAACCGTGACATAGAGGCGCAGATTGCGCGGGTGCAAGTCGCCGTAAAGCTGCTGGATAAAACTCAGGTAGGCCGGATCGGCGCTGTCCGGCAGGCTTTCAATGTCTAGCGAAAGGCCGCGATAAGCCGGAAACGCCGTGAGAAAACGAATGATCTGCTCGCGCAGAGCGGCGCTCTTGTCCGGGTCGGCCAGAACCGTCCCCACGCCCGTGTCCCAGCTTTGGGTGTGCGGGTTGTAGTTGTTGAGGTGCGGAAAGATTTCCGTGTCTTCGTGCGCCGCCTGGATGACTTGCTTGATCTTGTTCAGTTGGTCCGGATCGTGAACCGTGGCGCCGTCCACGATCGGATACTCGCGGTTGTCCCCCGTCAAGCCCATCAACCTGCCGTCTGGCGAGTCGACGTGGAGCCATTGCGTAAACAGCAGATCAATCTGGTGGATGTGCTCCTTGAGAGACGAATAGCTGTCGTTGTCGTCCTCCACGTAATAGGCTGCGCGCAGGCCTTCCCCCGTGTTGAAAGGGATGTCGCTCGGCTTGCGTGCGGTCTTGCGGCGCGCCGGCCGCCCGTTTCTCGCGTGCAGCGCAGGCGTGCGATTCTGCAGCGCCTTGTAGTTGTGCTTGGGCACTGGCAGCAGCAGCTCAGGCAACCGCTGCGTGCGCAGAACATTGAAGATGAACACCGCCAGAACCAGCGTCGTCACCACGGCCGTTACGTCAAGAATCCGCCGCAGCCGCTTCCATCGCTTTCTTTGCGGATCATAAAATATCTGTTTATCGGGCATTGCCAGTCTCGTTTCCACCTGCGCGAAAACCGGGGAAACGGTCTACGCTATACAGTATTTAAGGTTATGGAACCTACTCCTCAGAGTCAATGGACGGCGCCAAGTTCGCGCGCGGGCCGATTGCGCACCGCGGCGTCCATCGTGCTCGCGCTTGCAGCCGGTGGCGGTCTGCGCGCCTGGATGTTCCTGCACTTCTTTGACGTAAACGGCGACTCGCTGGTCTACGGCGGGATCGCGAAAAACCTGCTGCTGCATGGACGCTATGCGCTCACGGCAGACGCGGGGGCGCTTCATCCTACACTGATTCGCCTGCCCGGCTATCCGCTGTTCCTGGCCATCTGCTTCCGGCTCTTCGGCATGGAGAACTATGCCGCGGCGGCTTGGGTGCAGATTGCGCTCGAACTCGGCGGTTGCCTCCTGCTGGCTGCCTTCGTGCTCCGCATCGCGCCTCCCGCGTCCCGGGCGGCTGCCGCGCACGCCACGCTTTGGCTGGCCGCGCTGTGTCCGTTTACCGCCGTCTACGCCGCCACCCCGCTCACTGAGGCGCCCACGCTCTTTCTTCTCGCCCTCGCGCTGTGGGCGGCGGCGCGATTCCACGATCGCCAGGATTGGGGCTCCGCCCTGTGGTTCACCTTCGCCGTCGCGTATGCGGCCCTGCTGCGGCCCGATGGAGCCCTGGCCGCCGTCGCGCTCTCGCCCTCGCTGCTGGTCGCCCTGCGCGGCAGCGGAGCCGGCCGCTCCCGCAAGGCGCGCATGGGCCTGGTGTGCGCCCTGCTGGCGCTGGCCCCCTTTGCCGCATGGACCTGGCGCAACGAGCAGGTCTTCCACGTCTTTCAGCCGCTGGCGCCGCGCTCGGCCACCGACCCCGGCCAGGAAACCTATCCCGGCTGGGAGCTCTGGGTGAAGACCTGGTGCCTGGATTTCGTCTCCACCTACGACGTGTATTGGAATGTGCCCGGAGACGCGCTGGATATTTCCGAGTTGCCTCTCCGCGCCTTCGACACGCCGGCGCAGTATGACGAAACCGCCGCACTGGCCGCCGACTACAACCGCAACGGCTGGCGCCTCACGCCGGAAATCGACGCGCGCTTTGCCCGCCTCGCCCGCGAGCGCATCCACGCCCACCCGCTGCGCGCTGATCTCTGGCTCCCGCTGGGCCGCGTGGCCGACATGTGGCTCAGGCCGCGCGTTGAAAACCTGCCCATCGATCTCGACTGGTGGGTCTATGCGCACCACAACGCCGAGACCCGCATCAGCTGGGCCTACGCCGCGCTGAATGCGGTCTATCTGCTGCTGGGGCTGGCCGGCTTGTGCCTCCGGCCGCGCCTGTGGCCGTGGATGCTCGCCTACATGCTGCTGCGCAGCGCCCTGCTGCTCACCGTCACGGCTCCGGAGGCCCGCTACACGCTGGAATGCTTCCCCATGCTGTTTGCGTTCGGTGGGGTTGCCCTGGGCGCGGCCTTTCGCCGAATCGCGCCGTCCACAGCGGCGCGATCCTAGCGGTTCACATACGTCGTCTGGCGGTCGGTCTTGAAACTGAACGCATCGCCGGGCAAGGACTGATTGACCTTGAAATTGAAGTAGTGACAGATCCTGGACTGGCCCGGCCCCTCGTCAAAAACCTGCTTCAAACTCACCCCGCGCTCGGTGTCCATCCAGATAGTGACCTTGGGAAAGAGTTTGAGCACAGCCGGGTCTTTGGCCACCAGCTCCAGCTTTTCGGTCTTCACGCCGTCGATCGCTTCGGAACCCAGATATTTGATGCGCCACTTATCCGCAAGCTCCCTGCCGCTGGCGCCAAAACCTAACTCCAGATAGCTCTCGTACTTACTCACCTTTGTGGATGTAGTTACCTGGTTGATCATCGGCTCATAGAGCTTGAACACTCCGCCGGAGACGATCATGACCTTGGGTACTGGTTTGCCGTTCACTTCGCGGATATGTACGCCCATCCGGAAGGCCGGCCCCTTGCGTTCGTAGTAGACGATGCCCTTCTGGATGTCGGTTTCGGGAATGGGATCGGTCAGCACGGAGTCGAATTGAAAGTCGGCCGAGGTGCTGTGGAAGTTGGCGGCGGCGGCGTCGAGCTTGTGCAGCACGCTTTGCAGGTCATCGGCTGCAAAGACCGCCCGGCCCGGCAGAAGCAGGACCGCGAGGGACGCGGCAATGGCCAGTTTTGTTCTCAGGGACATCAATTTCCTTTTAGTGTTGGATGCGACGATGCGCCGGAAGACGCAGCAATTTCGTTAGCGGTGCGCCCAGATCTTCCACACTAGGTTTCCCTCGGTGTCCCTGGTCGTCTCCCAGTGCTCCACTGAAACCGCGTCGCCGGTCACCGGCTCAATCGCCTTGCGCAGCGCCTTCTTCACCTCGCCGTCCGTGGCGCTCTTGGGAATGCGCACATCCACGGCCTGCACCGAAACAATCACCCCCTGGCCGCCGTCGCCGACCACCTGAATGGCATGTGCTGGTCCGGCCGCCCGCGAAGGCTTGTCGCCGAAGTCCCACAGATGCGGCGTCACGAAGATGAACAACAGAATCAGCGTCACCATCACGTCGTAGTGGAAGCTGCCGCGCGCGTACGTCCAGTAGAAATAACTCTTCAGAATCTTCTTCATTCCGCCTTTACCGGGTGATCCTTTCCAGGCCCCCCATATAGGGCCGCAGCGCCTCGGGAATTGCGACTGAGCCGTCGGCCTGCTGATAGTTCTCCACAATCGCCAGCCAGGTCCGCCCCACGGCCAGGCCGCTGCCGTTGATGGTGTGAACAAACTCGTTCTTAGCCTTGGGGCCCGCCGGTTTGAAGCGGATGTTGGCCCGCCGCGCCTGAAAAGCCTCGAAGTTAGAGCAGGACGAAATTTCGCGGTAAAGCTGCTGGCCCGGCAACCACACTTCCAAGTCGTACGTCTTGGCCGATGAAAATCCCGTGTCGCCCGTGCACAGCAGCACCCGGCGATAGGGCAGCTTCAACGCCTCCAGAATCTCTTCGGCGTCGCGGGTCAGCTTTTCGTGCTCCGCGTCGCTCTCCTCGGGCCGCGTGAACTTCACCAGCTCGACCTTCTGAAACTGATGCTGGCGGATGATGCCGCGCGTGTCCTTGCCCGCCGCTCCTGCCTCGGCGCGGAAGCAGGGCGTATACGCCGTCAGCGAGATCGGCAGCCGCGCCTCCTCCAGAATCTCGTCGCGATAAAGATTGGTCACCGGAACCTCAGCGGTGGGAATCAGCCAGTGGTCGTTGTCCTTGAACTCGCCGCGGCTGACCGCCTCGGCGTCGGCGTCGGAGCAGCGGAACAGGTCTTCAGCGAACTTGGGCAGCTGGCCGGTGCCGAACAGCGACTTCGAGTTGACCATGAACGGCGGCAGCACCTCGGTGTAGCCGTGCCCGCCGGATTCGATGGAGGACGTGTGCCGGTCCAACATGAAGCTGATCAGCGCCCGCTCCAGCCGCGCTCCCGAGCCCATATACACCGCAAACCGCGCCCCCGAGAGCTTCGCCGCGCGTTCCAGATCCAGAATCCCCAGCGCCTCGCCCAGCTCCCAGTGCGGCTTCGGCACGAAGTCGAAGCTCGGCTTCTCGCCCCAGGTCTTCACCGTCAGGTTGTCGGCTTCGGAGCAGCCCGCCGGCACTTCGTCGCGCGTCAGATTGGGAATGCTTGCCAGCGACAGGCGCATCTGGTCGTCGAGGGCCGAAGCGGATTTGTCCAGCTCGTCCAGCCGGTCTTTCAGGGCCCGGGTCTCGTCCATCAGGGCCGTGGCGTCCTGGCCGGCCTTCTTCAGCGCGCCCACCTGCTGCGAGATCTCGTTGCGCCGCGCCTTCAGTTGCTCGGCCTGGGTGATGGCCTCGCGCCGGCGCAGGTCCAAGGCGCGAAAATCGCCCAGCAGGGCGGCCGGGTCGGCCCCGCGCGCGCGCAGTTTTTCTTCCACAAGTTCCAGGTTCCCCCGGACAAAATTCAGGTCGAGCATCGCTCTATTAGTTTACCCGACGGGCCGGAAGGCAGCTCCTGACCGCCAGCCTTCCGCTTGCGGGCTTTGCCTTGAAGTTGAGAAAGACTACGGATGCTGTTCGATGGCAACGCCGACGGTGCTGGAGTAGCCGGTGGCGGCCAGCCCCGCCATGTCGGTGGCCACGCCGGGAATCGACGCCGGGGTGAACGTGACGGTGCCGTCGAGGGCGGAGGTGGCGGTGGAAACCTGCGAGGCCAGCAGTTCAGTCTGGGCGCAGCGGCCATGCGGCGGGCAGGGCGGGGCCCAGGCATAGAGGGCCTGGTACAGAGTGACCGTGCCGCCGGCCATGGGGTTGCCGTTCATGTCGCGCAGGCGCAGGGTGATCTGGCCGGGCGTTGCCGACACGGCCATGCTCTGCGCGGTGCCCGAGACGGCTTCAAGGTAGGCGTACTCCGGCCGTGCGCCGAGGACGGTGAAGTTGGCGCAATTGGCGGTGCCGTTCACGCAGCCAGTCGAAATGGATTGCTGGCCCTCGGTCAGCGGACCCACACTCAGCGTCTTGCTGGCAATGCCGCTGGTGTTGCTGAGGGCGGACGTGCTGCCCTGGGCGGTGATGCCGCCGCCGGACTGCCATGCCACCGTCTGCCCGCTCATGGGCGCGCCGTTGTTCAGCACCAGGGCCTGGGTCGTCCAGCTGACCGTGGCGCCGGCCGCGACCGACAGTGTGGGTGTGAGCGCCGTCAGCACCGGAGCCGTCCCGCCCGTGAAGTGCGCCTGCACGCTCGCCCCGCTGGTGAGTGAAGCCGTGACCACGGCGGGATTGGTGTTCGCCGCCGTCACCGTCATGGTGGCCAGTCCGTCGCCCGTGGCGGTGACCGAGCAGGTGGTTGCGCCGCAGCCCAGGGTGGCCGTGCCGCTGGTGACGGTGTAGGTGACCGTCACCCCGCCGGCCGGGGCCAGGTTCGACCCCAGGGCGGCGACCGTAAAGGGAAGGGGCACCCCGATGGGCACCGTGTTGGCCGGCGCGGTCACCACGGAAAGCGAGTCGCCGGTGCCGGCGTCGTAGCTGACGCCGCTCGAGATAATCGCCGCCGCGTAGAAAATGGGCAGGTCGTCGACCTCCACGTCCACCGAACCGGTGATGCCGGGGGCGGCGGCCGGCGCGATGGCAGTAATCTCGTTGGGCGAGATGCTGGTGACAATGGCCGGCTGGCCGCCCACCAGCACCGTGTCGGAGGGGCGAAAGCCCATGCCCTGAATCACGATGGGCCCACCGGAGGCGGGCAGGCGCGTCGGCGCGACCGTGTCGGCGTAGAGGACCCAGCCGTTGTAGGTGTAGTCCGGCCGACCGTCGCCGCGCATGTCGGCGATGCCCAGCCGCACCACGTCGTCACTGGAGGTGCCGACGCGCAGCCAGCTCTCGCCGGTGGCCCAGCCGTTCAGCCCCGGCGCCCAGCCCACCGACGCCGACCCCACCGGGTCGAAGGCATCCCAGACGCCCAGCGCGGGCAGGGCCTTGCTCTCGCTGGGAACGCCGCTCTCGTTCAGCGCCTGGGTCACCACGGTAAAGGTGCGCCCGCCGCGGACAGGAAAGACGAACCAGTCGGTCTGGCCCACCTGGCTCAGCCGGCCGCACCACAGGCCGCTCGAGGGCAGCATGCGCGGCGAGGCCTCAGTCGCGATGGCGTCCTGATAGCCGCCGGTCGCTGAATCTGGCACCTTCACCGTCAGGGTCTGCGACGAGCCCGCCGACAGGCCCGGCACGGAAATTGTGGGCATGGTGCCGGACGGGGACGGCGCCCCGTCCACGTACGGGCCCACCGACTCGGTCAGCATATAGAGCGGATTGATAGCCTCGAAGGTTACCTGGTAGTTGGCCGTGGTCATGCCCGGCGGCAGCGGCATGTCGCTCAGGTCGAAGTAACCCTGTAGTGTGGCGTTGTTCGAGCCCCACTTGGTCAGCGGGTTGCCATTGGAGTCGGTGAAGCCGGTCACCGGATTGCCGTGCTTGCCGTTGAAGTAGCCTCCGGAAACAAACGTCACGGTGTACTGGTAGAGCGGGTTGCCGTTCGCGTCCAGGGGCCGGGCCACCACGTTCACGCCCTGCATCCCGGAGCCGGCCCGGAAGGTGAGCGTGCCCTGGATGGAGACGGTGTTGGCCGCCGTCAGCTGCTTGCCGGGAAAGCCGGCAAGGTTGGCGGCGGTGATGGGATAGATGCGGTTGAGCGCGGCAATATCGTCGTAGCGCAGCACGGTGGGGTCGGGGATGCAGGCGCCGCCGTTCCAGCCGCACAGCCCGCTGAGGGGCTGCATCACCGGCCAGCCCAGGGTGCCGTTGACCTCGCCGTTGGTCTGCGCGCCGGGGTTCACCTGCGCGTAGTCCAGGCCGAGGATGCGCCCGAAGGCCCGCTCCAGTTCATAGCTCATCATCTCGTCCAGGTTGGAGTTGGTGGCGCACAGCCCGTTGAGCACGATGATGGCGTGGGCGATGGTGGCATCGGGGTTGATGTTGTCCATCCACACCCACACGCCGTCATTCTGGCAACTGATGGGGTCGCTGGCCCCGGCGCCGAACAGGGCGTTGATCACCGAGCCGTCAGCGTCGTAGATGACGCCCAGCGGGTAGTTCGTGGCCGACGGCGTCACGTCGGCGGGCTGGGCGATGACCGCATTGCCGGCCACAATGTTCGAGCCGCTCACGTCCTCGTTCAGCGATCCTGCGTCCACTAGCTTGACCCCGGCCGTGGGAATCGCGCTCCACAGCGCCGCCGCCGCGTCCACCATCGCCGTCGCCTGCTGGTTGGTCATGGAACTGTTCAGCGGCCCCTGATCGACGTAATAGTTGACCACTCCGCCGGACCAGTGCACCGGCTGGCCCAGAACGGCGGGATTGAAATAGCTGACTCCGGCGACATACTTGGGCCCGCCGGCCACCAGCGCCGCCGGGGCAAGCACCAGCATCAGACCCAGGGCGCAAGCCGATCGTTGCGGAGAACGGTGAATGGACTCGAACACGAAACACGCTCCAGACACCCGGCTTTCGCACGTATCAGGCCATTCTTAGAACTCAATTCTGAGAGATTTCTAATGCTCCCCATCTCCTTGCTCGGCGAGGCGCAATGGAGGTCAGGGTCTGTTCGGGTGCGGGAGGCGCTGCGGGGAAGCAGGCTGAAGGCAGGCGGGATGCAGGGGCAGGGAGAAGGCGCGAGTGGCCGGGTTCTTCGCTCGACTGCCACTTTAGTCATCTCGACTTGCTCTGATCCAGCCAATATCGTGACGTGGACGGGTTCCATCGCCCGGCTCAAAGAGTTGAGAAGCACTGCTGTCAGGGGGGGCGCCATTTCTACACGACTGAGACTGGGCGATTTGCTCATTCGAGCCAAGCTGGTCACCGAGGAGGATGTGGCCAGGGCTCTCGATCGCCTGACTGACCATGGCGGCCGCCTGGGCGACAACCTGGTGGCCATCGGAGCCATCACGCAGGGGAAGCTGAACGCTTTTCTGCATCGCATTCCTGTGGAGCCGGCGGACATTGCGGCAACCGGAATCGACGAGACCGATCTGCTGGGCCTGTTGATGAAGCTGATCTACACAGGCCGGCTGGAATCCATCCGTCAGTTCGTCGACGCCATCAAGCTGCCCTATCACATCGTGCTCGACCTGGTCGGCATGGCCATTGACCGCCAACTGCTGCAGACCCTTGGGTCGCGCCACTCAGAGAGCCTGATTGACCTGCATTACGCGCTGACCGAAGAAGGGAGGCGCTGGACGCTGGACGCCCTGCAGCGATTGCATTATGTGGGCCCCGCGCCGGTAACCCTCGAGGAGTTCACCGACCAGGTCAACCTGCAAAAGCTGACCAATGAATTGATCTCTTTCGAGAGCATCCGCAAGGGCATCGGCGAACTGGTCTTCGACGACAGCATTCTTGAACAAAGCGGGCCGGCCCTGAACTCAGGCCGGGCCATGCTTCTGTATGGCCCGCCGGGCAATGGCAAGACCTCGGTGGCGCATTGCTTTGCCAGCATTTACAACGACGTGATCTACGTGCCGTACGCGTTTGTCGTCGAGGGCCAGATCATTCGCGTCCACGACCCCAGCATTCACATCCCGCTCAGCGCCACCGGCGTCAACGAGGACAACGCGTTCTCCGTTGTGCGCCGCGAGGAGTCCGACGCGCGCTGGGTTCCCTGCCGCAGGCCCTTCGTCGTCACCGGCGGCGAACTCACGCTCGAGATGCTCGAACTGCGCTATGACGCGGTGGGTCATTACTACGAGGCGCCCTTGCACGTGAAGGCATTGGGGGGCTGTTTAATCATCGACGACTTCGGCCGCCAGTTGGTGAGCCCGACCCACCTGCTCAACCGCTGGATTGTGCCCCTGGAGAGCCGCGTCGACTACCTGAAACTGCATACGGGCAAGAGCTTCAGCATACCTTTCGAGGAATTGATCATCTTTTCCACCAACCTGGAACCGGAAGACCTGATGGACCCCGCGTTCCTGCGCCGCCTTCCCTACAAGATCGAGATCGGGGCTCCGAGTCTCGCGCATTACCGGCAAATCTTCGAGAAGGAGTGCGAACGCCAGGGATTGACGATGTCCGACGAGGTCTTTGAGACCATCGTGTACAAGGTAAGGAGAGAGAAGGGCCTCGAATTCGCCGCTTTCCACCCGCGATTCATTGTCGATCAGGTTGTGGCGACCTGCCGCTTTATGGGGCAGACCCCGCACTTCGAGCCGCGGTATATCAACTATGCGCTCGACAATCTGCGCGTACACCGCAGCGCTCCATCCAAGGCTCCCGGCCCGACCGTGGTCGAGATGGCAGGGGACTAGGGCCAGTTCGCGTGAACGGGCCTGATCGTCGAGCCCAGTTCGGCCATGGCCGGCTGGCACGCGGCGCGGCGGCAGTAACTCCGGTCAGATCTCCGGGTAGAAATCGAAGAACGCGTCGAGACTTTGCTTGAGCTGCTTCTCGATCTGTTCGCGCGAGCCCTCCAGCACGTGCATGGTCACATGAGCCTCGTGGCCGTTGGCCAGCTTGAGCGTCGCATCGTGGATCTCGGCAACTTCGCCTTCTGGCAGCAGCCGCATTCCGTAGATAAGAGTCAGATTCGCCATAAATATCATCTTAATGAAACGCGGCCAGTGCGGCGCAGAACAAAGAACCGCCTGAACCGACTAAAATCGACACGGGAAACCCGATGACAGAGATACGCGACACCGTAATCCTCGGCTCCGGCTGCGCCGGACTCACGGCAGCCATCTACGCCGGCCGCGCCAGCCTGAACCCGCTGGTGCTGGAAGGGCACGAACCCGGCGGGCAGCTCTCCATCACCACGCTGGTGGAGAACTTTCCCGGCTGGCCGGAGGGCATTCAGGGGCCGGAGCTGGTGGACAACATGAAGAAGCAGGCGGCGCGCTTCGGCGCCGGCTTCCAGCTGGCTCACCTCAGTTCGGTTTACCTCGACCAGCATCCCTACCGCCTATACACCTCGGCGGGCGAGATCTGCGCTCGCACCCTGATCATCGCATCCGGCGCCAGCGCGCGCTGGCTGGGATTGCCCAGCGAACAGGCGCTGATCGGCCACGGCGTGTCGAGCTGCGCCACCTGCGACGGATTTTTCTTCCGCGGCAAGGAGATTGCCGTGGTGGGCGGCGGCGACTCGGCCATGGAGGAGGCGCTGTTTCTCACCCGCTTTGCCTCCAAGGTGACGCTGCTGCACCGGCGCGATGCTTTCCGCGCTTCAAAGATCATGTTGGAGCGCGTGATGGCCCACCCCAACATTGAACTGCGCACCAACACCGTGGTCGAGGAGGTGCTGGGCGTGGAAGAGCACGAGGTGAAGGGCCTGCGACTGCGCGACGTGACCAATGACGAGCGCTGCGAACTGGCTGTGAGCGGGCTCTTTCTCGGCATCGGGCACGAGCCCAACGCCAAGATGTTCACCGGCCAGATGGACCTCGACGAGGACGGGTACATCCGCACCACCGGCAACGTGCTGACCACCCGCAACGGCCAGGTGATACCTGGCGTTTTTGCCTGCGGCGATGTGCAGGACCGGCGCTATCGCCAGGCCATCACCGCCGCCGGCTCGGGCTGCATGGCCGCGCTGGAAGCGGAGAAGTACCTCGAAGAGCACGGACGCTGAGGTGGGCGGAGATGTGGGTGGGAGCGCGATGACAGCGCTGGCTGAAAATCTGGAGCGGCTGGAAGGGGCGATCGCGCAGGCCTGCCGGCGGGCGGGGCGCGCGCGCGCCGAGGTCGAGCTGATGGCGGTCTCGAAGACTTACCCCGCGGCCACCATCGCGGAGGCAGCGGCGCTGGGGCTCACGTTGTTTGGCGAGAATCGCGTGCAGGAGTTTGCCGCCAAGGCATTGCATGCAGCCGACCCTGGGCCGTGGCCGTTGCGGGAGCGGATTCGCGTGCATCTCATCGGCCACCTGCAATCGAACAAAGCTCTGCGTGCCGTGGAACTCTTCGACGGGATCGACTCATTGGACTCGCTGCGTCTGGCCGAGCGGCTGAACGAGGCGGCGGGCAAGTGCGGCAAGCGCATTGCGGTTCTGATCGAGGTCAAGCTCAGCCCGGAGGAGACGAAGGCGGGGCTTGAGCCGGACTCGACCGAAGCTGCGCAATTGCTGGAGCGGCTGCCTTGGCTCGCCAATCTGGAAACGCGCGGGCTGATGACCATTGCGCCGTGGGGCGTGGCCGAAGATGTGACGCGGGCGTGCTTTCGCGGTCTGCGCGAGTGGCGCGACAAGTGGGCGGGGAGTTATCCGCGACTGAGTCTCGATGTGCTGTCGATGGGCATGAGCGGCGATTTTCCGCTGGCGATTGAAGAGGGCGCGACGCGCATTCGCATCGGCACGGCGCTGTTTGGCAAGCGCAGCCCGTATACGGGGCCGGCCTGATGCTGCGCGCCGCCGCAGCCGGAGTGACTCTGGCCGTGCGCGCCCAACCGGGCGCGAAGAAAACCGCCATTACCGGCGTCTACGGTGAAGGAGCAGCGGCGCAGTTGAAGATTGCCGTGCAGGCTCCGCCGATCGAAGGCCGCGCGAATCAGGCGCTCATCGTTTTTCTCTCCGAGACCTTTTCCTTGCCTAAGTCCGCCGTCGAACTGATGTCGGGCGAGTTATCGCGGAGCAAGGTCTTTCTGCTGCGCGGAGTGACGCTGGCGAAGGTGAAAGAAACAATCTCTCAATGGTTGCAGTCATCCTGAGCGGAGTCTGCCTCGGCGGACGGAATTGAAAGTCTGCCTTGAGCGAAGCCGAAGGGGACCTGCGTTCGTTTTCTAGTTTTACCGGCTGTGGTGGGCGAAGGCCGCGGCCAGCGCCTCTTCCGGCTCGGGGCGGACGCGGAAGTCGGCGTGGGCCTCGGCAAAGGCCACTCGCCCTTCGCGGCCGATGACATAGGTGGCGGGGAGGGGCAGGCGCCAGCTCTTTTCGCCGTTCACAAAGGGGATGTTGACCAGGATGGAGAGGTAGTATTCGCGCAGGTACTCGGGCACGGTGTAGGCCAGGCCGAACTGCTCGGCCAGCGCGCAGCCGGGGTCGGTGAGCACGGGGAAGGGCAGGCCGTGCTGGCCGGCCATGAAGTCGCTCTGCCGCGCGGTCTGCGGGCCGATGGCGACCATCAGGGCTTCATGCTCTCGAATCTGACCGTAGAGGTCGCGCCAGGCTTCGAGCTCGGTGACGCAGTAGGAGCACCAGCGGCCGCGGAAGAATTTGATCACCAGCGGGCCGAGGGCCAGCATGTCGGCCGAGCGGACCAGCTTGCCATTGGCGTCGTTGAGTTCAAACTCCGGAGCCAGCGCGCCGACGGGCAGGATGCGGTCTTCAATGCCGGAGAGGAAGAGCTCTTCGACGGCGCGCTCGCCGACCGCGAGGCGCTCGGCCTGGACCAACTGCCGGGTGTTGGCGGTGATTTCGTCGAGTTGGTCCTGAAGGGTTGTTGTGGTCATCTACATCCACTTTCTCTTCTTGAATGCTTTGATGTCTTCGGCGGAAAGTTCGAACCATTCACCCTTCACGCGTTTTTCTTCAAATCGTTGATGCCAGTATCTTTCGATTCCGGGTGCATCGTCGAACGCCGCAATCGTATGAATAACCTCGTCGATCCCTTCAGAGGTTTGCTTGTCTAGCTGGTTCATGCGTTGCCAGCGATTCGCTGTCTGACCAATCTTGTAGAGCCGCCCTGATTTGACCATGTAGACGTGACCGGAGGGTCTTAGCTTTCCGGGTCTAGTCTTGCTTTCGGTGACTTCGCCTCTAAAATCTGAGCGAGTGTCCTCTTGCGCTAAGATTGCGGACACATCCACATATTCCTCCTTAGAGGAACAATAATCCCGGAGCTTCCTAATTGCGTCGGTTTTTACTCCCAGCTTCCTGACTAATGTTTTTGGCGTAGGGATCTTTTCGTTATTCTTTTTGTTGAGAAGAACCTCACTGTTGGTTGGATATCTGCCATATTGACGGACTAGTATTGCCAACTCTTGAAGGATTTCTTCAACACTCGATCCCGTGGTCCACGCCAATGGCTCGAATCCGGCTTCCATTAAGGCATCGCTCCATCGAGCCCAATGAACCCCGCACCATTCATATGCAGCTATGCCTGTCTCGGTTTCGAACTTTCTTACCCCCACTGGTTCGCCATTGTTGATGTTCGCTGTTCTCCGGATTTCGCCCAGTATGAATTCCTTGTCTCTCATACTCTTGCCTCCGAAAATGCAACCCTACCGTCCGAAGCGTTGTTTGCCGCCCATGCCCATGGCGCCGAGGCCGCCGCGCATCATTTTAGCGCCCAGGCCGCCTTTGCCCATTTGCTTGAACATTTTGGCCATCTGGGCGTATTGGCGGAGGAGATTGTTTACGTCGGAGACTTCGGTGCCGGAGCCCTTGGCGATGCGCTTGCGGCGGGTGCCGGAGATGATTTCGTGGTTGCGGCGCTCCTTGGGGGTCATGGAGTTGATGATGGCTTCAAGGCGCGTGAACTGCTTTTCGTCAATGTTCTTCGAGGCCTGCTGGAGGCCGGCAAAGGGGCCCACCGAAGGCATCATTTTGAGAATGGATTCCATGGAGCCCATCTTCTTGATCTGGAGCAACTGGTCGCGGAAGTCTTCGAGGGTGAAGCCGTCGCCGAGCAGCGCCTTTTTGGCGAACTCCTCGGATTTTTTGCGGTCCATCGTGGATTCGGCCTTCTCGATGAGTGACATCATGTCGCCCATGCCGAGGATGCGGCCCACAATTCGATCAGGATGAAACGGCTCGAAGGCGTCGGGCTTTTCGCCCACGCCGATGAACTTGATGGGCTGGCCGGTCACATGGCGAATGGACAGGGCCGCGCCGCCCCTGGCATCGCCGTCCATCTTGGTGAGGACGACGCCGGTGAGGCCGAGGCGCTTGTGGAAGTCCGCCGCGGAGTTGACGGCGTCCTGGCCGGTCATGGCGTCGGCCACAAACAAAATTTCTGACGGGTTGAGGAGCTTTTTCAGCCGCTCCATCTCGACCATGAGGTCTTCGTCGATGTGGAGGCGGCCGGCGGTGTCGACGATGAGCGTGTCGCAGCCCATGTTGCGGGCCTCGCGGCGCGCCTCCTGCGCCAGTCGCTCCACCAGGGCGGAGTTGGCCGGTTCGCCCTTCTGGTCGCCTTCGTAGAGGCGGACTTCGACGGATTTGGCGACGACTTTGAGCTGTTCGCGGGCCGCGGGGCGATATACGTCGACGGACACAAGCATCGGCCGATGACCGCCCTTCTTGAGCCAGGCGGCGAGCTTGCCGCTGGTGGTGGTTTTGCCGCTGCCCTGCAGGCCGGCCATGAGAATCACGGTGGGCGGCTGTGAGGCAAACTTGAAGCGGGCCGTGTCTTTGCCGAGCAATTCGATCAACTCGTCGCGGACGATCTTGATGACCTGTTCGGAGGGCGAGAGCGCTGTCAGAACTTCAGTGCCGACGGCCTTGGCGCGGATGTGCTCGATCAGGTCGCGGGCGACGTTGAGGTTGACGTCGGCTTCGAGCAGGGCTACGCGGATTTCGCGCAGGGCTTCGGTGATGTTTTCTTCAGTGAGCGTGCCCTGGCCGCGCAGGGTCTTGAAAGCGCGCTGGAGTTTGTCTGTGAGATTTTCAAACATAGGTCAAATTCAAGTGTACCGCGGCATCCGCGGTGTGGCAGCCACCTGCGGCGGGGCCAGCCACCTGCGGTGGGGCTAACCACCTGCGGTGGGGCTAACTGCGCTTGCGCTTCATGAGCAGATGAGCGGGGAGTTCAATTCGAGATATCAAGGAATCGGGATATGAGGCGCGTTCTCATAAACTGGGTGGAGGGGTGCGGGTGATGAGCGATGGCCGCGAGGAGCGCGAAGAACGGGAAAAGCGCCGCGAGCAGGAAGAGAAGGAGTTCCGGGAGGATTGGATCAATCACAGGCCCGCGGACCAGTGGGAGCCGGAACGGAAGGAGTCCTGAGGGCCTTTTTTGCTGCGGATTGGGATCGTCAATTCTGCGGCGGACGAGAGCCTTCGAGCACGCTCAGAGCAAGCTCTGTGGCGCCCGCAAAGACAACCGCAGGCCCTTCGACTCCCCTTCGTCCGCTGCGGCGGACGAAGGGGAGCTCAGGATGACGGCCTTGGAGGCGTATCTACTCCGCCGGGGAAATCAGATATTGCTCCAGCTTGCCGTCGGGGTAGGTGTAGGTCGTTAGCGTCAGGCGCCGGCCGGGGTAGACGATGCGGAATGCGCGGAAGGTCATGCCGCCGCGCAACTGCTCGGCGGACTGGCGGAAGACGAGCGGCTCGCCGAGGGGCGCGAGGCTCGACTGAAAGTCGGCGATGGTCTGCGCGTCAAAGTAGTCGTTGAGGTTGGGGGCGAGCAGGGAGCGATCGATGCGGCCCTGCTGCAGGTTGCGGTAGACGTCGAGGGCCTGCTTTTCGGCGGGAGATTGATTCGGATTTCCGGCCACGGCGGCCGCCACGAGCTGCGCGATTTCTTCGGCGCCGCCGGACATGTGGTTGGTGAGGACGGCGACCGCGACGCCGTTGTCGATGAGGACTTCGTTGTCGGAGACAAAGCCCGTGACCTCGCCGCTGTGCTCGATGGAGCGGAGGCCATTGCGCTCGGTGACTTCGACGCCGAGGCCGTAGTGGGTGCCCTTTCCGTTTTTCAGCTTCACCTCAGTGAACATTTCTTTGTAGCTCTCGGGGGAGAGAATCGACCGCGCAATCAGGCTCTCGTCCCACAGGGCCAGGTCGTGCGGAGTCATGGCGAGTTCGCCGGCGGCAAACATCCAGCCGCGGCCCTCCTTGGGCGCGAGGCGCAAGGGGCCGAGTGCGGCGCGAATGTAGGGCGTGGCGTCGGTCTGGGTGAGCTTGGTCTCGTCGGAGTCCCACACGGAGCGCATGCCGAGGGGGCGGAAGATGTGTTGGGTGAGGAAGTCCATGAGGGGCTCGCCGCTGACTTTTTGGACGATGAGGCCGGCGATGACGTAGTTGGTGTTCGAGTATTGCCACTGGGTGCCGGGCTCGAAGTCGAGCGGTTTTTTGGCCCATGTGTCGAGGATCTGCTGGGCCGTGGTGGGCTGCATCATCGGTGTCATGAGGTAGTCCTCGGGCCAGTAGTCCTGGTAGCCGGAGGTGTGTGAGAGGATTTCGCGGATGGTGACTTCGTCGCCGCGGGTGAGGCCGGGGACGTACTTGCCGATGGGGTCGTCGAGGGAGAGCTTGCCCTGCTGTTGCAGCAGGAGGATGGCGGCGGCGGTGAATTGTTTGGAGACGGAGCCGATGGAGTAGCGCATCTCCGGCGTGGCGGGGACCGGCGGCGCAAGATGGGCGAGGCCGTAGGCGCGGGTGTAGACGAGCTTGCCGTGCTGGACGACGGCGACCGAGGCGGAGGGCACTCCGCGGAGTTGAAGGACCTGGTTGGCGATGCGGTCGATTCTGGCCTTGAGGGCTGGGTCGAGGCTGTCGACGGTCTGGGCCCGCGCGGCCGAAGCCGCCAGCAAGGCCGCGAGGATCGTGGCGGCCAGGAATTTCTCAAGCTGCTTCACAGGCGTCGTCTCCTTTTCATTCGCGCGAAGAAGAATGGTGTCTCGCATCAAAATATCAGGCGGGACGCCGGTGCGATAGGCTGGTTTCAGCTGGCCTGAGGAGCTTTCCGGAGCCTAGGCCGACGGGAGGTTGGCATGGAACGGCTGATCGAAGGGCACAAGAAGTTCCTGGCCGAGGTGTTTCCCGCGCGGCGGAGCCAGTTTCACCTGCTGGCGGAGATGCAGGCGCCGGAGTGGCTGTTCATCACCTGCTCGGACTCGCGCGTGCTGCCGGATCTGTTCCTCGGCACCGGCCCCGGCGATCTGTTCATCACGCGCAACGCGGGCAACGTGGTGCCGATCACGAGCCAGGATGTGGACGGGGTGACGGCGACGATTGAATACGCCGTGGAGGTGCTGAAGGTGCATCACGCCATCTTGTGCGGCCACTCGGACTGCGGGGCGATGAAGGCGGCGCTGGATAGAACCGGTCTTGAGAGCCTGCCCAAGGCGAGCCGCTGGCTGCACCACGTGGAGGCGGCCTTCAGCCATCGCCAGCCGCTGAATCCCGACGACGGAGCGAGCGCCGAACTGGCCTCTCTGATCCGCGGCAACGTGGTGGCGCAACTGCTGAACCTGAAAGTACAGCCCTCGGTGGCGCGGGCGGTGAAGCAAGGGCGGTTGACGGTGCACGGCTGGTACTACGACATTCTCACCGGGCGGATCGAGGAGTGGGACGAGCAGTTGCGGCGGTTTTTGCCGCTGGCGGGGTGAAGGCGTGGAGCGCCGCGCTGAGTCTCAGTGCGCTCCGGGCGGCGGGGCGGCGTGTTGGATGGGCTTTTTGAAGAGCCAGACGGCGGCGGCGCAGAAGAAGGCCAGCAGCGCCGTCCAGCGGAAGACGTCGATATAGGCCAGCAGCGCGGATTGCTGCTGCATGAGGCCGTAGATCAGGCCGAGCGAGCCGGGGCGGGCCTGGGCACGGCCGAGGTGATGGCCGAGGTAGCCGGCGATGGCGGCCGACTTCTGCTGCAGGATGGGGTTCGAGGGGCTCAGGCTGGCGCCGAGCTCGTTCTGGTGGAGCGCGGCGCGGCGGATCAGCGCCGTGGTGGCCATGGAAATTCCAATCGACCCGCCGATGTTGCGCAGCATGTTGAAGATGCCCGTGACGTTGCCCATCTCTTCGCGGGAGATGGTGGACGTGCTCATGGTGGCCAGGGGGACAAAGACGAAGCTCAGGGCAAAGCCGGTGAGGGTGATGGGGATGAGCAGGGTGAAGGGGCCGATGCCCAGGTCGACGGAGCCGAAGATCAGCGAGCAGATGCCGAAGCCCAGAAAACCCGCGCAGAGCAGCTTGCGGTTGTCGATGCGGGAGCCGAGGACGCCGATGATGGGCGAGCCGATGAAGGAACCGATGCCCCGGGGGCCCACGACCAGGCCGGCGGTAAAGGCCGTGTAGCCCAGAACCTCCTGATAATAAAGCGGCAGAATGGCGATGGTGATGTAGATGCACATGCCCAGCATGGCAATCAGGAGGCAGCCGGTGCGGAAGTTGCGGTCCTTGAGGGCGTGCAGGTCGACGAGGCCCTTGGGATGGGACCAGGAGCGCCAGATCCAGAGGATGAGCGCGATGAAGAGCGCGGCCACCGCCCAGCGCACCCATGTGGCGCCGAACCAGTCATCTTCTTGCCCCTTGTCGAGCACGATCTGCAGGCAGCCGGTCCACACACACAAGAGGCCGAAGCCGAGGTTGTCGAAGGGACCGACCTTGGCGTTCTTGATGTAGGGCGGGTCGTGGACGAAGCGGCTGATCATCAGGACCGCCAGAATGCCCACCGGGATATTGATATAGAAGGCATAGCGCCAACTGAAGGTGTCGGTCAGCCAGCCGCCCAGGGTGGGGCCGAGCACCGGGGCGACGACGATGCCCAGGCCGTAGGCGGCCATGGACATGGAACGCTGGGCGGGGGGGAAACTCTCCAGCAGGATGGACTGCGACAGGGGCTGCAACGCGCCGCCGCCCGCCCCCTGCAGCACGCGGGCCAGCAGAATCACCGCCAGCGAGGGCGCCGCCCCGCAGAAAAACGAGGCGATGGTGAAGATGACGACGCAGGTGAGCAGGAAGCGCTTGCGACCGAAGCGGCGGGCGAACCAGTTGGAGGCGGGCAGGATGACGGCGTTGGCCACCAGGTAACTGGTGAGTACCCAGGTGGCTTCGGAGTTCGAGGCCGAGAGGCTTCCTGCGATGTAGGGCAGCGCGACCGAGGCAATGGCCGTGTCCAGCACCTCCATGAAGGTGGGGAGCATGACGGACAGCGTGACCAGCCACGGGTTCACGCCCTGAGTGAGCGGGTAGCGGGCTTGATCCTGAGCGGTAGCCATTGCGGTAGGAACTAATGAGATTAAATGATTCGGGCAGGGGCGTGGGGCGGCGGGCCGAAAGGGCGGGTATTGGGATGCCTGCGGCGAGGCGGATGGAGTGGGGCAGGGTACCTTAGTTTATGACCTGACAATCAAGGAAAGTTGACATGAAGTCACTCAATGATGCATCTTAATAGAGTTAGAAATTTTCCCAGGCAGACAGGACACCAAACATGGCAAAGATGATCGGAATCGACCTCGGCACCACGAACTCATGCGTCGCCGTTCTTGAGGGTGGCGAGCCCAAAGTGATTGCAAATGAAGAGGGTTCGCGCACCACGCCCTCGATCGTCGCCTTCTCGAAGAGCGGCGAGCGGCTGGTGGGCCAGGTGGCCAAGCGCCAGGCCATCACCAACCCGGAAAACACCATTTTCTCCATCAAGCGCTTTATGGGCCGCCGTTACAACGAAGTGAACGACGAGATGAAGATGGTGCCCTTCAAGGTGACCCAGCAGGGCGACCATGTGGGCGTGCTGGCGCAGGGCAAGGAGTACACCCCGCCGGAAATTTCGGCGATGATTCTGCAAAAGCTGAAGAAGTCGGCCGAAGCGTACCTGGGCGAGACGGTGACCGAGGCGGTGATCACGGTGCCGGCGTACTTCAACGACGCGCAGCGCCAGGCCACCAAGGACGCGGGCAAGATCGCCGGGCTGGACGTGAAGCGCATTGTGAACGAGCCGACCGCGGCCGCATTGGCCTATGGGCTGGACAAGGTGAAGGACGAGACCATCGCGGTCTACGACTTTGGCGGCGGCACGTTTGATATTTCAATTCTTGAAGTGGGCGAGGGCGTCATCGAGGTGAAGTCGACCAACGGCGACACGCACCTGGGCGGCGACAACCTGGACCAGCGCATTGTGGAGTGGCTGATCGCAGAGTTCAAGCAGGAAGAGGGGCTGGACCTGAGCTCGAAGGGCAACGAGATGGCGCTGCAGCGGCTGAAGGACGCCGCAGAGAAGGCCAAGATCGAGCTTTCTACGACCGTCGAGACGGAGATCAACCTGCCCTTTGTGACCGCCGATGCGACCGGGCCCAAGCACCTGGTGCGCAAGCTGACTCGCGCCAAGCTGGAGCAGATGGTGGCCGACCTGCTGGACCGCTCGCTGGAGCCCTGCAAGAAGGCGATTGCCGATGCGGGGGTGAAGTTCAGCGACATCGACGAGGTGGTGCTGGTGGGCGGGCAGACGCGCATGCCCAGGATTCAGGAGATGGTGAAGCAGCTGTTCGGCAAGGAGCCGCATCGGGGCGTGAATCCCGATGAGGTGGTGGCCATCGGCGCGGCGGTGCAGGCTGGGGTGTTGGCCGGCGAGGTGAAGGACCTGCTGCTGCTGGACGTGACGCCGCTGACCTTGTCGATCGAGACGCTGGGCGGGGTGGCGACGCCGATGATTCAGCGCAACACCACGATTCCGACCAAGAAGACGGAGACGTTTTCGACGGCGGCCGATTCGCAGACCGAGGTCGAGGTGCATGTGCTGCAGGGGGAGCGGCCGCTGGCGGGGCAGAACCGGACGCTGGGCAAGTTCAAGCTTGCGGGGATTCCTCCGGCGCCGCGCGGAGTGCCGCAGATCGAGGTGACGTTCGACATCGACGCCAACGGGATTCTGAACGTGACGGCCAAGGACAACGCGACGGGGAAGGACACACGTATCACCATCACTTCGAGCTCGGGGCTGAGCAAGGACGAGGTGGAGAAGATGGCCAAGGAAGCCGACGCGCACGCCGCCGAGGACAAGGAGAAGCGCGAGGAGATCGAGGCCCGCAATCACCTGGACGGGCTGGTCTACAACATCGAAAAGATGCTGAAAGAGTCGGGCGAGAAGGTGGCCGCGGCGGACAAGACCGAGGTCGAGGCGGCGCTGGCCGAATCGAAGAAGGTGCTGGAAGGCACACCGACGTCGAAGGAGCTGAACGCCGCGCACGAGAAGCTGACCCACGCCAGCCACAAGCTGGCCGAGGTGCTGTACAAGGTGAATGCGGCGGCGGCGACGGCCGGGGCGGCGGGAGCAGCGCCTGAGGGCGAGGAGCCCGGAGCCGAAGCCAAGAAGGACGAAGGCGTGATCGACGCCGAGTATGTGGACGTGGAAGACAAGAAGTAGGCACCTGCGGTGCGGCAGCCCCGCCTGGCGGCGGAAAAACGGGGGTGGGCGACGGTTTGTTGTCCACCCCCGCCGACTATGGATGGAATGCCGCCGGATGAGCGAGATCGGATGAGGCTTTGCCGATGAAGACTTTGGGAACCTTGGCGGATTGCGTGAATGGAAGGTACTCCGCAACCGGTAAGATGATTTGAGATAAGAAAACACACATGCCCACGACCCAGAACAAGGATTATTACGGCACGCTTGGCGTGAAGAAGACGGCCACGGCGGAGGAGATTCGCAAGGCCTTCCGCAAAGCTGCGCGGCGGTACCACCCGGACGTGAACCCCGGCGACAAGCGGGCGGAGGAGAAGTTCAAGGAGATCTCCGAGGCCAACGACGTGCTGAGCGACGAGAAGAAGCGCAAAGTATACGACCAGCTGGGCTTCTATTCCGATCAGATCGATCCGGCGCAGGCCGAGGCCTACGCGCGCCAGCAGGGCGGGGGGCAGCCTCCGGTGGATTTTGGCGGCTTCGACTTTTCCGGGTTCCAGAGCGGGCCAGGGCAGCCGGCCGGCCACCAGGCGGGGGCGGGTTCGCAGTCGTGGGGCAGCTTCAAGGACATTTTTTCAGGCATCTTTTCGGGGGCGCAGCAGCCGCACCGGCCGCGTGGGCCGCAGCCGGGCACCGACCTCGAATATCAGGCCACGGTGGACTTCTGGACGGCCATCCGGGGCGGACAGGCGCGCCTGCAGGTGCATCGCCAGGAGACCTGCCCCAGCTGTCACGGGCAGGCGCACACCGGCGGGCCCATGACCTGCCCGGAGTGCAACGGGACGGGTCAGGTGACGCAGATGGGCGGGCGCATGAAGTTCAACATCCCCTGCCCGCGCTGCAACGGGACGGGCCGCAGCTCGAACGACTGCTCCACCTGCCACGGCGAAGGGCTGGTGAGCCGCACCGAGACGGTGGAGTTTCGCATCAAGGCGGGCACGCGCGACGGGCAGCGCATCCGCCTGCAGGGCAAAGGCAACGCGGGGGTGAACGGCGGCGCGCCGGGCGATCTGTTTTTGATCGTGCGCACGGGCACGCATCCAGTGTTCACGCGGGTGGGCGACGATATTCAGCTGACGGTTCCGGTGACGGTGCCCGAGGCTTCGCTGGGCGCCAAGGTGGACGTGCCGACCATCGACGGGCGCGCGCAGTTGAAGATTCCCCCCGGCACCCAGAGCGGACAAAAACTGCGCCTGCGGGAGCGGGGCGTGGAGAGCGCGCAGAACCCCGGCCAGCGCGGCGACCAGATCGTGACCATCGAAGTGGTGGTGCCGCATTTGCAGGACGAGCGCAGCCGCGAGATCATGCGCGAGCTGGCCAAGCTGAACAACCAGGACCCGCGGGTGGCGCTGTTTGACAAGATGTAGGGGCGCTTCAAGCAACTTACGGTAAGCAGGTGCAAAAAAGCCCATGGCCGCAAGACGCAAATCCAAAGGCGCGTACATGATTTCGGCGGTGGCCGAGATGTACGAGATTCACCCGCAGACCCTGCGCCTGTATGAGCGCGAAGGCTTGCTGAAGCCTTCGCGCACCGAGGGCAACACGCGCTTTTACACCGACGAGGACCTGGAGCGGCTGGAGTTCATCCTGAATCTGGCGCGCGACCTGGGGGTGAACATCGCGGGCATCGCGATCATCCTGCAGATGCGCGAGCGGATGGAAGAGATGAACCGGCAGATGCAGAGCTTTGTGGAGTATGTACGGACGGAGATGCTGGCGCGCTTCCAGCAGGCGGCGCCCGGCGCTGGTGCGATTGTGCCGCTGCGCAAGCCGGCGGTGGTGGCCAAGCCAACGTCGCCCCGCAAGCAGTAACTTTCCAGGATAGATTGACCTATGAAGAGAATGATTTCAGCAGGGGATAGAGTTCAAGTTTCAGAGGACTTCTTTTGGGCCCAAGGCGCAACGGGAACTATCTCAGCACCGCCAGATGAAGTAACTGCAATTAGCGGTGCGTGGGACGATGCACTTACTCGGAAAGAAACAAGCGCTCTCGGTACAAATTCTGTTTATTGGGTGTGGTTTGATGAGCCGCAGTTCGACGCCGGTGGGGACGGGCCGTACAGGGGTGGATCAATCTGGGAAAATGCCCTGACAATCCTGCCAAATAATGCAGGATCGTAAAAAGCACGGTATTCTATAAACTACAAACTGCGTGATGGTCGAATTCAAACAAACCGAGACCTTCCGGAAATGGCGCATCAAGCTCAAGGACGAACGCATCCGGGCTTTGATCGCCTCTCGCCTTGACCGCCTGGCCTTTGGGAATGCGGGGGATGTAAGGCCGGTAGGACAGGGTATCAGCGAATTGCGGATCGATCATGGTCCTGGCTTCCGCATCTACTTCCAGAAGAGGGGCAGCACGATCGTCCTCCTGCTCTGTGGCGGGAACAAGCGAACGCAGGCGAAGGACATACAAACAGCGAAGCGTCTTTCAGCAGAATGGAGTGGGGAAAATGGCTAAGAAAACCAAGCCTGAGAAGTTGACTTCCTATGATCCAGCCGAGGATCTTGGCTCAGACGAAGCCATTGCGGTCTTCATGGCGGAGGCATTTCAAACCTGTGATGCTGGCTACATTGCGCACGCGCTGGGCGTTGTGGCTCGCGCCAAGGGCATGGCCCAGATTGCAGGCCAAACCGGGTTGTCTCGCGAGCAGCTCTATCGCTCCTTCAGTGAGCAGGGAAACCCAACACTGAAGACAACGCTGGCCGTCATGAATGCTCTGGGCATCCAACTGACCACAAAGATTCCTACGGCGGCTTGACGGAAAACCCCGCCTCTTGCGGGTATTCTTGATTCTGCATGTTGTACGCTCTTCTTGGATTGGCCGTCTTCGGCCTGATGACCTCGACGGTGTTTGCCGGAATGGTGCTGGCGGCTGTGCCGGGCTATTTGCGCGAGCGACGGCGGGCATTGGCCCGGCTTGAAACGCGGCCGGGATTTTCGCCACCGTTGAGCCTGTTGAAGCCGCTGCATGGGGCCGAGCCGGGGCTTGCGGCGCATCTGGCCAGCTTTTTCGAGCAGGATTATCCGCAGTACGAGATTCTTTTCTGCGCGCGCTCGGCGGACGACGCGGGGCTGAAGACGGCGCGTCGCGTGGCCGCGCGCTATGCGCAGATTCCGGTCAAATTTCTCTCCACCGGCGGCCAGCCCGACTACATCAACGATAAAGTGATCTCGATGGAAGCGATGGAGGCCGAAGCGGCCTACGACATCCTTGTCATCAGCGACAGCGATGTGCGCGTGAGGCCGGATTATCTGCGCGCCGTGGCTGCGCCTTTTGCGGATGAACAGGTGGGCGCGATGACCTGTCCGTATCGCGGGGTGGCGGCTGAAGGAGGGCTGTGGGCGCGGCTGGAGGCCGTGGGCATGAGCGTGGAAATGACCGCCGGGGTGCTGGTGGCGCGGGCCATGGAGGGAATGCAGTTTGTGCTGGGGCCGACCATGGCTTTCCGCCGGGAGACGATCCGGCGCATGGGCGGTTTTCGGGTGACGGCTGATTATTGCGCCGACGACTTTGTGCTGGGCAACGAGACCTGGAAGCTGGGACAGAAGGTGGTGCTGAGCCACCACGCGATCGAGCACATGGTCATCAATTCCAGCTTTATTGCCTCGCTCAAACATCAGGTGCGGTGGATGAAGTCCACGCGTTTTTCGCGGCCCAAGGGGCATTTTGGGACTGCGCTCACGTTCAGCCTGCCGTTCGGGCTGCTGGGGTGGGCGGCGGCGGCGGCGCTGGGGCGTCCGTGGGTGGGCCTGGCGCTGCTGGGCTGGAGCGTGGCCACGCGGCTGGCGATAGCGATTGCCGTCGGCGGCATGGTGGTCGAGGACCGGAGCTGGTTCGGGCTGCTGGTGCTGTATCCGATCCGCGATCTGATGGGGTTCTGCTTCTGGGCGGCGAGCTATTCTTCCAGCCGCATTCTGTGGCGCGGGCGGGTCTTTCAACTGCTGCCGGGGGGGAAGATGCAGGCGGCGAAGTAGAAGTTCAAGTTGGGCCGCCAAATAACCCAATTTGGTATATCCCAAATAGGGTTTTATTGTTCTCCCACGGACCATACAGTGGAAATCGACGAACAAGCTAAACTTCGCGGACAGTTCATTCAGGCGAGGAAGAGTGCAGGCCTCACCCAAGTGGGCTTGGCTGATCGCCTCGGCCGCCCTCAATCTTTCGTGTCGAAATATGAGCGCGGCGAACGCAAGCTCGATGTGGTCGAGTTCTGCGAGGTGTGTCGTGCCCTCGGTATTGACCCCGTTGCATTTTTGAAACGCTTCTGCGGCGAGGGATCATGAAAATCGTAAAAGTGTATACCTTGAAAAGTCGCGGGGCTTATGCAACCTCGGAATATTGGAAGACCACGCGCAAGCAGATTCAAGATGCGATCCGGAAATGTGAATGGCCGGTAGGAAGCGGTTCCTTCACAATCTATCCGGAGAGCGGCAAGGCACGCGGTGAGGGCAACGGCGTAAAGCCCATTCGCGACAGATTCGTTCAATCGTTGCAAGCAGACGGATGGACAATCGAGGGCAAAGCAAAAAATGCGTTGGACGAACGTCTGGGTGATTTCGATGCGGTTCTTCCCGGACCCGAGAAGCCGATTGTCGTGGAATGGGAAACGGGCAATATTTCATCGTCGCATCGGTCCATGAACAAGCTGACGCTGCTTCTGAAGACTCAGGTAATTTCGGCTGGAGTGATCGTGGTGCCTTCCCGCAAACTCTATGTGTACCTGACTGATCGAATTGGCAACATTCAGGAACTCAAACCGTACTTCGCTCTATGGAGGTCTGTGCCTTGCCGCGAAGGGGTGCTCGAAATCGTCGTCATTGAGCAGGATGCCATCAGCAAAGATGTACCGAGAATCCCCAAGGGAACGGATGGACGAGCATTAGTCTAGCGTTCAACGAAATCGTCGTTCTTGTGGGACTGAATCTGACCGGATTCGAGCCGGTCAACGATCTCCTCCGCAAAATCGATTTCGATCCCGAGCCAATGACGATGTTTTCTTTCGCAAACCGCAAAGGTTGTGCCACTTCCCCCGAATGGATCAAGCACAAGGTCACCGGCAAGCGTTGACATCTCTATCACGCGGTCCAGAATCTTTGTGGAAAGCGCGTTCGCTGGACGATCCTTCGACTTGTACTTCCAGTGGCGCACCGGAGGAATATCTGTCCAAACATCCTTGAGTGTTACGCCCTTTGGGTTCATTGCATCGCGGTGACCGCCGTAATCCTTGATCTCGCCACTGCAATGACGGCATATGAGGATGGGCGTGCGGATTCTGCGAAACGTTTTCGGCTTCCCCTTTGTGTAGTAAAGCAGGCTGTAATGGGAGGGATGGAGCCGTCCAGGGATTGGCAAACAGGCAGATATTTCGACCGCAATCCAATGGCGAAACTCCATCCCAAGACTTGAAAGAAATGCTCCAAGAAGCACATTCCATTTGGGAAGATTGTAGAGAAAGAAGGAGCCGCCGGGCTTCAAGACCCTAACACACTCTGTCACCCATTGATGGCACCAATCGAGGTAGGCTTTCTCTGTGAGCGAGTCATTGGATCTATTCCCATATTCTTTTCCGAGGTTGAACGGCGGATCGGCGAAGACTGCATCGACAACCTCGTCTTGTATCCAAGGCAGAATCGTCATGCAGTCATCGGCGTAAAGGGCCCCGAGGCTGGATGTGTATAGGGGAGTGATTCTCGCTTGATCCTTAACGAGCGGACTTGGATCAAACGGGAGATCATCCCATTTGATTGGAGACTGATGGGGCACGAGTAGGTCGCTCCGATGTCTAACAATAACCCAAAACAGGTTAGATGTTCAATCTGGATTTTTTGCGGATCTAAGCAATTCCGCAATTGGGAAAACCTTTCCCACGCACAGACCTACTGCAGCGGGCGGTCGGTCCATAGGGCTTTGTCGGCGATGGCTCGCACGGGGTAGAGGCGGCCGGCGAGGAGCTGTTCGACTTTGGACTGGTTGGTGTCCTGGGCGAAGAGCCATTTGCGGTTGCCGGTTCCCCACATCTTGGACAACTGGTCTTCGCTGAGGAAGATCTTGGGCGCGTCGGGGTAGCAGGATCCCCAGAGCAGCGACGAACCGGCGCCGTAGGGGGAGCACTGCGGTTCGACCAGCAGCGCGGGCTTGCGCAGAAAATCATGGGTATAAAAGATGACCGACGAGGCGTCGGACTGGTCGCCGTAGATGATGAAGGAGTCGGTGGGCATGCCTTCGAGGAGGATGGTGTCAGCCAGTTGCTTTGAGCTGAGCATGGGCTCGAAGCGGGCGAAGGCGATGTGCGCGGCCACCAGAAACACGGTGGCGGTGAGGGCGATGCTGATGGTGGCGGCGATGTGCCTGCCCTTGACCCGCAGCAGCCAGCCCACGGCCGGACCCACCAGCAGCGTGATGGCGGCCAGCAGGGCAGGCAGGCGCAGGGCGGCGAAGGACGGGCCGGTGAGGTCAAAGATGTGGGACATGGACAGGGTGTAGCCGCCCACGTCGCGGTGCGCCAGCAGGGTGCCGATGTCGGAGACGAACGGCAGATGGCGCGACTCCCACAGTCCCCAGCCCAGGGCCAAGGCAGCCAGCGCGCCGGCCACGGCAAATATGGCCTGCGCCACGGTCAACCAGGCCGTCGAGAGCAGGGGCTTGCCGCCTTCGCGACTACCTTCGGGGCCGCGGCCTTCCTCAATCCCGGCCAGAACGCCGGCGGTGAGAATCAGCAGCGGCGGCCAGGCGGGGAAGGTGTAGTACTCCTGGTTGGTGGAGAGGGAGAAGAACAGCAGCGTGAAGGCCGCAAACAGGCTGAGCAGCCAGATGGAGCGCACGCGGAACTTGAGGCGGGAGACGTAGCTGGCCACGTCTTCGCGGGCCGCGTAATCGAGGTAAAAATCCACGGTCTGGCCGGCATCGCGGCGCAGATGCTGCAGCCAGGTGCGGCGGGTCCTCCAGGCCACCACCAGCATGGCGGGCAGAAACAGGCTCCAGGGGAAGAGCCAGACCAGGTGGAGCAGCCAGTAGGCGGCAGCGGGCAGCTTGTTGTAGTCGTGGGGGAAGCGCTCGCCGAGGAAGCGCAGGAAGTGCTCGTTGACGAAGTAGAAGTACCAGAAGCCGTGGACGTTGCCGGGCGTGGGGTGGTTGCCGAGGGGGTTGCCCTGGTCGGGATTGGCCAGGCCGGCCAGGATGTGCCAGGGGGCGGCGATGGCCAGATAGAGCAGCAGGCCGGAGAAGGGCTTGAACGTGCGCCAGCGCCGCCACTGGCCGCTGAGCAGCAGCAGGGGAATGGCCGCGCCCAAAAAGAAGACCGGCGCAATGAGGCCCTTGGTGAGAGTGGCCAGGGCGAGGGCGGCCCACATGAGGTAAATGCGGGCGGGGCGGCGCGACTCCATGCCGGTGAGAAAGCAGTAGAGAGCGAGCAGGAACAGAAAGCTGAGCAGCGCCTCGGGAATGGAGAATCGGGTGAAGAGAAAGGGCCCGATGGAAGTGAGCACGCCGAGGGCGGCATAGAGTGCGGCGCGGCTTCCCCAGGCGCGCCCGGCCCACAGCCAGGCCAGCCAGGCGCAGCCCAGCACGGCCAGGGCGTTTTGCAGGTGGGTGGCAAAGACGTTCTGGCCAAAGATGCGATAGAGGCCGGCGTCGATCCAATAGGGCAGGGGCGGCTTCTCAAGATAGCGGATGCCGTCGATCTTGAGAGTGACCAGGTCGCCGGTTTCGGCCATATGCTGCGCGGCCTGGGCGTGGCTGGCGTCGGCGTCGTCCAGCAGCGGCGGAGAAAACAGGGAAGCGAACTGCACGGCGGCGAAGATGGCCGCAAGGAGCACCCACGCCGCCAGTGCGGACGGCTCTTGACGGGATCGGAATGAAGGTGCTGATGGCGTCATCATTGTGAACGGTGAAGCACTGTCAGGAGCAGGATAGCAGCCGGGGACGCGCGGCGTTCCAGCGGGCAAGACGCTTGGGGCCGTTTGCGTCGAATGGTTGTGCCGGGAGCGGCCGACGGGTGCAGAATAGAGGGCAGGAAGGTAAAAATACGATGAATTCCGGCCTTCATTCAGTGGATTTGCAGAGGGCGGCGCAGGAGCGCCCCGAGGGGCGGAGCCAGGTAGAGGCGTGGCGCCGACTGCTGGCCGCGTGCGGGCGGAAGGCGGGCAGACGGCGCGTGCATGAGCTGCGCGTGGCCACGCTGCGGCTTCAGGCGCAGCTGGAGCATGGGCTGGGGGCGCTTGAAGCGGAGGCCCCGGCGGCGCGCGCGGCGAGGCGCTGGAACAAGCAGGCGGGGAAGTTGCGGCGCGTGCTGGGGCCGGTGCGGGATGCGGACGTTTACCTGGGCAAGCTGGCCGGCCTGCACGAATCGGCGGCCGGTCCCGGCGGAGCGCGGTTGCACAGCAGCCGCATTTTACTGCGTCAGATCGACGCACTCGAACGCAGGTTCGCGCGGCAGCGCGAGTGCGCGGCCAAGGAGCTGATGGCCGAGATCGCCGACCGCCGGGAGCGTCTGGAGCAGACGAGCCGGGAGATGGGGGCTGCGCTTGCGCCGCAGGCGCCGCGTATGGGGGGCGCGGGAGCGAGCGCGGTGCGCGAGCTGCTTGCCGGCCTGGCCGCGGAGTTTCCCGAACTGAGCGGCGACAATCTGCACGAGTTTCGCATGCGGATCAAGAAGGTGCGCTACCTGGCCGAGATCTACGCAGCCGCCGATCCCCAGGCCGGGCGGCAGGCGGCGGCGCTGAGGAAGATGCAGGTCGCCGCCGGCACATGGCACGACTGGCAGACGCTGGCCAAAAAGGCGGGCCACCTGTTTCGTGGCCGCGAAAAAGAGGGTGGACTCGCCGAGCTGCTGGAGACGCTGGAGGAAGAATCGCTCGAGAAGGCGCTTGGTGTTTGCCAGCGAACAATGGCGCGCCTGCAGAAGGAGAGCGCGGGAGATGAGGCGTCGCCGCAACTCCTGCCGCAAAAGATTCCGGCGCAGGGTGTTGAGTCGATCGCGGTTGCGGAAAGAAGACGCTACGCCTGAGACTCTGGCCGTAACTGGGAGAGGAAGCGCGACGTCTAAGCCTACAAACAGGGCAGGACATTCCCCTCTTGCCGAGGGAGACCGCCATGAAGGCTAACCGACTGATTGTCTTCTGTAGCATGCTTCTCCTGATGGGTGCGGGATTCGCTGAGTTCACGCGGCAAGCCAGCGCGGCTTCTGCCTACACGATCGCGGCCACGAATGTGACCATGCCGATGAGCGGCCCTGGTTCCACCCAGTACACGGTGACCGCAATACCCATGACAGGCACGCTGTATGTTTCCTGCCAATATGCGGGCACGGGGACCGGGCTCAAGATCCCCGACTGCAATTACGGCCCTGTGCGGGCGCCGACTCCTGTGAATGCAGGTCAGACGGTCAAGGGAACGATCTTTTTCTACCCGTACGGTCCGGCTGTTCCGGTGGGTTTGCATCGAAGCGGCCATGCGCCCTGGGCGGGGCTGGCTTTGGGCGGCGCGCTGCTGCTTGGCTTTTTTGGACGACGGCGAAGGACGCGGAATCTGCTTGCGCTCGCGGTGCTTGCCGTGGGCACCATCGCCGGGCTGGCGGGAATCACTGCGTGTGGCGGCAATCCGAACGCCATGACTCCCGGAACTTACCAGTACACCCTTACGGCGGACAACGAAGCCAGCGGGAACACTCCTCTGGGACAAGGCGTGAGCACGACGATTTTGGTTACGGTGCCGTAACGGACAGAACCAGATTCCTTTTCTGCTGACTGTTCTCTCTCGATGCGTGGCTCGGGCGCGGTCGTGTATCTTGACCCCAGAGCCAGAATCCATTCTCATGGAGCGCGCGAGACACCTCTATGCCCACGTTTGCCGCGATTGATATCGGGTCCAATTCCTGCCGGCTGAAGATTGCCAGGGTTGTTGCGCACCGGCTGAAGACGCTGCACATGGATCGCGAGGTGACGCGGCTGGGGGCCAGTGTTTTTGATTCGGGGCTGGTGTCGCCGGACGCCATGGCGGCGACGCTGCGGGCACTGAAGCGGTTTCAGCGTGCGGTGCAGTTGCATGGGGTGGACCGAATGCGGGTGGTGGCCACCTCGGCCATGCGCGACGCGCGCAATGCGGCGGCTTTTCAGGCATGGGTGAAGGCTGAAACCGGCTGGAACATGGAGACCATCTCGGGTCTCGAAGAGGGGCGGCTGATTCACCGCGGGCTGATGGGCGGCGAGCCGGGGGTGGGCGGCCGGGTGCTGCTGGTGGACCTGGGCGGGGGAAGCTGCGAGATCACGCTCTCGGAGCGCAAGCGGCTGAAGGAGACGGTGAGCGTGCCGCTGGGCGCGGTGCGGCTGACCGAGGAGTTTCTGCAGGCGGATCCGGCGCCGGCCGAGGGGCTGGCGCAGATGCGCAAACTGATTGCGCGCGAGCTGAGGCGGGCGCAGCGCAGGATTGAGCCGGCGAACGTGTCGCTGGTGATTGCCACCTCGGGGACGGCGGCGGCGCTGGCCGAGGCCTGCGCGGCGGCGGGCAAGCCGGCGGGGAAAACAGGCAAAAAGCCGCGGCAGAGAGCCGTGTCGGGCCAGGCTGCGGCGGCGGGCATGGCGGGGATTGCGCCGACGGACGCGGTGCGCAAGCTGGCGGCAAAGATTGCCAGGATGACGCTGCCGGAGCGCGAGGCGGTGCCGGGGATCGGGCCGCGTCGGGCGGAGATTATCGTGGCCGGGGCGCAGGTTTTTTCGGAACTGCTGGAGAGCTTCGGGCTGCCGGGTTTTCGCTATTCACCGCTGGGGCTGGGCGACGGGATTCTGGCGCAGATGCTGGCCGAGCAGGACGCGCGGGCCGCCGGGCACAAGGAATTCGAACACGAGCGGTGGGAGAGCGTGCTGGCCACGGCGAAGGGCTATGGGGTCGATCCGCGGCAAGCCGAGCCGGTGCGCGCGCACGCCGTGCAGCTGTTCCGCGAGCTGAAGGCGCTGCATCAGCTGCCGCCGGAGTACGAGAGCTGGCTGGCGGCCGCCGCCATTTTGCGCGACACGGGCAAGTTCATCAACCACCAGGGGCACCACCGGCACACGCAGTACATCATCTCCAGCTCGGAGATGTATGGGTACACGCAGGTGCAGCGGACGGTGGTATCGGCCATTGCGCGCTACCAGGGCAAGAGCCGTCCTCAGCCGGACGACCGCGCCTTGCGCAACATTCCCAGCGAGGAGCACAAGAATGTGCAGCGGGCGGTGGTGCTGCTGCGGCTGGCGGTGGCGCTGAATCAGGATCGCGCCAGCGACGTGCTGCGGGTGGCGGCCCGGGTCTATCCCAAGCGGGTTTATCTGGAGCTGCAGCCGGGGCGCACGGGCGCGGAGCTGGAGCTGTGGTCGCTGCGCAGGGAGGTGGATTATTTCCGCGAGGTCTTCGGGCGGGAGCTTTTTGCCACGCTGGCGTAGATGGCGCGGGCCATGCGCGGATCGATGAGCCATTGCAGCAGCGGGGGATGGCGGTCCATGTCAATGCGGGCCACCGAGCCCTTGCGCATGCGCACGCCGGCCCCGCCGTTGCCGGTGATGATGCGGCCGAGAAACTTGAAGAGATTGGGATTGTGACCCACGACGAGGACGCCCTCGCGGTTGGCGTATTTCTCCAGCAACTGCTGGAAGGCGGCGTAGTCGGCGTCGGGGCGCAGCGCGGGGCTGACCTCGACCTTGGCCTCGTAGCCCAGCTCGGTGCCGACAAACTGGGCGGTCTGGAGGCAGCGCTTGAGGGGGCTGGACACGATCACGTCCACCTGGACCTTGAGCGCGCTCAACATGCGGGCCATCAGCATGCATTGTTCTTTCCCCTCTTTGATGAGGGCGCGCTTCTCATCAAGGACAGGGTTGCCTTTGGAAAGTCCGGCGTTGGCGTGGCGCATAAGGTAGAGAATCATCGCGATGGTCCGGGGTGGCAAAGGGAGCGGCAGACCTCTCCCTTGAAACTCTATTTTAACACGTTTGTAATATACCGCGAAGTCAGGAGCGGGGCGGCGCGGGGCGTGGTCCGCAACTGTCTTTCACTCCTCGAGGGCCTGCAGCAGGCCGAGATACTGAACAATGTCTTCCCGCAAAAGCATTCCTTCCACCCTGTTTCCCTCCACAACCGGGAGCTGGTTGACGCCGTCGCGGCCCATCTTCTCCAGCGCGGACCACAGAATGGCATTGGGCTGGGTTGTGGCGAGTTTTTGAAAGGGGATCATGATCTGGGCGGCGGTGGCGGTGGACCACTCGCGGCGCGGCACTTCGCGGATGGCTGCCAGGGTGACCATTCCGGCGGGCCCGGCGGGGTCCGTCACGATGGCATAGCGGGCATTGGCGGGCAGAATGCTCCGATCGACAAGCTCCTGGAGCGTGACGTTGGCGGGCACCTGGGGAAACTCGCGCCGCATGGCATCAGAGACCTTGTGGCCGCCGAGCAGGTTCCTGAGCGTCTCCTGGTGGAGCTGGCTCCCCGCGGCGCTCTCCAGGAACCAGCCGATGAAGGCGATCCAGATTCCGCCGAGCAGATTTCCGGCCAGCGCCAGCCAGACGCCGAAAAAGATCAGCAGAAAGCCGAAGAAGCGGCCTGTGAGCGCGGCGCTGAGGGTGGCGCGATGATAGCTGCCGGTGATTCGCCAGATGAGGGCGCGGTAGACGCGGCCGCCGTCCAGCGGGAACCCTGGAAGGAGATTGAAGGCGGCGAGCAGGAGGTTCATCCAGGCCAGGTACTCCATCCATGCGAAGAGGGGCGTCGCACCGGCCAGGAGCAGTTTCGCGGACCAGCAGAAGGCGGCCAGGGCAAGACTCGCCAGGGGGCCGACGACCGCGATCCAGAACTCCGCCGCGGCGCTGGGCGGTTCGCCCGCGATGCGGGAGACGCCGCCGAAGAGAAAGAGCGTGATGCGGGTCGTGGGGAGGCCGAAGCGCCGCGCGGTCAGCGCGTGGGCGAACTCGTGAATGAGCACGCTGGCGAACAGCGAAACGGCGGTTAATGCGCCCATTGCCCAGTATTCGCCGGCCGACCAGCCCTTGAACTCCGCGGGATAGTAGTCGGCTGCCAGCATCCACGTCATCAGGCCGACGATCAGAAACCAGGAATAGTCAAGATCGACGGAGATGCCGAAAAGCCGTCCGATGGGGATGCCATGTCGCGACATGTCTGGTTGCCTTCTTTTCGATCAGGCTGCGCGTCGATGAGGCCGCGTGCGCACCCGCGAGCTCACTCAGGGGAGCAAACTCCCGCGTTCGGGCGGATTGTAGGCACCCTCTCCCGCGGGAGTCAAGCCGGCGTACTTCGAGTACGGGTCGTATCGCCCCTCCCAACGCTTCTCCGGCTTGGCGGTGCGCTTGGGCTCCATAGCTCGCTCACCAGCAGGCCGCCCAGCCGGTGACGCTCGTGCGCGAGGGTGAATCCGGCCTGGGCGAGGGCCTGGCGATGGTTGGGCAGGCGGTGGATGCGGAGTCCGGTGAGCAGCCGGAAGGCGAGATAGAGGCTGGCGATGAGAGGCCGCGCCACCAGCCAGCCAAACCATCCTTCGGGAACGGCGAACTCCGAGACCACCCACAGCGCCGAGGGAAGGACGGAGGAGCGCAGGCGCGCGGCCAGGGCGGCGACCTCGCCGGTGGTGAGGCAGTCGAGGAAAAAGTGGGTGGCGATGAGGTCGTACCGCGCGGCGGGCGGCTCCCACAGGCGAGCGTCGGCGAGATGAGTGCGGACGCGGCCGGAATGCGGGCCGGCGTTGCGGAGCAGAGCGCGCAGCATGGCAGGGCTGGCGTCGAGGGCGTCGATGAGGACGGTGGGATTTTCGCGGAGCAGGCGGGCGGTGAAGCGGCCGTCGCCGTCGCCGAGGACGAGCGCGGTCCGGCAGGAACGCAGATCTTCGAGAAAGGCGTAGCGGCAGCGAACGAGCCAGGGGCCGAAGCTGGCCAGCTCCATCCAGCGGTAGGCGCGGGCGAGCCGGTTGAAGTTGGGCGGGGTTTTCACGGTGTCGTCAGAGCGAGTGGGGCGAGCAGGATGGGAGCGAGCAGGATGGGAGTAAGCAGGACAGGAGTGAGCAGGACGAGGTCGGCGGCGGCGCGCAGAGCCAGCGGGGTCAGGCGGTGGCGGAGCCGGTGGAGCAGGGCCAGCAGCAGGGCGCTGGCTGCGCCGGCGGCGAGCAGGGCGGCGAGGCGCGGGTGCGTGGGGAGGAAGACAGCGGCGAGCAGGAGGCCGGCGAGGCCGAGCAGGCTGGCGGCGGGGATGCGCGAGATGCCGCCGGACTCCCAGCGTTCGATGGCGTGGCAGTTGAGCCAGGCGAGCGCGGCGAAGAAGGCCACGGCCGCGAGCAGGGGCGCGAGGCGCGCGCCGTGGCCGGGAAGACGGTGCAGCCGGGAAAGGGCGGGAAGCGCGCAGCCGGCGGTGAAGAGCGCGCCGACCAGGAATTCCTTGGAGAGAAGCGGGGCCAGCCATGGGGGCGGCGGGCGGCGGGAATGGACGCCGGAGAAGTAAGCCAGGGCGGCGGCGGCCAGCAGTGAGTTGCGCTCGCGGAGGACGGCCGGCATGAGGACAAAGACGATGGCGGCGGCGGCCGATGCGGCGGCGACGGCCAGCGGCGCGAGGATGCGGCGATGACGCCAATGGAAGAAGTGGCGCGCGCGGAGGCGATGAAGATTGCCGGAGCGCAGGGCGGCGCGGGCGTCGAGGAGGCGGTCGCCGATGTAGACGGACCAGGTGGCGAGCGCGACGAGAATGGGCACCCACGGGGGCAGGCGGACGCCGGCGGCCCAGGCGAAGGCGAGCGCCCAGACGGCGGCGACGGTGGGCGCGTCGAGACTCGCCAAATGCCAGAGGCGGAGCGGGGCGGGCGCGTCCAAGACGCGGGTCGAGGGGATACGGGTCGCGGCGACCTGGGTTTGGGCGCGACACTCGGGGGGATTCCCAGGTCTCACGAGCGAGACCTGGGGCACCGGGCTCGCGACGACAGCGCTCGCGGCGCGGATTTGACTTAGGGCGCGTGGGCGGACGGCGGCGCGTCCTTGGGCGGGACCTTGGGCAGGACCTTGGGCGAGTCCTTGTTCCTGGGGATAGGTCAAGGTCAGCGGCATTGGTTTGATTGTAGAAGGGGAACGGCTGGCGGGTTGGACCCGCGGCCCGCTTTTTTGCGGGCTTGCGCTCGGCTCAGGCCGCGGCCAGGGTTTCTTTCATCAGAGACTGAATTTTGGCGTCGACACTTTCGGCGCTGACGAAGAACGGCGTTTTGAGGCATTGGAGGGTGAGTTCGCGCGCGTCGGGCGAGTAGCTCCAGGAGATTTCGACGCCGAATTTTGATGCGGTGCCGCTGTTGCCGGCGAGGTCGATGCCGGAGGCTTTGGCTTTCTGGATCAGGGTTGCGTATTGGGCGGGCGAGATGTTGGAAAAGACGAGGGGTGCACTCTGTGCCAAGGTGGTCTCCGATCGGGTTGATTGCGGATCAAGGGCGGCCTTCACTCGCGGGAGCGAAGGAAATGAGAATCGCGAGTCGGGAATTCAGTGCAAAATTTCTGTGGAAAACAAAAATAAATAAGGGGGGTAGGGGTACCCCCTCAGGGGGGGCACGGACCGGTTTCCTGCCTCTCCATTTCTGTTTCTTCTCCATTTCCATTGTGAGCCTTTGTGGGGAATTGATCTGCAAGAGGGGGGCGAGGTTTGCCGGAATGGAATGAAGCTGTTGGATGGAATCCTGGGCGGAGGGTCTTGATGGCCGGAGCGGGGAAAAGGCTGGACGGGATTTTGGGAGGCGGATCGTTTGTCTTTTCCCAGGTCTCAGAAGCGAGACCCTTCGACTTCGCTCAGGGCAGGCTCTTGGGCACCCGGCCGGCTGGCGTTGTGATGGGGTGCGGTTCCCGAGGTTTGGGCCGCCTGCCCAAAGCTTCGCCGCGGCCCTGCGGGACGCGAAAACATGACCTCGGCACGATCCCAGGATTGCGCTGCGCTTCATCCTGGGCTATTTTCGAGCCCTCCCTGCGGGAGGGATGCGGTGGCCGACCGGCTGAAGCGGCGAAAGCGGCGAAAAGAACCAACCGCGACGACAAGAATCGTTCCTACGATTGCCTGGGTCAGTCGGCGGCGGTGGCTTTTTTTGCGGCGGGCTTGGCGGCGGGTCGTTTTGCGGCGGGTCTTGGGGGTTGGGGGGCGGGGATGGCGTCGAGGCCGACTTTGCCTTCGGCTAACTGCATGAGGAATTCCTGGCTGGAAAACGCGGGGGCGTCATCGAGCAGCTTCGATGCGCGGAGATAACTGCCGTCGGGCTGCTGGAGGCGGGCTTTTGCGGTGTCGGCGAGATAGGCGGGGAGGATCTCGTCGTGGATGCGGGCGCGGGCGGCGGGGTCGCGGACGGGGAAGACGACTTCGCAGCGCTCGAAGAGGTTGCGGGGCATCCAGTCGGCCGAGCCGAGGTAGATTTCGTCGTTGCCGCCGTTGGCGAAGTGGAAGATGCGGGAGTGCTCGAGGAAGCGGCCGACGATGGAGCGGACGCGGATGCGTTCGGAGAGGCCCTTGACGCCGGAGCGCAGGATGCAGAGGCCGCGGACGATGAGGTCGATCTCGACGCCTGAGCGGGAGGCCTGGTAGAGGGCCTCGATGACGGAGGGCTCGAGCAGGGCGTTCATTTTGGCGACGATGTGGGCGGGGCGGCCGGCCTGGGCGTGCTCGGTTTCGCGGCGGATGAGTCCGAGGAAGCTTTCGGCCATGGTGAGGGGGGCGACGAGCAGGGGGCGGTAGTCGTCGATCTCGGCGTGAGCAGTGAGGTAGTTGAAGACCATGTGGACGCGCTCGGTGATCTGCGGATCCGAGGTGAGCAGGCTCAGGTCAGTGTAGAAGCGGGCGGTGACGGGGTTGTAGTTGCCGGTGCCGAGGTGGCAGTAGCGGCGGGTGACGCCGTCCTCGTCGCGGCGGACGAGCATGGCCAGCTTGCAGTGGGTTTTGAGGCCGACGACGCCGTGGAAGACCTGCACGCCGGCATCCTCCATGCTGCGCGCCCAGTGGATGTTGGAGGCCTCGTCGAAGCGGGCCATGAGCTCGACGACCAGGGTGGCCTCCTTGGTGGCGGCGGCCTCGGTGATGGCCTGAAACATGGGTGAGTCGCGGCTGGTGCGGTAGAGGGTCTGCTTGATGGTGACGACGGCGGGGTCGTCGGCGCCCTGCTGGATGAAATCGACGACCGGATCGTAGGCGTCGAAGGGGTGATGGAGCAGGATGTCGCGGTGGCGCAGCTCGTCGAAGATGCCGGCGGAGTTGCGGCTGAGTTGGAGCGGGCGGGGGGTGAAGGGCGGGAACTTGAGGTCGGGGCGCTGCACATCGCTGAAGAAGAACATCAGGCGGGAGAGATTGACGGGGCCGTCGCAGGGGAAGACCTGGTCCTGGTCGAGCTCGAAGTTGACGCGCAGGCGCTCGACGATCTCGGCATCGGCGCCGGTTTCAATCTCCAGGCGCACGGCGTCGCCCTTGCGGCGGTTGTGCAGCTCGACGCGGATGGTTTCGAGCAGCGAGCGGGCTTCTTCCTCCTCGAAGTAGAGGTTGGAGTTGCGGGTGACGCGGAAGGCGGTGCGGGCGAGGACCTCGTAGCCGCGATACATGGCGGCGAGATTCTGGGCGATGAGGTCCTGGAGGAGCAGGTAGTCGAAGTGGCCGTCGGCGGCGGGCAGGCGGACAAAACGGGGCAGGGCTCGGGGCACGGTGACCACGCCCAGCACCTGGGGGCCGGAGCTGCGCCGCTTGGCGCGCAGCAGCAGAGCCAGGCAGAGAGCCTTGTTGAGCACGCGCGGGAAGGGGTGAGCGGGGTCGATCGAGATGGGGGTCAGCAGGGGGTCCACGTCGCGCTGAAAGTAGCCCTGGGCAAAGGCGCGGGCCTCTTCGTTCAGCTCCTCCCACTCCAGCAGGCGCACGCGCTGGCGGCGCAGCTCGGGGAGGAGGTGGTCGTTCCAGCAGCGGTACTGGGCCTGGACGAAGGTGTGAATCTCGGCGGTGAGGGCGGCGAGGGACTCCTCGGGACGCAGGCCGTCGTAGCCGGGCTCGCGGTAGCCGTCCTCGATGCGCTGCATCAGGCCGGCCTGGCGGACTTCAACGTATTCATCGAGGTTGTTGCCGGTGATGGCGAGGAACTTGACCCGCTCCAGCAGCGGATTGGAGGGATCTTCGGCCTCTTCGAGGACGCGCCGGTTGAACTGCATCCAGGAGTGGTCCCGTCCGTTGAAGAGCTTTTGTTTCCGTGCCGTCGTGGCCATGCATGCGTCCTGTGCGCTGTGTTGGCAAGTCTACCGCGTTTTGGCGGGGATCGGCACCTGGGGCGGGCTGCCGGGGAAGAAAACTCGCGCTGCGCGATCGGTAAAAGTCCCCTCACGCTATGCATACAGGATGGGCCGGGGAAGCAATGTTAAGGAAAGTCGAAATGCGGGATCGGGCGCACATTCGGCTGCACCTGGCGGGGGGGATGAATCACCGGGCGGAGCCATGCCGGATGTCACACATCTTCATCCTGGGGGAGTGGTAGACTTCTGCCGTACAAAGCGAGCGCGCGGGCGGCGCATGCGTGGATTCGCTCCGCTCGGCGCGTTGCCGGGATATTTTGTTGCAATATCGTGATCGAGGTTTGTTGCCATGGAGACCGCGGTTCTGTCAGAACATTTCGTTCGTTTCAGGGCCTTCGCGCTCAACCTCCGCAGGCGCGAACCGCATCGAAGCAGCTGGAAGCCGGAGTTTGGGGGCGGCCCAATCGCGGGGCTTCGGATGCGGCAGGCATACGACTTTCATCTTGCCCTGCTCGACGCGCTGAGGCGCGAAAGGCTGCTGAAAGAATTCACGCATGACTGAACCTCAGGAAAGGATGAAACCCATGGTTAGCCCGACACTTCTCATCCTGGCCGCCGGCATGGGCAGCCGTTACGGCGGCCTGAAACTGGCCGAACCGGTTGGCCCCGATGGCGAAACGATCCTGGACTATTCAATCTACGACGCCCGCCGCGCAGGGTTCGGCAGGGTGGTGTTTGTTGTCCGCATGGACAATGAGCAGCGAGTGAAGGAGATGGTCGGGGAGCGGTTTGGAAAGCACCTTGCGGCGGAATATGTGTATCAGGTGATGGCCAAGCTGCCGCCGGGCTTCCATGTGCCTGAAGGACGCATCAAGCCGTGGGGCACGACGCACGCCATTCTGATGGCCGCCGGCGCCATTCATGAGCCGTTTGCGGTGATCAATGTGGATGATTTTTATGGAGCGGAGAGCTACCGCGCGATGGCGCGTCATTTGCAGTCCGGGACAACGGATTTTGCCATGGTCGGCTATGTTCTGCGCGAGACGCTGTCGGACTTTGGCGCGGTGGCGCGCGGGGTGTGCCGGGTGGATGGCAAAGGCTTTCTTGAGAGCATTGTCGAGCTGAAAAATATCGAGCGCGAGAACGGGCACGCCAGGGACTTTGATGCGGAAGGGCGGGAGACGAGGCTGGCGGGGAACGAGATTGTATCGATGAACATGTGGGGATTCACCCCGCAGGTGTTTGGTCTGCTGCGCGCGCACTTTGAGAAGTTTCTTGAGGTGAATGGCAAGGACCTGGTGGCGGAATGCTTCATCCCCAGGACGGTGAATGAAATGCTGGTGGCCGGCGAGGCGCGGGTGAAAGTGCTGCACAGCGGCGATTCATGGTTCGGGGTTACGTATCGCGAGGACCACCCACGCGCCGTCGAGAGCATACGCCGCCTGATCAAGGCCGGATATTACCCGAAGAGGCTTTGGTGATGCGGCCGGGCAGGCGCGTTGACCAGGGCGATTGCATGAACGGCGTTCCAATCTGATTGAAATTTCTCTGCGGCCCTACGGGACGCAGGATTCGATAGGGACGCTGTCCCAGGGTTTCGCTATGCTCCAGCCCGGGCTGTTTTCGCGTCTTCCCTCCGGGAAGAATACGGTTGCGGTCTAAGACTTCGATTGCTCACGTTGTTTTCCGCAGACGCCAGGAATCGGATTGATCCACGAGAAACACTCATGCGATTGCCCGGACGCGTTGACCCGCGCGGCCCGGCGGGTTGAGGATAGACGGTGGGGCAGCCTGGTTTGGCGCCCATGACAGGAGTTCTGCGCATGACTCAGGAACCGACCGCCGCCAAGGACAGCCTGATTCCCGCCCCGCCGATTCCGGCCGGGGTGGAGGATTTTTCTGCGCGGGTGCGGGGCCTGCTGGACGGGCAGCCCAAGGACGAGGCCACGGTGGCCAAGGCGTTTGAAGGGCTGGACGAGGTGATTGACCGGATTGCCGCCGGACTGTACAGCCTGGCCTCGATGCTGGTGGGCGAGGGGGAAGCGGGTGTCCGGCTGGTGGAGACGGCGATTGCGACGGGCGAGCACGCGCGGAGCGGGGACGTGCTGGAGGCGCGGAAGAATTGCCGCCGGGCGCTGTGCCGGGAGGCGATCGGGATTCTGGAGCGGCGCACGCCCGGCTGCCTGGCCGCGCCGCATGGGCTGGAGCCGGCGGGCGGCTGCATGGAGGACGACGACCTGAAAGCGGCGGGCGTTTCCAGCGAGGAACTGGAGACGATGATCGCGGGGCCTGAGCGGGACCGCGTGAGGAACTGGCTGGCGAGCCTGCCGACGGAGTTGCGGGTGGTGTTTGTGCTGCGGGCGGTGGCGGGATTGACCGCGGGCGAGACGGCGGAGACGCTGGCGGCGGCGGGCGGCGCAGGGGCCGCGGGTTGGACGGCGGACGGGGTGCGCGCGACCTTTCGCCAGGGACTGTGCTCGCTGGGTTCGCAGCTGATTCACGCCACCACGGAGCGTTAATCGAATCCGCTTCCCTTTGCGTCTTTCGCTTCCTGCCGGATGGCATACAAAAGGGTGCGTGGCCGCTGTGCGGCGAGGGCATGGGTCTGTCTGGCGCTACATCGGCCAGGCCGCCTGTTCGGTACACTACATTAAAGAACCCGGCTGCCCTGGCGGGGCATCCATTGGAAGGCAAACATCTTTCGGGCAGGGGAATCCTGCCGTGATGCGAAGACACTCATTGATTTCATCAAGCGACTCAAGGAACAACGCGAAGTATTGCTGTTCTTGCGCGGTGCTGGTGCTGGCGCTGGGGCTTGCGGCCGGGGCGCCGTGCCTCCTGCGCGCGCAGGCGGGGGCGGCGCAGGTTCCGGGCCAGTCGAATGGGCCGACCGCGTCCAGCTTTGAGGGCAGCGTGGCCGCTGGCGAGGTTTCCGCGCAGCCGATTGATCTGTCGCTGGACGAGGCGATGCAGCGCGGGCTGAGGAACAACCTGGGCGTGATTTTGAGCGGGACGCAGACGGCGGCGGCGCGCGGGCAGCGGCTGAGCCAGTTGCAGGCGCTGCTGCCGGAGGTGGACTTCGACGCCAAAGAGGCCTTGATGCAGACCGATCTGCCGGCGCAGGGCCTGCGCATGCCGGGGTTCCCGACCATCATCGGACCTTTTGGATTTACCGATCTGCGGGCCTCGCTGAGCTGGTCGCTGGTGGATGTGAAGTCGCTGCGAGACTATCTTGCGGCGCGGCATGATTTTGCGGCGGCGCAGCTTTCGGCCGAGGACGCGCGGGAACTGGTGGTGCTGACGGTGGGCAATGCCTATCTGCTGGTGCTGGCGGATGAGGCGCGGGTTTCCAGCGTGGAGGCGCAGGTGGCGACGGCGAAGATTTCGCTGGACCAGGCGGTGGCCAACCACGCGGCGGGCACGGCGCCGCTGCTGGATGAACTGCGGGCGCGGGTGGACTCGCAGTCGCTGGAGCAGCAGTTGATTGTGGCGCGCGACGGACTGGAAAAGGACAAGCTGGCGCTGGCCCGCACCATCGGGTTGCCGCTGGCGCAGAGTTTCACGCTGACGGACCGGGCGCCCTATGCGGCCTTTGACCAGATTGACGTGGAGGCGGCGATTCGCGAGGCCCACGCCAATCGCAAGGACCTGGCGGCGCTGGTGGAGCAGACCAGGGCCGCGGAGGACGAACGCAAGGCGGCCACCGCCGACCGGCTGCCCACGGTCAAATTCGACGGCGACTACGGCGACATTGGCGTGAATGTGCGCCATTCGCACGGCACCGGCGACGCATCGGGCACGCTGAGCGTGCCGCTGTTCAAGGAATTCGGGCTGCGCGGCGAGGCGCAGGTGGCACAGGCGCAACTGGACACGCAGCGGGCCGAGTTGAGCGACAGGAATGCGCAGGTGGACGCGGATGTGCGCGACGCCCTGCTGGACATTGCCGCGGCCCAGAAACAGGTGGAAGTGGCGCGGTCGAGCGTGGAACTGGCCAACGAGGCGCTGAGCGAAGCGCAGCAGCGCTATGCCAACGGCGTGAGCGACAATCTGGCGGTGAGCCAGGCGGAGCAGTCCGTGGCCCAGGCCTACGATCAGTATGTCGCCAGCCTCTACCGGCACAACGTGGCCAAGCTGAGCCTGGCGCGTGCGCTGGGAGCGGCGGGGAATTACAAGAAGTATCTGGGAGGAAAGTAGACGTGGCCGATTCAACTGCAACAGCCGCCAAACCGGAGCCGGACGAGAGTACTGAGGTGGTGCAGCCGCAGGGGCGCCGCAAGGGCATTGTGCTGGTCGTGGTGGTGGTGCTTGCGCTGGTGGCCGCCGGGGTGTGGTGGCGGTCCACCTTTACCGAGGGCACCGACGACGCGCAGATCAACGGCCACCTGATTCAGATCAGCTCGCGAATTGGCGGCCAGGTGGTCAAGGTGGATGTCGCGGAGAACCAGGTGGTGAAGGCCGGCGACGAAATCGCCGCGTTGGACCCCCGCGACTACGAAGTTGCAGTGGAGAACGCCGAGGCCGCTCTGGCCAGCGCGCAGGCCAATGCCGCCGCCGCGCAGGTGAACGTGCCGATCACGGCCGTGAACACCGACAGCAATCTGAGTTCGGCGGGCGCGGACGTGACCGGCGCGGGGGCCTCTGTGTCGCAGGCGGAACAGCAACTGAAGGCCGCGCAGGCCCGCGTGGCGCAGGCCCAGGCCAACGACACCAAGGCGCAGGCGGATCTTGCGCGCTACAGGCCACTGGTTGAAAAAGACGTGATCAGCAAGCTGCAGTTTGACGCCGCAGTGGCCGCGGCCGATGCTGCCAGGGCCGCTCTGGCGGATGCGCGGGCCAGCCAGCAGGCGGCTGCCGACGGGGTGCGCATGGCCCACGAGCGGGAGAAGCAGGCCCAGGCCATGCTGCAATATGCCCGGACCGGCCCGCAGCAGGTGGCCGCGCAAAACGCGCGCGCCAGGCAGGCGCTGGCCCAGGTGCAGCAGGCCCAGGCCCAGCTGGACCAGGCCAGGCTCAACCTGAGCTATACCAGAATTGTGGCTCCGGCGGCGGGCATCATCACGCGCAAGAGCGTGGAGATCAATCAGAACGTCTCAGTGGGGCAGAACCTGCTGACGCTGGTTTCGCTCGAGGACTTGTGGGTGACGGCGAACTTCAAGGAGACGCAGCTGAAGCACATGGCTGCGGGGCAGCCGGTGGAGATTCACGTGGACGCCACGGGCAAGGACTACCACGGCAAGGTGACGCAGATCGGGGGCGCCACGGGGTCGGTGCTGTCGCTGTTTCCGCCGGAGAATGCGACCGGCAATTATGTGAAGGTGGTGCAGCGCGTGCCGGTGCGGATCGACTTCACGGATAGGAAGGACGAAGACGCGCGCCACCTGTTGCGGCCGGGGTTGTCAGTGGAGCCGACGGTGCGGGTGAAGTAGAAACAGGCCTCAGTTGCCGGCCTCTTGCGTCCCCTTGGAAGGGGAGATGCGGGTCACGACGGTGAGGCCGGGCAGGGAGGTTCTCCGCTGCCGGGGTTTCCAGGCTGCGTCGCCGGATGCGATGGCCGGCGCGAGCGCCTTCATGAGCGTTTCGACTCGATTGCGCTGAGCGTTGAGTTGCTCGAGTTCTCCAAAGATACTCCGGAGCTCTGAAAACGCCTCGTCATACGCGGTGTGGTACGGATTCTTTTGCTCGTTGCTCGCCATATCTACTCCAGTGTCGACAATTGTATAAAAACTGAACATTAGAAAGGCATCGCACGATCGTTGTAGGCGGATACAACTGTTCTGCTAGTCCCGGCAACCGGCGGCAGGAGCCGAATGTCATTGGACCGGTGCGGAATCCGGGCGGGCGGGGTGGAAGTCTTTGCGTATAGACTGACAGGAGTCCCGCGATGAAAGACGCCATCCACGTATCGAAAGAGAACTATCTCAAGGCCATTCTGGAGGCCGAGGCTGAGGGCCACCAGGTGATTCCGGCCACGCTGGCGCACTGGCTTGAGGTTTCGCCGCCGGCGGTGACGATGGCGCTGAAGCGGCTGAAGCGCGACGGCTACGTGCAGGTGGGGTCGGACGGTATTGTGCGGCTGACGGAGGCGGGGCGCGAGACGGCCTATCGCACGGCGCTGCGCCACCACCTGATCGAACGCATGTTGAGCGAGATCTTCGGCATGGAGTGGTACGAGATTCACGAGGAGGCGGAGCGGCTGGAGCACGCCGTTTCGCCGGCCTTTGAGGCCAAGCTGAAGGAAAAACTGGGCGAGAGCGGGGCCTGCCCGCACGGCAATTCCGTGCTGCCGGAGAGTCCGGCGCAGCGCAAGGGGCGCGGCGAGCTGCCGCTGTCAGAGGCGGCCGAGGGCCAGCGGTACACGGTGACCAGCCTGCACGAGCGCGACCCGAAGCTGCTGCTGTTTCTGCATCACATGGGGATCGGCCCCGGCAAAAGCCTGCGCGTGGTGAGCCAGAACTATGACCAAACCGTTTCGATTGAGCTGCCTGCAGGGGTGTCGATCCTGGGAAGGCCGGCCGCGGCGGCGGTCTGGCTGAGGCCGGAAGCTTGATGATAATTAAATGTAAGAGAATTTATTAACTACGATTAACGAGCTGTGGCATACTAAGGATGAAGCGCCCCTCCCGGCAGCTTCCCTGCAACCCATGATCACAGAACGCCCAAGCACTGTCGCACTTCTCGATCCCTCCTTGCCTGAGGTGCATTCGAGTGTCAGCGTCTCGCGGTCGCCGTTTTACTGGCGCCGGCTGCTGGGGTTTATCGGGCCGGGATTCCTGATTTCTGTCGGCTACATGGACCCCGGCAACTGGGCGACGGACATCGCGGGGGGCTCGCGTTTCGGCTACACGCTGCTGTTTGTCATCATGGCGTCGAACCTGATGGCGATTCTGTTGCAGAGCCTGGCGTTGAAGCTGGGCGTGGCCACGGAGCGCGACCTGGCGCAGATGTGCCACGAGCAATATGGCCGCTGGGCGAGCTTTGGGCTGTGGGTGGGCGCGGAGATTGCGATTGCGGCCTGCGACCTGGCGGAAGTGATCGGCTCGGCCATCGCGCTGGAGCTGCTGTTCCACATTCCGCTGTTCTACGGCGTGCTGATTACCGGACTGGATGTGCTGCTGATCCTGCTGCTGCAGCGCTGGGGCTTCCGCTATGTGGAGGCGCTGGTGATTGCGCTGATCGGCATCATCCTGGGCATGTTCGGGGTGCAGATGTTTCTGTCGCGGCCCGACGTCTGGCCGGCTTTGCACGATCTGTTCATCCCCTCGCCGTCCATCGTCGCCAACCCTGGAATGCTGTACATCGCGATCGGGATTCTGGGCGCGACGGTGATGCCGCACAATCTGTATCTGCACTCGTCGATCGTGCAGAGCCGCCGTTACAAGCGCACGCCGGAGGGCAAGCGGGAGGCCATTCACATGGCCAACGTGGACTCGGCGCTGGCGCTGACCCTGGCGCTGTTTGTGAACGCGGCGATTCTGATCGTGGCGGCGGCGGTGTTCCATCGCAGCGGGCGCTTTGACGTGGCGGCGATTCAGGACGCATACAAACTGCTGAGCCCGATGGTGGGCGCGGCCAGCGCGAGCACGCTGTTTGCAATCGCGCTGCTGGCCTCGGGGCAGAACTCATCGATCACCGGCACGCTGGCCGGGCAGATCGTGATGGAAGGCTTCATCCACCTGCGGGTGTCTGCCTGGCTGCGGCGGCTGATTACGCGCTCGCTGGCCATCATCCCCACGATCATCGTGGTTGCGATCACCGGGCGAGCAGGGGACGGAGAAGTTGCTGATCCTGAGCCAGGTGATTTTGTCGCTGCAGCTCAGCTTTGCCGTGGTTCCGCTGGTGATGTTTACCGGCAGCCGGAAGAAGATGGGCGAGTTTGTGAACGGGCGCTGGCTGCAGGGGTTTTCCTGGTTCACTGCCATTCTTATCGCGGCGTTAAATGCCTGGCTGCTGGTGCAGACGGCCATGGGCCGCTGAGCAAGCCGATTCCCTGGAGGTTACACATGACGAACACGCGAACGGCCGGGAGGATTGTTCTCGTTTTTCTGGCCTTAACCATGGTTAATTGCGGTCTGTCTGTCGCACAGAGCGGCACTTCGAGCGCGATCGCGGGCACGGTGGTGGATGAGACGGGAGCGGCACTGGCCAATGTGGCGGTGACGGCGAGCGAAGTGGATACGAAAGCTGTGCGCGCGGAGAAAACCAACGGGGATGGGCGGTTTCTTTTCTCCCAGGTGAATCCCGGAACCTACACGGTGGCGGTGCGCGCGCCGGGGTTCGCGGAGCAGACTTCGCAGCCCGTCGCGGTTGAGGTGGGCCGCACGGTCACTCTGAATCTGCGCCTCACGGTTTCCTCGGCTTCGCAGACAGTGGAAGTGACGGCGGATCAGGCGCTGCTGAGCCTGGAAAACCCGAATACCACGACGACGCTCGAGGCGAAGACCATTACAAACCTGCCCAATCCAGGGCAGGACCTGACGTTCATTGCGCAGTTCTCGCCGGGAGCGCTGATGAACACGGCCGGCTCATCGAACGACGCCAAGGCCGCGGGTGGGTACGGCAACGTGGAATTCAACGGACTGCCGGCGACCTCGAACGGGTACATTCTGGACGGCTACGACACGAACGATCCGTGGCTGGGGCTGAATATTGGACTATCGACCAACCTGGTGATCGGCCTGGACGCAGTGGAGCAGGCGACGGTGAATACGAACTCCTACGCCGTGGATCAGGGAAGATATGGCGCGTCGCAGGTGAATTACTTCACCAAGTCGGGCACCAACCGGTTTCACGGCGATCTGTACGAGACGTGGAATGGGTCGCTGTTGAACGCGGAGAACTATTTTCTGCATGCGAACGACACGCCGGGCGACATCGCCAAGAAGCCGCGGTCGACGGTGAACGAGTTTGGCGGGAGCGTGGGCGGACCGATCCGGCGGGACAGGCTTTTTTTCTTTTCTCACTATGGAGGGAATCCGGATTGCGCTGCCGCTGGTGTCGCAGGCGGTGGTGCCCACGCCGGCTTATCAGCAATATGTGCTGAGCCAACTGCCGGTGGGCGGGACCGACCCGATTACGGGAACCGCTGCTGCCGGCCGAGCCCGAGGAGACGGACGTTTTACCGGTCGATGTTCGGTTTGTACAGAAACACAGCCGGAACGCCGGTGGCGGTGAGCTCCTGCCCGCTGGACGCAAACGGAGCGCCGCTGCCCGGAAGCGCAGCACCAACGGCAGCGGCTGCGCCAACCAGCGGCAGGAGTCGCTGAACAACAGCGACAGCGAGAATCTGATTGTGTTGAAGATCGACCACACGATCAATGCGAACAACAGCGTGTGGTACCGCTTTCAGCAGGACACGGGCTTGCAGGCGGCTTATACCGACCCGATCAACGCGATATTCAACTCGTATTCTCCGCAGCCGCAGCGGACGCTGGTGGCGGGCTATACGCATATCTTCGGGTCGAATCTCGTCAACCAGTTCAATCCCGGCGCGAGCTGGTACGCGAGCATCTTCGAGCCGGAGAACTTCGCCGGGGTGCTGCAGCATTTCCCATTGTGCTCGACGGCGGGCAGCAACAATGCGCCGTTTACGACGATCGGCGGCAATGACAATACCTATCCGCAGGGACGCAAGGTGACCCAGTGGCAGATCAACGACAATCTGGACTGGACGCGCGGCAGAACACAGCTTCCGATTCGGCATCAATACGCGGCGCATCGACGTGAGCAACTACGATCTGGGCGAGGGAACGCGTGCCCACCGCTGTGTACAACGATCTTGCGCAGTTCACTTATGGCGCGGCCTACACGGAGAGCCGGACGTTTCCCGTTGCGCTGAAGGAACGCGTGGCGGCGGGCAACATGGAGCTGTACGCGATGGACACGTACAAGCCGACGGCGCGCGCGACGTTGACTGCCGGGGTGCGGGCGGCGTGGAACAGCAACCCCGTGAACCAGCAACGGCTGTTTGCGCGCCCGGCGGGATCGTTTCTGGATCTCTCGCATGACATCAGCCAGCCGCTCGACCAAGCGATTGCAAACCAGGGTGCGCGGGCTGTTTCCAGCCACACCGCTGCTTGTCTGGCAGCCGCGGGTTTCGGCGGCGTACTGAGTGGCGCCGAGGACCGTGGCGCACGCCGGGTTCGGGGTTTTCAGCGACATCATTCCGGCGCAGATTGCGGACCTTGCCGCCACCAATGCGCCCTACGCGCCGACGTTTGTGGGCGGCCTGGGCGGGCAGGTGGGCGGCGTGGCGATTGCGCCCGGCGTGGCCGGCAGCGCGGTGGATGCAACGGCCAACGCCAACCGGAGCTTCCAGTCGGTGTTCAGCGCGGGCGCGGCGCCGTGCGCCGGAATGGCCGCGGGCGCGGCGGTCTGTCCGCTGGCGGTGAGTTTGAACACGTTTCCCAGCGGTACGCTGAAGACGCCCTACTACTACCAATACAACATTCGGGATCGAACAGCAGTTGGGCAGGCATGGATGCGGTGCGGCTCGATTACGTGGGCACGCGCGGCGTGCATGAGCCGTACCAGGTGGAGTTGAACGGCTACCAGACGGTTTGCGACGGGATGCTTCGCGCCGTATCCCTACCAGACGCCGCTGGACCAGCGATTCGGCAGCGTGAACGAGTTTCGACACGGATGCCAACAGCAGTTACTCGGGCTTGCAGGCGAGTATGACCGAGCAGATCGGCGGTCTTACCCTGCGCGGCAACTACACGTTCAGTCATTGCCTCGATGAGGTGTCGAACGGCGGGCTGCTCTCATTCTCATCGGCAGGGAATTCTGTCGCCGCTGCCGGGGGAACTGAGCCGGCAGTATGGAGACTGCGACTACGACGTGCGCCACAACGTCTCAGCTTTCGGCATTTACCAGGATTCCGTTTTCGTCGCCCCATGCGCTGCTGCGCGCGGTGTTCGGCGGCTGGTCGTTTTCCGAGACGGCATTTTTTCACACGGGACTTCCGTTCACGGTGCTGAGTCAGCCTTACACGGCGGGCGGCAACGGAGTGTTTCAAGCCAGCGGGCCGCAGTTTGCGCGGCGGGTTCCGGGTGAGCCGCTCTATCGCAAGACCGCGTACCCAGGGGTGACGGTGGCGGGAACCAGGCAGTGGTTGAATCCGGATGCTTTTGTTTCGGTGGTCGATCCCACCACGGGCGGGTGCACGGGAGGCGACTCCGCCGCCACTGCCAGTTCGGCGATGCGGGGCGCAATACGGTGCGCGGGCCGCACTTCACGGACTCGGACATTTACCTGACCAGGAAGTTCCCGCTGGCGCGAAAGGGCGTCGTTTCGCTTCGACATGCAGATGTTCAATGCCTTCAACCATCCGAACTTTGCGCTGCCGGGCAGCGTGGAGGCTGGAGTGCCCGGCGTGTATATTCCGGCGAAGTTCGGCACGCTGGAAAGCACCGATCTCGCCGCCGACGGGGCTGCTGGGCGTGGGCCTGGGCGGAGACAGTTCGCCGCGCATGATTGCATTTCAGGCGAGGATCGAGTTCTGAAGAACGGGCGGCCTGCGCGCTGTTCCCTCATGCACTACCATGGATGCCATGCACGTTCTTTCTGCCGCCGAGATGCAGGCTTGCGACCGCGTTGACGACGGAGCGGTTCGGGGTGGCGTCGCTGGATCTGATGCGGGCGGCGTCGGCGGCGGTGGCGGGGTTCGCGCGGGAGCAGTTTCCGCGGGCGCGGCGGGTGACGGTGCTGTGCGGGCGCGGCAATAACGGCGGCGACGGCATGATGGCGGCGCGGCTCCTGGGCGCAGGCGGCCTGGAGGTGACGACGCTGCTGCTGGGCGCGCCCGAGGACTTGCGGGGCGATGCCGCCGAGGCGTGGCGCGAGTTGACCGCGTCGGCGCAGGGGCGCGTGCACGTGGTTCGTGAAGCGGAGGAACTGGCGCGGCACAAGGACGCTGCTCGATGCCGATCTGATTGTGGACGCGGTGCTGGGAACGGGCTTTAAGCCGCCGCTGAAGGGGCTGGCGCTGGCGGCGCTGGAGTGGATGAAGGCGAGCGCGGCGCCGGTGCTGGCGGTGGATTTGCCCTCGGGCTGGCCGGCGGACGAGACGGCGGCCACATTTGATGGGCCCGTGTTGCACGTCGCGGACGAAGACCTGTCGGCGGGGAACACGGCGTTTCCGGCCGATGCCGTGATGACGTTTACCGCGCCGAAACTGGCGCACGTTTTTGGGCAGTTGACGCGGCGGTGGGACCAGCCGATTGTGGTGGCGCCGATCGGGTCGCCGGATGAGGCGATCGTTTCGAAGCTGGGACTGGATTGGGCGGGCGCGGCGCATGCGCTGATCGAGACCCCGCGGGCGGCGGCGGCCAACAAGGGCAACTTTGGGCACGTGCTGGTGGTGGGTGGGAGTCTGGGAACGGCGGGGGGCAAATCGGGCGCGCCGGCCATGGCGGCGCTGGCGGCTTTGCGGGCGGGGGCGGGGCTGGTGACGGCGGCGGTTCCCGCGGCGGCGCTGCCGCTGGTGGCGGCGATTGCGCCGGAGTTGATGACCTGGCCTTTGGCGGCGACGCGCAGCGGGGCAGATTGCGGCGGAAAATCTTGCGCCGGAGATTCTGGCGGGGCTGACGGCGGGAAAGACGGTGCTGGCCATCGGGCCGGGAATGGGGCAGAGCGCGGAGACGGCCAAGTTCACCATGGGACTGCTGGCGGTGACGAAGATTCCGGCGGTGATCGATGCGGACGCGCTGAATATTCTGGCCGCGGAGCCGGAGCTGCTGGCGCAAGCTGGCCGAGGGACGCACGCTGGTGCTGACGCCGCATCCGGGCGAGATGGCGCGGCTGGCGGGGATCGACGATGGCCGAGGTGCAGGCCAACCGGCTGGAGACGGCGCGCGGGTTTGCGCAGCGGCATGGCGTGACGCTGGTGCTGAAGGGCTGCGCGGACGCTGATCGCTCATCCCGACGGGCGGGTGGCGGTGAACACGACGGGGAATCCGGGGATGGCCAAGGGCGGCAGCGGCGACCTGCTGACCGGGCTGGTGGCGGGGTTGCTGGCGCAGTATCCGGAGGAGCCGGCGCGGGCTGTCGAGGCGGCGGTTCATCTGCACGGGCTGGCCGCGGACCTGGCGGTGCGCGAGGGCGACGAGCATACGCTGCTGGCCACAGACAGTCTTCAACAGTTACCCCTGGCTTTTCGCTTGCGGGCTTTTCGCTTTCGCGCAGGCGGCCGGAACGGTTATGTTTGGTTGCAGGGGCTGCCGGCGGAGGCATTGCCTGCAGCAGCCCATGGAGAGGCCCAGGAATGAACGAAGTCGCCCCACCCGCCGCAGGCAGGATTCACGAGTTCACCACGCAGAGCGGCGCGGACACGATCGAAGTAGGGCGCAAGCTAGCGCGGCTGCTGAAGCCGCCGCAACTGCTGGTGCTGCGCGGCGACCTGGGCACGGGAAAAACCACGCTGGTGAAGGGCATTGCGCAGGCGCTGGACGCAGCCGAGGCGGACGAAGTGACCAGCCCCACGTTTACGCTGATTCACGAGTACGACGGCGCGCTGGACTGCAAAGCCGGTGAAGCTGTTTCATCTGGATGTGTATCGGCTGGAAGGCGAGCGGCAACTGGAAACACTGGGGTTGGATGAGTTACTAACTCCGGACGCGCTGGTGCTGGTGGAGTGGGGCGAAAAGTTCAAGAGTATTCGCAAGAAAGCTACGGGGGAGATCGCGATCGCTTCAGCGGGCGGGGATGCGCGGAAGATTACGGTGACGCTGAAGGAGTAGACGGGGCTCCGGAACCGCACAGGCTGGAGGTTGCGGATTTCTACCCGCGCGACAGAAACAAGCCGCAGTGACGGGTGGGCGGCCGGCCGAACGGCGCTTCGTTTTTTCAGTTTTGCTCTTGTAAGCTGTTTTTTATCAATCACTTGAAAATTTCGTTTTGGAATAATTATTGCTGTAACTGATTGATTACATTTGCGTTAAGTGGGGAAAATGGAAAAATTTCAGGGGGGGGGAGGGGGGGGTACCCCTCGATGAGGACCTGCGGGCAGGCTCTCGATGGATTTTGGCTCACTCCTGCAATGTTGATTGTGCGCTGGCGGAGGGTTATTTTCTGCAAAGCGGGGCGGGGAGGGGTTGAGGTTTCCCAGGTCCCGAAAGCGGGACCTGGGAAACCCGGTCTTCTCTACCTCGGACCTGGGCCACCGGCCGCAGGATTACGGTGACGCTGAAGGAAGGCTGAGCGCTGCTGCCGCGTGATCGACGACAATCGGATGGGGGCCCCACGGGCATGTCTCCTCATGCTGAAAATGAAGCTGAATGTTGCGGAGGATGCGCTGCGGCTCCGGCGCTGCCGCGGCAGGTTGCGTGGCTGCAGTGGATCACGCTGGGCTGGATGGCGGTGGAGTGCGCGGTGTCGCTGGTTGCGGCGGCGCGTGCGCACAGCGTGGCGCTCACGGCCTTCGGGGCCGACAGTCTCATCGAGCTGTTTTCGGCGGCGGTGGTGTTGCTGCAATTCCTGCCAAGGTTTCCGCTGAAGAAGGCACATGCGGAGCGGGCGGCGGCGGTTCTGCTGTTTGCGCTGGCCGTGGTGGTGGTCTGCATCGCCGCGCTGGCGTATCGGACTCCGAAAGAGACCAGTTATCTGGGCATTGCCATCACGGCGCTGGCGTTGGTGGCCATGCCGATGTTGGCGAGTCTGAAGCGCAGGCAGGCGCGGGCGATGAACAATCGCGCACTGGCGGCGGATGCCACGCAGTCGGCGACGTGCGCATATCTGGCGGCGGTGACGCTGGCGGGACTGGTGATTTTTGCGGTGTGGCGGATTTCGTGGGTGGACTCGGTGGCGGCGCTTGCGGCTGTGCCGATTCTGATTGTGGAAGGACGGCGGACGTGGCGGGGTGAGGGGTGCGGGTGCGGGGTGTGACGAGCGGAAAGTTCGAGAGCGCTCGCATCCGTTCCGGAACAGATGCTCCAGAATGGATCTGAGATTCCCCACCCTTGCGACAAAAACAAGAACGTCGCAAGGATGGGCACCCGGCAACTAGGACTTTGCATGCACAGTCAGGGAATGGCTGTACAATGAGCACTCATTACTTGTCAGGCTTGTGCCGCATGAGACTGTATTTTGGCGTACCAATCTGCCTTCTTTTCGCTGCTCTCACGGTCTGTGCGCAAACAGCCGAAGAGCTAAGCGTGCTACCCCCAAAGCTTGATGAGGCACCAGCCGTGGCTCCTGCCGAGTGTCCCGCTTCGCTAGTGGTGGTCTCTGAGCAAACGTCGGGCTCAGAATCCTATGTGCGGCTCAAACGGCTTCTAACGGCGATGGAACTCGGGCATGATGCCTCTCAGCAATGGATGACCTCCCTTAAGCCATCACCATCATCGGACAGCGTTGGGGCTGCTCTGCTACACACCAACATGCGGCTATCGAGTGCTCTGAACAACTATCTCTGCGCATCATTTCTCACGGGGAAAATCAAAACTGGGGGAGCTGGCAGTAACGACGAAACTGCCATTCGAACGTTCATTTCTGTCTTCAATCGGATGGCTCTTGAGACGATTCAGCTTCGGGCGCAGATGAAGGCTGCTGCTCAGGAGGCGCAGAATGGGGAGCAAGGGATGTCGGTGGCAATGGCGGAGGGTCTCTCCAAAATCTTGGAGGATCGGAAAGACGCGGGAACCGATTTGCAGAACGCCATCGTGTTGACTGCATTCCTGACCGTGGACACCAGCGACAAAGCAGCTGCGAAGGCGGACACCTTGAGCATGTCCGCAACTGAACGCGCTGATCTCCTGAAGGAGGTGACCACCCTCGCATCTGTCACCCACGTTGATGAGTTCAGCAGGGGCGCGAAGTTGCTTCAGGAGTTTTTGACCAAGCACACGAAATGCAGGTTCTAAGAAATCAGGCGGACGGAATTCAGAAATGCAGATAGGCTAACCCCTCAGTAGCCCATGACGTTATAGCCGCAGTCGACGTACATGACTTCGCCGGTGATGGCGCTGGAGAGGTCGCTGGCGAGGAACAGGGCTGCGCCGCCGACTTCGAGCTGGTCGACGTTGCGGCGGAGGGGTGCGCGTTCGGCGTGGGACTGCATCATGTCGCTGAGGTCGCCGACGCCGCGGGCGGCGAGGGTCTTGATGGGGCCGGCGGAGATGGCGTTGACGCGGATGTTCTTTGGCGCCGAGGCTGAAGGCGAGATAGCGGACGGTGGATTCGAGGGCCGGCCTTGGCGAGGCCATGACGTTGTAGTGGGGGACGACTTTCTCCGCGGCGTAGAAGCTGAGGGTCATGATGCTGCCGCCTTCGGTCATGAGAGGGGCGGCGGCGCGGCTGACGGCGATGAGCGAGTAGACGCTGACGTCGAGGGCGATGCGGAAGCCGTCGCGGCTGGTATTGAGGAAGTCGCCGCGCAGCTCGGCGGCGGGGGCGAAGGCGACGGCGTGGACGAGGATGTCGAGCTTGCCGTACTTCTCCTTGAGGGCGGCGAAGAGGGTCTCAATTTCTGCGTCGACTGGAGACGTCGCACTGGAAGCCGGATGCGCCGGGGAGCTCGTCGATGAGGCTCTGGGCCTCGAGCTTCATGCGCTCGTTTTGATAGCAGATGGCGAGGGTGGCGCCGGCTTCGTGAAGTTTTTGGGCGATGCCCCAGGCGATGGAACGCTTGTTGGCCAGCCCGAAGACCACGGCCGTCTTACCTGCCAGATCGATCATGCTTGCTTTCTTCCTCCAAAGGTCCGGGCATTGGGGTGCAGGGCAACGACTGCTAGAATATCAGCCGCAATAGCGAAGTTATCAGCCGCCGAGGTCGACGAGCTTCGACCTGGCCGACGCGGATGGCCGAGAAAGCGGGAGCCGAGGCGCTCGAATCTTTTCGACGGAGTCGGTGGCGAAGCAGCCGCCGAGGTCGACCAGTGATTTGCCGCGGGTGGCAAAGAGCCGGCGCGATTCTCGGATCTGCGACGGAATCTGACGCGGCGGACGGCGGTTCTGTGCCTGAGACGAGGGCGGCCGTTGAAGAGTGGACGGCGGCTTCGGCGGCGGCACTCGGCGGAGTCGATGACTCTCATGCCGGGGGGGACGGCGTTTTCGATCAGGGGGCGCAGCAGGGGGTAGTGGGTGCAGCCGAGGACCAGAGTGTCGGGGTTGAGGCCCTGGGCGGCGGCCTGGGCGGTGAGTTCGTCGAGATAGATGCGGATGACCTCGGCGGTGACGGCCACCTGCGGTGAGGGGACGCGGCCGGCGCGGGCCCGTCTGAGGCGCCAGTGCCGGCGAAGGTCGAGGGCCCGGTGCTGCCCTCCCCGGTCCAGTCCTCTTTGCCGGTCCAGCCTTCTTCGACCAGGGGAACGAGCAGGGGGCAGGCTTTTTCGAGGGCGCGGAGGCCGCAGGGCACGGCAGGCGGCGGCGTAGGCGTGGCTCTGCACGGTGGCGTCGGTGGCGATGACGAGGACGTCGCCGGTGCGGGAGGCGGCGCGGGCGGCGGCGGCGCCGGGCTCGATGACGCCCAGCACGGGGACGGGCACGGCGTCCTGAATGGCGTCGAGGGCCAGGGCGCTGGCGGTGTTGCAGGCGATGACGAGGAATTCTGCGCCCTGCTCGTGGACCAGGAAGCGGGCGCTTTCAGCGGCGTAGCGGGCGATGGTGCGGCGGGACTTGGAGCCGTAGGGGAGGCGGGCGGTGTCGCCGAGGAAGGCGAAGCGGGCGCGGGGCAGTGCGCTCGATGAGCGCGCGGAGGACGGTGAGGCCGCCGAAGCCGGAGTCGAAGACGCCGATGGTGGGAGGAGCGGTTTCAGGACTGCTCACGGATGGTTGCCTTGATCTGGCGCTGGGCTGGCTCTTCGGCCGGTGACGGCGTCGGCGGTCAGGTAGGTGCGGGTGAGGTCGGCGTGGCCGGCGAGGGTGGGGCGCTGCTGGCCGTCGACCAGGAAGCGGACCTGGGTGACGCGGGGCAGGTTGGCGTGGAGGGTGCCGCAGATGGAGAGACGGTGAGGGTTTCGGTTTCGATGCCCGAGGGGTGGCTGGCGGCAAAGCTGCCGGTGAGGTTGACGACGGCGAGCTGGGCGTCGTTGGATTGCGGGGGTTGGCCTTGCGGGCACGCTGGAGCGGGGTGGCTGCGGGAATGACTCTTCGGGCGGGGAGCAGGAAGACCTGGGCGACGGAGCAGCGCCGCCGGGGACGGGGTGGGCGGCGCCGGGAGCGGCGTAGAGGTCGAGCAGCTTGCCGAGCAGACGCGGGCGCGGGCGCCGGGGTCAGTGGGCAGGGGGAGGGCGTGGGCCTGGGTGAGCAGGGAGCCGTCGGCGTCGTTGGCGACCAGCAGGGTGGCCTGCTCGGCGGGCGCGACTTCAGGGGCCTGGGTGGGGGCGGAGTCCTCGCCGGCCAGCAGACGCTGGTGGGCGCGCTCGCGCAACTGCCACAGCAGCCCGCCCATGACCAGCGAGGCCACGAGCAGGACGGCGAAGAGAATGTTCTGGTAGCGGGGAATCACGGCTGGCGGGCCTCCGCGCGCCCGGCATCTGTGCGCCATGCGAGCAGCGCGGCTGCCAGGGCAGCGGCCACGCGCGCCTGGTAGGCGGCATCGTCGAGGCTCGGCGGTGATGGAGTTGTCGGCGGCGCGCTCGGGGGCAATTTCAACGGCCACGGCGGGGCAGGTCATGCTGTCTACACGCGAGCAATTCGGTGCGGCCCAGGGTGACGCTCATGCCGGCGTGGAGCAGGGCGGAGTTGAGGGCCCCGGCCAGGGCGATGCTGCGGGCGACCCAGGCGGCCTGCGCCGTCTTCCAGGGGAGAAAGCGGGCGGGCGGGGCGGGCGCGAGGGAGGAGGTGAAAAGGTGCGCGCCGGAGCCGCTTTCAGTGGCGTGGAGGCTGAGGCAGGCCTGGGCTGCGGCGTGGTTGGCGATTTCGGCGCGCCGGTCGGGGTCGAGCGTGGCGTCGGACTCGCGGGTGGTGACGACGGGATGCCGCGCGCGGCCAGCAGGGAACGGAGGCGGACGCTGAGGGCCAGGGTGAAGGCTTTTTCCGGTTGGCCGTTGGTGAGGCGGCCGCCGGGGTCGTCGCCGCCGTGGGCGGCGTCGAGCACGACCGAAAAGCGAGCCGCGGGGGCGGGCGGAGGCTGCTGGGCGGCGAGGGGAGCAGGGTGATGATTGCAGCTCCCGCGATGAAAAAGAGGAGTCTCCACCGCATTCTCCGAGAGCTTGCCAATCGGAGAATCCCAGGTCCCAGATTCGGGACCTGGGGCACCCATTTCACGAGTGTCTTACTCCAGCGCATAGATGGTCAGGCCGCTGAGCAGCTTGGGAAGAAGTCGGTGGATTTTTGCGGCATGACGTCGCCGGCAAAGGCCACTTCCCGAGTTGCTCCATGGAAACGGGGTTGGTGAGGAAGGCGACGTCGGCTTCGCCGCGGCGCACCTGGTCGACGGCCTCGGCGGCGTCGCGCAGGTAGCGGATGTTGGTCTGCTCGCGGACCTTTTCGGCGTCGAGGCCGAGGAGACGGTCGAGCACGATGGAGTGCAGGCAGCTCAGGTCGAGCTGGCGCTGCGCGCTCGGGCAGTTCGGCCAGCGCGGCGGCGACGGCCTCGGGCTTGGCGCGCAGCAGCAGGGCCCCGGAGCGGGTGACGGCGACGAAGGCCGTGCCCTGCTGGGCGCGGAGCGTGTCGATGTAGCGTCGAAGCGTCGGCGGCGGGCAGAGCCTCGACGGTGAAGAACTCTTCGGCGGCGCGCGCGAAGGCGGCGGGGTCGAAACCGGCGAGGCTGTGGACGACGCGATGGGTGGGCAGAATCACCAGGCCGTCGGAGTCCATGTTGACGAAGGTCATCATGACCGCGGCTTCGGGATAGGCGGGCTGGGGCAACTGGCTGGTGCTGTGCTCGGACTGCGCGGGCGTCGAGCGGCGCATGTTCTTTGGAATAATTCAGCGCGGTCTCGTAGCGGTGGTGGCCGTCGGCGATGATGAGCTTCTTGTCGGCCATGGCGGCGGTGAGCAGGCGAATGGCGGCCGGATCGCTGACGCGCCAGAGGCGGTGCAGCACGCCGTATTCGTCGGTGACTTCGGCTTCGGCGGGACCGGCGCCGTCGTAGAGAATCTTCTCCACGCTGCCGGCGGGATCGGAGTAGAGCATGAAGATCTGGCCGAAGTGCGCGTGCGTGGCCTTGAGCAGGTTGAGGCGGTCGCTCTTGGGCTTGGAGAGGGTCTGCTCGTGGCGGAAGACCACCTGGTCGGCGTAGTCGTGGAGCTTGCCGAGGGCGATGAAGCCGCGCCGTTCCTTCACTTCGCCGCTTCCGGGAACGCGGAAGCTGCTGCGCGTAGGCGAAGATGCAGGGGTCTTTCTCCTGCACCAGTACGCCCTGTTCGCGCCAGGCGCGAAAGTCGCGCGCCGCGCGGGTATATACGCTTTCGCCGCGCTCTGCGTCAAACAATTCGGGCAGGCCCAGGATGATGCGGACGAGGTTGTAGGGGCTGCGCTGGTAGTAGGCCTGCTGCATGGCCGGAGAGATTTTGTCGTAGGGCTGGGTCACGACGTCGTCCAGCCGGACGGCGGAGGGATTGTAGCGCCAGGCGCGAAATGGATAAATGCTGGCCATGCGGAAGATCTTGCTCCCCGTTGAAGCGGTGGAATTTGCGCCCGGAGCCCCATACGGCGTGTGCGGGGGCAGTGTGCGCTCAGGCTCGATTGTATCGCAGTACCGTAAACCGGCCAGGTTTTGGCGATACTGAATCAAGGCCGTCTCAGGCATCCGCGCGGGGGCGCAGTGGATGCGCAAAGCGTGCTAATATCGGCCTCAATCTCAGGTGTTTTTCAGCATGAAAACGCAACCCAATCGGCGCGAGAGTTCAGGGGGCAGGCGCCGCGGCGCTCGCCTGCCCTGGCGCGGCCTGTGGCTGTGCGTGCTGGGTGTGGCTTTTTGCGCGGGCGAGGCTTTTTGCGCGGGGAGCGCCGCGGCACAGGACGATCCGCTGAACAAGGTGCATGTGAACCCGCCGCCGGCCACGGCGCCGGCTACTGGGGCGCCCAAGGGAGCCGAAGCGCCGGCGCTCACCGGCCCCGCGGCGCTCAGGGCGCGTCCCGGCTCGCTGATCCGGATGAATGTGGACCTGGTGCTGGTGCCGGTGACGGTGACCGACTCCATGAACCGGCTGGTGACCGGGCTGGAGAAGGAAGATTTCAAGATTTACGAGAACAATGGCGAGCAGAAGATTGCCAGCTTTGCCAGCGAGGACGCGCCGGTTTCAATCGGCATCATCTTCGATCTGTCGGGCTCGATGACGTCGAAGCTGATTCGCGCGCGGGAGTCGATTCTGCAGTTCATCAAGACGGCCAATCCCGAGGACGAGTTTTTTGTGATCGGCTTCAACGACCGGCCGGAGCTGATCGAGGACTTCACCAACTCGGTGGAGGACATCGAGGCGCGGCTGGCCACGGTGCGCAGCGGCCATCGCACGGCGCTGCTGGACGCGATCTATTATGGCGTGGAAAAGATGAAGGATGCGCGGCACCAGCGCAAGGCGCTGCTGGTGGTTTCAGACGGCGGGCGACAACCGCTCGCGCTACACCGAGGGCGAGGTGCGTTCGCAGGTGCGGGAGTCGGACGTGGAGATCTATTCGATCGGCATCTTCGACCCCTATGCGGCCACCCCGGAGGAGCGCACCGGGCCGATGCTTTTGAACGAGCTGAGCGAGGAGACGGGCGGGCGGCTCTACCGGGTGGACGATCTAGCCGAGATGGGCGACATCGCGGAGAAGATTTCCACCGAGCTGCGCAACCAATATGTGATTGGCTACACGCCCAAGGATCTGACCCGCGACGGCAAGTGGCGTAAAGTGAAGGTAAAGCTCAATCCTCCACCGGGATTGCCGCCTCTCACTGTCCATGCTCGCACCGGCTACTATGCGCCTTCGCAATAACGCGACTCTCGTCCTTCTTTTTTCTGCAACGGCGCTGGCGCTTTGGGCGCAACAGGCGCCGACCCCGCCGCGCGCGAATCCGGCTCCGGCGCCGGCCCAGGCTCCCTCGCTTACGGTGGACCGCGACCCGGTGCGCTCCCCCGACGTCGAAGGGCCGGCGACGGCCGCCGGCACGCCCTGAAGAAGGAGGGCGAGGGATACATTCTGCGCACCAACGTGGAAGAGGTGGTGCTGAACGCGACGGTGCTGGAGGGCAACCGGCTGGTGCAGGATCTGAACAGGAAGGATTTTCAGGTCAACGAGGACGGCGTCAAGCAGAGCATCATCAGCTTCCAGCACACCGATCTGCCGGTGTCGATGGGGCTGGTGGTGGATAACTCCGGGTCGATGTCGCGGAAGCGCCCGGCGGTGAACAAGAGCGCGCTGGACCTGATTGAAGCGTCGAATCCGCAGGATGAGGCCTTCGTGGTGAATTTTTCCGACGAGGCGTTTATCGACCAGGATTTTACCTCGAACATCAACAAGCTGCGGGACGGACTTTCGCACATCGAGTCGCGCGGGGGCACGGCGCTGTATGACGCGGTGGTGGCTTCGGCCGACAAGCTGGTGGCCGACGCCAAGCGGCCCAAGCAGGTGATTATTCTGATCACCGACGGGGAGGACAACGCGTCGACGCTGACGCTGGAGCAGACCATCCGGCGGGTGCAGCAGCTTTCCGGGCCGGTGATCTATTCGATCGGGCTGCTGTTCGGCGACGAGATGACCCGCGCCGAGGCAAGGCACGCGCGGCGGGCGCTGGAGATGCTCTCGACCGAGACGGGCGGCATCGCGTTCTTTCCCAAATCGATGGAGCAGGTGGATCAGATCGCGGCCGAGGTGGCGCGCGACATCCGCAGCCAATATACGATCGGCTACCACTCCACCAAGCCGACCACCGAGCCGGGCTTCCGGCGGGTGCTGGTGACGGCCGAGGCTCCCGGCATGGGCAAGCTGACGGTGCGCACGCGGACGGGATATTTTCCGGTGGTGCGGGTGGCGAAGAAGGGGAACGGCAGGGAATAGGGAACAGGGAATCGATCGATGCTGGCACAGAGGCGAAATATGGTCGACGCGCGGGAAGAGATGCCGGCACGGCTTGAGCGTTTGAAGGCGATGGGCGAGAAGGCCTACGACGACATGTATGAGGCGCACTCCGCCAGGGAGGCGAGCGTCTGTTACAGCGAAGCCAAGGAGTGCTTTCACGACGCCATCGGTGTGGCGAAAGAACTGGGCCTGGCGGAAGAGGCCGAGGCGCTGAGCAGACGATTGGAGCACATTAAAGCGGTCTTCCGCAGCCAGTTTGCGTGACGTGGTTGTGCCGTGCCGGCGCCCCGCCGCGATAAGCTAGAACGCAGGAGATCTTCCCCGACACCTGACTATGTCCACTTACAAATACTCGACCCTTGCCGTACACGCCGGGCAGCACCCGGACCCGCTGACGGGCGCGGTGAATGTGCCCCTCTATCTTTCCTCGACCTTTGAACTGACCGGGATCGGCACGGACAAGGGCTGGGACTACTCGCGCGCCGGAAACCCCACGCGCGACCGGCTGGAGACGGCGCTGGCGGCGCTGGAAGGCGGCGTAAGCGGGCACGCGTTCACGAGCGGGATGGCGGCCATCTCCGGGCTGGTGGCGATGCTGCGCGCCGGGGACCACATGCTGTGCACGCGGCATGCGTATGGCGGCACGCTGCGGCTGTTCGACAAGATCGTGCGCCATTACGGGATCGAGATCGAGTACGTGGATACGGACAAGCTGGATGCGGTGGCCGCGGCGATCCGGCCCAACACAAAACTGATTCACGTGGAGACGCCCACCAATCCGCTGATGGTGCTGAGCGATATTGCGGCCATCAGCGAGATGGCGCACGCGCGCGGCGTCGAGGTCAGCGTGGACAACACTTTCCTGTCGCCAGTGCTGCAGAGCCCGCTGGCGCTGGGCGCGGACATCGTGATGCACTCGACGACGAAGTTTTTGAACGGTCACTCGGACGGGATTGGCGGGGCTCTGATCGGCTCGAAGCCGGAGCACAAGGAGCGCTTCGGATTTGTGCAGAAGGCGGCCGGGGGGATTCTGTCGCCCTTCGAGTGCTATCTGGTGCTGCGCGGGATTCGCACCCTGCCGCTGCGCATGAAGGCCCACGAGGAAAACGGGCGGGCAGTGGCGGAGTTTCTTTTCGCGCATCCCAAGGTGAGCGGGCTGAACTATCCGGGGCTGAAGAGCCATCCGCAGCACGAACTGGCGGTGCGGCAGCAGAAGGGCTTCGGGTCGATGATGAGCATGGATCTGGGCTCGCGCGCGGCGGCGGGGCGGTTCCTGGGCGCGATCAAGCTGTTTTTAAATGCCGAGTCGCTGGGCGGCGTGGAGTCGCTGGCCTCGCATTCGGCGACCACGACGCACGGGTCGCTGACGGACGCGGAGCGCGCGGCGGTGGGCATCACCGAGGGGCGGGTGCGGCTGTCGATGGGCATCGAAGACAAGGAAGACCTGATCGCCGATCTGGAGCAGGCGCTCGAGGCGGTGTAAGGGGAGCTTGATGGCGGAATCCATGCTTCTGCTGGGGGGAATCCATGCTTCTGCTGGGGATTGACACGTGCGGGCCTTCGGGGTCGGTGGCGCTGGGGCGTCTGGCGGGGGGCGTGGTGGAGGTTCTGGGGCAGACGGAGCTCGCCGGGCGCAGCTACTCGGCCACGCTGGTGGCGGCGGTGAGCGAGCTGCTGGCGGGTGCGGGCGTTGCGCTGAGGGATGTGGGCGCGATTGTCGCCGTGCATGGGCCGGGGAGTTTTACCGGGGTGCGGGTGGGGCTGAGCGCGGCAAAGGGGCTGGCGGAGCCGGCGGGGATTCCGGTGGCGGCGGTGTCGCGGCTGGCGGTGCTGGCGGCGAAGGCGGGTTGTGTGGCTTCGGCGCTGGACGCGCATCGGCACGAAGTGTTTTTGCGCATTGCCCTTAGCGGGCCCGACTCCGGCCCGCTGGAACTTCTCGCCGGCGCGACCGAACTGATGCAGGTTCATCAGCCCGCGCGGATTGCGGTGTGTGACGAGGCTGCGGCTGCTCTGCTGGGGGCGGCGTGGCCGGGCGTGGAACTGGTGCGGGTCGCGGCTCCCACGGCGGCCGATGCGCTGGAGCTTGCGGTGTCGCGCATTCTGGCCGGGGAGTTTGTGGATTTGGCGTTGCTGGACGGCCACTATCTGCGCCGCTCGGACGCGGAGATTTTTGGCGAGCCGGCAAACGCGGGGCTGCGCCGCGCATGAATTCTTCCACGCGGGAATTCCGGATTCGGCGCATGACGGCGGCGGATCTGGACCGGGTGATGGAGATTGCGCAGAGCCTGAGCCAGGCGCCCCATTGGCCGCGCGGGGCCTATCTGACCGCGCTGGACCCGGAGGCTGCGCCGGAGAGGATTGCCCTGGTGGCCGGGACGCCGGAAAACGACGTGGTGGCGGGCTTCGCGGTGGCCAGCCTGACGCCGCCGGAGGCCGAGCTGGAGACGATTGCCGTGGCCGCCGCGTTCCAGCGGAGGGGCGTGGCAAGGCAGCTTTTTGAGGCGCTGGCCGGGGAGCTGCGCGGGAGGCGGGTGCGCGACACCTTGCTGGAAGTGCGCGCGTCTAATCAGCAGGCACAGGCGTTCTATCGTGCGCTGGGGTTTGCCGAGGCCGGGCGCCGGCCGCGCTACTACGCTGATCCGGTTGAGGATGCGGTTCTGATGCGCTTGCGGCTTGGGTGAATGGCCGGGCGCTGGACGGAGGGTGCCTGGGGGTGATTTGGGTCACGCCTGTCGGGTCGAAACGCGGAAATCCACAACTTCGGCGCATTTTTGCCGCTCTTCCCGCTTGCGGTTTGTCGCGCCGGGGCATTATATGTAAATGTTCTGTAACCTGTGGAGGTGCTTGATGGACGAAATAAAGGATTCAACGCTGGGCGAAGAGATTGGTCGTCTGCACGCCGAACATCGTCGCTACGCTCAGCGGTTGGAAGAGTTGCTTCACAAGCCCTATCTCTCCGAGGATGAGCAACTGGAAGAGGTACGGCTGAAGAAGCTGAAGCTCCACGCCAAGGATCTGATCTTCGCTCTCGAACACCGCTCGGCGGCGATGGCGTAGGGCCTTTCAGGCATTTGGCGGATGTGGACGATTGGTGGAACGGCGGGCTCCGCGGCCCATGTGAGTGAGTGTGCGGGTGGCAGACGCTTCCGGCGAGCAATTCAACCGTATAGGCGAGCAGTTCAACCGTATAATCGTTAAGGACGATGGTTCGTGACGGTTACATTTACGGTTTGAGTTTGCTGGCGGTGGCGGCGGTGCTGGCGTGGGCGACGCGCGGCTGGGCCTGGGCGATTGCGCCGGTGCTTCTGGCGGTGTTCTTTCTCTGGTTCTTCCGCGATCCGCAGCGGGAGATTCCCGCGGGCGAGGGGTTGATCGTGTCGCCCGGCGACGGTCTGGTGACGGAGACCGTGACGATCTCAACTCCTGAGGGATACAGACAGCGCATCAGCATTTTCCTGAGTGTTTTTGATGTGCACGTGAACCGCTCGCCCATCGGCGGGGTTCTGACCGCGGTTCGCTACCAGAAGGGCTTGTACCTGAACGCGATGAATCCGGCCTCGGCGGATCGCAACGAGCAGAACATCGTGACGGTGCGCGGCGAGGGCATCGAAGTGACGTTCAAGCAGATTGCCGGCCTGCTGGCGCGGCGCATCGTCTTCAGTTATCGCCAGGGCGACACGGTGGAGCGCGGGCAGCGGGTGGGCCTGATCAAATTCGGCTCGCGCGTGGACGTGCTGCTGCCGGCCGAGGCGGTGTTGCGGGTGAAGAAGGGTGAGCGCGTGAAGGGCGGCGCGAGCGTGCTGGCGGCCATGCCGTCCGCCACGGGAGGCCGGGCGTGAATCATCGCGATCCTGCCCAGGCCCGGGCCCACGCCCAGGCCCGTCTGCGCCGCGGCATGTTCCTGCTGCCGTCGCTGTTCACGATGGGCAACATCGCGGCCGGTTTTTTTTCGATCACTGAGACGATGAAGGCCATCAGCGGCGATGCGCAGACGCATCTGGACTGGGCGGCCCTGGCCATCATTCTCGCCATTCCGTTTGACGCGCTGGATGGACGGATCGCGCGGCTGACCAACACGTGCAGCGATTTCGGCAAGGAGCTGGATTCGCTGGCCGATGCCATCACGTTTGGGGTTGCGCCGAGCCTTCTGGCGCTGATCTGGGGATTTCACTTTCTTCCCGATTCGATCAATTCGCAATTGCGGCTGGACTTGCGCCATGCGGGGGCGTTCGTCTGTTTTCTGTTTCTGATCGGCGGGGTTTCGCGGCTGGCGCGGTTCAACATCAGCCGCGACCCGCTGCCGCGGAATCCGGGACGGCCGGGGCGGAAGTATTTTGTGGGCATGCCGATTCCGGCGGCGGCGGGCATGCTTGCCGCCACCGTCCACCTTTGCTACGGCATTCCGGTGCAGGCCTGGTGGATCGCCATTCCATGGCTGATCCTGGTGGGGCTGAGCGGGTTCCTGATGGTCAGCACGTGGCGGTTCTGGTCGGGCAAGGAGATCAATTTCTCCCGGCGCCATCCATTCCAGATTCTGCTGGTTCTGTCGATTGCGATTTATGTCATGGTGCGGTTCTCCCATGTTGTGTTTTTCGCAATGGGACTCGTCTACATGTTTTCGGGCATCTGGGCGCGGGCGGTTTACTCCTGGTCGCGGCGGCGCAGGTTGCCGGCCAGCTCCGCCGCCTCGCCGGGCGGAGCCTCATCGGAGCCGGACCCGGCCGCCCACGCGTAGTTCTCTCCATTTTCAGAAAGGTTGTCTGTGTACAAGATTGCGATTGCCGGTGCTTCCACGCTATTGGGCAAGGAACTGAAGGAAGCTCTTTCCGATTCGCCGCTGGCCGCGGCGAGCTTTGTCCTGCTGGACGAGGAGGAGGGTCTGGGCCAGCTGGATCAAGTGGGCGATGAAGTGACCTTCATCCAGGCCATCGGCGCAGATGCCTTTGATTCGATGGATTTCACGTTTTTCTGCGGCACGGAGGCGCTGACGCGCAAACACTGGCGGGAGGCGCTGCGGGCGGGATCGACGGTGCTGGATCTATCGGGCGCGCTGGACCAGGAGGCGGGGGTGCTGGTGCGGGCTCCGCGCATGGGCTTGGACGAAGGGATGGCGGACCTGTTCACGCCAGCCGTGATTCCCGCTCACCCGGCGGCGCTGGCCCTGGCGGTGGTGATGGAGCGGCTGCAGCAGGTGGCACCGGTGCGGCTGGCCGCGGCGACCCTGATGGTGCCGGCGAGCGAGTTTGGCCGCGCGGCGATGGACGAACTGCACCAGCAGACGGTGAATCTGCTCAGCTTTCAGGGGCTTCCCCGCGCCATTTACGACGCGCAGGCGGCCTATAATCTGCTCTCCGGACTGGGCGAGGGGGCCACGGCCAGCCTGGGCGCGGTGGAGGCGCGGGTTCGCCGCCATTACAGTGCGCTGGCGGGCAGGCGGTTGCCGGCGATGGCGCTGCAGGCGGTGCATGCGCCGGTGTTTCATGGGCACACCTTCTCGATTGCCGTGGAGCTGGAGCGGCCGGTGGAGATTTCTCTGCTGGAGGATGCCTTGAGCGGCGACCGCCTGGACCTGGTGCTGGAGGACACGGATTCTCCGTCGAACCTGGCCGCGACGGGGCAGAACGATGTGCTGGTGCGGCTGCGCCCGGAGCCCGGCGCGCGCAACCCGGCCGAAGCTTCGCGGTTGTGGCTGTGGGTGGCATCGGACAACCTGCGCCTGTACGCGCAGAATGCGGTGGAGTGCGCCCTGGACCTGCGCCGGTTGCGCCCGCAGGGGACGGTGCAGTAGGGGCGCAAACTGTCTTGGTTTGGGCCTCTTTATTCGCCGTATCAAAGCCTGACGTCTGCTCCGAGCGGAAATATTCAACTTTTTGGACTACACTTGCTGTCCGAGGAGGGGGCTATGAAGTTCGATGTCAAAGCAATGGCGCTGACGTGGGGAATTCTGTGGGGCGGGATCGTTCTGCTGGTGGCTGTGGCCAATCTGATCTGGAGCAGTTACGGTGAGTCCTTCCTGCAGATGCTGGCGTCGTGGTATCCGGGCTATCATCCGACGCGCAGCATTGGAGAAGTAGTCGTTGTGACGCTCTATGCAATTGTGGACGGGGTGGTGGGGGGAGCGATTTTCAGCTGGCTCTACAATCGGCTGGTGAAAACCAGCGCCTGAGCGCCTGCGGCAAGAGTCGAAATTCTTGACTTGCAGTCCCTCGGGGGGGCTTTGTCTAAAAAGTACCCTTTTCGGCCGGCATTTTGAGCAAGGCGAAGAGTTTTTGGGCAAGAGCTCGACTTTTTGGGCGAGAGATCGAATTCCGCGGATTTGGTGGGAATTCTGCCGACCTTACAGAGGTGGCTGGATGGTCTGACGAGATGGCGACCACCCGGACATTATGCATTCCCAGGTCTCAAAGGCGAGACCGTGTGCGCCCATTTTCTTGGCTGGAAACTGAGATATGGGCCGCCCGCCAGGTCAGCTCTTGCGAAACCGCTCAAGAGGGATACAATTTCGAGTGATTCAAAGCTGGAAAGGGGTTTCTTTCAGAACGCCGCGTCCCCGGTGGCAGAAACGGAGGACCATTCAATGATTATCAACCTGCTCGTTATCACGTTCCTCTTGTCGTTCTTCCTGGCTTGCCTCGTGGCTTGGTTCTTTCGCAAACCAATCAGTAAGATCATGACCCGCATCGTTGGCGATCCGCTTGGCTTCGCATGGGTGCGCTATCTGATGGGAGCGATCGTGGTGGTCGGCGTGGGAGGCGGCGTCCGCCCATGGGACTACGAAAAGTACATCACGCCGGTAAAGGATCAGCCGGTAATCGTTTTAAACTCGGACCGGTGGGTTCTCGAGATTTACCGCACCGTGATTGGAACTGCCCAGGCCATAACCTGGATGCTGCTCGTATTCTTTGTCTTCGCGCTCATCGCTTACGTACTCCTACGTGGGGCAGAGTTAAGACAGTCGAAGCCGCTTTAGCAGGCTTAGGGCTGGATGAATCCGATTCGGGACCAGGGGGTCGGAGGTTCAAATCCTTTGCTGACCATTCTTGAACATCTGGCCTATCTCAACTCGCAGTGGGTCAACCCGGGTTGAAGCTGGATAATGCAAACCAAGGGCCTCGCGGGTAAAATCACCTTCCGATGTGAGCCTGCGCGTTGTGGCAGCCGTATCGAAATGGCGAACCTGGTGCTCTCCGGGATCTATGCCTGGATGACCGGCAATTCTTCAGTAGCTGGTTGATAGACTTTCCGCACGCTTTAATCCAACGGTCCGCGGCTTCGGCCGCAGGGAGTTTTTGGGGCATAATTCGGAGTTTTTGGACACAGCCCCTCGGGGGCTAAAGCCCCACTGATTTTTGCTGCACTTGTGGCGCGAGTAAAGCCGTGCCCTTTCAGGACTGGACTTGCGCCACAGGCTGCTGAGCGGGACGAGGCGCGGACGGGTTACTGCCTGCCGCGGCGCGCCCAAAGCTGCTCAATGAAGCTGTCGGTCATGCCGGCGATGTAATCGGCGACGGTGCGGGCCAGCCCCTCGGAGGGAATCTGCGCCTGGTGATCGTCGGGCAGCAGGCCGGGGTCGGCCACGAGCGCGGCGAACAGCCCCTCGACGACCTCGGCGGCGCGGCTGTGGCCTTCCTCCATGCCCGGCGAGTTGTAGAGGTTGGCGTAGAGGAACTCCTTGGCGGCGGCGCGGGCGGCTTCCATGGCGGGGCTGAGGGCGGCGACGCGCGCGGGGGCCTGGCGGATGTCATCGAGGGTGGTGGCGCCGAGCGCGGCCACGCGGGCGCGCACCTCCTGGAGCAGATCGGTGACCAGGGCATTCAAAACCTGACGCAGCGCTTCATTGATGGTGAGTCTCTGCGGGGCGGCGGGGTACTGGCGGAGGGCGCTGTCGTGGAAACCGCGGAACAGGGGCACGCCGGCGCGGACCTGGGCCAGGGTGAGGATGCCGGAGTCGAGTCCGTCGTCCAGGTCGGCGGTCAGGTAGGCGATTTCGTCGGCCAGATCGATGAGTTGGGCTTCCAGCGGCGGAAACTGGTGGAGGAAGAACTCGGCGAGCTCGGGATGGGTGGCGGCGTTGTAGTCGCGGGAGTGCTTGACGATGCCTTCGCGCAGGCCGAGGGTGAGGTTGAGGCCGCGAAAGGCCGGGTAGCGCTCCTCGAACCAGGTGACGATGCGGAGGGCGTGGAGATTGTGGTCGAAGCTCAGGCCGTGGGCGCGGAGGGCGCGATCGAGGGCTTTTTCACCGGCGTGGCCGAAGGGCGGGTGGCCGATGTCGTGGGCCAGCGCCAGGGCCTCGGCCAGTTCCGAGTTCAGGCCCAGGGCAGCGGCGACGGTGCGGGAGATCTGGGTTACTTCGAGGGTGTGGGTGAGGCGGCTGCGGAAGTGATCCGCGGGCGGGCCGCCGGGCAGGCGGGTGAAGACCTGGGTCTTGCCGGCCAGGCGGCGAAAAGCGCGGGCGTGGAGGATGCGGGCGGCGTCGCGGGCGAAGGGTGCGCGGTAGGGGTGGGGCGGCTCGGCGTGGGCGCGCTGCGCGAGTGCGCCGTATCCGTCTGCGGCGATCGCGGGAGGGAGAACGGCAGCCGGGTTGGATGGTGCGGTCATTGTTTTCACGCAATCGCGGCTTATCTCTGGTTATACCGCAGCCGGGATACAATTGTTTTTTTCACGCCGGGAACGAGGGGGCTGTTGGCGGGGGGCGCTGAAGGCTCAAACAGAGCGACTTGCGTGTTCTGGATCACCGTTCACAGCGAGGCGAAATGGTGTACAGTTCCACTTGCGGCAGGGATTGGACAACCCAGGTAAATCGGGAGTACTATCCAGCCGAACTTTTTGAGGGGCGCGCGCAGTATCTCAGTATCTCATTGTGGCGCGCCCCGAAGACTTTTTGCGTATGGACCGGGAGGCAAGCATGAAGACAATGAAATGGATTGCGTTAGCCACGCTGACGCTGAGCGTTGTGTTTACTTCCGGGTGCAAGAGGCACTCGCTGAAAGAGGTCTACTATCTGGTCTCGAACAATATGAACCTGCCGTATTGGCAGACAGCCGCGGCCGGATTCAACAAGGCAGCCGCGCAATACGGGGTGACGGCAAGGGTTGTGGGGCCCGAGAACTACGATCCGCAGGATGAGCTTGCGGAGTTGCAGAAGGCTGTGGCGACCAAGCCGGCGGGGATCCTGATCTCGGTGGCCGATGTCTCGGTGCTGCAGCCGGAGATCGATACGGCGGTGCAGGCCGGGATTCCGGTGATTACCATGGACTCGGACGCCGCTGGCAGCAAGAGGCTTTACTTTATCGGGACCAATAATCTGGAGGCTGGGCGGCTGGGCGGCCAGCGCTTGATTGCGAAGATGGGCGGCAAGGGCAACGTGGTCTTCTTTACGTTGAACGGCCAGCCGAATACCGAGGAGCGGCTGAAGGGCTTCAAGGACATGCTGGAAAGCCGGCCCGACATCCACGTTGTGGAAGTGGTGGACATCAAGGGCGATGCGCGGATCGCCTTCGACAGGGCGCAGCAGTTTCTGGCGCAGACCGGCCCCAAGAAGATCGATGCCTTCGTTTGCCTGGAAGCGTCGGCCGGCAAGCAGGTTGCCGAAGTGGTGAAGCGGGCCAACGCCACGGACCGGGTGGTCATCGCCTGGGATGTGGACCAGGGCACGCTGGACGCGATCAAGGCCGGAACCATCGACTCGACGATCGCGCAGAAGCCTTACACAATGGGCTACTTCGGATTGAAGGCTCTGGACGAGGTGTTTCACGCGCCGCCCAAGCAGCTTGATAAGGACTACTCGACGGACCCGTTCTCGCCGTATCCGGTGTTCGTGGATACGGGCACCTCGCTGGTGGACAAGAACAATGTAGATTTGTACCTGACCGCGGCGGCGCAAGCCAGATAGGGATGTTATCCCGGGTGCGGCGAACGGCAAGCTCGCCGCCGCACGCTGGAGCTTGTGCTCCTCGTCTGTTTCGCCCGGCAAAGACGACAAAACGGCGGCCTCGCTGAATGGAGCGGGCCGCCGTTGTGGTTTTTCAGTGGATTTTGCTTCGAGTGGTGTTGCCTATTCCGGTTTCATCGGGCCGGTGATGCTCTCTTCTTTTGCCAGTTTCACGCGGGCGCTCTCCAGCTTGTGCTGCAACTTGGCCACATCGGAGGGCTCCACGTCGGCGGCAGCCGACTTGGCGTACTCGGCGAGCGCGAGCTGCCACTGCGCGGCGGCCAAGCGGATGCGGCCGGTCTTCTCGTAGAGGTCGCCCAGGTGCTCGTGCACGGTGGGGTCGGTCTGGTCGCGCTCGACGGCCTGGCGCAGGTTCTCCTCGGCCAACTCGTACTGGCCCAGCTTGAAGTAGACCCAGCCGAGCGAATCGAGGTAGGCGCCGTTCATCGGCTCCTGCTCGACCGCCTTGCGAATCATCTTGAGCGCCTCGGGCAGCTTGGAGCCCTTGTCGGCGAGCATGTAGCCGAGGTAATTGAGGGTCATGGCGTTGGAGGGGTCGAGATCCAGGACCTGGCGGAAGAGCTGCTCGGCGGGCTCGTAGTGCTTTTGCCGCTCGGCCAGCGCGCCGCGCAGGAAGAGCAGATAGATGCGGTCTTCCTTCTTGCTGGTCAAGGCGCCGGCCTTGTCGAGGGCTTCTTCGGCGTCCTTCCAGCGGCGCAGACGGGTGTTCATCTGGGCCAGGGACAACCAGACGACGCGATCCTTGTCGGTGTTGTCGAGGAGTCCCCTGGCCAGAGCCAGGCCCTCGTCGGCTTTTCCTTCATCCGCCAGCTCTCCGGCCAGCATCAGCTTCATGTCGCGGTCCTTGGGATTGGCGGCAACGGCCTTGCGGGAGACCTCGATCGCCTTGTCGAACATTTTGGCGTCGCGATAGGTGTCCACCTCGCCCTGGTAGCCGCGCAGAGCCATGTCACCGCCCAGATCAATCATCTTCTGGTAGGTGGCAATGGCCTGATCGACTTTGTTCTGCTCGTGATAGACCGCGCCGAGGCGTTCGAGGAAGATGCCGCGATTGTTTTTCTCTTCAGTGGTGTAGGCGCCGTTGGCGTGCGAGGTCAGGTCGACCATGTGCTCGTAGGCCTGGGCGGACTCGTCGTAGCGGCCCAGCACATCGAGGAGCAGACCTTCGTTATAGCCGGCTTCCAGTGAAGTGGGGTCCTTCTTGAGGGCCTTGCGGATGGTGGCCAGCGCATCCTCATACTTGCCTTGGCGGCGCTGAATTTCGGCGATGTGAATCAGGGTGCTGGAATTGTCGGGGTCGGCCTCGGCCATGTCCTGGTACTGCTTCAAGGCTTCGTCGAGCTGGTCATCGTTGAGCAGGGCCTGGGCCAGGGCGCCCATGGTGCGCGGATCGCCGGGCTCGAGGTCAACGGCGCGCTCGTAGGCGGCGATGGCGTCCTTGGGCCGCTTTAACTGGTCGTAGGCCGCGCCGAGGGCAAACTCCATCTTGCTGGTTCGATCCGACTCCGGAACCGCTTCAAGGACTTTTGCGGCGTGGGCAATGTCGCCGCTTTCGGCGTAGAGGCGGGCCAGGTTCAGCACCACGTCCTCTGAATCGGGCTCGATGCTCTGCGCAATCCTGAACTGGTCTTCGGCTTTCTGGGGCTGGTGCTTGACGGTGTAAAGCTGGCCCAGGACCATGCGGTCCTCCACGTCCTTCGGCTCGAGAGAGACAATCTTTTCGTATTCGGCAATGGCCTGGTCGAGGGCGTTGCCGGCGGGCGAGGCGGAGGAGACGGCATTCTGCGCCTCGCTGAGCTGGCGCAGATAGATGCGTCCCAGCAGCTTGTGCGCGTCGATGTTATCGGGCGAGTTCTTAAGCAGCCCGCGGGCGGTGGCTTCGGCATCGCGAATTTTGCCGGTGCGGAAGTAGAGTTCGGCCAGGGCGTTGTTCAACTCGGCGGAGCCTGGGTCGGCATTGAGCGCTTCCTTGTACTCCTCGACGGCGTGGGTCACATACTCGGGGCGGCCGGATTCGACGGCCTGCTCCTCATAAATATTGGCCATGGCGGCATGGAAGTAGCCCTTGGCGCGGTCCGGCGCCTCGGTCGCGGGGGCAGAGGAAGCGGCAGGCGTGGGCTTGACGTGCGCCGGCGGGGTTGCCGTGGATGTTGGCTTTGCGGCAGTGCTTTGGGCCGGAGTGCCTGGGGCTGGAGTGCTTTGGGCCCGGGCATTCAACGGCGGCAGCAGGAGGAGAGAAGCGGCGACAAGCGACAAGCAGAGGGGCAACACACTATGTTTCGAATTCATCATCCTTGGGGATTCCATGCCTTTCGAGCCGGGTGTATCGTCAGCAATCTCATCCCGGAGTGCGGAAAGGCTCCACGGGCAGATGGCCGGGCCGACCTGCCTACTGTACAGACGATTTTACCTGTGATTGGTCGCTGCGGCACGGCGGATTGCGGGATTTTGGCGTTTGCGGGCAGGGGAAAGCCCAAATTGAAGGCGCGGGAGGGGGGCTCCGGCGCGGAACCCGCTTCGGGACGGCGGGTTCAGGCGCGGTTGGGCGGGCATCAGTGCCGGAAGTGGCGGATGCCGGTGAAGACCATGGCGATGCCGAGCTTGTCGGCGGCGGCGATGACGTCCTGGTCCTTGACCGAGCCGCCGGGCTGGATGATGGCGGTGGCTCCGGCGGCGGCGACGACCTCAAGGCCGTCGGGAAAGGGGAAGAAGGCGTCGGAGGCGGCGACGGTGCCCTGGAGCGGCAGCACGGCCTTCTGCGCGCCGAAACGGGCGGCGTCGACGCGGCTCATCTGGCCGGCGCCGATGCCGACGGTCTGGCCTTCGCGGGCGTAGACGATGGCGTTGGACTTGACGTGCTTGCAGACGCGCCAGGCGAAGAGCAGGCTGCGCAGCTCCTCGGCGGTGGGCGGACGCCAGGTGACGACCTTGAGCTCGGCTTCGGTGACGCGGCCGGTGTCGGCGTCCTGCAGGAGCAATCCGCCGGAGACGTTTTTGACGACGGGGCGGGGCGGGGCGGGGCGGACCTCGACGAGGCGGAGGTTCTTTTTGGCGGCGAGCCGCTCGCGGGCTTCGGGGGTGAAGGAGGGGGCGGCGATGGCTTCGACGAAGAGCTTGGCGATTTCTTCGGCCGCGTCTCCATCGACGGGGCGGTTGATGCCGATGACGGAGCCGAAGGCGGAGACGGGATCGCAGGCGAGGGCTTTTTTGTAGGCTTCGAGGATGGTTGCGCCGGTGGCCGCGCCACAGGGGTTGGTGTGCTTCATGATGATGGCGACGGCCGGATCGGACGCGCCGGCGGGGAATTCCTGGGTGAGCTCCCAGCAGGCGTCGAGATCGACGAGGTTGTTGTAGCTGAGTTCCTTGCCCTGGAGCTGGTGAGCGCCGGCGACGCCCAGGCCGGAGCCGTCGGCGTAGAGCGAGGCGCGCTGGTGGGGATTTTCGCCGTAGCGCAGGGATTGGGCGAGGGGGAAGTTGATGCGCAGGGTGGGGGGCAGGGCGTTGGTGTCGGGCGCGGCGGGCGCCTCGGGCGCGGGGGCCTCGGCGATGCGGTCGAGGGTGTTGGCGATGGCGCTGTCATAGGCCGCGGTGAGGGCGAAGGCCTGGCGGGCGAGGCGCCAGCGGGTTTCGCGGCCGAGGCTGCCGCGGGTGGACTGGAGTTCCTGAATCAGGGCGGGGTAATCGGCGACGCGGGTGACGATGGCTACATCTTCAAAGTTTTTGGCGGCGGAACGGACCATGGAAGGGCCGCCGATGTCGATGTTTTCAATGAGGTGGCCGAAGGGCACGCCGGGCTGGGCGGCGGTTTTTTCAAAGGCGTAGAGGTTGACGACCACCATGTCAATGGGCAGGATGCCGTGGGCGGCGACGGCGGCCTCATGCTCGTGGTTGCCGCGAATGTAGAGCAGGCCGCCATGCACGCGGGGGTGCAGGGTCTTGACGCGGCCGTCCAGCATTTCGGGAAAGCCGGTCAGGTCGCTGATGTCGGCGACGCCCAGGCCGGCCTCGCGCAGGGCCCGCGCGGTTCCGCCGGTAGAGACCAGCTCGACGCCAAAGCTTGCCAGCACCTTGGCCAGGTCCACCAGTCCGGTTTTGTCCGTTACGCTCAACAACGCACGCCGAATCCGTTTTTCCGCACTCACAGTGTCGCTCCTTGCTGGTCAGTCGCAGCCGGCGCGGCGGGTTGCCGGGCACAGGGCGGCGAAGACCACATAACAGACTACAACCAAAAGCCGGGGCGCATGTCGGGATGGGGTTCGGCGGCGGAAGGCTGGTGGGCGCGGCGCGCGGCCCGGTTGCGGCAAATGCATTAGGATTGAGACCATGGGCAGTCATTCCCCCGTTCCGCAGCCGGAGATTCTGCCACCAGGGCAGGATTATTTTCCTCCGCAGCCACCCGTGCGCCGGCGGCGACGCCCGACTTGGGCCTCGTCCCCGGCCACGTATCTGCTGGTGGGGATCAATTGCGCGGTGTATGTGGCGATGGTGGCGCACCGGGTGAGCCCGACAAACCCCACACTTGGCCAACTCATGTTCTGGGGGGCCGACAACGCGGGCGCGGTGCTGATCGGCGGCGAGTGGTGGCGGATTGTGACCGCCATGTTTGTGCATGTGGGTTTTCTTCATCTGGCGCTGAATATGTGGTGCCTGTGGAACCTGGCGCTGCTGGCCGAGCCGCTGATGGGGTCGTTTGGCGTTCTGGCCGTGTACCTGCTTACGGGCGCGGCGGGCAATCTTCTGTCGACGTTCGTCAACTGGCTGACGCCGTTTCACAATCCGGGCGGAGGGATCTGGTTTCCGGTGGGAGCGGGGGCGTCGGGGGCCGTGTTTGGGATTGCCGGCGCGTTGATCGTTTTGCTGAAGTCGCCGCGGCTGCCGGTGCCGCTGCAGGAACTGCGCAAGCTGCGCAGGTCGGTGATTTACTTTGCGGCGATCAACCTTGTGCTCGGCTTCGGCATCAGCGCCGGCGCATCGCTGACGCAATCGGGGATGCGCATTGATAATATGGCGCACCTGGGCGGCTTCAGCTGCGGGCTTCTGTTTGCGGCGCCGATGGTGCCGCGGCTGGGCTCGCCGCGCGCGCTGTTTGAGTCGCGGCTGCGCACGGCGGTGGTGATGGTCGTGGGGCTGCTGGTGCTGTTCGGGTTCTATCTGGCGAAGTTGGCGGGCTGAGGCGCTTGGCTGTCGCCGCCGCTGCGTTTGTGCAAGAATGTTTTGCGTACGCTGGCCGCTCATTCCAACCCCTTGGAGGAATCCCATGAAACGCCGCGAATTCATTCAACAAGCTGCGTTGACCGCAGCCGCTGTGGCATCGGCCGCGAGGCTGAACGCATCCGCGAAAACACCGGCGAACCCCATTGCCCGGCGCACGCTGGGCAAGACCGGCGAGAAGCTCTCCATCCTCGGCTTTGGGGGCATTGTGGTGATGGACGAAACCACGGGCGAAGCCACGAACATTGTGGCCGAGGCCGTGGACCGGGGGATCAACTACTTCGACGTTGCGCCCAGCTATGGGAATGCGCAGGAGCGGCTGGGGCCGGCTCTGGCGCCGTATCGCAAAAACTGTTTTCTGGCCTGCAAGACCGAGGGCCGGATGAAGGACGACTCGCGGAAGCAGTTGGAGGAGTCGCTGCGGTTGTTGAAGACCGATCATGTGGATCTGTACCAGTTTCACGCGCTGACGAAGATGACGGATCTGGACAAGGTGCTGGGGCCGGGCGGGGCGATGGAGACCATGGAGGCGGCGAAGAAGGAAGGCAAGATCCGCTACATTGGCTTCTCGGTGCACTCGGCGGAGACCGCGGTGGCGGCGATGGATCGCTACAACTTCGACACGATTCTTTTTCCGCTGAACTGGGTGCTGTTCACGCAGGCCGGTTTCGGTCCGCAGATTCTGAAGAAGGCGCAGGAAAAGCAGATGGGCATCCTGGCACTGAAGGGCATGGCCAAGACGGTGTGGCCGGCGGGCGAGCGGGAGCATCACCCCGAGCCCAAGTGCTGGTATCAGCCGGCGGCGTTTCCCGGGGAGGCTTCGCTGGGCCTGCGCTGGACGCTGGGGCACCCGATCACGGCGGCGATTCCGCCGGGGGACGAGCGGTACTTCCGTCTGGCAATGGACGTGGCGCAGAGCTACAAGCCGCTGGAAGAGCATGAGGAGCAGGCGCTGCTGGCCGGCGGGCACGGCGTGGAGCCGATCTTCCATCTGGGGAATGACGTGTAAGACGATGGGGGCGGGCGCGCGGGCTAGCGGACGGCTGTGGCGGCGAACTTCTTGACCATGGTGAGCAGCAGCTTGCGGTCGCTGTCGCTCAGGTTGGAGGAGTAGCGGCGAATCTGGGCGAGGAAGCGCAACTCTTCGTCGGAGAGCTTCTGGGTTTTGAACTGGTGGCCCACCGAGTCGTCGGCAAAGAACTGGGCGATGGGCAGGTCGAGCGCCAGGGCAATCTTCGACAGCGTGTCCAGAGAGGGCACGGTGTGGCCGTTCTCGACGCGCGAGAGGTAGCAGCGCAGCAGGCCGGTCCTTTTTTCGATATCCCCTTGCGAGAGCCCCTTCTGGAGCCGGTGCGCGCGGATGGTGGTGCCGATCTTCATGGTCATGGGCGAGATCCTGCCGGCGCGCCGCGGGGGGTAGCTTCCACGGTAGCGACCGGGGAGTTATTGGCTTAAGAGTTAACATGCTCCAGGCGCGAATGCAAGAGGAATTATTGCCTGGGCGAGGCGCCCGTGCCGTCCGACACAGGCGCCGAGAGAGCCGCCGCTACTTTTCCAGTTCCGCCGCGAAGAAGCGATCGATGCGGCCGAGGGCGTCGGCGGCGTCTTCAGCGCGGTAGCCGGCCTTGTTGTTGGGATTTTCAAAGGCATGGCCGGCATCGGGATAGATTTTGACGTCGACGGGCTTGCCGATCGATTGCATGGCGTCCTCGAAGGCGTAGACCGCGTCGGGCGGAATGCCCTTGTCCTGGCCGCCAAAGTTGCCGAGGACCGCGGCGTGGATTTTGGTGAGGACGGCCTTGTTGGTGTCCAGGGCGCCGTAGTTGATGGCGACGGCCTTGAGCGCGGGCTCGGCGATGGCCAGCTGCAGGGCGTATCCGCCGCCCATGCACCAGCCGACGGCGCCGATGCGGCGGCGCTGCACATCCTTGCGGGATTGAAGGAAATGAAACGCGGCGACCAGGTCCTGCACGCCCTGATCCTGGGGCAGGCCGCGGGAGAGCTCATGCGCGGTCTCCGGGTCGCTGGCCACCTTGCCGCGGTAGAGATCGACGGCCAGCGTGACGTAGCCTTTGGCGGCGTAGGCGGCGGCCTCCTGCTTGATCCAGTCGTTGAGCCCCCACCACTCGTGGATGACGACCAGCGCCGGGTGGGGCCCAGGGGTCTGGGGCAGATAAAGGATGCCCTGCGCCGTGCCGCTGCTGCTGGGAAACGTGACGGGCTGCTGGGCGTGCGTTGGGACGGCGAGAGCGGCGAGCAGCGCGGGGATTGCGCCGAGGAGAAGACGGAAAAATTTCATCGGGCGACCTCAGTTTTTTGGGACGGATTGCGGTGCGCGGAGGGACGCAACTTTCAGATGCGCTTGACCAGAAAGGCGAGCCCTTCCACAGTATCGTCATTATAGGGAGGGCATGGCTGAAAGCCCAGTTCGAGATCGATGCGGAGTGAAGGCTCGGGCGGGCTCGGGCGTGGGCATGCCTGAGTGTACGATGAGTCCGCGAATCTTCGCAGGCGTAAACCTTCAAGGCGCGGGGGCCGTCTGTCTGACTGAGTACGAGATGCCAGGGAGAATGGATGCGGCGAGCGGCGAGAGTGTGGGCGGTTGCGGTGGGGATTCTTGTGGGCGGCGGGTTGGGGATGCCGGCGCAAAGCCCTGCTGCGCCCGCGCCTTCGACGCAGGCCCCGGCGCTGTTGAGCGGGCAGCAGGCCGCACATGCGCAGGCCGTGACCGGCGGACGGCTGCACGGTGTGGTGAAGAGCGGCGCCATTCCCCTGCCGGGCGTGACGGTGACGGCGCAGAACACGCTGACCGGCAAGCGCTACTCCACCACCACTGACATCACGGGCGCGTGGTCGATGACGATTCCGCAAAATGGCCGCTACGTGATTCGCACGCAGTTTGCGGCCTTTGCGCAGGGCGACCAGGAGGCCCTGCTGAACGCGGCGAGTCACGACCAGACGGTGAACTTTGAATTGATTCTGGCCTCGCGGGCGGCGCAGCAGGAGCAGCGCGAGGAGCAGGGCGCGCAAGGGACGCAGGTGGCGCAGGCGATCCAGCAGTTGGTGGGCAGCGGGGCGCAGAATCTGAGCCTGATGAGCGCGCTGGCCGCCGATACCGACACGCAGTCAGGCTTGGAGGGCGTCAGCGGGGCGGCTCTGCCGTCGATTGCCGCCAACTCCGACTTCGGCGAGGATTCGGTGGCGATCAGCGGACAGGCCGGTGCGGTGAGCCCGCTGGCGGGAGTGGATATGGACCGGCTGCGGGACGCGATCGAGACGCTGCGCGCGCAAAACGGCGGAAACTTTCAGGGCCGAGGCGGCGGTCTCTTTGACGGCGGGGGTTTTGGCGGGCCGGGCGGCTTCGGCGGAGGTGGGTTCGGCGGCCGGATGCGCAACTTTCGGGGCTTCAAGCCCGGCCAGCCGCATGGGGCCATCTACTGGACCGGCAGCAACTCCGCGCTCAACGCGGAGCCATTTTCTCTTCACGGTCCGTCCGTGGCGCAGCCGGCCTCAGGGACCAATCGCTTCGGATTGACTTTCATCAGCGCGCCCTACCTGCCGGGGCTGACCAAGCCCAGCGGCAAAGACACGCTGTTCCTGTCGCTTTCCGGTCAGCGGAATTCAAGCCCGGTGAGCGAGTACGCGACGGTGCCGACGGATGCGGAGCGGGCGGGCGTCGTTCCGGGGATGGCCGCGCCGATTACTCCGGTGGCTCAGGCCACCGCTTTGCTCAAGTATTTTCCTGAGCCGAATCTTCCCGGAGTTCTGCAGAACTATCGCCTGTTGACGACCGCGCAGTCGAACACGACGCAGGCCGGCGTGCGTTATATGCGCGGGCTGGGCGCCAATGCCACACCGTTCGGGGTTTTTGGCGGCCGCGGTGGCGGCGGCGGGCGCAGGTCGCAGACGCAGGGGCTGCGGCAGAGCATCAATTTTAACTATAACTGGAGCCACTCGGCGCAGGACGACGTGAATATCTTTCCGGAGGCGGGAGGTAAAGGTTCTTCTAACTCGGAGTCTGTGCAGGCAGGTTACACGGTGGGCTATCACAAAGTAACTAGTATCTTTAATGCTGACTTGAATCGTAGCAAGAGTCAGACGACGAACTTCTTTACCAATGCGACCGACGTTGCCACGCAGACCGGGATCCTGGGGCCGAACGGAAATCCGCTGAACGCGAGCCCGCTCAACTACGGTCTGCCTAACATTGTGCTCAGCCAGTTCACCGGGCTGAGCCAGCAGCAGCCGAATTTTTTGGTCGGGCAGACGATCTCGGTTTCCGAGACGCTGAGCTGGAGGCGCGGCACGCATAACTTGCGCTTCGGCGGCGACTATCGGCGCGTGCATCGCGATTTTCTGGGCGGCTCGAATTCGACCGGGACGTTCTATTGCACGGGCGGCTACAGCGGCTCGGCGCTGGGAGACTTTCTGCTGGGCCAGGCGCAGGAGACGACGATCGACGCGGCCGCGGCGAAGAGCTATCTGCGCGAGAACGTCTACGATTTTTATGCGCAGGACGACTGGCGCGCACGTCCTTATCTGACGTTGAACTACGGTGTTCGCTACGAGTTTTTCGCGCCTTATACGGAGAAGTACAACCGCCTGGCGTTTATCGACACAAATCCGGCCGGAGGCTTTACGGAAGCTGTGCAGGTGGAGGCCGGTGGGGTGGGGCCCTACACCGGGAAGCTGCCGGATTCACTGGTCTACCCGTTTCGTGTTGGATTTGCGCCGCGGGTGGGGCTGGCGGTGCGGCTGCCGAAGCAGACGGTGGTGCGGGCCGGGTTCGGCATGAACTACACCAACGGGCAGTACGCGACTTTTGCGACGGCCATGGCGCACCAGCCGCCCTTTGCCAACGTGCAGACGAATCAGGCGGCGGCCGGCGAATTGACGCTGGGCAATGGATTTCCGGCGCCGGCGACAAGAGGGAACTACGCGCTCGATCCGCACTATCGGCTGCCTTACGTCGAGGTGTGGAACATCGACGTGCAGAAGACTCTGCCGTGGGGGGTGGTGATGAACGCGGGTTACAGCGGCTCGAAGGGAAATCATCTGGACATCACCAGCGCGCCGGGCCGGGCCGCCGACGGCACGAGTTATTCGGGCGCGCTGTTCAACTATGAGCAGGCGGCGGCGTTTTCCAAGTTCAGCGCGGGCACGCTGCGGGTGAACAAGCGGCTGAGCGGCGGCGTCGCGCTGGGCGCGAGTTATCAGTACGCGCATTCGATCGACAATGCCGGCTCCGTCGGCGGCATATCGACCGTGGTGGCGCAGAACTGGCGGGACTTACAGGCCGAGGAAGGGAATTCGAGTTTTGACCAGCGGCACAATGTGAGCGGAACCTATCTTTACGAGTTACCGTTCGGCAAAGACAAGCGCTGGCTGACCACGGGAACAGCCTCGCATATCTTCGAGGGCTTTTCCGTCTCTGGTAGCTTCACCTTTGCAACCGGCACGCCGCTCACGCCGAGTTATGCGGCCGCGGTGACTGACGTGGCGCGCGGCACGGCCGGTTCGCTGCGCCCCGATCGCGTGCCTGGAGTTTCACTGACTGCCGGAGGCGGGTCGCAGAAGGAGTGGTTCAACACCGGCGCATTTACAGCGCCCGCAGGCCCTTATGGAACAGCTTCGCGTAACTCGATTCCGGGGCCGGGGACGATTGAAAACAACATGACGCTCTCAAAGACGATGCAGCTGGGCGATACGAGGAGCATGGAGATTCGCGCGACGGCCAACAATGTCTTCAATACGGTGCAGTACTCGGGCGTGGATACAAGGGTGGACTCGCTGACTTTTGGGCAGGTGACTTCGGCCGGTTCCATGCGGGCGTTTAACTTCATGGCGCGGTTCCGGTTTTAGCGAGTCAGCGAGCGGGCAAGTTCGTCCGGGAAGGGCAAGAATGAGGGGTTTGGCGCAAAAGGTCGGAGCGGTATTTGCGGCGCTGCTGCTGGCGATGCCGGGGGCGCAGTGTGCGCCTGCGCAGGCCTCCGATCAGCCGACAGGCGCGCCGGCGTCGCGCGCGCAGGTGCAGTCGAGTGCGCAGAATGGATTTGTGATGAAGGTGCGCGCCGAGCTGGTGTTGACCAACGTGGTGGCGCGCGACGCGAAGACCGGCGAGCTGGTGCGCGGGCTGAAGCAGAGCGACTTCAGCGTGTATGAAAACGGCAAACGGCAGCAGATTGCCAGTTTTGATTTTCAGAGCGTGGAGATGGCCGCGCCGCTGAACGAGGCCACGGTGAGCGGGCTGGCGGCGGGCGCGAGCGGCAATGGGAGCAGCGCCGCGGTGGTTGCGCGGCCCGAGGATCTGCGCAATCACCGGCTGATCGTGATGTTCTTCGACCTGACCTCGATGCAGCCCGAAGATCTGGATCGCAGCGTGGAAGCGGCGCAGGCTTTTCTGCGCACCAGGATGCAGCCTGCCGATCTTGTCGCGCTGGTTTCGCTGGGCGACACGCTGAGCGTGGACCAGGACTTTACCGCCGACAAGAATGCGCTGATCCGCGAGGTGGGCGCGTACAACGGGACGGAAGGGCAGGGGTTTGCGCAGGGCGCGAATGCGAACTCGAACCAGGTGGAGGACACGACCGGCTACACGCCGGACGAGAGCGAGTTCAACGACATCAACACGGATCGCGAACTGTTTGCGCTGCGGGCGGTCTCGAAGTCGCTCGAAAAGATTTCGGAGAAGAAGTCTCTGCTTTATTTTTCCGGGGGGATTTCGCGCGACGGAATCGAGAATCAGGCGTCGCTGCGGGCGGCGATCAACGCGGCGGTGCGCGCCAACCTGGCGATTTACAGCGTGGACACGCGGGGCTTGCAGGCGATTGGGCCGCTGGGCGACGCCTCGACGGGGAGCCTGCGCGGGACGGGCGCTTACACGGGCGGCGCGCTCGCGAATAACATGAACTCGAACTTCTCGACGCAGGAAGTGATGGCGACGGTCAGCTCAGGCACCGGCGGGAAGGCGTTTTTCGACTCCAATGATTTTGCGCCGGCCTTTGCGCAGGTCGAGCGTGACACGTCGGCGTATTACGCGATCGGATTCCACTCGACAAATCTTGCGCGCGACGGCAAGTATCGGAAATTGACGATCAAGGTGGACAGGCCGGGGGTGAAGCTGGAGTACCGGCCGGGCTACTATGCGCCGGCCGATTTCCGGCACTCGGGGCGGGAGGACCGCGAGCGCGAGCTAGATGAGGAGTTAGCCAGCGACTTACCCGCGACAGATATGGCTGTCTATCTGGATGCGATGTATTTCCGGCTGGACGACAACCGCTTTTTTGTGCCGGTGTCGATTCTGGTGCCAGGCTCGCAGATTCCTTTTGTGAAGGGCGGGGACAAGGACAAGGCGACTCTGGACATTATCGGCGAGGTGATCGACGAGATGAAGCGGCCCATCGGGCAGGCGCGCGAGACGGTGAAGCTGAATCTCGATCCGAGCCTGCAGGCGCGGCAGAAGAACATCGAATACACGACCAGCTTCAACCTTCCGCCGGGCAAATATCACCTGAAATTTGTAGTGCGCGAAAACCAGACCGGGCGCATGGGCTCGTTTGAGGCGGACATCGTGCTGCCGGAGATGAAGAAGGCGCCGCTCAAGATGAGTTCGATCGTGCTGGCGTCGCAACGGCGGCCGAGCAGGAAGGATTCGCCCCTGGTGCGCGACGGTGAAGAGTATGTGCCGAACATCAGTCACGTCTTTCGCCCGGACCAGCACCTCTATCTGCTCTACGAGGTGTATGACCCGGCGCGCGAGAAGCCGGGGGATGACCGGCGCAAAGGAACCAAGCCTGGAATCAAGGTGTTGAGCAGCCTGGAACTCATCCAGGGATCGGTGAAGGTGTACGAGACGCCGCTGGTCGCGGCCAGGGCGATCAACGTGGAAGGGCGGGACGCGGTGTCGCTCGAACTGGATGTGCCGCTGACGGGGCTGAAGCCGGGCGCCTACGTGTGTCAGTTGAACGTGATTGACGATGCGGGCGGCAGCTTTGCGTTTCCGCGCTTTGCGGTGCTGGTGCGGACGCCGACGCCGGCGGTTCAGGCGGGGGATTCGCTGTCGGCGGCGGACGGCGCCGCGGCAAGGTCGGCGGGAGCTTCAAGCGCGCCGCGATAGGGGCAGTGACGGCATTTGGAGCCGCAGCAGGAGCCGCGCCTGAGGTGATAGGCGGCGGTGAAGACCAGGTTGGGCCCCTCGAGGTAATAGTCTTCGGGCGAGAGCGCCGGCGGCGGTGCGGCGGGGAGATTTCCTTTCATGCTTTGATTCTCTCGCAGTTTTCGTCCCGGCCCTACGGGACGGAGGAACGCGGGTGGGGTCGAACCGTCCCAGGGTTTCGCTTCTCTCCACCCTGGGCTATTTTCATTTCCTCCCGCCGGGAGGAGCGGCGGGGCTGTCGCTGGAGCGATGGCGCAATTGTTTGTCGCGGCAGGGCCCAGCGCGGAAGCGCCCCAAAATGAATCAGTAAAATTGAAGCATGACAGCAACAGCGACGGTCTCCGCGCAGGATCGCGCGCGCAAGATCAAGATTGTTCTTTTCGACGTGGACGGCGTTTTGACCGACGGTGGCATCTGGATCTATCCCATGCCGGTTGTGATGCCCGATGGGACAGTGATTACGAAGATGGTGGAAGCCAAGGGCTTCAGCGCGCACGATGGCGCGGGCATGACGCTGGCGCGGTTGGGCGGGATGAAGGTGGGGGTCATTACCAAGCGCATCAGCGAAACGGTGGCCCTGCGCATGCGGGACCTGAAGATTGAGTTCGTGTATCAGGGCGAAGCTTTCAAGATGCGTCCAGTGCGCGAGATCATGGAGAAGGAAGGCGTGACGCTGGAAGAGATTGCGTATGTGGGCGATGACGTGATCGACCTTCCGGTAATGCGCCAGTGCGGATTTGCGGTGGCGGTGGCCAATGCGCGCGCCGAGGTGAAGGCCGAGGCCCACTACGTGACCCCGCACAAGGGCGGCGAGGGCGCGGGGCGCGATGCGATCGAGTTCATTTTGGACGCCAAGGGATTGCTGAAGCAGTGCATCGAGGCCTCGATCGACGAGAGCAACCCGCTGCCGCCGTCGATGGACATCGGCAAGGGCGGGGACCTGGCCTGAATTTGCGGTACGACAAACGGAAGAGACTGGGCAGATCAACACATGGAAAGCAACGCGAAAAGAGCGGTGGTGCTGCTGAGCGGGGGACTGGACTCGGCCACGGTGCTGGCGATTGCGAAGAGTCAGGGGTACGAGCTCTATGCGCTCTCGTTTTCCTATGGGCAGCGGCATATTTTTGAACTCGAAGCGGCGCGGCGGGTGGCGCAATCGATCGGCGTGGCGAGCCACCGGATTGCGGAGATTGATCTGCGGGTTTTTGGAGGCTCGGCGCTGACGGCCGACATCGAAGTGCCGAAGGGACGGGCGGCGGACGAGATGGGGCACGGGATTCCGATCACGTATGTGCCGGCGCGCAATACGATTTTCCTGGCGTTTGCGCTGGCCTGGGCCGAGGTGCTGGGGTCGAGCGATATTTTTATCGGCGTGAACGCGCTGGACTACTCGGGCTACCCGGATTGCCGTCCGGAGTTCATCGAGGCATTTGAGAAGATGGCGAACCTGGCTACGAAGGCGGGGGTAGAAGGACGCCAGGCGCTGAAGATTCACACGCCGCTGATTGCCCTGACGAAGGCGGAGATTGTGCGCAAAGGAATCGAACTGGGCGTGGACTACGGCCTGACCAGCAGCTGCTACGATCCCTCGCCCACGGGCGAGCCGTGCGGGCAGTGCGACTCATGCCTGCTGCGGCGGAAGGGCTTTCGCGAGATTGGTGTCGAGGACCCGCTGCACTACAAGGATGCAAAGGACCGGATTCTCGGATGAATGTTTTCCTATTGAGTTTTTCGGCTTCCCACCCTTGCGACAGAAGAACGTCGCAAGGATGGGGCACCCAATGCATGTGGGGTTGCCCGCAATGAGCTACGCGGTCAAGGAAATCTTTTATACGCTGCAGGGCGAAGGGGCGCAGGCGGGGCGCGCGGCGGTTTTCTGCCGGTTTGCGGGGTGCAATCTGTGGTCGGGGCGCGAGGCGGACCGCGGCACGGCGATCTGCCGGTTTTGCGACACGGATTTTGTGGGCGTGGATGGGGCGGGGGGCGGGAAGTTCGAGTCCACGGAGGCGTTGGCGGCGGCCATCGCGGGGAAGTGGCCCGCGGGAGCACCTGCGGAAGCCGCGGCGGGCAGGCGGTTCGTGGTCTGCACCGGCGGCGAGCCCCTGCTGCAACTGGATGCGGGGCTGATCGAGGCGCTGCACCGGCGCGATTTTGAGATTGCGGTGGAGACCAACGGGACGGTGGCGGCGCCGGAGGGCGTGGACTGGCTCTGCGTGAGCCCCAAGGCGGGAGCGGAGCTGGTGCAGAAGAGCGGGGACGAGTTGAAGCTGGTGTATCCGCAGCCGGGGGCCGAGCCGGCGGACTTTGAACTTCTCAGCTTCCGGCATTTCTTTCTGCAGCCGATGGATGGACCGAAGCGCGCGGAAAATACCGAGCTTGCGCTGCGCTATTGCCTGGATCATCCGCGGTGGCGATTGAGCCTGCAGACTCATAAGGTGCTGGGCATTGCATAGGGTGAAATCGATGGAGATCTTCAAGGAGTTCACGATCGAGGCGGCGCACTGGCTGCCGCATGTTCCCGCCGGGCACAAGTGCGGGCGGATGCACGGGCACAGCTTTCGCATCGCGGTGCATGTGAGCGGCCCGCTGGACGCGCATCTGGGCTGGGTGGTTGACTTTGCGGAGATCAAGCGGGCGTTCAAGGCCATCGAGGAACAGATCGACCATCGATGCCTGAACGAGGTGGAGGGGCTGGAGAACCCGACCAGCGAGAACCTGGCCCGCTGGCTGTGGAAGAAACTGCTTCCGGGGCTGCCGGCGCTGAGCCGGATCGTGGTGCGGGAGACCTGCACCAGCGGCTGCATCTATGCCGGCGAATTGGAAGGCTGAACGGAAGGGGCGGGGGGGCAATCTCACTTGTCTCTACGATCCGCAGTTGGCTTGCAGGACAGCAAGGCAGGGGCGCGACGGTCGCTGTTGACATATGCTTACGGTATAATTACCGTAAGCATGAAAGAAGTGTCCAAACATGAGCAGACCTGAACGATCTCAACAGACCGAAGACTTGGAGCGCTATGAGCAACGTTTCCTTGAGTTGAAGCGGGAGTTCCAGCACCTGGAATGCTTCTGCAAAGGGGCGGTACTTCGCCGGATGGTGAAGTGCGGAAAAGCCTATTGCGCCTGTCACGACGATCCAGCAAAGCGGCACGGACCTTATTTTGAGTGGACGTATAAGGCCAAGGGAAAAACGGTCAATGTGAAACTCACTCCGGAAACGATGCCCGTCTATCGGGCCGCTTCCAAGGAGTACCAAAAGCTGAAGCTACTTCTGAACCGCATGGAGCGCCTGTCGCAAACCGTCCTGCGACATCAGGCCAAGATGGCGCAATCCACGTGCCGCGGCCGATCATAAAATCGGGGATATCTTCATATCCCGCCTTTCAGCCCCCACCAGAAGCCAATCGATCTAGCCTAACCTGTTCAGTTTATGTGCGTTAGCCGTCGTTCTAAAGTAGCCACACCCATTCGAATACGTGCCGCCGGTGAAGGGATCGGAGCTGGCTGTAGTCATACCGGGACGCGGCGCTGCATTTGGAGATCTTTTCAACAACGGCAAGATCGATGTGGTGATCAATCCTGTCGACGGTCCACCAGTGCTGCTGAAGAATGTGAACCAAGACCATCACCACTGGGTGGAGCTCAAATTGGCAGGCGGGCCGAAAAGCCCACGCGACGCTATCGGTGCCACTGTCTATTTGACCGCAAACGGGATGCGCCAGCGCCAAGACGTGATGAGTGGAGGAAGCTACATTTCGTCCAACGACCAACGTCCTAGCTTCGGCCTGGGTGATGCAACCGATGCCGGAACCGCAGAGATTCACTGGCCGTCGGGCCACATCGAAAAGGTCAAACTTCCGGCCGTGGATCGAATCTTCACGATCACTGAGGGGCAAGGCATAACAGGTGTTTTGTGCACTATACAGCCGTGTTCCTGAGCTCGACGTCGAAGTTGGAAGGTGGCTGGTCCCGCAATGGCGGTTCGTTGCGGTTCACCACCGGAAAAGATGGAGCTATACTATGGAATCAGCGAGGGACCTCAGCACCAATCGCGCGTGTGAGAAACTGCGTTGGAGTTCGCCTCAAATGATTCGCTTCAGTTTGATCCTAGGATTTGCCTTGGCCTGGCCACTGTCGGCCCAAGCCCAGGATGGCAAGGTCTCGATCTCTGCGATTGAGTCGCTGATCCGTTCACAGCAGTACGATCAGGCTCTCAAGACATTGAAGACAGCGTTGCGCGGAAGTCCAAGCGACTACAAGCTCTGGACGCTCGAGGGGATTTGCCTTGGATTACAGGGAAACGACAGTGAGGCCCAAGCTGCATTCGACCATGCGATTCGCATTTCACCCAATTACGCCCCCGCTCTCAAGGGCGAAGTTCAAATCCTTTACAAGACCGGGGATAGACGCGCGATTCCGCTGTTGGAGAGGATGCTAAAGGCCGATCCCGGCGACGTAACCGGACGCGAGATGCTCGGCACGCTCGAAGAACGCGTCGGCGACTGCCGCGCCGCGGTGTCGCAATTCACCCTGAGCAAGGAGGCAATCGCGAGCCATCCCTCATCGCTTGAAGCTTACGGCTATTGCCTGTTCAAGCTGGACCGGACCGCCGATGCGATTCCCGTCTTCCGCCAACTCATCCCGCTTCTTCCGGGGAGCGCATATCCCAGCTACGATCTTGCCGTCGTTCTTGTTGCCTCGCACAACAACGAGGAGGCCGTAAAGGTTCTTGAGCCGCTATTGACTCCTGATCAGACCGACCCCGACATCCTCAGCCTGGCGTCACAGGCGTATGAGGCGACCGGCAACACGCCTAAGGCTGTCGCGCTGCAGCGTCAAGCCATTATCCTCAATCCCACCGATCCCTCAAATTACGTCCTGTTTGCGGTCCTTTGCATGACACACGATTCCTTCCAGGTGGGAATCGATATGCTCAACGCCGGGCTCAAACGCTGCTCCGATAATTCATCCCTCTATCTCTCGCGCGGCGTGCTATTTGAGCAGCTCGGAGAGTTTGATGAAGCGGAAGCCGACTTCAAAATGGCGGAACGACTCGAAACTACACAAAGCATTGGCGCTTATGCCGGCGACCTCACGATCCTTGAGAGAAACGACCCGGAAAAGGCTTTCGCACGGGTGCGCGAGCAATTGAAGGCTCACCCCAACAATCCACTTTTCCGCCTTCTGTTGGCCCAGCTGATTATGACCAAGGCACCCGAGCCCCGAAGCCCCGAATTCAATGAGGCAATGCAGGACGCGTTGGCTGCTGCGAAGACCAAGCCTGATCTTGTCGAGGGGCACAATCAGTTGGCAAGCATGTATATGAGTCTCAATGAGTACCAGCAGGCTATCAAAGAATGCAAGATTGCCCTGCAATACGACCCCTCCAATGAAGCTGCAATGTATCACCTTGTCATCTCAATGCGTCACACCGGCCGTAGCGCCGATGAGCTGCAGCCTTTGGTCAAGCGCCTTGCTGAGATGCACAAGGAATCTTTGCAGCATGAGACCGATCGCAAGCGCTACCGGCTCGTCGAGGAAGGATCGCCAACTGCACAACCTGATGGGGGGCACTGAGTCCCTATATGCGAAGTTCTTCGGTGCAACAAGATCCAGAGCAACCGATCCGGCGAGCAGATGTGTGGCCACGGTTCGCACCACTCCAATTCCCGGCTTTGAGTGCCCCTCCAACGTTCTTGCAAACCGAGGTGATGTACGCGGTGCATCGCGGCGATGCAGCTCTGCGCCATGAGCAGACTCCGGGTGCGACTACCGCGAGAGGGGAAATCAGCAGTGAATCCTTTGCTGATTGAGCTACATCCGTTGCGCGCGTTACATAGAGTAATCGCTGCTTGCGGCCAGCGTCGTATTGCGGCTGCGCTAGGCGTCGCCGCCTGGTTGCTCGCTCTGGTGACAAGCGCGACCATGTGCGCCCAAGGTGCGCAAAACGCGGAAAACACCCGCGCATCTAGCCAGCAAGGCGCAATGCAGCAATCCTTGGGCGGGGGAATGGCAAACGCCGGGCCTCAGAAGGCCCAATTTGACAGCCAGCATCGCCCCATCACTGCGGGAGGCTTCGTCAAAACCGGCCCGATCATCTTTCAGGATGTTGCCAAAGCCGCTGGGCTTACGACTTGGCATCACACTGCGGGCACGCCGGAAAAGCTTCTCATTCTCGAGGCCAAGGGGCCGGGAGTGTGTTTGCTCGACTACGACAACGACGGCTGGCTCGATATCTACCTGGTCAACGGCTCGACCTACGACGCTTTGGCTGGCAAAGCGACACCTCCGCATGCGGCCCTGTTTCATAACAATCACGACGGAACCTTCACGGACGTTACGGAGAAGGCAGGAGTAGCCAACGACCGGTGGGGATACGGCTGCGCTGTGGGGGATTACGACAACGATGGCTGGCCAGACCTCTACGTGACCAACTACGGTAAGAACCGGCTGTATCACAACAACCACGACGGAACCTTCACCGACGTGGGTGAGAAAGCCGGTGTAACGATCGGCGCTTGGTCCACAGGTGCAACCTTCGGTGACTACGATGGTGACGGACACCTGGACCTGTTCGTCGACGGGTACGCTCAGATTGATCTCGCCAACCCGCCGATCTCCCGGTCAAAGGCAATTGGTTACGGGCTCTGTCAATATCGTGGCGTCGAGGTGATGTGTGGTCCGCGCGGCCTGCAGGGCGAGCATGATCATCTCTTTCACAACAACGGCGACGGGACCTTTACCGATGTGAGCAAACAACTGGGCGTCGACGATCCCAGCGGCTACTATGGGCTCGGCGTATTGTTTGCTGACGTTAACAACGACGGCAAGCCGGATCTGCTGGTGGCCAATGACTCGACGCCGAACTACCTCTATATCAATAAAGGAAATGGCAAGTTCGAGGACGACAGCTACATCAGCGGATACGCCCTGAATAAAGACGGCCGGGAAATCGCCAACATGGGCATCGCCGCCGGCGATTACGAGAACAATGGACATCTTTCGATCGTCAATACTGACTTTTCCGACGACTATAACGTTCTGTTCCAGAATGACGGAACCGGATTCTTCACCGGCGCCAGCTACGAAGCCGGGATTGCCATGTCATCCATTCCGTTTGTCAGCTTCGCTGACGGATTTCTGGATTACGACAACGACGGGTGGAAGGATCTGCTCGTTGTCAACGGCCATGTCTATCCCCAAGTGGACCAGCACCCCGAGTGGGGACAAAGCTATGCCCAGCGCACGCTGCTCTATCACAATTTGAAGGACGGCAAGTTTGAATTGGTTCCTGCCGTGGAGGGAACCGGGCTCGCGGTGGTGACGGTAGGGCGCGGAGCGGCTTTCGGCGACATCTTCAACGACGGCAAGATCGACGTAGTCATTAACAGTATGGATGGTGTTCCGGTGCTGCTCCGCAACGTGAACGCCGATCACAATCACTGGGTGGAGCTGAAGCTTATTGGTGGGCCAAAAAGCCCCCGCGATGCGGTCGGAGCGACCGTGTATCTGAATGCGGACGGGATGCGCCAACGCGGCGACGTTCTTAGCGGCGGCAGCTATCTGTCTTCGAATGATCTGCGCGTCCACTTCGGGCTGGGCAGCGCCACGGATGCCGGAACGGCGGAAATTCACTGGCCCTCGGGCGCTAAAGAGACAATCAAGCTTCCCGCCGTCGATCGCATTTACACAATCACCGAAGGCATGGGCATGACTGGCGAGCTATGTGGCGGAAAACCCTGCGCGCAACGCGGCGCGGCCGGAAAGACCGAGCCACAAGCACAGCCGTAGAGTATTTTCTCGCAACAAATCGCGTTGCAAGGCCCGAATCCCGTTCCATCAGTTGGACTTTGTGCATTGGCGTTTCTGCTAAAGCCATACAAGAACTCTTGTGTGCCGCCAAGATCGGTTCGTTCATTACTCGGCTCCATTGCACCTCTTAATCACAGATCCGCTGTATAGACGGGGGCTGGACCTTGACACGAGCAGTAAACTGCGTATCTACTCTGGTAGACGCCCAGACGGGTTCCAGTGAAACGTTCCACAGACTGCTGACCCTCACTTTTTCGGTCGGCGAATTCGCAGTCGATTCCCAGAGAATCATTAGACTCCTTCAAATAGGGAGCGGAACGGCCCGAGAGAAACCGTTTACCGAAGGCGGATCGGCCACTGGGACTGACTCCGAGGTGCCTTTTTGAAACGGAATAAACACCTATGGCCTCCACATTCGAGCATCCGAGCGAACTTGAGAAACCTTCCCAGCCCGCTCCCGTTGGGCCAGAGCAGGCAGGTCTTGTGCTCGAAGAGCTCGATCGAATTGTGGCAAGCAGATTCTTCAAGAATGCCGGGCGAAGCCGGCAGTTTCTTGAATGTGTTGTTCGCCACAAATTAGAAGGCCACGTCGAACAGTTGAAGGAACGAACGATTGGGACTGAGGTTTTTCGGAGGCCCCCAGGCTACGCGACAGGCGAAGATCCCGTCGTTCGCGTCCAGGCTGGCGAAGTGCGGCGGCGATTGGAGCAGTACTATCAATCGCTCCCTTCCCAATCCGCCGTTCGCATCGAACTTCACCCTGGCTCTTACTCTCCGATTATCCATTGGACTTCGGATGACTCGGAGTCTATCCCGGAAGAGCACCAACCCATGCCGGCTCAGCCGCGTCATTTTCGAATCCGCCCCTTTCCAGCGATCATGGTTGCAGTATCCCTCGTCCTGGTGCTGGGAGCTGGCCTCCTCTACAACCATTCCCGCGTCAGTCAGAGATCGCCTACCGCACTGCAAAGATTCTGGGCCCCGGTGTTTGCGACTCCGCAGCCAGTTCTGATTTGCCTCGCAAAGCCCGTGGTCTATCGGCCCGCATTCGATCTTTACCAGCGTTACGCAGAAACGCATCCTGGTTCGTTCCGGACCGAGGTTGAGCGCTCCAATCAGGTGCTTCCTCTTGACGCCAACGAGAAAATTCCGTGGAGCGAAATGGTCCCTTACCCGGACTATGGCGTGGCCGTTGGCGACGTCTATGCTGCTGTTCTTGTCTCATCTCTGCTCGGACAGATTGGAAAGCCAAGCCAGGTGAGGGTTGGCGCGAACTACTCCTTTGAGGACCTGAGCAACTCCCCGTCGGTGCTTATGGGCGCTTTCAACAACAAATGGACCACGCAAATCATGCCCGGCCTCCATTTCTCATTTGTCGAGGACAAGGGCCAATACATGGTCCGCGAGCAGACTTCGAAGGGAAGGGTTTGGCCCGCCAACCTAAGGGAATCAGAGCGGGCTGGAGAGGACTACGCAATCGTCGCACGGCTGCTCGACTCAAAGACCGGTCAGTTTACCATCATAGCTGCGGGCATACATGGAAGCGGGACGCAAGCCGCAGGAGAATTCATCTCCAATCCCGATTTTCTCGAACGGGGTTTGCGGACGGTCTCTGCCGATTGGCAAGAGAAGAACATGGAGGTAGTTCTGAAGACCACAATCATGGATTCAGTCGCCGGACCACCGCAGGTGATTGCCTCCTATGTCTGGTAGCCGCGCACTGCCGCGCCACTTTGTCGTACTCCCGCAACATAGTTGGCAACCGCAGTGCCTTCAGGTGATGCTCCAGCTACAACTGCGGGGTATCCGGAGTGGGCATGGCCGGCTGGTTATTCATAGCGCCGCCTCCGCATCTGAGTGCTGCGTGGCTGCGGGCGGGCAAGGCAGCAGCACCATGTAGTCGGCGGCCTGCGTGGTCCGCCCCCGCTTCTCATCGGCTCGATGAGTCGCAACCGGTTATTCCTTAGCGAGTTGCTCTCCAGCAGAGCTCGCTTCCGCTTCACCGGCTGGGTCCAGTTTCATCCCGCCAGCCGCATCTGTAACCCACATCGTCTACAGATCAGTGGCTCCTACTGTCGATTGATCTGAACGATTCAAACCTGCCAGGTCTGCTGGCGAACAGTGCGATGGCACAACGGTCAATTCCGGCGCTCTGGAAACCTGTGGAGCAAAACGGTCTACTGAGACTGGCTATTTAGATAGGAACAGAGCGCAGCGCATCCCATCGTGGCCCGGAGAGCGCAGTTCTCCAACAAAGGCCGAATACATTTGCGCGGACCAACTTGCCAACTTCACTTTTCGCTTGCAAAAGAGCGGCGGACCATACATTTGCTCCGGCGCGTACAGATGAGCCACTACTCACATAGATCGAGTTTGTTACGAGTCGCGGTGCTAAATGCGGGTGTACGGAATCCAGACCTGCATTGCCGAACGCGAACGGTTCGCCCATGCATAGTAAGGAATCAGTTTGAGCGTTGTGCGAGTCTCTTCCTGCGGGCGGCTTTCGCCTGCGGTGAAATAGAGCGAAGTCCCCGCAGAAGAGCGCGCAACGGTCCCGGAATGTTCAAGCACCATCACTCCGTCGAGAAGATCCGGAACAAAGCGGCTCTCGGAGCTGGCGGCAACCTCTGCGACACAATTACTGAATCCGCTCTGCTGCACCGCGTCAGGTTGATCCAGCATTTCCATGCAGAAGACAATCGGCCCGCGCTGAAATGCGACGCGACCACGATCTTCAGCGACTGCCGGATTTGCTTTGAGCAGTTGCACAGCCATATCGAAGTGAAGGTTGATGGAGTCACCGGGCGACCAGCGCCGGTGGATGGCGAGATACTTGCCTGGCTCGATTCCTGAAAGCGGCGTTCCGTTTACCGTCACCGAGTTCTTTGACGACCAGCCCGGAATCCGAACATAGACCGTAAAATCGCGCGCCTCCTCAGGAGAGACGGAGATATGCACTTCGCCATCCCATGGATAATTCGTCTTCTGCTCCATGCGCAATCCGGTTCCGTCTTCCAATCGCCATGACATTCGGGAATTATCGTAGAGGTGCACATAGACGCCGTCAGCGGCGGTCGAGTAGAAATAGCCCGGCAGCTCGGCGAAGGTCCGCTCCAAATTGGGCGGGCAGCAAGTGGTGTCATACCAGGGGTTGCGAATCTTGCCCTCCGGATCCTCCACGTATCGGGAGTCACCGGATGGATCGAATGCCAACGGGTTGCGATAACAGTAAGTTGTTCCGTCAAGTGACATTCCGGAGTTGATGCCGTTGTAGAGAGCGCGCTCCATCACGTCTGCGAACTTCGTTTCGCCTGAAGCTGCGAGCATACGCCAGTTCCACATCATGTTGCCGATTGCTGCGCAACTCTCGCCATAGGCGCGCGCATTCGGCAATTCGTATGGATCACCGAACGCTTCACCTTCCTGCCGGGCGCCGACGCCACCGGTGACGTAAAGCTGATGCGAAGTCAGGTCGTCCCAAAGCCTGTTCAGTGTCTTCCAGTAGGCAGGATCCCCGGTTTCAAGGTAGTAGTCCGTCGCGCCGCAGCAGGCGTACATGGCTCGAACGGCGTGCCCCTCAAGCCTGGTCCGCGAGATGAATGGAATTCCGCAGAACATGTAGGTGATCTGGTTCGGCCGGAGCGGGATCCGCTCATCTCCGTGCAGAATATAGCCAGCCAAGTCAACGTACTGATGCTTTCCGGTGGTGCGATACAGCTCGATGAGGGCCATCTCGATTTCCGGATGGCCGGCGACGATTCCCTTCTGGTTCGCGCCCGGCCCATAGTTGGGAATCAGGAAATCGTCGACGAAGCGGATGCCAGCATCGAGGAGAGTCCGGTCTCCGGTGGCGCGATAATAGGCAATCGCTCCCTGCAAGAGATGGCCGATGTTATAGAGCTCGTGGCCGGTGGTTTGCGTTGGATACAACATTCGCAGCGGTTTTCTATCTTCCACGTAGTAGGTATTCAGATAGCCGCCTGGTTCCTGCGTAGCGACCACATCGTGGATCATCGCGTCGGCGGTCGCCTTCAGTTCAGCCCGGTCGCCGGACTGAAGCACGAATGCGGCAGCTTCCAGCCACTTGTAGATATCGGAATCAGAGTAGACCGGACCCTGTTGCGGCGCGGAGGACCTGCCGGTAAGACGCAGGAAGTTATCCATGCGGCCGTGTGCGACCAACTGGTTGTGCATGGTCGGGATACTTGCGGTCACATTGGTCTTGCGGCGCCTGGACCAGAACCCATCCTGAATCGTCACCGCCCTAACGGGCACGGGCTTCAGTTTGGCGAAGGGCGATCGCGAGAAGTCGGCGATGCCGGCGGTTTGCCATGTCGTACCTGATGTGGCGGTGGTGTCTGGCCCGGCGGCCAAAAGCGAAAGCATGTTTCCCTGTTTCGGACTTGCGTGAGCGAAAGCCGGAGTGACGCAGGACGCCGCCGCGGCGGCGATGAACTTGCGGCGAGAGAGCCCGATTTCCATGTTGAACCTCTTTGAATCCCGTTTTCCCGAGGGAAGTCAAGAAAGCAGCTTGATTTCCTGCAGGCACATGCCATAGCGACTGCCGGGCGGATCGATCGGGTAATCCGTATGCAGCCAATCGTTTGTAAAGTTGGCGCTGTAGCACAGCCACATCGTTTTTCCGTCGGGCTGGATGAACTTGCCCGGAAAATTGACGAAGTAGCCTTGCGCCCCGAAATCCCCGAGATAACTGACCATACGCCATGGGCCGGCCACTTGGTCCGCTTCCAGAATCAGCGTGCTGATGGTTTGCGTGCTCGGCCATCCATCGGCGACACACATCAGAAACCGATCCAGAGCCGGATTATAGGTGATGGTGACGCTGCCAAGATGGTTTTTCCATTCCAGCACGGGCCTCAGGTCTTCAAAACGGCGCGACCACCGCGCGTTACCGAGCGGATCGTAGCCGGCGAAGAACTCATAATGGCTGGAGTCATTGACGGTCTCGGGGCTTAATGCCACTCTGGTCAGGTAGATCGCGTCTCCCGAAAGCCAGCTTACTGCTCCCAAACGCGGGTGCGGCGCATCAGGCGCGGCACCATGCCCGACAAGATACGCTTTGCCGTCAGGCGAATGCTGCATGTTCTTGCCGAAATCCACGAAGTGCATGACTCCGAGTTGAGGCAGGCCGACTGTTGGAATCAGCGCGCCAATGTCGCTGCCCGGATCATCGCCGTTGAACACCTTCTTCGTGTGCTCGAGAGCGTGGAGTTTCTCCGCTGCGCCGTGGATATCCTGCGAAAACAGCGGCGCCCAAGCCGTGCAAGGGCTTTCAACCCAAGTCCTGCCAAAATCGCGGGAATAGCGGCAGCCGAGATACGGACCAAGCCATGCCCAGTTGTATACGACACCCTTGGTCTTGCGATAGTTGATGTCGCAGCAGTAGGTGCCGTAGTACCACACCCCGTTAACCACGATGTTCGCGCACGGGTAGCGGCCCCCATAAGGCATTCCTGAGGATTTCCAGTTCCCCAGCGCTGTCACTTCGAGCTGCAACGGATCGTCGCCGTCGATCTTAGCGAATCCAGTCGTGGCGTCAAATCCCTGATCGCAGGCGGCCGCAACCCTATTCCCGGCGGCATCTAGAACGTAGCCGTCGGCGAATGAGGAATACTGTACGCCGTCACTCGCCCAAGAGGGATACCATGTGTCGGCGTTGGCGTACTGCTGATGGCGGCCGGTGAAATAGAGTCCCCGGAACTCCCGTGACACAGGAATCGGACACTGCGCTGGGACGCGTGACTTCCACTCGCCCGGGTAGGGGTGTGGCTGGGCGGCCGCAGTCTGGGAGCCCGCCGAGGACCGAGCAGCCAGAGCCGCTAGACCGAGCGCGAAGAACGTCCGCCGCGAGAACTTCGTCACTTCAGTATCCTTCATGCTTGACCCACCATGGCCTCCCGCCAGAGGCTCGAACTCTCCAATGCACGAGTCTTCATCGGAATGCCGCTGTTCTTCCAGCAGCTTTTCCGCCGTACCGACGGTAACAAGGCGCTTACCAGCGATTCTCTGCGCCACTCGCGGCTTGCCTTTCAATCTCGTCTAGGTTCTGACAAGCATCGAGGGGCCAACTACCCAGGCGACCAATGGGCCACCGCTCACCAAACAAAGAGGGGCCAGCTGTGCGCGTGGTTTGTTCGCACAACTGGCAGATAGGAGGATTGAGTGGCTTCCACTTTCGCCATACGCCCCCTGCACAAGACTGCTTCGATGGAGTGGCCAATGGCTGTTAGAACTCGTTGCGCCGGAAAGGCCGGCGGACTGCCCGCCGGCCCTCCCGCGGCATAGTTAGAAGCTGGCGCGCAAATGGAGCCACAAGCTGCGCGGCGGCAACTGGCTGGTGGACTTGCCGAACGAACTGTCGGTCATGCCCGAGTCGACGCCGTTGAGGTTGGTGCGGTTAAACAGATTGAAGACTTCGCCCTTGGCCTCGATCTTCATCTTTTCCGCAAAGAACCACGGGACGTTGAAGTATTTCTCGAAGGTTAGGTCGAGGTCTTTGTATCCTGGTCTGTCGTAGGTGTTGCGGCCAAGGTTACCTTCCTGACCCAGAGCCGGCGCCGGGAATTGCGAGGCCGTGAAGATTCCGTTGAGGAATTTGCTCTTGGATTGGCCGCTCAAGTGCGCGCCGAAGGAAGGCACGTTGGGTAGCTTGGTGTCATAACCGTCGGCGTTGTAGTCGCCGCCGCTATTGCCGATGATCGTGGTGCCCGCTGGGCATTGGTTGTTCACGAGAGCCGCACCGCCGCTGCAGATCGGCGCGAAGCCCGCGCCGTTGGTGACGGTGAAGGGCAATCCGGTCTCCCCGATCCACTTGCCGCCGAATTGCCATCCGCCGAGAATGTTTTTGACCAAGGCGCTGGAATAATTATTTGGAACATCCCAGGTACCGTCGGCCGTAAATTGCTGTCGGATGTCGAAGTCGGCGCGTCCGCGCTGTGCATGGAGAGCGTTGTTCACATAGAAGTCGGATCCGGAAGTAATGGAGCCGCTGTCGAGTGATTGGGCTTGGCTCAACTCGTCAAGCGCCTTTCCGTAGGTATAGATGCCCCGCAAGGCCAGGCCGTGGGTAAACGGCCGTATAACCTCCGCGGAACCATAGTTTCCGAAGGAGTTGCCGTCGGAGCTGGCCCACGAAGTTCTGGCGAAGTTGGGGTTGAGCCGCTTCAGCTGGTTGTTGTTTTGGATCAGGTCGCCGGCAAAGCGGTTGGCGTCGTTTTGGAAGACCATCAGGTGGTGCGCTTCGGTGCCTGAGTAGTTCAACTCCACAATCAGGTTGTCCCGAAGTTGTTGCTGCACGCTCAGCGACCACGCCTCAACTTGCTGCATCTTGAAGTCGGGATCGTAACCGCCCATGCCCGCCGGCGAAATGACTCCATTGATCAGGAGGCCGCCGCTGGAGTTGAGCGTGGCGTTGCTGGTGTTCAAAACCGGGCAGCTCATATTCCAGGCCCCGGAAGGAGTGCAGAGGAAAGGCTTTGGAATAGGTCCGCCCGCGGTGACGTCATCGACCGGATTGAAGTAGTTGGGCAGGTTTCCAGCGGTCGAGTCCGTGATGTGCAGATACGGTGGCTGGTCCTCGAACATGCCAAAGCCGCCGCGCAAAGCCGTCTTGCCCTTGCCAAAGACATCCCAGGAGAAGCCGACGCGCGGTGTGAATTCCCCGATATTGTGGTTGAGGACCTTGCTGGTGTTTGCCAGGGTGGCCGTGCCGGAGGCAACTTGAGCGTTCCAGGTGGAACCGGTGCCCAGGTTGAATCTGGACAACGTGGGACTGAAGATGGCGAAGAAGTTGACCATCATGTCGTAGCGGACGCCAAGGTTCAGGGTGAACCGCGGCGCCAGCTTCCAATCATCCTGTAGATAATATCCCTCGATGAGGTCACGATAGATGCGGTCGTAAGGTGCCTGCTGGTGGTTTCGCAGGTTCACGTTCGGACCTGATTGATAGACCGGCTCATCCTGTATGAAATCGAGGAGGTTGCGGTAGTTGAACGATGGACGGGTGAAGGCGCCTTGCTGGTGGTCCACCTCGCGAGTATTGAACAGGTCGGCTCCGAACTTCAAGGTGTGCGTCTTGATGCTTGCCGTCATCACATCACGCCAGCTGTAGGTGCTCTGCGAGAAGTTACCCGGCGCCCATGACCCGAATCCCGCCAGGTTGTTGACGCTGATGTATGGAATCCCTTCCGTTGCCGCTTGTGTCAGGTTCGCTCCGTACGGCCGGATGAGATTCGCCCCGGTTTGATTGAGAAGATGGGAATTGAAGGTGTGGGTCCAGTTGATGTTGATGAAATCGGAGCTATTGGCGTTGCCCTGAGTGCTCGCCGGGCGGGTTCCACCTCCTGGGCCTGAGTAATAGGTGCGGATTGCATCCACATAGATCCGGTCGCTTTTGCCGAGATAGTCGTCTACGCGGAAGCTCCACTGGTACCCGTTTTTGGCTGCGCTGTAGCTCACGGGGATGGTGCCGATGATATTCAGCGTGGCAGGGATACCCGCCGGAGGCGCGAAGTAACCGGGCGTACCCCCCTGGTCCGAGGGTAGCTCGTAGTTGGCCACCGTTACCAGGCCCGTGGTGGGATAGGACGCCGGGGGCGCCATTGTGAGGTACTGTAAGCCTACCGAATTGGGTTCGTTGGTTTTGGCCCAATTGAAGAAGTCCTGCGTTTCTACCGTTGCCGTGTAGCTGTTGGGGATGCTTGAACGCAGTACATCGATGGCGCCGAACCAGAAGAGCTTGTTCCTGAAAATCGGCCCGCCCATGGTTGCGCCCATCTCGTTGCGCCTGAAAGCCGGGACCGAACTCTGAAAGTGAGTAGTCGCGGAGAGAGCATTGTTGGTGAAGTCCCAGTCGATGGTGCCGTGGAACTTGTTGGAACCGGATTTGGTGTAGACGTCGACCGTGCTGCCGCCGTTCCTTCCCTTCTGGGCGTCGAAGTCGTTGGTGCGGACATCCATCGACTGAACAATCTCGGGATTGGGAGAGATCGATGTGCCGCCGCCGCGGGAGGGCGTGTTGGTGTAGCCGTCGTCGATCTGATACCCGTTCTCCTCCTGGCGCAGACCCGCAGCGTTGATATTGATCGCGTATTCGTTGGTGTAGTTGTCGTTGCCGGCCGTAGTCACGCCGCCGCCGGTCATGCCGGGCGTCAGCGACGCAAGGCCGTAGATGTTCTGCCCCGGCAGCGGCGTTGCCGCCAGAGTCACGTTGTCGATAATCGACCCCGTAGTGGGCGTGACAAGATTAATCGAGGCCGCCGTTGCGGAAACCTCAATACTGGTGGAAACCTCACCTACCTTCAACTCGGGTGAGAGAGTGCGAATTTCAGCAATCTGCAGCGTCAGCCCAGCTTGTTTCCAGGTTTGGAAACCGGCCATTTGAACCTCGACGGCGTAAGTGGACGCGGCAAGGCTGTCGACGCGGAAGTAACCGTTTTGACCGGAGAGGGCAGTCCTCGAAACACCTAGACGGGTATCGGTGATTGTTATCTTTGCTCCCGCAATGACTGCCCCGGTCGTATCGTGTACGATGCCTTCAATTCCGCTTGAGAACTGAGCGAAAACTGATGCTCTTCCCAAGCCGATTAGAAGCATGAGGAAGATCATGGTGCGTGTCCAACGTTTCATACTGGTCCCCATTTCGAACGTTCGGTTTGTTCCCGCGTAACAGAGTTAAACAGCAGGGCGTTCAGCGGCGGGGATCGCTTAACGTCCAACGATTCTGACGATGCTCGCGTCGGATCCGGTCCACGCTTCGGGCCCATTGTGCGTCAGCTGGCCGGCCGTATCGTTCCAGTGCAAGTGTGTGATTTGAGAGTTTCCCTTCTCGTATGCATAGGTCTGTCCGTCGTCGTTGTAGACGGTGAAGTCACCATCGGCGCCTGGATAGACGAACACGTGAGCAATCGTCTGCGGCTCCCCGGTGCTAAGGATCTCGCTTCCAACCGGAATGATGGATCCCGCACGAACAAAGAGCGGAATGGTATCGATCGCCGCCGCCACTTCAACTGTCTGGCCACCTTTCAACCGCTCGTTTGTCCAGTAGTTGTACCAGTCGCTCCCGGCTGGCAGATAGACCTTGCGGCTCGTCGCTCCTTGTTCCGTCACCGGTGCAACCAGGAATGCGGGGCCGAACATGTACTCGTCGCGAATATCTGTGACCCTGGGGTCATTGGGGAAATCCATGAAGAGCGCACGCATGTACGGCGCGCCTGTCTGGTAGGTGTGGAACCCGAGGGAGTAGATGTACGGCATGAGCTGATAGCGCAGACGCAGATACTTCTCGAGGATGGGCTCGGCCTGTTTGCCATACGCCCAAACCTCATTGTGTTCTCGCTCTCCGTGGGCTCGCATTACAGGCTGGAAAACTCCCCACTCGAACCAACGCACAAACAGCTCAGGATAGTCTTCGTAATTGTCCACGTTCCCTCGTGCATCGGAAGGGTCGACCAATGGCGTATGTGCCGTGTGGTACGTGGAGGGAATCAACGGTGAGAAGAAACCCGCAATATCCGTGTCCCAATAGGGCATGCCGGAGGCGGTGAAGTTCAATCCCGCAGGGATTGAACGCTTCAACATATCCCAGGTGGCCCCGATATCGCTCGACCAAAAGACTGTTCCGTTTCGTTGCGCTCCAAGATACGCCGCACGGGCGAGGATCATGACCCGCCGGCTGTCTCCGAAGTCGCGCCGAAAACCCTCGTAAACCGAGGCGGTATGGAACAAGGGATAAACGTTGTAATATCGGCTCCCTGAGCCGACATAGAAAAAGTCTTTGGCTGGATCGATGTCCGGCTCCGTTTCGTCGAGCCAGATGTAATCGAAACCATCCGGCTTCACATACCGATCCCTGATCGCCTCCCACCACCATTTGGCGGCGGCAGGGTTGGTTGTGTCGATGTTAGGTCCGATTGCGTTGGTGAAATAACCGAAGTCCGGAGTGCCGTCCGCGGTGTGAATAAGCCAACCCTTTTTGCAGCAGCATGTCATAATACCGCGTGCCGGGAGCGAAGTGCGGCCACACGCTCAGCAGGGTCGTGATACCCATCGAATGAAGCTGCTTGTTCATTGCTGCCGGATCGGGCCAGCGAGCCGGGTCGAGATCCAACTCGCCTTGCTTCGTCATATTCAGGAAGTCCACCACAAGCACATCGAGCGGCAGATTGCGGTCGCGATAGCCCTTCGCAACATCCATGAGCTGGTCCTGCGTGGGATAGATTGCCTTGCTCTGGATGTAGCCGTATGCGGCCTTCGGCAACATGTGCGTGACGCCGGTGAGCTGGCGATAGCCCTCGTAGATCTCGTCGCTGTTATCGCCCGCGATCACAAAGAAGGAAACACGGTCTCCCACCTCGGATGACCACACGTTCTGCAGGTTGAAACCTAGTTCGATGGTGGTTTTCGACGGGTTGTCCCAAATCAGGCCGTAGTTGCGGCTCGACACAATAAAAGGAACGCAGACAGTCTCTCCACCGATCGCGTTGTATTCATGCCAGCACTCAATACGATGATCACGGAGGTCGAGAAAACCCTGTTGGTGTTGGCCCAGCCCGTAGTAGTGCTCATCGGCCGGCGAGTCGAAGACCGCAGAAACGCGGTAGCCAGGATCGGCCTTTTGCCCGCTTTCTGTGCTCCCGGAGGACGCTGCCGACCGGTTGGGCATCATGGACCAGTTCCGCATCGTCAGAAGCGGTTTGCCGGACGCCGTGGTTATGGAGATCGTGTCATCGTGCGGTCCATTCCTACGAGGACCGCCGCCGAAATAGTGTTCTCTCAGCGACTCATTCAGCGCGTCGAGCGGCATGGCGTGAGGTGGCGGCAGGTTCTGTGGGGCAACACGGATGACCATTCGCCCCGAGCGAATGACGTCGTATCCGCCAGAATCCTGCTCGTGGGCCCAGCCAGTTATCGACGGCGTGCCCACGAACCCATACCCGGCGGCCGCGAGGGCTGCGGTCTTCTCCGAGCTCAAGGTGATTCGAACGATATTGGGGGCGTAGGGCTCCAGCACAACAGACCTGCCTTGGTGCGACAACACGATCTGCGCATCCGCGCACCAAGCAGCCCGGCACTCGAACAAGATGGTCGCCAATATGACGACAACGACGCCTCTACGAACGATAACTTTTAACACCCAGCTTTCTCCTTAACTCCTTGTTCCTCTTCGTGGAACCCCGATTGCCACTTGAAGAACCGAAACAAACGGAACCCACACGGATGGAGCCGGTCTGGCAGAGCCGGCACCCATGGACCGTGATTCCCTACAGGGCGACGGCACATCGAGCCTTTCCGAGCGCAGTGCGGTCACGAACCCGCCTCGCGCCAACCGTTGGTCACCCTCTTTTTCGCAATGGAAGTATTCGCTTCTCCTTACCTGGAACTCCTCTTTTCCGGTTACCAACCTCCTCTGAAGGCCAAAAATCGGAGGTAAGAACCTCCTTTCCACCTCCATCGAAAGATGGATTACCGGATCGGTCGGAAGTCTGATTCCTGATCACGGAGTTCGCAAGTAACACACAGTATTGTTACGGTGTGTTTCGCCGGCAACTCGCTTTGCAGCAATGATTTGCGTTCGTGGGTGTGCCTCGCCAAAATACCGATCTGCCGTCCAATCAGACAGATGAATTGCCGTCGCCCCGTGCGAAAATTGTCTGATGGTGCGCCTGGTGAGGCTTCTTTTCGTTCTGGTTGTCCGATCCTTCTGCTCTCGCCGCGAGTTGCTCATGGAAAACTTGGCGCTTCGGCAACAGCTTGCAGTTCTGAGGCAAGGGCGTCCGCAGCCGAGATTTGGAGCTTCTGACCGATTGTTCTGGGTGATGTTGCGGCGGCTCTGGTGTGGGTGGAAGAGGGCCTTGATTCTGGTCCAGCCGGAGACCGTGGTGCGATGGCACCGAGCCGGGTTCAAGGTGTATTGGACTTGGCTCTCGCGGCATAGAACTGGTGCGGGAAGAAAATGCGTGAGCAGGGAATTGCGCGAACTCATCCTCCGCATGGTCGCTGAGAACCCGACATGGGGCGCGCCGCGTATTCATGGGGAACTCAAAATGCTGGGACTCGAAATCTCTGAACGAACGGTACTGCGCTGGATGCGGAAAGCGCCCAGAAATCCCGAGCCGGCAAAGCGATGGGCGGCATTTCTGAAGAATCACCGCGAAGCGATTGCCGCAATGGATTTCTTCACCGTGCCGACACTCACTTTCGGCGTTCTCTGCTGCTTCTTCGTCATCGCGCATGACCGGCGGTGCATCGTTCACTGCAGTGTGACCAGGCATCCGGGCAGTGCCTGGGTTATACAGCAGCTGCGCGAGGCATTTCCTTTTGACTCCGCTCCCAAATACTTGATTTTGGATCGCGGCGCACACTTCAATGAGGAAGTCGTCAGCAGGGTGAAGATCTTCGGCATTCAGCCCAAACGGACCAGTTTACGAAGCCCGTGGCAGAACGGCCTTGCCGAGCGCTGGGTGGGAAACTGCCGCCGGGATCTGCTCAACCATGTCATCGTCGTGAATGAGCGGCTTTTGAAACGCCTGATGAGCGAGTACGTCCGTTACTACCACGAGGATCGAACGCATCTTGCGCTGGCCAAGGGAACACCTGCCGGCCGGACATCGCGAAAGAATCCCGGTGGAGTAGGCAGGGTCGTGTCGATGCCAAGACTCGGCGGTTTGCATCATCGCTACGACCTTGCCGCTTGAGATGCCACCACGACGATCCCTCAACGGAGTCGCCAAAGAACTGCGGGAGAGGTGCGCCCGCCGATTCTTCTCCGACCCTCTTGCTAGCGTTCTTTTGACGATTCGAGATCACCAAGCTTCCGCCGTCCGAGTTGAGAACCCGCCGTGGACCCTGCTTCAAGTTCACAAATCATGTCCTTATCTCATCGGATGGAAATTTGGCGAGGCACAGGTTATGACACAAACCATGACACAAACGCTCTGCCTTTGAACGTTCGCCCTGCCTAAATTATTGAGATGATTGGTGGACCTGATCGGGATCGAACCGATGACCTCTTCCATGCCATGGAAGCGCGCTCCCAGCTGCGCCACAGGCCCACATACGGAGGGATGCAACTCCTCTATTGTCTCTGCTGGGCCATGATTCGTCAAACTCGGCCGCGGGGCGGTGGCGGGGGGCGCGGGGAAGGGGCGGGGGGTGGCTTTGCGGCATGGGGCAGGCGGGCGGATTGCGGAGGAAATTGCCCGTCCACGAGCGTGACCGGGAACACTTTGGGTGGGTGGCGGTGTCTAAGACAATAGAGCGCGCGGGGCTCCGGGTGTTTTTGGACCGGGGTCTCCGTCTCTCGCGCACTCAGGGCAGCAGCAAATTTCCGGCGGCAGCAGGCTGCCGGTGAGTGGCGGCAACAGAAATCCGGCCAATTTGCCGGGCGCACGGAAAGCAGATGCCAAGTGTGCGCATGTTGCGGTAATGTGGGAGGACACTCAATTGCAGGCGGACCTCACCATGGGCAATCTTGCCAGCGCGCTTACGCTCCAGACCGAGGAAGCGGCTCTCATTGCGGAACTTCGAGCCGGCTCCGAAGAGGCGTTTGCGTGGCTGATCGCACGCTACCACCAGCCAATCTACTCCTTGCTTGCGCGCACCGTGTACGACCGCGCGGACGCTGCCGACCTGACCCAGGAAGTTTTTGTAAAGGTGTTCCGTGGCGTGGGCAGTTTCCATGGGGAGTCTTCGCTGCGCACGTGGATTTACCGGATTGCGCTGCGCGAGGCGTCGAACCAGCGGCGCTGGTGGATGCGGCACAAGCAGCAGGAAATTCCCATCGACCAGGAGATGGCGAATGGGAACTCCGAGACTCCGGCGCGGTTGAAAGACACGCTCGCGGACCGGGCCGAGTCGCCGTTTGACATGGCGGTGCATGCGGAGAACCGGGCGCGGGTGGAGGAGGCGCTGAGCCGGGTGCCGGAGCCGTTTCGCAGCACGCTGATTTTGCGCGACATTGAAGGTTTTGTGTACGAGGAAGTTGCCGAGATGCAAGGCGTGAACCTGGGGACGGTGAAGTCGCGGCTGGTGCGAGGGCGGGCCTGTTTGAAGGCGCTGCTGACGGCTCCGCTGCCGGCTGAAATCTCCCCGGCGCGCTCGGGATTCGAAGTGCCCCTGGGAGAGGAGGCGCGATGAACGGCTGCAGTGTGATGCAGGCAAAGTTTTCCGACTACCTTGACGGGCGGCTGACGGGACGGGAGATGCAGCGCATCGCCGCGCACCTGGACCGCTGTGGGGAGTGCGCCGGCGAATGGAAGGCGTTTGAACAGGTGCAGTCGTCGCTGGCCTCGCTGGGGCCGGTGGCGGAGCCGGAGGATCTGCTGCTGCGGATCCGGGTGGCGGTGAGCCACGAACGAGCGCGGCAGCGCAAGGGCTTCTTCGATGGCTGGGCTCTGGCGTGGAAGAACACCGTGGGGCCGTTCCTGCTGCAGGCGGGGGCGGGATTTGCCAGCGCGGTGCTGCTGCTGGGCACGGTGACGGTGCTGGTGGGGGTGTTTACGCAGCCTGAGTTGGCGCAGGCCAAGGGAGACGAGCCGCTGGGCATGGCGACCGGTCCCCGGCTGCTGTATCTTTCCAGCGGCTCGGGCAGCAGCGACGAGATGAAGAACCTGGCGGGGCCGGTGGTGGTGGAGGCCTACATCAACGGCGAGGGCGAGGTCTATGACTATCGCATCATCTCGGGCCCGACGGACGCGGCCACCCAGGACCAGGTGGAGAACATGCTGGTGATGAGCCGCTTTGAGCCGGCGCGCTTCTTCGGGCAGCCGGTGCGGGGCCTGGCGGTGCTGTCGTTCTCCGGGGTTTCGGTGCGGGGGTAGGTTCTGCCGGCCGGTCGCTTCCGTTTGACCCTGCCCGCGCGTCTCACTAGACTTGCAGGCAGGGTTCACTGAATGCCGTTCTTATCCTTCCGATCAATCGCGAGCACAGCAGCTGCGAGTGCCGCAGCGCTGGTTTTGTGCCTTTTTGCCGTTTTTTCGGCGGCGCCGGTCCGTGCCCAATCCTCGGACAGCAACTCGAACGGGGGGCAGCAGAGCTCGTCGTCGATGACGGTGCCGCAAGAGCAGGCGCCGTCGCTGATCGATCCGGCGGGGCCGACCATTTCGCTGGTCAGCTCGGAGCAGGTTTTCATGATGGCGGCGGCGCTGAACGCCTGCGGCTACAACGAGGGCCTGGACCAGAGCGAGCCGGTGCGGCAGCGGGTGCGGGACGACATGAATCAGGCGCTGGAGAAGAGCGAGGACGCGCGCGCCAAGCGCGACAGCCTCTGCCTGTTCATTGCCCAGCACCGCATGACCGGCTCAGTGAAGGACATCTCGCAATACATCTCGCTGGCCCTGTATCTGAGCCCGCCGCCGGCGCTGGAGACGACGGTGCCTTTGCCGCAGATGCCGCCCGACTCGACGCAGGTGGTGGAAGTGGTGCCGCTGCTGCGCGACTTTGCGGCGGCGGTGGATCTGCACGGCATCTGGCTGACGGTGCATCACGTCTACGACGAGGAGACCGACAAGCTGCACGATCCGCTGTCGCAGATGATCGTGAACACGAATCTTTATTTGAAGATGCCGGCCTCGACTTACGACGGACGACGGTTCATCGTGGTCATCGAGCCGCTGCTGTCGCCGAGCCTGGTGAACGCGCGCATCTACGGCACCGATTACGTGGTGGTGGTTTCGCCGGTGAACGGGAAGATTCCCATGAACGACGTGCGCCACACGTACCTGCACTACGTGATCGAACCGCTGCTGTACGCGCGGTCGAACGCCATCGACCGGATGCAGCCGATCCTGAAGGAAGTGCGCGAGGCTCCGCTGGATTTCCGCTATCGCTCCGACTCGGTGGCGCTGACGGTGGAGTGCCTGATCAAGGCGATCGAGGCGCGGACGATGGACACGGGGATTCCGGTGTACAAGATTCCGGCGGGCGTGCAGCGGTCGGAGCTGCCCCGCTATGAGCGGGAGCGCCAGGCCTACCAGCAGAAGGTGGACGCGGTGCGGGAGGCCGCGGTGCGCCATGACATGACGCAGGGATTCGTGCTGACCCGGTATTTTTATGAGCAACTGATCCAGTTTGAGAAGGACCCGGCGAGCCTGCGCGACACCATCGGGGAGATGGTGTACGGGATGGATGTGGACCAGCAGGTGCATCGGGCCCGGGATATTGATTTCGACAAGCAGGCGGACGGGGACGTGCTGCAGCGCAGCAAACCGCGGATTCTGACCGGGCTGGACCTGGCCGAGGCACGGCTGGAGGCGGGCGACGCGGCTACGGCGAGCGCGCTGGCGCGCCAGGCGCTGACGGTCCACTCCGACACCCTGGAGTCGGTCGCCGACACCGCCCGGGCGAACTTTATTCTGGCGCGGGCGGCGATTCTCGGCGGTCATCCGGAGGAGGCCATCGACCGCTTCCAGAAGACGCTGGCGACCAGCAAGGAGCCGCGCCTGCTGGCCTGGTCGCACATCTACCTGGGGCGGATGCTGGACCTGGATTGCAAGCGGGATGCGGCTGTGGCGGAGTACAAGGAGGCGCTGGCGGCGCGCGACGGGGCGCAGGACACGCGGCTGGCGGCCGAGCGCGGGGTCAAGGCGGCTTACGCGGTGCGCGGGCACAGCTGCAGCGACGATGCGGAAGACGACGGGCCCGGAGCGTCTCCGGCGAGCCCCGCCGCGCCGGCCGGTGGCCAACAAGGTGGCCAGCAAGGAACACCGAAGCCGCAATAATTCGCGGAAAAAACCCTCAAGGGCTTTGTCTGGCGTCTAATAGATACATCGACAGCCTTTCAGCCGGGCGTGTGCCGTTGCCGGAGCGCGCGGTGAATCTGTCGAATGATTCCAACGGGTTGAGGAGTACGTGGAAGCTGCTCTGGCGGAACTGGAAGCCGCACTCGGGCATGGATTTGCCAGCCCTGAGCTGCTGGTGTGCGCGCTGACGCATCGATCGCTGGCCAACCAGCGGGCTCTGGAAGACGGCCGCAACGGGGGGTCGTCGGGGGGAGACAACGAGCGGCTGGAGTTTCTGGGCGACGCGGTGCTGGGCCTGGCGGTGGGCGAGGCGTTGTTCCTGCTGCATCCGGAGTGGAGCGAAGGTGAGCTGACCCGGGTGCGTGCGCAGCTGGTGAGCCGCCAGCACATGGCGGAAGTGGCCGAGGCGGTGGGGCTGGGCAATCACCTGCGGCTGAGCCGCGGAGAAGATCGCAGTGGGCTGCGGCGCAAGAGCACGGTGCTGTCAAACAGCATGGAGGCGGTGATGGGGGCGCTGTTTCTGGACGGCGGCCTGGAGCCGGTGCGCGCGTTTACCCGCCGCTACGTGATGGGCGAGACGGTGGATCAGCTGGCCAGGGAGTTGCTGTCGGGAGCCGCGCTGGGCAACTATAAATCGGCGCTGCAGGAGCATCTGCAGGCGGCCCACGCGGGGACGCCGGTGTACAAGGTGAAGAGCGAGAGCGGCCCCGACCATCGCAAGCGGTTTCTGGTGGAAGTGCGGCTGAAGCCGGGCGAGGGCGAGCCGGGCAAGGCGCTGGCGCGCGGCATGGGAAGCACCAAGAAGCTGGCCGAGCAGGACGCGGCGCGGCGGGCGCTGGCGCGGATGACGGACGCCGCGGTCAACTCCGCCGCTTGCTTGGATGGCGGCGAAGAGGAAGAAGAAGCGCCATGAGTACCCCCGCACCGGCAGCTGGCGCGTCCCCGCGGAGGCTGGCACAGCTATGGCTGCACCTGCCCACCTTGCCGGAGGCTCTGGCCTCGCTGCTGAGGACGGTGGTGGTGGCGCTGTTTGCGCTCACCTTTTTATTTCAACCCTTCTTCATTCCTTCCGAGAGCATGGAGCATACCCTGCTGGTGGGCGATTTTCTGCTGGTGAACAAGCAGGTCTTCGCGCCGGCCGGAGCCGCGGACAGCCTGGCGCGGCGGCTGCTGCCGTACCGCGAGGTGGAGCGCGGGGACGTGGTGATCTTTCACTCGCCGGAGGATCCGCGGCGGTACCTGATCAAGCGCGTGGTGGGGGTTCCGGGCGACCGGCTGCGCATGGAGGACGGCCGGGTGACGGTGGACGGCGCAGCGTTGAAAGAGCCGTACGCGGCCTTCGAGCTGACGGCGCCCATTCCCTTCCGCGATGTTTTTCCGGCCCGGATCTACACCGACCCGAACATTGACCCGGTGTGGTGGAAGCAGATGGAGAGCCTGACCCGCAACGGGGAGCTGGAGGTTCCGCGCGGGGAGTACTTTGTGCTGGGCGACAATCGCAACCACAGCAAGGATTCGCGCTTCTGGGGCTTTGTGCCGCGGCGGGCGATTGTGGCGCGGCCGCTGGTGATCTACTTCTCTCTGCGGATGCCTTCGACCACCGATGCCGAGCAGGCCGCGGATGATAGACTCGGACACGGCGGCGAACTTCCGGCGCGACTGGCGGGGGTTGCGCGGTGGAAGCGCATCTTCAGGGTAGTGAAGTAGAACGAGTTCAGAGAGTGCAGTTCGCAGGGTGCAGTTCTCAGTTCACAGTTCGCAGTTTTTTGCGGGCGGTGCAGGCGGATTGGGTCTTCATCGGGATTCGCGGATTTGAAGAGAAAGATGAATGCGATTGGCCGCATCCCCGGCAACTGAGAACTGTGAACTGAAGACTGATCACGAGCGACAGGATGACCAAGAAAAATACGCCCCTCAAGATGCCGTCCCAGGCTCAGGCCGCGCCCGCCGCAGAAAAAGTGGATGAGACGCCGTTCGAGGCGGCCGCCAGCATCTGTTCGGTGCTGGTGGTGGGGCTTTTCATACTGACATTTCTGGCGCAGAATTTCGTGATTCCGTCGGGGTCGATGGAGAAGACGCTGCTGGTGGGCGACCACCTGGTGGTGGACCGGGAGACGTTGGCGCCGCCGGCCAGGTGGATGCCGCTGGTGCACTATCGCGAGCCGCGGCGCGGCGACGTGGTGGTCTTTCTGAAGCCGGGCGAGCCGGACATGTTCCTGGTGAAGCGGTTGATCGCGGTTCCCGGCGACCACTTCCAACTGCGCGACGGCATTGTGATTATCAACGGGGTGGCGCAGAGCCAGCCGCATGCGCAGCCGACGACACCGGACAACTACCGGCCTTATCTGGACGACTTTCCGTCGGTTGCGATGAGCCCGGACCTGGGCGCGACGGAGGCCTGGTCGGTGGCCATGCCCGAGTACGTTCAGGACGGCGACCTGGTGGTTCCGCCGGGCAGGTACTTCATGATGGGCGACAACCGGCACAACAGCCTGGACTCGCGCTACTGGGGCTTTGTGCCCAGGGCGAATATCGTGGGCCGTCCGCTGTTCAATTACTGGTCGTTCAGGACTCCGGACGAGCAGTATGAGCAGACCGGACTGGGCAGCAGGCTGGCGTGGATGACGCACGTTGCGCTGCACTTCTTTACCGGAACGCGCTGGAGCCGGACGCTGCACCTCATCCGCTGAGCCGGGCGCGCTCGAGCCAATCACGCAGATCGAATTACCATAAAAGGCCATGACGGAAGACGCGCAACGCCGGCGGCGAAAGAGACAGCGGCTTTGGCTCGCCCTGGCGGTGGCGGCGGCGGCGCTGGCGGCGCTGCTGGTACCGCCGATGGTGAGCATCGGCCGCTACAAGAGCCGCATCACGGAGCTGGTTTCTGAGTCGCTGGGCCGGCCGGTGCGGCTCGCGTCGGTGCAGATGCGGCTGCTGCCGCGGCCGGGCTTTGTGCTGACCGATCTGACCGTGGAGGAGGACCCGGCCTACGGGGCCGAGCCGGTGCTGCACGCCAACACCGTGACGGCGGACATCCGGCTGCTGTCGCTGTGGCGCGGACGGCTGGCGATCAGCAGCATCAGCGTGGACGAGGCCAGCCTGAATGTGGTGCGCACCCGGGAAGGCCGGTGGAATCTGGATCCGCTGTTCCGTACGGCGGCCGCGCATTCCGAGCGGGGGCAGGAGGGCAAGGTGCAGGCGCTGCCTTACCTGGAGGCGACCAACTCGCGGGTGAACATCAAGAATGGGCTGGAGAAGCTGCCGTTTTCGCTGGTGGACGCCGATTTGTCGTTCTGGCAGGCGAAGCCGGGCGAGTGGCATGTGCGGCTGCGCGGGCAGCCGGCGCGGACCGACGTGAGCCTGGACCTGGCCGACACGGGCGTGGTGCAACTGGAGGCCAGCCTGCGGCGGGCGCCGGAACTGCGGCGGATGCCGCTGCACCTGGACATGGAGTGGCGGGATGCGCAACTGGGTCAGCTGAGCCGGCTGCTGGTGGGCTCGGACCCTGGATGGCGCGGGGACCTGCGGGGCGAGATGCATCTGGACGGCACGGCCGACGCGGCGCAGGTGAAGATCCGGCTGCGGGCGACGGGCGTGCATCGCGCCGAGTTCGCCCCCGTGGATGCGCTGGACTTTGACGCCAACTGCGGTTTTGTCTATCACTACTCGCGGCGCAACCTGGAAGATCTGGCCTGCGACTCGCCGCTGGGCGACGGGCACATCCGCGTGAACGGAGGTTTGCAGGGCGGCGTTGCGACGCAGCTTTCGGTGGAGCTGCAGCGGATTCCGGTGCAGGCGGGTCTGGATCTTCTGCGCACGCTGCGCAGCGGGATCGAAGACGGCTTGGAGGCGGAGGGCACGGTAAGCGGCAAGCTCACCTATGACCGCGCCGCCGTGGCCGCGCCCGTGCCCGCCGCGCGCCATGGAAAAATACAGCCGGCGAAGGCCCATCCGGTGGCGGAGGGGCCGCTGCGGGGCAGCCTGACGGTGTTGGGCTTGAAGCTGAGCGGCGGCGGACTGGGCAAGCCGATTGAGGTGGCGAAGATTTCCGTGGAGCCGTCGGCGGTGACTGCGGGGCAGACCCAGGCGCTGACGGCCGCGCTGGCGCTTCCGGCGGGCGGGCCCGCGCCGCTGGCGGTGACGGTGCAGTTGGGATTGAGCGGCTACCAGGTGACGCTGCGCGGCCCCGCGGCGCTGGCGCGGATGCGGGAGATGGCGCAGGTGGCGGGGATTGCGGACACGGCCGGGCTGGGGGCGATTGCCGGAGACCCGGCCACGCTGGACCTGAGCGCGGAGGGGCCGTGGCTGCCCACGCCGAAGACGCTGTTCAGCAGGGTGGAGAGCAGGGTTGAGCCGGCGGGCGCGGAGCCCATTGCGGGCGCCCCGGAGGCGGTGGAAGAGGCCGCATCGGACCAGCTGAGCGGGACCGTAACGCTGCACGACGCGAACTGGAAGCCGGATGCGCTGGCCGGGCACGTGGAGATTGCGCAGGCCACGCTGCACCTGGGCGGCGAGGCGCTGGTGTGGGATCCGGTGGTGTTCAGCTACGGGCCGGTGAAGGGGACGGCCAGCCTGCAGGTGCCTTTGGACTGCGCGCCGGAGGCGCCGTGCCCGCCACGGCTGGAGATGCACTTTGCGGAACTGGATGCGGGCAAGCTGCAGGCGGCGCTGCTGGGGGCCGAGAAGCCGAATACGCTGCTGTCGACGCTGCTGAAAAACCTGACGACGTCCAAGCCGGCGGCGTGGCCGCGGATCGACGCCGGGGTGCGGGCGGATGCGCTGGCGCTGGGGCCGGTGACGCTGCGGGACGCGGCCGCGACGCTGCGCATCCTGCCGGCCGGGGCGGAGCTGACCAGCTTCAACGCCGGTGTGCTGGGGGGCAAGATCCACGCGACCGGGACGCTGACCCAGGGCGAAAAGCCAGCCTATGCGCTGGATGGGGACTTTGAGGAGCTGAACGGCGCGGCAGTGTGCCAACTGCTCGGGCTGCGCTGCAGGGGCGGCGCGGTGGAGGGCAACGGGAAGGTGGAGCTGTCGGGATTCACGGACAAGGATCTGGCGTCCTCGGCTAAGGGCACGCTGCACTTTGAGTGGCGGCGCGGGGCGATTGAGAGGGCCAAGGGAAGCGAGGTTCCCGCGGCGCTGGCGCGCTTTGACCACTGGACTGCCGACGGCGCGATCGGCAACGGCGCGGTGACGCTCTCCGGGAGCCAGGTGCAGCAGGCGCGGCGCAAGTCGGCGGTGGAAGCGGCGGTCACTTTTGGCGATCCGCCCAAAGTCACCTTTGCCGCGACGCCCCCAGCGCAGGCCGCAAAGCGGTAATTCCGCAAACGATCGCCCGCTACAATAGGGGCATGGCTTCTTCCATCATTTCTTCCCCGGTTCGCATCCTCTGCAAGGGCATTCTCTTCGACATGGACGGCATTTTGATCTCTTCGATCGGCTCAGTGGAGCGGAGCTGGACGAAGTGGGCCGCAATGCGCGGCGTGGACCCGGAGTATGCGTGCCGGATTGCGCACGGCTGCCGGGCGATTGAGACGGTGGCGAAGCTGCGGCCGGACCTGGACAGCGAAGCGGAGCTGAAGATTATTGAAGACATCGAGGTTGCCGACGGGGAAGGGCTGGCGGTGCTGCCCGGCGTGCTGGAGCTGCTGGCGGCGCTGCCCAAAGGCTGCTGGACCGTAGTGACCAGCGCCACGGAGCGGCTGGCATGGGCACGGATGGCGGACGGCGGCATTCCCGCGCCGGAACGGCTTGTGACGGCCAACCAGGTGACGCGCGGCAAGCCGCATCCGGAGCCGTTTTTGGCCGGGGCGGCGCTGCTGGGGGTTCGGCCGGAGGAGTGCGTGGTCTTCGAGGACTCGTCTTCGGGCGCGCAGGCCGGACGGGCGGCCGGGTGCACGGTGGTGGCGACCACGTTTTCGCATCCGGTGGAGACGCTGGACGCCGCGCACTACCTGGTGCACGATCTGACCGGAGTGCGCGTGGAGCGGCTCGGCGGCGGTGAGGGAGTGGCGCTGAGTTTTACGCCGCTGGCGGGGTAAACGCTACTCGTTGGCCTCGATGCGGCGGCCGTGGGTGTCCTGCAGGGGGCGCGAGTTGATGCGGTAGAGGGCGGCGAAGGCGCGCAACTGCTCGCGGCTGATGCTGAGCGGTTCCTCGAAGACGAACCAGCGCACGCCTTCAGTGCAGGGCGGAGTGGTGAGCGAGCCCATGTAGGTCCAGTAGCCGCGGTCGCCGGGGAGCAGGCCGCCGGGGTTGACCATGTCGGTGATCTTCTCGGACTGGCCGGGAGTGGCGGGCAGGTGGTCCCAGAGCGTGGCCAGGGTGGCGTTGGGGAAGTCGCGGCTCTCGCTGAGGCGGACGACGAGCACGGCCAGCTTGCCGTCGGCGCTACGATGCACCAGATGGACGTCCATGTCGGCGAGTTTGCCCTTGACCGCCTCCTCGGCGGGATGGTGGAAGTGGTACTCGATGAGGTCATAGCGCACGCCGCCGGCGACGATGTAGCTGCCGGGATTCACGTGGGCCACGACGGTGTGGCCGTTGTTCCGGAGCGTGACGGAGCCGGCGATGTAGTGGAACTCGATGGGCTGGAGGGCCTTGTTGAGGTGGGCGCCGCGGATGTCGATGGGGGACTGCTCGCGGCCCTGGGCGCAGGCCTTGTAGGCGGGGTCGAGCTTGCCCCAGTTGAGCGGGCCGTCCTTGCCCTGGTAGCTCCAATGCGCGGTTGGGGGCGTGGTGGTTTGCGCGGCGGCCACGGTGGCCAGGCCGAGAGCAAAAGCTGCAAGTGCGGCAAAACGCATCGATAGCTCCCCGTTTGAGATGGGATGGCGGTCCCAAGGCATTTTACGCCATGGGATTTCCGGCGGGACAGGGCGGCGGCTGGAATTTCAAAAAGAGAAAATCTGGCGAACGACGCAAAAGGGGCATTTGGAGGCCATTTGGGCGTTTGCGGGGTTGACAGATTTGCGGAATTTGACGCATGTAAGCGATTGAAAATAATGGAGTTGATTTTTTGTGTGCGGACCGTTGGAAATTGAGTGCAAGAAAACCGGCCTCCGCAAAAATAAATAAGGGGGGGCAGGGGGGTGGTGAATCCGGAGGGATTCGCCGGCCGGTTCTGCTGCACTTCTTTTGATTGTGCGCCAAGGCGGGCTAATTTTGTGCAGAGCGGTTTGCTGAGTTTCGTCCCGACCCTACGGGACGGGTGGGTGGTGTTGGATTGCGTTCCCAGGGTTTCGCTGCGCTTCACCCTGGGCTATTTTCGATTCCTCCCTAGGGGAGGAGCGCGTGCCGAGAATGCCAAGCTGGGGTTGCGGGTTCCCAGGGTTTCGCTGCGCTTCACCCTGGGCTATTTTCGATTCCTCCCTAGGGGAGGAGCGCGTGCCGAGAACGCCAAGCCGGGGTTGCGGGTTCCCAGGGTTTCGCTGCGCTTCACACTAGGCTATTTTTGATCCCTCCCTAAGGGAGGGGCGACGAGGAAGCCTCGCCGTTGGCGCTGCAAAAGGAATGGGACCCTTCGGGTGAAGGGTCCCATTTTTTGTGGCGCGTTATTTTTGTGGCGTGTTGCGGAGGCCGATCCGTGGTTTGGCCGGAGTGCGGGTTTAGCGGGCGGCGAGGGCGACACCGGCCTGTGCGGCGAGGGTGGCGGCCTTGTCGGTGGCTTCCCAGGTGAAGTCGGGCTCGGTGCGGCCGAAGTGGCCGTAGGCGGCGGTCTGCTGGTAGATGGGCCGGCGGAGGTTGAGGCTCTCGATGATGCCCTTGGGGGTGAGCGAGAAATTCTTGCGCACCAGCTGGGTGAGCCTGTCCTCGCTGATCTTGCCGGTGCCGAAGGCTTCGACCCGCACGCTGACCGGGTCGGCGACGCCGATGGCGTAGGCGAGGGCCACCTCGACGCGTTCGGCCAGGCCGGCGGCGACGATGTTTTTGGCGATGTAGCGGGCCATGTAGGCCGCGGAACGATCAACCTTGGTCGGGTCCTTGCCGCTGAAGGCGCCGCCGCCGTGACGGCCCATGCCGCCGTAGGTATCGACGATGATCTTGCGGCCGGTGAGTCCGGTGTCGCCCATGGGTCCGCCGATGACGAAGCGGCCGGTGGGGTTGATGTGGTACTTGGTGTGCTCGTCGAGCCACGCGGCGGGGAGCACGGCCTGGATCACGTACTTGAGGATGTCGGCGTGGAGCTCTTCGTTGGTGACGGTCTCGGCGTGCTGGGTGCTGAGGACGACGGCGTCGATGCGGGCGGGCTTGCCGTTTTCGTCGTACTCGACCGTGACCTGGCTCTTGCCGTCGGGGCGGAGGTAGGGCAGCTTGCCGCTCTTGCGCACGGCGGTCAACTGGCGGGTGAGGCGGTGGGCCAGGGAGATGGGGGCGGGCATCAGCTCGGGGGTCTCGTTGGAGGCGTAGCCGAACATCATGCCCTGGTCGCCAGCGCCGCCGGTGTCCACGCCCTGGGCAATGTCTCCGGACTGCTTGTTGATGGTGGAGATGACGGCGCAGGTGTTGGAGTCGAAGCCATATAGGGCATTGTCGTAGCCGATGGAGGAAACGACGCCGCGCACGAGGCTCTGGAAATCGACGTAGGCCTTGGTGGTGATTTCGCCGGCGATGACGACTAGGCCTGTGGCGGTGAGAGTTTCGGCCGCCACGCGGCTGTAGGGGTCCTGACTGAGGCAGGCGTCCAGAATGGCGTCGGACACCTGGTCGGCAATCTTGTCGGGGTGGCCTTCGGTGACGGACTCGGAGGTAAACAGGAAACGGTCGCTCAACTTCACATTCCTCCCCATTGAAGGGATTTGATTGGGTGGGCCTGCCGCGGGGGCTGGTTCCGGCTGGATGAGCCGGCGCGGAAAGAGCAGGAAACCGGTTCTACCGCATCGGCGTGACATGCCCGTACCGGCAAGCCTGAGCCTGCAGGTACACCTATGTATGGTAACTGCGCGGAGCGTCCGGCGGCAAAGGCTCCCGAGCGAATGGGGCGTAGGGGGTCCTCAAGGGCGCATTGCGCGGGGTGAACCGCGCGGGCCGGCGGCGAGCCCTGGGGGTGGGCTCGCGTGTGGGTTGTTTTTTGGGGGGGGAGGGCGAGCTTCCGCGTTTGAGTCTGGATCAGCTCTTGAGCAGGGAGACGGCGTGGACGAGAAGGGCGTGGGCTTTGGCGGAAACGTCGTGAATCGGCAGAAGGGAACTCGGCATCAGGGAACTCCACCAGCCGGCGCGGAGGCCGAAGTAGCGGACGGTGAGAAAAGCCGCGGCGGCGACCGCGAGCAGGAGCAGGATGGCTCCGACCCAGCGCAGGCGCATCTCGGCGGTATCGCGAATCTGGATGCGGCTCTTGCCGACGTTGGAGGCGAAGGTCATCCAGCCGCGCTCGTCGTCGGTGATCTGGCCGGAGTCGACGTAGGCCTTGACGAAGCGCTCGGTCCAGTCGCGCTCGTCGAGTCCGACGGCGCCGACATAGCCGCGCACGATGCCTTTGCTGAGGATGCCGCCGGGCAGCAGGCGGAACTTCTCCTGCTCCAGCGCGACCAGGTGGCGCTTGTTGATTTTGGTGACCGCCGTGATGTCTTCCAGCGCGACTCCGCGGGATAGCCGCTCAGCGCGCAGGTCTTCCCCAAAATTGCTCATCGGTAACCAGAATCCGGGTACTTTCCCCTAAGATTTCCACAACTACAATAAACCGTGATTCTGTCATCGTCAAAGCAAATTTATCGATCACCCTTTATTTTCATCAATCTGGGAAGCCGGAGCCGGAATGGGAACTGTTTGCAAACCATACACCCCCCGGGGCGGCTCCGGGGCTGTGGAAGCGGTGGGAAGGGGCAAGGGTTGGCCGGGGGGCTGCGGCGGCGTGGGCTGGCGTGGGCTGGCGCGGTTCGGGCTGATACCCTTGAAGGCAAGGGTTGCGATGCATGTCGCCGCCCCGCCGGAGCCCTGCCCAGGAATGAACAAGCTTGTGATCGCCAATCTGCTGCACCGCCCGCTGCGCTCGCTGATCAGCGTGCTGGCGGTGGCCATTGAAGTGGTGATGATTCTGTCGATCGTGGCCATCTTCATGGGCATGCTGAACGACCAGAAGACGCGCACGAACGGGATCGGCGCGGACCTGGTGGTGAGCCCGTCGAACGCCAGCTTCATGAACGGGGTGAGCGGGGCGCCGATGCCGGTGCGGCTGGCCGAGGTTTTCCGGCGGATGCCGCATGTGACGGTGGCCTCGCCGGTGATCTCCGACTTCTCGATGGCCGGCAATGTGGAGATTCTTTATGGGATCGATTACAAGAGCTACAACGCGCTGAAGCCGTTTGTGTTCCTGTCGGGCGGGCCTTTCCAGGGGCCTTTCGACGCGATTGTCGACGATGTGTTTGCGCGCGCCGGCAAGGGCCACAAGGTAGGCGAGACGATCAATATTCTCAACCATCCGTTCCGCATCTGCGGGATTGTGGAGAGCGGCAAGGGCGGGCGCAAGCTGGTTCCGCTGGAGACGCTGGGCAGCCTGATGGGGTCCGACGGCAAGGCTTCGGTGATTTATCTGAAGAGCGATGACGCGGCCAACGACGAGCTGATTCGCCGGGAAATTCACGCCACCAAAGGGTTGGAGGGCTACAAGGTTCTGACCATGGCGGACCTGGTGTCGCTGTATACGCCGTCGCGGTTTCCGGGGTTCAACCTGGCGTTGAACGTGGTGATTTCGATTGCCGTGATCGTGGGCTTTCTGGTGATCTTTCAGTCGATGTATACGGCGGTGCTGGAGCGGACGCGGGAGATCGGGATCCTGAAGTCGCTGGGCTCGTCGAAGGCGACGATTGTGAGCGTGGTGCTGCGGGAGACGGCGGTGCTGGCCACGGCCGGGGTGCTGGTGGGCATTGCGTCGACGTATGGGGTGAGGGAGCTGCTGCGCATCAAGTTCGCGACGTTCAGTTTTGAGCTGACCGCGGCGTGGGTGGGTTGGGGCACGCTGATCGCCTTTGCGGGCGCGCTGTGCGGGGCGCTCTATCCGGCGTGGATGGCGGCGCGGAAGGATCCCATCGACGCGCTGGCGTACGAATAGGGCGGGTTTTGCGGCGGGGGCGTTTTTTTGGCGCGCATTTCCAGGGTTCGTGGACATTCAGGGTTCGTGGACGGGATTCGATCCGCCCCTACGGGGCGGGGTCCTGCTTTTGCGGCGGATTCCCAGGGTTGCGCTGCGCTGCACCCTGGGCTATTTTCGGCGCCTCCCTACGGGATGCGCGCGGCGCGGCGGATCCGGGGCGCGCCGAGGCGGCGCGGGGGCTGACGCCGCGGCGGTATACTCGGAAACAATTCACGGTCACGTCTTTTCCTGAATCGTGTTCTGGATTGCTCTTCTCCTGAATTGCGTTCTGAATCGCTCTTCACTGCGCGGAGAAACAGACCTTGCCAAACGTGCGGAAGCGCTGGGTGTATGGGGTGTGGCTGGCGGTGATTTGCGGCTTTGCGCTGCTGCACGCGGTGCACCTGAGCGCGGATTTCCCCAACCACTCGCCGTGGTATTTCGATTGGGCCAAGGACACCGATGAGGGCTGGTACGGGAACGCGGCGATTCGGGCGCACCTGTTTGGGAACTGGTATCTGCCGGGGGACTTCAATCCCGCGCCGGCGGTGCCGGTGTGGCCGTTTCTGGAGTGGGTGCTGTTCTTTTTTACGGGGGTTTCGCTCACGGCGGCGCGCGGGCTGGCGGTGGGGTTCTTCTTTGCCAACCTGCTGCTGAGCTACCTGTTGCTGCGGGGGCGGGGGCCGCGGTGGATGGCGCTGCTGGCGGTGACGCTGCTGGTGACGAGCCCGTTTCTCTACTGCTTCAGCCGGCTGGCGATTCTGGAGCCGATGCTGACGGCGCTGACGCTGGGGGCGCTGAACCTGGCGGTGCGGCTGCCCCGGCTGCGGCGGCCGGTGCGGGCTTCGGCCGCGATTGGCGTGCTGTTCACGCTGATGCTGCTGACCAAGACGACGGCGGTGTTTCTGCTGCCGGCGCTGGGGTGGGCGCTGCTGCTGCCGCTCAGGGGGAATCGCAAACTGGCGCTGCGCGTGGCCGCGGCCGCGGCGGGGACAAGCGCGGTGACGTTTGGCCTGTGGATGGCGCTGGTGGCGGGGCTGGGCTATTTGCCCGACTACAAATATCTGTTCTTCATCAACACCTATAACAAGCCGGCGGAGTTTTATTGGCCGCTGCTGAGTTTGTGGTGGTCCTTTCACGGGGGGCTGTGGGTGGACCACATTCTGATTCCGCTGGCGGGGCTGGTGGCGGCGGGGGCGGCGCTGGCCTGGCGCACCGGGGTCCCCGCGGACAGGTCTTCGTCCGTGGGGTGGAGGGCGTGGGGCCGGGGGCTGCTGCTGGACCCGGTGTTTGGCGCTTCGGTGCTGGCCGTGGCGGGGTACATCCTGTTCATGACGTACCAGGATCATCCGCAGCCACGGTACTTTGCGGTGGTGGCGTTTTTCTGCTTTTTTGTGGTGGCGCAGGGGGGGGCGGCGCTGGTGGGGCAGGCGGGGCAGGCGGGGCTGGCGCGGCAGGTGGGCTGGGCGGTGGTGGCGATGGCCGCGGCTGCGGCTGGGGCCAACGGCGCCTGGACCGTGAGCTATGCCGCGCATCCGGAGTACACGTTTGTGACCGCGGCGCGACAGTTGACGCGTTATATTGATGAGCATCCGAACGGGAAGCGGCTGCTGGTGTCGATCAGCGGCGACGAGATTGCGCTGGTGACGCACCTGCCGGCGCTGTGCGACGACTTTGGCACGCCGAGCGCAGAGTATCCGGACCTGGCGGCGAAGCTGGCGCATTATCAGCCGGGGTGGTACGCGACGTGGAACGACCTGGACCCCGGGACGCTGGCCGATCTGCATACGCGCTTCCTGCTGGAACAGGTGGCCAGTTTTCATGCCTTCGACGACCCGGACCGCAACGTGCTGGTGCTGTTCAAACTGCACCCGCTTGCGAACGGCAAAGTCCGGGACGAGGACAAGCAGAATTTGCAGGTTCCGCTGACCGGCGACAGGATTGAAATTCCGGTGGAGTAGGCGCGGCCGCGCAGTCGCTCAGCCGCTCTCAGAACGGCAGGCGCAGGGTGGCGATGAAGGCGTGGTTGTACTGGTTGTAGCGGGTGGCGGCGATCTGGAAGCCGGCGCCGGCGGCGAGGGCGACGCGGCCGTGGATGGGGAAGCGGCCCAGCACCAGGCCGGGCGTGACGAAGGTCTGCTTCCTGCCGTCGCGCGGGCCACCTATCCAAAATGTTGAGTTGATCTCCACTTCGGGCCAGAGGCGTTTGAGGACGTGTGCCTGGAAGGCGGTGTTGGAGAGCACGGCGCGGCCGAGTTTGTCGACGCTGTTGACGGGGAAGGTGCCGCCCAGGGTGGCCTGCACGTCGAAGGGGCCCCAGCCCTTGCCGGCGGCCAGGGTGGGCGTGACCACGGCGCTGAGGGAGCCGTTCTTGTGCGTTCCGGTGGGGACGCTGGCGGCGAGAAAGCCGGTGAGGATGGCGCTGCCGTGCTGCTCGTTTCGGGACAGGAAGCGGTATTTGAGCAGGAACGATACGTCGCCCCAGCCGTCCAGCGCCGCGGGGTTCTGATCGAGCAGATAGGGCGGCAGGTTGAGGAGCAGCTCGGTGCTGCGGGTGGGGATCAGTTCGAGGCCCTTGCCGCCGTCGAGGTTGGTCAGGTTGCCGGTGGGGGCCGGCTGGTGGATGGCGTCGAAGCGGAACTCCTGCTCCAGGCGGGGCGTGACGGTGGCGACGGGGGTCATCCAGTGGGGCTGCGCGGCCTGGGTCGCGGAGACGCGGGCGAGCCAGCGGGCTGTCGCGCTTTGGGAGTGCAGGGCGGAGGGGGCGGCGAGGAGCAGGGAAAGGGACAGAATCAGGGCGGGATTTTTCAATGGATCTTCCTGTGAATCAAGTTGATTCCAGGTTGATTGTATGCGCCCAGGCGGCGCGGGAGGGTCAGTGCATCGGGGTGCGTCTGGGGTGCTTGCGGGGCGGCAGACGGGAGGGCGCGTCGGGAATGGGGGCGGGCGGAAGGCTGTTCCTGCTGTGCTGCCGAAGGCGCGCGGGAACCCTGTGACTGCAATCACTCGACAGTGCGCGAGGCGGATGATACGCTTCCCGTGACTTTTCCACGGTGTTCAAATAGGTTGCGTTTTCCGGGGCCGTTCTTTATCCGGCTTCAAACCTAAACTTGGGAGGACATGTGACAGTACAGGATTGGGTCTACTTTTTTCTGAGCGGGAGCGTGCTTTCGCTCTTTGCAGCATTGCTGTTCGCGCGCCAAGTGATCGGGGCGGACACGGGGACCGAGACGATGCAACAGATTGCCGCGGCGATCAAGGGCGCCGCCGCAGCGTTTCTTCAGCGCCGGTACAGGACCGTGGCGGGGCTGCTGCTTTCCGCACTCGCGCCCACATTCGCGTTCGCCCAGGCGGAGCCCTCGGGGGGCGGAGGCGAAGCCAACCTGCAGCTTCCGGATTTGACTCAGGTCCATTTTTTGGGGGGTATCGATGGGCACAGCCTGCTCATGTACGGGCCTCTCTTTTGCATTTTGGGGATGCTCTTCGGCTTCTTCATGTACGTTCACCTGAAGGGCCTGCCGGTGCATCAGTCGATGAAGGAAGTGTCGCAGCTGATCTGGGAGACGTGCAAAACCTATCTGATCAACCAGGGCAAATTCCTGCTTCTTCTCTGGTGTTTCATTGCGGTCGTCATCCTCGCCTATTTCGCCGTGTTGCTTCACTTCAGCGCGTTGAAGGTGGTCATCATCCTTGGGTTCAGCGTGCTGGGAATGGCCGGCAGCTATTCTGTGGCGTGGTTTGGCATCCGGTTGAATACGCTGGCCAATTCGCGCGCCGCCTGGGCCGCGCTGGGCGGTAATCCGTATCGCGCCTTCACGGTTCCGCTGAAGTCGGGCATGAGCATCGGCATGATGCTGATCTCCATCGAGCTGCTGATGATGTTCAGCATCATTCTCTTCGTTCCCGGAGATTATGCCGGGCCGTGTTTCATCGGCTTCGCGATCGGCGAATCGCTGGGCGCCGCCACGTTGCGTCTGGCCGGCGGCATCTTCACCAAGATCGCCGACATCGGCGCCGACCTGATGAAGATTGTGTTCCATGTGAAAGAGGACGATGCCCGCAACCCCGGCGTGATTGCCGATTGCACGGGCGACAACGCCGGCGATTCGGTGGGCCCCACGGCCGACGGTTTTGAGACTTATGGCGTGGTCCAGGTCGCCCTCATCGCATTCATCATGCTGGGCGCGAAGAGTGCTGTTGCTGGATCGCAATTGCTGGTCTGGCTGTTTGCGGTTCGCGTGGCCATGCTGGTGGCCGCGGTGGCGGGCTATTACATCAACGCGCTGATCGCCAGGGCGAAGTACGGCAAGGCGCACGACTTTAACTTCGAATCGCCGCTCACCTCGCTGGTGTGGATCACTGCCATCGTGACCATTGCCGTAACCTATCCGGTCACCAAAGTCCTGCTTTCCAATCTGGGAGGAGACCCCTCACTCTGGTGGAAACTCGCGACCATCACTTCCTGCGGGACCGTGGCGGGCGCTCTGATTCCCGAGCTTGTGAAGGTGTTTACATCCACCAAGGCCCAGCATGTGCAAGAGGTGGTGGTGTCGGCAAGGGAGGGCGGAGCTGCTCTCGGCCTGCTGTCGGGGTTTGTCTGCGGGAATTACTCCGCCTACTACCTGGGAGGCGCAGTCATCGTTTTAATGTCTCTTGGTTATGGAGTGAGCACGCTGGGATTCAGTGGTGTGATTCTGGCTGCGCCCATGTTCGCCTTTGGCCTGGTGGCTTTCGGCTTCCTGGGCATGGGCCCGGTGACCATCGCGGTCGATTCTTTTGGGCCGGTGACGGACAACGCTCAATCCATCTATGAGCTCTCGCTCATCGAGATCGAGCCGGGTGTGGCGGAGGAGGTGAAGAAGCAGTTCGGCGTGGAGGTGGATTTCGAGCGCGCCAAGAGGATGCTGGAGGTGGGCGACGGCGCGGGCAATACGTTCAAAGCCAGCGCCAAGCCGGTGTTGATCGGCACGGCCGTGGTGGGCGCGACTACGCTGATCTTCGCCACGATCATGGCGCTGACCAACTCGCTCACCGAAAATCTCGACAAGCTCTCGATTCTTCACGCTCCCTTTCTGCTCGGCCTGGTGACGGGCGGTGCGATGATCTACTGGTTCACCGGCGCTTCCACCCAGGCGGTGACCACGGGCGCCTATCGCGCCGTGGAATTCATCAAGCGGAATATCCACATTGAAGGAACCACGAAAGCTTCCACTGAGGACAGCAAGAAGGTGGTGGCCATTTGCACCCATTACGCGCAAAGCGGGATGCTGACCATCTTCATCGCGCTGTTTTTTGCCGCATTGGCTTTCGCGTTCCTGGATCCTTTCTTCTTCGTCGGCTATCTGATCTCGATTGCGATCTTCGGCTTGTACCAGGCTATCTTCATGGCCAATGCCGGCGGCGCATGGGATAACGCCAAGAAGATCGTCGAAGTTGATCTCCATGAAAAGGGAACGCCTCTGCATGAAGCGACAGTGGTGGGCGACCTGGTGGGCGATCCCTTCAAGGACACAGCCGCCGTAGCTCTCAATCCGGTCATCAAGTTCACCACGCTCTTTGGCTTGCTGGCTGTCGAGTTAGCGGTTCGCATGACTGCTACCCACGGCGTGTTTTGGACACGCTTGCTTGCGGCGGTATTTTTCGCCATATCCTTCTTTTTCGTCCACCGCTCGTTTTACGGCATGCGCATCCAGAGCGGCGAGCCCGCAAAAGCGTCTCACCCCAAGTGAGAGCTTGATTTGAGTGCTGCCGGCTCAAGCAAGGCCGCCGACGGTTAGCGGCCGAGCCGGCGGCCAGGCTGCGGATGGTGGGAACGTTCGGCGGCATTCTGTTCGCCATCTTCGTGAACAAAGGCCGGCGGCGCATGGGACAACGCGAAGAAGATCGTAGAGGGCATCATGAAACAGAAGGGGTACGTCTGCTTTGATCGCAACCAAGTTCGCGCTATCGCCGGTGGTGAGAATTCGTCGCTCGGGCTTTCCTATTGTCGCCCGTCACACACGCAATCCCGCCAAGCCATCCTGCTCGGATTGGCCTTCAATCTATACCGCCTCTGGCTGCCTGCTCTCTGACTGCAGGAAATGAGGATGTCAACAGAGCCATGCGTGTTTCATAAACATTTCCGCAGTGTGATCCAGAGGCAGGCGAGATAAAAGAATGCGCGGTAAGTGGCGAGGAGATGTTCATGACGGACCAGCCATCGGCGGAACTGTCGCAGCCATGCGTTGGTTCGCTCGATGATCCAGCGGCGTTTGTAGCGTCGCAGTTTCCGGCCATCCTCGTATCGCCTCTTCTTGTTGTTCTTCCGGTAGGGCGCAATCAGATCGATTCCTCGCTTCCTGAGCCTCTCGCGCAGCGGGTCGGATCATTGACGCAATGCAGTAATGTCGAGCGAATAAACATCCCCCGTGAGACGGATGCGCACCAAAGGTGCATCGCCCGGCGCCAGGCCTATGAAGGAATAGTCTTTCGAGGCGTCGGCCCAAGAGGCGTATGGAGTCGAGAGTCGTTCCGAGTGACCATCCGGAATGCTGATTCGGAGAATTGACTCCGGATGATCACCTAGCCCTTGTGTATAGACTGAGCGGCTGTCGGCAGACCAGCTTGGATTGGAAAACTCGCCCTTTGCTAAAACCCGCCACTGATGTGTCTGCCAACTGAATAACACAAGCTGCTTTTGATCGCTGCTCATCGCTATGATGTATTTTCCGTCCGGTGACCATCTGGGACTGAAAAGTCCCTCTGATCCTGGGATCAACCGAACCTGTCTTGTTTGCAAGTCGAGAATGCGGATTGCCCAAGGGCTATCATCCTTCGCCAAGTAGTCAGGCGCTCGTCCGAAGGCCAAAGCCTGACCATCCGCAGACCAAGTTGGATCTGCTTCGTTTCGTGGCTCCTGCTCCAAGCGTTCCAGGCCGCTCCCGTCAGAACGAATGAGATAGAGTTGCCAAGGTTGATTTGCCTGCCGTGCCATGACGGCAATGTGCCTGTTATCCGGCGACCACCTGACCATGTAAACGTGCAGAGTTTCGGGGCTGAGTTGAACCTGATCTTTGCCGTCTGGGCGAGCCCGCCAAAGTCTACCTGTTCCATCCACCCATGCAACCCACAAACTGTCATGAGAGAAGGCAACTTCCTGAGCATCTCGGAGAAAGGGATTCGCGGACTTGAACACCTGTGTGGCGGCATCGAAGGTCTGAATCTGAGATTGCGCTGCTACACCCGTAAAAAAAAGTCTATCTCCAGACCGGGATACGACCGGCCCTTCGAAATTGAGAGGACCGTTTGTCAATCGCTCCGGGCTTGCGCCACCGCTGGTTGACAGACGCCAAAGGTCGGATTCACCGTCGCGCACAGACTGAAAAATGAAGGAAGATCCATCCTGTGTCCATACGCCGCAGCACACGTTCGACCGTTCGTCCCATTGATTCAAGAGTGGCCGAGGATTGTGGTCGTTTGAGGCGCTTTCCCATAAGGACTGACTGTGTGTGACGGGATCAATCACAGTGAATCTCAGGCGCCTTCCATCTGGGGACCAGCGAAGCCAAAACGCCCGGCCTGGGGTTTTGGCGAATGGTTCGGAATTATCGTTTTGGGGACGCAAGATACGAAGCTCGTTATTCGCGGCATACAAGATGTCAGAGCCATTTGGCATCCAGGTTGCATCATGTCCCAGGACTCCTGACAAAATGCGAGCAGATCTGCCTCCTAACGGAACCACCCATAAAGGCGTCTCGACCTGAAAAAGAGAATGACTGATTAGGAGGAGCTTCGAATTATCGGGGGAGATATCGCCTAAAGTTGGGGCGACTATCTCATCCGGCATCACCACCTCCTGCAACTCTCCGCCGTTCACGGAGACTTGAACCAGAGTCGTATGCCCACCCCTGAACGCGGTCGCGAACAGATGTACGCCATCCGTGACCATCGACGGAAACTGTTCCGCATATTTGGCGGGAATTGGAACCACGATACGGCTATCGAAAGTCAATTGGCGCAAAGCGGGAATGCCGACCCCCTTGCTTCTCCGAGCCCCTACGTACCCGAGCACGGAGCCAATCAAAATGAGGAGGCAGGCGCACAATACGATAATCCAACCCCGCTGTTTCGAGGCCATTCGCGATGGAGTTCTCCTCGTGACCCGTGACGGGGATGGGATGAACTCGGCAGTGGGAAGGTTGAGATTCGAGGGGAGGATAGCGGGCGGTTGACCAGATTCAGGCTCTGATGCGGAGAGTGAAGGCTGTTCTGCAAGTGGATTTGTTGGTTCGGCAACGGTGACTGGAGCGATGAAACGGTACCCACGACGGGGAACCGTTTCAATGAATCTTGGATTGTCGGAAGAATCCCCGAGTACTTCCCGGGCCTTTGTGACGGCAGCTCTCAGGGACTGATCGAAGTCAACGATTGTGTCCTCGCCCCAGATCCGATGCCGCAATTCATCCTTGGTAACAATTGATCCAGCTCTCTCCAGCAGCATCACGAGAACCTGGAAAGGCTGACTTTGCAGAGCGATTCGATGCCCGCCTCTGTACAATTCGCCGGCCTTGAGATCTACCTCGTACAGCCCAAAAAGAATCCGTTTCGACGATGAAGCGTCTTTGGATTCCAAATTCATGGTCATGTTCTCCTGAAGTCTCAGAGACGACGCCTAGTCGAAGAATTCATAAGCTTCGGCATATTGTTGATAATGCACAGGCTATCAGATCATGAATGTTTCATCAACAAATCGCAATCAGACTCTTGTGCTCAGGTCTCGTGTTGCCAGAGTATTGGCCGCGAATAGGGGAGGCACGGTTTATGAGTGTCAACATCTTGGCGACAACCGTTCAATCCGACGCTTTCTCATTCACTTTAACCCTGTTGGATACCGTAAAGGACCGCCAAAAGATGTATGTGAGCCTTCGCAGGGCTGCGTACAGATAATGTGGTCTCGATTACGGAGTTGTTGCAATCAAAGACTGTAAGATGCAGGCTTTTCAGTACTATGGAGGATACGCAATGAGATTAATTCCGTCGGCCGCGAGAAGATTCGCGTCGAGAATACTGATGGCGACAATAGTGGTCGTATTTCTGTCGGCCGTGGTCGCATTCGCTCAAAACCAGGCAGCTCAGGTTTCAGGTCTCGTTACGGATCCTTCCGGCTCCGTGATTCCTAATGCCTCGGTGGAGGTGTTCAACAAAGACACTGGAATCAGCCACCGCACTGAATCAAATGGAGAAGGCTACTATGTAGTTCCGCTTCTACAGCCCGGAAACTACAAGATCACGGTTACGGCCAAGGGATTCGCGACGGTAGTCCGCAACGGTGTGATGCTCGCGGCTACGCAGAATGCCACAATCAATTTCGATCTCAAAACGGGAGCTGCAAGAGCGGAGACGGTGACCGTGAATGGCGACGCCGCTCAAATAGACATGGAAAGTCCGCAATTAGAGACGGGCATTCCGCCGTCAACGCTCGCGAACCTTCCCCTGATCGTGGCGGGTGGGCCACGCAACATGAGCGGTCTGGTGACCTTGATCCCCGGCGTGACCTCTCCGACCAATACCCCGACGTCCTCGCATATAAACGGTGGGATGGCGTTCGAACAGGAGACCATCCTGGACGGTGTCGGCATTGCATATGCATCAGGGGGCAGTGGCATGTTCAATCTGGCCCTTGATTTCCCCCAGAGCCCGGATATGATTCGGGAGGTTAACGTTCTCACCTCAAATTACGCCCCGGAATATGGCAACAGCGCTGCCGCAAGCATCATTCTCGAGACGAAATCAGGGACGGACCAATTCCACGGTGCGGCCTTCGATTACCTGCGCAACACCGTCCTGAATGCTGCCCAGTATGGAGCTGAGGGTGTACGTTCACCGGACATTGAAAATGAGTTCGGTGGGTCTATCGGTGGTCCTGTGAAGATTCCCAAAATACAGACGGCCAAAAGCAGACCGTTCTTTTTCGCGATCTGGGAGGGATATTGGTCCGCGGGCAATCCGAGCCGGCCGGTGGTCTCGATCCCTTCGTTAAAGGAAAGAGCTGGCGACTTCACAGATTGGACGGACTCCAGTGGCAACTTGATCCCAATCTACGACCCTGCGACTACCCAAATCGTCAACGATCAAGTCGTGCGCCAGCAGTTCATGGGCTGTGATGGAAGCACTCCGAACGTAATATGCCCCACGGACCCCCGGATGCAGAATTCGCTTGCCAACAATTGGCTTAAATTCCTTCCCACCCCAACCTCAGCCGGAGCATTGAACAATTATGCTCCACCGCATCCACCGTCTTCCCTTTATTCGAACAGAGATACATTCGACTCGCGCGTGGACGAATACTTCGGAGAGAAAGACCACATTAGTGGTTCTTACTACCAGATGAATTATGTGGTCGCCCCTACGACACTGTTACCAGCCCAACTGTCCACAGAGGTGAATTGTAGCGGGTCGTGTTGGAATCTGATGGCCAGATTCAATGAGGACCACACCTTTGGACCGACACTGCTCAATCACTTCGCTTATGGCCTCACCAGAGCGGGCAACAATGTGATGCACTTCGCAAATCAGAAGTATGCGTCTTCCTTTCCGCAGATACCGGGTCTGCCGTACCCGCAATACACCGCAAGAATGAATTTCAGCAATGGCTTCCAATCGTATGACGGCTCCAGCGGCTCTACCGGGTGGAGCTATATCAATATTTGGAATGACATGGTGGAATGGAGCCATGGCGCTCACGTCTTTAAATTCGGTGGCGAATATCGTCGCATAGCAATCAACGAAAGCGGCGGCGGTACTCCAGGCGGAGCGTTCGGTTTTGCTACCGGTGAGACTGGCGTACTGGGTTCAACTAGCGGTAATCCAATCGCCTCCTTCCTGCTGGGTCAGGTTGACTCGGCAACTGCGACATTTTACGGAGCTGCCGGAATTTATAATCCCCGGCAGTACGTTGGTATATTGCACGCTGGAGACACGTGGAAGGCGTCGTCGAAACTCTCCGTGTCTTACGGAGTTCGCTGGGATCTGCACTCGCCATCGATGGAGAAGCATAACAAGATGTCGTTCTTCGATCCCACCGGTCTGAACACCGAAGCCGGCAATATGCCCGGAAGACTGGCCTTTGCCGGGAAACAGTGGGGGGCGGCAAGTTATGGCGCTCGGTATCCCGAAACGGTGGTTCTGACTGATTTTGCTCCGCGCCTTGGCTTCGCTTACTCGGTGAATGACAGGACCGTAGTTCGCGGCGGATACGGGATCTTCTACAGCGATGCAAAGTACCCCGGATGGGGTATGGGATTTTCCTCCAATGGCTTTGACGCCAACCCAACCTTCTCGAGCTCACTTGGCGGCCTGCAAGCTGCGACCCTTCTCAGTCAGGGGCTTCCGCAAAACTTCAAGCGTCCGCCGTTCATCGACAGCAGCTATTTGAATGGCCAGTCGGCACCGCTCTACCGTCCGATTGACAGCAACCACGTGCCATACAGTCAACAGTGGGATTTGGTCGTCGAACGCCAAATTACCAATAATCTCTATGCGAGTGCGGGTTATACCGGGAACAAAGGTACACACCTTTATTCCTATATCGCCTCCCCGAATGCGCTCAATCCGGGTCTGCTCTCCATGGGCAGCAAACTCAATGATCAATTCGGGCCAAACGACACGTCGCTCGACGGGGTGGCGGCGCCGTACCCAGGATGGGCAAGCCAGAGTACTTGCGGGACATCTGTAGCTCAAGCGCTCCTGCCTTATCCGCAATACTGCGGAGACATTCACGCCGCGAACGAGAACAAGGGCATTTCCGAATACCATTCCCTCCAGGTCAAGGTGGAGAAGCGAGCCACCGCGAACGGCTATCTGCTCGCGTCCTACACTTTTTCCAAACTTCTGTCCAATGTTGACAGCACTCAGCCGACCGCCGAGTATGGGGGCCTCTTTTCTCCCTATCAACGCTGGCGCAACTGGGGTCTTGCAACCTCGGATGTCAAGCAGACATTCACTACCGCGTATGTCTATCATCTGCCTTTCGGAAGGGGCCAACGTTGGCTTAACTCCGGATCAGTTGCCGACCGTCTGGTGGGAGGTTGGGCGACAAGCGGAGTGGTCCACGTAAACGGCGCTCCTCCATTCGCTTTCCGCTCCAGTACTTGCAACATTCCGAGTCAATTCGATGCCCAGTGCGTTCCGGCGCTCCTGCCGGGTGCCCATCCCTTTGCTCAGGACCCGAAACACTTCAACCCCAAACTCCCGTTGTTCAACGCAGCGGCATTCGAGCCGACGACCAGCTTCAACTTCTATACAGGAAGCGGAGCTCGAGTCAGCAACGTCCGCGCCTTTCCATATCACAATGAGGACCTGGCGCTGTATAAGGACACTGCAATCACGGAACGAGTCAAGTTCCAATTGCGTGCCGAGGTCTTCAACATCTGGAACTGGCACACCTTCCAACAGGGAAGCAGCTTTGGCACAGGTACAAGCGTGTTCTCCACTGACCTAGGCAACAACTTTGGGGCATGGAATGGAGGTGTCACGCCGCCTCGGAACATCCAACTGGCGGGAAGGTTAACGTTCTAACGTGCGGTAATAGAACACCTGGGCGGGCCGAACTGTCCTCTGACGCGGCGCTCTTGCTTCATGCAAAGCTCGAGTCCGTGACGGGAGTATTCGGCCCAACGCCCCAGATGTTCTCATCGCGTCAAGTAGGAAACACTTGCTTTGACCATCGGCTTGTGCACAATTAATCTGACGCACGCGGATGGAACACCTTGGACGGTGCTGGGAGCCATGAAAAACATTCGCATTTTAGGAATTCTTGCGCTTCTGGTATCTGGTCTGACCGGCGCGCTTTCCGCCCGCCAAGCCGGCCAATTGTTCGGTCCCAGGGGGGAGGATTCGGAGAAAGACAGGCTGCGCCAGATCCAGCAACTGATCCAGTCGGGCCGCCTTGCTGAAGCCCGAGATCAATTGGAGCAAACGCTCAAAATCCAATCCCGCGATGAGAGACTCTACAACTTTCTCGGTGTCATCGATGCGCAGGAGAAGGACTTCACGGGAGCGGAATCGAACTTTCGCCGGGCCATTCGAATTGCTCCGCGATTTGTCGGACCCTATTTGAACCTAGGGCGGCTTTACCAGGAGCAGGCGGCCGTAGACCCTCACGCAAGGGAGAAGGCATTGCGCTTATACGAGCAGCTCATCGAATTTGACCCCCACAACATCGAGGCAAATTATCAGGCGGCGTGGCTGTCAAACCGGCTTGGCGTTTTTGCCGCCTCGCAACATTATCTCGATAGACTGCCCGCCGAAACCCGGGAACGGACCCAGGCCTTGGCTCTCCGTTGCGCGAACTACGCGGCGGTTGGCCAGGTTCGGCAAGCTGACTTGACCGCGCAGAAGTTAATGGCTCACGACGATCTCACCGGGGAGGACCTCGTTCCCGTCGTGGCAGCCCTGTCGGGGCACCACGCAGACGAGTTTGCGATTCACTTCCTGGAAAGCATTGCTCAGCGCGGTCTGGCCTCTGTTGAAGCGCTGCAGGAGCTTGCGGACCTCTACGAGACCCGCGGCAGATACAAAGATGCGCAGGGGATGCTGGAACGGGCCTTGCAGGTCGCTCCTTCATCCAGCCAGATACTCTTTCAACTGGCGCGGGTCGCCTACCGGTCGGGAGATCGTGAAGGGGCGCTCGGCTATCTGGCTCATGCCCGCGACCTGGAACCAGGCAATGCTGCCGTGCAATTCTTTTTCGGGATGATATGCGTGGAACTGAATTTGCTGCCGGACGCAAAGAAATCCCTCGAAGAAGCAGTACGGCTCAACCCCGGTGATGCCTATTACAACTACGCGCTGGGCGCCGTGCTGGTGCAGGCAAATGAGCTGGATGAGGCGATTCACTATTTTCAAAAGTGCCGCGAGTTGCGGCCTCAAGACGCGCACGCCGGGTTTGCTCTGGCGGTCGCATACTTTGACAGCGATCGCTACGACGATGCCCGTCATGAACTCCAGGCGATAGCTGGCCGCCCGGAGACACAGACGGGTGCACAGCTCTTCCTCGGGCGCATGGCCATGCGGGACGGAAATCTCGATGAGGCAAAGGAGCATCTGCTGCAGTCAATCCAGGCTGACCCATCCGCGATCGAAGCGTATGCAGATCTTGGTTTGGTCTACATCGACATGAAGGAGTACGTTCTAGCGGGGAAGACACTAACCCACGCAGTAGGAATGGCTCCTGACGATTACCTGAGCAACCTGCGCTTGCTCATATTGTTCCAGCGAACCAAGGATCCCAGAGCAGATGCACAGGCAAAGCGAGTCGAGCAGATTCGAAAGACCGGACAGGAAAAAGAGAACCTGCTGATGCGGACGCTGGAGGTTCGTCCATATTGACTATCGACCAGAACACTTCGAGTCGTATTGCCGTAACGGCTGGCGGCTTCTGCAAGTCGGGACAGGCGCCGGGTACGGCGAAGCTGTTTCTTTCACCATGCTGCCCATGAAGGCTCTCTTTGAGTTCTACGAGGTTTTGGCATGCGGTCCATGCCTTCGTGCCATCCGGTCGGCATCGTATCGCCCAGATGGCACCTTTTTCTTTCGATGAATTCGCACACGGTTCTGAATGGGGCGGGATAAGTGCACAGCCCGCTTCCCCAAACGAAAGCACTTTCTGCTTGAGTGAACCGGGTGGGCAAGTCAAATGTGCCTTTGTGACAGCGGATGAGGAAAGCCTGGGACCAGCGACGCATAGGAGTGGAGGAAAGGACATGTTGATGAAGCGCGTTGTTTATTTCGGGGGCGGCGTTCCTCATAACTGTTGGGCCCATTGTGCTGTCCGCAGTGGCCCAACCGCAATTGACCACGGTCACGGTCACGCAGGAGCAAGGCAGCGTTGTCGTTAAGACAGCCACCGATATTCTGCGGCTGACAGTCTGTAGCCCAACTGTGGTGCATGTTGTGTCAAGCCCCGACGGCTCGGCCGCTGATGCTACGCCCAAGCAGCCGTGGATAGTTGAGCCGTGCTCTCCAGGCAAATTTACCTTGTCTTTCCCGAAAGAACGCCCGGAAGGTCCTATGGATTTCGACGAGAGTCTTCCTTGGGCCGCAACGCTCAATACCGGCAACATCAAGGTGCTGATTTCACTCGCGACTGGAAGCCTGAGGTTTACCGATGAGCAGGACGCACGGCTGCTGCAAGAGTTTCCGCTTGCGCCGCGTCACTATGAGCCAGCCATAGCAAATGGGGAGTCACTGTATGCCGTAAGTGACCTGTTCTACCCGCTCGGCGATGATGAAGCACTCTACGGGCTGGGCCAGCATCAAAATGGAATTTTCAATTATCGTGGATCGACAATCCCGTTGGCGCAAGTCAATACGGATGTAGCCGTTCCTTTTCTAGCCTCCACAAGAGGCTATGGTCTGCTTTGGAATACGGCTGCCAAATCGAAGTTCGACAATCGATTTGCCACGGAGATGAAATTCTCCGCCGCAGCCGCACATGCCATCGACTATTACTTCCTCTATGGCCCGGAAATGGACCAGATCATCCATCAGTACCGGAAAATGACAGGCCGTGTCCCCTTGTTTGGTGAATGGGCTTACGGCTTTGTCCAATCGAAGAACAGCTACACGAGTCAGGCAGAGTTGTTGAAAATCACGGATGAATACCGTAGCCAGCATGTGCCGCTCGACTTGATCGTGCAAGATGCAACCTGGTCGGAGCACCTAGGCGACCCGACGTTCAAGCCTGACGCCTACCCTGATGTTCCGGCGATGCTCGACAAGTTGCATGCCGAGCACATGCATGCGATGGTTAGTGTTTGGGGTGTCTTCGATACGGGAACTAAGAACTACCAGGATATGAAAGCCGAGGGCTTTATCGTTCCCGGCACAACTGACTACGACCCCACTAATCCAGCTGCCGGAGACTATTACTGGAAAAACCACGTTGGGAAACTGTTCGCGCAGGGCTGGGACGCCTTTTGGCTAGATGCTTCGGAGCCCGAACGGGGCATGAGAGACGGACACAGTGATGCGGTGTTAGCCGACACGCAACTCGCCATCGGCAATGGCGCACTGTACACCAATATCTATCCGTTGATGCATGCCGAAAATCTATATCAACATTGGCGGGCGACGACGGATAAAAAACGGGTCATGTTACTCTCGCGATCGGGCTTTGCCGGTATGCAGAGAGACGGAGCTTTTATCTGGTCAGGAGATATCTACAGCACCTACCTATCTTTGCAGCGTCAACTCCCTGCTGGCCTGAACTTCGCTCTTTCCGGAATGCCCTACTGGACGACCGACATTGGCGGCTACGGATGGCCCAACCCCTATAAGAGCACAAACGACCCAGGCTATCAAAAGCTGTACGTCCGCTGGTTTGAATTTGGGACATTTTGCCCCATCTTCCGAACACATGGATTGCGATCCAATAACCGGAATGAACTTTTCAGTTATGGTCCTGTGACTCCGATACTGATCAGCTACGACAAGCTTCGTTATCGCCTTCTGCCATATATTTACTCGCTCGCATGGAAGGTCACGAACGATGATGGAACGATCATGCGTCCGTTGGTGATGGATTGGCGAACAGACGAGAAGGTGTGGAATATCGGCGACCAGTTTATGTTTGGGCCATCGATTCTGGTTAGCCCGGTCACGGTTGAAGATGCCAGCAGTCGCTCGCTCTATCTTCCGCCCGCGGCTGCATGGTACGACTTTTGGACAGGAAAGAAAGCGACGGGAAACCAGAGAATTGAAGCAGCCGCTCCGCTCGATCGCATCCCGCTTTACGTGAAGGCCGGCTCAATTCTGCCCCTTGGTCCGGAAATCGGATACGCGGGAGAAAAAGCAGCCGCCCCAATCGAACTGCGTGTTTATCCGGGTGCTAATGGCAGCTTTGAGCTCTATGAAGATGCTGGAGACAGCTACGACTACGAGAAGGGCGCGCACTCAGTCATCCCGATTCGGTGGGACGACGGTGAGGGCAAGCTGACGATCGGCGCACGCGTGGGCGACTTCCCAGGTATGACGAAGCAGCGGTCATTTCACATAATTCTTGTGAGAGAAAACCACGGAGGCGGACCGCTAGAGGTTTCCGCGTTTGATCAAGAAATCAACTATAGCGGCGAGGCGGTGAGCGTTGCTATTCGCTAGTATCCCTTGTGGTCTGTCAGTATTTGCTTAAGCCACTCGTCGCACTCAGATCAAAAGCTGGGAGCATAGCATTCGGAACGTGAAAGCTTTTTTTTGCGTCAGGAAACGAGGGTCTTTGAGAGATTCATGAAACATGTGATGTCTTAGCCAAACCGCGGCTGCACAATCGGCCACAATATGGTCATTCAACATTATCCTGGGAGATGAAGCAATGAGTACGTATTCAAGAAAGACTGCGAGTATCTTTTTGTCACTCGCAGTCAGTTGTGGTTTGCTTAGCCAGCCGACGCTGGCGCAACCCGCCGGTAGTGCATCACCATCGAAGGCGGAGCAGACTTCTTCCGCCGGTCCTTGGTGGAAGCACGCAGTCATCTATGAAATCTATCCACGCTCATTCCAGGACTCAAACGGGGACGGTATCGGAGACATTAACGGTATCACGTCCCGTCTCGACTACTTGAAGAGTCTTGGCATTGACGCCATCTGGATCTCCCCCATGTTTCCCTCCCCGCAGGTTGACTTCGGCTACAATATCTCCAACTACGAAGCCGTTGATACCCAGTACGGCACTTTCGCTGACATAGACCGCCTCATAGTGCAGGCTAAGAAGCGAAACATCCGCGTAATCCTGGACATGGTTCTCAACCACACGTCAGACAAACACGCATGGTTCCTCGCCGCCGCAAGCTCCCGTACAAATCCAAAGCATGACTGGTATGTCTGGAATGATGGCAAACCAGGCACCGGTCCCGGATCGCACGAAGGGCGCGTCCCACCGAACAACTGGGTCTCCGTCTTCGGCGGCTCTGCCTGGGAGTGGGTTCCCACTGTTCATCAGTTTTATTACCACGAATTCTATAAGCAACAGCCTGACCTCAACTGGCGCAACCCCATGGTCGAGAGAGCGATGTTTGGCGCCATGCGCTTCTGGCTCGACCGTGGCATAGCCGGCTTCCGCCTCGACGCAATCACTTCGCTTTTCGAAGATCCTCAACTGCGCGATGAAGCGGCGATTGGCGGCACCAATGCCCAAGGAGACCCCATCCTTGCCCGTAACTACACCGACAACCTTCCCGAGGATCACGATGTCATTCGCCGCTTGCGCGCCATGGTCGCCAGCTATCCCGGAGACCGCATCCTTATTGGCGAGACCTACTTGCCCAACACCGCGGAGCTCGACAAGTGGTACGGAGGCCTCGCACACAACGAGCTCCAGCTACCGATGGATATGCTCGTGGGCTTTTCAAATAAGCTTGATGCCTCAACATTCCGCAAATATATAGATGAAGCCGAAACTCAGATCCACGACTCCCAGCCCCTCTTTGTCTTTAACAATCACGACAACTCTCGTTCCATCGACCGATACGGCGATGGCGTACACGACCAGCAGATCGCGAAGTTGCTCGCCACTGTCTTGCTCACCTCACGTTCCACGGCTCTGATGTACGAGGGCGAAGAGATCGGCATGGTAACGACCGTCCCCTCTCGACTTCAAGACGTCAAAGACCCCATCGGTATTACAGGATGGCCCAATGAAAGAGGCCGGGACGGAGAACGCACGCCGATGCAATGGGACGATTCAGAGAATGCTGGCTTCACAGCTCCGAACGTCACTCCTTGGCTTCCCATCCCGCCTAGCTACAAAGCGATCAATGTCAAGTCCGAAGCCTCCGACTCCGACTCAATGCTCAACTGGTATAAGCAACTGATCAAACTGCGAAGTACGAATGCCGCAATACGCAATGGCAAGAACATTATGCTAAATGCGAACGATCGCAATGTTCTCTCTTGGTTGCGGCAAGCTCCGGGTCAGCCGGCAGTGATAGTGGCCTGTAACTTCACCAACCTGCCACAGAAGATTTCACTTGATCTGTCAGCGCAGGGGATTAACAGTAAGCAGGCCAGAACCCTGATGAAAACGCCGGGGAACGTCGATCCACCAACCCTCAACGCGGTGCAGTTGTTGCCATTCAGTATGTATGTCGGGCAGGTGAAATGACAGCGAAGAGAAGATGTCCGAACGTCAGCCGAAAGGAGCATTGCAGCAACTGCTGCGCTTCTTTCAGCCTTCCCTCCACCAAGGCGCAAGTTCATTGAACTCAGTGCCAACTTGGCGAAAAGATAACGAGACGCCTGTTTACAAACATGTTTACTGTGGGATTCAACTCACTTGACGAAACTCTCTTGCGGTCTTCCAGAAACATGGCCGGTTTGGCTCAACGATGGCCCTTATGACTCGCAGATCTCTTCTGGCTACTATTGCCGCCAAGCCCGTCCGAGCAGGGCATTCGCCGGATCTCATCTTGGGGCTGAGTGTCGCCTAATGCAGCCGAAACCTCCCGCTCCACCTTTACTGACTTTGGTTCAGAGGGTCTGCGGCGAAAAGCTTCTTCGGACGAGGGCGCTGCCTTGGCAGCTGAGTTTGAGGCGAGTGGACTGAGCCGGAAGGAGTTGTGTATTGGCGAAACCTGGCGGTCGGAATGCTGGATCTGTATAGCAAGCGAGCGCGGCAAGCACAGTGGAGTCATTCGGGGCTTCACCAATGTTGCACGCAATCTTAACGATCATCAAACACTCGATGTATCTGAGAAGGAGTTGTGATGAAAGGCATTATGAGGTGGCTGGTAGCGATAGTGGTGGCTTTGCCGATGCTGGGACAAGCGCAATTTCCAAGCAATCCATACAATGGTTTGTTGTATTGGGACAGCTATTGGTATCAGCAAAACCTGGACGCCCCGATGAACGAGGCGGTGTGGAAGGCGAATGCTGATTGGGTTGCACGGAATCTGGCTGGGTCTGGCTACAAAATGGTCGCGGCAGATGGCTGGATAGAAGAGTCGACAGTTCTCAACCAGAATGGCTACGTTATAAAACATAACGACGACTGGGATATGGGATGGAGCGGCATGGCTGCTTACTTGGCGGCGGAAAAGAATTCGGCCGGAGACTCAACCCCTTTGCAGTTGGGCGTTTACTACAACCCATGGTGGATCTCGCCCACGGCTGTGCAGAATCCGTCGGCCTATAAGGTGGTCGGCACCGACTACACGGTAGCGAGTCTTACCGATACCACATATAGTGGCACCGGGGGGCCGGGAGACCGATTTGGCGGTGGAATGTATTGGCTCCAGGCAGAAAAGCCAGGCGCTGAACAGTTTGTCAAAGGCTACGTCGACTATTTCGCGAATCAGGGCGCGAAATACCTGCGGGTCGATTTTGTTTCCACCTATGAATGTGGCTGCAACCATGGTCGCATGGTGGGAAAGTCCCACGAGAAATACTACGCAGATGTGCTGAAATGGACATACGAAGAAGCCGTCAAAGACGGTATCTTCTTGAGTGTCGTGATGCCGAACCTCTGGATGAAAGACGGTTCCTTCAAGCCCGGCGACCCCCTTGAAGGGTACAACGAACGGATGTACGGCCATAGTATTCGTGTCAATGAGGACGCGGGTACCGACGACTGGGAGAGTTACTTTAGCAGGTACAACAAGGGGCAGCGAAAGGCCTATTGGTCGCAGTTCTCGAACGCGATTGATGGCTTGGTTTACTGGTCGAGATATTCTGGTAAGGGGAAGATCATTCTGGATGCTGACTTCCGCCAGTTGGCCAACTCAACCAATGACGAGCGGATGACAAAGATTACTTACATGATCATGTCCGGGTCCCCAATTGCGATCACAGACTCTGTCGATGCCCATGGCGTCGCACCGGATGGCCTCACCGCCTCATTGCCGTACTACACAAATCCAGAGCTGGTCGGATCTGCTGGACTTAGAGCAGAAGGGTTTGTTGGCGACCCGTTAATCAACTATCAACATCCAGGCAGTGTCACAGTGTATGCCGACCCAACCAATCCAGCACAAGCTGTGCTGAACCAAATCTGGGTTGGTAGAGCAACGAACGGGGATCTGATCGTTGCATTGTTCAATCGTAATGACGTGGCCGAGGTTCGCAGCGTGAAGTTTGCAACGGATCTAGGGCTTCCCAGCGGTGTATTCCCGGTCCACGACATGTGGGCACATAAGGATCTGGGGTCGATGAGTTCATACAGTGCCACAGTGAACGCGCACGGTGTTATGTTGTTGCGAATCAGTGGCCATGCTCCTGCACAAAGCACTCGAGTGCCATCCCAATGACCGTTCCATGATCATCGCAGCGGCAATCGGAATGAGCAACTCTATTGCCGCTGCGGGGAGCTAAGCTATCAGAGCCGGGGCGGAGGTTGGTCAGTAGATATGGATTTGTCTTGAGCCCAGAGGCATGTCTGGGCGAGGGGGCGGGCAATTTGAACCCCTGAGCCGACGGCTGATAGCGACACCGCTTGCATACTGCGCCATTTTGCGTTGGGTGGGTGCACAACTTCTAGCGTTTGAGGCCAGGGAAATCTAAGACTTATCCATGACGGTCCATAGAACTCGAGCAGTTGATACCGGAGGTGATCCCTTATCATCTCATCATCCTACCTCCCAGGTCTGAGAAGCGAGACCTGGGGCAATTGCCTCAAGAGGCGTTCGTCGCTGAAGAGCCTGGGAGCGTTCAGTGGCCTTGGAGGGGGCAAAGAAGTTAAGCCAGGCCTTCCAATCGGTCGCCGGATACGTGGCAACGTCATAAAACCAATATCCATATTGGTATCGCTGGTTTTGTATGCCGAAACCCATAGCCGACAAACCGGAGGGAAAGAAATCGAAGGCGAAGGAGAGGTCCGTTAAGACTCTTACGCAGACATCTCTTTACAGAGATGCATGATTCCAGATTAAATTCATTTGATGACCTTGGCTTCTGGCCTGCCAGCAAGGCGGAGGGTTCGGCTAAACCATGACCGTGATGAATCGCAGAACTCTTTTGGCCGCGTTCGCCGCTAGCCTGGGCATTCGCCGAGCCTTTTCTTGGGACGGGGTGTGGCCTAGCGCCGCCGTTGCCTCCCACTCCGGCTTCACCGAGTCTGGTTCCCACGGCCGGTCGCCGGAACCACCTTCGGCCGAGACTGCCTCTTATTGGTTCACCGACGTCGCCAAGCGATCGTCATTATCCTATCGGACAAACAACGATTACACGGGAAGGAAGTACTTTCCCCAACCGATGTGCGGTGGAGTCGCGGCTATCGACTTTGACAACGACGGCAAGATGGATCTTTTCTTTACGAATGGCGCACAACTGCCGGAGCTCGAAAAGACCTCCGCTGCCTATTACAACTGCCTTCTTCGCAACAACGGCGACGGAACTTTTGAGGATGTTACAGTCAGGGCCGGTCTCACCGGAGCAAACCTCGGCTACAGCTTTGGCGTTGCAGTGGCCGATTATGACAACGACGGCAACGAAGATATCTTTATCTGCAATGCCGGCAGGAATGCTCTCTACCATAACAATGGAGACGGAACATTTACCGATGTAACGTCCGGCTCGGGACTCGACCACAAACCGGAGAGCGTACTGAGCGTCGATGCGGCCTGGTTCGACTACGATAACGACGGACTGTTGGACCTCATCGTTACGAATTACACAACCTGGACGCCACAAACAGACCGGCAATGCTTCATGGATTCTAAGCACGAAGAGTACTGCAGTCCAACGGTATACAAGAGTATCGCATCGAGGCTTTATCACAATCTCGGCCATGGCCGCTTTGAAGACGTGACGGAAGCAAGCGGAATCGGAGAAGCTCTAGGCAAGGGAATGGGCATATCCATTGCGGACTTCAACGGGGATGGACTGACGGACATCTTCATCGCCAACGATACAGAACCCAACTTCCTCTTTATCAATCAAGGAAACGGAACCTTCAAGGAAAGCGGCCTTGAATATGGCGTGGCATATAACGATCAGGGCTCCACCGTGTCCGGGATGGGATCCGACGCAAAGGATTTCAATAACGACGGCTGGGTCGATATTCTCTACAACGACCTTGTGGGACAGGTGTTCGGCATTTTCAAGAACGAGGGCGGACAAATCTTCAGCGACGCGACATCGGCCACAAAGCTTGGACTTCTGAGCCGGAACCTTTCCGGATGGAGCATTGGCTTCGTCGACTATAACAACGATGGTTGGAAGGACATTTATTCCGCCAATGGAGATGTGGACAACCTGATCGCTTCCTCCAAGCAGCACGATACGATGTTCCAGAATCTGGACGGCAAGGCCTTTATCGATGTTAGCGAACAAATGGGCCCGGACTTCTCCTTTACCGGCTACCAGCGGGGCTCAGCCTTTGTCGATTTGAACAACGACGGCTTCATGGATCTGGTTGTGACGTCGCTGGGCGAAAGGCCCCGCATACTGATGAACAATGCATTGGTCAAACATCACTGGATAATGTTCGACCTCCGGGGACATAAGAGCAATCGCGACGGAATCGGCGCAAGCATCAAGGTGACCACCGGCTCCGGGAGGACTCTGTATAACCATGTAACAACCAGCGTGGGGTTCATGTCATCCAGCGACCGCCGCGCGCACTTTGGTCTTGGCGGCGAGACGAAGTTGGATCATGTAGAGATTCGCTGGCCCAGCGGAATTGTGCAGCGAATCAACCACCCTGTCGTAGACCAAATCATGAAGGTTGAGGAGCCGACGGCAACGCTGGAGCGTTCGAAGTGAAGTGGAATGCGGATGCAGGAAAGTCAAAGGTCTGTGCATTCCAGGCCCCGCGAATGAACATGAATTTCCCAGCAGCATCGGCTGGATCGTTTTGCCGGAAGCCTGCTGCGACCGGAGTCTAGTACCGTGACTGCGTAGATTTGTGGTTTCCCAGGTCTCAAAAGCGAGCCCCTTCGGCAAGCTCAGGGCAGGCTCTGGGGCACCTAATTTCATCTTTACGATTACAAAATCACCAAGTCAGGGTGCTAGCGACCCTCAACTACCGCGAAAATCTGATCGGCCTTGACATTGGTGAGAACCTGTTTGACGCCAGTGGGCCACGACAATTCTATCTTGTCGACAACGGTGGCCTTCCCCAGCCCAAAGTGTACGCGCTTATCGCTCGATGAACTGTAACCGACAGCAGTTGTGGCCTGATTAAACTGGACGCCTTCCGCTGTCGTAATCTTTATCTTTGTGCCCAAGCCATCGCGATTGTCTTTCGTGCCTACAAGCTTGAGGATGATCCAGTGATTGTCATTGGACGTTCGGTTCATGAACAACTGCGGTTTGTCATTGATCGTGGCGACAACGACGTCGATCTTTCCATCGTTGTTGAAATCGCCGAAGGCGGCCCCTCTATGGACCTTAGGAGCCAAGAGACTGGTACCGGCGGTTGAACTAACGTCGGTGAAGGTGAAGTTTCCATTGTTGCGAAGTAGGCTGTTAGGAAGACGGGTTGGCCTGTGAAGAACTTCCATTTCGTTGTCGAGGATAGCGCCGTTGGCGATAAACAGGTCTTTGTACCCATCGTTATCGAAGTCGAACGCGCCCGTACCATATGCCGTTAGCCTGTGGCTGAATGCGGCAATCCCCGAAGCCTCTGTAACATCGTCAAAATGGTCTCCGGCGTTCTTGTATAGAGGGAACGTATCGCCGGCCATCGCCGTGTGAAAGATGTCTGGGAGCCCATCATTGTTGAGGTCGCGGAACTCAGCTCCCATGCCCGCCACAACCTTGCCATTCGGCGTATATGCGACTCCCGCCTCCAAAGCAACATCCCTGAAGGTTCCATCGCCGTTGTTATGCAGCAGAAAGTTGGGAAAGGTATCGTCGGAGATGAAGACGTCGGTAAAGCCGTCGTTGTCATAATCAGAAAAAGCCAGACCCATGCCTTTCCCGATGTATTGCCCAATGTGAGAGGACTCGGATACGTCGGTAAAAGTTCCGTCGCCATTATTCCGGTAGAGGATGTTCGGGGTTCCGTTGAAATTTCCGGGAGCGCAGTACGTCCGAACGCCATCAATGGAACAGAGCTTGCAGTCCGCGATATTGTAGTCCAGGTAATTGATCACGAGCAGATCGAGGAGGCCGTCATTGTTATAGTCGAACCATCCCGCGGCCACAGCCCATACCTTACCCAGCTTGGGAACAACGCCGGCAACGCCAGCCTTATCAGTCACATCCGTAAAGGTGCCGTCTCCATTGTTATGCAGGAGCTGGTTTCGATTGACGCCCACGACATACAAGTCGACGAATCCGTCATTGTCGTAATCCGCGGCTGCGACTCCCATCGAATACCCGACTCCTTTGACGCCTGCCTGCTCGGTAACATCCGTAAACGTACCATCGCCGTTGTTGCGATAGAGACGGTTATAGTAACTTGGGTCGCTCTTATCGAGCGAGGGAATCGATGCTCCGTTGGTGAAGAAAATGTCCGGGAGGCCGTCGTTGTTGTAGTCGAATACAGCCACACCGCCCAACATTGTCTCAATAGAGTATCGCTGAGGGCTGACGGCATTCTTCAGCTGAAAATTGATGCCAGATGCTCCAATCACATCCTCAAAGGCAATTCGACCAGGGGACGCAACAGCAGTCTCGGGCCTCTTGATTCCCTTTGCGGTCGACGCGGGCTGTGACCGTGCACTGTCCGAAGACGGCGAAGCCTGTAATGCGAATCCGGAGGGCTCGATCTGGACACACGCAAAGATCACGAGTGCCAGGATGAAGAGCCGGCAGGTTTCTTGCACCAAGCCGATTATCGCGTTTGCGGATTTCTTGCAGCGGGATATTCTCACAGGAGCGATTTGCCGTGGTACTTGTGGTATGAGATGTAGTGACATCTGCTTAAGCCTAGTATAATTGGCCTTGATATAAATGCTATATGTAATAGCTGATCCACAGCTCACCGCCTCGACTTCCCATTGAAAATCTATCAAGGGCGGAGTAAAACCAGGCCACTGGGGCGGAGTAACAGTAGGCCAGTAGATAGCTGTTGGCGTTCATCTTCGCGACCGGGGCTATACTGAAGCCGAGGCGTGTATGATGGCTCCCGCTCCGGCTTGTGCCCGCTTTCGCTTTTATGCCGAATTGAATGACCATCTGCCGTTCGGTCAGCAATATGGGATGGTGGAGAAGCAGTTCTTCGTGCCGGCTTCCGTCAAGGACATGATCGAGGGTATTGGCGTGCCGCATACGGAGGTGGATCTGGTCCTGGTGAACGGCGAGTCGTCCGACTTCTCGCGCCTGGTTCGGAACGGCGATCGCGTGGCGGTCTATCCGGTGTTTGAATCGATCGACATCGCGCCGGTATTGCGTCTGCGACCGCAGGCGCTACGGGAGACGAAGTTCGTGCTCGATGTTCATCTGGGCAGGCTGGCGGGTTATCTGCGCATGCTTGGATTCGACGCGGTATATTCAAATCGCCTCAGCGACCTGGAACTGGTACGGATCTCCTGCGAAGAAAAGCGCATTCTGCTGACACGAGACCGTGGTGTGCTGAAGCACTCCGCCGTGACGCACGGCTACTGGCTGCGTGCGACCGACAGCCGCCGCCAAGCCGAGGAGGTCGTGACTCGGTTCGACCTGGCCCGCTCGCTTCGCCCGCTCACCCGCTGCATGGTTTGCAACGAACCGCTCCGCGCCGTCGCGAAAGCCGATGTTTGTGGCCGCGTACCGCCAGGGACTTTGCAATGGTGCGATGAGTTTCAGGAGTGCGGAGGCTGCCGGCGAGTGTACTGGGAAGGCTCGCATTGGCGGCGGATGCGGCACTGGATCGGACAACTATCTGGTACTGAGCCGGCATCGTAATTGGGGGGCGTAAGGCAACAGACTCCGCCTTCTTGGAGCAATTCGTAAGGCTTTATTTCGCGCGTACTTGAGATCGTTCCTGGGCGGTGTGACGGGTATCACTGAACGAAGATTCTTTTTGCGCAGAATCTTGGTGTCAGTTTCCCAGGGGCAGCCGCCGAGTCCCCCTCTGCCACGCCCTGCTGGCTGGCTGAGGAGCGGCTTTGCCCCGATGTTTCCCCTGCCGCCGCGAACTTTGGGATGTAGCACGCGGCATACCGAAGAGCCGACCGGAAGTCTGGAGAAGCTTATGGTTACGGCCTCCGAATTGCGGGAAGGCTTGGCGCTCCGACTTGGCCAAGAGGTCTACAGAGTCCTGGAAGTCGAGGCCAAGGCTGGCACCGCCAAGATGGGGGGCACAGTACGTGCCAAGCTCTCAAATGTGCGCACCGGGCGCTTGTGGGATTACCATTTTCGGCCACTCGAGAGGTTGGAAGGCGTTGAACTGGAGAAACGCAATCTAGAGTTTCTTTACAGTGATGGCAGCAACTGCATTTTTCAGACACTGGACTCCTTTGAACAGGTTGAGTTTCCTGCGGCCAGCCTTGGTTTGGCGGAAAAGCTTCTGCAACCGGGAGCCGAAGTTTCTGCAGAGTTTTTTGAGGGGCAACCGATCAGCGTAGATTTGCCCGACACCGTAGAAGCTCGCGTGATGAGCACCGCACCCCCTGCACGTTCGCAGCAGGATTCGGGCAGAAAGGAAGCCACGCTCGACAACGGCCTGGTCGTACAGGTCCCCCTGTTCGTTGCTCCCGGCGAGTTGGTGATTGTCAACCTCAGGACTGGGCGCTACGTCGAACGGGTTCGGACGCAGCACAAGAAAGGCGTCTAAGGGAGTCCTGAAACGGAGGAGAGACCATGATCGATCTGCTGACAGTGACCATGGAAATTCCCGATGAAGCCAACATCATGATCGGCCAGTCCCACTTCATCAAGACGGTGGAGGATATCTACGAGGCAGTCGTGACGACCGCGCCGCATGCCAAGTTTGGCCTGGCCTTCAACGAGAGTTCCGGAGCGTGTCTGATCCGCGCGGAGGGAAACGATCAGGTTCTCCGCGATACGGCGATCCGGAACGCCCAGTCTCTGGCTGCCGGTCATGTATTTGTCCTGATGATCCAAGACGCCTATCCCATCAATTTGCTGAATGCCATCCGCAATGTTCCGGAGGTGTGCTCCATCTTCTGCGCGACGGCCAACCCGGTCGAGGTCTTACTGGCCAGGAGCGCGCAGGGGCGGGGCGTGCTGGGTGTCATCGATGGAAGCTCGCCAAAGGGAGTTGAGGAAGAAACGGATGTGGCCTGGCGGCACGATCTGCTGCGCAAGATCGGATACAAGCGCTAGCCGGCCAGGAGCGGAGCGGGCCTGACCGTGTGCCCCTGATGGCGGCCAGAGACCGGCAAACGCGGGTGACCGGAGTCATCACGCTCATCATAACTCGCACAAGAATGTGTCCGGACACGGAGGTGGTTATGGTACTCACTAGCTTGACGGAATATCTCGACGCGCACAAGGTGGCGTACGTTGTTATCTCCCACTCGCCCGCTTACACGGCACAAGGGATTGCCGGGCTGGCGCATATCCCGGGAAAGGAACTGGCAAAGACTGTGATCGTCAATCTGGACGGCAAGCTGGCGATGGCGGTTCTCCCTGCAAATTTCCACGTGAACCTGGAGTTGCTCAGGAAGAAGGCGAATGCGAAGTCCGTCGCGCTGGCCGCCGAAGAAGAGTTCAAGGATCGATTTCCTGAGTGCGAAACCGGCGCGATGCCGCCCTTTGGGAATCTCTTCGGACTCGATGTCTTTGCCGATGAAAGCTTGGAGATGGACAAGGAAATTGCTTTCAATGCAGGGACGCATCGGGAACTGATTCGCATGGCCTGGGAGGATTTCAAGAAGCTGGCCGAACCCAAGGTAATGAGGTTCGCCGCGGGGCGTTCCGCTGAAGCAGCGTAGATCACAGGATTGTCACACCGAACGCAAGCCGTACCATCTAAGTGGAGGGGGGTTTTGTCCTCACAGGAGGCGGAGGACTTTCGGCTCCGGCGCACTCGGTCCACTTAACTCGGCTGGCCGCGGCGTTTGTTGGCGAGAGCAAATCACTCATCCGGGCTAACTTTTTGGGTTGCGGAAGGTGAGCCGGCAGGATAGATCCTGGGAAATGCCCAAGGCAACGCCGATTATCCAAGATTCGTCAGAGTCAATTGTCCATTACCGATGCGCTCCCCTGTCGATTCAACACACCTCCCTCGATTTATCTGCAATCGACTTTTGCGCCGGAAAGTAGCTAGCGCGGGCTCCGAGCGGGCTCGGCGAAATGGAAGATGCAGTTGACCTCGTGCGTGGCAGGGTCGGCCTTGACGTCGTAGGTGGTGATCACTGTTTGCATCCATTTCGTCATAGCCTTGTCTTTCTTTTGTGCCAGCGCCGGAAAGCGTGAGAGGTAGCTTTCGTCAAATACTTCACCCGGTGCCATCTTCCAGGCGAGCTTAAGTTTGGCGGCCATCACGTCGGGGGCTCCGTCGAATTGGACCGAGGCGAGCCGGTACTGCGAGCCTGGAACGATTTCGAGGCTGTAATTCACGATGTGAGCAGCCTCATTAAAGGAAGGGTGTGAAACGATGGCGCAATCGAGATAGCCATGAGCATGGTATGCGTCGCGGACGGCCAGTAGAAATAGATCGAGCGGCCGTCCAGAACCGGTAGGGTATTTCGACAGGATTTTCTCAACATCTGCGCGCGCGACCAGCGCGCCGGCCGGAAAGTCGATAGTTCCGAGCTTGTAGATCGCACCTTCCTTGATCGTTACCGTATAGGGAATATCGAGGGACTGATCCGAGACGATGGGAGGATCAATCTGGGCAACATCGACTTGCACGGCCGCATAACCCTGGTCTTGGTAGAGGTCTTCGAAAGCGTGCTGAAGACCGATGGCTGTGTTCTCCGTGTCGAAGCCGTTTCCGGTTTGGCCGCTGGCCAGGAGGCTGGCCTTGGCTTGCATCGCGGACGAGATGCCGGCAAGCTGGATGCGGCCGATATGCACCGCCGGCGAGACGACTGTGAAGTTCATAGCCGTGAGCTTTTGCGGGCCCAGGCCGCTGGTGAGAGCGGCTTTCACCGTTGCCTTGACGCCTTTGGCCACCAGCATTTCTTCGAATGTCCGGCAGATTCCTTCGACCATGGAGCCGCTGGCTGGCAAGAGACCGCGATAGAGCGGGAAGCGCTCGTGAAGCTTGGCGTCGAGTTCTTTGCCCGGCGTAAGAGGCACATTCTCCAAGTGCATGGGGAAAAGCTGGCTGGAAGGCGTCAAAGTGAAGAGCACCGTCTTGCTGTTGGAGGTGAACTTGACCTCTTCGAAGAGGCCCGTATCATTGAGCTGCCTGGCGTGAGCTTTCACTTCGCGGAAGTTCAGACGCGCGTCCGGCTTCAATCCGGCGGCCGCGAGCAGCTCCTGTTGCGTGTATTGTGGGGCGCCTTGAAAGCGGATCGCCTTGGGCGGAACTTTTTTCTGCGCCAGCAAGGGAAGAGAGCAAAGCAGAAGCAAAGCGATACCGACTGCGCCAGACTGTTTGGTCATGTTGCGCCAAGATTAGCAAATAAAGGTCGGTTCGGCCAGCGGGTTTTCTGGCAGGCCAGAGAAGGATTCGGCTGCCGACACCGTCTTTTCTTCAATGCGCGAGGTCTCGGGATTATCAGGCAAGAGTCCTCTGTCAGCCTTGGGCTCAGAGATTGGAAAATCTTCGTTCGACAATTGGAAGCGTCCATCTTGGCCAACGACTATAGGTCAGGAAATTGCCTCCGATTCCAGATCGGTCCTGGAGAACGCCCATCCGGCCGGACATCGGGCGCTGTCGAGGGCATCTGGAATCCGGGATACTGGCCGACATGAACGAAGCCGCCGCGGCGGCGGACGCATCAGTATTTGAAAGCTTCGCGGGACATGGGAGTTATTCTCCAAGGTGCCGCACGCGTTCTTGAAATTGCTGGGCTTTTGTGGCGCGGATGCGTATGCCCCCTTGGCGAAACCGTCCAAAATCGTGTACACGATCTCGCTGAAGCGTCCTCCGCTCAGCTCAGACGGGAACCAGCGATGCTCAAGGAAGTTTTGAACAATGCTCTGGTACTCGGCAATGAGCGGCGTCCTAAGGCCGGAGGGAATTGCGGACAGCGCGGACGATGCAGTGACGGTCATTTGCCCAAACTAGCCCTTCCGTCGGGAGTGACATAGAAGGTTTTTCCGTCTTTTACAATGGCCCTTGGTCACATTTTGGTTCAAACAATTAGCAGCGTTGGTGAGCTTTCCTTGACTGTAACCGTGGAGCGCGCCGGACACATCTTTCGTGGCGAGACGATGTTTTCTCTCTGAGTCATGCAACCATGCGGCAGACGCAAGGAACTTGCGACCTTGGCTTCGCGTTGAACCAGTGGTCTTCAGATAGGCAGCAAGCGTCACAGACGCTTTCCCGCTCTACGCTCCAGGTCCGCTCTACACTTCAGGCCTGCTCTATTTCGCCTCCGTGCGCGGGCTGCCCGCGGCCTGATTCCTCACCTCGGTTAACATCTGTTCGACTTTGTCTTTCTCTTCGTAGTTGGGGTTGGCCGCCAGCAACTTCTCCCAGTCGGCGACCGCGCCCGCGCCGTCCATCTTGCCCTTCCACCTCACCAGGCCGAGGTTGAAAAGTGTATTCGGATTATTGGGTGTGTCGACGAGCGCCTTGTTGAATTCCGCAATCGCCGCATCGGCGTCTCCCATGTACCAGTACGCGGTCCCCATGTCGGTGCGCACGGCGGCGTCGGAAGGCCTGATCTTCAGGACGCGCCCATAGTAGTCGACGGCGACTGGATACTGCCGCGCGTCGTAATACAAGTTGCCGATGCTGGTGAGCACATTCGGATCGTGGGGATTGGACTTGAGTTGATCGAGCAGCGGCGCCGCCTGCGCGTCAGCCACCTCCTTCAACTGCGCGGGACTGGTCACCTGGGACGCCGGGCCGGCCGAGGTCCCCGCCGGCGTCGCGACCGCGGCGGCGTTCGCGGGTCCAGTGACCGCCGGGCTTTGCGCGCCGCGGAAGGCCCATCCGCCCGCGATGCCCACCAACAGGCAGACAACCGCCAGCAGAATGGCGTTCGTTCTTGTCCACTGCTTAATGGGAGTCTGATTTGTGTCCGTCATTGCTCCGTGCTCCTTGAATTCCGTGTTGATCGCCCAGCGTGGTCAGCACGTCGGCCATCAGTTTCAGCACGGTGGCTTTTCGTTCCGCGCTCAATTGCGGGTTTGACTTCAACAACTGCTGCCAGGCGGCCACCGCGCCTTTGCCGTCCTGTTTTCCCTGCAACCGGATCAGGCCGAGGTCGAACAGTGCATTGGCGTCTTTGGGGTCGTAGACCAGCGCCTGATTCAGCTGGGCGATCGCTCCATCGGCATCGCCGCTGCGATAGAGACTGGAGGCCAACTTCGTGCGAATGGCGACATTCCGCGGGTCGATCTGCACTGCCCGGCCGTAGTAGGCGGCCGCTTCCTTGAACCGGTGAGTGGTATGGTAGATGGCTCCCACCTGGATGAGCACAGCGCTGTTGTTCGGGTCGCTCTTCAGCCTTTCGAGCAGCGGCGCCGCCTGCTGATCGGCCATCTGCTTCATCTCGTCCATGGTGGGCACGCGTCCGCTGCGCATGGCGGCCGCGGCCGGGGATGGCGGCGCGGGAACGGCCGCCGGTTGCGCCGGGGATACGGGCGATTGCCAGCCCCGCAGCAGGTGTCCGATCGCAAGGCCCGCCACGAGACACAGGACTGCCATCGCGTAGACGTGCGTCGCCTGCAGGGATGGACTCGCGGTGGATGCCGCGGTTGGTTCGTTTGCCATGCCGTATTCTCTCCCCGGTCGGAATCGCTCGTGAATCAGGCTCTTTCGGTCGTCAACATCGCAGCGCGCACCATCATGTATGCACGTTTGCCGCCGAACGGCCGGCGCTCTGCGCCGCAACCCATTGCTCTTTCACTTTAGCGGTGAAGAAAAAGCTGGAGCGCACTCTACGTCACGCCGAAGCGTGATGGCGATCACAAGCAGGCGGTCCTGCGCGGCTCCGGGCATGTGGAGGCGGATCGCACATTTGCATCTGTTGCACGCGAGCTCTGGGGCGCGAAACGCCGGAAGGGAATCGGCTGCCGCCAGCCTGCGGTGAAAGCAGCCTGCATCGCGGCATGTCGTTCTCGGGCCGATGGCGAGGGCCATTTTCCAGCGCGGATTTCTTCTGGAAAAAGGCGCAGAGTTTCCAGCACGCCTCTGTTTTTTGAGGGGGGAGCGCGGCCCTCGACGGCCTTATGAAATCCATATAGATGAAAGCGCATCACACGCAACTACAAGTAACCTTTTGCCAGGTCACCAAAGCTTTGTTTTGCCTATTACTTCTGCTCATTTACGCGGTCGGGCTGCCGCTGTGGGGCATTTCACCAATGCCACTGTGCCAGAACGCCCATCGTGAGAGGAGGAATTTCAGCACAGGCATAAATTCATTACGTCAAGAGGTCTCTAACCCATTTTATAGCAATATTTTACGAGAAGCAGCGAAAAAACGCGGATGCCCCCCGCCAACGGCATGGGTCGTGCACACGATCTAGATGAAGACCGTGCGGACAACCGCACCAGTAAGGTCCGTGTCACGGTTCAGTCGAGCAGCAGGAAAGTGCAGCAGGAGGCTTACACAATGAAGCGGATTCTTTTAATCGCCATGATGTTTATTACGGCCGCGGCCTTCGCGGCGGCTCAGATCACCGCGCCGACGACGGACGTACTCGGCGCTCACCTCAATTATGGCCGCGGTTGCGCGGCCTGCCACGCCCCGCACAGCGGCGCATCCGGCAACGGCGCCAACAAATCCGGCGACACGACGACCGGCAATATCGCTCTCTGGGGCGAGGATGTCGGCAACCTGGTGGGCAAAACCATCACCACCGGCCAGAGCGAGCACGGCTCGTACGCAGAAACCCTGCCCGGCTTTGCAACCGGCGGGGCTGAAGTGACCGGTTTGCTCACCTGCCTCAGCTGCCACGACGGCAACTATGCGCAGGGCGCCATGATGAAGAACGCGGTCTATGAGACCCTGCCCGGGACCTACGGCACCTTTAACACCATCCCGACGCTGCTCGGAAATGATGGCACCGGCCTCGGAAACTACCTCAACGACCACCCGGTGGGAGCCAACGCCATCATCGGTTGCGGCGGCAACTATAACTGGGATTGCACCGTCAGCGCCACCGGCACCATCACCCCCGGACCCAACATGACGAAGTTTATCGCCAACTACGGCTGGTTTGTCAGCCCCGGCGTCATCAACGGCACCACCCCCATCGTGGTGTGCACAACCTGCCATAATCAGCACCTGATGAACGTGGTCAAAGTGACGAACGGCAAGAACACCGGTCTGCCGACTGGCACCTACGCCACGATGTTCTTCGTTCGCGGCCCCTACAACCCGGCCAGCGGCACCGCCGGCAGCAACCAGACCGCGCAATTCTGCCGCCAGTGCCATGGTGGCGAGGCGAACGAGATGAACGGCAGCACGGCTGGAACCACTTTCTAATCCGTTTCTATGCAAGGGGGAGGGGAGACTATTTCCCTCCCCTTTTTTTTTCGAACCAGGATGGCAATCATGAAGCACAAGTTCTCACTCTGCGGGTTTCTTCTGCTGGCCTTCGCGGCGGCTGGCGCCCAGGTCGCCTCCCATGCGCCCACGGTCTTTACGCCGCCGCCTGCTCAGGAGCCGGCAGCGCGGGCGCAGATCGCGGCGGACAAGCCGGTCGCGCGCGTCAACGGGTCGGTATTGACCTACGCCGATCTGGTGCGCGAGGAATACGCGATCTTTCCCTACGCTCGCCAGCACAACGGGATTCCGAAAGATTTAGCGCCGCAGATCCGCGACGGCGCGATGAAGATGATCATCTTTGAAGAGCTGGTGTACCAGGAAGCGCTGCGCCGGAAAATGACGGTGCCGGCGGCGAAGATGCGGCAGGCCGAGATGGACTTCCGCAAACAGTTCGCCACGCCGGACGAATTCAACGCACTCCTGCAGGGCGAGTTTCATGGCTCGCCGCAGTTGCTGCGGGAGAAGATTCGGCGCTCGCTACTGATTGACGCTTTTCTGAAGGCCGAAGTCGAGGAGAAAGGTAAGGTTTCTCCGGCCGAGGTCAGGGATTACTACGATAAGAACCTAACTCGCTTTCGGCACCCGGAATCGTTCACCTTCCAGACGATTTCTATTCTCCCTCCGCCCAACGCCACTGCCGCGCAGTTGAAAGAGGGCCGCAAACGAGCGGAGAGCGCGCTACGCCAGGCGAAAGCCACCAAGACGGCCGAGGAATTCGGCCTGTTGGCGGAGAAGATCTCCGACGATGATTACCGCGTGATGATGGGCCAGCACAAGCCAATTCCCGTGAATGAACTAGCGCCCCAGGTCGTGAATGCGCTGCGGGCCATGAAGCCGGGCGATAACAGCGATGTGATTCAGGTCGAGCAGGTTTACACGATCGTGCGTCTCGGGGAGCACACGCCGCCGGGTCTTGCCAGGTTTGAGGATGTGAAAGCACAACTGACAAAAGAACTGCAACAGAAGAAGACCAACGAGATTCGTGCCGCGCTCAACAAGAAGCTGCGGCAGAACGCAAAGATCGAAGAGCTGTAGGGGGATGCGAAATGCCTGAATTCGAGGCACAGGCACAGAAGGCGCAACTGGTTTCGAAGGATTGGCGGTATGGCCGATGCAACACCTGATCATCGGACTAAATTTCTAGCGGCATGCTTGAGTTCTGAGGAGTTAAGGCGGTCAAACAGTGGGCGGGTCATCGCGAGTCGCGTGGTTTGTACAGGCTGGACTTCTGCTGCTGGCATGGCCCGTTGCGGCGCAGGTCCGGGTCGGTGACCTCACCACGAGCTTGAGCGGTATGATCGCCCCCGGATATTCCGCCGATTACGGGAACATGACCGGTTCAGACCACAGCTGGGCGTTGGGGGGCGCCGCCACGCTCTCCGGCTCTTTCTATAATCCCAATTTTCTGTCTTTTAATGTCGGTCTTTACTTGAACCAGTCGCGGGCCAATTCCAACTTCCAGTCCATTTCCAACGCCAGCGGGGTCAACGTAACCAGCACCATTTTCGGCGGCAGCCGTTTCCCCGGCGCGATCAGCTATTCCAAGGATTACAACAGCGAAGGGAACTATGCTGTTCCGGGCCTCGCCGATTACGTGACCCATGGCAACAGCGACACGTTTGGCATCAACTGGAGCGAAAACCTTCCCGATGCGCCCAGTTTCTCGGCGGGCTTCCAGATGGGCAGCAGCCAGTATTCGGTGTACGGGACGAACGATCAGGGAAAGAACGCGTTTCATTCGGTGAACCTCCATTCGGCGTATAGCCTGGCGGGCTTCAACATGGGTGCCTACTTTTCCTCGGGAGGCGGTCACTCGCTGATTCCGCTGGTGGTGGCGGGCCAACAAACAACAGAAACACATTCGGACAACAACGGATACGGATTCAATGTTACCCACCTGCTGCCTTTGAAGGGCTCGGTATCGGCCGGCATTAACCGCTCAAGTTGGAACAGCGATTACCTGGGCTCCAGTTCCAGCGGAACCATTGACACGATCAACAGCCTCGCGGCCGTGCACCCGACCGGAAAGCTGTCACTCTCGGCAAGCGCGAATTACTCCGACAATCTTAGCGGACAACTTATTCAGTCGGTGGTCGCCTCCGGTGGTGTGGTTCCTGAGCTCAACACCAACGAAACGTCGAATTCCCTGGACCTGATGGGCATCGCCAGTTACACACCTGTTTCAAATCTGCAAACCTCAGCCTACATCGAGCGCCGCACTCAGAACTTTTTGGGAGAGACTTATGGGGTGAGATCTTTGGGCGGAAGCGCCACTTATGCGCACACGCTTTTTGACGGCAATTTCAACGCCGCGCTCAATGTAACCGAAAATACCGCGGACAAGACCGGCGAGAACACTCTGGGCTTTTCGACGACCGAGAATTACTCCAGCCAGATTCTAGGGTGGAAGGTGAGCGGGTCGTTCGGCTATGCGCAGAACGTGCAGACCTTGCTCGTAACCTACATGAATTCGTTCTATAACTACTCGGGAAACGCAAGGCGGCGCTGGGGAAAATTCAGCGTAAGCGCGGGCGCCGGCGCCGCCCGCACCGCGTTGACCCAGCAGGCCGGCACGGCGAACAGCAGCGTGAGTTACAACGCCAGCATGGGCTATGGCATCTGGCTCACAGCCAATGGCAGCTACTCCAAAGCAAACGGGCAGGCGCTGGCCACTGGGGCGGGTCTGGTGCCCGTGCCGGTGCCGTCGCCCGTTTTGCCTTCGGACCTGGTGAGCCTCTTCGGGGGCGATAGTTATTCCTTTGGACTATCCAGTACGCCCGTGAAAAGGCTTATCCTCGCGGCCGCTTATTCCAAGTCGACCAGCAATACTTCCAGTGGTACGATCGCGTCCGCGAACCAGAACAATCAATCCAATGTCCTCATTCAGTACCAGTTCCGCAAATTGAACTTCAACAGCGGATACGCACGGTTGGAGCAGGGCTTCAGCGGGTCCGGCATGCCCCCGGAAGTTATATCATCGTTCTACATCGGGGTGTCACGTTGGTTCAACTTCTTTTAGGAAGAGAAAGGCGGCAATATCTGCGCGCAGCCCTGATCGTGGCTGGCGTCGCGCTGCTGCTGACTCCGGTTCGGGCATTCCATAAGTCGAAGCCTCTGACGGCCCCTCCGGAGCGATGGGAGATGTCGCTGGAAGGTGGGCGCACTCTTTCGTGGGAGCGCAGTTTCAGCTCAGAAGTTGATGTCAAGCCGAGCCGCGGCTTCTGGAACAAGCTGGTGGACGTAATTGCCGGCGCGCCCGAATTTCACTCACTGGTGCGTCCTTACAGCGTTGTTACAGACTCGCGCGGACGAATCATTGTGACCGATCCGGGCGCGGCGGGCGTGCATATCTTCGATTTCGCGCAGCATAAGTACAAGTTCATCCAGCGCGATAAAAATCACAAGGACGCGATGCTGACGCCGCAATGCGTCGCGGTCGATGCCCAGGACAATATCTACGTCACGGACTCGGATTCCGGCCAGATCTTTGTCTTCGAGCCCGGCGGAAAGTTCCTGCGCACCATCGGCAGCTTGAAAGGCGGCGAGGGCTATTTTAAGCGGCCCACTGGAATCGCCGTGGACTCGGCTGCGCAGCGGATTTACGTAACGGACACGCTGCGCGACGAGGTGTTCATGCTGGACATGCAAGGCAGGATGCTGCAGACGATCGGCAAGACGGGAGACGGCGAGGGCGAGTTCAATCTCCCCACCGAACTGCGCCTCGATGGGCCGAACCTGATGGTGGTCGATGCCATGAACTTCCGCGTGCAGGTGTTTGACCGCTCCGGGACCTTTCAGTACGCCATCGGAAAGATCGGCGACAGTCCCGGGGCCATGTTTCGGCCCAAGGGGATCGGTGTGGATTCGGAAGGCGACCTCTACGTGGTGGAGAACTTGTGGGGCATGGTGCAGGTCTTCAATCGTCAGGGCCAGTTGCTTTATGACTTCGGCAAAAGGGGCACTCATGCGGGCGAGTTCCAGTTGCCCGAAGGGTTGTTCATTGACCGTGACGACAGAGTTTTTGTCGTGGATTCGTTCAACCGCCGCGTCCAGGTGTTTCATTACGCCGGCTTGAAGAATGCGGCCGGGGAGGGAATAAAGTGAGGCGCAGAATATTGCTGGCCGGGCTGACGATTCTACTGACCGGGACCACCCTGCTTGCTCAAGTTTCTGGCGACGCGATGGGCCTGCATAATCTGGGCCCGGGCAGCGGGTCGCCCATCACCGGCGCCCGTCCCGACGCCTGCGCCTACTGTCACGCGCCGCACTCGGGATTGAACCGCGGCCTGTGGAACCAGAAACTCACCACGCAAAACTACACGTTGTACGGCAGCGACACCGAAAAGAATTTCGGCAGACAGCCAACGCTCGGCGCCGGCAGCAATCAATGCCTGAGCTGCCATGACGGCACGGTGGCGGTGGGGACCACGGTGGCCTATGGCCAGGTGACCACGAGCGGATCGATGTACTCCTGGGACGTGTTCGGCAGCAACATGCAGTCGTCGCACCCGTTCAGCATGGTGCTGCCGTTGAAGGACAATGTCGATCTGGTCGCCTCCCTGGCGGCGAACGGCAAGACCGGTGATCCCACTGGAGCGGTGAAGCTGATTGGAGGAAACGTCGAGTGCTCGTCGTGCCACAATCCGCACGTGCAGGCCAAAGATCTGGTGAGCCAGAATTTTCTGGTGAAGGACAGTTCCAATGGTCAGATGTGCCTGGCCTGCCACGATCCCACGCGGCAAATGGGGGGCCAGGTCAACCCGCTGGCCGATTGGTCCATCAGCGCGCACGCCCTTTCCACGGGCAAGATTTCGCCGCAGGCGCAGCTCGGAAGTTACACCACGGTGGCTGCCGATGCATGTATTTCCTGCCATACGCCGCACAACGCCGGTGGGGCGGCGCGACTGCTGCGCGGTCAGAACGAACTGGATTGTCTTGCCTGTCACAACGGCGGCTCGAATATCTCTCCGATGGCGCCCTACGCCAACGTGGCTTCAGAGTATGCCGCACCGAAGATCGGGCATCCATTTCCAACCTCGGCAAATCCGCACGACGCCGCCGAGAACGTATTGCTCAACAACAACCGTCATGCGACGTGCGTGGACTGCCACAATGCCCATGGGGCCCAGACGGTCGGAGTGTTTCCCCCTCCTCCGCTGATTCGAATCTCGCAGAAGGACATCGCCGGCATCAACGCCAGCGACGGAACCAGTGTGCTTGCGCCCGCCATCAACCAATATGAGAACTGTCTTCGCTGTCACGGCACCAGCGCGGGCAAACAAGTGCTGCCGATTTATGGATACTTTCCGGTGCGCGCGGTGTCGGCGGGCGATCCTTTGAACCTGATCCCGCAGTTTGCGACTACGGCCACTTCGAGTCATCCCGTCACGCATGGCAGGAGCAGCGCTCTGCCGCAGCCCAGCCTGTTGCCCAACATGTTGAATCTGGATGGCACAACCCAGGGCCGCACCATGGGCATCCAGATTCTCTGCACCGATTGCCATAACAGCGACGACAATCGCGAGTTCGGCGGCACGGGCCCGAATGGCCCCCATGGCTCCAGGTTCACGCACATTCTGGAGCGCCGCTATGAATTCAGCCAGACTGCTGCGCCCGGGCAACTGATTTCCAATCTCTTTCCCAATCCCGACCTGAGCGTGAATGGACCGTATGGCCTGTGCGGCAAGTGCCATGATCTAGCGAACCAGATCATCAAGAACACCAGTTGGAATCAGCACAGCAGCCACATCAACGCCGGCTTCACCTGCTCCACCTGCCACACCGCGCATGGCATCGGAGCCATCAGCGGAACCGTGAGCGGCGAGCGGCTGATCAATTTTGACGTGAATGTTGTGGCCTCGAATGGCGGCCTTCCCATCTCCTACAATCACACCGCGAACACCTGCGTACTGGTGTGCCACCAGGCCGCACACAACGCCGACGGCACGGTTACGCAGGCAGCAATGCGCAGGGGCCTCGGCATCAGCAAGTGAGTGTTGCTCGGCGTCTGAAAGTTTTCAGGCGCACGTTGTCGAGCGCCGCGCTCTTTGCGCCGCCGGCCAAGCCGCGGCGCGGCTTCAGTGCTCTAGGGCCTGTTCACACTACTGGGGCGGATGGCGTTGCGAGGGAAAATCCGGCCAGGCCGGGGCCCCCAAGGACAGGTCTTCGTCCTTGGGGTGGAGACGAGGCGGAGTCCGAGGGCTGTGGCGGGTCCACCGTCGAGGACGACAACGAAGTATGGCCGGATTTTCTCCGCAACCTTTCGGGACGGGGCCAATTTTCCCCATTTCGTCGTCAATCGTCGCTCGCAGACACCCGGTATGCGTCGCTCCTCACTCCTCGAACTGAGAAAAATTGGCTCCCGTCGCCACCACCTCAGTAGTGTGAACAGGCCCTAGAACACGGTTCCGGCGGTACTGCCGTTCATCTCGTTTGACTTGTCCGCATGACACTGGCGGCAGAACTGCGCCGTCTGGTTGGACATGGGGTTGGTGTCGTTCGGGTTGTAGGGAGCGCGCAGGAAAAACATGGTTGCGTAGGTGCCCGCCGGCAGACCTGAGGTCGAGCCGCTGGTCACCGTGACCACGTTCATCACATGGGGGTCGTGGCAGGTGGTGCAAACAACCACGGCAGTGTTGTTGTAACTGCCCGGCTTGACAAAGAAGCCGTAGTTCGAGACGAACCTGCTGGAACGTGCGCCTTTCATGCGGATCACGCCGCTGGACTGGCTGCAATCCCAGTTCCCGGCGCCGCCGCAACTGACTCTGGCGCTGAGTCCCACGGGGTGTTCGTTGACGTAGTTCCCGGTGCCGGCGCCGGTGCTTCCGAGCAGCGTCGGAATGGAGTTGCTGGTTCCGTAGGTTGCGGGCAGTCTCTCATAGACCGCGTTTTTCATCATGGCTTTCTGCGCATAGTTGCCGTCGTGGCAGCTCAGGCAGGTGAGCATGCCGGAAACGTCAGGCGTAGTGGCCGACATGCTGGTCGGCAGGACTTCTACGAATTTTCCGCCGCCGGTAATGATGGTCTTTCCGTACAAGCCGCCGGCATCCTCTCCCCACAGAGCCACATTGCCCGAATTGGGGTTGGCATTCTTAGCGTTGCCGTTGCCGAATGCGCCGCTGTGTGGCGAGTGGCAGGCCGTGCAACCGCGGCCGTAGTTGAGGTGCGCGCCGAGAACGTCGGTCGACGGCGACCACCCTGACTGGGCCGCCGCGAAGCCGGCGCCGGCCAAAAACATCAAGGGAATGAAAAGAATCCGATTCACTGAGCAGGGTCTCCTCTTGGGCACACTCCTACTGATCGGCTGAGTTCCCCTCGACCTGAACCGTGGGCGCTGGTCCTCGTGATTGGAGGTCCGGCTCTGTTACCGTTTTGGTCCGGCACGCACAGGATTCCCGTGTTGAAATTCAAGCGCAGGAGAATATCTCGCCGGCGCACGCACGCAGATGTTTCTTCACAGTGCCGGCGATGGGGTTTGAGGCGGGATCCGCTGTCGCGGAGAGGGGGCACAGGGTGTTGATCGCGGCGGAAAGGATGCGAACGATTTCTGATGCGGTCTAGATATATTCGGGATCAGCCGGCCTTGCCCGCCGGACAGCCGGCGGGGGGAGGGTGCTCAGCTGCAGTTCTCAATAATTTTCAGACGCGCCGGAATGCGAGTCCTCGTCATCGCCGCGAACCAGGCCGAATTTCTTCAGCTTGTAACGCAAAGCGTCGCGGCTGATGTCGAGCAATTTGGCGGCGTTGGTCTGATTGCCCTTGGCCTGGCTCATGGCCAGCTCAATCATGGAGTGCTCCACTTCTTCGAGCGACGTTCCGCCATCTGGAATATAAAGACGCGGGAGGGTTCGTCCATTGGGCAATGTCCGGCCACCGTCGGCCGGCGAGGTTCGCTCGAAAAGAGTACGGCCACCCGATTCGCCCACCGAAAATGGCAGGTACATCGGACGCAGGAGGGCCTCGTCTTCCAGGATCATCCCGCGTTCGATGGTGTTCTTCAGCTCGCGCACATTGCCCGGCCAGTTATGACTGAGAATAAGATGGCGCGTGTCGTCGGTAATGCCGCGAATCGCCTTCTTGAAACTATGATTGTAGCGATCGATGAAAAAGTCCACCAGGGGAAGGATGTCCCCTTTGCGATCACGCAAGGGCGGGATAAAAATCGCGATGATGGCCAGCCGGTAATACAGATCCTGACGGAACTGGCCCTCGCGCACTGCCTTTTCCAGGTCGCGATTGGAGGCGGCGATCACGCGCACGTTCACCTGCATGTCGCGCAGGCCGCCCACGCGGCGGATCACCTGATCTTCAAGGACGCGGAGCAGTTTGGCCTGCAGCAGCGGAGACAGCTCGCCAATCTCGTCCAGAAACAGGGTTCCGCCATCGGCGGCTTCGAACAGGCCCTTCTTCATCTGCTTGGCGTCGGTGAACGCGCCCTTTTCGTGTCCGAAAAGTTCGGCTTCCATCAACGTCTCGGGGATGGCGGAGCAGTTGATTGCGACGAAGGGCTTTTCGCGGCGGGAACTTTCGTAGTGGATGGCTTTGGCGATGAGGTCTTTTCCGGTGCCGCTTTCGCCCTGAATCAGGATCGTGGTGGCCTCGGAGGAGGCAACCTTCTTGACGAAGTTCATCAATTCCGTCATCTTGGGCGAAACGCTCACCACGCTGTCATACCCCACGCTGCGCCGCACCTCGCCGCGCAGCGCCTGCACTTCGTTGCGCAGGCTGGTGGCTTCGAGCGCGTTCCTGATGGCAACCTGCAACTCATCAAAGTCGATGGGCTTGCCCACGAAGTCGTAGGCTCCGAGTTTGAGCGCGGCTTTCACGTCGTCCAGCTTGGGATCCGCGGTGATCATGATGACGGCGCGGGCGTGGCCATTCTGTTTGAGCTGATCGAGCACTTCAATGCCGGTCAGGTCAGGCAAGCGCACGTCGAGGAGCGCGAGATCGGGGGACTCGCGCTGGGCCAGCCTCAGCGCCGGTTCGCCGGCATCGGCTTCGACGACGAGGTAACCCCACTCTTCGCACTTCTGGCGGAGCGACCAGCGCACCAGGCGCTCGTCGTCCACGATCATGATCTTTTCCGGAGGCATCGGTTTTTAATGTACTACGCAAGGGAAACGGCCCGCTTTACCGGAAGTTCTCAGTTCACGCTTCCCGGTAATCGCAATCCGGTTACCAATAGGGGATTGGACCGTGTCTTATTCAGTTTCACGTGTATATGGAAGTATAAGGCGAGCCGCGACGCAATCGGTCAGGCTGCGACCGGCGCCGCTGCTGCTGATTTCCAGCCATTCTATCAACAAGCCTCGTTCTGAGCGGCCGGCGCCGTGAAGGGAAGCAGGACCTCGAAGTTGCTCCCCTTGCCCACGACGCTGGTCACCTTGATTCGCCCATGATGTTCTTCAACGATGCGGCGGGCCAGCGACAGGCCCAGGCCGGTGCCATTGCCCCGGGTGGTGAAGAAGGGGCGGAAGATGTGCGACAACTGCTGCTCGGGAATTCCGCGGCCGGTGTCACTGACCATCACGCTGGCGCAATCGTCCCGCGAACCGATTTCGACCCGCACCGTGCCCGCGCCTTCCATGGCCTGCACGGCGTTGAGCAGAAGATTCAGAAGTACCTGGTGAATCTGATCGCTGTCGTGTTCGACCTCGGCGAGATCCGGCGCCTGCTGCAATTCAATTCTGATGGGTTGCGAGAGCACCTGCTGGCGCGCCAGCATGACGGCGTGTTCCACCGTGGTGTTCAGGTTGCTGCGCATCATCAGTGGAGGATGCGGCCGTGCGGTCTCGAGAAGATCGGTCAGGATGCGGTTGATCTGGTTGATTTCCATGCGCACATCCTTCACCATCTCCCGCGCTGGACTCGTTGCCGGCAGATCGCGGCCGATGATTTCAATGACCCCGGCGATGCCGGCCAGGGGGTTGCGAATCTCATGAGCCAGGCCGGTGGCCAACTCACCAAGCGTCGCCAGGTGTTCGGCACGAGACATTTGTGTGCGATGCATGGTCTCAATCTCCTTGCGGCTCTCGCGCAACTGCTGCATCATGTGATTGAAATTGCGGCCCAGATCTCCGATCTCGTCGTTACGCAGGGAGAAACTCACCGCAACATCCAGGTTGCCTTCGCTGATCAGCGCCACTTTCTCCTGCAATTCGACCATGGGGCGCTGAATCAAATAAGCCAGAACGCCGATGGACACTCCGCAGATGGCGACCGCTCCGGCGCCTGCGACCATGAGCACGGCGTGGCGTTCCGAATCGCGAAAGGACACGGTCGCTACAACGAAGAACAGCAGGCCGGCCAGCAGTACGAAGACGACCGGCAAGAGCGCTTTGAGCTGCCATTTGACGCGAACCCTATCCACTCTGAAACCCTCCGCAGGCCGGGGCGTTGCACCGGCGACTGAAACTGTCTTCGAAGGCGCATGAACCGTCCTTCGAGTGCGAAGGCGCAAACCGATGGCGTCGATTTGACGGCTTGAACAAATTCGTGTCCTTCGCTCTTCTTTGAGGACTCCATCTTACGCGGCAGACTCAGGAGTGACTCGGATCACTCCGAGGTACCGCGGAGCGCACATCCACGGCCACATTCTCTCCCTTTTCCAACGCTTGACATGCAAGTAGCGCTCCAGACGGGAGTGCGAAATGTAAACAATAGATATGGATAAACTTAGCGGGAAAGCGATCCAAGCAACGAACCCGGCACCGGGCCGGCTTGGGCTAAATCACGCAGCGGCGCCCGCTTTGACGGGCATTTCACGCATCAAGGCAGCCTGATGACGCAACGCGGCAGGGGACGGATGGCCTTGCCCTCGCGGTTTGAATCGCCGGTACGGGGGCCGAAGCGAGCTATTGGAACCTTCCGGCGGCATCGGCTATTCTGCAGGAACGACACCGCGACCCACATGGGGCATTTGACCGAGCACGCTGCGGCAGAAGGCCCATCCCGAGCTCGAAATGACGGTCACGGGTTGCTGTGCCAGATCGAGTATGCTTGCCAACTTATTTTTGATCAGCCGGTTACGCGCGCGTCTTCACGCGCAGGCGTCGTCTCGCGTTACGGCAGCCTTCGTGCAACATGCATCGTTCGGAGGCCGTATGAGACTGCTCTCTCATCGCGTCTGGTTCCGCAAAGCGGCCGCCATTCACGGCGTCCGCGAGCAAGGTTTGCACGTCTGGATCGGCATTGCCCTGTGTGCGCTGTTGGCCACGCGCGCCGCCGCCGAGGTCCATCCCGTCCCGCTCGACAAGAACACGGACGCCGCCAAGTGCCTGGAGTGCCACGACGACAAAACCAAGGGCAAGCACGTTCATTCCGCCATGGGCATGGGCTGCCTGGCCTGCCACGAGGTTCGGGTCAATCGAGACACGACGCACGTCAAGCTGATCACCGCCACTCCGGCGGCGCTTTGTGTCACCTGCCATGCGGACAAGAAAGCGGCCGACATCAAGGGGACGGTGCATCCCCCCGCGGTGCGCGACTGTCTGGTTTGCCACGATCCGCACTCCAGCGACAACGCCAATCAGCTCCTGAAGCCTCCGTCCGGCGATGCAAAGGAAAACCTCTGCCTCGGCTGCCACAAGACCGGTTTGAATGTGCCCGAGAAGGGCAGTCGCCATGCCGCGCTCGACATGGGCTGTGACACCTGCCACGTGATTCACAAAACCGGCCCCGAACCGACGCTGGAGAACCGCTTCCATCTCACCAAGGCGGCCCCGGCGCTGTGCGTCGATTGCCATGATCCGAAGGATGCGGACCTGGCAAAGGCACATCAGAACCAGCCCTTCGGCACCGCCAACTGCCTGGAGTGTCATGATCCGCACCAGTCGGCGTCTCCCAAATTGATGGTCCGGTTCATGCATCCGCCGTTTGAGGCCAAGAGCTGCGACACGTGCCACGCGCCGGCAAAGGACGGAAAAGTGGTGCTGACGCAGCCGGACGTCAAGACTCTGTGCGTGACCTGCCATGGAGACACGGCCAAGCTGATCGAGACCGCCAAAGTCCCGCATCCGGGCGCGATGGGCGACTGCACGGACTGCCACAGCCCCCACGCCAGCAATCAGCCGGGGCTGCCGAAGACCGACGCGGTGAGCATCTGCCTGGGATGCCACACCGACATCGACGATCTGCGCAAGAAGCCGGGCCATCATCAGCCCGCTTTTGTGCAGGGCTGCGCCACCTGCCACACACCGCACGGCGGAGACATCGACCATCTGCTGCGCGCCAGGGGCAATGCGCTCTGCCTGGAGTGCCACGGGCCGGACTCGGCCCCGCAGCGGGATGAGGCCGACCATCTTCTCACCATCTTCAACGGCACGGTCAAGCTGCCCGACGACTACTTCCAGAAAAACCGGGTCCCTATTCTGCCTCTGCGCTTTGGCCTGGGACACCCGGTGGAGGGTCACCCCGTCTCGGACGTGATGGACCCGGCCGACCAAAGCAAGGTCAAGACGCCGCTCAGCTGCCTCTCTTGCCATCAGCCGCACGCTTCGGCTCAGCCCGACCTGCTGGTGAGAGACCAGTCCGACAACATGGCGTTCTGCGACAACTGCCACAAGAACCGGCTCAACATGATGCAGACCACGGTTCCGCCGGCAAATTAACTGGAGATCAAGATGTTTCGCTCCCTCTTCAAATCGATGCGCACCCGCCAGCCGCTCGCTGTGCTGCTTCTGCTGGCGCTGGGCCTGGCACTTCCATTTTCAGCGGGCGCAGGCAGGAAAAAGAAGGCCGAAACCGTGACGGCGCAGGTGGCGGGCCCGCACAAATTTCCTTTTGATCCGGCCAAGCTGGTGTGGCCCAGCCCGCCTAACATCGCGCGCGTCCGCTGGCTGGATTATTTTGCCGGGACCAAGATCGATTACACTCCGCCAGCCAATGCCAAGCCCAAGGCGACATGGATGGACCGCCTTGCGGGCGGGCAGTCCCAGGCCGAAAAATTCAACCCCAAGACTTTTCCGTACCAACTGATTGGACCCTACGGCATCGCCATCGATTCCAAGGGCCTGGTGTACGTGGCCGATCAGAAGGTCGGAGCCGTCTTTATCTTCAACACGGAAAACCACGATACTGAGCTCATCCGTAACGGCTATGAAGCGCACTTCGGCTGGATCAACGGCCTTGCGATCGATGACGACGACCGGCTTTTTGTCTCCGACGGCAAGATGCACCGGGTCCTGGTCTTCAGTCCCAAGCACGAGTTGGAGGGCCAGATCACGGAAGGGATGGTGGATCCGGTGGGCCTGGCCATCGACACGACCAACCGGTTCCTCTATGTCGTGGACACCCAGCAGGACCAGGTCCTTGTCTACGATGCGGACAGCTTCAAGCTGCTGCGACGCATCGGAACCGGCGGCAAGGACCACTTCCTCACCTCGCCAGGCAACTTTGGCGCGCCGCAGGGCGTGGCGTTGGACAAGGACGGCAACGTGTACGTGACCGACACGCTCAACAACCGGGTGGAGATCTTCGATGCCGACGGAGAATTCATCAGCCTGTTCGGCAAACACGGCGATGGTCCCGGATACTTCGCCCGGCCCAAGGGCATCGCGGTTGATGCCGACGGGCACATCTGGGTGGCCGACGAGATGGAAGACCGGCTTCAGGTCTTCAATCGCGAAGGCCAGCTGCTGACGTATATCGGCATCGGACACGGAAATCTGCCCGGCCAGTTCAAAGCGCTCGTGGGCGTGGCCATCGACAAGCAGAACCGGGTTTTCACCACCGAGCAATATCCGGGACGCGTGCAGGAGTTTCGCTACGTCACCGACGCCGAAGCGGCGGCCGAAAAGACGCGGCGCGAAGAGGAGTTGCAGAAAGCCGCCGAGCGCCGCCGGAAGGCCGCAGCCCAGGCGCCGCCGGATAAGCCCGCGGCAGCATCTCCGCAGAAAGGCCCGGATCAGCCCGCCCCAAAGGCCGCGCCCGCGCCGTAGACAGCGCGTAGCCCAGGACGGCAGTGCTGTGGCGGCGCAGCGCGTCCGCGCGAGCTTTGCAGAAGGCGGCCGCGGAACGGCGGGAATTGGCTGGCTGCTCAGGGCTTGCGGAGCCGGCTCAATTGCCGGGCAGTTCCAGGGCTCCGGTCAGGCTCGACACCCGCTCCACGTGGTGGCTGCGGCACCAGGATTCGAGGCCGCGGGCCAGGCGCTCGGTGGCGCGCGGGTCGGCGTAGCTGGCCGTGCCCACCTGCACCGCCGTGGCCCCGGCCAGCAGGAACTCGACCGCGTCTTCCGGGGTGACGATGCCGCCCATGCCCAGGATGGGGATCTCGACGGCGCGCGCGGCCTCGTAGACCATGCGCAGGGCAATGGGCTTGATGGCCGGGCCGGAGAGGCCGCCGGTGACGTTGCTCAGGCGCGGCTTGCGCGTCTCCGCATCAATGGACATGGCGAGGAAGGTGTTCACCAGGCTGACCGCGTCGGCTCCGGCCCCGGCGGCAACCTTGGCCATGTGGGCGATGGACGTCACGTTGGGCGAGAGCTTGACGATCAGCGGACGCGCGGAGGCGGCCTTGGCGCGGCTCACAAGGTACTCGAGCGAGCCCGCATCGGCGCCGAAGGCCATGCCGCCGGCGTGGACATTGGGGCAGGAGACGTTCAGCTCATAAGCGGCGATGCCCGCGGCCTGGTTGAGCCGCTCGATGACCGCGATGTACTCGCCCACATTGTAGCCAAAGATGTTGACGATCACCTGACACTGCGGATAGCGCGCCAGGGGCGGCAGCTTGCGGGCGATGAACTCCTCCACGCCCACGTTCTGCAGTCCGATGGCGTTCAACATTCCGCCGGCTGTCTGGAGGATGCGGGGCGGGGGATGGCCGGCGATCGGCTCGAGGGAGATGCCCTTGGTGACAAAGCCGCCGATCCGGTCCAGCGCAACGATTTCTTCAAATTCGATGCCATAGCCGAAGGTGCCGCTGGCGGCGATGACCGGGTTGACCAGCTCCAGGCCGGCCAACTTCACTTTCATGTCGGGTTTCACGCGCGGCTGTCTTCCTTGGCGATGAGATGGTTACCGGCAGGCCGGCAGAGACCGGCCGTGGCCATGCCTTCATGATACTCGCCGGGCGCAGACGGCTCTGACCAGGCGGCAAGCCGCAAACCAGCTCCTGCAAACTGGCCCTGCAAGAACAAAGGCGGCCTTGTGGCGGCCGCCTTTGGGTGGAGTTGGAACTTGAGAATCCGCTACGCGGTGACGGGCTCGGTGGCGTTCACTTTCACCGGCGTCAGCCAGCCGAAGCGGTCGGGCTTGAGACCATTGGCGATGGCGAAGAACTCGTCGGAGATCTTTTGCGTGATTTCGCCGGTCTTGCCGTCGCCGATGACGATGCGGTCGATGGAGCGGATGGGCGAGACCTCGGCGGCGGTTCCGGTGAAGAAGACCTCGTCGGCGATGTAGAGCATCTCGCGGGGAATGGGCTGCTCAAGGACGGCCAGGCCCAGGTGGCGGGCGAGGGTGAGCACGCTGTCGCGAGTGATGCCGGAGAGGGCCGAGTTGGCCAGCAGCGGGGTGTAGAGCACGCCGTTGCGGACCACAAAGATGTTTTCTCCGGAGCCCTCGCTGACCAGGCCGTTCACGTCCAGGCCGATGCCTTCAGCGTAGCCGTTGATGTCGGCTTCCATGCGGATCAGCTGGGAATTCATGTAGTTGGCACCGGCCTTGGCCAGGGCGGGCATGGTGTTGGGGGCCAGCCGGTTCCAACTGGAGATGCAGACGTCCGCGCCGCCGTGGCCGGGCATGTACTTGCCCCAGGGGAAGTTGGCGATGTAGACCTCGATAGGCGAACCCTTGGGGCTGACGCCGATTTCGCCGTAGCCGCGGAGCACGATGGGCCGGATGTAGCAGGGAGCAACGCCGTTGGCTTCAATCACATCGACGACCGCGGCGCAGAGCTCGTCCAGGTTGAAGGGCAGCTCCATGCGGTAGATCTTGGCCGAGTCCAGGAGGCGCTGCATGTGCTCCGGCAGCCTGAAAACCGCCGAGCCCTGCGGCTGCGCATAGCAGCGGATGCCCTCAAAGACGCTGGAGCCGTAGTGGACCACGTGGCTCATGACGTGCAGGGTGGCCTGTTCCCAGGGAATGAGGTTGCCGTTGTGCCAGATCTTCGAGGTGGTTTGAATAGGCATGGGGTTGAAAGCGCTCCTTCATCGCGTGCTGACGCGAACATCCACCAGCGTAGCGCGTTTCGGGGGCGCGTGTCACGGCACCGGAGTACCGAGAGCGGGGGTGGTTCCCGCTTTGATACGGGGGAGGCGGCTCGGCGATCGTCTCGCTCGGTGCCTCCGGCGGCAGGTCGAAGAGGGGCGCATGCCCCGTGAGTTTGAGGCACAGTGATGCAGCGTCAGATTGCCTGGCTGGGCGCGGCTGCCGCGCCTGCCGCGGGGAGCGAAGCCGCCACGGGGCTGACCGCGGCGGCCTGTCTCTTTGCCTCCACACACTGCCTGCGGTGAATGCTGGACGCGAAGTGGCGCAGGATCAGGGGAGGGATGCCGAGCACGGTGAAGACGATGAGGACGCCGAGCAGATCGAGGGAGAAATCGGATGCCGAGCTGGTGCTGATGAGGGGGTCGGTTCTGTCCGCGACCATCGCCATGAAGAGGGCGAGGAGGGTGATCGAATAGAGATAGAAGGCGGTGTGCAGAGCCGTGGCCAGCCAGCCTTTGGGCCGGAAGAGCAGCAAGGCGCTGCGCACCTTGGCGGTAAACGTGGAGACGCCCGTGAAGCGGTGAGTTGACCTGATCTGCAGGCTGGTGAGTTCATGCACGGCGCTCTCCAGCTCGGCCGTGAGCGCGGCCTGCGGCGTCACGGCAGGGGTGGCGGTGGTGAAAGGGATACTGGGGAGTTCGGAGATGATTTTTGCCAGCGTGGAGATGCGATCCGTGAGATCGGTGCTGCGGCGGTCGCGGGAGTGACCCTGTGCCCACTTGAAAGCCGCCATGACGCCGGCAGGGACAAGCGTGGCCAGGGCTGGCCACACCACCTTGTACAGCAGCATCATTTTGGCGGTTGCGTGATGGACATCGTTGGCAACATTAGGAAGCGTGTCGGCGAAGAGCATGGGTTTCTCCGGTGGGACGGTCCATTGTGGGTTGTCTTTGCGCGCAGCGGAAGGCGCAACGGGGAACGCCGCCATGATGACAGGCCGCGGCGGTGGGCGCAAGACAAAAACCGCGTCTTTTTGGCGTGGTCGGGCCGGGGGACCGCGGACGCTCTGCCTTTCGCCCTTTCTGTGCTAAGGTTCAACCGTGAAAGCAGACGATGCGAAGCACGCAGACAGTTCCCGCGGCAATGTGAAGGCGAGGCCACGCCTCTTGCCGGGGCTCAAAGTTGGGGATGGATTCACGCGGCATCCGTTCGACGTGGAAAACGGCGTGCGGACCAGCGGGCTGGTCGCAGGGCGGCACCTGAAGAGCGGGCACCGGCACGACCGCCACGCCACGGCCTATTTTGGCGTGGCGCCGTCGGTGTTTGCGGCCCTGGTGCGCCGCTGGCAGAAGAGCCGGCCCACGGCGCCGATCGAAGATTTCACGTTTGTCGATCTGGGCGCGGGGATGGGTCGGGCGGTGCTGCTGGCCGCGGAGATGCCGTTCCGCGCGGTGGTGGGCGTGGAGCTGCACCCCGGGCTGACGAAAATTGCGCGCCGCAACCTGGCGGCCTGGCGGACGGCGGGGCGGGCGCGGACCAGCATGCGCATGGTGTGCGGGGATGCGACGGATTTCGCGTTTCCGGCGGGGCCGTGCCTGGCGTTTCTCTTCAATCCCTTTGGCGCGGCGGTGATGCGGCGCCTGCTGAAGAAGCTGGCCGCAGGTTTTGCCGGGCGGCCGGGGCAACTGGACCTGATCTATGTGAACCACGAGCAGGAGGGCGTGCTGGAGGCGCAGAAGGGCTTCGTCCGTCTGTTTCTCGGGCAGGTCAAGCGCTCGCGGGCGGACGCGATTGCGGATCATGCCATCATGGCCAATCAGCCGGACGGCGAGTATGCCTCGGCCAATCACGAGGATTGCTCGATGTGGCGCTGGGTGGGCTGAGATCAGAGATCAGGGGTCAGAGAGCAGAGATCAGAGATCAGAGAGTTGAGTGTTTCCTGCGTGGAGTGGTTGACGAATTGGGCATGGAGGGAGAAAGCTGTTCAGAGAGCGGGTTTGCGCATCTGTTTGCCATGACAAATGGAGCCGCCCGACGGCCTTGCAACCGTTTGGAGCACGACTTTGAAAGAGCCGCATCTGATTCTTGGAATTGGTGAGTTGTTGTGGGACGTTTTGCCGGAGGGATCAAGGCTGGGCGGCGCTCCCGCAAACTTTACCGTGATGGCCGGTCGGCTGGGCAACCACGCGGCCATTCTGAGCCGCATTGGCCGCGACGATCCGGGTCGCAAGGCCGTGGAGTTGCTGGACCCGCTGCCGGCCGACGCGAGCTTTCTGCAGGTGGACCCGGCGCACGAGACGGGGCGCGTGACGGTGGCTCTGCGAGACGGGCAGCCCGAGTACATCATTCACCAGCCTGCGGCGTGGGATTTTCTTGAGCTGTCCGACGAGTGGGTGCAACTTGCGGAGCGAGCCGACGCCGTCTGCTTCGGCTCGCTGGCGCAGCGCAGCCGGGAGTCGCGGCAGACCATCCAGACGCTGGCGGCGCAGAGTTCGCCGGCATGCATGCGCGTTTTCGACGTGAATCTGCGCGCGCCATTCTATTCCGGCGAAGTGGTGCAGGAGTCGCTGGAGCTGGCCACGGTGGTGAAGATGAATGACGCCGAAGTGCCGCTGGTGCTGGCGCTTCTGGGGCTGCCGGCGGATGAGGAGCCGGTGCCGGCGACGCTGCGCGTGGGCGCGGAGCGTTTGCTGGCGGAGTTTCCCACGCTGCGCATGGTGGCCGTGACTCGCGGCAGCCAGGGCAGCCTGCTGGTGACGCGCGACGAGTGGCACGAACACCCCGGCATCGCGGCGAAAGTAGCCGACACGATCGGCGCCGGCGATGCGTTTACGGCGGCCATGACGCATTACCTGCTGCGCGGTGCGGGGCTGGCGACGCTGAACGAAGCGGGCAACCGGTGGGGGGCGTGGGTGGCGTCGCAGTCGGGCGCGATGCCGGCGCTGGCCGAGAGCGTGCGCGCCGGGATTGCCGCGGCGATCGAGGGATAGCTTCCATGGCGACGGGACGATTTGAGCGGAACTGTTGCGCATGGCTGCTGTGCGGAGTTGCCGCTGCGGCTGCGGGACAGGCTCCCGCCAGGCCCGCGCCGCTGGCCCACGGCGAAGGCGCGCGGCGGATGGGCCAGCGATTGCGCGCCATCTTTGCCGCCTACGACTGGAAGTCCGATCCCAACAAGCCGTTTCAGCGCAGCGCCTATCTGGAGGTGGCGCTGACCCGGAATCTGTCGCTGAGCGATGAGATCACGGTGCGCATGGAGCTGGCCAACGAGCAACTGCGCGCCGGGTTCAGCAAGCGCGCCGTGGATACGATGGAGACGCTGGTCAAGCACATCCAGCCGCATCTCGGCGAGCTGCCGCGGCCGCTGCAGGCCCAGATTCATCAGCTGCTGGCGTTGTGCTATCTGCGCCTGGGCGAACAGGAGAACTGCATCGGCCAGCACAATGCGCTGAGCTGCAACTTTCCGCTGCGCGGCGGGGGCATTCACACGCGGACGCGGGGGGCCGAGGGCGCGGTGCGCGAGTACACCCTTGCGCTCCAGCTGAACCCGGACAGCAACCTGTGCCGCTGGCTGCTGAACCTGGCGTACATGCAGCTGGGGCGCTATCCGCAGGATGTGCCGAAGAAGTGGCTGGCGCCGCCGGAGCTGTTTGCCTCCGAGTACGACATCGGCAACTTTCCCGATGTGGCGGCGCTGGCGGGCGTCGATGTGTTTGAGCGCTCGGGCGGGGTGCTGGTGGAGGATTTCGACGGCGACGGGCTGCTGGACATTCTGCTGTCCTCGTCGGGGCCGCTGGACCCCATGCATTTCTTCCACAACAACGGCGACGGCACGTTTACCGACCGCACCAAAGAGGCTGGCCTTGCGGACGAGATTGGCGGCCTGAACATGGTGCTGACCGACTACAACAACGACGGCCATCCCGACGTGCTGGTGCTGCGCGGGGGATGGTGGGGCAAGTTCGGCGAGTATCCGATGTCGCTCTTGCGCAACAACGGCGACGGCACCTTCGACGATGTGACGGAGGAGGCGGGGCTGCTGGTCAACGGCCCCGGACAGGCCGCGGCGTGGGCCGACTATGACGGCGACGGCTGGCTGGATCTATTTGTGGGCCACGAGTCGAAGCCTGGCGACGCGCACCCGTCGCAACTGTTCCACAACAACCACGACGGAACGTTCACCGAGGTGAAGGCGCCGGGCGGTGCGGAGACGGCGATGGCGGGGCTGCCGGGCGCGAATCTGGGATTTGTGAAGGGCGTGGCCTGGGGCGACTACAACAACGACGGGCGGCCGGACCTGTATGTCTCGACCATGTTCGGCTCCAGTTTTCTGTTTCGCAACGACGGACCGGCCGACCCGCTTCATCCCGGCAACGGCGAATGGAAGTTTACCGACGTGACGGAGCAGGCCGGGCTGGGCGGCACGCGCTACACATTCCCGACGTGGTTCTTTGACTACGACAACGAGGGGTGGCTGGACATTTTCGCGGGCGGCTACTCGACCACGTCGATGGAGGACGTGGGCTCGTTCGAGCTGGGCAAGCCGAACCGCGCCTCGCCCTCGCGCCTGTTTCACAACAACCGCGATGGCACGTTCACCGACGTGCCGCACGCGGCCGGGCTGGACCGGTCGATCACCGTGATGGGGGCCAACTTCGGCGACCTGGACAACGACGGCTGGCTGGACGTGTACACGGGGCTGGGCGATCCCTCGTTTGAGGCGCTGCTGCCCAAGCGGATGTTTCGCAACGACGAGGGCCGGCATTTTCAGGATGTGACGACTTCGGGCGGGTTCGGCAATCTGCAGAAGGGCCACTCCATCGCCTTTGCGGACATCGAGAACAACGGCAACGAGGATGTGTTCGAGGAGCTGGGCGGGGCCTATCCGGGCGACGGATTTCATGCCGCGCTGTATCGCAATCCGGGGCACGACAATCATTGGGTGACGCTGCTGCTGGAGGGCGTGAAGACCAACCGGGCCGCCTATGGAGCGCGCATCAAGGTCACGATCGAGGAGCAGGGGCGGGAGCGGTCGATCTACCGCGCGGTGGGCTCGGTGTCGAGCTTCGGCGGCAGCCCCATGCGGCAGCACATCGGCGTGGGCCGGGCCGCATCCATTCGAGAAATCGAGATCTGGTGGCCGGTTTCCGGCGTTCGGCAGCAGTTCCGCGACGTGGCCGTGGACCGCACGTATCATGTGCGCGAGGACGCGCGCACACTCGATGCGGTCGCCGTGAAGACGTTCGAAATTGGAAAGACAAAAATTGCCGCGCCGCGGCACGACCATCCTCAGTGAGCCGCCGCGGGCTGATGCGACTGCGTAGCGCCCTATCCCGCAAATCCAACAGGAACAGCGATTTGGATGAATTGGACGAGCGCCGGATGTGCGGAAATCGCGAGGCGGTTCGGTGCGGGCTGGGTGGCGCGGGGCGGTCGGAATTGCATCGACAAATCTGTAGCCGTCCTTTAATGTTTTGAGCAGGTAGACGGGCTATCCGGCGGCAGCCAGCCGGACCTGACGGGGGAGCGGAGCGGATGGCACGACCGCGTAAATCGGTAAGCAAGTTGACGCCTCCGCCGCAGGCCGACCCCGGACAACATGTCGCCAAGCATCGCCGGGTCTTTGACCACCTGCTGGCCAGCATTCAGTCGGGGCAGCTGAAGCCCGGTGACCGTCTGCCCAGCGAGGCGGAACTGGGCAAGCTTTTTGAGGCGTCGCGGATTACCGTGGCCAAGGCCGTGCTGGACCTGCAGCGCATGGGCCTGGTGACGCGGCGGCCGGGAGCAGGCACCCATGTGCAGGGCCAGGTCCACGCCACCGGGCGCACCTTCGGCCTGCTGATTCCCGAGCTGGGACTGACGGAAATCTTTGAGCCCATCTGTCATGGGATGATGCGCACCTCCTTTGCCCGGCCCGACGCGCTGTTGTGGGGCAACGCCTCGGTGTCGGCGCGCGACACGGTGAAAGAGGCCGAGCAGGTGGCGCACTCTTTCATTGCACAGAAAGTGGCCGGGGTATTTTTTGCGCCTCTGGAGTTGATCGGCGAGAAGGATGCCGTCAACCGGCGCATCGCGCGGGCCCTGGAGCGGGCGCAGATTCCCGTGGTGCTGCTGGACCGCGGCTACATGCCTTATCCGGAGCGCTCGGCGCATGACCTGGTGGGAGTGGACAATCGCCGTGCCGGCTACATGGCCGCCGCGCACCTGCTGGGGCTGGGGGCGCGGCGGCTGGCGTTTCTGGGGGAAGAGAACGCGGCCAACACGGTGGATGCGCGCATCACCGGATTCCATGAGGCGCTGCGCGGCTTTGGCGTGAGGCCGGAGCGCGACCCGGTGTGGCGCGGCAGCCCGCAGGACGAGGCGTTTGTGCGCGGGATGCTGGATGGCGGACGGCCCGAGGGCATTGTCTGCGCCAACGACCTGACGGCGGCGCGGCTGATGCAGATGCTGCTGGGCATGGGCGTGCGCATTCCCGAGGAGGTGCGCATTGTGGGCATGGACGACGTGAAATACGCCAGCCTGCTGCCGGTGCCGCTGACCACGATCCATCAGGATTGCGCGGGCATCGGGGCGGTGGCGATGGCCACCATGCTGGAGCGGCTGGAGCACCCGGAGCTGCCTATTCGCGACGTGCTGGTGCCGACCCGGCTGGTGGTGCGGCGGTCGTGCGGAGCCCATCTGGCGCGGCCCGGCGAGGATGCGTGAGCGTCAGATCGGTGGCGCTGCGGGAAGGCGCGTTGGATTAGAGTAGTGGGATTGTGATTATCAACCTGGCCCGGCGCGCGCACGATCACAACTGGGAGCTGGATCCGATTACGCGTTCCCTGTTGGATACCGATTTCTACAAGCTGCTGATGCTGCAGTTCATCTGGAAGCATTTCCCCACCACCCACGCCGCGTTTACGCTGGTCAACCGTACTGTGGCCGTGCCGCTGGGCGAGATCGTCAGCGTGGACGAATTGCGCGAGCAGCTGGAGGCGACGCGCAAGCTGCGCTTCCACAAGTCGGAGATGATCTGGCTGGCGGGCAACACGTTCTATGGGCGGCGCGGCATCTTTGAGCCCGCGTTTCTGGAGTGGCTGGAGCGCGATTTTCGCCTTTCGGATTTTGATCTCTCGGTGGAGGACGGGCAGATCGCGCTGCGCTTTGACGGGCTGTGGGCCGAAACCACGATGTGGGAGATTTACGCGCTGTCGGCCATCGACGAGCTGAAGACGCGCGCCAGCCTGAAGGCTCTCACCGAGTTCGAGCTGGACATTCTCTACGCCCGCGCCAAGACGCGGCTGTGGGAAAAGATGGAGCGGCTGCGCGGCGTGCCGGGGCTGAACGTGAGCGACTTCGGCACCCGGCGGCGGCACAGCTTTCTGTGGCAGGAGTACGTGGTGAAGGCCATGAGCGACGTGCTCGGGGCGAGCTTTGCCGGCAGTTCCAACACCTATCTGGCCTACAAGCACGATCTGGAAGCGATCGGCACCAACGCGCACGAATTGCCCATGGCGCTGGCCGCGCTGGCGGACACCGACGAAGACGTGAAGTCGGCGCAGTACCGGCTGCTGGAGTTGTGGCAGCAGACCTATCAGGGCGAGCTTCTGATCCTGCTGCCGGACACCTTCGGCACCACGCAATTCTTGCGCGACGCGCCCGACTGGGTGGCCAACTGGACGGGCCAGCGCATCGACAGCAAGGATCCTTACATCGCCGGCGATGAGTACATTGCGTGGCTGCGCGAGCGCGGCCGCGACCCGCGCCGGAAGCGGCTGATCGCCTCCGACGCGCTGGACGTGGACGTGATTCTCGGCCTCCACGCCTACTTCGGTGGAACGATCCGCAACGGCGCCACGCCGGCCGATTTCCGGCACGCCAGCGACTTCGCGGACGAGAGCAAATGGACTCCGGGCCGGCGCATCCGCATCAGCGCGGGGTGGGGCACGTATCTGACCAACGACTTTCGCAACTGCAACCCGCAGGGCGACGAGAGCTTTGACCCCGTGAGCCTGGTGTGCAAGCTGAGCGACGTGGAGGGGCGGCCGGCGGTGAAGCTGTCGGACAATTACCGCAAGGCCCTGGGACCTGCCGAGGAGATCGAGCGCTACCGGCGGATCTTCGGCGTGGCCGGCGTGACGGACGTGCCGGTCACGGTGTGAGCAGAACCGTCCCTTGGCGGGGAGCGGCAGAGCCTCGCGTTTTTTACTGAGCGGCGGCCAGATCGGGCGGCGGAACGGGCCGGTGTTTGGCGCGCAGGTAGGCGACCAGCTGGGCGATCTCCTGGTCGGTCAGTGAGTCGGCGAAGGGCGGCATCTTTTTGCCGCCGTTGAGAATCTGGCCGGACATTTTGGCGGGAGTCCAGAGCTTGTCTTTGCGGATGCCGACCAGCGAAGGCGCCTTTTTGCCGCCGATGCCGCCCACGCCGTGGCAGTGCGCGCAGCCTTTGTCGCGAAACAGGACGGCGCCGGCCTTTTCGTCGGCATGGTTCTTTGCGCCCCAGAGGGCGCGGGCGGGAACAGGGACCATCGCGGCCAGCAGGAGGGCCGCGAGGAGGCTGAGAGAGCGTCGGGAAGGGGCAGTCACGAAACGTATTTTCGCATTGCGGGGCGGGGCGGCGCTCAACCTTCCGGTGGAGGCTGCGGGAGAGTGGCGTCTGCGTGAAAGTCGGCGAACACGAAGCCATCGCGATCGACGATTTCGCCCGCTTCCAGGCGCAACGGGGCCGCGAACATTGGCCCGTCGTACACGCAGGTGTGAAACTCGCCGCGTTCTCCGCAGGGGTCCGTTCCCGGCGGCAAATCCTCAAGCAGCGCGGCGTCGAACGCGCGTCCGGCAAACGATGCCGGCAACTGCTTCGTATCCACGCAAGACAGCCGGGCGCGGAGACCGCCCGCGATCATGGCGCGCGCCAATTCGGCGGTGGGCGTCTCCCAGAGCGGAAACAGGGGCTCCAGCCCCGTCGGCTTGAGTTGCGTTTCGCGATAGGCGCGCACGTCGGGCAGGAACAGGTCGCCAAAGGCAACCGCGTCGATCTGTTCCTCGACCGCGCGCCGGCAGACCTTCGCCATCAACTGCTCATAGACCTCGTTGGAACAGGGCCACGGCAGGGGAACAGTCCACAAAGGCAGTTGCGCGGCCCGGGCCTGAGCTTCCAGGACCGAACGGCGTGTGCCGTGCATGGCCACGCGCTGGAATGCGGCGTTGAGGGTGGTGAGCAGGCCGACGATTTCGATGTCGCGCTGCTGGCGCAAACAGTGGAGCGCCCAGGCACTGTCTTTCCCGCTGCTCCAGGACAACAAGACGCGTTTCATAGGACGATCATACCCTTCGCTCGGCGCGGCAGGCCGCGGGCTTGGGCCGATCGAGGCTCCTGCATTCCCAGGTCTCAAGAGCGAGACCTGGGGCACCCGGCTCTGGGGCGCCGGGCATTTTGTTGTTGGTTGACGAACTACTTGATCGTCAGGTCGGCGTGCAATGGGGTGTTTTCGCTGGAGTCGCCGACCAGGAGGACGAACTTGCCGGGGTCGATCTTCCAGTTGTGCGCCGCTTCATCCCAGTAGCTGAAGGCGCGCGCATCGAGGGTGAGGGTGACGTGTTTGGTTTCGCCGGGAGCGAGGCGGAGCTTCGCAAAGCCCTTCAGTTCGCGCTCCGGGCGGCTGACCGTGGCCGAGGGGTCCGAGACGTAGAGCTGGGCCACCTCGGCGCCGGACACCTTGCCGGTGTTGGTGACGTCAAAGCCGACCGAGACCGTGGAGCCGGAGGCGGCGGTCGCGGGGACTTCGAGTTTGGCGAACTTGAAGGTGGTGTAGCTCAACCCGAAGCCGAAGGGGAAGAGCGGATGCTTGCCGGTGGTGGTCCAATAGCGGTAGCCGACCATCAGCTTGTCGTCGTACTTCACGTGGGGGATGACGTAATCGACCGGCGGCTGGCCGTTTTCGGTCACGTGCAGCGAAGTGTCTTCGCCTTTGATCGGGTAGTAGTAGGGATAGGAGGGGTTGTCTTCCCAACTGCGGTCGAAGCTGACCGGGAGCTTGCCTTCGGGGTCGTGCTTGCCGAAGAGCACCTCGGCGACGGCCGTGCCGCCCTCCTGGCCGGAGTACCACGCGTGCAGCAGCGCGGGCACCTTGTCGAGCCAGCGCCGGGTATCCATGCCGCCGCCGCCGGTGAGGGTGACGATGGTGTGGGGATTGGCCGCGGCCACGGCCTCGATGAGCGCGTCCTGGCCCCAGGGCAGGGTGAAGGTGCGGTCCAGGCCCTCGCTCTCGGTGGAGGGATTGAAGCCGACGGCGACGACCACCGCATCGGCGGCGGCGGCGAACTTCTTCACGTCCTCGGAGATCATGTCGGCCTCATTGGCGATGCCGAGGCCGAAGCGAATGCCGGCAAAGCCCGGCAGGTAGTCGGCCACCACCTGGATGGTCTGACCGGCGGCGAGGTCCACGGAGGCGGATTCGGGATGCTGGCCCTCGACCTGGATCTGCTCCAGCACCTGCTTGCCGTCGACGCCGATGGTGTAGTGGTCGCTTCCCGAGGCGGCGGCCAGGATCAGATACTTTCCGGCTTTGGCCGCCTTGTAGGCGGCGGTGTAGCGGATGCTGCGCGGCGTCTTGTCGGCGGGTCCCCACCACTCCTGTTTGTAGTCGGCGATGGTGTGCAGCGTGGCGGTTTCGGGCGTGCCGGTGAAGTCCTTGCTGGGATAGGTGGCCTGCTGCACGCTGCCGTCCCAGGCCGTGCGCCAGAAGACTTCGCCCATCTCCGGCAGGCCGCGGGTGTAAAGCAGATGCACGCGGGGGCCGAGCAGGTTTCCGATGCCGGTGACGATCGAGACCGGATCGAAGGCCGTGGCCTCCGAGGAGCCGCCGCCGCCGGGCACAGCCGGCCAGGCGTCGGGGCCGATGACGGCGATGGTTTTTATCCGCGGCCGGATCAAGGGGCAGAATGTGGCCTTCGTTCTTCAGCAGAGTCAGGCTTTCCAGAGCCCCCTCGAGGGCCACGGGCCGGTCCGCGACCGAATACGTGGAGTCGGCCGGATCCCACTGCGGCCGGTCGAGGAAGCCGTAGCGCAGCGCGTCGCGGAGAATGCGCAGCACCTTGTCGTCGATGGTGGCTTCCTTCACCGCGCCGTCCTTGATGGCGGGCAGCAGGGTTTTGGCGTTCATGAAGCGTGCGCTGGGCATTTCCAGGTCGAGGCCGTTGTTGGCCGCGGCCACGCCGTCGTAGGTGGCGTCCCAGTCCGACATCAGCACGCCCTGGAAGCCCCACTCGCCCTTGAGCACCTTGAGGTTGAGGAATTCGTTCTGGGTGGCGTGAGAGCCGTTGATCAGGTTGTAGGAGTTCATGACCGCGTCGACGTGAGCTTTGGTGACGGCGGCTTCGAAGGCGGGCAGGTAGATTTCGCGCATGGTGCGCTCGTCGGCGGTCACGTCGACGTTGTGGCGGTTGTACTCCTGGTCGTTGAGGGCGTAATGCTTGACGGTGGCGATGACACCCTGCGACTGGACGCCCTCGATGTAGGGGACCACCATGCTCGCATTGAGAAATGGATCTTCAGACAGATATTCGAAGTTGCGTCCGGAGACGGGCGAGCGGGCGATGTTGACGCCAGGGCCGAGCAGAAAGTTCACGCCGCGGGCGCGGGCATCCTTGCCCAGGCTCTCGCCCAGTTCGCGGGCGAAGTCCTTGTCCCAGGTGGCGGCCAGCGCCACGCCGCCGGCATAGGCAGTGGTGGGTCCCCAGGTGCGCACGCCCACTGACGCGTCGGACATCTTGAGGCGGGGCAGATCGATGGCCGGCTCGGCGTGGGTGAACATCTCGTCCACGCCGCCGATCAACTCGATCTTCTGCTGGAGCGTGAGCTTGGCCAGCATTGCATGGGCTTTGGCTTCGATGGCGGGCGAGTCCGGCGCGGGCGCCTGCGCCGCGGCCTGGAAAGCTGCGGCCGCCAGGCAGGCCAGAAGGAGCGGGATGAGGCGCGCGAAGCGCAATGGCGAAACCGATTGAGCAGAGGGCTTGAGTGAGTTTTTCATGACGCGGGAAAGGTTATCGCATTGGGCTCAAGGATGTATACGGTTTTCGGTCGAGGAATTCTGCGGAGAATGGATCGTCTCTGGGCTGTGCATGCGTCCGCACGCGCCAGTGATCTAAATCACAACGGGAGGTGAATAATGTCACTGCCCGGCCTGCAACCGGGGGCGCAGACTCGGTATCCAGTGGGCAGGAAAGCAGGGCGCCGTCAGCGGCGCCATGGCGTTTTCAGGGATGCGGCAGCCGCAATCACGGGCGGCGGGCCTTCAGGTTAGAGGGAGCGGCGGAGCGCGTGAGCTGTTCTCTCTGACCATTGCCCGGCTTGCCGGAGGGAGGCATCGATGAGCTTTGCAACTGGTTTGAAGACGATTGTCGTCGCAACGGTCCTGGACGGCCGCTCCGACGCGGCTCTGGAGTATGCCCGCAAGCTGGCCTCGGCCTACGGGGCGCGCATTGTGTTGGCGCATGGTCTTGACCCGCTGGAGTACGCCGCCGTGGAATCGGTCCCCAGCGGCGTCCTGCGGGGGATGCCTGAACAGGCGCGCGCGGCGCTGGAGCAGATGACCGCCGACCTGCTTCGGGAGGGCATCCACAGCCATTCGGAGATTCGCCAGGGGGCGGTGGCGCAGATGCTGGTGGATGTGGCCCGGCAGTACGAAGCCGGCCTGATTGTGCTTGGGACCGAGGGGCGTCAGGGCGCGGGGCCAGTGGTGGTGGGTTCGGTCGCCGAGCAGCTGGTTCGCCTGGCGCCGTGCGCGGTGATGGCCGTGGCCGCGGATTGGAATGCGGGGGCCTTCCGCCCTGTTCCGGGCGGGCCGGTGCTGCTGGCCATGGAGCGGAACGAGGCGACGCCGGCGGCCGTAGCCACGGCCAGTTCGCTCGCGGAGACCTTTCAACGGCCCCTGCTGGTGCTGCACGCGCGCACGGCGGCCGAGGCCTCGGCCTTTCTGAACCCCTGCGCAACCACCCTGCAGGAGTATGGCGTCCCGGAGAGCGGGCGCTTTCCGGTGCGCTGCATTGTCAAAGACGGCAAGCCGGCCGAGGCCATCGTGGAGGCGATTGAGCAGTATCATCCATGCATTCTGGTGGTGGGGGTCAAGCGCGCCAGCGGCACGCCTGGACCGCATGGCACGGCATTTACGCTGCTGGCGCGGTCGCGCGTGCCGGTGCTTTGCGTTCCTCCGGACACGGCTCTGGCTGAGGCGGGGCGCGAGGTCTGTTTCTCCGCGGAAGCGGGCTAGTGCGGAACGCGCAAGGGTTATTTTCTGGAACCGACGACAGTCAGGCATGGGAATGAGAAAGATTCGAGGCCTGGCTGCAGAATCTATTTTGTGGAACTTGTTTTTATGGTTCTTTCATGGGTTTGATTGGCCGTACATGCAACTTGGTTCATCGCACGTCCGCAGCACCAAAAGCGACCGCCAGGAAGCGGCCGGCAGGCGGGTTGCAGCTGAAACCCGGCGCCGGACCGCAGGTCGGGCGGAGGCAAGGGGAGATGTAACCATGCAACCAGAGGCAAGATCCGGGCCGATGGATGGCGCCGCGGCACATCCACTGGCAGAACTGCTGGCCTGCCCGCCAGCCGTAGGAAAACTGCTCAACGGCTCGGCCCAGTGCATCGACTTTGACGCCGGGGATACGATCTTCCGCCAGGGCGAAGCTGGCCAGGGTCTCTATGTGGTGGTGTCAGGGCAGTTGCAGCGCAGGGCGGAGCGCATGGACATGCGGATTACGCTCGGCTCGGCGCGGGCGGGGGAACTGGTGGAGCTGGCGGCCGCGCTGGGCGATGGGGTTCATACCTACACGCTGAGGGCGCTGACCGCGGGGTCGCTGCTTTTGCTGCCGATCGAGGCGCTCCGGCTGGCTTTCAAAACCTATCCGCCGCTCAGGATGCAACTGCTGGAAGAACTGGCCAGGGAGGTTTCCCGCGCCTACCACGCGTGCTGCGTGACGCGCGGGGTGGGAATTCGCCGCCACGGCAATTGTGCGCCGCCGGCGTAAAGACTGAATCTTTGTCTCGATATTTTTCGCACCGGACGCGGTTTTTGCCTTTCCCGCCGAAGGGGGGTCAATCCCTGCCTTGCCCCCATGCAAAGTGCGCTATACTGCAACTTGACCTGCGGAATCGGTATGGCTGGATTGCACTCACATCGCCCCCCGGAAGATTGTTTGAACTGTGAGCACCGCCATCTGCGGATGTTCTGCAATCTCACGCCCGAGGCGCTCGCGGACTACGACGGCATTGGCATCATGATGAGCCATGCGCGCGGCGCAAAACTGTTTACCGAGGGCGATGCGGCGCGAAATGTCTTTGTCATCTGCTACGGCCAGGTAAAAATTTCCTCCACCTCCCGCGATGGCAAGACGATGATCCTCAAGATTGCCGGACCCGGCGACGTGATGGGGTTGAGCGCCGTGCTGGCCAACGTTCCCCACGAGGTGACTGCCGAAGCCATTGAGCCCTGCCAGGTGAAGACAGTGCGCAAGCAGGAGTTTGTCGACTTTCTGGGCCGCCACGGAATCGCCAGCATGCACGCCGCGCAGTCTCTTTCCGGTGAGTATCTGACCGTGTTTCACGACGCCAAACGGCTGGCTCTATCCGGCTCGGCGGCAGGACGCCTGGCCCGGTTACTGCTCGACTGGGGCCGGCAGGCTGCCAACGGCAAGCCCGAGATTCGCTTCACCATGGCCCTGACCCACGAGGAGATCGCCAACATGGCGGGCACCTCGCGCGAAACCGTCACACGGCTGCTGAATCAGTTCCGCCGCGACCAGTGGATCACTATCAAGGGCTCCAGCATGACCATCGTCAAGCCCGACGAACTCGAACGTTTAACCGCCTGATTTTTTTCTCTCTCCCCCTCCCCCTGAACAACCCAACCCTGCACCTGCGGAGTGGCACGGCTTGATCTTCTTGAATGCTTCCATGGCGACTGTCCCTGCGCCACGGCCGGAAATCTTCGTTCCGTCTCTCCTGTTCTCTCCCTTTCAAAAGTGAAGGGCCAACCGCTCGGAGTCGCCGGGAGCCGGCGCTTCCATGGGTTCGCGCAGGGTGAGAACGGGACAGCGGGCATGAGCCAGAACCCGGTCGATGGTGCGGTCGCGGCTCAGATTCTGCAGCGCACCCCGGTGCGCTGCCCCGAGAATAATCAGGCTGGCGTGAAGCTCCGAGGACGCGGCCAGAATCTCGATCGAAGGGTTGCCATGGGCCACGCGGGGTTCCACCGCGGCGCAGCCCGTCTGGCTGGCCCCGGTCTCCTCGGCAAGGCTGCGCAACTCATGAATGGCGGTGGAATCGAGGCCCGTCGGCAGGCCCTCGCGTTCCATCTCGTCCATGGGCGGCAGCACGTGCAACAGGACAAGCCTTGCCCCCTGGGTGGCCGCAATCCGGCAGGCAAGCGCCGCGCTCGGGCGGGAGGTCTCTCTAAGTGTGGTGGCGTGCAGGACGACCTTCTCGCCGCCGCTGCTCCCCACCGGGAGATGAGCCTCGGGTCCCACGGTGATGACCGGGAGGTTGACCGAGCGCAGCACTTGCTCTGCAACGGAGCCTATAAGCAGCTTGCTGATCTTGCTCCGGCTCCGCGTACCAAGAAGAATGCGATCTGCCTGGAACTGGCGCAGCGAGGCGGCGATCTGCTGTGCCGGATTGCCCTCCCTCACCAGGGCATCGCAGGCAATTTTCTTGTCGCGCGCCATATCGCACCACGGCTGCAATGCCTTTGCGGCAAACTCCAAGGCGCTGGCAGGGTCGTAATAGGGCATTCCGACGGGATCAACCGCGAAGCCCTCGCCCGCTGCCACCACATGCAGCAGGATCAGCCGCGCGCCGGTCTCGGTCGCTTCCTGGAAGGCAAACGGCATGAGCCGGTCCAGATCGCTCAAATCCGTGGCGACCAGGATCACGGCCGGATGCGTCCATCGGTCCGTGCCTGAGTCCGGCATGGCACACCTCGTACCCGCAAGAATGGCATCGATGAGGAAGAGTGAATGTGCCGCGCGGCACCAGCGGAAGTGAGCTGGATCACATGTGGGCCGCCCACGGCAAAAGGAAGCCTTCTGTGATCGAGCGCCACGATCGAGCGGGAGCTTCGACTCGAAAACCGCTCCGGATTGGCCGCCGCGCGGGGCTTTTTGGGTTTCCTTATTGCTTCCTTATGTGTCCTCCAACTATGTTTGGGAATGGTAAGCAATCCGCAGAATTTCCATCCCCGTAAACACCCAAAGAAAAAATGATCTGACGTGCGCTCCTGCGCGTCCGCATCGCTGCATTCAATCGACCCTCTTCAAGGGCGCAAATCATTACAAGGCACCTTTCATCTTCTGGAGGTCAAGCGCAATGCTGTATCGACAAACTCGAAGTGTATTCATCGTTCTGCTGTGGATGGTCGCGGCGCTGTGCGCACTGCCGGTCAACAGCTTTGGCCAGACATTTCGCGGCGGCATCAACGGCACCGTGACCGACCAGACGGGCGCCGCGGTGCCGGGAGCCACGGTCCAGGCGGCGGAAATCGCCACCGGGATCACGCACAAGACGATCAGCTCCAGCGCGGGGACGTACAGCTTTCAGGACCTGCCGCTGGGAACCTATACCGTGACGGTGACGGCCGCGGGCTTCCAGACGTCGGTGGTGTCGAAGGTTCCGGTGACGGCGGGCGTGATCTACACGCTGCCGGTCAAGGTGGACATCGCCGCGACGGGCGAGACGGTGGAGGTGTCGGCTTCCGGCCTGGCTCTGGACACGACCAGCACGACGCAGACCACGGACATCCCCGAGGTCGCGGTCCAGGACATCCCCCTGAACGGACGCGATTTCACGCAGATGATCGGCATGGCGCCGGGCTTCGCCGGCTACTCGCTGGGCGGGTATGGATCGGTGAACGGCACCCGCGCCAACCAGATCAACTGGCAGATTGACGGCTCGGACAACAACGACTGGTGGCACAACATTCCGGCCGTCAACCAGGGCGGCGTGGAAAACATTGCAGGCGTGACGCTGCCGATCGATTCCATCACGGAGTTCAGCTTGCAGACGCAGTCGTCGAGCGAGGTGGGCCGCAATCCGGGCGGCACCGTGAACCTGGTGACCAAGTCCGGCACCAACACCCTGCACGGCACGGTGTACTACTACGAGCGCAACCAGGCGCTGGCGGCGAGCAATCCCTTCAACACTCTGGGCGATCTGCCGCTCTCCAATGTGCAGTGGGGCGCGTCGCTGGGCGGGCCGTTCTGGAAGGATCACACCTTCTGGTTTGCCAACTTTGAAAAGCAGAAATTCAACATTGCCACCGGCAACTCCGGGTATGAGCCCAACCAGTACTATCAGACGGCCGCCATGGCGCTGCTGGCAAACACCGGCAATCAATTCGGCACCTACGCGCCGATTCAGGCCAATCCGGCCACTGCCCCGCTGCTTTCCATCCTCTGGCCGGCCAACCTTCTGGCGGGAACCACGGCGGGGCCGATCCAGTCGCCCGCGCCCGAGTTCGGCTACAGCTACAACGGCGTCATTCATCTCGATCACACCTTCAACCAGATGCACAGCATCTCGGCGCGCGCCTTCCTCGGCCAGGGCAGCCAGACGGCTCCAGTCGGCCAGACGGATGTGAATCCCTGGTACTTCGAGGCGGCTCCCATCCACGTCTACAACTACTCGGTGGCGGACAACCTGGCGCTTTCGTCCACCATGACCAACTCGCTGACCATGGGCGTCAACTACTTCAACCAGACCTTCTCCGACGCCAAGAAGGACTTCAGCTCCGTCGTGTCGACCGGGTTCATCACGGGAACCATCTTCCCCGACAACGCGCCGAACATCTCGATCAGCGGCTTTGAGTCGACCGGGAACACGCCTCCGGAGGGCCGCAACGACATCACCGGCAACCTGGATGACGCGTTCAACTGGGTGATCGGCAAGCACCAGCTTCGCCTGGGCGGCGGATTTCGCCACGCGCAGCTCAATGAGTTCTATTGGCGCCACTCCACCGGCAGCTTTACGTTCAAGGGAACGCAGGGACCCAACGGCGACGGCTCGGTTCCATGGGATACAACCGACTCCAACGTGGCGGCGCTGGCCGACTTTCTGGCCGGGTATCTGACCAAGGGCTCGATTGTGGCGGGCGATCCGGAGCGCACCGTCTACTCCGACGGCGTAGATTTCTTTGCCCAGGACAGCTATCAGGTCAGCACCGCGCTGAACGTCAACTTCGGCCTGCGCTACGACTACATGCAGCCGATGCATGACAGCAAGAAGGACCTCTCGGTCTTCCGCCCCGGCCTCACGCCCACGGGCATCGTCTTCCAGGGCGCGGAGATCAGCAACATCTACGATCCGGATTACACCAGCCTGAGCCCGCGCGTGGGCTTCAGCTACCAGCCCGCCTGGACCCAGGGGACCGTGATTCGCGGCGGAGCCGGCATGTTCTTCGACACGCCCAATGCCAACCCCTTCCTCGACAACCGTCCAGGCAACAGCGCGCCGAACGGCCTGGAGGGCAACCCCGGCGGATCGAATCCGGTGTTTACGGTGACGACGCCGACCGGAGTGGGCGAGACCATTGTTGCCGGTCAGCAGATCATTCCCACCGGCTCGCTCTCCTGCTCGCAAGCGGCGCCCTGCGGCGCCTTCAGCGTGGCCAAGGGATTCCGCTCTCCCTACAACATCAACTTCAGCCTGCAGCTTGAAAAGTCGCTGGGCGGCAAGGCCTTCTTCCAGCTCGGCTACGTGGGCAGCAAGGGCCGCAAGCTGCTCAGCCTCCTCAACATCAACCAGCCCCACCTGGGCGGCGCGCCGGGCGCGTACAGCGGCGATTTCGGCGGCTACTACTACTCGGACATCAACCAGATCCAGAGCATCGGCACCTCCAACTACAGCTCCCTGCAGGCCATCTTCCGCACCACGGCGTGGCATCACCTCACCGGGCAGATGTCCTACACCTGGGGACACAACCTGGATGAGGTCACGGCGTATCGCGGCGCGCTCCCCCAGGACAGCTATAACTTCAAGAGCAACCTGCCCGGCAATCGCGGCGACTATGGCAACTCGGACTTCGACACCCGCAACTCCGTGGTGGGCTACCTCAACTACGATGTGCCCAGCTTTCCCGGACCCAAGCTGCTGACCGCGGGCTGGTCCATCAATTCGGCGTACAGCTTCAAGGGCGGCCAGCCGATCACGGTCTACAACGGCGACGACACCAGCGGCACCTACGAGTACACGCAGCGCGTCAATCAGGTGGCCAGCCCCTTTGCCGGCGTCAGCCACGCGATCGTGAACAACGGCGGCAGCAAATCGGTGCAGTGGTTCAACCCCAACGCCTATGTGGAGCCGGCGGCGAACACCTGGGGCACGGTGGCCCGCAACAGCCTCTACGGGCCGGGATTCGAGGACATCGATCTTTCGGTGTTCAAGAACACCAAGTTCGATCTGCACGATCTTCCCATCAACGCGCAGTTGCGCGCGGAGATGTACAACGTCTTCAACCGCGTCAACCTGGCCAGCCCGGCCTGCACCCAACTCTGCAACGATTACCTGGGCGTGGGCGGCTTCGGGACAACCAGTTCCACCATCGGCTCGGGCAACTACTCTCCGGGCATCGGACCGGGCGAGCCATTCAACGTGCAACTGGCGCTGAAGATCATCTTCTAAGAACAGTTCACAGCTAACAGTTGACAGAGAGTGGTAACGGAAACGTCAGAGCCCCCATCCAGTGGATGGGGGCTCGTTTTTGTGGCAGGTTTCCGGTGTACGCATTGGCCGAGTTCAGCAAATCGCTGTCAACAGACTGTGGACAGCGATCAACTGTCTGCTGTCCACAGTCCGCTGCCTTCACGACAGATGCGTGAAGGGGTGCTCGGCCAGCCGGTGCGGCAGCGGCGCCGGAGCCAGCCCCGCCGTCGAGCCGCTCATCACCGCAGCGAAGTCCTTGCGGAAAGCGGCCATCTCGTCGGCGGTGCCCACGGTGACGCGCACCCAGTTCGGCCATGCCGGCCAGATGCGGCCAATGAACATGTCCCTGGCCGCCAGCGCTGCCTGCACTTCCTTGCCTGGCCGCCGCACATCCAGCATGAAGCAGTTGCTGACCGAGGGCGTGGTCGCATAGCCTTCGCTCTTCAGCCAGGCAAGCGTTTCGCCGCGAATGCCGGCGATGATCTTCTTGCGCGCCGGAACCAGCTCCGGATCAAGCAGGCTGGCCTTGGCCGCGACAAGAGCCGTGACGGGCAGCGCGTTCTGTCCGCCCAGCGGCACGATCCTGGCCAGCAAGTCAGGCCGGCCGATGGCGAAGCCCATGCGCAGGCCGGCCATTCCGTAGATCTTCGAAAAGGTGCGCAGCACGATGACGTCTTTGCCCTCCTTGACGAAGTCGAGCGAGTTCGGCTCGTCGCAGAGGTGGATGTAGGCCTCGTCGATCAGGATCACCGTGCCCTTGGGCGCGTGGGCTACGGCATACTCGATGTCGGCGCGCGGGGTCACGGTGCCGGTGGGGTTGTTGGGATTGCAGATGTAAATCACGCCGGGCGTGGGCGAGGCGGCGAGCATGGCTTTGATGTCATGCGTGGCCGCGCCCTGGGGGTCGGCCAGCGGCACCTTCAGAACGGGCGCGCCGGCAACCTCGGCGGCCCACATGGGCGCTTCATACCCGGGGTCGGCAATCACAAGCGGCTTGTCTTTGCCAGTGAAGGCCAGCACCGTGTAGTGCAGCGGCTCGGTGGATCCGGCAAAGGCCACCACCGATGCGGGATCGAGCCCTTCAAGCTTTGCAAAGATATCGCCCAGCCCCGCATCCATGTTGAACAGATAGCGCCCGCCTTTGGGGATGATGTCGACGATCGCTTGACGCGCTGCTTCAGAGGGCCCCATCGGGTTCTCATTGGCGTCGACGTGAATGCCGATATTGGGGTCGGCGAACTTGGGAATCGCGGCCAGCGCGAGGCGTGGTTCGGTAAGCATCGGCAGGCTGGCCAGCGCCGAGGCGCCGGCGGCAAAGCGGAAGAACGAACGGCGCGAAAAGCCACTCGACGCTGCGGGGTCTTGAGATGAATGCATGGGCACGGCTCCTTAGTTGGGAATGGACGGGGAGTTGGGAATGGAACGGACACGGGACCGCTGGACCTGCGGAAGAACGGAGGAAGCACGGAAATTACGTGGATGGAAGAGGGGAAACGAGGGTCCCATGTCTCAAGGTATCGTTGAAAGGCGGCAAAGACAAGCAGGAAATGCAGCGCGGGCGTTGCCTCGAAAGCCGGCTTCGCCTGAAGGGTCTGAATCCTGCGCAAAAACTCGAGATTCTGCCCGGAGAGTCGTCCCGCGCAGCCGTTGCCGCTTCGGAATTCGTGCTGCTCGTCAATCGGCCTTACGGCGAGTGTGCTGCGGTCTTTACCGGAGCGTTGGTCCTATACTGGGGATGAAAAACTGGAGCGCAAAAGCGCCCCAGTCACACACCTACTACGATGACCACGATCAGCCGACGCAAATTCCTCGCCACCGCAGCTTTTTCAATGGCCGCAACCCGCCTTCGCGCGCAGAGCCCGCTGAAGGCCAGGGTCACTCTCACCATTCCGGCCGAGGCCAAAGGCCCCCAGATGCCTGCCGACTTTGTCGGCCTGTCCTACGAGGTGGAGCAACTGGCGGACCCGCGCTTTTTTTCGCTCGGCAATTCTGGATTGATCCGCGAATTCAAGGCTCTCGCGCCGCGTGGCGTTTTGCGCCTGGGCGGCAACAGCAGCGAGTTCGGCTATTGGAGACCCACGCCCACATCGCCCGAACCTCAGCACCCGCACGTGCGCGCGGTCATTGGCGAGCCCAAAGTTGAGTATTATGCCGTGACACCGGAGGCGGTGCGCAACCTGGCGGACTTTCTGAAAGCGACCGGCTGGTCGTGCCTGTATGGCATTGGGATGGGAACCAACACGCCTGCGCGCGCCGCGGAGGAAGCCGCGTTCGTTGCGAGCACTCTCGGCCCAAGCCTGCAGTATTTCCAGATCGGCAACGAGGTGGACCTGTTTGACCGTCACTTGCGCGATCCCAAGACATGGTCCGTCAAAACCTACCTCGATGAATGGCTTGTCCTCGCGCGCGCAGTTTCTGCCCGCGTGCCTGGGGCGAAGTTCGGCATGCCGGATGTGGCCTCCGAGGTATCGTGGCTGACCGAGATTGCCGATATGTGGCATTCGATCGAGGATCCGCCGCATGTCACAACGCTCACACACCACTACTACTTCGGCGGCCCGGCCACAAACCCGGAGGTCAACATTCCCAACCTGCTCAAGCCGGCTACGATGGCCAAGGTGCAGAAGACGGCGGAGATCGCCACCGCCGCGGCAGAGAAGATGGGCGTGCGCGTGCGCATGACGGAAGGCAACACCTGCTATCGCGGAGGCAAACCCGGAGTGTCGGACGTCTTCGCGGCGGCGCTTTGGTCGGCCGACTATGCGCTGCTGCTGGCCAGCAACAATTATTCCGGCGTCAATCTGCACGGCGGCACGGGCAAATCCGTCGCCAACTCCGTTGGGGGTGTTCTGCCGGGTGACGTGCTTCTCAAAGAGCAAGGCGAAAGCCCGGAACAGATCGCCACTCATCCCCACCCCTTCTACACGCCGATTGCCACGTTCGGCTCGGACTACAGGATGGAGCCCGTCGCCTATGGCCTCCAGTTCGCGGGGGCGCTCTGCGGAGGCTCGTTGCTGCAGTCCGATTTCTCTTCCGTGCTCCAGGCTGCGGGAGTAGACGCCACGGCCTACGCTGCCCAACTTCCCGGCGGGCACACGACCGTGATCGTCCTGAACAAGGACTCGGAGAAGGATCTTGTCCTCAGGCTCGACTTTGGGGACGGCAGCGCCGGCAAGGTGGAGACTGAAATTCTGCATGCCCCTGCGCTTGATAGCCGGGAGGCTCACATCACGCGGTCTGACAAAACCAGCCGGTTCAAGCAGGGCAAGTACACCGTGGTCGTTCCCCACGCGACGGGTCTCTGCATCACCCGCAGATGACTAATCGCCATGCGCGTCGACGGTTTGTCCGCACTTGGCTCTCCGAGTGCGCCGAGTCGAGTGCGCCGAGAATCGTAACGTGCTGAAGTGAGTCGCAGGCGCGGCTCCGACCGGATGCCTAACTTGATATCCGGATGCCTCCGGAATGCCCGCTGACCAGGCCCGAAGGCGGGCGATCGCCAGGCGCTGTGGCCCATTCTTTATTCGGCCTGTTGCCCATGCGAAACCTGAGCTCGCCGCCGGCGACGATGTCGGCGTGAGTGAACCAGGAGCGGGCGAGCTGTTTGCCGTTCAACTCCACGCTCTGGATGAAGACGTTGTCGGGCGAGTTGTTCTCGGCGATCACCGTGAAAGTGGTCCCTGCCGCTTCGTTGCGAATGCTGGCGCGATTCACCAGCGGACTGCCAAACACGTAGACTCCCGTGACCGCGTTGACCGGATAGAAGCCCAGCGCGGCGAAATTGAACCAGGTGGACGTTTGCCCGCAGTCGTCGTTGCCCGGCACACCGGCCGGCGTGTTGTTGTAGAGCGCCGCAACTTGCCGCACGCGCTGCTGCGTCTTCCATGGCGCGCCGGCGAACGCGTACAGATACGGAATATGATTGCTGGGCTCATTGCCCTGCGCCACCTGGCCCACCATCCCGGTGATGTCCGGTGGAGATTCCAAAACGTTGGATGGAGCGGCAAACATGGCGTCAAGCTTGGCGCTGAAGGGCTCGTCGCCGCCATACAGATTGATCAGACCCTGAACGTCCTGCATGACATTGAACGTGGCCTGCCAGGCATCGGACTCCGTGTAGTCTTCCCAGTATTCCTGGTCGGGACGGAAGGGTTCGCGCCATCTGCCGTCTTCCATCTTGCCGCGCATGAACCCGGTGGCTGCATCAAAGACGTTCTTATAGTTCTGGCCAAGCTTGTAGAACTGGTCCGCATCGTCGTGCTTGCCCAGCAGCTCGGCCATTGCTCCCACGCACCAGTAGTCGTACGCGAAATCGAGCGTGCGCGAAACGGATTGCCGCTGCGCGCTTGCGGCCACATATCCAAGACTGCGGAACTGCTGCTGCAACTCCCTGTTGCCATTGGCGGTTGCGCCCGTCATCGCGGTGTCCCGCATGGCTGCGTAAGCGACGTCGATGTCGAAGTCGCGCAGGCCGCGCGCATAGGCGCCCACAATCATTCCGACCACATGAAAACCTGTCATGCACCAGGTTTCGTTCCCCCACAAGGGCCACACTGGAAGCGAATGCTGATCGAGTTGCTGATAGTCGGCCAGCAGGGTGCGGATGATGTCGCTGGTGCGATGCGGCTGCATCAGCATGATGAACGGAAATTCTCCGCGATAAATATCCCAGATGGAAATGGTGGTGTATTTCGTAAAACCGGGGTTGGAATGATTCTTGTGATCCTGCCCGCGGTAAGCGCCATCGACATCATTGAAGGTCGCGGGAGCCACAAGCCCGTGATACGCGCCGGTGGCGAAGGTCTCATTGAGAGCCTCGCTCGGAAGCTCCGCATCCAGCACGCTCAGCGCCTTGCTCCACGCCTGCTCATTGTCGCGCACCGTGCGATCGAAGTCCCAGTGCGGAATCTCGCTGGCAAGATTCTTGGCCGCGCCGTCGATGCTGGTGCAGGAAAGGCCAACGCGCACCATGAGGGGTTCGGCGTCTGCGCTTTGCGTAAAGATCGCCTTGATCGCCTTGCCGGAGAGCCGGTCGCCTGCTGCGACCCCGCGGGTCGCCCCATCCACTTTGGCCTGCGCTGAAGCGAACGGCCGCGAAAACTCGACAACGAAGTAGACCTGCTTGTCCGCCGCCCAGCCGTGGGTCGAGCGTGAGCCGGTCACACGGGTGGCGCTTTCGATGTGCAGTTCGGCCGCGTAAACATCGCAGCCGATCCCGTGGACCAGATCGAGGATCAGGCCTCGATGCGCTTTCGCATCCATCGAAGAAAAGCTGTAGCGGTGTTTGGCGCAACGGGTGGTCGCCGTCAGTTCCGCATACACGTCGGGAGTGTCAAGATGCACGGCGTAGTAGCCGGGGCGAGCCTTTTCGCGGTCGTGCGAAAACGCAGAGCGATACCCGCTCTCCGCCTCGTTGAACACCCAGCCGGAGTCGGCTCCAATGGCTTTGATTTGCGCTTCTGCCTCCGCGCCCGGCTCGCCGCTATCCCAACCCCAGTTACGACCCTCGACAAGCGGCATGAGCAAAACATCGCCCAGATCGGACGCGCCTGTTCCCTGCAGATGCGTGTGGCTGAAGCCGAGGATGAAGCTATCGGCATAGTGATACCCAGAGCAATGATCCCAATCGTAGATATCCCATTTTTCATTCCACTTCGGCTGGGGTGCACCGCTCGTATCGGGGCTTAGTTGGACCATTCCGAAGGGGGCGACGGCGCCGGGAAACATGTGCCCGTGCCAGCCCGTGCCGATCATCGGAAGCGCGCGATGGAGCAAACCGGCATGGGTTCTCTCCGCAGCCGGCGACGAAGGCTGCCGGAACCCTTTTGCGCTGCCCCATCGGTACGCGGGCACCATTGAACCCGCCGCAACTGCCGCACCTGTCCTCAAGAAGTCGCGTCTGCGCATGCCAGCTGTCCTCCTCAACCTGATGCATGTACCTTAGTCCAACGGGCGTTCAGGAGTCGAGGGCGCCTGGTGAAGTGAGCCATCTGCGCCGATCGGAAGATGAAGCGGCGATTAGGGTGGGAGGTCATTTCTTCAGCTGCCGGGACGCCGGCTTTGTGATGAGAATGATTCCAGTTACTTGCACGGCAATCGGCGTTGCGATGGGTGTTTCTCGGCGCTCACCCTGGCGTGGTTCCACTAACCTAAGGATAAACGAAGATCGATCGATTTGATGCTCGGTGATTTGGCGGAGTTACCCATGAATTGGAAAGCATGCTGCGTCGCAATTGCCGTTCTAACTGCCAACTGTACCTTTCAATCCGCGTCACGGAAGAGGAGTAATCGCTGCTATGAGGCGGTCGAGATCAACCTCTGTGCCGTGTGTCGATCGGTGATGAGGACATTGATCCACTTACCCTTGAGGGCTGCCAGAATCGCGGGGACCTTCGATTCTCCGCCGGCAATTCCCACCACGCGATGAGCGGATTTCAGTGTGACGAGATCGATTCCAATCACCCGTTCCATGAGCGGCGACTCGACCCGCCGGCCCTGCTTGTCAATGAACTGAAAGCAGATGTCGCCCACCGCGCCGGCGCGACGCAACTGCCGTCGCTCCTCCACTGAAAAGATGTTTCCACTGCTTGCCAGCAGGGATGACGGTTCGAGCGATCCAATTCCGACCAGCGCATCCGGAAAGAAGTCGCGATTTCCAACAATTACCCCTAATGGTGCTGTTGTCGTCATTTCAATCCCTCGAAAGATGATGCGGTTCTTCAAAAGCTGTTGTGTTTGCGATGCCGGCTAGCTGTACATCGAAGTGCCTTCGCTTGTTTGTCAGGTGCCATCCGGGTTGGGCGCAATGGAATGGTTTGGCTGCATTTGGTTACAGGCGCGAATACGTGATTAGGATGAGGCCCAGTAGGAAACACAAGAACATACCACTGAGCTGCTGTGTGTGAACGCTCCAGGTTTGTGATAAGTCCGCGCGCTGCGGAATCCCAGTGTGGAGCACCGAGTCCGAGCATTGCCGGCACTAGAATTACGACCGCCGCGTCCGCGACGGTTTCAGCGAGCGCAGCGGCATCTTCAGCAGGGCATGGCAAACCGAAAAATTCGCCGACCCATTGTACGGCGGCTCCGCTCATCGCGATGTTACCTTCTAGCGCAAACTGTACTTCACCCGGAAGCGACTATGCGATGGTGCGCGCAAGCGATTTGTGTGCCTCCACCAGGTCTGGTGCGAGCATCATCAAAGAAGGGCCGGTGCCAAAGGTGGCTTTCACAGAGAAGGATTCATAGCAGCCATGACCGACAAGTGCCGCATGGGAATCGCCGATCATTGAGGCAATCGGCAAACCTGCCAGTTCTGGAAGTGCAGTACATTCACCAAACACGCCGCTCGAACGGGCCAGATTAGGAGCGCCCTTCGTGGAATGTTGAACAATGCCAGCAGTTCTTCGTCCCATTCCAGAGTCTCGAGATTGAGCAGTGCAGTACGCGAAGCATTGGTCAAATCCGTCGCATGCACGCGTCCACCAGTGAGGTTGTAGAGCAGCCATGTGTCAATCGTTCCCAGTAATATTTCACCGTTCTCGGCTTCGGTATGCAGAGTGGGCGTTTCGCCCAGAAGCCAGGCCTATTTGATCGCGCTCAGCAGTGGGTCGAGCGGCAAGCCGGTATGATCCTGCAGTAGCTCAGATGAGCCGCTAAGCTCGTCGCAACCCGTCTTTGAGCGCCGGCACTGCCACGAAATGGCGTGACACACCGGCGCACCGGCAGCCTCAGCACCGGCTTCCGCCGGGCGCCACGCCAATGCGGTCTCACGTTGATTCGAGATACAGATTCATGCGATCGTCGCACCTTCCTGCCTCGCATGGACGACGCAGTCACGCACGACTTGGCAAACAGAGCGCCAAATCTCCATTAGGTCTTGTTCGACGTATCCGGGCTTGGGCTGCATCAAAGCGACACCAAAGGATGCAGAGAAGATGGCTTTGCCTTCCCTGTCAAAAAGTAGCGCTTTCGTGTTGGTTGTTTCCTGGTCGACAGCCAGCATGCATTCGTTTGCCATCTGAGCCCCGCGATCAACCAATTCGAGTGCTGCCTTTTCGATGCCCTCTGCGGTCAGCCCGAAATGTTCGAGCAGAAACTCCGCCGAGCCGGTCGGAGCGAAGACGCCCGGCACCCCCAGGATGCGCATCGGCGCAGGATGATGAACGGCAAGAATCTCAGCAACCGCGCCGACACCCACCAGATTCTGTTCGGCGATGCCCACGTTGACAAAGCGATCGGGAAACTTCTGGCTGAAGGATTTGAGCTTGGTCGAGGACACAGAGTCGCTGACCACCGCGCAACCGCGGGGATCTGCTTCCGCCATTGCCTCGAGCGCCTGGGAGTAGGCGTCGCGGCAGTCGTACAGCTTCGCCTTTGAAGAGTCGCTCACTGGAACTGAAGAAGTTGCGCTCACTGCGACACCTCCACTCCAAGTTCAACCGCGGCCAGCGCAAGCTGCTCGCAGGTCGGCACGCCATGATGCCACGCGGGCTTGTCTTCGGCGAACGAAACGCCCTTGCCCTTGATGGTGTTGGCGATGATGCAGGTGGGCTTGCCCTTTTCAAGGGGAAGGTTTGCGAAACGCTCCAGAAGCGCGCGATGATCGTGGCCGTCCACTTCGGCCACGGCAAAGCCGAAGGCGGCCCATTTGGGCGCCAGGGGATCCATGCGAATGATCTTCTCGGTGAAGTTTCCCTGCTGGATACGATTGCGATCGACGATGACAACGAGGTTGTCGAGTCCATACTGCTGAGCGGTCATCGCCGCCTCCCAGTTGGAGCCCTCCTGCAGTTCGCCGTCGCCTGTGAGTACGAACGCGCGTCAGCTTTCCCCGCGCATGCGGGCCGCCAGAGCGCAGCCGACGGCAATCGGAAGTCCGTGGCCGAGCGGGCCCGTGTTGGCCTCCACGCCGGGCAGCTTGTTGCGGTCCGGATGGCCGTTCAGCATCGAAAGCGGATCCATGAACGTCCTGAGCATCGCTCGTGGAAAGAATCCCTTGAAGGCCAGTGTCGAATAAAAGGCGCCGGAACAATGCCCCTTGCTCATGATGAAGCGGTCGCGCTGCGGCCAGCCCGGCTCAGCGGGATTTACCTGAAGCACTCCCCCAAGAAAGAGCGTGGCAAGAATGTCCGACGAAGAAAGATCACCGCCCGTATGCCCAGCCCTGAGTGATTGGTCATGGTCATCGCGCTGAACCGGATCTCATTGGCCTGTTGCTTGAGCCGCGTTGCTCGCGCGGTCAGAGGAACCTCTGCTCCGCTCGCGTCATTCATCGTTGCTCCTCGACGCGCATATGTATGCACATGCGCATGATTGTGTAACATCGCTTTCGACGACAGATTGCACGGCTGTCAAATCCGGCAGCCCGCGAGACACTGGACTCGGGCAACCAACTCCGCCCATGGAATCGGAGGAAGAAATGCAAATGGAAGAGCTTTTCAGGAGTGGTCCGCGCACCTGGGCCAGTCTGCTTGTTTTCCTGTGTGTCGCCGCCGCTGCGGGCGCGCAGCCTGCGCCCCCGCCGGCCGCTGACAGCTTTACCGGCCATCCGCGCGTGGTCATCCTCAGCGACATCGGCAACGAGCCTGACGATCAGATGTCCTTTGTCCGCCTGCTGCTCTACTCCAACGAGATGGATCTCGAAGCCATGATCGCCTCCACCTCCACCTGGCAAAGGAACGCCACCCATCCTGAAACCATGCACGCCATCGTCCATGCATATGGCCAGGTGCGCCCCAACCTGCTGTTGAACGCCAGCGGCTGGCCCACAGCCGAAGAGCTCGATCGGCGCGTCTTTGCCGGCCAACCCGCCTATGGCATGGCCGCAACCGGCGAGGGCAAGGCGTCGGCCGGCTCGCAGGCGCTGGTGAAGGCCATCGAACGCGACGATCCACGTCCGCTCTGGATCTGTCTGTGGGGCGGTGCAAACACGCTGGCCCAGGCGCTCATCGATCTGCGCGCCACGTACACTCCGGCCGATCTGGATCGCATGATCTCCCGCCTGCGTGTCTCCTCCATCTCCGACCAGGATGACGCCGGCCCATGGATTCGCCGCGAATTTCCTGCTCTGTTCTACATCGTCAAGCCCAGTCCACCGAATGGCGAGGAATACTACTACGCAACGTGGACCGGCATCAGCGGCGACCTCTATTACCCCAATTCCTGGGGCGCCGACACACGCCTGGTCACCAATGAATGGCTCGACGCCAACATCCGCGCCAAGGGTCCGATGGGCAAGCTGTATCCGCGCTACCTGTTCATCATGGAGGGCGACACGCCGTCGTATCTGGGCCTGATCGATAACGGCCTGAACGCCTATCGCCGGCCCGACTGGGGCGGCTGGGGCGGACGCTATGTTTTTCGGCAGCCCTATGGGGAACCCCACGCCATCTGGACCCAGGGCGGTGACGAGTTTAGCCGCACGACCTCGCAGGACCGCGTCCTCGGCATCGATGGCGTGGAGCACGTTTCGGATCAGGCCACCGTCTGGCGCTGGCGCGAGGCCTACCAGAATGACTTTGCCGCGCGCATGGACTGGACCGTCAAGGATTTCGCTCACGCCAACCACAATCCGGAGCTTGTTGTGAACGGGCAGTCCGGCACCGCACCCATTGAGATTACCGCGGATGCGAAACAATCCATCACCCTGGACGCAACCGGCAGCCAAGACCCCGACGGGCAGGCGCTGCACTACAAGTGGTGGGTGTACGAAGAAGCCGGTCTCGCGGGCACGCACGGCGCCGATGTCACCCTCAGCGGCGCAGACCATCCGCAGGCGCGGGTGACGATCAACTCGCCCTGTCGCGCGGCCTGGATTCCGGGCGTCATTCCGTGTCGCGGAGAAGGCGTGGCCCACATCATTCTCGAAGTCACCGATGAGGGCAAGCCGCGGCTTACCTCCTATCGCCGCGTCATTCTGCACGTACGGGCACTGCCCGAAACTCCGGCTCCCGCTAGAAGATAGTTGGCGGATGAGTTCGTAGGAGATTCGATGACGATGCATCCATGGCCGCAGCGGGGAAAGCAGAATGTGTCCCCATGCCGCCGCGGCCAGCCAAGGATGGAGGAAGGCCGCTCGCGGAGATGAGATGCAGAGCTCAGCGGAGCAATCCGCTGGAGCGATACGCTTTCTTGCTCCCCGGGCTTTGGGGGTTGTACGTGGAGAATGAAGATTCGCCGGGAGGGTGGCGGCCGAGCGGCCCTTGAAGGGTGATTTAGCGTGCTGGGGCAAGAATCCAGTTCTGGGTGCATGGGGGGAGTGTTGCATTGGGGCGGGGATATGGTACACTTCGTCGGGTAAACGCTTTCTCATACGCAGATGCCGTGCGATCGTTCAGCGTTTCGCGTGGCGCCCCTGCGGCCGCGGAGGCGACCATCATTTTCTCGGGCGCGGCGCTTTTGCCGCTTGACAAGTGATGCAGTAAACCCATTTACTTAGGGGCGAACGTCCGAGGGCTTTGCGGACGAAATCGCCCCTGATCAGGTGACGCAATGTTCGGAATGGTCCCCGTCTCTGTAGCCGGCTCCTTCGCCCCGCCGCCGGCTCTGCTGGCCTTCGCCGCCCTGCCCCTGGCCCATCTCAGGCCGCTCGACATCGCCGTCATCGCCATCTACTTCGGGATGGTGATCTGGATCGGCTTTTACCTCAAGGGCCTGTCCAACACCAGCGAAGAATTTTTCATGGCCGGTCGTGAAATGACCGCGTGGATTGCCGGTTTGAGCTTTGTCTCGGCCAACCTCGGCTCGCTGGAGCTGATGGGCTGGGCGGGCGCGGCCTACCAGTACGGCATCCTTGCCACTCACTGGTACTGGATCGGCGCCATCCCCGCCATGCTGTTTCTGGGCCTGGTGATGATGCCGTTCTACTACGTGTGCAAGACGCACTCGGTGCCGGGCTACCTCAAGCTGCGCTTCGGCGAGCACGCGCGCATCCTGGCCGCCATCTCCTTTGCCATGGAGATGATTCTGATGAGTGGCGTGAACATGTTTGCCATGGCCGTGGTGATGAAGGTGGTGCTGGGCTGGAATATCACCTTCAGCATTCTGGTTTCGTCCGTCGCGGTGGCGCTCTACGTCGGTCTGGGCGGCTTGCGCTCGGCCATCTTCAATGAGGTTCTGCAGTTTGTGCTCATCTGGGCCGGCGCGCTGCTGGTGCCGATTCTCGGCCTCATGCAGTCCGGCGGATGGGGCGGCCTCAAGTCCAGAATCATCACCAACCTGCATTCCGACAGCTACTTCCACCTGTGGCGCGACACCGGTCATTTCGCGTCCAACCCCATGGGCGTGCACTGGACGGGGATCGTCTTCGGCCTGGGCTTCGTGATCAGCTTCGGCTACTGGACCACGGACTTTCTGGTGGTGCAGCGGGTGCTGGCGGCGCACAACCTGCGCGCCGCGCGCATTGCCCCGGTGATCGGCGCCTTCTTCAAGATGGCGGTTCCGTTCATCGTCATCCTGCCTGGCCTGCTGGGCCTGGTGTTGTTGCAGAACCCCGACGGCAGCCGCCGGGTGCTGGTGGGCGAGGACGTGGTCAAGTCCTGCGCCGTCAGCACCTCGCAGGACAAGGTTGAAGATCCGGCCGCCTGCTCCGCGGCGATGTCGAAGACCAGGCTTTCTCCGGCCTACCAGCAGAATGTGCTAAGCGAGGCGCCGGGGTCGGAGTTGCACAGCTACAACGAAGCTCTGCCCCTGATGCTGGTGCGCTACTGCGGACCGGGCCTGCTGGGCCTGGGCATTACCGCCCTGATTGCCGGCTTCATGAGCGGCATGGCGGGCAACGTGAGCGCCTTCTCCACGGTGTGGACCTACGACATCTACAAGCCGCTCATCAACAAGAAGGGCTCCGACAGCCACTATGTGCTGGTAGGCAGGCTGTCGATCATGATCGGCGTGGCGGTGTCGATCGGCGCGGCCTATCTGGTGATGCATGCCCACGGCATCATGGACTACGTGCAGGCGCTGTTCAGCTTTTTCATCGCCCCCCTGCTCGGCGCCATCCTGATGGGCATGTTCTGGAAGCGGGCCACCGCGCCGGCCGGATTCCTGGGCCTGCTGATTGGCATCGTCACTTCGGTTAGCCTGTTTGTCTGGGTGAAGTTGAATCCCTCGCATCTGGCCAGCGTGGCGCTTTCGCCCGACGCCAGGCCCATGGCCGAGAACCTGTACCGCGCGCTGTGGGCATTTCTCACCTGCGTCGTCATCATCTTTGTGGTCAGCCTGTTCACCAAACCCAAGCCGGTTGCGGAACTGAACGGGCTGGTCTATGGCGCCACCATCCTGCCCAAGGAGGAGCCGGTTCCGTTCTTCAAGAACGAGTATTTCTGGGCGATTCTGGTGGTGATCATCTTCGCGGCGCTCAACATTCTGTTCTGGTAGGGAGCTAGGTTGCGCTCGGGCAGTGCAAGAGAAATCGATTCAGTAGCGAGAGAAGAAAGGATTAACAAGGATGCATGGTTCCCGAATTCCCATCTGGTTCTTCATCGGGGTGCTGCTGCTCATCTATGGCGGGATGATCTGCGGCTATGGAGTTGTTGAATGGGCCACTGGCAAGTATCCGCCTGTTGTGCAGTTGACCAATCTGCATACGCCCGTCTGGTGGGGCGGATTTCTGGGGCTTGTAGGGCTGTTTTACGTGGTGAAGTTTCGCCCCGGGCCAAGCGCCAAGTAGGCGTTGCCCGAGGCTCGTACGGCGGAGAAGAAATTTGTGGAAACGCGCACGACCGTCCAGGCGCGAGGAGCAGTTGAAAAATGGATCCTGTCGCGGGTGGCCGGAGCAATGACGGCCTATCCGGGTCCCGCACGGGCGCAAAGAAGCCGCATGAGCGGTGAGGATTGAAGGAGCAGAGAAAATGGCAGCGCAACGAAAAATGACGTTTGGCGTGGTAGTCGGCAACCGCGGCTTTTTCCCGGACCATCTGGCCAAGAGCGGCCGCGAAGAAATCATCTCCGTACTGGAAGCCGCGGGAGCGCGCGCGGTGGTACTGAGCCCCGAAGAATCAAAGCATGGCGCAGTGGAAACCTATGCAGAGTCGGAGCGCTGCGCCGCGCTGTTCAAAAAACACGCCGATGAGATCGACGGCATCATCGTGACGCTGCCCAACTTCGGCGAAGAGCGCGGTATCGTGGACGCCATCCGGCTCTCCGGGCTCAAGGTCCCGGTGCTGGTGCAGGCCACGCCCGACCGCTCCGACGACATGACCATCGCCATGCGCCGCGACAGCTTCTGCGGCAAAATGAGCGCCTGTAACAACATGATGCAGTACGGCATTCCATACTCGCTGACCACGCTGCACACCGAGACCCTCAGCTCGGCCGAGTTCAAGGCCGACCTGGAGTGGTTTTCCGCGGTCTGCCGCATCGTGAAGGGCCTGAAGAACCTGCGCATCGGCGCCATCGGCGCGCGTCCCACGGCGTTCAACACGGTGCGCTACTCCGAGCGCATCTTCGAGACCAGCGGCATCTCCATCGAGACCATCGACCTGTCGGAGATCTTCGGCCGCATCAACCGCCTGAAGGACACCGACGACACGGCGCAGGCCAAGCTGGCCGCCATCAAGAAGTATGTGAGCACCTCAGGCATTCCTGACGCGGCTTTGCTGAAGATGGCCAAGCTGGGCGCGGTGGTCGACGGCTGGATGAAGCAGACCCGGGTGACCATCAGCGCGGTGCAGTGCTGGACGTCTTTTGAGGAGTTCTTCGGCGTCGTGCCCTGCACCATCATGAGCATGATGAGCAACGATCTCATTCCTTCAGCCTGCGAAGTGGACGTGCCCGGCACCCTGAGCATGTACATGCTGGCGCTGGCCAGCCAGACGCCCTCGGCGCTGCTGGACTGGAACAACAACTACGGCAGCCATCCCGACAAGTGCGTCTGCTTCCACTGCTCCAACCTGCCCAAGCACTTCTTTGCGCAGGCCCCGACGATGGACTACCAGGCGATTATCGCCGGCACGGTGGGCAAGGAGAACACCTTCGGCACCTGCGTGGGCCGCGTGAAGCCGGGAACCATGACGTTTGCGCGCTACTCCACCGACGATCGGCACGGCGTGGTGCGCGGCTACACCGGCGCGGGCAAGTTCACCGACGATCCGCTGGAGACCTTCGGCGGCGCGGGCGTGGCGGAGATTCCGCAACTGCAGAAGCTGCTGAAGTACATCTGTCGCGAGGGCTTCGAGCACCACGTGGCCGCCAACTTCAGCGATGTTTCCAAGGCCGTGCACGAGGCCGCGCGCTACATGGGCTGGGAGAGCCACCACCACCCCGCCCTCGAGGACTAAGCGACGTATAAAAACGACTCGGGCGTTGACGCGTTTCGTCAACGCCCGCATCGCTTTGCGGAAAATATTTCGGAAGGAAGCGCACTCATGAGCAAGAGGATCGGGAAGAGCCTGGTGGCGAATGGCGTCACGCTGGTGACGGAAGCCGCGTGGAACGCGGAGTTGGACGCAAAGCATGAAAAGCTGGTGGAGTGGCTGCGCGGCCAGCAGCTGGCCGGCGTTCTCATCCGCCGCAACGAGAATGTGGCGTGGGTGACGGGGGGCGCGGTGGAGCTGCGCGTGCTGACGCCCTGCGAAACCGGCGTGGCCTCGCTGCTGGTGACCGCCGCAGGCAAGCGCTACTACTTCACCACCGAGAATGAAGCGCCGCGCCTGCACGATGAGGAGTTCGGCGCGCTGGATTTTGAGCCTGTGCTCTTTCCCTGGTATGCCGACGACACGGTGGCAGCCGCGTCGCGTCTGGCCGGCGGACCGCTGGGCTCAGATACGCCGGGTCCGGGCCTGACGCCGGTGAATCTCTATCCTCTGCGCGCGGCGCTGAGCGAAACCGAGATGGCGCGCTATCGCTGGCTGGGCACGGAAACCGCGGACGCAACCGTCGAGGCCCTTCACCTGGTTGAGCCCGGGCTGAGCGAGTACGATCTCGAGGCCCTCACCGCGGCCAATCTTCTGCGTCGCGCGATTCTGCCTTCGGTTTATCTTTTCGCTGTGGATGACCGCATCTACAAATACAAGCACGCCGTTGCGCGTGGCGCCCGGCTCAAAAAGTACGCGATGTTGAACCTGTGCGCGCGCAAGTGGGGGCTGGCCGTCTCCATCACCCGCTTTGTTCACTTTGGCGCGCTGCCGGAGGAACTCGCTGCCCGCTTCAAATCCGCGGCGCAGGTGAACGCCGCGCTGCTGGATGCGACCCGCCCCGGCGCGACCTCCGCGGAGCTGTTTCGCGTGGCCCAGGCGGCGTATGCGGCCGAAGGTTTCCCCGGTGAGGAACGGTTCCATCACCAGGGCGGGCCCACCGGCTACGGCGAGCGCGAGTGGGTGGCCACGCCCGCGGGCACAGAGGTGGTCGTCAACCATCAGGCCTTCGCGTGGAACCCCAGCATCCGCGGCGGCAAGGCGGAAGACACGGTGCTGCTGCGCGATGGCAAGATCGAGTGGGTCACGGCGACGCCGGAGTTGCCTGTGATCGAGGCCAGCGCGAACGGGCAGATTTATCCGGCGGCAGGGGTGCTGGTGAAGTAGAAACAGAGGTCAGAGATCAGTTGTCAGAGATCAGGGCCAGTCGACCGAATAGACTGCAAATATGCGATATGGCCCCGGCTCGCCCCCGGCGAACTCTCCAGAATTGAGATTGGTCCAGGCCTTCTCGAAGGAATCAAAGAGGCAATGGGAGTTCGTTGGAAGCACCTCGGCCAAACTGTTGCAGGAAAGTGGGGAGCACTCTGGCGCATTGCCAGCCCAAAACGTAACTACGTCAAATCCTTCCAGTCTCCGGTTCGGGGGCGGCAAAACGTTGGTTGGAATTGACGTTTCGGGCGAGAATGGTCGCCAGGATTTGCCCGCCAACTCCTCTTCATAGGCCTCGTAATAGAAAAGCAAAGATCCGCCAATATCTATAGAGTTCTCCTTTGCCACTTCTTGAATGATTTCGGGCGAGTCGAAGAGCCAATAGCCGTTGTGCTTCCAATAGTTGATGTAATCAGCAAAATCATCGTTCACGCAGTTGCCAACGGAAAAAACATCTACGACGCCCTGAAGCTCCAGCGTTTTCGGCTTCTCGCAGCTGCGCTTTGCCAAATAGCCAACTGGGATCATCACTGTATCGCACTATCCAAGTCAGGACCTGATCCCTGACCCCTGATCTCTGATCCCTGCTCTTTCGGCTGCAGCGTCAGCCGTGCCGTCAGCACCACCAGCGCGGCCCACAGCACATCGGCGCCGAGCAGGTGCGCTACCTGCAGCCAGACCGGCGCCAGAAGCACCACGTCCAGCACGCCGAGCGCGTATTGCGCGGCAAGCAGCAACAGCACCAGCGCGGAGAGGCCGCGGTTGTCCCAGTGGACGCTGCGTTGCGCGGCGCGCACCAGCAGCCAGACCAGAAAGATGCTGGACACAAAGGCGATGGTGGGATGCGTCCAGCGCCAGCGCACCAGCCAGCCGCTTGTGGAGGAGAAGTCGTTGGCCAGCGCCGAGCTGAGCGAGGTTGCCGGAAACAACGTGTCGCCCAGCGCGGCCAGCGAGCCGGTCACGCCCACAATCAGCACCACAACCACGGCGGCCACGGCCCCGAAGGGCGCGACGAAGCGGACCCTGCCGCGCATATATCCCTGCTTTCGGCTGAGCATGTGCGCGGTGAGCGTGAGCGCGGCCAGCAGCAGCAGCGTGTTGGTGAGGTGGAGCGCCAGATAGGGCGCGCGCAGGGGCGACTGGCTCTGCGCGGTGAGTCCCAGCTTCACCAGAAACGCGCCCAGCACCGCTTCAATCAGAATGAACACAAGCGCGGCCACGGAGAAGGCGCGCGCCAGGTGCCCGCGCACGGTGCCTGCAAAAGTCCAGATCAAAAGCCCCAGGACAGCAAAGGCCGACAGGCCGCTGGTGATGCGATGGGTGAACTCGATCATCGTATCCACGCGCGGCGAGTGCTGAAGGACGGTGCCGTTGCACAGCGGCCAATGATCGCCGCAGCCGGCGCCCGCGCCCGTGGCGCGCACCAGCGTACCCCAGAGAATCACCGCGATGGAGTATGCCAGCACGCCCCAGGCAAAGCGGCGCAGGGCAGGCGAGGGAAGACTTTGCAGGTTCACGGGAACGGCGGTGGACGGCATGGGTGAGGGCTCCGTATCGAACCCTTCAGTGTAGACCACTTTGTTGCGGCGGCGGTGTTGTCGCACGCGGGGCAATGCTTCCACGCCAACCGTTCTGCTTGAAGAACCCCAGCCTTACTCCCCCAGCAGGCGCACCACGTGGTTGACGATCATCAGGTCTTCGGCGGGCGGAATCACGCGCACCGTGACCGGCGAGCTTTCCGCGGAGATGAGGGCTTCGCCGCGCACGTTGTTGCGCGCGGGGTCGAGCACGATGCCCAGCGCGCCCAGGCCGGCGCAGATTTCAGCGCGCGAGTCAATGTCGTTTTCTCCGATGCCGCCGGTAAAGACCAGCATGTCCAGACCGCCCAGCACCGCCACGTAGCTGCCGATCCACTTGGCAATGGCGCGCGTAAACAGGGTGACGGCCATGCGCGCGCGGGGATCTCCCTGGGCGATGGCCTCGCGCAGGCCGCGCATGTCGTTGGTCAGGCCGCTGACGCCGAGCAGGCCTGCCTTCTTGCCGGCGAAGGTCTCCAGCTTGTCGGCGGCGTCGGCGGTGCGAGGGGTTTCCGCGGCCATGCGGCGCAGCACAAAGAGCAGCACGCCGGGATCGATGTCGCCGGTGCGGGTGCCGCTGATGATGCCCCCGGTGGGGGTCAGACCCATCGATGTGTCGACGCAGCGGCCGTCGCGAATGGCGGTGATGGAGGCGCCGTTGCCGAGATGCGCCACGATGAGCTTCTCCGGCACCTCGGGCTGCAACTGGTAGACGATCGACTCGTAGCTGAGGCCGTGGTAGCCATAGCGGCGCACCCCGATGGCGGTGTACTCCTCGGGGATCGGCAACCGCCAGGCTTCTTCGGCCATGGTGCGATGAAAGTAGGTGTCGAGGCAGACGTAATTGGGCACGCCGGGGAACAGGCGCAGCGCCTCGCGCATGATGTAGACGGCGATGGGCGTGTGCAGCGGTGCGAAGGCGGTGTAGCTTTCCATCTCGTCAATCAGCTCAGGCGTGATGCGCTGGTTTTCCTTGACCGTGGGCCCGCCGGAGACCATGCGATGGCCGATGGCGGCTGGAGCGGGGAACTCGCCCGAGTGGAGCGCGTCGGCGACCAGCGCAAAGGCCACCGCGCGGGTGGGCAGAGCCGGTGTCTGATCGACGAGCTTGTTGCCCTCGGCGTCCTTGATCCAGAAGCTGCCCAGGTCGGTGCCGATGCCGTCCACCGCGCCCTCGTACAGCTTGCGCCGTTCGCCGTTGACCGCTTCATAGACCGAAAACTTGATGGAAGACGAACCACTGTTCAAAACCAGCACTGGCAGCGACGGCATAAAGATAGACCTCTGAAAGTTATGGCTGAATGAATCAGCGAGTTAGTAAGTCAATCAGCGGGTTAGTAAGTCAGCGGGCAAACCCCGCGTTGCGAATTGCCTTTCAAGTGAATCTGTCAATGGAATGGCAATACTGAAGAGCCTATCAGCCTTGGATTCGTGTCCGGGGTGATTGAGGTCACATTGCGGCGAGACGGCGGTTCACGATATGGGAACGCTGGCTCCTTGCCGGCTTCCCGCGACAGGCATCAGAAATAGCGCTTGAGCTTGAGAATGCGCGACTCGAAGCCATACCAGAGGACCGCGGCCAGCGCCGTGGAGGCGGCCAGGCGGAAGGCCACGACGGCGAGATTGCCGGGGATGCCGAAGCGATCCATGCGCAGGTCAAACCACCCGAAATAAATGAAGACCATAATGTGCGTCATGTAGAGGCCGTAGCTGATGCGGCCGTAGAAGGCCACTGGCGCGCTGCGCAGCAAGGCGTTGGCCGGGTTGCCCGCGCCTCTCCACCCCAGCGACGAAGACCTGTCGCCGGGGACCCCGGCGGAGGATGCGATCAGAGCCAGAATTCCGCCGGCAAAGCCTACGGCCAGCGCGGAATCAAGATAGGCAGTGCCTCCGGCGATAGTGGCCGCGGCCGCGATGCCCAAGACGAAGCCGCCCAGGCCCAGCCCGAGCCAGACGCGGCGGCCGAGGCGAAGGGTGTGCATCCCGAGCGCCATCAGGCTGCCCCAGGCAATGCCGTCGAGGTGAATCAGGGTGTGGGTGGGCGTGAGCCAGGCATAGTGCATGTGGCGCATCAGCGGGGGCTCAACCAGCGCCGCGCCCAGCACCAGGGCCAGCATCCAGGGGCGGCGCAGGATGCGCACCAGCGGCGCCCAGACAAAGTAGTACTGCTCCTCGATGGCCAGCGCCCAGGAGGGACCGAGCGCGGGGGGCAGACTCAGGTGAAAGAGATTCTGCACAAAAAAGATGTAGGCCAGCCAGGGCGCGGTTTTGACGGCCTCCCAGACCGTGGGACCGATGAACCAGGGCGCGTTCAGATAGACCACCGCCAGCACCAGCAGATAGACCGGCCAGATGCGCAGCACGCGCCGCCCATGAAAGTTGTGGTAGTAGTGCGGCTTGTCGCGCGCGATGAGCAGATTCGACGTAATCAGAAAACCGCTCATGATGAAAAAAAGAATCACCCCCGCCCATCCCCAAAGGCTGGCGCCGTACAGCCACGTCCCCTCAAGCCGCGGATGGCAGTGGTAGAGCACCACCCAGAGAATCGCAAGCCCGCGCAGCCCGTCGAGTTCCGGCAGGTGCTTCGGCAGCCAGGTTGGGCGCTCGATGGGCATACGCGTCTAGGTCAGCAAATCAGCGGGTGAGCAAACAGTTCGCGCGTCGGGTACGGTTCTGTTTGCGGAGCGGCGGCAGCGGTTGAGCCGGGCGGCCCAGGTCTCGATTCTGCAACCTGGGAAGGACGACCCAATCTTATCCCTCTTATCCCGCCGCCAGTTGCTTGGCTCGCTCGGTGGCGCGCATTACGGCCTTGATCAGCGTTACTCGCAGGCCGCCTTCTTCCAGTTCCAGAATGCCGTCGATGGTGCAGCCGGCGGGGGTGGTCACGGCGTCCTTCAGCAGGGCCGGATGGTAGCCGGTTTCGAGCACCATCTTGGCGGCGCCGAAGGTGGTCTGCGCGGCCAGTTGCGTGGCCGTGTCGCGCGGCAGGCCCACCTTCACGCCCGCCTCGGCCAGGGCCTCGATGATGATGTAGATGTAGGCCGGCCCCGAGGCGGAGAGCCCGGTCACGGCGTCCATGTGCTTCTCGTCGACGACCACGGTGCGGCCCACGGTCTCAAAGATGCGCTGGGCCAGCTCCATCTGCTGCGCGGAGACGAAGCGTCCGCGGCACAGTCCGGCCGCGCCCGCGCCCAGCGCCGACGGCGTATTGGGCATGGCGCGGATGACGGCGATCTCCAGGCCCGCCGCTTCCTCGATGGCGCGCGTCTTCACCGACGCGGCGAAGGAGACCAGTGTCTTGGCCTTGGTGAGCGCGGGTCGAATCTCGGCGATCAGGTCCGGCACCTGAAAGGGCTTGACGCCCAGCAATATCAGGTCGGACTGGCTGGCGGCCGCCAGGTTGTTGGTGCTCACGTCCACGCCCCACTGCGTGCTCAGCGCCACGGCCCGCTCGGCGTGGCCCACGGTAGCGTGAATCTGGTCGGGAGCGAAAAGGTTCTGCTTGAGAAAAGCCTGCAACAGGATGCCGCCCATCTTGCCGGCGCCCAGAACAGCGACGCGCACATGGGGCAGTTGCGCGGGTACTTCGGTGGCCTCAACGGCTATCTCCGCCATGGTTTTCCTTGTCTTGGTTGAGTGTGGTGGTGCGACACTTCAAGAATACGCGCATCCCTGCGCGGATGCCATCCATCCGGCGCGTCGGGACGTCGCCCACCTCTGCGTCGAACCTATTTCTGCGCCGCGATCCAGGCGTCGATGCGGTCGCTCAGCGCATCCAGCGGCAAGGCCCCGGAGTCCAGCACCTGGTCGTGGAAGGCGCGGAGGTCGAACTTGTCGCCCAGCGCTTTCCTGGCCCGGTCGCGCAGTTCCAGAATCTTCAACTGGCCGATCTTGTAGGCCAGCGCCTGGCTGGGCCACGCGATGTAGCGGTCCACCTCGGCCTGAACGCTGGTCTCGTCGATGTTGGAGTGGTCGTGGAAGTAGTCGACCATCTGCTGGCGATTCCAGTGTTCGGAGTGGACGCCGGTATCGACCACCAGGCGAATGGCGCGCCAGATGTCGGCCTCCAGGCGGCCGTAATCAGAGTACGGGTCCTGGTAGAAGCCCACATCCTTGCCCAGCCGCTCGGCATAGAGCCCCCAGCCCTCGGTGTAGGCCGTGTAGCGCTCGTACTTGCGGAACTGCGGCACGCCGGTCAGCTCCTGCGCGATCGAGATCTGCAGATGGTGGCCCGGAATGCCTTCGTGGTAGGCGATCGATTCCACGTTGTAGAGGTTGCGGCCGGCGGCGTTGTACGTATTGATGAACATGCGTCCGGGCCGGCTGCCGTCGGGCGTGCCCGGCTGGTAGTACGCGGGCGCCGAGGTCTTCTCCAGGTAATCGGGAACCGGGACCACCTGAAAAGGCGCCTTGGGCAGGCGGCCGAAGAGCTCGGGCAGCTTGGCCTGCATCGGCGTCAGGTAGCCGCGATAGGCATCCAGCAGCGCCTGGGCCGATGCCGGATGCAGTTTCGGATTGGTCTTGAGGCTGGCCTGAAAGCTCTTCAAATCCTTGAAGCCGAGCTTCTGCGCGATGGCCAGCATTTCAGCCTCGTCCTTCTTCACTTCGTCCAGGCCGATCTGGTGAATCTGGTCCGCGCTCAGGTCGGTCGTGGTGGTGCGGCGAATCAGGAACTGGTAGTACTTTGCCCCGTCGGGCAGCGCCCAGATGCCCGGCTCCGCGCGGCCGGCGGGGATGTAGCTCACCTCAAGAAAGCGGGCAAAGCGCGCGTAGGCGGGCAGCACCTGTTTGGAAATGGCGGCCAGCGTCTCGGCCTTGATGCGCTCCTGCTCGTCGGCGGGAATCGAGGCCGGGAATTTTTTCAGCGGCAGGGCCAGCGGCGAGTCTTCGGGCTTTTGACTGGCGAGCTGCTTGACCTGATCGAGAGCTTTCTCCAGCAGGTACTTCGGCGGCACGCGCTTGTCGTCCATGCCGATGGACATGTTGGTCATCACCTGGTCAAAGGCCCTGGGCATCGCATGCAGCCGCGCGATCCAGTCGTCGTAGTCCTTCACGGTGGTGAAGGGGAGCTCGGCCACCAGCTGCGGATAGGTGTCGTAGATGCCGCCCATCTGGTTGACGGGCATCTCCCACTGCTTGAACTCCGAGGCCTCCTCGTCGTCGGCAAACTCGCGCAGCAGCAGCTCGCGGCTGGTCTTCTCCTGGTCCGTGAAGCCGGCCGGGTCAATGGCCGCCAGGCGCATCAGGTAGTTCTGCTCGGCCCCCAGCCAGTCGTTCACCGCCTTCACGGAGTAGTCGGAGATGCGATCGTTGAAGCGCGTGTCGCCGATCTCCGAGGCGAACTCGGGGGAGCGCTCGAGATAGGCGTCCCAGTAATCCTGAAAGAGGCCGTTGAGGGCCGCGCGGCGATCTTCAACCGGCGCATTGGCGGCCGGCGGAGCGGTGGTGAGCTTCTGCGCGTGCGCGGCAGGGCCGCAGGGAATCAGCATCAGGACCGCGGAAAACAGGGCAGGGAACGGAATTCGGCGCAACGGGAGAGTCCTCTTGGGTGAAATGTCTTCCCGTCGAGTGTAGAGCACGCGGCCCGCGCCTGGCAGGCGGCAAGCGGGTAGCGCGACCGGCGCGCGCGGCCCCCGGGCCGGGCGGATCAACACTCGGGCGGATCAACGGGCGAGGCGATCACCAAGCGAGGCGATCACCAGGCGAGGAGGGCGATCAACGGGCGGGCGATCAACGGGACAGGACGGCCTCGTTTCCAAGGATGCGGTACAGCGTGGAGCGGCTGATGCCGAGCTGATGCGCGGTGCGTAGCTTGTTGCCATGGTTCAGGTCCAGCACATATTGCACGTGGTCCTGGATGACCGCATCCAGTGTGAGGCACGCAGTGCGCGGGACGGCGAGCTCTTGCGCCTGTGCCTGCGCCGGCGTCTCGGCCGAGGGAATCGGCAGGTCCTCTGCGCGAATGACCCCGTTGACGGCTTCCAGCAGCGCGGCCTCGAGGACGCTCGACAGCTCACGGACATTGCCCGGCCAGCTGTGCTGCAACAGGCGCGCCAGGGCTCCGGGGCCGAGCGATACGGGCCTCTGCTGGTAGCGCGCGCAGATGCGGTCCAGCAGCGCCTGCGCCAGAGGAGCGATGTCTTCCCGGCGCTGGCGCAGCGGTGGAACGGCGAAGCGCACCGCGGTGAGCCGGAAGGCCAAATCAGGCATCAACAGCCCCTGGCCCGCCATCTGGCGCAGTGACGACTGCGAGGAGGCCACCAGCACCGCGCGGCCCGGCGGACGATCCTGCAACGCCTTCAGCACGCCCAGCAGAAGACCCTGGCCGGGAGACGCCAGCAGGTCCACGCGATCCAGATAAATGAATCCAGCCAGCACGGAAGGGTCCGCGTCGGTCACCAGCCACTCGCGCGCATCGTGGCGCTGAAAGCCCGACCGGGACAGCGGAGAGCGCCCATGCAGAAAACGAGCCAGGGTCTGCTTGCCGGTCCCGTGTTCGCCTTCAATCGCCGCCACCTGCACGTGTGGCGCCACCATCTCGGCCTGCACCAGCAGCTTGCGCCAGACTGCGTTGACGCCCACGACCTGCGCGGCCGGAGTCGGCTCCACCTCGAGAAGTTTGGGACCATTCACGGTGTGCTGCGGTCGGAATTGAGTGGCGCTCTGCATGGGAGTCAACGTGCCTCGCCTCCACGGCCTCGTTCTCTCCGCAGGGGCCGTCAGCACGTTCATCGGCCATGCCGCCAAAAACATGAACCGGAGAGACATCTGTCTCTCCGGCCCGTGTAACTCGAACGGCCAGGGGTTTTTTAGGCCCGGCTCCCGCTTCCGCGGACGCGCTTGGAGGGCTCGTCGGAAAAGATCTGCCCGTCGCGGATATGCACCACGCGATGGGCGTAGTCGGCAATGTCCGGCTCGTGGGTCACCAGCACGATGGTGTTGCCGCCGGCGTGCAGCTGATCAAAGAGGGCCATGATCTCCAGGCCGGTCTTCGAGTCCAGGTTGCCGGTCGGCTCGTCGGCCAGGATGATGGAGGGGTGATTGACCAGGGCGCGCGCGATGGCCACCCGCTGCCGCTGTCCGCCGGACAGCTCGTTGGGCTTGTGGTACATGCGGCTTTCCAGTCCCACATCCGCCAGGGTCTGCTTGGCCCGCTCGATGCGCGCCGCGGCGGGCGTCCCGTTGTAGATCAACGGCAATTCCACGTTGTGCAGCGAGGTGGCTCGCGCCAGCAGATTAAAGGTCTGGAAGACGAAGCCGATCTCTTTATTGCGAATGCGCGCCAATTCGTCGTCGTCCAGCTCGCTGACCAGTTGTCCGTTCAGCCAGTAGCGGCCCTTCGACGGGGTGTCCAGGCAGCCGATCAGGTTCATCAGCGTGGACTTGCCCGAGCCCGACGGGCCCATGATCGCCACGTACTCGTTGTGCTTGATGCGCAGCGAGATTCCGCGCAGGGCCTGGACCTGCTGTTCCGAGCCCATGTCGTAGGTGCGCCATAGGTCCTCGACAATGATCATGTCGCCGTTCGGCGGGGCCGACGGTTGCCGTTCGACTTCGGTATCAATCCCGTTCACAGCCATCCGAGTCTCTTCCTTTGCCTGCGCGTGAAACTACGCTTCCACCTGGAGTAGGGCAAGCTCACACGCGCCGCCGGCCCCTCTTGTTCCGCCTGAACTGCCGTCTGATTACGAATTTCCTGAAGTCGAGTTGATCGGTTGCGGCTTTTCCGGCTTCAGCAGCGCGCCGTCCTTCAGGTCGCGCAGGGTCTTGTAGGGCCCGGTCACAATCTCGTCGCCCTCTTTGAGGCCCGAGAGCACCTCCATGTTCAGCGCTCCGGTGATGCCCGTGGTGACGGGAACGAACTTTGCCCGCCGCCTTCCGTGCTTATCCTTCTCCACCAGGAAGACGCCCTGCTGCGGCTCAGTCTTGGCGGTCGCGGCGGATGTGGACGCGGCCTCCACCTTGCCCTTGCCTCCGGGCGGCGGCGGGGTGTACAGCGTCAGCGCCTGGATGGGCACCGCCAGCACGTTCGCCTTGTGCGCGGTGGTGATCTTGGCGGTGGTCGACAGGCCCGGCTTCAAATCATCGGAGGGATTGTCCAGCGTGACCACGACTTTGAAGTCCTTGGCCTCTTCGGTGCCCGTGGTCGACTGGGAGGTGGCGATGCCGGTGGAGCGCAGCAGCGCCTGATCGCCAACCAGCGTCACGTGTCCCTTGAAGACCTTGCCCGGCAGAGCATCCACTGTCACATCGGCAGGCTGGCCCAGCTTGAGGTTGACAATGTCGGTCTCGTCCACTTTCACTTCGGCGGTAATCACGCTCATATCCGCAAGCGTCATCAGCGTGGAGCCCTCGGCATTCTGGATGCCCTCCACCACGGTCTCGCCCTCGCGGATCGGCTCGTTGGTCACAATGCCGTCGAAGGGAGCGATGGCGATGGTCCGGTTCAGCATGTCCTGGTTGGCGCGGAGGGTGGCTTCCTGGGTCCGCATGTGTCCGCGGGCGGAGGCGGTGTTGGCCTTGGCCTGGTTCACCTGCGCCACGGCCTGCGCCAGCGAGGCCACGTCGGTGTCATAGGCGGCCTTTTTGGCGTCGTAATCCTGTTTGGCCAGGATGCCGGCTTTGTACAGCGCCTGGGCGCGATGCCAATCGAGTTTTTTCTGTTCCAGGTCGGCCTGCGCGTGCTCCACGTTGGCCTCGGCGGTCTTTTCCGCGGCGACGTAGGACGCGATGTCAGTGCGGGCGGCGGCGATGGCCGCCTCCTGGCCGCTCACCGACGCCTTTTGCTGCACGTTCTCAATGGTGGCTACTTCCTGACCCTTCTTCACATGGTCGCCCTCTTTTACATAGAGGTGGGTCACGCGGCCCATCGCCGTTGCGCCCAGATTCACATACGTCCGGGGCTTGATCTGGCCGGTGCCGCTCACCACTGTGGAGAGATCCTGCCGGGCAATCTTGGCGGTCAATACCTTGGTATATCCGGACTGCTGCTTGTAGACCATGAAGGCCACAAGTCCAGCAGTCACAATAACAGCGAGAACAATCAAGAGGATCTTCTTCATTGGTGGTGGCTGCTCCAGGTCTCTCCCATGTCAGTTTACGCAATTTCCGCGCCCTGAGTTCCAAACCGCTTTCCAAATCGCCGCCAAAATTACCTCCGCGGCGATTCCCGGCGCCTGACGGCAATTTCTGCCCGAGTCTTGCGGCTGCTCTCCAGGCGGGCTTCCCAGCCTTTTGCCCCCGCGCTCCATGGGCAGTCCGAAGGCATCAGAGCAAGCCGCCGCGGCGGAGTGACTGCGCTTTGTTCTTCTGACGGTTGAGCGGCTTGCAAGGTCTCAGAATCCCCCGCCGAAGGCTCCGCATGCGTTTTCCCCGGGGTTACCTTTCCCGCGCCGCCGCGTCTAACGCACGGTTATTTCAAGATCAGGGATGATTTACCCGGATGCGTGACGCCCAACACGACCCGGCCCTTCAGCCCCGCGTGTCAGCCCCGCCCTTCGGCCAAGAGCGGAACCAAGGGCGGCTGCGAGCGGAACAAGGGCGGCCACGGGCGGAGCGAAACCGGACAAAGTTTCCCTGGTTTTGGCGGAAGTGCGCAGGAAACCTTGCTCAGCCCTGCTGGGACTCGTAAAATAAGGCATCGCAGGAGTACTCCAAGGCAATGACGCTTAACGGTCGCACCTTTCTTTATGCCGCACTGGGTTGCGGCCTGGTTTTCGTTCTCACCCCGGGGCTTCGCGCCCAGCAGTCCGCTGAGCAGTCCGCCAATCAATCCGCGCAAGCCCAGCCGGCCGCCGGCCAGGATCAGGACCAGGACCAGGAGGTAGACCCCCTTAAGCGACCGCGCAGCGACAAGGAAAAATTCGAGGCGCAAAGGGCCGTTCGTCAGGAGTTGAAAGGCGCCTACAAAACCTGGCTTGACCAGGATGTTGCCTACATCATCACCGATCAGGAGCGGAAAGCCTTCAAGAACCTCAGCAACGACGAGGAGCGCGAGGCGTTCATCGAGCAGTTCTGGCTGCGCCGCAACCCCAATCCGGACTCTCCCGATAACGAATACCGCGAGGAGCATTACCGGCGCATCGCCTACGCCAACGAGCATTTTGCCGCCGGCAAGCCCGGCTGGAAGACCGACCGCGGCCACATCTATATCGCCTTCGGCAAGCCCGACTCCATCGATTCGCATCCCTCCGGCGGCGCCTATGACCGCCCCATGGACGAGGGCGGCGGCTCCACCTCCACCTTCCCCTTCGAAGTGTGGCACTACCGCTACCTCGAGGGCATCGGCGAGAACATCGACATCGAGTTTGTGGATACCTGCATGTGCGGCGATTACCACTTCACCATCGACCGCGGCGAGAAAGACGCCCTCCTGCACGTTCCCGGCATGGGCGCCACCCAGTGGGAACAGATGGGCATGGCCAAGAAAGCCGACCGCTTCAAGGGCGGGTTCGAGAACCTGGGCACCGGTCCGCTGTCGTCCTCTCAAGCTTCAAAGGAGTTTGACAGGATCGAACTGGCCTCCAAGCTCTTCGCGCCGCCGGTGGTCAAGTTCAAGGATCTTGACAGCTTCATCTCCGAGCACAAGCTGCTCACCGGGCCGGTCTTCCCCTTCGACGTGCGCACGGACTTTGTGAAGGTGACCGACAGCACCGTGCTGGTCCCGATTACCCTCCAGATCAAAAACCGCGATATCACCTTCGTGACCAAGAATGGCGTGGCCAAAGGCGTGGTGAACATCCTGGGCAAGGTCACCACCATCACCCACAAGACAGTGCAAACCTTCGAGGATACAGTCGAGATCGAGCAGCCGGCCGAGTTGCTGGAGAAGTCGCTCAACCGGGATTCGGTGTATTGGAAGGCCCTGCCCCTGGTCCCCGGTCTCTACCGGCTGGATATCGCCATCAAGGACGTGAACAACCCTGACCACGTGGGTATTTACGGGCGCGCCCTCAGCGTACCCGAGTATCACGACGAAAAGCTGGCCACTTCGAGCTTGATTCTGGCCGATCAGATGAATGCCGTGGATTCGCACTCCATCGGCAGCGGCAACTTTGTCATCGGCAACACCTTCATCCGGCCGCGCGTCAGCGCCAATCCGGCCACGCCGGTCAGCTTCAATCGCAGCCAGCAGCTCAACTTCTGGATGCAGGTCTACAACCTTGGTATCAATGAGGCAACCAAGAGTAACGAAGCCACGGTTACCTACGAGATCATCGACACCGCCAACAACGGCGTTATCTTTGAAAAGCAGCTAGATTCAAAGGATTTGGGCGCGCATAGCGACCAGCTGACAGTGGAGAAAAGCCTTCCCATTGCTGGACTCCAGCCAGGGAAATACAAGGTGCTGATCAAGGTAAACGACGAAATTTCGAAACAAGAGATTGCGCAATCGGCGCCTTTTGTCGTGCAATAGTATGCGTCCCGCGCAGTACGGTGATCCTGCCTCAGATCAGGAAGCCCGCGCGGGAGGGTTTGGGAAGAAAGTTGCCAGGGACGCGGCCGGGTCTCCAAAACGAGTGATGATGCGCAGAGTCCATCTCGCCTTCTTCGTCGCGCTGATCGCCATGGGGACAGCTCCCGCCCGCGGAGTTGCCCCCGGATCGGTTTCAGGCGTGGTGCGCGATTCGGCCGGAGTGCCGCAGATCGGCGCGGTGGTACAGTTGCTGCGTCCGGACCTGAGCGTCCTCACCATCGTCTACACCAACAGCAAGGGGCGATTCTCCATCGCCTCGGTCCTGCCCGGCCGCTACGCGGTCAAGGCCATGGGCACGTCGTTTTTGCCTTCGCTTCGGGAGAATGTACAGGTCCGCCGCTCGACCGTCGTCAATCTGACGCTGAATACCCTGTATGAGGTGATGCAGTGGCTTCCGGCCCAGCCGCGCGCCGCCAATGCGCAAAAGGATGATTGGGCCTGGACCCTGCGCTCGGCCGCCAATCGCCCGCTGCTGCGCTGGCTGGAGGATGGGCCGCTGGTAGTCGTCTCAGACCGCTCCGGCGCCCGGCCCCGGCTCAAAGCCCGCCTCATCGCCACCGGGCAGGAGGGGACCTTCGGCGAGAGCGGGGAGCGCATTACCGCCAGCGTCGAGGAAACGCCCTCCGATAGCCGCGAGTTGCTGGCCCGAGTTGATTTCGCCCCCGGCACCGATGCCAACATGGAGTCGATGCTCGGCTTTCGCCAGGACCTGGGCTTCGCCGGTTCGGTGCAGTCGGTGGCTGCCATCGCCATCCATCCCCAGGTCGACAGTTCCAGCGGCGAAGGCCTGAACGAGGCCGGATTTCGCTCCTGGGAGACGTTGAATCTGGGTGACGAGTTCGAGGCCGAGGCCGGTTCCGAACAAGTCGTCGCGCGCCTCGGCCAGAGCTCTCCCCACACCGTCCTCGCGGCGTTGCCCTTTGCCTCCTTCGGCTGGCGCGACGGCGACTCCACCCTCCGCTATCGCATGACCACGATCACGCCCTCGACGGCCTCTGCCGAGGAGTCCCAGGCCGGGTTCTGGCTGCCCGCGGTTTCCATGCGCAGCGGCGAGCTGGCCCTGGAACGCGGCCTGCACCAGGAGATCGGATGGGAGCGGCAGACCGACAACTCCGGCATCGCCGTGATGGTGTTTGCCGACAACGTGCGGAACCCGGTGATGGAAGCCGCGGGACACTTTGCCGCCGGCAATGCATGGCCCATCGCGAGCGATCTTCTTTTTGATCGGACCAGCGGGCTGTTGCGCGCGGCTGGCCCCGATTTTTCGACCACCGGCCTGATGGCCACCGTGGATCGGCGCATGCCCGGCGGCAACCGTGTCCGCCTCAGCTATGCGAATGGGGACGCGCTGGTGATGCCGGCCCTGTCGCACGCTGTCCCGCTCTCTCAGGTCCTCGCCGCCGCCCATCCGCGCCGCGTGCAGACCTATGCGCTGGCGCTCTCCGGCACGCTGGAGGGCACGGGTACCCGCTGGCGGGCAAGCTATCGCTGGCAGCCGGCCGACACCGTCACCCAGGCGGCTCCCTTTGCCGTGGACGCCGTGGAGCCTTATCTGAACCTTCACTTTCGCCAGCCCGTCTTTGTGCGCCGCCAAGGCGCGGCAGGCATCGAGGCCTTGCTCGATGTCAGAAATCTGCTGGCCGAAGGCTACCGGCCCTACCTGCTGAGCGATGGCTCCGTGCTCATCTTTGCGCAGGACCAGCGTGGCATCCGCGGCGGCCTCGCCTTCACGTTCTAGCGCCTGCTCCTGATGCGGTCGGCGGCCTTTGGAATCCGCTCCCGGCTGTGCTATATTTTTCAAGTGGCAGAGGGAATTCCCGGCTGCCCGGCCGCGCATCGCAGTTCCTCCCGCGCGGTTCTCCAGATTGCCCGGACGCGTAGCTCAACTGGCAGAGCATTCGGCTCTTAACCGACAGGTTGTAGGTTCGATTCCTACCGCGTCCACCATTCCATCGGCAGCTTCCCCACCACGCCAGACCCCGCTTCACCGCGCTTCACCCCCTCTGCCCGCCGCGATCCTCTTTGCGTGAGTTCCGCTGGGCCTTGCTGCACGCAGGATCTGCGCCGGTCCCCTGGAATTCCGCTGCGCAAGATGCGACGCGGACGGCGAGCCTACGCTATACTCGGGTCGTTCCACGCACATGGTCCTTTTTCCTCGGCGGCGCGGGCAGGAACCGCTTGCGCGCGCCCGGACACTCATTTTTTCCTGGGGGAAACGATCTTGAAATATCTTGCCGCTCTCGCGGTCAGCGGTCTTCTCTTCGCAGCCGGCTGCTTTGCGCAGGATGTGGACACCCAGATCCTGAACGCGCTGCATTGGCGGCTCATCGGCTCCTTCCGCGGGGGCCGCGTGACGGCGGTTGCGGGGGTGCCCGGCAATCCCAACGTGTATTACTTCGGGACGCCCGGCGGCGGCATCTGGAAGACCACCGACGCGGGGCGCGTGTGGGAGCCGATCTTCGACCAGGAGCGGGTCGCCTCCATCGGCGCGCTCACCCTCGCTCCCTCGGATTCCAAAACGATCTATGCCGGGACGGGCGAGCAAACCGCCGGCGACGGCCTCTACAAATCCACCGACGCGGGGAAGACCTGGACGCATGCCGGCCTTGAAAACACCCGCTTCATCCAGGCCGTCCTCGTGGATCCGCGCAATCCCGGCATCGTGATCGCCGGGGCCAACTCCATCGGCGTGTTCGTGTATTCGCGTCCCTATTCCACCAACACGTTTTCGGTCGCGCGCGGCATCTTCAAGTCCACCGACGGCGGCAAGACGTGGCAGCAGACGCTTCGCAAAGACGACTCGGCCGGTGTCTTCGATCTGACGGCGGACCCCGGGAACCCGCGCGTTCTCTACGCTTCGGTGTTCATTCCCGGACCGGCGTCCGGCACCAAGGAAAGCGGCAACAGCGACACGTCGGTGATCTACAAGTCCACCGATGAAGGCTCCACCTGGAGTCGGCTGGCCACGCGCGGCCTGCCCGAGAAGGGCCGTGGCCGCCTGGGCATCAGCGTCGCCGCCGGCACCCAGGGGCGGCGGCTTTACGCCGTCATGGAGCAGGGTTTCTATCGCTCCGACGACGCAGGCGCCACCTGGACCCAGGCGACAAAAGATCCGCGCATCCTGGGCAGCGGGTACTTCAGCCGCATCTTTTCCGACACCAAAAACCCCGACATTCTTTACGTGGCGCAGACCTCGCTGTACCGGTCGACGGACGGCGGGCACAGCTTCACGGCCTTCGTCGGCGCGCCCTCCGGCGACGACTTCCACGTGCTCTGGATCGACCCCGTGAACCCCAGCCGCCTGTTTCTGGGCGTCGATCAGGGCGCCATCCTGAGCGTCGACGCGGGCAAGACCTGGAGTTCCTGGTACAACCAGCCGACGGGCCAGTTCTATCACGTCATCACCGACCATGCGTTTCCCTACCGCGCCTATGCCGCCCAGCAGGACAGCGGCACGCAGTCGGTGCCCAGCCGCAGCGACAACGGCGAAATCACGGCGCACGATGTCGCCTCCGTGGGCGGATTCGAGTTCTGCTTCATCGCGCCCGACCCGCTCCATCCCGACTGGATCTACTCCGGCGGCTGGTTCGGGACCGTGGTCCGCTACGATCGCAAAACCGGGCAGACTGCCACCGTCTTCGAAAAGGGGGACACGTACCGCGTTGCGCAGATGCCGCCGCTGCTGTTCTCTCCGCACGACCCGCACACGCTCTACCTCGGGACGCAAATGGTTCTCAAGACCAGCGACGAAGGCAAGTCGTGGCAGGCCATCAGCTCCGACCTCACCGAGTGGAACCATGTGGACGAGTCGGAAACCAACCCCGACAAGCCGCGCCCGCCCTCGATCGAGGCGTTGGCCATTTCCCCCCTCGACGCCGGCCAGATGTGGGCGGCGACCACCAATCGTCTCGTCCAGCTCACGCGGGACGGCGGCGCGCATTGGGAGAAGGTGACGCCGCCCGGACTCGCCGCGCCCGCGCAGATTCTCTACGTCGAGCCTTCGCATTACGCGGCCGCCGAGGCCATTCTGACCATCGGGTCAAGCCGCGAAGCGGTTCCTCCCCAGATCCTGCGCACCCGCGACTTTGGCGCCACCTGGCAACCCATCATCGAGGGCCTGCCCGCCAATGAAAGCGTCCGCGTAGTGCGCGAAGACCCCATGCGCACAGGCCTTCTCTTTGCGGGCACCGACTCGACGGTCTTTCTCTCCCTGGACGATGGCGACCACTGGCATCCACTCACGCTCAACCTGCCCGCCACGCCGGTGACGGACATGGAGATTCATGGGGACGACCTGGTGATCTCGACCTATGGCCGCGGGCTGTGGATCCTCGACGACATTTCCCCTCTGCGTCAGCTCACACCCGAGTTGCTTGCCTCTCCGGTCCACCTCTTTCCGCCCGTTCCCGCCATCCGGGTTCGCTGGGACACGTACGAGGACACGCCGCTCCCCATCGAAACGCCCAGCGCAAAAAATCCGCCGGACGGCGTGCTGATTGACTACTACCTGAAGGCGTCGCACGGCCGCGGGGCGTCCATCACCATTCGCGATGCGCGCGGGAACGCGGTGCGCACGTTCACCGGGGCGATGCGCAAGCCCGACCTTCCGCCGGCCAATGTCCCCGAGTACTGGTTTGCCAGGACTGCATCCGTCGAGGCCAGTGCGGGACTGCACCGCTTCGTGTGGGATCTTCGCTACGACTCCCCCAGGGCTCTGCCCGCCTCCTACTACGGCCCCATCTTGCAGTACACGGAGTACACGCTGGCCGACCATGCGATTCCCCATGAAACGCCGCGCCGCCAACCGCAAGGGCCGCTCGTCGTGCCCGGCGCCTACACCGTCGAACTCACCGTGGATGGGCAGACTGTCCGCCAGCCGCTCACGGTCACGCTCGACCCCCGCGTGGCCGCCTCGGCGGACGATCTCGAAGCCCAGCTGACCGAGGCGCGCCGGATCGCCGGCGGAATGGAGGTTTCCTATCAGGCGTACCAGCAGGTGAAGACGCTGACCGCCGCGCTTGGAGAGCGCAGAAAAACGGAGAAGGACAAGACTGCCGAGCTTGACCAGCGGATCAAGGCTATCCTCGAGGGCACGCATGAGTTGCCGGGTCTGGGCCCCGTCAATCGCGACCTTTCCCGTCTCCTCAGCAGCGTCGAGTCCGCCGATCAGCGGCCCACGGCTCCGCAACTGCAGGCCATTCAGCAGGAGTGCGGATCGCTCGACAAGGCTTTGACCCTCTGGCAAGGGTTGAACGACAATCTCCGGGCGCACAACCCGCTGGATCTGCCGGTCGCCGCGCCGCACTCCGTGGCAGGCTGCGCGGACTGAACCCGTCGCCGTGTTCCTGGGTGGGACGCGCCCGTGATAAAAGTCATAGCTCGCGCCCCGCGCATTCCCTATCCTGCAAGGTAGAGGGAGAACCGCGATGGGCGCCCAGACGGCAGAGCGAGTTTCTTTGCAGGGAGAGAAAAACGGCGAGAAAAAGAAGCTGATCCGCCGGTCCGCGCCGGACCGCTCGCAGCGCATCCGCCACGGCGTGCAGTGGCTGTTTGTGGCGTTGAACGGCTGGCTCGGCGTGCAGTTCTATCTCTGGGTCCGCTATTTCGAGCGCGGCGGTGCCGGCGTCTATGTGCCGCGTCCCGCCGGCGTGGAAGGCTGGCTGCCCATCGCGGGCCTCATGAACGCCAAATATTTTCTGTCCACCGGGCGCGTGCCGTCCATCCATCCGGCGGCCATGTTTTTGTTCATGGCCTTTCTGCTGATGAGCCTTCTGCTGAAGAAATCCTTCTGCGCCTGGCTGTGCCCGGTGGGAACCCTCTCGGAATACCTGGCCAAGCTGGGCCGCAAAATCTTCGGGCGCAATCTCCGCCTTCCCCGCTGGGCTGACATTCCGCTGCGCGGCTTGAAGTACCTGCTGCTCGGCTTCTTCGTCTTCATCATCGGCGCCATGTCGGCCGAGGCGCTGCAGAGTTTCATGGACACGCCCTACGGCCTGGTCGCGGACGTGAAGATGCTGAACTTCTTCCGCGACATGGGGCTGACGGCGGCCCTGGTCCTCGCTGTTCTGGTTCTCGGCTCCATGCTGGTGGAAAATCTCTGGTGCCGCTATCTCTGCCCATACGGCGCGCTGATGGGACTGGTTTCTCTGCTCAGCCCGGTCAAGATTCGCCGCGACGCCGAGGCCTGCGTCGATTGCGGCAAGTGCGCGCGCGCCTGCCCGGCCGGCCTGCCGGTGGACCGCCTGCTGCAGATTCGATCGGTGGAATGCACGGCGTGCATGGCCTGCGTCGCGGCCTGCTCCGCACAGGATGCCCTGCAGTTTTCCCTGCCGCCGCAGCGGGCCGCGTCGCCCGCGCAGCGGTGGCGTCGCCGCGCCCTCGGGCCGCTGGCTGTCACCGGCATTCTGGCCTACATCTTCTTCGCGCTGATTCTTTTTGCCAAGGCCACGAGCCACTGGCAGACCAACATGCCTCGCGCCGTCTACATGAGCCTGGTGCCACATGCCGACGAAGCGGCTCATCCCGGCATGTAAGTGCCTGGAGCCCGTGCGCGCTCGCTGCCTGCGTTCTCCGGCCCATCGCATGCTTCCGCAGGTTCGCGGTTCGATGAGCATGCAGTGCGGTGGCTTCGCGCAGTGGCTGAAGTTGTATCCTGCTAGAATTCCCGAGTGACTTCTCCACGCGTCGATCTCGCCGCCGTGCTCGAAAAGACAGCGTTGTTGTCCAGCCTCTCGCAGCCCGAGCTGCACCTGCTGGCCGTCCGCACGGTGCGGAAGTTTTTCACCGCAGGCGAGCTGCTGTTCTCTGAAGGCGAGCCCTGCAATGGGCTGAACATCATTGCGCGCGGCAAGATTCGCATCTTCAAAACCTCCGTGAGCGGCCGCGAGCAGGTGTTGGCATTGAACGGTCCCGGCGAGTCCGTTGCCGAACTGCCCGTCTTTGACGGAGGCCCTTACCCGGCCTCGGCCGCGGCCATTGAAGACACGGAGATTGCCTTCATCTCGCGCCGCGACTTCAACGCCTATTGCCTGGAACATCCGGAGGTTGCGCTCAAAGTGCTCTCCGTGGTCGGCGGGCGGCTGCGGCGGCTGGTGGGCATCATCGAAGAATTGTCGTTCACCACCATTCGCCATCGGCTCATTGCGGCGCTCGTCAAGCTCGCCCAAACCGAAGGCACGAAGACTGCGCGCGGCATCGAGTTTCAACTGCCCGCGAGCCACCAGGAACTGGCCAATCAGCTGGGAACCGTGCGCGAGCTGATCTCGCGCAACCTGATGCGACTGCAGGCCGAAGGGCTGCTGGATGTGGACGCGCGGCGGATCGTGGTGAAGGATATCAAGGGACTGCAAGCGCTCCTCGATGCGGCGCCTTAAAGCGGTCCTCCAATCGATGTGCCCTTGCGGGTCCTGTGCAAGGCGGCTTTTTCTTAAGGAAAAAGCCACTCGGCATCGGTGCTTTCGGCGTATCGCAATTGGAGAACCGCGATAGCATCCTGGGCTCCGCGCGCCATGAGTGACCGCGCGCCCGCAGGCCGCTCGGTCCTGCGGGTCGTCTCAGCCAGCCGCGGACTCTTCTGGACAATTCCAACGCAAAGCGGCGCAGCCATCTCTGGCCGCGCCGCTCGTCTGTTCGCCCGGATAAAGCGTCCGGAACTCCCCCACAGATCGCTCTAGAACAGGTTCCAGAGCGACTGGTTATAGACCTCGTGGTGGTACTGCACCTCAGAGCCCTTGACGAACGTTCCCAGGTCCCGCGGGGAACGGTCGGCCGCGGCCTGCTTGAGGTCGGCGTAACGGCCCTGCACGTCCGAGCCCAGGATGGTGGCGACCCAGGGCGAGGATTTGAAGTCGTCGATGGCCTGCTGGATGTGGTCGGGCAGGTAGCGTCCGCCCTCGCGCAGATTGTCGTGGGTGGCAATCTCCCCGTCGATGCCGGTCTTGAAGATGGAGTACAGGGTCAGGTAGGGGTTGGCGTCCGGGGCCACGGCGCGCACCTCGGTGCGCATGGAGCGGGAGTTGCCGATGGGTACCCGCACCATGGCGCCGCGGTCGGTGGCCGAGGCCCGGATCTGGTTGGGGGCCTCGAAGTGCGGGTCCAGCCGCCGGTAGGCGTTCACGCTGGAGTTGAACACCAGGCAGATGTCCAGCGCGTGGGTCAGGATGCGGTCCAGAAAGCTCCAGCCGAACGTGGAGAGCTGTTCCACCCCTGCTTCGTCCCAGAACAGGTTGGTCTTGCCCTGGGAGATGGAGACGTTGGTGTGCATGCCGCTGCCGTTGACGCCCACCACCGGCTTGGGCAGAAAGCTGGCCGTATAGCCCATGTTGTTGGCGATCTGGCGGGTGAGCAACTTGTAGAGCTGGATCTGGTCGGCGGCCGCCACCACCTCGGCGTAGCTGTAGTTGATCTCGAACTGGCTGGGCGCCACCTCGGGGTGGTCCTTCTCGTTCTGGAAGCCCATGGCGCGCTGCACTTCGGCCGAGGTGTCGATGAACTGGCGCAAGGGGTCCAGGGGCAGCACGTGGTAGTAGCCGCCGGTGTTGATGAACTCAAACTTGCCGGTCTGGTGGTAGGTGCGCTCGGCGTCCTTGCCCGCGAACAGGAAGCCCTCGATCTCGTTGGCCGCGTTGAGGGTGTAGCCCTTCTCCTTGAACAGCTTGTCGGAGTAGTTCTTGAGCACTCCGCGCAGGTCGCCGGAGTAGGCGGTCCCGTCCTTGTCCAGCACGGTGCCGAAGACCAGCACCTTGCCATTGCCGAAGACGTCGGCCGGCACCCAGTAGAAGGCGCTCCAGTCAATGCCCAGGCGCAGGTCGCTCTCCTTCTGCGCGGTGAATCCGCGAATGGAGGAGCCGTCGAAGGTCAGGTTTTCATAGGCGCCGAGCAGAAACTTCTTGTCGTAGTCCAGCAGGTGCAGACGACCCTCAAGGTCCGAAAACAGGACGGTCACGGCCTTGATCCGCTTCTCGTCGGTCAGGTATTTGAGCCGCTTGTCGCGGATTTCGTCGCTCGGCAACCGGTTGGAGCGGTCGGCCTTGGCTTGCAGGTTCAGTTCTTCAAGCTCCTCATACGAAAGAGCCAGAAAATTCCGGTACTCAGTAGACATGTATCTCCTTCTGGACGGAAAAGGGAATGTGCATTCCATGTCAGTCTAGGGCTCCCCGCATAAGGAACCCGTAAAGATTGCGGACGGTGCAGGTCTACCGGTGACGGGCAACCAGAACCATCAACAATAGGATAACAACTGGGATGAGAGCCAGGGCGGAATAGTAGAGAATGGTGCGCGGCAACTGCGCCTTGCGCTTGCGCCAGTCGCGCAGTTCGGCCCGGTCTTCGATGCCCACCTGGTCCAGGTGCTTCAGGTCCCTGGCGAAGTCATGGGCCCGCGCGTACCGATTCTTCGGGATCCCGTTCCAAAGCCCGGTACAGCACCTCCTGCAAATGGGGCGATATGGCCGGGTTCGCCACCGTGGGCGGCATCGGATGATTCAGCAGCCGGTCATTCATCACCTCCATGGGCGAAGAACCGGAGAAAGGCTGACGGCCCGTCAGCATCTCATACAAAATGACGCCCATGGCGTAGATGTCCGAACGCCCATCGCCGCGCTTGCCTTTCACCTGCTCCGGAGAAATGTAGTCGGCGGTGCCCAGCGTGGCCGTAAAGTTGGCATAGGTGAGCCTTCGCGCGGCCGAGTCGCCGGCGATGCCGAAGTCGATGAGCTTGATGTTGTCGTGGGCATCCACCATGATGTTTTCCGGCTTCAGGTCCCGGTGTACCACCCCGTTGTCGTGGATGTATTCGAGGGCCTCCAGCACGGCGAGCGCGATGCGGATGGCCCGCTCCTGGGAGATGCGGCCTTCGTGCAGGATCTGGCGCAGCAGGCGGCCTTCGCACCACTCCATCACCATGTACACGCGGGAGCGTTTTTCTCCGCCGTAGACGCGCATCACCCCGGGATGATTGAGCCGCTCGCCGATGGCCGCTTCGCGCTGAAAGCGGTCGAAGAGGATGGGATCGGCTTCCATGTCGGGATGGGGAATCTTGAGGGCGACGACGCGGTTGTCGCGCAGGTCGGTGGCGCGAAAGATGGACGCCATCCCGCTGCGAGCCACCGGTTCCTCAACGCGGTAATGATCGATCTGCGAGCCGGGTTCTATGGTGTCGAGAAAACCCATCGTGGGGCATGCTCCATGGGGATGACTTTCTTAACTCTACCGGGAAATGCTCGTGAAATCGAAATGAATCCATAAGTCTTTTTCCCAGGATCCGTCAGATCGGCAGCCGGTAAGGCCGGCCGCGATACATGGCCACCTGCTCCACGGAGCGCACGCGAATCACCTGCGCGGTGGTGTTGTCGTTGCCATCGTTTTCTACAGCCTGCGCCACCAGTTCGCGCGCCAGCTCGTCCATGGGCTTCTTCTGCGAGACGATCGCGGCAATGGCGGCGGGACTCATCTCGTCGTGCAGTCCGTCGGTACACAGCACCAGCACGTCGCCGGGCTGCAGCGTCAGCGCGGTGGTGTCGGGTGACACAAACATCTCCGGTCCCAGCGAGCGAGTCAGCACATGACGCTGGTCGGATTCCGCCATTTCGCCGGCCGAAATCAGGCCCATTTTGCGCTGCTCGTTCACCCAGGAGTGGTCCTGCGTGATCTGTTTGGCCTGGCCGTTGCGCACCAGGTAGCAGCGCGAATCGCCCACATGCGACACGATGGCCTGATCGTGGCGCAGGGCGCAGGCCACCAGCGTCGTGGCCATCCGCCTGCCCCGGAACTCGGCAGCCAGGGTCAGATCGTGCACCGCCGCGTTGGCGTGCTGAATCAGGCGCGGCAAAAGGCTGATGAGCATGGCTCCCGATTGCGCGCCGGCAAATTCCTCGATCAGCGCCGAGATGGCCGTCGACGACGCCACTTCGCCCAGCTCCATGCCGCCCACCCCGTCGGCCACGGCAAACAGATAGCCGTGGGACCGGGCCTGATGGCGCGAAGAGGGAATGAAGCTTCCCATCGCATCTTCGTTGTTGGTGCGAATCTTGCCAGGATCGCTGGCCTGGCCGAACACTACATCCAACATGGGCGCCGCCGCCTGAGGATTCTTCCTCGTGAGCGCAAGGAAGGTTAAGTCGATTCTGAAACATTCACCCTGATAAGACCACTGGGTGGTTCCCCGGCGCCGCCTCTGTGAATGAAGCGCCGCCGCGATGCCACCCAGTGTGCGCGGTGCGGTTGATGAACGGTTAAATGCCTACCTGGATTCGAGCAAAATTGCCTTGCCCTTGGCCTTGGACGATCGGAGGAAGTAGATGGCTCCGTAGCACCCCCACACGCCCGCAATCCCCAGCGCCAGCAATGGCTCCTTGAAGGTCCCCAGGCCGAACACGGGACTGATCAGGTAGAAGGCCATGCAGACCAGGTTGGCGAGCAGGCCGAAGCCCGGAATCAGCAGGTGCAGAACCACGTTGTAATCGGGGCGCTTGTGGAAGGCCACAATGCACAGGAAACAACTGAGCGCGTAAAGAATGAAGGTGCCGAAGTTGGAGGTCAGCGTGATGGTGAGCAGCGAGTTGGGCAGCGCCGCCAGCTTGTCGTGCGTGGAGTAGCCGAAGCTGGAGAAGATGCCGTGGGGCAGCGCGGCGATGGTCGCGTCGGTGGGCGCGCCCGCATCGGCGAAGACCAGCGAGACGGCAATCACGCCGATCACCGCCGAGATGACGGCCAGCGTCCAGATGGCGCGCCGCGGGGTGAGCGACTTGGCGTGCAACATGCCGAAGTGCTCCGGCGCCTCATCGTCCTTGCCCATCGCGTAGGTCACGCGGGCCCCTGTGTTCATGCAGCTCAGCGTGGTCCCGATCAGCGCCAGGAACACGGTGATAGCCTCGGCCAGCATGAAGTATTTGCCGTGGCCCTGGCCCAGCAGCGCGTCTCCGACAATAATCATCATGTCGCCAATGGGAGCCGCCGAGCCCGCCGCGCTCTGCATCGTATATCCCGAGTTGAGGAAGTAATTCGCCGCGAAATATTCGATGAGATAACACACCAGGCCTTGTATCAACAGCGAGGCGAGCACGGCAATCGGGATATGCTTGGTGGGATTTTTGGCCTCGCCTCCCATCGAGGTCACCGATTCAAAGCCGACCAGAATGAGAATGGCGACGGTGGCCTGAATGAACAGGAAGCTGAATTTGTGCGGGGCAATCACTGAAGCCGCGTTCTTGTGGGTGAGGAAGTTGCCGCTTGCGTCCGTCGCGGGGTAGGTGATTTTGTAGGGAACCGGCGCGCCTGCCGAATCCAGCAGCGGCAGGGGCGCGCCGCTGGCATCGCGGATCGTGGAGCCGTCCTTGGCCGTGGCGTACTGGTAGCTATAGGTTGACAGCGTCTGCGAGTCGTACTGGAAGCCCGCCGAGCCCGCCGGATGATTCACGCGATAGCCGAGCGCCAGCACGCTGAAGACCAGCAGCGCGGAGATCTGCACCACATTGATGGCCAGGTTGACGGCCGTGGAAGCGCCGGCGCCCTTCTGCGCAATCCAGGCGACGAAAAACGAGAAGACCACTGCGACCAGCGCCATGAAAACCGGCCCCGGATTGCCGCCGCTGATGAACGTGGGGTACAGAAACCCGACCACGTAGCCGACGAAGATGCCGGTCGTGGCCACCATCACGCCGGGATAGACCCAGTAGTAAAGATGCGAGCCCCAGCCCACGATGAACTTGGCCACGCGCGCGTACTTGAAGGCCTTGTCCTTCGACAGCATGGCCTGCTCGGCGTAGTAGTAGCTCGACCCGGTGCCTGGGTAGAGCTTGGAGATCTCAGAGTAGGCGACCGCCGTCGCCAGACACAGCAGCAGAGCGCCGAAGATGCCCAGCCACATGGCCGGCGCCGTGGTGCCCGTGGTGGCCTGGATGAAGAACGTGAGCCATAGGAAGGCGCAGGGAGCGATGAGCGCCATTGCGTTGCTGGTCAGCCCGGTCAGCCCGAGTGTGGCCTGCATCTGAGGTGCTTTCTGATCTGCCATGTGCATTCTCCTAGAAGTGTGAGGTTCACAGTCGGTTCCCGGCGAATTCATCCGGAAATTACGTTTGGTTCGCCCGTGTTTTGTGGACTTCTTCCGGGCTTGATGTGCAGGCGCTTCGGTTCTAGCTGCGCCTTGCGATGCGAAACTTGTTGCGCCTGATGCAGGCTTGTGAAGGATGACCGGCCAGCGAGCATCTGCCATGTCCGCTGGCCGGAGCCGATTAGCGCTTGGGACCGAAGAAAGCGACGAATCCCGCGGTCACCGTCGATTGCGCGTCCGCCATGTTGGTGTCGCCCTTGTGGAAGAAGGGCTGGTCGGACCAGTCGCGGCGATACTCAAAGCGCGACAGCAGACCCTCGGCCCACTTGTATTCATAGGTCGCCGTGAACTCCTTTAACTCCTGCGCCACACCGGTCGAATAACCGTTCATGTCGTTGAAGTATTCAAAGCGGCCCGACAGCGCCGAAGTGCCCGTCACCTGCTCATGCGCCGCAAAGGCCACGCCCTGCCAGTGATTCAGGTTGTTGTCGCCCGTGGCGCTCTCGCCGCTGCCCGTGATGGCATCGCGGTTCTGCCCGTAGTCGTAGTTGATGTACGCGCTGAACTTCGACGTGGGCGTCAGCAGCAGCGTGGTGTCGATCAGGTTGCGATAGCCCTTCTGCGTGTCCGCGTTCTCAGGCCCCGTGTAGTAGTTCAGGTTCCAGGTGTACTTGGGCTTCACAAACGCGCTGGTCAGGCCGACCGTCACGCCGCCGTTGCTCTTGGTCACGTTGTTCCATCCGTTCACCACCTGCACGCCGATAGTCTCGGTCTTTGAAACCGGCATGGAGGAGCGCAGGCCGAAATGGAAATACGGAATGGCCCACGCAAACAGGATCGAGCGCGAGTAGTTCCAGTTGTCCTTCGACTCGATCACTTCGGCTCCCGCCGAGGTGACGAACTTGCCGAAGTCCAGTTCCAGACCCTTGGCCTTGGGTGGCTTCAGGCTCAGAAACGCCTGTTCAAGATACTGGCTCTCATTGCCGACCGTGCTGGAGCCGTTCACCAGGGTTTCCGCGCGGCCGAAAAGCAGGTCGAGGTGTGCGCCCACCGGATCGGGATCGTGGTTGAGCGTAAGTCTCGCCTCGGCCAGGCTGAACTGATCCGTCTTGTCATTGAAGTTGTACAGATCGTTCATCTGCCCGTTGGCCGCGTCGCTGGGCCGATTGGCGTTGTAGCTGTAGTAGCCGTCGATCAAGCCGCTGATGTCCATGGGCCCCACGCTCCACGTGGACGCTGCGGGCGCCGGCGCTGCAGCCGGAGCCTGTTCGGGTGCGGGCGTGGCCGGCGTGGCCGGCGCCTGGGCGCCTGCCGCGACTGCGATTGCCATGGCTGCACCGGTGATGGACTGCAGAATGCGGTTTCGATTCAGGTTGATCGGCACTGTTCCTCCCATGAAAAAAGGTTTGTGGTATGACGCTGAAATGTCAGACATAAAGGGCCAGAAACCGCACCCTTGCCGGTGCGGACTCCATCCTGGCGGTGCTTTCAGGCTGCACGGGCAGCCCAGCCGTATGGAGGTCATGAATCAGGAATCACCCGCGCTGTGCGCTGCTTCCTGATGTGGTCCGGTCGTCGCGGATTAACACTAGTAATGCAAACAGTACATAAAGAACAAATGAGGAACAGGAAAAGAAATTCCTTTGCCGCGGCCCGGATTGTCCGGCGTCTTACACCGATGCGCATAAAAAAGACATTGAGATGCTGTTAAAATTTACTCACGATTTCATGGGCTGAAAGAGCCGATGAGGCAGGCGTCACAGCCTTTGCACGCTGGAGTTTCAATCTCCGACATGGATGGCGTCACCGTGTACGCGCTCTCTTGCTCGCATGTGCGGATCGACCGCGCGCCCATTTGATGGGAAAGGATTGTGACTGGTTGTCTGGAACCTACATCGCCGTGCGTACTGCTCTCGGCACTCGCCGCGCGCGCAGTTCCGGGCTGCGGGCGCTCCTGTTTTCGCTCGAGTGCGCCCTGGGAATTCTGGCGGTCGTTCTCATCGGGACGCTGGCGCACTGGTTCCAGTGGCTGCTCCCCGTAGCCGCTCTTCTTTCCCTGCTGGTCGTGGTTCCCACCGCGCTGCTGTGCGGATTCTGGCAGGCGGTCATCGTTTCGCTGTCGGCGGTCGGGGTGCAGAGCTACTTCACCGTGCGCACCTCTCCCTTCAATCCCGCCGCTGAAACCGCCAACTCGGTCACGCTGCTGGCCTTCGTGCTCACCGCGCTGCTGGTCAGCCGGCTCTCCGCGCGCGTCACCGAACACGCCAGGGAGGCCGAGTCCTGGGGCGGCCAGATGCAAGACCTGTTTGAGTTCACCCGCCGCACCCTGCAGATGAACCTGCACGTGGAGCCGGGCGCGCAACTGGCCGAACTGGTGCACGAAATTTTCGCGCTGGAGGCGGTGGTCGTCTTCGACGCAGACCTGCACGAGACTTACCAGGCCGGCATTTGGAATGACGATCCGCAGGAACATGGCGCAGAACGTCTACTACTTCGAAACCTCCGACGACGATCCGCAAACAGGCATCAGCCGTCGCGTGGTGCGGCTGGGCACGGTGCCCATCGGCAGCCTGGTGGTGCGCGGAGAAACCAGCCCGCTCACCAACAACGCCATCGCCTCGCTCATCGCCATCACCTTCGACCGCTACCGGGCCTTCGCCAACGAGAGCCGCATCGAGACCGAGCGCCGCACCGAGCAGTTGCGCTCCACGGTTCTCGACAGCCTGGCGCACGCCTACAAGACGCCGCTGACGGCCATCCGCGCGGCCTCCACGGGACTCGGCGAGATGGGCCATCTGTCGCCGGCGCAGGCGGAACTGGTTGCGCTCATCGACGAACAGACCGGCCTGCTCAGCGACCTGACCACGCGCCTGCTGACCACCGCGCGCCTCGATGCCGGCGAGGTCGCCATCCATGCCGTTGCCGGTGGGCGTGGCGTCGCTGATCGAAGAGGTTGTCGCCAGCCTGAGAGACCGGCTGGCCAGCATGAAAGTCGCCATCGATCTTCCCGACGACGGCCTGGTTCTCTGCTGCGACCGCCAGTTGATGGTCATGCTGCTGACGCAGTACATTGACAACGCCTGCAAGTACTCCATCTTCGGCACCACCATCACCATTCGTGCCGTGCGCGCCAAGGCGGAAGTGATCTTCTCCGTGCACAGCTTCGGTCCGGTCATTCCCATCGCCGACCGCGAGCGCATCTTCGACCGCTACTATCGCTCTTCCACTTCGTCCAACCGCGCCGCCGGCACCGGCATCGGTCTTTCGGTGGCCAAGCGCGTGGCGCTGATTCACGGCGGCTACGTATGGGTCACCAGCGATGAAGATCGAGGGCACAACATTTTTTGCGGCCATTCCAGCCCCGGCGCAGAAGAGGAAATCCAGATGAGCCAGCCAGCCATTCGCATTCTTGTTGTTGACGATGAATCGGCCATCCGCAGGGCGCTGCGGCCGCCGCTGGTGGAACTCGGCTTTCAGGTCGCTGAGGCCTCGCGCGGCGAAGAGGCGCTGCAGTTGCTGCGCGCCGGCAGCGTTCGATGTGGTTCTGCTCGACGTCAATATGCCCGGCATCGGCGGCATTGAAACCCTGCGCCGCATTCGCGCCTTTGCGCCCCGGCTGCCGATTCTGATGCTGACCGTGCGCGACGAGGAAGAGGAAAAGGTGGAGGCGCTGGAACTGGGCGCCGACGATTACGTCACCAAGCCCTTCAGCATGCGCGAGCTGATCGCGCGCATCCGCACCGCGCATCGCCGCGTGCAGGCTCCGGCCCGCGCTGAAGATGCGCCCATCGAGATCGGCGAAATTCGCCTCGATCCGGTCAAGCGCAAGCGTCACCAAGCGCGGCCAGCCCGTGCACCTCACGCGCAAGGAATTCGACATTCTGCACTGCCTGATGAGCCGCGCCGGCCGCGTGGTCACCTACGCCAGGCTGCTCACCGCGGTGTGGGGCGCCGACTGCCGCGAAGAGGTCGAGTACCTGCGCACCTTCGTCCGCCAGTTGCGCAAGAAGATCGAGGACGATCCGTCCAATCCCGTGTATCTGCTGACCGATGTCTATGTGGGCTACCGCTTCGCCGATGCGCAGATGCTGCAGGAGAGAGCGGCGAAGACCAAGCGGCCTGCACCGGAAGCCGCGCCGGACAAGGCTTCCTGAAGAACAACTCCCGCATTGGCCCGTGCGCTACTCGTCGTAGTGCAGCAGGCTGAAGACGTCGTACTCCTTGAAGCGGTCGCGGCCCTTCAGGAAGTCCAGCTCCACGGCAAAGGCCAGCCCGGCAATCTCGCCGCCCAGCTGCTTGACCAGCTTCACGCGTGGCCTCCATGGTGCCGCCGGTGGCCAGCAGGTCGTCCACCAGCACCACGCGCTGGCCGGGCTGAATCGCGTCCATGTGAATCTCCAGCGTGTCGGAGCCGTACTCCAGGTCGTAGGTCACGCGCGCCACCGGAGCGGGCAGCTTGCGCGGCTTGCGCACCGGCACAAAGCCCGCGTTCAGCCGGTAGGCCAGCGCCGGCCCAAAGATGAATCCCCGCGCCTCGATGCCCAGCACCAGGTCGATCTTGCGCTCGATGTAGTGCGCCGCCAGCGCGTCAATCAGCTGCGCAAAGCCGGTCTTGTCCTTGAGCACGCGTGGTGATGTCGTAGAACAGAATCCCCGGCTTGGGAAAATCCGGCACCGTGCGCACCAGCGCCTTCAGGGATTCCACATTGATCGGACTCGATTGCTTCGGGCATGCGTTCAGTTGCTCCTGAAAGAATTCTTCATTGATTTGCGGGAAGGGAACTGGCGGGATCAGCGATTCGTCATCCCTACCGATTATAGGCGACAGCAATCTGGCCGTCACGCGCGGCTGCGGCTCCGGGGTACCTCACGGACAGGTCATCGTCCGCGGAGTCGTCACCACGCTCCATCGATCCGGAACGAGTCTCAACTCCGCGGCCTCGCTCTCGTCCAGGTAGTGCTCGATCAGCCGGTCCACGCGGCTGCCGCGCGGACCGCGGCGCAGGCTGGCGCGCAGCTCGGCCAGGTCTTCCGCGGTGCCGGAGGCCACCACCTCCACGTCGCCGTCTTCGGTGTTGCGCACCCAGCCGCGCAGGTCCAGCTCGCCGGCCTCCCGGTGCACATACCACCGGAAGCCCACCCCCTGCACGCGCCCCTGAATCAGAAAATGAAGAACCATCGTTGGCAACCATGGCCAGTCTTGCAGAGTCGGAGCAGGCCGCGCAACTGGAGCCCGCGAACGTGCTCCCTCGCCGCACGCGATACACTGGACTTCACCATGGTTCTTCGTCCTCGACAACTACGATTCCTTCACCTACAACCTTGTCCAGTACCTGGGCGAACTGGGCGCGGAGGTCGTGGTCTGCCGCAACGACGAGCTGACGGTGGAAGAGGTCGAGGCCCTCCAGCCCGAGCGCATCCTGCTCTCGCCCGGCCCCTGCACGCCCGGCGAGGCGGGCATCCTGGTTCCGCTCATCCGCCACATGGCCGGCAAAGCGCCCATTTTCGGCGTCTGTCTGGGCCACCAGGCCATCGGCGAGGCCTTCGGCGGTCAGGTCGTCCGCGCCCGGCACCTGATGCACGGCAAGACCAGCGCGGTCGAGCACGACGGCAAGGGCATCTTCGCCGGTCTGCCCACGCCGCTCACCTGCACCCGCTACCACTCGCTGATCGTGGCCGAGGACTCGCTGCCCGCCGAGCTCATCGTCACCGCCCGCACCCCGGAAAACGGCGGCGGGAGCGTGATCATGGGCCTGCGCCATCGCACCCTGCCCATCGAGGGCGTGCAGTTCCACCCCGAGAGCGTGCTCACCGAGGGCGGCCACCAGATGATCCGCAACTTTCTGGAAATGTAGCCGATGCCCGCCCCGTCCGGAGTCGGCAAAACGCGCGCGGCCACGCTTCTCTGCGCCCTCGGATGGCTCGCACTGACCACGCTGCCCACGCTGACGGCGCAAACCGCCGCCGTCTCCCCCTCCAGCCCCATCGCCATCGTGCCCCTTGATGATAAGAATCCCGGCGGCGGCGCAACCGTCACCGGAGCGCTCGAAGTCACCGGCGGCAGGGCCATCATCGCCGCCAGCGGCGCCGTCACCTCCGGCTCCGCCACCACCGAGGTCGTTCTGCCCCATCGCGGCACCCTGCGCGTCTGCGCCTCCACCACCGTCAAGCTCGCCGCCGACTCCAGCGTGCCCGCCGGCGACACTCCCGGCCTCATCTTGGCGCTCGACCACGGCGCGCTCGAGCTGAGTTATGCCTCCAGCCCGGCCACCCTCCGCAACGCCGACATCCTCATGACGCCCGACTTCCGCATCCTCATCGGCGGTCCCGGCGCGGCCGACGTCAAGGTCCGCCTCGGCGCACACGGCGACACCTGCGTGGATAACCCAGGGCTGAACGCGCCTTATGTTCTTGTGACCTCTGTCTTCGATGCCGGCAACTACCGTGTGCAGCCCGGCCAGCGCGTCATGTTCCAGCACGGCAGCCTGCATGAGGTGGTGGACCAGGAAAAGGAGCCGTGCGGCTGCCCCACTCCGGTCAAGGCGGGCAGCAACGAATTTCCTCTGGCCCAGAGCGCCGGCCTTGCCCCGCTGCCCGCGCCCGCCCCGGCCGCACCCGCCGCCCGAAAGGCCCAGGTGATGGAGCCGCTGGTCTACAAGAGCGCAGAAGCGGCGCCCGCGCCCGCCCCAGTCGTGCAACCCGCTCCGATCGAAGCCGCACCGCCCACTCCAGCCGAAGCTGCACCGAAAACACCGCCAGCCGCAAAGAAAAAGCCCGGCTTCTTTGGCCGCGTCGGCCGCTTCTTCAAGCGCATCTTCGGCGCGGAGTGAGTTTAACTGGACAATGAATGGCGTAGCGGGCTATTTCCGAGCGTGTTTCTTCCGCAATGGTGCAACAACAGTGATTGTGATGGTGTTGGAGTGAACCGCCGGCATCCCAGGTGCCTTTATTGAGGCTTGTACCGTGTATTTGCCGAGATGGTCGAACGAATAGACTTCGCTGATTCTTCCTTCGTGTTGTATCTCGTCGCTTTTCCCGGGCATAATCTCGGTCGATCCACCGTTGAAGCTCCCGGGCAGACGCGTGGGGATAGGAAAGGTCTTTCCATTTGAAAGCTTTGCATATCGCTGCACGTAGCGAGCAACGGGCGCACCCCTGTCATCTCGCACATCGTACCGAATAGAGTCGATAAGCGTTCCGTGCCACCCAAGAACTGGGATAGGAATGGGCTTCTCTGAGATGTTCGTCACGGAGACATCGACAAGAACATCTGATCCTAATTGGATCACCGGATTCACGGCGTTGACATCGATTGTGAATTTTGGGCCTTGAGGCGCGTCAATCAAGTGAACCGCAAGTATGTTGGAGTCTACCTTCGGCATTCCTGGTTCTTCGCGCGAAATCTGGATTGTGTAGTTGCCAGAGTGATCAAAAAGAAAGTAGTCGCTAATCTCGACCGTAGTATCCATGCTCTGCCCGGGCTTCATTTCGGCTTGTTCTGGTTTGGAAGTCTCGTAAATATGTCGCGCATCTGGTAGGGCCGCCAGTGCGATACCCCGCTCGTCTCGCACATCGTACTCGTAATCCTCTGGAAGGTCCCCTGGACGCCCGTAGGTGATAACAATGGGTTTCTTGGAGATGTTCGTGACGTTGATTCCAATCAGGATGTCCGAGCCCAGGGCAGCTTTCTGCGTAATGGCAAGAGAGAATTTCGGTTCTTCTGGATTCGTCTGAGCGGAAAGCAAGGCCGCGAAAACAACGGGCGCGAGAAACGTGAATGCTAGAACTTTCGCCGGTTTCAGCATTGTTCCTCGCCCTCTTCCTGGAGCCTTCGCGCGAGCCCGGCTGATCTCTGACCTCTGCGCTTACAGCTCCCGCGCCCGCTCAATCGCCCGAATCACCGCCTGCGCCTTGTTCAGCGACTCCCGGTGTTCGAGCTCCGGCACCGAGTCGGCCACAATCCCCGCCCCCGCCTGCACGTAGCCCTTGCCGTCCTGCGTCAGCAGCGAGCGGATCGCGATGCACGAATCCAGATTCCCCGAGAAATCCGCGTACAGCACCGCGCCGCCATACGTCCCGCGCCGCGCCGGCTCCAGCTCTTCGATAATCTCCATGGCCCGCACCTTGGGCGCGCCCGAGAGCGTGCCCGCGGGGAAGCAGGCCCGCAGCGCGTCGACCGCGGTCAGTTCCGGTCGCAGTTGCCCCTCGATGCTGCTCACAATATGCATCACGTGCGAGTAGCGCTCGACAAACATCAGCTTGTCCACCTTCACGCTGCCGAACTGGCTCACGCGGCCCACGTCGTTGCGTCCCAGGTCCACCAGCATCACGTGCTCGGCGCGCTCCTTTTCGTCGTGCATCATCTCGTCTTCCAGAGCCTGGTCCTCTTGTTCGGTGGCTCCGCGCGGCCGCGTGCCGGCGATAGGCCGGTACTCCACCTTGCCGTCGTGCACGCGCACCAGCAGCTCCGGCGACGAGCCCGCCAGTTCGATCGCGCCCGCCTCCACCGTTTTCTTCTTTTTCGAGGAACCTTTCCCCGGCCCGCCCAGCGCTCCCTCCGGCGTGAAGCGCAGAAAGTACATGTAAGGGCTGGGGTTCACCGTGCGCAGCGCGCGATACACCTGGAAGCTGTCCATCCCCGGCTCCACGTCCAGCCGCTGCGACAGCACGGTCTGGAAGACGTCGCCCGCGGCGATGTACTCCTTGACGCGCTCCACGGCGGCCAGAAAATTCCGCTTGCGGGTGCGGTACGCGACCTTGAGTTTCGCCTTGCCCTTCACTGCCGGCAGCCTGGGCAACGGCTGCGCCAGCCGCTTTTCCATCCGAGCCAGCCGCCTCACCGCTTTGGCGTAAGCCTCGGCGGGCGCGTCCACCGTCGCGTCCGCGGTCGCCACCAGCCAGATCTGCTTGCGCACGTGGTCAAAGGCCAGCACTTCGTCGAAGAACAGCAGGCAGGCGTCGGGCACGCCCAGCTCATCGGTGGCCAGCTCCGGCAGCCGCTCGATCTGGCGTACTGCGTCGTAGGCAAAAAAGCCCACCGCGCCGGCCGTGAACGGAGGCAGCCCCGCCAGGCGCGCCGGCCTGTGTCCGCTCAGCGCCTGGCGCAGAACCTCGAAGATGTCGCCTTCGATGCGCGTGGTGCGTTTGCCTTCGGTGATCGCGATCTGCCGCCCGCGCGCCACGATGCGCTTGTACGGATTGATCCCGATAAAGGTGTAGCGGCCCACCTGCTCGCCGTTCTCCACGGACTCCAGCAGAACGCACTCGCGCTGGGGCCACGCCGCGCGCAAAAACGCCGACACAGGGGTCTCCAGGTCGGCGGTCAGCCGGCGATACACGGGCACAAGCGTGTGCTCTTTGGCGAGCGCCAGGAACTCTTTGCGGCTGGGTTGAATGAGATTGGATTCAGGCTTCACAGCCACCAGTGTAACTGCTCGGCCGCCACCAGCCGCCGCGCCCCTACTGCACTTGGCCGGAGCGGTGCGCCGCCAGCCAGTCCGCCATCTCCCCGGCCGGCAGCGGAGGGCTGAAGAGAAAGCCCTGCGCCCCATCGCAGCCCCTCTGGCGCAGTAGATCGAGCTGCTCCCGGGTGTTGACTCCTTCGGCAATCACTTCCATGTCCAGCGCATGGCCCATCTCGATGATCTTCTCCACCATCACCCGATCGCTGCCGTTGGCATGCATGTTCTGCACCAGGTTCTGGTCGATCTTCAGCTCGGTCGCCGGAACGTTCTGCAGTTGCCGCATCATGGCGTACCCGGAGCCGAAGTCGTCGATGGAAAGCTGAATCCCCTTCATCCGCAGCCGGGTCAGCACGTCCAGCGTGCGCGAAAGCTCGTGGATCAGCCCGGTCTCCGTGATCTCGATGGCAATCTTGCCGGCGGGAAAGCCATGCCGTGCCGCCAGGTTCAGCAGAAGCTCGGGAAACTTCAAATCGCGCAGCGTGTGCACCGAGGCGTTCAGCGAAAGCCGGGGCAGGTCCCCGTCCCGCCCGGCAAACTGTTTTGCCTCGGCCAGCGCGCAGTCGGCGGTCAGCCAGCAGAGCTTGTCCATCAGCCCCAGGGCATCGGCGCGCGCGAGGAATCGATCGGGCAGGATCAGGCCCAGCTCGGGATGCTGCCACCGGGAGAGAGCCTCTACGCCCGTCACCTCGCCCGTCGCAATACCGATCTGCGGCTGATAGTGGACCACAAATTCATTGCGCGCGAAAGCGCCGTGCAACTGTTCATCCGTAATCGCGATCTGCGGACTTTCCTTGCCGGCGTCGGCGGTTTCCGGCGCGGCATGCGCCCCCAGAACCTTCTTCAGCTCTGCCAGCGGGAACGGCTTCTGCAGGTGCCCCACAACCGAGAGGCCGAGCGTCTGGGCCAGCTTTTCCGCCGTCTCCAGCACGCGTTTGTTCATCCCGCTGATCAGCAGGATGCGGGCCTTGCATCGCCGCTCGCCCAGCAGCCGCAACACCTCGATGCCGTCCATCTCCGGCATCATCAGATCCAGCAGAATCAAGGTCGTTTCCGGAGTGACAAGATTCAAAAATGTTTTAACGTCTCTTGTCGCAACGCAATGCAGCCCCATGGCCCGCGCCGAAGCGGCAACCAGCTCGCCCACCACTTCATCATCGTCGATGACCAGGATTCGGTCGGCAGTTGTCATCGCTTCTCCAAGGTTCGACACCCATCCGCAGCCAGCCTGTCTTCGCGTTCCGGGAAAGCGTGGCGGACCCAGCAGCAAAGCGCAACGGTATGTGCTCAGTGTAACTTAGCACGCAAGATCTGCCGCGCGGAATTGTGGCAACGGCCGCTGCCGCCCGGCCTCCGAGGCGGCCTTAGATCTGATCCGTGCTTTCTGCGCGCACAACCGGGAGTGCGGCAGGCTTTTGCCCCGGACTCCGGCGCCGATTTTCGCCGGGAAAGAAGCCGGCCCAGGAAGGAACCGGTTTCCCAGACAGGTTCCCAAAGGCTCCCCGGCCGGGTCTGGAAGGCTTGACTGGGCCTTGCCGGGAGCCTAGACTCACATGGGTTTGGGCTTGTGCCCCTTTAAGGACGCGCCCAACAGGCCGGCCCCCGTGCCTATGGGGCAGGGCCGGACGCGCAGCGGCCCCGGTCAACCGGGGAGATCGATGCCGCGTCCATCCGTCGCCGATGGGGCTGGTTTTCAGACCCATTCCGCGCCGGCAGGCACAGAGAATTGGAGAAATGTATGCCCGCAACAACCTCGACCGTCACTTTGGACCAGGAGATCAACCCCTGGGAAGCGCAAAGCGCGCGGTTTGATTTTGCAGCACGCAAGCTGAATTTGGATGAAGGCCTGTGGAAGTTGCTCAGGACCCCCGCGCGCGAGATTATCGTGCATTTTCCCGTAGCCATGGATGACGGCCGCTACGAGATGTTCACCGGCTTCCGGGTGCAGCACAACATCGCCCGCGGCCCGGCCAAGGGCGGCATTCGCTACGCGCCCGACGTGACCCTGGACGAGGTGCGCGCCCTGGCCAGTTGGATGACCTGGAAGTGCGCGGTGGTCAACATTCCCTTCGGCGGCGCTAAGGGCGGGGTCATCTGCGATCCCAAGAAAATGAGCCAGGGCGAACTGGAGCGCATGACCCGCCGCTACACCTCGGAGATCATCGACTTCATCGGGCCGGAGAAGGACGTGCCCGCGCCCGACGTGAACACCAACGAGCAGACCATGGCCTGGATCATGGATACATACTCGATGCACATGGGACACACCGTCACCAGCGTGGTCACTGGCAAGCCGCTCAACATCGGCGGTTCGCGCGGCCGCATCGAGGCCACCGGACGCGGCGTGATGGTGGTGTGCAACGAGAGCCTGCGCTACCTCAACTTGCCCGTCGACGGCTGCCGGGTGGTGATTCAGGGATTCGGCAACGTGGGCTCCAATGCCGCTCGCCTGATGATGGAGCAGGGGTACAAGATCGTGGGCATCGCTGAAAAAGAGGGCGGCCTGTCCAACCCCAGTGGCATCGACATTCATCAGCTGATCGAGTACAAGTACCGCAACGGCACCACCCTGGGATTCCGCGGCGCCGAGGCCATGCCCAGCGAAGAGCTGCTGGTCGCAGAGTGCGAAATCCTCATCCCCGCGGCCACTGAGACCGTGATTACCAGCCGCAATGCCGACAAGATCAAGGCGCGCATTGTCGTCGAGGGCGCCAATGGCCCCACCACCGCCGTGGCCGATGAAATCCTGGCCGAAAAACGCATCTTCATCGTGCCCGACATCCTGGCCAACGCCGGCGGCGTCACCGCCAGCTACTTCGAATGGGTGCAGGACCGGCAGGGCTACTTCTGGAAGGAAGCCATCGTCAACGAGCAGCTGGAGAGCATCCTGCGCGAAAGTTTTGAGGACGTGGTGCGCTACGCCGAGGCCCATAACGTCAACAACCGCATCGCCGCCTACATGCTGGCCATCGACCGCGTGGCCGTCACCATCAAGCAGCGCGGCATCTACGCCTGAAGGCTCGATTCGCCGGCACAAGACCAAAGCGGGATGGGCCCTTCACCCATCCCGCTTTGGTTTGTGCGCGCTGCACGAAACGCGGCTGAACCCTCTGCGCCGCTTCTCAGTGCAATAATGGACCCTGGCCGGAGATGGTCCATTCCGGCCCGACGCGAGGCTCGTGAACCTGCCCAATTCCATCACGATGAGCCGGATCGTCATGATCCCTCTGCTGCTGTGGATGCTGTCGCCGCATTTCCCCTGGCGCGGTCCCAACGGGGCGCAGGAGATTCTGGCGTCGGTGCTGTTCATCCTGGCCTCGATCACCGACGGACTGGATGGATATCTGGCGCGAAAGCGCGGCCAGGTCACCACCGTGGGCATGCTGCTGGACCCCATCGCCGACAAGATCATGGTCGCCGGCGCGCTCATCGCCCTGGTGGCCTACAACCCCGAGGTGGTCAAGGTCTGGATCGCCGTGGTCATCATCGGGCGCGAGTTTCTGGTCTCCGGCCTGCGCTCCATCGCCTCCTCGGAGGGCTTCACCATCCAGGCCAGCGACCTGGGCAAGCTCAAGACGGTGCTGCAGATCATCACCGTGGTCTCGGCCATCCTGGCCCATCACTGGACCCAGTGGCAGTTCGGCGTCCTGGTCATTCCTGTCAAGTGGATCGCCGTGGCCGCCATCTACTTCACGGTGCTGGTGTCCATCATCTCCGCCGTGGACTACTTTGTCGGCTTCTGGAAGCAGATTGACCGCGCCTCCGTCGACCGGCGCAAGACCTCCGTGCTCAGCCGCCGCAAGAGCGCAGGTACGCCCGGCGCCCGATAGCGCAAATTCGACCCAATTTCGACGCGATCTCCACAAAAAGCCCCGGCCTTGGCGGGGGCTTTTTGCATCCTGACAGTGGGACCGCCTTATACCATCGCGGGGACCGCCTCCGGCCCGGCGACTTTGGCGTTGGCCAGCGTCTCCGCCGCAGAGGCCCGGCATGCCACGGACGGTTGGGGCTGCACATGCGCACCCCGCGTCAGACGGTGAACAAAGTGGTAAGGGGGCCACGGACCCGACAGCTGCATATGGCACTCCCGCATCATGGCGCTGGTGGTGGCAAACTTGTTCTGGTAGCGCTCCACATATTTCCGCTCGATCAGGTGGGCGATGTCCAGCACCATCTTGCCGTTCTCCGTCACCCTGCAACTCACTTCTTCGTCCAGGGGCAGGAACAGCCGGTGCATCTGAAAGCTGACCGCGCGCGCCCGCGTCTGCCGTTCCCGCTGCCGCGAGGCCGTCTCCCGCAGGTTGGTCAGATATTCACGGCCCACGCTCTCGGCGGGCGCGGCCCGGCTCGCTTCGCGGTCGCAAAAGTCGTCCACGAAGATCTTCAGGTGCATCTCGGTCTTGCCACGCAGCTTGTCGATATTGGACAGAAACTGGCGCTGGTTTGACCGGATCGACTTGCGCAGGCATTCGTCGTCGTTGAAGACCGTGCCGAACCGGAAGGGCAGCACGGTGGAATGCTGGAAGCAGTCGGCGATCACCCGGGCGTGGTCCACGCCCGATTTCTGGTTCAACGCTTCGGCTGGGTTGTGTTCGCTGACGATGATCGCCAGGTCGCTGGCGGGATAGAGAAATACCTGGTTGCCGCTGACCCCGTGAACAGACTCCAAGGGAACAGGTTTGCGATGACGGGCCAATTCTGGAAAAGCTTGTTTTTCACCGATGCAGTAGGCATACCATGCCATGAGGAAGCACCCCGTATGCGGCCGCCGGTAAGCGCCGCTCGTTAGTGAAGCTCTGTGGACTCAGGAACAGCTGCATTGTGGCGTGGGGCGAAAATCCCCAATTGAACTACCGGGAATACTAGCCCCCTGAAAATACGACTGGCAATGTCCTGCATCACGAAACTCGTAAAAAGGTAGCAATAATCCGTCAATTCGCTTTGGTGTAGATAACAGAGATATTTGCGAAATCAAAGCTGCCCCTGAATGAGGCAATTTTCCTATAAAACTGCCTGAACAGGCCCTAGCGGAGAAGCCCCGCCGTGCGCAGCAGCAAAACCACGTTGATGAGCAGGGAGACCCCCAGCAAGCCCAGGGCCACCCAGGCGAATACGCTCACCCTTCTGCGCATCCTGCGCAGGTCTTCCATCAACTCCTGCTGTTCCAACGTGTTGCGGTCTGTGGCTTCCTTCACCATCTCCAGCTGGCCGGCGACGCGCTGGAGCGAGGTGTTCTGTTCCACGACCTTGCCGCGCAGGTCGAGCTGCTCCATGTGCATCCGTTTCAGATCGTCTTCAATTGGCGCCAGATCCACCCGCAACGCCTGCGCCATCGGCGGAGGGCCAAGAATGTTGGAGACCGCCGAGGCGACATTTCCCTCCAGCAGCGGCAAAAGCTTTTGCGCCAGGGGCAGAACTCCCTGCATGATCCGCATCGCGCGATCAAAGCCGGAGGGCGGTCCGGCCGGGGAGGTTGGCTGCAGCGGACGTGACAATGCGCGTCCCGGAGTTGCGGGCCGCAGAGGGATCGCCGTCTCAATCGGCGTCGGCAACAACGCCAGATCGTCCTTGTCGGCGGGCCAGGGGTGGCTGATCACCTGAGTGGGCGCCAGCGCCGGATCCAGCAGTTGCTGCGCCTGTTCCCGTGCGCCGGAAGTTTCCATATCGCTCATGAGCTGCTTCTCCTCTTCAAATATAAGTGAAATCCTTCGCCTGCCCATGCCGGCGCGGCGCGCGGAGCGGCAACCTGCTGCCAACTGCGCTCCCGTCGCGTATGCTCGTTCCCAGGAGAAGCCCGTGAGACCCGTCTTAGCCCACGCGCTGCGCAACCTGCAGCGCAATATTCTGGCCGGCATCATCACCGTTGGACCGCTGTTTGTCACCTGGCTCGTCTTCAGTTTTGTGCTGGGCGACCTGGCCCGCGCCGGCCGGCCGGTCATTCAGCTTCTGGCCCCGATTTTTCCGCACAGTTGGCTCGCCCAGGCGTGGCTGCAATCGCTGTTGGCCATCCTGCTGACCCTGGTGGTGCTCTACGTGCTCGGCCGTCTCACCTCGCTGGTCATCGGCCGCCAGGCCTTCGGCCTCTTTGAGGCGCTGCTGGAGCGCCTGCCGTTCGTGGCCAAGGTCTACACCTCGGTCCGCCAGTTGCTGGACACCATGATGGCCAAGAAGGACACCAGCCAGCGCGTCGTGCTGGTGGACTTTCCCATCGCAGGCCAAAAAAGCGTGGGCTTTCTGACCCGCACGCTGGTGGACTCGACCACCGGCCAGGCGCTGGCCGCAGTCCTGCTGCCCAACGCCATCAACCCCACGTCAGCCTTCCTCCAGCTGCTTCCCATGGAGCGCGTCACGGAGACCGACCTCACCATGGAGCAGGCCATGAGCATGTTGATGACAGGCGGCGCCGTGGCCCCGGAATCGATCCGGTTCACGCGCCCGGACGGGCCGCCTCTGCCCTGATCCGCGCTTCATTGCCTGATCCGCGTGCCTGAACCGCGGCTCTGCGTCACTCCGCCGCTTCGGCGGCTTCCAGTTCTTCCTCGGCGTGCTCGCTCTCGACCGCCACCTTGCGCAGGCTCACATGCTCCACCTGCGCCCAGACCAGCCCCACCGGCACAATGCTCAAAAAGGTGACCAGCAGCAGCGTCGCCGCGCAGGCGGTGGCCGCCTCCGGCTCCACAGAAAAAAAGCCCGACAGCGCCGCCGCCACCAGGCCGATCTGCGTAAACCAGCCCAGCACCGGCAACTGCAGCACGCTCGCCCCGCCGCTGAAGGCCAGCAGCAGCATACATTTGGCCAGCGTCATTGAAGCCAGTTGCGGGCTGGCGGTGAAGGCCCGCGCGGTCTCCAGATAGGCCAGCGTAATCAGGCCCCACATGGCCAGCGACAGGCCCGCTGCCACGCCGAAGTCGGACAGCGTGCGCATCGTGTCCAGCCCAGCGCGGAAGGCGCGGATGCGGTGCCCGATGGCGTGGCCGAGCTTCTTCGACACCAGGCCGAAGGCGCCCTCGAGAAACGTGGCCACGATGCCCCCGCCCAGCCGCACCGCCACCAGAAACAGCCCGCCGGCCACGGTCAGCAGCATCCCCCACGCGCCGGCTCTTTTCACGATCTCCGGGTGGGGCATCGCTCCGGCCGGAGCCAGCAGAATGACGCCGGAAAACAGCAGCGCCATCGTGCCGGCGTCGAAGAGCCGCTCCACGATGTACACGGCGATCTGCGAGCTGAGCGGCAGCCCGGTCCGCTTCGAAACCAGGTAGGGCCGCACCGGGTCGGCCACCCGCCCGATCAGCGCCACGGCGGTGAAGCCGATCACCTGCGTGCCCAGCAGCGACAGCGCCGGCACTTTCTTGCTCGGCCGGAGGAAAAACGCCCAGCGCACCGCGCGGAAAACATAGGCCAGGTAGATGCAGCCGGCGGCGACGCCGATCCTGCCCCAGTCGGCCAGCGCCAGTTGCGCGCCGAAGACGCCAAAGTCGAAGTGAATGCGGCCGTGTACCCAGATGACGAACGCCACCAGCGCCGCCAGCACCACCAAACCCAGAATCCAGTGATTCCTCTTCAAGCGTTCTCCGTTTCTAGCGCCACAGATTGATTCTATGGTCCCGGCCCGATGCTCTCGACACGGAAGGCAGCGACAGATTCACCGGCTTGCGGCGTTCCGCGGCGCAGCCGTGGCCGCGCCCGCCCGCCCGGCCTCGGCCTCGCGCGCCCGCACCCGCCGGTTGAACTCGTGAATCACCCGCGCCACATACGCCTGCGTCTCGCGGTAGGGCGGAATGCCGCCATAGTGGTCCACCGCCCCCGGCCCGGCGTTGTACGCGGCCAGCGCCAGCGCCAGCTTGTCCTTGTAGCGGGTGAGCAGCGCGTCCAGATAGGCTGACCCGCCCCGCACATTCTCCTCCGGCTTGAAGCTGTCTTCCACGCCCAGCCCGGCGGCGGTCGCAGGCATCAGCTGCATCAGCCCGCGGGCCCCGGCGCGGCTCACGGCGCGCGCCTGTCCGCCGCTCTCGGCCTTCACCACGCTCGCCAGCAGGTCCACATCCAGATCGTGCGTGCGTCCCGCCTCGGCCAGCATCTCGCCCAGGTCCTCGGAGCTCAGTCGCGCATCCCGCGGTGATTTGCTTTCGAAATTCCCCGCCGCCGTCGCGGGCATGTCCGTCACCCGCGCAAAGCTCGCAATCTCCTCCGGGCGCAACTCGATGTAGTCGTCTTCTCCCGCGCTCAGGTACAGCCGCACGCCCTCGCCCACCCGCGCGTGATGGTCGCAGCGCATCTCGAATCCGTTGCTCAGGCTCACGCGCTCGCCGGCGCGCGCCGAGGGAACCAGCGCCGCCAAGGCCCCCACTGCAACCATCAGATGTACGCCGATTCGCAATCCCTACTCCTGCCCGCCGCCGCGGTCACACTCCGGCCGAGGCGCGCCGGGCCAGCGCCGCTTCCAGCACCACCGCCACGCCGTCCTCGTCGTTGGGCGGCGCCTGCTTCCAGCCGCGCATTTTGGCCATCGCGCGCAACTCCAGCGCCGCATTGCCCATCATGATGCCCTGGCCGGCCCACTCCAGCATATCCACGTCGTTCCAGTTGTCGCCGATCGCCATCGTCTCCTTGCGGTCCACGCCCAGACGCTCGGCCAGCCGCTCCAGCGCCCAGCCCTTCGACACGCCCGGCGGCAGCAGGTCCAGGATCGACAGATCGCGCCCCGGATACTCGGTCCGCATGCACTCGCACGCCGCGCTCCACTCGCTGGCCTTGATCGCCTCCTCGGCCAGCCTCATCTTTCTCAGCCCCCCGGCCACCATGCCCTGAATCGGATCGCCGCCATCCTCGAGCGCCTTCTCCAGCGGCTTCACCACCTCAATCGCGTCGCGATTGGCCTCCACCCACAGCGCAATGCGCCCGTGCGCCTGCTCCATGTCTTCCAGCACCAGTTCGCCGCGCCCCGGCCTGTCGAAGGTGAACACCACGGCGCCAAACGGCCTCACCAAACCGCACAAACCGCGCCCCACCCGCGCCTCCAGGTGGGAGCGATCCAGCGGGTCGCCGCCCAGCGTCCGCGTCACGGCTCCATTCGACGTAATCAGCGGCATGTCCGCGCGCAGCCCCAGCCCTTCCAGCAGCGGCGCCACATACGCCGTACGCCTGCCTGTGGCGATGGCCACCGTGATCCCCGCCTCCTGCGCGGCCTTCAGCGCTCGCGCATTGCGCCGGGTCACGGTCTGCGAAAACGTCGGCAGCAGCGTGCCGTCCATGTCGATAGCCACCAGACGAACCGGAGGATGCATACGTTCAGTGTACCGGGCACCTGCGGTGCGGCCACCTGCGGTGGGGCCGGCGTGCGGTGGTACTGGCGTGCGCGGGGCGGGCCCGATCCGTTAATCTCATCCACATGGAACGTATCTGCACCCAATGCCACGCCGTGCTCGCGCAAGAAACCGTCGCCGACTGGTGTCCGGCCTGCGGCGGAGCGCTGCTCGAGCGCGCCAGTCTCCCGGCCGAGAATCTTCCCGCGACGGCTCCGCCGCAGGTGGTCGATCATCGCGGCATCGTTCTGCCCAGGCGTCACGCAGTGGGCGGCATCATCACCCCGCAGTAGAGCCTGTGCTGGCTCAGATCTCCTTGGTCAGCCGGATGCGCAGCCAGGCCGGCACGCCCACCAGCGTGATGCGATCGATCGCATTGCTCGGCGCAAACCGGGTCTGCCGGAGAATGGCGCCGACCTCCGCCGTGTTGTAAGTCATGCGCAATTGCTTGCTGAAAAGGCGGGGAGCGATCACGCGCCGGAGAGGGCTCTCGCCCTGGAGATTGCTTTTGATCGCCTTGCGCACTTCCGCCCGGTCGCACTCCCGGTAAGTTTCAAACAGGTACGCTGACCGGCCCGGCTTGAGAATGCGAAATACCTCATCCAGGCATTCCCGCGGAAAGTCCCAGAGATAAAAACTGCCCGTGCAGGTGACCATGTCGAAGAAGTTGTCGTCGTAGCCGGTGTGCTGCATGTCGCCCAGCCGGATGTCGGCCCCAATCCCGGACAGTTGCCGCCGCGCCAACGCCGCCATGGATGCGGAAATATCCAGCCCGAACAGCTCGAAGGCGGGATTCAGTTGGCGCAGTTCGAACAGCAGCCGGCCTGTTCCCGTGCCCACATCCAGGATCCTGCCGCGCTCCATCCGGGAGGCCAGGTCGAGCGCGATCTCCCGGTACTGGCGCTGCATCGCCCTGGTCTGCGTCAGGCTGTTGTACAGCCTCGCGGCGAAGCTCGGCAGGCTGACAAAACTCCGTTGTCCTCTGCTGGTCATGGCGTTTTGTCCCGGATGGAACCCGCTTCAAACCCGCTCCAGTATCAATCCGCGAAAGAATTGTAATGCTTTGTTGCAGGCCGCGCGGCGCGGCCTGTCATTCGTAGCGCAGCGCCTCGGCGGGCAGGATGCGCGCGGCGGCCGACGACGGATAAAGCGTGGCCAGCAGCGACATCCCAATCGAGACCGCCGACACAATCACCCCGTCCAGCGGCCGCGGCGCAAACGGCAGCGTGTCGATCGAATACACGTCCGCCGAGAGATGGATGAAGTGGTAATGTCCGCCCGCCCAGGCGGCCGCGTAGCCCAGCACCAGGCCCAGCGCGGTGCCCACCACGCCGATCAGCAGGCCCTGCATCAGAAAGATCCGCCGCACCTGATCGGGCTCGACGCCGAAGCTCAGCAGCACCGCGATGTCGCGCGTCTTCTCCATCACCATCATGGTCAGCGCGATCAGAATGTTCAGCGCCGCCACCATCACGATCAGCGCGATGATGATGAAGGTGACCACCTGTTCCAGCTTGAGCGCGCGAAACAGCTCGCGATTCTGCTCCATCCAGTTGGTGGTCATGTAGCCCTTGCCCGCGGCCTGCTCAATCGAGCGGGCAATCTCCGGCGCGCGGTTCAGGTCGTCCACCTTGAAGCTGATCACCGACAGCAGGTCCGGCTCGCTGAACAGCCGCTGCGCGTCGGCCAGGCGCAGAAAGCCCATCTGCGCATCGTACTGGTAAAAGCCGGAGTGGAAGGTGCCCGCGAGGCGAAAGCGCACCACCTTGGGGAAGATGCCCACCGGAGTCATCTCGCCCTGCGGGCTGATCACGGTCACCGACTCGCCGATCGCCGCGCCGATGGTCTCCGCCAGGTCCTTGCCCAGCACAATCGGCGGCAGCTCCGCATTCGCTGGCGAGGCCGGCTGCGGCTCCGGCTCCAATGCCTGCACCGAGCCCGGCGTGGCGGAAGAAAGCAGGTTGCTCACCGTCCGCTCATCGTTGGGCAAAATGCCTTCGATCAGCGCGCCGCCATCCCGCGCCCCGCGCGCCACCAGCACCTGCTCATACAGTCCGGGCGAGGCCGCGACCACGTGCGGCACGTGGCGCAGCCGTTCCAGCAGCGGCCGCCAGTCGCGAATGCCGTCCGCCTGCACCCGCATCAGTTGCACATGCGCGCTTGAGTCCACCAGCCGGTCCTGCAGGTCGCGCCGCATCCCATTGGTCACGGCCAGGGCAATGATCAGCGCCGCCACCCCCGCCGCCACGCCGGCAACCGAGATGGCCGTCACCACGCCCACCACGGCCTGCCGCCGTTTCGCCCTCAGGTACCGCGCCGCCACGAAAAATTCAAATCGCATCAAATTTGCCTTGCTCTCGCGCCTGCCTTGCTCTCGCGCCTACTTTGCCGCCGCGCCAAACACCGTCTTGGCCAGGCCCGCATTCTCATACCGGTCATAGACGCGCACCGTCAGCAGGTGCTCGCCGGTCTTGCCTTCAAACGACGACGCGGGCAGGCGCAGCTCATAGTGCTCGCGCAGCGAATCCGACAGCCGGCCCACCGGAGCGAGGAACTGCCACGGCCCGGCGTCCAGCGAATATTCGGCGTGGGCAATCGGCGAGGTCGCGTCCTCGGCGTCGAAGGTCACACGCACCGGCCGCGGGCAGCCTGCCTGCGCGCAGGGTGCGCCTTCTTCTTCCGCCTTGAGCGCGGTGATCACCGGCGGCGTCGTGTCCACCACAAACCGCTCGCTCACTTTCTCGCCCGTCAGCGCGTCGCCGGGGGTGTGCGAAGGCGCGTCGGAGGCCACCACCTTCGCCTCGTAGCCGCCGTCGGGAATCAGCGCCGCGTCAAAGCTGTAGGCCTTCTCGGTGATATTCTTCTTCAGCAGCCGCCACACGTGCTCGCCGTCCCCGCGCAGGTAGAGCGCATAGATCAGGTCGTCGCCGTCGTCATCGTGCGCCGCCCAGCGCACCGCGATGCTGCCGCGGTCCTTCACCGCCTGCAACGGCGCATTGGCCCCGGCGTCAAACGTTGAAGTGCTCTGGCTCCCGGAAGGGAACGCAATGCTCACCGTCTGCTGCGCGACCTGCTGTGCCTGCGTGTTCAGGCGCGCGCCGGGCACAACCACCACGTCGTCGACCACCGGCGCCGCGTTCACGGGCAGATAGTTGACGCCCACGCTGCCCAGCTTTCCCCCCGCGCCGAGCGCCGCCTTCCACTGCAGAAAACGCCCCGCCGGCGAAGCCACCTCCCCATCTTTCAGCGGCTGCCAATCGGACCAGCCGCGCACCGGCTGCTCCACGTTCCCCGTGCGCGTCCACAGCTCATAGCCGGTCGAGCCCGGCTCCACTTCCACGCGGCCAAAGCGCGCCAGCGCGCCGGCATCCAGAACATCGCTGGCGTACTCGTGCTTTTCAGCGGCGCACAGGCAAAACAATTTGCCGGTGTTGCCGGTGCCGACGAGGATTCCGCCCGTTGCTTCCGGCCCGTGCTCCACGGCCAGGCTCAGCCCCTGCTGCGCTTCCAGGTGCGCCACGTCGGCATAGCTGCCGTCCGGCTGAATGCGCAGGATGTGTCCGCGATTGCCGCTCAGCGCCAGCAACCCGTCCGGCCGCGCGGCCAGCGCATACACGATCTCGTCCTTGCCCGACCACAGCTTGCGCGGCGCCTGCCCTTCCTTCAGCGCGTAGATCTCGCTTCCCTCGGGCACGGCGGTGCTGGCGTTGGCCGCCTGCAGCGATCCCGGCTGAACCACGGTGAACGTCACCGTGCCCAGGCCCTGAATCGGCAGCGGAGGCAGCGGATTGCGGGCCTTGTCGCCCACGCTGGCGGCGTAGATGGTGCCGTCGGCGCCCACTGCCACCGACGTAATCTCCCGCCGCGGCGCGTCGAACAGCACGTAGCCCTTGCCCTGCGGGTTGATGCGATACACTAACCCGCTGCCGTCCGAGCCGGCGATCAGGTTGCCCTTCCCGTCCCAGGCCAGCGCGCGGATGTGCTGCTCGTCGCTCTTGAAAAATTCTTCCGGCTGCGCGCCCGCCCTGGCCGGGTCCACGCGGTAGACCGCCGCCGGCCCGCCGCTGGCAATATACAGTCGGCCCTGGGCGTCGAAAGTCATGTCCCAGATGTAATGCGCCTTCGTGTCGGGCTTGGAGTCGCCGGCCTTCGCGCCGTCCAGTTTGGAGGCGTCAAAGATCACCGTGGCGCTGGCCTCCTCCTGCCTCGCCGTGGCGTTGGGGTTCAGCTTGTACACCTTGCCGCTCGGCATCGTGGCCGCGTACAGCGCCCCATCCGGCCCCAGTCGCACCACCTGCACGCTCACGTCCTTGCTCTCGAAGAGCGTGAACGCCTTGCCGTCTGCGCCCACGCGCAGCACGGTGGCCGGCGAGCCGGTGCCTAGATAGGCCGTGCCATTCTTGTCCACTGCTACGGACCACACGAAGGTCGACGGCGTGGTCAACAGCGCGCGCAAGCCCGGCCCCTCGCGCAGGCTGCCGTCGCTGTCGATGGCCACTCCCTGCGGCGTGCCCTTCTCGAACTCCTCGAATCGCGATTGGGTCCACAGGCGCGTGCCCTGGGCAACTGCCTGCGGCAAGGCGCCCACGGCGGCTGCAAAAGCCAGCGCGAGGGCGGCGCAACGGAACGCGGAGAGGGGGCGGCACATCATGCGAGTCAAAGCAACCATGCTGCCGTTGAGTCTACTAAAGTTGGCGAGGGTCAGGCAGAATCCGCGTAGCGGCGCGGGCGGGGCCAGGCTGCCAGAGGGCCAGCTTGAAGCCATTCTGCCCTCCGTGCCCAGGCGTGGAAGCGGGCCGCTGTTCCGCCCGCGTTCAGATCCCGACGCTGCCGCGCATGCCGTGCGGCCTTCAGTGATAGGCTGAATCGCAAGCAAAGGGCTCGGCTCCGCGCCCTCAAGCGGGCGGGCAATCAGCCCGGCCAATGCGCGCGTTGCACCGAGTCGCAACCCAAGGAATCCGGAACCATGGCAACTCGATCTGGCGGCGGAGTCCCACATCAAACGCGGCTGCAGCAATGGCTCAGAATCCATGTGCATCAGCGGCCGGGCGTCTATGCGCAGGTCTACGAGACGGCCGAATTTTCCAGTCTCGGCTACTGGCTTGAAACTTTTTTCTCCGCCGGCATCGCCGCCTTCGGCCTGGTCATCAACAGCCCGGCGGTCATCATCGGCGCCATGCTCATCTCTCCGCTGATGGGGCCCATCATGGCCACCGGCCTGGCTCTTGCCGTCGGCGATCTGTATCTGGCGCTCAAGGCGATCGCCAAGCTGGTAGCCAGCATCGCGCTGGCCGTGGGGCTTTCCGCTTTCATCGTCTGGCTCCTGCCCTTCCACTCCATTACCCCCGAAATTCTGGCGCGCATCAACCCCAACCTGCTCGACCTCGGCATCGCCCTGTTCTCGGGGCTGGCCGGCTCCGTGGCGGTGTGCCGCACCGCCGGCGGCAGCGGCGTCACCACCTTGCCCGGCGTGGCCATTGCCGTGGCCCTCATGCCGCCCCTCTGCACCATCGGCTTTGGAATGGGCAGCGGAATGAACACCCGCATCATGGGCGGCGCGGGATTGCTCTTCCTCACCAACCTGGTGGCCATCGTCGCCAGCGCCTTTGCCGTCTTTCTGCTGGTGGGCATGAATGCGCCGGATGTGCGCGCCCAGATGGCCGCTTCCCGCAAGGAAGAAGCGTTTGCCCAGAGGCTTTCGCACGGGCTGCTGGCGCGGATGCTGGCCAACGGCGGGCTGTTGCGCTGGCGCGTCCTCATGCTGGCGGTTCTGCTGGCCGTCATCGCGGTCCCCTTGCGCACCGCGTTCGTGCAGGTGGCCGGCGAAACCCAGGTTCGGGGCGCGATACAAGACGTTGTCAAAGGTCTGTTGCCGCCCGGCGCGCTGGTGTCGCAGCAGGTCGAGGTGGGACGGGACAACGTCGCCATCCGCCTCATCGCCACGCAGAATGTCCCTGCCGACAAGCTGCACGCCGCGGAGCGCGAGATCGAGCGCCGCTCCGGCCGCAAGGTGCAGATATCGGTCGCCGGCATTGCCAGCCAGAGCGAACTGGCGGAACTGATGCAGCGGCTGACCATGCCTCCGCCTCCGCCCAAGCCCGTCGAAAAGACTCTCGCGGAGATTCACGACGAACTGATACAGCGCATCCAGCCGGTCGTCGATGGCATCTGGCCGCCTGAAACGCCGATCCAGCACTTCGACGTGTCCTTCGATGCGGCCGGAATCGCTGTCGATGTCGACTACGCAAGCCGTCGCGAACTGGACAAGATTGCCCTGCAACTGATCGAGAACCAGTTGCGCGACAAACTCGCCGTCCCCACGCTCTCGCTCAATGTCAGGCGCGTTCCTCCCTCGCGCAAAGCGGCCGCACCCAAGGTGGAAGGAAAGAAATAGAAAGATAGAAATAGACGCGCTGAAGCGTCACGCTCCGCCGCGAAACTGAATGATCCTGCGCCGGTCGCGTTTCGAGGGGCGATGTTCCGGCAAGGGCGCGAATTGCTGCATTGCCTTGCGCTCTTCGGCGGCCTTGGCGCGCGCCTCTTTGCTGGCTTCGGTCTCGCGGTAAAGCGTCTGCGCCACCGCGGCCGGGCCGCGCATCTCGCTCAGCGCCAGAACCTCGATCTCGAACGCGCCGCCTTCGTTCCTGATCTGCAGCATGTCGCCCACGCGGACCTCGCGCGCCGGCTTGGCCTCCACCGCGTGCCACCGGATGCGCCCCAGATCGCAGGCCTTGGATGCCATCGCCCGCGTCTTGAAGAAGCGCGCCGCCCACAGCCACTTGTCCATGCGTATGCCGGTCATCAGGGCTTCTCGCAAAGGAAGGGTCGCAGTATCGTGCGCCCCTTCGACTAATTCACCAGCACGGCCCGGTAGCGGACCTTGTTCTTTTTCACCTTCTCGATGGCTTCGTTGGCCTCGGCCATGGAAAAGCACTCGGTTTGCGCCTTGACGCCGAGCCGCGCGGCCACACCCAGCATTTCCTTGATCCGGTACGGGCTGCCCGTCGGGTTGCCGCTGATCGAGCGCACCCCGGAGATCAGCGGAAAGGCGTGCACCGCCACCGGCGAAGGCGGAACCCCGACAAAGCACAGTGTCCCGGTGGGCCGCAGCGCCTGAATGTAGGCGCCCCAGTCCTGGTCGGCGTTGATGGTGGTCAAAATAAAATCCTGCGTCCCCGCCATCTCTTTCATGGCCTTGGACTCGCGGGAGTTCACGAAGTGATGGGCGCCCAGCGCCCGCGCGTCCGCTTCCTTGGCCAGGGAGGTAGAAAACGCCGTGACCTCAGCCCCGAAGACCCGCGCGAACTGGATGGCGAGGTGCCCCAGCCCGCCAATCCCCACCACGCCCACCCGCGACGACGGGTTGATGCCATGGGTGCGCATCGGGTTATACACCGTGATGCCGCCGCACAGCAGAGGCGCAGCCTGTTCGCTGGGCAGGGCGTCGGGAATCGGAACCACGAACCGCAGGTTGGCGCGCACGCTGTCCGCGTAGCCGCCATGGCGATGAACGCAGGTCGCTTCCGCGCCCGGGCAAAGATTTTCCATGCCTCGCGTGCACCACTCGCACTGGCCGCACGAATTCGATTGCCAGCCCAGGCCCACGCGCTGGCCCACCCGCAGCGAACTCACTTCGGGGCCTACCGCGGTCACTGTGCCGATGATTTCGTGGCCGGGTATGAACGGATACTGGCTCATGCCCCAGTCGTTCGAAATCAGGTGAATGTCGCTGTGACAGATGCCGCAGTGGGTGATGCCGATCTCGACTTCCTGCAAGCCCAGTTTTCCCGGGTCATAGCGAAAAGGCAAAAGCTCGGATCCCGCCGCGTGAGCCGCAAGTCCTTGAATTAAACTCATGGTTGTTTCGTAGTCCTCAGTGAGCCTAGGCGACAGGCCTGTCCGCGGGTCGCGGAGCAGGCCAAAATTTGGCGAAAAATCTCTTCTTCGCCACAGCTAGTTTAACCCGCCGCCCGCGTCAATGTGCAGATTCAGAATTTCGAATCCCTTCAGCACGCCTCCGGCCGGCGCCTGGCCCGCCACCACGGCCGATTCGCCATTCAGATTCACGTCCTGCCCCGCACGCAAGGGCTCCAGCGCATTGGCCATTGAAAGCGGAAGACTCGAAAGGGTTTGCCCGTCCATCTTCGCCTGCGCTTCCGGGGCCAGCAGGCTCACGTACACCCGGTCGGCCGGATGCAGCCGGAAGTCCTCGGCCAGGGTCGCATCCAGATCGGCGGCGTGGCTGGTAAACCGCGGCTGATTCAGAGCCCGGTCCAGCGTGTCGGCATTCGAGACCAGCAGGCGCAGGTTGCCCGCCCCCAGCCGCGCCGGCACGACAAAAGGAATGCGGACGTTGTGCGCCGGCTGCTGCCATGGGTGAAGCGTGGCCTCTACCACCACCGTGTCGCCCGCGTGCACAATATCGCCGGAGACAATGCGCGCCGCCTCCAGTTCCACCCGCACGTTGCGCGGAATGGCCTCCACGTGCAGATCGACTGAATTGACGCCACCCTGCCTGGTCCCATTCGAGTAGAGCTGCGTAAACCGCTCGCCGGTCAGCATCGCCGCCGTCAGTTGCGCCGGCGTTCCATCGCCCCCCGGAGCCCACAGGTCCAGCGGCGACACCGGGTACCCGCTCAGATCGATGCTGCCCGTAATGTGGTAGCTGGTTTCCGCCGTGCTCTCGTTGCTTTCCAGCAGCGTGCTGTAAAGGGCCACCATCAACGCCTGCGGCGTCAGCGAGGGCAGGTCCAGCACCTCGATATTCACCTTCCTCACGCTCCCCTTTTCATCCACCGCGATGTGGACCGGAATCATGTGCGCCTTGGCGCCCAGCACTCCGCGAATGGCGGCGTCGCGGTCCTGCGTAAACGCGCCGATGGTCTCGCCGGTGTTGATGATCTTGAAGGCGTTCAGCGGCGAAGCCAGCGTGGCCACCACCTCGGCCGTGGTCATGGGCAGCGAAACCGGCCCCGCTTGCAGGATGGGGTGGCCGCAGGCCAGCAGTTGCCTGGGATCGATGTAGGTGACCGTGCAGGTGGCCGAAATTTCCAGGTCGCCCCGGATCAGTTGCGCGCTCACCGTCGACCCCGGCTCCATGGTGGCCCGCGCTGCCGCTGAAGCGGCCGTTCCCATCTCCCTGGAGCCCGGCTCGGAGGAGCCGCCCACGCCGCCCGCCGCCACCAGGTCCAGGCCCGTTCCCGCCATCCGCGTCTGCCACAGACGAATCGCCTCCGGCCGGAATCCGCTCATCACCAGCGGCGTTTCCATGGCCTGAAACGTCATCCCGCCCGCGGCAACCCCGGCGCTCGGGTCAGCGGAGGCGGTCGTGCTCCGCGCGGCGTCGATCGGCAGGTCGCGCACCTCCAGCATCTGCTCAATCGGCGTGATCCCGGCGATCGGCTCCTTGCTGAACTGGCCGATGCGATAGGAAAGCGAGCCCAGCAGCTTGTTGCCGATGTACACCGGACTGCCGCTCATGCCGGCCACCACCCCGGTGTACTCCGGCCGGGCGCCGTGCAGTTGCGCCAGGATCATGTCATGGCCGGGGCCGCGGGCTCCGCGCAATACGCCCAGAATCTCCACGTCCATCGCCTCGGGCTTGCTCCCCTCAAAGACCGTCCACGCGGTCCCGCGCAGCCCGCGGTGCACCTGGCTGAGCGGAAAGATTCCTCCGCTCGACGGCGGCGGGCCGGCGTTGCCGCCGACGGAGCTTTGTCCGGCGGGTGCGGGACCGGCGGGCGAAGCCGCATCCTGGGCCAACAGCGGCAAAGGCGCGGAGGCGACGGCCAGAGCCAGAACCAACCCAGCCGCGCAGAACGGGACTTCCTTTGGGCACAGTTTCACGTCTATAAGAGTACAACCGGCGGCATGATCTCTCCGGCAGTTCACCCGTCAAGCCGTCGCGGCAGTTCCAGGGCTTGGCCGTGGCGGCGCGGCCGGCCGTTTTCCGGATGAGGGGTCGCCGGTTGCCGCTCGTCGCGGGTCATCCCGTATGCTGTGTGGAGCACAGAGGTGGTCATGTCCACAATGCGCCTGTCATTTTCCGCTGTTCGCCGCCTGTCATTCCCGCTGTTGATTCTCGCCTGGGCGGCGCTGGCATACGCGTCGCTGAGCCGCGCGCAGACCCCGGCCCCGCCGCAGTCTCAGCAGCAGCCCCAGTCGCAACCTGACCAGGCGGCTCCCGACGCCGGCGGCCCCGCGGCCGATAGCGGCGCCATCGCTCTGCCCAAAAAGAAGGCAAGCTCCGAAGAACCGCCTCCGCCCGCCCCGGCCGCGCCCAAATTCAAGAATCCCGAGGGCGCGCCCACTTACTCGCTCCGCGTCGATGTCCCCGAGGTGACGGTCGATGTTGGCGTGCTGCTCGAAAAGACCGGCCAGTTCGTTCCCGGCCTCAAGCCCGACAATTTTCGCGTCTACGAGAACGGCGTCGAACAGAAGGTGATTGGCTTCAAGCGCGTCGAAGCTCCCATCACGGCCCTGCTGCTGTGCGAATTCGCCTCAACCAACTACAACTTCGTCTATGACATGCGCAATGCGGCCTGGTCGTTTGCCCAGCAGTTGCGGCCCCAGGACTACGTCGCCCTGATGACCTTCGACATGCGCACCCAGATCGTCACCGACTTCACCCAGGACAAGCGCCAGATCTACAACGCCCTCAATTCGCTCATCATTCCCGGCTTCAGCGAACGCAACCTGTTCGACGCGCTCTACGAGGCCGAGGACCGCCTGAGCCGCATCGAAGGGCGCAAATACATCATTCTCATCGCCTCCGGCCGCGACACCTTCTCCCGAATCACCCTCGACAAGATCCTCCAGAAGATCAAGGCCACGCCCGACATCACCATCTTCACCGTCTCCACCGGCGGCGGCATCCGGGCCATCAGCGAGGGCCGTCCGGGATGGGGCAACGAGATGCGCGATCTCGATTACCTGCAGGCCGACAACGAGATGAAGACCTTCGCCAAGATGACCGGCGGCATGAGCTTCTTCCCCCGCTTTGTCGGCGAGATGCCCGACATCTTTTCGGATATCAACCAGGCCATCCGCTCAAAATATCAACTCGTCTACCACCCGTCCGACGACAAGCAGGACGGCACCTACCGCAAGCTGCGCGTCGAGCTTGTGGACAACGAGGGCCACCCCCTGCGCATGCAGGACGAGAAGCACAAGCAGTTGAAGTATGAAATCATCGCGCGCGACGGCTATCGCGCCCGCCAGGAAGTGGAGTAGCGGGGAGCGCCATAAAGGAACGCCCGGCGGCGACCCATGAGACGCCGTCGGGCGCATTCCGTGACCGTGCGGACTGGCGGTCTATTTGAACTGGTTGATGATGTCCACCACGTAATACCCGATTACGAACAGCGAAGCGATCCCCACCGCCCAGAGCGCGATCCGCACCAGCGGTTCAACCTTGTTGACCTTGGCGATAATCGCCGCCTGGGCAGTCTTTTCGTGCTCAAACGAGTCGTCAAGGAATATCTGGTCCTCTTCATCCTTGGTCAGACTCGAGCGGTAAACGTAAAGGCCCGCCGTAATCAGAACCAGAACACTCCACACCACCCACATCACGATCATGAATGTCATACACCACCTCCGAACAGCTTTCTGGTCCCGGATGCCGGCGGGCCGCGGGCAATTGACGCGGTCGCGCGGGTGGAGGAACCCTACGGCTGACCATCATAGCCCCGAACCCGCGTGCTTGTGGTGACAATTATCACAGCCGTTCCCGCCGCGGCAGGGGCCTGTTTCAGGCCCGGCCCGCGCGCCGGTCTGCGCGCTTCCCGGAATGGTCCGGAACGGCCTGGGAACGGCCCCGCGCCCTGCGACTTTCCGCCTCCCCGTGGCATCCAATGGTACAGAGCCGCCCTGGGGGCCTTGAATCCCCGTGCGCGGAGCGGTACAGTTACCAGTAAGGGCACGCATTCCAAGATTCAGGAGAACCCATGTCCACAGCAACCGTCACACCCACGCAGGAAACCGTCAAGAAGGCGCCTCTCAACCTGACCCCCCAGGCCATTGCCAAGGTGCGCGAGATCATGGCCACACAGGACCCTATCCCCGCCGGCCTGCGCATCGGCGTGGTGGGCGGCGGCTGCTCCGGATTCCAGTATTCCATGGCCTTCGAGAACCAGAGCGGCATGATGGACAAGGTCTTCCCCTTCGACGACCTGAAGGTGTTTGTCGACGCCACTTCGCTGATGTACCTGAACGGCTGCATCGTCGACTACGTCGAGACCCTGGAAACGGCGGGCTTCAAGTTCGAGAATCCCCAGGTGAAGTCCACCTGCGGCTGCGGTTCCTCTTTCAGCGTGTAATCGTCCGATCTCCGGTTTTCCAGGGCAAAGGCCCGTCCTCCGCGTGGGGACGGGCCTTTCTTGTGCGGGGCCGCGTGGCAACCGCAACCGGCGAGCTTCAGCGCCCTACGGCTGCGGCGAAGGATTCGACGGAGAAACAGGAGCAACTCCGCCCGGGCCGGTCCCCGCGCCGCCCGTTGGCGTGCCGATGCCCGTCGAAATGCCGCCGGCTGGCGTGCCGATGGTTCCAGTGTTTCCGCCGCCCATCATCTTTCGATCCGAGATCGGGTCGTAGGAAAACTCCCACTCGTTGTAGTGATTCTTCTTCTTGTACAGCAGGATCGACTGCCTGGGGCTGGCCGGCGAAAAGCCAATGATGCCGGCGCCGCCAAAGGTCTGGTCGCCCGTGCCCGTTCCGCCGATCCCTGTCCCGCCAAACGTCGAGCCGCTGGTGCCCGTCCCAATCCCCGTGGGAGAAGTGCCCATCGCGCCCAGGGAACCGCTCGTGCCCGCAGCCCCGCTCGTGCCAGGAGCGCCGCTCGTGTCGGTCGGGCCGCTGCCGGGGCCAAACGGCGAACCGCCGCCTGCCGTGGGATTCAATCCACCGCCCGGAGTCGTGGCCCCGGCGATCCCGTTTCCCCCGCTGGGCCCCGTGCCTGCCAGCGTCGAGCCGGCCAGCGGCTGCCCGAAGAAGCCGATCGCCGTCGGCGTCTTGTTCTGCCCGAAGTGAATCGGCTTCCAGTCGTCCTTGCCCGTGGTCGGGTCAATATATCTCTTGCGCAGAAAGCGAATCTCGTTGGTCTTCACCAGCGCGTCCACGCTGGGCGGATAGGCCCCGAACTTGCGGTAGTAAAGCTGGATGGCGCGGACGTATTGCTGCCCGCGGTGCATCGTCTCGATCTCCCGGTCGCGCTGGATGCTCTCTCTCACCCTGGGCAGCGCAACCGCCAGCGAGAGGACCAGAAGCGCCAGCAGGAGAATGACCGCGACCAGCAGATAGCCCTCTTCCGAGGGGCGGGGGCGGCGGGTTTGCAGGGAACTCTTCATCGCTTCAGAAAACATGTCCTTCCACTTCGCCGTGCGCCGCTCCCGATCGCAGCCACGGTGGCCGGCCGCCATGGCAGAGTTCATGGCTAATTGGCCAGCTAATTGGCCACCAGCGGCAGGGTCTGCGTGTTGTTGTAGCCCAGGTCCGTGATCTCGATCCGTCCCGGAAAAATGGCGACCACCTTGTAGCGGTGATCCACAACGTCGCCCGCCCGGGCCATAAAGATGTCGTCTCCGTGGACCAGAAAGGCCTTGAGCGATTTGTCCCCGCTCTCGCTGTAGCCGAAGTACTTCAGATCGATGGCCGGCGGCCGCGGCGGTCCCGGAGGCGCAACCACCGCAGGCGCCCCGGCGCGCGCGCTCTTCAGCGGAGCTTCGATCGCGATCGGCGCCGATTCGGCCGAGAAGATGTTTCTCCCCGTGCCCGCGTAGACCACGTCCTCGCTCTCGGCCAGCTTGCCAAAGTGCAATGTCGGATCAATGCCGGCGTTGGATAGCCTTTCGGCCTCCGGACCGGCAGACGCGCCTCCAGGCTTTGCCGCAGCGGGGCGCACAGCCGTCGTTCGAGCCGGCGAGGGAGAGCTCCAGAACGAGCCCAAAAACTCCCAGCCGCCGATGCCCACGATCAGCGCGACCAGACCCAGCAGCATGTACACCTGGCGCTTGTTTTCCGTTCCCAGTTGGATGGCCATGGCTATTGGTCCTCCTTGCCGGGAGTGGACGGCGGAGCCGTGGTTTCATCCTTGGCCAGCGGCAGCCCGCTCTGGGCGGCGTCGGCCGGCCGCATCCACGTCGAGACGCGCAGCCTCAGGTTCACCATCCCGCCCTGCTGGCCGGTCAGCGCCATCGCGCGAATCACAAAGAACGTCGGGTCGCGCTCCAGCCCGTTCACAAAGCGCATGATCTGCGGATACTCCCCGCTGATCCCGGCGTCCATCGTGATCTCGGTCAGGTCGGTGCCCGGGGGGCCCTGCGCGTACAGCACGCGCGACAGGCGCACGCCCGACTTCACCTCCAGCTCGCCGATGCGGGTGGCAATCGACGAGTAGTTGGCCGGAATCCGCTTGTCATAGAAGGCATGCATCTGCGCGCGCGACTCCTCCACGCGCTTGTCCAGTCCGCGCAGCGGCGTGGTTTCCATGTTCAGAGCTTTCAGCTCGATCTGTTTGCCGGCCAGGGCGTCGGACGAATTGCTGCCGGTCGCCGACAAATCCATTCCCAGCCGCGCCCCGAGCCCGATCACCAGCACAATCAGCACCGCCAGCCCGGCAAAGTGCCAGGTCAGCGGCGAGCTCAGCCGCTCGCGCAGCGTCGAGGGAGCGTGATCGCTCATCGCGGGCCTCCGGTGCGTGCCTTCCGAGCCCTGCCCGGAGCCGCGCCCGTGTACGGAAGCCGCTGCGCTCCCGGGCCGGCACCCGGACCGGCCGCCTGCGCATCGGGCTCGCTCGCCGCCGAATCCTCTGCCGCGGCGGTTTTGCCTCCAGCCGGCTTGCGCTCCTCCAGAGTGGCCGGGTTGTACTCGGCCAGCAGGTCAAAGTTGACCCGGTTCGAGGCGCTCACAGGCTCCACGCGCTCGCCGGGGCTGCCGCTCGATTCAGCGCTCTCCCCCACAATGCGCGGCCGAAGAAAATGCCGTGAGTGCTCCAGATTCTCGACCAGCTCAATGGCCCGGTCGCGCGGTCCCAGCACCCGCAGCCGCAGCGTGATGTGGCCATCTTTTTCGCGCGCCGGCTCAAGGGTCGTCACCTGCACGCCGCCCGGCAGCACCGTCTCCAGGTCCTCCATGGCCAGCGTCCAGGAGAAGGCTTTCTCGTCGAAAATCTGATTCAGGCTCTTCACCTGGGCCAGAACCTGAGCGTTTTCCGGCCGCCGCATCAGGGCCTCGTAGCCCTGCCGCTCCTGCTTCACGCGCGCAATCTGTCCGTCCAGCGAGTGGTCGCGGGCGCGGGCCTCTTCGGCCTTCCGGTCCACGGCGCGCAGGCCCAGTCCCAGGCCAATCGCGGCCAGCGCCAGCACGCCCATCGCGATGCGCAGGCGCTTGAGCGCGGGGCCAATATCGGCGAAGGGGCGGGTGGCGAGATTGATCTGGATGCGCATGGTCTCAGGCCGCTCCCGCCAGCGCGCCGGCAATGCCGGCCCGGCTCATCCTGCCCAGCGCCGTGGTAGCCCCGGTGGCCGGCTGGGGCGCCAGTTCCACCACCGCCAACTCCGGATCGTTGACCCAGCGCGCAAAATCCTCGGCTGTGCCGTCGCCGGCATAATGCAGCTGCCGCGGCCGCGCTCCCAGCTTGTCTTCAAACCACGCCGCCGCCACCGCAATGTCGCGCTGCACCTCCTGCAGCCGCTGGCCGGGGTCCGCGGGCAGGTCGACCGTCCGATACAGCAGCAGGTTCTCGCCGCTCGCGATCGACGTGGTCAGCGACAGTCCGTTCAGGCACGCGGCCAGCACCGGCTCCGGCGAGTCGAGCGCGGCCAGCGCCGCCAGGCTCGACGGCAGCATCGCGCCGGGTTCGTAGCCGGCCTCCCGCACCGCGCCTTCATATTCCTCCCGAACCGGGCCGGGCAAAACAGCCACCAGCACCCGGCATTCCGACTTGTTCTCCGAAAGAATCTGATAGCTGACTCCCGCATGCTCCACGTCGAACGGCACCATCTTGCGCAGGCGAAAGCGCAGCACCGGCACCGCCTCGGCGGCCTTGGCGGGCAGGGAATCGAAGTCCAGCACAAAGACGCGCACCGCCGTGTCGGGCAGCACCAGCGTCACCGCCCGGCTGCGCGGCGACACATGGTCCAGCGCCGCGCCAATGGCCTCTGCCACCCGCTCGGGCGCGCGCAGATTGGGCTCGCCGATGCCGGGCACCAGGACGCCGCCCGCCAGCGGGGCAAAGGCGTACGCCGGCGGCTGGCCCTTGCCCGGCAGCGCCGCCGCCAGCACGCCCTCGGGCCCGAGTTCCACCGCCGCCGGCGGCCGTCCGCCCTGCGGTCTTCCGGATTGGCCCCTGCTTGCGATCCAGCTCACTATCGTGTGGCCTCGATGAACGTGACTTTGTTGATCTCCTTCAGCGTGGTCAGGCCGCGGCGCACCCGGTCCAGCGCCGACTCGCGCAGAAAGCTCATCCCTTCGCGCTGTGCCAGCTTGCGAATCTCGGAGGTCGGTTTCTTTTCCAGAATCAGCTCGCGAATGGGGTCGGTCAGGTCCAGCAGCTCATGAATCGCGGTGCGCCCGCGATAGCCCGTCCCCCCGCATTCAATGCAGCCCGAGCCCTCGCGGAACTCGAAGTCGCGCCATTCGGCCAGTTCCATGCCGCTGGAAAGCAAAAGGTCGTCGTCGTAGTGCACCGTGTGCGCGCAGTGCTCGCAGATGGTGCGCACCAGCCGCTGCGCCAGAATGCAGTTCAGCGCCGAGACAAAGTTGTACGCCTCCACGCCCATGTTCAAAAAACGCCCCAGCACGTCCACCACGTTGTTGGCGTGCACCGTGGTGAACACCAGGTGCCCGGTCAGCGCCGAGTTGATCGCGATCTGCGCCGTCTCCTGGTCGCGGATTTCGCCCACCAGAATCTTGTCCGGATCGTGGCGCAAAATCGACCGCAGCCCGCGCGCAAACGTCAGCCCCTTCTTCTCGTTCACCGGAATCTGCGTGATGCCGCGAATCTGATACTCCACCGGGTCCTCGATGGTGATGATCTTGTCTTCGTCGCTCTTGATCTCGTTCAGCGCGGCATAAAGCGTCGTGGTCTTGCCGGACCCCGTCGGCCCCGTCACCAGCACCATCCCGTACGGCTCGCGGATGTAGCGCCGGAAGCGCCGCAGGTCGTCGTCGGCAAAGCCCACCACGTCGAGCGTGAGCTTCTTGAACTTCTCGCTCATCGACTCCTTGTCCAGCACGCGCAGCACCGCGTTTTCCCCGTGCACCGTGGGCATGATCGACACGCGGAAGTCAATCAGCCGCCCCTTGTAGCGCACCCGGAAGCGCCCGTCCTGCGGGACTCGTCTTTCGGCGATGTCCAGCTCGCTCATGATCTTGATGCGGCTCAGAATCGTGGTGTGATGCTCGCGCGCGATCGGCGCCATCGCTTCCTGCAGCACCCCGTCGATGCGGTACTTCACATGCAGCGAATCGTCGTATGTCTCGATGTGAATATCGGAGGCGCGGCGCTCCAGAGCGGTGAAGATTGTCGTGTCCACCAGGCGAATAATCGGGCTGATGTCTTCATCGCTTGTCAGCTTCTCGATGGAGATGTTTTCGTCCGACGTGTCCTCGCCCGTCAGCACGTCAAACGTCAGCCCCTCGCTGGCCTCGTCCAGCACGCGCTGCGATTGCTCGGTCTTCTTCAGCAGGTCGGTGATCTGCGATAGCGTGGCCACGTGGGCGATGATGCGGTGCCCCAGCAGCCCGGCAATCTCATCCAGCATCATCAGCCGCGAAGGGTCGCTGACCGCAATCACCAGCGCCTCGCCCTGTTGTTCAATCGGCACAAAGTTGTAGCGGAACATCAGCTCCACCGGCACCGTGCGCAGCAGCTCGTGCTGAATCTTGAAATGCTTCAGGTCCACGAACTCGGCGCGATAGCGGCGCGCCAGCGCCTCGGCCTGGGCCTGCTCTTCCGCGCTGCCCGGCGTGGGCCCGGCGGGAACGGCGAGAATCGTTGTGTCAGCCATGGCGGTTTACCCCTGACTCCCTGCGGTCTGCCCCAGCGAAAAAATAGGCAGGTAAAGCGAGATGAGAATGAAGACCACCACCACTCCCATCACGATCAGAATGGCCGGCTCAATCAGCGCCAGCGCCGCGGTCAGCGCCGTGGCCACGTCTTCCTCAAAAAATTCCGCCACCGAGTTCAACATCTGCGGCAGCGCGCCGGTCTGCTCGCCCACCGCAATCATCTCCGTGGCCAGGTCCGGAATCACCCCGGTCCCGCTCAGCGAATCGGCCAGGCTCTTGCCCTCGCGCACCGTGCCGATCGACGACATCACCGCCTTGGCCACCCGCCGCGAAGAAATCGAGCGCGCCGCCGTCTCGAGCGATGGCACCAGCGGCAACCCGCCCGTCAGCAGCGTGGAAAGCGTGCGCGAAAACAGCGCCACCTGATACTTCAGCCAGATCTTGCCGAAGATGGGCAGCCCGATGCGGAAGCCGTCCACAAAGTCGCGCCCCTTTTCCGTGATCGAAAAACGGTACCCGCCAAAGCCGCCGCCCAGAACGATCAGAAGAATCCAGACGATGTTGTGCTGCGTCCACTTGCCGAACGTCAGCAGCCCGATCGTCATGGCCGGCAGTTGCGACCCCATCTGGTCATACAGCTCCGCAAACTGCGGAATCACCACCGTGAACATGAAGATCATCAGCCCGGAAACCAGCGTCAGCAGCAGCGACGGATAGATCAGCGAGGCCGTCAGCTTCTTGCGAAACGTCAGCGACACCCGCTGGAAGCTGACATACCGCTCCAGCACCTCCTGCAGGTTGCCCGACCGTTCGCCGGCCAGCAGCGTGGTGGTGTAAATGGTAGGGATGCCGACCTGCGCTTCGAACGCCGAGGAGAGCGCTTCGCCGGTCTTCACGCGGGTCGAAACGTCCTCCAGCTGCCCGGCAAAGTGGGCGTCCTTCTGGATCGTAGCCAGCATCTTCAGCGAACCCAGAATCGGCAGCCCGGCGCGAATCAGCGTGAGGAACTGCTGGTTGAAGATGAGAAACTTCTCCAGCTTTACCTTGCGTCGCCCCAGCCCCGCCATGCCGCCGCGCGCCTTCACGCTGAAGACGTGATAGCCGGCATGAGCAAAGCGCGCGCGCAGTTCCTCGGCAGTCGCCGCCGTCTGCACCTGCTCCTGCACCCGCCCGCGCTCATCGGCCAACTTGATGACGAACTCTGCCATAGCTCCGCTTGCCGGCCCAACCCCCGGCCTTTCCAGGCGTTCTTCTCAAGACTCAGGGTACCAGCTTCGGCCACCTGTTTTCGTAACGGATAGACGCCAAAGCCGGATGCAACGCTCAACCGCAGCATTCGTCAACATATGCACAGAACTGGGTGCCCCAGGTTCCTGTTTTGCAACCTGGGAAAGCACAATTCTCTCCGCCGGCTGTCATCCTGAGCGGAATTCGCTTGGCGCGCGGCTCGTAGGGTTGGGTTTTAAACTTGACTGAGAATTTTTGCACCGTCACTGCGCGATTTACAGAACTGGCGTAGGCTAATTGTGGCTTGGACGTGTGGAGAGAGATTCTTATATGAAAGGGAGTTGCTCTCGGCTTACATTCCTGGGTTTTCTGGCGCTGCTTGCTTCCGGTTGCGGAGGCCGGAACATGACGGTGACACCCATCCCCGTGCCTTCCTGTGTGCCTTCATCCACGCCGGAGTTTGCCTACGCGCTGACAGGCTACGCGGTCTCAATGTATACCGTGAACTCCTGCACAGGGGCCTTCACGGCTACCTCGCCGGCCACCGTCGAGACCGGATATGCGATGCCGCAGCAAGGCGCGGAACAAATGGTCGTCGATCCTCTCGGCAGGTTTGCCTATGTGGCGAATCTGGTCTCCAACGCGACCGACGAAGCCACCATCTCGATGTACACCATCGATCCCGCTACCGGAGTCCTTACCCCGACCACGCCCGCCACGGTTCCGACAGGATTCTTCCCGCAGGGAATTGCGATCGACCCGCTCGGACGATTCGTCTACACCGCCAATACCGACGACAGTTCGGTCTCCATGTTCACCATCAACCAGTCCACGGGCGTTCTGACCCCGACGACGCCGGCCTCAGTCTCAACGTTGATCCCTGGCCAGATGTTATCCATCCCAAGCTTCCTGACCGTCGATCCTACAGGCAGCTTCCTCTATGTAACCGCGTCGCTTAGCAACGGCTCCGCCGTCTTCATGTACACCATCAACCAGACCACCGGACTTCTCACACCGACCTCGCCTGCCACGGTCTTTACCGGTGGGATCCCGTTTCAGGTTCTCGTCGCACCGTCCGGAAAGTTCGCCTACGTGGTGAATAATCTCTCCGGCGGCTCCATGACCGATGGTGTCTGGCAATACACCCTCGACTCCGCTACCGGAGTCCTGACCGAGAACACGCCGCCCGCCGTCGCGGCCGGCAACGCGCCCACTGAAATTGCCGTTGATCCCACCAGCAAATATGCATACGTGGTCAATCGGCTCGATAACACCGTCTCCATGTACAAAATCGATCAAACAACCGGCAACCTAGCGCTGAATTCGACCGTCACGAACCCTACGGGAACCATCGCAACGGGCGTCGAGCCATTCCGCATCGACTTCGACCCCACCGGCAAGTTTGTCTACGCAACCAATGAGCAGGGTCCGGCTTCTATCTACACGGTCAACAGCGATGGCACTCTCGCCGCCGCGGGCTCGACCGCAAACGAGAGCGGGGCTCTGTCCATCGCCATAACAGCCGCCAAAAAGTAGCTGCCAGCTCCAAGTCCACGTCCTCGGCAACTGTCCTTTGCCCGTCGCAACGCGGGTTGTTGTTTTGGTGCCCGGCATCGCATCAACCTTCCCTGCATGTATCCTGATTGCGTTCCGCTTTGTCCGCGGCGGTCAAGGGGCATCGTTTGGCGCAATCCATGGATGGGACAATCCGCGAATCGCACTTCGGCGCGAAGCTGGCGCCACACCTGCGCAGGTACTGGCGTCTCTATCTCGGCGCAATCGCCCTGGCTGCCGTCGCTTTCTCGTTTGCCTCGTTGCGCGGCTCCAACCGCCCCGCCATCGTCCCCGCGCCCTACCCGCACCCGCTCGCCCAGGTCAGCTTCGCCGTCTCCGGCGATGTCATCCCCCACGAAGCCGTGCGCGCCGCCGCCGCCGCCGAGGGCCCCGACGCGCAGGGCTGGGCCGCGCTCTTCTCCGATGTCGCCGACGTCTTCCAATCCGCCGACTTCGGCTTCGTCAACATGGAAACCCCGGTCGCCCCCGAGCACTCCCACGGCAGCAAGCCATTCCTCTTCGACGCCCCCCTCGCCCTGCCCCAGGCCCTCCAATCCATCGGCATCCACATCGTCTCCTTCGCCAACAACCACGTCATGGACCAGGGCTGGCCCGGATTCGCCGAGACCCGCCAGCACCTCCGCGACATCGGCCTCCTCTTCGTCGGAACCAGCGACAACGCCGCGCAATCCTGGCAGCCCGTCCTCACTCAGACCAACGGCATCAAGATCGGCTGGCTGGGCATGACCCGCTGGCTCAACGGCAACCGCAACCCCGACAGCCCCGACCAGCCGCACGTGAATTTCTTCCCTTATCCGGACTCGGCAAGGGGCGAATCCAACGGCGCGTCCTCAAGTGACAAGTCAGGCGCCGACGAAGCCCAGGTCCTCGCCGCCGTCCGCGCCGCCCGCGCCCAGTGCGACTTCCTCGTCGTCTCCATGCACTGGGGCATCGAGTACGCCCCCGCGCCCCGCCCGGAAGACATCGACCTCGCCCACAAAATGCTCGACGCCGGAGCCTCCGTCATCCTCGGCGCCCACCCCCACGTCCTCCAGCCCGTCGAAACCTACCGCACCGCCGACGGGCGCAACACCGTCATCTTCTACTCGCTGGGCAACTTCCTCTCCAACCAGTCGCGCACCTACATCGACGGCCTCATGCCCGACAAGGACGGCGACCCCCGCGACGAAATGATCGGCCTCTTCTCCGCCGTCCGCCAGGACTACGGCCCCGCCGGCGTCCGCGTCGAGCTCGGCCACGTCGGCATCCTCCCCATGTGGGGCGAAAACAACCGCAGCGACCTGGCCAGCGGCCGCGCCAAAACGCCCGTGATTCACCCCGTGCTGATCGACCGCGAAATTCCGCGGCTGCAGGCCAGATTGGACGCGCTGAACAAGCTCCCGAAGCCGCTCTCCGCCGCGCAAAAGCAGGAATTCATTGAGGCGACGAGCCAATTGAAACTCCTCGACGACCGCCGCCATCAGATCCTCGCCCGCGTCGGCGACGAATTCATCACCGCTCCGCCCAATCCGCCGGCGAAACCATAAGAATTGTCTCAGGATTTTGCAGAGCGCGGGCTTCAGCCGCCGCCCGGCGCGCCCGTTATTTGCCTGCGCGAAACAGCCCCACCACGCGCCGCCACAGCGAAGCCGCCGGCTCTGCGTGCGGCTCCAGCAACTCCGGCTGAAGCACCTCAAGCTCGGCCGGCGTGTGCCCGGCGCGCGCGGCCTCCAGCTCTGCCCGATCGTCAGAGAGTACCTGCCACAAAGCCGTGCCGCTGTCTTCCCAGTCCGAGTAGCCGCAGCGGTCGCACGTGTACTCGCGAATATCCCGCCCGGACGACGTATCCTTCTCCGTCATCCGCATCGGCTCTCCGCACTTGATGCAGTCCATGGTCGTCTCCGCTGCAAGTCTCGCCCCGGCCGCGGCCGCCGTCAATACCCCTGCGCCACCAGCCACGCCTCGGTCAGTTCCAACGTTGGCTTCTTTCCAGCCTGCATCTCCGCGTACGCCAGCTTCACCAGCACATCCGCCTCCACGTTCACCGGCGCGCCCACGGCCAGCGTGTGCAGATTCGTCCGCCAATACGTCAGCGGCAAAATCGCCACCGTCACCGTCTCGCCGTCGAAATCGGCAATCGTCAAACTGATCCCCTCGATCGCCACCGACCCCTTCTGCACCATCCACGGGCGCACATTCTCCGGCACGCGCACCTCCAGCGTCCAGTCGGTCGTCTGCTCGTCGAAGCGCGGGTCACTGCGCGCGATCACCGGCTCCAGCGCCGTCATCACGCCGCACCCGTCTACGTGTCCCTGCACAATGTGCCCGCCCAGCGGACTCCCCGCCGCCGTCGGCAGCTCCAGATTCACCTTGGCCCCCGGCTGCAGCGCCCCCAGCGAGGTCTTGTCCAGCGTCTCCTGCGCCAGGTCCGCGTGAAACAGCGCCGGGTCCACATCCAGCGCCGTCAAACACACGCCCGAAACCGCCAGCGAATCCCCCTCGCGCAGCCGCCCCGCCACCCCCGGCGCTTCCACCGTAATCCGCCGCACGCCGCCCGTGTCTTTCAGGCTCACCAGCGTCCCCGTCTGCTCAATAATCCCGGTAAACATGGCTTTATTCTAAGGGAGAAGGGAGTGTCCTATGGGAGCAGGGAATGGGGAGCAGGGAATCGGGAGCAGGGAATGTGCGGCTCTGCGCCCGAGATGATGACGACTCGAGATGAATGCCGGGTGCCCCAGGTCTCGCTCCTGAGACCTGGGAAAGCACAACGTCCCGCCAGCCCGAAGGCGGTCGACTAATCCCTAGCCCCCAGCCTCTTCCGCAACCGTTTCCCCAGGAAACTCACCGCGGGTCAGCGCTCGATACGCAAAGTAAAGGCTCGCCCGCCATCGCAGAATCATCCCGAACGCCAGCACAAAAAACAGCGCCCCCGTCTGTTCCAGCGTCATGAACCGGTCAAAGTAATCGCGCGCAAAATACCGCACCGCCGCCAGCACCACCACCACCGCAAAAAACGCCCCCGACCGCTTCATCATGATCGCGTCGCCCTCCCGGCGCAGGCTCGACGTGGCCAGCAGCGGCCACGCCAGCACAATCGCGCCGGCCAGAAACGCCCCCACGGCCCACGTCCAGGGAAAGCGAAACGCGGGCACAAAAAACATGCAGAATCCCGTGGCCATGCCCAGCGGCGGGATCAGAATTTTTCGCGCCGTCACCGCGGTGCGCCCCTCGCGCACGCGCCACACCAGCACGCCGCAAAGTCCAGCCAGCGACACAAAAGCCGTAAGTACAGGAGTCGAAAGTGTCATGCATCCCTCTGAAATCAAATGTGACAGGCAGAATGGGCCGGGGCTGGCCCACATTCATATTCTATTGGACGCCGCGCCGCCGTGCGGCGATTCACGCGGCGCTCCCCGCCGGCCACGGATCCCTCAGCAGCGAGCACAGCCCCAGATCGTTTCCATAGCGCTCCACCTCCACCTCCGCCATGTGGATCGCCTGCGTCATCCCCTTGAACGCCGGCACCGCATCCGACCCCATGATCTGCGGCGAAACAAACAGATGCACGCGGTCCACCAGCCCTCCGGCCAGCAGCGCCGTGTTCAGCCGCGTCCCCGTCTCCGTCAGCAGCGTCAGAATCCCCTCCGCGCCCAGCCGCTCCAGCACCGCGTCCAGCGGCACCCGCCCTCCATCGGCCTCCAGCACCTCCACGCGCACCCCGCGGCTGCGCAGCGCGCCCATCCGCGCTTCGTCGGTTGAAACCGTGAAGATCACCAGATCGTTCTGTGCCGTCGTCACCATCTTTGAATCCAGCGGCATCCTCAGCGCCGAGTCCAGCACCACCCTCAGCAGGGGCCGCCGCCTGCGCAGCCCGCTGCGGTCGGTCAGATGCGGGTCGTCGGCCAGCACCGTGTCCACGCCCGTCAGCGCCGCGTCCGCCTGCCAGCGCAGCGGCTGCACCGCCGCCCGCGCCGCCTCGCTCGTAATCCAGTACGGCTCGCGCAGGTGGTGCACCCCGGCCGGCGGCGCAATGCGCCCATCCAGCGTCATCGCCACCTTCATCAGCACCAGCGGACGCTTGTGCTGGCTCCAGCGCGCAAACCCCTCGTTCAGCCGCCGCGCCTCCGCCTCGCACACGCCCACCGCCGTCTCCAGCCCCGCTGCATGCAATGCCTCCATCCCATGCCCCGCCACCGCCGGATTGGGATCGATCGTCGCCGCCACCACGCGCTTCAGCCCCGAGGCAATCAGCGCCTCCGTGCAGGGCCCCGTGCGTCCCGTGTGGTTGCATGGCTCCAGCGTCACATACGCCGTCCCGCCCTTCAGCCTGTCCTCATTTTGAAAGGTGAGCGCACGCTGCTTTGCCTCGCGCAGCGCCATCACCTCGGCGTGGTCCACCAGGTCGTATTCGTGCCAACCCTCGCCCAGCACCTGCCCCGCGCGGTCCAGAATCACGCACCCCACCGCCGGGTTCGGCGAAGACACACCAATGCCGCGCCGCGCCAGCTCCAGCGCCCGCTGCATCCAATGCCGGTCTTGTTCCGCTGAATTCATTGCTGCTTCTTTGCCCTTTGCACGCGGACTAGAAAGATGACATTGACGAGTAGCAACAGGAGAACTGCGCTGATCGCGATTGCGACAACCGGCGCTCCGCGAAAGTACTCAAAACCAAGCCCGGCGAGGATAGCGACATTGACAATCACAATTTGATTTTCAAGCTTCATTGTTTTCATCAATCACTCCCTCTTCAAGCGGACCAATCCCGCTCGCCCACTACCCCAGCAGCGAATCCACAAACACCCCCGCGTCAAACTCCAGCAAATCCCCCATCTGTTCGCCCACGCCCACAAACCGCACCGGCAGATTCAGCTCCCGCGCAATCCCGACTGCAATCCCGCCCTTCGCCGTCCCGTCCAGCTTGGTCAGCACAATCCCCGTCACCCCGGCCGACTGCGTAAACAGCCGCGCCTGCTGCAAGCCGTTCTGCCCCGTGGTCGCGTCCATCACCAGCAGCACCTCGTGCGGAGCCCCCTCGACCAGCTTTGCCGCCGTCCGCCGCATCTTGTCCAGCTCGTCCATCAGCCCGGTCTTGGTGTGCAGCCGTCCCGCCGTATCCACAATCAGCTCGCCGATCCCGCGCGCCTTGGCCGCCGCCGCCGCGTCATACAGCACCGCCGCCGGGTCACCGCCCTGCCGCGTCTTCACCATCTCCACGCCGCTCCGGCCCGCCCACACCTCAAGCTGCTCAATCGCCGCCGCCCTGAACGTGTCCGCCGCGCACAGCAGCACCGTCCGCCCCTGCCCGCGATACCACGCCGCCAGCTTGCCCGCCGACGTCGTTTTGCCCGTCCCGTTCACGCCCACCAGAAACGTCACCTTCGGCGGCGCTTCCGGCTCCACCACCGGCTTGCGCGGAGCCTCCAGAATCCCCTTCAACTGCGCCTTGAGCAGCGCGCGCAGCTCCTCGCCCCCCTCAATCGCCTGGTGCCGCGCGCGGTCCCGCAGCGCTTCCAGGATCTCCGTCGTCGTCTGCACTCCGATGTCGCTGGTCAACAGAGCCGTTTCCAGGTCTTCCAGCGCGGCTTCATCCACTTCCCGCGTCAGCGCCACCAGGTCGCCGATGCGCGAGGAAAACGACTCGCGCGTCCGCGTCACCGCCTGCCGCATGCGGCTGAAAAGCCCGGCTGCGGGGCCGGCCGTCTCCGCCGCCGCTGCCTCGGCCGCAGCCGGTGTTTCGGCCGCCGGAGCCGCGGGTTCCTCAGGGTCTTTTCTGCCGCCAAAAAGCTTGATCATCGCGAGGGTCCAGACTCAAGTCTAGTGCATTGAAAGCGTGGGCACACCTCCGCCTCGCCGCCCGCCGGCAGCCAGTCGAAGCTCCAAAAATCCACTCACTGAGCCCGCGCGAACGCAACCAGCCTGCTGCTTTTCGGGCCCGCTACTTGAACACGCTGGCCAGGCTGGGGCCTGCCTCGCCGTCCTCAATCACCGCAACCGTGCTGATCTCCAGCAAATCGGCCCACTTTGCCGCGCCCGTGTGCAGCGCCGCGGCATTGTCGGTTTCGTACAGCGCGAATCCGCCGCTGCAGTCCACGCTGTGCCAGCGGCCCAGCAGCGTTACGCCTTCCGCGGGCGCTCCCTCACCGGCCAGAAACTGCTCCGCGGCCGACCTTACCGATCCAGGCAGCAGCGCCCAGGTTGACATGAATTTCATTGTCTTCGTCCTCCAGTTTGAATTCTGTGCAGGGGAATGTCCTCGGCGTTGCCGAGCGAAGCGATTATAGGCCGGATCGACGCTGCCAGTCCTCCGCAGTTCATGAAAAACACTTGTCATTTGCGGCGCAATTGGGAAAGAATCACAGAGCAGCCTCGGCCTTTCCCCACCCCGGCCGAGCACAGACGGAGGTCCCAAACATCCATGAGCAAAGTGCGTGTCCTGGTCGGAACCCGCAAAGGCGCGTTCATTCTCACCTCAGACGGCAAGCGCGACAAGTGGCAGGTCAGCGGTCCCCACTTCGCCGGCTGGGAGATCTACCACATGAAAGCCTCGCCCCTGGACCCCCAGCGCATCTACGCCTCGCAAACCAGCGGCTGGTTCGGCCAGGTCCTCCAGCGCTCTGACGACGGCGGCCTCACCTGGGCCCCGCCCGCCGGCGAACCCATCCCCACCCCCGGCCCGCCCGGACCTGTCAGCAACAAGTTCGCCTACGACACCTCCCAGGAAACCGGCGCGCCCCTTACCACCCATCAGTGGTACGACGGCACCCAGCACCCCTGGGAGTTCAAGCGCGTCTGGCACATCGAGCCCTCGCTCACCGATCCCGACACCGTCTACGCCGGCATCGAGGACGCCGCCCTCTTCCGCTCCACCAACGGCGGCCAGTCCTGGCACGAGCTCGCCGGCCTCCGCGGCCACGGCACCGGCCCCCGGTGGCAGCCCGGCGCCGGCGGCATGTGCCTCCACTCCGTCCTCCTCTCGCCCTCCGACCCCGACCGCATCGTCATCGCCATCTCCGCCGCCGGAGCCTTCCGCACCGACGACGGCGGCCTCACCTGGAAGCCCATCAACAAGGGCCTCCACTCCAAATACATTCCCGACCCCAACGCTGAAGTCGGCCACTGCGTCCATCACATCGCCCTTCACCCCTCCCGTCCCAACACCCTCTTCATGCAGAAGCACTGGGACGTCATGCGCTCCGACGACGCCGGAGACAACTGGACCCGCGTCTCCGGCAACCTCCCCACCGACTTCGGCTTCGTCATCGACGTCCACGCGCACCAGCCGGAGACCGTCTACGTCGTCCCCATCAAGTCCGACTCCGAGCATTTCCCCATCGACGGCAAGCTCCAGGTCTACCGCTCCCGCACCGGCGGCCACGAATGGGAGCCGCTCACCCACGGCCTGCCCCAGCAGAATTGTTATGTGAATGTATTACGCGACGCCATGGCCGTCGACACCCTCGACGACTGCGGCGTCTACTTCGGCACCACCGGCGGCCAGGTCTACGTCTCCCCCAACGGCGGCGACTCCTGGCAGACCATCGTTCACGATCTGCCCGCGGTCCTCTCCGTCGAGGTGCAAACGCTGGCATGATCCGCGTCGAATTGCCGTACCATCTGCGCAACCTGGCGCAGGCAGAGAGCGAAGTCGCCCTCGATGTCGCCGCGCCCGTCACCCTCCGCCGCGTCCTCGACGCCCTCGAAGCCCGCTACCCCGTGCTGCAGGGAACCATCCGCGACCACGCCACCCTCCAGCGCCGCCCCTTCCTCCGCTTCTTCGCCTGCCAGCAAGACCTCTCCCACGACTCGCCCGACACCCCACTCCCCCAAGCCGTAGCAACCGGCAGAGAGCCGCTCTTAATCATCGGCGCCATCGCCGGCGGCTGAGCCGCGCCACCCGCCGGCCCGCCCCCAACCGCTGTCATCCTGAGCGACCGAACGCTGAGCGCAGCGAAGCGGCAGGGAGTCGAAGGATCTGCGGTTGCTCTTGCCGGGTGCCCCAGGTCTCGATTTTGAGACATGAGAAGCGGAAAGCGGGCGCATTGCGTACAATTACCCCTCCCCGGCGCACAATGGAAATGGAGAGCTACAGCCGAGCCATCACCGGGCCCCAGGGTCCGCCCTGCCCCGGTCCGAACCCACCGAAGGGGGTACCCCTACCCCCCCTTATTTATTTTTGTTTTCCACAGATTTTTTGCATTCGATTACGCAGCCGGATTCGCCCCATCTTCGCCTCAGCCCGGATGCCCCAGAGCCTGCCCTGAGCCAAGTCGAAGGGGCCCGCTTCCGAAACCCGGGCCAGCAGCGCCGCATACCTCAGATTCTTCTCGCCCCGCAAGGCGTCTCGCCTGGACGGCGACTCCAGGCCAGCCTCAGTGCTCGCCCTTCCCCGGCCGCAGCATCAAATCCTTGATCGCCTCGCGCGGGTCTTTCCCCTCGTCCAGAATCAGCTCCATCTGCTCGGTAATCGGCATCTCGATCCCGTGCCGCCGCGCCAGTCCCAGCGCCGCCCGCGTCGTCCGCACGCCTTCGGCCACCTTGCCGCCCAGGCTCTCCAGAATCTCCGGCAGCTTGCGCCCCTGTCCCAGCGCCTCGCCCACCGTCCGGTTGCGGCTCAGCGACCCGGTGCAGGTCAGCACCAGGTCGCCCACGCCGCTCAGCCCCGCCAGCGTCTCGCGCCGCCCTCCGCAGGCCACCGCCAGCCGCGTAATCTCCGCAATCCCCCGCGTCATCAGCCCCGCCGCCGAGTTGTAGCCCAGCCCCACGCCCGCCGCAATGCCGGCGGCGATGGCGATCACGTTCTTCAGCGCCCCGCCCAGTTCCACGCCGATCACGTCGGTCGATGTGTACAGCCGCAGCGTCTCGGAAGAAAAATCCTGCTGCACCCGCGCCGCAATCGCCGCGTCGCTGAAGGCCACGGTCACCGCGGTCGGCTGCCCCTGCGCCACTTCCAGCGCAAAGCTGGGCCCTGAAAATGCGCCCACCGGCAGATGCAGCCCCGCCGCCTCAAGGCAGGCCGAGATGACCTCCGTCATGCGCAGGAACGTGCGATCTTCCACGCCCTTCGTGGCGCTCACGATGATCTGCCCCTCGTGCAGATAGGGCGTCAGCCGCGACAAAGTCGGACGCAGAAACTCCGAGGGCACGACCGAGACTACGATCTCGGCCTCGGCCACCCGCGCGCAGTCGCCGGTCACCGCGATCTCCGCGGGCAGGGGAAATCCGGGCAGAAACAGCTTGTTTTCGCCGGCCTCGGCGATTTGCCGTGCCTCTTCAAGACTGTGCGACCACAGCGTCACATGGTGGCCGCCGCGCTTGTGCAGCGACAGGGCGATGGCGGTTCCCCATGCGCCGGAACCGAGAACGAAGATGCGGCTCATGCGGATTTCCTCACGCCGAACCGGCTTTCCGTGCCGGCCAGCAGACGGCGGATGTTCTGGTGATGCTTGGCGATGATCAGCAGGGCCACGGCGGCCTGCACGGCGATGAAGAAGGCGGGTTGATCGCCGTTGACCAGGAACCAGGCGAAGGCGGGAAAGCTGGCCGCGCCCAGAATCGAGGCCAGCGAAACGTAGCGGCTCAGAATCAGCACCACGGCGAACACCGAGATAGCGGCCAGCGCGCCCAGCGGCGCAGCCACTAGGAAGACGCCGAAGCCCGTGGCCACTCCCTTGCCGCCGCGGAAGCGCAGCCAGACGGGAAACATGTGGCCGAGGACGGCGCAAAGCGCGGCCAGCGCCTGCATGTCGCGCAGCGGCGCCGACGGCACCAGCAGCATGCCCAACCATCCGCCCAGCCACACAGCGGCCGAGCCTTTCAGCATGTCCAGAAGAAACGTGGCCGCGCCCAGGCCCTTGCCGCCCGAGCGCAGAACGTTGGTGGCTCCAATATTGCCGCTGCCCACCGTGCGAATGTCCTGTTTGCGGATCAAGCGAACCAGCAGGTATCCGGTGGGCATGGATCCGAGCAGATAAGCGGCCGCGACGACCAGGAGGCTTGCGAGTGGCATGACGAAACCGAGTTTAGCAGGTGAGGTGAGGAAAGTTGAGTCGATCGCGCGCCAGGCCGCGGCCTCAGTCCACCATCACCTCGCCGGGGACGATGGGGCGGGTGCGCGGCAGCACTCCGCGCGAGGCGGCCAGGCCCATCACCCCCAGCGCGCCCGCGAAGACGCACAGCTTGACCAGGCTGCCCGCGCGGGTTGCTGGCAGCGACTTCCACAGAACCAGCAGCAGCGTCTGCGCGGTGGTGACGGCCCAGACCGAGCCGTAAAAGTAGCGCCGCTCCGTGCCTTCGCCCAGCGTGGATGGCCCCACGCGCGGCAGCTTGCCCGCCAGTCCCAGGGCGAGAATCACCACGAACAAGGGCAGGTAGCCGTAATGGTAGATCTGCTTCATATACCAGACGCCGGTAACCGAGGCCACGGCCAGGCCGGCCAGGTTGAGCAGCGCAAAGTTGAGCACCGCGTTCCAGGCGAAGGTGTAGCAGACCTTGCGATACAGAGGATTGGGCTTGTCCTCATCGAAGCGCAGGATGTACGGGCACGGCTCCACGCCGGGCAACTGCGCGCGCAGGCCGGCGATGCCCGTGCCCAGCAGCACGATCCCCAGCCAGATCGAGTTGGCCCAGCCGAAGCCGCGCGCAAAGAGAGAAAACGTCAGGGGCCCTGGCACCAGAAAGAACACCCATATCCAGATGGGCCAGTGCGCCAGCCGGTAAAGGCGCGTGTTGCGCTCGCGGATCTTCCGCTCTCCGGCGTACTCCACTTTTCCGCTGTACTGCATGAGCCTGAGTTTTGCAGAGCGGGGGGAAGGGCGTCAATTGGCGGGGCAGTTACACCGGGCCCGACTTGGTCCTCCTCTTACTTTTCGGACAGAGAACCGAAGGGATCACGCGAACAGGAAGCTGACGAGTCCACAATTTTTTGGACAGGTATATACTTGCCATCTCCCCTGATCCCTGTACGGGAACTTTCCTTGAAAGGAGGGCAATTCATGCCCAGTTATCTGTTTCAAGTGTCGTACACCGCCGAGGCATTGGCGACCATGATCAAGCGCCCGCAGGACCGCGCCGAGGCGGTGCGCAAGCCGATCGAAAAGCTCGGCGGCAAAGTCGTCGGTTTCTGGCTGTCGTTTGGGGACTATGACGTTGTGGGGATTTTCGAGATGCCAGACAACGTGAGCGCCGCGGCCTTTGCGCTGGCCATCGCCGCAGGCGGCGCCTGCAAGAGCGTGAAGACTACTCCGCTGCTCAGCGTCGAGGACGGATTGGCGGCAATGAAGAAGGCAGCGGGCTCAGGCTACAAACCCGCAACATCCGGGAAGTAGATGTTCGCGGCGGACTCCGCCGGCTCGAATCAAGCGTGTGTGTTTCTGTCAGGCGGTGAGGGGCAGGCAAGAAGGAAAGCTTGCTTCTGCGAAGGCGGGGAAGTAATCGAAGGACCTGCGCCTACATCAGCTTGCGGCGGATGAGGTCCAGCGCCTGCTGAGTGGCCCACTGGCGGACGCGCTCGCGGTCGCCGCGGAAGGTGCGGTCGAAGCTGTCGGTTTTCTGGGCGTCGGAGACGGCGAAGTAGACCAGGCCGACGGGCTTGCCTTCCGTGCCTCCGCTGGGGCCGGCGATGCCGGTGACGGCGAGGCCAAGGGTGGCGCCCGTGCGCTTGCGAATCCCTTCGGCCATCGCCGTGGCCACCTCGGCCGAGACCGCGCCGTGCTGCGCGATCAGCTCCGGGGGGACGTTGGCGAAACTGGTCTTCAGCGGGTCGGAGTAGACGACGGCGCCGCCCAGAAACGAGCGCGATGCGCCGGGAACGGCGGTGATGCGCTGGGCGATCATGCCGCCGGTGCAGCTTTCCGCCACCGCCAGCGTGGCCTGGCGCAGGCCGAGATAGTAGAGGACGATCTGGGCCAGCGAATCACTCGACGCGCCGCCCGAGGAGTAGAGCCAGTCATCGAGGGCCTCTTCCAGGCGGCCGGCCAGCTCCTCCACGCGCTGCTCGGCGGCTTCCTGGCTCGCCTTGGCGCACAGCAGCGTGAGCTGAATGTCGCCGGCATGCGCCAGGATGGTGGTATCCACATCGGTGTACGCAGTATAGATGGGGGCCAGCAGCTTGTCGGCCTGCGACTCGGGGATCATGGCGGCGCGCAGGGTGCGCTTGGCGATGTGGCGCGCTGGCACCACGTCGCGCAGGCGCGGCAGGCACTCGGCGTCGAACAGCGGGCGGCATTCGTTGGGCGGGCCGGGCACCAGCATCACCAGCTTGCGATAGCCGTTGAAGGTAGTGTCGAGCCACTGGCCGGGCGCGCTGCCATTGGGGTTGGGCAGCACCGTGGCCGTGTCGATCACGTCGGCCTGCTTCAGGTTGTTTTCCGCCATCGGCATGCGCCACGTGGCGGCGCGCACATGCAGCGCGGCCACCTGCGCGGCGTCGCGGCGCAGCGCGAGCGAGAGAGCTTCGGCGGCGGCCTCGCGGGTCAGGTCGTCTTCCGTGGGGCCCAGGCCGCCCACCAGGATGACGATGTCCGTGCGTCCGAGCGCGTTGCGAATTACGCTGACCAGGTCCTTGCGGCGGTCGCCAACGATGGTCTTGAAGGTGACCGCAACCCCGATCTCGTTGAGCTTTTCCGTCAGGTAGAGCGAGTTCGTGTCCTGGCGGAAAGGGGTGAGCATCTCGGAGCCAACAGCGATGATTTCTGATTTCATTTTTCTGTTCGCGGCTCCAAGTCGGGGGACACTAACGTCGGGGGATACTCGCGGCTCATGCGGCGCCAGGAATTCATCTACGAGACGCATCGCCTCCCGGGCAATACTGCGCGCCGATCATGCCCTGGAACGGATGAGGCTGAAGTTCCAGCCTGCCGGCCCGGCCCCGTCGATCCGCCGGCCGCCGGAAGCTAAAACAGCGTCAGCCCTTCCACTCCCAGGTCCACATCATAAACCGCGTCATTGGAGGCCAGGACGGTGGTGCCGAGTGGCGAAAAGGCCACGCCGACGATGTTGCTTCCGCTCAGGACCACGGTGGCCTCACCGTCCGGCGTCACGCGCACCAATCCCCGGCGGCCATGCAGGCAGGCGGCCACATACACGTCGCCGTCCTTTGAAAGCGCCAGCCCCTGGGGGCGGCCCAGGCCGCGGTACCAGGCGCGCGCCGCACCGTGCGTGTCGATGGCCCATATCGCGTCGTTGGAGCAGAGAGTGGGGCCGGTGACGAACAGCGTGCCAGAGGTATCGACAGCCAGGTGATAGGCCGAGACGCTGGGCTCCAGGGTGGCGTAGACAAAGATTTTTCTCTGCGGATCAATCTTGAAAATGGTGCCGCTGCGGTCGCCGACGAAGAGGTTGCCGCTGGCGTCGAAGGCGGCGCCGGTGGCCACGCCCATGCCCTCGGCGTAGAGCGTCGGCTCGCCCGCGCCATCCACGCGGTAGACGTTGCCCTCGGCACGCGACGTCACAAAGAGGTCGCCCTCGGGACTGAAGGCGAGACCGGTGGCGTTCAGGATCCCGGTGACGAACGGTGTGCCGCGGCCGTCGGGGCTGACGCGGACCACCGACACCGGAGTCTGCTTGCCGCGCTGGCCGGAGATGGTGGCATAGATCATCCCTGAGCGGCTGACCGCGGGACTGGTCACCGGGTGCAGGCCGCTGGAAAGTTCGCGGGCCACGCGCAGCGGCGCGGCGTTGCTCACTCCGTCCGGGGAACGCACTTCAATCAGCCCGGTCGTCGCCCGCTCCGGCACCAGGAACGCCAGGCGTCCGGGGCGGCTCATCAGCACGTGCGCCGGGTGCGTGCCGACCACTACGCCCGGCTGCCCCGAGGCATGCGGCCCCAGATGCGCGCCGATCAGCTCCACTTCGGCCAGGGGCATCGCGGCGGCGGGAATGATGTCGTCGATGCGGGGATCGGGAAAGATGTCTTCCGGCGCGGATTGGGTGCGGCTTCGCGGCATATCAGATCCAGAAACGCAACAAGGTGGCTACACCCAAAGCATACAACCCCGCGGCCACATCATCGAAGACGATGCCCCAGCCTTCGGGGAGCCGTTCCAGTTGGCGCGCGGGGAAAGGCTTGGTGATGTCGAAGAGGCGAAACAGGAGCAGCGCGATCAGCGCGTGACGCCAGTCGGCGGGGCTGCCCAGCAGCGCAATCCACTGGCCGGTGACCTCGTCGATGACCACGAACTGCGGATCGTGACGTCCGCTCTCGCGCGCGGCGATAGTGGCGGCGGGAATGCCAAGGACGAGCGTCAATACTATGCCCCCGAGCAGCCACAACAACAGCGTGTGCGGCGCCGGATGAGCGATCCACGCGCAGCCGGCCCACAGCAGCACGGCAGCCACCGAGCCCCACGTGCCGGGCCCCGGCTTGCCCAGCCCCGCGCCGAAAAACGTCGCCAAGGTCCAGGCCCACAGGGTCTTGCGGGCGGGTGCCGGCGCGGGTGTTGACGCCGGGCTATTCATCGTCCCGGTCTCCGCCGCGGCTGCCGCCCAGCCCGCCCAGGTCTTCCAGAACTTCGGGGTCCAGCACCGGCGAGCTGATCTTGTAGACGCCCATGGCCCACTTGCCCAGGTCGATCTTCCGGCAGCGGTCGCTGCAAAAAGGGAAGTCCTCGTCCTTGGGCCGAACCAGCATCCCGCAGGTCGGACAGCGGAGGGTCTTTACGGATTTTTTCTTTGCAGGCATCGGACTCTTCCACTCTACAACGGGCCGTCGCTACAGCGGGCCGGAGACCACGCGCGCCACCACGTCGTACTCGTGGGCTTCGGTGATCTCGGCGCGATAAAAGCGGCCCGGCTCCAGCGTAGCAATCCCCGTCTCGGGCGCGCCGAAGTCGTTGATGTACACCTTGCCGTCGATCTCCGGCGCGTGAAACTCGGTGCGGCCCTCCCACAGCAGCGGCGTCTCTTCGCTCTCGCCCTCGGCCAGCAGCGTCAGCGTGCGGCCCACCCACTGCTGCTTGGCGCGCTTGCTGATGCCCTGCTGCAGCTTCATCAGCCGCCGCTTGCGGGCTTCGATCGTGCGCCTCGGCACCTTGGCGTCCAGCGAGAACGCGCCCGAGCCCTCTTCGTCCGAGTAGCTGAACACGCCCAGCCAGTCGAATTTTGCGTCGCGGATGAACTGCTCCAAAAGCTCCACATCACGAACTGACTCGCCCGGAAAGCCGACGATGAACGACGTGCGCAGCGCGATGCCGGGCACCGCCGCGCGCACCTTGTCCAAAGTTTTCAGAAAAATCTCCGCCCCCGCGCCGCGCTTCATCGTCTTCAACACCGCAGGAGACGCGTGCTGCAGCGGCACGTCCAGATACTTGCAGATGTTGTCGTGCCGGGCGATGGTGTCCAGCAGCTTGCCGGTGATGCGGTTCGGATACGCATAGAGAAACCGCAGCCAGCGCAGCCCTTCAATCCCGGCCAGCGCATCCAGCAGCGTCGCCAGCCCATCCTTCAGGCCCAGATCCTCGCCGTAGCAGGTCGTGTCCTGGCCGATCAGCGTGATCTCCTCGACGCCGCGCGCCACCAGTTGCCGCGCCTCGGCCACCACCGACTCGAACCGCCGCGAGCGGAACTTTCCGCGCAGATTCGGAATCACGCAGAAGGTGCAGGGGTGGTCGCAGCCTTCCGCGATTTTGATGTAGGCCGAAGACTTCGGCGTGGTCAAAAAGCGCGGCGTCGATTCGTCGTAAAGATACGTCGGCAGCATGTGCGCCGCGCCCTGCCACTCGTCGCGGCGGAAGCGGCCCTGCTGCTCGCGATGGTCGCCCTCCGCGCGGAAGCCCATCGGGCCGTCCTCGTTCCCATGCGCAGGGCCGGCCTTGTGCGTGCCCGCCTGCGCTTCCTGGCCGGAGCGGGTGTCCGCCTGCCCGTTCCCGCTCAGAATATTGAAGGGCGACGCGGCGGCCGCAGCGGGCATCACCAGGCCCGCCGCATCAAGAATGGCTTCCAACTCGCCGGTGCCGACCACGGCGTCCACTTCCGGAATGCTCTTCTGAATCTCGTCGCGGTAGCGCTCCACCAGGCAGCCGGCCACGATCAGTTTGCGCGCCCGGCCGGAGGTCTTGAAGCGGGCCATTTCGAGGATCGTGTCGATCGATTCCTGCTTGGCCGTGTCGATGAAGCTGCACGTGTTCACGACCAGGATCTCGGCCTCTTCGGGCCGCGCCGTCAGCCGCGCGCCGGCGCGGTCCAGCAGCCCCATCATCACCTCGGAATCGACGAGGTTTTTAGGGCAGCCTAACGAAATAAAGCCCACGGAAGGGGCCGTGGGTGCGGATGGTTTGCTCACTTTCTTATTGTACCGGGAAGCGATTTTAGATGCAGAAAGAAGGCGCAATCCCTGTCAGCGAGCTTCACAGCGTGATCCAGCTTCAGGTGATAAAATCAATCAGTGCCGGGTCCTACGCGACGTAATCCCGCCAACCCCGCCAGGTCCGGAAGGAAGCAACGGTAACGGGCTAGTACGGGCGCAGTAGGTCACCCGGCGCTTTTTGTGCCGCGGGCACTTTTTCCCGACAAGCCCGTCGCGCTGTTTACGATTCGCCGCAAGGAGAAATGCATTGGCCCTCAGCGTTCGCCCCATCGTGGGCTGCCGCGCCAAAATCACGGCCCTCGGCACCTACGTTCCCCCCGATGTTCTGACCAACAAAGACCTTGAAAAGATGGTCGACACCAACGACCAGTGGATCATGGAGCGCACCGGGATTCGCGAGCGCCACGTGCTGGCCAAGGGGCTGGGCGTGAGCGATATGTGCGTCGAGGCGGCCAAAAAGTGCCTCGCCGCGCGCGGCATCGAGCCCAGCGAGGTCGAGGTCATCATCGTGGGCACGGTCACGCCGGACATGATGTTTCCTTCGACGGCCTGCCTGGTGCAGGACAAGATCGGCGCCAAGGGAGCGTGGGGCTTTGACGTTTCCGCCGGCTGCTCGGGGTTTGTCTTCGCGCTGCAGGCGGGCGTGAAGCTGGTGGAGAGCGGCGCGCATAAAAAAGTTCTGGTCTGCGGCGCCGACGCCAACACGCGCATGACCGACTACACCGACCGGACAACGTGTGTTTTGTTCGGCGACGGCGGTGGCGCGGTGCTGATCGAGCCGGCCGCCGAGGGCGAGATCGGCTTCATCGACTACATTCACGAGATCGACGGATCGGGCGGCGTGGCGCTGAATCTGAAGGGCGGCGGCAGCCTGAACCCCTCGACCCACGAGACCGTTGACAAGAAGATGCACTACATCTTCCAGGACGGGCAGGCGGTGTACAAATTTGCCGTGCGCAAGATGGCCGAGGTCACGGCGCGGGTGCTGGAGCGCAACGGCGTGACCGGCGCGGACCTGGGCTGTTTCATTCCTCACCAGGCCAACAAGCGCATCATCACCTCCACGGCCGAACGGCTGGGGTTGTCTCCGGAGCAGGTCATCATCAATATTGAAAAGTACGGCAACACCTCGGCGGGGACGATTCCGCTGGCCATGGAGACGGCCATCGAGCAGGGCAAGCTGAAGCGGGGCGACCTGGTGCTGATCTCCGCGGTGGGCGCGGGGTTCACGGCGGGCGCGGCGCTGCTCAGGTGGGAGATTTAGAAGAATCGAAAAGCGTGCAAAGGAACGGGCCGGTCCGGGTTGCGGATCGGCCCGTTTTGCGATTTGGCGGCAATGGCGAGCTGGGCGGATATCGCAACACTCATGGGATACGCTTCAGCTCAGACGCTGCCTGAGCTGATCGAGAAGTCATACTCCGGCAGCACGCCGCAATCGGCGGCCATGCGGAAAAATCCGCGCATGCCTGCGATGCACTCCTCGTCGAGGACGTAGTGGATGTTGGTGGTCAGATAGGTGTGAATCGTCTCCTCGGAGACGGGGAGCTTTGCCGCCCACTCGGCCACCAGCGCGTCCATATTCAGCAGGCCGTGGTCACGGGAGAGGATGAAGTCCTCGGCCACGCCTTCGTCCAGAACCGCGCCCTGCGCGGCACCCCAGACAGCGGAGACGAAGGGCAGGCCGGTGAGCGCGCGCCACTCCTCGGCCAGGTCGTGGTAGACGAGTTCTTCGCCGGTGCGCTCGAAGCGGTTGGCGCGCTCTTCCAGCGCAAGCAGGGCGGGGTCGCCGATCAGAATGGCGGCGTCGGCGCGGTCCAGCATGGCGTCGAGTTCGGCGGTCATGGGCAGGAACGGCACATCGGGATGGCCCCACTGGTGAAAAAGAATGCGCGCATAAGCGACCGTGGTGCGGCTGGCGGTGTCGGCGGCCACGCTGCGCAGTGCGGTGAGCGGCTGACTGGCGCGGCGCACCAGCAGCAGCGAGCGCACGCTCCCCTTGGAAGCGATGACGCAGCCGGGCAGAATGCGCAGGCCGGGCGTGGTGGCCAGCGCAGCGATGGGAACCAGGCCGATGTCGGCCTCGCCCGAGGCCAGCCGGTCGGCGCACTCCGACGGCAGCATCCAGTCGATCTGGTAGCGGGCGGCCAGCGCAGCCGCGCGTGGCGGATGCTCAAAGTCCCACATCAACGGAGCGGGATTGAGGAAACGAATGGCGGCGATGCGAAGACGGGGATGGGCAATCGAACTCACGCATCCTTAGACTATCAACTCAGGGCCGAGGATGTGAGGGCCGAGGATGCGGGGCAGCATCCGCTGCGCCAACAGGGTTGCTTGACTTCCGGTGCAAGGCCGGTTACTGTGAGCGCAATTACCAAAGAACGAGCGTTCAGGTTACTTTCAAGCAAAACCAGCGCCTGTTTTGGCGCGTGTGAGCCTTTGCAATGACGATTTTGCCACAGGAAATGGACAGTCCGGCGACCGCTCAACTGGATGAGGAGCGGCTGGCATGGCTGGCCATGGTGCTGGCGCCGGGATTGGGTCCCAGGCGCATTCTGGATGCCGTGAAGGGCCTGGACGCGCCCAGCCAAATCTTTGCGTTGTCACTGACCGAGTTGGAGGGGCTCCGGTTTCCCGCCGAGACGGCGCAATTCATCTTTGACGGCAAGGCCCGCCAAGCGGCCGAAGAGGAGTGGGCGCGGGTGGTGGCGCAGGGGGCCACGCTGCTCACCTTCGGCTGCCCGGAGTATCCCGAGCGGCTGAAGGAGATCTACGATCCGCCGCCGGTGCTGTGGGTTCGTGGGGCGACGGGGCTGCTGGCGCGGCCCGCGATCGCCATTGTCGGCACGCGGCATCCCTCGCCGTACGGGTCGGGCGTGGCCGAGATGCTGGCGCGGGACCTGGCGGTGCGCCGCCTGCTGATCGTCAGCGGCATGGCGCGGGGCATCGACACCTGCGCGCACAAAGGCGCGCTGGCCGCGCGCATGCCCACCGTGGCGGTGTGGGGCACCGGCATCGACGTCATCTATCCCAAGGAAAACAAGAAGCTGGCCGAGGAGATTCTGGCCACCGGCGGCGCCATCGTGAGCGAGGTGCCGATGGGGACCTTTCCCGCGCCCCAGAATTTTCCCCGCCGCAACCGCATTCTGAGCGGGCTGAGCGTGGCGGTGCTGGTGGTGGAGGCGGCGGAGAACTCCGGCACCCGCGTGACCGCGCGCTGCGCGGCGGACCAGAGCCGCGACCTGTACGCGGTGCCCGGCAATGTGACCAACAAGAACTCCTGGACCCCCAACACGCTGATCAAGCAGGGCGCCAAGCTGGTGGCCACATGGGAAGACGTGTGGGAGGATCTGCCCTCGCAGGTGCGGCTGGAACTGGAAGCCGAGGCCGGCGATGAATCCAAAACCGAGGCGGCCGCATCCTTATTACCTGAACCGGTTCTGCGGCCCGAGGAGGCCATGGTGCTGGAGGTTCTGCGGTCGGACGAGTCGCTGCAGATCGACGAAATCCTCGAACTGCTGGAGACGCAACTGACCTCCTCCGAAGTGTTTACGGCGCTGTTTGAGCTGGAGATCACAGGCCGGGTGCGGGGCATGCCGGGAAAGAATTACGTACGGACCATGTGAGCGCCGCAGTTTTCACGTCCAACCCCACGCGCGCGCTTTTTTGCGAATCTTCGCCCGATAAAAGGCCCTTGCGCGTACTGTTGTGGGGATGTTGCGTCGCAAAATTCTGTTCGCGATTGGCAATATGGGCGTCTCCCGTGTTAGCTTCCAACTTTCGTGGCCAGTTTTTTCCGTGGAGGGGAAGACCGCCCTGCGCGCATTGCCGATTTGATCGGCATGCGCCACACAACCGAATGACCTGAGTCTGAGTCCAACAGGCCAGACAAGGTAGAGTGGGATTGATATTAAGGATGGCAATGAGCAAATCACTGGTGATCGTCGAGTCCCCCGCCAAGGCGAAGACGATCGGGAAATATCTGGGCGCGAATTTCGAGGTTCTGGCGTCGGTGGGGCACATCATGGATCTGCCCAAGAACGAGATTGGCGTGGAGCTGGAGAATCGCACCTTCGAGCCGACGCTGATGGTGTCTCCGGGCAAGGAGAAGGTGGTCGCGCAGTTGAAGAAGGCGGCGGCCAAGGCGGATGAGATTTATCTTGCGCCTGACCCGGATCGCGAGGGCGAGGCGATTGCCTACCATCTGGCGCTGCAGCTGGGGACCAGCGCGAAAGAGAGGAAAAAAATTCGCCGCGTGACCTTCAACGAGATCACGAAGAAGGCCGTGCAGGATGCGTTTGCGCATGCCCGCGAGGTCGATCAGAACCTGGTGGACGCGCAGCAGACCCGGCGCGTGCTGGACCGCCTGGTGGGCTACCAGATTTCGCCGCTGCTGTGGGACAAGGTGCGGCGCGGGCTCTCGGCGGGCCGCGTGCAAACCGTCGCCGTGCGGCTGATCGTCGAGCGGGAGCGGGAGATTGGCGCCTTCCAGCCGGTCGAGTACTGGCCTGTCGACGCGATTTTGCAGTTCAAGACAACGGGAAGCTCTGATGCGGAGCCAACGATGCTGACTGCCCGCTTTGTCGGCATTGATGGCGAACCGGCGCGTGTAGCTAACGGCAAGGATATAGACGGCAAGGAGCAATTTATCGCCAATGCTTTGCCGGACGAAGAAACGGCTCTGAAGATCGTCAAAGGTGCGACAGAGGCGATCTGGACGGTTCGGTCTTTTGAAAAGAAAGAGCGAAAGAAGAATCCACCAGCGCCTTTCACGACGAGTACTCTGCAACAGCAGGCTGCCGCGCGGTTGAGCTTCAACGTTCGCCGAACCATGGGTGTGGCGCAGCGGCTCTATGAGGGCATTGATCTGGGGAAAGAGGGCTTGACTGGCCTCATCACGTACATGAGAACGGATTCGCCGCGCGTGGCGCCGGAGGCGAAGATCAGCGCCAGGGAGTGGATCGCCAGGCAACTGGGAGCGAAGTATCTGCCCGCCACGCCCAATGAGTACAAAGGCAAGAAGGCCGCGCAGGATGCGCACGAAGCCATCCGCCCCACCGATGCATCGCGGACTCCGGAGTCGATCGCGCGCTACCTTTCGCAAGAGCAGCTGAAGCTTTACCGCCTGATCTGGCAGCGGTTTGTGGCGTCGCAGATGACTCCTGCGATTTATGACGTAACTATTATTGAAATTGACGCGGTCAGCGACAGAACTTATAGCTTCCGCACCACAGGATCGGTTCTTAGGTTCGACGGCTTCTTGAAAGTCTACGGAGCCGACGATGAAGAGGAGGACCGGCTGCCCGAAATTCCTAAAGGCGCACGGCTGACCTTGGCCATTGCGGACCAGTTGAAGAAACTGGCTGTGGAGGCAAGGAATGTGAAGTTGGAGCAGGCGCGGAAGAAGTACAACCTGGATGTAGCAAAGATCGAAGCAAGAAACGAGAGGGCAGGTTCACGAGGCGAGATCGAGCCAATCCCTGAATATGTGGAGCCGGAGATTCCGCTCGAAGTGAGGCCGTCGGCGGTCCTTGCCGTCCAGAAGTTTACCGAGCCGCCGCCGCGCTTCAACGAAGCCTCGCTGGTGAAGGTGCTGGAGGAGCGCGGCATCGGCCGGCCTTCCACCTATGCGTCGATCATCAACACCATCCAGGACCGCGAGTATGTGACCAAGATCAGCGGGCGCTTCTATCCCACCGAGATCGGGATGGTGGTCTGCGACCTTCTGGTGAAGAATTTTCCGTATATCTTCGACGTCGCCTACACGGCCAGGCTGGAAGAGGAGCTGGACGACATCGAAGAAGGCAAGGAGAAGTGGACCGACCTGATGACCGGCTTCTACGGCTATTTCGAGGAAGAGCTGAAGGACGCCGGCGAGAAGATGGAAGACATCAAGCGGATGGAAAAGCGGACCGAAGAAAAGTGCGATCTATGCGGCGCGCCCATGCTGCTGAAGTGGGGTAAGTTCGGCAGCTTCTTTGCCTGTTCGGCTTATAACAAGAAGGATAAGTCGAGCTGCACTTTTACCAAGGAAAACACCGCGGGCAAGCCGGACCTGAATACTCCCGAGGCGCAGGAGGCGGGCGAGCAGGAAGAGTACTGCGAGAACTGCGGGCGGGTGATGGTGCTCCGGCGTGGGCCGTTCGGCATGTTCATGTCCTGCCCGGGGTACAACGAGGACCCGCCCTGCAAGACCTTCCGCAAGCTGAGCCAGAAGCAGCAGCAGAAGCAGGCCGCGCCCAAGCCCACGGGCGAGGACTGCCCGCTGTGCGGCAAGCCGCTGGTGCTGCGCCAGGGCACTTACGGGGAGTTTGTTTCCTGCTCCGGCTACCCCAAGTGCAAGTACGTGAAGCAGAATCTGATCGAGGGGATGAAGTGCCCCAAGTGCGGGCAGGGCGACCTGGCCGAGCGCAAGGCGCGGCGGGGCAACCTCTTCTGGGGCTGCACGAATTATCCCAAGTGCGACTTCACGTCGAATTACAAGCCGGTGGCCCAGCCCTGCCCCGAGTGCGGAAGCCCCTATTTGGTTGAAAAGACGCTGCGCTCCGGCATCTTCCTCGAATGCCCCAACAAGAAGAAGGCGGCCGAGGAAGAGAGCGCGCCGAAGAAGCGCGCCAAGAAGGCAGTCGAGCCGGCCGAGGGCGCGGTTGTCTGCAGCTACTCCAAGCGGATTGGCGACGCGCCGCCTCCGCCCACCGCGGAAACGCATGGGCCGGTAGTGGAGAAGAAGGGCGGGAAGAAGGAGTTGCAGCCGGCCTGAGAAGCGGGAGGGGTTGTCCTCGAAAGAGCCCTTTTCGTCCGTCGCAGTGCGGGCGATTGGGTTGCCTCGCTCGGAGCGGAGCGCGCGTTCCCGCTGAATCCGTTAGTATGAGGCAGCGGAGAACTCCTGATGGAACGTATGCTCGCCACCCCTGCCGATGCTGAGATTGTCCTCAAGCTTTATCAATTGCGCACCGAAACCGAGATGCGCAAGGCCCGCGCATGGATGACGGGCGAGTTCTGGCCAGCCACCGCCGCGGAGTTCTTTGCCGTGGCCGCAAACCCCGCCGAACCCCACAATGCGTGGTTCCGGCAGGTGATCACCTACTGGGAGATGGCGGCGGCCATGGTGCTGCACGGCGCCGTTTCGGCGGAGCTGTTTGTGGACTGCAACGGCGAGGGGTTTTTCCTCATGGCCAAGTTCGCGCATATCCTGGAGGAAATCCGGGAGAAGTATCCCACTTTCCTGATGAAGACCTCCGAGCTCGTGAACCGGTTCACGGCGGCGTCGGCGCGCTATGAAACGGTGCTGAAGACCATTGAGGCCCGGCGCCGGAGTTTGCAGCCGGATCAAGAAATACCTGCCTAAAATTTTCATCCGGCCAAACCGTGAGCCGTCCCTGCTTGTGCAAAGGCCGGCCGGGGGAGCATGATGGAGGCCGGTACACAGTCTCAAATCCCCGGAGGTTCCATTGAAACGCATCGTTGCTGTGCTGGTTTTAGTGATTTCGTCTGCCGCGATTGCGGCAAGCGCCGCCGACTCCACCAAGATCGACGGCTGGATTTCCGACTCGATGTGCGGAGCCAAGCACGCCGGATCGGGCGCGGCCTGCGTGAAGAAGTGCATCGAAGGCGGCATGAAGCCGGTGTTTGTGGATGCCAGCAAGAAGGCCGTCTGGTCCATCGATAATCCCGAAGCGGTGAAGGGCTTCTATGGCGACCACGTGACCGTCACGGCGTCCGTGGATGCGGCCGCCAAGAGCGTGCATATCGACTCGATCGCCGCAGCCAAGTAGATTCATTCGAGCGGCGAGCCCGGAACCGGACTCGCCATGCCGGGCGATCTCTGGTAGTGTCGTATCCGTTCCCTTTTCGCCGGCCACGCTGTGCGGCCGGCGACAGGGGTGAAATACGGATTCGACCGGGACAGCCCATGGCAAAAGCAATCTGGAACGGCAAGGTGATTGCCGAAAGCGATGTGACGGAGACGGTGGAGGGGGCAGTCTATTTCCCCGAGGCCAGCCTCAAGTGGGAGTATTTTCGCCCCAGCAGCACCACCTCCACCTGCCCCATCAAGGGGCAGGCGCGCTACCTGAACCTGCTCATCGACGGGCAGGACAACCCCGACGCAGCCTGGTACTACCCGGATCCCAAGCCGGTGGCGCGCAAGATCAAGGGCTGCGTGGCCTTCTGGCGCGGCGTGGAAGTGGAACCGTAGCGCTGCCCCATCCTCTGCGTGGAGAACGAATGCGCGTCCGCCTTGTCCTGGCTCTATCTGTGCTCGCGATTGCGCTTGCGGGCTGCCGGCACCAGCCTGTTTCGATCGCGCCCGCCGTCGCGCCGACCCTCGCAGGCGACGCCGCGCATCCTGGGCAGACGCAGGGCTGGGTCGACACCCGGCTCTACTTTGGCCTGGGCCCGGCCGACCATCCCGAGCAGGGCATCAGCGAGGCGCAGTGGCGCGAGTTTCTTGACAAGCAGGTGACGCCGCGGTTTCCCGCCGGGCTCAGCGTGGTGGACGTGTACGGCCAGTGGCAGGGCAAGACCGAGCCCGCCCCTGAGCGGTTGCGGTCAAAGATGCTCCTCATCGACTATCCCGATACGCAGGAAAACCGCGACAAGATCGAGGCCATCCGCGCCGCCTGGAAGCAGCAGACGGGCGACCAGTCCGTGCTGCGGGTGACCGAGCCGGTGGATGTGTCGTTCTGACGCGCCGTTCTGCCGTCGAGGCCGGTTCGGCGCGAGGCTCAGGAAGAGCAAAGTCTGAATGGTATGATGGGGCGGTTTGAGAACGAGGGAAGGGGAACCGCTGATGTTGAAAACCTTTTCATGCGTCGCCGCTTTGCTGACCGCCTCTGTCTTCGCGCTGGCCCAGCCTGCCGCCTTCGACCCTGCCGCCAAGGTCTTCCGGCTCGACGGCGGCAACGTTTCCTATGTCTTCGGCGTGAATCCGCGCGGCGAGTTGCAGCAGCTCTACTGGGGTGGACGGTTGGGGTCGACCGACGCCTTTTCGCCGGCCGTGCCGATGCCGGCCTGGGCCTCCTTCGACTCGTCCTACACCAACACGCCGCAGGAGTACGCAGGCTGGGGCGCAGGGCTGTTTGTGGAGCCGGCGCTGAAGGTCACATTTGCCGACGGCAACCGCGACCTGGTGCTGCACTACGAAAGCCACACCGCAACGGCGGACGGCTTCGACGTGGTCCTCAAGGACATCGAGCGCAAAATCTACGTGACGCTGCATTACGCCATCGACCCGGAGAGCGGAATTCTGGCCCGCTCGGCCACCATCGAGAACCGCGAGCCGCAGCCGGTCACCATCGAGCAGGCCGCGGCCGCCGCGTGGGCGCTGCCCCCCGCCCACTACACGCTCAACTACCTGACCGGCCGCTGGGCGGGCGAGTGGACGCTGACCTCGGAGCCGCTGCACCCGGGCGCGCGTGTGATTGAGAGCCGCCGCGGCTCCACCGGCCACCAGGCCAACCCCTGGTTTGCCATCCAGGCGGGCGCCCCTGACGAGGATCACGGCAAGGTGTGGTTCGGCGCGCTCGGCTGGAGCGGCTCCTGGCGCATCACCGTCGAGCGGGACCAGCTCGACGCGGTGCGCATCACCGGCGGCTTCAATCCCTTTGACTTCGGCTACGTCCTCCATCCCGGCGAGCAGCTGGAGACGCCCGTCTTCTATGGCGGATATTCGGCGCACGGGCTGGGCGGGGCTTCGGGGCTGCTCGATCATTTTGAGCTGGCGCACATTTTGCCGCGCAGGATCGGGACCGGCGAAAACGCGGCGCCGAAGCCGAGGCCGGTGATCTATAACTCCTGGGAGGCGACCGGGTTCGACGTAAACGAAGCGGGGCAGATGGCGCTGGCCGAGAAGGCCGCCGCCCTGGGCGTGGATCGCTTCGTGATGGACGACGGCTGGTTTGGCCAGCGCAAGGACGATCACGCCGGCCTCGGCGACTGGTATGTCAACCCGCAGAAGTTTCCGCACGGCCTCAAGCCGCTCATCGACAAGGTGCACGCGCTGGGCATGGACTTCGGCCTGTGGGTGGAGCCGGAGATGGCCAACCCCGACTCCGATCTTTATCGCAAGCATCCCGACTGGGTGCTGAACTTTCCCGGCCGTCCGCGCTCGGAGCAGCGCAATCAGCTGGTGCTGAACCTGGCCCGGCCCGATGTGCGCGCCTACGTGCTCGGCTTTCTCGACAAGCTGCTCACGGAGAACGATATTGCGTTCTTGAAGTGGGACTACAACCGCAACTGGAGCGAGCCGGGCTGGGACCAGTTGCCGCCCGCGGAGCAAGAGAAGGTCTACGTCGAGTTCACGCGCAACCTCTACGCCATTCTGGCCGAGCTGGAGCGCCGCCACCCCAAGGTGGAGATCGAGTCCTGCTCGGGCGGCGGCGGGCGCGTGGACCTAGGCATTTTGAAGTACGCCGACGAGGTCTGGCCGTCCGACAACACGGACCCCTTCGACCGCCTGACGCAGCAGGACGGATTTTCGTATGCCTACACGCCGCAGGTGATGATGGCCTGGGTGACCGACTCGCCGCACTGGCTCAACCTGCGCTCGACCTCGCTGACTTACCGCATGCTGAGCTCGATGCAGGGCTCGCTGGGCATCGGGGCCAATATCGCCAAGTGGAACGAGGAGGAGATGGCGACGGCCAAGCGCCTCATCGCCGCCTACCACCAGGTGCAGCCCACCATCGTGCAGGGCGACCTGTACCGGCTGATCTCGCCGCGGAACGGCAGCGAGTTTTCGGCCACGCAGACCGTCAACCGCGACAAGAGTCAGTCGGTGGTGTTCCTGTTCATCCACTCCACGCAGGAGGGGCGGCTGTTTCCGCGCCTCAAGCTGAAGGGCCTGGACCCTGCGGCCCAGTACGCGCTGACGTCCATCGAGGGCAAGGCGATGGAGGGAACGCCGGCCGCGGCCAGCGGCGCCTGGTGGATGAACTACGGCCTCGACATGGACATGAATTTCCGCGGAGATTTCAAGGCCGCCGCCTTCCGGCTGGACCGGAAGTGATTGCTGCAGAACGGCTTGCGGATGAGCGGAAGGGCGCGATGTCTCCGGTTTTGCGGTGAGCGGCCGGAGACATGCCGTTTTGCGCAGCGGAAACGGCGGAATAATCTGCAATTTTTCTGTGGAAAACAAAAATAAATAAGGGGGGTAGGGGGGTACCCCTTGCTGTCTGGGAGTCGGAGCAGATCTGCGCCGGGGTTGCGGCGCGGAGCTGCCTGAAGAAACCGGCCACTTCCATCCTGCCATGTCTCCTCATAATTCTCTGCAAACTTGGGAGAGGTTGCGGGGCGGGACATGAGGGCGTGCTTTCCCAGGTCCCCAAAAGCGAGGGACCTGGGGCACCCGGCGCCCTGCGAGCACGGAGCACTGGATAGATTTTGTTCGCAAACAAAAACGCCGTACAGCCCCAAAGCTGTGCGGCGTCTTTGTTTGTTGAGTCGAGCACTACCGGTTCTTGGCCACTTCTTCCACGGTCACCGGATCAAGAAACGGCATGGCGGCGCGGAGCTTTTTGCCCACCACTTCCACGGGGTGCTTGGCTTCGGCTTCGCGGAAGGCCAGAAATTCCTTGCGGCCCGAGTTCTGGTCGGCGAGGAAGCGCTTGGCAAATGCGCCGTTCTGGATTTCGGTGAGGATCTCCTTCATGGCCTTGCGGCTCTGCTCGTTGATGACGCGCGGGCCGCTCACGTAATCGCCCCACTCGGCGGTGTCGCTGATGGAGTAGCGCATGTAGGCCAGGCCGCCGCGATAAATCAAATCCACAATCAGCTTGAGCTCGTGCAGCACTTCGAAGTACGCGCTCTCGGGCTGATAGCCGGCCTCGACCAGCGTCTCATAGCCCGCCTTGATCAGCGCGCTCACGCCGCCGCAGAGCACCGCCTGCTCGCCGAACAGGTCGGTCTCGGTTTCTTCCTTGAACGTGGTTTCGAGCACTCCGGCGCGGGTGCAGCCGATGCCCTTGAGGTAGCTGAGATTGAGCGCGTGGGCCTTGCCGGTCGCGTCCTGGTGGATGGCGATGAGCCCCGGGACGCCGCCGCCCTCGGTGAACACCTCGCGCACGCGATGGCCGGGCGCCTTGGGCGCAGCCATGCCCACGTCGATGCCCGCCGCCGGCACGATGGTCTTGTAATGAATGTTGAAGCCGTGCGCGAACAGGAGCATCTTGCCCGCAGTCAGGTTGGGCCCGATCTCTTCGGCGTAGAGCTTGGCGGCGGTCTGATCCGGGACCAGAACCATCACCACGTCGGCCCACTTGGTCACGTCGGCCACCGTGCCGACCTCAAGCCCGGCCTTCTGCGCCTTGGCGATGGATTTGGAGTTGGGCGCAAGGCCCACCTTCACTTGAACGCCTGAGTCCTTGAGGTTGAGAGCGTGGGCGTGGCCCTGGGAGCCGTAGCCGATGATGGCCACCTTCTTGGCTTGGATGAGGGAGAGGTCGGCGTCGTGATCGTAGTAAGTCTTGGCCATGATGTTCTCGATTTTTCCTTTGTGTGCGTGGTTAGAGAGCTTGTCTGAATCGGATACTCGGGCGCGTGCCTATTCCGTCTCGGTGGCTGCGCCTTCTTCTGCACTTTCCGCCGCGGCGTCCGGCTCGGGCTTGTCGTTTTCGCGGGCGCCCATAGCCTTCAGGACACTGCTGACGTGGTGGCCGCGGCGCATGGTCATCTTGCCGCTGCGGCAGATTTCCAGGATGCGGCCTTCGTCTTCGCGCAGCACTTCGATGAGGCCTTCGATCTTGCTTTCGACGCCGGTCATCTCAATCATCAGCGACTCCGAGGTCAGATCGACGATGCGCGCGCGAAAGACTTCCACCAGGTCGAAGATCTGCGCGCGGTTGCGGGGCGTGGCGGCCACTTTGATGAGCGCCAGTTCGCGGGTCACGGACGGGGCCTGGGCGATGTCGTCCACATCGACCACGTTTTCCAGTTTAAACAGGCTGGCGCGGATGCGGTGGCCGGCCTCGGCGGAGGCCTCGCAGACCAGCGTGAGGCGCGATAGGCCGACGCGCTCGCTGCGGCCCACGGTGAGCGAGTTGATGTTGATGTTGAGGCGGCGGAACAGAGACGCGACGCGCGTCAGCACGCCCGGCAGGTCTTCCACGTAAGCGACGAATGTATGCAGCATGATGGCTCTTTGCTCCTGGCTGTGCGTCTTACTTGTCGTCCGCTGACTCTACGAGCGGGTCCTTCACACCCGGCCGGCGGATCATCTCGTGCAATGCGGAGCCGGCGGGAATCATCGGGTAGACCGAGTCTTCCTTTTCGACCATGAAGTTGAGCAGAAAGGCGCCGGGCGCGGAACGGGCTTGCTGGACGGCGGCCTCCACTTCGCTGCGGGCGTGCACGGCGCGGCCAGCGATGCCGTGCGCGTCGGCCAGCTTGACGAAGTCGGGGCTGACCAGCGGCGTGGCCTCGTAGTTGCTCTCGTAGAAGAACTCCTGCCACTGGCGGACCATGCCCAGATAGCCGTTGTTGATGATGGCGATGTTGATCTTGATTTTTTCCTGAGCGATGGTGGAGAGCTCGGGCGAAGTCATCTGGAAGCCGCCGTCGCCGGCGATGACCCAGACTTCCTTGTCGGGGCAGGCGAACTTGGCGCCGATGGCCGCGGGCAGCGCGAAACCCATGGTGCCCAGGCCGCCGGAGGTGATGAGCGAGCGCGGCTTTTCGTGGTGAAAATACTGCGCCTCCCACATCTGGTGCTGGCCCACGTCGGTGACCACGATGGCGTCGCCGCCGGTGATGCGCCACAGGTCGTGCACCACGTGCGCGGCGTAAAGATGGCCGGAGTCGGGCAGGTTCTTGATGTCGCGCACGGCCACCGCGCCCTTGCTGGCGTTGATGGTCTTGAGCCAGGCCTTGCCGTCGCGGGCGGGGATGCGGGGCAGCAGGTCTTCCAGCACCGCGCGCAGATCGCCGACCAGCGCCACATCCACCTTGATGTTCTTGTTGATCTCGGCGGGATCGACTTCGATGTGAATCTTCTTGGCCTTGGGGGCATACGAGGACGTGGTGCCGGTGACGCGGTCGTCGAAGCGCATTCCGCAGGCGATCAGCAGGTCGGCTTCCTGAATGGCGTGGTTGACCCAGGCTTCGCCGTGCATGCCCATCATGCCCAGGTTGAGCGGGTGCGAGGCGGGGAATCCGCCCAGGCCCAGCAGGGTCAGCGCCACGGGAATCTGTGCGCGCTCGGCCAGGGTGCGGATTTGCTCCATCGCGCCCGACTCGATGACACCGTGGCCGGCCAGAATGACGGGACGCTTGGCGTTGCGAATCAACTCGGCCGCGTGCGCCAGGCCGGACTCTTCCACGCGCAGCATCGGGTGCGGGCGACAAGGGCGCGGCTGGGCGGCGGCAAAGTCGAAGATGGCCGTGCCCTGCTGCGCGTCCTTGGTAATGTCCACGAGGACCGGACCGGGGCGGCTCGATTGCGCGATCTGGAAGGCGTGGCGAATGGCCGCGGCAATGTCCTCGGTGCGGTTGACAAGAAAATTGTGCTTGGTCACCGGCAGCGTGATGCCGGTGATGTCGACCTCCTGAAACGCATCGGTGCCCAGCACTTTGCTGGAGACATTCCCGGTGATGCAGACGATGGGAATGGAGTCCAGCATGGCGGTGGCGATGCCGGTGACCAGGTTGGTGGCGCCGGGGCCGCTGGTGGCGATGGCCACGCCCACCTTGCCCGAGGCGCGCGAGTAGCCGTCGGCCATGTGCGCGGCGCCCTGCTCGTGGCGCACCAGTACATGGCGAATGGGAAACTTGCGCAGCGCGTCATACACGGGGAGAATCGCCCCGCCGGGGTAGCCGAAGACATCCGTGACGCCCTCGCCCACCAGCGTGGCCCACACAATTTCAGCGCCGGTGAGCGTGGTGGGTGGGTTGAGGTCCTCGGTGGGGTGTTCTGTGCTGTGCTTTGACATGATTACCTCGCTTCTTGGAAATCGAGATTGCTCTTTCCAATGTTGCAAACTGAACAGAGCGTTTGAAGGTTTTCCAAAACCGTTTTCCCATCCTTCGACCATGCTTCTATGTGATCGACATGAAGAACTACGGTCGGGTCCGTTGCTGGCGATCTACCGCACGCCCTGCACTTGAAATTGTCGCGTCTCATCACTATGAATCGCAGACGCCAGTTGATGTTCCTCGGGCCTTGTTGCCCACTTTCAGCCGATCCAACCGACAACGATGTTTTCTCGCCTTTGATAGTTCTCGGAGTCTTGCGCTTCGGTATCGTCTCGACTTTCGGACTTTCAGTCGCGTCATCAAATGCTCCGCTTTCGTCGCCGTTGATGTAGGAAATGAATGCCTCAAGAGCTCTTCTCCAATTGCCGAAGCGCTTCGTGTATGTCCCCTTGCTGTAGGCCGAGATCCTACCCTTAGTGAGTTCCTGGTACCGAGGTTGGCGCCCAAGACTTGTCCATATTCTCTCCAAATTCTTGAACAGGTCCTCGTTGGAAATTACCTTCTGCTCCCGCCCTCCCGCTGGAGTCTCTTGCAGCCCGGCCTTCTCCAACGCGGCGTTCCAACTTCCGAACCTCCGCGCCAACGCCGAGCTACAGAAGGTTCCTATTCGGTCATACTCACGCGCGGTGACAGATTTGCTCCTCAACTCCGGCGCTACACGCTGAAGGTCCGCTCTTTCCCTCAATTTCGACGCGACGCGCTGAAGGTCAGCAATCATTTCGCTGTCCGCGATATTACGATGATAGGTTTCGAGTTCAAAGGCCATAGGTTCGACTCATTGGTTCAAATCCGCACTTATGTTGTTGCACCCTCCGATGCGCTCGTTACACGATCGACATATTTCCGGAAGACGCCTTTGGGCCAGCGTAGCGCAGGTGGTTTAAAACCCTTCAAGCGAGACTCGATTTCTTCATCGCTGATCTCAACGTTGAGGGTACGCTTGGGAATGTCGAAGTGAATCATGTCGCCCTCGCGCACCGCGGCGATGGGTCCGCCGACGAAGGCCTCGGGAGCCACGTGGCCGGCGGTGAAGCCGCGCGTGGCCCCGCTGAAGCGGCCGTCGGTCAGCAGCGCCACGTGCGCGCTCAACTCGGCGTTGGATGAGATGGCCGCGGTCACCTGCAGCATCTCGCGCATGCCGGGGCCGCCCTTGGGGCCTTCATAGCGAATGACGAGCACGTCGCCGGGCTTGATGCCTCCGGCCTGCACCACGGCGAAGCATTCTTCTTCCGATTCAAACACGCGCGCAGGCCCGCGATGATCGTATTTGTTGGCCGCGGCAATCTTCATCACGCAGCCTTCGGGGGCCAGGTTGCCCTTCAGGATGACGAGGCCGCCGTTGGGCTTGATGGGCTTGTCAAATGTGTGAATGACAACCTGCCCCGGCGTCTCTTCAGCCAGCGCGGCTTCCTCGGCCAGCGTTTTGCCGCTGATGGTGAGCGTGGAGCCTTCGGCGTGTCCGGCGTCGATGAGCCGCCTCGCCAGCAGGCGCGATCCGCCCGCGGCCTGATAATCCGAGGCCACATACTTGCCCGCCGGGGTCAGGTCGCAGATGTAGGGCGTGCGCTTGCTGATGATGTCGAAGTCATCGATGGAAAGCGGAATATTCATCTCGCGCGCGATGGCCAGCAGGTGAAGCACTGCGTTGGTCGAGCCGCCGCTGGCGGCCACGCTGGCGATGGTGTTCTCGAGCGACTTGCGGGTGATGATCTGCGAGGGCCGCCGGTTGGCGCGCACCGCATCCATCAGAATGTGGCCGGCCTCGCGGGTGGCGGCGTGCTTGTCTTTTGACGTGGCGGGAACGCCGGAGAGTTGAATCGGCGAGATGCCCAGGATCTCGCCGCTCATGGCCATGGTGTTGGCGGTGAACTGGCCGCCGCAGGCGCCCGCGCCGGGACAGGCATTGGCTTCCAGAGCCTCCAGGTCGGCGTCGTCGATGCGCCCCGCGGCGTAGGAGCCGATGCCCTCGAAGACGTTCTGGATGGTGATGTCAATCTTTTCGCCGTGGGGGCCGTTCAGCTTGCCCGGCGCAATCGATCCGCCGTAGAGCATCATGCCGGGAATATCGAGGCGGCATAGCGCCATGATGATGCCCGGCATATTTTTGTCGCAGCCGCCGATGCCGACCAGACCGTCGAAGAGATTGCCGCGCGCCACCAGTTCGATGGAGTCGGCGATCACCTCGCGGCTCACCAGCGAGGCCTTCATGCCCTGCGTGCCCATGGTGATGCCGTCGGAGATGGTGATGGTGTTGAACTCCATCGGTGTCCCGCCGGCCTCGCGGATGCCTTCCTTCAGGGCCTCGGCCACATCGCGCAGGTGCACGTTGCAGGTGCCGATCTCGGTCCATGTGTTGGCGATGCCGATGATGGGTTTGTGCAGGTCGTCTTTGCTGTAGCCGGAGCCGCGCAGATAAGAACGCGCGGCGGCGCGGCTGGGGCCTTCAGTCAACGGAATGCTTTGGCGCTTGCCTTCGATGGTCATGGGCTCTCTTCGTTCATCGCCAGCTTGTTGCTGCGGCGGTTGAGGTCTGTGTTCTGCCGATCAGATTTCTCCCTCCGGCCGCAAAAATAAAGACGCGGCGAGGGCGAACCATGCGGCCTATTTCGCTTTCAGCCAGATGGCTTCGTCGTGCTTCTTTTCAAACGCGTCGAGCGCTGCGGCGTGCCGTAGCGTGAGGCCGATGTCGTCCAGGCCTTCGAGCAGGCAGAACTTGCGGAACGGGTCCACCTCGAAGGTTGCGCTGAAGCCGCGGCTGTCGGTGACCGTCTGGTCTGCAAGCGAGACAGTCAGTTGATAGTTGGGAATCGTCTTCGCGTTGTGCAGCAGTTGGGCAACCTGCTCTTCGCTGAGGCGGACGAGCACGATGCCGTTCTTGCCGGCGTTGGAAAAAAAGATGTCAGCGAAGGTGGGCGCGATCACGCAGCGAAAGCCGAAGTCGCTCAGCGCCCAGGCGGCGTGCTCGCGGCTCGATCCGCAGGCGAAGTTCTTGCCGGCGATCAGAATCTGCGCGCCCTTGTAGCGCGAGTCATTCAGCGGGAACGCGGGATCGGGATCGCCCGAGGGCGTGCGCCGCCAGTCGAAGAAAAGAAACTCGCCGTAGCCGGTGCGCTCAATGCGCTTGAGGAACTGCTTGGGAATGATCTGGTCGGTGTCGACGTTGGTGCGGTCGAGAGGCGCGGCGATGGATGTGAGTGTCTTGAAGGGTTCCATTAGGCTGTGACCTCCTCATTTACCTTCCAGTTGCGAATGTCCACGAAGTGGCCGGCGATGGCGGCTGCGGCGGCCATCTCAGGACTGACCAGATGTGTGCGTCCGCCGCGTCCCTGGCGTCCCTCAAAGTTGCGGTTGCTGGTGGAGGCGCAGCGCTCGCCGGGCGAAAGAATGTCGGGGTTCATGCCCAGGCACATGGAGCAGCCGGGCTCGCGCCAGTCGAAGCCGGCCTCGCGAAAGATGCGGTCCAGGCCCTCGGCTTCCGCCTGCGACTTCACCGCCTGTGAGCCGGGAACGACCATGGCGCCGACCTTGGTGGAAACCTTGTAGCCGGCCGCGATGCGCGCGGCGGCGCGCAGGTCTTCCAACCGGCCATTGGTGCAGGAGCCAATGAAGACGCGGTCGATGGCGACTTCAGCAAGCGGTGTTCCGGCCTTGAGTCCCATGTATTCGAGCGCGCGCTCGAGCGACTTGCGTTCCTGCTCGTTGAGCGCGGTGGAGGGGTCGGGCACGGCGGCCGTGATCGGCGCCACCATGCCGGGGCTCGTTCCCCAACTGACGTAGGGCACCAGCGTGGCCGCGTCGATGACCAGTTCGCGATCGAACTTTGCGTCGGGGTCGGTGGGCAGCTTGCTCCACGCGGCCACGGCCTCGTCCCACGCCGCGCCCTGCGGGCTGAAGCGGCGGCCCTTGAGATACGCGAATGTTTTTTCATCGGGAGCGATCATGCCCGCCCGCGCGCCGGCCTCGATGCTCATGTTGCAGACCGTCATGCGGCCTTCCATCGAAAGCGCGCGAATCGCCGAGCCCGCGTACTCGACGACGCAGCCGGTCGCGCCGTCGGTGCCGATCTTGCCGATGATGGCGAGAATCATGTCCTTGGCCGTGACCCCCGTGGGCAGCGTGCCCTCGACCGCGATGCGGAAGGTTTTGGGCTTGGACTGCGGCAGCGTCTGCGTGGCCAGCACATGCTCCACTTCGCTGGTGCCAATCCCAAAAGCTAAAGCGCCAAATGCACCGTGGGTGCTGGTGTGCGAGTCGCCGCAGACGATCGTCATGCCCGGCTTGGTGATGCCCAACTCGGGGCCGATCACGTGCACGATTCCCTGCTCACGCGAGTCCACGTCGTAGAGCTCGATGCCGAACTCGGCGCAGTTTTTGCGCAGCGTGTCGATCTGCGTGGCCGCGATCTGGTCGACGATGTGGAGCCGGCCTTCGCGCGTGGTGGGCACGTTGTGGTCCACCGTGGCGATCGAGCGGTCGGGGCGGCGCACCGCGCGGCCGGCCAGGCGCAGGCCCTCAAAGGCCTGCGGCGAAGTGACCTCATGCAGCAGTTGCAGGTCGATGTAGAGCACGGTGGGCTCGCCCTTGGGCTCCACCACCACGTGCTGCTCCCAGACCTTTTCAAATAACGTCTTTGCTTCGGAATTCATGAAACTCCCTGTCAGTTCGAGTTACTTTCCACTCATTTCACGCGCTTACCAGCAGCGTCTTCACCGTTTCGCGCACCTTGGCGCCCATCTCGGTCGTTGAGAGCACGGTGAAGCCCTGCGGATTCGAGCGCGCCAAATCCGGAGTGCGGAAGCCTTGCTCCAGCACCTTGCGCACCGCCGCTTCAATCGTTGCGGCTTCGGCTTCGAGTCCCGCCGAGTGGCGCAGAATCAATGCGCCGGTGAGAATCGCGCCCAGCGGATTGGCCAGGCCCTTGCCGGCGATGTCGGGAGCGGAGCCGTGCACCGGTTCGTACAAATTCACCTTGCCGCCGATGGTGGCCGAGGGCAGCATGCCCAGCGAGCCGGTGATGACCGCCGACTCATCGCTCAAAATGTCGCCGAAGAGATTTTCGGTCAGCACCACATCGTAGCTGCGCGGCTGGTTCATCAGGTGCATCGCCATCGCATCCACATACTGATGTTCGAGCGTGACATCCGGAAACTCCGCGGCGACCTCCGTCACCGTAGCGCGCCAGAGCTGCGAAACTTCCAGCACGTTGGCCTTGTCCACGCTGGTCAGCTTCTTGCGACGCTTTTGCGCGAGAGAAAAAGCGATGCGCGCCACGCGCGCGACTTCGTCGCGGGTGTAGCGCATGGTGTTCCACGCTTCTCCTGTCGTCCGGTTCCACTCGCGCGGCTGGCCGAAGTAGAGCCCGCCGAGCAATTCGCGGACGAAAAGAATATCTGCGCCGTCGATGATCTCGGGCCGCAGCGGGCTGTTGACCGCGAGTTCCTTGAACGCGAACGCAGGCCGCAGGTTGGCAAAGCCGCCGAGCGCGGCGCGCAGGCCCAGCAGGCCGGCCTCGGGGCGCTTGTCCGGGGGCAGGGCATTGAACTCGTTGCCGCCCACCGCGCCAAGCAGCACGGCGTCGGAATCGAGCGCGGCGGCCAGCGTGTCGGCGGGGAGTGGAGTGCCATCCTTCACAATCGCCACGCCGCCGATGCGCCTGGCGTCGAGCGCAAGCGTGTGCCCGCCCAGTTGTGCGACTTCTTTGAGGACTGAAACCGCCTCGTTCGTGACTTCGGGGCCGATGCCATCGCCGGCGGTGACTAAAACTTTCAACTTCATGCGTTCTCTCTTCTTCTTTGGAGATAATCTTCGAGCAACTTCGCAACCACCAACAAAAAGATCCAGATGAAAACAAAATTCAAGCCAAGTGCGACCTGGATATAGCGGGGAATGTGGCCTGGTTGAGCGCCGCCCGGAACAAGCGTTGTGGCGATCACGAGGCCCGGCGCGTAAAACGGGAGGGCCAGCCATTCCAGCTTTGTTCCGTCAAGCTCGTAGGCGAGCAGCATGAGCAGAGGGGATGCGATCCCGGTCCATGCGAGCCGCGCAAAAAGGCGCTTCTTCATTCCTCCTCAATCAAGTTCCGACACCGGCTCCGTGCGCCGCTCGCGAATCGGATCGGGCAAAATGCCGATCAGGTCCTGGTCGTAGATATTTTTCTTGCGGTCGGCCATGGCGACAAAGCGGTAGTAGGTCTGCTGCAGCTCCTCGCGCGAGAGCGTGTAGCCGAGCTGCTCCAGCCGATGCCGCAGCGCCGCGCGCCCCGAGTGCTTGCCCAGCACCAGATGGGTGCGCGACACGCCCACCAGCGCGGGCGTCATAATCTCGTAGCAGAGCGGGTTGGCCAGCATGCCGTGCTGGTGAATGCCCGACTCGTGGGCGAATGCGTTGGCTCCCACAATTGCCTTGTTGGGCGAGGGCTTGAAGGTGATGATCTGGCCCAGCACCTGACTGGTGGCGTAGAGCTGGTCGAGCTTGATGCTGGAGGTGACGCCGTAGCGATCGGCGCGCACATACAGCGCGGCGGCGATCTCTTCGAGGGCGGCGTTGCCGGCCCGTTCGCCGATGCCGTTGATGGTGCACTCCACCTGGCGCGCGCCGGCCGTGATGGCGGCCAGCGAATTGGCCACGCCCAGTCCCAGATCGTCGTGGCAGTGCGAGGAAAGGATGATGCCCTGCTCGTCGATGGCGGGAATGCGCTCGCGGACTTCGCGGAACATCTGGCCGTACTCTTCCGGAGTGGTGTAGCCCACCGTGTCGGGCATGTTGATGGTGGTGGCGCCGGCCTCGATGGCGATGCTCACCATCTCCACCAGAAAGTCGCGGTCCGAGCGCGTCGCGTCCTCCGGCGAAAACTCCACATCGTCGACGAGGGAGCGGGCCAGGCGCACCGATTCGGCGGTGCGGTCCAGCGCCTCCTGGCGGCCGATCTTGAGCTTGTATTCGAGATGCAGGTCGCTCGAAGCCAGAAAGACGTGGATGCGGGCGCGGTCGGCAAACTGCAGGGCGCGCGCGGCCATCTCGATGTCCTCGGTCTTGGCGCGGGCCAGCGAGGCGATGCGCGGCTTGCGCACGGCTTGGGTGATGGTGGCGATGGCCGCGAAGTCGCCCTCCGAGGCCATCGCGAAGCCGGCCTCGATAATGTCCACGCCGAGGTCCTCGAGGGCGTGGGCCATGGTGAGCTTTTCCTGCGTGGTCATGCTGCAGCCGGGCGACTGCTCGCCGTCGCGCAGAGTGGTGTCGAAGAAGGCAACGTGATTGGATTGAGTCGAGGTCATGGATGCGCCTGCCAGGGGAAACCTTTGCTATCGATACTATTTTCCCGCATCTACCTGTATAAGGCAAAGTTATTCTTTTTCTAGAAGCGATTATAATTGCTTATGAGGTTTCCATGGAGCTGAATCAACTGGAAACGTTCCTCGCCGTGGCCGAGGAGCGCAGCTTCTCGCGGGCGGCCGTGCGCCTGCACCGCACGCAGCCGGCCATCAGCCAGGTGATCCGCAAACTGGAGGCGTCAGTGGGCGAGACGCTCTTTGACCGCGCGGCGCGCGATGGATCGCTGACCGCGGCGGGCGTGCTGCTGCGCGACTACGCGTTGCGCCTGCTGGCGTTGCGCCGCGAGGCCACCAGCGCTCTGGGCGAGCTGAAGAGCCTGGAGCGCGGACGCCTGCAACTGGCCGCCAACGAGTACACCTGCATGTACCTGCTTCCGGCCATGGACGCTTTCCGGCGCGAGTTCCCGCACGTGAACGTGACGGTGCACCGCATGCTGGCCAGCCGCATGCCCGAGGAGCTGAACCTGCGCACCTTTGAAATCGGCGTGGTCTCGTTCCGCCCCGACCCGGCGCAGTTTCGCACCATTGCCGTGTATGGCGACAGCCTGGCGTTTGTGGTGAGCCCAAGCCATCCTCTGGCCCGCGCGACGCGCGTCTCGATCAACGACCTGGGGGAGGAGACTTTCATCGCGCACAATGTGACTTCGCCGCTGCGCCGCAAGGTGATTGAGGCCTTCCAGCGCTACCGGACGCCGTTGAACATGGGCATTGAGCTGCCCACCATCGAGGCCATCAAGCGCTTTGTGGCCATGGGCAACGGAGTGGCGCTGGTGCCGCACCTGACCGTGGCGCGGGAGCTGGAGATCGGCGAACTGGTGCGGGTGAAGGTGGACGAACTGGAGATGAAGCGCGTTCTGCGGCTGGTGCACCGCCGCCAGGCCACGCTCTCCTACGCCGCGCGCGCCTTCTTGCGCACCGTGCGCTCGCTGGCCCGGGAGCAGGGCCCGCCCTTCTACTACCATGTGGAGCGGGCGGGCTGAGCGGCCGCGAAAGGCGGCTCATCTGCGGCGCAGTCCGGCGCGGCCGCGCGGCCAAGCGCCCCTTTGCTTTCTGCGGCGTCTATAGACACAGATCATTCCGGAGCAGCCCGTTTTCACCGCGACCCGGCCCGGCCATTTACAATGCTGAGAGCGGGGCCCGGCTCGAACCGGCGCACCGGAATTGACAAGTTCGTTGCCAGCCGGACGGTTGAGCAGTCGTGAGGTTCAGGACCGAATGAAGAAGATCGCCATTGTTGCATTCATGCTGGCTGTTGGTGTGGCCGCGGGCCGCGCTCAGGAGAGCCGGCAGGACATCAGCCTCAGCGGAACGGCGCTTATTGAGCCGTTCATCGCCTCCTCCACCGACGTGCAGGTTCACTCGAACACCGCGTACGGTGCGTTGCTCAGCTACCGCTTCATGCTGACGCCTTCGAGCGCGCTCGAGGCCAACTACGGCATCACCTACCAGAATAACCTCAGCTTCTATGCCAATCCAAACCGCTACAACGTGCTCACCCGCACTCAGGAGATGTCGGCCGCCTACGTGCGCAGCTTCACCTTCCGCAAGTTCAATCCGTTCGTCGAGGCGGGTCCGGGCGCGATGATTTTCCTGCCCATCCGCAACTCTGGCACCACTTCGCTGGACGTGAAACAGCAGACATCGGTTGGCGCAGTGTATGGAGCGGGCATCGCCTACGAGATCAGCCCCAGCTTCGACATCCGCGCCGAGTATCGAGGATTCATCACCAAGGTGCCTACCTTCGGCGATGCGCAGTTCAACACCAACAAGTGGTTCAACATCTTAAATCCGGCGATTGGCGTGGCGTACCACTTCTGAGATCAGGGGTCAGAGTTCAGGGATCAGAGTTCAGGAATCAGTTTCAAGATTCCGCGATTGCGCTTGCACGGTGGGGATGAGCCTCAAGGCTTGTCCCCATTTTGTTGCTGGACTGATGTTGGACCAGGCCCGCGCGGCGCTTGAGCGTCAGCGGCCGGCTTCCGGATAGCGGCCCAGTTCCTTCACCATGGCGCAGTGCGGCTCGAGCGCTTCGAGGACGCGCTCGCCTTCCTCTGCGGAGCGGATCTGGCAATCCACAAAAAAGATGTACTCCCAGGGCTTGCCGTGAACCGGGCGGGATTCAATCTTGGTCAGGTTGGTGCCCATCGCGGAGAGCTCGGTGAGCGCCGCAACCAGCGAGCCGGGGCGGTTTTCCACCGAGAAGGCCAGGCTGATCTTGTTCGACCGCGGGTCCGCCGCGGCGTCACCGGTGCGGCGCACCAGGAAGAACCGCGTGTAGTTCTCGGGATTGTCTTCGATGTCGGCCGCAAGAATGTGGGCGCCGTAGAAGCGCGCGGCGGCCACGCTGGCGATAGCCCCGGCGTGCCGGTCGCGCAACTCGACAAGCTGCTTCACGCTGCCCGCGGTGTCGTAGAAGGCGAACGACTCCATCCCCGGGTGCGCGGCCAGGAAGCGGCGGCATTGCGCCAGTGCCACGGGGTGCGAGAAGACGCGGTCGATCTCGGCCAGAGAGACGCCTCCGAGCGCAATCAGATTGTGGCGGATGCGCAGCAGCGTCTCCTGTTCCACGCGGACATCGTGGGTCAGCAGCAGGTCAAAATGCTCTGAGACCGAACCGGCGAGGCTGTTTTCAATGGGAATGACGGCGGCGTCCACGGCGCCCGAAGAAAGCGCCGCGAAGACTTCGGCGGAGAGCGAAAACGGAACGATGCGCGCATCGGGGACCAGCTTCACGGCCGCTTCATGGCTGAACGAGCCGGGCTCTCCCTGGATGGCAATTCTCATTCCTGTGGCGGAATCTCCGGGGAGGTTCAGCGCGGATTGCCGTCTGGGGGCGTACCACAGCTTCATCGCGGATTCTTTGGAGATTTCGCCGGAAGACATCAGAGCTTACCTCCGCATCCACAGGTCGGTGGCCACAAAGCCCAGAAAGACCATGGCAATGACGCCGTTCATGGTGAAGAATGCGGCATTCAGCCGGCGCAGGTCGCGGGGCGAAACCAGGGAGTGCTCATAGGCCAGCAGCAGGCCGACCGCGGCGACGCCCAGCCAGCCCGCGCCGCCGAAGGCAAACAGCCAGCCGAACCAGCCGAGCAATCCCAGCACCGCCAGATGCATGGCGCGCGCGGCCCGGAAAGCGGCGGGAATGCCGATGGCCTGGGGCAGGCTGAAGAGCCCCGCCGCGCGGTCGTGGTCGTAATCCTGACAGGCGTAGAGCACGTCGAATCCGCCCACCCAGAGGGTGACGGCGGCGGTGAGCACCAGGATGCGCGGGTCCAGGCTGCCGCGCACGGCGATCCAGGCCGCCGAGGGCGCCAGGCCCAGCGCCAGGCCCAGCACCAGGTGCGACCAGCGGGTGACGCGCTTCATGTAGCTGTAGCCGAGCAGCACCAGCAGCACCACGGGCGACAGGTACAGCGTGAGCCGGTTCAGCTCGGCCGAGGCCAGCACGAAGGCCAGCGCCATCAGCACGGTGAAGGCCAGCACAAACCGGCGCGAAAGGAGGCCGGCGGGGATGGCGCGGGTCTTGGTGCGAGGATTGGCGGCGTCCAGATCGGCGTCGGCCCAGCGATTGAAGGCCATCGCGCAGGAGCGGGCCGTGACCATCGCCACCAGAATCCAGCCCAGGGTGCGCCAGCCGGGCACGCCATGCGCCGCCAGCAGGGCCGCGGTGAGCGCAAAGGGGAGCGCAAAGATGGAGTGCTCCCACTTGATCATCTCCAGCGTTGTGCGGATTTTCGTCAGCAAGCCCATCGCGCCCTGTTCCCTTTAGCAGTGTACTTGAGGGGAGTGTGCATGAGCCTGGCGAGGCACGGGTAAGGAATCAGACGCGCCTTGTGATTACAGTTGTGTAAATGTCGCGCGGCGCTTACGCAGATATGCCGGTCACCCCAAATGGTTGACCGGCATATCTTGATGCACTCGACAAAATCCGCGTTGCCGCGGAGTCATTTTGGCGCTTCCGTGGGCTGGTTGGCCACCTGCAGGTAGTTCTTCACGCTGAAGACGCCGGGGACGCCGTTGGCGCGCAGGAACGCAGTGTCCTTGTCGCCCTGCGAATCCACCATGCCGTACAGCGACACATGGCCATTCTGCACCGAGATGCGGATGGGCTTGGCGGGGTCGATGGCGTACCTGTTCAGCGACGGGTAGCCGTACACGGCGCGCGCCACGGCCAGACGGATCTGGTCGTCCATGAGGGAGACGGGATCGACCTCGACTTCGCTGACCACATCCTTGACGCCGGGCGTGGTGGAGACCAGAGCCAGTGCGGAGTCCCTGTCCATGTAGGTGCGGGCGTGACCGCCCAGGGTCACAGCGCCATTTTCCACACGCACACTGATCGCGTTGAACGCGTTTCCGTAGCCTACGCGGTCATACATCAACTCCTCCACCAGCTTGTTTTGCAACGCCTTGTCGGAGATGGCCGGGCCAGTGACTTCGATCAGGTTGCGCACTGCAGTCACGCCCCTGGCCCTGAGAACGCGCTTTTCGGCGTCGGCCTTGTACTCGTACAGGCTCACCGTTCCGGTCAGCGTGGCAATGCCGTTGTCCACGGCTGCTTTCACGTTGTTGAACTGGGATTTATCGAGTTTCGCCGCCACGGCGCCGGCAGTGGAGTTGGACTGCTGCGCCGCGGCGACCGCGCCGGAACTCAAGGCCGCTGCAGAAGTAACTTGCGGTAGGGCCAGGAGTGCTCCAGCGAGCGTGGCAGCCAAGAGAGTGGCTGGCGTTAAAGGCAAAATTCCTCTCATCCGCGAAACCTCCTTTTCGTGGCGGGAGAAGCGCGGCGAAAGCCATAAACTCGGGCCTCGCGCTCTTGTTCTCCCATCTATTCAGATGCGGATTTTTGAGAAAAGTTGCGCTAGCGATAGCGGCGCGTGGCCTTGATGACCATGGAGAAGACGCCCGATTCATCGCGCGTCACCAGCAGAGAAACGTGGCGATTGATGGCGATGTCGGCCTGCAGCAACTGCTGCGCTGTGGTGTTCACGTTGGTGGCGTAGGTGAGGGTGACATTGCGGCCCAACTGCTCTTCGACCGTGATGCGGGTGGTCGAGTTGCCCAGCGCGCCAAGGTAGTTGGGGTCCACCTTGACCGATCCGGCCCCGAAGAGCCTTTGCACGCGGCTGCTCACGGTCGCGTTGAGGGCGCCGCCGAGCAGGGCGTCGGTGGTGGGATTGGAGGCGACCTGTTCCTGCTGCTGGGTATAGATGCGCTGTTCGTTCTGCGTGCGTCCCAGGGCCAGCAGAGCCACCACGTCGGCCTCGGGCAGAGGAGGATCGCTGCGGTAGGTGACGGCCATCTTGTCGGGCGACCCGTGGAGGCTGAGCGTGATGTCGTAGTCTCCGACGCGCGCCATCGCGTTCAGGTCGATGGAGGGCTGAATGCGAACCGGGTTGGTGAAGGTGATGTCGCCGCGCTGCAACTCGTAGCGGGTTCCGGCAATCATGGCGCTGCCCTCGGTGATGGAGACCCGGCCCAGCAGCGAGGGCGTGGCCAGGGTGCCGAGCAAACGCAGATCCACGTCGCCGGCCAGCTTGGCGTAGGCGTTCTGAAAGTTCAACTGCGGCGAGGAAAGAATGTGCACGTCGAGGCGCACGTGGTTCGAGGGGGCGTCGGGCGGGGCGATGGATTGCACTTTACTGGCCTGCGCCGCAAGGGCCGCAAAATCCATGTCGGGACTGACGGAGAAGCGCGTAATCATCACGCTGCCGCTGAGCAGCAGGTTGTTCTGCGATCCCTGCAACTGGAGCGTGGTGTCGGCCAGCGAGCTGACCCCCTGCGGATAGCGGATGCGAATTCCCTTGCCGGTCAGCGCGAGGTCGGCAAAGATGCCGTGCTGGTACGCCAGGTAGCCGGAGACGCTCAGCAGTCCGCCACCGGTCGTGGCGGTCAGCGATTTCACCTCCAGCCGGTTCTGGTTGAACACCAGCGTTCCACTCAGTTGACTCAGGCTGTTGGGCAGGTCCTCAAGGGCCAGCGAGGCGTTCTGGAAATCGATGCGGCCGGTCAGCCCCGGGTTCTGCAACGTGCCGTGCGCCTGCACCTGAAACGTGGTTGTGCCGCTGGCCGTCAGGTCGGGGTCCAGGGTCTCGGCCAGCTTCAGGTTGATGGAGCCGCTAGCGGCAAAATCAAGCTGCCGCTTGTCCTTCAGATTGAGGCTTCCCTCGGCCCGCAGGTCGGTCTCCTCGCCAGTCACGTGCAGCGGTTCAAGATGGATGCGCGCGTTGGCCAGCGTGGCGTGGACAGGCCCCTCGCTCTGCAGATGCACGCCGACGAGGGTGACGGCAAGGCCCTCCAGGCGGGCGTCGCCGCGCAACTGGTCGAGTCGGCCCAGCGGCCCTTCAAGGGTGATCGTCCCGGCCAGCGCGGACTCTCCGGTGAGCCCCGGAATACGGGCCATCTTGAGCGGCGCGCCGATGTTGAATCGCGAAAAATTGAGTGTCGCCTTGGTGTCATATTCGCCGTGCAGCGCCGTCTTTCCGTGGGCGGCGAGCGATGCGGATTCTAAATGGGTGGTCACGTCGTAGGTGAGCGCGCGGTTGGCCGTGTGCGCGGTGATCGCCACGTCGCCCACCGGCTCGCCGCTCAGCGTCAGGCCGGTCAGTTCGCCTTTTCCTTCCAGATGCGGGTCGTCCAGTGTGCCCGAGCCGGTGACCGAGAACCCCAGCTTGCCGGCGACGGTCAAACCCGCCTGGCGCAGCCGGTGGAGATTGCCCATTTCGATGCCCGCCCCGTGGGCGTCGATCTGAAAATGACGGGAGCTGAGATCGTAGCTGCCCGTGGCCGACAGCTTGCCTGCCTTGTCGTTCACCGTCACGGAAGTCAGCTGGATCACGCGCCCGGCGATCTTGCCCTGCGCGTGGATGCGCGCCACCGGCTCGCCATAAAGGACGCCGCCATCCAGCTGCACCCACCCCGATCCGTCCAGCGCGCGGATGGACCCTTCGGCATCGATCTGCGCGCTCAGCTGGCCCGTCACCGGCAAATTCTGCCCGACCAGCGGCAGCAGTTCGGCGAGCTCGACTTTGCTGGCGGTGAGGCGCGCGTGGAGCAGGGAATTGGCGTCGAAATTGGGGATTCCCGCACCCGCGGGCGATGCCGCGGCAGCGGTCAACGACCCTTCCGCGCGGATGGTTGCCGCGCCGCGGCGAAGCAGGCTGTGATCGATGGCAATGCGGGTTGCCGAGTAGCTGCCCGTCGCTTCCATCTCGTCCCAGTGCACGATCTGCGGCTTGTCCGCGGGATGATTTGCGTTCGACGGGATCGCGACAGTCAGGTTGGCGGCTTTCAAGGTGCCCGCAATATGAGGATCGACGAGCGCCCCCCCCCACGTACCGCGGAAATCCGCCTGCCCGCCCAGCGAGACCGGCAGAGCCGCGGTTCCGGCTTTGCCATCGCGTCGCAGATCCAGGTCGCGCAGGATGCGATCGAATTCGCCCAGGTCGCGGGTATCCAAATTGACAGAAAGGACCGAGGGGGAGGTGAGGGGATAGGCGCCCAGGTGGCCGTGCGCCTCGATGTGGCTGGCGGGCAGGGAGATGTTCAGCGTCCGCAGGTCGACCGCCCCGTCGCGCTGCGTATAGGTGCCGTCGAGCGTGCCGGTGGCGGGCGCTTCCCCGGCGACGAATTGGCCCGAGGGGTTCGCGTCCAGCATGGCGTTCACGATCAAGGTCCGAACGTCGCCGCCGGTCCAGGTTGCGGTGGCCGGACCATTTAGCCGGGCGTCCAGCCCCAGCCGCTGGAAAGGCCCCTGGCCGACGATATCGAGAACCGTGTCGAGGGTGACGTCTTTCACTTGCGCCGTCACCCTGCCGTCCACCGGGATCGGGACGGGGGCGGGGTGTGCCGGGGCCGGCGCGGTCTTGACCGGAGGCTGTTTTCGGCCGAACCTGGAGTGCTTGACGGGCGGCGCGGCCGCCTCCAGCACGGCGGTGCCGGGAATGGGGGGCAGCCAGTGGTCGAGCGTGACCTGGCCCTCCAGTTGTCCGCCCTGGCTCAGCCGCGCCACGATGGACGAGACAATCAACTGGTGCGGATCGGCATGGACATGCGCGTCCAGTTCCACGTTCTTGGCCGTCACGCCCGGCGCAATGTACGCCCCATCATCGATGTGGACCGTGCCATCGACGCGGAACTGGCCGTCCTGTCCCTCGCCGGCAAGGTCCAAGCGGGCGATGCCGTCGGGCGCGTTGGGGTACCCCGTGGTCGGCTCCAGCAGGTCCATGTCCAGCTGGCCTTGGGCCTTGCCCTGCCAGCGCGGACGGGCAAAGTCAAACAGCGCGCCGGAGATGTTCAGCGTGTGCTCGCCGGCGCTCCCCGAGTGCGCGGTGAGCCGCAGCGAACGCAGATAGACCGCGGTGCGCGTCAGGTCGAGCGTGGCCTGCATGTACCCTTCCGCCGGCTGCTCCAGGGGGTGGGCAGCCGGGCCACGGTAGAGGCGCAGATCGCGCGCGCCGGTTTCGATCCGGTAGCTTTCCGGATACTTGCCGTTGGGCCCGACATAGGCCAGGCGCAGGGAGAAGTCCCGTGCGGCGAAGTCCAGCCGCACAAAGCGATTCTGGACATCGAAGGCCGCGGCGCGGTTTTCGTAGTCCAGCGTTCCCTGTTCCAGGGCCAGCCGGCCGGTCTTCAGGTCGAACAGCGTGTCGAGCGCGGATTTGCCCTTCTTTCTGGGTCTGGGGGGCTGAGGCTGGTTGGTCGAGCCGTCCGGGTACACGATCAGGTGCAACTGGGGGCGGACGATCTCCAGGTCGCGCAGCAGGATGCGCGGGCTCCAGAAGCCCAGCACGCTCAGCTTCACGTGCATGTGCTCCACCTGCGCGTAGGGCGCCTCGCCGGCAGCTTCGCGGCCGTGAATCACCAGTCCGCTCGCTTCGGCGTCCAGGTCGAGCAGATGCCAGTGGAACGAGGCGATCTCCACCCGCCCGCCGAAGGAGGTTTCGAGGGTGGCGATCAGCCGCTCGCGCACCAGGTTCTCGAATGCGGCCGAGCTGGCCCAGAAATACGCGCCGACGATCGTGACTGCGAGCAGAATCGCCGCCCCCAGCGCCGTGAGCGGCAGATGGCGCAGGAAGAAGCGCCGCAGACGGCTGGGCCGCGCCGGCGCGGGCTCCGGATTGGCCGGCGGGCCTGACTCCGGATCTGGCTCTGGGCTGGCCGGCGGAAGGGGCGTTGTGCCGTCAGGGTCGGTCATTGCGCGCCCGCTCCTTCCTGGCCGGGGACGCCGGCGGTTCCAGCGCCGGGTCAAGCACTTCGACCTCTCCCTGCTTGCGCAGGTTGTCGAGCCAGCCGCTGAACAGAACGTTCACCTGCTGCTGCAGCAGAATCTCCTCAATGCGCGGGGCGACCTGGTCCAGGGGCGGCGCGGTCTCGCCCGGCGCGTATTGCGGCAGCAGCGTGTCGCGGTAGTAGCTCTCGATGTCCTCCCTGGGGACTTGAATGCCCTGGCGGAAGCGCAGCTCGATGAACTGCAGAATCTCAAGCCGGTTGCGGAGGTAGGTTTCCACCCGCTCCTGGGTCAGGTTCTGGCTGGCCAGGAAGGCTTTCCATCCGGCCTCCGTGGCGCAGTTGGCGCGCACGCAGGCGGGCAGCTGCTTGCGCAGATCGGCCAGCCGCGCGACGACCTCTTCGACGGTGGGCTCGACGGCCTGCACGTCCTCCTGGCGGATCTGCTGCTGGATCAGCGTGCGGCTGATCAGCTGCTGCAGGGCCCGTTGCGGAGTCAGCGCGCCGCGCCCGCCCCGGGCCGGGTCCAGAACCGACAGACGCATGTCCGCGTCCAGGTCGCTGGCCAGAATGGCCTGGTTGTTCACCACCGCCACCACCCGGTCCAGCACCACGGGCGCCGCGGCCTCGGGCGTCTGCGCATGCAGTTGCGCCAGGCCCGCCGCGGCCAGGCACACCATCAGCCATCCCCGCCAGGCCCCATGGGGCGCGAGCCTGAATCCGAATGTGCGGCGCGTGTTCATCAGAAGGTCTGCCCCAGGCTGAAGAAGAAGTTGAAGTGGTTGGCCTGGCCCACGTGCGGCACGTATTCCGGATGCGAATAGTCGATGTTGACCGGGTAGATGGGTGGATTCAGGTTGTAGCTGAAATCCAGCCGGATCGGCCCCACCGGCGTATGGTAGCGCAAACCCAGCCCCGCCGCGTGAGAGAAGTAGTTGAAGCTGCACTGGCCCTGCTGGCCGGTCGATGTGACGGAGCCGGTGGGGTTGTAGTCGGGATTTTGCGCCGAAGTCAGCGCCTTGCACGCGTCCCGGTCCGGCTGGTGAATCCGCAGGGAGCTGGCCCAGGCGTCACCGGCGTTGCGGAAGACGTTGCCCATGTCCTCGAAGAGCACGAAGCTCATGGAATTGCCCAGCCACGGCAGCGTGGGCGGAGGAAGGCGCAATTCGGTGCTGTTGATCAGGGCGCCAGCCCCGCCGACGGGGTAGCCCGTCTCCGGATCGCGCGGTCCGGCCGCGTTGATCGAAAATCCGCGCAGCGACGTCGGCCCGCCTGCGTAGAGGCGCTCGGGCAGGGGGATGAGTTCATCCGGGGCCTCTCCAAAGGCCCGCTCCTGCGCGTAGCGCGTGTTGCGGGCCAGCACAAAACGGTTCTTGGCAAAGCCGTAATAGCTGGAGTTCGACAGGTCGAGCCGGTTGAACTGGGTCTGCGAGCCGAAGGCGTGGCTGGAGATAAACTCCTGGAAGCTGGTGTAGGTGCCGCGATGCGCGTCGAGCGGCGAGTCGCGCGTGTCGCGCACCCACGTCACGCCCGGCCCGGCCACCCGCACCGCCTCCGACAGCAGTGAAATCTCGCCGGGAAACACCTGCAAACTGCTGGCCGTCACCTTCACGCGCCGGAAGTCGAGCTCATAGATAAATGTGTTGGCTTTGGACAGCACGGAACCGGGCACGTTGAAGTTCTCCGTCCACCGGATGCTGCCCTGCAGCTTGGATGCGACGTAAGTCGTCACATCCTGGCTGTTGGCATAGCCGCCGGAGAGGGTGAGACCAAAGTTCCGGTTGCCGTAGAAGTGCGGGTTCTGGAAGCGCAGGTCGATCTTCTGCTCCAGCAGGCCGTAGGTGCCTTGCACCGAGGCCGACTGCTCCCGCCCGAAGAGGTTGTTGCGCGTGACATCCATCAACACCCGGGGGCTGATGCCCGTCTTGCCGTTGGGATTGCATTCGGCGCCGCCGGCAATGGCGCTGGCGCAGTTATTCTGCGGCGTTCCGGTCTGGGCCTCAAAGCCCAGGCCGTAGGTCAGCGCCCATCGCCGCGCTTCGGTCAACTGCAGCAGCACGGTCTTGTGCGTGGTGCCGCCGTTGGGATTTTCGACCGCCGTGTTGACCTCGTTGAAGAGGGCAAAATCATACAAATTGCGCTGCGTCTCGGCCAGCGCCGTCTGGCTCAGCGGCGCGCCGGGCTGCAGCGTGATGGCCTTGGCGACTGTACTCGGGCGGGTGTAGTGCAGGCCCGTCACAAGCACTTTGCGCACAAAAATCTGCGGCCCCTCGGTGATGCGGAAGACGACATTCACCGTGTTGGCGTCTTTCGGCTCAGGCTGCTGCGCCACTTCCACCTGCGCCTTGTCGAAGCCGCGGCTCAGGTAGTCGGTCATCAGCGCATCGCGGTCCCCGGCCAGGTTCCGCGGAGAAAGCAACTGCCCCGGCGCGGTGTTCAGAAGAGGCGTCAGGCTGTCGGCCTCCACGTGGTCGTTGCCTTCCAGCCGTACCGTGCCCACCCGCTGCTGCACGCCTTCTTCAATGCGATAGGTGACGGCGAGACCGGCAGGCTTGCGCGAGGCGCGCGCGGAACTCTGCCCATCTTCGCCGCGCTTGACCAGGCTGATCTCCGAGGTGATCTTCACCCTGGAAAAGCCGTTGTTCTGATACACGGCGCGCAGTGCGCTGATGTCGGCCTCCACCAGCGCCTGGTTGTAGGCGCCGTGACGGTCCAGCGAATCGGCCGCGTGCACGCTCAGCAGATCTTTCAGGGTGCCGGTGTCGAAATAGTGATTGCCGGAAACCGACACGCGATCGACGCGACGCCGCGGGCCCAGCGTCACGGTATAGACGATCTCCACCGCATCCGGCTGCGGGGGCATACGCTGGTACTCCACCTTCACGTCGAAGTAGCCCAGCCGCTGGAAGTAGTTCCGCAGCCTTCGACTGCCCTCGTTGAGCAGGTCGTCGTCCACCGTGCCTTCTTCAAACACGGGAACGGCGCGCCTGATGCGATCCGCGCTGATGCTGGCGCCCTGCACCCGCACCTTCACCACCGGCCCGCGATTGGCGGTGAAATGGTAGCTGGTTTTGTCCGTGTCCGGCGCGTAAGGCTGCGCGACCAGCTTGATCTCCGCCTCCAGCCGGTCCTGCCGCTGGTAATGCTTCAGCACCCCGCTCAGGGCGCGGTTGACGGTTTCGTGGTCCACGCGCTCGCCGGCCCGCAAGTGGGCGAGGCGCCGGAATTCATTGACGCTCATGCCGCTGTCGCCGGTCACCTCGACCGCGCCCACCCGCGCCTGCGGACCGGAGGCCACGTGGAAGCCGAGATCGACCAGCTGCTCGGTGGGATGCCCGGTCAGGGTGTGCGTAATCATCGGCTCGTGGAAGCCGTTGCTCGCCAGGGCCTGGCGCATCTGGTCGAGCGCCTGGTTGAGCCGGGCCTGCGTGAACCGCGTGCCCGGTGACAGGCCGCTGGCTCGCTGCAGCTGTGTGTTGATGGTCGAGCCCTTGGCTCCGTCCACGCTGACCGTGCCGATGAAAGTGCGCGGGGTTCCCTTGAACACCAGGGCAACCCCGTCGCCTTCGCGCACGCCCTCGGCTGCAATGGTTTCAAACAGCCCGGTCGCAAACAACTGGCGCAGGCTTTCGGCAACGTGCTCCTGGGTGAGCGGCGCGCCCACGGCCTGAGCAAGACGCTCCGGCAGAAGAGCCAGCCGTGCGGCCTCAATCCCTTCGATGGCGATGCGCCGCACCGGCAGGCGCTCCCAGCCGGCAAGGCTGCCGGGGCCCGGCGCGGCGGAAATCTGCGTTGATGGGGAGTCCGCGGCGGTCTGGGCCTGACTCCAAGCGGTGGCGGCCGCCCCTCCCTCAAAGCAAACGAGGCAGCCCGCCAGGAGAATGCCGAATCCCAATCGCCTGTTCCGCTGCCCTGACCGCTTTGCCCTCAAAGCCATATCTCCTGAAAGAAAAAGGATTCGCGTCGCGCTGCACCCAAGGACCGCATACGTTCAGGAATCCGTGTGGGGCCGCCTCGGTCGTTCTCCGCCCAGACTCCGCCCTTCTCGCCACTGCCCTTTATACTAACGAGTAAACAAGCCCGGCGCAGTAAGGCCGGGTAACAAAGCGGCTACCCCCCCGGAAGGAAGCGCATGCCCCGTTCCAGTTCCCCGAAACGCGCGACGGTTGCACCGCCCGGCGCACCGCACCGGCACGCGGAGGAGGCGGCACACGCGCGGGCTGCGGCCGGCCCATCCGATTCGGCCGAAGCCGATGCGCTGGCCCGCGCCCAGGCCGGAGATCATCTTGCCTTTGCCCATCTCTACTCTCTTCACAAAAGACGCATCTATTCTTTATGTCTGCGCATGGTCAACAATATTGCCGAGGCTGAAGATCTGACGCAGGAGGTTTTCCTCCAATTGCATCGCAAGATTTCCACATTTCGCGGCGACTCGGCTTTTTCCACATGGTTCCATCGCCTAGCCGTCAATGTTGTGCTGATGCGCCTGCGCAAAAAAGGCCTGCTGCTCACGTCGCTCGATGAAGCCATGGAACCGACTCGCGAGGAAGGCCCGGGACGCAGCTTTGGCGCGCTCGACCCCACGCTGGCGGGCTCCATCGACCGGATGGCGCTGGAACGGGCCGTGGCGGACCTTCCGGCTGGCTATCGGCTCATCTTTGTTCTCCACGATGTGGAGGGCTATGAGCACAATGAAATCGCTACCATGCTGGAGTGTTCCATCGGCAACAGCAAGTCCCAGTTGCACAAGGCAAGGTTGAAGTTGCGCGACGCCCTGCATGCATCTCTCCAAAGGGAGGGGCCGCGATGATCGCCGATCGCAACAACCTGAATTGCCAGGAGTTTCAGGCCCAGATGGCCGATCTGATCGGCTCCGGCGAAGATGCCGCCAGCCATCCGCACCTGCAGGGCTGCCCGCGCTGCCGCGCGCTGCTGGCCGATCTTGAAACCATTGCCGAGGCCGCCCGCCAGCTCCTCGCCGGGGAGCCGCTGGAAGAGAAGGAACAGCCGGGAGAAGACCTGTGGAAACGGATCGAGTCGGCCATCGAGAAAGAAGACAGCTCCCCAAGTCGGAACTGAGGGGCGCGGGGGGCCGCCGCCGCTGCCGGCCCGCGGCCCTGACCGGGCGGCGGAGTTCACCTTCTCCCCGTTTTGGCCGATACATCCTTCGAGCGCCAGGGTTTATCCTCGCGCGCCGAGGGCGGGGTCTGCGCGCAACGGTCTTCCTGCGCAATCCGGGCCGTGGCTGCAGAAAGACTCGGGCGGCGGCTGCAGAAGGGCGGATGCTTCAGGAGAAGAAGGCCGGACCCGTGGACGCAGTGGCCTGGAACGCCGGGCGGGATGGGAACGTAGCATCTGAGTCCTGTGGGACGAAGCGAGAGATGTAGAGAGCCCAGGGAGGAATTTCCTGAATCGATTGGGATTCTTCGTGGTCTAATGAAGATAAGTTGACAAGAGGACACTCAATGCCAAATCAGCCCCCCATCCTGCCCCCTCCAAACCCCTCGGGAAGTGAGCGCCGCGGAGTCCGCCGCATCCCCGTTCTGCCGGTTCGCGACACCGTCCTGTTTCCCCATGCCGTTCTGCCGCTTACGGTGGGCCGCGAGAGTTCCATCCAGCTGATCGAGTCGCTGGGCGAGGAGCGGTCCATTGTGGTGGCTGCGCAACAGGACCCCCGGCTGGATGCGCCCAAGCCCACCGACCTGCACGCCGTGGGAACCCTGGCCACGGTGCACAAAATTGTGCGCATGCCCAACCAGAGCCGGTTCGTGTTCACCGAGGGCGTGGAGCGCGTCCGGCTGGTGCGTTATGTGCAGACCGAGCCGTTTATGGTGGCCGAAGTGGAAACCCTGGAGGAAGTGGGAACGGATTCCACATCCGGGTCCGGGATGGAAGCGTTGCTGCGCAACGTGATCGGGCAGTTCCAGCAGATCGTGTCGGAGTCGCCGACGCTGTCGGATGAACTGCGCACCATCGCGGTGAATATCGAGGACCCCGGCCGGCTGGTGGACTTCGTGGCCTCGTCGCTGCCCTTCCTGACCACCGACGACAAGCAGCAATTGCTGGAGACGCCGAGCATTCTGGCCCGCCTGGAGCTGCTGAACAAGCATCTGGCCAAGGAGATCGAGGTGCAGCAGTTACGCACCAAGATCCAGAGCGAGGTGCAGGACCAGGTGCAGCAGTCGCAGCGCGACTACTATCTGCGCGAGCAGTTGAAGGCCATCCAGAAGGAGTTGGGCGAGCAGGACGACGGCCAGCGCGAGGTCGATGATCTGCGCCAGAAGATTGACGCGGCCGGGATGCCGGAGGAAGTGAAGAAGGAAGCCATGAAGGAGCTGACGCGGCTGGGGCGGATGTCGCCCATGGCCGCCGACTACTCGCTCACGCGCAACTACATCGAGTGGCTGGCGCTGCTGCCGTGGGCCAGGAGCTCGAGGTCGAAGATCGATATCAGCAAGGCCAAGGAGATTCTGGACGAGGACCACTACGAGCTGAAGAAGGTGAAGGACCGCATCCTGGACTACCTTTCGGTGCTCGAGTTGAAGCCGGACATGAAGGGGCCGATCCTGTGCTTCGTGGGACCGCCGGGCGTGGGAAAAACCAGCCTGGGGCGGTCGATTGCCCGCGCGCTGGGCCGCAAGTTCCAGCGCATTTCGCTAGGCGGCATGCACGACGAGGCGGAGATTCGCGGCCACCGGCGCACTTACATCGGCGCGCTTCCCGGCCAGATCATCCAGAGCATCCGCCGGGCGGAAACCAACGACCCGGTTATCATGCTGGACGAGGTGGACAAGCTGGGGAAGGACTTCCGCGGCGACCCGGCGTCGGCCCTGCTTGAAACGCTGGACCCGGAGCAGAACTACACCTTCCGCGACAACTATCTCGATGTGCCGTTCGATCTGTCGAAGGTGCTGTTCATCTGCACGGCCAACCAGCTCGATCCGGTCCCTCCGCCGCTGCTGGACCGCATGGAGCTGATTCCCCTGCAGGGCTACAGCGAAGAGGAGAAGGTGCACATTGCCTTCCGCTACCTGATTCCGCGCCAGATCAAGGAGAACGGGATTACGCCGGAGCAGATCGAGTTTCCCGAGGAAGCTGTCCGGCACATCGTGCGTCATTACACGCGCGAGGCCGGCGTCCGCAAGCTGGAGCAGGTGATCGGCACCGTCTGCCGCAAGCAGGCGCGGCGCGTGGTCGAGGGCAAGACCGAAAAACTCGTCGTCACCCGCGAAGTGCTCAAGGAATTTCTGGGCGGCATTCAGGTGCGCGTGGACACCGAGGTGGCCGAGCGTGTGAAGCGGCCGGGTGTGGCCGTCGGCCTCGCCTGGACGCCGGCCGGAGGCGACATTCTCTTCATCGAAGCCAACAAGATGAAGGGCAAGGGCGGCTTTACCATGACCGGACAGATTGGCGAGGTGATGCAGGAGTCCATGCAGGCCGCGCTGACCTGGGTGCGGTCGAACGCGGCGAGCCTGGGGCTGGCCGAGGACTTCACCAAGGAGATCGACTTGCACATTCACGTGCCGGCGGGCGCGATTCCCAAGGACGGCCCCTCGGCCGGAGTCACCATGACGGTGGTGCTGGTGTCGCTGCTGACCGATACGCCGGTGCGCCCGCTGACCGCCATGACCGGCGAAATCACGCTCAGCGGCAACGTGCTGCCGGTGGGCGGCATCAAGGAAAAATTCCTGGCCGCGCGCCGGGCGGGAATCGAAACCATCATCCTGCCCGCCGAGAACCGCCAGGACGTGGAAGAGGACCTGACGCCGGAGATGATGCAGGGCGTCACGGTGCATTATGCCAGCCGCATTGAGGATGTGCTGGCCGTGGCTCTGCCGTTGCTGAAGGCCCGGCCGGACACTCAGCCGGTTGCGGCGGAAAAGACAGCGGGCGCGGCCGCATAACCGAGGCTGCGCCCGCACAGCGAGAGAGGCCGGCGAAACTGCCGGCTTTTTTCGTGTCGCGATCGGGCATTCCTCGCGATTCGTCTCATCGCCAGATTCCCGTCCACAGCGTCTAACGCAGTGCAGGCGGTATGCTTCTTTCTATGATCCAAGTACGTGTGCTCGCGTTTGGCGTGCTGAAAGACGCGCTCGGTCCCGATGCCGTTCCAGTGGCGTTGCCGGAAGGCGCAACGGTCGGGGATTTGCTCGCGCAGCTGGCCGTCAGCCATCCCGCCCTGATGTTGCGCGGCATTGCGGTGAGCGTGAATGCCGAGTATGCCACGGCGCCGCAGGCGCTGCGTGAGGGCGATGAGGTAGGTCTGCTGCCGCCCGTCTCCGGCGGGGCCGGAAGCGTGGAGGATCAAGCGGACGGGGGCGAGGAGGAAGCGCCCATCCTGACCGCGCTGACCCGTGCGCCGATCGACGGCGAAGGACTGGTGGCGGCTTCCAAGCGGGGCGAAGACGGCGCGATCGTGGTCTTTGACGGCGTGGTGCGCAACCACTCGCGCGGTCGCCAGACGCTTCACCTGGACTACGAAGCCTACGAAGAGATGGCCGCGAAGCAGATGGATGAGCTGGCGCGCGAGGCCCGCACTCGATTCGGCGTGCGCCAGGTGACCATTGTGCACCGCCTGGGACGGCTGGAAGTGGGCGAGACCAGCGTGCTGATCGTGGTCGCTTCCGCGCATCGCGCGCAGGCCTTTGAAGCCTGCCACTGGCTGATCGATACGCTCAAGAAAACCGTGCCCATCTGGAAGAAGGAGAGCTTTGTGGATGGGGCCGTGTGGGCGGATGGCGAGCCGTTTCCGGCGGAGATTTCCATGGCCCCTCCGGAGGCCGAGCATGGTTTGTAGGCTCCGCGGCGATCGCGCGCCGCGCGCTTTGCGGGCGACGGCGGCGGTTGTCGCCCTGTCGCTGGGGGTGCTGCTCGCGGCTCGACCGCTGCCGGCGCAAGGGGTCACCTTCCGCATGGACGTGAAGCTGGTGAGCCTGTTCGTCAACGTGACGGACCAGAGCGGCGCGATTGTCGGCGGCCTCACGCGTGACGATTTTTCAGTTTCCGAAGATGGACGGCCGCAGCAGATTGCGGTCTTCGAGCGCCAGTCGGAACTGCCCCTCAATCTGACGCTGGCCATCGACACCAGCGAAAGCGTGAAAAAAGATTTAGCCGAAGAAGCAGTTTCTGCTAGGCGGTTTGCCCATTCGATTCTGCGCCCCCAGGACCAGATGAGCCTGCTCCAGTTTGCCACCTACGTGAACGAGCTGACGCCCTTCACGAACAAGGTGGGCCAGATCGACCGCGGGCTGGGCCAGTTGCGCGGCGGCGGGGGGACAGCGTTCTACGACGCGATCGTTCTCGGTTCTGAACGGCTCGGCCCGAAAGACGGTCGCAAAGTGCTGGTGCTGGTCTCCGACGGCGACGATACCGTCAAGAGCACCACCTACGCCCAGGCGCTCGAGTCGGCCCTGCGCCACGAGGTGATGATCTACAGCATCATCGACGTGCCCATCGAGGCCAGCGCCGGGCGCGACATCGGCGGCGAGCACGCGCTCATCACCCTGGCCGAGCAGACCGGGGGCAAGAGCTTCTACGTCAGCGACGGCGGCCTCGACAAGGCCTTCGCGCGCGTCAGCGAGGATCTGCGCACGCAGTATTTGCTGGGCTATTATCCAAAAAAACAGGAGCCTGGAAGGACCTTCCATCGCGTGCGGGTGACCATTCCCAGGGCCGCGCAGCAAGCCTTCAATCTTCGCTACCGCGCCGGCTATTACGCAGACGCACCGGTCAAAGGCAAGTGATTCCGGAGCAAATCCGCGGGCAAATTCGCGGAGTCATCGGAGGGAGCGCTCCGCCGTTGCCCGCCTTGCATCTAAAATGACATCATGACTTCGCCCTTGTCTTCGCGTCGCCGTTCCAAGACGCCTCCGCCGGGAGAAACCGGGCAGGAGGCGCTCTATCTGCGCTCTCTCAGCGACCGCCAGATCAACGTCGCCATCAAGCTGCAAGACGGAGAAACCGTGCGCGGATGGATCGAGTATTTTGACGACGGCATGCTGCGCCTGACGCGCGAGGGCAAGCCGAATCTCTTCATCTACAAGCATCAGATTCTCACCATCACCGAGTCGAGCCGGCGCCGCGGACCGCGCAAGGCGGGCGTCGCGCTTGCGGACGAGGCAGCCTCGTGAGCGGCGCCGCGCCCACTGCGCCGGAGTTCGTCTGGGTTCCCCAGGCCGCCGAGATCGCCCGCGAGGCCGGCGCCCGTCTACGCGAGTTCTTCGCCCAGGGCGTGGAGATGGAATACAAGGGCGATGTGGACCTGGTGACGGTGGCCGACCGGACGGTGGAGAAGCTCATCCGCGCGCGGCTCGGCGCGGCCTTTCCCGAGCACGGTGTGTACGGCGAGGAAGGCACGCGGGAGCGGATGGAGGGCGAGTTCCGCTGGTACGTGGACCCGCTGGATGGAACCACCAACTTCGCCCACGGCTTTCCCCAGTTCTGCGTGTCGCTCGGGCTGGAACAGCGCCCCGCGCATCTGCAGCCGGACGAGGACGGCACGCTGGTCGCAGCGGTGATCTACGATCCGCTGCGCGACGAGCTGTTTGTCGCCGAGCGGGGCCGGGGCGCGCGGTTGAACGGCAAGCCGCTGCGGGTTTCGCGCACCGCGGAGCTGGCCGAGGCGCTGGTCGCCACCGGCTTCCCCAGCCGCAAGCGCCACGCCAGCCCCAACATCCACTTCTACCAGGAGTTCACGCTGCGCTCGCATGGGGTGCGGCGGGCCGGCTCGGCCGCGCTCGACTTGGCCTACGTGGCCGCAGGCCGCATGGATGCGTTCTGGGAGTTCAAGCTGAACCCCTGGGACACCGCGGCCGGCATCCTGCTGGTCGAAGAGGCCGGCGGGCAGGTGACGGACTTTGCCGGCCAGCCCTTCCGGCTCGACAGCCGCGAGATTCTGGCCTCGAATGGACTGATTCACGAAGAGTTGGTGGGCGTGTTCGTGAACCTGTTCGCGGGCCGGGACCTGACGCCCATTCCCACGCCCCAGGAGTACGCCGCGCACCGTGCGGCGCGGGCCGCGGCGCGCTGACTGAGCCCGGCGGCCTCCGCCCGTTAGCTGGCGGGCACGGCTCTCCGCGGCGCAGTTCTCGCTCTTCTGCCCGGCCCGGGAATGCGGATCGGGGATGATTCCCAGGATTCCCGCATCGCAAAACGCGGCGAGGGGCGAGTGAGTCAGCCTTCGGTCTCCTGTGCTAATATCAGCGTCGAGAGTTTACCTCCTCGGAGATTTCAGTCATGGCATATGTCATTGCAGAACCCTGTATCGGCACCAAGGACACCGCCTGTGTGGACGCTTGTCCTGTCGATTGCATCCACCCCAAGAAGGACGAAGCCGGCTATGCAGAGGCCGAGCAGTTGTTCATTGATCCGGTCGAATGCATCGACTGCGGCGCCTGCGTCCCGGCTTGCCCGGTCTCGGCCATCTTTGCGCTGGACGACCTGCCGGAAAAGTGGGCCCACTTTACCGAAAAGAACGCCGCCCACTTCGGCCGCTAGCCAGTTTTGAGTTGAATCGAACGCGCATCCCGCCATGCGGGATGCGCGTTCTTGTGTGTGCGCGGCGCGCGTGAACCCCTGGGCGATCCCCGGTGCGATGATGGAAGCAAATGAGCGTGCTCACTTCAGAAGCCGTGGTTCTGCGCACCTGGCCGGTACACGAGGCCGACCTGATCGTGAGCTTTTTTACGCGCGATTACGGCCGCGTCAAGGGCGTGGCCAAGTCGGCGCTGAGGAGCCGCAAACGCTTCGGCGGGGCGCTCGAGCCGATGACGGTGGCGCGGGCCTGGTTCGCCGAGCAGCCCCGCCAGGAGCTGGTGCGGCTCGACCAGCTTGAAATCATCCGCTCGCCGCTGTCCGCGCCGGTCGATCACGTGCGCATGGCGGTGCTCAGCTTTTTTGCCGAGGTTTTGGACGAGGCGCTGCCCGAGCACGATCCGCAGGAGACGGTCTTTCGGCTGCTGCTGGCGGTGCTGGAGCAGACCACGGCCGTTCACCCCGACCCCGTTCAGTCCGATCCAGTCCAGCCCTGGATGCCGCTCACCTACTTCTCCCTGTGGATGACGCGGCTGATGGGCTTGCTGCCCGACTTGACCCGCTGCACGGCCTGCGGCGAGCTGCTCACGGCGGGCGAAGCCAGCTTCAGCGCGCTGGGCGACGGCCTCTTTTGCGCCGTGCACCGCAGCGGCAATGCCAGCGAGCTTTCGGCCGACTCCTGGCAACTGGCACAGCGGATGCTGCGCGCGCCGGTCGCCGCCTTTGCCGCCGAACCCTGGCCCCGCCGCCGCGCCCAGGACCTCCGCCGCTTCACCGTGCAGGCCCTGGAGCGGCACCTGGAACGCAAGCTGCGCTCCGCCGAGGCCCTCGCGCGGCTCTGCGGGTAAGTACGGCATTTCGGCCGTCTATCTCGTGCGGTCATGAATGGCGTAGAATCCGAATATGCCCAACCCCCAGCGAATGACGGCTATTATCGAGCGCGAAGACGATGGCTTCGTGGCCTTGTGTCCCGAGCTCGATATTGCAAGCCAGGGTTCGACCATTGAGGAGGCGCGCGCCAATCTTGTCGAAGCTCTGACGCTCTTTTTCGAGACCGCCTCTCCTCCAGAGATTCGGCAGCGGCTGCACAGCGAGGTCTTCGTCACCCAGGTCGAGGTGCCCGTTGGGTAGGCTGAGGGTTCTCTCAGGCGCCGAAGTTTGTAAGATACTTGAGCAGCACGGATTTGTCACAACGCGCCAGCGCGGCAGTCATCGCATCATGCAGTTGCAGACGGAGGGGACCACCGTCACCGTTCCCGTGCCACTCCACGATACGCTCAGGCGCGGCACTCTGCAGAGCGTCATCCGCCAATCGGGCCTTGCCAAATCGCTGTTTGAATCCGAATAGTCTGCATCTTTCGAGCGGGCGGGGCGAAGACGGCCCCCGAAACGCTCGGGCGGCTCTGCGGGTAAGTACGGCGAAGGCTGATAAAATCGTGGTCAGTCCGTTTGAGAGAGATTGCCTGTGCCTTCAGCCGAACTTGCACCCGTTTTGAAAGCTAACGCGCTCACGTTTCAGGAGTTGTTGTTCCGCCTGCAGGGCTTTTGGGCCGAGCGCGGCTGCGTGCTGCAGCAACCGTATGACGTCGAGGTCGGCGCGGGCACCATGGCCCCGGAGACCTTTCTGCGCGTGCTGGGCCCCAAGCCCTATCGCGTCGGCTACGCGCAGCCCTCGCGGCGCCCGGCCGACGGCCGCTATGGCGAGAACCCCAACCGGCTCTTCAAGCACACCCAGTTTCAGCTCATCCTCAAGCCGCCGCCGGTCAACGTGCAGGAGCTGTATCTCGAATCGCTCGAGGCCATCGGCATCGACCTGAGCCAGCACGATCTCAAATTTGAAGAAGACAACTGGGAGTGGCCGGCGGGCGGCGCATGGGGAGTGGGCTGGCAGGTGATGCTCGACGGGCTGGAGATTACCCAGTTCACGTACTTCCAGCAGTGCGGCGGGCTCGATCTGGACCCTATCTGCGCGGAGTTGACTTATGGGCTGGAGCGCATCGCGGCTTTTCTGCAGGATGTGGATTCGATCTATGACATCGTGTGGGCCCGCGACCCGGAGACCGGCGCGCCGGTGACTTATGGCGAAGTTAGACTGGCTGAGGAGTTGCAGTTTTCGGTGTATAACTTCGAGTTTGCCGAGATCGACAAGTTATGGACCCACTTCAACCTCTACGAAGCCGAGGCGCAAACCTTGCTTGCCCAGGCCGGTGCGCTGTTCGCCAAGGCGGACGCGGAACCCGTGGAGAAGCGGCGTTTTCCCCTGCTGGCCACCTATGAACTGGCGTTAAAGTGCTCGCATTTGTTCAATCTTCTGGACGCGCGAGGCGCGATCAGCGTGACCGAACGCGTGGGCGTGATCGGGCGCATTCGCGCGCTGGTGGTGGGCGTGGCCAGGGCGTACGCGGCGCAGCAGACAAGCGAGCAGGCGGGCTAACCGGCAAGTTTCGTGAGCGAGCAGAAAGAACATTCAAAGTTATGGCAGATGTTTTGTTAGAGATAGGGCTGGAAGAGGTTCCCGCCCGCATGATTGCAGGGGCCGAGGCGGAGTTAGTCCGCCGGGTGAACGATCTGCTCGCGCGGGAGCGGCTGCTTGCGCCCCAAGCCAGGCTCACCGCGTACTCCTCGCCGCGGCGGCTGGCCGTGCTGGTGGAGGGAGTGCTGGCCGCGCAGGCCGACTCTCAAGATCAGTTGACCGGCCCCTCCTGGAAGGTGGCCTTCAAGGACGGCGCGCCGACAGCGGCGGCCGAAGCCTTCGCCAAAAAGGCTGGCGTGGCCGTGACCGCGCTTGAAAAAATCACCAACGCCAAGGGCGAGTACATCGGCGCGACGGTCAAGCGCGAGGGCCGTGCGGCGGCAGAGTTACTGGCTGCTGAACTACCCAAAGAAGTGGCCGGCATCTACTGGGCGAAAAACATGTACTGGCGCGCGGGCAAGCCGGAGCGCTTCGTCCGGCCGGTGCGCTGGGTCGTCGCGCTGCTTGATTCCGAAATTGTTCCGCTGGAGCTTGCCGGGATCGCGGCCGGCAACACGAGTCGCGGCCATCGCGTGCTGCACGGCGCGGCGCCGGTGTTGCTGAACGAGGCAAAGAGCTACCGCGAGAAACTGCGCGCCGCCAAGGTGATTGTGGATGTGGCCGAGCGCCGCCAGTCGATTCGCAAGGCGCTGGACGCGGCGACACGCACGGTTCCCGGCGCGCGCTGGCGCGAGGACGAGCCGCTCGTGGAGACCGTGGTTCATCTCACGGAGTGGCCCACGGTCATTCTCGGCGATTTTGAGCGCGAGTACCTGGCGCTGCCGGAAGAGGTGCTGGTGACGGTGATGCGCGATCACCAGAAATACTTCGCCGTGGAGGACGCGCACGGCAAGCTGGCCCCGCATTTCCTCGCGGTGCTGAACACCGAGGCGGACAGCGAGGGCGCGGCCATCATTCGCCACGGCAATGCGCGGGTGCTCACGGCACGTTTCAAGGATGCGCGCTTTTTCTGGGACTTCGACCAGAAGACTTCGCTTGCGGACCGCGCAGAAAGCCTGAAACATGTCACCTTCCAGAAGGAGTTAGGCAGTTATCACTGGAAGACGCAAGCCAACCTGGCCGTGGCGCGGGCGCTGGCGGCGGAGGTGAAGGCGGCGGGCGTGGCCTTCGACGAGGCGGCGCTGCTGAAGGCCGTGGAGTTGGCCAAAACCGACCTGACTACCGAGTTAGTCAAGGAGTTTACAGAGTTACAAGGAGTTATCGGCGGGCTCTATGCGCGGGCGCAGGGGCTGGGCGAGCGGGTTGCGCTGGCCATCTATGAGCAATACACGCCGGCTTCCACCGAGGAAGAGATTCCGCCCTCGATCGAGGGTCAGTTACTGGGGCTGACGGATCGCATCCAGACAATCACGGCGATGTTCGGCATTGGCCACGCGCCGACCGGGTCAAAGGATCCGTTTGCGCTGCGCCGGGCGGCCAATGCGATCGTGAAGATTCTGGCCGAGTCGGGACTGCCGCTGACGTTGAGCGACGTGGTTGGGGCGGCCGAGCCGGACGGCGCCAACAAGGAGCAGGTTGCGGCCTTTCTCCGCGAGCGGCTGCACTTCTATCTTAAGGACGTGTGCGGGTTTGCCTACGATGTGGTCAGCGCCGTGCTGGCCGCGGGCGCAGACGACGTGCGCGATGCCGTGGCGCGGGCCGCGGCCTTGTCTGCGGCGCGCGAGTCCGCGGATTTCGCGGCGATTTCGGCGGCTTTCAAGCGCATCAAAAACATCCTGCGCCAGGCCGAGGAAAAGAAATTCGAGATCGGCGCGCCCGCGGACGTGAAACTTTCGCCGGAGGCGCAGCAGCTCTTCGATGCCGCGGCGGCCCTGGCTCCGCAGGTGGCGAAGTTGCGCCGGCAGCGGGCGTACGCCGAGGCGCTGGGCTTGATTGCCACGCTGCGGCCGACTGTAGACGCCTTCTTCGACAAGGTGATGGTGCTCGATCCCGATGAGACGGTACGCGGCGCGCATCTGGGGCTGATCGACGGCGTTCTGCGCGGATTCTCCGGCATCGCCGACTTCAGCGAGATTGTGACCGCGTAGAGGTCTGGATTTTGTTGCCGGCCTGATGGCGGTTTGATGTTTCCCAGGTCTCAAAATCGAGACGTGGGGCACCCTGTTTCCCTGGTCCGCTCTCAGTACACAGCCGCAGCGTTCTTGCTGTTCCTCGTTCATCCTCCCGGCATCTTCGGTTGTTCCAGCGCGTCTACAATCTAGACAGATGTCTGACACGCTTTATCTGAGTTTGTGGTACCCGAATCTGCGCCTTGCCGCGATCCCCGACAAATTGACGGCGGTGCTGGGGGCGTTTGCCGCGCACGGCGGCGAGGCGCGCGTGTACGCCGCCACGGTGTGGCCCATCCACTGGACCGAGACGCCCATCTTTCAGCGTGTTTACGGCTGGGGCGAGCGGGGCGCGGAGCCTCGGTTTGCGGTGGAAGAAGCGCTGGAGATGCTGCACGACGACTATGCCTACGAGTTCCAGATTGGCTGGAGTTTGTGGCAACTGGAGACCCGCCCCGACCTGGACGCGCGCTGGGTGCGCGAGCCGCATCTGGTGCGGGTGACGGGCTTCGGGCCGCTGTTCGACGAGGGCGCCTACGAGCAGGACGGGCACATCCGCGTGGACTTCGGCTCCGACGCGCCGTTTCTGGAAGAAGGCGCCGAGCTGGATTCCGTGGCAGCGCGGCACGTCGAAGAAAATGTGCGCCAGCTGGTGGAGCTGACAGCGGGCGTCGAGAAAGGCTCGGGGGCCACGGCGCGCTTGTTGTGGAGCGAACTGGGCGAAAGCCTGGCGCAGCGACTGGCGGCCCGCCTGGGCCTGGGGAACTGAGGCGTGCGACTCACCATTGAGCGGATGCGGACGCTGGTGCTGGTGGCGGGAGTGCTGCTGGTGGCGGCTCTGGCGGTGTTTTTGACCATCGGAAAATGGAAGAGTCCCTTCAGCCGGCGCGACATTCCCAAGCGGCTGGGCATCGAGATTCAAGAGGAGTCCAACGGCGTCACCTATACGCAGTCGCGGGGCGGCCACACGCTGTTCAAGATTCACGCGTCGAAGGTGGTGCAGTTGAAGCAGGGCAACGCGGTGCTGCACGACGTGAAGATCGATCTCTACGGCGCGGATGGCAACAGCGTGGACCGCATCGAGGGCGACGAATTCGAGTACGACACCCGGGCCGGAGTGGCCACGGCCGCCGGGCCGGTGCAGATTTTGCTGATGCGCCCCGGCGTTGCGCCGGCCATCAAACCCGGGGCAGCGCCGGATAATGCGCTCGGCGGCAGGCAGAAGAGAGATACGCTGGCGGCCGCGGCCCACACGGCTGCGCGCGGCCAGATTCAGGTCAAGACCAGCGGGCTCACGTTCGACCAGAACAGCGGCGTGGCGCGCACCAGCCAGGCGGTGGAGTTTTCCATCGCGCAGGGCTCGGGCAGCGCCGTCGGCGCCTCCTATGACTCGCAGACGGGCCACCTGGTGCTGGATCGCGCCGTGCAGTTGCGCACGCGGCGGGGCGCGGACCCGGTCCAGTTGCAGGCCCAGCACGCGGTGTTCGAGCGCGGCGACGAGGTTTGCCTGCTGACCGCGGCCACGGCCAGCTATCGCGGCGGCCAGGCGCGGGCGGAAGAGGCGACGATTCAGTTCCGCGACGACGGCTCGGCGGCACGGCTGGACGTTGCAAAGGGCTTCATCCTGACCACCACGGCGGGAGGAAGTCTGGCGGCGCCCACCGGATCGCTGGTCTTCGATGCGCACAACCAGCCGCGGCACGGCCATCTGGACGGAGGCGTCACCATCGACTCCGACCGCGACGGCCGCAAGGTGCATGGAACTTCGCCCGCCATGGATATCGAGTTCACCGGCGAAGGCGTGCTGCGCAGCGCGCACCTGGAGCGCGGCGTCAGAATCACGAGCCAGGAGCAGACTCGCTCGGCCGGCGGACTGCTGCGGACGGAGCGCACCTGGGCGTCGCCGGTGGCCGACGTGGAGTTTCGCGATTCCGGCCACGGCAATGTCGAGCTGGCTGCGATTCACGGCACCGGCGGGGTGGTGGTGACGGGCGAGACCCAGCACGGCAAGGCTCCCGCGTCGCCCTCGCGCATGACGGCCGACGATGTGACGGGGACGTTTGGCGCCAACTCCGCGCTGACCGCGCTGACCGGCGCGGGTCATGCCGGCATTGAGCAGACCACGCCGGCGGGAACCCGCCAGACCACCCGCGGCGACCGGCTGACGGCGCATTTCGCGGCCGGGCCGGCAGCTGGAACAAAGACCGGCGGCAAGGGCGAAGACCGCAGCGGCGCCGAACAGATCCAATCCGCCATGGTGGAAGGCAATGTGGTGCTGGTGCAGCAGCCGGAGTCCAGGCCGGGCGCGACAACGCCCTCGGCACTGCGGGCCACGGCCGACCGCGCGGTCTACGAGGGCGCCGGAGAGTGGCTGCATCTGAGCGGAAATCCGCGCGTGGAAGACGGCGGCCTGCAGCTTGCGGCCGACCGGATCGACGTTTCCCAGGCCTCCGGCGACGCCTTTGCGCACGGCGACGTGAAGGCCACCTGGCTGGGGACAGAGGCGGGCCACGACGTGGCGCGGAACCGGCCCGCGGCCGGGCCGGGAAATGGGCAGGGAAATGGGCCGGGAAGCGTAGCCCTGGGCGGTGAGGGGCCGGCGCACGCCATCGCGGCCGAGGCGCAGTTGCACCAGGCCACCGGCGAGGCCACGTTTCGAGGCCAGGCGCGCCTCTGGCAGCAGGCGAACTCCATCGCCGCCCCGGTCATCGTGCTCGACCGCAGCCGGCAGACGCTGGTGGCCCGCGCCGACGGCCCGGCCGAGCCGGTGCGCGTGGTGTTGGTCACAGCGGCCAGCCCCGGATCGAAGCCCGGCAAATCCGCCGCGCCCTCGGTGATTCGCATTCGCGGAGGAAAATTGAAATACTCCGCCGCCGAGCGCAAGGTGGTGATCGAGGGCGGCGCGGCCGGCAGCGTAGTGGCCGAAACCGCGGACGCGACCACGGTGGCCGCCGAGTTGGAGCTGGTGCTGCTGCCGCCGGGCAATCACGCCGGCAAGGACGGCGCGGCCGCCCAGGTGGACCGCATGACGGCGCGCGGGCACGTGTCCATCGCCTCGCAGGGCCGCCGAGGCACCGGCGAGCAGTTGGTGTATTCGAGCGAAACCGGCGAGTATGTGCTTACCGGAACCGCCGCCGCGCCGCCCCGCATGACCGACCCCGCGCGCGGAAGCGTGACCGGCGAGGCTTTGATTTTCAATAGCCGCGATGATAGCGTCAGTATCGAAGGCGGCGGACGCAAGACCACCACCGAGACCACAGCGCCGCGCTGAGCGAACAAGCGCCGGAGAACGCCTGAGAGATTGATGGAGACACTGATCGCCGAGGGAATCGGCAAGACGTACAAGGGGCGCCAGGTCGTCCGCGGGGTCAACCTGCGCATCTCCCGCGGCGAGGTGGTGGGACTGCTGGGGCCCAACGGGGCCGGCAAGACCACCAGCTTCTACATGATCGTGGGCCTGGTGGCGCCGGAGACCGGCCGCGTGCTGGTGGACGATATAGACATCACCCCCGTGCCCATGTACCTGCGCGCCCGCAACTACGGCATCAGCTATCTGCCCCAGGAGCCCTCGGTCTTTCGCAAGCTCACCGTGGAAGAAAACATTCTGGCCGTGCTCGAGGCGCAGCCGCTCGACAGCCGCGCGCGCCGCACCCGGGCCGAGCAGCTCATCCACCAGCTCAACCTGGGCCACATCCGCACCACCCGCGGCTACGCCCTCTCCGGCGGCGAACGGCGCCGTGTCGAGATTGCCCGCTCGCTGTGCATTCAGCCCAACTTCATCCTGCTTGACGAGCCCTTCAGCGGCATCGATCCCATTGCCGTGCTGGAGCTGCAGAAGATCATCTTCGAGCTGAAGGCGGGCGGCATCGGCGTGCTGATTACCGACCACAACGTGCGCGAGACGCTCAGCGTCACCGACCGCGCCTACATCATCGCCGAAGGGCGGATCTTCCGCGCCGGGACGCCGCATGAACTGGGCAACGATGTGGAGGTGCGGCGCGTCTATCTGGGGGAGGGATTCTCGCTGGGATGAAGAGAGAAATCGCGGCGCGCAGTCCGGGCTGAGTTCTCGATTTCGCGCCCCGTCAATCCCGCGAAAGGGGTAGAGGCCGGAGAGCCTTCCCGGCGGAGAATATCGGAATGGTGCCCGCCCAAACCGGGACAACCTTATCGGCGGATGGAGCTTTGCTCTTTGGACTTTTGCGCATCCGACTACACTTGATCTAACTCCAAACGGGAATCGAGCCCCCATTATGGCGCTGTTGCAGCCCAGATTGAACTTGAAGGTCGCGCAACGCCAGGTCCTTACGCCGGGCCTGATGCAGATGGTGAGCGTTCTTGCGCTCAGCAAGCTCGAACTGAAGGAGATGATCGATGCCGAGATGGTGGAAAATCCGGTCCTGGAAGAGATCGACGAAACCGTCCCCATGCTGGACGAGGTGGCAAGCCGCCAGGAACGCCAGGAGCGCGAGGAACGGCTGGAGCGACTTGACCACTTGGAAAACGGAGCGGCGGAGCCCGCGCCCGCGCCCGCGGATTCCTTCAACGAAGTCGATTTCGGTTCCTACTTTCAGGAGTATCTTGACCCCGGCTATCGCACCCAGCCGGAGTATGAAGAGAACGAAAAGCCCTCGTTCGAGGCATTTCTCTCTCAGCCGACCACCCTGTCCGATCACCTGGCGTGGCAGGTGGGCTCTCTGACCCTCGATGCCGCGCTCAGCATGGCAGCCGAGTTCATCATTGGCAACCTGGACGAGGACGGATATCTGACCGCCGGCAGCGAAGAGCTGGCCGAGGCCTTGCTGCAATTCCCCGAGAGCCGCGCTCTGGACCGGGACGCGGCCATCGATCTGGTGCAGCGCGCCATCGACGTGGTGCAGCATCTTGATCCGGCAGGCGTGGCGGCCCGCGATCTGCGCGAGTGCCTGATGATTCAGATCGCGGCCCAGCAGCAGGAGTTTGCCCAGGTGTATGCGCGTCAGGCCGCCGACCCGGCCGAGGACATCCATCGCAGCTTCCGCGCCGCCGCCGAGGCCAAGCTCGAAGAGCGGCGTCGCAGCATGGAAGTGGCGGCGCTGATCGTTGACCGCCATCTGCACCTGGTGCAGAAGCGGGACCTGAAGGATCTGGTGCGGGCCGTCCAGGTGACCGCCGCCGAGGCCCACGCCGGCGTCGAGTTCATTCGCACTCTCGACCCGCGACCCGGCCGCCTCTACAACCGCGAGCAGACGCGCCTGATTGAACCCGACGTGGTGTTCACCAAGCGGGGCGCCGACTGGGTGGTCTCGATGAACGAGGAAGACCTGCCCAGCCTGCGGCTCAGCCAGCGCTACCGGCGGATGCTGGTGGCCGAGGGCACCGAAAAAGAGGTCAAGGAGTACGTCAAGGAGCGGTTTCGCTCCGCGCTGCAGCTGATGCGCAACATCGCCCAGCGCAAGAGCACCATCCTGCGGACTTGTGATGTCATTGTGCGCCGCCAGCGGGACTTTCTGGAGTCGGGCATCGAGGCCCTGCGGCCCATGATGATCAAGGAAGTGGCCGAGGAGATCGGCGTGCATCCCTCCACGGTGAGCCGCGCGGTGGCCAATAAATATGCGCACACGCCGCAGGGCGTGATCGAACTGCGCTTCTTTTTTTCCGAGGGGTCGAACGGTCCGGAGGGCGCCGACACGCCGCTGCTGGTGCTCAAGCGCAAGGTGCGCAAGTTCATCGAGGAAGAGAATCCCCGCCACCCCTTGACCGACGACCAGTTGGCCGCGATGCTGCAGGCGCAGGGCATCCAGCTCACCCGGCGCACGGTGGCCAAATATCGCGAAGACATGAACATCCCCTCGACCCACCAGCGCCGGCGGCGAGACGGGTAGCGAGCGGATGCGGGCCCTGGCGGCCTGGTCGAGTTGCGGGAGTTGTCGCATGGGCGAATCTCCAGGAATCCGTTCGAGTTCGGTTCCGGCAAACGATCCCTGCCCCCCTGCTTTTCCCGGACCCACCTTACACGCGCAGGGGAAATGCTATAGAATCCGAAGTTCTCCAGCCGGCATCAAAGGCTGGAAGATAGAAGAGCGGAGGCTAACCATGGAAGTGGAGTTCACCGCCAGGCAAGTGAGTGTCCCCAAGGCGCTGCGTGCGCAGGCTGAAGAGGGAATGGACCGCATCGCCCGTATTTTGGGCAAAACCGCACGCGCCAGCATCATCTTTCGCGCACAGAAGCGCGTGCAGATCGCAGAACTGACCGTGAAAGCCCGGCAGCAGACCATTGTGGCCGCGGGCGAGGCCGACAGTCTTGAGTCGGCCCTGCGCCAGGCCCTTGAGCATGCCGAGCACCAGGCGCTGCGCTACCGCGACCGGCATGTCGAGCGCAAACGGCTGCCCAAGGAGGAGAAGGTGTTCACCTCGCCCCCTCTGGCTCGGCCCAAGACCCGCTCCGCCCCGCCGGATGCGGCGGCCGGGAACGGGAGGCCGGCCCGCGCCAGCGCCTCCATTGCGGTGCACTCGTTTCCGGCGCGCGAGGAGCTGGTGGAGCCGCACATCCTCAAAAGTGGCGAAGCATTCGCCCTGAAGCCGATGACGATCGAGGAGGCCGTCAAGGACACCGAGTTCCGCGACCGCGACCTGCTCATCTTCCACAACCCGGCTGGCGATTTATACGTGCTGCATCGCCGCCGCGACGGGCAGATGGAACTGGTGGAGATTCCCTAGCGGCGCGTGTGTGCCGCAATGAACCCATAGCCGGTTCTCCCGCAAATGCCGGGCGCCCCAGTTCCTGTCCGCCGCCGCGGACGGGAACTGGGGCGCCACACACGTCATTCCCCTGCCATCCCCCTACCCCGCCGCAGGGGTTTGCAGGGAATTACACTTCGCCGGCGCACAATGGGAATGGAAACAAGAGCGGAGTGTACGCAATCTACCCCGTCCGCACTTTCTACCCCCCTCTGCTCCGAAAAAGCCATTCAATCTAAGAGTAACATCAATAAAATCAATAGATTACAGTGAAATTACCTATCAAAACCAAATTTTTAATTCATTGAAAACAAGCAGTTTACGAGTGCAAACCACCCAAAGATCATCTGCAAATCTGCGCGAAACCGCGACCCGTGCACCCGGTGTCCCTCTCCAGCCGTCTTCCGGTGTACGATGAGCCCATGACGCCTTCGAAACCGACGCCGCGGGCGCGCTCCCAGCGACCGGCAGTCCAAGCCGCCAGCGAAGCGAGGAGCCCCGGCAAGGAGCTGGTGATCGTGACCGGAATCTCCGGCGCCGGCAAAGCTTCGGCTCTGAAAGACTTTGAGGATCTCGGCTATCACGCGGTGGACAACCTGCCCCTGGAACTGCTCGTCGAGTTTGCCGGCCTGGTGCGCAAGTCGCAGGAGATCGAGTGCGCGGCCATTGTGGTGGACGTCCGCGAGGGCCAGACGCTGGACCGTTTGCCGGACATTCTGAAGCGCGTAAAACAGCTCCTGCCCACTCGCGTCGTCTTCCTTGACGCGCAGGATGCGGTGCTGGTGCGGCGCTACTCTGAGACCCGCCGCCCCCATCCTCTGCGCCGCTCCGAGACCGTCTCGCGCTCCATCGTGGAGGAGCGGCAACTGCTGGAGCCCATCCGCAACGTGGCCGATATCCTCATCGACACCTCCAACTTCAACGTGCATGAGCTGCGCGCCCACATCCAGACCCGGTTCGGCCACGAGAAGCAGACCCAGCACCTCTTCGTTTCCTGCCTCAGCTTCGGCTTCAAGAACGGCGTTCCGCTGGATGCCGATCTGGTCTTCGACGTGCGCTTTCTGCCCAATCCTCACTTTGTGCCAGAGTTTCGAAAGAAGACCGGCAAGGATCCCAAGGTGGCCGCCTTTGTGCGCGGCTTTCCCCAGACCGAGGAGTTTCTCGGTAAAGTAACTGAACTTATGCTCTACTTATTGCCGCACTATGTGGAAGAAGGCAAGAGTTACCTGACCGTGGCTTTTGGATGCACTGGCGGCCAGCACCGCAGCGTGATGATGGCTGAAGAGATGCGCAAACGCCTCAAGAAGGCCGGCTACCAGGTGAAGGCGCTGCATCGCGACATGCCGCGCTAAGTGCCGAGTCAACCAACCAGCCTGGATTACTTCAGAATCACTTGTGCGGGATGGGATAGGCCCTTGTTGGGCAGATCGTCCAGCCAGCTCTTTAGCGAGTCCTCGATGCTCTTTTCTGAGGACGAGTGCTCTGTGAGCCAAACAAGCATTTTTGGCGCTGATATTTTGTCGAAAGTTGTCGGGTTTTCTGGCACACCGAGTTGTCCCGGTGGAAAGGTCCAATAGAACCACAACGAGGGAATGCGAAGGCCGGCTGCCGGCGCGTTCAGGTCCCATCGGTCACTCACCAGCCAATGCGCTGGAACCATTCGGGCGCGCGGGTCACGAAAGATGATCTCCGCGGGCGCCTCGCGCGGCTCCTCGAGCACTACGCCGGCCAGCTCCGGGTGCGCGGCGGCCACTTCGAGGGCGAGGCTGGCGCCCAGCTCGTTGCCCACCAGCACAATGGAGTTGGCCGGAACGTGCCGCGTGCCGGTCAAGTAGTGGAGCGCCCCTTCGGCGTCTTCGCGCCAGCGCGCCTCGCTGGGGTGGACGAACTGGCTCTGGCCGTAGCCGCGATAGTCGAAGGCCAGCACGTTGACGCCCACCGCATGAAGCGCGGCTATCGCATCCACTGAGTCGCCCAGGTTGCCGTGGGCGCCGTGCAGGTAGAGTGCCGTGAGATGGCTAAAGCGGGCGTCGGGTGCGGCCGAAATCCACCATCCCTTCAGGCGCGAAACGCCGGCCTCGGTCGTGCCTAAGCCGACCGCCTCAAAGGGCATCTGCACGCTCGCTGGAGTGCGGGTCACGGCCGCCGTGGGGTGATAAAGCAGCTGCCAGCTTCCCTGCCAGAACATGAGGCAAAGCGCAGCCCATGCGCACACCGCCACGGCCGCTGCAACCGCGCCGATTGCCCCGGCCAACCACCACGCCGAGACGGTGGGCGGCTCCGAGGACGAGCCGTTGGTTGCGTGTTTCCGCGCGGAGGCGGCGGAGCGGGCGGGTCTGCGGGGGGCTTTTTTGCGCGTCATCGGGGTATGCGTCCAGCCTCCGCAAAAAGCAGGAGGCTCACTCCCATGCTAACCGCGCGGGCCGCCGGGCAAATGTGCGTTTGGGCGCGAAGAGAAGTTCGCGGCCAAACAGGACGCAAGGGCAGATCAATACTTCACGATGGCCGCGAAGGAATCGGGCTTGAGGCTGGCGCCGCCCACCAGCGCGCCGTCGATCTCTTCCTGGCCGATCAGCGCGGTGGCGTTGTCGGGCTTGACGCTGCCGCCGTAAAGGATGCGCATGGCCGCCGCGACATCCGCGCCCAGCAGCTTGGCCACTTCGGCGCGGATGATCTTGTGCGCGTCGACGGCGATCTCGGGCGTGGCGGTCTTGCCGGTGCCGATGGCCCACACCGGCTCGTAGGCAATCACGATGGGCGCGGCGGCCGCGGCGCTGATGCCGGCAAAGGCTCCGGCGATCTGGGTCTTCAGCACGTGGGCGGTCTTGCCGGCCTCGCGCTCTTCCAGCACTTCGCCCACGCACACCACGGGAACGATGCCGTGCTTCAGCGCCGTGTGCAGCTTCTTGTTCACGATTTCATCGGTCTCGGCAAAATACTGCCGCCGCTCGGAGTGGCCGATGAGCGTGTGCGTTCCGCCGACGGCCTTGAGCTGCCCAACCGAGGTCTCGCCCGTGTAGGCGCCCTCTTCGGCGAAGTGGATGTTCTGGCAGCCCACGGCGACGTTCGAGGCATTGCATGCAGCGGTGACCGTTGGCAGCAATACCGGGGAGGGGAACAGGGCAATTTCGTCGCGCGTGTGGCCGGCGACAAGCGGCAAAAAGGCATCGACGAAGGCCTTGGCTTCGGCAGGCGTCTTGAACATCTTCCAGTTGGCGGCGATCAGGGCTTTACGGGGCATTTTTTCTTGACTCCTCGACTCAATTTTAGTGGATGGAGTGCGGAGGCGGGGTGACGGGCGGCACAGCGCGGGCGGAACGGAGAAACCGCACGGGATAAAGGGGGCGCAGGCTATGTTTGAATCTCGGTCAGATCGTCGGGCACTTCACCGTTCAGGAAGGCGTCGCGATGATCGGGGTCGCCGAGATCCATCTTGAAATGGTGCCAGGTGCCGTCCAGCAGCACGCCCATATTCCACGGGCCTGAGACCGAGTCGGAAAACTGCCAGACAATGTGGAAGCCGTCCTCATTGGTGAAGCCTTCGCCGTCGGCCTGAATGATCGCGTCGCCGCGCTCCCAAAGGTGCGTGCGCAGCGCGTGGAGGGCGTTGCCGCCTTCTTCTGTATCCGCTCCCTGCAGGTGCTGGAAGGCATAGATCGTCTTGACCTCGCCCAGATATTCGGTGAGCCATTGCACGCCGCTCTCTGGCTTGCAGTCCTCAAGTTCTTCAAGGAAGTCGGCGATCTCGTCCTGGCCGGGGGAACCGTCGAAGACGGGATTGCGTTCGATGAGCGCGACTTCGACTTCGTCCGTGCCGGAGAGCAGAAGCGTCTCCCATTCCTCCTCCGTACCTTCCTCGACGGTCAGCTTGAAGTCGGCGTGCTCGGCAGCGATCAACTGCGCGAGTTCATCGAAGGTCGGAAACTCTTCATCTTTCGACAAGACTCGCGTGTAGTATGCCAAGATTATTCTCCCGTTCGGAAGCTGGATTGTTCTGGTAACTGAGTTTAATAGCTTGGATCGAGTTTCGCCGGGGCTGGCGGAAGCGCAGATTTTATGCCAGAATTATGACTATAGTTAGAGACCATAGGAGGAATTCGATGGCAGCCACGATTCCGGCCGGGGAGTTCAAGGCCAAGTGTTTGAAATTGCTGGACAAAGTCGCCGAGGACCGGCAGCCGCTGGTGATTACCAAGCATGGGAAACCGGTGGCGCAGGTGGTGCCGATGCCAGCGGAGAAGAACATCATTGGAGCCATGCGGGGCAGCGTGTTGTGGGAGGGGGACATTATTTCTCCCACTGATGTGGAGTGGGAGGCGATGAAGTGAAGGCTGCGGGAGACCCGGAAAAAGAGCTTCTGCTTCTCGATACGCATACCCTGGTGTGGTCGGTGAACGAAGGGCCGAAGTTGGGGAAGACGGCCAAGGAGTCCATCCGGATTGCGGGGGACGAAGGGCGCGTGCTGGTCTCGGCGATTACTCCCTTGGAGATCGCGTTGCTGGTGAGCAAGGGGCGGCTCACGCTAGGGCCCGACGTGATGGACTGGATTCATGACGCCCTCGCGGTTCCGGGCCTCACGCTAGTTGGCCTGGAGCCGGTGATTGCGGTCGCAAGCACGCGGCTGCCTTTTGAGATGCATGCCGATCCTGCGGATCGAATCCTTGTTGCCACGGCACGGCATCTGAGCGCAACGCTGGTGACAGCAGATCGGGCGCTGCTCGCGATGGCAGGGAAGGGGCACTTCAGTGGGATCGATGCGACGGCCTAGGCAGTCAGAATCCCAGGTCCCAAAAACAGGGACCCGAAGCACCCAGCTATAGAGAGGCCAATCGCAAAAAAATCGCATCCTGCACAGAGTTTATGCCGGATGCGATTTTTAGTTCATGTCCGATGCCTCAGCGCCGAAGGCGAGTTGGCCGCACCGCAGGTGCTACTTATCCGTCAGAGCTTCCACGCCGGGCAGCTTCTTGCCTTCCAGGAACTCGAGGCTGGCGCCGCCGCCGGTGCTGATGTGGGTGATCTGGTCGGCGACGCCGGCTTGGTTGATGGCAGAGACCGAGTCGCCGCCGCCGATGATGGACGTGGCTGCCTTGTTGGCCGCGACGGCGTGAGCGATGGCGTTCGTGCCCACGGCAAAGCGCGGGAACTCGAAGACGCCTGCGGGGCCATTCCAAACAATCGTCCGGGCGGTCGAAACCACTTCCTCAATGGCCGCGATGGATTTCGGACCGATGTCCAGGCCCTGCCAGTCGGCGGGGAAGTTGACCGCGCAATCCCATGGCTGCGTGGCGGCGTCGGGAGCAAACTTGTCGGCCAGGATGTTATCGACCGGCAGCAGCAGTTTGACGCCCTTGGCCTTGGCTTTGTCGAGCGCCGCTTTAGCCATGTCGATCTTGTCTTCTTCCACCAGCGACTTGCCCGTCGTCACTCCGAGGGCGCGCTGGAAGGTGTAAGCCATGCCGCCGACGATGACCAGCGTGTCGACCTTCTCGAGCAGATTATCAATCACGTCGATCTTGCCGGAGATTTTGGAGCCGCCGATGATGGCGACGAAGGGCTTCTCCGGCGATTCGAGGGCCTTGCCGAGGTAGGTGATCTCCTTTTCCATCAGCAGGCCGGCCACGGCGGGCTTGAGAAAATGCGTAATCCCTTCCGTCGAAGCGTGGGCGCGGTGTGCGGAGCCGAAGGCGTCGTTGACGTAGACCTCGGCCAGCGCGGCCAGAGCTTTGGAGAAGGCCGGGTCGTTGGCTTCTTCCTCGGCGTGGAAGCGCAGGTTTTCAAGCAGCAAAACCTGTCCGGATTCGAGCTGGCGGGCCGTCTCGCCGGCCACTTCGCCGATGCAGTCGGGGGCAAAGGCCACGTTGACACTCTCGCCCAACTCCTTGTCCAGCAGGGTGCGCAGCCGGTCCACCACCGGGCGCAGCGAGTACTTAGGATTAGGCTTGCCCTTGGGGCGGCCCAGGTGCGAGGCCAGGATGACCTTGGCCCTGCGACGAATGGCGTACGCGATCGTGGGCACGGTGGCCACGATGCGGGTGTCGTCGGTGATGGTCGCGCCGTCCTCAGTGAGCGGCACGTTGAAATCGACGCGGATGAACACGCGCTTGTTGGTCAGATCGATGTCGCGAATGGAGAGTTTGGGCATGGGAGTTTGCCTTCCTTGAGAGTCAGTTCGCAGTGGTCAGTTCTTGGTTCGCAATACTTCGTTCGCAGATCTCAGTGCTTGTATTCTTGCGGATCGGGAATCACGGCTTCCATCTCCATTTCGATGCGCCATGCGGGATTGAGCAGGGCAGCGACCACCATGGTCGCCGCGGGACGAATGTCGGCGAAGAACTCGCCATGCACGCGGCCCACCGCTTCCCAGTCCTCGGCATGGGCCAGGTACATGCGGGTGCGGACGACGTCGCTGAAGGTCGCGCCGGCTTCGGCGAGCGCTTTTTCGGCGATGGCGAAGATGCGGCGGGTCTGGCCGGCCGCGTCTTCATCGTCGGCGCCGACCGGGCCGGTTCCGGAGAGATGAACGGTGTTGCCCACTCGGACGGCGCGAGAGAAGCCGATGATGGGCTCGTAGGGAGAGTCGCCGCTGATGTTTTTGCGCATGGAAGTCTTCAAAGACCAAAGTTCAGAGAACAGCGATCAGAGATCAAAGACCGGGAAGACTGACCCCTGATCTCTGACCCCTGATCGCTGCGGTTTACAGGCCCTTCTTGGCCAGGAAGCCGATCAGGTCGACGACGCGGTTCGAGTAGCCCCACTCGTTGTCGTACCAGCTGAGCACCTTGACGCTCTGGCCGACCACCTTGGTCAGGGGCGCGTCCAGGATCGAGCTGCGCTTGTCGCCCTTGAAGTCGGAGCTGACCAGCAGGTTGGTGTCGTAGCCAAGAATGCCCTTCAGTTCGCCTTCCGAGGCCTTCTTGAAGGCGGCATTCAGAGCTTCGGCGGTGATGGGCTTCTCGGCGATGAAGGTCAGATCGACGATGGAGACGTTGGGGGTCGGGACGCGGATCGCGAAGCCGTCCAGCTTGCCGGCGCTCTCCGGGATGACCAGCTTCAGGGCCTTGGCGGCGCCGGTCGAGGTGGGAATCATGCTCAGCGCGGCGGCACGGGCGCGGCGCAGGTCCTTGTGCGGGAAGTCCAGAATGACCTGGTCGTTGGTGTAGCTGTGGATGGTGGTCATGATGCCGGACACGATGCCGCATGTTTCCAGAACCACCTTGACCACCGGCGCCAGGCAGTTGGTGGTGCAGCTGGCGTTGGAAATGATGTTGTGCTTGGCCGGGTCATACTTGTCCTGGTTGACGCCGAGGACGATGGTCAGGTCTTCGTTCGAGGCCGGAGCGGAGATGATGACTTTCTTCACGGTCGCGCCCAGGTGCGCCTTGGCCTTGGTGGCGTCGGTGAAGTGGCCGGTCGACTCGACGACAATCTGCGCGCCCACATCGGCCCAGGGCAGCTTGGCGGGGTCGCGCTCGGCCCAGACCTTGATCTTCTTGCCGTCGACGGTGATGAAGTCGTCGCCCGCGGTGATCTCGTTCTTCAGGTTGCCCAGGATCGAGTCGTACTTGAGCAGATGGGCAAGGGTCGCCGGGCTGGTCAAATCGTTGACGGCAACAAAATCAATCTCAGGATTGCCAAGCGCGGCGCGCAAAACGTTGCGGCCAATGCGGCCGAAGCCGTTGATGCCAACCTTTACTGCCATGTGTGTTCTCCTTCTTATTGGGTGAAACCGAGGTTTTTCAGGTCGTGGCGTTCGGCGGCTGAGATGCGCCTCAGCAGGCAACTTCACCAAACTCTCCATCCTAACATTCAGGGCAACGGGGACGAAATCAGTACCCGCTCGTCCCCACCGGGAGCCGAAGTTCTGTCGTGTCTATTGTGGCGCCCCGGACAGAGGATTGGATGTGACGAACTGCACAGCATTTGCAGCGCCCTGCGTAAGTATGGTATCCCGGTATCACTACGCAGGTGTTGAAAGCAACATGAGAAGACGTTCCAAGCACGCCCCGAATACCTCGGAATCCACAGGCAAGATCGGCCAGGAAATTCCTTTGAATCAACCGCGGCCGCTGGTGCCGCTCTACCCGGACGATGCTCCGGCGCCCGCCCCGCATCCCCGCGAGCCGCGGCCGCAGGAGCCCGTCCGTCGCCCCGCCGCGCCTGAGCGGCCTGCCCGGCCGGAGCGGCCCCCGCGCCAGGTCTGGAATGAGCCGGCCGATTCCGGCCGTCTGGAGCTGGAGACGCAGCCGGAACTGCCCTCCGTGCCTCCGCCGGAGCCGCAGGCCGCGGACCGCTCGCCCCAGGCTCCCAAGGGCTTTGTGGTGCTCGCCATCGGGCTGCCCGGCTCGGGCAAGACCACCTGGTTCCGCCGCCGCGGGGTCACGCCGCTGTCCAGCGACCTGTTGCGCAATATTCTCTTCGACGACGTCGAGGAGCAGCGCTATCAGGGGCTGGTTTTCTCCACGCTGCGGTCGCTGCTGCGGGCGCGGCTCATCGCGCGCATGCCGTGGAACTACGTGGACGCGACCAATCTGTCGATCCATGAGCGCCGCCAGTGGATCAAGATGGCCAAGAGCTTCGGCTACGAGGTGCAGGCGGTGTTTTTTGATGTGCCGCTGGAGGTGTGCCTGGACCGCAACCGCCAGCGCGACCGCTCGGTCAGCGAGGACGTGATGCGCAAGATGGGCGAAAAGCTGAAGCCGCCGGTGTTTGAAGAGGGGTTCGCGAAGATCACGGTGGTGCGCGTGAAAAGCGCGGGGTAAGGCGGCCCAAGTGCTTGGTCAAATTGGCAGATCGCTGGCGAGATTCGCAAGGAGCGGGGCGCTATGAAGCTCGAAGAGCAGGGGGATTTGGTCAGTCGTTTCCTGCTTGGGCCGATTTTTCTTTTGCACGATTTCCTTGCAGCCTTGGTTCCGGGCGGATTCTTTTTGCTTATGCTTGCGTTCAAAGGGAACGCAACCGTTAGACATCTCTGGTTTAGTCTCCCATTTGGCTACAAGACAAATGTCGCATTAGCACTTGTCATCTCCTATATCGTCGGAAAGCTGCTGATGACCCTGACTTCACCATTCCTCTTGGTTAAGCAGGAATCCAAAAAGACGGGTGGATTCATCGATGATTTACCAGTGGAAATCAGGAAGATGCTGACTGGCGCAATGTCGGATGGGGTGTTTGCCACAGTACCTGGATTAGCGGAGAAGCTTGCCGTTCAGCATGCCGATGTGGCATTTCACGCAGGAATGAGCATTTCACTGATCGTAGCTGCAGCAATTCCGGGAGACGGAAGATTTAGATGGCTTGAATTGGCTTGCGGCGCCGCATTTTTCTTTGCCGGAACAATAAGATGGAAATTCTATATTGATTCAATCCCCTCTAGTATGGGCATAGGCTTCGCTCATGTCATTTCCAGGATGTCGAAGGACCAGTTCCAGATTGCGAAGGCCGTGTTCGATTCCCTAAAGAAGTCCGGTCAGAGCGTTCCACAGCCGGATGAGCATGTAGAGAGCACCGCGGGGGCGACGTCGGTCAATACAACGTCGATCGAGAGTCATCTTGAGACGTCACAGTCTCGGCCAAGCGCGAACCCTTGACCTAAGAGATGGACTTCAACATGACGAGAATGTCACGAGAGAGCACGAGGTCTGTCAGATGAGCACTTCCCCTGCTCCTTACATCGAGCCTTGGCTGCGCGGAACCCACGCCGATGTTCCGGCGGTGGGCCGCGCCGTGTTGCACGCCTTCGATCTGGCGCTGGAGGACCTGACCCAGTGGACTGCGGGGCTGACGGACGCTGAAGTGCACGCGCAGCCGCTGGGGCTGACTTCGGTGGCGTTTCACTTGAAGCACATTGCCCGCTCGACCGACCGGCTGCTGAGTTATGCCGAGGGGAATCAGATTTCGGCCGGGCAGTTGGCGGCGCTCAAGGGCGAGAAGGACGGCGCCGAAAAACGGGAGTCCGAGACGCTGGCGGAGTTGATGGCGGAGGTCGAGGTGTCGTTCTCGAATGCAGCAGATCGTGTGCGCGTGCTGGCGACGGCGGATTTCAACACCTTTCGCGGAGTGGGGCGCAAGCAGTTGCCGACGTCGATTGGCGGGGCGCTGATTCACGTCGCCGACCACACGCAGCGGCACGTGGGCCAGGTGGTCACCACGGCCAAAGTGCTGAAGGCGCTGCGCGGGTAGGGAAGCCGCCGCGCTGGTTCGTGGTTCGTCGCCCGCGCTCTCTCGAAAACAGGAGAGCGAAGAAGCGAAACGCAGGTTGTCTTCGGCTTCGTTCATGGGCTCCGCTCAGGGGCTCCGCGCAGGGCAGGCTTTCGACTGCGGGTGCCCTAAAACGAGACACAGGTTGTCCTAAAACGAGACTCACTCCGCTTAGTCCGACAGCTTTGTGGCGATTCATCCATTTTTTGGGCAAGATAAAACAACATAAACAGGATCAATACTTTAAGTTCCAAATATCGCGCCAGTTGAGGCCGGAATCGCCGCCCGGCGAAAATCCCCTTGGAAACTCCTAAGCCACAGATCGCATGGAAGATCCGCCCACATGCGAGCAGGGGCGTGCGGGGGCGGGCGTGGTGACGCCTGTCACTGCGGTTGCCTTTTGCAAAGCGCAACATACTTCGGGCCTGTGGGGGAGGAATCTGCAGTGGCCAGGAGGCGCAATTTTGAGGACGAAAGCGACGCGGAGACGCCAAGCCGCAGTGTGCAACGGAGGCGATCGGCCATGACCTGGAACGAAGAGTATCGTGCCCGGCGGATGCCGGCCGCGCAGGCATTGAGGGCGGTCCGTTCGGGGTCGCGGGTATGGATCCAATCGGGGTGCGGCACGCCTTCAGTGCTGGTGGAGGCGCTGGTGGCGCGGGCGCCGGAAGTGCGCGACGTGGAAATCATTCACATGAAGACGCTGGGGAACGCCGACTACACCAGGCCGGAGTACGCGGGGCATTTTCGTCATCGCGGACTGTTTTTGGGCGAGAATGTGCGCGAGGCGGTGGCTGCGGGGCGCGCCGATTACACGCCCATCTTTCTGAGCGAGATTGAAGGCCTGTTTGAGAGCGGCGCCCTGCCGCTGGATGTGGTGCTGATGCAGGTTTCGCCGCCGGATGCGCACGGATTTGTGAGCCTGGGAACCACGGTGGACTGCACGCTGACGGCGGCGCGATGCGCCAAGGCGGTTATCGCCGAAGTGAATGCGCAGATGCCGCGCACTCATGGCGACACGTTCATTCATGTCAGCCACATCTCGGCGCTGGTGGAGACGGCGCACCCGCTGCTCGAACTGCGCACGGAGCCTTTCACGGAGATGCATCTGCGCGTGGCGCGCAACGTGGCTTCGCTGATTCCCGACGGGGCCACGCTGCAGACGGGCATCGGGGGAATTTCAGAGGCGGTGCTCCGGTGCCTTGATGACAAGCGCGACCTGGGGATTCACACCGAGATGTGCCCGGACGGGGTGATCGATCTGATGGAGTCGGGCGTGATCAACGGGGAGGGGAAGTCGCTGCACCGGGGCAAGGCGGTGGCGGCTTTCGTGCTGGGAACCAAGCGGCTGTTTGACTACATCCATGAGAATTCGAGCTTCGAGTTTCGGTCGATCAGCTACACCAACGATCCGTTTGTGGTGGCGCAGAACGACCGGATGGTGGCCATCAACTCGGCGCTGCAGGTGGACCTGACCGGGCAGGTGTGCGCCGATTCGCTGGGAACAAGGCCGTTCAGCGGGTTTGGCGGACAGGTGGATTTCATTCGCGGGGCGGCGCGCTCCAAGGGCGGCGTGCCGATCATCGCGCTGCTTTCGACGGCGCAGCAGGACGCCGTGTCGCGGATTGTGCCGGTGCTGGAGCCGGGCGCGGGCGTGGTGACGTCGCGCGCCGATGTGCATTACGTGGTCACCGAGCACGGCATCGCCTATCTGCATGGCAAGACGCTGCGGGAACGCGCCGAGGCGTTGATTGCGATTGCCGATCCGCGGTTCCGGCAGGAACTGGAAGATTTTGCCTTGCGCGCGCACTACCTGGAGCGCAAGGCCGCGGTGGCTGCGTATGTCTGAGATACGCGCGCGCGCCGCAGAGGAGAAAAGAATGATGGACGCGGAAAAGCAGAGCAGAGGCTTGCTGCGAGTGGATGTCAACGAGTGCAAGGGGTGCGGGCTGTGCGTGGAAGCCTGTCCGCCGAAGGTGATCGCCATGAGCGAGGGGCTCAACCACTACGGCTATCACACGGCCACGTATGCGGGCACGGGATGCACCGCGTGCGGAATCTGCTTCATGGCGTGTCCCGAGCCGGGGGCGATTACGGTGCTGCGCCTGATCCATCGCATGGCCGGCGCAGGACGCGGTTTGACCATGGATAGCTTGAACACGGACATGGGGGGAGCGACTCGATGCGCAAGCAACTGATGAAGGGCAACGAAGCCATTGTGAAAAGCGCCATTCTGGCTGGATGCCGCGCATTCTATGGGTATCCCATTACACCGGCGAGCGAGATTACCGAGGCCGCGGCGCTTTACCTGCCGCAGGTGGGCGGAGTGTTTCTGCAGGCGGAGAGCGAGGTGGCGGCGATCAACATGCTGTACGGCGCGTCGTCTGCGGGCGTGCGCTGCATGACGGCGTCGAGCGGGCCGGGGATCAGCCTGATGCAGGAAGGCATCAGCTACATGGCGGGCGCGGAGCTGCCCTGCGTGATCGCAAACATTACCCGCGGCGGGCCGGGACTGGGCAACATTGCCTCCGAGCAGAGCGACTATCACCAGGCGGTGAAGGGCGGCGGCAACGGCAACTACCGCACCCTCGTGCTGGCGCCGCACTCCGCGCAGGAGATGGCCGATCTGACGGCGCTGGCCTTCGAACTGGCGGACCGCTATCGCAACCCGGTCGTGCTGCTCGCGGATGGATTCGTGGGGCAGATGATGGAGCCGGTGGAGTTCCCGCAGAGCGCAGTCGAGCCGCAGCTTCCCGAGTGGGCCGTGGCGGGCACCGCGGAGTCGCGCGGCAATCTGATTACTTCGCTGCACATGGACATCAACGATCTGGAGGCGCACGTGCGCAAGTTGGAGGCCAAGTATGTCCGCGCGGAGCAGCAGGAGGCGCGCGCCGAGGACTGGTATGCGGATGGAGCGGAGATCGTGCTGGTCGGATACGGCATCGTGGGCCGCATTCTGAAGGCGGTGACGGCCGAGGCGCGCGCCGAAGGCATCAATGTGGGCCTGCTGCGGCCGATCACGCTGTATCCATTTCCCAAGTTGCATTTTGAGCGGCTGGCCAGGCATGCGCGCGTCTTCGTGGTGGTGGAGATGAGCACGGGCCAGTTGGTGGAGGATGTGCGGCTGGCCCTGAACGGAGCGCGGCCGGTGGAGTTCCTGAGCCGTGTGGGCGGCAATGTGCCGTCGCACGAAGAGGTGCTCGAGTTTGTGCGGAAGCTGGCGCGGCAAACCCTGCCGGCCATGGAGCCGGAAGAGGAGGGGATGGCCCATGTCTAGTGAATTGATCTCTGAATATGCGGTGGTGCATGCCAAGCCGCATGCGTTCTACGACAACTATGAGCGGAAGGACGAACTGCAGCACCAGACGCACTATTGCCCAGGGTGCGGGCATGGCATCGTGCACAAGATGCTGGCCCGGGCGATCGATGAGCTGGGCATCCAGGACAGGACGATTCTGGTCAGCCCGGTGGGCTGCTCGGTGTTTGCGTATTACTACTTTGACGTGGGCAACGTGCAGGCCGCGCATGGCCGTGCGCCGGCCGTGGCCACGGCGCTCAAGCGCAGCAGGCCGGAGAGCATTGTGATCGGCTACCAGGGCGATGGAGATCTGGCCGCCATCGGATCGGCGGAGATTCTGCATGCGGCCAATCGCGGCGAGAGCATCACGGTGATCTTTGTCAACAACGCCATCTACAGCATGACGGGCGGGCAGTACGCGCCCACGACGCTGCTGGGACAAAAGAGCACGACGACTCCGCATGGCCGCAATGCGCAGCATGAAGGCTACCCGCTGCACGTGAGCGAACTGCTGGCCACGCTGGAGGCTCCGGTGTACATCGAGCGCGTGGGCCTGGGAGACAACAAGCAGATCGCGCAGGCCACGCGCGCCATTCGCCGGGCGGTGGAGAACCAGGCGCGCGGGCTGGGCTTCTCACTGATCGAGGTGCTCTCGCCCTGCCCGACGATCTGGAAGATGTCTCCCGTCGAGTCGCAGCACTGGGTGCGCGATGTGATGGAGAAGACGTTTCCGCTGGGGGTGTTCTGCGATCGCACCAAAGAGGCCGAGGTGCGGCCGTTGCCTGAGGCGGCGCCGGCGCTGGAGAGGATTCCGCAGATTCTTGGCGTGGTCCACGAGGACTTGCCGGAAGGCAATGCGGGCGGGATCGATGAGGCGCAGGACGTTGATCTTCACGTGCGGGTCGCGGGCTTTGGCGGGCAAGGAGTCTTGCTGCTGGGCGAAGTGCTAGCGGAGGCGGGACTGGACGCTGGACTGCACGTATCGTGGCTGCCGTCGTACGGGCCGGAGATGCGTTCGGGCACTTCGAACTGCCATGTGCGGCTGTCGCGGGAGCCGATCGATTCGCCGCTGGTGACGGTGCCCAATGTGCTGGTGGCCATGAACGAGCCATCGCTCAGAAAGTTCGATGCCAGCGTGCCTCCGGGTGGATGGGTGATCTACAACGGCGAGACGTTCCCTGCCGATTGCGCGCGCGAAGACGTGCATGTGCTGGCGCTTCCGTTCACCCGCATTGCCGATGAGCTGGGCGATGCGCGCGCGGCCAATATGGTGATGCTGGGCGCGCTGCTGGAGATTGCGGGGGCGCTGCCGCAGGCCAGCATCGACGACGCACTGCGGCGTCTGGTGAAGAATCCTCGCTGGGTGGCGCTGGACGAGCGCGCACTGGCGCGTGGCCGGGAGCTGTACCGGGAGTCGTTGGAGGAGGTGTGTCATGAAAGCTGACGCAGATCCGAACCTGATTGTGTATTTCGGCGGGCAGTACGTGCCGTTGCGCGAGGCGCGGGTGGGAATCCTGACCCATGCGCTGCACTACGGAACGGGCGTGTTTGAAGGGATCCGCGCGCACTGGGACGAGGCCCGGAAGGAGCTGTTTGTGATGCGCCCCAGGGAGCACTACGAGCGCTGGAAACAGAACTGCGGGATTCTGCGCATTGAGGTTCCGGCGTCGCCCGAGGAACTGTCCGCGATCACGGTCGAGCTGATGCGCAGGAATGCGTTCAGGACCAATGTCTATGTGCGGCCGCTGGCCTACAAGAGCGCGGAGCGGGTGGGCGTGAGCCCCGACGAGCAGGACGCCTTTGCGGTGATCGCGCTGCCTTTCGGCGATTATCTGCACGCGGAAAAGGGGCTGCATGCGGGGGTGAGCTCGTGGCGGCGGATCGAGGACAATGCGATTCCGGCGCGGGCCAAGATCTGCGGGGCGTATGTGAACAGCGCGCTGGCCAGCGACGAAGCCCGGCGCAGCGGCTTCGACGAAGCCATTCTGCTGAACGAGAGCGGTCACGTCGCCGAGGGCGCCACGTGCAACCTCTTCATGGCGCGCAAGGGGGCGTTGATCACGCCGCCGGTGAATGAAAACGTGCTGGAGGGGATCACGCGCGACGCGGTGATGGAGCTGGCGCGGCGTGAACTCGGCCTGCGCGTCGTGGAGCGGGCGATCGACCGCAGCGAACTGTACGTGTGCGACGAGCTGTTCTTTACGGGAACGGCGGTAGGGATCGCGCCGGTGGTCCGGGTGGATCACCGGCCAGTGAAGGATGGAGCAATCGGCGCGATCACGCGCGAGGTGCAGCAGTTGTACTTCGATGCGACGCGAGGACACCTGGAGACATACCGGAAGTGGCTGGTTCCGGTCTACCAATCACAACGGGAATCGGAGCCGGATGCGGTTTCGCTGGCAGGGACGAATGTAAGTTGAGTTGAAGCCGGGAAGGGACCCGCGCAGCGGCCTGGTTCAGGCAAGGAGGATAAAAGGATGCTCACGACGAAAATTGTAGGAAACGCGTATGACGTTGCCCTCGAGAACTTCGACATGGCAGCGGACGCGCTGGGACTCAACAACGATACGCGCGAGATGATCAAGTATCCCGAGCGCGTACTCACGGTGAGTGTACCGGTGCGCATGGACGACGGACACATTCACCGCTTTGAAGCCTACCGTGTGCAACACAGCTCGGTGCGCGGGCCCGCGAAGGGCGGCATCCGCTACCACCCGCAGGTGACGCTGGACGAGGTGAAGGCGCTGGCCACATGGATGACGTGGAAATGCGCGGTGGTGAATATTCCGTTTGGCGGCGGCAAGGGCGGCGTCACCTGCGATCCGAAGCACATGTCACAGGGCGAGCTGGAGCGGATGACGCGGCGCTACACCAGCGCCATTCTTCCCTTGATCGGGCCGGAGCAGGACATTCCCGCGCCGGATGTGTACACCAATTCGCAGACCATGGCGTGGATCATGGACACCTACAGCATGACCAAGGGGTATCCGATTCCGGGCGTGGTGACGGGGAAGCCGATCTGCCTGGGCGGGTCGCTGGGTCGCAATGAAGCCACCGGGCGCGGCGTGTATTACACCATCCAGAGCGCGTGCGCGCATCTGCGCATGCCGCTGAAGGGCGCCACTGTAGCGGTGCAGGGCTTTGGCAACGCCGGCTCGATTGCGGCGCAGTTGCTGCACGAGGCGGGCGCCAAGGTCATCGCCGTAAGCGATTCGACCGGCTGCGTCTACAATCCGCACGGGCTGGACATCCCCAGCCTGATCCACCTGAAGGCGCTCACCGGGCGCGTGGAGGGATTCCCGGAAGCCGAAAGCATGCGTCCCGACGAACTGCTGGCCATGGAGTGCGACATCCTGGTCCCGGCGGCGCTGGAGAACGCGATCCATGCGGACAACGCATCCATGGTGCGCGCCAGGATCATTGCCGAAGCAGCGAACGGTCCGCTCACGCCGGCGGCCGACAGGATTCTGGAGAGCAAAGGCGTATTTGTGATTCCGGATATTCTGTGCAATGCGGGCGGCGTGACGGTTTCGTACTTCGAGTGGGTGCAGGATGAGCAGCACCTGTTCTGGGAGGCGCAGGATGTGTACAACCGCCTGGAACGGGTGATGACGACGGCCTTCCGCGATGTGCTGAAGATTCACGAGGAGCGGAACGTTCCGATGCGCACGGCAGCGAACATGCTCGGCATTGGGCGCGTGGCCGAGGCCGTGCAACTGCGCGGAATTTATCCGTAGCGCATTGCCCGCGTAATTGCGCGTTTGGCGGTTGAGCGTTGCGGTTTCCCAGGTCCCGGAAGCGGGATCTGGGAAACCCAGAGGTGATGCAACAACAAGCGGTCAGAGACCCGGCGCTCCACGTGTGGAAGTTACGGGAGAGTGTCGATTTCATTCGCGCCGTCGAAGATGTGGCCCATCTTCTCGTACTTGGTGCGGAGGTAGCGCTCGAAGCTCTCCTGCGGCTCCACTTCCGCCGAGACGCGGGCAGTGACGGTGATGCCAGCTGACTCCAGCGCGGCCACTTTTTCGGGATTGTTGGTGATCAGCCGGACCTGGGAGACGCCGAGCAGCTTGAGCACCTCGGCGGGCAGCTCGTAGGCGCGGCAATCGGCGGCGAAGCCCAGCTCGACGTTCGCCTCCACCGTGTCCATGCCCTGATCCTGCAGTTCGTAGGCTTTGAGTTTGGCCATCAGGCCAATGCCGCGGCCTTCCTGCTGCTCGTAGAGAAGGATGCCCGCGCCTTCCTGGGCGATCATGCTCAGCGCCAGCTCGAGTTGCAGGCGGCAATCGCAGCGCAGCGAGCCGAAAACATCTCCCGTCAGGCACTGCGAGTGGATCCGCACCAGGGGCGACTTGGCGTGAACGTCGCCCATCACCAGAGCGACCAATTCTTCAATTTCGCCTTTGCCCGCGCTGTCAGCCGCGGCTTCTTCGCAGCCGCGCGGCGTCCGCAGCGCGCCCTCAAAGCCGAGGATGCGGAAGTGCCCCCAGCGAGTGGGAAAATCCGCCTCGGCGATCTTCTTCACGCTCTCAAATCCCATGCTTCCATTCTACGTTGCCGGCGGCTGGCCGCTGCGCGCGCCGTCACACCGTGCGGGACAGGCCGTTGCAGGCCGTTGAAAGTTGGATGCTTGGGTCCTGGGCGCGATACATTGATGAGGTGACCGACACGCTCATTCTGATTACGCTGCTGGTGAAGCTGGGCGTGGTCGCCTCGGTGGCCAGCGTGCTGGCGCGGGCCAGCAGCTTCCGGCGGCTGTTCTTTGCCGAGCATCGCCATCCCCGGCAAACCCTGGCCCTGCTGGCGTTTTTCCTGGTGCCGCTCACCCTGGGCGTATGGGTGCGGATCACGGTGCCCAACTTTCTGGCCGCCGACATTTCCTTTGCCACAGTGATTCTGCTGGGGCTGTTTCTGGGGCCGGGATGGGCCACGCTGGGAGGGGTGGTGTTGTCGGCGCCCGCGGTCTACCACCACGAGTATCTGGCGCTGCCGTTCAACGCCGCGCTGGGGCTGCTGGCCGGTGTGCTGGCCCGGTTTGTGGAGGCCGAGGAGATCTGGTCCTTCACGCCGTTCATTGATTTGAGCCTCTATCGATGGGTGCGCCGCAACCTGCGCAAGCCGCGCGTCGACCGCCAGTTTCTCATGCTGTTTTTGATTGTGGCGGCGGAGGTTTGCCGCGACTGGCTGGCCCATGCATTTCCGCACCGGCTGTTTGCGCTGCTGGCCAGCCAACCCTGGCTGCAGGTTCTGGTGTGGCTCAGCGCGCCTATCGTGGTGGGCATCGCCATCAAGGTATGGAATGCGCTGCGCATTGAGAACAAGCTGGAGGAGCAGAAGCGCCTGCTGCTAGAAGCCCGCCTCGACGCGCTGCAGCGGCAGATCAATCCTCACTTTCTGTTCAACACGCTCAACTCCATCGCTTCACTGGTGCGCGTGCAGCCGGAGCTGGCCCGCGAGATGACGGTGAAGCTGGCCAACATTCTGCGCGCGCTGCTGAAAGACCACGACACCTACGTTCCGCTCAGCGACGAGCTGAGCTTTACCGATGATTACCTGGACATTGAGGTGGTGCGATTCGGTGCCGACAAGCTGCGGGTGGAAAAGGAAATCGACCCGCGCACGCTGGGGGTGCTGGTGCCCAGCATCCTGTTGCAGCCGCTGATTGAAAACAGCATTAAACATGGTCTGGAGCCGCGACTGAAGGGTGGAACCGTCACCCTGCGCAGCCGCCTGGAGGGGGACCGGGTGCGGATTGAGGTGGCCGACGACGGAGTGGGCATGGGCAATCGGCCCGCCTCGGCGCTGCGCCGCACCGGCGCCGGCATCGGCATGAAAAACGTGCAGGAGCGGCTGGAAGTGTTGTACGGCAACCAGGCGCAGTTCAGCGTGGTGAGCAACCCCGGCCGCGGCACTCTGGTTTCGATCGAGATTCCGGCGGTGATGCCGGGCGGCGTCTACGGGACCTCTGAATGAGTCGATGTGCTGTATCCTCACAGCATGGTGCGTTTCACGGTGCTGGCGTCGGGGTCCAAGGGCAACAGCACGGTTGTCTCCGGCGGCCGCACGCGCATCCTGGTGGATGCCGGGCTGAGCTGCCGCGAGCTGTTCCGGCGCATGAAGCTGGCCGGCGAGGAGCCGGAGACGCTGGACGCCATCATCATCACCCACGAGCATCAGGACCACGTCAACGGGCTGGCCGTCACCGCGCGCAAGCTTGGGATTCCCGTCTACTTTACCGAGGGCACGCACCGCGCCTGGACGCGCTGGCTGATGCCGCGCCGGCAGATGACCTATGCCCAGTGGCTGGAACTGTGCCGTAAGCAGGCCGCGGAGCGCCAGGCCGAGGCCGATGCCGCCGTCGAAGGCGAGCCGGATGAAGCGGACCTCGCAGGCGAGATCGAGCATGCCGCGCAGGAAGCGGAACCAGCGGCTGCCGCCGCCGCAGAGCCCGCCGCCGCGCCCAAGGACCCTGCCTGGCTGCCCGCGGTCGAGCACTTTCAGGCTGGCCAGCCGTTCCAGATCGGCGACATTGCCGTCAGCCCCTTCACGATTCCCCACGATGCCGCTGATCCGGTGGGCTTCGTGTTCCAGGTCGAGGGGGTGCGGATGGCCTTTGCCACCGACCTCGGCTACATCCCGCCCAACGTGAAGGCGCAGCTCAAGGGCGTGGATCTGCTGCTGCTGGAATCGAATCACGATTTGGAGATGCTGCGCGACGGGCCCTACCCGTGGTCGGTCAAGCAGCGGGTACTGTCCCGCGTGGGTCACCTGTCGAACGAAGCCGCCGGGCAGTTCCTTGAAACCGAGTACGATGGCCAGGCGGCCTACGTGATCCTTGCGCATCTGTCTGAAAGCAATAATCTTCCCGAGTTGGCCAGGGTGACCGCCGAGCGTGCGCTGAACGGCCGGGCCAGTTTGCTGGCCAACCGATTGTTGCTGGCGGCGCAGCATGACCCCCTTTTGCCTGTTTGTTTTTAGGTAAATTCGGTTACAATAGTAAGAGCAGGCATCACTTGTGTTTCAGGTGGGTTGACATGGGAGACGCCAGGGCATCGGCCCTGCGCGAGGCAGAGTTGGACGGGGCACCACTGAACTGCGAATGGCCAGTGGAGTTCCGATGTGATTGAGCCGCCCGGTGCCACATGAGTTGCGATGGAACGCAGCGCGTGGGCACTTCCTTCCGCAAAGTGAGTCTAAGAGTTATGGCAAGAACCAGTTGTAGTGACCGAGTGGTAGGCGCGATTCTGGCAAGCTGGCGCTATGACATCTCCGGCATTTCCCCTCAGATGCGCAGGGATTACGAGAAGCATCTGGTGGAATGCAGCCACTGCAGCGCACGGCAGAAGTTTCACCGCAGCCTGGACGTGACGCTGGCTGTGCTGACCTCGCTGTCAGTGTTCTTCTCACTCTTCGCACTTGCGGTTCTTCGGCACATCAAGCCGCTGGAGCATGTGGCCTTCAACGTTCTGGGCCTGGACATCCCTTCGATGTATCAGATGCTGGTGTCGGCGGCCATCGCCGGTGTGTGCTTCTCGGTGATCGCATTCGCGCTGGTGCTGACCGCGACGCCGGTGCCTTCGTACCTGAGCGGCATCGCCGCTGAGCGCGCCAAACTGATTGAGGAGCACCTGCCCGCGGCCATCAAGTCGTTGCGTCCGCGATAAGCGCAATTCCAGAGCAACAAGCAAAAGGCGAAGCCATGGTGGCTTCGCCTTTTCTGTTGGAGTGAGTGCGGAGTTACTGAGGCAGAGTTATTGAGTTAGTTGGCAATCGGCACGAGTAGATCGCCGCCGGTCATCTGTTTGGGCGCGCACTCTTGGTTGATTAGCGACTCGCTCCGCCTGTGCCTGCAGCTTTACTGACCGCCTGCTCGATTAGTGCGGGATCTCCCAGATAATAATGACGAATGGATTTCAGGTTTTCGTCCAGTTCCTGCACCATCGGCACGCCGGTAGGAATGTTGAGATTGACGATCTCCTGATCCGGCACGTCTTCGAGATACTTCACCAGCGCCCGCAGGCTGTTGCCATGGGCCGCGATCAACACCTGCTTGCCTGCCCGGATGCTTGGAGCAATCTGTTCGTGCCAGCACGGCAGAAAGCGATCGACGGTGTCCTTGAGGCATTCGGCGAGGGGAAGTTGTTCTTTCGAGAGGTTGCGATAGCGCGGGTCATGCCCCGGATAACGCGGATCGGCCGCGTCCAGCGCCGGCGGGCGAATGTCATAACTGCGGCGCCAGAGTTTCACCTGTTCCGCCCCATACTTGGCCGTCGTCTCCGCTTTGTTCAGGCCTTGCAGCGCCCCATAATGCCGTTCGTTCAGCCGCCAGTCGCGCTCCACGGGAATCCACATCAGGTCCATCTGGTCCAGTGTGATCCACAGCGTGCGTATCGCGCGCTTCAGCACCGAAGTGTAGGCCAGGTCGAAGCGAAATCCCTGCTCCTTCAGCATCAGGCCGGCCTGCGTGGCCTCTTCTCTGCCCTTCTCCGACAGGTCGACATCCGTCCAACCGGTGAACAGGTTTTCTTTATTCCAGATGCTCTCGCCATGGCGTAGCAGAACGACTTTGTACATCTCAATACTCCCTTTCCTGGGTGCGGGGTTTGTGGAAGAAGCAGACTGGAAGCGCGGCGGAGTTCGCGTCCCTTTGATCGCGCAGGGCACCCAATGCTGAGATGCCCTGCTTCGATCAATGAGGCGGTAGCTTAGTCGTTGTAGTTCAAGCCTTCCAGGCCGAGGAAGACGGCGCCGGCGCCCAGCTCCTCTTCAATGCGGAGCAGCTGGTTGTACTTGGCGATGCGGTCGGTGCGGCTGACCGAGCCGGTCTTGATCTGTCCCGCGCCGGTGGCCACGGCCAGGTCGGCGATGAAGGTGTCTTCGGTCTCGCCGGAACGGTGGGAGATGACCGACGTATAGCCGTAGCGGCGGCCGAGGTCGATGCAATCGAGGGTCTCGGTCACGGTGCCGATCTGGTTGACCTTGATGAGAATCGAGTTGCCCACGCCCTCTTCGATGCCGCGCTGCAGGCGCTTCACGTTGGTGACGAAGATGTCGTCGCCGACCAGCTGAATGCGGCTGCCCAGCTTGTCGGTCAGGACACGCCATCCCTCCCAGTCGTCCTCGGCCAGGCCGTCTTCCAGAGAGACGATGGGATACTGGCGAATCCAGTCTTCGTAGAAGTGCACCATCTCCTCGCTCGACAGCTCGCGCTTGTCTCCCTTCTTGAAGACGTACTTCTTCTTCTGGCTGTCGTAGAACTCGCTGGAGGCGGGGTCGAGGGCGATGGCGATCTGCTCTCCGGGCTTGTAGCCGGCCGACTCGATGGCTTCGAGGATCAGGTCGATGGCCTCGGAGTTGGACTTGAGCGAAGGGGCAAATCCGCCCTCGTCGCCGACCGCGGTGTTATAGCCCTTCTTCTTGAGCACGCCCTTGAGCGTGTGGAAGGTCTCCGTGGCCCAGCGCAGCGCCTCAGAGAAGCGCTCGGCGCCCACCGGCATGATCATGAACTCCTGAAAATCCACGTTGCTGTCGGCATGCGCGCCGCCGTTGAGCACGTTCAGCATGGGCGTGGGGAGAATGCTGGCGTTGATGCCGCCGAGATAGCGGTAGAGGGGAATCTCCAGCGTTTGCGCCACGGCGCGGCTGGCGGCCATGGAGACGGCGAGAATGGCATTGGCGCCCAGGTTGCCCTTGTTGGGCGTGCCGTCGAGCGCGATCATGGTCTGGTCGATGAGCCGCTGATTGGCGGCGTCCATGCCTTCAAGCTCGGGCGCAATCACGGTCTCCACGTTGGCTACAGCCTGCAGCACGCCCTTGCCGAGGAAATGGGTTTTGTCGCCATCGCGCAGTTCCACGGCCTCATGCTCGCCGGTGGAAGCGCCCGAAGGCACGATGGCGCGGCCCAGCGCGCCGCTTTCAAGAATTACATCCGCTTCCACGGTAGGATTGCCGCGCGAGTCAAGCACTTCGCGCGCGCGTACGGCAACAATCTCAGTCATATCGGTCCTCATAATGCGGTGCTGCAGCCGGTCATTCAGTTTGGGACGGCGATCCACGGCAAGGGCTTCTCCGGCGGCGCTGTGAATCATTCCCAGAAGCTCCTGCACGTCTTGAATCTCCTCTCCGTCCAGCTCTCAAAAGGTTGATGTACCGTACGGATTCTAACAAACCGGGGGGCGTGGGGCGGTGTGGCAGCGGTCACATCACCGGCAGGTGGCTGCAGCGGTTGACGATGGCCTTGCGGGGTATCTCTGTTGATTCGTGCCGCGCAAGGCACCCGCGGCCGCCCGCGGCACGCTGCCATTGACGCCCTCGGGCTAGCATTATTGTGGGCGGAATGTGCGTGGGCTGTTTTGGCGCGCGATTCGCCCCGAACTTTTCCCGGCCGGCGGGGTCTAAGACGGTGGGGAGAGTTTCGCTTCCGAAAAAGGAGACAATTGGATGAACCGGCCGATTCTTGTGATGACATTCTTTGCCGCAGCCGCGGCCGCTTTGGGAGCGCAGCAGGCAAGCCAGTCCAGCCCCTATCAGGGCGTCTCGAATCCCCCTCCGGACGACACCATCGTGACGACGAGCACGCCGCAGGCCAAGCCGCCTGCCGGGCACCCCGCGTACGCGCCGGCGCCCGCTGCCGCCCAGTCGCAGCAGCCCGCGCGGCAAACCGCGGCAACGAATTCCTCGGCGAACGATTCTTATCCAGCGCGCAATTCGGCAACGCGATCCAGCCTTGACGGAACGGACGGTGGGATCGTAATCGTTGCGCAACCCCAGTCCGTCGCGCCGCAGCCCGGTGTGGCGCAGCCCGCTCTGACGCAGCGCTCCTACGCGCCCGACCCGGACGGCGACATCGTGCATCTGAAGCCGCTCGGGCCAGGGGAGATTCGCGAGGGAACGATGATTCGCGTGCGCCTGATGGGCGATCTGTCCAGTGCGTTGAGCGAGCCGGGCCAGGCCTTTCGCAGCCGCGTGGCGTCGGACGTGATGGAGGGCGGGCAGGTACTGATTCCCGCCGGCGCGGAGATTGACGGCAAGGTGGCCGATGTGTCGACCGGGCATTTTGGCGGGCACGGCTCGCTGCTGCTGCGTCCTGAAACGGTGATTTTGCCCAACGGCTCAAGCTACCGGCTGCACGCGGTGGTGGCCGGTACACCGATGTCGAACACCAACGTGGGGTTGGAGGGCGTGATCAGCCCGGGCGGGCGCATGAAGCGCAATGGCATTGAGTATGGCGGCGCGGTGGGAGCCAGCGCGGTGACGGGCGCCTATCTGGGCGGGCCTGTGGGCGCATTGGCGGGCGGGCTGGTCGGGGCAGGACTGGTCACCACGCACCTGCTCGTGAGCCACCCGCAGACACACCTTGATGAGGGAGATGTGCTGATCCTGACGCTCACCCAGCGCATACACCTGGACCCGGCCGCCGCAAGCGGCGACTAGGGCCTGTTACACTCCCTCTTGCACTGCGTGGAGGGTGCGTCGATGGCGGAGATCGCGACAGTTGGCGTAGTGGGCGCGGGGACCATGGGCTCGGGAATCGCCCAGGTCTTTGCCCGCTCGGGTTTCAATGTTCTGCTTTGCGACGTGGAGCAGCGCTTCCTCGACCGCGCTCTGGGCCAGATTCGCGCCAACCTGGAGCGCGCGGCCGCCAAAGGCAAGCTGCCCGAGGCCGAGATTGATCCGACCCTGGCGCGCATCACGGCCACCGTGGACCGCGAGGCGCTCGGCGGCGCCGACTTCGCCATTGAAGTCGCTCCGGAGCGATTCGAACTGAAGGCCGACATCTTCCACGCGCTGGACGACATCCTGCCGGAGAGCGCCATTCTGGCCACCAACACGTCCTCGATTTCGATTACGCGGCTGGCCGCGCTGACCCGCCGCCCCGGCCAGGTCATCGGGATGCACTTCTTCAACCCCGTGCCGGTGATGGCGCTGGTCGAGGTGGTCTGCGGGCTGGCCACCAGCGACACGACCTTCGCCAGCGTGCACGAGCTGGCGGTGAACCTGGGCAAGACGCCGGTGGAGGTGAACGACGCGCCGGGATTCGTCTCCAACCGGGTGCTGATGCCGCTGATCAACGAGGCGGCCTTTGCGGTGATGGAGGGCGTGGCCACGCCGGAGGCCGTGGACCAGGTCTTCAAGCTGGGCATGGCGCACCCCATGGGCCCGCTCACGCTGGCGGATTTTATCGGCCTCGATGTGTGCGTGGACATCCTGCGCGTGCTGCAGGAGGGCTTCGGCGACCCCAAGTACCGCCCCTGCCCGCTGCTGGTCCGCATGGTAGATGCCGGATGGCTGGGCCGCAAGGCCGGGCGCGGCTTCTACACCTACGACAAGTAGCGATCGGGCGCGGCGATTGTGTTCGAGGCGATTGTGCGCGAAAGCCGAGCCGCAGATCCGGATGGAACCTCGACGCCCTGAATCCCGTAATGCATGTCAGGCGCTCACCGTTCCGGCTCCGCATTCGGCGCGGCCGCACGCCGGTGAGGCACGTTGAATCGTCATGCAAACCTTCTCGGACACTCTCGGCCAGGTCTTTCGCGCCATCATGGCCAACAAGCTGCGCAGTTTTCTGACTATGTTCGGGATCGCCTGGGGGGTGGGCTCGCTGCTGGTGCTGGTGGGCCTCGGCGAGGGCTTTCGCTCCGGCCAGCACCGCCAGCTGGCCACGCTGGGCAACGACCTGGTGATGATGTGGAACGGGACCATTCCGGCGGTTGCCAACCAGCACACCGGAATGCGCCCGTATCAGCTCACCATGGGCGACGCGGAGGCGGTGCGCCGCCTGCCGGAACTGCGCGCCGTCACCGTGGAGCTGGCCCGCTCGGACCTGTACGAGGTGAGCCAGTGGGCCAACACTTCCAGCCACGTGATGGGCGTGGAACCCAACTACACCGTGGTCCGGTTTATTCCCATGGCCACGGGCCGCTTTATTGACGCCGCCGATCTGGCCCAAAGGCGCCGGGTTGCGGTGCTGGGATTCAAGGCCGCCGCGCTCCTGTTCTCCGGCCGTCCCATGCTGGGCGACACCATCACCATCAACGGGAGCGCGTTCACGGTTGTGGGTTCGGTGGGGAAGATCACCCGCGGCAACAACGATTTTGACGACCAGAAGGTCTACGTTCCCGTCACGACGATGCAGGAGCTGTTTCCCCTGAAGGGGAGCAACATTCCTCAGGACGCGCTCACCTCGATCCAGTACCAGTCGACTACCAGGGGAGAGATCGTCGCGGCCGTGGCCGCCGTGCATCGCGTGATCGCCGAGCGCCACGGCTTCGACCCCTCGATGAAAGACGCCTTCGATGAGTTCGACACCATCCAGGAGGAGAAGATGATCGGGGCCATTTTCACGGCCATGGACATCTTTCTGGGCGGCGTAGGCATTGTGACTCTGGGGCTGGGCGCGGTGGGGATTATCAACATCATGCTGGTGTCGGTGACCGAGCGGACCTTTGAGATTGGACTGCTGAAGGCGCTGGGCGCCACCAGGCGCAGCATTCTGTCGCAGTTTTTCTGGGAGGGGCTGCTGCTGACCGGCATCAGCGGGCTGATCGGCATTGTACTTTCGGCGGGATTCATGTGGTTGTTGCAGCAGGTGCTGACGGGGAAGATGCCGGGGTGGGACCCGCCGCGGCTGGTGCCGTGGTCGGCCGCGCTGGCGCTGGGATCGCTGGTGTGCAGCGGGGTGGCCGCGGGGCTTTATCCGGCCAGCAAGGCGGCAGCGATGGACCCCATCGAGGCGCTCCGGCGGGAGTAGGAAGGCAGCTAACATCTGCCACTTACAGTTAATAGCTGCCGGCGCTGGCTGTTCGCTATCAACTGTTAGCTGTTTGCTGCAAAAGGGGAAGCAGCCATGTTCAAGGACATACTCGGCCAGGCCTGGGAAGCGATGGTCTACAACCGGCGGCGCACGGCCATCACCATGATCGGCATGGCGTGGGGCATTGCCACGGTGGTGCTGCTGCTGGCGTACGGGGCGGGCTTCAGCCACGCCATTGAAGCCATCTTCGCCGAGTGGGGCACAAACATCATCGGGACTTTCCCCGGCCGCACCAGCGAACAGGCCGGAGGAGAAAAATCCGGGGTGCAGGTGCGCTTTACGCAGGACGATGTCGATCGCATCGCCAACAGCGTGCCTGGCATCGAGCATATCTCGCCGCAGGTGCAAAAAGACGCGGCGGTGCAAAACGATCTGCACACCTATACGTGGTCGGTGAATGGCGTCAGGTCGGTGTTTCAGGACATCTGGAAGCTGGACACGCAGGATGGGCGCTTCTTCAACGGGGCCGAGGAGCAGCAGCGCGCGCATGTCTGCGTGATCGGGTCGGAATCGAAGACCAAGCTTTTCAGCGGCGGCTGGGCCGTGGGGCAGACGATTCGCCTGAACGGCGTGCTGTTCACGATCGTCGGCGTGCTGGCGCCCAAGATGCAGGAGGGAGGAGAAAACAACGACCGCAACCGGCAGATTTACATCCCCTTCAGCACCATGAGCGACATCAAGGACACGAAATACCTGGACGGCATCTGGTTCAACTATCGCGGCGACTATCAGATGGTGGAAAAGCATCTGCGCGAGACGCTGGGGGCGGCGCACCACTTCCGCCCCACGGACCACAACGCGATTTATGTGGCCAACCTGATGACCCAGCTGCACCAGTTTCAGATTCTGTCGATTGCGCTGCAGGTGCTGCTGTCGCTGGTGGGCGCGCTTACGCTGGGCATCGCGGGCATCGGCCTGATGAACATCATGCTGGTGTCGGTGCAGCAGCGCACCCGCGAGATCGGCATCGAGAAGGCGCTGGGCGCGCGCAGGGGGCACATCCTGACGCAGTTCCTGGCTGAGGCGTTTGTCATCACCGGGGTGGGCGGCGTGAGCGGCATCGCGCTGGCTTATCTTGTGTCCGTGCTGGTGGGGCGGATTCCGTTTTACAGCGCGCTGGCGCTGAATGCCGAGGCGGCGGACATCTACCTGCGCATCTCGCCGGTTTCGATCGTGGTGGCGACGGTGATTCTGGCCGTCACGGGGCTGGTCAGCGGGATGATTCCGGCGATTCGCGCGGCGAATCTGGACCCGATTGAGGCGCTGCGGTACGAGTAGAGCAGGGAACAGGGAGTTGCTTCGAGCAGACGGAATGGATTGCCGGTCACCCACTTCATGGGCAGGTCAAGGATGTGCCATTCGCCGGGGGGCCTGAGGCGAAGATGGAGCGAATCTGGCTGCGGAATTGACTGCAAAATTTCGGTGGAAAACAAAAATAAATAAGGGGGGTGGGGGGGGTGCCTTCTCCGGGGGGTACGGGCTGGGACGGGGCGGGCTCTGGGGCCCGGCGGCGGCTCGGCTGTCGCTCTCCATTGCCATTGTGCGCCGGGGAGGGGTAATTGTGCGCAAGGCGGGGAGGGGGGATTTGGGTTTCCCAGGTCGCGAAGGCGGGAGTCGGGGCGTGCGGTCCTTCCTCCTGACTTCCTGGCAACGGGGCTGGTCGAGGTTCGTGCTTTCCCACCCTTGAATCAAAGAACGATTCAAGGATGGGGCACCCAGTTCATGGGCTGGGCAAGGGTGGGCCACCCGCCCTAAGACCTCACTCCGACACCTCGTCGCTTCAGCCGATAGGAGCATTCGACTAGAACCGCAATCACTATCGATAAGATCACGAGCGGCATTCGTAGAGGACTCATCCCAACCGTGGCGATAAACGCTCCGATAAAGGATGCGCACGCTGACAGCCACATGAGCCACCTCTGCCAATCACGAGACAAAAAGGCGACCACAAAAAACGGCAACGACAGGATCGGCCCGACACAAAGCAGAACGCCCTGCGGGTTTGGATGCCCTAGACTGCTTCCCCACAGAAATATTCCGGTGCCAAGGGCAGACACAACCGCGCTCAGCAAACCCGCACCGATGAACAAGACAAGCGGCAAAAGCTTTCCAGGACTGGCCATCATATTCGTTCCTCTCCAAGTTGCCGCCGCACGAATCTCTTGTGCATCGCCGCGATCAGTAGACGCGGGTAGCGAAAATGGCTTTGATTATTAAGCCCTCAGGAGAATTGTCGAGGCCGTTTATGAGAGCCTTGTTCGCATCTTTCAGCACGCCGTTTTCCACGACGCTATGGCTACCAACACCTGTCCATGCTGCAAAAGGTTGTCCCCCCGCTCCTAGCTTGAGGTAGTTGTAGTCATGAACGGCACAAGCCCAATCGTTGTTGTTACCCGGTGCACCGGCTCCGTTCGGACCGCAGTAGTTATTACCTGGGTATAAATTCGATGGAAATCCCAGCGGGTACTGAGCATTGGGCTGATTCGGCGCACCGTTCCTGGGCAGCCATTGCAGAAATCCACTCAAATTTCCGGCAACAATCATGGAGTCAACCACCCCTAAGTTCTGTTGAGAATAACCCGATACGCAATTTCCAGAGCAAGAGGTCCCATCGGCCTGTTGTCCGGGAGCGGTCATAGTCGTGTCATACACATTTCTTCCGTCAGAACTGCTGACGTTGAAACCTCCCTGCCCATTGGAGACTACGTTGTTCGGGTCGACGGTCCCATTGGCCCAATTCCCGCCGTTTGCTCCGCAGTCGCTCGCTTGTTGATTCAGGCTGGTTCCCCTATTTTGGGCAGAATTCTGAGAGTCAATCGACTCAACTCCGGTTCCCGCATCGTTGAAATAAATGCAATCTAGGCCTGTCGGATCGATATTGATCAGAGGATTGTTTCGCGCATAAGTATAAAAGTTCCAACTCTGCGGATCGTTCACGTCGGCAATCCACGGACCCAGCGGATCGGGTGACAAGAAACGCCCCATGCTCGAACCGTAGTAGCGCGCATCGAAGTAGTCGTTACCGGATTCGGTATCCCGTTCTTTGCCGGTGAAGTGGTATGGCGCTTGCGGGGCTTGTCCGGTTGCGCATGCGGCGCTGAGCGTCATAGGTATGGACCTCGAATCGTAACTGTACAGTGTGGCAGGTTACACGGGGGGAAGGGTGTTGATGACGGGGACGCCGGGGGGCGGGGTGAAGCGGAAGGTTTCGGCGGCGATGGGCGCGTTGGTCTCTTCGCCGGTGAAGGTGAAGCGGGTGAGCGCGCCGTCGGTTTCCTCGATTTCGATGGCCGTGATGGAGCCGGCGGCGGTTACGGTGAGGGTGAGGCGGCTGACGCGCCTTTCCTGGCCTTTGGGCACGCCGGTGAGGGTGAACAGGCCGTTGGGCGCGGGCGCCAGCTTGAGGCCAGTCAGTTCTTTTTCAAGCTGGGTGTGGCCGAGCAGGAAGCGCAGCGGGGAGCGGAGATCGTCGAGCTGTTTGGCGGCGATGCGCTGCACCTGGGGGTCGCCGCGGGTGTAGAACCAGGCGTACTTGCCGTCGAGCACGAAGAGCTTGCCGGGGGGCGAGGTGTAGTCCCACTTCATGCGTCCGGGCTTGAGCAGCAGCAGGGTGCCGCGCTCGGTGCGCTGCCTGCCGAGCCCGTCATAGCTCTCAGTGAAGCCGGCCTTGAGCGAGTGGAGCTGGTTGTAGTGGCGGTCGACGCGCTGGGCCATCTGGTGGACGTTGGGCGCCTGTGCGTGGAGGCAGGGGGAGATGGACGCGAGGAGAACCAGAATGCTCGCAAGAATCTGACCGCGGCTCCGCTGGGGTCTCGCATTCCCAGGTCTCAAGATCGAGACCTGGGGCACCCGGCTTTGGGCTGGATTGACTGGGGCGCTCATTGGACCATCTGGGTGCAGTTGGTGCCGCCGGCGGGGTCGGCTTTCATGGCTCCGCCGGACTCCAGGCAGAAGCCGCGGTCGCCGGTTTTGCCCAACGTGGCGGGAACGGCGGTGGCGGTGTAGCTGGTGATGCGGTCGCCGTTGTTCACCGTCACCTTGGTGCAGTTGGTGATGTTGAAGATGTATCCCGACTTGATGCCCGTGGCCAGCTCGCCGTTGATGACGCCGGCGGATGTGGCAGAGGGCGGTCCGGCGTTGGGGTCGCCACCCAGAGCCTGCAGGCTGCACGCATAGCCGTTGGTGGGATAGGTGGATTCGTACATCGACTCGGCTTCCTGGATGGTTTGCAGGGATTTTTGCGCGGAGAGCTCGTTGGCGTGCTTGCGAATCTTGCCCGCCGTGGGAATGGCCACCAGCATCAGGATGAGGATGATGGAAATGACGATCAGCAGCTCCATCAGCGTGAAGCCGTTCGGCTGCGTTCGGCCGCGCGCGCCGCGCCGCTTGCCTGTGATTGAGAACTTGCGGTTCATGGGATTCCAATGCCTCGTGATGCGGGGCGGCACACCAGCCCCTCTAAAGAAAATGCTACATGCTAGAGACGCGGAAGGGAAATGGGGCGCTCGGGGACAGAGATCAGAGATCAGGGATCAGGGGTCAGTTCTCCGGGGGCAGCTTCAGGGTTCAGTGGTCATCAACAGTTGGCCGTGAAGCGATGTAGTAATGGAGTATCACCGATACGGCCCTGATCCCTGACCCCTGATCTCTGACCCCTATCTTCAACACACCAGGTGTCCCCGTCCCAGCTTGACGCCGTTGAGCGGGCCGAGCAGGGTGACGGCGATGCGTTCGGGGTCGAAGAGGCGCTGGGCCATGGCCTGCACCTGGGCAGCCTCGACGGCGTCAACGCGCGCGGTGATTTCTTCGACGGTGAAGAATTGCTGGAAGTACAGTTCCTGGCGGGCCAGGTTGGCCATGCGCGAGTGGGAGCTTTCCAGGCCCATGAGGATGTTGCCCTTGAGCTGGTCCTTGGCGCGGGTGAGTTCTTCGTCGCCCAGCGGGGTTTGCTTCAGGTTGCGGAACTCGGCCAGGATGAGGTTGATGACTTCAAGAGCCTTGGCGGTGGAGGTGCCGGCAAAGATGCACAGGGTGCCGGTGTCGCGGTAGGGGCTGAGGTCGGAGTAGATGGAGTAGGCCATGCCGCGCTCCTCGCGGATGGTCTGAAAGAGGCGCGAGCTCATGCCGCCGCCGAGCACGGTGTTGAGGATGAGCGTGGCGTAGCGGTTGTCGTCGGTGATGGGCGGCGCGGGCACGCCGAGGCAGATCTGCACCTGTTCGAGAGACTTTTTGTTGCGCAGCAGGATGCGGGCGCTGGCCTCGGGCGCCTGCTGCTCGTGGAGGGACTCGCCGCTGCCCAGGGCGGAAAACTTCCCGGTCACGGCTTCGACGAAGCGGTCGTGGTCCAAGTTGCCGGCCGCGGAAAAGACCATGTTGCGGGCCATGAAGCGGCCGCCGTGATAGTCGAAGAGCTTCTGCTGGTCGAGCCGGCCGACGGTGGCGGTGGTGCCGAGGATGGGCTTGCCGAGGGGATGATCCTTCCAGAAATTCTGGGTGAACAGCTCGTGGACCAGGACGTCGGGATTGTCTTCGTCGATCTTGATTTCTTCCAGGATGACGCCGCGCTCGCGTTCAATGTCGCCCGCGGCGAAGGTGGGGTTGAGCACCAGGTCGGCCAGAACGTCGAGCGCCATGGGGACGTGGTCGGCCAGCGACTTGACGTTGAAGCAGATGGTTTCCTTGCCGGTGAAGGCGTCCAGGTTGCCGCCGATGGAGTCCATTTCGCGGGCAATGCGCTGGGCGGAGCGCGAGCGGGTGCCCTTGAAGACCATGTGTTCCACGAAATGGGAGATGCCGTTGGTCTCGGCGGGCTCGCAGCGGGAGCCGGACTTGATCCACACGCCCATGGCCACGGAACGCAGATGTTCCATGCGCTCGGTCAGCACGATCAGACCGTTCGGCAATACGGTGCGGCGAAGATTGCGCTCGGTCGTCATTGTCCTCTGTGGAAATTCGATGTCAGGCCAATGAGTCTCAACTGGCGTCGGGCAGACAGCGTAGGTTTATGAAAAAAGTGCGCCGGGGCCGGGTTCGCCCGGCAGGGGCTGCAGGGGGCAAAGAAATGCTCTATGCTGGGCCCAGCCATGACAGCGCAACCCAACCCGCTCTTACGATTAGACACCAACTCTCCGGCGGAGGGAAGCCGGAAGACGCTTTTTGGGCTGGATGCCGAGGCTCTGGGGGCGCGGATGGAGGCGCTGGGCGAGCCGGCGTGGCGCGGGAAGCAGTTGGCAGAAGCAATTTATCGTCAAAGGCTTGCGGAAATAAGTGAAATCACTACTTTACCTAAATTGCTGCGTCAGCGGCTGATCGATGAAGGGTGGGAAGTGGGCCGGCCGCGGATTGTGCAGGCGTTTGTTTCGGCCGATGGAACGGAGCGCTACCTGGTGCAGGGGCTGACGCTCGATGCGCCGACGGTGGAGACGGTCTGGATGCCGGAAGGGGACGAGGGGGAGGCCGGGGACGGGAGCGAGGAGGAGACCGGGAGGAGCTGGGACCGGGCGACGATCTGCGTGTCGAGCCAGGTGGGGTGCGCGGTGAACTGCCAGTTCTGCCTGACGGCGAAACTGGGGCTGCAGCGGAACCTGAGCGCGGGCGAGATTGCCGGGCAGGTGGTTGCGGTGCTGGACCGGCACGGGGTGGAGGTGGGCCGCGACCGGGTGAATCTGGTCTTCATGGGCATGGGCGAGCCGTTTTTGAACTATGAGAACTTCATGGCGGCGGTGCGGCTGCTGGTGGAGGAAGTGGGGATCAGCCCGCAGCGGATGACGGTTTCGACCTCCGGAATTGTGCCGGGGATTGAGCGGTTTGCCGAGGAGCCGCCGGAGGTGCGGCCGAAGCTGGCCATCAGCCTGAACGCGCCGAATGATGCGGTGCGCGATGAGCTGATGCCGATCAACCGCAAATGGCCGCTCGAGGCGGTGATGGAGGCGGTGCGCAAGGTGCGGCTGCGGCCTCGCGAGCGGATCACGTTTGAGTATGTGCTGCTGGGCGGGGTGACGGACCGGCCGGAGCACGCGGCGGAGGTGGCGCGATTGGTGCGGCGGACAGGGCTGCCGGCGAAGGTGAATCTGATTGCTTGGAATCCGGGGCCGGGGAGTGCGTATGAGATGCCGCGGCCGGAGGCGGTGGAGGCCTTCCGCCGGACTCTGGCGGATGCGGGCATTCCCACTTACGTGCGCAAGCCGCGGGGGCGGGACATTTTTGCGGCGTGCGGGCAGTTGAAGCGGACGGTGGAGGGGTGAGTGTGCCCGCATCCCGGGATCGAGATGCGGGTCGCTGAGCTTCGGTTTTTTCGCCTTGCCAACCTTGCCGCAAGCTGCGCGTCAAGGCTGGAGCGCCGATTGAACGCCCGCGTTATTTCCTAAGTTGAACTATTTGTCGGCGGGCATGGGCGCGGGTTTGACGCTGCCGCAGTCGGGGCCTTTGTAGACGGAGTTTGCCTGGATCGAGTACTCGATGGGTCTGGACTGGGGGCCCATCTGCATGGAGCCGATGAAGTGGACTTTGGTTGTGGCGTGATCGGAGTCGGTCCAGGTGGACTCGACGGTTCCTTTGCCGGCCATTTGGCCGGAGCAGACCCAATCGGCGGTCATTTTGCCTGGGTTGAGGTGCACGTTGCTGACCTGGCACTGGCCCTGGCTGTGGGGGACCGGAGCGCCGTACTTGTCAATCATGGCCTGGGTGACGCAAACCTGGGTGGTGTGGGCGCCACCGCCGAAGGGAGAGCTGGCGCCGGGGGGCATGGTCACTCCCGGAGGCATGGGCGACTGCTGCCAGGTCATGGTGCTGGTCATCTCCCAGAGGCCGGGCTTGCGGTTCATCTGGGCCAGGGCGAATTGAGCCACGAAGAAGAAACAATATCCGATTGCGATCCAAACTCGGGTTTTGCGCATATTCCCTCCGCGATTGATGTGGCAGGCTGGTGGCCACGCGGCTCCACTTTACCGGAATGCGGGGCGAGGGGGAAGCAAAATCGGCTGGGGCCAGGGGTGGAATTCGGGTAGGGGCTAGGGGCGGCGGGCGTTGTGTCCCAGCGCCAGCAGGGCGCCTGTGACGCGGTCGGAGTCGTGACGGACGACGGCTTCTTCGCTGGCGAAGTCGCCGGCGATGCAGCGCACGCCCAGGGCCTCGATGCGTTCGAGGTCGGCCTCGATGGGGTCGGCGCGCTCGGCGGCGTAGCGGGCCAGCGTGTCGGGCGAAAAGGGCGCGGTGTTGACGATGGCGTAGTCGAAGATGGGCGCGCGAGTGTGCTCGTAGATGCGCGCGATGTGCTCGGAGGCGGTGAGGCCGAGGCTCTCGTTGGCCTGGGTCATCAGGTTGCAGATGAAGACGCGCACGCCGCGGGCATTGGCCAGCGCGGAGGGGATGCCCTGGACGAGGAGATTGGTGATCAGCGAGGTGTAGAGCGAGCCGGGGCCGACGGAGATCAGGTCGGCGCGCTCGATGGCCTCCAGCGTCTCGGGCAGGGCCGCGGCGTGGGGCGGATCGAGCATCAACTCGGCAATGCGGCGGCGGCTGGCGGTAATGTTGGTCTCGCCGCGCACCAGGGAACCGTCGTCCATGCGCGCCACCAGTGTGGCGTTGGCCGTGGTGGCCGGGTAGATGTTGCCGCGGGTGGCGAGAATCTTGGATGCCAGTTGGATGGCGTGGGCGAAATCGCCGGTAATCTCGGTGAGCGCGGCGACAAAAAGATTGCCGAAGCTGTGCCCTTCCAGCGCATCGCCGGAGCGGAAGCGATGAGTGAAGAGGCGCGCCAGCAGGTCTTCTTCCTCGCTGAGGGCCACCATGCAGTTGCGCAGGTCGCCGGGGGGCAGCATGTTGAAGTCCTTGCGCAGGCGGCCGGAGGAACCGCCGTCGTCGGTCACGGTGACGACCGCGGCGAGGTGGGCGATCTGGCACGGCTCGGAGGCCGGCAGGCCGGGCACGCTGACGTGGCGGCGCAGTCCGCGCAACAGCGTGGAGAGCCCTGTGCCGCCGCCAATGGCCACCACGCGCATGGATCGCAGGGAAGATTCAGATCCGTTGGAGGAAGTTGGGGATGCGTCCGGATTCAATGGAGCCGCGTTCGAAGAAGGAACAGAAGTCACAGCAGACCCTACGGAAGTTCAGGATACAGCAACTCCGTGAACCGGGGGTCGTCCAGCATGCTTTGGAAGTCGTTATCCGAGCGGGCCTGCAGGCGGTTTTTCGGGTTCAGCTGGATGGCTCTGGCCAGGTTGTCCAGGCAGCTTTCGGCGCGCCCGGTGATGGAGTCGAGCAGCGCCAGCCCGTAGAGGGCGTAGTCGGCCTCGGGATGGTCGGCCAGAATGTTCTTCAGCTCCCCGTTCGCTTCTTCAAAGAAGCCGGCATTCAGCTGCGAGACGGCGTAGTCGTAGCGCTCCTCGGGGGTGAGGAACGCGAGACCATGCTTCTCCATCTGCCGCTGGCAGGTGGCGATATACATTCTGCAGCGCTCGATGATCTCGGGGGGCGCGGTGGGGAGGAGCTTTTCAAGGGCGGCTATCGCCTTCTCGTACTTGCCCTGCTGCACCAGCTGCACGGCGGCCTGGTATTGGTGAAAAGCCGGCCCCGTGGCCGTGGAGGAGCGGCCGCCGGGTTTGGCCGCCAGTGCGGGAGTCTTCTTGCGGCTTGCCGCCGCGGATCGGGCCTCTTGCGTCATCGATTATCCATGGGCGCACATTACAAAGAGCACAGGACCAGGCTGAACTGTTTGCGCCAAAGGCCGCGCCTGAGAAATATGCTGCTTAGCCCCTCTTTATACGCACAACCCCGTTTCCCGTCAATGGGCGGCACTTCCGGGGGTGGTCAGCGGACCACGTCCTGCGGCGGTTTGCGATAGATGGAGGGGTTCAGCGAGGGGTCGTTGTACATCTTCAGCTGGCGGTAAAGCTTGAAGCGCCGCGAGCCGGCAAGGGTCTCGCGCCAAAGGGCATCGAGGCAGCCGGCAAGGTCGGCGCGCTGCTCCTCGAGAATGGCGAGGCGGTCGCGGTTGCGCTCGGCGTGGCCGGCCGGCGCGTCGTCGCGCCCGGCTTCTTCGCCGGTGTGGAAGATCTTCAGCGCGAGAATGGAAAGGCGGTCGATCATCAGGCCCGGCGACTCGGAGTGCAGGGGCGCAAGGGGGTCGGGCAGGTCCTGGGGCGCGAGCCAGTCGAGGAGGGCGCGGTCGAGCTCTTCGGCCAGATCATTGCGGAGCTGATTGGTGCGGTCGATGCGGCGCTTGACCCCGGCCAGTGCGGCGTCGGTGGCGCCGGGCGTGCGGGCTTCGTCTTCGATGTGCCAGAGGTCGAAGTTTGCCCGGTGCTGGCGGGTCACGCGCGCGAGCCAATCCGCGGGAGCGGCGTCGACTCCCTGGCCGGGATCGACGTGCCAGGCCCTGGTCAGTTCGTCGTGGAGTTTCACGATTGCGTCGGCAGAAAGCATGCTGAAGTTGTCCCGCGGATCCCTGGAGAAGCGCTGCGTGTGGCAATTGGGTGCGCCTTTGGCGAACCATACGGCGCCGCGCACCCGCAGTTCAGCATAGCAAGAAGGGAAAGGTGCTGCTTGTCAGCCGCCGTTCGTGGCGGGGTTTGAAATGCCGGGGATGGCGGAGCGGGAGAGGACGGCAGAGAGCGCGGCGGAGAGGCTGCGGGGGTGCTCGGAGGAGCATTTATTGGCGAGGCGCGGGATCAGGCTGAAGGTTTGCGCGTGCGAATGTGCAGGAAGAGCGGGGCGACACATGTGTCGGCCACGACGGGCTCTGCTGCGGTCAGTGCGGGGCTGGCGCAGGGCTCGCCGAATTGCTCGATGACCAGGCCAGCCTGGGTGATCAGCTCCACCCACGCGCTCAGGGTGCGATGGAAACGGGGGACGCGGAAGGGCTCGATGCGCTGACGCTCGTCTTCGGGCAAGGTGGAGAACCACCACGTCTCAATCTCGCCATCGACGGCGTCAAAGTAGCCGCCGACCTCGATGGCCCGCACCGAGCCGTCGGCCTCGCGCAGCACTTTGCGGTGCGGCGGAACGAAGCAGGGGTGCAGGATGGAGAACTGCAGAAAGCCGCCGGGGCGCAGCACGCGACAGGCCTCCCGCAAGGCCCGCGCAGGCTCCGGCATGTCCATCAGCGACATGAAGGCCGTGGCAAAGTCGAATGAGCTTGGGGCGAAGGGAAGCGCCATTCCGTCCGCAACCTGAAAAACGATGCCCAGTGGGTCGGCGTCTTCCGCGGCCTGCGCGTGGCGGATGAAGGTGGGGGCGATGTCGATGGCGGTCATGCGGGCACCGAGCCGGGCGAGCTGGCGGGTGTTTGCGCCCTCGCCGCAGCCGATGTCCAGGCCGCGGAGGCCGCCGACGGGGGGAAGCATGGCGAGGAAGGCAGGCGTGTTGAGGGCGTCGCGGTAGACGTCGTAGCCGGCGCGGGCCAGGCGCGTCCAGTTCTCTGCGTTGCCTTCCCAGAAGCTCGCGGCTTGGGCTGGTTCCATGATCTCCTCCTCGCGCCCGGAGGCGTGCGGCTCTTCTTATTTTCTATTGTGCAGCGGAGATTTGCGTGGAAACTGGGCGGCGGGAAGGAGTGGTGAGCTCGCTGGGACTCGAACCCAGGACCCACGCCTTAAAAGGGCGTTGCTCTACCAACTGAGCTACGAGCTCTCACCAACTGCAACTTAATTATATTCAACAAGTTGCAGTCTATCAATCTTCTTGACCATAAGTGACCTTTTGGCGCTGGTAGCCAATTTGTAGCCACTTGGCACCGAAACCGATCCTGGACGCACCAAGGCCTCCAACGCCTGCAACTTATGAGTCGGGGCGAGGTGAGCATACCGGGCGGTCATGGCGATCGTCTTGTGTCCCATCAGTTCCTGTACCGTCTTTAAGTCTACCCCATGAAAGCCCCTGAGTCGGGAATACTCGGGGCTTTCGGTTTGCAGAGGGAAGATTCAGGATTTGCTGAAGGGGCGTGCCTTTACGATGCCTACGCCTTCCCGTATGGTGAAAAGCTGGTCGGCTGAAAGTGCGGGGTACTTCTCAACGAGCCCGAGGGGCCAATGGATCTCAATGTCGGCGGTTGTCGTAGCGCCGAGGCCGAAGTGCAGACGGGGATCGCTGGCGGAAAGATAACTGGATTGACTGAGTACCTCCTGCGCTTGCACCTTGCCACCGTAGCGAACCAGGACGCGCGCCCCTATCGCGCTGCGGTTGCTCTTCACTCCCTCGAGACGAATCTTAATCCAGTGGTTGCCGGCAGGAGCGTCGTTGCGTAACAGCGACGGCGGCTCATTGACGTTCATGATCAGGGCATCCATATCGCCGTCGTTGTCGAAGTCGCCAAAGGCGAGGCCGCGGCCGCAGTGGCGAGCAATGATACCGGAACCGGCCTCCGAACCCAGCTCGGCGAAGGTGCCGTCGCCTCGATTTTGGAAGAGGACGCAGGGAGTGCGCAGAGCGTACTTGGTCGAGAGGCGATCCAGCTCAGGATAGACGGAACCCGTGGAAATGAGAATGTCCGGGTAGCCGTCGTTGTCAAAATCGACTAAGCCTGCGCCGAAGCAGGTGTAGCGGTTTTCGATGTTGAGACCAGCCCGAGTCGTCACATCGTCGAAATTGCCCTTGCCGTCGTTGCTGTAGATACCGGGAGCCTGATCCAGAATGTGGGTCTTGACCAGGTCTGTGTGGCCGTCGAGATTGTAGTCGCCTACGCCCACGCCCATGCCACTCATCTGACGACCGTCGGCACTGAGTGCGATGCCGCGAATCAAACCCTCTTCGCGAAAGGTTCCGTCATGGTTGTTCATCAGCATTAACGATGGCGTGGAGTCGCAAGCGACGAAGATATCTGGCCATCCGTCCTCATCGGCATCGAAGCTCACCGCAGTGAGGCAATACGATCCGCGGAATTCGCCGACCTTGGACTCCTTCGACACGTCAATAAAGGTGCCATCGCCATTGTTGCGGTAGAGATAGTTGCGGGCCTTGGGCAGGCCGTTGGGACCGCAGTTGACCGGGATGTTTTCATAATTGCAGTTGACCACCGAGAGCGAGGGCTTTGGCGCGGTGGCCAGGTCGATTTCCAGATAGTTGGCGACAAACAAGTCGAGGAGTCCGTCACGGTTGTAATCCAAGAACGTGCATCCGCTACTAAAGCACGTCTTGGGGTGGAGCAGGCCGGCTTTCTCGGCCACATTAGTGAAGGTGCCGTCGCCATTGTTTCGATAGAGGCGATTTTGGCCGTAATAGGTGAGGAAGAGATCCTCGAAGCCGTCGTTGTTGTAGTCTCCGACGCAAACGCCCTGCGCCCAGCCGACATCGACCAAGCCGGCCTTGGCGGTTACGTCTGTAAATGTGCCGTCGCGGTTGTTCTTGTAGAGGCGGTTGGTGGCGCTAGAGGGCGTGTTCTCCAGCCGCCGGCTACTAAGGATGAAGATGTCCATCCAACCGTCGTTGTCGTAGTCGAAGAAGGCGCAGCCGGTCGCCATGGACTCGACGATATAGGTGAAGCTATCCAACTCGCCGCATACAGTAGGCTCAGTGAGGCCGGCCGCGTGTGCTACGTCCACGAAGCGCGAGAAGGGCGAAGGAGGTTTTGTCGATCCCGGCGCAGCGCTGAGCTTGCTGGAGAACAAAGAGCTGAGGACCGCAGCAGGAATGGTTCGCAGCAGTTCGCGGCGGGTCCAGGGGCCAAGTGAATTGTTGCTCATAACTGCATTCATCCTCGGGAATCGACGGCGCCGCACAGGTTAATGTTGTGCCTGACCGGCGGCAAGGTTCTTGCGAAGTTCAAGTCCTTGGCTATTATTTGGATCGATCTTGAGAGCGCTATCGACGGCTTGCAGTGCTTCGGAGATGCGCGACTCCGTGGCCAATGTGGAGGCAAGAGCAATCCACGCCTGCACATAGCCGGGAGAGGCTTTGATGGCCAGTCGGAACCGCTGCTCGGCGCCTCCTGTGTCGCCGTTGCGAGAGTCCAAGATGCCGAGCTGATATTGGGCCAGGGCAAAGTTGGGATCGATCTTTGCAGTCTGTTCAAGTGCGGTTCGTTCGCCATCAATGTCGTTGAGGTCGTTCAAGATCAGTGCCAACTGATAGCGCAATCCAGCGTTGTCAGGCAGAACCGCTATCGCATCCCGGTAGAGCGCGGCGGCTTTCTGCTTGTCGCCAGCCCGCGCTGCTTCCGCGGCCTGCGTGGACTTTTGCGCCGCGATGGTGTGGTCGGATTTATCCTTCACTTGTTTCTGGTAGAGAACTAACTGCTGCTGCGCTGCATCGGTTTCACCCAGTTTGCGCAGAACCTTGGCCAATTCGAAGTGGCTTTCGGGCTCGGTCGGGTCGAGCTCGATAGCCTTTTCCAACTGCTCTTTGGCTCCTGCGTAGTCTTGAAGCTGCTCCAGGGTGTAACCGAGATTGTAGCGGATGCTGTACTGGCTGGGATTGAGCGTTGCCGCTTCCTCCAGGTGTTTGCGCGCGGCGGCAAAGTCGCCGCTGGTCCGTTCCAGCACTCCGTTCAAATAGAGAAAATCCGCATCGTGCGGGGCCTGTTCAAGGAGCTTGCGAGCCAGAGGTATGGCAGTCTGGTATTCCGCATTAAAGACCAGCACGCTCAAATAGACGCGCTGGGCCTCGATATCATGGGGATTGCGGTGGGCCAGTTGCTCGGCAACCTTGGCGGCCTCGTCAAAGCGGGACAGTTTGACGTCGACGGATACGAGCGATGACGTGAGCGCCGCCGAGTTGGGGTAGGACTTCATCCCCTCGCTCAACACGCGGGCCGCGTCGTTGAACCGCCCGGTTCTTCCATAAGCTGTGGCCAGATCGAGTGTTAGATTCTCATCGAGTTGGACGCCTTGGAGTCCGGCGATGACGGACTCATTATCGCCTGCGGCGAGGAGGATCTTGGCGATTCCATCCAACGCCATCTTGGAGTTGGGGTCGATTCTGAGCGCCGCTTGCCACTCGACGAATGCCTCCTTACTGCGGCCGAGTCCGGCTAAGGCTGAGGCGAGCAAAAGATGTCCTTTCTCTTCTTTGGGATGCAGCTTAACCGAATGCTGAAGCGGAGCAACGGACTCTTCCAGCTTTCCCGCGGTGTAGAGACTCAATCCGAGGAGATAAGAGAGGCGAGGCGAGTCGGGTTCCAGCTTGAGTCCAGCTTGAAAGGCTTGGGCGGCGCATTCGGATTGGCGGTTCTCACCGAACCAAATGCCCAGAGCTTCATAGGCGTCGGCATCCGGGTGGGAGTGGACTCGCGCTTCCAAGGGCGCGGGACCGACGCACGAAGCTGACCAGATAGGTTGCGAGATGGCCAGAGCCACGGTGCCTGCGAAGGCCAGGATTCTTGATCGGCGACTTGCGCAATGCAAACGGTGGAACATGTTCGTTTACTCCTCGAACCGGAAAGCCGCATGGTTTCAGTACTCATAGCGGTTCTCCGATTGCTGTACTTCGAAACCACCGCTCTCAAGTAGCTATTTCCTTAAGATAAGACTACTTTTTATGAGTCCCGTTAAGGTATATCTATTGGAAAATTGCTCTGGAACCCAGGAGTCGAGAATTGAGGGACGGCTTCAACACAGGCAAGAAGGGTGGGACGAGCGAGAGGTGATGCGCTGCCGCCGCTCCTGCTCCGGTGCCTTACATTATCAGGCGAGATAAACCTTCACCGTCACTCCGTACTCGGGAATCCCCGAGAGCGATCCGGGCACTTTGACTGAAAGGCTGTTCTGCGTCTGCTTCCACTCTGGAACTTGACGCGTCCCGAGTATCTCGACCTTGCCGATTCTCCCCGGGGAATGCGTGCTAGAGAGTCCAAGTGCTTCGATGGTTGTTTCCTGGTTAGGAAGTCCGAGGAGCATGGCATAGATCACTCGGTTGTCTTTAGTCCTTGTGAATCGCACGTCCTTCGCTCCGAGACTGGCGACCGTATTGCCGTGAAATGCCCCGGCCGTAACCTGATTGGGGCCTTCGCCGAAGATCTTCCACGGCCGTGTTTCATAGATTGCCTCGGAGTTGACGCTCATCCAGGCGGTGATCTGGTCAAGGACTGCGATCTCCTTGGAGTCGATGGTTCCATCCGGCTTCCCTGGTACGTTGAGCACAAAGACTCCGTTCTTGCTGACGGTGTCGATGAGCCAGCGAATTACATCGCGCGGATGCAGATATCCGCCGAATTCGCCGGGTTGGTCATAAAGAGCTCGATCGTAGTGCCAGTTTCCCAAGCAGGTCTCCGATTGCCAGACGTGGGGAGTGATTTCATCCTTGAGGCCGCGCTCGAAATCGGCGACAACGGCACCAACGAGGCGCTCCGGCACATTCTTAATGTTGGCCACGACGTCCATTGTGCCGTTTCGGCTGAGAAGGCTGCGATTATAAAAATAGGCGGCGATACTCATTCCTGCCCAGCCAAGGGGGAACATGGAATTGTCAAAATAGAGGATGTCTGGATCGTGCTTGTCGATCAGGTCTCGAGTTCGATCGTAAAAGTTCTTTACGTAGGAAGGATCCGGCAGGGCATTGGCAGGATGCTTCGGGCCATAAAGCAGCTGAGGGTCGTATCCCTGCCACCACTCATGTCGGCTTTGACGATGAGTCAGTTCACCATCATATGGCACACCGGCCAGCGCTCCTTTCTTGTCGGCTCCATGGGAGGGCTCGAACCACCACCAGTTTCTAGCCTGGTGAACCGTTACACCGAATCGCAATCCGCGCTCTCTCGCCACCTTCGCCCAAGTGCCGACGACATCGCGGTGGGGGCCGATTCGTTGAGAGTTCCATGGCTGATGCTTTGAATCCCAGCAATCAAATCCATCATGGTGGTTCGCGAGTGCGAAGATAAAGCGAGCCCCCGCCTTTTTATAGCGTTCGATAAGCTCATCTGGCTGCCAGTTCAGAAGTGTCCATTGAGGGCATAAATCCTTATAACCAAAACGGGACGGATGTCCATACTGTTCGAGATGGTATTTGTACTGCTCCGACCCTTCCAGGTACATGTTCCGCGCGTACCAGTCTCCCTTTTCGGGAACACACTGCGGGCTCCAGTGGGCCCATATTCCGAACTTGGCGTCTTGATACCATTCGGGAGCTTCGTATTGCAAAAGAGAGTCCCAGGTTGCAGCAAATGGGCCAGTACCATTCAATCCCGGCATTGGCGACTGCATTGATACTCCGTCCCACGAGTCTGGAATTCCTGGGATCTTCTCAGGAGCTCCCCAGGTATTGGGTTCCCATGATGCGAGGTCAATTTTCTCGGCAACAATTCGATTCTTTGACACGACAGAGAAGATCCGCTCAGATTCCGGAAGTGCGCAGAACTGCGCATAATCCAAAGTCTCAGTTCCGTTGGCGCTGGCAACCAGGGCACTCGGCCAACCGCGCGAACCTGCAATTGTTGTTGCTGCTCCGCCTAGTATTTTGCAGAAATCCCGACGGCGCATTTACTGTTCAACCCCACTTGGTTGAGAAGCGCGCGACATACCGTTGCGGGAAATTTCGTATGCGAGCGACGTTTGGTTTGGTACAAAATGTGTGATAATCCCTCTTTTCGCCGAACTGAGACTACCGAATTCCGTTTCGAATCACAAGGTATAATTCCATCGAGCAGACACGCTTGGATCTCAGTGGCTGGGTCACGAACTTAATTCCTAGATTTGATGAACTTATTCCAAACCAATGAGCCGTTCCAAGTATGTAACGGTTCGTTACTGTAAGATGCGTCGCCGGAGATTGTCGTAAATGCTTGTAAATAATAGGGGGTGGCCGCGAGAGTCGAGGTTCGTTGTCACGGCTCGGGGACTGCTGGTTGCTTTCGGTAAATTCTATAACGCTCCGATTTCGATCTGTGCTGGTCGAACGAGCAACGGCGATTCTCGCAAATCCTTTGATATCGATGTTTTCCAATACTTGGTAGATCACGGATGTTCGGCACGGAGAATGGCAGTTCGATTAATGCTGTCAATTGCCTGCGACTCGGTTGTGGATGATATTCGTCAGTTGTGGTTCATAGTTAAACTCAAATAGACATCTACCAAAGTCCGCCAGTCCTCGAATAGCGCTTGATATTCGCGACGCGCAAGTGAACTTGCCAAATACCGGGCAGTCCTACCGAGGGAAACAAAGCCTCTGTAAGTCACCGCGCAAGCCTGGGATTGTTTTACACCTCTAGGCTTTCAATTAGAGACTCGCTGGAGGAGCGGTGGATTCCCTGATTCGCAGCTCCGCACGGAGCCTAATGAAGCCCTCCTCGCCATCATCTTCTCCTTCAAGGCGCTTTGCTTTTTTCAGCAGAGCCTCGGCCGCTCGTCGGCCAATTTCATAGCTCGGCTGCGCGACACAAGTGAGTTTGGGAGAGAACATCGTGGCCCAGCTAAATCCATCCATGCCGACCACGAAATCATCGAACCCCAATACACTCACTTGCTTCGGACAGTGCACGCCGTTTTCGGAGAGCGCCCGAATTAGACCGAGTGTCATTTCATAGTTGTGCGAAAAAATCGCAGTGGGCGGAGATGGAAGCTTCAGGAGTTCCAGCGCACATTCCCGCCCATCTTTCATATTGAAATTGCCGCGTTTGAAGTATTCCTGCGGGACCGTCAGACCCGCTTCGTTCATTGCGTTTCGAAAACCCTCTATGCGTTCGTCGGCAGCAGAAATTCCCTGCGACCCCGCGATAATCGCAATCCGCCGGTGACCAAGCCGGATCAAGTAATTTGTTGCTTCTAAACTCGCTTCTGCATGGTTCGTGAAGACTGCTGTTCCCTCGAAACCTGGCGGAATACGGTCAAAAAGCACGAGCGGGAAGTGTCGCGTAAACAGCCTTTGATAGGTAAACTGGCTATCTGCGGATGCGATTAAGATTCCGTCCACTCTTCGCGAGATAAGGGCCGAAACTTGCTTCCTTTCTTGATTGACATCTCCTCTCGAGTTGGAAATCAAGATCGAGTAACCATGTTGGGAGGCCATATCTTCCACTCCTCGCAGAACCTCCGCGAAAAATGGACTGGCAAATTGGGGCATTACGACCCCGAGGATGTGCGACCGCTGCATACGAAGGCTGCGGGCCAGGTAATCAGGATGGTAATTCAAGGCTTCGATAGCGCGACGAACCCGCAGGGTCAGATCTTCGCTCACCACCGGGCGACTATTAATCACCGCTGATACAGTTGCGACTGAGACTCCTGCGAGCCGACTAACGTCTCGCATTGTGGGACGACTGCGACCAATTTTGTTGGGCATATTGAATCGATTAGATCGAACGTTCTTCAGTATACCTCGACTGATTCTGGCAGTCCGTCTGAGGGGTCAAGACTATACGGAAGCATCTGGTGAACTGGAAGGAAACTCATTCAATCCAAATCATTGAGGGCGTTCGATTACCAGACTCTCACCGCCACGGCACGTGGAGGGGAAGGAGATCCAGCGATCACGTCGGTTTCAAGGACGATCTCCATGTTTTTTCGTTCCCAGCCCCGAGGGGCTGAGCGTGCCACTGTTTCCAACCCTTCTTCATGAGTGATAAATTGCCCCGCTGCTTTTGTTCCTACCATGCCAACCCCGCTGATAATGATCAAGAACTGGCCGGTCTTCGAATTCAACAGCCGTGCGACGACAGCGAAGTCTTTACTGCCTCGACGTCCCTCCAAGCTGGCCTTCCAAACCTGGCCTGGCTTTGTCCGATCTTCGATCCACCCGACCTCTCCGCTTTCACGAAAACCGATCGGAAGGTCAGACATAACGCGTTCAATCCACGGATTGTTGAAGGCCCCGACCAGGATCGCTGGCGAATTCCGAAGTTCTTCATATGTGTAGTCGTCCCCGAAACGGATTTGTACCGAACGGTGTTCTGATGCAAAGAATATTGACAAATCCTCTGCGGCATAAGCGTCATCCTTATTCACGTAGAAATCTACGAGAGGTGTCAATTGCTTCCACTTAATAGTAGTGTCAGGATCCAACCGGAGCGGTGTCTCATTGCGCTTCGCGAGGGTATCGTAAATCCCAGACTTTGCGACAGGCGATTTAAGAAAGAGATCGGAGCTTACCGCATAGCTAACCGGGGTCGGCACACAGATAAGGACAGGTTGTTTGGTGGCAGAAAGCGGCTGCCAGAATTGGTCAAGTGTTGAAGGGCGAGGGTAGTTCGCCCGGATCAGGACGGTTGCTGCAATGCCTGCAATAGTAAGGGTGATTGCAATTCCTAAAGATTTCCAACGCCTAGAGTGCTTCGGGGGCGCTAGCGGCTGTTCAAGTGCTGTCGCCCTGGGATCGGAAGTAGGGTCAGCTGGCTGGCTTCTCCACCGAAACTTGGGGACATAGGATCCAACAGGCAGCTCAATATGAAGTTCAGGGGGATGTTTTTCCCCTGCATAGTACTCTCCCAGCCTCCTTCTGACCTCACCAGCTTTCACTCGGACAATCGGATCCTCACCCGTGTCGTAGGTAAGAGGTCGATGAAACAGGTTTACTCCGATTGAACGCTCCTTCAAGTTCTCAATTTGGCCTCCGAGGGCCTGCTCAACAACATACTTGAGAAATTCCTTCGAGCGTGCGCTGTTGCAGAATGCAGGGCTGTTTTGGATTTGAGTCAAATGGTCTAGAATTTCGGCGTGCCGAACCATGTCTGGATCAGGAAGTTGCGTTGCTTCTTGCTCCGAATTCTGCCGACTCATTTTCTGCACTCCCTTTCCGCGTTCGAATGTCTGCGATTATGCGGATAGCTACCTACCGCGACTTGAATCCCCTGGTCGCTAAATTCTGCCTTCCAATCGGAACTGAGGTAGAGGGAAGGCCTTCGATGGGTATTCCTTGCGGGTTCGTGTTTTTTATTTCATACGTTTCGGTAATTCAACGGCGTCAGTTGATTGTCCGCTGTCCGAATCTCATGAATTGATGAATCGATTATATACGCACTCACGCTGGCCCAATACCTTGCCGTTACGCCTTCCTCGAAATCATCGGGGAAAATTCATTGTTTCAGTCGTTTAGAAGCCTCCAGACGCCCGACCATACGGCAACAAACCGTTCGATACCTTCGTGGATCTAATCGATTCGGGTATAAAGCGGGGTCAACTCATTGAGCGCTTTGGCTTGTGTGAAAAATATCAGCATTTTCGGGAAATCATTACGCCTTCAGGCTCAAGTGCAGGTTTCCGGGCAGTCGCAGGATCGGTTTACGGAGGATTTGCCAGTGGCCATTTCGGAATTGACCAACTTGAGGGCCCTGTTCCAGTTGCGAGCGAGGGCGGATCAAGTTTCCGGCTGGGGGCGAAACGCGAAGCGTTTCGATCAAGCCCGGCTCTCCCGGGCAAAGCGAATGCTGCAAAGGGTTCGGCCGAGAGTGCACGAGAAGTTTTTGAACGAAGGAGTCCTTCATTCATTTGAAGGGGGATCATTACGTGCTAGCCGTAAGCTTGCGCGTCCACTTCAACACCGTAAGACGGCAATTGTGACCGGAGCTCGAATCCTTCACCGTCTATGCTCACGACGCAACTGGTAGAAAACATCGGGCATACCAACCATTGAGGAGGCAAGAAAATGCAGTACACGGATCGTAAGGGAACCAAAGCTCTTTGGGGCTTGGCCTTATCTATGTTGTGCATGTTCTCTGTTGCTGTTTCCTGGTCGCAGGCGACGCAGCAGTTCACCGGGCAAGTTCTTGATCCCACTGGAGCCGTTATTCCCGAGGCTCAAGTGGTTGTCCACAATCAGGCAACTGGCATAGACGTCAAGACCGTAACTACAAGTAGTGGCGCCTATACAGTCCCATATCTGATCCCTGGAGTCTACGACATAACAGTCTCCAAGGAAGGGTTCTCCACCGCAAAGAAGACCGACATCCGGCTCAATGTCGCCCAGACCTCAACAATGGATTTCACGCTGGAGGTCGGAACTGCAAGCCAGGTAATCACCGTGAACGCGAGCAACACGCAGATCGAACTCTCCAAGTCTGACCGGGGTGAGGTCATCGATAACGAGCGCGTTACAGAAATGCCTCTGGATTCGCGCAACCCCTTTGGGCTCTTCGATCTCAGCCCAGGTACGCACGATTTCTCGAGTTCGCAATATCCTCGGCCGTTCGACAACGTGACAGGCAACCAGTACGTCAATGGCTCGCCGCAAGTAAGTACGACCAATGTCGACGGTATAGGTAACGACACAGCGGATGCGGGGAGAGCGGGGTATGTGCCTTCCGTGGATGCCGTTCAGGAATTCAAGATCGTGTTGAATGCATATGACGCCTCTTACGGACACTCCGGAGGATCGTCGGTCGACGTGTCATTGAAGTCCGGCACCAACAAGTTCCATGGCTCCGGGTACGAATACATGCGCCGGACCTGGCTCGACACGGAGGATTTCCAATCCAATTACAACGACCTGCCGAAAGCCCAGCACAAGCGCGATCAATATGGCTTCGAGGCGGACGGACCGGTTGTGATTCCGCATGTGATCAACGGAAAGAACAAATTATTTTTCCTTGCCACCTATGAGAAATTGAAGGATATCCTGCCCAACCCGTCCTACAACACATACTCCATTCCGAATCCAGCCTGGCTCACTGGCGACTTCAGCACGGCCACGTATTGGAATAGTACGACGCAAAGTCTGCAACCGCTGACGATTTACGACCCACTCACGCCGCTGCAAACTGTCGTCGATCCAATCGATGGAAAGACGAAGCAAGCGCACTCGCCATTCCCGGGCAACAAGATTCCCACCAACCGGATTGATCCAGTTGCAACGAACATTCTGTCGTACCTAAGCTACCTGAAACCGAACGTCGATCCAGGACCGGGTTATGCTCCCTGGACAAACAATTATCAGAACCTGCAAGTTGAAAACGATGACTGGCACAATGGAGCAATCAAGATCGACTACAACCCGAGCGCTAAGAACATGTTCTCGTTTCGCTACAGTAATCAGGCCCGCTCGATCTTCGCCACCTGGGGCGTTGGCGCTCCAAAAGATGATCCAGCCAATGGGAACGGTCAAGGTGTTGCGCCAGCAGCTCAAACCTATGCCGTTCAATGGACGCACGTCTTCAATCCCAACCTCCTGCTGAACGTTGGCGCCAGTGCAATGAATTTCGACAACAATCAACTCCAGGGTCCGACCCTGGATTATAACATGACGTCCAAGTTGGGATTTGCCTCGGAGTTTTACAATCAACTCGCGAATAACAACCATTTCCTGGATATCTCCTCCAACGGCCTTCCCAACGCAGCGAACTTTATTGAGTTCGGTGCAGGCTGGCTCGGCTATTCGGGCGACAGGCACGCTCTCGATTTCCTCCCGACGGTGACCTATATCAAAGGCGCTCACACGATCCGCGCGGGAGTCAACGTAAACTTCAGCCAGTGGGACAATCCAGAGGGTGGCAATGGCAACGGCTTCAACTTTTCCTCGAATTTCAGCAACGAGTACTGGAATGCCCCGGATGCACCTGGTTACTCCAGTGGCATGTCCATCGCCTCTTTGCTGCTCGGTTATCCGAACTCCGGCACTATGAACTGGAACACTTACCAGTTCTGGTCCCAGCACTACTTCGCACCGTGGGTCCAGGACGATTGGAAAATTACGAAGAAACTGACTCTGAATCTCGGCCTCCGCTGGGACTTCACCACGCCGGAAACGGAACGCCATAACAAGATGAACGGGGCGTTCAATGCAACTGTCTTGAACCCGGTATCCGCGATGATCGCCACCGGGACAGCCGCCTTGGGAAGCAGCACGAACCTTCAGGGTGGCCTGTCATTTGCCGGTGTCAAGGGCCAGAGCAGGGGCGCATACAAGATGAACAAACTGGATATTCAGCCTCGCATCGGGTTTGCATACGCGCTTTCGCAGAAGATGTCGGTCCGCGGCGGAATCGGGCTGACCTATATTTCCGATCAGTCGAGTAACGGTTCGGATGGCTTCAGCAGCTCGGCCAGTTATACAAACTCGCTCGACAACGGAGTTACGCCCTACACTGCCACAACCGGGCGGGGCCTCAGCAACCCGATCCCAGTGGTGCCTCTGCCGAGCGGATCAACTCTCGGCTATTTGCAGGACCTCGGCAAGTCATTCTCATTCTATAATCCGAACTATCAGATTCCCGCTCTCTGGTCCTGGAGTCTGACCTACGAAATAGCTCCCACGAGACGGGATGTATTCTCTGTAAGCTATGTCGGCAACCGGGTTCCAAACAACCCCGAGAAAACCAACATCAACGAAATTTCACCCCAGTGGAACGCGCAGTGCAACGTTGAGCGGGGCGGTGACCGCCAGCTCTGCGACTCCGCTGCCGGTCAGATCGACAACCCGTTCCTGGGCATCGCCGGATTCGCCGGTACGGGCTATTACAACTCTGCTACCCTCTCCAGGTCCAACTTTACCCGGCCGTTTCCTGAGTTTGGAGACATTACCGAGAATGGGGCCACGAACAACGGAAAGACTTGGTACAACGCATTCCAGGCTGTTGGGTCTCATCAGCTTTCTAGAAACCTGACGCTCCATGCAACGTATACGCATGCGAGGGCGTTTGCCTCCGGAGGGTGGGTGGATCAACTCAACAATGTTTTGGCTCGCCAGGTTAGCACGTCAAACGATGTCAATCACTCGATTACCTTTTCGGGAGTCGCCACCTTGCCGTTCGGCAGGGGCCGGCTTCTGTTTTCGAATGCAAACCGGTTGGTTGATGAGATCGTCAACGGTTGGGAGATCGCCCCGCTCTACACGTACTACAGCGGGTTCGCGTGGCGTCCCACGGACTCCGGTGGATCGGGAAATGTTTATGACCAAGCGGGGAACTGGGAGATGGCTTCCACTGGTGGACCTATCACTAAGTCAATGGCCGTTAGCCACACCATCCTGCCTGCAGACAGTTCGCACAAGGACAACAGAATTCGCGGCGTGACTCCCTGCGTCGGTTACAAAGACACGGACACAGGCGCAATCATCCCCAGCCCCGCGGCGACCGCGGCCAGTTGCTCCAGCATTGAGTTTGTGCGAACTCCGAATTCGTACGCCGTGGGAAGGCAAAATGTAAACTTCGGCGTCCGTCAACCAGGCGCGTACAAATTCGACATGGCCGCTTCCAAGAGTTTCAGCATTCCCGAGGGTTCCAAGATTTTCCTCGGGGACCAGGCGAAGCTGCAGATTCGTGTCGATTTGCTCAATGCATTCAACCATCCGACTTGGGACGAAGGCTACAATAACGATCCAACCAGCATAGACTTCGGAACCATTGGGAAGGGACCCAATGGGCCAACCAACGAACCGCGGTATCTTCAACTGGCAGCTAGGTTAAGCTGGTAGTGAGAAAGGCCGGGACCCTTTCGGAAGGGACCCGGCCTTACTTATCTCCCCAGCCAGAATCAAAGGCTCTACTGCTTGAGTGCATTGGAGGTCAGCTCATTTGAGTCGACAGCTACCTCGCGGTGTTTTTCCGGAGTTCAGCAAGTCCGAGAACGCAGTGAGCGCAATGAATCGCTCAGGGGCTCTCTTGCAGAGGGGTTGAACGCGGTGCAGGTTGCGCGATTGAATGAGCTCACGCGCGATTTACCAGAGACAGACAAGACAATGCGGAGCGCGCGGGATGGCACGCTCGAGTTTACTGTGCCAATGAACAGCAACGACGTCGTGCTCGTCAAACTAAAAGGCGTTCAGGGGGCCAATTGAAGGATCAAAGATTCGGAATTGTGCTTACACAGATGTCAATGAGAAAGAAAATTCTTCCAGCCCGCCACTTGAAGGGATGTGGCATGACGCTCGGGAGGTTCGCACTGGCTTTTGTCCTTACAGGCATGCTCAGCGCTTCGTCTGTGGCTCAGAATAATCCTGCGCATCCAAACTGGCCTGGGGCTGGGCAGCTCTTTGTGGGGACTTGTTACCAGCCCATCGATCGCACGCCCGAGGAGATCGATCACGATATTGCCATCATGAAGCGGGCGGGATTCAACGTCGTGCGCATAGGAGATCTTTCCTGGGATTCATTTGAGCCAACCCAAGGCAAGTTCGACTTTGGCTGGTGGGACAAAATAGTGGCTGATATGTACACCAACGGAATTCACGTAATCCTAGATATTCCGGGCACGCCAGCGCCGATCTGGCTGCATCGCACTTATCCCGGTGTCGATATCGTCACCCAGAACGGCACGCGCCTCCCACCCGCGGAGCGCTATATGGATGACATCAGCGATCCGAATTACGTGCGCGAGGTGAAGATCCTCGCCGACACAATGACAAAGCACTATGCGCATAATCCCGCAATATTAGCCATTGGCTACGATAATGAGATTGGCAACGGCTACATGTCGTATTCGGTGGCAGATAGGGAGCGATTCATCTCCTGGCTCAAGAACAAGTATGGAACGATTGAGGAGCTAAACAAGGCGTGGGCGACTCAGCGGTGGTCGCGCAGGTTGAACCGCTTCGAAGATGTTGATTTGCCGCTCGCAGATGGTCCCGGCCCTTCCGAACGCTATCTGGATCTCCATCGCTTCTGGTCTGACGTCACTGTGGCGCGACTGCGCGAACTCGATGCCATTCGGCAGCGCAACATGCCTGAATATCCCTGCGATCTCGAATCTTTGGGATACGGCGGGGAGGCGAGGCTTCGACTACCTCAGCACGTACAAGGACTATGTTTCGTATGGAGCGGAAGGCTTTTATCCCGGCGATCCGATCAGCGGCGCACTTGGGGCGCTCATGACAAAAGGGGACCTCTCCACACCGATTTGGTTCAACGAGTTTACCGCAGGCGGGGGAGGTTTCTATGGAACGCCGGGGCGCAGCCGCATGTACGCTTATCTCGGACTGATGATGGGTGGACAGGGCTTCCTTGCGTGGACCTTCAACAGCCATAGCGGAGGAGAGGAACAGGCGCTGTTCGGGCTCCTCAACCACGATGGAACGCCCTCGTGGAAAGTCGACGAGTGGGCGCGCATTGCCTCAGAGTTCAAGGCGCTTTCGAAACTTGGCTTCCCGCGATACACGCATCCCCAGGTAGCGATCGCGTATTCATTCGACTCATTCATCGATTCGCATCCCAATGGCCCGTCGAATACGACGCTCCAATATTTCAGGCCCTCCTATACCGATCAGGTGCAGGGCGCGTTCGAGCCCCTGTTCCGTGCCAACATCGACACGGCCATCATCAATATCGGGCACGACAGCCTCGCACCGTACAAACTGGTCGTTGTTCCCGCCGACTATGTGATGGATGCCCAGAGCGCGCAGGCGTTACGGGGCTACGTGAGCAACGGCGGCACGGTTTTGATGACTGCCTACTCCGCGAAGGTGAATGAGCACGGGCAGTGGTTTGAAACGCCGCTGCCCGGGCGGCTAAGCGACGTTTTCGGGCTAAAGACGAATGCTTTTTACCGGGTAGAGACTCCGCTGACCTTCGACCTGGATGGTGCGTCAGTCGAAAGCGGCGAACGCTTTTACGAAGTACTGGAGCCCTTGACGGCTTCGATTCTCGCCCGCTTCACCAACACGACGGACCACACGCCTGCCGTCACCATCAACAAATTCGGAAAAGGGAACGCGATCTACCTTGCCACGGTATCCAGCGCCGCTTCGGCCGGGCCGGTTCTGAAGTACATTGACAAGATCGCAGGCGTCGAGCCCGGCCCTTGGACTCCCGACGGTGTGTTCGCCAGAGTTGACGATGGACGAACGCTCTATGTGAATACGACCGATGAGGAAAGGTCGATCCCGATAGCGGGCAGCAAGAAGAGCCTCATCAGCAATCGCCACTACGATGGAGCGATCACGCTGGAACCGATGGGCGCAGACCTGGTCCAATGAGCAACCGAAGCCTGCCGAACGAATTGCACTGCGGGAGGGCTTCAAGACCATTCGCCGTTGGAGATTTGGAGGATGCCTTTGATAACGCGTCGCAACCAGTCAGTGCATGACTATTCCCCCGCCTTCCACGTCGGTATAGGAAGACAATCAATATGAGAATCGGAGCGATCTTTTCTGCGGGTCTTTTAATGAGCATTGGCGTGGCATTGCCACAGATTCCTGCCACCGGCAACAGACGCGCGCCGGCTCCGATCCCTTATTCCACGCTGCAGCATATTGACGCCGGGGATTCCGAGGCGACGATTCTGGAGAAGGCCGCGAAGGTTCTGCCGCGGCCCAACCAGACCTATTGGATGCGAATGGAGCGGACTTTCTTCCTCCACTTTGGGCCCAACACTTTCAGGGGTGTGGAGTGGGGCAATGGTCGCGAAGACCCGTTGATCTTCAACCCCACGCAATTCGATGCCGACCAATGGATGCGCACCATCAAGGATGGCGGCGGCAAAATGGTCATCCTTGTCTGCAAGCATCACGATGGTTTTGCCCTGTGGCCTACGCGCTACACAAAACACTCGGTGGCGGCGAGCCCGTGGCGGGGAGGAAAGGGCGACGAGGTGCGCGAGGTAGCAACAGCCGCGCACAAATACGGCATCGAGCTGGGAGTCTATCTTTCGCCGGCAGATCTGTATCAATTGCGGACCAATCCCACCAATCCGGCCGGTTACTACGGCGATGGAAGCGCAAAAGTCCGATCGGTGATTCCGACCGATCCGGCGAGCTTTAAGAGCGACCCATCCAAAGGACGCACGCCACTCCAGGGCTTCAAGAGCTATACCTATGAAGTCGACGACTACAATCGCTATTTTCTCAACGAGCTTTACGAGCTGCTCACCCAGTTCGGCCCGATTCGCGAGGTTTGGTTCGATGGAGCCAATCCCGACCCGAGCGTGCACGAGACTTACGACTACGCCGCCTGGTACGACATGATTCGCCACTTGCAGCCGCAGGCGATTATTGCGTGCAAGGGGCCTGACGTTCGCTGGGTTGGCAATGAGGGAGGCGTGGGCCGCACCACCGAGTGGAGCGTGATTCCTGTGCCTGCGCTGCCTGAGACCTACCGCTGGCCCGATCAGACGGAGCAAGACCTTGGCAGCCGCGCAAAGCTCGTTCCCGGCTCGTATCTGTGGTGGTATCCGGCCGAAACCAACGTGCCCATTTTGCATGGCTGGTTCTGGGCCGCGCACAAGCCGGTCCGGACCGCAGCCGAGCTGGTTGACATCTATTATCAGTCGGTGGGCCGCAACAGCAACTGGCTGTTGAATCTTTCCCCCGACACGCGCGGCCTGATTCCCGATGACCAGATTGCCAATCTCCATTTAGCGGCCCAGACGATCCGCGAGACCTTCGCAAAGAATCTTGCCTCCGGCGGCCGGCTCACGGCGGACAGTTCGAACGCTGTACACAAGCCCCTGCTGGCGCTTGACCGGAATCTCGACACGTGGTGGGAGGCCGCGCCGGGACACTCGACGGCAACGCTCACGCTGAAACTGCCGCATCCCGTCACTTTCGACGTGGTCACGCTGCAGGAGGCGGTCGACCATCGCAGTCAACGAATCGAGTCGTTCACCGTCGATGTTTGGGATGGCTCGATCTGGATCGAAAAGGACAAACAGACCACTGTAGGCCACAAGCGGCTCTTGCGATGGGACACTCCCGAAACCACTGATCAGGTGCGCATTCGGATCACCGGATCGCGGCTTGAGCCTACACTGGCCGAAATCGGACTCTTCAAGCAGGCTGAACTCGTACAGCCGCCCGAGATCTCAGAACACGACGCCAATGGTGCGGTCACAATCCGCAGCCCGAAGGGCCTTCCCGTGGTTTACACGCTCGATGGATCAATGCCCAATCCGGCGTCCAAAGCTCATCATGGGCCGCTGCTAGTTCTCTCCAACGGAGGAACAGTGTACGCAGCCTGTCTTGGGCCCGATGGCGGCCTGGGCATGGCGGCCTTGAAGCGCTTCGCGGGTCTGGCTCCGATCGGCTGGAAAGTAGTGAACGTAGACAATGAAGATGCAAGCGCCCCTGCAGTGAATGCAATCGACGATAATCCGGCGACGGTCTGGCGAACTTGCCCGGACGCGGACTCCGGCGGGCTGCACCAGATCACGGTCGACATGGGGAGCAGGCGCCGGATTGCCGGTTTCGCCTATCTCCCACGTCAGGACCGGGCGCGTAACGGCATCGTCGATACCTGCCGTTTTGAAACGAGCGTAGATGGACAGCATTCGACAACGGATATAGACACGGGCCATTTTGGGAATATCCGAATCAACCCTCAGCTTCAGGAGGTACCCTTCGCTCAGATTGACGCTCGGTACTTCAGATTCACCGCGCTTCAATCATTCTGCTCTAATGGTGTAACCAGTGCTGCCGAGATATCCGTTCTGCCGGCAGACGGCACAGGCGTCCATTAACGCTCGAAGAGTGCGGGGGAATCCACCTTGAGGTTCAGTGCGCTTCGCCGGAATGGCATTTAATCGACGAGAACGAGCGTACATCCAGCGGTAAGTTAGGGCACCGCCGGTTGTTACGGCCGACGCTTGATAACGATGAGGAGCTTGTATGCAACGACGGAACTTTTGCAAACTGCTAGCGATTGCGGCCGCATCAAAGGCCCTGCCGTCTTTGGGACAATCCACGCAGGAAGATCTTGCTGCGGCGCCGAGCGATTTCAACCACTACACGCAGAGCTACGCCGAATTCTGCAAATTGCCGCCCGAGAAGCGAGTCTTTTACAAGGTGAGCGGCAACAGAATCGTCGAGACAAGACTGAATGAGACGACATGGCAGTCTCCCGCATGGAATTACAATCCTACCCCCTCGCCCATCGCGGGCGGATTATGGGATGACGTTCCGACGCACTCGCCTATTCCCAATCTCGCCGGCGATGGCCCGTATCAGCCGACGTGGGACTCGATGTTACAGTACGAAGCGCCGGAATGGTATCAAGACGCAAAGTTCGGCATCTGGGCCCATTGGAGCCCGCAGTGCGTGCCGGAGGACGGCGACTGGTACGCGAGGAACGTCTATGTCGAGGGACAGCCGCAGTACCGATACCACATGCAGCACTACGGCCCGCCGTCGCGCTTCGGATATAAGGAACTCTGCGCGCAGTGGACGCTGCTGAATTGGGAGCCCGATGAGCTGATCGCGCGCTACAAGAAGGCGGGCGCAAGGATATTTGTCGCCCTTGCCAACCACCATGACAACTTCGACGCGTGGGATTCGAAACATCAGCCGTGGAACGCGGCCGCAATTGGGCCGCATCGAGACGTGATTGGCGGTTGGGCGGCGGCAGCGCGGAAACAGGGATTGAGGTTCGGTGTTACAGTACACCAGGCGCGCAACTGGTGGTGGTTCCAGCCTTCTCACGGAGCTGATAAATCCGGTCCATATGCCGGCATCCCCTACGACGGAATCCTGACCACGGCTCAAGGCAAAGGGGAGTGGTGGGAGGGGCTCAATCCTCAGCGTCTTTATTGTGTGAAGCACCCCGCTGACGCGCTGCCTGACACTTCCTATGTGAAGAACTTCTATGACAGAACGCGCGACTTAATCGACCAGCACGACCCCGATCTTCTCTACTTTGACGATTCACTGCTGCCACTTGGCTGGGGAGGAATGAACATCGGCGCTTACTTCTATAACAACAATCTGAAGAAGCGCGGAAGGATGGAAGCCGTCCTGAACGTCAAGGACGTTCCTGACCATCTTGCTAAAGCGGTTGTAGCCGATTACGAGCGTGGCCTGACCAGCCAGATTATGAAATACCCATGGCAGTCGGAGACCTGCATCGGAGAATGGCACTACTCCCGCCGCTCGTACGAGAGGCCCGGGGTGTACGGAGGATACCTTCCCCCGGCCGATGTCGTGCACTGGCTCATCGATACCGTTTCGAAAAACGGCACCTTCATTCTCAACATACCGGGCAAGCCCGACGGCACCATCGACAGCAAAGAGATCGCTGTGCTCGATGGCCTTACAGCGTGGATGCAGGCCAACAGCGAAGCGATCTACGAGACGCGCCCATGGAAGGTATATGGCGAAGGTCCCAACACGGTGAAAGCCGGATCCTTCCAGGGCGACTCAATACGCCGGGTGGGCGCAATGGACATTCGGTTCACCCGCAACAAGGCGAACAACGTGATTTATGCAATGACGCTGGGCTGGCCGGCAGACTCAATTGTTGTGCAGTCACTGGGGTCTTCGGTGCCAACCAACCCGGGCAAGATCGCCAAAGTAGAACTTCTTGGAACAGGCGCAAAGGTGAAGTGGAAACAACAGTCCGAGAGTCTCCAGGTGGAGCTTCCGGCGGATTACAGGCCGCCTGTTGACTTTGCAGCGGCTCTCAAAGTGACTCTGGCTTGAAATCCGAATGCCAAGCCGCCTCGCATTGCTCGACCTGCGCGAAGTTCACCTTGATCGCCGATTTCACTGGAGTTCGTGCCAGGCGTTACACAACAAGACCTCATCGACTGGGAATCCTATGACTCTCATCTCTCGCCGTGATCTACTCGCTTCCGGGCTTGCCCTTTCGGCCTCTTCTATGCTTGCCCGGTCCGCATGGGGCAACGCTGTTGAGTTGCCGGACGGCGAGGCGCCGGTGGTCGCGCCGGAAAACGATCCAACAGCTTCGCCGCGCGAGCAGTTGGTCTTCGACTTTGGATGGAAGTTCACCTTCGGTCATGGTGCCGATCCAACAAAAGACCTGGGATTTGGATTTGGCCAGAGCGACTTCTCCAAGACCGGCGATTTCAAGTTTGCCAAGGCAGGGTTCGACGACTCCTATTGGCGGTTGCTCGACCTTCCCCATGACTGGGCTGTGGAACTTCCGTTCGTGCATGACGATGCCGGAACAGGAGACAGTCAGTTGCGCGCTCACGGGTACAAACCGTTGGGCAGGCGCTATCCCGAAACCAGCGTGGGCTGGTATCGGCGTGAATTCGAGATTCCCACCAGCGATGCAGGCCGCCGCATCTGGGTCGAGTTCGACGGAGTCTTCCGTGACGCGCTCGTCTTTGTCAATGGCTGTTTTATCGGCCGAAACGACAATGGCTACGTTCCATTCCGGTTCGATCTCACCGATTTTCTCGCCTACGGAGCCAAGAACTATATCGTGCTGCGCGTAGATGCGAGCTTCGGCGACGGCTGGTTTTACGAAGGCGCTGGAATCTACAGGCATGTGTGGCTCGTCAAGACCGATGCCGTGCATCTGGGCAAGTGGGACAGCACGGTCCGTTCATCGGTGAAGGGAGAAACGGCAAGACTGGCTCTCTCGACGATCGTGCAGAACGAAAGCGATCAACCCGTAAACGCCAAGGCGCGCTGGAAATTGTTGGATGCAACAGGAGCGTTGGTTGCCGTGGCCGAATCGCCAATGCAATCCATCCCGGATTGGGACAGCCGCCCATTTAGCGCAGTTGCAACGCTCTCGAATCCTTCTCTCTGGGGAGTTGGTGAGCCTAACCTCTACTCCGCCGTGTTGACAGTTGAGTCCGGCGGAAAAGTTCGCGACACCGAACGCGTGATATTCGGCATCCGCACCGCCGTGTTCGATCCGGATAAGGGCTTCTTTCTGAATGGCAAGCCGCTTAAGATACAGGGAACCTGCAATCACCAGGACCACGCGGGCGTGGGTTCCGCACTGCCAGACCGGTTGCAGTCGTTCCGGCTTGGCGTACTGCGCGAGATGGGCTGCAACGCCGTCCGCACCTCGCACAACATGCCCACGCCGGAATGGGTCGACGCCTGCGACCGCATGGGCGTAATGATGATGTGCGAGACTCGCCAGATGAGTTCGAGTCCTGAAGGTTTGCAGCAGCTTGAGACGATGGTGAAGCGCTATCGCAACTCTCCGTCGGTTGTCATCTGGTCCATCGAGAACGAAGAACGGCAGATGCAGGGGCCGATGGCGGAGCAGGGCGCGCGGATCGGCGCCAACATGGTTCGACTTTGCCACGAACTCGATCCCACCCGTGTCGTCTCTGCTGCTGTAGATGGAAACAATGAGCAGGGCGTTTCCGATGCCCTCGACATAATCGGGTTCAACTACAATCTCAACCAGCCGGATGGATTTCACAAGAGGCACCCGAAGCGTCCAATCTTCGGGTCCGAAACCTCCAGCGCAGTCAGTACGCGTGGAGAGTACCAGACTGACAAACTTCGCAACACGATCAGCGGATTGGACGGCATGTGGGGAACGCCCGAAGACTGGTGGAAGTTTTACGGCACGCGCGAGTGGGTGGCGGGCGGATTTGCGTGGACCGGTTTCGATTATCGCGGCGAGCCTTCTCCTTACGGCTGGCCTTCGATCAGTTCCCAGTTCGGCATTGTCGACACCTGTGGCTTTCCCAAGGACTATTTCTATTACTACAAGGCTTGGTGGCGTAACGAGCCGACATTGCATCTTTTCCCGCACTGGAATTGGGAGGGCAGGGAAGGCGACGAGATTTCCGTATGGGTTTACACAAACCTCGATGAAATCGAGTTGCTTGTGAACGGCAATAGCCGCGGGAGCCAGAAGGTGCCATATCTGGGGCACGTGGAATGGAAGGTGAGGTACGAGCCGGGTGCGATTGAGGCGCGCGGCACGAAAAACGGCAAGGTCGTTCTCACAGAAAAGCGCGAGACAACCGGGCCCGCAGCCTCGATCAGGCTTACAGCCGATGGCACTCAGATCGATGCGGACGGCAAAGATGTGGCTGTTTTGAAGGTGGAAGCCCTCGACAATCAGGGGAGGCTTGTGCCGACAGCAGACAATTTGGTCAAATTCAGCGTTTCCGGGCCGGGAAGACTTATCGGCGTAGGAAACGGCGATCCCAATTGTCAGGAAAGCGACAAGGGTTCGACAAGGTCGCTCTTCAATGGCCTCGCGCAGGCTATCGTGCAAAGCTCAAAGACCGCCGGAGACGTTCAAGTCGAAGCGGAAGCAAGAGGTCTCATGGGAGCCAATCGAGTGCCAGCGCGGATTACGATTTCGGCAAGGCAAGTCGTGTTGCGGTCCTCTGTGCCGATCGTGGTTGAGCACTGAGAGACACCCGCAAAGACCGATGCAGGAACTGTATGCTGCTGTTGAGCGGGTTCTTCGCCAATTTGGGAATACGGCTCTTTCGGAAGCGTGCACACCCCATTTTTTGGTAGCCAATTTGTAGCTACTCTATACCGGATTCTGTGCATTGCGATGCATTAAGATGCATTCTTGGATCTCGCCGCAAGCGCTTTATAATAAATGTCTTATCGTGTAAACACGCAAATCGACTCGAGATGGCTTTTAGGGCATTTTCGCCTTAAAAGGGCGTTGCTCTACCACCTGCGCTACGAGCTCTATCAAGGCCGCGGCTTCAAAACTATCACAGGGAGGATTGCGGCTGCAGCTGGGGAGGAAGGCCTTTCTACTCTCGGCGCAGAGGCTTTTGCATGGGGACGACCTGCACGGTGACGTCGCGGACCTCGGCCAGGAACCGGTTGAGCACCGAGCCGCGCAGCAGTACGTCCCAGCGGGAGCGAACCGACTGGCCGAAGATCACGTGGGAGATGTTTTCCTGCTGGGCAAAGCGGATGAGTGCGTCAGAAACGTTCTTGTCGTTCAGCTTGACCACCTGCGCGCCCAGATCGCGCGCCATGCGCTCGTAATCCTCCAGGCGATGGAAGGCGTCCGGGTCGTCGTGGCCCTTGTCCTGTTCGGGGCGGGTGACGTAGACGACGTACCAGTTTGAGGCCAGGCGGCCGGCCATGCGCGCGCCCACGCGGAGCAACCGCTCGGTGCCGGGCCGAGTGCTGAGGCACACCATGATTTTTTCTGGAATGGGCGCCTGCTCCAGGCCCTGGGTGCGACGGTAATCGGCAGCCCGCTTGCCCACCTGCTCGGCGGTGGTGCGCAGCGATAGCTCGCGGAGCATGTTCAGGTTGCCCTTGCGGAAGAAGTTGGCCAGGGTTTGCTCCACCTGCTCCGGGGCGTAGATTTTGCCTTCGCGGAGGCGCGAGCGCAGTTCATCCACGGTCACGTCGACGTTGACCACTTCGTCGGCGCGTTTGAGAAAGTTGTCAGGAACGGTTTCGCGAACGACGGTGTTGGCGGAGCGGTTGACGGCGTCGTTCAGCGTCTCAAGGTGCTGGATGTTGACGGCCGTAAGGACGTTGATGCCGGCCTCGAGCAGTTCGAGCACGTCCTCATAGCGCTTGCGGTTCCTGCTGCCCGGGACGTTGGTGTGGGCCAGCTCATCCACGATCACGGTGTGGGGGTGGCGCGCCAGGATGGCGTCCACGTCCATTTCCTTGAGCTCGACGCCACCATAAGGAATCACGCGCAGGGGCACGATTTCAAGGTCGCGAATCTGCTCCGCGGTCTCCTCGCGTCCGTGCGGCTCCACCAGACCGATGACTACGTCGATGCCCTGCTTGCGCTTGAGGAGTGCGTCGTTGAGCATGTGATAGGTTTTGCCCACGCCGGCCGCGGCGCCGATATAGATGCGGAGCTTCGCGGGCCGCTGCTGGGGGTCGAGAATGTTTTCCGCCATGGCTCAGCCCACCTCCACCGGGTGATAGACCGATTCCGCCACGGCCACGGGAAGAGTGAAACGGAAGGTTGTTCCGTGGCCCAGACGGCTTTCGACGGCGATCTGGCCTCCCAGCGACTCCACCAGGCGCCGGACCAGGGCCAGGCCCATGCCGGTGCCGGTATCGGAAAACGCATTGAAGCGGTCGAAGATGTTGCTCAGCCGTTCGGCCTCGATGCCGCGGCCCGAGTCGCGCACGGTGAACTGCACAAAGTTCTTGATCTCCTCGGCGGCCAGCAGAATCTCGCCCTCGGGCGGGGTGTAGCGCAGAGCGTTCGACAGCAGGTTGTCGAGAATGGAGCGGACGGCGCGGCGGTCGGCATAAATCACGGACAAGTCGGCGAAGGCTTGCACTTCCATGCGAATGTGCTTTTCGGCGGCCTCGTCGCAAAACCGGTCGCGCGCCTCGTTCAACAGGGGCAGGGGACGCAGGCGCTCCAGATGCAACTCGCGCTTGCCGGCATCGAGTTCGGCCACCTCGATCAGGTCGGCCATCAGATCGCTCAGCTTCTCCGCCTCGCTGCCGGCCTCGGCCACCAGGTCGGCCTGCAGCGGCTGCAGTGCGCCGCCAAAGCCCTGCGCTAACGCGTAGAGGCCGCGGCGCAACTGCAGCAGCGGGCCACGCAGCTTGCGGCTGGCCACGGTGATGAACTGGGTCTTGAAACGATCGGTGTCCTGCAGGGATGTCACATCTTCCAGGGTGGTCACGGTGCCCAGCAGACGGCCGTCGGAGTCGCGCATGGGGGTGGTGCGCAGGCGATAGCTGCGCGCCTGCTTGCCGATGCGCATGGGCAGCATGGCGGCTTCGCCCTCGGCGGCTACGGCCTTTTGCATGGCGATGGCGTCGCGGATGGCGCTCAGAATCTTGCCGCCGCCGGGGGTGGTGGTGAGGGCCATGCGGTCGGTGGCGGCTTCGCCCAGCACTTCGGCCGCGGCCTGGTTCACCTTGAGCACGTGTCCCTTGCTATCGGTCACGATGATCGGCTCAAAGATGGATTGCAGCACGGCGTCGGAGAGCTGGAACTCCATCTGCCTGCGGCCGGCCTCGGTGTCGCGGAGGTCGCGCAGGCGTATCGCGATGCGGTTCAGTTCGCTGGCGATCACGCCGAAATCGTCGCGGCTGTTCCACTCCACGCGATGCTCCAGGTTGCCCTGGGCGATCTTTTTCGCGTCGCGCGCCAGCACGCGAATCGGCTGGAGCACCAGGAAGATTGTTGCCGCGCACACCAGCGCCGCCGCCAGGATGAAGACGATGGCGACCGGCCACAGCCCGGCGGCCGCAAGCGCATGGCCAGTGGCGACCGCCATTCCCACGGGAAGGGCGGCGAGCAGAACGCAGCCGAGAAGCAGACGTTGGGTAAGATTCAGCATGGACCGGACTCCGTGCCGGTTAAGAATCGTCTGGTGCTTGAACTATTCTCGCGGAAACGGCCCCAACACGCAAAGGGGGCTTTCCTCTACGGCACCTGGCAGACGGAGAGGGAACGGTTGTGCCACGCGCAGGGCAATCCCGCGGGCTGCGGATACCGGACCAGCACCCAGTCGACGCCGAACTGCGCCTTCAACTGTTCGAAGTCGGCCAGCTTGAAGTGGGTCCAGCCGGCCTGCGCCGCCACTTGACGCTCCCACACCGGGCCCAGGTCGGGCACCTGCGTCACCACGGCGGTGTCCTTGATGGCGTCGGCCAGTTGGCTGCGCTCGGCCAGGGCGCGGAAGCTGTGCGAATCCTCGCCGGGCGCCTGCAGGTAATCTGGGTCGAGGGCGAAGTAGGCGTCGTCGGGCGTATTCATTCGAATCCAGGCAAAGGCCTGCAGCCACTGGTTGGATTCATGCCTTCCGGGCAGTTCCAGGTGCTCGCTGCTGCTGAACAGCGACCGCTGCACGGCAAACATGCCGGCGTTGATGAGCACGAGGAACAGAGCCCAGCGCCAGAGGCTGGACTTGAGCAGGAACCTGCCGAGCAGGCAACCGGCCATCAGCGTCATGAAGAAATAAATCAGGTGCAGAAAGCGCATCGGCTGCAGCGGCGTGAGCCTGACCAGCCCCGGCGAGCCCAGCATGATCATGGCCACGGCCTGTTGGAAGACGCCATAGGCGAAGATAGCCAGGCCAAAGCGCGCCAGACGCGTTTCCCCGTGTTTTTGCGCGACGCGCCACAGCAGCCAGAAGAGAAACAGAGGCGCCAGCGCGCCCAGCCACTCATACCAGGTCCAGCTGTAGAGGAAGTAGTAAGACCGCGTGTCCAGGGCCTTGCGCCAGGCGGGCGTTGGAGACTCGAAGATCCATCCCAGGGGCACGGCGGCGGCCAGCGCTTCGCGCAGCGAGCGCAGCCAGACGTGCACCGGCTCCAGCATGGCCATGGTGAGGAAGAAACAGAAGGAGATGCCCATGGCGGCCATGATGGGGTGGAGCACAAAGGAAAGCAGCAGCAGGGGCACCGCCTGCAATCGCTTGCCCGCAAGGATGCGGGAGACGGCCAAAAGGATCAGCGCGGTGGACACGTTGCGCGGGTGCAGATGCTGGTCGGCCAGATAGAGCGCGGTGCCGGCCACGGGCAGGGTGAGCATGGCCGCCACCATGGCCACTCCGGCCCACTGCGCACGGGCCTCGACGAACAAGGTGCGCGCGATGCTCCAACAGCCGAGAATGATCAGCAAGATCGACGCCAGCTGCCAAAGCAATTCCGTCGCCGCCACTGGAATGTGTGTGAAGTTCACGAACCCCGCGACCCACTTGTCAAAGAGCGTGGCCTGGAGCTGCACCCGGAAGAACTCGGAGTCGTGGGGGTAAAGCGCGGGGTTCAGGTCGCTCTGCACGGCGGAAAGGTACACACCGTCGTCTTCGATGCCGGGGTGATACCCCATCACGGCGAAGGCTATCACCGAGAACAGCAGGACGAGAAAGATGTTGCGTTTGCGAAGTATCTCCACCTTGTTCAGCCTCTGTGCTCCTTACCTGATTCCCGCCCCCGGCGGAGGTGTCTGCGATCCGCTCGCGGCGAGGGGTGCGGGGTAACGGTGCAAGCCCTAGGCGAAAAGTGGACAATGTTCGCGCCCTTCCTGGGACAGACTGACCTGATTGCCCAGCCTGGGTCCATCGAAGGCTCGAATGATTTTCTGCAAACTATAATCCAAATTGTAGTGGACACGCGGGGCTCATGTCTGCAAATCAATCTTGCGGAAGTGCAGTATTGCCGGAAGAAGAGCCTTCGCGTTCCCCGGTATTTAGACTCCTCCCGGAAGATTTGGGCGGCAAAGGGCTGACGGAATGACAACTGGGCAGGAAAAGCCGGGGCTGGAAGAACTGGGGCAGGAAAAGCCGGGGCAGGAAAAGCTGGCGCTCGTGATCCCCACACTGAATGAAGCGGAGAACATTTCCGGCTTGCTCGACCATGTCCGTTCGGTGCTGGATTCGGTGACGGATCCATTGAATGTCTCCTACGAGATCTTGGTTGTCGACGATGACAGCCGGGATGGGACGGGCGACCGGGTTGCGGCCATCGCACGGCAGGACCCGCGTGTGCGCCTGCTGGTGCGCAAGGGGGAGAGGGGCTTGTCCGGGGCGATTCTCCACGGCTGGCAGGCGACCGACGCCACAATTCTAGGGGTGATGGACGCCGACCTGCAGCATCCTGCGGAGTTGCTTCCGCAACTGCTTTCCGCCGTCCTGAGCGGGAAGGATCTTGCGATCGGCAGCCGCTACACTTCAGGAGGGAATCTGGGCCAATGGCATCCAGTCAGGCGGTTGCTTTCAGCCGCCGCCGTCTGGGCGACCTGGCCGGTGCAGAGAGCGGGGCTCCGGGCAAAGGACCCGATGTCCGGGTTCTTCATGGTGCGGAGCCGTTGCATCCCACAGATCGCGTTTCAGCGGTCCGGTTTCAAGTTGCTTCTGGAGATTCTGGTGCGCGGCCAGATTCAGTCGGTCACCGAAATTCCGTTCGCCTTTGGCCTGCGCTACCGGGGCGCGAGCAAGGCCAACTTCAAGGTAGCCTGGGACTACGGGCGGCTTCTGGCAAGGCTCTACGCCGAAAAAATCGGCTTGGGACGCACGGCCTGAGGGGATGGACGGGGGCCGGCGCTGCGGCGCGGAGATTTTAGAGCGCGGGCAGCACGGTGCGCAGCAGCAGGAAGCCCGCGACGCCCAGGAAAAACACCAGCGCCATGTGGATGCCGGGTTCGCGGTTGACTTCAGGCACCAGATCGCTGGCGCCGACGTAGAGCGCCACTCCGGCGCTGATGGGCAGGCCGTAGAGCATCAAATGGGGAGCCAGTTCGATGACCAGCACCCCGGCCAGAGTGGCCACGGCCAGCACCACGGCCGAATAGAAGGCCGCGGTCCGGCTGCGTCCGCTGGCCAGCATCACTGAGGCCATGGTGAAGCCCTCCGGCGCCTTGTGCAGGAAGATGGCCAGAAAGATCAGCCAGCCCATGGCAGTTGGAGACCACGAAGCCGGAGCCGATGGCCACGCCGTCGAAGAGCGCATGCACGCTGAGGCCGCCCAGCACCGAGTAGCCGGTGCGCCGGGAGACGAATTCGCCGGTGTGGGTCTCCTCGCCGTAGTGGAAGTGGGCGTTGATGGTGTGCTCCAGCAGATGCACCACGCAATAACCGGCCATGATGAGGATGGGCCCCAGGCGCGGGCTCATGCGCAGGCTCTCGGGGGTCATCTCCAGCAGCGCAACGGCCATCAGAAAGCCTGCGCCGAGGGCGACAAAATAGCGCAGATAGCGCTCCACGCCCTTGGCGCGCACCAGCACTAGGCCGCCGGCCACGTCGGCCAGCGCGGCCAGCAATCCGAGGAGAATGGACAATCGGAGCATGCGCGGCTACCCGCTGTGCCTGATGTGCATGACGTCGCCGTCGTGCACCACGTATTCCTTGCCTTCCAGGCGCAGCGTGCCCTCGGCGCGGGCCGCCGCCTCGCTGCCGGCAGAGAGCAGGTTGTCCCAGCGGATGGTCTCGGCGCGAATGAAATGATGCTCGAGGTCGGAGTGAATGGCTCCGGCGGCCTGCGGGGCTTTGGAGCCGGCGGGCACCGTCCAGGCGCGGCACTCGTCCTCGCCGGCGGTGAAGAAGCTGATGAGGCCAAGCAGTTCGTAGCTCTTGCGGATCAGCCGCACCAGCCCGCTCTCGCGGAGCCCGTAGCTGGCCAGAAACTCGGCCGCCTCGGCCTCCTCCATCTCCGCCAGTTCGGCCTCCACCTTGCCGCAGATGGCTGTCGCTCCGGCGTTGGGCCGCTGTGCCACTTCGTCCAGCTTGAAGCGGCTCACCGCCGAGTCCAGGTCGTCGCCCAGGGTCATGCTCTCGCCGATATTCACCGCATAGAGAATGGGTTTTTGCGACAGGAACATGAAGCCCTTGATGAGTTTTTTCTCTTCGGGCGTCATCTCCAGCTCGCGCAGAGGCTGTTCTCTTTCGAGCGCCTCCTTGGAGCGCAGGAGCAGCGCGTGCTCGCGTTCCAGCTCGCTGGTGCGCATCTTTTTCAGGTCCTTCTCGACGCGCTCCAGGCGCTTTTCAACCTGCGTGAGGTCGCTGATCATCAGATCGAATTCGACGTTCCTGATGTCGCGCAAGGGGTCAATGGGTCCGACGTGGGGAATGGAATCGTCCTCGAAGGCGCGCAGCACGTGAATCAGCGCGTCCACGTTGCGCAGGCTGGTGAGGAACGCGGTTTCCTTCAGCGCTTCCTGGCCGATGGCGGCCACGTCGACAAACTCCACCTGGGCGTAGGTCGTTTTTTTCGGCGAGTAGAGCGCGGAGAGCTTGTCCAGCCGCTCGTCGGGCACGCGGGCCACGCCGATGTGCGCCTCGCGCGGGTTGGAGTAGCCGCGCTCCTCAAGCCGCGCCTTGGTCAGAATCTTGAACAGCGATGTCTTGCCCACCTGCGGCAGGCCGATGATGCCAGTCTTCATGCACTTCCCGTTGGGGCCCCTGCACGCTGCGTTGCGCGCTTCCGGGCCTCTTCGATGATACAGGAACAGAGAAGAGGGATCAGTTTTCAGTTTTGATCAGAGATCAGTTGTCAGTTCCAAAGCATAGGCGAGCAACAGACGATGGACATCGATAGCCGGGGGAATCGCCACTGATTGCGCGCGGCTGGTTGCCAACAACGGAAACTGCCCAGCGACGATTGAGCGCTGAGCACTGACGATTAAGCACTGAGAACTGAGAACTGAAAACTGAAAACTGAAAACTGAAAACCGTCAACTGGTCTTATTCGTCTCCGCCCGCGCCACCAGCGCCACGGTGGCCAGGCCGAGCAGGAGGATGGCTTCTTCGACGTGCTCGCTGCGGTTGTGCAGCCGGTTGAAGTCCATCACGGAAGGGTTGGAGTGGTCCTGGACATCGATGGCGCCGCCGGCGGCGATGCGGTCGCGCTCCATGGCAGGAATGATGATGAACTGCGAGTAGGCGGTGAAGGTAATCATCAGCACGATGAGAATCATGGGCGCCATGACCGCGCGCGGCTTGTAGATGCCCCAGGCCGGAGCCACCGCCAGCAAAGCCAGCGCCACGACGCCGGAAACCATGCCCATGCCGTGCAGAATGCGCAGTAGTTGGCCCACGATGGTGCCGGCGGTGTGGGTGTCGGGCTGGAGGGTGCCGAAGGTGATGGCGGCGACTACGGGAAAGAAGATTTCCGCGCCCAGCCAGACGATGAGGGCGAGAGAAAGCAGTGTGCGAAGCAGCGTCTTCATGGGGGAAGGATACAAGGGAACAGGGAGCAGTAAATATTAAATACGGAGTAGGGACGCAATAAGGATGGAGCGCGGGCGGCCGAGAGAAGTGGCAGAGCCTTCGGGCTGCATCGGAGGTCGATGCAGCCCGAAGGCGTGGCTGACCGCTATTTTCTGTTCAGGGCGCGCTTCAGGACCACCTCAAGCGCCGCCTTCACTGCGGAGTATTCTTCTGCCTTGAGGGTGCCGGAGAGTTTCTCGCTTTCCAGCGCGAAGAGTTCTTCCTTCAGGGCATTCAGGAGGGCCGAGTTTTTGGCCGCCGGGGATGCGAAGACAGGCGCGGACGCTGCGGCGGGCGCGAATGCTTCTGCAGTGGCGGGCGCACCGGCAGCTCCGGCGGGCTTGCGCAGCAGGAAGGCCGCGGCCGCCGCCAGCAGCAGCGCCATGGCGCCCAGAATCCACCACTTGTATTTGGTGAGCGGGTCGGGGGTGTTGATGGGTGCGCCGATGCCGCCGCCGGGCTGGTTGCCGGGGCCGGCTGCTGCCGCGGCCTGGCCTCCGTTGTCGGATTGCGTCTCGCGCGGCATGGAGCCGGTGCCGGAGACGGTGAACTCCAGCGCCTTGCCGGGGACCGCGTTCTTGGCCACCAGGGTCTGGATGCCGGGGTCCTGCTGGATGGGCTGGAAGACCGATCCGGAGCCCGCCTTGAAGGTCATGGTCAGGGGCATGAGCACGCCCACGCTCTGTGTGGGCACCGACAGCTGGGGATGGAAGGTGAACTTGCCGCTGTAGGGCACGGTGTATTCCACCTGGAAGAGCGTGTCCTTGTCGCCCTCGTCGGGCTGGATGGGGAAGTTGAAGGCGTAGTGGCCCTTGGGGCCATCGGGATCGAGCTTGACGCTGGTGGGCAGGCCGGTGGGCCGCTGCGCCGCGGTGCCCACGATCACCGCCTCGGGCGGAAGCACGATCTGGAAGGTGCGGGGGCTCCACTCGGTGCGGGGCGGCATGCTGGTGTTGTGGACGAAGTAGCGCTCGGTGACGCGGAGCTGGCCGTTGTCGGTCTCAAGCTCGATCACGTCGGCCTCGATAAAGACGCCTTCCACTTTGGCGGCCACATCGTAGACCGGGATGTCGCCGGGGGCTCCGCCGCGGGGGGCGGCAATAAAGTAGCCGGCCCCCTGGTGGGTGACGCGGACCAGGTAGGGACCGCTGCCCGGCTCATTCAGCGTATAGCGCCCCTGCGCATCAGTGGTGGCGTGGGCCACTTCGGCCATGCCGGACTGCACGTCGACGAGCACGATGGAGTCGCCCGCGGCGGGTTTGCCGGTGGTTTTGTTGGTGACGGTGCCGGTGACCGTGGCGGCCTGGGCCAGCGCGCCCGCGAGAAAAAGGCTCACGGCTGCGGAGTGCAAAACGAACTTGATCGATCTCATGGTCTTGATGGGAGTCCTTATCGTGTGGGTAAGAGCTGCGCGCCGGCTCATGCCTGCTGCAAATGCTCAATCTCGGCCAGCAACTGCGCCGTTTCGTTTTCAAGCAGCGCCCGCTGCGCGACAAAATCTTCTTCAGGATACTTGCCGGCGCGAAACTCGAAGTTCAGGTCGCGCAAGTTCTCGTAGAGCTGTTCCTTGCGCTCCAGAAGGTAGTCCAGGCGGGTCTTCTGGCGCTGGCTGGCAAACACATTTTCCGGCCAGAAGGTGTAAATTCCGAGCGCGATTGCCAGCATCAGGCCGGCGACAAATCCCTGCATCTCAGTCATACGTCAAAAGCCTCCATCGCTGCCCGACCCGGTTTCCCGGCGAACTTTTTCCTTGAGCGCATCCATCTCCGGGTCAGGCGCCTGCGCGGGGGCTTGCGTCCTGCCCACCGACCACTGCCTTACCAACAGGATGGTTCCCAGCAGCGCCGCGGCAAAGACGGCGATGGGAGCGATCCATGCCACCAGGTCGAAGCCATGCGTGGGCGGAGCCGCCAGGACCGTGGCGCCGTATTTGGCGGCGAAGCTGTTCAGTATCTGCTGGTCGGTGGCGCCCGAGGCGATGGCGGCGCTCAACTCGGCGCGCTCGCGGCCGGACTCGGTGCAGCCCACGTGGTTGCACTCGCCCAGCAACTGCGCGCAGCCGCAGGTGCACATCAGCCGGTGGCCCAGGTCGTTGAAGCGGGCACTGGCGTCGGTAGCTCCCACAGAGAAGCAGACCGCCACGGCGAGCAGGAGAGCCTGCGCGGATTTGATCCAAAAACGCGTACCACGGCCCGACCAGATTCGCGCTTTCCCAGGTCTGAAAGTCCAGACCTGGGGCATCCATGTTCCTGCTGCTTGAAGCGCCTTCAAATGCATTTTCTTCGGCTCCATCAATTGCCTCCTCCCAGCGCCGGTTCAATGGGCGCGGGCTGCGCTGCGGGCACGCGCAGCGCGGCAGTGGCCGGGCTCAGGCTGGGCACCAGCGCCACAAACGTGCCGAAGACGATGAAGACCACGCCGGCCCAGATCCAGCTGACCAGCGGATTGACAAACGCCTTGATGATGGGCTGGCCCGTGTCAGGATTCGCGCCTTCATAGACGACGTACAGATCCCAGCCGGGAACGGAGTGGATGGCGACCATGGTCTGGGGCTGATCGCTGGCCAGGTAGACGCGCCGCTCGGGCGTGATCTGAAACTCCTTTTTGCCGTTTCTGGAGACATCCAGCAGCGCGTACTCGGAGTTGTAGTTGAGGTTGGAGTCCTGGGTAAAGCCGACGCACTCGAGCGTGTAGGGGCCGATGGCCATCTGGTCGTGCAGGGCCAATTCTTTTTCGGTGTTGCGGTTGAAGGCCGAGCCGGCCAGGCCGATGACCACAATCACCACGCCGATGTGGATGATGTAGCCGCCATAGCGGCGGGTGTTGCGGCGCATCAGCAGATAGGTCGAGGAAAGCAGGTTGCGGCGGGTTTGCCGGGAGATGACGCCGGCTCCGCGCAGAAACTCGGAGAGGATGGCGGCGAGCACGCCCGCGGAGACCGCAAAGGCCACCAGCGCGTAGAAGTCGCCCTGGTCGAACGCGCCGTCCTTCCACGGCCGCACGCCCACGGCCAGGCAGACGATCACGGTGGCCCACAGAGCGATGGACGGCACGATGAAGTTGCGGCGGATGGCGCGCAGCGACGTGGCGCGCCAGGGCAGCAGCGGGCCGACGCCGGTGAGGAAGAGCAGGAAGATGCCGATGGGGATGGCCACGCGGTTGTAAAACGGCGGTCCGACCGTGACCTTGCTGCCCTGCACATATTCGCTGAGGATGGGGAAGAGCGTTCCCCAGAGGATGACGAAGCAGGCGGCCAGCAGGACCAGGTTATTGAACAGGAAGCTGGACTCGCGGCTCACCAGCGACTCCAGATGCTGGTCGCTCTTGAGGTGGCTGCGCTGCAGCACGTAAGTGAAGATGCAGACCGCCAGCACGATCACCATGAAAGCCACGAACCAGTTGCCGATGGAGGACTGCGCGAAGGCGTGCACGGAACTGACCAGGCCGGCGCGGGTCAACAGCGTGCCCAGCAGGGTGAGCAGAAAGGTGGAGAAGATGAGCCAGACATTCCAGCTCTTCATCATGCCCTTGCGCTCCTGCATCATCACGGAGTGGAGAAAGGCGGTGCCGGTGAGCCAGGGCATGAAGCTGGCGTTCTCGACCGGGTCCCATCCCCAGTAGCCGCCCCAGCCCAGCACGGCGTAGGCCCAGTGCATGCCGAGGAAGATGCCGCAGGTCAGGAACAGCCAGGTCACCATGGTCCAGACGCGGGTGATCTTGATCCACTTTTCACCGGGGTAGCGCATCATCAGCGCGCCCAGCGCAAAGGCAAAGGGCACGGTGAAACCGACATAGCCCAGGTAGAGCATGGGCGGGTGGATGACCATCTCGGGGTATTGCAGCAGCGGATTCAGGCCGTTGCCGTCGGCCGGGATCGCGCCCTTCATCAGCGCGAAGGGCGGCGCGGCAAAGTTGACCACGGCCAGAAAGAAGACCTGCACTCCGGCCATGATGGTGCCCGCGTAGGCGTAGAGCTTGACGTCTTGCTTGTGGGTCAGGCGCAGCACAAAGCCATAGGCGCCGAGCAGCCAGGCCCACAGGAGCAGCGACCCTTCCTGGCCGCTCCACAGGGCCGAGAACTTGTAAGCGCCGGGCAGGGCGCGGTTGGAGTGCTCCAGGATGTAGGTGATGGAGAAATCGTTGGTAAAGACGGACCACACCAACGCAAACGCCGCGCCGCTGATGGCCACAAATCCGGCGATTCCAGCTCGCCGGGCCGTGTCGGCCAGCCGTTCGGGCGAGATGCGAGCCGGCTGTCCGGTGGCGATCAACCGCAAGGCAAACGCGCCGGCCAGAAGGTTGTAAGCGGCCAGCGCCAAAGCGATGAGAAGAGCAAAACTACCAAAGGATGCCATCAGGTCTCCAACAAGATTCTCGCACGCGGGCCGTCCGCCACAGAATGGCATCCCGATGAGGTAATTGTCGCCTTATGATATGCCCTTGGCGTGTGATCTGGCTCACACTTTAGGTGGGGATGAAGGGTGGAATGCAGGAGGATTCTCCGCGGCGCGCCCTTCAGCGGCCGTTCGGCGCAAGCATCTGGCTGGCCATGGCGAGCATTTCCTCCGAGGCGCAGGGGCTGGGAAGAAAGCGGACGCCCTCGGCTCCGTAATCGGCGGGGCCTTCGCTGGCGCCGCCCAGCACCAGGACCGGCACCTTGGGGAGCCGCGAATGCAGCTCGGCCACAAAGGCCGGGCCGCCGATGCCCGGCATGTGCAGGTCGGAGATTACCAGGCCCAACCCTCCAGCAAACTGCGCCTGCTCCACCAGGCAGAGCGCCTCAGCGGCATCCGCAGCCCGCAGCACGTCCTGGAACTTCTTTTCCAGGATGGACTTGCGCACAAACGCCTGTAGCGGGTCGTCGTCTACTAGAAGGATCGTTGCCATGTACCCCTGAGCCCGCGCGGCCGTTGGTTGGGCCAGGCGGAATATTCATTGTCTAACTAATTACCTTACGATGGCGGAAAGGCCCGTGTGGTTGCCTGCGGGTGTCGCGGCGCGGAGCCCGGAGGGGGCGGGTACGGCCCTCATCCGAACAGGAACTCCCTTTCGCGCAACTCCTTGATGCTGTCGCGCAGGCGGGCGGCCTTTTCGAACTCGAACTGGCGGGCGGCTTCGCGCATTTCGGCCTCCAGCCTGGCGATGTACTGGTCGACTTCGGCCTGGGTGCTGAACTCCGGGAGGGCGGCTGCCTCTTCCTCGGCCAATTCGCCGTATTCGGCTTTTAGAATCTGCGCCAGCCCCATGTCCACCGAGCTGATGATCGACTGCGGCGTGATGCCGTTCTCCTCGTTGTAGGCCCGCTGGATGGTTCGCCTCCGGTCGGTCTCGCCGATGGCCCGGCGCATGGAGTCGGTGGTGCGGTCGGCGTATAGAATGGCGCGGCCTTCGAGATGCCGCGCGGCGCGTCCCATGGTCTGGATCAACGAGCCCGCGGAGCGCAGAAAGCCCTCCTTGTCGGCGTCCAGAATGGCCACCAGCGAGACTTCGGGCAGGTCCAGCCCCTCGCGGAGCAGGTTGATGCCGATCAGCACATCGAACTCGCCCTTGCGCAGCCCGGCCAGCAGCTTCACCCGCTCCAGGGTCTCGATCTCCGAGTGCATGTAGCGGCAGCGCACGCCCACCTCGGTGTAGTAGCCGGCCAGATCCTCGGCCATGCGCTTGGTCAGGGTGGTCACTAGAACTCTCTCGCCGCGCTGGGCGCGGTCGCGAATCTCCGCGAGCAGGTCGTCAATCTGGCCCTTGACGGGGCGGATTTCGACCTCTGGATCGACCAGGCCGGTGGGGCGAATGACCTGCTCGACGACCACCCCGGCCGAGCGCGTGAGCTCGTAGGGCCCCGGCGTGGCCGAGACGTAGATGGCCTGCTGCACGCGGCTCTCAAACTCCTCGAACTTGAGGGGGCGATTGTCCATGGCCGAGGGCAGGCGGAAGCCGTAGTCGACGAGATTCTGCTTGCGGCTGCGGTCGCCGAACCACATGCCGTGGACCTGGGGGATGGTGGCGTGGCTCTCGTCTACAAACAGCAGAAAGTTGCGGGGAAAGTAGTCCAGCAGCGTGGGCGGCGCCTCGCCGGGCAGGCGACCCGAAAAGTGGCGCGAGTAGTTCTCGATGCCGTGGCAGTAGCCCATGGACTTGATCATTTCGAGGTCGAAGCGGGTGCGCTGGTGGATGCGCTGAGCCTCGACCATGCGCCCCTGGGATTCAAGCTCGGCGACCCAACTGTTCAGCTCGGCCACGATGGAGTCGATGGCCTCGGCCCGCCGCTCGGGCTGCACCACGTAGTGGCTCTTGGGATAGATGGGCAGGCGCGCGTACTTCTGTTTGACGGTGCCGAAGAGCGGGTCGATTTGTGAGAGGCTCTCGATCTCGTCGCCGAAGAGCTCGATGCGATAGGCGGATTCGTCGTAGGTGGGAAAGACCTCGATCACGTCGCCGCGCACGCGGAAGGCGCCGCGGCGGAAGTCCGTGTCGTTGCGCTCGTAGAGGATTTCAACCAGGCGGCGGGTAATGTCCTTGCGGCTGATGCGCTGGCCTTTTTCGAGCAGCAGCAACATGCCGTAGTAGGCCTCCGGCGAGCCCAGGCCGTAGATGCAACTGACGGAGCTGACGATGATGGCGTCGCGCCGCTCGAAGAGGGAACGCGTGGCCGAAAGGCGCAGCTTGTCCAGCTCTTCGTTGACGGTGGCCTCTTTTTCGATGTACAGGTCGCCGGCGGGAATGTAGGCCTCCGGCTGGTAGTAGTCGTAGTAACTGACGAAGTATTCGACCGCGTTGCCGGGGAAGAACTGCTTGAACTCGTGATAAAGCTGTGCGGCCAGGGTCTTGTTGTGGGCCAGAATCAGCGCCGGCCGGTTGGACTGCTCGATGACCTTGGCCATGGTGAAGGTCTTGCCCGAACCGGTGACGCCCAGCAGCACCTGGTGCTTTTCGCCGGCCTCCAGGCCTGCCATCAATTCTTCGATGGCGCGGGGCTGATCTCCTCGCGGCGTGTAGTGGGTCACCAGTTGGAAGTCCATGGCGGGATTATAGCGCAGGGCGGCGAATAAGAGGCGAAAATAGAGGGATGCCTCTCGCCGGGTTCCTCAGCGGGTCTGGGGCGAATCGGCGGGCAGGGTGGGCACGGAAAAGTCAGCCAGCGAGCCGCTGGGCAGAATCATTCGCAGGGAGTTGAGAATGGAGAGCAGATCGATCACCTCCTGGGCAAACGCGCCCTCGATGGGGGTGAGGAATCCGAGCGCGGCCGCGCCCATTCCGAGCAGGCTCAAGGCCATTCCCCCAAAAGCGCTGGTCAATGCGATGGTGCGCATCTTTCTTCCGATATGGATCAGTTCATCGACGCCGATCAGCGACGACTGCATGATGACGGCGCCCGCCGCCTCCGAGGTGATTTCGCTGTGGACGCCGAGCGCAATGCCGGCGGTTGCGGCCATCATGGCCGGGGCATCGTTGATGCCGTCGCCCAGATAGAGGGTGCGCGCGCGCGCGGTGGCCTCGCGCACAAACTCAACCTTCTGCTCGGGGCTCTTGCCGCCGAATGCCTTGGAGATGCCCATGCCCGCGGCAAAAAGCGCCACCTCCTCCGGCCGGTCGCCGGAGAGCAGAATCACTTCTTCGACGGAGTGCTTTTCACCCAGATGATTGAGGAACGACTGGCTCTCGTGCCGCGGCTCATCCTGAAAGTGGAAGACCGCCGCCAACTCATGGTTCACGAGCAGCACGCACTCCAGCCCCGGGGCCGGCGGCGGCAAGGCCGCAGCCAGTGCCTCGGGTAGTTTTCCGCGCCCCGTCACCGCAATCGGCTGGCCCTTGACGTGCCCGGTGAGGCCCGCACCGGGGGCCTCTGAGACCTCTTCCACTTCCAGCAGCGGCAGGTTCTCCGCTTCCGCCGCGGCCAGCACAGCGGAGGCCAGGGGGTGCTTGGAAAACTGCTCCAGGCTGGCCAGGGTCTGCAGCGCTGTGGCGCGGGTCACGCCGCCAAAGCAGAGCACCTTTGTCAGCATCGGCCTGCCATAGGTCAGCGTCCCGGTCTTGTCCACAATGAGCACCTTGCAGGTGGTCATCTTTTCCAGGATCGACGGATCTTTGATGATGATTCCAAACCGCGCGCCGACAGAGATTGCGCCGATGATGGCCACGGGAATGGAGATCAGCAGCGGGCAGGGCGTGGCGATGACAAGCACCGCGAGAAAGCGCTCGGAACTGCCGCTGACAAGCCAGCTGCCCAGCGCGATGGCGACCGCGACCGGCGTGTACCACGAACCCAGACGGTCACCGAGCCGTTGGATCCGCGGCCGGTTCTGCTCCGAGGCGTGCAGCACTTCCACGATCTTTGCGTAGCGCGAGTCGCTGGCAATTCTGGTGGCGCGGATGGTCAGCACGGCGTTGCCGTTGATCGATCCGGAGAGGACTTCGGCCCCCGGAGCCTTTGCGATCAGGAAGGGCTCGCCGGTCAGGTAGGACTCATCCATGCTGCCTCGCCCATCGGCGACAACTCCATCGACGGGACAGATTTCATGCGGGTAAATCGTCAGTTCATCGCCTATTGCGACCGAGTCGATGGGCACATCCGACTTTGCCTTGCCTGCCCGATGCGCGATCTGCGGCATGCGCTTTGCCAGCGCGCCCAGCACCGAGGAGGCGCGGCCGGTGGCGTATTCCTCCAGCGCCTGCCCCCCGGACAGCATGAGCACCACGATGGCCGCCACCCAGTACTGGCGGAGAATCAGCGCCGTCACCACGGAGAGCAGCGCCAGAATGTCGACGCTGAAGTTTCCCTTGAACACCTGCTGCAAAAGTTCGATCAACAACGGCACGCTAGCGCCGGCAATCGCCACCTTTAGCACAAGGTTGACAATCCGCTCGTCATGCATCCACAGCAACGCAATCAGCGCCGCCAGCATTCCGGCGGCAATATAAATTGCGGTGCCAATATGCATCTGTCCGCTGCCGATCCACCTGAGGCGTAAGACGGCTTCAGTCAGTCGATGCGGTTGCGGCTTTGAGTTACCGGCCATGGCTCGTGCGGAGCGCTCACTTTCCTGCGGCGGCAGCGGTGCGGGCTTGGGCGCATGATGCGCACCCGAGCGCGCAAGACGAATCTTTCACTCGCGGCCAAGCCGTGAATCCATCTGCCTTCGCCGTGCTGCGGGCAGTCGGACAGATGCGGGCAAGACGTGAGATACACGACGGATGCGGCCGCGTTTCGCTTGCCGAGCAGAGCATATCACCGCTCCCCCTTCGCGCTACAATGGCGGCAATTGATGCAAGGAGGCGTTATGCGCAGAATGCTTTGTGCCGTGCTCGCCGTAGTGTTTGCTGCCGGCTTTGCCGCGCCGCTCGGGGCGCAGGGTGCGCCGCCGCAGGGCGGGGCCGGCCAGCCCTACACGGTGGAGTATTACTACAAGTGCCAATGGGGCCATCAGCAGGAGTTTCTGGACCTGTTCCTGAAAAACCACTACCCGTTGCTCAAGAAAATTGTGGCTACGGGGCGGATGTTATCGGTGAAGATCGAGTCGCCGGCTTACCACACCACCGAAGACGGGCGCTGGGACTATCGCGTGACCATCCGCTACAAGAACTCGACCGTGGCCACGACGGCCAATCCCGACGAAGAGGCACTTATCAAGGAGTTATGGCCCGACCAGGCGACTTATCAGAAGGAAGAGCAGCGGCGGTTCGAAATACTGCTGGCGCACTGGGATTTGCCGGTGACGGAGATTACGCCGAAGTAACTCAACAGAGTTAGTAGTCGTTAGTCGTCCCGGTGCCGCCATTGCCGGACCAGGTCTTCGGCGGCTTCCGGCCAGCTAGGGAACTCAAACGCGAAGCCCGCGCGAAGCAGGCGGCCGGGAACCACGCAGCGGCTCTTGAGCACCAGTTCCGGCTCGGTGCGGAGAAGGAAGGCAGCGATCTTGATGAGCGGCGCCGGGGCGGGCAGGCCGTTGGGCATCTCCCAGGCATCGCGCAGGGCCTCCATGAACTCGTGGTTGGGCAGGGGATTGGGCGCGGCGATGTTGATGGGGCCGGCAAGATCTTCGCGGGCGATGAGGAACTCGACGGCGCGGGCGAAGTCGGTTTCGTGAATCCAGGAGACGATCTGGCGGCCGTTGCCCTGGGTGCCGCCGAGGCCCACCCGCACCAGGTTTGACAGCACGGCAAAGGCGCTGCGCGGCGCGGGGCTGAAGATGATGGCTGAGCGCAGGGCGACTTTGCGCGTGCGCGGGGTTTCCGTCTCGAAGAACGCGCGCTCCCAGTCCCTGGCGACTCGGACGGAAAAGTTCCATGATTCCGGCGCGCGCCGCCGCTCGGAGATCATCTCGTTGCCGCCCAACTCACCGGTGGCTTCATCCATGGGGCGGTCGAGGGAGTGGCGATAGATGGTCGCGGTGGATGCGTTCAGCCAGACTTTGGGCGGCGCGGCGAGGCCTTGAATGACCTGGTTGAGCAGGCGCGTGGTGTGGATGCGCGAGTGGTAGATCGCCTGGCGGTTGGCCTCGTGATAGCGGCAGTTGACGCTGCGCCCGGCCAGGTTGATGCAGACGTCGGCGCCTTCCAGATGCTCGGTCCAGGGGCCGGGGTACTCGCCGTCCCAGTGCACGGTTTGCCAGGGCGCGGTGTAGGGGCCGCGGGTGAGGACGGTGACGCGGTGGCCGCGCTGCTGAAAATGCTGCGCCAGCAACTGGCCCACCTGCCCGCTGCCGCCGGGAATGACGATGCGCAAGGGGCGTTCAGGCAGGGCAGGGCTGGTATCCATGGACCTAGCCTACAGGCCCTAGGGATGGGGCGGGAACGGAAAGTTGCCGTAATACTGGCGCCGGCGCCAGGCGCGGACTTCACGCACGACCACGATGATGACCAGGCCGAAGATCATCAGCGGAATCCAAAGAATCCAGCCCGGTTGCACCACGCGATTGCCTCCGACGGAAACCGAGTCGGGCGCGCTGATGCTGCCAAACATGGCCACCATGTCGTTGCCGACCGACACGTTGTTTCCGAGGCGGATGGAGCCGAAGAAGTTGACCAGATCGTGACCGATGGAGGCGTTGTCTTCCGCGCGGACGCTGCCGAAGAAGTTGACTACGTCGTGGTCGGCATGGCCGGCGATGTGCACGTTGCCGAAGAAGACCACGATGTCGTGGTCGACCGTGCCCTGCGCGTTGACGCTGCAAAAGAAGCAGACGGCGTCGTGAATCGAGGCGCCCAGGGGCACTTTGATGTTGCTGCCGAACTGAACTTCGTCGCGGCTGGCGTGGGCTGAAGTTGAGGCGAAGGCAAGTGCTGCCGAGAGTATGCAGCTGACGAGGATGCGGCGGATCATGAAGCCTCCTCTGCTGGTTGTACGAGCAACTCCAGGGAAAAGTTCCGTCTCCTGGAACACAAACCGCATGCCAATTTGGATGCGGCGGGGAGGGTTGACGGAGATGGCGCCGCTGAATGCGGGCAAGGCCGCCGAGGGGCCGCTCGCATCTCTTTGACGCAGCCTCGCGAATTAGGGCTTCAAATCGATTTTCGCCGGACTCAACGCCGCCTTCCAGTCGGCGGGCGAATCGACCAGAACGTCGGGCGGGACGGCATCGAGGCTTCCGGGAGCGAGGCCAAAGGTGCAGCCGATGGACCATGCGCCGGCGTTGCGCGCGGTCTCGATGTCCACCTGGCTGTCGCCGATCATGACGGTCTCATCGGGGCGCGCCACGGCCTCCCTCATGAGAGCGAGCAGCCCCTCGGGATCGGGCTTTTTTGTGGTGAAGCTGTTGCCGCCGTAGATGTTGAGGAAGTAGGGCGCCAGTCCCAGGGCCTCGCAGATGGCCTGCGCCGGGCGCACCGGCTTGTTGGTCAGCACGGCCATGGATCGGGGCGGCGCGCCGGGCTGGTCGTGCACCGTGCGCAGGGCGTCCAGCGCCTCCAGAACGCCTTCGTAGGCGTAGGTGAAGTCCAGCTTGTGTTCGCGGTAGTAATCGAGAAAAAAGGAATGGGCCTGGATCAGGAACTCCTCGCTCACCGGCGCGCCGTTGGCGGCGAGAGCCCGGCGCACCAGCATGAGGGCGCCGTTGCCGATGAAGCCGGCGACCACCTCGCCGGGCAGGGGCCCACGGTGGAAATGGCACAGCATGGCGTTTACGCTGTTCGCCAGGTCCTGCGCGGAGTCGATCAATGTGCCGTCGAGGTCGAAGACCAGCAGCTTCAGCGAGGCGACGGGCAGGGGGCGAAGAACGCGGATCATGACTCCAGTGTAACGGGAGCGGATTCAGTTTTGAGACAGCCGGAGCGCGGATGCGATGATGGACGCTGGGCAGCGTTTTTGCGGTCCTTGTTGCGGCCCGAGAGGAGCTTTGTCCGTTGAGAAAATTTTTGGGATTTTTTATCGTCGCAGCCGCGCTCCAACTGGCTCCCGCGTGGCTGGTCGCGCAACAGCGGGCCGCCGCGCCGCAGCCGGTTGAACGGTTCGCCGCGCTGGCACCGGGCGAGCGCATTCCCAACCTGGACAAGCTGAAGGATGAGCTGAAGCAGTACCACGACTGCACCTGCACGTGCGGCTGCTATGCGAAGGACCTGGACTTGCAGGCGGGCCGCGCGATTGCTTTTCTGCGCCGGCGCGCGGCGCACCGCCGGCCGCAGGAGAAGCTGGCCCTGGTGCTGGACATCGACGAGACGACGCTGTCGAATTACGCGCGGATGGTGAAGTCCGACTTCGGTTACGATGCCCAGGCTTCTGCCGCGTGGGAGAACTCGGCTGCCGCGCCGGCCATTCCCGGAACGCTGCGCATCTTTCAGGAAGCGCGGCGGCTGGGCGTGAGTGTCTTTTTCCTCACCGGCCGCTCCGAGCCGCTGCGGGCCGCCACGGAGCGGAATCTGCGCAGCCAGGGCTTTGAGGGCTGGAAGCAGTTGATCCTGCGCTCACCCGCGCAGGCTTCTTTGACTGCGCTGGCCTACAAATCGGCCGCGCGGACCGGGATTGAGGCGCAGGGCTACGCGATCGTTCTGAATGTCGGCGACCAGTGGAGCGACCTGCAAGGCAGGCCTGAGGCGGAGTTTTCAGTCAAGTATCCCGACCCGTTCTACTTCATTCGGTAGGCGGGGCGGCGGTGGAGCCGCGCAGGACAAGGCTGGTGGAAACCAGAAACTCCCGCTGCAGGGAGGGGTTGTCCGGCTCTTCAGCCTGCTGGCGGAGGGCTTCAAACGCGGCGCGCGCCAGGTCCGCGCGGGACAGGCGGATGGTGGTCAGGGGCGGCAGCGTGAACTCGGCAAAATCAATGTCGTCCAGGCCGATGACGGACAGGTCCTGAGGCACGCGCAGGCCCTGCGTGTAGGCGGCGCGCAGCACGCCGATGGCGGTCATGTCGTTGGAGCAGACGATCGCCGTGGGACGCGACGCGAGCGCGTGCAGCCGCCCGAAGCCGGCCACGCCGCCCTTCAGTGTGTGGTCGCACTCGATCACCCATTCAGGATGTATCGGCAGGCCGGCAGCTTCCATGGCGGTGCGAAAGTCGTTTTCGCGCGTGATGGCCGAGTGCAGCTTGTGCGGGCCGGCCAGAAACGCGATCTTGCGGTGGCCGAGCTCCGCCAGGTGGTTCACGGCCTGGCGAATGCCGGTGTTGTAATCCAGCAGGATGGTGCTGACCTTGGGGTCGTCGGGACGGAACTCGGCCAGCACCATGGGCACGTCGCGATGCAGCAACTGGTCCAGAACCGGCTCTTCGGCGCCGAAGCTGAGCACCGCCACGCCGTCGACCTTGCGCTCCAGCATGCGGCGGACGCAGTTGGCCAGAATGACCGGGTCGCTGTTCGAGGAGCTAACGAGAATCTCGTACCCGTGCGCGACCGCGATCTCTTCAAAGTTCTGGATCAGCTCGGGGAAGAACGGGTTGGTAATGTTCTCGACAATGATGCCGAAGAGGCGGCTGCGGCCCGAGACAAGGGTGCGCGCATGGGTGTTGGGAAAATAATTCAACTGCTCGATGGCCTGCCAGACGCGCTTGGTCAGCCGGTCGCTCACCAGCGGCGAGCCGTTGATGGTTCTGGAGACGGTGGCGATGGAAACCTTGGCCAGTGCGGCCACGGCGCGAATGTCCGGCGTCTTATCGGCGGTCTTACGGATTCCTCGTCGAGCCACAAACCAGTCCTGATGCAGTTGGAGTTTGAAATGGATTCAAACTTTCATCATAGACCCAATTTCTGCCTGGCCGGGCGCATCTTTCCCATCATGCCAGGGCAGGCTGCGGCCCGCTGCCTGCGCGCGGAGTCTACGACTGCTCGGCCAGCAGCAGGCGCAGATCGCGCAGGTTCTGGCCGGTAGGGCCGGTGACCACTGCGTCGCCCAGAGCGGTAAACAGCGGACAGGCGTTGAATTCCCGGAGCGACTCTTCGGGGTCGAAGCCGAAGGCGCAAGCGCGCTCCACGGTGGTGGGGTCGGCGATGGCTCCGGCGGTCTGGGTGTTGCCGTCGATGCCGTCGGAACCGGCGCTCAGCACGGTGAGCAGTTCTCCGGGGTGCCGCGCCAATTCCTGCGCGCAGGCCAGGGCAAACTGCTGATTGCGGCCGCCGGCTCCGGGCGTGCGGTCCATGGTCACCGTCACCTCGCCGACGGAGACGAGGCAAAGACGCGGGTGCGCCGCGCGCAATTCGTGGAAGCGCTCCAGCAGGTAGCGCGCCGCGTCGGCGTAGTCCCAGTCGTCGCAGGAGTTGTCCACGGCGACAAAGTAGCCGGCCTTCTGCGCCAGGGCGCGGGCGTTTTCCACCAGGTCGTGGCTGGAGAGCAGAAGCTCAAAAACCGATTCGCGAAAAGCTTCGTCCTCGCCGGACATGGCGGCCGCGGCGGTAACCTGGCGGGACTGTGCGGCCCCTGGCCACGCCAGCCGGGGAAGGAACGCAGGACGCCATCCCTTGTTGCCTGGAGACTCCGGCAAATCTTCGCGCTCGAAAAAGGCGCTGATCGAGGCGGGCAGCTTCGGGGCCAGGTCGTACTTGGCCAGGATGGCGCGCACCTCCGCCACCGTGGAGTGGTCCGGCGAGGTGGGGCCTGAGGAGAGCGCGTCCAGCGTGCGCAGCGGCACGTCGGGCACCAGAATGGAGACCTTGGTAGCCTCGGGCGCGGCCATGGCCAGCCGCCCGCCCTTGACCGCGGAAAAATGTTTGCGCAAGGTGTTGATTTCGTTGATGGGCGCGCCCGAGGCCAGCAGCAACTGGTGGAAGGCAACGGTGTCTTCCAGGCTGATCTGCGGGTCCAGGGGCAGGTCAAACATGGCCGAGCCGCCGCCGGAGATGAGGAAGAAGACGAGCGTATCCTTCTTGGCTTTCTTCAGCATCGCCAAGGCGGCGTGTGCGGCCGCAAACGACTCCTCGTTGGGCAGCGGGTGGCCGCCCTCGAAATAGCGAAACCGCCAGTTGCGCTTCCTCGGCAGATATTTGGAGCAGCAAATCCCGCGCAGTCCCTTGCGGCGCTTCATGCGGTCCAGCAGCACGTCCAGCATGGGGGCGGCGGCCTTGCCCAGCGCAATCACATAGATGCGCTTGTAGGCGGCGAGATTGATCGAGTCCGGGCCGCTGCCGTCGGGCAGCAGGCGCTCCAGCGTGTGGCCCTCGAAGCGGATGCGCCGGTCGAAGGCCGACGCAATGTTGCATGCCTCCAAGGCGCCGGTAAAGATTTCCGTCGCCGTGGTGTGGAGGGAATCGAGGGCGGAGTCGCTCACTGGAGTCATGGCAATTGTCCCTTCAGCCAACCGGCGAGCTGGTTCTGCATCGCCTCCAGTTGACCCGAAAAAAAGTGATCGGCGCCGGGTAGGAGCACCATCTTTTTGGGTTCGGCCGTGATGGCGGCCACGTTCTTCAAATCCGCGGCGGGGGCAAACTCGTCGTGGTCTCCGCTGAGGAAGAGCTTGGGAAGGGAACAGCCGGTGAGGAAGGAATAGTGGTACTGGTGGCCCTCGGCGCGGGTGGGCAGGCCGAGGGCGGCGAGGGCGCGAAGGCTGGCGCGCGTTCCGCTGCCGGTTTGCCGGTCGCAGCAGGCAAACAGCGCCATGGCCGCGCCAAAGCTGAACCCGGCCACGACCAGCGGCCGCCGGTATTCGTGCTCAAGCCAGTCGAGCGCGGCCAGCACGTCGCCGGTTTCAGCTCTGCCGTCATGCGCGCCCTCGCTCAGGCCCGTGCCGCGAAAGTTGAAGCGCAGCACCGGCCAGCCCAGCCCCCACTCCGGCGCGTTGAGCGCCTTCATGGCGTGGTAAACCACCTTGTTGTGCATCGTGCCGCCGCCCTTGGGATGGGGATGGCAAAGCAGCGCCGCAAAGCGCGCATCGGGCGCGCCTTCGTTCAGCAGCGCCTCTAGCCGGCCGGCGGGACCGCTCAGTTCAACGCTGCGAATCACGGCTGTCCCCGGTCCTGGCGCCGGAGTGACGGGTGCGGAGGTGGAGTTCATTCCACGGCCTATTCTACGCGCAGATTGGCCGGGCGACGCCCCCTTATTTGTGTTGAAGTAAATCGTTCAAGCACGCCCACGGAACTTCGGTTCCATGACCGCGATAATTCCCCCGCGTTCAAGGTATGTCGCAGCCCATAAGGTATTCTGGCAGCATCATGCAAGAACGTCTTCCTCTTGATCCCATCCGCCTTACCCGCGAGTTGGTCGAAATCGAGTCCACCACTTACCACGAGGGCGCGGTGGGAGATTTTCTGGCCGATTTTCTGGCCCGGCGCGGATGGCTGGTGGAGAAGACGCCCGTGCCTCAGCCGCCGGAGAGCGCCGCCGCCGGCCCGCGCTGGAATGTCTATGCGGGCCTGTCCGGTGAGACGCCGGACCTGGTGTTTTCCACCCACATGGACACGGTTCCGCCCTACATCCCGTTCAGCGAGGATGCGGAGTTCATGTATGGCCGCGGCGTCTCCGATGCCAAGGGCATCCTCGCCGCCCAGGTGGCCGCAGCCGAGGCGCTGCGCGCGGCGGGGTATCGGATTGGCCTGTTGTTCGTCAGCGGCGAGGAGCGCGACTCGGCCGGCGCCAAGGCCGCCAACGGATCGCCCAAAGGCAGCCGCTTCCTCATCAACGGCGAGCCCACGGATAATCGTCTGGCGCTGGCCTCCAAAGGCGCGCTGCGCGCCGTGCTCCGGTCTTCCGGCAAGATGGCTCACTCGGCCTATCCCGAACTGGGCGAGAGCGCGGTCCACAAGCTGGTCGAGGCGCTGGCCAGGCTGCTCGCGCTGCCGCTGCCGTCGCTTGAGGACGTCGGCCCCAGCACGCTGAACATCGGCCAGATTCAGGGCGGCCACGCGCCCAACGTCATTGCCGACAAGGCCGAGGCGCAGGTGCTGATCCGCCTGGTGGGTGACTCGGCGCCGGTGCGCCAGGCCATCGTCGAAGCCGCCGCCGGCCTGGCCGAGGTGGACTTTACACTGGAGATTCCCTTCGTGCGCCTGCGCGCAGTCGAAGGCCTGCCCACCATGATCGCCAAGTTCACCACCGACATTCCGCAGTTGAGCAACTGGGGCGAGCCGCTGCTGCTGGGGCCGGGGTCGATTCACGTAGCGCACACTCCGTTCGAGAAGCTGGCCAAAAAGGAGTTACGCGAGGCGGTGGAGTTATATGTGAAGGTGGCGAAGCGGTTATTGGGGTGAGGAGGGCCGTAGTTCTGTTAAACTCAGGCATTATTTTGGGGTCGTCGAAAATACGATGCTGACTTCACTCAGAATCCGGAACTTCAAGGCATGGAAGGACACTGGCGATGTACGCCTGGCGCCATTGACCGTGATTTTCGGAACAAATAGCGCCGGGAAAAGCAGCATTGGACATCTATTGCTTGCGCTGAAGCAAACGGCCTTGGCAACGGACCGAAAACGGGCATTGCATCTGGGGGACACCAATTCTCTAGTCGACTTGGGGACTCTTTCCGATTGTCTTTATGATCACGACCTTGCATCGAGTTTGGACTTCGAGCTCACATGGGGCTTACCGAAGCCGCTAACTGTTCGCGACTTGCACGAGAGAAGCAATACATATAGCGGAAACGCGCTCTCTTTAAAGGCGTCCTTGAAGGCGGACAAAAAGGAACAGCCGGAGATTCAAGGATTTGAGTACGACCTGCGTGACGGGGCGAAATCCATTCTTGATATTGGGCACAAAGTCAACGGCGGCGGCAAATGGGCATTGAGTTCCGATGCTTACAGATTCGTAGGCCAAGCCGCCGGAAGAAGGTGGGACCTAACTGAGCCGGAAAAATTTTATCGGGTCTCCGAGACAAGCATTTCGAGGTACCAAAATGCCGGGTTTCTCGCGGATTTCGCGTTGGAAACTGAGCGAACATTAGCTGGAATAAGCTATTTGGGCCCCTTGCGTGATCACCCGCGTCGAATATACCAATGGTCGGGCGATACCCCGGAGGATGTTGGGCAGAGGGGGCAGTCGGCCGTGGCTGCCATTCTTGCCGCGCAGCAGGACGGTAGAAAGCTGAATCGGGGCTGGAAGAAACCTAGACGGATGTTTGCGGAATTCATTGGAGATTGGCTAACGGAGATCAGAATAATTCACAGTTTTGCAGTAAAGCCGCTGGCCGAGGGGCGTAAGGAGTTTGAAGTCCTGCTTCGGGCGCAGGCGTGGTCCCCCGAGGTCAAGATTACCGACGTGGGATTCGGAGTCTCGCAGGTTCTGCCCGCGCTCGTTCAGGCATTTTACTGCCCTCCACATTCAACCGTCTGGATGGAGCAGCCGGAGATACATCTTCATCCGCAGGTCCAGTCCGACCTCGCAGACGTCTTTATTTCAGCCGTGCAGGCATATCAAGATGGAAAGGAGAGAAATGTCCAACTCATCGTTGAGAGCCATTCCGAGCATTTCCTCACGCGACTACAGAGAAGAGTTGCCGAGAACGCAATCCAACCAAGCGACGTAGCAATTTATTTCTGCAGAAATTTGGAATCCGGCGCTGTTCTTGAGCCTTTGGATCTGAATCTCTTTGGTGAGATTGAGAATTGGCCTGCTAATTTTTTTGGGGACCAAATGGAGGATTTGTCGGCGCGGACGATTGCCGCCCAGCGTCGCAAGCAGCAGGGGGCCGGAGCGTGAAAGCCGGTTCGTTCGCTGTTGTTGACACAAACGTCTTGCTTGTAGCCAATGAACACCACCCAGACGTGTCGCCCGGATGTGTCATTGCGTGTGTCCAGACGCTAGATCATCTGCGCAAGAGCGGATGTGTTGTCCTCGACGACGCGCAAGAAATCCTGAGAGAGTACCGTCTCAAGACCTCTCCAAACACGGGGAACAGAGTTGGCGATGCATTCTTAAAGTGGCTATTCCAGAACTCGGGAAACCCTGGGCGTGTTGTTCATGTGCGTATCGAGAAGCACGCCGAGAGAGGCTATGTCGAGTTTCCAGACGACACAGATCTGATCGAGTTCGATCATACAGACCGAAAGTTCGTAGCTGTCGCGGCAGCTCACCCAAAGCGTCCCCCTATTATTCAAGCCACTGATTCGAAGTGGTCCGTTTGGTCAGAGAGACTTTCGACCCATAACATCAAGGTCGAGTTTCTTTGCCCGGCGGATGTTGCCCGGTTTATCAAGCGGAAACAATCTCGCAGAGAATAGCGATGCTTGCGTAGATAACAGGCAGTTATTTCCAAGGAGAAATCATCATGAGTGCATCGGTCTATGACATCCCGGTCAAGAAGATTGCCGGCGAAGACACATCGCTGGCCGAGTCCAAGGGCAAGGTTCTGCTGGTCGTCAATGTGGCCTCAAAGTGCGGGCTGACGCCGCAGTACGAGGGCCTGGAAAAGCTCTACGAGCTTTACCGCGGGCAGGGGTTGGTGGTGGCCGGCTTCCCGGCCAATAACTTCAAGAGCCAGGAGCCGGGCAGCGACGAAGAGATTCAGACCTTCTGCACGGCCAACTTCGGCGTCAAGTTTCCCCTGTTCAGCAAGATCAGCGTGGTGGGCGCGGAGAAGCATCCGTTGTATGCGGCCCTGATTGCGGCGCAGCCCAAAGCCGTCAGTTTGGCCGAGGTTCCGTTCCGCGAGAAGTTGAAGGGCTACGGTATTGCGACCAACCCCGAGCCGGAGTTGCTTTGGAACTTTGAAAAGTTTCTCGTCAGCCGCGGGGGCGAAGTGGTGAAGCGGTTCGCGCCGGACACCGCGCCCGATGCGCCTGAACTGCTCGCAGCCATTGAGGCGGAACTGGCCAGGAATTAGCGACAGGCGGCTGCGAGTGCGCGGCGCCTGTCCCATGCACGTTTCAAAACTCGTATGAACTAATGGACACGCGGGGAGCGTGCGCAATGCGTTCCTTTATATGGCTTTCGTTGCGCAGGAAAAGCGTATTGCCATGGGCGCTGTTTTTCCCTGCCAATGGCCGGAGTTCCCTGGTGAAGGGCTCGTATTCATGCGGAGAAAACCCGTGCTCCCGCATCTTCTCAAGAATCTTGTCCTCATCAAAGCCGTAGCGGCGCCCGGAACCATTCAGTTCCATAATGATGGAATGAAGCGATGGCTTGGCGAGGGTCTCCCTGGCGCCATCCAGGATCGCCGTCTCGAATCCCTCCACATCTATTTTCAAGAGGGAAGGGGATTCATCGCGCAGGACTGAATCCAGAGAACGCACCGGAACCTTTATCGTGCACTCCCTTTTTTCTCCATCGGCGATCACATGATTGGTGCAGTTTTCGTTGGCGGTGAAGACAAGTTCGCCTTCTCCGTCAGAGAGTCCGATATTGAGCGCGACGACTCTGGAAGATAGATTGTTAATGACAATGTTATCCATCAAGCGGCCATAGGTTGATGGCACGGGCTCGAAGCAATATCCTCTTGCGCCTCTTACTCCACAGGCGAGCACAGTGTAGGAACCCACATTCGCGCCGATATCAATAAACAGGTCCTGGGGCGTCAATACGTGAAGCAGGTAGGCCATATCGCCAAAGTCATGCAGGCCGCAGTAGAGGTTCTGAGTCATGCCGGTTTCTCCGCGCCGGACGATTACCCTGGCGCCGGGCATCCACTCATAGACGACTGAACCGGGAACCAGCCGAATGCCGATCTGCCACTTCAGAAAACCAAGTAACGCCTGAGCCTTCCGGTGCCTGTTCAGCGGGTGATTTGCAATGAATCGCAGGGTTTGAATGAGCGGCATGTGAATCGCCTCAGGGCACGGAATTTCTGGTCCAACTATATAACAGGCCATGCAGTCCATGTTGCTTTCGAGCGGATGTGGAAGACCAGATCCGCACCGTGACTGAAAGAACGCAGCGACGCCTTTTTCTTCCGCCAGGATCTGTAGACGAAGAACCTATCCCTTCTCTGCGCAACCCCTGCCACAATTTGTGGGAAGCTAACTTGTGAATTGTCCGCCGGATGGGAAGCGGCCGTGAGTTTGCTTCCGGCGCGGGCTGGTGGCGCCGAACATCACCCATGTATTCTCAGGGCATGCGCGACGCCTCTTCCCCAGCTCCGGGCGACACCAATCACCTTGAACACGCAGCCTCCTCCTATCTGCGCTCGGCGCGGCATCAGCCCGTCCAGTGGCACGCGTGGGGCGAGGCGGCCTTTGCCCGCGCGCAGGCGGAGGACAAGCCCATCCTGCTGGACATTGGCGCGGTGTGGTGCCACTGGTGCCACGTGATGGATCGCGAGTCCTACGAGGACCCGGAGATGGCGCGCGTGATCAACGAGCATTTTGTGGCGATGAAGGTGGACCGCGACGAGCGCCCCGACGTGGACGCGCGTTATCAGGCGGCGGTTTCGGCCATCAGCGGGCAGGGCGGCTGGCCGCTGACCGCGTTTCTCACTCCCGATGGGCGGCCGTACTTCGGCGGCACCTACTTTCCGCGCGACGACCGCTACGGGCGGCCCGGGTTTGGACGGGTGCTGCTGACCATGGCCCAGGTGTGGAAGGATCGCCGCGAGGAAGCGCTCGAATCAGCCGCGAGCGTGATGGCCGCCATCGAGCACAACGAAAGCTTTTCGGGGCGCGGCGGCGAACTGACGCTGGCGCTGGCCGACAAGATCGCCGCCTCGGCGCTGGCGCAGTTCGATGCGCGCAACGGAGGGTTCGGCTCGCAGCCCAAGTTTCCCCACCCCGCTTCGCTGGATCTGCTGCTGGAACTAGCCGTGAACCGCGGCAACGCGCAGGCCCGCGAGGCCTTCACCGTGACCCTGGAAAAGATGGCGCGCGGCGGCGTCTACGACCAACTGGCAGGCGGCTTTCACCGCTACAGCGTGGATGAGCGCTGGGTGGTGCCGCACTTCGAAAAGATGCTCTACGACAACACGGAGCTGCTGCGCAACTACGTGCACGGCTTCCAGAGCCTGGTGCGCGAAGACTTCCGGCAGACGGCGCGGGAGATCGTCGCCTGGCTCGACGGCGTGATGACGGACCGCGCACGCGGCGGCTTTTACGCGTCGCAGGATGCGGACATCAACCTGGACGACGACGGCGACTACTTTACCTGGACGCTCGAAGAGGCACGCGCGGCGCTGGAGCCGGCCGAACTGGATGTGGTGAGCCTGTATTGGGACCTCGGCGAACTGGGCGACATGCTCCACAATCCGGCCAAGAATGTTCTGCACCGGAAATACACGATGGAAGAGCTGGCCGCGGAGATGGGCCGGGACATCGTCGAGCTGCGTCCGCTGGTCGAATCGGCGCGGCGCAAGCTGCTAGCGGCGCGCGCCGAACGGCCGACGCCGTTCATCGACCGCACGCTTTACACGGGCTGGAATGCGATGGCCGTGACCGCCTACCTTGAAACGGCGCAGGTGCTGCGCATGGATGCAGCGCGGGAGTATGCGCTGCGGACGCTGACGCGCCTGCTGGATGAGGCTTGGGACGGCGGCGAGTCGCTGTTTCATGTGATCGCTTATGGAGACGAAACCGCCGCCGCGGAAAGGGTTCCCGGCACGCTCGACGATTACGCGTTCACGGTGCATGCCTGCGTGGACGGCTGGCTGGCCAGCGGCGAGATGCGCTATTATCACGCCGCCATCAAGCTGGCCGACGCCATGATTGCACGCTTCTACGATCGCACGGCGGGGGCGTTTTACGATGCGGCCGCTCCCGCGGATGGGGCGGCGCCGCTGGGCGCCCTGGGGGCGCGCCGCAAGCCGCTGCAGGACTCGCCCACGCCCGCCGGCAACCCCACGGCCGCAGCGGCCCTGTTGCGCCTTGAGGCTCTGAGCGGCCGTGCCGAATTCCGCGAGATTGCCGAGGACACGCTGGGCTCTTTCGCCGGGATTGTGGAGCACTTCGGCCTTTACGCCGGCAGCTACGGCCTGGCGCTGGAGAGGCTGCTGCTCGATCCGGTGCAGTTGGTGATTGTCGGCTCCGGCGCTGAGGCAGACCGCCTGGAGGCGGAGGCCGTCGCGGGGTTCGCCGTGAACAAGACGGTTCTGCGCGTCGATCCCTCGCGGCTGATCGCAGGAGGGCTTCCCGAGGCGCTGGCCGAGACGCTGCTGCAGGTTCCGCGGCCTGTCGAGGCTGAAGCGTGGGCCATGGTGTGCCGCGGGCGCACGTGCCTGCCGCCGATCACGGATGCCGAGGCTTTGCGGAAGGCGCTGGAGCAGACCGGCTGACCGCAGCGCCTCGAAGTCAGAAGCGCCTTTACCCGGCTGAAAACGGATTGCCCTGATGCGGTTGCGCGGCGGTTGGGTCGGGCTTCGATGCGGCCTCCGCGGCAGTCTGGTTGCGGCCAGCCGCACCTGCATCCAAAAACGAGTTGAAAACACGGTAGGGATTGCCGGGCAGCAGGCCTTGCTCCTCCAGCGCCAGGCGCACGCGGCGGCGGAACTCGCGAACCGGGGCGTACTGTTGGGTGGCGCGCGTTTTGAAGAGCACCGGGAAGATGATCTCCGATCCTTTGATCGCATCCACGCCCAGAATCTTCGGATCGGCCACAAACAGGTCGCGAAATTCCTCGCTGTTGCGGACCTCCATGGCGATGTTTTTCAGCAGTTCCAGCACCGTGTCGGGGTTGGCCGAGTAGTCCACGCTCACGTTGACGGTGGCGACCGAGTAATCCATGCTCTGGTTGGCCACGGTGGTGATCTGTGAGTTGGGAATCACGCACAGAGTGCCATCCGCCTCGCGCACGGTGGTCTTGCGCAGGGTCATGGCTTCCACCACGCCCGTCACGCCGGCCACGCGCACCGTGTCGCCCACGTTGAACTGGTCTTCGATGAGGATGAGGATCCCGTTGAGCATGTCGCGGACGATGTTCTGCGCGGCCAGGCCGATGGCCACTCCGGCCACCCCGGCCGAGGCCAGCAGGGGAGCGAGATTCATGCCCATGGCAGCGAGAAACTGCAGGCTGACGATGGCGGTGATGATGGCCAGCCCGGTGGTGCGGATGACGCCGGCGAGGGTTTTCACCTGGGAGACGCGGCTCTCGCCGGGGGCATGCTGCTCGGCAACATGAATCATTCTGGCCGTGATCAGGCGCAACAATCGGTTGAGAACAAAGGCGATAAGCGCAACGACGATCAGGTGCGGCAACCTGGTGTGGAGGAACTCCTGGGTGTCGCCGATCCACTCGTCCAGTACCTTGCCCATGAACCGGCCCTGGGCAAACCAGCCTGTGCTCGCGGCGAGAAAAAATGTGTGCATGCCAACTCTCCTCTTTCTATCTATACTGTGCGCAGGAAAGGCCAGAGGCCTGTCCTGGGAGAAAAAATCGAAGCAAAGATAAAGAAAACCTCGAGATGGAATTGCAGTAACCAGGAGGTTCCTATGCAGTTGAGTCCGGATCGGAATCAATTTTGCACGCAAAGCGCGGTTTCAACCAGCCCGCGGCGTTTCAGGCTTCATTGGGGAAGGAGTCTGGTCTGTCTGGCGGCCGTGGTGACTCTGACCGGCGCGGCGCAGACCAGCCAGCAGAACCCGAACCAGACGCCCAGTCGACCCTATCTGCTCCCTGAGGCGAACCGCCTGCCCGATGCCAATGACCAGATGGTGATGCGCGAGCAGCAAACCAAGAAACAGAACTACGAGGCGGCCAACGCCGAGCGCAAGAAGCAGATTGCGGCCGACAGCGCCATGCTGCTGAAGCTGGCCACGGACTTGAAGGCCGAGGTGGACAAGACCAACAAGGACACGCTCTCGCTCAATGTGATTCGCAAGGCCGATGAGATTGAGAAGCTGGCCCACAACGTGAAGGAAAAGATGAAGCTCGTCGTTGGGTCGAGCTGAAGCGTCCGGCTCCGGCGGGTGCGGAAGAGAAAACTTTGAGCCGCGCAATTAAAGATCAGGAGGTTCCCATGCAAATGCGCCAAAACCTGACGGACGCGCGTGGGCAGGGTCTTGATGGGTGGGCCAGACTGCTTTCAAGGTTGCGCGCGGGGTGTGCTTCCGCGGCCTTGGCGGTGTTCGCGGTCTCGTCCGGCGCGAGCGCAGTTGCGCAGCAGTCTCCGCCTCCCCGGCCTCCGCATCCCATCCTTCTGCCGGAGGCCAACCGTCCGCCTGATGCCAACGACCAGATGCTGATGCACGAAAGGCAAAAGCGGCAGAAGAACTTTGATGCGGCGAACACAATTCGCGCGCAGGAGATTGCCGGCGACGCGGCCAACCTGCTGATTCTGGCCAGGGATCTGAAAGCTGCGATGGACAGGCTCGGCGACAATCCGCTTACGCCGAGGCTGGTGCGCGAGGCAGAAGTGATCGAGCTGCTGGCGCGCGATGTGCAGACCAAGATGAAGCTGACCGTAGGCGGCGGATGAGTGCATGAGAGGGATGCGTCAGAGAGCGTTATGTGCGGGCATTGCGCCCATGCGTGAAACGCGGGCAGAGCCGGCCGCCAAGCCGCGCGGCCTGTCGCGCGCCGGCGCAGCGCGCGTGGCGATGCTTTTCCTGATGGCGCTGGCGCTGCTGGGCGGCGCGCGCGCCGTGGCTCCCGCCGGTCAGGCGCCCATTCCAAACCCGCTGAATCAGCACCCCCAAAGTCCATTTGATGCATATGGGGACATGGATTCCGCGGTGGCAGAGAAGCAATTGCGCGCGCTCAACGTGGAACGACAGAAGTCGATGGTTGCCGACGCCGGCAAGCTGCTGAAACTGGCTGGGGAACTGCACGCGGAGATCGATGGCGGCAGTTCCGCGTCGCTCACTCTTGCGCAACTGCGCAAGGTGGCCGAGATTGAAAAGCTGGCGCACAGCGTGAAGCAGAAGATGAGCCAGACCGTGGGCGGCGGGCCGGCGTTCCATGAACCGTTTCCGGCGCCGATCCGCTAGCCGGTGGATTCGCGGCGCACGGCGCGGGCCGCCGGGCGAACCGGACGCGTCGCAGGGGACAAGTTGGTACAATCAGGGCTGGTTTTTCAGGAGAATCGGAAATTGGGAGTGACCTCAATGGGACCTGTGGTTTCCAGTGCTCGCGCGCCAGAGACGACCGTCGCCTCCGGCAGCCTGGCTCCTCAACAGCTGGTCGAAATCTACCGGCTAATGTATCTTTCTCGCCGCGTGGACGACCGCGAGATTCTTCTCAAACGCCAGCAAAAGATCTTCTTCCAGATCTCCTGCGCCGGTCACGAGGCGCTGCAGGTGGGCGCGGCGCTGGCCCTCAAGCCCGGCTACGACTGGTTCTTTCCCTATTATCGCGACCGCGCGCTGTGCCTGGGTCTGGGCGTCACCCCCGGCGACATGTTCCTGCAGGCCGTGGGCGCGGCCACCGACCCGGCCAGCGGCGGCCGGCAGATGCCGACCCACTGGAGCAGCCGTTCGCTGCACATCGTAAGCACTTCGTCCTCCACCACCACCCAGGTGCTGCATGCGGTAGGCTGCACGGAGGCGGGGCGCTACTTCAGCCATCATCCCGAGGCGGCGTTGAAGGCCGAAGGCGACTACCGCGCCTTTCACGAGGTTGCGTTCCACGGAGATGAAATCGCGTTTACGTCGCTCGGCGACGGCTCCACCTCGCAGGGCGAGTTCTGGGAAGCGCTCAACACCGCCTCCAACAACAAGCTGCCGGTCATCTTTTGCGTGGAAGACAACGGCTATGCCATCAGCGTTCCGGTGGAAGTGAACATTCCCGGCGGGAACATTTCAAAGCTGGTGGCCAACTTTCCGAATTTTTATTTTGCCGAGGTCGATGGCACCGATCCGGAGGCCTGTCTGCAGGCGTTTGCGGCCGCGGCGGAGCATTGCCGCGCCGGCCGCGGACCGGCCTTTGTACATGGCCATGTGACCCGGCTCTACTCGCACTCTCTGTCTGACGACGACAAGCTTTACCGTTCGGCGGCCGAGCGTGAAGCCGACTCCATGCGCGACCCGCTCGCCAAGATGCAGATGCGCCTGCTGCGCGAGGGGATTCTGAGCGCCGAGGAGATCAATGCGCTGGAGAAGGCGGTGGACCGCGAGGTTGCCGAGGCCGGCGAGCGCGCCCTCGAAGCGCCGCTGCCGGAGGTGTCGGGGATTGAGCGGCACGTCTACTCCGAGGACCTTGACCCCACCAGCGAGGCCTTCGCCACTGAGCACGCCGAGGCGCCGGGCTCCGCCGGCGGAGGCACGGCCGGAGGCGCCAAGGGCAGCGGGCCGCGCACCATGGCCGACCTCATCAACGCCTGCCTGCACGACGAGATGCGCCGCGATCCGCGCATCGTGGTCTATGGCGAAGATGTGGCCGACGCCAGCCGCGAGGCCGCGCTCTCCGAGGTCAAGGGCAAGGGCGGCGTCTTCAAGCTCACCGCCGGACTGCAGACCGAGTTCGGCTCGGAGCGGGTCTTCAATTCGCCGCTTGCCGAGGCCAATATCGTCGGGCGCGCCGTGGGCTACGCGGTGCGCGGCATGAAGCCGGTGGTCGAGATTCAGTTCTTCGACTACATCTGGCCGGCCATGCATCAGATTCACAACGAGCTGGCGCTCATGCGCTGGCGGTCGAATGGGGTGTGGGCCGCGCCGGCCGTGATTCGTGTGCCCATCGGCGGCTATCTCACCGGCGGGTCCATCTATCACTCCCAGTCGGGCGAGAGCATCTTCACGCACATTCCGGGGCTGCGCGTGGTGTTTCCTTCGAACGCCCTGGACGCCAATGGGCTGCTGCGCACGGCCATTCGCTGCGACGACCCGGTGCTGTTCCTGGAGCACAAGCGGCTCTATCGCGAGACCTACGGGCGGGCGCCCTATCCGGGTCCGGAGTTTTCGATTCCGTTTGGCAAGGCCAGAATTGTGCGGTCCGGCACCCACATCACGCTCGTCACTTACGGGGCCCTGGTGCCGCGCACCTTGCAGGCTGCGGAAAAAGCGCATCGCGAGCACGGCATCGACGTCGAGGTGCTGGACCTGCGCACCCTCAACCCCTACGACTGGGAGGCCATCGCCACCTCGGTGCGCAAGACCAGCCGGGTGATTGTGGCCCACGAGGACATGCTCAGCTGGGGCTACGGCGCCGAGCTCGCCGCGCGCATCGGCGATGAGCTTTTCGAGGACCTGGACGCGCCCGTCCGCCGCATCGGCTCCATGGATACGTTTGTCGCCTACCAGCCGGTGCTGGAGGACGCCATCCTGCCCCAGCCGGAGACGATCCTCAAGGCCATTCAGGATCTGCACGCGTACTGACGCGCTTTGGGCGATGCAATTCTGGCGAACCGGGCCGCGCGGCCTGCCGTGCGGGTCAACGGCGGCTGCGCCAGCGATGAAGAAGGGGTGGGCACACATGCCGCGGGAAGGTTGTGCCGGATACAATAACGGAATGGCCTTGCGCATTGACCTCGAACCAGCTTTCAAGCCTCGCAACTCAAAGGCAGGCCGGCCGGCATGAAGGGTTTTCTCCGCCTTCTGCGCTACGGGCTGCCGTACTGGCTGCAACTGCTGCCGGGCGTGCTGCTGCTGGCCGCGGTGGGCGCGCTGGACACCTTTCGCGTCCTGCTCTTCCAGCCGATCTTCGACCAGGTTCTGCGGCCGGACGCTCCTGAAGGCCCCATCCTGCTGGGTCTGCCCAGGAGCCAGTGGCATTTTGATCTGAGGCTGCTGGTTCCCCCGTTTCTGCACATGCACAATGCCTGGACCGTGGTGGCCTTCGCGCTGGTGCTGTCGACGCTGGTCAAGGGGCTGTGCGACTATCTCGGCACCTACCTGGTCAACTACGCGGGCTTCGGCACCATCACCGACCTGCGCAATCATCTTTACGAAGCCACACTGCGCCGCTCGGCCAGCTTCTTTCACAAGCATGCCACGGGCACCATCCTCTCCACGCTCATCAACGACGTGGACCGCGTGCAGGTTGCGCTCAGCTCGGTGATCAGCGAGTTTCTGCAGCAGTTCTTCACGTTCCTCGTCGGTCTGGTCTTTGTCATCAAGCTGGGCGGACAGCTCAGCTGGGCGCTGTTGCTGTTTATTCCCGTGGTCGTCACCTCGTCGCGCAAGATCGGCAGGGAAGTGCGCACCCGCACCCGCACCGGCCAGGACAAGCTGGCCGAGATCCAGAACATCCTTCACGAGACCGTCACCGGCAACCGCATCGTCAAGGCCTTCAACACCGAACTGTGGGAGATCCTGCGCTTCAAGAAGGCGGCCACGCGGCTGTTCCGCGCCAACCTGCGCAGCGTGCGCATCCAGTCCATCAGCTCGCCGCTGATGGACACCATCGGCGCCATCGCCATTGCCCTGCTGCTGTTCATCGGGCGCAACGAAATCCTCCACGGCCACATGACCATGGGGCTGTTCGGCGCGTTCATCATCCTGCTCTTCAAGCTCTACGATCCGGTGCGCAAGTTCGCTTACTTCTACAACAGCTTTCAGCAGGCCATGGGCGCCTCCGTGTCGATCTTCGGCTTCTTTGACACCGAGGACGACGTGAAGGAGCGGCCCGCACGCGCTGGCCTTGCAGGGTTTTCAGAGATCCATCCGCTTTGAGAACGTGGGCTTCTCCTACTCGACCGAAGAGGGCGAGCACCAGATTCTGCACAACGTCGATCTCGATGTGAACGCCGGCGAAGTGCTGGCGCTGGTAGGCCCCAGCGGCGCGGGCAAGTCGACCCTGGTCAACCTGATTCCGCGCTTCTTCGACGTGACCTCGGGCCGCATCCTGATCGACGGCCATGACCTGCGCGATTTGACGCTGGCCTCGCTGCGCCGCCAGGTGGCCCAGGTGACGCAGGAGACCATCCTCTTCAACGACACGGTGCGCAACAACATCGCCTACGGCCAGCCGGACACGAAGCACGCGCTGGTGGAGCAGGCGGCGCGCAACGCCCTGGCCCACGACTTCATCCTGCGCATGCCGCAGGGCTACGACACGGTGATCGGCGAGAAGGGCTTCCGGCTCTCCGGCGGCGAGCGGCAGCGCATGGCCATCGCCCGCGCCATCCTCAAGAACGCGCCGATTCTGATTCTCGACGAAGCCACCTCCGCGCTGGACGCGGAGAGCGAATCGCTGGTGCAGGCCGCGCTGGCCAACCTGATGCAGGGCCGCACGGTGATGGTGATCGCGCACCGGCTGGGCACCATCCGCCGCGCCAACCGCATCGCGGTGCTGGAAGACGGGCGCATCACGGCCATCGGCTCGCACGAAGAGCTGCTGACCACGTCGCCCACCTATCAGCGCCTTTATCAACTGCAATTCATGGACGTGCCTGAGACCATGGTCCTGGAGCCGGCGATCTCCGGCGAGGCAAGGGAATAGCACGCATGCCGATTTATTCAATGACCGGATTTGCCCGCGCTCAGGTTCGCGTACACGATCAACTCGTCTACACGCTGAGCCTGAAGAGCGTGAATCACCGCTTTCTCGATCTGCAGTTGCGCCTGCCCTCGGGCCTGGACGCGCTGGAGATGGAGCTGCGCCGCGCGCTGAAGGAGAATCTGGTGCGCGGCCACGTGGAGCTGGCGCTGTCCGTCGATCGCACCGCGCAGCAGAAAGCCGGCTACAACCGCGAGTTGGTGGCCGGCTACCTGGCCGCGTTCAACGCGGCGCGCGCGGAGTTCGGGCTGGGCGGCGAGCCGGACCTGAATGCGGTGCTGCGCCTGCCCGGCGCGCTGCAGAACGACAATCGCGGCAACGGCGACGACGATCTGGTGGCGCTGGCCGACAGCGTGCAGCGCGAGATTGGGCCGCTGCTGGATGAGTTGAAAGATCATGCGGGCCCGCGAAGGCGAGGCGCTGGAGGCGATTCTGCGCGCATCGCTGGACCGGCTGGCCGAGGCAACCGAGGGCGTGGCCGCGCTGCGCCCCGAGGTGGAGCAGCGCTACCAGGAGCGGCTCACGCAGCGCCTGCAGGCGGCCACGGGCAACGAATTCAACCGCCAGCGGCTGCTCGAAGAAGTTGCGGTGCTGGTGGACCGCAGCGACATTGCCGAGGAGCTGGCGCGCATGACCACGCACATCGGCCACTTCCGCGAGCTGCTGGCGGCGGGCGGCGAAATGGGCAAGAAGCTGGACTTCCTGCTGCAGGAGATGAACCGCGAGGCCAACACGCTGCTCTCCAAGACCGGCGGCGTGGGCGGCAAGGGCACGCGCATCACCGAGCTGGGGCTGGCCATGAAGGCGGAGATCGAAAAGGCGCGGGAACAGATTCAGAACGTGGAATAGGCAGCGCGGAATTGTATACAGAACCTGGGAAGGGACCACTGGAACGTGGCAGGAATCCTATTCATCATTTCGGCGCCTTCGGGCTCGGGCAAGAGCACGCTGGTGAGCGAGCTGCGCAAGCAGGTGAGCGGCGTCGACTTTTCCATCTCGTGGACCACGCGCACGCCGCGCGGCTCAGAGGAGGATGGGCGCGAGTATCACTTCACCACCCGCGAGGAGTTCGAGCGGATGCGCGACGCGGGCATGTTTCTTGAGTACGCCGAGGTCTTCGGCAACTACTACGGCACGGCGCGGCAGTCGCTGGAGGAGGCGCGGCGCATGGGCCACGATCTGCTGCTGGACATCGACGTGCAGGGCGGAGTGCAGGTGCGCAAGGCCATGCCCGAGGCGGTGAGCATTTTTGTGATGCCGCCCACTCCCAAGGTGCTGCGCACCCGGCTGCGCAATCGCAGCCGCGCGGAGGGCGTGGTGAACGAGGCCGAACTCTACCGCCGCCTGAGCGAAGCCAGCAAGGAGATTGAGAATTATCGCGATTACGGCTATATTCTGGTCAACGACATTCTGGACCGAGCGGTGGCGCAACTGGAGGCCATCGTGCTGGCAGAGCGCTTCTACCGCAACGGCGAGCCGATCGCCTACCGCTCGAGCCGGGTGTTGGAGGTCGCCGCGGCCTGCCGTCAGTCCAACTCGCAGGAGCGGCTCAAACCGGTGCTGGAGGCCTTTGGGATACTGCAATCCAAGCGGCCAGCAGCAGTTGAACTTTGACGAGGACACTGATGACGATTGAGACCCAGTTCGACTCGAACTACCGCAAGGTTCTGGTGGCCGCACGCCGCGCCCGCCAGTTGCAGAACGGCTCCGCGGCCCTTGTTCCCAGCCACTCCACCAAGGCCTGCCGCATCGCCCAGGACGAGATCGAAGCCGGCAAGATCGCTTACGTCAAGACGGAAGTGCCGGTGGTGAAGCCGCTGATCGAAGACCGCGGCATTCCCATCCTGGCAAACTAGTTTTCCGGTGTTTCGCAGGATTTGTCATCCTGAGCGCAGCGCAGCGGAGTCGATGGATCTGCAACGGGGGACGCTGTCTCGATCCCACCCCATGCCGGCGATTCGAATCAATCCGCTTGCAGCCACGCAGGTTTCAAAACCGTCTACAATCCAGGTATGAGGGTAACGGTCGGGGTCTCGGGCGGAATTGCCGCGTACAAGGCGGCGGAACTGGTGCGCGCGCTGCAGCGGCAGGCCCTTGAGGTCCACGTGGTGATGACGGAGGCGGCCTGCCGGTTTGTGCAGCCGCTGACCTTTGCCGCGCTCACCGGCCACAAGGTCATCACCAGCCTGTGGGACGATGCAGGCCAAGGCGCCTACGAAGCTTCCAGCGAACAGAATGGCATCGAGCACATCGGCGAGGCGCAGTGGGCCGAGGCGCTCATCGTCGCTCCGGCCACGGCCAACATCCTGGCCAAGTTCGCGCACGGCATCGCCGATGACTTTCTCACTACCATGTATCTGGCTACGCAGGCCCCGGTGCTGGTGGCTCCGGCGATGAACGTGAACATGTGGGAGCATCCGGCCACGCAGGCCAATCTTGAAATTCTGCGCCAGCGCGGAGTGCGCGTCATTGAGCCGGGCTCCGGCGCGCTGGCCTGCGGCATGGTGGGCGCGGGGCGCATGGCCGAGCCGGAGGCCATTGCCGAAGCTGTGCTCGACGCGCTCGGACGGCGGCACGATCTGGCCGGCGAAACTGTGCTGGTGACGGCCGGCGGCACGCGCGAGGCGCTGGACCCGGTGCGCTACCTGGGCAACCGCTCCAGCGGCAAGATGGGCTATGCGCTGGCCGATGCGGCGCAGAGCCGCGGGGCCAAAGTGATCCTCATCAGCGGCCCGTCGGCGCTCTATCCTCCGGCGCACTGCGAGCTGGTGAAGGTGACCACGGCCGACGAGATGCGCACGGCGGTGCTGGAGCGCATGAGTGAGGCCACGCTGGTCATCAAGGCCGCGGCGGTGGCCGACTATCGGCCCGTCCACGTCTCCGATCAGAAGCTGAAGCGCACCGGGCCCCTGACCGTGGAACTTGCGCCCACCGAGGACATTCTTGCCGAGGTGGTGCGACGCCGCCGGGCGGGGCAGTTGATTGTGGGCTTTGCCGCGGAGACCGAGAACCTGATGGCCCACGGCCGCGCCAAGCTGCTGGCCAAGGGCGTCGACGCCATCGTGGTGAACGATGTGTCCGGCGAAGGCACGGGCATTGACGCGGACCTGAACGCAGCCACCTTCCTCACGGCTTCGACGGCCATTGAGCTGCACGAGATGCCCAAGCGCAAGCTGGCCGACCGCATTCTGGACGAGATTGTGACTCTGCGCCGGCCGCGCTCGCTGGTGGTGGAGAGCGATCACGAGCCCGGCCCGCAGACGCCGCAGGAGCGGGTGCTGAGCCAGTCCGCCACGCCCGCGGCCGCGCGCCGCCAGCTGATTGTGGAGTAGGCCCGGTGGCGCAGCAGCTCGACCCTACAACCCGCGAGGCTTTGCTGGCCCGCGTCCGCTTCTATCGCGACCTGGGCCTGACCGAGTTTTACCGCCGGCCCGTGGACCCCGCGCTCGCCGCGCAACTGGGGGCCGCAGCCGAAGAGCCGCAAATTCAGGAGGACCAGCCCATTCCGCCTCGCAAGCCGTTCCCCGCACCCCCCATTATCGCCGCGGCCGTCGCCCCTGTGGACCGCGCCGCCGCCCTGCAACTCATCCGCGACGAGATCGGCGACTGCACGCGCTGCGCGCTGCACACGGGCCGCCACAAACTGGTGTTTGGCGACGGCTCGCCCTCGGCGCGCCTGATGTTTGTGGGTGAGGGCCCGGGCGCCGATGAGGACGCGCAGGGCATCCCCTTTGTGGGCAAGGCCGGGCAACTGCTCAACAACATGATTACCGCCATGGGCCTGAAGCGCGAGGAAGTCTACATCGCCAACGTGGTGAAGTGCCGCCCGCCCGCCAACCGCACGCCTGAGCCGGAAGAAGCCCACACCTGCGCGCCGTTTCTCTTCCGCCAGATCGACGTGGTGCGGCCGGAGGTGCTGGTGGCGCTGGGCGCGACGGCGGCCACGTATCTGCTGGGCCAGCGGCAGCCGCTGGCCGGGCTGCGCGGGCGCGTGCATTCCTTCCGCGGTACCAGGCTGATCGTCACCTATCACCCGGCGTACCTGCTGCGCGACCCGCGGCAGAAGAAGGAAGCCTGGGCCGATCTGCAGATTGCGATGGGGGAACTGGGGCTGAAGCCGCCCGCGCGGGGGTGAAAGGCGCGCTTCAATGTTTCACAGATTCACATCCCATGTCTCAAAGGCGAGACATGGGGCACCCAATCATTTGGGAATGATCAGACCTGGGCCACCCGCCAGCAAGCTCAGTGCGGGCCATTCTGGCTGTTACGAATCCTAACCGCCGCAACTCTGGAGCACATCAGGTTGCTATCCATGATGTGTTGTCTCCGTACAGCCGGCATCCTTCCGCAACCGATAGTCAGGACAAAGAGTCGTCACCCAGCCTCGTGACGGCAGTCACTGACTGTGGACTTAACTGAGTCCATAAGGCAGGCACACCAAACCTCGTGTGAACGGGGGACGGAAAGCCACGGGTCTCTAATTCTTAATTGGAGGTTCAAAGCGCCGAGTTAGAGACGGCCGAGTTGCCGCGGACGGTCGCGTAATGCCGTCAGTGGTAATTCGGCTTTTTTGTTCACAGCGGCGAGCGGGAACGCATTGCTCTACACACATGAGCCGGGAGGGGGAGGCAAAGGCGCGATCGGCTCCCAACGTGCAAGGGAGTGCGAAATGCGCCTTTGCCTGACCGCAAAGGAGGATTCCATGACTACAGCAGTAACGAGAAACATGGCGGGGGAGCATTCAGGAAGAGAGCGAGGAACGCAAATCGGCGGTTCGGAAAGCTCCAGCCACGGCTGGTTGCGGCGGCTATTCTGGATGGCAGCAGCAACCGCAGCCATCTTGCTACTTTCCTTAGGCGCGGGCCGACAGGCCCAGGCGCAGACCTTCACCACGATTCATAGCTTCAGCGGACCGGATGGAGAATTTCCCGGCGGCAGCCTCATCAGGGACGAGTCGGGTAATCTCTACGGTACGACGATCTATGGTGGCTCCTACGACTACGGTTATAGTGACGCGTATGGTGGCGCGGGCTACGGAACCGTTTTCAAGATCGATCCCTCTGGCAACGAAACCGTACTCTACAGCTTCAGCGGCGGGGCCGACGGGGCATATCCCGCAGCCAGACTGGTCCGGGACGCCGTGGGCAATCTCTATGGGACTACCGGGGGTGGCTCCGCGGGGTACGGGATCGTGTTCAAGATCGATCCGTCCGGTAACGAGACCATACTCCACAGCTTCACCGGCGGGGTCGACGGGGCAAACCCCTATGCCGGACTGGTCCGGGACGCCGTGGGCAATCTCTATGGGACGACGACCGCCGGTGGTTCCGCAGGCTTGGGAACTGTATTCAAGGTCCGTCCGTCGGGCACCGAGACCATACTCCACAGCTTCACCGGCGGGGCCGACGGGGCAATTCCCTATGCCGGACTGGTCCGGGACGCCGCGGGCAATCTTTATGGGACCGCAAGCGGTGGTGGTGAAGGTTACGGGACCGTGTTCAAAATCGACCCCTCTGGCAATGAGACCGTACTCTATAGCTTCACCGGCGGGGCCGACGGGGCAAACCCCTGTGCCGGAGTGGTCCGGGACGCCGCGGGCAATCTCTACGGGACGACCAACGGGGGTGGCTTGGGCAGCGGGACCGTGTTCAAAATCAATACCTCCGGCATCGAGACCGTGCTCTACAGCTTCACCGGCGTATATTACGAGGGGAATCCCTGGGCCGGAGTGGTTCGGGATGCCTCAGGCAATCTCTACGGGACGCTTGATAAGAGTGGTTCGCATAACTGCTTCTTGGGTTGCGGGGTGGTGTACAAGATCGATCCCTCCGGCAACCATACCGTCCTGCATAGCTTCGACGGAACCGATGGGGCGCGCCCCTTTGCCAGTCTGATGATCGACGCTTTGGGCAATCTCTATGGAACGGCCGAGGGGGACACCTTCGGAGCGGAAGTGGATTACGGAACCGTGTTCAAGATTGACTTTTCGGTCCCGTTCTCCGCGTTTAGAGCGAAGTTGGATACGACAGCTGGCCCTCCTCCGGGGTTCCAGTTGCAGGCATTCTTCACGCAAGGCACTGGCGCCCCAGCCATTGACCCGGTGGCGCAAGGCATGACGCTAACGGTGGGAACCTATACCGTGACGATCCCGCCTGGGGCTTTCCATCAAACAAAGAAAGGATGGTTCGTTTACGAGGGAAAGATCGGCGGGGTGGTTCTCGAAGTTCGTATCTCGCAGACCGGTGCGAGCTCTTATGAACTGCAGGCGGAAGCGTCGCGCGTGGACCTGACCTCGTTAACGAATCCGATAGCGGTAACACTGGCGCTCGGGAACAACAACGGCACGATAGGTGTGAATCAATAGTCCTGAGTCAGTTGGCCGCTCGATGAGAGTGCCTCGCTACATAGTGGCTCCAAACGAACGCGAGGCTCTAAGGTTCCTTCAGACGCAGTTAGGCAGGTGGCCCACATCTCAATGTTCCATCACGAGAATGGGTGTTCCAGGGCGCGCCTTGATAGAGATTGGAAAGCGGACCTCAGGGGCTAAAGCCCGCCTTGATTTTGTAGCGAATTTCGGCACGACTAAAGTCGTGCCCTGACGCAAAGCCGCCCTGACGCAAGGCCATTGATGGAACGTGCTGTACGTACAAATGAAAACTGCCCCGCGGTCCCTGACGCCTGATCTCTGATCTCTGACCCCTGATCCCTGATTCTCACCCCTGATCGCGCCAGAGCATTACGCCGCCCAGCAGGCCGGTTTCGTTGGAGACGATGCTGACATTCTTGCCTGGCGTGAAGTGGATCTTCTTGGTGTTGCCGCCGCCCAGGTAAAGGTGGTCCCAGTTGAAGGTGGCTTCGGTCTGCCGGATGGCGGCTTCGAGGAAGTCGTTCCAGCGCGCCTTGCCGAAGCGGTCGAGGCCGCGGCGGCCGAGGTAGTCCTCGTAGGTCATGCCTTTTTTGCGCCAGGGATGGTGGCCGAGTTCGAGGCCGGGGCAGAGGTGGCCGTTGGTGAACAGAGCCGCACCCATGCCGGTGCCGAGGGTGAGCACCAGCTCCACGCCGTGGCCCTGGATGGCGCCGTAGCCGGCCACATCGGCGTCGTTGCCGACGCGCACCGGCTTCTTCCAGCGTTTCTCCAGCTCCGCCTGCAGGGGAAATCCCATCCATTCGGGGTTGAGGTTGACGGCCGTGTAGGTGGTGCCGTGCTTGACCACGCCGGGGAAGCCGACCGACACGCGATCGAAGGCCGGCAACTGCTTGCGCAACTGTTCGAGCCCGTCGAGCACCAGCGACGGCGTGGGCACGGCGGGAGTAACGACGCGCTGGCGCTCGCTGACCGGCTTGCCGGCCGGGTCGAGCAGCATGGCTTTGAGGCCGGAGCCGCCGATGTCGATGGCCATGGTGATGGGCGCGGAGGCTTTGCGCGATGCGCCGGGCGCGGAAGAGGAGGTCGTCGAGGTTTTGGAGGTCATCAGCAGGAATTGTACTGCGCGCGGCCGGGGATGGGGAGGGCCGCGGAGAGCGAGGCGTCGCGCGCTGCGCCGCCGCCCCATCCCCTACACTGAGTCTTGCCTCTCATGCTTGGTTATTGCGAAGTCGCGCTGCCTGTGCCACTGGACCGCACGTTTACGTATGCGGTGCGGGCGGGTCTGCGTCCGCGGCGCGGGGCGCGCGTGATTGTGCCGTTTAAGAACGAGAAACTGATCGGCGTGGTGACCGGGCTGTCGTCCACGGCGCCGGTGGACTTTGAAGCGCGCTCGATCGAGGCGGTTCTGGATGAGGAGCCGCTGCTGGGCGAGGACCTGCTGGCTCTGGCGGAATGGATGGCGCAGTATTATCTGGCGCCGCTGGGCGAGGTGCTGCGGGGCATGCTGCCGCTGATGGCTGAGGTGCGGCGCACCGTGTACTACCGCATTACGGGGCTGGGTCGCGACGTGCTGGCCGCGAGCCTGGACGGGGATGGGGGGAATGCGCGGGTCCGAAAATCCGGAGCGGGAGCGCCCAATCAATTTCCTGTCGAGCATGCCTCAGAGGCTAAAGCCCCCGGTGATTCCATGCCATCGACGTACAGGCTAAAGCCCGCACCCTTCACCGAATCTCGTCATCCCGCATCTTCCACAAGCGGCAAGAAGCGTAAGGGCAAACTTTCTGCCGAGGAGCAGGACCTGGAGCATCGCGTGCTGGAGCGGCTGGCGGCGGGTGAGCCGGTGAAGGTGTCCACGCTGCGCACGGCCACGGCGGCCACGCTGCCGGTGCTGGCGGCGATGCTGCGCAAGAAGTGGATTGCGCGCGAGACCCTGGCCGTGGAGCGCGATGCGCGGCGCATGGAGCGGTTTGCGGTGCTGATTCCGGAGGCGCGGCTGCCGGCGCTGACCGAGAAGCAGCAGGCGATTCTGGCCGAGCTGGCGGCCTGCGGAGGCGAGCTGCCGCTGGCCGAACTGCGGCGCCCGGATCGCGCCAAGGCCATGCCCTCATCGACGCTTCAGACGCTGGTGCGGCGGGGGCTGGTGCGCATTGAGGAGCGCGCGGCGGCCTTTCGGCTGGGCGGGCTGCCATCGTCCGCCGAGCCGCTCGATCCTGAACGAGCCGCAGACCGATGCGCTGGCCGCGGTGGTGCCGGCGCTGGGGGGATTTCAGGCGTTTTTGCTGCACGGCGTGACGGGTTCCGGCAAGACGGCTGTCTATCTGGCGGCGATGCAGCGGGCGCTGGACCGCGGACTGGCTTCGATTCTGCTGGTGCCGGAGATTGGGCTGACGCCGCAGATGGCGGGGCTTCTGGACGCGGCCTTCGGGGCGCGCGTGGCGCTGCTTCACTCCGCGCTGACGCCGGAGGAGCGCAGCGAGCAGTGGCGGCGGATTCATCGCGGAGAGGCGCCGATTGTGGTGGGGACGCGGTCGGCGATCTTTGCGCCGGTGCCGAAGCTGGGATTGATTCTGGTGGACGAGGAGCACGACCAGAGCTACAAACAGGAGGAGACGCCCCGCTACAACGCGCGCGACGTGGCGGTGATGCGGGCCAAGCTGGGCGGCGCGGTGGTGGTGCTGGGCTCGGCGACTCCATCGCTGGAGAGCTGGCAGAACTCGGCGCAGGGCAAGTACACGCGCATCGAGTTGCAAGACCGGGTGATGAACCGCCCGCTGCCCGCGGTGGAACTGATTGACATGCGCCAAGAGTTCAAGGAGACGGGCCCGGAATCCGGACATCGTGAGCAGCTTTTTTCACGCGCGCTGGTGGAGGAGACGCGGGCGGCGCTGGAGCGCGGGGAGCAGGCGCTGATTCTGCTCAATCGCCGCGGCTACTCGTTTGCCGTGATCTGCCGCGCCTGCGGGGAAAAGCTGGAGTGCCAGAATTGCGCCATCTCGCTGACGCACCACAAGCCGGCGACAGAGGACGCGGAGATTGCGCGGGCGGGGCAGCGGCTGGAGTGCCACTACTGCGGCTACCGGCGCACCGTGCCGGCGCGCTGCCCCAAGTGCGAGAGCGAGCACCTTTACTATCTGGGCGCGGGGTCGCAGCAGGGAGAGGAGCGGCTGGCGGAGATTTTTCCCAACGCGCGCATCGGGCGCATGGATCGCGACACGGTGCGCGGCCGCTACGACCTGGAACGGCTGCTGGCGCGGCTGCACTCGGGTGAGATCAACCTGCTGGTGGGCACGCAGATGATCGCCAAGGGCCACGACATTCACGGCGTCACGCTGGTGGGGGTGGTGGGCTGCGACCACGCGCTTTCCATGCCGGATTTTCGCGCCGCCGAGCGGGTGTTTCAGTTGATGACGCAGGTCTCGGGGCGGGCCGGGCGCGGCGAGTTGCCGGGGCGCGTGGTGGTGCAGACCTACTATCCCGACCACTACGCGATCGTGGCCGCGAGCACTCACGACTACGCGAGTTTTGTGGAGCGCGAGCTGAAGTACCGGCGCTGGATGCACTACCCGCCCTTCGGCGTGCTGGCCAACGTGCTGGTGCAGTCGGAAAGGCTGGAGGAGGCGGCCGGCTGGTCGGCGGAGCTGGGCAAGTGGTTTCAGAAGGCCGCGCCGGAGGGGGTGCGCGTGCTGGGCCCCTGCACCGCGCCGATTGCGCGCATCAAGGGCGTCTATCGCTTTCACATGATTCTGAAGGCGGCTTCGCGCAAGGCGTTGAACGCGGCTCTGCGCGCCATGCTGGCTCATGCGGAAGCGGCCGGCGTGCCGCGCAGAAACCTGATGGTGGATGTGGATGCGCAGCGCCTGATGTGAGCCGCCTGCCACGTGCCACCTGCCAACTGACACCTGCTGCGAGAGTGCGAGAGCGAATGGCATGGGGTCTCGCAGGCTTGCGGCAAGAGCAGAAAACGTCGCAAGGATGGGAAACGCAGCCGTTACTTGGCGGGCGCGGCGCTGTCGGCCAGGCTGTGCAGTTCTTTGCCGGGCTTGAAGCGCACGGCTTTGCCTGGCGCGATGTTGACCTCGGTGCCGGTGCGGGGGTTGCGGCCGATGCCGGTCTTACGGGCACGCACGCTGAAGACGCCAAAACCGCGCAGTTCAATGCGCTCGCCGGCGGCCAGGGCCTGCTTGAGGCCCTCGAACACTGTATCGACCGCGGCTTCTGCCTTGGTGCGCGGAAGGCCCGTGCGCTCGATTACGTGATGGACGATGTCCTGCTTAATCAATGGGGTAACCTCGCTGGCGCAACTGAAATGACTGTACTACGACTTACCGGAGAGATGCTACAGCTTTTGCACCGATTTTGAAAACCACAGAAACGGGCCCGCACTTTCTTGTCCGCCCAGGCAAACCCGGCGGGTGCGCCTCGGGGGTAGGTGGAGCGCCGGGCCGGCCGGTTTCCGATTCATGCACAGGAGATTACTTTTTGGCCATTGTCACTTGCAGGTGCATTTCGTAAGATGAATTCACAAAGTCTGGACTAAAGCCAGCAATTTTTCCGGACAGGAAACCCCCCGTCCGGCGCGGGAGACGCATGTCAATTCAGAGTGACCGCTGGATTCGGGAACAGGCCCTGAAGCACCAGATGATTGAACCCTTCAGTGAAAAGCAGGTGGCCACCGGGGTCATCTCCTATGGGCTTTCTTCCTATGGCTACGACCTCCGGGTCTCTGACGAATTCAAGATTTTCACCAATGTAAACAGCGCCATTATCGACCCCAAGGCCTTCGACGAGCGTTCATTTGTCTCGGTCCAGGCCGCGTCGGTGATTATTCCGCCGAATTCATTTGCACTGGCGCGCTCAGTTGAGTATTTCCGTATTCCCCGAGATGTGTTGACAATCTGCGTTGGGAAGTCAACCTATGCGCGTTGCGGAATCATTGTGAATGTGACGCCATTCGAGCCGGAGTGGGAGGGGTTTGTCACCCTGGAAATCTCCAACACCACCCCCCTGCCGGCCAAAGTGTACGCCAACGAAGGGCTTTGCCAGATCCTGTTTTTCCGTTCCAACGAGCCTTGCGAGATCAGCTACGCTGACCGCAAAGGCAAGTATCAGAAGCAACAGGGAATTGTGCTTCCAAAACTTTAGAGAAGCCGGACACGGAGTTGGTTCCTCGCCAAGGGTTTTTCGCGCGGCCGCCGGTTCTTGCCGCACGAATCGCTCTGAGTGTGTCTCTGCCGCAATGAGCGCGGAGAGGGCTGGAGGGCCTCGATGCACAAGTCAAATTCGATCCGGGTCGGCCTGGTGGCTGACGACTCGCTCTGGATGGAGGGTCTTGCCGGAATCTTTGAGCATCCGCCGGAGCCGGGACAGGCGCCGCTGCATGCGATGATGGGAAGCCTCGAGGAACTGCTGGCAAGCGCGGCGGTGGATTGCCTGGTGGTCGACCTGAGGTCGTCGCTCGGCCGGGTGAATACCCTGGTGGAGATTCGACGGGCACGCCCCGGGCTGCGTTTGATCGTGATCGGGCCGTCTGGCAACGATGAGCTGGTCATGGACTGCATCATCGGGGGCGCCCGCGCTTACCTGGACCTGACCGCGGGCTCGCGCGAGGTGCGGGAGGCTGTCGAAGTGGTTTCGTCCGGGTCCATCTGGGCGCCGCGGCGGCTGTTGGCCAAACTGATTGAGCGGCTGCTCGCCTCCGCGGCTGGCGGCTTAGCCCATCATTTTCCTCACTTTACCGCACGGGAGTGCCAGGTGCTGGATCTGATTCTGGCGGCCTGCTCCAACCGGGAGATTGCCCGCCAGCTCGGCATCGAGGAGCGAACGGTCAAGGCCCACGTGGGCCGGCTGATGCGCAAGACCGGCGCCCAGAACCGGATCGATCTCTCCATCCGGGCACTGCGCGGCAGCGACGTCAGCCCAAGCCGGTAGCGGCCTGGAACCCGATCCGTGCCCTGGCTGAATCTATTACCTAGGTACTTAAAATGATGGTTACTAAAATACACACTCCTTTAGTACCCTTGCGCTGAGTACCCTGTTTCCCACAGACTCGTGTACAGAAACAACGCAGATCTGGGGAAAGGAGTTCCCAGGCAGCATGTTTTGCATGAAGCCTGGGAACTCCTCTTTTTTTCTTTTGCCGGCTCCGGCCTGGAAATGCGCCTCTTCGTACTAGCCCGCCTCGTGCCAACCTACCCCCGCCTCAACCTCAGCATCTAACATCAAACGACGAGCATACCGTGCCGCACCGGAGCTGTGTGCGCAGCATCCCGGTTTCGGTCGCCTTATCCGCGGCCGCGCCCGGCCGGGATGCTGTAGGCTGAATCGGGATGCCGTTTTGCCGGGCACGCCAGAGGCGTGTCTTCCCCCTGACGGTTACGCTGTGTCCTGTGCGCCGTCCATAGTCTTGTATGCCGAACAACCCGCGATCCCAGAGACGCGGACTGGAAAGGACTCATTGATGAAGAAAGCAATTGTTTCGATCTGCCTGTGTTTCGTGCTCAGTTGCACCGCTTTCGCAGCCTCCTCGCGCGACGATCTGCAGGAACGCATTGACGCGGCGCAGTCCGTGGTGAAGCAGATTCTGTCTGCCGAGGATCGCAGCATTCCCATGAACATCCTGGAGCAGGCCACGTGCGTGGCCGTGGTGCCGGGAATGAAGAAGGGCGCGTTGATTTGGGGCGGGCAGTACGGCCAGGGCGTGGTGACCTGCCGCACCGGCCACGGCTGGAGCGCACCGGTATTCATTCGCATGGCGGGCGGCTCTTTCGGCTTCCAGATCGGCGGCCAGTCGACGGATCTGATGCTGATTGCGGTCAACGACCGCGGCATGCAGGACCTGTTGAAGAACAAGTTCAAGATTGGCGGAGATGCATCGGCCGCGGCAGGCCCGGTGGGCCGCGCCGGGCAGGCTGCCACGGACTGGAAGATGAACGCCGAACTGCTCAGCTACTCGCGCAACAAGGGCCTGTTCGCGGGCATCTCGCTGGACGGCACGAGTGTGAGCCAGAACCGGGAAGACACCGAACTGTACTTCGGCGCGCCGCACACCTTCGAGTCGATTCTGAAGGGCGATGTGGCGGTTCCGCAGGGGGCCGTTCCGTTTGTGCAGACCGTGGCTCGCTACTTTGTCCACGCAAAGAAAAACTATTAGTACCGTGTGGATTTGTGGTTTCCCAGGTCTCAAAAGCGAGACCTGGGGCACCCAATTTCATCTGTACGGTTACAAAATCACCCGGTCAGGGTACGAGAGCGGTTCTCCAATAGACGTGCCCTTGCAAGTCCTGTGCAAGGTGGCTTTTTCTTAAGTAAAAAGCCACTCGGCACGAGTGCTTTCGATGGATGGCAATTGGAGAACCGCTATAGCTGTCCACTTGTAACCACGCGCTCCGTCACGCGCAGAGGCGGCCCATCCTCCCACAAGGAATGGACCGCCTCTTTGCATTCCGGGTCGTGACAAGTGCCGGCCGGAAATGTTTTGCTCGCTGCAAATTCCTGAATGCAGGCTCTTCGACTTCGCTGCGCTCAGGATGACCGCGCTACAGCGTGCGTTTGAACAGCGGCGTGGCGATGAGTAATGTGCCGATGCCGAAAACGAAAAGAAAAATCAAATCGTTCTGAATCGCCGCAAAGCCGCCGTCCTTTAACAGGATGGCTTTGAAGCCGTGGATGGCGTAGGTGAAGGGGTCGACAAAGGCGATGGCGCGCAGCCACTTGGGAAACGCCGCGATGGGATAGATGGCGCCCGAGGGGAAGAAGAGCAGGGTGTTGAGGACGCCGAATATGGCGCGCGGCACCAGCGGATCGTCGACGCGCACCATCATCAGGAACATCATGCCGTTGAAGGCGATGGACGTGCCCAGGATGAGCATGAACAACTGCACCAGCGCCATGGGATGGAAGATGGTGCTGAGTCCGGCCATGAGGGAGCCGATGACGGTGAGCGAGATGCCGGCGAGCACGGCCTTGATGGCTCCGGCGATGTTGAGGCCCATGACCAGCTCCAGCTTGGTAATGGGGGTGACGAGGTAGCCTTCGTGGACGCCGCGGGCCTTGTCGTCGATGTACAACATGCCGCCGCCGATCATCACCGAGATGTACATGGCCAGGGCGATGGAGCCGGCGAGCAGGTACTTCATGTATTGGACGAAGGGATAGAGCTCGACGATCTGGAGGGCAATCTTGTTGACGATGCGAGGCTGGATGACGGGCTGGTTGAGGGCTTCGACGAGCGACTGCATCTCGGCCTCGATGCTGGAGCTCATGAACTGGTCGGAGTTGTCGACGACGAGGCCGATGCGGGGCGCGTCCTCGGCGTAGACGCGGCGCGAGTACTGCGCGGGAATGATGACGGCGGCGTCCACCTTGCCGGTGCGCACGTCTTCGCGGGCCAGCTGCTGGTCGGCGTAGTCGACGGTGGTGAAGGTGGCGATGTTGGCGGCGACGGCGTCGAAGGCCTCGCGCACCTTGACCGCCTGCGGACCGTGGTCGTAGTCGACGACGGCGACGCGCGCGCCGCGCACCTTGCCGCCGAAGGCATTGCCCAGGATGACCAGCTGCACCAGGGGCAGCATCATGGACATGATCATGAGGACCGGCGAGCGGAAGAATTTGCGCATCTCGCGCTCGATGATGGCGAGCATTCGGTTCATGGCTGGGCTCCGGGGCGCGGCGGCATGATGAAGGTGACGGGCTTGACCTGCTCATCGCGAAGCTGGCGGCCGGTGTAGTGGACGAAGACATCGTCCAGCGTGGTGTTCTGGACGCTGAGGGAGTTGAGCGGCTCGCCCAGACGGGACGCCATCTCCACCAGCTGGGTGGTGGTCTGGGAGCCGTTGGAGGTGAGCACGCGGTAGACGCCGGCCGACTGCGACTGGACTTCGGTGACGCCGGGAAGCTCTTCAAGGCGTGCCTGCCACGCGGGGTCCTCGCGGTCGAACTGGACCTCGATCACGTTGGAGCCGGGGACGCTCCGCTTGAGCTCGACGGGCGATCCGATGGCCACCAGCTTGCCGTGATCGACGATGGCGATGCGGTCGCAAAGACGGTCGGCTTCCTCCATGTAATGGGTGGTGAGCAGGATGGTGAGGTTGCGGGATTTTTTGAGGCTGTTGAGCATCTCCCAGACGGCGATGCGCGAGACCGGGTCGAGGCCGGTGGTGGGCTCGTCGAGGAAAAAGATGCTCGGATCGTGGACCAGGCCGCGGGCGATTTCCAGGCGGCGGCGCATTCCGCCGGAAAGCGTCTTGGTCTGCGCGCCGCGCCACTTGGTCAGGTCCACGGCTTCGAGCACTTCGTCGATATTTTTTTCGCGCTGGGCGCGGGGCACGCTGTAGAGCTTCGCGTAGATGCTGAGGTTTTCTTCGACGGTGAGGTCCTGGTCGCTGGTGAGGGCCTGGGGAATGACGCCGATCATGCGGCGCACTTCGTCGGAGTCCTTGGTCACGTCGTGGCCGCCGACCATGGCCTTGCCGCTGGTGACGGGGATGAGCGTGGTCATCATGCGGATGAGGGTGCTTTTTCCGGCGCCGTTGGGGCCGAGCAGACCGAAGATTTCGCCTTCGGCCACGGAGAAGCTGACGCCTTTGACCGCCTCGAAGTCGCCGTAGCGCTTGACGATGTTTTCAACGGCCATGGCGGCGGGCGCGTTGCCGTTGCCTCTGCCGTTGAAGACCGGGCCGGGTTGAGCGGCGGCACTCACGGCTTCACCAGCTTGCTCTTGGGGATGTAGACCTCGGCGGTCATGCCGGGGACGAAGCGCTCGCCGGGGTTGGGGATGAGCAGCTTGATCTGAACGGTTTCAATGTCGCGCTTGCGGCCGCCGTTGATGTCGCGCTGGGTGGCGAAGTCGGCCTCCGAGGACTTGGCGATGACCTTGCCCTGGACGGTTGCGCCCGAGGGCATCACGACGCGCAGGCTGTCGCCCAGTTGCACGGCGTCGGCCTGGGTCTCGGGCAGCGGAGCGTAGACCCAGGTCTGAGTCAGGTCCATGACGGTGGCGATGGTTCCCCCGGCGGGCAGGACTTCGCCCTGACGCGCGGCCAGCACGTTGACCCTGCCGGTGACGGGCGCGAAGACCTGCGCATAGCCGAGCTCAATGCGGGCCTGGTCGGCAAGGGCCCTGGCGTTCTGGACCTGGCTGCGGGTGGAGTCCACGGTGCGCGCCGATGCGGCCGCGAGCAGTTCATGGGCGCGGGCCTGGCGCAGGCTGGCCTGGGCCGCCGCGACGCTGTCCTCGGCCGCGGAGACGGCCGCATGGGCGGCCTGAAGGCTGGCAATGCCCTCGTCCTTGGCCTGCTCGCTCATGACGCCCTGCATGGCCAGCGCCACGGTGCGGGTGGTGTCAGCCTGCTGGTGGGCAAGCTGCGCCTTGGCCTGGGCGAGCGAGGCCTGCGCAACCCGCACTTGAGCTTCGGCGTTGACGGTGGCGCTGCTGACTTCGCCGCGATTCTGGCGCGCGGTTTCGACCGTCTCGCCCAGTTTCGATTTATTGCTCGAAACGGTGGCCTCGGCGGCCTGGCGCGCGGCTGCCAGATCGGCGCTCTCGATGACCGCGACGAGCTGGCCGGCTTTCACTTCCTGGCCCTCTTCGACGGCCAGCGTCTGGATGCGGCCCGGGATCCTGGCGCTCACCAGCACCTCGTTGGCGTCCACGGTGCCGATCAGCTTGAGGTCGCTGGGAGGACGGGCCGTGAGCAGGTACCAGATGAGCGAGCCCACCGTGAGCAGGCCCAGGATCATGAAAACCCTATTTCTTGCGTTCATCGTTCCTCCCAAACATGAGCCGGTCCGCGTTGACCTGGGGCATGGGCGTGTCGGCGAGCACGCAGGCGGCCAGCTCGGCGCCGCGCTCGCGGTCAATAAAAATCGCCTGGCCCAGAAACTCCACTAAACCCTTTCGCCGCGCCGCCAGAACCTCAGGGGCAAAGGGCTCGAAGGGAATCACCATCCGCCACACCGGGGCGCTGAGAAAATAAAAGACGTTGGCGCCCAGCGCCGCCAGGGGAATCTGCAGCCAATCGACCTGAATCAGCTCGCCGGAGGCAATGCCCTCGCGGACCAGGGTCTGAAACATCTCCTGCAGAGGCCCGAAGACCCGCTTGGCCAGCAGCGGCAGCGCGCCGGATTCGCCCTTGTGGAGGCGCATCATCTCCTGCTGCATCAGGCTCTGAAACTCCTGCTGCGCCAGAATACGGTCAAAGTGGTCGAGGGCGGTCCGCAGCACCCGCTCGCCCGCCGTGGCCTCGCGCAGAAACACGGCCATGGAGCGGTCGCGAGTCTTTGCGGCGATCATCTCCAGCGCGGCGGTGTAGAGGTTCTCCTTGCTGCCGAAGTAGTAGTAGAGCAGAGCCTTGTTGACGCCGGCGCCGGCGGCAATCCGGTCGGTGCGTGCGCCGGCCAGCCCGTGAGCGCTGAACTCGGAGAGCGCGGCGTCGAGGATGCGGGCGCGGGTCTCGGTGGAGCGGTCGGAGGCGGCGTGGTGGAGGGCGTGGGCGGTCATATTTAACTAACCAGTTAGTAAAATACAGGAAACTGCCGCATCTGGCAAGAGAGTCGCGCGGAAAATTCGTCATCTAGCTTAACTTAATTACATTGAATCACTTCGCGCATGAAGTTGATGTGAATTATAGGGCGTAATCGGCATCTTGAGCAGGTGTTGCGGCTGGCCGGCTCCGGCGCTGGATGCGCAGGAATGCGGCGCAGGCAATCGACATCTGCGTCAGAACCTGACGGTCAGGAGTTTGACGCGGCGCTCTTGCGGACCACCCATGTGGTCATGGCGCGCAGATTCTGGACGACCGTGGTCTTGATCGGATCGGCCAGTTCGCCGCCCAACCGTGCGGTGTGCGAGAGGAGCAGCGCCTCGTCCACCAGATAGCGCTCCGAACCATCCGGCGACTTGAAGCGGCGTCCCTGAACGCGCTCCACGCGGGTCTCCATGCCGATCGTGGATCCGAGGCGGCAGAAGAGCAGTCCGCCTAGCTTCAGAACCCTCCACAATCCGTGCAGCATGGACTCAAAGTGCGCATCGTCCCGCGCGAAGTGGAGGACGGTGTTGCAGACGACGGCATCGGCGCAGGCCTCGTCGAACGTCATCTGCTCGACCGGCTCAACTCGAAAATTCGACTCGGGAAGCGAGGGGGCCAGCGTGCGCGCCAGGCTGCGCACGTAGGCCACCTCCGCGGGGTCGGCGTCGGCGGCATACACGTCATACCCCTCGCGCAGAAGGTAGACGAGATTTCGGCCGGAACCGCACCCGGCGTCCAGGACGCGCATTCCGGGCGCGATGCGGCCCTTGAGAAGCTGGTCGAAAAGGTAGATGTCGATCTGGCCGAATTGTTCCTGAAGAGTGGGCATGGGACCTCTCACAAGAAAATAGCATGGCGGCATCCTTCGACCGCTTTATGTGGAGGCGTGGATTGCGGGCGTTTTCAGGCGAAGAAGTTGATTCTCGTGCCGGTCCGGACGGGAAGCACGGAGGCTTCGGATTCGGTATCCTCGTCTTCGTCGAGGTTGGATTCCTCGTCCGCCAATCCGCGGTCGGGGGTTTGGCTGCTGGTGGAGTAGGTCTCGTCGGCGGCGCGTGCCGAGGGATCAATCTCGAAGACCGGGGGCTGGGTGCTCTCGACTCTGTGCACGCTGAGGAGGGAGACTGCGCGAACGCCGGTGATGGGGCCGATTTCCATGATGGCTCACTCTCCGATGATGGTCTTCCTCTGCCCGTACTATCGGCGGCAGGGGAACGAACATTAACTTTTTCATGGAGGAATGCCCTGTTTCGAGTCAGTGGCCGGGCGCCGCTCAAGGGATTTCAGGCGGCGCCGAGGGGCTTGCGCCGGGGTGGGCGCATTGATGGAGAGCCAGCGCCGCGTGTGTGGGCGGCTTGTCAGGCCAGCTTGGTACACTGGGGCCATGATGGACGAACTGGAGTTTCGCCGCGCCGCCGAGAGCGCCCTGGACGCATTGAAGCGGCACCTGATTGTCCGCGAGGAAGAGCACGAAGCCGGCTTCGAGGTGGAAGAGCAGAATGGCGTGTTGAATGTTCTGTTCGAGGCGCCGGCGGCCAAGTTCGTGATCACGCCGAACGCGCCGGTGCGGCAGATTTGGATTTCGGCGCTGTCGACCAGCTTCAAGCTGGACTGGGATGCAGCGGCGAAGGAATTTGTGCTGCCGCGGACGGGGGAGCGGCTTGCGCCGCTGGTGGACCGGCTGATCGGGGAACAGGGGCAGGGATAGAGCGCCGCCCCACGCGTTGCGTGCGTGCGCCGGGAGCTGCAGGGTGAGACCTGCGCCCCGTGACGCAGGTTCTTCAACGCGCCGCGCTCGCTCAGGATCACACTTTTGTTGCGATGTTCGAGGTCGCAGCCCTGTCAGCGGAACGAGGGCGGGCGGTCTGCGATGGAGCTGCCGCGCTGCGTGTTGGGCTGCGGACCCATGGTGAAGTGAAGCTCGGTGACGCCGGGGTGGATGCTGTGGACGGGCAGCCATGAATCTGGGTAGGGCGCGCCGTCGAGCGAAACACTCTGCACGTAGATGCCGCTGCCTTCGCGGGTGATGAGGAGGGTGCGGCCGCCGGCCAGATGCAGCGTCGCCTTGTTGAACATGGGCGTGCCCAGCGCGACACCGCCCACGCCGGGCACGGCCGGATAGAAGCCGAGCGCATTCCACACATAGACGCCCGAGGTTGCGCCCAGATCGTCGTTGCCGGGAATGCCGTCGGGCGCGGCCTTGAAGGTCTGCTGCTCGATGCGGGTCACGACGTCCTGCGTCTTCCACGGCTCACCGGCGAAGACGTACGCGTAGGGCGTGACGAAGTCAGGCTCATTGGCCATGTTGAAGCAGGGCTCTCCCCAGCAGATGAGCTTGGAGAAAAATTTGTCGAGGCGCGGCTCGACCTGTGCGTCGCCCCCCATGGCGGCGAACAGGGTGGGATAGTCGAAGGGAATCATGAAGCTGTACTGGTAGGTGTTGCCCTCCTCAAAGCCCAGCTGATCGGTGGAGACGGGCGCGTCGGGGCGCTTGGGCAGGGAGCGCTCGGGGTCGAAGCCCGCCAGCCAGGTTCCGTCGCTGTTGCGGGGGCGAATCCAGCGGGTCGTGGGGTCGAAGAGGTTCCGCCAGTTCTCCGATTGCTTGACGAAAGCCTTGTACTCGGCGGCGTGGCCGAGGTTGAGGGCGAACTGCGCGATGGCGAAATCGTCGCTGGCGTATTCGAGGGTGCGCGAGGCGGCGATGGAGTCCTTGTCGATGGGCGCGTAGCCGAGCTTGAGGTACTCGGCGAGGAAGGGACGCTCGGAGTCGTGATGCGGCCCCACTCCGGGTTCGGTGCCGGCCTTCACCATGTATTTGAGCGCGGTCTCGACGTCGAAGTTGTGCGCGCCGAAGGCGTAGGAAGAGGCGAGCAGAATCACGGGCGAATCGCCGCCCATCACGTAGGTGACGTCGTTGGCGGCGGGCCAGCGCGGATACCATCCGCTCTGCACGGCATCGTTGACCAGCGACTGCATCATGTCGCCTTCGCGCTCGGGCTCGAAGAGCGCCTGCAGCTGCACGGTGTTGCGATAGATGTCCCAGTCGGAGAAGTTGGCGTACTGCGCCTTCTGCGTGGTTTGCGCAAGGGAATGCACCTTGTTGTCAAAGCCGATGTAACTGCCGTCTTCATCGCTGAAGAGGTTGGGCGAGAGGAAGGAATGATAGAGGCCGGTGTAGAAAATCGTGCGCTGGTCTTCGGTGCCGCCTTCGACGGCGACGCGGTCAAGCAGGCCGGTCCATGCGGCGCGCGCCTGGGCGTGCACGCGGTCGAAATCCCAGGCGGGGATCTCTTTTTGGAGATTGTCGAGCGCGCCGGCCTGGCTGACAAAGGAGATGCCGACCTTGAGCACGACTTCGCGTGCGCTGCCGAAGTCGAGCCAGGCACCGGTGTGCTTGCCCAGGGCCGACGTGCCGGAGCTGAGGACGGCATCGTCCTGCCAGAGAGCCGCGTGCGCGTAGGGCTTGCTGAAGCGGCCGGCGACATAGAGTTTGTAGTGCGAGTCGGAGCCGCAGAAGCCGCCCGCGGTGACGGAGCCGGCGAAGGAGTCGGCGTTGCGGAGTTCGATGCGGTTGGCATAGGATTCGCTGCCGCGCGGTTTGCTTTCCTGTCGTAGCTGCGTGTTGGCGCTGCTGCCGGCGTTGACGAGCAGGCGCGCGGCTACGCCCTCGGGAAAGATGAAACGCGCGATGCCGGCGCGATCGGTAACAGTGATTTCAACGCGCACCCCATTTGACAAGGTGACAGCGTAGTAGCCGGGATGCGCGGCTTCAGCGGAGTGATCGAAGGCTGCCGCATAGGGAGCGAAGTTCGCGCCGGGGCTCGAGGCCAATGTGCCAGCAGTGGGCAGCACGGCAAAGTCGCCGTAGAGCGGGCAGCCCGCGCCGCTGATGTGCGTCAGGCTGAAGCCGTAGAGTTGCTTCTCGCCGTGGATGTACCAGGCGTCGGTGTTGGTGTCGGGGCTCCACTGCACCATGCCGAAGGGCAGTGACGCGCCGGGAAAGGTATTGCCGCCGCCGTCGGTGCCGATGATCGGATCGACTGCGTCGTAGGCGGGGGATGCAGACTGCGCGCGGACCCACATCGCAGGCAGAAATAAAAGCAGAACCAGGCCGAGGCGCAGAGAAGCAAAAACTCGCATTGAGAACATCCTTGAGTGGAAAGAATCCCCGGCTGGAATTCTACTCTCAAGGGAATCCCGGAAAATGCGCGGAGGCTGGCGCGCGAAGCGGGTCCGGCAGGGCTGCCGGACCCGCTCGCTTGACGCTTTGTTTCTACTTCAACGCGTAGATGGCCTTGAGTTCCTTGTCCACTACGTTCTGCGGCAGCGGGGCATAGGAAAGCGCCGCTGCCTCACTCTCGCCGGACTTGACCATCCAGCTGAGCAGGTCCTTGAGCACCGCGCGGTTGGCCTGGTTCGTGCCGTTCACCGGAATCAGCAGATAGGTGAAGCTGGAGATGGGATAGGCATTGGCTCCCGGCGCGTTGGTGATGGACACGCGGAAGTCGGCGGGCATCTGCTTGATGCTGGCGGCAGCGTCGGTGACGCCGGCGATGGAGGCCGTGATCCAGTTGCCATCGGCGTTCTTGACGGCGCCGAAACTCATGTGGTTCTGCAGCGCGTAGATCAGTTCGACGTAGCCGATGGCTCCGGGCAGCTGACGCACCAGGCCGGCGACGCCTTCGTTGCCCTTGCCGCCGACGCCCACCGGCCAGCTGGGCGAGGTGCCCTTGCCGGGTCCGTCGGCCCAGTCCTTGCTGACCTTGCTCAGGTAGTCGGTGAAGATGAAGCTGGTGCCGGAGCCGTCGGAGCGATGCACGACGATGATTTTCTGGTCGGGCAGTTTGACGCCGGGGTTGTCCTTGGCGATGCGGGCATCGTTCCAGTTGTTGATCCTGCCCATGTAAATATCGGCCAGCACGTCGCCGCTGAAATTGAGGTTGCTGATGCCGGGAACATTGAAGACGGGAACTACGGCGCCCAGCACGGTGGGAAAGTGAATGAGCTTGACCTTGGAAGCGGCCAGCATCTCGTCGGTCATCGGCATGTCAGAGGCGCCGAAGTCCACCAGGCCGGAGGTCACTTGGCGAATTCCGCCGCCGGAACCGATGGATTGATAGTTGATCTCGACGCCGGGGTGCGCCGCGCTGTACTCGCTGAACCACTTGGAGTAGATCGGGTAAGGGAACGTCGCGCCCGCCGCAGTCAACTTCTGTGCCTGGGCGGTGCTCAGGGCAAACACCAACAATCCAACCGCAATCAAAGTCTTTTTCACTGAAATCTCCCATGCAGGATCACTGCCGTGTTTGATTGTCTACGCGCAATGTTACGGGAATTTGAATCGCGGGCGAGTTTTCGGGTTTCTTAGCCCTGGCTCGCGGCCTTCGCGGGGAGAGCCGCGGTTGGCTCGCTTGCCACTTGCCTGCGCGGCGCGAGTGGCAGCGTGAAGTGGAACGTGGCGCCGGCGCCGAGCTCGCTTTCCACCCAGACGCGGCCGCCGTGGGCCAGGACGATGTGCTTGACGATGGCCAGGCCGAGGCCGGTGCCGCCGGACTCGCGCGAGCGGGCCTTGTCGACGCGATAGAAGCGCTCGAAGATGCGCTCCAGGTGTTCGGAGGCGATGCCGGGGCCGAAGTCCCGCACGAAGAATTCGACCTCGCTCTCCAGCAAATGGGCTCCGACAAGAATTCTCTTGCCCGCCTTGCCGTATTTGAGCGCGTTCTCAATCAGGTTGCCGAAGACCTGGTTCATGGCGTCGGGATCAGCCATGACGAGCGTGTCGGGCGCGCCTGCCGGCTCCAGCTCGATGCCGGAGTCGACGACGATGCCGCCCAGCGATTCGATGGCGTCCTGGACCAGGGCGCTGGCGCGCATGGGCTGGGCGGCGAGCCTGTAATCGGGGCTTTCCACCCCGGCCAGGGCGAGCAAGTCCTCGGTCAGCCGGTTCATGCGGCTGGCGTTCTTCTGGATGACTCCGAGAAATTCCTGGGTGGTGGCGGGATTCGGCTTTGGGTCTTCAAGCAAGGTCTCGACATAGCCCTGGATGGAGGTGAGCGGAGTGCGCAGCTCGTGGCTGACGTTGGCAATGAAGTCGCGGCGGGACTTTTCGGCGGCCTCGATGCGGGTTACGTCGTGGAGCACGGCCAGCGCGCCGCCGGAGGGCAGGGGAGCCGCATGAATCTCAAAGACGCGCCCCGGCGCCAGCGAACTGGAGCGGCCCGAACGGACCTCGCCGGACTCCAGCGCGCCGCGCACGCAGGCCAGCAGCTCGGGGTCGCGTATGGAGTGGACCAGTGGGCGGCCGGCGCGAATCGCGGTGCCGGCGATGCGCTGCATGACGGCGTTGGCCCAGCGGACCTGCCCTTCCGGGGTGATGGCGATGACCGCCTCCTGCATGGAATCAAGCATGGTGGCCAGTTCGTGGCGGCGGCTTTCGATTTCGGCAAAGTTCTGGCCCAGCCGTTCGGCGGTCTGGTTGAGGGCGGCTTCCATGGCCGAGAGTTCGTCGCCACCCTTCAGTTCAAGGCGGGCGTCCAGGTCGCCCTGGGCAATGCGGCGCGCAAAGTCCATCACGCGCTGCAGGCGGGCTGTGATGCCCAGGGCAGCCCAGGCCGCCAGAGGCAGCGCCGCCGCCAGCGCGATCAGCCCGGACCACAACGACTCGCGAAACAGCTGATGCAGCGTATCAGCCGCCGAGCGGGCCAGAAAGTGGCGAAGGATCAGCTCCATCGCCACGGTCTGGAAGATCAGCAGGAGGACAAACATCCCCAGCAGTTTGGTGAAGACTTTGCGGGTCAATTCAGGGCCTGTTCACGCTACTCGCCTTTGGGCATCTCGAAACGGTAGCCGGCGCCGCGCACGGTTTTCAGATAGCGGGGGTTTTCCGGATCGACCTCAATTTTCTCACGGATGCGGCGCACATACACGTCGACCGAGCGCGGGGTGACAAAGCGCGCATCGCCCCAGACGGCGTCCAGCAGGTGGTCGCGGTTGAAGACGCGGCCGGGATGGCGGGCCAGATAATCGAGCAGGCGAAACTCGGTGGCGGTGGTGGTGGTGAGCGTGCCGCGCACCGTCAACTGCATGGCGTTGGCGTCGATGATCACCTCTTCAAAGCGGATGACCGAGGGGGTGGTGGGCCGCTCGAAGCGGCGCAGCACGGCCTTGACGCGGGCCACCAGCTCGCGGGTGGCGAAGGGCTTGGTGATGTAGTCGTCGGCGCCCAGCTCCAGGCCCAGCACGCGGTCGTTTTCAGCCGCGCGCGCGGTCAGGAAGATGATCGGCACGGTGGAAAGCGCCGGGTTCGACCGCAGACGGCGGCACACGTCCAGCCCGTCTCCGCCGGGCACCATGATGTCCAGCAGGAACAGGGCCGGCGGCTGGCGCTCGGCGTCGGGAATCAGGTTGGTGGGGGTCTGAAACAGGCGGGCGGCAAAACCCGCTGCTTCCAGGTGATGCTGCACCAGCCGCGAAATATCGGTGTCGTCTTCCAGTACAAATACGGTTTGGCTCAACCGGTCAGCCCTCGCCCGGCGGCCGTTGCACTTCAGTTGCGGAGGCCGCGCGGAATCATTCACAGACTACCGCACGCAGGCAAAGAGATTGCAAACGTTGTGTGAATTTGAGGCGGCTGGGCGGGGCAGGGCAGGGAGACGCGGCCCGCATGGCTCCCGCCTGTCGCCGGGCTGAGCCGGAGCGGCTCTGCGCCGCGCGGCGCGCACGCCCGCCAGAGGCTGCGGAACCAGTTTTCCAGTCCGGCGGCTGCTTTCAAACGCAAAACCCCTCCTTGCAGAGGGGCTCTGCAGGGAACGCCTGAGGCTGTGATTAGAACGGAATGTCGTCGTCGGAGATTTCGGCTTGCTGTGCGTACTCGTCCTGGCCGGCGGGCGGGCGCTGGTCGAAGCTGGCCGTCGAGCTGGAGGAACTTGCCGGCCGGCTGGAGCCGCTTGCGCCCTCTTCGCGGCCGGAGAGCAGCGAGAGGTCGTTGACGATGATCTCGGTGCGGTAGCGCTTGGCGCCGGTTTCCTTGTCGTCCCAGCTGCGAGTCTGAATCTTGCCCTCGATGAAAAGTTTGGAGCCTTTCTTCACGTAGTCGCGGACAATCTCGGCGAGGCGGGTGAAGGCGACCAGGTTGTGCCACTCGGTGCGGTCCTGCCAGTTACCCTGCGCGTCCTTTTGGCGGTCGGTGGTGGCCAGGGTGAAGTTGGCTACCGTGGTTCCGCCGCCGGTGGAGCGGATTTCGGGGTCCTTGCCCACATTTCCTAACAGGAAGACTTTGTTGACGCTCTTGGCCATGTTCGTGCTCTCCAGTAAGGGGAAAGAATAGCAGACGGCGGGCGGGGCGCGGCTGATTTTTGCGCTTCGCCGCGCAGGCCCTAGTCCTGCACCGTGTAGATCCAGACTTCGGCGCCATGGTCGGCGCGCGCGGGAACGGCGAGATAGAAGCGATCGAAGCCTTTCCGGCCTTTTCCAAAGTAGCCGGCGGTGCGTGCGCCCAGCGACGACGGGACCTTGGCGAGAGGCCGGTAGTGGTCGGCATCGTCCTGCTGGTACACGCTGATGTAGCCTTCGCCGCCGGGGACATAGAGGCGCTTGCGGGCGGCGTCGTAGTACAGATCGTCGGCGTCCTGCACGGTCGCCAGCGCCGCGACCATGCGGCCCGAGCGGGTGTCGAACACGGCCAGGCGCGCCGGCTCCCGCGTGGCGACAAACAGCCGATGATCGGCTTCATCCAGGGCCATGGGGAAGTTGCTCTCGAAGGCCACCGGCCAGCGGGTGACGGCGTGCGTGGTGCGATTGACGACGGCGATCTGCTTCAGGTCGGGAAGATTCACGTAGAGGTTGGGGCCCGCCTCTTCCAACTGAAACGATTCTGGATGCGCTCCCAGTTTGCACACGTCGTCAAGCCGTTTGTTGGTGGCCGCATCGACCATCCCGATGGCGCCGGTCGCTGCATCGCCGTAGCCGACGTAGACCCGCTGTTGCGCCGCGTCGTAGCGGAGGTTGTCCACGTCGTCGCCGAAGTCGATGGATGCGATCAGGGCAAAGCTGCTGCCATCGTAGATGTAGAGCTTGCCCTCGTCGCTTGCGACAAACAGCTTGTTGGTCTGCGGCGCATAGACCACGCCCTGCGGAACCGGCACGCCGGAGATGCTGTGCACCACTTCCTGCGCGCCGATGGAAATTACTTCTTCCGAATTATTTCCCAGCGCGGAAAGCATGAGGCGATTGTGCGTGGAATCGAGAGCGAAATGATCGATGCGCCCTTTCACGTGGGGCAGGGGAATGGCGCCCGTCAACACCAGCGGCGCCGCGCCGGCGGCAGGAGGGGCTGTTTGCGCGCGCACGGGCAGAGTGAATGCGGCCGTCAGCGCCAGAACAAGAAGCGCCGGGACGAGAGCAGGGCGATGGATGTTTTTCAAGACTTTCCTCCACGGCAGAGAATCCGGCGCAAGGATCAAACGATCAGCCGCGGCGGGCGAGGGCGCTGCGGGCGAGAGCGCGGTTGCGCAGCCACTTGGCCACGCCCAGGGTGAGCAGCAGGCCGCCGAAGGGGATGCACATCAGGGCCACGATGAGCGCGAACCAGCCGGTGTTGGTGGTGGCGCCGGTGCGCGTAAAGCCGCCCAGCAGGGTTTGCAGCAGCAGGGCTGCCAGCAGGCCCGCGCCCATCATCGATGACCCCCATTGCAGCAGTTGCCGGGTGCCGTCACCGGGCGGGCGAGGATTCGGGTTGGGGCTGCTGGCGGGCATGATCGTTCCTCGAATATATGCGCTGGTTGAGGTTCGAGGTTTCCCACCTTAGGCGCAAAGACAAAGACGCGCCGAAGGTGGGGCACCCAAAGGTTCCTATCCTTGCGCCAGGCGCAGCATCACGTAGGTGAGGACGCCGGTGACCGAGACGTAGAGCCACAGAGGAAAGGTCCAGCGGGCCACTTTGCGGTGCTGGGGAATGCGGCCCGAGAGCGAAAAGAAGAAGGTGACCAACACCAGGGGCAGCGCCACCACGGCCAGGATGATGTGACTGGCCAGCAGCGGCAGATACACGGACCGCCAGGGGGCGTGGTGGGGATAGAAAACGTCGCCGTGCAAATAGTGGTGAAGGATGTAGCTGACCAGAAAGATGGTGGAGAAGGCGAAGGCAGTCATCATGGCGGCGCGATGGGCCTGGACGCGGCGCGCGCGGATGAAGGTGTAGCCGATTAAAAGCGCCGTGGCGCTGAGGCCGTTGAGCAGGGCATTGAGCGCGGGCAAAAACGCAAAGCGGGTGCTGGCGGCCGCGGCGGGATGGATGTAGATGAGCCAGAAGAGAAACAGCGTGGCCGCCGCACTTATCGCCAGAATGGCGGCGATGGCGGCGCGGGTGGTCGATGGAGGGGCGGCGTGGGTCATGGCTCCTCAGTGCTTGGCGATGGCGCCGAGCATCAGCGTGGTGAGCAGCAGGGGCAGATAGATCACGCTCACCTTGAGCAGATCGCGCGCCACCATGCGGCTCTCCGCCGGCGGGATGTCGCGCAGGATAAGCGTGAAGCGGATGGTGTAAGAGAGGTAAAAGAGCCCCAGCCCGGCGGCGACCACGGCATACGCGGGGCCGGCCATGCCCAGCCGCCAGGGAGCCAGGCTGACGGGAATCATCACTACGGCGTAAAAAAGCGCCTCGACTACGGTGGACCAGCCGTCCGGCTGAACAACCGGCAACATGCGGATGCCGGCGCGGGCGTAGTCTTCCCGATACATCCATGCGATGGCCATGAAGTGAGGAAACTGCCACACGAAAAGAATGGCGAACAGGGCCACGGCCGGCCACTCGATGCGTCCGCGGGCGGCGGTCCAGCCCAGCAGGGGACCCATGGCGCCGGGAAAGGCCCCGATAAAAGTGGCCAGGGTGGTGACGCGCTTGAGCGGCGTGTAGACGGCGACATAGGTGAATGCGGTCAACAGCACCAGGGCCACGGTGAGCAGGTTGGTGTGCAGCAGCAGCCACCAGGCGCCCAGGGCCAGCGCGCCAATGCCGAGCAGGATGCCCTGCGCGAGCGAGATGCGTCCGGTGGGCAGGGGGCGGTCGGCGGTGCGCGGCATGAGCGCGTCGGTGGTGCGCTCCAGGGCCTGGTTCAGCGCGCCGGCTCCGGCCGAGACCAGTCCGATGCCGACCAGCGTGTCCAGCAGTCCGCGCTGCACGCTGGAGATGCCCGACTGCATGGAACCCAGGTAAAAGCCGGCCCACCCGGTGATGAGCACCATGCCGGTGACGCGCACTTTGAACAGCTCGCGGAAGTCGTGAATCAGCGTGGCTGTGGTTCCCGGTCGCGGCGCGTGAATGTGCCCGTGGGCGTGATGCGGGGCGGGCGCGGCAAGCTCTGCCGGGGTAGCGGCCTGGGAGGCGGGAGTCATTTGGACGGTTGAAGACCTCGGCGGCAACGCTCTGGAAGCGCTGCGCCTTTTCTGATGATAGCAAGCGGGGAGTTCCGCGATGAAATGAGTCGCGTGGAATCGCTCCGCAACGGCTCAATTCTTGTCTTGCTGAGCTTGTCTTGCTGAGAGGGGCTACTGAACCCGGAAGGGATTCTCGATTCGAATTCCGGCGACCATCTGGCCGGGGTTCAGGTCCTCCGAGAGAATCCGCGCCGCGCCGCTGTGCAGCGCCGCGGCAACAATCAGCGCATCCCAGAAGTTGATCCCGGCCTTGTCTTCAATTTGAAAGGCCTCTCTGATCTGCTCCGGGGTTGTTGCCACGCACCAGCGGGCAAAGTCTTCGACAATCGCTCGAGCCTCGTCCTTCGACAGAGGCGAGCCCAGTTTCCGCGTGACGGTCACATAGAATTCCTGCAACACCTGCATGCTCAAGACGCCGGATCGCTCGGGCCAGAGACCCTCCAGAATGCCTTGCGCCGTCCGCTGCTTGCGTCCCGCGTCCATGTCATGGGCATAGACCAGAACATTGGTATCGATGAAGACCTTATCGCTCATGGAGCGCGTCCCGGTCCATCGTGTGCGTTCCGCCCAGATGGAATCCTTTTTCCATGCGGGCCACGGCTCTCCTCATGGCGCGTTCGTAATCGTCTTCCGCGTCGGCAAGCTGCTCAATCTGGCTGGTCAGCAGGCCGCTGATCGACGTGGAGCGCTGGGCGGCCAGCACGCGCGCCTTCTGCAGCGTTTGCCGGCTCAGGCGCAGGGTGATGTTCTGCTTGTCGTCGAGAGCGGCCATGGTCCAGGCACCTCCGAGTCACGTGTAATACGTGTAACACGTTTTGCACGAGAAATCAATCCGCAGGAAAGGCGAACAGCTCCGTGGATCAGGCCAGGCTCGCCGCCTGCAGAATCGCGTCCGCCACCTGCTCCGGGGTGAGCGCGTCGACGGGGATGGAGACGTGGGCGGTGCGGTAGAGCGGCAGGCGGCGCTGGTAGCGGGCGGCAAGGTTGGCCTGGTCGGCCAGGACGGGGCGGGTGTGCTCGGTGCCGCGGCAGCGGGCCAGGGTGGTGGCCAGCTCCACTTCGAGATGGACGAGTAGCGTGCCGGGCGCGGTGAGCAGCAGCTCGCGGGTCGCGGGCCGCTCGATGGCGCCGCCGCCCAAGGCCAGCACGAGCGAGTCCGTCGAGGCCAGCCGCGCGATGGTCGCATGCTCGCGGTCACGGAAGGCGGCTTCGCCGTGGCGGGCGAAGATTTCGGCGATGGGGATGCCTGCCTCGGCCTCGATCACGTCGTCCACGTCCACAAAGCGCCAGCCCAGCCTTTGGGCTACAAGCGGGCCGACGGTGCTTTTGCCCGAGCCCATGAAGCCGGTGAGGACGATGCGGCGAGGAGGGGCGGGGCGGGATTCGGATTGGGCTGGAGCGGTCAGATAAGCCTCGATGCAAGCTGTGAAGTTGCGGTTTCCTGGTTCAGTATAGGCAAGCGGCGGGAGGGGACCGTGCCGCCGCTCAGCCCAGCACCATCACCACGGCGCCGGCGGTGATGAGCAGGCCGCCGAAGAGGACCGGCGCGGTAAGCTTTTCGCCCAGCAGCAGCCAGGCGAAGACCATCACCAGCGGGACGCTGAGCTTGTCGAGTGGCGCGACGCGCGAGGCCGGACCCAGCTGGAGAGCGCGGAAGTAGCACAGCCACGACAGGCCGGTGGCGATGCCGGAGAGGGCGAGAAACAGCACGGTGCGGCGGTCGAGCGCGCGAATCTCGCCGTGCCTGCCCAGGGCCAGCGCAACAGCCCAGGCAAAGACCACCACCACGCTGGTGCGGATGGCTGTGGCGAGGTTCGAATCCACGTGGGCCACGCCCACCTTGGCCAGCAGGGCCGTGGCGGCGGCAAAGACGGCGGAGAGCAGCGCCCATCCAACCCAGGTCATGGAATTCCAGGTCATGGGAAACATGGTACGCGGGCGCGCCGCCGCGGGCACTCTTCTACACTGGAATTCATGGAGACGGGCCGCGCCAGCAAGACCGCACTTCGCGTGGCGATCCGCCGCGCCGCGCACCAGGTGATGGACCGGCCCCCCGTTCTGGACGATCCCATCGCGGTGCCGCTGCTGGGCTCCGGACACGACCGCGACATGGAACGCGCCATGCACAAAGTGGCGCGCGATTTTCGCGCTTTCATGGCCGCGCGCAGCCGGTACGTGGAGGACCGGCTGGGGGAAGCGGTCGCGCACGGGGTCACGCAATACGTGGTGCTGGGCGCCGGGCTGGACACGTTCGCCTATCGCAATCCATTTCCCGCGCTGCGAGTTTTTGAGGTAGATTTTCCCGCGACGCAGGCGTGGAAGCGCGCGCTGCTCGACGAGGCCGCCATCGCTCTGCCGGCTGGACTGGTTTTTGTGCCGCTGGACTTTGAGCACAAGACCCTGGCCGAAGGGCTTGCGGAGGCGGGATTCGATCCTCGCCAGGCGGCGTTCTTCGGCTGGCTGGGGGTGGTTCCCTACCTGACGCTCGATGCCTTTCGCGCCACGCTCGACACCATTGCGCAACTGCCCGCGGGGACTGCCGTGGGCTTCGACTACGCACTCGCCCCGGAGACGTTAAGCCCGCTGGGGCGCAACGCGTTCGACGCGCTGGCCGGGCGGGTGGCCGCTGCCGGAGAGCCCTTCCGGCTCTTCTTCACGCCCGAGACGCTGGAGGCGGAACTACGTCGCGCGGGATTTCAGCGCTTCGAGCAATTGGATTACACGCAGCTCAACGAACGCTACTTCAAGGGCCGCGCCGACGGCCTGAAACTGTCTGCCCTGGGACTTGCCATGCTGGCGACCGCCTGGGTTTAGGAGCTGTTCTCGCGGCCGGGACACTGGCGCCTGCGCGCTAAGATAAGTCATGCGTCTGTTCGCTTTTGTGCCTGTCGCTGTTGCCTTGCTGGGGCTGTCCGGATGCGGCTATCACGCGCTGGGCGCGGCGACCCACCTGCCTCCCGGCGCGCGCACGCTGTCGGTGCCGGTCTTTGCCACGCGCACCGAGGCGTATCGCACCGAGGCGGTGATGACCAACGCGGTGATCCGCGAGTTTGCCACGCGCACGCGGCTGCGCGTGACGCCGGACGAAGGCGGCGACCCGGACCTGGTGCTGCGCGGAACCATTCTGAAGGAGACCGTGGCGCCGCTGACCTATAACACTTCGACGCAGCAGTCTTCGAGCTTTCTAATCACGGTGGTGGTTGCGGTCAGCCTCACGGACCGGGGAGGCCAGGTCCTCTACGAGAACAAGAACTACGTTTTCCGCGAGCAGTACCAGTCGACCACCGACCTGCCCACGTTTCTCGACGAGCGGCCGGCGGCCGAGGAGCGGCTCTCGCGCGACTTTGCGCGGCAACTGGTGGCCGATGTGCTGGAAGGGCTGTAGGGGGTTTCGCCGCGCGGCGGCCGTTGCGGATTCCGGCAACCCTGCGGTGAATGAAGCTGACAGGCTGCGCCGGGGAAGGGTATTCTGGAGCCACATGATCGCTGTTTTCATCGCCGGGAGACGATCGTCACGGAGAGTTGTCCTGCGGAGAGTGGTCCCGCGGAGAGTGATCAATTGACCGGCGCGCGGTGGGGCGCTGGATTCAGCGCCGCGGGGCGATTTGTGGCGGAGATCGAGGCCGCCGCGGCCGGGGCGGGGCCGCTGCAAGCCCGGCTACGTGCTGGCGGGCGACGAGGTCTTCCTGCTGGACCGCTGCCGGGGGGCCGTGCTGAAGGCCTTTGTGCCGCCGGACCTCAGGGATTTTTGCCTCTCCGACCTGGACCTGAGCGGAACCTCGATTTTCGAAGTGCTGGACCGCGCGCAGACCCCCTCGCTGATGGCGCCGTTCCAGGTGATTTTTGTGCGCAATGTGCGCCAGCTTTACACGCGCGGGGCAAAGAAGGACGAGTTTGCGGCGCTGGAGCGTTATTTCCGCTCGCCCAACCCCCAGGCGCTGCTGATTTTTGTCGCCGACTTCGTGCGCATCACCTCCGACGCGCGGCGCATGGAGATGGACGACAAGAATCGCTTCGAGCGGCTGACGGAAACCCTGGGCGAGCACTGCGGGATGGTGGAACTGGCGCGGGTGAGCGACGAGGACGCCATGCGCTGGGCCGTCGCGACGGCGCAGCAGGCTGACACGCGCGCTGGAGCCGGACGCGGCGCGCGAGCTGGTGGATGCGCTGGGCGCGGACATGATGCTGATTTCCTCGGAGCTGGAAAAACTGCTGCTCTATACGCTGGGCAAGGGCCGCATCACGCTGGGCGATGTGGAGACCATGGTGCTGGGCGCCAAGCAGCGCTCGCTGTATGAACTGACCGACGCCATCAGCTCCCATAACAGGGCACGAGCGCTGGCCTTGCTGCACGGGCTGCTGAACAGCTCCGAGGCCGGCGAGGACGCCGCCATCGGACACCTTTACATGCTGGCCCGCACCTTCCGCCAGATGCTGGTGATTCTGGAGAAGAACGTCCGCGACTCGCGCGCCATCTGGCAGGCGCTGTGGCAGGGATTTCGCATGCCGCCCTTTGCCGCCGACGATCTGATCCGCCAGGCCCGCCGCTACAAGAGCCGCCGCGAGCTGACGCGGGCGCTGCGGCTGATTGCCCGCGCCGACCTGGAGTTGCGCTCCTCGCCGCCGGACAAACGCCTGGTGCTGGAACGGCTGGTCTACGACCTGGCCTCGGAGCCGAAGCCGGCGTCGCCCGCCTGGGCCTCGGCGCAGTTGTCGTTCGAGGGGTAGCGCCCTAGGGCCTGTTCACACTACTAGGGCGGATGGCGTTGCGAGGGAAAATCCGGGCAGACGAGGCGGAGTCCGAGGGCTGTGGCGGGTCCACAGTCGAGGACGACAACGAAGTATGGCCGGATTTTCTCCGCAACCCTTCGGGACGGGGCCAATTTTCCCCATTTCGTCGTCAATCGTCGCTCGCAGACACCCGGTATGCCGCGCTCCTCACTCCTCGAACTGAGAAAAATTGGCTCCCGTCGCCACCGCCCCAGTAGTGTGAGCAGGCCCTAACGCATCCCGTGCGCGTTCAGGCATGGCCCGTAGTCGCGGTCTTCCTCCAGGATGTGGTGGGTAAGCCAGTCGCGCAGAAAATGCATCAGGTGAAGATTCACCGTAGCCTCGCCCCGCTCAAACCGCGCCACGTAGCCTTCGACCTGCCTGGTCAGGTCGCGGTGCCGAATGCGGTGTTCCTCCAGCCCAGGGTATCCCGCGCGGGCCATCATCGCCTCTTCGGCGGAGAAGTGGTTGCGCGTGTAGGCCAGCAGATTGCGCAGCAAGGGCTCGGTCATGCCTTTCGCCTGCCCGGTCAGCATCGCATCATGCAGTTCGTTCAAAGTATCCACGAGGACACTGTGCTGAGCATCGATGGCCGCTACGCCGACACTGAATTTGTCGCTCCAGGTGATCAGCGCCACGCGATCTCTCCTGCCGATGTCCGGCACTAAAGACATCGGCAGCAGAATCGGCAAGTTGAGTGGAAATCGCGGGAGAGTCTGCGGCGCATCCTGCAATGTGCGCTGGCGGCGGCGTTCAAGAAGAACTCAATACACGCCCTTCTCATTCAGCCATGCGCCATATTGCTGGTCCAGACCCTCGATGTGTTCGCTGTACCAGGCGCGCAGGAAATCGAGGAACGAACGCAGGGCCTCGCCTTCCGTACGTTCCATGCGGTCCACGGTCTCCCGGATCTGGCGCAGCAGTTGCCGGTGCGCTTCCCGGTGTTCGGCGAAGCCCGGAAATCCATGCTGCTCCAGGAGGCGCTCCTCGCTCTCGAAGTGCATGCGCGAGAACTCGATCAGCCGCTCCATCTGCGCGTCCAACTGCTTGCGATCGCAACCGCGCACCAGCTCAAGGTATAACTCGTTCATGGTGTCCATCAGGATGCCATGCTGGTCGTCCATGGCCTTGACGCCCACAGAGCAATGATGGCTCCAAGTTAGAAGGGTCACATGATTCTCCGGTGCTTTCCCCTAGTATATCGGTTTATTGCGGCAGGGCAATACCCGGTTTTCAACAGGTGACCACGGCAGTACACAGTCCCGGCCGGCTACTCCAGAATCACGTCGGGCGCAGGCTCGTGGCCGCGGGTGGTGAGGATGACGGCCGCGCCCAGGATGAGCGCACCGCCGGCCCAGGCGTAGGGGCCCAGGTGCTCGCCGAGCAGCTTCACCCCAAGCCAGGAGCCCAGCGCCGGCTCAATGTTGAGGAAGACTCCGGCGCGCGATGCGGGTACATGGTGAATGCCCCAGTTCCACAACAGCGTAGTGGTGGCCGTGCAGGCCAGTCCGCTGATGGCCAGCGCCGTCCAGGCGGTTGCGCTCAGGTGGGCAAAGGGCGGCGGCTGGCTCTGGTGCGCGAGCCACGGATTCAGCAGCCAGGGACCAAGCACCCAGACGGCCAGCATCACGGTGCCGGAAAGAATCGTGTACGCGGTCACCACCGGCGGGCTGTGGGTCTGCATCAGTTTTTTGCTGAGCAGAATCCAGGCCAGGGCGGTCACCAGCGAGGCCACCACCATCAGATCGCCCTCGAGCGATGGGCCGCCCTGCGTGGCCTGAGCGTGGTGGCCGCCCAGCACAATCAGCGCCGCGCCCACCGTGGAGCCGACCAGGGCCAGCCAGCCAATGCTGTCCAGCCGCTCGCCGGCAAACAGCGCCGCGGCCACCCCCAGCAGCACCGGCATGGCGCCCACCATCAGCGAGGCGTGGCTGACCGTGGTCAGGGCCAGGCCGTGGAACTGCACGAGAAACTGGATGGGAATGCCGAACAGCGCGGAGATGAGCAGCAGGCGCGTCTCGCCCCAGGTGAGGCGCACGCGGCTGGCCAGCGCCACCGGCAACATGCCCAGGCTGGCAAAGAAAAAGCGGTAGAGCACCATGTACTCCACGCTCATCTCGTTCAGCGCCAGGCGGCCGAAGTAGAAGCCCGTGCCCCACAGCGCCCCGGCCAGCGCGCAGGCGCCATAGCCCAGAAACGTGATGCGCCGGCTGGATGTCGCGAGGTCTGCCATTCCTTTCTTTACTGTCGCACACGCGTGCGCGCGGACGCCTCTGCCCGCAACGCGCCGTGTGTGGCCACTTTTTCTGGCACGCTGATGGCGTATTCGCCAAATGGCGACGGGTAAGAGACAACGCAGGAGTTGGCCAACTTAACGGCGGCTTCGGCCGGCGCGCAACCTTTGGTTCCCCGCGCTGAATGCCTCCTGTATACTTCCGGCTGCCAGAAATTCCCCAGAGCAATGCTGGCTAATCACAAAAGGAGGAAGACCATGAACAAGAGATTGTGGAGTGTGTTCGCGGTGTTGTGTGGGCTTGTGCTGTTAACCCTGGGTGCCATTCCGTCAGGCGCACAGATGTCAGAGGTGAAAGAGAAACCGCCGATGTACTCGTACGTCGCCAATTGGCAGATTCCTCGTGCGCAATGGGCGGATATTGCAAAAGCCGGTCTGTCTAACAAGACAATCCTGGACAAGGCGCTGGCCGACGGAACCATTGTGGGATATGGCAACGATGAGAATTTGGTCCACCAGCCCGACGGTGAAACCCACGATAGCTGGTGGGCTGCAATGTCCATGGCCGGGTTGATCAAGGTGCTGGACCAGTTTTACGCGTCGGGCAATGCGACTTCTCCTGCTCTGGCCAGCGCCACGAAGCACTGGGACGAGATCTTTGTCAGCCGGTATTACAACTGGAAGTCAGGCCCCTGGAAGGGCGGTTACGTCTCCGTTTCGTCCTACAAGCTCAAGGCGGACGCGCCCCGCAATGCAGTCGGCTTGCTGAGCAAGGACGTGGTTGTGCCTGTGATGGAGAAGTTGCTCGCCGAAGGAGTCATCCTCGAATATGAAATTGACACCCAGGAAGTTCACACCTCCGCGCCGGGTACTTTTTGGATTGTGTTCGTCATGCCCGAACCGGAAGGCGTGGATAAGGTTGACGCGGCGATTATGGGTTCCATGAAAACCAGCCCGCTGTCCGGCCCGGCATTCGATTCCATGGTAGACCTCAGCGCACACCGCGATGAGCTGTTGAGAGGGGAAGGCATCTACAAATAGTTCCCGGCATCACTTTCCCGGGTCCGTGAGCGGCAGGCGCTTGGGCGCGCCCTTCGCGGGCCGGACTCGGAGTCTTGGGCAAAGCCGGCCTGTTCCGCCGAGCCGGGGAGGGCATCCCTGCCCAAAACCTGCCGCCATCGGCGAGAATAGCTATCGATGGCGAAATGGCTCCTGAAGGCGGGTTTCTTTTTGCGTGCGAGCCTGGGGCTGGCGGCTGTGGCCGTGCCGCTGTGCCTACCGATGGCGGCGCAGCAGGCGCAGGGCGGGGGGTTCTGGCCGTGGCGCCACAAAGCGGCCCCCGCCAGCCCGCCGCAGAACGAGCCGGGCGCTCGCGCCTCGCAGCCTGCCGCGTTTTCCATTCCCGTGGAGCCGCTGGGCTTTTACGCTCCGGGCGCTTTTTATCAGGGCCAGCGCCAGAGCCTGGTGTCGCTGGACTTTCTGGACGAAAACCGGCTGCTGTTCACCTTTCGCGCGCCGGGGCTGATCCATCGCGCCGACGCCGCCGAGGACGACGAGCGCCAGATTCGCGCCCTGGTGCTGACGTTGCCGCAGGGAACCATCGAGGCCGAGGCGCTGTGGACCCTGTACGACCGCGCGCGCTACGTATGGATGCTCTACGACGGCCACTTTCTGCTGCGCGACCGGGACAACCTGGAGCAGGGCGACGCCACGCTGGAGTTGAAACCGCTGCTGCATTTTCCCGGGCCGCTGCTGTGGCTGGAGATGGACCCCGGGCAGCAGTACCTGGTGACCGACTCCCGTGAGCCGCCCGCGGCCGCATCCGCTCCGGGCGCGGTGCCCAGCCCCGACGCCGCCGCGGCCACCCTCTCCACCGACAAACCGGAGGACGCCGGGAAGCCCGATGCCGGGCAGCCCGATATTGTGCTGCGCATTCTGCACCGCGCCTCAGGGCAGGTGATGCTGGTGAGCCGGGTGCGGACGGCCGTGCATCTGCCCATCGACGGCGACGGATACCTGGAGGCTCTGCGTTCCACGGGAGCCGACTGGGTGCTGAATCTGAACTACTTCAGCGGCGGCAGCAGGATTCTGGGCAAGGTGCAGTCCGCCTGCGCGCCGGCGCTTGAGTTCCTCTCCGAGCAGACGGCGCTGGCCAACACCTGCGCTCCCGGCGGAGGGCGCCGCCTGGCGGCCATGTCCACCGACGGCCGCCACCTGTGGGATGCGGATTCCCCACCCACCCAGGTGTGGCCGCTGCTGGTGAGGGCCCCGAACGGCTCGCGGCTGGCGCGGGAGACGCTGACCGTCACGCACCCGGTGGGCGCTTTTTCGCCCCTGAGCTTTGACGATGTGAAGGGCCAACTGGTCGAGGTGTATGACGCCGCCGACGGCAAGCTGGCGCTGACGGCCCCAGCCAGCCCGGTGCTCGACGGCGGCGGAAATGTGGCCATTTCGCCCTCCGGCCGGCGGGTGGCCGTGCTCCACGGGGGCGCCATTCAGGTCTACGAACTGCCCGCGCCTCCCGCGCTGCCGCACCAGAGTAACCGCTCCGCACCGTGATCGGCGCGTTTCCGGGTTTTCAGCCATTGCATGCCCGTGTAAACTTGGCTGCGGGGGTTTTTCTTGGCCACGGCGGTCGTTCATTACCAGGCTGCGGCGGTTACCGACCGCGGCCGCAAGCGTCCTTCCAACGAAGATGCATTCGGATTTTCCGTCGAGGATGGGGTCTTTGTCGTCTGCGACGGCATGGGCGGCGCCGCGGCGGGAGAGATCGCCAGTTCACTGGCTGTGGATGAGATGCTGCGTCTGCTCTCGGGTCGGGGTCAAGACACACGCGCGCCTCTGCCCGAGGCCGCCGAGCAGGCCATTCTGGCCGCCAACGAAGTCATTTTTTCCCGCGCGCAGCGCAATCACCGGCTCAGCGGCATGGGCACCACACTGGTGGCGCTGGCCGTCGAGGAGCGCCGCGTGTGGGTGCTCAACATCGGCGACAGCCGCTGCTACCAGCTGCGCGCCGGCCGCCTGGAACAGCTCACGCTGGACCATTCGCTGGTGGAAGAGCAGGTGAGAATGGGCCGCATGACCCGCTCCGAGGCGCAGCGCTCCCCGCTCCGCAATGTCATTACCCGCGCGCTGGGCACCCAGGGCGGTGTGACGCCGGATATTTTTGAACTCGAGGCCCATCCCGGCGACCTGTTTCTGCTCTGCTCCGACGGGCTCACCCGCGAACTCTCCGATGCGGAGATCGAGTCGCTACTGTCGGATGGCAGTCCTCTTGACGAGCTGTGCGCCCGTCTCGTGAACGCCGCCAAGAAGGCCGGCGGCCACGACAATATCACCTGTGTGCTGGTGCGCGCGGAGGCTTGAGGCCGGTGGGCCGCGGTCCATGCGGTTTATGATGCCTGCATGACCGCCGAAGAATCCAACCGTCTGGCCCGGTGGACCATGGAGCGCTGCGTGAAGCCGTGCGCCATCGCGGGATGCTTCGTGCTGGTGGCTCTTTTGTGGACCTTTCCGCTGCAGCACATCATTGCCTACCCGTTTGTCTTCCTGTTCTTCGGCGCCATCATGGGCAGCGCGTGGTTTGGCGGCGCGATCTCGGGCTTTGTGGCTGTGGTGCTGTCGTCTCTGCTCATCACCTACTTTTTTGTGCCTCCTCTTTTCTCCATGTCCGTGGCCAGGCAGTCGCAGAGCTTCCTCGCCGCGTTCATCCTGTGCGCAGTCGCCATCACCGTGGTGAGCTCGGCGCGAAAGCGAGCCGAGAATGCGATTCGCAATGCCCGCGACCAGCTTGAAGCCAAGGTGCGGGAGCGGACTGCCGAGCTGCAACGGTCCAATCTGGAGATCAAGGAAAGAGAGCGCCAGCTGCGCATGCTGACCGAGGCCATACCGCAGCAGATATGGCGCGCCGACGCTTCCGGCCGCATCGAGTACTGCAATCGTCATCTGTGCGACTACATCGGCATGCAGACCGAAGAGCTGCGCGGCGATGCATTCTTCAGCGCCCTGCATCCAGAGGACGAGCCGCTGTTTCGCCAGGGATGGCAGGCGGCGCTTGCGGCCGGCAGCCGCTTTGAGGTGGAGGCGCGCGTGCGCGGCAGCGACGGGGTCTATCGCTGGTTTCTGGCGCGCAGCATTCCGCAGCGATCCGAAGACGGACGGATTGCGTGCTGGTACGGCATTCACATCGATATCGAGCAACGGCGCCGCGCTCAGCAAGACCTGCTTCTGGCCCAGGACGATCTTGCGCGCCTGTTGCGCACGATGAGCATGGCGGAGATGGCGGCTTCCATTGCGCATGAGCTGAACCAGCCGCTCACCGCGGTTGTCACCCACGCCTATGCCTGTCGCGAGTGGCTGCGCTCTGAACCGGCAAATCTTGAAAAGGCCTCGGCTACAGCGGAGAAGATCGTGCAGGAGAGCACCCGCGCCAGCTCCGTGGTGAGCCGCGTGCGCGCGCTGTTCCGCAGGGAAGCGCAAGTGAGAGAGCCGGCCGACATCAACACGCTGATTCGGGAGTTGGCGCGCCTGTTGCGCGACGAGGCGATCCGTCGCGACGTGTCGATCAGGCTGCTTCTGGCGAACGATCTTCCACGACTTGAAATGGACCCCGTGCAGATCCAGCAGGTGCTTCTGAATCTGGCCATGAACGCCATGGACGCGATGGCGCAGGTTCGCGGGCCGCGTGAACTCACCATCCGATCAGAGCGGCGCGGCGCGGCGGAGATTCTGGTGGCAGTCGAAGATCATGGTCCAGGCATCGCACCGGAGATCGCGGCCAGAATCTTTGAGCCGTTCTTCAGCACCAAGCCGCAGGGCATGGGCATGGGGCTGGCCATTTGCCGTAGCATTGTCGAAGCGCACGATGGGCGGCTTTGGGCGGCCAACTCCAAGCGGGGCGGCGCAACTTTTCAATTCACGGTGCGGGCGCAGTCATGACAGAGAAAGATTTCCAAGTCGACCGGCGCCAGACGGTTTTTATCGTGGACGATGACGAGTCCATTCGCGAGGGTCTTTGCAATTTGCTGGAGGCAGTGGGAATCGATGCCCGGTGCTACGCCACGGCTGAAGGCTTCCGGGCGCACTGGTCCGAGGCCATGGCCGGGTGCCTGCTTCTGGATGCGCGGCTTCCGGGGATCAGCGGCGTCGAGTTCCAGGAACAACTGCGCGAGTCAGGCATTCGAATTCCGGTGATCTTCATGACGGCGCACGGCGATGTTCCGATGGTGCGCAAGGTGATGAAGGCCGGCGCGATCGAGTTCCTCACCAAGCCGTTCAAGAAGGAGGAACTGCTCCACGCCGTCGACCAGGCGTTCGCATTCGACCGGGCGCGCCGCGAAGAAGAAGAAATTCTCGGCACGATCCGCGCGCGCGTCGGTTCGCTCTCGCAGCGTGAGCGCGAGGTGATGGCCATGGTGACCGCGGGCCTGCTGAACAAGCAGATCGCCGGCGAACTGAACCTCAGCGAGATCACCGTCAAGCTGCACCGGCGCCATGTGATGGAGAAGATGCAGGCCGGCTCGCTGGCTGAACTGGTAAGACTGTGCGAGCGCGTCAAGGAGCCTTCGTGGCCTGGTTCGCACGCGTGAGTTGGTCGGTCTTCGGCCTAGCGCTGAATCCTTATATCTTCCTTATTTCCGGGCTATTTATCTATACCAAAGCATAGTTGTAATTCAACCGCGCGGGTTCTAACCTCTCTTCATACCGCTCGGCAAGAAGTTGCAATTCAGTAAGTGCCTCTGGTTCGCAAGTACGCGAACGCTCACGGCATTGTTGTATCTGCGACGAGTTACTGCAACTGCACATTCAAACATTGGCCGCATGTTTGCTGCAAACACCTTGCAGCAGCCTGCGTGCCGGCTCATCGACACGCAGCCGGCACAGTCGTGGTGTATTTCGTGGAGGGACATTGGGCAATCAGGCGATGCTAATTGAAGTTTTGCTTTCGGCATTCTTTGCCGTGGCGTGCTTTCGGGCGCGGGCTGAAGCGCCCAGCGCGCACGGTCTCGCGCCGCAAAGATTGTTTGTTCTGACGGACCGGCTGGAGCGGTTGCGCCGCACGCGGTGGCAGTGGTTCTCCATGGTGCTGGTGCTGGTTCTGGCGCGTGTGCAGTTCGGCACGCCCCTGGTCGCCGAGCTCACCGTCCTGGCTCAATTCATCGTCTTCCTTGCGCTGCCTTCACAAAAGCATGCAACGGAGGTTTTGCGCAGGCGATGAGAGAACTACTCGATGCCACGGATTTTCTGAGCAAAGCTCGCCGCCGGATGCGCTTTGGCGATTTCAGCCGCGAGCCGCTGCGGTTGCTGCGGCTGGAGTGGCGAGGGGAATCGGTGGAGATTGACTGGCTGATGCGCCCGGCAGACCAATGGGACAGCGATCTGCCCACTCATCTGGTGGAGGAGCACCAGACGCTGCAGGCATTGCGGGATGCGCTGAGTTTGCGCGATATCGTGTTTGAGTCGTTTTCCGGAGTGAACAGCGCTGAGCTGCGTATGTTTCGCGCCCATTCCGATCATCGGCCCGAGTTGATGATGACCGGCAGCGTGAACCGCTCCAACGAGGCTTACCCGCGCGTGGCGTCGGTGGCAATGCGCGCCATGTTATGCGGCTTTCGCTTCACTTTGGCCGAGGGAGTGCTGGCAAGCATGACGCCTCTCCCCGCAGGTTGTTCCTGATCGAGCTTCGTCCCGGTGCGCGATTTCATGGCGCGAAAGAAGGCGGGCGCGACCATCGACGTTTGCTTTGTTGGCAGCTGCTCATGCAAGCGCGAATTGCATTCGAAAGTTTGAACTCAATTGAAGGAGGGCAGTAATGGCGGCAACAAAATCACAAGGCAGGGCTTTCACGCTATTCATGGCGGGGCTGACGGCAGCTAGCGCCGGAGTCGCATACTTTTCGTCTGGCAGCGGCAAGGTGGCTTTTATAGTCGGCCTCATTGCCGTTGTTGTCTCCCTTGCAATCTTCCTGAAGATCAAACCGCAGGAGGGCAAGATCGCGGTTGGCGCGCAGCCTGCCGTGCTGAAGCTGGCCGGCGTGGCGGTGGTCCTTTTGGGCTGGCTCACCGTTCTTTATGGATTGCACCTGACGGCCAGCGTTTCCGGGCGAATGGCTACAACGCTTATCGGGTTCGCAATTTCGCTGGTGGGCGTTCTTTACGTTCTGCCGGCGGCCTCGAACAAGAACGCCATCTGGAAGGCGTAACCGTCAATCCCCATCTCCCGCGGAGATATTCAACCCCATCATGGAGCTGAATCGATGAGAATTGCCCGCTTTGCATCGTGCATATGCGCACTTTCCTTTGTGCTGACGGCTGGCGCAGGAATTGTGGCTCGCGCGGACGCCGCCCCCTCGGCGTCGGCTGCCGAGCTGAAGGACACCGCCGCCAAGGCGCCCACCACCGCTGCTCTCGCTGCCGGCGACCCCGGCGGTGCGCTCACCGGCACCATCAACGACGTGCCCGTCGCCGACGCCAAGGCTGGCCTCACGTTGGGCGATGTCGCCAACCAGGTCGGACAGAACAAGATCGGCATCAACTTCACCTGGACCCTGATCACGGGCTTCCTGGTCATGTTCATGCAGGCCGGATTCGCCATGGTTGAGGCGGGTCTCTGTCGCGTCAAAAACGCCAACCACACCTACATGATGAACTTCTTGGTGTATGCGTGCGGGTTGTTCGCCTACTGGATTATCGGCTTCGCCATTCAGATGGGCGGCGCAGCCGGAAACGGCAATCTGGGCGGCCTGCAGCCGCTCGCGAGCGAGCACGCGTTGTCGCTGTTCGGCACTCACTGGGGCATCTTCGGACAGAGCGGCATGTTCCTCGCCGGCCACACTTACGACGTGGGCGTCATGGTCATCTTCCTGTTCCAGATGGTGTTCATGGATACGGCTCTGACGATCGTGACCGGCGCCGCCGCGGAGCGCTGGAAGTTTCTCACCTTCGCCGTCTCCTCGGTGTTGATGGGCGCCTTCACCTATCCCCTGTTCGCCAACTGGGCATGGGGCGGCGGCTGGCTCTCGCAGCTGGGCTCCAATCTTGGACTCGGAAAGGGCTACTGTGACTTTGCCGGATCGGGCGTGGTCCACGCAGTGGGCGGGCTGACGGCATTGGCCGTCGCGTTGGTGATCGGGCCGCGTATCGGCAAGTTCAACCGTGACGGTTCCGCCAACGCCATCATTGGCCACGACATCTCGGCAGTCCTCATCGGCTGCTTCATCCTGGCCTTCGGTTGGTTCGGTTTCAACCCCGGCAGCACGCTGGGCGCTTCCGGAGCCGGCTGCCTGCGCATCGGTTCGGTCGCGGTCAACACCATGCTGGCCGGCTGCACCGGCACATTCGGCGCGCTGATCTACATGTGGATCATGAAGGGCAAGCCCGACGCCTCAATGAGCGGCAACGGACTGCTGGCAGGCCTGGTGGCCATCACCGCGCCCAGCGGCTTCGTCAACACCACCGGCAGCGCCATCATCGGCTTTGTGGCCGGCGTGCTGGTCTGCTTCAGCGTCGCCTACATTGAGAATCACCTCAAGGTCGACGATCCGGTCGGCGCGATCTCCGTGCATGGTACCTGCGGTCTGTGGGGTGTGCTCTCGGTGGGCCTGTTTGCCGACGGAACCAGCAACTATGGCGGGGCATGGAACGGCGTCAACGGTTCCGTCACCGGCCTCTTCTATGGCGACGCGAGCCAGTTGGTGGCGCAGTTGGTCGGCATCGCCACGCTGGTCGGCTTCGTGTTCACCTTCAGCTTCGTGCTCAACTGGGTGCTTGACATCTTCCTCGGTCAGCGCGTCTCTGTGGAGACGGAAGTTGCCGGCCTTGATCTTCCGGAGATGGGACAGCTTGGCTATCCGGAGTTTGTTCTCCGTCCGGAGCCCGATGTGTTGGCGGCCGCAGAGCAGGCGGCTGTCGCTTAGTTTGCCGAAAATGGCATTCTCCTGGTGCAGCAAGGCAGCTTCTGCCCAAGCCTTGCTGCCCCATTTTTTTATTGATTTCCCTGGAGTTTTCGGAATGAAAAAGATTGCCGGTCGCGTTCTTTCTGAGGATGAAGAGATGTTCCTGGTTCCTCCGGCGCAGCCCGCCCTGGCGTTACCCGCCGAGCTTGGCCCGCAAACTTCAAAGCTCTTGCAGCGGATGTTCCGCGACCCGCGCGTGCTGGAACCGCACGAGCGCGGCGACCTGATTGCGCAATTGCGGAGTGCGGTCAATTTGGCCCCCCACGTTGCGGAGATCCGGGTATTGCTGGGCATGGCGCTCAGCGTCGATCTGCAGGCGCAGGAAGCGCTGGAAGAGTTGCGCGAAGCGGCGCGTCAGGCGCCGGACTGTTTTGTCGCCCGGCTGAAATTCGGCGAGTTGCTGATGCGTCTGCGCGTCTGCGTCCAGGCGGCCGAAGAAACACGGAAGGCGGCGCAACTGGCATGCAACGATGTGCAGTCGGAGATGGCGCGCAGACAGGCTGCCACCATCCGCACTATGCTGAGAGAAGGCATTGAACGCGGGGGCTACGGCGGCCTGCTTCCCCGCGTCCTTCGTTTTCGCCGCAATTCCAAGCCGCAAAATTCCGCGCCCGCATTGGTTGGTTCCAAGTAGGAGAGGATGCCCGCAACTCTGCAATTGGCGCTGCTGATCGCCATACTCCTTCCAGCAGGGAAGATCGTCGCGTCCATTTGTGCCCGCTACGGCATCCCCGCCATTCTCGGCGAGCTGATGGTGGGCGTGGTGGCCGGCCCCGGCTGCTTCAACATGCTCCACATGCACCTGTTCAGCGGCACTCCCGCCGCCGACGCCTTTCTGCTCTTGGCGCAGATCGGCGGCTTTGTGCTCATGTTTATCGCCGGTCTTGAGACCGACATCGATCGCATGCGCGAAGCCGGTCCCACCGCCTTTCTGGTGGCGCTTTCCGGCGTCATCTGGCCCTTCTTTCTGGGCGCAGGCGCGGCGCATCTTCTGGGCCTTCCATGGAACAGCGCCTGCTTTCTTGGCGGAGCGTTGACGGCCACCAGCGTGTCAATCTCCGCGCGCACCTTGATGGACGCAGGCAAGATGACCACGCCCGAGGCTTCAGTCATTCTGGGCGCAGCGGTCATTGACGATGTGATGGGCCTGTTTGTGCTGGCCTTTCTCGCCGCTTCGTGCAGCACCACGGGTGCGCACGCTTTCGGCGTAGCGCCCATGCTTTCTTACTGGCTGCAACAGCATGTTCCCTGGGCCGCGCAGCATCCGCTCGTCGTACAGATGTCGCTCATCGCCCTCTGCGTCACCGCGTTCTTTGTGATCGCCTTTGGCGCGGCGCAGCGCTGGATCGATCCGCTCATGCGGTTGTTTCGCAAACTAGACGCCAACGAGGCCGTAACCAGCTGCGTGCTCGCGCTGGTGCTTCTCTTTGCGGTCAGTGCGGAGTGGCTGGGCAGCGTGGCCGGCATCACCGGCGCTTACCTGCTGGGCTACGTTTTCGCGGGCGCGAAACTCAAGGCGCTCATCGAGCGAACCTTCTACGCCATCGGCCATGGCCTTCTCATTCCGCTCTTCTTCGTCTCCATCGGGCTGTCCAGCAATTTTCGCGCGCTCGGCGGCCACTGGATGCTTCTGGGGGTCATCTTCTTCATCGCGGTGATCAGCAAACTCGTGGGCTGTGGCATGGCGGCACTGGGCATGGGCATGGGCACGGTGCCCAGTTTTCGCGTCGGCTGCGGCATGATCTCGCGCGGAGAAGTGGGATTGATCGTGACCTCCATGGCCGCCAGCACGGGCATCTTTCAGGATTTCGAGATTGCCGTCATCGTCACCGTGGTTCTGCTCACCACCCTGTTCACGCCGCTCATCATGCGCGGCGCTTTCATGATCAGCTGCCCCCAGGATGCGGACCAGGAGGAGCAGGGGCCGGAAGATTCGGCCCGGTATTCGGCGACCGCCGAGACACAGGCCTGATCCTGCCCTGATCCCGCATTGACCGGCCCGAGGGGGCTGTGTAAGGCTGCTAGGTGATTCGCAGGGCTGCGTTCCTTCTCTTGCAGATATGCATCGTTGCCGTGTCCTCAATGCTCCTGGAGGCAGTATCGAGGTGTGTTTGCAAGGCCGCCGAGCGAGCGAAAAGAAGCGCATGCGATGTTGCTGAAGCGATCCACCGCCTCTTCGGCAGACTTAGCCCGAGGGCGGAGAGGAGGCCAGGATTCTTAGCGTTCCTTCCATTACTGCCGCACATTTTCAATTCATGCGGAAGGAAGGTCACTGCGCAGCAGGATTGCGGCCTTGCGCGCTGATTGCACTTGAAAAGAGAGGCCGGGCATGACAAGAGCGCGCTGGATGGGTCTACTTTTATTGCTGTTGGGCAGCGGGATTTTCATCTTCTGGGGTGCTTCCCTGGAGCGCACCGCGCTTTTCAGGATGTCGGATTTCAAGGCGGTTTACTATGGTTCGCGATGCCTGCTCCAACACTGCGACCCATACAACGTGAGTGAGTTGGAGGGTCTTTACCGGGCAGAGGGATGGGGATTCCCATCGGTTACCATCTGGGCGCGCCAGGAAGCGACGGTGTATGTAAACATGCCCGCCACATTTCTCTTCGTTGCTCCGATCGCGTTGCTTCCGTGGGGTCCTGCGCATGTGCTTTGGGAGATTCTCATCGCGGGCGGCGTTATTCTTGCCGCTTTGCTGATGTGGAATCTCGGGGCGGAGTCTGCCCCGATCGTCTCCGGCTGCCTCATCGGCTTCCTGCTTGCCAACTGCGAAGTGATCCTTGCATTTGGCAATACGGCCGGGATCGTGGTGAGTCTTTGCGTGATTGCCGCGTGGTGTTTTCTTGAGGAGCGCTTTGTGCCGGCCGGGATTGTCTGCCTTGCCGTCAGCCTTCTCATCAAGCCCCACGACGCGGGCCTGGTGTGGCTCTACTTTCTTCTGGCGGGCGGGGCGCATCGGAAACGCGCCCTGCAAACCCTGGCAGTGGCGGTTGCGCTCAGTCTGCCGGCGATCCTGTGGGTTTCGCATGTTGCGCCGCAGTGGCCGCAGGAGCTGCACGCGAATCTGCTGGCGATCTCGGGTCCCGGCGGTCTCAACGATCCGGGCCCCACGTCCATCACCAACCGGACCGCCGGCATGGTCATCGACCTGCGATCGGTGATCAGCGTCTTCCGGGATGATCCGCGCGTCTACAATCCGGTCAGCTATCTTTTCTGCGGAGCGCTGCTGCTTGTCTGGCTGCTCACCGCTCTGCGGACACGCGCAGCGCAGGCGAATGCGCGACTCGCGCTGGCGGCTGTCGTGCCCCTCACCATGCTCCTGACCTATCATCGGTCATACGATGCCAAGCTGCTGCTGCTGACGATTCCGGCCTGCGCGATGCTCTGGGCCGAAGGCGGCCTGACGGGGGTGTTTGCACTCCTGGTGACTGCCGCGGCGGTCGTGTTCAGCGCGGATATTCCTCTGGCTATTCTCTTGAACCTGGCTCGGCATCTGCACGTGGACATGGCAGGGCCGTTCGGAAAGATAGCGACCGTCGTCCTCGAACGGCCAGCCACACTGGTTTTGCTGGCGGCGAGCATTTTCTATTTATGGATGTATGTGCGGCGCGCTTCTGCCCGGGCCGCAACCACGGAGGCTGCAAGTCCCGGCGATACGCCGGCTGCGCCCGCGCCAGCCTGACGCCGGCGCGCGTTGCAGTTCGGCGGAAGAGCGAACCTTTGCGGATGAGGGGCCGGACGAGCGCAAACTGCGGTATCCTGGAGCGGTCTTTTTGACAGAGCGGGATGGCTTGTGGGGATCGAGATGGGTGAATTTGTTCTGAGCGTCAATGGCGCTCGCGTCCACGTGAGCGCCCCCGCGGAGGAGTCCCTGCTCTCGGTCTTGCGTGATCGCCTGCATCTGACCGGGACCAAGTACGGCTGCGGCGAGGGACAGTGCGGAGCCTGCACGGTTCTGCTCGACGGGCAGGCGATTCGTTCCTGCCAGCTCTCGATGGGGTCGGCGGCAGGCGCAATCATTACGACCATCGAAGGCCTGGAGCAGAACGGGCAGCTCAGTCCGGTGCAGCAGGCATTCCTTGATGAGGGCGCATTGCAGTGCGGCTACTGCACACCGGGCATGATTCTGGGCGCCGTTTCTCTGCTCAGCCAGACGCACAATCCCACCGAAGAGCAGATTGTCACGGCTATGAATGGCAACGTCTGCCGCTGCGGCGCCCATCCGCGGATTGTGGCCGCGGTGCAGCGCGCAGCACGGCTGCAAGCGCATGGAGGCAGCCGATGAGCCACCCGAATCAGCCTGTCCCTGAGCCGCTCGGCAGCCTTCCGCTGGATCGGCGCGACTTTCTGAAAATGTTCGGCGGAGGCCTGCTCGTGTGCCTCACCCACGGCGTCGCGTGGACGCAGGAATCGGGCGGGACCTTCGGCGGCCATGAGCTTCCGAAGGATGTGGGCGCGTGGCTGCACATTGCGGCCGACGGCCAGGTGAAGGTGTTTACCGGCAAAGTCGAAGTGGGACAAAACATCCGCACCTCCCTGGCGCAGCAGGTGGCCGAAGAGCTGCGCACGCCGTTTGACTCGATCACGATGGTCATGGGCGACACCGACCTCGTTCCCTGGGATATGGGCACGTTCGGCAGCCGCACGACTCCCACCATGGGGCCGCAGTTGCGCACCATGGCCGCGGCGGCGCGCGAGATGCTCGTCGAGATGGCGGCGCAGCGCTGGCATGTCGAGGCGGCCGGGCTGACGGCCTCCGCGGGCAAGGTGACTGATCCCGAAAAAGCGCGGTCACTCACATACGGCGAGCTCACGCGCGGTGAGAAGCTCGTGAAGATCGTCTCGGGCGAAGAGCGCCTCACGCCGGCCGCTGAGTGGAAGATCGCCGGAACCGCGGTTCCAAAGGTCGGGGGGCGCGACTTTGTCACCGGCAAACACAAGTATCCTTCCGACATTCTCCGGCCGGAAATGCTGTTCGGCGCGGTGCTTCGCGCGGATGGATTCAACGCAACCCTCGTATCGGTCGACACCAGCGCGGCGGAAAAGCTTGGCGGAGTCAAGGTCGTGCACGACGGCGATTTCATCGGCGTCACCGCCTCCGACGCGATCACGGCGCAACAAGCGCTGGCCGCAATCGAGGCAAAGTGGACGGTGCCCGCGCAGCCCTCGAACCAGGGACTCTTCGAGTATCTGAAGAGCAATCCCGAGACGGGCCGCGACGACGGCCCGGAGCGCGCGACCGGCTCCGTGGCACAGGCCATGGCCTCCGCCGACGTGAAGCTGGAAGAGCAGTACACGGTGCAGTACATTGCGCACGCCCCGCTGGAGCCGCGCGCCGCAGTGGCCGAGTGGGACGACGGCAAGCTGACCGTGTGGACGGGAACGCAGCGCCCCTTCGGCGTGCGCGACGAACTCGTGCAGGCGTTTCACATTGCGCCCGCCCAGGTGCGCGTCATCCAGCCCGACATGGGCAGTGGATACGGCGGCAAGCACACCGGCGAGGCGGCCATTGAAGCCGCGCGCCTGGCCAAAGCCGCCGGCAAGCCGGTCAAGGTTGTGTGGACGCGCGAGGAGGAGTTTACCTGGGCCTATTTCCGCCCCGCCGGCCTGATTGAGATCAAGGCGGGCGCGCGGCGCGACGGAACGCTGGTGGCCTGGGAGCATCACAACTACAACTCGGGCCCCGCCGCCATTGGCACGCCCTACGCGGTTCCGAACCAGCTCATCCAATATCACCCAGCCAAGTCGCCTCTGCGTCAGGGCTCCTATCGCGGCCTCGCCGCTACCGCCAATCACTTTGCGCGCGAGTCGCACATGGATGCGCTGGCCCATGCGGCGGGCATCGACCCGCTGGAATTTCGCCTGAAGAATCTCACCGACCCCAGGCTGCGCGCCGTCTTTGAGGCGGCGGCCGAAAAGTTTGGCTGGGGCGGCGCCAAATCCACCCGCGAGCGCGGCTTCGGCATCGCCGGCGGAACCGACAAGGGGGGCTACGTGGCCACCTGCGTCGAGGTGGAGATTGATCCCGCGAGCAAAAAGGTGCGCGTCCGCCGTGTGGTTCAGGCCTGGGAGTCGGGCGCGGTGGTGAATCCCGACGGCCTGCGGAATCAGAACACGGGCGCCATCATTCAGGCCCTCGGCGGCGCGCTCTTTGAGAAGATTTTGTTTGCCAACGGCCGCATCCTGAATCCCCACTTTGCCGAGTATCGCCTGCCCCGCTTCAGGGACGTGCCGCAAATCGAGGTGGTGCTGATTGACCGCAAGGACCTGCCCTCGGCGGGCGCGGGCGAAACCGGCATCGTGGGCCTGGCGCCCGCGGTGGGCAGTGCGATCTTTGCGGCTGCGGGCGTGCGCCTGTGCAACATGCCCATGGCTCCGCGCAGCGCGGTGCCGGGAGAACCGGACTCTCCTTTTCTGAGCTGATCGCCGGACCTCGGTACTTTTTCCGATTTTGCGCAGTCGATTGATTCAGCCGGGCAGGGAAGCGGCCGCCATTTTATTGGGACAAAATCCAGTAACCGTTCAGGCAGGGCTGCTTCACTGCGCGCAAGATTCTGTCTGCCGCACTTGCCGCGCGCGAAGGGCAAGATCAAAGCCTGCAGTCGTTGCCAGATAGGCTCACGGCTGCAGGTAGAATAATGGTATTGTGACATTGATTCCTTCGAAGCAAAGAACGGGATCATCCCCGCATTCGATCCGGCTGTTTAAGAGCAGTTCCCTGTTCCGGTCATCAGACAAGCCGGATGTACTTCTGCATTCCTGCCGAGGCCTGGCGCAAGTGTCGTTGCGTTTTTTGTGACATCAATCGAAAGGTGAGGTGAGCGCATGACCCAGTCCTGGGAAGCAGCTGAGGAAGCAACTGACGCCGAACACGTCCTGACTCTGGAGGAGATCGCGAACCTCACGCAGGATGGTGGCCGGCCCGCCGATACCCTGATGAATGTTGTCGCGCTGATCGCCGCACGGTTCAGGACCGATGTGTGCTCGGCCTATCTGCTGGAGCCGGATCGATCGAACCTGGTGCTGGCTGCGACCCTTGGCCTCCACCCCCGCTCCATCGGCACCTTGCGCATGCCGCTCCACGAGGGACTGGCCGGACTTGTCGCCGAGCGAGTGATGCCGGTGGCCGTTGATGACGCGAAGAAGCACCCGCGCTTCAAGTATTTCAAGGAATCAGGAGAAGACGAATACCATTCCTTCCTGGGCGTTCCCCTGATCGATCGCGGGATTCTGCAAGGTGTGTTGATCGTGCAAACCAAGGATGCGCGAGTCTTTCGCGAGAATGAGATTCGCATGCTGGCCGAGGCGGCCAACCAGGTTGCGCCCGTGGTGAGCGAGGCCCGCACGCTTGACCGCTTCATCGCTCCGGTTCAGGAGCGCCTGTGGTCGCTGGCGCGCAACCTCTGGTGGAGCTGGGACCCCGACTGCGTGAGCCTGTTTCGAGACCTCAATCCAACTCGCTGGCAGCAGTTGAATCAGAACCCCATCTCGTTGCTCGCTGAGACCCCTTTGGGCGAGATTGAGCGGCGCGCAACAGAGCTCGCATTGCATAGCCGCATCAATTACGTCTATCGCCGCCAACAGGAGTATCTGCATGCGGACCGCACCTGGGGCGCGAAGAATGCGGGCGTGCTGCGGCCTCGCCCCGTTGCTTATTTCTCTGCCGAGTTCGGGTTGCACGAGTCGCTGCCGATTTATTCCGGAGGCCTGGGCGTGCTGGCCGGCGACCACATCAAAAGCGCATCGGACCTGGACATTCCCTTGATCGGAATTGGCCTGTTCTACGGGCAGGGATACTTTCTGCAGCGGCTTGACGGGAGCGGATGGCAGCGCGAGGAGTACCTGCAGACCGATGTGAACCAGTGCCCCATGCAACCGGCCATCGGACAGAATGGCGAGCCGGTGGTGGTGGAAATTCAAATGCGCAGCGGGGCGATCCGCGCCAAGGTCTGGCGCGTCAAGGTGGGCCGATGCGATCTTCTTCTGCTGGACTCGAACGTTGAAGGCAACGCGCCGGAGGATCGTCAGCTGTCGTCGCGCTTGTATGGCGGCGACGGACGCACGCGCATCCGCCAGGAGCTGCTGCTGGGCGTTGGAGGCTTTCGCGCGCTGAAGGCCATGGGCATTTCTCCCGGCGTTCTCCACCTCAACGAGGGCCACAGCGGTTTCGCGGTCCTCGAGGCGATCCGCAGTCGCATGGAGGAAGAAGGCGTGAGATTTGAAACTGCCGCGAGCCACATTCCGCGGGAAGTCATCTTTACGACTCACACGCCGGTGCCGGCCGGGCACGATCGATTCAATGCCGACCTCATCGAAGAGCACCTGGGCCCGCTACGCGATGAACTGGGGCTTTCTCCTGAGAATCTGATGGGCTTTGGACGCGTGAATTCCACGGACCAGCAGGAACCGTTCTGCATGACCGTTCTCGGGCTCAAGCTTTCGCGCCGCGCCAACGCCGTTTCTTCCTTGCATGGCGAGGTCTCCCGGGCGATGTGGTGGGGTCTGTTCCCCGACCAGCCGGTGGATGCCGTGCCCATCGGCCACATCACCAACGGGGTCCACGTCCCCTCCTGGCTGGCGCCGCAGATGTGCCGTCTTTACGATCGCCATCTGGGGGTTGGATGGCAGGCGCAAAGCGGATCGGCGCGCACCTGGGACGAGATCGAGAATGTGGACGATGGCGAACTCTGGGAGACCCACCTGGCCCTCAAGTCGCGGCTGCTCGAGTTTGTGCGACGCCGCGCCTGCGAACAGGCGGAGCGCCGCGCCGAGCCGCAGGAGACGCTGCAACAGCTCGGCAAGGTGCTTTCGCCCGACGCGCTGACCATCGGCTTCGCGCGGCGCTTTGCCACCTACAAGCGCGCGAACCTGATCTTGGCCGACATGGAAAGAATGGCGTCGATGGTCAACGATCCCAAGCGCCCCGTGCAATTCCTGTTTGCCGGCAAGGCCCACCCGCACGACGAGCCGGGAAAGAGGGTTCTGCAGCAGATCGCCCAGATGATGCGCGATCAGAAATTCGCAGGCAAGTTTGTCTTCATCGAGGACTATGACATCAACGTCGGGCGCCATCTGGTGCAGGGCGTCGATGTTTGGCTCAACAATCCGCGGCGGCCCTTGGAGGCCTCCGGCACCAGCGGGCAGAAAGTGGTGCTCAACGGCGGCTTGAATCTTTCAGTGCTGGATGGGTGGTGGGCCGAAGCCTACGACGGACTGAATGGATTTGCCATCGGCACCGGCAGAACCCACTCGAATATGGATGTGCATGACAGCCGCGATGGCGACGATCTCTACCGGGTGCTGCGCGACGAACTCATTCCCCTTTACTATCAGCGCGACCGCGACGGCTTGCCGAGAGGATGGATCAAACGCATGAAGCGGACCATCCGCACGCTGGGCTGGCGCTTCAGTGCCGATCGCATGGTGATGGATTACACGCTGAAGTGCTACATCCCCGCGGCCGGAGGCACGTCAAGCGAAATCAGACCGCCCTGCTAGAGCGGTTCTCCAGTTTGCGTGGGATTTCCGGCATCGCGCTGCCGACCCCCATCCACAATCCCTAGTTCGCCCCCACCGTCAGGTGCACGGTGCTGGTCTTGTCGGAACTGGGGCCGACCATCAGGTCAAAGACGCCCGGCTCCACCACGCGGTGCATGTCCAGATTAAGCATCGAAAGCATCTCCGGCGTGACGGCGAACTCGACCGTGCGTTTCTCTCCCGGTTTGAGCGTGATGCGCGCAAAGCCCTTCAGCTGCATCACCGGCTGCGTGACCGACGCAACCTCCTGGTGCACGTAAAGCTGCGGCACCTCGTCGCCCGCGCGCGCGCCGGTGTTGGTGATGTCCACGCTCACCGTGGCTGTGCCGCCGGGAAGAATCCGCGCCGGCTCCACGCGCAGGTTGTCGAATTGGAAGCTCGTATAGCTCAGCCCGTAGCCGAACGGAAACAGCGGCTGGCGCGTGCTGAACGCGTAGCTGCGATTCGCCGAGGGCTTGTGGTCGTAGTAGTCGGGCAGGTCGCCCACCGAGTGCGGAAATGTGATCGGCAGCTTGCCGCCGGGATTCACATCGCCGAAGAGGACCTCGGCCGCGGCCGGTCCGCCTTCTTCGCCCAGGTACCAGCCCTCAAGAATGGCGGGGACTTTCTCGGCGATGTAGTTGATCGACAGCGGCCGCCCGTTGATGAGCAGCACCACCGTGGGCGTTCCGGTTTCGACTACCGCCTTCACCAGCTCATTCTGCGCGCCCAGCAGGTCCAGCGAATCGCGATCGCCGCGGTGCGTCTCGGCCCACGCCTCGCGCTTGGTGCTCTCGTTTCCGCCCACCACCAGGATGGCGACATCGGCCTTGCGCGCCGTCTCCACCGCGGCCTGGATGGAGGCGGTCTGCGTCCTGGGATCGACCAGTTCCACGTCGTTCGCCCACCAGCCGCGGAAGCCCTGCGGCGCGGTGGTGATCTTGCATCCCTCGGCGTAGAGCACGGTGGCCTTGCTGCCCACGCGGGCGCGGATGCCGTCGAGAACGCTGACGCCGAAGCCTGGATCGCGGCTGTATCCGCCCAGGTGCACGTCGGCGGCGTTGGGCCCGATCACCGCAATGGTCTTGAGCTTTGATAGATCCAGCGGCAGCAGGTTCTTGTCGTTCTTCAGCAGCACGATCACTTCCCGCGCGGCCTCCAGCGCCTGCTGGCGGTGCTCCGGGCTGTTGTTCATGCGCTCCGCGTAGTCCGGGTCGACGAATGGATGGTCGAAAAGTCCCAGTCTGAACTTCGCCGCCAGCATGCGCGCAACGGCGCGGTCCACTTCGCTCTCCGGCACGATGCCCTGCTTCACCTGATCGATCAGGGTGCGATACACCGACCCGTCGGAGAGATCGTAGTCCACGCCCGCGGCCAAAGCCTGGTCGCGCGGCGTCGGCGTTGTCGGCCGCCACGTGATGGGTGTTGACCAGCATCTGCAGGCCGTCGCCGTCGGAGGTGATGTAGCCGTCAAAACCCCACTCCTGGCGCAGGACGCGGTCGAGCAGCCAATGGTTGATGTGCGAGGGCACGCCGTCGATCTCGTTGTAGGAGGCCATCACGCTGCCCACGTGCGCCTCCTGGACCGCGGCCTGGAAGGGCACCAGGAAACTCTCGCGGATGATGCGCTCGCTGATGTTGGCGGGTGCGGTGTTGGTGCCGCCCTCCGGCTCAGAATGCACGGCGAAGTGCTTGGCGGTGGCCATCACGTGATGGCGGTCGATGAGAAACGAATCGCCCTGCAAGCCCTCGATGGCGGCCACCCCCATGCGCGAGACCAGGTAGGGGTCCTCGCCATAGGTCTCTTCCGTGCGGCCCCAGCGCGGGTCGCGCGCGATGCCCAGCACCGGAGAAAACACCTGATCGGCGCCGCGCGAGCCGGCCTCGTCGCCAATCGCCGTAAAGATGCGCTTCACCAGCGCCGGATCCCACGTGCTGGCCAATCCCAGCGCCTGCGGAAAGCTGGTGCTGCCGTACTCCATGTAGCCGTGCAGCGCCTCGCCCAGAAACATCGCCGGAATGCCCAGCCGCGTCTTCTCGCGCAGGTAGCGCTGCACTCCGTTGCGCAGAATGGCGGAACGGCGCGGCGTGAATTTGATCTCCGCGCCCCACTCTTCGGCCAGAGCCTTGCGCGCCGTCTCACTGGTGTAGGTGCCGGTGGGGTCGATCACGTTGACATCCCGATCCCACCCGCCGGTCAGTTGATACACCTTCTCCTCCAGCGTCATGCGCGGCAGCAGGTCGGCGACGCGGTCCTGGACGGGAAGGCTGGCGTCCTTGTAGCGCGGCGCGCCGGACTCCGCGGCAGACTTTTCCTGTCCGCCGGCAGCCGGCGTCCACAGCATCAGGCTCATCAGGACAGCACTGGAAACGCAAAGGAACACATTGCATTTTGAATGGGTCATGGGGTTTGCGGTGATCTGCGGTCCTTTCCTTCTATTCGGCGGTCCATTTTAGTCGAACTTCACCCACCGCGCCATGATGGCCGGCTCCATCAGAATTCAACCATGTTCCGAGATCCTTCCCATTCAGCGCAGGGCCTGAGAGCGACCTTGCGGAATCTGGTTCCCCGCCGCCCTGATGAATCGGCATTGCCAGAGCCGTTGCCTCCGGAAACCTGCGAAGATAAGAATGCACCTCCTTGCTGAGAGAAAGCGGTCAAAGGTAGAACCTACGATGCGTCGTGTCGCGCTGATTTACAACCCGGCCTCCGGACAATATTCCTCGCGGCGCGCCGCGATTGTCCGGGATGCGCTCGACGTGCTGCGCAAGGCCGGCGTGGAGGCCGAAGCCCTGGAAACGGACGCGCCGGGAAGCGCCAGGGTGCTTGCCAAGGCGGCCATGCGCAATGGCTACGACACGATTTTTGCCTGCGGCGGCGACGGTACGGTCCACGAAGTGCTGCAGTGCCTGGTGGGCACGCCGGTGGCGCTGGGCGTGGTGCCGCTGGGCACCGCCAACGCGCTGGCGCAGGATCTGGGCCTGGGCAAATCTCCCGTCCATGCCGTGCGCCTGCTGCTGGCCGCCGCTCCCACCGAGGTCCGCGTGGGACGCATCTTCTACCGGGACAACGCCGGCGTTGAGTGCTCTCGCTACTTCACCGTCGCGGCCGGGGTGGGCGCCGATGCGCTGCTGATGGCTCGTCTGGACGCCAGACTCAAGCGCCGATTCGGCTATGTGCTCTACCTGATCGAGGCCTTCCGCATCTGGGCGACCCACCCGTTTCCGCTCTTCAAGGCGGTGTTCACGGAAGTGGGAAACGCGGCCCCGCGCACCGAAGAGGTGTCGCAGATTCTGGCCGTGCGGGTGCGCTCTTTCGGCGGCGTTCTGGGCAAGCTGGCCCCCGGCGCCGCCCTCCGCAACGGCACCCTGAGCCTGGTGGCCTTCAAAACCCGCAGCCGCCTGCGCTATCTCCGGTTTCTCCTGGCGGTGGTCGCCGGGCGTCAGAGCTTCACCGATGGAGTGGAACTGATCGAGGCCGTTTCCGTGCAGTGCAGCCCCCGCAACGGCTCGCACACGCGCATCTACGTCGAAGCGGACGGCGAAGTGCTGGGCGGATTGCCGGTCAGGATGGAGGTCGCGCCCCAGACCCTGACCCTGCTGGTGCCGCCCAACGCCCAGCCCTGACGGCCGCTGTGCCGGCGCATCCGCTGCGCCCGGCGGTCCCGCACAGAATCTTCTGAGTTGCGTCCCGGCTCCCCCGGCTGCAATCATCGCTGCGGAAGTTTTTCAGTGGAGGGCCTTCGCGTGAACAAAGGCGTTTTTCTTTTTCTCTGTGCCGCGCTTGCGGTGTCGTGCCTCAGCCTGGGCGCGCAGCCGCCCGCATGGCAGCCCGAGCCGGGCCACGTCACCCTGCCGCTCTGGCCCGGCACGGCCCCCGGCGAGCCCGCCAACATGCCTCCGGAGATCAACGCAAACACCGCGAAAGACCCGCTGATCGCCGGCAAGCCCATCATCCGCCTCGGCAACGTCTCAGTGCCCACCATTACCCTTTACAAGCCCGCAGGCCAGTCCGGCGCGGGCCCTGCGGTCGTGGTCTTCCCCGGCGGCGGCTACCAGATTCTGGCCATCGATCTCGAAGGCACGGAAGTCTGCGTCTGGCTCAACTCCATCCACGTGACCTGCGTGCTGCTCAAGTACCGCGTACCCAATACTGGGCCCTATCCCAAATCTTCCGCCGCCTTGCAGGATGCGCAGCGCGCGGTCGGCCTGGTGCGCGAACACGCAGCCGAGTGGGGCATCGATCCCCACCGCATCGGCGTTCTCGGATTCTCTGCCGGCGCGCATCTGGCCGCCGCCCTCAGCACGCATTACGAGCAGCGTCTTTATGATCCAGTCGACGCCGCCGACAAGCTGAGGTGCCGCCCCGACTTCGCCGTCGTCGTCTATCCCGGCTATCTGGCCAACGCCGAGCAGGGCATGGCGCCCAACCCCGACATCCATCCCACCGCCGACACGCCGCCCACGTTCATCGCGCAGGCCGAGGACGATCCGGTCCACGTCGAGAATGCGGTGGTCTACTTCATGGCGCTCAAGAACGCCAAAGTCCCGGCCGAGCTGCACATCTACGCGCAGGGCGGGCACGGCTACGGCCTGCGCCGCACCGCGCTGCCGGTGACCACATGGCCGCAACGCGTAGAGGACTGGCTGCACACCATCAAGGTGCTGCCGACTCCGTAGAGGCTACAATCGTTCCCATGCTGCTCGCCGTTCTTACCGTTTCCGACCGCTGCGCGCAGGGCCTGGCCACTGACACCGCGGGCCCGGCCGTGGCGGCGCTGCTGCGGCAGAAGTGGCCGGAGGCTGAGATTCAGGCGGCGCTTGTGCCGGACGACGAAGAGCAGATTGCCGCCCAATTGAAACAGTGGAGCGCGCAGGGCGTTGCGTTGGTGCTGACCGCGGGCGGCACGGGCCTGGGCCCGCGCGACCGCACCCCGGAGGCGACCCGCCGCGTCATCGAACGCGAAGCCCCCGGCCTGGCCGAGGCCATGCGCTCAAAATGCGCCCAACGCAATCCCTTCGCCTGGCTCTCGCGGGGCGTCGCCGGCCTCAGGGGAGATACGCTGATCGTCAACCTGCCCGGCAGCCGCCGCGGGGCAGAGGAGAGTCTGGACTCCATCCTTGCTCTGCTCAGTCACGGACTCGAGGTCGTCGGCGGGGGCCAGACGCACCCGTAAATCGGATTACTTGCGGAGCTTTTTCGCCGCAGCCGCGCGTCGCAACAGGAAACGCTTTCCAGGAAGCGGGGAATCCGCGCGGAGCTTTTCCGCCCACTTTCCGCCGGAGCGTGGAAAAGTACAATCATTCTTTATCTATGGCCCAAAATTCACCGGGAAATTCAGTTGAGAAACACCGGGAAAGCGTACAATCATTCCATCCGTGAACGCCTCAAGGAATAACCCATCTGACCGCCGCCGGCCGGGGTCCGTCAGCATCCGCGACGTGGCCCAGCGTGCCGGCGTGTCCATCGCCACGGTATCGCGCGCCGTCAATCACATCCCTACCGTCAACGCGGAACTGGCCCGGCGCGTCTGGAAGGCCATCGAAGAAGTTGGCTACCTGCCCAACACGCAGGCGCGCGCGCTGGTCTCGGGCCGCAGCCGCATGCTCGGCCTCATCGTCTCTGAGATCACCAACCCCTTCTTTCCCGAACTGGTGCAGGAGTTTGAAAACCTGGCCGTGGCGCAGGGCTATGAAGTGCTGATCGGCTCAACCAACTACGACCCGGCCCGCACCGAGAGCCTGATGCGGCGCCTGCTGCAGCGCAACGTGGACGGCGTGGCGCTCATGACCTTCGGCGTGGAAGAAGAACTGGTGCAGCAGTTGGTGGAGCGCGAGTTTCCCCTGGTCTTTGTGGATGCGGGCCCCGCCCTGCCCAACATTCGCGTCATCAAGGTGGATTACGGCGAAGGCATTCGTCAGGGAGTGCAGCACCTGGCCGCGCTCGGCCATCGCCGCATCGCCTTCATCAGCGGACCGCTGGCACAGCGCTCTCCAGCTGCGCGCCGCGACGCCTTTCTCAAGTCCATGGCCGAGCTGGGGCTGACCGTGCCTCCCGAACACATGATCGAGGGCAACCACACCATGGAAGGCGGCATCGTCTCGATGGAGCAGTTGATCGCGCTGCCCGAACTGCCCACGGCCGTCATGTGCTCCAACGACATGACCGCCATCGGCGCGCTCCATGCGCTTTACCGCACCACCCACAAGGTTCCGGAAGACATCTCCGTGGTCGGCTTCGACGATATTCATCTGGCGCAATTCATGCTGCCGCCGCTCACCACGGTGCAGATGTCGTGCAAGGATATTGCGGTCGCGGCCGTCGAGGGTCTGCGCGCCGGCATTGAGCGGGACCACCCCAAGGCCGGCAAAAAGGAGTGGCACGTTTCCACGCGCCTGGTGGTGCGCCAGTCCTCGACCTTCCCGCGCGGCAGCCTGCCCGCGCTTTTGAAGGGCGCGCAGGGAAAGCGCGGCGTCGGCGGCGAATAGAGCTTCATCTTTTCCCGGAGCCTGGAAAACGCCCCATCCCGTGTAACTTTCCGCGCGCCCATCGTGTCTAATGGTTGCGGCTGGATTTTCCCCACGCGAGGTCACCCCCATGCTCATTGGCAAACCGTCTGGAATTCCCTCTTCGGAGATCACGTCCAAGGACGATTACCTCAACCGCCGCCGCTTCATGCGCGGAGCCCTCTCCGGCGCGGTGGCCGCGGGCGCCGCGGCGCTGGGCGCAGAGCGGCTGGCCGAGGTCTTTTCTCCCCGCATCGGCGCGCTGGCTGCAACCAGACTGCAGACCGTGAAGAGTCCGCTGACCACCACCGGCGAGCAGTTGACCAGCTTTGAAGACATCACCCACTACAACAACTTCTACGAGTTCGGCGTGCAGAAGAGCGATCCCGCGCAGAACGCAGGCGTGCTGCCCACGCGCCCCTGGTCCGTGCGCATCGAAGGCCTGGTAAAAAGGCCCCGGACCTTCGACATCGACGCGCTACTCAAGCTGCGCCCGCTCGAAAACCGCGTCTACCGCCATCGCTGCGTCGAGGCCTGGAGCATGGTGATTCCCTGGGTCGGCTACTCTCTGTCCGAGTTCATCAGCCAGTGCGAGCCGCTGCCGAAAGCCAAATTTGTCCAGTTCCTTTCCTATTACGACAAGAAGGTGGAGAAGTGGGCGTCGGAGACGACCATCTATTGGCCCTATTCCGAGGGACTGCGCATGGACGAGGCCATGAACCCGCTGACGCTGCTCGCGTTTGGCCTGTACGGCGAAGTGCTGCCCAACCAGGACGGCGCGCCGGTGCGCATCGTGGTGCCGTGGAAGTACGGTTTCAAGTCGGCCAAATCGATCGTGGCCGTGCGCTTCCTCGACAAGCAGCCGCCCACCACATGGAACGACCAGAGCGCTCAGGAATACGGCTTCTACTCCAACGTCAACCCCAACGTGGATCATCCCCGCTGGAGCCAGAAGACCGAGCGCCGCATCGGCCTGCCCTTCTACGCGCAGCGCCGCACCACGCTCATGTTCAACGGCTACGGCGACCAGGTGGCGTCAATGTATAACGGGATGGACCTGCGCAAGGATTTCTGAAGACGCGCGAACAATCCACTTGCGAACAGGCCGTGCCACGCCGCCTATGAAACGATCGACCCTCATCCTGCTCAAGACCCTCACCTGGCTGGCCTGCCTTTGGCCCTTCGCCAGGCTTGTGTGGGGCGCCGTGACCAACCATCTGGGCCCGGACCCGACGGCCACTATCACCTTTACCACTGGCCTGGCCACGCTGCGGCTGCTCACCATTTCGCTGGCCATCACGCCGCTGCGGAGGCTGCTGCCCCGGCTCGGCTGGCTCATCAAATTCCGGCGGCTGCTGGGCCTGTTCGCCTTCTTCTACGCCTCGCTGCACCTGATGACCTGGGTCGCGCTCTACTCAGGCTTCAACGTGAACGCAATGGCCGCTGATATTGTGAGGCGGCGCTTCATCACCATGGGCATGGCCGCATGGCTGCTGCTGCTGCCGCTGGCGGCCACATCCTCCAACTGGGCCATCCGCAAGCTGGGCGGCAAGCGCTGGAACCGGCTGCACAAACTGGTCTATGCGGCCGCCGTCTGCGGAGTGATTCACTACTGGTGGCAGGTCAAGCCGGGCGTTCTGAGGCCGATGACCATTACGGCTGTGCTGGCTGTGCTGCTCTTGGCTCGGCCTGTCCTGTCCTGGAGCCGGCAACGGAAAACCCTCGCGGCTTGAATCGGGTGAGGAGCGCGTCTCGGATGCAAAAAGCGAGGCTACTGCGCGCCAGGCTTATCCGGCGGAATGCGGGTGAGTTGCATCTGCAGATCCTCCATATCGCCCATCACCGTGAGCGGAAGCTCCTTCTCCGCGTAGCGACGCGCGGCGCCGCCTTTGGAATCCGCGGTTTCCGAATCCCCGGATCCGGTCCCGGAATCCTTCTGTTCTGCGTCCTGCCCGCCGGAGACCTGAAGAATGTACTTGCCCTCCGGAACATACTCGAAAGAAAAACTCCCATCCTCGAAAAGCGAGCTCTCCCGCGCTTTTTCCCGGTCGTCGGCATAGAGCAGGCGCACAGTCCCGCGGCCCAGCGCATGACCGTCGGCAACATCGGCCACACTTCCCGAGACGGTGTGCAATCCGGAGAGAGGAATCTCGATGTCCACACCGCGGGCTACTTCGCCGGCCTGCACCTTGACGGTAGCAGCATCCTTTTTGCGAAGGGTATTGCCCAGGCACACGCGCAGAGCCGCGTCCTGTGAGTCGGAGGGCATCAGGGCGCAGACGGCGTACTCTCCGGCGGGCAGATTCGTCAGGTTGTAGCGGCCGTGGCCATCGCTTACCGCATGAATCGCCCAGTCATCGAGGAGAGCCACGCCGACGCTCGTCCAGCCGCCCGTTGCTCGCTTGCGGAAGAGCTGAAAGTGCATGCCGATGGCCGGCCTGCTGTCGTCGAAGGTGATCGTTCCGCCGATCTCCGCGCCACGCTCCACCTGAAGCGAGAGATCCGAGGTGCGGCCCATGCGGACAGTTGCCTCGACTAGGTGATCCTTCCACTGGCGGATCGCCTCCAGGTTGCGCTCCCGGTCGCTGACCAATGCGTTGAGCCGTTGAAAATCGAGGCTGTTCATCGGGTCCAGATAGCCTTCCAGGGTGGCGAAGGCATAGTAGTGGCCCGGCTCGACGGCCTCCATCGTGAACTGTCCATCGAGGTCGGTCACCGCGCTTTCCGTAGCCGGGAGCAGCTCGCCCTGCTTGCTCTTTTCGTCTACTTTCGGAGCCGCCGTCAGAGTGACCGTGGCGAAGCGCGCCGGCTTGCCCGTATCCGCGCAGAGGACGATTCCCGTCACTCTCCCCTTGGTGAGGTCGGGCCTCTTGGGTCGGTGCTTGTCGCAGCCGCCGGAGAAGAGACAGGCAACGAGAAGAATCCACAGCCAGCGCTGCCACGCCATGACGAGCCTCCACGGGGGTATTCAGGCTTCAGGAAATTGTAACGCCGCCTGCGCCACGGGCTGATAACTCCTGCGATGCAGCGGCGTCGGCCCCAGGCGGTCGAGGGCATTCAAGTGTTCGGCGGAGCAGTAGCCCTTGTGGCGCGCCAGGCCGTAGCCCGGAAAGGCGCGGTCCAGCTCCACCAGCAGCCGGTCGCGATGCACCTTGGCCAGCACGCTGGCCGCGGCGATCGAGAAGCTGGTGGCGTCGCCTCGGATGACGGCCTGCTGCGGGCAGTTCCAGTCGATGGTGTCGCGGCCGTCGATGAGCAGTAAGTCAGGACTCAGCGCCAGTTGCTCCACGGCCATGCGCATGGCCAGCAGCGAGGCCTGGCGAATGTTGATGCGGTCGATGGTCTCCGCGTCCACCGCCGCAATCGCCCAGGCAACGGCGTGCGCGCGAATTTCCAGGTCCAGCGCGGCGCGCTTCTTTTCCGTCAGCTTTTTTGAGTCGGTCAGGCCGGGCAGCAGGCAGCCTCGGGGCAGAATCACCGCCGCCGCCACCACCGGGCCGAACAGCGGCCCCCGGCCCACCTCATCGAGGCCGGCAATGCGCAGTGCGCCTCGCGTGCGCGCGGCCTCTTCCAGCGTCCAACCGCAAACCGGGGCTCTTGCCATGTGTTCAGTATAAGAAGCGAGGCCGCGTGCACACAGCACAAATCCACATCGGCTGCCTGGCGCCATCGCCCCACAGCGCAGCCCCGCAAAAAAACAACCCCGGCGCCTGGCCGGGGTTGCTGGGTGACGAAGAGAAGCGGTGGCTACGCCTTGGCCGCTACGCGTCCCACTTCCTTCAGACGGGCGGCCTTGCCGCGCAGTCCGCGAATGTAGAACAGCTTGGCGCGCCGCACCTTGTAGCTGCGAATCTTTTCAATCTTGTCGACGACCTTGGAGTTGAACGGGAAGATGCGCTCCACGCCCTGTCCAAAGCTCATCTTGCGCACCGTGAAGGTGCCCTGGGGGCCGCGGTTGATGGCGATCACGAGGCCTTCAAAAGCCTGCAAACGCTCCTTGTCGCCTTCCTTGATCTTGACCTGGACGCGAATCTGATCGCCGGGCACGAACTCGGGAAGATCGGTGCGCTTGAGCTTGTCTGCCAGGCGCTGCATTACGGGATGAATGGACATAGTGGTTTCCTGCTCTTGGACTCAGAGATTCAAGTTTATCAGAGAACCGCTTTCAGTGCATAATCCACCGGGAGTTCGCCCGGCCCTGCCGCATCTGATCTCACTCGCTGGACTCACTCGCGCCGGGCAGGCCGACAAGGGAGGATTCAGTCCTCTTCCATCGCCCACGACCGGCTCCAGAGATGCCGGGCGCACAGAAACCGCCCATTCTTGCGGTTCCCGCGCCAGGCGCTTAGTTGATCTTTTGCAGTTTCAGAAACAACTCTTGAATCTGACCGCTGGTCGCGGGGTCGGCTTTGGCCAAACCGCTTATGATTGCGTCCCGCGACATCAATACATTCCCCAGTTCCTGCTTCAATGCCGGATCGGTCGTCTGGTTCGCAAAGCCCTGGAGATCCGTGAAGTACTTCGACGCCGTCTCGAGGGCGACGGTGAAATTGTTCTGGCTGGTCTCTGTATAAAGCAGCGCGGCGCGATTGCGGAAACTGTCCATCGCTTCCGCCCTCTTGGAGATGTCGAGTTGTTGGCTGAGACTATCGATCTCATGATGCGCCGCGACCAACTTGAAGTACGTCGGCGCGAATCCGACTAACACTCCAACGACCACCAGCACGGCTCCAACGATGATTCTGTTTTTCATAAGGCTCCTTTGGTTGTTGCAGGTCCCCATTGGAGAACAGACAGCCCGATTTGGATGCAACGCTGATTGAGACTGAACGAGGCGGCAGCCCCTGTTAGCCCGCTCAGTTGCTCGCTCCCGCCCGCCGCCTCAGTGAAGGAACGGAATGAAAGCCCGCGTGCGCTCCTCATATTCATAGAAGGCATCCTGAAAGCGTTCTCCCAGCAAACGGTCCTCCGCGCGCACGCGAATCTCGACTCCCAACAGGCAAAAGCTGAGCCCGGCAACCAGCATCGGCCACCACGTCCAGGCCGCGCCGGTAGCCAGCATCATCAACAGCATCGATAAGTAAATAGGATGGCGAACCCTGGCGTAAGGACCGGTCATGACCAACTTGTGTTCCTCGTTGATCGCGGCTTCATAGCGCCAGTTTTCGCCCAGATGGACCGTCGCAGCCCAGGCCAGCACAACCGCCGGGGGAGCAAGAACCATCGAGGCGATCAGCGACGGCAAGGACTTCGCATATCCAAACGGATGCACGTCTGCCAGGATCAGGCCGAACCCCAGCAAGTTCAGGAAAATGCCCCACCAGGACGCTGAAGCCTTCGCGGCCTTCTTCTGTCCGGCCGCACGGACGCGCGCCATGATGAACGCCAGGGACCAGGCGACCCAGCAGAGAGCGAGTTCCGCGAGCGCGATCATTCGCAGCATGTAGAGGTCCACGTCATCCACCTCCGCGAATCGAGTCTAGCAGCCGCCGGTCCTCATCGCTCAGCGCGGCCCCCTCCAGCAGGTCGGGGCGATTGGCCAGGGTCTTGCGCAACTGCTGCGCGCGGCGCCAGAGGCGAATCTGGCGGTGGTCGCCTTGCAGCAGCACCTCCGGCGCGGCCAGTCCCCCAAACTCGGCCGGCCGCGTGTAGTGCGGATAATCGAGCAGGCCGCCGGCCCCGTGCTGCGAGCGCGGCACTCCCTCCACGTCGGCTGCAATCTCAGCGTCGGCCACGCCAAAGCTCTCGAACTCGCCCGATGCCTCATTGCCCAGCACGCCCGGAATCAGGCGCATCACCGCGTCCACCACCACCGCCGCGGCCAGCTCGCCCCCGCTCAGCACGTAGTCGCCGATGGACAGCTCCATATCGCAGTAGAGCTGGTTGATGCGCTCGTCCACGCCCTCATAGCGGCCGCACAGCAGCACCACCCGCTCCAGACCCGCCAGCTCCCGCGCCACCGCCTGGGTAAACGGCCGCCCCTGCGCCGAAAGCAGAATCACGCGGGTGCGCGGCGCGGTGCATTCGACCGGCGCCGCGGCGGCGCGCGCGGTCTTCGGCGCAACGCCCAGCGACTCCAGCGCCTCGGCCAGCGGCCCCGGCTTCAGCACCATGCCCTCGCCGCCGCCAAACGGCCGGTCGTCCACGGTGCGGTGCCGGTCGTGGGTAAAGGCGCGCAGATCGTGCACTCCCACCGCCACCAGCCCCTCGGCCTGCGCGCGGCGCACGATACCGTGCGCGAAGATGCCCGCAAAAAACTCCGGAAAGATGGTGATGATCTCAAAGCGCATAGGGGGCACCCTCCATGATAAGCAAATTTGTGACCGAAAAGCGCGCCGGGATGTGCTTTACTGTTGGGCAACGATCATGGCTGACATTGAATCGCTTCTAAACCGCTGGCAATCGGCCGGGGTCCTCGATGAGGAGGGGGCCGGTCGCATTCGCGCCTACGAGGCGGAGCAGGCCAGCCCCGCCGGACTCAGTTCAAAACGCATGGGCTGGCAGGGCCTGGTGGCTCTCATTCTCGGAGCCATTCTGCTGGCCTGCGGCGTGGTGCTCTTTGTCTCCGCCCACTGGGACCAGATGGGCCCCGGCGCGCGTTATGCGCTGGTCGTGGCCATGGTCGCCGTCTTCCACCTGGGCGGGGCCCTCGCGCGCAAGAGTTATCACGGCCTTTCCACCGCGCTGCATGCCGTGGGCACCGTCTCCACCGGCGGCGCCATCGCGCTCGTGGGCCAGATCTTCAACATTCAGGAGCACTGGCCAGCGGCGATTCTGCTCTGGGCCATTGCCGCCCTCGCCGGCTGGGTTCTGCTGCAGGACGAAGCCCAGAAGACCCTCACGCTGCTCCTGATCCCGGCATGGATTTTTTCGGAGTTCTCCTTTGCCGCGCAATTCCACATCGGCGAGAACATCTACATGGGCCGGTTACTGCTCGTCTGGGCGGCTCTTTACCTCACGCTCTTTCTTGGCTCCAAGCACAAGATCGTCCAGGGAATCCTGTTCGCGGTGGCGGCTGTGTCGGCCCTGGTGGGAATCGTCATCCTGCTGGAAAGCTGGCGTTCGTGGAGTGGCACGCAGACCTTCCTGCCGCTCCACACGCGCCTCTGGGGCTGGGTCGACATTGCCGTGCTTCCCCTGTTGCTCTCGCTCTTTCATCCCAAAAGGAGCCTGGTCCCGGTTGCCGTCGCAATCGCTGTTTCGCTGGCGCTCCCCTGGTGCAGCCGCAACTGGATGGAGTCTTACAATTACGGCGCCAACCACGGTTCTTTTAACCGCACGGATCCCAATCTGGCCGCCTACGCGCTGGTTGCGGGCTTTTGTGTCTTCTTCGTCTGGTGGGGCGTGCGCCAGGCCAGCCGGGCGCTGGTCAACCTGGGCATTGTAGGGTTTGCCATCGCGGTGGGGTGGTTCTACTTCAGCAATATCTTCGACAAGATGGGCCGCTCCCTCGGGCTGATTGGCCTCGGCATCCTCTTCCTCGCCGGGGGATGGGCTCTGGAAAAGACGCGGCGCAGGCTGGTCTCCCGCATGGGAGAAGCCGGCGCTGCCGCGCAGGAGGCGCCATGAAACTGGCTAGGACCTCCCTCGCATTGCTTGTGATTCAGTTGGCTCTGGTCTCGTTGATTGCCGCCAAGTATCTCTACCAGCGCTCGACCTGCCCGCGGGTGTGGACGCGCGCCGCGGCCTACGATCCCGAGATGGTGATGCGGGGGCGCTATCTGAGCCTGCAACTGACCGTGAATGCCTGCGGAAGCACCCTGCCGGCGGCGCGGCCGGCCGAGGGCTGGCGCAATCCATCCTTTGAGCCTGTGGTCTGGTTCCCCGCAAAGCTGAAGGTGGAAAACAATCAACTGGTCGCTGTCCGGATTGCAGAGGAAGAGGGCCGCAATGCGGTGAATACGGTCCTGGTTCCCAGGGGAGCGTCCTGCGATGCGCTGCGCCTGCAGCAGCCGGTCGACTTCTACATTGCCGAGCACGCCGCCGACCCGACGCGCACCCGGCCCTGCCAGGAACTCTGGATCGAAGTCACGGTCCCGCCCCAGGGGCCGCCACGGCCGCTGCAACTCGCCCTCAAGGAAGACGGCGTCTGGAAGCCGCTGGCGTTTCAATAGATTTCTTCGGCTGCAGCTTCAGCCTTTTCCCGGCGCATTCAGGTCGATAATCCCCTCAGGCAGTGCCATCTCCACGCGTTTCGCTTCCAGGTCGATCCGCCGCAGATAGCTCTTGGCAAAGGGGATCAGAATCTCGCCGGCCTCTCCGCGCACCACCAGCAGCGCCACAGGCCCCGCCGTCCGGTCCACGTCTTCGATTTCGCCCACGACCACCGGCTCCGCGCTGGATTGGTCTGCCGGGGCCACATCCACCAGCGTGCAGCCGATCAGGTCGCTGATGTAGACCTCGTCCTCGTCCAGCGCCGCACGCTCCGCGCGGGGAATGGCCACGACGAGCCCGGCCAGCGTCTCGGCAGCGGAGATCGAGTCCACCCCGGCAAAGTGCAGCACCACGCCGCCCTTGTGCAGCCAGTGGGCCGCAAGCTCGACCTCGCGCGGGGCCGCGCCAGACGTGCCTTCAGCCAGCAGCCAGAGCCGCCGCCGCTGCGCAAATTTCTCAGGAAAATCAGTCAGAATCTCGGCGAAGACCTCGCCCTTGCGTCCCTGCGGGCGGCGAAGACGGGCCAGCCACACCCATGCATCCGATTGCCCAGCCGGTTCCGGCGCGGTCATCGCTGCCTCCGCCGTGTGCCCCATGCCTGCCAGCCCGTCATGCTAGGCTTCGTCGTCCTCTTCAAGGATGTCGAGCGTGTAGCGGTGATGCAGTTTCATGCTCACGGCGCCCAGAATGGTGCGCACCGAGCGGGCCGTGCGCCCCTGCTTGCCGATCACCTTGCCCACGTCCTGCGGCGCAACCCGGAGCTTGAGAACAGTGTTCTCGTCCCGGTCCACGGCGTGCACTTCCACGGCGGCCGGTTCATCCACCAGAGCCCGCGCGATTTCGCGGACCAGTTCATCGACTGCGACCATATTGTTTTGGGTCATGCGCTTGCCTCTGACCGTATGCATCCAAAAAGAAGCAGTTTGGATCGGTGCGCGAATGGTAGCACACACACCGTCCATCGTCAGCAACTGCGCGCGCGGCAACCGGCCGGCCGCCTCCGCACACAGCAAACACAGAGAAGGGAACTAGGCGGCGACCGGATCGGCGGCTGCGGCGGGCGCGGGGTTCTTCGCCACCAGCTTGGCCACGATGGGCGACAGTTGCGCGCCCACGCTGCGCCAGTAGGCGATGCGCTCGTGCTTCAGATCGACCGAAGCGGGGCTGGTGCGGGGGTTATAGGTGCCAACCACTTCAATCGAACGGCCGTTGCGGGCGCGGTCCTTCTCGATGGCCACAATGCGGTAGTAGGGCTGCTTGCGGGCGCCAAAACGCGCCAAACGAATCATCACCACGGCGATACGGTTCCTTTCAAATTCCAATGCTCTGTTGCGGTCTCTGGAGGGTCTTCACGGCCGGCGCCATCCTCGTCCAGGCGCGCCAGCCTTTCAAGGGCCGGACGGGTGCGCCCAGCCACGCAAGACTCAACAACTAAGTATCGCCGAAAGTGGGCGATTGAGGCAAATGGAGGTCTGCGCAGGCCCGCCTTCGAGGAAGGTTCTCCGGGCCAGATGCTCGCAGGCCGCGGACAAGGCGCTACACCCCAACCTCCTCCTCCTCGCCGCAGGCGCTTTCCTCAGCGATGGGAGCGGCGGCGTACAAGTCCTCCCGCGTCAGAGGCAGCCGGCTGTTGCCTTTGTCCGGCCTGCTCAGCAGCACCTGGTAGACGGCGATGTCGCCCCGGCGAAAAGCCGCGGCTGAGCCGGCCATGTACAGCAGCCAGATGCGGTAGGTGGCCATCGGCACGTGTTCGAGCAGCGCGCCGGCATTCCGGCGCAGCCCTTCCACCCAGCTCCGCATGGTCATTTCATAGTGCTCGCGCAGGTTCTCCACATCGCGCACCTCCAGCCCCTGCGATTCGGCGGCGCTCAGCGCCTGCGCAAGCGTCACCAGCCGCCCGTCCGGAAACACAAACCGGTCAATGAACGAGCTATCCCGCAAGGGCGACAGGGGCGAGCGCGCGATTCCGTGGTTGAGAAAGAGCCCGCCCGGCTTCAGCAGCCGGTAGGCAGCGCCAAAATATTCGGGCAGGTTCTTCAGGCCCACGTGCTCAAACATCCCCACGCTGGCGATCTTGTCAAACGGCTGCTGCCTGCCGTCCAGCTCGCGATAATCGCGCCATTCGGCGGAGCAGCGGCCGTTCAGCCCGCTCTGCGCGATGCGGCGCTTGGCCGTCTCCGCCTGCTCCCGGCTCAGCGTGATGCCCTCGGCCTGCGCCTGGCGCGCGCCCGCGGCATGCAGCAGCAGGCTTCCCCAGCCGCACCCGATGTCCAGGAATCGTTCCCCCGGCTGCAGCCGCAGCTTGCGGCAGATCAATTCCAGCTTCTGCTCCTGCGCACATTCGAGCGAGTCTTCCGCGGTGTGAAAGTAGGCGCAGGAGTACACCAGGCTTTGGCCCAGCCAGGGCTCAAAAAACGCCACCGGCTGATCGTAGTGATAGGCAATCGAGGCGCGATCCCGGGGTCTGGAATTCACCGAGCCGTGGCGCATGGTCTGCCCCAGGCCGAAGAGCGCGCCGGCCAGCTTTTCCATCATCCGGCGGCGCAGCGGGAGGGGACGATTGAGCAGGTGTTCCACCACCGCAAAGATGGAAAAAATGTCGCCTTCGACATCCAGGTCGCCGCGGATGAACGCCTCTCCCAGCGTAATCTCGCTGGGCCTGGCGACCAGAGAAGCAAGCGCCCTGGGATTCTCCACAACGAGCGTGCATGCGGGCTTCTCGCTCGCCCGTGAGGACCACTGCCATCCATCCCACAGGCGGATGGCAAACGCGGGCCCTTCATATCCCTGAAAGATTTGCTCGATTGCGTGGTTGGTTTGTAACGGTGCGGAATGGCCCATTGTCTCGCGCCCCTCCCCTCAGGTGAAGACGAAATACAACGCTTTTCCGGGTTGAAGAAGGGCGGTCGCGGCCAGGGGATGGCCCCCCTCCTTGTCCCCTTAAAAGGATACTCCAGTTACGGTTGGCCGTAACGGCTCATCTGCGCGGAAAATGAGGGAAAGATTCGCGGTGTTTCTCTGGCGGCTGCTACAGTATCAAGACAACGGCGGTCCTCTGAGGGCCGGCTTCAGGGAACCCCGCTTCCGGGAACAGGAATCCGCCTGCCGTGGGGAGAGAATCCAGGCCTCCCGAGCCGTTCCCCGGCAAGGCAGCGGCACATTTGCGGCGGAGCGCGCACATCGTGGTTCGTGAATATCACAAAGATCACTCCAGCCGCCTGGGCCGCCCGATGGAACTGCTGGTCTTCGGCCACGCCGGCCTGCCCGTCCTCGTCTTTCCCACCTCCGGCGGACGCTTCTACGACTTTGAGGACCGCGGAATGATCGCCGCTCTCGCCGGAAGAATCGACGCCGGCCAGCTGCAGATCTTCTGCGTCGATTCAATCGACGTGGAGAGCTGGTACAACCGGCAGGCGCCCCCCCGTCGGCGCATCGCCCGCCACATGCAATACGAGAATTACCTGCTCCGCGAGGTTGTGCCCCTCGTCCGGCTCCGCAACCCCGATCCCCGCCTGGTTGCGCTCGGTTGCAGCCTGGGCGGCTATCATGCGGCCAACATTGCCCTGCGCCACCCCGACATTTTTTCAGGCATGCTGTCCCTCTCCGGCGCCTTCGACCTGTCCAGCTTCCTGGGCGGCTACTACGACCAGGATTGCTACTACCACCTGCCCACGCACTACCTGCCCAACCTGACCGATCCCTGGTTCCTTGACCGCTACCGGCGCAATTCCTACGTGCTGGCCACCGGCTGGGACGATCACTGCCTGGCCCAGAACCAGGCCCTCGACCGCATCCTCAGCGACCGCGACATTCCCCACAGGCTCTGCATCTGGGACGCGCCGAACGCGCATGACTGGCCCACCTGGCAGCGGATGGTGCAGGAATATCTGTGAAGGGGCAGGGAGCCGTTCAGAGGGCAGAACCGTCGCGAGCGCTGGACCATCCGCGCGCCGCCGGGTCGAGAAGAGAATGCGGTAAGCTGAATCGAAGGAGGAATGTTGCCATGAGCGATCAGAATCCTTACTCCAGGTATCTGGACGGGCGGCCGCTGCGAACCATCCTTGCATCCACTCCTTCCGCGCTTTCCGGGCTCATCAAGGCCATGGGGCCGGAGAAGGCAGCCACTCCGCCCGCGCCCGGCAAGTGGAGTCCCGCCCAGATCGCCTGCCACATGGCCGACTGCGAAATTGCGTTTGGTTTTCGCATGCGCCAGACGCTGGCCGAGGAGAACCACGTGGTCCAGCCCTTCGATCAGGAAAAATGGGCGGCGACGTACCCCGGCATCCCGGAAGCGCAGGCATTGACCACATTTGCCGCCCTGCGCAACTGGAACCTGCTCCTCATTCAGGCCGCCCTGCCGGCCGCCGCGGACCGGCCCGTCACCCACCCCGAACGGGGCGCGATGACCTTTCAGACCATCGTCGAAACCATGGCCGGCCACGACCTGAACCATCTGAACCAGTTGAAGAAGCTTGTGTAACCGGCGCTCCTCATCCGCTTTTTCCTGATGCATCGGCAAAGGCTCGCGCGCAGTCATCCATCGCCCGCCCCGGTCACGCCTCCGTCTGCTGCCGCCCCGTCATGGCGTAGAAAATCACCCGGGCCGTCGCATCCTCCTCCGCGCGCGACGAGATCATCAGGTGGTAGAAGTGCGGGTTCTGCCAGGCCTCGCCAAACCGCAGCTCCAGATACCGCGCCCGCTCCGCATCGACCGAGCGAATGCGCTCCTCGATGTTTGCCCCGCGCTCCAGCCGCGTGCGCAAACGCTGCACGCGCTCCTGATACGGCGCGTAGACGTGCACGTGAAAAACGTCGGGCTTGCGCTGCAGAATGAACTGCGCGCCGCGCCCCACGATCACGCAGTTTCCATCGGCATGCGCCTGCTCCACGATCTGGCGCGTCAGTTCCGCCATCAGGTCGGGATCAAAGCAGCTCGCTTCGTCTGGCACCACGCCGGCCGCCAGCGCCGCCCCGCGCATGGCCTGCCGGTTCATCCGCGCCAGCCACGACTCCACGTGTTCGTCGAAGTGGCTCACCACGTTTGGATCCACGTTGGCCGCGCGCGCAATGGCTTCGATCAATGCGCTGTCCAGCAGCTTCCAGCCCAGCCAATCCGCAACCGTTCTTGCAATTCTTCCGCCGCCGCTTCCAAACTCCCGCGAGACCGTCAACACCCGGTATTCCATGGTCTCCTCCCCTCCTGCAGACGATGCAACTCTACTCCCGTCCCGGCCTCAGTTCCAGTGGCGTACGACACGGTTGCCAACTTCCTCACGCCTGGCCCGCGGCGGGGCTGGACCGCTCGCATCCCACTCTTTCAATGGATGCACAAAACCTTCGCGAAGCACGACCGATGCCTGCCAGGGGTGCTCGCCCGGTAACTCCCCCGCCCATCGGCTGCCCGCGCATCTGCCGTACACTGGGGACAATCCGGGCGCAGAGCCGGCGATTTTTTAGCTTGAGGCGCGGATCCGGCAGAGGAGGCGGCATGAAAAAGATCGGCGTTCTGTTCGGCATGGAGAACAGCTTTCCCGGCGCGCTCGTCGAGCACATCAATGCCCGCAACTTCGACGGCGTCACGGCCGAGTTTGTCGAAACCGGCGCCGTGCACCTCGACAAGCCTCCGCGCTACGCGGTCATCCTCGACCGCATCTCCCACGACATCCCCTTTTATCGCGCCTTTCTCAAGCACGCCGCCCTGCACGGAACCGCCATCATCAACAATCCCTTCTGGTGGTCGGCCGACGACAAGTTCTTCAACTACACCCTGGCCGCCAGGCTGGGCGTGGCCGTGCCGCCCACCGTCATCCTGCCCCACAAGTTGATCCCCCAAGGCGCCAGCGACCGCTCCCTGCGCAACCTTGAATTTCCTCTCGACTGGGACAGCATCTTTGCCTACGTCGGCGAGCACGGCTTCCTCAAGCCCATCGACGGCGGCGGCTGGCGCGACGTCCATCACGTGCACAATCGCGAGGAGTTTTTTCGCGCCTACGACCAGTCCCGCGACCTGTGCATGATCTGCCAGAAGGCCGTCGATTTCAGCGACTACTTTCGCTGCTACGTCGTGGGCCAGAAGAAGGTCCGCGTCATGTCCTATGACCCGCGCCGGCCGTTTCACGAGCGCTACGGGCAGGACCCTCCCGCCTGCGGCAGAAAGCTCCTCAGGCGCTTGCAGCACGACGCCCTCCTGCTTTGCCGTGCGCTCGGCTACGACCTGAACACCGTCGAATTCGCGGTCGAAAACGGCATTCCCTACGCCATCGACTTCATGAACCCGGCGCCCGACGCCGACCTGCACTCCGTGGGCCAGGCCAACTTCGAGTGGCTCGTCCGCGAGGTAGCCGACCTGGTCATCGCCAGGGCGAAGACCGCGCCGCATCTGCCCGCGCTGCGCTGGTCCGCCTTCCTGGGCGCCCCGCTGGCCACAAAGAAGGCCGCCCAGCCCGCCAGGAAGAAGCCGGCCGCGGGAACGAAGACCAAACCCGTCGCCGGCAAGCGGACTCCCAGGCTGGCGGGGAGCTGAGCCCCGCCGCGCCCCCCGCATTCAATTCTGAAACCGCGCCTGCCCGTCATCATCTAACCTTTTGTTATGACGACGACTGCTCCGCACTCCCTTCGTACCCTCGGCAACTCCGACCTTCATTTAACCCCCATCGGCTTTGGCGCCTGGGCCATCGGCGGCGGCAACTGGGAGTTCGCCTGGGGGCCCCAGGACGACAACCAATCCATCGCCGCCATCCACCGCGCCCTCGATCTGGGCGTCAACTGGATCGACACGGCAGCCATCTACGGGCTCGGCCACTCGGAAGAGGTGGTTGCCCGCGCGCTCAAATCCACCAGCCACAAGCCGCTCGTCTTCACCAAGTGCTCCATGCGCTGGCACCCGGACCGCACCATCTATCGCTCGCTCAAGTCCGCGTCGCTGGCCGAGGAGCTGGAGGGCTCGCTGCGCAGGCTCGGCGTCGAGACCATCGACCTCTATCAGATTCACTGGCCCAACCCCGAAGCAGAGATTGAGGAGGCCTGGGAGACCCTGGCCCGCTTCCGCGAGCAGGGCAAGGTGCGCTGGATTGGCGTCTCCAACTTCTCCGTCGAGCAGATGATGCGCGTCCAGAAGATTGCGCCCATCACCAGCCTGCAGCCGCCCTATTCCATGCTGCGCCGGGCCATTGAAGATGAGGTGATGCCCTTTACGCAGGCCAACGGCATTGGCATCATCAACTATTCGCCCATGGTCTCCGGACTGCTCACCGGCAAGATGACCGCGGAGCGCGTGGCGGCCTTCCCGGCCGACGACTGGCGCCGCCGCGCGGTCGAGTTCAACGAGCCGCGGCTCAGCCGCAATCTGCAACTGGTTGAACTGCTGCGCGAGATCGGCGCGAGCCATGCCGTGGCTCCGGGCGTGGTTGCCGTCGCATGGACGCTCCACCACCCGGCCATCACCGCCGCCATTGTGGGCGGTCGCAGCGCCGAACAGGTCGAAGGACTGGCACCGGCGCTCACCTTCCGCCTCAGCGCGGAAGAATACGCCCGCATCAACGCATTCCTTGCCGGCAACCCGGTCTGAAGCCACCGGAGGCGTTCACACGCAAAAGACCCCGGCCAAGGCCGGGGTCTTTTGCGTGTGGAAGAGGAGGATCTGCTACATTGCGGCCACAAAATCGGGAAGGATGATGGCGGCGTTCTCTTGCAGAAGCTGCGTCATCCGTGCGGCCATGCCGGTATACATCGATGCGGCCCGGAACGCATTCACGCGGACGCCTTCGCTGGCATGGCTGAATGCATACTGGGCAAGCGCGGCCAGAACGCATACGCGAATCTGCATGGCATCGCTGCGCAGGGTCGCAAGAAGCTCGCGGTCTATTGTGTCGCCGTTGTGGGCTGCATAATCGGCCATTTCCAGCATCACCCGCGCATTCTGATAAATCGCCCACAGGCCAAATGCGCCCCGAATGCGCTCCCACGTCTCCGCGGGGGTGGTGTTGAGCCCTTCCTTCCAAAGGAAGTGATTGCTCAGTTCGCGAGCGCTCCAGTCGGGCCGCAAACGGACCAGAATGGACTCCCACGACCGTGAGTTCCGGCGGCGTACGCCGGCTCGCCAGTAGCCAAAGCAAAGAGCCACAGTCGCAAATGTGGCGATTTGAAGCAGTGCAAGAATCATCAGTCATCCTCAGGCCGTGTAGACGCTACCTTTGGTTACTTTCAGGCGTCTCCGGTTGGTTCCCGCTGTTGCTATTACTTGTACCAGAAAAGGTCACATTTGTGGGGAGCTATCTGCTAGTTTTGTGCTGTTTTTCAAATCAAATGGTACCCAAAAGTTCTGCGCACTTAGGTAACTTAAGGTAACCTTCCAGTTCGGTCAATGATACTTTTCGGTGAGAGACCGGGAATCTCAGACGCAGGACAAGGCCGGACCCGACAATGCGATGCAGGCTGTGTGGCCTGGCCAAAGCCATTCCCACCTCCTGAGGGGTTTCGGCCACAGCGCCTTCACCATGCCCGCCCCGCAAAAGTCAAGGCTTCCGGCGCCTTCTCTCTTCGGCAGCCGAGGAGTCTGTCAGGGCAACACGGTCGGCGCGGGCCACTCCCGCCACGGCCAGCAGAAAGTTCTGCATCTGCGGAGTAAACTCCCGCCGCTCCGCCTCTTTCTGGGCAAAGCTGAACACCCAGTAAAGCAATGAGCAGAGATAGCTGGCCACCACAAACTGGTTCAGGTGGCCGTACTGATTCACCGTCGTCTCGTGCGTGTGCAGCATGGCTGCGCCCAGGCTGACCAGGGAATAGAATCCGAGTCCGGTGGCTACCTGCAACTCCCGGTGCCTCCAACCGATCGAGAGAACCTGACTGCACCCCGCCATCACCAGGAAGACAAGAACCCTGAGAATCGAGGCAGTTTGTTGCACATGCACAATTCCTCGAATTCCCGGATCCAGGATGGACAGAGAGCGAATGCCGGCAAACGGCCAGATTGCTGCGCCAACTGCCAGAATCAGGATTCCAATGAACACTGGGGTTCTACGTGGAAGTGAGTTGCGAATCGGGCGGAGGACAGACCACGCCAGTTCGACGAGAACGCCGAAAACCAGGGCGGAGTCTACCACCGTTTCTATTAGATAAAGCGCGGAATAATCTCTCGGGAAGTAGTGCAGGACGGGAAGAGTCACAGCATTACTCAACAAATCCCAAGCGCAGTAAGCACAGAAAATAGGAACAACACGCCAGACGCGCCTGTATATAAGCAGCAAAACCACTGCGGTTTCAGCCGCAATACCGGCAAGCCAGAGTGCGTTTTCCAGACTCATCATCGGCATCCTGTCGACACTATTCGGTCCGATGAAGGCAGTGTATCAGCTAATCCAAAGTATCGCCCGGCAATTGCCCGGTTACGATCTCTAGGCGACCTTGCCTGTCGGGAACGGCCCCATCGGGATCGAGCTGGCGATCTTGCCTGTCGGGAACGGGCCCATCGGGATCGAGCTGGCGATCTTGCCTGTCGGGAACGGGCCCATCGGGATGGCGCTGGCGATCTTACCTGTCGGGAACGGCCCCATCGGGATGGCGCTGGCAGAGCAGGTGGATACAGCAAAAACCGCCGCGAACACAACGCTGGAAATCTTCAACGAAGTTGAAAGCATGGATGTTTACTCCTTGCACAAGTAAAAGGATATGCAGGGCAAGACTAACCCAAAAGTGTTATTTGGTCTACAACAAAAGTATCAAATTACATATTTTTTCCAGATGGAGAGAACATTTGTCGCCTGCAGAGGATCAAATTCCCCAAAAGGGTTCCAAAATCCACGTTCCAGAGCCTTTTTGTGATTTGAGTCGCAGAACGCTCCATGAGCGAAGTTTGCAGCGGCTCCAAAGCAACGGCGGCCTGGCGACAGCTTGCAGCAGCAAAAGGGCTCCCGCGCGTCTTGAGCCCACTTTCGATACGCCGCCCAGGCTCTCCCCGGCCAAAATTCGCATCCTATATATGTGGCCCGACCGAATCCGGCTCGCCGCCGGCACTCTCGCTTCTGGTCTTGCGCTGATGTGTCTCGGACGGGAAAGAAGATGGGCGGGGATGACCAAAGAAATCCTGGCCGTGCGTGCGATTCGCCGGAGTGCTGTCTTGGAATAGACCCTCAAGGCAGCCTGACGCGGGACAGGGATCTCGGGGGCAGTTCGATTTTTCGCTCCTCCATTGATTACCTCACTCCAAACTTTCGTGCCGTAGGTTGAAAGTGAAAAGTCCGGTAGAGTTACGAGTGGGTCCCGGAAAGGGATTCGGGAAGCAGCGTATGGACACCTCGGTATCGGATCAGACGCTCACGCATGAACACTCCCCACCGCCCGTTCCCCGGCAGGAAGTTCGGTGCGCGGTGCGTTTTCCGCTTGCCCTCGCCGTGCTGCTTTCCGCTGGCAGGGAAGAGCGATTGGCCGTCACGCGGAACATCTCGGCCAGCGGTGTGCTTTTTGACTTGAAGGAACCGCTGGATGCGGGGCAGAACATTAGTTTTTCCCTTCGCATGCCGGGGGATGTCCTGGGTGCGCGGCGCGATATTCTGGTTCACTGCCTCGGGCGTGTGGTACGCTGCTCGATAAGCCAGGATCAATATCAAGCTGCCGCGACGATTGATGAGTATCGATTCGTGGAGCAATGACAGCGCTGACTGGCGGGTATGCGGCCTCATATGGAAGTGTTGGATGATAATCCTGATGGCGAGATTCTCGACGGTCCGGTAAGGCCCGGAGCGATTCGCATTATTCTTGCGGATTCACAGGCCATATATCGCGTGGGGATCCGCAAAATCTTCGCGCTTGAAGACGATCTTCGCGTCGTGGCGCAGGCTGACTCGCTGGAGAACCTGCGTGCGGCCATCGAACGCTATCCCACCAATATCGTGCTCCTTGAAGGCAGCCTTCTGGCGGGTACGGCCAACGTTATACCCGATCTTTTGCGGCTGGCGCCCGAGGTCAAGCTCATCGTGCAGGCCGTCGCCAGCGACGAGAACCAGACCGTGGAGCTGTATCGCCGCGGGGTGCGCGGAATTATCACCCGCGCCATTTCTCCCGACCTGCTGGTACGGTGTGTGCGCAGGATTGCCGCCGGCGAAACCTGGATCGACAACCAGTCTGTAAATTGGGTCATCGAGGCCTATCGTTCCCAGGCGGCTACCCTCGTCAGCCCGCGCAGCCAGCCTCGGCTGTCGCCCAAAGAGATGGCCATCATCACCTGCATCACGCTGGGCAAGAGAAACAAGGAAATCGCGTTTCAGCTGGGGACCACCGAGCAGGTGATCAAAAACTATCTGCGCAAGATCTATGACAAGCTGGGCGTTTCAGACCGGCTTGAACTGGCGCTGTATTGTCTGCACAACAAGATCATTCAGACCGATCTGGATGAAGAGACCCTGGCCAAGCAGACCGTAAGCCAGTAGGCGCACCTGCAGCTAAACGGCCTTCGCGCCGCCAGTCTCCTGCGCTCCATCCCGGTTCCCGCTGCCACTGACTGAAGCCTCTGCATCCATGCAGTGCGTGCGGCTAAGCTCCGCTAAACGAATCAATTCGGCCAGCTCTGCCGCGCCAACATGCCCCAGCAGCTCCCTGGGAATCCGCTGGATGACCGGATCCATCTGCCGCAACAGCTCCAGTCCCGCCTCGGAGATTTGTGTCCACAGCACCCGCCGGTCGTGCCGGTCACGCTGCTGCCGGATCAGCTTGAGAGCCTTCAGGCGTGCAAGAAGGCGCGTGATGTCCGGCTCGGCGGCGATCAGCCGGTCCCCGATTGCCGAGCAGCTGAGGCCCTGGGGCTGGGCCCCGCGCAGGATTCGCAGCACGTTGTACTGGGTCGACGTCACGCCCCATTCCCGGGTTTTGCGCTGCAACGCTCGCTGCAGGCAGTCGGCCGTGCGCAGAAGGTTCAGCAGCGCCTCCTCCTCCAGGCTGGAGAAGGGGCGCTGCTGCGCAATTTCATGTTTCAGGCCAGCCATTGATGTCTCCGTGCGTTCGTGCCGCGCCCGCGCGGAATGAAGACCCTCGAGCCACCTTCATTCCTGTCCCACCAATTTACTGCTGGACGGCGCCTTACTGCTTGACGATGTCCAGGTCGATGGTGAGTTTGACATCGTCGCCCACAACGTTCGCCGGGTACGTGGTCCCAATGCCGAAGGCAATCCGGCTGATGGTGGTGGTCGCCGAGAAACCCATGTGCGGCTTGTGATCCATTCCCGGGATCGGCCCAGTGGGACTGTCCACTGCAAGCACGACCGGCTTGGTCACGCCGTGCAGGGTCAGGTTGCCGGTCACCGTCAGGCCGCTCCCGTTCTTCGCCACCCCGGTGCTCACAAAAGTGGCCGTGGGGAACTGCGCGGCATCAAAGAAGTTCGTGCTCTTCAGGTCCGCGTCTCTCATGCTTACGCCGGTGTCCACCGTTGCCACATCGATGGTGACGTCCACGGAGGACCTGGTGATATCCGCCTCGTTGAGGACAATCTTGCCCCCGATGTTGCCAAAGCCGCCGCGAACTTTGGAAAGGCTCATGTGAAGAATGGAGAAGTCCACCTCGCTGTGCGCCTTGTCGGGAACCCAGGTGGAGCTTTGCGCCAGGGCCAGGGGAGCCGCGAGCGCCAGAATGCCGGTGAGAACTGCCAAACGCTTCATCAATAAAGTCCTTTCGGGATGTGCCATCGGCGAGGCCGTGCGAAACCCGCTCGTGCCGGTACCTATTCGACGCGAAACCCCAGGTATTTGTTGCAACAAATATTCTCTGGCGGCCGAGGTCGGCCCACTCCCTGCGGAAACTGGAGCGTGGGGATGATTGATAGCAGGCATAGTGTGAAACATGAGCGCCTTTCGCTCATAAGCGAACACAAAGCCCCTTGACAGGGGCGAGTGCCGTTCCTTATCGTTAGCAATTGGAAGGCGAGAGTGCTAGCGCACTGCGGATAGAACTGCTAAATAGGGTTGGCCGCTGAGTTTTTTCGATTCGCCGTCCGCAAAGCAAGAGTTTTTTTCTATCAAAAACCACTCAAAACCCGCCGTCGGGGCTCAACCCTGGCCGCGTGTGAAGGAGAAACGAAGCAATGGCAGCAACATCAGTAACCACCACCTTCACCCCGCTTCATGACCGCATCCTCGTCCGCCGTGTGGAAGAGGGCGAAACCGTCCGCGGGGGCATCATCATCCCCGACAGCGCCAAGGAAAAGCCCCAGGAAGGCGAAGTGATCGCCGTGGGCAAGGGCAAGTCCAACGACGAAGGCAAGGTCTTCCCCCTGGATGTGAAGGCGGGCGACAAGATCCTCTTCGGCAAGTATTCCGGCACCGAGATCAAGATCGACGGCGAGGAGTTTCTGATCATGCGCGAGGAAGAAGTCCTCGGCATCATCAAAAAGTAGCAAGCGCAGACTCTGCGCGAGTTCACAGTTCTCAGTTCACAGTTCTGAGTGAACGATGGCTGTGGGCCGCCAACTGTGAACTACGAACCAAGAACTGTGAACTAGGAGAATAGAGAAATGGCAAAGCAGATTCTGCACGGTGAGGATTCCCGTCAGGCGATCCTGCGCGGCGTGAACACGCTGGCAGACGCCGTCAAGGCGACGCTCGGGCCCAAGGGCCGGAACGTTGTAATCGAAAAGAAGTTCGGATCGCCGACCATCACCAAGGACGGCGTGACCGTGGCCAAAGAGATCGAGCTGAAGGATCCGATGGAAAACGTCGGCGCTCAGCTGGTGAAGGAAGTTGCCTCCAAGACCTCCGATGTGGCCGGCGACGGCACCACCACGGCGACAGTTCTGGCCCAGGCCATCTTCCGCGAGGGCGTGAAGACGGTGGCTGCCGGCGCTAACCCGATGGCGATGCGGCGCGGCATTGAAAAAGCCGTGACGGCGATCATCGGCACCCGCGACAAGGACGGCAAGTGGACCGAGGGCGGTGCCCTGGGCAAGCTGTCCAAGCCCGTGGACGAGGGTTCCGTGGCCCAGGTGGGCGCCATCTCGGCCAACGGCGACCAGGAGATCGGCGACATTATCGCCGAAGCGGTCAAGGTTGTGGGCAAGGATGGCGTCATCACCATCGAAGAGTCCAAGACCATGCACACCGGCCTGGAAACGGTCGATGGCATGCAGTTCGACCGCGGCTACCTCAGCCCCTATTTCGTCACCGATGCCGAGCGTCTGGAAGTGGTTCTGGAAGAGCCCTACATCCTGATCTACGAGAAGAAGATCAGCGCCATGAAGGATCTTCTGCCCCTGCTCGAGCAGGTTGCGCGCGGCGGCAAGCCGCTGCTCATCATCGCCGAGGATGTCGAGGGCGAAGCCCTGGCCACTCTGGTGGTCAACAAGCTGCGCGGCACGCTGAACGTGGCTGCCGTCAAGGCTCCCGGCTTCGGCGACCGCCGCAAGGCGATCCTGGGCGACATCGCCATTCTCACCGGCGGCAAGGCCATCACTGAGGACCTGGGCATCAAGCTGGAAGGCGTGAAGCTCGAGGACCTGGGCAAGGCCAAGCGCATCACCATCGACAAGGACAACACCACCATCGTCGACGGCGCCGGCAAGGCCAGCGACATCGAAGGCCGCGTCAAGGAGATCCGTTCGCAGATCGAGAAAACCACCTCGGACTACGACAAGGAAAAGCTCCAGGAGCGGCTGGCCAAGCTGGTGGGCGGCGTGGCCATCATCAAGGTGGGCGCTGCCACCGAGACCGAGCTGAAGGAGAAGAAGGCTCGCGTCGAGGATGCGCTGCACGCCACCCGCGCGGCAGTCGAGGAAGGCATCGTCCCCGGCGGCGGCGTGGCGCTGGTGCGCGCCATTCCGGCTGTCGACGCGCTCATCAAGACGCTGGAAGGCGACGAGAAGATCGGCGCCAATATCGTGCGCCGCTCGCTCGAAGAGCCGCTCCGCCAGATCGTCGCCAATGCCGGCGAAGAGGGCGCGGTGGTGGTGGCCAAGGTGCTTGAATCCAAGGACCCGCACTTCGGCTACAACGCCCTGACCAACAGCTTCGAGAACCTGGTGAAGGCCGGCGTCATCGACCCCACCAAGGTCACCCGCACTGCGCTGCAGAACGCGGCCTCGATCGCCGGACTCCTGCTCACCACCGAAGCTCTGGTGGTCGAGATGCCCGAGCCCAAGGCGGCTCCGGCCGGCGGCGGCCACGGCGGCGGCATGGAAGGCATGTACTAGGACTGCGTAGCGCAGGCCGCAAGCCTGTTGCGCCAGGACTGAACACAAAAGGGTCTTCCGCTTCGGCGGGGGACCTTTTTGCTGCGCCGTGGACCAGTTGCTGCAACACTGCAAACGCGGATCGGGAGCCCTGGGGCTCCCGATCCGCTTTTTAGCCGTCTTCTGCGGGGTTAGTAGGTAATATGCACGCCCATGGTGAAGGCCCTTGATCCGCCGATGGTGCCGGTCGTGGAGCCAAAGTTGGCCGCATTGTTCGGGCAGCCGCTGGTATTGCTGATGGCATACGCCTGAACGCAAGTAGTATTTGGCGTGTTGAGCGGAATCACCGTCGGCAGCCGGGTCCCCTTGCCGGATCCAGTGGAATAAGGCAGTTGATCCAGGTTGGCCAGCGCACTTGCCTGGTCAGCCGGGGCCGGGCTGGTTACGATCTGGCCGTAGTTGATGTAGACGTCGCCCGGCGTGCAGTTCAGGTAGTTGTTGATCGAATAGGTCGTCGCGGTGTTCGAGCAGGCGTAGTTCTGTCGAATCTGCGCCTGATCCTGCGGCACGTCCAAGCTGGTCGTGTTGGTCACGTTGAAGACGTTCAGATCGTACTGCAGCCCGATCTTTTCCGTGACATGGAAGTTCTTGCGCACCGAAAGGTCAAGACGCTTCTGCGCGGCCTGGCGGAAGATGTTGCGCTGCCCGGTGTTGAAGGCCGTCTCGAAGATGTCCTGGGGATCGGTTCCGGTGGAGACGGGCACGCCCTGCTGGCCCGGCTGCACGTAGTTGATGGCGATCTGGGTGGGATCGAGGGTGGGAATGTAGCTTCCCCCGAGCCGCGGAAGGCGCCCGAATTGCCCGTCAGCGCCGTCTTCGGATGCTTCGGGTCCTTGATGCCCAACACCGGATTCATCAGGGTCGGATAGTTGCCGAAGTTGATGCTGCCGACCGCTCCGTAGAACTCATAGAGAGAGTACGGCTCGCCGCTCTGCAGAATGCCCATGCCGGTCAGATGCCAGTCGTTGGCCACGTAAGAGAGGAACGACTTTGCCCTGGCCGTGTTGGGAATTTCCACCTGGAAGTTGGCGCTGAACACATGGGTGCGGTCGAAGTCCGACGAAGCCCACGAGTCGCGCAGCTTGTTGGGATCGTCGCCGGTGAAGAACAGCCCTATGTCGCTCTGTTCGTCCAGGGCGTGGCTCCAGGTATAGCTCGCGCCCACCTGGAAGTTATGCGAAAGCCTCTTCTCCACGTGCGCTTCCATTGCGTCATAGGCCGCAACGCCGGCCGTCCTGAAGTTGGCCGCGTTGGGGCTGTAGCCCACATAGGGCGCGCGGAAGTCCGTGTTGCCGCCGTCCAGCGTGTTCCACGGCTCGCCGGCGATCGGGTAGTAATACTGATAGCCGTAGGAGTCCGTAAACAGATTGTTCTGGTTCAGCACGTTGAACCCGTAGGTCGACGTCTCGCCCCAGATCGGATGGCTCGCGGTGGCAATGCCCGGCTCGTTCAGCGGCAGCGGAATCACCGAGTGGCGGCCGCGATTGCCGGAGTAGCCCAGCGTGACCGCGACGCTGTTGGTCGGCTGCCACTGCATCTTCAACGTGTAGTTGATGGTGTAGGGCAGGACATTGTTTTTGTCATAGGTGCCGAAGTTCAGCGTCGCCGTGCAGTCCAGATAGCCCGGATACGTCTGGCTGTCGATGCCGCCGCAGGCCGTGCCATATTGAGGATCAGAGGCGGGACCCGTCATCGTGTTCAGCTGAGTCTGCAGTGCCTGTTTCACATTGGCGGGGTTGGCGCTGGGCGGGTAATACGTGCCCGGCGGAGTGGAAGTCGGCGTGTTCAGTCCCGTGCCCAGCGGGTTCGCCAGTGTGCCTCCGTTGCCGTTGGCATAGCTGACCAGCGGCGCGGATTCCGTGGCGCCAAACGGGCCGCCGATCGAGCCGCCGGCCGGCTGCGAAAGGTAGCTGAACAATTCGCCGCGATCGTAGTACATGCCGCCGCCGCCGCTGATCACGACCTTGTTGTGAAACGCGCCCGGCGACCACGCAAAGCCCACCCGCGGAGAGATGCCCCACTGCCTGCCCTTCAAGGTGGAATCGCTCACCCCAGCCGTGGGGAAGTACTTGTTGTTTCCGGCCACCGCAAATCCAGGGTTGTTCACCGTGAATCCCGTGGTGGAACTGCCCGTCACGTCATACAGCGCGGGGTCGAAGTTGAACATGTTGCCGTATTTTTCCGTCAGCCCGCCGTGATAGTCGTAGCGGACGCCGGCGGTGATGCTCAGGTTGGGCTTGGCCTGCCACTTGTCCTGCACGTAGCCGGACAACTCGTTCGAGCGATAGTAACGATCCGCATTATTGCGGCCGCTCTTCGGGTCGATGCTTTCGATCACGCTCGAGGCATGGACTCTGCCTTTCAGAAAGTTGTCGAAGCCGCTGACCTTGATCTCGGCAATTCCGTTGCGATTGTTGGTGATGTTCAACTGCGTGTAGCTGTAGCCCCCGCCCGCCACGATGGTGTGCTTGCCCCATGTGAAGATCACGTTGGTCGACGGGTTCAGCCGGTTCTGGTAGTACCCCATGTTGGTAAACGCGCTGTACGGGCCCACCTGAATGCCGGGAGAATACTGGTCCGAGTCGGCGAAGTTGTTGATCAGCAGCCCCGGCAATCCGGCGGAAAGTCCCGGCTGGCCCGCGCCGATGCCAAAATTGCCGCCGGAAACGGTCTGGTTGTAGAAGCTGTACGATCCCATCCGCACAAAACCCAGCCGCTGTTCCCAGTTGAGGCGCGAGCCGATGGAGATGGTGTTGTCAATGGCCGCAACCTGCGAGCCATTGTGCTGAGTGACCGGAAAGCCTCCCGTTTGAGAAAACCCATAGGGCTTGCTCACCGGCGCGTCCTGGTAGAAATACTTCGCCGACAGCCGGTCGTTCTTGCTGAGGTCATAGTCCAGCGACAGTGTCGCCTGATTGGAAGTAAGTACCGAGGTGCCAATCAGGTTCACGTTGGGCACGCCGTACTGATATGCCGCCGAGCTCTGCGCCGACGGAATCATGTACTGCCCGTTGGGCAGTTTGGCATTCAGCAAGGCCGCGGCAATTCCGTTCACGCTGCTCGCTGAGCCTCCCCAGACAGCGTCGGCGGCCAATAGGCCCGCACTCGATCGGTCATCGGTGAGCCCGGAAGGAACCGTCATCTGTGACATGCCGGTCGCATTATCCGAGTTGGAGCGGCGCTGATAGCCCGCAAAAAGGAACAACCTGTCCTTGAGCTTTTCCTTGAACAGCGGTCCGCCCACCGTAAAGCCCGTCGACCAGCGGCTCAGCCAGGGATTGACCATGGAAGACGGAAAAACGCCCACTCCCTGCTGGCTCATCCGATAGGCCTGGTTGAAGAAGAACGGCGAGGCATTGAGCGCATTGTTGGCAAAGCTGCCGTACACCTGGCCATGCCACGTGTTGGTGCCGGTCGCCGTGTTCACGTCGATCTGCGCGCCGCTGGTTGCCCCCTGCTGCGCGTCGTACATCGAGGCGTTCACCCGCAGCTCCTGCATGAACTCCGGCGGAGGCGAGGGCAGACTGTTGCCGTTGGAGCCGTAGACCGACGTGCCCACCGAATAGGCGCCGCCCGCCGTGGGCGCGCTGCCGATGTTGAAGTTGTACCGCTGCGAAGTCGAGCCGCTGGAGCTCTTGCCGTTGAACAGGTTGGTCGAGTCCACTCCGTTCACCTGGAATGTATTGGAGGTGTCGCGCTGTCCGTTGGCCCATATCGGCTGGTTGCCCAGTCCGGCGTTGGAGTCCAGATTCGATAGCAGTTCGGCGTTCACGCCCGGCGCCAGCACGGCGATTTGCGTAAAGCTGCCCGTGGCCAGCGGCGTCAGATCGATCTGCGAGGAGTCAAGCGTATAGCCGTTGGTGGTGTCGGTGGCGTTCAACAGCGGGGTCGAGGTGACTTCGATCGACTCGGAGACCTCGCCGATCTTCAACGTCGCATTCACCGTGCTCGCGCGCGCTTCCTGGACTGAAATTCCCTTCAGCACCGTGGTCTGAAATCCAGCGTGCGTGACCTTCACCACATAGGAGCCGATGGGCAGATTGAACAGCTGAAAGAACCCCGTCTCCTGCGAGACTGTGCTCCGCGTCACGTTGATCGCCGCGTTGGTCGCCGTGATCGTCGCGCCAGGCACCGCGGCCCCAGTGGGATCAAGCACGGTGCCGTTGATGGAACCGAGCGTTTGCTGCGCTGAAACGGGGATGCAACAGATAAGAACGGCCAGAACAAACAGACCGCAAGGTGCGGCACTCCTCCAAAAGGTTCGACTCATATTCTCCTCATAGCTTTCTTGAAAGATTTCGCTTCAAGGCTGTGGCATCGCGGCCGTCAAACCGCCGCTGCCCCAACGTCTGGATTGACCGGTCTTGCGGGTGAGACCATGAAAGATCAACGATTCTGATATGAATAGTTTGTGATACCGACGCCTGTTTCCCAAAGCAGAAAATGCCGATCTTCATGAAGGTTTCACGATGAATTGTGGAAAACAGGGCCCATATCCGAAGGCGTGCCGCGCATGCGCGCCACGCCCCGGACAAAGGCTGCGGGCAGGGGGGATCCTACCCGATCGACTCCACAACCCGCCGATCATACACCGCGTCCCATAAAGGCTACATAAATATTCTTCAGTGGCTGGCCGATTTGCCCCATTCGATGCGCAAGCCGGTGCGAATGTTCGCCGGCAGGCTCACGTAGCCGATGGGCGCCATGTGCTGGTTGTCCGTCAGGTTCTCCGCCTGGCCATAAATGCCCAGCCACGACAGCAGCTGGTAGCTGGCCCCCAGGTCGAGTTTGGCGTAGCCGTGGTCCAGGTTGCGATTGGGCAGCAGCAGGCTGTTGCCGCCGTTGATGTCGGCATAACCCAGAAAGTCTGAATCGTCGGAGCGGCTGACAAACGACGAACTGAACAGCGCCGTCAGCCCTCTGTTCGCATAGCTGGCGGTGAAGAATCCCGTGTGCGGCGGGCGGCGGAACGGGCGCGCGCCCTGCAGCGGCGAATACGTTCCGATAGGGATGCCGTTGTAGGTCGGCGGTGGACCCAGCAGCGCCACATCGGCGTTGGCAAACGACCGCTGCACCACCGCATCCAGATAGGTGTAGCCCCCGCGCAGAAAAATGCTGCGGCCGATCCCGCTCTCGACAGTGGTTTCCACGCCCAGCGCCCGGTACGCCTCCGTGTTGAGGCTCTGTTCATAGGCCCCGTTGGCCTGCAAAAACTGCTCCAGCAGGTTCTGTTCCGTGGGAGTCAGATTGGGCAGCAGTTGAGGAATCAGATCCACGCCCACATACTCGATCTGGCGGCCGTATTCGTTGTGAAAGAAAGTGGTGCGGAACACCAGCCGCTCGCTGAAGAACGACTGCTCCACTCCACCGTCATAGGTGCGCGTGGTGGGCGCGGCCAGCGGCGTAATGTGCAACTGCTCAATCGTGGACTGGCCGCCGTTGCTCTCCAGAAAGCTGTAGAGCGAATAGAACTGGTCGGTCAGCGAAGGCTCGCGCACCGCATCGCCAAAATTGAAAGTGACGCGCGTGCCGCTGAAGATACCCTTGCGCGGGCGCAGCGCATAAAACGAGAAGCCGGCGCGCGGCGAGGTCTGGGTTCCAAACAGCGAGTAACGCTCCAGATCCCCGCCCAGCGTGTAGAAGAAGCGGCTCTTGAAGTCGCCGTGCACCGCCGCCCGGTAGTCGTAGTTGGTGCGCTCCACCGGCGCATAATACGAACTGCCCGGCTCGGCGCCGCGCTCGTCCTCGAATTGAAAACCGGCCAGCGCCGCCAGGTGCGGCGTGATGCGATAGTCGCCCTGATACACCAGCTCGTCCCGGTTGGACACAAGCTGGTGCCCTTGCGGATAGGTCCCGGCAAAATCCAGCAGCGCCCGCCCGGTCGCCGAGTAGCCGTTGGCCCCGGTGATCGTCACCAGGTCGCCGAAACTGTCTCCGTAGGCGTCAAACACGCCCGCGCCGCTCTGCGCCCACAGGTTGTACTGCTCGCGCTTCCGGGTCAGCCCGTAGCGCACCGTGTTGTGAAAGCTCGCCGTGGTCTGGTTGTCCACCGAACCGCTCAGAAAAATGTCCTGGTCCTTCTGCGTGGCGTTGTCGGCGATGTGATAAAACTCCCACGCGCCCGGAACGCCCGTCGCAGCCACGCCATAGTGCAGCGTGGAGCGAATCTGCGTGGTCCCGTTGGGCTGCCAGCCTAGATTGGCCGCGGTCGTGGCCACGTGATACTCATCCCTGGGCAGATCGTTGGCCGTCTGCAGCCAGCTGAATTCCCCCAGGTAATCCAGCTTGTTGTGCGCTCCCGCGACTTCAAGATCCTCCTGCGAGGTGGAAAAGTTGCCCACATCGCCGTGGAACAGGAACGAAGGAAAGCTGGTGGTGCCGTGCGGAGTCGTCAGGCTCACCACGCCGCTGGCTGCGTCGGCTCCGTACAGGCTCGAATTCGGCCCCCGGTACACCTCCGCGCTCTCGATGGCAGTGGTCGAAAGCGATCCAAAATCGAAACGCCCGCCCAGGTCCCCCGCGCTCACCCCGTCCACCAGAATCTTGTTGGCGTCCGAATCGCCTCCGCGGATGAACAGCGAACTCTGCGCCCCGCGCTGCCCCACCTGCGCCACAAACGTCCCCGGCATCAGCCGCAGGGCGCTCACCAGATCGGTGCGCAAGCCCAGGTCCTGCGGCCCCAGCACGCTGGTCGCGGCGCTGGTCTGCGGCTGGGGGGTCGGCGTCCCGGTTGCCGTCACCACAATCGACTGCCGCACCCAGGCAGGCTCCATCACCAGGTTGCGCTCGATGTTGTCCAACCGGCCGGCATAGAAGCCGGGCGTCTCCAACTGCCGGAAGCTTTTGGCCGAGACCACCAGATAAAAGCGCCCCTCCACGCCGGTAAGAATCTGAAAGCTGCCGTCGGCGCCGGAAACCGCCGAGGCAACCACGCCTCCCTTGTGGATCAGCGCGACAGTCGCGCCGGTGACTTTGGCGCCGGAGGCGTCAGTGACCACGCCGTGAATGGCCGCGGCCGGACTGGCAACCGTGGCGAGCAAAAGCAGCGTGACCGCGAACAGACGCGCCGCCTGGGCGCGCAAATGACTGGAAAAATGCATGATAGCTCCTCCGTTCCCCTCGGAACGCAAGCGGGTTAAGGGGCGCCGAGGACCGGTCTCCTGACTTGCGCCTTCACCAGCCACCTTCCCAAAGCCTGGCCCCGGAGGGCGAGCCTTCAGTGGTTCGGAATCATCTCCGCAGCGGGCGGAAATGCCCTGGCTGGCCTCCTGCCCAGGCCGTTACGACGGCTTCTGAAGCAGGGGCGCTCACAGTTGCGGGGCAGTGGCGGAATTGCACCGCCTTCCCGAGCATCCTGGCGATTGCCGTGATGAATTGCGCCGCTCCTCACGGGAGCAGCAGTGATGCCATGAAACTCGTTTCCATGACATGAATATTTATAGCCGCAGCGCCGCGCCAAGTCAAAGCCCTGACTGTGCATTTTGAGGGCTCAACGGCCGCCGGACAGGAACCGGCAGGAAAAGGAGTGGTGACCCCGGGAAGACTCGAACTTCCGACACGCAGTTTAGGAAACTGCTGCTCTATCCACCTGAGCTACGGGGCCACATTGATTACATTGCACTTGCAGCAAATTCGAAATGGTTCCAACCCACTTTAACCCACCGTTATACATTTGCAGTGTTCGCCAGTGGGTTGAAATCTGGGATGGAAGAGACACGGGTTGAAAGCAAAAAGAGCACGCTATCAACAGGGTACCATCCGCAAAGTTCCTGGAGCCAGTGGGTTCGCGTGGGAGGTGAGATTCAGCACAACTGTGAACGGTAAGAGAGTGTGGAAGAGCCTTTATTTTCTGCCAGATGAGTGCCCGACTAAGGGGTCCGTTCGGAAGGCGATTGAGCTTCAAGTTGCACAGGTAAACTCAGGTAATGAACGGGCCAAAGTCGGTGCCAAGTTCGGCGTGATTACGGAACTGTATCGGGCGGAATACCTGCCCACTCTGCGGCACTCCACCCAGCAAGCGAACACTTACTTGCTGAGGGACTACATAGAACCACGCTGGGCGGGTGAAGCCATGCACATCAGCACATCAGACTGTTCGGCCAGCTCGGCCAGAGTCTTCTCGCCCCGGATCGCCGCCAAGGCCACCTTTGCCCTGAACACCACTGAATGGTTCCTGCGTGGACGTCTGCACATCGGTTCTCCTCTTCTCAGCCATCTTAGGCCGACAAAGAACGGAACCTCCACTTAAACCCCTGTCCGAATTTGCTGAGCCGGCTCTCGTCCTGCCGGGTGCGCGTGCCTGAGCAATCCTCGTTGCCGTCTGAGTGACACAGCGGGCCGAATGGCGCCACCCCGGACACAATGCACCGTACGCCTTGCGCGGCTCTACTTGGCCACTTGGTCGGCTTCGGCGATGGCGGCCTCAAGCTTTTGCTCGCCGGCTTTCGCCTGCTGATCGAGGTCGCGGAAAACAGCATACTGGGCCGCCGTCGGCCGAGCATAGGCCACTTCCACGTCCGCCACCAGGTAGGCCAGATACCCGTGCAGCTTCGCCTCCTGCATCGTGTCGCCTTCGCTCGAGCGGATCTTCATCTGCACAACGTTGTCAATCGCCCTTTCCAGCGCGCCCAGCGCGTCTAGTGCGCTCGCCACCTGGCCCTCGCTCAGGCTGTGCCTGGACACCTCCTGCTGTAGCTTCTCGCGTGCGGCCAGCGCCCGGTTCACGTCCTGATTCAGGGCATTCATATCCGCCTGGATCTGCTGAGTCAGCGCCAGACGTGTGGCCAGGTCCTGCTCGGTCGTATGCAGCCGCGGATCCAGAGCGACCGCAAAAGTCTGCCTGGCCTCTTGTCCGCCATAATTCAGCACAACCGAATACGTGCCGGGCATCACAATGGGGCCGTTGGTCGAATAGTCCAGTCCTCCCGCCGCGGCCGGCGAATGGTAACCCTTCACCTCCACCGAGGGCGCGTAGCGAAGGTTCCACTGGAACCGGTTCATCCCCGGCTCAATCGCCGTCAGCTTCGCTTCCGCTTCCTGCGTTTGTTCGATGGCACTCTCCGCACTGTGATCCGGTTCAGGTTTCCCGGCCTTCTCCGCGGCTTTCTCCTCCTTCTCTTTTTCCGTTTCAAGATGCAGGGTGAAGCTGCGCACGACCTTCCCCTTCGCATCCTCAAACTCCAGCGTGGCCGGCGTCTTGCCGTCGTAATTGCCCGGAATGTGGAAGAACACGGTAGCCCCGAACGGCGGATTCTCTCCAGAGTTCGGCTCTAGTTCGTCGGGGTCCGGCGGGGCGCCGTAGGCATGGGTCAGCCACGCCTTCTCCGGCGCGAATATGTAGCTGCTGCCGGCCGTCACGGCCGGCTTTTGCGTCAGCTGTTCCAGCAGGGCCAGGTTATCGAGCACCCAGAAGGCGCGGCCATGCGTAGCCACCACCACGTCTCCCTGGCGCGTGTTGATCGCGATATCCCGCACCTCGGCGGTCGGCAGATTCAGCGTCAGTGGCTGCCAGTGCGCGCCCCCGTCCAGGCTGACGTAGATCGTGCTGTACGTGCCCAGGAACAACAGGCCCGGGTCGTTCGGATCCTGCCGAATGTCGTAGGCAAACTCGTCGTTCGGCAGGCCAGTGGTAATCGCGGTCCAGTGCTTGCCCATGTCCGTCGTCTCGTACACGTACGGCCGGAAATCGTCCCACATATAGCGCCATGCGGTCAGATAGGCGGTCCCCCTGTCGCTATGCGACGGCTCAATCGAGCTAATCGCGCACTCCGGCAGTCCCGGCGGCGTGACCGGCTGCCAATTTTTCCCGCCGTCCGTTGTCACGTGAACCAGCCCGTCGTCGGAGCCTGCCCACAGCAGATTCCCGTCCAGCGGCGAAACCGCCAGCGACGAGACCTCGGGATAAACCTCCGCTCCGGTCTGATCCAGATCGACCGGACCTCCGCTTGGATTTTCCGTGTTCGGCTGGTTGCGGGTTAAATCCGGCGAGATCCGCGTCCATGTCATGCCGTAGTCGTCGCTCTTGAACACATACTGCGCGGAGATGAGCAGCTCTTTCGGGTTCGCCGGCGAGAACAGAATCGGATGCGTCCACCCGAACCGGTACTTTAGCTCGTCTGACGAAGCGCCGCTTCGATACAGCGGCCACGGGCTGACGCTTTGGAGCTGGCCGGTGGGCTCGTCCTCTTTGACGAAGATGCTGTAGTAGCCGCTGCCGTAAGTGATGTTCGGGCTGCCCGGCTGCGGCACGGTGAAAGTGCTTTCTCCAAACGCCACGCTCTTCCAGTCGGCCAGCGGAATCGCCCCCTCGGGACTCGCGCTCGGTCCCTCAAACGAGCCTTCGTCCTGCTGCGCCCCGTAGATGTGATATGGAAACTGATCGTCCAGATTGACGTGATAGAACTGGCCCGTCGGTTGATTGTGATCCGGGCTCCACGTCTTGCCCCCATCGGTGGAAACCGTTGCCCCGCCGTCGTTCCCCTCCAGCAGGATCCGCGTGTCGTTCGGATTGATCCATAAAGCGTGATTGTCGCCGTGCGGCGTGTGCAGCTTAGTAAAAGTTTTGCCGCCGTCATGCGAAACCCACAGCGCGTCCACCTGGGGCGCGTAGATGGTGTCGGCGTCCTTGGGGTCCGCATAGATCGCCATGTAATAGAAGCCCCGCTGCCTCAGCTTCATCTCGTCGTTCACCAGCTTCCACGTCGCGCCGCCATCGTCGGAGCGGAACACGCCACCATCCTTCGCCTGGAAAATCGCATACACCGTATCCGGCTGGCTGGCCACGAGGGAGACACCGATGCGCCCCACAATCCCCCGCGGAAGTCCGGGATTGTGGGTCAGGTTCGTCCAGTGCTCGCCGCCATCGGTCGTCTTATACAGTCCGCTGCCCGGCCCGCCGCTGATCAGCCCCCAGGGCAAGCGCTGCGCCTGCCACATCGTGGCATACAGCACCTCCGCATGGTTCGGATCCATCACCAGATCGATGGCTCCCGTCTTGTCGTCCACAAACAGGATTTTCTTCCAGCTCTTACCCCCGTCCGTCGACTTGAATACCCCGCGATTGGGGCCGGGCATGAACACGTGCCCCATGGAGGATGCATAAACCACGTTCGGGTCCTGCGGGCTCACCACAATCTCGCTGATCGACTGCGTCTCGCGCAGCCCCGCGTACTTCCACGTTTTCCCCGCATCGGTGGATTTATAAATCCCGTCGCCGGGAATCATGTCATTGCGAATATCGTCTTCGCCCGTGCCCACGTAGAGCGTCGAAGGGTCGGACGGCGCCACGGCGATCGCGCCGATGCTTGCACTTGGCCCGGGCAGCTTGTCATCCGTAATATTTTCCCACTTGATCCCTTCATCCGAGCTCTTCCACACGCCGCCGCCGACCGTCCCGGCGTAGAACAGGTTGGCGTCGCCAGGAACGCCGGTCACGGCGATGACGCGGCCGCCGATGTACGGCCCCACGGAACGCCACTTGAGCTGGCTCATTAGGGCCTGCGAAGTGAGGGGCCCTATGTCTTGCGATCTCGCAAGCGTGGAAAGCAATCCGGTTATGGCGAAGATAAAAATCACGCGGACAGTTGCGAAACCGAAGACACGTCTCATGATTCGATTCCCCTGAATGATTTTCCCTGCGATCCCTTGGAGAGTCGAATATAACACCGCGGATCGTCGGTCCGTGGTGCCGCAGCGCAGGGGTTGTGTCTTTTCGGAAGAGCATGCGCGGCGGAATCCATCGAGCGCGCAAGCTTCGCCGGCGCCGCCGAATGCCAATGCGATCGAATGTATTCCGGGTGCCGCTCAGACTTCCTGGCAATGCTCCTGCCGTCTGGCGAGAAGACTGGAATCAACACCCTTTCATGCGGAGCATTCGCGTCGAGGTTAGTTACCAGCTGCTGCGCTTGGCAAGGATTATCCAGGGATCGTCGTGCCGTTCAAAACCGAGCCCTGAAGGCTGTGCGTCCCAGAGTCCGGATTCTCGAATCCAGGCCACTGTCGCATCTCGCCGAACAAGATTGCAGGGAAGGTCATCTGGCGACTCCAGGCCGATGCGCGTTTCCAGATGTCTGGGACTTGTCCACGAGGTGATCTGCATCATTTTGGTCGCTTTCCATGCTGGATGTGCGTCTGCCATTACCGATCTGCTGAACCGTGGACTCTTCGCCGGTAAGACACGGTCAATGACGGGATACTACCGGACTAAATGTCACGTGTCCGACTAACCAGGCGCCATCAGGAGAGCAGAGACTGTTTTCCATGAATAAACGCAGGCTCAAATTCTCCGCAGTCGACCATCGATTGTTGGGATAAGCCGAAGGCACCCATTGAGTGTTTTGGAAACTATCTGATTCGGGCACGGGTTAGATTCGCCCTGGGAAGTCGGCATCACGACTGGAATCCGCAGCGGCCGTACACCGATCGAGGACCGGCTTCAACCTGGCGGCCGAAGCTGACTTTGCCACACGACGAGCATCAGATTTTTGGCTTGACGATTCTCATCAATAGAGCAGAAGACAGGGGTTCAACTTCCCGCTTGTCGAGATTCTGCATTTACGCATCCGCTCTCAAGTGTCGGATACGCCTTCGCATCAGATGATCAAATCCTTTGAGATGCTTTCAGTGACTTCTCGCCGAGTGCTCGAGGACCTGCTGAATGTGCACGTCCACCTGTCTGAGCACGGCAGGCGTTACAGGGCAGGCGTCGGTTTCGTAGGTGAGCAGGGGCATGCCTTGTTGAATGCTGAGGGGCTTGAGGATCGCCTCTGAGATCCGGAACGGGAGGCAGTTGAAAGGCCCGATCAGGATGATGCCGTCGTAGCCCTCGTATTCGGCGTTCAGGCTCCTGCCCACGGTCGGAGTAATCTCGCCGAAGATCTGCGGCGAGATGTGTTCCGAGCTCTTCTCGAATACGGCAACAACATCGTTGGGCCTGGAAACCAGGAGTCCGGTCTTCAAGAATAACTCGCGGTAGCGTTCCTCGGTCCTCCGTCCTGACTGATATCCCCACCATCCCTGCAAGTACTGCTGCCCATCTGGCTCAAGCATCCGTGTGCAAGCCCTGGCCAGCGCGAAACCTCCCGGCTTCAGGCCCCAATTGTTCGCCGCTCCCCTCATGCCGTCATAGGTGGTATAGAGAAAGAGTTCATTCAGATCGACGGGTTTGAGGATGATCCCCCGGGCCGCATAGAGGTCGCGGACTCCATCCATGAAGAACGGACTGAAGCGTGCGTAGAAGTCACCCGTAACCACAACCCGGGGGCAGTCCACCGGATCCCGCGTCCGTGGCAGCGCGGCTAAACTCTCCACGAGTGCGGGCAGTCTGGAAGAGCAATCGTCGAGTGTTTTCGCACTGGCCCTGAATCGATTCCACTCCAGGTGGAACTCCTCGATGCTGCCGGGCGCGCCAACCACGCGCAGAACATAATCGATCTCGACGAGGATGTCTGCCAGGAGAATAGCCGGCGACAAATGGTTCATCAGCACGAAGGGGTCGAATCCCAGGTAGTTGTTTTCCCGCGCCGGGCTGGCCATGAAGACATCGGCTAACTGATGCTCGGCGATAAACCTCTCGAAGTAATCCATGTAGGCCTCGCTTACGCAAGGGGCGCCGCCGCGGAGCATGTGAAAGCCGACGATCTCGCCGGGCTGACGATCGCGATGGATTTGCAGGAGTTGTCCGATGGAGAGAGGCAATGGCAAGCACTCGCGACCGGAGGTGGACTGGAGGCCGAGGTCGAGTTGGCTTCGATCGATGTGAACCAATTGGCCTGCGTGCAAACCAAGCCAGCCGAGGGCCATCGCCGCGGACTCAGCGTGATACTGCGAGAAGTTCAGAAGATGAATTTTGACCCGTGGGTCTGTGAGCGGCACGCGCTCGCCGTTCGAGGAGATGACGGCTCCGCCCTTGATCAGCCGGCAAGGGGTGAACGGCTCGCCCAGACTGGGTTGCGCCGCGCGGTAGTTTTCGATGATATCGAGAAAAGCCTCGAGGCGCGTTTGCACGCCGGCGTCGGCGGTGTGAGCATCGATTTCGAGGGTCAGGTATGGCTTGGAGTCCAACTCGGAGGCGAGCAATGAGTGTGTGAATGCATCGATCGTGCAACTGAAATTGCTGACACTGAGGAGAAAAAGATTGCAGTGCCGCTTTGCAAGCGAGGCTGCATTTAATATCTGATTTGCGAAATGCCAAACCGTGGGCCCAACCCCAGTAGGCATAAGGCAATCCGCGGGAATCACCAGCACTCCCATGCTGGAGAGTTTTTTGCCCACGGATTGCGAGGCCTCAGGTGTGTAAGCGTTATAGCTGTGTCCCGCCAACAGGATGGCAGGCTTGTCTGCCGCAAACGCTTGCGCGAGGGCTCGGTTGCCGATCTCAACCAGGGCGCAATCGACTCTCGTCTGCTCTCCTATAGCAGCCGCCCAGGCATCGTTGGCCAACTCGCGTGAGACTCCCAACTCGTGCATGGCCATCTCGGTCATCGCCGCGTTGGCAGCGTATCCATTGGTGAAATCCAGAACCGGCGAAAGGAATCGCGTATCGGGAAATGCCTTGGCCAAAAAGTAGGGGCCGGCTTGTGTGATCGGGCACAGGTACGAATCCTTGCCGGAGTCGTGCTGGGGCATACGCGCCACCTGCGGCAGGAAGACCAGATGCACGTTCTGTTGTGCCAGATCCAGAACTGCACCGTGTGCGATCTGCGCCGGCAGGCAGAAACCGGAATGCGACCTGAGGTCGCCCCGCGGGTCTACGGCGGACAATACGACCTCCATTCCCAAAGTCGAGAAGAAAGTCGAATAGAGCGGGAACAAGGAGTGCGTCGTCAGCGCGCGCGGAATGCCGATGCGTCGTTCCGCGATCTGCGGCTTTCCATTGGGGCGGCCGAGGGATTCCTCAATAAACGATTTTGCTGCATCAAAGGCCGGGCCGACGTCCCAATAGGGACGCGTCTTCGGCACAATCCTGGGCCCCTTATCGACATGCCTGGGACCGCCATAGATGATCGCGGCCCGTTCTTCTACCAAGTCGGGGGCAGGCGCGATGCGGGCCTTTCGCTTCCACACGTTTTCGTACAGGCTGCATCGGCCGCCGAATGGGAAGCGCCGGCCGGCCACCTCGAAACGCTCAATACTGCAACACATCTTGCACGCCCGGCATGTGAATCGACCTACAAGTTTCATCTCTGCCGACGCCAGCGTGTCGAGATCGGTGGCCGTGCTCAAGACGCTGCCTGACCGCTCGAGAGCGAGAAGTCCTACCCCCAGAGCTCCGAGTAACTCCGGGTTGGCTGGGATCACAATCGGCCGCCCAACGCGGTGCGCAAAGGCGTACCCAACCGCCCGGTTCAGAGCCACTCCTCCCTGTAGAAGCACCTTCTCTCCGACCGGGCGCTGTCCTTTGACTTTCGTGAGGTAGTTCTCAGCAATTGCGTACACCAAGCCGGCGAGAATGTTGTCGCGCCCCTGCCCTTGCTGTTGGGCGATGCGGATGTCGGAATTGATGAATGCCGCGCAGGTCGTCTTGAATTTCACCGGCGCCGGCGCAGCCAACGCGATGTCTGCAATATCGGAAACATTGATCCCAAGATCGCCGTGGGCGCTCTCCTCGAGAAAAGAGCCTGTGCCCGCGGAGCAGGCGTTATTCATTGCATAGCCGACGGGCACACCATTGCGCAGGTAGATGTATTTGGCGTCCTGGCCGCCAATTTCAAAAATTGTGTCTACGTCCTCGGCAAAGTGTGTTGCGCCGGCGGCATGGGCCGAAATCTCGTTGTACACCTGCTCAGTGCCCAGCCAGGCGCCAATAAGTTCACGGGCCGAACCAGTCGTGCTTACAAGGCCAACGCGGCGATTGCCAACTTGATCGATGAGGATACTGAGGCACTCACGAACCGCTGCCACGGGATCATCGCGTGTGCGCGCGTAATGGGAGGCCACCATGGCTCGCGTCGCAGGATCGAGCAGGATTGCCTTGGTTGTCGTCGAGCCTGCATCCACTCCCAAAACCATCGGGCCGTCGGGTGGCGTCTGTAGATGCGGGGCGGCCATCACCTGCACCTGGTCCTTGTAACGATGAAGCGGCGGGAGCGTATCGAAGGCCGGCGGGCTTGAAGTGTGCGGGGATTTGTACAACGGATTGTCGCGAGTGAGCAGCGCGCTGCCCCACGCTTCGAACCACGGACTCTCTGGGAGCACGACGAGCTCAGTAGCTGGGAGTTTCTCACGCAGCGCCTCCAGCAAGGCGGCGTTGTGGGTTACGCCTCCAATGAGCAAAACGCGCCGCAGCGAGGTTTGTCCCTTCTCAAGGAGCGAGACGACCTTGCCAGCCATGCTTTCATGCAGCGTCTTCAGGATGTCAGCGGGCGTGGCCTCGTGGCGATTGAGTTTATGCGTCACGTCTGATTTGCAATGAACTGTGCAGCGCGAAGCCAGCGGCACAACCTTTCCGGAAGATGAGAGTTCGATGGCCGCGTCGATGTCCAGGCCCATGCGGCCGATCAGTTGCACGAGGAATTCACCGCTGCCCGCCGCGCACTTGTTGTGCGACAAGACATTGGTGACTCTTCCATCCGTGAGCGCATAGACCAGAAAAGATTCGCCGCCCAACGAAGCCACCGCGTCAAACTGGCCCGGCGCGCGTTCGCACACCTCGCGGAGCGCGCGTTGGATGGCGGCAAACTCGGAAATGTCGCCCAGATGGCCAGCTACGCCAAAGTATTCGGCGTCTGCGAACTCCGGCATGGCGAGCAGCTGCTCAAGAACTTCCAGGGGCCGTCCCTGGTGGGCCATCACCTTGGCATTTTTGACGCCGGATTCGACCGCGACCACCTTGACCGTCAGTGCGCCGATGTTGATGCCTACGTAGGACATGGCGGCTCGGTTCTGCGGAAATCAGGTGAAAGAGCATCGATCGCGGGCAGGCGAAAACTGGAGACCCGGTCTGCTCAAGCCTGCATGCGAAGAACCGCATTTCCAAATAGAAGAGAACGGCTGTTCGCTTGAAAATCGAAGAACAGGCGCGTTTATCGTGCTTCAATATTGGGGATCGCGGAAGTGATCCTCATCACTCTCATGCGCCGGGAATGGATCGAAAATCGACGCTTCCATGCTGAATCAGCAGCTTACTGCCGCAAGGACCATCTGCACGACTGTTTTTTGCATGCCCAAATCGGCATTGCGCCTGGAGCTTCACGAACGAGTCATGGTTAAGAAATCAGGTACTCGACGAGCCTATTCCGGATTGGTCTCCGAAAGCATGGCGACTGTGATCGGCAAGGCCTTGACATCATTATTGAGGATCATCTTCGCCATGGGCGTTTGCCGATACCGGTCCTGCTTTGTGACGGAAACGATTCTCGATGAGTGAGTTGGCAGCATCTGAGATTCAGTTCCAGATGCAGCCGGAATGCGTCGCCTGATATTGGTGGTGCGATGCCGCTTTTGCTTTTCGCTGTAGTGGTTCCACAACGCCGGCAAGGAATGCCAATCACGCGTGAGCCGCTCCGTTTCGGAGAGGAGACCGCGCAACTCGAGCCTCACAATCGGCCTACTTGGGTTAGTGCTCTATCTTCTTGATGTACAGCCAGAGTCCCGCGAGCACTATGCAAATCGCGATTAGGGTTATGCCCAGGCCGACGCGGCGCCGGTTGCGTTCCACCATGGCGTCCTTGCCCACTTTCAGGTCCGCGGCGGCGATTTTCATGCCGGCTTGAACATCCTGATCCACCAGGGCGGGTTGGAAGCTATGGATAGCGACGCGGGCCTTGGTGAGATAGTCGCGCGCTTGATCCTGGTTGAGGCGCGCCGAGCTGACTTCCATACCGGAAGACTCGGCAAGGCGGAGAGACTGATCGGCGTTGTCGATGGCGCCGTTCAACTGCGTGAGGTTGGTCAGGATGGCCACTCTGGCCCGGTCGCACTGGTCGCCTTGGGCATGACAGCGCATGCAGACCCCGCTGGGGCCGGTACCGAGCATGGCATCGGAGGGGTGATGGATCGCGTGATTGCTGTGGCAGACGACACAGCCGGGAAGACCCTTATCCTCAAATGCCTTGAAATGCGAGCTCTTTCCGTACATCTGAGCCTGGAAAACGTGACAGGTGGCGCAGACATTCTGGACTTTGCTCACACCCGGCGGCACCGCGCCGTGGTTGCCATGACAGGTTGTGCAGGTGGGCGCGCTCAGATCGCCGTTTACTACCAGATCCTCGTGGTGCACGCTGGTGTTGTACTGGGCAAACTGATTGGTGGGAATCCCGTACGGCTTCATGTAAGCCGCGTCGGCGTGACAGCGGGCGCACGTCTTCGCGACGTTGACGGGGTAAACCGTGGAACGGGGATCGTTGGGTGGCATTATGTCGTGGACGCTATGACAATCCGTGCATACGGCAACTTTGGTGTCCCCGGCGGCGAGGCGCTTGCCGTGCACGCTGGTATAGTACTGAGCCAACTGGTCGGTGCGCAGGCTGGGGTCGAACTGCCGTACATAGACCGGATTCGAATGGCAGGAACCGCATAGCTGCGGAACCTGGCGGCGATCGATCTTGCCCTTCCACCCCGCCTTGGGGCTCATGGCTTCCTCGGGGTCGTCGCTGGTGGCGTCGCCGCCGTGACAACTGACGCAGGTCAAGCCCTTCTGCTCGTGGATATCGTGGCTGAAGGTCTCCTGGGTCACGCCCTGCGGCGCGGGCAGGACGGAGTGGCAATCCAGGCAGGAGTTCTTGGTTTGTCCATAGCCCAGGGAGACGGCAAGAGCGAGCAGGCTCAACGCCACCGGGTAACGGGCCATGCCGAGCCGCCGGAACTTATTTCGCAAGGTAGCCATAAGCAGTCATACCTATGATGTAGACAACAGCAAAGATCCCGAGACCGGTGATCCACGCTCTCGCGCGCGCGGGCCGATCACTTTCAAAGAAAGGCAGCAGAAGCCAAAACAGGCCGATAAGAGCGCAGCCGAGTATGCCCAAAACCTCCCCGTCGACGAACCACACTTTGGCGGGGATGAGCTTGAGCGTCTGGTACATGAAGAGGAAGTACCACTCGGGCTTGATGCCCGCCGGGGCAGACGCAAAAGGATCCGCCTTGACTCCCAGGTTCCACGGGAAGATGGCCGCCAACGCGCCCAGAGCGCCGATGGCCACGTACCAGGCCATCAGCTCGCGCAGCAGGAAGTTGGGAAAGAATTTCAGTTCCCGGCGCAGAGAGGGGTTCGCGGCCCACTTTGCTTCCAGTATAGGGGGAACGCTCATGCCCTGGCGTTGAACCAGAAACAGGTGCATCGCAATCAGCACGGTGACCAATCCGGGCAGAACGGCGACATGGAACCCAAAGAACCTGGTCAGCGTGGCCCCGGTCACCTGCGGACCGCCGCGGAGAAAGATCATGATGGGATGGCCGATGACCGGAATCTCCCCGGCCATTTGGGTACCGACGGTGGTGGCGAAGAAGGCCAGCTTGTTCCACGGCAGCAGGTACCCGCTGAAGCCGAATCCCATGACCAGAAAGAGAAGCAGCATTCCCGTCACCCATGTCAGCTCCCTGGGCTTGCGGTAGGCCTTGAGAAACAGCACGCTGAACATGTGCGCAAAGGCAGTAAAAATCATGAGATTGGCCGACCAGGAGTGGATGGAACGAATCAGCCAGCCAAACTGCACGCGGGTCATGATGTACTGCACGCTTTCGAAGGCTTCGTTGGCGCCGGGGCGGTAATAGAGGAGCAGCAAAATCCCGGTCAGCACCTGGATCAGGAAGAGGAAAAGGGTGATGCCTCCGAAGAAATACCAGTAGCTCAGGCGGTGCTTGGGGACGGTCTTATGGCGGAATGGGGCTAGGAGCCCGTCCAAATCAAGTCGTTCATCAAGCCAACGAATGAGGGCAGCAAGCACGGTCACGCCTCCGAATTCCGGCTGACGAAGATTTCGTCACCACGCAGGTGGACATCGAACACCGGGAGGGGTCTGGGCGGAGGACCGGAAACGTTCGCGCCATTGAGACTGTAGATTCCGTTATGGCAGGGACACCAGATCTCGTGCAGATCGGGGCGATACTGCACCGTGCAACCGAGGTGGGTACAGGTGGCGGAGAGCGCGCGATAGGTGCGGCCGTCGCCTTCCAGGATTAACAGGCCGGGCCGGCTGCCGAAACGGAAAATCATTCCGGAATTCGGCTTCAGCTCCCCGACCTTGGCGGCAACGACCTCGTCGACGCCGAGATTCACCACCGGCGGAGGCATGAAATAGCGCAGCACGGGATAGAGGAACGCTGCGGCGGTGGCCAGGAAGCCGCCGCCCAACAACAATTCGACAAACCCCCGACGTGGCAAGGGCGCGTGCAGCGGGCCGCTCGGATTCGCCATCCCCTGGTCACTGGTCTCCATATTTACTTCTCCGATTTCCTTCTCTTGTGTAAGCCACGGCATGCCTGGCCGCGGACTTTCTTTTAAGAATGGCAATAGCGGGGCCGATTCCATTTGCTTGCGCCGGTGCGGATGGGCTCATCGGCCCTCCCCAGCCGCGGCCACCCGTAATCCAACGGTGCGCTGCACTTCGCGCAGCCACATGGCCTGGACTAGTTGCAGACGTTGCCCTACCAGCATGGCCAGATTCAAGCCGATTTTGTAACCGACTGCCGGCGAGGTTTCGCAAAAGGCGCAAAGCGTCTCCCGCGGCAACGCGATGACTTCTGTTTCCAGCGGCGCGGTCGCGGAGAGGGTGAAGCGATAGGGAGGCACCAGGGCGGACCAGCCCACGGTTTCGCCGGGAGATTTTTCCTCGATGAGGATCTCCTCTTCCTGGCCCCGGACCAGCATCGGCAGTGTTAGCCGGATGCGGCCGCGCTCGGTGAGGAAGAGGCGGTCAGCCGCATCTCCCAACCGGAAAAGCGAGCCTCCGCTGGGCACAGTCACTCTGGCGCCCAGCGCCAGCACCTGATCCGCTTCGGCGGATGACAGACCGTTCAACAATTCGTGCACCATGAGCGATTCCCTCTCTTAGTTCACAAACGGCGAGGTCGTCTTGCTGTGCAACAGAGCCTGGGTGGGAAACGCGACGAACGATTCCGCGGCGGCCTGTTCCAGGCGAACGTGGTTTTCGATCTGGTGCAGCAGAACTTCAATCGGCACCAGCGTCTGCATCGCAATTGGGGCCGCCACGGTGTCTGAGAAGAAACGGGCCGGTGCGGCCGCCACTTTCACCGCGGGAAGCTGAGGCTGAGCCGCTGAAGCCGGAGACGTTGGGCGCGTGGCCGCGGCGAACGCCAGAGCCGTGACCGCCGTACCAATGAATGCCATGCACAATCCCATCAAGAGCATGTCCATAACAATGCTCCTCCTTGGCAATCTTCTTTAGCACGCCGCATGCCACCGGATTGTGCAATGTAACTCATTTATTTTCAGTGCGCACGGCGCGGCATCGAGAACCTTACTGCCATCCTGTCATGTCACCTCTGACAATTCGTCAGCGGTTGACGATGCCGATTGCGCGTGCCACAATGCGGAAACTGGTTCTCAGATCACTATGAAGCTGCGTTTTGCCAGCATGACGGTTGGCCTCACGCTGGGGATTACCGCAGCTGTGGTCGTGGCTTGCACCGTGGCCTCCTACTTCTATTCGGTCCATCACTTCAACAGCGTGCTTGACATGGCGCGCACCAGCGCGCTGGCTGAGGGCGAGCTCATCCACACCGCCCTCGAGCACGCCATGCTGAACAACGACCGGCCCCAGATTGCGGAGATGATCGAAGGATTCGGCAAACAGGCGCGTGTGGAGCAACTCATTTTGCTGGACCGCAATGGCACGCCGCGCTATTCGAGCTCTCCGCTGACCCACGGAGAGGATTTCCGGATCAGCTCTCCCACCTGTCAGGCCTGCCATCGCCTTCCGCCGGAGCGGCGGGGATCCAGCCGCGTGATTGACACCGCGGGCGGAGCCATTCTCAGAACCGTGGTCCCGATTCGCAATCATGATGGGTGCTACAAATGCCACAATCCGGCGCAGAAGATTAACGGAATTCTGATTCTGGATTACGATGCCGGCGAAGTTCGCGCCGGCATGACGCGGGACTTGCGTTGGATGGTCGCCGGCACGGGCGCGTTGACCTTCGTGATCGTGGGAGCCATCTTTGTGGTGATCCGTGTGTCGGTTTTGCGCCGCCTGCAGCGTCTTGAGACCACGGCACGCCTGGTATCGCAAGGCGACTTGCAGCGGCGCGCGCCCGCGGAGGGGTCAGACACCCTGGCCTGGCTTGGCCGGGAGTTCAATATTATGGCCGACTCGCTGGCCGGGCTGGTGGGCGAGGTCAGCGCCCAGCGCGAGCGACTGGAAACCGTCATCAACAGCATCGACGACGGGATTGTGGTCCTCGATCCGGAGCGCAAGATCATCGCGGCCAATGATGCCTTCCTGTTGCGCACCGGCAGTACGCGCGAACAGGTTCTGGGCAATTGCTGTTACCAAATGGGGCAGTGCTCATGCAATTTGCCCGACTGCCCCACGCTCGAATATTTGCGCACGGGAACGCACCAGGTGCGGATCTGCGAGCATCGGACCGCCAGCGGCGCGGTCACATGGGAGGAGATTCACGTGTCTTCGATCGTGGATGCGAACGGCCACCTCACGCACGTGGTGGAGGTGTGGCGCGACATCTCGGAACGCCGTGCCGCCGAAGCGAACCTGGCCGAATCCCATCGCCTTGCTTCGCTGGGTATGCTGGCCTCCGGCTTTTCGCACGAGTTGAACACGCCGTTGGGCACGGTGCTGACCTGTGTCGAAGGCATTCTGCGCGAAACGCCTGCACAACAGAATGGACAGGTGGACCAGGCCAGGATTCGCGAGAATGCCTCGATCGCGCGCGAGCAGTTGCTGCGCTGCCGCGGCATCACTCAGCACTTCCTGCGCCTGTCGCGAGGACAGCCCCACAGCGAAACCATCGTCGACGCGCGCGAGGCGATCGAAGCCGCGCAGCGCCTGGTCGATCCCACGGCGCGGGCGCACTCGGTGCAGATTGTAGTGCGGTCGCTCACCTCCGGCTTGCATGTGCGCGCCGGCGAGGCAGAGCTGCAGGATCTGCTCATCAATCTTTTGCTCAACGCCATTCAGGCGTCCAAGCCGGGCAGCAAAGTCGTAGTCGAAACCAAAGGCGGTGCCGACATTCGCATTCGTGTCACAGACGAGGGCTGCGGCATCGCCCCGGAAAGTCTCAAGAAGATCTTTGAGCCGTTTTTCAGCATGCGCCAGGGCGGCACCGGCCTCGGCCTGTTCCTGTCGTTGAATGCCGTGCGCAATTGGGGAGGCGATATTCTGGTCGCAAGCACTCCAGGAAAAGGTTCGATGTTCGAAGTCGTATTACCGGCAATTCATCCAGATCCGCAACAGGAGGCTGCATAGTGAAGTCAGCCTCCATCCTTCTGGTCGATGACGATGCAGCCTTCCGGCACGTGATGTCAGGCGAGTTGGGCCGTCTCGGCTACCAGGTCACGACAGCGGCTTCGGGCGAAGAAGCGCTCCAGCGCGTCACGGCCAGCGAACCCGAAGTGGTTGTGCTCGACCTGCGCCTGCCGGGTATGAGCGGACTCGATGCGCTGAAGGCCATCAATGCCACCTCGCCGGCCACTGAAGTCATCATGCTCACCGGCCACGGCTCCATCGACACCGCCATCGAATCCATCCGCATCGGCGCATTCGATTACGTGGTCAAGCCCTGCCCCCTCGACGAGCTCGATATTCGCATTCAAAGAGCCTTGGAGCGGCGCGCCCTGCGGCAGCGCGCAACTCTGCTCGAGCGCGGACTCACGCCTCCCGATCTCGGCAGTTCCTTCATCGGCGAAAGCCCGGAGTTCCGCCGCCTGCTCAGCATCATCAATCGCGTGGCTCCCAGTGACGCCGCGGTCTTCATCATGGGCGAAACCGGCGCGGGCAAGGAACGCGTGGCCAAGCTGATTCACGCACGCAGCCCGCGGTGTGCCCGGCCTTTTGTGGTGGTCGAGTGCGCCGCATTGCAGGAAAGTCTGCTCCAGAGCGAGCTCTTCGGACACGAGCGCGGCGCATTCACCGGAGCCGAGCGCGCCAAGCCTGGATTATTTGAAGTGGCCGATGGCGGAACCATCTTTCTCGACGAGATCGGCGAAATCAGCCCCACGACACAGACCACATTGCTGCGCGTGCTCGACACATCCACCTTCCGGCACCTCGGTGGCACGCGGGAAATTCAGGTGGATGTCAGAGTTCTTACCGCGACCAACCGCGATATCCCGGCCATGGTACGGCAGGGTCTCTTCCGACAGGACCTGTTCTACCGCCTGAGCACGATCACGGTGGAGGTTCCTCCGCTGCGGCTGCGCGGATCCGACGTTGATCTGCTTGCAAAGCAGTTTGTTGCGAAGCTCAACGAGCGGTTCGGCTCCAGCAAGCAGATCAGCGAGCAAGCCCTGGAACTCCTGCGGTGTCACAACTGGCCTGGTAACGTCCGCGAACTTCTGCACGTGGTCGAAGCAGCGCTGGTGTTGTGTGAAGACACCGTCGTGCTTCCCGAACATCTACCCACCGCCGTACGCAATGCAAAACCGGTCGAGCAAACGAGCGTTTCAACCGCTTCCCGCCCGCCGTCGACACTTCAGGAAATGGAGCGGGCGCATATCCAGTCGACGCTTGAGGCCTGCAAAGGGCATCGCGGAAATACTGCCAGGATCCTCGGCATCAGCGAACGAAACCTCTACCGCAAACTAAGGGAATACAATCTTCTCTCCTGACCCTCGAGTGCCGGTGTCCACAATCATGGGAACGTATCCGCTATACCCGCGGATTCGAGTGCAGACGAAGCCTTCGCAGTCAAATACCCGGACGCCAACAAATGCAGGCGGAGGGAAAACCAAGAGGTATTGAGACCTTTGGTCGCGGCGGCGGGTTCAGACCCCGACCCCCTCTCCCAAACCGCAGATACCTGATATCTGGCCGAGGCTCACGATTTGCCTTTGAGGCGACTCGGAGGTAGCGCAGGATAGATTTTCTGAAAACGGACTGGCAAGCTGTTTCCTCGCATGGGAATCGTTCCTCGGTTATCTCCGCCAAGGCACTCACCGATGCCGATTACTCCACAAAAGTCGGGATCGCGACTGGAATCACATGTCCTGAACCCGGTTGATGGTTGCCGTCGCAATCGACGATTGTTGGGACCTACCGCTCGGGGAATTTCCGGACACGCATTTACAATCGCCTTATGCACGACGCGGTGGTCTATTCGCGCAAGGGATGTCATCTCTGCGACATCGTCAAGGAGACGCTTACGCAAAGTCAAGGCGATGCCGACTTCCAATGGTGCGAGGTGGACATCGATGTCGACCCCCAATTGCGGCAAAAGTACAACGATGAGGTGCCCGTAGTTTTCATCGACGGACGCAAGGCGTTCAAGTACCGCATGGACGGGCGTCAGTTTCTGAGGGCGTTGGCGGAGAGAGTAAAACGAAAAACTCGCGGAGATGAGTCTGTCTTGGAATAGGTCCCGGGACCCTTGGACCACGGGACATGTCAAGAGGGGAAGGCCGTACGCTTCCCTAGATCCCGCCGTTTGTCAGGTACGAGATCGTAATGATCGAAACACACAGGGCCTATCGGCATTTTGCCGGGATTGGTGAGAGCATTGAGCCCGGCGGGCGGGTGATGGGCTCGCTGGGCTCCGGGGAGCAGGCATCTTCGAGGCCGTGATCCTTGATGCAATGGGCCACCGCGGTGGTCGAGATGTCCTGCCACTGATGGTCGCTGTCCAACCTGGGCGGGAAGGAAAAGGGGCCGAGGTCGAGGCAGGAAATCGTCAGGTTTTGGAGTAGTTTGGTCAAAACGGATTGGGCAGGTGCGCTCTGCGCAGCGAGATAGGTCTCTTCGTTCAGTCAGAACTCATTCGAGGGTCGTATTTCGGGCTTCGTGGAGTCATCGAAAACATAACCGACAGCAGGAACCCACTGGTGGTAAACAACGTGGTGGATTCACCCCAGTATGGGACCTTCAGCGAGTTTGAGGGCAGAGCCTTGACAGCACGCATCCGGCTGATCGGGTCGAAGAAATAGGCGGGGTGCTGAATCGACTGAGCGCCTCCATCCACACTGACGCCGGCGAGTGGACTTGAGTCAGGTTTCGCAGAGAGAGCACGCCATAATGTTTGCCCGCACATCATCGATGGCGCGTCGCCCGTTGTCTTCCTCGACCTCAAATTGGCATCTAAAGTTCTGCTTGCCGATCCAGTATGCGCGCTCGTGCGTGGTCTGGTTTGCGCATGAAGAGGATCAGGGGGATGATGGCCAGAAACAGAATGCCCATAAGGCGAAACGCGTCCATGTAGCTTAGCAGTGACGCCTGTTGCTGAAGCATTTGATAGACCTGCCCGTTTGCCCCGCGTGCTGCCGAAGCCGGGTCGAAACCGTTGTGCTGCAACAAAGTCACAAGGCGCGCGAGCGTCTGCCGATCAACCGGGCTGGAGGCTGAAAGGTTGCCAGAGAGCACGCTCTGGTGAAACTGGGAACGCCGTGCTACCAGGGTGGTCACAAAGGAAACACCGATGCTGGAACCGATGTTGCGCATGGTGTTGTAGATGCTGGTTCCATAGCCGGTTTCCTGTTTGGGGATCGGGCTCATCGTCAGCGTGGTCAGCGGAACAAACAGGAATGCCATTCCGACACCTTGCGTGATCTGATACCAGAAGATGTCCCAGGTCCCGGACTGCAGGGACATGTGGGAATAGCCGAAGAATCCAAAGCCCGCGACCGTAAAGCCGAACACCAGCATCCAGCGGCCATCCCAGCCCCTGCCAAGAAGGTAACCGACCAGCGGCATGCAGACAGCGGTCCCGATTCCTCGTGGGCTGTTCCAGATTCCAGCGGTCGTCGCCGTCCAGCCCAGCAACGTCTGCATGAAGAGCGGCAGCAACACCAGACTTCCGTAGAGCACAAATCCCATCATTGTCGCCAGAACAATGCCAGCGGAAAACGTCGGGGACCGCATGAGACGGAAGTGAACGACAGGATCCTTCGCCACAAGCTCACGTACCACGAAAGCGGCAAGGAACAGCAGCGCGATGACGCTGAGTGTGCGGATCAGGCTCGATCCGAACCAGTCGTCCTCCTGTCCCTTGTCCAGCATGATCTGCAGCGCGCCCATACCCACCGCTAGCATGCCTACGCCCCAGGCATCCACACGCATCGCTCCGCGTCGGATATAGGACGGATCGTGGACAAATTGAGAAATCAGAATGAGGCTCAGGATACCGATGGGCAGATTGATGAAGAATACCCAGCGCCAGGAATACGTATCGGTGATCCAGCCCCCCATCGTCGGTCCGAAAATCGGCGCCGCGATGATTCCGAGGCTCCAGAAGGCCATGGCCTTGCCCTGCTCTTTGCCAGGGAATTCTTCCAGCAGCACAGCCTGCGAGAGCGGTTGAAGGCCCCCGCCCGTGGCGCCCTGGAGAATGCGAAAGATGATCAGCGCCGGCAGATTGGGAGCGAGCCCACAGAGCAGACTCGACAGCGTAAATCCGCCCACCATGAAGAGCAGCAGCCGCTTTCGGCCCAGATAGTTTGCCAACCAGCCAGCGATCGGCAGAATAATGGCATTCGCCACGAGATAAGAAGTGAGTACCCAGGTTGCCTCTTCCACACTGGAAGAGAGCGAACCGGCAATGTGTGGCAGACTGACGTTCACTACAGAGGTGTCCAGCACCTGCATGACAGCGCTGGACATCACCGCAAAGGCGGTGAGCCAGCGATGCGGTGGGGTGATCATTTCTTCCGAGGATGCGGAAGCTTTGGATATACTTGCAGCCGCACCCGGCAACGGCGCAGAGCACTGCACCGAAGTACTGCCAGGAACGCGACCTAAAGAAAGATCAGCCACTTCTGCCTCTTGCCGAATGCCGGTCTATCAGCGACTTGGTGCAAGGCGCGCGCTCATCGGGCCAGCTTCCTCTCTTCGTCTCGTCATGCCCCATCCTGGTTCGACTGCGAAGGACTGTCCCGATCTCTTCGATCTGTCATGTCTCAGGTGGAACCTAACTTCATTTCCTGCCGCGATAGCCGCCACTGGGTGGTCATACCGTCTGACCATGTGCCGGCCGCAGAATGCGATCGTCTGTACCCAAGGCGGCAATGATCTCTGCGGTGCGTCGTACTCTTCCCAGGCGGGGAAATATCCGGGTGACGGAATTGGCATGGCTCTCCGCATTGCGCCCGGTCATGCCATCTACCGCAAGCACCTGCTCGTAGCCGCGCTCATATGCGTCGCGGGCCGTGCTTTCCACTCCGAACTCCGTCGCAATTCCACAAAGAATGATGGTCTTGAGGCCCCGCCGGCGCAACTGCAGGTCGAGATCGGTCCCGTAGAAGGCCCCCCACTGACGCTTCAGAATCACGATGTCAGTGGACCGCGTGCCGAGTTCGGGAAGCAAGTCGCTCCAATCCGGCGGTAGCGCCGCGGTCCCGCGCATTGGCTCATCAGCGGTCGATTGCAGCAGGTCGGAGCCATCCCGGGACCCGCCCACATGGACCAGGATGGGCTGCGCCCCTAGCCGGCGAGCCGCGTCAACGAGTTGCACACAGTTCGCCACGACGTCGGGAGTGGGATAGGGTGCCCCGGGCATGGCTAGAATGCCCTTCTGTAGATCGACGACCACAACAGCTGTTTGGCGCGGATCCAGTATGAGTTCGCTCATCGTTTCCTCCTTTCGAGGTTTGGGCAGGATTGCGGTGATCGCGACGAATTCGCTTCCGCCGACACAAGCTCAATCTTCTCGCGCAGTATCCGCAGGGAGCGTTGCATCGCGGCACACTCGCGGGCCGGCAAAGACGCTATCACTTCCGCCAGCCGGGTTTCGGCAGCCCGTCGCGCGATACGAACACTCTTCCTGCCGTTTGTGCTGAGAGCGAGTGCAACAATTCGTCGGTTCCCTGAAGGAGTCCTGCGCACGACGTATCTCTTCCTCACTAGCCCTTCCACTAGCCGCGATGTAGCAGGCGGTGACAGACCAAGAAACTCTGCCAGGGTGGAGAGAGAGCTTCCCGGACTGCGATCCAGAAATACCAATGTACGAAACTGCGGAACGGACAAGTCGGACCTGCTGTGACGCCGCATCTGTGCGCGGATAAACTGCAGAACTACCGGAACGGCGTCCAGAATCTCACCTGCGCAGCTTTTGGCGGAACCTGCATCATCAATTAACGTTCGCAACTGTTCCATGTCGCAATTATCGACTGATTCTTGACTCCCGGCAAGATCGTTTTCGGGGTCGCTCCCTGTACTGCTATACCTTTACAGACCGTGCCATTCCGCTTCTCACTTCATACAGATTCAAGGGGGAGGTGCGGATTTGCGCCAGAGTGATGCAAAGGATATTGAGGTGCGTGGGGATGCCCCTTTTCTGGCGGCAACCTAACATCACCAGCAATCGACCGGAACAGCTGGAAGAACTGCGACCGATCAAGCCGACCTCTCTTCTGACTCGTGAACAGGTAGTCAGAGCCGTCAGCCGGACGTTCTCTCATCGCAGCGGCAGCGCAATCGGGCCAACGATTCTGGACCGGAAATCCACCGCCTTTCTGGTGATAGGCTCAGTGGGATGGCACATGAGTCCGAAACACGTTCGCTCCGATTCTCCGGAAGTGAGGGAGAACGCGGCAGCATGTGCAGCGGCTTGGGCATCCCGAGTGAAGCGGGCCAGCCACTTGGCGACCCCGCTTCCTTCCGAGTTCCGGACGGGCGAAACAGCACTCGCACCTTGAGCACCGGCCGGCGGATATTCGTCCGGATACGATTTTTTGAGTTTTCCACAATTTTCGGCCCGGGGTTGAAGGCCAAAATGGAGGTTTTGAATGACGATACGTCCATGAATGTTATGGAGTTATCGATTTAGTGGTAGGCAAGGCGGGGCTTGAACCCACAACCCCGGGGCTTAACAAGCCGGTGCTCTCGTTCAGAATCAAGATTTGGGCCCTGTGCTCCCAGAGGCGCACGCCTCAAGAACTTCTGACGTAATTCTTCTATCTCCTACACAATATGTTGGTTAAATCCAATTCTAGAGGGTTCTCGGCACTAGATTGAAACAAATCGCCGAGGAAGGTTTTCGGGGACCAACGTCAGAGCGACAGTCTATAAAACTGCTGCTCAAAATGACGGCTTCCCCTCACTTTAGCCCTCACCGAATAAATCTCGCTTGGTCATTTTCAGCAACTTCTTGTGCATTCCAGTTAATTCAAGTAATTTAAAAAATAACTTAGTAAAATGAGGAAACTGCTGCTCTATCCACCTGAGCGATGAGGCCGAGTTCAGTTTAGACTCAGCATCTTGAGCAAATGAAACACTCTATCCAACCCATATTATCTCATTGTTAAAAGGCAAGCCATCTCCCGGCTGCGTGGACGCCGCGCGCGAACCCATAGGTTCTGCGTCAGCGCACGATCAACAGATTGAATGGATAGACGTACGCGATCACGTAAACCAATCCGCCCACCAGGCAGGCCAACGCCACGCTGTGCAAAAAGACAAACCTGAGGATGCTTCCCTCCTTGCCATAAGTCTGCGTAACAGTGCTGGCAACGACGATGCTTTGTGCGGCCAGCATCTTGGCCATTACGCCCCCCGTCGAATTTGCGGATGCCATCAGAAGCGGAGGTACGCCGATCTGTTGCGCAGTCATCTTTTGCAGACTGCCGAACAGCACGTTCGACGACGTATCCGATCCAGTGGATGCGGTGCCCAGCCATCCGACCAGCGTGCCGAAGAAGGGGTACAGCGTTCCGGTCCGCGCAAAGGCCAGCCCCATGGTCGCGTCCAGGCCGCAATAGCGCGTGATGAAGCCCAGCCCCAGCATGGCCGCAATGGTGATGACCGTAAAACGAAAGTCAAAAACAGCCCGGAAAAAGACCTTCGCGATCACCCACGGTCTCAGGCCCATCAGCAGGCCCGCGAGCAGCGCCGCCACAAGAATGCCTGTTCCCGTCGCCGTGAACCAGTTCAGGCTGAAGACCGCGGCTTCGGCGGCAGGCTTCACCGCCACCGGCGGGACGCGGTATACAAATCGATCCAGACCGGCGACCGGGAACGTGATCGAAGTGGCCGGCTCGAAGAAATGTGTAAACTGCGGCGTGCCCCACACGAATACCAGCACGCTCAGGGTCAGCCACGGGAGCCACGCCTTCAAAACCACAATCGTGCTGTGCGCATGGATCGTCCGCGCATGAGAACTAATGTTTTCTCCAGCCGGATTCAGAATCCGCTTAGGCTTCCATATCTTCAGAAATCCGATAAGTACAACAATTGTCAGCAGGGAAGCGAAGATATCTACCAGCCAGGGCCCGTGCACCGTGGCCACCACCCACTGAGTTATCGCGAAGGTGACGCCCGCTGTCAGTATCGCGGGCCATATCTCCAGCATGGCGCTGAATCCCACAAACGCCCAGATCAGCCAGAACGGCACAAGGATGCAGAAGGGAACCAGCAGACGCGCCACCATTTTTGAGAGCAGCAGCACATCCAGCCCTGTAACTCCGTGCAGCGCGACGATGGGAATGCCCAGGCCGCCAAAAGCCACCGGCGCAGTGTTGGCCAGCAGTGCCAGCCCCGCCGCCTGCAACGGTCGAAAGCCCAGGCTGATCAAAATCGCTCCGCACACCGCCACCGGCGTGCCAAATCCGGCTGCCCCTTCAAAAAAAGCGCCGAAGACAAACGCGATCAAAAGCAGTTGCAGACGGCTGTCTTCAGTAACGTTGGTGAGGCTTCGCTGCAATGCATCAAACTGGCCCGCCTTGACGGTGAGCTGATAGAGGAAGATTACCGGGAGAATGATCCAGCAGATGGGAAACAGCCCGTAGCCGGCGCCATAAACCGCCGCGGTGAGTGCCAGCCGGCCGGGCATGTGAAAGATCGCGATCGCCACGCCGAGCGCCGTCGCCAGGCCCAGCAGCGCGGATATGTGCGCCTTGAATCGAAGGATCGCCATCGTGCCCAGCAGCACCACCACAGGCAGAGCGGCAAAGATCGTGGACAGCCACCAGCGGCCGGCAGGATCGTATCCCTGCTCCCATAAGCAGGCGCGCGGGTTGGTCGTCAACAGATAGATCGCGCCTGTAACTGCGGCGATAACTCCCGCGGCCATCGCCGCCACAGATACGATGGAGAACGAGTTACTCCCCGCTGGAGGGACAGAGCCGGCTTGAGAAGTAACAGAAGGCATTGTGATCAAGGCCCAGGGATCGAATCCGATTCGTCACTGACTCTGCGCAGGATGTTACTCGACCAGTAACACATCCAGAAAGCGCGGGCCATGCACGCCCTTAATGCGCGTCATCTCGATATCCGCGGTGGCCGATGGACCGGAGAAGAAGGTCGTGGGCAGCGCGGCGGTGGCTTTCAGCCGGGCAAAACATTCCGGAACCGTCTCGACCACCTGCGCGGCAAAAACCACGCAGAGATGATAGTCGGGAACCAGGGAAAGAATCCGCGGCCCCTGCGCGGTCGCATTCTGCAGGACGATGGAGCCGGTCTCCGCGCAGGCCACCGTGCAACCCGTCAACACTCCGTCGAGCTCGTCGAGCTGATGCTCGTTGAATCGCGAGGCGCGCTGAAAATCGAAACCCATCGGCAGCCACTCTGCCGGCAAATCGTCTGCGATTGCCATCCGCTGCCGTCCGCGTTCGGACAGAATGCGTGCAATCTCGTCGCTGATTGCTCCGGCGGAAGTGCGGGTCACACCGGCGTCGTATTCGATCAGGCGGAGGGTGAAAAGTTCCAGCAGCGCCGGGCCTTCCAGCGTCCCTTCGCGTTTGTAGAGGCGCGGCAGGCCCGTGTATTCGGCGGCGATCGCGGCAGTGTCCGCCTCCGCCGGGCCGCGCAGGGCAGCGCGAATGCTGTTCAGAATCACGGCGCGCGCGTTCGTGCTATCCGCCATGTAAATGCTCCTTGGGTTCGTCGGAGTCTGGCTGGGTCGCTGGCTCCGGCGTCTTGCGCTGGGCCCACCAATCGCGAAAGCTCTGCGCCGGGAGCGGCGCCAGATCGCGCGTCTGCGTCCAGCCGGAAAGCAGCAGAGGCAGATGCTCGATGAATCCGTTCTTCGACACCACGACCTTCTGTCCGATCTGCCCGAGATGCTGCGCAAGCGAAAAACGCCTCGAATCGGCGAACAGAAAGGCCGCCGCCTTCATCCCGATATTCCACAGGCCGAGCGCGCCTCCGAGGGTCTTCTGATCCTGCTCGACAACTTTGCCGCGCAGATGAATCAGCACCTCGGGAATATTGATCTTCACCGGGCAAACCTCGTAGCAGGCGCCGCACAGCGAAGATGCATAGGGCAGCGACCGCCCCTCTTTCATCGCGTGAAGCTGCGGCGTCAAAATCGCGCCGATCGGTCCCGCATAGACCGATTCATACGCATGCCCGCCGGTCTGGTGATACACCGGGCAGGCATTCAGGCAGGCGGCACAGCGAATGCACTGCAGCGTCTGGCGAGCCTCTCGGTCGGCAAGAATCGGACTGCGGCCGTTGTCCAGGAGCACGACGTGAAACTCTTTCGGACCGTCTCCTTCATGCACTCCCGTCCACATTGAGTTATACGGGTTCATGCGTTCGCCGGTGGCCGAGCGCGGCAGCGTCTGCAGAAATATTTCCAGATCCCGATAGCGGGGAATCACCTTTTCGATGCCCACCAGCGAGATCAGCACGTCCGGCAGGGTCAGGCACATCCGCCCGTTGCCTTCCGACTCCACAATGCAGACCGCGCCGTTCTCCGCGACCATGAAATTGGCGCCGGAAACAGCCACCTTGATGCGCAGATATTTTTCGCGCAGATAGGTGCGGGCTGCCGAGGCAAGGTCTTCCGGCCGCTCGCCCAGATCGGGCAGGTGCAATTCGCGCTGGAAGATTTCGCGAACCTGCTGGCGGTTCTTGTGCAGCGCCGGAACCACAAAGTGAGAGGGCTTGTCGCGGCCCAGCTGGATGATGAGTTCCGCCAGGTCCGTCTCGTGCGGGCGAATGCCGTGGGCCTCAAGATTGCGGTTCAGGCCAATTTCCTCTGAGGTCATGGTCTTGATCTTGATGACCTCCCTGGCCTCGTGCCGCTCAATCAATTCCAGAATGATGCGATTGGCTTCCGCGGCGTCACGCGCCCAGTGCACATGGCCGCCGGCGCGGGTGCAGTTTTCCTCAAACCGCGCCAGGTAGTGGTCCAGATGCGCCAGCGCGTGGGCGCGAATCGCGGCCCCGGCATCGCGCAGTTGCTCCCAGTCCGCCAGTTCCGCCACCACGCGGTTCCGCTTGGCCTGAATCACATTGGTCGCATGGCGGACGTTCCTGCGGATCTGCGAATCTCCGAGCAGATCTTTCGCAGCTTCAGGAAAATCGCGGCCGGACCATGGCGAATGCGCGTCCATTCAGCTCTCCTCCCGGCCCGCGGTCGAGGCCAGAATCTCCGCGATGTGCGCGGTGCGCACAAACGTGCGTTGCCGGTGCAGCGAGCCGTAGATATGCATCAGGCAGGAGTTATCCACCGCCGTGCAAACCTCCGCGCCGGTGTTCAGCACCGTACGCACCTTGTCGGCCAGCATCGCCGAAGACACGTCCGCATTCTTGATCGAAAATGTTCCCCCGAAGCCGCAGCATTCCTGCGGATTTTCAATCCCGATCAGCTCCAGGCCGCGCACCTGCTTCAGCAGCCGAACCGGAATGTCGCCCAGGTGAAGACTGCGCTGCGAGTGGCAACTGGTGTGCAGCGTGACCTTGTGCGGATACGTGGCCCCGACCTCTTCCACGCCCAGCTTCTTCACCAGGAACTCGGTGAATTCCCACACGCGCGGCAGCAGCGCCTCCACATCCGCCGCCAGTCGCGTGTCCCCCGCGCTCTCCGCGGCTTTCAGATAGTGTTCGCGCATCATGGAAACGCAGGAGCTGGACGGCGCCACGATCGTTTCCGCGTCGCGATACACGTCCACAAAGTGGCGAATGATCGGCACCGCTTCCTTCAGATAGCCGGTGTTCCAGTGCATCTGGCCGCAGCAGGTCTGCCGGGGCCGGAACTCGACCGTGTGCCCCAGCCGCTCCAGCACGCGCACCACGGCTTTGCCGGTGTCAGGAAACAAGGTGTCGTTGTAGCAGGTAATGAACAACGAAACGCGCAAGGAGTAACTCCTCCGGAACGAATCTAACCCGCGCCGCGCGGCATGGGGTTGCGCCACACGCAGAAGGGTAGCACCAGTGAGCTTGCGGCGGCGAGTCATCCAATCCGGAACCGCGGCCGCCGCCTTTCAACGCAACTGATATACTTCGCCTTCGATCAAAAATCACTGACCGGCGGCGGGCTGAGCGTGAGCTCAGCCCGCTGGAGCGGAGGTTTACCCTTCAAATTGGGGAGCATGCGCGTCCAGTGCTCCCGGCGCAGCCCGCTCCAAATCGCAAGCAGCCCGCTCCAGACCGCAAGCAACACGCTCCAGGCCGCAAGCTCAGCCGCGAGCAGGAGGAACGAGAGCATCATGAAACCGTCCAGCCTGGCCACCGAACCGAGTTCCGCCTCCACCCCTCTGACCACCAACAGGCACCTGATCCGCTGGGTGGAGAAGATGGCCGAGTTGTGCCGTCCCGACGCCATCCACTGGGTGGACGGCTCCCAGGCCGAGTTCGACCTGCTCTGCGACCGCTTGGTCGAGGCCGGCACCTACGTCCGTCTGAATCAGGAGCGCTGGCCGGGCTGCTACTATGCGCGCTCAGTGCCCGGCGATGTGGCGCGCGTGGAAGACCGCACCTACATCTGCGCCCACTCCCGCGACGGCGCCGGCCCCACCAACAACTGGGAAGATCCCTACGCCATGCGCCGCCGCCTCAAGCAGCTCTTCCGCGGCTGCATGCAGGGCCGCACCATGTATGTGCTGCCGTTCAGCATGGGCCCGGTCGGCTCGCCTCTGTCCGGCATCGGCGTGCAGCTTACTGACTCTCCTTACGTCGTCACCCAGATGCGCATCATGGCGCGCATCGGCGCTCCGGTCTTCGCTGAAATCGACAAGGACGAGAAGCGCGTGGTGCCCTGCATGCATTCGGTCGGCATGCCGCTCAAGCCTGGCGAGTCCGACGTTGCCTGGCCCTGCAACGACACCAAGTACATCGTGCATTTCCCCGAGACTCGCGAGATCTGGTCCTTCGGCTCCGGCTACGGCGGCAACGCCCTGCTGAGCAAGAAGTGTTTCGCCCTGCGCATCGCCTCGAACATCGCCCGCGACGAAGGCTGGATGGCCGAGCACATGCTCATCCTGGGCGTCGAGAACCCCGAGGGCGAAAAGACCTATGTGGCCGCGGCGTTCCCCTCGGCCTGCGGCAAAACCAACTTCGCCATGCTGATTCCGCCCCGGGCCATGGAGGGCTGGAAGGTGTGGACGGTGGGCGACGACATTGCCTGGATTCGCCCCGATCGCGAGGGCCGCCTGCGCGCCATCAACCCCGAGGCCGGCTTCTTCGGCGTGGCTCCCGGCACCGGCGTCAAGACCAACCCCATGGCCATGGCGACGCTGGCGCGCAACTCGATCTTCACCAACGTGGCCCTCACTCCCGACGGCGGAGTCTGGTGGGAAGGCATGACCGACACCCCGCCGGCCGAGTGCATTGACTGGCGCGGCGAGCGATGGACGCCGGCCATCGGCAAAGAGACCGGACGCACCGCCGCGCACCCCAACGGCCGCTTCACCGCGCCCGCCGCGCAGTGCCCCACCATCGACCCGGCCTGGGAGTCGCCCGAGGGTGTGCCCATCAGCGCCATCATCTTCGGCGGCCGCCGCTCCACCACGCTGCCGCTGGTCTACCAGGCCTTCAACTGGTCGAGCGGCGTCTACATCGGCGCCACCATGGGCTCTGAGACCACGGCCGCGGCCACCGGCGCCGTCGGCAAGGTGCGCCGCGACCCCATGGCCATGCTGCCCTTCTGCGGCTATCACATGGGCGACTACTTCCGCCATTGGATCCGCATGCAGCGCGAGCTCGACATGACTCCGCGCATCTTCCACGTCAACTGGTTCCGCAAGGACGCCGAGGGCCGCTTTCTCTGGCCCGGCTTCAGCGAGAACATGCGCGTGCTGCGCTGGATCGTCGAGCGCGTGCACGGCCGCGCGCACGGCAGCGAAACGCCCATCGGCTGGGTGCCACGCTATGAGGACATCGACTGGGCCGGCCTCGACTTTCCCCGCGAGAAGTTCGACGCGCTGATCGCCGTGGACCGCGCCGCCTGGCGCAAAGAGGTCATCGCCCACGAGGAGCTCTTCATCGACCTCCACGACCACCTGCCCCCGGAGATGATCTACGAGCGCGAGCTGCTCATCTGCCGGCTCTGACCGCCGGGCGCAACCCGCTCTCAAACAAAAGGGCTTACACCCTTAGAGAATTTTCATCTATACTGGAGAGTTCAGCTAAGTCCCATTCGCAGCGAGGTCTGCAACGAAAGACCTCTCCAGAAAAGTCCTTGGCGATTCCCGCGGGAACCGCCAAGGGAGATGTGTATTCACGATTCAGAACTGCACGACCCGCTGAACAACGTCCAACGAGAAGGTGCCCATGCAAACATCGCATCGCAGTCGCCGCATCCCCGATTCGCAAGGTCTCTACCATCCCCGCAATGAGCACGACGCCTGCGGCATGGGCCTCGTGGCCAGCATTCGCGGAGAAAAAAGCCACGACATTATCCGCAAGGGCCTTGAGGTGCTCATCAATCTCACCCATCGCGGCGCGGCGGGTTGCGATCCGGAGACGGGCGACGGCGCCGGCATTCTGATTCAGATTCCTCACGTCTTTTTTGCGCGCGAGTGCGGCGAGCTCGGCATCCAGTTGCCGGATGCGGGCGCGTACGGCGTCGCCATGTGTTTTCTGCCCGTTGACAAGCACAGCCGCCTGCAGTGCGAAGGCGTTTTCGAGCGCATCGCCCAGGAGGAAGGCCTCACGGTGCTGGGCTGGCGCGATACGCCGGTCAACGGCGACGCCATCGGCCGCGAGGCGCGCGCCTCCCAGCCCTACATCGAGCAGCTCTTCGTGGCCCGGCCGGGGGGCTGGAGGAGGACGCCTTCGAGCGCCTGCTCTACCGCGTCCGCCGCCGCACCGAGAACGAGATGGCGGCCTCTGAGATCGAGGGCAAGGACGATTTCTACGTTCCCTCCTTCTCCTGCCGCACCATCATCTACAAGGGCCTGATGCTGGCCCCGCAGATTGAGAAGTTCTACTTCGAGCTGGCCAATCCCCTGGTCACCAGCGCGCTCTGCCTGGTCCACCAGCGCTTCTCCACCAACACCTTCCCCAGTTGGAAGCTGGCGCACCCCTACCGCTACGTGGCGCACAACGGCGAAATCAACACCATCCGCGGCAACATCAGTTGGATGAATGCGCGCCAGTCGGTGCTGGAAAGTCCGCTCTACGACGGCAAGATCGGCGATCTCTATCCGGTCATCATGCCGGAAGGAAGCGACTCGGCCTCGCTCGACAACGCCGTCGAATTCCTCTTCCAGTCCGGCCGCTCGCTGCCGCATGTGATGGCCATGCTCATCCCCGAGGCCTGGTCCGGCAACCCGGACATGGACGAGGACAAGCGCGCCTTCTACGAGTACCACGCTTCGCTGATGGAGCCCTGGGACGGCCCGGCCGCCATTGCCTTCACCGACGGCCGCGTGATCGGCGCCACGCTCGACCGCAACGGCCTGCGCCCCGGCCGCTACATCGTCACCAAGGACGACGTGGTGGTGCTGGCCAGCGAGGCCGGCGTGCTCGAAGTGCCGGCCGAAGACATCCGCAAGAAGGGCCGCCTGCAGCCCGGCCGCATGTTCCTGGTTGACACCGTGCAGAAGCGCATCATCTCCGACGCCGAGATGAAGAGGGAACTGGCCGCCCGCCAGCCCTACGCAACCTGGTTGCAGCAGCAGCAGGTCACGATGGAGCAGCTCCCCGAGCCCTCGCGCGTGATCGCCTCCAATCCCGAAACCCTGCTGCGGCGCCAGCGCGCCTACGGCTACAGCGAAGAAGACCTGCGCATTCTGCTCGCGCCCATGGGCGCCAGGGGCGAGGAGCCCATCGGCTCCATGGGCACCGATGTTCCGCTGGCCTGCCTCTCTGACCGTCCCCAGCCGCTCTTCAACTACTTCAAGCAGCTCTTTGCCCAGGTCACCAATCCGCCCATCGATCCCATCCGCGAAGAGCTCGTCATGTCGCTCATCAGCTACATCGGCACCGAGCGCAACATCCTGGACGAAGCGCCGGAGAACTGCCACACCCTCAAGCTGCCGCACCCCATCCTCACCAACCGCGACCTCGAAAAACTGCGCCGCGTTTCCTCCGGCGACTTGCTCGCCACCACCCTGCCCGCGCTCTTCCGCGCCGAAGACGGAGAAGCCGGCCTGCGCCACTCGCTCGACGATCTCAGCAACCGCGCCGCGCACGCGGTCAACTCCGGCTACACGCTGCTCATCATCTCCGACCGCGGCGTCGATCCCACCTATGCGCCCATTCCCAGCCTGCTCGCCATGGCCGCCGTCCACAACCGTCTTGTGCGCGACAAAACCCGCACCCAGGTGGCGCTCATCATCGAGAGCGGTGAGCCCCGCGAGGTCATGCACTTTGCTCTTCTGATTGGATATGGCGCCAGCGCCATCAATCCTTACCTGGCCATTGAGACCCTGCACGACCTGAAGCGGCTCGGCCTGCTGCCCCACAACATCAGCGGCAACCATGCGGAAAAGAACTTCATCAAGGCCATCAACAAGGGCCTGCTCAAGACCTTCTCCAAGATGGGCATCAGCACCCTGCAAAGCTATCGCGGCGCGCAGGTCTTTGAGGCCGTCGGCCTCAATCAGGCGCTGGTCAACGCCTACTTCCCCGGCACCGCTTCGCGCATCGAGGGCGTAGGCCTGGCCGTGCTCGCGCGCGAGGCGCAGCTCAAGCACACTTACGCCTTCCAGCCCCTCACCGAATCGGAGACGGAACTGGTCGTCGGCGGTCATTACCAGTACCGCGAGGGCGGCGAGTATCACCTGCTCAATCCGCAGACCATCAGCAAGCTGCAGTTCGCGGTGCGCGAAAACAATCCCGCCACGTTCCAGGAGTACACCGACCTGCTCGACGATCAGAATCGCCATCTCTGCACATTGCGCGGTCTGCTCAAACTCAAATACGCAGAGACTCCCATCCCGATTGAAGAAGTCGAGCCGGCCAAGGAGATCGTCAAGCGCTTCACCACCGGCGCCATGAGCTACGGGTCCATCAGTAAAGAAGCCCACGAGACACTCGCCATCGCCATGAACCGCCTGGGCGGCATGTCCAACACCGGCGAGGGGGGCGAGGACGAAGAGCGCTTCACGCGCGACCCCAACGGCGATCTGCGCCGCTCGGCCGTCAAGCAGGTGGCCAGCGGACGCTTCGGCGTGACGACAAATTATCTCGTCAACGCCGACGAGCTGCAGATCAAGATGGCTCAGGGCGCCAAGCCCGGCGAGGGCGGCCAGTTGCCCGGCCACAAGGTCGATGAAGTCATCGCCAAAACGCGCCACTCCATCCCCGGCGTGGGCCTCATCTCGCCGCCCCCGCACCACGACATCTACTCTATCGAAGACCTGGCGCAGTTGATCTACGACCTCAAGAACGTCAACCCGCAGGCGCGCATCGCCGTCAAGCTGGTCTCTGAAGTCGGCGTGGGCACGGTCGCCGCCGGCGTCTCCAAGGCCCACGCCGATGTGGTGCTCATCTCCGGCGACAGCGGAGGCACCGGCGCATCGCCGCTCAGCTCCATCAAGCACGCCGGCCTGCCCTGGGAGCTGGGCCTGGCCGAAACCCAGCAGGTGCTGTTGCTCAACGATCTGCGCAGCCGCATCAAGGTCCAGACCGACGGCAAACTGCAAACCGGCCGCGATGTCGTCATCGCCGCGCTGCTCGGCGCTGAAGAGTTCGGCTTCGCCACCACCCCGCTCATCACCATGGGCTGCATCATGATGCGCAAGTGCCACCTGAACACCTGCTCGGTCGGCATCGCCACGCAGGACCCGGTGCTGCGCGCGCGCTTCCAGGGCCAGCCCGAGCACGTCGTCAACTTCTTCTTCTTCCTCGCCGAACAGGTCCGTCAGCACATGGCCAAGCTCGGCTTCCGCACCGTCGATGAGATGGTCGGCCGCGTGGAGCGTCTCGACGCCACGCTCGCCGATGCGCACTGGAAGGCCAAGGGCATCGATCTATCCTCCATCCTCTACGTGCCCACGCTGCCGTCGCGCGTCGCCCGGCGCAAGATGCAGGCCCAGGATCACGGCCTCGACCAGGCCCTCGATCACGCGCTCATCGCCCAGGCCGCTCCAGCGCTCGAATCCAAAACGCCGGTCACCGGCAGCTTCGCCATCCGCAACGTGCACCGCACCGTGGGCGGCATGCTGGGCGGAGAAATCGCCCGCCGCTACGGCTCCGCCGGATTGCCCGAAGGCACCATCCACTTCCGCTTCCACGGCTCCGCCGGCCAGAGCTTCGGCGCCTTCGTGCCCAACGGCGTCACCCTCGAGCTTGAAGGCGAGGCCAACGATTACCTCGGCAAGGGCCTTTCAGGCGGCCGCATCATCGCCTATCCGCCCAAAACCTCCAGCTTCCTCCCCGAAGAAAGCATCCTGGTGGGCAACGTCGTGCTCTACGGCGCAACCAGCGGCGAAGTCTTCCTCAACGGCATCGCCGGCGAGCGTTTTGCGGTTCGCAACTCCGGTGCAACCGCGGTGGTCGAGGGCGTGGGCGATCACGGCTGCGAATACATGACCAACGGCAAGGTCGTCGTCATCGGCTCCACCGGCCGCAACTTCGCCGCCGGCATGAGCGGCGGCATCGCCTACGTCTATGACGACCAGGGCGACTTCTCCACCCGCCGCTGCAACAAGGCGAGCGTCGATCTCGAACCGCTGGCCGCATCCGAAGACGTGGCCGAGGTGCGCGCACTCCTTGAGCGCCATCGCGACCTGACCGGAAGCCCCCGCGCCGCCTGGATTCTCGAACACTGGGCCGACGCGCAGCAGCGATTCATCAAGGTCTTCCCGCACGAATACAAGCGCGTCCTCGGCGTGCCCCGCGCCGAGTCCGTCTATGCTTCTCCCCCAACTTCGTCGCCTCTGGTGGCGGCTACCGCAGAGGTGCACCATGGGTAAGGTCACAGGTTTTCTTGAGATTGAGCGCGAACAACCCACCCGCCGCAAAGTCGAAGAGCGGGTGCACGACTGGCAGGAAATCTACGAGCCCTTCCCTGAAGAGAAGCAGCGCGCGCAGGGCGCCCGCTGCATGGACTGCGGCGTGCCCTTCTGCCACACCGGCTGCCCGGTCAACAACCTCATTCCCGACTGGAACGACCTGGTCTACAACGACCGCTGGGAAAGCGCCATCCGCCGCCTGCACGCCACCAACAACTTTCCCGAGTTCACCGGCCGCATCTGTCCCGCGCCGTGCGAGGCCGCCTGCGTGCTGGGCATCAACCTGCCCCCGGTCTCCATCAAGCTGATCGAGAAGAGCATCGTCGAACGCGCCTGGGATGAGGGCTGGATTCATCCCGAGCCGCCCGAGCAGAACACCGGCAAGCGCGTCGCCGTGGTCGGCAGCGGGCCCGCCGGTCTGGCCGCCGCGCAGCAGTTGCGCCGCGCCGGCCACTCCGTCACCGTCTACGAGAAGAACGACCGCATCGGCGGCCTGCTGCGCTACGGCATCCCCAACTTCAAGCTGGAAAAGCACGTCATCGACCGCCGCATCCAGCAGATGCGCGCCGAGGGCGTCACATTTCTGACCAACGCGCATGTGGGCGTCAACGTGCCCGTTGAAGCGCTCACCGGCCACCACGACGCCATCCTGCTCTGCGGCGGCTCCGAGCAGCCGCGCGACCTCAAGATTCCCGGCCGCGAGCTCAAGGGCATTCACTTCGCCATGGAGTTTCTGCCCCAGCAGAATCGACGCTGCGAGGGCGACGTGGTCGATCCCGCCACCGCGATCACCGCCGAAGGAAAGCGCGTGCTCATCATCGGCGGCGGCGACACCGGCGCCGACTGCCTCGGCACCAGCCATCGCCAGGGCGCAAAAAGCGTCCACCAGTTCGAGATCATGCCCAAGCCGCCCGAGATGCGCGATCCCTCCACGCCCTGGCCGCTGTGGCCCCTGCAGTTGCGCACCGAGACCGCGCACGAGGAAGGCGGCGTCCGCGACTGGAGCATCAACAGCATCCGGTTCACCGGCGACGCAAAGGGCAACGTCAGCCAGGTGCACGCCGTGCGCGTCGGCCCGCCGCCGAAGTTTGAACCGATCCCCGGCACCGAGTTCACGCTGGACGTCGATCTGGTCCTGCTGGCCATGGGCTTTCTCGGCCCCGTCCGCTCGGGCATGATCGAGCAGTTGGGCGTGGCTCTGGACCCGCGCGGCAACATCGCCACCACCGACTACATGTCTTCCGTCGAGGGCATCTTTGCCGCTGGCGACATGCGCCGCGGCCAGTCGCTGGTGGTCTGGGCCATTGCAGAAGGCCGCAAGGCCGCCGCCGCCGTCGACCAATACCTGGCGCAGATGGCGGAGCCCTCGCCGCAGCTCCATCGCGCGCGTGCCTGACCCCCGGCCCGTGCCGCTATTGCGGGCCGCGGAAACAGATGCTCTCGCCGTCCAGCCGGTACTCGGCCGAGCAGGCGTCGCCACCGCAGATCATCGTCTCTCCCGCGCACAGTTGGCGGCGCGTGATCAGACCCATGGTGCCGCAGCGCGGGCACGACATCACCGCCACATAGGGGTTCTGTGCGTGGCCCAGCTTGGCCTGGTTTTCCAGCACGAAAACCGTGCCGGGGTCCATTCTTTCGGGGATCCATTCTTCCAGAAATTGCAAGTCGGCTGACATCCTGCCCTCCATCGGAATCAGGTGCCGGAGCAGCGTCCCAGGTTCACGCCTCTCCGTTGTGCTACAACAGCAGGCTGCGAATGGCTTGGCGGAGACCCGGTGCGGTCTCCAGTTGCAGTGTAGTGTGGCCTGCGCCGGGCCGGTGAGTCAATCGGAATCGGAGGCCGGCGGTGGCGAACCGGGTTCTTTCTGCGGAATCCCCGCCTCCCCCTCACCTGCCTGCCGTCTCACTGTCCGGCGCGTCTCCCGCGGCGTCAATGGCCCGGTAGGTCTCGATGTTGCGCAGAATCGCTTCCACATACTCCCGCGTCTGGGTGAAGGGAATCGATTCCACAAACTCGTCCATGCCCTGGTAGGGGCCCGCGGCCTCCCAATCCGCCACCCGGCTGTCGCCCGCGTTATAGGCGGCCAGGGCGTACTCCTGCACCCCGCCGAAGCGGTCCAGCATCTTGCGCAGATAGCGCGTCCCCAGGCGAATATTGGTGTCCGGATCGAGCAGGTGGAAGGTTTCGAAATGGCGGATGCCTTCCTCGCGCGCCATCGCCTTGCCCACCGAAGGCAGCAGCTGCATCAGCCCATAGGCGTTGGCATAGGAAACCACCGAGGGGTTGAACTCCGACTCCTGCCGGATCAGCGAGGCCACCAGGTAGGGGTCGAGATTGTTCTTTGCCGACTCGGCCTTGATCGTATCCCAGTACGGCTCCGGGAAAAGGATGCGCCAGTAGACCAGCGGAATGGACTGGATGGGAGCCGTCGCCGCGTAGGGCAGGGCCCGCTTCAGCGCCCGCATCGCGCGAAACGTCTCGCCGTCCGACGCATAGATCTGCGCCTCGGCCAGCGCGCTCCACGAGCCGGAGTCGGGATCGGCCGCAATCTCCTGCGGGATGTAGTCGTTCAGCCCCGCATTGGCCAGCAGCTTGGCCTTGGCCAGGTGTTCGCTGTCGTCCGGAAAGCTGTCGTCGAGCTCCGGAACCGGGGGCGCTTGAAAGCGGTCCAACTCGGGCTTGGCAACCGGCTGCGTGTCGCCCAGCGCGGCCAGTCGCTGCCGCGCCATCTGCGCATAGAAAAAATGCCGGTAGACGCGGACAATGGTGCGGTAGTTGGCCGCCGCCAGGGCCGGCTTGTGGTCCAGCGTCTCATACAGGCGTCCCCGCCAGTAGAGCGCCGCCGAGGTTTCGGTCGCGCCCGGATAAAGGCGGATCTGCTCGTCGAAAAGGCGCGCCGCGTCGGCGTAGAGCCCCTGCCGGTAGCTGAGCCAGCCCGCCCGCCAGTGCGCCGCCGCGGCATTTTCGTCGCGCGGAAACTGCGCGGCCAGGTCGCTGTAATACTTGACCGCGTGCGGATAATCGCGGCGCAGCAGATACATGTTGCCGCTGGAAAACAGCGCATCGGCCAGCCACTCGCTCTGCGGAAAGCGGGTTTCCATGCGCGCCACAATACTCTGCTGCCCGTCCAGGTCGTCGCGATCCCGCGCCAGTTCCATCAGCAGATACAGTCGCCGCGCGCCATTGTCGTCCGCGGTGTCGGGCAGCGCCTCGGCTTGGGCTCTACTCAGCCGCTTTAGCTTCAGGTCGCAGGCCGCCGCGGCCACCGCAAAGCCGTTGCGGCTCTGCGCCTCCAGGCCGGACTGGCGGGCCAGTGCGTGAAATTGTTCGCTGGCCTCACCATAGCGGTGGGCCCTGTAATAGGCGTCGCCCAGGCTGCGCAGCTCCGAGGTGGTCAACAACGCCTCGGCGCCGTCGGCCGTCAGCCGGGCGCGCGCCGTCTGCGCCTCCTGGCTCAGCGGATGGTCGAGCAGAACCTGTTTGAAAATGCGATCGGCGGCCGCCGTCTGTCCCAGCGCCAGCGTCACCTGCGCCCGCGCCAGTTGATAGCCTGAACTGCCGGCCCCCGGCCCCTGGCGCCCGCCGCCAGCGCCCGCTGGGCCCCGGCCGCGTCGTTCATCGCCAGCAGCACATTGGCCTCGAGCGTCGGCGCCTGGGCGTCAAAGATGCTGTCCGGATGCCGCTGCGTGAACCCATGCAGCAGCGCTTCGGCCGCCGCTTCGTTGCCCGCCTCGTGATCGGCCTCTGCTTCCAGAAAGTCCGCATAGTCGTCCAGCAGGACGCCGGCTTCCCGCGCCTGGCGAAAACTGGCCGCGGCTTCCGCATAGCGCTTGTCCAGCAGGTACGCGTGGCCCAGCGCCAGATACGCCGCGGCTGCCGCGTCGCCCGTGTGCTTGCGCGCATACGCCGTCACGCCCGCATAGGCCGCCGGAGTCCTCAGGGCCGTGAGCTGCTGCGCCATGGGGCGCAACTCTTCCGATGCCACAAACGCCCGATGAATGCGGCGGGCGCGCGCCGACGGACGCCGTCTCCGTCTCCGGCTCGCGGTTCTCCTGGTGCTTTTTGTGGCCTTCTTTCCCGCCTTCGCCGTTCTGCCTGGCTTCGTGGCTGGCTTCGCGGCCGGCGTCGCCTTTTTGCTCGCCTGGTGTGTCTTCGCCGGCGCGGAAGGAGTGGCCGGCGGCGTGGCGGCAGACGACTCCGCGACCGCCGGCGTCGCCAGCAGCAGGGCGGCCAGCAAGCCGGCAACGATTCGAGCCGGCGCGGATAGGGGATGGGAGAAGATGGCGGCCCTCATGATTTCAATGTAAGCTGATTCGGCCCCGCGCGACAGCCAGGAACCTGTGATGTAACCGCCGCGGAATACCGATATGGAACAGACGTTCGTTGCGGGCGGTCGGTGAGCAGAGGCCCTCACTTGGCCCCCAGCCCCATGCTCCGTTACACTCTTCTCACGCGGAACCCCAGCGGGAGCGACCCAGCCCCGCAACGAATTTCCGCAACCAACCCTCATGGCGACCATCCAATCTATTGCAGGAGAAAACGAGCAGCACCCCGACGTGGCCCTTGTGGAAAGGGTGCGCGCCGGAGACGACTCGGCCTACGATACGCTGGTCCGCAAGTACGACCGCCAGGTCTTCCGCATTGCGCAGCACATCACGCAAAATCGCGAAGACGCCGAGGACGTCATGCAGGATGCGTTCCTGAAGGCGTATCAGAAGCTCAATCAATTTCAGGGGAACTCGAAGTTCTACACATGGCTGGTGAGGATCGCGGTCAACGAAAGCCTGATGCGGCTGCGCAAGCGCCGCAACGGCAGAATGGTCTCCATCGACGAGGACGTGCAGACCGAGGAGGGCAGCGTCCCGCGCGACCTGGCCGACTGGGCGCCCGACCCCGAGCAGAACTACACCCAGTCCGAACTGGCCGAGATTCTGCGCAAAACCATCCAGGGTCTTCCCCGCGGGTTTCGCATCGTGTTTGTGCTGCGCGACGTGGAAGGGCTGTCCACCGCGGAGACGGCCGAAACTCTGGGCCTGAGCGTTCCCGCCGTCAAGTCGCGCCTGCTGCGCGCGCGGCTGCAGTTGCGCGAGCGCCTCAGCCGTTACTTCCACAGCAAAAAGGGGCCGAGAGAAATGGGAGTTGATCAGTGACCTGCAAAGAGTTTCTCGCCATGCTCGACGACCTCATCGACGACACCCTCAGCGCCGAGACGCGCGCCGACCTCGAAAAGCATCTGCGCGGCTGCGGCCATTGCGAGGTCATCTTCAACACCACCCGCAAGACCATCGAAATCTATCGCTCCCACGAGATCTACGACCTGCCCTCCGACCTCCGCGACCGCCTCCACACCGCCATCATGTCCCGCTGCAAAAAAGGCCGCTGACCACCGGCGGCGCTCGGGCCGCCCGCCTCGCTGGCCGCCCGCCCGTCGCATGATTTACCCTCAGAAGTGGCATGAAACTTCAGCAATTCCTTCTCGCCCCAAGCCTCGCCGCGGCCCTCGTCGCCGCATTCGCCGTTCCTGCCCTGGCGCAGGACGCGGCCAAGCCCGCCGACGAAATTCCCGATGCCCCGCAGGCCACCGCGGCCGCCATGACCCAGCCCAACGGCCCCACCGTGGTCATGGACACCTCCATGGGCCGCATCACCTGCCAGTTTTTTCAGCGCCAGGCGCCCAACGCCGTCGCCAACTTCATCGGCCTGGCCACCGGCACCAAGGACTGGACCGACCCGGTCACCAAAAAGGTGCAGCACCACAAGCCGCTCTACGACGGCACCACCTTCCATCGCGTCATTCCCGGCTTCATGATCCAGGGCGGCGACCCGGCTGGCACCGGCATGGGCGACCCCGGCTACACCTTCGCCGACGAGCTCGATCCCAACCTCAACTTCGACGTGCCCGGCCGCCTCGCCATGGCCAACTCCGGCCCCAACACCAACGGCAGCCAGTTCTTCATCACCGAGCAGGCGTACCCCACGCTCGACCAGAACTACACCCTCTTCGGCCAGTGCGACGAGCCCAGCGTCCTGGTCGTCAAAACCATCGCTATGGTGGAGCGCGACAGCGACGACAAGCCCCTCACGCCCGTCATCCTCAACAAAGTCACCATCGTCCCCGAGGGCAAGCCCCTGCCGCCGTTGCCGGCCGGCGAAGCGCAGCCCGCCGCCCCGCCGCCCGCAGCCGCCCCGGCCGCTGCCCCCAAAAAGTAATAACCACCTTTTGATCCCAACAAGTTCGGGTGCCCCAGGTCTCGATTTTGAGACCTGGGATACTACGAAACCCAGGAGTCCCCATGGCACTCGCAGCAGGAACCTACGCCGTCTTCTCGACCACCGAAGGCAAGATCACCATCCGCCTCTTCGAGGCCGACGCGCCCATCACCGTCAAGAACTTCATCGAGCTGGCCGAGGGCGCCAAGGAGTGGATCCATCCCACCACCCGCGCCAAGTCCACAAACAAGCTCTTCGACGGAACCATCTTCCATCGCGTCATTCCCGACTTCATGATTCAGGGCGGCGACCCGGCCGGCACCGGCATGGGCGGCCCCGGCTACCGCTTCCAGGACGAGACCCGCAACTCGCCCCACAAATTCGACACGCCCGGCAAGCTGGCCATGGCCAACAGCGGCCCCAACACCAACGGCTGCCAGTTCTTCATCACCGTCGCCGCCACCCCATGGCTCACTGGCAACCACACCATCTTCGGCGAAGTGGTCGAGGGCCAGGAGATCGCAAACAAAATCTCCCTCGTCCCCCGCGGCGCCCAGGACAAGCCCAAGACGCCCGTGGTGCTGGAGTCGGTCGTCATCGAGCGCGTCAGCTAGCCGCATCGAAAGGCTATTTGGCAGGAGAAACCCGCGGGCAGGGGCACCCACAGATTGGGGCGACTCAAGGGTGCGCCACCCGCCGTTCCCTCATCTACCCTTCACAAAATATGCGTAAAGAAACATCACAAAGGACACCGCATACGAGCCCCCCAGAACTACCCAGAAAATGGATTTTGTCCAGCCTTGGACCGCCGAATCATCCGTCGTTCTGTTTATAGTCATTAGGATTCGGGTATACAGCCACCAAGCTAAAGTTACCGCTGGAGGTACGAGTAAAACTAGGGCCAAATCGCTGATAAGGTAGTTGGTTCTCATGGAATCACCCCAATCTACACCCAACTGCGGCCGGGTGCCCCAGGTCCCGCTTCTGGGACCTGGGAAACGCAAATCCCGCCGTCCACACATTGCGCAGAATTACGCCTCCCCGGCGCACAATGGCAATGGAGAAGTAGAGCCGAGCCGCCGCCGGGCCCCAGGGTCCGCCCCGTCCCGGTCCGTACCCCGCGAGGAGCGCACCCCCCTACCCCCCCTTATTTATTTTTGTTTTCCACAGAAATTTTGCATTGAATTACGCGGCCGGATTCGCCCCCATCTTCGCCTCCGCCTTCGCGCCCAACCCGCCTCCGCGCGCACAAATGGCGTCAAACCGGCCTCTGGAGACACATTTGCTACCCGCAACTTCAGTTGCATCAAGGAGTTAGAGAGGATTTAGAGTGCTCAGCCCCCTAAATCCCCCGTTTCTTCGCTTCTTGCGGAAAATTCTCACGGAATCGACCACGCCAGGGCGAACCACTGCGCCAAAAATAGCGCGGCAGGGAAGTCCGCCCCATGAATCCTCAGGCCATCCCGCCTGCGCTTATTCTTCACCCACCGTCATCCACACCGCTTCCATCTCTTCCAGGGAATGGCCTTTGGTTTCCGGAACAATTCGCCATATGAACAACGCGGCCAGAATGCTCATCACGCCATAAATCCAATAGGCGAAGCCATGCTTGAAATGGCTCACCAGAAAGGGATTCTTGTCGAGAATGGGGAACGTCCAACTGACCAGATAATTGGCGATCCACTGGGCCGCCACCGCCACGGCCATGGCCTTGCCGCGAATCTGGTTGGGGAAGATCTCGCTCAGCAGCACCCAGGTCACCGGCCCCCAGGAAACGGCAAAACCGGCGGTGTAAAGCAGCATGCAGATCAGCGCGACCAGGCCCTTGCCGCCGAGCCAGAAGTTCGCGCCCAAACAAAACATGCTCACCGCCATCACCAGCGCGCCGATGATCTGCAGCGGCCGGCGGCCGAACCGGTCCACGCTCAGAATGGCAACCACGGTGAAAGTCAGGTTGACCGCGCCCACAAGGATGGTTTGAAACAGCGAGACATTGGTGGTCAAGCCCATGCCTTTGAAAATGTCCGTCGCATAATAGAGCACCACGTTGATGCCGACGAATTGCTGGAAGACCGACAGCGTGATGCCGATCAAAATGAGGGGCACGCCGAAGGAGAACAATTTGCCGGAGTGATGCTCGCTCAGAGAGGTGCGGATTTCGGCAATTACCTTTTCGCCCTCCTCCGCCGTGAGCATCTTGGCCAGCACCTTGCGCGCGCCGCTCTCATTCCCCTTCAGCATCAGGTAACGCGGAGTTTCCGGCACCAGAAACAGCAGCAGCAGGAAGAGGCTCGCGGGAATGGCGCCGGAGAGGAACATGTAGCGCCAGCCGATGGAATTGAGCCAGGCGTCGCCGCTCCCGGTTTTGGAAATTCCGAAGTTGACGAAGTAGATCACCAGCATGCCGAAGATGATGGCGAATTGGTTCCACGCCACCAGGTTGCCCCGCACCTTGGGCGGCGCAATCTCCGCGATATACATCGGCGACAACATGGATGCCAAACCCACGCCGATGCCGCCAAGGATGCGATAAAGAACGAAGTTCGCCATGTACCCCGGCCCGCCGTGGCCGATGGGGGCAAACGGAAACTCCGGCGCCGAAGCGCCCAGGGCTGAGAGCAGAAAGAGCATGGCGGCAATGACCAGTCCGCGCTTGCGGCCGATGCGGGTGCTCACCCAGCCGCCAATCAGCCCGCCGAGGACGCAGCCGATCAGCGCGCTCGAAACCACAAAGCCGAGCAGCGAGTTGGCGGCGTTGGCCTGTGCGGGGTTGGTCAGATCGGTGAATCGCGGATCAATAAAGTAAGCCTTCAGGCTGTCCACCGCGCCGTTGATGACGGCCGTGTCATATCCAAAAAGCAATCCGCCCAGGGTGGCGATGAGGGTGAGCAAAACGACGTACGGATTGACTCGCGACATAGAGTTCCTGAAAATACGGGTTGGGTGAAAGCGAGATCAGATAGCGCAAATACAGGTGATTGAACTGGAAACCTATTCGATCGATGGTCAGACTATCAAGCGCGGGCCAAGCCAGTCCACTCAGGCGAAGAAAGAGCAGGCCGCTAGCCGGAATTCAAACGGTCGCGTATGTGGCGGAGAAGGGGCGCGTGGCCCAGGCCTGACCATCCATCAATCATCGCGCGCCGCGGGTCTTGCTTTTCAGACCTGCGAGATCACGAACGCCGCCATCCCGGATTTCCTCGTGCCCCAGCCTCGCGACTTCCTTCTGTCGCAAGGGTGGGAAGCCACACATCACTTGGTCGCGCACAACCCCAGAATCGCCTCGCCGAATTTCTCCACCTTGGCGGGGCCCATGCCGTCCACCTCCAGCAACTGCCGCGGATTCTCCGGCCGCGCCTGCGCCAGCGCCGTCAGCGTCCGGTCGTGCAGCACCACAAAGGCCGGAACCCGCAGCCGCCTGGCCTCCGCCGCCCGCCACTCCCGCAGCCGCGTCGCCAAAGCCTCCCCTTCCGCGGTGAGCGGGAGCGGCGGCACCGCAGCCGCCGCTTTTCCCAAACCAGCCCCGCCCGAACCAGCCTTCGCCGGCATCCTTCCCGCGGTCTTCGAATTCTTGGCCCGCGCCGGCGCCTGCCCGGCAAACGCCTCTACCACTCCGTCGCTGAGCAACAACTCGATCGGCGTCGCTGCCCGCATCTCCAGCCCCGCCTCCGTCAGCCTCACCTTGCGGAACCGTATGACCTGTCCGTCTTTCTCGAACTCCGCCTCTTCAATCTCGATCAGCCCCGCCCGCACCATCGCCTCCAGCAGCGCCTCAAAGCCGTCCCGGCTCAGCCTGCCTCCCGCATCCACGCTCCGTTGCAGCGTTCCCGCCGCCTTGTAGTCCACCGCGCGCAGCTCGTCGGCAATGGCTTGCGCCATCTGCCGCTCCCCGGCCGTCGCCCGCCGAAACAGCCGCAGCACCGCCCCTTCCGGATCGCACACATCGCAGGCCCCGCACGGCCGGCTCGCGTCCTCCACATCGCCAAAGTGCCGCACCAGCGCCGCCATCCGGCACTCGCTCGACGTGGTGAACCGCAGCACCTTCTCAAACTGCTCCGCCCGGTACTGCGCCTGCACGGTGTAGGTCTTCTTCCAGCCCGGGCCTCCGGCCGTCACGTTGCCGCCAAAGTCCACCCGCGCCCCGCCGTGAATCTCCAGCTTCTCCAGCGCCTTGTCGAACTCCTCTTCGCCCAGCTTCGCCTTCGCCCGCAGCTCATCCACCGGCTGCGACTCGTCTCCAAGCGCGCGGAAAATCTGCTCCAGATCTGCCGCCGGCGGATAGTCGCGGCTGAGAAAGAAATCATGCGTCCGCTGGTCGGCATACGAGTGCATCAAAAATGTCCGGCTCGGCGCGCCGTCGCGGCCCGCGCGCCCGATCTCCTGGTAGTAGCCCTCCAGCGTTGCCGGCAGCCCGGCATGAATCACGGTGCGAATGTCCGCCTTGTCGATCCCCATCCCGAAGGCGATCGTCGCCACCACCACCTCCAGCGCGCCCGCCTGGAAGGCCGTCTGCACCCGCTCCCGCGTCTCCGCATCGAGGCCCGCGTGGTACGCCGCGGCCGCAATTCTTTTCCCTGGGCGCGCTTGCCCCGAGGCCGTGGCGGAGATCTCCTCCGCCAGCCGCTCCGCCAGCTTGCGCGAAGTCGCATACACAATCGCCGGCCGCCGCTCCGCGCTCGCCAGCAGCCCGCAAATCGCCGCCGCCCGCCGCGGCACCGGCAGCTCCGCCACTTCGATGCCAAGATTTTCGCGCCGGAAGCCGTGAATGAACCGCTCCGGCTCCACCATCCCCAACTGCGCCACAATATCGGCCTGCACTGAAGGCGTCGCCGTCGCCGTCAGCGCCAGCACCGGCACCGCGCCCGCGCCGCCCCGCAGCCCCGGCAGGTACTGCCCCAGCATCCGGTAATCCGGCCGGAAATCGTGTCCCCATTGCGAGATGCAATGCGCCTCGTCAATCGCGATCAGGGCCGGCGCGCGCTTGGCCAGCATCTCCGCGAACCCCGGCACCCGCAGCCGCTCCGGCGCGATGAACAGAAACTGCAGCGACCCCTGCAGATAATCCGCGCATGCCTGCCGCGAGGCCGCGCGGTCCAGCCCGGAGTGAATCCGCGCCACCCTCAACCCCAGCGCCGCCAGCTTCGCCGCCTGATCCTCCATCAGCGCAATCAGCGGAGAAATCACCAGCGCCGTCCCGCCCAGCGCAATCGCCGGCAACTGGTAGCACAAGCTCTTGCCCGCCCCCGTCGGCATCACCAGCAGCAGGTCCCGCCCCTCCATCGCCGCGCGGCAAACCGCCTCCTGGTTGGCCCGGAAGCGCGCGAACCCGAACACCTGCCGCAGCAGGTCGGCCAGCACATCCGGATTGGAAGAAGTCGTCAAAAAAAAGAGCGCTCCAGGCGCGAAGAGTGCATCTGAACCTGCGATTGGCCCCGACCCGGCCTCAAAAGAAAACCGGCTGCGCAAAGAATGGGAGATATGTCAGTGTACAAGGCCGGACGCGCCTCGCTCTTCGTCGCCTTCGACCGCAATCTGCGGAGGAATTGCCGCCTTCCGCGGTCTGCTAAACTTGCACTCTGCGCGCCGCCCGTGTCCCGCTTGCCGAAGGAACATCATTGCGAACCTGCGTACACATCGTGAAAAGCGGCAGCCCTGAATGTTCCGGGATTTGCCGCATCGTCCTGGGATTGGCGCGCCATGGCGGCTCCTTCGGATACGAAACCTCCGTTCTTTTTCTCGGCGACGGGCCCCTGGTCGCAGCCATGAAGGACGCGGGCATTCGGACGAGCGTCGTTGCCTGGACGGGCACGCGCCGTGATCTGGCCGGCGCCTGGCGGTTGTGGTCCTGGCTGCGCAAACACCCGGCCCAGGTTGTCCACCTGCACCATGGGGGGGTGGCGGCGCGAATCCTCTCCCGCATGGCCGGCGCCAGGGCTGTCGTGCGCCATGTGCACGGCCGGGTCAGCGAGGCCAGCGGCGCCCTTGAATCGCAGCCGCTCGATATGCGGGCCGCCGACGCCGTCATCGCCTGCTCCGAGGCCGTGGCCGCGTGCGTGCGCGGATGTCGCGCTGAAGTCATCTACGCGGGCGTGGAAACCGGTGCGCAGCCGCCCGCGCCGCCGTCTGCTGAGGGGCCGCTCAAGCTCGGCGTTCTGGCCCGGCTGATTCCGCTGAAGAATGTCGAAGCCGTGATCGAGGCCACCGCGCAACTGGCGGACCGCGGGGTCGAGGTGCAGGCGGAGATAGCCGGCTCCGGCCCCTCGGAGTCCTCGCTGCGCACGCTCGCCGCGCGTCTCGGCGTCACCGCGCGGGTCAGTTTTCTGGGCTGGCACGCCGACGTTGCTCGGCTCCTGGCTTCGTGGGATCTTCTCGTGATTCCGTCTCTCGAAGAGGGTTTCGGGCTCTCCGCGCTCGAGGCCATGGCCGCTGCCCGGCCCGTGGTGGCCAGCCGCGTCGGCGGTCTTGGCGAACTGGTCGTCGACGGGGTGACGGGACGACTTTTGCCGCCCGGAGATACGGACGCGCTGGTCGCCTGCCTCGCGGAGCTGGCCGGCGACCGTCCACGGCTGGCGCGGATGGGCGTCGAAGGCTGGAAGCGCGCGCAGACGCATTTTTCCAGCGAGCAAATGGCGCGCCGCACCGCTGCACTCTACGACCAGCTTCTCGATCGCCGATCCCATCGCACGGCCTAGCCCGATGCGCGGACAAGAAATGCAAATCTAGGGCTCACAAACCTGAGGTTTACGAAACGCATAGTGGATGGAGAAGGAGATATACCGGTTTAGCCAGGGGTTAGCTGACATTGTAGGTCCCACCATTTCAAGAAACCTCAGGCCGGCGTCTTCGGTCTGCCCGATGACTGTCTCCGGTGCGGCAAAGAGACCGTACAGACCGTCCTCGGAGATTCGCGCGATCGGCTTGAATGCCTTCAGTGTGTGCCGCAGTTTCCAAAGCGGGCGTCGCCAGTAGCGTGGCGAAAGCAAGTGCAGGCATTTCAGATTATGGCAGGAGTAAATGAGCGTTCCCCCGGGCTTTAAGACGCGCGCACACTCCCGCAGGGCCAGCATGCGGTTGGATTCCGGGAGGGCCAGGTCAATTGCATTGGAAGAGATCAGCACATGGGAAAACGACGCATCCGGTTCTTCGATGCGGGTGAAACTGCCAACGCGCAAGTCCAAATAGGGTAGCCGCCGCTTGGCGCCATTGATGAGGACATCCGACAGATCGATTCCCACCATGGAGAATCCCAGTTCATGCAGGCGCAGGGTCGTTCTCCCCATGCCACATGCCAAGTCGAGAACCCTGTCGCCTGCGCGGTAATACTTAGCCGAAAGATATTTCTCCTCCGGCATCAGAAAATAAGTAGAGCACTCATCAACCGCTTGGGGGGATAAGTAGTATCGGAGGCTCTCGGCTTGGTCCTGCGGGACCTGGCTGGAAATACTCGCCGCAAATCCATCCAGGCGTTTGCTCTCGCCATTCGCGCTGCTATCATACTGTGAGGAAGCCACTGCGCGATTGCCTGTTTCACTTCAGCCAACGAATGACATCTTCATCGGAAATGCAGCATGCGGGCAGTACCGCCACCGTGATTATCCGGGGCGCGGATTCCTCGTGGAGTCTGCAGGCCAGGGAACTCTGGCAGCACCGCGAGTTACTCTACTTTCTTACCTGGCGGGACATCAAGGTCCGGTATAAGCAGACGATTCTCGGTTTGGCCTGGGCCGTTCTTCAGCCCTGGTGATCGCCCTCACCCTGACCCTGTTTCTGGGCCACCTGGTCAAGGTGCCGTCGGGCGGGTTGCCTTATCCCGTGTTTGCTTATTCCGCCATGGTGGTATGGCAGCTCTTCGCCCAGGCGTTGACCCAATCCAGCAACAGCCTCGTGGCCAACGAGCGGCTGGTCACGAAAGTTTACTTTCCCCGCCTCATCGTTCCGCTGTCCGCGGTGCTGGCTAGCCTGCTGGACTTCGCGATCAGCTTGCTGGTCCTGGCCATGTTTCTGGCCTACTATCGCATCGCACCGACAGCGACGATCTTGGCCCTGCCGCTCATGGTGTTCCTGGCCGTACTGATTGCCCTGGGCGTTGGACTTTGGCTCGCCGCGCTCAACGTGAAGTACCGGGATGTGCGCTACACCGTAAACTTTCTCGTGCAATTCTGGTTTTTCGCCAGTCCAGTTGCATACCCCACCAGCGTGGTGCCGGAACGCTGGCGGATCTGGTACGGGCTGAATCCGATGGTGGGCGTCGTGGAAGGTTTTCGCTGGGCGCTGCGCGGCAGCGGCGCCGCTCCGTTGTTGCTGTTGGCGATTTCCGCCGGCGTTGCCGTGGCGCTCTTTATGAGCGGGCTATACTACTTCCGGCGGACCGAGGACACTTTTGCCGACTTCATCTGAATCCAGGAACGCCGTCGCGATTCGCTGCGAAGGAATCGGCAAACGATACCGGATCGGCCGGCAAGAGCAGTACCGGACCTTGCGCGATACGCTCGCGGACATGGCGCACCTTCCGTTTCGCAGATTAGCCTCGCTTTGGCACACGCCAGCCGATGACGCCAGCAGGAACCCGATGTTGTGGGCGCTCAGGGATGTGTCCCTGGAAGTGCGGCACGGAGAAGTGCTGGGGATTATCGGGCGAAATGGCTCCGGCAAATCGACACTGCTGAAAATTCTGTCGCGGATTACCAAGCCTACCGAAGGGCTGGCGGAGATTCGCGGCCGGGTCGGTACCCTGCTCGAGGTGGGGGCAGGGTTCCATCCGGAACTGACCGGAAGAGAGAATGTCTTTCTCAACGGGGCGGTCCTCGGTATGACCCGCGTGGAGATCAAGCGCAAATTCGACGAGATCGTGGAGTTCTCCGAATGCGGCAGGATGCTCGATACCCCGATGAAGCACTACTCCAGCGGCATGTACGTTCGGCTGGCTTTTGCGGTGGCCGCCCATCTGGAAACGGAGATTCTGATTGTGGATGAGGTTCTGGCCGTGGGCGACGCCGCCTTTCAGAAGAAATGCCTGGGCAAAATTGGCGATGCCGCGAGCCAGGGCCGGACGGTATTGTTCGTCAGCCATAACCTGCTGGCCGTCGATAGTCTGTGCACGCGGGCCATCTGTCTGCACGAAGGAAAGGTTGTGTTGGAGGGGGCGCCCGGTTCGGTCACCTCCCGTTATCTGCAGAATTGGTTGCCTTCGTTTACGGAAGTGGTTCATGACGATATCCATACGGCGCCGGGAAACGATCTGATCCGCCTGCATCGTGCCTCCGTGCGCGCGCAGAATGGGTCTTCCCGTGACCAGCTCACTGTCCGGACTCCGCTGGTGGTGGAGTTTGAATACTGGAAGCTTGCGGCACGCACCAGCCTGGATCTGGCGGCGCAGGTGTTTAACGAACATGGAGTCAATGTATTTACCACCGCCAGGCTCGGTGAATCTGCTGCTCCGGCGGGTCTGCTGCGCAGTTCGTTCATTGTGCCCCCTGACATGATGAACAATGGCCTTTACCGGATTCACGTCACGGTTTTGCAGGATGGCGCCACCGAGGTTGCCAATTGGGAGGATCTTGTGGCCTTCGAGATTCACGATGCCGCGAGTGAACTGCGCGGGTCCTACCACGATTTCTGGCCCGGCGCGATGAGACCGAATCTGGAATGGAAAACCGAGCTGATCCAGCCCTTCCCGACGGTCGATGGAGAATATAGAGGTGGAGCGGCGTGAGTGCGGTCAGAGATCGAGTTTCCAATCAGACAGCGAACCCCGCAAAATCGGCGATCGCCCGTGTTGCGTCCCGCCTCAGGACCCTCCTGGGTGCGCCTTTCCGCAGAGCCCAAACGGGCAACACCGGAGATGAAATGCTGACGCCGGCGATCGAAGCCGAATATGTCGACATTCTGTTCGATCCGAAGTTCCGCAGCTCAGTGGCCCAGGTGAAGGATTTTACCTGTCTCGATATAGCCCGCCTGGCGAATCTGTGGACCCTGGTGCGGATGGCCGGGCCCGGTGTCTTCCTCGAAGTCGGCTCGTACAAGGGCGGGACGGCCCTGCACATTTGCAACGCCATGGAGGATATTGACGCTCCCTTCTACTGTTTTGACCCCTTTGAAACGGGCGGCTTCGAGAGGATCGGCGACTGTGATCAAGCCTTCAAGCCGACCGACTTCATGGACACACAATATGCGGAGGTGGTCAAATTGCTCTCCTCCAAGCCGCGCGCCAAAGTGGTTCAGGGATTTTTTCCGGCAGCGGCTGAAGATTTCGACCTTCGTAACATCGCGTTTTGCCACTTGGACGTGGACACTTATGAAGCCACCAGGAATAGCCTCGAATACCTGGCTCCCCGGATGGCGCCCAGGGGCTTGATTGTTCTCGACGATGTGGATCATCGCGAAACCCCGGGAGTAAGGAAGGCGATGATGGAATTCGTGGCCGCTCGCCCGTCGTTCCTCGCGATTCCGATGTTTCCGGTCCAGGCCGTCCTTGTGTCAAAAACATATTGGCAGTCCTGATATGTCTGTCGCTCCCATGACCAATTCTCTTGGCGGAAATGCCGCGGTTCGTTATTCTGTCGAAACGGTTGGGACCGACGCGGCGCTCAATGCCCTCGAGGCTGATTGGAACCGGCTCAGCGAAAACGCCGAGAATCCGAACGTGTTCATGACCTGCGGCTGGTTTCGGGCCTGGTTCAGGCAATTTGCCAAAGAAATGCCCGGCGGCCGCTTTCTGCCGCACGTACTGGTTCTGAAAGAAGCCGAGGCAGTGGTTGGCATCGTGCCCTTTGTGCGGCGCATATCTTCAAGACTCTTTCGCGTGCGCAAACTCGAGTTTGTGACAAACCACGCGGACTACAACGAAGTGGTGTTGGGAAATGATCCGGCGGGCCAGACTGAGGCTGTGGTGGATTTTCTGGCGCGCACGACCGAGCAGTGGGATGTCGTCGATCTTCGCGATCTGCGCGACTCGGGAGAGGGAACTGCGCTGACTGAGAGCGCTTTGGCGCGCGCCGGCCTGCTCTACTTTGTTCTTCCGGAGAAAGACGGCTGCCCCTACCTGCCGATTGATGGGGATGCGGCCAGCTTGATGAAGAGGCTTTCCGGGCACGTACGTCGCACCCTTCGCAGGCGAAGGGAAAGGGCTGCGACCGAGGGATTGAGCATGCGCATCATCGAGAATCCTGAGCAGGAGCCCGGTCTGCTGGAGAAATTGGTGGCTCTCGATCACCAGAAACATCTCCGCAGCATATACCCTCCGTTTGTCGGCACATATCCCAAAGTGTTTCAATCCTTGTTCGATGATCTGGGGCCTCGCGGATGGCTCTACGTGGCCCTGCTCGAACTGGGTGATCATCCGATTGCTTTTCAGTTTGGCTTTCGTTGCGGTGGCAAACTCTGGGACTATACCAAAGCCTATGATCGGTCGTTCTCCCGCTTTGCTCCAGGTACCCTGCTGCTCCCGGCACTGCTGGACTATGGGTTTGAGCGGGGATATTGCGAGTACGACTTCCTGCGCGGAGAGGAGGCCTACAAGACGATCTGGAGCACCGGATGTCATCGGCGCATCCGATTGCTGATCTGGAACCAACGTCGACTTTCGCGCATTCGAAAGTTCGTCTACTACGACGTAAAGAAGGTGATTTATCGCCTCTTGCGTAAGCACATTTGATCCGGCCACGATTGTTGCCGGGCCCCTGAGCTTCTTGTCCGCAAACTTTGTACCTGATTGCCAAACTATGTCGAGTTCACTTTATACCGTCGAATCTATCACTGCCGAAGAGGGCGTGTCCCGTCTCCAGAGAGACTGGGACCGCCTCAGTCTCGCCTCCGATTTTCCCAGCGTCTTCACAACCTTTGACTGGTTCCAAGCCTGGTATCGGCGCTTTGCCCAAACAGAAGGCTCTGGCAAACTGCGACCCAATATTCTAGTGTTGACGCGGAGCGAGGCCGTGACCGGCATATCGCCGCTGATCCGCACGGTCGCTTCGCGCTTTGGTTTTCCAGTGCTGCGACGGCTCCAATTTGCGGCACGCCAGCATGAATGGGATTACAACGACTTGGTGCTGGGCGGCGATGAGGCAGGTCAGACCGGGGCCGTGGTGGAATTTCTGAGCCGGGCGACGAAAGAATGGGACCTGATGGATCTTCGAGATCTGCGCGACGCCGGGAACGCAGTCACACACATTGAGAGCGCCCTGAAGCGTGCCGGACTGCCGTATCTCCTTCTACGCGAGGAGGAGCGGTGCCCGTATATGCCGATTGACGGCCCATGGTCGGAGATCATCAGTCGCCGCTCAAGCTCGACGCGCCATACATTCCACAACCGACAATCCCGCCTGAACAAAATGAGCAGCGAGGGGCTGCGCGTGCGCATTCTCGACAATCCCCATAAGGAGCCGGGCTTGCTGGCGAAGATGGTCGCACTCGAGGCCCAGAAGCACGTTGGAGGCAAGCAGTCACTGCCCTTCCTCGGCGCGCACTCCGAGGTGTTTGCCTCGTTGTTTGATTCGCTGGGACCGAAGGGATGGCTGTGCGTCGCGGTGATGGAATTGGACGACCGACTGCTGGCATGGCATCTCCTGTTTCGTTGCGGGGGAAAGATTTGGGGCTATCTGACGGCGTACGATCATGATTTTTCGCACCTTTCTCCCGGCAGTATGCTGGTTCCAGCAATCGTCGACTACGGTTTTTCGCGTGGTTGCACAGAGTATGATTTCCTGAGCGGCGAGGAATCCTATAAGCTGCGATTGGCCTCCGGCTTCCATCAAACATACCGCCTGCTGATATGGAACAGGCGCTGGATGTCGCGGCTTAGCGCCTTTGCTTATCTCAAGTTACGCGTCCGCTCGTCAGCGTCCACAAAGATCGAGCGCTCGGCATGAAACGCCTGATGCATCAGTTGCAGAATATGTGTTACGGTGGCACCGCAGCGCAGGTGTCCGTTTAGGTATAGGAAGGAGTACTCCTTTGTCAGAAGAAATCCCGCGAGAGTTAGCCGAGAACCTGGCTGCCTACCGGAGCGACGAAGCTGTTGCGAGCCTATCCGTCTACCGATTGCATTCAGAGGAAGAGTACCTGTTCCCCAAGTATTACAAGGCCGGAGAAAGCGTTCTTGATCTTGCCTGCGGCATGGGAAGAACAACCCTCATGCTGCACGAGATGGGACTCAAAGTGCGCGGAGTCGACCGCTCCGAGGTCTTCATCGAAATAGCCAAACGTCGCTTCCCCTATCTGGATTTGCAGGTGGGCAGCTATGACCGCATCGAGGAGCCGGACTCCTCTTTTTCTCACGTGCTGATCTCGTTCAACGGAATCGATTACGCATTTCCCGCGGCGCAGAGAGTCACCGCGCTAAGGGAATGCGCGCGCGTTCTCAAGCCCGGCGGCACCTTCATTTATTCCTCGCATAATCTGAAATCCCTGCATTGGTTTTCGCCCTACTACAAGGGCCGGCTGCGCTGGAAACTGCGCAATTGCGCAAGGGCTTTCAAAGAATGGGACTATATCCTCGAAGATGGCGTGCACGCGTTTTACGCCACGCCTGACTTTGTGGTGCGGCAGACCGAAGAGGTGGGGCTGAAGCTGCTGGAGACGAAAGGGTTTTCCGACTGCGGAGTTGAACGCCTCGACAGATACTTCTCTCCGTATGTCCATTACGTGTTTACGAAGCCGGGCAGCTAAGCGAGACTCCCCATTGATGAAGCTCTCTGTTGTCATTCCCACGTTCAACCGCAGGCAGGTACTGGAGCGCACCTTGCCGGCGCTTCTGGCGCAGGATCTCGCGCCGGAGGACTACGAAGTGATCGTGGTGATGGATGGGTCGACCGACGGCACGGCCGAACTGCTGCGCAACTGGAAGCCAAAGTGCGCGTTTCGCACGCTGGAGGCGTCGCACCGCGGTCCAAGCGCCGCCCGCAATGTCGGCATTCGGGCCGCGGTCGGCGAACTGATTCTTTTTCTTGACGACGACCTTATTTGCATCCCCGATCTTCTTCGCCAGCATTGCGAATCCCATGCGGACTCTGAGCCTCGTGTGGTTCATGGCCCCATCTACATCGCGCCCGGCAGTGCTGAAACTGTCATTCGCTACGTCTCGGAGGCCGGCTATGAAGGTTACTATCGAACCCTGAACCCGGAGATGGAGTTGCGCTACCCGGCGGAATTCGCTTCCTCCATCGCGGTGCTGTCCTCCATGGCGAACAGTTCGATGCCCCGCGAGCTTCTTCTCCGCTGCGGGGGCTTCGACGAGCAGATTCGGGCCGCTGAAGACCTCGAGTTAGGTCTGCGGTTGTGGAAGATGGGCGTGCCGTTCCGCTTCCGGCCCACCGCCATCGCCAACGAATACTACGTGAAATCTTCATGGGAGTACTTGAAGTGGCAGGCGAGAACATTGGCCGCCGGGGATATCCGCGCCTGCCGCAAGCACCCCGAGTACCGGCCATACTCGTTGCTGTCTTCCCTGGCGGAAACACGCGCCCCCAAAAAGTGGATACGGAGCGCATTCATGCGGCTTCCCGTGTCGCTGGTCCCGCTTCTGGCACTTCCTCTTCGCTTTGAGAAACGGTTTTGCCGCTTTGCCTTGATGCGCAGGGCAGGGGCGCGTCTGCTGCGCGCCGCTGAGAGAATCGCGCGTCTGCGCAGCGCCTTGATCGCCGCCGGATCCTGGAAGGCATTGGAAGACGAGTTTGGCCGATGCTGCCCGGCACTCATGTATCACCGTGTTGGTCCTTCGCGGCCCGGCGTCTGGCGCGAGTGGACGGTATCGCCCGCGCAATTCGAGCGGCAAATCCGCTGGCTGGCGCGCCGCGGCTATGTCGGCATCCGGCCTTCCGACTGGCTCCGCTGGCTGCGAGAGGGCACAGGGCTCCCAGAGAAGCCGATTCTCATCACCTTCGACGATGCGTATGAAGATACGGCCGAGTTTGCCTTGCCCATTCTCCGCCGCTACGGCTTTGGCGCCGCGGTCTTTGTGGTCACCGCACGAATTGGGGAAACCAACGCATGGGACGAATCTCAAGGCTGCGGCACGCTCCAACTCATGACCGCGGAGAAGATTCGCTCCTGGGCCGGACAGGGCATCGAGTTCGGCGCGCACAGCCGGACACACGCGGATTTGACGAAGCTCTCCGCACAGGAATGCGCATCCGAGATCGCAGACAGCAAGAGTGACCTGAGTACGCTGCTCGGCGCGCCGGTCGTCGCGTTTGCCTATCCCTACGGAGAATGCAACGATGCGGTGCGCGACCTCGTTCGAGCTGAGTTCGACCTCGCATTCAGTACCGAAGACGGCATCAACTATCTTTCAGGCGACCCGCATCTTCTCCGCCGGATGAATGTCAGCCCCGACGATTCGCTGCTTGCGTTTGCCTTCAAGGTTCGCGGCACAGGCCTCCGGAAGATCCGCGACTGGCGCATCCGGCTTGGCCTGCGCACGCGCCTGAAACGAGCGTTGGGACGCCTTTCCCTCAAGCCGTCACCGCGAGAGTAGTCCGATCTACGCCCGTGCGCTGAAGTCTCTGGTATGCTCCCGGTAATGTCTTTCGTCCGCGACTTCCAGCGCCTGAGCCGCGCCCAGCGCCACGCATTCATAGCCTCGTTCCTGGGCTGGACCCTGGACAGCCTGGACTTCTTCCTGCTGATCTTCTGCGTCAAGGCAATTGCCTCGGACTTTGGCACCAAGCCGTCGGCCATTATGGGCGCCGTGTTTCTTACCCAGGCCTTTCGGCCGGTGGGCGCGGTCGTTTTCGGCATGTTGGCCGACCGCTACGGCCGCCGGCCGGTGCTCATCTTCAACATTCTCAGCTTCTCGGTCATCGAGATGGCCTGCGCTTTTGCGCCGTCGCTGAATGTGCTGCTGGTGCTGCGGGCGCTGTTCGGCTTCGCCATGGGCGGCGAGTGGGGCGTGGGCGCGGCGCTGACATTCGAGACCCTTCCCAAAGAGGGCCGCGGCGGCTTCTCCGGCATCCTGCAGGAGGGCTACGCCTTCGGTTCGATTCTGGCTTCGGCCGCTTTTGCCCTGTTCTTCCATTGGATTGGATGGCGGGGACTGTTCCTCATCGGCGCTTCGCCGGCGCTTCTGGTGCTCTATGTGCAGACCCGCGTGGAGGAGTCGCCGGTGTGGCTGGCGGGCGCAAAAAAGCGCCAGGCGCCGCGGGCCGGCCCCATCATTCCCGCTCACCTGACGGAGTTTCTGCCCACGTTTCTTTTTCTGGTCCTGCTGATGACCGCCTTCATGAGCTTCTCCCACGGCACCCAGGATGTGTACCCGACCTTTCTGGAGGTGCAGATTGGCCTTTCACCGGCAACCGTGGGGCTGATCGGCGTGCTGTATGGCCTGGGGTCCATCGCCGGCGGGTTCGTCTTCGGCGCGCTGTCGGAGAAATGGGGCCGCAAGCGGGCCATTGCGGTCGCGGCGCTGCTTTCGATTCCCGTGATTCCGCTCTATGCCTATGGGCACTCGGCCCTCACGCTCGGCATCGGCGCGGTGCTGATGCAGTTCATGGTGCAGGGTGCCTGGGGGGTGGTGCCGGCGTATCTCACTGAGCTCGCGCCGGCTCAGGTGCGGGCCACGGCGCCGGGGCTGGCCTACCAGCTGGGCGCCCTGATCACCTCATGGAACGGCAAGGCGCAGGCGCTGGCGGCCGAGCGCTGGGGAAACTACCCCGCCGTGTTGGCCATCACGGTGGTGATCGTGGCGCTGTCGCTGGCGGGGCTGGCACTGGCGGGTCACGAGGCGAAGGGCCAGGATCTGGCGGCGTGATGCCGCGCCTTGCCGTCACTTCGCTACCGGCTGTAGCGCGCCGTCAATTCGCCGCGGGCAAGGACGTGCCCTTTGAGGGCCTCCTCTACCTGCTTTCTTGTTGCGCCTGGCGGCAGGCCGAGTTTTGCATCCAGCGCGTACAGGGCAAAGACATAGCGATGCACTGCATTGCGAGGAGGACACGGCCCTCCGTAACCGGACCGGCCGAAATCGTTGCGTCCTTGCCGCGAGCCGTCGGGAAGCTGCTCCTGTTTTGGCAGTCCCTCGTCGAGCGCCCGTGTTCCGGCCGGCAGGTCGTAGAGCACCCAGTGGGTGAACGTGCCCGAGGGCGCATCGGGGTCGGTCATGAGGAGCGCGAGGCTCCGGGCGGCCGCCGGGGGCGCCGTCCACGTCAGCCGCGGAGAGGCATCCGCGCCGTCGCAGGTGAACTGTTTCTGTATCCTGCCCTCCTGAAAGCTCGAACTGGACAATTCCATCGTCTCCATCGTTGCCCTCCCATCCCCGGCCGTCGCCGAATCTGTGCCATGGCAGCCTGCCAGCCATGGCAGCGCCGCCAGCAGCGCCCCCGCCACACCCTGAGCCGATCGGCGCAAGCGATTCCCCCCGCGGAAACCGCGCTTTGCAGCCGGATCGACCGCCGGCATCGGACTTCGCGAAGGGCTTGCGGCGTGCATGGTGTTAGCCTAGTACATCGAACCGCGCTATGGCGCGTCTAACCCAACCTGGGACGAGCATTTCGCGGGGCGTAACCGTTTGGATGCATTCCCGGAAATTTGCATGCTGGTAACATGGCATGATGCACAATCGAGTGCAGGAGAAAGACTGTCGTGCCGCGGATTCATTTTCAACAGCAACTCGGCGAACTCAAGGACAAGCTCCTTGCCATGGCTGCCCTGGCGCAGCTGGCGGTCGAGTCCGCGTTAGAGGCCTATCTGCAGCGCGACCTGGGCCTGTGCCAGTACGTCAAGCAGAACGAGAACGCCATCAACACCGCGCAGCGGGAACTGGATGAGATGGCCTATGAACTGCTGGCCAAGGAGCAGCCCATGGCCATCGACCTGCGCTTCATCCTGGCGGTCATCAAGATCAACGGCGACCTGGAGCGCATCGGCGACCAGTCGATGGGCATTTCCCGGCGCACGCGCGACATAATGAGGACCGAGCCGGTGGAACTGCCGGTGGACTTTGCCGCCATGGGCGAGTATGCCACCCGCATGATCCGCACCGCCATTCACTCGCTGCTGGAGGGCGATGCGCGCCTGGCCGACACGGTGCGTGAGATGGACGACGAGATCGACCGCATGAACCGCCGCGCGCACGCCGACCTGCTCAAGCTCATCCAGGAGAAGCCGCAGTTCACTCAGCAGGCGATGAACGGCCTCATGGTCTCGCGCGGCCTGGAGCGCATCGCCGACCACGCCTCAAATATAGCCACCGATGTTATCTTCTGGATTCGCGGCGCCGACGTGCGCCATCAGCTGAGCCTGTCGATGGACTAGCGCGGTTTTCCCTGGCCTCAATCGAGACCAGGGAAAACACGCACGTGAGTTCAGCGATGGTTCAGCGCGTGGTCTCGAACAGGAACCACGCGCGCCGCTCCGCCTCGTCGATCCAGTTTTCGATCATGCCGGTGCTAGCATAGTCGCCGGCCCGGCTGGTCACTTCATGCGCCGCGCGCAGGCTTTCCACCAGCTTCCGGTTGTCGGCGTGGAGCTCAAACAGCATCTCCTCCGGGTTGACGAACTCCTGGTCGTTGTCAGCAAGCCGCTGCAGCCGGGCGACGTGGCCGATGGAGCGAATCGTGGTGCCGCCCACCTTGCGCACCCGCTCCGCAATGGTGTCGGTCATGGCGAAAATCTGCGCGGCCTGCTCGTCCAGCAGCAGGTGGTAGCCGCGAAAGTGCGGCCCGCTCGCATGCCAGTGGAAGTTCTTGGTTTTGATGTACAGAGCAAAGACGTCGGCGAGCAGGGCGTTCAGCACGCTGGAGATATTCTTCACGTCTTCCGGGGGAAAACCGTCGGGAACGCGGAGCTTGGCAGTTTTTGAGACGAACTCTGGCGCATGTGTAGGCATGAAACCTCCTTTGCCGGAGACGGGCCTCGGCGCGTCCGGAATGGATTCGTCCGGGCGCATCCCCACGCACTAATTACGATGCGCGCCGCGGGCGGGGTGTTTTCTTTGCCTTGGGGTAAAGCAGCCGGCAAAAAGGCGCCCTTTTCAGGCAGCAACGGCGCCTTTCCGTAGGAGGAGAAGTATAAGTCAGGCCTTCTCAAGCGGATGCGTGTCGTAGTGCAGCAGCACCGCCACGGCGCAACTGGTCAGGCGCGTCTCGGCCGAGTCGGCGCGACTGGTCAGGATGACCGGAACCCGCGCGCCCAGCACGATGCCGGCCAGTTGCGCCCCGCCCAGATACTCAAGCTGCTTGGCCAGCATGTTGCCGCTTTCCAGATCAGGCACGACCAAAATGTCAGCCTGCCCGGTCACCGGCGAAACCAGGTTCTTGATGCTCGCCGCCTTCACGCTGACCGCCGTGTCAAAGGCCAGCGGGCCGTCAAGGATGCCGCCGGTGATCTGGCCGCGGTCGGCCATCTTGCAAAGGGCCGCGGCGTCCAGCGTCGATTTAATCTTGGGGTTCACCGTCTCCACCGCCGACAGCAGCGCCACCTTGGGCACGGGAATGCCCAGGGCATGGGCCAGGTCGATGGCGTTCTGCACGATGTGGATCTTGTCCTCCAGCTCGGGCTCGATGTTGATGGCCGCGTCGGTGATCAGCAGCGTGCGCGGATAGGCCGGCGTGTCCATCACGAAGACGTGGGTGATGCGGCGCGAGGTGCGCAGCCCCGTATCGCGATGCATGGCCACTTTCATCAGTTCGTCGGTGTGCAGGCTGCCCTTCATCATCGCCTGGGAGTTGCCGCTGCGGCACATGGCCACGCTGATTTCGGCGGCCTTGGCCTCGGTCTCGGCGTGGAGAATGGGGAACGCGCTGATATCCACGCCAATGCGCGCCGCCAACGCCTTCATCTCCCCTTCATGGCCGATCAGCGTGGGCTGGATCAGCCCCTCAGCCGCCGCCTCGACCGTGCCACGCAGGGCCACGTCCGACAGCGGCCAGCAGACCGCCGTGGTGATGGCTGGCAGTGACTTGCAGCGCTCCAGAAACTTGTGAAAAACATGGTAGTCGGCCGGATGGCCCACCAATGGGTCAACGGCTACGCCTTCGGCAAGAGGGGCAAGATCGCTCATGAAGTATCTTCTCCCGGCCGGCACAGGAAAACCCTGCCCAGCCTCACGCAACCATTCTCACCCCGCGCGGAGCGAGCGCCTGTGCGGCAGGTCACACTACGGCCCAGCGTCCCGTATGATGATGCAGACTCAGGCCGAAGCGGGGCTGCGATGCACAGGCACCGCCGGTGGGCCAAATTTGAATCGGCCGTCAATCGATTGCAATTACCGATAGAGCTTACGAAAGGCCCACAAACTAGGAGTTGATCGGGCTAGTTAGAGGATCATCCTCAGCTTCGAGGGAGGATTCACGCGATCGGCGGGCAAGGGTAGTCCGCCCCTGTCGCCTTCGCCGGCCTCCAGAAAGGCATCGAAGAGGACTGCATACAGACCTTGCTGCCCCGCCAGTCTCTTGTTCCGTGTGCGCAGAAAATCGAAGCGAAAGGGAGAGCTTTGCTCAAGTTCGACCACAAATGCTGGAGAAAAAAATTCCTGCGTATCGGCCACAGCCGTGAGGATGAGCGATCTCCAACTGATCCGCAGCAGATCCTTAAGCATCTTGGGGCCGTCGGGCAAGCGATCGATCTGGTCTGCAACTCGCTCGCTAAAGTTCAGGAGCTGAATTGCGAGGCTGTCCAACGGCCAGCCCGTTGCGGCAGCGCGCGAGAACAGCGTGACCGAACCACGTTGCAAATCCTCGCGTACGTCCTGCAAATCGTCTCCCAACTGCAGTAATGCGCCCCACTCGAACGAGAACCTGCTTTCTTCCTCGCTGAGCCAGCCATGCGAGAGGCAGGCATCCGCGAGTACAGAAGTTCCGCCTTTAGCGCAGCTTATCCACAACACCTCGGAATCTTCGCAAAGTCCCAAGTTGTTGAGTTGCGCGATACTCAGCTCCTGTGCTCGATGGATGGCCAACAAGCACTGAAATACCTCGGGGTAGCGCAGGCGGGGATATTGTCCTTCGATTATCTGAACCATCGTCCACACTGCCGCTTCCCGACGGTTACGGGCTGAAAGCCTCCGGCCACACAACCGGTCCCGAAAACGCGCGCTGAACTGAAGTTTCTCCGCATTGGATACGTTTCTAGCGTCCAGATAGTTGTCGCTATACGGATACAGGAGGCTGTATCCCAGGATCGATGGCGTCAGTCCCAAGGGCTCGCCGAGGAGCGGTTGCAAGCCACAAGCCGTCCAGGCATTGCGGCACGCCTGAATCATATCTTCCATGCTCAGGTCTGGGTCGAACCGCCTTGCCCACCGCGCAAGCTGCGTACCTACCGGCAAGAAACCGCTGGTGAGGAGTTGAATTGTCTCCCTCTCCAGGCCGAGCGCGATGGCCGCGAAGCGAGGGAATGCCGCAACGATACGTTGCTGTGCTTCGAGGCGCTGCGCCTTGGTCCGCGGAGCCTTCCTCGCCTCCCGCTCAACGGCTCGCAACCCTTCGTCATAGGCATTCTCCCGCTTTTTCTGCTCTCTTAGGCTGTAAATTGGCCCGCCTCGCCACGGTCGCGCAGCGCCGTCTTTCCAGGCTACGATGGTCTGCCCAACCTGCGCCTCGACCCATGACCAAGTGTAACGTTGCTTCATTCTGCTGAAGGTTACGAAAGGCCGCGTGAAACGGTTCCAGCTTCCACCCCAGGTCCAGGATGGCCGCTGAGTCGAAAACTGGACGGGGCTACATTCCGTGCTCTGTCCGCTGTCCTCGCAGCGGCCGGGGGTGATATGCTCTCTTGCGCGGAGAAAAGCGATTTACGCGGAGGGTATGCGGCGATGTGGTTTCTGGGAATGGATGTGGGCACGGGAGGCACGCGGGCCGTGGTGGTGGACGCGGCAGGCAAACTCATCAGCGGGGCGTCGAGCGAGCATGCGCCCTTTCGCACCCCCCACCCTGGATGGGCCGAGCAGGACCCCGAGGACTGGTGGCGCGCCGCGCAGGAGGCCATTCGCTTTGCGCTGGCCGCCGCGCCGGAACCGCGTCAGCCCATCGCCGCCATTGGCCTGACCGGCCAGATGCATGGCGCGGTGCTGCTGGACGAGAACGGCGCGGTGCTGCGCCCCTCGCTCATCTGGTGCGACACCCGCACCCAGCCGGAGTGCGACTGGCTGCATGAAAAGATCGGCTACGAGTGCCTGATCGAGCTGACCTGCAACCCCGCGCTGCCCAACTTCACGCTGACCAAACTTCTGTGGGTCAAGCGGCACGAGCCGGAGATCTTCGCCAAGACCCGCCACATCCTCTGCCCCAAGGACTACGTGCGCTACCGGCTCACCGGCGAGTTCGCCATCGACGTGCAGGAGGCCTCCGGCACCCTGCTGCTCGACGTCACTCATCGCCGCTGGTCGCGCGAAGTGGCCGAGGCGGCGGGGATTCCCGAGAGCTGGCTGCCCAGGGTGTACGAATCGCCCGAGGTCTGCGCGCGGATCAGCGAAAGCGCCGCGGGCCTGACCGGCCTGGCCGCGGGCACTCCTGTCGTTGCCGGCGCGGGCGACCAGGGCGCGGGCGCCGTGGGCATGGGCATTCTGCAGCCGGGATCGGTCTCGGCCACCATCGGCACCTCGGGCGTGGTCTTTGCCGCCACAGCCGCGCCGACCAAAGACCCCAAGGGCCGCCTGCACACTTTCTGCCACGCGGTGCCGGGGCTGTGGCACGTGATGGGCGTGACCCAGTCGGCGGGCTTGAGCTTCAGTTGGCTCAAGGAGACGTTTTTTGCGAGCCAGAGTTATGAACAGCTGACCGAGGCGGCGGCGAAGGTTCCCGCCGGCAGCCAGGGGCTGGAGTGGGCGCCCTATCTGCTCGGCGAGCGCACCCCGCACCTGGACCCCGAGGTCCGCGCCGCCTTTGCCGGCGTCTCCACCGTCCACACCGCGGCCCATTTTGTGCGCGCCGTGCTCGAGGGCGTGGCCTACTCGCTCAAAGACACCTTCACGCTCTTTGCCGAGCTGGGAATTCCGGTCCGCGCCATTCGTTTGGGCGGCGGCGGCGCGCGCGGCCCGCTGTGGCGCAGGATTCAGGCCGGCATCTACGGCCAGCCGGTCGAGGTGCTGGTCGCCGAGGAGGGCGGCGCGTTCGGCTGCGCGCTGATGGCAGGCGTGGGCGCGGGCCACTGGGCCAATCTGGATGAGGCCTGTGCGCAGGCCATCGAGGTCGCCCAGCGCGTCGAGCCGAATGCGGCCGATGTGGCAGCTTACAAGGCCGGTTATGCGCAGTGGCGCAAGCTCTATCCCGCGCTGAAGAGCCTGCGGTAGAGCGTAGGTGGCCATTTCGAGCGTTTCCAGGGAATCCAGGGGCTGATTGTGATCATTTTGCCTTGAAATGATAATTCCCTGATATACAGGGCGGGCGGCGATGCTGTAGCCTTCATGCAAATTGCTTTCAGAGGAGTGAGGGCTCATGCGTCTCCGTTTATCTTTGGCTTCCTTGGTGGTGTTGTGCGCCGGCGTGGGCGCGTCGGGGCAGGCTTCTGCCGTTCCTACCTGCGCTGATCTGCAACTGGTGCCCGCGCCGCGGGAGTGCACGGCGGTTGTGTCGATACCGCTCGGCGACTCAGGCGTGCGTGTTTCCGTTGAAAAGAACGCCGAGGATGAATTCGCGGCGAAGGATGTGGAAGAGGTTCTCAAAAGCCGCGATGTGCGCTCCTCCGAGCACGCAGCGGCGGTCATCCGGCTGGAGCGCGCCCAGACCGGCCCGGGCAGGGAACTGCTTGCCCGCAACCATTTGAAATTTGAGCCGGCGATGCACGACGAGGGCTACGTGATCCTTCCCGACGGTGCGCACGGTCTTGCCGTCATCGCCGAAACCTCTGCCGGCCTCTTCTACGGCGCGCAAACCGTCAAGCAACTCATCCGCGGCACCGGCAAAGACGCTGTCCTTCTCGTTCCCACCATCCGCGACTGGCCGGCCATGGCCCACCGCGGCCTCTCCGACGACTGGTCGCGCGGCCCGCTGCCCAACATGGATTTTGTGAAGCGCGAAATTCGCACTCTCGCGGCCTACAAGTACAACATCTTCTCGCCCTATTTCGAGGCCACGTTTGCCTATGCGTCGTCGCCGGTCGCGGCCTTTCCCGGCGGCGCCATGACCCCCGATGAGGCGCGCGAGATGGTGGCTTACGCGGCCCAATTCCACATCACCATCATTCCCGAGCAGGAGTCGTTCGGCCACCTGCATCACGTGCTCAAGTTCGAGCAGTATTCGCCGCTGGGCGAGACCGCGCACGGGTCGGTGCTGGCGCCCGGTGACCCCGCCACGCTGCCTCTCATCGGAAGCTGGTTTGGCGAGCTGGCCAAGGTGTTTCCCGGTCCCTACGCGCACATCGGGGCCGACGAAACCTTCGAGCTGGGCCTGGGCCGCACGCGCGAAGAGGTGAAAGAGCAGGGGCTGGACAAGGTGTATCTCGACTTTCTGTCGCGGATTCATGCGACCCTCGCGCCCGACCACAAGCGGCTGCTGTTCTGGGGCGACATCGCGGTCAAGTCGCCGGAGCTGGTGAAGACGCTGCCCAAGGACATGATCGCCGTGCCATGGCGCTACGACGCGGAGCCGGATTTTACGCCGCTGATTTTGCCCTTCACGCAGGCCGGTCTGGAGACCTGGGTGGCGCCCGGCGTGAACAACTGGAACCGTGTCTATCCCAACAACAATGAAGCGTTGGGCAACATCCGCGCCTTTGTGCGCGATGGCCAGAAGCTCGGCGCGACCGGCATGCTGAACACGGTGTGGAACGACGACGGCGAGGGCATCTTCGACGAGAACTGGTTTGGCGTGCTGTTTGGCGCGGCAGCGGCTTGGCAGCCGGGCGAGAGTTCCGAGGCAGCGTTTACGGCGTCGTATGGGCAGGCTTTTCATGGCGACGCGACCGGCAAAATTGACCAGGCACAGCGTGAACTGATGGCCGCGCACGCTTTGTTCAGAAAGGCTGGCCTGGACGACGTCGACGATAGTTATTTCTGGGCCGATCCGTTTTCGCCGGAGGGCCAGCGCCTCTCCGCCAAGCTGCTGCCCGTGGCTTCACAGATGCGCCTTGACGCCGAGCGCGCCATCACCCTGCTGGCCGAGGCGCGCGCCGCCTCCCGGCTTGAAAATCCAGAGGCGCTGGACGCAATGGAGCTGGGCGCGCGGCGCATGGATTTTATCGGCCTCAAGTTCGAGGAAGCGGCCGAGTGCGTGTCGCTTTACAGCCAGGCCCAGGCGCTGGCCGCCGACAAGAGCCGCTGGGACGAGGTCGCGGAGATGCTGGAGACGATCGGCTCGAACAACGGAAAGCTTGAGGACATGCGCGACGGCTACACCGAACTCGGCCACCTCTTCAGCCAGGCCTGGCTGCGCGACAACCGCCCCTACTGGCTGGCCAACAACCAGGCCCGCTACGATGGCGCCGCGCACCTGTGGATCGGCCGCGGCGAACGCTGGAACCAGGTGATCGAGCAGTGGTGGAGCACGCACACCCTGCCGCTGGCGGCCGAAGTCGGTTTGCCCGCGCCTCCACTTCAGTAGAGTGAAGGCCCTGACCATCCTGGAACGTTCTCCTTCGGACCCCTCCGGCGCGATTGCGTACTGTTCGAAATCGAACAGTACGCGCCGGAAGCGGTCACCCCGTGCTGCGCCGCCGCCCCTCGCCTCGCCCCAAAGTGCTTTCTTTTCAACGCAAAAAAGCTGAAGTCCTTTGGCGCTGCAAGTGCTTCATCTCATGCGTGATGGATATCGCACGCCCGGACTTGAAGCAAAAGAAGAGGCGCCGCCTGATGCTATGGACTGGCGCTGCGGCGGTGGTGATCGCCGTTGCAGTGGCGGCCGTGGCCCGGCTCAAGCCGGCCGCGCCCTCCGTGGACCGCTCCACCATCTGGACCGATACGGTCAAGCGCGGTCCCATGGTTCGCCAGGTCCGCAGTTCCACCGGCTCGCTGGTTCCGCGCGAGGACAAACTCCGCCTCATCCCCGCCGAAACCGAGGCCACAGTCACGCGCATCCTGGTGTTGCCCGGCGCGCAGGTGCAGCCCAACACGGTCATTATGGATCTGGCCAACCCGCAGCTTGAGCAGGAGGCCTTGAATGCCGGCCTTGCGCTCAAGGCTGCCGAGAGCGAGTACCACAACACCCAGGTCAAGCTCGAAAACGATCTGATGACCCAGAAGGCCGGCGCCGCCACCGTCAGCGCCGACTTCAGCCAGGCAAAACTGCAGGCGCAGACCGACAAGGCTCTCTATAACCTGGGCGTCATCTCCGGGCTCACCTACAAGGCCTCGGAGAGCAAAGCCGACGAGCTGACCACGCGCAACAAGATCGAGGACGAACGCCTCACCCTGAATGAGAAGGTCATGGCTTCGCAGTTGGCTGTGCAGCAAACGCTCGTCGATCAGGCCCGCGCCCTTTACCAGCTCAAGCAGCAGCAGCTCGCCGCCCTGCACGTCACGGCAGGCATTCCCGGCGTCCTGGTGGACCTGCCCCATCAGGTGGGCGAACACGTCGCTCCCGGAGCCACGCTCGCCAAGGTGGTGCAGCCGGACCAGCTCAAGGCCAGCCTCAAGATCGCCGAAACCCAGGCCCGCGACATCCAGATCGGCCAGCCCGCCTCGATCGACACCCACAACGGCGTCATTCCAGGCCGCGTCACGCGCATTGACCCCGCCGTGCAGAACGGAACGGTCACCGTTGACGTAGAACTGCTTGGGCCTCTTCCGCAGGGTGCGCGGCCTGACTTGAGTGTGGATGGGACCATCGATCTGGAGCGCATGGCCGACGTCCTTTACGTGGGACGCCCCGCGCTGGGGAATGAGAACTCCACGCTGAGCCTTTTCAAGGTCGACCCCGACGGCAAAGGCGCCACGCGCGTTCCCGTCAAGGTGGGGCGCGCCTCGGTCAACAATATTCAGGTGCTCGAGGGCCTGAAGGAGGGCGATACGGTCATTCTTTCCGACATGTCGCGGTACGACAACGTGGACCGCATCCGTCTGGAGTAGTCAGGCGCGGACCGCAAACAGTCATTCAGGGACAGAAGGCACGATTTCCGAAGTACAAGGGGGACAGGATGGCATCGAACGGCAAGCTGATTGAAATCGAAGACCTCACCAAGATCTTCTACACCGACGAAGTCGAGACGCACGCGCTCTCCGGCGTTCACCTCACCATCTCGCGCGGCGAGTATGTGGCCATGTCCGGCCCCTCGGGCTGCGGCAAGTCCACGCTGCTGTCCATCCTGGGCCTGCTCGACACGCCCACCGCCGGCAAGTACCTGCTCAACGGCAGCCCGGTCGAAAACCTCAGCTTCGGCGACCGCTCCCGCATCCGCAACCAGGAGATCGGCTTCATCTTCCAAAGCTTCAATCTCATCGGCGACCTCACCGTCGAAGAGAATGTTGAGCTGCCGCTGACCTATCGCGCCGGCATGCCCTCGGCCGAACGCAAGAAGCGCGTCAAGGATGCCCTGGAGCGCGTCAACATGGCGCACCGCATGAAGCACTATCCCGCGCAGCTCTCCGGCGGCCAGCAGCAGCGCGTCGCCGTGGCCCGCGCCCTGGCCGGCTCGCCTTCCATCCTGCTGGCCGACGAGCCCACCGGCAACCTCGACTCCAAAAACGGCGAAGCGGTGATGCACCTGCTCGCCGACCTGCACCGCGAAGGCTCCACCATCTGCATGGTCACCCACGATCCGCGCTTCGCCAAGCATGCCCAGCGCGAAGTCCATCTATTCGACGGAAAGGTGGTCTCGGAAGAAGAGCTCAAAAAGCTCGAAGAAGAAGTGGAGGCATAAGGTGTTTTTCCGGAACGTGTTGATGGATATGCGCTACGCGCTGCGGCAATTGCGCAACAATCCGGGATTCACCGTGTTGGTGGTGGTGACGCTAGCTCTGGGTATTGCTGCCAACGCCACCATCTTCAGTTGGATCAATTCGACCCTGCTGGACCCCATTCCCGCGGTGGCGCATACCGGCAACATGATCTCGATCATGCGGGGAGAACGGACCGAGCATCCGACGCCCCCGTTCTCCTATCCGGACTACGTGGACCTGCGCGACAGCGCACACAGCTTCACGGGCCTGCTGGCCTATCACGACGACTACATGGCCATTACCGGGTCAGGCAGGCCAGAGCGCATCTACGGAGCGCTTACCTCGTCCAACTACTTCGAGGTGCTGGGCGTACGTCCGATCCTGGGCAGAACTCTGCTTCCGTCGCTGGCCAATGAGCGGCAGGGCGCGCCGGAGGCCGTGCTCGGGTACGATCTGTGGCAAAACCGTTTCGCCGGCGATCCCTCCATCGTGGGCAAGACGATTCAGCTCAACCTTCATCCCTACACAATCGTCGGTGTCGCCCCCAGGGGCTTTATAGGATGCAAGTCCGGGTTGCGCTCCGAGATATGGATTCCGTTGGGGATGGCCCAGCAGCTTTGGGGCTACAACGGTGTAACCGATCAGCGCGGCGCATCCTGGCTGCAGGTGCTGGGGAAACTCCAGCCCGGCGTTGAACCGCGTCAGGCGGTCAGCGAATTGAATCTGCTCATGCAGCACATCGCCGAGCGCTATCCGGAGACGCATCTGGCCTCGAACGTCATCTCCGCCGATCCGCTCTGGCGCTCGCCCTTCGGCGCCAACGTCTACCTCTACGGCACGTTGCCCATGCTGCTGGCGCTGGCTGCGGCGCTGCTGTTGCTGGCCTGCGCCAACGTGGCCAATCTGCTGCTGGTGCGCTCGGTGGGCCGGCGCCGCGAGCTCGCCATTCGTCTTTCCATGGGCGCAAGCCGTTGGCGGATTGTGCGCCAACTCCTGGCCGAGAACATGCTGATTGCGCTGGGCGGCGGGGCGGTTGCGCTGGCGCTCACCGTGTGGACGGCGGGCACCCTCTCGGCCTTCCTGCCTCCTACCACGCTGCCGCTCTCGCTCAACGGCCATGTCGATGCCACGGTGTTTCTGGCCACGCTGATGGCCTCTATCCTTACCGCGGCGATTGCCGGCGTGATTCCGGCCATGCACGCCTGCAGCCTGTCGCCAGTATCGGTTCTGAAGGACGAAGCGCTCAGCACCTCCGGCGGGCTCTCCAAGTCCCGCCTTACGAGCGGCCTGGTGGTTGCACAGATCGCGCTTTCGCTGCTGCTGCTTACCTGCGCCGGCCTGTTCATTCGCAGCCTTCAGAATGCGCAAAGCGCCGATCCCGGATTCGATTCCAGCCACGTGCTGCTGGCCACCTTCGACCTGGATCCGATGGGCTACTCGGCTGCCACCGGAGTGGAGTTCGAACGGCAGGTGGCGGAACGGGTGAGGCAATTGCCGGGCGTGCAGTCCGCGACCCTGGCGGACTTCTCGCCGCTCAGTTTCAGCATTCACTCCGATGGCGTGCGGCCCGAGGGCTATGTGCCTCCCCCGCATCAAGCCGTCGAAGCGGATTATGGGATCGTGGGGCCGGGCTACTTGCAAACCCTGCGCACGCCGCTTGTTTCCGGCCGCGATTTCACCGCTCAGGACAATGAAGGCGCCCAACCGGTGGCCGTCGTCAACCGGGCCTTCGTCGATCGCTACTGGCCAGGCCAGAATGCCATCGGCAAGCGCGTGCAGACCGACGGGCGATGGTACACCGTGGTGGGCGTGGCAGCCAATGGAAAGTACCGCCGCCTGACCTATGAAGCCGCCCCACTCATTCTCCTGCCCCTCATGCAGCACTACGAAAGCGAAGTCACCCTGCATGTGCGCACCACGGGCGATCCACAGGCTCTGGTGCCATCCATACAGCAGACCATCCATGGACTCAACGGCGATCTGCCGCTCTTCAACGTCACCACGCTCCAGCGCAACATGCAGATGGGCAGCGTCTTCGAGCGCATCGTGGCGGCCTTCGCGGGTGCCTTCGGCCTGCTGGCTCTGGTTCTGGCCGCGGTGGGCATCTATGCGGTGGTGGCCTACACCACCCGCCAGCGCACCCATGAAATCGGCATCCGCATGGCGCTTGGCGCGGGCAAGGCAGACATCTTCCGCCAGGTTCTGGCGCAGGGCTTGCGGCTTACGCTGGCCGGCCTGGTTGTCGGTCTCGTTGTCTCGCTGGTCGCCACCCGCTTCCTGCGCGGCCTGCTCTACGGAGTCGGCGCCGTCGATTGGCTCACCTTTGCCGCCGTGGCCGCCCTGCTCAGCCTGGTCGCGTCCCTCGCTTGCTACATCCCCGCGCGCCGCGCCGCCTCCGTCGATCCCATGCAGGCTCTCAGAACAGAGTAGGAGAACTCGCAATGCAGACACTGCTCCAGGACATCCGCTACGCGCTACGCCAGTTGCGCAAGTCGCCAGGCTTCACCCTCACCGCCGTGCTCACCCTGGCTCTCGGCATCGGCGCCAACACCGCCATCTTCACCCTCGTCCACGGCATCCTGCTGCGCTCACTGCCGGTCACCGATCCCGCGCAACTCTACCGCATCGGCGACAACGGCGATTGCTGCGTCGACGGCGGCTTCCCGGGCGACGCAAGCGACACCGGCGACTTCTCCATCTTTTCCTACGACCTGTACCAGTACCTCAAGAACGCCGCGCCCGAGTTTCAGCCGTTGGCCGCGGTCCAAGCCGGCCAATGGCGCTGGACCGTGCGCCGCGGCAACGCTCTGCCCACGTCCCTGCACGGCGAGTTCGTCTCCGGCAACTACTTCACCACTCTCGGCCTGGGAGCGTACGCCGGGCGCATGTTCACCGACGGCGACGACACCCCCAACGCCGCGCCCGCAACCGTGCTCAGCTACAAGGCCTGGCAGGGTGAATACGCCGCCGACCCGTCGATCATCGGCTCCACCGTCTTCATCCAGGCCCGGCCCTTCACCGTCATCGGCGTCGCCCCGCCCGGCTTTTTCGGCGACCGGGTCACCGATTCTCCCCCGATTTCTGGATGCCGATTCACACCGAGCCCTATGTCCGCGGAGAAGCCAGCTCCATCCTTCATCATCCTGAATCGCACTGGCTCTATCCGCTGGGCAGAGTCCGCCCAGGCACCAACATCGGCGCCCTGCAAACCAAGCTCACCGGCTTGCTGCGCCAATGGCTCTACTCGCGCCCCCTGCTTACTGCCAACGGCGGAGCCGCCATCATTCCCAAAATGCATGTCGTTCTTTCTCCGGGCGGCGGCGGCATCCAGAACCTGCAACAGGAAACAGGCAAGGGCCTGAAGATGCTCATGATCCTCTCGTCCGTCGTGCTGCTCATCGCCTGCGCCAACATCGCCAACCTCATGCTGGCGCGCGGCACCACCCGCCGGGCCGACATTGCCGTGCGCATGGCGCTAGGCGCCGGCCGCCGCCGCGTCATTCGCCAGATACTCACCGAGAGCGTCCTGCTCAGTTGCATCGGTGGCCTGGCCGGGCTGGCTGTCGCTTACGCGGGCTCCCACACCATCCTCGCGCTGGCCTTTCCCGATGCCCACAACATTCCCATCGATGCCAGCCCCTCGCTGCCCATTCTCGGCTTTGCGTTTCTGGTCTCGCTGCTCACCGGCCTGTTGTTCGGCGCTGGACCGGCGTGGCTTTCGTCCCATGCCCAGCCGGCCGATGCGCTGCGCGGCGTCAACCGCTCCACGCGCGACCGCTCTTCGCTGCCCCAGAAGGCGCTGGTCGTGCTGCAGGCCGCGCTGTCGGTCGTCCTGCTCGCCGGGGCCATTCTCATGACCCGCTCGCTGGCCAACCTCGAGCACCAGGACTTCGGCGTTGCCACTTCCAACCGCTACGTGGTGCACTTCGATCCGGCCGGCGCCGGCTATTCGGCCGAAAGGCTTCCCGCGCTCTACCGCCAGATGGAAGACCGTTTCTCCGCGCTGCCCGGCATGGCCAGCGTGGGCCTGGCCATGTACAGCCCGCTCGAAGGCAACAACTGGGGCGAGTGCGTCATTCAGCAGGGACATCCCGCCCCCGGACCGAATAGTAATTGCGGCTCCAGCTGGGACCGGGTCAGCATCCACTTCCTCGATTCCGTCGGCGTGCCCATCGTGCGCGGCCGCGGATTCACCGAGCAGGATACAGCCACTTCGCCCCAGGTAGTCCTCGTCAATCAGACATTTGTTAAACGCTTCTTTCCCAAGCAGGATCCCATCGGCCAGCACTTCGGCATCGACTTTCCCCAGTACTCCGGCAGTTGGCAGATCGTGGGCGTCTTTGCCGACTTCAAGCTCAACGATCCCCGTGACGAAACGCGCCCAGTCTATCTCCGCCCCCTCTCCCAGCCCTTCGCCGGCTACAAGGAGCCGGAGATGACCTCCACCGAGACCCAGTCGATGTTCATGAACGCCATGATCCTCCACTTCAACCTGCCGCCGCAGAACGTGGACACGCTGGTGCGCCATACTCTGGCCGCCATCGACCCCAATCTCACCGTCATGGACCTTCGCTCCTTCGATGCGCAGGTGGCCGGCAACTTCACCCAGGAGCGGCTGATCGCCCAGCTCACCAGCCTCTTCGGCATCCTGGCGCTGATCCTCGCATCGGTCGGCCTCTACGGCGTCATGTCTTACTTCGTCGCCTGCCGCACCGGCGAAATCGGCATTCGCATGGCCCTTGGCGCCACCCGGTCGAGCGTCGTGGCCATGGTCATGCGCGGCGTCCTCTGGCAGGTTCTTGTCGGGCTCTGCCTCGGCATTCCCGCTGCGCTCTATGCCGGCTACCTGATGAAGAGCCTTCTCTATGGCGTCGGCAGTTACGACTGGACCGCCCTCGCCGGCGCGCCCTTCATGCTCGTCCTCTGCGCCACCGCGGCGGGTTTCATTCCCGCCCGTCGCGCCTCGTCCATTGAGCCCATGAAAGCTTTGCGCATCGAATAGCCGCCTTTCCAGGAGTGACATGATGAACACGATGTTTCGGGACGTCCGCTATGCGCTTCGCCAGTTGCGCAAGTCGTCGGCATTCACATTGACGGCCGTCATCACGCTGGCGCTGGGCATCGGTGTGAGCGCGGCCGTGTACAGCGTGATTCATATCGTGCTGATGGAGCCGCTGCCCTATCCCGATCCGGGTCGCCTGGTGGGTTTGGCCTACACCTATCCCCATGAAAAGCCAAACGCCGAACAGGCCGGGACTACAGCGGACTTTGTGCGCGAGCACAGTCAGGAGTTCTCGTCCGTCGCGGTCATCGACGACACGAGCTCCGCAGTCAATCTCTCCGTCGAGGGCGGCCATGCGGTGCAGGTCACTTTGTTGCGCGTCTCCGAAGGCTATTTCCGTACGTTGGGCGTGATGCCTGTGCAGGGGCGCGGCTTCGTGCCCGACGAGGACCGCCCCGGAGGCGGCAGAGCCGTGGTCCTGAGCGATGGCCTGTGGACCCGCGTCTTTGGCCGCGATCCCGCCATCGTGGGCCGCGCTGTTCGCATCAACGAGGAAACCTTCACCGTGGTGGGCGTGATGCCCGCTGGTTTTGCGGTGCCCGCGGCCACCGCGCCCGGCGTGTCGGGCACTCCGGATCTCTGGCAGCCTTTGCAGCTGAGCCCGAAAGACCCCGGCTATGAAGGCAGCAACTATGAGATGATCGCGCGGCTGCGGCCTGGTGCAACCCTCGATCAGGTGCAGCAGCAATTGAACGCACTCTTTCAGCCCTTCTACCAACAGTATCCTTTGTACAAAAAGTGGTTCGGCCGTGGTAATGTGCTCCATCAGTTCCGCGTTTGGAAGCTCCAGGATGTGGTGGTCAGCGAGGTGCGACGCAGCCTGCTCACGGTCATGGGCGCAGTGTTGGCCGTGCTGTTGGTGGCCTGCTTGAATCTGGCGGGACTGATGATGGCTCGTGCCATGCGCCGCTCGCGCGAGATTGCGCTGCGCTCCGCCTTGGGCGCCACGCGCGCACAACTGGCGCGGCTGCTGGCCTGCGAGGGACTGCTGCTTGCGCTGGGCGGTGGCTTGTCGGCGTGCTGGTGGCGGGCGTTGGGGCCGATGCGCTGCTTCACGCCTCGCCGATTGCCGTCCCCAACCTGCACGGCGAGCCGGGTCCGTGGCTGGTGTCTGCTGTGGTGCTCGGGTTCGCGCTGGCCGCAACGGCAATCTTCTCCGCGCTCCCGGCGTGGATCATTCTGCGCAAGCAGGGGCGTGAAATGCGGTTGGGCGGCGCGTCTCTCGGTGAGACTGTCTCTCATGCGCGGTTGTCGCGCGCGCTCATCGTGGCGCAGGTGGCGCTGACCATGGTGCTGGTTTCCACGGCTTCGGTGCTGATGGGAACTTTTGTGAAGCTGCGGGCTCTGCCCTCAGGCGTGGAAGCGAAACAGTTGACTGTCTCCCAGGTCACGCTCAAGGGCGATCGCTACGCGAACACAGAACAGACCTCGCAATTCGTTTCAAACGTGCTCGATCAGTTGCGGCGCACGCCGGGCGTCGACCGTGTGGCGGCGGTGAACGGGCTGCCCCTGGATCGCGGCCTCAACATGGGCGGCAATCCGTCGGACCGCCATGATCTGCGCCAGATTATCGAGTTCCGCTCCGTCACGCCCGGCTATTTCCAAACCATGGGAATGCCTCTCCTCGCGGGTCGGGACTTCACCGACGGCGATCGCGCCGGCAGCGAACCGGTGGTCGTCATCGGCGCCACGGCGGCGAAAAAGTGGTGGCCGGGCCGCTCCCCCATCGGTGAAACCATCCACCTCGGCGGCGCCGAGCATTGGCGCATAGTCGGCGTGGTGCCGGATGTACAGATGCACTCGCTGGTGGAAACCGAGGGGGTGGTGATCTACGGTCTCATGGCACAGCTCTCCGATGATTTTACGGGCACGATCAACGGCTGGTTCCCCACCACCTTTGCGGTGCGCACCGCGGCGCATGTGAACCTCGCGCAGGCCGTGCAACAGGCCGTGGAGCGGGCCGATCCGGAGATTCCCGTGGCCCGCCTCACTACCATGCAGGCGGTCATCAACTCGACCATCGAAGAGCCGCGCTTCTTCTCCCTGTTGGCGGGCGGCTTTTCCGGCTTCGCGCTGCTCCTTACGGTCATCGGCCTGTTTGGATTGCTTAGCTACCAGGTGACGCAGCGAACCCGCGAGATCGGCGTGCGCATGGCGCTGGGCGCGGATCGCGGCTTCATCCTGCGCGTGTTTTTGGGGCGCGGATTGACAGTAGCTGCGGTGGGCGTGGTGATCGGCCTCGGCGCAAGCTGGCTGATGCGTCCGGTGGTGAGCCATCTGCTGGCCGACTCCGGCGTGAACCCGGTCGCTGGTGCCGCGAGCGTCGTCATGAATGGCGCATTTGCCGCTGCCTTGGCTACGCTGGTCATTCTGTTCGCCGCGCTGGCGGCAAGCTGGCTGCCCGCCCGCCGCGCCGCCTCCATCGAGCCCATGCAGGCCCTGCGCACTGAATAAGTTATGCAGAAGAATCGGACTTTGAGATTGGAGTCACTAAGAATCATGATTGAACTCAAAAATGTCGAACGCAGTTATAAAACTGGCCCTACCGAAACATGGGTGCTCCGCCGCATCGGGCTCACCATCCGCGAGGGTGAGTTTGTCACCGTCATGGGGCCCTCCGGGGCAGGGAAGTCCTCCCTGCTCAACGTACTCGCGCTACTCGACGATGGCTGGCTGGGCGAGTACTGGTTCGGCGAAACGCCCGCGCACAAACTCAACCGCAAGCAGCGCGCCGACCTTGCCCGCCAGCGCATCGGCATGGTCTTTCAGAGTTATCACCTGCTCGACGACCTTACCGTGGCCGAAAACATCGATCTTCCGCTTTCCTACAAGAACATACCTTCAAAAGACCGTCAGGGCATGGTCGCCGACATTCTCGATCGCTTCCAGATCGTCGCCAAAAAGGACCTTTTTCCGAATCAGCTCTCCGGCGGGCAGCAGCAACTGGTCGGCATCGCGCGCGCCGTGGTGCACGCTCCCGCGCTGCTGCTGGCCGACGAGCCTACCGGCAACCTCCACTCCACCCAGGCACGCGAAATCATGGATCTCTTTTGCGAGCTCAACCGCGCCGGAACCACCATCGTCCAGGTGACGCATTCTGAAACCAACGCGCGCTACGGCAAGCGCATCCTCGAGCTGCGCGACGGCTGGCTCACGCGCGACGAAGCAGTGCCGGCGATGGCCACGGAGGTTAGCACAAAGTGAAATGCATTCGATCTCACATTCAGGTCTTCGCCGCCGTCTTCCTGTTGCAGGTGAACATGGCCCTTGCGGTGGAGCCCATGCCGCCGGCGCCTTCGGTGCATGCGCCGGCGGCCTTGCCCGCCCCCGCCGCGCCGGGTTCCATCCCTTTTGATCAGCTGCGGCAGCGTTCTTTCAACCCCATCAACGCCTACCGCGGCACGTCCGTCCCGCCGCCCAGCATGGTCAACTCCGCTCGGCTCGATGCGCTCGTGCGTGACGGAAAAATCTATCTCTCGCTGCACGACGCCATCGACCTCGCGCTCGAGAACAACCTCGACCTCGTGATCGCGCGCTACAATCTGCCCATCGCGCAGACCGACGTGCAGAGAACCCAGGCCGGCGGCTCCGTGCGCGGCGTCAACACCGGCGTCGTGCAGGGCACGCCAGGCGGGGGCGCGGGCGGCTTTGGCGTCAGCGGCGCCGGAGCCGGCGCGGGCGGCACCACGGGCGGCGCGGGTGGCGCGGGCGCCGGCGCTTCCGGCATCGTCTCGTCCACGCTGGGAACCGGCACTTCGGTTTCCGGCTACGATCCAGTCATCAACGCTAGTGCTTTCGTCGATCACACCTCCGAGCAGCTGACGAACTTTCAGGTCGAGGGTGTTTCCATCTACAAGATCAACCAGGAGCAGGCAAACGTCAGCTACACCCAGGCGTTTCCCACCGGCGGCAGCGTCCAGGTGGACTGGAACAACAGCCGCCAGACATCCAACGGCATCTACGATTACTTCAGCCCTGAACTCTACACAAGGGTGCGCGTGCTGGTTGCGCAGCAGCTCCTCGCCGGCCTGGGCTTCGGGCCCAACTTGCGCTTCCTGCGCATTGCCCGCACCAACCAGAAGATCTCCGATATAGCCTTCCGCGCCCAGGTCATTTCTACTGTCACCCAGATCTGCGATATGTACTGGGACCTGGTGAACGCCTATGATACCGAGCAAGTGGGCGAGCGCTCCGTGGCCTTTGCCACTGAAACGCTCAGCACCGCGCGCAAGCAGCTTCAGTTGCAGGCGATCCCCGAGATGGATGTGCTCAAGGCCGAGGGCGAAGTGGCCACCCGCGAGCAGGACCTGACCGTGGCCCGCACCAACCTGGAACTGCAGGAGCTGTTGATGAAGAACGCCATCACCCGCACGCTCGACGATCCGGTTCTCGAAGAGATGCCCGTGGTGCCCACTGACCGCATTGGCGCCCGGATTCAGGCAGTCGCGGAACCCGTGCAGGACATGATTGCCGCTGCGCTCAAGAACCGCACGGAACTGCAGGAGTCCAGCCTCGATCTAAAGAACCGCGAGCTCAGCCGCAAAACCGCGCGCAACGCACTGCTGCCCTCGCTCACCGCCTATGGCTTCTATGCCGGCAACGGAACCGCGGGCCAGTTGAACTCCAAGTACGAAAATCCTCCTTCAACCACCTTGCCCAGGGACTATGGCGGTGCCCTTGAGAACGCGCTCAACAACAACTCGCCCGAGTATCAGGTGGGCTTCCAGCTCAGCATTCCGCTGCGCAACCGCATCGCCAAGGCCGACCAGTACCGCACCGAGCTGGAGTACCGTCAGTCGCAGGTGTACCTTGAGGAGTTGAAGAAACGCATACGCATTGAGGTGCGCAACGCGCGCTATGCCCTGGAACAGGGAGCCAGCCGCGTGGATGCCGCCCGCAAGGCCCGCGACCTGGCGCAGCGGACGTTGGATATCATGCAGAAGGAGCAGAAGCTCGGCGCCGGCTCAAACCAGCAGACGCTGGCTGCCGAACACGACCTGGCGCTGGCCGAGTCGGCCCTGGTGACGGCCGAGACCGCCTATGAAAAGGCGCGCATCGAAGTGCGGCGCGCCACCGGCTCGGTGCTTGAAACCTACGGCATCTCGATCGCCGACGCCAAAGCCGGCGCAGTGGACTAGATGACTGACCCTAAAAAGCAAGAGAAAATCCGGGTTCTGGTTGCCGACGATCAGCCGCACATCCTTGAGGCTGTCGAACTGCTGCTTCAGCCGCAGGGCATTCATGTGGACTGCGTGCGCTCGCCGCAGTTGCTGCTCGAGGCTCTCGGCCAGAGCGACTACGATGTGCTGCTCATCGATCTGAACTACACCCGCGACACCACCTCCGGCCAGGAGGGGCTTGATCTGCTCACTCGCCTCAAGGAGATGGACTCACGCCTGCCGGTGATCGTGATGACCGCCTGGGGGAACATCGATCTGGCCGTGGAAAGCATCAAGCGCGGCGCCCGCGACTTCATCCAGAAGCCGTGGGAGAACGAGCGCCTCGTAAGTCTTGTCCGCGTCCATGCCGAGCTGCGCCAGGCTCTGCGCCGCGCGCGCCAGTTGGAGCTGGAAAATCGGCTGCTGCGCGCCGAGGGCATGCCGGAGTTTGTCGCCGCCGCGCCTTCCATGCAACCCGTGCTTGAGCTGATTGCGCAGGTCGGCCCCTCCGACGCCAACGTGCTCATCACCGGCGAACACGGCACCGGAAAGGAGATCGTAGCCAAGCTGCTCCATGCCGCCTCACCGCGCTCCCGCATGCCGCTGGTGGCCGTCAACGCCGGCGGCCTGCCCGAGGGAACCTTCGAGAGTGAAATCTTCGGCCACGTCAAGGGCGCATTTACCGACGCGCGCACCGACCGCGTCGGCCGCTTTGAGTTGGCCAACGGAGGCACGCTCTTTCTCGACGAAATCGCCAACGTGCCCCTGCGCCAGCAGGCCAAGCTGCTGCGCGTGCTTGAAACCGGCGAGCTGGAGCGTGTGGGCTCGTCGCAAACCCGCCGCGTTGACGTGCGCATTCTCTCCGCCACCAACGCCGAGTTGCAGGAAGAAGCCAGGGCCGGGAATTTTCGCGAGGACCTGCTCTTTCGCATCAACACGGTCGAGATTCACCTGCCCGCGCTGCGCGACCGCCGCGAGGACATTCCGCTCCTGGCCCAGCACTTTCTAAGCCGCAACCGCGCCCGCTACCGCAAGCAGGTCAACGCCTTTTCCGTCGATGCCCTGCAGCAGATGATGCAGTATTCCTGGCCCGGCAACGTCCGCGAGCTGGAGCATACGGTGGAGCGCGCCGTGCTGCTCTGTCGCGGCGAACAAGTCGAGCCGGCAGATCTGGGCATCGCCGCTGCAAGGTCTTCCGCTCAATCTTTTGAGACGATGAGTATCGACGAGGTGGAGGCCCTGCTCATCCGCAAAGTCATGCGCCGCTGCGACGGCAACATTTCGCAGGCCGCCCAGGCTCTCGGCCTCAGCCGCGCCGCCCTCTATCGCCGCATAGAAAAATATGGCCTCTAGCGAGAGTGTGCGTGGGCGCAAACGCTCGGCTGTCCGCCGCGCGTGGCTTTATTGTTTGCTCCTCGCTCTGCCCGCGCTCCTCTTTGCCGCCATTCTTTCTTACCAGCGCGGCCTTTCCGCCGCGTCCGTCATTCTGCTCGCCTCCTGTCTGCTGCTTTACCTGGCCATGGTCGCCGCCGCAATGATTGAAGGCCTGATTCGCCCGCTGCAGACGCTCTCCAACGTGGTGTCGTCGTTGCGCGAGGGCGATTACTCCTTCCGCGCGCGCGGAGCCGGCACACAGGATGCGTTCGGCGAACTGGCCGCGGAGGTGAACGCTCTCGCCGATCTTCTGCAAAAGCAACGCGTGCGCTCGCTCGAAGCCACCGCCCTTCTGGCTCGCATCCTTGAAGTCATGCACGCGCCGCTGTTTGCCTTTGATCGCGAAAACGTGCTCCAGCTGGTCAACGACGCAGGCGTGCGGCTGCTTGGTCTCCCTCATGCCCGCTGCTTTGGCCGCACCGCGCGCGAACTGGACCTCGACACACTTCTCGCCGCCCCCGATCAGAGCGTTCACTCTTTCGGCTCCAAATCCGCGCGCTGGTTGCTGCGCAAAGCGGCCTTCCGCCAGGATGGCGTACCTCATACGCTGTTGCTGCTGGCCGACGTGAGCCGGACGCTGCGGGAAGAAGAGCAAGCCGCCTGGAAGCGTTTGATCCGCGTGCTGGGCCACGAGCTCTCCAACTCGCTCGCACCCATCAAGTCCATCGCCGGCAGCCTGCTCGAGCGCGTCGGCCAGATTTCCGGCGACGAGGCCACGGTGCGTGATTTCCGCCGCGGCCTGGGCGTGGTCGAGAGCCGCGCCGACGCCCTGCATCGTTTCGTGCAGTCCTACCGTCTGCTCGCCCAGTTGCCCCCGCCGCAACTGAAGCCGGTCGCGCTGGCGCCGCTGCTGGAGCGAATCGCCCTCCTTGAGCAGCGCGTGCCGGTCCAGTTCGATCCGGGTCCCGCCGCCACTCTCCACGCCGATCCCGATCAGTTGGAGCAGATGTTCATCAACCTGCTGGCCAACGCCGTGGACGCATCGCTGGCCAATGGCGCGCAGCCCGTGCGCATCGGGTGGCGCCTCGCCGAGTTGAGCATTCTCGTCGACATTGAAGACCGCGGCCTCGGCATCGCCAACGCCGACAACCTGTTTGTGCCGTTCTATACCACCAAGCCCACCGGCAGCGGAGTGGGCCTCGCCCTGGCGCAGCAGATTGCCCGCGCCCACGGCGGCGAAATCCGCCTCCTCAACCGCGAAGACGGCCAAGGCGCGCGCGCCACCGTGCGGCTCGCCCTTCCCCAGCAATAGATACATCGTAATCTTCATCCAGAGCGTGAAGTTGAACCACGGGCAGTTCGCCTGCTCCCGGTGCCCTCGCGCCGGCTTCATCACCTTGCGCTTCCCTCACCATGCTGGGTATCTTTGTGATGCAGCTTGAGCAATTTCGGAAGACTAATTCATGGAAGTTCTAAAACAGCTCTTCGAGCAGCATTTCCGGTTGCCTGCCGAAGACGTGCAGCCGCTTCAGGGCCAACTTGGCGGCTCGGGGCGCGCCATTGTCCGCCTCACCGGCGGCGGATTCAGCGCCATCGGCATTCTGTATCCCGTACGGGAGGAGAATGTCGCTTTCCTTGAGTTCTCCAGGCATTTTCGCCGCCACGGATTGCCGGTGCCGGAGATTTATGCGGAGGATTTGAGCCAGGGCGCCTACCTCGAAGAGGACCTCGGCGACACGACTCTCTTCGAGTTTCTGGGCAGGAATCGCGTCGGCGACGCCATCGCGCCGCAGGCCATTGAAGCCTATCGCAAAGTCGTTGCCGTGTTGCCGCGCTTTCAGGTCGAGGCGGGCCGCGATTTGAATTACAAGGTGTGTTATCCGCGCTCCAGCTTCGATCGCCAGTCCATCGCCTGGGACCTGAACTATTTCAAGTATTATTTTCTGCGGCTCGCCGGCGTGCCGTTCAATGAGCAGGCGCTGGAGCAGGATTTCGGCCGCCTGACGAAGTTTCTCCTGGGCGTCAGCCATGATTATTTTCTCTATCGCGACTTTCAATCGCGCAATGTCATGTTGCGCGACGGGCAGCCGTTCTTCCTGGACTATCAGGGCGGCCGCAAAGGCGCGCTGCAATACGACATTGCGTCTCTGCTCTACGATGGCAAGGCCGATCTGCCCCCTGGGCTGCGCCAGCAGTTGCTCGACTACTATCTTGACTGCCTCGGCGGCTATATCCAGGTCGATCGGGCGGCGTTCATGGAGCACTATTACGCCTACGTGTACGTCCGCATCCTGCAGGCGCTCGGAGCCTATGGTTTCCGAGGGTTTTACGAGCGCAAGGCTCATTTTCTGCAGAGCGTGCCGTATGCGCTGAAGAACCTTCGCTGGCTGGTGCACAACGTCAAGCTGCCCATCGCCATGCCCGCGCTGATGGATGCTATCCATGCCATGCTGGCATCGGAAAAGTTGCAGGGACTGGCCTCCTCCGCGGATGTTTTGACGGTGCGAATCTTCAGCTTCTCCTTCCATCGTCAAATGCCCGTCGATGAGACAGGGAACGGTGGCGGATTTGTCTTCGATGCGCGCAGTCTTCCCAATCCAGGCCGCGAAGAACGCTTCCGCGCGTTGACCGGCAAGGACGCGGCGGTGATCGACTATCTGAGTCAACAGGCGAGTCTCCACCAGTATCTTGCCGGCGTTCTTTCGCTCGTGGACTTAAGCGTGAACAGCTATCAACGCCGCGGTTTCAAAAATCTCATGGTCTCGTTCGGCTGCACCGGCGGCCAGCACCGCTCCGTCTATCTGGCAGAGCAGTTGGCCCGGCATCTGCGCGGCGCCAGCGGAGTGGAAGTGATAGTCCGCCATGTCGAGCTGGAAAAAATGGGGCTGGAAAAAACGAGCCTGGAGAGAATGGGCCGATGAAGGCCATGATTCTGGCCGCCGGTCTGGGCACGCGCCTTCGCCCGCTCACCGACGACCGCCCCAAGGCGCTGGTGGAAGTCGAAGGCCGCACGCTGCTGGAGATCGCGCTCCTGCGGTTGCGCGCCTTTGGTGTGCGCGAGGTGATTGTCAACGCGCATCACTTCGCCGACATGATCGTCGAGTACCTCCTAGCCAACGCCAACTTCGGCATGCGCATTGAAGTCTCCCGTGAGCAGGACCTGCTCGACACCGGCGGCGGCTTGAAGGAGGCCGCACATTTCTTCCTTGAGGCCGGCAAAGATTCGCAGCAGCCGTTTATCCTGCACAACGTCGATGTCATCAGCACGATCGATCTCGGCCGCATGATGCGCTTTCACGCGGAACATGACGCCCTCGCCACTCTGGCTGTGCAGGACCGCGAGACTTCGCGCTATTTGCTCTTCGACCAGCAGGGCCTGCTCTGCGGCCGTCGCGCCGGGCGCACGGGCGACGTTGAATTGATCCGGCCTGCCCCGCAGGCGCAGGCGCTGGCCTTTTCAGGGATCCACGTTCTGTCTCCCCGCATCTTTTCCAGGATGGAAGAGGAGGGCGCCTTTTCCATCATTGCAACCTATCTGCGCCTCGCCGCCCAGGGAGAAAACATCCTCGCTTTTCACGCCGATGAATACTACTGGCGCGATCTCGGACGGCCGGAAAACCTGCGGCAAGCCGCCATCGACCTGCGCAGCGGCGCATACTCCGGAACCTGAGCGGGTCGCGTATGCGCAACGCTCTGGCCGGGTCGACGTGCAGGCGTGAGTGGCGCATAAAGCGCCTATGATCTATCAGTTGTCAAAGGAATCAAATGGATACAAGTATCTATGGCGGAGAAAGTGGAATTAGAACCCAAATTAGTCATTTAGAATCTGTAACTTACAGAAAGCACAATCCCGCCGTCCCCGTATCTCCCATGGCTCCCGTTGCTCATTGCCCCATATTCCTCCAAACCGGGATTGAACCGGCGCATAAAGGTTTTGCAGACCTTTTATAATCGTTCTGAAACCCGCAAAATCACTGGTACGTCCGTCACTACCACGAGGATAGAACGCATCCTGCGCTGACCAAGGGAACACCTGCTGGTCGGAAATTGCAAAAGAGTCCCGGTGGAGGAGGCGGGGTCGTGTCGATGCCAAGACTCGGCGGTCTGCATCATCGTTACAATCTGGCTGTCTGATCTCTTACTGCGAACATCTCGCCGCAGTGACGACGAAGACCTACGGGTGAGGAATGTCCGCCGACTACCCGCTTTCCATTCTGTGAAGTCTTCGAAAGAATCCATGGGCATCGAGCCCACACGTCTGCGGGGAAATCCTCTGGGAAAACTGCCGCCCAGTTCAAAACCCAGGTGCGTTTTGAACTCGGATTGAGTTTTGACGAGGCACAGGCCCATGCAGGTTTAGATTACCTTGAGCAGCCGTGCCGCATTGATTCAGCACTGCATCTGAATTGCAAATCGGAACCCGTCACGGCTGCGGAGGATTCCAGTGGCAAGCCTGCTCCAACTCGGGCAGGTACTTGGCCAACCCATCGATGCCGAAGTGCTTGTCCATTACGCTATTCCCGCCATAGTCAAAGCTTCCGCCGTTATATTCCCAATGCTTGCCTTGCGAGTCAACATATCCATCGATGCGCAGGACCAACTCACCCGAGCGGCTGAAGGCGGATACAAAATCCGGCACATTCAACTCCTTCCCCTTGAGTTTTCGCGCGCTCTGGGTATCTGACTCGTCCTCCGGCAGGAGAGAGGCAACTTGAAAATCCGAGGATGAGGTCTCGCCCTCGGTCGGCTTCAAAATCAGCGTGTCTTGCGAGACCAGCGTGGTGATGTGAGGGTCGTCCGGCGAAGGGATGCGCAGACTGTGATGAAGATAGACACCCTGGTAAATGTACGGCTTCTCGCTTGCCGGCATTGGAGAGTCAAAGTTGAAACGGATGAAGTCCTGGCCATTCTCGCAGCCGATCATTAACCTTTCACGAGACGGATCCTTCTGTGTCGAGCCATAGATATCCGACATCGCTGTGATGTAGGTTGAGTCGCCGTCTGTTGCGAGCTTCCAGTGAGAAGTGTGCCGCCAGTGATCCCAGTAGAGCAACGGCGATACGAGCGCCAGGCAGATGGCGAAGAACGCCACCTTCGGGAGGAACCCTTTGACCAGATCGTGCATCCATTGGCCAAAGGTGCGGCGAATCTTCTTTGGCTTGGCGGGCTTTTTCGGCTTTGGTTTGGCAGCGACCGCAGACGCTGCCACCTGTTCCACAACCGGCGCAGTCGGCGGAGTTGGAGGAGTTGGCTTGGGAGCAGGCTTCGGCTTGGGCAGAAGCTCCACCCCGATGGGTTGCGATTCTTCGATCCCGGGCCTGGCTACAGCCGACTTGGGCGCATTCTCCGGGAGAGCTTGAGAAGCGGGAGTTTGCAGCGCCGTCGAAGCATTCTGAGCGACCCCGCCTGTCGACGGAGCCGATTGGAAAGCCGCTAACCGAGGCGTCGATTCGATCTGTGCGACGAGCGCTTCGGCCTCGGCCTCGCTCTGCTTGCTTGTTTTCCCTCCGTAACGCCGCTCCAGATAAAAGCCTTCGACAAAAGGAACCGCCAGATTTGTCCGCAACCGCTCATCCGCAAAACGGGCAATCTCCAGCGGCGTGCAGTTGCCGCTGTCGGCAGGCAGTGCGTTGCGATCAGCGAGCGCGGCCAGCAAGCGTTCCCAGAGACGATTATGCGGAGTGGTCGTCATGGTCGAAAGTCGGTCCTCATTGAGTCCCAGCGATTCTACAGGCCTCAGTCTTTCAAATCCGCATACATGAGGAGGGCGTTGACATACGACAGAATGAAGAGAGTGAGCGGGACTGCCAGAGAGATTGCCGCAGAGGCCAACATTTGGGGTGTCAATATATCCGGATGATTCTCAAAGCCTCCTGCCAAAACAACCAGGCTGAGGAGCGAACTGATAAGGACGATGCCAACACCAAAAGCACCCGTAAGAACGAATTTCTTGATGAGACTGCCCATGCTTTCCACATCGCCGATGAGATACTCGGTTTGCAAGCCCCCAAGAGTCATCAAGTCGAATAACCATGCCCCCACGCCCCGATGGGCCCAGTTCGTAAGCGAGCCGCTAAACGCTCCCGTCCAGATCAGCCAAACCAGCAAAAATATAGCCCAACTTCTCCAGAGATATTTTTGCACCACACAGATATTGTCCATCCATGCATCCCGACGCTTGTGTCTGGCTCTTGATAGTTCCTTCTCCCTGACCCTTCTCGCTTGCTCTTCCGCGGCTTCGCGTTTGCGGCGTTCGGCGGCAGCGGCCTCGGCATCGCGAGCGCGTCGCTCCTCCGCTGCAACCCGCCGCGCTTCTGCTCCAGCCCTCCGGCGTGCCTCTTCTTCCGTCAGCCTCCGCGATTCTTCCGCACGGCGGTCGCGTTCCTCGGCTTCTTTGCATTCGGCTTCCTTGCGCTCGGCTTCCTCGCGTTGGCGTTGCTGTTCCTCCTTGTTTCGCTGCCGCTGTTTTCTCTCTTCCTCGATCCGGCGATTGCGTTCGTCTGCCTCCGCGCGCCGTGCATTCTCTTCCTGACGCTGACGCTCTTCTTCTTCCAATTTCTCTGTCGTGGAAGAGGATGAAAGACTCTTGTCAACGTACTCGCTTCCCCAGGCCTGCGACTCATCCAGCACGGGTTCACTGAGCAAAGGCTTGAAACTCTCTGGCAGAGGAATTGTGCCTGCCGTTCCGAGCAAAGAAGGATTGCCTGAAGCAATGGCTGCGTCCACGGCCGCTGCCTGAGATGAGAACAACGGCGCAATGAATTCGATGTGAAGAATCAGCGCCTCCGCCTCTGCCTCACTCCATTTGCTGGTACTCCCGCCGTAACGCCGTTCGAGGTAGTAGCCTTCGACAAAGGGAACCGCCAGATTTGTCCGTAGACGCTCATCGGCAAAGCGGGCAATCTCCAGAGGAGTGCAGTTGCCGGCGTCGGCAGGCAGAGCATTGCGCAACTTCAGCGCCGCCAGCAGGCGGTTCCAGAGACGATTATGCACGGCAACGGACATATCTAGCGGCTTCCCTTTTGGAAGAGCGAAAGGGAGGCGCGCGCATCTGGAATCCCTGCGTCAGCAGACTGCAGACCCTGAGGCTTGTCCGCCAGCCGATGCTTGCATACCTCGCAGATTTTTTCTTCCTTTGCTCTCTTGCCAGCAGGCGCTTCACGCGGGAACTCTGCTTGCTTGATTCCGGCCGCGATCCATTCAAAAAGATCGCGCGCTTGTGCGTCAGTCATGCCGCTGGTTTCCCCGCCGAAGTGGCGAGGATAGTAGTAGTCCTCGACAAAGCTGCGGATGCGCGCATCGTGGATGGTCTTCACCACTTCGGAGACCAGTTCAGCCGGTGTCAGCGTAGAGGCATTGGGAGGAAGCTGATTGCGGTCGTCCAGCATGCGAAGCAGCTCCCGCCACAGCGCCTTGGCCGTGGATTTCCCTTCGGATTTCATGGCTTGTCTGCCTTTCCGCCCCAGGCTCGGAGCCAGTGCCAAACCGAGATCGCAATCACCAGCACCGCCAGCCCAACCCGCCACGGTGACAGCAGCAAAGAGGCAAAGGAGGGCAACTCCAACGGCACTGCGGGCAGTGGCTGGCTGTGCCCGCCGCCGGAACCGGAGGAAGTGCTGACCCCGGCCGGAGTTTGCGGCGCCGGAGGCGGCTGGTTCTGTTGCGGCGGAGGTTGGTCCGCAGTGGGGTTCTCCGCGCTTTTCGTCGTGATGTGAAAATCAACACTGGGCGTGCGCCGCAGCTCAACCCACGCCGAAGGCGCGTAGCCGGGAGCGATCGAGCGGGCACGCCAGTGGTAATCCCCTTCCTCACTTTGAAACGGCAGGCTCGCACTTCCGTCCGGGCCAACCGGAGCTGATTGCACGCCGCTTCCAACAAAAGATTTACCGCTAGGCTTGACCTCGAAATCGACGACTGACTCGGGGAGCGGGTTGGCCATCGCACTCAGGTTCGCTCCGTTTCCTGAATGAAGGTCGTCGCCGATCGCCGAGCCGTCCAACTGCGCTTCGGCCAGATTGGAGACGGCAAGAACACGCGGTGGAATCGTGAAGTCGAAGCTCTCCGGCGATAGCCGCGGAGGCGTGAGCGGCAGAACGGTTCCATCCGCGTTGGTGATTTGCGCCGACCAGCGATAACGGCCCGGCGCCAGTCCGCGGAAGAGATGGTTCGATTTGTTCTCCTCAACGCGGCTGATCACTCCGCCTTCCGGTACCAGCGTAAAGCTCGCTTTGCCGTGCCAATCGGGATCAAGCGCGCTCACCTCCAACTCGACGGAGTAGCCGGGCGCAACGCCTCCCCACGCAATCATGCTTCCCTCTTCCGCCGATTGCCGAAGTTGCGGCGTAGGGGCCTGATTCTCTGGCGACTGTTGCCCTTCGGCATTTCCTTCGGATTGGCCTCCACGCCCCGGATGGAGCTTGAGCCAGAACAGCGCGGTCGCCAGCACAGCCAGCAGCAGCATCAGCGCCGCGGCGCCCAGCCACACGCGTTTGGGCAACTGGTCCGGGTCAAAGGACATCGATTTTCACCGGGTGATCCTGCGCGCGATCCAACCTTGGCACCACGCATAATGGCGCAATGCGATAGGTGGAGCGCGGTATGCGAAGCAGCGAGGCTTGATAGTAGCGAAAGCCAGCCCAGGTCAGCAATGCAGCCGCTCCGAGCGAAGCGAACGGTTGAAGAATAAAAAGCAAGATGCTGCTCGATCCAGAGGGAATTCCCGCCAACCCGCCGCTCAATGATCCTGCCCAGCCCAGCGTGCCGATCTGGAGAATCAGAACGCCGGCAAGCACAAGGATGAAGCGGATCTCATGATCCTGGAAAAGGTCCATGGCCAACATCAAAATACCCAGCAGAAGAGGCAGATTCGTTGTTGTGCCGTCCGCGTGGAAAACCCCGGCGGCGGCAAAGATCCACGCCAGCATGGCGGCACGGCCCAGAAAGACCGCGGAAGCCAGCCCCAGCAGCTCTTCACCCTCCTCGCCAAATCCGTATCTGCGCGCCAGCCATGCAAACACCGCTCCAAGGACCAGCGCAAGAAAGAACCAGCCCATCCGCACAAGCTGCGAATCAACCGGGTTCCACAGCGTGGCGGCTGGCGCTGCCGCTACGCAGAGAAATCCATTCACGACCCCATGAAGCTGAATGTTTCCGCGAAGCAGATAGGTGGCCAGCGCAATCGCGACGGAAATTCCCAGCGGCAGCCATGCATCCGCGCCGCTGCGAAAGACCAGCTGCAATGTCGCCGGAACCAACAGCAACGCAAAGGCCCGGTCAAAGCGTTGCCGAGCCTCTCGCCTGGCGGACACGGAGTTGCCGCAGAGCTGCGGTTCAATGGCCGCGGCAGCCATTGATGCCGCAATCACCGCCCAGAGCACAGCGATGAATCCCGGCAAATCGCGCGCCATCGCTCCAGCAGAGCCGCCAGCCAGCAGTGCCAATGCAAAAGCCCCTAAGACGCAGCGGCGATAAATCTCGTCTCCGAGCAGGCGTGTAGCGAAACGGGCGAGGCCGGCAGGCGTGGGTAGCGCCGCGGGAACCGTCTGCCGCGCCTTCTGTTCGTTCACCGTCGAAAGAATTCCTGCGAATCTCATGCGGCCACCACCTCCTGGACCAGAGCGGCCTGCGTCTCTGGCGGGATGACAATGACGGAGGGGGGGAGCTGCACAGTATCTCGTAGTGAAATGTATATCAAGAGCGCATTGCCCCAGTGTGACTCGCGTTCAACAAACTTCTTCGCTGTTGCCGGCGACGCGCAAGGTTCCAGGCGTGCGGCCAGCGTGCGCAGCCGTGGCAGATCGCGTGCCGGCTGCACCATCGGGACAGAGACTTGCCGGTTCGACGAATCAAAGGAAACAAAACGTACATGATATTTGCGCTCGCAAAGCAGCAAACAGAGCGCACAGGAAAAACTTAGCGCCTTTTCGCGCCGATACAGAAGAGAAAAATCCTCGGCTTCACCGGGAAGCAGCGTATTATCCAGCACCACGCAGATGTCATCCGCGCCGGGATCGTCGAACTCGCGCAAAACCAGGTCGATGGGATAGCCGGGCAAGCGTGCGGAAAGACCGGGATGGATGTGACGGGGATTGTCGCCGGGGCGATAGAGGCGCACGCCGGCGAACTCCTCTTCGGAAGCAGGAATGGTCTGCATCCGTGCGGTGGTCTGGCGGCGGCCTTGCAGCAGCTCGACAATGCGCGGCGTGAGGCGAAAAACGGCGGGCAGCACCAGCAGGCCGCGTTTGAGCGGCAACTCCGCCGCCTGTGCAATCATGCTGCCGGGAAAGCAAGCGCGGACAGAGATCGAAGTCAGCTCGAAGGCACCGCGCTTGCGAGCCGTCACCAGCCACTCGCAGGGGGTTGCGGTCTGCGGCGCAAGAATGCCCAAAAACAGCGGTGGCGAGGGAAGTTCATGCCCGCCGGTTGTAGTGCGCAATACAACTTGCAGGAGAAAGGCCGGGCGCGAACCGCAATTCTCCAGATGCACAACGGCGGTGAAGCGGGAGAGCGCGTTGAATTCGAGTGTCGCGTCGGGCAACTCCGCGGCCAGCGACCGCGCACCGCAGAAATGCGTAAGCACCGTAGCAGCGGCAATCCATCCCATCACCAACACAGCAGCATTGAGGCTGGCGAGCGAGAGCAGCGTCGCGTGTGCCGAGGCGGCGGTGAAGAGCACCGTCAGCGCGGCCACGGCAAAGATTGCCAACGGACCTTGTTGCGGAATGGATGTAACTCGAAGGCGTTGCATGCGCAGAAACCCACTTCCTCAAAAGGGCATGGCTTTAGCCGTGCCGCAGAAAATCCGAGCCGCATCGGGGCTATTGCCGCCGAGGGAATGTGAGTGGCCCATAAAGAATTCCGCGGAGGCTAAAGCTCAAACTCCCACCCGCCCAGTGTGCGGCGCGGCCAAAGCCGTGCCCTTTCGAAACACAGACTGCATCAGAGATTTCCTCAGCGCCCGCTAGCTCTCCGGCAGCTTCACTGCGGCAATAATCTGCTGTACGCAACGCCGTTTCCACTCCGTCATGCTCACCGAGTCCGCCGGATACGCGGCGGGAAAAACTCTGTGCGCAAGGACCGGCACGGCCAGAAACTTTACATCGTCGGGAATCACATAACCGCGGCCTTGCGTCAGCGCGTAGGCCTGGGCCAGGCGCATCCACTGCAGCGCGCAGCGTGGGCTTGCGCCTATAGCCAGTAGCGGCGACGAGCGCGTGGCGCGGATCAGATCGACAACGTAGCCCAGCAGCGACTCCTCAATGCGCACCTGCAAGACCTGCCGCGTCAGCTCGAGAAATTTCGCGTCATCCATGACTGGTTGCAGGGTCGCAAGCGGATCGCGCTCGGCTCGGGAACGAAGAACGCGAATCTCATCGTTGCGATCCGGATATCCCAATGAGAGGAGAATGGTGAAGCGGTCCAGCTGTGCCTCAGGCAGATCATTGACCCCGCGATGCTCGATGGGATTCTGCGTGGCAATCACCTGGAACGGATCAGGCAGTGCGCGTGTAACACCTTCCACCGTGACTTGCCCCTCGCCCATCGCTTCCAGTAGCGCGCTTTGTGTGCGCGGCGTGGCGCGGTTCAACTCGTCGGCCAACACAATCTGCGCAAAAACCGGGCCGGGCACAAACTCGCGCGTGCGCGGATCGACATAGCCGGTAATATCCACCGGCAGCAGATCAGGCGTACATTGAATGCGGCGAAAGTTGCAAGAGATGGAGCGGGCCAACGCCCTGGCCATCACAGTTTTGCCAACGCCGGGCAGGTCTTCCAGAAGAATATGTCCGCGCGCCAGCATAGCGGTCACAACCAGGCGGATGCTTGCGTCTTTGCCGGTGATAACACGGCTTACGTTTGCGCAGAGGGATTGAATGGTTGCAGTTGCGGTTTCCATGAGTCTTCCTAGAAATGCAAATGACTATCTTGCGATTCGGTTTGATTGAATAGCGGCCGGCTGCCCAAAGCGAATGGAGCAACCCACGCGGCCAGTGCTGCGGCCAGAGCGCAAAGCGATCCGGCAATGAGAATCGGAACAAAGGTCGCCGGCCCGCCCGCCGAAGAGAGAATCCGCTCGCCCAGTTCGGGTCCAGCGACGAGAAATAAGACAGCGGCCGGTGGGTTGCCCAGCAGCCAGGTGACAAGCACCAACAGGCCCGCAGCCAGCATCAGCAGCCGCGCGCCCAACAGAAGTTCCGCAAGCCATCCGGATGTTTCTTTGGTGCGTCCTCGATTCAGCAGTGCAAGGAATCCCGCGCCAATCATCGGAATCGCAAGCGCCCCTCCGGCCGCAACAACGGCGAGCAGTGCAACCATCCCCACGCCGCCGTCCTTCCAGTTGCGCCCGGCCAGCAGGAATGGAAGAGCAGCAAGATAGAGCAATGCGGCAGCAGCGGAAGCATCTCCGCCAAGGCTCCACAACCCGACGCGGCGATGCACACCGGCGCAGTGGCCGCAAATCGGGTGCTGATCTGCATTCGATTCCAGTTTCTGCCATCGATGCTTGCCCAGAACCACACTGACCCATGCGCCAAAGGCCGCAAGCAACGCAACCAGCGCTCCTGTAACCGCCATCCATCCCGTGGGTGCGGGAGTGCCTTCGAGTTCCAGCACGGCGGCAACATTCCCATCGCTCTCGACCCACGGCGCTGCCCCCGCATTCGACCCGGCAGTGCTGCTGATCCTCCGCAGCCAGCCCAAACCGGAGTCCGCATTCTCGCCGCCGCCGGATGAATAATGAACAGCCTCAATCTTGAACTCCGTTCCGCCGCTGAATCCGCCGCCCATGGCGTAATAGTCCTGCCCCTTCGAGTCCAACACCACCGGCTCTCCCGCGCGCGTTGCTGCATAGAGAACCGGCGGAAGGTCAATATACAGCGGAGGCAACGCTGGCACCTGCGGCCTGGGCATTTGCAGGATTCTTTCCGCCAGCGCAGGATGGTGGCGGATCAGATAATGCGCGGCCACGTATGCACGGTAGACCTCTTCGAGTTCGGCCAGTTCCGGAAGCTGCTCCGCGTACTCGCGCCAATGCCGGGTGAAGTGGTTGGTGATGGCCAGATCGCCGGGCGATGGAGTTGTATCTTCGCTGGTGCCGGGCTTGCGCTCTGTCACATAAAGCTTGGGCCGCACCGCGGTCAGTTCCACGCCCGTCGCGGTAGTTTCTGCTGGACTCTCGTCCAATTCAAAGTCCGCGCGTCCGGCGCCGTGATCATGCAACCAGATCGGGTCGAAATCCTCCATCCCCCAGGCTGGAGACGGGATAATCCGATCACCCCGCACCACGAATCCGGCGGCAATTCCCTTGATGGCTAGATCAGCGCGATAGAGAATCCAGCCGACTTTGGAATAGCGCAGCCAACTGGGCGAAAAGACCACCTTTACCGAGAGATCGTGGGTCTGGCGATTCCTGCGGTCGAGTTCGGGATCGATCTGATCCAGAGTGGCGTAGTAGTACGCCATCTCTCCGCGGCGCACCGGCGGCGGACTCACGGCGCGCACCCGATCGGCGACCTGCTGCGGCGAGCCATAGCGGTTGCGCAGCAGCAGCGCGGCCCAGGTACCCCCGTTGTCCCAATCCGTGGAATTGTTTGGCTCCAGGCTGAAGAACGGATCGAATCTTTCAGAGGCCAATCGCAGCACATCGGAAAAGATATCAAGGTCAAACGGTTGTCCGGCCCCTGTGCCGCTTGCTGTGCTTTTGCCGATCAAGATTATCCGGTTATGGACGGGATCGAAGTCCACGGCGGTCACATCCAGCGCCAACGCCAACCCATCAGCCCTCTCGCCGCTGAACTTGATTCCTCCCGGAGGCGGCGCGGATGCATCCGGATTGCTGTGAAAGAAGTTGGTGCCTCCGCCGCGCAGATCGACTGCGTCGCCTGAGTCGTTGGGTAGAGGAGCGCTGGAGTCGAATCCAATATCGCCTGCGGAAACTGCCGTTGCCTGGCGGCAGGAAAACCACTGGCCGCAATTGCCGGGCGAGACCGCTCCAGGAGGCGGCGCCGAATCCCGCGAGCCGGAAGCGGCTCCACCCCCGGGCAGCAGCGAGCGAGCCAGTTGATTGGCCTGCTCGGCGGCATCGGCTGCCTCGCGAGTCAGCACCATCGCCTGCGCCGGATTGGAGGCCCGCGCGGCCTGGGCCAGTTTGTCGAGGGCTACCTGGCGCGTCTGCTGGACCACGCTGACCATTGCCTGGGCGCGCTGCAATTCGGCCGCGCTCCACGCGGGGGCTGCCGCCGGAGTCGAAGCAATCACAGGATTCTCCGGCGGCTTGTTTGCATTGGCGCTGGCCTCGGCCAGTTGCTTCTCCACGGCTTTGACGGCGGAATCGTCTTTGATCGCGGTTTCAGCTTCAGTCTTCTTCTTCTTGATGACAACCTTGTATGTGAACTCCGGTGAGTCCGCACCGCCCGTACCCGGCGCTAGTCCAGTTGGCTGGCCCGGCTGTGCTTGCCCAGTTTGCCCGCCCGCAGGTTGAGAGCCATCAGTCTGCGCCTTGATTCCACTTGGACGCTCAATCGGCAAAGACAGCATCGCGGTCAGGCACAACGCCGCTCGCAGCAGGCGAACACTCGCGCGGGCTGATTCCATGTTTCTGCGACCGCGCAAATTCGTTACCGGGCCGTAGCGCACCGTATCTCCTCGGGACCGGGCGCATCGGGAGCGGGCAAGCGGCCATTGCAGACATTCATATTACGAACATCGATCTTCATCAGCCGGTCCAGCTTGCACTCTGCTAAAAGATTCGTGTCCGCCTGCGCAGCGCGCTCGATGATGTTTCGCTTGCTCACCTCCCACGCCGATGCGTTGTAGCCGTAGTCCACTAGAAACTTCGCCATGTCGAAGGAGCCCGTCAAGACTGGCTTGAGTCCCTGCTTCAGTACATCGAAGGTGAGGTCGAGGCCCTCATCCCTCAGAATCTGGCGCAATTCCGGGTCGCTCCACATTGCGGCCCACGCCGCGCTCAACGAGGCAATCTCGTTACCCGCCTGGGCCGACCACTTTTGCAGCTCCACCCAGGTATCGGCGGCGTTGACCCCCGGTGTCATGCCCAGTTTCAGCCCGTCCGAGACGCCGCTCCAGCGTGCGTAGGCATGTTCGAAGGCACGCGCCTTTTCCAGACTTGTTGTAATGGTCTGGCCTTCGGCCGCGCGCCGGTTCAGTTCATTTTGCAGCTGGGCAATTCGCAAATCCACCTTTTCAGCAGAAAAGGCCAGCACCGATTTCATCAGCGCATCGGTTGCGGTCTTCAGCGCTGCCTGCTGCGCCGCTTCGTTCTTCTGCGCCCAATCCTTCAGGTCCGCATTGTTCTCAGCCATTGAGTACAGCAGCGTTCTCTGCGCATCAATGTCCGACTTGACGCGCTGGTTGATCTGCTCGCAACTGACGCGGGAGCAGTAAACGATGATCTCGTCGGCGGTCTCCTGGCGGCCGATCTCAATATCGCCGGGACGGCAGCCCGCTTCCTGGCCGGTGCCCACCAAGGTTGAAGCTGAGTATCCGGGACCGGAGAGCGCGCCGGATGGAAATGCAAGGCTCGCAACGGCAGTCTCAGAGTGGGAGACGGATGCCTTCGGCGGCAAAAAAAACATCTGTGCGCCGGTCTGCGCGATCACTGGAGAGGCCGCCGACAAGGCAGCAACGAGGAGAGTCTTTGCGAACAAATAAGTTCTGCGGCGCAGCTCGGCTGTCATTTGAATAACCCGCAATTGAGAGTCTTCTAGTACCGCGGATTATATGCAGCGCGAACAGAGTTGTACAAGGGCGGGGATTCTGGACGGGGAGCTGTGCCTCGCCAAAATAACGATCTGCCGTCGAATCAGACAGATGAATTGCCGTTGCCGCGTGCGAGAATTGTCTGATGCTGCGCATGGTGAGGCTTCTTTTCCTTCTGGTTGTCCGGTCCCTTTGCTCTCGCCGTGAATTGCTCCTCGAGAATCTGGCGCTGCGGCAGCAACTCGTTGTTTTGAAGCAGAAGCATCCTTGTATGCGGCTTGCAGCAACCGACAAGTCTTAGTGCTGTATCTGGAGCGCCTCGACAGGCACCAGTGCGCAGTTGCATGCTCTTCGGGAGGGGCGCTTCTGATACAGCGACTTGAAGGAAGCCGCCCCCATGGAAGGCTATGTACTTTGAATGCGGCTGATGGGGTACAGAGGCTTAAGGAAGTCACGGTGCAGGACAAGATCCGCCAGTTCGAGGTTGAGATAGCGGCGTGAATCATCGGGATGAGTTGTCAGGGGAAGGCTACAGCGATAGAGGGCTGGGTGTCCTGGAGCAGATGAGACAAGGAGTCTGCATGGGTGCTGTAGCACGGGCAAAGGCCGAGGATAGGAACAGAGGTTCATGCAGCGCACAGGTCTGGTTGAGGCGGTGAGCGGAGCAGGATCTGGATGGTGCGCAGGTCGGCGCCGGCTTCGAGAAGGTGTGTGGCGAAGCAGTGTTGAAGCGTGTGCGGATGGATGTGCCTGTGTTGAAGACCAGCGCGCTCGGCGGCTACTTGACAGGCAGTCCAGAGGGCCTTGGTGGTGATTGGATAACTTGCGGTATGCCAACTGTTGCCGGAAAATAGCCACTCCTTGGGCTTGCGCCGGAGGCCGCGCCAATAGACGCGCAGCTCATCGAGCAGCTTCGGGCCGAGCATGACATCGCGGTCCTTGCCGCCCGTGCCCTCCCGGATGTGAACCACCATCCGCTGGCTATCGATGTCGCCGACCTTCAGGTGGGCCGCTTCTGCGCGACGCGCACCGGTGGCATAAAGTGTCATCAGAAGGATGCGATGAAAGGGGGAGTCCGCTGCGTCGATCAGACGCGCCACCTCTTCCTGGCTGAGCACCTGCGGAAGGTGACGCACCTTCTTCGGATAGGGCGTCTCGGCGATGCTCCAGCCGCGCTTCAACGCGTGAATATAGAAGAAACGCAGAGCTGCCAGGCGCAGGATGACGGTGTTCGGACTGTACTGCAACTTGGTGAACAGCATCGCCTGATACTTGCGAATATCCTCCGGGCCAAGCTGATCGGGCGGACGCCGGAAGTACCGGCTGAAGTGCGTCACACCGTGCATGTACGTGCGGATGGTTGTATCGGCGAAGTTGCGGCGACGCAACTCCTCAAGCATGAGCTTACGCAGTTGGTTCACAGAGAATCCTCCTTCGCTGCGAACCAAGCTACCCCGTAAGCCTCACATGCCGGCCCAGGAACACGCGGATGCGTCCGCCGCCGCAGCGGCTTCGTTCATGTATTCCTCTGTAGAGCTCACCTGGCTCTGTTGCCATCCTCATATTCTGCAGTCAGAGAGCAGGCAGGCGGAGGCGGTATAGATTGAAGGCCAATCCGAGCAGGATGGCTTAGCGGGATTGCGTGTGCAGGGTTCTGCCGGGCGCACGGCATGAGAGCTTGCGTTTCACCGCCGGGAAGACGCTTTCGCGTCAAGGAGCGTTTTCCATACTGTTCTGCGGGAACCTCAGCCATACCCAAGGCGAACACCCAGAGCACCTTCACCTTCACCCAAATCCTGCCACTCTCCACCCTCACGTTTCGAGGATGTCAACAGAGCCAGAGAAGGTCTGCAAAACCTTTATGCGCTGGTTCAATCCCGGTTTGGAGCAATATGGGGTAATGAGCAACGGGAGCCATGGGAAATGCGGGAACGGCGAGATTGCGCTTTCTGTAAGTTACAGATTCTAAATGACTAATTTGGGTTCGAATTCCCCTCTCTCCGCCATTTTAGAATCAATAACTTAGATAACAGTTTCGACCTTTGGCGGGCAATGGCGGGCAATCCGTCCTGTGATTCATTCGTGCTGGATCAACCTGTATCGAAAACACCGCCAAAAGTGTGAAGCAGGCCGTGCAGAAGAGTCTCGCTCTGGCGTTCATGGCGGGCACCGACGCCAGCGTTTGCATTACAAAACCAGAGAGGCCTCCAGCTTCGGCTTGGGGGCCTTTTGGATAAAGGGATCAAGAACAGCAAGCAATCAACCCGATCACATCGAGATGCTGATCGCAATTCCGACGCCCGGATACCTGCGGTTGTACAAGTAGTAGCCGTCGTTCCCATAAGTGATGTAGACGTCGTCGTTGTCATACCAGTCATTCGACCAGTATTCCGGCCACGGGTCGAGAAGCGTAATCCAGTAACCCTCGTACTGGAAACGTGGGTATCCGCCAAAGACCATAAAGGGAAGACCGTAGATCCGAAACGCATGCTGCGGCCCAAAGTAGCCACGATACCGGTTGTCAGGAATGCGGTATCCATTGTAGCCACCGCGTTGTTGCCAACTGCGGTGGTCTGACTTCCAGTCACGCGCACGATGGTCCTGCCAGGTTTTCTGCTCAACACGCTGCTGCTCTTGAGCGCGCTGAGGGTGCTGTCGCTGCGCTTGCTGTTGCTGCCTGTTTTGGTTTTGCTGCTGCTGGGCATGCTGCTGTTGCTTGTTCTGCTCCTGCTGTTGCTTCTGCTGCTGGGCATGCTGCTGCTCAGGCTTGGCTTGCTCTTTCGCCTTTTGCTGCTGCTTGGGGTGATCTTGCTTTTCGCTTTTTGGCTCCTGTTGTGTATAGGCAGGAACGGCGATTCCAAGAATCAACGACAGTACAGCCGAACTAATGATTACGATCTTTTTCATGTGAGTTACCTCGGCTTGCATTTGCTGAATTGCGCTTGCTCCAGTGCAAGCATTCTGCGATGAACACTGCTCGATTTCAGAGGGATTCATTCGATAAAGCCAACTCCCCGTGCCGGTTTCCTTGCGCATTTCGGGGAGCTAAAATGGACATATGTCAGATGGCTGACTTAGCTCAGAAACCATGAGGGAGAGATAATGCCTACTCTTCTCCAACATCATTCTTCCGGTGCTCCAGCACAATAGCAGAGCAGGAAGCCTTCACGTTTGTCCGTCGGTTTCAGCCAGCTGGTTCCTTTGGATGGAGGGGGGCGAGGCCGACTCCACCACACCTTCGGAAAGCTTCTTTGTCATCACCTGGAAGTGATAACCCATCACTGCCAAAGTCATGGCCGCGCCAACACAATGGCGATAGCGCATGGCCACTGTCAGCAGAAACTTCCAATAACTCCAGCGTTGCCGGCCGAAGACTCCCTGGCGGACGATGGAGGTGACAAAGGCGCGCGCATTGGCGCGCGTCAACCACCTTTGCCTGGACAATCGTCCTCCAGACCGCGGCTGAGTACGGCTCAGATATAGCTTGACGCGCCCATAGTAGGCCTCGCAGGAATAAATCCTCTTGAGCACCGAGCGGTAGCCCTCCACCAGCCTTGCCGCGTCCATGCGGGGAAGAAAGTTCAGCTTGTCGCCAGTGTTGTCGCCGTGGCCCGCATCCAGAATCCTGCCTTCGCGCCAAAGCCGCCGAAACAGTTGCGTTCCGGGCATGGCCTGCAGCAGACCAACCATCGCAATGGGAATTCCACTGCTCTGAATAAATTCCACCATGCGCTCAAAGATGTCTTCGCGATCAGTGTCGAAACCAAGAATGAACCCGCCCATTACCTGCATGCCATAACTTTGGATTTTCGCCACGCTGTCCAGCAGGCTGCGCCTGGTGTTCTGGAGCTTGTTGCTAGAGATCAGTCCGGACTCATCGGGTGTCTCGATGCCAAGAAAGACCGAGACGAAGCCGGCGTCTTTCATCAGTTGCATCAACTCCGGATCGTCGGCCAGGTTGAGTGAAGCCTCGGTATTGAAATCGAAGCTGGTTTTATATTGGCTGCGCCATTGGGCCAGAGCGATGCATAATTCCTTGGCGCGCGCCTTGTTGCCGATGAAGTTGTCGTCGACAATAAAAACCGTTTCGCGCCAGCCTGCCGCGCGCAGTTGGTCCAGTTCAGCCAGCACCTGCGCGACCGCCTTGGTACGCGGGCGCCGGCCGTAGATCTCGATGATGTCGCAGAACTCGCAGTTGAAGGGGCAGCCGCGCGAGTACTGTACGGCCATGGTGGAGTAGCGGTGCATCTTGATGAGGCTCAGGTCGGGAAGCGGGCTGGTCTCCATCGCCGGCCGTTCGGCGGCTTGATAGACACGGTTGGCCGTGCCTTGTTCCAGGTCCCGCGCCAGATTGGCGATCAGACTCTCGGCCTCGCCGATCACCACGTGGTCCGCCTTCAGTTCGGCCGCCGGTACGCTGCTGGCGATGGGTCCGCCCACAACAGTGCGCACGCCGCGCGCGCGGCAATGGTCCACAATGGCCATGAGGGAGTCGCGCTGGATGTGCATGCCGCTCAAGAGCACCACATCGGCCCAGTCCAGATCGCGGTCGCGCAGGCGCTCCACGTTGGTGTCCACCAGTCGTTTCTTCCAGGTCGCCGGCAGCAGCGCCGCCACGGTCATCAGCCCTAGGGGAGGCTGCGCCGCCTGCTTGCCCAGGAACTTGAGCGCATGTTTGAAACTCCAATAGGTCTCGGGGAACTCCGGGTAAATCAGTAGGGCGTTCATAGGCCACTTCTCTCAGAAGGAGGGCGGCCGGCAAGCTTTGAGCTCTCCGCTTGGTTCGGCGACTGGTTCCAGCGCATCGCAAGCCGACGCGGCGGCGCTCGGGACGGCGCACTCTCTCTGCAATAGTATCGCTCTTTGGCCCGACGGAAAGCTGTTCAGAAGAGAACACCCGGCCGAGAAAGAGAGCGCTTTCAGGCTCCGATTCTGGTGGCGCTCAGGGCTTCCGACGCTCTTCCAGTTCTGTCCGGTTCAGAGAATGCGGCGTCGTCCGGACACAAGATTGAAGATCAGAATGACCAACGCGACCACCAGAAGAAGGTGAATGAGACCACCGGCTAGGTGAAAGCTGAAGCCCAGGATCCACAAAACCAGAATGACGACAAAGATTGTCCAGAGCATAAATTCCCATCCTGTGCATTGCGGGCGTCAGAGACCCGAAACCTGGCTTTGTCGCCGATCAGTCTTTCGGGCAGCTCGTCGAGGAAGCATCCGGCCAGAACAGCTTCCACAAGTTTGCACTCGGCAGGCGAAGCGCTTTCGACAGATACGGCGAGGGGAAGACCGTCACCAAAGGCGATAGCGACGATCTTGGTGCCCTTGCCGCGCTTGGTCGGGCCGACCGCGAAGCCCCCTTTTTGGCGCTCGCAAAGGTCGCATCCACGAACGCTTCGTCCAGATGGAGCTTGCCTCGCTCATGAAGATGTTTGGCCAGCTGGCGCAGCGCCTCAACCAGCTTGCCCTCGCGAACCCACTGCTGAAAGCGCCGGTGGCAGGTCTGATACGGCGGATACTTCGACGGCATTTCGGCCCACTGTGCGCCGCTGCCGAGAATCCAGAGCACGCCGTTCAGCACCGCCCGCGTATCGTGCCAGGGGCGGCCGCGGTTGACCGTACATGCGTGTGGTCGAATCGGCCGAATCGCCTTTGAGGTCCGGCAGATATTTCGAAATTGATTCGCTGATGATTTTGACTGCTGGGGCGGTTGCGGGCACCGGGTTCGGAGGTGGTGCCGGAACCGGTGCAGGGAGGTCTGTGCCAGATGCTTGGGACTCCCACTGGCTGGCAATCTTCTTGGCTTCGTCCCAATCCTAGACGTCGGTTGATTTGCGACCAAACTCTCCGTTTAGGGTTCCTGAAGCGAAGATCGGAAAGTCACAGCGCTTCCAGCCCTTCTTGCGTTCGTCGAATTCGCCCGAGCAATGATTGCGCGGATGCCTGGCTTTGCAGGCACGTCTGTGACAGCGATAGAAGTTGAGCCCCACCGCTCCACCCTACTACTATCACCCCATATTGCCCCAATATTTCGCATTTTCTGCGTAAGTCCGTTATTTTCTTATGGCGGAGAGAGTGGGATTCGAACCCACGTTAGAGTTGCCCCTAAACACGCTTTCCAAGCGTGCGCCTTCAGCCACTCGGCCATCTCTCCGCAGGGGTGGACTGTCTAATTGAATCTACCATAGGGTGACGCGCACGGTCCGGGGGGGGCCCATGCGGTCGGGGTTGCCTCGCAGAAAGACGGCGCACGAATGAAATCGTTTACTTCGCGCCGCCGCGTGGTTTATAGTTCCGCATTGTTCGCCGATCGACCCTCTGCGCCGCCTGCGGCGACACTCCACTGAAAGAGGACCCTCATGCCTGGCATCTCTCGTCGTGACCTGCTCTGCTCCGGATTGGCACTCTCCGCTTCTTCACTCGTCGCCCGCTCCGCCTGGGCGCGCACCGCCGCGCTGATGGCCGGCTATCCAGGAGCCGCTTCGGCAGAGGCCCTGGCCGCGGTTGCCCCGCGCGATCACCTGCTCTTCGACTTCGGATGGAAGTTCTTCTTCGGCAACGGCGAAGATCCGGCCAAGGATCTCAACTTCGGTTTCAGCCAGAGCGACTTTGCCAAGACCGGTGATTTTGATTTTGCCAAGGACAAATTCGACGACTCCAAGTGGCGCACCCTGAATCTGCCCCACGACTGGGCCGTCGAGCTGCCCTTCGTGCATGACGACGTGCAAATGTCGCACGGCTACAAGCCCCTTGGCCGCCGCTACCCCGACACCAGCGTCGGCTGGTATCGACGCGAATTCGATGTGCCCGCAAGCGATCAGGGCCGCCGCGTCTGGGTCGAGTTCGACGGCGCCTTCCGCGATGTTCTCGTCTTCGTGAACGGCTGCTTCATTGGCCGCAACGACAACGGCTACGCGCCCTTCCGTTTCGACCTGACCGACTTTCTCGCCTACGGCGCCAAGAACTACATCGTCGCGCGCGTGGACTCCAGCTTCGGTGACGGCTGGTTCTACGAGGGCGCTGGCATCTACCGCCACGCCTGGCTCACCAAAACCGACGCGCTGCACCTGGGCAAGTGGGAGAGCACCGTGCGCTCCGCGGTCAACGGCAACTCCGCCGCGCTCTCGCTCGCCACAATTGTCCAGAACGAAGGCAAGGAAACCGAGAGCGCCAAAGTCACATGGCAGATCTTTGACGCAGCCGGCAAGATCGTCGCCACGGCCGAGGCGCCCGCTCAATCCATCGCCGTCGACGGCTCGGCGGAGTTCACGGCGACCGCGCGGCTCACCAATCCAAAACTCTGGTCGGTCGACGAGCCCAATCTTTACTCGGCCATCGTCACCGTCGAGTCCGCCGCCAAGGCGCGCGACGCCGAGCGCGTACAGTTTGGCATCCGCACCGCAAAGTTCACCGCCGACAAGGGCTTCTTCCTCAACGGAAAGTCCCTCAAAATCCAGGGCACCTGCAACCACCAGGACCACGCCGGCGTGGGCGCGGCGGTGCCCGACCGCCTGCAGTGGTTCCGCGCCGCTGTACTGCGCGAAATGGGCTGCAACGCCGTGCGCACCTCGCACAACATGCCCACCCCCGAGTGGGTTGAAGCCTGCGACCGCATGGGCATGATGATGATGTGCGAGACGCGCCAGATGAGTTCCAGCCCCGAGGGCCTGGCGCAGCTCGAGGCGATGGTCAAGCGCTATCGCAACTCGCCCTCCATCATCATCTGGTCCATCGGCAACGAAGAATGGCACATGCAGAGCGACATGGCCGAGCAGGGCGAAAAAGTCGGCGCCACCATGGTGCGCCGCTGCCACGAACTCGACCCCACCCGCGTCGTCTCCGCCGCGGTCAACGGCGACAACAAGCAGGGCGTCTCCGACGCGCTCGACATCCTCGGCTTCAACTACGACCTCAAGCGCCCCGAGGAGTTTCACAAGCTGCATCCCGACCGCGCGCTCTTCGGCTCGGAGACTTCCAGCGCCATCTCCACGCGCGGCGTCTACTCCACTGACCCGCTGCGCAACACCGTCAACGCGTACAACTCCGTCGTCCCCTGGGGCGAGACCGCCGAGGAGTGGTGGACCTTCTACGGCACGCGCGACTGGGAGGCCGGCGGCTTTGCCTGGACCGGCTTCGACTATCGCGGCGAGCCTACCCCCTACGGCTGGCCCTCCATCAACTCGCAGTTCGGCATCGTCGACATGTGCGGGTTCCCCAAGGATACGTTCTTCTATTACAAAGCCTGGTGGGGCAAGGAGCCTTCGCTGCACGTCTTCCCCCACTGGAACTTCGAGGGCAGGGAAGGCGACGAAATCCCTGTCTGGGTCTACTCCAACCTCGACGAAGTCGAACTCTTCGTCAACGGCGCAAGCCTCGGCAGCCAGAAGGTGCCGCGCCTCGGCCACGTCGAGTGGAAGGTCAAGTACGAGCCCGGCGCGATTGAAGCGCGCGGCAGCAAAGATGGCAAAGTCGTGCTCACTGAGAAGCGCGAGACCACCGGCCCCGCCGTCGCCATCCGCCTCACCGCCGACCGCACCGAGATCAACGCCGACGGCGAAGACATCGCCGTACTCACCGTCGAGGCTCTCGACAAGCAGGGCCGCTCCGTCCCCACCGCCGGCAATCTCATCGGCTTCCACGTCTCCGGCGAAGGCGTGCTGATCGGCGTCGGCAACGGCGATCCCAACTGCCAGGAGAGCGACAAGGAGCCCAAGCGCTCGCTCTTCAACGGCCTCGCGCAGATCATTCTGCAATCCACCCGCCGCCCCGGCGAGATTCGCATTGAAGCCGTCAAGGAAGGCTGGGACGGCCCTGAGCTCACCCCGGCCAAACTCTCCATCACGACCAAGAAAGTGGAACTGCGCCCGTCGGTCGTGGATAGGGAATTCGAAAACGACTAGAAGATTTGGCTCAATCTGAAAGCCAAAAAGGATGAAGAGAATGGCGGCTCACCGGCCGCCATTTTCCTGCAATCCTCCCGCACGCGCAAGCCCGGTCCCGAGTCCATGTAGATTAGGAAGATGCCTCACCCCCAGCCCAAATGGAAGCCGGAACTGCGCGCCATGATCACGCTCGCCGTTCCCGTGGTCCTCAGCGAACTCGGCTGGATGGCCCAGGGCGTTGTGGACACCATCATGGTGGGCAAGCTGGGCCCGGTCTCGATCGGCGCCGTCGCCCTCGGCAACGCCGTCTATTACACTCCCTCGCTGTTCGGCATCGGCCTGCTGCTCGGCCTCGACACGCTCGTCGCCCAGGCCTACGGCCGCAAGGACCACGACGAATGCCATCGCTGGCTGGCTCAGGGCGTCTATCTGGCCTGCATCCTCACCCTGCCGCTCATGCTGCTGGTCTTCGCGGCCAGCTTCGCCTTCGCGCGCTTTGGCATCACGCCCGCCGTGGCCGTGCCCGCCGCCGGTTATTTACGCATCCTCAACTGGGGCACGCTCCCCCTGCTGCTCTACGGCGGCACCCGGCGCTATCTCCAGGGCGTGGGCCAGGTCCGCGTCATCACCGTCACCTACGTGCTCGCCAACCTGCTCAACTGGGGAGCCAACTGGGTGCTCATTTACGGCCACTGGGGCTTTCCCGCCCTCGGCGTCAACGGCTCCGCGCTCTCCACCTGCATCGCCCGCATCGGCATGGCTGTGGCGCTGCTGGCCTTTGCATGGCGCTATGAGCGCAAGCGCGGCCATCCGCTCTTCCGCCACTGGGCCGGGCCGCAACTCGCGCGCCTGCGCCAACTCACCCGCATCGGCGCCCCTGCCGCCGGCCAAATCGTGCTTGAGGTCGGCGCCTGGAACCTCGCCACGTTTTCCGCCGGCTGGCTCACCCCCGTCGCCCTGGCCACGCACACCATCGCGCTCAACTACGCCAGCCTCACCTATATGGTGCCGCTCGGCGTCTCCGCCGCCGCCGCCGTCAGCGTGGGACACGCCGTCGGCGCCGGCGACCCCGCACGCGCCCGCCGCGCCGGCTGGCTCGCGCTCGCCCTCGGCACATCCTTCATGCTGACGGCTGCTGTCGTATTTCTGGTCGCCCCTGTGCCGCTCATCGCGCTGTACACGCGCGACCCGCGCGTGCTCGCCGTCGGCCCCAGCCTGCTGGGGGTCGCGGCCGCCTTTCAAATCTTCGACGGCATCCAGACCGTCTCCACCGGCGCCCTGCGCGGACTGGGCGAAACGCGCGTCCCCATGTTCGCCAATCTGGTCGGCTATTGGGTGCTGGGGTTGCCGCTGGGGTTCACCCTGTGTTTCCTCCTCCACTGGGGCATCTACGGACTGTGGATCGGCCTCACCCTCGCCCTGGTCGTCATCGCCGCCACGCTGCTGCGGCGCTGGCGCAGGGATTCCGCCAGCCTGTTGCTCGCGGGTTGAAACCATTGACCTTACAGCGCACTGATTGGGGGCCTGCCCGGCCCCGCATCCGGCCCTTCGCCCCAGCCCCTTCCACCCCGTCCCAATTGCGAACCGATCCGCGCCTGTTGCGTGACTCGGTACTGAAAGGGGAGGCTGCGTGTGTGCCGGCGGGACATTGCCTCGTGCGGGTGACTATAATCACAAGTGAGTGAAAGACTGGTTTTTTCCAGAATTTACCTGAAGGGAATCCCGCCAAATGGCGACTGGAGACCTTGCCCTGGGTCAAGAACAGGGCGCATTGAACGCGCAAAAGCGCGTGACTAACGATTTCAGCATTATCGTAGCAACGGTGAACGGGTCCGGCTCGCAATCCGCCAATAGCGTTCTGCTGAAGAGCATCTTCGGAATGGGAGTTCCCGTCAGCGGGAAAAACCTCTTTCCCTCGAACATCGCCGGACTGCCCACCTGGTTCACCATCCGCGCCAGCAAGGATGGTTACGTGGCCCGCAAGCGCGGCTCGCAAATCCTCGTGGCGCTGAACCCCGAAACCGCAAAGCAGGACATCCTGGAACTGGATGCCGGCGGCGCCGCGATCTACGAAGAGAATCTCAATCTCAAGCAATATCGCGACGACGTAGCCTGCTACCCGGTTCCGTTTGACAAGATCACCGCCGCCGTCTGTCCTGAAGCCAAGCTGCGCAAGCTGGTCAGGAACATGGTCTACGTGGGCGTCGTCGCCCAGCTGCTGTCCATTGACCTCAGCGTCGTGGAGCACGGCCTGCGCAGGCAGTTCGCCAATAAGCAGAAGGTCTTCGACCTCAACTTCGGCGCCGTCAAGGCAGGCTTCGAGTACGCGCAGGAAAAGCTCGTCAAGCACGACCCCTACCTCATCGAGCGCATGAACCAGACCGCGGGCAAGATCATCATCGACGGCAACGCGGCCTGCGGCATGGGCGCCGTCTTTGCCGGGGTCACGGTGGTCGCCTGGTATCCCATCACGCCCTCCACTTCGGTGGTCGAGGCCACCACGGACCTGCTCAAAAAATTCCGCGTCACCCCCGACGGCAAGGCCACCTATGCGGTCGTGCAGTCGGAGGATGAACTGGCCGCCATCGGCATGGTGCTGGGCGCGGGCTGGGCCGGCGCGCGCTCCATGACCGCCACCTCCGGGCCCGGCATCTCGCTGATGGCCGAGTTCTCCGGCCTCGGCTACTTCGCCGAGATTCCCGGCGTCATCTTCGACGTGCAGCGCTCCGGGCCGTCCACCGGCATGCCCACGCGCACCTCGCAGGCCGACCTGCTCTCCACCGCGTTCCTCTCCCACGGCGACACCAAGCACATCGTGCTGATGCCCGGTTCCGTCAAGGAGTGCTTCGAGCTGGGCTGCGAGGCCTTCAACCTCGCCGAGCGCCTGCAAACGCCCGTCTTCGTGCTCACCGATCTCGACCTGGGCATGAACAACTGGATGTCGGAGCCGTTTGATTATCCTGAAAAGCCGCTCGATCGCGGCAAGGTGCTCACCGCCGCGGATCTTGAGCGGCTGGGCGGCTTCGCGCGCTACCGCGACGTGGACGGCGACGCCATCGGCTGGCGCACCCTGCCCGGAACGCGCCATCCCAAGGCCGCTTACTTCACCCGCGGCTCCGGTCACAACGACGCGGCCGGCTACACCGAGAAGCCGGATGAATATCAGGCCATCATGGACCGCCTGTCACGTAAGTTCGAGAATGCGCGCAAGCTCGTGCCCGCCCCGGTCGTGGTCAAGGATGGAAGCTCGAAGGTCGGATTCATCGCCTACGGAACCACCGACTTCGCCTTGCGCGAAAGCCTCGACCAGATCAAGAACGCGCACGGTCTCGACGTGGATTACCTGCGCATCCGCGCCTATCCCTTCGCCCACGAGATTCACGACTTCGTGGCCTCGCATGAGCGCGTCTACGTGGTCGAGCAGGACCGCGACGCGCAACTGGCCAGCCTGCTCAAGCTCGATCTTCCCGCCGACCAGGCCGTAAAGCTGCGCAGCATTCTCCACTACAACGGGCTGCCCATTGACGCCCTCACCATCACTGAAGAGTTTGCAACCAAGGAGGGCTTGTAAATGGCATCCGCAACCGCAACCCCAGGCCCCAAGGTCAACCGCATCGGCCTTCCGGTGATTGAATATCGCGGCGGCAAGTCGACGCTCTGCGCCGGCTGCGGCCACAACGCCATCTCCGAGCGCATCATCGACGCCATGTTCGAGATGGGTGTCGAGCCCGAGCGCGTCATGAAGATGAGCGGCATCGGCTGCTCCTCCAAGAGCCCGGCCTACTTCATGAGCCGCTCGCACAGCTTCAACAGCGTCCACGGGCGCATGCCCTCGGTCTCCACCGGCGCCATCCTCGCCAACCACACCATGACCACCATCGGCGTCTCCGGCGACGGCGACACGGCCTCCATCGGCATCGGCCAGTTCGTGCACATGATGCGCCGCAACCTGCCCATGATTTACATCATCGAGGACAACGGCGTGTACGGCCTCACCAAGGGCCAGTTCTCCGCCACCGCCGACATCGGCTCCAAACTCAAGACCGGCGTGGTCAACGATCTTCCCGCCATCGACACCTGCGCCATGGCCATTCAGCTCGGCGCAACTTTCGTCGGCCGCTCCTTCTCCGGCGACAAAAAACAGCTGCTCGCCATGCTCAAGGCCGCCATCGCCCACAACGGCACGGTCATGATCGACGTCATTAGCCCCTGCGTCACCTTCAACGACCACGAGGGTTCCACCAAGAGCTACAAGTTCATGCAGGAGAACGACGAGCCCATCAACGAAATCGGCTTCGTGGACAGCTTTGACGAAATCGATGTCGATTACGATTCCGGCCAGGTCTACGACGTGCAGATGCACGACGGCTCCAACCTGCGCCTGCGCAAACTGCACGAGGACTACGACCCCACCGACAAGGCCAGCGCCGTGCGCACCTTGATGGAGTCGGCCCAGAACGACGAGGTCCTCACCGGCGTCTTCTACATCAACACCGAGAAGCCCACCTTCATCGATCTGCTGGACATCGTGGACGAGCCGCTGGCCACGCTGCCCGAGTCGCTCACCCGGCCGCCCAAGTCAGCCCTTGATGCCCTCATGGCCAACCTGCAATAACGGAAGGCGCTTCAAGCCTGCACCCAACAGAAAAGCCCCGCGATCGCGGGGCTTTTCTGTGCCTGCCTTTGCGCTGTCTCAGCGCGCAATGTTTAGCACTCCCATCGCGCTCAGCCGGGCGCGCGCCTGGGCCGCCTCCGGCGTCCGCGGATAGCGCTGCAGCAGCGAGCGCAGTTCGTGAATCCCCGCCTCGCGCCTGTTCAGCTTCAGCAGGGCCAGCGCCTTGTGCCATTGCGCCGACGGAGCCTTGGCATTGCCGCTGAATCCCTCCAGCACCGCGTTGTAGTCCTTCACCGCATCGTCGAACCGCCCCTGCCGGTAGGCGATCTCGCCCAGATAAAACTGCGCGCTGCCCGCCATGTCGTCCAGCGGATAGTAGTGAATCACATCCTGAAATTCACCCGCGGCCAGCGGGTACTTCGCGGCGGTGTAGTCGCTCATCGCGGCCTGAAATGTCTGTTGCAGCGGCGGCGTCTGGCTGGCCGCCGGCGCACCCGTCATTCCCGGTCCTGCCATTCCCGGTCCTGCCATTCCCGGTCCCGCCATTCCGGCCGTCCCGCCGCCCGGCGCAGCCTGCGCCCCACCCGCGGGCATCCCGCCCGCCGGCGGCGTCTGAATGTTCTGCAGTTGGCTCTGCAGATCCTGGATCGACTTGTCCAGCTTGGCGATGCGCGTCTTCAGCTCGTCCACCGAGTCGTTCAGCGACTGGATCTGGCCCGAGTTGGTGTCCAGCTTGCCGCTGATCGCTTCATTCTCCGCGTTCATCTTTTGTTGCAGAGTGTTCACCGTCGCGTTCATCTGCACGGCTTGATCGGCCGTCTGCTGGGCCAGATTCTGCAGCACCGCGAAGCGCGTATCCAGCGTGGACTGCAGCCGCTGCACCATGTCCAGCAGTTGCTGCACCTGGGTTTGCAGCTGGATGATCTCCTTCGACACTGCGTGCGCGCGCAGCGGCATGGCGGCGACAAGTACCGCCAGAATCGCTGTTGCGAAGAAACGATTGCGATGTGTGCGTCCGATCTGCATCTTTCACCCGTCATATGAAAATGCGCGGCAGCCCGTCTGCATCCAGACTGGCTGCCGCGATTGATGTTGAAGTTCCGCCGCTCCCGCGGCCTACTGGTCCATTGAGAAGCCGGCGCGCCGGTTCAACTGCCAGCAAGACTCGGTCGACTCCGTGCAGAACGGCTTTTCCTTGCCGTAGCTCACCACACGGATGCGGTCGGCTGCAACTCCCGCCGTCACCAGCGCATTCTTGGCAGCGTCGGCGCGGTTCTGCCCCAGCGCCAGGTTGTACTCGTCCGAGCCGCGCTCGTCGCAGTAGCCGCCGATCAGGATCTTGATGTTCGGATGGCTCGCCAGGTACGACGCATCGTGCGAAAGCGTGGCCTGCGCATCGGCGCGAATGTCGTAGTTGTCGTAGTCGTAGAAGATGTCCTGCACGTTGGCCTTGAACTCCTCTTCGGCCGACATCGTGTTCGACGGCACGGCAACGGCCGGCGGCGCATTCACCATCACGTGGGCGGTCGCGTCGGCCGTGCCGCCTGCGCCGCGCGCCACCAGGTGATAGGTGGTCGATTCAGAAGGCGTGACCGACTTCACACCGGAGGTGGGCACATCCCCGATGCCGTCAATGGAAACGCTCGTGGCATCTGTCGTGCGCCAGGTCAGCACCACCTGGTCGCCTGCTGAGATGGACGACGGCGAGGCCGTGATCTCTGCGGTGGGCGCGGGCGCAGTCACCGGCGGGGCCGTTTCAGCGGGCGGCGGCGGCTGCTTCTTTTTGCAGCCTGCTACGGCTACCAGGGCGACAAGCAGGACTGCAGGAACCAGAATTCGATTGCGTCGATTCAATGCGTAACTCCTTCCGAGGGTTCAAAGGCGAATTTCCCGCGAGATCACCATTTTATGCCTGAGGCCATCCGCCGCGCACCAATTTTCAGGTTTGCGCCGGCCTGTCCCTTCCGGATATGGCTTTGATCGTGCAGGAATGTGTTGGGGTTGAGGCCGGTTCCGCATCCAGACAGGATGGCAAATGCGAGGCCGGCACGCTGAACTGTGTTCTCCCCCGCAATCCGATCGCGCGAGAGACTCTGGCAACCACAAAAACGGGTAGAAGAATAAGACCACAAACCGGGATGCTTCCCGCCGCGCGTTCGGGAGGGAGCATCCTGCGTACTTCCGGGGATCACTTCCAACTCCAGTTCGGCATCTGGTTATTGCCCGAGTGCGTCAGTTGGTGCTGCTCGGTGCCGTCGGCCAGCATCGTCCATATCTCGCGATGCGAGCCCATCTGGCGGTCGAAGACAATGTGCCGTCCGTCCGGAGCCCACGAAGGATAGTCGTTGGTGCCGGCGTCGTGCGTCAGTTGCGACCAGCGCAGGCTGGCGATGTCCATCACATAGATGTCCTGCCCGCCCGGCGCGCCCGGTCCGTATTTGCGATTCCAGCTGAAGGTGAGAAACTGCCCGCTCGACGACCAGGAAGGCGAGACGGCATAGCCGCCGTCGGTCATGCGCCGCACGTTCGAGCCGTCCTGATCCATGATGTAAATCTGCGGCAAGCCCGTCCGTCCGCTCACCCAGGCAATCTGCGCGTTGGTGCGCGGGTTCCAGGCCGGCGCCACGTCGGGCCCGCGGAAATACGTCACCCGGTGCGGGTTCGCGCCGCTCGCGTCCGCAATCCAGATCTCCGGATCGCCCGAGCGCGAAGAAGAAAACGCAATCCTGCTCCCGTCGCCCGACCACGCCGGCGACTGGTTGGCGCCGCCCACCGTGCCCGCCGCAAAACTCACCAGGCGATTGAGCTCCAGCGAATACATCCGGATCGACCAGCCTTCGCGGCCAAGCGAGGCAAAGGCGATCCGCGTGTTGTCCGGCGAAACCCGCGGAGAGAGCGCATCGTTGCCCAGGTGCGTGATCTGGTGTTGATTCTGCCCGTCGTAATCCATCGCCCAGATCTCTTTTGCCCCGCTGCGCGAGCTGACAAAGTAGATCTTGGTTTCGGCAATGCCGTTGATCCCTCCGCCCAGCCGCTCGATGATCGCATCGGCAAAACGATGGGCAATCGTGCGCGCCATGTCCTCGCTGGCCGCCTCGTTGTATTGCTTGCCCAGCACCTGCGGATTGGCCGGGTTGCTGGTGTCATACAGCCACCCATACACCACCAGCCGCCCGTTGGTCACCGAGAGCGCGCCAAACGCCACCATCAGTGCGCTGGCCGGCGCCGCCGACCACTGCGCCAGGTTCATCTCCTGCGGCGAGCCGGGCTGCACCGGCGGCGAAAAACTCTTCGACACCAGGTCGAAGATGCCCGCGTTGCCCAGGTCGTTGTACAGCGTGGCGTCAAAGATCGCCTTCAGCGACGGGGTCTGCGGGTCGGCGCTCACGGGCTTGAAATCCGCGGCGGCAATGCGGATCTTGGCCTGGCCAAGATTGGACCCGGTGCGGACCCAGTCCTGCGCCCGCATCGGAAGGCAAACCAGCGTGACCAGAATCAGTACTGCGAAAATTGAAAACCGGGAACGAAATTTCATGCAGTGCGCAATCCTTCCTCGGTGGGGTCTTGCGGGGGCGCGGACAACGTTGCGGAGAACCAGCCTCTCCGCCTTGCATCCGCGGTCAGCCATGCAGGCGCGGTCAGCCATGCGGGCGCGGATCGCCCGGTCACACTCATCATACTTTGACGCTACGCGTGCCATCTAGTACTCACAATAGTAGGAAATCAGCAACGTGCTGTCGCCATATCCCGACGGAAGCGCGCCGAATGTGTCCACCCTCTGCGCCGCGCGCAGGCACGAATTGTCCAGCGAAGCGCTTCCGCTCGAGCGGTCCAGACGCACATCGCCCACCGACCCGTCGCGGTAAATCTTGAAGAAGATATACGCCTTCGCGCCCCGCGGCGTGCTCTGGTCCACCATCGCCTTGTACCAGTTGGCAATCATCTTGCGATTGATGCCGTCCACATACCAGCCGAACCGGCTTCCAAAATCGCCGTTGGTGACCGAGGTCGGTCCATTCGCGGCGTTCTGCGCCTGCGTCGCGCGCGGCATCGACGATCCCGACTGCTCGCCGTAGTAGGCACGGTTGTTCTCCACCGGCTGCGGCTGGCGCGGAGGCGTGCGCGGCGTTGTCTCGCGCTGCGGCTTCTTCTGCCGGCCCGCAATCGGAATCGCGCTTTCATCCACCGCCTGCCTGGTCTTCGGTTCCGGCGGCGCGGGAGCCTGGCTGGGCGTCTCCGTGGCCAGCACATTCTTGTTGGGCGGCTCAGGCGAGGGCAGCGGAATCGCGCCGCTCACCAGGTTCACCTGAATCGCCCCGCCCACTCCCGGATTGCCCCAGAAACTGTGATGAAACAAGCCGCCCAGAATGCCATACACCACCAGCGCCGCGCCCAACGCCAGATGCAGCGCAACCGCGCCCATCGCCGGCGCCATCACCGGCTCCGGCGTCAGTTCCTGCTCCAGTTGCTCGCTGCCTTCCAGCACACCGCTCATGGCTTTGCCCGGGTTTCCCTTGCAGCCGTCTGCGCGCCGGCGCTAATCCCCATTTCCCGCCCGCCCCTTGGTGTTCAGAGGCTGGGTCACAATGGAAATGTTGGTGATGCCGGCCTGCTTCACCGCGTCCATCAGCGTCGCAAACGCGCCAAACGGAACCCGCTCATCGGCGCGCAGATAAATCACCTGCTTTGACGCGTCGCCGCCCGGCGGCCGCAGCATTCGAGGAAGATCGCGCAGGTTCACCGGCTTGTCTCCCAGAAAAACCTGCTGGTCGCGGTCGATCGTCACCACCGTCCGCTGCACCGTAATCTCTTTCACCGTGCGTGTCTTCGGCACCGCCACTTCAATCCCCGACTGCAGCACCGGCGCGGTAATCATGAAGATCACCAGCAACACCAGCACCACGTCCACCAGCGGCGTGATGTTGATGTCCGCCAGCGACGAGCGGGTCTGCCCGCTGCTACTTGTAAAGGCCACGCTCAACCTCTTGTGCCGCTTCCGGCGTCGCGCCGCGCGGCGGAACCGGAGCCCGCACGGGAATCTCCTCCAGCGCGTTCAGCAACTCGCGGCAGAAATCGTCCGTGGCCGAAGCAAACACCCGGATGCGCGCCGTGAACTGGTTGTAGGCCACCACCGCCGGCACCGCCACAAACAGCCCCGCCGCGGTCGTGATCAGCGCCTCCGCCATGCCCGGGGCAACCGCGCGCAGCGTCGCCGCCCCCGCCGTGCCCAGCCCGTGGAAAGCGTCCACGACGCCCATCACTGTGCCGAACAGCCCCACAAACGGGCTGGTCGAGGCGATCGTCGCCAGCCACGTCATGCGCCGCTCCAGCCCGGTGATCGACTCGCTCGCCGCGGTCTGCGCCGAGCGCTCCAGCGGGGTCAGATTCCGCGGCGGCCCCGACCCGCCCGTCTGCCGTTTGTAGGTCTCGTACACTTCCACAAAAACCTGCGCCAGCGGGCTCGACTTGTAGCGATCCGCCATGGCCGAAATCTCCTGCAGCCGCGTCGCCTTGCGAAAGGCGCGGATAAACTCCCGGCTCTCGCTCGTCGCCCTGCCAAAGATGGAGATCTTGCCCAGAATCACAGTCCACGAGTAGAGACTGGCAAACAGCAGCAGCGCCAGCACCGCAATGGCAATCGGGCCGATGTTGCCCAGCAAGTCCATCAGCGCGCTGGGGCCCTGAATCAGCGATGCCCCGCCCGGTGCGGCGCCGCTGTCAACCTGCAATGCGAAGACGAAGGCAGCGATAAGAATCGGTGTTCACCTCAGTATTCACCGTATCAGACGCGATACGCCCTTCCAAGTTATCGATATGGTCCCCCGCCCCGCCGTCCGCCCGCGCCGCCAAACCCCGCCACCGCCCCGTTCATGCTATGCTGCGCTCGGATTGTCAGAGCTCAACAGGCTGCGGAATACGGCTTGCTTTGAAGGGGCACGGCTTTAGCCGTGCCGTAGGGGGACACAATACGGATGCGGCTTTAGCCGCTGAGGGAAGGTACATGGTTGAAAGTAAATTCCCGCAGGGGCTAAACCCGCGCCCTCTCAAAGCAATTAAAATCACCGCATCAACGTTCTTCCCGCGGCCTGTAAAGCCTTGACCTGCACGTGTCCCGCTGCTTGAACAGATTCCAGAGGTTCGCTCCATCATGCTCGTTGAACTGCGCGCTGAAAACTACGCCGTCATCGATCACGCCATCGCTGTCTTCGGCCCCGGCCTCAACCTGCTCACCGGCGAAACCGGCGCGGGCAAGTCCATCCTCGTCGACGCGTTGGCCCTGCTGATGGGCGGCAAATCCTCCGCCGATGTCGTCCGCCACGGCGCCGACAAGGCCGTCGTCGCCTGCGTCTTTGAGTCCACCCCCGGAGCTGAAGCCGTCCTCGAAGAGAACGGCATCGACTCCGAAGGCACGGACATCATCCTGCGCCGCGAAATCCTCTCCACCGGCAAGGGCCGCGTCTTCGTCAACAACCAGCCGGCCACCGTCGCCGTCCTCCGCCAGCTCGCCCCCGAACTGGCCCTCGTCCACGCCCAGACCGAGACCCACTCCAGCTTTGACCAGGCCCAGCAGCGCATCCTCCTCGACCGCTTCGCCGGCCTCTCCACGGATTCAGTCTCAGACGCCCACGCCCGCTGGCGCCAGGCCGCCGCCAAACTCGACGACCTCCTCCAGGGCGAGCAGGACCGCCTCCGCATGGTCGACCTCTGGAGCTACCAGCGCAAGGAGATTGAAGCCGCACACCTCCAGCCCGGCGAAGACGAGGCCCTCGAAACCGAAAAACGTGTCCTCGCCAACGCCGAAAAGCTTTACGCCGCCGCCATCGGCGCATTCGAGCAGCTCTACGAGGGCGCCGCGTCGGCCGAGGTCGCTCTCCGCGCCGCCCAGCGCAACGTCGAGGAGCTGGCCCGCTACGACGGCCGCTTCACCGATTCCGTTCTCCAGCTTCAATCCGTCCGCGCCACCGTCGGCGACATCGGCGCCACCCTCCGCGACTACGCCGAAGGCATCCACGCCTCCCCCGAGCGCCTCGCCGAAATCGAAGACCGCCTCGCCCTCCTCGACCGCCTCAAGCGCAAATACGGAAAGACCGTCGCCGAGGTCATTATTTTCGGTGAAGACGTCGCCCGCAAGCTCGCAGAAGTTGAAGACCGCGACGAAATCCTGAAGGCACTTCGCGCCGACCTCGATGAAGCCGCAAAGACGTATCAGGCAGCCGCCGGCGCCCTCACCGCTGAGCGCAACGCCGCCGCCGCCAAGCTGGCCCGCCTCGCCGAAGCTCAGATCAACTCCCTCGCCATGAAAGTGAAGTTCGAAATCGCCGTCCATTCCCCCGAAGAGCCGGGCGCTTTGAAAGGGCACGACCTCAGTCGTGCCGCAAACGCCGCAAAAAAAGCGGGGGCTTCAGCCCCTGAGGGATTCTCCCCGGAGACCGCCCACTGGACTGCTCACGGCTGGGACCAGGTCGAGTGCCGCATCGCCACCAACCCCGGCGAGCCCCTCAAGCCCCTCCACGAGATCGCCTCCGGCGGCGAGATGTCCCGCGTCATGCTGGCCCTCAAAGTCAGCGTCGAAGAGAGCGCCGCCAAACCCAAAAAGAAGGCCCCCACGCCCCGCACCCTGGTCTTCGACGAGATCGACATCGGCATCGGTGGCCGCGCCGCCGAGGCCGTCGGCCAGAAACTCAAATCCCTCAGCCGCGGCCAGCAGGTCCTCTGCGTCACCCACCTGCCCCAGATCGCCGCCTTCGCCTCCCAGCACCTCGTCGTCGAAAAGCGCGAGGCCGACGGCCGCACCAAGACCCAGATCCGCGTCCTCGACGACCGCGCCCGCACCCACGAAGTCGCCAGAATGGTCTCCGGCGCCAAAGTCACCGAAACCAGCCTCCAGCACGCCGCCCAGATGATCGCCAGCAGCCGATGAGCACATTACCCAGGAAAAGCTTTTCGAGAACATGAAGATAGACCTTGAGGGGAGAACAACCTCATGAATTGGACTTTTGCGTTTCAACTCGTAACGGCCGTTATTGTTTCTCTCGGGGGCGGCGGTGCGATTGTCTTCGGTTTGTCAAACTACCTTGGAAAACTGTGGGCGGACCGGGCTATAGAGAAGGAAAAACATAAGTACGCTGAAATACTTCAGACCGCAAAGGGTGAACTCGACAAAGCTACTAACCGCTATCAGGTCGAACTGGACTCATTAAGTCTCGCCCACAAGCTCAGGATGACTGAAGAGTTTTCGCGTCTTGGCCAACTCTGGAAATACATGGCAATTCTGTCATCTGCGTTCAATTACACGGCAAGCTTGGGCCTGCGAATCGTTCCTGCCGATAAGGACGAACGCGAGAAATTTGAGGCTGAGCTGCGCTCCAGTTACGAGAATGCGCGAGCGGAAGCACACAAGTACTTCTTGGAAGAAAAGCTATTCATTCCGAAAGCTATTGCAGACTGTGCGGAGACAACATTACAGGAGGCTATCAGGGAGTGCAATTTTTATAGTCTGTTTCACGAGCATCACGATCCTGCAGTGCGCCGCGAATATAGAGATAACGGGCCGAAGTGCCTGGAGAAATTCAACGATGGAATGAACAACCTTGAATTGCTGATGAGAGAGCATATTGAGGGAAAGAGGCTCAGTCTTTTCTCAGGCAAAATTTGACCGAAGCCGGTAGTCGTATGCCCCAGGCCGGTTGCCCCAGGTCTCGCTCTTGGGGCCTGGGATTCTCCGACCTCCAGCCGCTCAAACCCAATAATAACCTTGACGGAATATATAACCTAGAGGTAATATTTTACCGATGGCCTACGAGGTCGAGTTCACCGAGGAATTCGAGCAATGGTGGAACTCGCTCACCGCCGATGAGCAGGAAAGCGTGGATTTTTCCGTCCGCCTTCTGGAAGAGCAGGGAATTCATCTCAAGCGGCCTCACGCCGATACGGTCAACCGGGGCTCTCAGTTTCCGAATATGCGTGAGTTGCGCTGCCAGCACCAGGGAAGGCCTTACCGCATTCTCTTTGCCTTCGATCCCCGGCGCACCGCGATCCTGCTGATCGGGGGCGACAAAACCGGGAAGCCGAACTGATATGACGAATTCGTGCCCGTGGCTGACAGAATCTACGCAAGACACCTGAAGGAGATTGCCGGTTGAACGCCGCAATGCATCACTCATTTCCCCATGGAGGAATACAAAATGGCTCGCAACTTCAAAGAACTTCGCGCAAAGATGGACCCCGAGCGTCGCGCCCGTGTGGAGCAGCGTGTCACTGAAGCCCTCAAGGCCATGCCGCTTGAAGGGCTGAGAGACGCCAGAGAACTGACCCAGGCGCAATTGGCGCAGGTCCTTCATGTCTCGCAGGGGGCCGTCTCCAAGGTGGAGAGGCGCACTGACATGTACATCAGCACCCTGCGCAGCTATGTCCGCGCCATCGGCGGCGACTTGCAGATTCGCGCCGTCTTCCCGGAAGGCGATGTGCTGATCGATCAGTTTGAAGACCTGAACCCCGCCGACAATCGCCCGCAGGCAAAGTGAATCGCCGCAAAAGGTCTACCCGTTGGTATACTGTTTGGGTGACCACAACTGCATTTGATCCCACCGTGAACGCTGGCCAGCCCGGGACTTCCCCCAGTCAGAAGCGGGTGTTGTTGCTCAAGCCGCGCGGCTTTTGCGCCGGCGTCGTGCGCGCCATTGACATCGTCAACATTGCTCTGGAAACCTTCGGCGCGCCCATCTACGTCCGCCGCGAAATCGTCCATAACCGCTATGTGGTCAATGAGCTGGCGGAAAAGGGCGCGATCTTCGTCCATGACATCGAAGAGGTGCCCGACGGGCAGCGCGTCATCTACAGCGCCCACGGCGTTTCGCCTGCCGTCCGCGACCTCAGCAAGGGCCGCAACCTCAAAGTCATTGACGCCACCTGCCCCCTGGTTACCAAGGTCCACATCGAGGCCGTCAAGTTCGCCAGGCAGGGTTACTCGCTGGTCCTCATCGGCCACCGCGACCACGACGAAATCGAAGGCACCCTGGGCGAAGCCCCCGACGTCACCCAGGTCGTCTCCAACGTCGCCGAAGTCGCCGCGCTTCAGGTCCCCGACCCCGACCACGTCGCCTATCTGACCCAGACAACGCTCAGCCTCGACGAGGCCCGCGACATCATCCACGCCCTCAAACTCAAGTTTCCCAACATCGCCGGCCCTCACTCCCAGGACATCTGCTATGCCACTGAGAATCGTCAGGTGGCGGTGCGCAACGTGGCCCACAATGCCGGCCTGGTCCTGGTCGTCGGTTCCACCAACAGCTCCAACTCCAACCGCCTGGTCGAGGTTTCGCGCAACCTCGGCACCGTCGGGTACCTGATTGATAACTCCCAGGCCATCGATCCCGCCTGGCTTGAGGGAGTCAGCACGGTCGCCGTCACCGCCGGCGCCTCGGCCCCCGAGGTGCTGGTCGAAGACGTCGTGAATTATCTGCGCCAAAGCGGCTTTTTGAGCGTCGAAGAAGTGGAAGTCATGCCGGAAAATGTGCGCTTCGGCCTGCCCCCGGAGATCATCCAGGCGATTGGCAGCGCCGACGGCGCCGAAGCCGTTGCCGTCCGGTAATGCCTGCCGGAGCCTTCGTGCGCACCGGCGTTTTCTGGATTGCGGGATTCGCAGGAATTGAATCATATGCTGCATCAAAACAATCCATTACGGGTATCTTTTTCAGGTATTTTCGAAGCAAAACTGAGGCATCTTTAATCGCATGAGTCGACAGCAGGGAAAGACGGTGTCCGCGGCGCCCCGATTCGGCCGCCTGGATGCGGATCTGGCGGATGTGGAATCGGCGGTTCTGCGCGCGCAGGAGCTGCTCCTCTCCCAGCAGCATCCCGAGGGCTACTGGTGCGGCGAACTCGAAGCCGACTCCATGCTCGAGGCCGACTACATCTTTCTCCACACGCTGCTCGAAACCGGCGACCCCGGCCGCATGCAGCGCGCCTTCACCGAGATGATGCGCTACCAGAATGAAGACGGAAGCTGGAGCATCTACCCCGGCGGGCCGGGCAACATCTCGCTCTCCGTCAAATGCTATTTCTCCGCCAAGCTCATGGGCATGCAGGCCGCCGACCCCCGCCTGGTGAAATGCTGCGAGTGGATCCTCGCCCACGGCGGCGTCGTCGAGTGCAACACCTTCACCAAAATGTACCTCTGCGCCCTCGGCCAGTACGACTACGACGCGGTCCCCGCCATCCCTCCCGAAATCGTCCTCTTTCCCAACTGGTTCTACTTCAACATCTACGAAATCTCCGCCTGGTCGCGCTCCATCCTCGTCCCGCTCGCCATCATCTACGCCAAAAAGCCCTTCAAGAAAATTCCCCCCGAGCAGGGAATCGATGAGTTATATGTCGGCGGCCGCATCAACTCCATCCTCCGCCTGCGCAGGGACCGCAAGTCGATGTTCTCCTGGCGTAACTTCTTCATCATCCTCGACAGAATTACGCACCTCGCTGAAGCCGTTCACATCCGCCCCCTGCGCACCCTGGCGCTGCGCAAAGCGGAAAAGTGGATGCTCGCCCGCCTTGAGATGAGCGACGGCCTCGGCGCCATTTATCCGGCCATGCTCAACGCCATCATCGCCCTGCGCTGCCTCGGCTACTCCGAGGACGATCCCCAGGTCATCCGCGCCCGCGACGAGTTCGAGAAGCTCGGCATCGAGCAGCACGCGACGCCTGAAATGCCCCAGCCCACCTTCCGCATGCAGCCCTGTGTCTCGCCCGTGTGGGACACGGCGCAGGTCGTCTTTGCGCTCGGCGAGGCCGGCGTTCCCCGCAACGATTCGCGCATGATCAAGGCCGCCGACTGGCTGCTCTCCAAGGAAGTCCGCAACAAAGGCGACTGGGCCGTCAAGGCGCCCCGCATCGAGCCGGGTGGCTGGTACTTCGAGTTCAACAACGAGTTCTATCCCGACACCGACGACACCGCGCAGGTCCTGCTCGCCCTCAACAAGGTCGACAATCCCCGCGAGCGCTATCAGATGTCTGTCGCCGAGCGCGCCATCGGCTGGGAGTTTGCCATGCAGTGCAAGAACGGCGGCTGGGGCAGCTTCGACAAGAACAACACCAAGATGATCTTTCAGTACATCCCCTTTGCCGATCACAACGCCATGCTCGATCCACCCACGGTAGACATTACCGCAAGAATTCTCGAGATGCTGGCCAGCTACGGGTTTACCCGCGGCGACAGGCGCGTTGAAAAAGCCATCAAGTTCATCCTCTCCGAGCAGGAGCCGGACGGAAGCTGGTTTGGCCGCTGGGGCGTCAACTACATCTACGGCACATTCCTCGTCCTGCGCGGGCTTGAGGCCATCGGCTTCGATCAGCACGAACCGCAGGTGCAGCAGGCCGCCGAGTGGATTCGCATGGTGCAGAACTCCGACGGCGGATGGGGCGAGTCCTGCGGCAGCTACGACGACCCCAACACCCGCGGCGTCGGAGTCAGCACCCCTTCGCAGACCGCGTGGGCGCTGCTCGGGCTGCTCGCCGCCGGCGACGATCGCTCCGACTCCCTCGCCAAGGGCATCCGCTGGCTGCTCACCCGCCAGAAACCGGACGGCGGCTGGGACGAATCCATGGGAGACGGCCCCACCCGCCAGAACATCATCACGGGAACAGGCTTCCCCCGCGTCTTTTACCTGTCCTATGACATGTATCGCAACTACTTCCCGCTGCTGGCCCTCACCGGCTACCGGCGGGCCATGGAGCGCGCCGCCTAACTAGCCGCGCCGGAGGAATGACCCCCATATGGCTGTTCCAGTCTCACAGATGTGGACCGTTGCCACCTATGTGCTCAAGAAGAAGCTGACCGGCAACAACCGCTATCCGCTGGTGCTCATGCTGGAGCCGCTCTTCCGCTGCAACCTGGCCTGCGCCGGCTGCGGCAAGGTGCAGTATCCCCCCCACATCCTCAAAAAGCAGCTCACCCCCGCCGAATGCTTCGCCGCGGTCGAGGAATGCGGCGCGCCCATGGTCTCCATCCCTGGCGGCGAGCCCCTCCTCCACCCCCAGATCGTCGAGATCGTCAACGGCCTCATCGCGCGCAAAAAATACATCTACCTCTGCACCAACGCGCTCGAACTCCAGCGCCGCCTGCCCGAGTTCACGCCGTCCAAGTACCTCACCTTCTCCGTCCATCTCGACGGCGACCGCGAGCATCATGACTTCTCCGTCTGCCGCGAGGGCGGATACGACCTCGCCGTCGAAGGCATCCAGGAGGCCGTCCGGCGCGGCTTCCGCGTCACCACCAATGCCACCTTCTTCGACGGCACCGACCCCAACAACGTCCGCGCATTCTTCGACGACGTCATGGAGATGGGCGTCGAAGGCATCGTGCTTTCGCCCGGGTACAGCTATGAAATGGCTCCGGATCAAAACCGTTTCCTTGGCCGCGCCCGCGTGCGCAAGCTCTTCCGCGCCATCCTCTCCAATCGCAAGCCCACGTGGAAGTTCAATATGTCGCCCCTGTTTCTTGAGTTCCTCATGGGCGACCGCAAATACGAGTGCACCCCCTGGGGCTCGCCCGCCTATAACATCTTCGGCTGGCAAAAACCATGCTACTTACTCCAGGATGGCTATGTCGATAGCTTCAAGGAGTTACTCGAAACCACTAACTGGGAAGAATACGGCGTAGCTTCCGGCAATCCCAAATGCGCGAACTGCATGGTAAGTTGCGGCTACGAGCCTTCCGCGGTGATTGAAGGCTTCGGGTCGCTCCAGGGATTCTGGGGCATGATCCGCGGCACCTTCAGCACCTATCGCGACCCGCACGCGCTCAAGCTGCTCCACCAGGCCCCGCCCCAGCCGCCCGCATCGCTCGTCCAGATCGAGGATGCCGCGCAGACCCTTGAGGAGACCAACGCATGACCGCCGAAGTCCTCAAATACACGCTGGAGCAGGTCGAGGCCCTGGAACTGGCCCCCGGCTCCGAGCACGAAAAGCTGGAAGGATGGGTTCCCACCCTCGCCAGCGACGAAGACCTGCGCCAGGCTCTGGAAAAAGCCTTCGACTATCGCGGCGATGTCACCATGACTCTCAAGTCCGGCGAAAAAATCGAAGCCTTTATCTTCAACCGCCAGACCGGCCCCACGCTGGCCGACTCCTATGTGCAGTACTTCACCCCCTCGGCCCCCGAAAAGCGCAAAGTAAGTTATGCCCAGATCGCTCGCCTCGAATTCAGCGGCAAGGATCGCGCCGCTGGCAAGCACTGGGAAGACTGGGTCAAAGCCTACAACGAAAAGAAGGCCGCCGGCGAGAAGGACATCGCCCTGCATCCCGAGGCGCTGGAATAATCGGCGAGCGGTGTGAGCCGCACTTCGCGCGCGTTCGCGGAGTTTGATCGGATAACTCTCTAACTCGCTAACTCAGCCAACCCGCCAACTCAGCGAACCCATTAACTTGCTGACCTACTCATCATGAAAATCTTTCTCACAGGCGCGACGGGTTTTGTAGGCCACCATGTAGCGCGCGCTCTCGCCGCCGAGGGCGCCGATCTCCGCATGCTGGTGCGCAAATCCAGCAACCTCAAAAACCTTGAAGGCATTCCCGGCGAAACTGAAGTCGGCGACCTTGCCCGCCCTGAGTCGTTCGCCTCCGCCCTTGCCGGCTGCGACGCCGTGGTCCACGTCGCCGCCGACTACCGCCTCTGGATTCCCGATCCCGACGCCATGTACCGCGCCAACGTCGACGGCACCCGCGACCTGCTCCGCCTCGCCCGCGAGGCCGGCGTCCCGCGCGTCGTCTACACCTCCTCGGTCGCCACCATGCGCTTCCGCACCGACGGCATCGTCATCAACGAGGACACCCCCGTCTCCCTCAGCGACATGGTCGGCCACTACAAGCGCTCCAAGTTCATTGCCGAGCAGCAGGCCATCGCCGCCGCCCAGGACGGCCAGCACGTCATCATCCTCAACCCCACCACCCCCATCGGCCCCAACGACTGGAAGCCCACGCCCACCGGCCGCATCTTCGTCGACTTCCTCAACCGCAAGTTCCCCGCCTACGTCGACACCGGCCTCAACCTCGTCGATGTCGCCGAAGTTGCCCGCGCCCACGTCGCCGCGCTCACCCTCGGCACGCCCGGCCGCCGCTACATCCTCGGCGGAGAAAACCTCACCCTCAAGCAGATCCTCGACAAGATGTCGGCCATCACCGGCATCCCCTCGCCCACCATCAAAATCCCCTTCGCCGTCGCCGCTACATACGCCTTTTTCGAAGAACTCATCACCGGCCGCATCCGTGGCCGCGAGCCGCGCGCCACCCTGGAAGAGGTCCGCATGGGCCGCAAGAAAATGTTTGCCTCCTCCGCCCACGCACAACAGGAACTCGGCTTCCGCATCGTCCCCGTCTACCCCGCCATGCGCGCCGCCATCGAGTGGTTCCGCGCCCACGGCTACGCGCCCCAGGGCCAGAAGTGACCCGCACCGCCATCATCGCCGCCATGCCCGGCGAACTCAAACCGCTCGTCCGCGGCTGGCCCCACAGCACCCGCGACAACATCCACTTCTGGGCCCGGCGCACTGAAGAAGACGAGTACATCGCCGCCTGCGCCGGAGCCGGCCAGGCCGCCGCCACCCGCGCCTTCGCCGCCCTCGAGGACGGTGGCCCCATCGACCTCGTCTTCTCCATCGGGTGGGCCGGTGCCCTCACCGCCGACCTCGCCCCCGGCACCGCCCACAACGTTGCCGGCGTCATCGACGTCCTCACCGGCGAGCGCTTTCACTCTGACGCCGGCGCCGGCAATCTTTGGCTTGCCACCAGCCCCAAAGTCGCCGACGCAGCCGAAAAGCGCCGCCTCGCCTCCGCCTACCCGGCCGCCCTCGTCGACATGGAAGCCGCCGCCATCGCCCGCCTCGCCGCGCAGCGCGACATCCCGTTCTACGCCATCAAGGGCATCAGCGACCCGCTCCACGCAAAGTTGCCCGATTTCAACCGATTCATCGCGCCCAACGGCCGGTTTCTGACCGCCCGGTTTGCACTTTATGCGCTTCTCCGCCCCTGGCACTGGCCCGCATTGGCGCGGATGGGCGAGAATAGCAGGAAGGCTTCTCAAAGCATCGCCGACGCGCTGCTCGATTTTCTCGATGAACGAGGTCACATCGGAGAACGGAATGGCTACCCAAATCTCAAATCCTGAAAGCCTGGTGGAAACCAGGATTCCCGCCACCATGCGCGCCGTGGTCTACCGCGGCGTCAACGAAATGCGCGTGGAGACCGTGCCCGTGCCCCGCATCGGCCCCGGCGAGCTGCTGGTCAAAGTGGCCACCTGCGGCATCTGCGGCACCGATCTCAAAAAGATTCACACCGGCTCGCATTCCGCCCCGCGCATCTTCGGCCACGAGATGGCCGGAACCATCGTCGCCGTCGGTCAGGGCGTCACGCGCTTTCAAATCGGCGAGCGCGTCATGGTCTTCCATCACGTCCCCTGCGGGGAGTGCTACTACTGCCGCAAGCAGACGCCCTCGCAGTGCCCGCTCTACAAGAAAGTCGGCGTCACTGCCGGCTTTGAGCCCTCCGGCGGCGGCTTTGCCGAGTACATCCGGGTCATGGACTGGGTCGCGGCCGGCAGCGGCGTGGTCCGCATTCCCCAGGGCGTGCCCTTTGAGCAGGCGGCCTTTGTCGAGCCGGTGAACACCGTGCTGAAGGGTGTCAAGATGCTCAGCCTCGCCCCCGATGACACCGTGCTGGTGATCGGCCAGGGCCCCATCGGCCTGATGCATGCCGTGCTCGCCGCCCGCACCGGCGCACGCGTGCTGACCTCCGACCTCTATCCCGAGCGCCACGCAATCGCGGCAAAATTCGGGCTGCGCCATCCCATTCATGCCGGATCTGAAAATGTGCTCGAAAGAGTTTTTGCCGAAACCAACGGCCGCGGCGCTGACGCCGTGGTGCTGGCCGTCGCCGGCACCGCCCTCATCCGCACCGCCATGGACGCGGCCCGGCCCGGCGGCAAGGTGATGTTGTTCGCCCAGACCCAGCACGGCGAGGCCACCATCGATCCCGCCGCCGTGTGCATGGACGAAAAGACCCTGCTCGGTTCCTATTCGTCTTCCTTCGGAATTCTCGACGAGGTGACCGCCCTGGTCTTTGGCGGCTATCGCAGCGGTTTTGATCTGACGCAGTTGATCTCGCACCGCTTTCCCATCGAAGAAGCGGTCGCGGCGATCGACGTGGCTTCGCACCCCAAAGCGGACTCGATGAAGATTATGATTGAGCCTGTGTTGGGCGCAGGGGCAGACTAGGAGGCACCTGGTGGCGACAACCATGAGGGCCGCGGTCCTTCACGGACGTGAAGATATTCGCATCGAAAGCGTGCCGGTTCCCGAGGCGGCGCCGGGAGAGTTGATCGTTCAGGTGGGCGCGGCGCTCACCTGCGGAACAGACCTGAAAGTCTTTCGCCGCGGCTACCACGCGCGCATGATCGTGCCCCCGGCGCTGTTCGGACACGAACTCGCGGGCACCGTGGTCCAGGCCGGCGCCGGTGTCACGGACTTTGCTCCCGGCGACCGCGTCGTGGCGCTCAACTCCGCGCCCTGCGGGCAGTGCTTCTTCTGCGAGCGCAGCCAGGAGAATCTTTGCGACGACCTGCTCTTCAACAACGGCGCCTACGCCGAGTTCATCCGCATCCCCGCCCGCATCGTCGCCAAAAATACCCTGCATGTCCCGGATCACGTGCCCCTGGAGCACGCCGCGCTCACTGAGCCGCTGGCCTGCGCCGTCCATGGCTTTGAGGACTCGCGCCCCCACCCCGGCGATATGGTCGCCATCATCGGCGGAGGCCCCCTGGGACTGATGATGCTGCATGTGGCCGCGCTGGCCGGCCGCGAGGTCATCGCCATCGTCAAGCACGACGGGCAGGTGGAAGCCGCGCGCCAACTGGGCGCCGCGCACGTCGTCCAGACCTCGAGCATTCGCAAGGCTATCCGCGAAACCCGCGCGCTCACTCCGAAAGATCGCGGCGTCGACATCGCCATCGAGGCCGTCGGCGTGCCGGAGGCCTGGGAAGAGGCCGTGGAAATGGTGCGCAAGGGCGGCACCGTCAACTTCTTCGGCGGATGCGCCGTGGGAACCCATGTCACCCTCGACACCAATCGCATCCACTACAGCGACATCACTCTGCGCGCCACCTTCCACCACACCCCGGCCATCTGCCGTAAGTCGCTGGACCTGATCGCGGGCGGCCGCTTCCAGGCCGGCGCCTTCATCACCGGCCACGCCCATCTTTACGAACTCAATCGCGTCTTTGAGAAGCTGATGAAGCGCAGCAGCGAGATCAAAACCGCCATCGTGCCCTGAGGCGATCCAATGACCACCGCAACCCTGCACTCAGACAACGATGCATTGCCCCAGGACGAATTGACAGCCCGTGGCTGGGCCGCGCTGCCGCCGTCCTATCGCATGCCCGACACCGCGCCCACACTCGATGAGGCGCGTGCCTGGTGCAAGCGGCTGGCCGAGTCGCACTACGAAAACTTCCATGTCGCCTCCTGGTTCCTGCCCAGCGCCCTGCGCCCCCATTTCCACGCGCTCTACGCCTACTGCCGCATCTCCGACGACCTCGGCGACGAGGTCGGCGACACCGCGCAGGCTCTCGCGCTGCTCGACTTCTGGGGCCGCGAGCTCGACGCCTGTTACGAGGGCCGCGCGCGCCATCCCGTCTTTGTCGCACTGGCTGAAACCATTTGCGCCTGCGCCATTCCCAGGCAGCCCTTCGCCGATCTGCTCACCGCCTTTCGCCAGGACCAGACCGTCACCCGCTACCAGACCATGCAGGACGTTCTGGACTACTGCCGCTACTCGGCCAACCCCGTCGGCCGCCTCGTCCTGTACGCCTGCGGCGAGCCGAGCGAAGAAAAGTTTCAACTCTCCGATGCCACCTGTTCCGCGCTGCAACTGGCCAACTTCTGGCAGGATGTGCGCGTCGACTTCGCCAAGGGCCGCGTCTATCTGCCCCAGCAGGACATGCGCCGCTTCGGCGTGAGCGACGAAACCATCGCGCAGGGAATTGCCACGCCGGAGTTTCGCGCGCTGCTGCGCCACGAAGTCGACTTTGCGCGCGGACTCTTTCACCAGGGACTCCCGCTAATCGGCAAAGTGAGCCGCGATCTGGCCGTTGACCTCGATCTCTTCAGCCGCGGAGGCCTTGAAATTCTGCGCGCCATCGAGCGCCGCCAGTACGACGTGCTCAGCGCGCGCCCCGCGATTTCCAGGCGCACCAAAATGTCGCTCGCCCTGCGCGCCATCACCGGCAAGGCGCTGCCCTTTCTTCGCCTCGGCGCGCGTGTCACAGGGAAGGCGGCTTGACCCACGCACTTACATTGAACGCGGCCTACGCCGCCTGCCGGGCAATCGCCAAACGCGAAGCGAAGAATTTTTATTACGCCTTCGTGGCGCTGCCCGCCGCGCGCAAGAACGCCATCTGCGCCGTCTACGCCTTCATGCGCCAGGCCGACGACCTGGCCGACGATGAAACCCTCTCCCGCGACGAGCGCCGCCGCCGTCTCGACGCCTGGCTGGCCTCGTGGCGCGCCGTCTGCCGCGGCGGCCAGACCACCGATCCGATTTTTTTTGCCCTGCGCGACGCCACCACGCGCTTCGCCATTCCGCTCGGCCTGCTCGACGAACTTGTCGCCGGCGTCACCATGGATCTGGACCACGCCGCGACCGGCGCGCCCGACACCTACGCCACCTTCCCCGACCTCTATCGCTACTGCTATCTGGTCGCCTCGGTCGTGGGTCTGGTCTGCATCCGCATCTTCGGCTACACGGACCGCGCCGCCGAAAAGCTGACCGCCGAGAAGCTCGCCGAGGAGACCGGCATCGCCTTCCAGCTCACCAACATTCTGCGCGATGTGGTCGAGGACGCCGGGCGCAACCGCGTCTATCTGCCGCTTGAAGATCTGGCCGCGCACCACGTCCCGCTCGACGTCCTCTTGCATCGCGCTCCGCACGCGCCGCCCACCGCCGATGAGCGCGCATTATTGGCCGCCATTGCGCAGCGCGCGGAGACCTACTACAAATCCGCGCAGGCGCTGCTCCCCTTGATCGACCGCGAAAGCCGCCCCGCATTGTGGGTGCTGGTCGCCATCTATCACGCACTGCTCAAGCGCATCCGCCGCGCCGACTACGATGTGTTTTCGCGTCGCGCCAGTGTGCCCTTCGCGCAAAAAGTCGCAATCCTGCTGGTGGGCCTGGCCCGCATGACCTGGGCGCGCCTGTCTGCTTGAAGTGCAAACAGCGAGGGAAGAGACGTTGGACAGTTTGCCGCAGAGCTCGAGGAAAACCGTCACCGTAGTCGGCGGCGGCATCGCCGGCATGAGCGCGGCCTGCGCCCTGGCCGAGGCCGGCTTCCGCGTCCAGCTCGTCGAGCGGCGCAGCTATCTCGGCGGACGCGCCAGCTCCTATCTGCATCCCGGCGTCCAGGAGGTCATCGACAACTGCCAGCACGCGCTCATCGGGGCCTACACCAATCTCATCGGCTTTTATCGCCGCATTGGCGTCGAAGACAAGATTCACTGGTCCTCCAACATCACCATGCTTGAGCCCGGCGGCCGGCGCTCGGTGCTCGGCCCATCGCCGCTGCCCGCGCCCCTGCACGGCCTTCCTCGCCTGCTCTCGGCGCATGCCTTCTCGCTCGCCGACAAACTCTCACTCGCTCGTGCCTTTACCGCAATCCTCTTCGGCAAGGCCGGCAATCCGAGCCAATCGCTCGCAGACTGGCTGCGCAGGCAGGGCCAGTCGAAGGGCGCAATGGACCGCTTCTGGCGGCTCGTCATCGCCAGCGCGCTCAACTCCGACCTTGACCAGATCGGCGTCAACTACGCATCGATGGTCATCCGCGGCCTCTTCATGGAGTCGGCCGAAGCGGGCGCCATGGGCGCAAGCACCGTGCCGCTCAGCGCGCTTTACGCGGGCATTCCCGAGTTCCTCACGCAGCGCGGTGGTTCGCTTCTGCTCAACGCCAGCGTCGAGTCTGTCTCCTGGCGCGAGTCGACCCGCCAGTGGTCGCTCGGCACCGCTGCGGGAGAAGTCACTGCCGACTACGTGATCTTCGCGCTGCCGTTTGAAGCCATGCAGAAGCTTCTGCCCAAGATGCCCGAGGCCGAAGGCGCCGATGCGCTCGCCATGCAGATTGCGCGCCACACGCACTGGCCCATCTGCAGCGTGCATCTCTGGTTCGACCGGCCCATCACCGATCTTGAATCGGCCGTTCTGCTCGACCGCGAGATTCACTGGATGTACAACAAGAGCCGCCTGCAACCGTGGCGGAAATCAAAAGGAAGTTATCTGGAGTTGGTCGTCAGCGCCTCGCGCGCCTTCGCGGCCCTGCCGCGCGCGCAGGCCATCGCGCAGGCGCTCAGCGAGCTGGCCGAATTCTTTCCCGCCGTGGCCTCGGCAAAGTTGGAGAAAGCCGCGCTCATCAAGGAAGTCCGCGCCACCTTCGGCGTGCCGCCCGGCATCGACGCCGCGCGCCCAACATCCGCGTCGCCCTGGCCCAACTGCTTTCTCGCCGGCGACTGGACCGCAACCGGCTGGCCCTCTACGATGGAGAGCGCCGCGCGCAGCGGCCACTTCGCCGCCGAGGCAGTCTGCCGCAGCCTTGGCGAACCGCGCGCCATCCTCAATGCGGACCTGAAGCCGCAGGGACTGATGCGATTCATTCGCCAAGAATGAGCCACGGGTCTCTTTCTGATCCTGACCCCTGATCTCTGATCCCTGTATTCAGTGCGCCAGAAAATACACGCCGATGCATACCAGCACCGCCGACGTCCACCGCCGCCGATCCACATTCTCATGCAGGAAGATTTTCGCGGCAATGGCGTTGGTCACCAAAGTGAGCGAAGCGGAAGCCGGCGCCACCAGGCTCAGGTCCAGATGGTTCAGTGCAAACAGCAGCGCAAAAAATGCCAGCGCCAGAAAGCTCACTCCCGCGAAGAAAAGCGGGCAGGTCACGACCGCGCGAATGGCGCCCTTCATCCCCGCGCGGGCGCGAATCTCATCCAGGTCGCCGATCGACTTCATCGCCGCCGCGGTCAGAACTTCTCCGGCGGTTGAAGAAAGCACGATGGCGGCGATCATGGCCGCCGCGCTCCACGGTCCGGGCTGCCCAGCAGGGTAGGGAATCGTCATCGCACCTGCTCCTCTTCCAATGCAACCTCGGGCTCCAATGCAGCCTCGGGCACCGGTCTCTCCGTCAGCGAAGGCCCGTGCGCCACAAACCCCACACCTACCGTGATAAGCACAATCCCCGCCCAGCGTTCGAGCGAGATCGGCTCCTGCAGCCAGAAGCGGGCGAGGAAGGCGACGATCACGTTGCCGAAGGCCGTCGCGGGCAGCACAAAGGTGAGATCGGCCCACGAAAGCGCCGTCAGATAGCTGGCGAAGAAGCCAATCAGCAGCGCGATTCCCACGGCGATCCACGGCGTGAAGACAGCCGCGATCAGGGACGCCGGATGGGCCAGCGTGATGGCCGGAAGGCCCGTCATGCCGCGTGAAAGACATGTGTCGCCGAGAGGCGCGCACAAGGCAACCAGTCCCAGAATCACGTACTGCCGCGGTAAAAGTCTGTGATGTGCCATCAGCGTTCTGTGATTCCTCCGGGCGGCCGGAAATAAAGGGAGGGCGGACGCATTGCGCCGCCCTCCATGCCGTTCAATCCGCCGAGTCTAGGCGTCCGCGCCCACGGCGGCCGTAGGATCTGCCTGATGGCTGCGCGCCGCCTTCACCATCTTCTTGCGCTGCGCGCGCAGCTTCAGGAAGGCCTTGGCCTCGACATAAAGCCGCGGCACATCGCGGTTGACGATCGCCTTCCAAATGACGCGAAAAGCCGCCTTCGGCCGGAAGTAATAATCGTCGTAGAAGCGATGCACCATCTCCAGAACGTAGTCGGTGGGCAGGCCCGGATATTCGATGTGCGCCATCTGGTGCCCGCCCTCGTCCATCATCGCCCCGTTGTTCACGATGAAGCCGTTGGCCTTGGCGTAGTCATAAAACTCTGTGCCGGGGTACGCGTGCGCAATCGACACCTGAATCGTTTCCACGTCCAGCGTCTTGGCGAAATTGATCGTGTTGCGAATCGACTCCTTGGTCTCGCCCGGCAGCCCCAGGATGAAGTCCCCGTGAATGGTCAGGCCCAGGTCGTGGCAGTCCTTGGCGAAGGCCCGCGCACGCTCCACCGTGGCGCCCTTTTTGATGTTCTTCAGAATCTGCGGATCGCCCGACTCAAAGCCCACGATCAGCAGGCGGCATCCGGCATCCTTCATCGCCTTCAGCGTCTCGCGGTCTGTCGTCACCCGCGACGTGCAGCTCCACGTCAGGCCCAGCGGCTTCAGCTTCTCGCACAGCTCAATGGTGCGCGGCTTCTGAATGTTGAAGGTGTCGTCGTCAAAGAAGAACTCCTTGACCTCGGGAAAGTTTTCCTTGGCCCAGGCCAGCTCCGCGGCCACATCGTCCGTCGACCGCTTGCGCCACGCGTGCCCGCTCAGCGTCTGCGGCCACAGGCAGAACGTGCACTGCGCCGGGCAGCCGCGCGTCGAGTAGAGCGCGATATACGGATGCAGCAGGAACGGCACGTTGTAGCGCGTCACGTCCATGTCCCGCTTGTAAATCTTGGTTGCCCAGGGCATCGCGTCCAGGTCTTCAATCTGCGGGCGATCGGGGTTGTGCAGGATCTTGCCGTCCTGCTTGTAGCTAATGCCGAGAATCTCGTTCAGCGGCTTGCCCTGCGCAAACTCCACCACGGAGTAGTCAAACTCGCGGCGGCAGATGAAGTCCAGCACCGCGCACTCGTTCAGAGCGCGATCCGGGTCGGTGGTCACCGGGGGTCCGACAAAGGCGATGCGGATGGAAGGATTGGCCGCCTTGATCGCCTCGGCCAGCCGCTGGTCGCCCTCCCACCCCACCGTCGAGGTGAACAGAACAAGGAACTCGTAGTCCTTGCAGATCTTGATGGTTTCCTCGGCGGAGACGTGGTGTGGGGGCGCATCGAGCAGCCGCGATCCCTCCAGCAGACCCGCCGGGTAGGCGAGCCACACCGGGTACCAGTAGGACTCGATCTCGCGTGTTGCAGGCCAGCGCGAACTCGCGCCACCGTCAAAATTCTCGAACGAAGGCGGGTTCAGAAACAGCGTTTTCAAAGGCATGGGCATCCCCTCAATTCTACCATTCCGCTTGTTTTTCGGGGCGCGGACGGCAGTTTCAACCTATTTTGCGTGCAGCTCGTGCAGCCAGTCTTCCATGTGCCCCAGCGCGCGCAGCAGGCTCAGCCGCGCCTTGGCCAGGTTCAGTCCGGCCTCCAACGCGTCTTCCACCTTCTGGCTCTCGTCGATCCGTGCCAGTTGCTCGGCCTTCGGCGAGAGCTGCGGAGTGGCGTTCGGCCCGGCGCCGCTGCCGTTGCCCAGCTCCAGTTGCGCCAGCACGCTCTTCAACTGCTCGCCGGCAATCTGCTGCTTCAGACTTGCGATTTCCGCCAGCGCATCCAGCTCGCGGAGACTGCCCGTCAACTCGGCAATCTGCACTTCGTTCTGCCGCTCGGCCTGTTCGGCTTCCACGGTCGCGCGCAGCGCGTCGGCCGCCGACTCCCGAGCCTTGGCGCGATGGCCAAGATCAAAAAGAGGAACCTCAATCTGAAAACCGACGCTGAAATTGTCGGCCTTGAAGTGCGTGTAGTACTCGTTGTAGTTATTCAGCGCGGTTGAGTCGCGATTGTACTGCGCGCCGAAAAATACCTGCGGGCGTCTGCCGATGAATCCGTCCCCGCGCGCCTGCAACTGCTTTGACCGGGCCAGCAGTTCCGCGGACTTGATTCCCGCGGTGGGGTCCGGTGGCTGGTCTCCGCTCACCGCCGGAATCTCCGGAATGCTGCCGTGATCCGGCGTGATGGAACCGGTTGGCAGCCCCGTCAGGTTGGCCAGTTGCTTGGCCAGCGTGGCGGCGCGCGTTTCCAGGTGCAGACGTTTGAGCCGGATCTGAGCCGCCGTCAGCCGCGCCTGCAGCAGGTCGCTCAGCGGATCGACCCCCGCCTCCGTCCGCTGCTGCTCAATCTCAACCAGCCGCCCGGCGAACGACTCCTGCCGCTGCGCCGCGTCCAGTTCGCGATTGACTGTGTCCAGCTCAATGTAGGCCGCCGAGGCGTCCAGCGCCACCTGCTCCCTGGCATCTTTCAGCCCCAGCGTTGCGGCCTCGACTCCGGTGCGCGCCGCGTGGATGTACTGCCGCTGCGGAAAGCTCATCACCAGCGATTGCATCGACGCGTTGGCAATCGACGGCTGCCCGGCGGGAAAACCGATCGACGGCGGACCGACCGTCGACCCGATGGACACCGTGGGAATATAGGCGTCCACGGTCTGCGAAAGCGCCGCCTGTGCCTTGCGCACATCCGCCTCGTTCATCCTCACCGCCGTGCTGTTGCGCTGCGCCAGGTCCACCACTGTGGCCAGCGAAACCTGCGCTGAAACCAGCGCCGGCGCAGCCGCAACCGCTGCTCCGAGCAAAATCGGGAGCCAGTGCGTGCGTGATGTGTGTCCCATCCTCACGTGTTCAATTCCAATCAAAATTTAAGATCCTGCGCGGGCTTGTACTCATGCGCCAGTTCCAGCGCCGCCGCCCGCTCGCGCCGTGCGCCGGCAACGTCGCCGAGTTGGGCGTCCAGCCGCGCAAGCCGCGTGTGCGCCACAAATGCCGGCGCCTCCTCGGTCTTTGACGAGCCCGCCAGATAGTCTTCCAGCATCCTGGCCGCCAGCGCCGGATTCCTGCCCGCCTGGCTCAGCACCGAGGCCCCGTTGAACAGCGCCACGCCGGCATGCCGGTCGCGTTGCGCCGCCTTCACGCCGCTTTGCACCGCCGCCTCCATCTCCGTCCAGCGCTCCCGCTGGCGATAGAAGCTGGCCAGCGTCATCCATTGGAAAGCCGGATGCTCGCTCACCGCGATGGCCTGCTTGAACTCGCGTTCGGCAGCTGCATAGTCCTTGCGCGCTGCGGCGATCCGCCCGCGCAGCTCATGCGCCCGCGCCGCATCCACCTTGTCCAGCTGCGCCGCCACGCCCTCGGCCTTGTCCCTGCCGCCGCCCACAATTCCCGGCGCGTCGTTGTAGAACTCGCCCAGGTCCGCCAGCGCCGCGGCATTGCGCGGATTCAGACGCACCGCGTTCTCAAACTCCATCCGCACCCGCTTGGCCAGCGAGTACGCGCTCAGAAACGAAGCGCGGTCCGCCTTCTCGCCCAGCGCGCGGCCCAGCCACATGTGGTCGCTGGAGTTCTGCCCGTCCAGATCGACAGCCTTTTGGCATTCGCTCGCCGCCGCATCCCAGCGCTCCAATGTGTACAGCACGCGGCACTTCAGGTTGTGCGATTCCGCAGAGGGTGGAAGAGAATCGAGCAGCGTCAAAGCCCGGTCGGCCTCCCCGGCCTGCAATGCGGCATTAGCTTGCGCCAGTGGGTCCGTCGCGGCCTGCGCAATGGCCGCCATCGCCAGGGCCCCCGCCAGCAAGCCTGCCTCCAGTCGCTTCCTCACCGCACAACCTTGATCGGTATGCCCTCTTGCAAGGGCTGTCCGCTGATGGATACGGTCGCCACCTGGTCGCCTTCCTTCAGACCGGACAAGATCGCCACCTGCGTCAGGTTGATGGTTCCGGTTGTGACCGGGGTCCGCTGCAGCTCGTCGTTCACCACTCTGAAGACGTACGGTTTGCCGTTCTCCGAGTACAAAGCCTCCCGCGGAACGCTCAGCGTGTTCGATTCGTTCGACGTGGTCACCGTGACCGTCACATTGGTCTGCGGCAAAAGCCCGGCGTCGCCGTCGTCAATCTTCACCAGCACTTCGCCCACCGTGCGCGTGCCGTAGGTGATCACCGTGATCGGAGTGCGCTCGATATGCCCGTGCCACACCCGCCCCAGCTTGGCGTCCCACTTGATCAGAATCGGCTGCCCCACGGCCAGGCGTCCAATCTCCGGCTCGTCAAAGTAGGCCCGCACCCGCTCCTCGTGCAGGTTGGCGATCTGCAGCAGCAGCGCCCCCTGATCTACGAACTCCGTCCGTCCCGCATTCAGCGTGTACACCGTCCCGGCCACCGGCGCATGCACCGAGGTCTGCGCCTCCACGTCCCGCGCCGCCGCAAGACCGGCCTCCGCGTCGGCCAGCGCCGCCTGCGCGCGCGCCATCTCCGCGGAAGAGTACCGGCTGCGCGCGCTTTCCCCCGCCGCATGCAGCGTGGCCTCTGCCGATTCCAGCCGCTGGCGCGCCGCCGCCACCTCGCTCGCTGAAGCCGCCCCGGTCGAGTTCAGCTTGATCAGCGCCTCCACATCGCGCCGCGCCTGGTCCCGATCCAGCCGGCTGCGCGTCACATCGGCGGCCGCCATCTGGCGCTGTTCCTGGGTTCCGTTTTGAATCACCGCATCCAGCGCCGCCTGCGCCGACTTCACGCCGCTCTCGGCCGCCGCCAGCCGGGCCCGCGCCTGCGCGTCGTCCAGCTCCATCAGCAGCTTGCCCGCCGGCACCTCGTCGCCCGGCTGCACAAACACCGCCTTCACCGTGGTCGCAATCGGGCTGTGCATCTCGTAATTCACCACCGGCTCCACCCGCCCGTTGGTGCTCACCGTGCTCGCCAGCGGCTGATGCGCCACTTCCGCAACGCGCACCGCCAGCCGATCCCTGGTAAGGGAGCGCACCGAGAAAAACACCACAATCAGAGTGATTGCCGCGCCCAGCCAAAGCCAGCGCCGGTCCAGTTGCTTTCTTCTGTCAGCCATTCACCTAACCTGAGCCAGTATATAAGACTCCATCACACGCTCCGAAGAATCAGGAAATTCCAGCCAGGGCAATCGCATCAACATATTTGCTGCCCCGCCTTCTCGCCCTGCCGGATTCCTGCAGCCCTTTCGGTTCTTGTCACCTTCTCCGTTCTTGTGCGACCCGTTTGCTTGCGTGCCCCGTTCGCTTCCTGCCGTCTTGCCAGATTCCTGTCGCCTTCTCGGCAGGCCGCCCGCCCCGCGCCTCCCGGCGGGAGGCGGCGAGAATAGCCCAGGGTGGAGTCCGCCGCAGCGGACGGAACCCTGGGAACGCGCCGCAAAAGGAAAACCCCGCCCTGGAGGGGCGGATCGAATCCTGGTATCGAATCCTGGTATCGAATCCTGGCATCGAATCCTGGCAATGAGTCCCAGGCAATGAGCAGGAGCACTGTTCCCGCAATTGTCCTAAAATTCCATCCCGGCGCCCCCATGGCCAGCTTTTCCCCGGCCTCGTACAATCAAATCATGGCTCCGCAACCCCGCTACACCGACGACCACGCCAAGGCCGGCCTCGACTTCCACTTTCCCGCCATCGAAACCTGGCAGAACCAGTTTCCCGGCTACGAGATCCTCATCGACGACCCCGAGCTCACCTCCGTCTGCCCCAAGACCGGCCTGCCCGACTTCGGCCTGCTCACCATCCGCTACATGCCCCGCCACCGCTGCCTCGAGCTCAAATCCCTCAAGGAGTACCTCTTCAGCTACCGCGACCTCGGCATCTTCCAGGAAAACATCGTCAACCAGGTCCTCGAAGACGTCGTCAAGGCCTGCGACCCCGTCTGGGCCGTCGTCCGCGGCGAATTCCGCCCCCGCGGCGGCATCGCCACCACCGTAGAAGCCCGCTGGCCCCGCCCCGCGGAAAAAGACTGACCCGCCAAGCGCACTGTTGCGCATCCCACCCTCGCGCCAGAAAAAAGCGCAAGGATGGGGCGCCCTCATTTACGCTGGGTCAAGGGTGGGCCACCCGGCCACATCCATTCGGGCTCGACCGCAATGACCTACGACGCCAACGGCAACACGCTGAACGATGGCATGAACAGCTACGTCTGGGATGCGCGGAATCGTCTGGTGTCGGCCAACAACGCTGGAGCCAGCTTCGCCTACGACCCGCTGGGGCGGCGGGCGGGCAAGACCATCCTGTCGACGAACACCAACTATCTCTACGACGGCGCGAATCCGGTGCAGGAGCTGAACGGCGCCACGCCCACAGCCAATCTGCTGACCGGCGGAATCGATGAGCGCTTCACGCGCACGGACGCCAGCGGCACACTGAACTACCTGACCGATGCGCTGGGCAGCACCGTGGCGCTGACCGACCCGGCCGGAAACTCGCAGGTGCAATACAGCTACGCGCCCTACGGCAGCATGAGCATCACGGGCACGACGACCAACAGTTACACCTACACCGGCCGCGAGACCGACGGCCTGGGCATCGACTACTACCGGGCCAGATACTACAACCCGGCGATGGGGCGGTTCCTCAGCGAGGACCCGATGGGGTTTGCGGGAAGCGGGCCGAATCTGTACGCCTATGCCGGCGGCGACCCGATGGATTTCAATGATCCGTTCGGCATGGACAAGGGGCCGCCACCGTCGTCGTGGTGCATCGGGTCTTGGTGCCTCCCAGGTGACCCGCCGGCCACAAATAACATCTCATGTACTCAGCTTGCAGCGGGTCAAGTTCCGGACAGTTCTTCAAACTGGGGTGAAGGAGCCCTCAATACGGCCAAAATGTTCTTCGCGTGGGAATATGGCGTTGGGAACACGAGCACCGATTTTGGCCCGAACTCAGTGCCCTCTCAACAGATGATGAGCGCATATGGGCTTGCTGCAAATGTGAATTCATTTCTCAACGGAGGTCCTTCTTCCGGTTTTCAAAATTTCGGACCCCCTGGTCTTATGTCGACGGGTTCGAATCCGACCGCTCAGTTCGTGGGCTCATACGGTTGGAGCATGTCATTGAGTGGCGGGTATCTCAACATCACACTGACCAATGCGACAACACCGTTTTCATTCTTCGGACATGCGCCAGGTTTGAATCCAAACCCACCTATACGTCCGAGCACTGGATGGCACCCGATGGGGCGCGTCAATCAGATATTCCATTTAAGTGTCAAGTGCGGCGCTTGAGGTCAAGAATTTTATGAATCTTGTCGGAGTCACGTTTTTGTCATATGGGGTTCGCCTGCTCATGAAACGGAAATGGTTTCTGTACCTTCTGCTCGTTGCATGCATTGTAGGATGCACTTCTACGGCCAGCACAAACCCAAACGACTATGTCGGCGAATATGTGTTCAAGCCGAGCAATGTTAGCCCGGGAGCTTTCGCCAGCTTCCTCATTCTAAAGAAGGATCAAAGTGCTGTCGAAATCCGCTTCTCCAAGGATACGGGAGAGGTGCAGACCACACGGAAGGAATGGCATTTGGCTCATACTACGGGAGAGAATTTGGTTTTAGGAGACTTTTCTCATCCGATTGAAGGCACAAGCTCGACGACCAAACTCGTTATTAACGGTGACCTTGGCCAATATTACGAAAAGGTGCGGTGACACTCGCCCCAAATAACGGGCAAACGCCGGGTGCCCCGTCCTTCCACAGTCCTATCGCGGAAGGGTGGGATCGCGATGAATGCGACGGCGGTCTATAATGCGAACAACCAGCTCACCCAGTGGGGCTCCACCGCGATGACCTACGACGCCAACGGCAACACGCTGAACGATGGCATGAACAGCTACGTCTGGGATGCGCGGAGCCGGCTGGTGTCGGCCAACAACGCTGGAGCCAGCTTCGCCTACGACCCGCTGGGACGGCGGGCGGGCAAGACCATCCTGTCGACGAACACCAACTATCTCTACGACGGCGCGAATCCGGTGCAGGAGCTGAACGGCGCCACGCCCACAGCCAATCTGCTGACCGGCGGAATCGATGAACGCTTCACGCGCACCGACGCCAGCGGCACACTGAACTACCTGACCGATGCGCTGGGCAGCACCGTGGCGCTGACCGACCCGGCCGGGAACTCGCAGGTGCAATACAGCTACGCGCCCTACGGCAGCATGAGCATCACGGGCACGACGGCCAACAGCTACACCTACACCGGACGTGAGACCGACGGCCTGGGCCTCTACTACTACCGGGCCAGATACTACAACCCGGCGATAGGACGATTCCTCAGCGAGGACCCGATGGGGTTTGCGGGAAGCGGGCCGAATCTGTACGCCTATGCCGGCGGCGACCCGATGGATTTCAATGATCCGTTCGGCATGGACAAGGGGCCGCCACTGCCAACGCCGTGCTTCGGGTTTTGGTGCGTCCCACCTGACCCGCCGGCCCCAAACACTGGGACGATCAGGCCAATGAGCCGCCTGGAGTGTGCCTCCTACAGAGCGGACAAAGAGTTAAGCATCGCCTCAATGACGTCCGGAAGCTCGCCGGATAATCCCGCAGTACAAGCATTCCTTGGGAATTCCATCAGCGGCGTCGTCAACCTCTTCACCACAAATGAGAATCCGCTGACGAATCTCGTAACGGGTGGATGGAATCCAGGAGTCCCCGGAGTTCCCGCTCCAGAGGTCAGTGGCTACGCACTTGATGGGGGGCTAACCGGAGTTGTGGCGAAGGGTGTCCTTGGCGGGGCGACCGATTTATTTGCGTTGCCCAAACTTGCTTATGATGCCGCGACTTTCTTGGGCGCTGCTGCATTTCTGTGCCGCTAGGCTTTAAAGACGGAATTGGGAGTTGACATGATCTTTCAAGGTGACGGCATCAGCAAACTAGCCGACGACGCAGGAGTGCTTTTAGTGGCACCGATTCTCTTCTTGTGCTTCGGACTTGGTAATGCAATGCTGCCACAGAACCGCGCCGACAGTGGGTTCAGAACGCGGCTTGTGTTGGCATTGGCCCTCTTTTTCTTTTTGTTTGCCATATGCACGGTAATCGTTCAGGACAGGGTGATTCTGATTAGCCTTTGGCAGCAGAGTCCCGTTGTTTATTCGTTCATGTACTCGATTGCCAGCGCTTTGGGCATCTTCGGTGTCGGGGCTCTGTTCCGTTGGAAGCTGAGGCCAACGCTCTGGCGGCGGAGCCGCCACGAACGAAACAATTAACGCCCCAAATAACGGCACGCAATCCAAGCAGAGTAAGTGCGCTAAGCAAGCGCTCAAGAAAAATGCCGTTTCACTCAGTCTTGATGTGGCAGGTGTAGGGGCTGGTTTCCTACCTGGGGGAGATCTTGTCGTAGCCGGAGCCCAAATGGGAATCGGCGTCGCATCTACGGTCAATAGTGCAGTGGGCGGGGATACGAGGGGAGCCATGACGAGTATCTTTGGTTTCCAAGTATCAGCGATGGTACCAGCCGCAAAGTGGGCAGGTGTGGGTGCAAAGGCCGTGCCAGTCCTCGGAGCAGCGATTAGCACATTTGGGGCTGCGAGCGACGCATGGAATACGTATCAGGACTACCAGTCCTGCATGGCGGCGAACTAATGACCGGCATAAATGCAATGCGCCCTGTCCCGTTTCCAGTGCTAGTCTTGATTCTCGGTTTTGCCGGGCTAGTTGGCTGGCTTAGGTACTATGGCTGGACCAGAAAATCTGCTCCGTTGAGCAAGAAGGCGAGGTGGCTGACGTTCGGAATTCTGCTGGCTATCTTCCTGCTGATCGCCGGAGTTAACGCCTTCCTGAATAGCCGTCTTGGACTTCCGCAGTTTTAGTCATCTCAACCGCAAGCCGCCCTTCGGGGCGGCTTGCTTGCTGTTGGGGCCTCCATCGGGTGTATTGCTGGCATGAGCAGAGAGGCACGGTGCTTTGCACCGGGAGTATAGGGACACGTCACCCCTAAAAGGTTGCTGTAGAGCAACCTTGGGTAACCTCGCGGGAACGTGTGTAGAATGAGGCAGTTAAATGGAAAAGGTGCGAAATATAAGGGGTTTACAAGTTGCTATATGGCAACCGTTGAAAATAAAGCAGTTATACGAAACTCTGCCGATTCCGGTTAACGACGGGGGAACTTGCTGAAAACAAAGGGTTGCGGCTTGGCTGGCCTTTTCCGCGCTTACGCGCCGTACCCTCCGCTCCGGCATCCGTAAAGGCTCTCCGCTACGCTCCGCCCGCTGCGGCGGCGCTTCGCGGCCTTGACTGATGCCTCCGCTGCGGGTGTTTTCCATCTATGAGAAAAATGTCTTTTTCTCATGTTCCACATGACCAGGGCGACGGCTCCCGGCCATCGGCGGCGCGGTGAGGTCCCGCCAGCGAAGCGTGCAGCGCCGGGGCGCTGTCGGGCATCCGTGGCGCATCGGGCGGCGTGTTGGAGCGTAGACACCATCCCTAAGCCTGACGGCTTAGCGAGGCCGGTTCCCGGCCCGGAATCGAACGCAGGTGCAACAGAGGCCGGACGCTGTCCGGCCTTGTTCGTGCTGGGTTCGAGGTCTGTTCGGCGTCAGCGGTAGACTTCGCGGCGGTGCTTGATGGCGAGGACGAGGATGGAATCCCCGTGGTCATAGAAGCGGACGCGGTAGTCGCCGACGCGGAGGCGCAACTCTGGCGGCTCGATGTCCTGAAGGCGTTTTACGTCGCCTTCACCGGAGACGAGATAGCGGGTGAGAGTGTGCAGGATGCCGGGTGCCCCATCCTTCCGCAGTCCTATCGCGGAAGGGTGGGATCGCGGCGGTCTCGACGGCGGTCTATAATGCGAACAACCAGCTGACCCAGTGGGGCTCGACCGCGATGACCTACGACGCTAATGGCAACACGCTGAACGATGGTATGAACAGCTACGTCTGGGATGCGCGGAACCGTCTGGTGTCGGCCAACAACGCCGGAGCCAGCTTCGCCTACGACCCGCTGGGACGGCGGGCGGGCAAGACCATCCTGTCGACGAACACCAACTATCTCTACGACGGCGCGAATCCGGTGCAGGAGCTGAACGGCGCCACGCCCACAGCCAATCTGCTGACCGGCGGAATCGATGAGCGCTTCACCCGCACGGACGCCAGCGGCACACTGAACTACCTGACCGATGCGCTGGGCAGCACCGTGGCGCTCGCCGACCCGGCCGGGAACTCACAGGTGCAATACAGCTACGCGCCCTACGGCAGCATGAGCATCACGGGCACGACGGCCAACAGCTACACCTACACCGGACGTGAGACCGACGGCCTGGGCCTCTACTACTACCGGGCCAGATACTACAACCCGGCGATAGGACGATTCCTCAGCGAGGACCCGATGGGGTTTGCGGGGAGCGGAACGAACTTCTACGCCTATGCCGGCGGCGACCCGATGGATTTCAATGATCCGTTCGGCATGGACAAGGGACCGCCACTGCCAACGCCGTGCTTCGGGTTTTGGTGCGTCCCACCTGACCCGCCGGCCACAAATAACGGGAACACCAAGAATGCGTGCATAGCCAACGCTCTCGGTAGTGGAGCATTGAGCATGGGCATCGATGCATTAGGGTTCATACCAGGCGAGAAGGATGTTGAAGCCGGAGTCAAAATTGGCGCTGGCACAGTGGCAAGACAGATCGGCAATTGGAAAGGATACAGAGGCATTGTTGCCGATCAGTTTGGTGCTTTATTCATTGCTGGCAAAAGCCAGGATGTAATTTATGCAGGGGCGGGTTACGGCATCGGTAACGGAGCTGGTACAGGAGACTGGCTTGGAGCCGGTCTCAGTGCTGCCGGACTTATACCCGGCCTCAATGAGCTAGCGGCTGGAGCATCGATTGTCTATGACGGCTACAAAACTGCAAAGGCGGTTGCGAATTGCCATTAATCGATGACATCAGAAACGACATACAAACAGCCAAGAAGATGCGCATACCTAGAAGGGTTTTGTTTACCTGGATGGCCTTCTGCTTGCCAATTATTTGGCTTTGTGATCGATCTGGAAGACTGAATATGGCCTTGCCAGTGCTGAACTGCATCGCAGTATTTGGATTTCTGATTGCATTGAAATGGAAACTGAGGAAGCGCAGTTGGTTCTGGGGCATCATGATCTTCATTGCAGCGCTACATGTTCCGCTGATTATGTTCATTCCCTGGACCACCCAATGGGTACCAGCGCTAGCAATTGGCGTGATCGACTCAGCGGATTTTTGCCTGATTGTTTGGATTCTTGCAGCGGTTGGGCGGTTGATGGAAGACCCTACGACTGCTGAAAGATGAGCCGGGTGCCCCAGGTCCCGCTTTTGGGACCTGGGATTTAGCTGATCCAGTGGGGCTCCACCGCGATGACCTATGACGCCAATGGCAACACGCTGAACGATGGCATGAACAGCTACGTCTGGGATGCGCGGAACCGGCTGGTGTCGGCCAACAACGCTGGGGCCAGCTTCGCCTACGACCCGCTGGGACGGCGGGCGGGCAAGACCATCCTGTCGACGAACACCAACTATCTCTACGACGGCGCGAATCCGGTGCAGGAGCTGAACGGCGCCACGCCCACAGCCAATCTGCTGACCGGCGGAATCGATGAGGCGGGTGGCCCGCCCTCGGCCAGCCCATGAAGTGGGTGCCCCATCCTTGCGACTTTTTTCTGGCGCAAGGGTGGGAGACCACGAATCTCGACCCGCCGGTCACCCCAGCTTCCGCCTTTGGGACCTGGGAAGCGGAAAGCGGGCAACTTGCGCAGAATTACCCCCTCCCGGCGCATACTGGAAACAGAATCGCTGGAAGTCCAGCCCCGCTGACGGGCAAACGCGCCCCACCCGCCGCCTCCACGCACACAAAGGACGCAAAAACGGCCTCCAGAGCCACCCTTTTTGCCCGCAACTCCAGCAGCATCAAAGCGTTAGGGAAAATTCAGGGTACCCCACCACCCTGTGTTTCCCGTTTCTTCGCCCTGAAGCGCCAGGGGGTACCCCTACCCCCCCTTATTTATTTTTGTTTTCCACAGAAATTTTGCAGTGCATTTCGCCGCCGAACACCGACCAATCCAGTCCGCCTTCAAGCCCCGCGCACCCCAGAGCGTGCCCTGAGACCGTAGAAACTCCCGCCCGCCACCGCGAATCGCACCTGCGAAGACAGGAGTTTGATCCCATTCTCAGCCCCTTGTGATATTCCTTGTACGTCTCGCCGCTCCCAGTGAGATCAAACCCACTTGACCACTTCGCCCCAGCTCCTTCGCTCCCGACTCACCCCCGCCCTGGGCACCTTCCTGCTGCTCCTCGGCCTCAACCTGCTCAACTACATCGACCGTTACATCCTCCCCGGCGCCCAGCCCCTCATCCAGCGCGAATTCCATTCCACCGACCAGCAGATGGGCGCGCTCACCACCGCCCTGTTTGTCACCTACATGCTGGTCGCGCCGCTCACCGGCTGGCTGGGCGACCACTTCCGCCGCAAGCCCCTCATCATCGCCGGCGCCATCCTCTGGAGCCTCGCCACCCTGGCCACCGCCTGGGTTCACGACTACTGGACGCTCTTCATCCGCCACGCCCTGGTCGGCGTCGGCGAGGCCACCTTCGGCATCTTCGCCCCCGCCGTGCTGGCCGACTTCTATCCCGAGCGCGAGCGCAACCGCATCCTCTCCATTTTTTACCTCGCCATTCCCGTCGGCGCGGCCCTCGGCTACGTCGCCGGCGGAAAGCTCGGCACCTTGTGGGGCTGGCGCGAGCCCTTCTTCCTCTGCGCCATTCCCGGCCTCGCCGTCGCCGCCCTCTACGCCTGGCTGGGCCGCGAGCCCGAGCGTGGCGCCAGCGACCACATCCAGCCCACCCTCAACCGCACCACCTTCCGCGGCCTCTTCGCCAACCCCGCCTATCTCTCCGCCACTTTTGGCCTTGCCGCCCTCACCTTTGCCATGGGCGGCATCTCCGCCTGGGTGCCCACCTTCCTCCATCGTTCCGCCGGGCTCACCGTGGCCAACGCCAGCCTCGTCGTCGGCGCCATCACCGTCATCGACGGCATCGCCGGAACCCTCGCCGGCGGCTGGATCGCCCAGCGCTGGCTCCGCACCAATCACCGCGCCCTCTATCTGCTCTCCTTCTGGAGCGTCGCCCTCACCCTGCCCTGCGGCGCGCTGGTCTTTTTCGGCCCGCCGGGCTGGGAGGTGCCCTCCCTCTTTGCCGCCGAGTTCTTCCTCTTCCTCAACACCGGCCCGCTCAACGCCGCCATCGTCAACGCCGTTTCAGCCCCCGTGCGCGCCACCGCCATCTCCCTCAACCTCTTCTTCATTCACTTCTTCGGAGACACTTTTTCCCCCACCATCATCGGCGCCATCTCCGACCACACCCGCAGCCTGCGCCTGGGCCTCGGCTTCACGCTGATCTCTCTGGTCGTCTCCTGCGCCATCCTTCTCACCGGCGCGCGCTTCGCCCCTCCGCTCGACGAGGCCGCCCTGCCGGTTTTTTGATCCCCGCACAGCCCCGGTCGCGCCGTCCCAATTTCCCCAGCCGCCGCCGTCGGCGATACTGGCCCTATGGTTGCCTCAGCCGCGGCGGCGCAGGTCTTCACATTGCTCAGTTGGCTTCTGGCTCTCGCCTGGATCTGGCAGGCGGCCGCCGCCCTGCGCGGAATGCCCACCCTGCCCGTCCTCAATCGCCACCCTGCCGCCCCGCCCCCGCCGCTGCCCCCGGCCGAATGTCCCCACCTCACCGTCATCGTGCCCGCCTGCAACGAAGAGGAATCCATTCAGGCCACGCTACGCTCGCTCGTCGCCTCCCGCGGCCTGCGCCTCCAGATTCTCGCCGTCAACGACCGCTCCACCGACCGCACCGCCGAGCGCATGAACGAAGTCGCCGCCGAAGTCGCCGCCGCGGCCAGTCCCCACCGCCTCCGCGTGCTCCATGTCCGTGAATTGCCCGCAGGCTGGCTGGGCAAGCCGCATGCCATGGCTCTGGCCGCGCAACAGGCATCGGCGCCCTGGATTCTCTTTACCGACGGCGACGTGATCTTCCATCCCCAGGCGCTGGAGTTGGCCCTGCGCGACGCGCTCGCCGCCCGCGCCGATCACCTCATCCTCGTCCCCACTCTCATCCTCAAAACCACCGCCGAACGAGCCATGCTGGCGGCCATGCAGGTCCTGGCCCAGTGGACCCTCCGCCTCTGGAGGGTCGCCGATCCCCGCGCCCGCGACTTCATCGGCGTCGGCGGCTTCAACTTGGTGCGCCGGGAAGTCTACAAGCAGCTCGGCGGCTTCGAGGCGCTGCGCATGGAAGTGCTCGACGACCTGCGCTTCGGCTGGCGGGTCAAGCGCGCGGGCTTTGCGCAGCGCGTCGTCCTCGGGCCCGGCCTCATCCGCATTCGCTGGATCAAGGGCGCTTTGTCCGTCGTCCGCCTGGTCGAAAAAAACGGCTTCGCCCTCTACCGTTTCCGCGTGGGACTTCTCCTGCTGGCCTGCCTTGGCATGGCCCTGCAGGCGCTCCTGCCGCTCGCGGCCCTGGCGGCCGGAGGCTGGGCGCTCGGCGCGGGCCTGCTCACCTATGCCGCAATCGCCCTGGTCTACGCCGCCAGCCGCCGCGTCACCCAGGTCTCCCCCTGGCACGCCGTCTTCTTCGCCCCGGCCACGGCCATCGTCCTGTTCGCGTCTTTGCGCTCCATGATTCTGGCGCTCATCCGCCGTGGTGTCGATTGGCGCGGCACGCGCTATCGGCTCGACGAACTCCGCCGCCACGCCGGTCCCGTCTGGTAAACGATGTCTACTTTGGTGGCGCGGTTTTCTCCACCGGCACCCGGTCGCGCGAGTTCATAAACCCGCGATGACCGCCCTGCGAGCGCAGGTTCGGGTCGCTCACCGGAGGCCTCTTCTGGTCTCCGGTAAATCCATGCAGCAGCATCGGGTTGGGCCTGAAGCGCGGCGGCCCGCCGTGAAACTGCCGCGCATCGCTCAGCACCATCCCCGCGCGTCCCCGCATCGGCAGCACATCCCCGCGCACCTCCACGTCCGTGTCGCGGTAGGTGCGCAGTTCGCCCACCGTGTCGCGGTCCTCATTCAGGCTGATGATCGTGAACCGGCATCCCGCGTCCGGCGTCTCCGGCGGGCAAACGTCCAGGTAGCGCGTCCCGTCCGCCAGTTGCACCACGTTATACACGTGCGCGCGGACGCAGACGTCCTTCTTCACGTGCGCGCTCCGCTGCATGTCCACCTGTTGCGCGGCGACCTCGGCCGGCACGCAGGCCTTCTGCTTCCCGCGCGCCCACCCCAGCGGCGCAGCAAGCACCATCCCCAGAATCATCACGCGCGCGATCCAGCCCATCGCCAGCCTCCCCTCCAAAAACCCCACCCAGCCTAACTCCGGCGGCCGCGGGAAGGGAAGCGCCCGCCCTCCCTACAGGTGCCGCGCCAGAAACCCGTTCAGCCCTTTTCCCGGCTTCGAGCCCCAGGTCTCATACAGCCCAAGATAGCCATAATTCTCCGTCTGCCCCGCCACCGAATGCCCATAGGCAAACAGCAATTGCAGCCCCGGATTTTTAAAGTAGTAATACCCGCCCAAATCCACCATGCTCGACGCCTGCGTCTGCGGCGTCGCCAGCCCTTCCCTCTGGTGAGAAAACAACTCCGCGCCCAGCGTGAGCCGCTTGCCCAGGTCCCGCTGCACCAGCCATCCCCCAAAAAGAAAATTCCGGTTCCCATCCTGCGGAACCACCTGGTAGCCGCCCCCGCCGTAGCTGGTCCAGTGGCCCCAGCTCTTCTGCACCCACACCGGCAGCTTGTACCAGACCTTCCCCACGCCCAGCCCCTTGTCGGAGTTGCCCGTCGGCACCTCCACCATCGTGAACGTGCCCACCTCAGGCCGGTGCGCGGTCTCCTTCACAAAGCGAACCTTCGCGCCCAGCTCCATGTCCGTCAGCCCAAAGTGGCTCGGCCCGGTTCCGCTCGGCGCATACACCGGATTGTTCCCCGGAATCGCCTCGCCCCACGGCAGAACGACGTGCAATTGCAGGTTCGGCGCCGCGCCCCAGTTGAACTCCAGCGCCGGCCCAGCCGTGTCCGTCTCGACCGGCGTGCTCGCCACCGCGCCGAACTGATAGAACTCGTAGTGCCGGAAATCCACCGGCTCCGGGTCGTCGGTCTGAAACGGCGGTCCCGCCCACAGCCTGGGCGCCGCCGCCAGCAGCAGAAGAATAAGGATTCTCTTGCAGTGTCGGGGAAGAACCTGCACGCGTGCTCCTTCAATCGCGATTGGATTTGAACCTGCCTGAACCTGCGCCGGATTTGGACGTGCGCCGGACCAGTTCGCTACTTCGCCCCCACCAGCTCCTCGCTCTTCGCGCCCTGCCCGTAGTGGCTCTCCACGTACCGGTCCAGAATCTCCTTGAACTCGGCCACAATCGTCTCCCCGCGCAGCGTCGTGTACAGCTTCCCGTCCACATACACCGGCGCTTTAGGCTCTTCAAACGTCCCCGGCAAACTGATGCCCAGGTTGGCGTGCTTCGATTCGCCCGGCCCGTTCACCACGCAGCCCATCACCGCCAGCTTCAGCTCTTCCACGCCCGGAAATTTCTTCCGCCACTCCGGCATCGACGTGCGCAGGTAGCTCTGGATCTGCTCCGCCAGCTCCTGAAAATACGTGCTCGTCGTCCGCCCGCACCCAGGGCAACTGGTCACCTGCGGCATAAAGCTGCGAATCCCCAGCGACTGCAGAATCTGCTGCGCCGCCAGCACTTCCTCCGTCCGGTCCCCGCCCGGCTTCGGCGTCAGGCTCACCCGGATCGTGTCGCCGATCCCAGCCAGCAGCAGCGGCGCCAGTCCTGCGGTCGAGGCAATCAGCCCTTTCGAGCCCATCCCCGCCTCCGTCAGCCCCAGGTGCAGCACATAGTCGCAGCGCGCCGCCAGATTGGTATACACATCAATCAGGTCCCGCACCCCGCTCACCTTGGCCGACAAAATAATCTGGTCCCGCCGCAGTCCGTAGCGCTCCGCCGCCCTGGCCGACTCCAGCGCGCTCACCACCATGGCCTCCATCATCACCTCGCGCGCCGGCAGCGGCTCCGCCAGGCGGCTGTTCTCGTCCATCATCCGCGTCAGCAGTTGCTGATCCAGCGAGCCCCAGTTCACGCCGATCCGCACCGGCTTCTGGTTCTCCACCGCGCACTCCACCATCACCTGAAAATTGTCGTTGTCCTTCTTCCCGATCGACGCGTTGCCGGGGTTGATCCGGTACTTGGCCAGCGCCCGCGCCGTCGCCGGAAACTTCTTCAGCAGCAGGTGTCCGTTGTAGTGGAAGTCGCCCACGATCGGCACCGTGATGCCGCGCTTCTCCAGCCCCTCCACTACGTGCGGCACCGCCGCCGCCGCCTCCTCGTTGTTCACCGTCACGCGCACAATCTCCGACCCCGCCAATGCCAGGGCCTCCACCTGCGCGATGGTGCCCGCAATGTCCGCCGTGTCCGTGTTGGTCATCGACTGCACGACAACCGGAACCTCCCAGCCCACGCGAACCTGCCCGATCCTGACCGTGCCCGTCTTCCTGCGCTGAATCTCCGCCATGACGACCTCTGTTCCAGTTTACCCGTTCCCCCAATTCCGCCGAAAAATCCTTTCTCCGCCGCAAAAAACATGGCGTGCCCCCGCGGCCCGTAAACGGGTACAATAATCCCATGTGGTACCGTCCCATTTCCCGTTTTGCCCTATGTGCCGCCGTCCTCGCGATGGCCGCCAGCCTCACCCTTTTCGCCCAGGACTCCAACCGCCGCGGGCGCAAGTACAAAGCTCCGCCGCCCACCTCGCGCATTGAGGTCACCATCCTCCGCAACGACGATGGAAAGCCCATCGAGAACGCCGCCGTCATCTTCCACCTGATAGGCGACAAGGGCAACATGGAGCTCAAGACCGACCAGGACGGCAAGACCGTCATCGACGTGCTCCCCACCAATTCCGAGGTCCTGCTCCAGGTCATTGCCAGGGGCTACCAGACCTATGGCGAGGACTTCAAGATCGACAAGTCCAAAATGGCCATTGAGGTCAAGCTGAAGCGCCCCGGCCAGCAGTACTCCATCTACAAGCACCACACCGACACCGCCAAGGACGCCGCTCCCAAAGACGCCAGCAGCGACAAGCCCGCCGAGTCCGCCCGCCAGGACGAATCGCAACCCGCCCCCGCCCAGCCGCAACCGCGCTAGCCCTGCGCTGCCTCGACCGTGATCTGATGCCCAACCAAACCCTTCGCGGCAAATCGGCACTGATCACCGGCGGGGCGCGGCGCGTGGGCCGCGAAATCGCCCTCGCCCTGGCCCGCGCCGGCGCCGACGTCACCCTCACCTCCCGCGATTCTTCGGCCGAGGCAGCGCAGACCGCGAAAGCCCTTCAAGATCTCGGCCGCCGCGCCCAGGCCGTCGCCTGCGATGTGCGCTCGGAAAACTCCGTCCGCCAGGCCGTCGCCGCCGCGCTCGCCTTTCACGGCCGAATCGACATCCTCGTCAACAACGCCGCCGTCTTTGAATCCGTGCCCCTCGAGCGCATCACCCTGGCGCAATGGGATGCCGTCTTCGAGACCAATGCGCGCGGCCCCTTCCTCGTCGCGCGCGAGGCGCTCGCTCCCCTGCGCGCGGCCCGCGGGCGCATCGTCAACATCGGCTCCCTCGGCGGCATCCGCGCCTGGGCCGGCCACGCCCACTACTGCGCCTCCAAGGCCGCCCTCCACATGCTCACCCAAGCCATGGCCAAAGCCTTCGCGCCCGAAGTCAGCGTGAACTGCGTCGCCCCCGGCTGGATTGAGATGAATGGGCCTGACATGAACGGAAATGCCGCCGAAGAAGCCGCGCGCTTTGCCACGCGAACGCCCTTGCAGCGCAACGGCACAGCGCAGGATGTCGCCGAAGCCGTACTCTTTTTCGCCGCGGGCTCCGGCTTCGTCACCGGCCAGATCCTCGCCGTCGACGGCGGGCTGGGCCTCTAGCCGCTCGCCCTCAGCGCGACAGCAGGCGCCCCCAAAAGCCCTTGCGCCCCTTGTCCGCACTCTTGCCGTGCCCCTTCGCGTCATACGTCAGCGGCACATTCTCCCACAAGCCCACGGCCTCGGGCTGTTGCGGCCACCGGGCTCCCTCGACCGCCGCCCGCGGATTGCTCTCGTAGAGCCGCTCCGCCGTTTCCGTCCCCACCCGCTGCGCCACATACTCAAAGCCCTTTTTCAGATGCAGCGGCCGCCAGGACGGATGATGCGCGTCGCTGGCCAGAAAATGAACCCAGTTCCGCTCCAGAAGCGCATTGGCAAAGGCCTCGGCCACCTTGCCGAATCGTCCATACAGCGAGCCCGATGTCACCTGCACCAGGTCGCCCTCGCGCATCCAGTCCGCCAGCAGCGCGGGGTTTTTCTGCAGCACCGTGTTCCGTTCCGGATGCGTGATGATCAGCGTGTACCCCGCCGTCCGCAGGCTCCGCATGGCGTCCGACAAGTGCGGCGAAATCAGCATGTCCGGGAACTCGATCAGCAGGTAGCCCTTGCCGTCGATCGAGTAGCGCAGCGGGTTGGCAACCGCCTCGGCGATATTGCCCGCGTTCATGTGAAAGTCGCATCCCAGGATCAGCTCCACCACCCCCCGCAGCTTCTCGCGCAACTCCGCAAACCGCTCCCGGACGAGCGCTTCCTGATAGGGATACTGGTCGCTGGCGTGCGGGCTGCACACAATATGGGTGATGCCCTCGCGCGCGCCTTCACTCGCCATCGCCAATGAAGTCAGCACGTCGGGAGACCCGTCGTCCACCCCGTAGATCAGATGCGTGTGGATGTCAATCATGGTTCGCCGCTTTCCTGCGCGCGTGCGGCAGACGCCTCAATGCGCCGCCAGCGCCTCGATCATCGAGGCAAAAATCTTCCACCCGTCCGCCGTCCCGAGCAGCTTCTCGCTCGACCGGTCCGGGTGCGGCATCATGCCCAGCACATTGCGTTTTTCGTTCAGTATCCCCGCGATGTTGCTCAGCGAGCCGTTCGGATTTGCCTCCGCCGTAATCTCGCCCGCCGCCGTCGCATAGCGGAACGCAATCCGATCCTCCGCCTCCAGCCGCCGCAGCTCCTCGGCCGTGCAAAAATAATTGCCTTCCATGTGCCCGATCGGCATCTGCAGCACTTCGCCCTTTGAAAACTGGTTGGTGAACGCGCTGTCGGCCGTCTCCACCCGCAGATGCACCTGCTTGCAGATGTACTTCAGCCCCGCATTGCGCATCAGCGCGCCGGGCAGCAATCCCGCCTCGGTCAGAATCTGAAACCCGTTGCAGATGCCCAGCACCAGCCCGCCCCCGGCCGCAAACCGCTGCACCGCCTCCATCACCGGCGAAAAACGCGCGATCGCTCCCGTGCGCAGGTAATCGCCATACGCAAACCCGCCCGGCACCAGCACCGCGTCCACCCCGCCAAGATCTTCGGAATCATGCCAGAGAAAAGTGACAGGCTGGCGGGCGATCTCAGCAATCACGTTGAACGTGTCGTGGTCGCAGTTCGAACCAGGGAAGACCAACACCCCGAATTTCATGCTTCTAGGGTATCAGTTTCACCGCAGGTGTGGCGTCCCCTGGGCCTGTGCCGAGTCCGCCCCCCGCCTCAGTACGTCAGCGTCAGCTCCAGCCCCTTCCCGTCGTCCGGAACCACGGCCGAAATCCGGTGATGCTCCGCGTCAAACGCCGTCTTCACCGCCCGCGCGCCCGACCCGTCCAACCCCGACGCACTCGCTTTCCCCGCCGCTTTCCCCGCCCCATACACCTCGATCGAAAGCTCGGTCCACCACGGCGCAAACGCGCCCTCGTGCGGATCAACTTTCACCGTCAGCCCTTGCGCCGTCACCGCGCAGCGGAACCCCATGCGCAGAAACTCGCCCTTCCTGAAGTCGTAGCTCACGCCATCGTCCAGATACAGGCTCCCACTGCACGCCTTGCCGCCCCCGACCGGCGGATACACGCGCAGCGTGAGCGGCCCCTGCGGCGTCTCCTCCGTGCTTTCCACCAGCGGCTGCTCCGGCACAATCGCTCCCGCCCTCACAAACACCGGCAGCGTCCTCGCGCTGTTGTGCAGGCGAACCTCCGGCTGCGCAATCGACGAGTTGTCAATCGCCTTTCTGCCCGTCGCCCCGTCCACCCGCGCCCCCGTCCAGTAGTCGTACCAGCCCACCGGCGGCAGCGCCACCGAGTAGTCGTCCAGCTCATCCGGATACGGGCTTTCCGCCACCAGCAGGTCCGCGCCCAGCAGAAACGACCCGCTGTCGCTCAGGTCCAGCGGCTGCCCATCCACGGCGCCCTGCGGAAACTCCACAAACAGCGGCCGGATAATCGGCAGCCCCGTCCGGCTCATCTCCTCGGCCGTCGAATAAATGTACGGCATCAGCCGGTAGCGCTCCTCAATGTACTTGCGGCGCAGATTCAGGTCTTCCGCCGTGCCGTTTTCCCACGGCTCCTGCGGGTTGGTGCCGATCGCTGTGTGGTCGCGGTCGATCGGCTGAAACGCCGCCACCTCAAGCCAGCGCGTCAGCAGCTCCGGCTGCGGCGAGGCGGCAAACCCGCCCACGTCCGCCCCGCTCATCGCAAACCCGCTCAGCCCCAGGTTCAGCAGTTGCGGCACGGTCTGCCTCAGATGATTCCAGGTGCTCGAATTGTCGCCCGTCCACGTCGCCGCGTACCGCTGCCCGCCGGCAAAGCTCGCCCGCGTCATCACAAACGGCCGCACGTTGGGCTCCAGTTTCAGCAGCCCCTCGAACGTTCCCCGGCTGTTCTGCATCCCGAAAATGTTGTGCACTTCCAGGTGCGTCGCCACCCGCGTCTTGAACCCCGGCTCCTCGATGCGGTGCCGCACATCGTCCGGCATGGTCTTCGACGCCACGTCAAAGATCGCCGGCTCGTTCATGTCGTTCCAGAATCCCGCCACGCCCTTGCTCACAAAGTCCGCATACAGCGTGCCCCACCAGGCCCGCGACACGTCCTGCGTAAAGTCGGGAAACACCGATTTCCCCGGCCACACCACGCCCACATACACCGACCCGTCGGGATTGTGCACAAAGTGATTCCCGGCCGCGCCCTCGTCGTAAGGCTTGTAGCCGATGTGCGGCTGATCGGCGATGTGCAGGTCGGTAATCACCACCGTGCGCAGATGCTCGGCCTTCAGATCCTTGATCATCTGGTCAAAATGCGGAAACCGCTCCGGGTCCACCGTGAACGGCCGGTTTTTGTACTGATAGTCAATGTCCAGCCAGATCACGTCGGCCGGAATCCGCTCGCTGCGCAGCTTTCCCGCAATGCGCCGCACGTCCGACTCCGGCGAGTAGCTGTAGCGCGACTGCTGATACCCCAGCGACCACAGCGGCGGAATCGGCGTCTTGCCCGTCAGCCACGCCCACTCCTCCACCACCGCCTTCGGCTCCGGCCCGTACAGAATGTAAAAGTCCAGCGGCCCGCCCTCCGAGCCGAACGAGTAGCCGTCCCGGTATTGCTTGTTGAAGTCAAAACTCGCCCGCCACGTGTTATCGAGGAAGATCCCCGCGGCAATCCCCTTGCGGAAGGTCATGAAATAGGGAATCGACTTGTAAATCGGGTCGGTCGATTCCTGCCACCCGAACGCGTCCGTATTCCAGTCCGTGAAAGCCTCGTTGCGCCGGTCCAGCGGCCCCGGCTTGTCGCCCAGGCCAAAGTAGTGCTCATCCTCCGGCGACTGCATAAACACGCGGAAGGCCGCACCGTTGTACTCGATCGGCCGGCCCGGCAGTTGCGCGGCAATCACGTGCCCCTGCAAGTCCGTCACCGTCAAGTTCAGCGGGTCTCTCTCTACCGTCACGCGCAGCTTGGCCGTTTTAAAGCCCACCGACGTCGCGCCGGACTCCTCCGTCACGGCCACGCTTGCCGTGCGCGACTCGGCCAGCACCGCCCACGACGCATCCTCCGGCAGCTCGCCCGCCGGGCCCACCTGCACCCGCAGCACATCGTCGCGCAGCGCCGTGATCCGCACCACGGCCTCGCCGCAGCGGATTTCTATTCCATTGGTGGTTGCCCGGGAAGCGGTGACCCGGTCCAGCCGCACAAAACCCGTCTGCTGCTGGGCCTCGCCGGTTGAATTCGCTTGTGACGTTGCGGCTAAAAACAAAACTGCAAATACAACAAACAGGAAACGCCCTGCCTTCTGCACTCAGCACCTCAAGGGAGCCAAATTGATGGTTGTCGAGAAGAATAACCCGTCCGCGCCTTCCTGGCGAACCGAAGCTGCACATTTCTCTCGCGCGTCATCGCCCCCCGGGCCTGGGACATTTTGTGCCGCGACAGGCCTCGGCAACAAAGATAGGACCAAAATGGGAATTTAGAAAAATAAAATCTAGTTTTCCACAGACCGCCTCCTTGACAGGAAAACTTAAAGGTTGTTTCCTGAACCTACTGAATCTCTTCATCTCTTGAGGAAAAGTGCCCATATTTTGGCATTTTTCTGCGTTGTCTCCGGGGTGAGTGGCCCAGCGAATAGCAGGAGCAAAGAAGGAAACGGTTTTCAACCGGCAGCCTTCCACTTCAATCCATTCCTGCAGCGCGGCTCTCTCTTCCTATTTGCTGCTCCGGTGCCCAGTCGGGCCGGGCGGCTTGCGGATCTTTATTCGCTTTGGGGGACAACGTGGTCAAGCGCTGCATCGATATTTCACTCGCAATCTTTCTTCTGCTTCTTGCATCTCCCGTCCTGATTTTCTGTGCACTCATCGTCAAACTGGACTCCAAAGGTCCCGCCCTCTTCCGCCAGATGCGGGCAGGCCGCGGCTTTCAACGGTTTGAGCTGCTGAAACTGCGCACGATGGAAGACCTCAGCCGCGGATCGCCGTTCACGCTCGGCGTTGACCCGCGCATCACCCGCTCCGGCCGCTGGCTGCGCAAGTACAAGCTCGACGAGTTGCCCCAGCTTTGGAACGTGCTGCGCGGCGACATGAGCATGGTCGGCCCGCGCCCCGTCATCCCCGATCTGGCCGATGAATTCCACTCCGAATACACGCGCCTGCTCGAGGTCCGCCCCGGCCTCACGGACCCCGCCTCGCTCAAATATTGTCGCGAGACCGAGCTGCTGGCCACCGTGCCCGAGCCTCTGCTCTACTTCAAGGCCGTCGTCACGCCGGACAAGCTGCGCCTCTCCCAGGCCTACATCAGCCGGGCAACCGCCTGGAGCGATCTCAGCCTGATGGCGAAAACGGCGTACGCCCTGTTGCCGGTCTCCCTCCAGGCCCGGTTCACCGCTCCGCGTGACTACCTGTCCCGCAAGGCGCAAGTGCTGGTCAGGTTGACTGTCAGTCGCGCCCAGGGGTAACCGGCCCGCCTGCACCAGCGGCCCGCGCCGGATCAAGCCGGCGCGGTCAGCGCCTCTGCGCGCCTCCGCGTCTGCTCCATGAAAACGTCGCCCTCCGCCGACTCCGGCAAATCCAGCCCCATCGACTCCAGATTGACCTCCACATTCGCCAGCGCCCCCGCCACAGCCGCCCGTGCCAGCGCCATCGCCGTCGCCAGGTCGGAACTCATCCTCGGATTCGTAATCGGCTTCAACTCCCCGGCGATCCGCTCCACTTCGGCCGCCCGCTCGGCCACGCCCAGCGGCACATTCGTCGCCTCTTCCAGCGCCGCCCGCACCCCGCTGCCGCCATCCGCGGCTTCCTTCGCCGCCCGGTACGCCTTCACCACTCCGTTGTAAGCCTCCGCGTCGGCGTCGATCGCCGCCGTCAGCTCCTCGCGCAGCGCGCCCAGCCGCGCCATCGCCTCGCCCAGCTGGCTTTCAAACTGCGCCCAGGCCTTCTTGCCCCGCGACATCGACGCCACCATGCCCGCCAGCCCCGCCGCCATCGCGCCGCTCGCCGCCGCCGCGCTGCCGCCTCCGGGCGTCGCCGTCGGAGCCGCCAGTTGCTCAATAAAAGGCTGGACCCCGGCCCGCAATCCGCCCACGGCCGTCTTCCCGCTCATCACGCCCGCCAGCCGGTTCTCCAGAATCAGCGACGAATCGAAGTTCTCCACCTGCAGGAACCACTCCGCCGCCTGCTCGATCGCTAATTTAGGAATCAGCCCCACAATCTCGCTTGAAACCGGCGTCGCCCCGTACCGCGCCGCCTCCCGCTTCACAAACTCGAACACCCGCGCCACCGGCGTCTGCTCAAAGTCCGTCAGGTTCATTGAAACCTGCGCCATCCCCCGCACCAGGAACCCCGCGCCCTTCACATAGCGCAGCCCCCCCGACGAAAAACGCACCGCCTTGGCGATCTTCTTCGCGATCCCCACATCCGCCGTATTCAAAAAAATGTTGTACGCAATCAGCGGCTTGCGCGCCCCCACCACCGTCGCCCCCGCCGTCGGATGCACCCTCGGCTCGCCGAAATCGGGCCTCCTCGCCGGGTTCGTCGCAATCTCCTCGCGAATCCCCTCAAACTGCCCCCGCCGGATCGTCTCCAGATTCTGCCGCTCCGGCGTCGTCGCCGCGGCTTCGTACAGGTACACCGGAATCCCAAACCGCTTGGCAATCTCCCTGCCCACGTGCCGCGCCATCGCCACGCAGTCGTCCAGCGTCGCGCCCTCAATGGGGATAAACGGCACCACGTCCGCCGCCCCCATGCGCGGGTGCGCGCCCTGGTGCACGGTCAGGTCGATCAGCTCCGCGGCCTTCCCCACCCCGCGAATCGCCGCCTCCTGAATCGCCTCCCGCTCGCCCACCAGCGTAATCACCGAGCGGTTGTGGTCGCCATCCATCTCCCGGTCCAGCACGTACACGCCCGGAATCTGCATCGCCTCGACAATGGCATCAACCTTGGCCTGGTCGCGGCCTTCGGAAAAGTTAGGTACGCATTCAACTAAAGTGTTTGGCACGCAAAAAGGATAAATCAGTGGAGGGAGCAGGGGCCGGGTGCCCCAGAGCCCGTCCTGAGCTTGTCGAAGGATCTCGCCTTTGAGACCGGGGATCGCAGCCCCCCCTCTCATCCAACTCCTCCCGCAGGGCCGAGGTGAAAATCGCAACGCCTGCCCCACCGCAGGTGGCCCCAGGTCTCGCTTCTGAGACAACCCTCACCCCGACAGAAATAATCAAGGAATCTCCTCAGACTTCGCCGGTTAATTCCCTCCGTCGGCGCACAATCGAAATAGAAGACCACAACCAAAAACTCCACCGGCTCGTTTGACTCCGCCGGCAGCTACCCCCCCCACCCCCCCTCATTTATTTTTGAAACCCAGTGGTTAATTAAATCGCCAACACGCTTCCGACAACTAAGTCGCTTAAAAAGAAGTAAATAACTCCAAGAATGCCGAACTGCCCCCTGTTCCCGCCATCCCGAAATATGAGACAGTAATCCCGGAGAGCCGCAATCCTGCCCGCATTCCTCCGCATAAAAACGCCTCCGCCGTTTGCAGGTAATATCCTTCTTAGCGGCTGATTGCCACATCGCATTCCACTGCGGAAAGGCTCCTCATCCGGGAGGCACCCATGACCACCACCAAGACCGCCCCCATCATCCGCGCCTCGCGCGGCACTCAGCTTCGCTGCAAGGGCTGGCAGCAGGAAGCGGCCCTCCGCTGCCTCATGAACAACCTCGACCCCGACGTCGCCGAGCGCCCCGCCGACCTCGTCGTCTACGGCGGCATCGGCAAGGCCGCCCGCAACTGGGACTGCTACCACGCCATCGTCCGCGAGCTTGAAAATCTCGGCAACGAAGAAACACTCCTCATCCAGTCCGGCAAGCCGGTCGGCGTCTTTCCCACTCACGACATGGCGCCCCGCGTCCTCATCGCCAACTCCAACCTCGTCGGCAAGTGGGCCAACTGGGAGCATTTTCACGAGCTCGACCGCAAGGGCCTCATCATGTACGGCCAGATGACCGCCGGCTCCTGGATCTACATCGGGACTCAAGGGATTTTGCAAGGCACCTTCCAGACCTTCGCCGCGCTCGCTGAAAAGCATTTTGCCGGCGTGGGCGGCACAGGCTCGCTGCAGGGCAAGCTCGTCGTCACCGGCGGCATGGGCGGCATGGGCGGCGCGCAGCCGCTCTCCGTCACCCTCAACGGCGGAGTGGTCCTGGTCGTCGAAGTCGATCGCACTCGCATCCAGCGCCGCCTCGACACCCGCTACTGCGACCAGCTCACCGAAGACCTCGACGAGGCGCTTGCGCTCTGCGAAACCGCCCGCCGCGAGGGCCGCGCGCTCTCCGTGGGTCTCGTCGGCAACTGCGCCGACGTGCTTCCTGAGATCGTCCGTCGCGGCGTCCACGTCGACGTCGTCACCGACCAGACCAGCGCCCACGACCCGCTCAACGGCTACATCCCGCAGGGCCTCTCGCTCCAGGCCGCCGCCGAATTGCGCAGCCGCGATCCCGAAGAATACGTCCGCCGCTCCACCGCCTCCATGGTCGTCCACGTCAACGCCATGCTCGCCCTGCAGCGCGCCGGCGCCGTGGCCTTCGACTACGGCAACAACATCCGCCGCTTCGCCTTCGATGCCGGGTGCGCCGACGCCTTTCTCATCCCCGGCTTCGTCCCCGAATACATTCGCCCCCTCTTCTGCACCGGCCAGGGACCCTTCCGCTGGGTCGCACTCTCCGGCGATCCGCGCGACATCGACCGCACCGACCAGCTTGCCCTCGAGCTCTTTCCCGACAACGAAATCCTCACCCGCTGGCTGCGTCTCGCCCGCGGCCGCTTCGCCTTCCAGGGTCTTCCCGCGCGCATCTGCTGGCTCGGCTACGGCGAGCGCGCCCGCATGGGCCAGGCCATCAACGAACTCGTCCGCAAAGGCGAAATCTCCGCGCCCATCGCCATCGGCCGCGACCACCTCGACACCGGCTCCGTCGCCAGCCCCTACCGCGAAACCGAAAAAATGCTCGACGGCTCCGACGCCATCGCCGACTGGCCCATCCTCAACGCCCTGCTCAACACCGCCAGCGGAGCCAGTTGGGTCAGCTTCCATCACGGCGGCGGCGTCGGCATGGGCTACTCGCTCCACGCGGGGCAGGTCACCGTCGCCGACGGCACTGACAACGCCGCCCGCCGCATCGGCCGCGTCCTGAACAACGATCCCGGCATCGGCGTCGCCCGCCACGCCGACGCCGGCTACGAATTAGCGCAGAAAACCGCCCGCGAACGCGGCATCCACATCCCCATGGCGGAGAAGTAGCCATGCCTGGCGCGCTCGCCGTCGTCAACATCGGCCAGCTTGTCACCCTCGCCGGTCCCGCGCGTCCGCGCGTAGGCAGGGAACTGCGCGAGCTGGGCTCGGTGCACGATGCCGTGCTCCTCATCGAAGACGGCCGCATTGCCGCCGCTGGAACTTACGCCGAACTCTGCGCGCAGATTTGCCCGGTCGATTTCGTCATCGACGCCGGCGGACGCTGCGTCACGCCCGGCTTCGTCGACGCACACACTCATCTCGTCTTTGCCGGCAATCGCGCCGCCGAGTTCGAGCAGCGCATCAATGGCGTCACCTATCAGCAGATCGCCGCATCCGGCGGCGGCATTCTCCGCACCGTCGCGCGCACTCGCGCCGCCACTGAAGATGAGCTGCTCGCCGCCGCCCGCCGCCATCGCGACTGGATGCTGCGCACAGGCACCACCACCATCGAAGCCAAGTCCGGCTATGGCCTCGATCGTGACACCGAAGTGCGCATGTTGCGCGTGCTTTCCCGCCTCCACGCGGAGGGCCCCACGCGCATCGTCCCCACGCTGCTGGCCGCGCACACCGTGCCACCGGAATTTGCCGCCAGCCGCGAAGAATACGTCCGCTGGATCGCCGACGAGCTGATCCCCGAAGTCGCCGCCGCCGGCCTCGCCCGTTTCTGCGACGCCTTCTGCGACGACCACGCCTTCACCGTCGACGAAACGCGCGAAGTGCTCTGCTCCGCGCGCCGCCACGGCCTGCGTCTCCGCCTGCACGCCGAGCAGTTCCACCCCGGCACCGGCGCGGCGCTCGCCGCCGAGCTCGGCGCGGCCACCGCCGACCATCTCGAAACCGTCACCGAAGAAACCCTGCGCCAGCTCCACGCCGCCGGCGTTCAGCCCGTCCTTCTGCCCGGCTCCGTCTTCGCCCTGGGCCGTACCAACTATCCGCCCGCGCGCAAAATGGTCGAAATCGGCCTCGGCATCGTCCTCGCCACGGACTTCAACCCCGGCTCCTCGCCCATCGCCTCCATGCCCTTCATCCTTTCGCTGGCCTGCCTGCAAATGGCTCTCACGCCCGCCGAAGCGCTCACCGCCGCCACCCTCAATGCCGCCTGGAGCCTCGGCCTGGGTGACAAAGCCGGCTCGCTCGAACCAGGCAAGCAGGCAGACTTTCTGATCCATGAGTTCAATGATTACCGCGAGCTGGCCTACTTCATCGCCGCGCCCGCGCGTCCGCGCGTCTTTGTCGCCGGCACCGAAGTCACCCTGTGACCGCCACCGAAAATCCTGCGCGGCCCGAGGGAAATTCTGCGCCAATTGCCGCGTTCACCCTGACGCAACCTGCGCCCGCGCCTTGCGCCGCTCGGCCAAAAACACCGCCACGCCCGCACCCACCAGCACCACGGTTCCTCCCACTACCTTGGCAATGGCGAGCGCCTTGTTCGGTTCGTCGTCGGCCGGCACCACCGACAGCAGAATCGTCAGCGTGGTGCTCAGCAGGCCCACCGTGCCCAGCGCAATGGCCATAGGCTTTCCGCCCGGAACGCGCCGCACTTCAGGGCCTGCGGGTCGGCTCTGCAGGCGGATCATCGCCGCAAAAAGGTAGAGATAGGGCAGGAAATACGCGATGACCGCCATGCTCACCAGCACGTCATACGCGCCGCGCACCGTGGTCCCCGCCTGCCCCAGAATCGCGACGAAGATTCCGGCCAGGCCGTAGACGCCGATCGCAATCCATGGAGTTTGATAGCGCGCGTGAATCCGCCCGAATGCCGCGGGCAGGTAGCGGTCGATGCCGACGACAAACGGCAGCCGCGACGTGGAAGAAAGAAACGCCGCGGCGCTGCCCACGGCGTTCAGCCCCACAAACAGCGCCACCGGCGCCAGCAGCCACTCCAGCCCCAGGTGCGCGCTGAGCGTGCGGATGCCGTTGACGAAGCCATCCGGCCCGCCGACCGCCTCGCTGGGCAGCGCCACCAGCAATGCCACGGTGCCTGCGATGTAGCCGACGGCAAGCACGCCGCCGCCCACCAGAATGGCCCAGGGGATGACACGGCGCGGATTCTCGATCTCATCGCCCATCGCCGAGCCGGCCTCGACGCCGCCGAAGGCGAAGAACACCGTGGACCAGAAGACGGCGTGCTTCAGCGACCACTGAGGCGCCAGCGCCGCCGTCGTCAGATGCGTCACCGGACCAAACCGCCAGTACGATGCGGCCGCCAGCCCAATCAGCACCGTCAGCGGCAAAAGGCTGCCCAGCGCGCTCACGTTGTTCAGCCACTTGCCGGCATTCACGCCGCGGATGTTGAGCAGCGTAATGATCCCCAGCCAGGCTACGGCGAAGGCGACGTAGTACGTGGGATTGGCGGCCAGCGCCCGCCCCCGCGCGCCAAACGCAAACAGCACTGAAGCCGCGCCGAAATAAAGCACGCCGGGAAAAAACGGCAGGTTGCTCATCCAGTAGGTCCAGGCAGCGATGAAGCCGGAGAAGCCGCCGAAGGCCTCCCGCGTCCACACATAAAGGCCTCCCTCGTCGGGATAACGCGAGGAGAGTTCCATCACGCTGCCAGCCAGGGGCACAAAGAAGCACGTGAGCGCCGCCACCCAGACCACTAGAATGCTGGGGCCGGCCGCCGCGGCCGTCGCCGTCCAGCGCACGCTCAGACCGCTGACCACGTAAAACAGCACCAGATCGCGAAACCGGATACCTCGCTTGAGTGCGGGAGCCTCGGTCATGTACGGCGCAGCATAGCAGAGCCGCGCGAGGGCGGAAAAGCGAAATCTGGCTCCGATCTTTCCACACCGCCACTGCCGCCTTGCGCACTCAAAAAATTATGTCCGCTCCCGAAGCCGCCTTCGCCCCGCGGCCGGTCCACGAATGCGCTCGCCTCCATAGCTGTGTTGCCGGTCACGTATCGCAGGGAGCCCCGCCTTGGTATGCTTATGGTCGAAAACGAGAGGCCAGCCACGTGCGTGGCAAGCCAAGGAGAACGCAATGTCCGAAGTGAGTGCTTTCAGCGCAATCCCGACAAGAATCCTGGTTCCCATCGACTTCAGTTCGTCGTCCCGCGCGGCTCTTGATGTCGCCACCGAGCTGGCCGACAAGTTTCACGCCGAGGTCCATCTTCTCAACGTGATTCCCGCATTTCCCAATGTTTCGCTCCCCGATTCCATCACCGAGGCCTCGATCGTCGAGAAGGGAAAACAGGAGGCCGAAGAGCGCTTTGCGGTCTCTGAAGCCGCTCTGGGCGCCAGGGGAATCAAAGTCACCTCCAGCGTGGAAGTCGGGAACGATGTGGCGGGCGCCATCCTTGAGGCGATCGATCGTGAGCACGCCGACCTTGTCGTAATCTCCACCCACGGCCTCTCCGGCTGGTATCCGCTGGTCTTCGGCTCCATCGCCGAAAAGATCGTCAAGCTGGTGCAGTGCCCGCTGCTTCTGTTGCGCACGCCCAAGCCCGAGTCCAGCGCCAAGGTTCCCTTCGGCCGCTCCATGGAATGGTGGTAGACGAGGCCGCGCGGCACAAAAGAAAGCGCGCGCGTTTCAGCCCCGTCTCTGCCCCTGTCGAGTGCAATCTGCTTTCACCGTCAAAGCCCAACGGCAATTGCCGTTGGGCTTTGATGCGTGCGGCCTCTCCCGTGCCCCGCAGTCGCCCTACAGCGATGGCTTCACCGTCAGCGCAAACTCCGTGGCCCCGGTGTAGCCGGTGTGCGGGTCCAACAGGCCCGCGCGCAGATAAACCTGCCCCGTCGGAACATCCAGCGTCTGCTTCATCGGCAATCCGCTTTTCAGGAATCGGGCGTACTGCGCGTCGTCCAGGTTCAGCGGCAGCACGGCATAGGTGCTGTTCAGAATCTTGCCGTCCACGTCGTAGGCATCCAGGACCGCGTCCACCTCGGCACGGTGCCGCCCGTTGGGCGTGGACGTGAAATCTATCCCGCTCAGATCCACGTTCCAGTGAAAATCGTAGCGGACCACCGGCCCGTGCAACTTCTCGGCATCGTTACCGATGCGATCCAGGGGCCGGGCCGCATCGGGCTGCTCGGCGGCCTGCTGCGCCTCCACCTGGAACGGAATCTGTGTGGCGTCCGGCGCGCCCCGCTCCATCACTGCGCGCAGCGGATTGGAATACACCACCTGCATCCGCTTGGCCGTCCTGGCCGGGTCGTCGGCGTAGTAGCCGCGCCGGTATTCCAGCTTCACGCCCGGGTCGCTCACCTTGATCTCCACCTGCCTCAGCCCGCCGTCGTAGTTCTTGTCCTTGGGAGAGTAGGCCAGCGTGTAATAGTTCTCCGCGATCGCATGCACCTTGGCCACCGCGTCCGCCAGACCGTTGGTATTGAACTGCGCCTGGCCGCCGGTGGCCGTCGCCAGATTCTCCATCGACATGTGGTCGCCGGCGGCGTACATCTGCGAGTTCATCTCCTGCCGGCCGAATGCGTCTCCATTGCCGCGCACCGCAAAAGACGAGCCCTCATTGTCCGCGCCGTATCCCGCGGCCGGCGGAAGCGCCGCCGCATCCACAGGGTAGATAGCGATGCGTCCCGTCGTCATCACGTTTGCCAGTTGTTTCAGGTCGCTGCTGTAGTCCACGCGCCCCGCCACGTCGGTCACCAGAGAGAAGTCCGGGTTGACAATCCACGGCACCGACTCCGCAAACCAGATCAGGTTCTTCCGCCCCTGAATGCCGGCCAGATACACCCCCATCGCATTCAGCGCGTCCAGCGTGTAGCGAATACGCAACTCCTGGTCGAGGCCTCTCGGGTTGTTGCCGAAGCGCTCCAGGCTGGCGCGCACCGCCTGCACGCTCCGTGAAAACGGAATGACGCTTCCTGTGCTCGAATCGATGCCTTCGCCCGACATCACCCCGCCCGGCGAGAGCGTGGTCACGGTGGGATAGGCTCTGCCATCCAGCGCGGCGCGCAGAACCGCCGGGTCGCTCGTGAATCCCTGAATCATCTGAAGACTGTTGCCCAGCGTGAAGATCGCCATCTGCGTCCCCGGCGTCAGCCGCTTCAGGTATTCAATCACCTGCGCGCGCACATACGATTGCTGGTCCGGGCGCGTGTTCAGCGCGTCCAGCAGCAGCACCATCAACGGGCCGTTGGCCGGCGCGGCCTCCACATTGGTGTGCACGTTTGCAGGCAACTCCACGGCCGCTTGCCGGGCCGGCGCTGCGGCCTCGTCGCTCGCGCTGTGCTCCTCAAAGAACGCAATGTCCTGCGGAACACCGTTTTCGAGCACCTCGAAGCGCCCCTTTTGCAGGGACTTTACCGGGTGGCCATGTTTGTCGGTCACCACCACGTCGATCATCACGTTGCGCACTTCCTGCTTCAGCGTGATCGTGCCCCGGTCGGTCGTGTCCTGGTCTGCGGGCTGGCTGCTCGCAGCCGGAGTGGCAGACTGCGCCGATAACATGGGAGTGATCAGCAGCAGCGAAACTGCAAAGGCGCTTCCTCGCATTTCGTGATTCCTCCAAACCTGGGCCGGCGATTGACTCACAGCCGCCGCCGAACAGCCCCTAACTCTTCGCGCTTCCAAACCTATGCTCAAAGCCACGGCCGCGTCCATCGTGCTTCATTGCAAGTGTTCCAGCGCTGCATCCGGGACGGTGATCGACCCCATCCGCCCGGATGCTTCATCCACCACCACAACCCGCAGCGACCCGTTCTCCAGCTTCGACTCCACGCGCTCGTCAAAAGAAAGCCCCTCGTGCAGGATCTTTTGATAAGTCGCCTGCCGCAGCCGCAATCCCACCCTCTGCCCGCTCACCTTCGCGTGGATGCCATCCTCGTCGCGTTCGACCAGAAAGATATCCAGCGTATCGGCCCAGCGCTCCCCTTGCCGCGCCAGATCCAGGTCGGTTCCGGCAATGTTCAACTGGAGAAATCCGCCCTTCGCGTCCCTCTCCGGCTTTGCACTCATCGCAATCTCGCTCACGTCCGTCGGCCGCCAGATCGCCTGGCGGAAGCGATCCTTCAGCGTCGCCGGTTCCTTGTCATATTCGTATCCGGTCCGGTAGCGCAGCGTGATGTCGGGCCTGCCAGTCACCTTCACTTTCAGCAAATGGTATTTGTCGTCGGGCGGCATGTCCGGCGTAAAGCTCAGCAGATAAGCCGCCCGCCCATCCTCGACAATCCCGTGCAGCTCCGCCGCAATGTCCCCTGCGCGGCGCAGGGCGCGGCCTCCGGTAGCTTCAGCCAACTCGCGAAACTCGCCTTGAATCGGATGAGTGTCCTGCTGCATCGCCGCTGTGGCGCGGCCGGGTTTCATGCCCGGCGCCGTGTCGCCCACGAGACTCATGTCGCGGTCCGACTTTCCTACGACCAGCACATTCCGCGTGCCGATGTCCGCCCCGATGCCGCCCGCCTCAAGCTGCGATGCGTCCAGCGGATAGATACTCACATGCGCGTCATTCAGAGTTTCCTGCGTGCGCAAAGCGATCGAGTGGATGAAGTCGCTTCCCTGATCCTCTTTCGTGGCAGCCTGGCCGGTCCAGTCCGCCAGCACATTGTCGCTGGCAATCCAGACAAGGCTCTTGTGGCCGGGGACTGAAGTCAAATGGCGGGCAACACCCTCCAAAACGAAGAGTGCGTCGCGCCCCGGATTGCTGCCCAGTTTAAGAAGCCGAGCGTCGGTCGGCTGAGCCGAGGCCGATACCACGTCCGGACCCGATGTGTACGTCTCCGGGTCTGTGCTTTCATTCCCGTTGACATGAGACAGATCGGAGCCACTGTGCACCCAGTCGAAGTGCTGCCGATTGCGCTGCTCTTCATCCTGCGCCCGCGCCAGGTCCTGCGCGCTGGGCATCCACCTGGTCAGCGTGGCCTCCATCTGCGCGTGATCTGTCGTGGGTTCCAAAAGAACCTGAAAGCCGTAGCTCTTCATCACGTAAAGCCCCACCCGCTCCTCGGCCGGGACCGTTTTCAAAAAGCGCAGCATCTCCTCGCGCGCATACGTCAGATCGCTCCAGGCCAGGTTGCCCGCGTCCATCATCAGGATGGTGACGCTGCTCTCTGCGCCAGTGGTTCCCGGTGCGCCATTCGCCGCGCTCGCAGGGCGATTGGAAAAGACGGGCTCCTGCGCGGTGACGACCTGCGCGTTCGCCGTCGCCGAAGCAACCCCGTGTGCAGCCGCTTCTCCCGCCTGCGAGAAAAATCGAATCTGCTGCTTCGCCCCGTCGTCGTAAATCTCAAAGTCTCCCGGCTTCAAATCGGTCACCGGATGACCCTTCTTGTCGTAGGCCACTACGCCCACATCCACCAGCCGCGATATAGCGTGCAACGTAAAACCCGTCTCCGGCGGGGATGCGAGACCCGCATCGGATGCGCGCGCAGTCTCGGGTACATCGGGCAAACCCGCGGCCGCCGCCACGCTGATCTCCGGGGCCGGCGCTTCTGGCGCTGGAGTTGGCGGCGCAACCGGCGCCGGAGCCTCAACCGCTGAACCGCTCGGAGCGGCGCTCGCAACCACCCCTGCCGGCGCATTCTTTTCAGTCGCCGCAGGCTCAGCTGCCACGGGAGCCGAAGGCTCAGCCGCCGTTGCGCCCGCTGGCTTCGCGCCTGCGTTTTCAGCCCCCGCGGCGCTCCCTTGCGCTGCCCCGGAAGGCGCCGGAACTCCCGCCAGCCGTGCCTCTTCCGGCGTCAGCACCCGCGCATCGGAGCGGAACAGGTGATACTCCTCAAACGACACGTCGTTCAACGAGGTCTGCAGCGGTTGCCGTGCGCGCGCAACCGGACTTGCGTAGGGACCGATGACCTGCACCATCTGCTCCACCGAAAGCGAAACGCTCCTTACGGGGCAAAAGTACGTTTTGCCGCCGATCTCCACCGCCCCATACTCCACCAGAATGTCAGCCCTGGAAATCGGATCGGTGGGCCGGAGTTCGGCCTCCACGCTCAAGCGAAGAATGGTGCCGCTGGCCGGATCGACGGCCATCTCCCCGTGATAGGCGACAATCCGCTGAAACGGATGCAGGTCGGCGACATACGTGGGGCCTTCCTCGGCGACACAGCAGTAGCTCACCTCGTAATGGGATTTCTCCTTGGCGACGTCATACTTGAAGACCGCCTCCGGCCCGGCCGCGCCCTGTTCCCAGTGGCTCCAGGCCAGCTTGCTCCGCGCCGCATCCACCAGCACCGTACCGAGAATCGGACCGAACACTCCCATCGTGTTCAGCTTCGCATTCATCGGGCGAGGCTTCTTCGCAGTGCCCGTATCCACAACTTCACGGCCATTGCGATAAAGCACCGTCGCGCTCGAATTGCCCACCAGGTGTAGCGGCTGATAGGGCGAAAGGCCGAGTTGAGGCGTGTCCTCAAACCGCGTGGTCACACGAGTCGCAAAAAAATTCGGCAGTTGCGGAATGGTCTTTCCCACGTAGGCGACCACCAGGGCCATCATCTGTCGCTGCGCGCCAAAGTCGGGCGTCGCCGTGGCGGGAATCTCCTCAGCCGGTGGATCGAGAAAGTCCGACTCGTCCGCCAATACGACCATTGCCTGCCGGCTCTTCTCGCCGGGCAAGCCCTTTTCGAGACCGGCAAGCCGGGCCGCGCTCAGCCGTTCCGTCAACTGCAGACCGGAAAGCTGCCACGCAAAATCCACGTCCCGCTTGCCGTGCAGCGTCGCGATCGCCTGCTCCAGTTGATCCGCGGTCACCCGCCGCGCGCCCAGCGCCGGCAGCGCCATGCCAGCCAGTGCAAGAATCAGTGCCAACTTACGCATCATTGCGCCCGCTCATTTGACCCTGCAGATTCTAACTCGTTACGGCCTTCTCAGCGCACGCTCAAATCGCCGTCCACATCCACCACCAGCGAGTCGCCCGCAATTTGCATGGAGTGAATCTTGAGCCGGTCGAGCGTCACCTTATACCCGCTCGAGGCCGTCGAGCCCGACAGAGCCTTGCGCAGCAACTCGGCGGCGTCGACCTTCATGCTGGAGGGAATCTGGCGGCTCAGAAAGGGCCGGAGCAGAAAGTTGAGTTCCCGCTGCTCCTTCACGCTCACTACCTGCGCGTCGCGAAAGCCGATCGTCTCGCCCTCCCCGTAAGGCTCCAGAGAAACCTCTGCGGTGGGCGAGAGGAAAATGCCGAGGCAGGCCCCGCCCACTCCCTTGCCCAGACGCGCGTGGGTCTTCACCCGCACCACGATCCGGTCCTGAACAAAATTCAACTGCGCATCTTCGGCATACACCGAGCAGGCGGATCGTGCGTTTCCTTTCAGGTAATACCGCCCGTCGGGTCCGCTGAAGAGCTGCTGCCTCAGGGTGCGCTGCAGCACATCGCGGCTTACTTTCAGTTCCACAGCCCGGCACGAAATCGCTCCAAGAGTCATGGCCAAAAGGCCGCCGACGAGGCCCCTCAGGAATGTTGTCATAAGAGTATCCTGCCACTGGAGGCCCCCGGACAGCCAGCTTTGACATGTCAATGTGCCTCCAAAAGCCTCTAAAAAGCAGATTCGTCCATATCTAAGTTGATAATTAGCAACAATATAGGTTATAATCTACGATGAAAACAGGAGCGAAAGAATCCGGTCGCGGAAATGCATTTTAGTATTGATTTTTGAAGAAAAAATCCTTAAAATAGGATCTTAGAGTTTCCTCTGGACAACGAGGGCCCCCAGCTCCAGTTCGGGGATGCGTGCAACAACAAACCTTTCTTCAAGGACAGCAAATCAATGGCAAAGCGTCGTGGAAATCCAAATTGGGGCAAACCGGAGCCCATCGGCCCGGTTGTGCCCACCGTGACCTCCTTCGAGCAGATCGTCAAGGAGTTCAAGCTCAATCCCGATCAGTACATCCGGTCGACCCGTCTCCGGGAGTGGGCCCGCCGCAACAAGAATTCCAAATACATCCCCGAGGCTCTCCTCGAAGCCTGGGGATTCGAGATCGAATCGACGTTGTAGGTTTTTTCCAGGCTCATTGACAAAAGCGCCGCCCTCGAGCGGCGCTTTTGCTGTTTCAGGTCACCATCGGCGAGAATAGAAACGTTGCCATGCCCGACATCGCGCGCACCTTCGAGCCCCCATTCACCGACGTTCCCGGAGCGCTGGCCGAAATTCGCGCCGGCCGCATCGTGGTCGTCGTCGACGACGAGGACCGCGAGAACGAGGGCGACCTCACTCTGGCCGCCGAGCACGTCACTCCCGAAGCCATCAACTTCATGGCCCGCTACGGCCGCGGACTGATCTGCCTCACCCTCACGGAAGATCGCGCCGATCATCTGCGCCTCTTTCCCATGACGCAGCAGAATTCCTCGCGCTTCGGCACCGCATTCACTGAGACCATCGAGGCCCGGGAAGGGGTCACCACCGGCATCTCCGCCGCCGACCGCGCCCACACCATCCGCACCGCCATTTCGCCCGGCTCCACGTTCAGCGATCTGGCCCGTCCCGGCCACATCTTCCCCCTGCGCGCGCGCAAGGGCGGCGTGCTGGTGCGCGCCGGCCAAACTGAAGCCTCCGTCGATCTGGCCCGCATGGCCGGCCTCAACCCCTCCGGCGTCATCTGCGAGATCATGCGCGACGACGGCGAGATGGCGCGCATCCCCGACCTCATTCCGTTTTGCAAAGAACATGGGCTGCGGATTCTCACCGTCGCCGAGTTGATTCGTCACCGCCTGCGCCACGAGCGTTACATCGTGCGCGTCGGCGAGACCCGCATCCAGACCCGCCATGGCGAGTTCCGCATGATCGCCTACGAGAGCGAGGTCAACGGCGGCGAGAGCCACATCGCGCTGGTGCGCGGCGAGCTGTGCCCCGGCTGTCCGGCATTCCACCAGGGACCCTCCGGCTTGCCGGAGGAACCGGACGCATCGCGACATCCCTGTCCTCACGCGGTTCTGGTGCGTGTCCACACTCGGTGCACCGCCGGCGACGTATTCGGCGCTGACTGCCATTGCCGCGAAATTCTCGATCAGTCCATGCGCAGGATCGCCGAAGAGGGATGCGGGGTGATCTTGTACCTCCACAACACCTCGCGCGGCTTTGAGGTGGAGTACACCCCGGCCTCTGAAGCCGCATTCGAGCCCGGAGGCGCGGCCATTCCCGCGCATGCCCCCGACGGCAGCTCCTCCAGCCTCCTTCTGCACCGGGAACTGCGCGCGCGCGAAGGCTCACAGGCCCGCACCGGGCGCATTCTCCGCGCCATCGGACTGGGCGGCCAGATCCTGTCCGACCTCGGCATCCAGCGCATTCGCCTGCTCTCCAACACGCCCATGCACATTCCCGCTCTGGAGGGTTTTGGGCTCGAAATCGTCGAGCAGGTTGCCATCCCCGTCGAAGAGTGCTCCCGCGTCAGCTGACAGACCGTGGTAGAAGTCCGTCCTGTGCCGCAGGCCGCCCAAAATCAGCGGGGGCTTTAGCCCCTGACACTTTCATCCCATGGCCAAAAATCACACCCTGATTTTGCAGATTGATTCCCGCGTCGGCGCATACTGAAAAGACAAAGGAAATCGCCGTGAACCTTCCATCGGCCGCCCCCGGGCGCCTTTGCGGGGTAAGAGTGGCGCATAAACCGCCTCTTGTGTGCACAAAAAACAAACTAAGACGCTTGAAATGAACGACCTGAAGCAGAAAAAGGTTACCCCACCCCCCCCTGTTTCGTTCTTTCTTCGCTTTTTGGCAGTTCAAGAGCATCGCGGGCATCAGGCGGTTCACTGCCTACTGTCCGCGCAATCACTTAGTCGCGTCCCTCAATCGTCCGCTCCGCCACGCTCGCGAACCTCACATCCTCCAGCCGCGCCGCGCCAAAGCTCCTGAAGGCCTTCACCTCCTTCAGCGCATACGCCACCGCGCCCTCCGGCACGCGCACGCGGAAGAAGTCCGCCCCTTCCACAGCCTTGAGCCAGAAGGCCGGGCGCGCATCCGCGGCGCGGGTGGCGATTTCTACGTTGCTCACTTCCAGATTGCGCACGTGGCGGGCAAACAGGCCCGTAGCCGGCAGATCGCCAAACATCCGCGGGTCCGGATAAGCATCCGCGCGTTCCTCCGGGTCCAGCGTGGCCATCTCCGCCGAGCCTCCGCCCACCTGCTCCAGAATGACATCGCTGATCTTGATGTCTTCGATCACGTAGCCTGGAACGCCGCTCAGAATGGAAGGTAATTGCGACGCGCCGGAGCTTGTGATATTGCTCAGAATCACCCGCCGCATGACGCCGGGCCTGGCGTCGCGCGGCCCCCGCATGCGCGTGCCCAGGCGCAGAAACAGCGGCGCGCTGCGGATGTCGCGCATAGTGATGCCGGTGACGGTGATGTCCTCCACCAGCGCGCCGTCTTCACTTTCCAGCGCAAAGCCCTGGCAGCTCTCGAAGACGCAGTTCGAAATTGTGATGTTGCGGAAGCCGCCATTCGATTCCGTGCCCAGCTTGATGCGTCCGGTAGCCGGCCAGTGCAGCCCCGCCGCCTTCTTCCAGGTTCCGTCCAGCACCGACCCCAGCGCATAACCGCCGGTCACATAGCAGTTGGTAATCGTGACGTTCTCGGTGGGCCGCGCATAGCCCAGCGCATACGAGCTCTTGGGGCAGATGGCGTCATCCCACGGCGAGTTGACCGTGCAGTTGGAGACGCGCACGTTTCTGCAGCAGTCGATGTCCATGCCGTCGCGGTTGGTGTCGATGGTCAGGTTGTCGATGGTCAGGTTGTCCACGCCCGTGGCCAGAATGCCGAACCACCCGCCTTCCAGAATTCTGAAGTCGCGCAGCAGCACGTTGCGGCAGTTCTTCAGCGCGATGGATTTGTTCCCCACGCCAGGTTTGGTGTCGTCTGGCCGCCCCGCCTCGTTGTCCCACCCGCGGCTCAGGCCCTTGCCCCAGATCATCCCCGGCCCGGTGATCGAAATGCTGTCCAGCCCCTCGCCCCACAGCAGCGAGTTGTGCCAGTGATTGTGTCCGTAGTCCTGGTAGGGCTCCCAGTCGCCCTGCGGCTCGGCGGCGTCGTAGCCGCCCGTGGCCATGCCGTCCAGCGGCGTGGATGCGGCCAGGATCACCGCGCCGTGGTCCAGGTAGAGCCCCACCTTGGTCTTGAGGCGGATCGAGTAGCAGAGGTAGACCCCGGCGGGGAAGTGCACCGTGCCTCCGCCGCCCGCGGCCGCTGCGTCGATGGCGAGGTTGATGGACGGCGAGTCGACGGTGGTTCCGTCGCCCTTTGCGCCATGGCCTCGAACGTTGATCCACGCGTCTGCGCTGCCCAGCGGTGGTTGGCCGCCCCTCGCTTGTGCATCCAATGCGCCGGCCGCCGGCGGCGTCATCGCCGCAGCCGCTCCGGCGCCTGCGATCTTCAACAACTCTCTGCGCTGCAGGATTTTCATTGTCGAGTTCACCGCCCATTTTCGGATGCGGCCATTGTGCCACAAGCGGGCGCACTCGAACAGGAGAGGGCTGGCCAAATATCAGGCCGTTCCGCGCGCAGACAATCAAGCCTTCACGCGGGCAGATTTCCTCAGACGGTGAAAGGCTGAGTTACCAGCCCAATACATAAGCGAAGATCAGCGGCGCAACAATCGACGCGTCCGACTCGATGATGAACTTGGGCGTCGTCTCGCCCAGCTTGCCCCAGGTGATCTTTTCATTCGGCACCGCGCCCGAGTAGGAGCCGTAGCTGGTGGTCGAGTCACTGATCTGGCAGAAGTACGCCCACAGCGGAACGTGCTCCCGCTGCAGATCCTGGTGCAGCATGGGCACCACGCAGATCGGGAAGTCCCCGGCGATGCCGCCCGCAATCTGGAAAAATCCCAGCGGAGTTTTGGCCGTCGTTTCCGTGTACCACTCGGCCAGCTCCATCATGTACTCGATGCCCGTGCGCACCGTGTGTACCTTCTTCACGTCGCCCGAGATGCAGTGGCCGGAATACATATTGCCCAGCGTCGAGTCTTCCCATCCCGGCACAAACATGGGTAGATTCTTCTCCGCCGCAGCCAGCAGCCAGCTGTCTTTCGGATCGATCTGGTAAGACTTTTCCAGGTCGCCGGAGAGCAGAATCTTATACATGAACTGGTGCGGGAAAAAGCGCTCGCCCGCCTGGTCGGCGCGCACCCACTCCTTCAGCACCTCATTCTCAATCCGCCGCATCGCTTCCATCTCCGGGATGCAGGTGTCGGTCACGCGATTCATGTGACGCGCCAGCAGCTTGCCCTCGTCGGCCGGCGTCAAATCGCGATAGTGCGGCACGCGCTCATAAAAATCGTGCGCCACAAGATTGAAAACATCCTCTTCAAGATTGGCCCCGGTGCAGCTGATGCCGTGAATCTTGTCCTGCCGGATCATCTCTGCCAGCGAAAGGCCCAGCTCGGCGGTGCTCATGGCGCCGCCGAGGGTGACAAACATCTTGCCGCCGACAGCCAGCAGCTTGTTGTAAGCCTCAGCCGCGTCGACCAGTGCCGCGGCGTTGAAGTGGCGATAGTGGTGCTTGATAAACGATGTAATCGCAGGCATGGCGCTTTTCATGACTCCCGTTCCCTAAACTACCACAGCCAAATCGACATAGAGTGAATGGCCGGCAGCCATGTTTTCAAGCGGGCTCCGCGTTCGATTACGGCTTGGCCGCCGCCAGCAGGGCATTCACCCTGGCGATCACCTGGAAGGCGTCCGCGACGTACACCACATCCGCTTTTCCCCGCGTCCAGCCGCAGTTGGGGTCCAGGCTGATGGCGCGCCGCTCGCCGATAAAACGCCAGCCCACCACGTGCGGTTCCTCGCCGTGGCAGCAGGTCGAAAGACCCTTCGCATGGCGCGGCGTTGCGCCCGTCTGACCGATCTGATTCATGTGCGTCAGAAAGGGAAGTACCGCCTGATTTTCGCTGCCCTGATCCACCAGCGACTTGCTGCTGCCCAGCGATGCGCCGGTCCCGCGCAGAAAGCCGAGAATCAGCTCGCCTGCCTCTGCGGAATGGACCTGTCCGTCGGGCTGTTTCTTTGTCCACCCCGCGCCGGCGACGAACAGCAGTCGCGCATCGGGGCGAATCGTCTGCGTGCCGGCCTGTGGCGTGCGGAAGCCGGTCACCGTGGTGCGCAGCGCGGGCAGCTCGACCGGCACCTGCTCCACCTGCACCGCGCCAGGTTCGCCGGCAAAGGCCGCGTGTGTGCCCGCATCCAGCAGCAGCAACCACGGCCGCGTCTCGCGGCGGATCACTCCTTCCACCCGCTGCCGGTAGAACCATCGCGTCGCCTCCACAACATCTGTGCCGCCAATCGCCGTAATGTGCGTGTCGATCACGCCGTCCAGCCGGTGCGCCACGCCTGCCGCGACACGCACAAAGCGCGAGCTGCCGGGGGCAAGCACAATGGTGGCTCCAGCGGCCCTGCACAATGCCTCGCACGCCGCCGCATCACTCGCATAGCGCGGCTGTGCGAAGGCCGCGCCGCAGACGGCCAGCACGCGCGCTCCAGCCGAAGCCAGAATGCTTGCCGCGGGCGCTGCGTCGGGGCCGACGATGCCGATCGCCAGCGAAGCCGAGAGGCGAGCCGCCAACTCTTTGCCGGCGGTTACTGCCTCCAGCGAGCCTTTCGTCAACGCGGAGCCGCTCTCATCCACATGCGCCAAAACAAGTACGGATTCCATCGTCGTCACTCCGCTCCAATCCATTCGACCAGCTCGCGCGCGATCTCGTCCGGCGTGCTGTCTTTCACCACGCGCGTCTCTCGCTGCTGTTGGGGCAGACTGACGGAGACGCAGCGCAGTCCGTTGGCCGCGAGGGTCGCGCTCCGGGCCTTCTGCAACGCGGGCATCAGGTTCCGCATGTTGGCCATGCCCACCTGCGGATTGTTGCGCGGCTCGGGCAGGTTGCCCGTGGCCCAACCCAGAACGGCGGGCGTTCCCGCGCACTCCGAGACCTGGTGCTTGCCGCCTTCCACGCGCTCCAGCACTTCAAAGCTGCCGTCGTCGCGCAACTCAATCTGGTCCACGCCCTGGAACTGGTCGGTGATGCCGAGTAGTTCGCCCACTAACTGGAGTGTCACGCCGGCGCCGCGCGTGGCCGACTCCCAGCCGCCGAACAGCAGCAGCCGCGCGCGGTCCAGTCCCGGCAGCGCGGCGATGGTCTCGGCCAGCGCGGCCGCCGTCGCGTGCGCGTCGGTGAAGCCGCCGATGGGGCCGTCGATGGGAACCAGCTCGAAGCTCACCTTCTGCGCCACGGTCATCATCACCTGTTGCAGCTTGGCTTTCGGGCCCAGGCTCAGCAGCCAGACTTTGCTGCCGGGGTTCTTCGCGGCCAGAGCCGCCGCCTCATAGAGCGCGCTCGCGGCCCACGGATCGAGCACCGCGGGCAGGACCATCTCGTTCTTCAACCCCGGGCCGTTGGATGTTGTGATGGGTTCCAGTGTTTGCAGCGGATCGGGAACGATGCCTGCGCAAACCACGATGTGCACTGCATTCGCCATTCTTCTTTCCTCTATAAACTCGCTTGATCGCCGAAAAACCTCAGTTCTCCGCGGAGTGCAGCCCGCCCGCGCCGGCGCGGAACTCGATGTTCGAGTGCTCCCCGTCGGACGATTGCCCGCAGTTCCACAGACACGCGCCGCAGTGCACGCACTTCTCGCGCTCAAACGCGGGCAGTCCATCCGCGCCCTCAGTGATTGCCTGGCCGGAGCACATGGCGATACAGGTTTTTTCGGCGCAGGCGGCGCACAACCCTGTGTTGCGGAAGATCACATGATCGGCAAAACCGGGCATGGCCTGGACCTTGCCGCCCATCAGCAGCGCATCCTGCTGCGTCACCAGCAGACGCCCATCGAACGCAATCTCCGGCCAGCCGCGTTCCGACAGCAGAGCATCGTGGAGTGGCCGCCCGCCCGCCTGCGCCGCCAGGGCCAGCTCCGCAACCCGCATCGGTTTCACGCCATTGGTCGCAGTCAAAATCTGCTTGTGTGCCGGGGGAATCCGTGCCTTCAACGAAAGCCGGCCGCCGGTCAGCCCGGCCAGCGCCATGCCTGCCAGCCCGCGGACAAATCCTTGATGGAAACCGTTGCGCGCGTTCTCCGCCTCCCGTGCGCCGCGCTCCACCCAGCTTGCCCGCCGCCGGGCCTCGTAAGTGGCCGCGAGATTTTCCTGTGTGAACGGCTTGCCCGCGCGCAGCAGTTCGACGACCGCCTCGCCCAATTGCACGCCCGTGGTCCACGCCTCATCCACGCCCGAGCCGGTGAGCATGTTGGTCGAGCCCGAGCCCTCGCCGATGCGCGCGAAACCATCTCCCGACAGGAACGGCTCGCCGTGGCGGCCCGATTCTTCGAGCGACTTCGCGCCCCACGAACGCAGTGTCCCGTCCTTCAGGTAGCGCCAAAGCGCGGGATGCTGAATGTAGTGCTGCAAGTAGCGGTAGGCGGTGCGCGACGGGTCGCTCATCCATGAGGGAACGAAGATGCCGACCGAGACGAGGCGCTCTGGATGCACATAGAGAAAGCCAAAGATCTCCGGCTCCGGAAATCCAAACGTATGCCAGACGGTTCCCGGTTCGAGATGTGAATCTTCCGGCAGTTCGATGACAAATTTCATACCCAGCGCCCATTCGCGGCGCGCATGCCCCTTCGGCAGTCCCAGCCGCCGGTCCAGCGCCTGGCCCACGGCGCCCACCGGCCCATCGCCCACCACCGTCAATTGCGCGCGCACATCCATGCCGGCCATAAAGCCGTCGGCGGGCGCGCCGTGCTTGTCCACGCCCTGGTCGGCCAGCCGCAAACCCTTCACGGCCCCATCCGCAAACAGCGGCCCGCTCACCGGCGTTCCCGGCCAGATCTGCACCAGGCCGCTGGCCATCAGCTGCGAACCCACCCACTGGTTGAACTGCCCAATCGAAAGCACCAGCCCGCCGTGCTTGTGCAGGAAGGCTGGCGTCCAAGGCAGCTCCAAGGCGTGATCGCGGAGGCGCAGCAACGGCCCCAGTCCGCGCAGCGCCGCATCGGCCGCGCGCAGCGTGAACGAACGCCGGCTGGCGCCGATCGGATCGAGCAGATAGAGCACACGCTCCCGCTTGACCTCGGCCGCCATGGGGATGTCGGCCGGGTTCAGCGCCGGAAAGCTGGCGCGAATCCCCTGGGCGCGCGTCACCACGCCGCTTACGCCGGCGGCAAGATCGTCGGCGCGCTCGTAGCAGAGCACCTGCAGCGGCATCCCGGGCGCGACTCTGCTCTCGAACGCCGGATCGGCGGGATTCTCGTTCCATGCGCCGGTGAGCGTGGTCAGAAACCCGCCCATCGCCGGCCCAAAGCCCGCGCAGGCGATGTCCACTTCCATCGCCGGCCGCTCGATCTTTTCCGCCGGCTCTTCCGAAGGAATGTCATCCGTGCTCATGCGGGATAATCCAGTGCTTCGGGAATCATCACCTTGCTCACGGTGTCTGCCGCGCGGTCCTTGGCCAATCGCGAGCCGCTCAGGCAGGTGGCGAGCTTGTTTTGCAGGCGCAGAAAGTCGCTATTGCCGGCGCAGTCCGCACAGGGGCCCGCTTTCAGCGGATGGCTGCCATCGGCGGCCAGCACATCCACGGTGAAGGCCGAGATGCCCGGCATGGTTTCCTCGTACGTCTCCAGTTCACTGGCCAGGAAGCAGTTCGTATGCCCCGCTTCGTCCCACGCAGGGTGCCGGTTATAGCCGAAGACCAGCTCCGCGCAGATGCGCTGCACCTCGCCCGCCGCCTGCGCCGCCTGCGTGTGGCACAGATCGCTCAGAAACTGCACGGTTCCGGCCAGGCCCTCGGCAGCCACCGGGTCGTCCGCGCCGCGCACTTCCAGTTCGAGCACGTCGAGAATCTGACAGCGCGAAGCCAGCAGCCAGCACAGCGCGTCGGCCAGCGGGAAGGACACTCCCTGTCTCTGCCCGTGATAGAGCTTGTTGCCGTCCGCGTCGGTGGCCTTCTGCAAATGACTCAGCGTCCACTGCCACATCTGCATGGCCGAGGCCAGCGTGCATGCGCCGGTGCCCGGCCGGGCCGAAGCGATCCTCCGCATCTCAGTGGTCCATGCGCGGAATTGTGCCAGGAAGACCTCGGACGTCATGGTGACGGTCAACTGCCGCCGCTGCACTGCCTCGGGGCCTTCGTAGGTGGCCTCCAACTGCGCATCCATCCACTTGTTGGCCAGGAAGCCGGGGCAATCCTCGGTAATTCCGTAGCCGCCCATCAGGCTCACGGCCTCGCGCATCATGTTGGCGCCGTGGCCGGTGTTCCACAGCTTGGTGGCTGGGCAAAGCACGTTGGCCTCGGCGTCTTTCAACACAAAGTCAACCAGCGGGTCAGCCGCCAACTTGGCGCGACGCGGGTCGTCCGGCCGTAGCCCTGCACACTCGATGGCCTGTTGCTCGCTCTCGCGCAGCGCCTTCAGTTCCGCCCGCCCGCCCTGGATGCCACGCTCCTTCAGAATCGCTGTCTTCTGCTTCTCGATCGGGTCCAGTTCGTCGAACAGGCGCGCCGCGGCAAAGCCCAGCGACGCGGCCGCTTCGCCCGTGGCCCACACGTCCACCAGCCGGTGCAATGCATCTTCGCGCTGCTGGATGCCCTGCTCGTAGCGCACCGTGCCGGGCCTGGCGCCTTCGGCGCCGCGGAAGCGTCCGCGCTGGTAGCGAATCACCGGCTCCACCGCCGACAGCAGCTTGGCCGCGGTCATCAGGCCCACGGTCACGCGCGTGCGCCGGAAGACCGCCTCAATGATCTCGCCATGGCTGAAGTTGGGCACGATCACGCCGTCCTTCACCGTGTATCCGCCCACGATGCGGCTGGCCGGGACCTTCAGATTGAAGATGGGGTCCCCGGTGGACGAAAGTTGATGCACCAGCTTCTTGGTCGCGGTTCCGTGGTCGAAGGTGCCCTCGTCCGTCTCCTCCAGAATCACCACGCAACTGCCCTTGATGCGCGGGTCGTCGGAGTTCACCGCGGCGGTCGCGAAGTTGGCGAAAGCGATGTTGGTGATGAACCGGCCGCGCTTGTCCACCTGCAGCCAGGGCTCCTCGCCGTCTTTCCACTCCGCCACGCGCACCTTGCCGCTCAGCATGCCGGTGTCCACACCCACGTAGGGAATCGGCTCGGTCAGCACGAACGCCCCTCGCCACGGCTTGCGATCCTCGCCCGGCTGCGGGGGCGCAGACAGGCTCATGTAGCGGCTGGCCTGCTCCGGGGTGCCGCGCTCGTGGATCGGCGACAGCGACAGAAAACCGGCCAGGCTGGCGGTCGCCGCGCCGCCATCCACCCACGCCAGCTCAAAGGCCGACAGCGACAGCGCCAGGTTCTTCGGCCCAGCGATGAAGCCGCCCTCTTCCGGCTCCATGAAAACCGCGGTCAGGCCCGAGCGGTCAAATGCCTCGAGCATCTCGTTCTTCGCCGGGGTCCACTCGTGGGTGTTGCGCTCCCCGGCCGCCACCAGGCGGGCCACCGTGCCCCGGGCCACACCACGCGCGGACTGCACCAGCATCTGCAGATCAAATCGGTCGGCGAAACGCCACTGAATCTGACGCACCGCATCACCGGGGAGGGTGAGCATCGTTTTTGCTTCGGTTACCGCGGCTGTGCCCATAAAAAGTGTTCCTCAAGCAGCGGCCATATTGTCATTGACCGGGCACGGGACGGCATGTGACCTGCATCACCCTGGCGGGCAGGCCGCGTCCTGCGCCCGAGATGGAAAGGAAAATGGCGATTGGCTGCACCTCGGGCTGGCTTGTGCGCGCAATCCGCCTGGGGGAGTCTCCGTCTGCCTTCAACCTGGAACGGTCTGTTTTAGGCGGGCAAATGCAGCCGCTATCTCGCTTGATTTCAGGCTGTGATCCCAATCACTGCGGGTTTCATCGCGAAAGTCTTTCCTCAAAGGTGCAATCCCTGTGAGAACAGTTCCACGAACGAAGTGCTGGAATCCACTCGCGGGACGCCATGGAAAGAGGGTGCATTCTCTTCTTCCTTGGAGAAAGAAGACCGCGGGATGGCAGAGGCCGCAGAAAAGCAAGCATTCTCAGTCGCACAGCCGCCGCGGCGGCTTGCGCGGTTTGTCAGCCGGAGTTTTCGAGGCGGTATGAACGAGACTTGTTGTGTGAGGACAGCCGGCGTCTGGCTGCGCGGTCGAGCGAGGACGTTTGTCCGTTCCGGCGTATTCGCCGTGGGGCTCGCCGCACTGCTTCTAGCGGCTCCCGCCAGTCTGCGCGCAGACGCTGATTGCCTTGCCTGCCATGCAGACAAGAGCATGCAGGATGCCTCGGGGCACAGCATTGCCGTGGACGCGAAGAAGTTCGGCGCCAGCATCCATGGCAGCTTGAGTTGCAGCAGTTGCCACGCCGACATCAAGGACTATCCGCACCCCGATCACATCGCGCCCGTGCAGTGCAAGACCTGCCACGCAGAAGAAGCGTCAGGGCTGCGCGGAAGCGTGCATGCGGACGGCGTTGAGCATCAATGCACCAGTTGCCACGGAACCGCCCACTATGTCTTCCGGAAGGACGATCCAAGGTCGAATGTCTATCCCCTCAACATCCCGCGCACCTGCGGCACCTGTCACGGCAGCGAGACGATGGCCAAAAAGTACGGCCTGCCCAACGTCTATCCGTTGTACATGGACTCGATCCATGGGTTCGCCCTCAGCAAGGAAGGCCTGCTGGTGGCGGCCAACTGTCAAAGCTGCCATGGATCGCATCACATCCTCAGCCACACGGATCCGCTGAGTCCCACCTACAAGACCAACGTCGCCAAAACGTGCGGAAGCTGCCACGCGAAGATCGATGCGGATTATGAGCTCGGGATTCACGGAAGAGCCGTCGCCGCCGGCGATCTGAGCGCGCCCGTCTGCACGGACTGCCACACGGCGCACGCGATCCTGCAGCCGACAGAGGCCGCTTTTCGCATGCAGTCCACGCCCATCTGCGGCTCCTGCCACAAGGACAAGCTTTCGACTTATCGGGATACCTTCCACTCGCAGCTCGGCTCGCTGGGCGGATATGTCGAGACCGCTCGTTGCTGGGATTGCCACGGAGCGCATGACGTTCTGCCGGCCTCCGATCCTCGCTCGCCCATCAACAAGGCCAACCTGGTCAAGACCTGCGGCGAATGCCACACGGGCGCCAACCTCAGCTTCGTTCAGTACCAGCCGCATGCCAACGCGCACGATCGCAAGCTCAATCCGGCGCTCTACTTTGTCCGGTTGTTCATGAACATTCTGCTCATTGGCACACTCACATTCTTCGTGATTCACACGCTGCTGTGGCTCATCCGCGCGCGCTACGAACAGATCAAGAAGAAGTCGACAAATGGAGGGGAAGATGCCTGATTTGGAGCAAGAGGCAGCAGAGAGCAGGCGCCACGGCGGCACGGCGGAGCGGTTCTTCATGCGCTTCACGCGCGAGCAGAGATACATGCACGCGGTCCTGTTCACCACGTTCCTTGGACTCGCCGCCACGGGACTGCCGATTCGCTTCAGCGAGAGCATCTGGGCGCGCGGCCTGGCCAAAGGCGTGGGCGGATTCGGCGCGATTCTCTTCTTTCACAAGTTTTTCGCCTTGGTGCTGACGCTGGCGTTTCTGATCCACGTAAAAGATGTCTTTACGCGCGGGCTGTTCCATCGCGAAAAGGGAATCTTCTGGGGCGCGACCTCCATGGTGGCCAACTGGAAGGACGTGAAGGACCTGTTCGGGCATTTTCGCTGGTTTGTGGGATTGGGACCCAGGCCGCAGTTCGAGCGCTACTCCTATTGGGAGAAGTTCGATTACTGGGCCGTCTTCTGGGGCATGGTTGTCATCGGATTTTCCGGCTACGCCATGTGGTTTGCGCCGTTCTTTGCCCGGTTCCTGCCCGGATGGGCGCTGAACGCCGTGCTGGTGATTCACAGTGAGGAAGGGCTGCTCGCTATCCTCTTCATCTTCTCCATCCACTTCGTCAACACCCATCTGCGCCCCGACAGTTTCCCCATGGATATGGTGATATTTACCGGCGTGGAGAGCGAAGAGGAGTTCAAGACCAAGCGCCCGCTGGAGTATCAGCGGCTTGCCCGCGAGGGGAAGCTGGAGGCGAGGCTGGGTGAAGCGCCGGGGATCTGGCAGACCAACTTCTCCAAGGTGGTCGGTTTCACCGCGATCTTCGTCGGGCTCGCGCTGCTGGTGCTTACCCTGACCGGGTACTTCAACTAGGAGGCGCCTGGAGCGGCGCGGCTTGTGACTCAAGTCAGGGCAGGAATTTGCGGCGAAGAGTCTCGGGACTGCTGATCTCAGCCGGTAAGAATGGCCACCAATACCGTCTTTCCCGGCACCCATCCCACGCTCGTCTTCAAACTCGGCTCGGCCTCATTTCACCGCGATCGGGAGTTCTGATCCAGATGCAGCGCGGACCCGGCGGCGAGCCCTCCGCCAGCGTTCCAGACGCGCTCCACGGCTCGGAAAAGAGGGGGATTCTCATCGTTCTTCGCGCCCCAACACCGCCCGCGTGATCAGCGTCACTGACTTGTTCCACCCCCGCCGCTATTCTGCCGTGCGTACCTCATGCACTCATTTCAGCCGGCCGACGACGCCGTAAAAATGGGGGTTGCCCGGCAGGCTTCGCGAGGTGAATACGCATGCGCCGTTTCGTTCCCAGCATCGCATGTCTTCGGGCGACGGCGCGGGTGACACTGCGATGGGCAAAAGGATGAAGCTGCGCTCGTTCGAATCGCCCGAAGACGGGAAAGCTACCGACGCCGTGCTGTTGAAGGACAGCAAGGACGACGTCGGCAGGATGCGCGGCTATGCGAGCCAACGGACCGGCGCGCAGACCAAAGACGTCGTGGCGTGCACCCGCAGGTTACAGAAGTAGCCAACAGGACCGCTTCCCGCGCGGCAATGCGGACAAAACCCGTAACCCGAGGTCATGAGGAACAAGGTCATGAATAGCCCGGTCACCTTGCAGGAGTTCATCAGCCGGACGAAGGGAATTGAGTATATCCTCGCCGTTCTCTTTATGCTCGTCTTTCCCGCGTTTTGGAAGCTGCTCAATAACAAGAAAGGCCATTAATGAAGCGAGCATTCATGAGCGTGATGATGGTGCTGGTTTGCGCTCAGGCGGGAAGGGAAGCGATTGCTTCGCCGGCGGCGCAGACCCATACCTCGTCCACGGCTGCGCAAGAGGTTCGCTGCTCGGAATGCCATTCCTGTCCGAATCCCACGGCCGCCAAATCCTGTCTGCTTCCCTGCCCGCGCCCGATGCCTGCGGGAGGTCCGGACGTGGTGTTGCTCAATCAGCTCTCCAAGGAGTATGAGCCGGTCATCTTCGCCCACCGGCTGCATGCCCAAATGTCGGAAACGTCCGCCGGCTGCGCGGTGTGCCACCATCTTAACCCGGCCGACCGAATCCTGGACTGTAGCAATTGCCATAGCGCCACCCAACCGGGAACCATCCTCAAGCCCAACTTGCGCGGCGCTTACCACCGGCTTTGCCTGGAATGCCATCGGGAATGGAATCAAAACACCCAATGCACGCTCTGCCACGCGGTCAAAACCGCGCACGCGCCGCCCGTGATCGTCCCCGCCCCAGGCGACATCCTGGGCATCCTTCATCCCGGTGTCCAGGCGCCCGTGGTCAAAACCTTCCAGACCTCCTACCCGCGCGGGAAAATGGTCACCTTCCACCATCAGGAGCACGTGCAGCGGTTCGGCTTCCAGTGTGCTGTTTGCCATCACCAGGAGGACTGCGGCGACTGCCATCAGCGCCAGACCGCCGCGCAGCATGCCAAGAGCCTGAGTGAAATGCACGCCGTTTGCGCCGTCTGCCACCAGACCACCGGGGGCCCCGAGGTGTGCGCCCGTTGCCACTCCGACCAGGGAACTCCCCCGTTTAGCCACAAGCAGGTGGGGCTGGTGCTCAGCGCCGATCACCAGATTGCCAAGTGCACGGACTGCCACGTCGGCGCCCGATACCATCAAAAGCCAACCTGCTCGGCGTGCCACGGGGCGGATCTCAGCTATCCGGCGCAACTTCCCGGAACAAGGGTGAAAGCGCCATGAAAGAGAATCGCCGACAATTTCTAGGCTGGCTCGCCGGGGGAACCGGCGCGCTGTGTTTCAGCGCCAAGGCCGAGGATCTCGCGGCCGTGGGGGATTTCCCAGGGTATCCCGACCGTGTGGGAATGCTGGTGGACTTATCCCTCTGCGTGGGCTGCCGCAAATGCGAGGAAGCCTGCAAACAGGTCAATCATCTTCCGCCGGTGAGCGTGCCTTTGGAGGACAAGTCCGTGTTCGCTCACCTGCGACGCACCGACGTGGACAATTGGACGGTCGTCAACGGTTTCATTCCCGGTCCGGGCGAGAAGCCCGTTTATGCCAAGAAGCAGTGCGTGCATTGCAACGAGCCGGCCTGCGTGTCGGCCTGTCCGGTCGCGGCCATGACCAAGTCCAAGCTGGGGCCAGTCATTTACAACCCGAACATCTGCATCGGGTGCCGGTATTGCATGATCGCCTGTCCGTTCGGCATCCCCGCCTACGAATACCACAACCCCACCTCGCCCAAGGTCCGCAAATGCTTCTTCTGCTACGAACGGATCCAGCAGGGCCTGATCCCGGCCTGTACTGCGGCCTGCCCGAATGGAACCATCACCTTCGGCAAGCGGAGTGACCTGATTCAGCAGGCCCAAGAGAAAATTTCTCAGAATCCGGGCCAATACCAGGACCACATCTACGGCTTGACCGAGGTGGGCGGGACCAGTTGGCTCTACATCTCGAAGGTGCCGTTTGCGGAACTGGGTTTTGCCATGGACCTGGGCGTCGAGCCGCTCGCGGATTACACGTGGGGTTTTCTCTCGATGGTGCCGGCGGTGTTTGTGATCTGGCCGGCATTGCTGGGCGGGTTTTATCTGTTCACCCAGAGCCGGCAGCCGCGCGGGAGCGAAGAAACCGGACCGGACGAGGATAGGCCAGGAGCGACGCAATGAGCCACCATGCCCTCCTTTCCATCCCGCGCCGGCAATGGATTCGGGAGACCGTATTTTGCGGCCAACCGGCCAAACAATATCTCCGCGGCCTGGTCACGCCCTTCAACGCCGTCGCCGCCATCATCATTCTTGCCGGCCTGCCGTTGCTGGCGATGCGCTACATGGAAGGGCTGGCCGCCATCAGCCGTGCCTCCGACGACTATCCATGGGGATTGTTCCTGGTGTGGGGGCTTTTCACCGGCGTCCCGCTGGCCTCCACCGGTTTTCTCATGGCCTCCGCCGTCTATTTATTCGGACTCAAACAGTATTACCCGCTCCTGCGTCCGGCCATCTTGACTGGCTTCATCGGTTACTTCTTTGCGGTGGTCTTTTTGGTGGTGGACCTCGGTCAGCCTTGGCGCCTGCCCTATCCGATGGTCGTCTCCTTTGGAACCAGTTCGGTCATGTTTCTGATTGCCTGGCACGTGGCGCTCTATCTGTCCACCCAGTTTGTGGAATTTTGCCCGGCCATCTTCGAGTGGCTGGGCGCCGACCGCTTCCGGCGCTGGGTCATGCGGGTGACGCTTGGCGCCACCATCTTCGGCATCATCCTCTCCACGCTGCATCAATCCGCCTTGGGCGCGCTGTTCTTGATCGCGCCGGCCAAGCTGCATCCGCTCTGGTATACGCCTTATGTGCCGCTGCTGTTTTTCGTCTCCAGCATTTACGCCGGCCTTTCGATGATTATTGTCGAGAGCACCCTGATCCGCCGCTGGCTGCCGGAGCGCATGGACCCCGCGAACCAGCGGGCGCTGGATGGGCTGACGCTGGGACTGGGCAAGGGCGCCGCCCTGACGATGTTGACCTATTTCGGTCTCAAATGGATCGCCTTGGCGCACGGCAACGACTGGGACATGCTCGGTACCAATTACGGGATCTGGTTTCTGGTTATGATGTTCGGTCTGGTGCTGGCCCCCTGTTTCCTGTTCGTGATTGGCGTTCGCCAAGCAAGGGTAAAGATCGTGCGGCTGGCGGCGGTTCTGGCCATCCTGGGCATCATCGCCGATCGGTTTACCGTGGCAATGATCGCATTTAACTGGCGGTTGCCGCGCCGAGAACTCCCAGGTTGGAAAGAGGCCTGGGTGTTGCTCACCATCGTGACGATTGAAATCCTGGTCTATCGCTGGGTCGTCAACCGCCTTCCGGTCCACAAGCAACACCCCGCTTACCGGGGCGGGCACTTAACAATCGGAGCAGCGGGGTAAGCCATGAAGCCGCTGAGTCTGAGTCCTCCGGTGTAGAGGGTCGCGATAGGCGACTTGGCGAGCATGCAGGCCGCAATGGAGTAAACGCTATGCAGGCCTCGAAACTGGTAATGCAGGAGCCGGCCCTCCGCGAATAGGGGGAATGCCGACGCAGAGCAAGCCTACGCGCGCAGCATCCACGCCAAAGCGAACGCGGCCGGTAAGAATGCGGCGGCCAGTTGCCAGGGCTGCCACGGAGACGCGCACGCCATCCTTGCCACCCTCGCGATCCTGGTCTGGCACTTCTACCAGGTGTCCCTTGACCCCGATGTGTATCCCATGAACTGGGCATGGTGGGACGGCAAGATGCCCGTCGAGCACTACCGCCACGAGCATGAACTGGATACGGAGTCGCTGGCCGAAGCCGAGGCCGACGCCGCACCTGCAGAGCCAGGCGACGAAAAGCCGACCGCCAAGCCGCCAACGGAATAGGGCGCAAGGTCGCAAAGGCGGCCTTTGCTCACCCGCTGCCCGAGACCGGGAGACGCTTCGCGGGTTGTGAAGATCGCGCCTGCGCTGCGGTCCGGCTCACACCCGCCACTCGTCAGCGCGCCAATTCCGGATGCGTTGCTTGATCTGCTTGCGGTTCAGATTCTGTTCAAGCGCCAGCTTGGCCAGTTCCACCACTTCGTCGTCCCCGGCGAAACGCAGGCCGATCAACTGATCCTCGCTGAGGCGGTAAATCTGCGCATGCCAGGCTGCCGGCGCCAGCGTCTGCAGGCGCAGCCGCTCTTCGAGACGGATGACGCGGTCCTGCACTTTGAGCGGGTATTGGCGAAGCCGGAAAAGAGCCACGAAGGCAACCACCGACAGCACCAGATACCAGGCGGAGGAGATGGTTTGGTGTCGAACCTCGTGAAAGATCGCGTAGACCAGGTTCAACACCAGCGTGAGGGCGAGAACGATGTGAAACAGCGGGTCAAACCTGGCGTGATTCTTGAGTGCCTGCGGTGCCTTACTCATGCGCGGCCACGACTTTCTTCAGGCCGGTGTCGGCTGTCCCGCCCAGCTGCGATTCAGAGGGGCCGTCGGCAGCGGCGCTGGAGGCCTGCAAGCCTGCGCTCTCCGGATTCTGCGCGGGGCTGGCGGGAGTTGTCAATGCGGCAAGATTGCCGGGCCCCAGCACTTCGGGGTGCTTGGGGATGAGGTGGTGCCGGCCCCGCACCAGATAATCCACAAACAGTCCCCCGGCGAGGTACGGGTTCAAAATCGCAATGGGGATGGCGTAGCCGGTGGTGACGAGCGACTCGGCGATGCTCTTGTTGGAGCGGCTCTGGCGGCGGTAACCGGGGATCTGCGCGATCTCAAACACCGTCAATTGCGTTTCCGGATGTTTGTTAGAGTAACGCACCAGCTTGTAGGTGATCTGCTTGGGCGTGGTCATGCCCGCATCCGGAAAAATGCTGCGCCGGAATGTTCGGGGAAAGTAGAAGTTCAGCGTGACGCGCGCGAAATCCGAACAGTTGTTAAAAAGCAGCTGGAAGTGAGAGCGATTCTCAGCGGCGTTCATGCGCGCGATGAATGCGTCGTCCTGCGCTTCACTGGTTTCAAAACGAAAGGCATAGATGCGCCGCTCGTAGGCCACCCCCACCAGCTGGGCCCACCCGCCCCGCACAAGATTGCCGTGAGGTACGTCGTCGCCCAGGCTCAGCAGGTGGGTTTCGTGATAGTGATCCCGCAATTGCCGCACGATCTCCCGATCCGCGGGCGCTGGAACCTCGTGGGCGTACTCAACCGAGTAAAGGTAAGGAATCAGGGGAATCGCCACCCAGTCGTAGCTGGAGATTCCCTGGTAGCGGGCGATGACCGCGCCGGGCTCGCCGGGCTCGCAGCGGCGCAGCTTTACCGGAGTCTCGGCGCAGATGCGTTCGAAGTAGACCGCAGTGTGCCCGGTGGGGTTCACGGCCCCAAAGAAGCCATACGGCTCCTCCATCAGCAGGGCCGCCTGCGCATGGCAGCGCGGACAGACAATCAACAAAAGCGCGAAGGCCACGAGAGCGAATGCAGTTTTGCGTTGGGCACGCATAGAAGGCATTGGATCCCCCTTGGTCGGGTTGTCGATCTCCCGTTCAGTATGCCGTAAAACCGATGGAAAGGCTGTACTCCGTACCGGATTCTGAATCGGCAGGAGACCTCCCTGGCTGTCCTGCCTTGACGAGACGACGCTGCTGAAGCCGGCGCCGCCGCATGCGTGTCCATGCACGCATTCTGGTTTTGACACGGCGAACCCGAAAATGTCGCGTTGGGTGCGAGCGCGCGGAAGGGTTGGCGGCGAAACGCAGCAGGAGAGGGCGGTGTTTTAGAGCGGGCGCCGATGGCAAGTGCTTGCTCGCCGTGGCGAAGATCGAGGGCTCAGGGTGGCCGGTTTACCGGACAATCTCGAACATTTCCCAGGGATAGTTGCAGACCGGGCAGTTCTCGGCCTCGCGGGTCTCCGCAGTGTAGGCGCAGACGGGGCAAAGCTGGAACTCGCGTTCAGCCTCGATCCAGGAGCCAGGCTGGCCGTTCTCCACAAGAGCGATGGTTTCGCCATAGAGCCGGGCGTGTGTCTTCTCCGCTTCGAGCGCCCACAGGAAGGCGCGCGCGGCGGTAGAGTTCATGTGGGCTGTTGCCTCTTCGATAAAGCCTGGATACATCGAGCCGATCTCATACTTCTCGTCGGCGAGGGCTGTCTTCAGATTCTCCAGGGTGCTCTTGACTTTGAATGCACCGATCTCCGCCCTTGCTTCGCCGCCCATTTGTCGCAGTACGCGGGCCTGATTGCTGGCGTGAATCTGCTCCGCGCGCGCTGCTGAGCGAAACAGGCTGGCGACCCCGTGAAACTTGTCTGAATCCGCCTTGACGGCGAATTGTTTGTACATGGCGTGAGCGTTTGATTCGCCCACATACGCGACCAGAAGGTTCTTGATCGTGATTTCATTACCTGTTCCGACCATATGGGCTAGCACTCATCCTACTCCGATAGTCTCCCTTGAGCGTAAGTATCATCTGGCTGAAATGCTGCGATCTGCCTCACGTATTCCGGCGGCGGCGGCCATCCCGGCCGAATCAACCCGGAGACCAAACTCCTCAAATGGATTACGATTTGCCCGCCTGTGGCGCGGCAGGCCGCGAATAACGGATGACTTCCACCGTGGAAGTGGCCACAAGACCCTCCTCCACCATTTTGTCGAGGAAGGGAAGCAGCCTGGCAATCTGTTCTTCCGTGTCGATGATGCTCAACTGGATGGGCGCGTCCTTGGAGAAGGTCCAATGGCCCGAGCGGCGAATCCGGCTGCCGGAGCCATACCCCTCGATGCCGCGGAAGACGATGACCTCCGCAACGCCAAGTGTCTTGCATTGGGCCACAATCGCCTCATGCAGAGGCTTGCCCTGCCACCGGTCATCCTCGCCAAAATGAATCCGCACCATGCGGGCCGCGAACGTTTCTCTCATGGCAGACCTCCGTCACTCCGATGCGCGGTCCCGCGCCGTGGATTCCTGTTCCGTTTCTGAATCGAGGGCGCGATACGCGTACTTCACAATGTCCACGTCGGAAAACACCACCAACCCCTCCTCTACCATCTGATCCACCAGAGGCAGAAAGGCGCGCAGCTTCTCGGCGGTGTCGATGGCCGACAGCATCACGGAGCCGTGGTGGGTGGAGAGCAGGGACTTGTCCTTGTGCACGCGCCGGTGCGCGCCATAGCCGAGGATGCCGCGATAGACCGTAACCCCGGCAATATCGTTGGCCCGCATCGCCTCCACCAGCGCCATGTGGAGCGGCTTGTCCTGCCAGCGGTCCTCTTCGCTCAGGTAGATGCGCATGATCTGCGCTTTGCCTTCGATCTTGAGGTGAGCGGGAGGCGCGGAAGTCTTCGGCTTTGAAAGCTGCGCCGGCTTGGCGACGGTGGTTTCCTGGACTTCGATCAACCCCGTGCCGGCCAGCTCTTCCAGCTTGCCTAACAGAGCGTCTACCTTTTCCCGCGTCTCGATGAACTCGATCTTCAGCGGCAGCCGGTCGGAGACATCGAGCAGGTGGGCGGCGTGCATGTGGTGGTCGGCGCCGAATCCCGCGATGCCCTTCATCACCGTGGCGCCGGCCACGCCGCGATAGAACAGGAAATCCAGAATGCTGGTGTAGACCGGTACCCCGTGATGGGTCGATCCCTCGCTCAGGTAAATGGTGACTTTGACCGCTTTTCCAGGCTGCAACATGCGGGCTCCAAGAGGGCAAGTGAGGATTTTAGTGCAATCGATCCGTTTGGTCGAGAGCCGCTTAAGAGATGACCTCGGCGAGCAGCGAACCAGCCCACACGGCCGCCAGGCCCAGCACCAGGCTGCCGACGGCATAGAGCGCGGCAAGCGCAAAGGCTCCGGAGCGCAGGCTGGAGAGCGTCTCCCATTCATACGTCGAGAAGGTGCTGTACGCGCCGACAAAGCCGATCGGAATCAGGAATCGCCATGCGGGATTCAACTCGACCCGCTTGCCCAGATAGGTGAGCGAGAAGCCGATGATGATGCAGGCGGTCAGGTTGATGACAAAGGTGCCGTAAGGGAATCTTGTTCCCATGCGGCTGCCGATCGTGGAGCCGACCCAGTACCTGGCAATCGAACCGAGCGCTCCGCCGGCGGCGATAAACAGGTATTTCTGCAAGGCGTTTCTCCCCTCGTTTCAGGTTATACAGCAAGCCATGCGCGGCCTCGCGCGCGGCCTTCGCACGGTTCAGCGGGCGCGCGCAGGCCCGTCAGGCCTTTTGCCGCTGAGGTTATACAGAGGGATCGCGCCGGGACATGACTCCGCGACAGGACGCCCTGCCAGGAGTCATCATCTGTCCGGCCTATCGGGAGGGACAGCGGTTAAGGGTGAACTCCTTCACCACAACCAACGCTTCAATTACACCGTCAAGGGCGGCTCGGTGTCAATCGCGCGGCGGGGTTTGGAGTTTGCGGAGGAGGTTGGCCCGCGCCGAGGGAGAGGCGAAGGCCTGTAGAAGAGGGCGGCGTAATTCTCTGCAAATTTCCTGTGGAAAACAAAAATAAATAAGGGGGGGTGGGGGGGTACCCTGCCCCCGCGCGAACAAGGCGGCGACTCTCAGGGTGCGAGGGCTGCCTTTATGATTGTGCGCCGGAAGGGGGAAATTGTATGCAAATGGGCTGGGGGTGAGGAAGTGGAGATCAGAGGTCAGGGATCAGGGATTGATCACGGCGGCGGGGAGGGGGCGTTGCTTTCCCAGGTCTCAAAAACGAGACCTGGGGCACCCGGCATTCCAGGTTCCAGGAGCGGGACCTAGGGGGGGGGCTTTTGTGGTAGAATGCGTTTGAGTTGCACATCTGGCATCGGTCAGTGGCCGAAGCTAAAACACGGTGGCGACTCAGGAGAAAACTCATGAATACCCCTACGGCAAAATCTGCTCGTGCAGTGGTGTTTCCCTACCACTCCTTCCGCAATATCAGCTGCCCTGAAGACCTTCAGAACGAGCGCAAGGTTTTTACGGGTCACGCACCGGTGACCTCTGTCCTGGATCTCCCAACCGACGCAAACGTCCGTGACTACCTCCTCGAAGCTGAGGGCAAACAACGCAAACGCGAAACCCAGGTTAACAAGGAAATCAGGCAGACCTTGGAGTCTCACCCTGAAATCTTCTCTATCCTGAACGGCGGCCTTGTGATTGTGGCGCGTAGTCACGAGGTCGACGAGCAAAAAAAACTCCTGCACCTTACACAGCCCAGCATTATCAATGGCTCCCAGACGCAAGGAGTGCTTAAGGATTTCTTCGCCGCACTTAAGGCGAAAGGGGAACCGGCTCCCCCTGTTCACGTCAAGTACGAGCTCATCGTCACAGACGATGAAGACCTCATCGGCAAGGTTTCGATTGCGCGCAATTTTCAGAACGACGTGGCGAGCATCTCGATCGCTGGAAGGCGGGGACAGTTGGATGAGCTGGAGCAGAGCCTTCGCAACGCCGTTCGTGGGTCGAAGCTCCAGAAGAAGGAAACACAGCTTTCTGACGACTACGTTGGGACTGAGCGGCTCCTCCAGGTGATTACTGCGCTCATTCCAGCCGCCCTTTGGCCGAAGACTGAAGAGTCAGATAATCCGAATAAGGTCTACACCTACAGCATGAAGGCGAAATGTCTGAGAGAGTTTCAGGACATCTATTGCAAAGCGCACGATCCGAAGAGCCAGGAATACCAGAACGCTCGAAATCTCTACCGCTTTTACTTGGATATTGCCCCCCAAGCGTTAGAACTTTACGAAAAGTGGAAGGCCCATCAAGGATTTGCCGGCACCAAAATTCGCTCAATCATCCGCAATAAGGGCGAAATTGTGGACGTCCCTGATGGAATTATCTTTCCCATCCTTGCTTCTCTCTCGAATTTTGCCAAGATGACCGAGAAGGGATGGAGGATCATCCCACCGGAGAGTTTCAGAGACGAAGAGATCATTCGCGCAGCGAAGTCTGTCTACCAAGAAATGGCCTCGTCGAATCCTTGGCTCATGGGCAAGAATAAAGCGTGCTATTTTTCTCTGGGTCAGATCACTTCGATCTACCAACGCCTCTCCGCATGAACCCTTCGCTGCCGGGGTCTCTCTCGGGTCCCCGGCGCGCCTTCATTTTGCAGCTATTTACGGCACGACTGAAATCGTGCTCTGACACAATCCAGACCTCTGCAGAGCAGCTTTAGTTGTGTTTGCCCTTCCATTCCGCGTAGGGGCCCTGGAAGTCTTCGATGCCGTCGGGCTTGAAGTTCCACAGGCGGGTGGCGACTTCGTCGATTAAGTCATGGTCGTGAGTTACTAACAGCACCGTGCCTTCGTAGCGCTGTAACGCGATGTTGAGCGCATTGATGGCTTCAAGGTCGAGATGGTTGGTGGGCTCGTCGAAGATGAGGATGTTGGGCTTGGTGAGGATGAGCTTGCAGAAGGCGAGGCGCGCCTGCTCGCCGCCGGAGAGGGCCTTGGTCTGCTTGTCGCCTTCTTCGCCGCTGAACAGCATCTGGCCGAGGATGCCGCGAATCTCTTCGACATGGGACTGAGGGTTCCAGCGATGGAGCCACTCGGCGACGGTGAGGCCGTGCTCGATGGTTGCGCCGACGTCCTGGGGGAAGTAGCCGATCTGCGCCTCGTGGCCCCAGAAGACAGTGCCCGAGTCGAGCGTGAAGTCCTTGTCGGCAAGGCCGGGATAGTTGGCCAGCAGGCTCTTCAGCACGGTGGTTTTTCCGGCGCCATTGCGGCCCATCAGGCAGATTCTTTCGCCGCGCAGGACGTTGCCGGTGAAGCCGTCGATCACGGTATGGTCGCCGTAGAGCTTGGTCAGGTGTTTGAATTCGAGGATGTGCTTGCCGCTGGGGCGCACCTGGTCGAAGCGGATGTAGGGGCGCTGGATGTTGGAGCGGGAAAGCTCGTTGGTTTGCAGGCGCTCGACTTCCTTGCGGCGGCTGGTGACCTGGGAGGAGCGGGTGCCGGCGGCGAAGCGGGCGATGAAGTCGTTGAGCTGGGCAATCTTTTTATCGCGCTGCGCGTTCTGCGACTCCAGGGTGGAGCGAATCTGCGTCTTGGCCATCACCATGTCGTCGTAGCCGCCGGTGTAGACGATGATGGTCTGGTAGTCGATGTCGGCGGTGTGGGTGGTGACGCTGTTGAGGAAATGGCGGTCGTGGGAGATGGCGATGAGGGTGCCGTCGTAGCTGTGCAGGAAGTCCTGGAGCCAGTGGATGGAGTCGAGATCGAGGTAGTTGGTGGGCTCGTCGAGGAGCAGCGCCTCGGGCTTGCCGAAGAGGGCCTGGGCGAGGAGGACGCGGACCTTCTGTCCGCCCTGCAGCTCGCTCATCTTGCGCTCGTGGAGGGGCTCGGGGATGTCGAGGCCGTCGAGGAGAACGGCGGCGTCGGCCTCGGCGGTGTAGCCGTCTTCGTCGCCGATGATGCCTTCGAGCTCGCCGAGGCGCATGCCGTCGGCGTCGCTAAGCTCGGGCTTCTCGTAGATGCGGTCGCGCTCTTCCAGGGCCGCCCAGAGGGGCTTGTTGCCCATGATGACGGTGTCGATGACGCGATAGGCGTCGAAGGCGAACTGATCCTGGCGGAGAACGCCGAATTTGCGGGGGCGGACGACGGTGCCCTTCTGGGCGTCGAGTTCGCCGGTGAGGATCTTCATGAAGGTGGACTTGCCGGAGCCGTTGGGGCCGGTGAGTCCGTAGCGGCGGCCGGGAACAAAGGCGACGCTGACGTCCTCGAAGAGCACCTTGGAGCCGTAGCGCATGGTTACATTGCTGACACTGAGCATGTTTTTTTGTTTCCTATGTTCAGACCGCAGCGGGGTATCGGCCTGCGGGCCGGATGAATCTGAAATTGAAGCAAGGTTTGGGGCGCGTATGCGGGCAGCCCCTCAGGAACTTCTGCTCTTCTAGTTTCTCATAGGGGACACACCCTAGGCTTGGCCGAGTACCAATCTAATGTTTTGCACTTTTTGGGATGCCCGGATCGGCCTACCGACGAGCGTCTGGTGGTGCGGCGTATGCAAGGCCCCGAGCCCGGAACTTTACCGGCTCTCGTTAGTTGGCCAGGAGGTCGCTTTCTAGCGGGCTAAGTTGTGCCGTCGCAGAACATGACGGATATCGGCTGCATCCCCAGAAATGGCCGTGAGTGCCTTCTCTGATTACCATAGGGTGATCGCGTGGGCATCGGCGGGGATGCTGCTCCAATTCGCGGACCCGAGCGTCAAGCCTAGACTGTCGCTGAGCTTTGTCTTGCTCCCGAATGGCCGGCAGCCTTTCATGTAGCCCTCTAATCTCCTTCGCAATCCTTTTGCCTACGGGGAAGGAGGCGAGCGAGCCTTTTACGCGGGTGAGGCGGCTCAGCATATCCTCGTATTCCTTTAGGAAAGTCACTGTGGGCAATTCCTCTCTCAAGTCGATAAACGCCCGCAAGGCAGCCGAGATCCCATTCAGGCTCTTCAAGAATTCAATATCGTTTGGAGTGAAAGCGGACCGGTGAGACTGAAATGATCGCCTCAGGGCGGGCAGTCGAACGTCGATGATCCTGAGCAACTCATCTTCCACAATGATGAGATCGAGGGAAGAGCGCAGATCGTCAATGGCTTGTCGCACTTCCATGGGACAATTTTTCCCTCGTCCGCAAGCTGGCGTGAAGGGCGGGAATGCCTGAGCCAGTTCGCCACTTATTCTAGGGCACTAGACCATGGACGCATTGTGATATCTTCATCGACCCAGGTTTGCATGCACGCACCGGGAAACGGCCCCCCAATCCTTAGTGGAATGGGTGAAGACTCTGGCTTGAATATTCGAACTCTAGACTTGGGCTAGCCGAGGAACGCCATGACTACATGGTTGACCACAAAGGCGGCAACCCAAGCCAGCACCAGCATGTAAATGAACTGGATGGCGGGCCACTTCCAGCTGTTGGTTTCGCGGCGGACGACGGCGATGGTGGAGGTGCACTGCATGGCGAAGGCGAAAAAGATCATCAGCGCCATGGCCCCGCCCAGGGTCATGTCGTGATGCAGAGCGGTGTGCAGGTTGAGGGTCTCGGTGGCGGGGTCGGCTCCGTAGAGGGTGCCCATGGTGCTGACCATGACTTCGCGGGCCAGCACGCTGGACAGCAGGCCGATGCCGATCTTCCAGTTGAAGCCCAGCGGCGCAATGGCCGGCTCAATGAAGTGGCCCAGGCGGCCGATCAGGCTGTCGGCCAGCTCGGGCGCGGAGACGCTGCCGCCGGCGTGCTGGATGACTGGCAGGTGCGCCAGCACCCACAACCCCAGCGTGACGCAGAGGATGATGGTGCCGGCCTGATGCAGAAAGACACGGCCGCGATCGACGACGCGCGTGACCAGAGAGCGCAGCGTGGGCATGCGGTACTGCGGCAGTTCGAGGATGAACGGAGTTTCGCTGGACTTGAGGACGGAGCTTTTCAGGAGCCAGGCGGTGGTCATGGCGGCCACAAAACCCGCCAGATAGAGCCCCAGCATCACCAGCGTCTGCAGGCCGAGAAAGCCGTGCAGGTAGGTGGTGGCGGGAATGAAGGCGGCGATCAGCAGGATGTACACCGGCAGGCGCGCCGAGCAGGTCATGAAGGGCGCGACGAGGATCGTGGCCAGCCGGTCGCGCTTGTTCTCAATGGTGCGCGTGGCCATGATGGCCGGAACCGCACAGGCGTAGGCCGACAGTAGCGGGATGAAGGCCTTGCCGTTCAGCCCGATGGTGCGCATCACCCGGTCGGCGATCAGGGCGGCGCGGGCCAGATAGCCCGAGTCTTCGAGGATCCCGATGAAGAGAAAGAGGAGCAGAATCTGGGGCAGAAAGACGAGCACCGAGGAGATGCCCTTCCAGGCGCCGTCCAGCAACAGGGATTGCAGCCAGCCGGCGGGCAGCAGCGGCCGGACCAGCGCCGCGGCCTGCGCCAGAATGTTGCCCAATCCGTCGGAAAGCGGCTGGCCGATGGAGAAAACCACTTCAAACACGCCCACCACCACGGCCAGGAACAGAAGCGGACCCCAGATGCGATGCAGCAGGACGTCGTCGATTTTGCGGGTGTCTTCTGCGGAAAGCGGCGCGCGATACCCGGTGTTGCGGCTGACCTGGGCCGCCCAGGCGTGGGTGCTGGCGGCGTTGCCCAGCACCGGCAGGGTGAGCGGCTGCGCAGCCTTCTGCTCATTGTGCTGGTTCAGGAATAGCTGGACGGCTTCCATGCCGGTGCCGAGCACGGCACTGATCTGGGCCACGGGCGCGCCCAGTTCGCGGGACAATCTGAGCGGGTCGATGAGGCCGCAGCGGGCCTCCATCAGGTCGCTCATGTTGAGCAGCACCAGGGTGGGCAGTCCCAGCGCCAGCACCGGCGCGGCCAGCATCAACTGGCGGGTCAGGTGCAGGCAATCGAGCACCAGCAGCACGGCGTCGGGCTTGGGCGTGCCGGGCATTTTGCCCTGCAGCACATCGATCGAGACGCGCGCATCTTCAGAGTACGGGGAGAGCGAGTAAATGCCGGGCAGGTCGATCAGCGTAAGATCGTCGCGGCCCACGCCGGCCATCAGGCCCATGCGCTGTTCCACGGTGACGCCGGGATAGTTGGCCACCTTTTGGCGCAGGCCGGTCAGACGATTGAAAAGCGTGGACTTGCCGGAGTTCGGCGGGCCAATGAGGACCACGGTCCGGAGCGCCCCCGCCGGTGGAGGGGCGACGGGCGGTACAAATGCCGGAGGAGTGCAGCAGGAGCTCATTGCGCGGCCTTAGCCAACTCCGGTACTTGGGCAGTTTCGGGGCTCTCGGCGCCGGAGCTCTCAGCTTTGGAGCTTACGAGGTCCTGGGGCTGCGCGCTCCGCACCCGAATGGCTTTGGCTGTTTCGACGCGGAGAGCGATCTCCATCCCGTCGATGCCGTAGACAGTGGGGTCTCCGGCTGGAGCGCGGCGCAACGCTTGTACGTGCACATCGGGCACAAAACCCATGTGCATGAGATGGTTCTGGACGGATTCGGGCAGATCCAGGGCCACCAGGACCCCGCTCTCGCCAATCTTCAGCTCGCTCAGCACGCTCAACCGCCCGACTCCCGAGGATTCCCGAAAGGGTAGCCCTCTCAAACTACGACCGGAATAGTCGGATTTAAGTATACGACCATTTTGGTCTGAGTAGCAAACGGCGGTTGGAGCAACCTCCCTATCGTTTGCAAGCATCGCATGACCCCCTGGGAAAGGAGCGACGCTTCTCCTCTCGCGGGCCGGTTTCCCTCCCGACCGGCTGATGACCCTCGCTGCATGTTTCATCGGAACGCAAGCCATTTTTATCAGTGTCGAGAGCCGGAGGATGTGATGTGAATCACTTGACTGAGCCAAAACTGCACGGCGAGAGTATCCACAACGTACGAGCGCAAGGGCAAAAGGAAAGGCGCCTTGAGGAGAGCGAAGGCATTCCAGGAGACTGTGACGCAGCAGAGTTCTCCGGATGGAGGGGTGCGGTGATGGGAGGAGCAGTGTTAACCCGCATGCAAACGGAAACATGCCGCTATATGAGACATTATCCCCGCCCTGTGTCTCTCATCACTGCGACTCCCCACCTCAGCGACGAGACTCGCCCTAGCGGCTTTTACCCCAAGGCCGCGCTATGAGGCAAAGCAAATGAGTGCACAGGAAACGGTCATTATGGATGGGAACGAGGCGGCTGCTTCGGTTGCCTATCGTCTCGCCGAAGTTGTTGCCATCTACCCCATTACCCCTTCGTCCCCCATGGCAGAATGGGCCGACCAGTGGCGCTCGGAAGGGAAGAAGAACATCTGGGGCGCGTTGCCCATCGTGGAAGAGCTACAGAGCGAGGGAGGCGCGGCAGGCGCCCTGCACGGCGCCTTGCAGGCAGGCGCTTTCGGGACCACTTTCACCGCCTCGCAAGGGCTGCTGCTGATGATTCCCAACATGTTCAAGATCGCCGGTGAGTTGACCCCGGCCACCATGCACGTAACCGCCCGCACCGTGGCCACGCACGCGCTTTCGATCTTTGGCGACCACTCCGACGTGATGGCATGCCGGACAACGGGCTGGGCGATGCTGGCCTCGAATTCGGTGCAGGAGGTTGCCGACCTGGCGCTGGTGGCGCAGATCGCGACCCTCGAATCCCGCATCCCTTTCATTCATTTCTTTGACGGTTTTCGCACGTCGCACGAGGTCGGCAAGATTCTCCCCATTGCCGACGAGACGATCCGCGCCCTTCTGGACGACAAGTACATCATTCAGTACCGCCAGAACGCCCTCAGTCCCAATCGCCCCATCCTGCGCGGTTCGGCGCAGAATCCCGACGTATTCTTCCAGGCGCGCGAGGCCTGCAATCCCTTCCATGCGGCGGTTCCGGGCATCGTGCAGTCGGTCATGGACCGCTTCGCTGCCCTGACCGGCCGCGCCTATCACCTTTTTGATTACTGCGGCGCGCCCGATGCGGAGCGCGTGATCGTGATGATGGGTTCCGGCGCCGAAGCGGCCGAAGAGGCTGTGGATGCGCTGAATCAACAGGGCGAGAAGCTGGGGCTACTGAAGGTCCGCCTTTATCGGCCCTTTGACGCCAGCGCCTTCCTTGCCGCGCTGCCCGCGACCGTCAAGTCGATCGCCGTTCTGGACCGCACCAAGGAGCCTGGCTCCACCGGCGAGCCGCTCTATCAGGACCTCGTCATCGCCCTGGCCGAGAACGCAGCCAGCCTGCCCTTCGCCGCCAAGCCCGTCGTGATCGGCGGGCGCTACGGCCTGTCTTCGAAGGAATTCACGCCGGCGATGGTCAAGGGAATCTTCGACGAGATGGCAAAGCCCGCACCGAAGAATCACTTCACCATCGGCATCGACGACGACGTCACTCACACCAGCTTGAGCTATGATCCTGCGTTCTCCACCGAAGACCCAAGGACGGTGCGGGCGCTCTTCTACGGCCTCGGCTCCGACGGCACCGTGGGCGCCAACAAGAACTCCATCAAGATCATCGGCAGCGAGACGCCTAACTATGCGCAGGGATATTTTGTCTACGACTCGAAGAAATCCGGGTCCATGACTACGTCGCATCTGCGCTTCGGGCCCAAGCCGATTCACTCCACGTATTTGATTACGCGCGCCAGCTTTGTCGCCTGCCACAATTTCAGCTTCCTTGAGAAGATGAACGTGGTCGAAGCGGCCATGCCCGGCGCGGTCTTCCTGCTCAACTCGCCATACTCGGGCGCGGAGGTCTGGGACAAGCTGCCCCGGACCATGCAGGAAGAGATGCTGCGCAAGAAGATCGAGTTTTATGTGATCGACGGCTACAAGGTGGCGCGCGAAGCCGGCATGGGCACGCGCATCAACACCATCATGCAGACCTGCTTTTTCGCTATCAGCGGCGTGTTGCCCCGCGAAGAAGCGATCGAGCAAATCAAGAAGGCCATCAAGAAGACCTACGGCAAGCGTGGCGAGGCGGTGGTGCAGAAAAATTTTGCCGCGGTCGATCATGCGCTGGCTCATCTTGAAAAAGTCGAGCTACCGTCCTCGGCATCCTCCGACTTTGATCTGGTCGCGTCCATCTCCAGCCAGGCGCCCAAATTTGTCCATGACGTGCTGGGCCAGATCGCAGCCGGCCAGGGCGACCTGCTTCCGGTCAGCGCCATTCCCGCCGGTGGAACATTCCCCACGGGCACTTCGCAGTGGGAGAAGCGCAACATCGCGCAGTTCATTCCGGTGTGGGACAAGGACCTGTGCATCCAGTGCGGCAAATGCGTGATGGTTTGCCCCCACGCTGTCATCCGCTCCAAGGTCTACAGCCCCGAGCTCGGCGACAAGGCTCCCGCAACCTTCCAGTGGGCCAAGCCCAAGTGGCGCGGCATGGAGCAGGACCGCTACACGCTGCAGGTGGCGCCTGAGGATTGCACGGGCTGTGGCGTCTGCGTGGAAGTTTGCCCGGTGAAGAGCAAGAGCGACGCCAGCCACAAGGCCATCAACATGGCGCCCCAGGCGCCGCTTCGTGAGCCGGAGCGCGACAACTGGGAGTTCTTTCTTGGGCTTCCCGAGATGGACCGCGACAAGCTGTCGCACAACCAGGTCAAGGATATTCAACTCTTGCAGCCGCTGTTCGAATTTTCGGGCGCCTGCTCGGGCTGCGGCGAGACTCCCTACATCAAGCTGCTGACGCAGCTGTTCGGCGACCGGCTTTACATCGCCAACGCCACCGGCTGTTCGTCCATCTACGGCGGCAACCTGCCCACCACCCCGTACAGCGCGAATGCACAGGGCCGCGGTCCCACGTGGGCCAATTCGCTCTTCGAGGACAACGCGGAGTTCGGCTTCGGCATGAGAACCGCGCTGGACCAGCAGAAGGAGTTTGCGGAAACGCTGCTCTCACAGTTGAAGCCTGCGATCGGCGATGAGCTGGTGGCCGCGCTGCTGGACGCGCCGCAGAAGACCGAAGCGGAAATCAACTTGCAGCGCGAGCGCGTTCAGGCGCTGCGCCAGAAACTGGCGGGCAACGATTCGTCCGATGCCCGGAACCTGCTGGCTGTTGCAGACCTGCTGGTCCGCAAGAGCGTGTGGATTCTGGGCGGCGACGGCTGGGCCTTCGACATCGGATTCGGCGGGCTTGACCATGTGCTGGGCTCGGGCAAGAACATCAACGTGCTGGTGCTGGACACGGAAGTGTACTCAAACACCGGCGGCCAGATGTCCAAGGCCACTCCCCGCGGCGCGGTGGCCAAGTTTGCCGCCAGCGGCAAGAAAAACAGCCGGAAAGATCTGGCCATGGAAGCGGTCAGCTACGGTTCTGTGTATGTGGCGCAGGTGGCGCTGGGCAGCAGCGACACCCACGTCGTGAAGGCTTTCCAGGAGGCCGAGGCGCACAACGGCCCGTCGATCATCATCGCCTACTCCAGTTGCATCGCGCACGGCTACGACCTGGTGCATGGGCTGGAACAGCAGAAGCTGGCCGTGCAATCCGGCTATTGGCCGCTGATGCGCTACAATCCCGCCCTGCGCGAGGAGGGCAAGAATCCCTTCCAGCTTGACTCCAAGGCGCCCTCCATCCGGCTGAAGGAATACGCCTATCGCGAAGCTCGCTATACGATGCTCGCGCGTGGAAATCCGGAGATGGCCGCGGATCTGCTCAAGGAAGCACAGGACGACGTCGAGCGCCAGTGGCGCGTGTACTCGGCGCGGGCCGCAATGCCCGGCCGCGGTGAAACACCGCACATCGCTCCCAACGAAAAGCCGGAAGAGAAACTGGCGGCCGTGGCTGCCGGAGGAACGGAATGATCGATTTTTCTACGCATTATCTGGGTCTGAAACTGAACGGGCCGATCGTGGTTTCTTCCACGCCTCTTTCCGAGTCACTGGATAACATTCGCCGCATGGAGGACGCCGGCGCCGCGGCGATTGTGCTCACCTCGCTCTTCGAAGAGCAGTTGGCGCTGGAGTCCCAGGCCCTCGATGAGGATCTCTCACGAGGGACTGAATCCTTCGCCGAGTCGCTCGACTACTTGCCCGACCTGAAGAATTACCGCATGACGCAGGATGTGTATTTGGAGCACCTGCGGAGCGCCAAGGCGGCAGTGAACATTCCTATCTTGTCCAGTCTGAATGGCGCCACGACCGGAGGCTGGGTGCGGTTTGCCGAGGAGATGGAACAAGCCGGCGCCGATGCCATCGAGCTGAATACGTACGCGTTGGCGACCGATAGCAGCCAGACTTCGACGGATCTGGAACTGCAACTGCTCGAGCTGGTCGAGAGTGTCTGCCAGGCGGTCAAGGTTCCCGTCTCCGTCAAGCTTTCGCAGTCGTTCACCAGCGTGCCTCATCTGGTGGCCCGTCTTGAAGACGCGGGTGCGCGCGGCGCGGTTCTCTTCAACCGCTTCTATCAGCCGGACTTCGACATTGAAACGCTGGAGGTGCGGCCCACGCTGCACTTCTCGACTCCCTCGGAACTGCTGCCCCGGCTGCACGCGGCCGCAATTCTCTATGGCCACACGAACATCGACATCGCCATCACCGGCGGAGTCCACTCGGCTGAAGATGTGCTGAAAAGCATCATGGCCGGCGCCAGCATGACGATGATGGCTTCGGCGCTTCACATTCACGGCATCGAGCACATCGGCCGCGTGCTCTCCGACATGCAGTACTGGCTGGAGAAGCGGGAATACGCCTCGCTTTGGGAGACGCGCGGCTGCCTCAGCCGCCGCTCGGTGCCGGACACGTCACCCTTTGATCGCGGCAACTACATCAAGACGCTCAGCTCCTACAGCCTGCGTCAGACGGTGGCGGCGTTCTAGACGAGCGGCGCAACAACTTTGATTGAGTCTTGGCGATGGCCGCACCACAACGGTGCGGCCATCGTCGTTCTGGTGGATTCATGCGGAAAACCTGTCGTCAAGCGGGCCCATTACGCTTGCGGAGTGTCGCTGTCGGCAAGCATGCGCAGGACAGTTTCTTCCAGTAGTTGTGAGGCGTCGGGAAGGGCAGCCTGCACGGCGCCGCTGAACCCCTCGCGCAGCCCCAGCGAGCCGGAGCCTACGGTCAGCAGCATCGCGGTGCGGGGCAGGGAAGCGTAAAGTTCGCGGCCCAGAGCCAGAAGATCCGCCGCGCTCAGTTGATGCCCGAGCAGCCGCGGAGAATGCGTCGAAGGCGTTACGGGAGCCAGACAGACCAGGCCTGGAGCGGAGTTCGCCGAGCAATCGATGAAGAGTACGTCCTCCGCGCCGGCAATCTCTTCGGCCAGTTCGGGAGTCCATTGCTGCCGGGCCAATACGCGCACGCCAGCCTCATTGCGAAATCGTTCTTCAGCCCATTCTGCCAGCCACGGCCCTGCGCCATCATCCTCGCGCAGCGTATTGCCGCAAGCGAGAACGAGGCATCGGGCCTTGGGTTGCGTCATCAATCGAACGCCGGTTAGCGCACTACCTGGTCGACAACCTCGCCATCGGCGGAGATCAGCGAGAGGATCAGCGGCATCTGCCCGAAGGCGTGGGTGGAGCAGCTGAGGCAGGGATCGAAGGTGCGCACCACCGCCTCGATGCGGTTGAGAACGCCCTCGGTGAACTTGCCGTCCTTTACGTAGTGCCTGGCGGCCTGCAGCACGCCCTGGTTCATGGCGTGATTGTTCTGGCCGGTGGCGATCACCAGGTTGGCCCAGGTGATGAGGCCGTTCTCGTCCACCTTGTAGTGATGATGGAGCGTGCCGCGCGGCGCCTCGGCCTGTCCTGTGCCCTCCAGCCGGTTCACGCCGGCCATGGCGCGCACATGCTTGTCGAGAATCAGCGGGTCGTTGAGAATGCGTTCGATCTTCTCGATGCCGTAGAGGATTTCAATCAGCCGCGCGTGGTGATAGTGGAAGGAGCTGAGCACCGGACCATCGGCCAGCTGCTTGAATGCCGCCAGTTCCTGGTCGGCCAGGGGGGTGCCCATGGATTTGATGATGTTGAGCCGGGCCAGCGGGCCCACGCGATAGCAGCCCTGGGGATAGCCGAGCGGCTTGTAGTAGGCGAACTTGGTGTAGCTGTAGGGCTCCACGGCCTCGCCGATTACCTCGGCGAAGCGGGGGGCGAGCATGCCGTCCTCCACGATGTTGCCCTGGGCGTCGATCAGGCGCAGCGCGCCGACGGTGAACTCGATCGACTCGTCTTCGTTGATCAGGCTCATGAACAGCGAGGGGTAGTTGGCGAAGACCTCGATCTCCGGCTTGAAGCTCTCGGCGATCTGCTTGTACCAGGCCAGGGCCAGGGTGATGTTGGCATAGGCCTCGGGCAGCATGGCGAGAATCTCGTCGCGCTTGGCCGGAGCCAACGGCTCGGTGACGCCGCCGGGCACCACCCATCCGGGATGGATGCGTTTGTTTCCCAGCAATTCGATGATGTGCTGGCCGAAGCGGCGCAGCCCGATGCCGGCGCGGCCCAGCTCGGGCCTGGCTGCGGCCACGCCGAAGATGTTGCGCACCTTGGGATCGGACTCCATGCCCAGCAGCAGGTCGGGCGAGGAGAGATGGAAAAAGCTCAACGCGTGGGACTGGACCATCTGCGCCAGGTTCAACATGCGCCGCAAATGGGCGCCGGTATACGGTATGCGCACCGACATGATGGCCTCGCAGGCCCGGGCCGAGGCGATCAGGTGCGCAACCGGGCAGATGCCGCAGACGCGCGCCATCAGGGCGGGCATCTCATAGAACGGACGGCCCTCGGAGAACTTCTCAAAGCCGCGCACCTGGGTGACGTGAAAGTGGGCGTCTTCCACCTCCCCCTGAGCGTTCAAATGGATGGTGATCTTGCCGTGGCCCTCGAGGCGGGTGACGGGATCGATGGTAATGGTCTGGGTCATGACTCGGGCTCCATAGGGCTCAGGCTCCAAAGCGGGTAAGGGATGGAATATCCAGCGGCGCGCCGGTGACCAGCGCGGTCAACGCGCTGTAAAAGGTGTCGGCCGAGGGCGGACAGCCGGGAAGAAACACATCCACCTCGACAAAATCGTGGATGGGACGCACAATCTTGAGAAGTTGGGGCACCACCACGCAGGGGATCTGCGGCTGGGCGCTGACGTTCTCGATGTAGGCGCGCTCCAGAATGGCCTCCGGCCCGAAGGGATTGCGCATGGAGGGAACGTTGCCGGTGATGGCGCAGTCGCCCATGGCGACCAGCAGCTTGGTGTGAGCGCGAATCTTGCGGATCTTCTTCTCATCGTCCACCGAGGCCACCGCGCCCTCGACGAGCGCGATGTCCACCTCGTCGGGGAACTCCTTGGTGTCCACGATGGGGCTGTAGACCACATCGACGAGCTCCGCCAACTCGAGAAGCCGTTCGTCCATGTCGAGAAAGGACATGTGGCAGCCGGAACATCCGTCCAGCCAGACCGTCGCCAGTTTCAGTTTGCTCATTGCGCTTCCCTCATCAGGTTCAGGTATGGCAGAAAATCGGGATATTTGGGATGAGCGTCGCCGATCTTGCTCTTGTCGAAGAGCGCCCCGGTGGGACACACCTGGACGCACTTGCCGCAGCGGGTGCAGGTGGAGCTTCCCCATTCGTCGTTGAGATCGGTGATGACGATGGAGTTGATGCCGCGGCCCATCACGTCCCACACGTGCGCGCCTTCGATCTCTGCGCACACCCGCACACAGCGGGTGCACAGGATGCAGCGATTGTGATCGACGGTAAAGCGCTCATGCGAGCCGTCCACGCTCAGCTCGGGATTGCGATAGGGAAGGCGCACATGCGTCAATCCCTGCGCCTGCCCCAGCGTCTGCAGTTCGCAATGGCCGTTGGCCACACATACGGAGCAGACGTGGTTGCGCTCGGCGAACAACAACTCCAGAATCGTGCGGCGGTGCTTCTGGAGCCGCGGGGTGTTGGTGCTCACCTCCATGCCTTCAAAGACCGTGGCCACACAGGCAGGCAACAGCTTGCTGCTGCCCGCGATTTCGACCAGGCACAAGCGGCAGGCGCCCACATCGCTGAGGCCGTCAAGATGGCAGAGCGTGGGGATGTCGATGTCGTTTTCGCGCGCCACTTCAAGGATGGTCTGGCCGGCCCGTGCGCTGACCTCCTGACCATCAATGACAAGGGTTTTGACGTTCACATTTTCACTCATGCCAGCACCTCCGCAGGCGCTTTAATATTGCACACGCCGGCCGGGCAACGTTTGTGCACGATGTGCTCGATATACTCGTCCCGGAAGTACTTGAGCGTGCTCAAAACCGGATTGGGAGCCGTCATGCCGAGCCCGCAGAGGCTGGTCTCCTTGATCGTCACGCAGAGGTCCTCCAGCAGGCTCAGGTCGTCCATGGTTCCCGAACCATCGCAAAAGCGCGACAGCAAGGTATACATCTGGGCGGTGCCGGCCCGGCAGGGAATGCACTTGCCGCAGGACTCGGTCATGCAGAACTCGACGAAGAAGCGCGCCACGTTCACCATGCAGGAGGTGTCGTCCATGACGATCATGCCACCCGATCCCATGATCGAGCCGGCTGCCATGAGGGCGTCGTAACTGACGCCCAGGCCAAGCATATCGGCGGGAATGCACCCACCCGAAGGGCCGCCGGTTTGTACAGCCTTCAACTTGTGTCCGCCGGGAACACCGCCGCCGATCACGTCGATGATCTCCCAGAGCTTGATGCCCATCGGCACTTCGACCAGACCCGTGTTGGTAATTTTTCCGGTAAGCGCGAAGACCTTGGTGCCCTTGCTTCTTTCCGAGCCCATGTTGAAGAACCACTTGCCGCCGTTGCGCATGATGGGCGCGATGTTGGCGTAGGTCTCCACGTTGTTGATCAGCGTCGGCCGGCCCCACAGTCCGCTCATCGCCGGGTACGGAGGCCGGGGCTTTGGCGTCCCGCGCCGGCCCTCAATGGAGGCGATCAAAGCCGTCTCTTCGCCGCAGACAAAAGCTCCGGCGCCCAGGCGGATTTCGATGTCGAAGCTGAAGGTGGTGCCGCACAGGTTGCTGCCCAGCAGGCCGCGGCGGCGCGCCTCGCGCAGGGCGGTTGTCAGGCGGGAGACGGCCACCGGATACTCCGCCCTTACATAGATAAAGCCCTTGCTGGCGCCCACCGCGTAGGCCGCGATGGCCATGCCCTCGAGGACGCGGTGCGGGTCGCCCTCCATCACGCTGCGATCCATGAATGCGCCGGGGTCGCCTTCGTCGCCGTTGCAGACCACATACTTCACGTCGCCCCCGGCCTTGGCGACCGTTCCCCACTTCAGCCCGGTGGGATAGCCGCCGCCGCCGCGCCCCCGGAGGCCGCTCTCGGTGATCCGGTGGATCACCCCGTAGGGGGTCATCTCGGTCAGCGCCGTCAAAAGCGCCTTGTACCCATCGCGGCCGATGTAGTCGTCGATCTTTTCAGGGTCGATATAGCCGGCGTTCTCCAGCACCACACGCACCTGCTTATCGAAGTGGTCGCTCAGATCACACTGCAAAGCGGGTACGGGTTCGCCGCCCAGGCTGGCCACAATCGATTCAGCGTGGCTGTCGCTGACGTGGCGATAAAGAGTCTCTTCCGGGTCCACACGGACGAGCGGCCCAGCCGAACAGGGACCCATGCATCCGGTGCGGCGCACCAACACATTCTTGCCCTCGGCTGCCTTCTGCAGCGCTTCACGCAGCCGCTCCGAGCCTTGGCTGGCGCAGGCCAGGTCCATGCAGACGTTGATTTCGTGATCATACGTCGCGTTCTCCTGGCGGACGCTCTTCGCAATCTGTTCAAGCTCTTCGATCGTCATTCCACCGCCCACCTTTCCAGTTGAGCGAGTACCTGCTCGCCGGTCACCTCGCCGGCCACCTCGCCGTCGGACAGCACCACCGGCGCGCGGCTGCAGGCCCCCACGCAGCGGGCCGTCATCAGGCTGATCTGGCCGTCGCGGGTGGTCTGGCCCGGCTTGACGCTCAGATGCTGCTCGGCTGCGGCCACAAGCTTGTCAGCGCCCTTGATGTAGCAGGCCGTGCCAGCGCAAATGGTCACAGTATGTTTGCCCGGCGGCTTCAAGCTGAAGTAGTGGTAAAAGGTCACCACGCCGTAAGCCTGGCTAAGCGGCACGCGCAGGGATTGGGCTACGAAGCGGATGGCATCGTCGTCCAGGAATCCGAACGAAGACTGCACGGTGTGAAGGGTTTCAATCAACGCGTGACGGGCAAAACCATTCTTGCGCATGGTGCCGTTCACGATCTTCCATCGTTTGTCGTCACTCGGCAGCGGCGGGGGTGTGAATGCTGGCACGGTCCCTCCCATTGGCAGACACAAGCTACGGAGCAATAGTCTCGCTCAGCTTCCGCTCAGTGTCTACTGCAAAGTTTACGGGTCTCGGTCGAACTCTATTCGTGACAGCGGTCACGGGCAGGGGTATCGCATCTCACCCTGTGGCAACGCGGAGATCAGCGAGGGCTTGGGAAAGCCCGCCTCCGTGGACAGAGCCATTGTTTTGCGTCGCTTGCCGCCGGGCGCCCCTGTTTGTGTCCAGATCGAATCGTCTGAGCGGAGCGCAGTCTGAAGGACAGCCGGCCGATTGCGAATCTGTTCCATTTCCGATGGGCATTTTACCGGTGGGCGTCTTTCCCGATTTGGCTGAGATCCGAAACCGAGCGTTCTCTTTTTAGAAACCGTGCATTAGCGGGGTTGACGGGCCTTTCCCATTGTCTTCTTCACCTGCGATAATGGCCGCCAGCGGGGGTAGGTCCGGCTTCAGTCGCCCTCTCCATCCGCCCGATGAGCATCGACCAATCGAGACCAAATCGTTGGCGAAAAAATGGAGGAATGGAGAATGAAAGGTGTTTTTGTGGTAGGGGCCGGGCCGGCCGGCATGTTTGCGGCCCGGCAGATTGCCCTGGCCGGATACGAAACCTATATTTTTAACCGCGACATCAGGCCCGGCGGCCTCGCCCAGTTTGGAATTTACCCCCTGAAGACGAAGATGAAGACCGGGCTTCAGAAGCAGTTTGCGCAGGTTTTGGAGATGCCCAACGTCCACTACTTCGGCCACGTCCAGGTCGGCTCAGCGTATGACGTGACGCTTGAGGAACTGGAAGCCATGCGCCCGGCAGCCATCGTTTTTGCGTGCGGGGCGCAGGGAGCCAAGAAGCTTGGCCTTCCCGGCGAGGATGCGAAGGGCGTCTATGCCGCCAAGGACTTTGTTTACCACTACAACCAGCTGGCGCCCTACGTCTCGATGGACTTCTCCACCGGCAAACGCATTGCCATCGTGGGGGTGGGCAACGTGGCCATCGACATTGCGCGCTGGCTGCTCCTTGACGACCCGGACCGGCAAACGGAGAGCGTGGTGATCATTGCGCGCAGAGGGCCGCTGGAGGTCAAGTTCGACAAGAAGGAGATCGAGTTTGTCGACCACCATGTGTCGCCGGAGGAATTGGCGCAGGAATTGGAGCGCGTGAAAGATCGCTGCGCCGCGTGCCACCAGGACGTTTCGCCGGAGACGGTTTTCGATCTCCACTTCCCGCGCCTCAACGATCCGAGCTTCACGTCCATCCCGCCGCGGCTGTCTTTTCGCTTTCTTTCTTCGCCGAAGGCCATTTTGCCGGATGGCAGCGGACGGGTTGCAGGGATTGAAGTTTCGGAAAACAATCTGGTGCTGAAGGACGACGGCAGCACGACGGCCAGGCCATCGGGGGAGAGTACGACGATCCCGGTAGATACCGTGCTGTTCGCCATCGGGGACAAGCACGATCCGAAAATCGGTTTGCCGATGGGGCCGGAAGGATACGCCACCCGGCCAGACCCGGACCATCCCGGCGAGCCGTCCTACGAGGTATGGAACCCCGCGACTGGAAGTGTGCTTCCGGGCCGGTTCGTTGTTGGCTGGGCCAGAAAAGCCAGCACGGGGCTGGCCGGCATTGCCCGCCACGATGGCGAATCGGGCGCGCGCAAAGCGATTGAATTCTTGAAGGACGCGGCTGATCCCGACACCCTGGCGGAGCCGGAGATACGGGCTCGGCTGGAGGCGAAAGGCGTGCGCACGGTGACCAAGCTCGATATCGACCTGCTGGCGCGAGCCGAGGGGCGCGAGCCGCCGGTGCAACCTCCAAGCTCCTTCACATTTCCGGACAACGATGGCATGTTCAAGGCGATCGCGGAAGAGCGGGAGCGGGCGAATGTTCCCCGCATGGAGGAAGCTCGGTCCAGCTAGTGTAGTCCGCCACGCAGATGGTCATTTATGTAGGTTGGCGCGTGCGCGGGGGTCTTTTTCGAGGATGTCTGAGGCTTTGGCTGTCCAGATGCATGGCTTTGGATTTCTGTGGTGGTGGTCGATGTAGTCGCCGATGGCAGTGATCAGTTGTTCAAGGTCCTGGAAGACACCACGCCGGATCTGGTTTGCGCTCAGGTCGCGGAAGAACCTTTCGATCATATTGAGCCACGAGGCCGAGGTGGGCGTGAAGCGGACGTGGAAGCGTTGGTGCGACCCCAGCCAACGCTGAACGCGAGGATGCTTTTGGGTCGCGTAGTTGTCGCAGATCAAGTAAATCTCCTTGTTTGCGGGAACGGTCTGGTCGATCATGCGCAGGAAGCGGAGCCATTCCTGATGGCGATGCCGCTTCTGGCAGAGGCCGTAGACTTCGCCGGTGGCGGTATCGAGGGCGGCGAACAGGGTGGTTGTGCCATTGCGCTTGTAATCATGCGTCATGGTTGCGCCGCGGCCCTTCTTCATGGCCGAAAAGGATATTCAGGCCATGCCTGGTCGTGTCACATCCGAACACCGAACCCTAACGCCGCAACGGCCATGTATAGCGATCCGGGGTCGTTGAGAGCACGCGGAGGCACGTTGCGGTCTCCGCTGGCGATCTTGGCTTCTGCTCCTTGAGCAGACGGATCAGCATAAACTGCGAGCGAAGTTGTGTTTGCCGGCATCGCCAACTGTGCGGCGATCTCGGCGGCGTTCTGGGCATCCAGCCATCGATAGGACCAGTACCTGTGGGTATTGATCGCGCTCAAGTCCGCCTTGGGCTTCACGTGGACATACGGAGATTGGCTGTGGGTGATAGCAAAGGGGCTCGACGTCAGGATCTTCATCAACTCGACTATCTCTACCTGGTCATCGCAGATCACGAAGTCGCCTCCCACCTGCATGGCGTAAAACTGCTTGATCCTGCCGGGGAACGCTTCGCCGATGGGCACGTTCCAGCTCCACTGGATGATGTTGGTACCGCGCAGGATTTCCTTCTTCGGAGCCTTGACGGTGATCGGCTTGTCTGAGCCGACAGGCGGAAGCACACGGTCGTCCACGCTGATCGTCGATGCCATGTCCGGGCCGCCGCCGGGCTTGCCAACACCCACATAACAACCGGTGTAGTCGACCATGCCCAGACCCTGCGGTGCAGTGAAGTCCGAGGCTCCTCCCACCACCTCATCGAAACCGTTCTCGAAGTTCATCGCCGATTCAGGACCAAGCGACTGCAACTCCGCCAGCAGCTTGATGAAGGGCAGGATCAGGAATTCCTCGGACTGGACGTAGGTGTGGTGATCAGCTTCCGACGAGAGAACGGCTCGAGAGTCGTGTGCTCTCTCGTAATCCACCAAAAAGTCGGTCCTGGTGTAGCTTACGGTTTGGAAAAGTTGGTGCAGGGCTTGGGCAACGCGCTCCGCTTCAGGACTGACCTGATCCGAGAAAGCGGGTATCGCTAAAGCAAGGATTGTACTGAGAACCACTGCGTACTTCCATTTCATGACGACCTCCGTATACTTACTGGCCCCAGCCAGGTGCGAAGCTTTGTGGGAGTGCGGGAACAGGAATGCCGGCGAACGCGGCTGCCCGGCTGGCGAACGTGTTGCTGTTCGGTCCCAGAATGTAATAGGTCGTGGCGGACTCCGGCCACGCCTGCGTGTAGGCCTCCAATCTGAACGACATCTTGCAGGTGCTGACGTTCTTCGCCCCGGTACCCCAGTAGAATGTTCCGTTAGCCATGGTGTCGTTGCCTTGGCCCGAAGTGCCGTAAGTCTCGTAGGCCTGGAGATAGCCGCAGGAAGTGTCGGCTTTACAGCTAGCCGAAGGGAACCCGTCCATCACCCACGGTCATAGTACGCATCCGTGGTGAACCACCACGTATGGTTCACTCCTAGCGCGAACCCTATATAGGCGATGGGTCGGTAGTACAGAGCGGCGTAGCAGGTAGGCGGAGGCTCAGGCGGAGGCGGCGCAGCGGGCTGATAACACGCCAACTGGGACCCCGGCGAGAACTCGGGATCGCACTAACAATCCAGTTCTGTATATGGATCACAGGTGGGCGGAGTGCCCGGATCCGGCCCGCCGTCTCCGGGGCCAATCAGGGCGTTAGCGATTGGCCCGTTGATTTTGCTAGCCTGACCTCGCATCGTGAGGGGCAGGCAGGCGGCGACCGCGAAGGTCAGAAGGAAAATCGTCATCTTGCTAAGGCGCATAAAGTTCCTTTCCCTTTGGTTAGCGAGAAGATGCAACATACCGCGAAGCTGACTCTGTCGAAGATCGTGCGCCTAGGTCGGGGTAGGCTGGGGAAAATGAACTGCGGTTTCTGTGACTTTCAGCGTCGTTTTTCTACGTTCCTGACCGTAACCTGACCTGAGATATTTGTCAACATTCCATTCGCGGCGGCAGTGGCTCCTGCCGGCGATACGAAACAAGAGTCATGGCCGCGCCTCTAGGTAGCTTTCCTAAGGCGCCCACTGGTTCGCGCTGGGCTCTATGCTCGTGTCTCCGCCCAGGACCAGCACGCGCTGCCTATGCGGAACAGGGTCATGCGCGAAATTGGCAGGCCGGGTTGGGTGCGGTCCAGCGCCTGAATCTGGCTCTTCTCGTCCACGGATAGGACCAGCGCCTGTTCGGGCGGATTGAGATACAGGCCAACGATGGCGTCCAGCTTCTCGGCGAAGTGCGGATCATTGCTGACCTTGAAGCTCTCGATGCGATGCGGTTTCAGTCCATGCGCGCGCCAGATGCGGCCTACGCTGGACTCGGAAATGCCCATCTCGCGCGCCATCCTGCTGCGCGACCAGTGCGTGGCTCCGGCAGGCTTCGACTGCGTCGTCCTGGCAATCACTTGAGCGACCATCTTCGCCGAAATCGCCGGTGTCCGCCCCGGCCTGGGAGCATCTTTCATCAGACCCTCGACACCCAGTTCAATGAACCGGCTCCGCCAACGGGCCGCCATGCGCGGCGCTACCCCAAGCTGCTCCGCAATCTCCTTGTTCTCGATCCCCCCGGCGGCCAGCAGAATGATACGGCTCCGCTGCACCACGCGAACCGGCGAAGTGCGCCGACGCGACAGCTTCTCCAATTCAAGCCGCCCTTCGGAGCTCAATGCAATTGCTGCCGCCACTCGCATATCAGCTCACCTGGCTCTGTTGCCATCCTCATTTTCTGCAGTCAGAGAGCCGGCAGGCGGAGGCGGTATAGATTGAAGGCCAATCCGAGCAGGATGGCTTGGCGGGATTGCGTGCGCAGGGTTCTGCCGGGGGCACGGCATGAGAGCTGCGTTTCACCGCCGAGAAGACGCTTTCGCGTCAAGGAGCGTTTTCCATACTGTCCTGCGGGAACCTCAGCCATACCCAAGGCGAACACCCAGAGCACCTTCACCTTCACCCAAATCCTGCCACTCTCCACCCGCACGTTTCGAGGATGTCAACAGAGCCAGATGGCTTCTAGAATGGATTCTGGACATTTGCCCAATCGCCAATACACTCAGCAAGCGCCCGCAGATTCAGGCGCTCGCTCGGTGGCGCGCGCACCCCGGACACTCCAGAACCAAGCCGCCTTCCATAAAATGTGCGACTGCCGGAGCACAGTAAGAAGCTGAGTGAAGATCCGCGTGCTTGACGCCGGTGCTCTTTGCGATTGACGGGGGACATATATATGCATATATTCATATATACAAATGTCAGAGATGGCGCAATTCAAGGCGGAGTTCTTCAAGGCGCTGGCTCACCCGCTGCGCATCAGGATTCTCGATTCGCTCTGTTCAGGCGAGGCCGGCGTAAGCGAACTGAGCGCGCTGCTCGATGTCGAGCAAAGCACGCTCTCTCAGCAGTTAGCGGTCCTGCGCAAGAGCAACATCGTGGTTGCCCGCAAGGAAGCGCAAAACGTCTTTTATTCCATATCCGACCCGGCGATCATTCGACTGCTCGCCGACGCGCGGCAGATTTTCAACAACCAGCTCATCAACATCAGGGATCTCCTTTCACAACTCAACCCGCCCGGAGCGAAATGAGGCCTCTTGCGCGTGTTCAGGTAGGCCCGATCAGAGAAAGATGCACGCCCGGTTTGGTGCCGGTCACTTACGATCCCCTATGATTCAGACCGCATTCAATTCGTTTCTCGTAGCGCTGCTGACTATCCCAGCCGTAAGTCTGCTTTGCCGGCGCAACCGAAAAATGCGCGCGCTGCCCTCTCTGCTCCTCCTTTTTGCGCTTCTGGCGGGAACACTTGTCGCCGGGTTCAGTTTCTGGCGAGGCGACAGGCTGGTGCTGGATCTCTCGCGGCTGACGCCGTTTCCCTTCGCACTCACCGTTGACCGGCTGAGCGCATTCTTCCTGCTGCTGATCTGCGCCGTAGGCGCGCCGGTTGCGTTGTTTTCCGCCGCGTACGTAGAGCGTCATTACAGCGGACCGAAAGCCGATTGGATGTGGGCGCTTCTGTCTCTCTTCCTGCTTTCGATGGCGCTCGTCGTCACTGCCTCGACCGCATTTGCGTTTCTGTTCGGGTGGGAGTTGATGACGCTGTTTTCGGCCGGGCTGATTCTGATTGACGGCGACTCCGAGCGGCGCCGGCACAACATTTTCATCTACCTCGTGATGATGCATGCGGGCGCAGCGGCCGTGATCGCAAGCTTCCTGCTCTTTCTCCCCCACGCGCATGGACTCGCATTCGCCTCTATGCGGGCCGCGGCTGCCTCCATGCCGGCGGGCCTGCGCACCGCCATTTTTCTGCTGTCTTTCGTCGGCTTTGGCACCAAAGCGGGCATTGTTCCCTTTCACCTCTGGCTTCCCAAGGCGCACCCTATTGCGCCGAGCCCCGTTTCGGCGCTGATGTCTGCCGTGATGCTGAAGACCGCAATTTACGGATTCGTTCGTTTCACCTTTGACTTTCTTGGCGGAGGCCCAACCTGGTGGGGATATCTGGTCTTGCTGGCCGGCGCAGTGACCGGCCTGCTGGGAATTCTCTATGCCCTCTCAGAGCACGATCTGAAACGGCTGCTTGCTTACAGCAGCGTTGAGAACATAGGAATCATTTATCTTGGGCTGGGCGCCGCGCTGGTGTTCATGGCCAATGGCGCGCCGGTGTGGGCAACGGTGGCACTGGTTGCCGCTTTGCTCCACGCCCTCAATCACTCTCTGTTCAAAAGCCTCCTGTTCCTCGGAGCCGGCGCCATCTCCGATGCCTCGCACACACTTGACATCGAGCTTTTGGGCGGCCTGCTGAAACGTATGCCGGTGACCGGAACGGTCTTCCTGATCGGCTGCTGCTCCATCATCGGGCTGCCCTTGTTCAACGGCTTTGTCGGCGAATGGATGATGCTCCGCAGTTTCATCGCAGGTTCGGAACTTCCAAGCCTGTCGTGCGCCGTCATTCTGCCGCTCATGGCCGGAGTCCTGGCCTTGATCGGCGCAATCGCCGCTGCCTGTTTCGCAAAACTTTATGGCGTTGCTTTTCTTGGGCGCCCGCGCAGTATCGAGGCAGAGCAAGCAACCGAAGTCGCCACATCAATGCAGATCGCAATGGCACTGTTGGCCGCGGCTTGCGTGACCATCGGCATCCTGCCGGGCATGGTGCTGAGTCCGCTGACGGCGCTTGCGCAGGAGCTATTGCATTCCTCGGCGCTCCCCGAAGACGTCGTTCCCATTTCCCACACTCTTCCGCTGATCGCGGCTTGCGTTGCCGTGCTGATGATTGCGGTTGCCGGATTCCGGCGCATCAAACGCATCACCCCCACCTGGGCCTGCGGTCTTCCCGCGCTAGACAGCCGCATGCAGTATTCCTCCGCTGCGTTTTCCAAACCGCTGCGCACGGTCTTTTCGAGAGTCTACAAGGCGGATCGGACGGTCGAGGTGTTGTATGTGAGTGAGCCGTACTTCCCAAAATCCATCTTTTACCGCTCGGTTCGAACTACGTCGTTCGAGAAGTGGCTCTACCGTCCAGCCGTGGATGCGATTGTCAGTATGGCCACGCGGCTGCGAAAACTCCAGACGGGGAATATGCAGGTTTACCTGCTCTACATTTTCCTGGCGCTCATCGCCCTGCTTGTATTCATGAGGTTTGCATGACTCTTGCCATCGATGTGATCCAGGCGTTACTGCTCGTGGCAATCGCTCCCCTGGTGCGCGGCGTCGTTGCGCGCGTCAAGGCGCGGATACAGAACCGCCGCGGCGCAAGCGTGTGGCGGCCGTATGCCGACCTGCTGAAGCTCTTGCGCAAACAGGATCTGGTCCCGGAGACTGCCTCCGGGCTCTTCCGCCTCGCGCCAGTTGTTCTGTTTGCCGTCACGGTGACAGGTGCGGCGTTCGTACCGGCATTGCACCCATCCGCATTGTTCGGCGTGGGTGGCGACTTTATTCTTCTCGTATACTTGCTGGCGATTGGGCGATTCTTTCTGATGCTCGGGGCGATGGACGGGGGCAGTTCATTCGGCGGAATGGGGGCAAGCCGCGAAGCGCTGGTTTCGACTCTCGCGGAAGCTCCACTGCTGTTGGCTTTGGCCTCCGTCGCGATTCGTACGCACACGATCAGTCTGTCGGGCATCGTTCTTTCCACTGTGCAGCAGAATCCGCTTCATCTTTCAGCTGTGTATGCGTTCGCTCTCGGAGCGCTGATCCTGGTCGCAATCGCTGAAACTGGGCGCATTCCCGTTGACAACCCTTCGACACATCTTGAACTGACGATGATTCACGAAGCCATGGTGCTGGAGTACTCCGGTCCGAGCCTTGCGCTGATCGAGTGGGCAAGCGCCGTCAAGCTCACCCTTATCATGACTCTGCTTGTGGGGGTGTTTGTGCCCTGGGGCATGGCCATAACTGCTTCGCTTGCCGCCTTGGTTATCGCACCACTCGCATTTGTGTTCAAACTGGCGGTGCTGGCGGTTGCCATCGCGGTGATCGAGAGCAGCATTGCCAAATTGCGTATGTATCTTGTTCCTGATTTTCTCGGGATGGCTTCGGCTTTGGCCATTCTTGCAGTCGCGTTTACCGCGCTGATGAGGTGAGGCATGAGTCTGATTGAATTTGCAGTGGCAAAGGCCCTGGCCTCATCTGCCGTGTTCCTATTCATTACGCTGCTGATGATGGCTTCGGCCAAAAGGATCTCCACCTGCATTGTGCTGTTCAGCGCGCAGTCGGCATTCATGGCAGCGGAAATCCTGGCGCTGGCTTACGCAGGCAAGTCAGTCGAGGCGTACGCTGTTGCCGCATTGGTGATCGCCGTGAAAGTCGTTTTGATACCCTACGCGCTGTTTCGCATCGTGAAAGACCTCAAGGCGTCGCAGGACGTCGCCTCCTCGACGTCGGGTGCGCAGTCGATCTTCATCATGGCCGGGCTGATTCTTCTGTCTTTCTTTGTCGTCGCACCTTACGCAAAGACGCTCCGGCTGGACGAGGACTTGCTCGCCGCTGCCGTCGCATTGTTGCTGGCCGGCGCGTTTCTTATGGTCAGCCGCAAAAAGGCCCTCATGCAAGTCATCGGGCTGCTCGTTCTCGAAAACGGAATTTTTGTGGCCGCGCTGACGACAACGTTCGGTATGCCACTGGTTATCGAGATCGGCATTTTCTTCGACCTGCTGATGGGTGTCTTCTTGATGGGGCTGTTTGTCTTCCGCATTCGTGACACTTTTGAGCACCTGGATGTCTCCAAGTTGCGGCGGCTGAGGGGATGATCCCATGACCTTGCTTCTTTTGCTCCTGGTTCCCCTCTTCGCTGCACTGATCGTCTTGACTTGTAAAGAGCCGGGGCGCGCGGTGCGTGTGGCTATGTCCGCGGGCGCACTCGAGGTGGCCGCAATCGCAAATGCCATCTGGAGAATCCGCGCTGCCGGCGTTCTTCAGTCCGGACGCTACCTGCGGGCTGACGGTCTCACCGCCTTCTTCTTGCTTAACATCGGCGTGATCCTCGCGCTCGTGCTGGTGTACTCCATCGGCTACCTTCGCCATATTCCCGCCGGACGCTTTTCCTTGCCGCGATGGTTCTACAGCCTGACTTTCCTCTTTGCCTTCACCATGATCGCGGTTTACCTCTCGGCGAACCTGGGTATGCTTTGGATCTGCGTGGAATCCACTACGCTCGCGTCGGCGCTGCTGGTTGGGTTTTACAACACCAAGGGGGCCGTCGAGGCTGGCTGGAAATACCTCGTCGTTTGCACCGTAGGAATCGCGTTCGCTCTCTTCGGCACGATTGCGCTCTACCTTGCCGCAGTCAAGAGCGGCGTCAGCCCCGCATCGGCGCTCGACTGGGGTGCGCTGATGAATGCGGCGCCAAACCTCGGTGCCACAAGGGATCTGATTAAACTTTCTTTCGTCTTCGTCGCCGTAGGCTATGGCACGAAGATCGGCTTCGTGCCCATGCACAGTTGGCTGCCCGATGCGCACGCGGAAGCGCCAACGCCGATCAGCGCGATGCTCTCCGCCGTGCTGTTGAACTGCGCCTTGTACGCGCTCCTGCGCTTCGACACCATCACATCGCATGCCATCGGCAGCGAATTCAGTCACACACTGTTGTTGATCTTCGGCGCCCTGTCGATTACGGTCGCCGCACTCCTCATGGTGGTCCAGCGCGACTTGAAGCGTCTGCTCGCCTATAGCAGCATCGAGCACATGGGCATCGTCGCCCTCGGCATCGGAATCGGCGGACCTCTCGGCCTCTTTGGGGCGCTGTTGCACACCTTCAATCACTCCATCGCAAAGTCGCTCATGTTTTTTACCGCTGGCAACGTGCGCGAGGGCTTTGGAACGTTGCGGATGAAGCGCATTCACGGCATGGCGCGCTCGGTGCCCTGGACCGGCGCCGGCCTCGTAGTGGGCAGCCTCGCCATCGCCGGCATGCCGCCCTTCGCAACGTTTATTAGCGAATTCATGATCCTGACCGCGGCGTTCAGCGCGTCTCGCTATCTCATCGCGATCCTGCTGATGGTGGTGCTTTCCGTCGTATTTGGCGCTTTGTTGCACCATGTTCAACGTATGCTGGCAGGCAAACGGGCGGACGAGCCAGCCAAGTTCAAGCTGCTGCCTTCAGACTTCGCGGTGATGGCTATTTGTGCGACGTATCTGATCGTGTTTGGCGTTTGCATCCCGAACATATTCGCAAACCTATTGCAAAGAGCATTGGTGGTCCTGCAATGACGACAAAACAGATGCCGAGGGGCGCGGAGGGTAGTGTGCAGGCCGCGCTGCGGCTTTTGGCAAGCGACAACGCGCGCCTGGTGTCGATTTTTGGGGCCGTGGACGACGGCGGCGCGAAGCGTGTCCGGTACATTGCGGATGTGAATCGCGAGTATCGCATCATTAGCGTTCCAGTGACGGGTAAGCATCCGTCCACCACGTTGATCTCACCTGCGGCGGACTGGTATGAGCGCGAGTTGCACGACCGGTACGGGATCGAGATCGACGGACATCCCGATCTGCGTCCGCTAGTTTCTCACCCTGCCGAATACAGTTTTCTTGTGGTGCAGGGTGTTGGAGTTTGCGAGCTGCCGGTTGGCCCCGTTCATGCCGGAATGATCGAGCCTGGGCACTTCCGCTTCAGCGTCATGGGAGATACGGTTCTCCATCTTGAACTGCGCCTCTTCTTTACGCATAAGGGCACGGAGAAACTCTTTGAAGGCGCTTCCCTCATGAACGGGCCCGCGCTGGCCGAGTCGGTCTCCGGCGACAACTGTTTTTCGCATGCCGTCGCGTACTCCCAATCCGTCGAGAATGCATTCGGCATCTCCGTTCCGCCGCGCGGACGGGCGATTCGTTTGCTCGGACTCGAACTCGAGCGCATGATGGCTCACATCGGCGATGTGGGCGCGCTGTGCGGCGACGTCGGTTGTACGGTTCCAGCTCCCTACACTTCCCGTATCAAGGAGTCGCTCCTACAGGCATCGGCGCGCTTCTTCGGCACTCGCTACTGGCGCGGCATCGCGGTGCCGGGAGGGGTGCGGCGCGACCTTGCGGCTTCAAACACGCGCGCGTTCGGCCACGTGGTTGCCGATGCGGCGGCCGATTTTGCCGAGATGGCGCGCTTGATTCTCGACACACCCTCTGTGCAGAACAGGTTTGAAGGAACGGGAGTCCTCGCCAACAGAATCGCCCGCGACCTCAGCGTCGTCGGTCCGGCCGCGCGCGCGAGCGGTGTCAGGATCGATGTCCGGCACGATCATCCTTATGGCCACTATCGCAATATCGCGGTAGAGATCCCGCACTTCCAGCGGGGGGATGTGCTCTCCCGGGCACGTCAGCGCATTGAGGAAACTCGCGTGTCGGCACGTTTAATACAGGACACGCTGAACGAATTGGCTGCCGGCATCATTTGCACACCGATGCCGCGCGACGGCAGCGCCGAAGGATTCTCGGCGGTCGAATCGCCGCGAGGCGAACTGCTCTACTGGGTTCGGATTCGCAACGGCCAGATCGATCGGTGCCACATTAAATCGCCGTCGTTCCAGAACTGGCCGAGCTTGCCATTCGCCGTACATGGAAACATCACCGCCGATTTTCCGCTGATCAACAAGAGTTTCAACTTGTCCTATTCCGGATGTGATCGATGATCTTCGACATCGTGCAACGCAGCTTGAGGAGCCCCAAGGTACTGGTACGGGTCGAGGAGTTGATCGCCAACTCCCTGGGCAGCCGCATGCCCGGCGTGCACCCGGAAGCGCTGACTTCAACGATCGCACGCCGCGCAGTTGATTCGTGCAGTACTTCCGCCCTGGCAATCGACGAATCCGACGGGCGCTCGATTCTCTCTCTGGACTATGGCAGATGTACCGGCTGCGGGCATTGCATCGAGGCTGGCGAAGGCGCGTTCTTTCACGCGGAAAGCGTACCGTGCGGCGTCAGTCGGCAAGCGCTTGTCCGCCGGTGGGACGTAGAGCGCGGCGCCGAAGTCCTGTGCGACGAAGCCGCCCTGACCGCCGCGGCGCGAGAAATCCGCGCAATCGTGGGCGGCGCATTGAACATCCGCCAGGTTGACGGCGGCTCGTGCAACGGCTGCGAGGCCGAAATCGGCGCGCTCACCAACCCTTACTACGACCTGGAGCGCTTCGGGATTCACTTCGTTGCGTCCCCCAGGCACGCCGACATGCTGCTTGTCACCGGACCCGTGACACGCAACATGGCCGAGGCGGTCAAAAGAACCTATGAAGCCACTCCGTCGCCGAAGCTCGTTGTTGCGGTGGGCGCCTGCGGATGCAGCGGCGGCATTTTCGCCGAAAGTCCCGCAGTAGCCGGCACGGTCGATTCGGTAATTCCGGTCGACGCCTATATTCCCGGCTGTCCACCTACCCCTGCCATGCTCTTGACTGGCATCCTGCGGACCTTGCGCCACCGGTAGGTGCGCAGCCGCTCGCTCAACGTCAGGTTGACGACAGAGCAATTGAAAGACGAAGACCAATAGAAGGCCTCTATGTTGCGGTCATCAAACTAGGCTGGAGCAAACCCTACACGATTCTCTTTACATCCGAGATTCCAGCCAACAAAAAACCTTCAGCTTTGCTCTCGGTCTCTGACCGTATAAAGATGTACCGTTTCAGTCACTTTTATAGCGACGGGAATGGCGGCATAGTGGGGAGATGCAAAGCTACCATCGGGTGCATGTTCAATTGAAGAAGAAGGACCGGCAGCAGCTTTCCGGGATGCTGACGAAGGGGCGGGAATCGTCGCGAGTGTTGCGGCGTGCTTTGATTCTGCGCCAGCTTGACCGTGGGCAGAAGGCGGCGCAGGTGGCGGCCAGTGTGGGCGTAGCTGCGAAAACGGTGCGAGCTGTTGCCCGGCGCTATGAGGAGGAAGGGCTGGAGTCGGCACTGTACGAAAAGCCGCGGCCCGGCAAACAGCGAGCACTGGACGTAGGCCAGAGCCAGCGGATCATCGCCATGGTGTGCGCGCCGCCGCCACAGGGCATGGCGCGGTGGAGTGTGCGGCTGATCGCCACCGAAGCGGTGAAGCGGAAGCTGGCGCCGCAGGTGGGCCGGGAGACGATCCGCATCCTGCTTCAGAGCCACGAACTGAAGCCGTGGCGGGGAAAAAATGTGGTGCGTGGCGGAACTGAATGAAGAGTACATCGCCCGCATGGAGGAGGTGCTCAAGATCTACGAAAAGCCGCTTTCAGAAAGGGAGCCCGTGGTCTGTGTGGATGAGAAGCCTGTGGTGCTGCACGCCGATGTCCGTCCGCCGCGACCGATGCGACCGGGACGGATTGCCCGGCGTGATTGCGAGTATGAGCGGCACGGCACGGTCAACGTCTTCTGCGGTGTCCAGCCCAAGGCCGGGCGGCACTTTACCAAATCGACTCCGAACCGCTCCTCGGCCCAATTCGCCGATTACCTGGTGGAGATCGTGGCCAGCTATCCGGAGGCCGAAACCATCCATCTGGTGATGGATAATCTGAGTTCACATAACCGCAAGGCACTGGTGGACCGGTTCGGCGAAAAGATCGGCGGCCTGTTGTGGGAGCGTTTCATAGTGCATTACACCCCGAAACACGGCAGCTGGCTGAACCAGGCGGAGATCGAGATCAGCCTGTTCAGCCGCCAGTGCCTCGGCCAACGCCGCATTCCTTCAATGAGCGATCTACGACGGGAAGCCAAAGCCTGGAACCGAAAGATGAACCGCAACCACGTCACCATCAACTGGCAGTTCACGCGCAAGAAGGCACGCCAGAAGTTCGGCTACGACAGAAACAACATCACACGGTCAGAGACCTAGTGCCTGTCCACACTACACTGGGGTGGTTGCGACGGGAGCCAATTTTCCTCAGTTTGAGGAGTGAGGAGCGACGCATACCGCGGCCCCCATGGGTGGTTCCCTGCCCGTGGGGTGGATACTGGTTGTCTGCGAGCGACGATTGACGACGAAATGGGGGAAATTGGCCCGTCCCGAAGGGTTGCGGGGAAAATCCGGCCGTACTTCGTTGTCGTCCTCGACTGTGGACCCGCCATAACCCTTCGGACTCCGCCTCGTCTCCACCCCAAGGACGAAGACCTATCCTTGGGGGCCCCGGTCTGGTCGGATTTTCCGCCGCAACGCCACCGCCCCAGTAGTGTGAACAGGTCCTAGCCCAGCCCGGGCAAATGGTCCGAGATGCCGAAGAGGAAGATGAGCCCGATGCCGCAGCTGTAGACGGCGCCGGTCCAGGCGATGGCGCGGTAGAAGCGCGGGTGGTGGCCAGTGGCCTTGAAGGCTCCGCCCATTGAGGCGGTCATGAGCCCATTCATCGCCACCAGGCCCACGGCGAAGGCTGCCAGGCCCATCATGCCGCGGGAGGTGCCGCCGAGATTGGCGGTCAGGAAGAACAGCGCCAGCTGGCTGGGGGTTTCGGCCCCCACGCCGTGCAGCATGCCGATCACGAAGACCGACTTGCCGGTGTACATCCACTGAAATCGCTCCGGGCGCGGCGCTTCCCGGTTCCACAGCCGGCGCACCTGCCAGGCCAGCCAAAGCACGCCGTTGATGGCAATGGCCAGGCGGCTTTCCACGCGGCCGTGGCTGTGGCCATGCGCATCCTTGCGCAGAATGCCCGCCACCACTCCAATGCCCAGCACGATCAGCGTGAGCCCGATGAGCCGCTCCGTCCAGTGGTCCAGCCCCTCGGGCAGACCCATGTGCAACTGCAGAACAGCCACACCGAGAGCGGCCACGGTAAAGGCGTGGCCCAGGGCGTAAGTCATGCCCAGACGCAATCCGTTGCGCCAGTTGCGCTGCACGGCGGTGATGTCGGAGATAGCGGCCAGATGGTCGTAATCAAAGCCATGGCGCAGCCCCAGCACCAGGCAGGAGCCCAGCGCCGCATCGAGTTTCCAGTCGCCAAAAATCGGTGTCACGCTGCTCAGTATAGAGCAGGGGCGTGGCGGCAGGCGTGGCGTCGGTCACTGGAGACGCGCGGTGGGCGGAGAAAGCCTCCGGGGGCGGGGCGACGGGAATCGCCTGAATCCGGACAGCGGCGATTCCGCTCACCGCGATGGACGAACCTGGACGCGGTAGTCCTGGTAGTCGATGGTGACGACTGTCCGGCCAAACAGGAAGCTGTTGGACACGGCTCTGGCATGGGTGGCCATCGCAAACCCGCTCACGTTCGCGTATTGGCGCATCATATGGGTGGGTCCTGCCCAGATGGACGGACTCCTGGAGGCGGTTCCTTCGATCTGAACGATGGAATAGTCTTTCGTGTCCACCCACAGGGTGCCTTGGATGAGATTGGGAGCCTTCCGCCTGGGCGTGACGGCGAGGGCAAGGCACTGTCGTCCATTCAGCGGTTGGATTTCGTCGGACTTCAGTTTCATCTCATAATTTGCGGAAGTGAACCAGGATCGTTCCACATTGTCTGGCTGATTGATGCGCTTCTCATTGTCCAGGAGCGGGATCAATCCAAACTTGCGTATGATTGCCGAGCCACTCTGGGCGACGATGGCATAACTCTTGCCTGTATCCTTCCGGTAGGTTGTCCGGACTGTCATCTCAGCCGCAGGATGCGTTTCGTCCTTGCCCCTGTACACGGCATAGTGTTCGTTCACGGTGAATCCCGCGACCGCTTCAAAGCGGGTTTGGACCGCGGCGTCAATGCGCCGGATGACGGACGAAGCGTCGAGTTGCTGGGCCGAGGCCGGGGCGACTCCGAGCGAGATCAGGCAAAGAGCAGTCGCAGTTGCTCGATCCACGCTGAATTGCCGGAAACGTCTCATGCTACGACTCCCCGCGTTGCCTTCTCCTTCAGACTATGCTTCTTCGCCCCAGGTGAGCGTCACAATGCAGAGGTGACGGCATCCTGCGCGCGGATCATGTGGGGCGAACGCCGGATGGGACCTCATACGCTATGCTGGTCTCCGTGCGAGGCGCGTTTTCTTTGACTGAAGAAGCCCTTCCAAAACGAGAACGGCACGAAGCGCCCGTTGCGCGCCGGGGAGTGCTGGTCTGCGGGGTGGTGCAGGGGGTGGGGTTCAGGCCGTTTGTGTACCGGCTGGCACACGAGGAATCTTTGGCCGGCTTCATCGCCAACGACACCGAAGGCGTGACCATCGAAATCGAGGGGCCGACGGCGCGCGTCGAGGCGTTTCTGGCTCGTTTACGCACGGAAACCCCGTCCCTGGCGAGGATTGACTCAGTTGCGGTGCGCGCGCTGACAGCCACCGGCGAGATGGGATTCCGCATCGTTTCGAGTCAGGTGAAGGGCCCGGTCAGCACCGGCATTCCGGCCGACGCCGCGACCTGCCAGGATTGCCTCCGCGAATTGCTCGACCCTGCCGATCGCCGTTATCGCTACCCCTTCCTTAACTGCACCAACTGCGGACCGCGCTTCACCATCACGCGGCGCATTCCTTACGACCGTCCGCAGACTTCAATGGCGAAGTTTCCCATGTGTGCGGCGTGCCGGGCGGAGTACGATAACCCGTTGAACCGGCGCTTTCACGCGCAGCCGAATGCCTGCTGGAAGTGCGGGCCGCGCACGTGGCTGGAAGCCCCGGATGGCTCGACCATTGCAGCGGACGATCCGGTGGCCGCAACCGTCGATCGGCTGCTCGGGGGCGAAGTTGTAGCCATCAAGGGCATCGGCGGCTTTCACCTCAGTGTGGATGCGACCAATGAGGCAGCGGTGATGCGGCTGCGCGGGCGCAAGCAACGCTATGGAAAGCCGCTGGCGTTGATGGTGCGGAACCTGGAGGCAGCGCGGGCGCTGTGCGTGCTGACCGCGGAAGAGGAGGCTCTGCTGCTGGCTCCGGCTCGCCCGATTGTATTGGCGCAGGCGCGCGCAGGCAACGGGATTGCGGCCGGAGTCGCTCCGGGAATTCCTTGGCTGGGCGTGTTTCTGCCCTATGCGCCGCTGCAGCATCTCCTTTTTGTAGATCAACGGGTGAATGCGCTGGTGATGACCTCTGCCAACCTGAGCGAGGAGCCGATTGCCATCGACAACGACGAGGCGCGCGTGCGGCTGGGCGCCATCGCGGACGCCTTCCTGATGCATGATCGCGAGATTCTCCAGCGGTGTGATGACTCGGTGGCCGCGGTTGTGGATGGGGCGCCGCAGTTGATCCGCCGTGCGCGTGGGTTCGTGCCGCTGGGCGTGGCGTTGCCCTTGCACGCGCCGCCGCTGCTGGCCGTCGGCGGACACCTGAAAAGCGTCTTCACGCTGGCACGCGGGCGGATTGCCTACCAAAGCCAGCACCTGGGCGATCTGGAGAATCTGACCGGCTTGGAGTTTTTCAAGGAGTCCCTCGACCACTTGATGCGCACCTTCGAAATTGAACCGGAAACGGTGGTGCATGACATGCATCCCGGCTATCTATCCACAGCGTGGGCAAAGGAGTGGGCCAGTGAGCGGGGTCTGCGGTTGCTGGCCGTTCAGCATCATCACGCGCATGTGGCGGGCTGCGTGGCCGAGCATGGGCTGGAGGGGCCGGTGATCGGGCTGAGCCTGGACGGGACCGGGTACGGCACGGACGGCCGCGTGTGGGGCGGGGAAGTGCTGATCTGCCGGCTTGAAGGATTTGAGCGCTTCGCGCATTTGGCGTACGTGCCCATGCCCGGGGGTGAAGCTGCGATCCGCGAGCCGTGGCGCATGGCGCTGGGCCACCTGCACGCGGCGGGATTTGAGATAGCCGATGCCGCGACGCTTGCATTATTGGGTGCGACAGAACAGGAAGCGCGTGTGCTGGCGCGGATGATCGAGCGGGGCATCAATACGCCGCAAACGTCGAGTTGCGGCAGACTCTTTGACGCAGTGGCGGCCGTGGTTTTAGAGCGCCGCGAGGTGGACTATGAGGCGCAGGCGGCCATCGAACTGGAGGGCTTGGCGGTCGATGAACCCGATGAGCCCGGCTATTCGATGGAGTTAGAGGGTGGGGATTGGGCTCAGCACGAGGCTGTCCGTATGAGTGTCGCGCCGCTCTGGCATGAGATGCTGCGGGACCTGGGGGCTGGAATCAACAAAGCCCGTATTGGCGCGCGTTTTCACGGTGGCGTGGCGGCGGGCTTTGTGCAGGCAGCCGTGAAGGCGCGGGCGGCCACCGGAATTGCCCAGGTTGCGTTGAGCGGTGGATGCATGCACAACCGGCGGCTGGTGCGGCTGCTGCACGCAGGCCTAGAGGCCGAGGGATTTGAGGTGTTTCAGCACGTCCGCGTCAGTCCCGGGGATGGTGGGCTGAGTTATGGACAGGCCGTAGTTGCGACAGCAATTCTGAGCCAGCGTGATTAGCCCGACAGCCGGACCAACTGCTGGGCCTCGATGCGCGGGCCGAGGATGGAGATGCGCGGAATGCGGCCGCGCACCATGGCGACTTCATCGCAGCGGTGCAGGCGCGGGCATATCTGGCAATCCTTGAAGATCTTGTCCGGCAGCTCGGATTTGTCTTCGACAGTGCGGAATCCGAATTTGAAGAAGAAGTCGGGAATGCGCGTGAAGAGGCAGACCGACTGGATGCCGTGTTGTTCGGCTTCTTCAATGAGCGCGCCGAGAATGCGGCCGCCGGCACCCTGTCCCTTGGCCTCCGGCTTGACCACGATGGAGCGCACCTCGCAGAGGTGAGGGCCGTAGAAGTGCAGCGCGCCGCAGCCGAGAAAAACTCCGCCATCGGACTCGGCAACGGTGAAATCGCGAATGTTTTCGCAGATCTCGGCAAAGGCGCGCTTGAGCAGCGTGCCGTCGGTGGAGAGCGAGTTCACCAGGTCGTACACGTTGGATGCATCCTGAAGCAGGGCCTTACGCACCAGCATGCTCGACCTCCCGCACAAGCGCCGCGACGCGCTGAGATGCCTCGGCAAGAGCCGCACGCACACGCTCGCGCGCGGTTCCCCCGATTACGTCGTGGCAATCGAGCGTTGCCGTGAGCGTGACGGCGGCGTAGAAATCTTCCGCGAACTCCTCGCCAAACTGGCGCAGTTCGTCGAGGGAAAGGTCGCCCAGTTCCACGCCTCTTTCGATGGCGTAGCGAACAGCATTGCCAATCTTTTCGTGCGCGGTGCGGAAGGGAACTCCCTTGTGCACGAGATACGTGGCCGCGGCCATCGCATTCAAGTAACCTGACTGCGCTGCCTCATTCATGCGCTTGCGATTGAAGTGGAGCGCAGCGGTAAACCGCGCCACAAGGCCCAGCATCTGCGGCACGAAATCGACTTGAAATGCCGGCTCCTGGGTCTCCTGCATATCCTTATTGTAGGCCAGAGGCAGCCCCTTGAGTTGCAGTGTGACCGCTTGTGCGGCGCCGTGAATGCGGCCCACTTTGGCGCGAATCAGTTCGGTGAGGTCGGGGTTCTTCTTCTGCGGCATCGCGCTCGATCCGGTGGAGAAGGCTTCGGGCAGTGCGATGAATCCGAACTCCGCTGTGGCGAACAGAGTGATCTCCTCGGCAAAACGGCTCAAGTGCAAACCGATGAAGGTGAGAGCCTGTAGATATTCGAGAACAAAGTCGCGATCGCTGGTGGCGTCGATCGAGTTGGCCGTCGGTGCGGTGAATCCAAGCTCGCGTGCCGCGATGGTGCGGTCGAGAGCGAGCGTAGCCCCGGCGACTGCGCCCGAGCCCAGAGGGCAATAGTTCAGCCGCGCGGCGCAATCGCGCAGGCGAGTCGCATCGCGCAACGCCATCTCGACGTAAGCCAGCAGCCAATGGGCCACGAGCACGGGTTCGGCCCGCTGCAAGTGGGTATAGCTGGGCATGACTGCTTCGTTGGCTTTGGCGGCCTGCGCAAGCAGTGCGTTTGCCCAGACTCCCAGCGACTCAACCACGAGATTAATCTGCTTGCGCACGTACAGGCGCAGGTCGGTAGCGATCTGCTCGTTGCGGCTGCGGCCGGTGTGTAGCTTGAGTCCGAGAGAACCGACACGCTCGACCAGCGACAACTCGACGAAGTGATGAATGTCTTCGGCAGAGGGGTGGTTGCGCACCAGAGCCCGGCCCGCCTCAGAGGCGTTGCCCAAGGAAATTGCGTCCAATGCCACCCGCAACTCCGCCAGCTCGCTCGGCGTAAGCACGCCTGCAGCGGCCAGCGCGGAGGCGTGAGCCTTGCTGGCGGCTACCTCTTCATCAAGGAGTCGCCAGTCAAAGACGATGGAGCGCTGCCACTGTTCGAACTCCGCATCGAGCGGCTCGCGAAAGCGGCCGGACCACATCTTCCCGGATTGTTGGTCGTTGGACATTGCTTTAAGCGCTCCTCACGCTATTCCTTGTCTCATTCCTTTTCAGGGCCGCTGTTGAGCTGGGGCATTTCACTGTTTTTGGCGAGCGTGAGGAGGCCGGCTTTGGCGTAGGTGAGGAGCTTCTGCCGGGTGTCGGTTATATCGAGGTTGCGCATGGTGAGTTGTCCGATGCGGTCGCGTGGGGAGAAGGCGGATTCAGTCTTCTCCATACTGAGGCGCTCGGGATGGAAGGTGAGGTTGGGCGACTCGGTGTTGAGGATGGAGTAGTCGTTGCCGCGGCGGAGCTCGAGTGTGACCTCGCCGGTGATGGGTTTGGCGACCCAGCGTTGGGCGGATTCGCGGAGCATGATGGCCTGGGAGTCGAACCAGCGGCCCTGATAGAGCAGGCGGCCAAGCTTGCGGCCGTTGTCGCGGTACTGCTCGATGGTGTCCTCGTTGTGGATGCCGGTGAGGAGGCGCTCGTAGGCGATAAAGAGCAGGGCGAGGCCCGGAGCCTCGTAGATGCCGCGGGATTTGGCTTCAATAATGCGGTTTTCGATCTGGTCGGACATGCCGAGGCCATGGCGGCCGCCGATGCGATTGGCTTCGAGAAGCAGTTCGACGAGATCGCTGAATTGCCGGCCGTTGAGGGCGACGGGCGAGCCCTCTTCGAAGCGAATGGCGATCTCTTCGCGCTGGATCTCGACATCGTCGCGCCAGAATGCCGTGCCCATGATGGGGACGACGATCTTGACGGACGAAGAAAGCTGCTCCAGATCTTTGGCTTCGTGGGTTGCGCCGAGCAGGTTGGAGTCGGTGGAGTAGGCCTTTTCCGCAGACATTTTATAGGCGAAGCCGGAGCGCTGCATGAACGCGGACATCTCGGCGCGGCCGCCTAATTCGTCGATGAACGCGGCGTCGAGCCATGGCTTGTAGACCTGGAGGCTGGGATTGACGAGCAGGCCGTAGCGGTAGAAACGCTCGATGTCGTTGCCTTTGAACGTGGAGCCGTCGCCCCAGATATTGACATCGTCCTCCTTCATGGCCGCCACCAGCATGGTGCCCGTGACCGCGCGGCCGATAGGGGTGGTGTTGAAGTAGGTGACGCCGGCTGTGCTGATGTGGAAGGCCCCGGCCTGTAGCGCAGCGATGCCTTCGCGAACCAGCGGGCCGCGGCAGTCGATGAGGCGGGCCTTTTCGGCGCCGTATTCGAGGGCCGCGCGCGGGATGGCTTCGTAGTCGGTTTCGTCGGGCTGGCCGAGGTTGGCTGTATAAGCGTAGGGGATGGCACCCTTCTGCCTCATCCAGTGCAGGGCGGCAGAAGTGTCGAGCCCGCCGGAAAAGGCAATGCCGACCTTCTGGCCGACGGGCAGGGATTCAAGAATTACGGACATGCTTCGGAAACCTCAATGCAGAGATCAGAGATCAGGGATCAGAGATCAGTCTGTCCTTGCAACTCCTCACCACTGCGTCTTTATTGATTTGGAATCGCTCTACCTCAAGCGATTACCACACCATCAGCGGTCTTTGCTGATCTCTGACCACTGACCACTGATTATTGAAAGCTCTGCACATTCGCCAGTCCGCCGAGCAGCAGAAGCAGGAGCGCTTTTTGCGCATGGAGGCGATTTTCCGCCTGATCGAACGCGATCGACTGCGGTCCGTCGAGCACCGCGTCGGTGACTTCGTCGTTGCGCCGTGCCGGAAGGCAATGCATGAAGACCGCACGGGGAGAGGCTTTCTGCATCAGCGCCTCATTGACCTGGAACGGCCGGAAGATCGGCGCGCGCTTGGTGGACTCGTGTTCAAAGCCCATGCTGACGCACACGTCGGTGTACACGGCGTCCGCACCCTCGACGGCCACCTGGGGGTCTTGCAGCAGGCGAAGCTCGCAGCCGTTAGCCTGAGCAATGTCACGCGCAATGGTCACGATTTCAATGTCCGGCGAGTAGCCGCGCGGCGTAGCCACGGTGACGTTGACGCCCAATTGCGCGCCCGTAAGCATGAGGGAATGGCAGACATTGTTGCCGTCGCCGACATAAGTAAAATTGAGACCCACCGCGCTGCCGAAATGCTCTTCAAGAGTCATAAAGTCGGCCAAAGCCTGGCAGGGATGCTCGAAGTCGGAGAGAGCGTTGATGACAGGCACGCGCGCGTTGGCGGCCATCTCGGTGATCGTGTCGTGCGCGTAGGTGCGCAGCACGATCGCATCAACCCAGCGCTCCACATTTCGCGCCACATCGGCAATCGATTCGCGCTCACCCAGGGGAGAATTTGTCTGATCGACAAACATCGCATTGCCGCCCATGGTGTTGATGCCGGTCTCAAAGCTCAGACGCGTGCGCAGGCTGGCCTTCTCAAACATCAGCACCATTTGCTTGGCGTCAAGGGCGTGACGATACTCGCGCGGATTGCGCTTGACGTCGTGCCCCAACTTCAGGATGGCACGAACTTCGGCGCTTGAAAGATCGGAGATGGAACAGAGATCCTCGCCCGCAAGCCGCGCTGCGGCGGCGAGAATGTCTGGGTCCTTCTGCAAGGGAATCGCTGACTCCCTGGGTTCGGTGATTGTTCTGCTAGCCACGGGCATGTCCTCCTGCGGATTGGGCTTCTGCGTGTGCGGCGTATTCGGTAAAGATCTCGTCCAGCGCCTTGATGGCGGTGTCCACGTGGGCGGGCGAGAGAATAAGCGGGGGCAGAAAGCGCAACACCGTGTCGCTGGTGCAGTTGATGAGAATGCGCCGCTTGAGCATTTCAGCAACAGTAAGCTTGGCGAGTTCCGCCGAGTCAAGTTCAGCGGCAATCATCAGGCCCTTGCCGCGCACGTCCATGATTGACTCATGGCGCGAGGCGAGCGAGCGGAGCTGCTGCTTAAAGTAGTCTCCTACTTCGGTTGCGTTGGCCAACAGACCCTCGTTCTCGATCGCGTCGATGACTGCGATGGCGACAGCGCAAGATAACGGGCCTCCGCCAAAGGTGGAGCCGTGCATCCCAGCGTGAATGGCCCTAGCAGCTTCTTCAGTGCACAGAATCGCACCAAGCGGGATACCGCCCGCAAGAGGCTTGGCCAGCGTGGTGACGTCGGGTTGGATGCCGTAGTGCTGATATGCACACCACTTGCCGGTGCGGCCCATGCCAGCCTGAATCTCATCCACCACCAGCAAAGCGCCGGTGGAGCTGGCCAGCGCGCGGCACTCGGCAAAAAATTCCTGCGTGAGCGGGCGAATGCCGCCCTCGCCCTGGATGGCTTCGACGAGAATGGCGCAAACTTCATTCGAAAACTTGGCGCGCAGATCAGCGACATCGTTGAAGCGCACGAACTCGACGCCGGGAAGGACGGGGGCGAAAGGCTCGCGGTACTTGGCCTTGTAAGTCGTGGAGACGGAGCCGAATGTGCGCCCGTGGAAGCTCTGCTCAAGCGCAAGGAACTTCGTGCCGATCTGCTTTCCTTCACTCCGCAACAGGCCTGCGTGGGCGCGCGCCAGCTTCAGCGCGCCTTCCCAGGCTTCGGTTCCGCTGTTGGCAAAGAAGACGCGGTCGAGGCCTGTAAGCTCGGTGAGACGCTGTGCGAGCTCTGCCTGTCCTTCATGGAAGTAGAGGTTTGAGATGTGAATGAGCGCGCGGCTCTGACGGGCGATGGCTCCTTCAATTGCAGGGTGGCTGTAGCCCAGCGCGTTTACGCCGATGCCGCTGAGCAGGTCAAGATAGCGGTCACCCTGTTCGTCGATGAGGTGCACACCCTCGCCGGCGACGAAGAGAATGGGGTTCCTGTCGTAGGTTGCAAGCAGCAGCCGGGCTTCGGCGGCGCGAATTTCGTCAAGTTTCGTCAATTCAGTTTCTCCTGGTCCACTTGTCCTGCGGACCGCTAGGCCACCATCACTTCGGTGCCGTGGGCTACGCGCGAGCTGCACAGGTCGGGAAGGGAGCCGGCAGCTTCGGCGGGCAGAATTCTTACGCGTTTGACGCCGTTCAGAAGTGCTTCGCGGCAGGCGCTGAGCTTGGGCAACATGCCGCCCGAGATCACGGCGAGCTTCGCCATTTCGGCAATCTGATCGATGCTCAGCCATCGCAACACTTCGCCGTCGGCGCCCTTCACGCCAGGCACATCAGTAAGGAAGACCAGCGCATCGGCGCGGCAGGCCGTCGCGCAGGCCGCGGCCATCTCATCCGCGTTGACGTTGTAGTACTCGCCGTCGAATCCCAGCGCCATCGATGAGATCACCGGCACCCCGTTCAACTTCCAAATGGCCTCGATCCAGCGCGGATCGCTGGAGGCGATTTCGCCGACGAAGCCGAGGTCCGGCGCGGTGCGCTTCTTGCGCGCGCGAAACATCAGGCCGTCGCCGCCGGAAAGCCCAACGGCAGGCTGGCCCAGCGCGCCGAGAGCAGCCACAAGTCCTTTGTTCACTTTTCCGGCAAGCACCATGAGGGCGACGTCGCGTGTCTCTGCATCCGTAACGCGCAGACCTGCGATGAACTCACTCTGCTTGCCGAGTGCCTTGAGCATGCGCGTCAACTGCACGCCGCCGCCATGCACCACGGCTACCTGATGCCCGTCGCGCGCCAACTCCGCGATAGCCCGCGTACAACCCTCCAGCAGCGACGGAGTTTCAAGGCCCGCTCCACCCAGCTTCACAACATACTTCATTCGAGCCCCTCCGCTTCGCCCCAACCGAACATCACGTTCAAATTCTGTACGGCCTGTCCGGACGCGCCCTTCAGCAGATTGTCGAGACAACTGACGACAACAGCCCGGCGGCCGTCGGCGGAAAGTTGGAATCCGATGTCTGCGTAGTTGGTTCTGACCGAGTACTGAATCTGCGGCAGCGCATGGTCGTAAAGCCGTACCATCGGACTGGCGGCAAAGAACGCGTGGTATACCGCGGCAACGCTGGCACGCGTCTGGGGCTCGTTAAACCGCACGTAGATCGTGGACAGAATTCCGCGTGGAATTGGCAGCAGGTGCGGCGTGAAGGTGATTTCGTTCGCGCTTATGCCGATCTGCTCCAGCAACTCGCCCGTGTGGCGATGAGTGAAGACGCCGTACGCGGAGAGATTGTCGGCCGCGTACATGTAGTGAGTTTTTGCGGTCGGTGCTTTGCCCGCGCCGCTGACTCCGCTCTTCGAATCGGCCACGACGCCGCACTTAAGATCAACAATCCCCGCAGCTAGAAGCGGCCGAAGTGCGAGGATCACGGATGTCGCGTAGCAACCCGGGTTGGCGACTAGACGCGCGCCGGCAATCCGGGCGCGATGCAGTTCCGGCATGCCGTATACCGCCTGTTCCTGCGTGGTCGCGGCCTGCTCGGTCCCGTCGTCCTCAAAGGCATACACAGCACGGTTGGACGCCTCAGTCAGCCGCCACGCGCCGCTCAGATCAATGACGCGCATGCCCCGTGCGAGTGCCTCGGGTACCCATGCGCGCGACTGTTCATGCGGTGTGGCAAGGAACAAAACTTCCACACCGTGATCCGCAAGCAGGTCCCATGAAAACGGTTCAAGCCGCAGCGCGGCGCTGCCGGTGCTGTCGGCTAACTGCGGATGAATTTCAACCAGTGGGATGCCGCCGCGCGCTGCGTCTTTATCGTCAACGCGTCCGGCAAAAACCGGCGGCACTCCCTTGAGCCGGGGATGACGCAGCAGCAGCCTGGCCAATTCAGCGCCAGCATACCCGGTGACTCCCACAACCGCTGTTTGAACCGTGTTCTTCATGACTCCAGCATCGTCCTCAGTCGTGCTTCAACCTCGCCTGCGCGGCGCGGGTCGGGACAAATAACAAGCACGGTATCGTCCCCGGCAACAGTTCCAACCACTTCGGGCCATCCCTCGTGGTCAAGCGCCGCGGCCACCGGCTGGGCTCCGCCCATCACCGTTCCCACTACCACCTGATTCATGGCCTGCCGCACGCGAAGGCCAAAACTTTCAATCATCTCCTCCACCGAAGGCGGCGCGTCGTCCTCCACTCCAGTCGCCGCGCCATTTCCATTGGGTAGCGAATAGCCGCCGGGCCCTTTCGAAAGGCGCAGTTCATGGAGGTCGCGCGACAGCGTTGCTTGAGTGACCTCAAAGCCGCGCCGGCGAAGCTTGCGGCGCAATTCGTCCTGATTGGCCACCAGCGAGTGTGCCACCAGTTCCCGTATCGCGTTGTGTCTCTGATGCTTCATAGTTCGTTGCGGGCAAATTGAAAGGCGGCTCGCTGCGTACGAGCAACATGCATAAATATACATGTTGATTGTATAAGTATGCAAGGCCGGTCCCCGCGCGACGGAGAGGACGGGTACTGTCGACCTGGGCGAGCCGGCGCTGGATGCGACAGGGATTCAGTGCTCCTTTTATCCTAAGATATGCGACCCCAATTGTGGGTTGAAGCCTTGAAATGGCCGGGGTTTACTTGGAATTCCGGCCGCGGCAGCATCGCAGCCCTCATCGCTGATACACTCTCGACTGGCCTTGTTTTAAGCTTGGCGCGGTTCACGAGCACCTCAAGAAAAGATGACATTCACTAGCCCGCTTTCCACAGTCAATGACCTGTTTCGCGTCGTGGCCGCGGCTGGCAACTCTCGTGCCATTTTGTGGCAGGACGAGTTTGGCCAGTGGCAGCCCATCTCTTCTGACCAGATCTATCAGCGCGTCCGGATGTTGTCGGAGGCGTTTCTTGGTTGGGGTGCGCAAAAGGGAGATTGCATTGCCCTCATCAGCGAGAATCGCTGGGAGTGGGCCGTCGCGGATTTCGCTACCCTGGCCATCGGCGCCGTCAATGTTCCCATCTATCCCACGCTCACCGGCGAACAAATTGCCGTGCTGGTGCAGGACGCGGGCTGTCGTATTGCGGTGGTTTCCACCCGCCAGCAGTTCGACAAGCTGAATGCAGTCCGTGACCAGACGCCGCTGGAGCGGATTCTCATCATGGATTCGGCCGCGCCCGAGGGGGCCATCGCATGCAGCGAAGTTCTGGCTGGCGCCGATTCGCTCGGCAGCGAGCGCAACCCGGTTTTTGATGCCCTGGTGCGCTCCGTGGAGCCGAAGGATCTGGCTACACTGATATATACATCGGGCACCACGGGCGAGCCCAAGGGCGTGATGCTCTCGCACGGCAATATCGCTGCCAACCAGAACTTCGCAGCCGCCGAGTTCTCCTTCGATGCGACGGACGCCTGCATCTCGTTTCTTCCTCTCTCGCACATCACGGCTCGCGCGCTGGACTACGTGATGTACGGTTGCGGCGCGCAGGTCTGCTATTGCTCGCAGTTCGACAAGCTGCCGCAGGCCATGCGCGAGGTCAGGCCCACGGTGTTTGTGGGCGTGCCGCGCGTGTACGAGAAGATTCGCCAGGAAGTGGAGCGCCGCGCGGCGCTGTCTGGAATTAAAAAGCGGATTCTGGCCTGGGGGCTGCGCGTAGGAGCCGGGTATAGCGACGTGGTGTACGCGGGCGGCCAGCCCTCCTCGTTCGCCTGGAACCTTGCCAGAAAGCTCCTGTATGGCAAGGTGCGCGAGGCGTTCGGAGGACGGGTCAGGGTCTTCATCTCCGGCGGCGCGCCGCTGGGCATCGACACCGCGCAATGGTTCGCCTCGGCGGGGATTGCGGTTTGGGAGGGCTATGGGCTGACGGAAACCTCGCCGGTGATCGCTCTCAACACGCCTGTCAACCAGCGCATGGGCTCAGTGGGACGGCCCTTGCCGAATGTCGAGTTGAAATTCGCCGAGGATGGCGAACTACTGGTGCGCGGACCGGCGATTTTTGCGGGTTACTGGCACAGGCCGGCGGCCAACGCTGAGTGCTTCGATGCGGAGGGCTGGTTCCGCACCGGCGATATTGCTCATCTGGATGCGGACGGATTCCTCTACATTACTGACCGCAAGAAGGAACTGCTGAAGACCTCCGGTGGCAAGCTTGTCGCGCCCCAGCCCATAGAAAACAGGCTGAAGAACAGTCTGCTGGTGGCGCAGGCGGCCCTGGTCGGTGACAGGCACAAGTTCATCTCCGCGTTGATCTCGCCCAACTTTGCCGCGCTGGAGGAGTGGGCGCGGCATCACGGCATTGAAGTAAAACCCCGTGAACTGTTAGTGGCGGACAGCCGCGTCGTCGCACTCTATGCGGAAATTGTCCGCGATGCCAACAGCGGCCTGGCCAACTTTGAGACCATCAAGCGGTTCCGGGTGGTGGCGGAGGAGTGGTCGCAGGATTCCGGCGAGTTGACGCCGTCGATGAAACTCAAGCGGCGCGTGATTACGGCGCGATATGCCGCCGTGGTCGACGCACTCTACGCGGACGAAGCAACCGCACGCGGCGAATAGGGGAGCCCGGCGCTCCAAGTTCCCGGCGAAACAGAATGCCCTTGCTCCACATTCGCTTTAATGCGCGGAAGAAGGGCGCGCCCCATGCGCCTACTGCCAGGATGCTGCCAAACACAACGATTGCGTCGATATTGAGACGCCCAGCGCGCGACCAATAGGCGTCGGGCTCCAGGTTCAGCCACAGAGCAAACTCGTCCAGAGTGAGGGCGGCGCCCACCCCGTAGCCGACCGACATCAGCCTGCTGAAAAAGATGGAAAGGGGCGAGTGCGACCGGCCCAGGTCCAGCAGCCACCCATAGCCCACGAGTAGCAGGATGAGGATGCCCCACACCAAATGATGAATGTGGAGACCGCGCACCATCACCCACTGGAACGGGCCCTCATTGTGAATGACAAGCCGCACCAGAAGCCGGACGCCCAGAAAGGTGATCAGAAACGACACCGAAGCAATGAACATGCGCCGCCGCGGCCGATCGGGAATCGTGGAGCGCACAAGAAAGCCAAGGCGAGTCAACTGCAGCAGCACCAGCAGCACCACAACCACAGTGCTGGCGAAGACAAGCAATAAGAGAGCGCCGGTTCCAGGCATACCTTATTGAATCACCCCAGGACACTGATCGAGACACAGAAATGCGGCGGCTTTGAAATATCGATACGGCGCGGCCGTATACTTCCGGCAATGAGCCATTCTCGAACAGAGGGTGGCTCTTTGCTTTGGGAATGCATAGAGTGGGGATATGCTCTACCGCCTCTATGCTTCCGAGGATTTCGGGGCTCTCTACGCCATTGAGGAGACCTGCTTTCAGCCCCCCTTCCGGTTTGGCCGGGGGTATATGCGGCATCTGGTCGAGCGGCCCAACACCGCAACCTGGATCGCCGAGGAGAACGGCACCATGGCGGGCTTCGCCATTGTCGAGTGGACACGGAAAACCGGCGGGGCAATTGCCTACATTCAAACCATCGAGGTGCCCCCGGAGCAGCGCGGTGGAGGCATAGGCGCCGAACTCCTGCGCCGCGTCGAAGGCTCTGCGCGCGCCGCGGATGCTGCCGTGTTATGGCTGCACGTAGACGCAGGTAACACGCGGGCGATACGTCTCTATGAGGCGCACGGCTACTTCTGCGAAGGAAGGCAGGAGGATTATTATGCGCCAGGCCGCGCGGCGCTCATCTATCGAAAATTGTTATAGGCCGACAGGGCGGAGTGACAGGGCAACCCCCGATGGAAGGCGCTTCGTGGACAATGTCGGCCGCGAGAAAATCATGCCCAACATTCAGGCCGCGCTGGACCGGGCCAGCGCGGTGCATGAAGCGCAGGAAGGCGCACCGGCCCGGTGAAGGCCAGCAGCCCGGACTCTACTTGGCTTAGTCCTGCGTGCTCTTGATAAATGCGGCCACACGGTCGTGAAGCTGCTTGAGGCTCTCGTCGCGCACATAAACCATGTGTCCCGATTCATACCAGTCATATTCGATGTTCTTGGCCAGCGACTGCGGAATCGCCAGGTGCTTCTCTTCATAAATCGCGGCGAAGAACGGCGTGGCCAAGTCGTAGTATCCGCCGTTGACCATGACCTTCAGGCGGGGATTGGTTTTCATGGCATCGGCCAGGTCGTTGGCGACGTTGAGATTGGTCGTGTTCCCGTGGTGGGTCATGTCCCACTGGAAGGATCCGAACAGAGCCTCGGGCAGGTACGTTTGTCCCTCGCCGTACTTCAGATCCTTGCGCACATAGTCGTTGAAGAGCGACACATAGGCCGACGAAATGGCCGAGCTTTGCGGGTCGTATTCAGAGTTTTCGCTCAAGGGGTTGATGGTGGGCCCGGAAAAGCGGGTATCGAGCCGCCCTGTAGTCAGATCCTGATCGTCCTGCAGCGTCTTCTCGAACTCGCCGCCGCTGACGCGCAGATTGGCCTTTAGAATGTAGTCGACCGGCAGGCCGGTGAGCTCATGCATCGTCTCGGCCACCTGCTGCTTCTCCGCGGCCGACACGTCGGTGCCCTGCGCCAGTGCGTGGGCATAAGGGCCCATTGCAAACTCTTCCGCGTCCTTCACAAGAGGCTCCAGCGCGGCTGGCTGCCGGGGCAGCTTCTTGTGATACCACGCCGTGGCGGCGTAGGTGGGCAGAGCCAGTTCGTAGGGCAGGTCTACGCCGGGATTGTTGCGCGGGTCATCGATGTCGGTGGTGAAATTGAAGATCTGCGAAAGCAAAATGACGCCATTCAGATCGAGGTTCTGATGGTTCTGCAAAATGTTGGCCAGGACGGCGGAACGGGTGGTGCCGTAGCTCTCGCCGAAGATATATTTGGGCGAGTTCCAGCGGCTGTAGCGGGTGATGAACCGGGCGATGAAGCGGGCAAAGGCATTGGCATCCTCATCCACGCCCCAGAAGGCCTTGTCGGCATCCTTGCCGATGAGGCGGCCAAAGCCGGTGCCGGGCATGTCGATGAAGACCAGGTCGCTGGTATCGAGCAGGGAGTAGGCGTTGGGGACCAGCTTGTAGGGCGCGGCAGGCAGATGCTCGTCTCCCGCGGTCATGACATGCATGGGGCCCAGCGAGCCCATGTGGAGCCACACCGTGGAACTGCCGGGACCGCCGTTATAGAAGAACGTGATGGGCCTGTCCTCAGCCTTCGCATCCTTTTTGAAATACGCCACGTAGAACATGCGCGCCACGGGCGGGGCATCCTTGGCATCCTTGGGTGCAGAGAGCGCGAGCTGGCTGTCGGGCTCCGGCTTTCCGTCCAGCCCAAGCTGCGCATCCTCGGCGTCGGTGGCGCCCACGGTGAGCATGCCGGCAACTGCGGTGTAGGCGATGTGCTGGCCGCCGACATCTACGGCGCCCTGTGTGGTCACGTCCACCGGCGGAGCCTTTTCCGAAGGCTTGCTGGGCACTGTGGGCTTGGCGGCGGGCGCGTCGTCCTGGGCGCGGACGAGCAGGGGAAGCGCGAGAAAGGAGGCCGCAAAGGCGGCGCCGGCCAGGCGGCGGGCAATGCTCATTGGAATTGTCTCCGTGAAAGGGAATCGAACGATGGCTAAGTATAGACCCTGCGGCGAAGCCGGGCGAGAGCCTGAAAACAGGCTCCTTGCAAGGGGTCAGTATGGTGATGATCCACTGCGCATGAAATTGCCGGTCAGGACTGTGCTTCAAGTTCTGTGTCTGCTCAGCGTCATCGAAAACTGCCCGGCAAAATCTCGCGAAGGCTGTGCTCCAAATCCCAATTGGCGGGGCCTACCGGCCAGCGCCGGGGATGTAGTGGTACTCGATCTTGCTGGGGTGCTTGATGGGGTCTCCGGTGAGGTCGTGGGTGTGCCAGACAACGCTTTCGGCGGCCACCTCAGGATGCTTACCCAGGAATTCGAGAGCGTAGACGCTGGCGGTGGGGTCATTCTTCTGGTCGGCGAATTTGGCGGACTCGAGGGCGGACTTCTGCTTTTCGCCGAGGCGGCGGTAGAGGATGGCCAGCGCGTAATGGGCAGACAGATCGTCGGGATCGATGCCTTGCAGGCGCAGATAGGCGTCGCGGGCCTGGGGGTAATCGTGCTGCTGGAAGTAGCTGAAGCCAAGCTCGCGCAGGGCGTCGGCGGAGCGGGGATATTTGGCCAGCACGGCCTGGAAGTCGTCGATGGCCTCGCGGACCTTGCCGGCGTTGCGCTCGACCAATGCCCGATAGTAGAGGGCGCGGGGGTCGCCGGGCAGCAGAGCGAGAGCCTTGGCCAGGTTGGACCCGGCGTCGCTGTAACGCTCCCACACGATTTCAACGACAGCCATGTTGGTATACGCGTCGGCGTAATCGGGACGCAGGGCGGCGACGCGCTCGAAGGCGTGGACGGAGGCCGCATACTGCTGCGCGTCGAGCAGGCCGATGCCGTAGTTGTTCCAGCGCATCCATTCGGGGTTCTCGTCGAGCCCGGGCGTCTCGGGCGCATTTCGGCCGATCTTGAAGGTGCGGGTCTCCGAGGCCATGTCTGTGACCATCTCGGGATAGTGCTGTTGTTGCATGACGAAGTCAGTGAAGTGCTGATTGAAGCGGCGGTACTTGACGGTGGCCGTAAGCGAGACCGCGCCGGAGATGTTTTTGGGAAGACGGAAACGATAGCGGACCAGTTGCGAGCGGCCCGACTGAATGGTGTTGTTGTATGCCAGCACGCGGGTGTGCCAGATCTGGTGCAGGTCATTCAGCTCGCCCCTGGTGTTGATTAGGCGGTTGGTAAAAGAGTGCGTCGACGGATCGAGGTTGCCGTCAGGCTGGAGGAAGCCGCTCTCGGCAAGCACCTTGCCCGCGCCATCCTTGACGGTGAAGTCGACCCATGCTTCGAAAAAGTCGCGTTGCTCGGGGATAAGAGAGTGGCCGATGCCCTTGTTCTGGATGACGACATCGGCGACCAGGGTTTCTCCGGGCGCAAGCGAGAAACTGACGAGACCAAGTGGGGCAACAAGGACCTGATCGCTCGATGTCGCGGCGGCGCTCTCTTTTTCCAGGCCGAAGATATCGACGTTGAGCACGCCCTTGCCGTCGGGGCCGTTTTTGAGGAAGTCGGAGACGGCCTTCACCTGCTGGTCATACTTGTAATACGCGGGGACGAGGGTGTTGCCGCCGGTCCAGCGATGACTGATGAGCAGGCCGTCCTTGGCGCCGGGATCGGATGCGCCGGCGGGAAGCGGCTCGTCTTTCATGTGGCAGGTCTGACACTTGGAAACGGAGTCCTTGCGATAGAAGGGCAAAGGAGACTGCTTGCTGAAGCTGGACCCCTGCCACTCGTCATAGACGGTGAAGGCGCGCAGCCATTTGTAGTCGTTGAGCTGGCGCGGGACGGCGGCCTTGTGGCAAGCGGCGCAGAATTCGGGCGTCTTGTAAAGCGGGCGCATGACGGCTTGGGAATGGCGGTCGAGATGAGCGAGAATTTCGGCGTCGGAGACGGGGCCGGTGATGGGCGCGCCCTTTTCATCCACGAGCACGGCCGGGACGCCCATGACATAGCTGCCAGTGCCGGTGGTATCCGTGGAGGCGATGGAGTGGCATGTGGAGCAGGTGACGCCCTCATCCTCAAAGGGACGCTTTTTAGGCATGCCCTGCGACAGGTCGCCGGAGAGCAGCGCGACAGGGTTGTGACAGCCCTCGCAATGGCGGGAGAACTGCACGCCCTTCTCGTCGATGAGCATGTTGACGTTCTTCAGATACCAGGGATTGCGGAAGGCGTTGGCATGGACCGACTGACGCCACTGGTGATAGGCCTCCTGGTGGCAGTGACCGCAATACTCGGCGGTGGGAAAGCTGTGTGGGCTGAGGAACTGGCCGTTGGAGGAGGTGGCGTTGGAGGGGAGGAAGGGCGCGTCCTTGCCGAAGGCGTAGTTGTAGCGGGCGGCCACGGAGTCATGGAAAGCGGAGGTGGGTCCAGTGATGGGGATGTGGGTCGCGTAGTCGGGCAGGGGATCGTTGGGGGAGTTGGCGGGCGGGGTCCCTGGAGCCACGGCTGCGGCCGGCGCGGGGTCGGTAGCGGCGAGAACCGCCCACGTGACCATGAGCGACAACGCAACGAAGAAAACAGTCAACAGCCAGGGACGCAGCGCGGTCTTGAACATGGTCGGGTGATCTCCCAGGGAAGTGGCAGCAAATCCTTAGCGGCCGAATCGGGTAATAGCCGCGGGAACACAAGAACGGTAGCAGGGCGCGGGGATGAGCTGTCTTCCATCGAAAGGTGGAGAGTTTTAGGTCAACGAGGGATTTGGGTGGGTCGCGTAGCCGGGGTCCGGAGGGATCCGAGCGCGAATTTGCAGCCACGGTTCACAACGTGGGATGAACGGTGGGAAAACAGGGATGGCAGGTGTGAGACAGGTCACATCCACTTGGCCAAGTCAGGCCCCAAGCTGGTACGGTTATTCAGAAGGATTTCGTTTTCAAATATGGCCTCAAATCCTTATTTTTCTCTGGCTGTTCTGTTTGTGGCGGCCCTGGGTTTTGGACTGGCTCCTTTGGGGTTGGCGCGGCTGTGGGGAATGGTGTATTCGCCGGCCAAGCCGAACGCCATCAAGAACGCCATTTACGAGTGCGGCCTGGAGTCGAAGGGCGACGCATGGGTGCAGTTCCGCTCGGCCTACTACCTGTATGCCATCATCTTTCTGATCTTTGACGTGGAGGCGGTGTTTCTGCTGCCGTTCGCGGTCGCGTTCACCGGGCTGGGCGTGGCCGCCTGCCTGGCGATGCTGGTGTTTGTTCTGCTGCTGATCGAGGGGTTGGCATGGGCCTGGGCCAAGGGCGTGCTGACATGGGCGTAACCATAGGAACCATAGATTAGGAAATAGGAGCTTGCGATGGCTGTGGATCAGGAATTGAAGATCGAACTGGGCCAGCAGGGAGTCTTCGTTACGACTCTTCAGGAGCTCTACAACTGGGGAAGGCGCAGCTCGGTGTGGCCAATGAATTTCGGTCTGGCGTGCTGCGCAATCGAGATGATTGCCACCACCATGGCGCGCTACGACCTGGCCCGCTTCGGCGCCGAGGTCTTCCGGCCGTCGCCGCGGCAGGCCGACATGATGATCATCTCCGGCACGGTGACCAAGAAGATGGCTCCGCAGGTGGTGCGGCTTTATAACCAGATGGCCGAGCCTCGGTACGTGATCGCGATGGGCGCGTGCGCCATCTCCGGAGGGCCATTCAAGCAGGGCTACAACGTGCTGAAGGGGATTGATCGCTATATTCCTGTCGATGTGCACATTCCGGGCTGCCCGCCGCGGCCCGAGGCGCTGCTGCAGGCCTTCATCGCATTGCAGAAAAAGATTGACGCCCAGCCTTTGACGGGCCAAGACCGCCCGCGGTTTCTTGACGCCGAAGCGCCGGGCGAGTTTCCTGTGCCCGCGCAGGGAGAGCACGACCTGGAGCCGGCGTCGAACAAGAACGTGTGGACCGTGCCGGTGGTGATTCGCTGATGAAGACGGTGGAAGAGATCAAGGCGGCGATTGAAGCGGCGGTGCCGGGCGCGGGAGTGGAGATCGTGCCCAACCCCAGCCCCAGCGGGCAGCACTCGCTGCGGCTCGCGCCGCAGAGCGCGGTGGCGGTAGGGAAGTTCCTGCGCGATGATGCGGAGCTGGCGCTGGATTTTCTGTCGAATGTGACCGGGGTGGACTGGCCGGACAAAGAGATTGCAGAGAAGGTGAAGGTGACGCGCACGGTGACCAAAACCGTGGACGGCGTGGAACAGGCGGTGGAAGAGACCGTCGACGAGACGCGCAAACGCGTTGAACCCGGGTATCTCGAGGTTGTCTATCATCTTTTCTCGGTGGCCAAGAAGCACGGGCCTTTAGTGCTGCGGATGCGGACTCAGAACCGGGCCGACAAGGTGGATGTGCCGTCGCTGACGCCGGTGTGGCGTTCGGCGGAGTTTCAGGAGCGCGAGGTCTTCGATCTGTTTGGAGTCGTGTTCGCGGGCCATCCGGACCTGCGCCGCATTTTGATGTGGGAAGGGTTCAAGGACCACCCCATGCGGCGGGATTACGTGGAGCCGGACGATTTCGATTACGAGCCCACGGCGCACGATGAGGTGCTGGCGCGGGCGCAGGCGCATCAGGCGGCGGCAGAAGGCGCTCTCTCCGGGCAGGAAGGGGGCGCGCAATGACTTATTCCGCAGCGGAGACCACGATCGGCGCCGCCAGGCCGGAGGGCTGGAACCGGCCGCCGACGATCGAGCCGCAGGGCGAGGGCGAGCTGCTGCAAGTCGCCATGGGACCGCATCACCCGTCGACGCACGGGGTCTTCCGCATGGACGTGGTGCTGGATGGGGAGCGCGTGATGCGGTTGAAGCCGGTCTTCGGCTACCTGCACCGCAATCACGAAAAGCTGGGCGAGGGACAAAGTTATCTGGCCTCGATGCCTTACACCGACAGGCTGGACTACATCTGTTCGTTGACCAATAACTGGGCCTACGCGCTGGCGGTGGAGAAGCTCGCCGGCCAGGAGGTTCCCGAGCGCGCCGAATATCTGCGCGTGATTGTGGGCGAGCTGACGCGGGTGCAGAACCACGCTTCATCGATCGGCTTTCTGCTCCAGGATATGGGCGCCAGCGGGACGCCGCTGATGTACGCCTTCCGCGAGCGGGAAAAGATTCTGGACCTGTTTGAGAAGCTCACCGGGTCGCGCATGATGTGCAACTACATGCGCTTTGGCGGCTGCCGCGTGGATGCAACGCCCGAGTGGCTGGATGAAGCGCGCAGGGTGGTCGAGGCGCTGCCGGGGTTCGCCGACGAGTTTGAGGCGTTGCTGTGCACCAATGAAATTCTGATGGCGCGGACGCAGGGAATTGGGATTCTGCGGCCGGAACTGGCGGTGAACGCTGGCGTGACCGGCCCCCTGCTGCGCGCTTCGGGCGTCAACTACGACATCCGCAAGGTGGACCACTACGGCATCTACGACCGCTTCAAGTTCAAGGTGCCGCTGGGCGACCATTGGGACGTGTATGACCGCTTCATGATCCGGTTGCTGGAGTTGCGGGAGTCGCTCAAGATTCTGGAGCAGGCGCTCAAGGAGATTCCCGGCGGGCCGGTGATGGACCCGAAGGCGAAGATTCGCGGATTCCGGCCCAAGCCGGGCGAGGCATACGGGCGGATCGAAGCGCCCAAGGGGGAGCTGGGCTTCTATCTCATCAGCGACGGGGGACCGAATCCGTATCGCTACCGGGTGCGGCCGCCGAGTTTTGTGAACCTGACCATTCTTGAGGATATGTGTCTGGGGCACAATGTGGCCGATGTGGTGCTGATTCTGGGCAGCGTGGATATTGTGCTGGGAGAAGTGGATCGATGATGCCGTTCACAGTTCGAAGTTTTCAGTTCTAAGTCCGGCAGTGCGTCTTCGCAACTGCGAACTTTGAACTGACAACTGTCCGGAGGACATGACATTGCTGGGTGAGGGAATACTGAAGGGGCTGGCGGAGACGGCAAGGAACTTTGCCGGCAGCTATGTCTCCAAGGAACGGCTGACGACGGTGCAATTTCCGGAAGAGCGGATTGCTCCGATCGAGGCGACGCGCGATTTTCCGTTCCTGGTCTACGACGGCGGGGACTGGGAAGCGGGGCTGCGCTGCGTGGCCTGCCAGATCTGCGAAAAGGAGTGCCCTCCCAAGTGCATTTACATCGAGAAGAGCAAGGATAAGAAGCCGGATTACGTGGGCAAGATGCAGATCTATCCGGCGCGATTCGACATCGATATTTCCGTGTGCATGAGCTGCCAGATCTGCGTCGAGGTGTGCCCGTTCGAGGCCATCAAGATGGACACGGAGTTTGAACTGGCCACCGACGACCGCTTTGGCGGCCTCTTGCACGACCGCAAACAGTTGGCCAAGTCGAACGAGCACTATCACCGGATTCATCCCACGGAAGCGGCCGAGGTGGACGCGCGGCTGGCCGAGGATAAGGCCAAGCATGAGGCGAAGGCCAAGGCCGCTGCCGATGCAGCCGCAGTGAAAGCAGCCGCTGCGGCCGTGCACGCTGTCGCTCCTGCTGTTGAGCCAGCCGGAGGCGGAGAGTAAGCGATGCTGAAGACGCTGGATCAGATATTCGTGCTCCTCAAGGACTGGCTGGTGGGTTTTCTGCCTGCGGGTTGGCAAGCAGCGACCGGCGTGGTGGTATGCGTGGTGGCCATCATTGCCGTCTATCCCACCTTGTTTGCGCTGGCCGTGCTGATGGAACGCAAAGGACTGGGGCGCATGCAGAATCGCTACGGCCCGAACCGCGTGGGGCCCTTCGGCATCCTGCAGCCGGTGGCCGACGGGATCAAGGCGCTGATCAAGGAAGACATTGTGCCGTTCCGTGCGGATGCGGTGGTGCATTTTCTGGCGCCGGTGGTGCTGGTGGTTGCGGTCTTTATGGGTTTTGCGGTGCTGCCCATGGGCCGCAACATGGTGCTGGTAGACCTGGACTCGAGCCTGCTGTTTTTCTTCGCCATGGGCGCGTCGACGGAGCTTTCGGTGTTCATGGCCGGCTGGTCGAGCCGCAACAAGTATTCGCTGCTGGGCGCGATGCGCGCCGTGGCGCAGATGATCAGCTACGAAGTGCCGCTGCTGTTGTCGAGCGTGGTCATCGTGATGATGACCGGGTCGCTCTCGCTGGTGAAGATGGTGGAGGCTCAGAACCACTTCACGGGCATCTTTCCGCATTGGTATGTGTTTACGCCGTGGGGGTTGGCCGGCTTTCTGATTTTTGTCATTGCTTCGACGGCGGAGACGAATCGTTCGCCCTTCGACCTGCCGGAAGGCGAGTCGGAGATTGTGGCGGGATACTTTACCGAGTACTCGGGCTTCAAGTTTGCGCTCTTCTTCCTGGGCGAGTACGTGGGCATGTTCGGCATCGCCGGGCTGGGTACGACGCTGTTTCTGGGCGGCTGGGCGGCGCCGTTCTCGGTTCTGAACTGGGTTCCATCGTGGATCTGGTTCTTCGCCAAGGTCGAGGTCTGGATCTGCGTGTTTATCTGGGTGCGCGGCACTTTGCCTCGGCTGCGGCAGGACCAGTTGATGAACTTTGCGTGGAAGTTTGTATTGCCCATGACGCTGGTGAATCTGATGGTGGCCGCGCTGTGGCGGTTCATGGGCGAAGGCTGGCTGCGGTGGGTTGTGTGTTCGGCGATTCTGGCGCTGGTGTTTGCGGCGATGGGCCGCCTTGGGATGCACCGGGAACGCATTGGACCGAGGAGCTACCGGTATGCGGAGTGAGTGTTCGGTGAGCACCCGGGAAAGGAATGGGCGCCGATGAGTTTTGTGTTTTATGTGCTGGCGGCGCTGACGGTGGCCGGGGGGCTGGCGGCGGTGCTGTTGAAGAATCTGGTGCACTGCGCGTTGGCGCTGACCGTGGCGTTTGCCGGGCTGGCGCTGCTATTCCTGGAACTCGACGCGCAGTTCGCCGGGTTCGCGCAGATTCTGGTTTACATCGGCGCGGTGGCGATCCTGGTAGTGTTTGCAATTCTGCTGACGCGCAGCTCGGAGACTCCGGAGGCTGGCGGGGTTTTCAGCCGGACATGGCTGGCGGGGCTGGTTGTGGCGGCGGCGGTGTTCGCCGTGCTGGGGTGGGCGGTGCTGCAGAGCGTTCCGGGGCTTCCGGGCCCGGAGGGCGCCCCGAGCGCTGAGCCTGTGGTGACGGTGATGCAGATTGGCCAAGCGCTGATGGGCCGCTACGTGCTTCCGTTGGAGATTGTGGCGCTGCTGCTGACCGCGGCGCTGATTGGCGCGGTGATCGTGGCCATGCACGAGAAAGAGGGGGCCAAGTGAATCCGCTGGCTGGATATTTGCTGGTCGCCGCGCTCTTGTTTGCCATCGGGCTGGCTGGGGCGCTGACACGGCGCAACGCCATCCTGGTGCTGATCGGCATCGAACTGATGCTGAATGCGGCAAATTTGAATCTGATTGCTTTCTGGCGCTATGGGCCGCATCCCGAGTTGCTGACGGGAATGATGTTTGCGATTTTCTCGATTGCCGTGGCGGCGGGCGAAGCGGCGGTGGGGCTGGGCCTGGTGATCTCCATTTATCGCCATGCGAAAACCACGGACCTGGACCAGATGAACAGGATGAAAGGGTGAGCGGATGCTGATGCAGGAAGAGTTGACGGCCGCCTTTCATCCGGCGAACCAATGCATTGTGTCGTTTGCCGTGCGTTCTCTCTGGCTGATTCCGGCGGTGCCGATCGTGGCCTCGGGCGTGATTGCGCTGCTGAAGCAGCCGCGGCGGAAGATGGCGGCGGGACTGGCGATTGGGTCGCTGAGTTTCTCGTTGCTGTTGTCGCTGATGGCCTTTGCGCACGTTGTGGCCGGATGGCTGCATCATGTCGCAGTGCGCGAGACGGTGAACTTTACCTGGATCCAGGTGGGCTCGGCGCATGTGGATCTGGGCTGGGTGCTTGATCCGCTGGCGGCGGTGATGGTGGTGATGGTCAGCCTGGTGGGCCTGCTGATCTTCATCTACTCCGTGGGCTACATGGCCCACGACGAAAATTTCACGCGCTTCTTCTGCTTCCTTGCGCTGTTTGCCGGCGCGATGCTTGGCGTGGTGATTTCCAACAGTCTTCTGCTGCTGTTCATGAACTGGGAGATTGTCGGACTTACTTCATACTTATTGATCGGGTTCTGGTATCAGAAGCCCTCGGCGGCGGCGGCCGCGAAGAAGGCCTTCGTGACCACGCGCGTGGGCGATATTTTCTTTCTCCTTGGAATTGTGTGGCTGTTCTCGCAGACCGGTACGCTGCTCTTCTATAACGGCGGCGCGGGCTCGATGGAGCCGCTGGCGCTCGGCGGATTGCTGGCGACGCCGGCCGCGCTGGGACTGACGGCGGCAGGCGCCATCGGCCTCTTGATTTTTGCCGGCGCGGCGGGCAAGAGCGGCCAGTTGCCGCTGCACGTGTGGCTGCCGGATGCGATGGAAGGCCCGACGCCGGTGTCGGCGCTGATTCACGCGGCGACGATGGTGGCCGCGGGTGTGTTTCTGATCGCGCGCGTGTATCCGCTGATGCAGGCCGGAATGCTTACCGGTGGCACCACGACGGCGCTGACGGTGGTGACGTGGGTAGGTGCATCGACGGCGGTGTTTGCGGCGCTGATTGCGGTGGCGCAGAACGACATCAAGCGCATCCTGGCCTACTCGACGGTGTCGCAGCTGGGCTACATGATGGCCGGGCTGGGGATGGGCGGCGTCGCGGTGGGCATGTTCCACCTGATCACGCATGCGTTTTTCAAAGCGCTCTTGTTCATGGGCGCCGGCTCGGTGATTCACGGGAGCCACGAAGAGCAGGACGTACGCAAGATGGGCGGACTGCGGGCTGATATGCCGTTGACCTTCCTTACGTATGCGATCGGAATGCTGGCGCTGTGCGGGTTTCCAATCTTCTTCTCCGGCTTCTGGAGCAAGGATGCGATTTTGGAAGCGGCCAAGCACTGGAGCCTGGCGAAAGGGCCGTTCTATCTACTGGTGTTTGGTGCGGTGCTGACAGCGTTTTATATGACACGGCAGGTGAGCTACGTGTTCTTTGGCGAATCGCGCGCACACGAGCACGCGCATGAGAGCCCGCGGGTGATGACGCTGCCGCTGGCGATCCTGGCGTTTGGCGCGATGGCTCTTGGGTTGATTGGGACGCCGGCGTGGCCGTGGCTCCGGGCGTTTCTTGAAGGCCGTGCGGCGCGCTTTGAATGGGCAGGCTTTAGCGAGCCAGGGCTGATGACGCTGATGTTGACTTCGTCGCTGGTGGTTTTCCTGGGGCTTGGTCTGGGCTGGTGGCTCTACGGGAACAGATCGCCGCAGCCCGAAGAGCCGGATGCGCTGGAGCGCGCGATGCCGCCGGTCTGGGCTGTATTGCGCGACAAGTTCTATGTGGACGAGTTGTACGGGGTGACGGTGATTGCCTTCTACGCGTGGTGGGCGCGGGTTGCCGACTGGCTTGACCGCCGCGTGTGGGGCGGAGCGGTGGCCGGCGTGGCGTGGACCTTCCGTGGATGGGCGCAGTTGAGCCGGCTGTTCGACGTACATGGGGTGGACGGCGGCTTCGACAAGGGCTGCGAAGAACTGGCCTCCGGTGGCGGGCTGCTGGCGAGGGTGCAAACTGGCCGCGTGCAGACCTACCTGCGGCTGCTGGCGCTGGCGGTGGTGGTGCTGGCCGCGATTCTGATCTGGAGCGGCCCCAAATGAACGGAATGTGGAACGGAATCCCTGTATTGACGCTGATGACCGTGCTGCCCGTGGTGGGGGCGGCGATTGCGCTCTTCTCGGGCAAGCACGCGCGCGGCGTGGCTCTGGTGACAACGCTGGCAGGGTTGGCGATGGCGCTTCTGGTGTGGACGAATTTGCCCGCCGATGGGTCCATCGGCCTGGTAGAGCGAGTGGCGTGGGCGCCGTCGCTGGGCATTGAGTATCACCTGGGCGTGGATGCGCTGGGCGCGCTGATGCTGGTGCTGTCGGCCATCGTGACGTTGATGTCGGTGGATGCGGCGAACCGGGTGCACCATCAGCCGGGGCTCTATTTTGCGCTGGTGCTGGTGCTTGAGGCGGGGCTGTTCGGGTCGTTCACGGCGCTGAACTTCTTTCACTGGTTCTTGTTCTGGGAACTGAGCCTGATTCCGGCGTTCTTCCTCATCAAGCTGTGGGGCGGGCCGAAGCGCGGGCCCGCGGCGACGCAGTTTTTCATCTACACGATGGCCGGTTCTGTAGCGCTGCTGCTGGCGTTTCTGGCGGTGTTCCTCTCGACCGCCAGCATGGATTTTGGGCAACTGACGCAAATGGCCGCGACCGGCGCGTTGGAAAAGCTGGTGACCGCGCACCTGGGTTCGGTGGTGCTGGGCGGGCCGGTGATGATTTGGCTGGCGATCGGAGTCCTGGCTGGGTTTGCGGTCAAGGTCCCGATGATTCCTTTTCACACGTGGCTGCCCGCGGCGTACTCCGAGGCGCCATCGCCGGTGACGATGCTGTTGACGGGCGCGATGTCGAAGATGGGCGTGTATGGCTTGCTGCGGATTGCGCTGCCGATCTTTGGCCCTCAGATTTCGCAGATGCGGACGCCGCTGCTGGTGTTGGCAGCGGTGACGGTGGTGATGGGGGCATGGGCCGCGGCAGCGCAGAAGGACTTGAAGCGTGTCTTCGCCTACTCCTCAGTGAATCACCTCGGCTATTGTCTGCTGGGCATCTTTGCACTGGCGGTTCCTGCGGCGGGCGCAGCCACGGTGACCAGCCAGGCGGCGGCGCTGAACGGCGTGATTCTGCAGATGTTCAATCACGGCATTACTGCGGCGGCGCTGTTCTGGTTTGTGGCCATGATTCAACAGCGTACTGGCGGTCATCGCGGGATCGACGACTTTGGCGGGCTGCGCAAGCCGGCTCCGGTGCTGGCGGGGCTGATGGGAATCGCGCTGTTCTCGTCGCTGGGACTGCCGGGGCTGAGCGGTTTTGTGGGCGAGTTTCTGATCTTCCGCGGCGTCTTCCCGTTGTCGTGGATCGCGGCAACTTTTTCAATTCTTGGACTTCTGGTGACAGCAATCGTGATTCTCACGGTGATCCAGAAGGTGTTTAACGGCCCGGTGGCGGAGCATTGCGTCGACTTTCCCGATCTGCATCACGGCGAACGGCTGGCAATGGCTCCGGTGATTGGACTGATGCTGCTGATTGGCCTTTTGCCCCAACTGATCGTGGGCAGTGTGAACCCAACGGTCGTAAACCTGCTGGCGCACTGGAGATTTTAGATGTTGGCTTGGACGATCTATCTCTCGTTTGCCGGAGCGCTGCTCCAGGCGCTGTTGCCCAAGGGCAAGCCCGGCCTTTCGCGCTGGCTGGCGCTGGCGGTGGCCGTGGGGGGCCTGGTGCTGGCTGTGCTGGGATTCGCGGCAGGCATCCCCAACCATTTTGCCCTCACGATCATCGTCGATGCATCGTGGGTGCCGTCGATGGGGATCCACTATCTGCTGGCGGCGGACGGCATCAGCCTGGTGCTGGTGTTGCTGACGGGGCTGGCGGCGGTGGCCGGGGTGCTGTTCAGTTGGAACATCGAAGTGCGCACGAATGAGTTCTTCGCGTTTTATCTCGCCCTGATCGGCGGCGTGTACGGGGTGTTTCTCAGCTTCGATCTGTTTCTTCTTTTCGTGTTTTACGAGGTCGCGATTGTGCCCAAGTATTTCCTGATCTCCATCTGGGGATCGACGCGGCGGGAGTACGGGGCGATGAAGCTGGCGCTCTACTCGTTTGTGGGTTCGGCGATGGTGCTGATCGGGCTGCTGGCGGCGTACGCCACGTCGGGCAGCCATTCGACCAGCCTCATCGATCTGGGGCATGCGGGATTCTCGGTGAGCTTTCAGATGTGGGCCTTCCCGCTGGTGTTTATCGGGTTTGGGATTCTGGCGGGCTTGTGGCCGTTTCATACCTGGGCGCCGACCGGACACGTGGCTGCGCCCACCGCCGCTTCGATGTTGCTGGCGGGCGTGGTGATGAAGCTGGGCGCCTACGGCTGCCTGCGGGTCGCGATGGCGCTGTTTCCGCACGGCATGGATCCGTGGGGATTCTCATTGATCGGCATTGGATCGTGGCGCGATGTATTTGCGTTGCTGGCGGTGATCGGGATTGTGTATGGCGCGCTGGTGGCGCTGGCGCAGACCGACTTCAAGTTTGTCATCGGCTACTCCAGTGTGAGTCACATGGGATTTGTGCTTCTGGGTCTGATGACGCTGAACCAGATCGGCATGACCGGCGCGGTGCTGCAGATGTTCTCGCATGGGATCATTGCGGGCCTCTTGTTCGCCATCGTGGGGCGCATCGTGTATGAGCGAACGCACACGCGGCAGTTGGCGGAACTGGAAACCATGCACCTGTCCAAGCGGCTGCCGTTTGCGGCGTGGGCGTTCGTGATTGCGGGAATGGCGTCGATGGGTCTGCCGGGCTTCTCGGGCTTTGTCGCGGAGCTGCAGGTGCTGGTGGGGGCGTGGATTGCCAGGCCGTGGTGGGCGGTGGTGACCGGCGTGGGCATTGTGGTGGGTGTGGCGTACACATGGCGCGCCCTTCAGAAGGCCTTCTTCAGCGACAGGCTGCCGAGTGCGCATGTGCTGGAGGAGGAACACGGACACGAGCTCGGCGCGATCACGTGGCCGGAGATTACCGGCGTGGTGATGCTGGCGGGGGCGAGCCTGGCGGTGGGACTGTACCCCAGAATCTTGCTCGAAGCGATTGAGCCGGCGGTGAAGGCGCTGCTTGCGGGAGGGGTGCAATGAACTACGCAGAACTCTTCCGCGCAACGTTGCCGGAGACGGCGCTGGAAGTTGCGGCGTTGGTGGTGCTGGTGGTGGACCTGGGCTTTCTGCGCAAGGCTGCGCTGAATACGCGGAGGGCGGCGGCAGTATTGTTCGGGGTGCTTGGCTGTCTGGCGTCGTTGGCCGGGCTCTTCTATCAGGGCATCCAAGGGACGGGCTACGGCAATGGCCCCGAAGAGCTGCTCAAAGCGATGGATGGCTCATCTGGCGTGGCGCAGATTGGCATTCTTGCGCTCACGGTGTTGACGCTGCTGCTGCTGGTTGAATTGGATTTCACGTGGCATGTGGGCGAGTTTGTGGCCGTGGTTCTGATGGCGGCCACGGGCGGATTGCTGATTGCGGCGGCCCAGGATTTGCTGGTGATCTTCATTGGGCTGGAGCTGCTGAGCCTGGGGCTTTACATTCTGACGGCTTTTGCAAAGAGGTCGGGCAAGAGCGCCGAGGCGGCGATCAAGTATTACCTGTTTGGCGGCATGTCGGCGGCGTTTTTGCTGTTCGGGTTCAGCTACCTGTATGGGATTGCGGGATCGACGAATCTGCACGCAATCATGCTGGCGATGTACGGGGCCAGCGGTTTGAGGGCAGCGCCTCTGATGTATGTGGCGCTGGTGACGATTGCGGCCGGGCTGGGCTTCAAGGTTGCGGCGGCGCCGTTCCACTTGTGGGCGCCGGACACATATGAGGGCGCGCCCGCTCCGGCGGCGGCGTTTATTGCGTCGGTGTCGAAGGTGGCGAGCTTTGCGCTGCTGATTTCGATTGGCACGGCGGCCCTGCACGTATTTGGCAGCGCGGAGGCGTTGCGATTTGTCACGGCGACGCTTCGAGCCTCGCACAGGCAGGCGGGCTTTGGGATTCCGTGGTCGGTGATTCTCGCGCTGCTGGCCGTGGCGTCGATGGTGCTGGGGAACCTGGCGGCACTGGCGCAGTCGAGCGTGCGACGGTTGCTGGCGTATTCGGCGATTGCGCACGCGGGCTACATTCTGCTGGGGCTGGCGTATTTTTCGTATTCGCCGCGGAGTGCGCAGGCAATCCTTTACTACGTGCTGACGTATGGGCTGACGACGATTGGGGCCTTTGGCGTGGTGGGCGTGGTGGAGCAGGCGATGGGGAGCGACCGGATGGATTCGTTCCTGGGGCTGCATAAGCGCAGTCCGCTGCTGGCGGCGGTGCTGCTGGTGCTGTTTCTTTCACTGGCGGGGATTCCACCGCTGGTGGGCTTCTGGGCCAAGTTCAATCTCTTCGCCGCGGTTCTGAGCGTTGGCGCCGGAGCGGTGCCGTTTGCGCTGGTGGCGCTGGCGGTGGCGATGAGCGCGGTGTCCCTTTACTACTATTTACAGGTGCTCAAGCGAGCCTACGTGATGCAGACGGTGGTCGAGACGCCGATTGCGGTGCACCCGGTGACGCTGGCTGTGTTGCTGCTGATTGCAGTCGGCGTGGTTGCGCTGGGCTGCTTCCCGGCATTGCTGCAGGGCTGGATCGCGGGATTCTATCCGGCAATGTAAGCCGGTTCGAATTGGCATTCCGAAATGCAGGTCCTTCAACTCGCTGCGCTTCCCTGAGGATGCCCACTTTCACTGGAGATCAGAAACGAAACCCAGGTCTCATAAGCGAGACCTGGGCGCGCACCTTGACATGAATGATGTGTGCTAGCTGCGGAGAAAATCCTTGGCTTTCTGGATGAGGACGTCGCGGCCTACGTCGGAGATGGCGTTGGTGAGCGGAATCTGCTTGGGGCAGACTTCGACGCAGTTCTGCGCGAAGCCGCACTCCTGAATGCCGCCGTCGCCGGCCAGGGCGCGCAGGCGCTCCTCTTTGAGGACCTTGCCGGTGGGGTGGTTGTTGAAGAGCTTGACCTGGGCGATGGTGGCCGCGCCGACAAAATCGGTGTCCTCATTGAACTGCGGGCAGACCTCCATGCAGCAGCAGCAGGAGATGCAGTTCGACAGAGGGTAGTTGGCTTCCTGCTCCTGCGGGAAGACGCGCGGGCCCGAACCCAAATCATAGGTGCCATCGATGGGAACCCAGGCCTTGACGGCCTTGAGGTTCTCAAAGAGAACGGAGCGGTCGACCTGGAGGTCGCGCACCAGCGGGAACTTGGAGAGCGGCTCAACGCGGATGGGCTGTTCCAGATTCTCCACCAGGGAGGAGCAGGCCATGCGGGCTTTGCCGTTGATGCGCATGGCGCAGGAGCCGCAAATCTCTTCCAGGCAATTGGAGTCGTAGGTGATGGGGGTGGTGGCGCGGCCGTCGGCGGTGACGGGGCTGGCGGCGATTTCCATCATGGCGGAAATAACGTTCATGCCGGGACGCCACTCGATTTCGAACTTCTCCCAGACGGCGGGCGCCTCGGGGCTGGCCTGGCGCTTGATTTCGAATTGTACAGTCTTGGTTGCCATGATCCCTTTCGTGGGAAACCTCAGTTTGTTTCCCTCAGGGGCTAGAGCCCCTCTTCAATCTGGTCGGACTCCGTACGGGCTCAAGCCCGTACCCTCCAATTATTTGGCCACGTCGTAGCGGCGTGGGCGCGGCTTGATCCATTTCGTATCGACTTCTTCGTACTCAAAACGGGGGCCGGCGGCTTCGCCGGTGAAAGCGGCCTTGGTGGTCTTGAGAAACGTTTCGTCGATGCGCTCCGGGAAGTCTGGCTTGAAGTGCGCGCCGCGCGACTCATCGCGGAGGATCGCGCCTTGCACGATCACGCGCGAGAGCTCCATCATGTTTTTCAACTGGCGGGCGAAGGCGAAGCTGGTGTTGGCCCACTGGCTGCGATCGCTGAGATTGACCTTCTTGTAGCGGTCGAGCAACTCGACGATCTTTTCGTCGGCCTTTGCGAGGCCCTTGTTGTAACGGATGACGGTGGCGTGCTCGGTCATGGTCTGGCCCAGTTCGCGCCACAGCTTGAAGGGGTTTTCCGTGCCCTCGTTCCTGAGCAGCTTGCCGTTGAGTTCGGCCTGGCGAGCCAACTCAGCAGCGTGTCCGCCGTCGCCTTCGGCTGCAGGCAGGCTTTTGGCATATTCGAGCGCGTTGGGCCCGGCGTGGAAACCGCCGAAGATGCAACTGAGCAGCGAATTCGCGCCGAGGCGATTGGCGCCGTGGTACTGGTACTCGCACTCGCCGGCAGCGAAGATGCCGGGGATGTTGGTCATCTGGTCGTTGTCGACCCAGAGGCCGCCCATGGTGTAGTGCATGCCGGGGAAGATTTTCATGGGCACGTCGCGCGGATCGTCGCCGACAAACTTCTGGTAGATGTCGAGAATGCCTTCGAGCTTGCGATTGAGGGTTTCGCGGTCGATGTGGGTGAGGTCGAGGTAGACCATGGGCTGGCCGTCGATGCCCAGGCCCTCCTCGTAGACCACCTTGTGAATGGCGCGGGTGGCCACGTCGCGGGGGACGAGGTTGCCGTATTTCGGATACCACTCCTCGAGGAAGTAGAAGCGCTCGGAGGCGGGAATCTGCTTGATGGGGCGCTTGTCTCCGGGGGTGCGTGGGACCCACACGCGGCCGCCTTCGCCGCGGGCTGACTCCGACATGAGGCGCAGCTTGTCTTCGCCGGGGACGGTGGTGGGATGGACCTGGATGAACTCGCCGTTGGCATAGTAGACGCCCTGCTGAAAGACGGCCGAATGCGCCGAGCCGGTGCAGACCACGGAGTTCGTGCTCTTGCCGAAGATAGCCCCGATGCCGCCGGTGGCCAGGATGATGGCGTCGGCGGGGAAGGAGCGCAGCTCCATGGTGCGCAGGTTGAGGGCGGTGATGCCGCGGGCCTGGCCCTTGGAGTCGAGCACGGCGGAGAGGAACTCCCAGCCCTCGAATTTGCGGACGTTGCCGTCGGACTCGTGGCGGCGGACCTGCTCGTCGAGGGCGTAGAGCAGTTGTTGCCCGGTGGTGGCTCCGGCAAAGGCGGTGCGGTTGTAGAGCGTGCCGCCGAAGCGCCGGAAGTCGAGCAGCCCCTCGGGAGTGCGGTTGAATGTGACCCCCATGCGGTCGAGCAAATCGATGATGGCGGGCGCGGCCTCGCACATGGCCTTGACGATGGTCTGGTTGGCGAGGAAGTCGCCGCCGTAGATGGTGTCGTCGAAGTGCTTGTCGGTGGTGTCGCCCTCGCCCTTCAGGTTTTTGGCGGCGTTGATGCCGCCTTGGGCGCAGACCGAGTGAGAACGCTTGACGGGGACGATGGAGAAGAGGTCAACGCTGCCGCCGGCCTCGGCGATCTTGATGACCGCCGCGAGTCCGGCGAGTCCTCCGCCAACCACGATGATTCTGGGTGATGCCATGGAGTCTTCCTTCTTCGGAGATCAGGGGTCAGAGATCAGAGATCAGAGACCGGCTTCGGGCTCCCGGCCTGGGGCCGGCGGCCGGGAACGATTCAGACCGGGACGCTGCCGGAGTGAGCTGGCGCGATGGACTGCGAAATAGCGGCCAGTGGATTGTCCGAGGCGTTGGGATACTTGCCGCCGACAAAGGCCCAGATGCTCACCAGGCCCATGACCGCGAGCGCGATGCCGAGTGCTGCGCAGACGTAGCCGAAGCGCTTGCGGGAGTTGACGCCGGGAGTGATGCCCCACTTGGCCGCGAACAGCCAGACGCCGTAGGCGAAGTGCCAGCAGATGGCGATCATGGCGATGACGTAGACGGCCAGCATCCAGGGATTGGCGAGCTCGTGCTGCACCTTGGCGAAGGCGGCGTAGGGATGCTCGGGCAGGCTGATGCCCATGAAGCGCTGGCGGATGACGTGCTGCAGGATGTAGGCGAAGGCGATAAGGCCGGTGTAGCGCTGGGCGGTGTACATCCAGTTGCCGGCCCAGGGGTAGTAGACGATGTTGGATTTGCCGCGCAGCCAGATCCAGACCCCGTAGCAGCCGTGATAGAGGATGGGCAGGAAGATGAAGGTCCACTCCAGCACGCGCACAATGGGCAGGCTGTTGAGAAACCGGACCTGCGCTCCGTAGGCGGCAGGGCCCTTGAGCGCTTCGTAGTTGGAGAGCAGGTGCTCGAGCAGGAAGGCGCCGAGGGGGATGATGCCGAGCAGCGAATGCAGCTTGTGCCAGAGGAAGGAAGATCCCTGGCCAGCGCGCAGTGGCTGGACGCCCGGACGCAATGTGGGCGCGGAAGGATTTTGAGCAGTTGCCATGCGAGTCGCGGCTCCTAGAGGCTGTGGATCGAAGCTCTTTCGCGTTGAGCGAAGAAGAATTTCAGAATTGTGCTTTCTGCATTATTGGATTGCGCCATTGAGACCGTCAAGGCGGCGGGGGGTAAATTTGCGACGCGGTCAATATCCGTTGAACCGTCAGAGGTTTAAGAGGGGCAAAAGGGCGGCAAACGCGCGCCCGCGATGGCTGAGGGTGTGCTTGGTGGCGAGGTCGAGTTCGGCCATGGTGCGGTCGAGCTCAGGCAGGTAAAAGAGCGGATCGTAGCCAAAGCCTCCAGTGCCGCGGGGGGCTTCCAGGATAAGGCCCTCGACCGTGCCCTCGGCGGTGTGGAGGGCTACGCCGTCGCGGGCGGCGACCAGGACGCAGCGATAACGGGCGGTTCGGCGGGGCGCGGGAATGCCGGCCAGCCGCTGGAGAAGCACCATATTATTCCAGACGTCGGTGTTGTCGTTGGCGTCGGGCGAGTCGCGCAGGCCGGAGTCGGCGGCAAAGCGGGCAGAGCGCACGCCGGGCTCGCCGCCGAGAGCATCCACTTCGAGTCCCGAGTCGTCGGCCAGAACCAGTTCGCCGGGGGCGAAGCGGGAGTAGTAGACGGCCTTGAGCGTGGCGTTGTCGGCGAAGGTTGAGCCGTTTTCTTCAGGGGCGGCGATTTCGGCAAGGCCGGGCAGGGGATCGATGGTCAGCGAGTGGGTTTCAGCGGCGGTGCGGAAGTCGCGCAGCTTGCCCTGGCTGGTGGTGGCGGCGAAAAGGCGGAGGGCCATGGAGAGAGTGTAACGGCTGAATGAGCGGCGGAATTGTGCGCGTCGGATGGGGCCGCGGCTCAGGGCGTGGAATTGGCTTTGACAAAGCAGTGGCGGCTTGCTTAAGGTTCTATGCGGAAACTTTTTCATTTGGGAAAAGCGGGTAGAGAGACAGCCCAGCGCGGTACGTCGCTGTTTCTGCGGGCAGCGCGGCAGGAGATGGCTCTCAGTTTTGGCGAGCATGGCCAGGGAGAGATTCCGTACGGCAGAATAGAGCGGCAGAATCGACAGGTTCGATAGGCGAGACAGCAGGAGGCGGCAATGAAGCGGAGTGGGCGAAAAGTTGCGTGGGGGTTGGTGTTGGCGGCGGCGCTCCCGCTGGTCGTGGTGCAGGCCCGGGCAGCGGATGGGCCGGTGGAATTGCGCGTGGACAATCTGAAGACGCCGCTGGGGATTGACGATGCGGCGCCGCGTTTCTCGTGGCAGTTGCAGGATGGGGCGCGAGGAGCGAGGCAGACGGCGTATGAGGTGATGGTAGCCTCGCGGGCGGAGTTGCTGCGTGAAGGCAAGGCGGATGTGTGGGACAGCGGACGGGTCGCTTCGGCGCAATCGCTGAACGTGCGCTACGCCGGGCCGGCGCTTGCGCCGAGCACTCGCTACTTCTGGCGGGCGAAGGTGTGGGGCGCGGCGGGCAAGCTGTATCCGGCGAGCGAGGACGGGTGGTGGGAGACGGGCCTGCTGAGGCAGGATGCGTGGCGGGCGGGTTGGATCGGCTACGAGACGGCGGAAGAGGCTGCGGTGCGGCACGCGCCGGCCGAGTGGATTGCAAGCCCGGATGCGAAGGCGCTGGCCGCGGAGAAGGGCGAGCAGCAGCGGTTTGCCTATCGCGCGACGGTGACGCTGGAGAAAGCGGTGAAGCGGGCTGCGCTCTACGCCACAGGGCAGGACACGGTTGCGGCGTGGGTGAACGGCGGCGAGGTGATGAAGGAAGATCCGCTTCCGCCGTATAAGCAGATGCCGTGGAAGAAGTTTGTGCGCGCGGATGTGACGGGCGCGATGAAGGAAGGCGCGAACACGGTGGCCGTGGAGGCGCTGCATTACGTGGTGAATCCCAACGGCATGGCGACGGAGGACGCGCCGCCGATGATGGCCACGCTGGTGGTGGAATACGCCAACGGAACGACGGAAGCCTTTGCGAGCGACACAACGTGGAAGGTGGCGGTGCATGCGCCGGAGGGTTGGCAGAAGGCGGGCTTTGACGACGCCGCTTGGAAGCAGGCCGAGGTGTGGAGGAAGTACGGAAGCCGGGACGCGACCAAGCAGGATATGGCGCAGTTGGGGAATCCGTGGCTGCCGGACAGCGTGAAGGCGCTGCGGGACACATTTGAGGTGAGCGCACCGGTGAAGTCGGCGCGGCTCTACGCCACGGCGCTGGGCGCGTACGAGATGTTTTTGAACGGCAAGCGGGTGGGCGACGATGTTCTTGCTCCGGGATGGACCGATTATCGCGAGCGGCTGATGTATCAGACGTATGACGTGACCGCGCTGTTGGCGAGCGGCAAGAATGCGCTGGGGGCCGTGCTGGCTCCGGGGTGGTATGAAACGCCGCTGGAATGGTTTCAGCAGCCGAACAACTACGGCGACACTCCGCCGGCGCTGCGCGCGCAGTTGCGCATTGAGCACACGGACGGAAGCGTGGAGTGGGTGACGACCAACGCAAGTTGGCAGGCGAGCACTTCGAACATTTTGCACTCCGAGATTTATGACGGCGAGAGCCAGGACGCGCGGCTTGCGCAGCCGGGATGGGATACGGCGGTGTTTTCAGCGCGAGGATGGAAGAGCGCGCTGGCGATTGATCCCAAGCCGACGACGATTGAGGCGGAGAATTATTCGCCGATTCGCGTGGAGCGGACGGTGGCGGCAGTATCGCTGACGGAACCAAAGCCGGGTGTCTATGTGTACGACTTTGGGCAGAATCTGGCGGGCGTGGAGCGGGTGCGCGTGGCGGGGCCGGCGGGCACCGATGTGCGGCTTCGATTTGCGGAGATTGTGAACGCGGACGGAACGCTCTACACCGACAATCTACGCACGGCCAAGGCGACGGACCACTTTATTCTCGATGGCAAGGGCACGGAAGAGTTCACGCCGCAATTTACGTATCATGGCTTCCGTTACGCGGAGGTGACGGGGCTGCCGACGGCGCCGGGCAAGGACGCGGTGACGGCTCTGGTGTTTCACACCGACGCGCCGTTTGCCGCGCAGCTGAAGACCGGCAACGAAATGATCGACAAGCTGTGGAGCAACATTCTCTGGGGCCAGCGCTCCAACTTCATGAGCGTGCCCACGGATTGCCCGCAGCGCGACGAGCGGCTGGGCTGGATGGCGGACGCGCAGGTTTTCTGGCGCACGGCCAGCTACAACATGAATCTGGCGGCGTTCTCGCGCAAATTTGCCGGCGACATGCGCGGCACGCAGGCAGGGACGCCGTTTTATGGGATCTATGCGCCGGGAACGGCACAGGAAAACTCGGGCGCGGGCGCGGGGTGGAGCGACGCGGGCGTGATTATTCCATGGACTTCGTGGCTGCAGACCGGCGACACGAGCGTGATTGAGCAGAACTGGGCGGCGATGGAGAAGTATCTCGACGCCATCCAGGCGGCCAATCCGGAGGGGCTGTGGAAGACCGGCTCGGGGATTCCGTTTGGAGACTGGCTTTCGCCCGAGGGCCGCACGGACCAGGTGCTGGTGGCGACCGCTTATTGGGCCTATGACGTGACGCTGATGCGCGAGATGGCGCATGCGCTGGGCCGCACGGCGGACGAAGAGAAATACGCGCAACGGTTCGAGAAGATTCGCGGCGCGTTCGAGAAGCAGTTCGTGCACGAGGACGGGTTTGTGGCCGGCGCGGACAACAGCCCCTCGCCGTTTGGAGACATCAACAACCCCAATGCCAAGAGCAAGGGCGGCGACACGCAGACTGGTTACGTGCTGGCGCTGCACATGAATCTGGTGCCGGAAAATCTGCGCGCGGCCGCGGCGCAGAAGCTGGCGGACAAGATCGAAGCCAACCACGGACTGCTGGCGACGGGCTTCCTGGGCACGCCGTATCTGCTGGAGGAGTTGACCAAGACGGGCCATGCGAGCCTTGCCTACCACCTGCTGATGAACACTGCGTATCCCTCGTGGGGATACCTGGTGGAGCACGGGGCGACCACGACGTGGGAGCGGTGGAACGGCGACCAGATGAAGGACGACCCGAGCATGAACTCCTATAACCACTATGCGTATGGCGCGGTCGGGGACTGGATATATCGTTATGCCGCGGGCGTGGATACGACGCCGCTGGACGCGGGCTTTCACACCGTGGTGCTGCACCCGGTGTTTGATGCGCGGCTGGGCAGCGTGGAGTTCAACTATCCCTCGGCGTACGGCGTGATTCGGTCGGACTGGACGGTGAAGGGAACAGCGGCCGCGTGGAGCGTGACGATTCCTGCGAATGCGACGGGGTGGCTCGCGGTGGATGAGGCGGCGGCGGCGAAGTACACGCTGGAGGGTGTGCCGCTGGCGCAGAGCAAGCTGGCCAAGTCGGCGCACGGTGGGTTTGAGTTGCCGGCCGGGAGCTACGCGCTCTCAGTCGATCTGAGGTAGCTGGACGATATCGGGAATTAGAGAAAGTACATCGGGACGGCCGGATTTCGCAAGGCCTGCGCGGAGTGTGTGCGCGGGATCGGGAGACGAGGAGAAGGAACCATGTCAATCATCGCAGGGATCGGATGGCACGTGATTGGGGCGGGAATGGCGGCGTCATTTTATGCGCCCATTGAGAAGGTGAAGAAGTGGTCGTGGGAGACGACGTGGGCCGTGGCCGGCGTCTTCTCGTGGATTCTGCTTCCGATCTGCGTGAGCCTCGTCCTGCTTCCTGATTTTCGCGGCTTCTATGCATCGATGGGCCCGCACCTGCTGTTGAAAGTGGCCTTGTTTGGGGCCATGTGGGGCGTGGGCAACGTGAGTTACGGCCTGACGATGCGCCATCTTGGCATGTCGCTGGGCATCGGTGTGGCCATCGGCGTGACGCTGATCGTGGGCACGCTGGTGCCGCCGCTGATGCACGGGCAGGGAGCGATGCTGTTCACCACCAGGGGCGGCCTGCTGACGCTGGCGGGCGTGCTGGTGGCGCTGGTGGGCGTGGCGGTGGTGAGCTGGGCTGGACATCGGAAGGAAGTGCAGCTGAAAGGGCATCTGGAAGAGTTCAACGTGGGGCTGGGGCTGCTGCTGGCGGTGCTGTGCGGGATTTTTTCGTCGGGGATGTCGTTCGCGATTGATGCGGCGAAGCCGATGCAGGATGCGGCGCTGCATCTGGGTGTGAATCCGCTGTATGCGGCGCTGCCGAGCTACGTGATCATCATGGGCGGCGGGGCGGTGGTGAACCTGGCGTATTGCTTTATCCGGCTGGGAACGCTGGAGCGGCTGAGCCTGAGAGCCGATCTGGCGCAGGAGGGCGCGACGCTCAGGAAGAATGCGCTGCTGGCGTCGACGGGCGGGATCATGTGGTACCTGCAGTTCTTCTTCTACGCGTGGGGCGCGGCGAACATTCCGCAGAACATGTCGTATGTGAACTGGATGCTGCACATGAGCATCTATGTGCTGTGCGGCGGACTGGTGGGGCTGGCGCTGGGCGAGTGGAAGGGCGTGCGGGGGCGAACGCTGCAACTGCTTTGGGCAGGGATCGTGATCATTATTGTGGCGGCCAACCTGGTGGGGCTGGGGATGGCGTCATAGCGATCTTCGGAGGGTCGTGAAACAGCAATGCCGGAGCTTTCGCTCCGGCATTGTTGTCTTGGTGCAGGTATTTCAGTTGATTGTCTGGTTGAGGCGAAGGTCGCGGGAGGATGCGCCTACGCTGAGGGTGCGTTTGCCGGTGGCAGTCACCCATTTGGTTTCCGCCGTGGACCAATACTGCAGCTGGCGCAGCGGAACGTGCATGGTGATCGTTTTGGTCTGGCCCGGATCAAGATGGATGCGGTCGAAGGCGACCAGGGCACGCACAGGGAACTGCACTCCGGCGGGAATCTCACCGGGTGCGCCGAGGTAGACCTGTGGAACTTCGTCGCCCGCAACGCTGCCGGCGTTCTTGATGCTGACCTGCGCGTAGAGGCCGCCGTCAGGGGCTCTTTCGATGATGAGGTTGGAGTAATCGAAGGTGGTGTAGCTGAGGCCGTGGCCGAACGGGAAAAGCGGTGCAATATTTTCCTTGTCGAACCAGCGGTAGCCCACGTTGACGCCTTCGCTGTAGGTGGTCTTGCCGTCGACGCCCTTGAAGGAACGCTCGGGGTGTTTGGGATCGGTGGCGGGATAGTCGGCGAGGCTCTTGCCCCAGGTGACGGGCAGGCGGCCGGCGGGGCTGGACTTGCCCAGCAGCAGGTTGGCCGTGGACCAGCCGCCCTCGTCGCCCGGCCACCACATTTCAAGAACCGCCTTCACTTTGTTGACCCATGGCAGAGCCACGGGCTGGCTGGTGTTGAGCACCACGATGGTGTTGGGGTTGACGGCGGCGATTTCGTCGACGAGTTGGTTCTGGTCGCCGGGTAGGCCGAAGACCGGCTCGAGGCGCGTCCAGAGAAAGACGACCGCGACCTTGGCGCTTTTGGCGGCGGCGATGGCGGCTTCGTGGTCGGCCGTGCGCTGCTCGGGCGTGTACCAGTTGAGGCGCACCTGGACGGGCGCGTTGGAGGTGTCGGGGCTGGTCTTGATTTCGATTTCGTGCGCACCGGCGGTCAACTCAACTGCGCGGCGCACGTTGTCGAGTCCATCAGGGGTGGGGACGACGTTGTCCTGGTTGGCCTGGAGGATGTCGCCATGGACGCCGCCCTGAAAGGCTCCGGTGCGAGCCAGGGGTTTGCCGTCGATGGCGATGTTGGCGTTGGTGCCGAGAGCCTGGAGATAGATCCAATATTCGCCGGCGTGGGGCACGGTGAGCGAGCCCTTCCAGGTGATGACGGAGTTGGGCGCGAGGGCATGGTCGCCGGTGAAGTTGAGTTCGGCGTCGGTTTGCGGCGCGCCCGAGCCGGTGCGTTCAAGACCAGGCTTGCCATCATGGCTCAGCGCCCCGGCGGGCACAGTGGTGCCGGTCATGTCGTCGTTGACGGCGAACTGGATGTTCGCGTTGCCGGAGATCTGCTTCATGGCGGCCAGTGGGCCGACTTCGCGCCACGGCAACCCAACAGAACGCTCGCCGTTGATGCCGATCGAATCCACCTGGCCGGCGGTGGGGCCGATGAGAACGACAGAATCTAGATCGGCTGCCTTGAGGGGCAGGGCGCTGTCCTCGTTCTTCAGGAGCACGGCGGCATCTTCGCCGGTCTTCTCAATGATCTTTGCGTTGGCGTCGATGTCCTGCGCGGTGACTTCGTGCTTCTGCTCGCCGTCCATGTAGCCGAAGTGGACGATCTCATAAAGCACGCGGCCTGCGGCGCGGGTGACGGCGGCCTCGTTCACCGCGCCGTTCTTGAGGGCTTCAGGCATTTTTTCAGGATGGAGCTTGACGCCGAAGTCGCCCATGCCGCCGCGCTCCGGGGCCGGCTCTTCGGGGATGTGGCCGCCAAACATGGCCATCATGTCGGCCATGGCCGCGGCAGGACGGGCCGGCGGCGGGGGAGGTACGGGCAATGAATCAAAAAAGGAAGGAATGGAGAAGGCTGCGCCGGCCTTGGGTTCGCCCGGCATCTCCATGTCCAGGCCGGCATTGAGGAAGTTGACGGCGTGGACAGCGCCCCAGTCGGAGGTGACGAAGCCCTTGAAGCCGATCTCATCGCGCAGGATTTTAGTGAGCGTGGATTCGTTGCCGCAGGCAAACGTGCCGTTGACGCGGTTGTAGGAGCACATGATGGAGGAGACGCCGGCCTTGACCGCGGCATCGAACGGGGCCACGTAGACCTCGTGGAGGGTCTGGTCGTCCACGAAGATGTTGCCGCTGTTGGAGTCGTAGGCCACGTAATGCTTGACCTGGGCCATCACGTGCTGCGACTGGATGCCCTTGATCTCGGCCGCGCCGATCTGGCTGGTGAGGAAGGGATCTTCGCCGAAGGTGTTGTAGCCGCGGCCGAACTCGAGGTCGCGATCGATGTTGACGAAGGGCTGCAGGGAAACGTCGATGCCGAGGGCGCGATCTTCGCGTCCGATCACCACGCCGTTCCACTCGGCGTCTTTCAGGCTGAAGGTGGCGGCGACGCCCATGGTGGCGGTTTCACCTGGCGAGGGATGGCGCGTGAGCACGCCCGGCGGCCCATCGGCAAAGCGCAGCCCCGGAATGCCGAGGCGCGGGACTCCGGCGAGATAGCCGGCCTGGCCCTGGTAGACCGTCGGGCCTTCCTGAGTGCCATGGATCAGCGTGAGCTTTTCCTGAAGCGTCATCTGGCTGAGAAGTTTGTCGACGCGGGCGTCGCCTGTGACGACCGGCACGGTCTGTGCCAGCGCCAAGGTTGCGCCCAGCAGCAGAGCCGCCGCCACGAACACGGGCCGATAGGCCGCGCGCAGTTTTTTTGAGTTTTGCATGGATTTCACTGGTGCCCCCTACTGCTGTTCTGGACGGGTCAGCCTCACGGCGGGACGCAGCCATCCCGCTGAATTTTTCAGGTTGCGGCAGCCAGATAAACGTTTGAGCTGGCCCGCAGATGCCGCCGGCAAACAAGTGTACTGCATGCGGCGATGGTTCGGCTGCCGGGCGCGCGGGGAGGGGGATGGTCAGAGACGGGAAGCCGCCTTCAGGCGGGCAGCGGGAGTGCCTTGTCGAGCCCTGCCGCGACAAGGTCGGCGCGCAACTGCTCGACGGTCGAGAACAGAAGCGCCGGCATGCCCAGGTCGCGCGCGGCCTCGACGTTGATCTGTTTGTCGTCGATGAAGAGGGCCTCATCGGGGCGCGTGCCGAGGCGCTGAAGGGTGTAGTGATAGATGGCGGGGTCGGGCTTGGCCATGTGGAGCTGGTAGCTCCATACCAGCACGTCAAAGCGGCCGAGCCAGTCGAACTCGCGCTGGATGCTTTCGAGCACGGAGTCGCCCATGTTGGACAGGATTGCGGTGAGCAGGCCGTGCTGCTTGAGTTGCATCTGCCAGGCGAGCATGGCGGTATTCTGCGTGGTCCACATGCGCGCGTCCCAGCGGTTCAGCTCTTCGACGGCAGACGGGCCGAGATGGAGACCGGCGTCAGAGAGAAACTTCTCCCAGAAGGTGATGCCGGTGAGCTTGCCTTCGTCGTAGGCATGGCGGTCGGCCCAGTAGAGCGGCTCGAAACGGTCCCGCGGCAGCCCGGTGATGCGCAGCAGGGCGGCGTGCGCCGGGGGGTCGGGGGAGCCGGTCAGCACCATTCCGTAGTCGAAGATCACCGCGCGCAGAGCCAATGTGCCTCCCAGGGAACGCCCGTGTATGGTGGAAAGGACGCCAGCTCTTATTGTGCACGATGGTTGTGGATGGGCACCTTGTGGTCGGGTAGCTTGAGCGGCGGTGAATGTGCGAAGGGATTCAGGTTCGAGGCAGGCAGGCGTAATGCGCTTTTCGCGGAGAACGGATTGGAACACGGAGGAGAGCGAGCTGGCGCGGGCCTATCGGCGGCGTGTGCAGGCGGGCCTCGCGGTTGCCGACCTGACCGCCTCGAATCCGACGCGCTGCGGATTTGTGTATGAAGAGGGGCTGCTGGCGGCGCTGGCCGATGAGCGGGCGCTCGATTACGATCCGCAGCCGCGGGGATTGCTGTGCGCGCGCGAGGCGGTGTGTGCGTACTATGCCGGGCACGGGGTGACGGTTGCGCCCGAACAGATTGTGCTGACGACCAGCACCAGCGAGGCCTACAGCTTCCTGTTCCGGCTGCTGTGCGACACGGGCAGCGAGATTCTGGTTCCGCAGCCGGGCTATCCGCTGTTTGATTTCCTGGCGGGACTGGATGACGTGGTGCTTAAGCCCGCGCCGCTGATCTATGACTATGGATGGCAGATCGATCCGGAAGGGGTTCGCAGGGCCATCACCCCTGAGTCGCGAGCCATTGTGCTGGTTCACCCCAACAATCCGACAGGGCACTTCACCAAACCGTGGGAGGCGGAGGAGCTGGGGCGGCTTTGCCGCCAGCACGGGCTCTCGCTCATCGTGGATGAGGTGTTTCTGGACTACGGGTTTGGCGACGGAGGGCGGAGTTTTGCGGCGGGGCTGGAGGGTGTGCCGGTCTTCGTAGTGAGCGGGCTGAGCAAGATCGCCGGGCTGCCGCAGATGAAGGTGGCGTGGGTTGTGGCGACCGGGCCAGCGCGAAGCGAGGCGCTGGATCGGCTGGAGGTGATTGCCGATACCTTCCTCTCCATGAACGCGCCGGTGCAGGGTGCGCTGCCCAGGTGGCTGGAGGGGCGGGAAGCGATCCAGCGGCAGATCCGGGAGCGGGTGGCAGCCAACCTGGCCGAGTTGGACCGCCAGCTTGGCGGGCAGGAGGCGATTCGGCGGCTCGAGGTGGAAGGCGGCTGGTACGCGGTGCTGCGGATTCCAGCCCTGCAGCCGGACGAGCAGACGGTGCTCGACTTGCTAGAGCGCGGGGTCTGGGTGCATCCGGGCTACTTCTTCGGGATGGAGGCGTCGGGGTGGCTGGTGGTCAGCCTGCTGGGTTCGGCGCGCGACTTCAGCACCGGAGTAGCCACTCTTGTTACGTTTCTGGGAACGCATCAAGGTGGTAACAGGGGCAGGTTTTAGCATGATGTGTAACTTTATATAAAGTTCGCAACGTGCTCATCATACAGTAGATATATGCCGCGCTCTCCATTCCTTACTGCGGGCGCAGAAAGGGGTTCAGACGGCGCTCTTTGCCGATGGTGGTGGCGGGGCCGTGGCCGGAAATGACCTTTGTCTCATCGGGCAGGGGCAGCAGGCGGGATTCAATCGAATCGATGATCTGGCTGAAGTTGCCGCCGGGCAGATCGGTGCGGCCGATGCTGCCGGCAAAGAGCGTGTCGCCGGCGATGACCATCTTGAGCGGGGCAAAATGAAGGCTGACCGAACCCTGGGTGTGGCCGGGGGTGTAGAGGACCTGGGCGGGGTAGTTGGGGAGGCCGACGCGCTGACCTTCGACGAGGTTCTCGTCGGGCGGGGCGGTCTCAGGGGGTTCGATGCCGAGCCATGCGGCCTGCGCCGCCATCATTTTGAGCAAGGGCAGGTCGTTTTCGTTGAGCAGGATGGGGGCGCCGGTGAAGCGCTTCAGGCGGAGAGCGCCGCCGACGTGGTCGATGTGGGCGTGGGTGACGAGGATCTGTTTGAGCTTGAGGCCGAGCTCGGCGAGACGGCGATGGATGCGGCCGACCTCGTCGCCGGGATCGATGACGATCGCTTCGCCGGTCGTCTCGTCGCCAAGGATGGTGCAGTTGCATTGCAGCGGGCCTACGGGAAAGGTCTCAAGGATCATGGGTCTATTTTAGAGCGAGGTTTAGAGCGGGCGAACTGGGCATCAGCGCTGGAATGAGAAAAGGCAGACCGCGCAGGGCCTGCCTTTCCTTGGTATGGATATGCACTTCACGCAGCCTGAATGGCCCGGCGCGGGCTATTTGCCGGACTTTGCCGGGGCCGAGATGGGCGCTGTGTTGTCCAGCACGGAGCTGCCGTGGACGGAGCGCTCGTAGAGGATGGTGAGCGTGAGCGAGGTGCACATGAAGAGGATCGCCGACCAGGTGGTGAGCCGGGTGAGCACGTTGGCCGCCGCGCGGGGGCCGAAGGCGGTCTGCGAGCCCTGGCCGCCGAAAGCGCCTGCCAGATCCGCCGAGCGGCCCTGCTGCAGCAGGACGACACCGATGAGGAACAGGCTGACGATGACGTGCACGACGATGACGACGTAGAAGAAAATCTGCATTGCGTAATCTGCTTTCCGGGCCATGTCCAGGTTGGCCCGGACAGGAAGATCTTTGGTGCGGAGGAGGGGACTTGAACCCCTATGCCTTGCGGCGCTAGCACCTCAAGCTAGTGCGTCTGCCAATTTCGCCACCTCCGCACGGGGTGAACCTTTTGAGTATATCAAAGGTTGAGCGGGCAGGTATCGCGGGAAGGGAGCGCGTCGGGCTTCGCGTGGCGGCGCGCGCAGAACCTTGTCTGCCGCTGTTTCAGGGGGTCTGCCCAATGCCGAGCCGCGACATCCAGGCGGCCAGTGCTTGCTGGTCGGGGGTTCCGGCGGCGTGGGCGGCGTGGACGTTGCCGCGTTCCTGCGGCGCGCGGTTCTGGCTGATTTTGAACTTGCCTTCAATCCGCGCGATGGGGATGCGGAAGCCGACGATGCCGGCCAGCATGGTGCGGCGGAAGCCCTCGGGCAGCCCGCGCCAGTGCTCGGCATAGGCCGGTTCATGCTGCGCAATCAGCCTACTCAGCAGCGCGTCCTTGCCGGGTTCGTCTTCGACCAGTTGCACTGTGCCGTAGGCGTGGATGGCGATGTAGTTCCAGGTGGGAACGGAGAGGGGGTCGGTGTAGAGGGCGGGCGAGACATAGCTGTGCGGGCCGGGGAAGACGATCAGTGTTTCCCGGCCGGCGAGCGATTGCCAGTGGCGATTGGCGCGGGCGAAGTGGCCTTCGAGCGTGCCGTGCTCGCCCTCGTCCTGGACGACCAGCGGGAGATGCGTGGCCACGGGAGACGACGCGGGCTCGGGGCCTGATTGCGCGCTGAACAGGATAGCGAAGGAGTAGGCGCGCATGGCTTCGATGAGAATGCTGCGATCGGTGACCTGATTGAAATTGGGCGTGTACATGGGGCTCCCGCGAAGGAAAGTGGATGGTCATCACACTGACAGTTGACATGCCGATGCTAGAATTCCGGCCATCATGAAGAATGGAATCCTGGCTCTCGTCCGCATGGCGGCGGAGCGGCTGCTTGCCTTGCTTGCATTGGCGGGGCTGTTTGCCGCCATCTACTTTCTCGGCGTTCGTCCCCAGCAACTGCGCTGGGGTGCGACGGCGGCGGAAGTAGCTCGTGCCATGCCCGGAGACGGCCTGGTGCGCCACCCGACATTCTACGCGACGCGGGCCATCACGATTACTGGTAGGCCGGACGATATCTGGCCCTGGCTGGCACAGATGGGGTATGACCGGGCCGGCTTCTACGGCTACGACCTGATCGAGAATCTCGGCAGCACAACGGGACTTCGCAGCGCCGCATCGATTCTCCCCCGGTTGCAGCATCCGCAGACCGGCGAGACGCTTCCCATCAGCTCGGTTGCCCATATGGTCTTTGGAGAAATCCAACCAGGCAGCTACCTCATCTGGAGGGCGGAAGGGAACCCGCCGGATGGAGTGTTCACCTGGGCGCTCTATCCGCTGGATGCGCGCCATACGCGCCTGGTCAGCCGCATTCGTTTGCACTACCACTGGACGAACCAGCAACAGCTGGCGCTGTACCTGTTTACCGAGTTCGCCGATCATGTGGCCGTGCCCAAGATTCTGCAAGGGATAAAGGACCGTGTGGAAGGCCGCCCCGCTGAGTCGCTCGCTGCGCAGGCGGTGGAGATTGCGGCCTGGCTCCTGGCCATGGCAGAGTGCGCGGCTGCATTCTGGTTCGTGCTCCGCTGGCGTCGCTGGGGGCGGGCCTGGCTGCTGGCGCTAGGATCGGGTCCGGTGCTGCTGTTTGCCCTGTATGCCCATGCGCCAGTCTGGTGGAGCGCCGCGCTTGTCTTGTTGTGGGGAGCCGCACTGGCTTTCGCCCGCAAGGCTCAATCACAGTGATTCTTGGTTTTCAACCTGCCGTTCCTACTGGATGCGCTCGAAGCGAAAGCCGGCTTCGCGCAGGGCGTGGCTGATGGCGGTGATGTGGGTGGCGCCGCGGGTTTCGAGCGTGACATCGATCACGGTTTCTCCCAGGCTGACGCCGTAGTAGGCGCGATTGTGGACGGTTTCAGTGATGTTGGCGCGCTCACGGGCCAGAATCTGGGTGAGGGCCAGCAGTGCGCCGGGGCGGTCCTGGAGGTAGACGCGGACGCGCAGCAGGCGGCCGTCCTTGACCAGGCCGCGCTCGATGATTTTGGCCAGCAGCGTGACGTCGATGTTGCCGCCGCAGACCAGCACCACGGTGCGGCGATGGCGCAGGTTGGTCCTGGACTGGACAACAGCGGCAAGTGCGGCGGCGCCGGCGCCCTCGGCCAGGGTCTTTTCCTGCTCCAGCAGCATGAGGATGGCGCTGGCGATCTCTTCGTCGTCGACGGTGACGATTTCGTCTACGTAGCGGAGTACTAATGGCAGGGTGAGGTCGCCGGCGCGGCGCACGGCGATGCCATCGGCTATGGTGGCCTCGGCGGCGATGGTGACCGGATGGCCGGCCTCGCGGGCGCGCAGCATCGAGGGCAGCTTCTCCGGCTCGACGCCGATAACGCGAATCTTCGGATTGGTTTCCTTGAGGGCGCAGGCGACGCCGCCGATGAGCCCGCCGCCGCCGATGGGGACGACGACGGCTTCGATGTCGGGCACCTGGTCGAGCAGTTCGAGGCCGATGGTGCCCTGGCCGGCGATGACCTCGGGGTCGTCGAAGGGATGGATGAAGGTTCGGCCCTCCTCGACGCGGCGGCGCAGGGCTTCGTCACAGGCCTCGTCGTAGCTGGCGCCGTGGAGGATGACTTCAGCCCCGTAGCCGCGCGTGGCCGCCACCTTGACCAGTGGGGTGGCCAGGGGCATGACGATCTGAGCGCGGATGCCGCGGGCGGCGGCGTGGAAGGCGACCCCCTGGGCGTGGTTGCCGGCGCTGGCCGCGATGACTCCGCGCTTGCGCTCGGTTTCGCTGAGGGTGAGCAGCTTGTTGAGCGCGCCGCGCTCTTTGAAGGAGCCGGTGCGCTGCAGGTTTTCGAGCTTCAGATGCAGGGGCAGGCCGGTCAGTTCGGAGAGATGGTGCGAGAGATGGCAGGGCGACATGTGGATGGCCTCGCCGATGCGCGCGCGCGCCGTCTGGATGCTGGTGAGGGTGACGGATTCCAAGAGATTCTCCTCGACTAGAAAAATGGCTGACAATGCAAAAGCCACCAGCCGCGCTTGCGGGTGATGGCCTGGGTGTTGCTCAACTACTCAATCCGGTTCGTCAGGCTCTGGTTCCCGCGCGCGTGTTGTGGCGGCAAATTCGCATGGAGGGAATAAACGGACAGCCGCGCATCGCTGGAAGGGGGATCGCGTTGGCCCTGGTGGTGTGCATGACGTTGAATGCAGTAGAGCAGAGGCTTGGGGGGCGCGTCAAGAAGGCCGCAGCGGCGAGGCTGCCGCGCGGGGCTCTGAAGCAAATACGCGGCGAGGGCGGGCTCCCGGTGCATGTGGGGCCGGTTTGTGCTTCCCCACTTCTCAAGATTGAGAAGTGGGGGGTCGGGATGTGGGGGCACCTGGCGCGGAGCGGTGGAGGCTCAGAGCTTTGCGATGACCTGATCGAGGATCATGCTGAGGGCCCTGTCGGCGACGGGGTCGGCAAGGATCGCCCAGTTGCCGATCAGCTCCTTCAACATCTGGTTGACGCGATTCTTGGTTCCTTCCTTGAACTGATTGAGGTCTGCGACGGGGGCATGGCTCAGCTTGAGGCCGTCCAGACGATGGTCGATGGGACGGATGGCGCTCAGGTTCGGGTCGTAATGAAGGGGACCGAGCGCTCCCTGGGCATTGACGACAGGATTGGTGAGGAAGTCGCGGGCATGCGAGCGGCCCACGTCGTAGTCGTGATCGCGAAAGGACTGGTCGAAGAAACCCAGAAAGGCGCTGAGTCCGGCTCCGGCCAGTTCGGTGTCCTTGGCCGTAACGCCGTAGATCTCCATGTGATCGCGCGCTCCCAGACCGGCGGCGGCCTCAAAGGCGAGCACCGCATCGCGGAAAGCTTCAGACTGACCGGGCGCGGCGCGAAGAGCGGCCATTTCCGCGCTGTACTGCCTGGCGATGCGCCCCTGGGCGGCGGCGAGCGTTTCGGGGGCGACTGCTCCCGGCGGGGTGTGCACGCCCTGGGGGAAGAACAGCGCCAGCAGGGAGTCAGCGGTTTTGGCCAACGAGGGAACGTCGATCTCTCCGGCCAGGGTTGCCTTTTTCAGGCCGTCGGCTCTCTCATCGAGGAGCTGAATCTTTTGGTTGACACCCTCGGCCGTGATCCAATCCTGGAACTCCGATTGGCCGATCACGACGCCGACCAGCCGCTGAACGAGGTGCAGATAGTCGGCATTGCGCTCGTGGAAGTTGTCGTTGGCCTCGGCGTCCTTGGCGTTGGGAGAAACGAAGAGATAGAAGCGGGTCTCCTGGTTATCGTGGCCGTCGATCTCATCCACCATATTCTTGGCGATGCCCAGGGGCTGGTTCTGCAGAATGCCTCCGTCGGAGTAGGTGAAGGTCTGGGGATCGCTGGTCCACGGCTCAAGATTCTCGGGCGGGTAGTCCTGCGGCTCCAGGCGGGCAGAGCGCTCCAGGTCCTGGCTGCGGAAGGCGATGGGAAAGGCTCCGCAGGCCACGGCGGCCTGGCGCAACGGCTCCCAGAAATCCGCGTTGTCGCAGGCGGCGCCAGCGGCAATGCGAGTCAACTGGTCGCCGTAGCGGATGTAGATGAACTTGCCGTCCGGCTTGACCGGATAGCCGTAGTCGACGCCGTTGAGATTGGTGAGCGCCACGCCCAGGCGGATGGTTTGCGCCGCGGCGACGTGGGGGAGTGCGGGCGGCGGACTGGGCACCTGATAACGCGCCTTGATCAGTTCGTAGGAGATCTGCTGGATGAGATCGGAGGAGAACAGGGAGTGCAGCGCGGGCTCGTCGGGCTGGGTGTTTTGCAGGCCCTGAAGACCGATTCTTTGGACCCAGGCGTAATAGAGAGGATTGTCATAGGGTCCGGCAAATGCATCGGCGCTGAACAGCAGCTTCTGCCCCAGAATGATGGCTGTCATGCCTCCGGCGGAAGCGCCGGTGAGAACGTCGATCTCGATCTTGTCGTCCTCGGCGGTGGCGGGGTTGGTGTTGTGCTGATGAAGCGCGTCGAGAACTTCGTAGAGAACGCCCGCTTCATAACTGCCGAGGGAGACGGCCCCGGCGACGGTGATTGCCAATCTCTTCTTCATGTCTTCGGTCAACCTCTTTTCGAGCGAGTTATCGAATTCAACTTGCGGTTCGTCCGGTCTGAGGGGAATTGGGACGCGGCCCCGGCTGCCGAAGCCGAGTCGGCTCTGCGATGCGCGCGCCCAGTTCCAGAGCTGTCCAATCTGGTGCGGTCCAATCGTTTCAACTGGAAAGGCGGCGGACGCGTTGACATGGGGCTACGACAATTGGAGAGCGGGCAGACCGGGGAACGATCCCACGCCTTGAGTGGAACCCATGATGCACGGGATCGAAGCCATAGTCAAGATGGAAGCTGGCATGGACCGCAGGTTTCATGAAGATGAAACGCGGGCTTGATCGAAGGCGCAGTACGCAGTCCGGGCAGACCTTAAAAGATGGTGGAAAGCATGGCGAAGGAATCGAGTTCGAGCAAGTGCTGGCCCGCTGGGGCGGGGTCGATTTCGGCGTGTTCCAGCACCCAGGTGTCTTTGTGGATGAGGAAGACAGCGTGCAGGCCGGCGGCGAGGGCAGGGTTGATGTCGCTTTTGGGGCTGTTGCCGATCATCCAACTGGTGTGGGGCGCGAGCTCATGGCGGGCGATGACCGCGCGATACGTGGCGGGGTCTTTTTCGGCGACGATTTCGACGGCGTTGAAGTGCGAAGCGAGGCCGGAGCGGCCCAGCTTGTCCGCCTGTTCTGCATGGTCGCCCTTGGTCATGAGGATGAGACGGTGGCGCAGCGCCAGCTCGGCAAGAGTATCGGCCACGCCGTGAAGCAACTCGATCTCCTGCTCGGCGATGGAGCGGGCGAAGCCCAGGATGCGCTGGGCCTTTTCTTCAGTGACCGGCGCGGGGCTGAGCCGCGCAAAGCAGGTGACCAGCGAGCGGGTAAAGCTGGTGAGGCCGTAGCCGTGGGCGAGGATGGTTTCGCGTTCCACGGCGTTGAGGGCCTGGCGCACTTCGGCGGCGGTGTACTGGTGGTGGTTCAGGTAACTGATGAAGCCGGCGATGGCGCGTTCGAAGTAGACGTTGTTTTCCCACAGCGTATCGTCGGCGTCGATAAGCAGGGTCTGGCTGGGAGGGAACCGAGGCATGGATCTATGGTAGCGAACCGCAGCGCTTGTTTGAAGCGGCGAGCACAAACTGGAGGTTCCCAGGCCTCGAAAGCGAGACCTGGGACACCTGGGAATTGCGGGTGCGTTGAGGACGCAGGAGCTAGAGTTTGGGCTGGGCCGCGAGCCAGGTCTTGAACTGGGGCTCCTGCAGAGTGCGCAGTTCGATGCAGCCGTCAATGCGCTCGACGGCGTGCTTGAGCGCAGTGTCAGAGGCGGGAACTTTGTGCGCGGCAAAGAAAGCCGTCACGCTGTCGCGGTCCGCCTCGGAGCAGAAGCTGCCGGTAGAACCCACCAGCACGGCGCCCATCTCGGTGGTCAACTGGGTCTGCACTTTGTCCCAGTGGGACTGGATGTACTGCCAGGCCAGATCGCGTGATTCGGGAATCTGCAGAGCGATGGCGAACTGGATGGCGGCGTCCTGGTTGCGGACTTTGCCGGAGGCGGCAAAATCCAGGGAGCGCTCAACGAGCGCGGGGTTTTCAAACTGGGCCAGCAGGCGTAGGGCGCCGATCTGGAACTCCGGATTGGTGGAGGTTTCGTATACCTTCTGCAACTTGTCGAAGAGAGCGGCATCGCCGTTGCGGGCGGCGATGGCCAGGGCGGTCTGGCCCAGCGTGGGATCCACGGAGGCAGGGTCGGACAGGTATTTTTCGGCGATCTCGTGCGCCTGTGCCAGGACCGCGGGATCTTTGCCGTAGTAACCGAGGACGCCGAAGAGCTGGGCGCGCAATTCGCTGGTGTCGGGCGTATCGCTATCACTGGGCGGTCCGAGTTTGGCGTACTCCGGGGCAAAAGTGGCGCGAATCCAGCTGGCAAGTTCGGCCTTCTCTTCCGGAGTTGCAGCGACGCGGCTGTAAATGGCGTCGACGCCGCCGAGGGCGCTCGACAGAACCTGGGCGTTGGGATCGGCCCTGACAGCCTGCGTGAGGTTGAGAAAGTCGCCGACACTGGCCTTGCCGGCACGCAGCTGAGCCCACTCGTCGCCGATGAAGCTGATGCGCTCTGTGGGGGTGAGGCCGGTTTCGACATGCGCCACCAGGTCCGCATAAACACTGGGCGGATAGGCGCTGCGGTAGTAGCCCTTGCCGCCGGCGTTGGCGAACAAGAGGCTGCTCGCGGGCGCCTTGAGCGCGGTGGTGGAGGGCGTGAGAAGCTCACAATCCTCGGCCTCATTGGTCTTGAAGCAAACAGGAAGCGTCCACTTCTGCGCGGGATTGGGCTGGATGCTGGGGCTCAGAAAAAAACGCCTCTGCTCGACAGCAACCTTGCCGTCCGCGGGCTCGCCAAAGGTGAGCAGCGGCACGCCGGGCTGGGCCACAAGCGAGTCCATGATCTTATCCACCGGCTTGTGGCTGGTGGCGGTCTGCGCGTTCCAGAAATCTTCCGCAGTTGCGTTCGAGTAGAGGTGGGCCGAGAGATAGTTGTGCACGCCCTTGCGGAAGGTTTCGGGGCCGAGGTAATTCTCGACCGTGAGCAAGACGTCGCTGGCCTTGCCGTAGGCGATGCCGTCGAACATCTGGTTGATTTCAGCGGGCGTGTCGGCCCTGGCGCGGATGGCGCGGGTGGTGGGTTGGGCGTCGAGGTTGAGCGTGCCGTCCAAGCCGTTGGCCACGTCCTGGTCGATGTTCCACTCAGGATGCATGGCGGCTACGGGCTTGTTTTCCATCCAGGTGGCGAAGCCTTCGTTGAGCCAGATGTTATCCCACCACTGCATGGTGACCAAGTCGCCGAACCACTGGTGGGCCATCTCGTGCGCGATCACAAGGGCCACGTTCTTTTTGGCGCCGACGGATGCGGTTTTGGGATCGATGAGCAGGTCGGTTTCGCGGTAGGTGATGGCGCCGAAGTTCTCCATGGCGCCGGCCTCGAAGTCGGGCAACGCGATGAGGTCGAGCTTTTTGAGCGGGTAGGGAATGCCGAAGTAGTTGTCGTAATAGTGGAGCACGTACTTGGCGACGTCGAGCCCGTAGGGCGTGAGCGCGACCTTATCCGGCGTGGCGCAGACGCGAATGGCAACGCCGTCTGATTCGCCGGCCGTGCACTGGAAGTCGCCGACCAGGAAGGCGACCAGGTAGGTGGACATTTTGGGCGTGGTGAGGAACTTGAGGGTGTGCTTGCCGGCGCCGGGCCCGGGCGTGTCGTTGACGATCGGCCCGTTGGAGATGCCGGTGTCGCCGGTGTCAACGACAATCGTGATGGAATAAGTCGCCTTGAAGGCCGGCTCGTCGAAGCTGGGGAAGGCGCGGCGCGCATCGGTGGGCTCGAATTGCGTGACGGCGTAGTTGCGGTGGTCGCCTTTGGAGAGATAGAAGCCGCGCAATTCGTTGTTGAGGATGCCGGTGTAGTGGATGTCGAGGGTGGCCTTGCCCGCGGGAAGCTTGTCCGGGAAGGTGAAAGTGGCCTGCTGCTTTTGCGCGTCCAGCGTGACGGCGGCCGTCTGCTGTTTGCCGCCCGCGGTCACGGTGACGGACTGGAATTCAATCTCGGCGGCATTGAGCGTGATTGCGCTCACCGGCTCTTTGACGGTCACGTCGATGGATTCAACGCCGGTGAAAGTCGCGGCCTTGAGGTCGGGCGTGAGAGTGAGCGTGTAGTGGTCGGGAAGGACCGTCGTGGGCAGCCGCTGAGCCTGCGCTGTGCGCGAGGGGATGAAAGTGAGGCAGGCAAGTACGGCAGCAGCGGCAAAGGCCGTGCGCATCGAGAGAAGGGAACAGCGAATTTTCATGCAATCCTCGCGGGGTTGAACCATCATTGCGCCGGATTCTTCTTCGGCAGCAGGGAGTCGAGCAGCAGCAGGCATGCGCCGATGACGATGGAACTGTCGGCGATGTTGAAGTCGGGAAAATGGTAGCTGAAGATGTGGACCTCGATGAAATCGACGACCGAGCCGTAGACGATGCGGTCGTGGACGTTGCCCAGCGCGCCGGCAAAGACGAGCGCCAGGGCAACCGTGGTGAGGCTGAAGCGGCTGCCCAGGCGCACCATCGCGATCAGGACCACCAGCGCGGCCAGAAACGAGAAGCCGATGAGGCTCCAGCGGACGACGCCGGGCGAGGCCGAGTCGGCAAACAGCGAAAAGGCCGCGCCCTCGTTGGTCCAGTGGCTGATGCGGAGGACGTGGGGGATCACGGGGATGGCGCCGCCGATGGGGATATGGAGCGCGACCCAGGTTTTGGTGAGGCGGTCAATGAAGATGATGAGCGCCGAGATAGCGAGGAGCCAGGGCAGGCGGCGTGGGGGCGTGAAGCTCACTGGGCGGCCCCGCTGGATTCGGAGTGCGTGGGTTGCGGCGGGGCGATGCCCATTTCAGTCAACGCGCTTTGGCAGCGGGTGCAGACGTTCTGCCAGATGCCGTAGTCGGCGACTTCAGGCATGAAGTTCCAGCAGCGGGCGCACTTAGTGCCGCTGGCGGAGACTGCACGGATTTCAACGTGCCCACCCAGCGAAGGAAGTATTACTTCCGATTCGGATGTCTGAAGAGTGGAGCTTTTGATTTCGTACTCTTCAACTCGCACCGCCGAAACATTGAGGATTTCCTTCAGGCCCGACGAGTGGCGTTGGAGGAGCGACAATGCTTCTCCCGACGCCTCGATTAACACGTTGGCTTCTAGGCCCTTGCCGATGCGCTTAGCCTGGCGTTCTTGTTCCAGCACGCGTAGCGCTGCATCTCGGATCTCGAACAGCTTTTTCCACTCGTCGACCAGCTCCGCTGCATCGCTGGAGAACACTTCTTCTGGCCTGGGGAACTGCGCGAGATGCACGCTCACTGCGCGGCCTTCGACGTTGGGCAAATACTCCCAGACCTCGTCGGCGGTGAAGCTGAGGATGGGCGCGACCAGGCGGACCAGCGTCTCGGTGATCTGCCACAGCACGGTCTGCGCGGAGCGGCGCGCCTGGCTGGTGGGCGCGAAGGTGTACATGCGGTCTTTGAGCGCGTCGAGGTAGAACGAGCTGAGGTCGACGATCGCAAACTCGTTGATGGCCTGATAGACGCGATGGAACTCGAAGGCCGCGTACCATGCGAGGATTTTTTCGGTCAGGTCGCGGGTGCGGGCCAGCATGTAGCGGTCCAGCGGCAGCAGTTCAGCCTCGGGGACGCGATCGCGGACGGGGTCGAAACCATTGAGGTTGCCGAGCAGAAAGCGGAAGGTGTTGCGCACTTTGCGATAGAGGTCGGCGCAGCGCTGCATCAGGTTTTCGCTGGCCGCCATGTCCTCGCGGAAGTCGACCGAGGCGACCCACAGGCGGACAATCTCGCCGCCCATGCGGTTGGCGATGTCGACCGGGTCCACGCCGTTGCCCAGCGACTTGGACATGGCGCGGCCCTGCTCGTCGAGGGTCCATCCGGCGGTGGCCACGTGGGAGTAGGGCGCGCCGCCGCGCAGGGCCACCGAGGTGAGCAGAGAGGAGTGGAACCAGCCGCGATGCTGGTCGCCGCCCTCGAGATACAGGACCGGAGGTGTTTTCTCCTTTTGGAAGGAGGCGTATGCGGATTTCAGATCGGGGTCGGCCTCACAGACGGCGAACCAACTGGTGCCGGAGTCGAACCAGACATCGAGAATGTCGGTCTCCTTGCGGAACTTCGTGCCGCCGCAGTGGGCGCAGGCAGCGCGAGTGGGCAGCAGCGCTTCAATCGCGGTGGTGTGCCAGGATTCCACGCCTTCGCGCTCGAACAGGTCCACGATCGTGCGATTCAGCGCGGCGTCGAGGATCGGCCGCTGGCAGCCCTCGCACAGAAAGACGGCGATGGGCACGCCCCAGATGCGCTGGCGGCTGATGCACCAGTCGGGGCGGGTGGCGATCATGTTGGTGATGCGCTCCTTGCCCCAGGCCGGGTCCCAGACAACCTTGTCGATCTCTTCAATGGCGAGTTGGCGGTAGGTGGTCTCGGAACCATCGGCGCGCTTCACCGGGGTTTCAAGTCCGATGAACCACTGCTCGGTGGCGCGGAAGATGACGGGATGATGGCAGCGCCAGCAGTGCGGATACGAATGTTCGAGGGGGGCTCCGGCCAAAAGGGCGCCGGATTCTTCCAGCATGGCGACGATGATGGGGTTGGCGGCCCAGACCTTGAGGCCCTCGAAGGCGGGCGGTGCGGCGAAGGGCCAGGCTTCGGGGTCCACATGGAGGCGGCCGGCCGAGTCCACGCGGCAGGTCTGGTCCAGGCCGTAGCGCACGCCGGTGTAGAAGTCGTCGGCGCCGTGCGAGGGCGCGGTGTGGACCGCGCCGGTGCCCTGGTCGGCGGTGACATAGTTGGCCAGCACGCCGAGGATGCTGCGCTCGAGGAAGGGGTGCTTGAAGGTGGCGCGATCCAGCCTGGCGCCTTTGAGGCGGACCAGTTCCGTGGTTGTTTCCAGCTTGCAGGCAGCGGCGACCTGGGCGGCCAACTCGGCGGCGACGATGTAGACGGGGCCGGACTGGCCCGGCGAATCGCCCGGCGCGGCAATTGCCACGTAGTCAAAGTCGGGGTGGAAGGCGACGGCCATGGACGCGGGCAGGGTCCAGGGGGTGGTGGTCCAGATGATGGTGTAGACGTCGCGGCCGGCAAGGGCGGGGTCCAGCGCCGCGGCGTCCGAGGTGAGCCGATAGCGCACATAGACCGACGGGCTGGTGTGCATCTCGTACTCGACCTCGGCCTCGGCCAGCGCGGTGCGGTCGTGGATACACCAGTAAACCGGCTTGAGGCCGCGGTAGACGAAGCCCTTCTCAAGGAAGCCGTAGAAAGCTTCCAGGGTGCGGGCCTCGTAGTCGCGGGCCATGGTCATGTAGGGCTTGTCCCAGCGGCCGAAGCAGCCAATGCGCTCAAACTGCGAGGTTTGCAGGTCAACGTACTTCTGCGCGTAGGCGCGGCAGGCTTCCAGCACGGCGGGGACCGGCATCTCCAGCTTTTTGTGGCCCAGGTGCTCGTCCACCTTGATCTCGATGGGCAGGCCGTGGCAGTCGTAGCCGGGGATGTAAGGAGAGTCAAAGCCGGCCATGGTTTTCGACTTGACGACGAAGTCCTTGAGGCCTTTGTTGAGCGCGTGGCCCAGGTGGATGGGGCCGTTGGCGTAGGGCGGGCCGTCATGGAGGATGTAGGCGGGACGGCCTGCCCCGGCCTTGCGCAGTTCCTCATAAAGCCGGAGCGAGGCCCACCGAGCCAGCCGAAGCGGTTCATTTTGTGGCAGATTGGCCTTCATGGGGAAGGCCGTCTGAGGCAAGGTCAGGGTCGCCTTCAACTCCGGCGCTGGAGACATCGTGACTCCCTTGTCTAGTGCGAAATTATTCATTTGCTAGTGTAAATGTTGGAGGGAGATTTTTCCGGTAACAAGTGCGGGAGCGGGTCGTCTATTGTTTATGGGAATCTCCTTCTCTCAAGAATATGAGATTCTGGGGAAGACGGAGTCGAAGCCCGGGTCTGGCGGATTGGAGACAAGGGTGGGCACTGTCGAGCATAATGGAGTGATGGGCCTGGATGCGGAAGTGCACCCCTCGGGGCAAGCGCAGCCAAAAGGGCCGGCAGCGAATATGGCAAACGATCTACTCATCCAGCCGGAATCGGAGACTGAAGCGGCCCTGGCCTTGCCGGCCGGGCACGAACTCGACGCCTTTTTGGGCCGGGCGTTTGAGGAAAAGTCTCTTTGGACCAGCCTCTACGAGAGCGTTCGCGACTTTTTCTTCCCCCCCATCTGCCTCCGCTGGAGCTGACTTCGGAGCCGATTCCGGTGCCCGACCGGATGGCGGTGAAGCCCAACCCATGGGCCATCGGAATTTCCACCGCGGTCAACGTGTCGATTCTGCTGGTGGCGTTGTTTTTCCTCGGCAAAAAAATCATGGACACGGTCAAGCCGACGTTGACGGCGACCAACATCGATGTGGGCGACTTCGAGCTGAAAGCGCCCAAGGCGGGCGTTGCCGCAGGCGGGGGCGGCGGGGGCGGTTCGCACGACATCGTCGATCCCATCAAGGGCAGGCTGCCGCCGCGCATGAAGGATCCGATTACGCCTCCCATGGTGCCGGTGCTGGATAATCCCAAGCTGGCGGTGCCCGCGGCGATCAACGTACAGCAGAACATCCAGTTGCCTGACAACCCGGCGCTGCCCAACATCGGCGTGACCAAATCGCCCAATGTTGCGCTGGCTTCCAACGGCCAGGGCTCAAACGCCGGCATGGGGACGGGCGCTTACGGCGGCATCGGTTCAGGGACCGGCAACGGCTATGGGCCGGGACGCGGGGGAAATACCGGCGGCGGACTGTATCAGGTGGGCGGCGGCATTTCCGCGCCGGTGCCGATCTTCCAGCCGGAGGCGGAGTTCTCTGACGAGGCGCGCCGGGCGAAATACCAGGGCGTTTGCCTGATCTCGCTGATCGTCGACGCGCAGGGCAATCCGCAGAATCCGCGCGTGATTCGCGCGCTGGGCATGGGTCTGGACGAGAAGGCCCTGGAAGCGGTGCGCAAGTACAAGTTCAAGCCGGCCATGAAGGATGGCAGATCGCCGGTGCCGGTGATGATTACCATCGAGGTCAACTTCCGGCTTTATTAGGGCTTGCCGCAGTCAGGGCATCAGTCAGGACAACAGTCTGGACAACAGGGGCGGGGCGCGCGGGCGCCTCGCCCTTTCTGTGTGCGCACGAAGACGGAATCAATCGATTTAGCTCGGGGCCATTTACGGCTTGGCTGTGATACTCTGCGCTGTTCTTCAATCGGGAGGGATGGCGATGCGGCTACGGTTTGGAGCATGGGTGGCGGGGCTGGCGGGACTGGTGCTGGCGGTGGGATTGGCGCGGGTCGCCGCGGCGCAGGCGGATTATCCGTTTCGCGATACCAGCCTGAGCGACGACCAGCGGATTGCGGACCTGCTGGGGCGGCTGACGATTGCAGAGAAGATCGATCTGATGTCGGACCACCCGAAGATTCCGCGGCTGGGAATTGTCTTCTCCGGCCAGGTGGAGGGGCTGCACGGGTTGGCGCTGGGCGGGCCGGCGGGCTGGGGCGGCCGGGGCAGGCAGCCACTGCCGACGACCACGTTTCCGCAGGAAAAGGGGCTGGGCGCGACCTGGGACCCGGAGTTGCTGAAGAAGATTGCGTCGCTGGAGGGCTACGAGGCGCGCTACGACTATCAGAACCCGATCTTCGACCGGGGCGGGGTGGTGGTGCGCGCGCCGAATGACGACCTGAGCCGCGACCCGCGCTGGGGCCGGACGGAAGAGTCCTATGGCGAGGACCCGTACCTCGTGGGCACCATGACCGTGGCATTTGTGCAGGGTTTGCAGGGGCCGGACGCGAAGCATTGGCAGGCGGCGTCGCTGATGAAGCATTTCCTGGCCAACGAGAACGAAGACGGCCGCACCCACACGTCGTCGGACTTTGATGAGCGACAGTTTCGGGAGTACTACTCGGTGCCTTTCCGCATGGGCTTTGAGCAGGGCGGCTCGCGGGCGGTGATGGCCGCTTATAACTCCTGGAATGGCATTCCGATGCTGATCCATCCTGTGCTGAAAGACGTGATGATCAAGGAATGGGGCAACGACGGGTTGATCTGCTCGGACGGCGGCGCACTGGGGCTGCTGATTACCTCGCACAAGAGTTTTCCCGACAAAGAACAGGGCGCGGCGGCGGCGGTGAAGGCGGGCGTCAACAACTTTCTCGACACCTATAAGGACGATCTGTCCAAGGCGCTCAAGGACGGCCTGCTGACCGAGGCGGATATGGACGCCTCGCTGAAGAACGAGCTGCGGGTTTTTCTGCGGCTGAGCGAGTTTGACCCGCCGGGAGTGGACCCCTACGCGCAGATTGGCCGGGAGAGCGGCGGCGTGCTTCCGCCGTGGGAGCGTGATTCGAGCAGGGAACTGGCGCGGCTGGCGACGGACGAGTCGATTGTGCTGCTGAAGAACGACGGCGGCGCGCTGCCCCTGGACCGAACGAAGCTGAAGTCGATTGCGGTGATCGGGCCGTGGATCGGACAGGTGCTGCTGGACTGGTACAGCGGCACGCCGCCGTATGCGGTCAGCATCCTGGATGGAATTCGCGAAGCGGCGGGAAAGGACGTGACGGTGCTGTTCGCCGATGGCTCGGACCCGGCCGAGGCTGCGGCGCTGGCGCGCAAGGCCGATGTGGCGATCGTGGTGGTGGGCAATCACCCGGAGTGCAACGCGGGCTGGGATGAGTGCCCCACGCCCTCCAACGGCAAAGAGGATGTGGACCGCAAGACGATCGTGCTGGAGCAGGAGTCGCTGGTGAAGCAGGTCTTTGCGGCCAATCCCAGAACGATTGAGGTGCTGCGGTCAAGCTTTCCGTATGCGATTGTGTGGAGCGAACAAAACCTGCCGGCCATCGTACACATGGTGCACAACAGCCAGGAGGAGGGCCACGGGCTGGCCGACGTGCTGTTTGGAGGTTACTCGCCGGCCGGCCGGCTGACCCAGACCTGGCCCACGGGCGACGCGCAGTTGCCGCCCATTCTGGACTACAACCTGCTGGACGGGCACACGTACCTGTACAGCAAGGACAAGCCGCTGTATGCCTTCGGCTACGGGCTCAGTTACACGAGCTTTGCCTATGAGGACCTGAGCCTGAGCGCGCCGAAGATGGATGCGGACGGCAGTGTCGAGGCGACGGTGAAGGTGAAGAACACGGGCACGCGGGCCAGCGACGAGGTGGTGCAAATGTACGTGCAACATCTGGGTTCGGCGGTGGAGCGGCCGCGGATGGAACTGAAGGGATTCAAGCGGGTGAGGATCGAGGCAGGGGCGGAGCTGGACGTGACGCTGAAGTTGAAGGCGCGCGATCTTGCGTATTGGGATACGCCCAGTCACACCTGGCGCGTGGAGAAGGAGCAGGTGCGTGTGCTGGCTGGTGGATCGAGCGACAACTTACCCGTCCACGCCGTAGTGGAGGTCACGGAGAGCAAAGAATTCAAGCCGTAGGGGGGAGGCGCTACAGCTTTCTCTTTTGGCAGCGGTCTTTGCCGCTGCTGGAAGAGGGCCCGTTGCAACGCAGAGAAGAGAAGCAATGGTGCGCCCGGAGAGATTCGAACTCCCGACCTACTGATTCGTAGTCAGTCGCTCTATCCAGCTGAGCTACGGGCGCACGCACGGTTCCACGCGGAACCAAAGACAGATTAACAGGGATTCTGTGGAGGCGCAATCTTCAGGGCAAGGCAGCGGGCGTCGGCTCCGGGGCGGGTTGCGGGGGGATCAGCGACAGCTCCTCGTCAATCTCAAGGCCGGCCTGGTGCACCAGCTTGGCCACGGCGGCGGCGTTGAGCCGGGTGGCGTCGTACTCCACGCGCAGGGTGCGGGCGGCGCGGTCAAAGCTGAGTTGGCGGATACCGTAGACCTCGCGAATGCTGGCCAGCGCAAAGGTCATCGCATCGGAGGGGGTTCCGGCGTAGCGAAAAAGAATGTCCACCGTGGTCATAGAAGAATGATAGCAAGCACCGCGGCCTAGAGGCCGTTCAGATACTGGCGAATTTCGGGGTCGGACCAGTCCTGCGCGCCGATGAATTTGCGGCGGATGATGCCTTTGCGGTCGATGACGTAGGTCTCGGGCCACATGTCGGTATGGAAGAGGTTGGCCGCGGACTGGCTGGGGTCGCGGACCGTGATCAGGTTCACATGGCGGCTGCGAATGAAGCTCGAATAGGCATCGGGGTCTTCGTCGATGCTGACGGCGAGAATGACCAGATTCGGGTCTTCGCGGTGGAGCTGGAGCAGCGAGGGCAACTCCTCGACGCACGGCGCGCACCAGGTGGCCCAGAAATTGAGCAGCACTACGCGGCCGCGGTAGTTGGCCAGGTGAATTGAAGAAGTTCCGTCGGAGACGGTAAAGTCGGGCGCCCGCTTGCCAATCTGAGCGGGATGCGCGCCGCGGTTGCATCCAGGAAGCAGGGCCAGCGGCAGAAGCAGAAACAGTGTGATGAACCGAAGAAACCGCACATACTTATAATACGGAGCGAATGGTACTTGGCGAAAGGGCAGTGATGGGGACAGAAAAGCCGGAGCCGGGCAAAGCGGCAGGCGCGAAGGCCTGGAAGCCCGTGCTGGGACTTGCCGGCGAGCCGGGCGAAACGCCGGCCGTGCACGCGGGGATTGTCTCTCGGACGGTGTTTGACCAGCCGGAGCCGGAGGAGTTGCTGGAATTGACGGTGATTGTTCCGGCGCGCGACGAGGAGGAAAGCTTGGGGGCTTGCCTGGAGTCGCTGGTAGCGCAATCGGACGAGGTCTTCAAGCTCGGGCGGGATTGGGAACTGATCGTGGTGGACGACCACTCAAGCGATCGAACCACGGAGACTGCGCGCGGCTTTGCCGGGGTTACGCTGATCGAGGCCGGCACGCTGGAGCCGGGCTGGACGGGGAAGACGAATGCCATCTGGACGGCGGCGCGAAAGGCGCGCGGGCGGTGGCTGTTGTTCACCGACGCGGACACGGTGCACGAGCCGGGCAATCTGCACCGGGCGATGCACGAGGCCATGCGGCACCAGGTGGGCATGCTGAGCTACTCCCCGCGGCAGATTGTGAACGGGCTGTGGCAGCGGGCTCTGATGCCGCTGGTATTTTGCGAGCTGGCGCTGGCCTATCCGCCGGTCAAGGTCTCGGACCCCAACGAGCGGATTGCGGCGGCCAACGGCCAGTTTTTGCTGGTGGAGCGGGAGGCCTATCGGCGCCTGGGCGGTCACGCATCCGTGGCGGACAAAGTGCTGGAGGACGTCGAACTGGCCTTCATCGCCAAGCGGCGCAAGGTGGGCCTGCGCTTTCGCTACGCGGACGATGCGATTTCCACGCGGATGTACCGGACGACGGCTGCCATGATCGAGGGCTGGACGAAGAATCTGGCGCTGCTCTTCGGCAATGCGCTGGCGACGGCGCTGTGGCGGGCGCTGGACATTGCCCTGCTGGTGGGGTTGCCGTGGCTGGCGATCAAGCTTTGGAACGCGCGCTTTGCGGTGCATTCGCTGGAGTGGCTGGCCGCCGGATGGGTGCTGTTGCTGTTGTGGGTGCGCAATCTCTTCCGCTTCTACGGGCGGGTGGCCAAGTCCAACTTTCCCTTTGTGGACTGCGCCTTGTCGCCGCTGGGCTTGCCGCTGTTTGTCTGGCTTCTGTATCGAAGCTGGTTTCAGCACAGGATTCTGAAGCGCGTAAGCTGGAAGGGCAGGACCTACGCGGAGTAGGCGCATTCGATGAGGCGGTCATGCCGGCGGCTCGATTTTGACAGGACGCAATTGTGGTGAACAAGATGAAGCTATGCGGGCACTTGGAGCATCTTTTTGTTTGAGGCAATAGAATGATTCATCTCACGCGGCGGGCTACGTTTTCCGCATCGCACTACTACTGGAACGACGGCTGGGCGGCGGAGAAGAACGAGCAGGTCTTTGGGCGCTGTGCGAATCGTAACGGACACGGGCACAATTACACCCTGGAGGTGACCGTGGCCGGCGAGCCCGACCCGGTGACGGGATTTGTGGTCGATCTGAAATGGCTGAAGGACGTGATGGAGCGGGAGGTGCTGGCAGCCTATGACCATCGCCACCTGAACCTGGAGGTTGCCGAGTTCGCCACGGCCATCCCGACCACGGAAAACATCGCCATTGCGGCGTGGAAACGGCTGGAACCTACGATTGCGGCGGCAGGCGGAGCGAGGCTGAGCCGGGTGCGGGTCTACGAGACGCCGGAGATCTTTGCCGAGTACCGGGGAGAGGCATGAAGGCGTATTTTGGGCGCAGGTATATGCTCAGCGCGAGCCACCGCCTGCACGCGGACGCGCTGTCGGCGGAGGAGAACCGGGCCGTGTATGGCAAGTGCAACAATCCCCACGGCCACGGGCACAACTACGTGGTGGAGGTGTTGGCCGGCGGGCCGGTGGACGCAGAGACAGGCATGGTGGTGAACATGGCGGCGCTGGATGAAGCGGTGCAAACAAGAGTCGCGGATCGCTTTGACCATGCCAACTTCAATCTGGATTCTCTGTTTGTGAATCGCGTGCCGACGACGGAGAATCTGTGTAGAGCAGTGTTTGAATTGTTGCAGGACGCTTTGCCCGCAGGTCAGCTGGAGTCGGTGCGGGTGGAAGAGACCGAGAATAACTTCTTTGAGTATTGCGGCGAATGAGATGAGTAAAACACCCCTGATCCCCAGGGTGGGAGGATGAGCAGAATGGCGCAGCCGATGGCAGTGAGCAAGTCCGTTCGCCGGTCGACAGGCGTGGACGAGGGTCTGAGCGAGTTCACCACGCAGGAGATGTACCGCGAGATTCTAAGCCGCCTGGGCGAGGACCCTGCGCGCGACGGCCTGCTGGCGACTCCGGGCCGTATCGAGAAGTCGATCGCCTTCCTCACCAAGGGTTACGAAGAGGACCCCACCCAAATTCTGCGCGGGGCGCTGTTTGACGTGGACTACGACGAGATGGTGATTGTGAAGGACATCGAGATGTTCTCGCTGTGCGAGCATCACATGCTGCCCTTCTTTGGCAAGGTCCACGTGGCCTACATTCCCAAGGGCAAGGTGATTGGGTTGAGCAAGATTCCGCGCCTGGTGGAGGTGTTTGCGCGGCGGCTGCAGGTGCAGGAGCGGCTCACGCGGCAGATCGCCGATGCCATCCAGCACGCCATTGAGCCGCAGGGCGTGGGCGTGGTGATTGAGGCCCGCCACCTGTGCATGATGATGCGCGGCATCGAGAAGCAGCACTCCTCCACCGTGACCTCGGCCATGGTGGGCTGCTTCCGCCAGAAGGAAACGCGCTCGGAGTTCCTCACGCTGGTGCGCCAGCCGGCTTGCGGCGGACTGTGATCGCAGGCCCCGGTCGTCTAGAGTAGTTAGGTGAATGGACTTCTGGTCATCGACAAGCCGGGCGGCCTGACCAGCCATGACGTAGTGAACCGGCTGCGCAGGATCACAGGCGAGCGCTCCATTGGACATCTGGGCACGCTGGACCCCATGGCGACTGGGGTTCTGCCGCTGCTGATGGGCAAGTTCACGCGCCTGGCGCAGTATTTTTCTTCGGCGGAAAAGAGCTACACGGGAACCATCCGCTTTGGTTTCGCGACCAACACCTATGACGCCGAGGGCGAGCCGACCGGGCCGCCTTCGACGCCGGAACTGACGCTCGACCAGGTGCGCGCGGCGGCGAGGCGCTTCCACGGCGAGATGGAGCAGATGCCCCCTCCTTTTTCCGCAAAAAAGATAGCCGGAACCCCGGCCTACAAGCTGGCCCGCGCCGGAAAGCCGGTGGAGCTGAAGCGGGCGAAGATCCGCATTTTCTCTTTTGAGATTATGGGGCTGAATGGCGCTGAAGCCAGCTTCACGATGAGTGTCAGCGCCGGAGGATACGTGCGCACGGTGGCCCACGAACTGGGACAGGACCTGGTCTGCGGCGCGCACCTGAGCAGTTTGCGGCGCACGCAGGCAGGGGTCTTCGCGCTGGCCGAGGCGCACGCGCTGGAGGAACTGGAGCCGCTGACAGGAAACGTGGAGGCGCTGGAGGCGATGTGCGTGCATCCGCGCAGCCTGTTGCCGGAGATGCCCGCGGTGACTGGCGATGCGATGGCGCTGGGGCGGCTGCGGAATGGCGCGCAGGCCAATCTGCCGGAGTTCTCGCAGGCGGCGCTGGTGAAGGTCTTTGCCGGGCAGCGAGAACTTGTGGGGATTGCGAAGCGGGTGGCGGGAACGCTGTTTCAGCCGGTGGTGGTCCTGGGATGAAGCCGGAGCGCGCAGGGCAGGGGGGGTCGCTGCTGCGATGTTTCGGGCTTCGGCTATTTCCGATATTTCATGGCGCCGCGCGATTCAAACGCTCCCTGCGTACCCCATGCCCGCCAGGAGGCCGCGCATGAAGGCAAAGCTTTTCGTGACGCCGGGCATCGGATCGTCTGCCTGAATCTCATACTCGAGATCGACAAACCCTTTGTACCTGGCCGCGAGAAGAGCTTCAAAGATTGCGCGCACAGGCATCTTGCCGTCACCTACGGCCACCTGGCTCTCCTTGTCATGGAAGTCAGTCAGGTCCTTCATGTGGACGTTGAACAGGCGCGGCCCTGCGTCGTGAATCGCCTGCACCACGCCGGTTCCCGCGCGCGCCGTGTGCCCGACATCGATGCAGTAGCCCATGCGCGGGTCCATGTACCTGACCGCCTTCAACACATCCAGCGGGGAGGGCCACACCTTGTCTTCCGGTCCGTGGTTGTGAATGGCAATCCGAATGTCGTACTCCTTCACGAACCTTTCAAGGCGGGGAAGAGTTTCGGGCGCTGGATCGCCCGCGACGATGACGGGAATGCCGGCCCGCTTGCAATACTCGAACTTGCCGCGAATGTCCGCATCGTTGTCCTCTCGAAAATAAATGGCTCCGGCTGCGTGAAGCTTGATGCCGGCCGCGGCATAATCCGTCAGCGCCCCGGCCTCCTCCCGCGGGTCCATGGGGAGATGATCCTTGATATCCTTCACATTCAAGTCAGTCACATCGAGTTGTTTCATGAAGTGAATCAGCTGGGCACGGCTGAAGTTACGAAACGTATAACTGGCCAGTCCCAAATGCACCGGGGACGGCTTTCCGTCTGCCGGAGATGCCTGAGCGAATGTAGGAAGCGCGCTCGAAGCAGCGGATGCGGCCGCAAGCAGCGTGCCGCACCGAACAAAGTTGCGCCGTGAAAGAGTTTGTTTCATAAGTCGGAGGCTCCTCGCGTGCTCCAGATAAGAGTTATCCATGCATAACATCATTTGACCGGCTGCCGCGGATGAGTTTGCTGACTCTTATAGCTTCGGAGCCCAGCCCGGCTCGTAGGCGCGCCCCCGCAGCTTCATCGCCGCGGGATCGTTCTTCACCTTGCCGGTTGCGGAGTCGAGTTCGAGCGTCCGGTTGACTTCCCAAGCGACGTTGGATAGTTGCAGCATGGTGACGGCGACATTGCCGATGGAAACCGGCGCATTGAGCCTTTCTCCTTTGCGAATTCCGGCGATGAAGTTGGCAAAGTGCGCGTCCGTCATGGAGTCGCGGCCGGTGAGATCGGAAGACGAGGTTTCAGTGCCTGTCTTGAACTCGCTCGCCTTGTTTCCTTGCAGATCGTAGATCTCATAACCGTCGCGATCGACGAGTACGGTGCCGGTGGTTCCCATGATGGTTGATCCGCGGTCACGGCCGTAAAACTTCATTCCCTGGCAGCATTTGCCCTCCCACGAAATCATCTTGTCGTCGTAGTTGAAGCTGGTCACAAGGTTGTCATAAAACTGCCAGTCGTCCTTGAACTGGTATCTTCCTCCCGAGGACGCAATGCTGTTTGGAAAGTCGACGCCGAGCGCCCAGCGGCAGACATCCACCTCGTGCGTGCCGTTGTTCAGAGTCTCGCCGGTGCCCCATATCTTGAACCAGTGCCAGTTATACGGTTGCACATTATCTTTGTAAGGCGTGCGCGGCGCCGGTCCCTGCCACAGATCCCAGTCGAGCTGCGGCGGCACGGGCGCTTCCTTGCCGATGCCGATCGATTTTCTTGTGTTGCTGTACCAGGCTTTGGCGTAGTAGGCGCGGCCGATCAGGCCATTGTGAATTCTGTCGACGATCTCAATGGTGTGCGGCGACGACCGCTGCTGCGTGCCCATCTGCACCAGCTTGCCGTACTTCTTTTGGGCTTGCACGAGCAGCGCTCCCTCGGCGGGATTGTGGCTGCATGGCTTTTCCACGTAGACGTGCTTGCCCGCCTGCAGAGCGAGGATGGCCATGGGCGCGTGCCAGTGATCGGGAGTGGCGATGGTGACGGCATCCACGTCCTTGTCGTGAAGAATCTGCCGGAAGTCCCGCGCGGCGGCGGGAGCATCATCCAATTCTCGGCGCACATCCTCCGCGAACGTTTTCAGAGTGTTGCTGTCTACATCGCACACGTGCGTGATCCTGGCGCTTTCCCGGTTGGCCTTGAGCGCGGAAAGGTGGGCATAGGCTCGCGAATGAAGGCCAATGACGGCAAAGTTGAGCCGGTCATTGGAGCCGAGAATCTGCGCATAACTCTTCGCGCTCGATCCAATGGCCAGGCCTGCCGCGCTCACCGCGAAGGTGTCAAGGAATTCACGTCGAGTCACCATGTTTTGCCTCCTCCATTGATCTGCGCGGTTCGCCGTGGATGGGTCTGAAACGGTCCAGCGGTCTTGTGCGCCATCAAATGTCTGCTGCCTGTTTCTTATTTCACAGCTATCTTATGCCCGCACAGCGAATGCGCGGCAGTGGCTTCAGGCTGAAATGCGCTTTGCTTGACGCGCGACGCCGCCCGGGTTAGGGTATCGGTACACGGGAAAGGAGGTTGATCCAGCGAATGCAGATTGAATGTTGCAGTTGTTTCTTACGTGAGGTGACTGAGGCCTGAGGCCCTTGCGCCCCAGCCCCAGATAAGTCCCGGCGGAAGTTCGCCGCCCACGGCTCTGGCACTCGCGGAAGCGCGAAGGCCCCAGTCCAATCCCAACAGATCACCGACAACGGCCTGGGAACTGATCCCCAGGCCGTTGTCGTTTTGTGGGCCAGGGTGTGAGGGAAGGCTCAAGCCGGCAGGCCTGCTGCGTTAAACTGACAGCAAATGCGTGTGTTTGGCATCGATTGCGGGACAGAGACCACCGGCTACGGCGTTGTGGAGAGCTGCGACGCCGGCCGGCAGCCGCGGCTGGTCTGCAAGGCGCTGGGGGCCATCCGACTGGCGAAGACGAAGCCGTTGCCCGAGCGGCTAGCGCAGGTTTTTCGTGAGCTTTCGGCCGAGTTGGAGCGCTGGCAGCCCGAGGTGGTGGCGGTCGAGGGGGTCTTCTACTCAGTGAATGCCAAGTCGGCGTTGAAACTCGGACAGGTGCGGGGCGTGGCGCTGCTGGCGGCGGCCATGCAAGGGCTTCCCGTGGCCGAGTATGCGCCGCTCAAGATCAAGTCGAGCGTAGTGGGCTATGGGCTGGCGAAGAAGGAGCAGGTGCAGTTCATGGTGGCGCGCTTGCTGGATCTGGCAGAGTTGCCAGAGCCGCCCGACGCCGCCGACGCTCTGGCCATCGCCATCTGCCACATTCATACCGCCCAGACGCTGCTGCAGCAGGGGATTGGACAATGAGGGCGCTACTGTTGGCGCTGGTTGCGGCCGTACCGGCTCTGCTCGCGCATGGGGAACCCGGCGCGGTGGTCCGAGTTGATTTTTCGAATCCTGGGCTGACCCCGTCGAATTGGATGCTGGTGATCTACCCGGACGGCAGCGGGCACTTTCATGCCGATCGCGGCGATGCACCGGCGCAGCCGCTGCAGGCGATGGAACCGGTCACCGTGGACCGCGATGTGCAGCTGAGTGAACTCTTTGCGGAGCGCGTCTTCGAGACCGTTCATCGCAACCGGCTCATGAATGTGGGATGCGAAAGCCACATGAAGGTGGCCTTCCAGGGATGGAAGAGGATCACCTATCGTGGGCCCGACGGCGAAGGGAGCTGCCGGTTCAATTACTCCAGCGACAAGCAGATTCAGGCTCTGGGAGACTCTCTGGTCGCTGTGGCCGCGACCATCATTGAGGGCGCGCGCCTGGAGATGCTGCTGCTGCACGATCCCCTCGGGCTTGACAGCGAGATGGAGTACGTCATGGAGGGCGCTGCGGATGGTCGATTGCGGCAGATTTGCGCTATCCGAGGGGTTCTACAACGATTGGCGGATGACCCTGGAGTGATGGAGCGGGTGAGGAAGCGGGCCCGGATTCTTTTGGCGCGGCCAGAGAAATAAAGGCTGCCCAGAAGGCGTTTTACCGCGACTTTCAGGGCAGCGAGGGTGTCCAATGAGTGTTGGTCTCCACTGGGCGCGGAGTATGAACGGGGAGATGCGGAAAGAGATTGGGGGCGCCATGAAAAGCTTGCGGAAGGTTTGGTTTCGATCAGGAATCAGCGCATGGGGGCTGGCGCTGTTGGCGGCGGGAGCCGTGGCGCTGGGACCTTGCCTGGTGGCCCAGGACGGCGGGCCGGCCGCACGTGCGGTGCGGCTGAGCAGCGTGGATGGGCAGGTGCAACTCTCGCAGGGCAATACGGTGCTTGCCGCGCAGGCTCTGGCCAATACGCCGCTCTTTGGAGGGACCCGCATTGCGACCGCCGACGACGGCCGGGCCGAGATCCAGTTTGAAGACGGCAGCGTGGCGCGCATTTCGCCCAACAGCTCTCTCACGCTCAGCGTGCTGCGGCAACAGGGAGATGGGACCGACACAGAGATGGTGATGGATAGCGGCCTGGGCTACTTTGAGCTCCAGGGCGAAACGCCATCAGACCACATCCAGGTCCGGTTCGGCGACAGCGTGGTCACGGCCAGCGGCTTTACGGTCCTGCGCATCAACCTTGACAACCCTCCAGGAGAACTTGCCGTGTTTTCTGGCAACGCTCACCTTGAGGGTGGCAACATGCAGCCGCTTGACCTGCACGGCGGCGAAAGCGCGAGAGTGAGCGGCGCCAACGGCGGCGAATTCGTTGTGGCTGAGGCGATTGAGCCGAACTCCTGGGATGCGTGGAACGCGGATCGCGACCAGGCGCTGACGGCTCAGGAAGCGGATCGCACCGCGGCGACGGCAAGCGCTCCGAACAGCAACAATCCTGCCTGGAGCGACTTGGACGGCAATGGTAACTGGTACAACGTGCCGGGACAGGGCTATGTCTGGTCCCCTTATGAGGCTGGAGGCGCAGGCTGGGATCCCTATGGCTGCGGAAGCTGGGTCTGGACGCCGCGCTTTGGGTATGTCTGGGTATCGTGCTATTCATGGGGTTTCATGCCCTACCAGATGGGCATGTGGAGTTACTACGACGGCTTTGGTTGGGGATGGGCGCCAGGCCTGGGCCAGCCCTGGTGGGGCGGCGGAGGCTGGGCCTACAACATCGGCAGGACTCCGTTCCAATATCAGCCTCCGCACCGGCCGCGGGGAGGGCCGGTAAAGCCTGGAGGCGGAAGGCCGACTTTCGCAGGGGGCGGCCATCAGCCGTATCCGGTGGTGACCGTCAATCGCCTGCGTGACAGAGTTTCGGGAGGACCGGTGCGCCCCAGGAATGCGCCGCTGGTGGTTTCCGGCAACCCGGTGCAGCCGCTCAGGCCTGTTGCGCCACGGCAGCGGTATGAAGGTGGGTCGTCAGGGGGCGTGAACCGGCCGCAGCCTGCTGCGCCGGGGGGCGGGGGCCGGTACGTCTATACCCCCCGCCAGGACACAGGGGGCGGAGCCCGTCCAGGCGAAGGGGTTGCACCCAGGCCCTCCGGGGGCCCTGCGCGTCCAGCCGCGCCGCCGGAAAACTATAGCCCTCGTCCAGCTGCGCCTTCGGGCGGATACGCTCCTCGTCCTTCCGCGCCGTCTGGCGGATACAGCCCTCGCCCGTCCGCGCCAAGCCACGCGCCTTCTGGTGGCGGAGCGCCGGCCAGTCATCCCTCCGGCGGTGGTGGCGGCTCGCACCCGAGCGGTGGCGGTGGTGGTTCGCACCCGAGCGGCGGTGGCGGCGGGGGTGGCGGGTCTCACCCGAGCGGCGGCGGTGGCTCACACCCCAGCAGTGGGCCGCACCGCTAGAATCACGAGTTCGTGACTTTGGAGGCTGCTTCGCCTGGCGGAGCAGCCTCTTCTGTTTTCAGGCTGCGCCAGAGAGCGGCGAGCGATTCGAGAGCCAGGGTTTCGGCGCGCGCCAGGGGTTCGACGCCCGCACTGGAGAGCCCCGCGGCGACGGCTGATGAAGTAAACCCAGCGGCACGAAGGTTGTTGGCCAGCGTCTTCCGCTTTTGCGCGAAGGCCTGGCGCACAAAGCGGAGGAAGCTGGTCTCATCGATCTGAAGCTCGGCAATGCGCGGCGCAAACCGCCAGCGGAGGACGGTCGAGTGAACGTCAGGCGGCGGAGAAAAAGCGCCGGGCGGCAGAGTGAACAGCCTCTCCACCGGCCCGTAGAGCTGAGCCGTGACAGACAGCAGGCCGTAGTCGCGGCAGCCCGGCGTGGCGGCGACGCGGTCGGCCACTTCCCGCTGCATCATCAGTACAGCGCGGTCCAGCGCGGCGTGGCTGGCGGCCAGCTTGAGCAGAATCGGCGAGGTGATGTAGTAGGGCAGATTGCCCACCACCAGCAACCGCTCGCCGGCATCGCCTGAGGCGCCGGCAAAGTCGAAGGCCAGCACGTCCTGGCCGATCACCGTCACGCGTTCCGGCGGCAACTCCGCGCGCAGCCGGGCGGCCAGATCGGGGTCCAGCTCAATGGCCAGCACATGGCTGGCCTGGATAGCCAGGGAGTGGGTAATGGTGCCCTTGCCGGGGCCGATCTCGACCACCGTGCGGCCAGTGCAGTCCCCCAGCGCCGCCACGATCCGCTGGATGGCCTGCGCGTCGTGGAGGAAATGCTGGCCGAGTTTGGGTTTGGCGGGCATGGGCTTCCTAGATGGTAGACGAACGCCGACGGGGGAAGCCGCGCCTGTGCGCTTCTCGCGCGGGTGCAGGGGATTAGCCTTATCAGCTGCGGTGACTTTCTTCCACGGGAATGGAGGCCCCATAGCGCCGGCGCACAAACCACAGCACCGGCAGGCCGAGCAGGATGAGGGCGGTGCCGATCAGCGAGCCCTCCAGGTTGCCAGCGTAGCTGTAGACCAGCACGGCAGCGGCGCAGATGACGAAGAGGGCGGGCAGCAGCGGGTAGCCCCACACGCGGTAGGGACGGGCAAGGTCGGGGCGCTTGCGGCGATAGACGAAGACCGTGGTGGCGGTGAGCATGTAGAAGAGCCATTCGGCAAAGACGGCCAGCTCAAAGTGCTGCTGAAATTGGCTCAGAAAAAGCAGCAGGACGGTGGAGAGCAGCCCCTGCACCACCAGCGAAGTCGAGGGCGACTGAAAGCGCGGGTGGATGTGGGCAAACTGGCGGAAGAAGAGCCGGTCGCGCGCGGCGGCAAAGGGAATGCGCGCGCCGGACATCACGGTTCCATTGAGCGTAACGAAGATGCTGAGGGCCATGGCGGCGGCCACAAAGCCCGCGCCGCCGGAGCCGGCGACCACGGAAAGCGCGGCCACAGCAGGGCGCTCGCTGGCGGCAATCTGCGCGGCGGGCAGGATGTATTGGATGGCGGCGTTGGTGGCCATGAAGAGCGCGCCGACGATAAACAGGCCGCCGATCAGGGCGACGGGCAGGCTGCGTTCGGGGTGGCGCACCTCGCCGGCCACCATGGTCAGGTCGTTCCAGCCGTCGTAGGCCCACAGGGTGGCGATGAGCGCCAGCATGAAGCCGCCAAAGCCGCCCGTGGCGTGGGGCAGCGAGGTGGCGAAGTTGACCCACGTGCCGGAGGCGGAGGCGAAACAAAGGCCTACAACAATCAGGATGAGAACGCCTTTGAGAATGGTGAAGACAAGCTGAAATTCGCCCGCTTTTTTAATGCCCAGATAATTCAGCCCGGTCATGAACCACGTGACGGCGATGGCGAACAGCTGCGACCACAGCAGAGGCAGCGGGCCGCCGATTCCAGGCACTTGCGCGGTCAGAAAGTGAAACGCGGGGAAGAACTCCAGCGTGCGGGCCAGGCCGATGGTCACGGCGGCGATGGAGGCCGGCTTGGCTACCGCAAACCAGGTCCACATGTAGAGGAAGGCGGGGGTGTCGCCGTAGGCGCCGCGCAGGTAGACGTACTCGCCGCCGGCGTAGGGCAGCATGGAGCCCAGTTCGGCATAGGTCATGGCGCCGAACAGCGAGAGCAGTCCGCCGATGATCCAGGCCAGATAGACCAGCGCGGAGGAGCCGGTGTCCCGCATCATCTCGCTGGGCACAAGGAAGATGCCGCTGCCGATGATGGTGCCGACAACGATGGCCGTGGCCTGGCTGACGCCGAGGACGCGGGGCAGGTCAGCGGGGACTTGATGAACTGGCGCGGAGGGGGGCTGGCTCATGCGGTGATGTGAGGGTAGCACGCCAACTGTGGTGGGGCCGGCGGCCGCCTGCGGTGAGGGCACCGCCGATGCATGCCCCACGGACGATTATGCCAAGCTGGAGCTTTACTTTGCGGCCTGCTTCTGAAAGGTGTCTTCGGCCACCTGGGCAGCGCCGAGGAGGCTGGCGCCATTCGAACTCGAGATGGCCTCAAGAAGCATGCCGTGGGCGACGCAGGCGATGAAATCGCGGATGTTGCCAGCGCCGGACAGCGGAGGCATAGCCGCGCGATAGGCGTCGTTGGCGGCGCGATTGGCGGCGAGTGTGCTCATTCCGCTCGCCAGGGCCGCGCTGCGAGCACGCACCCCGGCCGCATAACAGCGGGCCACGGCGGCGTTTTCGGAGAAGGGGTTGGAGGCGCTCCCCGAGGTTGAGGTGGTGGTCGATTCTGTGACGATGTTCATGCTGGTTTTTCCCTCGGTGGCCGGGTTGCGGCCACTCTGTTCCTATTGTGCGGGGAACGAGCATAATCTTCTGCAAACCACCTGCGGTGGGGCCACCTTCAACCCGCGGCGGGGCCGATTGCCTTCGGCTGCCTGCGCCCGGGGTGGTCCGGCTGCGGGAGCCTCCGGCGTCTGCGCGAGGGAGTGATGGAGATCACTGGCTCGGATGCCGCGGAGGGCTAACATTTCAACCCTGCAGGCGGTCCCGGGCTGGATTCCAGGGGATAGTCCGCGCGATCCGGGCCTTCTGTCCGGGTGGACGATGGCTGGGGCGTCAGGCCGAATTTCCCTCATCTGCTCCCGAGTCGTTTGCACTGACCGTCGAGGAGCGGTAGCTTATGAACGCTGTATGTTCAAAATGCGGAACCGAGCTCACATCATCCTGGAGCTTCTGTCCCCATTGCGGGGCTGCGCGCGCGCACGAAGCGCAGAAAGCGGCAACGCCTCCGCCGCACGAAAAGGCGCCGGCTCCGGGCGCATACGGCGGGCTGTTGTACGGGGTGATCGTCGCGCCGATGCTGATTATCGTAGGGACATTGTTTTGTTTAACCGGGCTGGGGCTGTTGATCGGGATTCCCATCATTCTGGCGGGAGTCCTCGCGCCTCTGCTGGGGCCGCTGATCGGGATGGGTGAGCACAAGCGTAAATGCCCCGCGTGCGGAACCCGGCTGATTGGTATCGTCGATGCGCGCGTTCATCAATGCCCGGCATGCAACCGGAGGCTGGTGGTGCAGGGTCGGAAGCTGGTGGAGGCGGAGTAAGAATCGCCGGCCGGCGCGCCTTGCCTTTCTCGCCGAGCCCGGTCAGCTTGCCGTCTGGGCCTCATGAAAGTGCCTCCAGATCACTTCGGCGGTCTTTCTGGGGACGACCGCGGCAAGGGATTCGGCGGTGGCCTGCCGCACGTCGCGTAGGCTGCCGAAGTGGGTGAGCAGGCGCTGGCGGGTTTGCGGGCCGACGCCGGGGATGGTTAATAGCTCTGAATCGCGGTCGCGCATGGCGCGTCGCTGGCGGTGATAGCCGACGGCGAAGCGGTGGCTCTCGTCGCGGATGAGCTGGACGAGATGCAGCACCGGCGAGCGGCGGTCGAGGACCACGGGCTCCTGCTCGTTGCCGTAGAGGTAGATGACCTCCTCTTTCTTGGCGATGGAGGCCAGCGGCGGCTGGGCGAGGCCGGATGAGGTGAAATCGAGAGACTCCAGAGCTTCGGCGGCGGCGTGCAGCTGTCCCAGTCCGCCGTCGATGAGGATCAGCGAGGGCAGAGGCTGGGCTTTGTTTTTGTCGTCCTTTTCTTCGAGAAGCCGGCGGTAGCGGCGGCGTACGACCTCGCGCATGGAGGCGAAGTCGTCCACGCCGAGGACGGTCATCACCTTGAATTTGCGATAGGCGGCCTTGTTCATCTTGCCGTCTTCCCAGACGACCAGCGAGGCCACGGTCTCCGCGCCCTGAATGTGCGAGATGTCGAAGCACTCGATGCGGCGGGGCAGCTCGGGCAGCATCAGGGCGTCGGCCAGGGCCTCCTGAATGGCTTTGCGCGAGGGCTCCAGGACGCGGAAGCGCTGGGTGTAGGACTGGCGGGCGTTTTGCGCGGCGAGATCGACGAGCGAGCGCTTTTCGCCGCGCTGGGGAACTGCGATTTCGATGCGGTGGCCGGCGCGCTCGGTGAGCAGGGCGGCCAGGGTTTCGCGGTCGTCGAAGCCTGTGGGGACGAGGACGGAGCGCGGGACGTAATGCCGGCCGATGTAGAGCTGCTTGAGCAGGGCGGAAAAGACCTGGCCGGCGTGAAAGGCTGCTGAGGGCTCCTCAGGCTTCGTGGTCTCCAAGGTCTCAGAATTGAGGCCTGCGGCACCTGACGCCTCAGCGGTTTCGAGCGGATGGGGCAGTTCATCCCAGAAGAACTCACGGCGGTCGACGATCTTTCCGGCGCGGACGTGAAAGAGGTTGACGGCCAGTTTGCCGGCCTCGAAGTGGTAGCCGAAGACGTCGGCGTCGTCGTTCTGCTCGGCGGTGGCGGCGCGCTGTTTTTCCTGGAGCTGGTGGACGGTGGAGATCTGGTCGCGCAGGCGGGCGGCGGCTTCGAACAGCTCGGCTTCGGCGGCGGACTTCATGCGCGCCGTGAGGGTGCGTTCGAGCTCGGCGTGGCGTCCTTCCAGCAGCAGCCGCGCGTCGCGGACGGCGCTCGCGTAAATCTCCGGCGTGGTGAGGCCTTCGACGCAGGGGCCGAGGCAGCGGTGAATGTAGTACTGCAGGCAGGCGCGGGGATGATAGCGGGAGAGATCGACCTTGCAGCTGGGAATGAGAAAGCTGCGATGGATGAGCTCGACCACACGCCAGGCGAGGCTGCCGGGAAAGTAGGGGCCGAAGTAGGCCGCGCCATCCTTGAGCAGGCGGCGGGTGACGAAGACCTTGGGAAAGCGGTCGCCCAGCGTGAGCTTCACATAGGGGTAGCTCTTGTCGTCCTTGAGCAGGATGTTGAAGCGCGGCTTGCGCTCCTTGATGAGGTTGGTTTCCAGGGCCAGCGCCTCGGACTCGTTGGCCACCAGGATGTAGTCCAGATCGACGGCCTCGCGCATCAGCGAGCCGGTCTTGGCATCGGCCTGGGCCGCCTCAAGCAGGTAGGAGCGGACCCGCGCGCGGAGGTTGTTGGCCTTGCCGACGTAGATGACCTGGCCCTCAGCGTTCTTGTAGAGGTACACGCCGGGCTCGGTAGGCAGATTACGGATTTTTTCGTACAGGTCCATGGTTCGGGTCCGGACCGCCGGCGCCAGCATCTAGGATAGCGGCTTAGCGGCGCGGAGCAGGGAATCCTTACCTTGCCAGGTAAAAAGTACACGGTCCAGCCCTCCGCACGCTTTTCATGATTTCGACGTAACCTGCTGATTTGTCAAGAGCTTGCCAGATTGGCCCTGTTTGGTCCTGCGAATGCATTAACACTAGCGACAACAAAGGGATCGCGGTGCATTCAAGCCCTTGAGGCGAGTGCGGCGAAAGAAAAAGGGGAAGAGACGATGAATCGAATTGCGATGTGGGTTGTAGCTGCTTTGGCGTTGACAGGCGTGACAGGATGCGCAACCAAGAACTGGGTGCACACCCAGACGGCTCCACTGGTGGAGCACACTGGTCAACTTGAGGACAAGACGGTGGCCAACGGGCGCGCGATCCACGATGTGGACGACCGGGCGCAGGCGGGCATCAAGCAGGCGCAGGGCGCGGCCGACAGCGCCACCCAGAACGCTCAGAATGCCGACAAGGCGGCTGGCGACGCGGACGTCGCGGCCACCGACGCCGTGCATCGCGCCAACTCGCTGGACAGCGTGGTGAAGGGCCTGGACAACTACAAACCCATGGCCAATGTTACGGTGACCTTTGGCTTTGACAAGGCTGTGCTGACCAAGGATGACAAGGCTCAGCTGGACAGCTTTGCGGCGCAGCTCGGCACGGCGAAGAGCTACATTCTTGAAGTGACGGGCGGAACCGACTCGACCGGGCCGGCGCAGTACAACTACGACCTGAGCCAGCGCCGCGCCGACGCGGTGGTGCAGTATCTGGCGTCAAAGTACGGGATTGCCGCGCACCGCTTTTATCTGATCGGCATCGGCGAAGACAAGGAAGTGGCGCCGAACACGACCGCCGAAGGCCGCAAGAAGAACCGGCGCGTGGAGGTGCAGTTGCTGACCAACATGAGCGGCGGCGAGCAGACGACTGGAGCGCAGGGAACCGGGACCGGCAGATAAGCGAATCCGGTGCACGTCGCGGCTGTCCACGCGGGCCGCGCGAAAATAGCAGGAGCGAAAACATCAGGCCATCCGGGCGAGAACCCGGATGGCCTGATTGCGTGCTGCGGAGAATCGGCCGCTCGCGGAGGATCAGGACTTTGCTTGTTCAAGCTGCCTGAGGTGCTCGACGCGGACTTCTGTGGCCGAGAACAGGCGCAGGAAGGGCGCGCCGGCTGCGGCGGCCTCGACGGCGGGGCCGCCGTGGGCCTCTTCGCGCTCCACGATGCAGACGACGGCGGCGACGGTCATTCCCGCCTCGCGCGCCGCCTCAATGGCGTGGATGGTGGAGGCTCCGGTGGTGCAGACGTCGTCCACAATCACCACGCGCGCGCCCTCGCGGCAAAAGCCTTCAATGCGGCGGCCGGTGCCGTGGGCTTTTTCGGTCTTGCGGACCAGGAAGCCGTGCAGGAGCGGCGGGTTGGGCCGGGACTGCGCGGGACCGGACTGCGCGCGCCAGGCGCTGGCCGTGGCCACGTTGGAGACGATGGGGTCTGCGCCCAGGGTCAGCCCGCCGACCGCATCGGCGTCGATGGCATTTTCATTGAGAAGGTCGAGAATGGCTTCGCCGGTGAGGCGGCCGCCCTCGGCGTGCAGCGTGGTGGTGCGGCAGTCGATGTAGTAGTCGCTGGTGGCGCCGGAAGAGAGCTTGAACTGGCCAAGGCGGAAACTCAAGCGGGCAAGCAGGGCGAGAAGTTGCTGGGCGTGGGTCGGGGTGGTCATCGGAATTGATTGTAAAGGGAGGAGGCGCCAGGGATCTCAGGACACGCCCAGCCTGTGCCTGGGCAATCACATCTTGTCGAGGTGGCGAAAGCCGCTGGTGCCGAGAAACATGAAGGAGAACAGCAGGAAGTTGTACGAGGCGTGGACCAGCACGCTGGCGGCCAGGGAGCGGGTGCTGAGCCGGGCCCAGCAGAGGACAACGCTGACGCACATCAGGAGCACGAAAGGGCCCAGCGCGTAGCCCGTCTGATCGGCGTGCATCAGGGCGAACAGGAAACTGGTGAGGATGGCGGCGATGATCATGGCGGGCATGGACCATTGCGGATGGCTATTCTCGTCGAGCGGAGGGGGCGGCGCGTCGGTGGCCTTTTCGGCCGTCCAGTCAAACGCCGTGCACAGGGCCGGCAGCAGGAAACCGCGAAAGGCGAGCTCCTCAAAGAACGGGGCCAGGGTGACGCCGAAGACGAACAGCATCCACGCCGCGCCGGGCAGGCGAAAGATGCGGTCGATGGGCGCGTCGGACGGCCCAGGCATCACCATGCCGTTGAACATGGCGAGCGCGAAGCAGATCATGGCCGCGCCAATGAGCCGCCCACGCAGGCCCAGAGCCGTGGCCCCGCGCCAGTGCAGGCCGGCCAGCAGTCCCTTGTGCCAGAGCAGCGGAAAGATGAGAAGGCAGCCGCCAAAAGTAAGCAGGTAAAAGGCGCCCTCGCTTCCCAGTGTGTAATGGATCTCCGTCGCGGCCTGGGCGAGGTTCGTGACGCCGAAGAGATGGAAATGAAAAGCCAGCCGGGCGACGAGACTGGCGCCAAAGAGGCCGCAGAGGGCGATCAGGATGAGGATGCCGACATGGCCGAGGTTGGGGATGCGCTCCTCGCGGGGAGCCTCGAGCCTGATGAACTGCCGGAAAAGCTGCGGAGGTTCTCCCGGCGGCACGCCGCACGGGTCTGCGCCCAGGGGGGCCTGGGGGTCCGGCTGAAGGGAGTCCGGCTGAGGCTCGCAGGATTCGGTCATCCACTGCTTCGGCGGGAACGGGTCGCGCGCAGGACTTTCCTCCTGGGGCGCGGGGTTCTCCAGCTCAAAAGGAGATGGCTCCGGCAGGCCTGGTTCGTTGTTCATGTCGTTCACGGGAGCCCTGTTTTCTTCTTGCGCGGAGCGGCTTTTGCGGAGGCTTTTCTCGCGCGCCGGGCCGGTGCAGGCTTCGCAACGCGTGCGGCATCCAAGGTCTCAGAATCGAGAACGTTCGGCAAGCGCAGGGCAGGTTTGGTTGCGCCCGGATCTGCATCGGATTCGGCATCGAGGTCGAGCGGGGCGAGGCGGCCGTTGCTGGAGGCGTAGAAGCGGGCGAGGAATTGTCCCGTATAGGAGCCTGGGGTGGCGGCGATGCGCGCGGGGCGGCCTTCGCCGACCAGGCGGCCGCCGTCCTCACCGCCCTCGGGGCCAAGGTCGAGAATCCAGTCGGCGTTGCGGATCACGTCCAGGTTGTGCTCGATGATGATGACCGAGTTGCCCAGATCGGTGAGGCGGTGCAGCACTTCAAGCAGCTTGCGGACGTCGTCGAAATGCAGGCCGGTGGTGGGCTCGTCCAATAGGTAAAGTGTGCGGCCAGTCTGACGCTTGCTCAACTCGCGCGCCAGCTTCATGCGCTGCGCTTCGCCGCCGCTGAGGGTGGTGGCGCTCTGGCCCAGGTGGACGTAGCCCAAGCCGACATCGACCAGGGTTTGCAGCTTCTGGCGCACTTGCGGCACATCGGCCAGCACTGGAAGCGCGTCTTCAATCGTGAGGTCGAGAATGTCGGCGATGGAGTGCGAGTGGAATTTTACGGCCAGCGTTTCCTGGTTGTAGCGGCGGCCGTTGCAGACCTCGCATTGCACGTAGACGTCGGGCATGAAATTCATTTCAATGCGGCGCTGGCCGTCGCCCTGGCAGGCCTCGCAGCGGCCGCCGGAGACGTTGAAGCTGAAGCGGCCCGGCTTGTAACCGCGCTCGCGCGCCTCGGGCAGCATGGCGAACAGGTCACGGATGGGCGAGAAGACCTGGGTATAAGTGGCCGGATTGGAGCGCGGCGTGCGGCCGATGGGGGACTGGTCGATGCGGATGACCTTGTCGATTTGTTCAGCGCCCGTGAGCGATTCGTGCGCGCCGGGCTCCTCGCGCGAGCCATAGATTGCCCTGGCCAGCGAACGATAGAGGATGTCGTTGATGAGCGTGCTTTTGCCGCTGCCGCTGACGCCGGTCACCACGGTCATCACACCCAGCGGCACGCGGATGGTGATGTCCTGGAGGTTGTGCTCGCGGGCTCCGGTGACGGTGAGCCACTTGCCGGTGAGCGGGCGCGGCTGGGCGCGCTGCATCATGTCGGCCGCGCCGGAGAGATAACGGCCGGTGAGCGACTGGGGGCAGGCCATGATCTCTGCCGGGGTGCCCTGGGCGACAACAAATCCGCCGAGACGGCCAGCGCCGGGGCCGAGGTCGAGTACGTAGTCGGCGTGGCGGATGGTGTCTTCGTCGTGCTCGACGACCAGAACAGTGTTGCCCAGTTCGCGGAGCTGCTCGAGTGCCTGAATGAGGCGGGAGTTGTCGCGCTGGTGGAGGCCGATCGAGGGCTCGTCGAGCACGTACAGCACGCCGCGCAGCCGCGAGCCGATCTGCGTGGCCAGACGGATGCGCTGGCCTTCGCCGCCGGAAAGCGTGGCGGCATTGCGGTCGAGCGAGAGGTAGTTGAGGCCGACGGCGCAGAGAAATTCCAGCCGCTCGACGATCTCGCGGCGGATGCGCTCGGCCACCAGCGCCTCGCGCGCGGTGAAGCTGAGGTTGATGGCGGCGGAGAGTGCGCGGTTGAGCGGCAGAGAGGTGAAGTCGGCGATGGAGAGGCCGCCGATTTTCACAGCCAGCGACTCGGGACGCAGCCGCTTGCCCCGGCAAACCGGACAGGGCGTCGCCGACATGTAATTCATCATGTATTCGCGGTAGCCGTCGCTGCGCGCCTCGTCGATGGTGTCGCGCAGATAGGCGAGGATGCCGTGAAAGCCGGTGCGCGGGGCCTCACCTTTGGGCGGGCCGTAGACCAGGATGTGCTGCTGTTTTGGCGGCAGGTCCTCAAAGGGCAGCTTGAGGTCGATCTTGTAGCGGTCAGCGGCCAGGTGGATGAGCTTGAGCAGGTATTGCGAGGAGGAGCCGGGGCCGAGACCGCCGTCCAGCAGGGGTTTGGACCAATCGGTGATGACCTTGGCGGGGTCCAGGTCGTAGAGCGAGCCAAGGCCGTGGCACTCAGGGCATGCGCCAAAGGCGGAGTTGAAGCTGAAGCTGCGCGGCTCCAGCTTGGGCACGTCGAGGCCGCAGTCGGGGCAGGCCATGGAGGAGGAGAACAACTGCTCGTCGCCGCCGGCCAGGGCGATCAGGACCAGGCCGTTGGCCAGTTGCAGGGCCTTGGTGACGGCCGCGTCGAGGCGCTTCTCCACGGAGGGTTTTCCGGGCGGCGCGGCGGGCGGGGCCGCGGAATCGCCGGGCGCGGGCTTGAGCAGGATGCGATCGACGACGGCTTCGATGGTGTGATTCTTGCGCCGGTCGAGGAGAAGCGGCTCGGAGAGGTCCTGCATTGCGCCGTCCACGCGGGCGCGAAAGCCCTGCTGGTCAAGCTGGTCAAGAAGGTCTTTGAACTCGCCCTTGCGCCCGCGCACGATGGGAGCCATCACGGTGACGCGCTCGCCGGTGCCCAGTTGCAGGATGCGCTGGACGATCTGTTCGGCGGTCTGGCGGGCGATGGGCCGGCCGCAGTTGGGGCAGTGAGGCGTGCCGATCGAGGCGTAGAGCAGGCGCAGGTAGTCGTAGATCTCGGTGATGGTGCCGACGGTGGAGCGGGGGCTGCGGCTGGTGGTCTTCTGCTCGATGGAGATGGCCGGCGAGAGCCCCTCGATGGAGTCCACGTCGGGCCGCTCGATCTGGTCGAGAAACTGGCGCGCGTAGGCGGAGAGCGTCTCCACATAGCGGCGCTGGCCTTCGGCGTAGATGGTGTCGAAGGCCAGCGAGCTCTTGCCGGAGCCGGACAGGCCGGTGACCACGGTGAGGGTGTTGCGGGGGATGCGGACGTTGATATCGCGCAAATTGTGCTGGCGCGCCCCGCGCACCGAGATGTGAGTAATGGGCATAGGTGAGGCAATGGGAGAGCGGTGAGCGGGCCCAAATTGGCAATCGGCGATGACCGAATTGAAACACTCCTGAGGGTATTCTATTGGTCAACAGAAAAGGGGGTCAATGGAGTCCGTTTTTCTGCGACAATCGCAGCAAGAAATGCCTGCCTGTAGCGGGGAATGCCCCGGCAGGTGGGGAGGCTGCTGGGTGCTGCGGACTTTGGAAATCTGACTGAGGCGGGTTTGATGACGGATTTGTTGAATTTGACGATGTTGATTTGCGCGTCGGTTGGGTCGATGGCATTTGGGGTACTGGCGGGATATGGAATCCTGCGCTCGGGCTTCGCGCTGCTGCGCCCGCAAAGGCGTGCGATGGCTGTGAAGGCTCGGCCGGAGACGGCGAGCGTTCTTTAGAGTCCGGGCAGGGATCACGCGGCCTGACCTCCGGTGCGCGGGTGTGCCCCGGCCGTATGGGGGCAGGTGCTTCTTAACCGCATTCCTGTATTGATCCGCGGCCCCATAACCCCGGTTCTCCTTCGCCATCCACGCAATTTCAACCAGGGAATAGCTTTGCGGCATTTTCTCCTCTCAGAGGCCATGCGATAAGTTGTGCTGTCAGGGACTTGCATTTGGACCGATGCGCGCGTGAAGTTTCGCCGGCGGAAGTTGTTTTCCATGCGTATACCCTATTAGTAACCCGTACCTTGGTCACCAACTACGAACGCTGTTACCCAAAAAGGTCATTGCAAATCGCTCATTTTATGCTCTAATATCACGACTGCGGTTTCCCCGCCGTGTCTGGTTTTGCGCCCATTCGTGTTCTTTTAGTTGGGGTTAGGCGCCTGGGTGTCGCTGGTCTTTGTGCATGGAGGAAAGAGATGAGAATTCCAAGCGGCGGGCGCGCGCCGGCATCAACGGACGGGGTCGCAGGCCGTCACGGTCTAGCGCCATCGGGAACGACTGGCGAAAACCGTTCCCTGGCTGCCCGGATTCGGGCGTTCTTCGGCTCCGGCAGCGAAGGCGGAGCACTGGTTGAATTGGCGGTGACGCTGCCCCTGTTCATGATTATCATGACGGGCATCTTTTCGTTCTCCATCGCCTATTACCAGAAGTTATTGCTGGCTGAGGCGGTCGCCAACGGCGGACGTACTCTCGCAGTAGCGAGAGGGTGGCCTGATCCCTGCGCGTCGGCGACGACGGCGATCTATGGGGCAGCGCCGACCCTCAATCCGGCAAACATGACGCTCACTTTCACGCTGAACTCGGTCTCGCAGGGCGCCGGCGTGACGACGTGCCCCGGTGCGAACAACGGCCCGAATGCGAATATGGTCGAGTATCAACCCGCCCAGATCACCGCAACTTACAAGTGCAATCTCTCGGTCTACGGAATGAAGTTTGCGAACTGCAGTCTTGGGACGACGATCACGGAGGTTATCCAATGAAGAAGAGCAGAAGGTCATTTCTACTGCGCGTGTTCAAGGAGCAGAGCGGCCAGTTGCTCCCTTTGTTCGCAATTATGACCGTCGTGTTTTTTGGACTCGCGGGCATTACGATGGATCTCGGCAAAGCCTACGTTTGCTACCGCGAACTCCAGTCTTCAACCGATGCTGCCGCGTTGGCGGGTGCGCAGGCCTTGTCCGCAGCCAATGCCACAAAAACCACTGTCTCGACCGCTGTGACGAACTTCAGTTCGGTTTCCCCCGGTGTCAACGTCAATGCGAATCTTCCCAGTACAACAATCACTACGACCTTCAAGTGTCTGACGAGCCTGGCAAACGCGGGCATTTTGTGCGCCTCCTCGAATACCGGCTTTAACGCCATTCAGGTGACTCAGACAGCCAGCGTCCCGACGCTCTTTATCCGCGTCCTTGGCGCCATTGGCATCAATTCAGCCAAGTTCATCAATCTATCCTCCACTGCCACCGCGGCCATGCGGGGATCGGGCGCGCAATACAACGTAGCCATTGTCACCGACACAACCGCGTCGATGAATAATCAGGACAATGACGCCAACTGCGGTAGCACGAGGATTGCCTGTGCGCTGCAGGGTATCCAGACGCTGCTGCAAGGTCTTACGCCATGCGCGGGGATTAACACGACAACCTGCGTGCCGTTCGACCAGGTGAGTATCTTCACGTTTCCGAACATCCAGGCGAACACGGCAAAGTACGACACCACCTGCAGCACCACGAGTCCTACAAATCTGCCGTACTCGACGCCTGTGCCAGGGGCGACGTGGGTAGACACCAATTTTTCAGGGACTGCCCCGACCTACCAGATCACGAGTTACCTGAGCAACTACAACTCAAACAACCTGCCGGGCGGTGCATTCAATACGTCATCTCCCATCGTGATTGCGGCCGGGGCCGGGCAAACTTCGGGCGGAAAGGGCGGCAGTTCATGCCCAGGGTTGGCAGCCCCGGGTGGCGAAGGAACATTCTATGCGGGCGCAATCTATGCCGCGATCTCGTCGCTGGTGGACGCCCAGATCAATAATCCCGGCTCCGAGAATGCGCTGATCATTCTCAGTGACGGCGACGCGAATGCCACCAACACTACCTCACACGGCGTAGTCACAAAAGGGATTTCAGCATCGAACGGGCTCACGTTGACGTCGACCGGCGTGTATCCATCCTTGAAAGATCAATGCCAGCAGGCGATCACCGCGGCCAATACTGCAAAGCAGATACCGAACACTACGGTTTTCACCATCGCCTATGGCGCCTCCAACTCGACGTCGGGTTCCTGCTCCACCGATTCCCCGTCCATCTCAGCATGCTCGGCTCTGCAGCAGATGGCCACCAGCTCGGCGACCTTCTACTCCGACGCGACGGCGGCCCAGAACAAGGGCCAATGCGTGTCCTCAGTGAACAGCAACTTCAACTCCCTGACGGCGATCTTCCAGAACGTTGCGGGGCAGTTGCAGAATGCGCGTCTGATTCCCAACGGCACTCAATAGACTCCGGATGGGGGCCGGAGGGAGAATGAGATCTCCTCCCCTCGGGGCGGGGGTTCATTGCGCCGCGTGCGGAATCACTGGGCCGGGGCCGCAAAGGCCGGCTGGGTCTCCGCTCCTCATTTCCCTTTTTCCTCGAACAAATAGTTATTGGTTTGGCGGGTTGACGCGATCCTGCATCTGCCGCTGCCGTTGCTGCATCTCCTCCATGATCTGCTGCGGCGTGCGCACCTGTGCGCCCGGGCCAAAGGCCGGGGGAGCGGGCGGGGCGACCGGCTGCGGCTGCGGCTGCTCGTCTGCGTCGCTGTCGCCGGAATCGTCGTCGCCAGTGACCTGGGCGGCGGCGGGTTCGGACGCGTTGCCGGTGCGGCGTGCACTGAGCACAATCTGGCGCGGCGCGCCCTGGCCCTGGTCGCCGATCATGAGTACGTTATAGCCGGACCCGTGCAGGAGCTGGGAGAGCACGTCGTGGGCCTCGCCGGGGCCATAGGCGCCAAAGACACGTTCGTCCGGTCCCATTCCCTCCACCTTTGTTCCGGTGGCCGCCGCCACGTCGTTCAGAATCTGCTGCAGGCTGGAGTTTGCGGCTTCGATGCGCAATCCGTGGCTGTCCCAGGTGACGGTGGCCGGCGCGGGGCGGTCGTTGATGGGCCAATTGGGCTTTGCCGGCGCGGGCGGAGAGACGGAAGCCGGAGAAGCCTGGACCGGCGAGGCGGACGGACGAGCCGCGGCGGCGGAACGAGCGTGGTGATGAGCCGTCCTGTGGGCTGCAGTGGCCGCCGGAGGACCGGCGGGCGATTGCGCGGCAAGCAGGCTTGCCCCAAAAACACCGGCAGCCAGGAGCGTCTTCAGATTCGGCGCACACTTGCGCGGAAGTCTCCGCAGGAACACCGGGCGATACGGGATGGCTGTGCGCATGGGAATCGGCTCCGCTGGGCCGATGGGAACCCCGTGGCGGCGGTTGATTGCCGCTCCACTGTACTAGACTAACAGTGGCCCGCGGACGCTCACAAAGGCTTTCGGGGCAGAGAGGAAATCGCTGGAAATGCGCCTCCGCTGGATGGGTTGGATCGGGGCTTTGCTGCTGGCTGTGCCGGTGGCCGGCCGGGCCGCGAGCTGCACGACGCAGGCTGAACTTTCGCCGCAGGATCGCAGCGCGCTGGCGGCCGCGGGCGAGCGGCTTTCCCTGGCCATTCTGCAAAAGGACTACGGCACGCTTCAGGCTCAGCTTTTTCCCGGAGTGGCCGAGGATTGGAGCGGAATTCGCGGGGCCGTGGAGCAGGGAGCGCCGCTGGTGAAGGGCGGCCAGGCCCAGATTCAGAATGTGTATCTGCTGGATGCATCGGCGGCGACCGCGCCGGCCGACACCCAGTTCTTCTGCTCCAATGCGAGCGGTTCGCTGACCGTGACGATCACGATGCGCGCGCTGCCGCCGGGGCGCTACGCGGTGGTGCTGGGGGACGCCATGGGCGCGCCTCTGGGCGGGCAGCTGGGGCTGATTCTGGTTTGGGATCCAACCGGGCCCGGTCCGGGATGGAAGCTCGGCGGGCTTTCCGTGCGGCAGGGAATCGTCGACGGGCATGACGGTGTTTGGTATTGGACGCGCGCCCGCGCACTGGCCGCGAACGGCTCGCCATGGAGCGCGTGGTACAGCTATGAACTGGCGCGCTACCTGCTGTTGCCGGTGGACTTCATCTCTTCTCCGAATCTGGACAAGCTCGTCCAGGAGCAGGCGCAGATCAAAGGCTCGCCCATGGGCGCATTCCCCTATTCGGTTGTGAACGGCGAGCGCACGTGGAAGATCGACTCCATCCGGGTGGACATGTCGCTGCGCGAGGCGGATCTGGCGGTGACCTACCAATCGATCGGCATCACCGATCCGGCAGCCGCGCGCACCGAGGCTGTGGCCGTGCTGAGCGCGCTGCTCAAAGCGCATCCCGCGCTCAGAGAGAACTTTCACGGACTGTGGGCAATTGCCGCGAGCGATGGCAAGGTCACGCCGGTCATCGAGTTGCCGATGGCGCAGATTCCGTAAGAGACAGGGACCAGGGAACAGCAGACTGGCGAGCCGTTGCATGGTTCGGAGTTGATCGAGCCAACAGGGAGGAAGAACACTTTGGCAGACCTTATCGATTTGCGTTCGGACACTGTGACCCGCCCCACGCCGGAGATGCGCGTGGCCATGGCGGCGGCGGAGGTAGGCGACGATGTGTACGGCGAAGACCCCACGGTGAACCTGCTGGAGAAGCGCGCGGCGGAGGCATTTGGCCGCGAGGCCGCCCTGTTTGTGCCGACGGGCACCATGGGTAACCAGATCGCGATTCGCCTGCACACCCAGCCGGGCCAGGAGGTGATCGCCGAATCGCGGGCGCACATTCTGGACTGGGAAATGGCGACGATGGCGGTGTTTTCCGGCTGCCTGGTGCGGGCGGTCGCGGCGGAGCGGGGCATCCTGACGTGGAAGCACATTGAGCCGGCGATTTTTGGGCGGGGGTCGTTTCGCGCGGCTACCGGATTGATCGAGATTGAAAATACGGCCAATCTCGCCGGCGGTTGCGTGACGCCGTTCGCGGTGATGGAAGAGATCTGGAGCGGGGCAAAGGAGCGCAAGCTGCCCGTGCATCTGGATGGGGCGCGCATCTTCAACGCCGCCACCGCGCTGGGCGCCGACGTGAAGACGCTGACGCGAGGATTCGACACGGTGATGTTCTGCCTGTCGAAGGGGCTGTGCGCGCCGGTGGGGTCGATGCTGGTGGGATCGTCGGAGCTGATGGAGCAGGCGCGCATTTACAGGAAGGCTCTGGGCGGCGGCATGCGGCAGGCTGGCGTGCTGGCGGCGGCAGGACTGGTGGCGCTGGAACAGATGCCCGCCCGGCTGCATGAAGACCACGCCAATGCGCGGCTCCTTGCCGAGGCGCTGGCAAACATTCAAGGCGTGGCGATCGAGCCCGATGCGGTGGAAACCAATATCGTGATCTTCCGGCTGACGGGCGGGCTGACGGCGGCCGAGGTGGTGGCGCGACTCAAGAGGCGCGGCATTCTGGCCAGCGCGGTGGGTCCGGACGCGATTCGGCTGGTCACGCATCATGATGTGGACCGCGCCGCGTGCGTGGCGGCGGCCGAGGCGCTGACCGAAGAGATTGAAGCGATGACCCCGGCCAGATGAGCGGTGCGCCCGGCGAACCGCAGATTCAATTCCCTCAGCTCTCGCAGTGCAGAGCTGAGGGAATTTCTTTTTGGACAGGAGTGCTTAGCTGATTTCGATCACATCCGAAGCAGCTGCCGCCGTGGCTTCGGCGCGCTCCATCAGCTTTTGCGCCGCGGCGTAGAACTCCGCCGCCTGGGGGCTCTTGGGGCCGGCCAGCGCCACGGGAAGGCCGCGGTCGCCGCCTTCGCGGATGGCAGGCACCAGCTCGATCGAGCCCAGGAAGGGAATGTTGAACTGCGCCGCGGTGCGTTCCGCGCCACCCCTGGAGAAGATGTCGATCTGCTCGTGGCAGTGGGGGCAGGTGAAGTAGCTCATGTTTTCGACGATGCCCAGCACCTCGACATTGACCTGGGCAAACATCTCCAGAGCCTTGCGCGCGTCCTGCAGGCTCACGTCGCTGGGCGTGGAGACCACGACAGCGCCGGTGAGCGGTACGGTTTGTACCAGCGAGATGACCACGTCGCCGGTGCCCGGCGGCAGATCGACGATCAGGTAGTCCAGCTCGCCCCAGTCCACTTGCTGAAGGAACTGGCGAATGATCTGGTGCAGCATCGGTCCGCGCATCACCATGGGCTTGTCGCCGGGCGAGATGTAGCCGATGGAGATCGTTTTGATGCCGTGCGTGTCGTTGGGCAGGATCTGGTTGTCGGGCCCGATGCGCGGCTGCTGGGTGGAGCCCATCATCATGGGCACGTTGGGGCCATAGATGTCGGCGTCGATGAGGCCCACGCGCTGGCCGAGCCGCGAGAGCGCAACGGCTAGGTTGACGGCCACGGTGGTTTTGCCCACCCCGCCCTTGCCGGAGCCGATTGCAACGATCTTAGACACGCCCGGCAAAGCTACGGGCGAAGGCATGGCAGCTGAATGAGCCATAGTTTCCGATTACTCCTTTTGAAATCCTGTGCTTCGAAACTCTGTGTTGCGGCCTACGCGTTTGAGGGCGGGGCGCTGTCAGTTCCGGTGTGCTGCCGGCGTTCCTGTTTGCGTCGTGCCGACTCGGCCTCGCGATGCTCGCGGCGGCGCAGCGCATCCGCATAGCGGCGCATCTCGTTAGGCGTCTCCGGCAGCAACTGGGGAATCTTCCGTGGGTGCCCCTGCGCGTCAATGGCGACAAAGACAAGGTAGGCGCTGGCCACGTGGAGCAGCACGCCCGTCTGCGGATGTTCCACCCACACCTTCACGCCCACCTCCAGCGAACTGCTGAAGGCGCGATTGACGCTGGACTTGAGAATGAGCAGATCGCCCACATGAACCGGCTGAATGAAGTCGATGTGGTCCATGGCCGCGGTGACGACGTGGCTGCGGGTATGGCGGTAAGCCGCCATGGCGCCGGTGAGATCGATAAAGTGCATCAGGCGGCCGCCGAGCATATTGCCCAGCGTGTTGGCGTCATTGGGCAGGATGATCTCGGTCATCTCCGACTGCGTGCTGGCTACGGTGCGCAGAATCGGGTCGGTTTCAGAGGAACTCATTCGAGGCTTGCTCCATTCATTCGCGCGCTCTCGCGCTTCACCGTTGGCCCGCTACAATAAAGCTGGAGGCTGCCGGATCTCGCGGGCCACACTGTTCCAGTTTCGGCAATCTCCGCCGATTACGCAAATTTCTTCAGGGCGCAGCCCAGCCAGGACGAACCCGATGGACAAGATCGCAGGACTGAGAGAGATTCTGGCGCTGGATGCGAAGAACAGCTTTGCGCGCTACGGCATTGCCATGGAACTGGCCGGCCGCGGCGATACGGACGAGGCGCTGAAGGAGTTCGAGACGCTGCTGGGGAACGATCCCGACTACACGGCCGCCTATTTTATGGCGGCGCAAACGCTGGCCAATGCGGGCCGCACGGCGAACGCGGTAGAGCGGCTGAAGGCCGGCATTGCGTGCGCCGCCCGCACCGGCAACCGTCATGCCCTCAGCGAGATGCAGGCCATGCTCGACGAACTGGACCGCTAAGGGCTCGGGACCACTTCGGCGCGCCCGCTCTGCAGGTGTTTGTCCGGCTTCGGGCGTGAAGTTTTGCGCCGATTTCATTCAACCCGCGTCTATACTATTGATATGCCAAAATATTCCATCGTTGTTCCTTTTCATAATGAAGAGGAGAACGTGACCGTATTGTACGCGCGCCTGAAGCACGTGATGGAGCAGGTGGGCGACAGTTTTGAGCTGGTGCTGGTGGACGACGGCTCCAATGACCGCACCTACAAGCTGCTGGAAGAGATTGCCGCGGTAGACAGCCGCGTGCTGGTGGTCAAGCTGCGCCGCAACTTCGGGCAGACCTCGGCCCTGGCGGCCGGCTTCGACCATGCCTCGGGCGAGTTCATCTTTGCCATGGACGGCGACCTGCAGCACGACCCCAACGAGATTCCCAGCTTCATCGAGAAGCTCGAAGAGGGCTACGACGTGGTGTCGGGTTGGCGCAAGGAGCGCATCGACAACTTCATCATGCGGCGCATTCCCTCGCGCTGCGCCAACTGGCTGATGGCCAAGCTGTCGGGCGTGGACATTCACGACTTCGGCACGACCTTCAAGGCGTATCGGCGCGAAGTGATCACCAACATCCCGCTCTACGGCGAGATGCACCGCTTCATCCCCGCGCTGGCCAGCTGGTATGGCGCGTCGATCTGCGAAATTCCCATCAAGAACGTGCACCGCGAGCGGGGGAAGAGCCACTACGGCATCGGGCGCACCTTCCGCGTTTTCTTCGACCTGCTCACGATTCGCTTCCTGCTCAAGTACATGAGCCGCCCGCTGCACTTCTTCGGTAGCTTTGGCGCGCTGGGCATTCTGGCGGGCAGCTTGCTGTCGGCCGCGCTGCTGGGGTTGAAGATTCTGAACCCGCATCAGAACGTGATGGATCAGCATGGACCGATGTTCGTGATTGCCGGCGTGATGATTCTCGCGGGCATTCAGTTGCTGGCGATTGGGCTGCTGGGCGAGTTGCAGGTGCGCCACTACCACACCAGCCAGCAGCGCGCGCCTTACACCATCGAGCGCATGGTGCGGCTGCGCTCGCCGGAAGAGCCGAGCATTCTGTCGGATGGGCGCGAAGGCGGATTCTAGTTTAGAAAAAGCGAACAGCGAATACAAAAACATTATCCCTGTCCGGAGATTGTCCGGGCGGGGCTTGGTGTTTCTGTGGAACTTCGGAGTGAATCGCCGCGTTGCACCGCGAGAGATGCAGCTTGCAGCGAAGTGGCCTGAGGGTGCATTCTTGCCCTGATATGAAAGCTATCCAGATTCATGCGACAGGCGGGCCGGAGGTTCTGCAGGTGGCCGAATTGCCCATTCCCGAGCCTGGACCCGGGCAGGTGTTGATCCGCGTCGAGGCAGTCGGGGTCAACTTCATCGAAATTTACTTTCGCAAGGGCGTGTACAAGGCGACGTTTCCTTTGACGCCGGGTAGCGAGGCTGCGGGAACAGTCGAGAAGCTGGGTCCCGGCGTGAAGGGCTTTGACGAAGGCGATGCAGTCGCATCAGTCAGCGTGCTGGGGAGCTATGCGGAGTACGCGCTGGTGCCTGCGGCGCAGCTGGTCAAGGTTCCCGCGGGCGTGACACCGGAGCAGGCCGCGGCCGCCATGCTGCAGGGGATGACGGCGCATTACCTGGTCTACTCCACATTTCCGTTGAAGGCAGGAGACACGGCGCTGGTCCATGCCGGGGCGGGCGGCGTGGGATTACTGCTGACGCAAATGGCGGCGCGGATTGGCGCGCGCGTGATTACGACCGTCTCCACCGCGGAGAAGGCGGAGCTGTCGCGCGAGGCCGGCGCCTCCGACGTGATTCTCTACACCGAGAAGGACTTTGTGGCAGAGGTCAAGCGGCTGACCGGCGGCAAGGGCGTGGATGTGGTCTACGACTCGGTGGGCAGGACGACCTTTGAGGGCAGCCTGAACTGCCTGCGGCCGCGCGGGATGCTTGCCTTGTTTGGAGCGTCCAGCGGGCCGGTGCCGCCGTTTGACCCGATACAGCTCAGCGGGAAGGGATCGCTGTTCCTTACCCGGCCCACGCTGTGGCACTACGTGGCCACGCGCACGGAACTGGAGTGGCGTGCAGCCAAGGTGCTGGACTGGGCCGCGACGGGCGAACTCAAACTGCGCACGGAGTTCATTTACCCGCTGGCCGAGGCCGCGCAGGCGCAGGCGGATCTGGAAGGGCGCAAGACGACTGGCAAGATTCTGCTGGAGCCGTGACGAGCAGGGGGCAGAGATCAGGGATCAGGGATCAGAAAGACAACCATGATTAGAACTATAAGAAATGGAGCAATGATAGGTGCGGCGGTTGGCGCTGGTGTTGCTATCGTTCTAATCACCCTGACGTTCGTTAGGCCGTTCTATATGGCAAACGGGTTCATCGAATCGCTAACTTTCCGTCTCTGTCCACTTTTCATTCTGGGCTTTGCAAATGGAATGGGGAGTATGACAAGCGTAGTGATTATCACGATGATCGGCAATGCCATCCTGTATGGCATCGCAGGCATGATCATCGCAGCGATCATTTCTCTGTTAAAACACCTCTTTGCGTAGTTTGCGTGCCCCAAGTCTCGATTATGAGACCTGGAAGAGCACGAATCGCACGCCGCAACTTCATCGGGAGCCAGACAATGGCAAACATTTCCATCGCGCCGGCTGATCGAGTGTTTGTGCTCACGGGGGCGGGCATCAGCGCGGAGAGCGGCCTGCCCACGTTTCGCGCAGAGGACGGATTGTGGGCGGGGTATCGCGTGGAGGATGTGTGCACTCCCGATGCGTGGCGGCGCAATCCGGCAGAGGTATGGGCTTTCTACTCTGCGCGACGCGCGGCGGGGCTGAAGGCTGAGCCGAATCCGGCGCATGTGGCGCTCGCCGAACTGGAGGCGCGGCTCGGCGACAGCTTCTTTCTATGCACGCAGAATGTGGACGACCTGCACGAGCGGGCCGGGTCGGTGCGGCTGGTGCACATGCACGGAGAATTGACGAAAGCGCGCTGCGAGCGGGAGTGCGGACGGCCGCCGGTCGAGGATCGTGCCGTCTATCGCAATCTGGACGAGGTGGGGCGCTGTGCGTGCGGCGGGCGGCTCAGGCCGCACATCGTGTTCTTCGGCGAGATTCCGCTGGAGATGGATCGGATTCAGGACGAGATCGCGAAGGCAACGCTGATGTTGGTGGTGGGTACTTCGGGATCGGTCTATCCGGCGGCGAGCTTTGTGCACTGGGCGCGGCAGAAAGGCGCGCGCACGGTCTACGTGGGGCCGGAGCCGCCGTTGAACGCCGCGGCCTTTACGCATGTGGTGGAGGGCAAGGCGGGGGAGACGCTGCCGGGGCTGTTTCACGTGGAGTGAGGAACCCTTCGCGTGTGCGCCAGGCGGCTATTTCTGGCGCGCCTTGATGTATTCCTTGCGGCGGAAGCGCAGCGCGGTCCAGTCCTCGTCGATGGCCACGGAGCGGACGGTGTCAAATCCGGCAGCCTTGAGAGCATCCCAGCCGGTGTCGCGGTTGAAGTCGCACTTGAATTTCTTCGACGTACCTTTGGGGTAAGCGAGCCACACAATGGCGTCGCCTTTTGCGCGCGCTGCGATTTGCGGGCCGAGCTCGTCCACTTCGCTTTTGCGGGTGACAAAGGCGAGGGAGAAGTTCATCTCCGCGACCGATGCCAGGTGGTGATGAATGGTAAGGACGGGCAGGTGCGCCAGCGCGGGCTCAAAGCTGGCCGGAGCGTGGAGCACCACGATTTCCTGGTGATCCTTGAGGTTGAGTTTGTCGAAGATGGTCGCCATGGATTCTGATGATACCCACCTTGACGATAAAATCTGCAAAGCGTTCCCGATGAAATTCGCAAAGCCTTGCGCGGTCTCCCACCCTTTCCGCCGAAACAGCGGAAAGGATGGAGCACGAAGCGTTTCCGGTTTACTCAGAAGTGGAAACGGTAGCGCAGTTGGGCTGAGATCATTCTCGGATCGTTGTAGTGAAAGCCGCCGATGGTGATGGAGTTATCCAGCAACACGCGGTGGTTAGTGACATTGAGGACGCTGGCGGAGAATTCCCACTTCTCTCCGAAGCTGCGGCCGGCCGAGACGTCGAACGTCGTGTGGACGGGCAAATAGGCGCCGTTGTATGGACCTTGATCGGCGCCTGCCAGGCCATTGGTGAACCCTGAGCCGTAATACACATTGGTGGCGAACCACGTGCGCCGCGGCAAGTTCGCCGTGAAGCCCGTGTTCAGCGTGTTGCGCTGGTCGTGGTCCACGGGCGTGTAATCGGGGCCCAGATTGCAGGCCGGATCGCTGGGATCGCTGCACGCAAATCCGCCGATGACGTTGCCGCGCTGCTCGGCGATCTGGTTGGAGTAGGCCAGATGAAACTGGCCGAAGTGCGCCAGTTGCGGGGAGCGGACGGTCATTTCCCAGGCGCGGACCAGCGCGCCATCGACGGCGATGGGGAAGTAGATGTTCGACTCGCCGACGTTGGAGTGGTCGAGGAAGTTGTTGATGCGATTCTTGAAGTTGTCCACGCTGAGCACCCAGCCCTTCCACGGAATCTGAATGCCAAACTGGTGCTCCTCATCGCGCTCCGAGGGCAGGGGAACGAAGGTGTTCTCGCCCTGCTGGCTGGTGACGTAGTTGAGGAACGCGCTGGAGACGGTTTGAACGGGCGCGGGTTGGAAAAAGCGGCCGTAGAAGCCGCGCAGAACCCAGTGCAGACGGGGAATTTCGACCGTGGCGCCAATGCGCGGATAGGCCGCGCTCTCGGTGTAGCCGCTGTGGTAGTTGGAGATGCGCATGCCGCCTAGCAGCGAGATGTAGCGGTTCACGCGCAGGTGATCGGAGAAATGAAACTCCACCAGCCCGGCGCTGGCTGTGGCGCTGGTTTTGGGCACGCTGTTGGCGGAGTAGCTTTGATCGTTGACGACCAGGCCAAACAGATCGTTCTCTGCCTGATAGAACGAGTAGAGGCCGGCGGAGAAGTTGTTCGGGCCTGCATCGGCGCGCAGGTCAGCCTGCACGCCGGCATAGTTTGAGGTCTGGTGCCAGGTGGTCGCCACCGGCAGATCAGTTGCGGGCGAGTCATAGTTGGCCTGATTGAAGTGATAGAAGGGCGCCACCTCAAACAGTGCCTTGGGCGAGAGGGTGTGCACCCAGTTGGCGATGACAAAGGAATCGCGCTCGGTCTGTCCGTCGCGCAGGCCGGTGGAGTTGTAGTAATCGGAGGCCTGCTCCCAGTCGTTGGGGTCGGGGTCGTAAGGAATCTGAAAAAAATCCTGGCGATACTGGGCGTCGAGGCGCAGTTGGTCCTGGGGCGTCTGGTTGCGCAGCAGGGAGAGAAAGGCGCTCTGCGAGTTGGTCGAATCGTGGTAAATGGCGGCGACGGGCGTGGCCAGGCCGTAGTTGGAGCGCGCGCCGGTCAGGCTTGCGTACCAGGCAGTTTTGGCCGAGTGATTGCCCAGGGAGAGCTGGGCTTCGCCGGAATAAAGATTGCCGGCCGAGAGCAGGAGTTCGGCCTCGCGATCATACGCGAATCCGTTGCGCGGCAGCACATTGAAGACGCCGTAAGTGCGGTCGCCGAGGTCGGCCGTATAGCTGCCGCGCTGCACTTCCAACTGGTCGATGTCCTTGGGGTCGATCTGCGGGCCCACGTTGGAGGCGATCTTGGTGTTGGGGATGGCGACGCCGTCGATGAGCCAACTGGTCTGGTGGCCGCCGCGCATGTGCAGCATGTCGTGGCTCATGTAGGCGCCGGGCACGTAGTCGGTAATCATCTCCATGCCGATGGTGCGGCTCGCGCCGGGGGTCTGGTCAATCTGCTGGCGAGAGATGAGTGTGGTGGGGGTGACTGAATCACTGGCTGAGACAGAAGCGGCCGAGGCCGTGACGACGACCGACTGGGTGGCCTCGGCCAGCGGCAGCGGAATGTGCAAAACGGGGTTGGTGCCCGAGGCAATGGTGAGCGGCTGCCTGACGGTGGCGAAGCCCGCGGCCGAGACTTCGAGCCGGTAAATCCCGATGGGGGCCTGCGCAATCTCGAATTCGCCCTCGGAGTTTGTGGTGGCGCGCAGGATGAAGGCGGAATCGGCGGCCTGCAGAGTGACATGCGCTCCGGCGAGCGGCCGGTGCTGCGGATCGTGGACCACGCCGCGCACAGCGGCGAACACCGTGGCCAACGCGGGAAGGGAAATGGCCAAAAACAAGACCGCGACAAGGGGATAATAGCGACGCATGAAAAAACAACCTCCGGAAAAAACTGCTGCGGCGCGCGCAGGCCTGGCAGCGTACTTTGCGCGGCGCAACGGAGCCTGGCGATGGGGAAAATTCGTTGAAGCTGGACTGAGTCGGCGGAGTCAATCCTGAATTGGGCCGAAAGTCTGCACAGTCTGGGAATGGGACTGAAGCGTTGGTCTTTTCAGGGAGCGGACCAGCGCCTTCAACGAGGTTTTCAGCTGGAGGTTGGAAGGGGAGGGCTGCGGCCGGCGCACGTGCGGATCTGGGTCACGCGAGCGGCGGCGCGGCTGGCGGCGGGCGCGTGAGCCTGCGCCATCGGTCCGGGCAAACTGGCCGCGGCGGAAGCCAGTGCGTACACTGGCGCCAGGATCGCGCTCGCGTTGCACGGGTAGAACGGGCAATGCGATGGAGTGGTAAAAGCCGGTGCGCCGGACGCAGCCTGAGCCATGCGCGCGATCATCGCGCCGGCCATGGCGCAGTGGTGCGCTCCGTGACGGCGGCAGCAGGGCGGCAGGCGCGCGTCGTCGCTGGCTTCGATGGTCGCAGAAAGCGGACCCAGTCCGAAGAGCAAAACGAGAACGATGGAAAGCGCACGCCGCATCTGAAGTTCATGCTACATGAGGACGGGAATAAGCATGCAAGCCGGAGCATCGACGCGCCTGTCAGGTATCATCGGTTTGTTGAGCAAACTTTGCCGTTCATAAGAGGAAATCCAGGTGTCCGAAGAGAACGCTTCCACATCGTCTACAGGCTTTTCCGCGCAGGAGTCGCGCGTCCGCCCGCCGCTGCGCATTGCGCTTTTCGGTTTCGGCACGGTGGGCAGTTCGGTGGCGCGCATTCTGGTGGAGTCCAGGCCGGAGAGCCTCGAACTGACGCACGTCTTCAACCGGAATGTGGCGCGCAAGCGTGTGGACTGGACGCCCGCGAGCGTGGTGTGGAGCGAGGATGCGGATGCGGTGCTGGCGTCGGACGTGGACGTCGTGGTGGAACTGGCCGGAGGGCTGGACCCCGCGGGCAGCTGGGTGCGGCGCGCGCTGGATGCCGGCAAGAGCGTGGTCACCGCCAACAAAAAGCTGATCGCCTATCACGGCGTGGAGTTGGAGCGGCTGGCGGCGGCCAGGGGCGGCCATCTGAAATACGGCGCGGCGGTTGCCGGCGGGATTCCCGTGATTCCGGGCCTGGAACAGGGCCTGGCAGGCGACCGCATCGAGCGCATGGAAGGCATTCTGAACGGCACCTGCAACTTCATCCTGAGCCAGATGGAAGCGGGCGCGGACTACGCGACGGTGCTGGCCGAGGCGCAGGCCAGGGGCTATGCGGAGGTCGATCCCACCGAGGACGTGGGCGGCTTTGACGCGCGCGCCAAGCTGGCCATTCTCATGCGCCTGGCGCTGCGCGTGGTGGTCGATCCGGATGAGATTGTTCCTCAGCCCATCACGGCGGTTTCGGCCGTGGACTTCAGTTATGCCCGCGACCTGGGCTGCACCATCCGACAGGTGGCGCGCGCTGAAGAGTCGGGCGGCGAGGTGGCGGCGACGGTGGGGCCGATGCTGGTGGATCAGCGCTCGCCGCTGGCGTGGTCTCGCGGCACGGAAAACATGGTGATCCTGACCGGCCGTTATGGCGGCGACGTGGTTTTCTCGGGGCACGGCGCGGGCGGGCATCCGACGGCGGTGGCGGTGGTGAGCGATCTGCTGGCCCTGGCCCATGGCTCGCGACGGGTCGAGATTCCCTCGGTTCCGGCGCGCATCGGCGCCGAGTTCGAGGTTCCGCATTACATTCGCTTTCTGGTTGCCGACCGGCCGGGGATCGTGGCGGAAATTACCGGCGCGCTGGCGCGGGAGCGGATCAACATTCGCGCCATTGTGCAAAAGCCGGGCTACCCGCAGAACGCGCTGCCCTTCGTGGTCACCGTGGAGCCGTGCAGGTCCTCGGCGCTGAAGCGAGCATTGGCCAGCATCGGCCAGATGGATTGCCTACTGGAACAGCCGCTGAATCTGCAGATGCTGGAGTAACGGAATAGGGGGGCTGATGCTTCCCAGGTCTCCGAGTCGAGTCCTGAGGCACGCGGCACTCAGTGACCGATCAGGCTTTCCGGTTGGCTAGAGCCGGCCCGGTGGACTCGCGGACGACCAGCTCCGGCGCCATGACAATCTCCGACGGATATTCTTTTTCGCGGTCGGCGATGCGTTCCAGCAAAACCTGGGCGCCGCGTTGTCCCATCTCGGTGAGCGGCTGGCGCACAGTGGTGAGCGAGGGCGTCGAGTATGCCGCCGACAGAATGTCGTCAAAGCCCACCACGGAAACGTCGCCGGGAACGGAAAGGCCTGCGTCCTTAAGGGCGCGGATGGCGCCGATGGCGGCGATGTCGTTGAAACAGAAAATCGCGGTAAAGTCGCGGGCTTTCTCGAGCAGCGCCTGCATCGACTTGTAGCCGATTTCCGGGGCCATGGGGTGGTATCCGGTTTTCATCGACCAGCCGGCCGCGTCGATGCGGATGACGTGCGCGGGGTCAATGCGCAGGCCCATCTCGCGGGCCACCTGTTGGATGGCCTCCCAGCGGAACTCGGAGTCGGGGATGGCGCGCGGACCGCGCATAAAGGCGATGCTGCGGTGGCCAAGCTGGTAGAGGTGCGTCAGCGCCTGTTGGACGGCGCTGTGGTGGTCGAGGACGATGTTCGTCACGTTCTCCACCGGGCTGTGCGCAGAGATGGCCACCACAGGAACCGGCACGGCAATCTGGTCCGCCGGCGTGTTCAGCAGCAGAAAGCCGTCCACGGCGCGCTCCACCAACATGCGCGGATACTGCTCGATGAGTTCGCGTTTCCAGTCGTGGCAGGCGGTGAAGTAGAAGTAGTGGGCCCGGGTCAGTTCCTGCACCACGCCGCTCATGACGCGGGTAAAGTAGCCCTCGCTCAGGTCGGGAGCCAGCACGCCCACGCTCATGGAGCGGCTTTGGCGCAGCGACCGGGCAAAGTAATTGGGGCGGTAGTTGAGGCGCGCCGCGGCTTCCACCACGCGCCTGCGCGTCTCCTGAGGAATCGACTTGGCCGATGGAGAGTTATTCAGAACCAGAGAAACCGTGGTCTGCGAGAGCTCCAGATGCTCGGCCAGCATTCTCAGGTTGACGTGGCCGGATGGCGTCGAACCCTTTCCCTTTGCCATGTTGGAGTTGTAACACGTTTTGACGGAACGGGAAACAAGGCTTTCCCGAAGATATATCGATTTGCCTTGCGCGCATTGGGACTCTAGTTAGAGTTATCCGGACACAGAGAGGCCGGAGAGCCCAGCTATGGGGCAAGAATGTGGTTGTTGCCCGGTTGGAGCGGCCAGGTTTTGCCATGGAAGACAAAGCTTCCGGTGAGTTTTGCGGGCAGAGTGATGGTCGCGTCCAGCCCAGCCCCCTGGTGGTGGTACTCCACTTCTATGGCGCCCTCCGGGTGCGGGAAACTGGCCGTCAGCGCACTCAGCGCGCCCAGATGCGGAGCGATGCGAACCGAAGCAAAGCCGGGGCTGGCCGGCTCGATCCCGGCCACCAGCGTCAGCAGGTCAAACATCGGATGCGCGCTCCATGCGTGGGAGTCGGAGCGGGTGTCGCCGGGAATCTCCGGCCAGGTGCTGAAGTGCAGCGGCAGCAGCTTGCGCCACGGGTCGAGAGACTGCAGGTATTCGTCGGCGAGGCCGGCATGATCGAGCGCGCGGGCGAGATAGAAGCGGAAGTAGTATGACGCGCTCAGAACGCCGCCGGGCGTGGTGCCCGGTTCAATCGACAGCATCTGGCGCAGTACGTCCTGCTGGTGGGCGTGATCCGGGCTTGGGGGGATCACGTCGTAGAGAACGGCCAGGATATTGGCCTGTTGGCTGAAGACTTTCTGGTCGGGGTTGTCGGCGATGAGTCCGCGGGAGCCGGACCAGCACTTGTTATAGATCCCGGAACGGACATGCTCCGCGCGGAAGTGGTCGCGCGAGGCCAGCAGCGGGTCGCCGAGGGCCTTTTCAAGATCGGCGGCATCGTCCAGTGCGCCCAGGTATTCGAGGGTCGTCACGCACGATTCGCCGTGCGCGTCGTAGGTGGGAATCTCGCCCGAGGAAACCCAGTCGATAAAGCTCCACCAGGGCAGCGTGCCCAGCAGTCCGTCGGGCTGCTCGTGCGCGGCAAACCAGCCCAGAACCGCGCGTGCGCCGGGCAGCGAGGCACGCACCGGCTCCGCATCGGGGCGATACATCCAGTAGTCGTGCAACATGCCGACCCAGAGCAGGGAAAACGGGGGAATGGTCTGCGGCAGGGAACTGGGATGGCGGCTGCGGGTGAGCCCGTCGGGGGAGCGCGAGTCGTTGAACGCAGCGAGAGCCTGGCGCGCAAGGCGGTCGTCGCCGGCCACAGCATAGGAGATGAGGGCCTGAATGCGGGTGTCACCGATGTACTGGAGCTGCTCCCAGTAAGGCGTGTCCATGTAGGTTTCGTGCGCGTCGAGGCGGGCGGTGCGCCAACTGATCTCCCAGATTTTGCCGAGGTCCGGGTCGGCGGACTGGAACGTGGCGCGCTCCTCAAACGGATAGGCGGTGAAGTTGGCGCTGAGCGAATCGAGGGTCAGCGGCTCGTCGCCGGTCTGGATGTCGAGGTCGAGGTAGCGCCAGGTGCGCCACCACAATGGCTCAAAGACGCGATGCGCGCCGCCGTCGGGCAGGAAGCTGTCGCGCAACCCGAGGGCTTTGCGGTCGCCGACGTCGTTGCGGTCGCCCTTGTGCAGGTCTTTGTCGTAGAGCGCTTCGGAGTATGTAAGCCAGATGCGCGCGCCCTTGCCGCCGGAGACGGTCAGCAACGGGTAGGCGGTCGTGAGGGTCTTGCGGTCGAGCAGAATGTGGACGTGGACTCCAGGCGGCACCGTGGCCGGCGCATTCGGAAAGGCACGGATGCCCGGCTGCTCCGCGCCGATCCTATCGAGCCGGACAACCTCGCCGGCGCCGGTGGGCGTGAACTCCATGTGCGGCAGAGTGTCAGGCACCAGGCCCCAGGGATTGTCGCCGGTGGTGTCGGCGGAATGGGCTTTGTTCACGCCTTCATAGATGCTGTCACGCATCGGCGATGCGGCGGGAACCCAAGACGAGCCGGTGTCGGAAGGGGCGTTCCAGTTCCAGTCATATTTTGCGGCGTCGATCTCCTCGCCGGGACCGGCCGCCATGTAGTCCTTGATGGTGACGGTGGAGCGAGGGAGGATGCTGCGGCCCGGTTCAAGCTCCACCTGCCAGCCCTCGGGAGTGCTGATGGATTCGTCGCCGGTGGCTTCCTGCCCCAGCGACGAAGACCTGTCGCCGGGGACCCCGGCTTCGCTTTCCAGCAGAAAGGCGGTGCGGTCACTCATCTGCGCAATGGGGGCGTAGACGCCGAAGTTCCAGACGGTGGCCGTGATCAGGTTCTGACCGGCGTGGAGAAGCGGGGCCAGGTCGTAGCGCTCATAGCGCCAGTGGGTCAGGTCGCCCCGGGCCGGGCCATCGCCCACACGATGTGCGTTGACAAACAAGATGAAGCGATTGTCGGCGCTCACGCGGACTACATAATTAGCAGGGACAACGGCCAACTCCAGCGTGCGCCGGAAGTGCAGGACCACGGGCTCGCGCAACGGCGCCGTGGGATGGGTGATCCACGCAGCGTTCCAGTCGCGGTGGATAGGATCGGGCTGGACGGGGCTTTGGCCGTGAAGCGCCAGGGAGGCGAGGACGAGGGCGGAAATCGCGAGAGTTGGGCGCATAGGAAGGGCCTGCCTGCTTTCAGTCCCCCAGCTTAACGGAAACCCGAAACCAATGGGGAAAAAGTTTCACCGGGCGAGCTGAAACCGTCGGCGCCCACGATGGCCGGCTGCGCGGCGCCGGTGCGGGCCATTCGCCCCAGTCTGCGCCTCATCGGGGAGCAGGGTGGAAGCGAGCCCCCGATTCACCTGATTTTCGTGATACATGCGCTCGATTTCGCTCTCGTTGTAACCTTCTATTCATCTTGGCCCGGTAGCCTACTGAGGGTGATAGGACACGTGCCAGAGATCCGCATTTCTTCGCCTCAAGTTCAGTCTGAACCGGCAGTTCCCAACGCGCCTCGACCGGCGGAGATTGGGACCTTCGAGGTTTCGGCAGTCCGCAAGTTTCTGCTCTCCCGCGGGAACTCGGCGTTGGTCGATCGCATCTTCCACTGGCTGATGGTCATCTGCGCGCTGAGCATCTTCGTCATCGTGGCGTTGATCGCGTGGCAGCTGGTGCATCGTTCGCAGCTGACCTGGCACGAGTTCGGGTTAGGCTTCTTCTTCCAGTCCTTCACCAATCCCGACACGCACCAGCCCATGTTCTGGGACCCGGTGAATGAGCGCTTCAGCGCATTGCCGTTCATCTACGGCACGCTGGTTTCCTCGTTTTTGGCCCTGCTGATGGCCGTGCCCCTGGCGATTGGCCTTGCCATCTTTCTGACCGAGATGTGCCCGCGCATGCTGCGTGGTCCGCTGGCTTTTCTTACCGAATTGCTGGCGGCCATTCCGAGCATCATCTACGGACTGTGGGCGGTCTTCGTGCTGGTGCCGCTGATGAGGGAATATATCAACCCGCCGCTGGTTGGATGGTTCGGCTGGACGGGTCTTTTCAACGACGAAAACCCCACCGGCCTGGGCTTTCTGTCGGCGGGCGTGATTCTGGCCATCATGATCCTGCCCATCATCTCCTCGCTTACGCGCGAAGTGATGACGGCCGTGCCGCACTCACAGCGCGAGGCGGTGCTGGCGCTGGGCGCAACGCGCTGGGAGATGATCCGCATGGGCGTGCTGCGCAATGCGCGCATCGGCATTGTGGGCGGGGTCATTCTGGGCCTGGGGCGCGCGCTGGGCGAGACCATGGCGGTCACCATGGTGATCGGCAACACGCCGGAGATTCATCGCTCGCTGCTGTCCAATGGAAGTTCGATGGCCGCCGTGATCGCCAATGAATTCACTGAGGCGGTCAACAACATCCACTTGAGCGCGCTCATCGAAATTGGTTTGGCATTGTTCATTGTGACGATTATCGTCAATGCCCTGGCCCAACTGCTCATCTGGGCAGTGACGCGGGGAACGCCGGCGCAGGTGCATTGAGGAGATGCAGGTGAGCGAGGAGAATTTCAAATTCCGGTCTCTGATGCGGACGCTGACCGATCGCGCGGTCACGGCGCTGGCCGTGCTGGCCACCTTGGTTGTGGTGACGCCGCTGGTGGCCATCTTCGGGTATCTCATTTACAAGGGCGCCAGCTCGCTGAACCTGGCCTTCTTTACGCAGATTCCCAAGCCGCCGGGCGAGGCGGGCGGCGGCATGGCCAACGCCATTCTGGGCTCGGGGATTGTGCTGGCGATGGCAAGCGCCATCGGGGTTCCCATCGGGATTGGCGGGGGCATCTTTCTGGCCGAGTTCGGGCGCGGCACAAAGCTGGCCAACGCGGTGCGGTTCACCGCCGATGTGCTCAATGGCGTGCCGTCGATTGTGATGGGCCTTGCGGCATACTCGCTGGTCGTGATTCCGCAGAAGCACTTCTCGGCCCTCTCGGGCGGGGTTGCGCTGGGGATCATGATGATTCCCACCGTCTGCCGGACCACCGAGGAGATGCTGCTGATGGTGCCGCACGCGGTGCGCGAGGCGGCCCTGGGGCTGGGCATTCCCAACTGGCGGTCGGTGCTGTCGATCACCGTGAAGACGGCTTCGCCGGGCATCATTACCGGCTGCATGCTGGCCTTTGCGCGCGTGGCCGGCGAGACGGCGCCACTGCTGTTCACCGCGCTCGGCAACGCGTTCTGGAGCACCAGCCTGAACCAGCCCATTGAAGCGCTGCCCCTGCAGATTTATGTTTTCGCGATTTCACCTTACGACGATTGGCACCGGCTGGCCTGGGCAGGGTCGCTGGTCCTCATTGTATTGATTGTGCTGGCGGTGTCGCTGGTGCGATTCGTCACCAGCCGCGGGGTTTTGAAGGGGGCAAGCTAAGTGGGCGTCGGCATCGAGGTCATCAACCTGAACGCGTGGTATGGAACCAACCACACGCTGCAGGACATCAATCTGCAAATCCCCGCCAATCACGCGACGGCGTTGATCGGCCCCTCCGGCTGCGGCAAAAGCACCTTTGTGCGCTGCCTCAACCGAATGCATGAAACCAACCCCACCGCGCGGGTCACCGGGACGGTGCGCATAGGCGATCTGGACATCTACAAGGACGCCAAGCCGGTGGAAATCCGGCGCCGCGTCGGCATGGTCTTCCAGCGCCCCAATCCTTTTCCCACCATGTCGATCTACGACAACGTGGCGTCGGGGCTCAAGCTGAACGGCTATACCAACCGGCGCTCGCTCGATGAGATCGTCGAGAGGTCGCTGAAAAACTCGGCGCTGTGGGACGAAGTGAAGGACGATCTGAAGAAGAAATCCGGCGCCAGCCTGTCCGGCGGGCAGCAGCAGCGGCTATGCATTGCGCGCGCGCTGGCCGTGGACCCGGAGGTGCTGCTGATGGACGAGCCGGCCTCGGCGCTGGACCCGGTTTCGACCTCGAAGATCGAAGATCTTATCTTTCAGCTCAAGTCGCAGTACACTATCGTGATTGTGACGCACAACATGCAGCAGGCGGCCCGCGTGGCAGAGAAGACGGGATTCTTCCTGAACGGCCGGATGGTGGAGTTCGACGCCACCCACAAAATTTTCACCAATCCCAGCGACAAGCGTACGGAAGATTACATCACGGGCAGGTTTGGATGACACGCATACGCTTTCAACAGAGCCTGGACGAGCTGAAGGAAAACCTGCTGGTGATGGCGGGGCTGGCCGAGCAGGCGATCCAGCGCGCCATTGAGGCCTATCGGGTGCGCGATCTGTCGATCTGCGACCTGGTGAGCCGCAGCGAGAACGCCATCAACCGGCTGGAACGCGACATTGACCAGTCGGCCTTGGACCTGCTGGCGATGGAGCAGCCCATGGCCATCGATCTGCGCTTTATTTTGAGCGTGATCAAGATCAACGCCGACCTGGAGCGCGTGGGCGATGCGGCCAAGAGCATCAGCGACCGGGTGCGCACGATGGAGCAGATGGCGGTGGCCGAATTGCCGGTCGATATTCCGCGCATGGCCACGCTGGCCACCGAGATGGTGCGCAAGAGCCTGCAATCGTTCATTGAAGCGGACGCGGAAATCGCCCGTTCCGTGCTCACCATGGATGACGCTGTGGATGCGATGAATCGCGCGGCCTACAAAGCGCTGACCAAGGTGATGGAGGAGCAGAGCCACCTGGCTCCGCAGGCCCTGAACGCGCTAATGATCTGTCGCAGCCTGGAGCGGGTGGCCGATCACGCGACGAACATCGCCGAGGATGTCATCTTCTGGGTGCAGGGCGACGATGTGCGCCACCACAAGAGCGTGGCTGCTGAAAAAGAGGCAAAGACCGCGGGCTGACGGCGGCTCACTGCGCGTTTTGCTCTTCCATCTGCTTACTTGGGCGCCTTGTCGAACGGCTGCTTGACTGTGATGCGTGGCCGGTCTTCGGCTTGCAGTTGCGTGCTGACCTGCTCGACCTCGCGAAACACCCGCAGCAGGTTGCCGCCGAGAATCTTGCGGCAGTCCCCGGGAGAGTATCCGCGCGCCATCAGCGCCGCGGTAATTTTGGGCAGGTCGGCGGGCGAGTCCAGCCCCTTGGGCAACTGCCCGTCCACGCCGTCGAAGTCCGAGCCCAGCCCGACGTGATCAATGCCGGCCACCTTCGCGATGTGGTCGATGTGGTCGATGAGGTCTGACAGCGGCGGCCGCGGAATGCGATCCGCAAACTGGCGCTCGAGTTTTGCGACTTCGGCCCGCGACGCCTCTTTTCCCTCCGCCTTCTTCTTGTCCTTCAACTCCTGAACGGCCTGTTTCACCGCCGGCTTCTGCGCCTGCTGCGCGTCGCGATAGGCCTGCGAGATGAACGCCGAGTAGAAGTTCACATCCACTACGCCGCCCTTTGACCCTGGACCGCCGGAGTTAGCCACCGCGCGCAGCATGTCGTCGGTCATGTTGCGTGGCGCGTCGCACAGCGCGCGGGCGGCCGAGTGCGAGGCGATCACCGGCGCGCGGCTGATGACGAGCGTGCGGAAGAAGGTGCGGTCGGAGACGTGCGAAATATCCACCATCATGCCCAGGCGGTTCATCTCATACACCACGTCCTTGCCGAACTCGCTCAGGCCCTCTTTGGTGTGGGACACGGTCGCGTCGTCGATGTCGCCGGAGCTGTCGGCCCAGCCGTTGGAGTTGGACCACGTGAGGGTCATGTAGCGCACGCCGAGTGCGTAGTACTGGCGCAGCAGGGCCAGCGAATCCTCAATGGAGTGCCCGCCCTCAATGCCCATGAGCGCGGCCAGCTTGTGCGCGCGGTGGGCTCGCTCGATGCCCTCGGCCGAGGTCACGAGCATCATCCGGTCCGGGTGTCTGGCCGCCTGCCGCTTAACCGCGTCGATAAGCAGGAGAGTGCGCCGGGCGGGATGGTCCTTGTACAGCGCGGGATCGACCCATATCGAAAAGAACTCGGCGCCCAGATTGCCTTTACGCGCTGAATCCAGATTCAAGTTGCCTCCCTGCAGAGGATCGCCGAGGTCGAAGTTTTCATCGACGAAGCGCTGCGGGGTGTCGGCGTGGGTATCGATGACGATGGCGGAGCGCTGCACTTCTTCGGCACTGAGTTTCTTGGTCATTTTCGAGGAAGGACCGGCGGAGGAGATGGATGCGGTCTGGGCGCACAGCATGGCTGGAACGGCGAGCAGCAGGGAGGCTATCAAGACAGGAGTCCGCATAGGCTTGGCGTCAGTGTATACCGAATGTCACGGCGTATGATGTCCTCGGTGCTCGTCGCATGCTGGACGTCGCATACTGGGCCTTGATGCGCAATAGGGGATTCCGCATGATTTGTACCATACAGTTGCGTCCGGCTCTTTTGTTGTGCTGCCTGGTGTTCATTGCCATCGCACACTCCGCCGCGCAGCAGACGAGCCCGCCTCAGGGCACGTCTTACAATTTTCAAGTCAACGTCGACAGGGTGCTGGTGCCGGTTGTGGTCCGCGATGCGCAGGGCCGCGCCGTGAGCGATCTGAAAGAGGAGGACTTTCAGGTCTTTGACAATGGCAAGCTGCGCCCCGTCTCGGGATTCAATGTGGAGAGACGCGGAGAAGCGGAAAAGATCGGGATGGTTCAAACGGGGAGCGGGCCGGAGGCGGCGGTGCCCGACAACGCCGCGCCGCAATCGGCGGCTCTGCCAGCGCGCATCACCGTGTTCCTCTTCGACGACTTGCACCTGAGCGCAGAAGACCTGGCGCATGCCCGCGAGGCCGGCATGAAGGTGCTGGCCGCGGCATTGACGGGCTCGGACATGGCGGCGGTCGTCTCCATCTCCGGGCGCGTCAACAGCGGGCTCACGCGGGATCGCTCCAGGTTGCAGGACGCGCTCATGAAACTGCAGCCTCTCGGCATTTACCGCGCAGACGCGATGCAGTGCCCGTTCATCAGCTACTACGAGGCTGACCTGATCGAAAACAAGCACGACAGCGTCGCAATCCAGGACGCGAACCGGAAATTTGCCAATTGCAATCCGGCGGTTGGCCGGCCGCAGGACGTGGGAGGAGGCGCCAATCTTCCGACCGCGGAGAACCTGGTGGATGTGGCCGCGCGCCGGGCTCTGATCATCGGCCAGCAGGATGTGAAGACAACGTACGCCTCCATTGCCGAGTTCGTGCGCAGAATGGCTCTTCTGCCGGGACAACGAACGCTGATCCTGGTGTCGCCCGGCTTTCTTTCCATTGATCAAGAGGCGATGGCGCTGGAGTCGCGCCTTGTGGACCTCGCGGTACGCTCCAACGTGACCATCAGCGCTCTGGATGCGCGCGGGTTGTACGCCACGGAAATGACCGCCAGCGAACGCAGTCCCGCATTGTCAGGGCCGAGCCTCCGTCTCAATTCCGATTACCATGGCAGCGCGATGACGCGTGCCGAGGGGCCGATGGAGTCGCTGAGCGACGGGACCGGCGGCACATACTTTCACAACAGCAACGATCTTGATGCGGGATTCAGGAGCCTGGCTGAGACGCCGCAATGCGTGTATGTGCTCGAGTTATCGCTGGACGGTGTGAAGGCCAACGGTACCTATCACCGGTTGAAGGTAAAAGTGGATCGAGAAGGCGTGGAGTTACAGGCGCGCAAGGGTTACTTTATTCCCAAGCCGGACAAGCATAAGAAATAGATCGTCCGCCGCCCGATAAGTCGCGCCGGGCGGAACATCCATCGCGAGACGCGTAGCATCCTTCGTCCGGCGTGGACGTTTCCGCGTGACAAACGGGTGGAATGCGGTGACCCCTGGCTTATTGCGGAGAAGATCTACCTGCGATGATGGTCGGCTACTTCGGCCGCCAGCTTGATCTCATGGTCCGCCTGGACCAGTAGATCCTTGGCGCGCGCGGCATGGCCTTCCATGTCGTCGTGGTTGGCCTGCTGCGCGGCGTCGAGCTTACCCATGGCCACGTTGATGAACCGCTGGGCTTCGGCCAGGTTCGGGTTGCGGCGAGCATCCACGCTCTGCGCGATGGTGAATCCGCTGGTGACAAGTGCCAGAGACAGGGCGACGCCCAAAGCTATTTTGCGAGTCTGCAAGGGAAGTTCCTCCATCGTCACAATACAGAAAGCGACAGATGCCGCGCAATCTGTCTAACTGACTCATTAAGGCGTGTGCCATAGAGGAATGGAAGAAGCAGCCGGTGCTTGCCGCAATCGTTCTGGCGGCTGCATGCACGGCGCCGCGACGGCTCCCGCGGACCCCTGTTCGCTGCTGTCGGCGGCGCGAATCCTTTTGGCTCCAGGGGAGGATAAAGTGCTTGAACATCTCATGAAGCAGGGGAACGTGCCGCCGGGTGCCCCAGCGCCCGTCTTTGGGACCTGGAAAACCTGAATTCTCTCCTCCGCGCATTGCACAAAATTACCCCTTGCCGGCGCACAATGGAAATGGAGAGCAACCGCGGAGCCGCCACCGGCCCCAGCGTCCGCAAGCCTGCGCCCCCCCCCTCCCCCCTGAAATCCGCTCTGAAAAATAAGAAATAACATCAACCTAATCAATGAGTTGCGGCTCAAATAAGTACCAAAATGAAATTTTCAAGTAACTGAAACTAAACAGCTTACAGCGCTCAACGAACCAAATTCTTGGCGCGTTTTCGCCCCGGCAAGGCCACCGGCGCATCCCGCGGCGCGGCCTCGCGCGCTGCCCGCAGCCAGACGAGCAGAATCGACAAACGGATGCGGCGACGCTCAAATCTGCTCCGCTAGAAGCCCGGCGGACGCTGCGCCGCGACGCCGAAGGCTCTCTCCATCGCCAGGCCAGCTTCGGCCAGCCTGCCTTCGCCGAAGAGGCGGCCGATGAGGGTGACGCCATGGGGCACGCGGCGCGGCGGAGAGAACCGTGGCAGCGGGTGCTGCGGGTCCGGCGCCCAGTCGCTGCGCGCTTCCGCCACTTCGACGAAGCCGGCGCGAAGGGTCAGCGACGGGTGGCCGGTGAAGTTGGTGATGACCAGCATCTCGTCGCGCAGCGAGGGAACCAGGAGAAGATCGACCGCGGAGAAGACCCGCGCCATCTCCTGCGCCACCTTGCGGCGCAGCCGGTCAGTCTGCACAAGGTCGACCGCGGAGAGGAAGCGGGACTGGCGAAAGACGTTGGGCCAGGCGTCGGGCACCTGGGCCTTCAGCTCGTCCACGCGATGGCTCAGGGTCAGCTCCTCGAAGGCGGCCGCGGACTCGGCAAAGAGAATCAGGTTGAGCGAGTCGTAGGGCCAGTCGGGGATGGAGACCTCGACGGGCGTCATGCCGAGCTTCTTCACCGTTTCCAGGGCGGCGCGGTCCACGTCGGTCGCGGGGTTCTCCTTCATCCAGGCAGGAAAATAGCCGACGCGGAGGCCGGCGACACTGGCCCGCGCGTCGAAATCAAGATGGCTGGGGACGCTGGCGAGGTCGCCCGCATCGGGGCCCGAGATGGCGTTGAGCACCAGCATGGTGTCTTCGATGCCGCGCGCCATGGGGCCGAGCTTGTCGAGCGACCAGCAGAGCGTCATGGCGCCAGTGCGCGGCACGCGGCCGAAGGTGGGGCGCAGGCCGGTGACGCCGCAGCGCATGGAGGGGCTGACGATGCTGCCTCCGGTTTCGCTGCCGATGGCGAAGCCGACCAGGCCGGCGGCGGTGGCCGCGCCGGGGCCGGCGCTCGACCCCGACGAGCCCTCTTCCAGCAGCCAAGGATTCATCGTCTGCCCTCCGAACCAGATGTCGTTGAGCGCCAGCGCGCCCATGCTCAGCTTGGCCACCAGCACGGCGCCGGCCTCATTCAGCCGTTCCACCACCACGCTGTCGGCCTTGGGCACGCTGTCGCGGTACGGCTCCGCGCCGTAGGTGGTGGGAATGCCTGCAGTGTCGAGCAGGTCCTTGGCGCCCCAGGGAATGCCGTGCAGCGGTCCGCGATAATGTCCGGCGGCGATCTCCGCATCGGCCTGGCGGGCCTGCGCAAGGGCGTGTTCGCGCGTCAGAGTGATGACACAGCTCAGCTCCGGATTGAAGCGCTCGATGCGGCGGATGTAAATCTCAGTCAATCGCTCCGAGGTGATTTGGCGGCTCGCGATCCAGCGCGAAAGCTGCGCCACGGAAGCGAAGGCCAGGTCTTCTTCGCGTGCGGGCAGCGGCAGGCGCCCATCGGCGCTGCGAATGAACTGGTTTTCATGCGCCTCGCCGGTCACGATGCCGGGCAGGGACGGATTCCACAGCGCGGCGGGGGCAAGGGCCGGCTCCAGCGCCAGTTTGCGCGGCCCCACGCGGCGCTCGTAGAGAGGCGCCATCTGCATGCGCCAGTTACTCGCCGCCTCGGCAAGGTCGGCGGGAGTCATCTCCACTTGCACCAGCTTTTCCGCTTCCTGGAAGGTCGCCGCAGACACCTCCGGGCCGACCGGCGGCGCGGTGCCGAAGGCAGGCGGAGCGCCCGGCGGCAGGCTCTGCGTCTGCGCATCAGCGCTCTGCACGGCGTGAGCGGGAATCGCGGCTGCAAGCAATCCCAGAGAACCGAGGGCAACGAACTCTCTTCGCGACGTGGGCATGTTTTTCCTCTGACAAGACGTGATCTGATTGGATACAGGTTAGGAAAACTATACTATCCGGCATTTCCTTTCGAGCGGCGGCGCGGCCCCGAATCAGCGCAAGGATGTTGCCGTGCCGGGGAGCCTTTGAATCGAATCCTGGCACAAATGTCTCCGGCGGATTTGTCCCAATCGCCCGCGACCCGTAGAATCAGCTTTGCGCAGTCAGCAGGGCCTGGAGTTGATCCAGTCCGGTGCGGCGCCAGGTACCGATGAGCGAACATGTGACAGGGAGTTCCCAGGAGGCGCCGGCAGTTTCGCCTGCGTGGGCCAGAATCGAGCGGGCGCGCCATCCCCAGCGGCCTTATCCCATGGACTTTATCGAAAGAATCTTCACGGATTTCAGCGAGATTCACGGGGATCGCGCCTTTGGCGACGACGAAGCCGTGGCGTGCGGCATGGCGCGGCTGGGCGCCGAAGAAGTGCTGGTGATCGGCAACCGCAAGGGCGGCAGCACCAAGGAGCGCGTGCGGCGCAACTTCGGCATGCCGCATCCCGAGGGGTACCGCAAGGCTCTGCGCGCGATGAAGATCGCGGAAAAGTTCGGCCGGCCAGTGATCAGCTTGATTGACCTGCCGGGGGCCTATCCGGGCCTGGGCGCTGAAGAGCGCGGCCAGGCGGAGGCGATTGCGCGCAACATCCGCGAGATGGCGCGCCTGCGCGTGCCCACTATTTCGGTGATCAGCGGCGAGGGCGGATCGGGCGGCGCGCTCGCTCTGGCCGTCAGCGACCGGGTGTTGATCCTGGAAAACGCGCTCTATTTTGTCATCACCCCGGAGTCTTGCGCAGCCATCATGTGGCGGGATGCGGCGCACAAGCAACTGGCCGCCGAAGCCATGCGCATCTCCGCGCCGGAAGTGGCCGCGCTGGGCTGCGTGGACGAGATCGTGTCCGAGCCGCCGGGCGGCGTGCATGCCGATCACGAAGCCGGCGCGGGGCTGCTGGGCAGCGTGCTCAAGAAGCATCTGGCCCAACTGAAAGCCATGCCGGTAGATGCCATGGTGGCTGCCCGGCAGGCAAAGTTCCGCAAAATCGCACAGTTTTATACGGAAGGTTAGTCCAGGTGGCGCATCGGCTTGTGAATGAGGTCGGCGGTGTCCGCGGAGTTCGCCAGGCAGCAAGTTCGGCCTGCGGCTCTGTGCAGAACTGCCGGGCCGGGAGCTGCCGATGAGTTCGACCCAGGCTGTGGGCGGACGGTTCCGCGCCTATCTTGAGTTTATTGCAGCCGTTGTCTTTTACTTTGTCGCACGGCCGGTGGCGCATCAGAGCGCGGCGGGGTTGGCCAACAATGCTTGGTCGCCGCTGCTTGAGCAGGCGATGCTGGTTTTTCTGCTGTTGCTGGGCTATGCGGCGTTTGGATTTGTGTTGGACCGCCAGCGGCATCCGGTGAGCGAGCAGGGATTGCCGGCGCGATCGGGCTGGCCGGGCGAAGCGGGATTAGGCCTCGCCGTCGGCTGGGCAGTTGCCGTGGCGTGCGTGCTGCCGCTTACCGTCATGGGCGGCATTGCCATCGTTTTGTCCACGCAGGTTTCCGCCTGGGGATGGCTGCTGGCCGACGCGGCGTTCTTTGCGCTGGCCGCGCTGGCCGAGGAAATTGCTTTTCGCGGGTACGGTTTTCAACGTTTTGTGCAAACCGTGGGGCCGCTGGGCGCGGCGCTCGTATTCGCGGCGTTTTATGCCATTGTGCAGGCCTTGCAGCCGGGATCAAGCCATGCCAGCGTCGCCGTCTCCGTGGTTTTCAGCCTGGTGCTGTCCACCGCTTACCTGCGCACCCGGGCGCTGTGGCTGAGCTGGGGGTTGAATTTTGGCTGGAAGGCCAGCCGCGCGCTGCTCTTCGGGCTCGCCGTGAGTGGAGTGAGCAGCCACTCCCCGGTGGTCGAGGGAAACCCGATGGGGCCATTCTGGATTACTGGCGGGGGCTATGGTCTGGACGGCAGCTGGCTGGCGTTCGCCGTCCTGCTGGTGGCGCTTCCCGTGGTCTATCGCGTCACGCGCGATCTGGACTTCCGCTATAACGCGCCGGTGATTGTGCCGGGCGGAATTCCCGTGGACCTGGACGCCGCCGCCAGACGCCAGCATGAGGCCGCGATGGGCCCAGTCGAGCCCGCGCCTCCATCCCTGGTGCAGATCCTTCCCGCGGCTCCAGCGGCCTCCGACTCTTCAGACAAAACTCCCCAGGTCCCGCGGGAAGGCTTGCACTGATTGCAGTGAGCCAGTCGCAAGTTCTTTCATTTTTACCGGCTCAAAACAGATTTGACCTTTCAGCTTGAACGGAACTATTGTTTGCTCAATGCTTGATGCAGACATGGGAGGTTCCCATGAAGCGGTCAGTTCCAGCTCACGGAAATCAGCCAACCGAAGTGCAATCGCCAGGCGCCGGTTGGAGGATCAGCGGTTTGCGGCGCCTGGCAAGTTGCGGTGCGCTGGCGGTGCTTCTTTCGCCTGCCCTGGCCACGTCGCAGGCCGTCACCATCGACACGCGTACCGGCGCCGTCATCAACGGCACCCCAGGCGCCGCGGGCACAGTCGACCGGCGCTTCCAGCAGATTGAGCCAACGCAAATTCCGCTGTCGCAGAGTGAGCTGGGCCCGAGGACGCGCCAGGAGCTCCTTCGCTTCCTGCAATCGGAGCAGGGCTTTGCCATGCGCCCCATCCCGCGCGGCCACAAAGGGTTGACGCTCGAAGCGAATGGCAAAATGGAGCCCGCCGGGGAAGGGTACCTGAGCATGGTCACCGCCAATGGGCTTTCCGCCAAGCCCGGTGACCGGCTGGTCCTGACCGACGTCAAGATCGAGCGCTCGAGAATTGTCTTTCAACTGAACGGCGGGCCCGATGCGAAGCACCGGTTTCTGCGCCACATTCAGATCGGCACCGGATCGATGACGAACCCGGTCGTGCAGGGAGACGCGCAGGCGCCGACGGGCGCGCGCCTGACACTTACCTTTCGCAATCATGTGCCGGAGTTGACGGGCAAGCAGGTCGAGGCGCTGCTGGCGCCTTTGATCTCGTTTGAAGTGAAGACGCCGATCCAGGCCTTCACCGATACGCTTCCGCCCAAGCTCAAAGAGGCGATTCTCGCGCACCATGTGCTGGTGGGCATGAGCACCGACATGGTGCTGTTCGCCAAAGGGCGGCCGGAAAGGAAGATTCGGGAGATGGATGGCCAGATGCCCATTGAAATCTGGATATATGGCCAGCCGCCCCAGGATGTGAACTTTGTCAGAATCAATGGCAACCTCGTGATCGGCCTGGAAATTGCCGCGGTCGGAAAGCCGCTGGTGACTTTTACCAAGGACGAGGTAGAGGGAATGATGCGGACCGATGGAACCCCGCTCATTCCGGGCGATGCGCCGCATACGCGCACCGTCGCCATGGGCGATGTGGTGCGCAATCCGGACACCCAGGCGGCGGCCGCGCCGCCCAGCCTGCGCAAACCTGGCGAAACGCTGCCGGCGGACACGACGGCCACCGACGCCACAGGCAGAGTGGGGGTCATGAAGCCCGTGCAGTTCCCAAAGGAGAAGCCGGACGACAAGACAAATGCGACTCCCGACAGCCAACCGGCCGCCGCAAAGCCTTCCGGCCAGGCCACGCCGGACTCTTCAACTCCGCCCGGCAATGCGCAGCCTCCGCCCGCCAAGCCTGCCCCGGGCAGCAGCCAGCCGCAATAAGGTTTTGCCTGCGGGATTGATGTAAACTGGAACGAGCGAGTCCCGCTTCCTCCAGGCAGAAATCCTGCGGCCGGAGGCGAGTGAATGACCGCGCCGTTGAAGCCGCGAGCAGAGAGTTTGCGCGTGCGCGCAGAGACACCCCAAAGAAGGAGAAACACCCGAACCGATGGCCAAGATTGCTAAAACAGGTGACCGCAAGAAGGTAATGGACACGACGAAGTCGACCGACTGTCCCAAGTGCAGCAAGCCGACGCGCATCGTCAAGCGCGTGAAGGACCGCGAGCGCGGCGTCCCCGGCGGAGTCTATATCTCTTGCTCTGCGTGCGATTTCTACGAGAAACTTTAAGCGCTTGTTGAATGTTGGCGCAAGGAAAGGCCCGGCTCACCGCCGGGCTTTTTTCATATGCATAGCATCGGCAAAGGAAAATGCCCTTCCTCGCGAGGATTGAAGGCTTTATGCAGGCCAATAAATCTTCTTTAGCGGCAATAGCGCTCGGGTATCCGCGTCCATTCGGTCGTAATGCTCCACGATTGCTTTGCCCAGATCGTCTGAGTCCATCAACGTCAAATTCTGATTTGTGCGATCCGCTTCATAGCGCGCCTCGCGCGTGAAGCCTCCAGTGCTAACGTAAAGTCCATTGTCATTCTGACGGAGGCCGCCCACAAAACTGCGAACCTCGGGCGCTCCCATTGCACCTTTGCGATGCTTTACCTCGATTACGATTCGCGGGGGCTGGAAACCAAAGCCGTCTGGAGAGGCAATGATATCCCTACCTCTGTCGGGGCCAGCCGGTGAGACACGAGTCTTGTAGCCCATTGCCCGCAAGAGGCCGGCAACCAACTCCTGCATTTCGTCCCACGCTAACTTGCTCAGCCTATCCTGCAAGAACTCAAGGGCTCGTTGCTCCGTGTCCTTCCGGACCTCAGCCTCGGCTTCAACAGCGCCTTCCTCAGATGGGCCGTTGTCAGCTTGCAGTGTAGGCCGATTCCGGTCCACAGATAGGATTTCGTCAGCAGCTGCCGGAGAGATGCAAAAAATCGTCGAAATTGCGCCCAGGGAATTCTTCGATTCAGCGGTTAGCTCATCGCGCGGGATTTCTCTTTCCCACTTCACAGACCGTGTGTGTACTAGCTCTGGGTCAAGCTCAGGGTGATAGACATAATCCCCCGTCACGGTTCCAAGGTGATAGATGCGGCGGCTTGAATCATATGTGACGACAATATTCCCAGATACAAGTTCCTCGCGGAAGCGGTATACTTGGCCGACGCTGGTCGAGTGCTGGAACTTGTTGTCTTCGGGCCAGCACTGCGCCACCAATTGGCTCAGCTTTTCACGACTGCGGACAGCTGACAAATCTCCAAGTTTTGCCCATCCGATCGCTACCATCTGGCGAGAAAGAAATTCCTCAATAAAGACCGAGTCGCGTCCAGCACGAACCATCCACACTTGTTTTGCCATGTCAAACAGCATACAAGGGCTTTGGTCTCATGCGTTGCTTGAAAGATTAGCAATTTCCTCGGCCATCTCGTGCAGAATGGCTTCCGCGGCTTGGGCGGGGTCGGGCGCCTGGGTGATGGGACGGCCCACGACCAGGTAGCTGGCACCCTGCCGCAACGCATCTCCAGGCGTGGCGACGCGCTTCTGGTCGCCGGCGTCGACCCCGGCGGGGCGAATCCCAGGAATCACGAGCACTCCCTCGGGGCCCGTAAGCGCGCGCAGCGTGGCAACCTCCTGCGGGGAGCAGACAAAGCCGCGCATCCCCGCATCCAGACCCATCCGGGCCAGCAGGGCCACCTGCTCGGCGGGCGCGCGGTCCAGACCGACAGCTTGCACCTGGGCTGCATCCATGCTGGTGAGAATGGTGACGGCGAGCAGTTCGGGCGGGTCGGCCAGGCCGCTGAGCGCGTCGCGTGCGGCAGCCAGCATGGCCGGGCCGCCCAGGGCATGCACGGTCATCATGCGCACACCCAGCGCCGCGGCGGACCGCGCCGCCGCCGCCACAGTGTTGGGAATGTCGTGGAGTTTCAGGTCAAGGAAAACGGAGTGGCCGCGCGCCACCAAAGGCTCCAGGACCGCGGGACCGGCAGCGACAAATAGCTCAAGCCCCACCTTGAACCAGTGGCAGGTGTCTTCCAGCCGGTTCACCAATTCGGTCGCGGCCCTGGCGTCCGGCACATCGAGCGCGACGATGAGGCGCTTGCGGGCTTGTTCCACTGTGTCCAAAGCCGCCGGAGGTGCCGATGCGAAAGTAGGATTCAGCCGCTCAGGAATGGGCATAACGAAATCCTAATGCATGGAGCGACGGAAATGTCTGGCGCTCAGGCTTGCGCGACCGCCGGTTCCACGGCAAGGACTTCCATTCTGTCCTGATCCTGCGCGGGCAAGAAGCGGCAGAGATACAGGATTGGGTCGTCCGCTTCGGCCATCTGGCGGAGATGATATTTCCACACGTCAGGCTTGATGGTGCGCCGGGTGAAGGGCTTGCGCGTCACTTGAACCACTTCGCCTTTGCTGTTCACCCTGGGATAGGTGATGGCGGGAACCCTGAAGCTGATGCGCGCACCCGTTCTCCAGAAGCACCGGGCAAAATCGTGGGAAAAGAGCAGGCTGTAGTAGCGGCTTTCGCTGGCGAGCAGGTTCAGCGCCTGCTCGGCTCCGGGCCAGACCGGGCGGATGTGCGACAGATACCAGTGGCGGAACTCGAATCCGTTAAACTGAGCTTGATTCAGAAGAAGCTCGAGCATTTCAATTCGATTCATTGCACCATTCCTTCATGAACCCGATCATGGGTTGGCGAACCGGTGTTTTGCTTATCCAGCGAGGAAGAAGGCGAAGCATGCAGACAGCTCTCTGATAATGGTTAACGTCAAACGGGGGGAGGTTTCCTTTTTTGCCGGAAGAATGCAGCAGGGACATTGAATCACGTGCGTTGTGGAGGGCCCTCCAAAGCGGACCAGCGCCCGAGGGGATGGAAGCGGGGGCGTACACTGCCATGAAGTGCATGAAGGAGATGGAGGGTTGAAGACCGGAAGGCGATGGCTGTGCAGAGTTGGTCTGTCTGTAGTCCTGCTGGGAGCAGCCGCGGCGGGCTGGGCTTCCGGGGTGGATACGAATCCTCTCAACCGCGACCCGCTGGTGCGCGAGGCCTACGAGCACTTCTACAACCTGGACTATCCACGGGCGGTGGAGCTTTTTGAGCGTTTTCGCGCGGAGCATCCCGGCGACCCGCAGGCCACCGCTCTGCTCCTGAATGCGGTCGTTTTCCAGGAACTCTATAACATGGACCTGCTGGACACCACGTTTTACGCCAATGATGGATTTTTGAGCGGCCGGCACGCCACCGAGGAGAATCCAAAAGCGCGCGACCGCGTCTTTGCGCTCACCGACGAAGCCGTTCACGAGGCCGACTGGCGGTTGAGCAGGAATCCCAATGACGTTTATGCGCTCTACGCCCGAGGCTGGGCGCGCAGCCTGAAATGTACCTACCTGGCAATGGTGGAGCGCAGCTTTGGCGCCGGCTTCCGGCTGGCCAACAAGGCCAGGGACGACGCGACGCGCGTGCTACAACTGGATCCGAATTACATTGACGCCAAACTTGTGGCGGGGGTCTACCAGTACGTGGTAGGAGCCTTGCCCTGGCCGTTCAAGCTGTTGATCGGCTTTGCGGGCATCACGGGATCGAAGAGTCAAGGCATGGAGATGCTGCATGACGCCGCCAACCGCGGGGTGACGACGAGCGTGGAGGCGCGCACCGTGATTGCGCTGTTCCTGCGCCGCGAGGGCCGCTACAACGAGGCGATCCAGGTGGTCCGCAGCTTGAGGAGCCAGTATCCGCACAATTACCTCTTCTGCCTGGAAGAGGCCAATCTGCGCAAGGACGCCGGAGAGGGAATGCACGCCGTCGAGGCCTACCGGGAGATTCTGGCCAACAACGCCCATCCCGGCTATTTTGCCGACGCCCGGCTTCAACTGACCTATTTTGGCCTGGGCGACGCGCTGCGCGGCCAGAGGCACTATGAAGAAGCAGCGCAAGCCTACGAGCAAGCCGCCTGGACAAAGGACGTCGGCGCCGAACTCAAGATACGGTCGTTTTTGGCTGCCGGTGAGTGCCGCGACCTGAACGGTGAGCGCCGGCGGGCAATCAAGGACTATATGGATGCCATTCATGCCGGTCCCGACACCTCCCGGGCCGACACGGCACGGAAGTACATGCGCAGCCCGTATCGAGGCCACTAACCGTCGCAGAGTCTTCGCTTCGGGGTGCGAAAGGGAACTGGCGGAGGTTCTTTTTCGTACATTCAGGGTGAGTTTGCTGGTTTGAAAAGGGGGATGTTCATGGCCTTCTATTGTCATCGCTGTGGGACGGCATTGCCGCCGAGCGCGCTTTTCTGTTCGAACTGCGGAACGGTGGTAGCGGCGACCGCGCCCATGCCGGGCCGGCCCCTGGTCCGCCCACATGTGGGCCGCCAGATCGCCGGTGTCTGCATGGGGCTGGCGCGGGCCAATGGCTGGGATGTGGCCGTGGTACGCATCCTCACCGTGCTGGGGTTCTTTTTCTCCGGCGGCCTGGTGGGCATCGCCTATCTTGCCGGATGGATCGGGATTCCCGAAGAGCCGATCGGTACGCCTGGAGCGTATCCTCCTAACATATGAAGGTTCTTATGAATCGGACGGGGCGAAGCTGGCCTTCTGGGAAACCGGAGCCGGCCTGCCGGTGGTCTTTCTTCATCCCACACCCATAGACCACCTCTATTGGCGCCGCTCACGGAGCATCTGGGCGGCGTGCGCGCCATTCTTCCCGACTTTGCGGGGGCATGGTGCCTCAGAGCTGGGCGCGAATCTGCCCGTGGGCGGGTTTACGCGCGTTCCCGACGCCCCCGTGCTGACCATGGCGCAACTGGCCACCGACATTCTTGCCCTCCTCGATCACCTGGCGGTTCCCGACGCAGTCTTTGCCGGGTGCTCCATCGGCGGATACGTGCTGATGGAGTTGTGGCGCAGAGCGCCGGGCCGGGTCCGCGGTCTGGCCATCGTCTGCTCCAAACCGCAGCCAGACGCCGAAGCCAACCTTGCCCGGCGTGCGGCGACCATCGCCCAGGTCCGCGCGGGAGGAAGCGGCGCGGTCTTCGACGGAATGGCGCAGACGCTTGTCGGGGCGACGGCGCGCGCGCGCCGTCCTGAGATTGTGGCCGAATTGCGCGCGCGGATGACGCTGACGCCGGAGGCCCTGGTGGCCGTGCAGGCGGGGCTGGCGATGCGGCCTGACTCGGTGCCGACCGTCGCCACGATCCAGGCGCCGATCATGGCCATTGCCGGCGGCGAGGACCCCGGCATCACCGCTGCCGAGATGGAGGCTTTCCAGGCCGCGCCCGGCGGGTGCGAACTCCACCTGCTCCCGGATGCGGGACACTTTTCCGCCTATGAGCAGCCGCAGAAGGTGGCTGCGCTGCTGGCAGAGTGGCTGAGGCGGCTCGGCGCCTGAGCCCGCGGCCTCGCGCTCGGGTGGACAGCACGGAGAAATGCGGTAGGCTCAGAGGAGCGCAATCTCGCACTGGAAGCCCAGCTTGACCATCATTACGACCCCATCGGCTCGCCCGTTCCACCATCCGCAGCGCGGCAGTGCGCTGTGCTGCGGCAAAGTGTCGCTTGAAACCCTGGCGCGAAAGTTTGGCACGCCGCTATATATTTACTCGGCCGATCAGATTGTCGAGCGGCTGGGGCTGTTTCAGCAGGCCTTCGCGGGCCGGGACCACCTGGTCTGCTACGCGGTCAAGGCCAACTCGGCGCTGGCCATTCTCAAGCTGCTGGCCGAGCGCGGAGCCGGGTTTGACATCGTCTCCGGCGGCGAACTGGAGCGGGTACGGGCCGCCGCCCCCGAGGCTGTGGGGCGCGTTGTCTTTTCCGGCGTCGGCAAGACGGCGGCGGAGATTGACCTCGCGCTCCAGGCGGACATTCTGGAGTTCAACGTGGAGAGCGAGGCGGAGCTGGAACTGCTGGCCGCGCGCGCCGGGAGACTCAAGAGAAAGGCGCGCTTCGCCCTGAGGGTGAATCCCGACGTCTTTGCCGAAACGCATCCCTACATTTCCACCGGTCTGCGCGAGCACAAGTTTGGCATCGACATCCGGCAGGCGCTGCGGATTTACAAGAGCGCGGCCGGCAGCCGCTGGCTTGAGGCGCACGGCGTCAGCGTCCACATTGGCTCGCAGATTCGCTCGGCAGACCCCTTTGGCGCGGCCATGGAGCGAGTGAGCAGGCTGGTGCGGCAACTGCAAAGCGCAGGCATCGCCCTCAAGGCCGTGGACGCCGGCGGCGGGCTGGGCATCGACTACCACGGCGGAAGCTTCGACGCAGCGGCCAAAGTGCGGGAGTATGCGGCGGCCATTGAGCGGGCGCTGAGCGGCTTCGAGGGGCGGCTGCTGCTGGAGCCGGGGCGGTTTCTGGTGGCGCAGGCCGGGGCTCTGGTGGCGCGGGTGCTGCAGGTCAAGCGCAACGGCAAGAAGACCTTCGTCATTACCGATGCGGCGATGAACGACCTGATTCGGCCGGCGCTCTACCAGGCGCATCATGAGATTGTACCGGTGCGGCCGCGCGGGGGAAGGCCGCGCACCGTGGACGTGGTGGGGCCGGTGTGCGAGTCGGGCGACTTTTTTGCGCGCGACCGCAAGCTGAAGCCGGTGGAACCGGGCGACCTGGTAGCGCTGCTCGACGCGGGGGCGTACGGCATGGCGCAGAGCTCGAACTACAACACGCGGCTGCGTCCCGCCGAAGCTCTGGTCGAAGGCGGCAAGGCGCGCCTCATCCGCCGCCGCGAGACGATGGCCGATCTGCTGGCTCCGGAGCTGTTTGCGGAAAATCGCTGATTTGCCGATCGAAACGCATCTTGAAACTCGCCTGTCTTCCGGTCCGTCCTGATAAGGTGTTTCGCGGAGGAGTTTGTGATGCAAATTCGTATGCAGGTGATGTGTGCCATGGCAGGGTTGGGCCTGTTGCTGGGGTCGTCCGGGGTCGCGCTTGCCGATTCGCTCACGGTGAAGACCGAACAGGGCAAGGTGCAAGGCAAGACCATCAATGAGGGTAAGGTGCGGGCATTTCTGGGGCTGCCCTACGCGGCGCCGCCGGTGGGCGATCTGCGCTGGAAGGCGCCTGAGGCGCCGGCCAAGTGGAAAGGCAAGCGCGATGCGACGAAGTTCGGCGCGCATTGCGCCCAGAACCACGTCTTTGACGACATGATCTTTCAGGACAGCGGACCCAGCGAGGATTGCCTCTTCCTGAATGTCTATACGCCGGCCGGCGCGACGGGCAAGAGCAAGCTACCGGTGATGTTCTGGATTCATGGCGGCGGCTACTCAGGCGGGGCCAGCTCGGAGCCGCGCCACAACGGCGACTTCCTGCCTTTGAAGGGCGTCATTCTGGTCACGATCAACTATCGCCTGGGCGTCTTTGGCTTTCTGGTCACGGAGGACCTGGCCAAGGAGGCCGACGGCTCGGCCGGAAACTACGGTTTGATGGACATGGTGGCCGCGCTCCACTGGGTCAATACCAACATCAAGAACTTCGGCGGCGATCCCGGCAATGTGACCATCTTCGGCGAGAGCGCCGGGTCGTTTGCGGTCAGCACGCTGATGGCCTCGCCCATGGCGCAGGGATTGTTTGAGAAGGCCATTGGAGAGAGCGGAGCGGCGTTTCCGAGCGGCTTGACTCTGGGTGGCGGAACCGTGGCCGACCGCTCCAAGGTGGATGGAGCGTGGGTGGATTCGCTGGGCGTCAAATCGCTTCAGGAACTGCGCGCCATGCCCGGCGACAAGATTCTGGCAGCTGCCGCGAAGAAGGGAGCGCCGGAGTTTCCGCCGGATATTGACGGCAGGCTGCTGACCGAGCCTGTCCCGGAGACCTACGCCGCGGGGAAGCAGGCGCATGTGCCGCTGCTGGCCGGCTGGAACGCGGATGAAGGCAGCTTTTTTGCAATGCGTGGCATGACGGCGGTGCAATGGAAGGCCATGGCGGAGGGTCTTTTCAAGGATCGAGCCGCAGAGTTCCTGACGCTCTATCCCAGCAATACCGACGCCGAGGCGTTGCGCTCCGCCATCGATTACGGGAGCGACTCATTCATCGCCTTCGGCACCTGGAAGTGGCTGGAGGCGCAATGCAAGACCGGCGATTCGCCCGTTTATCGCTATCACCTCGAACTGGCAGCGCCGCCCAGCAAGTTCCACCCCGGCTCGTTCGCCTTCCACTCCGACGACATCGAGTACGTCTTCGGCACGCTGGCCACCAGGCCCGGCGCGGTGTGGCGTCCCGAGGACTGGAAGCTGAGCGACGAGATGATGAGCTACTGGACTAATTTTGCCAAGACGGGCGATCCGAATGGGGGGCAACTACCTGTTTGGCCGAAATATTGCCCGGACCACGAGTTGATCCACCTGAACAACCCCATCACGTCTGGCCCGGACACTTCAAGGCCGCGCTATGAGTTCCTGTTGAAGGGCATTCCACCGATGCACTTCTAGGGTGTGCAGGGGAAGCGCACGCAAAAAGGGCCGCTTGCAAGCGGCCTTTTTTGCGTTTATCAGAAAAGCGATTCTTGCGCGGCCCCGGTTTGCCGGGCGGAGAGAATGGCTCAGCGATCCGTGCCGGCCGCAGCTGCAAAACCGGAGGCTTGCGCGGCAGGGATGGTGCTGATCGGCGGCGGTGCGGTGAACGAAGCGTCCTTGGCATTGATGGCGTCGGAGTAGTCCGGACCGAGGCCGAGTTTCTTCAGGGCGCGCGAGTCGGGCATCAGCTTTGTCTGCCAGCCCTGGTCGGCCTGGTACTTCTGCATGGCTGCCACTGTCGTCGCGTCCCATCTGCCGTCGGCGTCGCCGCTGAGATAATGCTCGCGGATCAGCGCCTGCTGAATCTGTGTCACGCGGGCCGGATCAATCGCCTGCTGGCCACGCACCCGTTTCGACTGCTTTGCAGCCCTGTGGCCTTTGTGGCTCTTGTGCGAATGGGCGCTGGTGGCAGCCCGGTGCGTGCGCGCCGCGAACGCCGGTGAGGCGACGATGGCCGCGGACAGCACAATTGCCAGGCTTGCTCGAAACAACAGCACGCTGATTTACCCCTGCGATTAAAGTTCCCGTCTTGTTCCGATTAAATCTTATCGGAGCGTAACGTGATGCGCCAATAAAAACTGGCCGAGTGTTACGAAGGTAAATGTCATTTCAGGAAGTGCGGGCCGGAAAGTTCCCGTTTTTTCCAGCCATCTGCGGACTGCTGCCTCTTCCTTGCAGGGCGGCCTTCCCAATCGGAAAGGCCGCACTGCGGTCTTTTGGGTGGCTATTGCAGCGTGCCGCCGATGTAGTTGATTCCACCGCCGGGCTGGCGCGGATCCATCACCTCGAACACGACATCATCGCCCGTCTTCAGCTTGCCCACAGCGGCGTCGTACTCTTCCTTGGTGCCCGTCGGCTGCTTGTTGATGCGGATGATGACCAGGCCCGGCTGAAGCCCCTGCAAGTCGGCAAACGAGCCGGTCCGCACCGACTGAATGACCATGCCCGGGCTATGAAGCTTTGCCGTGGTCGCCGGCGAGGCTTCGCGGACCACAATGCCAAGCAGAGTCTCACCGGCATTGCCTTGTTCATCCGGAGCGGGGTTGGCCTGCTGTGCGTTCAGGTCGGCAAATACCTTGTCGCGGTCGCCGATCGTGACCGTCGCATCGGCTTGCTTGCCGTCGCGCAGATAGCCGAGGCGGACGGTCGATCCGGGCCTGCGGCTGGCGATCTCGTTCACCAGGTCGTCGCCGTCCTTGATGGAGCGGCCATCGATCGAGGTGATGATGTCGCCTGGCTTGAGGCCGGCCTTCTCGGCGGGACCTCCGGGTTGAACCTGCTGCACCAGCACACCGTTCTTGAAGCCATACACGCGGTTGACGGCGCCCGAGAGGTTGGGGCGGAACTGGATGCCGATGGAGCCGCGGGTGACCTTGTGGCTGGGGCTGATGAGGTCGTTGTAGACCGCGGCCACGGTATTGGACGGCATGGCGAAGCCGATGCCCTCGGAGCCGGCCGACTGGGTAAAGATGGCCGTGTTCACGCCGATGACGTCGCCGTTCATGTTGAGCAGCGGCCCGCCCGAGTTGCCGGGATTGATGGCGGCGTCGGTCTGGATAAAGTGCTGGAACTGTCCGGTCGCGCCCGGCTCGATGGTGCGGTTTTTGGCGGAGATGATGCCGGCCGTCACGGTCTGCGACAGCGTGAAGGGACTGCCGATGGCTTCGACCCAGTCACCAACCTCGGTTGTGTCGGAATTTCCCAGCCGGACGGTGGGCAGGGGGGTATTGGTGTCGATCTTGATCACGGCCAGATCGGTGGCCTTGTCGGTGCCGATGACGCGCGCCGGACGGCCCATGTCCTGGGTGTCGGGATCGGTGGAGAGCTTGACGTAAATCTTGTCAGCCTTCTCGATCACGTGGTTGTTGGTGATGATGTAGCCCTTGGGGTCGACGATGAAGCCCGATCCGAGCGACTCCTGGACAGCCCTGGCGTTGTCGCCGCCGTTCTGGTCGGGCATCTGGCCGCCGAAAAAGCGGTTGAAAAAGTCCTGGAAGTTGTCCGGTCCCTGGCCCTGCTGCGCCTGATCGCCGCCCTGGTCGTCATCCCCCGGATTCTGCGAAAAGGGCGGCATGTTGCCGTGGGGATTGCGGCGGTCCCTGGCGGACGCCTGCTTGGGGAAGGTCTGCGTGTTGATGTTCACCACGGCCGGCCCCACCTCCTTGGCAATCTTTACGAACTGATTGGGAGGCACGGCGGAGTTGACCACCTTGAGGGGCGTAGCATCGGAGCTGTCATTCTGCTTTTCCTGTCCGCGGACCCCGTGAACGGCAAAGGAGCCGGCCACAATGGCGACCGAAAGGGTGGCAAGCAGGACAAAGACTGAAGCGAGACGGCGTGTGCGCAGCCGTTCGAAGAGCGATTTCATGGGTTCGATGACCTCGTCGGGTAGCCAGCCCCCTGGGCCGGGATGTTTAATTCGTCACCAATCTAGTATAGCCAGTTGCGGGGAAACCCGGTTGGCCGGCCGCGGCGCTGAAGTGCAACTCTGCTTGGATAGACGCGAAAGCGCGCAAAGGGTCGCGGCGCGGCCATGCTAACATCCGGCATGGAATTGATACGGAAGCATTGCGGATTCATGGCGATCGCCGCTCTCCTGGCCGCGCTTGCAGCCCCTATTCAGGCCGCACAGAATGGCCCGCCATCGCCCCAGCCCAGCCTTCTTGACCGCCTGAATGCCATGATCGGCGGGGGCGGGAGCGCCTGGACTCCGGAGCAGATTGTGGTGATGGAGCGGCTGCGCGACGCGGCGCTGAAAGACCCCTACGCGCTTGACCGGCTGCGCCACCTGACGAACAACATCGGACCTCGGCTGAGCGGCTCGCCCCAGGCGCAGCAGGCGGTGGACTACGTGGCGGCCCAGATGCGGGCCCTGGGCGCGGAGGTCACCCTGGAAAAGGCGACCGTGCCGCACTGGGTGCGCGGCGCGGAGACGGCCGAGGTGGTTGCGTGGCCGGGTCAGACGCAGGGGACGACACAGAAGGTGGTTCTTACGGCGCTGGGCGGAAGTGTGGCGACGCCGCCGGAAGGATTAACCGCGGCGGTGGTGGTTGTGGACAACTGGCAGCAGCTCCACGCGCTGCCGGCGAGCGCGGTGAAGGGCAAGATCCTGCTCTTCAACCACAGCTTCGATAAGGAGTTGGCCGCGGAGGGCAAGGGGTTGGAGGCGTACTCCGGCGGCGTGGTTTATCGAGGCGCGGGGCCGATCGCCGCGGCGTCCGTGGGTGCGGTCGCCGTGCTGGTGCGCTCCGTGGGCGGCGCCGACTACCGCATCCCGCATACCGGGCTGACCATGTACGCGCCGGGTGTGCCCAAGATTCCCGCCGCGGCGGTGACGGCCGAGGATGCCGATCTGCTGAAGGACCTCACCAGCCAGGGTCCGGTGACGCTGCACCTTACGCTGACTCCGCAGACTCTGCCCGAGGTGGAGAGCTACAACGTGATTGCGGACTGGAAGGGTACCGAGCACCCGGAGCAGGTCGTCCTGGTGTCGGGTCACCTGGACTCGTGGGACCTGGGAACGGGCGCCATCGACGACGGGGCGGGCGTGGTGGTTTCCATGGAGGCGATTCAACTGCTGAAGGAACTGGGAATTCGTCCCCGCAGGACGGTGCGTTTTGTCGCCTGGATGAGCGAGGAGGAGGGGTCGGAGGGTGCGGCAGCCTACATGGCCGACCACAAGAACCAGCTTGCCGACCACATCGGCGCGATCGAGTCGGACCTGGGCGCGGACCATCCGACGGGGATTTACTACTCCGGCAAGGCCGCGCTGGGACAGTGGCTGCGGCCAGTGGCGCAGGTGCTGGACCCGATCGGCGCGGAAACGCTGGTGGCAGCCGCGGAGACAGGAGAGGATATTGCCGGGCTTACGGGAGCAGGCGTCCCCGGATTTGCGCCCGTGCAGGACAGCCGCTACTACTTCAACTATCACCATACGGCCGCGGACACCTTTGACAAGGTGGACCCGAAACATCTGAATGAAAACGCGGCAGTGATGGCCGTGCTTGCGTATGCGCTGGCGGACTCGGCGGAGGCTGCGCCGCGGTAGGGGACCGCGCCGCATCGCGCGAGGCGGTTTTTGAGTGTCGCCGTTCTGTTTCCGGTGCGGGTCGCGCAATGATGGTTCGCGCGACCATGAGGCAGGATTTGCACGACGCTTGTCGCAGTTCCCGGAGTGGGACTGCGCGCACAGGAAAGTGGCTTCAGACTCTATTTCGATGGCCGATCCCTTCCGAAAATGAATCTGCGCGCATCTATAGGGATGAAGGCGAGGTCATCATGCCGTCTCTAGGTCTGGAGTGGTTCTTCCCCTTTTTCCAGGGTATCTTTCTCGGTCTTCTCTCCTTGGGGCTCCATGAGGCCGCTCATCTGGTGACAGCACTGGCCGTGGGGATCAAGGTGAGGGGCGTCGGTTTCGGCTGGAAAGGGATGTACACGATGCGGGAAGCCGGGCCTCCGGCGAAGAACTTGTTCGTCTCTTTGGCAGGTCCACTGGCCAACCTGGCGCTGCTCGTGTTCTGGCATTGGTCACCGATCTTTGGCCTGGCCAATACCTGTATGGCAGTCGTCAATCTTCTGCCGCTGAAAGGTTCGGATGGCGAACGCATTTTGAAAATCATTCGTGAGATGCAAAACAGCGGCCAGCCTGCTGCATAGGGGCCTTTCATAGCTTATAAAACCGCGCATCTGCAAAACCGGCTCAACCTGTGGGCCGGCAAGACCGATTGCACCCGAACGCCTCACTGCCGGAAAACCTGGCTTTTCGAGGAGATTCTCAGGCTTCATGGGCCGTGGGCACATGAGGCGGGGGGACGAGTTCGGTGAGCGCGATGCCGGCAAGGATGAGCAGAGCGCCTGAGGCCGGGCGAAGGCCGAGCCGCTCGCCGGTGAAGACAAACGACGTAATCCAGGCGAAGACCGGCTCCAGGGTGAGCAGCAGGGCGATGTGGGTGGTGGGCAGGACGGACTGCGCCCAACTCTGAATGGAATAGGCGGCGGCGGTGGCCAGAGCGGCGGCGATACCGAGGGCAAGGATGAGCTGCGGCGTCCAGTGAATGTGGGGGTACTCGATGAGCGGCAGGCTCAGCGCCATGAAGACCATGCAAAAACCGACCTGCAGCAGGGCCAGGGGCTGGAAAGGGATGCGCGGGGAGACGTGGCCCAGGGCCAGGCAGTGAAAGGCAAAGCCGATGGCGCAGCCGAAGGTGAGCAGGTCGCCGAAGTTGATGGAGGAGAGGTCGGGAAGCAGGCCGGCGATTCCATCGAGCGCGGAGACGTGCCCGTGCACCTGTGCGACGGTCGGTGCGGTCAGAAGCAGAATTCCCGTGAAGGCCAGAGCGGCGCCGGTGTATGCGTTCCAGCGCGGCGGCCGGGCGCCGCGCGGGCGCAGGGTGGGAATGGCTGAGAACAGCGGCACCAGCACGACGACGAGCCCGGTGATGAAGGCGGATTTGGCGGGCGTGGTGCGGGCCAGGCCGGTGGTCTGGAACTGGTAGCCGGCAGCGAGAAAGAACCCGACCAGCGCTCCGGCCGCCAGGTGACGACGGCTGATGCCGCGCCAGAAGCGGTGATATGCCGCGGCCAGCAGCACGAAGGCCAGCATCATGCGGACCAGGTTGAAGGCAGCCGGAGTGGCGTCCGCCAGCGCTCCTTTGACGAGCACAAAGGTAGAGCCCCAGACGGCAACCACAAAAAGCATCAGCAGATAGGCGCGCAGCTTCATCTGTTGAATTATGGCAGGAAGAACCCACGCACGCCGCCACGGAGGCCGCGGGCGGACGAACGGTTCGGACAAGTCTTGCATCCTATACAACAGGAGGTGGAAATCAAAGAGTGACGATAGCTCCGACTGTTTTCTCGCAAGAGGATTGGCTGTACGGGATTTTGCTGTTTTGTGCGGCAGTGGTTTTCAGCAACGGGCTTCACTATCTGGTGTTTCGTGTGGCCGGCAAGCACCAGCCAGAAGAGCGGTTGCGAAGCCTGGGGATCCAGAAATATCTGGCTAAACCGGCGCGCGCGGTTCTTTTCACCGTGGGGCTGCTGATCGTTCTTCCCTTTTTGTCCGTGATCCCGGAGATTTTTCAAGACCGGTTGGAGCAGGCGCTTGAGATTCTGCTGGTGCTGTTTCTTGGCTGGTTGGCGATCGGCGGCGTCTATGTATTTCAGGCGCTCTTCCTGAGCCGGTTTGATACCTCGGTGGCCGACAATCTGCGTGCCCGGCGGGTGCATACCCAGATGCAGTTTGTCCGGCGGCTGGTGATCGTCCTGATTCTGGTGCTGGATGCCGGTGCGCTGCTGTGGAGCCTGCATGATCCGCGCCTGTGGAAGTACGGCACGGGGCTGCTGGCCTCCGCCGGGCTGGCATCGCTGATGCTGGCCGTGGCGGCCAAGTCTACGGCTTCGAACTTGATCGCCGGTATGCAGATCGCTCTCAGCGAGCCGATTCGCATCGACGATGTGGTTGTGATCGAGGGCGAGTGGGGCCGCATTGAGGAGATCACCAGTACCTTTGTGGCCGTGAAGATATGGGATGAGCGCCGCCTGGTGGTGCCGCTCAGCTACTTCATCGAACAACCCTTCCAAAACTGGACGCGTGTGAGCGGAGACATTCTGGGCACGGCCTTTCTGTATGTGGATTACTCGGTGCCCGTGGAGCCGATGCGCGCGGAACTGGAGCGCGTGGTGAAGGCTTCGCCCTTGTGGGATGGGCGTGTGTGCGGGTTGCAGGTGACCAATCTGACCGACCGCACCATGGAGCTGCGCTGCCTGGTCAGCTCGGCCGGCTCAGGGGAAAACTTCGACCTGCGCTGCCTGGTCCGGGAGAAGATGATCGCGTTTCTGCGGGAACGCTATCCCGGCGCGCTTCCCACCATGCGGGTGGAGATGCGGGAGACCGGCGGAAAGGCGGCGGAGACGCCTGACGCTCTGCTGCAGGTTCGTACTTAGGACTACTGCGCGTCCGTGCTGCCGGCGTAGGATTGCTTGCCTGCCACAAAGGTTTCCAGCACCTGTGTGCGGAGAATGGCGGGGGCGCCGACCTTGTAGAGATCGCGGTCAACGAGGATGAAGTCGGCGTCGTATCCGGGGACGAGTTTTCCCCTGTGCTTCTCGGCAAATTCGGCGTAGGCCGAGCCTTGGGTGTAGGCGTAGAGGGCCTGGCCGCGGGTAATCTTGTTTTCAGGAAAGTAGGTCTTCGTGCCCGCCTCGTTCATGCGCGTGACGGCGGCGTAGAGGCCGCGAAAGGGCGTGATCGGCTCGACGGGGTAGTCGGTGCCGAAGGCCAGCGGGACGCCGGCGTCGAGGAAGGCCTTCCACGCGTAGGAATAGGCGGCACGTTGGGGCCCCAGCCGGGCTTCGGCCCAGTTCATGTCGGTGAGCAGGTGGCTGGGCTGCATGCTGGCGATGACGCCGAGTTTCTTGAAGCGGGGGATGTCGGCAGGATCGACGACCTGGGCATGCTCGATGCGATTGCGCGCGGTGCGGGAGATGCCGGGCTGTGCGTAGGCATCGAGAGCCATGGCTGCGGCCCGGTCGCCGATGGCGTGGAAGCCGAGTTGAAAGCCGGCCCTGGCGCGCTCGACGGCCATCCGGTTGAGTTGCGTTTGCGTGTATTGCGGAAGGCCTGTGTTGCCGGGATCGTCAGAGTACGGCGCTTTCATCGCCGCGGTGCGTGAGCCGAGCGAGCCATCCATGAAGCCTTTGAGAAATCCGGTGTGCAGCATCGGGTCGTTCGAGTCGTGATGCGCGCGCATCTTCAGCAACTCCTCGAGCGGGTCTTTGAAGGGCAGCCACTCGGTAATGCGGAGCGTGAGTTTGCCCTCGTTCTCCAGTTCCTCAAAGACGAGAAAATCCTGCCAGTCGCCGAAGTCCTGCACACTGGTAACGCCGTGGGCGAGGGCGTCGGCGATGGCGAGTTCGTCTCCGCGGCGGCGCTCGGCCAGACTGGGCGGCGGAATGACTTTGTAGACCAGATCCTGCGCCGATTCGCGGAGAATGCCGGTGGGCTGGCCGCTGGTGTCGTGATCGATGGCTCCGCCTTGCGGTGGTTTGGTGCTGGCCGTGATGCCCGCAGCGGCGAGCGCGGCGGAGTTGGCGATGGCGATGTGCCCGTCGATGCGATCGAGAAACGTGGGATGGCCGCCAGTGACCTTATCGAGATCCTGGCGGGAGGGCAGCACCTTTTGCGTCCACAGGGTGTGGTCCCAGTTGCCGCCGGTGAGCCAGTGGCCGGCGGGAGCGTCTTTGGCGAAGGCTTGGATTGCAGCCAGCATCGCGGCCAGGGATTTCACGCCGGTCAGGTCCACGTTGAGCTTGGTGCGGCCTGCGCCGCCCAGGTGCGTGTGGGCGTCGTTGAATCCGGGAAAGATGAAGTCGCCGGCATTTGTGCTGCCCAGGTCGCGGAGGATGGTTTTGGGTCCGGCCAGCCGCGTCATTTCATTGGATGTGCCCACGGCCAGCACCTTGCCGCCGCCTATGGCCATGGCCTGGACGGTTCGCGGCTTGTCCTGGGCGAAGCCTTCGCCGGTGTAGATGACGCCGTTGAAAAAGATGATGTCGGGCGCGCCTACAGTGTGCGCGCTCGTTGAAGCGGGCCTCGTTTGTCTGGCCGGGGAGTGTTTTGCGGGGACCGTCTGAGCGGGGCAAAGCGTAGCGGCGGCAAGGACGGTGAGGAGCAGGGCAGGCGAGGCGCGCATGGGCGGAGTGTAGCAGAAGAAGGCTACTGTTCCGCGGCCCATTCGGTCATGGCGAGGGTGAGCAGGAGGACGCGGCGCAGGCCCAGTTCGCGGTCCTTGTCGCTGTACCACTCGGCGTGGGTGTGTGCTCCGCCGCCTTCGCCGCCCGCGCCCATCGAAAGAGCCGGAACCCCCAGTGAGATGGGGATATTGGCATCGGTGGAGCCGAGGCGGAGATCGGTGCGCAGGCCGAGGTGGCGGTCCACCGCCCGCAGAGCTTCAAGCAGCGGGGAATCGGGAGGCAGTTGTGCGGCGGGGCGGTCGCCAATCTTCTCCACGGTGAAGAACAGCGGGCCGCGCATGTGCGTAGGGGCAGGTTTGGCGAGAGCGTTCCATTGTGCAACGGCTTCCTGAACGGCGTGATCCAGCGTGATCTCCAGCCGCATCAACTCCGCGGGGCTGGTGGAGCGGAGATCAACGGAGGCAGTCGCGCTTTCAGGGATGGAATTCACGCTGGTGCCGCCCTGGATGGTGCCGAGGTTCAAGGTGGTCCGTGGCTCCTCGGGCAGCGGAGTCAGGGCAAGAGTGGTGAGCGCCGAGGCGAGGGCTGCAATGGGGTTAGGCGTGCCCGCGTCGGTGAAGCTGTGCCCGCCGGGGCCGGTGATGGTTACCTGAAATCGCCGGCTGCCCAGGGCTTGCGTGACCGCCGAGTCCGCGCCGGCGCCGTCCAGCACGATGTGGGCGGCAATGCGGCCGGCCAGCGCGCTTTGGTGATAGAAGTGGCGCACGCCGCGCAGGTCGCCTTCGCCCTCTTCGCCGACGTTGGCCAGGACGACCAGCGGCGCGGCAAGTTCGACCTTGGCCTGAATGAGCGCGTGGACAATCGCCAGCATGCCTGCAACGCCGGCAGCATTGTCGCAGGCCCCCGGGGCGCTCAGGCGGGTGCTTCCATCGGCGCGGCTCGTGATCGGGTTGAGAGGCGTTTCGGCGGGAAAGACTGTATCCAGGTGCGCGGAGAGCACGACCACGGGGCCGCTGCTCTCAGCAGGCAGTCGGGCGGCGGGCAGAAAGCCCAGCACATTGCCGACGGCGTCCGTCTGGATGTGGACAAGGCCGGCCTCGGCAAAGCGGGCGGCGATCCACGCCGAGCGGGCCTGTTCGCCGAAGGGGGGCGCGGGGATGCACACCAGCTCCGCCTGCCAATCCATGATCGTTTTGGGATTGCCGTGCATCCAGGCAAAGGCGGCGTGGACCGCGCGCCGCGCGGCCAGGGCGGTCACGCGAGTAAATGCCGAGTTGCGGGGGAAGAGGACCATGCGCGTGGATTCAGGGTAGCAGGAAAGGGATGTATGAACTTTTGACCAGAGACTCGAGAGGCCGGCGCAAAGCTGCGGATCAATGGGAAATCGCTCTATTCGTACTCGACGGAATGCAGGAAGAGACCGCGCGCGGGGGCGGTGGGGCCGGCGGCCAGCCGGGAGCGGGCGGCAAGGATGGCCGGAATGTCTTCGGAGCGGAGCTGGCCGCGGCCCACGTCGAGCATGGTGCCCACCAGGTTGCGCACCATGTGGTGCAAGAATCCATTGCCACGGATGCGATAGACGAGCAGGTCGCCTGCTTCGGTCTGGCGAGATTCCCAAGCCGAGGAGTGGATGGTGCGCACGGTGTTTGTTTCGCTTTGCAGCGAGGATGGGGCGCTGGGCTCACGGCTGCGCGTGGCCAGGTCCGGATCGGTGGCGGCAAAGCTGAGGAAATCGTGTTCACCGATGAAGTAGCGCGCGGCGTTGTCGAGCGCGGTCACGTTCATCGCCCAGGGGCAGGCATAGACATAGCGGGTGAGAAAGGGCGGGCAGATTCGCACACATTCCGGATTGGCGAGAAAGACACGATATTCATAGGTCTTCGCCATCGCCGAATGGCGCGCATGGAATGTGCCGGGCACGATTCTTGCGTCCAGGATGCGGATGGCGGGCGGCAAGGTGCGGTTGAGGGCGCGGTGCAGGCTCCCGGCCGGGATGGGCGCCTGCAGGGCAAAGCTCGCGACCTGGGCCCGGGCGTGGACGCCTGCATCCGTGCGGCCCGAGCCCTGGGGCAGGGGCCTTTCGCCGGTGACGCGGTCCAGCGCTGCTTGCAGTTCGCCTTGGATGGTCGTTTCGCCGGGCTGCACCTGCCAGCCGCGGAAGTCCGTGCCGTCGTAGGCCAGGGTCAGCATCCAGTTCCGAAGGCCGGGCGTGGGTTGTGCGGAATCAGTCATGGGTATTCAGTTAGATAACAGGGTAATTGACGCGGGCGGGCGCCGATGCAGAGGAAACGGCTGGGATATACTCAGTTTTTCGCGGCATTGGCTGGCGGGGCCGGTGGAAATGGTGAAATCCGGGGCAAGGGAACGAACCGCGAACGCCGCGCGTATTGCCTGAAAGACGGATGCCGGAGCGCGGACAGAAAGCGAAAATCGCCTCGAAGCATCACAAATCTGCGTCCGGAGAGGCTCTTCGGTCGTCTTGAACAATGGCACCCCACATGCCCCAGCAACTCGTGGAGAGGAATCATGCATTTGTTCGGTATTGGTGTGTTTGAGCAGCAGGATGAGACCACGCGGCAGGCGAGAGGGAAGTCAAGCAGACCACTGCGCGCGCTGGCGGCGGCCATGCTCACGCTGGCGGCGGGAGCGCCCTCGGGATTTGCGCAGCAGACGGCGCCCACGGTCACGGACAAGGCGGCGTCAAGCCTGCCTGCAGCGCCCGCGCCCGTGCTGACGGAGCCGCTGAACCTGCGCCAGACGCAGCGCGATTTCAGCAAGCCGGCGGGACGCCTTCTTGGGGACCCGATCAACTGGTACCGGCCGACAAGCATTGCCAAGGCCAGTTTTGCGAATTCCGTGCGGCTTGGCGATATGGTGAAGGACGGCAAGATCTACCTGAGCCTTTCGGACGCGATCGCGCTGGCCCTTGAAAACAACTACGACATTGCCATCGCCCGCTACAACCTGGACATCGCGGACACGGACGTATTACGGTCGCGCGCCGGCTCGCAGTTGCGCGGCGTGAACGCTGGCGTTGTGCAGGGGACGCTGGGCGGTTCGTCGTCGACCCTGACCTCGGGTGGCGGACCGGGCGGCACGACCGGCGGCGCCGGCGGCGCGGCCTCGGGCAGTTCCGGACTGGTGCTGTCGACCAGCGGCGCTGGACCCAACCCGCAAAGCCTGGATCCCAACCTGACGGCGGCCATCCAGTTCGATCGTGCGCGGCAGGTTTCCACCAGCTTCTTCTCTGGCGGCAGCAGCTCGACGAACACCTATGACTTCAGCTACAACCAGGGATTTGTCACGGGCACGGCTCTGCAATTCGCCTTCGACAATACGTATGCCACCACGACCAACGGCGTGACTCTTTACAGCCCGCAGTTGTCCTCGAACTTCAAGGCGACCGTGACGCAGCAGCTTCTGCAGGGTGCCGGCATATGGGTCAACAAGCGCTTCATGTACGAGGCGATCAATAACCGGCACATTACCGATTCGTCGTTCCGGCAGCAGATTCTCTTCACCGTCAACCAGGTGGAAAATATCTACTGGGCTCTGGTCAGCGCGTATGAGGATGCGCAGGCCAAGGAGCATGCCCTGGACCAGAGCACAAAGCTGCTTTCCGACGACCAGAAACAGCTGCAGATCGGCACCATGGCGCCGCTGGATGTGGTGAATGCCGAATCGCAGGTAGCCACCGACAAGCAGGCCCTGATCAGTTCGCAAAGCAACCTGAACTATCAGCAGCAGATTATCAAGCAGGCGATTGCCCGCAACCTCAACGATCCGGGGCTGGAGGCGGCTCCGGTGATTCCCACCGACCGGGTCAGCCTCGAGGAGCTTCCGGAGGAGAAGGAACCGGTTGACGAACTGGTCAAGACGGCCTTCCAGCAGCGCCCGGAACTGGAGCAGGCGGTGCTGACCCTGAAGAACGACGAGATCACCCTGAAGGGCGCGCGGAACGCGTTGCTGCCGAGCTTTGACATCTTTGGCTACCTCGCCGGATCAGGCGTGGGCGGCTCCATCAACAAGAATCTGAATTGCAGCTTTTATCCAAATGGTATCTGCCCGACCGGATCGAGCGGGTATGGAGAGGCGCTCAGCAACGCCTTCAACAATTCCTCTCCGGACAAGGGCATCGGGTTCAACCTCTCGATCCCCATTCGCAATCGGACGGCGCAGGCCGATCAGGCGCGGTCGCTGATCGAATTTCGTCAGGCGGAGTTGCGGCTGGAGCAGCTCTACACGCAGATTCGCATGCAGGTGGTGAACGCGCAATTTGCGTTGACCAACGACCGGGCGCAGGTGAACGCATCCATTGCCGCGGAGAATTTTGCGCAGCAGAGCTACAACGATGAGGTGAAGAAGCTGCATCTGGGCGCATCGACGACCGCCAACGTCCTGCAGCAGGAGCGCAACCTGGCCATCGCGGAGAACAACCTGATCGGGGCCAAGGCTGCGTACGCGAAGGACCGCGCCGGCCTGTTCCAGACGCTTGCCACGACCTTGCAGCACTATGGAATCAACATGGAGGAGGCGGCCACCGGCACAGTCAATACGGCTCCGCTGGTTCCGGGGCTGCAGCCGGCCGAGAAGGGCAAAGAACCGACAACCACTCCGCCGGCGAGCCGGTAGTTTGTGGCAGCAGAAGGTTACAGAGGCCCGGCCCAGCGCCGGGCCTTTTTCTTGGCGGTTGGTCCTTTGGTTCGCGGTTGGAATGCACGCGTGCCCGGACCTGAACTGCCGGCGCGCGAAGTTTCTTAGCGCTCCGCGACCTGGTCCAGCAGGGTGAAGAATTCGGGGAAGCTGATGGCGGCGGAATCGGCGCCCTGAATCAACGTGTCGCCCTGGGCGCGCAGCGCGGCCACGCTGAAGGCCATGGCGATGCGGTGGTCGCCGCCGGAGTCGATGGTCGCGCCATGCAGGGTTTGTCCGCCGGGCACATCCAGACCGTCTTCGAACTCGGCAACCTCGGCGCCCATGGCGCGCAGATTCTGTGCGACCAGGGCGATGCGATCGGATTCCTTGACGCGCAACTCTTTGGCATCGCGGATGCGAACGCCGCCGCTGGTGTAGGGCGCGATGGCTGCCAGCACCGGAAGTTCGTCGATGAGCTGTGCGGCCAGCGCGCCGCGAATCTCGGTGGACCGGAGTCCCTCGGCCGGTGCGGTGACCTGGACCGTGCCGACCAGCTCGGCGTGTTTTTCTTCGAGATTGAGGACGGCGATCCGAGTACCGAGAGCGCTGAGCACATCAAGCAGCGCGGCGCGCGTAGGGTTGAGCCCAAGAGCGTCGAGAACCAGCGAGGAGCCGGGAAAAATCGCTGCTGCGCAGAGAAAGAAAGCGGCCGAAGAGATGTCGCCGGGCACCGTGGCGTCGATGGCATGTAGAAACTGAGGGCCGGTGATGGAGACCGAGTCCACCGTGCGCGTGAGTGTGGCGCCGAAGGCCCGCAGGGCCAGTTCGCTGTGGTCGCGGGTGCGCACGGCCTCGCGCACGATGGTGGCGCCGGCGGTTTGCAGGCCGGCCAGCAGGACGCAGGTCTTCACCTGTGCGCTGGGCACGGGCGTGGTGTAGTCGATGGCGCGCAGGGTAGTGCCCTGAATGACGATGGGCGCGTGGCCCTCGGTGAGCGTGAGGCGCGCACCCATGGCTTCGAGCGGCTTGCGGATGCGCTCCATGGGGCGGCGGGAGAGCGAAGCGTCGCCCACCAGCGTGAAGCGGCCTTGTTGCGGGGCCAGAAGGCCGGAGATCATGCGCATGGTGGAGCCGGAGTTGCCGCAGTCGAGCGGCTGGCTCGATGGCGTGACGCGGCCGCCCACGCCGGTCACTTCAATCGAGGCGTCTTCGAGCGTGCGGAGCTTGGCGCCCAGCGCCTGCATGCAGGCCAGGGTCGAGGCGCAATCGGCGCCGGTGGAGAAGTTGCTGAAGCGTGAGGTTCCCTCCGCAAATGCGGCCAGCATTCCGTAGCGATGGCTGATGGATTTGTCGCCGGGAAGGCGCAGACTGCCCAACACGTTGCGGGCGGGGCGAATCACCTGTTCTTGCATTGCGGTGTGCACGGGCTCTCCGAAACTGGGTTCTATCCAAGTTTAACCAATGAAGATGAAGGAAACGGCAAGCCCGTCGAATCGGCTCCGTGGCCTTCGCCGGATCACCGCACGCGCAGCACGATGATGGTCTCGTCGTCGAAACGGTCGTGCCCAGCCTGAAAGCGGGTTACGTCGGCCAGGATCGCCTCTGCAATGTGCTCGGCGGACTGCTCGCGGTGGGCACAGAGGAATGCCGCCAGTCTTTCCTCGCCATACATTTCGCCCTCGGCGTTTTGCGCGTCCAGGATTCCGTCTGACATGAAAACAACGGCATCGCCGGGCTGGGTGGACACGTTGAACTCTTCGTACGCGATGTTGGGGAACAGGCCCAGCGGGAATCCCTCGGCGCGTACCGTAGACGACTCACCGGCGCGGCAAAAGATGGGCTGCACAGCGCCGGAGTTGGCCACCTGCAGGGTCCGGTTCTCGTCGCTCCACAAGGCGAAGAGCATGGTGACGTATTGCGATTCGAGACTGCGCTCCCGCAACGCATCGTTCAAAGAGACCAGCATCTGGGCCGGGGCCAGACGCTGCACCGCGGCCGAGCGCATCATTCCGCTGACCAGCGCTGCAAACAAGGCTGCCGGCGCGCCTTTACCGCTTACGTCGCCCAGGACGATGGCCGTCTGGCCCGGACCGTAGTCGACAAAATCGTATAGATCGCCGCCGATGGTGCGCGCAGGGAGAAAACGCACCGCCATCTCGGAATGGGGTTGTTCCGGCGGGCCGGGCGGCAGCAGGCGCAATTGCACCTCGCGCGCCATGGAGATGTCGCGCTCCAGTTGCTGCTCCTGGCGCTTGACGGCCTGGTAGAGCCGCGCATTCTCAATGGCGATGGCCACCTGCGCGGCCATGGTGGTCAGGGTGCGTTCGTGTTCCTTGTTGAAGAACCCGGTGCGCGTGTGTTCGAGGTCGAGCACGCCAATGATGCGGCCCTTGTGGAACAGCGGCACAATCAGCTCGGAGCGGGTCTCGGGATTCATGGGCAGATAGCGGGGATCCTTGTGCACATCGGGCACATTGACAGGGCGCCACTCGCGGACCGCCGCGCCCACCAGGCCGCTGGTGACAGGGATGCGGCGCAGAGGCGCGTGCGCATATCCGAAGCGCCACGCGTAGCGGGTGATCAGCGTTTCGCTCTTCTCGTCGAGGAGCATGATGCTGAACATCTGATAGTCGATGAGGCGGCGCAGCAGTTGGCCCACCTTGGCCAGCAGAGGGTCGAGGTCCAGGATGGATGTCAGTTCAGCCGAGATCTCGTTCAGTACGGTCAGCGTCTCAGCCTGGCGGGAGACCCGTGCGTAGAGGCGCGCATTTTCGATCGCCTGGGCGATGCGCGATGCGGTGAGCGTGAGCAGGTGCAGGTGCTCGGGACGAAAATAGCCTGCCTCTTCGCTCTCGAGGTCCATGACGCCGATCAGGCGGTTTTTGGCGATTAGCGGCAGAGCCAGTTCGGAACGCACATCCGGGTAGGCCGGGATGTAGTCTTCCGAGGTGGTAACGTCGTTGAGCAGCATGGGCTGGCGCGTGAGCGCCACCTGGCCGATCACTCCCGCACCGACTGGAATACGGGTCCGCTCCACCTCGGGAGTGTGGCCGATCTGAAACCTCATGCGCAGGTCGTGGGTGCGGTCGTTGAGGAGAAGAATGGCGAAGATGCGGTAGTGGATGACGGCGCGCACCAGCTCGGAGGTGCGGTTGAGCAGGGTTTCGAGGTCGAGCGTGGTGTTGAGCGCGTCAGTTAACTGCATCAGATAGCCCACGTCGGCCGGCTCCACGCGGACATTCAGCGGATCCAGGTGCGAGTGGGGATTGTCCGATGCGGCCGGGCGGTAATCTCCCTCGTACTGGTGCTGCTCAGGCGGAGGTGGGGGAGTGTTGGACATGGGTGTCGATGCAGGGGCTAGAGATCAGAAGATCAGGGATCAGAAAAAGAGTTGTCAGGCATTGTCAGTGTAAGTCACCAACCCGTGTTCACAAAGGTAGACGACTTCCATTCCGGTCGCTCCTTTTACTCCGCCCCCAACTCGCGCACGATGGCAACGGAGGCCGAAGCGCCGATGCGGTTGGCGCCAGCGTCGAGCATGGCGCGGACATCGGCGAGTTTGCGGATGCCGCCGGAGGCTTTGACGCCGCAGCGCCCGCCGGCCACCCCGCGCAGCAGGGCCACGTCGGCGGCAGTCGCTCCGCCAGAGGCGAAACCTGTGGAGGTCTTGAGGAAGTCGGCGCCGGCCTGGATGGCAAGCTCGGCGCCGCGGAGCTTCTCTTCCACGGTAAGCAGGGCGGTTTCAAGAATCACTTTGAGCAGTGCGCCGTGATGATGAGCTACGCCGACCGCGGCGTGGATGGCGTGCGCGACGGCATGATGGTTGCCGCTTTTGAGCTGGCCGATGGGGATCACCATATCCAGTTCGCGCGCGCCCAGGCGTACCAGCGCGGCGGCCTCCTGGCGCAAGGTGGAGACCAGCGAGGCGCCCAGCGGGAAGCCAATCACGACACCCACGGGCACGCCGGTGCCGGAGAGCATGCCAACCGCCGTGGAGGCCCAGATGGGGTTCACCATGGCGCAGGCAAAGCGATAGCGGATGGCCTCGTCGCAGAGGCTCTCCACCTGTTCGCGGGTAGCTTCGGGCTTCAACAATGTGTGATCGATGACGCCGGCCAGCGCCTGCCAGCTTTCCAGGGTTTGGCGGGCGAAGGCGGCTGAATCAAAGCTGCCGTGGTCGAATTCCAGATCCGCCTCGCCAATCGGCGTAATGGCAGTCATAGGGGATACTCCTTCCCCTGGGATGGCAGACGATGCGGCCGCTTGCCAGGGAGTGTACGGGAGATGAGTATAGAGCCTGCCGAAGCGCAGGGCAAAATGGCGCGGCTCACGAGTCTTTGCCAAGTTGCCGTTCAGACAGGATGCCGTCCGGCGCAAAGCCGACGGACCGGAGCGCACAACCCTATTCCGGGTGGTCGGGCGACATCAGGCAGATGTCGGGCAGGTTCCGGTAACGTTCGGCGTAGTCCATTCCGTAGCCAATGACAAACAGATTGGGGATGGAAAAACCGACATAGTCGGGGTCGATCTTTTCGATGCGCCGCGAGGGCTTGTCCAGCAGGGTGGCGATGCGCAGCGTTTTGGGATGCTGCTGAAGAAAAATCTTGCGCAGATAGGAAAGAGTAAGGCCGGTGTCGAGGATGTCCTCGACGATGAGCACATTCTTGCCTTCGATGGGCTCGTCCAGGTCCTTGATGAGCTTGACGGCTCCCGAGGAGCGCTGGCCTTTGCCATAGCTGGAGACGGCGACGAAGTCGAAGGTCGTATCGACGCGCACGGCCCTGGCCAGGTCGGACAAAAAGATCGCCGCGCCTTTCAGGACGCCGACCATTACCAGCTTTTCATCATTCAGATCGCGCGTGATCTCCGCGCCCATCTCGGCGACGCGGTCGGCTATTTGTTGATGCGTGTAAAGAACTTCGAGTCCTTGGTAGGTAATGGCGGCCATGCAGACAGTATCGCCTGAATCCGCGGCGGATGGGCAAGCCGGCCTGTGAAAATCGTGGACTGACATTTCGCATCCACCTTGCTGCGGCGCGCGTCTATACTTGAGGAGAGCTATGATTCCCTATTTGCACTTTTGGGGGCTGCATGTTCCCACGTTCGGGCTGATGCTTTGGCTGGCCGCGGTGGCAGCCGCCTTCGTGATGGACCGGGCGTTCAAGCGGGAGAAGATTGACGCGGATGCGGTCGGCATGGTGGCCGTGGCCGTGGTGGTCGGCATTGTGGGCGCCAAGCTGTGGCATGTGTTGGACACTCCGCAGGAGTTTCGCGAACTGGGCTGGAGTGTGCTGTGGGACTCAGCCGGTTTTGCCTGGTTTGGCGGGCTGACGTTTGGGATTTCGGCGCTGGTGTTTCAAGGCTGGCGAGCGCGGATTGGCGGGTTGCGGATTCTCGATCTTGCCGCGCCGGCAGCGGCCATCGGATACGGTATCGGCCGCATCGGCTGCTTTCTTTCAGGCGACGGCTGCTATGGGCTTCCCACCAATATGCCCTGGGGGATGAGCTTTCCCCACGGCATCGAACCGACCCTGGTCCCCGTGCAGCCCACTCCGCTGTTTGAATTTGCCGCCGGGCTTCTGATCGGGTGGTGGTTGTGGACGCGCGGAAACAAGCCAAGGCCCACGGGCTGGATTGTGGGCGAGTATCTGATCCTGACCGGGCTGGCGCGCTTTCTGGTGGAGTTTATTCGCCGCAACCCCAAGGTTCTGTGGGGTTTGTCCAACGCGCAGTTGGCTAGTGTGGGATCAGTCGTCGCCGGCGCGGTGCTGATCTGGTGGGTTGCCACGCGAAAGGCCACCGGGCCGGAAGAGGCCGCGCAGGCCGTGCAGAAGGCGGCGTAGGGCGTCGCGCTTTTCAGGATGCAACGGCCGGCCGTCTTCCGCGGAACATTCCCATCTGCCGCGCTGCTGTGAAAATCAGAGTTGGCTCTATGAGACCACGCGGAATGGTGTGCCCTCGCCCTCGCCCGCTGGCACCAGGTTCGCAAGGGAGGGTAATTCCGATTCCCATTGCGGGGTCTGCAGCTCAGGCATGGGCTTGGCCTTGAAAATCCCGCGGCAGTAGCGTGCGATCAGGCGCGCGGACCTGTTTGCCTTCCGCTTGCGGGCGCTGTCGGTCGAGATGCCGGTGCCGGCATACATCTGACGATAGAGCTTGGAGAGAAAGATGAAGCCCAGTCGCGCCCGCAGCGTGGGAGTGCAGGCCGACCGCTTCCAGATGGCGCTGAACGTATAGAAGCGATCCCAGACGCCCTGCGTCCGCTCGCGAATCTCGTCTGTGCTCATGAGGGGATGGGGCGTGAACATCTTGGGCCGGATAGCGGCGGGAATCAGCCAGTAGCGTGTGATGGGAACTCCGCCAACAAGCGTCGGATTCTTCTCTTGTTCCTTCTCCCAGTGCTGAAAGTCGACGGTGCCGGGGAACGGCGTCATCATCACGAACTGCGCAAAGGTGACGGCTTTGAGGGCCAGATCGGCTGTAGCGGCAAAGGTGTCGGGCCTATCGCTTGGCAGGCCAAAGATGAACGATCCCAGCACATGGACGCCGTGTTCGCGGAAGGTGCGGAGTTGCTGCACCAGGCGGTCGCCGGAGTAGTTGAACTCCTTGAATACGGCCTTCAGGCCCTCGGGCGTGACCGCCTCTACACCCACCAGGGCGCCCTTGATGTGGGCTCTGTGCATGGCGTCCAGGTATTCGGGATCTTCGGCCGCTTCCATGGTGATCTGGGTGAAGAAAACCATGTTGGAGGGCAGCTTGGCGAGCTCTTCCATCAATAGGAATCGCTCGGCCCGCGTCTGCTCCAATTGCTCCACCCTGGCCTGGTTGTTCTGCGCCTTGGCCAGACGAATGTCGGTGAGCGTGACGGGGTAGAAGTTGTCATCCGCGAGGGCGATGAACCGGAAGCCGCGGCGACGCAGATCGATGATCTCTTCAACCACGCGCTTGTAGCTGCGCTGCCGGGGCTTCTGCCCATCGGTGCGCCAAACGGAGCAGAAGGAGCAATGCTTTGGACAGCCGCGCACCGTCTGCACCGATGCCCACATGTACTTTTCCGAAGAGAGCAGATCCCAGCGCGCGGAGATGAAGCTTTCGCCGTCCACCTTGCCGCCGTCATAGATGTGCTCGAGCGCGCCGGCGGCGCAGTCGGCCAGAACCTTTGCCCAGATCAGGTCGCCGTCGCCGGTGACGACGGCATGTGCGGCTCCGCGCTCGAATGCTTCTTCGGGAAAGAGCGTTGCATGGATGCCGCCAAAGACGACCCACGCGCCACGCTCGCGCGCGATCCGGCCAAGCTCATATCCGCGCAGGGCGTTGCCGGTGTGAACCCCAATACCCACCACATCGCCGGACTCGATTGTCGCGGGGTCCAGCTGCTCCAGACTTTCGTCGACCAATACTGGATTGCCGTAGATGCGTGGAGTGGCAGCCGCCAATACGAAAAGCCACCGCGGAGTGATGACAGCGGTCCCAAAGGAATAATCGCTCGGATTCAGGAGATGGATCTTCAAAAAAGCCAACCTTTCGTTGCACGACGAAGAAGACGTGCGTGTTGGGCTGCCGCTTGAACTGCAAAACCTGAGAAATCCAGGAAACGACCTTGAGCGAGAATATCCGCAACTCGCATCGCTCGAAGAGCTAGGACATAATTCAAACGCTGGTGCGGGAAACACCACGTACACAGGTAAAGCGCCTTTCGCGATGTGCGACAATCATACGCTGAAACCCGCTGCATTGGTCGAATCCGGGAATTGAGCGGGCATAGAATTGCGCGAAAATTCTTTTGGTGCGGAAGAACCCCTATCGGAACGGGCGAATGAGGGACGAGGCCTGGAAGCGCATATACGGCACTCGATTTGGTCTCGCGGGAGTGCGAAATCTTCGGTGTGTCAGTGCTGCAGGCGCTTGATAAACGCCAACGCTTCAAGGAGTTGAGGAAATTGCCGTTCTTCGGCCTTGAACTCTGTGGAGTGGACGCAGCGGCGCAAGCCTCGCATCCTGACGGGATGCTTCAGGTGCAGCATCTCGTGGTAGAGCAGGTATTCGACAGCGTAACGCGGGCTCGAAGGCCGGTCGAAGACGCGGCTCACCACAATGGTGTTGTGGGTGGCGTCATAATGGCCCAGCGAGCGCTTTGCCACGCCTTCACTCCAGGTGAGTTCCGGCCGCCCCAGCAAGCCGCCGAAGAACCTCACATTCAGCGAGTCAAAAACCTCTTCAAGGTGATAGAACCGGCCTTCCGGGCCGAAGAAGCGCTTGCTGCCGCGGGCGTGGCGGATGAGTTCGGTCTGCCGGGTCACGGCGGCGCTCGATGCAAAGCGTTTGAAGCGCAGGTTGTGCGCGGGGTCGATGGGCTTCTTGTAGAGTTTGGCCAGCAGAATGTGCGCGATGGCGCGGATGACGGATTCGGGCGCGCCCTCCAGCAGGTCCGACAAACTGACCAGAATCCTGCCCTCGCGCAGGCGGATCGTTGTGTTCAGTGATGTGAACCGGCGGAAACGTACCAGGATAGGCGGCATCGGCGCCCTGGGGCGCAGCGCCCGGTACTCCTCCTGAAAGATGGGAACAAAATCGACTGCCACCAAGTCAGATTACAGCTTGCAGCCCACAGATCGCATTTTCCACCTGGTGAGGGCTGAGAACTGTCTTCCTCCCGGCTGTTTGCTGGTCTCACTTCGGCTCTGCCCGATCCTGGCCCTGCTCATCCTTGTGCAGCTTGAAGTATTCGGTTTGCTCGCGGAGCAGCTGCGTCGCCTGATCGGCCAGGTCCTGGCGGCTGTCGATGGCCTCCTTGAGGGAGAGATCGAAAACCGGTTCTGTGGGCAGGGCGCGCAGGACGTCAAGCCAGCGTTGGGTGGCTTCAGTCAATGGTTTCAAAGATTTGCGAAGGTCCGCTTTGCGGTCGCCGTACTGATCCAGGTTGGAGCCGAGCTCATCCATCAGCGCCGTCAGACTCTGCAATTCATCGTCGAGGCGGCGCGCTCGTGCGGCTGAGCGGGCTCTGAGCGAAAGTCCTTTGATGGCTTCCATACGCTCGTCAATGAACTTGGTGTAGAGTTTCACCCGCTGGATGGGATCGATGCCGGCTTCGCGAATCTGCTCGATCTGGGGGCCGGTCAGTGTAGGGCGCTGTTCCTTCTGTGCCAGAAGTGGGGCGACCCAGAGCAGAGACATCAGAATCGGCGTGACACGGCGAAACGCACGCATGGCCTGTACTCCCAACGGGATTCATTGAAGCACACGCAATCGGGCCGGGGAAGATCGAAGTCTATTTCTTGAAGACCTGCATCATGGCTTCGTTGTCCGCCTGGTTGACCTGCGCCAGCGTCTGCTCCACCAGGGGGCGGTCTTCGTAGTTGCTGGCGTGGAGCATCTCGTTGAGGCGGAAGGCGGTGCGGCGGAGAAGGATCTCGGCATTCTTCAGGCGCTTGTCGTTTTCGGCGACTGAGAGGTGGAGCTTATGTGCAAGCTGTTGGACCTGCTTTAGCAACGAGCTGGCCTTTTGCACATCCCCGGATGCATATTGCCGCTGGCTGAACTCCGTCATCTGATGAATGAGCTGGGCGTAGAGGTAGCACTGCTCGCGCGGCTGCGCCTGATTGATTCTGGCCTCCAGAGCGGCGATGCTCTGCGGATCGGGAGTCGTTTCGTCAGGGGAGGAGGCACAGGCGGGGACCCCGATAGCCGGGAGGAGGACAAAGACTGCCAACGATAAATGACGCCGCATGAGGAACCTCCTCTGCTGCGGAATCCGAGCGGTTCACCAGGCGATGGCCCGCTCTACCCCAGGTCGTGACTATGGCGCTTTTCCAAGAAAAATGCAAGAGGAAATGCATTTGTTTTCAACCGATCCATTACTGTGGCGTACTACGCCGAGCACCAGCCGCCCCAACAGTTCCGCGCATTGGCTGCCGGTTCACTTCTTCTTTTCGAGCAGCAGGAGCCGTTGGCGCGCCTGCCACTCCTGATCCGGGAACTTGCCGGCGGCTGAATCCAAGAAATGATGGTAGTAGGTTATTGCCTCCACCTTGTTGTGAAGCGTGTCGTAGGCGGTTGCCCATAGAAAGTAAGTCGCCGGGATCTCCGGCAAATATTTTGACCGCATCGTCAAGGCATGCAATGTGAGCGAGGGCTGTCCCGTCTTCATGGCCGCAAAAGCCAGTCCGCTCCATGCGTCCCCATTGGCGGGATCCACCTGTGTCGCTTTCTCGAAGGCCGCAAGGGCCTGAGGGTACCTGAGCAGGAGGATCAGGTTCTGGCCATGAGCAACCAGCAATGCGGGGTCGTTCGGGTCGGCTGACAAAAGGCTGGCGTAGAGCGTGTCGGAGCCTGCGACATCGCCTGCCTGGGCCAGCACGTCAGCCAGCATGCGGCTAACGGCCGGGTTTCCGGGGTGGGCGCTGTGGAGCTTCTGGAGCAATGGGAGCGCCTCGGCTTTATCCTGCGCGGCCAGGACGGTGGCCAATTGTGCGTTGAGCCCCGGGGCGTCGGGCGCCTGCTGCAGAGCTGCGCGGAGCAGCGTCTCGGCCTCAGGAAACTGCTTTTGGACGATTAACAGATGGGCCAGTCCGGCGCTTGCCGGTACGGACTTGGGGTCTTTCGCCAGCAGGCGGCGGTACGCGGCCTCTGCGGCGTCGTCCTGACCGGCGGACTCGGCCAGGCTGGCGGCCAGCAGGGTGTCGGCAGGGGTTTCAGGGCTCAACTTAAGGGCCTCGATCAAGTCATTTGAGGCCTGTGTCGCATCTCCTTTGTTGCCGGGACCCGGCTTGTCAATCTCGGCGAGGGCGCGCCATGCGCGTGCTTTTAGAGCGGGCCCGGCTTCGCCAGGGTCGAGCATGGTGGCTGCGGCCAACTCCGGGCGGGCGTCGGCGAGCTTGCCTTGGCGGGCCAGCAGAAGTCCGAGCATGAGATGAGCCTCAAACGACTTGGGGTCCGCCTCGGCGGCACGGCGATAGAGCTTCACAGCGTCGTCCAGGCGATTCTGGGCTTCAGCAACGTATCCCGCGTCGAAGAGGGCGCGTGCATCGGTGGGGTGGGCGGCAATCCAGGGATCCAACCTGGACTCGGCTGTCTTCCAGTCAGACTTGACGATGGCTGCTTCGGCTGCTTCCACCTGCTCGGAGATGGGCTGGCTTGCGGCGGTGGCGGGTGCGCCGCCGGGTGCCTGCGCCGCCGGGATTTCAACGGGGCTCTGGGCAAAGCCCAAGGGTGCGGCAAGGAGCAGTACGGGGAATAAGCGACGAAGCACGAAATACCTCAGCTATCAGTTTACCGGGGCGGAGCCTGGGCAGGATGGCTGAGGGTTCGACGCGCTCGGGCGGGGAAAGAAAGTCGGGTATACTGCCGCATTCCCTGCGGCGCAAGAGAAGCTGGGGCAGCTGAGTTGCCCCGGCTTCGATCTACTCTGCCAGCACCGGCTGGGCATCCAGATTGCGCACAAGCCAGGGAATGATGACCTGCTTGAAGATACGAGGGTCGGGCCAAACTCCAACCTGCCTGCCGAGATGGCCTCCCTGCGGGTTGATCCAGGCTTCCTTGGGAACATCGCCGCTGCTCAATAGCTCGTAGATATCGGAGATGGGTACTTGCGTGTCTTTCGCCCCGCCCAGGATAAGCATGGGCGCTGTCGGCTTGCCGAGGATGTGCTGGTTCACAAGCGACATCTTTGAAAACACGTCGGCGACCTGATCGAGAGTCGTGACGTTGTCCAGAATGGACATAAGAGCCGGAACCTGGTCGAAGAGATACTCGCGATTTCCCAACAGGGAGTTATATAGAAACTCCTTTGTAAAGAACTTATCCGTGGGGGGCGATTGAACACTCACGCATTTCAAACGGCTTCGTTCGACAACCGCCATCTTCGTGCCCCAATATGCACCCCAGCTCACGCCGTGCATGGCGATCCTCTTGCTGTCCACCTCTGGCCTTGTCGCCAGGTAATCGAGGACGCGGGAAAACAGCCGATCCGCGGTAGGACTTGCCTTGATCGGCGATTGCCCGGTGCCAGGACCGTCGATCGCAAGGTAGCCTATGCCATAGGGAAGGATGGCGCTGAAGCTTTCGGAGAGGTCCTCTTTTCTGCTATCCAGGCCATTGACGGCAATGACCAGCGGCACCGGCTTCTTCGCGTCCTTCGGCAGCCGCAGGTAGCCGATGATCTCAGAGCCATCAAAGGGTATGCGTACGACCTCCAGGGGCGGGTCGAGAAAGCGCGCATGCGCCAGGTAGGCGTCGATTGCCTTTGCATAGGCTAGCTTTTTCCCCGGTGACGAGGGCACAGGCCAGCGCCCGAAGGAATAGAGTCTCCAGGCGCGGATGTAATCCGCATTGGCCTTGGCGGGCTCGGTCGCTTCCAGGCGCTTGCCTTCCGCCATGTAGCGGTCGGCGACCCCGATGAAGGCTGCCGCCCATTCATCCTTGTCGGAGGTGTGGATGGACTTGAACGCCTCGCGCACGTCGGCCGGATCGAGGCCGATCAGCGGATACCCTCCGACCTCTGCGCGATGCACCGCCTCCACCTTGATCTCCTCCAGTGTTCGCTCCTTATGTTCCTGCGCGGTGGCAACAGTAGAAGCAACCCCAAACAATCCGAGTAAATACAAGGCGATCTTCATGGTCATCCTGTGGTTCATTTTCGACTCCAGTGTTTTGGCAGTTAGAGCGGGGAGAAGGGAAGAGGCGCAGCGAGAAAGCTGCGCCTCAGGGTTTCTTCGGCATGAGTGAGGCAAGTTAGAAGATCACCTTCATGCCGAGTTGAATTGCGCGGCTTCCACCCGAACCAATCACCGGGTTGGAGGCAGCTACATCAGGCGTGGCGCAGGCGCAGCCGAAACCTCCGCCTCCCGGCGCCGAGGGATCATTGTGCGCCCAGCCGTTCTGGCCGCCGTAGGGATTGGCAAAGTTGGGATGATTGAGAACGTTGAAGAACTCTGAACGGAACTGGGCGGTGTAACGATCGCGAAACTTCCAGTTCTTGTCTACAGAGAAATCCACGTTATTGAACCCCGAATCGCGGAAGAGATTCCGCCCCATGGTGCCGAACGTGCCCAGAGCGGGCGGAGTCATCACGGAACCCTTAACTTTGTAGCATCCCGCAAAATTGAGCGATGTAAGATCCCGGGCATGCGCGGAGCAGACCGGATCGTTGACCGCCGGGCTCGAGGCCGTATCGAATGCCCCGTCACCCGGTAGATACGGTGTCGGATTCTTGCCTGACTTGAAGTCGCTGGGGTTGCCAAAGAAATCCCAGCGATCTGTAGCCTCCCCCGTCAGACTCAGATCGTTTCCTGTATCCATCGGTCCCCAGGGCTGTGCGCCATACAAACTTACAATCGAGACAACCTGCCAGCCGGAGAGCACCTGCGCGAACGACTTGGGAGCAGGAATCGCATAAGAGGCCGAAAGGGTGAATCGATTGCGAATATCGAAGTCGCTGCTTGCATACTCGCGCCCCGCATTGGTGCTGTCCTGGGGAATGCCGGAGCCCGCGCCAAAGTCCCAGTTGGCGCCCACATCATCCAGGGTATGCGAATACGTGTAGCCGGCAACCAACGTCAGATGATGGAAGTTCCGCGCCGACAGGGTCGATTGCAGGCCGTTGTAATTGGATTTGTAAATGTTCCCCATCTGGTAGATAAAGCTCAGGAAGGGAAACTGCGCATTGAAGGGACGGCCGGATTGTTCATCCCCGAGGAAGTCGTTGGCGGGTACGTTCTGATTGATGTCGTGGATGCCGACCAGCTTCGATCCATGTCCGCCCACGTAGGCGACTTCGAGGGAAAGCGCCTGCGTGAACGAATGTTGGAGGTTCAGGGTCCAGTTATAGACCATCGGTGTCCTGATGTCCTTGACCATGCCCAGAATGCTGCAGGGGTTCGCTCCGCAGTTGATCGTACCGGTGGGAAACACCGTGGCGGGGCCGTTGTTGTAGCCGGCGTTCCAGTTCAGGTTTGATCCTGTGAAGTTGACGGTTCCAGTGGCGATGGAGCCTGTGCCCTGGGCGCCGCCAGGTCCCACGCCGAGCGCTCCGGTGGGAATGGTGCTGATGCCCATGGAATTGTTCAACGCGAGAAACGATTCCCAGTTCACGGTCTCGTAGATGAGGCCACCGCCGGCACGAAGAACCGTCCTTCCATTTCCCTGCGGGTCCCAGGCAAAGCCGACACGGGGCGCAAAGTTAGTGTGGTCGCCGTTGTAAGGCGCGCCAATTCCTTTTCCGACCTGCTCCAGTCCTAACGTCGGGTCAAAGTTACCCAACAGGTTGTTTCGTTCCTTGACCACGGTGCTCAGCTCATAACGCAAACCCAAATTGATGGTCAGATTCTTGACGGCGCGCCAATCGTCTTGAACGAAGGTCGCAACTCCGTAATTTGAGATGTGCCGGGTCGGATCTCCGACGAGCTGACTTCCGGATGCCGGAAAGCCGGCAAGAAAATCTTCGAGCGAGTTCGGGTTCGAGATGCCGCTGATGTCGTTGCCAAAGCCGAATTTGATGCGGCCACGCACGCCACCATAGGCGCCGCCGCTAAAGCTGTCGCGATGCAACTCCCCGCCGAATTTGATCGCGTGGTTGCCGATGATTACGGAAACGTGATCGATGTATTGATATCTCTCGTCCGGTCCCTGAACCTTGGGCCAGTTGAAGCCGCCGAGTTCCTGGGGGAAGACGTAATAGTCAGAGATATTGATTCTCGGCAGCCCTCCATACAAGGGATTCGTCACGCCCGTGTTCAAGCCATAGGTCGACGCGGCGTCGGCGTGATCGTTTGTGAAGGTAGGCTGATACAGCCGGTTGTAGCCTAACCGGGCCTCATTGACCCAGCGCGAGGAGGGAACCCAGGTCCAGTTCACTCCAAGAACCTGGGCGCGGGTGTGAATCTGCGTCAGCCATTTCTTCTGCAACTGGCTTGCGTCGGAGACGGTGCCGTTGTTATTGCCGAAGAAGTAGACGCCGCTGATGGAGTGGCGTTGATTGATCTGAGAGTCGATCTTTGCGACCGCGTTGTCGCTCGTGACGGAGTTTGGAAGGCCGAAGTCGATCGTCGTTGGACCTGCTGCATTCGTCCCCTGGTTGGTGGGGAAGCCAGACCCATTACATGTAACTGGCGGGCCCAGTGTGCAGCCGCCGATCTGCAGGCTGGGCGCGCTTACAGGGATGCCTGCATTCACTAAAGCAGCGATCGCGTCGGGGACGCTGTCCAGGGTGTTATTCGGATCTCCGGGCAGCGAGACGGTGGCAGGAGTCGAAAGCTGGCTGATGCTGGTGACCGAGTAGCGCTGTCCCTCGTAGGCGCCAAAATAGAATAGTTTGTCGCGTATGATCGGGCCTCCGACGGTGCCGCCATACTGCTTCATGGTGCGTGGATTCTTGATGCCCCCCGAGACGGGGTTGAAGTAGTTGCGTGCGTCGAGCACCGTGTCGCGGAAAAAGCCGAACGCTGTGCCATGGATGGCATTGGTCCCCGACTTCAGGGCGACATTGACGATCGCACCCGGTTTCCAGCCATACTCGGCGGGCGGGTTTTCGATCAGATTGAACTCCTGGATGGCATCCACAGGCAAAATGGTGGCGGAATCGCCGGCGATGCCGGCGCCATTGATGATGCTCTGTCCGGAAAAGGGCTCGCTGTTGAAGAGGCCGTCGACGATGTAGGCATTGTCTTCGGCGCGAGTTCCGTTGGTGCTTGTGGTGGAAAACCCGCCGCCCGGGTAGCGCACGATTCCGGGGCGCAACTGGAGCAGGTTCTCATAGTTCCGGCCATTCAGCGGCAGTTCGTTGATCTCCGCCGTATCCAGAGTGCCGCCGAGGGTCGAGGAAGTTACGTCCAGAAGTGGGGGCAACTCGGTGACGACCACGGTGTCCGACACCTCTCCTGGTTGCAGAGCAAAATCAATGCGTGTGTCTTTGGCGACTTGAATCTGAACGCTCGGCTGCTCGGAGGATTTGAAGCCATGCGCCGTGACACGCACTTTGTACAGGCCGGGGGTCAGTTCGGGGGCAACGTATTGGCCGGCCGAATCTGTCGTCAGAGCTCGAGTGACGCCGCGTTGCAGGTCTATGACCTGTACCGTGGCCCCGGGCAGGACAGCACCCGTCTGGTCGGTGACGCTGCCCAGAATGCGCCCGGTGTCGCTCTGGCTATGCATCGCCATGGGAAGGAGAACGGATCCAAACAGCAGACCGAATAGAAGCTTTAGAGTCGACTTCCGCACTTCATGACCTCCTAGACCGACTTCGTCTATCTGGTCTGACAGCATTACCACTCGAAAGGAAACACTGTCAAATATTTCTTTTGTTGACGGCCATGAGGACTATTGGTAGAGTGGCATACCAATCGTTGATGCGGACGATTTCCACCCATCAACCGGGAGATTCAGAATGCCGATTGCCACCATCAACCCCTACACCGGCGAAACGCTACAGACCTTCGAACCCCTTTCGTCTGAAGAGATCGAACGCAAGTTAGCCCTTGCCGCATCCGCCTTCCAGCAGTATCGAAAGACGGCGTTTGCTGACCGAGCCCGCTTGCTGTTGCGCGCGGCCGGGATCCTCGAGCGCGACAAGGCGCAGTTGAGTCGGCTGATTACCATAGAAATGGGAAAGCCTCTGATCGCATCCGTTCTGGAGATTGAAAAATGCGCCCTGGTTTGCCGGTACTATGCCAAACATGGCGAGAATCATCTAGCCGATGAAGCTCTGAAGACCAGTGCCGAGAAGAGTTTCGTGCGCTATTTGCCCCTGGGCCCGGTGCTGGCTATCATGCCTTGGAATTACCCCTTCTGGCAGGTGATCCGTTTTCTTGCACCTGCTCTGATGGCGGGGAATGTCGGTCTCCTCAAGCACGCTTCCAACGTGCCGCAATGCGCGCTGGAGATTGAAAGAATATTTCTTGAGGCGGGATTTCCCGAAGGCGCATTTCAGACGCTCTTGATTGGAGCTGGTCAGGTGGACGGCCTTCTCGGCGACCCCCGCATCGCCGCCGCGACGATCACCGGAAGCGAAGATGCAGGCATACAAGTGGCGGTTGGAGCGGCAAAACGCGTGAAGAAGGTGGTGCTGGAACTGGGCGGAAGCGATCCATTCATCGTGATGCCTAGCGCAAATCTCGACGAGGCCGTGAAGGCGGGCGTGCGGGCACGCGTCTTGAATAACGGCCAGTCTTGTATTGCCGCCAAGCGCTTCATCGTCGCCGAGGAGATCGCAGACGAGTTCGAAGAGAAATTTGTGGCCGCCATGAAAGCATTGATCCTCGGAGATCCGCTCGAGGAAGGGACGGACGTGGGTCCCCTCGCCAGCGCCAGCGCCGTCCGTTCGCTTCATGCAGATGTTTGCAAGACCGTTGAAGCGGGAGGACGGGTCCTTGCCGGCGCAACTGTACTCGATCGCCCCGGCTTTTTCTACGCGCCGACGGTGCTCACCGACATTCCGAAGGACTCGCCCGCCTATCGCGAGGAGTTCTTTGGGCCGGTTGCTTCCATCTTCCGCGTGGCAGGTATCGATGAGGCTATCCAGATCGCAAATGACGTTCGATTCGGCCTGGGAGCAAGCGCATGGACGGAGAGCCCGGTCGAGCGAGAACGGTTTGTCAATGAGCTGGATACGGGAATGGTCTTTATTAACAGCATCGTGGCCTCCGATCCGCGTGTTCCTTTCGGAGGAATCAAAATGTCGGGCTTTGGCCGAGAACTCGGTGTTCATGGAATCAGGGAATTCGTCAACGCAAAGAGCGTCTGGATCAAGTAGGAAATGGAAGTTGACCCTTCGATTGGGCGAGTGGTATGATGGCTCGACTTGTAAGCCATGAAGCGCTTGACTCCGCAGTGCATGAGACGCTTCTCTATGGTCCGCCGGCCCTGGAGTGACGGGGTCTTGCGAGGCCGAAAGGGGGATTTGTGTATAAGGCAGTTCGCACTTCCAGGTTGTACGAACAAATCGTCGAACAGATTGAGGACTCCATTCTTAGCGGAACCCTCAAAGCGGGGGAACAACTGCCCTCGGAACGCGAACTGGCAGCTCGTTTTGCGGTCAGCCGCACCGCCGTGCGCGAAGCCGTCAAGGCGCTGAGCGAAAAGGGCCTGGTCGAGGCATATACGGGCCGAGGCACCTTCATCACCGATGCCACGTCGCGGGTCATGAGGCAGTCTCTCGATCGGATGATCAAGATCGGCCAGCCCGAGGGTTCGACTTGCCTGGTTGAATTAAGAGAGATCTTCGAACCGGAGATTGCCGCTCTGGCGGCGCTGCGGGTCGATGAGCAGCATCTGGTCTTGATGCGCGACGCCATCGCCACCATGGACCGCAGCATGCACAAGCCGGATGCGTTCATTGAAGCCGACCTCGACTTTCATCTGGCGCTCGCGGAAGCCGCAGACAATCCGCTTATCCTGTCCCTGCTGGATTCTATTGTCGAGCTTCTTCGCGAGCAGAGAATTCGAATCTTCTCTACAGCAAGCGGGCCGAAGCGGGGACAGGAGCACCACAAGAAGATCCTGGCAGCAATCGAGCAGCGCAATCCTACGCTTGCTCGCAACTCCATGCGAGCTCACTTACAACAGGTGCGAGAGGATTCTCACGCCTCTTCAGCCGTGGACGAGCCGCACATCAGCGCGACCGCTCATTAGGACTTTCACGAGGACGATCGTAAATGGCAAACCTTGGTTTCATAGGTCTCGGTGTAATGGGCAGTGAAATGGTGGATCGCCTCCTGCAAAAGGGTCACCAAGTCACTGGTTACAACCGCACACGGTCGAAGGCGGAACGCTTGATCGAGCGCGGCATGCTGTGGGCGGAATCTCCTCGCGCGGTGGCCGAAGCTGCAGACGTGACCTTCACGATGGTCACCAATAGCGTCGCGATGAACGCAATCTGCGACGGACCGGATGGATTGCTTGCCGGGTTGAAGCCGGGCCACATTCACGTGGACATCAGCACCGTAAGTCCCGAGGTAAGCCGCGCGCTGGCCGCGAAGGTCCGTGAGAAGGGCGCTGATATGATCGACTCCCCGGTGTCGGGCAGCGTGATCACTCTGCAGAAGGGCCAACTCTCCGTCATGGTGGGAGGCCGTCGTGAGACCTTCGACAAGGTCCGGCCGATCCTGGAAGACATTGGGCCCAAAGTAACCTACGTTGGTGGCAACGGCCTTGCGCTGGCTTTGAAAATCGCCACGAATCTGAGCCTTGCGGTGCAGATGCTCGCCTTCTCCGAGGGGGTTCTGCTGGCGGAGAAATCCGGCGTCTCGCGCGAAGTCGCGGTCGACGTGCTGGTCCACAGTGCCATTGCTTCGCCCATGGTCCAATATCGCGGACCCTTCGTTCTTCAGCTACCGCCAGAAGCGTGGTTTGACGTCAACATGATGCAGAAGGACATGCTGCTGGCCATGGATATGGGCCGCGCACTCGATGTTCCGTTGCCGTCCACGGCGATCAGCAACGAGATTCTGACCGCGGCGCGCGGGATGGGACTGGCCAAGGAGGATTTCGCGGTTATGTTCGATGTGCTCGCTCACATGTCGGGAGTGAAACGATGACAAGCGCAACCGAGATCAGTACAAAGAGCTCGACGCTGGATACGAGCCGGTTGCTCGGCTTGTATCGCCAGATGGCCAGTATTCGCGCGTTCGAGGAGCAGGTGAACGATTTTTACACCCACGCGCGCATGCCGGGGCTGGCCCATTCCTACGCCGGGCAGGAAGCCGTGGCTGTAGGCATCTGTGCGGCGCTCGCCAAGGACGATTACATCACCAGCACCCACCGCGGGCACGGGCACTGTCTGGCCAAGGGCGCATCGATGGACCGCATGTTCGCCGAGTTGCTGGGCAAAGAGGCCGGCTACTGCAAAGGCAAGGGCGGGTCGATGCATATCGCCGACCCGGATACCGGCAATCTGGGCGCCAATGCCATCGTGGGCGGCAGCATCGGCATTGCCACCGGGGCCGCCTTTTCATCGAAGTATCTGGGCCAGGGAAGAGTCGCGGCCTGTTTCTTTGGAGAGGGCGCTCTTGGCCAGGGCTTGTTCTACGAAGAGTTGAATCTCGCGCAGTTATGGAAGCTGCCGGTGCTCTATATCTGCGAGAACAACCTCTATTCCGAATACACTCACTACACGGAGACGACGGCAGGGGATATTCTCGCCCGTGCCACCGCATTCGGCGTGCGTGCCGAGAGTGTCGACGGACAGCAGGTGCGTACCGTCTACGCCGCGGCGTCCCGGCTGGCGGAGCGGGCGCGCAGCGGCGGAGGGCCGGCGCTGCTGGTCTGCCAAACCTACCGCTACGGCGGACATCACGTAGGCGACATCAATCGAACCTACTACCGTTCCAAGCAGGAGGAGCAGCTCTGGCTTGTGGAGCGCGACCCGATTGCGATCTTTGCAAAGCAGTTGGTGGAAGAAAAGGTTGTTGATGCGGCGGGATTGCAGGCGATTGAAACCTCTGTGAAGGCGGAGATTGCCGCCGCCGCCGAGTTCGCCATGAATGCCCCTTATCCAAGCCCCGAGAAAGCAGAAGAGGACGTGTATGCCGCCAACTGAAGTACGGGAATTGACCTTCGCGCAGGCCGTGAAAGAGGCGATTGCGGAGGAGATGCGGCGTGACGCGACGGTGTGCCTGTTCGGCGAAGACGTGGCTGAGGCGGGCACGCCATTCAAAGTTCTTTCGGGCTTAGTGGAGGAGTTTGGCACCGGGCGCGTCATCGACACACCTATCTCGGAGGCTGGATTCACGGGACTCGCCGTGGGGGCCGCCATGACCGGCCTGCGGCCGATCGTCGACATCATGTTCGGCGACTTCATCACCCTAACCATGGATCAGATGGTGAACCAGGCGGCGAAGGTGCACTATATGTCCGGCGGCAGGTGGAATGTGCCCATGGTGATGAGAACGACCTTGGGCGCGACGCGTCGATCCGGGGCGCAACATTCGCAGTCGCTGCACGCATGGTTCAGCCATGTTCCCGGATTGAAGGTGATTCTGCCTTCCACCCCCTACGATGCCAAGGGCCTGCTGAAGTCCGCGATCCGCGACCAGAACCCCGTGGTCTTCTTTGAAGACAAGATGATGTACAAGCTGCGCGGCCCGGTGCCCAGCGAGGAATACCTGATTCCTCTGGGCGTGGCCGACGTGAAGCGCGTGGGCAGCGACATCAGCCTGATCGCCACCAGCAGCATGGTGCAGGTCGCGCTGGGGGCGGCGGATCTTCTGGAGCAGGTTGGCATCAGCGCGGAGGTCATCGATCCTCGAACAACCTGGCCGCTTGACGAAAAGACACTGATCGAATCCGCCAAGAAGACCTCGAGGGCGATCGTGATCGACGAAGGCTACGGACGCTACGGCGTGACGGCAGAGCTGGCCTCGGTTATCTCCGAGGGCGCCTTCTACAACCTCGATGCTCCCGTGCTGCGGATGGGCGCCATGCACGTTCCCATTCCCTTTTCTCCCCCGCTGGAAGACGTCACCGTCCCGACGGAGCAGACTGTATTTGATGCGGCGCGCAAACTTTGCGGCCGTTCCTGAGATTTCGCACCGAGTAACACGAGCAGAGGAGGGAAGCTGTGGCACTACCTACTTATGGAACGATGGCAGTGGATTGGGAGCAGCGCGTCGATTTCGATCGGTTACGCATTGAGCGTCTGGCGCGCGCCAAGGCATTCCTGGCCGACTCAGAGATGGGTTCTCTGCTCTGCTTTGACATGAACAATGTGCGGTACCTGACCGCCACGCACATCGGCACGTGGGCTCAGGACAAAGCTAATAGGTTTGCACTGCTCCCGCAGAACGACGAGCCCATCCTTTGGGACTTCGGCTCCGCGGCTCGCCATCATCAGTTGCACTGTCCGTGGCTGGGCGAGCGCTCACGGCCCGGCATCTCGATGTTGCGCGGAACGATGTCCGCCGATATGGGCCGCGCCGAAGACGTTGCGAAGAAGATCCGCATCGAGCTGGAGATGCGCGGCCTTCACAAGGAGCCGGTCGGCATCGACATCGTCGAACTGCCGGTGCTGTTCGCCCTGCAACGCGAAGGCATCACAGTCGTCGATGGCCAGCAGCTCATGTCGGAAGTGAGACTCATCAAGACACGGGATGAGATCGCGCTTCTGAATACCTCGGCATCGCTGGTGGATGCGGCCTACGACTCGCTCTACCGGGCGATGAAACCCGGCATGCGCGAGAACGAAGCGGTAGGGCTGGTGAGCAAGGTCCTTTACGATCTGGGGTCGGAGTACGTGGAAGCCGTGAACGCTATCTCCGGCGAGCGCTGCAATCCGCATCCGCACGTTTTTTCCGATCGCCTCCTGCGCCCTGGCGACCCGGCGTACTTCGACATCCTTCACTCCTATATGGGCTACCGGACCTGCTATTACCGGACCTTCGCCGTGGGCTACAGTTCCCTCGCCATGGTCGATGCGTACAAGCGTTGTCGCGATTATCTTGACGCCGCCATTGAGCTCGTTCGTCCCGGGCGCACGACTGCGGAGATTGCCTCTCTGTGGCCCAAGGCGCAGGACTTCGGCTTCCCCAATGAAGAGGCGGCCTTCGCGCTGCAGTACGGGCATGGCATCGGCCTCGCCATTTGGGAAAAGCCAATCATCAGCCGTCTCGTTTCCTTCGAGCATCCGCAGGAGATCAAGCCGGGCATGGTCTTCGCGCTGGAGACATTCTGGCCCTCCACCGACGGCTGGAGTGCGGCGCGCATCGAAGAGGAGATCGTGGTCACCGAGACCGGCCACGAAGTGATTACGCGTTTCCCCGCGGAAAAGCTGCTGGTGGCCGGGGCGCCCTACTACACCACCGGCGGCGCGCTGCCCACCACACGCGACACTGAAGCCGAACCAAACCAGGAAGTAAAGGCCATGGTTCAGGCCGTGAACGAAGCAAAACAATAGCTCGACGAGCGAGAGGAGCGGAACGCACGCAGAGATCCTCTGCCAGTTCCCCACACATGGCAATTGACGTCGTAATGCCCGCGCTGGAGATGGCGCAAGAGACAGGCAAGCTCGTCGCATGGCTGAAGAAGGAAGGCGAGACGGTGGCCAAAGGCGATCTGCTGCTGGAAGTGGAAACCGACAAGGCCGTCGTTGAAATCGAATCGCCGGGGGATGGAATCCTCAGTGGGGTTCGAGTCAAGGAAGGCGATGTGGTTCCGGTGGGCGAAACCATCGCCTGGCTGCTGGCTGCCGGAGAAGCCGTGCCCGCCGCAACTGCTCCCGCTACGTTTTCTGCGCGCGGAGGCAGCGCCAGCGCAGCCGCGGCACAGCCTGTGGAAGAGACGCAGGCAGAGGCCGCGCCGCAAGCCGCGCCGCAGATTTCTCCCAAGGCGCGCCGCCTGCTGCGCGAACACTCGATCGATGCCGGCGCGGTGCGCGGCACCGGCCCGGAGGGAACGATCACGGCGGAAGATGTTCTGGAGTTTGTCGAGGCGCAGAAGAGCGCTCCTCCCGCCAAGGCGTCCGGCCTCAGCACCATCGCACGGCTGATGGCCGAACGCACCACCGAGAGCTGGACGACGGTTCCGCACTTTTTCCTGAGCCGCGACGTAGACGCCAGCCAACTTCTCGCCGTGCGTGAGCAGGGGGCTTCCAGCTTTGAGCAGGAGCACGGCGTGCGCTACACCCACACCGACAGCCTGGTGAAGTTGGTGGCGGCAACACTGGCCAATCATCCAAAGATCAATGCTAGCTGGATTGACGGCTCCATCCGCACAAATAATGAAGTCAACATTGCTCTTGCGATGGCAGTTGAGGATGGTGTCGTTACGGCCGTCATCCCTCAGGCAGACAAGCTCAACATCCCTGCAATCGCGAAGCTGCGGCATGAACTGACCGGCAGGGCGCGTGCGGGCCGGCTGCGCGCTACCGATGTTACCGGCGGAACCTTCACCATCAGCAATCTTGGCATGTATGGAATCGATTCTTTCCATGCCATCATCACGCCCCCCCAGGCAGCAATCCTCGCCGTGGGAAGAATCGCAGAGCGTGTGGTGGCGGTTGAAGGCAAACCCGCGGTTCGCCCCATGATGACCCTGACTTTGTCCGTTGACCACCGGGTCGCCGATGGAGCGCGCGGGGCCGCGTTTCTCGATGCGCTTGCCGAGGCGATTCGCAACCCGCAGCAGTGGCTCGCATAACGGCTCGCACATTCCACTGAAGCCGATTGCACGTCCGAAGAGGCAGCGATGGCAGTCGAAACAGCATCTGGGTGGGCTGGATCGCCATCGCAGATCTGAGGCGGCCCCTGCTTGTCCGCGCGACCTATAATAGAGAATGGCCTGTTGCATCCTGAGCCTCGCTGAGGGGATGGGGATGCGACCGGACGAATTCTTTCCGGTGCATTTCCGTTGACCTCATCGAACGACGCAATCGTCATCCGCGGTGCGCGGACCCACAACCTGAAGAATCTGTCCTGCGAGATTCCCCACGGGAAGCTGACGGTGATCAGCGGCGTGTCGGGATCGGGCAAGAGTTCGCTGGCCTTTGACACGATCTATGCCGAGGGGCAGCGGCGGTACGTGGAGTCACTTTCGTCCTATGCGCGGCAGTTTCTGGAGCGGATCGAGAAGCCGGACGTCGACGAGATTGATGGGCTTGCGCCGGCCATCGCGATCAAGCAGAAAAACACTACGCGGAATCCGCGCTCGACGGTGGCGACGGCAACGGAGATCTACGATTACCTGCGGCTGCTCTACGCGCGCTGCGGCGAAGTGCACTGCGTCCATTGCGACGGGCTGGTGAAGCGCGATTCGATCGACGAGGTGGCCGAGGCGACGCTCAGGCTGGGCGAGGGAACGCGGCTGAATGCGCTGTTTCCGGTGCGCCATGAAACGGCCCCTGTTGAGCCGGCCAAGCCGGTGCGGCGCGGGGCCAAAGCGGCCGCAAGAAGCGCCTCCAAGGGGGCCGGCGAGCCGGCGTTGACCGAGGCATTGCGGGCGCGGCTGGTGGAGCTGCGCAGTTCCGGCTTTAACCGGCTGTACCAGCGGGGCAGCATCTTCGAGTTCTCGACGCCCGAGTCACTGCTGGACCTGGACTTCACGCTGCCAGTGTTCATCCTTCTGGATCGGATTGTCGTAAGCGCCGAGAATCGCGCCCGCATCGTGGACGCGGCAGAGATTGCCTATCGTGAATCCGGCAAGGTGATCTTTGAAGAAGTTCCGCGCGAGGAGACGCCGGAGCGCGAGCGGCACCGGTTCTCGGGTGAATTTGAATGTACAAGCTGCCATCGGCCGGGCAAAGAGCCGGAGCCGCGGCTGTTCAGCTTCAACAATCCCTTTGGCGCGTGCCCGCGCTGCCAGGGCTTCGGCAACACGGTAGATTACGACCTGGGCCTGGTGATTCCCGACAAGGGACTGAGCCTGAACGAAGGCGCCATCGACCCTTGGGAGCGGCCGAAATACAGGGGGTGGTTCAGCGACCTGCGGAAGCAGGCAGCGGAGCTTGGCGTTCCGATGGACGTGCCGTGGCGCGAACTGTCCGAGGCGGCGCGCGAGACGGTACTGCGCGGCAAGGGCAGTTTCGAGGGCGTGCATGGATTCTTTGCGCAGATGGAGCGGAAGAAGTACAAGCTGCACGTGCGGGTGATGCTGAGCAAGTACCGCGGATACGCGGAGTGCCCGGATTGCCGCGGACAGAGGCTGCGCGCGGAGGCCCGCGCGGTGCGGCTGAGCGGCCTGAACATCTGCCAGGCTACGGCGTTGGCTATCGCAAAAGCAAAGACGTTTTTCGGCGCGCTCCAACTGAGCCCGATGCAGGATGAGATTGCCGGGCCGATTCTGCATGAGGTGCGGCAGCGGCTGAGTTTTCTGGATGCGGTGGGCCTGGAGTACCTGACGCTCGACCGGCTGGCCTCGACGCTTTCCGGGGGCGAGGCGCAGCGCATTCAGCTGGCCACATCGCTGGGGTCGCAACTGGTGGGCGCGCTGTATGTGCTGGACGAGCCTTCGATCGGGCTGCATACGCGCGACACGGCGCGGCTGATCCGGATTCTGAAGGAACTGCGCGACCTGGGCAACACGATCATCGTGGTGGAGCATGATGCCGACGTGCTGCGCGCCGCCGATCATCTGCTGGATCTGGGGCCGGGGGCGGGCGAGTTCGGAGGCAAGCTGCTGGCGGAGGGCGTGCTGGCGGAGATCGAGGCCAATCCCAACTCGCTGACCGGGCGCTATCTTTCGGGGCAGATTTCGATTCCCGTGCCTTCGCGGCGGCGCGCGCCGGGGCGGGAGCGGCTGGTGCTGCGCGGGGCCGAGGCCAACAACCTGCACGGGCTGAACGTGGAGATTCCGCTGGGAATGCTGGTGGCGATTACCGGCGTTTCCGGGTCGGGCAAGTCGACACTGGTGCATCAGGTGCTGTACCGGGCCGTGGCGCGGGCGCTGGGGCAGAGTGATGGCGGCGATCCCTCTGGGGTTTTCACTTCCTTGTCGGGCGTGGAGCGCCTGAATGATGTGGTGCTGGTGGACCAGACGCCGATTGGGCGCACGCCGCGGTCCAATCCCATCACCTACATCAAGGGATTCGATCTGGTGCGCGAGCTGTTTGCATCGCAGCCAGAGGCCAAGCGACTGGCGCTGACGCCGGGGCACTTTTCGTTCAACGTGCCGGGCGGCCGCTGCAACACCTGCGAGGGTGACGGCACCGTCACGGTGGAGATGCAGTTTCTGGCCGATGTGGAACTGCCCTGCGAGGACTGCAACGGTACGCGCTACCAGGCCAAGGTGCTGGAAGTGCAGTACAAGGGCAGGAGTATCCACCAGGTGCTGCAGATGACGGTAAAGGAGGCGCTGCGCTTCTTTGCGGGGCAGGCGCGGCTGGTGGAAAAACTGGCAGTGCTGGACGAGATTGGGCTCGGGTATCTGCGGCTGGGGCAGTCGGCGACGACGCTCTCGGGCGGCGAGGCGCAGCGCGTAAAACTCGCCGCGCATCTGGCGCAAGTGCGCTCGGCCAACGCCAGCGCCAAGCCCTCACAGGCCAGCCGCGTGCTCTACATTCTAGACGAGCCAACCACCGGGCTGCACTTCGACGATGTTTCCAAGCTGTTGACGGCGTTTCGCAAGCTGATCGACGGCGGCGGGTCGCTGATCGTGATCGAGCACAACCTGGACGTGATCAAATGCGCCGATTGGGTGATCGACCTGGGGCCGGAGGGCGGTGAGGGAGGCGGCAAGATTGTCGCCGAAGGCACGCCGGAGGAGATTGCGGCGAACTTACACTCGCATACAGGGAAGTGGCTGGCGAGGGTGCTATAGCGCCTCTGGCTTACCGTCTCGGAGGCGGGTGATGCCGAGCGGATTCGTGTCCTGAAGCTCCGGAGGCAGCAGCGCCTGCGGAAAGCCCTGGAAGCAGACGGGGCGGGCGAATCGGTAGATGGCGAGCGAGCCGACCGAGGTGAAGCGCGGGTCGGAGGTGGCGGGATACGGACCGCCGTGGACCATGGCGTGGGTGACTTCGACGCCGGTGGGGAAGCCGTTGAAGATGAGCCGGCCGGCCTTCTGTTCGAGGATTTGGATGAGTTCGCGGTGGGCGGCGAGGTCGTCTTCGTCGCCGAGCAGGGTCGCGGTCAGGTGGCCTTCGAGGGCAGCGGCGGCGCGCTCAAAGCCCTTTGCGCTGTCGCAATGCACCAGCAAAGTGTCTGGGCCAAAAATTTCATCGGCGAGCGCGGGAGTGGCCAGAAACTGGTCCAGAGAAACGACGAAGAGTTTGGCTCGGGCGCGGCAAGGCCCTTCGGAATCTTGCTTGTCGGAGATCAGGGTCGCCTGGGCAGTCAGCGGTACGTCGCCGGCGCGGGCCTGGGTGGCGCGGCCATATTCGCGGGCAATGCCGGGGGTGAGCAGCGTGAAGGGCTGCGATTGCTCCACGAGGGAGCGCAGTTCGGCGAGGAAGGCGGGAGCGTCAATTGCGTGGGGAATCAGCACGATTCCAGGCTTGGTGCAGAACTGGCCGGCGCCCAGCGTGAAGGAGCCGAAGAGGCTTCTGGCCAGCTCGGTCTGGCCTTTGCGCAGCGCACCGGGGAGCACGAAAACCGGATTGCCGCTCGACATCTCAGTAAAACAGGGAATGGGATCGGGGCGGGCGGCGGCCAGATCCATGAGCGCGCGGCCGGCGCGGTGCGAGCCGGTAAAGGCGACGGCGCGGACGTGCGGATGGCGGACCAGGGCGGTTCCGGCTTCGATGCCGGCGTCAAAGACAAGAGAAAAAACACCGGGGTGCAGACCCTCGGCAGCGACGGAATTGGAGATGATCTGCGCGGCCATCTCGCTGGTTCCTGGATGCGCGGGATGGGCCTTGACGATCACGGGGCAGCCGGCGGCCAACGCGGAAGCCGTGTCGCCGCCAGCCACGGAGAAGGCGAGCGGAAAGTTGCTGGAGCCGAAGACCACCACGGGGCCCAGCGGGCGCAGCATGGAGCGGATGTCCGGACGGGGCAGCGGTTGGCGGTCGGGCAGGGCGGGGTCGATGCGCGCCTGTACCCAGGAGCCCTCCTCCAGCACGCCGGCAAAAAGGCGCAGTTGACCGGCAGTTCGGCCGACTTCGCCAAGGAGTCGCGGCATGGGCAGAGCGGTTTCAAGGTGCGCGCGCTCGGCAAGTTCCTCGCGCTGGGCATCGAAGCCGTCCCCGATGCGCCGCAGGAAGGCGGCCCTGGCCTTGCTGCTGGTTTGGGAGTAGCTGGCAAAGGCCTGTGCGGCCAGTTGAACAGCTTCGTCCACTTCAGCGGGCGTGGCCGAGTGGCAAATGGGGGGCAGGGCTGCGCCGGTTTGCGGGTTGAGCGCCTGAAAGCTTTCGCCTTCACGTGAGCCGCGACGGCTCCCGAGGAAGGATTGTCCGGTGAGTTCCATAGTCAATACGGATTATCCTCCATTCGGTGCGCGTGGGCTGACGGGAATCCAGCCGATTGGATAAGCCTGGCAATACAGAGCAACGAGCGGCGACTATTCCGCAATCACAGGATTGGTGAGTGAGCCGAGGCCTTCGACAGTGACGGTGACGGTTTCGCCGGGCTTGAGCCAGCGTTTGGGGGTGCGGCCCAGGCCCACGCCGGGGGGTGTCCCCGTGGAAATAATGTCGCCGGGAAGGAGCGGTGTGATGGAGGAAAGATACTCGATTAGCTCGGGAATCTTGAAGACAAGTTCGCGCGTGTTCGAGGCTTGGAGGACCTCGCCGTCGATGGTGAGGCCGATGGCAAGATTGTGCGGGTCGGCGATTTCGTCCGCGGTGACGATGGCCGGGCCGAGCGGGCAGAAGGTGGGGAAGCTCTTGCTCATGGACCACTGCGAGGTGGCAAATTGCACGTCGCGCGCGCTCACATCATTCACAATGGTGTAGCCGTATACGTGCTCGCGCCATGCTGAAGCGGGAATCCGGTAGCCGCCCTTTCCGATGACGAAGGCGAACTCGGCCTCGTAGTCGGGCTGGGTCGAGTTGTTGGGCAGCACGATGGGTTCGCCGGGGCCGATGATGGCCGTCGGCAGTTTGAAGAAGACCACGGGCGTGGTGGGGATGGCCATGCCGGATTCTATGGCGTGATCGCGGTAGTTGAGGCCGATGGCGAAGACACGGGGCGGGTTTGTAAGCGGAGCATGGAGGCGCACTTCGGCCAAGCGATAGGAGGGGTAGGCGGAACCTCCCTCTGGCGTTGCAAGTCCCGCGGTGATTACGGAGAGAGTGTCGGCATATCCGGCGGAGAGGTCAACGATCGAATTGTCCTCGAGGAGAAATCCGGGACGGACGATTCGAGCGGCAGCAGAAAAGGATACAAGTTTCATGGTTCCCTCCAGTGCGGGACGAACGAAGATTTGGTGAGACTATGCGGCGGTCCAGCCGCCGTCGATGTTGAAATGCGCGCCGGTGATGAACGCGGCTTCGTCGGAGGCGAGATAACGGACCATGGACGCGACCTCTTCCGGCTGGCCCAGGCGGCCGATGGGCTGGCGAGCGCGGAGTTCGGCGCGCACCTCTTCCTTGTTGTGCTTGTGGAATCTCTCGAGATACCCCTCGACAAAAGGTGTCTCGACCGTGCCGGGGCAGATGGCGTTGACGCGCAGGGTCTTGGGGTACTCGACGGCAAGCTGGCGGGTCATGGCCAGCACCGCGCCCTTGCTGGTGCAGTAGGCGAAGCGTTGCTTGATGCCCACCTGTCCGGCGACGGAGGCGATGTTGACGATGGTTCCGGTTCTCCCGCAGACGTTTCCGGCGGCCAGCAGCAGGGGCAGGAACCCGCGCGTAACGAGATAGACGGCGCGGACATTGACGTTCATCAGGCGGTCGAAGTCTACGGGCTCAGTCATCTCAATGGAGCCCACGTGGCCGATGCCGGCGTTGTTCACCAGGATGTCGAGCCGGTCGATGTGGTTGACTGCGGCGGCGATGGACTCGGCGCTAGTCACGTCGAGATGGAGAACATCCGCGGAAGAAAGCGACTCAGCCAGCGCCTCTGCGGCGGCCAGATTGATGTCGGCGATCCAGACATAGGCGCCGGCGCGAGCCAGTTCCTTGACGGTGGCTTCGCCGATGCCGCTGGCGCCGCCGGTGACGAGGGCATGGCGGCCGTCGAGGCGAAAGGGTTGGACGGGATCAACTTGCGTGGCGGGTTCCTGCACTTTATTGGTCATGGAAATCTCATTCCCTGTTTGTCGATTTCACGTTGCGCTGCTTCAAGGATAGCGAGGGTGGCATCATTGGTGTCGAGGGCGCGGGTGACGACGGCGTCAATGACAGCAGCGAAGGCGGCCATGCGCGTGCCGGAAGGAAGCTGACGCGCGCCCAGTGAGATGGCCTCAATCTCGCGATAGACCGGTATTTGCGCCTGCAGGGCGGGGTTGCGCCAGGTGGAAAGGCGGACGCCGACCGTGCCGTGGCGGGTCATTCCCAGATCGCGCTCTGGGGTCGCGATGAAGCGAAGAAATTCCCAGGCCAGTTCCTTGTTGCGCGAGCCGGAGCCCATGGCGAGCGCCCAGAAGACCGAGAGCGAGACGGGCGGACGGCCGTCGCTGGACGGAAGGGGCGCAATGGCGGCCTTGCCTTCCAGTGGAGATCCTGCGCGGGCTGAGCGGGCGGCAAAGCCAAACCAGTTGGCCATCATGGCCACTTCGCCATCTATGAACAGGTCGCCGGATTGGGTGGAGTCGAGATGCGGCGAGCGGGGATGGCAGAGGGCGGGATCGCGGACCACACGGCGATAGAAATCGAGCGCTGAAACGGCTTCGTGCGTGGTCAGGTGCGGACGGCCTGAGGAGTCGAGCAGTTCGCCGCCGCGGGTCCAAAGCTGAAGAGCGAAATCGTAGAGGGTATTATGGCCGTCGGGGAAAGCGGCGAAGACCGTTCCGTAGCGGCCGGTCGAGGGATCGGTGAAGAAGCGGGCTGTTTGCTCGAACTCCTGCCAGGTGGTGGGCGGGGCGAGTTCGCGGCCAAACTGCGCACGAAAGGCTGTGCGTTTCTTCGGATCGCCGAAAAGGTCGGTGCGGTAGACCAGGCACTCCGGGCCGTCATGCCAGGGCAGGGACGAAAGCTGGTTGCCGAAAACGAGCGGCCGCACCAGCGACCACGCCCAGCCATGGGGCCAGTCGGGGATTGGGGTTCGTTCCTGCCAGTGTTGCAGGTCTTCGAGCGCGCCCGCGGCGAGCCCCTCGGCCAGCCAGTCGGTGACCAGCAGCGCGAGATCGAAGCGGCCCTCGCGCAGGCCTCCCTTGGCGATGGTCGAGTTGTGCAGTTCGTGGATGCCTGTAGAGACAAGTTCGACATGGCTGCCGGGATGGAGAGCTTCAAAGAGCCGCGCTTCCTCGTCGAGCGCGTTTTCAAAGTCCGCGTAGTTGCGCAGGGCGATGCGGAGCGTTGTCACCTTGCCTCCGGCAGAGTCATCCAGGTCTTGATCCATTTCATCCGGTAGCCGCAGTATACCGCGCGCTGCCGCAATGGACGATACTGGTGAACGGAAGCGAAAGGAGATTGCGGTGGCGCTGCTGAACGAGGACAGGCTTTTTCCGGCGGAGGAGAAGACACGGGCAATTGCAAGGCGGTTGTATGAGGGGATTCGCGGCCTCCCTATCGTGAGCCCGCATGGGCACACGCAAGCGGGATGGTTTGCGCGGAATCAGGCGTTTCCTGACCCGGTGGCGTTGTTTGTGCAGCCGGACCATTACGTCTTCAGGATGCTGTATAGCCAGGGGGTATCGCTGGATGAGTTGGAGATCGGGCACACGCCGATTGAGGATCCGCGCAAGGTGTGGCGTATCTTTGCCAGCAATTACCATTTGTTTCGTGGCACGCCCACGCGGCTGTGGCTGGACTTCGCCTTTCAGGAGCTTTTTGGACTCACGGACCGGCTGTCGGCGGCAACGGCGGACCACTACTACGACGCGATCGAGGCCAGGCTGGCCACTGCGGAGTTTTTGCCGCGGGCGCTGTTTGAGCGCTTCCGGATTGAGGTCCTGGCGACAACCGATTCGCCGCTCGACTCGCTCGCGGATCACGCGGCAATTCGAAATTCGGGTTGGAAGGGACGGATTCTGCCGACCTACCGGCCCGATCCGGTCGTTGATCCGGCGTTTGACGGTTTTCGGGCGGCGGTTGAAGCGTTGGGGATGCTGACGGGCGAAGACACGGCGACGTGGCGCGGTTATCTGCGCGCGCTGGCGTCGCGGCGGCAGTATTTCAAAATGCAGGGTGCGACGGCCACCGACCACGGCCATCCTACAGCGCAGACGGCAGATCTGGGCGAAGTGGAGGCGGAGTGGCTTTTCGACGAAGTGCTGGAGGGGAGGGCCGACCGGGCCCAAGAGGAGCTTTTCCGCGCGCAGATGCTGACCGAGATGGCGCGCATGAGCCTCGAAGACGGGCTGGTGATGCAGATTCACCCTGGCTCGGTGCGCAACCACAATGCGCAGGTCTTCGCGCGGTACGGGCGGGATATGGGGGCGGACATTCCCCAGCCGACGGGGTATGTAGAAGCGCTGCGGCCGCTGCTCGACCGCTTCGGCAACGAACCGAGGCTGACGATCATTCTGTTCACGCTGGATGAGACGGCGTACAGCAGGGAACTGGCGCCGCTGGCAGGGCATTATCCGTGCTTGAAGCTGGGGCCGCCGTGGTGGTTTTTCGACAGCCCGGAGGGGATGCGACGCTTCCGCGAGCAGGTGACGGAGACGGCGGGATTTTATAACACCGTGGGCTTCAACGACGATACGCGGGCGTTTTTGTCGATTCCGGCGCGGCACGATGTGGCGCGGCGCATGGATGCCGGGTTCCTGGCGCGGTTGGTGGCTGAGCATCGATTGGACGAGGACGAGGCGGTGGAGTTGGCGCGAGAGTTGACGGTGGGGCTGGTGATGCGGGCTTATAAGTTATAGAGAGCGGGACAGATTTGTCGTTCTCCGCCATCTCATTGCAGCAGCGAGCGCGGCTACTCTTCAGTAGTGCAACTCCGCGCGGACCTTCGACAGTACCGTCAGATACGCCCGTGCCGTTTCAGTAATGGCTTCGGGGTGGCCGGCGTCGATAGCGGCGAGGTTGACTAAATCGCTGCCGACGCCGAGAGCCTTCGCCCCTGCTTTGAGAAAGCTTTCGGCGGTTTGCAAGGTGACGCCCCCGGTGGGGATGAGCTTGAGAAATGGGAAGGGCGCGAGCAGGGACTTCAGATAGCCGGCGCCGCCCAACGCGGAGCAGGGAAAAATCTTCACATAATCCGCGCCGGCTCTCCATGCGGTGATGGCCTCGGTGGGCGTGAGCGCGCCGGGGATGGAAACCTTGCCGAGGGCGCGCGTGGTGGCGATGACCTCCGGATGCAGGCTCGGGCTGACGACGAATTCCGCGCCGGCCAGGATGGTGGCTTCGGCTTCCTCGGCGGTGGTCACGGTGCCGGAGCCGAGCAGGAGCTTCTGGCCATACTTGCTCCTGAGTTCCTTCAAGAGATCAACCGCGCCGGGAACAGTCATCGTAACTTCGACAACTGTCACACCGCCAGAGATCATGGCCTGGACAGCGGCGTGGGCCTGGGCGGCATTGCGGGCGCGCAGGACGGGAATCAGGCCGACGCGTTCAATGATTTCTGCGGTGGTTTCGGTCATGGTTTCCTCTATCGTGCGATTCGGGCGGAGCCGCCTTGCATAGCGCGCTCCACCTCGGCCAGAGTGGCCATGCTGGTGTCGCCGGGGGTGGTCATGGCCAGCGCGCCGTGAGCCACGCCGCAGCGGACGGCCCATTCGATGGGCTTGCCGGCGAGCAGGCCGTAGATCAGTCCGGAGGCGAAGCTGTCGCCGCCGCCGACGCGGTCAAAGATGTCGATTTCGCGTTGCGGGACGTGGACAATCTGGTCTTCGTAAAGTGCGATGGCGCCCCAGGCGTTGCGGCTGGCGGTGGAGGCGGTGCGCAGGGTGCTGGCGATGAGCTTCAGGTTTGGATATGCCACCGCGACCTCTCGCAGCATCTCTTCGTAGCTGGCGATGGGCAACTCGGCAAAATCCTCGCCGACACCCTTGATCTGCACGCCCAGCATCGTGGAAAAGTCCTCTTCGTTGCCGAAGAGCACGTCCACCTTTCGAACAAGCTCACGGTTGATCTCCTGCGCCCTGGCTTTGCCGCCAATGGATTTCCAGAGCGATTCGCGGTAATTGAGATCGAAGGAAACGGGAGTGGCATGGCGGTGTGCGGCGTGAATGGCTTCGGCGGCCACTTCGGCTGTGGATGTCGAGAGCGCGGCGAAGATGCCGCCGGTATGGAACCACTTTGTGGCGTTCTGATTTCCAAAGATCGTGGACCAGTCAAAATCGCCGGGTTTGACCTGACTGATGGCGGTGTGGCCGCGGTCGCTGCAGCCCGCAGCCGCGCGCAAGCCGAAGCCGCGCTCGGTGAAGTTCAGACCATTGCGGACCGTGGCGGCCAACGCCATCGAAGGGAATCCATTTGAGCAGGGAAACATCGACGCCACCCTGGAGGATCAGGTCTTCCACCAGGCGGCCCACGGCGTTGTCGGCCAGCGCGGTGGCGATTGCGGTGCGCAGGCCAAAGCAGCGCCGCAGGCCGCGGGCCACGTTGTACTCGCCGCCGCCCTCCCAGACTTGGAATTGGCGCGTGGTAGGGATGCGGCCTTCGCCGGGGTCGAGGCGAAGCATTACTTCGCCCAGGCTCAAGCAATCCCAGCGGCAGTTCGTATCAGGGAGCAGAATCGGGTCCATAGATACCTGTCAATCGTTCAATGACACTGTACCGCATCACGCCGGGGCGAGGGGCGCTCGCGGTGTACGAGTCAAACGGCTGAGGTGATAGATTTCTTGTGGCGGGCGCCGACGCCGGAAATTGTCGTCGGGTTGATTTGGCAAGACGGCGGCATGCGCAACGCAAGAGGAAAACTAGATCATGAGCAAGAGTCTTTTTGATTTAAGCGGCAGGGTCGCGGTGGTGACGGGTGGGGCAACTGGTCTGGGCCACGCGATGGCGCTGGGCCTGGCCGGAGCCGGAGCTGACGTGGTACCCAGCTCGCGGCGGCTGGAGTCAGTGGAAAAGGTAGCTGCTGAGATCGAAGCGCTGGGCCGGCGCTCACTGCGCGTGGCCAGCGACGTGACGGACCGGGCCTCGCTTCAGGCGCTGCATGACGCGGTGATCAAAGAGTTCGGCAAGGTGGACATCCTGGTGAACGCGGCGGGAATTACGAACAAGGCACCGACTCTCGAAGTAGAAGAGGCCGACTGGTCGCGGGTAGTCGAGACCAACCTGACCGGAACGCTTCGCACCTGTCAGATTTTCGGCTCGACGATGGTCCGCGCAGGATACGGCCGGATCATCAACGTTGCCTCGCTCACCTCATTCCTGGGTTTCTATCAGGTGGGGGCGTACGCAGCCAGCAAAGCTGCGGTGCTCTCGCTCACCAAAGTGCTGGCGGTCGAGTTGGCGAAGACCGGGGTGAACGTCAATGCCATTGTGCCCGGCGTCTTGCCGACGCCGTTGAACGCCTCCCTGATTATGGGCACGCCGCGCGGAGACGAGTTGATCCTGCGCACCCCGATGGGACGCTTTGGCAAGGCGCAAGAGGTGGCCGGGGCTGTGATCTTCCTGGCATCAGAGGCCGCTTCGTTTGTCACCGGCCAGACTGTGGCCGTTGATGGCGGATTCCTGGCCAGCGGAGTGAATCAGTAGACAGGGATGTGGAGACAGACCGATCTGCGCCCCCTGGGTGGTGAGGGGCCGAACGCCGCCGCAGATTCTTTCGTAGTGTTGGAGCGCCTGACGCAATGAAGATCACCAAAGCGTACGTGAACATCACATCGCCGGGACGGAACTTTGTCACGCTGAAGATCGAGACGGATGAAGGCATCTACGGCCTGGGAGACGGCACGCTGAACGGGCGCGAACTGGCGGTGGCCAGTTATCTCACCGATCATGTGATTCCCTGCATGATCGGCCGCGATCCCTTCCAAACCGAAGACATCTGGCAATACCTTTATCGCGGGCCTTATTGGCGGCGCGGGCCGGTGACGATGTCGGCCATTGCCGCGGTGGACGTCGCGCTGTGGGACATCAAAGGCAAGGCGCTCAACACACCGGTCTACAACCTGCTGGGAGGCAAGAGCCGCGAGGGCGTGCTGGTGTATGCGCACGCAAACGGGAAGGACATCGATCACACTCTCGAAGATGTGGCACGGCACAGGGACCTGGGCTACAAGGCGATCCGCGTGCAGAGCGGCTTTCCTGGACTATCGACGACCTATGGCGTTGCGAAAGGGCCAGGTCGGTACGAGCCGGCCGAGCGTGGACTGCCATCAGAGTGCGAGTGGGCAACGGCACCGTATCTGCGGCACGTTCCTCGGTTGTTTGCGCGGGTGCGGGAGGCCTTCGGCGAAGAACTGTACCTGCTGCACGACTGCCACCACCGGCTGACGCCGATTGAAGCAGGCCGGCTGGGCAAGGAACTGGAGGCCTTTCACCCATTCTGGATGGAGGACCCGACGCCGGCAGAGTTGCAAGAGGGTTTCAAGATTATTCGCGAGCACACGACGACTCCCATTGCGGTGGGCGAGGTCTTCAACTCGATATGGGATGCGCATGACCTGATGCGCAACCAATGGATTGACTACATTCGCATGACTCCGGTGCATGGCGGCGGGTTGACACACCTGAAGAAAGTCGCTGACTTTGCGGAGCTTTATCACGTGCGCACAGGCTGCCATGGCGCCACGGATCTTTCGCCGGTGTGCATGGCGGCGGCGCTGCACTTCGACACGGCAATTCACAACTTCGGCATCCAGGAACACATGCCGCACACCGATGAGACCGATGCGGTTTTCCCACATCACTACACGTTCAAGGACGGCATGATGTCTCCGGGCGATGCCCCGGGACTGGGCGTGGACCTGGATGAAGCTTTGGCCGCGAAATATCCCTATCAACGGGCGTATCTGCCCATCAACCGCAAGCTCGACGGCACGCTGTGTGACTGGTAGCACATGAGCGATCTCGTGGATCAGATCGAAGCTCTAGCAGAGCCGCCCGCGCTTCCAGGCCGCTGGACCATCTGCGCCATGCTGTTCGTAGCCACGTCGATCAACTACATGGACCGGCAGGTGCTCTCAATCCTGAAGCCGTTTCTTGAGGGGACGACACTCCATCTGCAGCCGTTGATTCATGGGTGGCCCACGGTTGAGCGCTCGATCAACATGAACGAGATCCAATACGGATACATTGTTTGGTGCTTCCAGATTGCCTATGCGCTGGGGGTGATCTTTTCTGGCCGTCTGGTCGATCGCATCGGTTGCCGCAAGGGTTATCCGCTCGTAACCGGCGTTTGGAGCCTGGCGGCGATGAGCCACGCGCTTGTCACCTCAGTGGCCGGGTTTGGCGTGGCGCGCTTTTTCCTGGGACTGGGCGAGAGCGGCAATTTTCCCGCGGCAATCAAGTCGACGGCAGAATGGTTTCCGCCCAGGGAGCGCGCACTTGCAACGGGCATCTTCAACTCCGGCGCGGGCGTGGGGGCGATCCTTGCGCCATTCCTTGTTCCGTGGGTGGCGCTGCATTTTGGGTGGCGCGCCTCTTTTCTTATCACGGGAACCTTCAGCGCGGCGTGGATTGTGTGGTGGTCAGTGAAGTATCGCAAGCCGCGGGAGACGATGGACTGGACACGAGACGGAGTTGTCACAGCGCCGGAGGCAAAATCCATTGCGTGGTGGCGGCTTTTGGCCTACAGGCAGACCTGGGGTTTTGCGCTGGGAAAGTTTCTCACCGATCCGGTCTGGTGGTTTTACCTGTTTTGGCTGCCGGGCTACTTTAGTTCGCGCTTCAAGCTGGACCTTTCACATGTGGGATTGCCGCTGATTGTGGTGTATGTGATTTCGACGGTGGGCAGTATCAGCGGGGGATGGCTTCCACGGGGATACGTGGGTCTGGGGATGGGCCTCAAACGGGCTCGTATAGCGGCCATGCTCACTTGCGCCATTCTCGTCTTGCCCATCGCATTCGCCGGAGGACTGCACTCGGAGTGGGGCGCGGTTGCCCTTCTAAGTCTGGCAACGAGCGCGCATCAGGGCTGGTCGGCCAACATCTTTACCACCGCTTCGGATATGTTTCCTGCCGAACTGGTAGGCACAGTGGTGAGTTTTGGTCAGGTGGCAGGTGCGTTGGGGGGAGCGATCTTTGCGCTGGTCGCTGGACATATCCTGCAGTTCACCCATAGTTATGTGCCGCTGTTTCTTTACTCCGGCTGTGCCTACCTGGTGGCCTTGCTGTTACTTCGGATGCTGGCACCGGGGCTGAAGAGAGCGCAGATTTAGACCTTAGATTCGCGAAGGGCAATGACTTTGTCCCTCTTGGCGCGAATTCGTTTCTTTTACACGCCGGGGAAAGGCGGAGGTTAGGGGAAGGTAGGCGATGTGCGAGAAGTGTATATAACTTGTGATTGCTCCCGAGTTATATTCGTTTGTGCGTGAGTCGATGTAAGTTGAGTCAAGGTTCTGGTCTATGGCGAAAATGAGGACGAAGAGGACAATGGAAGTGTTGCGGAAATTGCGGATGGGAATGGTGGGGGGCGGACCGGGCGCATTCATCGGACCGGTTCACCGGATGGCCGCGGAACTTGACGGCAGAATCGAACTGGTTGCCGGCGCTTTCTCGCAGTCACCGGAACGTTCGCGCGCGGCTGGGGAATCGTACCGGATCGATCCAGCGAGAGCCTATGCGACTTATCTGGAGATGATGGCCGCGGAGCGAGAGCGACCTGATCCAATCGACTTTGTCGCGATCGTCACGCCGAATCACCTTCACCTGCCTGTGGCCGCGGCGGCGCTGGAGGCGGGATTCCCGGTGATGAGCGACAAGCCAGCTACCGCGACATACGCCGAGGCCGTAGCATTGGAAAAGGTGGTCGCAGAGTCTGGGCTGCCCTACGGTTTGACTCACACATATGCGGGCTATGCGTTGGTTCGAGAGGCGCGCGCAATCTGTGCAAGCGGTCAGCTCGGCCAGATTCGAAAAATTGTCGTGGAGTATTTGCAGGGATGGTTGAGCCGGCCCATTGAAACGACGGGGCAGAAGCAGGCTGCATGGCGCTCCGATCCGGTGCTCAATGGACCCGGCGGCTGCATCGGTGATATTGGGGTGCATGCCTTTCACCTGCTCGAATATGTAACGGGCCTGGAAGTAACGGACCTGAACGCGTCGCTGTTGTCGGTGGTCCCCGGAAGGCGTGTGGACGATGATTGCACGGCCTTGCTGCGTTTGGACAATGGGGCGGGCGGCGTGCTGATGGCGTCGCAGGTGGCGGCGGGTGAGGGCAACGGGCTGCGCCTGCGGGTGTACGGCAAGGCGGGCTCGCTGGATTGGCGGCAGGAAGACCCAAACCGGCTGCGGCTCAAGTGGCTGGATGGGCCGGAAGAGATTCGCCATGCGGCCGGAAGCTACCTGAGCGAGGACGCGCGCGCGGTCACACGGCTGCCGGGCGGGCATCCGGAGGGCTTCATTGAGGCCTTCGCAGTGCTCTATCGCGAGTTTGCCGATGCGCTGATCGCGTGGAAGGACGGCCAGGCTGATCCCTTGCCGGATACGTTGCCGGGGGTTGTCGCCGGAGTGCGCGGGATGAGGTTCATCGACCGCGCCATCGAGAGCAGCCGCGTCGAAGGCTGGGTAGTGTTTTAAACAAGCTTTGCGCTTTGCGGAGTGAACTTATGAAAACGATTAAAGGGCCGGGTGTCTTCCTGGCGCAGTTTGCCGGCGATCAAGCCCCCTTCAACAGCCTGGAGGGGATGGCGAATTGGGCGGCAAGGTTGGGATTTGTGGGCGTGCAGATTCCCACTTGGGATCGCCGCCTGTTCGACCTGAAGGCCGCCGCGGAAAGCCAGGACTATTGCGATGAAGTTCGGGGCTTGCTGAGCCGGGCGGGGCTTGCGCTCACCGAGCTCTCCACTCACTTGCAAGGACAGCTTGTCGCCAGCCACTCGGCTTTCGATGTGCTGCTGGAGGGCTTCGCTCCAGCAGAGTTGGCCGGAGATCCAAGGGCTCGACAATCGTGGGCAGTGCAGCAGTTGAAGTGGGCGGCCACGGCCAGCCGCAATCTTGGCCTCAATGCGCACGCTTCGTTCTCCGGTGCGCTGGCCTGGCCATTCTTCTATCCATGGCCGCAGCGGCCTGCGGGGATCATTGACGAAGCTTTTCAGGAACTGGGCCGGCGCTGGCTGCCCATCTTGCAAGCCTTCGACGAAGCAGGCGTGGATATCTGCTTTGAACTTCATCCAGGCGAGGACCTGCACGACGGCGTCACCTTCGAGCGCTTCCTATCCGTGGTGAACGATCATCCGCGCGCCAACATTCTCTACGACCCGAGCCACATGGTTTTGCAGCAAATGGACTATCTGGCATTCCTCGATATCTACCACGACCGCGTGCGCGCCTTTCACGTGAAAGACGCCGAGTACAGGCCCAGCGGACGCTCCGGTGTGTATGGCGGTTATCAGGATTGGATCGACAGGCCGGGCCGCTTTCGTTCGCTGGGCGACGGCCAGGTAGATTTTCACCAAATCTTCAGCAAGATGGCGCAGTATGATTTTCCCGGCTGGGCGGTGCTGGAGTGGGAGTGCTGCCTCAAGAATCCCAAGGCAGGCGCAACGGAAGGCGCGGCCTTTATTCGCGACCGCATCATTCACGTGACCGGCCGCGCCTTCGACGACTTTGCCGGCAGCGGCGCGGACGAAGCAAAGAATCGGCGGATTCTTGGGTTGGAGTAGGCATTCCAGCCTACTGCTCAGATGCTGATTCCGGCCGAACGATAAATCTCGGTGATGTAGCGCATGTCGCGCAGGCCCTCTTCGCCGGGAGTTCTGGGTTCCTGGTTGTCTAGAATGGCGCGAGAAAAATGCGCGGCTTCAGCCATGAACTGGGAGGGGTCCTTGGCCGGATTAGGCTCGTCGAGTTGCCTGCCGGAGAAATCGGCGCGCAGCCGCAGGCCCTCGTAGACGAATGCTGGGTCCACTTCGAGCCATCCCTTTGACCCGTAGACGCGAAAGTATCCGTCCATGTTGGCGCCGTAAGTGGTATTGCAACTGGCGAGAATGCCCGAGGGAAACTTCATGGTCCAGGAGACGTTCTCCTCAACCTCGTTGAAGCGGCCTTCATGGTCAATGACGGAGGCATAGGCTGCGATGTTGTCTGGCTCCTCGCCAGTCAGGTAACGGCAGGCATTCAGCGAGTAGATGCCCACATCGAACAGCGGTCCACCGCCTGCCAGCTTCTTGTTGAGCCGCCACTCGCCGGCGGCGATGTTGAATCCGAAGGCGCTCTGGATAGCCTGAACCTTGCCCAGCGCGCCCTCGCGAATGAGCTGCACCGCCTTCAGATTTGTGGGTTCGTAGTGGCAGCGATACGCGATCATCAGCTTTACGCCAGCCGCTTTGCAGGCCGCGATCATCGCCTCGCAGTCGGCCACATTGGTAGCCATCGGTTTTTCGCACAGCACATGCTTGCCGGCTTTCGCAGCGCGAATTGTGTATTCGGCGTGCATGGAGTTGGGCAGCGCCACGTAGACGGCATCGACGGCTTTGTTCTGCGCGATGCGGTCGAAGTCCTCATAGCTATAAATTGAGCTTTGCGGAATGCCGTACTCGGCCGCAATCCGCTCGGCCTTGTCGCGATGGCCGCTGACCAGCGCGGTGATTTGTGAGTTGGAAGTATTGCGCACGCCGGGCATGAAGTGCTCGGCAATGCGGCCGAGGCCGATGACGGCGTAGCCGATCTTTTTCTGCTCGCCGGCCTCTGCGAGAAGCGTGGGCGTGAACCGGGCAGCCAGGCCCAGAGCGCCAAGTCTTGCAAAATCTCTTCGATTCAGGTTCATGGCTTTGGAACTCGCTTTCAATGGTTGCGTGCAAGGTGATCGAGCAATCGAGCGGGCTTTTTTGCGCATTGACCGGGGAACCATAGCGCGGGCCCTCGCCGGGTAAATGGGTCGCCTCCACTATAAATCGGTTTTCCGGGTCTCTCGCAAGCGCACTGGGTGGCAAACGGTTCAGCGGCGTCGCGAAGGCTTCCTTGTGACCGTTGTCAGCTTGCCGGTAACAGCATATTTCCGGCGCTCCACCGGCGAGGAAAGCACGAGGCTCGTGACCGGATTGCCATAGGGCAGCAGAGCTTCGATCAGCGCCTCCAGATCGACCATGCTGGTGGTGGTGACCTTCAGCAGAAAGTCGTCGCCGCCGGTCAGATGATGGCACTCGCGCACCTCTTCCAGTGTCCCCACGTACTCAAGCAGGCGATGGTAGTGCTGGCCCCCACAGCTCATGCGGATGAAGGCCATCACCTCCAGACCCAGTGCCTCGCGGTCGATGTCCACGGTGTAGCCGCGGAGAATCCCGATCTCCTCCATCTGCTTCATCCGTTCCGCTGTCGCGGTGGGCGAGAGCCCGATGCGCCGGCCCAGCTCCGCGAGGCTCAGGCGGGCATTGCTCTGCAATTCGCCCAGAATTTTTCGCCCGAAACTGTCCAGTAAGGTAGAGGAATCCATTACCATATCGCCAAATCATAGTGAATTGCATCGTGATAAACAACAATAGGTGCGCATTCGGTATTTACCGGGAGGCTTCAGTCAGCCTACCATCGGGCACATGGAAACTCTGATCCTGAACGGTCAACCCCTGACACTAGCCGAGATTGAAGCTGTCTCACTGGCAGCATGTCCGGTCGCAATTGCGCCGTCCGCGCTGAAGCGGGCAAGTCAAAGCAGAGAAACGATTGAAGCGATTCTGAGTGCCGGCGAGACAATTTACGGCGTCAACACCGGCTTCGGCAAGCTCTCGGACGTGCGGATTGCGCCGGATAAACTGGCTCAGCTGCAGATCAATCTGGTGCGCAGCCACGCGGGTGGTGTGGGCCAGCCGCTCTCCGAAGCTGAGTCGCGCGCCATGTTGTTGTTGCGCGCCAATGTGCTGGCCAAGGGATTCAGCGGCGTTCGTCCTGCGCTGCTGGAGCTGCTGGTCGCGCTGCTGAACGCAGGGGTATGCCCGGTGATCCCCGAAAAGGGGTCGGTGGGCGCGAGCGGCGATCTGGCGCCGTTGGCGCATCTGGCGCTGGTGGTGATTGGCGAGGGCGAGGCGTTTTATCGCGGCGAGCGCATGGCCGGTGGCGAGGCGCTCCGCCGGGCGGGGCTGCAACCCCTGCAATTGGCCGCCAAGGAGGGCCTGGCCCTGCTGAACGGCACCCAGGCCATGACGGCGGTGGGCGCACTGGCGGTAGCGCGCGCTCAGCGCGTCGTTCATCTTGCCGATCTAGGGGGCGCCATGTCGCTGGAGGCGCTGATGGGCACGCCCGCTGCCTTCGACGAACGCATTCACCTGGCCCGGCCGCACACCGGGCAGATTGCCGCAGCTGCTCACCTGGTCCGGCTGCTTGCAGGCTCGGAGATTCGCGAGTCGCATCGCGAACATGATTCACGGGTGCAGGATGCCTATTGCCTGCGCTGCATGCCCCAGGTCCATGGCGCGGTGCGCGATGTTCTGGCGCATGTGGCAGGCGTGCTGGAGACGGAGGCTGGATCGGCCACAGATAATCCGCTTATTTTTCCGGAAATCTCGTCTGAAACACAAAGCCGCGGAGCGGTGATTTCCGGGGGAAATTTTCATGGGGCGCCGCTAGCGTATGCATTCGACTATGCGGCCATTGCGCTCACCGATCTGAGCGGCATCACGGAGCGGCGCATCGACCGGTTGCTGAATCCTGATATCAACGAGGGGCTGCCCGCGTTTCTTTCCAACGATCCGGGGCTTTCCTCAGGCTTCATGATGGCGCAGATTGTCGCGGCGGCGCTCATCAACGAGTGTCAGGTGCTCTCGCATCCCGCGTCTACGGGCAGCATTCCCACGGACGGGGGCAAGGAGGATCACGTTTCGATGGGCATGACGGGCGCGCTGAAGCTGCGCCAGATTGTGGAGCATGCCGAGCGCATCGTGGCCATCGAGCTGATGTGCGCGGCTCAGGGCCTGGAGTTCCGCAAGCCCCTCAGGCCCAGCCGGGAGATCGAGCGCGCCCATGCCGCGGTGCGTGCCGTGGTTCCGCGTCTCGATCAGGATCGGGTACTGGCGCCGGACATCGATGCGCTGGCGGCGGCAGTGAGGGCAGGGAAGTTCAACGCATGGTGCGAATAGATGCGGGCTGGTCCCATGATTCGGGCTTCGCACTTTATCGTTGACCTCGAGATATGCATTTACGATGGAAGGCGGAAGCAGGAGGCGAACACCCGTGAAGCTCTACCGAACCACTGCCGGAACTTTCGTCGAAGAGGATGGTCAGCACTACCGCGTTGATGGGTTCTTATGGGATGCGCTTCTGGCCCGCGAGGACTTGCCGGAATTCCTTTCGGGGCTGATTGCGACCAGGGCGCCGTCGCGGGAGTTTCAGGCGGCGGACCTGCTGGCGCCTATCGGACAGCAGGAAGTATGGGCCGCGGGTGTGACCTATTACCGCAGCCGCGGCGCGCGCATGGAGGAGGCAAAGGACGCCGGTGGCGGCGACTTCTATGATCGCGTCTACTCGGCAGAACGGCCAGAGTTGTTCTTCAAGTCCACGGCCAGCCGCACCGTGGGCGCGGGCGGCAAGGTGCGGATTCGCGCGGATGCGCGCTGGTCCGTGCCGGAGCCGGAACTTACGCTGGTGATCAGCCCTGGAGGCAGGATCACCGGCTACACAATCGGCAACGATATGAGCTCTCGCGACATCGAGGGCGAAAACCCTCTTTATCTGCCGCAAGCCAAGGTCTACAACGGCAGTTGCGCTCTGGGGCCGGGCATTCTGGTGAGTGCAAGGCCGCTGCCGCATTCGACGGAAATCATGCTGGAGATTCTCCGTCATGGCCGGGTTGAGTTCTCAGGCTCGGTGGCGCTGACGGAGCTGAAGCGCGACCCGAAAACGCTGGTTGAGTATCTGCTGCGCGACAACGCATTTCCCAGTGGTTGCTTCCTGATGACCGGCACAGGCATTGTGCCGCCGAGTTCGTTCACGCTGGCCAGCGGCGACTGCATCCGCATCACCATTGAGCCCATCGGAACGCTGGAAAACGAAGTGGCGTGAGGCCGGCGCGCACGCCGGCAGCGCGGTGCGCAGTCACTGTGCGTCGCTCACGCAGCGGAAGCCGACGCCGCCGGAGCGGTCGTAGGACGGCGCCATCAGCAGCACCTTGCTGTGCTCGTCATTGCGGAATGCCTGGGGAAAATACCAGATGGAGCCTTGCGGCTGGTAATATTCGCCGCCGCGCACGATGGCCGCCCGGGTGTGTTCGTCGGCGAACTCGTCGGTCCACTGCCAGACGTTGCCCACGAGGTCCATCACGCCGTATGGGCTTGCGCCCTGCGGATGCGCGTCGACGGGATCGGGACCGCGCATACTGCGGCCGGTGTCGGGCGCAGGCACGTTGGCGGGCTCCCACTTGTTGCCCCATGGATACTCCCGGCCGTCCGTGCCCTGCGCGGCCAGTTGCCACTCCCACTCGTGGGGCAGGCGCTTGCCGGCCCACTTGGCAAAGGCGCGCGCGTCCTCAAGCGAGACCCAGGTCACCGGCCGGTTCTCCCAGCCTTGCGGATAGGCTCCATTCTTCCAATCGCGCAGAAAGTTCAATGAGTCCTTAGGGGCGTAGTGAGTCGCACCCAGGAACTGCTTGAACTGCGCGTTGGTCACGGGAAACTTGTCGACGAAGAACGGCTTGATCTCCATCCTGTGCTCGTGGAAGCGGCGTGGCGAATCTTCCCACGGGTACTGCACGTCGACCATAGGGTCGGCATCGCCTTCAATCTCAGTCCCCCGCACTTGGAAGATGAAATCGCCGCCCGGTATCCGCACCATGCCTTCGGGCGTTTCAGCGGCAAAATTTGTCGGCGGGATCTCGACGATGCTCTGCGGCAGAACAGTCCACTCATGCGAATAGTGCGTGAGTGGTTCCGCGGTCATGGCGGCCATGCGCTGCATCAGGGTCTTGATGGCTTCGTCCGGCTCGCCGGGCGTGGCAAGAATCGCGCCGTAGCCATGAGCCTCAACGTTGAAGCTCAGCACCGCGCGCGAACCATCAGTCTTCTGCGTCGCTTCAGGCTTTAGCTCCACGCCGTGGTAGAGATCGAAGCAGCGCATTCCCGGCACGAGCGGCACATCCATCTGGCGGCCACCAATGTCGTACCCGGTGCGATTCACGATGGTCCACACGGTCTCGCGACCAAGGGGCCAGCGGCTGGCGTAAACGCCATAGTTGTGCATGGGATAAAGGGGTTCCCACTGCGGACTGGCCAGGAAGGGCGCAACTCCGCGCTCGATGGTTGCAATGCGCCGCGTGGCCTCGGCGTCGCGCGGGGTGATCCCATTCCAGATGCCCCACACGTTCTCCCAACTCTCCCATCCCACGCCGTTGAAGAAGGCGTATTGCAGGTCGTTGGTCTTGTCCAGCGCCCATCGGTCGCTGATGTTCACCATGTGCCGGGTTTCAAGCCATTTGAAGCGATCCACCATGGGAATGAAAGGAAATTCGTACTGGCCCCAGGTCATCACGTTCCAGTTCAGAGCCTCGTCGCTGGGGCTGCCTTCAGGTTCGAACGCCAGCGGGTGGCCGATCTTCTCCGCGGCGAGCGAGAAGCCAAGAGGCACGCCGTCCTGCGTGTCGCCATTGATGCCGTCGGCGTTGATTTCCTTCATCAACGCAGCGATGGAATCGGGCCAGGTCTGAGATGGTTCGCGGGTTCCCTGGTCCCACATCATCATGGGGAAGAACACGCGTACGCCGCGGCGGTGAAAATCCGCAACCATCTGCCGCACGCCCTCGACGCCGCCAGGCATGGACTCGACCATTTCAAGCTGGTTGCGGTCGTCGATGCCCATGTTGGGGTAGGTGGCCCACACCAGCACCGCATCGACGCTGCCGTATCGCTTTTCCAGGTCGTCGAGATAGCGGTCCACGGTGTAGTGGCCGGTCACGGGGTCGTAGAAGTAGCGGTCCTGCACCATCATCTGGGGCTGAATAAAGCTCGACTGCGTCCAGCGGAGCACAGGCGATTCATAACGCGAAGGATCGTAGGAGATGCGAATGCGGCGCTCCGTGCGCCAATGCTCCAGATCGGCCAACCAGCGCGAATGCATGTCTGGGGGGCACGGCGCCTGGGGAGGCACTTCCCAGGCGTTGTGCAGGTTCATGCAGACGGGCGGAGGAATCTGCTGTCCGTGCGCGGGATACAGCGTGTCCTGCGCCGCCGCGGCAACAGCCACCGCTCCCAGCAAAATTCCGAGGCTCATTCCACGATGGATTCGTTTCATACTCTCCCTTCGAATTGAACCGCTGCCGAGGGCAGGAATTCAGCTCATCGTTCTGATGCACGTTCCGCGAGGAAGGCATCCACCTCAGTCCGTGTCGGCATTGAGGCCTGAGCCCCGCATCGCGTCACGGAGATGGCCGCGGCGGCATTGGCAAACCGCGCCGCGGCCCACGGATCGTGCCCCTCGAGCAGCGCGACGGCGAAGGCTCCATTGAAACAGTCGCCCGCGGCCACCATATCAACGGCTTCGACGGAGAAGGACCGCACCCATGCCGCTTTGCCTCCGGCCACGGCCACATAAGCGCCTTCGGAGCCGCGTTTCAGCACCACGCCTTTCAGCCCTCGAGCGAGCAACTCCCGCGCCGCAGCCTCAGGCTCCAACGCACTCCCCAGATAAAAAGCCGCCTCTGTCTCGTTCGGCGTGAACCACGCTATTTGACGCCAAACCTTCCCAGCGAGTGGGGCGGCCGGGGCGGGATCAAGCATCACCGGAACGCCTGCCTCGGCGCACGCCGCGAGCGTGTGGTTCAGCGCTTCCATCGGCAGTTCCAACTGGCATAGAACCATTCCGGCGGAGACGATCAACTCCATATGCCGGTCGATGAAGGCGGCGTCAACCTTGCCATTCGCGCCGGGGATCACGACGATGCTGTTTTCGCCGTTCGCAGCCACCAGAATGGGTGCGACGCCGGAGGGTCCGGTCACCCGGGCCACAGTTGCCGCATCGACCCCTGCACCGATGAGATTGTCGAGCAAGGCCTGGCCAAACACATCCTGCCCGACCGCGCCCACCATCTGGACCGGAAAGCCAAGCCGTGCAGCTGCAACGGCCTGGTTGGCGCCCTTGCCGCCGGGGGTGGTGGTAAAGTCTGTGCCGATCAGGGTTTGGCCGGCCAGCGGAATGCGCGGGGTGCGCGCCACCAGGTCCATGTTGATGCTGCCGACAACAACGATTGGCTTGCGCATTCCAGTCATGGCCTCAATTGAAGCGAGGCAGTGGAGCCAGCGCCACAGCGCCCAGTCCCAAAGCGAAGAAGAGAAACATGAACATCAGCAGAAGTTTGGCTGCGCGCGGCGCGCCGGCAAACTCGCGCCACACGAAAACTCCCCAGAACGCAGACACCATGGTGGCCCCCTGGCCGATGGAGTACGAGACCGCGGGCCCGACCAGGTGGGCTCCCGAGGCGACAAAATTGGCGACCGCTCCGGTACACCACACGGCTCCGCCAATTACTCCTGCCACATGCCAGCCGAGCGGCGCGCGCCAGTAGTCTGCCCCGTCCACGGGCGGCTTGCCATCGAGGGGCCGCGCCATCAGCAGCAGGTTTGCCGGGACGGTGGAGAGCAGCACTCCGACGGCGAAGAACAGCGCAATCGCGTAAGGTCCCGAGGTCGGTTTTGCGCTCATGGCCCGCGCCACAAGCGGATAGAAACTGCCCATCAGCAGGCCGGCCAGGAGGCTCAACACAATGCCTCGCGTGGTGGCAGCTTTGGCAGAGCTTTCGCGCTTGCGATACGCGGCGGCATCCAGAACGATGGCCACTGCAACCAGGGCGACTCCGCCAAACAGCAGCAGGGGATTGCCGGCCGGGCTCACAAGGTAGCTGGAAACCGCGCCCACAACAAGCGCCAACCCGATGCCGACCGGGAAGGCCACGGCCAAACCAGCGACATCGATGGCAGCAACCAAAAGCAAATTGGCAATGTTGAAGACCACGCCTCCACAGGCGGCCCACACCATCGTTTCGACGGGCGTATTGATCACTGCGGCCACGAACCGCGACCCCGTGTGGCCCAGGCTGCCAGCGGTCAGTCCCCAGGCCACAGCGCCTGCCGCCAGCCCGAGGGCGTAATCCCAATAGAAAAGCTGGAAGCGAAAACGCGGACACAGCTTGAGCGTGTTGGCCCACGAACCCCAGCACAACATGCTCAGCAGCATGAGAAACAGTGCTGCCTGATACGTCTCGGGAAGAAACATCCCGGGTGCCCCCTAACGTGCGATCTTCGCGCTGTGACCAGGGAACCATAGCTGCTCTGCCCGTCGACGCGCAAATGAGCAGCTAGATCGGTACCCCGTCTTGACGGCGGAATTGACGCCTTACTGTCTGGCGGCCTTCACGGCCTCAGTCAACGCAGGCAACACTTCAAACAGGTCGCCGACGATGCCGTAGTCGGCCACTTCGAAGATGGGCGCGTCGGGGTCCTTGTTGATGGCCACGACGCACTGCGAGCCCTTCATGCCGACCAGGTGCTGAATGGCGCCGGAGATGCCCACGGCCACATAGAGCTTGGGCGAAACCGTCTGCCCGGAGCTGCCCACCTGCCGCTCCATGGGCAGCCATCCGTTGTCGCAGATGGGCCGCGAGGCGGCCAGCTCCGCACCCAGAGCTGCGGCCAATTTCTGGACGAGTGGAATGTTTTCCTCGCCCTTGATGCCCCGGCCCACGCTGACGATCAAGGGCGCCGATCCCAGGTCTACGGTCTGTGCCGAGCCGCGGAAGGGTTCTCCAGGCCTGCTGCGAATCTGTTGCGGCTCTATGGTTGGCATAATGGTTTCGATAGTCGCCGCGCCGGCCTCGGCCGTCTCTGCGCGAAATGCGCCTGACTGAACGGAGATGAAACAAGGACCGCTTCCGGTGTGGCGATAGCTGCCATTGAGACGGCCCTGCATGAGTTGGCGCCTGAACACCGGTCCATCGCCAATATCTGTCACGTCGCCGATCAGCGCCTGGCCCAGCCGCGCGGCCAGCGCTGGAGCGTAGTCGCGCACTTGATAGGTGTGGGGAAAGACAACGTAATTCGGCTGCTCGGCGCGGAAAAGCTGCTCCAGCGCGAGCGAATAGCCGTCGGCGGTGTAGGTGGCCAGCAGTGGATGTTCCAAGCGCACCACTCTGGCGAGCGCCTTGGCAGCAACCTCCGCGGCAAGGGGCGCGGTCTCGGAGCCGATGAGTACCGCGTTCAGATCCAGCCCCAACAGCGCGCCGAGCTCTTGTGCCGCCGCTACCGCTTCCCAGCTGATGCGGCCGATGCGGCCTTCACGATGTTCGAGCACAACCCAAATGCCGCTCATAGAACCCTCGCTTCAAACTTGAGCTTTTCCACCAGCGCCGCCGCGGCTTCTTTGGCGGAACCGGGCAAAATCTGCGTGGACTTTTGTTTTTGCGGCAGTGAAACGCGCTCAAGCACCACAACCGGCGCAGGGGCAACGCCCAACTCCGCGGCAGTCACGCGCCGCACTTCCTTGGTTCTGGCGCGCTTGATGCCCATCAGCGTGGCATAACGCAGTTTGTTGCCGCCGGACTGGATCGTAAGCACGGCCGGCATGGGCAGCTCGATGGTCTGGAACCAGCCTTCTTCCAGTTCTCGCTTCACTGTCAGGCCGGCTTCGGTCCTCTCCACCTTCAGAATGAGCGAGGCGTGAGGCAGGCCCAGAAGTTCAGCCACAATCACGCCGGTTTGTCCAAGCCCCAGATCGTCAGATTGGAGCCCGGTGAGCACCAGGTCGGGATTCTCAGTCTTGACGGCCGCAGCCAGCAACCGGGCGACTCCGAGCGCGTCGCGCTGGCCCAGGTCGTCGCAGTCGATGTGGATGGCGCGGTCGGCGCCCTTGGCGAGGGCCTCGCGGATGGTGGACCCGACGCGCTCCGGACCGGCGGTGAGGACAACCACTTCGCCGCCGTGCTTCTCCTTGAGCTGCAGGGCCTCTTCGAGGGCGTAGGCGTCCGACTCATTCAGCGCCCATTGGAGATCGGCTTCTTCAATCCACTTGGCCGCAGCGTCGATGCGCACCTGCGCGTCCCGCTCTGGCACCTGTTTGATGGCAACGATAATTTTCATAGGAACAAGCTCCCGTTCATCTTAACCGGCGGTGCCGGGCGGCAATCCGCGCGCTGTCAATTGGGCAATGTCGAGCAACTGCGGCGCGCCTTCGCCGAATTCCGTCAGCGCATCGCGGAACATGCTGTTGCAGAAGGGGCAGGCTGTTCCAACTGTGGTCGCGCCGGTCGCGGTCAGCTCCGCGGCGCGCACGTGGCTGACACGCTCGCCGGTCTCCTCGCCCAGAAAGGCCAGCCCGCCGCCGGCTCCGCAGCAAAAGCTGCGCTCATGGGAGCGCGGCGCCTCGACCAGCTCGCCGGCCAGGGCCACAATCGCGCGCGGTTCGTCGTAGACGTCGCGATAGCGGCCCAGGTAGCAGGGATCGTGGTAAACAATCTTTTCTGTGTCCGTCTGCTTCGGCAGCTTCTCTGCAAACCGCGCCAAAAACTCGCTGTGATGCTCAATCTCCGGCGGTGTGCCGTACTCCTTCCAATCTTCCTGGATGGTGCGCACGCAGTGGGGACAGATGGAGATGATCTTCTTCACTTTGTTTTGCGCCAGCGCTTCAAGGTTGGCCTCGGCCAGTTGCTGGAAGAGCAGGTCGTTGCCCAGGCGCCGCACCGGGTCGCCGGTGCATTTCTCCTTGCGCAGCACGCCGTAGCTTGTGCCCAGGTAGTTCATCACGCGGGCGAAGTCGGCCACAATCTCGCGGCCCTTGGGATCGTAGCCGCCCATGCAGCCCAGCCACAGGCAATACTCCTGCGTCCCGTCGAAGAGGGGAAGGCCCTGCTTCTCGATGAATTTATCGCGCTCGGAGGCGCTGATCCCAAGTGCGTTCGAGCCGCGTTCCAGCGCCAGGAAGAGCTTGGCGCCGTGGTCGTCTTCCCATGCGCCGGTGTTGACCGCGCCACGGCGCAGGCCGACCAGGATGGGCAGGTGCTCGATGCCCACCGGGCACTGGAATTCGCAGGCGCCGCAGGTGGTGCACTGGAAGGGCGCTTCCTGAGGGTTGAACCTGCCGAGCAAGGGCTGATCGGAGGTTGGGCCGTACTCGTTGAGGTAGCCGCGCAGCCCGAGAATGATCTCTTTGGGGTTGAGCAGCTTGCCGGTGTTGGCGGCGGGGCAGTGCTCGGTGCAGCGGCCGCACTCCACGCAGGAGTAGGCCTGCAGGCTGACCAGCCGGGTGAGATCCGTGCCGGCCACGAGGCCGAAGTCTTCATCGCCGCTGAGGGGAGGGATGTGACTGAAGCTGCCGCGCGACAGAAAGATGGTGGCCGGGCCCAGCACCAGGTGCAAGTGCTTGGTGTGGGGAATCAGAGGCAGAAAGATGAGCAGGACGAGCGTGTGCGTCCACCAGAGAGCGTCTGCGGCGGGGCTGGCGTCAGCGACGAAGAAAGATGCCAGATAGGTCGCCATCAGCGCGAAGATCAGCAGGGCAACGACGCCGGAGCCGTAGGAAAGCTTCTGGCCAAGCCAGCGAGGCCGCACCAGGAAGCGGCGCACAAAGAGGCCCAGAATGCCCACGGCGCAGGCCAGGGCGAAGGCGGCGGCGAAGTAGAAATAGAACCGCGTGATGGGGCCTTTGGGATCGAGAAAACCGATGCCCAATCCCACGGCGCAGTGGTTGAGGGTGACCAGGACAAAGGCGCAGAATCCCCAGAATACGAAGGCGTGGGCGAGGCCGGGGAGCGGGCGCTGGCGGATGACTTTGGACTGGCACAGCACCTCCCAGACGAAGTCGCGGACGCGTTTGCCGAGGGGGAAGAGGCGGAAATCCGCGTCCTTTTTCGAGTGGAGAATCCTGCCGAGGATGGGGCCGAAGCGCTGCCAGAAGAGCACTCCAGAAGCTATTGCCAGAGCTGCAAATAGAAGCCTCTCCCACAGGGAGAAGTGCTGAGGTTCAGCCAGGGTTGCGGGCAGAAAGATCATAGGTGAACAGACAAAGATACAGGATGGGGCCGGGAGATGTCGTGGGAGTGCTGTATGGCAGGCCGGCGAAGGAGCGTAGGCCTGCTTGGAGTAGGCTGCGTGGTTTGAAGGCGGACTGGATTGGTCGGGGTTCGGCGGCGTAATGCAGTGCAAAAATTCTGTGGAAAACAAAAATAAATAAGGGGGGGTGGGGGGTACTCCCTGGCGTTTCAGAGCGAAGAAACGGGGAAACAGGGGGGGGTGGGGTACCCTGAATTCCTCCTAACGCATTGCTGCAACAGGAGTTGCGGGTATAAAAGTGCGTCTAAGGGCAGTTTAAACGCCATTTCGCGCACGTCGAGGCGGCGGGTTGTGCGCGTTTGCCCGTCAGGGGAGCTGGACTTCCAGCGATTCAGGTTTCAGTATGCGCCGGGAGGGGGTAATTCTGTGCAAATTGCCCGCTTTCCGCTTCCCAGGTTCCAAAGGCGGGATCTGGGGTGACCGGCTCCCATCCCCGGTCCCCAAAGGCCAGGGACCGGGGGCACCCTCATTTGGTTGGAAGATGTCATCGGGACCGGGGCCACCCGCCCTGCTGACCATTTCGTTGTTGAAAGACGGGTTTTGACCGATGGCCTTGAAAATCTTGCTGGCGTGTACCCAGGTCATCACAAGCCGGTAGCGTTGGCGAATGAGTTCTGGGTTTTTGCGGTACTGGTCGAGAAGAGGCCCCGCGTCTTGCGCAGGTCCGTCAACGCCTGGAGCCAGTACCTGTTTAGAAAGCGAACTGATAAGGACTTCTCCGGCAGTTCCTGCCGGCATCGTCCGAAGTCCTCTGCCCAGCTTCGCATATTGCCACCAGACGATCCCGGCAACCACAGCAACGAGGATTATGATCCAGCCGACTAAACGTGTGCGTCTTGTCATTTCTGTGCTCCTCTCCTCAGTTGGTCACTTGGCAGCCTAGAAGCTGTTGCCCCAATTGGGCTGCAGATTGAAGGTCTCCTGCGATATTGGAGAGGCTCGAATTGGCGTTGAACTGGTTTAGCAAGTAGGATGACGCCGTCTGAGAGGAACTCCACGGTACACCGAGAATGGCCCGCGTTCCATTCACTTGCGTAAACGCGCCATTGTTGTATGTCGCCGAAGAGATGTAAGCTCCAAAGAGGCCAGTCGAGTAGTAGATCGGATTATTGACTGCAACGGACAGCGCGCCGTTATTCCCCAGACCAATCCCAAGGATCGTGTTCGGAGCCACGGAAAGAGGGCCACTCGCATATCCAGAAGGGCCAGTGAGCGGAATCCCCACGGCTGTAATCACACCCTGTGCATTCGCCTGAATTCGCCAATTGTTGGCGTAGCGTACAGTTCTTCCGCCAGCGCAATTGAGCGGGATCAGGGCGTTATTTGGGGCAACAACGCCCCCTCCGCCACCCGCACCAGAGCTTCCTGAATTTGAATTTCCGAAGGGTGAACCTGGAGGCGGATTCCCCTGACTAACTCCCAGTCCGCCACCAGAGGGTGGGTAATAGCAGGGATAACCGTCATCTGAAAGGTACCAATTGTGTGTGGTTGTTCCCCCAACTCCTGTGTAGGTATCAGTCCACTCCGACCAATAGGGGCAAAGTCCTGTCGGGTCCACTCCACTCATTGCCTGATTCATCAAATAAATGCTCCGGTTCAGCGATTGAGGATTCGTCAGGTCCACCGCGCCCCACCCCGCCGGGTCGGGGCTGAGCCAGCGCCCCGCCGAGGGGTCGTACTTGCGGAACAAAAAGTCGTAGACGCCCGTGCCGCCCGAGCCGGTGACCACATCCTGATCCTGGCCGGTGAAGCTGCGATCGGCCGTGCCGGCCTCGTTGTAGGTCTCGCCGAAGGGCGCGTAGGCCTCCTTGGAATAGACCGCGTGCGCCCAGGTGGTCGCCAGGCGGCTGGAGCCGAGCCAGTCCTTGTGCCGGATGAAATTCACGCCACTGGCATTGTAGACCGCCGCGGCCCCGCCGGGCAGCGCGATCGTGCCCTTGATCAGGCTGCCGCTGTAGACCGTTTCTTTCGAAGAAATTCAGCAGCGGACGATCTTGGGGGAGTGGATGCCGCGGGTGGCGTTGCGCGTGTCGACTACCAACTGCGACTGCTCGACGATGGCCGGATAGTCGTAACTGGAGTGGTCAGTGACGATGACGACCGCGTCGTACTGGGCGAGGTTGTCGAGCGGGGTGTTGGTCATGTCGAGCGCGTAGTGGCGGCCGTGGCCGACGGTGGGGAAGTAGGGGTCGTTGTAGGCCACGGTAGCGCCTTTTTCGCGCAGCAGCTCGATGATGGTGAGCGAGGGCGACTCGCGCAGGTCGTCGATGTCGCGCTTGTAGGCCAGGCCCAGCACCAGCACTTTGGAGCCCTTGATGGATTTGCGCTGCTCGTTGAGGCCGTTGGCGATCTGCTCGATGACGAAGTAGGGCATGGCGGTGTTGACCTCGCCGGCCAGCTCGATGAAGCGGGTGTGGAAGTCGAACTGCTTGGCCTTCCACGAGAGGTAAAACGGGTCAATGGGAATGCAGTGGCCGCCGAGGCCGGGGCCGGGGTAGAAGGCGTGAAAGCCGAAGGGCTTGGTTTTGGCCGCGTCAATGACTTCGTGGATGTCGATGCCCATCCTCATGCAGAGCTGCTTGAGTTCGTTGACCAGGGCGATGTTGACGCAGCGGTAGATGTTTTCAAGCAGCTTGGTCATCTCTGCCACAGCGGGGCTGCTGACGGGCACCACGCGGCGGAAGATGGTTCCGTAGAAGGCGGCGGCCAACTCCGAGGCGACCGTGCCGCAGCCGCCCACGACCTTGGGAATATCGTGGCGGGCGACGGTGTCGTTGCCGGGGTCTTCGCGCTCGGGGGAGAAGGCGACATGGATGCCGGACTCTTCTGAGGCGCGCGCCACTTTCAAGCTGAGGGGGTTGCCGCTTTCAAGCAGGGGCACGACGAGTTCTTCGGTCGTACCGGGATAAGTTGTGCTTTCGAGCACGATCAAATGGCCGTCATGAATGTGGGGCGCGATGGCCTGGACGGTTCCGGTGACAAAGCTCAGGTCGGGCTCATGGTACTCGTTCAGCGGGGTGGGCACGCAGATGATGACGGCGTCCATGCGGGCGATTTCAGAGTAATCGGCCGTGGCGCAAAAGCCGGATTTTTGCGCCTCCTGGATCATGGCGGGAAGGATGCGGACGATGTACGAACCGCCCTCGTTGAGGGTGCGCACCTTGTCCGGCGCGATATCAAAGCCGGTGACGCGAAACTTCTCGCCGCTGAACAGGAGCGCCAGCGGCAAACCCACATATCCCATGCCGACAATGCCGATGCGGGCCTGCCGGGCTTCCACTCTCTGCTTGAGTTCTGCAAGTAAATCTGTTGCGGTCGTCATGCGTTTGATTGTAAAACCTGCGGCATGCGTCATAGGGTGGTCTGGCCCCGGTAGTATTCTGGGCATTGCGGAATGCGATTTCCGTCGTAGCGCAACCCGATGCTTGGAGAAGAGTCTTGGCAAAGTATCTTGTGACAGGGGTGGCAGGCTTCATTGGCCGATCGATCGCCGCGGCGCTCCTGGCGCGCGGTGAGAGCGTTCGCGGCATTGATAACTTCATTACCGGCAAGCGCGCCAACCTGGCGGGCCTGGAGGCGATGGAGTTCATGGAGGGCGACCTAGCCGATCCGGAAGCCTGTGCGCGGGCCTGTGAAGGCGTTGAGGTGGTTTTCCACGAGGCTGCGCTTGCGTCGGTTCCGCGTTCGGTGGCCGACCCGATAGGTACCAATCTGAACTGTGTGACCGCAACGCTCAACCTGCTGGTGGCGGCCAGGGCCGCAGGGGTGCGCCGGGTGGTTTACGCAGGGTCTTCGTCGGCTTACGGCGACACGCCCACGCTGCCCAAGCACGAGGCGATGCTGCCGAATCCGATCTCTCCCTATGCCGTGGCCAAGCTGGCCGGCGAGCACTACATGCGGGCTTTTACGAGAGTCTACGGCCTGGAAACGGTGGTTCTGAGGTACTTTAATGTCTTTGGTCCCTATCAGGATCCCACTTCTCACTATTCAGGCGTGCTGGCCGTCTTTTGCCGCCGCATGCTGGCCGGGGAACAGCCCACGATGCACGGCGATGGCGAACAGAGCCGCGATTTTACCTACATTGACAACGTGGTCCATGCCAACTTGCTGGCCGGGGCGGCGCCCGCGGAAAAGGTTTCAGGGCAGATGATGAATGTGGCCATGGGCACTCGGATCACACTGAATGAGACGTTCAAGATTCTGTGTGAACTGACGGGCTACAGGGGCGAACCAGCCTACGGGCCGCCGCGTGCGGGAGATATCCGCGACTCGCTGGCCGACATCCGGCTGGCCGGAGAACTGCTGGGCTACGCGCCCGTCGTAGATTTCAAGGAGGGTTTGCGGCGAACTGTCGAGTGGTACCGGGCGGGTGCAACCAGAGAGTAGGGTCGCGCACTGTTTCGCTTTTTTGCGGCATTTTGGCCGTTGGGATATATTGCGCGACGGGGACTATTGACGTGGCCCATTGCAATGAAGCACACTGACGGGTATTTCCTCCTCTGCGTCTTTTTGATCTGTGAGTCGGGGCTTACCCTGACCGAACGATGTTGGAATTGAGGATCACGACCCTTGGCGGATACCCCTCCTGTTCAGCTCAACTCGCCGCGTCCGCACGATGAGCAGGCATCGGCATCCCGCAGCCTGCAAAGCTCATCCACTTCTTTCCGTGAGCTTTGGGCGGTGCTGGTTCGGCGCCGGCGCTTTGTCGCGTATGTGGTGGGCGGGATGCTCGCGGCGTGCCTCTTGTATTGCCTGATCGCTCCCAACCAGTATGAAGCCAGCGCCAAGGTGGCATTGCGCATCGCGCCTGCTTCATCGCTGAGCCTGGCGGCATCGGAGCCATCTTCGACGGCCTCTATTCTATCGGCGCCGCTGCAACAGGAAACGCTGGCCGATATCTTCCGCAGCGATCAATTGGCCTGGAGGGTGATTACAGCCGAAAAGCTCTACCAGGCGCCTGGTTTCATGGGGAGTTTTGCGCGGCGGTTCCCCGGATTCTATCCCGATGCGCCGGGGCCCGACGCGCAGGGCTGGCTGCTGGAAAGATTTCAGAAGCGCTTGTCCGTGCAGACGGTGCCGCGCACCTTTGTCGTAGAGATCCGCTTCCGGTCAAAGGACCGGGCTCTCTCCGCAGAGGTTGTGAACGCGCTGATTCACGCCTACGGACAGCAGGACGCGGAATCCCGATTGGAGGCCACGGCGAAGGCCACCGGTTGGCTGGACGGTCAGCTGGCCGTTCTGAAGACTCGCGTGCAGCAGGACGACCAGCGGCTCATGAAGTTCCAGCGGGAACATGGGCTTCTGGAAACCCCGGAGACGCTCGCCAACGGCCAGCCGGGCGAGGTGGACCACGCGACGGATCTTTTGGAAATTGACGAATTGGGCCGGCAGCTTGTGGCTGCCACCGCCGATCGCATCTTGCGCGAGGCCGAGTATCGCGCTGCCTCGCGAGGTGACCCGGAGATGGTTGCGGCCACCGATCCTGGGCTGCAAGGCGGGAACGGCAATTTTGCGACTGCGTTGTTGCAGCAGCTCCACGCGCGCCGCAGTGACCTGGAACTGGAGCAGACGCAGCTCAGCATCGAGCACGGCCCGAACTTCCCCCGGGTAGTGGAGATTCGCAGGCAGTTGCAGGATGTCGACAAGCAGATTCAGGCTGAGGATGGCAGGCTCGTGGAGCGCTTCCGCGACGCGTGGAAGACCGCCGCGGATCGCGAGCAGCTGGTGCGCCAGAGTCTGGATGTAAGCACGAACGAGGGCATGAAGCTGAACGAGGCGGCCACTCAATATGCGGTGATGCGCCAGGAAGCAAGCGCCAGCCACGCACTCTACACGCGGGTGCTGGAGAAGGCAAAGGAGGCGGGCCTCACCGCAGGCATCCAAGGCTCCGATGTTTCGGTAGTGGATTACGCCCGCCAGCCGGTGAAGCCGGTCGCTCCGGACCTGCCGGTTTACATGGCCATCACATTGTTTGTCAGCCTGTGGCTGGCAGGAGGAGGCGCCCTGTTACTTGAGTCGCTCCGCCCCTCCGTGACGCGCTTGACAGCGGTGATGCTGGCCCTTGTGTTGGCCGGTGCGGCAGCCCACGCGCAGGCTCCCACGCCCAGCACCTCGGGGCTGCCCACGGGCGTTGCGCACATTCCTCAATCGACCGAGACGAAGAGCCAGCCCAATGCCGGCCAAGCCCCGGCGGTTTGGGGAAGCCCTTCAGGCGCAACTCCGGTCGGTGCGCCGCCGGTTATCGGGTCTCCGATCGCGTCGCCCATGCCCGGGCCCATCGGCCCCGGTGACCTTCTGGAAGTGAGCGAATACCACAGTCCGGAGTTTCATGCGACGGTGCGCGTCTCGGATGCGGGCATGGTAACTCTGCCGCTGGTGGGCGATGTGCGGATTGGCGGAATGGCCGAGCGGTCTGCCGCGCAAGCCATCGACGCGGCGCTGATTGCGCGCGGCATGTTGCTTCACCCACAGGTCACGGTGCTGGTAACCGCATATGCCGGTCAGGATGTGAGTGTGCTGGGCGAGGTGGCGCGCCCCGGCGTCTACCCCTACACGGTGCATCATCGGCTGCTCGACCTCATCTCCGCCGCGTCGGGTCTGGCGCCCAACGCAGGCAGCCTGGTCACCATTGTTCACCGGAACGACCCCAAAACGCCGCGCGCCGTGGTTCTGGACCCTGTCGGCGCCGACACTGCCGCAGATCACAACCCCGAACTCGAAGCCGGCGACACCGTACAGATCAGCCGTGCAGGGCTGGTTTACGTGATTGGCGATGTGATGCGCCCCGGAGGATTCCCCGTCGATCCAACGCAGCGACTCACCGTAGTGCAGGCACTCACGCTGGCATGGGGACCATCGCAGAACGCATCCCTGACTAAAGCGCTGCTGATTCGCGAACAAAAGGGCGGACGAACCCTCACTACCCTCAACCTGAAACGGCTGCTGCGTGGACAGGACCCCGACCTGCCGATCCGGGACCACGACATCCTGTTCGTGCCCAACTCGACTGCCAAGAATCTGTGGAACCGGACGCTGGAATCGGCAATCCAGTCCGCTGCCGGCGTCAGCATCTATGCGGGTATGGTCTACTCGCAGAGGTTCTAGCCATGCGGCGCGTCGCCTGGAGCCTGCTGCTGCTCTTCGTCTTCACCATTCCGTGGGAGTATTCCCTGGACCTGGGCGCGCCGCTGGGCAACATTGCCCGCATCGCCGGGCTTCTTTTGCTCCTCGTGGCCATTCCCGCAGTCTTGCAGGCCGGCCGGTTGCGCAATCCTGGTCCGCTGCTGTGGCTTGTTCTTGCCCTGTATCTATGGTTCTGCTGCACCTATTTCTGGACCATGGACCCGCAGGCAACGCTGGACAGGATGCGCGCCTACTTCCAGGAGATGATGACGGTCTGGTTGGTATGGGAGTTTGCCGAGGATCCTCGCGATCTGCGGGCGCTGCTGCGCGCCTGGCTCGCCGGCGCCTGGGTACTGGCAATTCTCACGGTTGCAAACTTCGCTTCTGCCCAGCCTGTTGCCTCAGGGCAGATTCGGTTTGCCGCTGTGGGACAGGATCCCAACGATGTGGCTCGCTTTCTCGATCTAGGCTTTCCCATTGCGGCTCTGCTGCTGGACTGGGAGCCGCGCAGGCTGGGACGGTTGCTGGCGCTGGGTTATCTTCCCCTGGGGCTTGCGGCCGTGCTGCTCACGGCTTCGCGGGGAGGATTTGTGGCTGCCGTTGCCGCCTTCACTGGTTGCGGCGTTTTGCTCTTTCGTAATCACATGCGCGGTGTTGTGGCTGGGCTCCTTGGTCTGCCCATGGTCGCGGTGGCGCTATGGTTCGCCGCTCCACACGAGACCCTCGGACGGCTCACTACGATTGCAGGACAGCTCCAGGGAGGGGATCTGAATCAGCGCCTCAACATCTGGGTAGCCGGGTGGCACGCGTTTGTGCAAGCGCCGTTTTTCGGGCACGGAGCCGGTGCATTCGTCAGCGCCGCGGGTCTGTCGCCCATTGACACGGCGCACAATACAGCTCTTTCAATTCTCGTGGAAGGGGGAATCTGCGCCTTTGTCTTGGCATTTGGCCTGGTGGTCATGTCGGCACGATCGGCGCTGGAAACTCGTGGATCGCTGCGTATTGCGCTGCTCACGTTACTGCTGGTTTGGGTAATCTCCTCGCTCGTAGGTACACTGGCCGAGAGCCGTACGACGTGGCTGCTTCTGGCCGTGATTGCGTTGGCAGAGCGGGCTGCCACGGAGCAGCCGGAGCGACTTGCCTGTAGTTCTTTTATGCCCACCGGGCCTGGGGAATTTGGCGCGGCTTCTACGGAATCTCCAGGTTGACCCATTGACTCATTCTGTTGCCAAGGCCATGACCATCCTCTCCCAAATCGAATGCCGCGCCGCCTGCCGCAATGGTTTTGGTGCGAGAGCGCACCTTGTCGCGCGAGGCTGCGCCGAATGAGCGCAAGAGTGGGCTGGCTCCCTGCGGGAAGCATCAATCGCCGCATCCTGCACGCGGCCGCCGCAGTCACAGCCGCCGGAATTCTTGTCAAAATTGTCGCCACATTCAAGGAGTTCACGGTTGCTGGCGTCTACGGCCGCTCCGACGCCATGGACGCTTTTTTTGCGGCCGCCCTCATTCCCGGACTTCTCATCAACCTCATCTCCGAATCGATGAATCAGGCTTTGGTGCCGACCCTGGTCCGGGTGAGGGAACAGGAAGGCCGCGCGCGCGCCCAGCAACTGCTTTCGAGCGCGATGCTTTGGACCGCATTGTTGCTCACCGCGGCAGCGGCCGTGATGGGGCTCTTCGCGCGCGGATTCTTTCCCCTGATTGCCTCGCACTTTGGGGCCGCCAAGCTCAATCTCGCGGTGCATCTCTTTTATGGGCTGTTGCCGGTGGTGGTTCTGACCGGAATCGCCAGCAACTGCACCGCCGTTCTGAACACCGTTGACCGCTTCGCCCTTCCGGCGGTTGCGCCGATAGCCACGCCGCTGGCCATCATTGTTTGCGCACCGTTGCTGAGCCCCCGGCTGGGCATCTGGGCCATGGTGTACGCAACGCTGGCCGGAGCGCTGATCCACGCGGCCTGGGTGGCGTGGATGATGGACACCCGCGGTTACCGCTTTCGGCTCCGCTGGCATGGAATGAATGAGGCCACGCGCGAGGTGGCGCATCAGTACGGCCCCGTGCTGCTAAGCGGCGTGGTGGCCTCGGGCGGACTGCTGGTGGATCAGTCGATGGCGGCGATGCTGCCCGCTGGCAGCGTCTCCGCGCTGGTCTATGCCAACCGGTTTGTCAGCGTGGTGGTCACCCTTCTGGCAGGGGCGGTCTCCTCGGCAGTCGTGCCGTACTTTTCAAGCATGGTGGCGCGGAAGGACTGGCCGGGATGCCGCCATTCGGTGCGCACCTGGGCCTGGCTCACGGCGCTGGCCTCCACGCCCATCGCCGCAGGGCTCATTTTTGGCGCACACCTGCTGATTCGGGTCACCTTCCAGCACGGCGCCTTTGGCGCGCGCGATACGGCCGTGGTGACGCCGGTCTTGGCCATGTATGCGATTCAGATACCATTCTTTGTGTGCAGCCGCGTGTTCTATCGTTTTCTTGTAGCCATGCGCCGCACCGATCTGATTTTCTATTGCGGGCTTTTGAATCTGGGGCTGGACATTGTTCTCAATCTGGTGCTGATGCGCTGGCTTGGCGTGGCCGGAATTGCGCTGGCCACGTCGTTATGGACCGTAAGCACTTTCTTCTTCCTGTGGTATTGGACGCGGCGGCTTCTTCGCGTCGCATCGGAGGCTGCGAAATGATTCCCAGACCGGCGCAGTACCTGCTTCGCTTCGACGATCTCTGCCCGACCATCTCACGCTCCAACTGGGAACGCTTTCTGCCGCTCATCGAGGAGTTCCGCCTCCGGCCGATTCTTGCTGTGATCCCCGACAATCAGGACCCCGATCTGATGCTTTCAGACCCCGATCCGGAGTTCTGGAATCGGATGCGCGCCATGGAGGCTGACGGTGCGACGATCGCCGTGCACGGCTTCCAGCATCTGTGCGACAGCCATGGCCGGAGCCTGCTGGCCCTGCACCGGAAAACGGAGTTCGCCGGCGTTGCCGAGGAGGTGCAGCGCGAATGGATTCACACCGGGTTGGAAGTTCTGCGCGGCTACGGGCTCAACCCGCGCCTGTGGGTGGCTCCGCGGCATGGCTTTGATCGTGCCACCCTTCGCGCACTTCGCCGGGAAGGGCTCGGCTATCTTTCCGACGGCTTTGCGCGGCGTCCCTTCACGCGGGGCGGCGTGACATGGATTCCGCAGCAGTTGTGGGGGCCGGTGCACAAGTCAAAGGGACTTTGGACCATTTGTATTCACAGCAACTCCTCGGGCAGCGGGCTGGTGGAGCAGTTGCGGGCATTCCTGCAAGAGCACGGTGCACAATTCACTTCGTTCGACCGGGTGGTGGCCGAGTACCGGTCCGTGCCCCTCGGGCCTTTCGAGCGTGTCCGCGCAGCGATTGTGCTTCAGCGTATGCTGGTTTCCCGGCGTCGAAAGCGGCATTCGCGGCCAACTGGAAAAAACTAAGGCGGCTCGGGATCAGCGGCGGGGGGCCCGGCGCAACCGCCTGGGGTTTTGCCCGAGGAGTTCCGCATAGAGATCTTCCCACCGATCCAGCACCCGTTCCATTTGGAAGTGCTCCGTCACCAGCTGCTGCGCTCGTTCGCCCATCGCGCCGCGCTCTTCCGGCGACATTTGCACTAGGCGAGTCATCGCCGCCGCCAGAGCTGCCTGATTGCCGGCTTCGGCCAGCAGGCCGGTGTGCCCGTGCATGATGATCTCCGAGCTCCCCGCTACATCGGTCGCAACTGCGGGCAGGGCACAGGCTGCAGCCTCCAGCATCGCGCTGGGCAAGCCTTCCCAGCGGGATGAAAGCACAAATCCGTCGGCGGCCTGCATCCAGCGCCGGACATCCGGCTCGAAACCAAGGAATCGGACCCTCGTGTTCAAATCAAGCTCGGCAGTCAGACGGCGTAAATCGAGGTCAAGCGCCCCTTCGCCGGCAATGACAAGTTGCGCGGGCTTGGGAACTCCGGTCATGGCCCTGAGGAGCGCAGGATAGTCCTTCACCGGTTCCAGCCTGCCGGCAGCGAACCACAAGAACTCATCGCGGAGGCCGAGTTCCCGGCGCTCTGCGTTGCGGACAGCGGGATCAGGGCGCCAATGATCGACTTCAACTCCATTCGGCACCACGGTGAGCCGACTCTCTGAGACCATCCGCGCAGAGAGGTATGCCTTTGCCACCGATTTGCTCACGGCAGTCACTCTGTCCGGCAGCCAGTCGCTGACGCGATAGCCAATTCTCCGGCCTGTTGTGCCCGTTGCGGAGGTGTGAATCGTGTCCAACGCCACTCGCACCGGCGCGAGGAGCCGTGACCAGCGCATGAACCATGCCGCGTGAGGAAGATGTGCATGGACGACATCGGGCTTCTCTCGCCTGAGCCAGCGGTTGAAGCGAATCCATCCGCGCGGATCGGCGAGGCCTTTCCGCATCTCCAGGCTCAGAAACCCGGCTCCCTCGGCGACCAGTTGATTGGCCGCCGAACCACCTGTTCCCGAAAGCGCAACCACAGTCACTCGCCAGCCGCGCTTGAGCAGCCCTTTGGCCAGCAGGATGACCTGTCGCTCGGCTCCGCCGATGCGGTCAACAGTAGGGATCAGGAGGACAATATGCGTCATGCGCCGACCTGCCTGCGGGTGACGTCGATGAGATCTTCGTATGCCTGCACAGCGCGCTCCAGCCGGAACTCCTCGATCCAGGCATGCGGGAATCGCTCGCCCGGTTGCAGTGTCCCGAGCGCCGCGATCAGCGAGTCCGCCAGCGCACTCGCCGAAATTTCACTCGCCAGCCAGACTCCCGGTTTGCCGCTCAAAAGATTCACCATTCCTTCCGAAGCCGGAAGCGCTGCGATGGGCATACCGCCAGCGGCGGCTTCTAGAAGAGCATTGGGGAGGCCTTCGTGACGCGACGAGACCACAAAGAGCGAGGCTCCGGGAAAATATTCTGCGGGGGCGTGCAGATGACCCGGAAATCGAACGGCCGAGTCTAATCCCAACCCTTGGCATTGTGCCCTGAGCGCAGCCTCCTCCGGTCCAGCGCCGGCAATTGCCAGATCGGCAGTTGGGAATCGAGTCTTGAGTGTGGCCATCGCCTGTAACAAGAGGTCAAAGCCCTTTTCGCGCGAAAGTCTGCCCACTGCCATCAGGTGCGGGCCAGGGCCGCTCCATAAGTTCCGCGCACCGGAGGTCGCCGATCGAATGCCATCTAAATCGACCGGGTTGGGCAGAACCGCCAGTCGCTTAGCAGAGATGCCTATCTGTTTGCATAGGTCCTCAGCCATGGCTGTCGACTGGCAAATCACACGGTCTGCGCGGCGGTAAAGCAGGCGATACATGAGGCTTGTCCCTGCCGGCAAGGCCCCAGAAGCCAGTTGGGACGACACCGTGCCATTTTGCCGGACCAGAACGCGCGTCCGCGGGGGAAACAGCGGCCGCAGCAGCAGGACCAGGAAGTTCAGGTGCGCCATGCCGGAGAGAATCACTTCCGGCCGCAGCCGCCAAACCAGGCGCAGCAACCGGAACGCGCCAGAGCGCACCCTGTGCGCAGCAAGACAATGCACCTCAACCGACGGCAGCCGCGCCTCGACGTCGTCCTTAGTCTGGGTAATCAGACCTAGATGCAAATCATACTTTTCCCGGGACAGGTTTCCCGCCAGCATCGTGGTTACTTGCTCTGCGCCGCCACCGCCAAGATGCGGAATGAGCAGCAAAAGCCTCGTCCGTTGAGTCATGAGCTTATCTATTCGTCAAGCAATTGAAGGACGGATGTACAGAGCCAAAGTGACCGGGCTCACACACTCGACTGTCCTAGAATGCTACATTGTATGTGAATTCATTAATATTTGCGCACCCACCGGCCGGACAGGGCTGAGCGGAGCGTAAGACACGGGTGCCTCGGCCCGACTGATTTGACCGAATTTGGTGCCGTCATGGGCCTCTGAACTACCTTACCCAGGCGTTGGAAGTGGATTTCTGGACCCACGGAAATACAGAGCCAGAATCCCGCAAAGAAAACGGGCCTCTTCCATGCTTGATTTTGACGCGCGTAAAATTATCGTCCATTCGCCGGACAAGTCGGCGTCTCTCCCTCACATTGTCGTGGGCATTACCAGCCCGCAGACCTGCCTGGTGCTGACCGGAAGGTTGCGGAAGTTACGCGAGGGGGGCTTTCGCGTCACGCTGGTGTCGGGCCCGGGCGAGCTTCTCAAGCGCACGGCGCTTGACGAGGGAGTGGAAGCAGTCGCGCTTCCCATGGAGCGGGGGATTGCGCCGCTCACTGATCTTCTGTCGCTTCTGGGGCTGTGGCGGCTGCTCCGCAGGTTGAAGCCGGACATCACCGAGTTCAGTACTCCGAAGGCTGGGCTCTTGGGGACGGTGGCGGCGAGGCTGAGCGGTGTTCCGGTACGCGTGTACATGCTGCGCGGGCTCAAGCTCGAAACGTCCAGCGGCTTTAAAAGAAGGCTTCTTGTTGCGGCGGAGCGGTTGGCCGGGGCATGCGCGCAGGTTGTGCTGTGCAACAGCGCCAGCCTTCGCGCAGAGGCGCTCTCGCTGGGGCTGGCTCCAGAGTCCAAGCTGCGCCTGCTGGGAAGCGGAAGCAGCAACGGAGTGGATGCGGAGCGATTCTCGCCAGGTCCAAGCGACGTGCGCAGCAAGCTGGGCCTGCCGCCCGACGGCCATGTACTCGGCTTTGTTGGCCGATTGACCCGCGATAAAGGGCTGCCGGAATTGATTGACGCGTTTGACCGGCTTCTCCTACAGGAGCCAGAGACGTCTCTGTTGCTTGTTGGCTGGTTTGATGCCGCAGAAGACGGGCTGGACGCTGAGTTGCGCGTGCGTATCGAGAACCATCCGCGCATTGTTTGTACCGGGTTTGTGTCGGACACGGCCCCGTACTACCGGGCGATGGACCTGATGATCCTGCCCACGTGGCGCGAGGGCTTTCCTAACGCGGCTCTGGAGGCCGCCGCCACAGGCATCCCCGTCATCACGACGCTGTCCACCGGCGCCTGCGATGCAGTGCTGCCGGAAGTCACCGGCCTGCTGATTCCTCCCGGTTACCCAGAAGCCATCTGCGAAGCGGCGTTGAAACTGCTTCGAGATCCGAAGCGCCGCTGGCGCATGGGCATTGCGGCACGGGCATGGGTGATGGAGCATTTTGTCACTGCGCGGGTGCTGGGCTTGACCGTGGCGTTTTACACGAACTTGCTCAAGCCGGCGGGCAAGGGAGAAGTCAGCTCGGAGACGGCTATGGATTCGGCTGTTCCGCTGCAGTGATTCCAGGCGACGCTGGCGGGGCCTGCAGGGTGTGTGCGCCAGCTTCAGTGGCGTGCAAAACCTCGCCGGGAACAATGCCGAGCACAAGCGTAGCGGCGGCAGCGAAGAACAGCGCCGCGGCTACGGCCACTCCGACCTGCGGTACCGGCGCCTGCGTGCCGCCGTTCTGTTCGGCCGGGCGTTGCGCCGAGGCAAAGGCAAAGCGCAGGTAATAGGCCGCGGCCAGCCCTGAGTTCAGCAGGCCGATGATCGCCAGCCATACCGCGCCTCCCTCAACCGCCGCTGAGAACGAATAGAACTTGCCGAAGAATCCGCCAGTGAAGGGAATCCCCACCAGCGAAACCAGGAAGAAGATCAGCAGGCCGCCCAGCATGGGAGAGCGATAGATGAGCCCGCGAAAGTCCTGAATCAACGGGAGCTTCTCATCGTATCCGCTGGCCAGGGTGACCACGGCAAAGATACCTACATTCATGGCCGCGTAGGCTGCGATGTAAAAGCTGGCCGCGGCAATCCCGGTGTTTCCCGCGCCAGCGAAGGCCGCCAGCAGGTACCCGGCATGAGCGATCGAGGAGTAGGCCAGCATCCGTTTCACGTTTTGCTGGCGCAGCGCGGCCAGATTGCCGACGGTCATGGAGAGCACCGCCACGATCCAGAGGAGCGGTGCCCAGACCGACCGCAGGGTAGGAAACATCTCGTACACCACCCGCAGCAGAAGGGCGAAGGCAGCGGCCTTGGGAGCCGTGGACATCAGCGCCACCACCGGCGAGGGCGCGCCTTCGTACACATCGGGCGTCCACACGTGGAAGGGGGCTGCCGACACTTTGAACAGGATGCCCACCAGCATCAACGCCATGGCGGTTAGAACCAGGGAAGGATTCTGCGCGGAGGCCACCTTCTCAGCAATTTCAAATATTTGCGTAGTTCCGGTCGCACCAAAGATGAGGGCAATGCCGTAGAGCAGGAAGGCGGTGGCGAAGGATCCGAGCAGGAAGTACTTGATGGCCGCCTCGGGGCCTCGGCCCGTCTCTTTGCGGTAGCCGGCCAGGACGTAGGTGGCAATGGAAGAAATCTCAAGCGCGATAAAGACCATCAGCAATTCGACCGCGCTTGTGAGCAAACACATTCCGACGGCGCCAAATACGATCAGCGCGTAATATTCGCCCTGATGATGGCTGTCTTCGGGCAGGGTATCCAGCGCCAGCAGCAGCGCGACCAGAATGATGCCGCAGATAAGGGCGTGAAAGAAGACGGTGAAGGGGCTGGTCTCGACGGTGCCATAGAATCCTGTGCCCACCGGCAGGGAAAGCTGAAGCAGGCTGCCCCAGAGGGCGAAAGTCGTTCCGATGGCGGCGACCCAGCCGAGCGAGCGACGCGGCCATTGGGGGGGCAGGGAGGCATCAAGCAACATGACCAGAACCCCGCTGAGGGTGAGGATCACCTCGGGCAGGATGCGGAAGAAATCTTCGTGATGCAGCAGGTGGCGAAGTAGGAAATCTACAATAGGATTCACCGCTGGCCCTCCCGGTGCATTGCAACGTTCAAACTGGATTCAGGCAAGACGGACGTTCCTCTCAAAGCGGGTATGCCGATGCGATTCTCGATGGAAGGGAACCAGAGCGAGGGCGCAAGCCCCATCACCAGCATCAAAATGGCGAGAGGCCAGAGCATGGCCAGTTCGCCGAGCCGCAGGTCCACGGCAGGCCTTGACGAGGCCAACTCGCTTTCAGGCCCGTAAAAGAGCCGCTGCACCAGCCAGAGCATGTAAGCTGCGCCGAGAATGACTCCCAACGTGGCGGCAATGGCCCATCCGCGACTCACCCCTGTAAATGTGCTGGAGAGAATCAGGAATTCGCCCACAAATCCATTCAGCATGGGCAGCCCAATCATGGCCAACGAGGCGATGACGAAGAGCGTGGCCGTATTGGGCAGTTTGGCGGCCATGCCGCTGTAGGTGTTGATCTGGCTGGTAGAGTAGCGGTCGTAAAGGGCGCCGAGGAGCAGGAAGAGCGCACCGTCGACCACGCCGTGACTGAGTATCTGGTAGACTGCGCCGTCCCAGCCAGTGAAGGTCAAGCCGTAAATCCCAAGCGTGATCAGGCTCAGGTGGCTGAGTGCTGCAAACGCCATCAGCCGCCAGAAATCCCGCTGCACCAGCGCCAGGCATGCACCGTAGAGGATGCCGATGACCGCCAGCGCGACCAGTAGAGGCGCCATCGCTCGCGCCTGTGTAGGAAACAACTCCACGTGGAAGCGCAACATGGAATAGAGGCCCAACTTGCCGGCCACTACCATGGCCAGGGCGACGGGCGCTTCGCAGAAGGTGTCCGCAACCCAGCCGTGCAGCGGGAACACCGGCACCTTGACCGCAAAGGCGAACAGGAACGCCAGGGCTGTCCAGAATAGCGGGCCGGCGGGCAGGGAACCGCTGGTAATGAGAATCTGCAGATCAACAAAGTTGAACGTGCCCGTGCGAGCGTAGAGCCACAAAATGGCGACCAGCAGCGGCGCTGAAGGAATGAAGGTGTAGAGGAAGAACTTGATGGCGGCTTTGGGTCCGTCCTTGCGGCCATACATAGCAATCAGAATTGCCATGGGCACCAGGGACAGCTCCCAGAATCCATAGTAGAGCATCAGGTCCAGCGAGAGAAAGACGCCGAACATGGCGGTCTGCTGCACCAGGAACAGCGCATAGAAGATCTTGCGCCGTTCCTTGACGGCGTTCCAACTGGCCAGCACCCCGACCGGGGCCAGAAGGCCCACCAGGACCACCAGCCACAGGCTCAGCCCGTCCACGCCCACATGATAAAAAATGGCGGGGCTCTCAATCCAGGGGCGATTGATCTCGAACTGAAATCCGGGTTGGCCAAGGACAAAGTGCGCCGGCAGATGCAGGGTGAGGCCAAAGCTCACCAGCGTCGTGAGCAGTGCAATCCAGGCAGACAGCTTGCCGCGGTCGGGCAGGATCGCGACAAGGATCGCTCCGGCCAGCGGCGCCAGCAGGATCAATGTAAGAATCGACTCGTTCATCGCCATCGCTCAGTGCCCCGCCATGCCAAGGTGAATGCCAGGAAGACTTGCCAGCACCGTTGTCCACGGCACCAACACGAACAGGAGAAGCGCCGCTGCGCCGAGGGCCAGCCACGCCGCATACGAGCGCAGATTTCCCGATTGCCACCGTTGCAACATCGCCCCTGCCATGGTGGCGACGCCGGCCATCAGCCAGGCCAGCCCGCCCAGTACGGCGACGTCCACTACCCACTCCAGCACAAACTTGGACAGGACCAGAATCGGCTTGACCACCGCAAAGCCATAAATTTCGTCCACGAAATACTTGTTGAGCAGCAGCTTGTAACCGACGGGGAGGGCAACCGCGAGTTTTGCGGGGCTCTCCGGCCGCAACCGGTAGAGACGGTCGGCAATGAACCAGCCAAGCAGCGCCACGAGTACGGCAACTCCGCTCAGGAGCAGTTCCAATTGCGCGCTGCCGCCTGCGGTTGCATGTTGCCCGACAGCCGGCTCCAGATAACCTCTGAAACGCTCGATGCCAATCCATCCGCCGCCCACCGAGAGCAGCGCCAGGATCACCAGAGGCCCCCGCATGGACCACGGACTCTCATGAGGGTGGCATTCTTCGTGGCGCGGCTTGCCTAAAAAGGTCATGTACCACAGCCGGAACATATAAAGCGAGGTCAGCAATGCCGTGACGACGCCGACAAACCACAGCAATTTTCCGCTGGGGCCTTGCAGGAAAGCTGCGTAGAGAATTGCGTCTTTCGAAAAGAAGCCGGCGAACGGGAAGAAGCCGGCAATGGCCAGAACCGCTGCCGTCATGCATGCAAACGTGACGGGCAGCTTCTTCCACAGGCCGCCCATCCTGCGCATATCCTGCTCGCCGCCGAGCGCGTGGATCACCGAGCCCGCCGCGAGGAAGAGCAGTGCCTTGAAGAAGGCGTGGGTCATCAAGTGAAAGATGGCCGCCGAATAAGCCGCGACGCCGCAGCCGAGGAACATATAGCCAAGCTGCGAAATCGTGGAGTAGGCCAGCACCCGCTTGATGTCGTTCTGCGCCAGGCCGATGGTGGCGGCAAAAAGCGCCGTCGCCGCGCCGACAATCGCCACCACGCTGAGCGCAAACGGCGAGCGGTCAAAGAGAAAATGCGTGCGGGCAATCATATAGACGCCCGCGGTAACCATGGTGGCCGCGTGGATGAGGGCGGAGACGGGCGTGGGGCCCTCCATCGCATCCGGCAGCCAGATGTAGAGCGGCAACTGCGCGCTCTTGCCGGTGGCGCCCATCAGCAGGCAGAGCGCAATGACGGTGAGAACGCCGCCGGTCCATGCGGGGCTGGCGGCGAGCTTTGCGGCAATCTCGCTAAAGCTGAGTGTGCCGAAGTTTGCCAGAAGCAGGAAGATGCCGATCAGAAAGCCGAAGTCGCCGATACGGTTGACGATGAATGCCTTCTTGCCCGCGTCTGCTGCTGAATTCTTCTGATACCAGAAGCCGATGAGCAGATAGGATGCCAGGCCCACGCCCTCCCAGCCCACAAACATGACCAGGACATTGCCGGCGAGAACAAGAACCGTCATGAAGAACATGAAGAGGTTCATGTAGCTGAAGTAGCGCCAGTAGCCGTCGTCGTGTGCCATGTAGCCCACGGAGTAAATGTGGATCAGCAAGCCCACGCCGGTGACGACCAGCAGCATGACCAGCGAAAGGTGGTCGAGGACGAAGCTGAAATCTACGTGGAGCGCGCCGGCGTTGATCCAGCCAAAGGGGCAGGTTTCCGTGTAGGGCAACGCGAGACCGCCGGTGCTTGCCTTCACGGCATTCAACACCACGCCGAATGCCGCCAGCGGAGCCAGCAGCGCAATCGCGGTCACCAGCGCTTTCGGCAACCTGCGGCCCAGAATCCCGTTGAGCACAAACCCGGCAAAGGGCAATAGCGGAATCAGCCAGAGATGGAGTGACTCGTTCATAGTTTCATCAGGTCGATGCGGTCGACGGCCAGGGTTGCGCGGGCGCGGAAGACGGCAATAATGATGGCCAGGCCCACGGCAGCTTCTGCCGCGGCTACCATCATCACGAAGAAGACAAAGATCTGGCCTTTCACCACGTGCCACTGGTGGGCGAAGGTTACAAAGGAGAGGTTGACGGCGTTGAGCATCAGCTCGATGGACATGAACACGGTGATGAGATTTCGCTTGATCAGGAATCCGATCACGCCGAGCGAGAACAGCACGGCGCTCAACAACAGATACCAGGAGAGCGGGACCTCCTGCTGGAGCAGATGCGAGTAGGCTGGATTCACTTGCCTGCCGTCCTTTCCCGGTCCCCGTGGGGGTCTGTGTCGCCGTGATGGGCCAGGGCCACCGCGCCCAGAATGGCGATAAGGATCAGCACCGAGGTCACCTCAAAGGGCAGCAGAAGGTCGCGGAAGAGCACCCGGCTCAGGTCTTCGGTGCTGGTGATGCCCTCGCGAAGCGACGCCGAGCCTAGACCCTGCAGATGCAGGATCACGGTGGCGATCACGGCCAGAATCGCCACAACGGCGGGAAAACCGACATCGCTTGCCGCGCGACTGCCTAACGTGCGCTCCTCGCGCCCCGCATTCAGCAGCATGACGACAAAGGTGAACAGCACCATGATGGCACCGGCATACACGATCACCTGCGCGGCAGCAAGGAATTCCGCGCCCAACAGCAGGTAAAGCACGGCGAGCGAGGTCATCACCACAATCAGCGACAGGGCGCTCGAAATGGGGTGGCTCTGAAGCAGGAGGTTGATGGCTCCCGCAAGGCAGAGACCGGCAAAGACGATAAACAGAATCAGGTGCATCGTACCGTCGCAAACTGGCGAGTGCCGGATCAGAGAACCGGCAGGTTGAGGGAAGGTACTTGGAGCAGAATATGTGGCTCCGGGAAATCCCTTCCGATTGTAACTGAGCGCACAGCGCGCTCTTAACGATACGCAAGCCAGAGGCTTGTGGCCACAATGTTCAGGATGGCCAGCGGCATCAGGTAGACCCAGCCGAACTTCATCAGCTGGTCGTAGCGGAAGCGGGGCAAGGTGCCGCGCACCCATACAAACAAGCACAGAAAACTGAAAACCTTCAGCACGAACCAGCACATTGGCAGCAGCGCTTGCACCACAATGTTCTCTGGCAAGTGGAGCAGGTTGCCGAATGGGCTGGTCCATCCGCCAAGAAAGAGCAGAGTGGCCACGCAGCCGACGGTGATCATGTTGGCGTACTCGGCCATGAAGAACATGGCGAATTTCATCGAGCTGTACTCGGTGTGATAGCCCGCGGTCAATTCGCTCTCGGCTTCGGGTAGATCGAAGGGCGAGCGATTGGTCTCCGCATAGGCGGCCATCAGATAGATGAAAAAGGCTACGAATTGCATCCCGCCGAAGAGGTTCCAGGAGAGAAATCCCTTGGTGGACTGGCTTTCCACAATCACGCGCAGATTCAGCGAGCCGGCGCGCATCACCACGCCCACCAGCGAAAGCCCCAGCGCCAGTTCGTAGCTGATCAACTGCGCCGAGGCACGCAGCGAGCCGAGCAGGGAATACTTGTTGTTCGACGACCATCCGGCGAGGGCAATGCCGTAGACCCCGATCGAGGTGATTCCCAGAATGACGAGCAAGCCAATGTTCACATCAGAGATTGCAAAGAGATGAAACCCGCCTGGACCGGTGACACTGGGCGCGCCGAAAGGAACAACGCCAATCGAGATGAGGGCGCAACTCAAGGCGAGGATGGGCGCAAGCAGGTAGAGGGGCCGGTTGACGCCGGTGGGGATAATGTCTTCTTTAAGAAAGGACTTTGCCCCGTCCACCAGCGGCTGAAGCAGGCCGAACGGGCCAACACGGTTGGGCCCCCAGCGGTTCTGGATACGCCCCACCAGCTTGCGCTCCAGCAGCACGGTGTAGGCGACGCCGAGCAGCATCACCACCGTCACCACGATGACTTTGAGCAAGCTCCAAAGAAAAAACTGCAAAATCGTCACGAGTTTTCAGCCTCTCTTGCCATACTCCGCATCAATCCGCCGCCGTCTCTGCCAGAGCGGGGGCCTGATGCCGGCCCAGTTCTTTCAATGCGGGACTGTAACGGCCCAGCGTCCCGGAAGTAAAAAGTCCATCGTGCGCCGGGGCCACCAGCTCGGGCCCGGCCAGCGCAGAAACCGGCACAAAGCCCGGCGTCGCCCCCGGTTCGGTGGGCACGTCGTTGCCGCCGAAAAGATTCAGCCTGTCCAACTTGTAGCCGGGAACCAGGCGTTCGATCTCGTCCAGCAGCGCCAGCGGGTCGAACGGGCTCAGCTTCGGCTCCAGGCCATTGGCCGCCAGCCACACGGCATGGCGGTCTGCTTCGCCGGCCTGCGCGCCGCGCGATTGCCCCAGGTCGGCCGTGACGCCGCCTTTGCCAAAGGGCGCCAGCGTCTTTACGTCCACTCCCATGGCTCCGGCCAGACGGACAAGAATCTCGAAGTCCGGTTTCACGCCCGCGCGGTCGGCCGCTTTTCTGGCGAGTTGCACATCACCGAATGTGTTGGTGATGGTGCCCGTCTTCTCGTACAAACTGGCAGCAGGAAACACCACGTCAGCAAGCGCCGCGGTTTCGGTGAGGAAGATGTCCTGCACGATGACAAAAGCGTTCTTAAGTGCGGCAGCGTCCATTTCCGGCTTCGCGACAGGATTTGCGCAGACGATAAGCAACGCGCCGAGTTTGCCGCTGGCTGCCGCCGCAAACATCTCCGGCAGTGTCTTTCCCGGGATGGTCGGCATCCCCGGATACTCGGCGGCAAATGCACCTGACGTACTAACCGGGATGTAGCCCGGAAGGAGGTCGGGCAGAAGGCCCATGTCGGCCGCGCCGCGGGAGTTGGCGTGGTCTCCCAGAAAGGCAAAGCGCACATTGCCGCGCTGAAGACCCCATTTGACGAGCGCCTCAAGCTGCGCGCCACGATACTCCTGGCCAAGGATCATCAGGAGCGACTCCTCGCCCAGCACGGCATCGCGGAAAGCCGCATTGCCGACTGCGGCATCGCTGCCGCCGAGATACGCGGCGAGAGCGGAATAGCCGTCCTGCGGAAGCCGCAGCACAGCCTTGGCCTGCCTCTCCAACTTGATCGGCTTTGCATTGGCCACATAAAGTCGCGCGTTGTTCAGTCGCACATTGGTGCGCAGGTTCCAGGCCAGCAGCGGATGTTCTTCAGTCGGATTGCCGCCAATGAGCAGGATGGCCGGGGCCGTCGCCGTTTCTTGGAGCCTGGCCGCCATGCCTTCATGGCTGGCGAGGGCGCGTGCGAATGCAGCGTAATCCGCTGTGCGTTCGTGATCGATGTTGTTCGTCTGGAGGACCGTGCGCGCAAATTTCTGCAGCAGGTAGTTCTCCTCGTTCGTGGTCTGGTTGGAGCCGATGACGCCGATGGCCGCGCCGCCCCTGCTATCGCGGATTTCCTTCAGCTTGCCGGCGGCGAAACGCAGCGCGTGCTCCCAGGTGGCTGCTTCCAGCTTGCCTTGGGCGTTGCGCACCAGCGGCTTGCTGAGACGTTCCGGGCTTTCCACGAAGTCGAATCCAAAGCGGCCCTTGGCGCAGAGAAAGTCGCCGTTGATGCCGCTCTTGTCGCGATTGTCGGCGCGGATAATCTCCGATCCGTCGTTCGATTGGCGCACGCCCAGCGTTACCTTGCAGCCGTCTGCGCAATGGGTACAAACCGTGGAGACGTGATTCATCTCCCAGGGCCGCGTCTTGTAGCGATAGCTACCGCTGGTCAGCGCGCCCACCGGGCACACGTCAATGCACATGCCGCACTGTTCGCAGTCCAACTGGTCGCCGCCGTTGGGCGCAATCACGGAACTGACGCCGCGGTTCTGCACGCCCAGCGCCCACACGTCCATGCCTTCACCGCACATGCGAATGCAGCGGTAGCAGAGAATGCAGCGGGGGCGGTCATAGAACACTGCCGGCGACCACTGCTGCTCCTCGCGGTGGTGTTTGGCCTCGGCGTAGAGGCTCTCTCCGGCGCCGTACTTGAAGGTCATGTCCTGCAATTCGCACTCGCCGCCGGCGTCGCAGACAGGGCAGTCGAGCGGATGATTGCCCAGCAGCAACTCGATGGTGGACTTGCGCGCCTGGGCAATCTCCTCGGACTCGGTAATGAAAACCTGGCCCTCGGCCACGGTGGTGGTGCAAGCGGTTTGCAGCTTGGGAACTTTTTCCTGGCGCACCACGCACATGCGGCAGGCCGCCTGCAAACTGAGTCCGGGGTAGTAACAAAACGCCGGAATCTCGATGCCGGCCTTGCGGCAAGCCTCGATCAGCAGCGTCCCCGCGGGAGCGGTGAGCTTCTTTCCATCGACTGTGAAGTTTACGTCGGGCATTCGGGTCCTTAAACCATACTCCAGTTACTTTCGATTCTCTCGCTCGTCAACAGATGCCCAGAGATTCTACGCATCGCCTTGCCCTGCGTTATACACGCGCCCTATTAGGTTCTTGAAAAAACCTGAGTGTCGTTCAAATTCGCTTGGTTTTATCGCGAGCTTATAGCCGCCCCAATACGAGCTGAATTCAGTGTCAATTCCCTCAGCCTCGCAGAGTGCGTCCACAGCATTCGATTGTGGGATCCTAATCGTTAACCGCAGTTGTTTTTTCTGGGGGTGCATGAAGAGCCCTATGCTGCGCGGGTCCCCGAGGTTCACTGTAATGTAGCTCTGATTGAAGGTGAGCTTGACGCGGGGTTCGAATTCTCTCGCGATCTCAAATAATTTGTCGACCAGTTGCATCACTTCGGCGCTAGCATACTTCTCCCAATCTGCCCTTGTGGCCTGCTGAGTGGTCTCTCCGGTTGCCTCCAGACCCTTTCGTTCGTAATCCAGCACTTTTGTAAACAACAATCCAATCCGATCTCCAATCTTTACGGCAGACATCTTCAGGGCGACTATTGGGATTGCCTGGTTGAACAGATTGATGACATTGAAGAACCTGCTAGTGATGTCTTCGGCAACAATGACGGCCGTGTGTTGGAGATCCGGGTAGCGTTTGCGCTCGACGTCCCAATATTCGATCGTTCGGATAATGTGCGACTCATCAGTCGCACCTAATTGAACCTCGACTTCATACCATGAGGTCGCGTCGTCAGACTGTAGGAGGAGGTCAAGTCGTCCTTTGTGCGGTTGGATGCGCTCTTTGTCTCGAGGCACGAGGGGGCCGAGCCCAAGCACAGAAGGGTCATCCCATATGAACTGCTGGACGAGAGACTCATCCCAATGCGCGTGATCCTTGACTGAGATGACTTCAGTCTTCTCCAAAGTGGCTCCTGTCATACGCTGTGCTCCTCTACACCACGGTCAACTGCGGTACGCCTTCCCGTGCGAACGGGCAAGGCTTGCCGTTCAAGTGATCTTCAAATTCCTTGCGAAATTTCTTCACAAAGCCCAGCATGGGCATGGCCGCCGCATCGCCCAGCGGGCAGAAGGTGCGGCCCAGCATGTTTTCAGCCAGATACTGGATGTTGTCAATATCCTTGTCCGTGCCAAAACCGGCATGGAAGCGGGTCAGCGACTTCTTCAGCCAGTCCGTGCCTTCGCGGCACGGGATGCACCAGCCGCAGCTCTCGTGCTGATAGAAGCTGATGGTCCGAAGCGCGAACTCGACGATGCAGGTCTGGTCGTCAATCACCACGACACCACCAGAGCCGAGCATCGATCCGGCCTTGCCCACCTGGTCGAAGTCCATGCCCAGGTTCTCAATTTCTTCGGGCAACAGCACCGGCGTCGATGAGCCGCCGGGGACGACCGCTTTCAGCTTGCGCCCGCCGCGCACGCCGCCGCCGACTTCATAAATCATCTTCTTGAGGTTGTAGCCCATGGGCAGTTCGTACACGCCGGGCCTTTCCACGTGGCCGCTGAGGCCGAACAGGCGCGTGCCGCCATTGCGCGGGGTTCCCACCTCGGCGTAAGCCGCCCCACCCATGGCAATCACGTGCGGCACGTTGGCGATGGTCTCGGCGTTGTTGATGATGGTGGGACCGCCGTAGAGGCCGACCACGGCAGGAAAGGGCGGCCGAATGCGCGGCACGCCCCGCTTGCCTTCCAGCGACTCCATCAGCGCCGACTCCTCGCCCACTTCGTAGGCACCCGCGCCGGTGTGCGTAATGATCTGGAACTCGGAATCGGAACCGAAGATATTCTTTCCCAGAAAGCCCTTGGCATAGGCATCGGCCACAGCCTTTTCCATGATCTCGATTAGATAGCGGTATTCGCCGCGCAGATAAATGAAGCCGAGCTTGGCTCCGACGGAAAGGCCCGCGATGATGGCGCCTTCGATCACCGCGTGGGGATCGTGGAGAAAGATCAGGTGGTCCTTGCAGGTGCCGGGCTCACTCTCGTCGCCATTTACCAGGATGTACTTGGGCTTGGCGCTTTGCTTGGGAACGAACGACCACTTCAGGCCCGTGGGGAAACCCGCGCCGCCGCGCCCGCGCAGGTTCGAGGCCTTCATCTCAGTGATGATCCAATCCGGTCCTTGCGCGAGGCATTTTTTCGCCGACTCGTAGCCGCCCAGTTCAAGGTAGCGGTCGATGTTGGCCGCTCCCTGGCCGAAGCGGCGGGTCACGATCTTCACTTCATCGGGATGGGAGACGAGTCTAGGCATGAGTGGCCGTCCCTTTCGGCGCAGCCTTGGCGCGATAATCGGCCAGGATGTCCGGCACGCTTTCGGAGTTCAGTTCGTCAAGGAAGTCGTAGTTCACCTGGATGGCCGGCGCCCAGCAGCAGGCGCCGATGCACTCCACCTCTTCCAGGGAGAAGAGCCCGTCCGGCGTCACACCCTTGTGTCCGATGCCCAGCTCCTCCTGGAAGCGCTCGTAGAGCTCGTAGGCCCCGCGCAGCATGCAGCTGATGTTGGTGCAGACCTGCACGTTGTAGCGTCCCGCCGGTTTGAAGCGCAGCATGGAGTAGTAGGTGGCCACGTTGCGCACATCGAGTTCGGTGATGCCGATGCGCTGGGCCACTTCGGCGATGACCGCGTCGGAGAGATAGCCGACCTCGTCCTGCGCGTAGAGCAGCATGGGAACCAGCGCGGAGCGGCGCAGCGGGTACTTCTCCACCAGCGCGTCGAACCGGGCCGCCAGTTGAGGCGAAAAGAGGGTCATGGTTTCATCGCTCATTGCACAACTCCGATGCCCTCCAAACTCCGGTCATCTGAGGTAGGTGTGGAGGCGTTTCGCGCCAAACGCAGTCGAGGGCCATGCCTCTCGACTACTCGATTCTGGTTTGCTCTCGCTGGGTCAGGCATACGTCGTGGTAGATGTCCCAAGCGAGTTGCACAAATTTGGTCCGGCCGCCGAAGAATACGCTGCTCTGGTGAACCGTGCTATCGACGTTTCGGAGTATCTCGTCCAGGTTCTTGTGTTCCGCTTCGAGTTGGGGCTTGGCATCAGGGGCGGCATCTATTTCCCCGAGTGTCGTTTTGATGCGGTCATAACAGATGGTTTCCCGTTCGTCATAAAGCGATTTTATCCCCTCGGTGTACAGCGGGTTACCGAACTGCGCTGCGATCAGCGTGGTGGCGATCTGGGAAACGATGAAGCGCTCGTCCATCAACGCGCGGTGGTCCGAGGAAAGACTGCCGGAAGGCTTAAGCGTTTGTGAAAGAGATTCGATTGCGCGGGCGATAACGATGAAGCGCTCGTCCATCAACGCGCGTTGGTCCGAGGAAAGACTGCCGGAAGGCTTAAGCGTTTGTGAAAGAGATTCGATTGCGCGGGCGATTAGGTACGCGGCAAGGACAACAGCGCAGACGAGAATCCACAGACTCATTACATGCCCTCCTTGTAGATTTGGCTCTGTCTATCGCCGGAAGGCAACTCGACAGCCGAAGCGTCGTAATCGAAGTCAAGATCCGTCCACATCCGTTCCAGGCCCTCCTCGTTCTCGCTCATCGCATCAACTCCCGCGCCCACGCTTCGGCCGCCATATCCATCTCATCCTCGCCTTCGCCCGATCGCAGTTGTCCGGCTTCAGTCAATTCCAGCATGCCTCTCCGTCCATCTTCGCGCTTCCAACTCACCTGCGCGCCGCTGCGTCGCAGATCCAGCCAACTATCGCCGCAGCGCACCGTAATCCGTTCCTCGCCCAGCTCCACCGTGGCCTGCCGGTCGCCGTTCAACCCGTGCGCCGCGGTGTAGCTGCGGAGCAGGGAAGCGAGCGAGACCCACAGCTCGACGTACAACTGTTCCGGGTTTGCGTTGGAGCGATTTCCGTTCGGCTCATTTTGTCCCAACCCGCATTCCCTCAGGGGCTAAAGCCCGAATCATTCTGCTACCTTTTTCGGCACGACTGAAGTCGTGCCCTGTTACAAAGCATGAAGCAAACAACGGATACTGTTCCCTGATCCCTGTTCCCTGTTCTTCTATCGATCAATCTCCCCCAGCACAATGTCGATGGAGCCGATCACCGCCACCACATCGGCCAGCATGCGGCCCTTGCACATGGTTTCAAGTGCCTGCAGCGTGGGAAACGACGGATAACGCATGTGAACACGATAAGGCTTGGCGGTGCCGTCTGAGACCACGTAGTAGCCTGTCTGTCCGTGGCCCGCTTCGATCCCCTGGTAGACCTCGCCGGCCGGCACCGCAAAGCCTTCGGTCACGATCTTGAAGTGATGGATCAGAGCCTCCATCTGGGTCTTCATCTTCTCGCGGTCGGGGAGCACGATCTTGGGAGCGTCGGCCTTGACCGGCCCTTCGGGCATTCCGTCCAGCGCCTGCTGGATGATCTTTACGCTCTCGCGCATTTCGATCAATCTGACTTCGTATCGCGCCCAGCAATCGCAATCGGTGGAGACCGGAACCTTGAACTTAAACTTCTCATAGCCGGAGTAGGGCATATCACGGCGCAGGTCGAAGTCCACGCCCGAGGCGCGCAGCGGGGGGCCGGTCACACCCAGCGCGACGGCATCGGCGGCCGACAGATGGCCCACGCCCTTGAGCCGGTTCTTGAAGATCGGATTGCCGGTAAGCAGGTTGGAATACTCGTCGATCTTTTCCGGCAAGGTGCGGATGAATGCCTGCACGCGATCGAGAAAGTCCAGGGGCGGTTCCATGGCAAGCCCGCCAATGCGAATGTAGCTGGTCATCATCCGCTGGCCTGCTACAGCCTCAAAGAGCCTGAGAATTTCCTCGCGCTCCCGGAACGTATAGAGAAAGACGGTGAGAGCGCCAATGTCCATGGCGTGAGTGCCAAGCCAGATCAGATGCGAATTGAGGCGACTCAACTCGGCCAGCAGGACCCGCATCCACTGTGCCTTTTCGGGTATCTCGAGACCGATAAGCTTTTCGACCGCCAGGGAATAACAAAGATTATTGGACAGCGGGTCGAGGTAATTGACGCGGTCGGTCAGCGGCACGACCTGATGGTAGAACTTGGCCTCGCAGGTCTTCTCGATACCGGTGTGCAGGTAGCCGATCTCGGGATAGATGCGGACAATGATCTCGCCATCGATCTCCACCACAAGGCGAAGAACGCCATGGGTTGCGGGGTGCTGCGGCCCCATGTTCAAGACCATGTGCTGATCTTTGGCGCCTTCGGCTATAGGAATCTCGAGGATGGGCGTGCCGGAAACCTCAGTCATTAACGGTATCCCTCCACGGGGTAGTCCTTGCGCAATGGATGCCCGGCCCAGTCGTCCGGCATCAAGATGCGACGCAGGTTCGGGTGGCCTTCGAAGCGGATGCCGAACAGGTCAAAAACCTCACGCTCGTAATAGTTGGCCGATGGCCAGACTGGCGTGATGGACTCGACCGCCGGTTCTGCCTCGTCCAACACCACGCGAAGCCGTATGTGCTCTTTGTATTTGTGCGACAGGATGTGGTAGCTCAACTGGAAGCGCGGCGCCAGGGGAAACCAGTCAACCGCGGTCATGTCCTCTAAGAAGTTGTAGCCGGCCGCCTGCACGGTGGCCGCCGCGGCTCGAATCAATTCTGCGGCAATGGTCAGGGTCAACTCGCCCCGGTCCAGCTTTGCGTCCGCCAGTGCCTCAGGGTTCCAGGCCAAAATCGCCCTCAATGCCGGATGCTCCGGAACACCTTCCAGAACGGCAGTCTTGTCGGGCAGCGTGGTCTTGTTTGCCTCACTCACTAGAGGTCCGCCTTATCCCGGCTCCAGTTCAGGAGGCCTTTGCGCACGACGTAATAGAGCCCCACGGCCACAAACCCAAGATAAACGGCCATCTCCCAAAAGCCGAAGAGGGGTTTGCCGGTAATCGCCGGCAATTTGCGATAGATGACCGCCCAGGGCATCATGAAGACCGCTTCCACGTCGAACAGAATAAACAGCATGGCGACCATATAAAACCGGACGCTGAAGCGTCCGCGAGCGTCGCCCACGGCCTCGATGCCGCACTCGTAGGCCGCCAGCTTGACGGCCGTATCTCGATGCCGCCCGATAAACCTTGAGGCCACCACCATAAAGGCCGCAAGTCCAAAGGCAACAACGATTTGCATCAACAGTGGAAGGTATTGCCAGTCATAGGGAATCATTGCAGCCCTGTCCGGAAAAAACTCCGCATGAGTTGCGCCGGGCACATTGGACACACTCCAATTCAGCCGGCCGCTGGTTTGAGATTAGTTTTTCGACCTCATCCCGTCAAGGCGACCGATCGAGAGCGCTTCGGCGGCTTGCGCAGGGCAAACAGTTGCCTCGAGCAGAAGTATTCCCCCCTGCCCGGCCGAACCGGAGCGGCGAAGGTACGAGACGAATTCCTCCTCACTTTGTATCTATATAAGCTGAATGGGCGGTGACCACCAGTGAGATACATCACATCATTTCCTGAAAATCGCACCGCATACTGCAGTGTCCTGAACTGAAACACGGTACGTCCGTCACCTCATGAAGAACGTTGTGAATGCCGAAAGAGTGGGTGAGGATATCCAACATGGCTGCTTCAACTACAGGTTTTTCGCTCGCGGTTGCCGCGCCGGAGTCGTCTGCTGCTGGTGTACATACTAACCGCCGCCGCCGCATCAGCCATGAAGCGGGCCGTGCCCTTGAAATCCTCGGCCACGCCATCGAGTATCTTGCCGACGAGTATGTCTACGAGGGGTCTTCACTTTCGGCAAACGACCCACAGTTGAAGGCTGTGCAGGTGCTGATGGCGCTCAATCGTCAAATCTACTTCGCATGCCCTGAGGTGCCTACCTTCGGGGAGCGTTGGCGTTCGTTCCTGCACGCGCGCGCAGACTGACCCGCCAGGTGCGTTTATTGGGTGGTCTGGGTCGATGCCGGCACCGGCCATTCATGCTGGGCTCGGGTGGTATTCTGAGGCGGTGGACCGTTCCCCGTTGAGCAATCTTTTCAGGCACAAGTTGTGGGTTCTCATCCTGTTTTCATTGAGCCGTGCACCGCTCTGCGGTGCGGGCTTGACTGCCTCCGTTCCTCCTGATCCCAACCCGACATTCACGTTTTCTCAGTTTTTCCCCGGTAGTTCCATACGCTTTGTGGCTTATGGGGATACGCGATTCACCAATCCGGCCGTCACCGATGGCACAGACCCCCGTATCCGCAAGTGGCTGGCGGAGCGTGTGGCCGGGGAACACCCGGCGGTGCTGCTGCTCACCGGCGATACGCCTTACACCGGGGCAAAGGTCGCCGACTGGCAGGATTTTCGAGAAGAAACTGCGGCGTGGCGCACAAATCAGATTTTGGTTCTGCCCGCAACCGGCAATCACGAGATATATGGGGGCGCCAAGCAGGGCATCGCCAACTATTTACAGAACTTTCCGGAAATCGCCGGCCGCCGGTACTATTCTGCGCTGTTGGGCGACGTGGAAGTGATCTCTCTGGATTGCACCTTGGGGCCACGCGAAAGCGGCGGGCAAGCCCAATGGTTTGCCGCTCAACTGGGCCATCTGCCCAACCAGGTGCAGTTTCTCTTCATCCTCTATCACATACCGTGGGTGGCTGATGAGCAGTCCCGCTTGTTTGCTGGTCTGCCCGACAAGGGGGCTTTGGAACTCCGCGGCATTCTTGATGCCCGCAGCGCCAAGATTCATGCCCGGGTGATCGTCTTCAATGGCCACATTCACAACTATGAGCGGTTTGAGCGAAAGGGTGTGGAGTACGTGATTTCCGGCGGGGGCGGGGCCGTGCCCTATCCGCTGATTTTTCGTGGTTCTGCAGACCTCTACAAGGACCCGGGCTTTCCGGTCTATCACTACCTCACCATCGACGTTCGCAACCGCCAGTTGCACGCCGTGATGTGGAAGATAAAGGATCCGAACGCAGCCGATCTCGGCGTCGAAGCAAAGGACCAGTTCACGCTTGCCGTGCCCCGGCGGAAGAACGCACGCAAAGTGGCTTCCGTGCCCAAGGCGAATCCACCGGCACACTGAAGGCCCGTTTCCTTCCGCCTCGCACCCGTGGATGGAGAGCCGTGCTCCTCATTGCCCAAGGGCCAGCACCGTCAGCAGAACCAGCCATGTCAAGCTCATCGCGTGCCAGTACCACGCCGTCGCATCCACGGCAATCTGGCGCAACTCCACACGCCTCAGAAGGCCGATTGCGCACAGGCAGGCGAGCAGCGCCAGCAGACCTAGAATCAGGTGCGCAGCGTGCAGCCCAGTGATGACATAAAAGAAATAGCTCGCCGGGGTTGACCAACGGTCAAAAGCAAATCCTTGCGCCGTCAGCTGCTCCCATGCCGTCCACTGTCCGGCGAGAAACAGTGAGCCCAGCGCGAGCGTGGCGCCCAACCAGGGCAAGGTGCGATGCAGAGCCGGCCGGCCCAGGCCGAGCCACTCCTCCAGCACGTCGATCTCTCGAAAGATGTTGTGCCGCGCGAACTCCATGGTCAGGCTGCTCAGCAGCAGCACCGCGGTGTTGAGGTAAAGAATGGGCGGGAGAATGACCGGATGCCAATCGCCGATCTGCTCGTGGGTGCGAGGGTCCATGTAGGTGCCTGCCTGGCGCGCAAAGAACAGCAGCACCAGCATGGCAAAAAACATCATGTCGCCCGCAAGGCCAAAAAAAACTAGAAAGCGAATACGGTGGAGCAGTTCCCGCGGCCCCCCGCGCTCACGGCTCCAGTCGTCATCTCCACCACCGCCGCCACCGCCTGTCGGACGCCGGTCGAGCGGGGGCTTGCCGCCGATTCCCGGCTCTTTCCGTTCCGTTTCCGCCGGGGAGTGCGTGAAGGTGGAGGGCATAGGAAGCCTCAGTGAAAAAGAGATTACTCTCACTTTGCATTGGACGCACGTGAATTTGAAGGGATGAGGCTGAATGCGAGCGCAGGGCGGGAATAGGGGTGTAAGGCGAGAACCGAAGTGAACTGATTATGAGCAGGCTCTCATTTTCGAACCGCAGTGGCCACTGCCTCGACAAACGCCTGATGGACCCGCCGGTCAGCCGAGAGTTCGGGATGAAATGTGGCGGCCATGATGCTGCCCTGCCGCACCAGCGCGGGAAAGCCGTCCCGCCGGGCCAGCACTTCCACGCCTTCGCCGGTAGACACGATGCGCGGGGCGCGGATGAAGACCATCTCCAACGGTCCGCCGGGAAGGGAAGTCTCGGCGGTCAGAATGGCGGAGTCGATCTGGCGGCCGTAGGCGTTGCGCTCGACCACGGCGTCCAGTACGCCCAGACTGCGTTGCGCCGGACTGCGCACCTCGCGCGCCAGCAGGATGGCGCCCGCGCAGGTGCCAAAAACGGGGTGGTTGCCGCAGTACTCCTTGAGCGCGGCAAAGAAGTGGTGCTTCTCCAAAAACTTGAGGATGGTAGTCGATTCGCCGCCGGGCAGAATCAGCCCGTCCAGGCCCGCCAACTCCTCCCGCTTGCGCACTTCTACCGGCACCGCGCCACAGTCAGCCAGCGCCTCCGCGTGAGCCGCGTAGTCACCCTGTATGGCCAATATCCCGATGCGCAAGGGCTTGCCTTTAACCGTCAATCCTGTTCTCCTTCAACCGTCTAGCGGCGATTCTTCCGCTTGCCGTCTATTTTGGGCCAGTATTGAAATTCATCGGCAAAGAGCTCTCCGTTCAGGTCGGAGACGCGTTGCTGCATGCGTGTCTGCGCGTCGGCGATGGCCTGGTTGTATATCGTCGGTCCGATTTCTTCGATGAAATAATTGAGCAGAAGGCCCGCCGGCAGATCGCCAATGGGCTCCGGCATGTTTTCTTCAAAGTAGCGTTGAATCGAAGCGATCGCTGCGGTACGCACCTGCTTGGGAATCTCAATGAGCATGATTCGGTCAAACTCCGACAACTAAACCTGCACACTCAGGCGCCGCCAAAAGCGCCCACTCGCGAAATAGGTGAGCCCCGCTGCAGGTGGCCGGGTGCCCCATCCTTGCGCTCTGTACAGCGCAAGGATGAGAAGCAAGGAAGCTCGTGCGAGCGAATAGCGAGCAGTTGGCCCCACCGCAGGTGGTTGGCCCCGCCGCAGGTGGTTACCAGCCTCGCGTCTGCAAAAGCTGCGATTCGTCGAGGCCGGCGGCTGCCAGGCCCTTCATGGTTCCAGTGACCTGCTCGGAGACCTCGGCGAGAATCTTGGGGTCGTTGAAATGGGTGGTCGCGGCCACGATGGCTTTGGCGCGGGAAACAGCTTCTGCGCGCTCCTTGGGATCGTTCTCCACGTCCAGCGGGGTGGCGCGTTCCTTCATGAAGATGCCTGAACCCACAAAGATGGCCTCTGCGCCGAGCTGCATCATCAGGGCCGCGTCGGCGGGGGTGGCGATGCCGCCCGCGGAGAAGTTGGGCACCGGCAGCTTGCCGGCCTGGGCCACCATGCGAATCAGCTCATAGGGGGCCTGGTGCTCCTTGGCCGCCGCATAAAGTTCCTGCTCGCTCAGAACGGTCAGCGCCCGCATCTCGCGGATGATCTGGCGCATGTGCCGCACGGCGTGGACCACGTCGCCGGTGCCCGCCTCGCCCTTGGTGCGGATCATGGCCGCGCCTTCGGCGATGCGCCGCAGGGCCTCGCCCAGATTGCGCGCGCCGCAGACGAAAGGCGTGGTGAAGGCATGCTTGTCGATGTGGTGCGCCTCGTCTGCGGGGGTCAGAACTTCGCTCTCATCGATGAAGTCGACGCCCAATTCCTGCAGGATCTGCGCTTCGGCAAAATGGCCGATGCGGGCCTTGGCCATCACCGGGATGGAGACGGCTTGAATAATCTGCTTGATGAGACCGGGTTTGGCCATGCGAGCGACGCCACCCTCGGCGCGGATCATGGCTGGCACGCGCTCCAGCGCCATGACGGAGGTGGCGCCGGCCTCCTCGGCGATGCGGGCCTGCTCCACGTTCATCACGTCCATGATGACGCCGCCCTTCAGCATCTCCGCCAGACCAACTTTCAGGCGCAGACTGGTGCTCACAAGACCCATATTTCCATTCGTTTCTGGCATTGTATCGACCTCGATTCAGGGCTGCGTCCGGGTCTTTGAAGCCCGCGAAGCACCGCTTCAGCAATCCCTATTTTAGTGTAGCAGCGAAGTGAATCGGCGGTAACCGCGGGGAGGGGCAAGCCGCCGCGTCGCAATTATTAGTCCAGTCCAATCTTTCACCCTTCAGTCTGGTCCTTTTGATGCAACCTTTCCGGGCAGATGGCGACTACGCATCCATTGCCGGTGCAGACGACGAACCTGATTCGCGGTCCCGAAGCAGTTGAAGCTGCAGAGACTGCGAGTGAAGAGACGCTTATTCCTTCACCGCACACAGTGAATCATGAGATTCCCACTTTCAGCCCGCAGGCGGCGCGGTTGCCGGTTGAGCTCGAAGTAGCCATTCCAGTGCCTGAGTTTCGCGTGCGTAACCTGCTGGCTCTCGAACCGGGGCAGGTAATCGAAACCCAATGGGGACATGGAGAAGACATGCCTTTGTCCGCGGGCCAGGTGCAATTGGCCTGGAGCGAGTTTGAGGTGGCCGAAGCCAAGCTGGCGGTGAGAATAACCCGGCTGGCTTGATGGTTGGACGTGAGTACATCCAGAGGAGCGCGAAAGGGCCGGGAGAAATGAAGCGGGCAGGGGAACAAAACAATTCGGTGGGGGGGCAGTCGGCAGGGGGGCTGGCGGTTTGGCTTCTCGAACGGCTGCGGCGCGGCCCTCGCGCACAGCCGCGGTTGGCGCTGCTCGAGCGCATCACGCTCGCGCCCAGGCAGTCGCTGGCCCTGGTGGAGGCTGAAGGCCGCAAGCTCCTGGTCGCCACTTCGCCAGAGGGCGCACCCGCTTTCTTTACCCTCGACGGGCAGCAATTGCCGACCCGGCAGGCAGGCCGTTCCCGGCCCGCGAACACCGCCCGGAGGGTTTCATGGTAGTCATGTGGGCCGCGGCGCGGGCAGCATCGGCCGCAACCGTGCCCTTGTTGCCCGACCTGAATACACGCCTTCATCCGTCGGATTCGACCCCCTGGACGATTGTCTTTGTCCTGACGCTGGTCACTCTGCTGCCCGCGATCCTGATGTGCATGACGCCCATGGTGCGGCTCCTGGTGGTCTTCCACTTTCTCCGTCAGGCGCTGGGCACCCAGACCGCACCCTCCAACCCGACCCTTCTGGGACTGGCATTGATGATGACCTGGTTTCTCATGACTCCAGTGCTCAACCAGGTGGACCAGCAGGCGGTGGAGCCTTACCGCGCCGGTCAGATCACCGGCCTCGATGCGATTGACCGCGGCGCCCAGCCGGTGAAGCTTTTCATGCTGCGCTATGCGCGGGAGAAGGACCTGGCCCTGTTTACCGCCGCGGGACAGGTTCCGCGCCCCGACAGGCCCGCCGACCTGCCCATGCGGGTGGTGGTTCCGGCCTACATCCTTTCCGAGCTGAAGGCTGGCTTTGCCATCGGCGCGGTGCTGTTTCTCCCGTTCCTGCTGATCGACATGGTCACGGCGGCCATCACGACCTCGATCGGCATGTTCCAGCTGCCGCCGGTGGTGGTGTCAACGCCGCTGAAGATTCTGCTGTTTGTGATGGTGGACGGCTGGAACCTGCTGGCCGGTTCGCTGATGAAGAGCTTTTGAGGGAATGACCGATGACGCCGGATATGGTTGCCGAACTGTTGCGCCAGCTGATGAAGGAATCCATGATTGTGGCCGCACCTGTGCTGATCGCCGCGGCTCTTCTGAGCTTTGTGTTGAGCCTGTTTCAAACCCTGACGAGCCTGCAGGAACAGTCGCTGACCACGGTTCCGAGGCTGCTTGCGGTGGCCATGATCCTGCTGGTCGGGATGCCCTGGTTCCTGACCCGGATGGCGACCTATACCCGGCTGCTGTTCACCGATCTGCACCGTTACCTGGGTTAGAGAGCTGACAAGGAAGGCCGATGCCGGAGTGGAGCCATTTTCTGAGCGCAATGACCCTGGCCCTGGTGCGGGTGAGTGGAATGGTGGTCTTTGCCCCTTTCTTCTCTTCGTCCGCGCTGCCGGTGCGCGCCAAGGCGGTGTTTGCCTTGGCCGTCGCCTACCTGCTGGCCCCGCTGGTGGCCGCGCTGCCCAGCGCCCACGCCGACATCACCTTCTCCGCCCTGCTGGGCGAGTTGGCCGTCGGTCTGGTCTACGGTCTGACGCTTGCCCTGCTGAACGAGATGCTCATGTTTGCCGGCCAGATCGTCGGCTTGCAGCTCAGCTTCTCGCTGGTTAATCTTCTGGACCCTGCCTCGGCGATTCAGACGCCCCTGATGGGAGAGCTGTTCCAACTGATGGGGACGCTGGTGGTGTTGGCGGCGGGCCTTGACCGCATTCTATTGGCTTCCATGGTGCGCAGCTTCCGCGTGGTTCCGCTGGGCAGCTACGCGATGGCGCCGGTGACCACTGCGGCCATCATCCGCGCCGCCGGGGGCATCTTTCTGGCGGCCTTGGAGCTGGCCGCGCCGGTGCTGGCCGCCACCATGCTGGTCGAGTTGGCGGTCGCCCTGATGGGCAAGCTGAGCCCGCAGCTGCCGGTGATGTCACTGACCGTGCCCTTGAAAACCCTGACCGGTTTCGCCATCCTGACCGGCTCGCTGGCCCTGTGGCCGCGCTTTATCGAGGCGCGCTTCGGCGGATTGCTGGATCTTGCCCAGCGCCTGATCGCCGGACCTGCAACCGGGATGGGGGGCTAGGCAATGCCGGGAGAGCGCACTGAACAGGCAACGCAGCATCGCCGCGAGCAGGCACGCAAGGAAGGCGACCTGCTGCACAGCCGCGAGCTTTCCGCCGCGGCCGGCACGCTGGCCGGGGTCATGACCCTGGGAGTGCTGGGCGGCAGGGCGGTGGAGGCCTGGCGGACCGGTTTTTCCGCATTTCTAGACCTCGGTTCTGCGGCGCATTGGGAACCTTCCGAGCTGCAACCGACGCTGTTTGCCGTACGCCGGCTTTCGATCGCCATCCTGGAGCCGGTCGGCATCGTGATGGCGGCAGTGGCCGCGGCCGTTCTGAGCGTCGGAATCCTTCAAACCGGCGGAGTCAGCTTTTACGCCGAGGCAGTGGCCTTCAAGCTGGACCGCGTCAACCCGATCAGCAATATCAAAAACCTGTTCTCACTGCGCGCCGCGGCCCGGCTGGGCAAGTCGCTGATTCCGGCCAGCCTGCTGGCTGTCTTTGCCGTGCAGCGCATTGCCCGCCAGTTCACGGTGCCCCCATTTTCAACCGCCCGGCTTGAATTGCTGGGCTCCGATGTGTACAGCCTCCTGCTGGCCGCCGCCTGGCTGCTCTTTGGCTGGGCCGCGGTCGATTACGTGGTCGAATGGCGTAGCCGCGAATCACGCCTGAAGATGAGCCGCGAGGATCTGCGCGAGGAGATGAAATCGACCGAGGGCAGCCCCCAGACGCGCAGCCGCATCCGCAACTTGCAGCGCCAGATGCGCCGCCGCCGGGTGAAGGCTGACGTTTCGCGGGCGGCCGTGGTGCTGACCAATCCCACTCATTACGCCGTGGCCCTGGGCTTCGACTTCGGCACCATGGATGCGCCCAAAGTGCTGGCCAAGGGACGGAATCTGCTGGCCGAGGAGATCAAGGCGGAGGCGCGCTGGGCGGGGGTGCCGATCATCGAGAATCCACCGCTGGCCCGCTCGCTCTATCGCTCGGTCGAGGTGGGGCAGGCGATTCCGGTTGATCTTTACGCCGCCGTGGCCGCCATCCTGGCCTATCTATACCGCCAGCGCGTGGAGGGCGAACTGCGCGAGCGCCGCGCCCGCGAGGCCGCCAGCCGCGCCCATACTCAGGCTGGTGCGGCTAGCCAAAGCACCAATTTGCAGGCCGTCATTCCGCCGTTCGACACCCGACCTTCTGAAGGAGGCCCGCAATGAGCGCAACCGCCCTGCCCGCCACTACGCTGGGCCCTCGGTCCATCCTGCACCGGCTGCGCGAATACGTGCTGCCCCTTGGCGCCATCAGCGTGATCTTCGTCATGCTGGTGCCTCTGCCCGCCGCCGGCCTGGATTTCCTGCTGGCGATCTCGATGGCCGCGTCGATCATTGTCTTCCTGTCCGCCGTGCAGATTCGCCGCGCCGTCGAGCTGAGCGTCTTTCCCACTCTGCTGCTTCTGCTGACACTGTTCCGCCTGGCACTGAACATTGCCTCCAGCCGCCGCATTCTGCTGCACGGCTCGGAGGGCACTGCCGCCGCCGGAAAAGTCATCGAAGCCTTCGGGCAGTTTGTGGTGGGCGGCAATTATGTGGTCGGCTTCGTGCTTTTTCTGGCCCTGATTGCCATTCAGTTCCTGGTCGTCTCGCATGGCGCCGTCCGGACCGCAGAGGTCACCGCGCGCTTTACCCTGGACGCTCTGCCAGGCAAGCAGATGGCCATCGACGCCGACATGAACGCGGGGCTGATCGACGAAGTCGAGGCGCGCCGCCGGCGTCAGGCGATCGCCCGTGAGGCGGAGTTCTACGGCGCCATGGACGGCGCGGCGCGCTTCAATCAGCGGGACTCGATGGCCACCATCCTGATCACCGCGATCAATATCATTGCGGGCCTTCTGATCGGGACCCTGCAGCAGGGTGTTGACCTCAGCGACGCCGTGCGCACGTACACCGTGCTTACGGTAGGCGACGGCCTGGTAACGCTGATCCCGTCCTTGCTGGTCTCGGTCGCCGGCGGCATTACTCTGACCCGCGCCAACTCGGCCGGCATGCTGGGCGGGGAGATCCGCCAGCAACTGCTGGCCAAGCCGGCCACGCTCTACATGGCCAGCCTGGTTTCGGCAGCCATGTGCTTGATTCCAGGGATACCAAAGATCGCTTTTCTCCTCGTGGCGGGAGGACTGTTCTGGGGCGCGCGGAGCGTCGCCGCGGCTGCTGCGGCGGCCGCGCCGGTAGAGACCGCTCCAGGCGAGAAGAAGAAGGCCGAGCAGGCGCAGGGCTCCGATCTGGCGGGACTGTTGCGCCTCGAAGACCTGACCCTCGAGATCGGGTTCCAGTTGATCCCGCTGGTGGATGAAAAGCAGGGCGGGCAGCTTCTCAACCGCGTACGCGCGCTGCGCCGTCATCTCTCGGCTGAGATGGGCTTTCTGGTGCCCCCGGTGCATATTTCAGACAACCTGCGGCTGAAGCCGCGGGAGTACCTCTTCTCTCTGCGGGGGCTGGAGATTGCGCGCTGGCAGACCGAGGGGACGCAGCTGCTGGCCGTCTCCGGCGATCCCAACCGGCGGCCGCTGCCCGGGCGCGAGGCGCGTGAGCCGGCCTTCGGAGTGCCCGCGGTCTGGATCGCTCCAGCGCTCGAAGATCAGGCCATCGCGTCCGGCTATTCGGTGGTGGATGCGGTCACGGTCATCACCACCCATTTGGGCGAACGGATCCGCCGCCATGCCAATGAGCTGCTGGGCCGGGCGGAGATCAAGCGCCTGATGGATGCGCTCAACGAGAGTCATCCGAAACTTGTCGAGGAACTGGTTCCCAAACTGCTCAGCCTGGGTGAAGTAGGGCGAGTGCTGGAGCAACTTTTGCGCGAACGGGTCTCGATCCGCGACCTGGCCGCCATTCTTGAGGCCCTGCTCGAAACCGCGCCGGGGAACAAGAGCCTGGTGGCCCTGGTGGAAGCTGCACGCCAGGCACTGGGACGGCGGCTGGTCCAGCCCCTGCTCGACGGCGACGGACAGCTGCCCATTCTGCTGCTGGACCCGACCATCGAGGAGGAGATTCTCTCCACTCTTTCTCCGGAGACAGGACAAAGGCTCATCTCGGCCGCGGCAACGCCGGGAACGCCGGTGGTGCGGCGGCTGGCCGATTCTTTGAGACAACTCATTGGGACTTCCTCGGCTGCGGCCCTTCCCGTGCTTCTTTGTCCAAGTCCAGCCCGGTATCACGTAAAGCGCTGGCTGGAGCCGATTTTGCCCCGATTGGCGGTGGTGGCCGCCGGAGAGATTCCACCCGAGATTCGCCTGCGGCCGGTGGGTACTGTCCGTTGAGCAGGGATCGCCCGTGTGGGGGGGCGCAGTTGCAATTGAAAGCTTGGCTTGATTGAAGGGGGAGGTTGGGATGGGGATGGAGTCAATGGGAACGGCGCGAAATCAGGTGGTGCGGCGCCGCGGTGTGATCGGGGACGGATATCCGCCCACAGGGGCCGGGGGGCAGATGCTGAGCGGCGAACAGGAGCGGGTGCTGCTCGAGCACCTGCCGATTGTGCGCTTTCTCGCTCGCCGCATCCATGAACGGCTCCCGCAGCATGTGGACATCGAAGATCTCGTCTCAGCCGGCGTAGTGGGCCTGATGGACGCCTTTGCCAAGTTTGATCCGACCAAGAAGGTTCAATTTCGCAGCTATGCGCAGTTCCGCATCCGGGGCGCAATCCTAGACAGCCTGCGCACGCTCGACTGGAGCCCGCGCGAGTTGCGCCGCAAGGGGCGTGCGGTCGAGGAAGCCATTCGCGTGGTGACGGCGCGGATGGGAAGGCCTCCGGGCGAGGCGGAGGTTGCCGCAGAGCTGGAACTGGGCCTCGACGAGTATCAGCAACTGCTGGGCGACCTGAAGGGTCTGGAGATTGGCACCCTGCACGTCGAGCGCAACGAGGATTCGGGCGAGGAGGAACTGGCCTATGTGCCGGGCCGGCCCGACGAGGATCCGCTCTTTTGCTGCCTGCGGGGCGAGCTTGAGGAGCGGCTGACCGACGCCATCTCACATCTGCCCGAACGGGAGAGGCTGGTCATGACGCTCTATTACTACGAGGAGATGACGATGCGGGAGATCGGACTGGCGCTGGGAGTTGTCGAGTCGCGGGTCTCGCAAGTGCATGCCTCGGCGGTGGTGCATCTGCGCGTAGCGCTGAAGGATCTGGCTGCCGGAGGCGGATTCGGGCCGAAGACAGCGCGCCGGCGGGCGGAGCCATTGCGCCGCTAAACCGGAGGGAGTGCGGTCGGGCCCGGCCGCATGGACATGGAACGAAGGGAAGATGTGAGAGAACCGACACGGGGGAGTGACTGTTGATGGAAAAGATACTCAAGCAAGACGAAATTGATGCCCTCTTCCAGTTGGTAGGGGCCTCGACGCCCGAGGCAGCGCGCTCTGAGGCGCGCGTCCGCGTGGTGCCGTATGACTTCTCCTCGGCGGGGCAAATCTCGACCGAGCAGTTGCGCGCCATCACGATGCTCAATGACCTGTTCGCCCGCAACCTGACCCACAATCTGGCCGCCTGGCTGCGAACCCGGTTCCAGGTCAACCTGGTCTCGGCCGAACAAATTCCTTTCAATGATTTTCTGCTGCGCATTCCCGAGGTCAGCTATGTATCGTCCGTTCGTCTGGAACCGCTGGGAGCGCTTTCGGTGCTGCAGTTGGATCTGGCGCTGGCTCCGCCCATCATCGATCTGCTGCTGGGCGGCGAAGGCAAGGAAGGGCCGCTGCGCGAGGTGACTGACATCGAGGAAGCGATCATGGCCAGCGTGGTCGAAATCATCTGCCGGGAGCTTACCGCGGCCTGGCAGCCGGTGGGCTTGAGCTTCAACTTCGAGCGCCGCCAGATGCAGACCCAGGTGGCCCGCATCATGTCGGTCAACGAAAAGACGCTTTGCCTCAGCTTCGAAATCCGCATGCCGTACAGCTCCGGGTTGCTCAATCTGGCCTTTCCGGCTGTGGTGTCGAACACAGTCCTGCGCCGGCTGACCTCCGACCGGGGCCGGCGGCGGCGTCACGCTCCCGAGACCCGGGCCCGCATGGAGGCCGCGGTCAGGAGGATCCGCTTCGGCGGTTCCCTGCAGCTGCCCCCGGTGCGTCTGCCCGCAAGCTCCATCGAAACCCTGGAGCCCGGAACCATTCTTCATCTTGAGCAGTCTGCGAACACCCAGCCCGAGTGGCGCGTGGGAGGTCAGCGGTTCTCCCAGGCGCAGGCTATTCGCCAAGGAGTTCATCGCGCCGCCCGCATGGAAAGCCCGGCGCAAGGAGCGGACGCATGATGACCTATCTCGATTGCTGGACTACGGTCGCAACGGCGTTGTTTTCTCAGGCTCTGGCCGGCGAGCCCGCGCTGGACGAGTCGCTTCCCAAACCTATTGCGGCGGGGGCCTTCGGCTTTGCGGCCACCGTCTCCGGAGATGTGGAAGGCCGCTTTTCCGTGATCCTTGACCCTGCGCTTCTGGATGCCCAGCTGGTAGGCGAGGGATCGGACCAGAAAGCGGGTTGGGCCGAACTGTTGCGCGAGGTGGCCGATGCGGCCGCGGGCGACCTGCTGGCCAAGACGGGCAAGAAGTGCCGCGTTGAAAAGTTCGAAGAGACCGGCGGAGAGAGTCAGGTCTCCCGCGCCTTCCAGTTAAAGTCAGCCGATCGCGTCTGGATTGTTCTGGTGCGGGATGAGGTGCGCGAGGCTGCTGCCGCGGCGAGTGCCACTCCCGCCGCGGCCTCCCCGCAGGCTCCTCCTCCATCCCGGGCGGCCACGCCTCCGGCGCCGTTGCCACCTGCGGGCATCAGCCCGGGCATTGAACTGCTGCTTGATGTGGAGCTGGAAGCGGCGTTGCGGTTTGGCTGCCGGGAGATGCCGTTGGGCGACATTCTTGATCTGGGGCCGGGCGATGTAGTGGAGCTGGACCGTCATGTAGCCGCTCCGGTGGACCTGATCGTGGGCGACAAGATCGTGGCCCGGGGAGAGGTCGTGCTGATCAACGGAAACTTCGGGCTGCGCATCTCCGAGGTGGCCGAGCCGCGGAAGCGCCTGGAGAGTATACGATGCCTCTTCTAAACCACAGGCCCCGCGAAATCGAACACGATGAACCCTTGGGGCGGGCCGCGATGCGCGCAGCCCGGGGTGAGGCTGGCGCGGACGAAACGACGGAGTGGGGCACCCGTCCGCGGCCCGGGATGTTCAAAACCTGCGCCAATCCGGGCTGCAGCTCCGGCTGGCTGCACCTGTGGCGGAGCCGCTCTGCGCCGGTGTTTGAAGGTGGGTGGAACTGCTCAGCTGCATGTACCGCCGCACGGATGCTGGCCGCGGTGCGCCGCGAGCTCGACGGACGGGGGAGCGCACGGGAGAGTCATCGTCATCGTATCCCCCTGGGCCTCGTCATGCTGAAACAGGGTTGGATTGCACAGAGCCAGCTGCGCAAGGCGCTCGAAGCCCAGAAAGCGGCAGGAGCAGGCCGCCTGGGTCACTGGCTGGTGCGGCAGCGCGCCGTCAGTGAGCAGATGGTGACCAGGGCTCTGGGCCTGCAATGGAGCTGTCCGGTGCTGCCCCTGGAGGTTCATGATGCCGCCTCGCTCACCACCGTGATGCCACGCCTGTTCGTGGACGCCTTTGGGGCACTGCCCCTGCGTGTGGCCGCCGGCCGGCTTTTATACCTGGGCTTTGAGGAATGTCTTGACCCGGTGCTGGCGCTGGCAATTGAACGGATGACCAGCCTGCGCGTCGAAAGCGGAATCGTGCAGGGATCCCTGTTCCGGCCAGCGCATGCGCGGATGCTCGACGCCCGGTTTCCGTCCGTGGAACTGGTCGAAGCCGTCAGCGAGTCCGCCGCCGCCCACGCACTGGCACGATCGATGGAGCGGGCGCGTCCGATCGCTTCTCGCCTGGTTCGTGTGCATGACTGCCTGTGGCTGCGGATGTGGCTGCGGCCGCAGCATGGGCCGCTGCCCGAAGTTGACTCGGTGCTTGACCTGGTCTGCTCGATCGGCGGGCAGTAGCGTGCGCGCAAGCCACAATGCGGTGCGAAAAAACAATCATGATAAAGACTCCCTAAAGGGCTGCGTGGAAGAGCCGATACACACAACAGTAGAGGAGTGGGGGCATGAGCGAGGTTCGAACATTGATCGTTGACGATTCCTCGGTGATGCGCAAGATTGTGGAGCGCGCACTCCGCCAGGCGGGGCTGAATTCGCTGGTGGTGCATGAGGCCGGGAGCGGCACCGAGGGTCTGGAGTTGTTGAAGGCTCAGCACGTGGACCTGATTCTCTCCGACATCAACATGCCTTCAATGGATGGGCTGGAGTTCCTGCGCCAGCTTCGGGCGCAGAACCTTGCTCCGGGCGTCCCGGTGGTGATGATCACCACCGAGTCGAGCGAAGAGCATGTGAAGCAGGCGATCCAGGCCGGAGCGCAGGGTTACATTCGCAAGCCGTTTACGGCGGAACAGGTGAAGGAACGGATTCTCCCGCTGGTGAGCGCGGCATAACCGGAAGGAGCCGGCGTGCTGTTCAATGGAGTACGAGCCGCTGCGATCGCGCGTGTGCGCGGTTGCGGCACAGAGGGAATGGAGCGAGCGATGGCCCTGTCGTTGCGGGAATCCGTGCATCTGGTTTCCGACCCGGGAAACCTGGATGCGAGCGTGGAAGAGGTCTTTGAAAAGATGCTGGGCGTAAGCTGCCGGCGCGAAACCGGCGTGCCTGTTCCGGCCGACGCGGATGGGGAATCGGTGACTGCGGTGGTTGGATTTGGCGGTTTACTGAGCGGCGCATGCGTCTTCAAATGTGGTGCCCGGGCCGCCATGAAGGTTGCCGCGCACATGACAGGCATGGATTTCCAGGAGGTGGACGATACGGTCAAGGACGGTATCGGGGAGATCTGCAATATGCTGGCGGGCGCGTGGAAGGGCAGGGTTCCGGATCTGGCCGCCAACTGCGGGCTGTCGGTCCCCGCAGTCATTACCGGCCGGGACTACAATCTCCGCGTACAGTCGCCGGAGTTCCAATTGCACCACGTCTACAGCTTCGAGGACGCCTGTTTTGCCGTGACGATCGTCTGCGACGGCCTCCAGTAGCGTACCGTCTTTACGACCCCGCAGGGAGCGATGTTGGCTCACCGCGGGACCTCTTCGAACGCGCCGGAGTCCGGGTGACTCTGGCGCTCTTTTGTTCTTAACCTGTCTCGGCCGGCCCTCCCTATCTGCGGTTGACCTTCCGTCCCTGCCCGTCCCCTGGATTCTGACACTCCTCTAATCCTTTCCACCTCATTTCGGCCCCCCGCCTGCAATACCCCCGGGTGCAGGAGGAGAGTCTGATGGACAGTGGATACTACGCAGCCATGACCGGCCTGGTGGCGCGCAGCCAGGCGATGGATACGGCTGCGGCCAATCTCGCCAACACACAGACCCCCGGATTCCGTGCCGAACGCGAGTTCTTCCGTTCCGCGCTTCTTGGTCCCGACTCGCAGGATTCGCAACTGGGACAGACGGTGAACAATTACGGCCTGCTCGGCGGCGACCGGCTGAGCGAGGCGCAGGGCTCGCTGCAGGCGACCGGCAATCCGCTGGACCTGGCGATTGAGGGGCAGGGCTTTTTTGCGGTGCAGACTCCCAACGGTCCCCGCTATACCCGCGACGGCAGCTTTCATCGTTCTCAGAAGGGGCTGCTGGTTACCTCCGCAGACGAGCCCGTTCTGTCCTCGACGGGCCAGCCGGTCGCCGTGCCTCCCGGCGCGGTCTCGGTGGGCGCCAACGGGGTGCTCTCGGTGGCGGGCGGGGCCGTGGACACTGTGGGAGTTTTCTCGTTCTCCACCAGCGTTCAACTGACCCCCGAGGGCGCCAACCGCTATGTCGCGCCGGCCGGCGTCAAGCCCGCGCTTTCCAAAGACGCGTCGATCCACGAGGGAGCTCTTGAAGCGGCCAACCAGGACGTGATTCAGGGGACACTTGACCTGGTGATGATGCAGCGCCAGTTCGAGATGATGCAGAAGGCGCTCACCGTCTTCCATACCGAGTTCAACAAATTCGCGACCGAGGATTTGCCCAGGGTATAGAGGCACTCGCCTCATCGACAGCGAGGAGACATATGATTCGAGCACTGTATACGGCCGCCAGCGGCATGAGCGCGCAGCAGATGAATCTGGATACCATCGCCAACAACCTGGCCAATTCGTCGACTACCGGGTTTCGCCAGCTGCGTCTGCAGTTTCAGGACATGGTCTACCAGAACCTGATCACTCCCGGCGCGGCGCAGAGCCAGTCCACCGTTTCGGCGGGCTTGCAGATCGGGCTGGGCACCAAATCGGCAGCCACGGAAGTCATCAATACCCAGGGCTCTTTGAACGAAACTCAAAATCCGCTGGACGTGGCCATCGAGGGCACGGGCTTCTTTCAGGTGCAGCGGCCGGACGGGACCATCGCCTACACCCGCGCGGGGCAGTTTCATCTGAACAACCAGGGAACCATCGTCACCACGGACGGAGATCCGATCATTCCCACCATCACCATTCCTCCCAACGCGACGGCGGTCACCATCACCCAGTATGGGGTGGTGAACGCCACCCTGCCTGGGCAGCAGAATCCCTCCCAGCTGGGCCAGCTTCAGCTGGCGACTTTCCCTAACCCCGGGGGCTTGGAAAGCATGGGCTCGAACCTGCTGCGGGCCACACTGAGCTCCGGCGATCCGGTGCTGGGCAACCCCGGAGGGACAGAAGGGTTGGGAACGCTGCAACAGGGGTACCTTGAGAACTCGAATGTCGATGTGGTCACCGAGTTCGTGCAGATGGTTCTGGCTCAGCGAGCCTATGAATCGAACTCCAAGGTCATCAAGGCTGCCGACGATATGTACTCGCAAGTGAACAACATGACACGGTAGGTGAGAGAGAGTCCATGAGAGTCCTGGGGAGTGGAGAACATACAAAATCGCGGCTGGGGGCGGCGCTCCTGGCGATGTTTCTGGCTGCTGCGGCTCTTGCGGCAAGGGGCAGAACCGCGGCTGCCCAGACCCTGAAAGTGACGGATGGAGCGCCGCAAGCTCACATTACTGCGGTGCGGGAGATCGACGACCCCTGTACCGGAGCTCGCTGGCTCCTGCTGCAGGACCCAAACCATCCGGGAGGCCCAGGACGCCTGGTGCCCGCGAGCAATATTCAAAATGCCGGAGCAGTGAGAGTGAAGGATCGCGATGGGCTTCCCAATGCCACAGCCATTGCGCTCCCCCCTCGTCCGGTGATTCGCGGCGGTGACAGGTTGATCGTGGAAGAGAACACCGCCGTTGTGGAGGCGCGCCTGGAAGCCACGGCGCTGGGTCTGGCGGCTCGAGGCAGCAGCTTTCAGGCACGATTGCAGATCGGTGGCAAGGTGGTGCGCGTGGTTGCTATGGGTCCGGGAAGGGCGGCACTGGCGTCCGAGCTCGAGGTGCGGCCATGAAGCGCAGGTTGACCGCATTTGGGGCGCTTTGGCTTGCGTCTGCACTGGCGGCCGGGATACCGGCGCAGGCAGGGATCCGAAAGCCGAAGTCCCCCGAAGTCGCGGCCAAGGGAACGCCGCCCGAGATGGCTCTGCGCGCCTATATCGACCGGGTGCGGGCACAGCAGGCGGCAGAGGTGAAGACGCCGGGCTCGATCTGGACTCCGGAGGGCCGACTGGTGCGCCTGGGCACCGATGCCAAGGCGGTTCGGCTGCATGATGTGGTGTCCATTGTGGTGACCGAAAGCCTGGAGGCCTCGACCGACGGCCAGGTAAAGAACACACGCGCCTCCAATGCCAGTTCCAGCATCACGTCGCTGTTCGGCGCTCTCAAGGCCTCCAATGCCATGCAGAATCTCCTCGGCCAGACCTCCTCCTCGGGGCTGACGGCGCAGGGCCAGAGCACGACCAACTCCAGCCTTGCGACCACGTTTGGCGCCGAGGTGGTGGACGTGCTACCCAACGGAATGCTGGTCGTGCAGGCCACGCGGCAGTTGACCTTTTCGCAACAGACTCAGCTGATCAAACTGCGCGGGCTGGTACGGCCCGAGGATGTGAGCGCGCAGAATCAGGTGCTCTCGACGGCCATGACAGATCTGGAACTGGAAGTGACGGGCAAGGGTATCGTGAACGACTCGACCTACCGGCAGAATCCGATAGTGCGCTTCCTTGAGAAGCTGCTGGTGTTTTGATGACGGCGAACTGGAAACAGGGAACGGGGCTTGGGATTGCGATGCGAAAGACGAGACAGAGCGCGGCAAGACAACGAACCGGTCTTTCTTTCCGGATGGCGATCCTATGCGCGGCGGTCCTGGCGCAGACCTCCGTTTGGGTTCATGCCGAGGCCACGCCGGAGTTGGCGCGGATCAAAGACGTGGCGACGATTGAAGGCATTCGCGACAATCAGCTGGTGGGCTATGGGCTGGTGGTCGGGCTGCGTGGCACCGGGGACAGCTCGCAAACGGTCTTTCCTGCGCAGACGCTGGTTTCGGCGCTGGAGCGGATGGGAATCACCGTCCCCCAGACCGGCTCGAACAGCGCCAGCAACATGCAGGTCAAGAACATGGCCGCGGTCTTCGTGGTGGCCACACTGCCGCCTTTCAGCCCGCCGGGCTATCAGATCGACATTACGGTTTCCTCGGCCGGCGATGCGCGCTCGCTCGAAGGTGGCATCCTGCTGATGACGCCGCTGTTTGGCCCCGACGGCCAGATCTATGCGCAGGCACAGGGAGCGCTGGTGCTGGGCGGCTACATGGCTACAGGCGGGGGCAACAGCCGGCAGATGAATCATCCCACCACGGCACGCGTGCCGGGCGGCGCGACGGTGGAGCGGGCGGTTCCGTTCGACCTGAACAAGATGCACACGGTCGATGTGGTGTTGAACGACGCTGATTTTCATACCGCCGAGCGCATGGCGGCGGCCATTGACAAGGAACTGGGCTCGGCGCGCGCGCACGCTGTGGACAGCCGCAGGGTGGAGATCGCAACCACGCCGAACGAGGATGTGGCGGCCCTGCTCGACAAGGTGGAATCGGTCCAGATCCAGGTGTATCCGAGAGCGCGGGTGGTGGTGAACGAGCGCACCGGGACGGTGGTGATCGGGGGCACCGTGCGTCTGCAGCCGGTCTCGATTCTGCACGGCGGCCTGTCGGTGAATGTAATTTCCAGAACCGAGGTCTCGCAGCCCGGCCCGTTTTCTGCGGGGACGACTCAAGTTGTGCAACAGACGAGCGTGCAGGCCCAGGACAAGCCTGTCAATCGGATCGAACTGAAAGAAGGAGCCACCGTGGAAGACCTGGTCCAGGAGCTGCAGCGCACCGGTGCGGGCGCCCGCGACGTGATCTCGATTCTGCAAGCGATGAAGGAGGCCGGCGCGTTGGAAGCCGACCTGGAGGTGCTGTAATGAACTCGATTGGAACGGTCGGGGCGGTCGCCGCCAACCAGACTGAAAGTGCACCTCCGCCGCGGCTGGTGCGGGCGGCACACGAATTCGAGGGGCAACTAATGTCGGAACTGTTGAAGCCAATGACCCGTTCCGACGGACTCACCGGGGATGAGAGCGACTCTGGTTCCGGCGGGGCGCTGGGAGAATTTGCCTCCGAGGCGTTGGGACGGGCATTGAGCGAGCAGGGCGGATTCGGCATTGCCACCAGCATCGTGCGCAGCCTTTCCCATTCAGGGAACTCTTCCCAGTCCGCGGAAGTAACCGGAAATCTGCACGGAAATACCGGAATCAGAAACTCTGAATGACTAGAGTGATTAACAGAACCGCCGATAAGCCAACCAAGGAGAGATGTCAATGGATATTCGCAACAGTGTTGACGGACTGAAAACGCTCCTGGGAGTGCCCCCGCCGGCACCAGCCCAGACACAGCAGGTAACGGGCGGGCAGGCTGCCAGCACCACGCCGCTTGCCGGCGACCATGCCACGTTGAGCAATGCGGGCACCGAGGTGTCGCAGACTGCCTCGGAATACGGCGTGCGTGCGGAGAAGGTTGCGTCGATTCAGGCGGCGCTTGCCGCGGGGAGTTATAACGTGCCGGCTTCGGCGGTGGCCAGCAAAGTGGTGGATGCGATGCTGAGCGGCGAGCAGAGCTCGGGCAACTAAGTTTGCACCGTGAGTCTTGGCGAAGAAATGCCGTGCGGTGACATGGATTTCATCGCCGCCCGGTTCGCCGCGGGACTCTTCAGTGTGTGCTGGTAAGCGACGCGTGGCGATCCCGGCAGGAAGCGAAAGGGAAGCGGCAAATGCAGCAGATTCAAGGGGGCCGGGTGCGGCCGGAGCTCAAGGAACTCGTCATGGAGGCTTCCCGAGCGCTGGCTCGGCTGGATGCCGAGCGGCTGGAGGAGTTGGCGCAGTCATGCCAGGCTCTCAACCGAACCCTTGCGCCGGCCAACGCGACCGAACGCGGGGTGCTGGCAGAAGAGGCCAGGGCGGCTACCCAGGAGATGGCGGTCTTTGCACGGGTACTGGAAGCGACGCGGGCCAACGCAAACGTGATGAACCGTTTGCGGGAGCTGCGGGCAGGCCGGCTGGAGTACGGACCTCGACTTGGAACGCAGTGGGCGCTGACGGAGACCAGTCATGGGGACGATTAACTCTGCATTCAGTCTTATCTCACAGGCTCTTGATGCCGATCAGGCAGGGCTGAGCATTGTTGCAAACAACGTGGCCAATGCCAATACCACGGGCTATACGCGAGAGGTCCCCAACTGGCAGGAGAATACGCCGGTTCTGATCAACGGCATTTCGTATGGCACTGGCGTGACGGAAACCGGCCCGACTTCGGTGCGGGACAGCGTGCTGCAACAGCGGCTTGTGCAGCAACAGCAGCTGGCTTCGGCTTCGGGCACCCGGCTGACGGCGTTGGACACGCTGCAGGCGCTGTTCACGCCCGACTCAGGCTCGACCAGTTCCACGGCGGGAGACATTGGCAGCAATATCACGAGCTTTTTTTCCTCCTTTTCTTCGTTGGAGTCCAATCCCACAAACAACGCGCTGCGCCAGCAGGTGCTTTCCAGTGCAACCACGCTAGCTGGGGACATATCCAACGCCGCGGCCAGCCTCAACTCCCAGCGGTCGGCCCTGGATCAGGAGGCAGCAGGTGTGACCAGCCAGGTGAACACGCTGACCAGCGCGATCGCGCAATTGAACCAGCAGATTCAGTCCACTTCGCCCAACAGCGATCCGGGCACCCTCGAAGATCAGCGTCAGCAGGATATCTCCCAGCTCTCGCAGCTCGTTGGCATCAATCAGGTCACTACCGAAAACAACGGGCTGTCGATTACCACCACTTCAGGGCAGTTATTGGTCTCTGAAGGCTCCAGCTTTCAGATGACCACCGGGACAGTGTCCGGCGTTACCGACTTCTTTGTGGGGTCCACGGACGTGACTTCGCAGTTGACTAGCGGCGGCGGGGAACTGGGCGGCTTCCTTACGGCCCGTGATCAGGACATTCCCAACGCGCTCTCCTCGCTCGATCAACTGGCTTACTCCATCTCCACGAACGTGAACGCGCTGAACAATACGGGAACTGACATGAGTGGGGCTACCGGCACCGCGGCCAATCCACTTTACATCTTCAACGAACCGGCCGCCGGCGCCGTGGCAGGCAGCGCGGCAAGCATGAGCGTGGTGATGACCGACCCTAACGAGATTGCCGCGGCGGGTCTGGGAGCGGGAACCGGCGACAACTCGAATGCCGTCGCGATGGCGAACCTGGCCAATCAACTGGTTGTGAATGGCCAGACGCCGACGAATTACTATTCGCAATTTGTCAGCGAGCTGGGTTCGACAATCTCGGAGGTGCAGACAGAAAACACCGCGCAGAGCGCCTCCGTGTCTCAGTTGCGGACTCAAATAAATTCGCTTTCGAGCGTGAATCTCAACGACGAAGCCTCCTCCATGCAGCGGTTGGAGACCTGTTACCAGGCGGCTTCGCAGGTGTTCAGTATTTTGAACACAATTATGACCTCGGCCTTGAACCTGGGCGTCGTGACAGCGGTTTCCTAAAACGGCCAAGGCAGAGTTGGCGCGCAATCAATGACGGACGAACCGTCCAAGGTATTGGAGGAATGCAATGCGGGTGGATCCCTATTATATTTCGAACCTTGTAGGCTCGCTGGACCAGACACAGCAGAGCCTGCAGCAGTTGACCAGCGAGTTGTCGAGCGGCGTGCGCGTCAACTCTTTGAGCCAGGACCCGATTGCTTCTGGACAGAACGTACTCCTGTTGAATCAGATTCAGCAGGATGACTCTTTCACTCAAACCTCAAGTCTGGTCACAGGGCAGATGCAAGTCGCGGACTCGGCCCTTGGCAGCGTCGTCTCGCAACTCACTCAGGCCATTTCTCTAGCCACCAGCGCCAACAACGGCACAATGAACTCCAGCAACGTCAAGTCCATTGCAAACCAGATTTCCGGCATTCTTTATGAGGTGCAGTCGCTGGCCAACACCAGCTATCAGGGGCAGTACATCTTCGCAGGCGGCCAGACTTCCACGGCTCCGTTCAGCACCTCGACCGCGACATCGCCAGCAGTGACTAACTACAACGGCGACGAAAACGTCAACTATCTCCAGACGCCCAACGGACAAAAGATTCAGTTGAACGTGCCAGGCGACCAGATATTCAACGGCAGCGGAACGAACAGTGTGTTTGCCGCGCTGAACAATCTTGTCGCTGATTACTCCAGCGGCAGTGTGAATACTGCCAAGGCGGTGAGCGATACTCAGGCGTTGAGCATGGCGCTGAACTACGTTTCGCAACAGCGGGTGACTGTTGACAACTCTATTACCCAGCTCAATGCGGCTTCGAGCGCAGTGACGAATGAGCAGACCATGCTCACCGCGGCTCAGACCAATCTGATGCAGGCCGACGTAGCGCAGGTCTCCACACAGCTCTCGCTCTCTGAAACGCAGCAAACCGCGCTCGAAGACGTGATATCTCAGCTCGGATCAGGAAGTCTCTTTGACAAGCTCTAGACCGATCCCCGCGCGGCGCTTTCAACCCAGCGGAGTTCTGCCCTGGCTCGAAATCTTCGGCAGGCCATAAATTCAACCGCCCTTCCTGTGCTTCGCCTGGCATCATGCCGACGCCAGGGCCGACTATACTCAAGGCGAGAGGATACCCGTTGCTCGCCCCCCTGCGCTTCATCTGGAATGCAACCCGCGGCCACCGCCTGACGCCCTGGCGAAGCGAGTATCTTCGCTGGCGCGTTGAAACCTATTCCGGCAAGAGGGCAGAAACCCTGACGGCAAAAGATGTCCTGAGCTTTGTGTGGGTTTCGCGTTGGGAACTGCTGAGCTTTCTTGTCTGGACGGAGCGTTTGGATCGGGAGGCGCGCAAACGTGTCTGAGCCGAGGTTGCCAGGCCCATTCCCAGTGACTGCGTTGGGGCGGGCTTGTGGACCGTTCGCGGCTCCGGGGATCGATGAGGAACGCCGGTTGGGCCCTCTCATCGAAGTTAGGGCTTCTGCCGGCATGAATTCCGGCCTTGTTCGCTTCATCAATCTGACATTTGCGGCAGTTCTTTGCGTTCATGGGTTCGCCGCAGCGCAGCAACTGCCTCCCCCAGAGCCGCCGCGGCCGCTGCCCACTGCTCACGGCGACGAAGCGACTCTGCGCGTGACCACGACCGAAGTGCTGGTGCCCACGCTCGTCGAAAGGCGCGACGGCGCCATTCTGTATGGACTGAAGTCGGACGACTTCGAACTCGAGGACAACGGCGTGCCGCAAAAGATTCGGGTGCAGGCGGAAATGGACACGGCGCCCATTTCATTGGTCATTGCGGTCGAGGAGGGCGGCATGAGCGTGCTTGAGTTCGACAAGCTGGCCAAGCTCGGTCCGCTGCTTGATCTTTTCCTTGCGGATCCAAACAGCCGAGCCGCGCTGGTCGGCTTCGACTCCAAACCCCATCTCATCGAGGACTACACCCACTCCACGAAGAAGTTGAACGACGCTCTCCAGCATCTGGAGCCAGGTGATGGCGGCGCGGCTATTTTGGATACGGTGAGCTACGCGGTCGATCTGCTGGAGTCCCAGCCCAAGGAATACCGGCGCGTACTTCTGCTGATCAGCGAAGAGCGCGATCACGGCAGCAAGCATACCAAGCCCACGCAGTTGATCCGGAAGATCGGCCAATCGGATGTGCTGGTGCTGAGCGTTTCGTTTTCGCCGTCACGGGCCGAACTTCTTCACGATCTGAAGGACTCCGGCGAGGACCGCACGATGAACATGGTTTCGGCGCTTGTGATGGCCGTCAAGGCCTTCAAAAAGAATGTCGCCAAGGAAGTGGCACGGATGAGCGGTGGGGAATATAGCACGTTTACCGGCGACAAGCGGTTCGAGAAGCAGGTCGGAGACGCGGCCAAGCGCGTCCGTAACCGGTACCTGATCACCTTCAGCCCGTCGGACCCTACCCCCGGTCTGCACACCATCCGCGTAAAGACAACGCAGGACTATGGCGCCCGCATCGTCGCCCGCGCGAACTATTGGATGCAAAAGGATCAGTGAGGCCTGTCGGCGAAGCGTCGACAGGGTCCACTCACAAGGAAGGCGCGCAAATGACGTGTGGGGCTCATTCATGGTAATCTCACATCAGACACTTGAGAGTGGACTGAGAACGCAAGAGGAGTAACACACGCCGTGCTGGCGACTGCTAAGAAAACAACCCTGATTGAAAGCTTCCGCACCCACGATTCGGACACCGGTTCGCCGGAAGTCCAGATCGCGATTCTGAGTGCGCGTATCGCAGAACTGACCGAGCATTTTAAGACCCACAAGAAGGACCATGCTTCCCGGCGTGGACTTCTGCAACTGGTCAGCAAGCGCCGCCGCCTTCTGGATTATCTGAAGACGCACGATACCGATCGCTACCGCGACGTAATCGGCAAACTCGGTATCCGCAAGTAACCAGAAAGCAAACCTTGACCCGGAAGCGCCCAGACCGGAATTTGGTCACGGCCCCCGTTCTACCCAGGACCTGGGGCCATGGTGTACCTGGCGAACTCGACTCGCTGCCAGGGACAGCGCACAGCTATCGGCTGAGCGCGGCCCCGGCGAGCAAACGGTCATGCAGGCCGGGAGAATCCGCTCCCCCGCGCACATTCCACTCTTCTGCGCGCGCTCTGCTCGATGTCCGCTCGTCCGCAAGCGTTCCCATACATTCCGGCACCTTCCCCATACAAGTTTCCCAAGCGAAAAAAACGAAACGAGGACTCTATGTCTAAGCATGAAATAGCTGTCGAGCTTGCCGGTGGCAAGCGGCTGGTCTTTGAGACCGGGCGCATGGCCAAGCAGGCCTCTGGCGCCGCACTTGTGACCACGGGCGAAACCGTTGTTCTGGCAACTGCCGTAGCCTCCCCTGACCCCAGGGAAGGCATCGACTTTTTCCCTCTCACCGTGGATTACCGCGAATACACCTACGCCGGGGGACGCATTCCCGGCGGCTTCATCAAGCGCGAAGGCCGGCCCAGCGAAAAAGAAGTGCTGACCTGCCGCCAGATTGATCGTCCCATCCGCCCGCTGTTTCCCGACGGATTCCGCAATGAGACCCAGGTGATTGCCCTGGTCTTCTCTGCCGACAAGGAAAACGACCCCGACGTGGTGGGCATCAACGCTGCTGCCTGTGCCCTGGCTCTCTCCGACATTCCCTTCAGCGCCACCGTTGGCGCCGTCCGGGTAGGTCGCGTGGATGGCGAGTTCGTCATCAACCCCACCTATTCCGAGCGCGCCGCCACAACCGTGAACATCATGGTGGTTGGCCACAAGGACGGCATCGTGATGATCGAGTCGGGCGCCAAGGAAGAGACCGAAGAGGTCATCCTGGCAGCCATCGAGTTCGCCCACGTTGAAATCAAGAAGATCGTCGCCGCCATCGACGAGCTGGTCGCCGTAGCCGGCAAGCCCAAACGGGCTTTCACGGCTCCCGAGTTTGACGAAGCCTACTACGCTGAATTGAAAGCCAAGATCGAAGATCGGCTCAAGGACGCTCTGGACACCCAGGCGCACGCCAAGCTGGAAAGCCAGATACTGATCAAGCAGATCAAGGAAGAGTTGGCTGCCGGACTGCCCGCAGACGACCCTGCGGCCAAGAAGAAGCTTGCTCACTACTATGAGCACTTGCGCGAACGGGTCTTCCGCGAACAGGTCACCAAGGACCGCATCCGGCCCGACCGGCGCGCCTTCGATCAGATCCGGCAAATCACTATCGAGCACAGTGTTCTGCCCCGCGTACACGGCTCGGCCCTCTTTACTCGCGGCGAAACCCAGGCACTGGTTACGGCCACTCTGGGCACCACCGACGATGGCCAGAGGCTGGAGAGCTATGAAGGCGAGAAGAAGAAGCCGTTCATGCTCCATTACAACTTCCCGCCGTTCTGCGTGGGCGAGACGGGCCGCATGGTCGGCACGGGACGGCGTGAGATCGGCCACGGAGCACTCGCTGAGCGCGCCATCTCGGCGGTTCTGCCGAGCGCCGAAGAGTCGCCTTACACCATCCGCATTGTCAGCGACATTCTCGAGTCCAACGGCTCTTCGTCGATGGCAACAGTCTGCGGCGCGAGTCTGGCGCTGTTTGATGCCGGCATCGCTCTCAAGGGCGCGGTCGCAGGCGTGGCCATGGGCCTGGTCAAAGAGGGCGATGACTATGCCATCCTCACCGACATTGCCGGCGCGGAAGACCACTACGGGGACATGGACTTCAAGGTGGCTGGCACCCGCAAGGGCATCACCGCGCTGCAAATGGACATCAAGATCGGCGGCCTGACGCGCGAGATTCTTCAGCAGGCGATGGAACAGGCGCGCCGAGGCCGGCTCTTCCTGCTCGACAAGATGGATGCCGTGCTTGACGGACCGCGTGAGGAGCGTTCGCAGTATGCGCCGCGCATTCACACACTGCAGATTCCTACCGACAAGATTCGCGACCTGATCGGACCGGGCGGCAAGACCATTCGCGGCATCATCGAGCAAACCGGTGTGAAGATTGACGTGGACGACACGGGCCGCGTCAATGTGGCCTCTTCAGACGGCGAGGGCCTGAAGAAAGCACTCGAAATCATCGGCAACATTACCGCTGTTCCAGAGGTTGGCAAGGTTTATCTGGGCAAGGTGGTCCGGCTGGCCGAGTTCGGTGCTTTTGTTGAGCTATTCCCAGGCACCGATGGCCTGCTGCACATCTCCGAGATCGCCGAACACCGCGTGAAGGAAGTGAAAGACGAGTTGCGCGAGGGCGATCAGGTGATGGTCAAGGTCCTGGCCATCGAGGGCAATCGTATCAAGCTCAGCCGCAAGGCGCTCATCAAGGAGCAGAAGGCCAAGATGGTGCAGTCGGCTCCGGCCGAGATGGACGATGTACAGATCGATGCATCCGAGGCGCCCTCACCAGCTAAATCCCGCAACGAATTCGACGAGCGCCAGCCGAAGTCCAATCAGAGCACCATTCTTATTGAGGGTGGCGAAGACTTTGAAGACGAAGACGGAGAGGGTGAGGAGTTCGACGAGGAGAACGAGCCAAACTTCAACCGCGTGGAGGGCGTGCCGGCTGTCGCCGGTCAACCGGCGGGAGCCGCGCGTCCTGCGGCAAACATAAACGATCGGCGGCGGCGGCGCCGCCGTGGCGGCCGTGGACCTCGTCCTGGAGGGGGCCAAAGCTAATTGGTTTCATTCATCCGCACACCAGAAAGGCCCGGACATTTCGTCCGGGCCTTTCTGGTATAGGGCTCAGCAGTGCGGCGCGGGGGCAGCTCATGCTCTCTAATCAGTGCCTCGGGCGATCCCGAGCAATGCAGAAGTCGGCGCTTGTCTGCCCTGCAAACATGGGGTGCAAAGCGGATCGTTCATGCGTAGACCGCATGTCGATTTCTTTGGAGAGCCTCTTTTCGTTGTACATGTGAAGGTCGGCCGCGATGTAAAGTGCCTCCATGTCCGCCGCGTCATCGGGAAACACAGCAACACCGATACTGGCGCCGACCCGCACTGCGTGTTCGTCCACCTGCATGGGCTCATTGAGCAGTTGCAGCAGCGAGTCTGCGACGTTCCCCGCACTCTCCCTGCTCGACGTGCCCTCAAGTATCACCGAAAACTCGTCGCCCCCTGTGCGCGCCACGGTGTCTGAGTCGCGGACTCGGCCGATGAAAATCGCGCCCACCTGCTGCAGGAGGAGATCGCCCACATGATGTCCAAGCGTGTCGTTCACTTGTTTGAACTGATCCAGGTCCACCACCAGCAAGGCTGTTTTCGAGTTCGTTCGACGGGCACGATCAAGGGAAACGGTGAGACGATCGAGAAAAAGGCGGCGGTTTGGCAATCCGGTCAGCTCATCATGCAGGGCAAGGTATTTGTTGTGTTCGATCTGGTCTTCAAGGAGCAAGAGGATCATGCCAACCGCAACCACATACTTGGGCAGGTTCCAGACCTCGTCTTCGATATGAAAGCCGGGCAGGAACGCGCCCATCCAGGGAGCGACTACAAATACAGATGCCCAGGCAAAGAATCCAGCGATCGTGATGAAGGAGCCAGCCGTGGCGCGCCCGAATGTATACCAGAAAAAAAGGCTGCAACCAAAGTAGACCGCAAAGAGCACACCGTTCAGTGCAAGATCGGCGCCATTGCCGGGTCGGTGCTGCACGGCCAGCAGGAAGATCGAGAGAGCGCAGTAAAGAACAACTGCCATCCAGCGCAAGATGTGATTGACCTTCCGTAGCGCGACGATGGCCACGGTCAGCGGTAGGGCGGCAAAGAGAACCGCTGCGGAGTCCAAGGCCCAGTCCGCAGAAGGCCCGGCGTTGATAAGACATATGTAGAGGGTGTTTGCACCCAGCAACGAAAAAAGCATTAATCTGCTGAGCATCTCGTTGCGGTACGGAACAGCGGCGTACATAAAGAGCAGTCCAGCGTCCGCGAGTGCGACCAGGCCGATGTCTCCCGCCAGAGTTCCGCGCCAGGTGGAAGCGGAAAGAAACATAAACGCCAAAAAATGAAGCGCGATCAGCATCCAGCCAGTAAGCCAGAGCCCGGAAACTGGAGTCTGTCCCCGCCGCGCCACAGAAGCGAATGCGCATGCCAGCAGTGCAACTGCCACCAGGTCTGGGAGCTCACTCCAATTCAACGCGCTCACCTCTTCGCCGCAAAATCGTCGATTCCCATTAAATCTCAGTTGGCTTCTCTAAAGATATAGCTCTTTGGTTGCACGAATTCCTTTCGCGCAAACTTGTGTAACCAGTGATAAGAACCAGCCGGACGTAATTGATTGGATGACCCTTGTGTAAATTCCGGTGACCTGAATTGATATCTCCGCTAGACTCAGAAACATGGCGGCCAGTCTTTATATCGTCGTTGAAGGAGAGGATCCGGGGTTTGATATCTTTGTCAATGGACATGCTGTGGCCCGGAACGAGGACGCCCTTGAGCGCCTGGCGGTTGCGCTGCATGTGAGCCCATTGCTTGATTTCTTTTCAGCGGATGAAAACTCGATGGCTCTGTTACTTGAACAAGGAGCGGGCGACCCCGAATGGGCGCGCAATTTGCCTCAGCCGCAATGGTTCGACGCGGCCGAAGGTCTCCTCACCATTCTTGCATTCATCGATTTTGTAACTTCGAAGCCCGCAGCTTTCGGCTCGGAAACAGATTCTGTTCTCTTCGAACTCCGCGAGTATCAGCGCGTACTGGAGAAGAGTCAGCAGCGCGGACTGCGTTGGCACCTTGCGGCAAGCTGGCGCTAAGGTCCAAAGCCGGGAATCATTCCGCTATAACTTCTGTTTCTCTGGGAGCAAACACGTTCCCCATGCGCTGAATCTGTGCACCCACTCCTTGCAGCTTTTCTTCGATGCGTTCATAGCCGCGGTCCATGTGGTACACCCGATCAAGAATCGATTCGCCGTCGGCCACCAGCGCCGCCAATACAAGCGACGCCGAAGCTCTCAGGTCAGAGCACATCACTGCCGCCGCAGAGAGCTTGGCGGGGCCGCGGACGGTGGCCACACGGCCTTCCACCTTGATGTTGGCTCCCATCCGCACCAGTTCCTGTACGTGCATGAAGCGGTTCTCGAAGATATTTTCCTTCACCAAACTCACACCTTGGGCCTGCGTGGCAAGAGCCATGTATTGCGCCTGCATGTCGGTGGGAAAGCCGGGGTACTCTTCCGTGGAAATGTCGGCCGCCTGGAAGCGCCCGCCAGAACGCACGCGCACAGCGTCGGGGCCGAGAATATCAATTCTGACGCCCGCCTCTTCCAGCTTGGCGATCACCGCGCGCAGATGCTCCGGGTTGCAGTCAACAACAGTCAGATCACCTGCCGTGATCGCCCCGGCCACAAGAAACGTGCCGGCTTCGATGCGGTCGGGGTTGATGCGGTAGCGTGCGCCATGCAGGCTGCTCACACCCTGCACGCGTATCGTGGACGTGCCGGCTCCCGAGATCTTCGCGCCCATGGCCGTCAGCAGTGCGGCCAAATCGGTGACCTCAGGCTCGCGCGCGCAGTTCTCCATCACTGTTTCGCCTTCGGCCAGCACTGCGGCCATCAGCAGGTCTTCAGTGCCGGTCACCGTGATCTTGTCAAAGACGATGTGCGCACCTTTAAGCCGCGACGCGCGCGCTTCAAGATACCCATGCTCCTGAACGATGGTTGCGCCCATCCTTTCCAGACCTTTGATGTGCAGATCGATGGGCCGCCCGCCAATGGCGCAGCCACCGGGCATGGCGACACGCGCCATGCCGGCCCGCGCTACCAGAGGGCCAAGGACGAGGGAACTGGCGCGCATGGTCTTCACGATCTCGTACTTTGCAACAGGGTCGGAGAGGGTGCGGCAACTAATGGTAATACGGTCGCCTCTGCTTCCACTGCCCAACTCGGTCTCAGCGCCCATCGACGCCAGCAACCGCCGCTCGGTTTCGATATCGCGAACCCGGGGAACGTTTTCGAGTGTGACCTGATCCTCAGTCAGAATGGCCGCGGCCATGCAAGGCAGCGCCGAGTTCTTGGCGCCTGACACCCGAATTGTGCCCACCAACGGGTTTCCCCCGCGAATGACAAACTTATCCATGAGATATAAGCAGCTCCTGCCCTCTTAGTGTAAATCCGCAGGCGAAAGGACCTCGGCTGCCCGGTGCCCTAGAAAGCTCGCAATAAGGGGGTAGGGAAAAAGGCGCTCCGAGTGCCTGCCTGAAGTTAGAGCTCCAGCACGTTGTCTTCGATGGCCAGGCGCACATTGCCGTCCGACTTGGCCAGACGGCGGACCGCTTCGGGCTTGTCGACCTTTGCCTTCAGCATCACCAGGGCCACAGGCACGCTGCGTCCAGCGCTCTTAATCGTCAGCACAGCGGTCTCGCGGTCGATGTTGCAGGCGCTCATCAGGATGCGAATGCCGCGTTCAACCAACTTCGAGTTCTGCATATGCACGTTCACCATCAGGTTTTCGTACACATAGCCCAGCCGTGTCATGGCTCCGGTGGTGATCATGTTCAGGATCATCTTCTGGGCGGAGCCGGCCTTCATGCGGGTGGAACCGGAGATGACTTCAGCGCCGACTTCAGCGACGATTGCGATATCGGCGGCGCCAGCCAGCGGCGTTTCGTGGTTGCACGTGACCGCTGCGGTGTGCGCTCCGCGAGCCCGGGCATACGCGACGGCAGCCACCACATAAGGGGTTCTGCCTGATGCGGATACGCCCACCACCACATCTTTGCGAGTAGGACGGCGGCGGGCGATGTCCCGCTGGCCCAACTCTTCGGAGTCTTCGTTGACCTCGACGGCCGAGGCCAGCGCCTTGGGACCGCCTGCCATGATGTATTGAACTTGTCCGGGAGCGGAGGAATAGGTGGGTGGGCATTCTGAAGAGTCGAGGGCCGCGATGCGCCCGCTGGAACCGGCGCCGATGTAGATTAGCCGGCCGCCATCTCGCAGACTACGTGCAACCTGATCAATGACCTGAGCAATCTCGGGAATCGCTTTCTTGATTGCTGCCGCAACCTTTGCATCCTCGTGGTTGATGATGCGTGCAATCTCGATCGCGGATTTTGTGTCAAATCCCTGAGAAGCCTCGTTTTGGCTCTCAGTCGTCAGATGATTAAGCAAGGAGGCCTGGTCTGTCTTGGTATCGTCTTTTCCTTGGGAGCCGGCCGCTTCCTGCATCGTTGAACTGCTAAGCATCAAGTCTGTCCCCACAATCTATTGTAGCCGGAAACCGCGCAAGTCCAGAGAGAATTCTGCGGGGGTGAACTCCTGGTTCAACGCCTATTTATAGGACGATAACAATGCTTCCCGAACTGCATTGTGGAAGGCGGGCCGTACGCTGCGTATCAGTTGGCTTTGCCGATCGGGCCAAGTGCGATTGGTCAGCAACACCGCCGCAACCCTGGCATCAAGATCTATCCAAAGGGAGCAGCCACTGTAGCCCAGGTGCCCGATGGAGTGGGGCGAAAAGTGGCGGCCGGCCGAGGACTCCGGCGACGGGGTGTCCCAGCCCAGTGCCCGTGAACTTCCGTCCGGGCTCTGGCGATGGGCAAAGCGCTCGATCGTTTCCGTCGTAAATAGCGAAGGCCGGACGGCATCAGATCCTGACCCGAAGGCCGCAAGAATTTCCCCCGCAAATCGCAGCAAATCCGGCACGTTGGAGAACAGTCCAGCGTGACCTGCCGCGCCCCCCAGCAGCCAGGCATGTTCGTCCTGCACTTCGCCTTGCATGCGACGGCGGCGGAAGCTAGTGTCGTCTTCAGTGGGAGGAATCTGCGACCGCGAGGCCGCTGGCGGGCAGAAACCCGTATTGGCGAGTCCTAGCGGCTGAAAAACCTCCTTGCGGACCCAGGTTGCGAGGGATTCGCGCGTCAGAACCTCGAGCGCCTTGCCCAGAAGGATGAATCCAATATCGGAGTACTCGGAGCGCTCTCCAGGCTCGGACTCAAGCGGCAGTTGCAGGCATGCGCGATAGAGTCCAGCGGGCGTGCTGACGGAACGGAACAATTCCACATAGCCCGGCAGTCCTGAGTTGTGAGCGAGCAGGTGATGTAGCTTCACATGGCGGGCAGACTCCCCAGATGAACGCCCCACAACAAATCCTGGAAGCAGTTCGCCCAATGGCGTGTCCAGGTCCAGCAGCCCTCGCTGGTAGAGCATCATGGCGGCGGCGGTGGTGGCGGCAACCTTGGTGATGCTGGCCACGTCGTAGACGGTTTCCGCGGTGACAGCGCGCGCATGCTCGTCGTAGGTGAACCGGCCCAGGGCATCCTGAAGCACCGCCTCGCCGCCGGAAAGCACCCCGAACGCGCAGCCGGGGAATGCACGTGCGGCGATCGCTTCGGTGAGCACCCTGTACACGAGGGCAAACCGGTTGTTTGGGTCGGCCGCAGAAGCCGCGGGCGGGTTGGCTTCAAGGTTCATCGCTTTCTTGCATCGTAACGCGAATCGCCAGCCGGCGGGGGGACAGGACGATTTTGGCGCCCCAAGGGCGATTGGGCTACCCTTGGATACAGGTCATACGTCTATCTCGATGAGAGGTGCTTGGGAGGCAGGGATGCGTCTGTTTGAGGGCAGGTTGACCGCCGCCGTCGCGCTTGGCCTCTGGGCCGGGGCTTCAGGCTTGGCGTCTGCCCAATCGCCCGCGGCGCCTGACGCAAAGGCCAGCGCGCCAGCTCAGCCGTCGGTTTCCTTAGTCTCCCAGGCAGTCGACGCGCCAGCCAATGCCACCCAAGCCACGGAAGCCGTCGTTACTCAGCCGCCTCCGTCACAAAAGAAGACCTACACTGTTCCTGCGGGCACCAAGGTGCTGCTTCAGTTACGTAGCTCCATTAACACCAAGAGTGCCAGGCCCGGTGACGGCGTCTACCTGGCCTCTACTTTTCCTGTTGTCGTGGGTAACCGCGTGATGATTCCCGCGGGGGTCTACGTGCAGGGCGTGGTCGACCGGGTTGTGCGCGCGGGCCGTGTCAGGGGCAAGGCGCAGCTCGACATTCACTTCACTTCGATCATCTTTCCCAATGGCACAGTGGTGGAGATTCCAGGCGTTGTGAATAGCCTGCCCGGCGCCCGAAAACAGTCGGTGAAGGATGATGGCGAGGGAACCATCCAGCAGGACAGCGACAAGGGGCGCAACGCGGGCGAAGTGGCGAAGATCGCGATCCCCACCGGGGGCACGATCGGCTCCATCGGCGGCCTCGAATCAGGGCACCCAATCGCGGGTGGGATTGCCGGAATCGGGGCCGGGCTTGCCACCGCAGGGCTGGTATCTCTGTTTACTCGCGGTGCTGACGTTAATATTCCGAATGGATCCCAGGTGGAGATGGTTCTGCAGCGACCGTTGATTCTGGAAGAAGAAAACCTTGCCGGCGTGGGGGCGCCTGGCTCCGCTCCTGCACTGGTTCCCGCTGCCAACCAGCCGCGGCCGCTCGAGAAACCAAACCGCGACCGCGTCCTCTGCCCGCCCGGAGGACTCGGTTGCCAGCAATTCTGAGCACAAATAATTCTGAGCACACAAATTCTGATCACAATGGATAAACTGAAAAAGAGATGCAGACACAGACCCCGAGCCCCCTATCCCCGCAAGCATCCATGAGTCCTGCCGAGCCTGACGGCGCGCAAGGCACCAGCCCGGCCGCCGCCCCATCTCCCAGAGCTGGCGGCTTGGGGCTCTGGCTGCGCGATCTGGTGGTCTCCGCGGCCATTTCTGTATTCATCATTACCTTCCTCTACCAGCCCGTCCGCGTGGAAGGCACCAGCATGCTGCCGCGGCTGGAGGACCAGGACCGCCTCTTCATCAACAAGTTCGTGTACCACGTTGAGTCGATCCAACGCGGTGACGTTGTGGTCTTCCACTACCCCCGCGACCCGGCAAAGAGTTACATCAAGCGCGTCATCGCGCTGCCCGGCGACCGGCTCTGGATCGACAACGGCATTGTGTGGATCAATGGCAAGCCGCAGCGTGAGGGCTATGTCCCTGTAAGGTACAGAGATGACCGCTCCATGGCCGAGCTTGTCGTCCCCGCGGGCAGCTATTTCATGATGGGCGACCATCGCTCCATCTCCTCTGACAGCCGCGACTTCGGCCCCGTCGAGCGCTCGCTCATCTACGGAAAAGCCGTCTTCGTCTACTGGCCCACCAGGGATGCGGGCGTAGTGCGATAAACGCTCAAAAGGTCTGCACCGAATTTTGGCCGCTCAAACCTGTTAGAATCGGTTGAATCCACTCCCCGGAGACGCGATGCAGGCGATCCTGGCGCTCGAAGACGGGCGCATATTCCGTGGCCAAGGCTATGGCGCACCTGGTGAATGCCAGGGCGAAGTCGTTTTCAATACATCTCTTACCGGTTATCAGGAAATCGCCACCGATCCCTCCTATGCCGGTCAAATCGTCGTTCTCACCAACCCCCAGATCGGCAACTACGGCACCAATCAGGCAGACAACGAGTCGGCCAAGCCCTATATCGAGGGCCTGATCGTCCGCGAGTTCTCGCCCATCAGCTCCAACTGGCGCTCTGAACAGGTGACTGACGAGTACATGGAGCGCTATTCCGTTCCTGTGCTGGCCGAGATCGATACCCGCGCCCTGGTGCGCCATCTGCGCACACACGGCGTCATGCGCGGCGTCATTTCGACTGAAGTTGCCGACCCCGAAGCCCTCGTCCAAAAGGCAAAGCGCATTCGCAAAATGGACGGGACCGACCTGGCGCGCGTGGTTTCGACCAAGTCGGTCTACACCTTTGATTCGAAGGACAGCCGCAACCAGAGCGGTGACCCGTACCTCGACCCGGGCTTCCTCGAGGACGAAAAAGAGCGCAAGCTCCTCCATGTCGTGGCTTACGATTTCGGCATCAAGCTCAACATCCTCAGGATGCTCACCCGCGAGGGCTGCCGGGTGACAATTGTGCCGGCCGAGACCAGGGCCGAAGACGTGCTGGAGCTGAAGCCCGACGGCGTCTTTCTCTCCAACGGCCCCGGCGACCCGGAACCGGTAGATTACGCTGTTCGCGCCATTCGCAACTTCTTGGGGCGCGTGCCGGTCTTCGGCATTTGCCTCGGCCATCAACTCTGCGGCCTGGCTCTGGGCGGGCGCACCTACAAGCTCAAGTTCGGCCACCACGGCGGCAACCATCCGGTGCGCAACAACGTGACCGGCAAGGTCGAGATCACAGCCCATAACCACAACTTTGCCGTCGATCCCGACTCCATCAACGCCAACGAAGTCGAGCTGACCCACGTGGACCTGAACGACCAGACGCTTGAAGGCCTGCGCCACAAAACGCTGCCCTTGTTCAGTGTCCAGTACCACCCCGAAGCCGCCCCCGGCCCCCACGACTCCCACTATCTGTTCCGCGACTTCCGCACGATGATGGAGGAGTGGAAGGGATGACCTTTGTGACGACCAACAGGAACGGTGTTTCCAGGCAGCGGGGCTTTTTGCTCCGCTGTTTTTTGGGGCGTGCGCTAATGATGGTGTCGCTCGCGTTCGCGCTTGGCACTTCCGCTCACGCGCAGCTTGAAATTCCCAAGCCGTTCCGCGTTTCGCACTTCGAAGGCGTGGTGATGAGCCCGTACGGCAAGCCGGTGAAGAACGCCGATGTGACCCTGACGCAGAGCAACCGCGTGGTCTACTCCACGCGGACCGATGCCGCTGGCCGCTTTAAACTCAACGACGTCGCCGGGCAGTTTGTCTTCCACGTCAAGACGCCGGATTACTCGGTGGTTGCGCGCGAGGTCATCATTGGATTCGAGATTGCTACCGCCATTCATGGCAACAGGCTCTATGTGATTCTTGGCCCCGGGGCATGCAGCGACGACTGCTCCTCGGTCTTCACGCGCAAGAAGGATTTCGACAAGTCCTTGCGCCGACTTGCTGGACAAAACAACAGGAAATAGCTGACCCATGCCACGCAGAAATGACATCCAAAAGATCCTGGTAATCGGCTCGGGGCCGATTGTGATCGGCCAGTCCGCTGAGTTCGATTACTCCGGCACGCAGGCCTGCAAGGCTCTCAAGCAGGAGGGCTATGAGGTGGTGCTGGTGAATTCGAACCCAGCCACCATCATGACCGATCCCGATCTGGCCGACCGCACTTACATCGAGCCGCTCACCCGCGAGTACGTCGAGGAGATCATCCGTCTTGAGACCGAGACGCTGGTCAATGGACCTGGCCTTCCATCGGGCGGGAATGGCGTTGACAACGAAGGCTTGAATCGCCCCGGCAAGTTCGCCCTGCTGCCCACTGTCGGCGGGCAGACGGCGCTCAATCTGGCCGTCGATCTGGCTGACGCGGGCATTCTCGACCGCTACAACGTGGAGCTGATCGGCGCCAAGCTGGAGGCCATCAAGAAGGCCGAGGATCGTCTGCTTTTCAAGGACGCCATGCTGCGCATTGGCCTCGATGTTTCAAAGTCGGCGTTGGTGAATAATCTGCGCGACGGCCTGGATTTTGCCAGCAAACTCGGCTTTCCGGTGCTCATTCGTCCCAGCTTTACGCTGGGCGGGTCGGGCGGCGGCATCGCTTACAACCGCGAAGAACTGATGGAGATTCTGGCCCGCGGGCTCGACCTTTCGCCCGTTCACGAATGTTTAATTGAAGAGAGCGTGCTGGGCTGGAAGGAATACGAGTTGGAGGTGATGCGGGACCTCGCCGACAACGTCATCATCATCTGCTCGATTGAAAACTTTGACCCCATGGGTGTGCACACCGGTGACTCCATCACTGTGGCTCCGGCGCAGACCCTCACCGACCGCGAGTACCAGAAGATGCGCGACGCAGCCATCGCCGTCATGCGCGAAATCGGCGTCGAAACCGGCGGCTCCAACGTGCAGTTTGCCGTCAATCCTGTTGACGGCCGGATGACGGTGATCGAGATGAACCCGCGTGTCTCTCGCTCCTCCGCGCTGGCCTCCAAGGCCACCGGCTTTCCCATCGCCAAAATCGCCGCCAAGCTGGCCGTTGGCTACACGCTCGACGAAATTCCCAACGACATTACGCGCAAGACGCCGGCCTGCTTCGAGCCCACCATCGATTATGTCGTCGTCAAGATCCCCAAGTGGCAATTTGAAAAGTTTCCTGGGGCGGATGACGTGCTTGGCCCGCAGATGAAGTCGGTGGGCGAGGTGATGGCCATGGGGCGCACCTTCAAAGAAGCTCTGATGAAGGCCTGGCGGGCGCTCGAAACCGGCAAGAAGACCGGCGCGGAGATTCTGGAGCCGCGCCGTCTGACACAGATGCTCGTCACGCCGCGGCCCGAGCGCCTGGGCTACATCCGCTTTGCCTTCGAGCGCGGCATGAGCGTGCGCGAGGCTGCGCGGCTCACCGGCATGGATCCGTGGTTCCTGCACCAGATCCGCGAAGTCACGCTGGCACAGGGAACAATCGCGCAAACCACGCCCGAAACCATCTCCACTGAAGACCTCCGCCGCCTGAAACGCCTTGGCCTGAGCGACGAGCGTATTGCCACCGAGTGGAAGCTCGAAGGCCACGCGGGCATCCAGCGGGTGAGGGAACTGCGCGAAGGGAAGGGAATCCGGCCCGTCTTCAAGCTTGTGGACACATGCGCCGCCGAGTTCGAGTCCATGACGCCGTACCTCTACTCGACCTACGACGAAGAGGACGAGGCGCCGCCTACCCAGACTCCGAAGGTCATCATCCTCGGTTCCGGTCCGAACCGCATCGGTCAGGGCATCGAGTTCGACTACTGCTGCTGCCACGCGGCCTTCGCGCTAAAAGACGACGGCTACGAAACCATCATGGTCAACTGCAACCCTGAGACTGTTTCCACCGACTACGATACCAGCGACCGGCTCTACTTTGAGCCGCTCACGCTTGAAGATGTGCTCGCGGTCTATCACCACGAGGCGCAGTCGGGCGCGGAGATCGGCATGATCGTTCAGTTCGGCGGCCAGACGCCGCTGAACCTTTCGCAGAGGTTGCGGGCAGCGGGCGTGCCCATCATCGGCACGTCGCCCGAGTCCATCGACCTGGCCGAGGACCGCAAGCGATTTGGAAAATTGCTGGAAGAGTTGGAGATTCCACAACCGGCAGGCGGGACCGCAACCAGCGTGGAGGAAGCCCTGGCTGTAGGCGCACGCATCGGCTATCCGGTTCTGGTCCGGCCCAGCTACGTCCTCGGCGGCAGGGCCATGGTCATCGCGTACGACGCCGAGGCGGTGGCGCAATACATGCGCGAGGCGGTCGAGTACTCGCAGGAGCGGCCGGTGCTGGTCGATCACTTTCTTGAGAACGCCGTCGAGGTCGATGTAGACGCCCTCTGCGACTCGGAAGATGTACTCATTGCCGGCATCATGCAGCACATCGAGGAGGCAGGCATTCACTCCGGTGACTCTTCCTGCGTGTTGCCCGCCGTGAGCATTCGCGAAGAGACGCTGGAGACGCTGCGCATCTATACACGCAAACTCGCCCTGGCGCTCAAGGTCGTCGGCTTGGTCAATCTGCAGTTCGCTATCCAGCGGGACGCCGCCGGCCTCGACCACGTGTACGTGATTGAGGTGAACCCCCGCGCCTCGCGCACCGTGCCCTACGTCTCGAAGGCGACTGGAATTCCGCTGGCCAAGGTCGCCGCGCGGCTCATGACTGGCCGCAAGCTGCGCGAATTGCTTCCGGATCAGCTTGCTTCAGGCAGTGACCTGAAAACGGGCACGCATTTTTATGTGAAATCGCCCGTGTTTCCTTGGTCCAAGTTCGCCGGCGTGGACACGGTTCTCGGTCCGGAGATGAAGTCCACCGGTGAAGTGATGGGCGTGGCAGCGACCTTTGGCGAAGCCTTTGCCAAGGCCCAGCTTTCTGCCGGGCAGGTGCTACCCGCCGCTGGCACTGTATTCTTCAGCGTGAACGACCATGACAAGCCGGCCACGATTGACCTGGCTCGCCGATATGTTCATCTTGGCTTCCACCTTGTTGCCACGGAGGGAACGGCCAACGTGTTGGAACGCGCGGGGTTGACCGTCGAGCGCGTCTTCAAAGTCAAAGAAGGCCGGCCCAACGTCGTGGATCTCATTAAAGGCGATCGCATCCAGCTCATCATCAACACGCCGCGCGGCCAGGATACCTTCTTCGATGAAAAGGCCATCCGGAGGGCGGCGGTGCTGGCGCGCATTCCCACCATCACCACGGTCGCCGCTGCCCAGGCCGCGGTGGAGGGGATTGCCGCGATGCAAGGGCACCATACAACAGTCTTCGCTTTGCAGAACCTTCACGCGGCGAGCGGCGCCTGAGCGTGATTCAACCCTGCTGACTTCTCGGGAACAAGTCTCAGGCGTCATCCGAGAGCTTCTCCAGCCTCCCCGGCTCTACAATGAAGGCATGCTGATCGAAGGTGTCTTTGCCGCGCTAACAACGCCGTTTTACCCCGATGAGCGGGTATACTTCCGCAAGCTCGAAGCCAACATCGCGCGCTACTCCCGCAGCCTGCTGGCTGGCATGGTAGTGCTTGGATCCACGGGCGAGGCTGTCACGCTGGACGACGCCGAAACGCGCGAAGTGTTGCGCACGGCAGCCGCAGCAGCGGCGCCGGAGAAGGTACTGATTGCCGGCGTGGGGCAGGAGAGCGTGAAGTCCACCGTCGAGTTGGCCGAGGCGGCAGCGCGCTTCCAATACGACGCCGTTCTGGTCCGCACTCCGGCCTATTACGCAGCGCAGATGTCCCCGGCAGCCGTTTTCACATTTTTCCGCAGCGTGGCCGACCGGTCGCCTCTGCCCGTGCTGCTCTACAACATCCCCCGGTGCGTTCCCTACCAGATTCCGGTCGAGATTGTCTCCGAACTGGCGCAGCACCCAAACATCATCGGTATCAAGGACTCCAGCGGCAGCATGGAGCGAGTGGCGGCGCTGATCGCTCAAACCCGCACGGCGCCTCGCCGCACAGTCACCGTCACGCCGGTCTTCGAGGCGGTCACGGCGCGTATGCTGACGCCGGCTTTGCTTCAGTCCGGTGCGGTGACGTTTGTCTCAGCCAGCGATCTTGCCGGCGGCGTGGCTCTGGCGGCAGCGCCGCCTCAAGCTCCCCTCAAGACACGCACGAAAGAGGTTGGCTTTCAGGTTCTCACCGGTTCCGCGGCCACTTTGCTGCAGTCGCTGGAAGCGGGTGCGGCGGGCGCCATCCTCGGCTTTGCTGCATGTGCTCCGCAAGCCTGCCAGGAGGTCTACCTTGCCTGGAAGGACCACGACCTGAAGCTGGCCCAGGAGAAGCAGCAGCGTATCGTGGGCCCAAGCCAGCGCATCGTGGGAGAGATGGGAATCAGCGGCGTGAAATACGCATGCGACTTCAACGGCTACTACGGCGGCAAGGCGCGTTTGCCACTGCTGCCCATCTCCGCAGAACAGAAGACCGAGATCGAGTCGCTTTTGGCGAACATTCGGAACTGAGCCGTGCTGGGAGTCTCGGCCTATCGCGGCTGAACCTCGATGAACAACCCCTTGCCCTGCGCCAGCGCACTGCCCTTGGCGTTGAGAATTCTCGCCTCTGCCCAGTGCTTTCGGCCCTCGCTGCGAACCACGTGACCCTCCATTCGGATGGGCGCAGCAGAGGGGACAGGGCGTCGGTAGTCGACTTCGATTTGGCGGGTCATCGCCGTAAGGCCCAGCGCGCGGACCGCCTTGCTCATCGTTTCATCCAGCAAGGTGGCGATAACGCCTCCATGCAAGTAGCCCGGATGGCCATCGAATGTGGCCGGAATGGTGGCAGGGCAGACCACGGCACCGTCGGCGGCCAGCAGGAATTCGAGGTGGAGACCACCTGGATTCGCCGGACCGCAGCCGAAACAGCGGTTCTGGGCCGAGTGGGCCATCGGGGTGAGTTTTTCGTCAGGTTCTATCATCAGGTTTTACCCTACAATATCCCCCACGCGGTCGCCGGTGCGCACTTCCCGCGCAATTCAGGGCATCTTGACCATCGCTGTCACTTCCGCGCAGACTTTTTCGGCATTTGGGCATCGAACGAAATGGAGGTCGTTCAGACCATGATGGATAGACGAACTGCACTCAAGCATCTCGGCGGCGTGACCAGTGCGCTGCTTCTAAGCCAAAACCTGAGCGGCAAGGGATTGCAGGCCAGCCTGACGGCAGCCGCAACCAAAACCGCGCCCCCCGGCGGGCCCTTCACCCTGCCTCCACTGCCCTACGCCTACGACGCGCTGGAGCCCAGCTTTGACGCCGAGACCATGCACCTGCACCACGACAAGCATCACCAGGCCTACGTGAACAACCTGAATCTCGCCGTGGCCGCCCATCCGGAACTGGCAGGGAAGACCCTGGACGAGTTGGTGGTCAACTGGGCCAGCCTGCCGGAATCCGCCCGCACCGCAGTGCGCAACAACGCCGGCGGCGACGCCAACCACTCGTTCTGGTGGCCAACGCTGGGCAAGGGAAGCACCGCTCCTGTTGGGGAGCTCGCCAAGTCCATTGACGCCCGGTTCGGCTCGCTCTCCACCTTCCAGGACAAGCTCACCGCCGCAGCCATGAGCGTCTTCGGCAGCGGCTGGGCCTGGCTGGTCAAAATGCCCGACGGCTCGGTCGCCATTGAGACCACCCCCAATCAGGACAGCCCCCTCACCCTGGGCCACAAGCCGGTACTGGCCGTGGACGTTTGGGAGCACGCCTACTACCTGAAGTACCAGAACAGGCGCGCTGACTATGTGAAGGCGTTCTTTCAGGTGCTCAGCTGGGATTATGTGAGCGCCCAGTTCGCGCAGAAATCGAATGTGTAGGGTCCTTTCAGTGGTCCGTCGGGTGAGCGTCGGGGCGATACTGTGCTCAGGGATGACGGTTGGCCTGGGTCTGACGGGCTGCCGCACCGTGCCGGCTCTGACCGAGCAGCAGGCGGCAGGGAAGCATCTCTACTCGGTTCGCTGCGCTCACTGCCACGAGGACAATGACCTGGCACTCAAGAAGGTTCCGCCCGACTTGCACGGCATTTTCGAGGCGGCCACCCTGCCCAGCGGCGAGCCGGCAAGCGACGCCGAAGTGAAACGCGTGGTGTTGTCGGGCAAGGGCATGATGCCGTCCTTCGCCGGACGCTTCACCCAGGACCAGATGGCCGCGCTGCTGGCCTACTTGCATGCAGGGCTGCCGTAGAGCGCCACCGCCTGCCGCAGTGTTCCTGTCCAATTTCGAACAAGCTATACTGGGGATTATCATGGCAACCGAGAAAACCTTCTATCTTGAGACCTTCGGCTGCCAGATGAATGCCCATGATTCCGAAAAGGTCATCGGCACGCTCCAGCAGGAGGGCTACCGCCAGGTCGAGTCGGAAGAAGACGCCGGCCTGATCCTCTACAACACCTGTTCCATCCGCGACAAAGCCGAGCAAAAAGTCTTCAACCGCCTCAATGACTACAAGAAGCTGCACAAGGCCGGCAAGCGCTTCGGCGTGCTGGGGTGCGTGGCCCAGCAGGAGGGCGAAAAGATCTTCGAGCGGGCCCCCTATGTCTCGCTCGTCTCAGGTTCCGCCTCCTATCGCAAGTTGCCTGAGATGCTGGCGCGCCTGGAGTCCGGCGAACTGCGGATCACCGGCCTTGACGATCGCCAGACAGACGAGACCTTCGAGACCGAGTTCACCGCCCGCCAGAATCCCTACCGGGGCTACATCACCATCATCGAGGGCTGCGACAAGTTCTGCGCCTATTGCGTCGTCCCCTACACCCGCGGCAAAGAGCGCAGTCGAGCCTCCTCATCCGTGCTGGATGAGGCGCGCCGCATCGCGGACCTTGGCTACACCGAGATTCAACTCCTGGGCCAGAATGTGAACAGCTACAGCGATCCGGCAGGGAAGTTGAGGTTCTCCGAACTCTTAGCGGCAGTTGGGCAGGTGTCTGGGATAAGACGCGTGCGCTTTACCACTAGCCACCCGCGTGACTTTACCCGCGACATCGTGGAGGTCATCGACGCCGTTCCCACGCTCTGCGACCACGTGCATCTGCCGGTCCAGTCGGGGTCGTCCCGCGTGCTGAGCCTCATGGCCAGGGAATACACCCGCGAGTGGTACCTGGAGCGGATTGGATGGATCAAGGCGGCGAAGAGGCCGATTTCAATTTCGACCGACATTATTGTGGGTTTTCCTGGCGAATCCGCCGACGATTTCATCCAAACTATGGACCTTCTTGCTGAGGTCGAGTACGATTGCGTCTTCGGATTCAAGTACTCACCGCGGCCCAACACGCCAGCTCTCACCATGATTGATTCGATGCCGGAGACGGAGAAGGCAAAGCGGCTTCAAGTGCTCCTTGATCGGCAGCGTGAGATTCAGAGAGCCAATTATTCTAAGCACTTAGGGGAAGTCATGGAGGTGATGGTTGAAGGCGTGAACTCCGCGCGCGGGCAGATCACTGGCCGCAGCAGTCAGAACAAGCCAGTGAACTTTACCTGCGCACAGCCCATCGCTCCAGCCCCTGGGAGCTACAGGCAGGTCAAAATAACCGGTACATTTCCGAACAGCCTGGTAGGCGAGGCCGTCTAAAAGGCGTGGCACAGGAAGGAAGTCCATGGATATCGAGGTCCGGATACGGGGTCTGATGATGGACCCGGCCACCAACATGCCCATTATCGTACTGAAGGACGTTGCATCGGATACAGTCATGCCGATCTGGGTGGGCATCTTTGAAGCAAACGCGATCGCCATCGAAATCGAGAAGGTCTCGGCCCCTCGTCCGATGACACATGACTTGACGAGGAACCTCATTCGCCATTTGAATGGTTGGCTGGAACGCGTAGTAATTACTGAACTTAGAGATGATACGTTCTTCGCCACCCTCTGGATTCGACAGGACGATGAGCCGGTAGCCATTGATGCTCGGCCATCAGATGCGATTGCCTTGGCGCTGCGAGCAGATTGTCCGATTTATGTTGCGGAACAGGTGATGCAATTGGCGAAGCTGAATACCACGGGGCCTCCGGAAGGCCCTACCGCGGAGCAATTGCGTAGCTGGCTGGAAGGTCTGAACGATGAAGATCTGGGTCGGTACAAGATGTAGCCAGGCAGATGAAGGGCGGCGGGGAGGGGATTCCTTTCGGATTTTCCCAGTTCCGCCAGGAGTACACAGGCGCATCCGGTTTAAGTATACAGAATATCTCTTATCGGACATTTACTTTAGGTCTTCTCTCGTAATTGTAAGACCTATTTAGCGTTAGATGTATCTACCGTGCAGTTCATAGTCTTGACGCTACTGTACCCCCCTCGGTAGCCAGCGCCATTTTGGACATTTCCGCCAGAAAACATCGACCAAACAATTCAACAACTTTGGTGTACGGGTTTTCCCCTATGTACAGGTTTTCCTTTAGCTGAGACACTGTCGTGTGACGCTCGACGATTAAGGCAGCGCCCTAAAGATGAGCCTCCTCTTGACCGGAGATGCGTCCAAGGAGACCGACACGTCGTGACCACTCGCGGCTTAACTCGTCGGCTGGCTGTCTGCCCGATCTCCATGCATCCCGGGCTGCTGACCACCATGGAGCGCCTGCTCGCGGGAGGGGATTTCAAGGTAATGCCCCTTCGCTTGGAACGGGACCAGAATCTCGGTCCGCACCCTGGCCCCGGCCACAGCCATGACCTCAAGCACATACCGCACGCATCGGTCTTCGTGCTGGACGGGAGTTCACTCAGCCTCGGAACCGAGACACTGATCGAGCAGATTCGCACGCAATATCCGCAGGCCCGCCTTTTGGTGACTAAGGAAACCTCGAACGATGCGGAGGTGTTTCCCTATCTGCGCCTGGGGGCAAGAGGCGTAGTGCGCTATGCCGATGCCGAAAACGAACTGGCCAACGCCGTGAAGGCTGTTGCAGAAGGCGACTTTTGGGTTCACCGCAAGCAACTAGCGCGATTCATCGACTGGGTTCTCTCGACTTCTTCCTACCGCAGAACGATGAGCGGGCCCGGGTCGTTGAGCAGGCGCGAGCGCGAGGTACTCGGTTCGATCCTCGAGGGGATGGCCAACAAGGAGATCGCTTCATCGCTGAACATTTCCGAACGGACGGTGAAGTTTCACGTTTCGCACCTACTGCGAAAATTTGGCGCAAAGCGGCGGGCCGATCTCATCGTCAAGCAGTACCAGCTGTGGCCGGCGGCCTCATGAAATGATGGCGTTCGAGACCGACTGGCTGCCCGCCCCGATCGATATTGCGTGAACATGAATGCACATGCACCTTCCCATCTGCGTAAACGGGGGCAGAGTGCGGCACCCGAAGCAGCGCGCCAATACCTGCCTGCGCGTCAATCTCGTTGAAACAACGATAGTTAATCTCCTTTGACAGAGAGCCCGGGCATTCCGCCGTACTGTGCACGGCGTTGTGCGCTTTGGAATCCTGCATGCTAGATCCCAGGACGCTGTCTTTCGCTGAGTCTACGCGCGATATAGGAGGAACCCAACGATGAACGCTTGTGTCGAGTACGAGCGTCAGGATGAGCCGGTTGAAGTGGTCCTGACACGCAGTGCGGAACCCCAAACAGACGGAACCCTTGTCAGCAGCGCAGACTGGTACGCCCTGTACACTCGCCATCAACATGAGAGGGCTGTCGCGCATCATCTTGAGCAATTGGGGTTCGACGTGTTTCTTCCCTTGTATCGCGAAGTTCACCAATGGAAAGACCGGCGCAAAAGCGTGCTCATGCCGCTCTTCCCTTCCTATGTCTTCTTCTCCGGCGATCTGGACCGCAAGTTCCAGATCTTGAACATTCCAGGAGTGTTTTCGCTGGTCTGCAGCGGGGCCAAAGTGGGGGTTATACCCGCCGCAGAATTGGATGCCGTACGCAAGGCCATGACGAACCCCATGCCGCTGGAACCTCATCCCTTTCTGCAGTGCGGCCAGCGGATTCGAGTAAGATCTGGACCGCTGGCCGGGATCGAGGGGATCGTGGCGCGCAAGAAAGACTCAATGCGGATCGTTCTATCCGTCGAAATGCTCCGGCGCAGCGTATCGGTCGAAGTGGAAGAGGAGATGGTGGAGCGTGTTTCGTGCGACTAAACGTCTGGGCGCAGCCTGAGAGAGCGCGGTGGGCCAAGGCGGCGGGCGCAGCGCTGGGTTTCTTGCTCGGCGTTGGGGCATTTCAGCCCTGCTGCCTGGCCCAGGCCGCGACAGCCCGCGACGCGCACATTTATACCTGGATCGGCAACACACCGGCATGGGACCGAAAGCTGCACATTTCAGGCTATCGCATGGGTTGCGATGATGGTGACCCCCAAGGTTGCGTGCGCGACGCAACCCAGGCGGTCGAGCAGGAGGGGCTCACGCGAATATTTCTTTCGATGCCCGTCGATCCAGAGCGGACACCGGGAGACGCGCGGGAATACAGCCGGCTGAGCGTTTCTCGTCCCTTCCTTGCTGAGGCCGGGTTCGACGACTTCATCGGTAGATATGGAAAGTTGTTCCTTCGTCCTGGGATCGATCCACCGTCCTGGCTTCGTGGGGTGATTCACAATGTAAAGTCGGATAACCCGCACCTGGCATTTGGCATCACTCTCTATGAGGATGAGCTCGATTCGCCGTTCTTACGCGCACCTCAATTGCCGGCCAATATCGCGCAGAGCGTCGACTATGTCCATCTTTTCCTGCACTATCGTCGGGATGCACCGCTATACGCCGCCTATATCGAACGGGCAAAAGCGCTGTTCCCCCGAGCCAAGATCATTGCCGGTCTCTACGCCTACGACCGCGTGAATTACATACCGTGCTCTCCTGCGAGCCAGCAGCCTTGCACGCCCGCCGAGGAGATCCTGCTCTACAAGCAGGCCGTGAGTATCGCCGCGCAGCTCCTGAAGGATGGCCGCATCGTCGGAATCGAGTTCTACCCCGGTTTCTTTGGCAAAGAGAACGAGTGGGGCGGCTGGAAGCACACCGACTACTGCTCCCCATGGCGCGTGAAAGAGTGCGTCGAGAACACCCGCATCATGCGCAAGAACACCGCGACCATACTGAGCACAGCGTTTGGATGGTAGAGGACCTTTCCCCTTCCTGTTGCCGCGCCCATGTTGATTTCCTTGTAAATAGAGCCAGCTGTCAACAGGCGGGAGCAATGCTCCGGCGATCCTGAGTCCGCTGGCGGTCCCGGCCTTGCTTCGCGCAAACAGCGCGCCGTCGTTTGCTTCCGAGCCCTATGAGTAGACCGAACAGACCAGCGATAAGGCGTAAGGGGAGACGAAGGTTTTATGAAGGGCATAGGAATGGGACGAATGAATGCACGCATCTGCAAACTATTGCACGGTTATCGTGCAGACAGCATCCTCTATCTCATGTGAAGGCGACGTAAATGGTTGCCGGGAAACCTGGATCGGTCACGTTGTAGATTACTCAAACCAATAATGTTACAGTCGCAAAGCACATGGGAGGGTAAGCATGTTTTGCACATCAACCGGAATGGAGCAGGGATGGCACTCCGTGTGCAACAAGAGAACCCCGTAAGGGCATGGGCCGCATGTGCGTGCTGGCCAAGCCTACCAACAAGTGGAGCGCATGCGAGGCCAACCGAAAGGTGGAGCGTGGTGATGAAAAGATTTAGATACAGGGTCGAGCTGAAGCGCGTGATCGCGATGTGGGTCGTTGCAGTAGCGTGGCCTGTGGCAGTGGCCGCCGCTGCCGGAGGTCAGGGTCAGGCTCTGACGGCCGCGACAAGCGATGCAGCTACGAGAGCGACGTCCACGGGCGATGCAACCACAGGTGACGCAACCACCAGCGATGCGACCACGAGAAGCGCAGCCACGAGCGCGACAACCAATCGCGAAGCGTCGCCAACTTTGCAGCATCGCAGACGCTACACAGTATCTCCAGGCGATGTGATGGAGATTGGCTTCCCGCTTAGCCCGGAATTCAACCAGTCGCTTACCGTTGCGCCTGATGGGTTTGTGTCCCTGCGCGGCGTGGGAGATGTTTCCGTGGAGGGCAAGTCGCTGCCCGAGGTGCGTGAAACTCTGCGGAAGGCGTACGCGGGGATCTTGCACGAGCCATTGGTGACCGTCGATTTGAAGGACTTTCAGAAGCCCTACTTCACCGTAGGCGGCGAGGTGGGGCATCCCGGCAAGTACGACCTGCGGGAAGACATAACCGTCGCCGAAGCCTTGGCCATTGCAGGCGGAACGACGATGAACTCAAAGTCGAGCCAGGTATTGCTGTTCCGGCGCCTGCCCGGTGGCTCGATGGTGGAAGTAAGAAAGCTGAATTTGAAGAGGATGATGAAAAAGGGTGATCTACGTGAAGATGCGCGCCTGCAGCCGGGTGATCTTGTGTACGTGCCCAAGAGCGCAATGGCGACCATCACGAGGTTTTTGCCGACATCGTCCATGGGGCTATACGCCTCGCCCGTTCCATAATAGCCATCGCGATTTGCAGACTGCCGGAGGAAAAATATCATGTCATGGAATCCAGCCAGGGCTCTCGGAGGTTCAGTGTCCGACGCGCCCGCAGTGCATGACTTCTTAGCTGTGTTGTCGCGGCAGCGTCGCTTGGCGGCGATCGCTTTCGCGGTGATCTTTGGCGCAGTGATCGTTTTCGGTCTGTTGCTTTCTGACCGCTACGAGGCGCGTATGGAGATTCTCGTAGCCCAGGCTCAGTTGCGGCGAGCCGATCCGGTAATCACCAGTGGAACAAACACTCAGCCTATTGTGAACGAGTCCAGTACGACCTCGGACGAGACCCTGAACTCCGAGATAGCGCTTCTGCGCAGCCAGGACGTGTTGCGACAGGTAGTGGTCGCGTGCGGACTCGATTCCAAGCTCGGCTTGTGGGACGGAATGGTCGAGGGCGTGTGGAAAGGCGCAGACGACTGGCAGATGGATGGATGGCTGGAGCCGGTCGCAAAGGTTCTGCCCTTCCTTCGCCGGCCAGCGCAGGAAGCAAAGGATCAGAGGACTGTCAAGGCCATGCGGAGGCTGGCTGCCAAGCTGCAGATCGAAGTCGTGAAGATGAGCGACGTGATTTCGGTCACTTACCGCTCCAACGATCCCAAGATGGCTGCACGAGTGCTGCAAACTCTCGGGAACGTTTATCTCAACGAGCATGCGCTGGCGCACCACCCGCCCGGCGAACTCGAGTTCTTCCAGAATGAGACTGATCAGGCCCGCGCCAAGATGAATATGGCCGAACAGGCGCTGGTGAGGTTTACCAAGACCGCTGGCGTGGCGTCGGGACAGACTGAAATGGAGGACGCACTGCGCCGTTTGAGCGATGTTCAGGCGCTGCAGGGCGAGACGCAAGCCTCGATTGCCGGTACCATCCATCGTATCGGCTCGCTTGAGGCCCAGGCCAAAGTGATTCCTCAGCGCCAGACGACCGAATTGAGGACTTCAGACAGCGCAGTCCTCCTGCAGCAACTCAAGTCGTCCTTGCTGACCCTGGAGATGAAGCGGACAGAGTTGCTCACAAAATTCCAGCCGACTTACCCGCTCGTCGTGGAGGTGGACCGGCAGATTGCGCAGGCGCAGTCGGCGCTGGCCGATGCGGAGCATTCACCCGTGAAGGAAACGACCACTAATCGTGATCCGGCTTACGAGCTCATACGCGCGGATCTGACCCGGTCGAACGCCGAGTTGGCCACGCTGCAAGCCCGCTCGTCGTCGCTGGCCAGTGAAGTCAACGCAAATCGAGCCAATGTGGGATGGCTGCAGAAGCAGACCGTCACGCAGCACGACCTGATGCGCGAAGCAAAGGCTGCCGAGGACGACTATCTCAGCCTTTTGCACAAACAGGAAGAGGCGAGAATTTCTGCAGAGCTCGACAAGAGACATCTCTTCAACGTCAGCATCGTACAGGCTGCGACGAATCCAATGCTGCCGATGCACTCCACGCTTTGGTATCTGATGTATGGCGGTTTGCTCGGCCTTCTGGGCGCATTCGCGACAGCCGCCGGGGCGAACCGGCTCGATCCTACGCTGCACTCTCCGGAAGAGGTAGAGCTGATTTTGCGTGCGCCGGTTTTGGCCGCTCTACCCCTGTCGACGGCGGCATTGTCGCGCTTTATTGATGATCCTAGGACAGCTCTCACCACTCAAGCGACGTCTTAGTCTGGCCGCTGCAAGATCCTTTGTTGCGTGGAAGCAACTTTTATTGCGAGTGAAGGAGAAATATGCCGATAACCACGAATTTGCCCAATGTTATCGAAGCGATAAGTGCCCCTGAGTCCACCGCAAATGGTGCATGGCAGGCGATCAAACGCAGAGACGGGGTGGACCCGGATCTCTCGCTGCAGGCCGTACAGATCAGCAGGATCTTTACAGACCCTGCTTCAGTCGAGGAACTGCAGCTTGTGCAAAGACTTTTCTTTCTCCCTCGCAATGAAGCCCCACGAGTGGCGGTGTTTTGTGGACTGGGTCCGAGAGATGGCGCGGAGTTAGTGTGCGCACGAGCAGCCGAGATTCTGGCTAGCCAGGTGAGAGAGCCGGTTTGCCTGGTGGATGCGAACCTGAAAGATGCCACACTGCACCAACGCTACGATCTGGATACTGCATTCAGTTTTTCCGGCCAGAAGGCAAAGGCAGAGAGGGACCAGGCAAGCCGCGTCAATGGGCGCAACCTGTGGGTACTGCCGGCAAACGCGTTGAGGGAGAGCTGTCCAGGACTCTCACCTGATCGGGTTGGTGATCAGCTATCGAGACTGCGGGAACGGTTCAGGTTTCTATTGATTTGCGCCCCTCCTCTGGAATCGGCGCCGGATGGGTTTCTGTTGGGACAGATGTCCGATGGAATTGTGCTGATCCTCCAGGCGCACTCGACTTACCGGGCGACGGCACTCAAGGTTCGGCGCTACCTGGAGACGTACGACATTCGCCTGCTGGGTGCTGTGCTCAATCAACAGCCGGCGAGCAGATCGTTGGCTGAGTATTGGAAGGCGCGCGACTGAGGGAAGAGAGACAGTTCCGCGCTGGACACATTTGCAAGCGCTTTGAACGAAACTTTTCCCGATTGTCCAACTCTTCCCAGTTGTAGCGATGGATTTCCGGCAGACCTTCGGGTCGCTGCTTTCGATGTCTGAACTGTTTTTGGAAGGGTTACGACATGTGACTCAGAGGGCGAAGCTGTGGCCATTTTTTTGCGGGGTGAAGGCACCGAGTCTTCGGAGCAGGCGCTCTATCCGATAAGTCTGCCCGATGATAAGGAACCCGTTCGCGCTCGGCCGATGCACCAGATTGAGGCATTGCCGGCAGTGGATGAGCTTTCTTCAAGACGTCACGCTCCGTTGCTTTCAGGGATAGAGACTGATTCGGTCAACAATGACAAGAAGCCGGATGGAGATTCAGTGCCGGAAGGAATAGAAGAGTCCACGAATCCGCGAGAACAGGAGCAAGAGACTTCGGGTCCCACGCGGCTTTTCCTGCACGATCTCGCGCTGACCATGGGTGCTGAAGCCGCAACGGTGCTCTCAAGCCTGTTGCTGACTTCAATTCTCAGCCGGTGGTTAGGGCCGCGTCCTCTCTCCGAATACCTTCTCCTGCGCCGCGTCCTGAGCTGGACGATCGCGGGAACGCTGCTCGGCCTGGCGACCGGACTTCCGCGGTACGTTGCCCATGCCGCCGGTCGCCGAAACCAGAACGAGCCGGAGTACTTCCTGGCCGCTTCGATCTGCATGATTCCCGCCGCTGTCATTACTGGCGGACTGATGGTTATTTATCGGGGCGCCTTTGCAAAATGGTTCTTCGGCGACGGACACGAGACAAGCCTGGTGGTGGGTCTGGCGCTGTTGTTATTCGGCTACACAATCCACCACGCGGTGTACGGGTACTATCGCGGCCTGCTGGAGATGACGCGCGCCAACCTCCTCGGGCTTTGCAATACTGCGCTGCTGCCCGTAGTCCTGGTCATGGTGATGTTCCGTAGCCAATCGATTGGGATGATGATGTCCGAGATAGGCTGCCTGATGGCCATTGTCGGCGCACTGTTTGCGATGCCCGTCCTGTTCCGGCTTCGCCTGAGGGTGCACGCGAGCACGCTCCGGGTGCGTTGTAAAGAATTGCTGCAGTATGGTGTACCCCGCGTCCCAGGCGAGTTCGGCTCAGCTGCTCTGACGGCGCTGGGTCCGATGCTGGCGGTCCATTACATAGAGATCGCCAAGGTGTCACCGCTGTTGTTGGGCCTGAACATGCTGATGGTGTCCGGCTATGCCGCGGGTCCACTCGGCATGATGCTGTTGTCGAAAGTGAGCATGATGCTGGGTAAGAACCAGCACGAAGAAGTGCAGTCGCGGTTGCGCCTCCTTGTGGCGGCGGTGATGGAGGTTTCGGTGTTCACCTGCATTCAACTCGCCTTGTTTGCCGACGTGGTGGTACGCGCGTGGGTGGGGCCCGGGTACGAGGATCAGATGGGCGTGATTCGCCTGGTCCTGCTCGCAATTCCCCCTTATTTGTTCTTCGTCGCACTGCGCAGCACCATCGATGCGGCGACAGTAAAGCCACTCAACACCGCAAACGTTCTGGTCAGCCTGGCCGTTTATCTGGGCCTGATCGCAGGATGCATCCGGATGCTTCCCGCCCAGTCCTTGCTTTTGGGCATTGCAGGATCGCTGCTGGCGTCGCAACTTCTCCTCGCCCTGCTGACCGCGCGGACTTTCCGAAAGTTTTACGGAGTGAGCATTCCCTGGCGCAGGTTGGGGCCTTCGTTCGCCGTCGCGCTTGCTTTGGGGGCAGCCGCGTTTGCACTCCGCTGGCTGCAAAATGGGCCCATTCCGCTCGTCGAGGCCCTTCTGATTGAGGCGGTTCTGACCGCGATATACGTGGCCGCACTGGCCAGGATGGGGTCGGGATGGGTCGCGTACACATGGAATGTGGGAGTTTGCCGGCGAATCGACTGGCCCACAAGCGCGGCGCGGCTATGAGAGGCTACATGAGCAACCTTGTGATGCGCCGAATCACACCGGAAGGCTTGGTCGTCCTGCCACTCGCGGGTCTTGTCGCTCTACTTGCCGCTCGCGAGTCGCTCGGCATTCAGGCTGATCCGATGCGGGTCATGGTTGCATTCTTCGCGGGGTTGATCGCGCTTGTGCTTGTGGCACGATATCCCGCGGCGTTTATCGCCCCTGTGTTGTTCCTTCCCAGACTGAAGGACGTCTCTGTGTTCAATGGGCTGGGGCCGGCCGCGAATTGGACGGCGCTTCAGGTAGCCGTAGCTTTGCTGGGTGCTGGAGCTTTCCTGCGATGGCTGCGAGGTACAACTCATCCTGATGACTCTAGAGCTGCATATTGGGACGCAGATCCGACAAGCGGCGAAGTTCTGTCAGGCTCACGGCTTCGACTTTCCGAAAAAGCACCAGTCGCATTCCTGCTGTTTGCCGCCGTAGTCTCCGCCAGCTATCTCTACACGCCTTCGCCGGTCTATGGAGGGACCAAGCTGTTCGGGTTCCTCACGCTCGGCGCTGCATCGTTTCTCGCGCCTGTTCTCCTGTTCAGAAGCAAGCGCGACTTTAGGGATTTCACCATTGGGGCCGTCCTCTTTGGCATGGTAGTGGCCGCGAGTAGTCTGAGCTTCAGCGCAACCGGCGCAATGGGCGCCACCGCGAATCCTGCGCATATCGGCAAGGGACAGGTGATAGGCCTGGCGATGCTTCTGCTTCTGAGTTGGCCCTATAAGCAACCTCGAATACGCGCCCTGATTCTCTTGGTGTGCATTCCTTGGCTGGCTCTGGGAATGGTCTCGGCAGAAACCCGAGGGCCTTTGTTTTCGCTGCTGTTTGTTTTGCTGCTGAGTTACTTCTTCCCCGCAATGCGTTCGCCGCTCATTTCCCGGCGACAAATGACCTTCGCTTTCGTTGCGCTTGTAGGCGCCATGATGCTCCTCTCAGTGTTCTGGTTCTACGGAAGTGAAGCGTCGAGGTTTCGTTCCAAATCCGATGAGATCGTCGCACTGGTCCGGGACACGGGCGAAGCGCATGGAACTGCCGTGATGAGGCTGACGTACTATCGCGGCGCGTTCGATGCGTGGCTCGAGCGCCCTTTGTTCGGCTGGGGAGTTGGCGGCTGGAGCATGGTGTTTTGGCAGCGGGACTTTCGGCAGTATCCGCACAACTTGTTCTTCGAGGTAATCGTCGAGCAGGGACTCGCGGGGATCGCCGCCCTTAGTTACTTCTTGATCTTAGTATTCCGACAGTTGCGGATGAATCTTGCTGCAACCTCCGAACTGTTCCCTGCCCTGTTGCCTTGCCTGATCTATCTTCTCTCGATCGCCATGTTCAGCGGCGATCTTGACGACGATCGTTTTATTTGGTTCTGGTGCGGGCTAGTGCTGGTTGGATGTGAGTTGGTACGGCATGCCGAACAAACGCGGGTAACCAGGGGTCGAGGCCACAATCCGGTGCATTTGGCGGTCAATTCGGTGACGGATCAGCGGGTCCTCGGTCACTGAACACGTTCTTTCCGTTTCAAAACTCTGCAGAAGAGCGTTTTCTATGCGTGTCTATCTGGAAATTCCGGAGGGTGCGAGCCCGGCATATTGTGCGCGCGTTAGCTATGCGTTTAGATTGTTCTGCGCTATATATGGGCACCTGCCGATTATGGAGCCCGCGGATGCGGCGAACTGCGATGTCGCTGTCCGCTATAAAGGTTCATCTCATAAGGCTCCAGTTGCCGACAGGCGTACCGTATGGCTGAGTCGCGGCTATCGTGCGCGGAACCCGCATGAGCCTGCGCCGCCTCCCTTGAAGTATGCGTGCGAAGGCGTAGATACGATATTGCACTACAACCTGTCAGGAGACAATGCCCCGGACTGGCTGGGCGAGATCTTCGAGTGGGTCTCGTGCGCGGACGAGTACAGCGTGTCCGAGTGTGACGAGGTAGGTCGCCCGCTTTTTGCTGCTACCTACGAGGGGCGCTACGGCTTGGATATCAAGATCCCTTATGCCGGTATTGCGATGCGATGCCTGCAGCAGGAGATCCGTCGGGTTGTCCCGCGTGCTTCTGAAGAGCCCGACAGGCCTTGTAAAGCAGATCACCTGATCGTTCCAACGCACGACGTGGATTACTTTCCCGTCAGTCGCCTGCATACCGTCAACCGACTGTTTCGAAATGCTGTGATTTCGTTCCTACTCCTGAACCGGCCCTCGCTGGGACTGCGGCAAGCAAAGATGGCGGCGCGCATCGCGATGGGCAATTCTTTCGATCCATTGGACCGAATCGCGATGCTCACAGAGGAGGAACAGCGGCGAGGGATTGGCGCCAGCTACAACTTTCTCGTGCAGCACGTTCACCGCCTGGATGCCCACTACACCCTAGACCATGCCGGCGTGGTAGAAACCATGCGCTGGCTGGAGGCGCGGGGCATGGAGGTCGGTATTCACCCCTCGTACCTGTGCCTGGATGATCCGCGCGGCCTGGTCCACGAACTCTCCCGGCTTCATGCGCGGGGTTTTCATCCACAAGGCGGGCGGCAGCACTGGTTGCGATACACCATGGCCAAGTTGATCTCTTCCGTTGAACGAGCTGCCCTCGCATACGACACGTCGATTGGCTGGTCAGTCAGAAACGGATTTCGCGCCGGAGCGTGTTTCGCATTCCCGCCCTACAACTTCGAGCAGGAGCGTGCCGCTACCTTTCTTGAACTTCCAATGGTGATGATGGACCAGGCGCTCGAGAAGCAGCCCGGTGGTGCCGAACGGATGTTCGAGGAAGCAGCGGGACTGCTGGCCGCGAGTCGGCGTCTGGGATGGGGCGGCATCTCGCTGCTTTGGCATCCGGCTGCATTCGGCGAGGGCTGGTTGCCCTCAGAGGTGGGCGAGCTTTTCTGGAAACTCGCTGATCACCGCGCAGAGTGGGGCGACGAATGGATCAGGCCTATGGAGTTTTTAGAGATTGCGCGACAGCGATACGTAGAGGTTGGGTTGATGCCGGCCGAAGCGCCTCTGCCCGCAAACGAGATGCTCGCAGAGGAGTGGACCGAAGCCGCAGTCTGCGCTAACACCGACGGGTTGCCCGACCGTCGGGTTGAGCCTCCCAAAGGTTTCGTTGGTACATGACCAGGTGAAAGCAAGTGAGAAAGGAAAGGGGATTTTGTTATGGCGGAAAAAGTGGTTGTGGCAGGACTCGGAGAGGTGGGCCGACCGCTCTTGTACATTCTGTCGAAACGGTTCGATTGCGCCGGCATCGATGTGGAGCCTGTACTTATAAAGGCTCCGTGCTCGGTACTCCACATTTGTTATCCGTCTCAAATCGGCGACTTTGTAGGAGTAACGGCTGACTACGTCCAGAGACTGCGACCGGCGCTCACCATCATTCACAGCACTGTTCCGCCCGGAACAACGCGGAAAATCCAGGGCGAGATTGGTGATTCACACTTGGCTTACAGCCCGGTGCGTGGCAAGCACGCGCGCATGGAAGAAGACATGATGCGCTACCGCAAGTTTGTGGCTGCACCGCGTCAAGCCGCTCTTGAGGCGGCTCTTGAGCATCTCAGCCAGGCTGGGTTCCGCACCACAACCTTGCCCTCGCCGGAATTGGCGGAGCTGGCCAAAGTCCTCGAGACAACATATCTGGGCGTTCTGATTGCCTGGACGCAGGAGATGGAGCGGTTGGCGGCGAGGTACGGAGGCACCTTCAGCGATGTGAACCGCTTCATTGAAGACGTCGATTATCTTCCCTCCCATATCTTTCCAGGCGTGATCGGCGGGCACTGTGTGCTGCCCAACATCAAGTTACTGCAATCAGTTGTGGATTCGCAGTTCCTCGATCTCGTAGTGAAATCAAACTCACTCAAAGCGCAGCTGCCAGAGGCAGATTGCATAGGAGAAATGAGCGATGAAAACCGGACTGATCGGATTGGGGTATTGGGGACCTAACCTCGCGCGCGTTCTTGCACAGGCGCAGCAAAGCGAGTTTACGGCATGCTGCGATCTTGACCCAACGCGGCTGCAACGCATCGCACGACAGTACCCAGGTGTGCGCCTGTATAACAACGTGAGCGATCTGCTTGACTCGGACGTGGAAGCAGTGCTCATTGCAACGCCCATCGCCACCCACTACGACATCGCGCGACGAGCCCTACTCGCGGGGAAGCACGTGTTTGTCGAAAAGCCGATGGCAGACACCAGCCCGCGCGCTCGGGAATTGACCGCAATGGCGCAATCCATTGGACGAACTCTGATGGCCGGTCACACGTTTGTCTACAGCCCCCCGGTTGTGAAAATCAAGGAGCTGATCGACTCGGGCAAGTTGGGAACAATTCACTACCTCAGCTTCTCCCGGGTCAACCTTGGGCTCTACAACAAAGACGTGGACGTGGTGTGGGACTTGGCAGTTCACGACGTGTCCATCCTTCTTTATTGGCTGGGCGAGATGCCGGTTCGTGCCTGCTCTTTTGGCCGGAGTTGTGTGCAATTCGCCAAACGCGATGTGGCAAGCCTATGGTACCAATTTGCCAGCGGCCCGGTAGCTTGGTGCGAGGTGAGCTGGCTGTCTCCGCAAAAGATGCGCCGCACATGCGTTGTTGGATCAGAGCGCATGGTGGTATACGACGACACCGAGGCAAGTGAAAAAGTGAAGGTCTACGATCGTGGCGTCTCCCTGAGGCGGCCGGAGAACTTTGGTGAATTTCAACTTTCCTACCGGCTTGGAGACATGGTAGCGCCGAACCTGCCCAACACGGAACCGCTACTGGCTGAAATTGAGCACTTCCTTACGTGCGCAGAGTCAGGAAACAGGCCGCTAACGGACGGCAAGTTTGGCGAGGACGTAGTGCGGGCCATCGAGATGGCGGAAGACATCGGCTGGCAACCTGCGGGAATGTGTGACGAGATGCGGCTGGCCGGCGTTGCACCCGAGCTTGCCGGGCAGACCACCGGCGGAGGAAGAGCCTAGCGATGAGCGCACAGATTGCAACAATCGGAAAAGAAGTTTACATCCATCCGAAAGCGCTGGTCGAATCGGAGCGCGTCGGATCTGGGACACGAATCTGGGCCTTCGCGCATGTGATGCAAGGAGCGCAGGTCGGCGCCGGGTGCAACATCTGCGATCACGCCTTTATCGAGACCGGAGCGGTGGTGGGCGACGGTGTCACGATAAAGAACGGCGTGGCCATCTGGGACGGCGTGACGGTTGAAGATAACGTGTTTCTGGGTCCCAATTGCGTGCTGACCAACGACCTGAACCCGCGGGCAAGTTGTCACAAGTCGCGTGCAGAGCTTGCAGAGACACTGATCTGCGCAAACGCGACGGTGGGGGCCAACGCCACAATCGTCTGCGGAGTGCGGATAGGCAGGGGCGCATTCATCGGGGCCGGCGCCGTAGTGATTCGGTCCATTCCAGACTTCGCGCTGGTTGTGGGGAATCCCGCACGGCAGACCGGCTGGATGTGCATGTGCGCGGAGAAACTGCAGTTGTCGATTGCTGCTCCGAGAGGTGCTTCGGTGACGTGCAAGAGATGCGAACGCAAGTTCACATTGAAAGATGAGGGTCTGGCGATGCAGGACTATCCGGCATCCCGCCCGGAGGAGAAGTCATGATTCAAACTTCGTCCAATGGCAGTTCCCCTTTGTCCGGGCGGCCAGTCAGTGTTCGTGTCCCGTTTCTCGACCTGAAGGCCCAGTACGCCTCCATTCGTGAAGACATTGCTGAGACCATACAGCAGGTGCTCGACTCGGCGCACTACGTAGGCGGCGAGCGGGTGGAGAAATTCGAGAACGAGTTCGCCCGCTACGTGGGAGCACGATATGCGGTTGCAACCGGCTCCGGTACTGGAGCGCTGGAATTGGTGCTGCGCGCTTTGGGCATTGGTCCAGGCGATGAAGTGATCGTACCCGCATACACCTTCTTTGCTACCGCCGAGGCAGTGAGCATCGTGGGTGCGACGCCGGTGTTTGCGGACGTGCACCCGCAAACGTGTCACCTGGATGCTGCTTCTGCGGAACGGCACATTTCGCCCCGGACACGAGCCATCATTCCGGTTCATCTTCACGGCCGGGCCATGGACATGGCGGAGATCGAGCAGTTGGCAGACGCGCATGGGCTGGAGATTGTGGAGGATGCATGCCAGGCTCACGGCGCAAGCCGCAATGGCATTCGTGTTGGAGGTTCGGGCCTGCCTGCCTGTTTCAGCTTCTATCCGGGGAAGAACCTGGGCGCATATGGCGATGGCGGTGCTGTTACCTGTGACGACGCCAAGCTGGCGCAATCGTTGCGTGCATTGCGCGACCACGGCAGTCCGGCAAAATACCAGCATGTAGCGGTGGGCACAAACTCGAGGCTGGACGCGCTGCAGGCCGCGGTTCTGTCGGTGAAGCTTCCGTGGCTGGACGAGTGGAACGGAAGACGCGCGCGGCATGCCAAAACTTATCTTCATGAACTGGAATGTCCGGGGATTCAACTGCCTGAGCCTGCCCCTGCAGGCGAACACAACTATCACCTGTTCGTGATCTGCACGCCACAGCGCGACAGCCTCCGGGCATTCCTTGCCGAACAAGGCATCGAAACAGGGATTCACTATCCGACGCCATTACATTTGACGCAAGCCTATCAGGCGCTTGGATATCCCGGCTCCGGCAGCTTGCCAGTTGCCGAACGCTTGACCCGTGAGGTGCTTTCGTTGCCGATGTATCCGGAGCTTCGCCACGAGCAGATCCTGGAAGTCGCCCGTGCGATACGCGACTTTGCTTCGCTGCAACCGGCCCCAAGCGTCGTCCACGCAGGCTCCGCAACGTAGTCGGGTCAGACAGCTTCCGCACAAAGGAGGAATCGATGCAGCAGACAAACTCTACCCAGTCTCAGGTCGCCAGGCGGCCTCTGGTTTCTGTGATCCTCGCCACCTACAACGAGGCGCGGATCATCGAAAGCTGCCTGGTGTCAATCCTGAGCCAGAAGACCACAAGTCCTGAGACTGGAGACTTTGAGATCGAAGTACTGGCTGTGGATGGAATGTCAGAGGATGGAACGCGGAAGATTCTGGACCGCTATGCTGTAGGGGATCCGCGGTTGCGCGTGGTGCCAAACGAGAGGCGCCGCGCGCCGTTCGCATTCAACCTCGGGCTGCAAAATGCGCGCGGCGAGTACGTATGTATCTTCGGCGCGCACTCGGTCTATCGCGATGATTACATCGCTGTCTGCCTCGGTGACCTGATGAAGCACAGCGCCGCAGGTTGCGGTGGTCGCGTGGTGACCGTGCCTGCCGGAAAAGCCCTTGGCGCGCGCCTGGCTGCCTGGGCCATGAGCCATCCATTCGGCTCCTCGAGTAAGTCTTTTCGGACGCAAAGCGAAGGCGCCGTCGATACGGTTAACTATCCGGTGTTCCGGCGCGACCTGGTGCTCGCAGCCGGCGGCTACGACGAGGAGCTGACACGCAACCAGGACAACGACCTGAACCAGAAACTCCGCGCCGGGGGGCACATCTTGTGGTGCACGTGGAAGACGCGGTGCCTGTACTTTCCCAAGGCGACCGTGAAGGGTTTGCTGCGTTACGCATTTACGAACGGATACTGGAACGTGATTTCACTGAAGAAGAATCCGGCGTCGATGGCAGCGCGTCATTTTGTGCCACTCGTCTTTGTGCTGTGCCTGCTCTTGTCCGGCCTGATCGCCGCGTCGTACCCATTGCTGCCTGCTCCTTTTGCTTTTACGGCGCTGTCACCTCTCGCCCTCTTGCTTGGCGTGCATTTGAGCTTGGGCGCGGGGGCAGCGCTACAGGTAGCCGTGCGCGAACGATCGTTGGGAGCGCTTTGTTTGCCAGTGATATTCCTGGGATTCCACTGCGCCTACGGCTATGGAACGCTGTCAGGCTTTATGAGCCGGTCCAAGGGTGCGTGGCTGCCCAGCCAAAGGCCACACCAGCAATCGGCTCCGTCCGGAGACTAAGGCAGATCTCTATGGCCTCAAACCTGAGTCACAAGCTCGCACGGCTCTTATCTTAAGATCTCTGGAATCATGAGCTGGTCAGTGTGATTCTTGCACTCTCATTCCACAGGAGCAGAACATCATGACGCAGACTTCAACCAACTTTCTTCCGTTTCACCTTCCCCTGATTGAGGAGGACGACATACGTGCGGTCTGCGAAGTGATGGAGAGCGGTTGGATCACGACCGGACCCAAGACGGTCGAGTTTGAACAACAGTTCGGGCGCTTCATCGGCGCACGGCATGCGGTCGCGGTTAACTCCGGTACTGCTGCGCTGCATGTGGCATTTGAGGCGATGGGGCTTGGCAAAGGGGACGAAGTACTGCTACCTACGCTGACCTTTGCGGCCACGGCGGAGGCAGTTGCCTACTGCCAGGCGCGCCCTGTGCTGGTCGACTCCGAGCCGGACACTTTCAACCTTGATCCGGTAAAGGTGCAGAGGGCGATCACGCCTCGCACTCGCGCCATCGTACCGGTTCACTTTGCCGGCCATCCGTGCGATATGGCGAAGCTATTGAAAATTGCCCGTGACCACGGTCTGAAGGTGATTGAAGACGCCGCACACGCGCTTTCAGCACGCTACAGGGGAAGAATGGTGGGGACGCTTGGCGACATGACATGCTTCTCGTTTTATGCCACCAAGAACATCACAACGGGCGAGGGGGGAATGGTCACAACCGCCAACGACGAATGGGCAGACCGAATGCGCGTAATGCGGCTGCATGGGATCAGTAAGGATGCCTGGAAGCGGTACTCCGCCGAAGGTTCGTGGCGGTATGAAATTCTGGCTCCTGGATTCAAGTACAACCTGACTGACATGCAGGCGGCTTTGGGACTTTCGCAACTCGCCAAGTGCCAGTTGATGTGGGCGCGGCGAAGTGCGCTTGCGCAGCGGTACACCGACGCTCTAGGGGCGATGGATGCCTTTGAGGTTCCTCAATCGCGAACCGATGTGCAGCATGCCTGGCATCTATATGTGCTGCGTATCTGTCCCGGGGTTCTGAGCATTCACCGCGACCGGGTGATTGAGGAGCTAAAAGTGCGGGGTATCGGCACCTCGGTGCACTTCATCCCTCTGCACCTGCACCCGTATTATCGGGACATGTGGGGATACCGGCAGGGCGACTTTCCAGTCGCAGAGGACTTCTTTAATCGGTGCATCTCGCTTCCGCTCTATCCCGCCATGAGTGACGACGATCAGACAAGAGTGATCGACGCCCTCACCGACATTGCAGCGCTGTATAGGCACACCGGCAAGCATGCGTCTTCCGGACCGCGGGAAGAGATACACTTTAAATCAAGAACAACGGTTCTCACCAGACACTCAGGCCATAACACGCCGGCAGTTCTTCAGCACCGAAACACGCCAAAGGCCGAGGCTGATTCAAACTTGTCGCTCGATCAACCAAACGGGCGTCCTGGTTTTTACGCGCGAGTTGGAAAGCGCATGTTGGACGTGGCTGGTGCGGTCGCCGGTGTGCTGGCCGCCATTCCAGTGTTGGCTATATGTGCTACAGTCGTACGGCTCAGTTCGCCGGGGCCGATTCTGTTTCGGCAACTCAGGATCGGACGGGGAGGTCGTGCGTTCGAACTGCTCAAGTTTCGTACCATGCTTGTTGCGCGAGAAGGTTCGAACATTACTGCTGCCGGGGATCCGCGGATCACGAGCGCCGGCAAGTGGCTGCGTCGTTGGAAGCTGGATGAACTTCCACAGCTCATTAATGTCCTGAAAGGGGAAATGAGTCTGGTGGGTCCGCGGCCTGAAGTGCCAGAGTATGTGGCAACATATACCGCCCGGCAAAGGCGCGTGCTCGAGTGCAAGCCCGGACTGACCAGCCCCGCATCATTGACCTACATCGACGAGGAAGAGACTCTTGCCAGCCAGCAAGACCGCGAGGACTTTTACAGCCGCGTGCTGCTGCCGCACAAACTGGAAATCGATCTTGGATATTGCCGTGATGCAGGCTTCGCAACCGATCTGACAATTCTTTTGGCAACCGCACGGAAGCTGCTGCAAGGCAAGAGCAGAAACGGCGCAAATGCGGAAATGCACAAAACAGCCGCTTCAAAGGCGGCAATTGGAACTCACGCGACTTCAGCGGATCGCTGCTGATGGGAATTCCCCGCAAGTTTGTCACAACACGACATAACTAGTCTTCCGCCTGACTGAACACAGGCTCGCGCCAGGACGACTTTAGTTTCACGTCGCCCTTTCATCTGCACCAAGGCTCAAATCTCCTCACCAGATCGAGGCGCAGTTCCGCGCCTTTCCATTCCACGAATCACTTAAGGTTCAAGGAGGTTCTGTGTTGTTTTCAGTGAACAATTCAACTGCCGTTCAAAACACGCCGGTCGGAGTACTCGGCGCTCAGTTGCAGATCAGATCCAAACAACTGTCGAGCCGAGTGCTTAATTGGTTCCAGCGGGCTGGCGATGGCCACATCCGCGGTGCGCAGTCTGCGATTGACGGCACCATCGTCGTGTTGTCGCTTCTGACGGCGTACCTGGTGCGATTTGATGGAGGCCTTTCGCGCACCCATCTCCTTCAATTCGCGCTCTGGGCTCCGGTGTTGATGTTTGGCCGCGTTCTCTTTCTCCGCAAATTGGGCGTTCATCGGTTTCTGTGGAGATTTGTTTGCCTTTCTGACACCATTGCCATTGCTGAGTCATTGATGTGGATGACCAGCGCATTGCTGGCCCTGCGGTGGTTGTATCCCGCGGATGCGCCACAAGCCTACTGGTTGAGGCTGCCGCTGGGCATCATCGTCCCAGAATACTTGTTGAGCCTATGCGGTGTTCTAGCCATTCGCGGCACCTGCCGGATCGCGCAAGAACGTAGCGATCGAGCCGCCGGGGGCACGGACCGGCGCAGCAAGCGAATTCTGCTTTACGGGGCTGGGCGAGCAGGCGTGATGCTGGCTCGTGAGTTTACCAGTCATGGCGGTTATCAGATTCTGGGATTCGTGGATGATGACCCCATGAAAACCGGAACTGTAATTGCCGGAATTCGCGTGCTGGGCAACGGCAAAGCATTGGAGAGCGTGGTGCGCCGCAGCCAGGTAGACGAGGTCATGATCAGCATCGCCAGTGCGAATCCCAAGGTGCTGACGCGGATCGTGGCGCAATGCAAGGCAATTCCAGTCCGCACGCGAATCGTGCCATCGGCCGAGGAGATCGTTGCAGGACGTGTAAATATCAGCCACGTCCGCGAGATTCACATTGAAGATCTGCTGGGTCGAAACAGCGTAGCCACCGGCGAGTTCGGCCCACACGCGCGTAGTGCTTATGAAGGCATGCGCATCCTGGTGACTGGAGCCGGCGGTTCGATCGGCAGCGAGCTTTGCCGACAGCTACTTCTTCTCAAGCCGGCGCTTCTCGCTATTCTCGACAAAGACGAAAACTCCATATATGACCTGCAGAACGAACTGAGAGTTCGCGATCCGGAAGCGCGAGTGCAGCCACTTATTGCGGATATCAAAATGCGCAAAAGGGTCGCGGCCGTCTTCGCGGACGTTCGTCCGCAGGTTGTGTTGCACGCAGCGGCGCACAAGCACGTGCCGCTGATGGAGATGCATCCATGCGAGGCTGTGCTGAACAACGTGATGGGGCTGAAGAATGTGCTTGAAGCCTCCTGTGCGTGGGGCATAGAGCGTTTCGTCTTCATATCCAGCGACAAGGCGGTGAACCCGACCAATGTAATGGGTGCAACCAAGCGGATTGGAGAGAAGCTGTTGTCGGTGTACTCCTCCGGTGGATCAATGCGCGCGGCGTCGGTGCGCTTCGGCAACGTGATGGGGAGCAGGGGCAGCGTGATTCCCTTGTTCCAGCGGCAGATTGAGGCAGGTGGACCAGTGACCGTCACTCATCCCGACATGGTGCGATTCTTCATGACCATTCCCGAGGCGGTGCAACTGGTGCTGTGCGCGGGAAGCCTGGCCACTCGCAATGAGACCTTCGTACTGGAGATGGGTAATCCCCGCCGTGTGATCGATCTTGCGCGCCAGATGATCGAGTTGGCGGGATTGGAGCCCGACAAGGATATCCCAATTGTCATCACCGGCCTGCGCCCTGGCGAAAAAATGGAGGAAGAATTGGCCGTCCCAGGCGAGTTTTTGCATGGAACACGCTTTGAAAAAGTGCTTGAGACCGCGTACGCGCCATTCGATGAAACCGCGTTCGAGCGCAACGTGGAGGCGCTGATCGCGACTGCATTGAGCGGCAATCGAGAATCACTGATCGTACATCTGGGGTCCATGGAGTTGGGCTACCAGTCCCCCTCGTTAGATAATCACCGCGAATTGCCGGAAATGGACCTCGTGGCTTGTACGCCGTAACACTTAGGCTGTACGCGTTGCCCTTTTCAACAAGGAGATGATTACGATGGTTCAGATCGCCGGCGATGAGCAGCTCTCCACCTCCGTAGTGCAATTCGAGGCTGTGACTGAAGACACAGATGATGCGGTATGCGCGGCGGAGCATTCGCAGATCAAAAGTACGGCGCCAGGGGGTCGGCTCACCCCTCGGCCGCAACCGATAAAGTCCGGATTGGCGCTCCTGAGTGCGGATGAACTTCCGGAGTGGGACGCTCTCGTCCAATCTTCCCCGCAGTGCTCGGTCTTTCTCAAGTCTTGGTGGCTCAAGGCCACCTGCGATCCAGTGCGAGTTCTAGGCTATTACGAGGGGGGACAGTTGATCGCCGGAATACCGCTGCACTATGAGTACAAGGCGGGGCTGCGGATATGCAAACTCCCAAAACTTACACAGACCTGGGGCGTTGTAATGGCGCAACTCCCAGGCAAGAAAGTTACTGCGGATGGCCGGGAGACAGAGATATTGGATGCATTTGCAGCTAGATTGGCAAATGAACGCTTGTTTGTGCAGGCTTTTCATCCTAGCAGCCAGAACTGGCTTCCCTTTTATTGGCGCGGATTTACGCAGACGACTCACTACACGTATGTGCTCGATGACCTAGAATCGATGGACAAGCTATGGAATGGCCTTGCTCAAGTCCGGCGTACAAACATCCGAAAGGCCAGGAAATTGGGCCTCATCGTGAAAGAGTGCAGCCCCGAAGTGGTTTATCAAGCCGCAAAGGCGACCTTCGACAATCAAGGCAAACAGTGCCCGTATCAACTCGAGTATCTGCGCCGTCTCTACGACGCCGCACGGGCACATGACGCCGGCGTGTGCATGGCTGCAGAGGATCCAGGAGGCAAAGTTCACGCAGCCGGCCTGTTCGTATGGGACAAGCAAAGAGGGTATCATATTGCGGGAGGACACGATCCGTCACTAGGCTCAAGCGGAGGATCTGTTCTCTTGGTTTGGCACCTGCTTGAGTTCGCTGCGGCTCACACGGCTGTTTTCGACTTTGAAGGTTCTATGCACAAGCAGATAGAGACATCCTTCCGCTCCTACGGCGCCACGAGAGTCCCCTACAATCGAATCGTGAAGGTTCCTCGCTGGTTGCGCGTCGGCTTGTGCGCGATGGGGAAACCATCGATCTGAATATGGGGCGTACGGTCCACGCAACTCATTGCGCCACTGTCGAGTCAACCTGAATGATCGACTGAACCACTTTACCGGAAGGCCGAAGCGGATAACTTCTCGCCGAGAATGCGCAAGCATTTGTGAATAACTAGCAGGCCGATGACCTGATCACTTCAAAGAGCGCGCTTGATCGCAGGTTGACTCTGTCATTATTTGTCGCTTCGGCTCTAACGCGACTCGTGATGGTCCCGAACCTCAAGGCTGATTGCACTGGTTGCGCGCCGAGCCGAGGCGTGGCGCCGATTTCGCTTACCAGAAGAGGCATCCGTTCAGAATCCGGGAGGCAGGATTGAAACTTACTCGCGGAGAAGTTCACATTTGGCGAATTGAGCTTGACTGCCCGCCATCAACAATTGCGGCGCTTCTGGCCGAACTGTCGCCGGACGAGCAAAAGCGGTCGAGTCAGATTCATGCTCTGAAACTACGCAAACGGTGGATTGTTTCGCGGGGAGCGCTTCGGCGGATACTCGGAAGCTATCTGCACGCGGAGCCAAGCGCTCTGAAGTTTCGCGTCGGCGCATACGGAAAACCGGAGCTGGACTGGCCGCATGAAAACATCTCCTTCAATCTGGCTCACAGCTGCGATCTGGCACTGCTGGCGGTTGTTATCTCGGTCCGTGTGGGAGTTGACGCTGAGCACATCGATCGTGAAGTAAAAGCCGGAGACATTAGTCGACTATTTTTCGCATCTGCCGAGACAAGTGCAATTCTTGCACTACCGCGAGATCAGCGGCTCGGTGCCTTCTTCGCCACATGGACCCGAAAAGAAGCCTTTATTAAGGCTCTCGGCTGCGGGCTCTCGTTTCCACTCAGCCGGTTCGCCGTTACGGTGAACCCAGAGGAACCTGCCCGACTGATTTCGGTTGACTGGGATGACCCAACCCGCTGGAGCCTGATCGACCTGAGCGAATCGAATGTAGCGGCCGCAGTCGCCGTCGAAGTGAAGCAGCCAATCCTCCGGCGAATGCAGTTCGCTCCTCATGCCGCTTGAAACATCCTCGTTAGCGGCTATAGATGACTTCAGTACGATCAAGGATCAAGTGAACCATGACCTACCGAGCGCCGTGGATGAACGATGAACTGAGGTTGTTTCGCGCAACGGTCCGCCGCTTCATTGAGGAGGAATTCGTGCCGCACCAGGCGCGCTGGCAGCAACAGGGTCGCCCGGATGCAACTGCTTGGACGCAAGCAGGCGCCGCGGAAGTTCTGCTGACCGACATACCCGAAGAATATGGCGGTGGAGGGGGAACCATTGCCCACGAGGCTGTCAAAGCTGAAGAACTCGCTCAAATAGGTGTTCACTTTGGTTTCACTGTCCAGAGCGTAGTCGCGCATTACATTCTCGCCTATGGCAGCGAAACGCAAAAGCAAACCTGGCTGCCGCGGATGGCTCGTGGCGAGTTGGTGGGTGCAATTGCGATGACCGAAGCTGGTGCCGGCTCTGACCTACAGGGCATTAAGACGACCGCTCGTCGCGACGGCCCGGATTATGTGATCAACGGCTCCAAGACGTTCGTCACCAATGGTTGGCACGCCGGCATCATCGCGCTCGCGGCCAGGACTGACGCCACAATCCCTGGATTCAGGGGCATTTCGCTGATCATGGTCGCACCAAAGAATCTTCCTGGGTACAAGGTCGGCAATCCGCTTCACAAGGTTGGCATGCACGCACAGGATACCTGCGAACTTTTCTTCGATGATGTTCGTGTGCCTGCGGCTAATCTTCTTGGCTCTAGCGAGGGCAAGGGATTCTCGCAGATGATGTCGCAGTTGTCGTATGAGCGGCTGTTGGTTGGAGTGAGCGCAGTCGCCACTGCCGAGAAGGCGGTAGAGCTCACGACAAAGTACGTAAAGGATCGCATGGTATTCGGAAAGCCGCTGTTCGATCTTCAGAACACGCGTTTTAAGTTGGCCGAGTGCAAGACAGAAGCTCATATCGGTCGCGTCTTCCTCGACAGCTGCATCGAATGCTTCATTGCCGGCAAGCTCGATGCCACAACCGCTGCCATGGCGAAGTACTGGCTTACGGACTGTGAGGGCCGCATCCTTGATGAGTGCGTCCAGCTGCACGGCGGTTACGGCTACATGGCGGAGTATGCCATCGCTCGCATGTGGGCCGACAGCCGAGTACATCGCATTTACGCCGGAGCAAATGAAATCATGAAAGAACTCATCGCAATCTCGCTATAAGAATCGTAACGCTGGCGGAGCCACTCATAGCGCTTCACACTTTTGTCCTTAAGAGCGCAGAGCTATGCTCTCTGCGCTGTAAGGATAGCCGAGGAGAAGGGGACAAGACTAATGTCGATGACCACAGGTGAACTCGTAATTGCTTCCGCAGAGGAAGCAGCGCGCGGAGATGCCGAAGCAAGCACGCCGATAGAGATGCGGGGGCTTTCTTTTCTTACGGAGCCAGAGTATCGGCAGTTGCTGGTAGAGTGGAACGACACGGCAGTCGAGTATCCGAAGAGCCTCTGTTTGCACCAATTGCTGGAACAGCAAGCGGACCGCACTCCGGATCAAGTTGCGCTGGTGTTTGAGCGCCAGTCCTTGACCTACGGCGAGTTGAACCGTCGCGCGGACCAACTGGCGAATCGCTTGCGCGAACTCCAGGTCGGGCCTGACGTCCTGGTCGGCCTTCTCGTCGAGCGCTCCCTGGAGATGCTCGTTGGAATCTTCGCCATCCTCAAGGCCGGCGGCGCCTACGTGCCAATCGACACTTCGTTCCCTCCAGAGCGGATCGCATTTATGCTCGCCGATGCGAGAATCACATTGCTCCTCACGCAGACCGCCCTTTTACCTTCTGTGCCGAGCGACACCACTCGCACTTTGGCTCTGGATACATTCGACTGGGATAGTTCGGATGCGCGGCCGTGTCACCCTGTCGGCCTCCACTCAGGAAATCTTGCTTACGTGATTTATACAAGCGGTTCTACAGGAACTCCCAAGGGCGTGTGCATTGAGCACAGAAACATCGTCAACTATGTGCTTGGAATTTCCCAACGAATGCGGTTCAAGCCCGGCATGAATCACGCGACGGTATCGACGATCGCCGCTGATCTTGGCAATACAGTGCTCTTCCCTGCTCTTGCCACCGGCGGCTGTCTGCACATCATCTCCCACGCGCGCACCGAAAGTCAGGCGGCCCTATCGGAGTACTTCAGCCGCGAAAACATTGACGTTTTGAAGATAGTCCCGTCCCATCTGGCAGCCTTGCAGACGGGGAGGAATCCAGAACTCGTGTTGCCGAGACATTGCCTGATCTTAGGCGGCGAATCCTCGCGCTTGGAATGGATAGAGCGCCTGCGCGAATCTTCGCCATCCTGTGAGATTTACAACCACTATGGCCCGACAGAAACTACCGTGGGTGTGCTGACTTATCATGTCGGCTCGCAGCTGCCGCAAACGCCTTCCGGCACGCTTCCTCTGGGCAGGCCACTGCCGAATAGCCGGCTTTACATCCTGGATGCAGATCGGCGACCAGTGCCGATTGGCACCACGGGCGAGCTATATATTGGCGGCGATGGTGTAGCGCGCGGTTACCTTAACCGCGACGCTTTGACGCTTGAGAGATTTGTCCCCGATCCATTCAGCCCCCACAAGGGAGGACGACTGTATCGGACCGGCGACCGCGCACGTTACCTTCCGAGCGGAGATATCGAGTTTTGCGGCAGGGTTGACCACCAGGTTAAAATTCACGGTTATCGGGTAGAGCTCGGCGAGATTGAGGCGGCGCTTCGCGAACAGCCAGGCGTGCGCGATGCTGTTGTAATGGCACGCGAGGATTCATCCGGCACAAAACAGTTGATCGGTTATGTGGTGTCGAAGGTGCCCAGCCAGCCGCTATGGGCCAACAAAGCGGCCTATGTGTTACCCGACGGCTCAGCGGTAGCGCACCTGAACAAGAACGAAACAGACTACATTTACAAAGAGATTTTTGTTTTGCAGGCATACCTTCGCCACGGAATCACTATTCACGAAGACGACTGCATTGTGGATGCAGGGTCCAACATAGGACTGTTCACCGTATTTGCCAGCCGTCTCGCCGCGAACCTGCGGATATTCTCCTTCGAACCAAATCCGGCTGCGTTTGCATGTCTTAAGGCCAACGCCGAGGCCTGGGGCGCAAGAGTGAAGTGCCTTCCAGTTGGCTTGTCCAGCGAAAATACTTCGGCGGAGATGACAGTGTTTGAAGGATTGTCACTCTTGTCTGGTTTTCATGCTGACGTGGCAAAAGAACGTGGCGTGGTGAGCGCTTATGAGGCCAACCAGCATGCTGAATCACTCGGCAACGAACAAGTCGCTTCAGAGATGGGCAAGTTGCTCGATGAGCGTTTCCGTACAACGACACAGTCCGCTCAGCTGCGAACCCTGTCCAGTGTCATCGCAGAAGAGGGCATTGAGCGCATCGATCTGCTCAAAGTCAACGTCGAAAAGAGTGAGCTGGATGTCCTGATGGGAATCCGCGCCGAGGATTGGCCGAAGATTCGTCAACTCGTCATCGAAGTGGACCAACAGGAAGACCTCGAAAGCATTACCACTCTGCTGGAGGAGCAAGGCTACGAGGTCCTCGTCGAACAGGATCCATTGCTGAGGAACACCGAACTTTGTTATGTGTACGCCATTCGCCCGTCCACATCGGGGAACCGACTCGTGCGGCAGCAATCTCCTGATTCGCATGTTCGTTCGTTGCGACTGGTTCAGGAAAAGCCCCTGACGCCGGGGACCCTGCGCAAGCTCCTGAAAGATCGGCTGCCTCAATACATGATTCCGTCGATGCTTGTGCTGCTGGAAAAGCTCCCACTGACCGCAAACGGAAAGATCGATCGTGAGGCACTGCCGGCTCCCTCGTCCGAAGAGCTGCCGTCCGTCCACGATTCCCTCCAGCCGCGCACAGACACAGAAAAGGCGCTTACTGCACTCTGGAAGGAAACACTGAAGATTGAAAACGTGAGCATCCAAGATGACTTCTTCGATCTCGGTGGGCATTCCCTGCTTGCAATTCAGGCCGTGTCGCGCATCCGCGATCGGTTTGGCGTCGACCTGCCGGCTCAGACCATTTTTGAGCACCCTACCATCGCGGATCTGGCCAAACTCTTGTCGCAGAGCCAAAGTGCCGGCGAAGAGTCGGCCCAGCGAATCGTGGCGCGCAAACATTCCGGGCCCTCTCCTCTGTCCTTTGCTCAACAGCCTCTGTGGTTTCTTCACCAGCTGAATCCGGGGAGTCCGGTATATAACGTTGTGGATGTGATCCGCATTGAGGGCAGCTACGATCGGGATGCGCTAAACCAAGCTCTCAAGGAACTGGTCCGTCGGCACGAGACACTGCGTACCTGGTTTGGCGAGAGGAACGAAGAGCCATTGCAGTTTGTGTTGCCTGAACTCGATCTGCAGCTTCCGGAACTGGATTGGACTCCTTTGGCGGAGTCTGAACGCGAGCGCGCGTGGATGGATTTAGTGCGGAAAGAGGGGCGTGAGCCCTTTGACCTGTCGCAACCTCCATTGCTGCGCACCACCATGGCTCACTGCAGCCTGAATGATCACCGCCTGCTGATCACCATCCACCACATCCTCGCGGACGAGTGGTCGATGGAAGTGATTCAACGGGAACTCCATGAACTCTATCGCGCATTTTCTCAAGGGCAACCCTCTCCCCTCGCGGAGTTGCCGATCCAGTATGCGGATTTTGCATGTTGGCAACGCGACTGGCTTCAGGGAGAAGTGCTGCAAAACCAGCTTTCCTACTGGAAGCAGGAACTGGCGGGTGCTCCTGATATTTTGGAGCTGCCTACTGACAAGGTCCGCCCGGTCACCCAAAGTTTCCGCGGAGCAACGGAGATGTTTACGCTGCCCCAGGAACTGCTGCAACGGCTCCAGTTGCTCTCTCGCCAGGAACAAGCCACTCTGTTCATGACTCTGGAGGCCAGTTTTGCAGCCTTGCTGCACCGTTACACAGGCCAAAACGACATTCTCGTGGGAACCCCCATCTCCGGACGCACGCAAAGCGAAACGGAGGATCTCGTCGGCTGCTTCTTGAACACCCTCGTAATGAGAGCGCAGTTTACTGACCAGTTGAACTTCCGCTCGCTGCTGCGACAAGTGCGGGAGAGGGCGCGGGCCGCGTATGCGCATCCGGATGTTCCCTTCGACCAACTGGTGGCCGAGATGGCGCCTGAGCGGGATGCAAGCCGCACGCCGCTGTTTCAGGTTTTGTTTGTTCTCCACAACGCGGGGGGTGGGTCGCAAGTATCGAAGGTTTCCGGCAACCGGCAGTTGGAGACGGGAACCTCGAAATTCGACTTGACCCTCATGCTCTCGGAGAGCGGCGACGGCCTGGAAGGACTATTCGAATACAGCACGGACCTGTTTACCGCCGACACGATTAGCCGCATGTGCGACCACTACGCCACCCTGCTGCAGGCTCTGGTGCAGGATCCTGATCGAAGCATTGCCGAGCAGCCGATGCTGACCGGAGCAGAGCGTCAGCAGTTACTGGTGGAGTGGAACGACACGGCCATGGATTATCCGAAGGACCTCTGCCTACATCAGTTGCTGGAACAGCAGGCGGAGCGTACTCCCGATGAAGTGGCGCTGGTCTTTGAGCAGCAGAGCCTGACCTATCGTGAGCTGAATCGTCGCGCCAATCAACTGGCGCATCACTTGCGCGGACTCGGAGTCGGGCACGATGTTCTCGTCGGCCTTCTCGTCGAACGCTCCCTCGAAATGGTCGTCAGCGTCCTCGGAATCCTCAAGGCCGGCGGCGCCTACGTCCCGCTTGATCCGGCATTTCCGCAAAACCGCCTCGCGTACATGGTCGAGGACAGCAAGATGAATGTCTTGCTCACGCACCGCGGGCTTGAACAAGACCTGCCGATCCTCCCGCCGATTGTTGTACGCCTTGATTCGGACTCGAATGAGATTGCCAGGAACAGCACCGCATCCGAAGGCCTGCTCCGTATGAGAGAAGAGCGCCTTGCCTACGTTCTGTACACCTCCGGTTCGACAGGCAAGCCGAAGGGAGTAGCCATACCGCATTCGGCGATTGTGAATTTTCTTGTTTCCATGGTGCAAGCTCCTGGCTTCAGCGAATCCGATACGCTGCTCGCCGTGACAACACTATCCTTTGACATTGCCGGTCTGGAGTTGTACTTGCCCTTGCTGACTGGCGGCAAGGTCGTGATCGCCAACGCTGCGGACAGCCACGACCCTCGACTCCTGATGGAACGGATACGGCAATCGAAATGCACTGTACTGCAGGCTACGCCGGCCACTTTCCGCGCGCTGGTCCAGGCGGGATGGAATGGTGCGACCAATATCAAGCTTCTTTGCGGTGGCGAGCCGCTTCTTCCCGATCTGGCAAGCGACTTGCTTCCCCGCTGCGCCGAGCTATGGAACATGTATGGACCGACGGAGACTACTGTCTGGTCGACGATTCATAAAGTGACATCCGTTGAAGGTAAAGTGCCAATTGGCAAGCCGATTGGAAACACTCAAGTATATGTACTTGATACGCATCGAAACCTCGTTCCAATTGGTGCCATTGGCGAGCTTTTCATCGGCGGTGACGGATTGGCACGCGGATATTTGCATCGCGAGGAGTTAACGCGAGAGCGCTTTGTTCCAAGCCCGTTCTTGCCTAGCGCGAGTCTGTATCGAACCGGCGACCTGGCGCGCTGGCTCCCCGATGGGACCCTGGAATGCCTGGGACGTGTAGATAATCAAGTAAAACTCCGTGGATTTCGCATTGAGTTGGGCGAAATCGAGACGGTTCTTAACGGTCATGCAAGTGTAGGACAGAGTGCAGTCATTGCGCGCGAGGATACTCCTGGGGACAAACGGCTGGTGGCTTACTTTGAGCCCAAAGCAGGCGTGATACCTGCCGTCAGCGATTTGCGTGGGCATCTGGAGAAGGAACTCCCGCCATACATGGTTCCCGCGATCTTCATTCCCATGGAGAAATTGCCGTTGACGCCGAATGGAAAGATCGATCGCAAGTCTCTCCCAGCTTGCGTAGAAAGCTCAGGCGTAGCCACCAACTATGTTCCTCCAAACGATCCGATCGAGCGGCTGCTCGCGCAGATGTGGACGAACCTTTTGAAGGTTTCACGTGTCGGCGTGCACGATAACTTCTTCGAACTAGGAGGCCATTCGCTGCTGGCCGTCCGCGTGATCACTGAAATCGAGAAACTCTGTCACATCCGCTTGCCGCTCGCGGTGCTATTTGAGGCCCCCACCATCTCCGACCTCGCCAAGGTACTTCGGAAGCACCGTTGGGCGCCCTCGTGGTCGTCGCTGGTCCCTATTCGCCCCAATGGATCCAGGCCGCCTCTGTTTCTTATGCACTCGCATGGCGGCAACACTCTCGAGTATCACATGCTCGCAAATCTTCTGGAACCAGATCAGCCCGTATATGCCCTACAGGCGCGGGGTCTCGATGGCCACATTGTCCCGAACTCGACCATTGAAGAAATGGCTGCCGCTTATGTTCAAGAACTGAGAATCATGCAACCGGAGGGTCCGTATTTTTTGGGAGGCTTCTGCTTTGGCGGACTTCTGGCGCTCGAAGCCGCACAACAGCTAACCGCGGCTGGACAGAAGGTCGCACTGGTCGTCCTGATTCAATCGATGCATCCGAAATCCATCCATTTCAAGCCGACAGCTACCTTTTTGCATCGCTGGTGGTACCGTACAACAAGGCGACTTAGCCTGGAGATGGAATATTTATCTTATAGAGGGCCGGCCTATTTCCTGGATCGACTGCGTTTTGACTGGGACCGTGTTCATGCAAGGACTGCTATGTTTCTCGGTCACGTTAAGATGGACGGGAAATCGGATCTGTCACATCTGCCCGTCCATTTCATTCTAGAAGTGCTCGCGGATGAGCATGGAAAGTCCGCTGCAAAGTATGAGCCGCGCCCCTATGACGGCGATGTTGTTCTGTTTCGAGCCGAGAAGCAGCTGCGCGGATTGTTGGCATCTGAGCGCCTGGGTTGGGAGAACATACTTTGCGGCAACACAGATATCTGTGAGATTCCGGGCCATCAGCAGAATCTTCTCCATCGGCCAAATGTCTTGCGCCTCGCCAAGGAATTGAGTACTCGATTAGTGGCCGCGCAAGAAACGATCATTCGTTAAATAGCTCCGCGCTTCACTGTCTACTCCGAAGCTCACAGCGAGACACGGGCCGTACCTTCGGAGCAGTGTTCCGCAAAGACGGTTACGGGCATCCGGATACCTTTCCCGATGCCCGTAAACCCCAATAGAGACTGCTCATATGTACGAGTCAGACAAAGTTAGACCCAGCATAAACGCAAATCCCGGGAACTCCGCTACATCGCGCAAAACTTCAGCAGTCTACTGAACACTATCGCCCAGGTGCGCGATGGTTTGCGTGCCCACCTCGCCTTCCAGTGTCACAACACCGTCGTGATCCCTGACGTGGTGATCGTAAAGACCTACGCCGACGGTGCAACTCGCCTGTGGTGCGACCCAGGGCTTGCTTGCTCTACGTCCACTGAGGGCTAATCGCCCGCAGACGGCGAGGTCGTCGCTGACAGGAAACCTCAAGGATCCAAGGCTGTTGAATGCGACCTACTTGATTCCGCAGGTCGGGTCATCCACGGTTTAGGATCGATGCTTGGCCGGTGTCTGAGGGTGACCGTAGGCCTTGACTACGCCTGTCCCGCTAAGGCCAAGCTGCAGAACGCTGCCGCTGGCAGGCGAGATGGTCAGCGTAGCAGCCAGTGTTCCGGCTGTCTTCGGAAGAAATGCAACATCGATGGCGCAGCTTGCACCAGCCGCCAGCGATGAGCCGCATTGATCGGCCTCAGTAAAGTCGGCGCTATCGGTCCCCGTGATTGCTATACCGGAAAGAGCAATCGCCGAGGCGCTTTTGTTCGACAGCGTAACCGTCTGCGTTGGACTTGTGACACCGATTCCCGCGCTGGAAAAGCCAAGCGAACTCGGCGAGACACTCAGCGTGGCCGAGGCTGTGGGGAGGTATTCATAGGCGCCGATGTCGTAACTGCCACCTTGTGGGCGCGCATTTCCGTCAAAGTCCGTTGCCGGAGCACCCGTGCTGGTGGCTGCGCCAATGGCGGGGCTGGTGGATTGGAGGTGGTAATTCCCCGTTGAAGTGCCGGTACTGCTTACAAACGCTGGAGCGGAGGTAACCGTTGAGCTGGCTGTGAGACCATTCTGCAAGTGAAAGGCCCCACCGCTGTTCCCCGAGTCCAGATTGTGTGTGTAGATGTTGTGAATTCCTGTGCTGCTCGAAGACGCACCCTGCTCGGAGATTCCAACGCCGCCGTTGTTTGCCACCAGATTGTTGCTGACTGTGATGTAGTCGACGACGAAGCTATCATCGGTGCCGAGAACGATTCCGCCGCTGGCATTATTGAACAGGGTGTTGTTGGTTACCGCAATGTTCGAGGGATAGTGCCAGAGCTGAATCCCGAAGCCGGAGTTGTCGAAAGAGATGTTGTTGTATGCGAAGCCTCCCGCCTGCAGGAAGTAAATTCCCTGCACGTAGCCGCAAGCTGAAGGATAGGGGCCAATGTTGTGGACGTAGTTGCCAGTGACCTGGGCGTTGGTCCCGTTGAGATTGATGCCGGACCCGCCCGTTGAATTACACGTACTGGGCAACATATCGTGGACGTGATTGCCGCTGATTATGGTGGCATTGCCCTGTGTGTAAATGCCGTTGATGCCTGACCCCGTGACGTCGAATCCCTGGATCGCGACGTAGTTGCCGGAGTTCGTCCAGGTCGTACTGCTTCCGCCGACCAAATGAACGCAACTCGTCAAATTGCCATGGTTGGCGGCGACCTGCGCGCAATTAATCGTGCCACTGAAGTTCGCGGTGGTGGCAACGTAGGTGATATAGGCCGATGCCGTGCCTGAGGAAGTGGTGTTGAACGATCCGTTATACGTGCCGGCGGCTACATGCACGACTGCGCCCGCCCCCACCTGAGTGGAAGCATGTGCGATGGTAGCCCAGGGTTGCGAAGTGGATCCGTTTCCGCCGCTGTCACTGCCTGTCGTGGAAACGTAATAGTTTTGGGCGACAGCCCGTTGCGTAGCGCTCACCTGCAAGACGCACAGCAGGGCGAGTGCCACGAGGGACACTTTCGAGAATTTGATTTTCATGGGGGGGGGAGGTGCTCCTTGGTTGGTTGGCCGGGACTGCATCGAACATCGCTTTCCGGTAGACGATCCTGTGCAAAACATCGGTCGTCCTTCGTCGGTGCGGTTGCAGTTTGGCACTGTAACCATCCTCCTCCTTGTCAGGAAAGCCCGCAACTGTCCTGTAGGCGAAAAAATGTACAGTCTTGTACTGGAGAACATGGACAGGAGACAAGTGGCAAGAAGTGCAGCCTATAAATGATCCAAGGGACAGGTACAGCCTGTCCTCACGGAAAAGTTTGCGCAGCACCCGCCTCTTCCGAAGGGCCTCAGGGTCGCAAAGCAGGGCCGCAATGAGCCATACCCGCAATGAGGAATGCATGCAAGTTAAGGAAGATCAACAAGTTGGCGACAAATCCGTTTTGCGGTGCTAGTACCCCATCAAGGTGCACCTCAGCGCTCCAACGGGCGGCTGGAGGGTTCTTGCGTACCGCGAACACATTGGCGGAACTGGGTGTCGGCGGGTCGTTTGGGAACCAGGTCAGCCTGGAACTACGCACTCATCAGGAAAACAGGCAATCCGCTGGGCCAAGGGCTTCCGCGGGAAAGTTCCGCTCGCGATGCCTTATGCGGGATCAGGGATTTTGCTGCCGAAAGGAGGGGTTGTACCCGATTGCATTCCTGATAACACAAGGTAGGCTGAGTAGGCTGACGAACGAGGAAACAGCCAACGGACCGGAGGTTACACCAAGGAGGGAAGGATCCATGGGCAATTCACTCGCATTTTTCTCTGTCGGGGGACGGGGTGGGGCTGCGAATGAAGCAAACAAGTTTGCGCTGCCAGGCCCAAGGGCGGCTAACGCTTGCTCTGAGGCACCGCATTCCCCACGCGATGCAGACGGAAAAGAGTATCTTGACGGACACCGCGCCTTCGTGGCGGTGAGTCCGGCCATCCGCGAAGTGCGCCGCCAGGTGGAACAGGTGGCCAGCATCGACGTGCCGGTTCTGATTCTAGGCGAGAGCGGAACGGGCAAGGAGGTGATCGCACGACTGATCCACAAGCTTTCCAGCCGCGCGTCGCAAAAGTTTCTGAAGGTGAACTGCGCCGCGCTGCCGGATGAACTGCTGGAGAGCGAGATGTTCGGCTACGAAGCAGGGGCATTCACGGGTGCGCGCCAGGCCAAAGCGGGCAAGTTTGAAAGCTGCCACAAAGGAACGATTCTGTTGGACGAGATAGGAGAAATGCCGGTATCTCTCCAGGCCAAGTTGCTTCAGGTGCTGCAGGACGGTGAGTTTTCGCGATTGGGCAGCAATTCCACGGTGAGGGCGGACGTGCGGGTGCTGGCCGCCAGCAACATAAACGTGCGGCAAGCGGTACAAGCGGGAACATTTCGCGCTGATCTCTACTATCGCATGAACGTGTTTGCGATCCATCTGCCGCCGCTTCGGGAGCACCTGGAGGACCTGCCTCATTTGCTCAACCATTTCATGACAACCTGGGCAGCGAGCTACGGGCGGCCGCGCTTGCCGATCACCCGCCACATTCTGGAGGCTTGCGCGAGTTATCCATGGCCCGGGAATGTGCGCGAATTGGAGAGCTTTGTCAAGCGGTACCTGGTACTGGGCAACGAGCACCATGTTCTCGAACAGCTTGAACACGAGCACCAGATCGGCTGCGACTATTCAGCCAAGGTCGAAGATATTTCCACCATAGCCGACGTCACCGGAGCAGCTCCGTGCGCTGACCTGAAATCGCTGGTCAAGGACCAAAAGTATGGGACCGAGCGGGCTGCAATCGTGCAAGCGCTGGAGCGGTCCAACGGAAGCAAACAAGGAGCCGCCAGCCTGCTGGGCATTAGTCTTCGTGCCGTGCATTACAAAATCCGTCGATACAACATCGAATCCCGCCCCCGGGCCGCGACTCCGTACGCGGGAGCCAAAGCAGTTCAGGCACCACAAAGACCCTGCCGTAGGTTCGAAGAGGATTTTCAGAGTTCAGTCCCCTAACGCCAGTTGAGACACGTAAAACCGCGCCCGACACACGGCACACGCTTTGAACCAATGCGACCACCGCGGAGAGCCCGCGTGTGTCGGGCGAAATAGACAAGAAGTGCGGTGGCGAACTCCATTGTTCTTTGCCGCAGGCCGTTTGATAATCCTGGAAATCCTTCACTCTCCGGCCCGGGGGCACTCCCCTTGCGCGCTACTCGCGTCAGGATCTCTCCGCCTCCTGAAATCGCCCGGCCGCGGCGACGTTCGGCGTGGATTTGCGCTAGATGAGCGCCATCGGTGACATCTAGGCCTGCTACGGAATTGCGGGGCCACTCCTTGACAGCAACATGCTTGGTTTCAGAGAGTTGCCTCCATTCTCATGGAAAGACAGGTGACATCAAGCAGAGGTTTAGGCGGTGAAAAGTGTTTTCTCTGTGGACATTTTTGTGCCTCGGCGGATGGCCTCGCGCACAACGAACTAGCCGCCGGTTGACAGCAAGCGTGTATTAGGGTTAACCTGTGCTACGATCGTTGGCAGTCCGGATGGGGGAGGAATGCCATACGAACCTGCGAGGCTTCCGTGGCACGCTTGGAAGCCTCGATTCATTGACCGCCTCCGATGATTCGTTGATGTGGTTGGGCGCGGGAGACGTCGGGGGTCTGTTTCTCCACAAGCCATCCCGCTGAAAAGTTCCGGATCTGAGGGCTCAAGAACTCTTTTACTGCGAGCAGGTGCGGGGAGACACCGCCTGCTCAACCTGTCGACCTCCACGTTGCTGACTGTGAATCAGTGACGCTGTGGCGTTTTCGACCCATGGCAAATCGTCAGGGTTCGCCGATTTCTGTTTATTGCGGTAGTCCCGCGAGGCGGATTGCGCATCGTATCTTTTGCGGCCATGCCCCGGAAACAGCCGAGGCGCTAGTTATGGTGGTCCGATACTTTCATGAGTGCAATGCGATCCATCACCGTTGACCTCGCGTGCGAATATGCCCTCGCGCTCAACCACTATCTGCGAAGTGGCGCGGAAGGGTCGATACGAGAGGCCTATCAACTGGGCAGAAGAGCCTTGTTGATTGAGAGACGAAGCCTGCTCGAAATGGTGAACCTGCACCATGCAGCCCTGGCCAGGATCTCCCGTGAAGATTTTCCGTTTGGGTTGCCTGCGGAACTAATCACCAAGGCTGGCGAGTTTTTTGCTGAATGCATGTCGTCCTTTGAGATGACCCAACGCGCAATTGCCGAGAGCAACGCAGCGCAGCGGAAAATGAACAAAGTGCATGAAGAGGAAGTCCGTCGCATCGCCCTCGCTTTGCACGACGATGCTGGCCAGTTGATGGTGGCTGCTCACATGAGCCTCGACGAGGCCATGCGTGAGCTTGCGCCCCCTACTCAGGAGCGGCTGAAAGAGGTGAAGTCCCTGCTGTCGCTGGTCGGTGAACGGATCCGCCGTCTCTCTCATGAACTTCATCCCGCCATGCTGGAAATTTTGGGCTTGGTTCCTGCGCTGGAGTTCCTGGCGGCAAATGTTGCCAAGAGGACCAGGCTCAAGATCACCGTAGAGTCGACCTTGAACCTGCGCCCGCCGCCGCAGATGGCGATTGCGTTTTACAGGATTGTGCAGGAGTCGCTCACAAACGTCCATCGTCATGCGCATGCATCCACGGTTCGCATCCGCATACGCAAAGATGGCGCGGCTGTACAGTGCTCGATCACTGACGATGGAATAGGATTCAACCCGGAAAAGGTCATGCATTCAGGCTTGTCGGGCCTGGGCCTGGTAGGCATTCAGGAACGACTCAACGCCCTTGGCGGCAAGCTCCGCATCTACTCTGCGGAGGGCCGAGGCACAACGTTAGAGATCACAGCACCGCTGATGGAGTTTGAATATGCAGACACAGGTATTGCTCGCGGATGATCATCCCATGATTCGCGACGGCCTGCGCGCAATCCTCGAACGCGAAGGATTCGTGATCGTCGCAGAGGCCTCGAACGGACGCGAAGCGGTTGAACTCACCGAGAAGTTTCATCCCGACGTGGCCGTGCTGGATATATCGATGCCACTGCTGAACGGGATCGACGCCGCCCGCGAAATCCAGCGCATCTCCCCTGCAACAAAGACGATCATGCTCACAATGCACACCGAGCGCCAATTCATCCTGGAGGGCTTGCGGGCTGGAACGCGAGGCTTTTTGATGAAGACCCAATGCGCCGGGGAACTGGTGCATGCGGTCCGCGAGACCTTGCGCGGCGGAACCTACTTCTGCCCCGAAGTGACGCAAGCGGCGGTGGAGGCTTACCAGAACAAGCAGGATCTCCCCTCCGATCCGCTGACCCCGCGCGAGCGCCAGGTGCTGCAGTTGATTGCAGAGAGCAAAAGCACAAAGGAGATCGCGAAATTGCTTGAAATCAGTGTCAAGACCGTGGAGACATTCCGCAGCCGGATCATGGATAAACTCGGGATCCACGAAATCGCAGGCATGGTGCGGTATGCCATCCGCCATGGCGTAACACAGCCGTAGAAGCCCTTTCTGAAACTGATCCCATATCGAAGATCGTGCGTTCGGATGTCGACGGCATTCACCGGGTGCCTGTTCCGATCGTATTCGGCTCGACGCTCGCCACTTAATTCTTCGGCAATGGCTGGGCCCGCGGCCATCATGCCTTGCCAAGCCATCGCGGCCGCATCGTGGTGAATCTGGCGGCGATGGCTTGACAATCACGGCTTCGGGCCCCGGACATTTCCAAAAAGCAGTTTAGTGAATCATGTTGATGGTTTCCTGGGTCACCGTGTCGAACGTGGTCACCGCTTTCGAGTTCGCCTCAAAGGCGCGCTGGGCGATGATCAGGTTGGAAAACTCGGCGGAAATGTTGACATTCGACTCTTCCAGAGCGCCATCCTGCAGCGTTCCCAGTCCAGCCGTGCCCGAGTTGCTGATCGCGGCCGTCCCGCTGGCCGTGGTGGTTGCGTAATCGCCGTCGCCCAGCATTCTCAGACCCTGCACATTGGTCACGTTGGCAAGCGCCAGTTGTCCAACATTCTGCGACTGCCCGTTGGAGTATGTGGCCGTGACGGTGCCGTCAGAGCCGATGGTGAAACTCTTATACTGCCCCGGCGCGTAGCCGTCTTGAGTTGTCGCAGAGACCGCGGAGGCTGTATCGACCTGGCCGATCGTGGACGTGCCATTGGAGCCAAGCAGGTTGAAGTTGATGTTGAGGTTCGCAGCCCCGTCAGCCAATCCGGTGAAGCTAAGGGGAATCGAAGAGATATCTCCCGCCGCGGTGCCTACCGGGGTCGCGGGTACAGCCACGGGAGTTGTTTGAGTCACCGTAGCCAGGTTGCCGCTGGAGTCGAAGGTTAAGGTCCCAGTAACCGGGGTCGATACTCCAGAGGTGAAATCGGCTGCGGGCAGCGCGGCCGAGTAACTCCAGGTATTGGCGGCGGTCTGGGTGTAGGTCACCGTCGCAATATGCGGATCCCCCAATGAATCATAGATAGTGACTTGAGCCGGAAACGCTGTACCGGTTGCGGCTGAAGAATTCAGGTTCGCTGTCATATTCAGGTTTGTGGTGGCCTGCGGCTGCTCCACCTGGCCTACGGGAATGTTGATCGGCGTCAATGGCGCGTTCGTATTCACCACTCCGTTCACGGCCGGATAACCCATCACATTCAAGCCGCTGCTGGTCACCAGATTGCCGGTCGAGGTGAGCGAAAAATTGCCTGCGCGGGTGTATTCGTCCGCGCCGTTGCCGCTGTTGATCACAAAGAAGCCGTTTCCGTTCAGCGCCACGTCCGTGGCATTTCCGGTCGAACTGATGGACCCCTGCGCGTAGTTCGTTTCGTTCGCCGCCACCTGCACACCTGCGCCGACCTGGATCGGATCGCCTGAGCCGGTGGAGCCGATCTGCTGGTAAAACAGATCGGAGAAGTTGGTCGTCTGTGACTTGAAGGCCGTGGTGTTCATGTTGGCCAGATCGTTGGCAATGGTGTTCAACGCCGTCGAATCGGCGTTGAGTCCAGTCAGCGGTATTGAAAAACTTGCCATCGGGAAACTCCTCTTGGTTCCTTCAAACGTTCGCGCGGCCTTCTGGGCCAGCAGTTGAGTGCACTCCGGCGCGGACAATCGCCGTCCGCCGGGAAATCTACGTCGCGTGGGGTCTTCCGCCCAGGGATTGGGCCACACGCTGCGCCGCGGGATTTGCGCTGGGAATGCCAAGATTGCCTGGCGCATGGCGCACGGCCGCTCCATGTGTTGCCATGCCACCGGCTATCGGCGAGGACGATGGTGTAGCGACCCCACCGAGAGCATCCGCTGCCGCTGGAGAGGCCCCGCCCGCGCCGTTCGCGCTGTCGGCGGTAACGCTGCTTCCCGTTGCGCCTCCAGTGGCCGTTGTGGATCCGCCCAGTGCCGTTGACAGCGTCTGATTGATATTGATGAGCTGCTCCAGACTGTTCACGTTGACCAGTTGGTTGATGTACTCGTTGGGATCAACGTTCGCCGTCGGATCCTGATTCTGCATCTCGGTCACCAGCAAGGTGAGAAAATCGTTGGCCGAGATGGTTGCCGAGCTACTGCTGGAGCTGCCTGTACTGCTGGTCGAGCTGGCCATCGGGTTCGCGCTCGGAAGAGCCTGCCCCGAAGGTGCAACATGATTCAAGATGCCTGATACTGCTGCTGCCATTTTCCCTCCCCGTGCTTGGTGCGCTTTAATCTTCTGTCGTCCGGGTAGCCGGCTTCCCGACGCCCGCGTTTTCGCGGCTTTAGCCTCAGGCCATCACCGAGATGTAAACTCCTCCCGGCGGAACTTCCGTTTGGGTCGCATCCAATCTGCCGCCGCTTGCCGCAGCAATGGACCGCCCTGCCGACGCCACTGCGGCTGCGCCAGGATATAAGTCGGTCTGCTGGCCCGAATACCCACCCTGGCCAGTTCCCTGCCCCCCGCTCTGTCCACCTCCCTGGCCCATGCCCTGCCCGGCCCAGCCATTCTCCGGCGCAGCGAGCGTCAGCGTCTCCACCGGCGCATGATGTTCGGCCAGATACGCGTTCAATCCCGCGAGGTGGCCGCTGAGCGACTGTGCCGCATCCACTGATCCTGGAACCACGGCGGCATGAATGCCGTTTGCGTCCACCTGCGCGCGTACCCCCACCCAGCCGAGCGCCGGGTCCTGATAGCCCGCTTCCGCGTAGTGCGCCCCGGCATGGGTCCAGGTCGGCGCAGCGGTGCCGGCGCCCGCATCCAGGGCGGCAAAAGTATCCTGAGCCGCCGAGGCCGCCGCCCCGTTGCCCGACGATGAACCTGCAGAAGAGGCGCTCCCGCCCGCGGCCGTCGCAGCATTCACGCCGGACGGATCGTGGGGTATAAATGAGCTGGACTGCACGGGTGAGGGCGCACTCGTTGGGCCTGCAAAAAGCTGCACCCCCTGGCTGGCCGCCGAATGGGGCTCGTTCACGCGCTCCGTTTGCGACCCGGTCTTGCCCGATGTTCGCGCGCTGCCGGGAGCCGGCCTTCCTTCGCCCGCCACTGGTTCTGCCCCGGCGGCTTGTGCGAGGTTCAAGTTAGGAACCGGAGAAGCCGCAGCCGGCCTGTCTGCCTGGTTTGGCACGGCCAATATCGAAGCAGGGTCAGTTGCGCGGTCGGCGGTGGGCACGGAGACCGGTTTCGGGCTCTCAGCCGCTGTTGATTGCAGGCCGCTGTTCGCTGCGGCCTGACTGCCGGAAGCGCCCACGGCGGACGCTTCAATTGTCTTATCGAGAACTGGTGCGGAAAGCGACGACGCTGACTGCGGCACGGCCAGGGGAGAGGCGGAGTTGGTTCCTTGATTCGCGCTGTGTTCGGTTGGCTGCCCCGGGCCATGGATCACCGCGGACGGCGCCCCGCTGTCTGCGGCGGCCTGACTGCCGGAAGCGCCCACGGCGGATGCTTCGATAGCTTTATCAACAACAGGGACAGAGAGCGACGACGGCGGCTGCAGCGCGGCGACGGTTCCGGTCCCCGCGCGGCCCGTGGCTGTGGCCGACGGAGCCGTTCTGGCCCTGCCTTCGGCAACCAATGAATTCACTGTGGAGGGCCCGACCGTGAGACCTCCCGCAGGACCCGCAGCGGAATCTGCCCTGTTCTCAACGCTGGCTAGGGACGAAGATGGATTCCCCGCGGCTGGCGGTTTCGGCGGCAGAATCACAGGCACGGGCGCGGACCCGGTCAAAGAGACCGCACCCGCCTGAAGAGCTGCAGCCGTCTGCTGAATTCCTGCCGCCTCTTTCTTTGCATCCTTGTGAGAATGAACTGCGCGTGACCCATGGGATGCGTCCGCCGCGTCTGCTTTCGGCTCTTCCTTGTCCGTCAGACCGGTTGTAGCGATCTGCCCCAGTGCCTGGGCCTCCGCTTTCCCAAAGGGAAGGGTTTTCAGCGCACCCGAGGCCAGCAACGCCAGATTCGACCCTTTCGCGGCTGATCCCGCACTTTGCTCCGGAGAGTCCGGCATCGCCGGGCGGGAGCCGCTTGCCGCCCCGCCGGAGAGCACTTCCCTTGGATTTGCCTGTGCTGCGCCCATCGATGCAGACGCCGGCGCCGTATCCGCCTCGATGCCTTCTTCCATCTCCAGGGAAGCCAGAGACGACTGCAAGTTGGAGCGAAAACTCTGCGTTCCGGCCGGGGAAGACTTAGGCTGCGCTGTCACCGTAGCCAATCCGTGCACCAGGCCTGGTACGGCTCCAGACGGCGAACCCTGCGCGGTGGTCGCCCCGATAGTTCCGATCTCGATCCCTGCAGAGGCATTCATGCCAGGAGTCAGTGCAGATCACATGCCAAAGCCTGCGGAGGCGGATTAGAGCATTGTCAGGGATGGGGCCGTCGATTTCGTTCTGAGGCGCCCCCCCCGGCCCTGAAGCTGGATGTTCTCTAAAGTTCAGTTCGAGGCGGGTTCGTCTTGCCGGTGAGCGGCCTGCGGATCTGCGGAGGAGCCATCCTGATTTCTGCGCGAGCCAGTCCTGGCTTCGGCCCGAAACGAGCGCGACCTGTGCCAGTCGTCCAACTCCTGTTGTGCCCGCCGGCCAGCATCGATGGCTTCCAGCGCCGCGGCCTCGTGAATCAGGGTCTCGGCCTGGCGGCGCTCCACCCGCCTGAGGAGAAAGCTCTGTCGCAGCTCGGCCACCTCCAGCCGGGCACAATCGATTCTGGCTGAAAGCGCATGGGCGTGGCGGGCAGCGGCGTGCGTCTCTTCGAGACCCGCCAGCCGGTCGGGCAACTCCCCGGTTTGCGCACTGGCCGACACCAGTCGCCGCCCCCGGCGATCGCGCTCGGCGGTCGCCACCAAGGCGCTGTCCAGGCGGTGGAGCTCTCCAAGTGCGGACTCCAGCGCCAACCGGCTCTGCTCTTCTTCCAGTTCACGGATACGCAAGAGGCGGCGTAATGGACGCGAGACGGCCATCGATCAGACCTCCCCGGCCAGAACCGCCAGACGGCGCACGCAAACCTCAAAGCTGGCCTGCTCGTTCGCTCCCTGGGTCATGAAGGCACGCATCGCCCCGCGCGCCTGCAACGCGCGGTCCAGGTCGGGGTCGGAGCCGGGCTTGTACGCGCCAATCCTCACCAGGTCCTCCGAGCGGGCATACACGGCCATCAATCGCCGCAACAATGCAGCCTGCTCGCGGTGCGCGGGCTCGGTCACGGCCGGCATCAGGCGGCTGATCGAGTCCAGCAACTCGATGGGCGGGTACCAACCCTCGGCGGCCAGCGCACGCGAAAGCACCACGTGCCCGTCCAGCAGCGACCGGACCGCATCCACTAGCGGGTCCTGCTGATCGTCGCCCTCCATCAGCACAGTGTAAAAAGCCGTGATCGAACCCACCTGAAACTGCCCGGTTCGTTCCACCAGCTTGGCCAGCCGGGTGAAAACCGAGGGCGTATACCCTTTGGCCGTGGGCGGCTCCCCAGCCGCCAGGCCGATTTCCCGCGCCGCCATGGCGAAGCGGGTCAACGAGTCCAGCACCAGCAGCACATGCTTTCCCTCGGCCGCAAAGTACTCCGCCACCGTAGTTGCGGCCAGCGCGGCTCTCATCCTCATCAGAGGCGACTGGTCCGAGGTGGAAACCACCACCACCGAACGCGCGCGGCCTTCTTCACCGAGCGAATCCTCCAGAAATTCCACCACCTCGCGCCCGCGCTCACCCACCAGACCGACAACGGTCACATCGGCTTCGGTGTTGCGGGTCATCATCCCGATCAGCGTGCTCTTGCCCACACCTGACCCGCCGAAGATTCCCACCCGCTGGCCCCGGCCTACCGTCAACAGCCCATCGAGCACACGGATTCCCGTACCCAGGGGAGTGCGGATCGGAACCCGGTCCAGCGGAGAGCGCACCACTCCGTCCAGAGGCAATGTCTTGGCCACGGCCGGAGTACGCCCCCCATCGATGGCCTCACCGGCCGCATTCAGCACCCGGCTCATCAGCGCCGGGCCAACCTCGATCTCCGGCCGCACGCCCAGCGCCGCGACCGCATCTCCAAAGCGAACGCCTTCCGTGCTCTCTACCGGCATCGACAGCACATTTGAACCGCGAAAGCCGATCACTTCTGCCAGATGCGCGTAGCCAAACTGGTCCAGAATTTCGCAACACTCTCCCACCGAGGCCAACGGCCCCGCCGATTCAATGGTCTGTCCCACCGATTCGATAACCTGTCCGCGCCACCGCCACGGGTGTCCGCGCTGCAGGCGTGCAACGTAGCGGCCCAATAGCGCGGTCATGCACGAGCCTCCAATGCCGCCTCCGCAGGCTCGCCCCCACGCCCTGCGGACACGCTGCCACTTCTGGCCGCGCGGTCAAAGAACCCGCGCTCGATCTCGCCCAACTGGGCGCGAATTCCCAGATCCACCGATCCCAGTTCCGTCTCGATCACGCAGTCTCCCAGCCGCATGCCCTCTCCAACCAGCACTTCAGGCTTCAAAGCCAGGTTGGGCATGATCGCGATCGACTCGGTCCACAAATCCAGTTCCGACGCGGGGACGCGCAACCGCACCTTTGTCGAGTTCGACAATTGCCCCAGCGCCACCCGCACCGCCCCGGTCAAAAGAAGCGGGTCCATCTGTGCCTCACGGCGGAGAATCCGGGCTGCGACAGCCAAGGCCAACTCCACCACCTCGTGCTCCACCGCGTGCAGGAAGCGGTCGCGCTCCTGCGCAAACCTCTCGATCATCTTCGCGACCTGCTCGACGCGCTGCTTTTCCTCCATGGCGGCGGCAGCCTGCGCCATGCGCTCGGCCTGATGACCTTCCTGCAGGCCCCGCTCGCGGCCGGCTTCAAAGCTCCGCCGCGACTCTTCCGCCATCTTCCGCTCGAACTGTACAGGCAACCCCTCTTCATGGCCTTCGCCCGACGCGCCAGAACCCGGCGGCCCGTGCGTCCCGCCTGCGGGGAAACCATCCCAGGGCGGGAAAGGCGGCTCAGGACCGGCGGGATACTGAAAAACCTCGACTCGCACTGCGCCCTCCGCCTCCATTGCCTGTCCTTTCTGTCCCCGGGCCGCACGCCATGCTCGTACCCAGGTGCCTTATTCCCGCCCGGCACGCGGTTCCGTCCGCGCGCAGGTGGCTCCAGCTCAAGCCAGCATCTCGTCGCCGGTTTCCAGCTTCAGAATTACCTTGCCTTCTGCCTCCAGCCGCCGGGCCAGGTTGAGAATCTCCTGCTGCGCCTGGGCCACCTCGCGGGAACGCACCGGGCCCAGCACCTCCATGTCTTCCTTGAGCATCTCCACGGCTCTGGAGCTCATCGCCTTGAAGATCTGCGCGCGCAACTCCTCGTTAGCCCCGCGCAGCGCCAGAGCCAATTGCCGCTTGTCCACCCCGGAGACGATCTCTCGCACCGTTGCCGCCGGCACCGTGACCAGATCCTCAAACGTGAACATCAGATTGCGAATGCTCAGGGCAAGCTCCGGCTGACCCTCCTCGATGGCTTCGAGAATCTTCTTTGATTCCTCAGCGTTGACACGGTTCAGCAGGTCGGCCACCGCCTTGAATCCGGAATAGCTCTTCCGCTCCGTGTCTCCCATGCTTTCCAGGCGCCGGTGTAACACCAGGGCCACCTTCTGCGCCATCTCCGGCGAAAACTGGCGCATCTCCGCTAGCCGTTGGATGGACACGACCTTGTGCTCTTCGCTCAGGTTGTCCAGCACCATCGAAGCCCGCTTGGGGTCCAGATGCGCCAGCACCAGGGCGATGGTCTGCGGATGTTCAGCCTCCAGCAGCTTGCCGAGCTGCTGGGGATCGCTGCGCTGCAGCTTGGCAAGGTCCCCCTGCGATGCTTCCTGCGAGCGTCGCACCAGCATCAGCAAATCGTCGGCGCGCTCTTTCCCAAACGTGTCGGTCAGTAGGCGACTGGCGTAGTCCAGCCCCCCGTGCACGATGAAGTTCTGGGTCTCCAGAAGCTCCCAGAACTCTTCCAGGATCTCGCCGGACACATCCGGTGTGATTCCGCGCAAATCGGCCAGCTCCTCGGTCAGCCGCTGCACGTCATGCTCCGGCAGCGTGCGCAGGATATCCTTGGCCACGCTCTCGCCCAGGGCCACCAGCAGAACGGCGGCCTTGCGCAAACCGCTCATGCCCGCCACCTTGCGCTGTCTTCCTGTTTCGATCTCGTTCCCTGGTTCCGCCAACGTCCTGACCTCTGCGCTCCCGCGCCTTTCTCAATTCGCCGTCCGCGCCCCGCTCCCGGCGGCCTTCGTTGCTCTCCGTTAGTCGGAGTGAATCCAGCTCTGCAACAGGCGCGAGCTCTGCGCCGGTTCGCGCTTCAGGTGACCGGTGACCTGATCAAGAATCTCCTGTGCCCTCAGCCGCTCCGGATCGGGCATGGGAGGCTCGGGAGGGGTAAACACGACCGGGGCCGGAAGCTGGCCGGGCAACTCCCGCACCGCGCCCTTCCCCGGCGCCTTACCCGCCGCGGCGGGTGAGGTTCGCGCCAGCCGAAGGGCCGGGCGTACCCCGAAGGCCAACACCACCAGCAGCCCCACCAGCAGCGCAATATACTTCACCAGCACGGGAGAGGCTTCCGCTGTAGACAGCAACTTTGCGGCCGTCGAAACCTGCGGCTGCGCGCGGTCTCCATCGAAGGTCAGATCTTCCACCGTCAGCACATCGCCCCGGGATGCGTCGAAACCCACTGCGGCCTGCGCCAGGGCGGTCAGATTGCGCAGCTCATTGGGCGGCCATGGCTGCCACTGTGCGGGGACGCCCTTGGACGCCGGCCGCATCAACCGGTCGTTGACCACGATTGCGGCCGTCATCCGGCGCAGCCGGCCGGGAGTCTCGACCGTGTGCACCACTGTTTTTGAGACCCCGTAGGTTCCGGATTCGCTGCTCGCCGTCTGCGGCGGCGTGGTCTGTTTGGGATAGACCGGGAGCGCCTGCGAGTTGGGCGCGTTTGAAGCGGTGCCGGGAACCCCGGCCGCCACCGGCTGGGGGCCGCTCGTCTGCTGGCTGCGCTGCATCGACAGGGTTGCAGACTGGGTTGGATCGTAAGCCTCTTTGGTCTCCTCGGTGGCGTCCGGGTTGTAATCCAGAGTGACCGAAGCGCGCACATTCCCCGCGCCCGTGACCGGCTCCAGGGTCGAGACCAGCTTCTCTTCAAGCGACTGCTCGGCGCTCAGGTGCAGGGCCTCGGGCGTCTTGGGTCCCAGCGGCTGGCGGCCGGCCGCGTCCACCAGCACGACCCGGTCCGGCGACAGGCCGTCTACGGCCGAGGCCACCAGGTTGCGAATCGCCTCCGCTTCGCCGTCGGCCAGGGAGGCGTGGCGCAGCTTCAGGACCACGGAGGCCTTGGCCGGGCGCTCCTCCTCGCGAAACAGCGAATCGTGGAGCATCACAAGATGTACCCGCGCCGATTCGATATCGGAGAGGGTGCCGATGGTATGTTCCAGTTCCCCTTCCAGGGCACGCTGATAGTTCACCTGCTCGTCGAACTCCGACCCCACCCAGTTGGGCTTGTCGAACAGCTCAAAACCGAGCCGGCCGCTCTTGACCCCGCCCTTGGCGGCCGTGGCCAGGCGGGCTTTATCCAGTTGAGGAGCCGGAACCAGAATGGCGGTCCCATCCCTCGCCACTTCAAAGGGAATCTGCGCCTGGGTGAGAGTCAGGCCGGTCTGCCGCGCGTCGTCCGGATCGAGGCCCGCGTACAACGTCCGCCAGTCGGTGCGCAGGCCGTACCAGAGGATTCCACCCACCAGCGCAGCCAGCAAGGCCGCTGCAACCAGCGACCAGCCTCGCTGCGCGCTCTGCATCGATGCCCACTGGACCCGCGCCCGCGTCCACAGCGCGGCCACCCCGGCGGTCAACTGTTCCTGTCCGCTGGCGCCCGCCTTGCTCTTCTCCATCTGTGTCCCCGTCGTGGCCATCTTCCCCGCATCCTGCTGCGTGCCTTAGAACTGCATTCCCATCACTTGCTGGTAGGCCTGCACCGCCTTGTTGCGCACTGCCAGCGCCAGTTCAAAGGCCATGTCCGCCTTCTGGGTGGCAATCATCGCCTGATGCACATCGACGCCGGAGCCGGTCATCAGCCCATCCACGGTGGCGCGCGCCTGACTTTCGAGTGAATTCACCTGGCCCACGGCATCCGTCAACAAGCTCGCGAACGGCGTGGAAGCTGCTTTTCGGGCGCCGTTTGAGGCCAGCGCCTCCGGAAGCCCCCCGAGGCCGGGCACCGAAGAAGTTGCGGCGGTCATCGCGTTCATTGCGGTCTGCATCTGTCCTCCCTGTTTCTGCGCACTTGACCTCCTCTTGCCCGTTGTCCGGAGGGCCGCTTATCCCTTGGCAATCTCCAGGGCCGACGAAATCATGCTCTTTTCCGCCTGCACCGCGGAGCCGTTCAGACCATAAGCACGTGTCGCCCCCATCAAGTCCACCATCTCTGTGAGAGGGTTAATGTCGGGATAGGAGACATACCCGTCGGGCCCGGCATCGGGATGGCCGGGATCGTAGCGCTTGAGCGGGGCCGACGGATCCTCGACCACCTGCGCAATATGCACGCCCGGCGCCGCGGTGTCCTGCATCGCCCCGCCCAACGGCGGCAGGGAGGGCGCGCCCGTGAGTCCATTGGCTCCCGAGGCGTCGCTCAGCGAATTGAGAAAGTTGGGGTCGCCCTGGTTGGCGGCAAATACCACCATCTGGCGGCGATAAGGTCCGCCGGATTCGGTGCGCGTGGTCTCGGCGTTGGCCATGTTGGCCGCAACCACTTCGGCGCGCATCCGCTCGGCCTGCATCGCCGAGCCCGAGGTCTCCATCAGTCCAAAAAGATTCATTGCCTTGGCTCCTTCCCCTGCGCGCTGCCCGCCCTACTTGCCGTCGACGTGAATGGCGTCCATGACGCGCTGGTACTCCTCACGAAGCAGCGCCACGCCGGTCTTGAACTTCAGTTGCGCCTCGGCCAGGTTCAGGCTCTCGCGGTCTACGGAAACGTCGTTGCCGTCGGGCCGCGCGATCAGCCCGTCGACGACCTTCACCCGCACCGGCCTTGGCCCCTGTCCCTGGTCCACCCCTTCGAGCGCCTCCCGCATCTCAGCCCCGAAGTCCATGCCCAGAGCCTGGTAGCCGGGCGTGTCGACGTTGGCCATATTGGCCGCCGTCAGCTTCGCTTCGCTGGCGGCCAGGTCCATGTAGCGCGCGATCTGGTCGCTCAGCCGGGTCTCGATCTCCAGATTCATCCGTCCCGCCTCCTGTCCTTTTCCAGTCCTCTTCGTTCCGTCGTCTTCGCCCGGGCCCTTCTCATCTCCGCGCGGGCAATTCTCACTTCCGCCCGCCCTCGCAGCCGGACCGGTTCAGTTCACCGTCAGGCCGAAGTCGATATCCTGCGAAGTCATCACCGGCGCGTCGCCGGCCAGAATCTCCGCCCGCTCCAGCACGTGCTCGAGTTCGCGCACGTTGCCCGGCCAGGGATGGGCGGTCAGCTTGGCCATCGCCGCCGCATCGATCCGCTTGACCGGTGTCTCGCGGCCCATCTTCTCCAGAAAATGCTCTACCAGCAGGGGCAGATCCTCGGCGTGCTCGGCCATGCCCGGCGTGCGGATGAGGAAGACCGCCAGCCGGTAGTAAAGATCGGCACGGAAAGCGCCCGTCTGCGTGTGCTGGACCAGCGGCCGGTGGGTTGCGGCCACGATGCGCACGTCCACCTTCACGGTCTCGTTGTCGCCTACCCGCTGCAGTTCGCCGCTCTCCACAAAACGAAGCAGCTTGCACTGCAGCGCCAGCGGCATCTCGCCGATCTCGTCCAGAAACAGCGTGCCGCCATCGGCCGACTCAATCCGTCCAATGCGGCCCTGCACCGCGCCGGTGAAGGCTCCGCGGGTGTGGCCGAAGAGCTCGGCTTCGAGTAGCGCCTCGGGGATGGCCGCGCAATTGATGGCCACAAACGGCTTGCGGCTGCGCGTGGAGAGCCGGTGCAACGCCTCGGCAACCAGTTCCTTGCCCGAGCCGGTCGGCCCTTCGATCAACACTGGAGTCGAGCGCGGAGCCACCAGCCGAATGCGGCGGCTGACCTCCAGCATGCAGGGGGCGTTGCCCACCAGTTCAGGAAGGCGCTCGCTAACGCACGTATCTTTTGTCCTGGCCGAAGAAATCTCCACCCGGGATATCGCAACGGGAACGCTCGCACTCATTGGCGCGTTGGCAAAGGACGCCATCTGCGGCGTGGACTTTGCCGCTCCCTGGGCAAGGTGCGACGCAGTTGCAGGGGGCAGCGCCTCCGTGCGCGCGCGCGCCGTGTCCGCGTCATAGGAAGCCAACACCGGTGCGGCGTTCCAGGCCGCGGTATCCGATTCCTGGCTTCGCCGCAGCGCATAGAGCAGTTCCTGACGGTGGGCGCCGCGCGGGCTCTCATGCGTCGTAGACCCATCCGTGGTCACCAGATCCACTTCGGGAAAGAAAGAACAAAAATCCTTGAGAAACTCGCTGAGTTCGAGATCGGGGAGCCAGGAATCGACGATGAAAGCTTCAGGAGACGCAGCCTCAGCTTCAGTCCAGGCTTCTGCGCCACTCTGGGCCTCGCGGACCTGCCAGCGCAGGCCGGTGAGAATTTCATTCAGGCGCTGTCGAAAACTGCGGTCGGCGCTGACCACCAGCGCGGAGCGCGGCCGTGTGCGGGGGGCGGTGGGAAGAACTGGAATTGGAAAGGCCTGCATTTGAATTCTCCTGGAATTTCGGGCGATCGCGGCTGGGCGCCGGGCTGGCTGCGTCTAGGCCACAAAACCGGCCGGGGGCGACACAACCGCGGAGACGGTGAGCTGCGCCGCGGCGTCGAGAAAATGCTCGCTTTCTGCCGGAACGATGTACCCCTGGCCTCGCACCGTTCGAATCAGCTTGCCCGGCGGCGGATCCTTCAGTTTGCGGCGCAGGTAGTTCACATACACGTCCACAATGTTGGTCGTCTGGGCCGGCTCCATCTTCCACACCGAGTCCAGTAGTTCCACCCGCGAGACGGAGTGGCCTCGATTGAGCAGCAGGTGCTCCAACAGGGCAAACTCCTTGTTGGTGAGCTGGATTTGCTGGCCGGAGCGGCTGGCGGTATGGTCCAGCCGGTTCAGTTCCAGGTCGCCGGCGCGCAACAACAGCCGCGCCTCGCGCTTGCGCCGCAGCAGCGCGCGGCAGCGGGCGCGCAGCTCGAACAGGCTGAAGGGCTTGGTCATCATGTCGTCGGCCCCGCAGTCCAGGCAGCGCACGCGCGTGTCCACCTCCTGTCGCGCGGTAAGCACCAGAATCGGCAGCTCGGCGTCCAGTCGGCGAACCTCCCCAAGGACTTGCTCTCCATCCTTGACGGGCAAATTCAGGTCGAGAATCGTCAGGTCAGGCCTGTCCTCGCGAAATGCGTTCACCGCCGCCGCTCCGTCGCACTCCAGGCGGACACGGTGCCCGTCAGCCTCCAGGCCGCGCTTCAGAAACATTCCCAATGCCTTGTCGTCTTCAGCGATCAATAACCTCATAGTTGCCTTTCCTGGCGGCTTCTTCGCCCGGCGAGTCCGCCTGCCGCCGCCCGGCTTAACGTGCGCTAAGCTGGGGCTCCCCTTCACCTTGCTTTGCCGCGGCAAGGAACTCAAGGAAGATGAGAAGAAAGAAAGAGAGGCAATTCCGCAAATGGAATTGTTGAAGAATCTGTTTCAAAACGGTTGGGCGCCGGCCCTGACGCTGAGCTCGCTAAAATCCCCGACACCGGGCAGTGCGGCGGTGCTGCCATCCGCTTGCTTTCCAGCCAGTTTCAGACCTTCGCTCCGCGGCCATTGGCGTGGGTGGCTGCCTTGTTCTGATACATTCCCGCATCGGCCCGGTCGAGGAGATCCTTCAACGTCTCGCCCTCAGCGTGCTCCGCCAAACCAAGCGAGGCGTCCACCTGGAGTTTTAGCGGGCCGGACTTTCCCTGCACCGTGTAGTGCCCGCAGACCCACTTCCACAGCCGCTCAGTCTGCGCGTTCGCCTCATCGAAATGGCCGTCCAGCACCACGATGAACTCATCGCCGCCCCATCGCCCGACGATGTCGCTCGAGCGGCATGCCGATCGGATTTCGCCGGCAAATTGCTTCAACAGTTCATCGCCCACAAGATGCCCATGGTCGTCATTCACGCGCTTGAACTCATCGATGTCGAGAATGATGGCGCAAAACGCTGCGTTTCGATCGATCCGCTGCTGAACCTGACTCTCCACCCACAGGCGGCTGCCCAGGCCGGTCAGCGAGTCGCACGAGGCAATGTATTCGGCCTCCTCCAGTTTGGCTTGATAGGTGGAAACCTCCACGCGAAGCCGGTTGATGGCTGCCTTTCCCTCCGTCGTCATGCGGTCGATGGAGGTCTTCAGATCCGATGCGCTCTTCTCGATTGAAGCGCGAATCTGGGTCAGATCATCGAGGTTTGCGATGCCCTTCAGATGCGTCGTAACCTCGTCGATCTGCTGCGCGCATCTTTGATCCCGTTCACCCACCGATTCGGCGGTGCGAGCCATCACCAGCAGTATCTCCTTCACCTCTGCGGCCTTCTCCCGGTAGTGGATCGCCGTACGCCTGCCCCAGTCCCGCAGATGTTCTCGCACGCTGCTTTCCGCCGCCACCACCGCCTGCGAAGGTGAATCCACGGAGAGTTTCTCCATCAGGCTGGCCAGGCTCTTCTTCAAATCCAGCCCCAGCGCCGGACACGCGTCGACGCTGCATTTTCCCATCTCCAGCAACGCGGACCGATAGGCATCGATGGCCGCCGGAAGAATGCCATTAGCCTCCTCCGCACCGCGCCCAGTGGAGCCGTTCTCAGAGCTTTCAAGATACTTTTTCAAAGAAATCATCGGGGGCTCACCGCTCCATCCTTCACGCTGAAACGAAGACAGGCTTTGGACAAGCTCAGGTATGACTATCGGCGGTCTTTGGCTTTCTCAATAGCCCTGCGCCTGCCGCAGGTCTGCCGCCCAAAACACCTCCGGTGATGAGCCATTCCTTGCGCCGGTTGGCGGTTTTATGCGTTCCCAAAAAACACCTGTTGCAATTCGCTTTTTATTCGCTATAATGCGCCCATGGCTGTCACACGAAGGCAAAAAGAGATTCTCGATTTTCTTGAGTCGTTTGTGGTCCGCAATGGATACTCTCCCTCCTTTGAGGAGATTGCGCGCGGCATGGGGCTCAAGAGCCTGGCCACCGTCCACAAGCACGTCACCAACCTGGAGAAGAAGGGGTTGCTGGACCGTGTCCACAACCGCAGCCGCTCTATCGAGGTGGTGCCGCCGGGCACACGGACGCGCTCCAGCGACAGGCTGCCTCTGGCGGGCAGAATTGCGGCCGGCCTGCCGGTGGAGGCCTTGGAAACGGAGGAAAGCATCTCCCTTCATGACGTGGTCGGCAACCGCGACGTCTTCGCTCTTGAGGTTCGCGGCGACTCCATGCGGGACGAGCACATCATCAATGGCGATTATGTGCTGGTTGAGCGCGCCCGCACGGCCCGCCAGGGTGAGATTGTCGTAGCCCTGGTGCGCGGATCCGAGACCACGCTGAAGCGTTTTTTCCAAGAAGGGCACCTGGTGCGCCTGCAGCCCTCCAACATCGAAATGGAGCCCATTTATGTTCCGGCGGCGCAGGTTGCCATCCAGGGCCGTGTGCTCGGCGTGCTGCGCAAGTACCGATAAGCGCTCGTTTCCGTCCCAGAACGCTGAAAGGCCCGGCAGACTTGCCGGGCCTCTTCTCGAGCGTTGCAACTCCTGCCGGGCCGTTCTCAGGCAAGCAGGCGTTGGACCTTTTCTTCAATCACATTCTGGGGCACATAGCCCACAATCTGATCCGCAACCTTGCCGCCCTTGAAGAGCAACAGCGTCGGAATCCCGCGAATCCCATAGCGTGAAGGCGTGGCGCCATTCTCGTCCACGTTCACCTTGGCCACCTTCAACTTGCCGGCGTACGTCACCGCCAGACTATCCACAATCGGCCCGATCGCCTTGCACGGTCCGCACCAGACCGCCCAGAAATCCACCAGAACCGGCTGCTCGCTGCGCAGCACCTCCTGGTCAAACGTTGCATCGCTCACTTCCAGAACTCCCAATCCAGCCATGTTCCTCCTTGCGGCGCTTGCCTGTATACAAGTGTACCGGCAATCCCACCATAAATGGATGCGGCACACTCGCGGAAGGTCGCAAACTAGTATCGAAGAACGCTGGATATCGGCATGCGCAGGGTCTGGGTGAACCAATCCAATCGCTTGATTCTTGCGCCCGCATCGCTGCGCAAATTGCCCGCAGCAAACAAAAGCGCCCGGATCCCATACAGGACCGCGGGCGCTAGAGCAGCCCTCCCCCAGAACTGCCCACCATGCGAATTTAGGAGTTCTACGGTTGAATAGCAAGCAAACTTAGGTAATTGAAAAAGGTAACGTCTGAGCGATCACTTACAGCCGCAATACCCTTTACCAACAAAAGTTTACTCTCCGGATAATATGCTTTCGCGCTCATTCCAGGCTCGATCCAAAAAAGTGAAATCCACCACCCACCTACCGGCCTGACTCCGCAACCTGCCTCGGGTTCTGCTCCATGAACTGCCGGGCGCCAACCACCTCAAAGCGGCAAACCTGCAGCTCTGGCTCTGGCAATCCATCTACCGCATTGCGAATTGCCGCCGAGGCTGGTCCGAGGCTCTCTTCTCCGCCCACCACCACCAGCATCGCAGGTCCCGCACCGCTGAGCGCAGCCCCCAGAATGCCGTGTGCTCCGGCCAGGGGCAGCAATCGCGGCAGCATCGGACAGATGGAAACCCGATACGGCTGATGAATGCAATCCTTCATTGCAATGCGAAGCAAGTCCCCGCGGCCCTGCGCAAAGGCCAGCCCGAGCAGCGACACGGCCTGGATATTCGCGACCGCATCGCAGCGCGAATAACTGCCGGGCAGTACCGCGCGAGCCTTACTGGTGGCCACGGGAGCCGGAGGAAGAACGATAATCGCCCGCCATTCTTCCGGAGGAGCCACGCGTGCCACATGCACGGTCCTCTCCTCGCACGCGGCCGTGACGAATCCCCCCAGCCAGCACGCGGCAGCGTTGTCGGGGTGGCCCTCCAGGGCGCTGGCCTCTTCGAGAATCTCATCGTGGCTCCAGCCAAGCTGGCCAAAATGCACCGCCAACGCAATGGCCGCCAGTCGTCCTGCCGCCGACGAACCGCAGCCCATCCCCAGAGGAATACCGTTGGCCATCCGTATCGCCAGGGGCGTCGCCGGCTTGCCGTGTTTCGTCAGCAGCTCCCTGTAGATGTCGAGAATCAGGTTGTCTTCCAGCCGGGAACAGCGCTCCACATCGCGGCCTGTGGCGGCGATCGAAAACTCCCTGGCCGGCTCGGCATCGATTTCAAGAAAAAAATCAAGCGCCACCGCCGCGGCGTCGAAGCCGGGCCCAAGATTGGCCGATGTAGCGGGCAGTTGAAGACGAATACCGCCACGGTCTCCACCCAAAACAGCGCTCATCTGGCGCTGCCCTTCAGCGCGGCCAGCACCGCTGCCGGTGTGGCGTCCACGGTCACTGCATTGCGCCGCAGGCCCGCAATCTCCGCCTCGTGTCCCGCCGCCTCCTGCTCCTTCAGCAGCGTCCCACGATGAAAATCGATCGTGTAATCGGCGTCCTTGAGCGTGTGGCCGGTCAGCAGCAGAACCACCGTCTCGCCCGAAGCAACTTTGCCCTCGGCGCGCAGTTTTTTCAAGCCCGCCAGCGTCACTGCCGATGCCGGTTCGCAGCCCAGACCCTCCGCCCCCAACTCCGCCTTCGCAATAGCGATCTCGGCTTCGCTCACGTCGAGGCACCAGCCCCCCGTGTCCTGAATGACCCGCACCGCCTTGCGCCACGAGGCCGGATTGCCAATGCGAATCGCTGTGGCGCGGGTGTGCGCCTCCACCGGCTCCAGCGCGGCGCCTTGACTCTTTGCCAGGCTTCGCACCAGCGGATTGGCGCCCTCGGCCTGGATGACCGAGATGCGCGGCATCCGCGCCACCAGACCCAACTCGCGCAGTTCCCGGAACCCCTTGCCCAACGCCGAACTGTTGGCCAAGTTGCCCCCCGGCACAATCAAGTGATCCGGCACCGCCCAGTCGAAAGCCTCAGCAATCTCGAAGGCCGGTGTCTTTTGTCCCTCCAGCCGATACGGATTCACCGAATTAAGCAGATAAATCGGGGCCTCCCGCACAATCTCCGTCAGCACCTGAACGCAGCCATCGAAGTCGGTTTTCAACTGGCAGGTGAGAGCGCCGTAGTCCATGGCCTGCGACAACTTGCCCCAGGCAATCTTGCCCTCGGGAATCAGCACCAAACTGCGCAGCCCCCCGCGCGCCGCATAAGCGGCCATCGCAGCCGACGTGTTCCCCGTCGACGCGCAGGCCACCCACTCGAATCCGCGCTCCTTGGCCACGCTCAACGCCGCGGTCATGCCCGTGTCTTTGAACGAGCCGGTCGGGTTCATCCCCTGGTGCTTGGCGAAAAGCTGGTCGATGCCCAGAGCCTTCGCGGCGCGCGTCAAGGGATAAAGCGGCGTGTTGCCCTCGCGCAGCGTGACCGCGTTGCCAAAGTTATCCAGGATCGGCATCAGCTCACGGAATCGCCACACGCCCGACTGGTCAAGCACCTCCGAGGAGCAGCGCCGCTCGCGCCACAGCCACTTCAGCGCGCCGGGGTTGGGCCGGTCAGGGCCCTGGCGCCGATCCCAGCCCGGGTACTCTACTTCAAACAGATCCCCGCACTGGGCGCAGCGGAAATCCGGCCGTGCGTCGGCGCCGGAAATGCGCGCCCCGCATCCGAAACAGCGTAACTGGTGCAGATTCTCGTTCATCCCTGGTGTTAGCCTACCAGCGTAGGGCGATTTTTGCTCGTCTCGTTGGCCCGAAGACCCACCATGCTGAAACGGATTCCTGTTGCATTGATCGGATGGCTGATCGGATGGATGTGCCTGCCGGCTGCGGTGGCGCAAACGCCGCTCCGCGTGGCCGCCGCCGCCGACCTCGAGCCCGTCTTGCCGCCCATTCTCGAACAGTTCCGCCAGGCCACCGGCATTCGTGCAGAAGCCACCTACCAGGCCTCGGCGATGTTGGCCGCGCAGATCCAGAATGGCGCGCCCTTCGACCTGTTTCTCTCCGCGGATCTGAGTTATCCCCAGCGGCTGATCGATGCGGGTCTGGCCGCTTCGTCCGCGCCGGTCATATACGCCCACGGGACGCTGGTGCTGTGGACGCGCAAGGATGCGCGTCTCCCGCCGCCATCGCTCGATCTGCTGCGCAACCCCGCGCTCAAGCGGCTGGCCATCGCCAGCCCTGAGCACGCGCCCTATGGCCGGGCCGCGGTAGCGGCGCTCCGCAGCCTCAAGCTCTACGACGCGCTCAAGCCGCGCCTGGTGACCGCCGAAAACATTGCCCAGGCCGCGCAGTTTGTCGACTCCGGCAACGCCGACGCCGGTCTCATCTCATTGACCTCCGCGCTCACGCCCAGGCTCGCAACCAGCGGAGTTTACTTTGTGATTCCGCGCAATCTCTACCCGCCCATCGAGCAAGGCGCGGTGATCCTCCTGCGCACGACTCAGGCTGCCGCCGCGCACCAACTGCTCGACTACCTGCTCTCCGCACCGGTGCAGGCCCAGCTTGCCAGGAGCGGCCTCGTACCCGTTCACTAGATAAATGCTCCGTGCTCCATCCTTGCTACTGAATTTCTGTCGCAAGCGTGGGAAATCACGAATCTCAACCGTAGTCCGTTCACAGGAAACCATGGATTGGCAAGCGTTCGCCCTCACCCTCCGGCTCGCAGCGGTCACCACGGCAATCTTGCTGGTGGTAGCTGTTCCCTTGGCGGCCCTGCTGGTGCTGGGACGCGGTCGCTGGCTCGCCATCCTGGAGGCGGTGGCCGCGCTCCCGCTGGTCCTGCCGCCCACCGTGCTTGGCTTTTTTCTGCTGGTTCTGCTGGGGCCGCGCACCGCCTTCGGCCGCGGCATCACCGCGCTGCTCGGCCACCCTCTTGCTTTCTCATTCGATGGCCTGGTGGTCGGCTCCGTGATCTACAGCCTGCCCTTTGCCGTGCAGCCGCTGGTGGCCGGGTTTGCAGCCGTCGAACCGGCTTTGTTGGATGCGGCGCGGCTTCTGGGCGCTGGCCCTGCGCGGATAGTCTTTACCCTGCTGATTCCGCTCGCTCGCCGTTCGCTGCTGGCCGCCGCGGTGCTCAGCTTTCTCCACACCGTGGGGGAATTTGGCGTCGTGCTCATGCTCGGCGGCGACATCCCCGGCGCCACCCGCACGCTGTCCATCCTGCTCTTCGACCAGGTCGAGAGCTTCAACTATGCCGCTGCCAATCGCACCGCCGCCATCCTGCTCACCCTTAGCGTGGCGGCCCTGGCGGCCATCTACATCGGCAACCGCCCGCGCGGAGGCCGCCGTGCTTGAACTTGCCCTCGATGCACGCCGCGGCGGTTTCCATCTCCAACTGGAGTGCCGCTTCGCGTCGCAGTGGACCGTGATCTTCGGGCCCTCCGGCGCGGGCAAAACCACGCTGCTGCGCCTGCTGGCAGGACTCGATCGGCCCGACCGCGGGTCCATCGCGCTCGACGGCCACGCGTTGACCGACGCCTCCCGCGGCCTTCATCTCCAGCCCGGCCGCCGCCGCACCGCCCTCGTCGCACAGCAGTCCGCGCTCTTCCCTCACCTGAGCGTGACCGCCAACGTGGCCTATGGGCTTGAGCGTCTTGCCCGCCGCGACCGCGCCGCGCGCGTGGACGAGATGCTGGAACTTGTCGATGCCAGAGACCTTGCCAATCGCCGTCCGCGCAACCTCTCCGGAGGCGAGGCGCAGCGCGTCGCCCTGGCGCGCGCGCTGGCGCCCCTGCCCCGATTGCTTCTGCTTGATGAGCCCTTTTCCGCGCTCGACGGCGCCGCCAGCGATGCGCTGCTTTTGCGCCTGCAAAGCTACCTTCGCAATCACCAGGTGCAGACCGTGCTCGCCACCCACGATGCCACCGACGCCTACGCCACCGGCGCCGAGGTTGCCCTGCTGCGCGACGGCCGCCTGGCCGCGCTGGGGCCCGCGGAGAAAGCGCTGGCAGCCGAGCGCGATCGCATCGTTGCCCGGCTCGGCAGCAGCTAAATCGAAACCTGGCTGAACCCCACCCGCACAGGCTCCATCTCCAGGGAAATGCCAAAGCGAGCCACAACCGCTGCCCGGATCTCGTCGGCCAGAGCCAGAATCTCTGCGGCCGTAGCCCCACCGCGATTGACCAGCGCCAGCGTGTGCCGCGAAGAAATCCCGGCGGCGCCCCGCGCGTAGCCCTTGGCAAAACCTGCCTGCTCGATCAGCCACGCCGCCGGCACCTTCACGCGCCCCGCATTCTCAGGCCCCTGTCCTGCCGGAAAGCGCGGCGGTTCCGTTCCGCTGGCCGCCGCAATCTGCCGCACTTGCTCCTCGCTCACCACGGGATTCTTGAAAAAGCTGCCCGCGCTGCGGCAGTCCGGATCGCCTTCGACCAGCAGCATGCCCTTTGATTGCCGCACGCCACGCACCACAGCCGCCACCTCGGCCAGACTCGCTGCAGTGCCCTCCGGAAACGCCCTCTGCAGGTCCGCATAGCGCAGCGTGGGCGCACCGCCCGGGTTCAGCCGGTAGTCCACGCGTGTCACGATATAGCGCCCTCGATCGGTCGAGTTGAAGCGGCTGCGGCGATAAGCAAACCCGCACTCTGCAGCGGTGAATTCGACAAATGTGTGCTCTTCCAGATCGAAGGCGCGCACCCGCTCGATGGCCGAGGCGACCTCCTGCCCATATGCACCGACGTTCTGCACCGGCGTTCCGCCCACTGTGCCGGGAATCCCCGCCAGGCACTCGATGCCCGCGCATTTGTCCTGCACGGCGCGCTCCACAAAACCATCCCAGTCCTCACCCGCCGCGACCTGATAGATCGTCTGTCGCGAGTCTTCCGTGACACCGATCCCGCGCAGGCCCACCCGCAGCACCAGTCCCTCGAACCCAGCGTCAGAAACCAGCAGATTGCTACCGCCTCCCAACACAAAGAGTGAAAGACCGTTCTCCCGCGCCCACGCCGCCGCTTCGGCAATCTCCTCTTCGCTGCCGGCCGTCACAAACCAGCGCGCCGCGCCGCCAATGCCAAAGGTCGTAAAAGGGGCAAGCAGCTTGTTTTCTTCTAGGAGCATCGGATAAAGGCTACACTACCGGATTTCACGATAGAATGACTGCAGGCAACTTTCCCTGCCGGAGGCAAATATGTACCCAGAGATAATGGTGATACCGATGCGCGAGGAGCTTGTGCGCGCCGGAATCCAGGAGACCCGGACTGCGGAGGACGTGGACGCCGCCCTTGCTCAGCCGGGCACGGCGATGCTGGTCGTCAATTCGATCTGCGGCTGTGCCGCGGGCAAGATGCGCCCCGGCGTGCGGCTGGCGCTGGCCAACTCCACCAACCAGCCCGATCACAAGATCACTGTCTTTGCCGGCCAGGACCGCGAGGCCACCGAGCGCGCCCGCAGCTACTTTGAGAGCAATCCGCCCACATCACCTGCCATCGCCATCCTGCGCGACGGCAAGCTGGTTTATCTGATGCAGCGCCACGTCATCGAGCAGGCCACCGCCCAGCAGATCGCAGGTGAACTGGTTCGCGCCTTCGACGAATTCTGCGCCAAGGCTTCGGCCTGAACCGCACCGCATCGAACACACTTTGCAAGGCAGAACGGCCTCCCCCGCGGGAGGCCGTTCTGCGTTACTCATTCCCCTCGATCAGTCCGCCTCTGCGGCCTTCGCCAGCGCCTGCACCTTGCTGTGCTTGATCGAGTAGAAGAAGTAAATGAACAACCCGAAGATGAGCCACCCGATCATCACAGCCCAGGTGATCAGCGGAAGGTTCGTCATCAGGTAGACGGCCGAGACGATGCCCAGAATCGGCACCAGTGGAACAAACGGCGTCTTGAAAGGCCGGTGCAGATCAGGATGCCGCACCCGCAGAACCCACACGCCCGCGCACACAATAGTGAAAGCCAGCAAGGTGCCGATATTCACCAGTTCCGCCAGCCGGTTCACCGATAAAAATGCAGGCAGAATCGCCACCACGGTGCCCACCGCAATCGTTGAGATCCATGGCGTGCGGAATTTGGGATGAATATCCGAGGCCCACTTGGGAAGCAGTCCATCGCGCGACATCGAAAAGAAAACCCGCGACTGACCCAGCAGCATCACCAGCATCACCGTGCCCAGACCGAAGACCGCGCCGATCTTCACCAGCAGCGAACCCCAACTCACGCCAGTCGCGTCGATGCCCAGCGCTACCGGGTCGGCCACGTTCAGCATCTTGTAGTTCACCAGGCCAGTGAGCACGGTCGAGACCATGATGTAGAGAATGGTGCAGATCACAAGCGAGCCGAGAATGCCCAGCGGCATATCCTTCTGCGGATTCTTCGCTTCCTGGGCCGCGGTCGACACGGCGTCGAACCCGATATACGCAAAAAAGATCGAAGCTGCCGCCTTCGGAATTCCACCCCAGCCGAAGTGTCCGTGCCCGTCGGACGGCGGAATGAACGGATGCCAGTTCGCCTTCGCCAGTTCCGGATGCTTGATCAAAAAGTAAGTGCCCAGCACCAGGAAGATTCCCACCACCGTCAGCTTGACGATCACAATCGCCGAGTTCAGGTTGGCCGACTCCTTGATGCCGATCACCAGCACCGTGGTCACCGCCAGCACCGCCAGAATGGAGACCAGGTTGAAGAGCCCGGTCACATGGTGCAGTCCGGCCGCGCTCACGCCCGGCGGCAACGACGCCACCGGAAGCCATCGGTCGTGAAAAAAGACCAGCGGCGTCCCCGGAGTGGCAGTCAGTTGCGGCGGAATGTAGATGTGCAGTTGCTGCAGCAGGCTGTTGAAGTACCCGGACCAGCCGGAGGCCACCGTGGCCGCGCCAAATCCGTACTCCAGTCCCAGATCCCACCCGATGATCCAGGCCACCAGCTCGCCCAATGTCGCGTAGCCATACGTGTAGGCCGACCCCGCAATCGGAATGATCGACGCAAACTCCGCATAGCAGAGCCCCGCGAAGGCGCAGACGATGCCGGCCAGCACAAAGCTGAGGGACACAGCCGGACCGGCATGCAAGGCCGCGGCTTGTCCGGTCAGCACGAAAATCCCCGCACCGATGATGGCGCCAATTCCCAGCGTGATCAGGTTCAACGCGCCCAGTGAGCGCTTCAGCGTGTGTTCGCCGACTTCTCCCGCTTCTTTCGACAGCATCGACATGGGTTTGATGCGAAGCAGCCTGGCCATGGGTGAGGGACTTCCTCCTCAGTAGTTGAGATTAGAACCTGAATGTAGCTGGCTCGCGGAGCGCCGCGACCAGAAGAGATACACGGGAATGCCGAGCAGCACGAGCACAAGGCCCGGCCATGTGTACTGGGGCTTGTATCGCAATAATACGATACAGATCCATGTGGCCATCACCACGTAGAGCGCGGGCAGCACCGGATAGCCCAGCGCCTTGTAAGGCCGCGCCGCATCAGGCCGCTTGAAGCGCAGCACAAATAACCCCACGATCGTGAGAATATAAAACACCAGAACCGCGAAGATAATATAGTCCAGCAGCTGATTGTAGGAGCCGGAAACGCACAGCAGCGCGGTCCAGCACGCCTGCACCAGCAGCCCCGCGGCCGGTGTGTGATAACGCCGGTTCAGCCTGCCCACCGACTTGAAGAACAGCCCGTCGCGGCTCATGGCGTAGTACACGCGCGCCCCCGCCAGTGTCATTCCATTGGCGCAGCCCAACGTGGAGACCAGAATCGCCGCAGCCATCAGATACGCGCCACCGGAGTGAAAAATCACCTCCAGCGCCGCCGTCGCCACGCGATCTTCGGCCGCATACTGCACGCCGCGCGCCAGCGCCGTGGCTCCATGCGGATCTCCGTGCATCGGCAACACCAGCAGGTAGCCCAGCGACACAAGAAAATAAACCGTCAGCACAAAACCGGCGCCCAGAATCAGCGAGAGAGGAATGTTGCGCCGGGGATTCTTCACTTCCCCGGCCGTAAACGTGATGTTGTTCCACGCATCGGCCGAGAACAGCGACCCCACCTGCACCACGGCCAGAATCACGAACACATTCACCAGCACCATGGGGCCGCCAATGCCCACCTGGACCGGATGCAGCGAACTCCATCCTGCATTCTTCCAGAACTGGCTCCAGTGGGCGCCAAAGTTCGCGTTCCACGCTGTGACGTTGCGGCCCACAGTGAACGCCAGCAGCACAAGCGCCGCCAGTGACAGCGCCTTGGCCGTGGTGAAGACGTTCTGGATCAGCGCCCCTAGCTTGACGCCAAAAACATTCACGATCGCCAGCAGAAATACGATCACGATGCCGGTCAGGTTGGCCGTGTTGACGCCGATTTCCATGTTGCCCAGCACCATCGGCCCCACCGGGATCGCCGGCACATGGGCGATGTGCCACAGCCAGTGCGTCGTCGACACGGCAGGATAGAACACACCGAGAAACTTGCCAAATGCCACGCAGACAGCGGCAATGGTGCCCGTCTGAATGACCAGAAAAAGCGTCCATCCGTAGAGAAATCCCCACAGCGGCCCCAGCGCCTCGCGCAGATACACATACTGGCCGCCTGCCTTGGGCATCATCGCCGCCAGCTCGCCGTAGCTGAGCGCGCCGATCATGGTCATGATGGCCGTGATGACCCACGCCGTCAGAAACAAGGCCGGAGAGTTGGTGCCGCGCGCAATGTCCGCGTCGACAATAAAAATGCCGGACCCAATCATGGACCCGGCAACGATCGCGGTGGAACTGAAGAGGCCAAGACTCTGCACCAGCCCAGACGCGTTGGCGGGGAGTTGGGGCTCAGAAATGGGAGTGGGGTCTGAAATAGTCACCTGTTGAAAGTTCTAGCGGATTTTAGCGCCGCTGTCTTTAGTTTTCTTCAGTCTCGCAACGATGGCCGGTTGTAACCGTGCGCGCCCGACTTCTACAGAACCCACTGCTCGCCGTCGATCAACTCCCTGCCCCCTCACGCGCTCTTCTGGCGCATAGAAGGGAGACCACAAACGCATGCCGCCACCGCTCACCCCAGCGCGGCGAGCCATTTGCGGAACTCGGCCGCCGGGTCCAACGTGTGAAACAGCGCCGCAGATACGGCTACTGCATTGGCTCCGGCTTCAAGTACTGCGGGAGCCGTAGCCAGCGTAATGCCCGCGGCGGCCGTCAGCACCACGCCCGGCCCAGCCTGTGCGCGCAGCCTGCGTACGCCTTCAGGGCCGATGGGCGCCTTGTCTGTCTGCTTTGTAGTAGTGACGTAGACGGGGCCAATGGCAAGGTAGTCCACCGGCTCGTTCAGAATGCCTTGCAACAACGCATCACTGCCGCCGAATGTGCCAATGATCCGGCCGGGCCCAAGCATCCCGCGCGCTGCGGCAGGCGGCAGATCGCCCGCGTCCACGTGCACGCCGTCAAATCCCGCGGCCTCCACCAGATCCGCGCGATCATCCAGAATCAGCTTCACCTGACCCGCGGGCAGAGCAGCGCGCAGCACAGCAGCATCGGCCAGCAGTTCAGCGTCCGCGCCCAGCTTGTTGCGGTATTCAAGTAGCGTGACGCCCGCCTCTGCCAGCGAGCCTCCGAGCCGGCGCAGAAACTCAGCCCGCCCCGTGGAGGGGATGATCGAGGAATCAAGAATCGGATAAATCTTCGGAAAGGAAAAGTCCATGCAACAAGAGTAGATGAGAAAAGTGACGGCTGTCAGAGATCAGCTGCCAGCCGGCCGGGAACCGATTGTGCTCACGCGATTCAAGAGCCTTTCGCGTGCACACTCTCTTCGGACAGCCACTCCCCGGCGATCGCCATCGACTGCCCTCGCGCAACTGACAACTGATCGCTGAAAACCGAAAACTCTCTCCTACATCTCATCCGCGGAAGGCCCGTAGGTCCCCGGTATCGGCTTGTCGAGCAGGCGCAGATAGACACCCAACTGTGCGCGGTGATGAATCAGGTGGTTGAGGACCCAGGTGCGCCACACCTCGTACTTCGATTCGTCGATCCAGGCCTTTCCGCCAGCCACAAACTTCCAGTTCTCGTCCCACTTCGCCGGCGCGAAGCCGGCCAGTGCGGCCTTGGCCTTGGCCGTCTCCTTGTCGAAGCGATCCAGCAGTGCTTCCTTGCTGGCCGGGATATAGGGCTCGAATTTGTGGCCTTCCGGAAACTCCAGCTTATCTGTGGTCAGGGTGTGAATCGCCCAGTCCCCGGCCATCTCCGAAACATGTCCGGCAAGCCGGCCCAGGGCCATCGATTTAGGATGGGGTTTAAATGTGAAGTCGGCATCGGCCGGGATAGCCTCAAGGATCTTGCGGGTCCTGGCGATCTCCCGGTCATATTCGGCGATGAGTTCTTTTTGAATATCCATTTGGGCAACCTCCAGTGTTGCGTAGCAAGCATAATCGATCCTGCATAAAAAAGAGAATAAAAAGCGAATATATTTTAAGGACTGACAACTCCCCTCAGCGCGGCAGCGCAAAGGCGATGTATGCGCCTCCAACCGGCGATTTGGGGTCGCGTTCCACGATCAGCGGGTGGCAGCCGCTCACCCCCGCGTCATTTGAAGCGCGTGGAGACAAAGGAAGCCGACCAGGCCTCCTGCCACCCCCCGGCGCCGCCCTGCGGGCATGAGCCGCTTTGCGGAACCACGGTGTCCGGCGGAATAGGCGCAGTCGCCTTTGGGTCGTCCTGCAGATAGTTGCCGTGCCCGTAGTTCCATTCCTTCGGAATCTGGCAGGGAGCCTGATAATTCTGCGGCCTCGTCCGCGGCCCAAACCGTCCCAGCGCCGACTCCCACCACGGATGCTTGCGGCCCAGGATCTCAGCCGCAAAATCGCCGAGTGGAAATGCCCATCGCAGCACCTCGTCCTCTTGCGATGCGAGCACCGAAATCACCTCCACCTTGGCTGGCACGCTGGCGAACTCCGCCGTCAGGCAGTCGTCGCCGATGGCCCCCGCCATCACAATCGCCCGCCGCACCGGCAGACTAATCTGGCTGATAGTCTGCAGCACCACCCGCGCGCCAAGGCTGTGCGAGACAAACGAAATACTGGCCGCATCTCCGAAATTCTCGTCCACAAATTCCGCAATCATATTGCCCGCAGCCGTGGCATTCTTCGGCTCGGCCGGATAACTCAAAGCGTGAAGCGATTCCGAGTCTCCCGGCCAGAGAAGTCCCACAAAAACCCCGCCAGACGGCAGATGCAGCAGGCCCTCCCAATAGGACAAGTGCTCGATCCCGTCCTTGCGGTTGACGTTGAATCCGTGCGTTCCGATCAGCACATCCTTGCCATGGATGAAGCTTTTCAGATCGCTCAGAGGCAGGGCTGCATAGTCGCTGACATTTGTGCCTGTCATGACCAGCACATCGTGCCCCAGGTCCCCGCCGCCCCAGTGCGCGCGTACGTCCAGAAATGTTGTCATCGCGTCCCTACTTCTTCACCAGTTGCATGGTGTTCACCGCCGTCGCAAGGGCGCTGGAAAGGTCCTTCGCGATGGGTGCCAGCGGCGTGGCCAAAAGACCCACAAGGAAAGCCAGGAACATGTCCTTCGACAGCCAGAATGCACTGCCCATCAGGCTCCACCCGCCCGCCAGGGCCAACAGCACGGCAATCAGCGCCGCCAGTCCCTTCGTCTGATTGCGGTACACCTGGTCTGACAGTTGATAGGCCTCGTCGAGCATTGCCGTCACAATCAGGTCGAAGCGCGAAAATACATCGCTTTCCGGCTGCGAAAGCGATTGGCCTGCGGCGGTCTTCGCCGCGACTGAAGCCAGCAGCGCGGGGTCCACGTTTGCCTTGGCCGCCAAAGCCTCGGCGTTTCCGGCGCTCAAATGGAGTTTGATCAGCGACTTGGCAATCGCCTTCTGGCTGGCCAGATCGGTCCCATTCACCCAGTTGGCCTCCACCGTCTCCAGGATGTTTTTTCGCGGCAGCGCATTCATCGGAACGGCCGTTAATCCAGCGCCGGACTGGTCTGGCGTAAGACTCGTCACCGTGTCCTGAATATGCTGCAACCCCATCCGATTGATCCCGCCAAAGGCCGCCTTGACGGACTCCACAAGCCCAAAGGACGCTGTTCCCAGGCCCCCGATGGCGGTAATAATCTGTCCCAACTGCATGCTCTGTACGTCGAAGCTCATCGCTGTCCCCCTTGCGTGTCACAAGCATCTATATATGCCAGCAGACCGCAAGTAAAGGACATTTTCCTTCGCCAAAAAAACAAACGGCCGGACCCCTGGGAGGGGATCCAGCCATCGCTGCCTTCAGTCCGGCGGGTCACCGTCGGCCTCACACCGCCGGCTCTTCCGCCTTCTTTGCCAGGAATCGCTCCATGAACTTGGTGTCGAACTCCCCGGCCCGGAACCCGGGGTCGGCAAAGATCGCCTGGTGCAGCGGGATCGACGTGTCAATTCCCTGCACCACAAACTGGCTCAGCGCGCGTTCCATCCGGGCAATGGCCTCGGCCCGGTCAACGCCATGCACAATCAGCTTGGCAATCAGCGAGTCGTAGTACGGCGGCACCACGCCCTCAGCGTACTGCGCCGTGTCCACCCGCACCCCGTTGCCGCCGGGCACGTTGAACACCGTAATCTTGCCCGCCGAGGGCGTGAATTTCTGCGGATGCTCGGCGTTGATGCGGCACTCGATGGCGTGCCCGCGAATCTCCAGCTTCCCCGGCAGAATCGCGTCCAGCCGCTCGCCGGCGGCGATGCGCAACTGCGCCTTCACCAGGTCGATCCCGGTGATGGCTTCCGTGATGGAGTGCTCCACCTGAATGCGGGTATTCATCTCGATGAAGTAGAGCTGCCGGTCCTCGTCCATCAGGAACTCGACCGTGCCCGCGTTCTGATAGCCGATGTCGCTCAGGCAGCGGCACAGCGTGCGGCCCAGCTCTTCGCGCAACTTCGGCGTCACCTGCAGCGAGGGCGCCTCTTCGATCAGCTTCTGATGCCGGCGCTGGATCGAACACTCGCGCTCAAAGAGCGATACCACGTTGCCGTGTTCGTCGGCCAGCATCTGAAACTCAATGTGGCGCGGCTGCTCGATGAACTTCTCCATGTACAGCTCGCCGTTGCCAAAGGCATTGGCCGCCTCGGTAAACGCCGCGTGGAAAAGATTGTGCAGCTCATCGTGGTTGCGCACGATCCTCATGCCCCGCCCGCCCCCGCCGGCCTTGGCCTTCAGGATGACCGGGTAGCCCACCTTCTTGGCCCAGGCCTGTGCTTCTTCCGCGGTCAGAATCACGCCATCCGAGCCCGGCAGGATCGGCACCCGGGCCTTCTTCATCGTCTGGCGGGCCTTTTCCTTTTCGCCCATCAGCCGCGTCACCTCAGGCGGCGGGCCGATGAACTTGATGTTGGAGGCGCGGCACACTTCGGCGAAGTTGGCGTTCTCGCTCAGCAGCCCATAGCCGGGATGAATCGCGTCCACATTGGCGATTTCCGCGGCTGAGATCACCGCGGGCACATTCAGATAGCTGTCGGCGGGGCGCGGCGGACCGATGCAGATGGCCTCGTCGGCAAAGCGGACGTGCAGCGAGTTGCGGTCGGCCTCGCTGTAGACAGCTACCGTGCGAATGCCGAGTTCCCGGCAGGCGTTTAGAACCCGAAGCGCAATTTCGCCGCGATTGGCAACCAATACCTTACGAAACATTCATAGCCCTTTGAGACCGGAGTTGGCAATTTGAGACCGTCGTTGGCGAATTGAAATCCGCGCCGCTAACCCTGCCGGATGGAAAAGAGTGGTTGCCCGAATTCGATGGGCTGCCCGTTGGATACAAAGCACTTCACGACCTCGCCGGACGTGTCGGCCTCGATCTCGTTCATCAGTTTCATCGCCTCGACGATGCAGATCACCTGGCCTTTCTCCACGTGGTCGCCGGGGGAGACAAACGGCGCCGCGCCTGGAGACGGCGAACCGTAGTAGGTGCCGACGATGGGCGACTTGACCAGATGAAGCCCAGCCTCCGGGTCCGCTGCCGCGACCGGTTCGGTCCCCGTCGTCTCCGCCGCACTCCCCGCCACTGCGGCCGCAGCGGCTGCCGGAGCGCTGGCCAGCAGACGAGCCAGATCGGACAACCCCGGAGACGAAGCCGCCGGCTGCTCAAACTTGAGCCGGATCTTCATGTCGCCCCGGTCCAGATCGAACTCCGCAACCTGGTACTGCTTCAGGAACTCGATCAGCTCTTTCAGATCCTGGATATCCTGTGGTTTCATTCGTTCCTTAGCTCTCCCGCGCGGGGCTGGGAGGGGTGGTTCAAAGTTCGATCAGGGCCTTGGGTGCGGGAGTTAGCACCTGCCCTCCGGTTTGAGTGACAGCCACCATATCCTCGATGCGAATGCCGAACTGACCCGTCAGATAAACCCCGGGTTCAATGGTCACCACCATGCCGGGGAGCAGCCTGGTTGTCTGTCCGGCGCCGATACGCGGCGACTCGTGAATCTCCAGCCCGACCCCATGGCCGGTGGAGTGGGAAAACGCCTCCGCCAGTCCCGCCCTGCGCAACACGCTCCGCGCCGCCTCATCCACCTCTTCGCAACTGACGCCCGCGCTCACTGCGGCCACCGCGGACTCCTGGGCTTCGAGGACTGCCTGGTAAGTGTTTCTTTCGTTGGCCTTGGGGGTTCCAAGGTGCACCGTGCGGGTCATATCCGAGCAATAACCTTTGAGCATAACACCGAAGTCCAGGGTGAGAAAGCCCCGCCGCGGAAGCCGGGCCTGGGTGGCGCGGCCATGGGGCAGCGCCGACCGTACCCCCGAGGCAACGATGGTTTCAAACGACATGCCCTCGGCGCCCAGCAGCCGGGCCTGATGCTCAAGTTCCGCGGCCACTTCAAACTCCGCAAGCCCCGGCCGGATGAAGCCCAGAATGTTTTCAAACAGAGTGCAGCCCACCAGCGCTGCTTCAATCATCACCGTCAGCTCGTCCTCGTCCTTCACCATGCGCAGCGGCTCCACCAGGGGCGCGGCCAGCGCGGACAGAAAGGTGCGGCGAAAACGCGAAGGCAATGCGGCGCGCAAACGCGTCAGTTCGGCCACCGTGGTCCAGGCCGGATCAAAACCGGCAAATTCCACGCCCGGCTGCGCCGCAAGCCACTGCACGGCATTCACCGCGGGCGAACTAGCCACAATCTGCACCCGCGCACCGGCCACTTCTTCCGCGGCCTGCGCCGTGTAGCGGCCATCGGTGAACAGGCGCGCACCCCGGCGCGTAATCGCCAGAGCGGCGCTCGAGCCGGTAAACCCGCACAGATAGCGCAGGTCGGGCAGATGGGTGACCAGCAGCCCGTGAAGCCCGGCTTTGGTCAAACGGCGGCGCAGTTGCCCGATACGGCGTAAGTGATCCACTGGGAAAGGATAAATCACAGGGGGCGGCCAGGATGCTGCCGCACAGCCACAGCTTGTCAGGACACATCTTCAGTCCAGCTCGTTTTTGCGTGAATGCCAGGCACGGTCCGGACCAGGAAAACTGATCTCTGCCTCTACATCGCCGGCCGGACCGGCTTCTTCTGCTGCGGGTCCAGCTCCGCGTCCGCGGCATGGATGTCCGACTGCCGATCCATCCACTCGTCCAGCCGCGAGCGCTTGAAGCGCCAGCGGTTGCCCAGCTTGAAGGCGGGCACAAAGCCCTCCGACGCATATTTGTAGAGCGTGTCCGGCGAAATCCCAAGGTAGTCCGAGGCCTGGCGAATATCCATGACCTCGCGGACCTCGGGGACAAGAAGATTAGAGCGGACTGCGGCGTTGCGCATAATTCTCCCCACGAAGGCGTCTGGCCTCAGGCAAGATTCCGGCAGAGCAGCCGGTACTCCTGTATATAACGCGATTTCACCCCTCACTTCAAGGTTTTTCAGAGAGTTACAGGAAATTTACCGGCTTTCCGGTTTCCGCTTCGGCAGCGCAAACCGTGCCTCCCGACCCCCCAGCCCAGCCCGTGGTATCCCCGCGCCCGTCAGACCCAACAAGTTGGGCCATTGGAGCAGAAGGTCCAGTCGCGACCGTCTCTCCCGGCCGCATGCGAACTTCGCGGGCGATGCGGCGAGGCAGGCCCCACTCCGGCTCTATTCGGTCCAGTCCCTCATCAGGCCCTAATTCTGGTCCTCGCGGCGGTGCAGCGTCGGCTTGTCGTCGGAGGTTGAATTGCCATCTCCAGCCTGATCGCTGCTATCGGTGCTGGCGCGCCGCAGCGACGGCTTCTTCCCACCCTTCGATTCGGTCAACCGGCGCTTGTTCTCAATCCGCGCCAGGCGCGCCTTGACGTCGTCGAACTCCGAGGTAGTCACCAGGTATTCATCCCTGGCAGGCAGGATGCGGGCTATCTCTTCCTGCGTATGGAGGATGCGGTCGGGGGTCTGCGGGTGGTCGGCGAAGGCCTTGGAGACCATGCCCGGCTTGCGTTTTTCAAGCGCCTGAATCTTCTCAAAGAAGCTGATAAAGGCTTGCGGATCATAGCCTGCGCGGTACATGTACTGCACCCCCAGATAGTCAGCCTGCGCCTCGAATTCGCGCGAGAAATGCAGAAAGGTGAGCGGCACGCCCAGCGAGGCCGCTTCGTAAATGCCATAGCCCGTCCACCCGCCGATGAAGATCAGCGGAATCGTGCCCAACTGGGCGTAGTTCATGCGGGTTTGCTCGCGCACCGCGTGGTGGGCGCAGACGTGGGCAATCTCGTGGGCCATCACCCCGGCCAGTTCGGCCTCCTCGTCGGCGTTTAGAATCAGCCCCGAGTTGACGTAGAAAAAACCGCCCGGCAGCGCCATGGCGTTGATTTCATCCGAATCGATGACCTTGATGGTGAACGGCACCTTGCAGTCGGAGTTCTTCACAATGTTCTGCCCGACGCGGTTCACGTATTCCGTCACCACCGGGTCGGTGATGAACCTGGTGCTCTTCTCAATCTGATCGGCGTACATCTTGCCCATCTTGATTTCGGTATCGGTCGAGTACCAGTTCCCCATCCCCCGGCCGCCGATGTCGCGGTTGCCCACCGCGTTCACATCCTCAATGCTGCCGGGCTTGATCTTCCCCATTTCGCTGCCCACCGGGACGACCTTGTCGGGATTGACAGCCGTGGCCGATACGTCGCCCGCCACCGGAGTCGTGCCAGGGGCTGGCTCCTTCTTCTGGGTCGTGGTGGCAGGCGTGTCGCCCGTTACCGGAGCCGTGCCGGGCGCTGGTTGCGCCGTGGGAGTGCTCGCCGGGGCGGTGCTCGGTGAGCTGGACTGAGTGCTTGACGGGCTCGACTGAGTGCCAGTCTGCGCCCACAACCCGGCCGAGGCCAAAGCCAGCGCCAGGCTCGCCATCCTCCCTGCTCTGGATACGTTGAACGCTGTTCTCATCGCCACTCCTCCAACTCGGACGCACCCGCCGCCGGATTGCTCCGCTTCGCTCCGATCGTTAGACGCTAGTATCCGCCCGAAGGGCAGCGCCACGAAAGAAAAATCCCTCAGAATGCCAAAGTCGCCGGCGCCATAAACAGGCAACCCTGCCCGATCAGCCCTCTTCCTTCCGCCATGCTATCTCCTTGGAGCTTCCGCCCATCTGAATTAAAGTGGTGAACACGCGGCAGCAGGAGGATTCTTGCGACGTAAGGCACTGGCTCGAGTAATCCTGGCAACAACGGCATTTGTGCTCTGCGCCGGCGGACAACTGCGGGCACAGCAAGCACACCCTGTTCCTGCCCTGATCGACGCTCTGGCGGGTCAGAAGCATCTGCCGCCGGCTCAAGCCAATGCCCTTTCCACCCCCGCTGTCATCTTTGACGCCACGCACCTTGGGTCTCCGCTCACCCTCGACAGGGGCTGGCGGGTCGGCGTAACCGCAGACCCCGACGCGGCTAATCCTGATTTTGACGACTCGAACTGGATCGTCCACAATGCCGGCCAACCGCTGGATGGCCTTGAGGACCTGGATCATCCCTCTGAAGACCAGCCGGCCGGCGCTCATCCTGGCCCTCATTCTGGCCACGGACGGCCCTTTGTCTGGTTTCGGCTCCACATCAAGTTGCCCCCGCATCACGGACCCGTCGCATTGCTGATCGAGCTTCCGGTCTCGCAAAGCACCACGATGTCGATTGAGGCCAGTGGCCCCGGAGTGGACGTTTTCGCAAACGGCAGGGATGTTCACCCTGAAGGACCAAACGGAAGCGCGCCCGGCCGTTACCAGGAGATCTCGCGCATCTATGATCTCGGCCTGGCCCCGACCGACACCAACGTTACCCTGGTCGTGCGCACCATATACATTCCTTTCGGCCTCACCGCGTACACCAACTTCTTTGCCAATCGCAAACTCCGCATCGGCAACCCTGAGGACCTGCAGCGCTCGCTAGAGCTCTGGTATGCGCACAACCTGTTCGAGCGCCTGCCGCGACTGGTGTACGGCGTCCTGCTGACCGTGCTCGCCGTGTTTCTGCTGGCGCTCTATTTCACCCAGCGGGGCCACCTCGAGTACCTGTGGCTGGCCCTCCATGAGCTCATCCAGGCACCCATCGGGTTCATCGATCTGGCGGGAAGCTCGGCGCTGATCGACCAGTTATGGTATGGAGCGCTTGTTCTGCAGTTACTGGTCGTTTCAGCCTATCTCTACTTCGAGTTTCTGATCGCCTTCCTCGCCCTCAAGCGACGCTGGTATATCCTCCTGCTTCGCTACACCGCCCCGGTTCTTTCCGGACTGGGACCGGCGATGCTGATGCTGGGCAGCCACAGCGTCCTCACGTTGATCGTGATGGGCGTCGTCTCCGTGGGCAGCCTCTTGTGGATCGCCGGCTGGCTGCTCTTTTGCCTCATCACCCTCATTGCCGCAACTGTGCGCCGCAACTTTGAGGCCGGCCTGCTGCTCATCCCCCTTGTGCTCACGATCGTGGGCGTCGTTGAGCCGATCCTGACCGGCGGAGTCAGTGATTTTGGGGGCCACACCTATCACTCGCCCCTGACCCTCCAGGCCGGACTCATCCCCATCCACTTCGCCTCCATTGCCGACTTTGTCGGCCTGCTGGTCATCGTGCTCATCATCTTTGTCCGCTTCCTGCGCATTCAGCACGACCAGGAACGCGCCCACAGCGAGCTGGCCGCGGCGCGCAGCGTGCAGGAACTGATGATTCCCATGGAAAAGATGGAAACTCCCGGGTACGAGGTCGAATCCATCTATAGTCCGGCCCATGAGGTGGGCGGCGACTTCTTCTACCTGCAACCAGCGGGCGACGGCAGTTTGCTGGCGGTCATCGGCGACGTAGCCGGCAAGGGACTGCAGGCCGCCATGACCGTCTCCATGCTGATGGGAGCGCTGCGCCGCATCCCGGAAATCAGCCCGGCCGCGATTCTCGAGTCGCTGAACCACGTCCTCACCGGCAGCGAGGGCCTGACCACCTGCCAGGCAGTCTGGTTCGGCGGCAGTGGCGAGGTGGTCATCGCCAGCGCCGGCCACCTGCCGCCCTATCTCAACAGTCAGGAGATTGTGTTGCCGGGCGGCCTGCCCCTCGGCGCTCTTCCTGAGGTCACCTACGACGAAGTCAGCCTCTACCTCCACCCCGGCGACCGTCTCCTGCTGCTTTCAGATGGAGTCGTGGAGGCACGTCAGCCCTCGGGCGAGCTTTTCGGCTTCGACCGCGTGCACAACCTCAGCAACCAGTCCGCCTTCTACATTGCCGACGCCGCCAAGGAGTTCGGCCAGGACGACGACATTACCGTGCTGACCATCCGCAGGCTGGCCCAGGCAATGGTGGCGTAAACGCAAAAGCCCCACCCTTGCGGATGGGGCTCTTGCTCTTGCCGACCAGCGGGAGGCAGTTGGCCCCACCGCAGGGGGTCAGTCGTAGTATTCGAGGCCGAGGTGAGTGATCAGGTCCGCGCCCATCACGTGGCGCAGGGTGTTCTTCAGCTTCATCGACTGGATGAACAGATCATGCTCGGGATAAAGTCCCACGGCCGTCTGCGGCGACTTCAGATAGAAGCTCAGCCACTCCTGAATGCCGCGCGAGCGAAGGTCCGGCGCGCGCCTGGCTAGGTCCAGGAACAGGCACAGGTCCAGCGCGATTGGGGCGGCCAAGATCGAGTCGCGGCAAAGAAAGTTCACCTTGATCTGCATCGGATAACCCAGCCAACCGAAGACGTCGATGTTATCCCATGCCTCTTTTTCATCGCCGCGCGGCGGATAGTAGTTGATGCGAATCTTGTGGTAAAGGTCCTTGTAAAGGTCGGGGTAAAGCTCGGGCTGAAAGATGTAATCGAGCGAGCCCAGCTTGGACTCTTCCTTGGTCTTGAATGATTGCGCATCGTCCAGCACTTCGCCGTCGCGGTTGCCCAGAATGTTGGTCGAGAACCAGCCCGAGACACCTAACATGCGCGCCTTGAAAGCGGGCGCAAGAACCGTCTTCATGAAGGTCTGACCGGTCTTGAAGTCCTTGCCGCAGATCGGGGCAGCGTTCTTCTTCGAAAGCTCGATCATCGCCGGAACATCGACCGTGAGGTTCGGCGCGCCGTTGGCAAACGGCACACCCTCTGACAAGGCCGCATAAGCATAGATCTGCGACGGCGCGATGCCGATGTCGCTCGCCTCAAGGCCCTTCTCGAAGGCCTCGATCGACTGATGTACCGCCGTCGGCTCGAGAAAGATCTCCGTCGAGCCGCACCAGATCATGACCACGCGGTCCACCGTCTTCTTGAAGGCACGGATGTCGGCGATCACCTGGTCGGCAAGGTCGCGCTTGCTCTTGCCCGTCTTCACATGAGTGCCGTGAAGGCGCTTGACGTAATACTGGTCAAACACTGCCGGCATCGGCTTGATCGTCTCCAGATAGGGCTTCAGCTTCTCCAGCGTTTCCTTGTCCAGCACCTTGGCGTGCGCGGCCGACTCATAGACGTTGTCCTCAAAGATGTCCCACCCGGTGAAGACCAGGTCGTTCAGATCGGCCAGAGGCACAAAATCCTTGATCAACGGCGATTTGTTGTCGGTGCGTTTTCCCAGTCGGATCGTACCCATCTGCGTGAGCGAACCGATGGGCTTGGCCAGTCCGCGGCGGACCGCCTCGACCCCTGCGATAAACGTGGTGGCCACGGCCCCCAGGCCGACTACCATCACACCAAGCTTGCCCGTCGCCGGCTCAACCTGCGACGTTCCGGCGGTCTTCTTGCCGCCGTGCTCTTCAGTTCCCATTGTTTCTCCTAACCTTCCTCTTGATTGCTGCTGATTTCCAATCATTCCAAGATCGTGCTTCGTCAGACCAAAAGTGCACGCCCGCGGGAGAGCCTTAATCCTCCCGCGAACCGGACGCGGACTCCAACGGCCTTCCGCGGTGAATGTGTGACCAGATAAACCATACGATTCCCGCCACCAGCGCGATCTCCACCCCGAGATGAAACCGATGGAAAGCCCGATAGAAACGCGGATCCGTGTGCCAATGTTCTCCCAGCTTCATGCCCGCGTACGCCAGGCCAAAGCACCACGGCCATGAACCCACAAAAGTATAGATGTGAAAGCGCAGTTGCGGCATCTTTGCAATTCCCGCCGGAAAAGCAATAAAGGTTCGCACCACCGGCAGCAGACGCGCCAGCAACACCGTAATCGAGCCATACTTGTTGAAAAAATCGGTCATCCGGTCCAGGTCGTGGTGGCTCATCAGGACCCATTTACCGTAGCGCTCCACCAGCGGACGGCCGCCCTTGGCACCCAGCCAGTACGCCAGCACCGAGCCCACGTTGCACCCCGCCGCCCCCGCCGTCGCCGCCCAGAACAGGTTAAAGTGCCCCACGTAAACCAGGTAGCCCGCAAACGGCATGATGATTTCCGAAGGCAGCGGCACACAGGCCGACTCAATGCCCATCAACGCCACAATGCCGGCATAACCGCCCATATCAACGACGTGCGCGACAAAGTGCACGAGAAAAGCAAGGATTCTTTCGTTCATGAGCGCTTTTAGTATATAGGCCCGTGGCCAACTCTTTCAGGCTCCGCTGCCGATCGCCGCTGCCGGCCGCTTCCGCAGCCGCCAAATTTGCTACGATGAGGAGTATTTCAAGGAAGGTTCGAGGTGGCTCCGTTGGCCGATGTTCCCGCTGTTTTCCCCCCAGTTCCATTGACCCTTGAAGGCTCCAGCCTGCTGCATCAATTCTTTCGTTTTGACTGGAAAGCGTGGCGCAAAACTCCCCAGGCCGACCGCGACCGCATCGCCGCCGAAGCGACTGCCGCGCTCAACGCCATGGAGCGCGCCGGCGCCGACGCTCCCGTCCGCACCGCGCTCTTTTCCCAGCTCGGCCACAAAGGCGACCTCATCCTGATGCACTTCCGCGAGTCCTTTGAAGCCCTCAATCAGGTCGAGTTGGACCTCGCCCGGACCGAACTCTACGACTACCTCTCCCTCGCCCACTCTTATGTCTCGGTCGTCGAACTGGGCCTCTACGAGTCCACCCGCAAGACCTACGAAGCCGCCTCTGACAAGGGTTTCGCGCAGCACTCGCCCGAATGGAACGCCGAAGTCGCCGCCAGCCTCCAGCGCGCCTCCGCCGCCATGGCCTCGCGCATCTTTCCGGCCATCCCTGAAGCCAAATACCTCTGCTTCTACCCCATGGACCGCAAGCGCAGCGACGGCGCCAACTGGTACGCCGTCCCCTTCGCCGAACGCCAGCGCATGATGCACCTCCATGGCCTCATCGGCCGCCGCTACGGCGACGTCGTCAAGCAGATCATCTCCGGCTCCATCGGCATGGACGACTGGGAGTGGGGCGTCGATCTCTTCGCCGAAGACCCGGTCGTCTTCAAGAAGCTCATCTACGAGATGCGCTTCGACGAAGTGAGCGCCGTCTACGCCCTCTTCGGCCAGTTCTTCCTCGGCGTAAGGCTGCCCATCGAAAAGCTTGGCGGATGGCTCAGTGGAAACTTATAACTTCGAAAGGGCGCGGATTTAGTCGGGTGCCCTAGGTCTCGATTTTGAGACCTGGGATTTGCATACCTCCAAAAGCTACACTCGTATCCATGCCAGTCGAGAAACCCTCATCAAAACGCGGCGACCTCGCCCCCGATCGCATCGCCGCCATCCTCAAAGCCCTCGACGAAGCCTATCCCAACGTCGAGTGCACCCTTACCCATCGCTCCCCCTGGGAGCTGCTGGTCGCCACCATCCTCTCCGCCCAGTGCACCGACGTCCGCGTCAACATGGTCACCCCGGAGCTCTTCAAGCGCTTCCCCACTCCGGCCGCCATGGCCCAGGCCACCCTGACCGAACTCGAAGCCCTCATCCGCACCACCGGTTTTTTCCGCAACAAAGCGAAGTCGATTCAAGGCGCAGCCCAAAAAGTCACCGCCGAATTCCGCGGCAAAGTCCCCCAGACCCTCGACGAACTCGTCACCATCCCCGGCGCGGCCCGCAAGACCGCCAATGTCGTTCTGGGCGTCTCCTTCGGCAAGGCCGAGGGAGTCGTCGTCGACACCCACGTCTTCCGCATCAGTCGCCGTCTCGGCCTGGCCAAAGGCGACACCCCGCAAAAAGTCGAGCAGGAGTTAATGAAGATTTTGCCCCAGGACCGCTGGATCGCCTTCTCCCACCAGCTCATCCACCACGGCCGCCAGGTGTGCGACGCCCGCAAACCCAAATGCAATCGCTGCAACCTGGAACAACTGTGCCAGTCGAAGGACAAGACCTGGCAGTCGTGAAGCGGCTCCGAATCCCTCAAGGGGCTCCGTTTCAGGTCAGCGGCTGTGCGGAGGATTCACCCCTTCGCAGTCAGGGCCTGCCCAGAACCCGGACCACTGCGGCAATCAGCCCTGGAATGTCGAACGGATCAGCCTCCGCCGCGGGCTCCCAGCCCAGTTCGCGCAGGGTCTGGCTGGTCACGGGGCCAATGGAGACAGCTGGAACCCCTTCGAGCGGGAAGCCACCCCCCGCGATTGCCGCCGCCTCGGCAAGGTGTGTCACGCTGGACGAACTGGTGAAGGTCGCCGCATCCAGATGCCCGGCAACGGCCTCGCGCAGCAGCCTCGGCGCAGCGGCCGGAAGCGCATTCTGGTATGCGTCCACGACCTCTACCTGGGCTCCCGCAGCCCGCAGAGCCTCGGGAATCACATCGCGCGCAACCGCAGCCCGCGCCAGAAGAACCCTCTTGCTGAAAATCTTCGCCGCCATCTCCGCCACCAGGCTTTCCGCAACGTATTCCTTCGGCTTCAATGCGGGGAACATGCCGGCATCCTGAGCCGTTTTCGCGGTTGCGTCTCCAATCACCGCGACCTTTGGCGACGCCTTCAGGTTATCCAGCCGAACCCCGGCCAAATCCGCCCTCTCCGCTAGAGCCCGCACGGCGTTGGCGCTGGTCAGAATCAGCCAGTCATAACTTTCAATCTGTCGCAGAGCTTTATCCAGTGGTTCGAAACTCGCCGGCGGGCGTATCTCCAGAACCGGAACCTCGACCGGCTCGGCGCCCAGTGCGCGCAGCCCATCACTCAGCTTTCCTGCCTGATGCGCGGCCCGTGTGACCAGAATCCTGCGCCCGAGCAGCGGCAGCGAAGTCACCGCGAAACTCCGTCTGCAACCGCCAGCAGCGGCCCCGCGCCTGCCTCAAGCAGCGCTTGCGCCACCCGCTTCCCAAGCGCCACCGGATCTGAATCCTTCCGGGAAACGGTATGAAACACGCGCACCGCAACCCCTGTCTCGGGCGCGGCCACCACGGCAAAGATCTCGACCCGATTCCCTGCCTTGTCGCCCGGACCTCCCTCAGAGCTGAGGCGGCAATGAACGCCAATCGGCACCTGACAGCCACCGCCAAGAGCCGCCAGCGCGGCCCGCTCCACCGTGACAGCGAAGCGGGTCGCCGCGTCGTCCAGGAAAGCCACCGTGGCGATGGTCGTCGCATCGTTCTTCCGCGTCTCGATGCCCAGCGACCCCTGCCCAGCGGCGGGACAAAAGTCCTTCGGATCGAGCCGCTCGCGCACCCATTCGGTCTTCTCCAGGCGGTCAAGCCCCGCGGCTGCCAGCAGAATGGCGTCCACCTGTCCCTCGGCCAGTTTGCGCAGCCGCGTGTCCACATTGCCCCGAAACTCGACGGCTTCAATGTCCGGCCGCAGCGCCTTCAACTGCGCCCGTCGCCGCTGGCTGCTGGTGCCCACCTTTGCCCCCTGCGGCAGAGAGGCGACATCCGCAAATTTGACCGACACGAAGACATCGCGTGGATCGACACGCGGTGGAGTCGCAGCGAGGGTGAACGGTTCCGGCAGCTCCGTCGGCAGGTCCTTCAGCGAGTGCACGGCAAGATCGACGCGCCCATCCGCCAGGGCCTCTTCAATTTCCTTGGTGAACATGCCCTTGGAGCCGACCTGCGCGAAGGTGACCTCCTGCAGGCGGTCACCGGTGGTCTTAATAATTTCGATCTCCACCGTGTGGCCCTGCCCGCGCAGCAGGGTGGCGATGTGGTGAGCTTGCCAGAGCGCCAGTTGAGAGCCTCGGCTCCCGATCCGTAGGTTCATTGGCCACCCACCACGCTGGTTTCGTCCACGCGCGCACTCCTCTTTTTTTCGCCCTCTGTCGGGACTGTCCCCGCCTCGGCCGTCGTCGCCTTTGGTTCCAAATCCTTGTCCGCGCCAGTGGGAAGCGACCACGTATCACACAAGGCTTCCACCCGCGCCGAAATCGTTCTCCCGCGCGGCCTGTTTCAGCGCCTGCATCGGCGGGTGGAGAAACTTGTTCACCAAACCGCGCGTCAGCGCCTCAACCGCCGCTGCCTGCTCCGCGTTCAGCGAACCCAATTTGGCCTGCATGCGCCGCAGTTCGCCCTGCCGAATCTCCTCGGCCTGCCGCTGCAGCGTGACGATAGCCGGAGCCACGTTGACCGCGCGTTGGCGTTCATGGAATCGCGCGACCTCGGCGGCAATCAGCGCCTCGGCGTCCCCGGCGTGGCGCCCGCGCTCGGCCATATGCGCCGCGGCCACCTGCTGCAAGTCGTCGATGTCGTAGACAAAAATCCCCTCCAGCTGGTTCACAGCCGGGTCCACGTCCCGCGGCACGGCAATGTCGATGAAGAACATGGGCCGGTTTCGGCGCCGATGCATGAACGCCTGGCAGTGTTCGCGGTGGAAGATGGGGTGCGGCGCGCCGGTCGAACTGATGACAATATCCGCCTCGCTCGCCACCTCGTAGAGCTGCTCGAAAGGAATGACGCGACCCTTGAACGGGTCGGCCAGCTGCCGCGCCCGCTCGATCGTCCGGTTGGTGACCAGAATCGCCCCGGCGCCCTGCTGAACCAGATGCCGCGCAGCCAGTTCGCTCATCTTGCCCGCGCCGACCAAAAACACCGTCCGCCCCTGCAGCGATCCGAAAATCTTGCGCGCCAGTTCCACGGCCACTGAGGCAATGGAAACCGAGTTCGAGCCGATTTCCGTCTCGGACCGAACCCGCTTGGCTGCGGCAAAAGCGCTTTGAAGCAGGTGTTCAAGATGCCCGCCGACGGTGCCGCTGGCGCGTGCCACGGCGAAGGCTTCCTTCACCTGGCCGAGAATCTGCGGCTCGCCCACCACCATCGAGTCCAGGCTGGCCGCGACGCGAAACAGATGCCGCACCGCATCCTGGTCACGATGTTGATAGATGTGCGGCGCCAGTACCGCGGGATCGAGGCCGAAGTGGCGATGCAAAAAGGTCGCCAGGTCCGTGCCTTCTCCTTCCAGCGCAGCCACAATCTCCACGCGGTTGCACGTGGAAACAATCATGCACTCCGCCACGCCGGGCACGGCAGCCAGGGAGCGCGTCGTCTCCGGCAATTCCTCGCGCGAAATCGCAATCCGCTCGCGCAGCTCGATGGGCGCGGTCTTGTGGTTGACCCCAATCAGCGCCAGGGTCATGGAGCACCGTACCTGTGGACGTGGCTGAACAGGTTGGCGGCCCAGACGGCCAGCATGAACACAAGCACCGCGCCGGACAGATACGCGGCCTTGCGCCCGCGCAGCCCCGCGCTGCGCCGCACCCACAGCAAAAGAACGTAAACGCCCCACATGGCAAAGGAAGCAATCACCTTGGGGTCAAGAAAATAGGCAGCCCCAAGAGGCGTCTCCTGCACCAGAACCGCGCCAATCACCAAGCCCACCGTCATGCACGGAAAGCCAAACAGCAGCATCGTGTGAGCGATCCGCTCCAGCGTGTCCAGCGGAGGCAGCCAGTCGAGCGGCGCTCCCCAGGACTCCTTGCCTGCCTTCATCTTAGCCTTCAGGCGGCGCTCCTGCAGCAGGTAGAAAATCGAGGCCAGCAGGCTGAATCCCAGCGCGGCATACGCGGCCAGCAGCGCGGCGATGTGCGCCACCAGCCAACTGGTGCGCACGCCCTCCGACGGGAAGGTGTAGCGAGTCAGCCCCAGCGAAGGCACAAACACCAGGAAAAATGTAATCGGCAAGGCAAAGATTCCGAGAGAGATTGCGTCGTAGATCCACCAGGCCAGAAAAAACAGCGCCGCCACGGCGAACCCCATCAGCGACTCCACCTCGCGCGCCCCCACCGGCATCCAGCGATGGGCCTGGACCAGCATCTCCACCACCGAAACAAAGTGGAAGAAAAGCGCCATGCCGCCCAGATGCACACAGATGTTCCGCCACCGCTCCCTGTTGTAGAGTACGGCCGGGAAAACCGCGACACTTGCCGCCGCGTAAAGGATTGCCGCAACTCGGAGCCAGAGCAGATGCATCTTGAAGTTCACCTTAAAGCGTTCACACTCAGTATACTGTGACGCAAATCACCAGATGGCCCACTGGCCGCAACTCTCGCCGAGCACAAACCATTCAGAAAGTGGCTGCTTCCCCGCAGACGCATGGGCCTGCAGCCGGGTTCGCCGAAAAACTTCAGCCTGGATGCGATCGAATGAGCAAAAAAGCGGCCAATTCCAGTCGGGGCAGTCGATGCAAGATGTCCAGGCCTTCATCTGCATCTCTGAAAGCTGCCCTCTGGATCAACCCGCCACGTTAATCTTGTATTCAATCGTGACCGAGGAAGACAGCCCGACCGAGATCGCCGCAACGCCGCAACCCCCTGCTGCGGAGAAGCCAGCCTCCGAGCTGACGCCCTTTATGCGCCAGTGGACGGCCGCAAAGCGGGAGAATCCGGATGCGCTGCTCTTCTTCCGGATGGGCGATTTCTACGAACTGTTCTACGACGACGCGGTCGTGGTGAGCCGGGAACTGCAATTGACGCTGACCGCGCGAGACCGCGAGCGCTTGCAGCCCATGTGCGGAGTCCCCTATCACGCCGTCGAGGGCTACCTGACGCGCCTGTTGCGCAAGGGCTATCGCATCGCTATCTGCGACCAGATGGAAGACCCCAGGCTAACCAAGAAAATCGTCCGGCGCGAGGTGACGCGGGTGCTCTCGCCAGGCACGGCGCTCGATGCCGGCCTCGGGCAGGACGAGAACAACTTTCTGGCTGCGTATTTTGAGGCAGGACCCACCAGCGGGCCGGTCTGCGCGGTCGCGCTGTTGGATGTTTCGACCGGGGAGTTTCGCACCGCGGAGTTTGCCGGACCTGCGGCGCGCCAGCAGGCCGTGGATGAGATTTTGATGGCCGGATCGAGAGAAGTGCTGCTGTCTGCTGGCGCGGAAATTCCTCCCGCGCTGGAGCGGATTGCGGCACGCACGCGGGTTGAGGACTGGGTCTGGACGAGGGATTTTGCGGTTCCGCTAGTGGAGCGGCAACTCAACGTCCGGTCATTGGAGGGGTTTGGGCTCGTCGGACACGAGGCGGCAGCGATCGCGGCCGGAGTGGTGCTGCACTATGTGCGAACCACGCAGAAGAACGAGGCGCTGCACATCGATTCGCTCAAGTTTCAGGAGCACTCGACGGCGCTCGAACTCGACCAGGTCACGGTGCGCAATCTGGAACTGGTCGAGCCGCTGTTCGCCGGCCAGGACCAGCGGGCGACGCTGTTTTATACGCTGGATGCTTGCCAGACCCCGATGGGCAAGCGCCTCTTGCGGGCTACGATTTTGCGGCCGCTGGTGGATGCGGCGGCGCTGGAGGCGCGCTACGAGGCGGTCGGCGAGGCGCACGCGGACCTCGTGCGCCGCGAAGAGATTCGGCGGGCATTTTCCGGCCTTTTGGACCTGGAGCGGTTGCTGGCCCGGCTCTCACTCGATTCCGCAGGCCCCCGTGATGTGCGCGCTCTCGCGGCCAGTCTGGCGCGGTTGCCGGGGCTGAAGACCGCGCTCGCGGCGATGATCTCTCCCCTCTGGCGCCAGTTGGTGGAGCGGCTGGACACGCTTGTAGATGTGACGACGCGGATCGCAACCACGCTGCTGGCCGAGCCTCCGCTGACCCTCGTGGATGGCGGCGTGATTGCTGCCGGGGTGGACGCGGAACTGGATGAGCTGCGCACGATTTCGACCACCGGCCGCCAGGCGATTGCGGCCATCGAGGAACGCGAACGAGAGCGGACCGGAATAAGTTCGCTGAAAGTACGCTATAACTCGGTTTTCGGCTATTACATCGAGATTACCAAAGCTAACATGGCGCTGGCGCCCGCCGATTATGAGCGCAAGCAGACGCTCGTAAATGCCGAGCGTTTTACGACGCCGGAACTGAAGGAATATGAGCGCAAGATTCTCACCGCACACGAGCGTTCGATCGAGATAGAGAAGAAACTGTTTGCCCAGTTGCGTCAATCCGTGCTGGAAGCTGCGGGGCGCATCAGGCGCTCTTCGTCGGCCGTGGCCGAGGCGGACCTGCTGGCGAACTTTGCGCATCTGGCGGCGCTGCGCCGATACGTACGTCCCGTGCTGGCCGAGGAGACGGTCCTCGAGGCCGTCGCGGCGCGCCATCCGGTGATTGAGCAATGGATGGAAGAGGCGCGCGAGGGACGGTTCATTGCCAACGATGTATATCTAAGCGCGTTGGATGACGGGCCCAGCTTGTTGCTGATCACTGGCCCTAACATGGGAGGCAAAAGCACTTACTTGCGCCAGGCGGCCATGTTAGTCCTTATGGCGCAGATGGGAAGTTTCGTTCCGGCCGATAGCTTGCGCCTGGGACTGGCGGACCGCATTTATACGCGCATCGGGGCCAGCGACAACGTGGCGCGCGGCCGGTCGACGTTCATGGTGGAGATGACCGAGACGGCGACGATTCTAAATACCGCCACGCGCCGCTCGCTGATTCTGCTCGATGAGATGGGACGCGGCACGGCAACCTTCGACGGCCTTTCCCTGGCCTGGGCCACGGTGGAATATCTGCATGCCGAGACCGGCGCGCGCACGCTGTTTGCCACGCACTACCATGAGTTGACCATGCTGGCGGAGAAGCTGAAGCGGGTGCGAAATTTGCGCGTGGGCGTCAAGGAAGCCGCGGGCGGAATCGTGTTCCTGCATCACATTGAACCCGGCGCGGCGAGCAAGAGTTATGGGATCGAAGTGGCAAAACTGGCGGGGCTGCCTGCCGCAGTCATCGAGCGGGCCAAACATGTGCTGCGCCAGCATGAGAAGCAGGAGCGCCAAAGCGTACAGGTCGAGACGGCCCTCGAGCCGATGCAGTTGACGATTTTCACGCCTCTGTCGCAGCGGATTGTGGACCGCGTTGAGGCTGTCGATGTGAATGCGCTGACGCCCCTGCAAGCTCTGAATCTGCTCGAAGAGTTACAACAGGAATTGAAGGAGAAGGGATGACCGCACATCTGCGCCACGCCGCCGGGAGCCTGCTCGTGGTTGGCCTCAGCAGCACAGTGTTGACGGATCTGGAACGCGCCTGGCTCAAGCTGGTGCGGCCGGCAGGCGTGATCCTCTTCCGGCGCAACATTGTCGACGCACAGCAGACGCGGGCGCTGCTGAATAAGGCGACGGCGCTTTGTGCAGTAAACAGCTTTCGCTGCGTGGATGTGGAAGGTGGCACAGTGGACCGCCTCCGCGATGCGCTCGCCGCCATGCCCTCGGCGCAGGCCGTTGCGCGTGCGGCGCGGCAGACGGGGAAAGCCGGACTGGCCCGCGAACACGGTGCGCTGATTGCGCAGGCAGTACGGGCCTTCGGGTTCAATACCACGCTGGCGCCGGTTCTGGATCTGGCGCTGCCGGCTTCAGCGGAAGTGATGGGCACGCGTTCGGCGGCGGCAGCGTCGACAGACGTGGTGGAGTACGCGCGCAACTTTCTGGTGGGGCTGGCGGCGCATGGCGTGGCAGGGTGCGGCAAGCATTTCCCTGGGCTTGGCGGAGGAACGCGCGACTCGCATATCGAGACTCCTGCGATCGGACGCAGTTGGCGCGATTTCTGGCGCGAGGATCTTGCTCCCTATCGCGCACTGCGCGACGACCTGCCGATGGTGATGGTGAATCACGCGGCTTATCCCCACACCCCGGGCAAAGACAGGCCTGCGAGCGCGTCGCCGTTTTGGATTACGAAAGTGCTGCGCAAGCGGATTGGCTACCGGGGCATTGTCTTCAGCGACGACATGGAGATGGGTGGAATTCTCAAGTTCCTGCCGATCGAAGAGGCGGCAGTGGCCGCGATGCGCGCAGGGATGGATCTACTGGAGATTTGCCACAGCCCGGAGCTGATTTTGAGGGCGTATGAGGCACTGATCGCTGAGAGCGAACGGTCGCCGGCGTTTCGCGCGCTGCTCTTGGCTCGCGCAAAACAAACTGCACGGCAACGCGCACAGCTGTTTGCGGGTCGAGTTCCTGCGGCGTTGACGTCGCGGCAGTTTGAGGCACTGCGGACCAGGATTCTGTGCTTCGGCGAGACGATTCAAAAAGCGCTGAACGCCGCAGCGACCTTGGAGGACCAACCCGCATGAGTGCGAAGAGCATGATCGTGGCAGGCGTTATGAGCGGCACCTCCGCCGACGGAATCGACGTAGCCTTGGTGCACATTGCGCCCGGCAAGTTGCGGCCCAGGCTCACCCTGCTGGCGCACGAGGGATTTCCCTACCCCGCTGCGCTGCGGCGCGCGGTGCTGGCAGCGATGAACGCGGCTTCAACTTCCACTGCAGAGCTGGCGCGGCTCAACTGGCGGCTTGGGCTGGCGTATTCCGAAGCGGTGAGCGCGATGCTCAATCAGCATCCTGAGAAAGTGGAGTTGATTGGCTGCCACGGGCAGACGCTCTATCATCAACCGCGCGCGGCGTCCTATGCGGGCCGGAGCTTTGCCTGTACCTGGCAGGCGGGCGAGGCTCAAGTGATCGCCTCTACGCTCGGGATTCCGGTGGTCTCGAACTTCCGCCCTGCGGACATGCTGGCCGGAGGCCAGGGAGCGCCACTGGTTCCTCTGCTGGACTTTGTGCTGTTTGCCGACGCAAAGCGCGGGCGCGTGCTGCAGAACATCGGCGGCATTGCCAACCTGACCGCGATTCCTGCCGCGGCCGAGCCAGATGCGGTGATGGCGTTTGATACCGGGCCCGGCAATATGGTGATGGACGCGATGGCGCTGGCGCTTTTCGGCAAGACCTATGACCGCAACGGATCGATTGCCGCGCGGGGAACGGTGCTTCAACCGGTGCTGGCGCAGAGTTTGCGCAATCCCTACTTCAGGCTCAAGCCGCCGCGCACCGCCGGGCGAGAGCAGTTTGGGCGCGAGTATGCGGCGAAGTTCGTAGCCTCCTGCAAGAGACACAGCAACAGGCCCGAGGATGCGCTAGCCACGGCCACGGCGTTGACCGCCGCATCCATCGCACTAAGTTACGACAAATTTGTTTACCCCATGATGAAGGACCGCGGCGTGGACTACATCGTCTCGGGCGGCGGCGCGCGCAATGCCACTCTGATGGCGATGCTGGCGCAGAGGCTGGAGCCCACGGGCTGCGAACTCGCGGCGAGCGAGGACTTCGGCCTGCCGGCGGCGGCCAAAGAGGCGGCGGCCTTCGCCTTGCTGGCGTGGCAGACCTGGCATCGGTTGCCGGGCAATGTGCCTGCAGCCACCGGCGCCGCACGTGGGACGATCCTGGGCCAGGTGACGTATGCGTAGAGTCCTTGCCCTGGCTGCGCTGTTGACGCTTGCTGGTTGTCATTCGGCGCCAAGGGATCCGCAGACCGTGGTGTTTCTAATCGAGAGCAGCCCGGCCAATCTCGATCCGCGTGTAGGCACAGATGGGCAGTCGGAACACATCGACGAATTACTGTTCGATGGACTGGTGGCGCACGATGCGACTTTTCATTTCACGCCTGCGCTGGCCGAGAGCTGGGAGCGGCCCGACCCGCTGACTCTGGTCTTTCATCTGCGCGACGGTGTGAGGTTCGATGATGGCCGCTCGCTGAGCGCGCGGGACGTCGAGTGGACCATCAACTCCATGCGCAACGGCACGGTGATTTCACCCAAGGCTAATTCCTACGCCTCGGTCAGTTCGATGGACACGCCGGACCCGCGGACTGTCGTGTTTCACTTGAAGTACGCGGACAATTTTCTTCTGCGAAATCTTTCGACAGGCGCTATCGGCATCGTTCCCAAAGGCAGCGGACGCGAGTTTTGGCGGCATCCGGTCGGTACTGGGCCGTTTCGCTTCGTCAGCCAGCAGATCGACCAGGATGTGGTGATCGAGCGCAATCCGCTGAGTTGGGCTCCCGAGCCGAAGGTCGAGCGGGTGCGCTTTGCCGTGGTGCCGGACGCGATTACCGAAGCGCTCGAGCTTGAGAAGGGCTCCGCGGATGTAGCCATCAATTCCCTGCCCATGGATTCCCTCGCGGCGCTCGCGCAACGCCCCAACCTGCGAGTCGAAGACACAGCGGGCACGGAGATTCAATACCTCGCGTTCAACACGCGCGACCCACTGCTTGCCGATGTCCGTGTGCGCCAGGCAATTGCGTTTTCGATCGACCGGAAGCTGATTATTCACACGTTGCTGCGCGGCCACGCGCAGCCCGCCTTGAGTTTGCTTCCGACCAATCACTGGGCCTGGACCGGCGACGTAGCACGCTACAACTACAACCCGGAGCGCGCCGAGCAGCTGCTGAACCAGGCCGGACATCCGCGCGGACCCGATGGAATTCGCTTTCATCTCACGATGAAAACGAGCACCGAAGAAGATACACGCTTGTTGGCGGCGGTGTTGCAACAGCAACTCGCCAGGGTAGGCATTGCGCTCGACCTGCGCAGCTATGAGTTTGCAACGTTCTACTCGGACGTGCAGCGGGGTGCTTTCCAGATGTACTCGCTCCGCTGGATTGGCGGCAACGAGCAGCCGGATATTTTTAGCTACGTATTCGCGACGAAAAATTTCTCCCCTAAAGGCGGCAATCGGGCGCACTACTCGAATGCGCGGCTCGACGCCCTGCTGGACGACGCGGCGGCGAGCAGCGACAACGCGAAGCGGCGTGCCGACTATGTGGAGGCACAGCAGATTCTCGCCCGCGATCTGCCGGCTATCAACCTCTGGTACAAGGACACGGTCGTGGTGCATAATCGCCGCCTTACGCACGTGGTTCCCGCGGCGTCGGGAAGTTATACGTTTCTGGAGGCGGCGGAACTAGCGCATTGAGGGGTCAAGCATCTTCAGCTTGTCTTAAGGTTCCGCGGTCCCGAACACGAAGAAACATCCCAATTTGCGTCGATCGTGAAGATTCTTTTGCGCTGCTCTCATACTTTGGGAAGGCTTCCTCAACCTTTTGCGTTGCTGCCTCGTCTACTCAAATGAAACTGTTGCATCCCGGATGCTCGCGGCGCGGGTACTGGAGATTAGGTTTATGAACAGCAAGACACAAAATCGCGTTCGCGCAGGGATTGCGCAACTGGCTCTGTTGATGGCTTTGGCGCTTGCCGCGCAGCTGCTGGATGCACAGGCGGCTGGACGCTTCGTGGGCGCGATCACGGCCATCAACGGGAACACGCTGACGGTGAAGACCGACGCGGGAGACGTGCGGCAGGTGGAGATTCCCCAAACGGCGGTGCTGAAGCGCGTGGAACCAGGCCAGAAGGATCTGAGCGCTGCAGTGACCATCCAACTCAGCGATCTGGCCACCGGCGATCGAGTCTTGGTGCGGCTGGACCCTGACGCAGCCGGCCCTCCACCGCAGGCGGCGCAGATTGTGACCATCAAGCGCGCCGACGTGGCGCTGAAGGAGCAACAGGAGCGCGAAGAATGGCAACTGCATGGCGTGGGCGGGCTGGTGAAGAGCATTGACGCTCCGTCGGGCATCATCGTACTCACCAGCGGCGCGGGGGCCACTGCGAAGACCGTCACGGTGCACGTCGGCAAACAGACAGTCCTCAAGCGCTATGCGCCGGCCTCGGTTCGTTTCGATCTGGCGCAGCCCGCTCCGATCGAAGCGATTCAGGTAGGCGACCAGTTGAGAGCGCGGGGTACAAAAAATGCATCCGGCACGGAGGTTGACGCGGCGGAAGTGGTGTCGGGCAGCTTCCGCAACATCGCCGGCATCATCACTTCACTGGATGCAGCGGCTTCCACCATCGTTGTGAAAGACCTGGCCACAAAAAAGCAGGTCACGGTGCACATCACGTCCGATTCACAGATGCACGCGTTGCCCGAAACGATGGCTCGAATGCTGGCGGCGCGGCTGAAAGGCACGGCGCCCGCAGCAGGCGCCGGCGCATCGCCGGCAGTTGCGCAACAGCACAGTTGGACCACGCAGGGCGGCGGCGGACAGTGGAACAGTCAGGGCCACGCACAGAACGGCGGCGACATGCAGCAGGTCCTGAATCGCGCGCCGGCCATTTCATTTGGCGACTTGAAGAAGGGCGAAGCGGTGATGCTGGTTTCAACCGCAGGAGCCACAGACTTGACCGCAATTACGCTGCTGACGGGCGTTGAACCTCTGCTCCAAGCCCCTGAGGCCAGCCAGAATCTGCTCTCCAACTGGAGCATGGGCTCAGGCGGCGCGGCGGAAACAGAAGCACAGTAGGCACAGGCTGGAATTCCAGAGTGCAAAGCGAGGGAGAATTGTATTTTCGATTGCAGTGCTTTATTCATTTTGCGATTGCGTTGATGCTGGCGTTGGCCGCGGTAATTGCCTCCAATGCGCAGGCTGCGGCGCCGGCCACCTTGCACGGCCACGTAACCGACCAGACGGGTGCGCTGATCCCTGGCGCGCAAATCACGATCACCACTTCGGCGGGAACCGCTGTAGCCAGCATCAAAGCGGATGCAAGCGGCATCTATGAAGTTCACGGATTGGCGCCGGGCGGATACATTGTGCAGGTTCAGTCCCAGGGCTTTGCGCCGTTTCAGTCGCAGATCGTTACGCTCGAGGCCGGCCAGGTAAAGCGCGTCGATGTGGCGATGGCTATCCAGGTGGCACAGCAAAATGTGGAGGTCACCGATGAGTCGCCTACGGTGAACACTGAGGCCGGAGGAAACGCCAACTCCATCGTGATCAAGGGCAAGGATCTGGACGCGCTGTCGGACGATCCGGATGAACTGTCCAATGAATTGACGGCGCTGGCCGGGCCCTCGGCAGGGCCCAACGGCGGGCAGATTTATATTGACGGATTTACCGGCGGACAACTGCCACCCAAGTCGGCGATCCGCGAAATTCGCATTAACCAGAATCCCTTTTCGGCCGAATTCGACCGCTTGGGCTACGGGCGCATCGAGATCCTGACCAAGCCCGGCACCGACAAGCTGCACGGGCGATTCTTCATGCAGGGCAACGACGACGCCTTCAATACCGGGAACCCATTCACCAAAGTGATTCCTTCGTATCACAGCATCCAGTTCAATGGGACGTTGAACGGGTCACTGTCCAAGACTGCGTCGTTTTTTATCAGCGCGGAGCAGCGCAACAATCAGAACGCAAGCGTCTACAGCCTGGCCGAGGCTCCCATTTTCGACGCGAACACAGGTCTCTATTCCGCGGGCCCCGTTTCCGGCGCTCTCTTCAATCCGCACACTCGCACCAATATCTCTCCGCGCATCGATCTGCAACTGGGACAGAAAAACACGCTGACCCTGCGCTACCAGTTCTATCGCGACGCGGAGAGCGGCGATATCGGCTCGACAGAACTGCCCTCGCAGTCCAGCGATTCGACCTCCACCGAGCACACCCTTCAGGTGAGCGATTCAATGATCATCAACGATCATCTGGTCAACGAGACCCGGCTTGAATACCGCCGGGCACAGTCTGACTCCACGCCGGTGAGCACGGCGCCGCTGGTCACCGTGCCGCAAGCCCTCACGGGCGGCGGCTCTTCAAGCGGGAAATCGACCGACCATCAGGATCACCTGGAACTGCAAAACGTGACCACAATGTCCGCGGGCGCACACGCCATCAAGTTCGGCACCTGGCTTCGCGACAACCGCGACGCCAACTCCACGGACGCGAATTTCAATGGCAGTTTCAACTTTGCGTCCGTCGCCGATTACATCAGCGCATTGAACGGCACGGGCGGTCTGCCCACCAAACTCAGCTACACCACGGGCGCCCAGGGAGCGACCGCCAATGTCTTCGATGCGGCGCTGTTTTTTCAGGACGACTGGAAGTTCAGTCGCGACCTGACCCTTTCAGGCGGCCTGCGCTGGGAGACGCAGAATCACATTTCTGACCACAGCGACTGGGCCCCGCGCGTCGCCTTTGCCTACGCACTCGACGGCCACAAAGACAAGAAGCAGGCCAAGACCGTGCTGCGCGGCGGATATGGCATCTTCTATGACCGCCTTGGAGTAGGCAATATGCTCTCCGCAACGCGCTTCAGCGGCGCGCCAGACAGCCAGAAGCAGGTGAGCGTGACCAACCCCACCTGCTTCAATCCCACCAGCCTGGACACCGCCAGCGGCAATTGCGCCACTGGAACCAGCACCACCAGTACGGTCGTGCAGATTGCGCCCAGCTACCATTCTCCGTACACACAGCAGTTCGGAGCCAGCCTGGAGCGCCAACTTACGAAAACAACCACGCTGACCTTTACTTATCTCCACTCATTTGGCTTACACCAGTTAGTCACTCGCGACTCCAACGCCTATCTGCCCGGCACCTTTGTGTATGGCAGTTCCACATTGACCGGCGTGCGGCCTGATCCGTCTCTGGGCATCGTGAATCAATATTATCCTGAAGCCGTTTTCAAGCAGAACCAGTTGATTGTGAACATGCGCGCCGTCCTCTCTCCCAAATTGAGCGTGTTCGGGTTTTATAACCTGACTTCCGCCAACACGAACGGCGCCGGTGGAACAGCCTCAAACTCCTATAACCTGAACCAGGACTACGGCCGCGCCAGCTTTGCCGCGCGCAACATGGTCTTCATGATGGGTAACTACGACGGACCATGGGGCCTGCGCTTCAACCCATTCCTGATCGCCACCGCGGGCCATCCCTTCAACCTTGTCACGCCCTTTGACTTGACCGGCGACAACTTCTTCAATAACCGTCCGTCGTTTGCCACTTCCGCTTCCGACCCCTCCAACGTGGTCCACACAAGTTACGGCGACTTTGACACCGTTCCGCAGCCTGGAGAGAAGATCGTCCCTTCAAATCTGGGCAACGGGCCGGCCTCGGTAGCCTTGAATCTGCGCATCAGCCGCGCATTTGGCATCGGTCCAAAGGCGGAAGCAGGGAACGCGGGCGGTCCGCCTCCTGGCGGGCCCGACGGCGGTCATCGCGGCGGCGGAGGCCCCGGTGGCGGCTTTGGCCCCGGCGGATTTGGCGGAGGCGGAGGACCCCGCGGAATGTTTGGCGGAGCCGGCGCCAATCGCAAATACTCGCTGACGTTTACTGCACAGGCATTAAACCTGTTCAACAACATCAACTATGGCACGCCAATGGGCAACGTGACCGCGCAGAACTTTGGACAATCAACCAGTCTCGCCGGAAGGATATTCTCCTCTGGCTCGGCGTCGAGGCGTGTCTTCATCCAGGCGATCTTCTCCTTCTGAGCAAGTCCGGGCTAAGCAAGCCCGGAGCAGTCGGGCGCGGGCCGGGGAAGAATGCTCCGGCCCCGTGGCTCTGACTTAGTGCGCTGCCGAAACCGTTGCCGGCCGCGGGTCGGTTGCAAAGGCATCAGTCAGCGAGACGACCTTCAACTGCGCCTTGAGAGCATCCAGAGCAACCGCGCTCGTGGCAGTAATCTCGCGAGTTTCGCCGGGAAGCAGGTTGAAGTAGTTATCGGAGACCTTTGCGTCCAGGTTGCCGAAAGAGAGATAGACGCTGCGCGCCAGCACCGGCGAGGTTATCCGGATCTTGTAAGTTCCGTTCACACCAGTGGTATCGACAGTTAGCTTGGCCGGCGTGAGATGGACCTCTTTCACAGGCGCAAGGTAGGTAAGATTGCGCGAGATTTCTGTGCTGCCTTCCGTCAGCTCGGCAACGACGAAGACTCGCGATGTGTCCGATGCGCCGGCCTGCGTGAGCTTGACCAGAGGCCAGTCCAGATAAACCTTGCTTGCGAGCGGCTCAACGCTCACATCGTGCTTGTCCTCGAGAAGTACTTTGCCGTCGAAGTCCATGAGGCGCACGCGCAGCGTTGCGGGGCGCGTTTCGGTTCTGTCGGAGACGATATAGACCCGCAGGGAGCCTTCTTCGACGTGCGGGGAAACCAGAATGGGCGCATAGAAGCGGCGCGCATAATATTGCAGCGCCTTCCAGCGGCCGTAGTAGTCGATGCTCGACCATGAGGCGACCGGCCAGCAGTCGTTCAGTTGCCAGAAGATGGAGCCCATGGTTTCCGGGCGCGCGCGGCGGAAGTGCTCAGCGCCGATCTTGATGCCCTCGGCCTGCAAAACCTGCGAAACGTAAAGAAAGCTCGCGAAGTCCTTCGGCTCCGGATAATCCCTGAGCAGATAGTCGTGGATGATCGCGTTGCCTTCGTTGTTCTTTTGATGCGCGAGCATCACCGGCGTAAAGATATTTGTGCGATCCTCAGGCTCCGTGAATGCCTCAATCGTCTTCAACTCCGGAAACGATTGGAATCCATATTCGGTCACAAAACGCGGATGATGCGTTTCGTATGTCGAGAACGGCACCCGTCCATGCCACACGTCCCAGATGTGCGCGTCCCCGCTCTGATAACGATCGCTGAGAACCTCGTAATCGGCGCTTGGCGAGCTCGGCCAGTACGGTATCTCCGGCTCAAGACGCGCCACGACGCGGTTCAGGATCCCGCTGAATTCGGTCAGATAGTCTTGCCACATCTGAAACTTCACATCCATGGGCAGTGTCTCTCGCGGGGCCCAGTTGAGCGCTTCTTCAGTCTCGTTGTTGCCGCACCAGAGAACGATGCTGGGATGATTGCGCAGACGGCGCACCTGATCCTCGGCCTCGGCTTCCATGTTCTGCTTGAAGGCATAGGTTCCCGGCTGCCAGTCATTGCCGAACATGAAGTCCTGCCAGACCATGATGCCCAGCTCATCGCAAATTTGATAAAACTCGTCGCTCTCGTAGTAGCCGCCGCCCCAGTGGCGGATCATGTTCATGTTGGCGTCGCGCGCGGACTCGAGAATACGCCGGTAGTCTGCCGTGGTCACGCGATTCGGAAAGCTGTCGAAGGGGATCACGTCGGCGCCCTTGGCGAAGACAGGAATGCCGTTGACGATGAACTCGAAGGAGCGACCCCACTGGTCGAGTTTGCGGCGCAGCACGATGGAGCGCAGGCCGGTCTTTGTCTTGCGCTCATCGCTCACCTTGCTGCCCATGTTCACCTGCGCGGTGAATTCATAGAGCGGCTGGTCGCCGTAGCCGGCCGGATACCAAAGCTTCGGTTGGCGAATCTCGATCGGGAAATCAATGACGTTCCGGCCTGCATGGAGCGTGACTTTGCGGCTCAGCGTCGCGGGTTTGCCGTCGCCGGAGTATTGAACGCTGATTTTGGCAGGGCCCGCGCTCGACGCTTCCACTTCAACCTCGGCGTCCAGGTGAGCGACTTCCCTGCTCACATCGCGCTGGCGGATGACAAAGTCCGCGATGCGGGCCTTGTCCCATGCCTCGATGCGCACCGCACGCCAGATGCCGCTGGTGACAAAGCGCGGACCCCAGTCCCAGCCGTATTCATATGCGGCTTTGCGAATGTACGTCTTGTCGGCAGTCTTGGTTCTCGGCTGCCATGGGTCGGTGGCCGCAACCACTTCCGCGGCCTTGATGGGCGAGGGGAAAACAACACGCAGCAGATTCGTTCCCGCGTGAAGATAACCTTTTACTGGCACGCGCCAGACACGGAACATGTTATCGGCTTTGAGCACCTGGGCGCCGTTGACGTAGACCTGCGCGGCGGCGTCGAAGCCGTCAAAGACCAGGTCCACGTTGGAGCGGGCCAGCAACTCCGGAGTGACGTCGAAGCTGAGCCTGTACTCCCAGCTCTCATTCTCGATCCACTGCAGACGGGACTCATTGTCGCGGTAAAAAGGGTCAGAGATCTTCTTGTTGGCAAGCAGGTCCAGATGCACGTCGCCGGGGACAGTGGCCGGGAGCCACTCGTTCTCAGCGCCCTGCGCGTCTCCCTTGATTTGCCGGAACTGCCACCCGTGATCGAGAGCGAGAACCGCATTCTGCGCCCGATTCGACTGCGGGCACGCCATACGGCTTCCCATTCCGATCGCTGCCGCGGCCAAAGCCCAGCACACAACCGCTCCTGCAAGTGCTCTCCGCATTGCAATTTCTCCAGGGCTTTCCACGCGACTGATTTCATGACGAGGAAAAGCGAATCTAAAATTTCGCTGATAAGGCTATCATGCAAAAGTTCGCGGGACAGTTCGTGATCGGAATGCAAGCACTGATCCGTAGAATTCCTCCCACCGGTCGGCGCGCGCGTCGATGCTGAAATTCTCAGCGATCCGCCGCCGGGCGGCGCGGCCTTGCGCGTGGCGGGCTTCGGGCGACATGCGCATCAGGGCCAGCATCGCTTCGGCAAGCGCACTCGGGTCTTTGGCCGGCACAATCGCGCCACAAGACCCCACCAATTCGCGCACACCGCCCACATCGGTGGCTACCACGGACTTTTTCATGGCCATGGCTTCGCCCAGGGCCAGGGGCATTCCTTCCCAGGCCGAGGCAAGCACGAACGCGTCGGCAGCATCGAACAAGGCGGGCATATCCCGGCGCAAGCCGAGCCAGCGGACACCGTCCATCTCGCCATGCTCCACGGCGAGTGCGTCCGCCTGCTTCGCCACCGTGGCCGCCGCCTCTCCGGCGATCCAAAGCTGTGCTTGCGGAAATTCACGGCGAACCTGCGCAAAAGCTCGTAGCAGGTTGGGAAAGTCCTTGGCGGGGACGATGCGTCCCACGGCCAGCCAGATGAACGCCTCGGCAGCGCCAAGCTGGTCTCGCGTCGCGGCGCGGCGCCGGGCTGCAGGTTCGAATTCCACGATGTCGATGCCGTTGGCCAGGGCCACGCACTTGTTCTTCGGCACGGCCTTGATGCGCACGTAGCGCTCTGCCGCTGCCTGGCTGACGGCCGTGGTGCGCAGACTCAGGCCATCCGTCAGGCGATAGGCCAGCATGCGCCCCCAGCCCCCCTCATAGACATTGTGAATGGTGGAGACGACCGCGGGCGTGGCGCCGACCAGTCGGAGCATGCGGGCGGCCATGTTGCCAGGAAATGTATGACTGTGAACCAGGTCAGGCCGGAACTCGCGGAGAAAGCGGCGGGCGCGCATCAGCCCGCGGAAGACGCTCACAGGCGTCTTCCGCATCTCGAGATGGACAACGTCCAGCGCGGTGGGCCACTCCTGGGCCACGCGCGGCATCAACACTACGAGGGCGACGGTGTAGCCGCGCCTGGCCATCCGTTCGGCCAGCGACACCACCTGCCGCTCTGCGCCCCCCATGCCGAGCGAAGTGAGCACGTACGCGATTCGCATTGCCACCCGCGCTCCAATGGAAATCGTTGTGGAACGATCATAGCGCGCGGGAGCAGAGGCCGCCTGCAGCCGCCGCCTTCTGTTGCGAGCCGGCGGCCACTTCCACCCTCCCCGCCCGGGGGTACGGCAAGAACCCCGGGCGGCAGCGAGCTTTGTAACATTTCGGACACAAAGCATAAGTTTTTCTTTCTAAATAGAATCCATATACGCTAAAGTTATGTTGGGCTGTACAATCACCACGAGGAGAACCATGGCCGGAGATATTCAACTTACTTGCAGCGATTGCGGGCAGGACTTCACCTTTACTGCCGCTGATCAGGCGTTCTTTCAGGAACGCGGTTATTCGACCCCGAAACGTTGCAAGAATTGCCGCATGGCAAAGAAGAACGACCAGGGGGGTGGTTCCGGCTACCGTTCGACTCCAGCACAGGGAACGCCTGTGATCTGCTCGGGTTGCGGCCAGCCTACAACAGTGCCCTTTGAGCCACGTGGCGATCGCCCGGTCTTTTGCCGGGATTGCTACCAGGCGCGCAAGGGCAGCGGCGGCGGCGCGGGCAGTTCGCGCGGCCGGGGCCGCTAACCAGCTTTTTTGCGGGTCCGATGTTCCCAGCGACCATCGGACCTTCATTTACATGCAGTCGGGTTCGAGCACGACTCCAGGGCGGCAGGCGTAGCGGATGGGTTCGCCTGCGGCGTCCCTCGAAGGTGCTTTCTCGTCTCTCCCGGTTGAACGAGTTGAAGTCATCGGAAAGGGCAGAGGGCAGCCCCTCATAACGCGGCTGCCCTTTGCCCTTTCCTGAACAAATGCCCGCCTTGCCCCTTACCTTTTCTCGCCTGCGGTGAATACGGTCCATGGACCGGCCTTCATGTCGTTCAGAACCGGCTTCAGGTAGCCGTACTCCGGGTGCGCGGCCAAAAACGGCGCCGCCAGAAAGTCCTCTCCGCAAGGGTGCCCCGCGCGCGCGATGAAGGAAAGCTTCGCCGCCATCTCGGAGTCCGCAACCTTGCCTGTGACCGCGCCTTCCGGCGCATACGGCTTCAAATCCCACTCCGGCACCCCGCGCGGAGATCTGTCCACGTGCCCGCAGAGAGACCGCTCATCGGGGACCACTTTGCCGGTGTAACTGTCATAGTGGTCGGCCAAAAACTGCTCGGCCAGGTCCACGTCAATGCGCCCCTTGTACTCGGCCATCTTCTTCTTCCAGGTCACGCGCCGCGCATTGGGAGAGCTGGCAAGATTGTTCGGATTGAAACCATCGGTCTCCGTCTTGATGAGTTCGGGGTCGCGGGCGAAGTTCGAACTAACGAAGTACCCGTCTTTCGAGCGCCAGAGCGGAGTGTTCTTCAGACCCAGTTCCAGGTAGGCAATCTCCCCGGTCTTGCGGTCGCCGACAAGCCAGTCATTGGCATAGCCGCCGTTGTTCCCCTCCTTCATGATCGAGACGTACTCGTCGATCGAGCCCGCGTACTGCATGGCCTTGCGCGACCTCACAAACTCCGGAATCCCGTCCGGATTCCATCCCACAAACTGCGTGATCGTCGTCTCGGTAATCATCAGCCCGGCGTCGTTCACGCCAAAGTCGTCCTCGCTGGTGATCACGCCCGGTTCGCCGTCCATCAGAATGCGGTGCCCGTGCGCTGGCTGGATATCGAAGATAATCGTCCACCGCTCGCCGTCGGCATATCCCGACCAGTTGTTATGGGCCATCACGATCTTGCCGTCCTTGGTGTAGCTGCCGGTGGCGATGAAGGCCGAGCAGCGGCCCTCAGGCCGGACCGCGGGCGCATGGGCGGTGCGCGCGCTCTTGTTCAGCCACGGGACGTAGTACTCGGTCAGCTCGATGCTGCCGTTGAGGGCCACAATGTCCCAAAGGTCGAGCTTCACTCCCTTCGACTCGACCCCTTTGGCGATCCCTTCAAGCTCCTCCCGGTACTCGGCGCCGATGTGCGGCCACAGCACCTTGCGCGCCGACTCGCGGTAGAACGCCCACGAGCGATGCGTGGAGTGCGCGCTTTCAATCTGCGTCACCCGGACCAGGTCTGCTATTTCGGCGCAGAGCAGCTGACCGTGCTGGTAACCAATCTCGGCGGGAGTGCCTTCGAGATGCACATAGGTCCAGCCGCCGCGAGAAAAGCGATAGCCGAGCTGGGCGGTCATCGCATGAAGATCAGCGCCGGGCGCCAAAGCTGCCGCGTGCGCCGGAACAGCGGCGGCGAAGGCAAGAAAAGAGAGCAGGCAGGCAATCAGAGCGCGGGGAAGCAAGCGGGCCATCAGTTTCCCTCCGGAATTTTCTGACCATATCACGAAGAAACGGCCTGCACGAAGCATCCCAGGGAATCGTTCAACAAGACTCGTCTGCAGGATGTTCCGCTTGAGTCCGCATTCAACCTGCGCAAATCAATCAGGCGTCATCCCCCTGAGCCGAACCTTCGCACCAGAACAAAAACCCTAAGAGACTCCCTAGCGCTTCTTCCCGGACTTCGCCGCGGGCTTCTTTGCCACCGGTTTGGCGGACTTCGACGCCTTGCCGGCTTTGGCTTTGGCGGCCGGCGCGGGCTTCTTCTTGGCTGCCGCCGGCTTGGCCGAGGAAGCCTTGGCTGAAGTCTTGACGGCAGCTTTGGCAGGGGTCTTGGCGGCGGTTTTTGCCTGGGCCTTGGCCGAAGCTTTCACCGGAGCTTTGGCGGGAACTCTCTTGACCGGCGCCTTGGCAATCTTCGCCTTTAAACCCTTGCCTCCCTTGGCGGCGGCCGGAGCGCGCACAGGCTTTTTGGCCGGAGCAGCGGGGGCAGGCTTTGCCTTGGCTGCGGGCGCCTTCTGTTTTACCGTTGCCGGCTTCGGAATGGGCGCCGGCTTTGGCGCAGGCCCGGGTTTGGGGGCGGGCTGCGGCTGTTCTATCTTGGCCGGCTTCGCTCCCTTTGCGGGCTTTGTCTCGGCTCGCTTTGCCGCAACTTCCTTCGCCAGTGGAACGGCGGCGGGCGCAGCCTCCTTCGGGGGCTGGGGGGGCGCTGTCTGCTTCTTTGCGCGCTTGGCCGCAGCCGGCTTCGCTTCCTCAGTCTCCGCCTCTTCCTCGCCTTCTTCTTCCAAATCCGTCCCCAGATCGCGCGTCGAAAGTTTTATGCCGAGATCGATTTCCTCGTCCTCCACGCTGATGTCGTCCAGGTCCTCTTCCTCGTCCAGATCCTCTTCTTCCTCTTCCTCGTCTTCGTAGGAACGCTCTTTCACCTTGGCCTCGGCGCCGCGCTTGGCACGCGGCCGCTTGATCGTCACCTGCGGCGGCGGGGCCGGCGGCGAATGCGGCTCAAGGAACGCCCGAGTCTCTTCCGGCGTGGTCAGGCGGCCGTCGATCAGTTCCAGAAACACCTGGTGGACGATGCTCGCATAGGCAGGCAGTTCGGGGGTGATCCTCATCTCCTGCATCAGCGCGTGCGGGATCCGCTGACGCGCCTCAGGCCACACTTTCAGGAACAGCTCAAAGCGCTCTTTTACGGCTGCTGCGTTGCTTGTAAATCCCAGCCATAGAACAGCTTCTGGATCATAGCTCGTAAACAGCTTGAAGCTTGCCGAAGGGGTCAGATTCTGCTTGGCCAACAGAACCTTGGCAAATCCCGACGCCATCGAGTCCAGGCTGTTCCACTCCTCCACAAATCCAGACCGCAGCATCAGCTTTTTAAGCGCGGCCAGCTCTCTTGCCGAGAGCTTCGCCGTCAGCAACTGCATTTGCGCCGCCGACATGTCGGGATGGACGCCCTGGAGCAGCAGTTCAACAGCCAGCTCGTGCAGCGCCTTGAGCTTTTCCTCGTCGGCCTTCGCGGAGGTCCAGGCCGGGAACAGAACCTTCATCCAGCCCTCGGCCTCGAGCGCCCTCAGCACCTTCAGCCCGTCGTCTTCGTGGCCAATCTGCTCCAGTTCCTGGCTGCGCGCCTGGGCGGAGAGGTGCTCAATGACGCCCTCTTCGCGCGCGTTGTCATAGCGCGTCTGCGTGCGCGGTTCCAGTTCCCAGCCCAGCCGGGCACGGTAGCGGGTGGCGCGAATCAGCAGGGAAGGCTCTTCCAGAAACCCGTAGTTCGACACCAGGCGCAGCGTGCGGGCCTCAATGTCGGCCGCTCCGTTCAGCGGATCCATCAGCAGGCCAAACGATCCCTCATTCAGCGAGATGGCCATCGCGTTGACGGTAAAGTCGCGCCGGCGCAGGTCTTCCTGGATGGATGCGCCGTGAAAAACAGGCTTGCCCGGCTTGGGATATTCGGTGCGATGCGTGCTGACGACGTCGACGCGGACGGTGCCGGGAAAACAGAGGTAGAGCGTGCGCGAAGCCTCGTCCTCGCCCCACACCTTGCCGCCCAGTTTCTCGATTGGCCTCTTCAGCTTCAGAGCGTTGCCGTGCACCGCGACCTCGAGTTCCCGTACAGCGTGGCCGCTGGTCAGATCGCGGACGGCGTCGCCGGTCAGAAAAAGGATCATGCCGGCTTCGCGGGCTGCCTCACGCAAGTGGCGCAGAGCGCTTTGCTGGTCGGCCGACAGCCGGTTCTCCAGAAGGTAGATGTAATCGGGCATTCCGTTCCCTGCTTCCGCTATCCTCTACCCTAGCCAAGTCTCTGATGTTGTTACCCTTAGAGCCCATCAAAGCAGAGGTTGCAATCCAGTACCTTATCACAACCGGGGCCGCTTGGCTAGAGGCCGCTGCACTGATCTTGCTGCTTTTTGCCTTCGTCCAGGGGCCGCGCCGTGCGACAATCCAATGCGATGGGGTCCCTTCGTAAGCCCGTGATTGTGCGCAAGTTCTCCCGCGACTGGATCGCCGGGTACGCCGCTGCCGGGTTCACCCGGGAGGATGCGGCGCTGGAGATTCTCGACCTCGCCGGTAAGGTGGTCACCCTCGCCTGGGACACGGTGAAATGGGTCTGCTACGTGCGCGACCTCCCTGCCCCGACCAGCGACCAGGCCAACCCCGAGCGGCTCCTGCATAAGCGGTTTGCCGTCCGCCCGCGCGCCGCCGGACTGTGGCTGCGCATGACCCTCACCGACGGCGATCAACTGGAGGGACTGGCGGCCAACGACCGCTCCCTGGTCGAAGGCGCCGGCCTGCTGCTCACCCCGCCCGACACCCGCTCCAACACCCAGCGCATTTACCTGCCGCGCCAGGCAATCCAGACCCTGGAAGTGGTGAGCCTGATCGGCGCGGGCAGCCACAGGCGTGGCGTGAAGCCCCCGCAGCCGGAGCTGTTTCCCAGTGAACCCGACGCTCAGGAGCCGGGTTGAGACCAACTTCCCGCCCGCAAAACACCCTTCTCCGCCCCATTCCGTTACAATTCCATCGATGAAGCTAGGCGAACTGGCAACCCGGCTGGGCGCGGAACTGCGTGGCAACGCGGACCTGGAAGTCACTGGCGTCAAAGGAATTGAGGAGGCGGGGCCCACCGAAGTCACCTTCGTGGCCAATCCCCGCTACGCCGGTCTGGCGCGGAAAACGCAGGCCGCCGCCGTGCTGGTCGAGCCTGATTTTCAGCAGATTGCCGCCCCCACCCTCCGCATCAAGAACCCCTATCTGGCCTTTTCACGCGCACTTGGCCTCTTCTACCAGCCGCCAGCCTACACTCCCGGCATTCATCCCACGGCGATCATTGACCCCACGGCAAAGATCGGCGAAGGCGCGCACATCGGGGCGTATGTTGTGATCGGACCCGGCGTGAGCCTGGGACCGCATGCCACACTGCTGCCGCACGTCGTGCTCTACCCCGGGGTCCGCGCCGGAAGCCACTTTTTTGCCCATGCGCACGCCGTGGTGCGCGAGAACTGCGCGCTGGGCGACCACGTAACGCTGGAAAATGGCGCCATCGTAGGTGCCGACGGCTTCGGTTTCGCCAAAAACGAGGCCGGCGAGTGGGAGAAGATTCCCCAATCCGGCCCCGTGCGGCTGGGCAACCGGGTGGACGTTCAGGCCAATGCCTGCATCGACCGGGCCACGGTCGGAGCCACCGAAATCGGCGATGGAACCAAAGTCGATAATCTCGTCCAGGTCGGCCACGGCTCGCGGGTCGGCCAAAACACTCTGCTCTGCGCCCAGGTCGGGCTGGCCGGCTCCTCCGTCGTCGGGAACAACGCGATTCTCGCCGGTCAGGCCGGCGTAGCCGGCCATTGCAGCCTCGGCGACGGCGTCATTCTGACCGCGCAATCGGCCGTCTCCCACGACGTGCCGCCGGGAAAGATGATCTCCGGCTCGCCCGGCTTCGATAATCGCGTCTGGCTGCGCGCGGTCGCCATCTTCCAGCGCCTGCCGGAACTGCTCAAGCGGATCGACCGCGTAGAAAAAAAGCTTGCCGCGCACGACATCCCCGAAACCCGCCCAAATGAAAAGGAGGGCCGCGCATGAAGGCTTCCGCAGGGCTTTTGGCCGCGATTCTGCTTCCCGTGTTCGGGCTGATTTCCGGCTGCCATTCCTACCAGATTGACGCCACGGTGGAAAACCGGACCGGCGCGGCGATTTCGTTGCTGGAGGTCGACTATCCGAGCGCCAGCTTTGGCGTCGACATCCTCGCCGCGGGCGCCGCGTACTACTATCGCTTTCAGGTGCGCGGCAGCGGCACGGTCAAGGTGCAGTACACCGAAAGCGCCGGCCACCAGCTCCGCCAGATCACCGGCCCCGAGCTTTTCGAGAACCAGCAGGGCCGCCTGGAGATCGTGCTCCTTCCCGCCGGGAAGGCGGAGTTCCATCCGCAACTTAGCGCGAAACCCTGAAGTGGACCGCCAGCCGGGGCCAAGCCGCTGAAATAGGAAGAAAAGCGAAACCCACAGCTATTCCCCGCCCAAATCCTTCCGATACATAGAGGGGAGGCCATCTGTGCGCGGGAACCCGATCTGCACGAGCGCTCGCCGCGCGATCCCATGGAAGAACAGGCACGGGTGCGCCATCCGTCTGGGAACCTGCTTCCTCGCCGTTGCGCTTGCCACCGGATTTGTGGCTTCTATCCAACGCTCCGTCACCCCGCCGCTCTTGCTGTGGATTTCCAACGGCCTCCTGCTGTCCTATTTCCTGGTGGCGCCCCGCTGGCGCTGGCCCGCATATCTGGCTGTAGGCTTTGCAGCCCAGTGGGTGGCCAGTTCCGCTGTCAATGGCCAATGGAAAGTGAATCTGGTGCTGGCCTTGCTCAACGTGTTTGAGGTGATGGTCAGCGCCCACCTGCTCCGCAGGCGCTCCACTGATCTGCCCCAGTTCACTGAGAGCCGTTATCTCCTGCGATTCGCGGCGTTCGCGCTGCTGGCTGGCCCTGCGGCAGCCGGCGCAATCTTCGCGCCGCTGGCCGCCGCCTGGTTTCATGCCAACGCCGGCGTCTGTTTTCTGTCGTGGGTGATTGGAGACGGCGTGGGAACCGCGGTCGCCACGCCCGCCTGCGTGGCTGTCTTTCGCACGCACTTGAGAGGCAGAATCAACGGACCGCGGCCCTGGCTCTACCCTGCCCTTCTTGTGCTTATCACCTTTGCGGGCTTCCTTCAGACGAGGGTCCCCCTGCTTTTTTTCGTCTACCCCCTGCTGGTGCTGATTCTGCTGCAACTGGGCCTGGCCTGGGCGGCGATAGGCGCGCTCTTCGTCACCGTCACGGGATGCTTTTTCACGGTCCACGGCCTGGGCCCGCTTCTCATTACAAGGTCCCTGTCCCACCAGGCGCCCGTCCTTCTGCTTCAGCTCTTCATTGCCTCAGGCGTGCTCATGCTTTACAGCATCTCGATCGTCCTTGACCGCCAGAAGGCCACCGAGCACCGGCTGCATCAGGTCGCCGCGCTGCATCGGCTGGTGACCGAGAACTCGCGCGATGCGATCCTGATTGCCGACTTTGACGGGCACCCCAGCTATATGTCTCCCGCCATGCAGAGAATCACCGGCTGGAGTCCGGAAGAGATGACGCGCCTGGGAGGACCTGGCGTCTGCCATCCCGAGGACCGGAAAAAGCTGGAATTGCTGGCGAATCGTCTTCGCAATGGCTTTGAAGAAGCCATGATCGAGTACCGCGTGCTGAGGCCGACAGGCGACTACATCTGGGTCGAAGCCAGCCTTCGCCCCTGCATCGATCCTGTCACAGGCCGGGCCTCCGGGACTTTGAACATTATCCGCGACATCTCCGAGCGCAAGCGCGGCGAACAGCAGTTGCAGGCGGCCTACCGCACCCTGGAGGCGCTGGCCGTCACCGACCCTCTTACCCGCCTCGCCAACCGCCGCCGCTTCGACCAGTGCCTGAGCGGCGAGTGGCGTCGCGCGCTGCGCGAACACGCGCCGCTCTCCCTGCTGCTGATCGATGTGGACATGTTCAAGTCGTACAACGACACCTACGGACATCTGCGCGGCGACAGTTGCCTCAAGCGCCTTGCCGAGGCGCTCCAGGATGTCGTCACCCGGCCCGGCGATCTGGTGGCGCGGTTTGGCGGCGAGGAGTTCGCCGTCGTGCTGCCCAGTACACCCAACGATGGAGCGATGCAACTGGCTGAGTTGGTCTGCGCGGCGGTGCGGCAACGCCGGCTTCCGCACAGCGGCAATCCTCTGGGGTACCTGACAATCTCGGCGGGCTGCGCCACGATGGCGCCCCAACCCGGGCAGCACGCCGTCATGTTGATTCAGAAGGCGGACGACGCGCTGTACGCGGCCAAGAGGCACGGACGCAACCGGGCGTGCAATGCAAATGCCGCGGATCGGGAAAGCGCTGTTTCTCGGGTCAGCTAAAGCCGCCTTCCAGCTTTTCCTTCCGCTGCCGCCGCGCGGAAAACTCGGAGAGCCGCCGCTCTCCGCTCAACACGCCGGGGCCTGGTCGTTGTCGCGTCAGGCCCGTTGCCGCGTCAGGTCCGTTGCCGAGTTAGCCCGTTGCCGCGTCAGGTCCAGCGGCTTCTCTGGCTGGGCGATCCGCTCAGTGCACCATGCTCTGAAACAGCGTGGATTTGAGCAGGCTGTCGAACCCCGAGTCGGAGGTGGCGAAGTGCACCGAAAGCTGCCCCGCACTGGCGCTGATGTCGGTTGCGGCCAGAGCCGCCTTCTCATCGCTCGAACCGCTCATCTTGCGGTAGAGGACCGCCGCGTTGAGCAGCGATGAAACCGTCGCCGCCGCAAAGGCGTCGCCCGTGGCGATGGTGAGGTCGAACTTCACCCCGTGCTGAAAGTCCATCGAATACCACGAGGCCACCAGCCGCTTGCGCACCGATTCGAAGTCCGTCACCGAGCCGGCCTCGCCCAGCACCTGCTTCATCATCGTCTGCGTGCCCTTCTGATCGAGAATGCTCCACAGGGGCTCGTCGTCCACCGATTTCATGGCGTCCATCATCGGCCCGTTGCTCAGCATGCTGGGCGCAAATCCATCCCGCACGTCGAGGGTCTGCTTGACCGCTTCGCTACTGCCAAAAATCATCGTCGACGGATCGACAAAGCACAGCACCATGCCCGTTCTTCCCATGGGATAGACGCGGTTGGCGCGGATAATCTTGGGCCGCAATTTCTGCTTGCGAAAGTTAGCCACAATATCCTCGACGGAGAACTGCCCCTCGGCGATGCCCACCGTCTCCAGCTGGTCGCTTGACCCTTTGGAGCGAAAAAGCGCAAAGGCCAGATCGTCCACGTCGTGGTTGTCGTTGAGGCCGGACTTGCGCAGCGCGTCGTCGAACTGCTTCAGGTCCGGAGGCATCACCCGGTCGCGCAGCTGCATCGCCGCCGCGGAGTTCTGCATGGCCCGGTAGTCGACCGCCACCAGTTGCTGCACATCGTGCGGAATGGCCGCGCGGGCACCGCCCGATAACTGCGCCGCCGGGGCCGGCAGCATCGTCACCAAAAACAAAGTGGAAATCGAAAACCGAACGATATTTCTTAACAAATTCATCCTCCGGGAATGCCGCGCTCGCACGCGCCGATGAAGCCAAAGCGCACGCACTCCTCCATGGTGATTGTACTCTCCGCGCTTTTCGCCGGAGAGTTTCGCTTTCCTGCGTTGCGGGTTATAGATCTCCAGGCCAGGCAAGAGGAGCGTCGAGCCGGCTCTCCAGGATTTTGGTCTGAGGATCGAACCCGGTCAATTGACGCATCCACTCGCTGTCCCGCTCACAGGCGGCCTCCGGGATGAGGCCGATGACCTCTCCCTCCACCGGCGCCGTCTTATGGCGCAACGCCAGCCGCGAGACCGCGCTGTACACCTGGGAGATCGGGGTCACCTCAAAGTCGGTGATGTTCATCGATAGCTGCGCGCGCCCGTGGGCCAGCATGCCCAGGGCCTTCACGCCCTTCAGTCCGCCGGAGGCGGCGCGCACCTCGCGGGCGATGGCGCGCACCATGGCCACATCCGTCGAGTCGAAGTAGATGTTGTAGGCGACCAGAAACTTGCGCGCGCCCACGGCGCAGGCCCCCGCGGTGGGATGAATGCCCGGTCCGCCGAGGTCGGGCCGGCGCGCGGCTTCCTTGTGCACACTGTCCCTGAGCCCTTCAAACTGGCCGCGCCGCACGTCCTCCAGGTTGGCCCGGTCAGGCCGTGCAGCCGCCGCTTCGTAGAAATACACCGGCACCCCGAAGCGCCGCCAGATTTCCAGGCCGGCCTGGCGGGCAAGCAGCACGCATTGCTCCAGCTTGATGCCGGAGATGGGCACAAAGGGAATCACGTCGGCCGCGCCAATGCGGGGGTGGACGCCCTCCTGGCGAGTCAGGTCGATCAGTTCGGCTGCCTTCCCCGCGCCGCGCACCGCCGACTCGACCACCGCCGCGGGCTCCCCGGCGATGGTGACCACGGAGCGATTGTGATCGGCGTCCATCGACAAGTCCAGCAGGCGCACTCCCTCCACGCACATCGCGGTCACAATCGCCTCGATGCGCCGGGCATCCCTGCCCTCGCTGAAGTTGGGAACGCACTCGACTACGGGACCTTTCATCCGCGCTCCATCTCGGTCATTTCCAAAACGTGTAGCCCGCCTGCACCTGAATGCTGGCATTCACTCCGGGATTGCGGTCGCCCAGCGATGCCGATGAAATGTGGACGCCGTTGACACTCAAATCAACCGACCGTCCGGGGCGTACGAAATAGTGAATTCCGAATCCGCCCTGGGGCGCAAAGTTCCACACCGAGGTTCCGCCGCTGATCATGGTGAGTTGGCCGCCAATCGTCTGCGTCGTCAGGTAATTCGGCGGATATTTGTGCGTCGTGTAGATCAGTCCACCGGCGCCCTGAAACCAGGGCTGAATCCGCCGCGATCGGGTGAGAAAGTTCCAGCGCAGGATCACCGGCGTCAGGCTCACACCATGAAACGTTCCGCCGCCCACCAGCAGGCTGCAGGGTACGGGCTGCCCGTTTTCTTCGCAGGTGGTCGTCTGGCTGTGCGGGGCCGGCGTAAAGCCCAGCCACAGCGGTATCACGTTGCCGCCAAGCTCGAACTGACCGCTCAAAATTCCGGCGTGGATGACCGGCGTCAACGGCTTGCCCAGCTGGAAGCCGGTCCAGAAAAACTTGAAATTATCGCGATTCCCCGCGCCCGCGCCCCAGTTCACAAACGGACCATACTCCCAGCTTCTAGCCTTGCGAACCTGGGCCACCGGGTTGTCAATGGCGTGGATTCCAGGCCCATTGATTATTTCCGTGACGCCTTCCGTGGACTTCGATCCGGCGTTCGAGTCACTCGACGTCTGCGCCGTCGCAGTGATGCCCGCAACCAGAACAATCAATGGAATCAGTAGATACTTTGCAGTCTGGGTCAACCTTATCCCCTTCTGTGATGCAAGTGTTCTGAGCCCCGCAAAAAGGCCGCCACACCGGGCGGCCTCTTCTTGTGCCCGTTCGACGGCAGATCAGCCGGCGACCTGTTCCATCTGTTCGGCGTCCATGTCGAAGTTCGAATAGACGTTTTGCGTGTCATCGAAGTCTTCCAGCGCTTCCAGCAGCCGGATCATCTGATTGGCCGCCGCGCCTTCCAGCTTCGTATACGTCGAGGCGACCATCGTGACCTCGCTCATCACCGTGGGAATGTTGGCAGACTTGATCGCCCCCAGAACGTCTTCGTAGGCCGCCGGATCGGTGAGAATCTCCCACGTGTCGCCTTCGTCGTTCAGGTCTTCGCCGCCGTGTTCCAGCACAATGTCCATCAGCTGCTCTTCCGTGGCCGCGGACTTTTCAATGGCAATCAGACCCTTCTTGTGAAACATGAAGCGCACCGAATTCGGCTCGCCCAGATTGCCGCCGTTCTTTGAGAACGCGTGGCGAATCTCGCTCACCGAGCGGTTGCGGTTGTCGGTGGTCACTTCCACAAGGATGGCCACTCCGCCGGGGCCGTAGCCCTCGAAAGTGATCTCCTCGTAGTTGACGCCTTCCAACTCGCCGGTGCCGCGCTGGATCGCCCGCTTGATGTTCTCGGCCGGCATGTTTTCGGCCTTGGCAGCCAGTACCGCGGTGCGCAGCCGGGGGTTGCCGTCCGGGTCGCCGCCGCCGCCCTTGGCGGCAATGGTGATTTCCTTGATGAGACGCGTGAATATCTTGCCGCGCTTGGCATCCAGCGCGCCCTTCTTGTGCTTGATTGTGGCCCATTTGGAGTGGCCGGACATGGGAACCTCGGCGATCGTGAAGAATGCCGGCGCAGATCCGCGCCTGACCCTGTGAGTATACCACCGCCAGGCACGCGCACATGCCGGGTTGCGCGGCCTGTACATTGAAGGAAAGGGCATCCCGGAGCCGAAGATGGCCACCCCGCATCCTGCTTCCAAAATTGAAGAAAAACCATCCAATGAGCAAGAGCGCCGGGTGGTTCACTTCCCCAAGTCCCGCCAACACCCAAGGAGCGTGCGTGAGGTCCCTTCTCTCTGTCTTTCTGCTGATGGGCGTGGCCCTTGGCGCGGCTCGTGCCCAGGGCAACTACGAGATTCAAGTGTATGGCGCCGACACCGTCGCTCCCCGCAGCACCATGGTCGAGCTGCACTCCAACTTCACCGCCGACGGGCAGCGCCGCTTCATCCACGGCGTGGCTCCCACCTATCGCGCCGAACACGAGACCATCGAAATCACCCAGGGCGTCAACAAATGGTCCGAGGTGGGCTTCTACATCTTCACCAGCGAGCAGAGCGGCACCGGTGTGCAGTGGGTGGGCGACCACATCCGGCCCCGCGTGCGTGTGCCCGACAGCTGGCACTGGCCGGTCGGCGCGAGCCTCTCCATGGAGGCCGGCTACCAGCGCGCTTTCTATTCGCGCGACACCTGGACATGGGAGATTCGGCCCATCGTCGATAAGCAGCTCGGCCCCTGGTACTTCGCTGTCAACCCGGCGCTGGAGCGGACCTGGCACGGCCCCGACGTGAACCTGGGGCTGGATTTTGCGCCCGCGGCCAAGATCAGCTACAACTTCACCAAAGTCGTCGCCGGGGGCCTGGAGTACTACGCCGACTACGGCAGCCTCACGAACATCGCCAGCCTCCACGACCAGCAGCAGCAGTTCTTCCCCGCCATCGACCTGAATGTCTCGCCCGAATGGGAGATCAACTTCGGCGTCGGCATCGGACCCACCGCGGCGACGGACCACTGGATCATCAAGGGCATCCTCGGCCGGCATTTTGACTGGGGCGGGCGGAAACCGCGCTGAAAAAGCCTCCCGCCGCGCTTCGCTATCCCACCAGCTCAAACGCGCGAATGGTTTCCTTGCGCACCGTCAGCCGTTCAATCAACTCCGCGCGCACTTCATAGCCGCGGCCCGGCGTGTCGGGAATCGCAATCTCGCCCTCAGCCGAAACCGTGACTTCCGGCTCGATGATGTCCTCGGCCCAGTAGCGCGCCGAGGCGGACACGTCGCCGGGCAGCGTGAAGTTTTCCAGCGACGACAGCGCAATGTTATGCGCCCGCCCGATGCCCGACTCCAGCATTCCCCCGCACCACACCGGAATTCCGCGCTCCTGCGCCGCATTGTGCACCGCGATGGCTTCGGAGAAGCCGCCCACGCGCCCCAGCTTGATGTTGATGATCCTGCACGACTCCATCTCGATCGCCGCCAGCGCATCCCGCCTGTTATTGATCGATTCATCCAGGCAAATCGGCGTCTCCAGCCGCCTCTGTAGCATGGAGTGGTAGTAGAAATCGTCATGCCAGAGCGGCTGCTCGACCATCAGCAAATCAAACGCGTCAAACCCCACAAGATGATCCGCGTCGCGCAGCCGGTACGCCGAGTTGGCGTCGCAACTGAGCAGAATCCCCGGCCAGCGGCTGCGCACCCGCTCGAAGACCTCCACATCCCAGCCCGGCTTGCACTTCAGCTTGATCCGCTGATAGCCTGCGGCCAGTTCCTTCTCGATGATCGCAATCAACTCGGGAATCGAGGACTGAATCCCCAGCGAAACGCCGCATGGGATTACATCGCGCACGCCGCCCAGAAGCCGGGAGAGCGAAACGCCCTCGCGCTGCGCTTCCAGATCCCAGATCGCGTTTTCCAGCGCAGCCTTGGCCATGCGGTTGCCGCGGACCTTGTGAAATATCCGCGGGCACTGGCCGCCATGCTCGGGCGACTCGGCCGCCAGCATCGGTCCCAGTTCGTTGACGATCACCTGCCACGCAGTGTCGGTCGATTCGCCGGAGAAATACGGCCGCTCGCCCGCCGTGCACTCGCCCCAGCCGATCAGCCCCTCTGACCGGATCTCGGCCAGCAGGATTCTCCGCTCGCGGGTGACGCCGAAGCTGGTTTCAAAAGGGCGCACCAGAGGCAGGTGCAATTCGCGCAGAATGATTCCGTCAATTTTCATAAAATGTGCGTTCCCTGGAACGTTGGCAGGTGCAGAGAGATTGGTTCATGAAAGCCAATCACTGCACCTCTGAAAAATTGCCTACCAGGCCGACACCGTCTGCGTGAGCGGGCCCAGTTCGAAGACTCCGTTTCCTTCCGCGTCCCGGACGAACCCCAGTACGGCCAGGCCGCGGGAAAATGCTTCTTGAAACTTGCGGCGGTTCTCCAACTGAACAGCGAGGGCTCGCTCCCGGCCTGCTTCGGTGGCCTTCCATTCATAGATGGAGGCCGGAACCGGAATGCGTTCCTCAATGATATATGCGGCTCTGGGACGGCCTTCAAGAATGGCCGTTACTCTGGGCGAGCTAAGGTTCCACTCGGCCATCAAACGGTCCGTAGGCAGCCCACCTTGCAGTCGAGATGAGGATACACCATAAAAATCCACGTGATAACAACGAACTATCGCGCCCAGCTTGAAAATGTTCAAATGCGCATTCTTGATTTCCAGCGGATCGAAGGTCCACTCAATATGCCGGATGTTGCGGGAAAGCGCCTCACGCCGTTGCTCCAGCTTGAGTTGCGCGCCCAGGCCCCGGTTGCGATACGCCTCGCACACGGCCAGCATGTGGGAATGCAGATAAGCCTTCGGTTCCCCGCCGCCGGTTTTCATCCCCGGCAAAGACATGGCGAAGCCGATCAGCGATTCCGGCCCTCCCTCGGCCGACGCGCCGGGCAGCTCCGTATCGAAGGCGCCGATCACCTGGCCGCCGATCTTCTGCGCCACCAGAAACGCTTTGCGCGGAATCACGTCGCTGTCGTCGTAACCCCACGTCTTCACCTGGAGCTGAACGCAGGCCTCCAGCTCATCAAAACCCGCGCAGGTGCGGATCACAATCATCGCTCGGCCTCCGGCTTCAAATCGGAGCCATCGGAATCGCGCTCGGCGGCGGCCAACGTGCGCTTCGCCTGCGCCCACAGCGCTTCAAGCTCGTCCGGGGGCAATTCTTCGAGCGGCCGCGCCGAGGCCCGCTCCATCTCCTGGAAACGCTGCCGGAAACGCAGATTGCATCCGCGCAACGCCATCTCGGCATCCACGCCCAGGTGCCTGCCCAGGTTGACCACGGTAAACAGCAGATCGCCGAGTTCAGCCTCCACCGCAGCCTTGCGCGCCGGGTCCGACGAAGATTGCTCGGCCACGGCGGCTTCCGCTTCCAGCTCCGCCGTCTCCTCCACCAGCTTGGGCAGCAGATGGCGCCAGTGCGGCCAGTCGAAGCCCGACTTCGCAGCCTTTGCGCCGATCTTCGCAGCCTCGGCCAGCGCCGGCATCGCGCGCTGCACCGCATCCAGCCGCGACGGCGGCTCAGCGGCGTCCTGCTGCACTTTCGCTGAAGCTCGCTTCTCCGCCAGCTTGATCTCTTCCCAGTTGCGCAGCACCGCGGCCGACGAGCCCTCGACCGCCGCATCCACCTCCGCCTCATTCCCGGCGGCGCGCGCGGCCTCTTCGCCAAACACATGCGGGTGCCGCCGGACTAGCTTGCGGTTCAGATGCTCCAACACATCGGCAATCGTGAAATGCCCCTCGTTCGCCGCCATCTCCGCGTAGAACAGCACCTGCAGCAGCAGGTCGCCCAGTTCCTCGACCAGATGCGGAAAGTCCCTCCGCTCAATGGCGTCGAAGACCTCGTACGTCTCTTCCAGCGTGTATTTGCGGATTGAATCGAACGACTGTTCGCGGTCCCACGGGCAGCCATCGGGAGCCCGCAGCCGCGCCATGATGGCCGCCGACCGCTCAAAGAGAGCCGCCGCCCGCGCCGGATCGGTCTCCCTGGCGCTATGGGCCGGGCTCGACGAGCCTAGTGGACTGTCTGCGTTCCGTGCAACGTCCATCGGCTCCAGTGTAACCCGTGCGCCGGATCAAGTGGCCCCTCGTCGCCCCGCAACCTTTCTCTGATTCGCCACCCGACTTGTTCTGATTCGTCACACGTCCATTTTTCTGATCCGCCAAGCGGCCTTGTTCTGATGCCTCAAGCCGCCTTCGACCGGATTCGTCAAGCCCGCGCCCGCAAACAATCTTCCAGCTCCCTCATTCGGTTGCGCAGGATTCCGCCGCCGATTTGCAGATCAATTCGCTCAAACCGCTCACAATGGAGAGAAGCGAAAAAAAGGGGGACCAATTCCTGAACCCCGATTTCCTGGAGCCCGCTCGCAAGGCCGGAGAAAGGTACCCCCCTACCCCCCCCCTATTTATTTTTGTTTTCCACAGAAATTTTGCATGAGATTCCGCGGTGGAATGGCGACCGATTCAGTCCGCGTGATCGGTTCGGCCCATCAGCTCCAGCAACGATGCAATGACCGGCTGCCGGGCGCAGCAGCAGGGCGCCACACCACTCTCGCACAGACACGCTGGCCCCACCGCAGGTGGCCGTATACTCAAACCCGCACATGATTCGTATTCTCGCAACGGCATTCGCGGCCCTCGCCGGCCTCGCCTTCGGCAGCTTTCTCAACGTCTGCCTCACCCGCTGGCCTGCGGGTGAAAGCATCGTCAAGCCCCGCTCCCACTGCCGCCACTGCGCCCGCACCCTCGCCTGGTGGGAAAACATCCCGCTCATAAGTTGGCTCGCCCTCCGCGGCCGCTGCCGCACCTGCCACACCTCGATCAGCTTTCGCTATCCTCTGGTCGAGCTCGCCGTGGGCGCGCTCTGGGCAAGCTGCGCGTATACATGGGCCGCGACGGAAACCTTCACAGGCTCGACCCGTGTGCTCGAAGCTGCATCTCTCCAACTTGGCGGCCTTGCGATCTTCTACTGGCTTCTGGTGGGGCTGGCCGCTCTTGACTCCGAATTTCTTTGGCTCCCCGACGCGATCACCCTGCCCGGCATCGCGCTCGGAGTCGTCTTCACCGTGCTTCGCGGGGCCGTCTTCACTAATGCGGAGGCACATCCCACACCGCTGTTCCTTCTTCTCAACACTGCCTTCGCCATCCTCGCCGCCGCCGGCCTCATTCTCCTCATCCGCTGGCTCTACTGGCTCGTCCGCCGGCGCCAAGGCATCGGCCTCGGCGACGCCAAGCTCATGGCCCTGCTCGCCGCGTGGCTAGGCTTGCCCGGCACGCTGCTCGCCTTCGCCTTGGGCGTCGTGCTGGGCGCGGTGGCCGCGCTGGTTCTGCTCGCTTTCCCCAAAGCGCGGCGGGAATCTGAAAGCTGGGCGCTGACCAAACTCCCCCTGGGCACATTTCTCTGCATCGGCGGAGTTGTCAGCAGTCTCTGGGGAGAGCCCATCCTGGCTTCTTATATGCGCTGGGCGGGGTTTTGAGCGAATTCATCGTCGCAAAACTTGCGGCGCGCGATCCCCACAAAAAGTCTTCCCCGCAGTCCGCTACTGCCGGGGCGCTGCGGCCGACTGACTCGGCGAGGCGGCAGGCGCGTTGGCCATCTCCGGCTGCTTCAGGATCTTGCGCGCGTCCTTGGCGTGCCTGCTGTCCGGGTCGTACTCCATCACCTTCAGGTAGTTCGCCTTGGCCGCCGCAAAGTCGCCCAGGTTGCGCTGCGCCTCGGCCAGCCCCCAATACACGTCGGGATTGTCCGGAGCCATCACCAAAGCGGACTGAAAGCGCGATAGCGCCCCCTTCCAGTTCTTCGTCTGCAGGTAGTAGCTGCCCACGTTGATGTCTTCCTTGGGGCCCACCACGGGAGCCGGCTCCTCCTTCCGGCTCTTCTCCTTGCCGGTTTCGGGCGGCAGCTTGAGCAGCTGATCCAGCCCCTGCGCGCTGCTGCTCGAGCCGGAGTCCGAGGCGCTGGCCGCACCTGCAACATCGTCGGGGCTGCGCACCGGATCGCTGTCCTCGCCCGGCAGGCGAACGTTGCTGTAATCGGCCGCATCCGGCGCAGCCACCGGCGCCGACAACGCCGTCGGCAGCACCGGCACCGAGTTTGTATCTTCAGGAAACGGATTGGACTCAGCCGGAGCGCTGGCCCCAGGCTTGGGTGTGTCTGCGGCCGGCTGGGGAGCCTTGGGCGCTGCCTGGTTCTGCGCGTCGCCACCCGCCCCCGACTGCGCCTGGAGCTGCACAGACGCCGCCAGAAAACACACCGCACCCAGCACAACCAATAAGACCCGTTTCATTCCTTCTCGTCCTGCCCCTTCAATCGCTGCCCCTTCAACCGCCTCTTCAACAGCCCCTTCAATGGTACGATGCGATGCATACCGCATCGAACTCACCCAGGGAAAGCATCGCACAATCGCATGGGACTCATCATCCGCTCCTCCGCCATTCACGCCGCCGGCTGCTACACCACAGCCGCCATTCGCAAGGGCGCGCGGGTGGCCGAATACACCGGCCCGCGCCTCAGCAAGGAACAGGCCGACGCCACCTACGAGCAGTCGCCCATCACCTACCTTTTTGGACTGGGCGACGGCTCAATCGTCATCGACGGCCACTGCATGGCCATGTTCATCAATCACAGTTGCGACCCCAACTGCGAAACCGAAGAGATCAACGGCCGCATCTGGATCAAGGCCATCAAAAACATCGCCGCGGGCGAAGAAATCACCTACGACTACTGCCTCTACGACGGCGGCGACGACGAAGCCGTCTGCAACTGCGGCGCAAAAAACTGCCGCGGCACCATGTACTCGAAGGAAGAAATCCGCCGCCGCAAAGCCGCCGCCAAAAAGGCGCTCAAAAAAGCCGCCAAAAAGAAGCGCGGCAAGCGCAAGGCAGGCAAGCGCGCGCGCACCGTACAGGCTTGAACGTTTGCTCATCCTTCCGGCGCGCCTGCGCAGTCGTATTCCCCTGCGCAGTCGCATTCCGCGGTTGGCTTTTCCATCCCCGCCCGCCCCCAAACGATACAATCCCACCTAGGCCGCCTGCGACCGGGGCGGACCCAAGGAGCAGGCACACATGGGTTATCAGGTTCTGGCCAGAAAATACCGTCCGCAGCGCTTTGCCGACGTCGCCGGCCAGGATCACGTCACCCGCACCCTGCTCAACGCGCTCTCCCAGAACCGCATCGCGCACGGCTACATCTTCAGCGGCCATCGCGGCATCGGCAAAACCACCATCGCGCGCATCGTCGCCATGGCCCTCAACTGCCGCACTGAAATCGGCAGCGCGGCCCGCCCTACGCCCGAACCGTGCGGCGTCTGCGACTCCTGCACGGAAATTCGCCAGGGCAACGCCGTCGACGTGATCGAGATCGACGCCGCCACCAATCGCGGCATCGACGAAATTCGCGAACTGCGCGACGCAGCCCGCTACGCCCCGGCCCGCGACCGCTACAAAATCTACATCCTCGACGAGGCCCACCAGATCACCGAAGCGGCCTTCAACGCGCTGCTCAAAACCCTCGAGGAGCCGCCCGCGCACGTCATCTTTATGATGGCCACCACCGAGCCCGAAAACATTCCCCAGACCATCCGCTCGCGCTGCCAGCATTTCAGCTTTCACGCCGTAAAATTCGACGACATTCTGGCCCAGTTGAAGATGATCGCTGGCCAGGAATCCGTCGAAGCCGAGGACGCCGCGCTGGCGCTGCTGGCCGAGGCCGGCGACGGCTCCATGCGCGACGCGCTCTCCATCATGGATCAGGCCATTGCCTCGGCGCCTGTAGAAAATGACCGCCCGGTGCTCTCGACAGAGCAGATTCGCGAGCTGATGGGCTCGGTGCCCAACGCCATCTTCGAGCGCCTGCTGGAAGCTGTCGCCGCCGGTCAAAGTGCCGAGTTGATGGAGCAGTTGAATGTGCTGGTCAACGCGGGACACAGCCCCTCGTCGCTCGCGCGCCAGATGGTCCGCTACCTGCGCAATGCGCTCATGGCCAAACTGGGCGGCGCAGAGACCGAGCTGCTGCAAATCTCCACCGACGAACGCGCCCGCGCCGCGCGCACGGCCCTGCTCTTCACCGAGGAAGACCTGACCCGCAATCTCCAGATCGTTCTCCGCACCTTCGACGATCTGAACTACCGCCAGGAGCAGCGCTTTCACCTTGAACTGGGCCTGCTGAAGCTGATTCATGCGCAGCGCCTTCTGCCGATGGAAGAACTGCTCAGCGGCGTGGCGAGTGGCGCGAGCCTGCGCAGCGCCGCCCCCGCCCCCAGCCCTCGCGCCTCGACGACAAGCCCGGCGCGCTCCGCGTCCGCGGCGCCGGCACAGGAGAGCCCGTCGCATTCACCGTTCGGACCGCCGAGCGGCGGCTGGAGTTCCGGGTCCACGAGTTCCGCGGCGGGTTCCGCAACAAAAATGGAATCCGGCCCCAGGCAAAGCGCCTCGGCCGGAGCTGTCGCGGAGATGCAGCGTCCATCGCCCGCACGTACACCCGAACCCGCGCCAGAGACCCAGCCGATTCAAGCCTCGGCTCCCTTTCCTGCCGCAGCCAGCCCGGCGGCCGGATTCGCCGAAACGCTCACCGAGGGCTCGCTCGCCAAAGCACCGCAGGCCGAAGCCGCGCCGGACGCCCCCTCGATGGACGCCGTGCGCCAGGCGGTCGTGGCAGCCCTGGCGGCCTCGGGACACGCCTCAGCCTCGCAACTGCTGGGCGCGGCCGCGTGGACCCTGGCGGGAACCAGCCTCCGCATTGAGGCGCCCGGCATGGGCAAAAAAATGTTGAGTTTGACGGTGAATGCCGCGGCCGAAAAAATCATCCGTCAGGAGTTGCAGCGGCTCGGCGCGCCGGCGCGTTTTCTCGTCGTTCCAGGCGAGGGAGCGGCTCCGGCGGCAACCGCCATGGCCCCTCCCCTGGCCGGCAGCGTGCAGGAAGCCGCGCTCGCCCATCCGCTGGTCCAGAAGGCAAAGGATATTTTCAAGGCAGAGGTGCGCAGCGTGGTCGACCTCCGCGTCAAATAAGTAGAAGATAAGTAGCGGACCAGCCGGCGGCGGCCCGGGAGGAGGTGCATCATGATGAACCCGCTCAAGATTTCCGAGATGCTCACCCAGGCCAACCAGTTGCAGGAGGAGGTCCAGCGGAAGCTGGGCCAGACCGTGGTCGAGAGTTCAAGCGGCGGCGGCGCCGTCACCGCAACCATGAATGGGAAGAAGCAACTGCTCAAGATTCGCATCGACCCCTCCGCGGTCGTTGGCCTCAGCGGCGGGCAGCCCGACGTGGAGATGCTGGAAGATTTGATCGTGGCCGCGGTCAACGAGGCGGGGCGCAAGGCGGACGAGGCCATTCAGTCCAGCGTGCAGGGCATGCTGGGCGGACTCAACTTGCCGGGACTGGGCTGAGCCGTCCCCTCTCCGCGCAGGCAGGTCGGCGCGATCACCGGCGCAACCAGGCGTCGCAAAAAAGAAACTGCAGGGAGGCACACCCGGTGTCACGCTATGCCGAACCGATGGCTCGGCTGATTGAAGAGCTGAAGAAACTGCCCGGCGTGGGAACCAAAACCGCCCAGCGCTTCGCCTTCCATATTTTGCGCTCGACCGACGACGATGCCACCGCGCTGGCCGAGGCGGTGCGCGGCCTCAAGGCAAACCTGCGCCTGTGCTCCATCTGCAACAACATCACCGATGTGGACCCCTGCGCCTATTGTGCTAACTCCACCCGCAATCAGCGCCTAGTTTGTGTGCTCGAGGAGCCGACCAACATTGCCGCCGTCGAGCGGACGCGCGGCTACAACGGGGTTTACCACGTGCTGCACGGAACCCTTTCCCCGCTGCACGGGGTGGGCCCGGAGCAGTTGCGCGCCGGCACGCTCATCGCGCGGGTGGAGCGGGGCGAAGTGGACGAGGTGATTGTGGCCACCAGCCCCACCCTCGAAGGAGAGGCAACCGCCCATTGGCTCGCCGGAGCCCTGCGCGGCTTTCCGGTGCGGATCACGCGCATTGCCACCGGAGTGCCTGCGGGAAGCGACATTGAATATGCCGATGAAGTGACCATGGCGCGCGCCATGGAAGGCCGGCGCGAATTGAAGCCTTGAGGATCCCCTGCAGCCCGACGCGCCGCGCTACGCCTGCATTTTGCTCAGCAGGTCCTGCGGATGAACCGGCTTGGCCAGGATCTCAAACTCATAGCCCTGCGAGCGCGCCTTCTCCAGCAGGTCGGCCGTGGCAGCCTGGCCGGAAAACAGCAGAATCTTGATCTGGGGCAGCAGCGCGCGAATCTGAATGGCCGCGTCGATGCCGTTCAAATCGGCCATGATTACGTCCGTGATCAGCATATCCGGCGCAAATGTGGCGGCCGACTCCAGCGCTTTCTCCCCGGAATAAACGGCGCGAGCCTGAAAGCCGCTTTGGTTCAGAATCATGGCCAGCGTATCGGCAATCACCTGTTCGTCGTCCACCACCAGGACTTTCGGCTTGACCTTATGTTCGGGCATATTCTCCTAGACGTTGCATCGGGCCGCTCGTAAACACTTTTCTTTCAAAGACCCACGGCATCGGCCCCCAGCCGTTCAGTTGAAGATTCTTTCCCCCGCTAGACGCCTTCCCGGCTCGCTGGATGCGTTCCTACAATGATACGCTCGGCGCAGGCGATTTTCCGCATTCCTGAGCCCCCGCAACCTGGCCGTTCGGCGCACTTACCCGTCCTCTGGAACAGCAAGCGCGGTCCATCGCAGCGGATGTGGATTCATCCGGCAGCAATCCGGAAATCATAGACTTGAAAACAACCTCCGGGGCCAAAATCGCCAGCAGGCCCCAAAGCGGAGAACCACGCATGCAGGACCCAGGCATCCAGAACGGCGCGCAGGCCCCTGAAACGGCCGCGATCATTCGCGCCGAGAAGATTGAGAAGTATTACGCCCAGCCCAGCGCCAACCGCATCCAGGTCATCGCGGCCACTGACCTCAGCATTGTGCCCGGTGAAATTGTCGCCCTGCTCGGCCCCTCGGGCTCCGGCAAATCCACCATGCTGCGCATGTTGAGCGGGCTCTCGCGCCCCTCCGCCGGCCAGGTCTACTGGCACGAGAAGCCCATCGCCGATGCCCAGATCAACGTCTCCATCGTCTTTCAGAGCTTTGCGCTTTTCCCCTGGCTCACCGTGCTGGAGAATGTCGAAGCGCCCCTCCAGGCCCGCGGCGTCTCCCCCGGCGAGCGCCACGACCGCAGCATGAAGATGCTGGACACCGTGGGCCTGGACGGCTTTGAGGCGGCCTACCCCAAGGAGCTCTCCGGCGGCATGCGTCAGCGCGTCGGCTTTGCGCGCGCCCTCGTCGTCGAGCCCGAAGTCCTCTTCATGGACGAGCCCTTTTCCGCGCTCGACGTGCTTACCGCCGAGAATCTCCGCAGCGAACTGCTCGAACTCTGGGCCAAGAAGACCATGCCCACCCAGGCCGTCTTCCTCGTCACCCACAACATTGAGGAGGCGGTGCTGCTGGCCGACCGCATCATCGTGCTGGGCCGCAACCCGGGCCACATCCGCACCGATTTCAAGGTGCAACTGGCGCAGCCGCGCGACCGCAAAGCCGAACCGTTCACGCAACTGGTCGACTACATCTACAAGGTGCTCACCCGCCCCGACGTGGTCCCCGCCGAGGCTCCCGATCAGCAGGCCGGACCCCGCCCGCGCGACCAGCGCCTGATGCGCTACCAGATGCTGCCCCACGCGCGCCCCGGCGGCATGGCTGGACTCCTGGAACTGCTGCTCGACAAGGGCGGCCGTGACGACATCTACCGCCTGGCCGACGATCTGGCCTTCGAGATCGACGACCTGCTGCCCATCGTGGATGCCGCGCAACTGCTCGGCTTCCTCAAGATCGAAGAAGGCGACGCGGCCATCACCGAAAGCGGCGCGGAGTTTGCCAACTCCGAAATTCTCCGCCAGAAGGAGCTCTTCCGCGACGCCGCCGTCCAGAACGTCCTGCTGCTGCGCCAGATTCGCCGCGCCCTCGACACCAAAAGCGACCACACCGTGCCCGAGGACTTTTTCCTGGACATGCTCGATGAGCAGTTCAGCGAGGAGGAGTGCCAACGCCAGATGGAAACCGCCATCACCTGGGGCCGCTATGCCGAGCTGTTCGACTTTGACGCCGGCCGCCGCCGCTTTGTCATGCCCGACGCCCTGGAAGAAGAGATTGCCGGCGACGAGGATGCCGAGTGAAGATTCAGCATCCCTTTGCCCGCTCTCTGGTCACCGTCCGCACCTGGCCCATTGTCGTGGACGCCGGAGTGGCCCTCTGCGGCCTCGCACTCTTCTTTGCCGTCATCCACATGGCAGCCTACTGGATGGGCACGCCGGTCCCGGTCATCCCCATCTCGCACTCCATCCGCGCCCTGCCCGTCTATGCGTTTTACTCCATCGTGCGCATCGCCATCGCCTACCTGCTGAGTCTGGTCTTCGCCATCGCCTACGGCTACATTGCCGCCTACAATCCACGCATTGAAGCCGGAATGATCGCCGTCCTCGATATCCTGCAGTCCATCCCTGTTCTCAGCTTTTTGCCTCCAGTCGTATTGGCCATGATCGGCCTCATTCCCCGCCACCAGCTTGGCATTGAGATGGGCGTCATTCTGCTCATCTTCACTGGGCAGGTGTGGAATCTGGCCTTCAGCTTCTACTCCTCGCTCAAGAGCATTCCCCGCGAAATGACGGAAGCCGCGCGTATCTATCGCTTCTCCGGCTGGCAGCGCTTCTGGCAACTGGAAATGCCCTACTCCGCCATCGGTCTCGTCTGGAACTCCATCGTCTCGGTCGCCGGCGGATGGTTTGCCCTCATGCTGTGCGAAATGTTCACCATGGGCAGCCGCAGCTTCCAGCTGCCCGGCCTCGGCAGCTACATCCAGTCGGCCACCGACTCAGGCGACATCCGCGCATTGCTCAGCGGCATTGGCGCGGTGGTGCTCATTGTCGTGGCCACTGACCAGTTGGTCTGGCGTCCGCTCATCGCCTGGAGCGACAAGTTCAAGTTCGAGCAGGTCGAGTCCACTGAACGCACCACGTCGCCTGTCCTGGCGCTGCTGCAGCGCTCTCCCCTGCTCACGTCGCTTCCCGGCAAACTGTGGGCCCGCGTGGAAGAGCCCATCTATCGCCGCATGGCGCACACCAGGGTCTGCCAGGTGATTCAACCGCTGGAGGAGGACACCACCCGCCGCAAGAACTCCGCCGCCTTTCTCGCCATCGCGGCCGTCTTCATTTTCGCGGTGGGCTGGGCGGCGGTGCAGGCCGCGCTCATGCTCCGAAGTCTCCACTGGGCCGACCTGCGCCTGCTGTTCGAGGGCGCCGGCGCCACTTTTCTTCGCGTCAACGCTTCTCTTCTCATCTCTGCCCTGTGGACCATCCCCGTCGGCATCGCCGTCGGCTTCAACCCCAGGCTGGCGCGCATCGTGCAGCCGCTGGCCCAGGTCCTGGCCTCCGTCCCCGCCTCGGCCTTCTATCCTGTCCTGCTCATCGCCCTCATTCAGATCGGCGGCGGCCTGGGCATTGGCGCCGTCGCCCTCATGCTGCTCGGCACCCAGTGGTACATCCTCTTCAACGTCATCGCCGGCGCCATGTCCATCCCCTCCGACCTGCGCGAGGTTTCCACCCTCTACCGCTTCACCCGCTGGCAGCGCTGGACACGCATGATCCTTCCCGGCATCTTTCCCTACCTCATCACCGGAATGGTGACCGCCTCGGGCGGCGCCTGGAACGCCTCGGTCATGGCCGAGTACGCGCATATCAAGGGCCGGACCCTGCAAACCATCGGCCTCGGCGCGCAAATCCAGGCAGCCACCGACAGCGGACGCTTCCCCATCATTCTTCTCGCCACCATCCTCATCTCCCTCATGGTGGTCACCATGAACCGCCTCGTGTGGAGGCGCCTTTACAGGCTGGCCGAGACTCGGTATAAACTCGAAGGCTAACCGGCACTTGGCCTCAGGAAGGTCGAAGTCGAGGAATTCACATGATTCGAGTAGGTTTGGTTGGTTTTGGCATGGCGGGGCGGGTCTTTCATGCGCCGCTCATCTCCTCTGTCGATGGGCTGGAACTGTCTGCTGTGGTTGAACGCAGCTCCGACAAGGCCGCCGAGCGCTATCCCGGCATCACCACCTACCGCTCCGTCGACGACTTGCTCAAGGATTCGTCCGTCAAGCTGGTCGTCGTGGCCACGCCCAACGCCACGCACTACGACTTGGCGCTGCAGGCGCTGGAGGCCGGCAAAAACGTGGTGGTCGACAAGCCGGCGGCTCTCACCTCCACGGAGATTATTCCCCCGATGGAGCTGGCCGGTGGGGTCGGGCTCCATTTCATACCATTTCATAACCGCCGATGGGACAGTGATTTCCAGACGATTAAGAAAGTGCTGCACGAGGAGTCGCTGGGCCGCCTCGTCCACTTTGAATCCAACTTTGACCGATGGCGGCCCGGTTTGGCGACCCGCGCCTGGAAAGAAGACCCGGATCAGGGCGGCATTTTACTCGACCTCGGAACCCATCTCGCCGATCAGGCCCTGACCCTGTTCGGATTGCCCGAGGCGGTGACCGCCGATGTGCGCCACGAGCGCGATGGCGAAGGCGCGAACGACTCCTTCACCCTCCGGATGCATTATTATTGCGGCCTTTCAGTGACCCTGAGCGCCAATTGCCTTTCCTCGCTGCCGCGGCCCCGCTTCCACCTGCGCGGCACCAAGGGAAATTACGTGAAGTGGGGGCTCGACCCGCAGGAAGAAGCGCTCAACGAAGTTGCGCGCATCCACGATCCGCTTTGGGGCGAGGAACCGGCCGCCGACCGGGCCACGCTGCGCGTGGATGTAGATGGAGAAATGGCGACGCAGCCTGTTTCGTCCATCCCCGGCGACTACCGGCTCTTCTACGCGGGCGTTCGCGACGCTCTGCTGGGCACGGCGCCAGCGCCGGTTGAGGCCGTGGCGGCCTGGCGCGCGGCGCGCCTGCTGGAGTGGGCCCTGGAAAGCTCCGAGCACCACTGCGAGATTGTCTGCGACTGGAGCGGGGAGCCCGCGTAGCAACCGCTCTGTCCCGTCCGCCTTCAAACAAGCTCGAATGGTGCCGCTGCCTCGGTTTCGCGGACGCAGGCTGCCCCGCAAACGCAACCCGCCCCACATTGCAGCTTCGCGCAAAGGAAAGGGAGAGAGCCAGCGGCCCTCTCCCTCCTTTTGCCCTATCCCTGCAGAAAAAACTACTTCACCGGCAACACGATGGGCTGGTCGAGCGTGATCTTGCCTTCCAGTTGCAAGTCTGCCGAGGAGCGGCTCACATGAATGGTGAACGAACCCGCGTCGGCGTGCCACGCGGCGGCCTTGGTGTCGTACCAGGTGAACGAGCGCGCATCGAGCGGCACCGACACATGGCGCGTCTGGCCAGGGTCGAGCGCCACGCGCGCAAAGCCCTTCAGCTCCTGCGGAGGCCGCGCCACGCTGGGGTGGTCTTCGCTCACGTACACCTGGGCCACATCGGCCCCGGCGCGGCTTCCCGTGTTGGTCACGTCAAAGCTCACCTCATAGGCGCCCGCTCCGCCGCTCGGAGCAATTGCCAGGTCCGAGTATTTGAAGCTGGTGTAGGAAAGCCCGAATCCAAACGGAAACAGCGGCTTCACGCCGGTGTGCTCATAGCCGCGATAGCCCACGAAGATGTCGTCTTTGTAGGGAATCGTCAGCGTCCCCGGCGTCGGATAGTAGTACGCATACGACGGGTTGCCCGTCAGGCTGCGCTCCCAGCTGATCGGCAGGCGGCCCGACGGGTCCACATCGCCGAACACAACCTCGGCCAGCGCCGTCCCGCCTTCCTGCCCCGGATACCAGTTCTCGATCAGCCCCGCCACCTTGTCGATCCACGGCGACGCATCCACGCTTCCGCCCGACGTGACCGCGACAATCGTATTCGGATTCACCGCCGCAATCTTCTCGATCAGCTCATCCTGCCCCGGCGGCAGCCGGAACTCGCGGTCCGCCCCCTCCGTCTCGATATCCGCGTCATAGCCCACCGCCACAATCACCGCGTCCGCTTTCTTCGCCAGATCGATGGCCGCCTGGTCCACCAGCGTGCCCTGCTTCGCAATCCCGATCTTCAGCGACTCGCCGCCGAACGCCGGCGTGCTCAGCAGCTCCACCACCACCTTGTGCGGTCCCGGCGCAAACTCGATCTCCGTCTGTGCCAGCGCCGACTTCGGCACCTCCGCATGGTCGATCGCGGTCTTCCCGTCCACCGTCAACCGGTACTGGCCCTGATTCTCCACAAACACCACATAGTTGCCCGCCGTCTTCGCAAAATAGTAGCCAGTCCACCGCGTATACCGCGGCGCCGCTCCGGATCCCCCCGTAAATGCCTTCACCTGGTCGCTGGTCAGCGATTGAATCATCTCCGCCATATCCGGGTTATCGAGAAAGTTCTGGCCGCTGTTGGCCGTCATCTCCACGTGCGTGGTCAGCGGCTTGCCCGTGAACTGCGGATTGTCAAACGTCTCCACCGTCAGTCCCGGCGTAAACTTCTCCCCGCTCAGGCTGAACCCCGACCGCATCGACAGAATGGAAAGCTTCGGCACACCCCGGGCCCAAAGCACATTTGCGTTCACGCCCAACCGGTCGCTGATGCCCTTGAGCGCGCTCACGGTATAAAACGTCGGCACCATCCCGCTCCCGCCCGCGGTCGCGCTTCCCGGGAACGCATCCGGCCCGATCACCGCGATCGTCTTCACCTTCGCCGGGTCCAGCGGCAGCAGATCGTGCTCGTTCTTCAGCAGCACCAGCCCCTCGCGCGCGCCCTGCAACGCCGCCAGCCGCCCGTCCTGGTTGTAGCGCGGAATCTCCTCATCCAGCGGATCGTGTTCCATCCACCCAAACCGGTACCCGTCGCGCAGAATCCGGCGAACCTTGTCGTCAATCACAGATTCCTTCACCTTGCCATCCTTCACGGCCGGCAGCAGCGTCTCCTCGTTCATGTACCAGCCGAACGGCATCTCCAGATCGAGCCCGGCGTTGGCCGCCGCAATTCCATCATGCGTCGCGGTCCAGTCCGACATCATCACTCCGTCGAACCCCCACTGCTCCTTGGCGATCTCCACATTCAGGTGGTAATTCTGCGTCGCGTGCTCGCCGTTGATCAGGTTGTAGGAGTCCATGATCGCCCCCACATGCGCCTGCTTCACCGCCGCCTCGAAGACCGGCAGATAAATCTCGCGCAGCGCCCGCTCGCTCACCACCGAGTCCGACGTAAACCGGAAGTACTCCGAGTTATTCACGGCATAGTGCTTGATCGTGGAGCTCACGCCCTCCGACTGCACGCCCTCGATATACCCCACCGCGATCTGCCCCGCCAAAAACGGGTCCTCGCCGAAGTACTCAAAGTTCCGCCCGTTCATGGGCGCGCGATAAATGTTGACGCCCGGCCCCAGCAGGAACGCGGCGCCGCGCGAACGCGCATCGCGCCCCAGCTGCACGCCGATGCGGTTCGCCAGGTCACGATCCCAGCTCGCCGCCAGGCCAATCCCCGCCGCATACGCCGTCGAGGGCGGCGGGATGTGCGCCCCCACTGGCCCATCGCTCATACGGAACTCCGGAATCCCCAGCCGCGGAATCCCCGCCGAAGACATCATGCTGGCCCCGGAAAGCATGTGGATCTTCTCCTGCAGCGTCATCTTCGAGATCAGGTCGTCGATCTTCTTTTCATCGGCCGGGTTCTGCGCGCGGGCGATTGCCCCGGTAAAGACGACCGCAATCAATAGAAACAGTGTGAAAATTGATCCTGTGGCCCGCACCCACGCCTGCTGACTTCTGTGCTTCATCATGCCTCCTGAAAAGTGCAACCGGCCCATTCTAAGCCACCGGGCGGTCGCCGGATGGGTGTTTGGGCTCAAATGCGCAACCCGGGAGCCGCCCCGCACGCCTATCGGTCGAAATAGAGGGTCTTTGCAATAGACAATTCATCTCTCTATCGAATACCATACCTCTTTCAAGCAGCCCTCAGTGGAACCGACCCGAGTGAGTGTTCACCTGTGATGGCTGGCTGGAGCAGGCGAGGCAGGCACTCATGACGCATTCTGAATCCGCACTCTTCGACCACGCAGTTCAGGCTCTGGACGCGTTCCAGATCGAGATTCCCTCCTGGGGATTCGCCAACACCGGCACCCGCTTCGGCAAGTTCACTCAGCCCGGAGCCGCCTCCTCGCTGGAAGAAAAGTTTGCCGACGCGGCCGAGGTGAACCGGCTCACCGGGGCCACGCCCACCCTCGCCCTGCACGTCTTGTGGGACCTGCCCAACGGCGTGCGCGATGCGTCCGAGGTGCAGGATCTTGAGCGCCGCTTCGGCGTCCGCGCCGGGTCCATCAACCCCAACCTTTTTCAGGACCAGGAGTACAAGTTCGGCTCCCTCTGCAACCCGTCGGCAGAGGTGCGCGCGCAGGCCGTGGGGCACGTCATGGAGTCAATCGAGATTGCCAGGCGGCTCGGCTCGCGCGATCTGTCGCTCTGGCTTCCCGACGGCTCCAACTACCCCGGCACGCAAAGCATTCGCAAGCGCATCGCCTGGCTGGAGGAAGCGCTCCGCGCCGCGCACGCCCGCCTTGGCCCCGAACAGCGCCTGCTCATCGAATACAAGCCCTTCGAGCCGGCTTTCTATCACACCGACATTGCCGACTGGGGCATGTCGTCGCATCTGGCCCGCGAGGCCGGCCCCCAGGCGCGGGTGCTGGTGGATACCGGCCATCATTACTCAGCGCAGAACATCGAGCAGATCGTGGCCTGGCTGCTTCACACCGGCCTGCTGGGCGGATTCCACTTCAACGATCGCCGCTATGCCGACGACGACCTCACCCTGGGCTCCATCGACCCCTACCAGATCTTCCGCATCTTCCATGAGATTCATGCCGCCCATCAGGAGGGGCTGACCAGCGAAATCGCCTTCATGATCGACCAGAGCCACAACCTGAAGGGGAAGATCGAGGCCACCGTCCAGACCGTCGTCACCGCGCAGGAACTATGGCTCAAGGCGGCGCTTGTCGATCGCGAGCAGTTGGCCGGGCTTCAGCAATCCTGCGACCTGGTCGCCGCCGAGGAGCTTTTCCGCGGCGCTTTCTGGCGCGATGTGCGCCCGCTCGTCGGCGCCTGGCGAGAAGCGCGCGGCCTGGCCGCGGACCCCTTGGAAGCTCTGCGCGCCGGCGGCTATGTGGAGCGCATCAGCCGCGAGCGCGGCGGGCGCAACCTGGTCGTCAACAGCTACGCCTGAGATGGGTTATCCTTGGCGTGCAGCGTTTCTGGTTTGAAACTGCAGCGCGGGAGACGAACAGTTGGCCAAAGCCAAAATCAAGCGGCTCTACCTGATTCCCATTCTCTCCAAGGCCCTTGATGTCCTCGAATTGCTGGAACAGAACAACGCCCCCGCCACCCTCGAGGACGTCTTCCAGAAGACACATATCTCCAAGACCAGCGTCTACCGCATCCTCAAGACGATGGTCCATCGCGGCTACGTGGCCCAGTCGCAGGACGGACGCTACCGGCTTGTTTCCCGGCCCCGGCGGCTGCGCTTCGGGTTTGCGGCGCAGAGCGGCGAGATGCCGTTTTCAGTGGCCGTCGCCGAAAGCGTGACCGCAGCGGCAGCGGCGGCCGGAGTCGAGTTGCTGGCGCTCGACAACCGTCAGGATGCCGAAGTTGCCATCCAGAACGCCGAACAGTTCGTGAGCGGGCACGTGGACCTCGTGCTCGAGTTCCAGGTGGAGGAGCAGGTCGCTCCGCACGTCTCCCACATCTTCAAGAAGGCCGACATTCCACTGGTCGCCATCGATGTACCCCACCCCAACTCCACTTATTTTGGCGTGGACAACTTTGAAGTGGGCTTTGAAGCCGGCTCCCTGCTGGGACAGTTTGCCCTGCGCAAGTGGAAGGGCAACGTGGACTGGGTCGTCGGGGTGGGATTCTCAGAGGCCGGCAGCTTCGTGCAAAGCCGCATCACCGGCGCGTTTGAGGGGATTCGCGAGCGCCTCAAAGACTTGCCGGCGGACCGCTACGTGCGTCTGGAGGGCCGCGGCATGCGCGCGCCCAGCCGCATGGCAGTGGCCGAGTTTCTCCGCAGCCACCGCAAGGGCCAGCACATCCTGGTCGCCGCGGCAACTGACTCCAGCGCCCTCGGCGTGCTGGACGCCGCGCGCCAGACCGGCCGCGAAGACGATTTTGCCATCGCCGGACAGGATTGCATCCCCGAAGTTCTCGAAGAGATGCGCACCGGCAAGAGCGCCATCATCGGATCCGTCTCGCATGAAGCGGAGAGCTACGGGCCGCGCCTCATTCAGTTGGGCATCGCGCTGCTGCGCGGCTACACCGTGCCGCCCTACAACTACGTGCGCCATCGCGTGGTGACCCCGGAGACCCTCGACGGCAGCGCCACGGAAGCCGTCATCGACTCCGGATATATCGAGGACCCCAAGTTCTAGCTCCTTTTAACCGCACGCCGGGCCATTCCCGCCTGCCGTCAAGAGGGCCTGTCGAGAAGATAATTTTTTCGAATACGAAATACTTTTCCTATTGATTGGATTGTGCTATCGTTCAAGTGACCTTTTGAATCCTCCGCTCGGTGGTGTCTATGACTATGGCAACTCTTGCTTCGCCCACGCTTAAATTCCTCGACGACCGCTGGGACCCCAGCCTGTCCGCGTCCCTCGACGAGCCTGAACTCCTGCGCTACCGCTCCAACCTGCTCGGCTCCGACCTGCGCATCACCAACTTTGCCGGCGGAAACACCAGTTCCAAGGTCATGCAAATCGATCCGCTCACCGGCGAACCGGTTGAAGTGCTCTGGGTGAAGGGTTCCGGCGGCGATCTGGGCAGCATGAAGCGCGCCGGCTTCGCGACTCTGTTCCAGCACAAGCTGCTGGCCCTCGAGCGCAGCTACAAGGGCGTCGATTTCGAAGACGAGATGGTGGCGATGTATCCCCTGTGCACCTTCGGCAATAACCCGGTCGCCGCCTCCATTGACACGCCGCTGCACGGCTTTCTTCCCTTCCCCCACGTCGATCACCTCCATCCCGACTGGGGCATTGCGCTGGCCGCTTCGGCCAACGGCAAGGCCAAGATGGAAGAGTTCAACCGCGAGTTCGGCCATTCGCTGGTCTGGCTGCCGTGGCAGCGCCCCGGCTTTGAGCTGGGATTGATGTTGCGCCAGGCGGTTCGAGAGAATCCCGGCTGCGACGGCATCGTACTGGGCGGCCACGGCCTTTTCACCTGGGGCCAGACGCAGCGCGAGTGCTACGTCAACACGCTGACCGTCATCGACCGGATCGGGCAATTCATTGAGCGCCACGGGGCGGCAAAAGGCGCGGCCCGCTTCGGCGGCCAGGCCATCCCCGCGCGCACAGACCGCAAGGAACTTGCGCTTGAGATCGCGCCGTACCTGCGCGGCTGCGTCAGCGCGCAGAACCGCTGGATCACGAGCTTCACCGACGCCCCGGACGTGCTGCAGTTCGTCAATTCCACCCACGCCAGGGAACTTGCGTTTCTTGGCACCAGCTGCCCCGATCACTTCATTCGCACGAAGATCCGGCCGCTCTTCGTTCCGTGGCCGGCAGGCGCCGGACTGGATGTTTTGAAGCAACAGATCGAGACATCGCTGGCTGAATATCGCGAGCAATACCGCGACTACTATCACCAGTTCGCCACGCCGGACTCGCCCGCACTGCGCGACGCCAGCCCCACCGTGGTGCTCATCCAGGGCCTGGGCATGTTCAGCTTTGGAAAGAACAAGACTGAGGCCCGCATCGTGGGCGAGTTCTACACCAACGCCATTCATGTGATGGAAGGCGCCAGCCTGCTCGGCGAGGGCGAAGTCAAAGGCACGCTGCCGCAATGCGGCAAAGGCATGGACCCCGCCAGCTTCAAAGTCTTCACCAACTACGTGGCCCTTCCCGCCCTCGAAGCTTTTCGCATCGAGTACTGGGCTCTGGAAGAGGCCAAGCTGCGCCGCCAGCCGCCCGAGAAGGAACTCAGCCGCCGCATTGCGCTGGTGGTTGGCGGCGGCAGCGGCATAGGCCGCGAAGTGGCCCTGCTGGCCGCCGCCCGCGGTGCCCACGTCATGGTCGCCGACCGCGATGAAGCTGCCGCCGCGCACGTCGCCGATGAATTGAAATCCGTCACTTCAAAAGAATTCGTCGCCAGCGCGGCGGTCGATATTCGCAGCCGCGAGGCCATTATCAAGGCGCTCAAGGCCACCGTGGCGGCCTTTGGCGGCGTGGACATTCTCATCAACACCGCGGCCCTGTTTCCCTCTTCGCCCGACGGCGTGGTCAGCGACGCGATGTGGGCCACCACGCTCGAAGTCAACGTGACGGCCAACTACCTGCTCGCCGATGAAGTCGCCAAACTTTTCAACGATCAGGGTCTGGACGGCGCCATCGTGCTCACCAGCTCAGCCAACGCCGTGGTGGCCAAGCGCGGCAGCGAGGCCTACGACGTGAGCAAGGCCGCGCTTTCGCACCTGGTGCGCGAACTGGCCGTGGTGCTTTCGCCGCGCGTGCGCGTGAACGCCATCAGTCCCGCCACCGTGGTGAAGGGCTCCACGATGTTTCCTCGCGACCGCGTGCGCGCCTCGCTCACCAAGTACAACATCCCGTTCGACGAGTCGCTGAGCGACGAGGAACTGCGCGGGCTGCTGGCCGCCTTCTACGCCAAGCGCACCCTGACGCATCAGCCTATTGACCCGGCCGACTGCGCCGAGGCGATTCTCTTCCTCGCCAGCCCGCGCACGCGCTGCACCTCGGGCCACATCATTCCCGTGGACGGCGGGCTGACCGAGGCGTTCCTGCGGTGAACTCGCCCCAAGAACGACCGGCTGCCCCAGGTCCCGAGTCTGGAGCCTGGGATCGGCCACGGGTCGCCATCGATCTCGGCGCGGAAAGCTGCCGCGTCTCGCTGCTCCACTGGCGTGCGGGCCGTCCATCGGTCGAACTGATTCATCGCATTCCCAACGGCCCCGTGCATCGCGGCGCATCGCTGCACTGGCCTCTGGAATCGATTCTGGCCGGTCTGGACGAGGGCCTGCGCAAAGCCGCACAGGCCGCGCCTGATGGAATCGCCTCCATCGCCGTCGACGGTTGGGCTGTAGATTACGTTCGTCTCGGCGCAGATGGCCAGCCGCTCGCCGACCCATTCTGCTACCGCGACGAGCGCACGGTTGCGTCGAAGGAATTTGCGGACACGGTCGTCGCACCGCAGGAGATTTTCGAGCGCACCGGGGCGCAACCGCTGCGCATCAACACCGCTTATCAGCTTCTGGCCGACCCCGCGTCCGGCATCGACGCAGACGCGCCCTGGGTCTGCCTGCCCGAGCACGTTCTCCACTGGCTGGGCGCCCGGCGCGTCGCCGAATACACCAACGCCACTCACACCGGCCTCGTCGATCTGGCGACCGGCGACTGGTCTCGCGATCTTTTTGAGCGGCTCGGAATTCCCGTCGCCGCCGCGCCGCCAATCGTGCCCACCGGCGCCGTTGTGGGCCGCGTGCAGGGGCCGCTGGCCTCACTCGATGCCTTTCGGGAGACGGTGCTGATTGCGCCCCCTTGCCACGACACCGCATCGGCCATCGCCGGCATTCCCGCCAGCCTCGACTCGACTGCGTACATCTGCTCCGGCACCTGGTCGCTGGTCGGCACACTCATCCAGAGGCCCATTACCCGGCCCGAAGCGATGCATGCGCGCTACACCAACCAGGGCGCGGCCGGAGGCGGCTTCTGCTTCCACACCAACGTCAATGGCATGTGGCTCATCAAGCAATGCATGGACAGTTGGGCCGCCCAGGGGCGCTCCTGGAAGATCGAAAAGCTCGTCGAGGAAGCGGCCGCGTGCAGCAGCTTTCCTGGCGTCCTCGACGTGGATGCCGCGCCGCTGCTGCTCGACGGCGAAATGCCCGAACGCATCAACCGCGAGCTGAGCCTGCGTGGACTGCCGCCGGTCCCGGACATCGCCGGCCACGAGCCGGTCTTTGCGCGCGTGATCTTTGAGAGCCTGGCCAGCCGCTATGCCTCAGCCCTTAAGCATCTGGAGCAGATGCTTGGCCGCAAGCTCGATCGCATTCACGTTCTAGGCGGAGGCAGCCGCAACCAACTGCTGCTCGCCCTGACCGCGCAGCGCACCGGCCTGCCCGTCGAGGCCGGCAAGGCGGAGAGCTCCACGATCGGAAATCTTGCCGTGCAACTGGCCGCCGCCGAGGCTCGCGGTGAGCCTCTCACTGCAGAGGCTGTGCGCCAATGGGCCAGCCGTCTTTGCGAAACGTAGCCCCGGAGTTCCTCGGCCAATCGCGCGCGGCCCCGCATGCTCCTCAAGCCAGCTTCTTCAACTCCGGATACCGCGCATAAATCAGGCGCTGATCTTCGCCGCTCAACTGGCCCAGCCGGATCGGCTTGTCCTGGGGCCGCGTGCCTTTCTGATTCAGCACATTCATCAGGCTCCATTCGCGTTGCAGCGTCTGGGGCTCCTGCGCCTTCAGATCGTAACGGGTGAAGTCAATCGCCATCCAGGGGCTGTCCGCCGTCCAGTTTCGCAGCAGCGCCAGGCGAAATTCCCGGTTCATGAACCACTCGATCTCCAACTGCTTCTCTGAGCCGGGCGCCCCGGTTCCCTTCGCATCGAATCGGTAGTTGAGCGAACCATTGTTGGGCGTGTGTTTCCGCCACTCCAGTCCGAACGCCCCTTCGCTCATCACCTGCGTGTCCGGCCATCGGTCTCGCACCGCCTGCAGCCAGTACGTCAAATCCTCATCATGGCCGATCGAAACCTCCCAGATCGCCGTCACCCACCCGAATCCGTTCAGCGCGTGGCCCTGGTCAAAGTGCATGGAGGTGGTATCCATCATTTCGCGGCGCCCGGCGACCGTGCCCAGGTTGCCCACGGTCTCGATCGGGCCCACGCCCAGCCGGCTGTTGAAGCCGCCCTCAAAACCATTCCGCCGCGCCGCCAGAAAGTCGCACGTCCAGCCATCCAGGCACACGCAATCGATGAAGTCCGCGGGGCCCTGGGCCGGTTTCAGATAGTGTTCGCGGCTGGGGTAATAGGGATAGCAGATGCCTCCGTCGCCATCGCCGTTGTCGATGCCGTGCTGGCTCCAGATCTCGCCCTGGCACACATGAATGCCCTCATCCTGGGCAAGAAATCTCTGGTTCTCCGCATCCAGAAAGCCCGCCACCACGCACTCCGGCCTGTACCCCTTGCCCACCATCGCGGAGATCGACTGCAACGCCGTGTGAATCGTCTTCCGGTTGTGTTCTCGCGTGTCATACATCGGCGCAAAATATCCGCCGGGAATAAATGTAATTTCGTCGCCATAGCGGTCGTGATAGGAGGCGAGCAGGCGCCGGGCTTCCTTGTACTCCTGCCGGTTGTCGTAGAGAGCGAGCCAGCTGATCGCCCAGGTCATTCTGCCCCCCGGACAGCATCTCTCAAAGGCTTCCCGGCGCGCGCGAATGCGAGCAGGGCTATTGTCCGCGGCCTCATCCTCGCCAATCGAGCGCGTGGGTGTCACCTCAATCTGATTCACGCGCACGACCGAAACATGGGTCAGAAATCTGCCGCGCAGTGGAGCCGGACTTGCTCCTTCCGCCGCCAGGCTCCGCGCCTTCGCGGCCAGCGCGACAGACGCCGCCGCACCGACTGCACCATTCAGAAACTTCCGCCTGTTCCAGGAACCCGTCATCGTCATTCCTCCTGCAAAGCCATCGTGTTCAGCTCTTCATTCCCAAACCGCAACGCCGCCCACGGCCCGATCGATCCGAATCAACGCCTCATTCGGCAGCGTCACACCAACAGCCTTCACATTGTCCGCAATCTGCTCGGGCCGCGATGCGCCGATGATCGCCGACGCCACCTCCGGCCGCCGCAGCACCCAGGCCAGGGCCATCTGCGCCATCGTCAGCCCCAGGTCCGCGGCAATGGGCTTCAGTTGCGCGACCGCTTCCAGCAGGTAGTCCGAGCGGTAATGCCGCCCCGCCGACTCCATGAACACGTTCATCTCATCGCTGGCTGCGCGGCTGCCCGCGGGAGGCGGCTGCCCCGGCTTGTACTTGCCCGTCAGCACTCCATGCGCCAGAGGCGAAAACGCCAGGTTGCCGATCCCGTGCCGCGCACACGCAGCGAAGACCTTCGCCTCCGGCTTGCGCCACAACATCGAGTACTGCGGCTGGCTGGAACAGAACGCCGTCAGCCCCGCTTCGGCGGCGATCGCCGCAGCCGCGTCAATCTGCTCTGCCGTCCACTCGCTGAAGCCGATTGCGCGCACCTTGCCGGCTCGCACCGCGCGATCCAGCGCGGTCAGCGTCTCTTCGAGCGGCGTCTCTTTGTCGAACCGGTGGCATTGGTAGAGGTCGATGCAGTCCACGCCCAGTCGACCGAGCGACCGGTGCAACTGCTTCTCGATCTGCGCGGCGGAGAGGCCGCGATCCGGCTCATCGCCCACCGGAAAATACAATTTGGTCGCGATCCGATAGCGGTCACGCGGATAGGCACGCAGCGCCTCGCCCAACACGCGTTCCGCCTCGCCCGCGCCGTACTGGTTGGCGGTGTCGAAGAGCGTAATTCCGCAGTCCACCGCCGCGTGAATGCAGCGAATCGCCTGCTCCCGCGCAATGCCTCCGGCCACCGTCAGCCAGGTGCCGAAACTCAATTGCGAAACTTCCAGCGCGCCGCCGCCCAACCGCCGAGACTGCATGAGTTCCTTTCCTGCACGCTGATTTTTCAGTGCGAATCAGGCTCGCCGCGGCTGGCCGCTTTCTATCCCACCGCCTGCACGGTTCCCTTGCCCACCAGCTCTTCCACGCGCTCTACCCATCCGCGATCGGCGGCCACGCTCATCTGCTCCGGCTCCAGAATCACCGCGTACTCGCCCTTCTTTTCCAGGTGCAGCATCACCCTGCCCGGTCCCGGCGCGGCATCGGCGGCGGACTTCAGCGCGGCGAAAATCTCTTCACTGGCGCGGTCGAGATTGATGCGAATCCGCACCCCTGTCGGAAGCTTCACCTGCACCTCTTCGAGCGCCTGAATGGAGCTGATGGAAATCTTGGGCGCGGCATCTTCTTCGCCCATCAGCACGCCGCGCACCAGCACCGGCGCCTCCATTTTGAGCTGCCCGGACAGCCGTTCATAGTCGCGCGAAAAGCAGATCAGATCGATCTTGCCGGTCGCGTCCTCAAGCGCCGCCTGGGCATAGAGCTTCTGGTCGCGCTTGCTCTTCTGCACCCGCAGACCCTGCAGGATGCCGGCCACAACAATCTCGTCGGCGGGGTCTGACTGCTGGCCCCAGCGCTTCTCCGGCGGCTTGCGCTCCAGCGCCTCGGCCACCGCGATCACGCCGGTCAGGTTGTGCAGCTTTTCGGCGTACTTGTCCAGCGGATGCCCGGAGACAAAGAAGCCCAGCACTTCTTTCTCGTTGGCCAGCCGCTCGCTCTCTTCCCAGTCGGCCACGCGCGGCAGGTCGTCGCCAATGCGGCCTCCGTCGCGGCCCGGCGCGGGCGCTTCGTTGAACAGCCCGAACAGCCCTGTCTGCCCTTGCGCCGCGTCGCGCTGCGCTTTCTGCGCCCGCTCCATGGCCTTGTCCACCGCATTCATCAGTTGCCCGCGCGTGCCCAGCGTGTCCAGCGCGCCGGCCTTGATGAGCGACTCGATCACCCGCTTGTTCATCACCCGCAGGTCGACTTTTTCGCAGAACTCCCAGAGGCTGGTGAAGCGGCCGCCCACCTCCGCGCGCGCCTTCAGGATCGACTCGATGGCGTTGCCGCCCACGTTCTTCACCGCCGCTAGCCCGAAGCGAATCGCATCGCCGTGCGGCGTGAACTGCGCGCCCGACACCTGCACATCGGGCGGCTCGACGCGGATGCCCATCTCCTTGCACTCGCCGATGTACTTGACCACATTCTCCGGCTTCGACGTTTCTGAAGTCAGCAGCGCGGCCATGAACTCCATCGGATAATGCGTCTTGAGGTAGGCCGTCTGATAGGCCAGCAGCGCGTAGGCCGCCGAGTGCGACTTGTTGAAGCCGTAGCCGGCAAACTTCTCCATCTGGTCGAACAGTTCGCCGGCCGTCGCCTTGGGAAACCCCAGCGCCTCGGCGCCGCTCATGAAGCGTTCGCGCTGCCGAGCCATCTCGTCGGCGTTCTTCTTGCCCATGGCGCGGCGCAGCAGGTCAGCCTCACCCAGCGAGTAGCTGGCCACGACGTTGGCGATCTGCATCACCTGTTCCTGGTAGACGATCACGCCCAGCGTCTCTTTCAGAATGCCTTCCAGCTCCGGCAGCAGGTACTCCACTTTGCGCCGCCCCAGCTTGCGCTCGATGAAATCGTCGATCATGCCGCCCTGGATGGGCCCCGGCCGGTAGAGCGCATTCAGCGCCGTCAAATCCTCCACCGAATCCGGCTTGTAGCGCCGCAGCACGTCGCGCATGCCGCTCGACTCAAACTGAAACACGCCCGAAGTCAGCGCCGAATGAAAAACCTTCTTGTAGGTCTCCTCGTCGTCCAGCGCAACGGTCTCGATGTCCAGCTTTTCGCCGCGGTTTTTCTCGATCAGCTTCAGGCAATCGTCAATCACGGTCAGCGTGGCGAGGCCCAGAAAATCCATCTTCAGCAGGCCCATCTTTTCCACCGCCTTCATGTCGTAGGCGGTCACCACTTCGTCATTCTTGGTGCGGGCCACCGGCACCAGCTCGGTGAGCGGTCGCGGCGCAATCACCACCGCCGACGCATGCACGCCCTGGCCGCGCACCAGCCCTTCCAGCTTGCGCGCGGTGTCGATCAGCTCGCGAACCTGCGCGTCGTTCTCATACACCTTGCGCAGCTCCGCCACCTCTTCCAGAGCCTTCTCCAGCGTCATTCCCACCGTGGCCGGAACCAGCTTGGCAATGCGGTCCACATCGCCGTAGGGCATGTCCATGGCGCGCCCGCAGTCCTTGATGGACGCCTTGGCCGCCATGGTGTTGAAGGTGATAATCTGCGCCACCTGCTCGCGCCCGTACTTGCGCGTCACGTAGTCGATCACCTCGCCGCGCCGGTTCATGCAGAAGTCCACGTCGATATCCGGCATCGACACGCGCTCCGGATTCAAGAAACGCTCGAACAGCAGCACGTTCTGCATCGGGTCGATGTTGGTGATGCCCATCGAGTAGGCCACCAGCGATCCGGCACCCGATCCGCGCCCTGGACCCACTGGAATCCCGTGGTCGCGCGCGTACTTGATGAAGTCCCACACGATCAGAAAGTAGCCGGAGTACTTCATCTGGCGAATGATGCCGATCTCGTAACTCAGCCGCGCTTCGTATTCGGAGATTGGCGTGCGCAACCGGCCCTTCATCTCCAAGCCCCGCACCGCCGTCTCCTTGCGCATCTGGAAGCCCTCGCGGCAGACCTCCTCAAAGTAGCTGTCGATGGTGTGCCCCGGCGGCACGGCGAATTCCGGAAAGGGATTCTCCACCGGCTGCAGCTTGAAGTTGCAGCGCTCGGCAATCTCCATGGTCCGCGCCAGCACGCCGGGCGAGTCTGGAAACAGCCGCCCCATCTCGTCCGCGCTTTTGACAAAAAACTGGTCGCTGTCGAAGCGGAAACGCTCCTTGTCGTGCACCTTCGAGCCGGTCTGCACGCACAGCATCACGTCGTGGGCGTGCGAGTCCTCGCCGCACAGATAGTGCGAGTCGTTGGTCAGCACCATCGGTATGTCCAGCTCGCGTTCCAACCGGAACAGGTCCTTTTGAATCCGCCGCTCGTCCTCCAGGCCCTGGTCCTGCAGTTCGAGATAAAAATTGCCCCGCCCGAAGATGTCCTGATACTGCTCGGCCACGCTCCTGGCCTTCTCGTAGCGGCCCGCCATCAGCTCCTCGCACAGCTCGCCGCTCAGGCAGCCGGAAAAGCCGATCAACCCCTTGGCGTTCTCCGCCAGGAAGCGCTTGCTCACCCTGGGTTTGCGATAGAAGCCGTGCAGCGACGCCTCCGACGTGATGCGAATCAGGTTGCGGTAACCCTCTTCGTTCTCCGCCAGCACCAGCAGGTGGTTGTTCGTGTCGTTGGGCGTCTCGGCGCGATGATCCTCGGCCTTGCACACGTAGAGCTCGCAGCCCAGGATCGGCTTGATCCCGCGCGCCTTGGCGGCATTGAAAAAGTGCACCGCGCCGTAAATGTTCCCGTGGTCGGTCATCGCGACCGACTTCTGTCCCAGCGCGGCGACGCGGTCCACGAGCTTGTAGACATCGCAAGCTCCGTCCAGCAGCGAGTACTCCGTATGCAAATGCAGATGCGTAAATTCAGTCATGGCGGCCATAGTTTCCAGCCTTGATTCTAGCCGCCTGCCCGCGGCCGCGCCCGGCTCAAACGACGGTTGATATCTCGGCGAGCTGAGGAAAACTGGGAGACGGGCTTAGGGTTCAGACGCGTCCATCCCCAGTCGTTGATGGTCATGTCACCCTGAAAACTCACCCGGCGTATAATTCACCCTACAATCATGACACCCCTTGACGACAAACTTAAGGCAATTAGCGACCAACTCAAAAAGGGAGTCGCACCCCAACGGGAAACCGTGCGAACGCTCCTCCGCTGGTTCGGCTCGGAACGGCGAGGTGTCTATGTCATTTGGGGGATACGGAACCAGCTCAAGAAGTACGGAATAGCAACATCGCCAGACTTCGAGTCGGAATATATCGATGGCTATATCAGTTTTGTCCTAGCCCCACCGGGAAAGGACCTTGACAAGACTGACCTAACAGCGTCCATCGATCCGTCCTACCGCCTAGGACGCCTCGATGCCGCTAACAGGCCACCGGTATCAGTGAAGCCGGATACCACCGTTCAACAAGTCATCACAATCATGATGACTCGTGACTTCTCCCAGATACCCGTGATGACGACCGATCGTGAGGTAAAAGGAGTTATCAGCTGGAAGAGTATTGGCAGCAGACTTGCGCTCAAAAGGCCGTGCGCAGTAGTCCGCGAATGTATGGATCCGCCAGAAATCGCGTCAGCCGACGAATCCTTGTTTACAGCCATCGACAGGGTGGCGAAACACGATTATGTCCTAATACAGGCCAAAGACAAGACAATATCCGGCATCGTCACCGCCAGCGATTTTAACGACCAATTTCGTAGACTAGCCGAACCGTTCCTTCTCGTGGGAGAGGTCGAAAACGGCATTCGCAGAATTCTGAACGGGAAATTCACCTCGAAAGAGCTTGAGGAAGCCAAAACGCCGGGGGATGACGAAAGAACGATAGGCGCAGTTTCCGACCTCACGTTCGGGGAAGAAATTCGCCTTATTGAATCTGACAAGGGTTGGAAAAAACTCGGCCTAGAGCTTGACAGAGTCGAATTCATCACGCGCCTGGGGCGGGTTAAGGACATCAGAAATGACGTTATGCACTTCGATCCTGACGGACTTGGCCCCACCGACGTAATTGCGCTGCGAGAATTCGCAAGATTCTTGAAGACGCTTCGGGACATGGGCGCTGCATAATCACCTTGCCCTCATTCAACTCACCAAAAACTCGCCACCGCCTTGCATACCATTTCCCCTCACCGGCGCATACTGGATCTGGCAGTCATTCAGGGAGTCACCGCGATGTCCACCCAACCTCAAGCCGTCTCCGAGCAACCCGCCAGCCCCTGCTCCGCCACCTTTGTGCCGCAAATGTGCGCAAAAGTGGCCTTTACAGCGCACTTTTTAACGACTAACTTCATTTATAGCAATGTTTTAGACACAATTTGAGGTACCCCACCCCCCTATTTCTCCGTTTCTTCGCATTTGCGACAAAAACACGGCACTTACAGACCAGCCGCCAAACAGAAACACGCCCGCGCTAAACGGCCTCTCGCTCCACGCGCTGTCCCGGCAGCTCATCCCTTCCGGAAAGCTGCAAAACTGGCGCAGCCTCGACCGGGTTCGGGATGAACCGAGGACCGGTCGAGGCTGCGCTTTGTTGAACCTTCAGGACGACTTCCCTGCGATCACGTCCCGGAGATTACGCGAGTGCGATCACCGGAGGTCGAAGCGATCGAGGTCCATCACCTTGCTCCAGGCCGCGGCAAAGTCGCGCACGAACGTCTGCTGCGCGTCACTGCACGAATAGAACTCGGCGAGGGCGCGGAGCTGAGCGTTCGAACCGAAGACCAGATCGACGAGGGTGCCCGTACCCTTGAGCTGGCCGGTCGCCCGGTCGCGCCCTTCGAGAATGCCTTCCGATGCGGCGGACTTCTGCCACTTGGTGCTCATGTCGAGCAGGTTGATGAAGAAATCGTTGGTGAGGGTTCCAGGCCGCTTGGTGAAAACGCCATGCGCGGACTGGCCGAAGTTTGCATTGAGGGCGCGCAGACCACCGATCAGAACCGTCATCTCGGGCGCAGTGAGCGTGAGCAGGCTGGCGCGATCGACGAGCAGGTCCGGCGCGAAAGCCTCGTGTCCCTTGCGGATGTAATTGCGGAAGCCGTCGGAGGTGGGCTCGAGCACGGCAAACGAGTGCACATCGGTCTGCTCCTGCGAGGCATCGGTGCGCCCCGGCGCGAAGGAAACCTTGACGGGGTGGCCGGCCTTCTTGGCGGCTTCTTCGACGGCCGCCGAGCCGCCGAGAACGATGAGGTCGGCGAGCGAGACCTTCTTGCCACCGGACTGGGCGGTGTTGAACTCCTTCTGGATGGCTTCCAGCTTTTGCAGGACCTTGGCCAGTTCGGCCGGCTGGTTGACTTCCCAGTTTTTTTGCGGCGCGAGGCGAATGCGGGCGCCGTTGGCTCCGCCGCGCTTGTCGCTGCCGCGGAAGGTTGAGGCGGAGGCCCAGGCGGTCGAGACCAGCTGCGGAATGGAAAGCCCGGAGGCGAGGATCTTGGCCTTGAGAGCGGCAATATCCTGCTCGTCGATCAGCTTGTGATCCACCGCGGGAAGGGGGTCCTGCCAGAGCAGCGGCTGCTTGGGAACGAGCGGGCCGAGGTAGCGCGAGACTGGGCCCATGTCGCGGTGCGTGAGCTTGAACCAGGCCTTGGCGAAGGCGTCGGCGAACTCCTGCGGATGGGCGAGGAAGCGCCGGGCAATCTTCTCGTAGCTGGGGTCCGTTCTGAGGGAGAGGTCGGTGGTGAACATGATGGGGGCGTGCTTCTTGCTGGGGTCGTGCGCATCCGGCACGGTACCGGCCGCGGATGGGTCCTTGGGCGTCCATTGGTAAGCGCCGGCCGGGCTCTTGGTGAGCTCCCATTCATACTTGAAGAGGTTTTCGAGGTAGTTGCTGTCCCACTTGACGGGGTTGGTGGTCCATGCGCCCTCCAAGCCGCTGCCGATCGCATCAGAGCCTTTGCCGCTGCCAAAGGTGCTTGTCCAGCCCAGGCCCTGCTCTTCGATCTCGGCGCCCTCGGGTACTGGGCCGACATACTTGTTCGGATCGGCGGCGCCATGCGTTTTGCCGAAGGTGTGTCCGCCGGCGATGAGGGCGACGGTCTCTTCGTCATTCATCGCCATGCGCGCGAAGGTCTCGCGAATGTCCTTGATCGCGGCGACTGGATCGGGCTTGCCGTTGGGGCCTTCCGGATTCACATAGATGAGGCCCATCTGCACGGCGGCGAGAGGATTTTCAAGCTCGCGGTCGCCGGTGTAGCGCTCGTCGGCCAGCCACTTGCCTTCAGAGCCCCAGTAGATATTTTCTTCCGGCTCCCAGATGTCCTCGCGCCCGCCGGCGAAGCCGACGGTCTTCAATCCCATCGAGTCCAGCGCCACGGTGCCGGCGAGAACGATCAGGTCGGCCCAGGAAAGCTTGCGGCCATACTTCTGCTTGATCGGCCAGACCAGGCGGCGGGCTTTGTCGAGGAGGACGTTGTCCGGCCAACTGTTGAGGGGGGCAAAACGCTGCGCGCCGGAGCCCGCGCCGCCGCGGCCATCGGCGATGCGATAGGTGCCCGCGCTATGCCACGCCATGCGGACGAAGAACGGCCCATAGTGGCCGTAGTCGGCGGGCCACCAGTCCTGCGAGTCGGTCATGAGGGCACGGAGATCCTTGATGACGGCGTCCAGGTCGAGGGTCTTGAACTCCTCACGGTAATTGAACGCCTCGTCCGTGGGATCAGACAGGGGGCAGTGCTGGTGCAAGGGCTTCAGGTTCAGTTGATTGGGCCACCAGTCGGCGTTGGTGCGGGCTCCAGCGATTGTGGATTTGCGAGCGTCGCCCGACATCGGGCACTTTGATTCATCTGACATGGTTCTCTCCTTTGGAGCGCCACCCGGTCGTTGTCCGGCGTTCAGACATGGGTGCATCTCCTTGATTTCCGTGTGAATGATCCGTGTGAATCTTCTGTCTCAACGTAGGTCTTCGGTATCCGATTTGCGGGGCACATGGGAATTGTCCGGTGCAATCATACGCCCGCTTCTTTACGCTAGCCTGCCTGTAACGATATGTAAAATCAATTGTTTCTACGATGACGATTCACTTGATCTATGATGCTGTCAGGCAGCATTCAGGACGGAAGATGAATCTACAGGAACTTCGTTATCTGGTGGCGCTGGCCGAGCACCGGCATTTTGGCCGGGCGGCGGAGGCGTGCAATGTGAGTCAGCCGACGCTGAGCAGCCAGATTCGCAAGCTGGAAGATGAGCTGGGCGTGACGCTGCTGGAGCGGACCAACAAGCGCGTGGAAATAACGCCGGTGGGGAGCCGGATTCTGGTCCACGCACAGCGCGCCCTGCATGAAGCCGGGCAGATGGAGGCCGTGGCCCGGGCAGCGCGCGACCCGCTGGTGGGGCCGCTGAAGCTGGGCGTGATTCCCACGCTGGCTCCGTACCTGATGCCGCTGATTTTGAAGCCGCTGCGGCAGGCGTACCCGGGGATGGTGATCGAGCTATGGGAGGACCAGACGCGGGCGCTGATCGACGCGCTGCGCAATCACCGGCTGGATGCGGTGCTGCTGGCGACGGCCACCGATGCGCCGGAGATTACCGAGATTGCGTTGTTTGAGGAGCCGCTGCTGGCTGCCCTGCCCCTCACGCACCGGCTGGCTGGAGCCGCGGCCGTGAGTGAGGAGGCGCTCAGCGAAGAAATGCTGGTGCTGGCCGAGGGTCATTGCCTGGCCAACCAGGCGCTGGCGGCCTGCGGAACGAAACACGGGCCGCGAAGCGGGTTTCAGGGATCGATGCAGGCGGCGACGCTGGAGACGCTGGTGAACCTGGTTGCGGCCGGCTACGGAGCGACGCTGATTCCGGCGCTGGCGGCGGACTGGCTGGGACAGCGCGGGATTGCGCTGCGGCCGCTGACGGGGCGCTCTTCGCGGACCATCCGGCTGGCCAGCCGGCCCGGGTTTCCCCGGCCGCAGGCGCTGCGGGCGCTGGAGAAAGTGATTCGCAAGGCGGTGGGCACGGCAATCGAGCGGACCTGATTCGCGGTGCGTCTTCAGGTTGTGGAAAAATGGGAAGAATTACGTAAAAACTCGGGGAAAACGCGGAAATCTCGGGGGATTCCTGAAGAAGACGAATTCCGGCCCCCCTTATCCACAAGAACACCTTTTGCGGGCGTTGACCCTGCCTTCCGGGCTGCTTAGAGTCTGTAATCGAGGGGCAATGTCTGGGTTGCGAGGGCCGTGGCAGGAGGCTTTTGCGGCAGCGGGAACGACATGGCCGCGCAGTACCTGATGAACCCGGAGTGAAGATGCTGAAACTGAAGAAGATCCACATACTCGGCTTTAAGAGCTTCTGCGACCGCACGGAACTGACAGTGCCGGGAACGGGCATCGCCGTGGTGGTTGGGCCGAACGGGTGCGGCAAGTCCAACATCCTGGACGGGGTGAGCTGGGTGCTGGGCGAGCAGAGCGCCAAGACCCTGCGCGGCACGCACATGCAGGACGTGATTTTTGCCGGGACACGGGAACGCAAGGCTCTGGGGATGGCCGAGGTCACGGTGACGATGGTGGATCCGGAGGCCTACGAGGGCCCGGTGCCGGTGGAGCCGGAGGTGGTGGTGGACCACGACGGGCCGGCCGACTGGGACGAGGACGAAGTGCGCCGGCGGATGGCCGCCGAGGCCGAAGAGATCATTGCGAACGAGCAGCCGGGCCAGGTGATCGGCGAGGATGAGCCGGACGAGCCGCAGCTGGCCGCGACCAATGAGGGACCGCAGGCGGTGGTGCTGAAGATTCGCCGGCGGAAGTTTCAGCGCACGCCGCAGAAGGGCGAGATTGTCATCACGCGGCGGCTGTTCCGCACCGGGGAGAGCGAGTACCTACTGAACGGGAAGCTGTGCCGGCTGCGCGACATTCAGGACATCTTCATGGGCACGGGGCTGGGGCCGGAGAGCTACGCGATTATCGGGCAGGAGCGGATCGGTCAACTGCTGAGCTCGAAGCCGCACGACCGGCGGGCGATTATCGAGGAAGCGGCGGGGATTACGCGCTTCAAGACCAAGAAGCGGCTGGCGGAGCTGCGCCTGGAGAGCGCCAAGCAGAACCTGGCCCGCGTGGACGATATTTTTGAGGAAGTCACGCGGCAGATGAACAGCCTGAAGCGGCAGGCGTCGAAGGCGGAGCGGTTTGCGGCGGTGCGGGACGAGCTGCGCGGGCGGCTGCGCGTGGTGCTGGCCAGCCGGATGGCGCAGATGGATGCGCAGCAGGCGCGGCTGGACCAGGAGATTGCGGGGCTGACGGAGCGGATCCACGGCGGGGCGGCGGAGATTGAGGCCTTGGAGGCCAGCCAGCACGCGCTGACCGAGCGCGGCTACGAGCTGGACCGCGAAGGGCAGGAGGCGCAGAGCCGGGCCAACAGCGCGGCCCTGGAGCTGGAGCGGGCGGCGGCGCGGGAACGCAGCAACGTGGAGCGGGTGAGCGAACTGGAGTCGCGGCTGGCGGCGGCGGCGGGCGAGCTGGAGCAGACGCGGACGCAGTTGAGCGGGATTGCGGAAGAGCGGACCCAGCAGCATAGTTTTCTGGAGACGGCGGCGAGCGAGGCCAAGGCTTTCAGGCAGAAGGTGGAGACGCGCCAGCAGGAGGCGCGCACGGCGGCCGAAGAGGTTTTCACTGCGGAGCGGCAGATGGAATCCAATCGCCGCCACGCCATGCACGTGCTTTCTCTGGCAGGCAACGCGCGCCAGAGCACGGCGCAGGCCGAAGAGAGCCTGGCCGCGCTGGAGCGCGAGGCAGAGCGGCTGGAAGCCGAAGTGCGGCAGGCGGGTCACGAGCTGGAGAACCTGGGCGCGCAGAGCGGTCAGGCCAGGCTGCGCTTCGAGTCGGCGGCCGAGACGCTGAGCCGGCTGGAGGGAGAAATTGCGGCGCTGCGCGAGGGCCTGCAGGCCCGCCGCGCGGAGGAAGACGCCCTGCGGGCGCAGGCCAACCAACTGCGCAGCGCGCACGCCACGGCGGCTGGACGGCGCAACTCGCTGGAGGCGCTGATTCGCGACCATAGCTACTCGACCGACACGGTGCGGCAGCTGCTGAAGCCGGGCGCGCTGGGGCAGGGCATGGCTCCGGTGGGCACGCTGGCGGATTTCATCGAGGTGAGCGGCACGCACGAAGGCGTGGTGGACGAGTTTTTGCGGGATGAGCTGAATTATGTGGTGGTGGAGAGCTGGATGGTGGCCGAAGAGGGCGTGCGGCTGCTGAAGTCGGGCGTGGATGGGCGGGCCACATTCCTGATCCACCCGGAAACGGCCGCAACGGGAGGCGGGGAGGCGCAGGAGAGCTCGATCCGCGGGTCCGGCCTGACGCCGCTCAAGGAGAGCATCCGCGTGCTGAACGGGTTTGGGCGGTCGCTGGAGTCGATTCTGCCCAAGCTGCGGGATGGGTATCTTGTGGAGAGCGCAGTGGAGGCGCAACGGCTGGCCAACCAGCACAGCCACGCGTTCTTCCTCACTGCGGAGGGCGAGTGCTTTCACAACGCCACAGTGACCGGAGGCAAACCGGCCAGCGCGGGCCCCCTGGCGCTGAAGCGCGAGTTGCGCGAGATCGACGGCCGGCTGGCGGGTTTGGAGAAGAGCCTGACGCAGGCGGAGATGGAAGCGGCGGGTCTGGCCCGAACCATCGAAGAGCTGGCGGCGCAACTGGAAGCCCGGAGCGAGGAGCGGCGCCTGGCCGAACGCGACACCGCGGACCAGGGAGCGGCGCTGAAGCAGATGGAAGCCGAGGCGCAGCGCATTGAGCGGCGGCTGCAGGAGTGGACCTTGCAGGCCGCGCGGAACAAAGATGCGCGCGAAGCCAAGCACGGGGTGATCGAGCAGAAGCGCGAGGAGGCGGTGCGCCTGGAGGCCGAGCACGCGGCCGCCGAGGCGGCGCTGGAAGAGCAGCAGGCGGAGCTGGCCACGCTGCGGCAGAAGCGGGAGGGCCTGCAGCAGGAGGCCGCGCAGGTGACGGCGGAGCTGGCGGGGCTGGAGGAGCGGCGGCGCGGGGCGGAGGCCGCATTCCAGCGCATCGACCGGCTGCACGCCGACCTGGAGCGCCGCGTGCTGGCTATCGAGCAGCAGGGCGCCGCGGCCGAAGCGGAACGCGCCCAGCGCATCGGCGAAAGCGCCGAACTGGCAAGGCGCGCGCAGGAGCTGACGGCCCTGCGCGCCGAGGCCCTGGCCCAGGCGCAGACCGTGGCCTCGCAGGCAATGGCTTTGCGCCAGCAACTGGCGGCCATGGAGACGCAACTGAAGACCGCGCGCGCGGCGCTGGATCAGTTGCGCGAGGACCGGGCCGGGCGCGCCAGCGAAGTGGCCAAGCTGCGCTCGGACCTGGAGTATCTGGAAGCGAGTTGCCTGACGGAGGTCAACACCGAAGCGGCCGCCTTGCGCGTGGACGCGGAGATTGCGCGCCTGGCCGGGGAGGAACTGGCCGCCGAGGAGGAGACCTGCCGCGCGCTGCGCCAGCGCATGGAGCAGATGGGCCCGGTGAACATGATGGCGCTGGACGAGTACAAGGAGACGGCGGACCGGCACGGATTTCTGGAGACGCAGCGCAGGGATTTGATGGAGTCGATCGAGAACACGCAGGAGACGATCAAGGAGATCGATCAGATTTCGCGCACCAAGTTCGACGAGGCGTTCGCCCGGATCAACGAGAACTTCGGGCAGGTTTTCACGCGGCTCTTCCACGGCGGGCAGGCGTTCCTGCGGCTGACCGACGCGGAGAACCAGGCGGAGAGCGGACTGGAGATCGTGGTTTCGCCGCCGGGCAAGAAGCTGCAGAATGTGCTGCTGCTGTCGGGCGGGGAAAAGGCGCTGACCGCGCTGGCGCTGCTGATGGGGATCTTTCAGTTTCAGCCCAGCCCCTTCTGCGTGCTGGACGAGGTGGACGCGGCGCTGGACGAGACCAACGTGGGGCGGCTGGCGGAGCTGCTGCACTCGCTGAGCAAGGAGACGCAGTTCCTGCTGGTGACGCACTCCAAGCGCATGATGCATTCGGCCGACATGATCTACGGCGTGACGATGCAGGAGCCGGGAGTGTCGAAGGTGGTGAGCGTGCGGCTGGGCGGGCACGAGCAGCAGCGGGCCACGGCGTAAGGGCGGCAGGCACGGGGCATGGATTTTTGACTCGGCTTCGTGACTCGGCCTGGCGGCTGGGCTTTCTGTGACGGGGCGGGAAGAGGGCGCAGAAAAATCGCCTTCGCAGGAGTTCTTCTCCTCGAAGGCGCTTGTGTCTCACAAGTTAAATGATGGGGACCAGTAGCCGACGCTGGAGGTCGGTAGCGTGCGGCTACTGGTGATCCCTATACAAACGAAGCTAGCCGCGGCTTCCCCTTTCCACTGCTGCCTCGTGTCGCCCAGCTCAAAGAGGGCTTCACTTGCTCGCCCCCCGAACCATGTTGACAACTGGAGTGTCGCCGATCCTGAAAGCGCATTCCGTGACGGCCATCACAATGGTTTGTTCGTTCTTTTCGCAGCCTGACTTTTTACTCTTGTGAGCGGATTGTGGCATTCCTCGCGCATTGACAAACCGTGGCTCGCGCCGGAGAATCGGAGATTCAGTTCCAGCCGAGGTAGGGCCCTTCCATGACAGCTCTGTTGACAACGAATCTGGGCGCAACGCCCCTGCTGGGGCGGGGCAAGGTGCGCGATCTGTACGCCGTGGACGATGCGCTGCTGCTGGTTGCGACCGACCGCATTTCGGCCTTCGATCACGTTCTGGGCACGGGCATTCCGGGCAAGGGAAAGATCCTGACGCAGATCTCTCTGTTCTGGTTTGACCTGTTGTCGGATATTGTTCCCAATCATCTGCTGACGGCCAGGGTTTCCGCCTATCCGGTCGCGCTGCATCGTTACGCGGATCAGCTGGAAGGCCGGTCGATGCTGGTGAAGCGGGCGCGGATGTTTCCGGTGGAATGCGTGGCGCGGGGGTATCTGGCCGGTTCGGGCTGGAAGGAATATCAGGCCAGCGGGACGGTGTGCGGGATTGCGCTGCCCGCGGGTTTGCAGGACGGATCAAGGCTGCCGGAGCCGGTGTTTACTCCGGCCACGAAGAGCCAGGACGGGGCGCACGATGAGAACATCTCGTTTGCGGCAGCGGAGAAGCTGTTGGGCGCGGACGTTGCCGCCGAACTGCGGCGGCTGACGCTGGCGATTTACCGGCGGGCGGCGGCGCATGCGGAATCGCGCGGGTTGATTGTGGCGGACACAAAATTTGAGTTCGGCGCCACGGCGGAGGGGATTATTCTTGCCGATGAGGTGTTGACGCCGGACTCCTCGCGTTTCTGGGAGGGGGCGGCCTGGAAGCCGGGCGGCCCGCAGCCTTCCTTCGACAAGCAATTCGTGCGCGATTATCTCGAGAGCATCCACTGGAACAAACAGGCGCCCGCGCCCAGCCTGCCCGACGAGGTGGTGGAGCGCACGCTGTCCAAATATCTTGAGGCGTTTCGCCGGCTGACTGGGCGAGACCTGGAACTGTAGCGGAAGAAGGCGGGGCAACTGTGACATTGGCGGATTGGATCATCGTGGTGATCCTGGCCGGAGCCGTGGTGAGCGGTCTGACGCAGGGCTTACTGCGCTCGGTGTTCTCGCTGGGGGGCCTGCTGCTGGGGCTGGTGCTGGCGGCGTGGAATTATGGCCGCATTGCGGCATGGCTCAAGCCGCTGGTGCGCGTGGAGCACGTCGCCAGCGCGGTTGCATTTCTGCTGATTGCGATTGCGGTGATGGTGCTGTGCGGCGTGGTGGGCTCGATTCTCTCCAAGGCGGTCCACAAGATCGGCCTGGGCTGCCTGGACAGGCTGGCGGGGGCGGTCTTCGGCCTGTTCCAGGGCGCGCTGCTGGTGACAGTCTGCATCCTTGTGACGCTGGCCTTTTTCCCTCAGAGTCAATGGCTGACCGAATCAAGGCTGCCAAAGTATTTTTTTGGGGCCTGCCATCTGAGCACGCACATCAGCCCGGGGAGTCTGGCCGAGCGCGTGAGGCGGGAGTTGGATACCCTGGAAAAGGCGTCGCCGGTGTGGATGCACCCCGGCAAGCGCGGCGCATGATTCTTTGGCGGGATTTTACATGGCCCGATATGGCAATCTACTAGAGCAAGGGGATGACGTGAGACGAGAACTGGACAACCTAGTGACACAGATGCATTCCAGCGGCACGCGGTATGAGGATGCAGTGCGCGAGTTCAAGAGGCAGTATCTGCGCGAGGTTCTGGTGGCACACCGGGGGAACCAGTGCAAGGCGGCCGAGGAACTGGGCATGCACCGCAACACGCTGAGCCGGACAATGGCGGAGCTGGGCCTGAACCTTGCGGAGGTGCGCGCGGCGCTCAAGCGCCCGCCCCGTAGCGAACGTCCTGTGTATGGAGCAATCCGCCAGGGCTTTCGCCAGGGCTGACGATCTTCCAAGGCATGCAGACAACCCAACCAAGAAACGAAGCCCGCATTGCCATTGAGCATGGGTTCGCCTGGGATCGCCAGGATGCCTATCTGTTCGATATCGACGGCACGCTTCTGCGCAGCCGCGACCGGATACATTTTGATTCTGTCGCGTCCAGCGTGAAGCGTGTGACCGGATGCGAGGTCACGCTTGCGGGCGTCGTGGTGCATGGCAACACGGATACCGCAATCGTGCGCGAGGCATGCAGGCTGGCAGGTATCTCCGCCGATGATCTTGAGCCGCAGATCGCGGCCATCCTGGAGGCCATGGGCGACGAGGTTGCGTCGCGGCGGGAAGAACTGGATCTGGTGCTGATGCCGGGAGTGAAGGAAGCCTTGAGCCACCTGGCGCGGCGCGGTGCACTGCTGGGTGTGGCGACAGGTAATCTGGAGATGATCGGCTGGATCAAGATTGAGGAAGCGGGGCTGCGCGAGTGGTTTCGCTTCGGAGGCTTCAGCGATCGCTTCCCTGTTCGCACGGAGCTGATCGGCTTCGCGGCGCGCAAGGCGCGCGACCTGGCTGGGGCCGCTGCGCGGGTCTGCGTGGTGGGCGACACACCGCGAGATCTGGAGGCTGCGCGCGCCAACGGGCTGCCTGCGATTGCCGTGGCCACGGGCCACTACTCGTTTGAAGCGCTGCTCGCACACGAGCCGGAGGTCTGCACGACTTCACTGGCCGACTTGCTTGCGGCTACGCGGGAAACGTCATGAAGGGACGACGCATGCGGCGAAGCGTGTGGCTGGCAGCCCTGCTGGCGGGACTGGCGACGGGCACGGCTGCGGCGCAACTGGCGCCTGCCTCGGCGCGCAGCCCGGAAGATGCCTCGCGCAGCACAGGCGCGGACCAGAACGCCAAGCCGGCCGAGACGCCATCGCGCCCGGAACACACGAAAGCCGCGAGCGGCAAGGACCGGCGGCGCGCGGCAAAACTTTTTCTTGAAGCCAGCAAGCTGTTTGAGAAGGAGCAATTTGACGAGGCGCTGCGCGATTATGAGCAAGCCGCGGTGTGGGATCCGGCGAACCCGGACTACGCGCTGGCTGCAAAAGTGGCGCGCAGTCATGCGGTGACCGCGTTGATTCAGACCGCGGCCAAAGCTCGCCTGCGAGGCGATGCGGGAGCGGCGCGCGCGGCCCTGCAGCAGGCTCTGGAGCTTGACCCCGGCAATGCGGTGGTGGCGCAGCACTTGGGAGAGCTGGCCGGCGACGCGTTCAGTGAACCGTCAAAGCCTCTCTACGAAGAGGCCGCGAGCAATTTGGGAGCAGCCCCGGTGCTGACGCCGCCCGCGGGCCTGCACAGCTTTCATATGCGCATGGACCGGCGGCAGTTGATTCAGAATGTCTTCAAGGCCTACGGAATTGAAGCGACCGTGGACTCCAGCATTCCCTCGGCGCCGGTGCGGCTGGACCTTGACGATGCGAAGTTCGAACAGGCCGCGCGGATACTGGGCATGGTGACGGATTCGTTCTGGGTTCCGCTGGACGCGCATCGCGTGCTGGTGGCCAAGGACGCGCGCGCCGAGCGCCAGCAGTTTGTGCGCGAGGAGATGGAGACGATCTATTTGTCGGGGCTGACGGCGGCGGAACTGACGGACGTGGGCAATCTGGCAAAGAATGTCTTCGAAGCGCAGCGGGCAGTCGTTTCGACGAGTCTCGGGACGCTGACGATCCGCGCGCCGGCGCGCACGCTGGATGCCTTCAACGCCACGTTGCGCGAGCTGCTGGATGGGCGCAGTCAGGTTCTGCTTGAGGTGCGGATGATTCAGCTTGCGCACACCAGTCAGCGGAACACCGGCGCCCAGTTGCCGCAGCAGATGACGGCCTTCAATGTGTATGCCGAGGAGCAGGCCATCCTGAATGCCAACCAGGGCCTGGTGCAGCAGATCATTTCATCAGGGCTGGCGGCTCCGGGCGATACTTTGGCGATCCTGGGCATTCTGCTGGCATCGGGCCAGGTGACCAGTTCCATCTTCTCGAACGGCATCGCGCTGTTCGGCGGCGGACTCACGTTGTCCGGCCTTTCGCCGGGTCCGGCGACACTCAACCTGAGCCTGAACTCCTCCGACTCACGCGAGCTGGACCAGATTCAATTGCGGCTGGGCGATGGCGAGGAAGGCACGCTGCGCACCGGCATGCGCTACCCCATCATGACCTCATCCTTCTCGGGCCTGTCGTCCAGCAGCGTCAACATTCCCGGACTCACGAGCGCCGGCAGTTCGAGCAGCCTTTCCTCGCTGATCTCGTCGCTGGCGGGAGCCGCGACGCAGATCCCGCAGGTGGAGTACCAGGACCTGGGGCTGACGCTGAAGGCGACGCCGAATGTGATGCGCAACGGCGACGTCGCACTGACGATGGACATGAAGATCACCGCGCTGGCCGGCACCTCGCTGAACGGGGTTCCAGTGCTGAACAATCGCAACTATTCCGGGGTGGTGACGCTGAAAGAGGGCGCGGCCGTGGTGGTGGCAAGCGAGCTGGATGAGCAGGAGAGCCGCGCGCTGAGCGGCACGCCCGGCATCACCGAGATTCCGGGCCTGAACAACCTGACCGGCAAGGCAACGCAGAAGGACTTTGCCACTCTGCTGATTATCATCTCGCCCCACGTGATTCGCGGGCCGCAGGCGGCAGGCCGCTCGGCGATGATGCGCGTGGAGCAAAACATGAGCGCACAGTAGCGGAACCGGTGAACAACCGCAGGGCCCTCTTCACAGCAAAAGCCCCCCATCGTGATCGAATACCCGGCGGCGGGTACGCGGTCTTGATGGGGGGCTCTCGATCTTTCCGGCTTGAACGGAACTGCGTTACAGGGTCACGCCGTCCAGCTTGGCCTGGTACTCAACAATCTTCTTGATGGTCTCGTAAGGCACGCCGCCGATGGGCACCTGGCGGCCATTGACCATCAGGGTCGGCGTCTGGTTGATGTTGAGAGACTGGGCCAGCTTGACCGAGGCAACAACCTGCGCGCCGATTTCGGGCGTGGCCGCGCAGGCCGCAACCTTGGCCGGATCGAGGCCGGCCTTGGTGACGGCGCTGTTCAGGGTGAGCGTAGCGCCATCGTGCGTGGCAAGGCCTTCCTGAGCCTCAAAGACGGCCGAGGCAAACTGGAAGAAGGCGCTGCTGCCGCCCATCTTGTTGACGCAATCTCCGTAGCTCGCAGCGACTACAGCGGCGGGATGGATTCGCGCCAGGGGATAGTTCTGGAAGACGATGCGGGCCTTGGGGAAATCGACGGCGAGCTTGTCCATGGTGGCCTCCGCTTCCTTGCAGTGCGGGCACTCGAAGTCGGTAAACTCCACGAGTTCGAGGTCCTTGGCGGCGGCGCCGCGATAGGGGCCGTCGGCGCTCTGCTGCAGCTGAGCCCGATAATCCGCGTAGGGGTGCTCACCGAAGGAGAGAATTTCGTCGCCGGCGACGATGTGCTTGCCGTCGGGCAAGGCAAAAAACTGCAGGGCGGCGGGCTTCTGCTTGCCGTTCTTGTCGGCGATGAGAATGACGACCTTGCTGATGCCCTCGACCGGCGTCTTCAGGATGGCCTGAATCTGCCAGACGCGGCTGTCATCGTAGCCCCAACTGGTTTGAAGGAAGGCGTTGATGACCTCTTTGGTGGGCGCCGAGGCAGTGAAAAACTCGGGATCGGGCTTGGGAAACACCGGGGCGGCGGCCGGAGCAGGCGCGGCAGACTCCTGCGCGGGCGCGGCAGGCACCTGCTGCTGGGCTGAAGCGGTGACCATGGACAGGGACAAAACGGCCAGCGCGATGGCGCCGGCAAGGCGAGAAAACGAACGAATCAAGCTGAATCTCCTCCAGAGGCGGGCACGCCCCAGCTTTTAGCTTACACCTGAACCTTGACGGCAATGGGAAATCGGCGGCCCATGCCGAACGACTTGGAAGTGACCTTCAACACCGGAGCAGCCTGCTGGCGCTTGTACTCGGAGCGCTCCACAAGACGCACCACATGTTGGACGAGTTCGAGAGGAAAACCGTGTGCCTGGGCAATGCGCTCGGGAGTCTCATAACGCTCCACGTAGGCCTCGATGATGGGGTCGAGCACGTCGTAGGGCGGGAGCGAGTCAGTGTCCTTTTGGCCGGGGCGCAGCTCGGCGGAGGGCGGTTTTTCGAGGATCGAATGAGGAATCACCTCGCGCTCGCGATTGAGCCAGCGGGAGACGGCGTAGACGCGGGTCTTGACCAGGTCGCCGATCACCGCCAGCGCGCCGACCATGTCGCCGTAGAGGGTGCAGTAGCCGACGGCCATCTCCGACTTGTTGCCGGTGGTGAGCACCAGTGCCGAGAACTTGTTGGAAAGCGCCATGAGCAGGTTGCCGCGGATGCGGGACTGGATATTTTCTTCCGTGGTGTCGGGCTTGAGACCGGCGAACAGAGGGTCGAGAGCGCGCGTGTACTCCTGGAAGAGGCCACTGATGGCAATGATCTCGAAGCGGATGCCGAGGTTGGCGGCCAGCCGGCGGCTGTCGTCGATGGAGCCCGCGGAGGAATAGGGGCTGGGCATGCCGACGCCGATGACGTTTTCCGGGCCCAGGGCCTCGGCGGCGATGGCGGCGACGAGCGCCGAATCGATGCCGCCGCTGAGGCCGACGAGGACCTTGCGAAAGCCGCATTTGCGCACGTAATCGCGGGTTCCGAGGACCAGCGCGCGATACGCCGCCTCGGTGTCATCCTCGCGCGGAGCCGGAATCGGGGCTGCGGCGAATGGATCGACCAGGACCAGATCCTCGTCGAACGAGGCTGCCTGGGCGATGAGTTCGCCGCGCGCGTCGAGAGCCAGCGAAGAGCCGTCGAAGATGAGACTGTCGTCGCCTCCCACCTGATTGCACATCAGGACGGGCACGCCGTCGCGCCGCGCGATGGCAGCCAGCATCTGGAGGCGAATCTCGCGCTTGGAGTGCCAGAAAGGCGATGAGGACAGATTGATGTGAAGGGCGGGGCTCTGGCGCATGAGCTCCTCGACGGGGTCGACGGAGTAGAGGCGGCGGGGCCAGAAATTCTTGTCGTTCCAGGCGTCTTCGCAGATGGTGATGGCGAGGCGAACCCCGTCCAGCTCGACCACCTGCTGAGGCCGGGACGCAGAGAAATACCGCTGCTCGTCAAAGACATCGTAAAAAGGGAGAAGGCGCTTGTTCTGTTGGAGCAGCAGGCGGCCTCCATCGAGCAGAACGGCGGCGTTGACGGCCGGCTTGCCCGCCTCGGGCGGCGCGGGCAGGGCTACACCCACGAGCACGGCGGTGGAAAGGCCGCTGGTCGCCATGACGAGTTCATCGACGGCGGTCCGGCAGCGGGCCAGAAAACCTGGCTTCTCAAGGAAGTCGGCCGGAGGATAGCCGCAGATGGCAAGCTCAGAGAAGACGGTGAGCCGTGCGCCCTGGGCGGCGGCGCGGCGGCTGGCGGCGACGATTTTTTCAAGATTCCCGGTGAAATCCCCGACGGTGGGATTGATCTGGGCCAGTGCGATCTTCACCTGTCCAGTTTAATCCCACAAAGGCAAGGGCCGCCCCGACTGGAGCGGCCCTGAAAAGGCGTTGGCTTGAAACATCTTCAGGTGCCGGTGCCGGAAAAAACCACGCCGATGGTCCGCACGAGGATTTTCACATCCAGCCAGATGCTCCATTTCTCGATGTAAGTCACATCCAGCGAGACATAGCTGTCAAACGATGGATCCTGGCGGGCCTGCACCTGCCAGAGGCCGGTGATGCCGGGCATCACATCGAGACGGCGCAGGTGGCTGAGCTTGTACTCCTTCACTTCGCTGGCGATGGGAGGACGCGGACCGACCACGCTCATGTCGCCGTGCAGAACATTGAAGAACTGGGGCAGCTCGTCGAGCGAATACTTGCGCAGGAATCGGCCCAGTTTCGTGACGCGCGGATCGTTTGTGATTTTGAAAAGGACGCCATCGCGCTCGTTCATGTGCATGATGTCGGCGCGGCGTTTTTCCGCGTCACGGACCATGGTGCGGAACTTGAGGCAGTGGAAGACGCGGCCCTTCTTGCCGATGCGCTCAGAGGCATAGAAGACCGGGCCGGGCGAGTTCAGCTTGATGGCGATGGCGATGGCCAGCAGGAGCGGCGAAAGAAGGAGCAGGACGAGGCTGGAGAACAGAACGTCAAAGACGCGCTTCAGCGCCATGCCAACTTCGGGAACGCGGCCGCAGTGCAGCGGAATGGTGGGGAACTGGCCGATGTACTCGATGGAGCAGTTCCAGGCCAGGCCGCCGTACATGTCGGGGACCAGCCGCAGGTCAACGCCATGAGTGCGGGCCTTCTCCAGCACGTCCTGCACGATGGCCTGATCGCAGGGGGCGGTGAAGAAAATCTCATCCACAAATTGCTTGCGGGCGTGCTGAAAGAGAGTATCGAGCGTGCCAACCACGTCGCTGGAGTTGGAGGCCAGGGGGGAGCCGTTGCCGGGCAGCTCAATGAACCCCTTGAAGGTGAATCCGAGATGGCGAATGCTCTCCAGGTGATGGCGCAGGGCGTGGGCCTCGGGTCCGGTTCCCACAATCACCACATTGCGCGTATCGAGGCCGCGGTCGAACCTGCGGTGGAGCACGATGCGATAGATGAGCCTCCGCAGACTCAGCGCGACGGTGACCATGCCCAGGGTGATGAGCACGATGCGGCGGGAGATGACCTCGCCATGGATGAGATAGAGCGTGCCGGTGAGCAGGAGCCCCGCGGTAAAGCAGGCCTGGACGCTGAGGCGCTGCTCATGGAGAAAACCCGTCAATCGGGTGCGGGAGTACAAGTGGAGCCGGCGGCTGATGATGAGGAGCGAGATGACAAATCCGCAGAGAAGGGCCAGCAGGATCTCCATCGACAGGCCATAAAACAGCTTGCCGCTGTATAACCTTCTGGCGCTGGCGACCGGCCCGGTGTGCAGCTCATATGTGGTGACAAGGACGGCCAACAGGATCACCGTCAGCACATCCACCGCCATCCAAAGTCTTGCGTTGCCTTGAGCGCTGCGGGGGGGACTCCCTGCCGCTTCTCCCGCCCATTCAGAGGGCGAGGAGACCGAGGCGGTGACTCTTTGCCAGAAATCCGTTGTCGCCATATGCGTTACGCAGACCTCAAAATTTCGAAAAACTCCAGGGAAAGAGTAAAGGGCTTTTCCTCGAGTGAATCGAGCAAACAGCACATTGCCGCCTAGGGCGGCCTTCTAGAGCTTCTGCTGGTTTTGAAGCGTTATAGCTGCCATGGGTTGCAGACACCGTTCTGTCCCAAAATCAGTATCGTCCACGGTGAACTGCGCCGGAAATTTCCAATCCAATGAGACATCCGCCGCGCATCCGCGAGGCTGGCTGCCAGTGCCGGATAACTCAGTGTTCAGAGCATGATGCTTCCGGCATACTTCAAGCGCAAACGGCCCATGGTAATTCAGGCCGACCAACTAAGGTAGCTACCTTGATTTCGGGTGCTCCTTCAACCACATGAGGCAAGATCAACGTTGTGGAACATTGCAATCATACAACGCAGAACCCGGTCTCGGCGTGTTCAATGCCGAGGATTAACTTGCCGGAAACCCTTCAGGATGCCAAGCTTCCCTCCAAGCCGGGCTGCAACCTACCTTCTAAGGGTGGCCGAACTCGGAAGGATTGGCAAGCGAAAAATTGGCAAATACTGGTTACCGATTCATTAACTCCTCACGCCGTTGGTAACAAGTATGCATCCAGCGTCAGAAATTGCCGAATATGTGTGTCGGAAGAAGCCAGAAAGGCCGCAAGGGGGCCGAAGAAGCTGGCGCGCCCCTCGTGGAGGAAGAGTACGTTATCGGCAAGCCGCTCGGCAAAGCGCATGTCGTGGGTGACTACGATGCTGGTGAATCCCACCTGGCGCTTGAGCCGCTGAATGAGGGTGCCGAGGCGGCGGGCGATGATCGGATCGACCATGGTGGTCGGCTCGTCGTAGAGGACCACTTCAGGCTGGGCCGCAAGAGCGCGCGCAATGGCCACGGCGCGGCGGCGTCCGGTAGAGAGGCTGGCCGGTAATTCGTCTTGCACGTCGTCGGCACCGACCATGCCGATGAGCCGCTCTACGATCTGCTGCACCTGCTCCTCGTCGAGGCCGCCGCGTTCGCGCAGGGGGAAGGCGACGTTTTCGCGGACGGTGAGCGAGTCGAACAGCGCGCCGTTCTGGAAGACCATGGTGATGCGCTTGCGAACGGCCTGCATGCCCTCTTCCGTGAGGCCATTAATCTCCTCGCCGTCGACGCGGATGGAGCCCACTTGGGGCTTGAGAAAGCCCATGAGGATGCGCAGGGCCACGGATTTTCCCACGCCGCTGCGGCCAAGGATGCAGAGGGTCTGGCCGCGGTCGACCGTGAAGCTCACGTCATCGAGAACCTTCCGTTCGTCAAACCAGATGGAGACGTGACTGAAGGAGATCATGGGGACCTGGGGCTCTGCAGCAGGCTGCGCGGTCTGCGGCGGCTGCTGCTCAAAGCCTTCGGGAAGCATCGCGGGGAGTTCCGGATTGGAAGCAGAGTCCGACATCGCCTTGAGATCAGCTTACGCGATGCGCGGCGGCGAGGAGGTATTGGGCGCGTTGCAGGGCTTCAGGAGTGTTGAGGTTGAGAAACCAGAGCGCGGGCGGCAGGCCGTCGGGATGGGCGATCTGGCCGGGCTGCACCAGGTGCTCGACGGGGAGGACGCTGAAGGGCCGGCCCAACTGACCCGCAGCGGCCTTGAAGGCGGAAAAACAGCCGCCTCGGCCCTGGTTGAGCGCAGCTTGGAGCGCGGGCAGCGCCGCACGATCGACGACTGACGGAAAGGTTTGCGCGAAGCCGTTGACCGAGGCAAGGGTGACAGCCGCGCCGGTGATGCGCGCGTGGTGGAGCAGAAACACGAGCAGGGACGTGGGCAGAAGGGGCAGATCAAGGGGCAGGAAGACGGCGTGGCGGGCGGACGTGGAGGCCAGGGCGGCGCAGACTCCGGCGAGCGGTCCGAGGCCGGGCTGCGCGTCGTGGACCACGGGTGCGTAGGCGGCGAGGGGCGAGAGGGCGCCGGCAATCGAGGCCGGCAAGCCGGCTTCTCTCAGGACGCCGAGGGCGCGGGCGACAAGCGGCTGGCCGGCCAGCTCCAGCAGGGCCTTGTCGGCGCCCATGCGGCTGGATTGGCCGCCGGCCAGGACGAATCCGGCGGCATCAAGTTCCGAGCCGCCTTCCGCAAAGCTCAACGGCCTGCCTCCTCCAGGAAGCGAATCAGAGACTCGATGCCCAGCTCGAAGTTCTTGAGGTGAAATTTTTCGTTGGGGGCGTGGAGATTGTCGTCGGGCAGGCCGAAGCCCATCATGACGCTGGGCAGGCCGAGGTGGCGGGCAAAGTCGCCCACGATGGGGATGGAGCCGCCGGAGCGGATGAAGACCGTATCTTTGCCCCAGACCTCATGGAGGGCGCGGGTGGCGGCCTGGATGTAGGGATTGTCGACGGGGATCAGGCAGGGGTCGCCGGAGTGAATCAGGCGGACCTCGACATCGACGCCGGCGGGGGCGATCTGGTCGACATAGGTTTTGTATTGGGCGAAGGCCTTGGCGGGGGTCATGCCGGGGACCAGGCGCATGGAGACTTTGGCGAGGGCCTTGGCGGGAATGACGGTCTTGGCTCCGGCGCCGGTGAAGCCGCCGGGGATGCCGTGGACATCGAGCGAGGGGCGGGCCCAGGTGCGCTCGAGCACGCTGTAGCCGGGCTCGCCGACGAGTTGGCGCGCGCCCACCTCGGCGACGCGGTAGTGCTCTTCGTCGAAGGGCAGGCTGCGCCAGGCGGCCAGCTCCTCGGGGCTGGGAGGGATGATGCCGTCGTAGAAGCCGGGGATGAGGATGCGGCCGTCTTCGTCCTTGAGCCTGGCGAGCATCTGGGCGAGGGCGACAAAGGGATTGGGGGCGACGCCGCCGTACATGCCGGAGTGGAGGTCGGTGCGGGCGCCGCGAACCTCGATTTCGGTGTAGATCATGCCGCGCAGGCCGACGCAGAGCGTGGGCAGTCCGGGGGCGAAGAGCTCGGTGTCAGAGACGAGGGCGAAATCGGCCTTCAGGTCGGCCGGTTTGGAGGCGACATAGCTCGCGATTCCCTCCCCTCCGACTTCCTCTTCGCCCTCCATCAGGACGCGCACGTTGAGAGGCAGCGACTTGTTGGCGGCGAGCAGCGACTCGAGGGCTTTGACCTGGGCCCAGACCTGGCCTTTGTCGTCGACGGCGCCGCGGGCATAGATGTTGCCGTCGCGCACGGTGGGCTCGAAGGGCGGGGAGAGCCATTCGTCGAGCGGATCGGGGGGCTGGACATCGTAGTGGCCGTAGACGAGGACGGTGGGTTTACCGGGGGCGTGGAGCCAGTCGGCGTAGACCAGCGGGTGGCCGTTTTCAACCTCGATGAGGCGGACGTTTTCCATGCCGATGCGCTTGAACTCGTCGGCCAGCATCTGGGCGGCGCGGCGGCAATCGGCTTTGTGCTCGGGCAGGGTGGAGACGGAGGGGATGCGCAGGAGGGACTTCAGTTCCTCGAGAAAGCGGGGGTAATTCTGGCGGGCAAAGGCGACGGCGGAGGATGACATGAGCTTGCTCCCTGAAAAAAATTGACAGAGGAGAGTATAGGCGCATGGGGGCGGCGGGCGCAGTGGCAAGGGATGCTTTCCGGGGGGACTGAAGGCGGGCTGCGGGGAACCGCGGGGCTCGCAGGCCTCCGATGTGGGCGGGCGTGGGTCTCATATTCTGGGATGGCGGGGACGGGCGGCGAGCCGGTCGGGTGGGGCGTTTGTTCTTTTGTTTCAGTGACTTATTCATCGAGGTCCTGTTGTCTATTTAATTAACCACGGGATTTTGAAAATAAATAAGGGGGGTAGGGGGGGGTGCCTTCCGGGGGGTGCGGGGCGGGGACATGGCGGACGCTGGGGAGTGGGGGCGGCTGCGCGGTTGCTCTCCATTGCTAGTGTGCGCCGGGGAGGCGTAATTTTGCGCAATGCGGGGAGGGGGATTTGCGTTTCCCAGGTCGCGAAGGCGGGAGCGGGGGCGCGCGGCTGCTGCTTTTTAGCAGCTAAGCAAAAAAATCAGAAATCGAGGTATCATCGTGAGTATGGCAACGATCCACATCTCGGAAGCCGACGCCGTCCGCGACCTGGCCGGTCTGCTGGCCCATGTCCGCCTTGGCGCGGAGATCGTCATCGAGAGCGGCACATCTCCGGCGGCGGTTCTCCGCATGGCGGCTCCGCCGCGCCGCTCCATCGAGGAGTGTATCGCCCTGTTGCCCGCCGACTCGACGGCAACCATCGACGAGGACTTCGCCAGCGATGTTGCGGCAGCAATCGCCGCTCATCGCGAAGCGCTGGATCCTCCGGCATGGGACTAACACCGTGGGTCTGATCCTCGACTCCAGTGTGCTGATCGCGGCAGAGCGCCAAGGCCGGAACGCCCGGCAGGCTCTTGCCGAAATCGCCGTCCACGCCGCCGGCGAGGATGTGGCCGTCTCGGTCGTTACGCTGATCGAACTGGCGCACGGAGCGGCCCGCGCCAACACGCCGGAGAGAAAGGCCACGCGGCGGCAGTTCCTCAACGAACTGATAACCGCCCTGCCGGTGCATCCGGTGACGGCTGCGGTAGCTCTCAGGGCCGGTCAGATCGACGGCGAGAACGCCGGCCAGGGCGTCCGCGTGGCGCTCTCCGACCTGCTGATCGGCGTCACGGCGCTGGAGCTTGGTTACCGGGTTGCGACCGCCAACGTGCGCCACTTCCAGATGGTTCCAGGGCTGGGAATCGTCTCCCTCTGAGCGTAGAAATCTTCTTCCCTTAGCCGCTGCTTTTAGCTGCGCAATCCGTCCCGCAATCGGCCCGCCAATCGCCACCGAATCCGCTGCCCTTCCCGGTCTCCAAAGCCGGGGTTCCCACAGAACCGCTCTTCCAGAGCATCTTGCGTTAGCTGCCAGCCCGCAGTCAGGCGAAAACCCGCGTCTGGGCTTCCGGCCTGTTGCCAGCACTTCGCGGTGGGCATCCGGCTTCTCTATCTCCAGCAGCACGGTGGGCTCAACGGCCCCGTTGTACGATGGCCGCATCGGGTCGCGTAGTACCGGCAGAGAACGTGACTCGGAATCAGGGAGTGACTACTTCGGGGCCAGGCGCCGGGGGCTGGATTTTCGGCCTGGCTGTTCCGCTCCATTGCTAGTGTGCGCCGGGGAGGCGTAATTTTGCGCAATGCGGGGACGGGGGGATTTGCGTTTCCCAGGTCTCAGAGGCGAGACCTGGGGCATGCGGCTAGGCCATGAGGGGTATGATGGCTCATCAATCTCAACCAAGGAGTCCTGATGCGTAGTTCTTTGTTCGCTATAGCTGGCGCGGTTATGGTCGTGGGTTTCTTGTCAGTTGGGAACCTATTTGCGCAGTCACCCACCGAGCCCACTGTTTACATTGCAGCCGAGGGCGGGTTTCAGACCGCATTGACCGCTGCCATGCTCAAGAAGCATGTCCCACTGGCGGTCACCATGGACCAAACCAAGGCCGACTACATTCTGAAGGCAGCCCCGGTCGATTCGAAGGATGAGAGTGGGGCCGGAAAAGTGGCACGGTGTCTCTTCCTGGATTGCATTGGAATGAACGGGTATTCCGAGGTGTCAGTTCAGTTGATGAAACGGCAGGACAGCACAGTAGTGTGGGCCTATCAGGTGCGCAAGAGCAACAGCGGTCCCTTGGGAGTACAGTCTCTCTCTGAGGCCATCGCGAAGCATCTGAAAAACGATTACATGAAGAAGCAGCGGTAGTCTCACCTTGCCCGCGCGTGCCCCATGTCTGAGGGGCAAGCGGTCGCTGTCTTTCCTGTAACGGAAATAGGCGATGAACCCACAGAAGCATGAGTTCATCGCCCAGATTGGCTAAATGCCGCCCTGTTTTGTGAGTTTCGCTTGGAATGCAAGAGGAGTTCCGGGGATTGTCCCCTTCGCATCAATCGCGTTCCCCTGCAGCGTTCCTGTGAGTTCCAAGTCGAATTGATCTCTCCCCATAACGCTCTGCGCGCCGGGAAATGACCGTTTTACATGGATCTTGGCGGTCAGGACGCCGCCCTGATCAGTATAGCTGCCGGTGTACATGAAGCCACTGTCCCCGCCAAATACTTTGCCGTGAACGAGTGTAACCGCTCCACCTCCGAAGCCTTGGACCCCTTGGAATTGGACTAACCAAAACCCCTCCATCTTATTGCTCCTCCTCTCGGTGAACATCTAAGGCTCGATCTGCTCACAAATTAACGATACGCCTGCCAACGCGGAATGAGCGTATTCCAGTGGGGGCTGCCATTTGCTTTGATCTGGTGGCATAATCATAGGAGCAATTTAGAGGGAATCTTAATGGCAGACCGTGAAAATATTCTATCTGACTACTTGTCGAAGATTGGCATAGATCAGTCGATTATTCCTCGTGTCGATTTGATGGCGAATGCCGCAAAGAATCTTGAGTACGTTAGCCGCCCACCTATTGTGCCCTACGATGGCAATCTAGCAAGCGAATTTCATAAGCGGTTATTCTCTTGGATAGCAGAGTATGATCAAGGTCTCGACAATGAGCACGAGGTTGGATTGCGTTTGGTGTCCTTCGGCCAGACAGTAACGATTCATCTTCAACATATCGGCGACTGGAATCCTTCCCTCATGAGGTTCGCCGGGACCTGTGACGATGGAACGCCAGTCAATCTGATTCAACACGTCAGCCAAATCAGCATTCTCCTGATGACGCTGCCGCGCCTTGATCCCTCTCAGCCAAAACGTCCTATTGGTTTTGATGCTGCTCCGAGAAATCCCGAAAATCTTCCCGAGAAATAGCGTCAACGCACTTTTAAGACGACACTCGCGCAAGGAGCGATTGCTAAAAACACAGTATTCTTAGAAGAGATGCCTCCTATTCTCAATGCGCAGTCGATCCGCAAGCAGTTTGGCGCTACTCCCCTGTTTCAGAACATCTCGCTGACGGTGGAGGACGGGGCGCGGATCGGGCTGATCGGGCCGAACGGTGCGGGCAAATCGACGCTGCTGGCGGTTCTTGCGGGGCAGGTGGAGCCGGACGCGGGCGAGGTGGCGGTGCGCAAGCGGGCGCGGGCGGCGTATGTGCCGCAGGATTCGCGGTTTGCGGCGGGGCTGACGGTGCGCCAGGTTCTGGAGGCGGCGCTGGAGGCGGCGCATGTGAACTCGTCGGAGCGCGAGGGGCGGCTGCGCGAGCTGACCGGGCGGGCGGGGTTCGCCGACCTGGACGCGGAGGCCGCGGCGCTGTCGGGCGGGTGGCGCAAGCGGCTGGCAATTACGGAGGCGATGGTGATTCAGCCGGAGGTGATGCTGCTGGACGAGCCGACGAATCATCTGGATCTGGCGGGGATCGAGTGGCTGGAGGAGCTGCTGACGTCGTCGCCGTTTGCGGCGGTGACGGTGAGCCACGACCGCTATTTTCTGGAATCGACGTCGAGCGAGATTATCGAGCTGAACCGGGTGTATGCCGATGGGCTGCTGCGGGTGAAGGGCAACTTCAGCCGGTTTCTGGAGGAGAAGCAGGCGTATCTGGAGGCGCAGGGCAAGCAGCAGGAGAGCCTGCGCAACCAGGTGAAGACGGAGATTGAATGGCTGCGGCGGGGACCGAAGGCGCGGACGACGAAATCGAAGGCGCGGATCGACACGGCCAACGCGATGATCGGGCAACTGGCGGCGATGGACGCGCGGACGGCGGTGAGTTCGGCAGGGATCGACTTTGAGGCCAGCCAGCGCAAGACCAAGCGGCTGGTGGAGTTTGCGGGGGTGGGCTGCGACGTGCCGGCGGCGGCGGGCGGGGATGAGGCCGGCGCGATGGGAGAGAAGACGCGGCGGCTGTTCAGCGGGCTGAATTTTATTTTGACGGCGGGGATGAAGGTGGGGCTGGTGGGGCCGAATGGGAGCGGGAAGACGACGCTGCTGCGGCTGCTGCGGGGCGAGATTGAGCCGGCCGAGGGGAGCATTCGCCGGGCCGAGGCTCTGCGGCTGGTGTACTTCAGCCAGATGCGCGAGCTGGACGAGAGCCTGACGCTGCGGCGGGCGCTGGCGCCGGACGGGGACGCGGTGATTCATCAGGGACGGGTGGTGCATGTGGCCAGCTGGGCGGCGCGGTTTCTGTTCAGCGGCGAGCAGTTGAATCAGCCGGTGCGAAATCTGAGCGGCGGGGAGCGGGCGCGTGTGCTGATTGCGAAGCTGATGCTGGAGCCGGCCGACGTGCTGCTGCTGGACGAGCCGACCAACGATCTGGACATTCCGACGCTGGAAATTCTGGAGGAGAATCTGCTGGATTTTCCGGGCGCGCTGGTGCTGGTGACGCACGACCGGTTTCTGCTGAATCGGGTGGCTTCGACGGTGGTGGGTTTGGACGGGCGGGGGCACACGGGGCAGTTTGCCGATTATGGGCAGTGGGAGACGTGGCTGGAAGAGCAGGATGCGGCGGCGCAGAGCAGGCCGAGCGCGCCGGCTGGGGCAAAGCGCGGCGGGGCATCGGGCGGGAGCCAGAAGAAGAAGCTGTCGTATATGGAGGCGCGCGAGTTCGCTTCGATTGAGGAGCGGGTGGAGGAGTCAGACGCGCGGCTGGCGGCGGCGCGCGAGCGGGTGGAGCACGGCGACGTGGCGACCAACGCGACGGCGCTGCAGGCGGCGCTGCTGGAGTTGGACGCGGCGCAGCATGAGAATGACGGGCTGTATGCGCGCTGGGCGGAGCTGACGGAGAAGGCCGGCTAGGGCGGGCGTTTGCGCGTGGTAGAAAGATAAGTTGCGGCAGAGCGTGCGATCCCACCCTGGCCGCAACAACAAAAACGCGGCGAGGGTGGGGCACCCATGAACTTACGCTCTCCGTGAAAATGCTCTCGCTGAGCTGGTTGCATCGAAGGGCGCTATGCAGAACGCGGTGAAGGTCCTGATTGTGGAAGACGAACCCCATGCGCTGATGGGGCTGGCGGAGCTGATCTCCGGGTGGGGCTACCGGACGGAGACGGCGCGCGACGGCATTGAAGGCTGGGAAAAGGCGCTGGCGTGGGACCCTGCGATTGTGGTGACGGACCTGAAGATGCCGCGGCTGGACGGCATTGGGCTGCTGACGAAACTGGCCGAGGACGGGTCGGGTGTGAGCGCGAATATTGCCGTGGTGCTGCTGACGGCGCAGGGTTCGATCCAGGTGGCCGTGGACGCGATGAAGCTGGGGGCCTACGACTTTCTGCAGAAGCCGGTGGACGCGGTGCGGCTGCGGGCCATCCTGGCGAACGCGACGCGGCAGCGCGATACCGCGATCGAGCTGGAGGTGGCGCGGCGGCGGCTGCGGGAGAGCGGGATTCTGGGCTCGATGGTGGGCAGCTCGCAGGCGATGCGGGAGATTTTCTCGCTGATCGAGCAGATTGCGCCGTCGAATGTGTCGGTACTGATCACCGGCGAAAGCGGTACGGGCAAGGAGATGGTGGCGCGGACGCTGCATGATCTGAGTCCGCGCAAGCCGCGGCCGTTTGTGGCGGTGAACTGCGCGGCGATCCCGGAGACGCTGATCGAGAGCGAACTTTTCGGGCACGAAAAGGGGTCGTTTACGGGAGCGGTGGAGCGGCGAGCGGGGTGCTTTGAGCTGGCCGCGGGGGGCACGCTGCTGCTGGACGAGATCGGCGAGATGCCGGTGGGCACGCAGGCCAAGCTGCTGCGCGTGCTGGAGGAGCGCAAGCTGCGGCGGCTGGGCGCGCGGACCGAGCAGGAAGTGGATGTGCGGGTGCTGGCGGCCACCAATCGCGATCCGGACGAAGCGGTGGCGCGCGGGGAACTGCGCAGCGACCTCTACTACCGGCTGAATGTGTTTCATATCCACATGCCGCCGCTGCGTGAGCATCTGGAAGACCTGCCGGTGATGGCCGACGCGATGGTGCGGGAGATGAATCAGAAGCACGGGCGGCGGGTTTCCGGGGTGGGGCCGTCGATGCTGGACCGCATGATGGCGTACAGTTGGCCGGGCAACGCGCGGGAGCTGCGGAATACGATTGAGCGGGCGGTGATTCTGTGTCCCGACGGGGCGCCGCTGGATGCGGGGCATCTGCCGCCGGGATTTGGCAAGGCGCAGGCGCCGGGCGCGCCGCCGCAGGACGCGAGCGTGGTGCAACTGTGCGTGGGCATGACGGTGGACGAGGCGGAGCGGCTGCTGATTTTGCGCACGCTGGAGAGCACCGGGCAGAACAAGACCCGCGCGGCCGAGATTCTGGGCATCAGCCTGAAGACGATGCACAACAAGCTCAAGGAATACAGCCTTGCGCAGGAAGACCTGCCGGCCTGAGCGATGCGACTGAAGACCAAACTCGTGCTTGCCATCACCAGCCTGGTGTTTCTGATCTCGGGCTTGCTTTCGCTGGTGTATGTGAGCCAGTTGCTGAACGCGGCGGTGAAGCAGTCGTACGACGCCAACCGGATGGTGGCCAACCAGGTGCGGTTTGCATTGCAGCGGGCGCTGGAGACCGGGCTGAAGGATCGCAAGGTTGATCCCAACGATCCCGCTGAATTGCGCAATCTGGCCGCGGAGGCGATCCGCAACAGCGCGGCGCTGCAGGCGGTGGTGGACGCGGTGAATCGTTACTCGCTGACGGTGTACGACATTAACATCGGCGACAGCCAGTCGCGCACGCTGGTGAGCACCAACCCCAACAACGAGGACAAGCCGCTTCCTGTCCGCGCCGACTACAGCCAGCTGCTCAATGCCAATCCGATCCAGTTGATGAGGGAGGTGTTTGGGCCTCCCAGGGTTTTCGACGTGGTGGTGCCTCTGGAAAGAAATGGCGAGCCGTTTGCGACGGTGCACGTGGGAGCGCGGACCACGCTTCTGCAGGCGGTGTATGCACCGTGGCTGGCCGAGGCCCTGACGCTGATGGGCTTTGCGCTGGGCACGGCGCTGGTGGCGGCTTTTCTGCTGAGCAATCTGGCGCTGCAGCCGCTGGAGGAGATCAGCCAGCAACTGGACTTCTGGACGGCGCCGGGCGAAGCGGCGGGCGGGGCGGCGGGCGCAGAGCAGAAGACGCCGAAACAGGACATGGCGGAGCGGGTCTCGACCAAGATCGAGATGATCGGGCAACGGATTCGCAACGTGGAGGAGGTATTTTCCGCGCTGAAGGAGAATCTGGACCAGTTTCTGGGCAACCTGCAGGACGGCATTCTGCTGTTTACCGGGGATGGGCGCGCGGTGCTGGTTTCAGAGGCCGCCCGGCGGTTTCTGCCGGTGGAAAAGAGCCGCATTCTGGGGCTGCACGCGCAGGAGATCTTCGACCCCTCGACGGTGCTGGGCAAGACGCTGCGCGCGGCCTTCGATAACGGGGTGAACCTGGTGCAGGAGGAGGTGCGCACCGAGACGGGACGCCGGATTCAGGCATCGCTGGACTTTATTCAGGACGACCGCACGCAGCAGGGGCTGGGCGCGCTGGTGACGCTGCACGATCTGGAGTCAGTGGAAGAGATTGAGTCGGAGCTGGAGCTTTCGCGGCGCATGGCCGCGATCGGAAGATTGACTTCGGGCGTGGGTCACGAGGTGAAGAATCCGATCAACGCGATCGTGGTCCACCTGGAGCTGTTGAAGAACAAGCTGGGCGGCGATAACGCGCCGGCGGCCCGTCACCTGGAGGTGATCGACGCGGAAATTCATCGCCTGGACCGGGTGGTGCAGACGCTGGTGGACTTCTCGCGTCCGGTGGAATTGCAACTGCGTGAACAGGATCTGCGTCAGGTGATCGGAGACGTTCTTGCTTTGGCTTCAGAAGAACTGTCAACGCGCGATGTGCGGCTGGAAAGCTCATTTCCTGCCGGTCCGGTGATGGCCAATGTGGATGCAGATCTGCTGAAGCAGGCGGTGTTGAACGTGATTCAGAATGGCGCGCAGGCCATGCCGGAAGGCGGCCGGCTGGAGGTGAGGCTGGAGGAGGACCGGAAGAGCGCGGTGCTGCGCATTGCCGATGAAGGCGGCCGGGATCCCGGAGGAGATCCGGGAGAAGATTTTCGATTTGTACTTCACGACCAAGAGCGGGGGCAGCGGGATTGGGCTGGCGATGACTTATCGCATTCTGCAGTTGCACCACGGCAGCGTGGAAGTACAATCAAGACCAGATCGTGGCACGGAGTTCCTGCTGCGGATTCCACTCGCCGCCACGGAATGGGGACGCCGGCATCCGCAGCCGGCGCAGATGGAAACTACGGAAGGGTTTGTGGGATGAGGACGCCTGCCAGGAGCGTTGCGTGGCTGCTGCCGCTGGTGCTGCTGACGGCCTGCTTGCACAGGACGCCCAAGCCGAAGAATTACCGCCTTGCTCCGCGGGTCTCGCAGGGTCCGCCGATAGCGCCTGTCTCGCCCCAACTGCCGCCCTCGGCGACGACGATTCCCAGCCAGCCTCTGGCGCGCGTTACCCCCCCGGCAAAGCCCACCGAAGAGGCCGGGAAGCGACACGTGCGGCGTGCGAAGCCGGTGAATAAAATTCCTGAGCAGGTCGCCGCGGAAAGCCCGGAGGTGAGCGCGATCGGGCAGCTTTCACCGGGAGATCCATCGGATATGCGCCGCCAGACGGAGGCGTCGATCGATGCGATTGATCGCGGATTGAAAGGAATCAACCGCGCGCTGAGCAGCCAGGAACAGAAGACGGCGGCGCAGATCAGGGAGTTCCTGAAGCAGGCTAGGACGGCCATGGACGCGGGCGACGTGGATGGCGCGCGCACGCTGGCCCTCAAGGCCAAGGTGCTGCTGGACGAGATCAAGCCGTAAGCATCCGATCCGCTTTCATTTTTCATCCGGCGAAAACGGCTATCGCTCACCCCAGCTGAGCTTGCTGCGCAGCGCCTCAAAAAAGCCGCTCTCACTCAGGCGGACGAGGTTGACGGTGTAGTTGGAGCGCCGGCAGCGGACCTCGTCGCCGGGATGCAACTCGACGGCCTTCTGACCGTCCACGGTGAGCAGAGCCTGGTTGGGAGGGCCCTCGACGCGGACCGTCAGCGAGGCGTCTCCGCGCACCACGATGGGCCGCAAAGTGAGCAGATGGGGGCAGATGGGCGTGATCACGAGGGCATCCACATCGGGGGTGAGAATGGGACCGTTGGCGGCCAGGGTGTAGGCCGTGGAGCCGGTGGGCGTGGAGACAATGACGCCGTCGGCGCGGAATTGCGCGACACTCTTGCCGTCCAGTTCCACGGCAAAGTCGCCCATCCTTGCGATGTCGCCCTTGGAGACCACCGCATCGTTGAGCGCCTCGAAGGCGGAGAGCAGCGCGCCGTCGCGCCACACGGCGGCGTGGAGCATGGCGCGCGCATCGAGAGAATGGCAATTACTGCACCATCCTTCAAGGGTTGCGTAGAGGCCAGCGAGACGAATTTCGGTGAGGAATCCGAGGGACCCGAGGTTGACGCCGAGGATGGGCGTGCCGGCGTCGGCGAAGATGCGGGCGACCGAGAGCAGCGTGCCGTCTCCGCCGAGGACGATGACCAGGGCGGGAGCGTGGGCAGGCATCTCGGCGCGCTCGACGATGGGAGCGGCCCGGCAGAAGGCACCGCCCTCGCGATCGAGGAGGGGCGCATAGCCGTGCTGGCGCAGCCAGGCAATCAACTCCGGCAGAAGGTGGGCGAGTTCCTGTTTCTCCGACTTGCAGACAATGGCGACTGGAATCATGCGGTCCTAGTGTAACGGATAAGAGCCCTGGCTCGGGGGATTGCGCGGGACAATAGACTCAAGCCTGCCGCGGAGCCTCTCCCCGGCGGGCGTAGAGGAGGAACTCGCGGTTGCCCTCGGCGCCGGTGATGGGCGAGGGAATGGTCTCGACGACTTGCCAGCCGAGCGAGCGGACGCATTCGGCCACCCTTTCGACCGCCAGCGCGTGCGCCTCGGGATGGCGCACGATGCCGCCTTTGCCGACATTTCCGCGGCCCGCTTCAAACTGCGGCTTGACGAGGATGACGGCTTCGCGGAGACCGGGAGCGGCAGCCAGCACCGGCTCCAGGAGCAGGGTTGCGGAGATGAAGGAGACATCCATGACGAGAAGGGTCAACTCGGGGCTGCCGGGCGCGGCCAGGGCGCGGGGCGCGAGAAAGCGGGCGTTGGTGCGCTCTACGAGGCGCACGCGCGGGTCGTTGCGCAGCTTCATGGCGATCTGGCCAAAGCCGGTATCGACGGCGGTGACATGGGCGGCGCCGTGCTGCAGCAGGCAATCGGTGAAGCCGCCGGTGGAGGCGCCGACATCGAGACAGGCCCGGCCGGCGAGTTCGATCTTCCAGCGGTCAAGCGCGGCGGCCAGTTTGAGGCCGCCGCGACTTACATAGGGCATGTCGTCGCCGAGCAGGCGCACCGGCGCATCGTGGGGGACGGTGACGCCGGGCTTTTCGATTTTCTGCTCGTTCACCAGCACGCGGCCGGCAAGGATGAGAGCGCGCGCCCGCTCGCGGCTGGGCGCAAGGCCGCGCTCGACCAGCAGCACATCGACGCGAATCTTTAGCGGGCCTGTCACTTTGCCTCTCGACCTTTGCGCCATGCAAACAGCCAAGGGAATCTCAGGTGCGGGGAGATTCCCTTGGCTGTTTTGATCCTCACCGCTCTCGATAATTCCCTATTGCGGTAGCGTCTGGCAGACTTGCAACGCGGTCTGTGTGCCTGTAGGCGCGGGCTCGAGCGCCGGAGGCAAGTAGCAAGGCTGACCAGCGCCGGGGCGGCGGCTGGTGTTGTTGGCGTTGCCGCTGACGCCGTTTTGATTGCTCACGCGCACATCGACAATGTTGCCTTGAACCAGAACCGTGGTGTCCACAATGTCCTGATCGGTGCGGATGATGGTCAGGTACGGGCTGTCCGGCGATGCCACATACACCTTGCCGTAGAGCGAGTTGGCAGTGGAGACGACGGTGCGGGGATGGCCGACGACGGCCAGAGTCTTCTCGACGGTATGGCTGCTCAGGTTGACGATGGTCACGGTGCCGTCGGCCTGGTTGGCGGTGTAGGCGCGGCTGCCGTCGTAGAGCGCGGTCACGCTGGCCGGATTATTGCCGACGGGGATGGTGAAGGTGGTGCCGAAGGTGGGGCTGTCGTTGCCGTATTCGTCGAGGCTGACATCGATGACGCTGATGGCGGCGCCGTCATAGTCGGCCACGATGAGCTGGCTGGTGACGGCGTTGTATTCGGCATAGACAGGGCCAGCGACGGCGGGCACATGGGCCCCGGTGAGCCCGGCCGTCGTCGAGAGCGGCAGGCTGGGGTGGCAGGTGACGGTCTGGCCGGTCTGGTCAACGAAGGGGGTGCAGGAGTCGAGGGTGTTGGTCTGGCTGTTGATGACCGTCACGGTGTCGCTTCCCCGGTTGAGAACGAAGAGGCGTCTGCCGTCGGTGCTGGGAATCGCATAGACGGGGCATTTGCCCAGGGGAATGCGCGCGGAAACGGTGTAATTGGCGGTCTCCAGGGCGTCGGCTTCACCGTTCTGAGAAACCGCCGACGCAGCGGTGTTGCAGTCCAGGCCGTAGGGGATGATGTCGGCCGTAGCGGTGGAGGAATTGTTCTGGCTGATGGCGTAGTCGCGCTGGCCGGACTGGGTGGCGCCGGCGACGGCAATGGGGATGGGCGCGACGGGAATCGCGAGCCGGAAGGTCTGGGGACTTCCGGTGAGCACGTCGACGATATTGCCGTCCAGATCGGCGGCCCAAAGTCCCGCAAAGGGAGAAAACAGGCCCACGGGCTGGGAGGTGGTGGGCAGGGTGGTGTAGGTAATGTATTTCGCCTGCAGGCTGGTCGAAACGGGGAAATTGGTGAGCGTGCCGTCGCTGTTGACGGTGTAGCCGGTGGAGCCGTTGGCATCGACGGTGAAGGACGTGGGACCGGGGCCGATGGGCGCCTGCGCCATGATGGTGTCGCCGGAGTAATCAATGACCGTGGCGATGCCCGGGGAGGAGGGCGAAGGCGAGGAAACGACCACCGCCAGGGACGACGGCTGCGCGGCCGGGCCGTTGGGATTGATGGGCGTGACGACAGGCCGGTACGCGCTTCCGCAACCGGCAACCATGGCGGCAGCCACGATGGCCGCCCCCGCCTGAACCAACCGCACACGCGTCTGGCCTGAAATCATGGGAACAAGACTCATTCAGTTCTTTCCTGCTTACTTGGTGATTGTAAATCAGCGAACCGGGGGTTAGACGCGGGGGCCGCGCGGAAGGATAGAGCGGGGGTGGAAGCTCTGGATTGACGCGGGGAAGGAAGGGTTTGCGCTGCTGAGAAATGGGCAGCTTCGAGGACTGAGGTTTCCCAGGTCTCAGAATCGAGACCTGGGGCACCCGGCCGGGCTTCCAGAGGTCAAGGCGCGGCGACTTGCACGATGGCGCTGTCGGGGCCGCTCCAGGCAGGGGCTCCTTCGTGGGTCAACTGCTGCTTCTTGTCATTCCAGTGGAGGCGGGTGATGGAGCCCGCGCCTTTCTCGTAGGCATAGGTTGTGCCGTCGTCGGAGAAGAGCGTGAAGTCGGCGTCGGCGCCGGGGTAGACGCGCACGTTAGCGATGGCCTGCGCCTGGTGGGTGCTTTCGACCGGGGCTCCGAGGGGGAGGATAGAGCCGGCGCGGACGAAGAGCGGGATGGTGTCAATGGGCGCGGACACGGTGAGGGTCTGGCCGCCCTTCACGCGCTCGTTGGTCCAGTAGTTGTACCAGTCGGCGCCGGCGGGTAGATAGACCTTGCGGCTGGTTGCGCCCTGTTCGGTCACCGGGGCGACAAGAAAGGCCGGGCCGAACATGTATTCGTCGCGCAGGTCGGCAACTTTGGGGTCGTCGGGAAAATCCATGAACAGGGCGCGCATGGAGGGCGCACCGGTGAGCCAGGTCTTGTAGCCCAGCGAGTAGATGTAGGGCATCAGCTGGTAGCGCAGGCGCAGGTACTTCTCGAGGATAGGCTCGGCCTGCTTGCCGTAGGACCAGACCTCGTTGGCGCGGCGGCTGCCGTGGGTGCGAAAGATGGGCAGGAAGGCGGCGTACTGGAACCAGCGGGTGTAGAGCTCGGGGTAGTCGTCGTAGCCGCCCACGTTGGCGCGGGCGTCGGAGGGGTCGAGCAGGGGCGGGTGGGCCGGATGGTGCACCGGGGGAAGATACTGCCAGCCGCCGGTGTCGTTGGACCAGTAGGCGAGTCCCGAGGCCGAGACATCGAGGCCGGTGGGGATCTGGCGCTGGAGCGTGTCCCAGGTGGGATAGATGTCAGAGGACCAGAAGATGGCGCCGTTGCGCTGGGCGCCGGTGAAGGCGTCGCGGGAGAGGATGAGGGCGCGGCGGCCGGGCTCGTCCTTGCGGAAACCGTCGTAGAGGGCCGCGGTGTGGAAGAGCGGGTAGACGTTGAAGAAGCGGGTGCCGGGACCGATGTGGAAGTAGGCGCCGTCGGGGGGCAGGTCGGGCTCGGTCTCATCGGCCCACAGGGAATCAAAACCCTTGCTGAGGATGTTGTCGCGGATGGTCTTCCAGTACCACTGCGCGGCCTCGGGGTTGGTGGTGTCGATGTCAGACCCGGCGCGGTCGTAGGGCAGGCCGTTGATGGGCACGCCGTCGGCGAGATGGATGAACCAGCCGTTTTTGAGCAGCTCGGCATAGAAGCGGTCGTCGGGCACAAAGCGCGGCCAGACGCTGATCATGGTTTCAAAGCCCATGTCGTGGAGCTGCCGGTTCATGGCCGCCGGATCGGGCCAGTACCTGGGATCGAAGCCCATCTGGCCCATTTTGGTGTAGTAGAACCAGTCGACGACGAGCACGTCGGCGGGGAGATGGCGATCGCGATAGCCCTTGGCCACGTCCAGCACCTCCTGCTGGCTGGCGTAGCGCTGCTTGCACTGGATGTAGCCATAGGCGGCCTTGGGCAGCATCGGCGTGGGGCCGGTGAGCTGACGATAGCCGGCGTAAATCTCGTCTGTCGTCTTTCCAGCAATCACGAAGAAGGAGACCCGGTCGCCGACCTCGCTGGACCAGCGGGTCTGCTCGTTAAAGCCGGGCTCGATGGTGGTTTTGGAGGAGTTGTCCCAGAGGAGGCCGTAGCCCTTGTTGGTGACGAGAAAGGGGACGCAGAAACTGGGAGCGGCCGGCGCGGTGTAATTGGCCCAGCAATGGACGGGATGGCCGCGATGGTCGAGAAAGCCTTCCTGATTCTGGCCGAGGCCGTAGTAGTGCTCATCGTCGGGCGAGGCAAAGGTGGCGCCGACGACGTAGAAGGGCGGGTCGGTGGGGCGGCGGTCGCGGGCGAGATCGGCGGTGCCATCCTTGTGGTTGGGGACGGACTGGGACCAGCCGGTCAGCTCCAGGAGCGTGTTGCCCTCAGGAGTGCGGAAGGTGATGTGCGCGCCCGGAGTGGATCCGTTGAAGTACTTGGCGATGTCGCTCATGGTCTTCAAGGGGGGCGGGCCGGGAGGCGGCTCGCGGTCGACCGTGGCAAGGATGCGCGACGACTGGTAGAGGTCGGCCTGCGGGGTTTGGCTCGAGCTCCATCCGGCGGCGTCGGGCGCGGCGATGAGGCCGTAGCCGGGAGGCGCCACGGCGTTTTCCCGCTGCAGGCTGAGGGTGACGCGGAGAATGTTGGGCGCGTAGGGCTCAAGCACGATGGATTCGCCCTGGCGCGTGATTTCAAGGCGCGGGGCGGGCGTCTGCGCCAGGGAGCAGACGGCGGTGAAAACCATTGCAGACGAAACGGCAAGAGCGAATGAGGACCTATGCATGAGAAGCTCCCTGTGACCCCGAGCGCGTAAGAAAGCGCTGCGCAGATCAGTGTAAACCGATTCACTAGAGCTGTCCCGACCAAATCTCCCCGTCCCAGAGCCATCGCATGAACGGCGTTCCTGCTCATTCCCATGATTCGATCCGCCCCTCCGGGGCGGGTTCTTCCTCCCGAAACGCATTCCCAGGGCTTCGCCCTGGGCTACTCTCGCCGCCTCCCGCCGGGAGGCGCACGGAGACTAGCCTGCGCAGAAGGTGAAAGGGACCCGGCTCGGCAACAAAAATTGTTCATGCCATTGCCCTGCTTCCCGCACCCAGAAGCAGGGGACTCCATCCATTTTGCGTTCCTTGCGCAAAAGGCGGGTAGCCACAGATCTCCATCCTGCGGCGGGAACGGTAGGATGAAGCGTGACTCGAATGAAGTTGGCGTGGCAATCGAAGCTGGTGCTTCTGCTGGTGATGCCGTTTGCGGCGGCCGACGTGGTGCTGGAGACGCACTGGTGGGCGGTGCAGGCGACGGCGGTGGCAGAGTGGACCGTGGGGCTGAGCCTGGTGGTGGGGCTGGTGGCCTGGAAGCTGCGCTCGGCCACGGCGGGCGCGGCGGCGGCCGGGGCAGCGATTGCGGCGAGCCTGATGTACTCGACCGCAACGCTTCCGTACACGCCGTGGCGGACCGCGCTGGTGCCAGTGCTGGCGGTGATGGTGCTGACCTCGATTTCCACGCGGATGGGCCGGGAACGCAAGGAGCGGCTGGGCACGGCGGAGCGGCGCAGTGGACGGACGGCGGCGCAGGTAGCGGCGAACCTGGGCGTGGCGGCGCTGGTCTCGCACGGGCTGGTGCTGTCGTGGCTGATGCAGCGGAAGTGGCTTGCACTGGCGGATCAGGCGCCCACGGCGCTTTTTGCGGTGGGACTGGCGGCGCTGGCCGAAGCCGCGGCAGACACGGTTTCGTCTGAGCTGGGGCAGGTGCTGAGCAGCCGGCCGCGGATGCTGACCACGCTGCGGCTGGCCGAGCCGGGGACGGACGGGGCGATCAGTGTGGGCGGGTCGCTGGCGGGAATGATGGCGGCGGGGATTGTGGCCGCTGCGGGGACGCTGGCGCTGGGCGGCGGACTGGCGATGCTGGCGGTGAGCTGGACGGGCGGCGTGTTTGGCTTGTTCTTCGACAGCCTGCTGGGGGCGACGCTGGAACGGCGCGGATGGCTGAACAACGACGGAGTGAATTTTCTTTCGACGGCCAGCGCGGCGGGGTTTGCGGTGGGGATGATGGCGGTGCTTGCGCGGGCCGGTGTGGGGTAGGCTGGCGGCTGTTCACTCCAGGTGAAGGCGCCAGGCGGTGTAGCTAAGGATCTCGTGGACGATGCGGTCGGTCTCCGGGGTGCTGCCTTCGACGGGCACGCGGGGCCGGGGCGACGTGAGTACATGGAGTCCGTTGGCGGCGCAGATTGCGTGGATGCGAAACAGGTGGGTGCCATCGCTGACGACGACCAGGCGGCGGAATCCGTTGGCGCGGGCAATGACGGCGATGCGGCGGGCGGACTCGGCGGTACTGCGGCTGCGGGTTTCGGCGATGATGGCGGATTCGGGAACGCCGGATCCCATCAGGTACTGGCGGCCCACGCCTCCCTCGGAATACTGGTCGCCGCCGTCGCCGCCCAAGGTGATGATGAGGGGCGCGATGCCCCGGTCATAGAGCGCTTCCGCGTGATCGAGGCGTGCGCGGAAGACCGGTGAAGGGTGGCCGTCGTACTCCGCGGCGCCAAAGACGGCGATAGCATCGGCGGGTGCGGCCTGGTCCTGGGCCGCATAGCGTTCGATCTGCACATAGACCCAGCGGCACCAGCCGGCGGTCCCCGCGGCCAGCGCGACGAACGCCAGAAGAATGGAGTAAACGATCCATTTGCGCGGCTTCGTCCTGTTGCGTGGCTTCGTCCTGGACTTCGCCTTCATGCGGACATCTTACCGCTGCAGAGCCATGACGATTTCGTGGGTGGGAATGGCGCCTTCGCGCAGGACTTCCCAACGCCCCGGTCCGAGCGACAGATCGACGATGGTGGTGGGCAGCGCGCGGCCGGTGGGGCCGCCGTCGACGATGAGCGGGATGCGGTCGCCGAGCTGATCGCGGACGCAGGCGGCATGGGTGCATTCCGAGGCGCCCTGCAGGTTGGCGGAGGTGGCGGTGATGGGCAGACCGAAGCGCTCGACGACGGCGCGCGCGATGGCCGCGTCGGGCACGCGCAGCGCCACGTTGCCGGTGTTGGCGGTGGAGCGCAGGGGCAGCTTGGTGCCGGCGCGCACGATGATGGTGAGCGGACCGGGCCAGAAGCGGTCGGCCAGCCGGTCAAGCAAGGGGTCGGTGTCGCGCGCCAACTCGTAGGCCTGAGCGAGGCTGGAGATCAGCAGGGAGAGGGGCTTGTGCTTTTGGCGGCTCTTGATCCGATAGATACTCTCGACCGCATGCAGGTTCACCGGGTCGACGGCCAGGCCATAAAAGGTGTCAGTGGGCAGGGCGACCACGTCGCCTTTGCGCAGACAGGAGACAATGTAATCGATCCGGTCCGGCTGGGGTTCGTCGGGATGGACGCGCAAGATTTCCGCGGACAAGAAGGTCTACCTCGGTTCCCGAATTGCAGACGCCACAAAGACGGAAGCTATCACAGCACCGTTGATGCTGCAAGTGAAGCGGCGGCTGGGCGACGGAGCGTCAAAACGGCATAGAATCAACTCTAGAGATTGAGACGGCTCGCTTGAAATGCCTGTTCGCATTGTACAGAGTAAACAGAATAGCCGCCTGAAAGAGCTGCGGCGCGCGATGGCCCACCCCGGCCGCGAGGGGAAAGGATTGGCCGGCATTGAAGGGCCAAACCTGCTGGCGGAGGCGTTGCGCGCGCGGCTGCGCATCGAATGCGTGTTTGCGGCGCAGGGAGCCGAGCAACTGCTGGACGGGCTGGGTCTTGCGCCGGAAACCGACGTGCTGCTGATGCCGCGCGAGCTTTTGAATTCGGCGCTCGCCACCGAGACGCCGCAGCCGATTGCGGCCCTGGTGGAACTGCCGGACTGGACCTGGGCGCACCTGCTTGGCGGTCATCGCAAAGCTGCCCCATTGGTTGTCGTGCTTGCAGGCCTGCAGGACCCGGGCAACCTGGGAACCATCGTGCGCTCCGCCGAGGCTTTTGGAGCCGATGGTGTTGTGAGTCTGCCGGGAACGGTGAGCGCGTGGAATGCCAAGGCGGTGCGCGCTTCGGCGGGCAGCATTTTTCGGGTTCCGCTGCTTTCGGTCAGCGAGGATGAGTGCTTCACCCGGCTGCGCGAGGCGAGCGTGAAGATTTTTTCCACCGCGTTGCGGGGCGCCGCGCCCGCGGATCAAGTGGACCTGGCCGTACCCGTTGCGCTGCTGATCGGCAATGAGGGGAGCGGGGTGCCGGCGAAACTGGCTGCCCGCGCCCGCGGCGCAATCACGATTCCCTGCCCCGGACCGGTGGAGAGCCTGAACGCCGCGGTGGCGGCCGGAGTGCTGCTCTACGAGGCGTCGCGGCAGCGCTGGGCGGCGATTGCGCAAGGGCTCAAGCGATGAGCCTGTTCGACGGCGAACCGGAAGGCCCGCAGGGCACACCGCGCACGGCGCCGCTGGCCGAGCGCATGCGTCCGCGCAGCCTGGAGGAGTTCAGCGGCCAGGAACACCTGGTCGGTGCGGGCAAGCCGCTGAGGGTGCAGATCGAGCGCGACGGGCAGGGTAAGGGCGAACTGGGCTCGATGATTCTCTGGGGGCCGCCCGGCTCGGGCAAGACCACCCTGGCCAAGATCATCGCCGAGACCACCCGCGCCAGTTTCATTGAGTTCTCCGCCGTGATGAGCGGGATCAAGGAGATCAAGCAGGTGATGGCCGCGGCCGCCCATGCGTCGGAGATGCATTCGCGGACCATCCTCTTCGTCGATGAGATTCACCGCTTCAACAAGGCGCAGCAGGACGCTTTTTTGCCGCATGTGGAGCGGGGCACGATTCGCCTGATCGGCGCCACCACCGAGAATCCGTCGTTTGAGATTATTTCGGCGCTGCTGTCGCGCTGCCGGGTTTATGTGTTGCAGCCGTTGAGCGAGGAACTGATTGTGGCGCTGATGCGGCGCGCCGTGGAAGACGCGGACCGCGGGTTAGGTGCGATGGGGCTCACGGTCGATGACGATGCGCTGGAACTGATTGCGGGTTATTCGAGCGGCGACTGCCGAAACGCGTATAACACGCTGGAAGTGGCCGCGCAACTGGCGGCGGAAGGCACGCGGCACATTGATCGCGCGCTGGCCACGGAAGCCATACAGCAGCGCGTACTGCTGTACGACAAGTCGGGCGAGGAGCATTACAACCTGATCTCCGCGCTGCACAAGAGTGTGCGCAACAGCGATCCGGATGCCGCGCTCTACTGGCTGGCGCGCATGTTCGCGGCCGGCGAGGATCCGCTCTACCTGGCGCGGCGGGTGGTGCGCATGGCGGTTGAAGACATCGGCCTGGCTGCACCGGAAGCGCTGAACCTGTGCCTTTCGGCCAAGGATGCGATGGAGTTTCTGGGCTCTCCGGAGGGCGATCTGGCGCTGGCCGAGGCTGTGGTCTATCTGTCGCTGGCGCCCAAGTCGAATGCGGTGTACACGGCCTATGGCGCGGTGAAGCAGGAGATCGAGCAGACGCGGCAGGAGCCGGTGCCGCTGCATCTGCGCAATGCGCCGACAAGGCTGATGAAGGAATTGGAGTATGGCAGGGGGTACCGCTACGCGCACAACGAAGAGGGCCGCGTGGCGGACATGGACTGCCTGCCTGACTCGCTCAAGGGCCGCAGTTACTACCGGCCCACGCAGGAAGGCCGGGAAAAACTTCTGGCCCAGCGCATGGAAGAAATTCGCAGGATTCGCGAAAGCAAACGCAGAGAGTAGGACTGGGAACCTGGGGATGCGAGGCAGGCAGTGACGCTGTGCCGGCATTGAGACAAACAGGCATGCGACGCTTCCTCAATGTGGCCATGATTCCAGGTTCCTTGAACAGTGCCGATGTTATAATCGCGCCATGAAGCATGAGGTATAAGGTCCCTTGCCAGGCAACTACGCTACTTTCTGATTGAATTCACGAGCAGAGACGAGATAAGTAAGTAGCGCCCGCCTCACTAAGCTACTTATCGGGATGATTGGACTCCTCAAGCACGAGACTTTCAAGGAGAGTTATTTTTGCAAACGGATGTCCTGATCGTTGGCGCTGGATTCGCAGGCAGCGTTCTCGCCGAACGATTTGCCGCGGCTGGGCGCGATGTCCTGGTTATCGACAAGCGCGATCACATTGGCGGCAACGCTTTTGACGAGTTCGATGCGCATGGCGTTCTGATCCACCGCTACGGACCGCATCTGTTTCATACAAACTCGAAAGCCGTTTTCGATTACCTGAGCCGCTTCACCGAGTGGCGTCCGTACGAGCATCGCGTGCTGACCTGGGTCGATGAGCAATGGCTGCCGATTCCTATCAACAGGGATACTGTCAATCGCCTTTACAACCTAGATCTCGACGAGCGGGGAGTTACCGAGTTTTTTGAGCGTGTGCGCGAACCGCGCGAGCCTATCCTGACCAGCGAGGATGTCGTCCTCAACAGCGTTGGACGCGACCTTTGCGAGAAATTCTTCCGTAATTACACACGCAAGCAGTGGGGCCTGGACCTATCGGAACTTAGTGCCGGCGTGGCCTCGCGGATCCCGGTGCGGACCAATCGCGATGACCGCTACTTTACAGACACTTATCAGGCCATGCCGCTGCGCGGTTATACCGAGATGTTCAGGAATATCCTCGACCATCCGAGAATCCATGTCGAGTTAGGCGTCAAGTTCAGCGATATCCGTCAACGCATTCAGCCGAAGTTGACCGTCTATTCCGGACCCATCGATGAGTATTTTGGATTCCACTGTGGAAAGCTTCCCTATCGCTCCCTGCGCTTTGAGCACCAGCACCTTGCCGACGTGGAACAGCTTCAGCCAGTCTGCACGCTGAACTTTCCCAACGATTATGACTACACCCGCATCACGGAGTTCAAGCACGCCACCGGGCAGAAACACTCCGGAACTTCCATCGTGCGCGAATTCCCCACAGACGACGGCGACCCGTACTATCCTGTGCCGCGCGCTGAAAACCAGGCTCTCTACAAGCTCTATGAAGATGCCGCCAAACTGGAGCAGAACACGATTTTCGTCGGACGCCTGGCGCAGTATCGCTACTACAACATGGATCAAGCGGTTGCGGCCGCGCTCAAGATTGCGCGGGAGAGAAATGCCGGCGAGCCTGGCAGCGATCCTCAGTCCGAGTAAGTGACGTTCGAAATCTGAAGTGCGTGATACTCTTCGGATGATGGGGAGTGCAGTCGTGTTTGCCCCTGAATGATCTGTGCAACAGGAGATCCCCATGGAACCCGCTTTGCCATCCACTGGAAAATTCACGGCGATCTGGCAGTCGGCGGATGAGGGGCGGGATTGGCCGTTGTTTCATCGCATGAAGACGCTTTTCGAGCCCTTCATTTCAAACCATGTTTTCGACGGCAAGCACCAGGTGGTGATGGACAACGCGATCGTGTTTGACGCGTGGGTGTACGCCAACGATCCCGCCTACTATGCGAGATTTCAGGGGAAGAACGCGTTTCTGGTGCATATCGGCGATGAGTTTTACGAACTTGGGGTGGACCGCTATGTGCATTTTCGCGGGGTCTTTCGCCACTTCTGGTCGTCTGTGTTCAACCCCAAGCACGTGATGGTGCTGCCTCTTGGAAGTTATCTCAAGGAGACTCCGGCGAGCGTGGCCGCGGCGTCGGAGCGCCGCTATGCGTGGTCGTTCATCGGCTCGGCGGGGACTTCGTCGCGGCCGGAGATGGTGCGGGCGATGTCGGCCATCGAGCCGCACCTCTGCTATTCGACCTCGCCGATTCGTGGCATTACTTTTTTCGATCGCAACTCCACCGGGAAGAAGAGAATTCCGCAGCAGGACACGTTCGAGATACTGGGGCAATCCGCTTTTTCTCCCGCGGCCATGGGCAATGCGAATCTGGAGTGTTGCCGCATCTATGACGCGCTGGAACTGGGCGCGATTCCCATCGTCGAACGACGCCTGACGCTGGATTATTACAAGCACTTATTGGGCGAGCACCCGCTGCCTACAGTCAGTTCGTGGCCGCAGGCGCGCAGGGTGGTGGACCGGCTGCTTAAAGATCCGGTGAAACTCGACGAGCTTCAGAAGACGTGCGTGCAATGGTGGAAGAGTTATCAATCCGCGCTGACTCGCCGCATTGGAGTTTTTCTTGAGGAGCGCTCTCTGGCGGCGGACGAATTGGTTCCGCTGCGGTCGCGGCTGGCGCGCTTGCCGTTCTGGCAGTATGTGGAGTTGCTGCGGCACCACAGTTTGCCGGCGGTATGGCGAAGAGTGGCGCGACAAGTGGCACGAATTGCGGGAAAGAAGAGCTGGCGCGTGGCGAGCAGAGCGCGGGGATAAGTCAAGGCTGTGACTCGCGTGGGATGGGTGCGCCTTCCCGGGGCGCACGCACGGGATCGACGGATTGAGACGAACAGCCGGCGGTTTGCGCGGTCTTATTGCAGGTTTGGCGCTGCGGTGATTGCCTGCGTGGACGGCTTCGGGAGTTTGGCCAGGGCGTCGGTCACGATGCCGGGGGTGAGGACTTCGGGCAGCATCTGGGGGCTGGCCTGGCCCGGAGCGTAGAGGGCGTAGGCGGGAACGCCGCTGCGGTGGAGGGCGGTGAGGGCCTGGGTGATGGCGTCGTCGTGCTGGGTCCAGTCGGCGCGGAGCAGGACGACGTTGGCCTCGGCGAAGGCCTTCTGAACCTCGGGCTGCGCGAGGGCGACGCGCTCGTTGACCTGACAACTGAGGCACCAGCTTGCGGTGAAGTCGACGAAGACGGGGCGGCCCTCGGCCTGATATTTGCTGACCGCGTCGGCGGACCAGGGCTGCCATTGGCTGCGATTCTCCCGCGGATTCAAGGTCTCCGAAGCAATCGCCAGTTTGGCGGGCGCAACTACGCTGATGGCGATGACCCCCAGCAGAATCAGTGCAGCAACGACCGTGGCCCATCGCTTTGCCGGCCAGCGGCCGAGGAACCATCCGGCGATGGCAAGCAACAGAAAACCCACCAGCAATGCAGCCAGAACACCGGCCCCGTAAGCCTGCGCCATCACCCATGCGAGCCAGATGACGGTGAGGAAGATGGGAACCGAGATGGCCTGCTTGAGTACGTCCATCCAGACGCCGGGACGCGGCAGGAGGCGGGTCCAGGCGGGTTGCAGGGTGAGGGCGACATAGGGCGCGGCCAGGCCCAGGGCGAGCGCGGTGAAGACGGCAAAGGTGACCGCGGCTGATGCGCTGAGCGCGTAGCCGATGGCCGCTCCCATGAAGGGCGCGGTGCAGGGAGTGGCGACGACCACGGCGAGCACGCCGGTGAAAAAGCTGCCGGTGTAACCGTGTTTGGCGGCCAGCGAACCGCCGGCGCTGGTGAGGGTGAGGCCGATTTCGAATTGGCCGGCCAGGGAGAGGCCGAGGAAGAAGAGCAGACCGGCCATGAGCGCGAGAAAGACGGGCGATTGGAACTGGAATCCCCAGCCGAGCGTGGAGCCGGCGGCGCGCAGGATGAGCAGCGCGGCGACCAGCACCCAGAAGGAAACGACGATGCCAGCGGCGTAGACGAATCCATGGGCGCGGAGCTTATGCCGCTGCTGGTTCCCGGAGTTGACCAGGGCGAGGCCCTTGAGGAAGAGGACCGGAAAGACGCAGGGCATCAGGTTGAGCAGCAGGCCGCCGAGGAAGGCGAGAAGCACGGAACCGAGAAACGAGCCGGAGGGCTCCACGTGTTGCATTGAAGCTGTCCCGAGCGATCGCAAAGGCGCAGGAACCGAAGAGGGCGCGACTGGAGGCGCCGCGGACGCGGGTTCGGGCGCTGCGAAGGCAGCAGAGATCGCGCCGGGCCGGGCGGCGATGACGTAATTGCGGCCGCCGGAGAGTTCGATCACACCGTTGAGCACGGTGGGCGCGGTGGTGTAGTAGGGCGACTTCTTCAGATTGAGAATGAAGTGCGTGGGCGCGACGGTCAGCAGTTGCGGCGCGGGATTGTCGATGAGGTCGGGGGCGGCGGGAAAGAAGAGCGCGGACTTCTCCTGCCGGCCGGTTTCAACCTGGAGTCGAAGACCTGCCGCATTCGCATCAAAGACAGCCTTGGCGGCGGCGGGCAGCGGCTTGGGCAACAGCGCGCGGTACTTTGCGATGAGCGGATTGGCAGGGGCTGGCGCGGCGGTGGCGGCGACGGTGCGGGTGAGCGCGAGCTCGGCCTTGCCGGGGATGCAGGTCGCCTGGCATACAAGCCAACTCACTTTCGCGTGCAGCGTGACGGGGCCGGCGTGGACGCTATCCGCGACGTGGAGCTGGAGCGGAAAGAGCACCTCATTTTCGTAGCCGAAATCCATGAGCGGGCCGAGGGGAAGGCGCATGGGCGCGGGAAACTGCAGGGGTCCGGCGGTGACGCCAGCGGGCAAAGTCCACTGAATACGCGGCGGCTCGCCGGCGTCGCCCGGATTCATCCAGTAGATGTGCCAGCCGGGCTCCAGTTTGAAGTAGAGGCCGGCATCGTTCGATTGATCGCCGTGAGAGAGATGGCTCGCCGGAACCAGCAGCTCGACATGCACGTGCGGCGCGTCCGCGGAACTGGAGGCTGCCCACGCGGAGAGGCGCGCGGCAGCGAGCAAGAGCACGAAGATCAAACGGGAAAGGCGCATGGGCGGAAGACGCGGACTCCTAATAGGTTGGACTCAGTGTATCGAAGGATGGACGCAGGGAGTTTGGCATCAGGGGCGGGGGAGCAGCTCGGGGCGGGCGGCGTGCTGGCGGAAGATGCAGTCGTTCTGGACGCATTGGACGCCGGCATGGCGGGCGCGGGCGACGGCTTCTTCGTGGATCACTTCATCCTGGAGCCAGAGATAGGGAATGTCGGGGCGGATCACGTCGTCGACGATGGCGGGGACGAACTCGGAGGCGCGAAAGACGTCGACGAGGTCGATGCCGGCGCCGGTCTGCGCGCGCGCGGCGGCTTGGGCGGCGTCGAGATCGGGGTAGCAGATCATTCCCTGCACTTCTTTCAGCGCGGGGTTCACCGGGAGGACGCGATAACCGTTGGCGGCGAGATAACGGCCGATGTTGTGGCTGGCGCGCCAGGGCTTGTCGCTCATGCCGACGACGGCGACGGTGCGGGCGGTGCGCAGCATTTTGTCGATGAGGTCGGGATCGTTGCTCATGCGGCTCTCCTACACGTCCAAATCGTCGTCGCCGCTGGCGGCCACGGCGGTGCCACGGCGCTTGGCCAGCAGATAGCCGCGCAGGAAGGGCTCCAGGTAGCCGTCGAGGACCTTGTCGACATCGCCGACTTCGACCTTGGTGCGGTGATCCTTGGCGATGCGGTAGGGCTGCAGGACGTAGGAGCGGATCTGGGAGCCGAAGTTGATTTCGAGCTTGGAGTCTTCGACTTTTCTGGAGACGGCACGCTTCTTTTCCAGTTCGTACTCGTAGAGCCGCGAGCGGAGCATCTTCATGGCCTTCTCGCGGTTCTTGTGCTGGGAGCGCTCGTTCTGGCACTGCACGACGATGTTCGTGGGCAGGTGGGTCATGCGGACGGCCGAGTCGGTGGTGTTGACGTGCTGGCCGCCCTTGCCGCCGGAGCGGTAAGTGTCAATGCGCAGGTCTTCAAGCTTGAGATCGACGTGGATGGTTTCGTCGATTTCCGGCGAGACGTAGACCGAGGCGAAGGAGGTGTGGCGGCGCTTGGCCTGGTCGAAGGGGGAGATGCGGACGAGGCGATGGACGCCGCTTTCGCCGGCCAACTGGCCGAAGGCGTACTCGCCGATGATGGTGAAGGTGGCGGACTTGATGCCGGCCTCATCGCCGTCCTGATAGTCGTTGATCTCGGTTTTGAATCCCTGCTGCTCGGCCCAGCGCAGATACATGCGCATGAGCATCTCGGCCCAGTCCTGGCTCTCGGTGCCGCCGGCGCCGGGGTGGACGGTGACGATGGCGTTGAGGGGGTCGGCCTCGCCCGAGAGCATGGTGCGGGCTTCGAGCTCCTCGGCAAAGGCGGCCAGGGCCTTGATGTCGCGTTCGAGATCGGCGAGCACGTCTTCGCCCTCGCGGGCCAGCTCGAAGTAAGCCTCGATGTCGCCGGTGCGGCGCAGCAGCTCTTCATCGTCGGCCACAAGTTTTTCCAGGCGCTTGCGGTCGCGCATGAGCGGCTTGCTGGCGGCGGGATCGTTCCAGAGGGCCGGATCGGCCAGTTTGGTTTCTATGTCGGCGAGTTCCCTGCGGATGCGAGCCGGGTCAAAGATACTCCCGCAGGTCGCGGACTTGATCGCGGACGGGAGCATAAGCGAATTCGAGATCGTTCAAGGACATCTTTTGCTCTTAGGGCCTGGCTTTGCCATGAATTTTTTGCTGCGGAACTGATCCGCGCAGGCTCTTCGCTGCAGCCCATGCGGCCAGTCCTAGAGCCAGTATGGCACAGAGCGAGGCGAACAGGTCGCCGTGGGCGGAGTAGAAGGTGATGTCGTCGCGGAAGGCGAACTGGGCGGGGAGGGCGTCGACCTGGTGGCGGGGGATGGATTGGCGGACTTGTCCGTTGGGGTCGATGACGGCGGTGACTCCGTTGTTGGTGTCGCGCAGAATCCAGCGGCGGTTTTCGATGGCCCGCATGCGGGCCATGTTGAGGTGCTGCCAGGGGGCGCTGGTGTCGCCGTACCAGCCGTCGTCGCTGACGTTGACGAGCACCTGGGCGCCGAGGCGGGAAAACTGGCGGACTTCGTCGGCGAAGACCGCCTCATAGCAGATGAAGACGCCGAAGCGATGGCCGTTCAGGCGAAAGACCTTGCGCTGGTCGCCGCGGGTGAACTCGGAGACGCGGCCGGTGAGCTTGCGTGCAAAAAAGAGCAGATTTTTGAAGGGGACGTACTCGCCGAAGGGGACGAGGTGAATTTTGTCGTAGCGGCCGACGAGCGCGCCGTCGGCGCTCACGATGATTGCGGAGTTGTAGTCGCGCCAGGCCTGGTCGTCGCTGGAATACTCGGCGCCGATGGCACCCACGACGAGCGGCGCCTGGGTGGCGTGGGCGATGGAGATCATGGCCTGCTGAAAGCGCGGGGCCTGCTCGATGAAGGGCGCGGGCGACTCCGGCCAGACGACCAGGCTGGGCGGCTCGGGATGGGGCGGGCAGAGGATTGTGCCGCTGGGCGCGCCGGTCTGGGGGATTCCGGCGATGTAGCTTTTGCATTGCTCCCCGGCGAGCTGGGTGAACTGGGCGATGTGGCGGCTCCAGTCCGGAGCCTGCCAGGTGTTGTCGTCGCCGACATCGAGATTGGGCTGGATGAGCACGGCGGTGGCCGTGGGAGCGGGCTTGGGAGGCGGCAGAAAAACGCCGGCCCAGCCTGCGAGAAAAAGAACGACGCCGGCAAGGCCGGAGAGACGCCGGTAGGAACGGCGGTCAAGCACGAGGCCGCCCGTGAGCAGGGCGTTGACGGCGACCAGCAGAAAGCTGATGCCGTAGACGCCGGTCCACGGGGCGAGCGGATTGACGAGGGCGTTGTCGACCTGGGAGTAGCCGAGCTGATCCCAGGGGACGGAGGTGATGCGGGCGGCGGCCAGTTCCAGAGCGGCCCAGAATACGGGGGCGGCGGCCAGCGCCAGGCGGGTGCTGCCGGTGGCGCGGCGGACCAGCATCACGGCCAGTCCGAAGAGGCCGAAGTAGAGTCCCAGGACGAGGCTGAATCCGAGCAGCAGCAGGGTGGGGGCCAGGGGCGGCATGTCGCCGTAGCGGAGCATGGTGTCGCGGACCCAGTAGCAGTTGCCGCAGTACCAGAGGACGCCGCAGAGGTAGGCCAGGAGGAAGGCGCGACGGAGGGGGCGCTGGGGTTGGGCGGGGTCCGGGGAGCAAGGCGAGAGGAGCGCCCAGAGCAGCGGGACGAGGCCAAACCAGGCGAAGACGCTGCGCCAGGCAGGCATGCGGGCCGGCCAGCGGAAAGGGCAACTCAAGCAGGGCGGCGGAGAGGGCGGCGGCGGCCCAGAACTTCCACGAATGGCGTTGCATACAGGGCCGAGTGTATCGCATAGGGCGCGTGGGAGCAGAACGCGGCGCGAGGGCAGTGGTCACCCTTATCAGTCATCTTTGCGCGAGTGCCGCGAGCCGGCGCGGAACGGTCGGCGGTCAGGGCCAGGCCGATTCCCGGGCGGCCCCGGATAAGCCCTTCGCCCCGAATCAAGAAACAAGCTACAATCTTGGATATGCATCTGGCACATTATGCAATTCGACTGCTTGAAGTCATGTTTTTTGTGGGCATGGCGGGCTCAGCCGTGGTGGTGCTCATCAGCTTCGTCGAGGACGCGAAAGAGCTGTTTGGCGGCGCTGGCGACGAATGACCGCGCCCTTCCCTGCAATCACCGCCGGTTTCTCCATTTTGATTGACTCACCGGCGATTCAGAAATAGACTCTGCGCAGAGCGGACGAAAGTTTCGCTCTCTGGACTGTATATTTCCGGCTGTCGCACCGGACCTCCCGAATGGCATCTACCAGAACGACCGTAGCCCCACCCTCCGACCGCGTCCGCCTCATCGTGGCATCCTCCGTGATGCTCACGTTCATCTCGTTTTGGCGCGCGGCAGCCATTGTTCTGAACGATCTTGGGTCATCGGCATTCTATGCCGGCGGCATTGCCGAGCAGGCCGTAGGCGCGGCGGCGCCGTGGTTCATTCTGGGCATCATGCTGTTCAGTTTTGCGGTGCGCGCGGTCTACGTCGAGAGCTGTTCGATGTTCACGCGCGGAGGCGTTTACCGCGTGGTGAAAGAGGCCCTGGGCGGCACCTTCGCCAAGCTGAGCGTTTCGGCGCTGATGTTCGACTACGTTCTGACGGGACCCATCTCCGGTGTTTCCGCGGGGCAATACATTACCGGCGCGATGAACGAGTTGCTGGCGGTGGCGGCCAGCAGCCACTGGCTCCCGCCGGCGCTGATGGATGCGCACAGCAATCCGTTCCAATTCGATATGAACTCCACCTCGGCGGTCTTCGCGGCCGCGGTGACGATCTATTACTGGTGGGAGAACATCAAGGGCATCGAAGAGTCCAGCGACAAGGCTCTGCGCGTCATGCAAATCACCACAGTGATGGTGGTGATTCTGTTCGCGTGGGGAGGTTACACGGTATTTGTTCGCGGTGTGCACCTGCCTCCGCCGCCGACGCCGGCCAACCTGCACTTCAGCAGTGATGCGCTGGGCTTTCTGAAGGGATCGGGGCTGCCGATCTTCGGAATGTTCGGCATCTTGATGGCCTTCGGGCACTCCATCCTGGCCATGAGCGGAGAGGAGAGCCTGGCGCAGGTCAATCGCGAGATCGAGCACCCCAAGCTGAAGAATCTGAAGCGCGCGGCGATCGTGATCGCGATTTACAGCCTGGTTTTTACCGGCGGCGCCACGCTGCTGGCCTCCATGCTGATTCCGACCTTTCAGCGCACCCATATTTATCAGGACAACCTGATCGCCGGGCTGGCCATGTACATGGTCGGTCCCATGTTCTGGCGCATTGCCTTCCGCATCTTTGTGGTGTTTGTCGGCTTTCTGATTCTCTCCGGCGCCATTAATACGTCGATGATCGGCTCGACCGGGGTGCTGATGCGGGTGGCCGAGGACGGCGTGCTGACGGACTGGTTCCGCAAGCCGCACGCCAAGTTCGGCACCAGTTCGCGCATCGTCAATCTGGTCTTCGGTCTGCAAATGTTCACGATCGTCGTAACCCGGGGAAACGTCATCACCCTGGGCGAGGCGTACGCCTTCGGCGTGATCTGGTCGTTCACTTTCAACAGCCTGGCCATGCTGGTTCTGCGCTGGAAATATCATGGCGAGCGGGGCTGGAAAGTTCCTCCCAACATCATGATCGGCAAGACCGAGGTCCCGGTGGGGCTGATTTCGGTCTTCCTGGTGCTGCTGTCGACGGCCGTGGTCAATCTCTTCACCAAGTCCATCGCGACGGTGAGCGGGATCGCATTCGCGGCGGCATTTTTCATTATCTTCAGCGTCTCGGAACGGGAGAATCTGCGCAAGCACGCCCTGACCGCGCGGCAGATGAAGGACCATTTCCAACTGGAGCACCAGGACACGATCAGCAGGGAGTCGGTGGCCATCCGCCCCGGCGCGGTGATGGTGACGATGCACGACGCCGCCAACCCCGTGGCGCTGAAGTGGGTGCTGGCGCGCACCCGCACCGAAGACCGGGATGTGGTGGTGATGAGCGTGCGCATGATGGGCGCGGGCGGACCGGAATATCTGAGCGCCGAGCAGCAAAGTTTCAGCGAGCACGAGCAGATGCTGTTTACCAAGGCGGTCTCGGTGGCCGAGAGCTTCGGCAAGAGGGTTTCGCTTCTGGTGGTTCCCGCCGGAGACGTTTTTGCGGCGCTGGCGCAGGGGGCCAACTCGCTGGAGGTGGATTCGGTGGTGTCGGGTCTCTCCAGTTCGATGACCGGCGAAGACCAGGCATTCCATCTGGGGCAGGCCTGGGAGGCGCTTCCCGAGCCCAAGCGGCAATTCAACTTCTATGTGATCGGCCCGGCGGGCGAAACCAGCGTGTTTTACATCGGGCCGCACGCGCCGGCGCTGAGCCCGGATGACGTGCAACTGGTGCACCGGCTGTGGCTGAACATGCGCCGCGATCCCTCGATGCAGGACCTGCACCACAGCGACATCATCACCTATGCGCTGACGCGCCTGGCTGGCCAGTACGCCCGCGAGAAGGTTGAGATCCTTCGGGATCTGCGCAACTATCGCGCGGCCGAGTCGCCCAGTCTCCGTTTGGGAGGACAGGAGTTATCCGGGCTCTCGACAGGCACGCCTCCCGCCGACCAGTCTCAACCACCGGCGAAACCTCCTCGAGGAGTCTGAACGCAGGCGGCGTCTCGTGGTCGATGCTTCGGAGTGTGGCGCGGAAACCGCTTGCTGCCGGAATTTCAGAGATTTTCTCTTTGTTTCGAAAGATACTGCCCTGCCGGTGATTCCCTCGCCTGAATCTATAGTATGTGTCTTTCGACGCAATTGGATGAAGGGGAGATATGCATTGATACGGACGCCACCCAGGCCAGGTGCGCTGCTTTCTCTTGAGCACCGGGGATCCAGGACGATCGGCGCAAACTTCTCTTGTATTTCATCACCGCCTGAATTGATCGCAGGCGCGTCCTGAGAGTGATGGACTGTGCGGGTGAACCGATTAGGCTTCTACACGCGTTCTCGTTTTGCCCAGTATCTCCACGCGACAAATCATAAGTCTCCGCGCGCGGAGACTTTGGTTACCATCTGCACGCAAACCTTCCCATTTCCGGTAACACAATGCATTTTTTGTTTGTAAAAGAGTCTACAGTTGCGTATGGTGTTTCATAGAATGAGTGGTTGCCCGAGGGCCCTTAGTTACACGAACACCACGGGGCATGGACCACTTATCAGCACGAACGCAAGAGGAGGAACCGTGGGAGTTTCGGAGATTCTGGCACACATTGACCGTGAGATTGCCCAATTGCAACAGGCGCGCGCCCTGCTCGGGGGAGCCGGTGCGACGAAGGCCAAAAAGGCGCCGGCTCCTGCAGCCAAGAGGGTCGCCAAGAGCAAGAAGAAGAGAAATCTTACGCCGGAAGGGCGGAAGCGCATTGCCGAAGCCGTCAAGCGGCGCTGGGCAGAACAGAAGAAGGCCGCTGCCGGGAAGTAACCGGATCGCGACAACGAGAAAGGCCGGCGCGGACGCCGGCCTTTTTTGCGATGCGGCGGCGCTTATATTTTGGGGGCTAAGTCACCGACCGCGAGATTTCGTCCTTTGGCATTCGTGCTGCCCCATCCTTTCGCCAGGAAGAAGGCGAAAGGATGGGGGCGCGGAGTTGGTAAAAGAGCAAGCGGTCCGAGAGCCCTAGATAGCCTGGCCCGGCACCCAACGCACCACCTGAACGCCGGCGTCGAGCCCCGCGGCCAACTCCTCCGGCGTTCCCTTCAGTTGCGGAATGGTTCCATAGTGGATGGGAAGGATTGTATCCGCCCCCAGAAGACGTACGGCCAAGGCGGCTTCCTTTGGTCCCATGGTGAAATGGCCTCCGATGGGCAGCATGGCGACTTCGGGATGATACAACTCCGCAATGAGTTTCATGTCGCTGAAGACGGCCGTATCGCCGGCGTGATAGAGCACCGGGCCGTCCTTGATGGTGAGAACGAAGCCAGCCGCGACTCCGACATAGTGAGTTCCCTGCTCGTCCTGCGCGGCGGCGGAGTGCTTTGCTTCGACCATGGTCGCGGCGACGTCCTGCAACTGCACTGTTCCGCCGAGGTTCATGCCGATGGTGTGGGCCACGCCCTGGGCCGCGACATAGGCCGCAAGCTCGTAAATCGCCACCACGGTCGAGCCGTGTTTTGCGGCCACGGGCACGGCGTCTGAAATGTGGTCCGCGTGGCCGTGGGTGAGCAGGATGTAATGGATCTTTTCGGGCAGGACAAAGCCCGCCGGGTATTTTGGATTCTGTGCGATGAACGGATCGATGAGAAGATTGGTTCCCCCGGCGGTCTGAACCAGCACGGTTGCATGACCCAGCCAGGTGATGCGCGTTCCCTTCAATGAGCTCATATTCCCTCCGAGTGTTCGGTTTCTCGTCATGGTCCGCGGCAACTGCCGTGGCTCAGCGCGTGATGATGACTTCAGACAGGCTATCCTTGGCCAGAAACTGCCGGAACCCCGACCAGCCGGAAAACAGGCTCTGAATGCTGCGGTTGGTAAAGGCGCGCTGTATGGGAAAGGGCTGCGCCAACTGCATTTCGACATCGTCGCCCTCTGTGATGTGAAAACGGCAATGGACCGTCTCTTCGCCCTTGGCACGGGTGTGAAAGAAAGCCAGGACCTGCCCGCCGGGATTCATGGCGGAAAACAGGCGCTCCACGACCGGCGCCACAAACGGCTCGGGAAGATAGTCGAGCGTCGTCCAAAGAAGCACGATATCGAAAGTTCTTCCCGAGAACTCGAGGGTATGACTGAGATAGCCGTCGATGTTCCAGATGGTGTTTCCGTCCTCGTCGACACCGGTCTCCCAGTTGCCGGTGCATGCTTCAGTGACCGGGTCGGCGAGAAAAATGCTGTGGCCGATTCCGGTGAGGTAGTTGATGTTGGAGGGCGAGGTGTAGCCGGTATCGATGACGCGCAGGCCGAGCTCGGCCTGGAGGCGCTTGCGCAGCGCTGCCCATCCGCCGGAGTGACGCGGCACTCTGGGGCCGGAAAGGCCCGCAGCAGAGGCGGACGGATCACTGTCGGGTTTCTTCTCAAACCAGCGGCGAAGCACTCTGAAGTCTCCCTGCGGCCGGGCAGGCGCGGCGCCGTGCAGACCTGCCTCCAGCGTGAAGTTATCGTGGAATTGAAATTACCGCAAAGCGAAGACCGAGACCGCCGGGTGAGTTGCAGCAGGTGAAAAAGCCCGGCCCGCGCGCTCGATCAGACCCTGTTCATGCGGGTTTCGCTTTGAAAAATGCCGGCTTAGTTTGACCCGGCGGCGCTTTCCGGGCCTTTGGCGCCCTGCGTCAGGTCGACCTTGCCGCGGAAGACCGCATTGTCTTCGACCGCCAGGCGCAGCGCGCGCACATCGCCCTCGACCACGCTGCCGGCACGCAACTCCACGCGCCCTGATGCCACGATGTTGCCCTTGACGTGGCCGAGAATCAGGATGTCTTTGGCGGAGAGATCGGCGGCAATGTTTGCATTGGGCCCAATGGTCAGCCGGCTTTCAGAGAGGCTGATGGTTCCCTCCACATGCCCATCGACAACCAAGTCTTCACTACCCTTCACTTCGCCGCGGATCACGACGGTTTTGCCGATCCGGGCGAGACCATTCTCAGTTGCCATAGTGCAGTTTCCTCCGAAGCGTTGATTCGATCATCATCCAAGGGACTCAAAACGGCTGCGACTTGCAGCGCCGGCGCTGCGGGAGAATCGACCGGATCCTCGTTCTGTGCCGGGCCGCTGTAACTGCTGAAAACAACAGAGGCCCTGACCGCACTATACGCAAGTTGGCCGGGTGACTTCAATTCCCGAAACCAGCAAGAGGCAAAAGCGTCTAAAGGTGGTGGGACCAGTCCACCCGGCGCGGAAGGCGAATGACGGCTAGAATATTGCTTGTGCGCAGCTTTTTTCCTCTTCTGCTTCTGGCGCCGCTGGCAATGGCGTCCCAGGCCGCAGCGGCGGACACACAGGACGCTTTCCTGGTGATGCGGGCGCTTGCCGCTGAATTGCAAAACGCCCAGGATGCGCAACATCCGATGCGCTACCTGCTGCGCAAGTCCAGCCCCCGCCTGAGCTCCACAAAAGAGATTATCGAGACCAAGGATGGCGCCGTGGCCCGCCTTTTGGCGATCAACGGCAAGCCGCTGAGCGCGGCGGACGAACAGAAGGAGCAGGCCCGGCTGAGCGGTCTGTTGAGCAACCCCAGCCGGCAGCGGCATCGCAAGCAGAGCGAGGACGAGGACACGGCACGCGCCCTGAAGGTGCTGCGCGCGCTGCCCGAGGCATTCCTTTATCAATATGCGGGCACGGGCGCGGGCGCCACGGGAAAGGTGGAGAAGTTCACGTTCAGGCCGAACCCGGATTTCAATCCCCCGGATCTGGAATCCCAGGTGTTGACCGCGATGACGGGCGAGATCTGGATCGATTCCGCCCAGAAGCGGGTGACGCGACTGGAAGGGCACCTGGAACAGGACGTGGACTTTGGGTGGGGCATACTGGGGCGGCTGAACAAGGGCGGATGGATTGTGATCGAACAGGCCAACGTGGGCGAACACCAGTGGAGGATCGTGCGCTTCCAGATGGCGATGAGCGGGCGGGTGCTGTTCAAGGCCAGAACCTTCGATACCGTCCAGGAAGAGACCCGGTTCGCGCCGCTCCCGGTGGGGCTGAGCTACGCGGAGGCCATTCAAATGCTGCGCACGGATTCAGACGGCGGCGGAAGAGACGGCCGGTAGGTCGGACCCACCTCAAACGCAACGCAGCCCCACCCTCGGGGGCGGGGCCGCCTGCGTTTCTTCCGCTCGTGCTACTTGATCTTGGCGAAAACGATGACCATGGTGAAGAGGGTGAGGGACTCGATGAAGGCCAGGCCGAGAACCAGCAGCATCTGGATTCCGGCGCGGGTGCCGGGGTTGCGGGCCAGTGCTTCAGTGGCCGAGCCGACCGCCTTGCCCTGCCCCATGCCGCATCCGCCGGCAGCCAGGCCCATGCCGATGCCTGCACCGATGGGCGCCATATTGATAACAGCCGAGCCGCTATCCGCGAAGGCCGGAATGGCGAAACATAAAGCCGCCAGGGCCATGAACATATATTGAAGCTTCTGCATATTTCTCCTGCATCCCTATGAATTGGCTGCCAGTGGGTGGTTGAGGCTCACCGAGCTGGCCCCCTCACGCTTGCAGCCTCCCGTGTACCCGGAGCGGGAGCTTTCTCCGGCGGAATCTTTGCTCGTCCTGGACGAGAGATGGAACGCCGACCCGATTAGTGCTCGTGCACGACCGCCTCGGAGAGATAGATCATCGACAGGAGCATGAAGACATACGCCTGAATGACTGAAACGAAGAAATGGAGTCCGAGAAACACGGCGGGAATGGCGATGGGGAACAGCGAAAAGAAGACCAGCGTGATCAGGTCGCTGGCCAGCATGTTGGCGTAAAGACGAACGCTGAGGGACATGACGCGCGCAAAGTGAGAAACGATCTCGATGGGGAACAGGAGCGGGGCCAGCCACCACATCGGGCCGGCAAGGTGCTTCATATAGGCCAGGAAGCCCTGCACGCGAAGGGCATGGAAGTTGTAATAGAGAAAAGTCAGGACGGCGATGCCCAGGGGCACCACCAGCTGGCTGGTCGGCGTGATGACGCGGGGAATCAGCCCCAGACAATTGTTGAGCAGGACAAAGAGACCGACGCAAGTGGTAAAGGCCTGGAAGCGCGCGTACCCGTGGCCGATGATCTGTTCCCCTTGACCGCCGCTGAACTGGTGGATCAACTCGGCGATCTGCTGCGCGGGATTGGGATTCTCAACCGACAGAGTGAGGCGCACGATGAGGAAAAAAACGATGAGGCCGAGGGCCACCGTCAATTCCAGCGCGAAGGTGTCGTTGATGGCGGTCGCGGGTTGGGCGGGAACGCCGACCGCGTTCATTGCCCAGGCCGCGAGGGCGCCGAACCAATGATTCAACAAGCGCGTGATTGCAAGAGTATCCGGCATGCAGAATAAAGTCTTTCTGTTTCCCTGTCAGGTTCCGCGTGAAGCCGCTCGGGCTCTCAATCCTTGAGCAACCGCAGCGCTTCCCAGGCCATAGCCGCAACCGCCAGTCCAAGGCCGCAAAGAAGCGCCACCATCGAACCATGGAAACACTTCAGGCTACCATAAATGACCGCCGCAAAGACGGTGAGCCTGAGCACAAAGAAGACGGCCACCAGCGGACCGCTTCGGGGGGTCTTTTTCTTGTCGAGCTTGGCGTTGATGAGGCGGATGAGGCGCTGCCACTCGAGGATGCTGGCGGCCGAGATCGCGGCTCCGGTGGCCATCATGGCCGCGTTGCGCCAGCCGGAGGCGATGAGCAGCACCAGCGCCAGGGCCAGGCCCAGGACGAGCGTGTTGCGGATGGCCCGCTTGAGCAGGATCGCAAGGCCCTCATCGGTAAGGGCTACAAGGGGATGAATTTCTTCAGTCATGACTTATCGCCGGGACTCCCGTTTTTGTGGTCATCTCCATTATGGTCCCGGGCGCCGGAATCGCGCCCCGCGGCCATCACCATGCGGATGACGTGGACCAACCCTGCGATGCCGCCGAAGACGATCCCCACCGGGCCGATCCACGACTGGTGGAGACGGCTGTCAAGCCACGCGCCGGCCAGCCAGCCGATGAACGCCGCAGAGGGAAGGAGGATGGCGATCTGCATCAGCTTCTCGGCCTGCACCAGGCTTTCGAGCGCGGTGGAGCGCCTGGGGCGCGGCTTGGGGTCGGGAATGGGGCGTTGGAAGGGCATCCCTCGTGGTTATACACGATGAGCGCCCTTCCATGCGAAAGAGAGGTTTTACCTTTTGGGCGTGAATGTGGCGAGCTTCGATGCCTTGACCCGGTAGTGCCCCTCATCGTCGTTCACTTGCACAAAATCGAGATCGCGATCTGTTTCATGAGCGTTATCGCCGTAGTTATGCACGTGGAGGGTTGTCTTGGCTTCAAAGTAATAAACCTTGCCTGCCTCGGCGGTGAAGGAAGCCAGCCCGACCATCTGTTTCAAATGGCCGAAGACGGACTGCCAGCCAGCGCAAAGATGATGCTCGCCGGGAGCAACGTCGATAGCAAAGTAAGAGTTCCCCTGGTTGGCTCCAACCCAAGCACCATCCATGCCAAAACGGGTTGAGGGAGTACCGCATCCAAGGCACATCCAGGTTCTGTCCAGGGTTTCGATAAAGACGATCTGCGCCTTGCCGGCTTCCGGTCCGGCAGGCGCGGGCTGATTGTTTTGCGTTTTGACATCGAATTTGACTGCGTCGTTTCCGCAGGCGTCCGGCAGGACCGTGGCCGAAGCGCAAACCGCAGAGGCAAGGGAGACGCAAAGAAAGAGTAGAGGGAAATTTGGCTTCACGAGGATTCTCCTCCAAACTTCAACCCACACTGTAACCGATCGTTGCGCCCGCCGCAAAGAGGGCGGCCTATCCTGGAGCCTGTCCAATCGCCGTCCGCGCAATGGGCGATATACTGACAGGTGAAGCTGGGACGCGGTTCCCGCAAAGGAAGACAAGAGTGTTTGATTCCGGAGTTTGAGCGCGGGTTGTTCGAGCTGCGCAAGGGCAAGCTGGCGGAGATCGAGAAGCTGGGACAGGCGGCGTATCCCAACCAGTTTCCGGCCTCGCACACGGTGCCCGAGGTGCGGGCGTCGTGGAGCGAGACGACGGGCGAAGAGTTCGATGCGCACAGGGTGACGGTGGCCGTGGCGGGGCGCATCATGGCCATCCGCGCGCAGGGCAAGGCGGGCTTTGCCACGCTGCAGCAGGGCGGCGAGCGGCTGCAGATTTATGTGCGCCTGGACGCGGTGGGGGAGCAGGGCTTCGCGCTGTACAAGCTGCTGGACCTGGGGGATCACATCGGCGTCTCGGGCTACCTGTTCCGCACCCGCACGGGCGAGCTGACGGTGCATGTGGAGCGGCTGACGTTTCTTTCCAAGGCCATGCTTTCGCTGCCGGAGAAGTTTCACGGGCTGGCGGATGTGGAGCTGCGCTACCGGCAGCGGTATGTGGACCTGTTCACCAACCTGGACAGCCGCGCCGTGTTCGTGAAGCGCGCCGGGGTGCTGAAGGCGATGCGCCGGTTCTTCGACGAGCGCGGGTACCTGGAAGTCGAGACGCCGATGATGCAGCAGGTGGCGGGCGGGGCGGCGGCGCGGCCCTTCAGGACCCACCACAACGCGCTGGATCTGGATCTTTTTTTGCGCATCGCGCCGGAGCTGTATCTGAAGCGGCTGGTGGTGGGCGGGCTGGATCGCGTGTACGAGATCAACCGCAACTTCCGCAACGAGGGCGTGAGCACGCAGCACAACCCTGAATTCACCATGCTGGAGTTCTATCAGGCTTACGCCAACTATCACGACCTGATGCAGATCACCGAGGAGCTGATCGAGTTTGTGGCGCGCGAGGTGAACGGCACTACGGTTGTAGAGTTCGACGGGCACACAATTGATCTGGCGAAGTGGCAGCGGCTGACGATGCGGGAGGCGATACGCGAGTTCTGGCCGGAGGAAGCGGGGGCCAAGCCGGCGATGGCGGCCTTCGAGTCGGCGCCGGTGCTGCAGGCGCGGCTGCACGCGGCGATCGACTCGCTGGAAAAAGCGGCCGGCGAGACGGCGCGGATTTCGGTGGAGCGACTGGCCGAGTTGAAGACGATCCACGACGCGATGGCCGCGGTGTACTACGAGTCGCTGAAGGGCAAGGAAGAGGGGAAGGGCGCTCCGCTGGGCAAATCGATCTACAACCTGTTTGAAGCGGTGGTCGAGCCGTTCCTGATTCAGCCGACCATCATTTACGACTACCCGGTGGAGGTTTCGCCGCTCTCGAAGTCCAAGCCCGACGATGCGGCGCACGTGGAGCGGTTCGAGTTCTTTGCCGGCGGCTTTGAGCTGGGCAACGCCTTCAGCGAGTTGAACGACCCGGTCGAGCAGGAGAAGCGATTCAAGCAGCAGTTGGGCGAGCGCGACCGCGGCGACGACGAGGCGCACCAGATGGACGAGGACTACGTGCGCGCGCTGGCCTACGGGCTGCCTCCGACGGGCGGCGAGGGGATTGGCGTGGACCGTCTGACGATGCTGCTGACGGGCTCGAAGTCGATCCGCGACGTGATTCTGTTTCCGCTGATGAGAAGCAGGGATCAGAGATCAGAGAACAGGGATCAGGGAACAGAGACCAGTGAATAGAAGACTCCCTGTGTGAGAGTCGCGCTATCCCCGGTCTCAAAGACGAGACCGGGGGCACCCATTCTCTTGCCGAGGACGCGTTGTCCGGGCTTGAAGCCAGAGGCTAGGAACTAGAGGCTGCTTTTTGAATATTCTTTTTGTCGGGGACATCTTTGGGAGCGCGGGACGCAGGATTGTGCGCGAGCACCTGGGGCACGTGTGCGAGGCGCGCGCGGTGGAGTTGCTCATTATCAACGCCGAGAATGCGGCGGGCGGCTTTGGCGTGACGCCGCAGATTGCCGAAGAGCTGTTTGACCTGGGGGCGGACGTGCTGACCACCGGCAACCACGTGTGGGACAAGCGCGAGCTGATCGAGTATCTGAATTCCGTGCCCGAAGAGAGCAAGGAACGCCCGCGGCGCGTGTTGCGGCCGGTGAACTTTCAGCCAGGCCTGCCGGGGTACGGGGTGTTTGAAGGGACGACACGGAGCGGGGTGGAGTATGCCGTGGTGGATCTGATGGGGCGGGTTTTCATGAACGCTTCCAACGATCCCTTTCACGCCATCAACGATCTGCTGGTCGGGATCAAGGCCAAGGTGATTGTGGTGGATTTTCACGCCGAGGCGACCAGCGAGAAGGTGGCGATGGGCTGGCACCTGGATGGGCGGGTGACGGCGGTTCTGGGCACGCACACGCACGTTCCGACGGCCGACGAGCGCCTGCTGCCGGGCGGAACCGCCTACCAGACCGACGTGGGGATGAGCGGGCCTTACGACAGCGTGATCGGGGTCGAAAAGGACCTGGTGCTGCGCAAGTTTATGACCGGGATGCCGGGCAAATTCGAAGCCGCCAAGGGGAACCCCAAGATGTGCGCGACGCTTGTGGAGTGCGATCCGGTGACCGGGCGCGCCACCGCGATTGAGCGCATCGTGCTGGGAGAGTGAATCGAAGCGAGCCGGGCTGAAGGGTGGATCAGGGTGCGTTCCGCGCGAGCTTTGCTTTACTCTTGAGCATCCTGCGGGACGGTACGGGTTTCGAGAACGGCCGATTTCTGTGATACGGGCCGGGCCGTCCGCATGGGCGCGGGCGAATGTGTCGCTTTGATCAGTTTGCCTTTGTCGTTGAAGGTCATGGTCCATTCCATGGGCCGTGGAGTAGCCGCGGCATCGGCAAACCGGATGACTTCTCCGCCTTTGACAAGGACCACCATGATGGCTGTGAGCGCGGGGACGGGCTTGTGGATTGCGGGCTCCGCATCGAACGCCGCAAGGCGCGGATGCGCGCCTGCCAGGGCGGCATAACAGAGGCCGTTTCCAATCCAGTCCGCGGACTTCTCAGACGGCTCTTCGGCCCGGATATGGTTGAAGGCTGAGATGGTGAGGGCATTGATGGGCGCGGGGGAAAAGAGCGAATAGCCGCGCCGGAGGATGGGAACGATGCGCACCCGGCCCTCGGCGCCGCGAGGGATGGAGGCCGAGAACACCGTGACGTCGCCCGCTCCATTGTCCCGCGAGTATTGCAGGAAGAGGTGGTTGGGCAGTGCGGGACACACCAGTTGCTGGTAGCTCCACTTGCCCTTCTGGAAGTCAACGCCGCTCAATCCGGCGTGCTCGGCGATGGAGGACTCGGCGTCGGCGGCCAGGAGGCGGTCGCGTTCGGCCATCTGGGCGGCGGGGCGGAACTCGATGGAGGAAACAGCCTCTCGATTCGGCGCATCCGTGGAAAAGGGGATGGGGGCAACAGGGGGCGGCACAGGGCGGACCCTGGCGGGGGCCGCGGAGGTCTCCCGCACCGTCGTCTGGGCCCGTAGCGGAGCGCAGAGCGTGGCGGAAAGGGCTGCTGCGATGACGATGGGGAACAAGCCGGGACGCACCATAATTATCCCCAGACTACCACTGGCAACAGCGAGGCTTAAAACGCACACAAACAAAAAGGGCAACCTGTGACAGGCTGCCCCTCGGAAGCTCCCAGGAACGGGGTTGGAGGCGGCAGGCTCGATTCGTGCCCGCCGCCCTGGATCAGGGCAAGAAACCAAGAAACCCTGATTAGCGAGGCTGGCGATGGCCGGCGGCCGGTTTCCGCGGCGCCGCGGGCTTCTTCTTCGCCGCAGGCACAACCACGCCGTTTGAGAGGACGATTTCAGCCGACTGCGCCTCGGTCGCCGTGGCCGGAATCTGCCGGTAGGTGTCGTAGTTGCCATCCAGCTCGACTTCGGGCTGGATGCCGAAATCGGAACCTGCCGCGGGAATGTCATCGCAGGATACCGGGGCCTTCAGATTGACGATGAAGTCGGGCTTCTGTTCAGTTTTGGCGTCCTGGGTGACGGCAACCTTGATGATGGTAGCGGAGGGATCAATCGAAATCTTCTTGATCCGCGCGGCATCGGCGAAGAGGGTCCCAAGCTTGTCGGTGTCCGCGGCAACGCCGTTGGTCATGATGAAGTCCTGCTGCTGCTTGAGATTGGAGCCCACGGCGGAAACGTCCTTGCAGGCCACAGGCGTCTTCAGATTGACGACGAAGTCGGTGGTCTTGCCTTCCCTGGGAGTTCTTCCTTCCTCGGTCACGCCCACCTTGAGCACGGAGGCCATGGAGGCGATGACGGTTCCGGGGACGGGGGTGGCCTTGCCCTGCATCAGGGCCCAGAGCCTGTCGGCATCTTCCTTCGCGCCGAGGGCGAGCACGGTCTCCTTGTCGGCCAGAGCGAGGGTGTTCAGGTCAGGCGTGCTGGTCAGCAGAGCGTGAATCTGTTCTGCTGGAGTCTTGGCCTTGGTGATGACGAAGGTTCCGGGGGGAAAGGTGGTGGCCGCAGCTTGGGTCTTGATGTCGTTCAGTCCATCCAGACCGCCATGAAACTTCTTGTAGTAATACTCGAGCTTGGGCTCGATCTGGGCCTTGTAGGCGGGCGGAGCAAAGTTCCAGACGCGGGCGTAGAACCAGACCGCCTTTTCCAGGTCAAGTACCGCTGGCTTGGTATACACGTCGGCAAGTTGAAGCATATCGACGAGGCCGGCGGTCTTGGACTGTTCGTCGGTCAGAAGCATCAGCGAAGCCCTGTACTCTTCGATCGCCGCCTTGAAATCCTGCTTGGAGGCCGCGTCGTCCAGGGCGATTGCCGAGTGAAAGACCGGATAGGACAAGCCGGTCTGCTGCTTCCAGGCTTCGTCGGCGACGTCGGCCGGCTTGGCAACCGCGAGGCCCTTGGTGGCCAAAGCCGCCGCATCGTTGCAGGTCTGCGGATCGGTGGACTTGCCAGTCTTGGGGTCAATCGTCTTGGCGCACTGGGCCTTCTTTATATAGACGGAGATGAAGAGGGCCTTCATGTTGTTGGGGTCCACCTGGAGCAGGCGGCTGGCCGCACTCAGCGTCTTGTCGGGCTGGCGCAGGCCCTGGTAGGTATCCATGAGCATGTCGAGGACCGACGGCTTGACCACACTTTGCGGATAGGTCTTAAGGAAGCTCTCCAAAGCCTCAGCCTTGGCGGCGGGGTCGGTCTGTGTGATTGCCATTTGATAGGCATTGAACTCGGCCGGATCTTTGATGGTGATCTGGTCCTGTGCGCGCAGCGTGGGAGCGGGACAGAGGCTCATGCTCGCCAACGCCATCACAGTTGCAAAGACGATCTTCTTCATTTGGTGCTCCTGGGAAATGCCGAAATGGAATCAAAACTCACACACTCGCGGGTGGAATATACAACCGTTCTGCTTGGCGGTTGAGCGCCGGGGTGGCGGTTAAACGTTACCACGGCTTCCAATGCGGTATTGGAAGGATTATAGAAAGCCGCGTCCCTTGTGACAAGCACAGTTGTATATCAAAGATGCAACGGGCCTGGCAAAACTGCCGGCGAAGCTGAGCCGCAGTGCCCGGAAACGGCCTTTCGAGCCGGCTGCCCGCCACCCCGCGGACCTGACCGAAGACCGGAACCGGGCGCATGAGCCGAAGGTTTGGATTTCCCCCTTCATCGCATCGCATATCGATTTTGATGCCGGAAAGCGGGGAACGGTTCCCAGGGACTGTTTCGGCGGGCGATTTTTCTACTGGAGCAGGCGCACCAGCTCGGCCTGTTCCGCCAGAAAGGCATCATGGCCGTGGGAGCTGGACATCTCGCGGTAATCCGCATTGACGCCGGCGGAGCGAATGGTCAGGGCAAACTCGCGGACCGACTCGGGCGGGAACAGCCAGTCGGAACTGATGCCCACAAAGCTGAGGCGGGCGCGAATGCGGCCGAAAACCTCCTCCGGTGAGGCGTGGCCGGCGAGCGGGTCCCAGGTATCCATGGTGCGCAGGATGGCCAGATAGGAGTTGGCATCGAAGCGACCGATGAACCGCTGCCCGTGGTGGTCCAGATAGCCGGCAATGTCGAAACGTCCGCCGATCAAGCCGCCGCCCTGGTGATCGAGGGCCCAGGGATCTTCCCCGTTGCGGTTGGGATTGCGGGCGAACCGCTCGTCAAACAGGGCGGCGGACTTGTAGCTGAGCATGCCGATCTGGCGGGCCAGCGCCAGCCCCTGGCGGGGGGGACGCTGGGGCAGATAATTGCCGCCGGCCCAGTCCGGGTCGTTCTGGATGGCCCGGCGCTGCAGATGGTTGAGGGCCAGGCCCATGGCGGACAGGGGCGCCACGGCGATAATGAGCGCCCGCTCCACCCGCTCCGGATCGTGGATGGCCCACTCCAGGGCCTGCATGCCGCCGATGGAGCCGCCCAGGACCAGACGCAGGCGCCGGATGCCTAAGGAATCCAGCAACTGCGCCTGCGCCCGGACGTTGTCGCGGATGGAGACCAGGGGGAAGTCGGGACCGTAGACCTTGCCCGTCTCCGGATCGACCGAGCCGGGCCCGGTGGAACCGTAACAGGAGCCCAGCATGTTGATACAGATCACGAAGTCGTGATCGAGGGAGAGGACCGCGCCGGGGGCGAAGATCTCCGGCCACCAGGAGCCCACCAGAGCCGAGCCGGAGAGCGCATGGCAGACCAGCACGGCGTTGTCGCGGGCGGCGTTCAGGCGGCCATACACCGCGTAGTGCAGGGTGGGGCGGGCCAGGGTGCGCCCGCTTTCGAGCAGCAGGTGGCGGTCGAGGACGAAGTCGCCCTCATAGGTTGGCTCCAGCACGCGGGATCGCGCCGGCGCGGCTCCGGCCCCGGTTTGAGCTTCACTCATAACACTCATTGTGCAGCAAGACCCGCCACCTCCGCTTTGCTTGAGGATGCATGGCCGTTGGCCGCGGCGATGGCCTGGTCGAGATCGGCGAGGATGTCGCGAATGTCTTCGATGCCGACCGAGAGGCGCACCAGCTCGGGCGTGACGCCGGTTCCGGCCTGCTCATCGACGGAAAGTTGCTGGTGGGTGGTGGACGCGGGGTGAATGACGAGCGACTTGGCGTCGCCGATGTTGGCCACCAGCGAGAACAGTTCCAGGGAGTCGATCAGCTTCTTGCCTGCCTCGTAGCCGCCCTTGATGCCGAAGGTGAGCAGGCCGCCCCGGCCGCTGGGGAGATATTTCTGCGCGCGGGCGAAATAGGGGCTGGACTCGAGGCCTGGATAGTTGACCCACGCGACGCCGGGATGCTGCTCTAGGTGGCGGGCCACGGCCAGCGCATTCTGGGAGTGGCGCTCCAGGCGCAGGTGCAGCGTTTCAATTCCCTGCAGCAGGAGGAACGCATTAAACGGGGAGAGGGCCGCGCCGGTGTCGCGCAGGCCCTGCACGCGCGCTTTGAGGATGAAGGCCAGAGGGCCGAAGGACTCGGTGTAGGAGAGGCCGTGGTAGGAGGGATCGGGGTCGGAGAAGTCCTTGAAGCGGCCCGAGGCGGCCCAGTCGAACTTGCCCGCGTCGACGATCACGCCGCCGATGGTGGTGCCGTGGCCGCCGAGAAACTTGGTGGCCGAGTTGACGACGATGTCGGCGCCCCACTCGATGGGCCGCACCAGGGCCGCCGAGGCCGAGGTGTTGTCGATGACCAGCGGCAGCCCGTTTTCATGAGCAATGGCGGCGAGCTTCTCAATATCGACCACGTCGAGCTTGGGATTGCCCAGGGTTTCGGTGTAGATGGCGCGGGTCTTCGCGTTGATGGCTGCGCGCAGGCCGTCGAAGTCGTCGGCGTCGACAAATTTGACGGTGATGCCCAGGCGGGGCAGCGTGTAGTGGAAGAGATTGTAGGTGCCGCCGTAGAGCGAGGTGGTGGAGACGATCTCATCGCCGGCCGCGGCCAGGGTGGTGATCACCAGCGTCTCCGCGGCCTGGCCGGAAGCGGTGGCAAGGCCCGCGGCTCCACCTTCCAGCGCCGCAACCCGTTTTTCCAGCACGTCGGTGGTGGGGTTCATGATGCGGGTGTAGATGTTGCCGAACTCCTTGAGCGCGAAGAGACGGCCGGCGTGGTCCGCGTCCTGAAAGAGGTACGACGTGGTCTGGTAGATGGGCACGGCGCGCGAGCCGGTGGCGGGGTCGGGCGACTGGCCGGCGTGGACGGCGAGGGTGGCAAGATGCTGCTTCGGTTCGGACATCGTGGACTCCTTCGGGTTCAGGTTAGCGGGTGGTCTCTGCGGCTGCGATGCGCGTAAGGGGAAGCGGCATTCACGCCGAACATGCAAAAGCCCGAATCCTTTGTGAGGACCCGGGCCGCCTGGTTTCAAGATCGGTTGCGTCTAACGCATTCGCCGCTCCAGAGACACACGGACAGGCCCGCATGGCATGCACATACACATGGCCATCGCCTCAATTCCGAGTTTCTCTGAGTTCAGCATTGAAGGCAGTATCCACGGAAGGCGGGGCGCATGTCAACTGATTCAGACGATGACCGGCTGACGCACAACAGAACGAAGGAGGCAGAAAGCGACGCAATGGCCTACTCCTCCGGCTTCCACACATAGGCGCCGGGCTGGGGCAGGCCGATGTGGGCCAGGACGCGGTGGACGAACTGGCGCGCCATTTCGGTGGAGTCTTGGGGCAAGTTGTAGAAGGCTGGAATGCAGGGGAAGATGGTTGCGCCGGCCTCGGCGGCCAGGGTCATGTTGCGCAGGTGGATGCGATTGAAGGGGGTCTCGCGCACGCACAGAAGCAGCGGGCGGCGCTCCTTGAGGGTGACGTCGGCGGCGCGGGCGATGAGCCCATCGGCGAGGCCGAGGGCGATGGCCGCGAGCGTGCCCATGGAGCAGGGGAGGACGATCATGCCGCTGGAGGGATGGCTGCCGCTGGCGATGGACGCGCCGATGTCGGAGTCGGAGAGCTGGAGTGTCTTTTGGGGCTTTGCGTCGAGGAGCCTCTTGAGAAGATCGTTCCGGCCTTTCAGATTCAGTTCTTCGGCCAGGACGCGGAGGGAGTTCTCTGAAGGAACGAAGTGGACGCGGGCGACGCGGGCGTCGGCCTCGAGGGCGCGGAGAAGCTCGCGGCCGAAGATTGCGCCGGATGCGCCGGTGATGGCTACGGTGAGGTTCATGAAATGCAGCTCCTAGCTGCTAGCTTCTAGTTCCTAGCTTGTTTGTGGCGTAGATTTTCAGGCCTTCAGCTCTTTCCATTCCATTCGTGTTTCTCGCAAATGTTGAAAGGACTGGAGGAATCGCGCCGTAGGCGCAATGTTTGTTAGCCCCGCGCTTCAGCGTGGGGTCTGGTGCAATCAAAATCGAATCGAGTCCCGGAGGGACGATGCCCGGCGCGTCACCCGAACACATACCGTTCGTCGTACTCGATTCCGCAGTTGCGGAGAAGGCCAACAAACTCCTCTTCAAAATTGCGCTTGCGGTGATGCTGCTCCTGGCTATGAATGTACCTCTTCACGACCGAGATCTGCGAAGGGCTCACGCTGAACGCGCCATAACCTTCCTGCCAGGAGAAGTCGTGCCCCATCCATCGGGAGGAGCTTCCCTTGAGCTTCTGGACGGCACGGGCGAGGGGGTATGGCGGCGGCAGGGCAAAGAGCAAATGAATGTGATTTGGCGTGCCGCCGGCAGCAATGAGGGAGAAACCCTCGCTCTGTGCGATGCCAGACAGGTAGGCATAGAGCTGGGGTACGCGTTCTGCCGGGATGCAGGGGACTCGATCCTTGGTGCTGAAGACACAATGGATGAAAATGCTTGCGTACGTATGTGCCATCTTGCACCGTCCCTATGGGACTCCGATTTTACAATGCGATTCCGACCCCTACCCCACGCTGAAGCGCGGGGCTAACATACGCTGCGCCTACGGCGCGGAAAGGCTCGTTACTCTCCTAACACCCGCCTGAAGATTGCGTCCACGTTGCCTAGCTGGCGAGTGTAATCGAAGGTTTTGGCTAGCTTCTCTGGAGTCAGCAGCGCGGTGATCGACGCATCTTTCGCTACTTCGTCGCGGAAGACGAGGTCCTCTTTCCAGGCGCGCATGGCATGGGACTGGACGAGGCGATACGCGTCTTCGCGCATCATGCCGGCTTCGGCCAGATCGAGGAGCAATTGGCCGCTGAAGATGAGGCCTCCAGTGCTTTCGAGGTTCTTCTTCATCCGCTCCGGGTAGACGAGGAGGCGGTCGATGAGGTCGGTGGTCTTGGCGAGCAGATAGTCGGCCAGAATGGTCGAGTCGGGGAAGATGACGCGCTCGACCGAAGAGTGGGAGATGTCGCGCTCATGCCAGAGGGCGATGTTCTCGAACGCTGCCTGGGCATTGCCGCGGAGGACGCGGGCGAGGCCGCTGATTTGCTCGCTGGTGATGGGGTTCTTTTTGTGCGGCATGGCGGAAGAGCCCTTCTGCTTTTCGCTGAAGTACTCCTGCGCCTCGCGGACCTCGGTGCGCTGCAGGTGGCGGACCTCGACGGCGATTTTGTCGAGCGTGCTGCCGAGGATGGCCAGCGTGGAGATGTAGGCGGCGTGGCGGTCGCGCTGAATGACCTGGGTGGCGACCAGCGCCGGCTTCAGCCCCAGCAGCGCGCAGATTTTTTCTTCATGCTCGGGTCTGAGGTGACCAAAAGTGCCCACGGCGCCGGAGAGCTTGCCGACGCGCATGTCTTCGGCGGCGGCGTCGAAGCGGGCCAGGTTGCGGGCCATCTCGGCGAACCAGTTGAGCAGCTTGAGGCCGAAGGTGGTGGGCTCGGCGTGGATGCCGTGGGTACGGCCGATGGTGGGCGTGTGCTTGAACTCCAAGGCGCGGCGCTTGAGGACATTCAGGAGCGCAAGCAGGCCGGCGCGGATCTGCGCCGACGCTTCTTTTACCTGGAGCGCCTGCGCGGTATCGACGATGTCGTTTGAAGTGAGGCCGTAGTGGAGCCAGCGGGATTCGGCATCGAGGCCCTGGGCTTTGAGGGACTCTGCGACGGCGGTGGTGAAGGCGATGACGTCGTGCTTCACCTCGGCCTCGATCTCGGCGACGCGCTCGGCAGAGACGCTGGCGTGGGTGGCAATGGCCTCGGCGGCCGCGACGGGAATGACGCCGTCTTCAGCCAGCACGCGGCTCGCCGCCGACTCCACCTGGAGCCAGCAGCGATACTTGTTTTCTTCCGTCCAGATGCGGCCCATTGCCGGGCGAGTGTAGCGGTCGATCAAAGGCGAACTCCTTGCCAGGACCGCGTGAAGCGGCCTGCGCCAACTCTTGATTGTACGAGGGAAGCGGCGCTAGACGCGAGGAATCCCGAAACGAAGATGCAACTCGTCGTAAAGCAGCCCGCAGCCCGGCCGGTAGGGCTGAAACCACTCGCCGTCGATGACCAGCTGCGGAATGGCGCGCTTGCCCACATGACGCATGACCTCGGCCGATGCGGCGGGGTCAACGTCTACATTGATCTCGGTGTACTCGATGCCGTGGGATTCAAGAAACTGCTTGGCCGCCCGGCAATCCCTGCACCAGGCAGAAGTGTAGACTTGCACCTTCATACTGCCATTTTATCGTGTTGGCGCTGGTAACATCTGTGATGATGACCGCCGATGAGATCAAGGCGCTGCTGCATCTGGAACCGCATCCGGTGGAGGGGGGCTGGTTTCGCCGCACCTATAGCTCGACGGGCACGGTGGAGTTGGCGCGCGGGGTGCGGGCGCAGGGCACGGCCATCTACTATCTGCTCGAGGCGGGCAGCTTCTCCGAGATGCACGTGCTTGCGTCCGACGAGATCTTTCACTTTTATCTGGGCGATCCGGTGGAGATGGTGCAACTGTATGCGGATGGAAGCTCGGCGGTATTTGTTCTTGGGACGGATTTGGCGGCGGGACAGCAGGTGCAGCTTGTGGTTCCGGCGGGAGTGTGGCAAGGGACGCGGCTGGTGGACGGCGGCAAGGTGGCCTTGCTGGGCTGCACGGTGACGCCGGGGTTTGACTTTGCCGATTATCGCAATGCGAGTTATGCGGAGTTTGTTGAGAAATGGCCTGAACAGGCGGAGCGGATCAAAGCGTTGACCAGAAGTTAAGCGCGTCGCTCGCGAAAGAAGCTGCGCAGTAACTCGGCGGATTCATCGGCAAGGATTCCCTGCTCCGCCTGCATCTGATGGTTGAGCTGCGGATGGTTGATCACCGCGAGCACCGAGCCGGCCGCGCCGGCCTTGGGATCGGCGGCGGCGAAGACCAGGCGGTCCAGGCGGGCATGAATCATGGCTCCGGCGCACATGGCGCAGGGCTCCAGAGTGACATAGAGGGTGCAACCGTTGAGCCGGTAGTTGCCGAGAGCCGAGGCTGCGGCGCGCAGGGCGACAATCTCGGCGTGGGCGGTGGGGTCGAGGTCGCGAAGGACGCGATTCTGGGCACGGGCGACGATCTCCCCTTCGCGCACCACGACCGCGCCGATTGGGACTTCGCCGGCTTCAGCGGCGAGGCGGGCTTCAGCGAGGGCGGCTTGCATGGCTTCGCGGTCGGAGATCATGCTTCTGATGGTAGCGCGCACGGGATCCCCGCAGACTGGTCTTCGTCTGCGGGGTGGGCGGCGGGCTGCTGCTGGGTCATGCAGTGCAGAGCGCCCAGGCCCCAGATGAGATCGACCGAGTGGATGCCGATGACTTCGCGGCCGGGAAAGACCTCGGCCAGAATGTTCAGCGCCACGCGATCGTTGGGGTCGTGGAAAGTGGGGACAAGAACCAGGCCGTTGGCGAGGTAGAAGTTGGCGTAACTGGCCGGAAGGCGCTGGCCGCGGAAGACCACGGGGCGCGGCAGGGGCAGCTCGACCAAGGTGAAGGGCTTGCCGTCGAGAGTGCGGGCGGCCTGGAGGCGCGCCAGATTTTCAGCCAGCGGCGCGTGGTTGGGATCGGTTGTGTCCGGCTCGACGGCGGTGACGATGGTGGTGGGGCCGACGAAGCGGCTGATGTCGTCGACATGGCCGTGGGTGTCGTCGCCGGCCACGCCGCGGTTGAGCCAGAGGACCTGATCGATGCCGAGATAGTCGTGAAAGGCCCGCTCCATTTGCGCGCGGCTGACGCCGGGATTGCGCTGCTGGACCGGGCTGAGCAGGCACTCCTCGGTGGTGAGCAGTGTGCCCTGGCCGTTGGTGTCGATGGAGCCGCCTTCGAGCACCAGGCGCTGTGCGCGGCCATCTTCGAGGAGTGCCGAAGGCTGCCATTCGGGGAGACCCAGCAGGGCGGCCACGCGGCTCGGAAGCTGATCGTCGAGATGCCAGTCGGGGTATTTTGCCCAGGCATTGAAGCGCCAGTTGGTAAGGGCGACGCGGCCTTCGGCATTGCGGACGAAGATGGGACCTGAATCACGCGTCCAGACGCGGTCGGTGGGCCAGAGGTGAAAGCGCACGCGGTTGAGATTGGCCCCGGCCCGCCGCAGGATTCCACGGGCGCGCTTTTCGGCCCTGGCGTCGTTGACCAGGACGTGCACCTGCTCCCGCGCCGCCAGCAGGCGCACGATCTCCGCGTAGACCCAGGGGATGGGCTGGAATTTGCCCGGCCAGTCCTCGGGATTGTGCGGCCAGGCGAGCCAGGTGGCTTCGTGCGGCTCCCACTCGGCGGGCATGCGGTAGCCGAGTTGGCGCGGAGTTTGCACAGGTGAAGAAGCGGACATCTCTACTTGGAATCCCCATCCGACGGCCACGCGTTCACCGGATCGAGGAAGCGTTTGGTGATGGGCGCGTAGGCGTCGATGCGGCGGTCGCGCAGGAAGGGCCAGTTGCGGCGCGTGTCTTCAATCAGCGCGAGGTCGATCTCGCCGAGCAGAATTTCTTCGGCGTCGTGCGAGGCCTGGGCGAGGATGCGGCCGAAGGGATCGGCCAGAAAGCTGCCGCCCCAGAACTCGATTCCCTGGCCTTCGGCGCGATTGCCAAGAATATCTCCATGCTCCTGACCCACGCGATTCACGCCCGCCACATAGACGCCGTTGGCGATGGCATGGGCGCGCTGGATGGTCTGCCACGCCTCATACTGCGCGGCGCCGAACTGGTCTTTTTCGGCCGGGTGCCAGCCGATGGCGGTGGGATAGAAGAGCACCTCAGCGCCCTGCAGAGCGGTAAGGCGCGCGGCTTCGGGAAACCATTGGTCCCAGCAGACGAGCGTGCCCACGCGGCCAAAGGCGGTGTCGGCGGCCTGAAAGCCGAGATCGCCGGGCGCGAAATAGTATTTTTCGTAGTAGAGCGGGTCGTCGGGGATGTGCATCTTGCGGTAGACGCCTGCGATGGAGCCATCCACGTTCAGAGTGACCGCGGTGTTGTGGTAGAGCCCCGGCGCGCGGCGTTCAAAGAGCGAGGCGATGATGGAAACGCGCGCCTCGCGCGCCACTTCGGCCAGGCGGTCCGTGGAAGGCCCCGGGATGGGCTCGGCCAGATCGAAGAGGCGGGTGTCTTCGCGCTGGCAGAAATACTGGGCGCGAAACAACTCGGGAAGGCAGACGATGTTGGCGCCCAGGCGCGCCGCTTCGCGGACGTGGCGCACGGCCGAGGCGAGGTTGGCCTCGGGATCGGACCCCATGCGCATCTGCACCAGGCCGACGTTGTATTTGCGCGTGTTGGTGATGGTTTCCATGTCATTCGCCCGCGTGGATGCAGCGAGGCCAACCCCGCCGGGCGGAATTGGCCTCAGTGGCGCTGTGGAGAGGAGCCGCTACTCTTCCAGGATCAACACGGCGGCGGCAATCGTGGTGGTCCACAGTCCGCGACGGTCGCCGACGGCCGACTGGGTAATGTTGCTGGTCCGGACGATTTTGTTGGAGATGCGATAAATCTCTTTTTTCTCGTCCCAGCTCTTGTCGGGATCGAAATCCACGTCAAGGGTGGTGGCAAGCATCTCGGCGGCCAGCTCCTCGGCGTACTCGCCGGCCTGGTCCTCGGTTTCGCCAAAGCTGTGATGCTCGCTGAGGTAGCCGTAGGTGTTGCGATCGGCCGGAATGGCCACGCCGATGCTCGCAACGACCAGCCGGTGCGCCTCGCGCGTCGAGTTCTCCGCAATGACGGCAAAGACCACCTCGCCGTCATGCAGATAATTCAGGCCCGCCTTGCGCGTGATCACCTTGCACTGCGGCGGAAAGATGGAAGAGACGCGCACCAGATTCTGCGAGGCGATCCCCGCATCCCGAAGGGCTAGCTCAAAGGAGGTCAAACGCTCCTTGTGTTTGCCTACACCCTTGGTAAAGAAAAGCTTCTTCGGGACCATGCTTTTTCCCAATTTCTATGTGTCCTCCGTGAGATGAACGGTCGTGGATTTTATGAAACGTTCCCGCCTGAGTTTATCGCATCCGGACGGGCAGCAGCAGATGGGGCACGGATTTCTTCAAAGCTTCACATCGGGCGGCTGGGCGCAGGGCGGGCGTCAGGCGCGGGTTAGGAGCGGATTTCGGCGTTCTGCGCGTGGTCTTGGCACGCCTGGGCGACATGGACCATGTGTTCACGGCGTTGCCAGGCTTAATTTGCAGGTGGTAGCCTCTCTCTGCAATTGTTTAGAGGGAAGGGACATCGCGAAGATTATGCAAACGACTTACAACGGGCTGAAATTGCCCCAGGACGGGCAACCCATCGAGTACAGCAACGGCCAGTATCAAATCCCAGACAACCCCATCATTCCATTCATTGAAGGCGACGGCACGGGCCGCGACATCTGGAAGGCCTCGCAGCGGGTTTTCGACGCGGCGGTTGAAAAGGCGTATGGCGGCAAGCGCAGCATCAAGTGGTTTGAAATATTCGCCGGCGAGAAGGCCTTCCGCCAGTTCAACAACTGGCTGCCGGACGAATCGGTGGCAGCGGCGCGCGATCTGCGCATCTCGATCAAGGGACCGCTGACGACGCCGGTCGGCGGGGGCATCCGCTCGCTGAATGTGGCGCTGCGCCAGCTTCTGGACCTGTACGCCTGCGTGCGTCCGGTGAAGTATTACCAGGGCGTGCCCAGCCCCGTGAAGCACCCCGAAAAGCTGGACATCATGATCTTCCGCGAGAACACCGAGGACGTGTACGCGGGCATCGAGTTCAAGCAGGGTTCAGCGGATGCGGCGCGGCTGATTGAGTTTCTCAACAACGATCTGCTCAAGGGCACCAAGAAGAAAGTACGCGAAGACTCGGGCGTGGGCATCAAGCCGATCTCGATCTTCGGCACCAAGCGGCTGGTGCGCTACGCCATCCGCGCCGCGCTGGAGTCGGGCCGCAAGAGCGTCACCCTGGTGCACAAGGGCAACATCCAGAAGTTCACCGAGGGCGCGTTCCGCGAGTGGGGCTACGAGGTTGCGGTGGAGGAGTTCCGCGCGCAGACCGTGACCGAGCGCGAGAGCTGGATTCTGGGCAACGTCGAAGCCAATCCCAGCCTGAGCATTGAAGACAACGCGGCGCTGATCGAGCCGGGCCTGGAGATGGCCACGCAGAGCTACCGCGACGCGGTGTATGCCGAAGTGAAAGCGGTGCTTGAGTCCATCGGCAAGAGCCACGGCAACGGCGCATGGAAGTCGAAGGTGCTGATCAACGACCGCATCGCCGACTCCATCTTCCAGCAGATTATTCTTCGCCCGGCGGACTACAGTGTTCTGGCCACGCCGAACCTGAACGGCGACTACATCTCCGACGCCGCGGCGGCGCAGGTGGGGGGCCTCGGCATTGCGCCGGGCGCCAACATCGGCGACGGCTTTGCGGTGTTTGAAGCCACGCACGGCACCGCGCCGAAGTATGCCGACAAGGACATGATCAATCCTGGGTCGGTCATTCTTTCGGGCGTGATGATGCTGGACTTCATGGGCTGGAAAGAGGCGGCAAAGCTGATTGAACAGTCGCTGGAAAAGACGATCCTGCAGAAGTTTGTCACGTATGACTTTGAGCGGCAGCTCAGCGGAGCCACTAAGGTGGGCACCAGCGAGTTTGCCACGCGCATGATCGGAAATATGTAAACAGATACAGAGCCTGGGGGCTTTCATCCTAGGAGGAGAGAAATTCCATGCGAAAGAAAGTAAGCATTGTGGGAGCCGGCAACGTGGGCGCCACGGTCGCGCACTGGATTGCGGCCAAGGAACTGGCGGATGTGGTGCTGATCGACGTGGTGGAAGGCGTGCCGCAAGGCAAGGCGCTGGACCTGCTGGAAGCGATGCCGATCGAGAAGCGCGACGTGCATGTGACGGGGTCCAACGACTACGCGGCCACGGCGCACTCCGACATCGTCGTGATTACGGCGGGCATTCCGCGCAAGCCCGGCATGAGCCGCGACGACCTGCTGCACACCAACTTCAAGATCATGTCGGACGTGGTGGAGAAGGTGGTGGCGCAGTCGCCGGAAAGCATTCTCATCATCGTCTCCAATCCGCTGGACGCCATGGCCCAGACCGCGTACCGCCACGCCGGCTTCAACCGCGAGCGGGTGATCGGCATGGCCGGGGTGCTGGACTCGGCGCGTTTTCGCGCGTTCATCGCCGCCGAGCTGAACGTGAGCGTGGAGAACGTGACCGCATTTGTGCTGGGCGGCCACGGCGACACCATGGTGCCGCTGCCCCGCTACTCGACGGTGGCCGGCATCCCCATCCCCGAACTGATTGCGCCGGCGCGGCTTGAAGAACTGGTGCAGCGGACCCGCGACGGCGGCGCCGAGATTGTGAAGTATCTCAAGACCGGCAGCGCCTACTATGCGCCTTCGGCGGCAGTGACGGAGATGGCCGAAGCCATTCTCAAGGACAAGAAGAAGATTCTTCCCTGCGCCGCGTTTTTGCAGGGTGAGTACGGCATCGACGGCTACTACATCGGCGTTCCCTGCAAGCTGGGCGCGGCCGGACTGGAGCAGATCATCGAGATCGAGCTCACTGCCGAAGAGGACGCCGCGCTGAAGAAGAGCGCCGCCGCGGTGAAAGAGCTGTGCGCGGTGATTGGCGTTTAGAAACTGAACCGGGCTTTGCAGACAAGAGGGACCGCCCGCATGGCGGTCTTTTTTGTCAGTTGTCCTCAAAAGGGATGAGAAGAACCTCATCCCATTGTTGGTTGCCGCTTGTTCCACTCGTCCCGCATGCTCACTGAACCTACATGAGAAAGCTTCCCCTTTCCCTGTTCTTCCTGCTGGCCCCGGTCAGTGTGTACGCGTGGGGCGGCGCCGCAGACACCGCCCCACGCGGGTTTTCCCAACAATGGATGGCCCGGGCTTCAGCCACCCAGTCCAAACAGCCCGGATGGGCGGTCCCGCTCGTCACCACCACGACCGGGCTCATTCAGGTCGTGCGCACCGACGTCGTCCGGCAGATTGCCCCCGCCCGCACCGACACCTGGAACATCGACAACGGCAAGGGCGTCAACATTGTTCCCTGGGCCAACACCGAGCTCGTCGTTGATTTGCCACCCTACATCCGGCACAACTCCGCGGCCAAAGATGGCTTCGGCGACATGTCGTTCCAGGGCAAGTACCGCATCGCAACCGGCAATGCGCGGCATGGGAGTTACAACCTGACGGCGTTTGTCGTGGCCACGATCCCCACGGGGAGCTACAAGAACGGCTCGACGGACGCCAGCATCCAGCCGAACCTGGGCGGGGGCAAGGGTTTCGGGCGCTTCGACGTGCAATCCACGCTGGGCGCCACGCTGCCCACGGGCAAGCCCGCCACGACGACCGCGGGCCGGCCGATCGGGTGGAACACCGTGGCGCAGTACCGCATCGGCAAGCATTTCTGGCCGGAGATCGAGAGCAACGCGACGTTCTACAAGGGCGGCTCACACGACGGCGAAATCCAGGAGTTCATCACGCCGGGCCTGATGGCGGGCAAGTTTGCCTTGCACCCCGGCGACCCGAAGTCGCGCCCCGGCCTAGTCTTCGGCGCCGGGATGCAGATCGCCGCGAGCCACTTCCACACATATAACCACGCACTGATCCTGACGGCGCGGTGGATTTTCTAGAGCTTCAGTGCTTCACAAACTCGACCAGCTTCGGCGCAATGTTTGCGGCGCATCGACTGGGGGCGAGGTGACCGCAGCCGGGAATGACAACCAGTTCCGACTGCGGCACCAGGCTGCGTATCTTCTCCCCCTGGCTCAGCGGGGTGATGCGGTCCTCGGCGCCCCAGACGATCAGGACCGGCATGGTGAGCCGCGGCAGCAGGCTGTCGGTGGCGTCGCGGCCGGTGAGCATCGAAGCTAAAGCGCGATGAATGACCCAGGCATTCTTTTTGGAGACGCGCAGAATGTCGCTGGCGATAAAGCCCGGCACCTGAGGCGGGCTGGGCATCAGCAAAGCATCGAGCTGGTCCAGTTCGGCGGGCGTGGTGGGCGTGAAGAGGCGAGTGTCCCATGCGGGTTTGGCGGAGATTCCGGCGCTGTCGAAAAGGATCAGCCTGCGCACCCGTTCGGGGTGCTGGGCGGCGACGAGCTGCACGATCCAGCCGCCCATCGACCAGCCGCCCAGGTCGACCTGCTTGAGCCTGAGGGCGTCGAGGAAGCCGACGACGACGGCGGCCTCGTCGGGCACGGAATAGGAAAAGTTCGCCGGCCTCTCGCTCTGGCCGTATCCGGGCAGGTCGGGCAGATAAACGCGAAATCCGGCCCCTGCCAGGCGGGAGGCCAGGTTGTCCCACTCCTCGGCGCGGCCGCCGAGACCGTGGACCAGCACGACGGCCGGGCCCGCCGCAGGCCCCATGGCATAGTAATGAACGCGATAGCTGTCAACCGTGATGGAGCGGCTCTGGGCGCCGGAGAGACGCATCCGTATCTCGGTGTATTGCTGAAAGACGCTGACCGGGCGGGCCCAGAAGACCGCTGCGGCCGACGCCGCCAGCAGCAGCGGGATTACAAAGAACCATAGCTTTCGCGACCGGGTCATTTGTCCTCCCTGAGGTGCAATGCACGCGCCCGCTGCCAGCCGGCCTCGATGACGCGCACCGTTACGGGATCGAGCAACAGCGCGCTGTGGCTGCTCCACTCTGCCCGCTCCACCCATCGCACCTCGTCGGCGTCCGAGGCCGCCTGCAGCGCGCCGCCTGTCACGCGGCACAGATAGTCGGCGATCACGTAGTGGTAGCGGACGCGCTCGCCCTCGGGCTCCTTTTGAATGCGGTCAAGCAGCTCGATCAACTCCAGCGGTTCGACGGTGAGCCCGGTCTCTTCCCTCACCTCGCGGACAACGCCGGCCGCGAGCGACTCGCCCACTTCCAGCAAGCCGCCCGGCGGCGTCCAATGCCCCTTGAGAGGCTCGCGGCCGCGGCGCACCAGAAGCACCCGGCCCTCGTCCACCACCACCGCGCCCACGCCCACCATGGGCGCCGGGGGAAACTCTCTGTCCATGATTCTCCGTTCGCAGCAAGTCCACTTTACGATAATGCCCAGCCCCGGCCTAGGCGCAACCGCGCGCCCTGGGGACCGGCCACGCCTCTGCATCCTTCCCCCCGGCGTATCATCAAAAAGAAACAGGAGAAGAAGATGGCGGAATTTACGCTGCACATCGATGGCATGCACTGCGGTTCCTGCATTCGCCGCGTCACGGAGGCCCTGGCCTCGGTTGAGGGAGTTCAGGTGGAGGATGTGCGGCTGGGAACGGCGCGGCTGAGCGGGCCCGCAGACGCCGCGCCGGTCGAGCTTGCCATTGCCGCCGTGGCCAAGGCCGGCTACGCTGCCAGCTGCGAGCAGTAAACCGACCCATGCCTACGACGCCAAACGAATCGATCACGCTGCCGGTTCTGGGCATGACCTGCGCGGCCTGTCAGCACTACGTGGAATCGGCGCTGCGCGCAACGGCAGGGGTGGAGTCGGTGCGGGTCGACCTGATGGCACATCGCGCCAACGTGGTGTTCGACCCGTCGGTGGCCGTGCCCCAGGCGCTGGTGGATGCGATCCGCGCGGCCGGCTACGATGCCGTGCTTCCCCGCCCCGGCGATTCCGGCGCTCATGAGCAAACGGATGCGTTGACGGCCCGGGCGGAGCAGAAGGCCTGGGTCACGATTGGGGCCGGCGCCGGCGCCATGTTGCTGTCCATGCCGCTGGGCGCCCACATGGGTGCGGTCGACCGGCTGCTGATGCGTCTCATCCCCCGGCTCTATGCGGTGCCGGCAGAGAGCCTGCGCTGGCTGCTTCTGGTGCTGACCGCCGTGCTGATGGTATGGGCCGGTCGCGGCATCTACGCGAGCGCGGCGCGCAGCCTGCGTCATGGCGCCTCCAACATGAATACGCTGGTGAGCCTGGGGACGAGCGTGGCCTTCGCCTACTCCGCCTTTGCCACGCTTTGGCCTGCACGCGGACGGCAGGTCTACTTTGACGCGGTGCTGCTGATTCTGGGGTTTCTGTTGCTGGGCAAGGCGCTGGAATTGCGCGCCAAACACCGCGCCCTGGCCGCGCTGGACTCTCTCAGCCGTCTGCGGCCCGTGACTGCGCGCCGCATCCGCGATCGGGCGCAGGAGGTGGTGCCGCTGGCTGAGATCGAGCCAGGCGACAACGTGCTGGTGCTGCCGGGAGAGCGATTCCCAGTGGACGGGGAGATCATTGACGGGCGCACCACGGTAGACGAGTCGATGCTGACCGGCGAATCGACGCCGTTGGCCCGCGAGCCCGGCGGCCGGGTGCTGGCCGGTTCGCTCAACTACGACGGCGCAGTGGTGTGCCGGGCGCAGTCGCTGGGCGAGGCCACGATGCTGGCGCAGATTACGCGGATGGTGGAGCAGGCGCAAAGCTCGCGCGCTCCTATGGAGCGGCTCGCCGACCGCACCAGCGCAATCTTTGTGCCCTCAGTGCTGGCGCTGGCGGCTGTCACGTTCGTGATCTGGATAGCCGCCGCTCATTCCCTGCAACTGGCGCTGGCCAATACGGTCGCAGTGCTGGTGATCGCGTGCCCGTGCGCGATGGGGCTGGCGGTGCCGGCCGCGCTCACGGTGGCCGTGGGCCGGGGCGCACAGCTTGGCGTCCTGTTCAAAGGCGGCGAGGCCCTGGAGCGTCTGGCGCATCTGGACGTCATCGTGCTGGACAAGACCGGAACCCTGACCGTGGGCCACCCGGTGCTGGCTGCGATTCACCCTCTGGTGGGATACAAGGAAGCCGATCTTCTGCGGATGGCCGCGGCTGCCGAGGAGAGGTCGAACCATCCCCTTGCGCATGCCGTCGTGGACTTTGCGCGGGGGCGAGGTCTGAGCTGGCAGCCCGCCGAAGAGGTGCAGATTTTGCCCGGCCGGGGTCTGACCGCGATGGTGGAGGGCTTCACCTGCGTGCTCGGCAACGAAGGTCTGTTTCGCGAATACTTTGGCCGCCTGCCGGACAGCGTTCCGCCGTCAAAGCCGGGATTCACGCGGCTGTGGATGGCCCATGACAATCAGCCTATCGGCTGTTTCGACGCGCGCGACGCTCTGCGCCCGGATGCGGCCGAAGCGGTTGCTTCTCTGCGCCGCGCAGGCCTTCGCGTGTTGATGCTTACCGGGGACTCGGCCTTCGCGGCTGCGCCGATCGCGGCCCAGGCCGGCATCGACGAGGTGGAAGCGGGCCTGAGTCCGGCGGAAAAGCTGGCTCGCATCCGCTCGCTGCAGGAGGAGGGTCTTCGTGTGGCGATGGTGGGAGACGGCATCAACGACGCCGGCGCGCTGGCCCAGGCCGACGCGGGCATCGCCATGGGCACGGGCGCGGATCTGGCCCAGGAGGCGGGCGATGTGCTCCTGTTGCGCACCGAACCCTCAGCGATTCCCGCGGCGATCGATCTGGCGCGTTCCACGCTGCGCGTGATGCAGGAGAACCTGACCTGGGCGGCCGGATATAACGTGCTCGGGGTCCCGCTGGCCGCGGGAATTCTGTATCCGTCGTTGCACCTTCTGCTCAGCCCATGGGTGGCCGCCGCGGCCATGGCTCTGAGCTCGGTGAGCGTGCTGGGCAACAGCCTGCGCCTGCGACGCTGGCAACCGAGTTCCCGCCCCAGCGCGGCGCGATAGACTAGCTTCAGGGCCCTTCTGTGCGCATCCTGACCCGGTACATTCTCGGCGAGATTCTCTCCCCCGCGCTCATCGGATGCGTGATCTTCACCTTCATTCTGTTCATGCGCGACCTGCCCCACATCCTTGAGATGGTGGTCCGCAACAGCTCCACGTGGGCCAGCGTGATGGAGATATTTCTCTTCACCATGCCCAACACCTTCAAGGTCACGATTCCCATGGCAGTGCTGGTGGGGATCCTGCTGGGGCTGAGCCGTCTGGCCGCCGACAGCGAGATTGTGGCCATGCGTGCCTCGGGCCTGGGCATCGGCTACTTTGTGCGCGTGGCATCGATTGTAGCCGTGGGCGGCACGCTGCTGGGGCTGGTGAACTCGCTGTACGTGGCCCCGCGCGCCAACCAGGCCATCCTGCAAATGCAGCAGTCGCTCGAAACCGCGCAGGCCTCGTACGAAATTCAGCCGCGCGTCTTCTACGAGGACTTCCGGAACTTTGTTCTCTACGTGCAGGACGTGCGCGGAGGAACGGGCGCGTCCAACTGGCGCCAGGTTTTCATGGCCGACGTCACCGATCCCGGCAATCCGATCATTACCACAGCCGCGTCGGCCACGGTGGTCAACGACTCCAGCCAGGAACTGCTGATGCGGCTGCGTGACGGATCGCGTCACGAGGTTGCCGCCGGCCCGCCGCAGCAGTACGAGATCTCCACGTTCACCAGCACCGATCTGCCGTTGCCCCTTGGCCAGCAAGGCGATATTCATCTGGGCCGGATGGACACGGCCATCTACGCCTTGCCGATGGAGGCGCTTGCAAAGCGCATTCAGGGGCCGGACGGCAAGCGATTCCTGCTTGAGATGCATACGCGCTTCTCCTTTCCTGTGGCCTGCCTGGTGCTGATGCTGGTGGGCGTTCCGCTGGGAGTGGTTTCGCGGCGCGGCGGCAAAAGCTCCGGTTTCGTCTTCACCATTCTTCTGGTTTTTTTCTATTACTTCCTGTCTTCCACCGGCATCGCGCTGGGCCGGCAGAACAAGCTCCCCGCGTTTTTTGCGGTATGGTCGGCCAACACGCTGTTTGCGGTGGCCGGCATCTTTCTGCTGTGGCAGATGGCCAGCGGAGGCCGGGTGCTGAGCGCGATTGCCGGTTGGACCTCGCGCGCGCCAAAACTGAAGCCCGCGTCCAGGCCCAACGGAACGCGGCTCCAGGGCCTGCTCAACAAGCTGCAGACGCGCCCGGCGCGGAGCGGCTCACGGGGCGCGTTCCCGCGCATTCTCGACGCCTACGTCATCCGCGAGTTTCTCAATACCTTCTTTCTGGTTCTTGCCAGCTTTGTGATGCTGATGCTGGTGTTCACCTTCTTTGAATTGATCGGCGACATTCTGCGCAACCACATTCCGCTTCCGACGGTGGGCGAATACCTTGTGAATCTGACGCCCAGCATGCTCTATCAGATTGCCCCGCTGGCGGTGCTGATTGCGGTGCTGGTCACCTTCGGCGTGCTCAACCGCAACAGCGAGATCATTGCCATGAAGGCCACCGGCATCAGCCTCTACCGGCTGGTGATTCCGATTGTCTCGATCGCGGCGATTCTGGCCGTAAGCCTGTTTCTGTTCGACGAGTTTTATCTGCCCCAGGCCAACCGCAGACAGGAAGCGCTGCGCAGCACGATCAAGGGCCGCCCGCCGCAGACCTTCCTGCACCCGGAGCACAACTGGATCTTCGGCCAACCGCGCCCCGGTGAGCCTGGGCGCATTTTCTACTACAAGTTTTTCGATCCGGATCGCAAGGAGTTCGCCAATCTCTCGGTCTTCGAGTTCAATCCATCCACGTTCTCTCTGACACGGCGCATCTTTGCCGCCCGCGTCTTCTGGAACTCCGATAGCGGCTCATGGATATTTGAGAACGGCTGGGAGCGCGACCTGGACGGCGCCAGCGTAACCAGCTACCAGGATTTCAAGAGCACATCATTCGCCGAGATTCACGAGGATCCGAGCTACTTCCTCAAGGAGAACAAGCAATCGCAGGAGATGAACTTCGGCCAGCTCGACCGGTACATCCGCGATCTGCGCCAGAGCGGCTTCGACACCATGCGCCTGCGCGTCGCCCTGTGGCACAAGCTCGCTTATCCGCTCATCGCCATCGTGATGGCGGTACTGGCCATTCCCTTCGCGCTCTCCATGGGCCGGCGCGGCTCGCTGACCGGCATTGCCGTGGCCATCGCCGTGGCTCTCGGCTACTGGGTGATCGATGGACTCTTTGGAGCCATGGGCGGCGTGAACTACCTTCCCGCCGCGCTTGCTGCCTGGGCCCCGGATGTGCTGTTCGGGCTTGCGGGCGGCTATCTGCTGCTGCGCACGCCCACGTAAGAGGCATTGCGAGCCATTCTTCCCGCCTTCCCGCGACACTTCACCGGGCAAACAAGACCCCGTACAATAGAGCCATGTTTCCCGACCTGGGGCCACTCTTCGGTTATATGCGCCGTTACCGCTGGGGATACCTCTGGGGCCTCCTCTCGTGCGTTGGCACCAATGCCATTGGGGTCCTGTTTCCCGCCGTTCTGGGAAGGGCCGTCGATGCATTGGACAAGGGAATCACCCGCGAACGGGTTCTCTTTTTCGCTGGTCTGCTGGTGGCCATCTCCCTGGGCAAAGGAATCTTTCTCTATGCCCAGCGTTGGATTCTCATCGGAATCTCGCGGGATATAGAGTTTGACATGCGGAACGACCTCTTCCGCCAGCTCGAACTGCAGGATTCCGGCTTCTATCAGCGCTACCGCACCGGCGACATCATGGCCCGGCTAACCAACGACCTGAACGCCGTGCGCATGATGCTGGGGCCGGCCCTGATGTACAGCGCCAACACCATCTTTTTCACTGTCGGCGCGCTGTTCTTCCTGCTCCGCATCAGCCCCTGGCTCACGCTGGTTGCGTGGGCCCCCATGCCCGTGGCCAGCATTCTCGTCCAGTACTTCGGGCGCAAGATTCACGACCGCTTCGAGCGCATCCAGGAGAGCTTCTCCGAGATCTCTTCGCAGGCCCAGGAAAACTACTCCGGGGCGCGGCTGGTGCGCGCCTTTGCCCGTGAAGACGCGCAGATGAAGATCTTCGAGCAGGCTAACCGCAAGTACATCGCGCGCGCCCAGCGCCTGGTGCAGCTGATGGGGATGCTGTGGCCCACGCTGGAATTCATCCTGGGCGTTTCGATGATCATCACCCTGCTGGTGGGCGGCCACGAGGTCATCGCGCATCGCATTTCGCCCGGCGATTTCGTGGCCTTCAACACGTATATGATCATGCTCATCTGGCCCATCATCGCGGTGGGCTGGGTAGTCAATATCTTCCAGCGCGGAACGGCCTCGGTGAAGCGCATCGACGAACTGCTGCGCGCCAAGCCCTCTATCGACGACAGCGCCTCCGATCCGGCAATTCCCGCCGATGCCGTCCTCCAGGGCGAGATTGAGCTGCGCGATCTCAGCTTCAGCTACGGCAACACGCCGGTGCTTCGCCATATCTCTCTGCGCGTTCCGGCCGGCACAAGCCTGGCCATTGTGGGTCCCACGGGCGCGGGGAAGTCCACGCTGGTGAATCTGATCACCCGGCTCTATGAAGCGCCCGAGGGATCGCTCCTGATCGACGGCCGGCCGGTGCGCGATTATCCCCTTGCGGTGCTGCGGCGCAACATCGGCATGGTTCCGCAGGAGACTTTTCTTTTCAGCGAAACGATTCGCGAGAACCTGGCCTTCGGGGCTCCTGATGCCAGCGCGGAGGACCTGCTTGAGGCTGCCCAGGCCGCCCATATTCTGCGCGAGTTTGAGGAATTTCCGCGGGGCTTTGAAACCATGGTAGGCGAGCGCGGCATGACGCTTTCGGGCGGCCAGAAGCAGCGTGCGGCGATTGCCCGCGCTCTGCTGCGGCGCCCGGCGATTCTGATCCTGGACGATGCGCTGGCCAGCGTTGACACTTACACGGAGGAGCGCATCCTGGGGGGACTGCGCAGCTACAGCGCGACCGCCACCACGATCCTCATCTCGCACCGTGTCTCGACAGTTCGCAGCGCCGACCAGATTGCCGTGCTGGATGGCGGCAGAATTGTCGAAGTGGGCCGGCACGAGGAACTGCTCGCGATCAACGGCTACTATGCCAGCCTTTATCAGAAGCAGCAGCTGGAAGAAGAGCTGACCGTCGCGGGATGAAGACTCAAGCAGTCCAGCATGTTGCGCGAGCCGCAGCCGCGGCGGGCTCGGAGCTGTCGAATCCGGCCGGCCCGCGCACGCCCATGGAGCGCATCGGCTGCGGTGCGGCGAGATTGGCCTCCGGGTCACTGGCGACCTGCTTCCACGCGTCGCGCACATTCTTGACGCAGTCGATGGCGTGATCGAATTTCTGCCGCGAAGCCGCCTGCGAGGCCTGCAGAATCTGGGCGAAGATCGAGGCATAGAACTCGCTCAGCACCTCGGCCGGCCGGCCTCCCACGTCCATGCGCAACCGCGCCTGCAGATGGATGATGATGTCGAGCGCCCGCTTGACAGCGGCGCGGCGAGCGGTTGAATCTCCGCGATCGGCGGCCGCCGCGGCCGAATACAGGAAGCGGATAATCCCGTCATAGAGCGCGACCACCAGTTCGACAGCCGAAGCGCCTTCCAGCGCGTGTTCCTGATAGCTTGACATGCGGGTAGGGCTCCTTAGCCGTTCCTGTTTTGGTTATAGCCGGTGATCGCCGAGTAGAGCTGGTTGACGCCCTGCAACTGCGAAGGCAATTCCTGCATGATCTGGTTGGCGCTGTTCAATTCAGCGGTAAGGCTCTTCTGCTGAATCGAAATCAGACTCTCCTCTTTGGAGACGTTCGCGTTCAGCGTCGATTCGACGTTGCTGTTGGAGGTCTGGGCCAGCTTCAGAATGCCTGTCGAGGAGCTCGTGCCGGCGCCGGCCAGCATGTTCGAGAAGGTCCGGCCCCAGCTGTTTGCGTTCTGGAAGAAACCCACCGCGCCGCTGTAGTCCGAATTCAGCAGCGCATCCAGAGAGTTGGCGTTCAGGGTCAGCGAGCCGTCGTTGTTGACGCTGATGCCCAGGCTGGTGAGGCTGCTGATGTCCGATCCGCTGTTGTTGTAATTCAGAGCCGTGCTGGTGGTTGCGTCGGTGATCGACGAGTTTACGGTCAGCGCCCCGGCGGACCCGGCGGTGTTGGACACCATCACCAGCTGCGACCCGGCGCTGTTGGTGACCACGCTGGCCGTGACTCCGATGTTGGCCGAGTTGATCGCCGAAGCCAGCCCGGCCAGAGTGTTGTTCCCTGACGACGCAGGCACACTGATGGTCTGCGGACTGGTGTCAAGGATGCTTGAGGTGACGGTCAACGAACCGGCGGTCCCCGAGGTTCCCGACAGAAGCGAAAGGCTCGACGTCCCGTCGCTGTTGGTCACAACCGAAGCCGTGACCCCGATATTGGCGGTGTTGATTGCGCCCGCCAGGCCAGTGAGCGTGTTGTCCGACGAGTTCAGCGTGACGGTCTGCGCCGTGCCGCTGCCCACATGGATCACAATCGAGCCGGTCAGCGTATCGCCAGCGTTTGCAATTGAATTCAGAGTGGCGGTCGAGGTGGTCGAGGTCGGCGTGTCGGTGCCTGCCGTTGCAGAGCTATTCAGGAGCAGGCCGCCATCCAGCGAGATAGTGATCGAGCCCGACAGCGTGTCCGACGAGTTTTTAATCGCATCCAGATACCCGTTGGGATTCTGAGTATTGAGACCGCCCAGAAGTTGCTGCTGCAAGAGCGACAACGTGGGAGAGCCGAACAACGGTTCGGGGTTGCCCGAGCTGTCGTTTCCCTGCTGGACGTTGATGGCGCTGATCAATGCGTTGTAGTCGCTGACCAGGGAGGCAACGGTGCTCTCGACGGCCGTGTTGGCGTTGCCGATCACCACCTGCACCTGCTCCAGGCTTCCATCGGATTGCTTGGCGCTGGGAGCGGTGAGCTGAAAGGTAATGCCCGGAATGAGGTTGGTGACGGTGTTCGAGGCGCTGGACAGACTGACACCGTCGACCGTGAGATTGGCGTTTGTGCCGGTCACGGTGGGGGTATAACCCAACGACGCGTTGGAGTTGCTGGTGTCAATGATCGAATTCGAGCTGACGGTGATGTTTCCGTTTGCGCCCGACGTACCTGAAACCAAGCTCAGGCGCGAGCCGCTGGCATCGGTCAACACGCTTGCGGTGATGCCTGCCCCGGAGGAGTTGATGGCCGACGCCAGCCCGGACAGCGTGTTGTTGGAAGAGGTCAATGTGATGGTCTTCGCCGTCCCGCTGCCCACCTGAAGAGTGATGGAGCCGGACAGGGTATCGGCGGTGTTGGTGATCTCGGCCAGGTACCCGCTGGAAGTCTGGGCCAGATTTGTCACCGTCACCGTATGCGTGCCGGCAAAGGCGGTATTGTCGGCCGCGGTCAGGCTCAAAACATTGGTGTCGGAACTGGAACCGGTCTTCTCCGCCATGATGCCCTGAAAATCGGTGAGCGCGCTCATGTCGTTGGAGAGGTTTGAGAACAGGGTCCCCAGGCTGGAGATGACCGTGTCCTGGCTCTCCAATGTGGTCAACTGATTCTTCCAGGGCGTCTCCACATTCTGCAGATTGCCTACAATCTCGGCGACGGTCGCGCTCACGTCGAATCCTGCGCCGCTGGTCGGCGATCCGAAGCTCAATCCTACTGCGCCCATTGCACCCTCCGAGACGAATTCGAGCAACCGGAGAACCAACCGGCGCTCCACGGCATTGGGAAATCCTCATGAACCTTGCAAGCCATGCCAGGGCCTGCCCGCAAAACGGCTGCAGCGAAGACGCGTTCCGGGAGACGCGTTCCGGGAACCCCGGAAAAGTTCCTGCCGTCAAGGAACGTATCGGCTTTGCGGGGCGCGGCTTTAGTCTGACCGTACAAAAGCCGGGAAAACCTGCGCTGCGCGTGTGTGAAAACGCAGAAAAGGGCGCCCTTGCGGACGCCCTTCTCTGGTTGGCGGCGATTTGCCGGTTGAGTGCACCCAGGCGACGAAATCCTGTCGCCGGGGTCCATGGGGTTACTGCAGCAGCTTGGTCACTTCCTGCTGGATGCTGTTGGCCTGAGCCAGGGCGGAGATGCCGGTCTGGCTCAGAATTTCGTACTTGGACATGTTGGAGGTAGCCGTCGCATAGTCGGTGGCCTGCACCGCGTTCTGCGCCGCTGTCACGTTCTGCTGCTGCGTGTTCATCACATTGCTGACCGAGTTCAGGGTGTTGATCTGCGCACCGATGTAGCCGTCCTGAGCCGCGACGTTGGTGATAGCCGTGTTCAGTAAGGTGAGAGCGGCCTGCGCATTTGTTGCATTGTCCAGTTTGGTGGCGCTCAGGTCGGAGCCGGCGCTGGCGGTATAGCTGATGGTGTGAATGCCTCCGGTAGCATCTGCCTGGACGCTTCCGACCGCAGTCGCACTGACGGATGTGTCATAGCCGCCGGTGGTGACCGCGAATTGCTGCATGGTCTTGGTCGCCGCACCCGTACCGACCGAGCCGGAGATCATGATGCCGGTGTCGGTGGCGGTGTCGGTTCCGTCTCCTGCCGCTTTTGCCGTGGTGAACGAAGCCGTGAGGCCGCGCCCGGAACCGTTGATGGCGGCGATCAAACCGCTGATTGACGTCTGGGCGGCTGTCACGACCGAACCGGTCGAGCCGTCGGGGTTCACGTAGCTGATGGTCAGCGTGGTGGAAGCGATGGTGTCCGTGCTCTGCGCGTTGCCGGTGCTGGCGGTGCCATTCGATAAGTCCAGAAACACGTTGGTGCCGGCGTTGTAGGCCATTGCGCCGCTGGTGTCGCCGATGTTGCTGGACGAAAGCGACGAAACGCTCAGATTGTCGATCGATGAGCCGCTCGTCGAAGAGTCTCCCGTGTAGATGCCCACGGTGCCGGCGCCGAAGACCTGTTGCTGGTTGAAGGTGGTGGTAGCGCCAATATTGTTGATTTCCGAGAGGATCGACTGATACTCCTGGTTGGCGGCTGCATCCTGGGAGGAGTTGAGGGTGCCGTTCGAGGCTTCGGTAGCCAGCGTCACGGCCCGGTTGAGCAGGCTCGTCACTTGGGAAAGGGCGCCATCGGCCACTTGCAGCAGGCCTACGCCTTCAGTTGCGTTGGTCTGCGACTGGGCCAGAGCTGTCTGGTTCGCCTGCAGGCCATCCACGAGCGAAAGGCCGGCGGCGTCGTCGGCGCCGGAGTTGATCTTCGATCCGGAAGACAACTGCTGCAGCGTCTTTGACAGGCTGTTGTTGGTGTTGTTCAGGTTGTTCTGCGCATACATCGCGTTGAGGTTATTCAAGACACCCAGGGACATGGGGTTCTCCTTGTTGGATGCATGGATTTGCGGGACTTTCCCTGGAGTGCTCCCATATTTTTGTAACCCTGGGCTGCTACTTCCGGTTCGGTTACCGCTGCATCTGGCCCCTTTTTCGGCGCGGCATCCCCGGGACTTTATGCCCCCCGCATTTCTGTCCGGCCGGGGACACTTTGGCGCCACGGGCTTTAATCTTTGAACCTTTCCTACTGTCTGCCGATAACTCCGTTGAAGGAGTTTAACGCCGATGATTGAACTCACCCGACTCAACGGCAGCCCCATGGTGCTGAACAGCGACCTGATCAAGACCGCCGAGGCATCGCCCGACACCATGCTCACTTTGATCAATGGAGAAAAGCTGATTGTGCGCGAGGAAATCGCCGAGGTCACGGAGAAGGTGCTTGCGTACCGCGCGCGCCTGCTGTCGGCCGTGGCTCGACGGCTTCCCGACTATGGCGGCCTGCAGAAGGTTGCCGCTCTGGGCAGCCTCGACGTATCGGGTCAGCCCAGCACTTCGCAACCATCGACGCAGCGGAATCCGTCCCGCAACTTTTGAAAGATGAGACCGCTGCCCTGGCAAAGCGTCTTTTGAGGAGCATTCGATGGATAAAGGAAGCATTGGCGGAGTTCTGCTGGCTGTCATCGGCATCGTTGCGGGACTGCTTATCGAAGGCGGGAACCTGGGGCAGATCCTGCAGCCGACCGCGGCTCTCATTGTCTTTGGCGGCACCATGGGCGCGGTTCTGCTTCAGTTCCCTCTTCCCACGGTGGTTGCCGCGTTTCGCAGACTGGCGCACGTGTTTGCCGCGCCCCGCAAGTACAACGACGAGCTGATCAAGATGCTGATCGGGTTCGCCAACAAGGCCCGGCGCAATGGCGTCGTCTCGCTGGACGCCGACCTGAAGGCCATCCAGGACCCGTTTCTCAAGCGATCTCTCATGCTGGCCGTCGACGGCACCGAACCCAACGACTTGCGCAAGATCATGCGGGTCAGCCTTGACTCCTCAATCGAATCCGAAGAGCAGCTCCCCATGGTATTCGAGTCGGCCGGAGGCTTTTCGCCGACCATCGGCATCCTGGGTGCGGTGCTGGGCCTGATCCAGGTGATGAAGAACCTGGACAACATTCAGGAAGTAGGCAAAGGCATCGCTGTAGCCTTTGTCGCCACCATTTATGGAGTGGGCATCGCCAATCTTTTCTTCCTGCCGTTTGCCGGCAAGATGCGGCTGCGCATGCGCGAGGAGCACCAGCGGCGGGAGATGATGCTGGAGGGTGTGATCTCCATTCTCGAAGGCATGAACCCGCGCATGCTGGAGGTGAAGCTGGCCGGTTTTCTGGAACACGCCGACGAGGAAAACAAGGAGCGCGCGGCATGAGCCGACGCCATAACAAGAGTCACGTCAGCCATGACCGCTGGCTCGTCTCTTATGCCGACTTCATCACGCTGCTTTTTGCGTTTTTCGTCGTTTTGTATGCCTTCGCCAAGGCCGACCAGAAAAAGCAGGTCGCGGTATCCGACGCCATCGACAAGGGATTTCAAGCCATGGGCCTGTTCCCCGACGCCTCGCTGCAGCTCGGCAAGAACTCCAACGCTTCGGGCAGCGACAAGGCCGCGATACCGCTGAATATCGTGATGGGCGAGGATGTGCTTGCCCCCGCCAGGGTCAAGGACGACCTCGATCATATTCAACGCGAGCTCGATCAGACCCTTCACAGCCAGATCGCCCAACACGCCGTATCCATCAAGATGGGGCGTGACGGGCTTGTCATCAGCCTGCGTGAGGCCGGTTTCTTCAACTCCGGCTCCGCGGTTCCGCGTCCCGGATCGATGGGCACGCTGCGCGAGATCGCCGAGTCGCTGAGCCGCACCCCGTACGACGTGCGCGTCGAAGGTCACACCGACAACATTCCCATTCACAATAGCGAGTTCGACTCCAACTGGGAGCTCTCCTCAGCCCGCGCCACGCGCATCGCCCGCGTCTTCCTTGACATGCATGCCATTCCTCCCGACCGTCTCTCCGCCGCGGGGTACGCCGAGTACCATCCCGTGGCCAGCAACGCCACCGCCGAAGGGCGCGCGGAAAACCGCCGCGTGGACCTGGTTGTGATGCCCCGCACTCAGCTCAACTTTGCCACGCCCGGCCCGGCCCGCCTCACCGGCCCCTGGCGCACCATCACGGACGGCGATGCAAAACCCCAATAAATAAGCGCGCCGGGCCTGCCCAGGCCACGCACTCAGCAATCTACCCGGCCGGAATGCACTCACTCCACGCCCAGCACCTTGACGATCACGCGCTTGCGGCGCTGGCCGTCGAACTCGGCGTAGAAGACCCGCTGCCACGTTCCCAGATCCAGGCTGCCGGCGGTCACGGGCAATGTGGTTTCGTGGTGCAGCAGCAGGGACTTCAGGTGCGCGTCGCCATTATCTTCGCCGGTTTGATGATGCTTGTAATCAGGACGTGCCGGCGCCAACTCCTCCAGCCACTTGCCGATATCCTCGATCAGCCCGCTCTCCAGGTCGTTCACGTAGACCGCGGCGGTGATGTGCATCGGGGACACAAAGCATAAGCCGTCCTGGACTCCGCTGCGTCTGACAATCTTCTCGACTTCGTCGGTGATATGCACCATCTCGCGCCGCTTCCTGGTTTCAAAGACAAGGTACTCCGTATGGCTCTTCATTTACCCCTCCCCGCATGCGCCGCGCAATGCGCGGCATTTGGCTGGAACCATTATCCTAAAGACTGCCGTGATTCAACCCAGCACTCCCGATGCCGAAGCCCTCTCCCAGCGCGGGCTCGACCTGCTCGCAGCGGGCTCGCCCGCGGAAGCTGCGCAGGCATTCCGCGCCGCCCTGGCGGCCGACCCGGCGCACTTCGAGGCTCACCACGGCCTGATCCGCGCCCTGCGCGACGCCGGCCGCCTGGAGCAGTCCGTCGCCGCCGCACTGGCTCTGACGGCGCTGACCCCCGCCGACCCGCTGGCGCATGCCGCGCTTTCCATCTCGCTGCAGCACGCCGGCCACGTGCCGGAAGCCGAGGCCGCGGCCGCCCGCGCGCGCGTTTTGGAGTGGAAGATTCAGCTGCAATCCCCGCCGCAAGAGGATTCCCTGCCGTGAAATCCGGTCAGCCGCTCGACGCCGCTCAACGGCTGCGCCAGATGCACGACCGGCTCGCCAAGGCCTATGGTGCGCAGCACTGGTGGCCCGCGGAAACGGCCTTTGAAGTCGTGCTGGGCGCCTACCTGACGCAAAACACCGCATGGAAGGCCGTCGAACTCTCGCTGGCCAACCTGCGTGCGGCGGGAGCCTTGACCCTCGACGGCCTGCGCGCTCTCCCGCTGGGACGGTTGCAGGAACTTATCCGCCCCTCCGGCTTTCCCACCCGCAAGGCGCCGGCGCTGAAGGCATTCGTCGCCATGCTGGACGCGGAGTTCGGCGGCTCGCTCGATGTCCTGGCACGAACGCCCACGCGATCGCTGCGCTGCCGACTGCTGGCGTTGCCGGGCGTGGGGCAGGAAACCGCCGACGCCATCCTGCTGTACGCCCTCAATCATCCAGTTCCCATGGCCGATGAGTATCTGCGCCGCATCGCTCAGCGCCACCGGCTCCTTTCGCCCTCGCCGGAGCGCAACCGAAGAGGATATGAATCTCTCGTTCATCTCACCCTCCAAGCTTTTGCGGCGGACCCGGCCGACAGCCGCGCGCAACTCTTCAATGAATTCCATGCCCTGACGGTGGCCGTGGGTAAAGCGCATTGCGGCAGAACGGCCGCGTGCGCGGGCTGTCCGCTCGCCGCCGACCTGCGACTAATACATCTGTGAAGCAACTTGAGAAGCGCGAAGAGGTTTCAGCGTTTCGTTCACAACGTTGCTGGCTTCAGGTCACGTCGCGCTACCAGCCTGCCTTCTACACGCGGCGCGGATGTGTTTGTCGCACTGTCTCGAAAGCCAAAACATCGCGTGACGGTTGTCACTGACACCGTTCGGACAACTTCCTACCGTCAATCCGACGGGGGCGTCTGTGCGAACACTCCGGGCAAACTCTACAAAGCCGTTACACGGCGGGGACACTGTTGTTCTCGAACTGGAGCATCTGGAGCAACTGCTCCGAGGATTGGCCAGCCGAGGCTACGACGTGGTCGGACCCACGCTTCGCGGAGGCGCGATTGTCTATGACCATCTGACTTCGACCGAAGACCTGCCTTGCGGTTGGACCGACGAGCAGACGGTCGGAAGTTATCGGCTGAAACGCCGCGAAGGCCATGCACTTTTTGGCTACGTGGTCGGCCCGCACTCCTGGAAAAAGTTCCTGCAGCCGCCCGCTCAGCAACTGTGGCAGGCGTCGCGCAACGGAAAGGGACTGCAAATCCTGGCGCAAGAAGAGAAAACCGCACCTAAATACGCATTCTTTGGCGTGCGCGCCTGCGAACTGCACGCGATTGCGATCCAGGATAAGGTCTTCCTCGAGGGTCAGTTCGTGGATCCTGGCTACAAGGCGCGGCGCGAGAACCTGTTTCTGCTGGCAGTCAATTGCGGCCAGGCTGGCGGCAACTGCTTCTGCGCGTCGATGAATACCGGACCGCGAGCGACCTCCGGCTTCGATCTTGCTCTCACCGAATTGTCGCAGGATGAGCGGCACTACTTTCTAGTGGAAGTGGGATCAAAGCGCGGCGCCGAGATTCTGGCAGCTGTCCCGCATCAACCGGCCGTCGAGGCGGACAGAGAGCACGCGGCGCGCGTGCTGGCGGAGACGACGCGTCACATGGGCCGGCAATTGGACACGAGCGGAATCAAGGAACTGCTCTATCGCAACTACGAACACCCGGAGTGGGACAACGTTGCGGATCGTTGCTTGTCGTGCGCGAATTGCACCATGGTGTGCCCCACCTGCTTCTGCACCACGGTGGAAGATGTGACCGACCTGAGCGGGGAGCACGCCGAACGCTGGCGGCGATGGGACTCGTGCTTCACGGTGGACTTCTCGTACATTCACGGCGGCAGCGTCCGCGCCACTCCACGGTCCCGCTATCGCCAGTGGATGATGCATAAACTAGCCACGTGGATTGACCAGTTCGGCGTCTCCGGCTGCGTGGGTTGCGGGCGCTGCATCACGTGGTGCCCTGTGGGCATTGATCTTACGATCGAAGCTGGCCGCATTCGCGGAAGCGATTCTGTCACGGCTCCGGTAGACCGGGGCGAGGACTCGCCATGATACACACATTGGAAACGATTGTCAGAGAACAGCCATTCTTTCGGGGAATGGAGGAGGAGCACATCCAGTTGATTGCCGGATGTGCCGTGAATGTGCGCTTCGACGAAGGGCACGTCATCTTCCATGAAGGGGACCCTGCCAACCACTTCTACCTCATTCGCGAAGGCCAGGTGGCCGTGCAGATCGCGATTCCGCACCAGGGTTTGACGACAGTGCAAACGGTCGGCGAAGGCGAAATCCTGGGCTGGTCGTGGCTGTTTGCTCCGTACCGCTGGCATTTTGACGCCAGAGCGCAGCAGCCGACGCGCGCGCTGGCCTTTGACGGCAAGTGTCTTCGGGGCAAGTGCGAGGAGGACCACGACCTCGGCTATGCGATCTACACGCGATTCATGCGCATCGCGACCGACCGTCTGCAGGCAACTTTATTGCAGTTATTGGATTTGTATGCCACGAGCGCTTGAGCAACGCGAGGCCGTGACTGCGGATCTGGTCGCAGACCCCATGCTTCCCATGCCTTACCGCATTCAGCGCGTAAAGCAGGAGACGGATGACACGTTCACGCTGGAGCTTCTACCCGAAGATTCCAACTGCGGGGCCTGCTTTGCGCCGGGCCAGTTCAACATGCTGTACGTCTTCGGCGTGGGAGAAGTGCCGATCTCCATCTGCAGCGACCCCGGCGACCTTCCCCTGCTGAAGCACACCACGCGCGTGGTGGGCACGGTCACAAAGGCCATGCGGCGGCTCAAACGGGGAGACATCGTAGGGATTCGGGGTCCCTTCGGGAGCCATTGGCCGGTACACGATGCGGCCGGCCGGGACGTGGTGATTGTGGCGGGCGGGATCGGACTGGCGCCGCTGCGGCCGGCTCTCTATCGCCTGATGGCGGAACGGGGGAAGTTTCGCAAAATCGTTCTCTTGTATGGCACGCGCACTCCGGAGGACATCTTATACCGTCGTGAAGTGGAAGGGTGGCGCGGCAAGTTCGATCTGGAGATCCAGGTGACGGTCGACCGGGCGGCAAGCAACTGGCACGGCAACGTCGGGGTGGTGACGACAATGATTCCGCGCGCTCCCTTCGATCCTTCGAACACCTTCGCGATGGTTTGCGGACCGGAGGTCATGATGCGCTTTACCGTGATGGAACTGCTGAAGCGCGGCGTGGCGGCGGAGCGCACTTTTCTGTCCGCGGAACGCAACATGAAATGCGGGATCGGCTTTTGCGGCCATTGCCAGTACGGCCCGACCTTTGTCTGCAAGGACGGCCCGGTCTTCTCGTATCCCCGCATCGCGGCGATTCTTGGCAGGTCGGAGGTTTGAAATGGCTGCAGGCAAACCCAAGTTGGCGGTCTGGAAGTTTTCATCGTGCGACGGTTGCCAGTTGAGCCTGTTGAATTGCGAGGACGAACTGCTCGCTGTCTCTGAAGCAGTCGAGATCGCGAATTTTCCCGAGGCCTCGCGCGCGGTGGTCAAAGGCCCCTACGACCTTTCGCTGGTGGAAGGCTCCATCACCACGCCGCATGACGAGGAACGGATCCACTCCATCCGGCGCGTCTCCAAATTTCTGGTGACGATTGGCGCCTGTGCGACCGCGGGCGGCATCCAGGCGCTGCGCAACTTCAAGGATGTGAAGGAATTCACGTCCATTGTGTATGCCCGGCCCGAATATATTGACACTCTCAAGAAATCGACGCCAATCACCGATCATGTATTTGTCGATTTCGAGCTGCGCGGCTGCCCCATCAACAAGTATCAACTGGTGGAGGTGCTGAGCGCTTTTCTGAACGGCCGCAAGCCGAACACACCGCCGCACTGCGTGTGCGTGGAGTGCAAGCAGCGCGGCACGGTCTGCGTGATGGTGGCGCAGGGCATACCCTGCCTGGGTCCGGTGACGCAGGTTGGCTGCGGCGCCCTGTGCCCTGGGTATGCGCGCGGTTGTTACGGATGCTTCGGTCCGAAAGAGACGCCGAACACCACGTCGCTCAGCGCGTTGTGGAGCGGGATGGGAGTGAGCAACCGGGACCTGATGCGGGCCTTCCGGAGCTTTAACGCCTACGCTGAGCCTTTCCGCAGAGAGAGCGAAGCGCATGAAAAGTAGAACCATCAAAGTTGACTACCTGGCGCGTGTCGAAGGCGAAGGCGCTCTGCTGGTGAAGATCAAGGGCCAGCAGGTGACTGACGTCAGGTTCAGGATCTTCGAGCCGCCGCGCTTTTTTGAAGCATTTCTCCGCGGCCGAATGTTTCATGAGGTGCCTGACATTACCGCCCGCATCTGCGGCATCTGCCCCATTGCGTATCAGATGAGCGCGTGTCATGCGATCGAGGACGCATGCGGAGTCACGATCACCGGACCGATCCGCGACCTGCGGAGGCTGATCTACTGCGGCGAATGGATCGAGAGCCACGCGCTGCACGTCTACATGCTGCACGCACCCGACTTCCTGGGGTACGAAGACGCCATCCGCATGGCCAAAGATCACCCCGACGAGGTGAAGCGCGGCCTGCGATTGAAAAAGGCCGGCAACGAGATCGTGCGCCTGCTCGGCGGCCGGGAAATCCACCCCATCAATGTGCGCGTTGGCGGCTTCTACAAGGCGCCGGAAAAGAAAGAATTCTGTGCGCTCGCCGAAGAGCTGAAGTGGGCGCGCGACGCCGCCCTCGAAACCGTGCGCTGGGTGGCAACCTTCGCATTCCCCGAATTCGACCGCGACTACGAGTTCGTCGCCCTGCGGCATCCCGATGAGTATCCATTCAACGAAGGACGCCTTGTTTCCAACAAAGGGCTAGACATCACCGTGCGCGAATTCGATCAGAACTTTGTCGAGGAGCACGTGGCTCATTCGAACGCGCTGCAATCGCGCCTCAAGGACCGGGATGCCTACTTTGTCGGCCCGCTCGCGCGTTACAACCTGAACTTTGACAAACTCTCACCCGTGGCGCAGGAAGCGGCTCGCCACGCGGGACTGGGGCCGGTATGCCGCAATCCATTTCAAAGCATTATTGTGCGCAGCGTGGAAATGGTGTTCGCCTGCGACGAGGCGCTGCGCCTGATCGAGCAGTATGAGATGCCCGACAAGCCGGCAGTCAACATTGAGCCGTGCGTCGACACGGGTTACGGCTGCACCGAGGCGCCACGCGGAATCTGCTATCACCGCTATCGCCTCGACGATCGCGGTGTCATCGTGGATGCCAGGATTGTGCCGCCCACCTCGCAGAACCAGAAGACGATCGAGAGCGATCTCCGGCAGTTTGTTCAGAGCCATCTTGGCATTCAAAAGGACATGCTGCAGTGGCAGTGCGAGCAGGCGGTGCGTAATTACGATCCCTGCATCTCGTGCGCCACACACTTTCTTAAGCTGGACATCGAATCAGAATGAGCGCGGGACCGGCACGCATCGTCCTCATCGGTGTCGGCAACGAATATCGCCGCGATGACGGGGCCGGAATTGCTGTCGCACGGCGGCTTCGAGCGCTGTTCCCCGCCGATGTGCTGATCCGGGAGGAAAGCGGCGAGGGCGCGGCATTGATCCAGGCATGGCAGGGCGCGGCCTGGGTCATGCTTGTGGATGCAGTTCGTTCGGGCGCGCCGTCGGGGGCGATTCATCGCCTCGACGCGCGGGCCGCACCGATACCCACCGGATTTTTCCACTACTCCACGCATGCTTTCAGCGTGGCTGAAGCGATCGAGTTGGCCCGCTCTCTGGAGCAACTGCCCCCGCATCTGGTTGTGTACGGCATTGAGGGCGAGAACTTCGGCGCGGGCGTGGGGCTATCCCCGGCAGTGGAGCACGCGGTAGAAGCGGCGGTCGCGCAGGCGGCCGAGGAAGTGCGGGCCGCGCTTCTGTCAAAGTGACTGCTGCATATCAAAATGAATGTCGCAAGAGTTGCCCGCAAGCCGACTTTTCATTTCGCTCACCGCCGTGGGTCTTGAGGCTCTCTGCGCAAGCTAGATCGATCGCCTGCGCGGATTCGACTCCTTGCAGGCAGTTCCCCTGTGAAACGGAGAAGAAAGAACAGTCCTATCGGCGAGGTTCTCTGAAACCGGTGCAGCGCAAGGACGGATGCACCTGGCTGCTCCGGTACGGAGCAAGCACGTCCGCCGGCTCGACACTGTTTGGAAAGAGGGCTGGATCGTGCGTTGTCACTTTGATTGCCGTTCACCCCTAAGTCCTCTGGAATGAATGGCGGGGACGACGGGGCTCGAACCCGCGACCTCTGCCGTGACAGAGTGCATTCACTATTAGAATCAAAGACTTACAGACGATTTTGCGGCATCTCAAGAAGCCGTAAGTCCTTTAAAGAGCATGGGGGCTTGGAAATTGTACCTTTGTTTGTACCTTTGCCGTCGCTTCTCTCTACGCCCAACTCTCAGCGGAAACTTGCAGGATAGAGTGCCGGGAACCAGCGCTCCACAACTGTAATCGGAAGGCCCAGGCACATTGGCACTCCGGGGCCGGCGGATGAGAGAATCCCTTGCCGGTTTATGTAATGGCTTTAAGCATATAGAAATAAACATCTTGATCGAGAGAGATTGCGCACAGAATGCCGGATGGATTGCCGGTTCGGTTCCATGAACTAGATGGAAAGAACGACTTGCCCAACCGATTTGTCCTTGCAAATCATGCACGATGTGCTTAATATACAAGGATGATCCATCGATCTGTTGCGAATTCAATCGAGCAGGCTCTCAAAAGACAGGCGGCCGTGGCGATCATCGGGCCACGGCAGGTTGGAAAAACCACCCTGGCGCGTGAGATCGCCGACTCGCACCCCGGCGCACTTTACCTGGACCTGGAAGCACGAGAGGATCGAGAGAAACTGATCGAGCCGGTTCTCTTTCTCCGCCAATATGAGAGCAGCCTAGTCGTGTTGGACGAAATTCATCGCGTTCCGGAGTTGTTCAGCTCGCTTCGCGGCATCATCGATCAAGGCCGGCGCACGGGCCATGCCACGGGCCGTTTCCTCATCCTCGGTTCCGCCTCCATCGATCTGCTTCGGCAGTCTGGAGAAAGTCTGGCTGGACGCATTACCTACATTGACATGGGGCCGTTTAATACCATAGAGCTGCCTGCAAACGAGCCCACGATGCTCCAACTCTGGCTGCGAGGAGGTTTTCCCGGCAGCTATCTGGCCGAGGACGACAGCACTAGCCTGCGCTGGCGCACGGATTTTATCCGCACCTATCTGGAGCGAGATGTGCCGCAGTTTGGACCCCGCATTCCTGCCGGTGTACTGGAGCGGCTTTGGACGATGCTGGCGCACGGTCAAGGCACTTTGCTGAATGCCTCGCGATTGGCTGCGGCGCTCCAGATCTCCGCGTCTACTGCGCAGCGCTACATCGATCTGCTGGCCGACCTGCTGCTGGTGCGCAGGCTGCCGCCCTTTCATCGAAACGTAGGCAAGCGGCTGGTGAAGTCGCCCAAAGTGTATGTGCGGGATAGTGGCCTGGTTCACGCATTGCTGGGGATCAAGACGTACAACGACCTTGCAGGCAATCCAGTAGCAGGCGCTTCATGGGAGGGTTTTGTGATCGAAAACCTGATTCAAGCGGTGCCTGAGCTTACGGCGGCCAGCTTCTATCGCACTGCGGCCGGCGCGGAGATCGATCTCTTGCTGGAGATTCCCGGTCAAGGCCTGTGGGCCATCGAGGTCAAGCGCAGCCTTGCCGGACGGCCAGAGAAGGGGTTTTACATCGCTTGTCAGGATTTGAAGCCGGATCGCCGCTGGGTGGTGAATGCGGGAAGCGGGCACTATCCTATCGACCCAGAGATCACGGCGATTGGGCTCCATGAGCTTGCAGCCATGCTGGCCGCACTCGCAGTCTGACAGCCCGTCGTACCTTCGTTCAGATAGCCACATAAAGATGGGCAGCATCAGAGAGGCAGGTTTCCGAAGCTACAACATCTTTGCCTCTCTCATCAAACTAATTGTCGATTCCAACCGATCCGGTGTAGGACGGGGGGGATTTCTCAAGTTTGCTCCGGCACCTGGCGCAAGTGTCCAACCATTCTCCTCCGGTACGACCTTGAGCCGCAAGATTGTCTTGCCTCGACTGCGCGCATCCCCTAACCCGCGGCCGACGGCCCAATAAACATGCTGCCCAAATACCCAGGAGCCCAAGACGTGTTCCATGAATTCAGTGGGCGCCTTGTCCAGGAATTGTCTTGCCTCTCTTCGAGCACGTTCGAGCGGCAGTCTATCCTCCCTTCCAAGTTCAATCCCCTTCGCGACATCAAATAAACTCGCTGCAAGTCCTGCCCGGATGTTTAACGGCAGATTCTTCGCTTCTGTGTCTGTGAGGCTCCTTTGAATTTGGACTATTCCATCCACTAAGCTTGTGCTTTCCACATGAGCATCTGCCAACCATCTCTGTGTATTAGCTTCTGCCCCCGCCTCCTGAATGAAATGCACCGCCATCGCTGAGGTCGTTCTCGGCCCATCTTCGAGCTGCACCATCACCCAGTGCAACAGAGATTCAAGCACTAGACGGAAGAGCTGTCTTGCCTGCACCGCCCTCCAGTGCTCTGCAACAGCCACAAGGTTCTCCGGAGGTTGAAAGGTAGTCGGTACGCCACACATTACGCTGCGCACCTGACCAACGTCGTGCTTTCCACCAAGATACTTGACCGCCGTAAGAATTAAACTTATTCCATCGCGACGTGTTTTCGAAGCAAGTTCGCCAGTAAAAGACTCCATTACCGCATTTTGCTCCTCAGCAGAAGGAAGATTGAGGGCCCACGCTTTACCCCATCTCTCAACGTCTTCGCGCGAAACTGAAACCTCTCCCAACTCCGACAATCCAGGGTGAGAGAGATATGGATCGAGCCTTCTATCGAGAGCATCGATTGCTGGCGAGGCGATTGCGGTGCTTTTGTAAACACCGGGGATCTCAGCCTGCTCAATCCAGCCGAGACTCTTCAATGCAGGCCCGTAGTTCACCGGCGCGCTCAACGCTGTTGAGTACTTGCGGGCATTACGGATCGCCCTCCATGTTGCTCCGCCGAATGTGTAAGAATTGGCTTTCGTGAGAAAGCCGAGGAAGTCTCGTCCAGGCAGGTCGACTGAGCGATCTCGCAAAAGCTGAGACCAAACAAAAAGAACTTCAATCCGGTCGACGAAATCCTGGAGTTCGTCGCTTGTTACTCTCACCTTCCCGGCCATCTGGGCACAGAAAGCTGCCCTCCTCCATGCCCAGCTGATGACAGTAAACGGACGAATGTACCGAACAACATTGTTGAGCCCTGGTATTACGAGGTCCATCAAGTCAAAGTTAACTTGCCTGAGGCCGAGCGGGTCAACACCCCCAAGTGCAGGAGTGAATGGCGAGTTAGCCGATGGCTCCCGCGTTTGGGCCGCGGCAGTTGTAAGTTCAGCTAGCGTTGGGCCGGCCATTCAAATCTCCTCGCAAAGAAGGATCTTTCCACATTGTGATTTTGCGACTCCAACATCTCTTAGTCGATTCGCTTCGCTAACAGATAGCTTCAGGTAACAACAAGGACAATAATCCGAGAATCGAGGCATGAACTTAATGTGCGGATCTCCTGGGTTGAGTAAGCCTTTCCACTCTGGCTGAACGCTCAACATCGGAAAATCCCTCTCTAGGATTGGTCTTGTCATGGATTCGCGATACTGACGGATCTCTTCTTGTGCAGTTCGGACGGAGCATGCACTGTCCCACAACCTTGGCAGATCGATGAGGGGAGGAAGAATGCCAGCAAATCCTTGGGCTATAGAAACATCAGGCATTGGTCCTGACGGGTCGGTTCCTAAACGCAATATCCTCCTTCGAACCACTGCGGGCACAGAAAGCTCCCCACCAGGATTCAATCGACCGCCCCAGATAAGGGCAGCCACAACTGCTGTCATCCGATCCTCCTCTCTCAGACCACCTGCCGAGAAGCTCTCTACTATCCTGTCTAGGTACCTCTTTGCCTCGGGTGAGTCAATATTAAGTCGCTCACAGACGAACTGCGCAAGTTCGAAAGCCATGCGAGTGTTGGGGTGTTCCTTAGGCTCACTCAGCAACAACTCAAATAGCCTCTTGAATGATCCCATCGCGGCGGCCTTCTGCCGCTCATTATCCTTTCTTCGATCAACCTCCCTTTTTCGTGCTGCACCTGCGGCACGAGGCTCTGAGACGTCTGATTCATCTGTGTCTTCCTCAGGTTCAATGGGACCTCGTGGCTGACGGAAAGAAGCCAATACATCTTGCATGAACCGTTGCCAGCCCGCTGCGTTTGACCCCTCCGAATGAAAAGATTGTGCATTACCTACTCCGGGAATCAACAGTCCACTCACATTAACCGTGAGGTTCTTGCCGTCGTTCGAATCTTTACGGTCAACACCTTCGAAAGGCTTCACCGAGAGCGACTCTGGATGTTGCTGGAAATACGCCATGATGGCGGCGATGTCTCCTGGCGTCTCCGTACCATTCAGAATTGCGTAGAAATTTGAGGCGACAGAACCTAACCGACGGGTAATCTCTCTTCCTTCGGGCAAGGAAATGAATCCTTGCGCAATCTTCCCATTGTCGGAGACGAGGCGCATGACTAACTGTTTACCTATCCAAATGTTTTCCTGGAGGTTCCTGATCTTTAGATCAAAATGTCCATCGCTCGCTACTCGCGTCGCTCCCAAGGGAACCCAGGTTGCCTCTTTCTTGTGAAATACAGAGCCTTCCCCGGAGGGAAAGGGGCTAATGACCGTACCAGTGATCTCATCAGCCACAAGCTGGCACATCAACACCGCAAGTTCCGGTTTGCTCTTCTCATCCTCTAGCGTAATCGCTTGGATAACAGATGGAGCAGGCACAGCAGTATAGCTCCAACCTGTCGCCGTTTCTCGTTGAATGCGAGCAACGCATACCTCTATGTTGCGTTCAGGGATCAGTGCGGCATGGGTCGCATTGGCGCTGCCAGAAAGGATGATTCGTCCTCTCTTGCATATGACCTCAAAGACCTTTGCATGGAGAGGCCGGAACTTTTCCTCTTCGAGAACATCGATGGAAACAGGAATCACTCTTGTGTTTGATCCGCTGGGCCAATTCAGCCCTGCGGATCCCTCGAATGTCCCGGCTGCATGGACATGCAGGTAGACGTGATCCAATCCAAGTCGATCACATACCATCTCCGTGGAGCCAACACTGAAAAACGGGGACGCGATTGCTAATCTTTCCGCTCCTCCCAAATCATCTGCAGCAGCCGCCAGTTGATCCAGGATTGATATTCTGAGGCTATGGAATATGCGTAAATTGCCTGTCCGCGGACTACCTGCCACTCGCTTTCTCAGGTCATGAGCTAGCTCTATGCATTCGTTTTGGGCTCGATGACGAGCATATTTGTAATCCGACAGTTGTTCCAAAAAGTCTGCTGCATCGGAAAACGCATCTGCTGCAAAACTTGGATGAAGATGCTCGATACACTCGAAATTTGAACCCCAACCACCAAACGTCAGATTCCCAGACCCAATGACCAGGTGTGCCTCTGTATCCGATGTCAGGGCAAGAAACTTCGGATGGAAGCAACCATTAGTTACGTAGACTGGCTGCACTTCGTAGGTCCGGCCAGCGCCGCGTGCGCCATATTCTTCCATAGCACCACGCACCCCTGCAACGTCTGCGAGAATTGTGGCATCTCCAATGCCCTGCCGAAGGATGGCGTCCAGGATGACCGCTTCAAAGAAAGAGAGGCTGAGGCCATAGCTTGTGAAGAACATGCGAGACCAACGATGTGAGCGAACTAAATCAAGAGCCGATATATTCCGCATCGTCTTGCCTTGCCTCGGCAGCTACCTTCCACAGAATGCTTCACGACACCGCGAATTAGGTTCTGCCTGCCTCCCAGATGCGCTGACAGTCTCAGCGCCTCAATGTCGCCCGACGTTATATTCTCGCCAATTTGGAATATGCATCGTCATCAAGCTCTTGAAGAGGCGCCCATGATTAGGCACACGAAGATGGAGGAGTTCATGTGCAACAACAAAGTCCTGGAACTCCTCTGTGCATCGGACCAAATCGGCAGCCAGCGTGACCGTGCCAAGGGTTGAACAGGAGCCCCACTTCCTCGTCATTTGCTGGACTCGAATTGACCGCGGCGAGACTCTGAGCCGCTTCGCCCACATCTCCGCTCGGCTTCTCAGGTCCATCGTTTTCTCTTTTTGCACGTCGCTCCCCGATGACATCAATTAAGCAGTCTGCCTACAATCGTCTCGACAAGGCGCGTCCGTTCGTCGCTCACCAACGGAAGCAGCGGTTTGTACAGGTTGGCGCGCAGCCGTCTTTGCTCGTCAGTGTTCACTGCGGCGTTCGGGAAGCGAGTCGCCAGCATTTCCGCCTCGCGTGCGATTTCCATCGCATCGACGCCGGCGACCTTGAGCGACTTCTCGTCACGCAAAGCCCAGTACACGGCAAACCCCTTCGGCGACAATCCGCTGCTCTTTGCGGCCGCCATAGCGGTGTCTCGCTCGGTAGCCAAAGCAGCGAGAAGATCCATAGCTGCGAGTCCCGTGGTCCTGCGTCCTTCCAGATCATGCAGAATACGCTCAGCCCGCTCCTTCAGTGGCTGCAACACTGCTGCTGCATTGGGATCCTCATCAATCTCGTGTTGGAGTCCGCGAACGAGGTTGAAGACCTTCCCTTCGTCGGAACCCTTGTCGGTCCGGAGCGATTCCAAAGTCTTCACATCGAATGTGACGCTCTTCGTAACGAGTCCGAGTCCCTCTTGTGTTGCGCTCTGCTCCACCAGGAGCCGTGTCTTATAGGCGAGGTCTGCGATGAACCCTACTTTTTCCGCATACGCGTTGCGCACAGCTGCATAGAGCTGCGCCAGCCGCTTGAAAGTGACAATGTACTCCCGCAGTTCGGGAGACGGAGAAAGAATTTCCCAAAGGCTCTCCAGGTGCTTGTACTCCTCATAGAAGACCTTGCGGGCGGCTAATTCTAAGAATTGGCCGTACACCACACGTTCGAGTCGTTCATCCGCATCCCCTCCCTCGAGAGGATTCAGGTAGACAGATTCAGCTTGCGCAATCTTTACCTTGAAATCTGCGAGCAGGACGTCCAGATCTTCAATGACTCCGCTCACATCATGCGAATCGAACTGGAGCGACTTCCTTAACTCGCGGAGCACTCCGATGAAATCTACAACCAGGCCAACCGGCTTCTGTACACCTTCTGAATCGACATAGGGCCGGTTGACGCGCGCAATCGCCTGCAGCAGGACATGGTCGCGCATCGGCTTATCAAGATAGAGGCAGTAAAGAATGGGCGCATCGTAGCCGGTGAGCAGCTTGTCCGTGACGATCAAGATCTTTGGCTCTTTGTCCGCCTTCTTGAACATGAGCCTTACATCCTCTTCGCGCTCCTCGCTTAATTGCAGCTCGGCAACAAGCGGTCTGTCTACGATGTCCGCGCTGTTCTCCGTATAGATTGCTTCGCTCCATTCCGATGGCAACAAAGCATCAAGCGCTTTTTTGTATTTCGCACAAGCCTCGCGATCCACCGCCACCAGAAATGCCTTGTATCCCAGCGGCAGCACGCTCTCCTTGAAATGGTTCGCAACGTAGGCCGCTACCTTTTCCACCCGGTCATCCGCTTTGAGGAATGTGCGGAGCCCGACGGCCCGATCAAGGACCTTGTTAAGCTCCTCGACATCCGTCACGCCTTCGCTGGCAGCCAACTCATAGAATTCCTTGTCGAGCCGGTCTACCGGAACCAGCATCTGGCTCGATGCAAGGGTGTGTTTGATCGGCAGTGTGGTTTCGTCCTCAATCGATTCCTTAATCGAATACTTGTCCAGGTAGCCACGCTCATCCTGCGCGCCGAAGATCTTGAATGTGCCTTCGCCATACTCTGTCTTGTCAATCGGAGTGCCGGTGAATCCGATGATCGTTGCATTCGGAACAGCAGCCATCAGATATGTGCCCAGGTCCTTCGCAACAGACCGGTGGGCCTCATCGATGAAGACATAGACATTGTCCCGAGTGCAGCTATCCTTGCGGATCTCATCGAATTTGTGGATCATCGCAATGACCAGGCCGCGGAAATCCGCGTCCAGCAGACTTTGCAGATCCGCCCTGGAGTTTGCCCGCCTTACAGCGATGTCGTGCTTTTGCATCTCGCCTAGCAGCCGCTCGACCCAGCCCTTAAGTTGACCCTCTAGCTCTGTTCTGTCCACGACGAGGATCACGGTTGCATTTCCAAACCGATCCTTTTGCTCCAGGATTAGTTTGGCTGCCGTCAGCAATGTGAATGTCTTTCCAGACCCCTGCGTGTGCCACACCAGGCCGCGCGTCTTGTTCGGATCGGCGCAACGGTCGGCAACGGCGTCAACCGCGCGGCGCTGGTGCTGCCTCAGCACAGACTTTCGCGTCTCGCTGTCTTGGACATAGAACAGAATCCAGTGTTGCAGCGTCCTGAGGAAGTCTGTGGGTTCAAAGAACGCCTGCACCGCGAACCTGTACGCCTCATCCGGTGTCTGCTTCCAGCGTGCCATATCACGCCGCGTTACGTTCCAGGTCACGCCATACCAGTAGTCGAGCAGATGGGTCACGTTGAAGAGTTGCGGAGACCCGATCAGCTCAGGCGTCTCCAATTCATAGCGGCGCAATTGCTTGATGCCCCGTTCAATGGCATCCCCGTCCTTTGGATTCTTGTGCTCGACGATGCAGACCGGCACGCCATTGACAACGAACATCACATCGGCTCGATTTCCCTTGCGTGCCGGCGGCTTTAGCGTCCACTCCCAGGAAACATAGAAGGAGTTCACACTCGCTGTCTCAAAGTCGATGAGCTTTACGTGCCTGTGACGCTTTTCCTCTTCGTCGTACCAGCTGCGTTCGCCGCGCAGCCAGGCCAGTACATCGCGATTGCCTTCAATCGTCGCAGGAATGGCGTCAATGGTTTCAATGATGGAGCGCACAGCATCGGGCTTCAGCCAGGAGTTGAACTTGGCCAGCTTCGCCGCCAGTTCGTCGCGGAACAACATGCCGCTGTCGCCGCCGCGCTTTTGACGGGCGTCATCGGGATCAATCGGCGTCCAGCCGATCTCGACGGCGTGTTTCACCATCGGGAACTGGACGGTCCCTGCTTCGCTGATGCTGAGTTGGCTCATACAGTCACCTCTACCTCGGGAGCCGTTTCCAAAGCTGACAAATCAAGGTCGCTCACCCGCACCTCGGCGGTCATCAACTTGTGAAGGAGCGTTCGGAAGAGGTTCTCCAGAATATCCTTCTTCCGTTTGTGCAGGTCGATCTTCTGGTCAACGTGATCGAGGATATCGGCAATTTCTTGTTGCTCCTGACGTGTTGGCGGCAAAGGAACTTGCATTTCTCTCAAGAAGGCGCATGTAAGCGCTCCTTTTGTGCTTCCACCGCCAGATGCCACCTCGCGCAGGCGTCGATATTGAGTCTCAACGTATCCTCGCACATAGCTCCCAACAACCTTGGAAGTATTCAGGGCGACGTATGCCAAGTGTTGACTGACCGTTGCATCGATGCCAAGGAGAGCGCAGTTTCCAAGGGTCTTGCCCTGACCTGTTATTGCAATGACCAGTGAGCCCGCGCTTACACGCGGCAGATGGCAACTGTTCAGAGCCTCATCTGTTACCAATTCGTCCGCCTTCACAATTAGGCGGTCATATACTTTTGCACTTGTTAGCCAGGGGTAATACCCGCCCTCCCAATACGCCGTAACACTCCTTTTCGGAGTCGAGCCGTTCCCGATGCGACCAAGCGACCCGAGAGTGGCGGGGTCCCAGCTTTTAGGCATGGAGCCTATCTTGGTCTCCTTTTGAGCTTCGCCGCGTGTTCCGTGCGAAAACAGTTCCTGCATCGTGGTCTCCTTTAACCCTTCAGAGACGCTCAGCTGCTTTGATTCAATGAGAGCAGCTTTCCGGATGTCTTCCAGCAATGCTGCAATTAGAACCTGTTCTTGGATAGGTAGCTTCGGTACTGTGAATTCCAAATATGACGACCAGTCAAGGTTCCGCAATCCAGTCGTTGCACGCTGCAGGCCCTTTGTATATCCGGCGTTATAGAGATGGAGAAGGTAGAGCGCCACGAAGCTCGGCTCAAAAGCTGAGCGATTAGCTACCCTCAATGCCGTGGTGAAATTGCTTGTGCAGAAGACCTCATTGCCCTGTGGTTCGAAGAATGCTATGCGACCCACCGGCTGCTTGGGCCCCCCGCCCGATCTCTCAATGATGATGTCGCCGCCCTGAAGCTGACGTTGCGCCAACTGGCGGGCATCAACACTGAGTCGGGCGACGTCCGAGTAATCCAATAGGCCATCAGATCGGAAATTCGTGCTTCGCAATATCGCACAAGGGACAAGCGGTTCTCGCTCGCCCTTCCACAATCCGCTGACTGTCTTAAAACACCGCTCATCTCTCAGTGGGATCATCTCGACGTTTGTCATAGCGCTCTCCTCAGTTGCGCAAGGCGCGGCTCAAGTGTTGACCAGAGCGCTGCACTCTCCGCAGCCAGCCGATTGGCACTTTCAACAAGATCGTTTATGTCCCGATACTCCTTATCGTCCGATTGGGTCACCCAGAAGCTAGGGCTAATTGCGTAATCCTTGGCGGCGGCCTCTTCGTTTTTGATGACTCCAATTTCGCCCTCAACAGGCTCGCCCTTGACGTACATAGCGGCCAACGGGCGAATATCCTCCTCGGCAATGTAGTTCTTGGGCTTGCCCTTCTTGAAATGCTTGCTCGCATTCAAGAGGACAATCTTGCCCCTCCGTGCTGCCGGTTTCCGCTTATTCAGCACAACGACCACACCGGCTGCGGTGGTGTTGTAGAAAAGATTCTCCGGTAGCAAGATCACGCCATCGATCAGGTCCTGATCTACAAACCACTTGCGGATGTTGCGTTCCTTATCCTCGTTCTTCGAACCAGACCCGCGCGTGACGGCTCCTGTATCGAGCACAACCGCGGCACGGCCATGGTCGTTCATGCAGGCGACGGTGTGCTGGAGCCAGGCCCAGTCGCCCTTGCCCGTGGTCACGCCGCCGGATGACCGGAACCGATCGAACGGGTCGTTGGCAAAGATGTCCGGGTTGAATGGCTGGTTCCACATCGGATTTGCCACGACGATGTCAAAAGTGCGGACCTTGCCATCCGGCGCCCGGAACTTGGGATTGATCATGGTGTCGCCGCGTGCGATCTCAATCTCCATGTCGTGAATGATGCCGTTCATTTTGGCGACGGCGTAGCTCTCTGCCTGGAGCTCCTGCCCCGTCAACTGCAACGGCACCTTGCTCAGGGGGTTCAGCTCCTTGGAGACAAGCTGCAACTTCACCAGCAAGCCGGCCGAGCCGCAGGCGTAGTCGTGGCACACCTCACCTGGTCTGGGCCGAAGAATGTTGGCCATGAGGAAACCCACCTCGGTTGGCGTGAAGAATTCGCCGGCGCTCTGGCCCGAACCCTCAGCAAACTTCCGCAGCAGATATTCATAGGCACGCCCAAGGAAGTCCGGCTCGACATCCGAAAGCCCCAAGCGGTAGCGAGGATCGGAGAACGTCTCAACAACAGAGCGCAGCTTTGCCGGATTGATGTCGCGTTCTCCGTTCCGCTCCGCCGCGAAATCGACGACGTCGATCACACCGGCCAGCCCAGGGTTCTGCTTTACGACGGCACGCACAGCTTTGGTGAGGTGTTCTCCGATGTCCTTCGGCTTCTCTGCTTCGCTCGGCCAGGTGCATGCCTCGCGACCACTGAGCACAGCCCAACGCGCCTCTTGCGGCACATAAAACCTGAGCAAGGAGTGATCGCCCTCAACGATCTCCAGTGCGGTCGGCCGGTCGCCGTAGTCTTCCGCCAGCCGGTCAATCTCGTCGTCGAAAACATCGGAGAGCCGCTTCAGGAAGAGCAGGGGCAGCAGGTAGTCCTTGAATTTGGGCGCATCCTTCTCTCCACGGATGGAACAGGCAGCGTCCCAGAGCATCTGCTCCATCGGCTTAGTCGTCGGCGCCGCCGCGGCCCGCCGCCGCCGCGTTACACTGGCAGCAACAGGCGCAGTCGATTCTTCGGCTTCCAGATCGATTCCCGACTTGGTAGCCAAGGCCTCAATCATCTTCCGCGCGGATTTCTGCGGAACATTCAGCCCGCCTTCCCACCTATTTATGGTGGCAAACGACACACCAAGGCGCTCAGCGAGCTGTTCTTGGGTGAGATTGATCTTTACCCGGATCGCTTGAAGCAACTCCGGAACGGGCGTCTTATTTGTCATAATTGTTAGTATTATAGCAATATCTGCATCAGTCAGGCACAAATCGCAGTCAACTCGCTCGGCAACCGGCCCAGGCGCCTGTACTTCCGCGCCGTTTTGGCGTCCATCCCTGCCTTAGACGACCCAATCTCTTGGCGCTCCGCTCTCTTTATCAACGCAAACTACCTCCGAACCTGGGGTAGTGCTCGAAGGCCTGACGTCCCTGTAGTGCACCAGACCCGTCACACGAATTGAAAGCCTGCAAGAATCACGATCCGTGGGACGCCCGCGTTCCGCCGCTGGCCCAGTTCTCGCTGGCCGCTGCCTGAGGTCGGCTGTTCAAGCAAATCGCTGGTGACCGGCGCAGCAGGGATCGCTACCTGAACTCCTGGCGCGAAAGGCCGGTTGTCTTTCTCCACTTCGGCCTCCGGCGTCGGCGATTGTGATTTGGGACGCCTGGCATTCAGAAATACGTCCAAGTCTACCCTGGAGATGAAGATTCTGCGACCGTCCCGATGGACTGGCAAGGGTCGTTTCAGGTAGGTCCAGCTGTAAACCGTCTTCGGCGCAACTGCCTTCAATGTGGCGACTTCTTGTACTGACATCAGGTCGTCCATCGCCGGTGATGGGTCTTTCATCTTGCCTCCCGGGTTGATTGGCATGGGACCTCCTGCCAACTCTCTCATCATGCGCTACCCGGCATTTCTGTCAAAGGCCCACCGTGCGCGAGACCTTCAAAGTTGAAAGGAGGTGGTGCAATATGCGATTGATCATGATCCGTGTTATCGGGAACCTGATCGTGATGGCGCTCATTGGGCTTGCTGTTCGTGCAGTCGAAAAGGAACTTCGCCGGATATGTTGACGCGAACCGGCGGCTCGCCCGCACCTGTTGTGCGCGGTAAACCGCTGCTACTGGCTTTCCCCTATCCCCATTTCCAGCGCGCCATCTTACTGTTCTCTCAGTAAAGAAATGATTGGCCCACATCAGTGCATCTTGGGCGCACAAGCCTGAATTGTGTCTGAATGAGGATCCCATGGGAGAGCAGCATGAGCAATTCAGAGACGACCAGGTATCGGCTTCTGGAGGAGATCCTCACAATCAAGGGGCTTCCTCTCCAAGCAACCTATACCAACGGAGACCTTGCCAGAATCTTCGATGTTTCCATCAGAGCAATCCAGAATCGTGTTGCTTCCGGGCAACTGATTCCCCGTAACCTGCCCGGAAGGGCGAAGTTCTTGACCCAAGACCTGGAAGACTTCCTCATGGCCAGCCGAAAGAGTGGCTGAGAATCGTGCGAAAAGGCTCCAGGTTCTTCTCTATATCTCCAACTTCTGCGCGTATGGGGCGAAGGAGCGGGGAGCTTCGCCGAGCTTCTGACCGCAGCGCATTTTATATGCGCTTTTGAAATGTACTTCTTACTGTTAGGCAATCGAGGAATGCATATATGACGGCCTCAGTTCTTCGTTCTGGTACGCAAATTGCCCTCGATGTTCGCGATTCTTCCGCGAATAGCACACTTGAGACGCAGGGCCTCAAAACACTTGCCGATCTTCTGGAGGCATTGGCAAAGAACCCGCCTCGTGCCTTCCCAATGCTGCGGACCACCAGCGCGCTCCTCGTGGCCTACCTCAATGATCCGCCTGAGAAAATCCTGGTTGATTCGGTCAATGAAGCAAGAGAGGGTTTCCGACCTTATCTGGAAAGCCGCAAATACGCGGAGAATTCCGTCCGAACTTATGTCAACCACGTCCGCATTCTTCTGAATTGCGCGCGGGAATTCGGTTGGCTCCCGCCCAACCAGGTCATTCCGGAGGAATGGCAAGGCGTCCTGGCGCTTTCCGCTGAGAAGCAATGCGAAGACCTTGTCAGACATCTCGTTAGTCTCAGGAAGACACCGAGAGATGTCACCATCGAAGACGTTGATCGCTGGGCTCAGCTGAGAGTTCAGCAAGGTCTCTCTTGTGCTCGAGCAACGCATAAGAAGACATGGTTTTGGCGCCTTCTTCGCGACTGCCAGTGCACAGAGCAAATTCCAATATGCATTGTGCGAGAGAAGCACTACCGCGTGCCTCTCGATCAATTTCCATCGAATCTGAAGAGAGATGTGCTTGGACTGCTGAAGTGGAAGACGGTTGAGTTTGCAGTCGGAAGGCCGAAAGGCGGGCGTCACAGAGATGTGACGTCAAAACAACTGAAGGACGTGATCTGCGGACTGTTTGGATATGTCGTTAACATCCGCGGCGAGTCTGGGATCTCTTCCCTGGCCCAGCTTGTCGAGAAGCAGATTGTGAGTGGCTATTTGGAGTGGTCCATCAACGAGCGCAGAGTGAAGGGGTACCCTTTGCAGTGTGCGCTCCGCCTGCTGAGCGCAGCGATCCGTCAGCATCCAACATATTCGTCCTTGGACCTGAGTTGGTTCAAGCCAATGCTGGATAGCCTTCCAACAGAGCCTGAGTCTGAATTGAAGAAGCGAAGGGCGGCAAGGTGCCTCGACTATCAGGTAGTCGAATCCATTCCGGCAAAACTCCGTGCCGCAAGGCCTGCGACCGCGAAGAAGAGCATCGACAAAGTCGCACTCCTGGCCAGGGAAGAGCTGCTAATGAAATGGCTGACCGTCCTGCCATGGCGTCAGAGAAATATCAGGGAATGCCGAATCAATGGTCCGGCGCCCAACTTGTTCAAGGGCAAGATCCCGCCCTTTTCTGACATAGACAAACCCGACTGGGTTCAGCAGGAAGAAAAGAAGGGTCCAGATGCCGAATTCTGGCAGTTTCACTTCACTCCTGAGGAAACCAAGACAGAGGTTGACGTACATGCTCTCTTGCCACGACCGCTGATTGGACCCCTCGAGGAATATCTCCGAGATTACCGCCCCAGATTGGTTCATGGTTCTGATCCAGGTACCCTCTTCGTGAACCAGAAAGGCAACGCCATTACGGCGGCGCAGCTCGTCCTGGTGGTCTCCAAGCTGACTCAGCGCCATGGTGGTCGGCGTGTGACACCTCATTCCTACCGACACATATTCGCGTTTGCTTGGCTTAAAGAGCACCCGAAAGACTATTTGACTTTGTCGAAGATTCTTTGGCATTCGAACATTAACACGACCATTCGGACTTACGGCAGCAGCTTTAACGAATCCAGCGGAGTCCGCAGCACGGAGTCGTGGCTTGAGGAGAGGGCAGCGCATCCAAAATAGCCGGCCATGTCAGCACTGGCCGCATTTCGAGCCAGATGCTGTGCCTGACATCCCTTGCTCGCCTCGTGAATTCCGGCATCTGTAATCGCTGGATCGTGAAGAAGATGGCACTGAGCGCGCGCTCTCATGGGTCGCCAAACCCTCGCTCAGGCTTGGGCCTTTGGTAGATCAAGCAGTCAGCCTACCGTCAAATCAGCGCAACTTGCGCAAAGGAGCAAATCCCTGGAGAACGGAGTTCTCCCAGGGCAACGACATGAAACAACCCTCCAATCCACTCACGATCAGCGCCCGTAATGCAGGACAGGTCGAACTGAAGAAGTATTGCCCTCGGTGCTGCTGGTACCTCCTCCGTATCAAGAAGATGCCATTTCAGTTCGGCATGCCGGGAATCATGTTCTACATGGAACAAGTTGAGAAAGCCTTCATCACTGCTTATCTCAACAAGGCTGAGTCTCTGCCGAAGCATCTCAAGCCGTTCAGCAACTGCACCGGGTCTGTTGAGTTCCCCTCTCCTATGCATCACTTCCATGAAGATACCGGAGTCATCGTATCTGCCCGCCCGGACATGATCCTCAGCAATCCCGATGGGTCGTTGACGCTCATCGACCTCAAGACCTCCAAACCCGACGGCGGGGGAAAGGAATTCCTGCCTCAGTACGAGATCCAGGTGATCGGCTACTCCTGGGTTGCCAACGCCGAGCGGATCGGCAATATCACCGCGGCCGGCATCATCTACGGTGACATTCAAGTCGATTCGTTCGTCAAGGACCCGCTGAAGCTTCAGTCAGGTGAGGGCTTCAACGTGCCGTTCGCGTTGAGCTGTCACGCGGTCCCGCTGGAATACAAGCGCCTGACCCACTGCCTGACAGAGGTCAACAAGTTGTGGAACGCAGAACGCCCACCGAAGGGTGTCGTCGGCTGCAAGGATTGCAAGAGGCTGACGAGATTCGTTGATTTCGAGAACAACTTGCAGATCACGGATTTGCGCCTGGACGCAGCCTTCCCCGACTACCATCTCATTCGCATCCAACAGGACTTCGACCGGCGCAGAACCCGTCCCCTGCCGATGGAGATCGAGGATCTTCTGTCTGAGGATCGTTGGGACGAGGAAGGCGGCATGTGGTCTAACTGGGAATTCTGACAACTCCAACCACTGAGCCGTATTCCTCCTTTCCGGTCTGCCCCGATCTGAGCACATGGATGTCAGAAAACACCCTTGTGCTCAAGGGACCGGGCGCCCGGAAGCCACTCCGATGAAGGAGCTCCCTCAATCATTCGGTTTAACAATCGACCAGATCAAGGATCAAGCCATGCACGAAACAGAACTTTCGCACGAAATTCAGGTCAAGCGTGTCTGGGAGCCACTCCTGACACCCATCGAAGCCGCGGACCTCCTCCGCATTCACCCCAAGACTGCACTTCGACTGGCCCGCAGCCATGGATTGCCTGCTATCCGACTGGGCAAGCATTGGCGCTTCCGTACTTGCGATTTGAGAGCGTGGGCGGAATCCCAGATTCAACCATGCATCGAGCCTTTGGTCGCTGGGGACTTGGTGTAAAGATGGCGAGCAATCGTGCATCTTATCAAGAAGGTTTTATCGAACGCGTGCACCGCGCCAACGGGCCCGACCGCTGGGTTTACCGGTGGTGGGCCTCTCCTGGGCCAGACAGTACTCGAACACATCGCAGCAGAGTTATTGGCACAGTCACCCGTTTTCCTACTCTGGCCAAGGCGAAGCAAGCTGTAGAGAATTTCCGATCCGAGATCAACGCAGCCGAGGAAAAGGCGGTCGCCGTCATGACAGTGGGCGAAGCCTGGGCACATTTCCAGGCCAACGAACTCCGCGATCTGGACGTTGACCGCTCACCTACAACGATTCAGAGCTACCTCGACTACTACAAGTCCAGGATCCTCCCGAAGTGGAAGGATGTCTCCCTCGACGACGTCAAGTCAGTGGCTGTTGAGAAATGGCTCCGGAGCCTTGATCTCGCCCCAGCATCGAAGGCGAAGGTTCGCAACCACATGAGCGCCCTCTTTTCCCATTGCATCCGGCACGAGCTTTACAGCAAATTGAATCCCATTACACCTGTCCGTCAGAGTGCGGTTCGGCAACGAGACCCTGACATCTTGACACTTGAGGAGATGCGCTCGATCATCAACAACATCAAACCGGCGGCAATCAAGATGATGGTTGCCGTCGCGTCGGCATCGGCGCTGCGCCGGAGCGAGGTGCGTGGACTCAAGTGGGCGGATCTCGACCTGGATAAGTCTTGGTTTAATCTTCAACGCGGCTACGTCTCCAAGTCGGAGACGAAGATGAAGACGAAGGCATCCCGCAAGGGAATGGAGATGCTTCCGGCTCTGGCTGCTGCCTTGCTGGCCTGGCGTGATCATACGCCTTACAACCAAGACGCTGATTGGGTCTTTGCGTCACCCTATACGAACGGGAAGCGCCCATATTGGCCAGATTCAGCCCTGAAGGATCACGTCAGGTCGGCCGCCATCGCGGCCGGCATAACGAAGCGCGTCACCTGGCACACATTCCGACACTCTCTCGCCAGTCTTCTGGGGCAGGAGGGCGAGGAGGTGAAAACTGTACAGGAACTCCTTCGGCACGCGACATCACGCATTACGCTCGATGTGTACCAGCAAGGCAGCACCGAGGCCAAGCGATTGGCATTGAACCGCGTCGCTGGAATCTTTGCCGTCCCCACTAAGAATTCATAGGCTGCAGAGGAACGCTGCTTTTGAACCGGTATGTCTGCGGTCAAATAGGGTCGCCCGCGCGGCTCATGGTCACAGAACCCTTGCCGACTTCCCAGGAGTAATCCGGCACAGGCCGCATAAATGGAGCTTCGGCTTCACTGCTGAACAAGAGCACGGCTGGCTATCGTGCCAGGCGGGACCGTGTCTGCGTTACCCGTCGACCGCAACTCGAACGATTGGGGTCACTCCATCCACAGCACCCGGGCGGCTTAGTTCATGGTAAAGGAGACTTGCAACAGCATCTGACCCAGGCTCCGGTCTAGAGGGACACACTTGCAAGCATTCTCACCCTCCCTCGATACTGGCTTTAAGTGGTTCGAACTGGCGGCGATTCCAAGATGAACGGCAAGGAACATTGGGATTCGATTTATCTGTCCAAGCGCGATCAGGAAATGAGCTGGACGCAGGATGAACCGCTCATTTCCCTGAGGCTCATTGGCGAGGTATGTTCTTCAGGCAGGGTGATTGATATTGGCGGCGGGACATCCGTTCTCGCCGAAAGGCTCCTTGATCGGGGCTACAGCGTTACTGTCTTGGACATCTCCGAGGCGGCGATGGAGCGCAATCGCATACGGCTTGGCGCCAAGGCGAATCAGATCCAATGGACTGTCGCCGATGTTACGGCGGAGCCTGGTCTGGAGGCCTACGATGTGTGGCATGACCGCGCCGTTTTCCACTTTCTCACCGCTTCAAATGACCGGGCCGCCTATAGAAGGCTCCTGCTGCAATCGGTCCAGGCCGGTGGGCATGCGGTAATCGGTTCGTTTGCCTTCGATGGACCGGAAAAATGCAGTGGCCTCGAAGTTCGGCGTTATGATGGTCCAATGCTCGCTGAGGAACTCGGTCCGCAATTCATTCTCCTGAAGAGCGAGCCAGAAATGCACATAACTCCGTGGGGCAAACCGCAGTCCTTTCAATTCAGTCTTTTCAAGCGCATCTGATTCTCGGGCAGGCCAGTGGTAAGGCTGAAAACGTGCATCTATTATCCCCAACGATCAAGCATCTGGAAGTCCTCTGCTACTCTGTACCTCCTTGTCCGGCGGCGATTTCGGGAATGATCAATGCATAGGCATGCTCATGCTCTTTTTGTCTCTTGAATCCGGCTGAGAGGCATCGGGCAAGGAACTTTCGCTCTGGGGGGTACTCGCTGACTTCTTCCATTCCGCTGCGACCTGCGGCGGCAGTTTACCCGTGTGGCTCAGGAATGTGGTCACCTGCCAGATCTCCTGCCCATTAAGGGCCTGCTTCCATGCGGGCATTCCGCTGAGGCGAATGCCGTGCTGGATGATGTAGAAGTTCTGATTTTCCGGCATATCCGGCGCGTCTTCGACGAATTGAGGCGCGCGCGGATAAAACGCATCGCCGAACGCTGCGTGAGAGTGCTGAATGTCGCCATGGCAGCTCGCGCAATTCGACTGGTACGTCTTCATTCCAGCCATGAGGTTTGCATCCGTGGGCTGAAGTGGGTTTTGCGCCTCCGGAGCGCGCCGATCGACGGCGGCATCGAGCGCAGGCATGGCGACTTGGCTTTCGAGCCAGTCAACGGGTAGGTCCGCGCGCGGATCTACGAATCCAAAGCGCACATAGCAGAAGCCGGTTGTTAGAACAACAAGAACAGCCACTGCGAATCCAAGAAGAAACTTGAGCATAGAGGTCCTCCTTTGAGACATTTTGAATAGAAACATTTTCAGCGCCAACGAAGTGCCTGTTCCAGATTCGAATCCCGAATTCGAATCGGACATCGTTGGCGGCGTTACCAGCTTGTCGCGATTACGCCGAAGGAGCGCCAAAGTCTGGAGTCTGATTTACTGCGGTAGTAACTCCTCACCGCATTTCGATACTGTGGGGCTTCGGCGCAGCGCCCTGCGCTTGATGAGCAGGAAGAAAACCGGGACGAGGATCAGGACGTTAATTGTCGAGGTAATCATTCCCCCAACGATGGGCGCCGCAATGGGTTTCATCACGTCCGAGCCGATGCCCGTTTCCCATAGGATCGGCGCGAGGCTGAGGATGACGGCCGTCACGGTCATCAACTTCGGACGTAGCCGCTGGACGGCGCCTTCGATGACCGCCTGTTCAAGGCTGGCCTCCGTCATCGGCGCGTCCTGTGCAAGGCGGCGCTGAAAGGCTTCGTGCAGATACACCACCATCACCACGCCGGTCTCGACCGCAATGCCGAAGAGCGCAATATAGCCCACCCACACAGCCACGCTGAAGTTGAAGCCAAGCGCCCATTGCAGCAGCAGACCGCCCGACATTGCATAGAACGTGGGAAAGATGAGCACAGCGGCTTCGGCGGCAGATTTGAAGACGAGATAGAGCAGCATAAAGATCACGAAGAAGACGATAGGCAGGATCATCTTCAGCCGTTGCTTGGCACGCATTTCGAACTCATACTCTCCGGCCCAGCGCCAGGTGTATCCCGCCGGCAGCGCCAGCTTCTGGTTGATCGACTTCTCGGCGCGACTGACAAAGCCGCCGTAATCGTGAGTGTTCAGATTGAGATAAATGTAACCGGTCAAAGCGCCGTCTTCATCGCGAATCATGGCGGGGCCACGCGAATAATACACGCGAGCAACTTCGCTGATTGGAATCTGTTCGCCGAACGGAGTTGGAATCAGGGCCTGCGATAAGGCTTCAGGATGGTCGCGGAAGCCGCGCTGATAGCGGACGGCAATGGGGAAGCGCTCGCGGCCTTCCACATTCTGCGCAATGTCTGCTCCGCCGATCTCCGATGTAATAACCTGCTGAACGTCCGCCACAGTGAGGCCGTAGCGCGCGGCCACAGGCCGGTTTACCTCCACATTCAAATAGAAACCCTGCGCAACCCGCTCGGCAAAGACGGAGTTGGTCTCCGGCATGCCGGAGAGGATATGCTGTATGCTTGCCCCGATATCTTCGATGTGCGCCAGATCTGGGCCCTGGATCTTGATTCCAACCGCGGTCTTGATGCCGGTGAGCTCCATGTCGAGACGGTTCTCCACCGGCATGGTCCAGGTGTTGGTGAGCCCGGGAAACTGGAGCTTCTCGTCCATGTCGTGGATCAGCTTCTCGTAAGTCATGCCGGGGCGCCACTGTTCGCGCGGCTTCAGCATGATGGTGGTGTCGTACATATCCAGAGGTGCGTTGTCCGTGGCGGTGTCGGAGCGGCCCACCGTGCCGAACACTGTTGCAACTTCAGGAAAAGAGCGGATGATGCGATCCTGCTCTTGCAGCAGCGAGACGGCCTGCGTAATCGAGATGCCCGGCAGCGCACTGGGCATGTAGAGTGCGGAGCCTTCATACAGCGCGGGCATGAATTGGCTTCCGAGACGGAAGTAGAGCGGAATGGTTGCGGCCAGGAAGGCCAGGTTCAGCGCGATGACCACCTTCCGGTGCTTCAGGCTCCAGCGCAGCACGGGAAGATAGATGGCCTGGGTGACGCGGGCGGCGGGGTTCTTCGACTCGGGGCGCAGCTTGCCGCGCAGGAAGAGAGGCATGAGCGCCGGAACCAGCGTGATGGAGAGCAGCGACGAAAAGATGAGAGACAACGTTTTGGTCCAGGCCAGCGGGCGGAACATGCGGCCTTCCTGCGCTTCAAGCAGGAATACCGGCAGAAATGACACCACGATAATAATGAGCGAGTAGAAAAGCGCCGGCCCTACTTGCTGTGCCGCGCCGACAAGAATTCGGCGCCGCTCTGATTCGCCCGGAACATCGGAGCGCTCGGCCAGATGGCGGTATCCGTTCTCGACCATCACAATCGCGGCATCGACCAGCACACCGATGGCCAACGCCAGTCCGCCGAGTGACATGATGTTGGAGCTGACGTGCAGGTAGTACATCGGAATGAACGCGGCCAGCACAGCAATGGGCAGCGTCAGGATGGGAACGAGAGCGGAACGGAAGTGGAAGAGGAAGGCAATGCTGACGAAGCTGACGATGATGGCCTCGGCGATGAGGTCCCGCTTCAAGGTGTGGATCGACTCATTGATGAGCCAGGAGCGGTCGTAGCCGGTCACGATCTCGACACCGGCGGGCAGCGAAGGCGCGATCTCCTTGAGCTTTGCTTTCACGCCGTCGATTACATTGAGGGCATTCAGACCGTAGCGCATGACGACAATTCCGCCCACTGTCTCTCCCTGGCCCTGCCAGTCGGCCGCGCCGCGCCGCTCGTCAGGCCCAAACGAGACCGTGCCCAGATCCCGCACCAGCACGGGCGTGCCGTTCTTGGCCGCGACAGGAACATTTTCGAGATCCGAGAGCGAGCGAAGATAGCCAAGCCCGCGAATCATGTACTCGGCTCCGCTCATCTCCAGCACGTCGCCACCGACCTCGTTCGTACTCTGCCGTACCTTGTCGATCACGGTCGAGGCGGAGATGCCATAGGAGAAGAGCTTGTTGGGGTCGAGGTTCACCTGGTACTGGCGCACAAAGCCGCCGATGCTGGCCACTTCCGCCACGCCAGGCACGGTTTCAAGCTGATAACGCAGATACCAGTCTTGCAGTGCGCGCAAGTCGGCGAGACTCTTGGTGTGACTCCGATCCACGACGGCGTACTCGTAGACCCAGCCCGCGCCGGTGGCATCGGGGCCGATCGCTGGATGCACGTCCGCAGGCAGCCGTCCCGCGATCTGCTGCAGGTATTCGGTCACGCGCGACCGTGCCCAGTAGAGGTCGGTGTCATCCTGAAAGACGACGAAAACATAGGAGTCGCCAAACATGGTTTGGGCGCGCACGTTTTTGACGCGCGGAGCCGAGAGCAGAGCGGTAACGATCGGGTATGTGACCTGATCCTCGATCACATTTGGCGGCTCGCCCGCCCACGGAGTGTGAATGATGACTTGCACGTCGCTGATGTCGGGCAGAGCGTCCAACGGCTCTCGCTGAAGGCACCAGATGCCTGCGACGACCAGGAGAATGGCTCCTGTGAATACCAGGAAGGGATTGCGTGCGCACCACGCGATGATGCGTGAAATCATCACATGCCTCCTGTGGCGGTGGCGCTCAGTCGCTCTGTGGCCAGAGTCTGTCCGCCGCGCTGGACGGTTACAGTCACCTGCCATGTGCCGCCCGAAGGAAGCTGCAGCGGACCTTCATAAAGCCCGTTGCCCTTGTCGACCAACGTGGCTGCGGCGTGCACGGCCGCCATCCCCATGTCGGGCATTGCCGGCATAAAGAAGGCAGCAGTCACCTGGACGCTGGGCAGCGGCTTTCCGTCAGAGCCGGTGAGCTTGACGCGCACCTTGTTTCCGCCTGGGCGCGGAGGATTCGGCTCCGTACTGAAGTCGATCTGTATTTGCGAAGCCTTTGCGGCGCTGGCTGCCGGTTGCGGCGCGGCAGGCGCGAATGCTCCCGCGGCCGCCTGAAGCTGAGCCTCGGAATCCACGAGAAAATTGGCCGAGCTGACTACTTTCTCTCCGGGCTTCAATCCACTGAGGACGACCACTGAATCGTCGAGTTGCGGCCCGGTCTCGACGGTGCGTGGCTCCAGACTGCCGTTCCCATGATCGACAAACGCGATGGCCCGCGTGCCCGTTTGCAAGACTGCGGAAGACGGGATCACCATTTGCCGCCCCAACCGGACCGCAATAGCGACATTTACATACATTCCCGGCTTGAGAATCACGCCCGGATTGCTGAAAACCAGGCGCACGCGCACGGTGCGCGTTGCCATATCCACCTGCGGCAAAATCTGATCGATGCGGCCGTTGAAGTGGCGTCCGGGATAGGCATCGACGGTCACCTGAGCGGCGTCGCCAGGTTTCAGCCGGCCAACGTCGTCTTGAAACACATTGGCATACACCCACACCGTGGAGAGATCCGCAATTGTGTAGAGCTTCGTATCCGGCTGCACATAAGCGTTCGGCAACGCGTTGCGTTCGATGATATAGCCCGAGGCAGGCGATTCGATCGCGATGTTGCGCTGCACTTGGCCGCTCTGCTCCAAGTCGGCCATCGTTTGCGGCGGGACGCCGAATTGCAGCAAGCGTTCTTCGGCAGCCTTCAACAGCCAGCCGCCCTCCTGTGCGCCCATTCCGTGCGCATCCTGCGCAAAGGCGCTCTCATCTTTTCGCGCCAGCAGATACTCCTGTTCGCTGCTTACAAGATCGGGACTGTACACGGTGAAAAGACGCTGTCCCTTGCGCACATACTGGTAGGTCGCATCCGCTGAGACATCCTGAATCCAGCCGGGAAAGCGGGTCTGCACATAGGAGAGCCGCTCTTCGTCAATGTCGACATTGCCTGGAACATTCAGACCATCGCTCACATTCTTGAGTTCCACCAGCGCGGTCGTAACGCCGATTTCCTGCATTCGCTGAGGCGACAACTGCAACGGCACGAGGCCGGGATCGGCATTTGGCGAAGCACCCGCGGGAGGCGTGGGCTCCGCAGTCGTCTCAGGCCCGCGCGCCACAACCGGATCCTGCGCAACCGCCGGAGGCGTTGCTTGTGCAGCCGTGTGGTCACGATGCATGAGCACATACCCGAGAGCGGCGCCGAGCAAGATGCAAACGGCCACGGTCGCCGCCAATGCAAGCTGATAGCTGCGTATCTTCATGGTTTCACCTCCGTTGCGGAAGAATTTGACTGGTTGAGAGGAGTGCCTGTGGCAAGTTCGAGATCTGCCAGGCGTGTGTCGAAATCGGCGACCGCCTGAAGCCAGGCAAGGTCGATATTGATGACCGTCATCTGGCTGTCAAGCAGATCGAGAAGGTCTGTTTTGTCGTTCTCATACGCAATTACGCTCGATTGGAGCGTGGCTTCGGCCTGTGGGCGGAGCTGGTCGTGATACATGTGCGCGAGCTTTTGCGCTGCCTCTGCCTCCACAAGCGATTCCTGAATCTGCCCGAACGCCGCATTGCGAAGCGCTGTCAGCTCGGCATCCTGCTCGGTTGCCTGCACCGTGGCTTCCGCAATCTCCGCATCGTGCTTGCGGTGATTCAGCCAGGGAAGGTTCATTGAGCCCTCGACCATATATGCGTTGCGCATGTTCTGACCGGACGGCATGATCATGTAACCCGCCGAGACCGTGAAGTCCGGTACGTAAGCCTTTTTCGTCAGCGCCTGCTCTTTGTGGCTGCGCTCGGCGGCTTCACGCGCCGCAATCAGGTCGGGGCGCGATTGTAGAGCCAGGTCTTCTAGCGTCTGCGCCTGGGGCAGCGTGGCCAGAACCGCGTACTCCCCACGCACAGTGAGCGGCGTGTTCGGATCGCGCCCAAGCAGCGTGTTCAGACGCGCCCGCGCCAGATCGGCGTCGTGGTCGAAGCGAATCATGTGCTCCGCCAGCCCCGTAAGCGCAACCTGTGCCTTCAGAATGTCCTGTTGTGGCACCTTCCCGGTGGTGTACTTGATGCGCGCCGCTTCAATGGCCTGGCGCGCAATGTCCACATGCTCATCGTGAATCCGCAGTTCGTCGTTCGCGCGCAACAGATCGTCAAAGGCCTTATGCACGCGTACCCGGACATCCAGGCGCACCTGCTCAAGTTCAGCCTTCGCCACATCCACGTCCGACTCCGCAACGCTCGTGCGTAGCGTCCGCTTGCCGCTGCCGGGAAACGTCTGGCTGATGCTGAACATGTTCTGGGCGTCGTTATAGTTCCACGGTTGTTGCAGTGGGACTCCCCATCCGCGATACATCGCCATCGGATCGTCGAGTGCGCCCGCGGCGGGAACGTGCGCCTCGGCGATGGCAACTCGTCGGGCAGCGACCGCAATCTCAGGATTCGCGGCGAGCGCGATCTGCTCGGCTTCTTCGAGCGTCAAGGCGGGCTCGGAAGCCTCCGCCCCATGATGTTCTTCGAGCAGTGTGGCAAGGCTCGTCAGGCTGTCGGTCCCCGCAGGCGTCTCCGCGCGGGAAACGCTGGTAAACGCAACGGCCGTTAGAACAAAAAGCGTTGCAAGAAAAGGTCTCATTGCTCCCTCCAAAGGAGATTCGAAGTGCAGCCTTGCTGCGCCCTCGCAATGTGCAGGGGCGTGCAGAGGCGCACGAAGGCTCAGGTTCAGCCTGCGATGGAAGGAGTTTTAGATTCGAAGTGCGAAGGCGCCGCCTGGTGGGAACTTCGGCGGCGGCGTTTCGAACGCATTCCCGTACACGGCACTTGCAGCGCAAGGCGATTCGAGGCCAGCCTCATGCGGCACGGAGGCCAGTTTCTGCGATTGCACTGGAGAATATGGCGTGACCGGAACAACGGCGGTCGTGCTTCCCTGGACCTGGCAGCACGAAGCATTCATGCCCATTCCACGGATCGTGCAATCCTGTGCCATGCCGCGGCAGCAATCGGGCTGGCCCGACTGCCGTGTGCCCAGCAAGCAGGCAGACGCCGGCATCGTGGCCCAGAAGACCACAACCGCCAGCATTGTCATCGCGCCTTGTCTGCTCCAATTCACGGTGCCACGACCCCAAATCTCTATTGTAAGCCTCCGCTGCCGGGCTTTCTGCGGCAGTGATTAAATCTTACTTCGCCGCCAGTCGTTCGTGCACGGTAAAGATGACATGTGCGTAGGGTCTAGGCAGCAGACTCCTGCGTCGAGCGATCTTGGACTGGTTCGCACATCTTGGTCTGCACCTATCGGCTCTTTGGCCTGCCGCGTCTCAGTTGGCTGCCGGACCCAGAAGGCATTTTGTTCCGGGCCCGGTAGATCGACGATGCGGGTAGAGTCTGTCAAACTCGGTTACTTCTGCTCCGCCTCTTTTGCCATCTGTTCGTGCAGTTGACCAAGTTCTTGGCTCTTGACGGCCAGTTCCTTGAACGTCTGAGAGAAATACTCGCAATGGCTGATGGTGCTTGCCCGATTCTTATTGGTGGAAAGGCTCGAATTCGCCTTATACGCAGCAACCATCTGCTCGTGCTCCCTGGCCTGGGCCAGATAGTCCTGAGCCTTCGCCTGGTAATACTGGGCGATGCGCCGGTGTTCTGCCGGCGTTTTGGCTGTAGCGATCAAGGTGTTGAGTTGCCGATTGCTTAAATGTTCCGGCTTGACTTGCTGTGAAGGCGCTGCCTGTGCAAAGGCGGCAACGGTGAGAGCGAGTAAGAGAGAGAGGATCGTGATTGTGCGCTTCATGGAAGTCTCCTTATTGATTTCCTGGGTTCATGGCAATGCGGGCCTCTGGGTCGACAACGACGAGGCGGCTGCTTCAGCTGCGGAAATGCAAGGAGAGTTTTAGATTCTGAAATTCTGGAAGAGCAGGTACCTGCCGGGCCTCGAAGTGAACGGGTTGCCCGATTGCTGCAACGGCGGTCCAGAGGCCGAAGGATCGGAGAACACAGGAATTGGGATCAGGGATGCAATCCCGATTGCCTTGGACTTAGGCGGAGGCGTGATCTGCGGAATCTGGCGTGGGGAAACAACGCAACAGTCACTACGGTTGCATCCCGTAGGCGCCATAGCGGACAGCATTGCAGTGCTGCACTCGGTATTCGCCTCATGTATTGCGGCTTTGGCTGTGTGGATGCAGCAAGCATCGGTTGCTCGATCACCTGAGCGATGCTCTTGACTGCATGAAGGACCCGCGAACGCAGGTTGAACGGTGAGGAGCACCGTAATGGCCCAAGCGATGATTGGAATAGCCCGTTTCATAGCCTCGAATGTGAGTATGGGCGAGTTCTCGGACCCTATCCGTGATCCACGTCACAACTCGGGTCTATGAGCTTGAGTCTAGGACGCAGGCGAATGCCCCATTTCCTTGCACGCACGTCCAAATCGAAGGTAGCCTCAAATGCGGCATGATCCCAAGCACCTGCGAAAAGCAGGCTGCCGCGCAACATGAAAATGCAAGGGGCGGACACTCTTTCAACTTTTAACAGGTACGTTACTGCTGTGGTAAGGGAGTGCATCAGTGCCCCTTTGCGGCGAAGAAGATTCCGCCTTTGTATCGGAAGATGAAGGAACGCTCTTGACTGTGCCTCAGTGGTCTCCGGCTGAACCATATTGCCAGCCTCGATTTCAAGAACCAGGACTGGCGGATGAATCCGGCACTGCGAAATCATCTGCCATAGACGACCAAAGCATTACCCCGCTCCGTCAGCACCTCGGATGTTAAACCGTTCTCAGCGCGGTCAGTTGTTGGTAAATCCCCTTTCCACTAAATGACCGGCCAGGCGCCAATGGGCGGTTGGCCTATTCCCTGAATCAGTCGCGATAAACGCCCTAGGGTTCGCCATTCGAAATTGGCAAAACATCAGCTGCTTACTGCTCCAAAAGCGGAAGAGGCCCCCGGCAAGCCTGGAGCCTCTTCATTTCCCGAACTTGTTGTCTAGCCCGCCAAATGAGGGCTCGATATTCCTTATTGTACCTTTATTGTACCTTTGAATGTCACTTGCCAAACACCCCTAAGTCCTTTGGAATGAATGGCGGGGACGACGGGGCTCGAACCCGCGACCTCTGCCGTGACAGGGCAGCGCTCTAACCAACTGAGCTACGTCCCCCTTGCTATTTCAACGACTTGCCGCAAATTGCAGATTTTACTGTCTTTTCTTACTGTCCATTCCGTCGCTTGTTTCCATATTTTCCACAGGATCTAACCGAATTCCGGGAGAAATGGACAGTATGGACAGTAGGCGAAAATGCAAACCCCCTGTCCAACTCCAAGCCGATGCGAACCACGAAGTTGTCACCACTCCGTTGTTCAAATTGTACCAAACAAATCCGCCTAGCGATGAGATGGGCTCCTCCGTGGCACTCCTGAACTCACTGGATTGCTCCGTAAAGGCTGTTTGCCGGTTCCGCAATGTTTGTTCTGCCTTGCCATGCAGCCGGCGCTGGTGGTCTGTAGGCCAGCGAGGAATGCGGCCTTTGGGTGTTGTAATAGACACGCCAACGTTGGACCAAAATCTGTACCTCCTTCAGTGAGCAAAAGATCTCGCCGTTCAGGAACTCATCGCGAAGCTTCGAGTTGGAGCTCTCGCAGTGTCCGTTCTCCCAGTGAGAGCCGGGCTCGATGTACAACGTCCTGGCGCCGGTGTGCGCCAGACACTTGCGCAACTCCCTGGCCACGAACTCCGGGCCGTTATCCGAGCGAATGTGCTCCGGAATGCCGTGCGCGATCATGGCGTCGGCCAGAACCTCGACCACATCCCGGCTCTTCAGCCTGCGTTCCACGCGGATCGCCAGGCACTCCCGCGTGTGTTCGTCGATCAGGTTCATTTTACAAACTGCAACTTGATCTCAGCTTGAACCACCTTCTGGAACGCGTTCCAGTCGCAGGAGCTATCGGCGCGGCTGCAATCGGGCACCCACAAGGCTGCGCGTTCTGGAGGATTGGCGAGGCTCAAATGCGTGGAATTGCGCATCTGATCGAGTGTTTGCGCGGTGTAAAAGGTGCGCACCGAATACGTCCCAGTGCGGCGGCCCCTCCACAGCTCAAACACCAGCGCTCCACCCGGGGGCGTATCGTCGCGGCGACCGTCAATGAGCCAGGAGAGATTAAGTGTTCCGCTGATATTCGCAATGTTTGTATCGTGCCCAACAAGAAAGAGAAGGCGGTCGTCGGGCTTGGTGAGCGCGCCAGTCACTGGATGACCCTGAACCACCTGCTCCATTGACTTAAGAATGTGAAAGAGCATGTTCGAGGATTGAGCGCTGGCAACATAGCTGGAGCGTGCCGAGATGTCTTCTTTGGCGGTGTGGAGTTGCACAAGCTCACGCAGCTTGTGAATGTCCACGCGGCCCCATCCTACGTTTGCTGTATCCATGCCCTCGGTATATTCGAGCAGCATGTTCTCAGCCATCGTGGAAGCGATGTCCAGCGGCGTGCGTAATGCGACCAGGTGGTCGCCATGACCGGGTGCGATCGAGGATGGAATGTCGAATATGGATTGAGGCGGCGGATTGGCTGCATTCGTGCAGTCCGCACCGGGATCGCAGCCGCGCAAGACCTCTTCGAGCGCTTCAAGCTGAGGGCGATACGCTTCGGACAAGCCTTGCGGGTTGCCTCCGATGCGGCCGGAAATCGCGGCCATAGCCAACAACTTGTCCGGATGACCTATATCCGCCTCCAATGGATGAAACAGCGGATCGGGGATTCCGTCCGGAAGAGCGGTGACATCGAGGACACAACCAGGAGCCAGTCCCGCTGCTAACGCCTTCCCTGTTTCGCGCGTGCGCTGATCAGAATCGGCAATGATCCTGATATGCTCCGCACCAACGCAACCGGTCGGCAAAAGCAGACCCTGCGCAGCCAGATGCTCACGATCGTAAGCACCGAAAAGCGTCATGAGCTGTGCGCCATGTTCGGTCAGATAGCCCGGAGAAACGCTCCACACAGGCCAGGGCCGGCACGAGTATTGGTTGAGTTGGTCGGTCTTGCCGGTGGGCGAACGAACTCCATGGCGGGTGACGATCACGACGAATCTCAACTCGTCACCCGCAGGAGCCAAGTCCTTCGCTGGATCTGTATCTGGTGATTGCGCGTGAAGTGTGGTCCCTGCAATCAGTAAAGCGCACAGCAACCGTGGAAAAACTCGTGCGGGAGTGGGACACTTCATTGATTCTCTCCGATGGCGGAAGTTGAATATACGCGGATCTCCGCGGGGTGGTCGGCAGAGCCCGGGACACCCACATAGAGCAGCCCATGTGCCGGAACAAAGAGCGCCGTCTTCGCTCCGGGAGCGGTGCTGAGAACCCCGATTAGATGCAGGCGCTTCGTATTGTCCACCTGGAACGCATCCACCTCGCCTGCGCCGCTGATCATATACAGGCGGCGGAGCGCGGCGTCGTAGAACAGATCGTCGGCCTTCCCTGCCGCCGGCTGACTGGCGACCTCCTTGCCGGTCACCGCATCCAGGGCAATCACCATTCCGGGGGTCCGGCAGGCAACATACAACAACTTATGTTCGCCGTCATATGCAAGCGGCACGTTGTCGGCGGCGCTGGTCAACTTCCAGTGCGCTGCAATCGACATCGCGGAAGCACCGATCACCACCACTTCATTGGAGTCGGCGATGTTTGCGAAGACGCGCTGGCTCTGCGGATCGATTTCGAGCGCCTCAGGATGGGTGGACACTGCAAGGTTCGCCACCAGGGCAAAGCTGCCCGTGTCCACCACGGCGATCTTCGCCGGGTTAGCCGCGCCGCTGCCACCGTGCCCCACAAGGAGCAGGTGGTTGGCGTCGTCGTAAACCATGTCGTCCGCATCGTCCGATAGCTTGATCGTTCCTGAGAGGGCGAGCGGCGTTCCCCTGTAGACCCTGAGTTCAGCAAGCGCACCATCGGCGACATAAAGACTGCCGGTTGCAGCCACCCACGCCAAACCATGCGGTTTTCCCAGACCGGCGATGCTCTGCTGCACCTTGTCTGTCTTCAGGTCAATGACTTCAACAGAATGGTTGCTGGTTGCGGCGGCAAATAACCGATCGCCGGCAAGATCAATAGAAAAGTGATCGAGTTTGCCCTGCAAGTTAGAGAGCACAATCGTCTTTGCGAGATGCATGGCTGGCGGCGGGGTCTGCGCTACCGCTATGAATGAGAAAAGGCTGACTGGAAATGCAACTGCTATGCCAACCATGATGCGACACGTTGTGTGCCAGCTGGTACGTCTGATCTTGCGCATTCGAATGCCGATGGACTTCAAAGGTGTTCCCTCTTTCTCTAGATCGCGGGGCACCTCAAGGTCAACCTCGCTCCGGGAATAGAGCGAGGCTGGCCTTGCATGCGTGGTCTTGGATTCGCTTGGCGTGGAAAACGTTACTCGTGGTGGGAGGTCCAGCGAAGCCCGCCGGCGTAAGTCGGATGGTAGTACTCGCGCTGAACGACATACTGCGGGCTGCCGTTGTAGAAGCCGAAGACTTCGTTGTTCAGGTTCAGGCCGTAGGCATACACCTGGAAGCCGAACGGCAGATTGTAGCTGGCCTGGGTATCGAACTGGTAGTGCGCGTAAAGATAGTTGTCGCCGACAGGCCCCTTGATGCCCACGGAATCGGCGCCGTCGGTCCACTGGTAGGCATAGATCATCTTGTCGTCGAAGGTCATGCCCACGCGCATCGAGAAACGCTTGGTGTCGAAGGTCGGGCTGATGTTCCAGCTGTTGGGAGCGTCGCGCAGCAGGGCCGGCGAATCGGAACGACCGGGGATGCCGCTCGCCTGGCTGTTGGTGTAGCTGTAGTTCGCCGAAAGGCCGGCGCCCTTCAGCACTCCGGGCAGATAGGACAGGCGCTGCTGGTATCCGAATTCGACACCCTGCACGTGCGCGCTGCCGGCATTGCCCGGCTGGGTGACCTTGTATCCGGCAAAGGGGCCGGTGGTGGGATTGGTGAGCACCGTAGTGATGGGGTCGGTCAGGTCCTTGTAGAAGTAACCCGCCTGCAGCAAGCCGGCATTGCTGAAGGAGCGCTCGTAGAGGATGTCGTAGTTGTTGCCGTGCTCCGCCTTCAGAGCCGGGTTGCCGATGCTGATGGTGGGCGGGTTCTGCGAGTCGTCCGGCTGACCCACCGCAGCGGTCAGGTCCTGGGGATCGGGCCGGGCGAGACCGCGGCCAAACACCAGGCGCAGGTCCGAGTCCTTGTCCAGGGCAAAGCGCAGTGAGCCGCTGGGCAGCACATCGATGTAATCGCCGCCGTTCTTGAAGGTGAGCGTGGTGGGCGGCGTCGGGGCGCTGCCGTCGTAGCTGAGCGTATCGACGTGGGTGGCTTCAACGCGCAGTCCTGTCACCAGGCGCACGCGGCTGGCCAGCTCGATGGTGTTCATCACGTAGCCGGCCGGGATGCGCTCCACCAGGTCATAGTTGTTGGAGTTGACGCCCGGGCCGCCGCTCATCGTGAAGAGGGTCTTGTTGTTCATCACATAGCCTTCCACCTTGTTCCAGTCGGTCACCGGACCCACGTGGTAGGTCTTGTCGTAGTAGTTGGGATCGGTGAAATCGCTGTCCCACTCCGGGTGCGCGGATACCAGCGTCGTTCCGCTGGGCTTGAAGGTCTCGTCGTAGGTATCGTCGAACTTGTGGGCGTTGCGGATCTTTCCGCCGAACTCGAAGGTGCCGAAGCGGGTGCCCATGTGATACATCCTCGCGTAGGACGCCGAGGCCTGCAGATTGAGTTGCACGCTCTGACCGAAGGTCGGCGGAGCAAACGACTTGAGCTTGTAGTTGTTGCGATCCTCGGAGTTGTCGGCGCCCGTGCCGAAGCAGCCCGCGCTCCAGCCGGGACGATAGACGCTGACGCCCGGGATATTGGTGCAGTCGATGTTCGGATCGCCGGCCCAACTGTACTTTGCGCTTCCGCTGCCGCTCAGCGAACGGGAGCGGCCGACGGAGACGCTCCAATTAATGGTAGAGGCATTAAGGATGTGCTTGCCCTGCAGGGCAAGGCTGCCAACCGCCATGTTGGGGCGGCGCCAGTCCTGGCTGTACTGCGGCACGTCGCCATCGTTCAGGCTGTAGGCCCACTTGTTGCCCCAGTTGCGGAAGGTGGAAAACAGTCCGCGCAGCGAGATGTTGGAGCCCTCGGCCAGCTTGTAGTCGGCGCTGGCCGTCGCCCCCCAGCGGGTGCGGTAGTAGATATAGTCGCGAATATCCATCCCGTCGTAGTGCGGGGTTGCGCTGCCCGCCGTGGGCGAAGGCTCAATGTCGTTGATGCCGCGGCCGTTGAAGTCATAGGTGCCGCCCAGCAGCAGGCCCAGCTTCTTGTCGGGGCCAAAGCGCTTGCCCACCGTTCCGCCCATCTGGTCGGCCGTCCGTCCGCCGATGATCGGAGTGTAGCCACCGATCCCGTAGAGGGTCGCGGTCGGCACGTCGCCAGCGGTTTTGGTGACGAGGTTGACCGAGCCGCCGATGCCGTCGGCGTCGATGTTGGCCTGCAGCGTCTTGTTGATCTCCACCGAGTCCACCAGGTCGGAGGCGATGGTGTCGAGCTTGATCTGGCGCACTCCCGATTCCGGCGAGGGAACGGTTACGCCGTCGATCATGGTGTTGCTCAGGCGCGGTTCCGTGCCGCGAATCTGCACGTATTTGCCTTCGCCCTCGTCGCGCTCGATGGTGACCGACGCCATGCGCCCCAGTGCGTCCGCAATATTGGCGTTGGGAAGAGAGACGATCACATCCGCCGGCAGCACCTGCAGAATGTTCTCCGCGGCCAGGGTGCGATTGACGGCCTCGGCCTCGCCGAACGGACGGTCGGCAGTTACGATGACTTCGTCGCTCCCGGCGGCGACCTTGAGGACGGCGTCGATGCGCGCGGTCTGCCCCGCAACCACCGTCACGCTGCCGCTGTAAGGCGCAAAGCCGACGTAGGAAATCGTGACGGCATATGTGCCGGGCGGGACTTCGGTCATGGTGAAATTGCCTTGTCCGTCCGTCGTCAGCGGCCTGACCTGCGGCTTCAACTCGACCTTCGCCCCCTGCAGAACGGCGCCGGCCACGTCCTTGACCGACCCGCTAAGGACGCCTTTGCTGGACTGGCTAAATGCTGGGGTCAGAGCAAACAAAGAGAGAATAAGAACTGTGAAAGTGAGAATTCGTTTACGCATGGCACCCCTCATTTCGGCATTGCGCCGGAGATTGAAACCGGATTGAGGTCGTTTCGCAGACCTAAGCGCAATTTAGGAGATTGTCATAAAGCCGCGTTAACAATGCTGTGAATGTTCTCTAAGGTAGGGAGCGGAATTCCACGCGCATGTGAATGTGTGATGAATTCAGTATGAAGGTCGTGCGTTGTCCCCGCGGATTGCGCTTACGCTGAACAGTACAGAGAAAATGCGGATACTCATTATCGAAGACGAACCTCGCATGCTGGAGTTGTTGCGTAAGGGACTCTATGAGCATGGGTTCACTGTGATGACCGCGCCTGACGGAGAAACGGGATTAGATATCGCAACCGCGCATGAATTCGACTCGATCGTGCTCGACATCGGTTTGCCGCGGTTGGATGGATACGAGTTGATGAAGGCATTGCGCAAGGGTGGGCGGATAACGCCCGTACTGATGTTGACTGCCCGCGACGCCGAAGACGACATCATTCGCGGGCTTGACCTGGGCGCTGACGATTACCTGACCAAGCCATTCTCGTTTGCTGAATTGGTGGCGCGGTTGCAATCGATCACGCGGCCTCGTCGTGAAGAAGGCGACGGCACGATTGCGGCGGAGGATGTCGTGATCGATTTGACCCGGCACTCAGTAGCGCGCAACATGCAGAAGATCGATCTGACGCGCCTCGAGTTTCTATTGCTGGTGTGCCTTGTGCGCCGTGCGGGACTATGCGTGCCCCGGCAGACGCTGATGAAGTGTGTGTGGGGTCCGGATCATGCGGTTGGAGCGAGCGCTCTGGATGTCCTGGTGAACTCCCTGCGGGCCAAGATCGATGCGCCCTTTCGCAAAAGGCTAATCGGCACTGTACGCGGCGCAGGGTATATCTTCAGGCGCTCCTCGGCTGCGCTAGAGAGGAAGACAGGATGAGGTCTCTGCCGATCCGGTTGCGGCTGACGTGTTGGTACTTTGCGATGTTCGCCTCGGCTGCAACGCTGCTGTGTCTCACCAGCTTGTGGATGCTGCAGCGAAGTGTGGACGAGACCGAATACCACGAAATGCAGGAGCGCGCCGACGATGTGCGCGTCGTTCTAAGTCACGAAGACCCCGATCGGAACCTGCAGCAACTCACAAGCGATCTTGCCTCGGTCTATAGCCTCAAGGATGACGGCAAATACCTCCAGGTGCGGGATGAACAAGGCAACTGGATATTCCGGTCAAGGCGCATGGTCGAGGAAAGCCCCTATCTACCCGCCCCTGAAAGCTTGCCAGAGGCCGGGTCGCTTGCTGAGTTCCGCCAGGGGATCCACGATGTGCGGACTCTTGCCTATCCGATTGTTGTGCGAGGACAGCACTACTCGGTTCAGACGGGAATCTCGCTGGACAAATCGACAGCTCTTCTGTCCAGCTTTCGCACCAATCTTCTCTTGCTGACGCCGATGATGATCTTGCTCGCCGCAGTGGGCGGGCACGCAATGAGCCGCAAGGCGCTCCGTCCTGTAGCGGCACTGGCGGCAGAAGTGCAACGCATCAACGATCGCAATCTCGACATCCGTCTGCCCGTATCCAGCGCGAAGGATGAAATCTCCGACCTGTCCCGGACGTTGAACCAGATGCTGGAGCGGATCGACAAAGCCTTCGCCAGCGTGCGCGCCTTTACCGGCAACGCCTCGCATGAGTTGCGTACCCCCATTACGCTGTTGCGCACCGAGATTGAAGTGGCTCTTTATCATCCTCGCAAGGCAGATGAGTATCGCGCTACGCTTGGCCTTCTGCATGAAGAGACCGTACGGATGACGAGCCTGATTGAGAACCTGCTGTCTCTGGCGCGTGCGGATGGGGGAGCCGAGACCTTTGCTCTCGCCCCTATCCGCGCAAGTATTCTCTTGCGCCGGATTGCAGAGACATGGAAGAGCACGATGGAGCAGGCAATGCTCACGTTCCATGTAGAGATTCCTAACGACAAGTTCTTCGTCCTGGGCGACGAACATGGCCTTCAGCGCCTGTTCTCGATCCTGCTTGAAAACGCCAGCAAGTTTGCTCCGCCGGGCGGTTCGGTAAAACTGTGCACGGCCGTTGAAGATTCTCGAATCATCTTCTCCGTGCGAGACACCGGCATCGGAATCGCACCTGAGCACAAGCCGCGGATTTTCGAACGTTTTTACCGTGCTGCGCCCGACGGCAGAAGCCCCGTCGGAGGTTCCGGCCTGGGTCTCGCACTCGCAAAGTGGATTGCAGAGCGGCATGGCACAGAATTGAGTGTCGAGAGCGAACCTGGCCACGGCAGCTCCTTCTCATTCAGGTTGGAGAGGGCCTATCCCACTCGTCCAGCTGTGAATTCGCCGGCTCTCTTATACAGCGATTCTGAGCGATAGCGCGAGGTCTCCTCGCCCTAAGGCCTCTTTCCCAAGACAGGCCCCAGGAAGATTAAGACGGGCTCTTGCGGGCCAGACGAGCGCCAGGTGCTCTCTCCACCCAGAAAAGAGGCGCCCTGCTATGCACAGGCTGACGCGGACTCAAACAAGCGATACTCGTGCGGTTTCTTACGATCGAAGTCTGGAACAAATGAATGAATGAATCCGCGCTCGGCGAGCCTCTTCTTCGCGTTGTTGTACATCGCGAAGGCTTCCTGACGAGTCAACTCACTTTCTGTGTTGATCGAAGTGACCTCGAAGACAAACCGTTCCGAGCTTTCATCCCAACTCCCATGCTCCTCCATGAACACGTAGACTTTGCGCTCACTTCCAGGGCGGGAGGAAAGAACCAGCACGTAGCACTCCGACTTTCCCTTTACAGGTGTCATGGTCATATATAAGGTTTCGATCATGCCTCGATTGTACGCCTGGAGCCGAGGAATCTTCCGTGCTTTGCCCTTGACTATCAGTGTGTTCTGGATCACTCAGCACGCGAATTGCCCGTTAAATTGTATGCCGAACCACGTTCATGAAACGGACAATTCATATAGAGGACGAACATGAAACCAGGACATGTGCCTTGTGTCACAGCACGGCCCCTGCGCTGGTATCAAACTGCGTCTCAGGATTGCAGGCGAGGCGCTGGCCCAAGCCTATCTTTCAATTCGAGCAGTTTCCTCGCAACTATCCTGATCTTCCCAAAGAAGCGCTTTCGACGCGGCAGGCGATCGTTTTATAGTTGCCGAGCGCACAATGGGGGTTAAACAATGATGAAGCAGAATGGCCGAAAGATTGTAATCATCGGCGGGGGCATCGCGGGACTTTGCGCCGCTGTCTATGCACAGAGATGCGGCTACCGGGCAGAAGTTCTGGAAATGCATGATGTTGCCGGAGGGTTGGCGACGAGTTGGCGCAGAGGCCCGTTTACGTTCGAGACCTGCCTGCATTGGCTGTACGGCTCCAATCCCAGCGGGCCAATGCATGCGCGATGGCTCGAAGTGTGCGACCTCGGTAAGCTGACGTTCGTGAATCAGGATGAGTTTGGGCGCGTAGAAACGGAGCGCGATGAATCCCTGCCCATCTACACCAACGTGGAACGCCTCGAGAAGGAGTGGAGAAAGCGCGCTCCGCAGGATGGTGCGGCGATACGAGGCTTTGTCACTGCCGTTCGAAGATTCGAAAGTTTCCGAATGCCCGATCCATCCGCGAGCCGGGCCTCGAATCTATTGACGCTTCTGCACAACGTACCCTGCCTTCCGCTTCTGCAAAAGCTTATGCGCATGAGTTGCAAGGAATACGGCGAGCAGTTCACCGATCCGCTGCTGAAGAGTGCCTTCGGAGAAGGCGAAATGGGACAACTCTCGGCCGTCGCTCTTTTCTTTTCTCTCGCGTGGATGGATCAGCATGATGCGGCTTACGCGATCGGTGGGGCACAGTCCTTGATTCGGATCATCGAAGAAAAGCTTGCCAGCCTGGGCGGCCAGGTGCGATTTGGTGCCAAAGTTGAACGTATCCTGGTGGAAGACGACGCTGCGGTCGGGGTCCAGCTGGTGGGCGGGGAGACGATTGCGGCCGATTGGGTAATCTCCGCAGCGGACGGGCACTCTACTCTCTTCGATCTACTGGGCGGCAAGTATTTAGGCAAAGCCACCAGGAAGATCTACGACGAAATGCAAACCTTCCCTTCTTATCTGCAAGTCTCGTTGGGAGTGGCGATGGACTTGACAGGCCAGCCTGTGAGTGTGACTCGGCTCCTTGATGCGCCGCTCCAGCTAGACCCCGGCACGGAGCTGAATCAGGCCTCGTTCCGCATCTTCAACTTCGACCCGACATTCGCGCCCGCAGGCAAGACTGCGGTCACCTGTTTTCTTCCCACGCGCAACTTTGAGTATTGGGTCCAGTTGCAACAACACGATCCGGCCGGAATATCAAAAGGAGAAGCATCGCGTCGCCGAGACAGTCATCGCCATTCTTGAGAGGAAAATACCCGGTCTGCGCCAGGCAATTGAGGTGATCGATGTCTCAACACCCGCCACCGTCATCCGCTACACGGGCAATTGGAAGGGGAGCATGGAAGGCTGGTTTGTGAAACCTGGCGTCAGCTTCAGGCCATTGCCCAGCACCCTGCCTGGCCTGCGGAAGTTCATCATGGTGGGCCAATGGGTAATGCCAGGCGGCGGGCTGCCGTCAGGCCCGATGACGGCGCGGCCAGCCATTCAAGCGATATGCAAACAGGATCGGGTACCTTTTACGTCCGGGCGGGAGGAAGGCCCGCAATCTGACCGGTCCACCCATTCCGCGCCGGAAACAGGGACAACTGTTCGCCTGTGAACGGTTGGCTGCGCGGCTGGCATGAGCGATTCACGATGAACGTCTCACAAACATCCGCTGGCCGTGCCGGACTTGGGTGTGAAGAGTGCAGGCCGAGGTTCACAATCCACCCTTTGATCTCCGGAGGTGATGAAAATGCAGGTCTTAATCGCTTACGAAAGTCGTTATGGGGCCACCAAGGAAATTGCGGAGCGCATCGCCGAGGTGCTACGCCAACTGGGCCTCGAGGTTGTGGTGCAGCCTGCAGGACAGGTCATCGATCCCGCTTGCTTTGACGCTTTCATCATTGGAAGCGCCGCCTACTTCTTTCATTGGATGAAGCAACCCACAAAGTTTGTGCGTCGCAACCAAGATCTTCTTGCCCATCGGCCAGTGTGGCTATTCAGCAGCGGTCCGCTAGGCTCGAAAGCAAACGACGCTCAGGGGCGAGACCTGCGCGTAGTTACGGAACCCAAGGAGATCGCAGAGTTTAGAAACACCATCCGGCCAAGAGATCACCGGGTGTTCTTCGGCGCGATGAATCCTGACAAGCTAACCTTCACGCACCGCCTTGTCTTCAAACTGCCGGTCAACCGGAACAATGCGGTTTTTCCGGTAGGCGATTTCCGCGACTGGAACGACATTGAGGCTTGGGCCCGCAACATCGCCCAGGAGCTGAAAGGTCCTGCGGGCAATTCCACGCTATCCCACGAAGAGGACCATCCTGCGTTAGCCGGACTCTAGGACCTTCTCGGGAGGACCGCATGTCCCACTCGATTCCAAGCGTGTTGGTCAGTTCCGGCGCCGGTGAAGACCGCTGGAATTACCTTTACCGAACTGCCGCAATTGCCGCGCTGATCAGTGTCGCTTTATTTCTGTTCCAGATTGTTGCGTTTTTTGTCTGGCCACCGCCATCTACCGTGAGCGGGCACTTCGCTCTGCTGCAGTCGCGCCCGTTGATTGGGTTGGTCAGTCTCGATTTCTTGATCATCGTGGACGAGGTTCTCGCCATCCCGATCTGTCTTGCACTTTACCTGAGCCTGCGTCGCGTACACGAATCCGTGATGCTCATCGCTACTGCGTTCTCTGCAGTCTCCATTGTTTGCTTCCTCGTTGCTACGCCCGCACTGAATATGCTTTATCTCAGGCAGCAGTACGTCGCGGCCTCGAACGCCGCGGAGCGGGATGAACTTCTCGGCGCTGGGCAAGCTGTCCTTTCGTCTTGGCTGGGAACTCCGTATCAGACAGGCTATGTCGTGGGATCGATCGCCATGATCCTCGTCTCATTTGTAATGTTGCGCAGCGAAATATTCAGCAGGTTCACCGCGTATGCGGGAATTCTGGCAGGCGTGGTTGGATTCGGGGTCTACGTTCCCAAGGTGGGCGTCTTCATTTCGATTCTCTCTGTCGTGGGCATGCAGGTCTGGTACCTGATGATTGCCCTGGCACTCCTACGCGTTAGCAAGGGGACGCACAATCAGAGACACTTTGGGGCTGATCTCCATACAAATCGATCAATTGGGACGAAATTCCAGGATTAGTCCCCGCAAGTCTGAGGGTCCGGGAATTGGGTAACTCCCGGAGGGCGGTCATCCAGGAGTGATGATCATACGGACGCCCTGCAGCAGGAATCCTGAGCGAAAATGCGCCTACGCAAGGCGTCCTCATCGCCCCATCGATCCCCTGGATCCGACAGAGCACCGTTCAACCAATTTTCATTTGCCCGCAATGAAATCCTTTCGAGCACTCCGGTAGATTCTGTGGCTGGAGGTAAGAATGAAGAAGACAGTTGCTCTGCTTTCCCTAGCCGCGGTGTGTTTGGTTGGAACCGCCTTCGCCCAGGGCGACGAAGATGGTAACGGCCATAAGGGTGAAATCAAGCGCGTGCTTCTGATCAGCATCGATGGCATGCACGCCGTGGATTTTGCGAACTGCGCAAATGGCATCAGCACAGCCAACGACGGTGAACCCTATTGCCCTGTGCTTGCAGGCCTCGGCAAAACTGGGATCAACTATGTTGCTGCCAACACTTCGAAGCCCTCGGATTCCTTCCCCGGCCTGACGGCACTCGTCACTGGAGGCAGTCCCGCGCTCACCGGCGTTTACTACGACGTCGCCTATTCGCGGAATTTTGACGCTCCCGCGGCAACGACCGGCAACGGCGTTGCAGCAGGTCCCTGCACTCCATACGCGGCCCCGACCGGCACCACCACCGAATATGAAGAAGGCATCGACATCGACCAGAGCAAGGTGAATGGCGGCGCTCCAGGCGCGGCGCTGACCGACGGCGGCATCAATTCAATTGATCCAAAAAAACTGCCACGCGACCCGAGCCGCGGATGCAGTCCCGTTTTCCCGTGGGAGTTTGTCCGAGCCAACAGCATCTTCAGCGTGGTCCACAAGGCTGGCGGATACGCAGCATGGTCTGACAAGCATCCCGCTTACGCTTCCGTCGCCAGTGGCTTTGGTCCCGGCGCCCTCGACGACTTCTACGCTCCGGAAATCAACTCGAATGTAATCGGCCTTCCGGGAGTATCGACTCCTACGGGCGTATCCTGCGCTTCCGTTCTCGACCCGGGTTCGGACATCACCGCCTGGACCAACAGCTTCCAGAACATCCAGTGCTATGACACCTTGAAGGTCAACGCGATCGTGAATGAGATCGATGGCAAGGACCACCTGGGCCTGAAACGGACCAAGGTTCCCACCATCTTCGGGATGAACTTCCAGGCTGTCAGTGTTGGCCAGAAACTCGTGGAGAAGAGCATCAACACCATGGGCGGCTATCTCGATGCAGCTGGAACTCCGACGCCTGCCCTGCTTGGCGAAATCAAGTTCGTCGACGCATCGATCGGCAAGTTTGTCGATGAGCTCAAGGCGCGGCACCTCTACGACTCAACTTTGATCGTGGTTACTGCGAAGCACGGCCAGTCGCCCATTGATTCTGTTCGCTACAACCCCATCCTGAACACCGGCTCTTCTCCGGCGACTCTGCTGTCGAACGCGGGTTACATTCCGTACTCTGAATCCACCAACAACCCTAGCGGCATTGGACCGACGGAAGACGATATATCGCTGATCTGGCTGAAGAACTCCTCTGATACCGCCTCCAGCGTGAAGATTCTTGAGCAAAACGCCGATCAAATCGGCCTCGGGCAAATCTATTATGGCCCGTCGCTTGCTCTGAACTACAACGACCCAACCGTCGATCCGCGCACTCCGGATATTATCGTGACCCCGAATGTCGGCGTGGTTTACTCCGGCAGCAGCAAGAAGCTGGCCGAGCACGGTGGATTCGCCCATGACGACACAAATGTCATGCTGCTGCTTTCAAACCCGAGCTTCGACGCAAGAACGGTGTTTGCAGAGGTTGGGACCGCCCAAGTGGCGCCAACAATCCTCAAAGCGCTGAACATCGATCCCTCGAAGCTCGACGCGGTGCGTGCCGAAGGGACGGGTGTTCTTCCATCCGTCGACCTTCGGTAATCCATCCGCTCGTACGTGTTAGCTGGCAACGGACGCTCCTTCGTGGGCGTCCGTTTTTCATCTAAATCAACCCTGATAAACTACGAAACTTCACCGTTGCTTGACGAGCCGAAGCGCCTTGTCTCTTTAATGGCTGAGGAATTCTCTGGATGTAATGTCCCCAACATTCCCCGACGTGATTCGGCTCCCGTTGCTTCCACATTGGTCATTCGACCGCGACCGCGGTCAGAGTGGCTCCTTGGTTTCGCTGATGGACGAGATCGTTCGGCGCATGCCTGGGAGGTGGCGAAGTCTTGCCGCGGTAGCCGTCGATGCAAGCGGGCTGTCGCAGGCCGCGGTGAGCAGTTATTTCATCCGCCGTGTAGAGCACTTCGGCCAGAAGCAGCGCACCTGGAAACATTGGCTGAAGTGGCTCGCCGTGGTCGATGTGGAGAGGCAGATCATCCTGGCTCAAGGGGCTCGTCAAGCACCGTGGAACCACTGTGCCACTTTGCCTGTCTTGGTCGGCCAGGCGCATGAAAATACTCCCATCGGCTGCGTGTTGGCAGACACCGAGTTCGATTCCGAGCGCAACCACAACAGAGCCACTTCACATTTAGAGAAACGGAACAAGCACGATGCGTTCCTGTGACGGGGCATTAGTAGGATTTCGAGTGCGCAATGCCTTTTGTCGGCTTCAACCGACGGACGCCGGAAAGGGCGGCTCGAGGAAACTGCAGCGTGGAGGAATTAGACCTCTACTACGCGCAGGGGAGCAAACCGGGCAATCCAGGTGTCTTCATTGGTGCACTTGACAGCTATTTTGGACGCCGGAGTAAACCTTTACCGAGCGTTCGCCGAAGGCTTCGCGGCGCATCGAAAGGCTCCCCCTAACTGTATTCCGCCAATCTAACAAGCGGAATTCGCCGGGTGCGATGAGCGCGATGGATCGACCGGCCTTCCGGCTTCCCTGCCGGAACAATTTCCGATCTTGGGGGCACCATGAAGAAAAGGTTATCTCGCAGGAAGGTTTTGAAGGGCGGCGCGGCCGCAGCGGGACTGGCCGCGATGGGGCGCGGCGCTAGCCGATCAGGAGAATCCGAATAGACGAAGCATCCACGAGGGCCTGGCGCCTCACGTTTTGAGTCGAGACGTTCCGCTTGGATTCAGCTTGCCAGTTGAGATGATTTGGGTCTTGGGCACATCGGCAGTGCAAAGATAACCCGATCACCGAATGAGGTGTGGCGCAACCAAGCTGACAAACTCGCGGGGCGTGACGATCTTCGTATTCTTCCAGAAGGCGGGAAAGTGCTTACGATTACCGGTGATCAGGAAGTCGGCGCGAGCCGCGTCGGCACATTCAACAAAGATGTTGTCGTCCGAATTGCTCGTCACCTCGATCCGGCGCGAAGGAGCGATCAGATGGCAGTGATTTTTGATGAGCTGTAGGAATTGTAGCCGCAAGCCTTTCCGAATCGACAATTCAGGACGGGACAGCACATCTGAGTATTCTTCCAGAATCTGCGTCGAGACGTATAGACGGCCGGGCTTTGTGATTGCAAGAAGGAAGGTGGTTCGCTGAAGGCTGTCAGTTTTCAGTGCCGCCGAGACGAGGACGTTCGTATCAATCACGAGACGCAATGCAAGCATCAGCCCTTCTTCTTCTCCGATCTCGCTGTCTTAATGATCTGATCGATCTGACGCGAAGTCAGAGCAGTGGTCCTGTTCCCCTTAGCCTCATCGCCTATGATTTTGAGAACCTCGGGTTCCGGTGCAGCAAGTTTGACATAATCGCGGATATTCAAAAGAACGGCAGTTGGGGTGCCGCGCTTCTCAATGACAAGCGAGCGCCGTTCGACGTCCATACGGCGAAGAAACTTGCCAAGGTTGGTACGCAGACTCAGTGCCGAGACTACGATCGCGCCATTCCTGTTCGGTGTTGTGGTTGGCATGAACTCTCCATTTCCGTTGACTTAACTGTACAGTTCACCTACACCCGAGTCAACTCGTTTCCAACTCAGATTGATTGATGAATGTGCCCAGCCCCGCGGAACGAACGTGCAGACGCTTCAGGACTTCCTTTTAATCCCGGAAAGCAGAAATACCCGCCACCAGAACGTTCGTGTCCAACACGGCGCGTTGTCTTCTTTTTCTGGACTTCGGCTGCAACGGTGATCTCCGGTACTCGCCTTTCCTCACGATCACTGCGGATCGCGCGCTGGATCACCTCATCCACGTAGGTCTTGGTATAGGAGTTCCGGAACAGGACATTAAGCACCGGCCTGTAGGTTCTATAGGTTCGCAGGCTGCGGTGTTTGAATGTATTCGAGGTATTCGTTGATGGCCGCGTTCATGGTGAGGCGTGCGGGTTCCCGCACTACAGGTGCATCGGGCGGGACCAGGAGTCCGGCCTTGAGGGCATTGAGTTCGATGGATTTCGAGCGGGCGGCCTGAAGCAGGTTCTCGAACCTGGGGACCGGTTTCCGTCGGTGTTTTTCCCGCTTCGTACCATTCGAGGTAATAGCGGCCCTCTGGATGGTGCTCGTCACGGCCAGCGACCCAGACATGGTCGCGAACAATCCTGCCGTTGTGTTCCACCACGGACGCGAACGGCCACTTCGAGCCCAGTTTGATTCTCTTGATGATGTTGACGCGGTCTGCGTATTGTTTCGCTCTGGCCATATATTCCAAGCCTCGTAGTGAGACCTGGCATAGATAACCTGAGCGGCTATCCCGGTCAAATGGACAGCATATTCGATATGTCTAGGAAAAGAAAGGAGATTGTTCCGAGGGCAGCGCTCTAACCAACTGAGCTAAGTCCCCTTATGCAATCAGACAAAGAAACAACGCCGCGAAAGGAATCCGTTTTCCCGGTTCATGGACGCTGTTTGTTCCGCCGGTCTACCGCTTCCCGCGGCGTCCGAACCCTGGCGGGCGCGGTGCGTTCTTGCTGCTGCAACATGAATGAGTGTATCAGAAAGCGGGGCCTTTGGGGGCCACCGCGAACCCCAGGATACCGCCTGTCGCGGAAGGTTCTTCGGAAATGAGGATGTGGTCTGCATCAGCGAATCGCGCCCACCTGAAAACCCGGCATCGCCTGCGCAGGCCGTGGCAGGAATGCCGTCTCGCTATGCCGGCCACGCCGTGCGGCTGCCCCGCGCCGTGGATGTGAACCCCATATCCGTAGAGATGCCGCGCACACACTGCAGGAGATGATTGGCGATGGAGGGCAGCTTCTGCGCAGTCACGCGGAAGGATGGCCCGGAGACGCTCACTGCCGCTACAGGCTGGCGCTGCGCATCCAGGACGGGCACGGCGATGCAGCGCAATCCTTCTTCAAGTTCCTCGTCGTCCACGGCGTAGCCGCGGCGGCGGGTCTTCTCGATCTCGACGCGCAGGGCTTCGGGGGTTGCAATGGTGCGATGCGTAAAGCGTTCGAAGCGGGTGCGGCGAAGAATGTCGGCGATGCGGTCTTCGGGGAGAAACGCGAGCATCGCCTTGCCCACCGAAGTGCAATGCACAGGGTTGCTGGAGCCGATGCGCGTAATCATGCGCACCGAGCGGGCCGGCTCAATCTTGTCGATATAGATAACGCGGGCCTGTTCCAGAATGCACAGATGCACGGTCTCTTCGGTTTCGGCTACCAGGCGTCGCAGATGCGGCTGGGCGCGGTCCCGCAAATCATACTGCTCGATGGCGCGGTTGCCGAAATCAAAGAGCCTGAGGCCCAGGCGAAACTTGCCGCCGCTGGTGCGTTCCACCATGCGGTGCCTCTCCAAAACCATCAGGAAGCGGTGCGCAGTGCTCTTGTGCAGTTGCAACGAGGATGCAACCTGCGCCAAACCCAGCGGCGTATCGCTCTCACCGAGCAGGTCGAGGACGGCAAATGCGCGGTCCAGGGCTTGAACTTTATAAGTGCCTTGCGGGGCTAAATCTCGCATTGTGAACCTTCGTTTCGCTTAATGATTACAGGGCAAGTTTCTCAGGATATGGGATTCGCGTCAAGCGTTTATTCGAACGCTCCGGTCTGGCACATGCAAAGGCCTGCGCGAAGACAGTCCAGGTTCCGGCTCGCACATCCATGTGGCACTGAGCGATGCGACCTCGGGCCCCTGTCCGCAAAAGGCTTGCGGAACTCTTCTCTCAGCGCCATTCCTTATGCCGGAACGACATCTCCCTCGCCCGGCGCCAGGAAGAGGTTCGCCTCCAGGCCGTGCTGGCGAGTGTAGAGGTCGTAGTAGCGGCCACCCATGGCGAACAGCGCGGCGTGGCTGCCGCGTTCCACGATGAGGCCCTGCTCGACCACGAGAATCTGGTCGGCGCGGCGGATGGTGGAGAGGCGGTGGGCGATGACGAAGGTGGTGCGTCCCTGCATCAGTTGTGCGAGTCCGGCCTGAATCATGGCTTCCGACTCGGAGTCGAGCGAACTGGTGGCCTCGTCGAGGATAAGGATGCGCGGTTCAGCGAGCAACGCGCGCGCAATGGACAACCGCTGTCGCTGGCCGCCGGAGAGCTTGACGCCGCGCTCGCCCACGATGGTGTCGTAGGCATCGGGAAAGCGCTCAGCGAACTCGTCGACGCGGGCGGTGCGGCAGGCAAAGAGGAATTGCTCTTCGGTTGCGTCGGGGCGTGAAAACATGACGTTCTCGCGGATCGATCCATCGAACAGGAAGGAGTCCTGGAGCACCACGCCCAACTGCGAGCGAAAGGTGTTTAGATCCACGTGCGCAAGGTCCACATTGTCCACCAGCACGCGGCCCTTCGTGGGAGCATGAAAGGCGCAGAGCAGGCTGATGATGGTGGATTTTCCCGAGCCCGAGGAGCCGACCAGTGCGGTGACCGTTCCCGGCTCGGCCAGAAAGCTGACGCCGTGCAGGACCGGCTTGTCGGCCTCGTAGGCGAACTCCACGTCTTCAAAGCGCACCGTGCCCTGGATGGGCGGCATCTTGACGGTGCGGCCGGGATCGCGGTTCTCTTCAATCTCGGCCATGATCTCGCTGGTGCGGTCGAGGCCCGCAAAGGCCTCAGTCAACTGGGTGCCGATGTTCACGATCTGGAAGACCGGCGCGATCATGAAAGCAAGAAACATGTTGTAGCTGAAGTAGTCGCCCACGGTCCAGGTGTGGTTGAGCACGCTATGACCGCCCAGCCACATGACCAGCGCGGACACGAGCCCCAGCACAGTGGTCGAGGCCGAACCCAGCACACTGGTCATGGTCAGCGACTTCATCACATTGGCCAGAAGGCGCTCCACTCCCGCAGCGAAGACTGCGTGCTCGCGCTCCTCGGCGTGGTAACCCTTGATGACGCGCACGCCGCCCAGCGACTCGGTGAGACGGCCAGTGACCTCGGCATTGATTTTAGCGCGCTCGCGGAAGATGGGGCGAATCACCTTGAACGCGTATTGCAGTACGAACACAAACACACCCACGACGGCAAATACGGTGAGCGTGACTGTGACGCTGCGATGCAGCAGATAAATGAAGGCCAGCACCGCGGTCAGCAGGCCGCCCACAAACTCCACCAGACCGGTGCCAACCAGGTTGCGCACGCCCTCCACGTCGCTCATGATGCGCGCGACCAGCGTGCCGGTGCGGTTCTCGTCGTAGTAGGCCACGGAAAGCAGGCCCACGTGGCGCTGCACCTGTCGACGCAACTCGGCGATGAGCCTCTGGCCAGCCTTGGAGAGCAGCTGGGTAAGCGAAAAGGAGGTGAGCGCCTGCACCAGCATGGCCGTAAAAACAACGGCAATAATTTTGGGCAGCAGATCGGGCCGCGGGTGCAGCGGAGAAAGCACAGTGTCCAGCAGCGGTTTGGCGGTGTACGGCAGCACCAGGCCGGCGACGCGGTTGATGGTCATCAGACCGAGCCCCGCCAAGAGCAGGCCTTTGCGCGGGGCCACCAGCGCCCACACCTGCGGCCACAGCTTTTTCAAGTTGGGCTTGCGCCGGGGCAGGTCGGTCTGGCCCGCGCGCGCGCCGCCGGAACGCGGAGAGCGCTCGGCGCGCATGCCCATGCCCATCCCACCGCCACGCATTGCTCCCATGCGCTAGACCTTTCCGGCGCGGCGCGCGGAGATGAACGACCGCACACAGAGGAGCACGTAGACGAGCATCAGGCCGGCCATGGTCAGCTTGGAGGCCAGCGCAATCTGATCCACTTCAAGGCCGGCGGACCTGGCATGCACGTAGCCGCGGGCGGCCTCAATGCCAGCGCCCAGAAATCCCAGCAGGCCGATCGTTACATTGACGTGCATGAACAGTTTGCGCCGCGCCTCGCTGGGGCTCATCGCCAGAACTCCGAAAATGCCCAGCGCCACGCCAAACCAGGTCGGTATCAGCGCAGTGGGATCCTGGCTGCCGGTACCAAGAAAACCGGCCAGACCAAGAGCAATCAATAGAACCGCAAAAACCAGTGTCAATTTCGCCATACGCGACCTCTCTCTTTCCACACGCCAAGCATAGCAGTTGCTTCGCTGAGCTTCGTTGCGACTCGATGCACAAATCGGACAGCGTCTTCTGCCGGGCGCTACCGCTGGATGCGCGCCGAGCCGCCCTGGGCAAAGGCGCGCACCTGGTCCACAGTGGCCATGGTGGTGTCGCCGGGGAAGGTGGTGAGCAGCGCGCCGTGCGCCCAACCCAGCTTGACGGCTTGCTCGGGCGGCTCGCCGGTGAGCAGGCCAAAGATGAAGCCGGCCGCGAAGCCGTCGCCGCCGCCCACGCGGTCCAGCACGTCGAGCTCGGCGGTGGGCGCGGTGTAGGTCTTGCCGTCGATCCACGCCACCGCGCTCCAGCTATGGCGGTTGGTGGAGTGCACCTCGCGCAGGGTGGTGGCCACCGCCTTCACATGCGGATGCATCCTGATCACGTTGTCGATCATGCCGAAGAAGACGCTGGAGTCGAGCCTCGATTTGGCCGCGACCTCCGGTCCGGGAATCCCGAGGCCCTTCTGCAAATCCTCTTCATTGCCCACCAGCACATCCACATTCTCGACAATGCGGCCGATGGTCTCGACGGCGCGCTCATGGCCGCCGTGGATCTTCCACAGCTTTTCGCGAAAGTTGAGATCGAACGACGTGACCGCGCCGGCTCGCTTGGCGGCCTTCATCATCTCGGCGGCCAGTTCGGCAGTGGTGGGCGAGAGCGCCGCGAAGATGCCGCCCGAGTGCACCCAGCGCACGCCGCCGGCAAAGATGGCGTTCCAGTCGAAGTCGCCCGGCTTCAGTCGCGCCGCGGCCTCGTTGCAGCGGTTATAGAAGACCACGGGAGCGCGCAGGCCGAGGCCGCGGTCGCTGTAGACGGTGGCCATGTTGGGCCCGGTGACGCCGTCGTGCGGGAAGTGCTTGTAGAACGGCTTCACGCCCATGCCGCGCACCCGCTCGGCGATCAGTTCGCCGATGGGATAGTCGGCCATGGCGCTGACGATGCCCGTGGTGAGACCGAAACAGTCCGACAGATTGCCGGCCACGTTGAACTCGCCGCCGCTGACGTGGATCTGGCACTGCGTCGCCTTGCGAAAGGGGATGATGCCGGGGTCGAGGCGGTGCACCAGCGCGCCCAGCGAGAGAAAATCCAACTCCGCATCCTTGCGAATACTCAATCCGTGGCTCATCGTGCATCGACTCCCGTTTCTATCGAAAGAGCTGCAATGGACAATCAGGCGCCGGCAGCCGCCTGCTTCACGTCGGCCATCACCTCGTCCGGCGTCCACTCGTTGCCGTGATAAAAGCGCACCACTTTGCCGTCGCGCCCGATCAGCGTGGTCGAAAGCGTGTGAATGATCGAGTCGTCGGCCCCATACGTGACTCCCACGTCAAAGTATTTGGCCATCTCCGTCAACACGGGCTTCTGGGGCACGGCAAAATCCCAGTGGGCAAAGGCATTCCGGGCGTCGCTGCCAATATAGGTGGCGCCATAGGCGCGCAGCCGCTGCGGCGTATCGTGCTCCGGGTCGAAGCTGACGCAGAGCAGGTGGGTCTTCTTGTAGAGCGCGGGGCTGGCAGCAAGCTGCTTCTCGATCACCGCGAAATTGTGCGTCACGAGGGGACAGAAGTTGGGCAGTGGACAGCGGGTGTAGATGAACGTGATGAGCAGTTCTCTGCCGCGAAACTGATCCAGATGAATGGTGCGTCCGTCCTGATTGCGCAGCTTGAAATCGGGCACCGCATCGCCCGGCTCCGGCACGTGGTACACAGCCGTGGGCCGGTAATCGGGCTTGCCCTGAGCGACGACCACAATGTGGTCCAGCAGCACATCGGCGTCGGCGCCCTGCGAGACGAGCACGTCGGCGGTAATCACGTCGCCGGGGTGCAATTCGCTCAGGATGCTGGGGTCCTTGAGCTTGTAGGGCATGGTCATGGCATCCATGAAGCCGGGGATGGCCTCATGGTCGAGCGTGACCTCGCCTGTCGCGGGGTCGGCGGCAATCACTTTGCCGCGCAGGTGGTAGACCTTGTACGACGGATTGGCGGAGGCCTGCGCGGCCGGGCTCGGGCCGGAGTGGCATCCGGCCAGCGCGACGAAAGCGAGCAGCGAGGAAGCGAACAGTAGGCGCATCACATTTTCAAGTTTACAACCGCGGCGATCCCTGGATCTTTCCTGGATGGCGCGGCCCCCACCGGGCAGCGTATAACCCAGGAATGGAGACTCGGGCGGGGGCAGAGATCGACGGGTGGCTTGGCGACGGAGGTCTGGTGGTGGCGGCCAGCGCCCGGGCCGCGCGCGCCCTTCAGGCGGCGTATCATCGGCGCCGCCGCGCAGAGGGGCTAGCGGCTTGGCCCGCACCCGGCATTCAGGACTGGGCGAGTTTTGTGCGCGCGGCCTGGGAGGAACGCACCCTCGACGGCCGCATGATGTTGAACCCCGCACAGGAACAGGCGCTGTGGGCGGATGTTGCCGGCAGAGAGAAGCATCTTGCCACGGTGCTGGAAGGCCCGCGCCACCGGCTGGCCGGCATGGCCCAGGAGGCGCACGAACTGCTCTGCTCGTATGCGCCGCATTGCCTGCGCGAGGACGCGCGCAGCGGCTGGGACGGGGATGCGGGCGCATTCAGCGGCTGGCTCGCGGCTTTCGATCAGATCTGCAGCGCACACAACTTGCTGAGCGCAAGCCGCGCGCCGCTCGAAGTGATTGCGCGGCTGCGAGAGGACACTGCGCAGCGCCCGCCCGTGCTGGCGGCCGGCTTCGACCGCGTGCTGCCCGTGCAGCGAGACCTGCTTGACGCATGGGGAGCGTGGCAGGATATTTCACTGGATGAGCAGGCAGAGGAAATTCGGTTTTACCGCGCGGCGGACACGCAGGCCGAACTGGACGCCTGTGCGTTGTGGTGTGCGCAGCAACTGGCCGCCAACCCTCACGCGCGGCTGTTCGTCATTACCCAGGAGATTGCGGCACGCCGCGGCCAGATTGAGCGCGCGTTTCTGCGCCACGGCATGCCTGGCGCTGCGCCGCTCTTCGAGTTCTCACTGGGAGTTCCGCTCAGTCAGGTGGCTGTGCCGCGCGCGGCCAGTCTGCTGTTGCGGTGGCTGGACGACGAGCTCGATGAAAATGAACTGGACTGGCTGCTCTCGACCGGGCTGGCGGCCGCGGGTCCCGAGGAATCCGCCGCACTGCAAGCGTACATGCGGGCTTTGCGCCGCCGCGGTATGGAGCGAACCCGGTGGACGCTGCAGGCCTTCACCAGCCAGGGTCGCGTCACTGCACAGCCGCCCGCGCCATGGGTTCAGCGCATGATGAATGCCCGGCAACGACTGATGGGCTTGAAGGATCGGCCGCAAAGTCCGCTCGACTGGGCGGGGCTGGTTCCGCAGTTGATTCAGTCCGCCGGTTTGCCCGGCGAGCACCGCCTTGCAAGCGCGGAATTTCAGTCTCTGCGCCGATGGGAGCAGGCCGTGGAGACATGCGGCTCGCTGGGCTTCGATGGCCGCCGCATTGAGTGGACGGATTTTCTCACGGTGCTGGCGCGGGCTCTGGATGAGACGCTGTTTGCCCCGGAATCCAGCGATGCGCCGATTCAGATCGCCGGGCCGGCCGAGGCCGCGGGGCTCACCGCGGATGCGATCTGGTTTCTGGGCGCGGACGAGGACGCCTGGCCTGCCGCCGGCTCCACGCATCCATTGTTGCCTGCCCAGGTGCAGCGCGAGGCCGGCATGCCGCACGCCACGCCACGCCACGACTGGAAGCTGGCCCAGGACATCACCGCACGATTGCTCGCGGCCGCGCCGGTTGTCCATTTCAGCTTCGCGGGACAAAAGGACGACATCGAAGCCCGGCCCTCGCGGCTTATTGCGCAGTTTGCCGGCGCGGCGCAGGAGTTGGCGTCGGCGCTGAAGCCGCCGAGAATCCAGGAACCGATTGCGGCGTTCTTCAAAGATTTCAGCCGCGTTCCCTTTCCGCACTTGCGCATTCAGGGCGGAGCGAGCGTTCTCACTGCGCAGTCGCAGTGTCCGTTCAAAGCCTTCGCCACCGCGCGCCTGGGCGCAAGGAGCTGGGATCCGGCCGAGGCCGGGCTGACCGCGGCCCAGCGCGGCCAACTTCTCCACGCGGTGCTGCACGCGATCTGGGGCGGTCCGCCGCACGGCTTGCGCTCGCACGATGATCTTGAGAACCTGAAAGATCTGGAGGCCTTTGTCGAAGGCCACGTGCGCACAATTCTGCGCGAAGAGATGCCCGCAGGGGCCCGCGAGCGCATGCCGCGCCGCTATCTTGAGCTTGAAGAGACGCGGCTCACGCGCCTTGTGATCGAGTGGTTGACGTACGAGGCTGCGCGCGTACCTTTCACCGTGGTGGAAACCGAGGCGGACCGCACAGTTCCCCTCGCTGGGCTCACGCTCAAGGTGCGCCTGGACCGCATCGATCACCTGAATGACGGCTCCCAACTTGTGGTCGATTACAAATCCGGCGTTGTTTCGCCGAAGGCATGGGAACTTCCTCGGCCCGACGACGTGCAGTTGCCGCTCTATGCCGGCTTTGCGCTCGACTCCAACGAAGTGCTCGGCGGGCTGGTGTTTGCGACGGTGCGCACCGGCGAGACGCGTTTCGCCGGCCATGTGGGCAATGCCGGCGCCACTCTCTTTGCGGGACTCAAAGGCAACAACTCACTCGTCAAGGACGCGCTCACCCCGGAGCAACTGATCGACTGGAGAGATTTTATCGAGCAACTGGCGCGGAATTTTGTTGCCGGCCGTGCCGAAGCGGACCCGCGCGATCCCGTCGCAACCTGCGCACGCTGCGGTTTGCAGACACTGTGCCGCATTCAGGAGAACCAGGCCCAACTGGAGGCCGAGGACGAGAGCAAGGAGGCCGCCGATGAGTAAGCCGGCGGCGAGACTCCTGCCGCCTGATCAGGCACAGCGTGAACGCGCGCTGGATGCCGGCCAATCCATCCTGGTGCAGGCTCCTGCCGGCTCGGGCAAGACTGACCTGCTCACCCGGCGGTTTCTGCGCCTGCTAAGCGTGGTAGAGGAGCCGGGGCAGATCGTGGCCATCACCTTTACCAAGGCCGCCGCGGCCGAGATGCGGCATCGCATTCTGTCGGAGTTGGAGAAGGCCGCAGGCAGCGATGCGTCCGCAACGTCGGACGGCGAATTCTCAATAGATGTGCTGGCGCGGCGCGCTCTGGAGCGCTCGCGGGCGCTGGGCTGGCAACTGCTCGACCTGCCCGCGCAACTGCGCATCTCCACCATCGATTCCTTCTGCCGCGATCTTGCGCTGCAACAGCCGCTGCTCACCGAACTGGGCGGAGAACTGGACATCAACGAGCAGCCGGCTGAGCTGCATCGCCGCGCGGCACGGCGCGCGTTGGAAAAGATTGATGGGAACGACGCAGCGTTGAGCAAGGCCATTGAAGCCTTGTTGCTGTGGCGCGACAACGGCTGGCAGGACCTGGAAAACCTGCTGGTGGAAATGCTGGCGCGGCGCGACCGCTGGATGCATGGCTTTGTGCTCAAGCGCCAGCCGGATTGGGAGGCCCTGCGGGAGCGGCTGGAGCGGCCCTTTGCCCACGCCGTGCGCTGCGCAGTATACGAATTGGACCGGCTTCTCGATCATGTTCCCGGAGCGCGCGCGGAGGCGCTGGCGCTGGCGCGGTTTGCCTGCGAACAGAGCGGCGGCGCGCTGCATGTTGAACTGGCCGAGCTTGCGGAGTTCCCCGCAGGCTCGTTCAGCGGTAGCGAGGCGCTGGAAGAGGCCCGCCAAACGTCTCTCGGCCTTGCGGCCTTGGTGCTCACCAATGAAGGCGAGTTTCGCAAGCAGGTCAACAAGACCCAGGGATTCCCTGCGGATCGCAAGACCGAAAAGAATCGGCTCCTCAACTTGATTCATGGGCTTAAAGAGGTAGACGGCCTTGAAAACGCTCTCGCCGCGGTCCGCGACCTGCCTCCGGCGCGCTACGCCGAAGAAGACTGGCAGATTGTGCAGGCCTGCTTCACCTTGCTGCGCCAGGCGGCGGTCGAACTGCGAGTAGTCTTTGCCGAGGCTGGAGCCGTGGACTTCATCGAGGTGGCGCAGATCGCCGGCCTGGTGCTGCGGGGAGAAGAGGGTCTGCCCAGCGATGCCGCTCAGGCTGTCGCGGACGGCATCCGGCACCTGCTGGTGGACGAGTTCCAGGACACCAGCCGCCGCCAGCACCAGTTGCTCGCCAACCTGATGGGCGCGTGGCCCGAGCAGGCGGGCCGCACCTGTTTCGTGGTCGGTGACCCCATGCAGTCCATTTACTTTTTCCGCGATGCCGACGCCGAGCTTTTTCCGCGCGTAAGGACAATCGGGCTTGAGATTCTAGACAGCGATCCGTTCGTCTTCAACTTTGTTCCTCTCGCGGCCAACTTTCGCACTGCGCCCACGCTGGTCGAGCAGCTCAACGATTCCTTCGCCAAGGTTTTTGCGGAAGACGACGGCAGCGGCGTCACATTCTCGCGCGCTGAACCCGCGCGCGAAGCAGGCGCAGGCGCAGATTCGTCTCTCGCGCTGCACATCCAATTCATTCCGCAGACCAGCCGCGGCAGATTTGCCGATCCGGACGCCATGCGGAAGAAAGAAGAGGCAGTCCATCAACGCGAGGCGGCGCGCGAGGCGCAAACCGCGGAGATCGTCGACCTGATTCGCAGCCACATGGAGCGCATGGAGCAAGCGCGTGCGCGCGGAGAGAAATACCGCATCGCCGTGCTGGGGCGCACCCGCAAGGCCCTTGCGCCCATCGCCGTGGCGCTGCGCGAGGCGTTGATTCCCTTCCGCGCCGTGGAACTGGAACAGTTGAAAGAGCGCCCCGAAGTGCTGGATGCGCTGGCTCTCGGGCGCGCGCTGCTGAACCTTCAGGACCGGGTGGCGTGGCTGGGCGTGCTGCGCGCGCCGTGGTGCGGACTGGCGCTCGACGACCTGCACCGGGTCGCCAGCGCAGACGATGAGATCGTGCTGGAACGCGCCGTGGTGGAGTTGCTGGAGGAACGGCTGGAACTGCTCAGCGCGGAGGGCCGCTGCGCCGCAGAGCGCGTGCTGAACGCAATGAAAGCCGCGCCCACTTTGCGCGCCGCGCTGCCCACGGCGTCGCTGGGGACATGGCTCGAACAGGTCTGGCTGCGGCTGGGCGGCGCACACTGCGTGGACGCGACGGCGCGCGCCAATCTGGACCTTCTGTGGCGTTGCCTGGACGGCCTGCCGAACGGCGAACAGGGCCTGCAGGGCCGCGCGCTCGACACCGCGCTCGAAAAGTTGACTGCCTTGCCCGACCCCGCGGCAAGCAGCGAGTGCGGCGTGCAGTTGATGACTATCCACAAATCAAAGGGCCTGGAATTCGAGGTGGTCATTGTGCCGGAATTGCAGGCCGGCGCGAGCCGCGGCAAGGTCAAGCTGCTGTCGTGGCTGGAGCGCGGGCTGGTGCAGCCGGATGGCTCGGGCGAGATCACCGAGTTCCTGGTGGCGCCGCTGCAACCCAAGGGCGCCGATGGAGGAAGAGCAAAGGCCTGGGTCGATCGCATCTATAAAGAGCGCGAATGGCAGGAGACGCGGCGCATTCTCTACGTCGCCTCCACCCGCGCGCGCGAAGAGCTGCATATTTTTGCGCGGCCCGCCTACAGGGACGAAGACGGCAGCCTCAGTCTTGTGGAGCCCAAGGGGAACCTGCTGGCAACCGCATGGCCGGCACTCGAAGAGGAAGTGCGCACTCGCTTTGAGCAGTGGAAATCCGCCAGGGAGGACTCGGGCCCCGGTGAAGGACAGATGGTTGAAGCCATCGCCGCTTCCAGCGAGAGCAATCTTCTTGTCATGCCCTCTCCGGCCGTGCCAACGCGGCTGCGCCGCCTTCCACAGAACTTTGAGTTCGCTCCGATCATTGGTCTTGATGGAACTGAAGGAAGGCAGGGTCTTGTGGGAATCGGCGACGCGCAACACTACACGCGCCACGAGGGCGGCCTGCTGTCGCGCACCCTGGGCAGCGCTGTCCACAAGCTGCTGGAAGAGCTGGCGCGCCTGCGTGTGACACAGGATTGGGACACTGTTTGTGCCGCTCTCACTCAATTCGAACCGCGCATCGTGGCTCAGGTGCGCGCCGCGGGCGTCAAGCAAGGCCACGCGAAATCCATCGCGGCCACCGCCTTCGACATTGCGCTCAAAGCTTCGAATGATGCGCACGGCCGATGGATTCTCTCGCCCCACGCCGATGCCGCCAGCGAGGCCGCGTGGACGAGCGTCGTCGCCGGAAAGCTGCGCTCGGTACGGGTGGATCGCATTTTCCGCGCCGGGCTGGAACCCGGCTCCGAGGGAGACGATGCATGGTGGATCATCGACTACAAGACCGCTCACGCCGACGGCCTTGAGCCATCCGTGGCGCTGCCCGAACTCCGCAGATTGTTCGCGCCCCAGCTTGCAACGTATGCCGCAGTCCTGCGCAACCTGCACGGCAAACACTCACCTATTCGCGCAGGCCTCTATTATCCGCGCATGTTATTGCTGGATTGGTGGGAGATCTAAGTCCGGCTAATTGGCAACGCCCAGTCCATGCGCAAGGGAAAGATTTCGAGCCCGCCGAGACGCATCTTCGGCAAGAATCGATTGACTTGGCGTGCTTTCGCGATATAAGGTTTGCATACTCTGAAAGGCTTCCCCATGTCTCAATCCAATCGTGAATTCATCGAGAGTCTCTATGGCGCTCTGGCCCGTGGCGACGGCCCGGCCGTGCTCGCCGCCATGGATCCGGCGATCGTTTGGACCGAAGCGGAGAACTTTCCCTATGCGGATCGCAATCCCTACATTGGCTCGGCCGCCGTGGCGGAGGGTATCTTCTTTCGCCTCGCCACTGAATGGGATGATTTCCAGGCCATCCCCGCCGAGTTTCTCGACGCCGGCGATACGGTGGTGGTCACAGGCCGCTACCGAGGCACCTTCAAGGCAACCCGTGCCGCTCTCGACGCGCAGTTCGCGCATGTCTGGCGCCTGCGCGATGGCAAGGTCACTGCGTTCCAGCAATACACAGACACGGCACAGGCTGTCCGCGTCATGCAAGGCTAGAGCCGCCGGGTTCACCCGCTAACAAGACGATTCTTCGCAGGCTCCGGGTCCGCTTTCCGGGCGAGCCTGCCGCGCTGAGTGCATCCAACCGCGCGCTTTGCCTGCGAATCCGACGCCACATTAAATACTCTCGCGGAATTTTCGCGAGAGCCGCCGAGATCAACCACAAGGAGAGACGAATTTGACAACGACCACACCGCACCCCGATCACATCCTTCAAACCGGCCTGGCTTTCTGGGCCTCGAAAACACTGTTGAGCGCCGTGGAGATGGAGGTCTTCACCGAGTTGGCAAAGCGTCCCGAGGATCTGGATACGCTCACGGGACGGCTGGGCCTGCACCCTCGGTCTTCCCGCGATTTTCTTGATGCGCTGGTGGCTTTGGGTTTTCTTGAGCGGCAGGATGGTGTGTACTCAAATACGCCCTCGACCAATTTGTTCCTCGACAAGCACAAGCCGTCCTACATTGGCGGAATTCTGGAGATGGCGAACCGCCGCCTTTTCACTCACTGGAACAACCTGACCACGGCTTTGCGCACCGGCCTCCCGCAAAACGAGGCGTCTCGCGGAGAGCCGGATCTTTTCGCCACGCTCTACGCCAATCCGACACGTTTGAAGGGTTTTCTGCGCGCGATGTCGGGCATCAGCCGCGGCGCCAATGTCGAGATTGGTTCGCGCTTTCCATGGGCAAACTATAAAACCGTGGCCGATGCAGGCTGTGCGCAGGGCGATTTGATTGTGCAGGTGGCGCTGAAGAATCCGCACCTTTCCTGCACCGGGTTTGACCTGCCGGAGGTGGCTCCCATCTTTGAGGAATATGTTGAAGAGCACGGGCTGACGCCCAGTGTCAGCTTTAAGCCGGGCAACTTCTTCAACGATCCGCTGCCCAAGGCAGACGTTCTGATGATGGGCCACATTCTGCACGATTGGAATCTTGAAGAAAAGCGAATGCTGATTCGCAAAGCCTACGACGCCCTTCCTGAGGGCGGGGCGTTCATCGTCTACGACGCCATGATCGACGATGACAGGCGACAGAATGCGTTTGGCCTGATGGCGAGCTTGAACATGCTGATCGAAACCTACGGCGGCTTCGACTACACCGGAGCCGACTGCATCGGCTGGCTGAAGGAAGCCGGCTTCCGGGAGCCGCGTGTAGAGCACCTCGTGGGGCCGGATTCCATGGCTGTCGGGATCAAGTAGTTCCCGCAAACCTGCGCATCACTGGCCCGTTTGGAAGCGCACCTCGGCCAGTGCGGACTGATAGGCGTAGCGGGCGTTGGCGTAGGCGATTTCAGCCTGCGTCTGCGCCAGTTGCGCCTGGCTCAGCTCCACGATCCCACTCAGACCGATCTTGTAGCGGGTCTGCGCCAGGTCCAGCGCCATGTTCGATTCGTTGAGCATCTGATGGGTGACGCCGATGCGCTGAAAGGCCGTCTGCGCATTGAGCACCGCCGTGCGCACGTCGCGCGCGATGCTGTCGCGCAGGTTGCGCACCTGCTCCTCGGCCGCATGGGCGCGCAAGTCCGCTTCCCGCGCACGCGCGCTGTACAGAAAGCCGTTGAACACGGGGATGCTGATGTTGGCCCCGGCGGCGCCGTACCATGATGAGGCGATCTGGTCCGCACGCACCGGCGTGCCGCCAACCGCAGCGAGAGCCGAGACGGTGGGCCGCGACAGGCCGTGCTCGGCGGCACTGAACTGCCTTGCCGCCACGGAGCGATCCACAAGCGCGGCAAGATCAGGGCGGGAGCTGAAGGCGACCTGCACCATGTTCTCCGCATGATCGGGCGCAACTTCCGGATCGCGCGGTGTCTCGTCCACAAGGAGATACCGGTCATCGTTCTCTGAGCCAAGCAGCGCGTTCAAACTGGCCATCGCGGACTGGGTTGCATTTTGGGCATCGAGCAACATCAGCCTGGCTTGCGAGAGCTCGACATCGGCAAAGCTCAGGTCAAGAGTTGATTTGAGTTTGGCAGCGGTAAGGGCGTTGATCTCGTCCTCCGTTGCCTGGCGCTCGGTGACCGTCTGCTCGGCGACCTTCAGCACCGCCTGCGCGGTCAGCGCCTGATAGAATGCCTGGTCCACCGCCAGAGTGATGTCCTGCCTGGTGGCGCGCTCGGCATCAAGCTGCGCCTTTGCGTTCGACCTGGCGCTCAATACGAGGCGATGCGTGCGGCCAAAGTCGGTAAGGAGCTGACTTACATTCAAACCGCCCGCGGAGCGATCGTACACGGAGGGATTGTTGAGGAGGCCGGCGGTAATCCGGCTGTTTTCGTGTGCGCCCACCGCGGTCAGGTCGCCGGTTACGGTGGGCAACTGGCCGGAACGCACTTCGCGCGTGACCTGCTCCTGCGCCAACTCCAGTAGCTGCGCCACGCTGATATCGGGGTTGTTCTTTATCGCCAGGCGCTCTGCATCGGCCAGGGTAAGCTTTGTAGTGGCTTGCGCTGCGGGCGCAGCCGCCTGTTGCGCGGAAAGCGCGGCGCATGAGGCCGCCAGCACTAGGCAGACGGCCGATTTTCCAAAGACGTTGCTCATGCGTTTTCTCCTTTTACATGCGCGGCGCGAGGACGATGCACGATGAGGTAAGCGGCCGGCACGACAAAGACCGTCAGAATGACCGAAACACCGAGTCCGCCGATCACGGCGCGCGCCAGGGGAGCGTAGAGTTCGCTGCCTGCTTCGAGCGCCAGCGCCATGGGAACCATTCCAAGGATGGTGGCAAGCGATGTCATGAGGACCGGACGAAGGCGGACACGACAGGCCATCGCGACGGCCTCGTCAACCGGCATTCCTTCCTTGCGAAGGGCGCGGGTGAACTCAACGATCAAAATCGAGTTCGAGACGACGATGCCGGTCATCATCACCACGCCCATCAGCGACATCACGTTCAGCGTGGTGTGCGTGACCAGCAGAAAAAGGATCACTCCCATGATGCCGGGCGGGATGGCCAGAAGAATAATGAACGGATCCTTGAACGAGGCGAATTGGGCCATCAGAATCAGGTAAACCAAAATCACGGAAAGAATGAGCCCGATGCCGAAGCTTGCAAAGGACTTTCGCATGCCCTCCACGGAACCGCGCACCGTGACGCGCAAATTCTCCGGCACCCTGGCGCCGGCAATCACGCGATCAACCTGTTTGGCGAGTCCGCCCAGGTTCTGGCCCGAAGGCGAAACGTAGATGTCGATCACCCGCTCCAATTGGTAATGGTCCACCTCGGTGGGCGTGTTGATGGGGTGGATGCTGGTGACGGCGCCCAGGCTTGTGGCCTCGGCGCCATCGCGCGCGCGCACGGGAATCTGCTTGAAGTCCGTGAGAGATTTGATGTCATTCATGGGAAACTGGACGGCCAACAAGTAGTTGACCCCGGTCTTCGGGTCGACATAATAGCTGGGCGCAATCATGCCATTCGAGTTCAAGGAGGTAATGACGTTGTCCACGATCTCGCTCGAATCTAGTCCCATCCGCCCCGCCATCTCGCGATTCACATCGAGCTGCAGGCCGGGATAGTCCAGGTCCTGCGGAATCAAAACATCACTCACGCCCTTCAGCTGCCGTATCTGCGTGGCAAGATTTCTGGCCGTGGCGTAGGCCTCTGTCATATTGCTTCCCTCGACCTGAATATCGATGGGAGCGGGAAGACCGAGATTGACGACCGCATCCACCAGACCACCGCTCTGGAAATAGGTGGAAAGCTGGGGCAGATCGTTGCGGAGCTTGGCGCGCACCAGATCCATGTAGGCAAAACTGCTCTGGCTGTGCCCCTTGTTCAGGCTTACGTCGACAAAGGCGGTGTTCTGGGTCGAGTTGCTGGTGTAGATCGACTCGAAACCGGGCGTGATGCCGATGTTCGAGACAATCATTTGCAGGTCCTTTGGCGGAATGACGGAGCGAATGTCCTGCTCGACCCTGGCGATGTACTGGTCGGTGACTTCAAGGCGGGTGCCACTGGGCGCCTTGACATTGATGACGAATTGCCCGGCATCGGTGCGCGGAAAGAAAGACATGCCCATCAGAGGGAAGAGGCCGAGGCTGAGCACGAAGATTCCCATGATGCCCACCACGATTGCCACGGGCCGGAGAAGGCTCTTTCGCACCGCGATGTCGTAGTGCATCAGGGCCCGGTCATAACGGCGATTGAACCAGCGCACGAATTGTTGAAACCGGTTGCCGCCTTTGTGGTGCGCGGCCTGGTTGTGCGCGTTGCGGATAAAGCGCGCGCAAAAGAGCGGAACCACGGTGAACGCCACGACATACGAGGCGAACAGAGACAGCACAACCGAGAGAGCCAGCGCGGTGAACAGGAACCGGCTGACGCCGTAGAGAAAGACCACCGGGAAGAAGACAATGGCAGTGGTGAAGGTTGCGGCCAGGACCGGCAGGGCCACTTCGCGCCCGCCCTTCTCGGCGGCCACTTCGGGCGACTCGCCCATTTCGAGATGGCGAAAGATGTTTTCCAGCACCACGACCGAGTTGTCGATCAGCCGGGAGAAGGCGAGCGCCAGTCCGCCGAGCACCATGGAGTTGATGGTTGCCCCCATCAGACTCAGGATGAGAAATGCAGCCAGCGCAGAGAGAGGAATCGAAAGCATGACTGCTACCGTGGCGCGCATGCTGCCGAGGAAGATGAGAATCATCAGCGCGGTCAGAATGAGGCCGATGCCTCCCTCGCTGCCCAGGTTGGCGATGGCGGTTTTGACGAAGACGGACTGATCGAAGACGACCGTGGCAACCAGCGACTTGGGAACATCGAACAGATGTTTGAGATCCTGGCGAACTCCGTCGACCACGGCGATGGTGTTACTTCCACCGCCCTGTTTGAGGATCGGCAGATACACGGAGTGCTGGCCGTCGACGCGCACGATGTTGGTCTGAATCGCGGAGTCATCTTTGACGTAGCCGATATCGGAGACCAGAAGCTGCCCGTTGCCAACGGACCTGAGCGGCAGCCGGCCGATGGCTGCGGTGGAAGGAAATTGGGAGTTGGTATAGATGTTGAAATCCTTGGGGCCGATGCGCACATCGCCGGAGGGCAGGATTTCATTGGCCCGATTCACTGACCGCACGACGTCCATCGGGCTCAGTTCATGAGCCTCCAGCTTCACGGGGTCGACATAGACCTGAATCTGCCGGTATTTGCCTCCGAATGGCGGCGGAATCGACGCCCCCGGGACGTTGGCAATCTGTTCGCGGACGTTGAACTGGCCCAGGTCATGCAGTTGGGTTTCATTGAGCCCCTTGCCCTTGAGCGTGATGAAGCAGACAGGCAGGCTGGATGCATCGAACCGGAGAACGACGGGCGGCAATGTGCCCGGCGGCAAGCGCCTGAGCTGCGCCATGGCCAGGTTGGAAATGGTGGTAACTGCGGCATCGGCATCAGTGCCGGGCTGGAAATAGACCTTGATCAGGCTGACGCCGGTAAGCGACCGCGACTCGATGTGATCGATGCCGCTGCCCAGGGTGAAGAACCGCTCAAAGGGGTTGGTGATGTGGGATTCAATCTGCTCGGGCGGCATTCCGTTGTAAAAAGTGGCCACCACGACCACTGGAATCTTGATCTCGGGAAACAGATCGACGGGCATGCGCGCCACGGTCACAGAGCCGACCACGGCAATGATCATGCACACCATGAGAATGAAGAAGGGATAGCGGATGGCAAACTTCGACATGCCTATTGCTCCTCACTTCCGCCATCGGGCTTTTGCCCCGGCAGCACCACCTGCTGGGCGCGCACAGCCTCGCCTGGGGTATAGGAGGAAAGATTGGCGGCCACGACGCGATCACCGTCATGCAAACCGGAGACGACTTCCACTCTGCTGGGAGACTGAAGACCCAGTTGCAGCACGCGCCTTTCAATATGTCCTTGCGCATCCACCACGAACGCCGCGGGCTGTGGGCCACTGCTGTCCACGGCCTCGACGGGGATCGTCAGCCCCAGGCCGCTGCGCTGGATGTTCAGAGTTACGTCTGCGTACATGCCGGGGGCGAGCTTGTTGTCGGCATTATTGAGATCGATCTCTACCTGCAGCGTGCGCGTCGCCAGGTCCAGCTCGCCGGTGGTGCGCACCACTTTGCCGCTAAGCTGTTCGCCGGTGGACTGTATGCGAATCTGCGCGGGGTCGCCGATGCGCACATAGCCGGCCAGTGCCGACGGAACGGGGATGCGCAGGCGCAGGATGTCGGTTTGAGCCAGCTTGACGACGGGCTGCGCTCCCGCGCTGGATGTGCCGGCCTGCACCAGCGCGCCGGTGTCGGCGTAGCGCCAGGTCACCACGCCAGAATAGGGCGCGATGATGTGCGCATAATCGGCAAGTGATGTGTAGTGGAGATGATTGGCCCTGGCCACGCCGAGGGCCTGCTGCATGGCGGAAAGATCTGCCTTTGCGGCGTCGATTTGCGCCTCGGACGAGGAGTCTCTGGCCTGTGCGTCATCCAGTTCCTGTTGCGCAATGAGGCCGGGCCGCACGGCAGAGGCCTGTTGCAGGCGCATATAGGCCGCATGCAGCGCCGCGTGATCATCCTCGGCGCGGGCCACCGCGCTTTTCGCGCGCTGTATGTCCTGTTGACTGCGCAGGACGCCGGACTGCGCCTCATCGACCTGCGCGGACAGTTCGGGGATATCCAGTTCCGCCAGCACTTGCCCCTTGCGGACACGGTCGCCAATATCCACGTAGATCTTCCGGATATAGCCGGAGACCTTGGCATGCAGCTCGACCTCCTGGTACGGCAGCAGTTCTCCTGCGACCTCAAGATGGTTGGAAAGCGCGGCGCGCTGCGGCAATACAACGGGCGCAACCGGCAACTGCGCAGTGGACTCACTCGACGATGAAGAGCGATGACAACCGCTGCCTGCCGCGGCCAAAAGGAGAAGCAGGAAGAGCGAACGCCGCCCGGCGGCGGCATGTGCCAGAAACATAAATGGGAATCCTCGCTGGTTGAAAGACCCATGCCCGCATCCGGAGCGGGATGTGGATGGAATCGCAAGCGCTCACGCTACGCGCAAGCAGCCGCACTTGAGGTCAACTTATCAACTAGAGAGCAGGAGGCGGGCGATTGAAGTGTGCGAAGGGGAAACATGCGGAGATGCGCGGCAGTCCCCGGCCGGCAAGCAACTCGATGAGGTGCCGCGGAGGCGCCAGCAGGAGGGCTGCCAGCGCCAGATGCGCAGGAAGCGTTGGCGCTGAGTGATTGTTGGCCGGCTGCCGGATTTGCAGGTGCGCCGTGATCGCCAGACCGCGATCTGCCGTCTGCGCTTTTGCCGACGCGATGTCAATCGGCGAGTGGTTGCCGATGACAACCCAGGCGGTTTTTGCTTCCACGAAAAAGAGGGCGGCGAGAAAGCAGAGCGCTATCCCAAACATTCCCCCTCGGATTTTTCTGGCTGCGGAAGCCGACATGGATGCAGTCTAGCATGCCGCCCACGGGAAACTGCCTCACCCGATTCCCGGCGTTCAACTGCCTAAGGACACACGAGTTGTGGATTATCCGCACACCGTATGTTGACAAAGAAGGGTAACTGTACGAACCTTAAGGCGAACAAATGGCGAATTTCGCCACGCTGCCATGCCTACCTCAGCCGCCGCACTTCGCATCGAGATCGAGCACGCCCTGGAGCACCGCTTCCCGGCGGCGCTGACGCCTGTTCCTCGGACCATTCGCGAGGTTGCGGCGACAGGAGTTCCAGAGATTGACAAGCTGTTGGACGGCGGGCTGCCGGTGGGAGCGATCAGCGAGTTGACGGGGCCGGACTCGTCGGGGAGGACGAGCCTGGCGCTGGCCTTTCTGGCGCAACGTACCGGGGAGGGCCAGGTTTGTGCGTGGGTGGATGCCGGGGACGCCTTCGATCCGGAATCGGCAGCGGCCAGCGGGGTGGGACTGCAGCGCCTGCTTTGGGTGCGATGCAGGAATTTTCCGGTGCATGACCGCGCGGCTCTATCGGCGAAACCGTTGGCATGGAGGGGCGGGCGAGAGACTCAGCCATGGACAAGACTCGATCAGGCGTTGCGCGCGACGGACCTGTTGCTGCAGGCGGGCGGATTTGCGTCCATCGTGCTCGACCTGGGCGACACGGCGCCGCAACACTGCAACCGGATTCCGTTGGCCACGTGGTTCCGGTTTCGGCAGGCGGCGGACCGCGCGCGATGCAGTCTGGTGGTGCTGGGCAAAGCGGCGTATGCGCAATCGAGCGCGGCGGTGGTGCTGGAGTGCCTGCCGCTACGCGCCGAAATCGCAGGCGGCGCCGTGCTGCGCGGCTTTACGTTTGAGGCCCGGCGGGAACGCGCCGCCGCCGCGGCCCTTGCGCCAATGATGACCGGCGCGCGCAAATCGCCAGCCTCAACGTGGTCCGCGAGCGCCGCGTGGCAGCGGGGAGACGCGTATGAGCGCAGACCGAACGGGTAAGGCGCTCTATGCCTGCGTGCACGCCGCGGAGTTTCCCGCGCAGGCATTGCTGCGCTTGAGGCTGGATTTGCAGGCGGAGCCAGTGGCCGTGCTGGAGGGCAGCGCGCTGCAGGAGACGGTCTGCGCGCTCAACCAGCACGCGCGACGACGGGGCGCGGCGCTGGGCATGACACGGCTTGAAGCCGAGGGCATCGGCGGGCTGCGGCTGCTGGCGCGATCGAGCGAGGGTGAGACCACTGCGCGCACCGTGTTACTGGAGTGCGCGGCACAATTTTCGCCGCGCATTGAAGAAGCGAGCTGGGCAGCGTCGTGTGCATTTGTACTCGACATTACAGGCACAGAGCGGCTTTTTGGTCCGCCGGAGCGACTGGCCGAACGGCTGCGAACGGCTCTTGCGGCTGCGGGGTTTCGCGTATCGATTGCGGTCAGCGCAAACTACCATGCGGCGCGGTTGAAGGCGGCCCATTCGCGCGGAATCACGGTGATTCCCGAAGCAGAAGAAGCGCGCGCGCTGGCGAGTCTGTCGATTGCGGCGTTGGGGCTTTCCGATGAGCACATGGAAACTTTTGCGCTGTGGGGCATTCGTACGCTGGCCGAATTGGCCGCGCTGCCTGAAGTGGATCTGATCGCGCGTCTCGGCCCAGAGGCCCGCGCAGTGCGCGCGCTGGCGCACGGTGTGGCGATGCATACTTTTCAGCCCATCGAGCAGGCATTTTCGTTGCAGGAGTTCTGCGAGTTTGAGACGCCGGTCGAGCAGATGGAGTCGCTGCTGTTCGTCGCAGCACGCATGATCGACTGTCTGGCCGCACGGGCGGCAGGACGGGCGCTCTCGCTGGCGTCTATAGCTGTGCAGATGAAGCTCGATGGAGGCGGCGTTCATCAGGGCACGATCCGGCCCGCTCTTTCCACTACGGATCGCAGGTTTCTGTTGAAGCTGCTGCAACTGGAGATCGGCGCGCACCCGCCGCAGGCCGCCGTGGTTGCTCTCGCGCTTACCGCGGAGGCTGGGCAATCAAGCAAAGTGCAGTTGGGGCTGTTTGCGCCGCAAACGCCGGAGCCCTCGCGGCTGGATGTGACGCTGGCGCGGCTCAAGGCCATTGTCGGCGAGGATCGCGTTGGTTCGCCGCTGCTGGAGGACACGCACCGCACGGGCAGCTTTCGCATGGAAGGTTTTTCTATCGATGGAAAGACATCCCCACCGATCACCGGGCGCGCGCAAATGGCTCTGCGGCGCATTCGGCCCCCTGTGCCGGTTCGCGTAGTGCTGCGCGCCATGAAACCCGCGGCCTTTCGCGATGGAGAGAACCGCTTCGAGGTTACGGCGGCCTATGGGCCGTGGAGAACGAACGGCTGCTGGTGGTCCACGGACGAATGGGATGCGGAAGAGTGGGACGTGCTGGCTGCGACGAGCACCGGCGCGCATCTCGCCTGCCTGTTGATTTGCGATCGGATGCGGAACGAGTGGCGGCTGGAGGCGCTCTATGACTGACAATCACCGCGGCGACGAAGACCTGTCGCTGGGGGCCCCGGACGCCTCAGGCTATGTCGAGTTGCACGCGGCCAGCGCCTTCAGTTTTCTTGCGGGAGCGTCGCAGCCGGAGGCGCTGATCGAGCGCGCCTTTGCGCTTGAAATGCCCGCCATGGCGCTGGCCGACCGGAATGGCTTGTACGGCGTCGCGCGCTTTCACACCGCGGCAAAACAGCGCAGCGTGAGGGCGCACATCGGCACGGAAATTGCGGTTTCCTCTTTCGGCAACTGGCTTGTGCCGCCGTGCTGGATGCCGCATCAGTGCCCGCAGGAACCACCGCGCATCGTGCTGCTCTGCGCATCGCAAACCGGCTATCAGAATCTCTGCCAGCTCATCACGCGCTTCAAGATGCGCGAGGCAACAAAGGCTAAAGGCGCGGCGACGCTCGAAGACCTTGAAGAGTTTTCAGCTGGATTGATCTGCCTGACCGGCGGCGACGAGGGGCCGCTGGCCGGGGCGCTCGCGCAGGACGGGCAGGAGGGCGCGCGCAAGATCATCAGCCAGTTGGCTTCGATATACGGCCGCAGCAATCTCTATATCGAACTGCAACGGCACCAGCAGCGCGAGGAGGAATGCCGCAACCAATCTTTGTTGAGCCTCGCATCTGAACTGCATCTGCCGGTGATTGCCACAAATGGCGTCCGCTATGCAACCGAAAAGGACCGCGAAATTCTTGATCTGTTCACCGCAATCCGCCATCACGTATCGCTCGACCAGGCGGGCCGATTGCTGGCGATGAACGCTGCAAGACATCTGCGCCCGGCGCGCGAAATGACGGCTCTCTTCGGCGACATTCCCGAAGCGATTGCCAACACGCGCATCGTGAGTGAGCGGCTTGAATTCGCGCTGAACGATCTGGGCTACAAGTTTCCGCACTATCCGGTGCCTGACGGCGAAACGATGGACAGTTTTCTTGAGAAGCGCGTCGAAGAAGGCGTCCGAAAGCGCTATGGCTCTGCGGCCATGCACCATCTGCTCGACAAGGCCCGCGCCCAGGTTCGCCACGAACTCGCGCTGATTGCCAAGCTCGGCTTTGCCGGATACTTTCTCATCGTCTGGGACATCATCCGTTATTGCCAGCAGCAAGGCTACCTCGTGCAGGGGCGCGGTTCGGCGGCCAACTCCGCTGTTTGCTACGCGCTTGAAATCACGGCCGTCGATCCGGTCGGCATGGAACTGCTGTTTGAGCGATTTTTGAGCGAGAACCGCGGCGAGTGGCCCGACATTGATCTCGATCTTCCCTCTGGCGATCAGCGCGAGCAGGTGATCCAGTATGTGTATGAGCGCTACGGCGCGCTCGGCGCGGCGATGACGGCCAATGTCATCACCTATCGCGGGCGCTCGGCGGCGCGCGAAGTGGGCAAGGCGCTGGGCTTCGAGGAGGAGCAGCTTACGCGGCTTTCGAGCCTGGTGGGCCACTGGGAGTGGCGCGGCACAAACGACACGATGGCGCGCCACTTTGAGCAAGCCGGATTTGACATCCGCCATCCGCGCATCGCCCGCTATCTCGACCTTTGCATGCGCATGCAGGACCTGCCGCGACATCTGGGGCAGCACTCGGGCGGCATGGTCATCTGCGCCGGGATGTTGAATCGCGTGGTTCCCATTGAGCGCGCGTCCATGCCGGGCCGCACCGTCGTCCAGTGGGATAAAGAAGACTGCGCCGACCTCGGTCTTATCAAAGTGGACCTTCTGGGCCTAGGCATGATGGCTGTGCTCAAGGACTCCATTGAGATGATTCCGCGCCACTATGGCGAGCACGTGGACCTGGCTGCGCTGCCTGAGGACCCGCTAGTCTACGAGACGCTGCGCAAGGCGGACACCGTGGGCATGTTTCAGGTGGAAAGCCGCGCGCAGATGGCATCTATTCCACACAACGCACCCACACGTTTTTACGATCTTGTGGTGCAGGTAGCGATCATCCGGCCTGGACCCATCGTAGGCAAAATGATGCACCCGTACATGCGACGCCGCCAGGGCAAAGAACCGGTCAGCTATCCGCATCCGTCGCTGGAGCCGGTGCTGAAGCGCACGCTCGGGGTGCCGCTTTTTCAGGAACAATTGCTGCGCATGGCGATGACCGTAGCCAGCTTTACCGGGGCGGAGGCCGAAGAACTGCGCCGCGCCGTGGGGATGCGCCGCTCGATGCAGCGCATGAAGGACCTGGAAGGCCGCCTGCGCGCGGGCATGACGCGCAACGGCATTAGCGCGGATGCGCAGGACAACATCGTGCAGGGCATCTCTTCGTTCGCCATGTACGGATTTCCTGAAAGCCACGCAGCCAGCTTCGCGCTCATCGCCTACGCTTCGGCTTATCTCAAGGTGCATTATCTCGCGGCCTTCACCTGCGCGATGCTCAACAATCAGCCGATGGGATTCTACGCGCCGGCGGTGCTGGTGAAGGACGCCCAGCGCCATGGCCTGCGCGTGCGCCCCATTGATGTGCAACGGTCGGAGTGGCCTTGCACGGTGGAAGCAGAGCCGGATGGCTCGCTCTCGCTGCGCGTCGGAATGAACTACGCGAAAGGGCTGCGGCAATCTTCGGCTGAAATGATCCTTGCCGCGCGCGACCGCGAGGCCTTCGTATCCGTCGCGGACCTCGCGGAGCGTGTTCCCGCGCTCAACCGCAAGGAACTTGTCGCGCTGGCGCGCATTGGCGCGCTGAACTCACTTGACCAAGTCGCGCATCGGCGCGATGCACTCTGGCAGGTGGAAGAGGCCAGCCGCCCGGTCGGCCCGTTGCTGCGCGGTGCGGGAAAGAGGCTCGACGAGACCCCCGCGCCCGTTCCGCTCAGGCAGATGAACACCGATGAGCGCCTGGCCGCCGACTATGCGGGCACGGGCCTCACCACCGGCCCTCACCCGATGGCCTACCACCGCGCTGCGCTGCGCATGGAAGGCATTCTTTCGGCGGACGACCTCCTTCAATGCGGCAACAATCGATTCGTCCGCATCGCCGGCTGCGTGATCGCGCGCCAGCGGCCCGGCACGGCCAAGGGCTTTGTCTTTCTCTCACTCGAAGACGAAACCGGCATCGCCAACGTTGTCATTTCGCCTGATATTTTCGAGCGCGACCGCCTCGTCGTCACGCGAAGCCGCTTCCTGCGCATCGAAGGAGCACTCCAGAACCAGGACGGCGTCCTTCACGTGAAAGCGCAGCGCATCGCCCCGCTCGACATCACCAGCGCCGAGATCCGCTCCCATGACTTCCACTGACGAGTCAACGACGCCATGCCGTGCTTTTAACTTTCCTGCAAATAGATGAGCTTCCCTCCACTGCGTGCGCCCGTTTTGCGCTAGGATGAGTGCGACATTCTTTGTGACCATCCAGTGAACACGCACGCCAGACGCATCCTCGACACCCGAACAAAAAGGACCTCTCGCTGGAGGCCCCGGACGCGCACAACCCTAACGGCAAGAACCCGGCGCTGGGGGCCGAAGATCGTCCTCATCGCGTTTGTCGCGCTGGCCCTTCTGCTTGTGCTGCTACGCCTGGCCGAGTTTGCCGGCCACCGCCTCCGGCGTCACAGGCCGCGCGTCTATCCCGCCGCACTGATTGCATGCAGGCCGTGTGCGTGCCTTCCTGAGGCTCATCTGCAAGGCCGCGGCGGCATTGCGCGCGATACCTCATGCCGCATGGACGTCTCCCGTTGAAGATCTCCGTCCAGGCAGATCTTCAGCGCGGCTCCCGCACTTCCAGACGCTGGTCCGCCAGTGTATCCCCCAGCTTTTGCGTGAGTCCCGAAGGCCAGCGAATCTCGATCCATGCGCGCGTCGCTTCGCCCAATCCGAAGTGAACGGTCAGATCGCTTGTCGAGGCATAGCCCGCGCTGCCGGAAACGGTGCGCACCTGCAGGCGCCCTGCGGCATGGCAGCGAACCTCCGCGCCGATTGCCGAGCGGTTGCTGCGTCCTCCGGTCAGGCGCAACTGCAGCCAGTGGCGCGCCGGATTCTCCTGTGAACTGCGGTTCCACCACAGCTCGATGGGCGCATTCAGCGCGGTGACGGCCGCGTCGATGCGCCCGTCGCGATTGAAGTCCGCAAAGACCACCCCGCGATGCTGCGCGGGCCGCGCAAACTCACTCCCCACTCCGTCCGTCACATCTTCAAAGCGGCCGCCAAGGTTCTGAAAGATGCGATTCGACTGCGCATCCTGCGTGTCCAGGCCACCGCCGGCCACGAACAGGTCGAGCCAGCCATCGTTGTCCAGATCCACCAGACCGCAGCCCCATCCGTTCCACCTGCGGCTCAAATTCAGCAGACCCGTACGCACGCTTCCATCGTCGAACACGCCCCGGCCCTGGTTCAGAAACACTTCGTAGGTTTCGTTTTTCAGGCCGGTCATCACGATGTCGGGCCGGCCATCGCCGTCGATGTCGCCGAAGTCCGCGCCCATGCCGGAGATGTTGCGCCCGTCGCCGTTATACGCCACGCCGGCATCCATGCCGATCTCCTCAAAGCCCTTGCCGCGACGGCGCAGCAGCAGATTGCGCGCATTGTCGTTGGCCACAAAGATTCCCGGCCAACCGTCGCCGGCAAAGTCGGCAATGGCCAGCCCCATTCCCTTCCCCAGCAGATCGGGAAGCCCCTGCTTGCGCGTGATCTCGGTAAACGTGCCGTCGCCGTTGTTGTGGTAGAGCTGCATGTACTGCGCACGATATTCATCCGGATGGCAATAGGCGCGCGCCTGGTCCTGCATGCCGCCGCAGATGGGGTCCGTTCCCGGCTCCCAGTCGCAATAGTTCGAAATGAACAGATCGAGCTGCCCGTCGCCATCGTAGTCGATCCAGCAGGCTCCCACGGACCATACCGGCCTGCCGAGCGATCCCGGCCCCTTGAGCCCCGCGGCCTGCGTCACGTCGGTAAAGGTGCCGTCGCCATTGTTGCGATAAAGATAGTTGGCATGCACTCCAACCACAAACATATCTTCGTGGCCGTCGTTGTTGTAGTCGCCGACAGCGACGCCCATGCAATAGCCTTCGCCCTGCAATCCCGCCTTTGCCGTTACATCGCTGAAGGTGCCGTCGCGATTATTGCGGTAGAGCCGGTTCCAATACTCCGGCCCGGTCTTGGTCAGCGCCGGCAGGGATGCGCCGTTGGTGCAGAACAGGTCCGGCCAGCCGTCGCCGTCAAAGTCAATCACGCCCAGGCCGCCGGGCAGCGTCTCGACCTGGTACTTGCGCCCCCTGGCATCGTTACGCACCACAAAATCCAGCCCCGCCGCGGCAGCTCCGTTCGTCATTTGAATCGGCCCCGTCGCAGATCCCGGCCACGCTCGCCGCACGCCCATCATTCCGGCGGAAAGCAATGCCGTGCTTTGCAGAAGGAAACGGCGCCTGCTTGTACTCATGTGCATCTCCCTGGCCGAATCGCTGAACCGTTGACAGTGCGTACGGAAGCAGCACAGAACGGCTATTGAAAGCCTTCGTCAGCAATCGGCAAGGCGGCGCCAGAAGCCAGCCGTTGCGCGGCGCCCATGAATGCGTAGGCCGCCACGCACACATACGCCGCCAGCGGAACCAGATAGGCAAGCGCCACGCCGTGGCCGGCCTCGGAAAGCAGGCCCATCGCCGGGGTCAGCACCGCGCCGCCGATGATCGACATGATGAGCAGAGAACCGCCGATCTTAGTGTTGGAACCAAGCCCCTTGATTCCCAGCGCAAAGATTGTCGGGAACATCAGCGACATGAAGAAGCTGGTGAGAAAAACTGCCCATAGCCCGACCCACCCGGGCCACAGCACTCCGATGGCCACCAGCAGAACGTTGACCGACGCAAACGCACCGAGCATCTTGTTCGGCGCAAAGAAGTGCATGAGATATGCGCAGGTGAAGCGGCCGACTGCGAAGGCCACCAGAGTTCCGGTGAGAAAGAAGCCAGCTACTTTCTCATGCTGATGTGTTGCCTCTTCCACGTACTGGATGAAGTAACTCCAGGTTCCGACTTGAGCGCCGACATACATGAACTGCGCCAGAACCGCAAACAGAAAGTGCGGGTACCGAAGCAGGTCTCGAAAGCGCCCGTGGTCGCCCAAATCTGCCTCATGCTCGCTCTGGATGGGGGGGAACCTGGTGAACAGAATCAGAAGGCCAAGCAAAAAAGCAACCGCCCCGAGCGCAAGATAGGGCTTGACAACTCGCAGTGTCTCGGACCGCAGGTAAGCCCCATAGAGGTGCTGCGCCTGAAGCAATCCTATCTGTGCCGGAGTATGCTCTACTCCGGAGAAGATGAAGACCGTACCGATCAGTACCCCGGTGATGGAGCCCAGCGGGTTGAAGGCTTGAGAGAAATTGAGCCGCCGTTCGGAACTGTGCTGCTGGCCGAGCTGGGCGATAAATGGATTCGACGCCGTCTCAAGGAATGACAAACCGCTTGCGATCACAAAAAGCGCGCCAAGGAAGTAAAGATATTTGCCTTCGATCGCTGCCGGCCAGAACAAGAAAGTACCCGTACTGTAAAGGGCCAGGCCGACAAGAATTCCCGTCTTATAGCCGAAGCGGCGCATCAGGAGGGCCGCGGGAATCGCCAACAAGAAATAGCCCAGGTAAAACGCGGATTGCACCAGACCCGCCTCGAATCGAGTCAGGGCAAATGACTTCATAAATTGCCGAATCAATACATCGTTCAGGTTGTTGGGCACACCCCACATGAAGAACAGGGACGTGACCAGGGAGAACGGCAACATATGCCCGGCAGGAAAGAGCCCGTCATTTTCCGACGACCTTACTGACAAATTCGAATTCAAAACAGACATAACTGCTTTCCTCAGGCCCGCCTCAAAGACTATCGGCGCCGGCCGCCCCTTCGCTCTCGGATAAAACAGGAAACAAGTTTAGCTACTCCGGGGCGCGTTGAAGATTCGCCCTCTCGCCCAGAAAGACGCCGGACGCCCACACGCAACCTGAGCTCCGAACGCGCCAAGGCCGATGGCAAGCATTCGGGCTCGGTACCAAGCGTTCTGTACGGGACTGGCGCGGGATCGATTCGATTCTCCGCCGCGCTTGCAGCCGTGGCACCTATCTGCATTCTTTACTTCCGACCTCTCTATCCAGGCACACAGCATCAGCGGTCTGCGCTCGGAGAGCATCATACTGAGAACACAGCCAGTGCCGGCGATTTTGCACTCGCAACAGTAAACGATGATGGGCCCTATTGCAACTGCGTTTGGAGAAGACGCGCGTCAGAGGAATTGCATTGTTCAATCCGGCTCATGCTTCACGGTGAACGACGCCGCGATGGGCGCCAACACCAGGCGGGCCCGCGCGGCAAGCGGTCGCCGCAACGCCCCTGGCTTCTCAGAGATGGGATGAACGTGTTGGTCTGCATCTACCTGAAGGATGGCACAAGTGGGACCGCGCGCGTCGCGAAATTTCAGACAAGGCGAGTGGCCCGGGCGGAATCATGTGTCTCAATTCTAGCGCAGGCAAGAATAGCGCAAGTTATTGATTCTAATTGGTTGCCCCCCAGGGATTCGAACCCCGATATGCTGCTCCAGAGGCAGCTGTCCTACCATTGAACGAGGGGGCAACAAGCATAAAAAGCGGACTTGCAGCCGTGCCGACCCCGGCTGCGGCAGGACGCCTGAAGCTCAAAGCCAACTTGTTCATCATAAAAGCAATCCCCGGCCCGGTCAAACTCGCACGCGCCACTGATCTGCCCCTGCCCTTGCGTGCAGGGATTCATCGTCCAGACCTGGACGCCAGCGACTGAAGGCATTTGATGGATGAGCGTTCGAGCCCCTCGTCGATGCGGGTATGTTTTTGGGCACATGCGCATTCGGCTCTTCTCTGCAGCGTTCTCTCCTCGTGTAGAATCGGTGCTGACCATGGAGTTCTTCCTCAATTCCGCATGGGCGCTGCTGGCCTTTTTCATCGTGTGCCTATGGCTGCACGTTGAGCCGCGCGATCACGCGGACCGGCGCTTGTCGTTCGTCTCCCTGGTCATGCTCCTCGTGATTCTGTTTCCGGTGATTTCGGTCAGCGACGACTTGTGGTCGCTCCAGAATCCTGCCGAAACCGACACCTGCCTGCGCCGGGATCACCTGGCCTCCTGCGCGCACGCGATCTTTCCGGCGATGGCCGCGCTGCCCGAACCTGTTTTTGCGGTCGTTCCTTTCGGCTTTCAGCGTCTCACCGCGCCGCTCAATCTGCCGGTGCGCGCTGTCGACAACGCTGCCTTCGACGCCATCCAGAACCGCCCTCCGCCCGCGGCCTGACCGCTCTCCTTTCCCTTCAATTCATGCTTGACTTTTTCTTCCTGTGATCGCCGTGCAGAACATGGCGCAAAGGATGCGTATGAAGTTGTTGATCTCCTCCAGGCCTGCTCTGGCAATGGCTGCCCTGGTCTTCCTTGCGGCCTCTCTGTGCCCGGCGCAACAAAGCCTCACCTGGGAGCAGGTGAAGGCCAGGTTTGAATCCGCCAACCCGGCCCTCAAGGCTGACGCGCTCCACGTGGACGAAACGCGCGTCGCGGAAACCACGGCCTTTCTTCGCCCCAATCCGCAGTTCACTTTCGCGACCGACGGCACGCAGATTGCGCCCCACAATGGTGTATGGCAACCCTTGAGCGGAACGCAGTACCAGTCCACCCTCAGCTACCTGCATGAACGCGACCGCAAACGCGAGTTGCGCCACGAAAGCGCTGAGGAAGGCACGCGCATCGCCGCCGCGCAGCACGAAGACTTGAAGCGCAATCTCGAGTTCAACTTGCGCGCAGCCTTTGTGGGCACCCTCGAAGCCAAGGCCGTGCTGCAGCTTGCACAGGCCGACCTGGCCTACTACGACAAGATCATCGAGATCAGCCGCAGCCGCTTCAAAGCCGGCGACATCGCCCAGATTGATCTCGACCGTATCGAGTTGCTGCGCGTGCAATATGAAGTGGAGATTCAAACGGCGACCGTCAACCTGCGCACCTCAAAGATTCAGCTTCTGCAAATGCTCAACGAGCACACCCCTGTGGAGCAATTCGACGTGACAGGACCGTTCGAGTTCTCCGATGCGCTCAAGCCGCTCCAAGATTTTCGTCAGATCGCTCTCGAAGCGCGCCCTGACCTGCAAGCCGCACTTCAGGCAGCGCGGCAGGCGGTCACCAACCACAGGCTGGCCGTAGCCAACGGGTCGACCGATCCTACCCTCAGCGGCTGGTACACCTACAACCCCTCGTTCAATAACCCGAATGCCAACCAGACGCTTGGCCTCAGCGTCAACGTGCCGCTGCGCATCTTCGACCGCAACCAGGGCGAGAAGAAACGTACGCTCATCGACATCGACCGCAACCAACAACTCTCCGAGGCCGCGCGCACCCAGGTCTTCAGCGACGTGGACTCGGCGTATGCGCAGGTGGAGAGCAGCATCGCGCTGCTCAAGCCTTACAAGGCGCAATACAGGAACCAGGCCACGCGCGTACGCGACACCCTCACCTACTCCTATGAACATGGCGGTGCTTCGTTGATGGACTTCCTGAATGCGCAGAGCGATTACCGCACCGTGCAACTGGCCTACCTGCAACTGATCGGTTCGTATCTGACGGCTGCCGGACAACTCAATCTTGCCGTGGGGCGCGAGGTAATCAAATGATGTCGAGAACCATCCTGAAACCACTCCGCGAAGTTGCACTGGCCTGCGCGGTGGCCGCATCGATGGGCCTGGCTCTCTCCGGTTGCAAGGACAAGCCACAGGGTGATGGCGCTCCGCCGCCGGCCAAGGTCATCCAGGTTCCTGACATGAACCTGATCACGATTGACGGCAAAGACGCGAGCAAGTTCCCGCTGGCCACGGCTGAGAAGATTGAGGCCTACAGCGAGTTGAATGCCACCGGCTCAGTCCTTCCCGACATTTCGCGCGAAGTTCCCGTCATCTCGCTGGCCAATGGCCGCGTCGTCAATATCAAGGCCCGCCTCGACGATAACGTGAGAAAGGGGCAACTGCTCTTGAAGGTGCAGAGTCCTGACATCACCAATGCCTTCGACACCTATATCAAGGCCGTCAATGACGAGCAGCTAACTAACAAAGCCTTCCTTCGCGCCAAGGACCTTTTGCAGCACGGCGCCATCTCGCAGGCCATGATGGAGCAAGCCGAGGACATCGAAAAGGATGCCAAGGCCGACCTGACCGCAGCCGAGGAGCAATTGAAGACCCTCGGCGTAGACAAGAACCACCCCAGCAGTATCGTCAATGTTTATGCGCCCATCTCGGGGGTCATCGTTGCGCAGAACGTGACCAACGCGGCGGCCGCGGGCGTAGGTCTCTCCGGCTCGGCCACGGCTTTCACCATCGCCGATCTTTCGACGGTATGGATTGTCTGCGATGTTTATGAGAACGACATTCCGCAGCTGCAACTCGGCCAGGAAGCAAAGATCACAATCAATGGCTACCCCCGCCGCGCGCTCACGGGACGCGTCAGCGACATCGGCCCCATTCTCGATCCCTCAACCCGCACCGCAAAGGTGCGCATCCAGGTTGCCAACCCCGGCTTTCTCAGGCTGGGAATGTTCGCCACGGCCACCTTCAGCAGCCGCGCCCAACAAACTTACGCAGCGGTGCCCGCCGACGCCGTTCTGCACCTGCATGACCGCGATTGGGTTTTTGTGCCCGCGGGCGGCAACCAGTTCAAGCGCACCGAGGTGCGCGCCGGAAAAATGCTCAGCGGAAATCGGCAGCAGATACTGGCCGGCCTTGAGCCGGGCCAGCAGGTCGTCACCGACGCGCTGCTGCTTGAAACCGCGGGGAGCCAGTAAATGATTCGCGCACTCGTCGATTTCGCGCTCAAGAACCGCTGGCTTGTCCTCGGCGGCGTGGTCGTGCTCACCGCCTGGGGCATCGTCTCTTTTCGGAGCCTTCCCATCGAGGCTTATCCCGACGTCGCCAACAACTACGTCCAGATCATTACCCAGTGGCCGGGCCACAGCGCCGAGGAGATCGAGCGCCAGGTCACGGTGCCGGTGGAGATCCAGATAGCCGGCATCCCGCACCTCACGCATCTCCGCTCCACTACACTGGCCGGACTCTCCAGCCTCATGCTCATCTTTGACGACAACTCCACCAGCGACACCAACCGCGAGCATGTGCTGGAACGGCTGAGTCAGGTCAATCTGCCCGGTGGTCTGGTACCGCAGATGGGCACCGACTGGAGCCCCGTCGGTCAGATCTATTGGTACACGCTGGAGAGCACCAACCCCGCCTACGATGTGATGGAGAAGAAGTCGCTCGAAGACTGGCTGCTTGAAAAATCTTTTAAAAGCGTCGACGGTGTGGTGGACGTTTCCAGCTTCGGCGGACCGACCAAGGAATATCAGATCAAGCTCGACCCCGATAAGCTCGTCGCATATGGGCTGTCGATAGGCCAGGTCGAGCAGCAACTGGCCGCCAACAACACCAACGGTGGAGGCGGATTCATCGAAGAAGGCGCGCAGCAGATCAATGTGCAATCGCTGGGCTTGTACACCAGCGTGCAGGACATTGAGAACACCGCTGTCAAAACCGCCAACGGCACGGCCATCCGCATCAAAGACATCGCCACGGTTGTGCAGGGTCCAAAAATCCGTCTCGGCCAGATTGGCCGCGCCACTCACCGCTCCGACGGAGTCATCATCGATAACCCTGACACCGTCGAAGGCATCGTCCTGCTCCAAAAGGGCGACGACTCCGACCCCGTCCTGCAAGGCATTCACGATGAGGTCAAGAAGCTCAACAGCGGCATTCTTCCCAAGGGCGTGAAGGTGGTTCCCTTCCTCGACCGCTCCGATCTGGTCAAATTCACAGTCGAGACCGTGGAGCGCAACCTGACGGCGGGCGTCATTCTCGTGTCCATCGTGCTCTTTCTCTTTCTGGGCAACGTGCGCGGAGCCATTGTCGTTGCACTTACAATTCCCTTCGCGCTTTTGTTCGCCGCGATCTGCCTCGATCTTGTCCACATTCCCGCCAACTTGCTTTCGCTGGGCGCGCTGGACTTCGGCATGGTCGTGGACGGCTCGGTGGTAATGATCGAAAACATCGTCCGCCACCTCTCTCATCCCGACGACACCCGCACCCCGGCGCAGAAAATCCGCGACGCGTCGCACGAAGTACAGCGGCCTGTCTTCTTCGCCCGCGGAATCATTATTGCCTCTTATCTACCAATTTTCACCTTGCAGGCTGTCGAGGGCCGGCTCTTCAAACCAATGGCCTGGACCGTCACCTTCGCTCTGATCGGCGCGCTCGTCTTTGCCATCCTCGTGGCTCCGGTGATGGCCAGCATCCTGTTCCGCAACGGCGCCAAAGAGTGGCAAAACCCCATCATGCACTGGCTCATTCGCCATTACCGCACGGCAGTGCGCGCGGCCATCATGCATCGCAACATCACGCTGGGGATCTCAACCGCTCTTTTTGCCGTCGCCATCTACCTCACTGTCGGCGGTCCGATCGGCTCGGAGTTCCTGCCGCACCTCGACGAGGGCTCCATCTGGGTTCGCGGAACGCTGCCCCCCAGCGAAGGCCCCACCGCCAGCATCGACTTCACCAACAAGGCACGCGTCGTCATGGCTTCGTTCCCTGAGGTCACGCAGGTGGTCAGCCAGACCGGGCGTCCCGACGACGGCACCGACACCGCCGGCTTTTTCAACACTGAATATTTTGTTGATCTCAAGCCAAAAGAACAATGGCGCCCCGTTTTCCATCAGAACAAGGAAGCGCTGATTGCCGCCATCGACGAGCAACTGGAGAAGTTTCCCGGCGTGATCTGGAACTACTCCCAGCCCATCTCCGACAACATGGAGGAGGCCGTCTCCGGCGTCAAGGGAGAACTGGCCGTCAAGCTCTACGGCGACAACCTGCGCACGCTGGAACACACCGCCGAACGCATCCAGGACCAGATGGCCACGGTGAAGGGTGTCGCTGACCTGGGTATCTTCCGCATTGTGGGGCAGCCCAACCTCAACTTCACAGTGGACCGCGAAGCTGCGGCCCGCTGGGGCATCAACGTCGCCGACATTCAGGACGCCATCCAGACCGCGATCGGCGCCAACGCGGTGACACAGGTGCAGCAGGGCGAGGCGCGTTACGACGTAGCGCTGCGCTATCAAAAGCAGTACCGCGACACGCGCGACGCAATCGAGAATGTGCGTCTTCTCACGTCTTCCGGAGAGCGCGTTTCCCTGGCGCAACTCACGAAAGTCTCCACGGATGACGGCGCCGAAGAGATCAATCGCGAAAACGGCCAGCGTTACATCGCCATCAAGTTCTCGGTGAAAGGGCGCGACCTCGGCTCCACCGTGGAAGAGGCCATCGGCAAGGTAGAGCACAATGTGACGCTGCCCTCCGGCTATCACCTGGAATGGGCCGGCGAATACGCGAGCCAGAAGCGCGCCAACAAGCGCATGGCCCTGGTTATTCCCATCACGGTGCTGGCCATTTTTCTCATCCTTTACACCATGTTCCGCTCCTTCAAGTGGGCCATGCTGATTCTTGTCTCGGTCATCATGGCCTCCATCGGCGGACCGCTGGCTCTGTTCCTGACGCATACCAATTTTTCGGTCTCTTCCGCAGTTGGATTTTTGGCGCTCTTCGGCGTTTCAGTAGAAACCGGCGTCATCATGATCGAGTTCATCAACCAGTTGCGCTCGCGCCGCAAGGGCATGGAGGCGTCGAGCCGCGAACACATCATCGAAGCCGCTGTCGAGGGCTCGGTTCTGCGCTTGCGCCCTGTCATGATGACCATGCTGGTGGCTACGCTCGGTCTGCTGCCTGCCGCGCTCTCGCACGCCATCGGCTCTGATTCGCAGCGTCCTTTTGCTATCGTGATCGTCGGCGGCCTGCTGGCCAACCTGGTCATCGGCGTCTTTTTGATGCCCACGCTGTATGTCTGGATGGCTCGCGAAAACGACATTTTGCCCGTCGTAGAAATCAGCGAGGAATTTTAGGACAATGGTCAGGGGTCAGAGATCAGGGATCAGTTAAGAGCCGGGTGCCCCACCTTCGGTCGCTGCGGCGACCCGCGGCGGACGATGGAGGAAGGAAGCTGCGAATCTCAATCAACCGGGTAAAAACTGATCTCTGATTCCTTAAACCTGAACCCTGGTTCTATTCTTCACGCAGTACTTCCAGCGGCCGCAAGCCAAGGATCCGGTAGCTGGCGATCCATCCGGTGGCAGTGGCCAGAACCGCCGTGCCCGCCAGCGCAACCAGCATTGCGTACCAATCGACGTGGTAGCTCACTTCCAACTTGTGCAGCAAAACCCGCGTGAGAATATTCGCGAATACCACGCCCACTGATCCGGCCAGCAACCCAAGCACGCTGAACTCCACGCTGAAGGTGCGCACAATGCGCATCCGCGTAGCGCCCAGCGTCTTCAGCACCACGGCCTCACGCATGCGGCGGAAGCGCGCGCTCGCAATGCTCGACGCCAGAATCATCAGCCCCGCCAGAATCGAAAAGCCCGCCAGAAACCGCACCACAAACGTGATTTGATTCACCACGCTCTCAATCCGGTCCAATACATCCGCAATGTTAATCACGGAGATTGTCGGAAACGCCGCGAACAACGCGCGCTCCATCGACGCCACCTGTTTCGGGTCCATGTGCGCCCCGCCATACCATGTCGCCAACTCACCCTTCAGTTGTCCTGAAGGCAGAACGAAAGCCACGCGCGCGCCAAGGTGCTCTCCGTCGGCGCGATACACGGCCGCTACCTTCAGCTTGCGCACACTCCCGCCCACTTCCAGTTCCACCGCTGAACCGACGCCCAGGTGCAGTCGCCTGGCCGCGCCTTCGCCTACCGCCAACTCTACCGCGCCCGCATCGGTCCACCATTTGCCCTGCGTGACCTTGTCGCCCGCCGGCGGCGCATCGGCCCAACTCAGTTCGGCGTTCTCCAGCAGATGACGCGGAAAGTGCTGTTCCTTCATTTTGTCCAACGTCTGCCCGTTCAGCGACAAAAATCTCCCCGCCACCACGGGCATCAGGTCCAGCGCCTGCGTGACTCCCGGTTGATGCTGAAAGAAATTCCTGACTCCCGCAACCTCATCGCTCGTCACATCGATCAGAAAAACATTGGGCAGATTCGGTGAAGCCGTCTCGCGCAGGTCACGGAGCAGCGCCCCCTGCAGCAGATAAACGGCCAGAATCAGCATCACGCCCGTGCCCAGGGCGGCCAGCACCGCCGCCGACTGGTTGCCCGGCCGATACAGATTCGCCAACCCATGACGCAGCGACGACGGCAGCCGCAGCCGCACGCGGTCCAGCGCAAAGCGCAGCGTCCTGAGCGCGACAGCCGCCAACACCAGCAGGACCACAAGCGCAATGAAGAACAGCAGCGCAAACCATCCGCCCACTTTCACGGAGTCCGACAGTGCCCAGGCGATCGCGCCCAGAGCAAGCACGACCAACGCGGCGATTCCCAACTGGAGGCGGCGCGCCCACCAGCGCGCAAGCCAGCCGCCGATTCCCTCCGGCCCCGACTCTACCAGCCGCCGCAGCACCAGCACCGGCCTGATCCCGCGCACGTCCAGCAACGGCGGCAGGCAGAAGAGCAGCGTCGTCAGCAGCCCTGTTCCGAGGCCTGCGAGAGCCGACCTCCATGGAAACCCCAACACCGTGTGGACCGGCAACAGTTTGCCGAAGACCGCCGGCAGCGCCATCATCACGCCCACGCCCGCAGCCACGCCCAGCACGCCTCCAGCCAGCCCGAGCCCCAGCGTCTGCAGCAGAAAAATGCGCAGCAGATCCGCCGACCGCGCGCCCACTGCCTTCAAGATAGCCAGCATGTCCATGCGCTGCTCCAGATGCGCATGCATAGCCATCGCCACTCCAATTGCGCCCAGGACCATAGCCACCAGGCAAATCAGGCTCAGGATCGCGGACGCATTATCCAGTCCCCGACTTAGCCCTGGATTGCCCTCCTTGAAATCCATCACCTGCGCATCGGGCAGCGCCTGCTCCACCTGTTTGCGCACCGCCGCCTGATCGGCCTGCGGCGGCAACCTCATCAAGAGTCGATGGCTGGCGCGGCTTCCCGGAGCCAGCAGCCCCGTCCGGTCCAGCGCCGCATTCGAAAGCATCACCCGCGGCCCCAGGCCCGCCCCTGCTGTCATGCGGTCCGGCTCCTGCTTCAGCACTGCGGTGATTTTGAAATCTCTTCCCCCCAGCCGCAACGTCTGGCCCACGTGCGCATTCAACCGAATAAGCAATTCATCCGCCACCACAGCCGAATCGCCCTGCAAAGCCTGGCGCAGCGGCATCTCCGGCTCCAGTTCGACCTCGCCATAGTAGGGATACTGCGCGGGGTCCACCGCCTTGAGCGAAACCAGAAGAGGAACCGGGTCCGGCTGCACCGACGCCATCGAGACGGTTTCCGTGACCCACGTCGCGCGTGTCCCTGCAATCCCCTGCTCGATCGCCGCAAGCTTCTTCTCTTCCCCGGCGGTTGGCTCGCGAAAGATGCGCGCGCTTAGGTCCCCGGCCATCAGCGACCGCGCCTCGGTGGTGAGCGTACGCCTGAAGCTCTCGCTGAAGCCGCGTACTCCCACCAGCGCCGCAACTCCCACGGCCACCGACAACACTACAAAGGCGAACTTGCCCGGCGCGGACTTCAGGTCCCGCCACCCAATGGCCGCGGCTCGTCTCCAGCTCAATGCCCGCTTAGCCATTCTGCTTCTGCTCCATGACCGCAGCCGAGTTCGGGCCCGCGACCGGCTCGGCGAATGGCAAAGTGTCCTCGACGACCATTCCGTCCTTCAGCACGATCTTGCGGTCCGCGCGGCCGGCAATCTCCGAATCGTGCGTCACCAGCACCAGCGTGGTCCCTTCCTTGCTGTTCCGCTCCAGCAGCAGGTCCAGCACCAGCCGCCCGTTGGTTGAGTCGAGGTTGCCCGTGGGCTCATCGGCCATGACAATCGGCGGGTCCACCACAAAGGCTCGTGCCAGCGCCACGCGCTGCTGCTCGCCGCCCGAGAGCTGCACCGGATAGTGCTCCATGCGCTCGCCCAACCCCACGGCATCCAGCAAGTGTCGCGCCTGTTTCAGGCCGTTGCCCTCAAGGTTCAATTCAAATGGCAGCAGCACATTCTCCAGCGCAGTGAGTGTCTGAATCAGTTGGTACGACTGGAAGACAAAGCCGATCTTGCGCCCGCGCACGGCGGCAAGCTCCCCTTCGGCCAGGTTGTGAATCGGAGTGCCGTCCAGCCATATCTCGCCGGAACTGGGCGTATCGAGGCCCGCCAGCAGGCCTAGCAGCGTGCTCTTCCCGCTGCCGCTCGCGCCCACGATCGCGACAAACTGTCCCGCCGGAATGCGAAGCGAGATTCCCTTCAGAATCTCCACGCGCCTGGAGCCGTTCTGAATCCACTTCCGTACATCCCGGACCTCAATCACTCGCGAACCTCCCGATCAATCCCTAATATTCCACACCTGCCGTCAGCTTGAGCGATCGAGGCGAGTCGAAAGCCTTTCCTGAGCGTAGTCGAAGGGAACCTGCATTTGCACTTCGCGCGCGATGTTCCACCGCAAGCCGCGCCCCTGCCTTACGCAGTTACACTGTTGCTGTGGACGTTCGACGCACCCTTCTCGTTTCACTTTGGCTGCTTTTCCTGGCCGTCCCTCTGCTGGCGGCTGACCGGCCATTGCTTGTCTGCTATGGCGACAGCATCACAGCCGGCTACGGTCTTCAGCCCGGCCAAGCCTTCCCTGATGCGCTGCAGCGAAAGCTCGACTCCAGCGGCTATCACTACAATGTCGTGAACAGGGGCGTCAGCGGCGCCACCACCAAGGACGCAGTCGAAGGCCTGCGCTCCATCCTGCTGCTTCACCCTACGATTGTCATTGTCGAGTTCGGCGGCAACGACGGCCTCCGCGGCCTGCCCCTCGCGCAGACTCGCCGCAATCTTGGCACTGTACTTACAGCGCTGGAAAGTGCGCATATCAAGGTGCTGCTCGCCGGCATTACCCTGCCGCCCAACTATGGTCCGGACTACATCCGGCAATTCGACCAGATCTTCCGCGATCTTGCGGCCAGACACCACACCGCCCTCGTCCCCATGATTTATAGAGATCTGATCAACATTCCGGGCGCCATCCAGCCCGACGGCATCCATCCCACGGCGAGGGGCTCCGAGATCATTGTGCGCACGCTGCTGCCCGCCCTGAAACAACTGCTGCATAAGTGAAGTCCGCAAGTTATTTTAAGCAAACGTATTGCGCCAGTTTGTGCCGCCAAGAGTGCGGGCCGTCAAGCTCGACCGAGCGGGCGGGTGAGCCAAGTCACACTCACAAATATTAACCATCGGAACGGCTCTTGTTGCATGCCCAAAAGTCTTCGCCGGAAGATATGATTAGCTCGGCTGATTTTGCTTGCTCACACACGCTTCCAGTCCGGACGCGGTCCCGGTGAGACAGGGGCGAAGGCTTTGCGAAGCGCGGGTCCTAGGGGAGACGAAGCAGGTCTCTGGCCGGTTATGCGATCGACAGACATGTTTCTAGCAACGCAACAGTTCCGGCCGCCCAATGGCACCTTGCGAGTCATGCCTCGACGCCGGAGTCATCCTTCCAGTGGAAGCTACGAAGTCACTTTGGACACTTTGATGAGACCCCAACCGCCGCAGGCTTTTCTTGAGCGTGGCAATCCGTCATTTTGATTGAAGCCAGGCCATAATCCGTCAGCAGACGTCTAATGAATTGAATGAGATTGAACCTGAGGAGAGATTTCATGGAAAAGACGCTGTCGCCTGAACTCTTGCACAAGATGGATGCTTACTGGCGGGCCGCGAACTACCTTTCAGTGGGTCAGATCTATCTTTACGATAACCCGCTGCTCAAGCGGCCGCTGGAGATCTCTGACGTGAAGCACATGCTGCTTGGGCACTGGGGAACAACGCCTGGGCAGAACTTCATCTATGTTCATCTGAACCGATTGATCAAGAAATACGATCTGGACATGATTTATGTTTCCGGTCCCGGACACGGGGGGCCCGCGGTGGTGGGTAACACTTACTTAGAAGGAACTTACAGCGAGATATATCCGGACATAAGTCAGGATGAAGAGGGACTTCGAAAGCTGTTCATTCAGTTTTCCTTTCCCGGCGGGATTCCTAGCCACGCATCGCCGGAGACTCCGGGATCGATCCACGAGGGCGGCGAGCTGGGTTATTCACTCAGCCATTCGTTCGGGGCGGTGCTGGACAATCCCGATTTGATTGTTGCGTGCGTGGTGGGCGACGGCGAAGCAGAGACGGGCCCGCTGGCTACGGCGTGGCACTCGAACAAGTTTCTCGATGCGGCAACGGACGGCGCGGTGCTGCCGATTCTTCATTTGAACGGCTACAAGATTGCGAACCCGACAGTTTTGGCGCGCATCACCCACGAGGAACTGGATCAACTTCTGCGGGGCTACGGGTGGACGCCGATCTTCGTGGAGGGCCACGAACCCGCGCTGATGCACGAGGCGATGGCAGCGACGCTCGATCTTGCGGTGGAGCAGATCAGGAAGATTCAGCAGGATGCCCGCAATAATGGAAACTCCGAGCGTCCGCGCTGGCCGATGATCGTCCTGAAGTCTCCCAAGGGATGGACGGGGCCGAAGGTGGTCGATGACGTGCAGGTCGAAGGCACATTCCACGCGCATCAGGTGCCACTTTCCGACCCGGCCGTTCATCCCGAACATTTGAAGTTACTGGAAGAGTGGCTGCGGAGTTACCGCCCGGAGGAGCTGTTTGACGCGCAGGGCCGCCTGAAACCGGAACTGGCTGAACTGGCGCCCAAAGGCGACCGGCGTATGGGGGCCAATCCCCATGCCAACGGCGGCATCTTTCTGCGTGATCTGCGCATGCCGGACTTCCGCAACTACGCCGCGGAGGTGCCCTCGCCTGGAGTGCCGGGCATCGGCGACACGCGAGTGCTTGGGCCCTTTCTGCGCGACGTAATGAAGCTGAACGCCGAGCAGCGGAACTTCCGCATCTTCGGTCCCGACGAGACCATCTCCAACGGGCTGGGCGCCGTGTTTGAAGTGACCAAACGCCAGTGGGATGCCGCGACCGTGGCCAACGATGAATTCCTTGCGCCCGCCGGACGAGTGATGGAGATGCTCAGTGAACATCAGTGCGAGGGGTGGCTGGAGGGATATCTGCTCACCGGCCGTCACGGGCTCTTCAACTGTTACGAGGCTTTCATTCACATCGTCGACTCGATGTTCAACCAGCACGCCAAATGGCTGAAGGTCACGGCAGGGCTGCCATGGAGGCGCAAGATTTCCTCGCTCAATTATCTGCTCGCGTCGCACGTGTGGCGGCAGGATCACAACGGGTTCACGCATCAGGATCCCGGCTTCATCGACCACGTCGTCAACAAAAAGGCCGAGGTGGTGCGCGTGTACCTTCCGCCGGACGCGAACTGCCTGCTGTCGGTGATGGACCACTGCCTGCGCAGCCGCCACTATGTCAATGTCGTGGTTGCGGGCAAGCACCCCGCGCCGCAGTGGCTGACGATGGACGCCGCCGTCAAGCACTGCACGGAAGGGATCGGCATCTGGCAATGGGCCAGCAACGACCAGGGCTCTGCGCCCGACGCGGTGATGGCCTGCTGCGGCGACGTACCGACGCTGGAGACGCTTGCCGCGGTATCGATTCTGCGCGAACATCTGCCCGGCCTGAAGCTCCGGGTCGTCAACGTTGTGGACCTGATGAAGCTGCAGCCGCAGAGCGAGCATCCGCACGGATTGAGCGACATCGACTTTGACGAGCTCTTCACCAGGGACAAGCCGGTCATCTTCGCCTTCCACGCCTACCCCTGGCTGATCCATCGGCTTACCTATCGCCGCGCCAACCACAACAACATCCACGTGCGCGGCTACAAGGAAGAGGGCACCATCACCACGCCCTTCGATATGACGGTGATGAATGAACTGGACCGCTTCCATTTGGTGATGGATACCATCGACCGCCTTCCGCAGACCGGCGACAAGGGCGTCTACCTGAAGCAGCAGCTCAAAGACAAGCTGATCGATCACAAGCAATACATCCGCAAATACGGCCAGGATTTGCCAGAAATCCGGAACTGGAAATGGAAAGCGCTCTGACTGGAGGCGAGCCTCCCGCAGGTTTCGCCAACATTGAAATCCACGTGGCAGAGTGATCAAAGGAAGGGCGAATATGAACACCGACGACAAACAGTTGAAGACTTCAGAATCGAAGCCCGCATCGAAGGACGATTTGAAATCCCTGCCCGTGCCGGAAGTTGAGAAGATACTGGGATCGTCTCCCGACGGCCTTAGTCAGGCAGAGGCAGAAAAGCGGCTCGCTCAATACGGACCGAACGAGATCGAAGAGAAGGAAATAAATCCATTTCTGAAGTTCCTCACCTATTTCTGGGGTCCCATTCCGTGGATGATTGAAGTGGCCGCAATCCTGTCCGCAGTGGTGCATCATTGGGACGATTTTGGCATCATCCTTGTGCTGCTTCTTATGAACTCTGTCGTGGGCTTCTGGGAGGAATACCAGGCGGGCAACGCGATTGCGGCGCTGAAGGCAAAGCTGGCCTTACACGCCCGCGTCAAACGCGATGGAGCCTGGACAACCATCCCTGCGCGGGAACTGGTTCCCGGCGACGTGATGCGCGTAAACATCGGCGAAATCGTTCCGGCGGACGCCCGCTTAATGGAAGGGGATCCGATCGAAGTGGATCAGTCCGCGCTGACTGGGGAGTCGTTGCCGGTCGAACGGAAGCCGGGCGATCAGGTCTACTCAGGCTCGATCATCAGGCAGGGAGAGGCAAATGCTCTGGTTTACGCTACGGGGCAGAATACTTACTTCGGCAAGACGGCGCATCTGGTGCAGACCGCGCACACGGTCAGCCACTTTCAGCGCGCCGTCCTGAAAATCGGCGACTTCCTCATCGTCATCGCGATTGTCCTGGTCGTTTTGATTCTGGCCGTGGCCCTGTTCCGGGGCGATCCGATGCTCACCACGTTGCAATTTGCCCTGGTCCTGACGGTTGCCGCGATTCCGGTGGCGATGCCTGCCGTTTTGTCGGTGACGATGGCCGTGGGCGCGCGGAAGCTGGCGGAAAAGCAGGCAATTGTCACGCATCTGGCCGCCATGGAGGAGTTGGCTGGAATCGACGTACTGTGCTCGGACAAGACCGGCACGCTGACACAAAACAAGCTGACGTTGGGCCAGGTGTTTTGCGTTCCCGGAGAGGACGATCAAGCTGTAATTCTGGCCGCTGCGCTAGCATCACGCACCGAGAGTCAGGACGCAATTGACCTCGCAGTCCTGGGTGGCCTGAAAGACCGGCACGTGCTGGACGAATATGAGACGGTTCATTTCCAGCCGTTTGATCCTGTGCACAAGCGAACTGAGGCTGTGGTTCGCAAGCCAGGAGGCCCCGAGTTCCGCGTGACAAAAGGGGCGGTGCAAGTAATTGTCTCGCTGGCGGCCAATGCCGCTCAGGTGAGCGGCGCGGTCGAATCTGCCGTGCAGGGCTTTGCCGCTCGCGGCTTCCGTTCGTTGGGCGTGGCGCGTGCCGACGGGCAAGGACCATGGCAGTTTCTTGGCGTGCTGCCTCTGTTCGATCCGCCCCGCGTAGACTCAAAGGAAACCATTGCGACGGCCACAAGTATGGGTGTGAAGGTCAAGATGGTTACCGGCGATCAGATCGCCATCGCCAAGGAGATGGCCAGTCAACTCGGGCTCGGCCAGAACATCGTGGATGCTGCCGTTCTCGCGGAGCCAAAACATTATGACGCGGATAAGCAAGCCAGGGCGATCGAGGGCGCGGACGGATTCGCTCAGGTATTTCCGGAGCATAAATTCAATATCGTCCGCGCTCTTCAGAACAGAGGGCACATTGTAGGAATGACCGGCGATGGAGTGAATGATGCTCCGGCGCTCAAGCAGGCTGATGCGGGCATTGCCGTTTCGGGGGCGACGGATGCGGCCAGGGCCGCGGCGGATATAGCACTGCTGAACCCCGGCCTTTCTGTGATCATCGACGCCATCAAGGAAAGCCGAAACATGTTCCAACGCATGAACAGCTATGCGATCTACCGGATCGCCGAAACGATCCGCGTGCTGGTGTTTATGACCCTCTCGATATTGGTGTTCAACTTCTACCCCGTTACAGCTGGAATGATCGTTCTGCTTGCGCTTCTAAACGACGGGCCAATCCTGGCGATCGCCTATGACCGCGTGCGCTATAAAAACAGACCCGAATCCTGGAACATGCCCGAGGTACTGGGCATTTCCACCTTTCTTGGCATAGCCGGAGTGGTCGCTTCCTTTGGGCTGTTCTATATTGCCGAGCGGATGTTCCACCTGAATCGAGAAGTGATTCAGGCCTTCATGTTCCTGAAGCTCGCCGTCGCGGGCCACCTCACCATCTTCCTGACTCGTACCCGCGGGCCTTTCTGGTCCACCCCACCGGCGCCCATCCTTTTATGGAGCGCGGTCCTCACAAAGTTTCTCGCAACTCTCGCTGCGGTCTATGGAGTCTTTATGCCCGCCATAGGATGGCGCTGGGCGCTGTTGATTTGGGTCTACGCGCTCGCCTGGTTTGTCGTCAATGATTTCATCAAGCTGTGGGCTTACAGGATCTTCGATCAGCGAGACGGTGGATTGTTGGCCCATTTTTTGGGAAGGCGGAGTCACCCTGTGCACGCATGATGACCTGGGCGCCTCACGCGATCTTCAAGGGAAGCTTGCGTATCCATTTTCCTTACCCGAACGCGCGGTCCGTTCTGGTCCATACGACCGGCGCGGATCTTGCTGCTCGCCGTGTGCGGCACGTAAACCATCGCCACTCTCATCTCGGTCTATGGTATCTTCGTTGCGCCGCTGGGCTGGCATTGGGCGTTGTTTGTTTGGGGCTATGCGATTACATGGGCGGCGCTGGTCAGCGATGTCTTCAAGGTCGCCACTATCGCATTCTGGACCCTGCCAAAATCGACTTGAAGATCAGGAAAGGATTCATCGCGTAGACGTAGAATGGCAGGCGGGCCTGTGAACGCTCCAGACAGCAGGGCTTAGAAGTTCCGAGGCTTTTTGAGAGTAGAATCAGCGGCGAGAGGCGCTGGGCGCAGGAGCCTGGAGGAAGGCTAGCGCGCGTCGCGACGACAAAGGTAGCGACGCCGGGATGTGCGAAAGATCCGCCGCCACGTGAAAGAGCGCCCGAGTCACTGGCATACATGGGGAGAACATTGGGAACCGGCGCGTGTCTATTTTCGTGGAGGAGAGCATTTATGAGCATTGCAACAAAAGGAGGCGATGGCGGCCAGACCAGCCTCGCCGGAGGCATGCGCGTCTCGAAGGCCGATCTGCGCGTTGAGGCTTATGGAACGGTCGATGAATTGAACTCAAGCCTGGGATTTGCCAGAAGCATCTGCACCAATCCAGAGATTTGCACCGCGGTGCATGAAATTCAGAAGACGCTGTTTCGCGTCGGCTCGGCGCTCGCAACTCCGCCAGAGAGCAAGAAAGCAGCACCACCTCTCTCTGCGGAGGATGTGGACCGGCTTACGGAGATGGTCCATGCCATTGAAGCAAAGGAAGGGATTCTTTCGGATTGGTCGCTGCCCGGCGCGCACGTCGAATCTGCGGCTTTTGAGGTTGCGCGCACAGTTTGTCGTCGCGCGGAGCGCTGCATCGTTCGATTGGCGGAGAGTGGAGCGGAGATTCATGAGCACGCCCTGGCTTACATCAACCGACTCTCGGATCTGATCTGGTTGTTCGCTCGGCAGATCGAGCTTGAGGCTGAGGTGGATTCTCGTTTGCGAGACGAGAAGAAGAGTGGTCCGCGATGGTCGCGAGCATGGTAATGGATCGCGCCCGCGAAGTTGCGCGCTGAGGAGAACAGCGCTGCGTTGCGCAGGCTTCAATTCTGTTTGGATCGGCTTCTTTGTTGCTGCATTGCGGGCAGAGTGGATGTCGCAGCACGCGGATGAGGCCGGTGTCTGGCGGCCTTGCTGCAACGCGAATTCGGGTCAGAAATCGAAGCTCTGCGCGCCTGCCAATCCAAACTTTTGAGTTTGGCTAAGGCAGGCGAATTCTGGAGCTATCCGAGTGTCTGTGAACTACTGATTCTTGGTGCCCGGAGGGGGACTTGAACCCCCACGGCCTTGCGGCCTGCGGATTTTAAGTCCGCTGCGTCTGCCAATTTCGCCATCCGGGCGTTCCAACTGAATTATTGCAGTTTATTATCCTGACCACCATTTTGCGACAGAGATCCTTTTGATTTCAAAGGCATTTTTGACGGATTGTTGGGTTTTGGAGCGGTTCCATGAGAGGCATCACCGGCTTGGCAGCACGCCCCTGTGTTCACAGAAGCACGTTTTGCGCGGGAAGCGCTTGCCTTGAGCCGCTGTTGGCTCGGCTGGTGAAAGCTCAGACTCCTCGATGGGAGTTTGAGCAATGGCTCGGGGGCGAGCGGTTCTCCAGGGAGTTCAAGCGGGCCTTTGTGTGGCGAGTTGAAGGCAATGGGTATCGCTGACCGAGGTGCACGAAGGTTGGAAGTCAGATGACCAGCTTTCCCGGATCTATTTTGTGCCAGATCTCAACGGTGAAACTGAAGCATGAGACTGTCGCCGTTGCGCATGGCGGTGATCTCGGCGTGGGTTTGGTCGGCAGCGGTGCGGCGGTGGGTGTAAACCTGCGGCTCGCCGAAGCGGACCTCGGCAGAGAAACCGGGGGTCCCCAGCGCTTTCCATAGGTGAGGCAGGAATGCGTCATCGCCAAACCAGCACAGATCGCGCTCCTCGGCGCCCTCCGCGAGTACGTAGCGGACCGCAGCGGCGGTAACTGGCGCTCGGGCACGAACCGCTGGCTCGAAAAGGCGCGAATGGAAGGGCAGCAACGCGCTGCCGTCGGAGCTTGTGCCTTCCGGGAAGAACAGCACCGGAACCGGCAGCGCAAGCCGCTTGGCGATCAAGGCCGACACCTTCTCCGCGCTGGCCAGGCTGGAACGGTCGATGAAGAGCGTACCGCCGATGCGCGCCGCCTTGCCGAAAAAGGGCCACCCCTTGATTTCGGCCTTGGCGACGAAGAAACAGGGCATGGCCGCGCTGAGAATAAGGATGTCGAGATAGCTGAGGTGATTTGCAACCACAAGTCCGCGCTCTGGCGGCTGACCCTCCACCTGGTAATGGATGCCGAGGCTGGCCATCACCAACCGACAGGAGGATTGCAGCCAGCGGGCGCGGCGCTCCAGGGTGAGCGGGCCGCGCAGGCGGGCGAACCAAAAACGGAGGACACAAAGGGCCAGTGCCAAACCCAGCGCCACAGCGCGCCGGGCAGCTCGCAGACTCACTGGGTGAGCGGCGCCAGGAAGCGATTGCGCGCAGATGACGAGAGCAATCTGAGATCGAGCAGCGTGAGGAAATCGATGGTGCCGAACTCCCGGTCCCAGGCGGGCGGGGCGCCGATGCGGGCGCCGATGGCCAGGTACGTCCTGAGCAACTTGGGAACCTTGGTGAGAGCTGGCGCGGGCAATTCCTGCTGGATGAGCGACGGCTGTGCGTATGCGCCCTCCTGCTCGGTGGGGCAGGCATAGGCAGCGGTCGGCACGGTCTCAAACTCCGGCGAAACCCGGTAGTGCTCAAGCTGGCGATACATCTGCCAGCCTTCGGCCGGATCTTGCGAGTTCAACGATGAACAACCGATCAGGTAGCGCAGCCCCATGTCGTTAGCATACTGCGCAATGCCCCGCCATAACAGGGTCAACACCTCGGGCGTGCGGTGTTCGCGCGCAATGGATGCGCGACCCAGCTCCAGAATGCCGCCCCGAAGCGGCTCGTAGGGGGCAAAGTTGAACTCCTGCTCGGAGTAATAGCCGAGATTGCTCGCGGCGGTGTCTCCGGACTGCATTCGATAAGTTCCGACAACGTGCCGGGCCGGATTGCTTTCCAGCCTATCCTCGACCAGCAGGTGCTCGCAGAAGAGGTCGAACTGGTCGCTGTCCATTCCTGTCTTATAGGAACTCTCCAACCCTTCGCCCAGTTCGATATTGAAGACTTTGAAGCGCAGGCGGCAGGCGGCGTCCCGGTCTTCGACGGTATGTGCCAGGCGCAGCCGGTAGCGGCCCACCTCCGCATGAATGCGGGGCCTGGCCGGAGCCACGGGCAACGGCGAAATCAATGGAGGGAAGGAGAGTTCCACCAGGGCGGAGGAACCGGGTATCAGAGTTGAAGGAGCCTTTTGCCCAACTTGCGGAATCACGGGATGAGTATGCGCCGGACACTGTAAAAGGACCGTCAAGCGGATGCGAATACGGCGCAAATACTTTGTTAAATCTTTAACTCAATGTTTACTTAAAGGTCCCTTCCCCCCGGAAGAGCCATAAGTGAGGCAGGTAACTCCAACTTAGAGACAACCGCCGGCAATCGATGGAATCACCGACACCTCGTCGCCGTCCTTCATGCATTCCGGGGCCGCCGAAGCGCTACTCACACCGGTGCCACAGCCGCAACGCTCCGATGGGCCCAGCCAAGCACCAGATCAAAGCGTCAATGAGAAGGAACTTCGGCAAGCTGAGCCGGCCCACATCGCGGCCCATCGCACCAGCCGCCGAGCCTAGTTCGTATAGACGCGCACGTAGTCCACCAGCATCTCGGAGGGAAACGGGGTCGTCGCGTTGGGCGGGCCGGGCCAGTCGCCGCCGACGGCGAGGTTGAGCAGAATAAAGTTGCTCTGCCCCGCGTCGAAGGGCCACACCGCGCCGGGCAGGCCGGTCATGTTCGAGGTCGTGTAGGTGACATAAGGGTGGCTGGGGTCGTCGATGTAGTAGGCCACGCTGGCCTTGGACCAGATCATGCCGTAGGTATGCCATCCGGCCGCGGTCTGCCCGCTGGGAAAGTTGTAGACCGTCCCAAGGCCGTTATCGCCGGTGAAGCCTGTACCGTGCACCGATCCCTCATTCCAGTCTGGAGTCTTCGCCGCGTTGACCCGTTCCAGCACATCCATCTCGCCGCATGCCGGCCAATTGACCGTCGCAATGTTGTTGCCCATCAGCCAGGCAGCTGGCCAGAAGCCCTGCGACTCCGGGACCTGGGCGCGCACTTCAAAGCGGCCATATTGAAAGCTGAACAGACCCTGCGACTTCATCCGCGCCGAGGTGTACACGCCGGCCGAGGGCTGCTGTGCCGCGATGTGGAGATAACCGTCGGTGCCCACGTAGGCGCTGGGATTGGCGGCAAAGCATGGCGCGGTGTTCGAACCCCACGCACAGTAGTTTTCCAGTTCATGGTTGCCGAAACCGCTGTTGCCCGTATCGTAGGTCCACACCTGCGGATTGGGCGCGGCATTGGCACCGGTCGTGTTGGTGAATTCGTCGCTCCATACCAACGTGCCCGAGGGAATGTTGGGAGTGAAGCTCTGGCTGATGACGCTGCTCTGGCTGCCGGAGCTCGCGGCGATGGCCTTGACCGTCAAGTTGGAAGCGACCAGAAAAGGAGCCTGATAGATCTGCGACGAAGTGGTGGGCGCACTGCCGTCCACGGTGTAGTAGATGGTTGCGCCAGGGGCCGTAGTGGCGAGGCTCACAACGACGGCTCCGTTTTGTGCCGCGGATGTGGTGATCGTGGGCGCGGCGACATTCGGGGCTGGAGTTGGCCCTGGACTCGGGCTCGAGCTTCCACCGCCGCCGCAACCGCACAACAAAGCACCCGACAAAAAGATTGTTGCAAGCATCGTCGTACCCACCCTCATTCAGCATTCCCCATACCGGAGCGGGAATTCGATGAACGCTCATCCCGCCGCAGTCCATCTAAGCACCGGATATTTCCCGGAGTCAAACGCGAGTGGCGGCAGAACGAAGCGACGAAAAAAGACGAACGGCCGAGGCACGACTGCGTTGCGGCAGTCGCACCCCGGCCGTTCGAGGAGGCCACACATGTTTTTTTCGATCGCCGTGATTCCAATGTCGCACAAACAGCGATAATTCTACGCAACCGTCGGCCTACACCATAAAATACTTGGCCTGAGGATGATGCACCACGATGCAATTGGTGCTTTGTTCCGGTTCCAGATGAAATCCCTCGGTGAGGTGCACGCCGATGTTTTCCTCGGGCTTGAGCAGATGAAAAATCTTTGTCTGGTCTTCAAGATTGGGGCAGGCCGGGTAACCGAACGAGTAGCGTGAGCCGCGATACTTCTGGTGAAACAGGTCCGAGATGCGCAGCGAGTCGTCGCCGGCAATGCCGAGAAACTGGCGCGCCTGCTTGTGGGCTAGTTCGGCCAGCGCTTCGGCGGTTTCAACCGAAAGCCCGTGCAGATAAAGGTATTTCGTGAAATCGTCGCCCTCAAAAAGCCTTTGTGTCTGGCGGCTGGCTTCATCTCCGATGGTGACGATAGAGAAGCCCACCACGTCGCGCTTCCCTGCCCCAATCGGCTCAAAGTAGTCGGCGATGGAGAGCCGCCGTCCCTGCGCCTGGCGCGGAAATGTGATGCGCTCCAACTCGCGCTGCGGGTCCTCGGGATCAAAAACAACCAGGTCATCGCCGTGGCCGGCACACGGATAAAAGCCGATGACCGATTTCGGCTCGAACCATCCAGCAGCCTCTACCTCCTCTTGAAGATCGAGCAGGATGGGGCGGTACTTTTCTTCCACGAGGCGCAGATAATCCCCCTGCGCCGCGGTTTTCAACTGCCACTGATTCTTGAAAAGAGCGGTCTCGTTGATGTACGGAAACACATCTTCAAGCTTGTAATCCCTGAAGACGCGCGGGCCCCAGAAAGCCGGCTCGGGAATCGAGGTTACCCGCGTCACCACAGGCGAACGGCCTTCCGCGGTCAGGTCCACCGAAGTCATCTCCGCCATGGCCGACGTGCCGCGCGCAAAGGCTTTCACAATCTTGCCCTCTGTTTCGCGCTGTTCGCGGACAGCGTCGTCCTCCGAGGTGAGATCGGCCATCACGTGCAATCCGGCGAAGGCGTCCTCGGCATAAAACACGGGGCCCGCGTACTCCTTGCGCAGGTCGTCTTCCACATATTTGCGCGTCAGCGCCGCGCCGCCGCAGACCACGGGGACCGTCATCCCCAGGCGCTCCAGATCCTGCAAGACATATTTCATTTCGAGCGTGGACTTGACCAGCAGGCCGCTGAGGCCGATGGCGTCCGCGCCCCTCTCGCGCGCGGCAGCGATGATGCTGTCGGAGGGCTGCTTGATGCCCAGGTTCACCACGCGATAGCCGTTGTTGGAGAGGATGATATCGACCAGATTCTTGCCGATGTCGTGCACGTCGCCCTTCACCGTCGCGAGCACCATGGTGCCCTTGCCACCGCCGTCGGACTTCTCCATCTTGGGCTCAAGATAAGCGACCGCGGCTTTCATGACAGCAGCCGAATCGAGCACTGAGGGAAGCTGCATCTTGCGCGCGCCGAACAGGTCGCCCACGGTCTTCATGCCGTCCAGCAGCACGGTGTTGATGAGGTCGAGGGGCGTGTAGGTTGTGAGTGCGGCCTCCAGAGCCTCTTCGAGCGATTGCTTGTGCTCGCCGAGTCCGATGGTGCGCTCGCCGCGGATGATGAGCTGCTTGAGTTTGTCCTCCTGCGAGAGGTTCTCGAGGGCGATCTCATCTTCCTGCACGGAGCCCTTGGCCAGGCCGGTGAAGTGCGCCATGTAGGCCTGCAGGGGCTCGCTTCCGGCGCCGCTGCTGTCCTGAAAGATGAGCTTGCGCGCCAGCTCCACTTCGACTTCGGGAATTTTGTAGAGCGGATAAATCTTGGAGTAGTTGACGATGGCCGCGTCGAGGCCGCGGTCCACGGCCTCTTTGAGAAAGACGCTGTTGAGCACGCGGCGCGCGTAGGCGTTGAGGCCGAAGGAAATGTTGGAGACGCCGAGCACGGTGCGGCAGCGCGGCAGTTCGAGCTTGATGCGCCGCACCGCTTCCAGCGTTTCGACACCTGCCGAACGATAGTCCTCCTGGCCGGTGGAGATGGGCAGAGTGAGGGGATCGAAGATCAGATCCTCGGGACGAAGGCCGTATTTGTTGACGGCGAGATCGTAGATGCGGTGAGCGACGGCGACCTTGCGGTCGGCGGTGAGGGCCATGCCTTCTTCATCGATGGTGAGCGCGATGACGGCGGCTCCGTAACGCCGCGCCATGGGCAACACCTGGCTGGTGCGCTTCTCGCCGTCTTCAAGATTGATGGAGTTGATGATGGGCTTACCGGGGATGCGCTTGAGCGCCTCCTCGATGACGTTGGCCTCGGTGGAGTCGACCAGAATGGGCGCGGGCACGCGGGTGGCGATCTTTTCGAGCACCGCATTCATGTAGGCCCACCTCGTCTTCGCCCACGATGGCGCAGCAGAGGTCGAGCATCTGCGAGCCCTCGGCGACCAGCCGCTTGGCCATGGTGAGAATGCCGTCGTAGTCGCCGGCGCGCACCATGTTGCGGAAGTGCTCGAGGCGGGTGGTGGTGTTCATCTCCTCGGCAATAATGATGGGCTGCGCGTCGGCTTCGAGCGGCAGGGCCGAGAAAGCGCTGGCCGCGACCGATTGGGGCTTGACCGCACGCGTTGCGGGCGTGAGGCCCTTGACCGCCCCGGCCACCGCGTGCAGATGCTCGGGGGTAGTGCCACAGCAGCCGCCGACAACCTGGACGCCGTACTCGGAGACAAAGCGGCGATGAAACGCGGCCAGCTCCACCGGGGTGAGCTTGTAGACCGCGTGTCCGCCTTCGTTGTGCGGCAGTCCGGCGTTGGGCTGTACGCTGATGGGCAGGATCGAGTTCTGACAGAGAAAACGCACCGCGTCGTTCATCTCCGCCGGGCCGGTGGCGCAGTTGAGGCCGATGACATCGGGCTGAAAACTTTCAAGAACCGCGAGGGCCGCGCCGATCTCCGAGCCCAGCAGCATGGTTCCCGTGGCTTCGAGGGTGATCTGGACCTGCAATGCGATGTTGCGGCCCGTGCCGGGAATTTTGCCTTCGCGCGCGTCGCGGATGGCATCCTGACAGGCAGCGATGGCGATCTTGGCCTGGAGCAAGTCCTGGCAGGTCTCGATCAGCAGCACGTCCACGCCGCCTTCGATGAGCGCCTCGGCCTGCTCGCGGTACGCAGCCGCCATGGCGTCGTAGCCGATATGGCCCAGGGAGGGCAGCTTGGTGGTGGGGCCCATGGAGCCGGCCACAAAGCGCGGCTTCTCGGGCGTCGAGTACTCGTCGGCCACCGCGCGGGCCAGGCGCGCCGCGGCAATGTTCAGCTCGCGGGTGCGGTCCTGAAGGTCGTACTCGGCCAGAACGATGCTGGTGGAGCCGAAGCTGTCGGTCTCAATGACGTCGCAGCCGGCCTCAAGAAACGAGGCATGCACGGAGCGAATCACGTCGGGCCGGGAGAGCACCAGCAGTTCGTTGCACCCCTCCTTGTCCCAGAAATCTTCCGGGGTAAGGTTGTGCTTCTGCACATTGGTGCCCATCGCGCCGTCGTAGACCAGCACGCGCCGCTTCAGTTCCGAAAGAAAATCCGCCAAAATCTCTCCTGACCTCGCTGGCCGCGTGGAAATGCATGGGAAAGTGGCCAACACTCAAGGATATACGGTCGGGGAGTTCCCGATTGACGGGTTGGGGGCCGATTGCACAAAAAATGGAAGGCGGCTTAATTGTGGAGAATCGAAGGTTTACCAGGCCGGTAGACCTGGAATCCGTTTCTCCCTTGCGCTTTCACGTTGTACATCGCGGAGTCGACGCACTGAAGGAGTTTTTGTGAATCCTTGCCTCCTTCTGGATAGGTGCATACTCCCAGGCTGACCGTGATGGAGATGCGCGCCGAACCGATGAGAATGGGGGCAGAGACCGCGGCCACAATCTTCGCCGCAATCAATTCGGCCTCTTCCGGTTCATGCAAATCGGGCAGCAGGACGACGAATTCATCCCCGCCGAGTCGGGCAACGGTATCTGTTTCACGGACTGCGGCGCGAATGCGAGTCGCGATTTCACAAAGGACGAGATCGCCGGCATGATGACCAAGTGAGTCGTTGACCTGTTTGAACTCGTCCACATCCACCATCAGAAGTCCGAGCGCCTGCTCAAACCGCTTCGCCCGACTCAGAGACAAATCCAGCCGGTCACTCAGCAAAAGGCGATTGGGCAGGCCGGTCAGGGCGTCGTGCTGCGCCATGTGGCGCAGCCGCTCTTCGCTGGCGCGGAGGGCTCGAGTCTGCTGGTCCACGCGCAGGCGCAGGACAAGTATCCAGAAGAAGGCAGCAAGCGCCACAAAACCAACGACCGCCAGAACTGCCAGCGCACGTCCCGCGGTCCACCAGGAGGGAGCTCGAAGCACTTTGACGTCTGCGGTGGAGCGGAGCAGAATCCTGATCAGTTCCGGCCGCACCTCGCCTTCGCCGTGATTCGTAGTCTCGGGGTTCACCTGAACGTTGCAGATTCCCGTCAAGCGGACCAGACTTCCGTTTTTCCAGGGGAGCGAATCGGGAAGTTCGGATCCCTTGGGAAGAACTGCGGGAAAGAGCAACGTTCCCGAACGCAGCATCAGAGTAAGGTCTCCGGCAGCGCGGTCCTGACCGATCAGTTCCCCCGTGATCTGAACCAGTTCACCGTCGTCCCCTTGATGCAATGCCTCTTCGGCCGTGACTGATTTGGCTGACGGAGTCGCGCTGACCCCGCCCGCGAGATGAAAGATTGCGTTCTCCAGCGTCGGCTTGTACTCCCTGATCGCCGGGAAGCCAATCACGTCAACCATCTGCCCCACGCTCACCAGGTTGGTCTGGAACGTCTGCATGCACAAACCGGAGTCCGCCTGCTGAATGCATAGCATCCGGCCCGGCCATTGGAGGGTCACCCTTCCCTGCACATGGACCCGGTGGGCGAGCTGAAGCCCCGGCGTAAAGTGCAACAGACTGGCGATTGGCCGTACGGGCAGAGCAAAGGGGTCGGGGGGAGCGGGCTGCACTACCTTGACTTCACCCAGTGACGGGAAAAAAAGGTGAACGCCGACCATCTGACGCCGTTGGTTAAACTCAGGCCCGGCGTTGCCTCGCACCCGCACAAGTGAATCGACGAATGCATCGTAATCTGTTCTCGACTGGCGCGGAGTGGTGGCGCTGAGGGACCCTTCCGTGGTCGCAATTTCGATGGCCGCATTCCCGTTGGTAAGGTACACGGAGTGGACGACTCCCTCAACCTCAACCCACTGGCCGTCCAGACTTCCGGACAGCAGTTGCGTCATGGTTGCCGCGGGAGCGGCCTCGGGAACATGGGACTGGCCGACAACATGTACTTGCGCGTGATCGACAACAGGAGCGTAATCTCCTGGACCGCTCACGCCCACCACATCCACCTCGGCGCCGGCCCGCAAGGTAAGAATGGGCCGGACGGGAACTTCGACAAAGATGCTCCCCGTTGCATCGTGCACAAACAGAGCACCATGCCTTGGATCGATGAATGGGTCGTAGTAAGTGACTGTGGCCCGCAGGTGGATGGGATAACCGCGCGCCGCCTCGCTGGATGGCAGGCTATGCGCTTCTCTGGCCGTCGTGATAATGCGCAGCGGCTGCTCCGAAATCCGCGGGCCTTGAGCTCCGGCCGCGGCGCAGGTCATCAGAAGAGCGAAAAATACTACATTCCGACGCAGAAAGCGCATTCGACACTTCCGGTCAGGGGAGCGGATCGAATCCTTCGCGCGACGACGAAAATCAATGGGCCCTCTCATGAGCGCACCAACTCTTCCACATCACCATAGCTTATCGCCAGTTGTGCGACAGAACATTAGCTAAGTGCTCGAACGTCTGCAACTTCTCGGGCATTGTCAAGGCCGGAGAGACGGGATTGCCGTTCGATGGAGAATGTGCCGCGCAGGAGATGGCTTGTGCCGGGAGGAGCCGGCCGGGAACTCAGGACGTTGTCACTTCGCGGTCAGCGCCGCGACCGGGACCAGCATGTCTTCCTTGCGCATCACCAGATTGGTGGCGTTCAGGGTCGCCAACTCGAAGCCGTGGCCGTGGGTGATGGCGTCGGTGGGGCAGGCCTCCACGCAATAGCCGCAGAAGATGCAGCGGTTGTAGTCGATGTTGTAAATCTTGGCGTAGCGCTCGGAGGAGGAGATGCGCTGCTCGTCGGTGTTGTCGGCGGCCTCAATGAAAATGCAGTTTGCGGGACAGGCAGCGGCGCAGAGGAAGCAGGCGACGCACTTTTCCAGGCCGTTCTCGTCGCGCTGCAACACATGCGCGCCGCGGTAGCGCTGCTCCAGCACCGCTCCCCGCAGGGGACCCGGTCCGTCGGGATAGTTCTCTACCTGGGTTGGTTGGAAGGTCTCCCGGAAGGTGATGCTCATGCCCTTGGCAATGCCGGCGAGGTTGCGCACAATCGACATAGGCCCAGTATACGATGGATTCTTTGAGTTTCGCCCCGACGGCCCAGGTTGAACCGTCAGGATGGCCGCGCGCGCAGGGCAAGGGCACTGGCGGCAAAAGCCTTTCGATCAGCAAGGGCGCTCCTCAGTGCCTGGCTCCCGGCGGCGTGGATCTTCCCTCGTTTTTGGACGGGGTGGTGGCGGGCCTGCGTCCTGATTGCAGGCTGACATATTGCTGGCAGAGCGGCGAGTCCTGTCCACGGGCCAGGCCGGGAACGGCATCCGCGGCGCGGCAGAGGCGCAGCTCCATGGCGTCGGCCTGCTTGGCGTTAAGCTGCTGAGTCCGCTCCAGGCCACTCCAGGGATCGAGGTCGTACTGATACACGAAATCCTCGGCTGGTTTTTGCCCGCCGTAGTCGAGGTGGTTCCAGGCGCCCACCAGCTCGCGGCCGTCGGGATCGGCCATCACGGCGAAGACCTGGGTCCACGCCACGCCGGCCGGCGGATTTGCGCGCCATACCGGCACGGCCTGCCCACCACGCATCCAGCGCGCCGCCCATGCGTGCTGCGCCATATCGTAATGGAAAGCCGTGAAATATGTGGTGGCCGCACACTCCGCGCAGTCGTCGTAGAGAGCCCCCGGCTCCGCCGGCGCACCCCGGGCAAAATGCAGCCAGTCGGTCAAGCGCAGGTTCACCCCCTTGAACAGCGGCGTCACGAGGTGGTTGGTGAGCGAGACGCTCCACACGGCGAAGGTGTCCGCATTGGCTGCCGCCTGGGGCGAGGAACGCAGCGTGGTGACCACCAGGGCCGCGTCGTACTCCACGCCGATCTCGCGGATGGCGGTCCATTTTTTGGCTTCCAGCGCGCGCGTGACCCAAACGATCACGCTCTGATCTTTCTGGGAGTGGAAGTCGACCCAGCGAAAGTCGGGCGGCGCCTGCTGGGCGGACACCGTGGTTGCCGCGGCGAGCAATGAAGCGATGAGACCGAAAATGACCCCGCGAAGGACGCAACGCATGGGTCTAGATATAGCAGATGCCCCCCTCGCGGCTGCGGCGGACGGGGTTCAGTTTTGGCCCTGCAGGCGCGCCAGATTCGCCCTGGCCTGTGCGTGGTCCGGCTGCAGGCGCAGGGCGTGTTCAAAATCGGCGCGGGCGGCGGCGGTCTGTCCGGTTCTGGCCTCCAGAGCGCCGAGATTGTTCCAACCGTCGGCATCGTCCTCGAGCAGCTTGAGCGCGGTTCGCTGCTCTGCGATCGCTTCACTGAGGCTTCCGGCGGCGGCCAGCACCTGGGACAACGCAGAATGCAGTTGCGGGTCTTCCGGCTTGAGCTGCGAGGCCTGGCGCAACTCCGCCAGAGCGGCGTCCATCTGGCCCGCCTGCGCATAGGCCGTGGCTAACTGCTCGTGGGCCTCGGCGGAAGCGGGATCGGCGCGCACGGCCTCGGCCAGGTCGCGCAGGGCCGCGGCATTCTGGCCGGCCTGGGCCTCGCTTTCGCCCAGGCCCAGGAGGGCCTCTTGATTTTGCGGTTCAAGCTGCAGACTGCGGCGAAACTCGGCCTGCGCGGCGTCGGACTGTCCCTCGCCGGCGAGGGTTGCGCCGAGGCCGGCATGCACCTCGGCATCCTCGGGACAGGCAGTGAGTTGCGCGCGGAAATCCGCCTCGGCGCTCTTCAGATCCTGTTGGCGCAGCTCCAGGTTGGCCAGGTCGAAACGGGCGTCGCAGGCATCGGGGTGGCGCTGCGATACCGCTGCTCCGCCTCCTGCCACTCGCCCGCGCTTTCCAGCGCCGCCCCCAGGGCCGTCAGCGTGCGGGGATCGCCGGGGGAAAGCCGCAGCTCCTGCTCATACACGCCGGCCGCCTGGATGAACTTGCCCTGCCCGGCCAGCGCCGCGGCCAGGTTATACAGGCCGACGCGATCCTGCGGGGACTTGCGCAGCCGGTTCCGCATCCATGCTTCTTCGAGCAGGAGGCGCGGGTCGGGCGAGTTGGGCGGCACATGCACCGGCAGCACCTGGATCCACAGATGCGACATCTCGTCCACCGAACGGTTGCCGGCGCGCACGCGAATGGGCGGCGAGTTGGGGTTGTGCACGTTGGCTGGCGAGTTGTCGTAGGTGTAGCGCATGCGGAGCACGGAGCCTTTGGGCAGATAGATCGGCTCCTTGTAGCGATAGACCGACTGGCGGTCGATGTCCCAGTTGCGAATCCACACCAGCCACTTCTTTTCGCCATCGGGCAGAGTGGCCCAGCCTTCGAGGTCGCGGCCCAGGTAATGCGCGTGGGGATAGACACCGAGCACCTCCACGTCCAACGGCAGGGTGAGCGCGTCTTCCACCACAAAATTGGCGACTCCGGGGGGGATGTCGAGGGCGTCGTCGCGGTCCAGTTGCAGCAGCATGGGTTGCATGGCCGGCGGCTGATCGGTGAAGTAGAGGCCCACCTGCGCATCCAGTATTTCGGGCTTCCCGGACGGCTTGAGATGGATGTTCAGGATCAGATCGTTGCCGGGGTCCAGCCGCCAGGGCATTCCCGGGGGCTCGATCAGGGCCGGGGTATCGGGCTTCCAGAAAAGGAAGTGGCTGTCCGGTTCGAAGCGGTTGCCGGAGTCCACCAGCAACTCCATGCCGGGCACACCATCCTGCCAGTCGTTGGGATGCTGGTGGCGCCGGCTGGCTGTGCGATCAATGATCACGTTGGCGTGGTGGACGATCTGAGGCGTGCCGGGCACGATTTCCATCGCGCGGATGTAATGGGTCTTCTGGAGCGGATAGGGCAGGATGAAGTTGCGGAAGACGTCGGTGCCTCCGGCCTGGAGCGTGAAGGGCCGCGCGACTTTGAGGATGAGGTCGGGTTTGCCCAGCAGCCAGACGGAGTCATAGTGCGGCGGCGCGGGCGCAGCGGCGGGGTCGCCCTGCGGCATTCCGGATTTTGCCCAGGTTTGGATGAGCGCGCGCTCGCGGTCGCTCAGGCGGCGCACGTCGGCAAAATCTCCGTACCCCGGCTCCGGCAGCCAGGGCGGCATGAAGCGCGACTGGGTCACAATCACCATCTGCGGCACCCAGCGACGGGCGTCGGGATAGGTCAGCAGGCTGAATGGCCCGGCGCCGCCGGGATGGTGGCAGGTGGTGCAGTGGCTATAGACGAGGGGCGCAATGTCCTGGCTCCAGGTGACGGGGGCGGCTCCGGCGGTGGAGCTTGCAGCAGGACTGGAAGCGGGGCTGACCGCGTGATTGGCCTGCGGCTGGGCCGCGGCCATCTGCATGGTGCCGGCGGGCCGGCACGCCAGATACAGCAGCGCCGCGAGCGCCGGCAGCGCGGCTGTGATGCGCAACATCCTCATGGCTGAAGAAAAACGATGGAGCAGCCGACCGGAGGACCGGCGGGCTGCGGAATGGACTTGCCCGCGAGAGCCGCGGCGATGGCTGCCTCCAGTTCGCGATGCTGCGGCTGAGGCCGCTCCTGTCCCAGCGAAATATAGCGGTCATCGATGCGCCCGCGGTAGACCTCGCGCAGGCCGCCGTTGGCCACAAGAAACAGGGCCGCCTCGGGCGTGGTGGTTGCGTGGGCCATGTGAACCAGGGCCTGCTTCCGGTCGAGCAAAGTGCTCTCGGCGATGGAGAAATCGCGGTTGTGCTGCGCCACCACGGCGGCCGTGTCGTCCGGGTTGGGAAACACCCACCAGAAGCGCACGCCGCGGGCTGCAAACTCGCGGTTCAAGCGCGCGATTTCCGGCACATAGCGGTTGGCGATGGGGCAGTCGCTGGCGGCAAAGATGAGGACCACTGCGCGAATGCCGGGACCGGCGAGTTGGGTGACGGGCTGGCCGTGCAGGTCCTGGCCAAAAGGCTCGGCGGGCTGCGCGCGCATTGCGCCTGACGACAGCAAGAGCAAAATCACGGCGGCGCAATGGGAAAGAAGACGCAAGGGGAATTGGCCGGTAGAGCGGCCCACCGGGATTGTAGCAAAACCGATCGAGCATCGGCGAGACAAAAGCTCGAGGAGCCCGATCAGAGCCCCAGCTTCTCCCACAGCGCGTCGACTTTGGCCTTGGTGGCGCGGTCCATTTCGATCATGGCGGGCCAGGGGCGGTCGAAGCCCTCGGCCTTCCATTTGCGGGTGGCGTCGATGCCCATCTTGGATCCGTAGTTGGGCAGGCGCGCGGCGTGGTCGAGCGAGTCTACCGGACCCAGCGTGAATTGGATGTCGCGCTCGGGGTCGATGTTGTTGGCCACGCGCAATGTCACTTCGCCCACGTCCTGCACGTCGCAATCCTCGTCCACCACCACGATGCACTTGGTGAACATGGCCTGACCCAGCGACCAGATGGCGTGCATCACCTTGCGCGCCTGGCCGGGATAGCTCTTCCTGATCGACACCAGCATCAGGTTGTGGAAGACGCCCTCGACGGGCAGATGAATATCGACGATTTCAGGGATGGTCATCTTCATGGCGGGCAGAAAGATGCGCTCCACGGCCTTGCCCATCCAGGCGTCCTCCATGGGCGGCTTGCCCACGATGGTGGCGGCGTAGATGGGGTCCTTGCGGTGGGTGATGCAGGTGAGGTGGAAGACCGGGTACTCGTCGGTCATGGTGTAGAAGCCGGTGTGGTCGCCGAAGGGGCCTTCAGTGCGCAGCTCGCCCAGTTCCACGTAACCTTCGAGGATGATTTCGGCGTGAGCGGGGACTTCGAGATCGACGGTCTCGCACTTGACGATTTCGACGGGCTTGCCGCGCAGGAAGCCGGCGATGAGGAACTCTTCCACTTCGGGCGGCGCGGGGACGATGGCGGCAAAAGTCGTGGCGGGATCGGTGCCGATGGCGACGGCGACTTCAAGGCGCGAACCCTTCAGATTGCCGAGGGCCACCTGGGGCAGGCCGCCGATGGGTCCGTCGGGAATGGCGACCGCGCCGCCGGCCGACTCTGCCATGGCGGCGACGCGGGCGGTGCGGGGATCTGCATCGGCGGACGCGGTGGCTGCTTCGCGCAGCGCATTGCGATAATGCTCGGCGGCCACCTTCTGCCGCTGCCAGTGCATGCCGGTGGTCTGGCCGTCGTAAACCTGCATGCGATACATGCCAATGTTGCGCTTGCCCGAGCGGGGGTCGCGCGTGTGCACGCAGGGCAGCGTGATGAACCGGCCGCCGTCATGCGGCCAGCACTTGAGGATCGGGAACCAGTTCAGGTCGAGATTTTCCCGGCGAATCACTTCCTTGCAGGGAGCGTCCTTGGCGCTGACGGTTTTGGGGAAGGCGCTGGTGAGCGCGCCCAGCTGGGGCAGCATCTTGAGCTTGTCGAGCAGGCCTTCGGGCGCCTTCACGTTCATCAGCCCCTGGATGCGCTCGGCAATCTCGTCGAGCCGGTCCACGCCGAGAGCCAGCGCCATGCGCCGCTCGCTGCCGAACTGGTTGATGAAGACCTTGTGGCCAGGATGGCCTTTGATGTTCTCAAACAGCAGCGCCGGGCCGCCGGGAGCGTAGTTCCCTTTCGCCGCGCTCCTGTTGGTGGCAGCGTGCCGCGCGCCGATCTTCGACACGCGGTCGGTGATTTCCGTGATCTCCAGCTCGGGCGAAACTTCTTCGTGGATGCGCCGGAGTTCGCCGTGCTTTTCGAGAGTCTTTATCCAGTCGCGTAGATCGTCGTAGGCCAAGGGAATGTACTCCGTGCGGTGGTCACCGTCCTCCCTCATACTAAGGCTTTTGGCGGCGTGGAGCCCTTTGCAATACGGCTTTGCTTTTCACGGGGCAGTTGTGCGATGCTCCCCGAAGGAATGGAGGCCTTCCATGAGTCGCACCCACTCGAGTTTCTGCAGGCCATACATCAAGCTGCGCGATCACGATGCGACGGGGGCCCAGGCCGGGGCGTCCGCGAATCCCTGGAGCGTGCCCGACCTTTGCGCCGCCTACAACTGGCCCACGGGGCTGGCCGGCGGCGGAGTGATTGCGATTGTGGAGTTGGACGGCGGCTGGGTGCAGTCCGACATGGACGCATATTTCCAGTCCATCAAGCAGCCCACGCCGACCATCATCGACATTTCAGTCGATAGCACCCGGAACAATCCCAACCAGCACATCGGCGCTCAGAAAGATCCGGATTCCGAAGTGGCTATGGATATCCAGGTGGCCGGCGCGGCCTATTACGCGGCCACCGGTAAGCCCGCGACCATCCGCGTTTACTGGTCCAGCTACATTCCCACGGCCGTGCGACGGGCGACGGCCGACGGCTGCGACGTCTGCTCCATTTCCTGGGGCTCGAACGAGGCATCCTGGGGCGCCAGCGATGCCCATGACATGGAAGCGGCCGCCACGGCGGCAACCGGCGCGGGCATGGTCGTGTTTGCCGCGGCGGGCGACAACGACTCCGGCGATGACGGAACGACCCCGGCCAACGTAGATGTGCCCGCTTCGTGCCCGCATGTGGTGGGCTGCGGCGGAACCTTCAAGACCCTGGCCGAAGAAACGGTTTGGAACAACACCCCCGGCCAGCCCAACGGGGACGGGACCGGCGGCGGCTACTCGGCACTCTTCCCGGCGCAGTCGTTTCAGATTGGCGCGCCGCCGGCGCCCGCCAACGCACCGGCAGGCAAAGGGAGGATGGTGCCGGACGTGGCAGGCCACGCCGATCCCAATGCCGGCTACACGATGTATGTCCACGGGGCAACAAGGACGGCGGGCGGCACCAGCGCGGTGGCGCCCCTGTATGCGGGACTGTTTGCCGCACTGGGAACCAAGCTGGGGTTTGTGACGCCCAAGCTCTGGCAAAACCAGACTGCCTTCACCAACATCACTACGGGAAGCAATGGAGTCTACAGTGCGGGGCCCGGGCCCAATCCATGCAGCGGGATCGGCTCGCCGATCGCGGCAAGCATCGCCGCGCTGTTCGCCGGATCGTAGAACGGGGGGGAATTCTCAGCCGCTCAACGGACGCCTGGCATGGCCGGGGCGACCGCATCGAGCGGGTAGCCCAGGCGCCTCCACTCGTCAAAGCCGCCGCGCAGAGGGCGCACGCGCTCAATGCCCAGCTCGTGCAGGGCCATGGCCGTTTTGGCGGCGGTGGCCTCGCTGGGGCAGGTGCAATAGAGCACAATGTCGCGGTCGCGGGGAATCTCCTGGATGCGCGCGGCCAGAGCTTCAGGCGAAAAGTGCAGTGCGCCGGGCAGCGTGAAGGGGTCCGGCAAGAGTTCCAGGGGATGGCGCAGGTCAATGATGAAGACCTGTTCGCCGGCGTCCAGTTGGCGCTTCAGTTCCTCGGGCTCCATGCGCGCGACCACCAACTTCCTGAGGAAGCTGCGGCGCCGGTAAAGGCGGACGAGGAAGAAGCCGACAATACCCAGTGCCAGCAGCGTGCCGGAGAAGCGGCCCACCCAGTCCAGGAGGCCCGGGTCGCGCTTGAGCGCATCGCCAAATAGTCTGCCGGCGGCCAGAAGGGCGCCCACCCACAGCGTGGCGCCGATGCCGTCAAAGCACAGAAAAGACGCGAACGCCATTCCGTTCTCGCCGGCCACGGGGGGGGCCAACGTGGCGAGGCCGGGGACGAACTTGGCGACCATCAGCGTCACCCCGCGGCGGCGGCCAAACGAGTCCTGGGTTTTGCGGATGCAGACGGCCGACTCCAGGGAGAGCTTGCACAGGACGCGCAGCACGTGGTGGCCGAACCTGCGGCCGATCAGGAACCAGGCGCTGTCGGCCACCAGCGAGGCGGCGATGCCCGCCGCCAGAGCCAGGGAAAAGCTGATCTGGTGCTCAGCCGAAAGCGCCCCGGCGGCCAGCAACACGGGCGTGGCGGGCAGCGGAATCCCGAACTGCTCCACCAGAACCCAGGCGAAGAGCAGCAGATAGCCGTACATCATCAGAATGTGCGTGGGCAGAGCCATAAGAGGAAGTCTCGTTCGCGCCTGCGTTGCATTGAGCCGCCCGGCACCCCGCATTCAAACACTTTCATGCGGCGCAGGAGGTCATCAGTGTATTTGATGACGCAGCCGCGGATTCGTCACAAATGGTTAGACAGATTGTTGCACCTCCCTGCAGCAGGCACAGCGCTCCCTGCAGCTTCGCAAAAATCCATGCGCTGCGAAGTCGCTACTTCTTGGGAGGGACCGGCAGGCGGGCAGCCGAAAATATCCTGACGATATCTTTGGCTAAGCCGCTGGAGGCGATGGTGCCGTCGAAGGCCGTCGCCTTACCCGAACCAAGAACGATGGAGGTCTTCTTGTCAACGATGACAAAGGTATGGATATAGGTAAAAAGCGGCCTGTCCAGTTCGATAAACAGATCGGCCACACGCGGATCTTGAACGATGGTCAGGCCCAGCTTGTCCCAATCCTTTTGCCGAGCAAGTGCGCGGTCCAGGGTGTCAACGGTCAGAAACGCTGTCTTGGAACGGATGTAGATTGTTCGCGCATTCTTGAGTATCTGTTTAGGGTCTGAACCGGCGATAGCGGCGCTCGATTGCGGGACTGCTGCGGCCTGCTGCGCAGGCATCTGGAGTGCGGCTCCTGAACCAAGAGCGACGCGGGGCCCCAAGTCGGGCAGACCGATAACGTTCTCAATTGGTACGGCAAATGCAGCTGTGCCCTTGCCCCCGGTGATGATGCCAATGAGCTTGCCGTTTCGATCAACCAGCGCACCGCCGCTGGCTCCAGGCGCAACGGGTGCGGTGAATTGCAGCAAACGGAAGCCCGAGCCCGCTCCGGGGACTTCGTCCGCGGGGCGGATCGCGGAGAGGATGCCTTCCGTGGCCGACCAGGCAAGACCGCTTGCGTTGGTGACGGCATATACCGGGTCACCCTGGGCCAGGGTCGCGGTGCTTCCAGCAGAGAGCGCAGAAAGTGCTCCGGCGGATACTTTGAGCGCGGCAACATCCCGGCGCTCATCGGTGCCGAGCAGTTCCACGCGGTCGAAGACGTCCCCGTTCGCCATGCGAATCTGAACCTCAGCTGCGCCTTTGACGGCGTGGAGCGCGGTGAGGATCACGCCGTCTTTTGAGACGATGACTCCAGTGGCAATCGAGTTCAGCCGACCTGCTCCCTCACCCGCAAGAATGATGACGGTCGCAGCCTTTGTATGCTCGAAAATCGCCTTGGCATCAGGCGCCAATGGGGTTTGCTGAGCAGCAATGAGTAGTGGGAACGCTGCGAAAGCGGCAACTATAAAGGTTTTCATAGATCGCGAAGAATTATATCAATTGAAAGGAGCGCGCGGACGGCGAAGCATTCGCAGCACAAAAGCAAGAAGACCGCCGGCGGGCGGTCTTTTGCAGGACTGCTGAAGGGTGGAAGTGAAGGGTGGAAGCCCTATTGGGCAGTGGTCGCAGAGGGCACGGCCAAACCGGCCTGAACCTGTGGGCCCTTCTCCGCAAAGTAGTTGCGGTCCCAGAGATTCTTGTAAAACTCGCCGGTCAGCTCGGCGGCGCGCGGGCCGAAGGTGGGCCGGCCGCCCTCGAGGAAGAAGACCGTCACCAGGGCGCCCTGCGGCGTGTCGGAGTAGGAAGTGAACCAGCCGAAGCGGGTTCCGTTATCCGAGCAGGTGCCGGTCTTGCCGAAGACCGGCAGCTCCTGGAAGTTGGCCCGGAGCCGCCGCGCGGTTCCGTACTCGACCGCACCGGCCATGCCGTCCTGCAGGTCCGGAATGTACTTTGCGATGTCGAGGGTGCGCTTCACTTTGGGTTGGAAGTCGGCCACCTCTTCAGGAGTGGTGGGATGCTGGAGGTAATAGAGGGTTCCGCCGTTGGCGATGGCGGCCACCAGAGCGCCCAGTTGCAGCGGCGTCATGGAGACGCCCTGGCCAAAGCTGCACATGCGGCCTACGCCACCCTCCGAGGCAGGTAGCGGCTGATCGGGATAGACGCCCAACTGCTCGCCTTGAATGTGGTAGCCAGCCAGCTCGCCCAGGCCAAACTGCGTGGCGTAGTGCCGCACCCGCTCAAAGCCCAGCTCGCGGCCCAGTTCCTCAAAGTAAAGGTTGTTGCTGTGCGCAATCGCCTCGGTCATGTTCATGCGGAAGCCGGCCAGCTTCACCGGCGTATCACGCGTCACCAGACCCTCAGAAAGCGCGGCCAGGGCCACGGAAAGCTTGATTGTGGAGCAGGGCTCGGCGCCCGGCGACAGGGCCAGCTTTTGGTTGACCATGGCCAGAATGCGCCCACTGGCGGGGTTAATGACGACGGCGGTGCCGTTCATGTCGCCGAGGGCGTCAATGGCCGCCTGGCGAACGACTGGATCTTCGCCGGCCGTGATGTCGCCCGCGCCAATGTCGCCCGAGGCAAAGGAACTGGCGGTGAAGCGCTCATAGTAGCGATGGCGGCGGACGCGCAGCCCTGCCCGGCGCACGGTCGCTCCGGAACGGGCAACGCTATGGCCCCGGCGCTGGACCGGCGTGGCCTTGGCCTGCGCGCGATTTGACGCGGTCCTGGCTGAAGTCCGGGCTGAAGTCCGGGCTGAAGTTCTAGACCGGTGCGCAGCGGCGCGATGGCGCCTGGCATGGCTGGTCGCGGCAAGGTGCTGGCTTGCCGGTTTGGAATGGTGCAAGGTATGTGGAGCGTTCAACGCAACCGCGCGATCCGCGCCCGTTCCAAGCGCAACCAGGGCCAATCCACATGCCAAAACGCAAGACAGTCTCATCCAGTCAACATCCTCTCCACAATGGATCACGTGCCATGCGCTGCCCGCAGGAGGCGCACTCCTTGCTTCACGGTTCTGTCGCGGCATGCCTGCGATCGCTGCCGCGAATCGGGTCCCCTCGCGATAAAACACTTTCAGCAGCCCCGACGCACCGCCGAACCCGCCCGATTGCCACCGTCGTCCTCTCAAAGGACGGCTTGTTCCTACCTTATCTGACCGGCCGGGGCGATCCGATCAGCTTTTGTACGAAATCGATACACTTTTCAGGGTTCTTGGTTCACTATAGAACCCTTTCCCCAAATGCAACAAGCGATTTCTGCCGGGACCAACGTCCAGACGTAACCAGAAAGCCGTCTCTGGCGGATTCAGAACTGCAGCCGCCGCATGAATGCCGGAACATCCAGATCCCGCTCCGCCTCCTCGCCGGCTTCGGTGAAGAGTACGCCCGCCGGCTGGGCTGCATGATCCTGGGCCGCAACGGCGCCGCGCGCGCCGGCGGCAAATTCCTGAGAATAATCTCTCGGCAGCGGGGTGTAGGCAGGCGCCTCGGCCATCTCGGCAAACTGCGGCCGGGCCGCTGCGGCCACCAGATCGGCCTCAGGCTCCCGTGTGTTCCCGGCGTCTTCATCGCCACTCTCGGCAACCGCCGCCGACCTGGAGAAGAAGGCGGGGGCGTCGGCCTCGATCTCTTCCTGCACGGTCTCTTCCTCTTCGCTGAGGAAGCGCGCGGGGGCGGGGGCGGCGGAGGGCGACGGCGCGGGCTCGCGCATCCAGTTGTCCGGGGCCACCACGGGGACTGAAACCACCGGAGCCTCTTCCACGCTCAACATGCGCGCGCGGCGCTCCGGCATCTGGTCGCGGAAGCCGGTGGCGATAACGGTGATCTTGACTTCGTCGCCCATCCGCTCGTCCTGGACCGCGCCGAAGATGATGTTGGCGTCTTCGTGCGCGGCCGACTGAATGAGCGACGAGGCCTCGTTGACCTCGGAGAGCTTGAGCGAGCTGGAGCCGGTGATGTTGATGAGGATGCCGCGCGCGCCGTCGATGGCGCCGGCCTCCAGCAGCGGCGAAGCCATGGCGGCCTGCGCCGCCTCGACAGCGCGATTGGCACCGGAGCGCACCGCGGTGCCCATCACCGCGTGGCCCATGCCGGCCATGGTGGTCTTCACGTCGGCAAAGTCGCGGTTGATGATGCCGGAGATGGTGATGATGTCGCTGATGCCCTGCACGCCCTGGCGCAGCACGTCGTCGGCGATGCGGAAGCTCTCAAAAAAGCCGGCATCCTTGGCCACCGCGAGCAGCTTCTCATTGGGGATCACGATCATCGTGTCCACGCTCTCGATCAGTTCCTTGAGGCCGCGCTCAGCCTGCTGCAGGCGGCGCTTGCCCTCGAAGCCGAAGGGGCGGGTGATGACGGCGACGGTGAGAATGCCCATTTCGCTGGCCAGTGAGGCGATGACCGGCGCGGCGCCGGTGCCGGTGCCGCCGCCCAGGCCGGCGGTGACGAAGACCATGTCGGCGCCTTCCAGGGCCTCGATGATTTTTTCCGAGTCCTCAAGCGCGGCGCGGCGGCCCACGTCGGGATTGGCGCCGGCGCCCAGCCCTGAAGTGAGCCGGACCCCAAGCTGGAGTTTCACCGGAGCCTGCGACAGCTTGAGCGCCTGCACGTCGGTGTTGGCGACGATGAACTCCACGCCCTCCAGGCCCGCCTGGATCATGCGGTTGACGGCGTTGCCGCCGCCGCCGCCCACGCCGATGACCTTGATGCGGGCTCCGCGCGGGGTTTCTTCGTGAAACTGAATGCGCATCTCTCCGGCTTCCTTCATCTGCTGATCCATCTGGGCTCCCGCCTCCTCGTGGTTAAAAGCTTGTTGCAAAAATGGCGCGCAGCTTGGCGCGCAAACTGTTGTTTTCCGCGGCGCGGGTCACGCGTGTGCGGTGGGCATACAAAAGCATGCCGATGGCCGTGGCAAAGCCGGGATGAACCAGCTCGCCGGGCATATTCGAGAGGCGCACCGGCATCCCTGTCCGCGCCGGAACCCGCAACTGGCTCTCGGTCACGTCCAGCATGCCCGGCAGCGTGGCTCCTCCGCCGGTCAGAACACAGCCCGCGCCCAGCGCATCCACAACGCCGCCCTGGCGCAGGCTTTCCTTGACGAAGTGCATCAGCTCGCGCGCCCGCGGCTCAAGAATTTCAGCGACGGTGCGCAAGCGGAGCATCTGCGGCTGCGGGTTGGCAATCTCGATCTCCGCTTCCTGCGGCACCGCGGTCACCACGGCGTGGCCGTACTGGCGCTTCAATTCCTCCGCCTGAAGGACGGGCATCTGCAGACCCACGGCCAGATCATTGGTAAAGTGCGCGCCGCCCACGGGAACTGAAGCCGTGTGCGCCACTGCGCCCTCAAAGAACACCGCCAGATCGCTGGAGTGGGCACCGATGTCGAGCAGGCACACGCCAAGTTCGCGCTCGTCGGCCGAGAGCGTGGCCTCGGCGGCGGCAATCGACTCCAGCACCGCCTCGGTCACTTCCAGCCCCGCGCGATTGGCGCAGGTTACCGTGCTTTGCAGGGCGCTGCCGGAGCAGGTGGCGATGTGCAGGTCCACCTCAAGGCGCGCGCCCACCATGCCTACGGGGTCGAAGATGCCGGGCTGATCGTCAAGGATGAACTGCCGCGGGAGCAGGTGCAGAATCTCGCGGTCCGGCGGCCGCTCGACGGCCCGCGCACGCTCCAGCGCGGCGCGCACGTCGTCGCGGGTGATCTCGCGCATGCGATTGCCGAGATCGAATCCTCCATTGGTATTGACTCCACGAATATGCGGCCCGCCCACGCCCACCACACACCCGTCAATGTTGGCGCGCGCCACCCACTCGGTGCGCTCGATGGCGGCCTTCACGGCTTTGGCAGCCGGCGCAAGGTCGGAGATGAGCCCCTTGCGCATCCCCGCCGACTCCATCACTCCGTGCCCGCGATAGCGCAGCGCGCCTTCGTTCAGGTCGGCCGCCAGCACGCGGGTCCACGCGCTGCCCATGTCCAGCACCACGATCAGGTTGTCTTGCTTCTGGGTCATTGTCGGGGACTCACTCGCCCTGCCCTGCAGCCGCGGCGGGCCGGGTTTTTTGGGCATCCTTCTGCCATCTGAGGTTGAGCGCGGTGCGTCGGGCATCGGCGCGCTTCTTTTCTCTGATCTTTTCGGCCCTGAGCTTTGCGGCGGATTTTGCTTTCGCGCTGGTGTGCGTTTTGGCCGGCTTGCTGCTCTGGGCGTGCTTTGACGGAACGGCCCGCGCGGGGGCCGCTTTGACGGATTTCTTCTCCGGTCCTCCGGCCGCTGGTTTGGCATCGACGGCGCTCACCGCGGTCTGGCCGTCTGCCGCGCCGGGCGCCATCTGCAGCACCACCTGCTGGTCATAGCGCAGGTCCACGGCCGCCAGCCTGGGATATTGCTGCCGCCATTCGGCGATGTGCGCCTTGTAGCGCTGGTAGCGCGCCAGGAACTGATCCTGGCCAAAGTGCGCCAGGATGTCGGCGCCCTGCTCGGGCATCAGCACGCGGGCATCTTCGGGGTCGGTCAGGTCGATCTCCGAAATCTGATCGGAAAGGTGCTGGCCGCCCGCGTCCAGTTCGCCGAGCAGACGAAGATACACGGCCATGCGCGCCTTGCGGGAGGGCAGCGGATCGCCCGCGTCGATGCCGGTGAGCACGGGAAATGAGTAGTGATGTTGCGCCATCATGGCTGCCGGCATGTCGAGCAGAACTCCGTTGGCGTCGGCCAGGCCAATCTGCTGCCCATGGCGGACAAAGGCCACTGGCTGCCGCTCCACCACGGCGACGCGAATCTGGTCCGGCAAGAGGCGCATGACCGTGGCCCGCTCGACCCAGGGAATCTGTTCCAGTTGCTTGCGGCGCTGGGCCAGCGGCACAAAAAAGATGTTGCGCCCGACGTCCTCGCCGAAGACGGGCAGCATCTCCGCCCGGTTCACTTCGCCAAGACCGGTGGCCTGAATATTCGCGGTCCCCATGATGCGAAAGCGCGCGTCGCGCTCGAGAAAATTCTTGAGAAGTATGACCGAAGCGGCGAGGAGCGACACGGCCAGGAGAGCGCCGAGACCAAGAGCCACGCGCCCCCCGGTGCTGGCCGGCCGCCACCAGGGCCTGCGCGGCTGGCCAAAGCGCCCCCTGCCGGAGTCCGCGGGATCGTCGCCGTCCGGGTCCTGCATCTCCAGCGGCATGCCCGGCAGTCCGCGCCCCGCGAGAGGCACACTCTGCTGCACGCGCCGGAAGCGAGGCTCCACGGGCGCTTCATCTTCCCAAACCAGGGACCGGTTTCGATTACTGTTTTTTATCGCCACGCCTGAGCACGGGTCGTGAGATTCGCCAGGCTCAACTATAGCCCGCGAGCGCGCGGCTTTTTCCTGAAGTATGGCAAGGGGAATCCGTAGCGTTACGGGGCGGTTTGGCCGCGCGGCCGCAGCAACTTCTCAATCGCAGCATCCAGATCTTGCGGAAAGTCGAGGTAGAACTGGCTCACGGCGTCGAAGAACTCGGGTTCCATGACGCAAACGAGTTCGTCGACGAGTGGCCTGAGGCGGGCGCAGGTAGAGGCCGGCGCCACCGGCACGGCCACGATCAGCCTGGCCGGATGCCTGGATCGCACGGCGAGGATCGAGACCTGAATGCTCGCCCCGGTGGCAATGCCGTCATCCACGAGAATCACAGTTTGCCCCGCGACGGCCAGCGGCGGGCGCTCTCCCCGATAGGCCTCGGCACGCGCGCGCAATCGTTGCGCGGCGTCGTCCCGGATCTGTGCGATCTCCGGCTCTGCAATGTGGGCGGCGCGAATGATTTCCTCGTCCAGAAAGCACTCTCCGCCTTCGGCCATCGCCCCAAAGGCCAGTTCTTTCTGGCTGGGAACGGGAAGCTTGGTGGCGATGAAAATGTCGAACGGCGCAGAAAGAGCCCGCGCCACCTCTACTCCAACGATGACGCCGCCGCGTGGAATTCCGAGCACCACAAGGTTCGCGCAGCCGGCAAAAGCGGCAAGGCGCTTCGCCAGTTGCCGTCCCGCATCCTCTCGATCCTGGAAGATCATCTTCGCCCTCCTGCGCCGGCCCGGAATTGGTCAGGATTCGGCGGCCCGCGCCGCCAAAGAACTCACGCCCACTGCAGCGTATGCACGGAGTCGGCGGGCAGATCAACTTCGAGAGCCTGCGCGCCGAGCAGCAACTGCGCGCGCTTCTCCGGGCCGCGGTTGGCCAGCACCACCACAAAGCTGCCGTCGGGATTGCGAAAGCCGGCATGAGACACCGCGCCGCCCGCGCCCTGGTCGCCCACCCCGTCGGTGGCGAAGACTTGCGCGCCGCGCTGCACGTGTTTGGAGTAGTGCGCAAACGCCCAGTACTGGCCGCTGCGCGTCACCTTGCGCGTTGCGTTGTCCACGGTGATGACGCCGCCGCAGGAGAACGGGCCGATATTCGGATTTCCCTTCTCGTCCAGCGCCAGATTCCACGAAGTGATGGAGCGCGCCCAGTTGTGGACGATGCCGTTGAAGGTGTCGGCCCACTTGGTGAAGTCGGTCTGATAGTCGGGCGCATTGATGTCCGGACCGCCCTCGGTCCAGTAGGCGTTCTTCGCGGGGAAGGCGTCGTGCGCGCGCGACATGGCCGAGGCGTCGCCCACGTACCCGTGCCAGGCGATGCCGTCGATGAACTCATACGCCGCCGGGTCGCTCAGCTCGCCGATGGCGCGGCCCCACAGGTTGTAGTTGTGGTCCAGCACCCAGATTCTGGTGGGCGAGCCGGCCTTGCGCAGCGCGGGGCCCAGGTGGCTCTTCACAAACTCGATCTCCTGCTCCTGCGCCCACAGGCAGGCGGGCATGCGGCCCTCCTGCTCGGCATCCACCTCGTTCTGCACCGTGACGGCGTCGATGGCGACGCCCTCGGCCTTGTAGCCGTCAAGAAATTTGAGGAAGTATTGGGCGTACGGCGCGAAGCTCTGCTTGCGCATGCAGCCGCCCAGCATCGAGCCGTTGGGCTTCATCCATCCCGGCGGACTCCAGGGCGAGGAGAAGAGAAACAGCTCCGGGTTCGCCTTGCGCGCCTCGCGCAGCATGGGCAGGATGTAGGCCTTGTCGTGATCGATGGAGAACTTTTTCAGCTCGGGATCGGGCTCGGGGCCCTCGTCGAAGCTGTAGAGAGTTCGCGAGTAATCGCTCGACCCGATGCAGGTGCGGCACACATTCAGGGCCATCTCTTCGGGAGCAAACATCTCGTGCATCACCGCTTGCCGCTCGGAGTCAGGGATGCGGCTGAGCACGTAGCAGGAGGCATCGGTCATGGCCGCGCCAAAGCCCAGCATCTGCTGTTTTTTTGCGCCGGGATCGAGCGCGATGGCGTCGGCGGCAACTTCGCCGGCCGGCTTCCAGGCCAGCGGCTCGCCCGGCACATGACGCCGCTCGCGGAATGTGCTCCAGACTTTCACCGGCCCCGCCGCGCCGGCCTGATCTGCCCAGGCCTTGATCCGGGTTGAAACGGCCAATGCCGCGGCCGTCGCCGACGCCGCCTTCAAAAACCCCCTGCGAGAACTCTTCGCCATCTCCGCTCCTTGCGGCACGCAAAAGCTTGCCCGCCGCATGATAGCAGCGGCGCAGCCTTTGGTAAAACGTTCAAGCAGCTCCGGCCGCAGAAATGGCGCCAATTGTTTTCGTTGGATGGATCAGGCGTTAAACGGAGTCGAGCGCGGCCAGAATCTGCAGAGCCAGTTGGCTCACGCTTCCGGCGCCGAGGGTCAGGATCAGGTCGCCCTCGCGCGCCTCGGCGGCCACCGCGGCGACCGCCGCGGCAAAGTCGGGAGCGAACTGCACCCGCGGCCCCGCGATTCTGTCGGCCAGCGCCTCGGCGGTCACGCCGGGAATGGGCTCCTCGCTGGCGGCGTAGATGGGCAGAACGATGACCGTGTCGGCGTCTCGAAATGCGCCGCTGAACTGGTCCAGAAGATCGTGCGTTCGGGAGTAGCGGTGCGGCTGGAAGACGACGTGAATGCGTCCGTGGCCGCACTCGCGCGCCGCGGCCAGGGTGGCGCGAATCTCGGTGGGATGGTGGCCGTAGTCATCCACCACGCTAACTCCGCGCGCCTGGCCGCACTGCTGAAAGCGGCGGTCGACGCCGCGAAAATGCCTGAGCCCCTCGGCAATCTTCTCTGCAGTCACTTCAAGCTGGTGGGCAATGGCCACGGCGGCGGTGGCGTTGAGCACATTGTGGCGTCCGGGCACGTGCAGCTCAAAGGGGCCGAGCGGCCCGGCGGCCGTGGAGACGAGAAATCGCGAAAAGCATCCCGGCTCCGTCTCCAGAAATTCGAGCCGGTAATCGGCCTCCGCCGCGACGCCATAGGTGAGGACGCGGCGGTGGGCGCGGGGCAGGATGGCCGCCAGTTGCGGATTGTCCAGGCAGGCGGTCACCGCTCCGTAGAACGGAACCTTGTCCATGAAGGCCAGAAAGGCCTGCTCCACGTCGGCCATGTCGCGGTAGCAGTCCATGTGCTCGCGGTCGAGATTGGTGACCACAGCGAGGATGGGCGAGAGTCTGAGAAAGGAGCGGTCGCTCTCGTCGGCCTCGGCCACCAGATAGTGCGTGGTGCCCAATTTGGCGTTTGAACCCAGAGCGTCCACGCGGCCGCCCACCACCACGGTGGGGTCAAGGCCCCCGGCGGCCAGCACCGAGGCCACCATCGAGGTGGTTGTGGTCTTGCCGTGCATGCCGGCGATGGCGATGCCGTAGCGGAGGCGCATCAGTTCGGCCAGCATCTCCGCGCGCGGGATCACGGGAATCTTGCGGGCGTGCGCTTCGATGACTTCAGGGTTGGTTGCGGAGACCGCCGAACTGGTGACGACGACCGTGGCTCCGGCCACATGGCCGGCCTCATGGCCCTCATAGATGGTGGCGCCTAACTGGGCGAGACGGTCCGTCACCGGCCCTCGGCGCAGGTCGGAGCCTGAGACTTTCATGCCCAGGCTGAGCAGAATCTCCGCGATGCCGCTCATGCCGATTCCGCCGATCCCGATGAAGTGCGCGTGCTGGGAGGTGGCAAACATTGGAGGTGAATCTTCACTTTAACATCGGCGCACCGGTGAGCTTCGCGGCTGCGGAAGAGCCCGCCATAACCCCTTATTTTTGAGAAAACTGCGGCGGTTTGACCGCGATCGCGGCGGGGATCGCTTCTGCAGGCAATTTTCAGCCCATGGGTGAAGCTCGCGGCGGCTTTCTCGCGGCGCGGTTCGGGCACAGATTTCTTGCCGATTTGCGGCTCGTGGGATGATTCTTCTCATGGGACCGCAACTTCACCGCGCTAGCGCTGTTTAAAGGAACAGAGGCCGGTTGGGGCGAGAGCCCGGGATCGGCAGGTGCTGAGAACGGAGGTTGCCTCCGGGTCCCAGGTCCGGAACGGCGGGACGGGGCGGCACAAGGAGGAAGTTATGAAAAGTTTGCGCCTGCTGTTGATTGCGATGCTTGTGGCCCTTCCCTTCACTGCGACGGCAAAAGCCCAGGTGGATGCCGGCGTTGGAGTCGGTGTCGGCCCAGAGGTCGTTCCCGCGCCTTATTACGATTACGGGTATGACTATGATTACGGCCCGCCGGTGTGCCAATGGGGCTATTACCCCTACTACCCGTATGCCTGCGCTCCCTACGGCTATTACGGTCCGCAGTGGTTTTACGGCGGCGTTTTCATCGGCGTTGGGCCGTGGTATGGCTGGGGCGGACGTCATGGCTGGGGCCGTGGCGGCTATGGCTATCGCGGCGGGTACGCGCACGGAGGCCGGGGTGGATATGGTGGCCGTGGCGGATATGGTGGCCGCAACGGATACGCAGGGCGCGCCCCCTATAACGGCGGCAATCGCGGCGTCTATGGCGGCGGCAATCGCGGCGCCTATGGCGGCGGAATGCGCGGTGGTTACGCTGCTCCCCGTGGCGGATATGGAGGCGGAGTGCGTGGCGGTTATGCTGCTCCCCGTGGCGGATATGGCGGCGGTGGTCACTATGGCGGCGGCTTCCATGGTGGTGGCGGCGGCTTCCACGGTGGTGGCGGCGGCTTCCACGGTGGTGGCGGCGGTGGCTTCCATGGCGGCGGTGGTCATGGTGGTGGCGGTGGTCACGGTGGTGGCGGCGGACACCGGTAAGCCTGGAAGTTTCACTGCGAAATTCTCACAACATGGAGCCCGTCTGCTTCGGCAGGCGGGCTTTTTCGTGGAACAAAGATGAAACCGTCTGGCGGGGCGGGCCGGCCTGCTGTGCGTGTCGGTTATGAAGCGCGCGGCGGTCGACCGGGCATGCTTTTACTGGACGCTGCCGGCGCTTTTCCCGGCGAGGAGGGCCAGGGTTTCGGCAATGCGCGCGGCGGCGGCGGGATGGGCCTGGGTGCGCGCGGCGGCGGCCATCGAGGCCAGGCGCTGCGGCGAGGCGAAGAGATTCGTGAGTGCTTCGAGCAGTCTTTCCGGCACTTCCAGGTCCCGTTCGTGGAGCATGACGGCGGCTCCGGCACGGACCATTTCCTCGGCGTTGCGCTGCTGGTGGTTATCAGCGGCGGCGGCAAAGGGGACCAGCAGGGAGGGCTTGCCGGCAGCGGCCAGCTCGGCCACCGTGGAGGCGCCGCTGCGCGCCATCACCAGGTTCGCCTGGCCGAAATGGACGGGCATGTCGTCGAGAAAGGGGCGCACCTGCCAGCGCGCGGGGTCGGCCCCGCTGGCGGTGTAGGCTGCCTCGGTGGTTTCGGCGTGGCGGGCACCAGTCTGATGAAGAATGGTGAGGCCGGGAATCGCCTGCAAAAGTGCGGCCGCGATCCGGGGCAAAGTCCGGTTGAAGATTTGCGCGCCCTGAGAGCCGCCGAAGACCAGCAGGTGAGGGGCGGCACCGGCGGGCGGGTTCAAGGTAAAAAAGCTGGGCCGCACCGGAATGCCGGTCACTTCAGCGTTGCAAAACCATGCGGCGGCGCAGGGAAAATTGACGGCGGCGGCCTGGACGCGCTTGCCGACCAGGCGGTTGGCCAGACCGGGCATGGCGTTGGGCTCAAACGCCATGGTGGGCACCTTGAGCAGCAAGGCCGCGGCCATGGCGGGGCCGGAGGCGTAGCCGCCCACGCCGAAGACGACGCCGGGCTTGAACTCGCGGATCAGACGCCGGCAGGCAAACACGCTGCGGGGCAGGTCCAGGAGGGTGCGCAGCCGGGTGAGGAGCGAGACGTTCTTGAGCGGGCCCACGTCGATGAGGCGCAGCTTGAAGCCGGATTCGGGCACGAGGCGCGATTCCATGCCGCGCGCGGTGCCGACGAAGAGGACCTCGGCTGAGTGGCGCGCGACCAGCTCGCGGGCCACGGCGAGGGCCGGGATGATGTGGCCGCCGGTACCGCCGCCGGCGACGAGAACGCGCAACTGGGCCAAGCCTTTGCCTTTCAGTGTGGCCAGTGTAGCAAGCGAGGCGGCACGGCTTCACAGGATCACAGGATCAAAGCCTGCGCGATGCACCGGGGCGCGCTTCTGGAGAAGTGCGCAGCGGAGGCCGCGCAAATAATCTGCAAAATTTCTGTGGAAAACAAAAATAAATAAGGGGGGGGTAGGGGGGGGGTACCCCCTCGGCGTGGGCAAGAGCCTGGGATGGGCTGGCCAACCAGGCCCCAGCTAAGATTGTGCGCCGCCGGGCCGTAATCTTCTGCAATGCGGGCGCGGGGATTGTGCGGCGGCTCGAAGCCTAGTTTTCGCAGAATCCGCCCTGGCCGCAGCCGCCCATACCGCAGCAGGGGCCCCCGGAGGCGCAGGAGGGCGGCGCAGCGGCGTGAGAATGGCTGCTGCCTTTGGTGATTGCGCCGGCGCCGCCGCTGATGAGGCGGTGGACGGGTCCGCCGCACTCCGGGCAGAGTTCGAGGGCAGGGTCGGACATCTTCTGGCGCTTTTCGAAGCGGGTGGCACAGGCATCACAGAGGTATTCGTAGGCGGGCATGGTTTTTGTCTCTTGGACTCATTGTAAAGAGGTGGGCTTCCGGTGCCAGCTGCTGGCTTGGCAGAAAGATCCGGGGCTGAAGCCCCCGCCCGTCGGGCACGATCCTCCAGGGGCCTGAAGGCCCCTGCTCCGATGGGCTCATACATATCGTGATTTCCCAGGTCTCAGAAGCGAGACCTGGGGCACCCGGCTGGTTTGCCCAGTTCGAAAAGAGTGCGCTGGGGCGCCCGGCTCCAGGACATTGCTCAGTCCACCTGTTTGGAGATGTTGAGGAGGATGCCGATGCTGGCGAGGGTGAAGAACAGCGAGGTTCCGCCGGAGGAGATGAAAGGCAGCGGAATTCCTTTGGTGGGCAGCAGGGACAGGACCACGCTGATGTTGAAGAAGGCCTGCAGGAGGATGGCGGTGGTGATGCCGAAGGCAATGAGGCGGCCGAAAGGGTCCTGGCAGCGGTAGGCGGTGCGCAGGCCGCGCACGCCCAGCACCACAAAGAAGGCCACGATGCACATGGCGCCGAGGAAGCCCAACTCCTCGGCGATGTTGGCGAAGATGAAGTCGGTGGAGGCTTCGGGGAGGTAGAAGAGCTTCTGCATGCCTTCCATGTAGCCGCGACCGGCCAGCCCGCCGGTGCCGACGGCGATGAGGGACTGGTTGATGTGAAAGCCGGCGCCCATGGGATCGGAGTCGGGATGGAGAAAGACCAGCATGCGCTGGCGTCGCCAGGAGACCCAGAACAGCAGCACGCCCAGAAAGGGCAGCGCCGCGGCGAATGCGCCGAAAAGGTACTTCCACTCCATTCCAGCCAGCACCAGCATCATGGCGGTGACGCCGGCCAGCACCAGCGCCGTGCCCAGGTCGGGCTGGCGCACCACGAGGAGGATGAAGACCAGCGGCATGACGGCCGCGCGCAGCAGAGTGTGCTTGAAGTCGCGCATGGCGTCCAGCCGGGTGTGCAGAAACCAGGCCAGGAAGAGGATGAGCACCGGCTTGGCGATTTCAGAAGGCTGAAAGGTAAAGAGGCCGCCGAAGCGAATCCAGCGATGGGTGTTGTGCGAGTCGCGAAAGAAGTAGACCAGCACCAGGAGCACGGTGGTGACGGCGAGGGCGGAGTAGATGAAGCGCGGGGAGTTGTAGCGTGTGTAATCCACGCTCATGAGAAAGACCATGGTGAGCACGCCGGCCAGCGCCCATCCGGCCTGGCGGCCGACAAAGGCGTAAGGGGAGTGGTAGCGCTCCTGGGCCACGACGGCGGAGGCGGAAAAGACCATGGCCAGCCCCACCACGACGAGCAGCAGCGTGGTGAAGAAGATCCACTTGTCGACCCCTACGCGTTTTGCCATACTTTCCAGCCTCGCCACTCATTGACGAGTTCCTTGAAAACGCGTCCGCGGTGTTCATAGTTCTCGAACTGGTCAAAGCTGGAGCAGGCTGGAGCCAGCAGCACTACTTCGCCAGGCCGGGCAGCCGAAGCTGCGGCGTTGACCGCCCTTTCCAGGGTCTCGCAGCAGTGGAGCGAGACCACCCCGCGCAACTGGGACTCGATTTTGGCCGCCGCCGCGCCGATGGTGTAGACCGCGCGCACCCGCTCGCGCAAAAGCTGGGCGAGCTGAGTGTAGTCGGAATTCTTGTCCTTGCCGCCAAGGATGAGATGAATGCCGGAGGAGAAGGCGGCGATGGCCTTCGCGGTGGCGTCCACATTTGTGGCCTTGGAGTCGTTGTAGAACTCGACGCCGTTGAAGGTGGCCACATATTCCAGGCGATGCTCGACGGCGCGGAAGTCTTCGACGGCGCGGCGAATCGCCTCGGCCGGTGCTCCGGCCAGGCGGGCGGCGCACACCGCGGCCAGCACGTTCTCTACGTTGTGCTCGCCTTTCAGGGGAATTCCGCCCAGGGGCATCACCTTCTCTGTCGCGGCGTGCTTGGCCGCGCGATACACCAGATAGCCGCCCTCGACCCAGGCCCCCTGGTTGACCGGGCGCTCAAGCGAAAACCAGTAGACCTGCGCGATGGAACGCGAGGCGGCTGCCACGGCGCCCGCGTTGTCGGCATTCAGCACCGCAAAATCATGCGGGTTTTGCGCGGCAAAGATGCGCTCCTTGGCCCGCGCGTAGTTCTCAAAAGTACCGTGGCGGTCCAGGTGGTCGGGGGTAATGTTCAGGATGACGGCGATATGGGGGTGGAACTGCTCCGTGCTTTCCAGCTGGAAGCTGGAGACCTCGAGCACCGACCAGGTCTCATCGGTGCTTTCGTCGATCAGCGACACGACGGGCACGCCGATATTGCCGCCCACCAGCGTGGGCAGGCCCGCGGCCTGGAGGATTTCTCCCAGCAGCGTCGTAGTGGTGGTCTTGCCGTTGGAGCCGGTGATGGCCACGGTTTTGCCCTTCAGGAAGCGGGCGGCGAGTTCGAGCTCGCCAATCACCGGCAGGCCAAAGTTTTTTACCTGCGCCAACTCCGGGGTATCGAGCGGCACGCCGGGGCTGACCACGATCAAATCCTGGCGGCGGAAGGTGAGCAGGCCGTGGCCGCCGGCCTCGACCATGATGCCCTCTTCGAGCAAGGCGGGGATGTCCTTGGCCAGCGCTTCGGCCGAGCGCACGTCGGAGACGGTGACCTGGGCGCCGCGGCGGCGCAGAAACAGCGCGGCGGCCAGACCGGATTTGCCCAGTCCGACGACCAGAACTTTTTTGCCTTTCAAGTCCATCATTGCGGCTCTCCCTCAGGCTTTATGCAATCCGCGACTCTTCTATTCTGCACCGTACCGCGTCTGTTTTGCACCGCGCCGTGCGCTGCGCACGCCCTTGTCTAACGCAGTTTCAGGGTGGTGAGTGCGAACAGCGCAAACACCAGGGCGCCGATCCAGAAGCGGACGATGACTTTGGATTCGTGCCAGCCCAACTGCTCAAAATGGTGATGCAAAGGGGCCATCTTGAAGATACGCTTTTTGCGCAGCTTGTAGCTGCCCACCTGCAGCACCACGGAGACCGCTTCCAGGATGAAGATGCCGCCGATGAAGGGCAGCAGCAGCTCCTGGCGGATGATGACGGCGACCGTGCCGATGGCGCCGCCCAGGGCCAGCGAGCCGACGTCGCCCATGAAGATCTCCGCGGGGTGGGCGTTATACCAGAGAAAACCGATGGAAGCGCCTACCATGGACCCGCAAAAGACGGTCAGCTCGCCCACCAGGGGCATGCGCTGCAGTTCCAGATAGTCGGCAAAGACGACGTTGCCGCTGACATAGGTGAGCACGGCGAGCGCGCCGGCGGCGATGATGGTGCAGCCGATGGCGAGCCCGTCCAGCCCGTCGGTCAGGTTGACGGCGTTGGACGAACCCATGAGCACGAAGATGACAAAGGCGACGAAGGGCAGAAAGAGCAGGAATCCCAGGTGCGGCAGCGAACCACCCCAGTGCCACAACAGGTCGGGATGGAAGGTTTTGACGAACGGCACCGTCAAGGTGGTGGAAAAGACCTTGAACTGGGAGAGCACGATCAGGGCAATGGCCACCACGAGCGCGGCCAATCCCTGCCAGAAGAGCTTGGCGCGCGCCGTCAGGCCCAGGCTGCGCCGTTGGACCACCTTGATATAGTCGTCGGCAAAGCCGATGGCGCCGAAGGCGAGGGTGGCGAAGACGGTGATCCAGACATAGGGATTGGAGGGGTCGGACCAGAGAATGGTGGGCAACAGGATCGCGATCACGATCAGCACGCCGCCCATGGTGGGGGTGCCCGACTTCTTCTGGTGCGACTGCGGCCCGTCTTCGCGGATGTACTGGCCGATCTGAAATTCGCGCAGCTTCTGGATGACGTAGGGGCCGATGAACAGCGCGATCAACAGCGCCGTGAGCGAGGCAAAGGCGGTGCGGAACGTGAGATAGCGGAAGATGCGGAACGGGTGAAAGAACGGAAACAGCTTTTCGTAAAGCAGCCAGTAGAGCAAGTGGCCTCCCAAGCCGGACTGAGGCGGGTTTCAGATTGAGTTTACAGGGCCGGAGCGCGCGGGCGCTGTGGAAGCCGGCGGTTTCAACGGGGCACTGCCTGCTGCTTCACCGCTTCAATGGCCCGCTCCAGGCGCACGCCGCGCGAGCCTTTCACCAGCACCACGTCGCCGGCGCGCAGGTTTTGCGTGAGCCACTGGCCGGCGGCCTCGGCATCGGGCAGAAACAGCGACGAAACTCCGCCGGCGCAGGCCGCTGTGGCCAGATGTTCGGCGTTGCCGCGCACCCCGACCACCATGTCGAGGCCGGCTTCAGCGGCGGCTTTGCCGCAGGCGGTGTGGAGCGCGGGCCCGAGTTCGCCCAGTTCGAGCATTTCGCCCGCCACCAGGATGCGCCGGCCCGCGGCGGGGCGCGCGGCGAGGGTGCGGATCATGGAGCGGAGCGCCTCGGGATTCGAGTTGTAACTGTCGTCCAGAACCGTAACACCGCCGATCTCCATCACCACTCCGCGCTTGTCGCCGGGGGTGAGCAATTCGAGGGCCTGGATGGCGACGTCGAGGTTCACGCCGGCTTCAAGAGCCACGGCGAGCCCGGCCATGGCGTTCGAGCCGTTGTGCGCGCCGAGCAGATGGAGCGTGAACCAGCCCTCGCATTCGCCGGCGCGATAGCAGACGTGGAGGCCGGTTTCGTCTTCGGTTTCCTGGACGATCTGAGGGTCGGCGCAGGGGCCGTCGCCAAAGTAGACGACGCGGCCGAGGAAGTCGCGCCCGAACTGCGAGACGTAGGGGTCGCAGCAATTGAGGAAAGCCACGCCGGTGGCGGGCAGAGCCTCCACCAGCTCGAACTTGGCCCGCGCGATGCCGGCCTGACCCTCGGCAAAGTTCTCAATGTGCGCCGTGCCCACGTTGGTCACCACGCCCCAGTCGGGCGCGGCGATGCGCGCCAGCGCGGCGATTTCGCCGGCGTGGTTCATGCCCATTTCAATCACGGCGTACTCGTGCTCCGGCTCCAGGCGCAGCAACTGCAACGGCAGACCGAAGCCGTTGTTGAGGTTGCCCTGGGACTTGAGCACGTTGAACTTTGCGCCGAGCGCGGCGGCGATTGCTTCCTTGGTGGTGGTTTTGCCGGCCGAGCCGGTGACGGCCACCACGCGCTTGCCCCACTGGCGGCGCACATGCGCGGCCAGCGCCTGCAAGGCAAGCAATGTGTCTTCGGCAATCAGCAGCGGCACGGCCAGCGCGGCGTCGGCCAGCGCGGCCACGCGGGCGCGCGAGACGACCGCGGCAATCGCCCCGCGCTCCACCGCGGCAACGACAAAGTCGTGTCCGTCGAGGCGGTCGCCGCGCACGGCAAAAAACAGCTCGCCGGGGGCCACGGTGCGCGAGTCGATGGAGTAGCCGGTAGCTACCAGCGCGCCCGCCTGCGCCACGCTGGCCGGGGCCTCCAGCACGGCGCCCGCGCCGATCGCAGCTTCTGCCAATGTAAGTTTCATTGCACTCCACCGTAACCCAGTTCAGCCAGAGTGGAAAGGGCAATCGCGGCGTCGTCGAAAGGAATGGTGCGGCCGGCGACAAGCTGCTCCTTTTCGTGGCCCTTGCCAGCGATGAGCACCACGTCTCCGGGCTGGGCCGCCTCCAGCGCCAGGCGAATGGCCGCGGCTCGGTCGGGCTCGATGGTGTAGCGCACTCCGCTGGCCTTCAGCCCCGGTTCAATCTCGGCCAGAATCGCCAGCGGCTCCTCGGTGCGGGGATTATCGCTGGTGGCCACGACGAAATCGCTTCCCTCGCCCGCGGCCCGGCCCATCCTGGGGCGCTTGGTGCGGTCGCGGTCGCCGCCGCAGCCGAAGAGCGCAATCACGCGGCCGCCGGATTGCAGGGTCATCTGGCGCGCCAGAGCGGTCAGATTGCGGAGCGCATCGTCGGTGTGCGCGTAGTCCACGATCACCGTGAAAGGCTGGCCCGCATCGACGGGCTGAAAGCGGCCGGGAACCGGCTTGAGGCGCGGAACAGATTCAATCAGGTCGTGGAACGGAACGCCGCGCGCGTGGGCGGCCGCGAGCGCGGCCAGCAGGTTGAGAATGTTGACTTCGCCGGCCAGCGGGGAGTTGACCTGGGCCGAGCCGGCCGGGGTTTCGAGATGGAGGATCGCGCCGGCGGGGGTGAGCGAGTGGCTTGCGGCGCGCCAGTCCCCTTGCCCGATGCCGTAAGTGCGGACCTCGGCACCGGCTTTGCGCGCTGAGGCGGCCAGCTCTTCACTGCGCGGGTCGTGGGCATTGAGGACGGTTACGCGCGGCGCCGGATACGCCGTGCCGTCGAAGAGAAGGCGCTTGGCTGCGAAGTATTTCTCCATCGTCCGGTGATAGTCGAGGTGGTCGCGGGTGAGGTTGGTGAAGACGGCGACGTCGAAGGGAATCCCGGCCATGCGGCCCTGATCGAGCGCGTGACTGGAGACCTCGGTGACGAGTTCGGTGGCTCCGCGCGCTGCGCCCTCGGCCATCAGCTCAAACAGATCTCTTGATTCGGGCGTAGTGTGCACACTTGGGCGTACCTGGCCGGCGACATGGTACTCGATGGTGCCGATGAGGACGGTGGTGCGGGACGCCGCGTTGAGCAGCGCCTCGGCGAGGAAGGCGGTGGTGGTTTTTCCGTTGGTGCCGGTGATGCCGGTGGCCGCGAGGGTGCGCTCGGGATGGCCGAAGAAGGCCGCGGAAGCCTCGGCCAGCGCGCGGCGTCCGTGTTCGACCTGCAGGACGGGAACGCCGGCCTGGTAGACCAGCAGATGGTCGAAGGCCGGCGCGGAGTCGGTGATAATGCCCTGCGTGCCGGCGGCGAGGGCCTTGTCAATGTAACGGTTGCCGTCGGTGGAGCCGCCCTTCATGGCCACAAACACCGCGCCCGGCCGCACTTTGCGCGAGTCGTACTCGACGCCTGTCACCGGCTGCGCAGATTCGTCTGCGGCGCTGCCGCCCGCGTCGACTGCCGTCACTTCTGCAATCAGATCTTTCCACTTCATCACATGTTCGATTGTAGATGGCCGGGCGGCGCGGATTCAGTGCCGCCCTGATCGCTTCACCGTTCGCACTTGACCACGATTTTGGTTCCGCGCGGAACCTGCGTGCCGGGCGCGGGAGCCTGCTGGCGCGCAATGCCGCTGCCCCGCACCTCCACATCGAGCCCGGCGGCGGCGGCGGCCTCAATCACCTTGCGCATCGGCAAGCCGACGAGCGAAGGAACCGTGAGCTTCTTGCCGTCGCTGATGGTGACCCGTGTGTTGGACTGTTGTGGAGAGGGCTGCACTTTTTTCGTCGCTTCCGGCGGTGGGGTAGACGCGGCAGAACCCGGCGACGCGGCTGGCGTGGTCGGCGTGTCCTCCGCAGGCGAAGTGGATTGGACCGCGTCCGGCGACGGGCTGGCAGACTCACGCAGCCCATCGTCGGGCGGAAGGTCGTTGGCCGCCGCATAGAGCGCGTTGATGTCGTCCTGGTCGGGCCCGGAGTCGTCTTCGGAGGTGACCACATCGGCCTTGGACGGCGGGCGCAGCGGTCTCACGTCGATGTCGTGGGGGACGCCGAGGTATTCGAGCACCTGCTGCGCCACCTCGGCAAACACGGGCGCGGAGACCGATGCGCCGTAGTAGGCTCCCTTGGGCGAATCCAGGATGACGGCCACGGCAATCACCGGATTGTTGACCGGCGCAATGCCGGCAAACGAGGCGATGTGCATAGTCTTGGAATAGAGATGGGAGATGGGATCGACCTTTTGCGCGGTGCCGGTCTTGCCGCCGGAGGAGTAGCCGTTGAGCTGCGCAGCCTTGCCGGAGCCGTAGAGGACGACGCCCTCCATCATCTTGCGCATCTGGGCAGCGGCGAGCGTGGAGATGACGCGGTGCGCGCCGGGGGGAGGCGGATTGGGCAGATCCTCGCCGGGCTTGATGGGCGACGCCTGCAAGGGAGGCACAGGCTGGCCGTTGGCCGCGTGATTCAACTGCCCCGGCATCAGCACGCGCGGGGGCAGATAAACGCCGCCGTTGGCGATGGTGGAGACCATGGAAACCAGTTGCAGCGGCGTCACGGCGACCTCCTGGCCGATGGCGATGGAGCCGATGGAGGAGCCGTTCCATTTGCCTGGAGGCCGCAACAGGCCGCGCGTCTCGCCGGGCAGCTCCATGCCGGTGCGGCTGCCGAAGCCGAAGGCGCGGATGTACTGATAGAAGCGGTCGGGGCCTAGTCTGAGCGCGAGCTTGACGGCGGCCACGTCGCTGGACACCTCCAGCGCCTGATGGAGAGGGATGACGCCGTAGTGTTCGCCCTGATTGTCGTGAATCACGCGGCCGGCCAGGGTGATCTTGCCTCCCTGGCAGTCGATCATGTCGTCCGGCTTGGCGAGGTGCTGGTCGAGCGCCGCCGAGTAGGTGATCAACTTGAACACCGAGCCGGGCTCATACACATCGCTGACCGCGTGGTCGCGCAGCAGCGCCGGCGTGGTGTGGCGAAAGTCGTTGGGATTGAAGGTGGGGCGGATGGCGAGGGCAAGAATCTGGCCGGTGTGCACGTCCTGGACGACGACGGTTCCGCTGAGCGCCTGGGTCTTGGCCATGGCGTGATCCAGGGCCTGCTCGGCCATGAACTGGATGTTGTCGTCGATGGTCAGTTCCAGATTCTGGCCCGGTTCGGGCTCGTGCTCGGTGGAGAGGAGCACGTGGCGGCGCGCGTCCATTGCCGTCAGCACGCGGCCGGGCACGCCGTGCAGCCGCGCGTCGAACTTCTGCTCCAGGCCGCCCAGGCCGTTGTCGTCCAGGCCGACGTAGCCCAGCACCTGGGCGGCGATCTGATTGTCCGGATAGAAGCGCTGGAACTCCTTCTGGAAATAGATTCCATTCATGTTGAGCGCTCGCACGCGCGCGGCGACCTGGGGCTTGACGCGGCGCGCCACCCAGGCAAAGCTGCGGCCGTTTTCCAGACGCTCGGCAATGGCCGACTCGGTGGTGCGTTTGTCTTCAGGATTGACATGCGCGATGGCGGACAGGATGCGCGCGGCGGCCTTCTTGTCGTCGATCTCGCTGGGGTCGGCGTAGATGGAGTCCACCTGCACCGTCATGGCCAGCTCGCGCAGGTTGCGGTCGTAGAGAACGCCGCGGCGGGGAGCGACCTCAAAGGTGCGCTGCTGCTGCTTCTGGGCGCGCTCGACGTACTCCGCGTGGTGCACAACCTGGAGCCAGAAGAGGCGCGCCGCAATGGCGCAGGCCCACAGCAGGAAAAACAGGCATACAAGCCAGAAGCGCGCCAGCTTGAGGGGCATGGCGCGCGGTGTGGTGTTGCGGTTCCGGTTGGATCGAAAGGCTGCCTGCATGGGCGGATCGCGATTCCGTTCTCGCCTTCCAGTTTACTGTGCGGGCGAAGGCGGCGGGGTAATCTGCGCCAGCACCGGAGCGCTCAGGTCCGGACGGGCATTGGCATGGACCACCTGGCTGGGGTCCGGGGCGGCCAGTCCCATGTGGCGGGCCAGGCCATCGATGCGGCCGGGCTGGGTCAGCTCCGCTTCACCCAGGCGCAACTCGCGATTCTGCTCACGCAACTGGTCCACCATCTGCTTCTCCGACTCCACGCGATAGGATCCCTCGATGGCGCTGAAATGCTGCAAGCCGTAGACCATCACCAGCGAGAACAGCAAAGTGACCGCCGCCGAGAAGATGCGCATCTGGTGCACCCGCACCGGATCGGGCGCCTTGACCAGCCGCGAATTGTCAAAGTGCCGGGGGAAGCTGACTTCCGGCGTGCGCACGCCCCGGCGGCGCAGCGGCTGCTGCGCCAGCAATGCGGCGTTGCGCTCGGCGACCCGCGCGGTCCAGCCGCGTCCGGTTTCCAAATACGTTGTTGTGCATGCCGCCATGATGGTTCTCCTGAAACTCCTGCTCTTAGCTGCTTGCTGCTGTTCTTTCCGCCGCTCTCAACTTTGCGCTGCGCGAGCGCGGGTTGCGATCCATCTCTTCTTCGCCGGCCGTGACCGGCTTCTTGGTCAGAATTTCCCAGATTCCCTGCCGCGCGCCTTCGCGCAGACTGTCTTTTGCGATGCGATCTTCCAGCGAGTGAAAACTGATGACGACCAGACGTCCGGAGGGCTTAAGCAACCTGGGTGCGGCCTCCAGCAGCGCCCGTATCTCGTCCAATTCGCGATTCACATAAATCCGGAGAGCCTGAAACGTTCGGGTCGCCGGATGGATTCTGTCCTGTTTCATTGCCGGGGCGGCTGAGGCAACAATCCGGGCTAACTGCCCCGTGGTTGTCACCGGCCGCCCGCGCACAATGGCTCTGGCGATTCTCCGCGACCTCCTTTCCTCTCCGTATTCGTAAATAAGGTCCGCAAGCTCGCGCTCGCTCGCCTCATTCACCACTTGTGCGGCAGATGGCTGGGAGCGCGTGGCCTCTCTCGTATCCATGCGCATATCCAGCGGCCCATCCGCCATAAAACTGAATCCTCTGTGCGCCTCGTCCAACTGCAGGCTGCTTACGCCAAAGTCGGCCAGCAGACCATCCACCGAGGCTGGCTGCACATGCTCGGCAATGGAACTGAAAGCCTCGCCCAGCAGCGTGATCCGCGGCGCCTGGCTGCCCAGCTCCTGCGCTAACCCGAGCCAGCTTGATCCTTGCCAGATCGAGCGCCTCGGGGTCCCGGTCGAAACCGATCAGGCGCCCCGCAGGCCCCAGCAGCCGCGCGATTTCCGCGGCGTGGCCCGCCATGCCCAGCGTGCAGTCGACGTACGTGCCGCCTGCGCGCACATCGAGAAAATCCATCGCTTCTTTTAAAAGAACCGGCACATGGCGTTCGCTTCGATTCGTCATGCGCTCCCCCTGAGGGGTTTCAAGTCTCAACTCCGGCGGCTGAGAAGAGCCGCCATCGCCTTGCGATCGTCCGCCGTCAACTCGTTGCCGGGCAGATCCCGTTCGAAGGCCTCCCGGTTGTGCACTTCCAGGTAGGTCCTCATGCCGAAAACCGTCACTTCCGCGTCCAGCCGGGCCGAGTTGCGCAAAATCTGGGGCAGCAGCAACCGGGCCTGGTTGTCCATCTCCACCTGCTGGCCGTAGTAGCTGGTCAGGTTCAGGTACTTCCTGACGGCGTCGTCCAAGGTGCTGGAGTCGGCCAACTGCGCTTCCCGCTTCTCCCACTCCGGCAGGGGCCAGATCTCGGCGCTCTTGCCGTCGGTGCTGGTGACGTAAAACTGGGTCACGTGCGCGGCATCCATCAACTGCTTGAAGGCAGAGGGCAGCTTCAACCGCCCCTTTTCATCGACCTTCGCCGGATGGTTGCCTCTGAACATTGCCTTGCCTCGCGCTTGCCCGCCTGCGTTTCCACCGCTTGAACCGCGGCCGGGTTTGCCTCTTTCCGGTTGCCTGCCGTGGTTCGTCCGCCACTTCGCACGCCGGAATGTGTGTGGAGCGGAGGAAATTGGAGTAATCTTGCCTTGGAACTAGCGCTTTTGCTCCTTTTTACTCCCTTTTGCTCCACTTCAGACACGATCATAGCCCACAATGGTGCCCGCTCCAACACGAAAAACTGTTGAAAGCCTTGGAAAACTCCAATTTAGGCGGATGAGGCGGGAGTTGGCATTTCAGGATGCCGACTAATGGGCAATTGGAAGGCCAGGCACACAATCTGTAGTGTTTACTGCAATGATTCCCGGGGCGAAATGAGGGCTATGCAGTGCGGGGCGCAGGGTTTATAGGGAATAAAAAGCGAATCTAGGAGCCGTTTGCGTTCCCGGCCTTCTTTTTGCGGTTCGCCACGACCAGTTTGAGCAGGTAAAGAAAGACCAGGGCGTTGACCGCCAGCAGGCCGGCGCGGACCCATGTGTGGCGGCGAAACACTTCGAAGACCTCCCAGGGCAGGAACGAGGCGGTGATGAAGAGGGTGAGAAATTCGCCCCAGATTTTCTCGAGGTAAAGACCGACGCCCTCGGCCAGACTGACCGCGGCATAGCTGAACGCCACCAGCCCGATGCGGCGAAGCAGCGGATCGTTGAGCAGCGTCGCCTCGCCCAGGATGAAGTTGACGAAGCGCGACTCGGGATTGAAGCGCAGGGCAGCAGCCACCTGGCTGAGCACATCGTCGATGTCCTTGTGCAGCAGACGCAGAGCGCCGACGCCGACCGCGACAAACAAGAGTGCCTGAAACACCTTGTAGGCCGCAATCAGCACAAGCACCTTGTTGTGATGCCTGTGCTTATGGGCGCGCCGCGATGGGGAATCGGTCATGGTCTCCGGCAGTTCCGAACTTGCGTGAACCGTCATCTTCATCTTACGTTAGCCTTTGCGCAGCGGTTCGCGGGCGGGTGGGGACTGACAAACGGCGGCATGCAGGCTCAACCCTCATTTCCTGACAAGATTCAATAGCGCTTCGCGGTCCACCACGTTGCCGCTCAGAATGAGCGCGGCGATGCGGCGGGCATTCCAGATGTTGACCGTGGGGTCGCCATCCACAACCAGAATATCGGCGCGGCGGCCGGGAGCGATCTGGCCCAGTTCAGTCCAGCCGAACTGCAGCGCGTAGTTGTTGGTGGCCGCGGCCAGGGCCTCGCGCGGCGACAGGCCCAGCCGCACCAGCATTTCCAGCTCGGTGTGCATGGAGATGCCGGGCATGGAGCCCCTGACGGGAGCGCCGGAAGCCGCCAGATAGTGGGGATAGGCGGCGAAGATGGTTGCATTGATGTTCCAGATGCGCAGGGCTGCCTGATCCGCCTTCTTGCGCTGGTTTTCCTGCATCCAGCGCTGCGCAGGGCCAGGCAGGCGGCGCGCCCAGAGGGGAAGCGGGTACACCATTTCGCCGCTGGCGCGATCGGACGGATCGAACAGGTTGGCGGGATCGAGCAGAGCCGCGGCCGGCTCCTGCCACAGGTTGCGGTGCCCCGGCAGGCGCGAAAAATAGATGCTGAATGCGGGCATCAGCGCGGCATGGTGAGAGGCCAGGAAGTGGGCATATTCGCGCAGGTGCAGGTCAGTGGGCGGCAGCGTGCTGGGAGTAGTCGTGGGCGGTGTTGGCCGCGGTGCCGTAGGGGTCCTCGGCCAGCGGCCGCTGCAACTCGTCGGGAATCACGCCCAGTTCATAGCGGCCCATGTGCAGCAGCGCATCGACACCGGCCTCAATGCCCACGCGGTAGGGCGTGGCAACGAACTCGCCGTAGGTGACCAGCCCCATCGAGTGAGCGCGGGCAATGATCCACTGGGTGTTGGCGGCGGTCAGGTCGGGGCCGAGCCACAGCACGCGGGTTCCCAGCCGGGCGGTGTCGTTGAGTTGGCGGGCCGTGTCTTCGGGGCTCAACTCCACCGGACGCGCGCCCTCTTTGAGCTTTGCGGCCCACTGCTGGTGCCCGATGAGCAGGCTCCAGTTATCGGTCGAGCCGATGGAATCGGCCAGGTAGAGATGGGGGCGGGGGTTGGCGTTGAAGTCGATGCGGCCGTGCCGGGCGTCGGCGCGAACCACCACGGTGGTGACGCCCATGTAGAGGTTGGCGTTGGCCTGGCCCTGCGAGTTCATGCCGGCAAAGCCGTCCACCAGGCCCGGGATCAGGTACTTCCCGGTGCAATCGATGACCCGCGCACCCTTGGGAATGGGAACCTCGTCCGGGGGGCCGACCTCGACAATGCGGCCGGCGTCGACAAGGACGACTGCGTTGGGCAGATCCTTGGCCGAGCGGCCCCAGTGAGTCACGTCCACCACGGTGCCGCCGGCGAGCACCAGCACCGTGGAAGCCGGGGGCGCCTGGGGAATCGGCTCCTGCGGCCAGCAAAGAGAGCCGGCCAGAGCCGATACCCCGATCCACGACAGCCCGATCCACGACAGAAAGATACGCTGAGGTCGCATAAGAAAATGGGTCTTTTGTGGATTGTCGCACACGGGTTCCGCGCAAGATGTGAAACGATTCACTCCACGGTAACCGGCAGCCACATTGGCGCGGATGTTGCGGCCGTTTGACGGCACAATTGCATCGTCCTTGAACGGCAAGACGCTAGCTGGCCACCAGCGTGCGCCTCTGGCGGTGCGCCAGCAGAGGCAGCACCTGGGCCTGTGCATCGTCGACGGTGAGGCCGTAGCGAGCGCGCAGTTCGTCCACCTTGCCGTGCTCGATGAACTGGTCGGGCCAGCCGATGCGCACCACCGGCACGGTGCTGCCCATCTCGTCGAGCGCCTCAATGACCGCCGAGCCAAAGCCGCCCATCTTCACGTGATCCTCAAAGGTGACGAAGGCGGCCACGCGGCGGGAGTAAAGCTCGAGCATCTCGCGGTCCAGCGGCTTGACGAAGCGCGGATTGATGACCGCCGCGGACAGGCCGTCGCGCTCCAGGCGCTGGCCCAGCTCCTGCGCCAGGGTAATCATGGGGCCCAGGCCGAGAATCGCCACATCGGCGCCGTCGGCGAGCACTTCCGCCTTGCCCACGGGCAGCACCGCAGGCTCGGCCTTGCGCGCCACACCGGCCACGGCGCCGCGCGGATAGCGGATAGCGCTCGGCCCCGGAAGCTGGAGGGCGGTCTTCATCATGTCGGCCAGTTCGTCCTCGTCCTTGGGGGCCATCAGCACCAGATCGGGCACGCCGCGCAGGTAGCTGATGTCAAACAGCCCGTGATGGGTGGGACCGTCGTCGCCGGAGAGACCGGCGCGGTCCATGCAGAAGACCACCGGCAGCTTTTGCAGGCACACATCGTGCACGATGGGGTCAAAGGCCCGCTGCAGAAACGTGGAGTAGATGGCGCAGACCGGGCGGAAGCCGCGCGTGGCCATGCCCGCGGCGAAGATGACGGCGTGCTCCTCGGCGATGCCCACGTCGAAGTAACGCTTGGGGTGATGAGGCCGGAAGAGATCGAGGCCGGTGCCGTTGGGCATGGCCGCGGTGATGGCGACCACGCGCTCGTCCTGGGTAGCGAGGTCGACCAGCGTGTTGGCAAAGACTTCAGAATAGGTGAGCTGGCCGGCCGGTTTGGTTTTTCCGGTTTCAGCGTCGTAGGGCCCCAGGCCGTGAAATTTCTTTTGCCCGTCGAGCGCGGGCTGGTAGCCGCGGCCTTTCTGGGTAAGCACGTGCAGCAGCACGGGGCGGTTTTCAGCCTTGAGAAACTTGAAGGTCTCCACCAGCAGGGGCAGGTTGTGGCCGTCGATGGGGCCGAAGTACTGCAGGCCGAACTCTTCAAACAGGATGGAGGGCCAGAGCATGCTCTTGGCGGCTTCTTCGGCGCGACGCACCACGGTCACCGCCGTCTTGCCGCCGAAGCGCTCGACCAGCCGCGCCGCCGACTCGTGGAAGTTCCGGTAGTGCTCGTTGGTGACGATACGGTGGAAGTAGCGCGCGATGGCACCCACGTTGCGGTCGATGGACCACTCGTTGTCGTTGAGGACAACGATGAGCCGCTTGGTCTGCTCGGCGATGTTGTTCAGCGCCTCAAAGGAAATGCCGTTGGTGAAGGCCGCGTCGCCGGCCACGGCGATGACGTTCTCCTTGCCCCCAGCCAGATCGCGGGCCACGGCCATTCCCAGGGCCGCGGAGAGCGCGGTGCCGGCATGCCCGGCGCCGTAGCAGTCGTGCTCGCTCTCGGTGCGCAGCATGAAGCCGTTCAGCCCGCCCGCCTGGCGAATGGTCGCAAAGCGGTCCAGCCGCCCGGTGAGAATCTTGTGCACATAGGCCTGGTGGCTGACGTCGAACAGCAGCTTGTCATCGGGGGTACTGAAGACCGCGTGCAGGGCCAGGGTCAGCTCCACCACGCCCAGATTGGGGCCCAGGTGGCCACCGGTCTTCGACAGGGTCTGAATTAGAAATGCGCGAATTTCCTCCGCCAGCTCGGCCATCTGCGCGAAGTTGAGGCATTTTACGTCCGCGGGCGAGTGAATGGATTCCAGCAGTGTTCCCATGCGCATCCTCCCCCGGGAAAAGGCCGGGTATCCAAGAAGCCCCGCGGCGCAGCGGGCCTCCGCACACCTCGCAACTGCCGCTCAGGCGGCGGAGTTCATCCGCGCCTTGAACCGCAAGCGCGCCTTGAACCGCAGGTGCTCCTTAACCGCCAGACAGACAGCGGACCGCGCCATTGCGTCATTCAAGTATACCAATCCGCCAGTTTGCGGGAGGTTGAATGTTTTGACGGGACGCAGCCGGCAAGGTTGCTGTGAAGAAAAGGCCTTGTCAACCGGCCTTCGTCAGAAACCCGGAGTTGTAGGATTGCCATGGGGCACCACAGGAGGACGGAGACGTGCGCAGAGGTTCAAGAGCGGCTGTTTGGGGATTGTTTGTGTTGGGGCTGGGAGCGGCTGTGCCACTCTGCGGCCAGTTGCCGGAGCCGGGTGCGCCCGCCTCCGCGCCCAACCCGCTGGTGGACACGACCGTAAAGCCGGGCAAGATGCTGCTGTTCGACCTGGAGGCGCGTTTTGCCAAGGATGTGGCCGAGCGCGGCGGGGCGGCATTTGCCGACTGGTTTGCCGAGGATGGCGTGACCCTGGGCAACGGCGCGGCGCCGGTGATGGGCCGTGCGGCCATCGCCCAATCGGCTAAATGGTCGCCCAAGGACTATCAGCTCACCTGGACGCCGACCGATGCGGTGCTGGGGCCGTCTGGCGACATCGGCTACACCTGGGGCCACTTCGAGGGGCGCAGCAAGGATGCCGGCGGGAATCCGATCGTCACGACCGGCCGCTACATCACCATCTGGCGCAAGCAGCCGGACGGCACATGGAAGGTCGCTCTGGACGCCGGAGCCAACGAGCCAGCCGGTGCGGGCGACTGCTGCAAGCTGCCAGTGGCCGGCAACTGAGCGGCGCGTCGAGCGGACTCGGTCCAGCGCGCAGACGCCGCCGGCAATGATTCGCTTCAGCGCCGGATTCCCTTCCCCTCTGGATTCCCTTCTCTGGCGCAAACGGTCAAAGTGGGGAGTGGAAACTCGAACAACCCATGAAACGGCAAACAGAAATGATGGCTCCCCGGAAGGACGGCGACGGCGTGTTCCGCGGGCTTGTATTCGTTCTGTGCCTTGGGTCTGGCGTGTTTCTCGCTGCGCTGTTTCTGCCGGCGCTGTTGACCGCCCAGGAGGCGGATCAGAATCCAAATCCGCAGCCTGACCAGGCCGCGGCGGCGCTGGCTCCAGCCGGCCCGCTGGCGACGGTACATGGCATGGTGCGCAACGCCGCCAGCGGCGAGCCGCTGCCGCATGCGCTGGTGCGCATCGACGGCGACGCCCGCGCGGGCGCGCTGACCGACGGCGACGGCCGCTTCGAGATCTCCGGCGTGCCGGTCGGCCCGCAGCAGTTCGAAGTCATCAAGCCCGGATTTCTGGACGCGGCCAACGAATTGGCTGCGGCGGCGACGTGGGTATCGTTCGACTACGCGCACAACGTGATCGTCGCCCCGCAGATGGCGGATGTGAATTTCACGATGACGCCGGTCAATGCCATCCACGGCCAGATTCAGCTCTCCACGGGCGACCCGGCCGAGGGCATGGCCGTGACGCTGCTCCGGCGTGCGATTCAGGACGGGCGAGCCTCGTGGCAGACAGCCTCGACGACGAAGACCAACAGCGAGGGGAGCTATCGTTTCGGCGGGCTGGCGGACGGGCTTTACGCGGTGTACAGCGAGCCGGCCATGGACAGCGAGCCGGCGACAAACCTGGTGGCGGCGGGCAGCGCGGGCGATGTGGCCCGCGGCGGCTATGCGAGCGTGTTTTATCCGGACGCGCGCGATTTAGCCGGGGCGGCAAAGATGCGCCTGGCGGGCGGCGAACAGAGGGAAGCCAATCTGTTCCTGACGCTGGAGCCGTTTCACACGGTGATGGCGACGGTCACTTTTCCGGATGGAAGGCGGAGCACCGATGGGGAGCGGGCGGGCATGAATTACACCGCGCTGGTGATGGACGCGCAGGGCCATCAGCTTCCTTACGGCGCGCAATACGATCAAGGAACGCGCACGGTGCAGACGATGCTGCCCGATGGAGGCTATTTGCTGCTGGTCACGGCGACCGCGTCGCGCGCGGCGGCCGGGCTCACCGCGAATGACCTCGCAAGCGCCGCCCTCGGAGCCGCGTCCCTCTCCGGGCAGGTGGATTTTTCAGTGGCCGGCCACGCGGTCGCGAAGCTGCGCGTCCCGCTCTCGCCCGCGCGCGGCAACCCTGTACAGGTGTCGCTGATTCGCACCTCCGCGCAGCTGCCGCAGGGAGGGGCCGCGCCGGTTTTCATCTTCCTGAGCCAGACTGGCGGATGGCTCGCCGACGGCCTGGTGAGCACCTGGGCGCAGGGACCGCCGTCCGGCCCGCTGGAGACAGCTTCCGTGCCGCCGGGCGTCTACTGGGCGCGCACCAGCATCGCGCAGAAGGGGCTTTGCGAGGGGTCGCTGACGGCCGGGGGCGCGAGCCTGGCCCGCGAACCGCTGGCGATGGGCCTGGCCGGCCCCGCGGCGCCGGTGGCCTTGACCCTGCGCGACGATTGCGCCCGCCTGACGCTGACCCTGCCCGCTTCGCTGGACGTGCTTGCCGCGGGAGAGGAGCCATTTTATACCGTCTATGTGGTTCCGGACTTCGACTCCACGGTCGATGTGGTGACGCAGACGCTTCGGCCCTCGACCGGCTCAACGGTCACGCTGGAGGGCCTGACGCCGGGCGACTACCACGTCTATACCTTCGACCAGTCCGTGGTGCTGGAGTACCGCAACCCGGCCGTGCTGGCGGCGCTGCCCCACCCTGGGCAGGCGGTCACGCTTGCGCCGGGGAGCAGTGGCAATCTGGTGGTGGAGGCGCCGGAACCTTGATGCCGCATGCCGCCCATCCCGAGATCCGCACGGCTTGGCGCCGGCTGGCAAGCCTGCCCCTGCTGCTGGCGATTGCGGTTGCGCCCGCGCAAACTGTGCAGGCTCCGCCGCAGACCACGGGGCCTTATCGCATTGCCGGAACACTGGAGAACGCATTGAGCGGCGAACCGGTGCCGCGGGCCACGGTGGCTGTGCTGGCCATCGACGACAGCCACACCGTGGCATCGGTCGTGTCGGACAGCGAAGGACATTTTGCGCTGGCAGGACTGGCGGCGGGCAAGTATCAGCTGACCGCCTCGAAGCGTGGTTTTCAGACCGGCTTCTATGACCAGCACGACGACTTCAACTCGGCCATTGTGACCGGTCCGGATCAGGACACGGAGCATCTACGCTTCCGGCTGACGCCGGGCGCGCTGTTACGCGGAGTGGTGACGGGGGACGATGGCGAGCCGGTGGAGAGCGCGCGGGTGCTGCTGTTCCGGCTGCCGCGCGGCATGGGCCGCGACTTCGCGCGCGCGCGGGGGCCGCTGGACAGCATCACGGAAGCAGGCGCAGCCGCCACGGACGACACGGGCGCCTACGAGTTCGGCAATCTGGACGCGGGCGAGTATGCGCTGGCGGTGACGGCGGAGCCCTGGTACGCGCTGCATCCTGCAGGCGGCTCGTCGAGCCAGCGGGATGCCGCGCTCGATGTGGCCTACCCGGTCACTTATTACGATTCGACGACCGACGAGTCGGCGGCCACGCCGATTGTGCTGGCCGGAGGCAGCCGGGAAGAGGCGAACATCAGCCTGCATGCGGTTCCGGCGTTGCGGCTTTCGATTGCAGTGCCGCGCAAACAGGGCGGAGGCATCGCCCGACCGGAGCTGCGGCGGATGATCTTCGGGACCGAAGTGTCGGCGGAAAGCGCCGGGTTCCTGGATGCGCTGCAGACAGGCACCGTGGAGCTGACCGGCGTGGCTCCTGGCCGTTACGTGCTGGTGCAGGGCGACCCGCCGCGGATTGGAGAGCTGGACGCCTCGGCCAGCCAGCAGGTGGACGCCACGGCCGGCGCGCCCGCGGTGGCTGTGACCGGCACCCTTCGCGCGGCCCCCGGGCAAACGCTGCCGGAAGACGCCAACGTGCTTCTCTACCTGATGGACAGCCCGCTCCAACTGAGCCCGCTGCAAGAGAGAGCGCTCAAGGGGCAGTTTCGTTTTGAGCGCGTTCCGCCGGGCGAGTGGGAACTGTCTGCATGGAGCGCAGGCCAGGTGATGGCGACTCTTTCGGTCGCGGCGAATGGCCGGGAGCGCGCGGGGGGCGCGTTCACGGTGGGCGACCGTCCGCTGGCGATCACGGCCACCGTAACTTTGGGCGAGACGCGCATCGCGGGCTTTGCGCGCAAGAATGGCAAGGGGCTGGCCGGCGCGCTGGTGGTGCTGGCGCCGCGGAACCTGGCGGCCTTTGACGGGCTGGTCCGCCGCGACCAGTCCGACTCGGACGGCAGCTTCTCGCTGCTGCATGTGGCTCCTGGCGAATACACACTGGTGGCCATTGAGGGTGCCTGGGACCTGGATCGGGCAGGCCCCGAGGCGCTGGCCCGCTACCTTCCCCTGGGAACGGCCGTCACAGTGACTGACCGTTCCGGCGCGCTGCTGCGCCTGGCCGAGCCGGTTACGGTGCAGCCGCGGTAAGCCGAGCAGGCGGCGCACTTCTTGGAACAGGGGGAGAGAGGATAGTCTATACACGTACCGGATTCGAGTTACGGCGCCCGTTCCAAGGGGAAAGTCCTGGAAGCGGCGGGGCAGTCCCGGCACAGCATTGAGGAGAGTTTCAAATTGAAGAGAAAGTTGCTGCTTTCGATTTTGGCCGTGATTCCGGCCGCGCTTATGCCTCTGGCGGCCAACTGCCAGATTGCCCCGGAGAAGGCCCCTGCCCAGACGACCGAGCCCTCGAATAAATACGAGGTTTTTGCCGGGTGGGGATACACCAGCATCAACCAGGTGAACCAGTCGCGCAGCGGCCTGCAGGGCGTGAGCCTCTCGTTGACCCGCAACTGGGGAAAGTACTTCGGAGTGACCGCGGACGGAGGCCATTACGCCTGGTCGGTGACCTCGGCCAACGTCGGCAATCCGACTGTGGATCTGTATCTGGTCGGCCCGGTGCTGCATGCGCCGCTGTATGACCGCGTCGGCATCTTCGTTCATGCGCTGCTGGGCGCCGCGCACACAGGCGGCGTTTCCATCTCGCCCAGCCAATCGTTTGCCGGGGGCGTGGGCCTTGGGATGGACTACAAACTGACGCCGCACATGGCCTTGCGGCTTTATGGCGACGACATCGGCTCGTCGTTCACCTTGACCCCGTACCAGCCGGGCTATTCGCCGCACATGCGCTGGAATGCGCGTGCGTCCCTCGGCGTGGCGTACAAGTTCTGAGGCACAGGGTTTCGGGAGAAAAGCAAAGAGGCGGAAGCTGCGGCTTCCGCCTTTTTCACTGATGAGGATCATTGTTCTGCCGGCCAGTCGCGGGCGCCGTGATAGATGTGAAGGATTTGGACCGCCGCTTCCGTCACCTGATAGACAACGATGTAGGGCAAACCAGGAACCACAAGCTCCCGGGTACCTGGGATTCTTCCCGTTCTACCCCGGGAGGGCAAGAGGTCAAGGGAGTTAGCGGCGTCGAACAGAGTCCTGGTTACGGCTCGGGCCGCAGAAACACTGTCTTTCTGGATGTAAAGGGCGATTTCCTCAAGATCCTGCGCCGTGGGGGTCGTCCATCGTACTTGCATTGACTCGGGCCTCGGCGGGTCTCAGGCTTTTAACGCACGCTCCACTTTTGCCCAGACTTCGGAGGTGGGGACGAAGTCGCCACGGGCAGCGGCGTCCTGCCCGGCTTGCACTGCGGCGCGGAAGCGGGACTCTTCCGCCAGGTAACGGTCGACTGCCTCCCGTGCCAACTCATCCGCGCTCCTGCCGGTCTGGTCGGCCATGCGGGAGAGTTCGACTTCCTGCTCGACGCTGAGGCGCACTTCCATGTCTTTGAGGGTAGGAGCGGGCGGGTCCGCTGTCAACCCGGATTAGCCGGCTTGCCAGCCCGGCTCACCCCTCCTCCGCCTCGCGCAGTTTGGCGATGACGGTGAAGTCTTCGAGCGTGGTGGTGTCGCCCTTGATTTCGCCGTGCGTGGCGAGGTCGCGCAGGAGGCGGCGCATGATCTTGCCGCTGCGGGTTTTGGGCAGCGCCTCAGTGAAGCGGATGTCGTCGGGGCGGGCCAGCGAGCCGATTTCTTTGGAGACCCACCGGCGCAGTTCTTCCTTCAATTCATCGCTGGGCTGGTGGCCGCTTTCCAGCGAAACAAAGGCGGCGATGGCCTGGCCTTTCAGTGCATCGGGGCGGCCCACGACGGCGGCCTCGGCCACTTTGGGGTGGGCCACCAGAGCCGACTCGACCTCCATGGTGCCCAGGCGGTGGCCGCTGACGTTGATGACGTCGTCCACCCGGCCCATCAGCCAGAAATAGCCGTCGGCGTCCATGCGCGCGCCGTCGCCGGTAAAGTAGCTGCCCGGCACGTCGCTCCAATAGGTCTGCCGGTAGCGCTCGGGGTCGCCATGAATGGTGCGCGCCATGGCGGGCCAGGGCTTGCGAATCACCAGCAGACCGCCGCTGCCGGCCGGCACCGGCTCACCGGCCTTGTTGACCACCTCCGGCTGGATGCCGAAAAAGGGGCGTGTGGCCGAGCCCGGCTTGGCCGACACGGCGCCGGGGATGGGCGCGATGAGGATGGCGCCGGTTTCGGTCTGCCACCAGGTATCGACGATAGGGCAGCGGTTGTGGCCGATCTTTTCGCGATACCACATCCACGCTTCGGGGTTGATGGGTTCTCCGACGGTGCCGAGCAGGCGCAGCGAGTCCAGCTTGTGCTTCTCGACGTGCTGATCGCCCCACTTCATGAAGGCGCGGATGGCGGTGGGCGCGGTGTAGAAGATGGTGACATGGTGGTCGTCGACGATCTTCCAGAAGCGGGAGAAGTCGGGCCAGTTGGGGGCGCCCTCGTACATGAGAACAGTGGTGCCGTTTTGCAGCGGCCCGTAGACCACGTAGGAGTGGCCGGTGACCCAGCCGATGTCGGCTGTACACCAGTAGACGTCCTCCTCGCGCAGGTCGAAGACGTATTTGCTGGTGATGTAGGTCTGGACGGCGTAGCCGCCGGTGGTGTGGACCAGCCCCTTGGGCTTGCCGGTGGTGCCGGAGGTGTAGAGGATGTAGAGCGGGTCTTCGGAATCGAGCGGCTCGGCCAGACAGTCGGGCGGAGCGGCGGCCACCAGCTCATGCCACCAGTGGTCGCGGCCCTGGACCATTTTGACGGGGCTGCCGGTGCGCCGATAGACCACCACATGCTTGACGGTGGGGCAGGCGGCCATGGCTTCGTCCACGGTCTGCTTGAGTTTGATTTCGCCGCCGCGGCGGTAGCTCGAGTCCTGGGTGAGGACGGCGACGCAGGCTGAGTCGTTGACGCGGTCGGCGATGGCGTTGGCGGCGAATCCGCCGAAGATGACGGAGTGGACGGCGCCGATGCGGGCGCAGGCCAGCAGCGCGATGGCCAGCTCCGGCGTCATGCCCATGTACACGGCCACGCGGTCGCCTTTCTGGATGCCGAGGGCCTTGAGCGCGTTGGCGAACTTCTGCACTTCAGCGTGCAGTTCGGCGTAGGTGAGGCGGCGGATTTCGCCCGGCTCGCCTTCCCAGATGAGCGCGGTCTTGTGGCGGCGCGGGCCGTCCAGATGGCGGTCCAGACAGTTAAAGCTGAGGTTCAGCTTTCCGCCCACAAACCATTGAGCCTGCGGAAGATTCCATTCAAGGACCTTATCCCACGGCTGGAACCAGTGCAGGTCTTTTGCGACGCCGGCCCAGAAGCCTTCGGGGTCCTGGATGGACCGCTTGTAGAGGGTCTCGTACTGCTCCAGGCTCTGGATGTGGGCGAGGCGGCTGAACTCCGGGGGCGGGGGAAAGACGCGGTCCTCGCGCAGGGTGGAGTCGAGATCCTGATTGGCGGAGACGGATTGGGGACCGGCAGGATGGGGCGTGGACGACATGAAAAAAGTCCTCGTTGGGAAAGAAAAAGCAAGTGCTTGCGGCGAGGAGCCGGAGAGACGGCGCGCGCCTGTGCGTTGCGTGTGCGTGTCACTTTAACGGGATAGACGCACAACCGGCAAGTGAGGGGAGAAAAGCGGCGCATGCGGGGGTCTGCAAGCGACCGCCAGCCGGTCAGATCGCGGAAAGTGGTTTCCCGAAATGGTCAAGCCCGCCCCGCCTCGAAAGCAGATTCCGCGCGCCTTGCCGATCCCCGCGATAACATGGTTCATTATTACCTTCGCGCCGATAATCACATCGTGGTTTGTATCCTCCTCGCGACCGGCCTCGAGAACTTGCGGAGCGGCCGCCTGCAAGACGTGCAAGAACTGCAAGAGAGGATGCGGGCGAGCGGCCGGACTCGGCGGCGTATCGGTTGTCGCGCCCGAGGCGTACTTCCACCTGGTCCCATTCTGTTTTTCGGAGAAGAATCATGGCCATCTATTCCAATAAGGACGATGTGGGGCCAGTTCGCTACGCGGCGCGCCAACCCATTCTCACCGGGCATCAAAAAGTCGTTGGATACAAGCTGTTGTTTCGCGAGGGAGTCAAGAGCTATTTTTCAAGGGCCGACCTGAACGACGCAAGCCGCGCCGCCATCGATGAGTTGAGCCTGCTCGGCTTGAACACGCTGTGCGATAACCGCATGGCCTTCATCAGCTGCGCGCGCGACATCCTGGTGGAGAAGTACCTGACCCTGCTTCAGCCGGAAAAGGTGGTTGCGGAGATACCGGAAACGATTACGCCGGACGCCGACATTCGCCAGGCGTGCCAGCATTTGAAGGATTCCGGCTACAGAATCGCACTCGGCAATTTCGTCGTGGACGACCCGCGGGAGTCTCTGGCCGACCTCGCCGACTTTATCAAAGTGGACATCACGCGGACATCTCTGGACGACGCGGCCAAACTCGCCGCTCATTACCGCGGCCGAAGCGCGCGCATGCTGGCCGAGGACGTGGAGACGCGGGAAGACTTTGAGACCACGCGCAGCGCGGGGTTTCAGTACTTTCAGGGATATTTCTTTCGCAAGCCGGAGAAGATGCATGTGCGGGGAGTGTCGTCGAACCAGACCACCTACCTGCAATTGCTGCAGGCCGTTTCGCGGCCGGTGCTGAACTGGCAGGAAGTGGAAGACATCCTGAAGCGCGACGCGACGCTGTTTTACCGCCTGCTGCGCTATCTGAACTCCGCCGCTTTCGGATTTCGCGGGGAAATCCACTCGGTGCGTCAGGCGCTGACGATTCTCGGCGATGACGAGTTTCGCCGCTGGTGCCGGCTGGCCGTGATGTTCGATATGTCGCAGAACCGGCCCTCGGATCTGCTGCTTTCCGCGCTGATTCGCGCCCGCTTCTTCGAATTGATTGGGAAGAAGGTCGAGCACGGCGACGTGGACATGTTTCTTCTCGGTTTGCTGTCCCTGATGGATACAATTCTGGAGATTCCCATGGGCAGGATGCTGGAGGGCCTGCCGGTGGACGTCGAGACCAAGACGCTGCTGCTGGAGAACAGGGGCCGCCTGTCTCCGGTCTATGAGCTTCTGCAGGCTGTCGAAGCCGGCGCGTGGAAGGTGGTCGTCCGAGGGTGCGCACGGCTGGATATTCCGGAAGAATTCATCGCGGAGTCGCAACGGAGCGCGATGGAATGGGCGCAGACGATTGCCGCCGACTTCTAAAACCACGCCCGGCATCAACCCGCGAAACGTATTGATGAGGCCGATCCGGCGGGGGCGGCGGAGACCATGGGGCGGCGGCGGAGACCGCGCACCCCGTGCGGGATGAATCAAGAACTGAACCAGAACCGAATCAGACCTGAATCAGGCCTGGTAGCGCTTGCGATGCCAGATCCAGGCAGTGCGGACGATGTCGTCCAGCTGGGTGTAGCGCGGCTTCCAGCCCAGCTCGCGAATGGCCTTCTCGGAGCTGGCAACGAGCGAGGCGGGGTCGCCGGGGCGGCGGGGCTGGACCTCGGCCGGGATGGGGTGGCCGGTGACGCGGCGGGCCGATTCGATGACCTCGCGCACGCTGAAGCCGCGGCCGTTGCCTAGGTTGAGGATGAGCCGGTCATGAGTCTCAAGAGCATGGAGAGCCAGCAGGTGGGCGTCGGCCAGGTCGGAGACGTGGATGTAGTCGCGGATGCAGGTGCCGTCGGGGGTGGGGTAGTCGTCGCCGTAGATGCGGATGGACGGGCGGCGGCCCAGGGCGACGTCGAGAATGAGGGGAATCAGGTGGGACTCGGGCTCGTGCGCCTCGCCGCGGGTGACGCCCTGGGGTCCTTCGGGGGCGCCGGCCACGTTGAAGTAGCGCAGGGAGGCGTAACGGAGGCCGTGGATGCGGTGGAACCACTGGAGCATGCGCTCGACCATCAGCTTGGACTCGCCATAGACATTGGAGGGCTGGAGGCGCGCGTCCTCGAGAATGGGCACGGATTCGGGCTCGCCGTAGACGGCGGCAGTGGAAGAGAAGACCAGGCGGCGGGGTCCATGGGCCAGCATCGCTTCGAGCAGGGCGAGGGTGGAGGCGGTGTTGTTGCGGAAGTAGATCTCCGGGCGGACCATGGATTCGCCGGCCTCGATGAGGGCGGCAAAGTGGAGGACGCTGTGGAAGGGCTGGTTTTGTTCTTTTGCGGCGATGAAAAGGTTTTCAATCGCGGGCCGGTCGGCCAGCTCCCCTTGCACAAACTCCACGCCCGCAGGCAGCAGGTCGCGCCTGCTGTGACTCAGGTTGTCAAATACGACGGCCTGGTGGCCTTGGGCGGCCAGCAAACCTGCGACTGTACCACCTATATACCCCGCACCGCCGGTAACCAATATCTTCACAAAAATACTGTCCTTTCACGAACACTTTGGTTTACCGTAAGTCTATTACAGCAGGCAAGGCATGGATGGCACATGCGATTCAAAGCCCAGACCGCCGGTCAGGCGGCAGCCTCTGAGTGCTCCGCGTGCTCCTCGCGCGCAAGGTGAACCGCCTTGCAAACCGATGCCGAGACATCCGGGCACGAGGTCCCGCTCCTTCCAAAGCGTGGAATTGCCGGAGCCTTTGCTTTGGCGCCTTGGACGGAGATGGGAGCGCCTGGATGTCCGGGGTATGTATGTGTGACAGAAGAACCGTCTCGCGCGGCGCGCCCCACGGCAAGGCCGGAGTGCTGGCGGGCTGGTTTTTCGAGACCTGACTTCGATCGCATGGCGCCGACTTCTTTTCCCCGCATTCGTAGAACTCATGAGCAGTCTGCACGGAGCCTGGCGGCCCGGCGAGGCACAGTGAGCCTTTCCCTTACCGGGACCGCAGCGAAAGACGAGATTCAATACGGACCCGATGGACCCGCAGTCACGGAAATCCGCTTGCCGTTCTGCTTCCCGCGGTTCGAGGATGTTCACAAGCGCCCGGAGCCCCGGGGACGATTGAAAACTGTAACGCGCATGTGCATTGGCGCAGCGCCGCTTCCCAGGATTTTCCTGGCCCGGACTGCGAAAACCCCGCCGCTTCCATGGCCATCAACCTTGAGGGATTAGAAACATGCCGGCGAATTACCCATCAGGACGAACCAGTTTTGGCTTGCTCCCCGAGCCGGAGGGCATGTCCGCATCGTTCATCACGAGCATCGTCATCAACATGATGATTCTGGCCGTGATTCTCTATATCGGCATCATGGCCAGGCATGTGATCGCGCAGCACAGGTACGAGCAGACGGAACTGATTCTTCCCACCACGCCGCCGCCAGAGGTGAAGGTCAAACTGCCGCCGCCACCGAAGCTGCCGCCGCCGCCCAAACCGGCCGAGGTGAAGCTGGAAGCGCCCCGGATCAACATTCCCCGGATGGAGCCGAAGCCGGCTCTGAAGCCGATTGAGATGGAAGCCAAGGTGACCTTGCCGACGATCAAGGCGCCCCGGCCCTCGATCATTCTGGCTCCGCAGCCCAAGGCCGCGCTGACTGCGGCGGCGCCGGCGCTGGAGCCCCAGATCAGGCCCTCGACGGCGGCTGTCCACCTGGGCGAAATGCATGGCGTCACGCCCAATCCCAATGCCACGAGACCGGCCACGATCGCGGCCATCGGCAACCCGTATGGCGGCATGAACGGCGCGGCGGGCGCGCCGAGGGGAGTGGTGGGGTCCACCGGCCTCGGCAACGGAACCCGCTCCGGCTCCAACGCCGGGGTGGTGGGCCGGGTGGCTTCGGCCGGCATTCCGGGCGGCACGGGCACATCGAGCGCATATCAGGGAGGCCGGGTGGTCTCGGCCGGCATTCCCCGCATGACGACGGTGGCAGCCGCTCCGATGATGCATGCGGTTCCCGCTTCCACCAATCTTGAGGTGCTGTCCAAGCCGCCGGTGCAGTACACCAGCGAGGCCCGGGATCTGAAGGTGCAGGGAGATGTGATCCTGCGCGTCACCTTTACGGCCAGGGGGCGGGTGGTGGTGGACGGCGTGTTGCATGGACTGGGCCACGGGCTCGACGAGGAAGCGCGCCGGGTGGCGCAGCAGATCCGCTTCCGCCCCGCGACCCGGGACGGGCAGGCAATCGACTTGACGACCAACATCACCATTACGTTTCAACTGGCATAGACGCACCACCAACCTCAAGACAGCGGCGTCGGTTAGCCTTGATTTGTCCTCATGGCTTGAACAGCCGCAGCATGACAAGAAGAACCCCCCCTAGGAGCCTGCAATGACGTTTCGGAAGTTCTCCCTCACCTTCCTCATCCTGACTTTGGGTGTGTCCTGCGCCTGGGCGAAGAAGACGCCGCAGTTCGGGCCGACGCGCCCACTCACCCCTGAGCAGGGCGCACTGGTGCAGAAGGCCATCGCCCAGGAGAAGGTGCTGATCAGGAACATCGAGGAGCGCACGCCCCTGGTGGAGACCTACATTCAGAACACCCGGCCCGACCAGAAACTCTACGAGGTGCCGGTCGGCGACCAGTACATGCTGAGCCGGGTGGACTTTCGCAAGGCGTTCTTCGACAAGTCGTATGCGCCCCGACTGCAGGCCAAGCAGGGGTTCTTCAAGGGGTCGTTCGGGGCCATTACCGGGCTGACCAAGGCGCTGGGTCTGGACCGGCGGTTCACTTACAACCCCACCGGCTTTATGGAGATGATGTTTCTGGACCCCACCGGGTTTGACCAGCAACACTACGTCTTCAGCTATGTGCGCCGGGAGTTCCTGGGGGTGGTCCGCACCTGGGTCTTCGATGTTCATCCCAAAGTCTCCGGCATGGGCCGCTTTTACGGGCGGATCTGGATCGAGGACGAGGACGGCAACGTGGTGCGCTTCAACGGCACTTACACGGGCCCGCGCTCGGAAGACGACGCGCGCTACTACTTCCATTTCGACAGCTGGCGCATGAACCTTCAGCCGGGAGTCTGGCTGCCGGTGGCCATCTACGTGGAGGAGACAAACCGGGAGGAAGGCACGAAGTCGGTGGGCCTGAAGGCCCAGACTCACTTCTGGGGCTACTCGCTCAAGCTGCCCACCCGGGAGAGCGAAAACGTCAGCATGAAGGTCGAAGACGCGGTGGACAAGAGCGACGACTCTCAGGACGTGAGCCCGCTGCAGGCCACGCGCGAGTGGGTGACGCAGGCGGAGAATAACGTGATCGACCGGCTGGAGCAGGCCGGGCTGGTGGCCCCGCTGACCCCTGGCGGCTATGAGAACCAGGTGCTGGACCAGATTGTCATCAATCTGGCGGTGCCCAACAATCTTGCGTTTTCCACTCCCGTGCATTGCCGCGTGCTGATGACCACGACCGTCGAGGCCACCACGGTGGGCAACACGATTCTGATCAGCCGGGGACTGCTCGACACCCTGCCGAATGAAGAATCCATCGCCTCGGTGGTGGCCCTTGAACTGGCCCACGTGGCGCTGGGCCACCACATCGACACCCGCTACGCCTTCAACGACCGGCTGATGTTTCCCGACGAGGCCACCTTCCAGCGCATCGACATGTACCACTCGGATGCGGACGACGTGAGCGCGTCCAAACAGGCGATGGTATATCTCGAAGCCTCAATGTACAAGGACAAGCTGCCCAGCGCGGGCCTGTACTGGGAGCAGTTGGCGGATCGCGGCAAGGTTCTGAAGGCTCTGAATACGCCCAAGCTGGGCGACTCGATGCTGAAGACCGACGGAACGCCGTGGATGGGCGAGCTGGCCGGCATGGCGCCCAGAATCGATTGGGACGACCTGGCGCAGCTTCCCGCGCTGCCGTTGGGAAGCTGGCTCAAGATCGACCCCTGGGACGACACGGTGCACATGCTGAACGCCAAGCGCTACGCGCCCATGAACCCGCGGGACAAGATGCCGCTGGAGGTGACGCCGATCTACTTCAAGCTGCAGCGCTTTGACGCCGCGCATGCGAACCCGCCGGCGGCTCCGGCACCACCGGCCGCCGCCCCGGCGGCTCAGCCTGCGGGCGGCGATCAGCCTCCGGCAACCCAACCACCCTCGGCGGCCGCGCCTGGCCAGCGATGAAACTGCCCGTGCGGCTCAAGCCGGAGTGTGGAGCGCGTCGCGCTCCGGCTTGAGCCGCACGACTCAGTCTCGAACGACACCGACGCGCATGAAGCTTAACCAGAACTGGACGAACTCTGTGCCCATGAGAAACCTTGCCGTTGTTTTGTTTGCCTGCCTGCTTGGCGCCGGGGGCCTGACCGCCCGGGCGCAGGTTGTTCCTTCCGCCACCAGAAGTCAACTCTCGCTGACCGCCGGTGGCATGGGCTCAGCGTTTCAGCCCGACTACGCCGGGGGAGGGGTGGCCGCAACCAGCCCGCGGCGTCTGTATGGCCTGGGCGCCTATGTGGACGTGAAGTTCAATCGCTGGGTTCAGCTGGAGGCCGAGGGCCGCTGGCTGCGCTTCAACCAGTTCGAGAAGATCCACCAAGACAGCTACCTGATCGGGCCGCGCGTTCCCATCCACCAGTTTGGGCGGTTCACTCCGTACGCCAAGGTGCTGGTCGGCTTCGGAAACATGAACTTTGAATACAGCGAAGCGACCTGCCGCTGCTCAGACATCGCTTACGGCGGCGGTGTGGACATCCGGTGGACCAAGCGGCTCAGCCTGCGCGCCGTCGACTTCGAGTACCAGCAGTGGCCCAGTTGGTACGCGGCCCAGAACGCCCAGATGCACCCGTACGGGGTGAGTGTGGGCATCGGCTACAAGGTGTTCTGAGAAGCGGGCCGCGACAGGCGCCGCCCACGCGGTTCCCTGCTGCAAGGGCGTGCCGGCCGCACATCTCCAGCGCCGGCGCGCGACACAAAAGGGCCGCTCCGAGAGGAGCAGCCCTTTTGTGTTTCTGCATGAATGAACGGCAATTATGCCGGAGAAGGCGAACCCTCGGGGTAGTTGGGGCCGCCGCGGCTTTCCGGCTTGAGCACCTGCTGCGTGCCGCCGCCGGTGTCGCTGGGTGAAGCCAAAGCGGAGCGGAGCGGGGGCAATTCCTGGCCCTCGATCAGCATCCTCACCTCTTCGGCGTCGATGGTCTCGCGCTCCAGCAGGGCCGCGGCGATGCGGTGCATCGCGTCAGCGTGCGACTCCACAATCGAATGGGCCGACTGGTAGGCCTCGTCGATCAGGCGGCGCACTTCGAGATCGATCTGCCGGGCAGTTTCTTCAGAGAAGTCGCGGTGCTGGGCGATCTCGCGGCCCAGGAAGATCTGCTCCTCCTTCTTGCCGAAGGTGAGCGGGCCGAGGCGGCTCATGCCGTATTCGCAGACCATGCGCCGGGCCAGATCGGTGGCGGCTTCAATATCGCTGCCCGCGCCGGTGGACATCTGGTTGAGGAAGATCTCCTCGGCCACCCGGCCGCCGTAAGCCGTGGCCAGCCGCGCTTCGAGGTACTCGCGGGTGTAGTTGTGCCGGTCACCGGGCAGGAAGATGGTGACGCCCAGGGCCATGCCGCGGGGGATGATGGTGACCTTGTGAATGGGGTCCGAGTGCACGTGGCGGAACGACACCAGGGCGTGGCCCGCCTCGTGATAGGCGGTGACCCGCTTCTCCTCGTCGGTGAGCAGCATGGACTTGCGCTCGGCGCCCATGAGCACCTTGTCCTTGGCCAGTTCGAAGTCGTACATGGTGACTTGCTTGCGGTTCATGCGGGCGGCATTCAGCGCGGCCTCGTTGACCATGTTGGCCAGGTCGGCGCCGGAGAAGCCCGGCGTGCCGCGGGCCAAAACATTCAGATTGGTGTCGTCGGAGACCGGAACCTTCTTGACGTGCACGCGGAGGATTTCCTCGCGACCGCGGACATCGGGCAGGCCCACCACCACGCGGCGGTCGAAGCGTCCGGGGCGCAGCAGCGCGGGGTCCAGCACGTCAGGGCGGTTGGTGGCGGCGACGAGAATGACGCCGTCGTTGGACTCGAATCCGTCCATCTCAACCAGCAGCTGATTCAGGGTCTGCTCGCGCTCATCGTGTCCACCGCCCAGGCCGGCGCCGCGATGGCGGCCCACGGCGTCAATTTCGTCGATGAAGATGATGCAGGGAGCGTTCTTCTTGCCCTGCTCGAACAGGTCGCGGACGCGGCTTGCGCCAACGCCGACGAACATCTCCACGAAGTCAGAGCCGGAGATGGAGAAGAAGGGCACGTTGGCCTCGCCGGCCACGGCCCGCGCCAGCAGGGTCTTGCCGGTTCCCGGAGGTCCGACCAGCAGCACGCCCTTGGGAATGCGGCCGCCGAGCTTCTGGAACTTCTGCGGCTCCTTCAGATACTCGATGATCTCCTTCAGCTCTTCCTTGGCCTCATCCACGCCGGCCACTTCCTTGAAGGTGATCTTCTTCTGCTGCATGGAGAGCAGGCGCGCGCGGCTTTTGCCGAACGACATGGCCTTGTTGCCGCCCGACTGCATCTGCCTCATCATGAAGAACCAGAAACCGATGAGCAGGACGAACGGACCCACGTTGAACAGCAACTGCAACAGCAGGCCGTTGTTCTGCGCATCCTTCAACGTGAAGGAGACCTTGGCATCGTGCAGTTCCTTGATCAACACATCGGTGCTTTGCGGAATCGTGGTGTGGAACTCGTCTTTCGGCGAGGCCTTCATGTGGCCGTGGAGCTCGGTTCCCTGGATGGTGACATCCTGGACCTGGCCCGCATCGATCTTGTCCAGCAGATCGGAGTAGGAGACCTCCGTGTCTTTGCCGTTCATTGCGCCGCGCTGCACAACACCCCAAAGCAGCATCAGGCAAATGAGGATAAAGACCCAGAACATGATCGTTTTGACGGTCGAATTCACCAGGGTTCCTCTTTCCCGGCGGGCAGAAACCATTGAAAGGCCTCTGACACCGCCTACATCATCCATTAGACGCCCGAACGTCATGTGAAGTCACAGAAAGTGCGGGCTCGTTCGACGGGAGACACTTCCAGCTTCCCGCCGGGATGAGCAGTAGCTCAAATTGTACTCCGAAGCCGGCGAAACTTGGAACTATCTGAATGCCCGTCAAGGTCACGGCGGGGCTGGAGACGCCTGCCATGCGGCCAAGCTTGCGGGATTTGTCTTTTTCTGAGCAGGTTGAAGGCGTTGCGGTTAAGCGGGAAGAGTTTCCGCGCGAGAGGGCCGGCGCGTGCGATGACCCAATCTCCGGCGCGCTTCCGGGGCGAAAATCATCTCTGGCGCGGAGGCGCTGAAACCTCCCTGTGCGGCATCCGGTGATCCTCGCGGGTCCGGCTGCCGCGCGGGGAGTTCCCATGCGAAGCTGATGGAGCGGATTCCGGCCAGGAGACTGAACAGGCCGGAATCCGCCCTCACGCGATCAGGCAGCTCCAGGCCTTACCACTGTACGCCGGGGTAAAGGCTTGGAATGCGGAACGCGCGGTAGTAACTCACGCCGGTCGAGACCAGGCTCCACACAGTTTTAGGAGTTGCTTCGCGGGTGACCTCGAACAGATACGAATTCGTGTAGGTGGCTCCTACGCCGCAGAGGTCATACTCCACATTCCCATTGGCGAGCTGTTCGGCGTTGCCGCCCCACAGGTTATACAGGGCGGTCGGCGCGATTTGATGAAAGGTGAGGGTGGCTATTTTCGCAGTTTCATCAATCTGGAAGATCGGAACCGTCGAGTAGAGACAGGGCGGCGTTCCTCCCGTAGTGCTGCACGTAACTCCAGATGGAAAGATCCGGTCATCCCCGTTGTCCATGAGAACCAGGGAGAAGACGCCGGTGGTGTTGGCGCTGGTAAAGCTGGGGCCGTGCTGCGCATATTCCCAGTCGGTGGGATCCGTTCCTCCGACCAGCGTGAAGTCTCCGCCCTGGCCAAGGCGCCAGAGAATGTTTCCGTTGCCGGTACCGTTCTCGTAGCCCACTTTGACGACCCAGTTCTGATGGCGCATCGAAACCAGGATATTTCCATCGTCCGGGGAGTAAATGACGGCATTGGTGTGCGTCCAGTCCGGGAATTGCATGGGGTGGCGGTTCGGATCCAGATGATTGAATTCGTTCCATGCCCACACGGGCCGCAGATTCTGGTCCAGATCCACAATCACGTCGCCCAGCACGGCTTGCGCCGGCGCGTTGGTCAGAGCCGGCGTGCTGGTGGCCGACAAATTCATGAGCGTGTTGGCCAGCACCAGCCAATGGCCATTGGGCAGCGGCGTGATTTCGTGATGGAAATCCGCGAGCGTGACGTGGCATTCGGCGCAAGTGGCGGTGGCCAGTTCGGAATTAAGGTCGTTGACCGTAACCTCCCGCACCGTGTCTCCCGCCAGATTGACTTCGCGAATGGCCACAATGTAGCTGCCGTCGATCGGCCCCACGAGGGGAACGGCCGAGTTAGGGGCAAAGGCCATGACCACATCCCCATTGGGGAGCATCTTGACGCCCTGGATATCATTCTGGCTGGAAGTGCCGGGGAAGGAATATGTCCACAAGATATTTCCGGACAGGTCGATGACCGCGAGGGCGTTCAAACCGTTCAGCATCTCCAGGCCCGGCTGAGGCGTCATTCCCGCGGTGGTCGAGACGGTGAAGTTGTGCAGGATACTCGCGGGTACCGCCTGGGTGGTGAAGGTATGGTCGGTGTCGGTGGCCGTGATGCCGTTTGAAAACTGCACCGTGGCGGCCATGTGGTAAGTGGTTGTAGCCCGCATCCCGGCCACAAAAATGCTGACCTGCCCGCCGGGGCTATCTGTGGATTGCGCCCAGGTCTTGAGGCCGTAACTGGTGGTGGTGCCGAAATTGACGGTAATGCTTCCCGGAAAGGGCAGCGTCATGGTGTACAGGGCGACCTGCGGATTATTGGTGGCCGTCACCACCCCGGCGGACAACGCAGCCGATGCTCCGGTGATCACAACAGTTTGCTGCGTGGCGCTGGTCACATTGCCAAAGCCCATGCTCAAGACCGCGTCCTGCGTTGCCGGAGCCGATGGAACGGTCGGATCATATTTCACGACCATGTCGCAGGTCGCCGACGGAGCGAGAGTAGCGCCGCAGGACGAGCCTGACACAATCGAGTAACTTGCGTCTCCAGACAGTGCCGGGCTCATCGCCAAGGGATTCGGCCCGGTGTTGGTGACGACCGCCACTGTCTGGGTCACCGCATTGTTGACCAGATTGTTGCCGAAGTTAAAGAAGGGCGTGCTCAACGTTGCCGAGGTCGTGTCGGGGGGCACCGGGGAGACGGTGACCGCCGAAGTTGCCTTCTGCGACACTGAGCCGGAGGTTGCCGTGAGAGTGACGGTGGTGGTGCCCGCCGCGGCGCTGGAAGATGCGGTCAGGGTGAACTGTCCAAGCTTGCCTGGAGCAAGAGAAAGAGTGGACGGCGATGCGGTAACGCCTGCCGGCAGCGAGCCGAGCGCAACCGAGACCGTGCCTTTAAATCCATTCACCGGCGTAGCAACAACGGTCAATGACTGCGCAGGCCCGCCCGCAACGATTGAAATGGAGGTTGGAGCGACGTCGAGCGTAAAGCTCCGTGTGCTGCTGCCGCCACATCCGACAAGCGCACTGGTGGAGAGCGCGGCCAAAAGAAAAGCCAATTTCAGATGGGGGATGAAACGGTGGGTCGATGCTGTATCGCCGGCTGCGTCGTTATTCCTTCTCAATTGACCGAAACCATTTCGTCGTGCGCTCTGATCTTGCATCACCGCTCCTTTTCAGTTTGTGGGGCGTTGTGGAATTTGGATTTCATTGTCAGGGCTCCGCGCAGGCATTCTCCTGCTTTCCGGAGGGCTCCCTTGGTATGCAGTTGATCTTGGGAGGCTTCAGCGCATCTTTACGTATCCTAAAAAAAACACGCGAGGGCCTATCCTTGTCAATTGATTTCTGGGCCACCTCTCCGTCCGCTTGCCGCTGCGTGCGGTTGCAGAGACTCTCCGGCACAGTGCCGCTGGAATCAGGACGCGCACATCCTGGGCTGCCCGGGAGTTTCGAGGGACATGACTGCGCCGAAGGCTGGAGGCGGAATCTAAAGTGTCAACTTTTTGCGGAAGCCTCGCCCGCGGAAGGGTTCGCGCTGGTCTCTTCCAGGGGGGTTGCATGAAGCTCGATTCCCGGCTCCGGCTCCAGTTCCACGCCCCGCATCCAGACGATGCGGCCGTCCAGCTCGAGGACCGGCCAAAGCGCCCGGTTTTCGCCCGTAATCCGCAGACGCTCAAGGACTTCCTTCACCTTGCGCGGGCCGCCGGAGTGGCGCAGCCTGACCCGGTCGCCGGGCTTCCAGGGACGCAGCAGCACCTGCCTTGCGACGCCACCCTCCGCCCGCAAAGCAGCAGCGCTTTCGATTCGCAGCCGCAGGCCGAAGGCTGATGCCACGATTTCGCAGGGAATCAGCCCACTGTACTCGGGAACGGCCTCCGCTGCGCCCTCCCCGGCCGCAGTCGCCGTCAGCCGCAGTTCGCGGTGGGTTCGCTCAGCGCAGAGGCCCTGGGCCAGTTCGCGCTTCTGTCCGGCCCGGCCGCTGATCGCGAGAGCGCGCAAAGCCTCGGTGGAGACGAAGTCGGGAGCGGCGCCCAATTGCCCGGCCGCGTGGCGCAGCAGCCGCCGCTGCAACGCCGGAGCCAGCGCTGCCAGGCGGGTGACGTCCAGCGACAGGCAGGGCGCCGGACCGGCGGCGGTGCGGCCTCCTCCGCGCACCGGGCGGCCGGGCAGAATCAGCTGCGGGGCCAGGCGGGCCAGCTCGGCCTGCCACCAGGCTTCCTCGTCGCGGGCCAGCTCGGCCATCTGGGCCAGATGCGGGCGCAGGCGCGGGTTCCAGGTCTCCAGAAGGGGAAGCAACTCGTGGCGGATGCGGTTGCGGGTAAAGGTCAGGTGGCGGTTGGAGGAGTCCTCGCGCCAGCTTTGGCCCAGTGCGCCCAGGTAGGCCTCGACGTCGGAGCGCGTGGCGGCCAGCAGCGGACGGAGGATGCGGCCCTCGGGAAACTCGATCACGGGATGAATGCCGGACAGCCCCTCGGTCCAGGCGCCACGCAGAAATTTGGCCAGAACGGTCTCGGCCTGATCGTCCAGGGTGTGGGCGGTGGCGACGGCATCGACCTCGCCGGCGGCCATGAGCTGCCGGAACCAGCAATAGCGCAGACGGCGGGCTGCTTCTTCGATGGTTTCGGCGGGCTTGCCCGCGACGGAGTCAGCCTGCGCCTCGGCGGCCGTGTCGACGCGCGCCTCGTGGAAGGGCAGGTTCAGCTCGGCGGCCAGCGCGCGGGCAAAGGCCAGATCGGCATCGGCCTCGGCGCCGCGCAGGCCGTGGTGGAGGTGGGCGGCGTGGAGCACCAGGCCCAGTTCCCCGGCGCGCTCGGCCAGGGCGCGCAGCAGGGCGACGGAATCGGCGCCGCCGGACACGCCCACCGCCAGGCGCAGGCCGGGCCTGAGCAGCGTGGTGTCGAGGGAGAGCCGTGAGGAGAGCGGAGCGCGCACCAGAGGATGATAGCTCCCCGGGGGGAGCGCACCGCGGCGGATACAGCCTCAAGGCCCGGCTCGATGTATACTCCACCAGTTATGCAAGTATTTGCGATTCTTCCCGCCGCGGGGCTGGGCACGCGGATGGCCGGGGCGCAGCCCAAGCATCCCGGCGACAAGGACTCGTCGCCGGGGACCCCGCCCAAGCAGTTTCTCTCGCTGGACGGGGTTCCCATCCTGATTCATTCCCTGCGCGCCTTTGCCGCGGTGCATGGGATGACGGCGATGTACGTGGCGGTGCGCAAGACCGAGGTGGAGCGGGTCAAGGCGCAGGTGGCCGAGTACGGCTTTGGCGGACAGGTGCATGTGGTGGTGGGCGGCGACAGCCGGCAGGAGTCGGTGGCGCACGCGCTGGCCGCTCTGCCCGCTGATCCGGACGACATCGTGCTGATCCATGACGCGGTGCGTCCGCTGATCGACGCGGCCACCATCGAACGCACCATTCATGCGGTTCTGGAGTACGGGGCGGCCATCGTGGGCATGCCGGCCGTGGACACCATCAAGCAGGTGGAGCGAACGGCACACGGGGCGCTGATTACGGCTACCATTCCGCGCGAATTTGTGGTGCTGGCGCAGACGCCGCAGGGATTTCGCTGCGGCCTCTTGCGGCGTGCCTTTGCCGAGGCCGCAGCGGACGGCTTTGTGGGCACCGACGAAGCCTCGCTGGTGGAGCGCGCCGGCCTGCCGGTCGCCGTGGTGCACGGCTCTCAGGTTAATCTGAAGATTACCCAGCCGGGCGACCTGGAGTTGGCTGAGTTTTACCTGCGCCAGCGGGCCCGCTGACTCCGGTTCCCCTCGGAAACGGACAGAGCGGCCGGCTAAGTCATAAGAATAGGCACGGAGACCATGGACACACGGATCGGATTTGGCTGGGACTCGCATGCTTTCAAGCCCGGTGTACCGCTGCGCATTGGCGGACTGACGCTCGACCACCCGGAGGGCCTGGCCGGCCACTCCGACGGCGACGTGCTGCTGCATGCGATTACCGATGCGCTGCTGGGCGCGGTGGCCGCCGGGGACATCGGCAGCTTTTTCCCGCCGGGCGATCCGCGCTGGAAAGACGCCGACTCGGCCATCTTTCTGAACCTGGCCATGGAAGAGCTGCAGAACGCCGGCTACCGCATTGTGAACGTGGACACCACGCTGGTGCTGGCCGCGCCCAAGATCGGCCCCGTCGCCGGGGAGATGCGCGCGCGGGTCGCCGACCTGCTGGGTATCGCCATGGGCCAGGTGAGCATCAAGGCCAAGACGCCCGAGGGCCTGGGCCTGGATCACGTGGCCCAGTGCCACGCCGTGGTTCTGCTGGAGCGCGTGGTGGAACCGGAAGAGCTGAAGATGATGAGCGCCGTGATCGAAAGCCAGCGCCAGCTGGAAGACGTGGTCGATGACCTGCTGAGCTCGGTGCATGGCGTGCCGAAGAAGCGCATCGCGCCGGTCTACGACACCGAGGACATTACGTAGGACAGAGGCCCGGAATCATCGAGCGGGCTTCGGTGGGCGGATCCTGGCGATCGAAGTGAGGGTCGCGTGATCTTCGCCGCTATTTGTCGCGCAGGCTGAAAAGCGCAAATCGTGGAAGGATTGCGTCTTCAAGAAGCGCCATTCGCCACGATTTTGGTTGCAGTTTCCGGTGATTGGCCGTACCGTGGCGGGGAGCTTCCATCTCGACTTTGGAGGGCCATTCATGCACCTCGCATTCCTTCTGATGCAAAACCCGCCCGATCCCGAACTGGCACGGAAAATGGTCGTGGCCCTGCTGGGAATCGTGCCCATCATTATCATCGTGGTCCTGGCCATCGTGATCGTGCCCTTCTGGTTCATCTGCAAGAAGGCGGGTTTTTCTCCCTGGCTCTCGCTGCTGAACATCATTCCGCTGGGCAACCTGGTTCTGATCTACGTGCTGGCCTTCGCGGAGTGGAGGGTGATGCCCGTGCCGCAGCCCGGATGGCCGCCAATACCGCCCGCGCCGCCGCAGCCGCCCCAGTCCTGAGCCGGTCCGTGGCAGCCGGCAAGCGCGGAGGATGCTAGCATCGTGAATAGAAAACAACTGACACGATGCCTGATTCGACTCCCTCAGCCGCAATAACTCCTCGCGTGCGATTTGCGCCCTCGCCCACCGGCTACCTGCACGTGGGCGGCGCGCGCACGGCCCTGTTCAACTGGCTCTTTGCGCGCCACACCGGCGGAATACTGATCTTGCGCATCGAGGACACCGACTTCGAGCGCTCCTCGGAGGCGATGGTCGAAGGCATTCTGGAAGGGATGCGCTGGCTGGGCCTGGATTGGGACGAGGGGCCGTACTTCCAGTCGCAGCGGCTCGAACTCTACAAGGCCACCGCGGCCAAAATCGTCGCCGGCGGCCACGCCTATCCCTGCTTCTGCACGAAAGACGAAGTTGAACAGCGCCGCAAGGAGGCTGCCGCTGCCGGCCGGCCGCCGATGTACGACCGCCTCTGCCGGCGGATTGCGAAAGAGGAAGCGCAGGCGAGATTGGACGCGGGCGAGCCGGCGGCGATCCGGTTCGCCGTGCCCGAAGGCGGAGCGACGGGATTTGATGACGCGGTCTGCGGCAGGATCGAGTTCCAGAACGCCGAGATCGAGGACTTTGTCCTGCTGCGCTCCGATCGGGATCCCGACCTATCACCTGAGCGTGGTGGCCGACGACATCGACATGCGCCTGACGCACATCATTCGCGGCGCCGACCACATTTCCAACACGCCCAAGCAGGTGCTGCAATATCGCGCGCTGGGTATGGAGCTGCCCGTGTTTGCGCACGTGCCGCTGATTCTGGGGCCGGACAAGACGCGGCTCAGCAAGCGCCACGGCGCGACCAGCGTGATGGCGTACAAAGAGATGGGTATTGTGCCCGAGGCCTTCCGCAACTTTCTTTCGCTGCTTGGCTGGTCCCCCGGCAATATCAAGGACGCCAACGGCAAGGACCGCGAGATTTTTCCCTCCGAAGAGCTGATCCAGTTATTCTCGCTCGAAGGCATTTCCAAGTCCAACGCCGTCTTCGACAACGACAAGCTGGCCTGGTTCAACGCCGAGTATATTCGCGCCTTGCCCGTCGACGAGCTCAGCCCCCAGCTCCAGCCCTTCTTCGAGGCTGCCGGCCTCAATCCCCCGCCGGAGAAGCTGCTCGCCGTCACCCCGCTCATCCGCGAGCGCATCACCTACTTGCGCGATGCCGTCTCCGCCGCCGACTTCTTTTTCGTCGACCAACTCCCGCCGTATGACCCCGCCGACCTGATCCCGCAAAAGGGCGATGCCGCCCTCGCAATCCGAATTCTCCAGCACGCCCGGCAGGTCCTGGCCCCAAGCTCTTTTGACCACGAAGCCCTTGAGCAGGCCCTGCGCCAGGCCGCCGCTGCGCTCGGCGTCAAGACCGGTCCCATGTTTCAGCCCATCCGGGTTGCCGTCTGCGGACGCAAGAATGCGCCGCCGCTGTTTGAGACCATGGCGGTGTTGGGCCGCGAAGTTTGCCTCGCCCGCATCCGCCAGGCCGAAGAAAGCCTGCAATCGCTCGGTTGAGCACAGGACCACTCATACAATGGGCACAGCCCCGGCCGTGCATAAGGAAAAGCCGCTATGACCAACTCGAATCCGGAAAGCCCAGACGCGCCAGTTGAGGACGCGCGCCCCTCTAACTTCCTCCGCGAGATCATCGCCGAGGATGTGCGCACCAAAAAGTTCGGCGACGCCCAAATCCAGACCCGCTTTCCTCCCGAGCCCAACGGCTACCTCCACATCGGCCACGCCAAGGCCATCTGCATCGATTTCGGCCTGGCTGACGAGTTCGGCGGCAAGACCAATCTGCGCTTCGACGACACGAACCCTGAAAAAGAGGAACAGGAGTACGTCGACTCCATCATGAAGGATGTGCGCTGGCTCGGCTTCGAGTGGGAGCGCGAATGTTACGCCTCCGACTACTTCCCCCAGCTCTTCGAGTGGGCTCTGCAGCTCATCAAGACTGGAAAAGCTTATGTCGACGATCTCTCCGTCGAAGAAATCCGCGAGTATCGCGGCAACTTCAATGAGCCCGGCAAGGACAGCCCCTATCGAAACAGGTCCATCGAAGAAAGCCTCGATCTTTTCACGCGCATGAAGCAGGGCGAGTTTCCCGATGGCAGCCGCGTGCTGCGCGCCAGGATCGACATGGCCGCGCCCAACATCAACATGCGCGATCCGATCATGTACCGCATCCTGCATGCCACGCACCACCGCACCGGCGATGATTGGTGCATTTATCCGATGTACGACTACGCCCACGGCCAGTCGGACTCGATCGAGCGCATCACCCACTCCATGTGCACCCTGGAGTTCGCCGACCATCAGCCCCTCTACCGCTGGTATATCGAGCAGTTGGGCATCTTCCCCTCGCAGCAGATTGAATTCGACCGCCTCAACCTCACCTACACCCTGCTCAGCAAGCGCAAGCTCCTCCAGCTCGTCGAGGAGAAGCGGGTCCACGGCTGGGATGATCCCCGCATGCCCACCCTCTCCGGCATTCGCCGTCGCGGCTTTACCCCCGAAGGCCTCCGCGCCTTCTGCGCCGCCATCGGCATCTCGCGCACCAACGGGACCACCGACATTGAAATGCTCGAGCACTTCCAGCGCGACGACCTGAACCGCCGCGCCCGCCGCGCCATGGCCGTCCTGAGCCCCCTGAAGCTGGTCATCGACAACTATCCCGAGGGCCAGGAAGAGTCGTTCGAGATCGCCAACAATCCCGAGGATGGCGCGGCTGGGACGCGGCAGGTGCCCTTTTCGCGCGTGGTCTACATCGAGCAGGACGACTTCCGCGAGGTTCCTCCACCGAAATACCACCGCCTCTCCCCCGGCAGGGAGGTCCGCCTGCGCGCCGCCTACCTTGTGACCGCGCACAGCGTGGTGAAAGATGCGGACGGAAGCGTTGTGGAGGTGCACTGCACTTACGACCCGGCCAGCCGCGGCGGAAACTCTCCCGACGGCCGCAAGGTCAAGTCCACCATGCACTGGGTCTCAGCCGCCCACGCAATCGGGGCCGAAATCCGCCTCTATGACAAGCTCTTCACCAAGGCCGATCCTTACGACCTTCCCGAGGGCGGCGACCTCTTCGACAATCTCAACTCCAACTCGCTGGAAATTCTCACCGGCGCGAAGCTTGAGCCGTCGCTGGCGAGCGCGCAGGCTGGAGACCGCTTCCAGTTCGAGCGCGTCGGCTACTTCTGCGTCGATCTGGACTCGACACCGGAGAAGCTGGTGTTCAACCGGACGCTGGCGCTGAAGGACTCGTGGGCGAAGATTGAGAAGAAAGCGGGAGCGTAACCACCTGCGGCGGGGCAGACGGTCGAATCTCAACGTGCGAATTTCCGCGGCCGGAGACGTAGAAGCTCGAAATTGCTTTTCACTTCCCGATCACATCAATCGGCACGGTGATGGTCTTCGGCGGCATGCAGGCGTTGTTGTCGCAGGCCTGATAGCGCAGCGTGGCCTCGACCAGATGATTGCCGCGCGCGGCCACGATGCGCGCAAAAATCGTGAACTCGCCGGTATAGACGCTGAGCTTTGTATTGGGGTCCAGGGGCAGCGTGATGTCCGCGCCGCCTGGATAAGTGGCCGCCGCGAGTCGCACGCCGGAGGCCTCAGGAATCAAGAGATTGGTGGGGATGAGGAAGTCTTCGCTGGGCGTGTGGGAGTTGATGTGCAGGCCCTGCGCCACGCGGAAGTGCAGCTCCACCGGGCTGGGCTTGCCGGCGGGCACGGTGACCTGCTCGGGGTAGAGGTATTCCACCGCCGCGCCCCTGGCGATGGAGCGGTCCGGCGCGTCGCGCATCGGGGACTGGGCGTGGGATGCGAGAGTCGCGACAGCGAATGCAGCCGTCGCCGCGATGCGGATTGCGCCAATCATCCGGCTCACTTCCCTGCTCCCAGCGCTTTGCGGATGTTGGCTTCAATCTCGTCCTTGGAGGTGAGGCCGATCTGCGATGCGACCACGGTTCCGTTGCGATCGACAAAAAACGAGGTGGGCAGCTCGTCCAGTCCGCCGTATGGTTTGCTGATCGCATCGCCGTCGAGCAGCACCGGGTAAGGAATCTGCATCTGCTGCACGGAGCGCGCGATTTCCTGCTTCTCCTCGCTCAGCTTCTGCGTGTCGCCCAGATCGAGATCGTCCTCCGAGACACCGAGAATTTCAAACCCCTGCGGGGCGTATTGATTGCGCAACTCGATCATCCACGGCGTTTCGATCTTGCAGGGGGCGCACCAGGTGGCCCAGAAATTGATGAGCACGGCCTTGCCTTTGTAACTGGCCAGCGAAACTTTTTTGCCGCTCAGGTCTTCCAGCGTGAACGCGGGCGCGGGCTTGTTCAGCAGGGGCGAATCGTACTGCGGCAGGCCGGCGGCGGTGTCTGGAATCAGTTCGCCCTTCGCGGTCGAAGCCTGCAGGCGCGCGGCGGCCTGCTTGCGGAATTCCCAGTTGGCCCAGCCCGCCCAGGCAAAGGCGGCCAGCGTAAACAGAACGGCGAAAAGAACAAATGTATTGCGCTTCACGGGGACGAGACCTCTTGCCATTATTGTACGAGCAAACCAGCGGCAATGGATGGACGCAGCACGATGCAATTCCGCACTCTTTCTTTTCGAGTGCATTGCGTTCGCGCGCTTTGCGCCATGGGCGGGGAGCCGCAAACCTCCGTCGCCAGCCCCACCGCAGGTGGCCGAAGCTGATACCATCAGAAACCGATGAATCGCAACACAGAACAAGACCGCCTGAAGCCGGCGGAACTGGTGCGCACCGAGGCCAAGGCGCTGGAAGCGCTGGCGGCGCGGCTGGAAGGCTCGATGGCCGCCGATTTTGACCGGGCCGTGGAGCTGATTCTGCGCTGCGGCGAAGGCCACGGCCGCGTCGTCGTCACCGGCATGGGCAAGAGCGGCATCATTGCGCAGAAGATTGCGGCGACGCTCAGTTCCACCGGGTCGCCCGCACTGTTTCTGCACCCGGCCGAGGCCGTGCATGGCGACGTGGGCGTGCTTTTGCCGGGCGATGTAGTGGTGGCGCTGTCGGCCAGCGGCGAGACGGAAGAGGTTCTGCGCCTGCTGGCGACGCTGAAGCGCAAGGGCGATGCGCTGGTCAGCTTCTGCTGCAATTTGCACTCGACTTTGGCCACGGCGAGCGACGTGGCGCTGGACTGCGGCGTGGAGCGCGAGGCCTGCGGGCTGAATCTTGCGCCGACGGCCTCGACGACGACCATGCTGGCGCTGGGCGATGCGCTGGCCATTGCGGTGAGCCTGCGCAAGGGATTCCGGGCGGAGGATTTTGCGGAGCTGCACCCCGGCGGCAAGCTGGGGAAGCAGTTGGCCAAGGTGCGCGACCTGATGCACGCGGGCGACGATGTGCCGGTGGTTGCGCCGACGACACCGATGACCGATGTGATCTACGAGATGTCGTCGAAGAAGCTGGGCATGACGACTGTGCAAGAGAAGGGTCGGCTGCGCGGGGTGATCAGCGACGGCGATCTGCGGCGGCTGCTGGAGCGCGAGGGCGGCGCGGCGCTGAGCAAAACGGCGGGCGAGGCGATGAACGCGCATCCGCGGACGATTGCGGCGGAGGAGTTGGCGGCGACGGCGCTGGCGATTCTGGAGGAGCGGAAGATTACTTCGCTGATTGTGGTGGATGCGGAAAACAAAGTCGAAGGCGTGCTGCATCTGCATGATTTGTGGGGTGTGGAGCTGATTTAGAGGCAGAGCCCGGCAGACGCAACGCCCCAGCAGGTAAAATTAATATTTAGACGCAATAAGGAACGCGCAAACCCTATGCATCGTTGGTCGAAGCTCTTTGTCCCTACTCTTCGCGAGGCCCCGGCGGATGCCGAAGTGGCCAGTCACAGGTTTCTGATCCGTGCGGGCTACATTCGCCAGCTCGGGGCGGGCATCTACAACTACCTCTTCCTCGGCCAGCGGTCGCTGAACAGGATCATCGGCATCGTGCGCGAGGAGATGGACAAGATCGGGCAGGAGTTCTATCTGCCGGCCATCCTGCCCCGCGAACTGTGGGAGCAGAGCGGGCGCTGGAGCGGCATGGGCGACAACATGTTCCGCCTCAAGGACCGCAAGGGCGCGGATTTGTGTCTGGGCATGACGCACGAGGAGATCATGACCTCGATTGCGCGCAGCGAGTTGCGCAGCTACAAGCAGTTGCCGCAGATCTGGTACCAGATTCAGGCCAAGTTCCGCGACGAGCCGCGGCCCAAGTCGGGGCTGCTGCGGGTGCGGCAGTTCACGATGAAGGACAGCTACTCCTTTGATATGGATATGGCCGGGCTGGACAAGAGCTACGATCTGCACGACGCGGCGTACCGCAGGATTTTCACGCGCTGCGGGCTGAAGTTTGTGGCTGTCGAGGCGGATTCGGGCGCGATGGGCGGGTCACAGTCGCAGGAGTTCATGGTGTACACCCACGCGGGCGAGGACCTGATCGCAAGCTGCCCCAGGTGCGGCTACGCGGCCAATCTGGAGAAGGCGACTTCGCGGCTTGATCCTGTTGTGGAGATGGAGCCGACAGGGGACGGCATGCCGGAGCTGATTCACACGCCAGGAATGGGCGCGATTGCCGACATTGCCGCCTTCCTCAAAATGTCCGAGGCGAACGATATTAAGTGCGTCGCTTACATGGGGCAGGCCCGTACCTCGGCTAACGAAGTTCGTGAAAAGCCCATCGTTGCCTTCTTGCGGGGAGACCACCAAGTTAACGAAACAAAACTGGCTGGCGTAGCCATCGCTGACGCCTTGCGCCCGATGCAACCTGAAGAACTCGAACGCTATTTCCAAGCGCCTGCTGGATTTCTGGGCCCTGTTGGCCTGACACCTCTACGTCCAGAGGCGCTGAAAGTTCGTTATGGATACTACGATCCAAACAAGGAAGGATTTAGGGGTGCGATTGAGGCCTATCCAGTCCTCCGTGGAAATATAGATAATCCTCACGCGGTGACCGTCGTCGTCGACTCCTCGCTCGAAGGCCGCAGGAACATGGTGTGCGGCGCCAACAAGCTGGACTATCACCTGCGCAACGTGGTGCCGGGCCGCGATTTTACGTGGACGCTGAGCGCCGACATTCGCAGCGTGAACGAAGGCGAGGCGTGCCCTTGCGATGGATGCGACGGAAAACTCGTCGTGGGCAAGGCGGTCGAGGTCGGCCACATCTTCAAGCTGGGCTACAAGTATTCTGATTCGATGGGCGCGCGGGTGCTGGACGTGAACGGCAAGGAAGTGACGCCGATCATGGGCAGCTACGGCATCGGCATCGAGCGCATTCTGACGGCGGCGATCGAGCAGTCGAACGATCAGAACGGCTTCTGGCTGCCGGCTTCGATTGCGCCTTTCACGGTGGTGGTGACGGTGACGAATGTGGGCGATGCCTTGCTGCGCGAGACCGGCGAGGCGCTGGCGGCAGAACTGGAAGCCGCGGGCCTGGACGTGCTGCTGGATGACAGGGACGAGCGCGCGGGCGTCAAATTCAAGGATGCGGACCTGGTGGGAATTCCCTATCGCATCAACGTGGGCAAGAAGGCAGCCGGCGGCCAGGTGGAACTGGTGACGCGGGCGACCGCAAGCAGCGTGGACGTGGCGTTGAGTGAAGCGGTGGCGCTGGTGAAGACCCGCGTCGCGGAAGATGCCCTGCTGTTGGCGATTTGAGGCTGGCGTATTTCCGGGTCACAGAAGTGATGCCTGGTGCACGAAAAAGAGTGATCGAGGGCACAGGGAGCGGCGATGGCGTTGAAGATCAAATTGGCAAGACCGAGCGGGAAGCATCCGTGGGCGATGCTGCTGTTGCGCGTGGTTCTGCTGGGCATCGTAGTGGCCGGTCTCGCAGTGCTTGGCGTCGGCGGTTTTTATTACGTCAAGTATCAAAGCATTGTGAGCGCCCGGCTGAAGCAGCCGCTGTTTGCCGATACCGCGAAGATCTACGCTGCTCCGCGCGAGGTGCGGCCAGGACAAAAACTCAGCGTTCCGCTGATCGCCGGCGAGTTGCGCGACGCCGGCTACAGCGCGGACGGCGCGGCGCAGGTCTCGCAGTTGGGAACCTTCAGCCAGAGCGGGCAGAACATCACCGTGCGCCCCGGCCCGCAGTCTTATCATTCAGAGGATTCGGCGACGATTCGCGTCAGCGGCGGCGTGGTGGACTCGATCACCGACGCGCATGGCCAGCCGCTGGCCAGCTATGAACTGGAGCCGCTGCTCATCACCGGGCTGAGCGACGCCAGCCGCACCAAGCGCCGCCTTCTTACCTACGACGAGATTCCGCAGAATCTGGTGCGCGCGGTGGTAGCAATCGAAGACCGGCGCTTCTTCGACCACGGCGGCGTGGACTACATCCGCCTGCTGGGCGCGCTGCGCAACGATCTGACGCCCGGCCATCATTACATCGAGGGCGGCTCCACGCTGACCATGCAACTGGCGCGCGGATTTTTTCTTTCGCCGGAGCGGCGCATCAAGCGCAAGTTGATCGAGATCGTCATCACTTTTCAACTTGAGCACCGCTTCGACAAGAAGCAGATTTTTCAGATGTACGCCAACGAGATCAACCTGGGGCAGCGGGGCAGCTTCTCGATCGACGGCTTTGGCGAGGCCGCTCAGACCTATTTCGGCAAGGATGTGCGCCAGCTTGATCTGGCCGAGTGCGCACTGCTGGCGGGCATTATTCAGAGCCCGAACCGGCTGAGCCCCTTCCGTCATCCGGACCGCGCGATCGAGCGGCGCAACCTGGTGCTGGACTCGATGGTGGAGACCGGCGCGATCACCAAGGAGCAGTCTGAACGCGCCAAGGAAGAGCCGCTGCACCTGACTCCGGGAAGCGTGGATGCCAGCGAGGCGCCTTACTTTGTGGATCTGGTGCGCGACCAACTGCTGCAAAGGCTGGGGGATCGCGACTTCAATCGCGAAGGGCTGCACATCTATACGTCGCTCGATCCTGATTTGCAACGCGCGGCGACGGCGGCCGTGGATTCGGCGATGCACGTGATTGACGAGCAGGTGGACCATCTGCACGCGCGCCACAAGAAGGCCGGCGAAACGTATGTCTATCCGCAGGTGGCGCTGGTGGCGCTCAATCCCCACACGGGCGAGGTGCTGGCGCTGGTGGGCGGGCGCAGCTACGGCGCTTCGCAGTTGAACCACGCAGTGGCCAAGCGGCCCACCGGTTCGATCTTCAAGCCTTTTGTGTATGCGACGGCCTTTCAGACAGCGGCCGAGGGCACGGTTCTGCCGGGCCAGACCAAGCTGTTTTCGCCGGTGACGATGCTGAGCGACGAACAGACCACCTACGACGTGGGCGGCCAGCAGTACACGCCGCGCAACTATGAAGGCGAGTATCACGACCAGGTGCCGGCGCGCTACGCGCTGATGCGTTCGCTGAACAACGCCACCATCGGCCTGGCCGCGATGGTGGGGTTTGATCGCGTGGCGGCGCTGGCCCGGGACGCCGGCATCAAGAGCGCGCGAGGAACGCCCTCGGTGGCCATCGGGTCCTACGACGCCTCGCCGCTGGAGATGGCCGGCGCTTACACCGTGTTCGCCAACAACGGGCTGCACCTGGACCCCTGGATGCTGGCCAGCGTGCGCACGCCCACCGGCGACATCATCGACGACTACACGCCCGCATCGAAACAAGTGCTGGACCCGCGCGTGGCCTTCCTGACCACCAGCATGATGGAAGACGTGCTGCGCGGCCAGGGAACCGGCGCCGGAGTGCGCAACATGGGCTTCTATGCGCCTGCGGCAGGCAAGACCGGCACCAGCCACGACGCATGGTTCGCCGGATTCACCAGCAACCTGCTGTGCATCGTATGGGTGGGCAACGACGACTATACCGACATCAAACTCGAAGGCGCGCACGCCGCCGCGCCCATCTGGGCGGAGTTCATGAAGAGGGCCGTGCAACTGCCGCAGTACTCCGACACACGCGACTTCACCGCGCCGGACGGAGTGCAGATTGTGAGCCTGGACAAGGTGACAAACCTGCTGGCTGACGCCGCGTGCCCGGACGATTATGACGCGGCGTTTCTTGACGGCACTGCGCCCACGGAGACCTGCGACCACCCGGCGGAGCATCGCAACATTCTGCAAAAGATCTTCGGACTGGGCAAGAATTCAAACTAGCCGCATTTGACATGCCGGGGCCGGCAGGCTCAGCGTTCACGAGCGGCCCAGCGGCTTGACAGCGCGCGTGAGGCGCCTGGTCTGGCCGCTGGTACCATGTGGGTGCAATGCGCGATCATCTGGCCACACTCCTGGACGACTTTCGACGATTTGACAGAGGGATTGCCGTGGTTTGCCACCGGGGCAACCGGCGGCGGGCGACCACCTACGCGGAGATTGCACGCCTGGCGGGGCGGTTTGCGGCGCTGCTGGCGGCGCGGGGCATTGGGCCGGGCGACCGTGTGCTGCTGTGGGCTGAAAACAGCGCGGAGTGGATCGCCGCGTTTTACGGAATCATGCTGCGCGGGGCGCTGGCGGTTCCGCTGGACGCTTTTGGGACCGCTGAGTTTGCGGCCCGGGTGGCGGCGGACGTGCGGCCGAGGCTGGCGGTGGGTGATGCGCTGCTGCTGCGGCAGTTGCTTCCCAGGTCTCAAAATCGAGACCTGGGGCACCCACCGCAACTCGAGTTTCCGGTGCTGGCCTTCGAGGATTGGGCGGCCGCGCTGCCCACGGAAGAGGCCGGTCCGGTGGCGGGGCTCTCGCACCAGACTCCGCTGCAGATTCTCTTCACCTCCGGCACCACCGGCGATCCCAAAGGCATTGTGCATACGCACGGCAACGTGCTGGCCAGCGTGAGGCCGATCGAGGAGGGAGCACGGCCTTACATGCGCTACGAGCGGCTGGTGCATCCGTTGCGGTTTTTGCATACGCTGCCGCTGAGCCACGTGTTCGGGCAGACGATGGGGCTGTGGGTTCCGGCGATCTTTGCCGCCGAAGTGCACTTTGAGAGCCGGTTGGTGGCGCCGCGGCTGATTGAAACGATCAAACGCGAGCGGATTTCGGTGCTGTGCGCCGTGCCGCGCGTGATGGCCCTGCTGAAGACGCATCTGGAGATGAGCCGGCCGGGGCTGGCGGAGCGGTTGGCCGCCTCGCAGGGCATCTCGGCGTGGCAGAGGTGGTGGCGGTTCCGTGAGGTGCATAGGGCCTTCGGGCTGAAGTTCTGGGCGCTGATTTCAGGCGGCGGGGCGCTGGCGGGGCCGCTGGAGCAGTTCTGGAACGCGCTGGGCTTTGTGGTGGTGCAGGGCTACGGGATGACGGAGACCACGGCGCTGATCACGCTGAACCATCCGTTCCACGTGGCCCGGGGGACGATCGGCAAGCCGCTGCCGGGGCGCGAAGTCAAGCTGGGGCCGGATGGCGAGGTGCTGGTGCGGGGGCCGATGATTTCCAGCGCGACCTGGTCGGGCGGCGCACTGCAACCGCGCAACGACGAATGGCTGGCGACCGGCGACCTGGCGGAGCGGCAGGCGACGGGCGAGCTGAAGTTTCTGGGGCGCAAGAGCGAGACGATTGTGACTGCGGCGGGGGTAAATGTGCACCCCGAGGATCTGGAAGCGGCCATCGAGCAGGAGGCGGGCGTGGCGGCCTGCGCGGTGGTGGCGCTGGAGACGCCGAACGGGCCGGAGCCGTGCGCGGTACTGGCGGTGCGGGGCGCGGAGGAGCACGCGGCAAAGGCCATTGAGCGCGCCAATGCGCGGCTGGCGGAGTTTCAGCGGGTGCGGCGGTGGGTGCTGTGGCCGGAGCCGGATTTGCCGCGCACGTCAACGGGCAAGGTGAGGCGCAAGGCGGTGGCGGCGTGGCTGGCTGAAGTGCAGGCCGCGGCCGCCGGGGACGCCGGCGCGAAGGCGGACCTGACGGCGGGCGGGGACTGGCTGCTGGCACTGATCGGGGAGATTGCGGGCGAGACGCCGCCGGGCGTGGGCGACGAATTGAGGCTGGCGGAGGATTTGCATCTGGACAGCCTGGGGCGAGTGCAACTGGCGGCGGAGCTGGGGGAACGGCTGGGGGTTCCGCCAGCGGACGGGGCCCTGGACCGGGCGCAGACGCTGGGGGAGTTGCGGCGACTGGTGGCGGGCGAGCCGGTCCTGGAAGAGAGACCGGAGCCGAGATCGGAACAGAGATCGGAGCAGGGATCGGGGACCGGGGATCAGGGAAGCGGCCGGGAAGAGGTCGCGCTTCCCGGCCCTACCGGCAAAGGCGCCGCGCGGGTCGAGCAGCCGGAAGGAAGGGCGGGGCACCCCGATGCCGGAGCCAGGGTTGAAGGCCATGTGGCGGAGGAGGCGGAGCGAAGCCGGTACATTTACCCGCATTGGCCGTGGTGGAAGCCGGTCGAGTGGGTGCGGACGGCGTTTCAAGAGGCAGTGGCGCAGCCGCTGGTGTGGCTGCTGGCGAATCCGCGGGTCGTGGCGGCGCGCGGGCCGGCGGGCGAGAAATTGGAGCCGATGCTGATCGTGTGCAACCATGTGACGGCGTACGACGGGGCGCTGGTGGAATACGCGCTGCCGGGGGCGGTGCGGCGGCGCATGGCGGTGGCGATGTCGGGCGAGATGCTGGAGGATTTTCGGCATTTCCGCAATCCCGAGCGGGGGCCGGGGCAACGGCGATTCATGCTCTTCGGGCCGGTGGCTTACTGGCTGCTGACGGCGCTGTTCAATGTGTTTCCTCTGCCGCGGCGGCGGGATTTTCAGCGCAGCTTTGCCCACGCGGGCGAGGCGCTGGACCGGGGATTCAATGTGCTTGTGTTTCCCGAGGGGACTCGGTCGGCGGCGGGCGAGCTGGCGCGCTTCCGCCCGGGGATCGGGTTGCTTGCCAAGGAGTCGGCGACCATGGTGCTGCCGGTGGCGATCCGCGGGCTGGGCGAGCTGAAGGCCGGGCGGCGGGGGTGGTTCCGCTCGGGGACGATCGAAGTACGGGTGGGCGAGCCGCTGCGGTTTGGCCCCGAGGAGACCGAGGCGGCGATTACCACGCGGCTGCACGCCGCGGTGGAGCGGTTGCTGAAGGGGTGAGGTTCAGCCGTCAGACTTCCGCCGCGGGGGCAGAATGGTTCGGGGAGAATGCGACATACACAGTCTCTGGCGATCCTCGATGCACGTGGCAACGCGTGAAGAATTGCAGACCAAGATTCGTGGGAACGATCCGGCCATCCTCAGCCGGCGAATAGAAGGTTTGCTGGACTCCTTTTTCAAGCAATCCCAGGTCAGCCAGGTGATCGAGGTCCCGTCGAATCCGCAGAATATCTCCGGTTCCTACAGCCTGTTTTATCTCCTCCACGGTGGCACAGGGCAGCTTTGCCGGTCTCCGCCCAAGCCCCGACGCGGCTCTGGCAGCTTTCCCGCATGCCGCGATGAACACTCGAACATGAGTCGACGTGAGCTGGCTGAGCAATTCGACAAAGACAAGGTTCGATTCGTCGTTTCCATCCAGAGTGCAAGACGTAGCCAGCAGACCCGCCCATAACTGCTGCCTCCAGTCTTCGTCAGCCCCCGATCCGTCTTCAAGAATGCGCACAACCAGGCCCGGATGAGCTCTCAACTTGGCGGCATCGGGGCGCAACTCCAGAAGCCTTTCAGCTTTGAGCGCAATCTCCACCGCGCTCTCCAATCTGAGATTGCTCAATCGCTCGCGGAGCAAAAGCTTGATCTCCGCGACGGCGGGAAGACTGATCTGCGTGAGAAACGCAACGGCTTTGGCCATCCGGAACTCCCTCAGGATGTCTTCCGGCTCGGTCCGATCCCACGCGTACTTGAACGGACTGCTCCACAGGCGCAAATCCAGGTCCTCGGGCAGAATGAACGACAGCGCTGCGCCATCCTCACCCCGCCGCACAACCATCGTCTGCAAGGTAACCTGCCGCTCGGGATTCTCCTCCGGCAGGTCTTCGCGTTGCAGGCTCAGCGTGATCAATGCACCGGGAAGCCAGCGTTCTTGTGTCAGCAAATACATGCCTGTCGCACTGATGTCCCTGACGCCGTTCTGCTTGAGCGCCAATCCGTTTCCATGGCAGGCAGCAAGCCCAGGCACGGACCGCCGTTCAGTCCGTCGACGCTCCGCCGACGAGGCTCCCCCCGACAATCTATCCACTGGTTTCATGGTGCCCCCCATCCAAATACCTTGTATCTGCCCAGTGGCCGCTGCGTTTCGGGAAACACCACGTTGGGCGGCTCCCAGCTCCCCCGAGCCACGCCGGCAGTCCTCTGTAGACCTCAGTACTGCTTTCGAAATGAACCCGGCCGGGCGTTACCCGCCGGAATTTGTGGTCTCATCCGGCGCGATGCCGGGTTGTTGATCCGCAAGGACATCCGCGCCCCCTGGAGCCACGTCGTAGAAGTCCCGCGGCGTTCCGCGATGCCCGCTGCAACGGGCGAATAGTTCCAGGCCGAGACTCGTGGGAGTGATATTGGCCTGGTCAATCGGCAAAAGAGCCAGCGACCTGTTTCCTTTCTCAAGCAGCCCCACCAGGTACAGGTGCGCGATATCCCGATCAATCTTGGCAATATCGCGCGTTCCGGTGATTACCACGACTTCCTCCATCGGGCAAATCAGCGGCTCCGCGGTGATCGAACCGGATTCCGACACGACTTTGGTCGCTCGCGTGCAGGCCGCGGAGAGAATCCGAACGTGATTCGACGTGAGCTGACTGAGCGGGCCGACGAAAATCAGATTCGATTCGTCTTCTCCCTCGTTCGTACAGGTAGTCGACAGAAGGCCTGCCCACAATTGCCGCGCCCGATCATCGTCCGCCCAGGACCCGTTTTCAAGAATCTGCAGAACCATCTGTGGAGGAGCCTTCATCCGGTACGCGCCGGGGACAGCCCCCAGCATTCTTCCCGCTTTGAGCGCAATCTCGACGGCGTTTTCCACGCGGCTGTCGCCCAGCCCGTTGCGAAAGAACTGAGCCATCTCCCTGGTTGACAAAGGACATATTCGATTGAGAAACGCGAGAGCCTCGGCCATCCGAAACTCCCTCAGAATTTCTTCCGGCTCCGGTTGGTCTGCCACGCTGTTGAGCGGACTCTGCCACAGGTCGAAATCGATGTCCCTGGGCAGAATGAACGAGAGCGCCACTCCATCCTTGCCCCAGCGAACGGCCTTGGCGAACACCGTGGCCTGGTTCTCGGCGCCCATCTCCAGCGGACCTAGCTTTTGCAGTGTCAGCGGGATCAGCTCGCCGGGTTGCCAGCGCTCGGATGTCAGCAGGTAAACGCCGCTTGCACTGATGTCCTTGATGCCGTCCCGTGACATCTCCGAACCATCTTTGCCGCTCTTATGGAAAGCGGCCAGGCCCGGCACAGGCCGCCGTTCAGCCCTCGGAGGACCACCGGAGGCGTGTTTATTCAGCCAGCTGCGCAGAGACATGATGTGACCTCCTCTTCCAGGCCTCGCATTTCAGCCGGCGGCCAAGCACTGGGGCATTCATCCTCTTCCAGTTCACTTCTCCGGCCCACAAATCCGGCGGAGATTCGTTGAGCCGATTTTACTCCCGAATAGCTCGTTCCTTTCCGGTACACTAACTCTTTCTAAGTCCACGAGATAACACTTTAGTGGTATATTCATCATCTTTTTAGATGTTGCCGAGTCTTAGCTGCGCTCCATGCGGTTAGCTGGGCTCCATGCGGTCCAGGCCGTCCGGGTTTCGATTCGGTCGAATGGAAGGGGCTTGAAAAAAAAAGGAAGAGGTCGGAGAGGAAACGAAAGAACGGTCGTCGCGGGTGAGGTCGTCCCGGAGATATACAGAGGGACCGGCCATGCTTTAGCCTCAAAGCTCATGGTTTCCGCCGAGGAGAACGCGATGGGGTCGGGTGAGCCGCTGGATGCTGCGCTTGCGGAGTTGCTGGAGCAGGCGCGCGAGGCGGCGCTGCATTCCTACTCGCCTTACTCGCACTTCAAAGTGGGGGCGGCGCTACGGCTGACCAGCGGCGAAGTGGTGACCGGAACCAACGTGGAGAATGTGAGTTATGGATTGACGATCTGCGCCGAGCGCTCGGCGCTGGTGCGGGCCGTGGCTGAGTTTGGACCGGAGATTCGCGTGGCGGCGGTGGCGATTGCGAATTTGAACGACGCCCCCAGCCCGCCGTGCGGCGCGTGCCGGCAGATGCTGGCGGAGTTCATCTTGCCCGATGCGCCGGTTGTGTTTCCGGCGGCGGACGGCGTGCGCACGATGCCCTTCTCCGCCGTGCTGCCGCTGGCGTTTGAGATGAAGTTGAAGTGAGGCACGCCTTCTATGACGCATCCTGACCCATATCAAAATGACACACACAGTCCGGCTCCCCTGCACACCATTGACCTGATTCGTAAGAAGCGCGATGGCGGGGCGCTTGATGCGCGCGAGCTTGGTTTTCTGGTAGCCGGCGCGGCGAATGGCTCGATTCCGCCGGAGCAACTGGCGGCTTGGCTGATGGCGGCGTGGATTCGCGGGCTTTCGCTGGACGAGACGCGCGCTCTGACGGTGGCCATGCGCGACTCGGGGGTGAAATTCTCGCCGGTGCGGCTGAAGAAGACCGCCGTGGACAAGCACTCGACCGGCGGCGTAGGCGACAAGACCAGTTTCCTGGTGGCTCCGCTGGCCGCGGCCTGCGGGCTGGCGGTGCCGATGATCAGCGGCCGCGCGCTGGGGCACACCGGCGGGACTCTGGACAAGCTGGAGTCAATCCCCGGCTACCGGACGGCGCTGACGCTGAAGGAATTTGAAGCCGTGCTGGCCAGGTGCGGTGCGTCGATTGTGGGTCAGACGCCGGCGCTGGTTCCCGCCGACCGCGTGCTCTATGCCCTGCGCGACAGGACGGGGACGGTGGAGAGCCCGGGGCTGATCTGCGCGTCGATTTTGGGCAAGAAGCTGGCCGCGGGGCTGGACGCGCTGGTGCTGGACGTGAAGACGGGGTCGGGGGCTTTCCTGCGCAAGCGCGAGGACGCCGAATATCTGGCAGCGCTGATGGTGGCCACGGCCGAGGCGGCCGGAACTCGCACCGTGGCGCTGATGACCGACATGGGAGAGCCGCTGGGACGGATGGCCGGCAACTGGATCGAGGTAGCCGAGTGCATGGAGCTGCTGCGCGGCGATTGGCCCGAGGGCAGCGAAGATCTGCGCGAGCTTTCGCTGCGGCTGGTGGGTTGGATGATCCACCTGGGCGGCAAGGCCGAGTCGCCGGAGCAGGGCTATTGGGCCGCTGCCGGGGCGATGGCGGATGGGACGGCGCTGCGCGTGTTTCTGCAGATGGTGGCGGCGCAGGGCGGAGATGTTTCGGTCTTCGACGACTTGACGGGCTTCCACAAGCCCGGTGCAACACTGGTGCTGGAGGCTTGGGAGAGCGGCTTTATTACAGCAATGGATACGACGGCGCTGGGCTGGGCCGTGCAGCGGCTGGGCGCGGGGCGCGAGAAGGCCGGCGAGCGCGTTGATCCCCACGCGGGGATTGCGTTTCACGCCAAGCGCGGGACGCACGTGGAGCGCGGACAGCCTTTGGCTACGTTGTATGCGACCACGACAGAGATGCTGGCCGAGCCGGTGGCGCTGATCAGGAAAGCGATTGTCCTTGCGGAGGATCCGCCGGAGCTGGTGCCGCTGGTGAGCCACGTCTTTGTGCGCGAGAATGCCGAGGCGTATCTGCGCGATGCTGTAAGGTAGTCAGATATAGATCAGGGAACAGGGAACGCGGGCGTTGCGATCACGCGCCAGGCAGCGGCAGGCCAATGGATTCTTGACTCCAATCTGGCTGGCATCGCGGGGATTGAGGGCTGATCCCTGCTCCCGTTTCCTTGCAAGGAGAAATCGGTTTGGATCGATTTACCGGGGTGCTGGGGATATTGGCCGTGCTCGTGGTGGCATGGCTGGGCTCGACGGACCGCAAGCATATCCGCTGGCGCACGGTGGCCTGGGGATTGAGCCTGCAAATCGTCTTCGCCTTCTTTGTTCTGCGCTTCAACTACGGGCAGGAAGCCATGACGTGGGCCGGCGACGTGGTGAACAACATGCTGGGCTCGACCGCCGCGGGCACCAAAGTGCTGTTTGGCGCGCTGGGCACGCCCAACACTTCGCTGGGTTCGATCTTCGCCTTTCAGGTGCTGCCGACGATCATCTTCATCTCCGCGTTTTTCGCGGTGCTCTATCACATCGGCTTCATGCAGATCATCATCCGCGGCCTCGCCTGGGTGATGCTGAAGACGATGCGCATCTCGGGCGCGGAAAGCATGAATGTGGCCGCGTCGATCTTCATGGGGCAGACCGAGGCGCCGCTCACGATTCGGCCGTTTCTGGCCAAAGCCACGCGCAGCGAGCTGATGACGATCATGACCAGCGGGATGGCGCACGTTTCCGGCGGCATCATGGCCATGTACATTGCGCAGGGCGTGGCGGCCAAACACCTGCTGGCGGCGGTGATCATGACTTCGCCGGGCACGATTCTGATCTCCAAAATGCTGGTGCCGGAGACGGATGTGCCATTGACTGAGGGGCGAGTCGTGATTCCCGTGCAAGAGGAGCACAAGGAAGAAAATCTGATTGGCGCCATTGCGCGGGGCACCATCGACGGCGGCAAACTGGCGCTGAATGTGGCCATCATGCTGATCAGCTTTCTGGCGCTGGTGGCGCTGCTGGACAGCCTGCTGGGCTGGGTGCACATGCACAACGGCATGCACTGGGTGCCGGGCAGCCTGGGGCAGATTCTGGGCTTTGTGGGCGCGCCGGTGGCGTGGCTGATCGGCGTGCCGTGGCACGACTGCGCGGCCATCGGCAACCTGCTGGGCACGCGCATGGCGCTGAATGAAGTGGTGGCCTACATCGCGCTGGGCGCACAGAAGGCGACGCTCGCGCCGCGCTCGTTCACCATCGCCACGTTTGCGCTGTGCGGGTTTGCCAATCTGGGATCGATTGGCATGCAGATCGGCGGCATCGGCGCGCTGGTGCCGGGGCGGCGCAACGACCTGGCGCGGCTGGGCGTGCGCGCCATGCTGGCCGGAACCATGGCGAATCTGATTTCTGCGGCGATTGCGGGGATGTTTCTGGGGTGAGTTTGACTGAACGGGAGAAGCCAGATGGAATCTTACTGGGAAGTCGTTGAACCTCTCTTCCACCAGATTGATACCGGGAACGATGGCACGGCATTTTTAGAATCTTGCATCTCAATCCCTCGCTCTTCCGTACTTCTTTTTTCCACCCACATGGCTCTGTCTGAAGTACACAACGGTGGCTTCCTGCAACTCCTCTGGAACGAAACCGGAGTACTCGTTCCGGAAGCCATCGAAGGTTTTTCTACGATGGGAATGCCTACATTGGCGGCCATTCTGAAGGAAGCTGCACTTCCTCTCGGAACGCCCTTTCCGCGCAACCGCGAGGATCGTTGGGATGCGCTGCTGGCCGCTTCAGGTATCAATTCAGAGGAATTGGAAAGAATATTCAAGAACGCCGAGAATTTCTATCTTGGATTTGTCACGGCGACATCGACTCTGCAGTTCGACAAACTTGATCGTCGCTTCTGGGAAACCGCAAAAACAGAAAATGGTGGCTTTCAAAGCGCAGCCACTCAATACGCGATCGATCACGTTCCTTCGCAATAACATGGGAACAGGTTCTTCATCGTCTCCGGTCGATCGCGCAGGTTGGCTGCCGGGCGCACCAGATCCCGATTTTGGGGCATTGGAAGGCTCGAACCTCAATCGCCCGCCCGCAACCGTCGAACCCGATAAAAGACCGTCAAAGCAGTCACCGACCCGCACGTCAGCAAACTCGCCGCCATGCCCAGCGTCAGCGAGAGGTCCTGCTGATACAGGCCGTGGACGATGCCGATGGCCTGCAGGACGCTGAAGCCGCCGAAGGTGACGAGTGAGATGCCTTCGTCGCTCTTCTTGCGCCAGAGGGCGACGGCCTGGGGCACGAAGAGCAACGCGTTGCAGAGCAGGCCCAATCCAAAAACCACCGCGACAATCTGCTTCATTTTCAGAATCTCCCACTGGCGGAGCAGGTTTATTTGTCTATCCTCTCACTGCGACCGTTGTGGGATGTCGCGCGGCTACACCCGTGCCTGTAGAATTTCGAGAGCGCACATACAGGGGCACGGATGACGTATTTCAATCAGGTGGCGGAGGCGGCAATCTTTCTGCGGCGCAGGCTGGGCGGATTCACGCCGCGCGTGGGGATTGTGCTGGGGTCGGGGCTGGGGGCGGTGGCCGACCTGGTGACCGAAGCGGTGATTGTGCCCTATGGCGAGATTCCGCACTTTCCGCAATCGACCGTGGAGGGGCACTCGGGGCGGGTGGTGGCCGGGCGGCTGGGCGGCGCGCCGGTTTTCATCCTGCAGGGGCGGGTGCATTTTTACGAGGGCTACTCGCCCCGGCAGGTGACGTTTCCGATGCGGGTGCTGGGGGCGCTGGGGCTGAAGACCGTGGTGTTGACCAACGCGGCCGGGGGCATCCACGAGAGTTACAAGGTGGGGCAGCTGGTTCTGCTGGCCGACCACATCAACATGATGGGATGGAATCCGCTGGTGGGGCCGAACGAGGCGCGCTTCGCGCTGACGAAGGGCGCCGGGCAGCGCTTCTTCGACATGACCGAGGCCTACTCAAAGCGCCTGCGCGCGATGGCCTACCGGGCCGCCGGCGACGAGGGCATCACGCTGGAGGAGGGTATCTATCTGGGCGTGAGCGGGCCGAGCTTTGAGACGCCGGCGGAGATTCGCGCGTTTCGCGCGCTGGGCGCCACGCTGGTGGGCATGTCCACGGTGCCGGAGACGATCGTGGCGCGGCACATGGGCATGGAGGTGCTGGGCATCTCCTGCGTGACCAATCTGGCCGCCGGGCTGAGCACAAAACACCTCAGCCACAGGGAAGTCTTCCAGACCGGGCAGCTGGTGGAGCGGCGGCTGGCGGGACTTCTGGAGCGGCTGGCGCTGTGGATTGCGACGCTGTTGGAAGCCGAGTCCTGAGCGTGGGCGCAAGGGACAGCGGACGGATGGCGCGGCTGCCGTTTCCGCCGGTGGTTCTGGCGATTGCGGGAGCGTCGGGCTCCGGAAAGACGACACTGGCCGCCGAACTGGCGCGAGAGCTGGTGGGAGTTCACTTCCCTCTCGACAACTACTACCGCGATCTGTCTCATTTGCCCATGGGCGAGCGGGCTCGGCAGAACTTTGACGACCCGGCGCTGATTGAGAGCCCGCTGCTGGCGGCGCATGTGGCGGCGCTGGCGCAGGGCGAGCCAATCGAGCGCCCGCTCTATGATTTTTCGGCCTACATCCGCATTCCGGAGCAGACGGAGATGGTGCGCGCGAGCGATTTTCTCCTGGTGGAAGGGCTGTTTGCGCTGCACTACCCGGAGCTACTTCCCTTTTACCAGTTGCGCGTCTATGTAGATACGCCGGACGACGTGTGCTTTGCACGGCGGCTCAGGCGCGACATGGAGGAGCGGGGGCGGACGGCCGAGTCGGTGCGGCAACAATATGAAGCGACGGTGCGGCCCTCGAGCATCCAATATGTACTGCCTTCGGCGACGCATGCCGATTTGACGCTGGACGGGACCGCCGCGCTGGACTGGAAAGTGGAGCAGGTGCAGGCGGCTCTGCATGAGCGGGAACTGATACGGTTGAAGAGGTGATGGGGACCGCGGGGTCAGAGGGCAATTCGCGGATGGAAGAGAATGGCGGATCCTTCAGTGCCTCACCCCGGCTTCGCGGATGGCGGCAAGTTGTGCATGGATATAAAGCAAAATAGCCAATAGTCCACTTTTGGTGCGGGGGACTGCGCAAAATGTGCTATAGCCATAATTCCTGAATGAAACTATGCTTTCTTCTAATACCTGATTTGGTTCGTTCGTTAAGAATTCATTGGACTCTTAACAGCGGTTGTGGGGCATAGCGCTAAGGTGAGGATGATGATGAACAGATGGCTGGCAGAGCGGAAAGGACAGGCGGCAACATGGCTGCGGCAGGGCGTTTCGCCGCGGCGGCTGGCGCTGACGCTCGCGTTAGGCTTTGCCATCGGCTGCATTCCCGTGGTGGGGGTTCCGACGGCGCTGTGCGCGATGCTGGCGCTGGGGATCAGGCTCAATCTGGCGGCCATTCAGGCGGCAAACCTGGCGGCGACGCCGCTGCAGGTGGCGCTGATTCTTCCATTCATGCGCTTGGGCGGACGCCTGGTTGCCTCGCATCCGCATGCGGAACCGGCTCTGGGATCGCTGCTGCACGGTTCGGCCTTTAGCTTCCTGTCGGCGTCGGGAAGCCTGGCGGGACAGGCTCTGATGGGGTGGCTGGTGATTGCCGCACCGGCCGTGGTGGTGATGACGCTGGGGCTGACGACATTGTTGCAGCGGGTTCCGGCGCTGGCGGCGGAAGCCGGAGACTGAACGGGGTAACACTCCGGCCTTGCGCGCGAAGAACAGACACCGGCTCCTGAACTGCGATTGCGGCGGCGCCTTCCGCAAAGGATGCTTCATCCGGTTCAGTGATTCCCCATGAGTTATTCCTGGTTACAAGTAATATATGAACAGTTACATATTACAAAATGTCTCTTACCGGTGAATCTGAAGTCAGCCGGCTTCGACCAGGCCGTAGCGGCGCTGCCAGGCTTCTTTGAGGTGGGCCCAGACGCGGGGGCGCTCGGCATCGGCTTCCCTCCCCTCGCCTTCTCTGCTTTTCTCCCGGCCGGCGTTGGCGAAGCGGGCAGCCTCCTGCTTGGCGAGCTCCAGTAACTGGCGGTCGCGCAGCAAGTCAGCCACACGAAAGTCGGGCAGGCCGGCCTGGCGGGTTCCGAAAAACTCGCCGGGGCCGCGCATGGAGAGATCCAGCTCGGCCAGCTCGAATCCGTCCTGGGTGCGGACCATGGCGTTAAGCCGCTCTTCGCCGAGGGGCGAGATGCGCGGGCCGGTGACCAGAATGCAGTAGCTCTTGGCGGCTCCGCGGCCCACGCGGCCGCGCAGTTGATGAAGCTGCGCCAGGCCGAAGCGCTCGGCGTGCTCGACCACCATGACGGTGGCGTTGGGCACATCGACGCCGACTTCGATGACGGTGGTGGCGACCAGCACGTCGATTTCTCCGCGCTGGAAGCGGCGCATGATGACTTCCTTTTCGTCGGCGTCCAGCCTCCCGTGCAACAGGCCCACGCGCAGGCCGGCGAGCGGGCCGGTGCGCAGTTTCTGGTGCATCGCAACGGCGGATTTGAGGCCGGACCTGGCGGCGGGGCCGGCCTCCTGCGCGGCTTCGGGGAACAACTCCGCGGTTTTTCCTTTTCGGACCGGCCGGTGGGCTGAAGGCAGCGCCGTCTTCGTGGATTCGAGGGCGGCATTGGCTTCGTCGTGGGGGAAATCCAGTTCGGGCTGGTCGTCTTTGCTCCCCTCGATGACGGGATAGACGATGTAGGCCTGGCGGCCCTTCGCCACCTGCTTGCGGACGAAATCCCACACCTCCGCGGAGCGCTCTTCGGGGACGCGGCGGGTGACGATGGGGGTGCGGCCGGGCGGCAGTTCGTCGAGGACGCTGACGTCGAGATCGCCGTAGAGGGAGAGCGCGAGCGTGCGCGGAATGGGCGTGGCCGTCATCACAAGCATGTCGGGCTCGGCCCCCTCCGTCCCATCCGGCCGGGGCTTTTTCATCAGCTTGAAGCGTTGCAGGACGCCGAAGCGGTGCTGCTCGTCGACGACGATGAGGCCGAGGCGGTCGAACTCGACTTTTTCTTCGATGAGGGCGTGGGTGCCGATGATGAGTTGCGCCTGGCCGCGGTTGATCAGGCCGCGGTTGGCGCGCTTGCGTTCCTCGTCCAGCGAGCCGGTGAGCAGAACGATGCGGTAGTTTCGCGAAGAACGCTCCAGCAGCTTGCGCGCGGCCAGAAAATGCTGCGTGGCCAGGATCTCGGTGGGGGCCATCAGGGCCGCCTGATAGCCGTTCTCCATCGCCACCAGCATGGCCTGCAGCGCGACGATAGTCTTGCCCGAGCCCACGTCGCCCTGCAGCAGGCGGCGCATGGGGCTGGGGCTGCGCATGTCAGAGACGATTTCGCCGAGGGTGCGTTTTTGCGCAGCCGTGGGATGAAAGGGCAACACCTCGCGAATGGCTTCGCGAACCTTTTCAGTGGTGGCGAAGCCGATGCCGGGGCGCTCGCGCATGCGGCGCCGCTTGAGTTCCATGCCCAGCTCGAGGAAGAAGAGCTCCTCAAAGATGAGGCGGCGATGGGCCGGGGTCGCCGAGGCCTGCAACTCGGCAAGCGATGTGCCTTCAGGCGGAAAGTGGACTTCCCGCAGCGCGGCCTCGCGGGCGGGCAGATCGAGGCGGGCCAGCATGGCGTGCGGCAGGCACTCAGGCACCGCGCCGCGCATGCTTTCGAGCAGGTGGAAGATCGTCTTGCGTTGCCAGCGCGAGGCCAGGCGACTGCCGCCCAGTGACTCGTAGACCGGCGTGATGCGTCCCACCTCAAGCAGCCGCGTTTCGGCGTCGTCACTGGCGTCGGGCAGCAGTTCGAACTGCGGCTGAATCATCTTCAGATTGCTGGTGGAGCGGGAGGGCTCGACCTTGCCGTAGAGGGCCACGGTCTGCCCGGCATGGAACTTGCCGTCGAGGTAGGTTGCATTGAACCAGATGCACTTGAGGGCAAGGCGGCCCTGGCCGACGGTCAATTCAAAGAGCGGCATGCGGCGGGTGCGCAACAGGGCCGCGCCGCGCACTTCGGCGATAACGCTGGCCGTCTCGCCCGGCTTCAGCTCGTCGAGGCTGCGCGGGTTCTGGCGATCTTCGTAGCGGAAGGGCAGGTGGTAGAGCAGGTCCTCAGCGGTCTGAATGCCCTTGGCCGCAAGCATTTCCGCCACCCGCGGACCCACGCCGCGCACGTACATGACTGGGGTGTCGAGGCCGGGCACACTCTGGATGCTAACTCATTTGCACGCGCGGCGCAGGCGGGATTGAACTGCCTTCCGCCGGCTTCACAGCTCCGAAATGGCGTAGCGGGCGGTGCGGACCTCGGCCGCCAGCACGCGCAGCACACTGAGCGACAGCGACGGCTCGGACGACATCATGCTGGAGAAGTCCTCGCGCGACACAAAGCTCAATTCGGTTCCCTTGAGGGCCTTCGCGGTGAGCGAGTAGGGCTGATTGCCGATGAGGGCGGGCAGACCCAGCACCGAACCGGCAGAGACCGGGATGCACATGATGGTGTCGCCTGCCGGCGAAGCCATGGAGAGCGTGGCCCGTCCGGCGCGGAGGATGTAAAGCCCGGTGGACAACTCCCCCTGCGCAAAGAGAATGCGGTCCTCCTCACAGTGGATCGGCGCGCACCGTTTTTCGAGCGCTTCAATCAATTCCCTATCGGCAACAAACGCAGACGAGTCGAGCTTCAATTACGTTCTCCACACAACTGGAATCAGAATGGCGGGCAAGCATCCGGTCCAAAGGCACTGGACTCACGCATGGTTGCACCGGCGCGGGAGCAGGGAATGTGACGTGCATCACCTATTTTGGGTCACGACGTGGAAGCCGTTGAGAACACGTCTCTTCAACAGCGCGGCGATGGCGCCGGGCGGTCTGCTGAACCACTGAAGATCGAGCGAGCTGGTGCATGACTGGACAGGTCGAGGCCTGCCCGGATGCCGGGCACAATACCCGCAAGGCACGCCGGAGGCGCGAAAGTGACCACCGATTTTGCGGCCATGCGTCCGGAGGAATGTGAACAGGCCTTAGTGTTTTCCGGCGCTGGGCGGCGCAGCGCAGGGGCCTGCACTCGCCGGCGAGCCGGGAGTCCTTGCGAGCAGATCGTATTCGTCATCTCCCGTGCCTTCGCGCCTCAGGACGGTCCAGCCGGGCGTGTGCTCGAGCAAGTAGGGCAGGCCCATCTTCTTCTGGAGTAGAACGTGATCGACGCGGTACTTGTCCAGCAGGGTGAATGCGTCCTGGAGACGTGAGATGGCCAGAAAATCCTTGAGAACGCCGTGGTGCTCGAAGGTGTCGAAGCGCGAGTCAAGAAAGGTGGGCTTGGACTGAAAGTCCATCATGCCGCCCAGGCCATCACCGTTAAACGTGCGCCAGGAGGGCTGAATGGAGGCGATGGATTGCATGGGAAACACCGCGCCGAGATCCGTTTTGAACTTTGCCCGGGCAGGAACGAAATAGGCAATCACGCAGATCGAGCCGACCACCATCAGGAGGTTCATCACCGGGATGGTCTTCTCATCCGACTCGGTGAAGACAACGCGCTCGATGTCGACGGCCAGCATGGGAACGGTCAGGATGGCGGCGAGGAAGGCAAAGCGCGCATGGTCGAAGGCGGCATAAAAAGCGAAGATCGCGAATGCCAGTTCGTACACCTTCCACTTGCGGGCGCGAATGGCGTTCGTAATCACCATGAGCGCAATGATGATGACAACTCCCTTGCCGGCAAACCACTCCAGATTGAGCGGCTGCCATTCCTGCACATTGGCGATGTTCAGCTTCTGGTTCAGGATCATGTCGATGGGGTTCCACACCAGCCGCCAGCCGTAGGGATTGACGATGAGCACGGCCACGCAGGCAAGCAGCACATAGAGGATGCGCTTGCGGTCCTGCACGGAGAAGCCGGCCTGCTCAATGGCGCCCTCTCTGACGCTGAACAGGCCACACAGGATGTAAAGCACCAGCAGACCCAGGCCGATAAGCCAACTTCCGTGCGTGTTGACCCAGAGACAAAACAGCGGAGGCAGGAGCCATAGCAAGCGGGTCTTGCCCCGATCCGCCGCTTCCAGAATGGCCATCTCCGCAGACAGCAGAAGGTACGCAATGACGATGGTCCTGGGGCCGGCGTTGATGGTCATCAGCATGCAGCCGATACCGGCCGCCCAGAATGCCGCCCCTGCATGCCGCGAGCTCCAGCAGCCGCGCCAGTAGAGAAACAGCATATTGGCGGACAGTACCAGCGCGGTCACTGCATAGATGCCCACCAGTCCAAAGAACCGGTAGCCGAGCCAGTAGGGCATTTCAGCCAGCCACTCCGGGTTGACCCATGGTTTTCCGGCCACTGTAAAAGCGTAGGGCTCCACGTGGATGAAGTGATGCGTGGTCCAAAGAATGCGCGCGTCCGCCAGGTGCCACCACAGGTCCGGATCGTGCAGCAGGTCTCGCGGAGTATGCAGGCTTCCCGACATCAGCATGACGACCACCAAAAGCAGCGCGATGCTCATCAGGTGGCGGGAGAAGATGCGGTTGAAAATGCGTACCCAGCGGGAGGGCGTTCCCGCCGGGCTGGAGCCTGCGGGGGAAGGGGTCTGTTCAGCGGACGTGGCATCCATACCAATACAGTACCCGCACCGCCAGCGCCGGCGAAAGAGGCGCGGGAGAAAATGGCGGGTTGAAGCCGCGGCGCCGCATGCATTGCAATTGAATGTCTCCGCCCGCAACAACCGATGAATCGCCGTTGAAACCCCGGCCACGTAACTGAAGAATTACGTTCGTCACACCGTGACGCAATTCCCGCTTCACAGCGGCTCAGCGCTGTGGTTATGATTGGTTTGGCTGGTATCGGGAGGCTCCGAAATCACCGCGGTGCTCTGCACGGAGCATGGTTGCGCAGTTCACCTGCAAGTAACACTGGGTAGTGTTTTTGGCTGCACATGCAATTCTGTTTGTCGGGACTATTTCCGGAATAATGATTACTTCCGTGTTACGCTTTCGCACTAAGGTGGGATTGACCCTTTCAAATCGGCCGATCAAAATCACGAGCAGGTGATGTCGCCGACAAGTTGACACAATTGGCTTAACTCGGACAGACCCCCCGGCGGGGCATCAGGGCAGACTCAGCGATGAAACGGGCATGCCTTTGGGTTGTCCACGGTGTCTTCCAACAGGCGTGTGGTTGCGCCGCATTTCGAGCCGGCGCAAAAGGCAAAAGGAAAGAGATCTACCGCTTATGATTCGGATTGGACTACTTTCAGAAGATGGCGGGCTGCACCCCCTGCTTTCTTCCGCCTTGGGGAAAGAGTTTCAGGTTCAGCTGGCTTCGCATGAGGATGGCGTCAGCCGGCTGATCGACGCCGAAGAATGCGATGTGCTGATTCTCGATCTGAACTCGAACGGCGGTTCGGTGAAAGAACGGATCGCGAGTTCGAGGCGAGTCATCGCTTCGCAGGTTCCGTTGGTGGTCATGGCCGACGACGACCTCCGCTCGACCGCTTTGGAGTTAGTGCGGCTGGGCGCATACGGTTACTGCCGCAGACCGCCTTCGATCCGGGAGCTGAAGGCGATGCTGTGCCGGGCCAGTGAGAACTCCTCGCTCAAGCGGCAGCTCCAGACCGTGGAACCGCGCATTGAAGTGGCCAGCAGCTGCGACCGCCTGATCGGATCGAGCCAGCAGATTCAAAAGGTCTATCAACTGGTGCATCGCGTGGCCGATCTGAATGCCTCCGTGCTAGTCACCGGCGAAAGCGGGACCGGCAAGGAGCTGATCGCGCGCGCAATTCACAATCTGGGCTCCCGCTCGGACCGCCCGTTTGTGGCCGTTTCCTGCGGCGCCATCCCTGAAACGCTGATCGAAGCCGAGCTGTTCGGCCATGAGAAGGGCGCATTCACGGGCACCGTGGGAGCGCGCGAAGGCTACTTTGAGCAGGTGCGCGACGGCACGCTTTTCCTGGATGAAGTCGGGGACCTGAGTCTGTACACCCAGGTGAAGCTGCTGCGCGTTTTGCAGCAGATGGAGTTCAGCCGCCTGGGCAGCAGCCGGCTGATCCCGCTACGCGCGCGGCTGATCTTTGCTACCAACCAGGACCTGACCAAACTGGTCGCGGAAGGGAAATTCCGCCAGGATCTCTACTACCGCATCAACGTGATGAGGATCAACTCTCCGGCGCTGGCCGATCATGCGGAAGATATTCCTCAGATTGCCGCTCATTATCTGCAACATTATTCGCAGCTTTTCCAGAAGCGAGTAGACGCGATTCGACCCGAAGCGATGGCGATGCTGCAGAGTTATCCCTGGCCCGGCAACGTGCGCGAGCTGGAGAACACCATTCAGCGGGCGATCATTCTTGCTTCCGGACTGGACATTCAGCCCGAGGAATTGCCGCTGAACATGCATGGCGACAAGGTCATCGACATCAGCGAATACAATCCCGAGGGCACCTTCGAGCGCCAGCTGCGCGACTACAAGGTGAGACTGGCCACCGATGCCGTGCGGGACAACAACGGCAACAAGACGCTGGCCGCCCGCAGCCTGGGCATATCCCGGGCCTATCTGCATCGCCTGATTCGCCTGGCCGAGCCGGACCTGATCTTCGAGCAGGAAAACATCGGATCGGCGCAAGCCTGAAAGCAAGGCAACCGCTTCTAACACAACTGCTTCTCAACTGATATATCCTCTCATCATGTCAAGGCGGTTGGCGGTACTCATCGCAGTGTTAGCCATCGCACCGATGGCCGCGCAAGTTTCAGGGCAGGCTTCAGGCGATTCCGCGGCCGCCGGCCAACAACCCCCGAGCGCCACCCGTCCAACCCGGGTTCCAGCCACGCAGGCCACTCGCCCCGCCTCCGCACCGGGAGCGGACAACACCGCAGCCGACACCAGTTGCGGCGGCGGCCCCTGCTCGAATCAGCAGCCCCAGATTATTGTGAACCCTCCGGCGCCGGCGCTCGCGCCGTGGACATGGCATGATCGGGCGGCCTGGGGAGCGGGCATTGTTTTGGCGGTTCTGGGATATGTCGGCATCCTTCTGGCCCTGCGCACGCTGAAGAGCATCGAACGCAATACGGAATTGGGAGCCGGCACGGCACAGGCGGCCCTGGACAACGCCCAGGCCGCGCTGGCCCAGACGCAGGCCATCCGGGATGCAGAGAGGCCATGGATTGTGGTCAGAGCTGAGCCGTCCCTGACCACCGAGAACAGCTTCAGAGTGATGGCGACCAATCGCGGCCGATCTCCGGCCAGGATTGTTGCCATGGCGGATCAGACACGCATCGCAGTGGACGACACGAATCTGCCCGAGACGCCGGAGTACGAAAGCGCACGATCAGGCGCCCGGCCCGAACTGATTATTCTGCTTCCGGGCGAGTCCATTGTGCTGCGAGCATTCAGCCGGGAGGACGTGCGCTTGATCTGCAAGTCGGACGAAGAACTCGAGCGGATCAATCACTGGGAGGCGAATATCTTCCTTTATGGGCGGGTTACCTACGGAGATATGATCGGACCTGCAGAAAAGCCGCTCTACGAGACCAGTTGGTGCTATTGGTACATCCACGGGGAGCAGAAGAGCGCCCTGACGGTTGCCGGACCGCCGGCATATAACAAGCATAGTTAGAAAGCTTTCGAATATCGCGCCCGAGGAGTTTGCTGGAGTGCGCGCGGAAGCGCTTTGCTAAACTCTTTCGTAGACCGATCCCCAGGGTCCACCTATCACAGATTGCACGTAGAGCGGCGGGAGAGCCCATGCCAGTTGTTGAACTCGCGGCAGTGACCAAGGCCTACGAGGATAAGGTCGCTGTCCACAACCTGAGTCTCTCGATCGAGGCGGGCCAGATGTTCGGGCTGCTGGGTCCGAACGGGGCGGGCAAAACCAGTTCCATTCGCATGATGATGGGCATCACCCTGCCGGATTCGGGACAGGTGAAATTGTTCGAGAAGCCTTTCGAGCGCAAGAGCCTGGAGCGGGTCGGCTATTTGCCCGAGGAACGCGGCCTGTACAAGAAAATGAAAGTCCTGGAGCAGCTGGTCTTCTTTGGCGAGCTGCACGGGCTCCATGCCGGAGAGGCGCGCACGCGGGCCACGAACTGGGCCAGGCGTCTTGCCATCGACGACGTGTTCGGAAAGAAGACCGAAGAGCTGTCCAAGGGCATGCAGCAGAAGATCCAGTTCATCGGCTGCCTGCTGCACGATCCGGGCCTGATCGTAATGGATGAGCCTTTCAGCGGGCTGGACCCGGTGAACGCCAAGCTGCTGGAGCAGACACTGCTGGAGTTGAAGGACCAGGGCAAGGCGATCCTTTTCTCGACCCATCGCATGGACCAGGTGGAGAAGCTGTGCGACTCGATTTGCCTTGTCAACAACGGCGAGGCGGTGCTGGCCGGCAGAATGCGCGAGATCAAGTCGCGCTACGAGCGCAACCACGTGATTGTCGAGTTCGAGGGAAGCTCCGCTTTTTTGAAGAGCGACCAGATTGCGGAGGCCAGGAACTTCTCCGGCCATGCCGAGATACGTTTGAAGCCGCACGGTGACGCGCAAAAGCTGCTGCACGAGGCCTCGGCCGCGGCCACCATCTATCGCTTCGAGCTGGTAGAGCCGTCGCTGGAAGAGATTTTTATCCAGACGGTGGGAGGCAAAGTCGATGCGTAACATCTTTCTTATTGCGCGGCGCGAGTATCTGGAGCAGGTACGCGGGCGGGCTTTCAGAATGACCACCGTGGGACTGCCCGCGGTGTTTGCGCTGGTGGTGGGCATCGGCTATCTCTCCAGCCTGGGCGTGGGCGCTAACCGGCATATGGCCATTGCAGCCTCCAACCCTGCGCTGGCCGATCAGATTCGCAGCCAATTGCTGGGCGACAAGGCGGCCAAGGCCAGCGTGGAAGTGGTTGCGCCGGCCACACCGGAGGAGCGGGCCGCGCTGCTGAAGCGCGTGGAGGCCAAGGCGCTGGATGGAGTGCTGTGGGTGGAGACGCCCGCCGGAAAAGCGCCGACGGCCACCTATGTCTCACAGTCGTCGGGCGACTTTATCACCGCGGCGCGGCTGCGGTCGGCGCTGAATCACGCTTTGGTCGATGAGCGGCTGGTCCGCGGCGGCATGAAGCAGGCCGAAGCGGATGCGCTGGTGGCCGGAGTCGCGATCGAGACCTATCAGGTGAAAGAAAACGGCAGCGAGGTGAAGAGCAACGCCGAGGCATCGTTCTGGAAGGGCTATTTGATGGCCTTTCTCCTCTCGCTGACGACCATGATCTACGGCATGAACGTGGCGCGCTCCATCATTCAGGAGAAGACCTCGCGCATTTTTGAAGTGATGCTGGCCATCGCCAAGCCGGGCGACCTGCTGGCCGGCAAGCTGATCGGCGTGGGCGCGGTGGGGCTGACGCAGATCGCGATCTGGCTGGTGACGGGCGCCGCGATTCTGTTTTCGCCGTTTGCGGCCGCGGTGATGAGCGGCGAGTTTGCCGTGCATGTTTCGTGGACCGAGGCGGTGCTTTTCCCGGTCTACTTCGTGCTGGGCTACCTGCTCTACAGCTCGCTGTTTGCGGGCCTGGCCGCCACCTGCGAGACGGAGCAGGAGCTGCAGATGTATATGCCGCTGGCCGCCGCGCCCACGTGGCTGAGCTTTGCGCTGATCATTCTGATCATCAACGACTCGAATTCCATCTGGTCGGTGGCGGCCTCGCTGTTTCCGCCCACCGCGCCGATCATCATGTTCCTGCGCATGGCTTCCGAGATTCCTCCGCTGTGGCAGTTTGCCGCCTCCATCGGGTTGCTCATGCTCAGCATCTGGGGCGTGCTGTGGTTTTCCACGCGTCTCTACCGGGTGGGCATTCTGATGTATGGCAAGCGCGCCACGCTGCCCGAATTGCTGCGCTGGCTGCGCTATAGCTAGAGGCCGGATAGAATCGGAACAGTGGCGGAAGAAGCTCATCCAAAATTCACGCTGGGCCAGCGAGTTGCGCTGGCCGTGGTTCCGCGTCTGGTGTGGGCGCTGGTGCGGGTGGTGGGCCTCACCTGGCGCTTTGAGGTGATTGCCGAGGACGGCGTGAAGCCGGTTTTGTTTGGCCAGGTGCCGGGGCCGGAGATCTACTGCTTCTGGCACCAGTGCGTGCTGCCCTGCACCATGTATTTCCGCCACTCCCGCGCCGTGATTCTGATCAGCCGCAGCTTCGACGGCGAGATGATTACGCGCGTTTTGCGGATGTTCGGCTTCGACGCGGTGCGCGGCTCCAGTTCGCGCGGGGCGCGCGAGGGTCTGCTGGGGCTGGCGCGCATCCTGGAGTCGGGCCGCACCGCGATCTTTACCGCCGACGGTCCGCGCGGCCCCATCTACCAAACCAAAATGGGCCCCATCAAGCTGGCCCAGATGACCGGCGCGCCCATCGGCGCCTTTCACCTGGAACCGGAGCGGGCCTGGACGATGCGCTCCTGGGACCGCTTCCTGGTACCCAAGCCCTTCACGCGCATCTGCGTAAGCTGGGCGCAGTGGACTCACGTTCCCGCCGATCTGCCCGCGGAGGAATTCGAGCCCCGGCGCGAGGAGCTGAACGCGGCGCTGGAACGGGCCCGCCTGCGCGCTTTGAAGCATTTCGGGAAGGCCGTCCAATGAGTGGCCTGCGAGTTGCCGACTTTGACTTCGACCTGCCTCCGGAACTGATCGCGCAGGAGCCTCCGCAAGAGCGCGGGCAGAGCCGCATGCTGGTGGTGGACCGCGGCGCGGGCGCGCTACGGGATGCCGTGTTTGCCGAGTTCCCTGCCCTGCTGCGTCGCGGAGATCTGCTGGTCCTGAACGACAGTCGCGTCATTCCGGCGCGGCTCTATGCGCGGCGGATGGCGGTGCGCGACCGTCAGCAGCCCAGCGGGCTGGTGGAGGTGCTGCTGACCGAGCCGGCCAGGGAGAATGCATGGCGAGCCCTGGTGAAGCCGGGCAAAAAGGTGGGCGTGGGCGAGCGGCTTCAGTTTTCGGCGACCTCCGGCACCATTGAACTGGAGGCCGAGGTGCTGGAGCGCGGCACGTTTGGCGAGCGGCTGCTGCGCTTTGCGCCGGTGGAGGATTTTTTTGCCGCCCTGGACCGCATCGGCCACATGCCGCTGCCGCCTTACATCCGCCGCGGCGACGCGGAGGCGGACCGCGAGCGCTATCAGACAGTGTTTGCGCGGGAGCGGGGATCGGTGGCCGCGCCGACGGCCGGGCTGCACTTTACGCCGCGGATGCTGGATGAGGTGGCCGCCAGAGGCGTCGAAGCGGCGCGCGTGACGCTGCACGTGGGCCTGGGCACCTTTGCGCCGCTGCGCGTGGAGCGGGTGGAGGAGGTGCGCCTGCACCGCGAGAGCTATACTCTGCCGGCCGCCACTGCCGACGCCGTCAATCGCGCCCGCAGCGAAGGCCGGCGCATCGTGGCCGTGGGCACCACGGTGGTGCGCACGCTGGAGCACTGCGCGCGGGAGACCGGTGGCGAGCCGCTCCGGGCGCATAGCGGGGTCACGGAGATCTTCATCGCGCCCGGATTTGCCTTCCGCGTCGTAGGCGGGCTTCTCACCAACTTTCACCTGCCCCAATCGAGTCTGCTGATGCTGGTGAGCGCCTTTGCGGGCCGGGAGCGCGTGCTGGCCGCGTACCGCCACGCCGTGGAGGCGCGCTACCGGTTCTTCAGCTACGGGGATTGCATGTTTCTGGCATAGATGGGCAGTGCCGGCGGGCATCGGGGAACCGGCTCCGCGCACGGCCGGCCCCAGGAGTGGCTCGAGGCCGGCGTGGCGTTTTGCCGGGGTGCCTGCGCCTGATCCCGGCCCCGCCTGACGCCTGGCCTGCGGGGAACCAAAATCTGCACTGGCCCCGGCAAGAGGAGCCGGGACCCCGGCGCGGCCGCAGTCAAAGGTAACTTCAGTCAGGACTGGCACGAGGACGAAAGAGGCGCGCAGCGTCCGGCCGCACCGTTCCTGCACACCGGCGAGGGTGTATACCCCTCGCTTCACCGCCCCGGAAGGCCCGTAAACATCCGTCTACACCGGCTCATTTCCCCCGCCGCGTATCGCATTGAATCATTACGCGCTTGACTTATGACAATTTGGAGGGACAATTGCATACATGTACTAGTTACGTGTATTCAATCGGGATGGGGGTCTGATTTGCATTCGATCGCGTGGTGGCCGACTGTGATTGTTCTCACCGTGGCGACCTTCACAGACCTGCGCAGCCGCCGCATTCCGAACTGGCTGGTTTTCCCTTTCCTGCTGGCCGGGATTGTTGTGTCGTTCGGGCCTCTCGGCTGGCATGGGATCGGCATTGTCCAAAGCCTTGAGGGTCTGGGGCTTGGGATGCTGCTGTTTGGCATTCTGGCCTGGATGGGCGGCATGGGAATGGGCGATGTGAAACTGTGCGCCGCCATCGGCGCCTGGGTTGGACCGCAGCAATTGTTTTTGGCCCTGATCATCACCGGGATGGTCGGGGGGATCATGGCCATCGGCTGGGCCGCCATGGGCGGATTTCTGGGAGAATTGTTCACCGGCACCGGCGATTTGCTGTTTGGATGGAGAAAACGGGGAATGCGCGGCAACCCGGAGCTGACACTCTCCAGCCCCAGGGCCCGCAAGATGCCTTACGCCCCGGCCATCGCGATCGGCACGCTGATGTCCTTCTTTGCACGCTGAGAAACATATAATGTAGTACGCGCGGCAGGGAAACACGACGTATCACGCAGGTCAACCGCGGCAGGAACGAAATCAGCTAGGAGTCTCAGAGCGCTAATGTCTACCTATACTCAAGAATCCGAACCCGTCAGCCTGGGTACGTTGTCGGTTGCGCTGATCGGCCCGCATGATCAACGCCGCAAAATAGTCGTCAATGCTCTGGCCGGATTGGATGTGGCGACGATCAGGGAGTATGTCGCATATCCTTCCAAGCCCAGCGATATAGCGCGATTGATGGACGAGAACTTCGACGTGGTGATCATCGACATAGACAGCGACCAGAACCACGCGCTGGAACTGGTTGAGACCATCGCCGCCAACGGCTCGGTGACGGTAATGGTCTATTCGATGCAGACCGATCCGGGCCTTCTGATGAACTGCATGCGGGCCGGCGCCCGTGAGTTTCTATCGCAGCCCATCGCGCTGGGCGTTCTGTCGGAGGCCATGGCTCGTGCTTCTGCGCGCCGCCCCGCCGCTTTCCTGAGCAAGCAGCAGGGCGGCAAGGTGATGGTGTTTCTGGGCGGCAAGGGCGGCACGGGAGTCACGACGGTGGCCTGCAATTATGCGGTCTCGCTGGCCCAGCAGTGCTCGCAAAACACGCTGCTGATCGACCTCGACCTTCCTCTCGGGGACGCAGCCCTCAATCTCGGAATCACTCCCCAGTTTTCCACCGTGGACGCGCTGCAGAATTACAGCCGGCTGGATACCAACTTTCTATCCAAGCTTCTGACCAAACACAGCTCGGGCCTGTTCGTGCTCGCCGCTCCGGGCAAGTTTCCCCAGGTAGAGGTGAGCAACGATGCGGTGGAGAAGCTGGTGGCCGTTGCCCGGCTCAACTACGATTTCGTGGTGATCGACGCGGGCTCAAGATTCGACTTGAGCGGAACGACGCTGCTGGACCGGGCCGATACCGTGTACCTGGTGATGCAGGCCGGGATTCCCGAGCTGCGCAATTCGCATCGCGTGATTTCGGAGTACTTCAAGTCCGGCGGCTCCAACCTTGAGATCGTGCTCAACCGGTTCATGCCCCGGGCGGGCGGAGTGGATGAGGAGCATATCGCCAAGGCGCTGACCCGGCCGGTGCAATGGAAGGTTCCGAGCGACTACGTGGCGGTGCGGCGGATGCAGAATGAAGCCACCCCGCTGGCGCTCGAAGATTCGATGATTGCAAGGGCCATCCAGGAGATGGCTCGGGCGGCGTGCGGGATGCCCGCAAAACCGGAGAAGAAGAAGGGGTTCAGCCTGTTCGGCTGAATTCGCGGCTCTGACGAAAATCCAGCTTTTTGAAACGGTGCTGCATGGAACATCTGAATCTAGAGAACTTCAAATCGGAAGTACACCGGACCCTGATCTCCAAGCTGGATCTCGAGAAGCTGTCGCGCGTCAACTCGAACCAGGCGCGCCAGGCAGTGTCCAGCATTATCAGCGAAATTATCACTGACCGCAGGGTACCGCTCAGCTTTGACGAGCAGGAGAAGATCCAGACCGACCTGCTGGACGAGGTCTTCGGTCTCGGGCCCCTGGAGCCGCTGCTCAAGGACCCGAAGATCTCCGACATCCTGGTCAACGACAAGGATCACGTATTCATCGAGCGCGGCGGACTGCTCACCAGGGCCGATGCGGCTTTTCGCGATGACCGCCACCTGCTTCAGATCATCGACCGCATCGTGTCGCGCGTGGGCCGCAGAGTGGACGAGTCCTCGCCCATGGTGGACGCCCGCCTGCCCGACGGCTCTCGCGTTAATGCCATCATTCCGCCGCTGGCGCTCGACGGCCCCTCGCTTTCCATTCGCCGCTTCGGCACCGGCCCGCTGGCCGCCAATCAACTGGTGCAGCTGAAGAGCATTTCTGCCGAGATGATGGAGCTGCTTTCTTCGGCCGTGCGCGCGCGGCTCAGCATCCTCATCTCCGGCGGAACCGGCGCAGGCAAGACCACCTTCCTGAACATCCTCTCGCAGTACATTCCGCAGAACGAGCGCATCATCACCATTGAAGACGCGGCCGAACTGCAGCTGGCGCAGGAGAACATCGTGCGCCTGGAAACCCGTCCGCCCAACGTCGAGGGACAGGGGGCCATCCGCCAACGGCAACTGCTGATCAACAGCCTGCGCATGCGCCCTGACCGCATCATCATCGGCGAGGTGCGCGGCGAGGAAGCATTCGACATGCTTCAGGCCATGAACACCGGCCACGAGGGTTCGATGACCACGGTGCACGCCAACACCGCGCGCGATGCGCTGACCAGGCTTGAATCGATGGTGGCGATGAGCAACCTGAGCCTTCCGGAGAAGACCGTCCGCCAGCAGATCGCCTCGGCTCTCACCATCGTCGTGCAGTGCACGCGCCTGAGCGACGGCACCCGCAAATGCGTCAGCATCCACGAGATCACGGGCATGGAAGAGAACGTCATCAGCATGCAGGAGATCTTCACCTTCCAAAAGAAAGGGATCGGGCCCAACGGCAAGGTGCAGGGCTTGTTCAAGCCCAGCGGCATTCGCCCCAGATTCCTTGAACAGCTCAAGACCGCGGGCATCTTCCTGCCGCCAAGCCTGTTTGAGCGGATAACCGAAGTGAGCTAAACCGGCAAGGAGTGAAACGCCATGGCTCTGATCATCATCGCTGTATTTCTGGGAGTGTTCCTGGTAGCCGTCCTGCTGTTTGCCGCCAGTGGGACCGGGGCCACAAAGCAGGACAAGCAAATGCTTGCCCGGCTCGACTCGGCCCTGGCCTCGAGCAAGACAAAGTCGAACATGAGCGATCTTCTCGTGGATGTTCGCAAGAACGAACTGCTGAGCACGATCCCCTGGATCGATCAGGTCTTGCGGAAGGTGGAGCTGACGCCGCGCCTGCGCCGTCTGCTTTATCAGGCCGACCTCAAATGGACCGTCGGCGGGATGATCCTGATCTCCCTCGCCGCCTTTGCCATCCCCGGATATCTGATCTACCTGCGCACCCATACAATTCTGATTGCCCTGGCGGGCGGAGTGGTGGTCGGCCTCCTGCCCCTGGCCTATGTGATGAACAAGCGCGGCAAGCGCATGAGGAAATTCGAGGAGGGGCTACCCGAAGCGCTCGATCTGATTGTGAGCGCGCTCCGAGTCGGACATAGTCTGAACTCCGCGCTGGGCCTGGTGACCCGCGAGTGCCCCGATCCGGTGGGCTCGGAGTTCCGCATCTGCTTCGACGAACAGAACTACGGCCTTGAACTGAAGACCGCCATGGAAAACATGGTCAACCGCATGCCGGTCCAGGACCTCCGCATTGTGGTCACGGCCATCCTCATTCAAAAGGAGAGCGGAGGCAATCTGGCCGAAGTTCTCGAGAAGACGGCCGAGGTGATCCGAGAGCGCTTCCGGCTGCGGCGGGAGGTCCTGACGCATACCGCGCAGGGGAGGCTCACCGGGCTGGTTCTGACCATGCTGCCGGTTGCGCTGGGGTGCGCGCTGTACTTCCTCAATCCGGACATGATGAGCATCCTCTGGAAGACCGAGATCGGCGTCAAGCTTCTCTACGCCGCCGGGGGCATGATCGTCGTGGGCGGCCTCATCATTCGCAAGATCGTCAACATGGATGTGTAAAGGGGCGTTATGACCATTGCGATTATTTCGTTCTTCGCTGTTTTTCTGCTCATCGCGAGCGGCGGGCTGCTTATCTTTTATCGTGAAACCCTGCAAGCGCGCATCGCCGGCGTCATCAACCCTCGGCCCAAGCAGAGAAGCCTGAAGGCCACGCTGTCGGACACACGCAACCTGCTCGGAGATGTGGTGGAGCACTTCGAGCGCGTCGTGCCGAGGAGCGAGGCTGAGCTCTCCATTGTGCAGCAGCGCCTGACACGCGCCGGACTGCGGCAGGACGCCGCGGTGAAATTCTTTTACGGCGCGAAGGTCCTGGTTCCCCTCCTCCTTTGTGCCATTGCGCTGATCAGCGGTTTCGCCAGTCAAAGCCCGTTTTTCATCTACATTGCTTGCGTCGGCATCGGATTTCTGATCCCGGATTTCTGGCTGGGAAAGATGATTTCCAACCGGCAGGCGCACATCCGGCGTGGCCTTCCCGACGTGCTCGATCTACTGGTCATCTGCGTCGAGGCCGGTCTTAGCATGGATCAGGCGACAGCCCGCACGGCAGAGGAATTGCACCAGTCCCAGCCGGTTCTCAGCGATGAGCTGGGGATGGTCGCGCTGGAACAGCGAGCCGGCAGCGCCCGCGCCGACGCCTGGAAGCACCTGGCGGATCGCACGGGCGTCGACAGCGTGCGGAATCTGGTCTCCATGCTGGTTCAATCGGAACAGTTCGGAACCAGCATTGCCAAGACTTTGCGCGTTCATTCCGACGCACTCAGGACCCAGCGTGTCCAGCAGATCGAGGAGAAAGCGGCAAAGTTGTCGATCAAGCTCATTTTTCCGCTTGCGCTGTTTATTTTTCCCTCGTTGTTTCTGGTGACACTCGGTCCGGCCATGATCAGCATGTCGGAATCGTTTAAAACGTTGTTCAACCACTGAAAGAAGGGGGAGGCAAAATGGACAGTACCACGCTTATCCGGGTTGTTGCCGGCGTGCTCTTTGTCATTGTGCTGGTCATTCTGATCCAGCGCCGTCGCACGCGGGTCAAGTAACTCCGGCTTTGATGAGAGGCCAGTGGGCGCCCGTGTCTGATGAACGCCGCGGGCGCGGGATCAATGCATACAGGAAAGGGGAGATTTGAAAATGGACACTACCACGCTTATCCGGGTTGTTGCCGGCGTGCTCTTTGTGATCGTGCTGGTCATCCTGATTCAGCGCCGCCGCACGCGGGTCAAGTAGCGGAGGCACAGTTGCACCCCGGCCGGCTGAAGTGCTAGAGGGCAACGCCGCCGGCGAGTCCCGCCGGCACTTCAGCCTGCCGAACATTCAATCGCCTCGGCGATTTTACAATTTCTACGCCGTTTTTACCGGAGAGTGCCGGAAGCAGCTTTCGCTCTGGCGCTCGTCCTTGCGCATTTACTTTCTAGCGCCGGTCAGGCGGGATTCGTTTTCGGTACTGCGATTGCTGATCGAAGGGACTTAATGAGCTGGCTGAAGAGAGCAGATTGAATGGACATCTGGCTAGATTGGCCACGCCGTGCAGCCTGGCAGCATCCAGGAAGGTGAGCGGATATGGAAGACCAGAAGTATTGCGTATACAACCAAACGCGCGAGAGCTTCCTGAGTCTGGGAGTGACCCTGGCCGATGCCACTCTTTGGCACCTGCGGGGTCTGATCGAGAGACTGACCATCAAGGCCGACAGCGGTTTGTGGATCATTCCATACCGCGGCATTTCTTCGGCCCGTGGACTGTCTCCGATCGATCTGGTTTATCTGGACCGGGATTACAGAGTCATTCAGGAGGTTGAATCCTTTCCAACTTCCACCGTTGAGCCATTGAAGGATGAAGCGGCAAGCGCGCTTGTTTTACCGGCCCACACCATCTATTCGTCGCAGACTCAGCCCGGAGATCAGTTGGTAATCTGTGTAGCCGATGAGATGGAGCGCCGCCTGGAACGGCTTTCCAGTTCATTCGCCTCGGCACCCATTGCGCCAATTGATGTATCCTCGATGGAAAAGAAGCCGGGCATGGATGTTCCCGGCCCCACCCTCCTGCACTTCCGCTCCACGCACGTTCAATCGATTTTTCAGGGGTCAGATGAGATGAATAACTTCGAGCCGAAGACAGGCAGGCCGAACTCACTGAAAACCTGGCTTCAGAATTGGCTGTCCTCCGATCGGCGGCGCTCGCACAGGCAGCCGCTTCCGGGACTGGTTGCCTATTACTGGACCGGCAGCACGCCGCGGGCTTATCAGATTGCGGATATTAGTTCGAGCGGGTTTTACGTGCTGACGGAGGAGCGCTGGTTCCCGGGCACAATGATTCTGATGACGCTGCAGAGAACCGACAGCGCCGGCAAAAACATCGACGACTACGTCGCGGTGCAATCAAAGGTTGTTCGCTGGGGCAACGACGGGCTGGGACTCGCGTTTGTTGTTTCGATGGCTGTAGATCCGGATAGCGGAGAGGCCATGAGGGACAACGGCGCCGACCGGAAGACTCTCGAACAATTTCTGGAGCGGCTGAATGAGCCTGCGGACGAGCTGCGAGTGTCCCAGCGGTAGACCCTGGTCAGTCCGGACCAGCCGGCGAACTGGATACTGCGGACCGCACGGCAGCGCATGCGCTTTGCGGTGTGCGCTGCAATAGACGGCCCGGGCAGGCATCTGCCCCCCATCGTTGCCGCGATGGAGAACTCAATCCACCTGCTCGGGAATGATCAGCAGCACTTCCACCTTTGCAGATTGCCCGTTCTGCACAGCCGGTCTGAAGCGCCACTGCTGGAGCGCTTCCACCACTAGCTGCGCCTGTGCAAAGCCCGGCGGAAAGACCACCGACAAAGATTCAAAACGCCCCGCCTGGTTCACAAAGCCATGGACCATCAGAGCGTCGGCATTGATGTCGTCAGGGTCAAGATTGGGGCGGACGATGTAATACGGCCATGGCGCCTCAAGATGGGTGATGTTTCCAGAAGCCGTCGCATCCGCCGAGGGCGGAAGCGAATACTGCAGAACCCAGCTTCTGGCCAGGCCCACATGCAGATACACGGAATACACTAGCCTGCCGCTCCAGAGTCCAGCCGTCTCGGGAAATTGTTCCTGCATGGAAGAACCCACCACGACGACCCCGAACTGGCCATTCTCAGGCAACGTGATGCGCGTGAACGGATGCACGCCGCCCTGCCCGGCGCCTCCGCTGGAGGCCACGCCGGCGTTTGGTTTCGCGTTCCCTGAGCCAGCCGCACTGTGCGCCGCGGCCAGACCTGCGGCATCCCCGCGATCTCCATGGCCTTGGGGGTCCCCTGGGTCGTTGGAATGGTTGGACGGATCGCCGTTGCCTGCCACTGCGGAGTCGCCCGAGCGCCCTGGCGCCATCGCGCCGGATGAGTTGCCGGCAACGGTCTGATTGGCGGGCGGAAGCGTGACTGCGCCTTGTCTCATCTGAAGATCGGAGAGCGCCAGAACCGTGGCAGAGCTGGGCAGGTTGGAAGCTGCCGAAGTAGTCTCGGGGATGCGTCGTTCCGGGCTGGGCGCATGAACAGCTATCGGAGAGGTAGAGCTCGGCACCGGCATGGGAGTCATGGTTGAAAAGGGCGTGGGCGAGATTGCGATGTCGGCAAGGTTCGTCGCCGCGTTGGGATGCTCCATGGATGGCTTGACGTCGGCCGTCGTGGGCAGATGCGGCTTGGGCGGAGTGATGAGCCGGACCTTCGGCTTGGGCACGGACCAGATAAACATGGCCGGCAGCGGGGTCTGCTTCATCAGCAATTTGTTGATAGGAGTGTCAGGCTGCACGATCGACCTGTCGGCAATCTTCAGCTTTGCGATCTGAAGCCGGCTCGATGCCGGCGCCGCGGGGCGGTCGTGCGACAAGGAGTTGAGTTTGGCCGACTGGGGGCCTGGATAAAGCTTGCTGTCCCTGGGCGCCTGCAGCATCTCCGGATCAGGCTCATTCAGGTCGACCTGACGCACGACATAACGCTCGGCCGCGGCCTGCATATTGATGCGCGGCGCGTACAGAAAGCCGAACACGACCATTCCCACAACCGTGGTGTGCACGAGTATCGAGACCAGAAAGGCCGTTGGCCTTTGGCTCGCTTGCGGTCGTTCCGTAAATAGGGAAATCGTACGGGAAGACCTCATATCCAATACAGGTTCCTCTCGCGCGGCGCTTGTTTTTACTTTACATGGATATTGGCGCCGCTGGGAACGAAGCGTGTTGCCAATGCAGATGCCCTTTCATCGCCGCAGCGAAGGGGATGCCACCTGGCCTGGTGCGAGAGAAGGCCCATTACTTGAATGGAAATCCCCGCGGATGACGCCCACTTGAGGCACTTTGCCGAGAAGAAAGGGCGGCTCTTCGCAGAGTGAAAAGGCAGACGGCGCATGCTGCGGAACCGCAGCCTGGGGCACTTATGCGGGACTTTGAAAAAAGTATTGAAGCGGTATACCTAAAGTAACTTTACAAGGCGATTCGCGTTGTGAATGTCAATTCCGCGGGGTCAGCGGACCTGGCCAATCTTCCCCGTGATTTTTCCGTCTTCCAGGGGTCGAGTCTGGGTTCTTATCGTCAGGCATTCTCCGGGAGAGGCTCATTCCGCCCATGGGATGGAGGCGGCTCTTTCCTGGTCCGCCCCTCACGGAACAAGGGTAGTACCGAAGGTACTTCAGGCGTGTCGTCATCGCTTTTTTGTTGACTAAGCACCGATAGGATGGTGCTATACTTCAACGGCGCCGGTCTTCATTCGGCGTCAACCAAGTGTATCTCTAACTCGGCGTGAAGCCGTCCGTCGTTACCTTTTGCGGCAGCAAATGCACAGGTTCGGGGGAAGGCTAGATTGCCGAACAGCTGGTGAAGACAGGATTCTGAATGAACCGAAGACTGCTGATCATCCTCCTCAGTGCTCTTGTAATTGCCGCTCTGAGCACCTATGTTGTCGTGCACCTGGTTGGAGCGCGCCTGGCCGCGTCAAAACCGCTGCCCGCAACACGCCTGGTTGCGGCAGCCAAAGACATCAAGTTAGGGGCTGTGCTGAGCGCTGCCGATCTGACGACCATTGAGGTCCAGGGAACGGTTCCGCAAGGCGCCATTCTTGATCCCAAGAACGCGATTGGCCGTGGCGTGATCTCCGCCCTCTATGCCGGCGAACCGATTCTCGACAGCCGCCTTGCCCCCATAGGATCCGGCGGCGGTCTGGCAGCCACCATCCCAACCGGCATGAGAGCCTGCGCGGTCAAGGTCGACGAAGTGGTCGGCGTCGCCGGATTCGTTACTCCGGGCATGCGCGTGGACGTGCTGATCTCCGGCGTTCCTCCAAACTCCGGAAACAGCCAGGAAACGCAGGCCAGGACAATTCTTCAAAACATCGAGGTATTGTCGGCCGGCACCGATATTCAGCGGGACTCCGCAGGAAAGCCGCAACAGGTGCAGGTTGTGAACCTGCTGGTGACCCCGGAACAAGCGCAGGTTCTGTCTCTGGCGAGCAATCAGCGCATTCTATTGGTGCTGCGGAATCCGCTGGATACTTCGGTTGTCAAGGTTCCCGGAACGGAAATGTCGAACCTCTTTTCAGGTGAGAAAGAGACGAAAGCCAAGGCGCCTGTAACCAGGCGCGCCCAACCCCCGCCGCAGGCATTCACGATTCAGGTCTACAACGGTTCGCAGCGGACGGAAGAAAAATTTGCTACTCCCGGGGGAAAACAGTGAAAGCAAGAGCTGGCGTCGCAATTGCCTGTTTCAGTGCGTTTACCTTCACACTCTGCGCCCCTGCGGCCCTGCGGGCTCAGACTTCAGCGCCTGCTGCTCCGTCTGCCGGCCTGTCCAGCCAGGACTCCGCAAACGATCTCTCGGTCGCCGTGGGCAAGTCCGTGGTGCTGGATCTTGCGCGACCCGTCATCCGGATCGTGGTTGGCATAGGAGATTATGCTCAGGCCACGGCGGTAAGCCCGACCCAGATCCTGGTCAACGGCAAGGCTCCTGGAGAGACCACCCTCATTCTTTGGGACACTGGCGGCGGCCGTCAGTTCTTCAACGTCACCGTCCGGCCAAGCACATATGCGCTCAACGACCATCTCGAGGCAATCCGGCGTGAACTGAGAACTGAGCTGCCCGGGCAAGACCTTAAAGTGAGCGATCAGGACGGTAACGTCTTTCTCCGCGGTACGGTCAAGGATCTCAACAGCTCCACCCGCGCTGTCGCAATCGCCTCCACGCTGGGCAAGGTTGTCAATCTGCTCAACGTCGACGTGCCCACATCCAATCCACAAATTCTTCTCAAAGTACGCTTCGCCAGCGTCGACCGAAACAAGAGCAGGCAGCTGGGCATGAACCTGTTCAGTACCGGGTTTGGAAACACGGTCGGTAGTGTCACTACGGGCCAGTTTTCCCCGCCATCTCTCACACTTCCCGGCGGAACAGGCGGCACCGCCACGGCGACTGTATCCAATGCTCTGAACCTCTTTGCCTTCTACCCCGGCATCAATCTTGGGGCGACCATTCAGGCGCTGGAATCCAAGGGCGTGGTGGAAGTGCTCGCCGAGCCCAATGTGCTCGCCATGAATGGCAAACAGGCCAGCTTCCTGGCCGGCGGCGAGTACCCGTATCCAGTTGCTCAGTCAACCGGCGGCGGCGGAGCCGCGCCGATCACAATCATGTTCAAGGAGTATGGGGTCAAGCTCAACTTCATCCCCACAATTACGCCGCGCGGAACCATCCGCCTCCAGGTCGATCCGGAAGTCAGCGCACTGGATTACGCGGACGCCGTTACCATCGCGGGATTCACTGTCCCCGCCATTACAACGCGCAGAGTGAAGACGGAGGTTGAGCTGCAGGACGGCCAGAGTTTCGCCATTGGCGGTCTTCTGGACAACCGTGAAAACGAGACGTTCCAGAAGATCCCATTTCTGGGCGACATCCCAATTCTCGGACGTTTTTTCCAGTCCATGTCCAAGAACAGGACCAATACCGAGCTCATCGTAATTGTGACCCCGGAAATTGTTTCTCCGGCGCCGGCCGGCACAACCATTCCCGCGCCAAAATTCCCGGTTGCGTTCCTGCCACCGAACTCTGACGTGCCCATGCACACGCCGGACGCGAAGACGCCTGAATCCACTCTGCCCTCCCCGCCCGCAACGATTCCTGTCGAGCAGTTGATCGAAAGCATGAAGCCGGAGACGCCTTTGACAGATACTTCCTCCGGAGGTGGTTCCGGGATGTCAGGAGCAGGCGCCAGCACAGGCATGTCACCTCAGTAGCGCGGACGAGTGGCGCGTCATTCGCTCGAGCCGCCACCCGCTGCCGCAATGCTAATCACCGAGAGCCCCGCCTAAAAAGCGGGGCTCTCGCTCTTCCAGAGTGGAGACGTGGCGCCTGTAAGCGCCCCCAGCCCTGGGTACCGGCGGCGCAACGCGCACAGGCTCGTGAAAAGGGGCAAGGAAACTACGATGAATCTGCTTCGCCGACTACTCGCGGAACTGCACAGCCGCCTTGCTCCGCGCCATCCCCCGGATCGCGAGATTCGGCTCCAGGTCACGAATCTTACTCGCCGGACTCAACTAGCCGGCAGCGTGGAAGTCGCCGGTAGCAGCGGCAAGCGTTCAAAGGGGCTGCTGGGGCGCAAAGAGCTCGCCAAGGGAGAGGCCCTCTGGATCGTCCCCTGCGAAGCGGTGCACACCTTTGGCATGCAGTTCGCCATCGATCTTGTCTATCTGGACCGCCGGCATCGCATAAGAAAAGTCAGGAGCAACGTCGCTCCGTGGCGTCTGTCGGCATGTCTCAGCGCGCACTCTGTGATCGAACTCGCCGCGGGCACAATCGAGGAGACGAATGCAGAGCCTGGAGACTTGCTCGCATTCTCCCCTGCCCCTTTTCAAGACATGATGGCCCATCCTGAAAGTCAGTCCTAGTGTGTTTTTGCCTCTGACCTTTCATCCGAAAAGGAGCAAGACAGTTTCCTGCCCATCGCGCCTGCAGGAAAGTATCGATTTCTGGAACACTGCTTGTCAGCCATATGACACTTTTGTGTCATGTATACGAGGTGGCCACGCACGGCTTGCGCTGTATACGATTGTTTACATCTTTAGATATCCATGCTTCTGTAAGCTATTGATTCTTAATAAAGCCTAACACCCAACAGAATGGCGCGATGCATGCTATAGTATGGCTACAGCCAGCCTGCGGCTGGAACAAATCCAACCCTGGAGAATCGACAAATGAATACTCTCACCCTCAAGATGCTCGTCAAGTTGCAGAACCTCATGATGCGCGAAGAAGGTCAGGACCTGGTCGAATACGGTCTTGTGGTCGCACTGGTAGCCTTCGGCGCCACCGCCGCCATGAAGGTTCTGGGAACCGCTCTCAGCAGCGTCTTCACCGCGATCAGCAGCACGCTCGCCGTCTCCGTCTAACGAAGTAACTAGGGTAATTATCCAACCCGCAGCTGATTTTGCTACTGTTCTCTCCATGTGGGATATGCCCACGTGGGGGGAACATATGCAAAATCATCTTGCGGCACAAATTCGCAAGATTCAGACTCTTGGGATATATCCACGGGGAGGGAACCTATGCAAAATCACCTTGCTACACTGATTACCAAAATTCAGACCCTGACGATGCGCGAGGAAGGCCAGGACCTGGTCGAGTACGGCCTTGTGGTCGCATTGGTTGCCTTTGGCGCCACCGCCGCCATGCAGGTTCTGGGGGTCGCTCTCAGCAGCGTCTTCACCGCGATCAGCAGCACGCTTGCCGTCTCGGTGTAACTGTAATGAAAGTCCCCATGCTGTACGGTAGAGGCGCGTTGGGCGTTGCCGGGGAAATTCTAGCCGCAAAGGGGATGAAATGAACAACCAAATGCTCGAGCGGTTAGTCAGAATCCAGACTCTAACTCTTCGTGAAGAGGGCCAGGATCTGGTTGAATACGGTCTCGTGATCGCGTTGATCGCCTTTGGCGTCATATCCGGCCTCAAGACCGTCAGCACCAATATCAGCATGATCTACTCCGCGATCAGCAGCACAGTTTCCAGTTCCATGGGGTGAGGCAGGTTTCCGGACCTTTCCGTGATACTTTCTTCCCCTTTCAACCCAGCTAAACTGCAGAGCCCGTTTCATTCTCCATTTTGGGGAGAAACACGCGGAACACGCAGATTGCATCCGCGGTTTCTCCCTCGCCCTTCAATCAAAAACAGGTTACTGTGAAGCCTCACACTGGGCGTCTCCTTGGCGCTCAATTTCAAGCTGCGCTTTAAAGCGCATATGCTTTAGCCTCCTCTCCAAATCCGAGGTCTCCGTCCCGCTGAACCAAGGCAAACTCAGCTTTGCTGTCGTTGCACCGGCCAATGCCTTGCGCATTTCGGCCGAAGATCAATGCGCGCGGCATCCCCGTCGTTTCCGCACAATGTCTGCTATCCTAACTGCCGAAAGCAATGAGGATGAAGCTGAGCATGACAACTGTGCGCCGGGCTGGTCTGTTCTTGATGTTGTTCAGCTTCGGGATTTCCCTTTGGTGGGCTCTCGGTCTGGGGCGCGCCGTGCCCGGGGGGACGATAGATTTCCAAGACGTCTACTATGGCACGCGATGCCTGCTTCAGCACTGCGATCCCTACAGGCAAAGTGAGTTGCTGAGCGTCTACCGGGCAGAGGCCGGGGAGCATTTACTAAATCGCATCGAGCCTGATCAGGTTCAGGTCATCACTTTCTATGTCAACCTGCCAACGGCGTTCCTTTACCTTGCTCCCTTTGCGATGCTGCCCTGGGGTCTTGCGCAGGCGCTTTGGGTCACGCTGACAGCCGTTTGCTTCTTCCTTGCCGCCGTCCTGATGTGGAGACTTGGGGCGAACCACGCGCCGCGTGTCTCCCTCCTTCTGATCTGCATCCTGCTTGCCAACAGTGAGGTGGTCTTCTCCACTGGAAATACCGCCGGGGTTGTCGTAGGCCTCTGCGTCATTGCGGTCTGGTGTTTCCTTCAGCAGCGGTTTGTGCCACTCGGCATCCTTTGTCTTGCCGTCAGTCTTGGCATCAAGCCCCATGACGCGGGGCTAGTCTGGCTCTATTTTCTGCTCGCAGGCGGAGCTTATCGCAAGCGTGCGCTGCAAACGCTCGCTGTAACCGTTGTACTGGGTCTGGCAGCCATTCTCTGGGTTTCGCACGTCGCCCCGCATTGGATTCAGGAGTGGCGCTCCAATATGGCTTCCATTTCCTCACCAGGCGGCCTCAACGAACCAGGCCCCGTATCCAAGACCAGCCACGGCACCGCCGACATCATTATTGATCTGCAGACGGCTATAAGCGTCTTCCACGACGACCCGCGCATCTACAATCCGGTCAGCTATCTTATCTGCGGAGCGCTTCTGGTGGTTTGGGCGGTTACCACTCTCAAGTCGCGCTATTCGCCGCAGAGAGCGTGGTATGCCCTGGCGGCGGTTTCAGCACTCACCATGCTCGTGACTTATCATCGGCCCTATGATGCAAGGCTCTTAATGCTCTCAATTCCTGCGTGCGCCATGCTCTGGGCCGGGGGAGGCGGGCGGGCGTGGGCCGCGCTGGTGATCAACTCCGCCGCGATTGTGATGACGGGAGATATTCCCGTGGCCCTTCTCGACGTATTCACCAGGAAGCTACACTTGTCCATGATAGGCCTGCCCGGCAAGATCATAGCGGTTGTGTTGACCCGGCCAGTTCCTCTGATACTGCTTGCGATGGCTGTCTTCTATCTGTGGATGTATGTGCGGCGCGGTCCCGTCGACGCGAGGACTGGGCCTGGAGGCTGCGGCGAAACATCAACTGCGCGCGTGGCAAATTAGTTCAACCGACATCAGAAGATGTTCTTCGGCAGCAGAATTCCGCGCTTTCAAACCATCACTGATGGAAGGAGAGATCCAAATGACGAGGGCGCGCCAGGACGGTCTGTGTTTGCTCTTCTTAGGAGCGAGCATCGTAATTCTCCTGACCTGTTTCCTTTTAGACAAGCCCAGCTTTGCGGCATTTGAAGACTTCAGGTCGGGTTACTTCTCAGCGCGATGCCTTCTGCAGGATTGCGACCCCTACAGCGATAGTGAGGTTCTCCGGATCTATCAAGAGGAGGGCGGAGAATGGACATTTAAGAACGCGCAGGAGCGAGAGATAGCGACGCGGTATATGTACCCGCCTACGGTGTTTGCGTTCACGGTTCCCTTCGCGCTGCTGCCCTGGGGGCCCGCGCACACTGTCTGGTTGTTGCTCTCTGTCTCGAGCCTCCTTCTGGCCTCCTATCTCGCCTGGAGTCTTGGGGCAAACTACGCGCCAATCCTCTCTGGTGCCCTCATCGGCTATCTACTCGCCAACACTTTGGTGCTCATTGTTCTCAGCAATCCCTCTGGAATTGTCGTCGGCCTGTGTACGATCGCTGTCTGGTGCTTTCTTCAAGAACGGTTTGTTCCTGCCGGCATCCTGTGTCTCGCGGTAAGCCTGGCGGTCAAGCCGCAAGACCCGGGCCTTATCTGGCTCTATTTCTTTCTAGCCGGCGGAGTATATCGTCGTCGAGCAATGCAGACGCTCCTGGTGACGATCGGCCTCAGTCTGCCTGGCATCCTGTGGGTCTGGCACGTGGCGCCTCACTGGATACAGGAATTGCACTCGAATATTGCGGCCTTTGCGGTACACGGCGGTCTCAACGATCCCGGCCCTTCCTCAAGGGACCCGCATAGCATGGTGGACTTGCAAGTGATCATCAGCCGCTTCTGGGACGATCCGCGCATCTACAATCCGGTCAGCTACCTTATCTGCGCCCCGCTGCTCATCGTATGGGGAATTGTGACTTTGCGATCCCGCTTTTCGCCGTCGAAAGCCTGGCTGGCGATTGCGTCCATCGCAGCGCTCTCCATGCTGCCCATTTACCACCATCTCTATGACACCAAGCTGCTCCTGCTCACTGTCCCCGCCTGTGCAATGCTTTGGGCCGAGGGCGGAAGGATCGGGCGGCTGGCGCTGATGGTGACTACGGCGGGGTTCGTGCTTACCGGAGATATTTCGGGTCAAATTCTCTTTAGCCTCATTGACTCTCTGCACCCGGACAGGCCAGGAGCGGTGGGGTGGATCCTAAGGGCCATGCAGGTTTTTCCGGCCCCGCTGATCCTGCTGACCATGAGCATTTTTTATTTGTGGGTGTATGTGCAGCGCGCGCGGAGCGCCGAGGGAGCGACCGAGGCTGAGGGCTCGAGCGAAGCGCACACGACGCCGGCGCAGGCATGATCCAGCGCGCTTGAACCAGCGCTGATAGACTCTGTAGCGTGCCCGATCAAACCAAGCCGCCCGTGTTTCTGCTCGACGCCATGTCGTTCATCTTTCGCGCCTACCACGCCATGCAGCGCAGCCGCCCCATGTCTACGCGCTCGGGGTTGCCTACGGCGGCCACGTATGTTTTCGTCAACATGATCAAGAAGCTGCGCCAGGACTTTCAGCCGCTTTACTTTGCCGCGGTCTTCGACGTAAGCGGCGAGGTGTTTCGTGATGAGCGGGCGCGCACCATGGGTCCGCTGCGCAAGTGGAACAGCAAAACGCAGAGCTTCGACGAGGTGAGCTACGAGGGCTACAAAGCCAATCGCGAGGCGATGCCCGAGGACTTGCGGCGGCAAATCCCCTATATCCGCCGCGCGCTCCAGGCGCTGCGCATTCCCATTCTGGAAGCCGAGGGATTTGAGGCCGACGACGTGATCGGCACCTTGGCGCGCGAGGCCTCCGAGCGCGAACACGAGGTCTTCATCGTCTCCGGCGACAAGGACATGATGCAGCTGGTCACGCCGCGGGTGAAAATTCTCAATCCGCAAAAGGACAATCTGATTCTCGATCCCGACAAGGTGACGGATACGCTGGGCGTGCCGCCGGAGAAGGTTGTGGATGTGATGGCGCTGCGCGGCGATGCGGTCGACAACATTCCCGGCGCGCCCGGTATCGGTGACAAGGGCAGCGTGGAGCTGATCCAGGAGTTCGGCAGTGTCGAGGCAGTGCTCGATCGCGCGGCTGAAGTCAAGCGCAAAAGCTATCGCGAGTCGCTGGAACAGAATCGCGAGACGGTTTTGCTGTCGAAGGAACTGGCCACGATCGACAGCCATGTGCCGCTGGAATTGGACCTGCGCGCGATGGAGACGCAGCCGCCGGATCTGGAGGCTTGCCGCGAACTGTTTACGGAGCTTGAGTTCACGTCCATGCTGCGCGACCTTGCGCCCTCGGAAACGGCGCCGGTTGTTGAGCTGATCGAAGAGCCGACGGAGCAACAGGCGAACGCTTTTTACGCTGCCGCGCGCGCGCATGGATTTGCGTTTGCGCTGGATGCGGCGGCGCCCGCGGCGGAAGCGGAAGACGAGGGTCCGCAGACCATGTCGTTGCTGGATGTTGCGGAGGCCGCGGAGAAGCAGGACCGCTTCAGTGTTGGCGTGTGCGCAGAGCCCGCGGTTGCGCTCGGCCTGCCGCTGACGCCGGATCTGCGCGCGCTGCTGGAAGACGCGGCCGTGCCCAAGCGGGTGCATGACTGGAAGCTGGCGCTGCATGTACTGAGCGGGCCCGGCGTCGCGTTGCGGGGCCCGGTGGACGACACCATGCTGCTCTCGTATGCGCTGAATCCCACACACGCCACGCAGACCTTGGCCGATGTGGCGGCGCGTCATGGGCAGGCGCCGCCTTCCACGCTGGCGGCGGGCGCCGCGGCGATTCATGCGCTGGCGCCGTCTCTGCGCGCGGAGGTCGAGAAGTCCGGCCTGGGGCGCGTCTACTCCGAGATTGATCTCCCCCTCGCGCCCGTGCTCTTTCGCATGGAAAAGGCTGGCGTGCGCATCGACATTGGCGTGCTGGACGGCCTCTCGAAGCGCTTCGCCCTGGAACTGGAGCGCGTGGGTGAGCGCATCTTCGAACTGGCCGGGCGGCGCTTCAACATCAACTCGCCCAAGCAGCTCGGCGAAGTGCTTTTTGCTCATATGGGCCTGCCCGCGCCGGCAAGCCGCGGCAAGGGCAAAGCCGTCTCCACCGCGCAGGACGTGCTGGAGCAGTTGGCGGAGAGCAACGAAGTTCCGCGGCTGGTGCTTGAATTTCGCCACCTGGCCAAGCTGAAATCAAATTACATCGATGCTTTGCCGCTACTGGCCGATGCGGAATCGCGAGTACACACGACCTTTCAAGCAGCGGCCACCGCGACGGGAAGGCTCTCCTCGGTCAATCCGAATTTACAGAACATCCCGATTCGAACGGAGTTGGGACGCGAAATTCGCGCAGCTTTCACCGCCGCGCAGGGAACGCAACTGCTTTCCGCTGACTACTCGCAGATCGAGCTGCGGCTGCTTGCGCACTTCAGCGGCGATCCACTGCTGGTGCGGGCTTTCGCGAACAACGAGGACATTCACACGCTCACCGCGAGCGAAGTGTTCGGCGTGCCTGCGGAGACGATGGACAAGGAGACGCGCAATCGCGCCAAGGCCGTCAACTTCGGCATCGTATACGGCATCTCGGCCTTCGGGCTGGCCGCGCAGTTGGGCATTCCGCAGGCCGAGGCGCGCGCCTACATCGACCGCTACTTCGCGCGCTACCAGGGCGTGAAGGCATTCATCGAGAAGACGCTGGAAGCCACGCGGCGCGAGGGCTGCGTGCGCACCCTCTTCGGCCGCATGCGGCCCATCCCCGACATCGAGAGCCGCAACCCCAACCAGCGCGGCTTTGCCGAACGCACCGCCATCAACACACCGCTGCAAGGCACTGCCGCCGACCTCATCAAGCTGGCCATGATCACGCTCGACCGCAAATTGACCGAGCGCAAGCTCAAAACGCGCATGGTTCTGCAGGTCCACGACGAACTGCTCTTCGAAGTTCCCATGGATGAAACCGCCGAGATCGAAGAATTGGTCCGCATGGAGATGGAAGGCGTGGTCAAGCTGAGCGTTCCGCTGGTGGCCGACCTGGCCTTCGGGCCCAACTGGAGGGATTTGTAGTCAACGCAGCGGAATCCCGCCTTCGCCGATTCAAAAAGATGCAGGTCGGCGAGGGTGAGGCACCCAGAATTCTGTTGCGTGCCAACGCGGCTATGCGCCGAGTTCGTTCCTGATTTCCTCGGCAATGGCGTCGGCGTGGCGGCGCATAGCTGCTTCGCTTTCGGCTTCGATCATCACGCGGGCCAGGGCTTCGGTGCCGCTGTAGCGAATCACCACGCGGCCTGAATCCTTCAACTCCTCTTCCGCGGCGCGAATTGCCGCAGAAACCGCGGGAATCAACTCCAGCGGCTTCTTCTCGCGCACCTTCACATTCACGATGACTTGCGGGAAGACCTTCAAGTCGGCGGTCAGATCATCGATGCTCTTGCCGCTGCGTGCGATCAGGTCAAGCACAACGAGCGCGGTGAGCAGGCCGTCGCCGGTGGTGGCCAGGTGGGGGAAGAGGATGTGGCCGGATTGTTCGCCGCCCAGCGCGGCGTTGTTCTTCTGCATCTCTTCGAGCACGTAGCGATCACCCACCGGCGCGCGCAGCATGCGAATGCTGGAGCGCTTGAGCGCGGCTTCGAGACCCATATTCGACATGGTGGTAGCCACGACCAGATCGCCGGTGAGCAAGCCACGTGCCTTCAGATCGCGCGCGGCCATCAGCAGAATCGCGTCGCCGTTGACGACGTTGTTGTGGGCGCCGGTCAACATGCAGCGGTCAGCGTCGCCGTCGAAGGTGAGGCCGATGCCCGCTCCGCGATGTGCGACCTCCGCGGCGACGTAGTCGGGATGAAGGGCGCCGCAGCCGTCGTTGATATTGTGGCCATTCGGCGCGATGCTCAGCAGAGTCACGTCTCCGCCGAGGCGCGCAAACAGCTCCGGCGCGATAGCGGCCGCCGCGCCGTGAGCGCAGTCGGCCACGATACGCAGGCCGGCCAGGCTCAGGCCCGGCACCGCATCGATGAGGAACTGAATGTAGTCGGCGTGCAGGGCGGCGTTGTCGTCAACCGGCGCCAGCGTGGCGGGGTCGGGCGCGGCCACTGAGGCGGCGTGATGAAGAATCTCGTCTTCCATGGCCAGTTCCACCGCGTCGGGCAGCTTGAAGCCGTCGCCGCCGAAGAGCTTGATGCCGTTATCGCGCCACGGATTGTGCGAGGCGGAGATGACCACGCCGGCGTGGAAGCCGTGCGTGCGTGCCAGGAAGGCCACAGCCGGAGTGGGCACGACGCCTGCGCTCTCGACACGCGCTCCGGCCTGACGCAGGCCGGCAGCCAGGGTGGCCGCGATCCACGGGCTTGATTCGCGCGTGTCGCGGCCCAGGATGACTTTGGGTTCGGCGGCGGTTTTGCGCAGGGAGTGGCCCAGCGCCAGTCCGGCGGCGAAGACCGTGGTTGCGTCCAGAGGAGCCTGGCCCGCGATGCCGCGCATGCCGTCGGTGCCGAAGAGTTTGCGTGCGGGTGATTTGCTCATCGTCTCACTTCTTGTGGGGTTTGTTCTTCTTGCGAAGGGTGGCTTGATCCAACGTTTCTACGCGGCTTGTGAAGACACCGTCGCTCAGGCGCGTGGTGACGCGGTCGCCCGCCGCAAGCTGCGCGACGGAGCGAACGACCACGCCGTCCGCGCCTTGCACGAGGGCAAAGCCGCGATCGAGAACGGCAAGGGGCGAAAGCGCATACAGGCGCGCATGGAGCGCACTGGCGCGGGCAGTGGAAGTCTGGAGCGCGCGTTCCAGCGAGCGGTCAAGGCGGGTGCGGCAGGCAGCCAGACGTTCGCGCGCCAGACCCAGGCGCTGGCGCGGATCATGACGCAGCACGGCCGCTGTCAACTCCGAGACTTCGCTCCGGCGCCGGCGCAGGAGGCCCGCCACGCTCGCCTCCATGGCGAAGTTGAGGTCGTCCAGCCGCTGATCCAGCCGGTGCAGCAGCGCAGAGATGCGGCCTTCCGCGCGGTCCATGGGCTGACTGACCAGTTGCTGGCGCGCCCGCAAGAGTTGATAGCGCGCGGCGCGCTCCAGGCGGGCGGCTTGACTGGCCACACGCTCGGCAACTTTATGCTGGGCTTCGGTAATCAGCTCCGCCGCGGCGGAGGGCGTGGGCGCGCGCAGGTCGGCGACGAAATCGGCGATGGTGAAGTCGGTTTCGTGGCCGATGGCCGAGACCACCGGCAGACACGACGCGGCGATGGCGCGCGCCACGCGCTCGCTGTTGAAGGCAGCCAGGTCTTCCAGCGAGCCGCCGCCGCGGGCCAGCACGATGACGTCCACCAGACCTGAAGTGTTCAGCTCAGCCAGCGCGGTTTCGATCTCTGCGGGAGCCGAGTCGCCCTGCACGGAAACGGGAAAGAGAACCACGTTGAGGCCGGAGTGGCGGCGGCCGACGATGTTGAGGAAGTCGCGGATGACCGCGCCGGTGGGCGAAGTGACGATGCCCACGGTGCGCGGAAAAGCCGGCAAAGGCCGTTTGCGGCCGGCCTCGAAGAGGCCCTCGGCCTTGAGCCGCTCCTTCAATTGTTCAAAGGCCAGTTGAAGCGAGCCCGCGCCGACCGGCTCCATGGTCTCGGCCACCAGTTGCAACTGACCGCGCTGCTCATAGATGCTCACGCGCCCGCGCACCAGAACGTGCAGGCCGTCCTCGGGGCGAAAGCGCAGCAGCAGGGCCTGGCGGCGAAACAGCACCACGGGCAGTTGAGCTTCGGCGTCTTTGAGTGTGAAGTAAATATGGCCGGAGGGCGCGGGGCGGAAGTTGGAAATCTCGCCCTCGACCCACACATCGGCGTAGCCCTGCTCGACCAGTTCGCGCACCTGCCCAACCAGTTCGCGCACCGGCCAGATGCGGCGCACAAACTGCTGCTCCTCGAAGGCCAGGTCGAGCTGGCGCGCGGATGGGTCGTGCGGAGTCACCAGTGACGAGTGTAATTGCTGAGGGGCGGCGCAGTTATTTTCTGGCAGTGAGCATGGCCCGGAGTTGCGAGGCAATCTCGCCGGGACGCCCGTCCGCGGCCGCATCTCCAGCAGGTTCGCCGGAGTAGAAGCCCTCTGCCTCGCGCGCCAGCAGGGTCCCTTCAACGAGGCCAAAGGTGCCCAGCACGCCGGCCAGCTTGTGGGCCGCCGAGGTTGCCTGTTCGCGCCACGCCGAGGTGAGAGTCTTCTCGGCAAGGGCGGCAGCGGCGGCTTCCAGCGTGGCCACCCGCTCCTCCATCTGCGGCAGGAACTGCGCCCACAGGCGGTTCATGGCTTCGGCCAGAGAGGCATGTTCAGCCGGTTCCATGGGCGCTCTTCAGTCCCAGCCCAGGACAGCGGCAATTTGCGAGGAGAGCGCCATCGGATCGAAGGGCTTGACCAGCACAGCCTCCACGCCCAGGTCGGCAAAGTGGCGACGGTCGGCGGCCTGCACCTTGGCGGTGAGGAACAGCACCGGGATGCGCGCCGTGGCGGGATTGCCGCGCAGCTCGCGGAAGGTCGTGGGACCATCCATGCCCGGCATCATCACGTCCAGCAGGATGGCGTCGGGCTGGTAGGACGCGGCGCGGACCAGGCCCTGCGATCCGGAGCTGGCGACCATCACTTCCCATCCGGCCACGCTCTCAAGGCTCATGGCGGCTACCTCGCGGATATCATCTTCGTCGTCAATGATGAGGATGCGGTACTGCATAGCCGAGCTCTCCATGGTCAGCCGGAAACACCGGCGCCTCTGTTGCCGGCCGAGCCGGAAAACACCATCCGGCCCGCCGCCGCCCACTGCAGCAAGCGCGAATGGGTCGCACCTGCAATGCAAACAAGCTCCGTCCCGCCGGCGTCAGAAATTCTGAACGCTCGAAACATCGGGGAGAGCCTCTTCCACCTGCCGCGAACCGCGCAATACCGTCAAGATCAGCGATTCAAGCTGCTCCGGCTGCACGCGCGCCGCTGTCAAGAAATTGGTTGGACCCATTGTAAACTTCCCCTTGCCGGTTCGGGCGAGTTCACTGCCCGAGTACACGACGAGCGGAAGGCGAGTCAGGCGCTCCTGATCGCGCAACCAATCCACCAGCCTGAACCCGTCTCCGCCCGGCAGGTCAATGTTGAGCACCATGAGGTGCGGCTGGAAGGCCAGGCACTCTTCCACCGCCTGCTGAGGGGTGCGCGCCAGTTTCACGGCGGCGTTGTCGCGCAGGAAGACTTCGCCAATCCTCATGGCCAGATCGCCATCGTTCTCGATGACGAGAATGCGCGCGATTCCCCCGGAACCGCCGAGCGTGCGCACCAGCTCGGCCATCAGCGCGTCTTCATTCACCGGACTGGCCTCTGGGCTGGCAGGCGCCGCCGATGGATCCTGCTGCGTATCCAGGCTCAGCAAAAGCACGGCAGTATGCGCTTCAGGGCTGCTGCGCCGCAGCTGCGGCAGAATCTCCCATACATTCATGCCGTTCGTCCCGGCGTCGAGCACGATGGCTTCCACGCCGTCGTGCGCCGCCACCAGCGTCTGCTCCACCGTGTCGGTTTCCAGGATGTGGTAGCCATGATCGGCCAGCTGCGCGCCGATCAGAGGCCGCGTGGCGCTGTTGGCGCTGGCCAGCAAGACCACGCCCTGGCCGGGCGCGCCCGTTTCCACGCCTTTGCGCTTGGCTGCCGCGACCGGGTGGTAGGGAAGAAAGACGCGAAACGTGCAGCCGCGCATGGGATTGCGCTCCGCCCAGATGCGCCCATTGTGCTGCGTCACGATGGCGCGGCAGATCGCGAGACCCAGTCCGCTGCCGCCCTTCTGCCGCGAATCGGAGGCATCCACCTGCTGGAAGCGCCCGAAGATGGATTCCAGCTTGTCGGCCGGAATGCCGCGGCCCTGATCGATGACCGAAAGTGTGACGCCGCTGGAGCCGGGACGCAGCATCACCGATACAGCCGAGTTCGGCCGCGAAAACTTGATCGCATTGGAAAGCAGGTTGGTGAGCACCTGCAGCAGCCGGTCGGCGTCGGCCGTAATCTCAATCTGCGTCTTGTCATGAATCAGCAGCACGCCCGCCTGTTCCGCCACCAGCTGCATCCCATCCATGGCCTGGCGGACCAGTTCGGCCATCTGCACCGGGCGGAAGACGAGCGGCTCGCGCCCGCTTTGCGCCCGCTCCAGATCGAGAATGTCGTTGATCAGCCGCACCAAGCGGTCGGAGTTGGTGAGGGCGATGCGCAGCAGGTTCGACGCCTTCTCGCTGATCTGGCCCAGCATGCCGGAGGAAAGCAGCCCCAGCGCGCCGCGGATGGAAGTCAGCGGCGTGCGCAGCTCATGACTCACGGTGGAGACGAACTCATCCTTGAGGCGGTCCAGCGCGTAGCGCTGGCTGATGTCGCGGAAGCTCAGCACCGAGCCCGAAAACCGACCCATGTCGAGAATCGGGTTGAAGAAGTACTCGGCGGGAAAAGCCATGCCATTGGCGCGATAGATGGTGTTCTCGCCCGTCGACGGCACGCGCTGCGCCGCGGCGCGCCGCAACGGGCAATCCTCTCCGCATTTCTTGTTGGCCGGGGCCGCGCCGTGCAGCAGATCATGCACCTGCTTGCCGATCAGGGTCGCCGACGGCGCACCCAGCAGCCGGGTGGCGGCGGGATTGGCAAAGCGCACCAGACCGTTGCGGTCCACGCCGCAAATGCCGTCGGCCACTGAATGCAGCAGAATCTTTTGCTGGCGGCTGAGTTCCTCCGCGCGTTCCCGCTCGCGCGTCCGCGCCAGCATCTGGCCCAGCGAGCCCGCCACCGTCTCCATGGCCGCCGTGGTCTCGCGGTCCTCGCGCAGCTTCAGGTGGCAATAAAATTCCAGCACGGCCAGAACGTTGCTGCCCTCCTGCACGGGCGCGGCCCAGCCCGACACCATCTTGTGCCGCAAGGCCGCCTTTGCGCGCGGATCTTCCGGCGTCTTCGCCAGATCAGAAATCCATATCAGCCGGCCTTCAGTCCACGCGCGCCCCAGCAGGCTGCTGCCCGGCGCCACCGTCATCCCCATGCTCTCCTGAATCAACGCTTCGGCTTCCTGGCCGGGAACACCCCATGCCGTGCTGAACTCCAGGCGATTTTCCTCGGTGTTCACCTCCCACTTCACGGCCACGTCCCACCCCTGCGAGACACACAGCGCCTCCAGAACGCGCATGGCCGCCATCTCCGACGAGACGTTCTCTCCCACGATCTGACTGACCACCATCTGCAGCGCCAGACGGTGCTCGCGCTGCTTCTGCTGCGTTACGTCGCGCACCAGGCACTGAACCGCCATGGGCTTGCCCGCCCGGCGCCGCTGGTGCAGGCTCAGCTCCAGTTCCTGCAGGTGGCCGTCCGGAGTTTCGTTGCGCATCGGCGCGCGGTCGATCGTTTCGCCCGCCAGCACACGGCGCAGCAGCGCAGCGGCCTCGGTGCGGCTGTCCGGACTGAATGCCTCCTCAAAGAACTCGCGCTCGCCCGGCGCAATCTCATCCCGTCCAAAGCAGCGCTTCCACGCCGGATTCGCGTATAAAAATCTTCCCGATAGGTCGAGCGTGGCGATCATCTCGCTCGAGTTCTCAAACACGTCGCGGTAGCTCTCCCGCGTCTCGCGCCGCGCCTGCTCCTTGCGCAGCATCGCGCTTTGATCCTGGGCCACCGCGACCAGCCCCACCGGCTCGCCCTCCCGGTTGCGCAGCGTCGAAATATGCAGCCGGACGGGAAGCAGCGTTCCATCCTTGCGCCGCAAGTGCGTTTCAAAGCTGGGAACCTGGCTGGGCGGCAGCGCGCGCACCACCTCCGCGTAGGCCGCCAGCCCTCCCGGCGGAGTCTCCCCGTCGACTTTGGCGATTCCGCACAATTTCTGCGCCTCCGCCATCAGACGTTCCCCCTCGCCCGGCGCCAAAAAATCCGCTCCGCCCGACCGGTTCACGAGTTCTTCGGCGTGATAGCCCAGCAGTCTTTCGGTGGAGGGATTCACGAACGTGAGGCGGCCCTCGAGATCGATGGACACGATGATCGGAACCGCCGAATCCAGCAGGTCTTTCAGAGGATCGCCTGCGTACCGGGTCGCGGCCTCGCGCTCCGCGGTGTTGTCGGCCAGCAGCCGCATGGCCACGGCGACGGTCAGACCCATCGCGGTCATCAGCAGAAGCCAGTCGAACCGAGGGCCTGCTTCCAGACGCGCAGTGATGCCCCCCGCGGCCATCGCCAAGGCAAGCACGGCCATCGCGGACCACGTGGAGGGAGAGGCACCTCGGACCGCATGCTTCGATTGTCGGGCCTCGCGTGTCTCCATGCTTTTGCCGCTCTCCTGCATTCGCTTTCCGGCCTTCGTCTGCCTATCCACTCGCAAATGGGGTTTGCACCTTGCCCGCTCGTCCACGCTTGCCGTTTGCTTTACTCATATCCCCCACGCGCCGGGGGCAGAACGCAAGAAAAAAATGAGCGGCCAGAGAGTTCGCAACGGCTCCGGCGAGCATGCGCCCATGTGAGTACAAATCATTCTGCTGCCCCGCGGAGGCTCTCGCCTGCGGCAAATCGGGCAGCTTAAAACCCGTGCATAACTCACCGTGCGCACCTTACGCCTGGTCTTGCGTGTATGTTACTCAAAAAAAGCTGGATTGAATACTGAAAGCATGATGCCACCGGCTGCGGCGGAAGCTAAACAGGCAATGGCGTTCCATTCCGGGAGCAGAGCGATCATCCCGGCCGTTTCCCCGGCCACTCGTATACTGATTGCATGTTTCGCCTGCGCGCGCCTTCCCGCTTTGCCCTGCCCCTCGTTGTTGCCTGGATCTGCCTGGTCACTCAGCCCACCACTGCGCGTGCCTGGGGCAATGAAGGCCATCGCATCATCAACCGGCTGGCTGCCAGCGCGCTGCCCGCGGATGTGCCGGCCTTTCTGCGCTCCAGGGCCGCGCTGGACGAGATCGAATATCTGGGCCCCGAGCCGGACCGCTGGCGTTCGCCCGCCGAGCCGGAGCTGAATGCCGCCCAAGCCCCCGAGCACTTCATCGATCTCGAATTGGCCGATGCGCTCGGCCCCCTGCCCCTCCGCCGCTTCGACTTTGAAGCCAGGGTTTTTGCGGCCGGCGAGCGGCCGGAAAAGATCGGGCTGCAGCCGTGGGAGACCGACGAAGTCTGGGAACGGCTGAAGGCCGCTCTGCGCGAGTACCGCCGCCTGGCCGCCTCCGGGCAGGACACTCGCCCCGTCGAACAAGCCGCCATCTTCTACGCCGGCTGGCTTGGCCATTACGTGGGCGACGGCTCCCAACCCCTGCATACCACCATCCAATACAACGGCTGGGTCGGCCCCAATCCCCACGGCTACACCACCTCCCACCAGATTCACTGGCAGTTCGAAGGGCCGTTCGTGGCTGCGAATATCCATGCGCCCCAGGTGGAGGCCCTAATGACTGCGCCCCATGCAATTGACGGTGACATGTTTGACGCCTACGTGGCCTACCTGCGCCACTCCGCCACGCACGTGGAGAAGGTCTATCAACTGGAGAAGGCAGGAGACTTTGAGGGCGCGGGAACCGCCCAGTCGCGGAAGTTTACCGCCGCCCGGCTGGCCGCCGGAGCCAGCATGTTGCGCGACATGATCTACACCGCGTGGCTGGACAGCGCCGCGCCCGTGCCCGACCCCTACGCCGCCAAATGAGCGTACCCGAAGGCGACGGGAGAATCGCTCCAGACGTTGCGACGCGGCACGAGTGAACTCGGGCTTGCCCTGATTCCTGCAGTTTGCCCTGGTTATGTCCGCTCCGAAAGGCGCGGCAGGCTGGCCGTTTCAACCGGGAAAGTCTGGATCTCCAGGTCGACACTGGCAATCTGGGTGCCGCACTCCCACAGGTGGAGGCGCGTGCACTGACACAGTTCGGTAAAGCGGATGTGGCCGTTCTGGCTGAGTTCGAGCCCGGCCGCAATCAACACGCTGTAGATGTCCATGCAGGTCTGGCGTTCAAACTCAAACAACATATTCACTGCGCCGGTATCGCTTGCGCCGCGGCTGAGGACCCAGCCGCCGCAGCCCAGGATGGCGCCAGTAAGGGTCTGCACAAGCCGGCCCGGTTCCTCCACGGAGACAGCCCTCATCTGCATGGCCCAGGGAACGGAGCTTGTGGTCAGTTCGTCGTTGACTGCCTCGGCGTGTTTCACACTGGGTATATCGGAGACGCATCGCAAGGCATGAAGGATGTGCAGGATTCGAACGAAGCATGACTGCCTTTGACACATTCCAGGTTTTTGCGGGCGATTGCGACGCCTCCACTGGTAATTGGAGGCGCGGTCCTGCCCGTGGGGCGAGCCCGCGACAGCTGTTGAAAACGGCGCGCAAACCCAAGAGAATGATGTAGTTTTATAGACAGAATGATCGTGGGCAGCGGCATCGATGTGGTTGAGATCGAGCGCATCCAGCACTCTGTGGAGCGCTATGGCCAGCGGTTTCTTGACCGCGTGTATACCGCCTCGGAGCAGGCGTATTGCCTGCGCAAGCGCAAGGCCGCCGAGAGCCTGGCGGCGCGGTTCGCGGCCAAGGAAGCAGGCGCCAAGGCGCTGGGCACCGGCATCAGCCGCGGCGTCAACTGGCTGGAGATCGAAGTGGCCCGCGAGCCCGGCTCCAGGCCCACCCTGCGCTTTCACGGCCGCGCCGCCGAGATGGCAGCCCGCCTGGGCGCGGCTCACGCCGCCCTTTCCATTACCCATACGGCCACACTCGCCATGGCCAGCGTGCTGCTGGAGGACGGGCGATAATTTCGCCCCTTCTGCTATCCTCAAAGCGTCGAGTTTGAGAGCGACCGGCTCATTTTCAGCAAGGGGAATGCCGTGCCAAGCCGCAAAGAGATTCAGTGGTCGCAGCTCAGGGTTGGCGCTCTGGTCCTGGCGGCTATGGCCGTGCTGGTGCTGCTCATCTTTCTCATGTCTGGCTCCTCAGGTGGCCCGTTTGCCCCCAAGCTGGTCTTGCGGTCCTATTTCGTGAATGCCGCGGGGCTGAAGAACGGCGCCCCGGTGACGCTGGAAGGCGTGACCATCGGCAATGTGATTCGGATTCGCGTGGTGCCCGACCGCAATCCGACCCCGGTCGAGGTCACGATGCGCGTGGGCCGCGAGTACCTCCACGATCTGCATGTGGATTCGACCACCTCGATTGCCCAGGCCGGCGTGCTCGGCGACAGCTACGTGGACATCGACTCGACCCAGGCTTCCGGCCCACCCCCGGCCAACAACGCCGAGTTGAGGGCCACCGGCTCGCCCAGCATTCAGGACGTGATTCGCACCAGCCAGATCTCCATCGAACAAATCACCACGCTGATGCGCAAAGTGGGCGTTCTGGTGGACACCCTGAACTCGACCCGCGGCACATTGGGCGCGCTGATCAACGATCCCACCTTTTATGCCAAGGTCTCCCGCATCGCCGGCGACCTGGAAAAGATTACCGGCGCCATTAGCCAGGGCCAGGGCACGCTGGGCAAGCTGGTCAATGACGACACGCTTTACACCCGCGCCAATTCGGCCGTCGACAAGCTGGACAAGATCGCCACCGGACTGGACGAGGGCAAGGGCAGCGCGGGCAAACTGCTGCGCGACGACTCGTTTTACAACAACCTGAACTCGGCCGTGAAGAATGCAAACCAGTTGATGACCGAGATCAACTCAGGCAAGGGATCGCTGGGCAAGCTGGCCAAGGATCCGGCCTTCGCGCATAGGCTCGACGACACGGTGACCCGGCTGGACAACATCCTGACCAGCATCGACCAGGGCAAGGGCACGATGGGACAACTGGTGAAGAATCGCGCGCTCTATGACCACGCCGACCAGACCATGGACGAAGCGCAACAACTGGTGAAGAGCATCCGCGATAATCCCAAGAAGTATCTGGTGATCCGGCTGAAGATCTTTTGAGGCTTATCGCTTCAGTTTGCTGACTCGCTGCCGCGAAACACCCGCCAGAACTCGACAAAGCTCTTCAGGCGCACCACCTGGAAGTAGTCATTTGCCACCAGATAGAAGACCGTGGAGCCGGCCCACACCACTTGCAGCGAGCCCGTGCCCAACTGATCGCTGAAGGGCAGCGGCGCGGCGGCAAACACCATCGCCAGCACCATCAGCGCCATCTTGGCGATGCCCATCACCAGGTTGATCTCCATCAGCTTGCCGGTGAATGTCTTGCCGAGCTTGAAGCTCTCGACGAAAGCCCCGGCCGGGGAGCGATTCTCCAGCAGCACGAGCACGGGCGCGACGTGGACGGGCCAGCTGATCAAGGCCCAAAGCGTGAAGAAGCCCAGCGACAGAAAGATGGCCCAGATGGAGTAGCCGACCAGATCCGGCTCGGCGCCGCCTGCGATGTGCGTGGCCGCAACCCACTGGAGCGAGCGATACCAGCCCCAGAAGGTTGCCGCAAGCACTGCGAGCCACGCGGTCTGCAGCACGATCATCGCGAACGGCCGAAAGCGCAGTCCGCCTTCGAGGCGCTTGAGAACCAGCGCGCGACCCAGTCCGGAGACAACAACCCAAACCAACGCGGCCAGCGGCAAAAGCCAATGGAGAACGGCGGCGACATGCGGCTGGTAGCGGCCCCACATCGTCCCCAGTTGCACGACAGCCACCCAGGGGTTCTGCGAGTCGAGGCGATTGAGACCGGCGGATTCCGGCGGAAGCACGGCAAGAATCTGCTGCGCCTGCCGCCAGCAGACGACGAGGAACGGCACGCCGAAGAGCCAGCGCCAGGCCACTTCAATGGCTGAGACCGACGGGCGGCTGAAAACCCAGCCCATCTGATCCACCAGCGTTTGAGTTCCCCGCACCGGCGGCGCAATGTTTGGCTCTGTGCTCACTTCACGACCAGATTCACGAGCTTGCCTGGAACCACAATCACCTTCACCACGGTCTTGCCCGCGACGCGCGACTGCACCTTTCCGTCGGCCAGGGCCGCGGCCTCAATCGCACTGGGAACAGCATCGGCGGCCACCCGCACCACGTTCACCAGCTTGCCGTTGATCTGCACCGGAATCTCCAGTTCATCTTCTTTCGCCAGCTCGGGATCGCTGATGGGCCATGGGGCGCGCAGAATCGGGGTCCCCGGCGACGGGTCTTTGTCGCTGGGGTGAAACACAGCGCCTTCATCGCCCAGTTCCTCCCACAACTCCGCGGCAAGATAAGGAGCGAATGGCGCCAGCAGCAGCACCAGGGTGCGCAGAAGCTCGCGCACCACCGGCGCAGAGACTTCGCCAGCCGCCAGTTGTGCGTCGGATGCCTGAAGGTCGTTGACCAGCTCCATGATGGCCGCGACGCAGGTGTTGAAGTGCCAGCGGCCCTCAAAGTCCAGCGTGATTTTGGCCGTGGTCTGGTGCAGCTTGCGCAGCAGCCGCAACGACGTGCCGGTGGGCGCTTCCGCCTGCCGGCCACCCGCGGCGCGCACCGCGGGCGCATGCTTCATCGCCAGCCGCCAGACGCGCGCCAGAAAGCGGCTCACCCCCGCCACGCCGTCCTCCTGCCAGTCCAGATCGCGATCCGGCGGCGCGGCAAACAATGCGTACATGCGCGTCGCATCGGCGCCGTAGCGGGCCACCATGTCGTCGGGCGACACCACGTTGCCCTTCGACTTCGACATCTTAGCGCCGTCCTTGATGACCATCCCCTGCGTGAACAGGTGGTGGGCCGGCTCGTCGTTCGAAATCAGCCCCAGGTCGCGCATCACCTTGGTCCAGAAGCGCGAGTAGATCAGGTGCAGAATGGCGTGCTCCACGCCGCCGATGTACTGGTCGATCGGAAACCAATATTTGACGATGGCCGGATCGAAGGGCGCGCTGGAGTTTTTGGCGTCGGTGTAGCGGTAGAAGTACCAGCTCGAATCGACGAACGTGTCCATGGTGTCGGTCTCGCGCTTGGCGGGACCTCCGCACTTGGGACACGCAACGTGGACGAATTCCGCCACGCGGCCCAGCGGCGACCCGCCCTGCTGCGTGATTTCAATCTGCGGAGGCAGCACCACGGGCAACTGCTCGTCCGGCACGGGAACCAGCCCGTCGCGCTCGCAGTGAATCATGGGAATCGGCGTGCCCCAGTAACGCTGGCGGCTCACACCCCAGTCCTTCAGGCGGAAGGTCACCTTAGGCTCGCCAAACCCGCCGCTTGCGGCCACCTGCTGCATGCGGTGCTGCGCCGCGGCGCAACTCAAGCCCGTGAACGCGCCGGAGTTCACCAGGACCCCGTCTTCGGAGAGGAAGGGCAGTTCCGCAGGCGTATCCTGGCCCGCCGGCCGAATCACTTCGACAATGGGCAGCCCGTATTTGGTCGCAAACTCGAAGTCGCGCTCATCGTGGCCGGGAACGCTCATGATCGCGCCTGTGCCGTAGTCGGCCAGGATGTAGTTGGCCACCCAGATCGGCACCCGCTCCCCGTTGTAGGGATTCACGGCGAAGCGCCCCGTCGGCACGCCATGCTTCTCGATCGCGCCCAGGTCGCCGGCTTCGCGCGCATTCTTCTGCTGCTCCAGCAACTCGTCGACCTGGGCCTTCAGCTTCGGGTCCACAGGCGTGAACTCCGCCACCAGCGCGTGCTGCGGCGCAAGCTGCACACTGGTCGCCCCAAAAATCGTATCCACGCGGGTGGTAAAGACGCGAATCCGCGTTTTTTCTGTCCCCTGTTCCCCGTTCCCTGCTCCCTGTTCTTCCAGGAAGAAGTCCACCTCCGTGCCTTCGCTGCGCCCAATCCAGTTGCGCTGCATGGTGCGCACTTTTTCCGGCCAGCCGTCCAGCTTGTCCAGCCCGTCCAGCAACTCCTGCGCATACGCCGTGATGCGCAGGAACCACTGCACCAGGTCGCGCTGCTCCACAATGGTCTCGTCGTGCCGCCAGCAGCGCCCGTCGATCACCTGCTCGTTGGCCAGCACCGTGGCGCACTCCGGGCACCAGTTCACCTTGCTCTTCTTGCGATAGGCCAGGCCCTTCTCCACCATGCGCAGAAAAAACCACTGATTCCACCGGTAGTAGTCGGGCAGGCACGTCGTGACTTCCGTCGCCCAGTCGTAGCCCAGCCCCAGCCGCTCCATCTGCCGCTTCATGTGGGCGATGTTGGCCAGCGTCCACTCACGCGGCGGCGTGTTGTTCTTGAGCGCGGCATTCTCGGCCGGCAGCCCGAAGGCGTCCCAGCCCATCGGGTGCAGCACGTTGTAGCCGCGCATCCACATGTGCCGCGCGAGGGCGTCGCCGATCGAGTAATTGCGCACGTGCCCCATGTGCAACTGCCCGCTGGGATAGGGCAGCATCTCCAGCACATAATACTTCGGCTTGCCGCAGTCCACCGGCTCGGCCGCATACATCGCGGGGTCCGCGGCCCACCGTTGCTGCCACTTGGGCTCAATCGCCGCCGGGTCGTAACGCAGTTCTTTTTCTTCCGCCATACCGTTCAAGTGTAAACGGGGAGGCGCATCCTCTACTTGACCAGGCTCTTCAGCACCCGCACATTCCGTTCCTCGTCCCCCGGCTCGTCCACCGGCGTCTCGGCAATAAAGGCGCAATGCGCAAAGCGCTTGTCGTTCAGCAGCCGCCGGAACGGTTCCACGCCGATCGTCCCCTGTCCGATGTGCTCATGCCGGTCGAGCTTCGATCCGCGCTCCGCCTTGGCGTCGTTCATGTGCCAGACGCGCACCGCATCAAAGCCTATCGTCGCTGCCACCTGCGCCATGGTCTCCTCGTAGCCCTCGGCGGTCACAAGATCATACCCCGCCACGTGCGTGTGGCAGGTGTCCAGGCAGACGCCGGCCGGCGCCGACGGCTTGAGGCGCTCGACCAGCTCGGCCACCTGCTCAAAGCTGCCGCCCAGCGAGAACTCCGCCCCGGCCGTATTCTCAATCAAAATGTGAAACGGCGTTCCCTGCCACGCCAGGCCGTCGATCGCGCGCTGAATCGAATCCGCCGCCAGCTTGAGGCCTTCGTCGCGCGTCAGTCCCTTCCACGAGCCGGGATGGAGCACCAGGTACTCGGCGCCCAGCGCCAGCGCGCGCTCGATCTCCCCGCGAAACGCAACGATGCTTTTCTGGCGCACCTCGTCCGACTGGCTGCACACGTTGACCAGGTAGCTGGTATGAATGACCAGCGGGCCAACGTCCAGCTTGGCGCGCAACTCTTTCATGCGCGCCGCCTGCTTGGGGTCCACCTTCGGCGCGCGCCACATGCGCGGGCTCGCCGAAAAAATCTGAAACGTGTTGGCGCCAATCTCCCGCGCCCGCTCCACGGCGTTGGACGCCCCACCCGCCGTCCCCAGATGCACTCCAATCCGCTTGACCATGCGGATAGTCTAATCTGCCACGCTCTACACGAGCTTCATCGCATCCGGGTCCCAGCGCACCACTGCGCCGCGCTCATAGCTCAGATTGCTCAGCAGTGCCGCGCCCGCCGCGCGATACCCAAATACCGCATCCTCCACGACCGGCTCACGCGAGCGCACCGCGGCAAAGAAATTTTTAAAGTGGTCGTAGCTGTCGCTGTATCCATCCGGCGCCACAAATTTCTCGTAGCCCACCGGCGGCTCACCGGCAAAGTGCGTGCGCGGGTACTTCTTGAGGTAGTCTGCCTCAATCTGCTTCTGCATCGCCTCCGTGAAGCTGTCGATCATCAGGCCGGGCTCTTTCTCCCGCGGCACGCGGCTCACGGTGACGGCGCCTCCGCCAATCTCCATCGTGCCTTCCGAGCCGGTGAAGAGCAGCCCTTCGCTTTCTTCGCCGCCGTCCACAAAGTTCACGTGCAGGCTCAGGTTGAACCCCTCGCGATAGTCGTAAAGCCCCAGCATCACGTCCGGCACGTCGCGCCCGTCCTTCCAGAAGCGCAACCCGCCGGTGGCCATGCCGCGCGTCGGCCCGTGCGACCCGGTGATGAAGTGCGTGCCGCTGAACAGATGCACAAACAGGTCGCCCGCCACCCCGGTTCCATAGGCCTTCCATTTGCGCCACTGAAAAAAGTGCTCGGCGTTGAAGGGAATCTTCGGAGCCGTGCCCTCAAAGCGCGGCCAGTCGCAGGTTTCCACCGAGGCGTCGGGCGGAACAGTGTAATTCCACGCGCCCAGCGACGAGTTGCGATCCCAGCGCGCGGTCACCATGTTGAGTTCGCCGATCGCCCCAGCGGCCAGCAGTTCCTTGGCTTTGATGTAGAGCACCGAACTGACCCGCTGGCTGCCGATCTGGAGGATGCGCTTGGTCGCGCGCGCAGTCTCGATCATCTCCGGCCCGTCGGAATAGAGATGAATCATCGGCTTCTCGCAATACACATCCTTGCCCGCCTTCATCGCGTCCACCGACGCCTGCTTGTGCCAGTGGTCGGGCGTGCCGATGATCACCGCGTCGATGTCCTTGCGCGCCAGAATCTCGTTGTAGTCGCGCGTGACCAGGATGTCGTCGCCCCACAGTTCCTTGCTGTGCTCCAGGCGTCCGTTGTAGCAGTCTGCCACCGCCACCAGCTTCACGCCCGGCACCTGCACGGCAATCTTGGTATCGAACTGGCCTTGGCCGCCCGCGCCGATCAGTGCAATCTGAATGTGGTCGTTCGCCGCGACGGGCCGGCCCGGCTCGGCTTGCACCGCGGCCAGCGCATGCATCCTGGTTCCAAGCAACGATGCGGCCGAGGCAGCCCCGGCTGCCCTCAAAAAGCTTCTACGATTCAACGCGCTCACAAGTCCCCTCCGCACGAGAAGATTTCCGACGCATACAACCATACACGCGCGGAGCGGGTTCGCATTCTGCGCACAATCGACGCCCTAGTCATCGTCGTTGCAGCTAGCTTTTGCTTTGTGCCCGGTCAGCATCGCCGGCACCGGCTTGTCGCCCATCGCGTCCTTCCACAAAATCACGTTCAGCTTCCCGGCGGGCGCGCGGTCGGCGTGGCGGAAGTCCATCTTCATGCTCTCCTCGGCGCCGGGAGCGGTCTTCGCATTGGCCGTGTAAATCAGACCGTTGTCGCGGTTCGCGTAATCCGCGTCATACGCCGGCTGATCTCCAGGCCCCGCGAACAGCGAAGAAATCAGCGAGCTGAAGGCATCGTTGTTGTTCATCGGCGGCAGTTCGAGCAGCGACTCCATGGTGCGGATCACGCTGACCGTCGAATAGAAGCGGCTGTCGACGAAGGGCGCGCCGTTGGCCCCGTGCGGCGCGTACTTGCTAATGACCAGCGCGTAGCTGCGATGCGCGTCCACGTGGTCGCCGCCATCCTGCGCGTCATCTTCCAAAATGAAAAAGGCCGTGTCATTCCAGAAGGGTGAGTGCGAAATGGCGTCCACCGCGCGGCCCACCGCCAGGTCGTTGTCGGCGACGGATGACTTCGGCGTCGGTCCGCCGGGCCGCGTGCCCGCGGTGTGGTCGTTGGGCAGGCGCAGCATCACAAAGTTCGGCATCGTGTCCTTGCCCTGCTCTTTATCCGCCACCCACTGCTTCAAGTGCCGCATGAAAATGTTCACGCGGATCTGATCCGGAACGGCAAGGTTGAAGTCCGGCGCCTCCGTGGCGAAGTGGCCCACGAGTTCCGGCTTGGTGGCGATGTTGGCAGCGATCAGCGGAATCGGCCACGGCCACTTGTTCACGCCGCCGCCCCATTCGGCGGGCAGCGGCGCGCCCGGAGCGACGGCCTTGCGCGCGCAGTTGGCGCCGGCCAGCAGCGGCCCCTGCTGCGGGTTGGCGGTGCGCGCCTCATCGCAGAAGGTGGTGGCGATGTACTCGCCGAAGTGATAGTAGGTCTTGTCGTGCGCCGCCAGATCGCCCCACAGGTAACCGCTGGCCGGCTCGTTCACGTCAGCAATCCTCTGCAGCAGCGGATAGCCCTCGGCCACCACGCCCTCGTAATCGTAAGTGCGCTGGCCGCCGCGGTACGACTGCTGCCAGGTCTTCTCCAGATAGTCCGTGCCAATGGCCGCATTGGACCAGACGTGCCCATCGCCTGACACTTCGCCTGAATCGTAGAAGTTGTCGAGCACGCCGAATTGCAGAGCCAACCGATGAATGTTCGGCGTGACCGCGGCGCCATACATCGTCAGGCTGGGGTCGCCATTGCCGACGGGTTTTCCGTCTTGCGTGAGGTCGCCCAGAACCTGATCGTAGGTGCGATTCTCCTTAATGATGTAGATGATGTGATGGATCGGATTCCGCGCTTCGCCGGCAAACGGAATCTTTTCCGCCGCCGCTTTCATGCGGTTCGATTCCAGCACGATCCGGGTCCACTGCGGCAGATTCTTCTCGATCACCGCCGCGTCGAGCGCGGCCAGCGAGCCATGCAGCATGGACGCAATGTAGGTGTAGCCGCGCAGGAAGCGCTTGCCTCTGGACGCATCGGTCGCGGGCATGGGCAATCCGTTGGGCCCGGTTCCCTGCCCTTTCGCGGTAGCCAGGTAGAGCTTTCCGCCGGAGGGCGCGGGCAGAAACGCCATAGACATGGGCATCCAATCGGTGGGCGCAAAACCTTCGGGCTCGACCATGCCCTGGCGCGCGGCCTTCGCGGTCAGCTTGCGCGTGTCGAGGATTGCGACGGCGTCGCTGGCCATGTTCGCAACATAAAGACGGCTGCCATCCGCGTTGATGGCCAGCGCAACCGGCTCCGCGCCGAAGTAGCTTTGATGCGGAAGCCGCGTATCGAAATAACCCTTCACCGAGAATTGGCCGGCGCCCACATTCACGGCCGCAACCGCATCGCGGTTGGCGAGGGCCACGTAGAGGGTTCGTCCATCGGGCGCGAGCACAAACGCGCACGGATGCGTGCCCGGCGCGATGGCACTGGAAGGCTTGAGCAGCGCCAGCGTGCGGCCCACCGTATTCTTCACCAGGTCGAGTTCCACAATTTCCGACGCGTTCCACAGCGCGACAAACGCGCGGCGACCGTCCTTTGAAAGCGCCAGCGCGATGGGATAAGTGGAAGGCACAGCATCGCTCTGCGAAAGATCGAAGCGATGCTCGATTTTTCCGCTGGCGGGGTCCAGCTGCAAAACGTCATCCGACAGATTGTCCGCCACCAGCAGTTTTTCAGCCCCCGCCGGACCCACCACCGCAAGCGCCGCCGGAAACGGCACGCCCTTGTCGCCCTCCGCGTCGCCGATGAGTTTGGTCTTGCGGCCCGGCGCGAGTTGTTGCAGCGGCAGATGAATCAGCCGCTCGGGTTCGATCTTTCCCTCGCTGAAGCGATAGACCACGATGCCGCTGCCGGTGTCGCCTTTGCGGCTGCCCATCGGGTCGTCGATGGACCCGATGCTGGCGTACAAGCGACTGCCATCACGGCTGAACGCAAGCCCGGAGTAGAGCGTCTGCTTCGCGTTGACCAGGGTGCGCGCGTCGGGAAAGTCGGCCAGCGCGCCGGTCTTCGTGTCGAGCACCGCCAGCGACTGCTCGTAATCGGACTCGAAGGTGCCATAGCCGGCGTTGACCGTCACCACATAGCGCCCATCCGGCGAGACAGCCATGGACATGGGCAGACTGTTCAGCCGCTGCGGAAGGCCGGGAATCGGCCCGATCCACTGTTTGCTGCTGGGCAGGTCGCGCGTTTGCGCGGCAAGCTGGCCGGCCGCCAGAGCGAAGGCTGCGGAGGAGACTGCGAACAGAACCCTGATTTGCATGGCAAAACAATAGCAAAGGCGAGCGGCCTGCGGCGTTACATTGCCGTTTTATTCTGCAGCTTTACCGCCACAAGCGCGCGTTCATTACCAACGGACGGCTGGGCGTAATCAGGCGCTTTTGCAGAATTGTGCTTAAAATCTCCTCATGAACGAACCTCTCGATTCACTCACCCACATTCTCTCCGACGTGATCCTTCCCAACTTGAAGGCGACGCAGCAGAGCCAGGCCGAGCAGATCGCGGCCAACGACCGGCTGGAGCAGGCCATCGAGGGGCTGCACACGGAGATCGAACAGTTGCGCGCGCGGATGGAGTCGCAGTTTGCACAGCTCACCACGCAGCTCACCGCCTGCCGGGCCGAGCTGGCCGCCGCCCACGCCCTGCTCTACGCGGTGCAGGAGGGCGCTTCCGGGCCGGGCCGCAACGCGCTGCTGAACTGAACCTGATTTTCAGCGCATGCGGTGACACGCAAGCGGGATCGCCTGCAATAATTGACGATATGCGCACCGTATTCACTGCGGAGAAACTCTGGAACGGGAGCCAGTCGATCGGCCACCCGGTGATCGTGATCGAAGACGGGCGGATCCGCTCGATTGCAGGCCGCGAGGCGGCCGAGTTGCCCAGGGACGCGCAGGTTCTGGACTTTCCCGGCGCGACGCTGGCCCCGGCATTTTTTGACGTACATATTCATGGCGCCGCCGGGCACGATGCGATGGAAGCCACGCCCGAGGCGCTCAGCGCGATCAGCGGATTTCTGGCCTCGCGCGGGACGGGCAGCTTTCTGGCCACCACGGTCACTGCCCCGCTGGACGCCACGTTGCGCGCGGTCGCGGGACTGGCGAAGCTGTTGGCGCGGCCGCCCGTTGAGGGGCAGGCACAGCCCCTGGGAATTCATCTGGAGGGACCGTTTCTCTCCCATGCAAAGCGCGGCGTGCAGCCGGCCGAGCACCTGCTGGCGCCGGACATCGCCACCTTCGACAAGCTGTTTGAGGCCGCCGAGGGCCTTGTCCGGCTGATGACGCTCGCGCCGGAACTGCCGGGCGCGGTGGAGCTGGCGGCGCACGCGACAGAGCGTGGCGTTCGCGTCTCCGTGGGCCACTCGGACGCCACCGCCGCCGAAACCCGCGCCGCGATTGCCGCCGGAGCCAGCAGCGCAACCCACACCTTCAACGCCATGCGCCCGCTGGACCACCGCGAACCCGGCATCCTGGGCACGGTGCTCACCGATGACGCTCTGTTTGCCGAGCTGATCTGCGACGGCATTCACACCGCGCCGGAGATGGTGAAACTGTGGTGGCGAGCCAAGGGGCCGGAGCGCGCCATCCTGGTCACCGACGCCATGAGCGCCACGGGCATGCCGGACGGCGAGTATCAACTGGGCGGTTTTGCCGTGCAGGTGGCCAATGGCCGGGCCATGGCGCGCGGCGTGCTGGCCGGCAGCATGCTCACGCTGGACCGCGCGCTGGCCAACTTTGTCGAGTTCACCGGCGCGACCGTCGAACAGGGACTGCGGCTGCTCACGGTCAATCCGGCGGCCATGACCGGGCTCACCGAACGCACCGGCTTGCTGGCCGTGGGGCAGCCGGCCAACCTTGTCGCGGTCGACGCGGCAGGGCGGCTCGTGGGGTCGGTGGTGGGCGGCCGTCCCGTCCTTTGAACTGCTAGCGCGCGCCTTCCACCAGCCGCTGTGCCCGCCAGATTGCGCCTTCGATGCCGGCGACCTCCGTTTGCCCGACAGGCATCCGCGGCGCGGCCGCGCGAAGGCCCGCAAGGAACGGCTCGCGAACCAGGCGCGCCTTGCCGATGACGCTGCCAATCCACGCCACTGGAACCTCTTCCGTGAGGTTGTGCTTGCGGCGCAGCTTGGCGCGCACCAGCAGGACAGATTCCACCAGATAGGCCGCGGCCTGCTGCAAAACGCCCATCGCGACCACGTCGCCTTCCTCGGCAAGCTGGCTGATGGCCGGTGCCAGCGCGGCAAAGTCCGGCCCCGGCGTGCTGTCGCCCAGGTTGACCAGTTCCTCGAGGGTCGGTGTCCCCCAGATGCGGCCGACGGTCTCCAGAATCCGCGTGGGCTCCTCGCGATCATAGGCCTTGAGCGCGCTGCGCACGGCTTCCAGGCCGATCCAGTAGCCGGATCCTTCGTCGCCCAGCCGCGAGCTCCAGCCGCCGGCGCTTTCGCGGGCGCCATCGGGAGCGCGCCCAATGCAGTTCGATCCGGTCCCGGCGATTTGCAGGATCCCTGCGCCGCCCTTGAAGGCCGCGTCCAGTGCGATCACTTCGTCGCCGACAATCTCAGTGTGCTCCACGCCGAAGTCGCGAAGCACCGCCGTAATCCACTCCGCCACGCCGGGCATGGTGGCGCTGGCCACGCCGGCCGAGGCCGCGCGGACCCCCGCCACGCCGGCCTGCGCGAAGACTTCCGCCAGCAGGGAGCGCAAATTCTCTTCGGCCACCTCGGCGCCCACCCGCAGGCGCTTGATGGACCCGTTCTCTGCAAAGGCCAGAACCCGCTCGCCGGCCACGATGGAAGCGCGGGTGCGCGTCCCCCCGCCGTCAATTCCCAGAACTGCGTTCATCGTGCGCATACTCCTCTACCGGACCGGTTCGGCCTGGGCTGGTTCGGCCTGGGCGGGCTGGGCGCCGCCATCGCGCAGCGTCCCGGCCAGCACGTTCAGGCTGCCATCGTTTTTTGCGGGAACAAGGCCAAGCATGTGGGCCAGCCATGGATACAGATTCACGTTCTCGAAGGGCAGAACCGTCCGGCCGGGAACGATGTCCGGGCCCGCGGCGAAAAAGCTTGCCTTCATCTCCGGCACCCTGCGGGGATCAAAGCCGTGCATGCCGCGGTTGGGCGGATGGTCGGCCCTGCCGGCCGCGGGCGCATGGGCCCGGATCGCGTAAGGGCCGGTGGCGATCACCACCGGGTCGCCCTCGCGCGGGTTCAGGTTGTAGTGGAGGCCGGCGGGCACGCGGTCGCGGCGAAAGACCACAAACTGCGACGAGGCCTTCTTCAGCTGGTTATAAACGCGCGCGCGGTCCGCCTCGGTCTTGCCATACAGAAGATCCCCGACAGCCTCGAAGCCCGTGAGGTCGGCGAACTCGTCGAGCGTGATCCAGCCACCCTCGACTTTTGCCATCCCGTGGTCGCTCACCACGACCAGGTCAATGGGCAGGCCGGTCGCATCCAGGCCCGCCTTCAGCTTGCCCACCAGCGCGTCCACCTTGCGTACCGCGGCCCTGGTTTCCGGCGCATCGGGGCCAAACTCGTGCCCCTCGTGGTCCGGTTCCGAGTAGTAAAGAGTGATGAAGTGAGGGCGCTCGGCCGCGGGCAGCCGCAGCCAGGCCAGCACCTGCTCAATGCGCGCCGTGTCGTCGATCGCGTCGTTGAAGTGCAGGTAATAGGTGGGCCGGTAGCCCGCGATTTTGGCCTCCGAGCCGGGCCAGAACAGGCAGGCCGAACGCATGCCCTGGCTCTCGGCCAGGCTCCACAGGGGCACGCCGTTGTACCAGCTGCCGTCGGTCACGGCCCCGGCGTCGTTGATGGCATAGCGCGCCGGTCTGGATTCGTCGTAGAAACTGTTGGCCACCAGGCCGTGATCCTCCGGATAAAGCCCGGTCACGATCGTGAAGTGGTTGGGAAAGGTGAGCGACGGATAGCTGGGCAGCATCCCGTCGGGAGCCCAGACGCCCTGCTTGCCGAGGGCCAGCAGGTGAGTTGCGCCGTCGCGCGCGGCATAGTCCCACCGGAAGCCATCGAGCGAGACGAGCACCACGTAGTGGGCTCGCTCGGCCGCGGGGGAATTGGGGCCGTTGTCGACATGAATGACCGGCAGGGACGCGGCCGCCCGAGCCTCCTGCCCCTGCATCTGCTGGGGGACAACGGCCAGCCCCAGGGCCAGCGCCAAACCTGCAAGGGCCACGCGCCCCCACGTCCAATGCCGCATCCACACACCCCAACCTTCAGCTTATCGCACGCGCGATCAAGCGGGTGTGCGACAGGCAGGCGGGTTTTGCCGTAGCCGCGCCCGAATGCTGCCCGTTCTAGATGCTGCCCGTCCTAGTTGTTCGGCGCAGGCGGAGCGGTGGCCGCGGGCGCTGCGGCAGGCTGGCCCTTGCTCATGCTGCGGAGGTAGAGGATCAGGTTCCACACCACGTTGTCGGCGGCGCGGCCCGACGGCTCAGGGGGCATCTTGCCCTTGCCATTGCGGATGGCATCAAACAGTTCCTGGTCCGGCTTGCCGGCCAGCGCCTTGGGGTCGGTCCAGTCGTCCAGCGTCAGGCTCATGTCCTTGGCCAGGTCTGTCTTGCCGTCTCCGTTGTCCCCATGGCAGAGCGCGCAGTCTATCTTGTAGAGGGCTTTCGCCTTTTCCTCCGATTGGGGGGTAGGCTTCACGGGATTCTTCGAGCCAGGCGCCGGAGTTGCCTCTTGCGGCGGGCGCGCCGGAGCGGACAACGGAGTGAAGATAAGCAGGACTACCGCTAAAAGGAGCAGAAACGGCTTCAACATGGCTCTCTCCTCAGTTGCAGGTGTCGGGGGACAGGCATCTTGCAGCTGTTCGATTAATTCGACAGCATTATAGGCTCAACCCGCAGTGCGTTGCATCACCCGATGTGCAAAGTGAATCTCGTCCTGCACCCTTCAGGGCGAGTTCCGCGGGACGAACCGGCGGGTTGTGGTATACGTTTTTCACATGTTTCGACCGAGCCTGTTCACCGCCGCCAGTTTTGCCGCCTTTGCCCTTGCCGCCGGATTTGCCTCCGCACAGAACGTCGCTCCCACCCCGCCCATGGGCTGGAACAGCTGGGACGCCTACGGGTTGACCATCGACGAGGCCGACTACCGCGCCAACTCGACGGTGCTGGCCGGGCTCGCGCCATACGGCTGGAAGTATTCGGTGATCGACGAGGGCTGGTACATGGAAAACCCCTTCGGCAACAGCGTCGAGAACCGGAAATACGTGTGGGACGGCAACGGAATCCTGATTCCCGCCCTGGACCGGTTCCCCTCGGCCGCGCAGGGAGCGGGGTTCAAGCCGCTGGCCGACTGGGTTCACGCGCAGGGGCTCAAGTTCGGCATCCACATCGTGCGCGGGATTCCGCGCCAGGTGGTAAAGGAAAACCTGCCCATCGCGGGGTCCGGCTTTCATGCGGCCGAGGCGGCCGATCTCGACTCGCCCTGCCCCTGGGACGAAGGCAACTGGGGGGTGAAGGACAACCCCGCCGGCCAGGCGTATTACGACTCGATGCTGAAGCTCTATGCCGGATGGGGGCTGGACTTCATCAAGGTGGACTGCATCAGCGACCACCCCTACCGGCCCACCGAAATTCGCCAGATTGCCGAAGCCATCCGCAAGACGGGCCGCCCCATCCTGCTCAGCCTCTCGCCAGGGCCCACGCAGTTGGACCACGCTGCGGAAGTGGCCAAATATGCGCAGATGTGGCGCATCAGCGACGACCACTGGGACGTGTGGACGGCCGAGCACAAGCCCGGCACGGGCGAGTTTCCCTTCGGCATCCGCGACGCCTTCGACCGGCTGGCCGAGTGGGCGCCGTACGTCAAGCCGGGCAACTGGCCGGACGACGACATGCTGCCCTGGGGGTGGCTGGGGCCGCATCCGGGCTGGGGCGAGCCGCGCCCGTCGCGGGAGACGCACGACGAGCAGCGGACGGAGTTTACGCTGTGGGCCATCTCGCGCTCGCCGCTGATTCTGGGCGCGAACCTGACCCGGCTGGATGACTTTACCCGGTCGCTGATTACCAACAAGGAAGTGCTCTCCATCAACCAGACTGCGGTCGAAAGCGGGCCGGGGCTCATGCCGATGCGCGAAGGCAGGACGGACTCCTTTCCCCAGCGCTATTGGTATGCGCGCACAGGCGGCGCGCATCCCCGCAACTATCTGGCCGTCTTCAATTTGAGCGACAGCCCATCCGCATCCGATTTGCCCTGGATGGTGTTTCATCTGGATGACAAACCGCACGCGGTTTACGACCTCTGGGACCAGAGGCGCATCCCCCGCGCCAAGGCCCTGCATGTGGAACTGCCGCCCCACGGTTGCGCGCTGTTCCGCGTCGAGTAAGGGGCAACGGCGGCCTGGCGACGGCACGCGCGCCGGGCGGAAATCAAGCCGGAACCGGGCCGGGCGGGAATCGAGTTTGACAAATTCGTGGAACGGAACCCGCGCGCCACCCCGCTGTGCGAAACTAATCCTTCCGGCTCAAGAGCCTCAACCCAGGTTCTCGCCGGCAGGAATCACGATGTCCGTCTTGCGTTCCGTCCTTATTACGCTCTCTCGCAATCGCCAATTGCGCCGCTTCGGCGAGCATTCCCGCATCGGCACCAAGCTGAGTTCCCGGTTCGTGGCGGGAATGGAAATCGACGATGCCTTGCGCGTAGCCGAGGCCGTCAACAAACAAGGAATGTCTGTCACCCTGGACTCGCTGGGCGAGAGCGTGACCTCAGAGTCGGAAGCTCAACAAGCCGCCGATGTCTACCACCGTTTGCTGGACTCCATCGCCGAACGCAAGCTGAGGTCGAACATCAGCGTCAAGCTCACCCAGATGGGGCTGACGCTCGATCCGCAACTGGCCGAAAGCATTGCCGCAAGCCTAGCCGAACATGCCCAGTCCAGCGGCAGCTTTGTGCGCATCGACATGGAAGACTCGTCGCTGACCCAGGTGACGCTGGACATCGTGCGGCGGCTCCACGCGCGCCCCAGCCTGCGCGGCGCCATCGGCGTCGTCATCCAGGCCTACCTCTACCGCTCCCAGGCCGACATTGAGCAGTTGCTGGCCGACGGCATCCGGGTGCGGCTCTGCAAGGGCGCTTACAAGGAACCGGCGAGCGTGGCCTTTCCGCGCAAGGCCGACGTGGACTTGAACTACATCCGCCTGAGTTGCATGTTGCTGTCGAGTCCCATCCATCACGGGCTGGCCACCCACGACGAGGCCATGATCGCCGCGGCAAAGTCGTATGCCAGCCAGCACGGCATCGATCCCGGCCGCTTTGAGTTTCAGATGCTGTTCGGTGTGCGCCGCGACCTGCAGCGCCAACTGGCCGCCGAGGGCTATAACGTGCGGGTCTATATTCCCTTCGGACGCGAGTGGTATCCCTACTTCATGCGGCGGCTGGCCGAGCGTCCGGCCAACGTGCTGTTCCTCGCCAGGAACCTGCTCCGGCGCTAGCCCGCTGCGTCTCGTGCAACAGCACAGCCTGCCTCTCTCGGGATCAGAGCTTTGCCCTTGTCACACGCTTGCCGCGCTTGCGAAAATACTTGGTCTCTCTGCAGATAGGACACTCCCAGGGAAAGTAGCCGAAAACCGGAAACACCTTTGTCTGCAAAAATCCAGTCCTCGGCAGCCGGCGAAGGCGCCGGTTCCCGCAATCGGGACAGGCAAATTCCGAAATATCCGAAGCAAAAGTCGTTGCCGTGCTGTCCGACATTGGCAATCCTTTCCTGGCTTTGTCTCACTGAAGCGTGCCTCAGAAGCAAAGTCTTAGATATGCGAAGTGCATGTGCTCCGGCTCGTCGCCGGGGGCCCCGTCTCGACCCATGATACCATCGCTTCCCTGCGCTAGCTCCTGCGCCCGCCAAGACATATCAGAAAATCAAAATGCGCGGAATCCGCTGACACATCGGTAACTTCCAACTAACACGATGGAGTGTAACTGACGCCGTCACGGAACCAGTTCCACTCTTGCGCAAGATACAAGAAACCGCCGGCATTGCAGTGCCGCAGGAAACTCGATTTACGCGGCATGCGGGGCGCGACTCCAGCAGTGTCCCGGCCCGCGCGGATCAGCTTTGCAGCCGGGCCAGGCCCTGCCGCGCTAGATCCGCCACAGCCTTGGCCAGCGTGGACGAGGCGTTCAACGATTCCGGGCGCTCCAGGCGGACGCCGCGGCTTTCCGCGTACCGGCGGAAGGCAATGTCCACATCGTAAAGAATCTCCACGTGGTCGCAGAGAAATCCGATGGGCTGCAGCAGCATGGTCTTGACGCCGGAAGCAGCGATGGCATCGAGAGTTTCTTCCACCGTGGGGCCAATCCACGGCCCGCCGCTCGCGCCCTGGCTCTGGAATGCAAACCACCACTGAGGAATCCCGGCAACGCGCGCGGCCACCAGTTCGGCGGTGCGCCGGGCCTCCTGCGCGTAGGGGTCAGCGCCCTCCCCGGGCCAAAGCCGCGGCTGGCCTTCGCTGGCTGCCGGAGTCTGTATCGTGCGGCAGGGCACGCTGTGGGCCGTGAACAGCACCGGGACCGGCGCGCCGGTTTCCGCCGTGAGCCGCGACAGCGCCGGACGCAGACGCTCGGCGAAGGCCTCGGCCAGCAGCGGATGTTGCGCCCAGCCTTCGGTGAAGTCGATGCGCAGCGCGCCGGCTTCGGCCTGCACCGCGCGCCGGTAAAGGCCCACGCTGGTGCGCGAGTTCTGCGGCGCCAGGCAAATCACTGCGGCTTCCTCCACGCCATCGGCGCGCATCTGGCGAACCACGTCGGGGATGTACGGATGCCAGTTGCGCATGCCCACGTACACCGGAACCGGCAGGCCGTCGAAGGCCGCTTCGGTGTCTGACAGTTCGGCTTCCACCAGGCGCGCCTGCTCCCGCGTAATCTCGGTCAGCGGGCTGTGACCGATCAGCGCGTAGCGATGCTGAATCTCTTCAATCACCTGCTGCGGCATGGGCCGTCCACTCACCACGTTGCGCAGATACTCGGGAATCTGATCGACGGTCTCCGGAGTTCCGTGCGCCAGCAAAAGAACGGCCCGCCTAGCCATACGCGGCCTCCAGCCGGAATTCGCGCACCATGCGCACCACGGCCTGCACGTTTTCCACCGGCGTGCCCGGCACAATGCCGTGACCGAGATTGAAGATGTGGCCGCGACGGCCGTGGGCGGCGCGCAGAATCTCTTTCACGCGCAGTTCCAGAACTTCAATGGGAGCGAACAGCGTGATGGGGTCCAGGTTGCCCTGCACCGCGTGGCCGTGGCCCACCGCGCGCCAGCCCTCGTCGAGCGGCTGCCGCCAGTCCAGGCCGATCACGTCGGCGCCGGTCGAGGCCATCTCGCCCAGCAGCCCCGCCGTCTCCACGCCGAAGTAAATCACCGGCACCCCCATCTGCTGCACCGCATGCACCAGCCGCTTGGAGGCCTCAAAGGCGTAGTCGCGATAGTCGGCCAGCCCCAGCGAGCCCACCCAGCTGTCGAAAATCTGAATCACATCCGCCCCGGCCTGCACCTGCAGACGGCAATACTCTTCGAGAACCTTCACGATCTTGTCCAGCAGCAGCCGCCAGGTCGACGTGTCGCGATACATCATCTGTTTGGTGTGGATGTAGTTCTTCGATCCGCCGCCCTCGATCATGTAGCTGGCCAGGGTGTAGGGCGCACCGCAGAATCCGATGATGCCCAGCCGGTCGCGAAAGTGCGCGGCCACCTTCTCGATGGCGCGAGCCACGTAGGCCAGGTCGTCGGCGCGGTCGGTGCGCAGCGCGCGCACATCCTCGGCCGTGCGCACCGGGTGATGCACCACCGGCCCCTCGCCGGCCTGAAACTCGAACGGCAGGCCCATCGGTTCCAGCGGCAGCAGCAGGTCGGCAAAGATGATGGCCGCGTCCACGCCCAGCTTTTCGGCGGCCGTGATCGTGACCTCCGCGGCGATGTTCGGCTGCTTGCAGATTTCCACCAGCGTGTGGTGCTTGCGCACGTCGCGGTACTCCTGCATGTAGCGGCCGGCCTGGCGCAGAAACCATACCGGCGTGCGGTCCACCGGGCGGCGCAGGCAGGCACGCACAAAGCGGCTGCCGTCAAGAATGATTTCAGGCACGGCGGGGTTCTTGTTTTCCATCTCCATATAAAGTGATTCTACCGGGACGCACCAGCCCCTCCAACAAACGGCCTTGATCGCCCGCCACAAAAAAAATCGGCCCCCGTTTTCGGCGGGGGCCAAGTTGCCTTGGTTCTCTCGTGTTGCGAGAGCTTGATTGGCGGCCAGACGGCTGGGGGGAGCCGTCGGGGCGGACTGGAGCCTCTAGGGGGGTGGCTGCGCGGCTCTTATGGCCGCTCCGCACCCGTCGCGGACGCCACGCCATGGGGAGGCGTGGAATCCTGGGCCGCCAAACTGTTTTCCATCAACCGCACATGCACGCTGCTGTGGCGGATCGGCGCGGCAGGCTCACCGCCGGAGGCCGCGACCGGGGCATTACCCAGGGCCACAAAGTGCATACGGTAGACGGGAATCTCATGTTCCGTGACGAGGTAGCGCTCGACCGCTTCAGCCAGCCGCTGAGAGTGCTGAATGCCGACCGAGCCGGCGCCGGGGGCATGCGCTTCCAGTTCGACGATGTACCCCTGATGGCCGGTCAGGCTGGCCGCCAGGTCATCGAGCTGCTTGCGCGCAGTCGCAGAAAGGACCGGACTGCCGGTGCGGAATGCAACATCCGCATCGGTGATCTGGTGGTACTTGTCCAGGCCGTTGACGGTGGAATTCAACTGGTCCACATGGCCGGCTGCGCCCTCGGCAATGCCGTGTGCGTTCCGCGCCTTGGCGCCCGCGGCCGTCGCCGTCTCGTTGGCGGCGTCGGCGGTCGACTGGGCATGGTGGATGCCTGCCTGCGCCCGGCTATCCACGTCCTGGATGTCCTTGGAGTTCTTGGCGTTCACCTCATCGAGCTCGGTCAGGCGGTCGTTCAGGGGATCAATCCGCTTGTGAACCCACTTCTTGCGCGCGAAAGGATTGAGATGACCCCAGAACCCCTCCTTGTCGGTACTTGCCGAAGAGGCCGAGGGGGAGGGCTGTGCCGCCACCGGAGGGGTGCTCTGAGGTTCGCCGGCAGGCTGCGCTTGCTGCGCGACCACCGGAACTGCAATTGCAGATGCCAGCAAAAGTACAGCGAGCTGGCCAGGGAAAAGGGAACGGACTACAGTGTGGGCATTCATCGTGTATTGGCCTCTTCGGTTGATGCACCTGCAGGGAATCTGCGGGTGGGCAGCACTTGCTGCTCGCCCTAATAGTTTGCAAGGCCTGTGCCAAAGTGCCGGGGGCGGCGATGAAAACATTTATCCCGCGCAGATTGAGTAATTTACAAAATATATTTTCGCCGTGCAGAGCTTCAGAATGCCAGGCTGGAACGTATCAGATGTGTAATTTTTACAGGGCCGGGTAGTTTATACCGGGTAAAGAAAGGCAGCCCGGGCTATTTTGTCTCGACGTGAAGAATGCGGATCTCGGGGTAGGCGCCATCCCAGTCCGGCGAGACGGCGTCAAAGATGAGGCGGAAATCGCGCTCGTCGCCCGGCTTGAGCGGCGCCGCCGACACCGGCTCGACGTCAATATAAGGCTCGCGCATGCGGATGAATTTGAGCGCCTGCGTGTCGTTCCGCGTCACCTCGTGGGCCACATTCCGGAACAGAACCTGCACCGTGATGCCGGTGACCGTGCGGCTGCCTTTGTTGGCGATGTGCCCGTCCACATAGGTCATTTTGCCGCCCACCAGGTTGCTCGACTCGCTCATCGCCAGGCCGGAGATGGGGAGATTGGCTGCATAGGGGTCGAGAGCGGCCGAAACCGGGGTCACCGCCAGCGGCTTCTGGCCGTGCTGCAGCTCCAGAATCACCACGGCGGCCACCACCACAACCAACGCGGCGGCAATGGCCAGCGGCAGCCAGTTGCGTTCCCGCGTCTCAACCGCGGGAATGGGACCGAGATCGGGACCTGAGCTCACCAGGGGATTTTACACCCGTTACAAAAGGAATAGGCGGCGCGTCTTCGTTCTTGCATTACAGGTGAACAAATCGGCGGAACCGGACGATAAAACGGGAAGAGCGCAGTGCTCGCCGACGGTTCTGCACCTTTTGTTTGATTTCCTTGACGAACGATTGGAATCACAATGGGGAACAAACCGCCGGAACCGGTTGCACCCGCGTGTCGTAACCCTATCGGCGAGACAGATGCGGCCAGACCCAGGAAGGCAGACGAACCATGCATTCCGCCCCACAATCCGTATGCTCCACACTGCCGGCGTCCGTCGAGCTGCCGCAGTCCCGGCAGCGCGAAGACTTAGCCTATCAGGCCATGACCATCGCCGCGATACTGCTGGTGCTGATGACCGTGTGGGTCTTCTGAGCATTCCGCGCTCCTGACGGACCGGCGAAGGCCTCTCGCTCAGGAATCGGCGCCCCCGCGCGCCGCCCGAAACACCCGGACGAAATGCCAGCCCAGGGTGGCAAAGATCACCACCAGAAATACCGGCATCAGCAGCGGTGGCAGGCGCCCCTGCCCGCTGCGCGCAGCCTCGATCATCCACCACTGCAGCACCGTGAACAGGCAAGCCAGCTCCGCCTTCAGCCAGGCGATCATGTCCAGCGTCAGGCTCTGCAGCCGCGGCAGGGTCTCCCGCGTCACGCGCACCGGGTAGTTGAACGCCGTGGGAAAACGCGCCACCACCGTCATGACCAGATAAAGCGACCCGGCCACCACCGGCAGCAGCAGCAGCATGGCCGGCGAGCCCCAGCCGTTGGGGTTTCCGGCCATGTCAAAGTGGGTGGGAATGCGGTCCGGCAGGCGTTCAGGCCCGGTCAGCGCGCGATACGTGATCCACGCCAGCACCGCCAGGGCTCCCAGTCCGATGGCTTCAAGCGTCTTGCGCATGGGGTCCTTTCTTTCAGGAAACTGTATCGAAACGATACACCCAGGGAATGCTGGAATCAGCGCGGATGCGCGCCCTTGATCAACTGGCGGAAGTCGACGCCCGTGACCTCGACCGGAATGCACATCTCGGCCAGCCGCGAGAGCATGCGGTCGCCGATGCGGTCGCCGAGGGTCAGCTCCCGGGCGGCGCGTTCGGCGTCGGTTTTCTCCCCTCCGCCCGCGGGCCGGTTGGGATAGTTGGTGGTGATGATGGTTCTCTGCTTGTTGTTGTAGCGGGTGTTCAGAATCAGCGCCACCGTGTCCCACATCCACTCACTCGGTTTCTGCGCGCCCAGATCGTCAAGCACCAGCACTTCCGCCGCAAACACCGGCTTCAGCAGCTCCAGCTCCGTCGTCTGCACCTGCGGGTTATAGCTGTTCTGGATGCTTTTAAGCAGCTCGCGATAGTCGCAGAACAGGCCCTTGGCGTCGTACTCCTGCACCAGCCGGCTCAGCACGCCCACCGCCAGGTGAGTCTTGCCCACGCCGATCGACCCGGTGAACAGAAGTCCCTTGCGCTCGGTGTCCGTGGGATATTCCTTCACAAATGAGCGCGCCGTCATCAGGGCCTTGCCCAGCGAGGGGTCGGCCTGTGGCTTGTCAGCGGCATGCCTGTTCTTGAACGACGACGCCCCGTACTGCCCCCGAAAGACCGTTTCATAGGAGTCCAGGGAGCAATGGAGGTAGCGCTCGGGGATGCGGGCGGCCGCCAGGCGGCGCTGGAAGCGCTCCATCTCCTGGCACTCGCAGGCGCGCGAGACCCATCGGCCACCGGCCGAAACCACCTCCACAAGACCCACCCCACCGCAGATTCGACATTCGCTCATGGCTCTTCAAAGCCTAGCGCATCCGGCCTCGGGCCGGGCCGGTGCGGATCGGGGCGCTTTGTGTGGAAAAGCGAGGGCCGGATTGTGCCCCGGATCGGAACCCGTGGCGTGGCCGAACTGCAGTCGGCCGGGCGCACGGAATATCATGCTGCTTGATCGCCAATTCTTGATCGCCAATTTGAGGGAGAACCCACCGTGAATCGAATTGCATTGCACACTCTGCTGATTGCCGGCTTGATGGCCGCAGCAGCGATTCCACCTGTTTTGCCTGCGCAGACCCCACCCCCCGCGCCGCCCGCCAAAGCCCAGGCCGCGCCCGCCGCGCATCCTGACAACGAGTACTGGCGGGAACACGACAAGCAGATCTTGACGGACTTTCCATGGCTGGCAAAGTTCCACGAGGCCGACCTGAAGCTCGGCCCGCCGCCGCCGGGCGAAAATCGCGTCGTCTTCATGGGCGACTCCATCACCGAGGGCTGGCATTTGGACGAGTCGTTCCCCGGCAAGTCCTACATCAACCGCGGCATCAGCGGCCAGACCACGCCGCAGATGCTGGTCCGCTTTCGCCAGGACGTGATTCACCTCGATCCCAAAGTGGTGGTGATTCTGGCCGGAACCAACGACATCGCCGGCAACACCGGCCCGGAGACGCCGGAGCAGATCGAGGACAACCTTGCCTCCATGGCCGATCTGGCCACCACCAACCACATCCGCGTCGTGCTCTGCTCCATTACGCCGGCCTTCGATTACCCCTGGCAGCCGGGACTGGAACCGGCGCCCAAGATCGATGCCATCAACGCCTGGATGAAGAGCTACGCCGCTGAAAAAGGCTTCGTCTACGTGGACTTCCACTCGCCGATGAAGGACGCGCGCGACGGGCTGCCGCCGTCCTTGAGCCGGGACGGCGTGCATCCCCTGCCGGCCGGGTACGCCATCATGGCGCCGCTGGCGGAGGCGGGCATCGAGAAGGCGCTGGCGCAGTAAAGGCCAGTTTCCAGCGGACAGAGATCAGGGGTCAGAGATCAGAAAGAATGCCCCGCACCCCACCCTTTCGCCTTGCTTCTGGCAAGAGGGTGGGGGAAGCGCGCACTACGAACCTCGGAGCAAGGGAATGTCACGTCCGTTCCCTGTTCCCTGTTCCCTGTTCTCTGAATTGCTAATCCGCCCGAATCCCCCTACAATGTAAGAGAACAATTGCTGGAAAGGTTTGTCCGAAGAGATGCCCAAGGAAAAGATTCATCCCAATTATGAAGCGGTGCAGGTCAAGTGCGCCTGCGGAAACCACTTTGAGACCCGTTCGACCCACAAGGGCGAGATTCACGTGGAAATCTGCTCGAACTGCCACCCCTTCTTTACCGGCAAGCAGCGGTTGGTCGATACCGCCGGCCGCGTCGAGCGTTTCCGCCGCAAGTTTGCCAAGTCCGACGGGGCGCAGGCAGCAGCCGCGGCCAAGTAACCGCAGCCGCAACCATCGGTTTGCGCGATTGGGCCTCCGCCAAGGCGGAGGCCCACGTTCGTTCGGGGACACACAACATGGCCGGCAAGGGTTTTACCGTAAAGAAGGACTGGGACAACCCCAGGGAGCACGCCATGCCCGCCCAGGCGCGGGTGCCGGCGGAGGTGCGCCTGGGGTCAGTGGTCGTGTCCCCGGCCACGGTGCTGGCCCCCATGGCCGGCGTCACTGACACGGTTTTCCGGCGCTTCATTCGCCACGCCAGCCTGTTCACCACCACCGACGCACCCGCCGATGCGGCAATTGAAGCGGCGGTGACCAATACCCAGTCCGGCTGCGGCCTGCTGATGACCGAGTTCACCTCCGCCGACGGCCTGGCGCGCATGCGAGAGTCCAAGCGCAAGCGCTACCTGACGTTCTATGACGACGAGCACCCCATCGGCGCGCAACTGTTCGGGTCCAACGCGGAGACACTGGCCGAAGCCGCGCGCATTGTGGAGGAGACGGGCTTCGACCTGGTGGACCTGAATCTGGGCTGCCCGGCCAAGCGAGTCGTCGGGTGCAATGGCGGCTCCGGGCTGCTGCGCGATCTGCCGAAGATCGGCGAGATCTTTCGCGCCGTGCGCAAAGCGGTGACGATTCCCTTCACCGTCAAGTTCCGCATGGGCTGGAACGACGCGCAGATCGTCTGCGTGGAGCTGGCGCGCATGGCCGAGGCCGAGGGCCTGAACGCCGTGGCGCTGCACGCCCGCACCCGCGAGCAGGGTTACACCGGCCAGGCGCGATGGCAGTGGATCACCGCCGTCAAGCAGGCGGTGACGATTCCGGTCATCGGCAACGGCGACATCGTCAGCCCGGAAGCCGCCGTGGCCATGGTGGCCGAGACCGGCTGCGACGCGGTGATGATCGGCCGCGCCGCCCCGGCCAACCCCTGGATCTTCCGCCAGATCGCCCAGTACACCGCCACCGGCAGCTACCAGCGGCCCACCGCGGAGGATCGCCACCGCATGATCCGGGCGTATTTCCAGATGCTGCTGGACGAGGCCGAAGCGGAAAGGTCTTCGTCCGCGGCGCGGGAGACGGCCGGCAAGATGAAGCAGTTTGCCACATGGTTCACCCACGGCGTGCCGGGCGGGGCCAAACTGCGCGCGGCCATCTACCAGGCGCGCACCGGGCCGGCCGTGCTGGCCGAGGTCGACGCCTTCTTTGCGGCGCAGCTTGCGCCCGGCATGGACGACGCCCCGGCTGCAGAGAGCGCCGACGGGCCGGCCTTTCCCGAGTCCGCGCTGGTTTGCGATTGAGCGGCCGGCGCAGAACCGCGCGTCTATTTCCCCTTTCCCTGTACTGATTGGCTTTCCACATTTGGGCTGCACGGAGCACGAGATGCGCGGCATACCCCAAAAGTTCGGCGGATGCCAGTCTTTTTGTGATTCATCCATGCCCGCAACTCGCGTATAGTGTTGACACAAAGAAGTTCCCGCTCATACATGAACGCTTGCATGCGTTCCTGTCATATCTGTGTACTTGTTGACCATGGCGCGCCGCCATGGCATCGCGGTTTCACGCCAGCGGTATTGAAGGACTCGGCCTTGCGGTTCGGCATCTTCAGCCAGCGAAGTATATCGGGGCCCATTCTCTGCGGCCTTGTGCTGCTCTGCATTTCCTCGTTTTGCGCAGCCCAGCGCACCATCTTTCGCCAATACTCCGATGGGCTGAGCAATCTGAACATCACCTGTCTTGCGCAGGACCACACCGGGTACTTGTGGGTGGGCACGCAGAACGGGGTGTACCGCTACGATGGAAGGCTATTCAAGCGGTATGGTAGCGCGGAGGGACTGCCCGAGCGCATGATAGAGGACCTCTTTGTGGGCCCTGACGGTACTCTCTGGGTGGGAACTAACACCGGCATCTATTTTGAGCGGCGAGACGGCAAGTTCGCTCAGGTGGAGGCTCCTATGCCCCTGGGGCAGATTGTCCAGCGGGCCGGGACAGTCTTCACGGCAAACCAGGCGAGCCAAGTGCTGGCGGCAACCGCGGATGGGGCCGTTCTCCTGCGAAAAGATGCGCCGGACCAATGGATTGCCAAATCAATGAATCTCGAGAGCAGCGATATCTTTGGCGTGCAGTATGGTCCGGACGGCGCGCTTTGGTACGGTTGTGACTCGGATTTGTGCCGGCTGGCAAACGGCAAAACCACGCGTATGGGCGCATCCCTTGGGCTGCCGGCTGATCAATGGCAGACTCTGCTTCTGGCACGGAACGGGCACATCTGGCTGCGTGGCAACAGACACGTAGGCGAACTGCTCCCCAAAGAAGGGCAATTTAAACTCCGTGACTTGCCCGGCCCTGCCTACTCCGAGCCTTACCCTTTGCTGGCCGAAGACACGAAAGGACGTATCCTGACTGCGCAAGGGCCTTCCTTGGGGCTATGGGATAAAGACCATTGGCGCATGGTCACGGACTACAACGGCCCTTCGCGTTTCGAGATTCAGAATCTGTTTGTGGACCGCGAAGGCTCAGTCTGGCTCGGCGCGGTGGGCCATGGTCTGATGCGCTGGGTTGGAAAGGACGAATGGGAGGGTTACACCACTGCTGACGGTCTAAGCGGCAACCTTGTGTGGGGAACGGTGCGAGACCACCAAGGCAGGCTGTGGATTGCCACCGAATCGGGTGTGGACTGGATCCCCGCCGGCGGCGGCGACGCAAGGGAATGGCAGCCGCCGGGTATCCAGACAGCTCGCGCAGGTGCATTGGCGGTAAGCACAGACGGTGCAATCTGGGTGGGAAGCGCGGCTGGCAACCTGACCCGCATCGACCCGCGCACACTAAGCGGAATCCAATGGAAGATTCCATTTGTTTACGTTCTCTTGGCCGATGGCGCAAATCGCGTCTGGGTGGCCACTGCCCATGGCCTCTACGTCGTCGATCCGAAGTCTGCAAATACATCCCCGAAACTGGTGGACAACTCAGCTTTTGTCGATCCGAAGCAGCGCTTCTCTGACTTGTGCATGGACGCAAACGGCCGTGTGTGGGCCGCTGCGGACCAAGGGCTGTTCCGGCTGGATGTCAACGGCTGGAGCAAGATCGATGTAAGACGGTTTGTCGTGAAGCCAGACGTGATTGCAGTGGACCATCAGGGGCATTTGTGGGCTGCGGGGCCTTCGCAGGAATTGATGCGGCTGCAATTAAGCGGGAACCAAGTCGTCGCGGCGGACCATTTTGGGCACCCGCCGCTCCTGTCGGATCTTGTTGTTTCCCTGATGGTGGATCACCGCGGCTGGGTTTGGGTGGGCCAGGATGCGGGTTTGAGCGTTTACGATGGCCGCAACTGGCGCAGCTTTGCGCAGGACGAAGGACTGATTTGGAATGACATCGACAGCCATGGGCTGTCAGAGGATCCCGATGGCAGCATCTGGATTGGCACGTCCGGCGGTCTCTCCCACCTGCTCAATCCACGGCTGGCTCCGCTCGGGCCACAACTGGCTCCCGTAGTTTCGCAAGTGACTTACGGTACGACGCCAATCAGCAGCGGCGACAAGATAAAGTGGGGCGACGGTCCCCTGGTGATTTCGATGGCGTCCCTCTCATTCAACGATTCCCGGGACGTCGGTATTCGTTATCGCCTGAAAGGAGGCAAGGAGGAGAACTGGGAGCAAACGAGCGACCTTGTCGTCCGCTACCGGCATCTTGATCCCGGGGATTATCGCTTTGAGGCAGTCTCGGTGGACGCCCGGGGAAATGCGCTATCGCCGCCCGCAGTTTTCACCTTTCGCATCCTGCCCTACTGGTGGCAGAACATGCTCACCCAGTTCGGCTTTGGCCTTCTGGCCCTCTTCCTGGCGCTGGTTGCCTGGCGCTGGCGCGTGGATCGGCTGTCCAGCCAAAAGCAGGAGCTGGAGAGCGCCGTCCGCATGCGCACCGAAGACCTCGAACGCGAGAAGGCTGAACTGTTCCGGACGCGCGAGCAGATGCGCCACAACGCCGAACACGACGGCCTGACCGGACTGTGGAATCATCGCATCATCTTGGACAGGCTGCGCGGCGAGGTCGAGCGCTCCCGCCGCGACGGCACCCCGGTGAGCGTCATCCTGGCCGATCTGGACTACTTCAAGAAGATCAACGATACCTTCGGCCACGCCGCCGGCGACGTGGTGCTGAAGGAGATTAGCACCATCCTCCAAAACCAGGTCCGGAGTTATGACTGGGCGGGCCGTTACGGCGGCGAGGAATTCCTGCTGGTGCTGCCCGGCGCAAGCTCAGAAGGCGCGCGCATGCGCGCCGAGCAGATGCGGAAGGCGATCGAGGATGCCGGCCCCATCAGCGGCGACAAGACGATCCAGATTACCGCCAGCTTCGGCGTCGCCTCCGGCTATCCAAGTGACTACGAGGCGATGATTCAGACCGCGGACAAGGCCCTGTATCGCGCCAAGAATAGCGGCCGCAACTGCGTGGTTACAACAGATCTCACTCGACCCCAACTCGCGTCGGCAGACCGGCAAAACGCGTGACTTTCGCGCCTGCTCCGGTCACGTCCGCTCCACGGCCAGCGCCACCGCATTGCCACCGCCCAGGCACAGCGCGGCAATGCCCCTGGTCGCGCCGCGTTGCTCCATTGCGTAGAGCAGCGTCACCAGCACGCGCGCTCCGCTGGCGCCGATCGGGTGCCCCATGGCCACCGCGCCGCCGTGGACGTTGACCCGCACGGGGTCCAGACCCAACTCGCGGGTCACCGCCAACGCCTGCACGCTGAAAGCCTCGTTCAGTTCGAACAGATCCACATCGTTCAACGCCCAGCCGGCTTTAGCCGCCACTTTGCGCACGGCTTCAATCGGCGCCAGGCTCATCCACTCCGGCGCGCGCCCGCTGGTGGCCTGGGCGCGCACCACCGCCAGCGGCTGCAGGCCCAGTTCCCTGGCCCGCTCGGCGCTCGTCACCACCAGGGCCGCGGCCCCGTCGCTGACGCCCGGCGCGTTCCCCGCCGTCACCGTGCCGCCCTCCTTGAACGCCGGCTTGAGGCGGGCGAGAATCTCCACCGTGGTGCCGGGGCGCACCGACTCGTCGGCATCGAAGAGGCGCGCGGGCTCTCCCTTTTTGGCGGGCGGAATCTCGACAGGCAAAATCTCATCGCGAAACAGGCCCTCTGCCGTGGCGGCGGCCGCGCGGCGGTGCGACTCGGCGGCAAAGGCGTCCTGCTCCTCGCGCCCAATGCCGTACTTCGCGGCAACCAACTCCCCGGCCATGCCCATGTGGAAGCCGTTGTACACATCCCACAGCCCGTCGTGAATCATCGCATCCACCAGCACGCCATTGCCCATGCGATAGCCGGCCCTGGCCTGGGGCAGCAGATACGGCGCGTTGGTCATCGACTCCATGCCGCCGGCGACGATGATTTCGGCGTCGCCGGTCTGGATGGCCTGCGCGGCGAGCGAGACCGCCTTGAGCCCCGAGCCGCAGACTTTATTGATGGTGAGCGCGCCCGCTTCCGGCGGCAGCCCCCCGTGCAGCGCGGCCTGACGGGCGGGGTTCTGGCCCAGCCCAGCCTGCAGCACGCAGCCCAGAATGCATTCGTCAATTTGTGCCAACTTGCCGCCGGCGCTCTGTGCAGGCTCAATGCCGGCGCGGCGCACTGCCTCGCACACCACCAGCGCTCCCAACTGCGGCGCTGAAAACGACTGCAACGAACCCTGAAACTTCCCCAGCGGCGTCCGCACCGCCGATACGATCACAACTTCTCTCATGCCTGGCGCTCCAATAACATTGGATGAAAGCAGCAATAATTCAGATGCGGGTTCAGATGCGTCCGGCGGCGCGCAACGCGCCAATCTCCGCATCGTCAAAAATGCGCGAGCGGATCAGAAACCTCAACCCCTCCGGCCCATCCAGCGAAAACATCCCGCCGCGGCCCGGCACCACGTCAAGAAGCAATTGCGTGTGCTTCCAGTATTCGAACTGGCTGCGGCTCATGTAAAACGGCTCGCCGTCCACCTCGCCCAGTTGCACATCCGAGTCCCCGACGAGAAACTCGCCGCGCGGATAGCACATCGGGGAGCTGCCGTCGCAGCAGCCCCCCGACTGGTGAAACATCAGCGGCCCATGTTTCTCGCGCAGGACCCTGATTAGCTGGATTGCCGGATCAGTGGCCAACACCTGCCTGGGGTACTCCGGCATAACTCCACCTCAGTAGTGTGATTGGCTCTAAAAGAAGCCGAGTTTCTTCGGGCTGTAACTCACCAGCAGGTTCTTGGTCTGCTGATAGTGGTCCAGCATCATGCGATGGGTCTCGCGGCCGATGCCCGATTGCTTGTAGCCGCCGAAAGCCGCATGAGCCGGATAGGCGTGGTAACAGTTGACCCAAACGCGCCCTGCCTGGATGCCACGCCCCAGGTGGAAGCAGCGATTGGCGTCGCGGCTCCACAGCCCGGCGCCGAGCCCGTAGAGCGTGTCGTTGGCAATCTCCAGCGCGTCCGCGTCATCCTTGAACGTGGTCACCGAAACTACCGGCCCGAAGATCTCTTCCTGAAAAATTCTCATGCGATTGTGGCCGCGAAACACGGTGGGCTGCACATAATAACCGCCCTCCATCTCGCCGCCCAGGTGGGCGCGGCTGCCGCCGGCTAGCAGTTCGGCGCCTTCCTTCTTGCCGATGTCGATGTAACTCATGATCTTTTCCAGTTGCTCGCTGGAGACCTGCGCGCCCAGCATGGTCGAAGGCTCCAGCGGATTGGCCTGCTTGATGGCCGCCACCCGCTTCAGCGCCCGCTCCATGAACTTATCGTAGATACTCTCCTGGATAAGTGCGCGGCTGGGACAGGTGCACACTTCTCCCTGGTTCAGCGCAAACATCACAAAGCCTTCAATCGCCTTGTCAAAGAAATCATCGTCCTCGTTACAAACATCGGCAAAAAAGATATTCGGCGACTTTCCGCCTAACTCCAGTGTGACCGGAATCAGGTTCTGGCTGGCGTATTGCATGATGAGCCGGCCGGTCGTGGTTTCGCCGGTAAAGGCAATCTTGGCAATGCGCGAGCTGCAGGCCAGCGGCTTGCCCGCCTCCAGGCCAAAGCCGTTCACGATGTTCAGCACGCCCGGAGGCAGCAGGTCGCCCACCAGTTCAGCCCACACCAGAATGCTGGCCGGCGTCTGCTCGGCCGGCTTCAACACCACGCAGTTGCCCGCCGCCAGCGCCGGGGCCAGCTTCCATGTGGCCATCAGAATGGGAAAATTCCACGGGATGATCTGCCCCACCACGCCCAGCGGCTCGTGAAAGTGGTAGGCCACTGTCTCCGCGTCAATCTCGGAGATCGTGCCCTCCTGGGCGCGGATGCAGCCGGCAAAATACCGCCAGTGATCGATCGCCAGCGGCAAATCGGCCGCCGTGGTTTCGCGGATCGGCTTGCCGTTGTCCCAGGTCTCGGCCAGCGCCAGCAGGTCGAGGTTGTCCTCCATGCGCTGGGCAATCTGGTTCAGAATATTGGCCCGCTGCGTGGGGCTGGTGTGCCCCCAGCTCGCGCGCGCCGCGTGCGCCGCGTCCAGCGCCCGCTCAATGTCCTGCGCGTTGGAGCGCGGAATCTCGCAAAAGGACTTTCCCGTAATCGGGGTAATGTTCTCAAAATACTGGCCTGAAGCGGGCTCCACCCACTTGCCGCCAATATAGTTGCCGTAGCGCGGGCGAAAGCTCACCGTCTCGCTGAGCTTGCCCGGATGCATTGCTGTCAATGTCGCCATCAAAGTGCCCTCCAACCGGAAAATACCGCGCAAGTGCAGACGCAGGGGACGCGGCGAAGGAATCATACATGCGCAGCGGCACTGTTGTGCAGTTCCAGCCCGCAAAGGATTTGAACCGGGCCGCAATCCGCTGAGGGAAAGCAGGTTCAGCGACAGGGCGCGAACGCCGAGCGATGGCAGCCGAGGTGGGAATCGAACCCACACCCGCCCAGCTCAGAAAAGAAGTGCTTTCATCCCTTTAAAACGAAGGCTCCCGTCACCGCGCCTTCGGGATGGCCTGAGACGTCGCGCAGCCTCACGGAATCGGCAGCAGCTCCGCGGTTTCGCGCCAAAGATCTCTCCCGCCACACACCCGCTCTGCGAATCTCTGCCTACGGCTTCAGGAGGAACCTGGCCGTCAACGTGGCCTGCGACGATCCCCCCACCCACACCGTGTAGTTGCCCGGCTCAATGGCCCAGCGCCCCTCCGCATTCCACACAGCGAGCTGCTCCTGCGGGATCAGGAACGTGACGGTCTGCGTTTCCTGCGGCTTGAGATGGATACGGGAGAATGCCTGCAACGAGCGATCGGCAATTTCAACGCTGCTCACATCTTCTCGCACATAAAGCTGCGCCACCTCATCGCCTTCCCTGCTGCCGATGTTAGTAACTTCGACGGTAACTCGAATGTCTCCCTTGCTGCCCGGCGGCGGGGCTTGCGCAGCAAGATGATCGTAGCGGAATGTGGTGTAACTCAGGCCGAATCCAAAAGCAAACAGCGGCTTCCCGTCGTCGTCCATATACTTGTGCATGCGCGAAGGGTCGCAGTTGTAGAAGTCCGGCAACTGTCCCGTGCTGCGCGGAAAAGTAACCGTCAGCCGGCCGGCTGGATTGTTCTCTCCAAAGAGAGTTTCCGCGATCGCCTGCCCGCCAAACTCCCCTGGGTACCAGGCCTCAACAATGGCGGGGATATGTTCCTTTGCCCATACGATCGTCAGAGGCCGGCCATTCTGGAGAACCAGCACCACGGGCTTGCCTGTGGCGGCCACCGCTTCAAGCAGCTCCTCCTGGTTCCTCGGCAAGTCCAGAGAGGAACGGTCGAAGCCTTCGCCTGAGATGCCTTGCCATTCGCCTAGCCCCAGGATAACGACGTCAGCATCCTTCGCCGCAGCCACAGCAGCGGGAATTTCCTTGCCCGCATCGAAGCTTACCGTCGCCTGCGGAACCAGCGCGCGGATTCCGTCCAGCATGCTGAGATGAAGTCCATTCGACTCCTTCTCATAATCGCCATAGCGGGCCACATCGGCATTGGGTCCGATCACGGCAATGCGCCGGATGGAGTGGGAAAGCGGCAGCAAATTCCCTTCATCCTTGAGCAGAGTCATCGACTCTCGTGCCGACTCCAAGGACAGAGCCAGGTGCTCTGGAGAGCGATGCACCCTGGCGTTCAGCGCCGCATCCACAAGCGGATGATCGAACAGCCCCAGGGCGAACTTGACTCGCAGCACCGAACGCACTGCCCGGTCAAGATCCGCGCGCGCGAGTGTGCCGTCCTCTACGCAACCGGCGAGCGCCTTCTGAAACACGGCATGGTCGAAGTCGTAGAACTGCATGTCCACACCGGCTCGGATAGCCATGCAAACCGCGTCCCTGGGCGTTGCCGCAACATGATGCACTTCGTAGAGGCGCTCAATTGCCCCCAGGTCGGAGAGCACGAACCCCTGAAATCCCCACTCCCGGCGCAGCACTTGCTTCAGCAGGAATGGATCGGCCGTCACGGGAATGCCGTCAATCTCGTGGTATGCGGCCATGACGCCCATCGCGTGTCCCTGGCGAATCGCAGGCTCAAACCCGCGCAGCATCACCATGCGCAGCTCGCGCTCTCCCATATGCGCCGGCGAGGTATTCGTGCCGCCCTCCGGAGAGCCGTGCCCCGCAAAGTGTTTGGGCTCGGCCACCAGCGTGTGATCGCTCTCGAGGCTGTCCCCCTGTGCGCCGCGCACGTACGCCAGCCCCATCTGCCCGGTCAGAAATGGATCCTCGCCGAAGTCTTCCTCGGCTCGTCCCCAGCGCGGCTCGCGAGCCAGATCCAGCACCGGAGCCAGAATCATGTCGACACCGGTTGCCCGGGCCTCGGCAGCAATCGCAGCGCCGGTACGCTCAGCGATTTGCGGGTTCCAAGTCGCCGCCAGATTGATGGGCGCCGGAAACACCGTGCCCGTATCAAAGCCGTGCAGACCCTCCTCGATGAACAGCGCGGGAATACCAAGGCGATTGTGTGTCATGACCCATTTCTGGATCGTATTGGACTGTTCCGGAGTCGGATACAGGTCGTGAATGCCGCCCACTCCAAGGCTTCCCCAAAGCTGCTCAGCCTCCTCTGGCAGGAACACCGCATCCGGCGCGGCGTGCGTATCATCCAGTTGCTGACTCATCAGCGCCTTCGCGCCGGAGTACAAGTCGAGCTGGCGCACCTTTTCTTTGAGCGTCATCCTCTTCAAAAGATCATCGACACGCTGCTCGAGAGGCGCGCGTGCCTGCCGGAAGAGCGCCGAGGCATCCGCCCCCGAATCCGTCTTTTGTGCCGACGCGTGCGCGGCCCCGCCCGCAAGGAGCAAGCAAGCCGACAGGCGCACGAAGGCTTGTGTTGCAACGCGAAGCGGCAATCGGGCTCGCCGGCACATCACCATTCCGGGAGCGGCGGCTGGCGGTAAGATCTGGTTTGAATGTCTTGTGAATTCTGAAGCAGGACACCGCATGTGCAACGCTCTCCGCATCCAGCCGCGACTGTCTCTCACTGCTAGCTCTCCCACTTGATCTGTGGACCGAACGCCCTCCCGCTGCGGCCCGGCATCGGTCTGCGATGCCCATCGCCCAAATGCATTCGGCGCGCAGACACACCCGATCGACCCATCGACGCAGAACAGCCCGCTGCAAATATTACCGTGGAAACGATACCACACAAGAGACAACAGAGCCTTTGGAGAAGCGCATACAAACCATGGCGTCTCTGCAACTCTCTTGAACGAAGCACGAATCCATGGCACGCGCTACGGCGAGATCCGATTCAGCGCGGAGGGTTGGGGGTCGCGACGGATGAGTGCGTGCTGTTCAACTGCGCGCATATTTGAAACTCCTGCTGCGCGCGGGCCTGCAACCCTTCCTTGCGGTAGATCTGTCCCAGCTTGAAATGGAGGCCTGATATCCCCGGCGCCAGCGCCACAGCCATCTCAAGCTCACTTTGCGCCCGCGGCAGGTCCTCCTTCGCGCCGTACACCTGGGCCAATTCCTCGTGAATCTTTGGATTTTCCTTGGACAGCGTAGCGGCCTTCGCAAGGTAGAGAATCGCTTTGTCAAAACTCTTCTGATCGGCAAGCAGCGTGCCAAGGTTCAGGAATGGCTGCGCATCGACAGGCGTATCTCCCTGCCAGTCGATCGCATTTTGAAATGCCGCTTGAGCCTTCTTCGGCTGATTCGCCTCCAACCATGCCAGTCCAAGATTGTTCTCTGCCTCTACATTCTTCGGATTCAAGGCCAGCGCGCGTTCAAAACTCGAAATCGCTGCGCCAAAGTCATCTTCGTTGAACTTGGTCCTACCCAGCAGATACCACGTATCGGCATCCTCAGGCTTTTCCGCAACAGCCGCGGTGAACCACTTATCCGCATCGCCATAGTCGCCCAGCATCACGTAATCGGACGCGACAACCTTCGGCTCATCGGCATGGAGGCGCTGAAACGCCGCGCCGGCCGTGAACTCCGTTTGCGCAGACTCCCACTTACCGATGTACCAGTAAGCATTCCCCATGTGCATATGCGTTCCCGGAAGCATCGGAGCCATGTCGATCGCCTTCTTGTACTCCACCAGAGCAAGGTCATAGTTATGCATGCTCTCATCCATCTTCCCTGAAATCTCATGCGCGACAACGGAGTTGGGATCGATCTCGTTGATCTTTTTCAATGCGTCTTCGGACATGTGAAGATAGGTCTTGCCCAGCAAGTACAAACCCTCCTGGCTCTTTGAGCTGCGCGCCAGGAAGTTATTCAGGTGCGAGACGGCTTCGCCAGGCTTTCTCGAGTTGATGAGAATATGCGCAAGCATCATCTCGACTTGATCATCCTTGGGATTCGCACGCAACCCAATGCGAAGAGCAGGCTCAGCCTTCTCATCTTCACCCAGTTGAAAGTAACTCATTTCCAACATTGCGGCAGCGGTCGGCATATTCGGATTGAGATCCAGATTACGCTTCAAAACTTTCGCAGCACTCGAGTAGTCATGTTCATTAAGTAAAGCCCGCCTAGCGTGCTGTCCCAGAAATGCGCGCACATAGTCGAGCGAGTTTCTGGAAGATGGAGTCGGCCGTGGCGGCCCAGACGAAGGGCCGGCAGTTGCGGTGGTAATGTTCTACGAACTGGTTGATGCGGGTGACCAGATCCCTGACACTGCGGACGCTGCCCCGACGGATGGCGCGCTGGGTAAGCAGTTCGAACCAGCGTTCCACCTGATTGAGCCAGGAAGAATAGGTTGGCGTGTAATGGATGTGGAAACGGGACCGCGTGGCGAGCCAGACGCGGACCTTCGCGTGCGTGCGGGTGGCGTAGTTGTCTACGATCAAGTGCACGTCCAGCTCCGTTGGAACTGCCCCATCGATCTGCTTGAGAAAACTGAGGAACTCCTGATGGCGGTGGCGCGGCTTGCCATCGGTGAAGACGGTTCCGGTTGCGATGTCCAAGGCCGCAAACAGGGTGGTGGTACCGTGGCGGACATAGTCGTGCGTGACGCCCTCCAGATAACCCAGGCCCATGGCCAGCACCGGCTGGGTCCAGTTTCATCCCGCCAGCCGCATCTGTAACCCACATGGTCTACAGATCAGTGGCTCCTACTGTCGATTGATCTGAACGATTCAAACCTGCCAGGTCTGCTGGCGAACAGTGCGATGGCACAACGGTCAATTCCGGCGCTCTGGAAACCTGTGGAGCAAAACGGTCTACTGAGACTGGCTATTTAGATAGGAACAGAGCGCAGCGCATCCCATCGTGGCCCGGAGAGCGCAGTTCTCCAACAAAGGCCGAATACATTTGCGCGGACCAACTTGCCAACTTCACTTTTCGCTTGCAAAAGAGCGGCGGACCATACATTTACTCCGGCGCTCATAGAGCGAAAGCAGATGTCAGGCGTCAACGACGGGCGGCCGGAGGTGGCACATTTCAAATACGTTTGGCTGGGAATTGACTTGAACCTCCCGATTGGCGGTATAATTCATGCCGTTTTCTTGAAGGAGACTTTTATGCGGGGAAAGAAATCTTTGTTTTTCGCAATCGCGCTCCTCGCGGCACTGTGCCTGTCCGGCTGCGGGGCCGCAAGCAAAAGCAGTTCCACGCCGGTTAGCGTTTCAGTCACTGCGTCGGCAAGCACGGTCGATGCCACTGATTCAGTAACGTTGGCGGCGACGGTCTTGAATGACAAGAACGCCGCCGGGGTCTCCTGGAGCGTGAGCGGGGGCGGAACGCTGTCCAGGTCCACGACTAGCTCGGTGACCTACACGGCCCCTTCCACGGCGAGTTCAGCTCTGACCGTGACCGTGACGGCGACCTCGATCGCGGACACCACTAAGAGCGCGAGCGCAACGCTTACGGTTCCGGCGACGCCTGAGATCACCACCAGTTCGCTGGCGAGCGGTACGGTGGGAACGGCCTATTCTGTAACGCTGACCGGCTCGGGCGGAATCTCTCCTTACACGTGGAGTCTCAGCAGCGGTAAGCTGCCGGCTGGCTTCAGTTTCTCCACGGCCGGCTTACTCTCCGGTACTCCCACGGCGCCGGATGTGGGGACCACCAGCCTGACCTTCAAGCTTACCGATTCCGGAAAAGCAACGGCCTTGACCGCCACGCAGCAATTGAGCCTGACTATCAACGCGGCCCCACCCATCGTTTTTTCAACCACCTCGCTGGCCGCGGGAGCTTACAACATCACTTACTCGGCCACAGTTACGGCCACGGGTGGCGTAGGTACTCTCACTTATTCGATTAGTGCCGGTTCATTGCCGACGGGTTTAACTATGTCGACCGGTGGTGTAATTTCCGGAGCGCCTACGGTACCCGGCACCGTACAGTTTACTGTCAAGGCGTCGGATGCTTTCGGCGACTCAGCCACGCAGAATCTGTCCATCACGGTGAGCTCGCCGATTGCCATCAGTCCGACGACGCTGCCGAACGGTATGGTGGGCACCGCCTATTCGCAAACCTTGACGGCTACAGGCGGAACTGGGACAGGGTATGTGTGGACGCTGGCAAACGGCTCGACATTGCCCGGTGGCTTGACGCTTTCCGGCAACGTCATCAGTGGTACTCCCACGCACGAAGGGAATTACAGCTTCGCGATCAAGGTGACCGATTCAGGCAAACCTACAGCCTCGACCGCCACGCAGCAACTGAGCCTGACTATCAACGCGGCCCCACCCATCGTCATTTCAACCACGTCGCTCGCGGCGGGATTTTACAACATCACTTACTCGGCCACAGTTACGGCCACGGGTGGCGCAGGTACTCTCACTTATTCGATTAGTGCCGGTTCATTGCCGACGGGTTTAACTATGTCGACCGGTGGTGTAATTTCCGGAGCGCCTACGGTACCCGGCACTGTACAGTTTACTGTCATGGCGTCGGATGCTTTTGGCGACTCAGCCACGCAGAATCTGTCCATCACGGTGAGCTCGCCGGCGATTGTCATCAGTCCGACGACGCTGCCGAACGGTATGGTGGGCACCGCCTATTCGCAAACCTTGACGGCTACAGGCGGAACTGGGACAGGGTATGTGTGGACGCTGGCAAACGGCTCGACATTGCCCGGTGGCTTGACGCTTTCCGGCAACGTCATCAGTGGTACTCCCACGCACGAAGGGAATTACAGCTTCGCGATCAAGGTGACCGATTCAGCTTCGGACTCCAACACGGCGACCCTTTCGCTGACCATCGGCGGAGTGATGGCGTTCATCACCACTACGCTCCCCACTGCTTCCGCAGGCAGCCTCTACACGCAAGCCATCAGCATATCCGGGGGCGCGGCGCCGTACTCCTACAGCATCTCCGTCGGGACTTTGCCCGGCTGGGTCACTCCCTCGCAGGACACCGCCACCGGCGTGATCACGTTGACCGGAACCCCGCAGTTAGTGGATGTGCGTTCGACGGTGTTCAGCATCAAGGTGTCCGACTCCGCCTCACACTCCGTAACCCAAAGCTTCCTGCTCACGGTCTATAGCAATGCGGGCGGGCATAACTCGTATCTCAACGGCCATTACGCCTTTTTGGCTTCAGGTTGGGCAGATGGGCTGGACGCAAACACGACCTACAAAGCGGCCATCGTGGGCAGTTTTGCGGCTGATGGCAATGGGAATATCAGCGGCATGCTGGACTATAACGATGCCCTGGGGCATGTGAGTACCGCTGTGGTCTTTACCGGAAGTTATGCGCTCGACACCACCAATCTGGGAGAGATGACGATGGTTATCGGGAGCAGCAGTCCCATAACCATCGCGTTTACCGCCGGCGGAGTTACTTCGAATATCGCCACGGCCGGTTCGATCGTCGAGTTTGACGACACGACCGGAATCGGTCAGGTTGGAGGTGTCCGGATGTCTGGCGAGTTTGCCCAGCAGACCACCGCGGACTTTACCACTGACAAGCTGACTGGCGGCTACGCCTTCGGGATGGATGGCGAGACTTGCCCGCCCGACAATGGCGGCAAGTGCAGTTTGGCAACTGATAAGGGCCCCCTCTCGCTGGCAGGCGTGCTCAACTTCGCGGGGACCGGAAGCGTGCCAAGCGGGCTGGAAGACATTGTTGTGGGAGCGAGCACGTATGACGAAGTTGGGCTGAGCGGGAGCTACGGAGCGCCCGACAGCACAACCGGCCGTGTGGCGCTGATTGTGCAGTCAAACAACCTGGGGACGACATCGCTTCCCACGGGAGATGGAGACATATTGCCATCGCAATTTGCCGCCTACATGATCGATGCCACCCGGTTCTATGCCATGTCCATCGATAACCATGAAAGCTATGGACTGATGGTGGGCAAGGCTGCACAGCAAAGCGGAACCTTCAGCACCTCCAGTTTCAGCGGTAACGCGATTATATGGGGCGCGACGCCGAATGGCGGATATACCCAGAACTGGAGCTCGAGCGGAAACTCCTCCGCGTCGGATGCTTTGGTAGAACTCGCCGTGGGCACGCCAGGGCCTGCGAGCATCGCTCTTACCCTGCAGCAGAATCAACAGGGAACAGCCAGTGCGCAATCCCTGTCCGGTACTTATGCGGTGGATTCAAACGGGCGAATGACCCTGTCGGGAATGGGCGCGAATGTGCCTGTCTTCTATCTTTCCGGTACAAACCAGGGCTTCGGCACCGTCACCGGAGGCACTCACGGTGGACTGATTTTCATGGAGCCGCAGACATCAAAGACGGCGAGCACGGGCAACTACTACATGGGCACGTTTACTGCTGCGCCCACTTCCTATGCCAACGTGGGAATGATCACCGTTACCAGCGGGAGCTTGACGTTCCTTGACGACACGAGTAATTCCGATGGAACACTCCAACTGGATGAGAGTATCCCAAGCAACACCTTCACAGTGGATTCGACTGGCTTGATCACCTTCAATGATGGAGGCATTGGGTATGTCGTTTCGGCGACGAAAATTGTTCGCTTCGACGTGGATTCCTCTGATTCCGCTCCATCCATACACTTTGTTCAAAAATAACCATGCAGGTTGATCCTTTGTACAACCTGGGCGGCTCATCCACTGGATGAGCCGCCCAAATTGTTGATGAGCGCGATGCGGCGGCTGCCGGTCGTTTCCCTCACGTTCGTCAACTTCCGATACGATCAGTTATCAGAGAGGGCATCAGTGCCCGCTATTGCATCGGGATTCGATAGATATTCACCGAGTACGGGCTCAAATGCACCGACATCATTCCTGACCGCACTTCCGCCGTCGATGACACCGGTGATACGGCCCGCGGATGCTCGAAGCTATTCTCCGCCTTCAGGTCGTCACTCTGAAGGACGGTCACCTTTGCTGTGCCGGACACCTTGGTTCCTCCCAACCGAATCTCCGCTGTCCGTGTCGTGGGTGTTACATTGATGACCTTCAGAATCAGTTCATGCGTGCTTTCGTCGAGCGTCGCGCTTGTATAGAGTCCCTTCTCTGCCCGTGGCGTTGCGGACAGGATGCGCGTCCCTGCATTGTTCGCAAAGACCCTCTGCACGTAATAATTCGGGGTACCGTAGGAGTGAAGGTTGTCAAACCAGATCGCGTCCGGTGTCCACTGCCACGCATTTACGTCCGCCATCAGTGGCGCGTACGACGCCATCTGCACCACGTCGCCATTGCGTTCAAGGCCAGTCATGAATGCTGCCTCGGCGATTGCAGCGTGCCAATTATTGCGATTGTCGGCCCTTGCTATCCCCGCAGTCTGCGCCGCGTACTCACCTGCAAACACCTTGGGCCCCGACCTGTCGTAGTGATCGTAGCGCCCGGTATTCGACAGGAACCATTCCGGGCCCATGTAGTAATGCTCGTCAACAATATCCGGCTTCAATTGCCGCCAGTTCGCCCACATGCTGTTGAAAGGCTCTCCAGACGGTGCCGGGCCCGCGCTTACGACCAGTTTGATCTCAGGGTGTTTTGCTTTCAGCGCCTCCGCAAAAAGCTTGTAGCGCTCCACATAGCGCGGTCCCCACTGCTCGTTCCCTACACCCAGCATTTCCATGTGGAACGGAGCGGGATGACCCATCTGTGCACGCAGCTTTCCCCAGGGCGAAGTCACAGAACCGTTGGCGAACTCGATCAGGTCCAGTGCGTCCTGAATGTAGTCATGCAGTGCGTCCAGCCTGGCTGTCTCGCTCGAGTTGAACTGGCACGCCATGCCGCAGTTCAAAATCGGCAGCGGCCTCGCGCCAATATCTTCAGCCAACTGGAAGTACTCGTAGAAACCAAGACCGAAAGACTGAAAGTAGTCCGGAGCGGGCCGCTGGTCAAATTCATCATTCCAGCGATTGATGAGCGTTTGCCGTTGCGAGATGTCTCCTACCGTGGTCTTCCAGCGATATCTGGTCGCCAGTCGCCGGCCCTCAACAATGCAGCCCCCGGGGAAACGGATGAATCCCGGATGCATGTCGTAAAGCAGTTGAACCAGATCCTTGCGCAAACCGTTCGGGCGATGCTTCCACGTATCCACAGGGAACAGCGAAACCATGTCCAGGTCAACAGAGCCCATCTCATCCACAAAAATACTCAGGCGCGCATTGGCGGTCGTTGCGTCGGCGCGAATGATCGTCTCGTACCTCTTCCATTCACCATTAAATCCTTCCAGCTTTCCGCTGCCGATCGTGCGGCCACTTTCATCCGTGATTGTGGCACGCACAGACTTCGGCCCTTCAGTCCGAACATAGGCCGAGAAACGATACTCGGATCCACTCTCCACCCCCATCCCGCGAAAGCCGGCGTTGTAGAAGCCATAACCCGGCTCGTACACGCGGGCGCGCAAATAGTGCGGATTCGAGGCATTCAGGGGCTTGTCCGTGCGCACATCCATCTCGCCTTCCGGACTGTCCAGGCCCTTCGCACTCAGCCCGAGAATCTCGTGCCATCCCATCAGCGGCTCGCTGAATTCAAACGAGCGGTTCTTGACGAGTTCCGGGTAAAGCCCTCCATCGGCAGAAAAGTTGATGTCCTCAAAGAAAATCCCGAGCATCTGCGAGGAGACGGCCGCGCCGGGGTGGGCGACGTCAACGTTGATTTGCACAGGGTCGGGCTGGCTCTGGCTGATAAGTCCAGTGGGAGCAAGTGCAAGGAGCAGAAGTGTGAGCCGGTATCTTGAAAGCATGGCGATTGCGCCGATTATATAGAGTGCCTCGCCATCGACAAAAAAGCGACTCTGAAACCTTGAACCTTCACGCGAAACGCAACTGCGTTCGATTGACACATCCTCGTGTGGGCATGCCTTCTGGTCAGCCCAGAGGCGGAAGCATGGTCGGGCTGGATGTTTTCAAATGAGAATTGCCTAATGGCTGCCCGTATCTGGCTCAGTCCCGCAGAAACTTTCAGAGGGCTGCGGGATAGATTCATCCGCACTCTCCCATGAGCCCAATGAAAGTTCGAACCGGCGCGTTCAGCGTGCGGAGTTTTCCTGCCTGCTCTTCCCTTTCTCTTTCTTCTTCGCATCGCCGACAATATGCATGATGTTCGCTGGCGGCTTCCCTTCCTTCAACTCGCCTGCCATGAACCTCATATATGGTTCGATGTGATGAAAGAAGTGCTTGTATCCAGCGCATAGATAATTCAAGCCCGGCTCGCCGTCCGGCGTGTGCAAAAAGCGATGTTTTGGGCACTCCCCATTGCAGGCAAGCCGGACGTCACATTCCCGGCACATGCGCGGCAGCAAGTCGCGTTTGTCGTTGCCGAATTTCACCTGTTGCGATGATCCGGCGATCTTCTCCAGAGCATCTTCCATGATGTTTCCAAGCTTGTTTTCCGGATACACAAAATGATCGCAGGAATACACGTCCCCTGTGTGCTCCATCGCCAAGGCAGATCCGCAGGTCTTGCGGAAAACGCACAGGCTCGCATCCAGTCCCACCCAGCTCTCCAGAGCCACGTCGAACATCTGCACAAAGGTCCGTCCTACATCCTGCTTGACCCACTCGTCGAAGATTTGCGCCAGAAAATGCCCGTAAGCCAGCGGCTCCACTGACCACTCTGTCACCTCTGCCGGCCGCTCAAACGAAGGTTGAATCAGCACCAGGCCATGAGGCTCCGGCTCCACGGCCTTTCTCTCCACAATCGGAATGAACTGCATGAAGCCGCTTCCGATCTCGCGCAGGAACCGGTACACCTCGAGGGGAAATCTGGAATTCTGACGGCTCACCACCGTCAGCGTATTGAAATCAACCTTGTGCTGCTTCAGTTTGGCCAGGCCTCGCATCACGCGATCGAAGGTCGGCGCGTTCCCCTTGTCCACCCGGTAGTAATCGTGCAGTTCCCGCGGTCCATCGATCGAGAGCCCAACCAGGAACCGATGCTCTGCAAGAAACTCCCCCCACTCATCGTCGAGCAGCGTGCCGTTTGTCTGGAGCGCATTGTGAATGGATTTTCCTTCGGCGTACTTCTCTTGCAGGGCCACCACTGTACGAAAAAAATCCACGCCCAGCAGGGTTGGCTCCCCGCCCTGCCAGGCAAAGTGAACCTCATCCATGGGCTGCGCAGCAATGTACTGCTGAACATAGCGCTCAAGTGTGTCGAGGGGCATCGCCCAGTGCCGCGTATTCGGGTAGAGATTTTCCTTCTCCAGATAGAAGCAATATGTGCAATCGAGATTGCAGATCGGCCCAATTGGTTTGGTCATGATGTGGAAGCCCGGCATCTGCATCGCACCCTCTCATCGCAATTCTAGTGGACTCTTCCCTTGCAGGATCCGGATAAATTGCTTATGGTTAGAGCGCCTGGGGAATCACCCGTGCAAGAGGAAAGAATGGAATCGCGTCGGACTGTTCTCAAGTACATTGCAGGTGCCATGGCCGCCTCCGCGACGGGACTCGAAGCTGTGGAGTCCTTTGCCCAGCAGCTTGACGGCCGGAGCAGCAAGCCGAACATCGTCTGCTTCGTCGGCGAAGGGCTTCGCTGGGATGAACTGTCCTCGACCGGCAACAAGATTCTCCATACACCCAACATGGATCGCGTCGGCCGCGAGGGCTGCACCTTCCACAACGCATTTGTGGTCAATGCGCTGTGCCTGCCTTCCCGGGCAACTATGTTAACCGGCATGTATTCCCATACCACCGGTGCTGTGTCCAACGTCGAGGGAAAGATCCCGGCGCGGTTTCCCCTCGTGTCGGATCTGCTGCAGAAGGCCGGCTACGAAACGGCATTCATCGGAAAATCGCACGTCGAAGGCGCGCTGATGGACCACTACTGGGACTACTACTTCGGATTCGTCGGCCAGGCCGACTACTACCGCCCAAGAATCACCGAAGGGATACGCGGAGAATATGGCCCGGCCAAACTCTACGAGGGCGAATACGTCGACACCATCCTGACCCGGAAGGCGGTGGAGTGGCTCAAACAGGATCGAACTAAACCCTTCTGCCTGTTCCTGTGGTTCTACGCGCCCCACGCGCCCTTTTACAGGCCGAAGGACATGGTGAATGATTTCAACGGCGTTCCTATCCCCGTGCCGCCCACGTTCAATGAAGATCTGAAGGGCTACCCCGGCAAGCCGCGCGCAGTTGCCGATGCCGACGACAAGATCGGCTACTCCGAAGTCTTCAGCGACGACCCGCGCTCGCTGGAAGAGCTGGTCAAGGATCATTACGCCGGAGTAGAGGACAACGACCGCAACGTGGGTGCGGTCTGGCAGGAGTTGGAACGCCAGAAACTCACTCACGAAACTGCAATGCTGCTCAGCTCAGACCACGGATTCTTCCTCGGCGAGCATCATCTGTATGACAAGCGGCTCATGTACGAGCCGTCCATTCGAATCCCCATGATGCTGCGTTACCCGGGCCACGTCAAGCCGGGCACAACGTCGGATGAAATGGTATTGAACCTCGATCTCGCACCCACGTTGCTCGATATCGCGGGCCTGTCGGTGCCCGCCGCAATGCAAGGCAAGAGCATGCTGCCGCTTGCGGAAGGAAAGCCGAATGTCGCTTGGCGAAAAGACTGGCTCTACGAGTACTACGAGTATCCCGGCTTCGAGAATGTTCGTCCCTGTCGCGGCGTGCGCACGGAGCGTTACAAGCTGATCGAATTTTTCCTTCTGCCCCAGGAGTTCGAGCTTTACGATCTCAAGACCGATCCAGGCGAGGCGAACAATCTCTATGGCAAGCCCGGCTACGAGCAGCTCACCGCGCATCTCAAGGAGCGACTGGCCGCACTGCGCACGGAGACAGACGACACCTATCAATACAAGCCAACGGGGATGCCTCTACATTGGGAACTGGGCGTTCAGTCCGAGTCCGGCCTCGTGAAGCATAAGGACTGACAAAGAGACGCTTGCCTAATGCGGGTCCCTGTGGCTGGCCGGAAATAGAGCATCGAAGATCCGGCCCAGAACCCGGGGAAGAGACTTTTCCGAGAAAATTTCCGGTTCGAAGTGGCTCTCGAGTATCAGGCCCGAAAAAACTGGCCCCAGAGCTGCGAGTGACAGATCATTATCTCTTCTTTGGTCCCGGGTGACCTGCCCGAACATCTTCTCATAGAGCACATCATCACTCGTTGCCTTTGACATTTCGAAGGCCTTGCGAAGCCGCTCTTTCGATTCCGGATGGCGCAGTGCGAAGAGCTTGAATTCGAGGGTTAGGATTGGCCATGTCCTGTCATGCACAAGTCCGACATAAAACTCACGGAAGGCCTCTAATCTCTGCTTTCGATTGGTGCACTTCCCTACACTTTCGAGAAGCCGATCGATTTGTGACCTGATCTCATGCTCATAGAGAGCAAGGAAAAGATCCTCCTTGCTCTTGAAGTGCGTGTAAACCGCCCCCTTGCTCCTGCCCGCTGTCGCGGCGATCTCATCCAGTTGCGCATTTTCATATCCACAGCGCACAAACACTTCTTCGGCGGCAGCCAGCAGCCTGGCCTGCGTTTCCTTGGTTCGAATCTGCTGTCTATTCAGTGTCTGCATGGGCAACTCCCCTCATTTAAACATCTCTGACCTTTTTACTGTTGACACGAAACTGACCGGTCAGTATCTTTCTAAGTATGCCACAGATTGCAGAGCTCGAAGAACTCTCCCGGATCCAGACACGGAAAAAGACCACTCGGATCGTGATCGCCGGCCTCGCCGCATTCCTCGCCTGCGGAGCTGCGGCCGGATGGGAGGTTTACTCGCAAGGATATGAGACCACCGATGACGCGCAGATTGATGGCCACCTGAACGTCGTCAGCTCCCGGATTTCGGCCACAACCGCCGCGGTCTACGTCACGGATAACCAGGTGGTCGAAGCCGGACAGCCACTGCTTGACCTCGATCCAAGCGAACAGAAGATTTCCTATGAACAAGCCAAGGCTCAATATGACCAGGCGGTTGCACAGTTGAACTCTCAGCGGCCCAGCGTCGCGATTACAGAGGCGGACAACGCCGCGGCAGCGATTACCGGCGATGCGCAGCTGGCAGAAGCCCAGGCCGCTTCCGCCGCTGCGTCGCAGGACTTGGCCAGCGCCTCGGCCAAGCTGGTCGAAGCTGAAGCTGGCCGCACCCGCGATGCAGCAGAGCTGCAGCGCTACGAGCAGCTCTTCCGGGCAGGCACGATCTCGCGCCAGGACTATGAGCGTACCCTGGCTGCTGCGCGTTCTGCCGAGGCCGGCACCGCGGCAGCCAAAGCAAACGTCGCTTCGGCTGAAAAGCTCGTGGAGGAGCGCAAGGCTGAGATCGAGGCGCAGGCGGCAAAGCGCATCCAGGTCATCCGCACGGCTCCCCGCCAGCTTGCGATTCGACAGGCCAACATTGCCACCGCTGAAGCGAATCTCGAAATTGCCGCCGCGCAGTTGCACCGCGCCGCTCTCAACCTGAGCTTTTGCCACATTGTCGCCCCGGTCCACGGAATCGTGACGCAGCGCAGCGCGGAAATCGGAGATCGCGTGAGCGAAGCACAGCCACTGCTGATGATCGTCGCAACCGGCGACACATGGGTCACGGCCAACTTCAAAGAGACACAACTGTCCAGAATGCGCGCCGGCCAGCGGGCCAAGATCCACGTCGATGCGTTGAAGATAGATTTGCACGGAACGGTCGAGGGCATCCCCGCCATTACGGGCGCCCGCAGCAGCGTGCTTCCGCCGGAGAACGCCACCGGCAACTACGTCAAGGTAGTTCAACGCATGCCGGTCCGCATCCGCCTCAGCGCCAACCAGAAGGACCTGGAACGCCTTCGCCCCGGCATGTCCGTTGAGGCCACAGTATGGCTCAGATAACATCCGGGTCCGGTCGCGTGAACCCCTGGGTCGTCGCGATGACGGTGACTCTGGCGACGTTCATGGAGGTTCTGGACACCTCCATCGCCAACGTGGCTCTTCCCCACATTGCGGGGAACCTGGGAGCGACAGCGGACGAGAGCACCTGGGTGCTGACCAGCTATCTCGTTTCGAACGCCATCATCCTGCCCATGAGCGGCTGGCTCTCGACGCGGTTCGGCCGGAAGCGCTTCTATATGGTCTGCGTGGTTCTCTTCACATTGAGTTCCATGTTGTGCGGCCTGGCGACGAGCCTTCCGATGCTGATTCTGTTTCGGATCATGCAGGGTCTGGGTGGCGGAGGGCTTGGTCCCAGCGAGCAGGCGATTCTGGCCGACACGTTTACGGCGGAAAAGCGCAACATGGGCTTTGCCATTTACGGTATGGCGATCGTCGTGGCGCCTGCGATCGGTCCTACGCTGGGCGGCTGGATTACCGACAACTACAGCTGGCACTGGATCTTCTTTATCAACGTGCCCATCGGGATCATCTCGCTTTTTCTCACACAACGAGTTGTCCACGATCCTCCGCATGTGCTTGAAGCACGCAACAAACACAGCGAGCAGGTGGACTATTTTGGAATCACGACCATCGTGCTCGGTGTCGGACTCCTGCAATATGTGCTCGACAAGGGACAGCAACTCGAGTGGTTCGATTCAAGGATCATCTGCGCCACCGCCGCGGTTGCCGCAATTGCCCTCGTGACAATGGTGTGGCGGGAATGGACGCACCCGAACCCGATCATTGAACTGCCGCTGCTCAAGAACCGCAATTTTGGATCCGCAACACTTTCCAATTTCACGCTGGGCATGGTTCTCAACGGCTCAACGATCCTGATTCCGCAATTTCTCCAGTTGCAAATGGGCTACACCGCCGAGCGTGCAGGCTGGGCGCTCTCTCCCGGAGGCATCGCTCTCGCGGTGCTCATGCCGGTTGCGGGGATCCTGGGCAGCAAGTTCGATCCGCGCAAAGTAATCGCCGTCGGCTTCCTCTTGACCTCCGCCAGCATGTTCTGGATGATGCGCATCTCGCCACAGGTGGACTTCACAACCATCGTCTGGATGCGCATCTTCCAGGTTGTCGGTTTGCCCCTGATTTTCATCCCGATCAGCACGCTGTCTTATGTCGGAATGCGCAAGGAAGACAATAACCAGGTCTCCGGCATCAGCAACTTTGTCCGCAATCTGGGTGGCGCAGTGGGCACATCGTTCCTGGTTGCATATCTGGCGCGTCACAGGCAGATCAGCCGTGCCGAACTGGCCTCGCATCTGCATCACGGAAACATCTTCTTCGACCGGTATCTGGCGGCGCTGCATCAGTCGGCGATTCGCACCGGCAGCAGCGTTGCCGAGGCGGGTCAGCACTCGCTCGCGCAGCTCCAGCAGATGGTCGACGCGCAGGCGAACGTGCTTGCGTTTATCAGCGCGTTTTTTGTTCTTGGCGTCATCGTTGCGTTTCTTGTTCCACTTCCGTTTCTCATGAAGAGGCCCTCGCCGGAAGAAATGACAGCCGGTCAGGGAATGCATTAATCCATGTTCACACTCAGAAGGCTATCCAACTTTGTTCCATCCAATCACCGAGAAAGGTCATGACCATGAAGAAGCTGCTTATCCCATCCCTCTTTCTGTTTGCAACCTCAGCATTCGGCGCCGGCGCGCCCGGCGTTGCAGGTCAGTGGAAGCTCCACCAGAGCATCGCCGGCAACGAAAGCGATCAGACATGTACGTTCGTCACGGCGGACAACAAGATCACCGGCAGTTGTAAGTCCGAGGAAAACACGATGCAGTTGACTGGCAGCATCGACGGGAGCAAGATCACCTGGCAATACCAGATCGACTACAACGGCAGCCCTTTGACGATGATTTACACGGCGATGCTCGACGACACCGGCAAGATTTCGGGAAGTGTCGAAGTCCAGCCATTCGGAGTCACCGGGGACTTCACCGCTACGCCGTCGAAAGACCCGGCCAAATAAGCAAGACCGGCACGCCGGCTCGCATGCAGGAAGCACTGCTTCACCTGGTGGCGATCCGGTCTCTGCGCCGGTCGTGAGGAAAAGCCTATGAAAGAAGCAATCAAGATGCGCTTTGCGTGCTCGGTCGCACTATTGACCGCGCTTGTTTCGGGCACCTGGGCATACGCTCAAATCCCGGGAATGTCCCAACCCAAGCATCACCCATGGTCCGACCCGAGCCTCTCGCCCGATGTGCGCGCCGACCTGGTGATGAAGGAAATGACCCTGGACGAGAAGATCCAGCTCGTGCACGGTCCCGGCTGGCAGGCCATTTTCATGCCACAGGAATCCGGGCCCGGCACTCGGGCGATCTCGGCCCTGGGCTTCATTCCCGGGATTCCGCGCCTGGGCATCCCCGACTTGCAGATGTCCGATTCAGTGGAAGGCATTTCCGGAGCGGGCGTGAAGGGTCGCTATGCAACTGCACTTCCTTCGGCAGAGGCGATGGCGGCGGCATGGGACCCCGCGCTCTCATACGAGATAGGAACCATGATCGGCAACGAACTTCGATCGCTCGGATTCAATATGTCGCTGGGTTCAGGTATCAATCTGATCCGTGAGCCGCGTGATGGCCGCACATTCGAATACAAGGGAGAAGACCCGCTGCTTGCCGGAACGCTGGCGGGACAGGAACTGAAAGCGGAAAAAGCGCTGCACCTCATCACCGACGTGAAGCACTTTGCCGTCAATGACCAGGATGATGGCCGATACACTGCCAACTCGGTGATCGGCAAGCGCGCCATGCGCGAAAGCGATCTTCTTGCGTTTCAGATTGCTTTGAAGAACTCCGGCGCCGGCGCGGTGATGTGCGCCTACAACAGGATTAACGGTACTTATGCTTGCGAAAACGAGTACACGCTGACCGATGTGCTGAAAAAGGACTTCGGATTCAAGGGATTTGTGGTCTCCGACTGGGGCGCGACACCGAGCACCGTCAAGGCCGCGCTGGCTGGCCTCGATATCGAAATGCCCGGCAACGATTCCTTTGGCGAACCGTTGAAGAAGGCCGTGGAGTCTGGCGAAGTGCCGATGGCAAGGCTCGACGACATGGTGCATCGCATCCTGCGGACGGAGTTTGATTCCGGCATCGTCGACAATCCTCCGCGCCCGCAATCTCCCAATGTGATGAGAGGATTTGAAGTCGCGCAGAAGGTGGAAGAGAAAGGAGCTGTGCTGCTCAAGAATGAACGCAACCAGTTGCCACTGAGCGCAGCGTCCATCCAATCCATCGCTGTGATCGGCGGACATGCCGACGTGGGCGTGCTGTCGGGCGGAGGATCCTCGCAGGTCTCTCCCGCCGGCGGCAATGCCGTTCCTCCGCCTCCTGCGCTGGCGAACAATCCGCTTTCCGTCTTCCTGGTGTCGGTCTACCATCGATCGCCTCCGCTCAAGGGCATCCGCGAAAAGACGCAGAGCGCGGTCGTCAAGTTTGACCCCGGCACCGACCCGGTGTCAGCCGCAGCGCTTGCCAGGTCGTCGCAGGTCGCCATCGTGTTTGCGGTGCAGCATGAATCGGAGGGCAGTGACCTGCCGAATCTCTCGCTCCCGGACAATCAGGATGCGCTGATTGAAGCAGTGGCCGCGGCCAATCCGCACACAATTGTGGTTTTGGAAACCGGCGGCTCTGTGTTGATGCCGTGGATCGACAAGGTAAGCGCCGTGGTCGAAGCTTGGTATCCGGGGATTCGCGGGTCCGAGGCGATCGCCAATCTTCTGTTCGGCGATGTCAATCCTTCCGGCAGACTTCCGCTCACGTTTCCCAGAAGTGAAGCGGACCTGCCCCACCCGCTCCATGTGAATGAGCCGGCGCCTGACGCGGAGCACCCCGTGCAGCATCTCCCCGGCTTTCCGGGAGTGATCGGGGCCTTCATGAAAATCGGTCCCGCGTTTGACGTGGTGTATGACGAGGGGTTAAAGGTGGGCTACAAGTGGTACGACGCAGAGAATAAGCCTGTACTCTTCCCGTTCGGCTTCGGCCTCTCCTACACAACGTTTGCCTATTCCGGAATCTCGGTGACACCTGGCGATTCGACCTCAGTCACCTTCACGGTGAAGAACACCGGCGAGCGCGCCGGCACAGAGACTGCCCAAATCTACGCGTCGTTGCCCGATGCGGCCGGCGAGCCTCCTAAGCGCTTGGTCGGGTGGACCAGAGTCGATCTGGACCCCGGCGAATCGAAGCAGGTCTCGGTTCCAGTCAGCCGCGACCGGCTCACAATCTACGATGAGCTTTCCGATTCCTGGAAGCTCGTTCCCGGAAAGTACGTGATCCGCGTCGGCAGTTCTTCGCGGGATCTGCCCCTCCAACAGACAATCTCCTTCTAAACACAATCCGCCAGGAAGCATGGCTTTCTTCCTGGCGGAAACTGCCCGGTATCCCTGTCGCTGACAGGCTTGCTGCCCAGCTTCTCAACCGGCGTCGAATCACGAATCGGCAGATCGATCACTTTCCTCAAGAGTCGGCCAGCGTTCAAGCGTTCAGGAATGGGAAGGCCGGAGCTGAGGGCGAAATCCCGCCAAGCATAGCTGCTCACGCCGGCAGATCTTTGATACAACACGTCTCTACGAATTTTCCACAAATCTCGGCCGGGGGTTGAAGGCCAAAATGGAGGTTCAAAATGAAGGTAAGTACTTGAAAATAGGGGAAGTGGAGATTGAGTGGTAGGCGAGGCGGGGATCGAACCCACAACCCCCGGCTTAGAAGGCCGGTGCTCTATCCAATTGAGCTACTCGCCCACGCACTTCTCATTGTAGCTTTGAAGCCGCTGCCGCGGGAGGTTGAATCCCTGCGACCGAATCCGCAAAGGCAGCCAGCGCGGCCGACAGCACGTCCGAGGCCGCGGCCGCATCCGGTCCGGCTGCGCCCAGGTAGGCCGTCACGCCGTAGACCAGTTCTTCCCCGTCAATGTGCGCGCCGCGAACCACACAATCCACGCGGCAGCCACGCAGCGCAATCTCCCTCAGGCGCGCGCAAAGTCTCTGGCACCACGCGGCAGCCGCGTCCGCGGTCGGCCATTGCCCCTCGCGTCCAGGCAGCAGGTCGATGTAGCAGCCCATGCCGCGCAGCGCGGTCTCGCGCGGCGCATCCAACTCATCCGGATCGAACCCATCGAGAGGCCACACATCGCACTTTGAGGTCCACACCGGTGAGCCGGCCGCGTTCAGCCGCGCCAGCGCCGGGGCCAGTGCCGGAAGCTGACCAGCCTCCATCAACCGGCGAGCATCTTCAGGAGCCGCGCGCAGATCCACAAACCCCGCCCACTGCGCCTCGATCACGCGCGCCTCGCCCCCCACCTCTACCTCCCAGTCAGCTTCCATCGTCTTCGCCGGCCGCCTGCAGCAGGAAGCGCATCACCGTCGCTTCGGCCCAGTGAATCTCGTTGCCGGGGTCGCCCGACAGAAAGCCGCAGTGGCCCCCGTGCGCCGTCTCAGTCAGCGCGATATGCGGGTTGGCGACGAGAGCCGCGTGCGTCTCCGGCGTCACGCGGATGAAGGGATCGTCCAGCGCGCGCAGGATCAGCGTCGGGACCGCGATGCGGTCCACCACCCGGGCCCCGGCGGCGCGATAGTAGTAGTCGTCGGCGTCGCGAAAGCCGCAGTAGCGCGCCACAATCTTGTCGTCAAACTCGCGCAGCGAACGCACCGGGCCCACGCTCTCGGCGTCGTAGAGCGCGGGAAAGAACGCCGCCTTGCGGCGAAAGCGCCGCATCAATCCGCGCAGAAAATGCCACTCATAGGGGCGGTTCACCGGCTCGTGCAGCGCGTCGGAGCCGGCCGCCAGATCGATCGCCGGGCACACCGCGGCCACTGCGCACAGCGGCGTCCGGCTGCCCCACTCCCCTGCCAGCTTCAGCACCAGGTTGCCGCCCATTGAGTAGCCGGCCAACGCCACCCGCCGCAGCCCGTACAGCCCGGCATAATGGCTCACCACCGCGCCCACATCGCCCGAAAGTCCCGAGTGATACAGCGTCGAAGTCAGCCCATCCGTGTCCCCGCAGTTGCGCATGTTCATGCGCACCACGTTGCAGCCCGCCTCCCAGGACCGCGCCGCGATGCCCTGGATGTAGCGGGAGTCCGACGAGCCCTCCAGCCCATGCACCAGCACCACGGTCAGACGCGCGGCACGCACCGGCCCAGGCTGCCAGTCGCAGTGGCACAGCACGCGGCTGCCGTCGGCCGGGTCCACCTCCACAGTCTCGGCAACCGAGGGCAGCAGAAACGGCGGCCGCGGAAGATAATTGCCGACAATGGTCTGCAAGTGGCCGTTGCTGAGCCCGCGCCGCGGCTCAAACGCGGTCAGCCACCCCGGCTGCGCCGGGACCACGCCGTCAACCGCTGCAATTTCTTTAATTTCTGGGATCACGGAGACTCGGCAACTGGGGAAGTCTAGCTTTTCGGTCCGTGGAAATTGGGGCGGCTAGTGGGGATCGAACCCACGACATCCTGAGCCACAGTCAGGCGTTCTGCCGCTGAACTATAGCCGCCATCTATCCCTTTGATTGTAGCATCGAATGGAGTTCTCCAGCCCGGGCAGGCTCCGCCCCAGGCCAATCCGCCATGCCCCCCTCCGCCCCTCTTCGCCGCCTGGCGTCTCGCGCCGACAGCACCCCGCCCCAACGAAGAAACCCAACCGCGATACAATCAAAACTGGTCGTCGGGGCGTAGCGCAGCCTGGTAGCGCATCTGCTTTGGGAGCAGAGGGTCGGGGGTTCGAATCCCTCCGCCCCGACCAGCATACGTTATTGATAATAAAAGAGATATTTCACTTTTCAACCACGCATCTGCTTTTCACCGCTACAGCACTGTAGTCGATTTTGTAGCGGTCAGCGCCTCCGAGATCAATCAATGAAGTTCTGAACGGGTTCCCGCAGGCGGCTACGACGGCGTCGGCAATCTGACCAACTCCATTGATTCAGTGATGGGCACGTGGGGCTTCAGCTATGACACGCTGAACCGGCTCATCACCGGCACGCCCTCGTCGGGCAGTTATGCAGGCCAACACGCCTGTTGGTCCTATGACCCCTTCGGCAACCGCACGGCGCAAAGCTTGCAGACCGCCGCCTGCCCCACGCCGGAGACGAGCGTGACGGCGACGGCGACGTACAATAGCAACAACCAGGTGAACTGGACCACGGTCAACGCGGCGGTCAACGGCTTCTCCTATGACGCGGCGGGCAACCTGCTCAGCGACGGCGTCAACGGCTACGTCTACGACGACGAGAATCGCATCGTGAGCGCGACGCTGGGCTCGGGCGGGACGGCCGCCTACAGCTACGACGCCGAGGGGCAGCGGGTGCGCAAGGCGGTGGGCGCCACGGTGGACGAGTACGTCTACGACAACGCCGGCCATCAGGTCGGGGACATGCAGCCGAACGGAGCGATGAAACGGATGGAACTGTATGCCGGAGGGCGGCACCTGGCGACCTACGACATCGCCAGCAACGCGACCTACTTCATCCACGGCGACTGGCTGGGCTCGGAGCGGCTGCGCACCACCTCGGCGGGCGCGGCGTATGAGAGCTGCTCCAACCTGCCCTTCGGCGACGGGCAGCAGTGCGCCGGCGGGGCAGACATCAGCCCCCTGCACTTTACCGGCAAGCCGCGCGACGCGGAGACCACGCTGGATTACTTCGGGGCGCGATATTACGCAAGTAGCATGGGGCGGTTCATGAGCCCCGATCTGCTAACGGTCACGTTCGCGAGACAAGTAGACCCACAACAGCTGAATCTGTATGCCTACGTTCGAAATAATCCGCTCAAATTGGTAGATCCCACGGGAATGTACATAGATGATTCCAAGCTTTCTGAGAAGGACATGGCGAAGTGGGCGCAGGTTTGCGCATTGGCAGCGCAGACGGATTCAAATGGAGATCTGCTACATCCAAATCTTGCAAATGAGTTGGTCTCGCTCGATCAGGACACACGTGTATATACCATTCAAGGTGGAGCGGGGCTTGATCGGGATGTTGCGGGCCTTTTCACAATCACACAGTTAACCCCCGACGGGAAGGATTTTACAGCCGCTACGATTCAGTTGGACTTCAACAAGATTATGAACGGCAAAGGCGTAACGCCAGCTGGCTTTAATCTCAACTACGACAAGTTCGGCGGCCTCAATGATAATGCGAGGCGGTTTGCGGAACTGGCTGGACATGAACTTGGCCATGGTATCTATGCCACGCAGAATCCGGCTGATGCTGCAAACACCCAGCAGTTGATGAACGAGCGGCAACAAATTCTGAACGGTCCGCATAAGTATCCTTTACCACCGGACATGCAGCAAAAAATGGAAGCTCCTGAAGCAGGCCTTGCTCGGACGGAGAAGTTTGCCCAGCAGCAGGAGAAGATCATTAACGGGGAACTAAGAGCCAGCCAGGCGAACAAATGATCGGGAAATCCATGCAGAGCAGAATACTGATTTTCGGAATCATCACCTTAGCTTGTATGAAACCAGCGTTGGTCGGCCAAGCTCAACAAGCTCCGCCTCTCGTTCTTATCCAGATTGGTGCTGGAGGTATAGTTGCGAATTCATCTTTTGAGGTCCATCTAAAAAACGGCCTCTCTGTCCCAATTACCTTTTGCGCAGATTATGGCCAGTTCATTCAGGCGCCTTCAGGTGTGCATTCTGCCCCTAACCCTTTCCTGTTGCAACGGTGGACAGGTAGTAGATGGGACACACAGTTGACTGGTACCGACGTCTATTCCTCCTCCAAGTCTACGGTAAATATCGATGCTCATGAATCGACGGATTTTATAATCGTGGTTGGCGGCCCTGGGCGCTATCGCATCCAACTAAGGTATTTAGAAGGGAAGATCGATATTAAATGCCCTATTACTCGTAAAAGTGCGGTCATATTAAGCTCGGCACCGTTTGTGGTACATAACGCTCCTGTGCCTCGACAAAGTGTGCCATGACGGCCGAAGCAGGAGGTAGGAATGTAGACCGAATACAGCAGGCGGGTGACCCATCCTTATTATTCCATCCATGCGGGTGCCCCATCCTTGCCGCGTTCTTTGCGGCAAGTGAGGTGGTCCCGGTCATTCGGACAGTTTTTGCTTTTTCCTTAAGTGGAAGTTCTTGTTTTTGCTTTTAGGCTGCCAGGGCTTCTGGCAGGCGGTTGAAGTATACCTGATCGGGTGTGAGCGCTTTCAGGCTGGAGTGCGGCCGGATGGAGTTGTAGAACTCCAGGTAGCGGCCGATGGAAGTTCTGGCCTCGCTGACCGAGGCGTAGGCATGCAGGTAGACCTCCTCGTACTTGATGGACTTCCAGATGCGCTCCACGAAGACGTTGTCGCGCCAGCGGCCTTTGCCATCCATGCTGATCTTGATACCTTCTTCTTTTAGCCTGTGCCTCGCCAATACTCCATCCGGGGGCAAAATGGAATGACTCTCGAACTCGGTGGTCGTTCTGGCAGTAGCTTTCAGTTGGGAAAGGGTCGTTCGGGGACCGCAGAGCGCAATGAAAACATGGCGAAGCGTATAGTGCGGGGTCGGCAGGCACACGTCTCCCGTTCGCTCTCTTGGTCTTTGTTGGGAATTGATCGAAGAGCGGGCTCAGGCAGCCAGATCGTAGCGATGATGCAGACCGCCGAGTCTTTGCATCGCCACAATCTTGCTGTCTGCTTTGGTTCCGGTCGCTGGCTCGCGACTCGCAGGCGTTCGTTTCCCCAGTGCAAGATGAGTTCGGTCCTCATGGTAGTAACGGACGTACTCGTTCATAAGGCGTTTCAAATGCCGCTCATTGAGAACGATCACATGGTCGAGCAGATCCCGGCGGCAGTTGCCGACCCAGCGCTCGGCGACACCGTTCTGCCACGGACTGCGGAAGCTGGTTCGCTTGGGCTGGATGTCGAAGCTCTTCACTGTCTCGATCACTTCGCCATTGAACTGCGTGCCGCGATCAAAGATCAGGTAGCCCGGTGCCGAATCAAACGGAAACGCCTCGCGCAATTGCTGAACGACCCAGGCGCTGGCCGGATGTTTGGTCACATTGCAGTGGAGGATACGCCGCCGATCATGCGCGATGACGAAGAAGCAGTACAACACGCCGAAGGTCAGCGTCGGCACGGTGAAGAAGTGCATTGCGGCGATGGCTTCACGGTGATTGCTCAGAAAGACCGCCCATCGCTTTGCCGGCTCAGGATTCCTCGGCGCTTTTCGCATCCAGCGCAGCACCGTTCGCTCCGAAATACAAAAGCCGAGCATTTTCAGTTCTCCATGGATGCGCGGCGCGCCCCAGGCTGGGTTCTCGGCAACCATACGGAAGATGAGTTCACGTAATTGCTTGCTGACGCATTTTCTTCCTACACGGGTCCGATGCTGCGAGAGCCACGCCCAATACAACTTGAAGCCTGCCCGGTGCCAGCGAACAACGGTCTCCGGTTGGATGAAGATCAATGCCTGCTTCCATCCCGGCCAGAGCCGCAGCGGCACCCAAAACAATTGATCCGCAGCGGCAAGCAGCGGCTGAGGACGCTTCCGTTTCAAGACTGCGAGCTGTCGCCGAAGAGCCAGATTTTCCAAGAGCAGATCGCGGCGAGAACGAAAGAAGCGGACAGACAAGATCTACAGAAGCCTCAGCAGGCGCAGCATGAGTCGGTTGTAGCAGAGGCGTCGCTTGTCGCAAGATCAGCGGTAGGCTTCGCGGCGGTGCCGGACGCCGATGACTTCGATGATGGTCTCGTTCCTGAGTTCAAAGAACAGCCGGTAGTCGCCGCACCGAAGGCGGAAACCAGTCTGCGGGGGCTTGAGCTTCTTCACGTCGCCGTTGCGGGTGGCGAGGTAGCGGTCCGTGCAGTGGAGGATGTCGAGGGCAGTCTGGCGGTCGATGCGGCGTAGATCGGCGCGGGCTTCGTCCGACCAGCAGATGGAGAGACGCGGGGCCTTTTCCTCACTCACAGGCCGAACTCGCGCAGGACCTCTTCGTGGGAGACGCCTTCGCCACGGGCCAGCGATGCACGGGCGCGATCCAGGGCCGCAGCGGTCTCCGGGGTAAGGTCTTCTTCCTCAACCGGGGCCTTCGCCAGGGAGCGAGACAGAGGCTCGACCATGACCTCCAGGAGACCGCGCACAGCGGCGACTTTCTCTTCCGGCAGTGCGTCAAGCAGAAAATGCGCCTGCTGGCGCTCCGATTGGAGGTGAGTTTCCGGCATGGTCATTTCCTGTCCCACACGTTTCAGTGTAGTCGAAATTGTAGCTGTCAAAGCACCTAAGAGCTACAAGGATCCACAGGGATTGCTAGGTGCGCGGTAAGCCATTCAATCAAAAGCATTTATTTTCACTTAAATTCAACAGGTTTCCATAAATGGTCTGACCTGTTTTGGGAGCAGAGGGTCGGGGGTTCGAATCCCTCCGCCCCGACCATTCATTTAAAGATTCTGGGGGAAAAAGCATAAATGCCCCGAACATCAAGACGTGACTGCTGTCACTGAAATTGACTGCCAATTCGCGCTAAATGATCCGCGGTTTCTCGCCTCCTCGAAGAGCATTAACCACCACGGTAGGCGGCACCCCCAGAGGCGGTCCTTGCCTCGATTAGAGAAGGCAAGATACCCGAGCAAGTCAGGCTCGTTACGCAACAATTCCGCGAATTGCGAGCCAGCATAAGGAGGTATTCAAATGCGGCAGTGGATAACCTGTACGATCCTCTCATGCGCTTTGGCGGTAGTCGCGTTAGCGCAGCTTCCCACGCCGACAATCGGCAAGCCAGCACAACCGAAGAGGCCTGTAGACGAGAGATTCGTCACGGCCTTCCTCCGGAAACCGCAGTTGCCCAAAGTGCCGCGAGTTACGATGGCGCTCTCTGCAGACGGTGTCACCTGGACCGACGCAATGTTCCCTACATTGAGCGACACAGGACCGTCCGCGGGCGTCGCTGTCTGTGGGTCTGCTGACGGCCAGAAACTCTCGGTGTTTTTGACGACTGGCGGCTTAATTGTTGCTGTCGAGGGTGTGCTCACGAACGGGGTCGCGTCATGGTCGCCTGTGAAGTGGATTTCCGGGGCAGTTCCGGATTCGGCCCCTTCCTGTGCATATCTGCCAGATGGCATGCGTCTTGTTGTCTACAGGACTGGCCGCTCTGTGATTGCATATCTATACGACGGGGGTGATGAGTTATTCAACGCATCTACCCCGAGATACGACAACTCCTCCGTGGATGGAAGACCGGTAGTAACCGTCGTGGGCGAAAAAGCTATTGTTGCGTGGAGGCACGTCGGCTGTGGGAACGTCGATCTGGCTCAGGGTGAATACGTGACTCACGGATCTCTCAAGTACTTCGACTTTACAGAAGGCGGGTACGCCTTGGGCCTTGACGGCAGCCGAACGCTCAACTGCACCACGGAAGACCCCGCACTAGGCAGCGACGATTCCCGGTTCTACGTTGCCGTTATTCAAGAGCAGCGATCTGCAGGCGGGCTGCACGGATGGAACACCATTGTATACGGATCTCTGGGTTCAGAGTTGAATTCGGGTCTGGAGGTGCTGCCTTGGGCCGTTTCGTGCGGGAATAGAAGTCAGTCAAACCTCAACATAGCGCTCAAGGAGGACAAGACGATACTGGCCGCTGCGGTGGAGCGCGCCGACGATGCGTCGAACCCCCTGTCGTGTCTTGGGAAGCAAGCAAATACAGGCAATGTCAGTTGGCAGGACACTGGGAAATCTCCCTTCCTTGACAAAACTGATGTACTCTTTGCGTCGCAGTTTGCTGTGAATCGAATCGGTCCGCGCTGGGTTCCCGACTTCCCACCTAAGCGGCTTACGGTCCCACGGCTTGGAATCCAGTAGAGTTCTTCCTGACCAGACTCGGGCTGAGCAGCCGGCACCCTTGACCTGCCCATAACGTAGGGTGCCCCATCCTAGCGGCTTCCTCTCGCCGCAAGGATGGGAAACGACAAGCGCAACTCCGTCCCCATCCATGCGAGTCCGCGCGCCGGCCCAAAGCGCAGGAACCCCCGCAACCAGACATTCCCGCCCCATTTTTGAGCCTCAGTTCGCCGCCAACCCCAGGCCGACCTTCAGTCCCCGTCACAGGCTCTCAAACCGTGCAATCTGCGCGCGCGTCCCCTGCGCCATATCCGCGCCTCGCCGCCAATCGCGATACCAATCCACGGTCCATTCCAACGCAGCTTCGATCCCCAGGCGCGGCCGCCATCCAAGCTCCGCGCGCGCCTTGCTCGCGTCCAGCCGCAGCGCGTGCGCCTCGTGCACGCCGGCCACAGAATCCACCTTCCAGCAAGCGCGCTCGCCCCACATGCCGGCAAGCTTGGTCGCAATGCGCTCCACCGTCCACGCCTCTTCGTCCCCCGGGCCAAAGTTGAAGGCGGTCGCGCACCGGCCTTCCTGCGCCAGCAGTCTTTCCGCCAGCAAAATGTAGCCGTGCAGCGGTTCCAGCACATGCTGCCAGGGACGAATCGCGTCCGGCCGCCGGATCAGCACCGGCTCACCCGCCGCAAACCCGCGCATCAGGTCCGGAATCAGCCGGTCTTCTGACCAGTCGCCCCCGCCCATCACGTTGCCGGCGCGCGCTGTCGCCAGCGCCACACGGTGCTCCGCCAGCCGCTCCACCGCGAAGAAGGAACTCCGGTAGGCCGCGCTCAAAATCTCCGCGCAGGCCTTGCTCGAAGCGTACGGATCATGTCCGCCCAGCGCGTCCGTCTCGCGATACGGCCAGACCCATTCCTGATTCTGATAGCACTTGTCGGTCGTCACGCAGACTACCGCGCGCACGCTCGGCGTCTTCCGAACCGCCTCCATCACATGCGCCGTGCCCATCACGTTCGTCGCATACGTGCCCAGCGGATCAGCATACGAACGCCGCACCAGCGGCTGCGCCGCAAGATGAAAAATCACCTCCGGACGAAACTCCGTCATCGCGGCTTCCAGCTTTGCGTAGTCCCGCACATCCCCGCGGACATCGTCCAAAACACCGCCCACCGACGCCGCGCTGAACAGGTTCGGTTCCGTCGCCGGAGCCAGCGCATATCCCCGAATCCGCGCTCCCCGGCCGGCCAGCCAAAGGCTCAGCCAGCCGCCCTTGAATCCGGTGTGGCCGGTCACAAAAACCCGTCGTCCCTGCCACGGATTCACCACGTCTTCCACGGAGCCCTCCCGCCGGCCCACAGCTCCTCCAGCCTCTGCTTGTCGCGCAGCGTATCCATCGGCTGCCAGAAGCCGCGATGAAAAAACGCCTGCACCTGCTTCTTCGCGGTCAGCCGTTGCATGGGCTCCCGTTCAAACATCGCGCCGTCGTCGACAATCTCGCTCAGCACCTCCGGCGAAAGAACAAAAAATCCGCCATTGATCCATCCGCCCTCGCCCTCCGGCTTTTCCTGGAACGCGCGAATGCTCGTTCCATCCATATCCAGGCCGCCAAAGCGCGCCATCGGCTGCACCGCCGTCACCGTCGCCAATTTCCCGTGGCCGCGGTGGAAGGCAATCGACGCAGAAATATCCAGGTCGCTTACTCCGTCGCCATAGGTCATGCAGAACGCGTCTTCCCCGTCCAGATACTTGGCCACTTTCTTCAGGCGCCCGCCCGTGCCAGCGTTGTCCCCGGTGTCCACCAGAGTCACCCGCCACGGCTCCGCAACGCTCTGGTGCACCTGCATCCGATTCTCCTGCATGTCGAAGGTCACGTCCGACATATGCAGAAAGTAATTGGCAAAATATTCCTTGATCAGATAACCCTTGTATCCGCAGCAGATGACGAAATCATTGATGCCGTGCTGCGAATAGATCTTCAGAATGTGCCACAGAATGGGCCGTCCGCCAATCTCCACCATCGGCTTGGGCCGCAGCCCCGTCTCTTCGCTGAGGCGCGTGCCCAGGCCGCCTGCCAGAATTACAGCTTTCATCTCAGCCTCATGCCATCCGCAAAACACAAACTCTGTCTCGCATGCCAACTGCAGGTTCGTCGCGTCCGCGCTTGTCGCTCACTAATGACGCTGGTTGCTCACTAATACAGTACACTGACCGCTCCCGGTTTTGTATGCTTGGGTGTGGACCTTCGATGACAGACAAGACAGCACGGCTCCGCCAGCAAATCCTCGACCTCTCCGCCCGCTATTTTGCCGAGGCTTTTCCTGCCGCCGAATTCACGCCGGGCGAGACGACCGTTCCCGTCTCCGGCAAGGTGATCGATGCCGGCGATCTCAGCTCCGTCGTGGATTCGGCCCTCGACTGCTGGTTCACCACCGGCCGCTTTGCCCAGGAGTTCGAGCGCAAGCTGGCGCGCTTTGTCGGCGTGCGCTGCGGCCTCGCTGGTCAACTCCGGCTCCTCCGCCAACCTTCTCGCCGTCAGTGCCCTCACCTCGCCCAAACTCGGCGACCGCCGGCTTCAGCCCGGCGATGAAGTCATCACCGTCGCCGCCGCCTTTCCCACCACCGTCAATCCGATCCTTCAAAATCGCCTCGTGCCCGTCTTCGTCGATGTCGCGCTTGCCCTCCTACGAAATCGACGTCAGCCAGCTCGAAGCCGCGCGCAGCGCGAAGACCAAAGCCATCATGATCGTCCACACCCTGGGCAATGTCTTTGACCTCGACGCCGTCACCGCCTTCGCGAAAAAATACAACCTGTGGCTGATCGAGGATTGCTGCGATGCGCTCGGCTCCACCTGGAAGGGCCGCTCCGTGGGCGCCTTCGGCGACATCACCACGGTCAGCTTTTATCCCGCGCACCACATCACCCTGGGCGAGGGCGGCGCGGTCCTCACAAACTCACCCCAACTCCAGGTGCTCATCGAGTCGTTTCGCGACTGGGGCCGCGACTGCTGGTGCCATCCCGGCAAGGAAAACACCTGCGGCAAGCGCTTCGACTGGCAGCTCGGTGAACTGCCTTGCGGGTACGACCATAAATACACTTACTCCCACATCGGATATAACTTGAAAGCCACTGACATGCAGGCCGCTCTCGGCGTCTCCCAGATCGACAAGCTGCCCCGCTTCATCGCGCAGCGCAAGGATAACTTCAGCTATCTATCCTCCGCGCTCCAGCCGCTCGAAGACTCGCTTCTTTTGCCCGCGCCGACACCCGGCTCCGATCCCGCCTGGTTCGGATTTCCCATCGGAGTGCGCCAAGACGCGGCGTTTACGCGCGACGAGCTGATCCGCGCTCTCGACGAAAAGAAAATCGGCACCCGCCTCCTGTTCGCCGGCAACCTCCTGCGCCAGCCCGCGTATGAAGGCTGCACATGCCGCGTTGTTGGCGATTTGCCGAATACTGACTTTGTCATGAACAACGTATTTTGGATCGGCGTCTATCCGGGACTTACCCGACCCATGCTCGATTTTGTCGCCGCAGTCATCACCGGCTTCGTCTCTCAGGCAAACTCCAATGCTCGCCGCGCAAAAGAAGCGCAAGGTCCGGATTTTCTGCGGCCCTTTGCTCTCTGACTGGGTGCAGCGAAGTATATCCGCGCGCGATCCTGCCGTAACTGGAAGTTAAACTCTATAACTTGGCTCCGAAAGACATATCTCGGGCGCATAACTCCTAACATTCATCGATGCCATGCCGCGGTGCGCCGGATAGCTTCCCGCAGCCCGATGATCGGCCGTAAATCAAGATAAGTCGCCGCCCGCTGAACGTCGGGAACATACTGTAACAGCGGCTCGCCGGCGATTGGTTCCCGCGCAACCTCGACTTTGAGCGATGGATCAAGTTCCTCAATGACCGCCTGCGCCAGATCGCGAATACTGATCGCCTCTCCTGAGCCGACATTGAATACCTCGAGCTTCGCCCCCGGCCGCGGCCCGCGCAACAACAGCGTCCACAGCCACACGGCCAGATCCGCCGCGTAAAGATACGAGCGCATCGGCGTCCCGTCGCCCCTGATCTGAATGTTCCTGCCGGCCAGCGCATCCGCGATAAAATTTCCGATTGCAAAATGCTGGTCCAGTGGCAGGTGCGGCCCGGCAAACGCAAAGCACCGCGCGATCGAGAACTCGACCTCGGATTCCCGCGCGCACGAGGCGCACATCCGCTCGCAAACCCGCTTCCCCTCTCCATACGCCGCCTTCGGATCGATTGGATCCGGCTCGCCCGGATAATCTTCGGGAATATGACTCAGGCTCTGCGGCTGCCGCCCATACACCGCGCCGGAGCTGGTGAAGAGAAATCTCTTCGCGCCCCGCGACCTGGCCAACGCAAGCATCCGCTCCATGCCGCCAATCTGCGCGCTGCGCAAATCAAGCGGCTGGCGCGCCGCATCCGTCTGCGTTGGAATCGCGGCATGAATCACGTATTCAAAATCCTGCGCGGGAAACTCGAAACTGCGCACGTCCCCCTGCAGCAGCCGAATCGACGGCTCGCTCGCAAGGTGCGGCATCCTCCGCGCAAAGGCTCCGGGATCGCGGCTGAGAACCGTGGACGAAAGATCAAGGTTCAGCGCGCGATTGCAATAGGCCAGGCTCTCCAGCAGCCATGCACCGAAAAAACCCGTGCCGCCGGAGATGAAAATGTGCCGCCCGCGCACTTCGTCCCAAAGCGGAAGCGTGTGCCTGAGAATGTGTTCAAGGTCTTCGGTGGCCAGCGGCTTCACGCAACCAGCATAAACCGTAGCCTCCGCGATCACGAATCACAACCCCGGCGCGCCCTGTTCTCGCGCCACGCGCCGCAAGCCGCGAATCGCACGGCCCACCCCTGAAACCCGCCCGCTACTCCGCCTTCCCCAGCGTATCCAGCAGCAGTTCCCTGCGCTCATTGGCCATCGAGTCTGCGTTGCCCAGCACGCGCATCCACGCATACACCGCGGCCCCGGCCAGCGCCAGCAAAATCGGAATCGCCAGCCACAGCCTGCCGTCGGCAACGCACAGCCCGAAGACCGCCGCCCCCACGCCCAGCAGCGTCATCTGAATCAGCACGCTCAGCAGCCCGCTGGCCGCCGAGCCGCGCTGCCGCGTCAGCCGGCCGGGATTCACATGGTACGGCATGGTGAGCGAAAAAATGTTACCCGCCGCCAGGTTCGCCGGCAGCGCAAACAGCAGCCAGGCCAACGTGGCGCCCAGCACCACGCCGTCCGGAAGGCCCAGGCGCAGGATGGCCAACAGGCCGGAGACCACGGCAACCACACCGAACAGAATTGCATGAACCAGGTTCTTCGCCAGCAGCACGGCGCGCACCGGCGTGGGAGACAGAAACACAAGCTGGATGCCCTTTCCCTCGGTTCCCAAGTTGTTGTAGATCAGCCGCGCAAAACCCATCAGTCCGTACGCCACGCAGATTGGCAGCGCCAGCTGAAACGGATGCTTCACCATCGATGCGCCGTTGCGAAACAGGCTCGCGATCACCACCACCATCAACATCGGCAAGCCCACCGAGTACAGAAGCGGCATCGATCGCAGCAAGGTGCGCAGTTCCTTTTCCATCCCCGCGGCCACCGGTCCACTGCCGTTCAGCAGCCACCCGCCTTCGCGCCTTTCCGTCTTCCTGCGGCTGGGCGCCTCGCCCAGATTCTCTCCGCGATACTCGGCCCTCAGCCGCGCCCCCAACACGCCTCCCACCGCCAGCACCCAAAGCCCCAGCGCGCCCAGCAATCCTGCGGCGCCTGCCGGTTGCTGCTCCGCGGCGCGCTGCACCGCGGCCCCGGCCATCCCCGGCGGCAGCCACGTTTGCACCGCCAGGCCGGTCTTCATCCACGGCTGCATCTCCACCACCTGAACGCGCTGGCTTTCCTCCGGCTGCATGCGGCCGATCGGCCCCTCTCGCCCATCCTGCCTCAAAGCCGGGTTCATCAGTTGCAGTCCCAAAAACAGCAGTAGAAACAGCGCGCTCACGATCTCCCGCGTCCGCCGCTGCGCAAGCCAGCGGTCAATCCACGCCAGGATCGACCGCGCCAGCAAAATATTGAAAACCGCAAACCCCGCAAACCCCAGCGCCAGCCAACCTGAAAGATCCGGCCGCGCCAGCCACGTCCCCACCCAGATGCCCAGGCAGCACAGCCCGCCCAGAACCGTCGACACATCCCCCAGCCCAAAAATCACATAGAGCATGAAGAACGACCCGAAGCTCACCGGGAAGCGCAGCAGGCCACCCAGATCGAACTGGTCCTGAAACGAGGCCAGCGCCACGGGAACCGTCTGCCAGATAAAACACACCACCCAGAACTCGATGGGCAGATACGTCCACATCGCGCGCTGGGCCAGCATATAAGAGGTCGCGCCCAGCCCGATGCCCATCCCCAGGCCCATCACGCTGAAGACCATCAGTGTGATGCCGCTCGCCCCCAGTTCAAACAAGCCCCGGATCGAGCGCAGGCCGATCACAAACATGCGCCAGCGCATCGTCACCAGTGCGGCATACTGCGCGCGCGCCAGCGGGCTGAACGGCCCCGCCGCTCCAACCGCCGCTGCTCCTGCCGCCTCCAGCGCGCCTAAGTCAGCCATGAAAGCTCCTGCGCCGGCTCCATCCCGCCCGCGCCCACGATCGACAGAAAAATCTCCTCCAGCGTCAGCTTCTGGCCGCTCTCCGCGCCGGCCAGCACCGGGGCCCCCGGCAACAGGTCTTTGCCGCCGGGTTGAATGGAACTGGCCACCCCGGCGCGCAACTCCTCCAGCGGCCCGTTGGCCACCAGCCGCCCCTGGTGAATGATGGCCACATGGCTGCACAGCCGCTCCACAATCTCCAGCACGTGCGTGGTCAAAAAAATCGTCGCCCCGCGCTGAATCATCCCCTGCAGCAGCGTCTTCAGCATCCCCGCGGCAATCGCGTCCACGCCCTCGAACGGCTCGTCCAGAAACAGCACCTTCGGCCCGTGAATCACCGCCGCCGCCAGCGCCAGCTTCTTCTGCATCCCGTGCGAAAAGTCCGTCACCAGCTTTCGGCGCTCGTTGGCCAGTTGCATGAACTCCAGCAGCTCTTCCGTGCGCCGGTTCGTCGTCTCGTGGTCCAGCCCGTACATGCGCCCCACAAAGCGCAGATACTCCGGCGCGGTCAGCCGCCCCAGCAGCGCCATGCCCTCCGGCACCACGCCGATCTGCCGCTTCAATTCAAGTGCCCCGGCCCCGAACGGCTGGCCCAGAATCGCCATCGTCCCCGCCGTCGGCTCCAGCAGCCCGGTCAGCATCTTGATGGTGGTCGACTTGCCCGCCCCGTTCGGCCCCAGAAAGCCGAAGAACTGCCCCTGCGCCACGCTGAACGTCACATCGTCCACAGCCGTCAGCTCGCCGAAGCGCCGCGTAAGCCCGCACGTCTCAATCGCCGCGATTTCCATGTGCGGCCAGAATAGCAAGGTTGGCGGCCCAGTCAAAAACCCGAGCGCCGACCAGAACCCGGCCGCGCCCTTCGGTCAACTACTCAGGCGAATCAGCCTTCGCCCCGCCCGACCGCTTCCTCCGCCTCCCCCAGCGGATCGCAGTCCCGGTCCGTCACCTCAGTCAGCGCCGCCAGCCGCTCGGCCAACTCCCGAGTCCAGATGCCCTCCGGCGCCCGCCAGCTCCAGTTGCCCGCGGCCACCGCGGGCGTATTCATGCGCGCCTCCGAGCCCAGTTCCAGCAGGTCCTGCGCCGGCGCCATCGCCACCTGTGCGGCGCTCGCCTCCACCGCCCGCAGCAGCGGCCACGCCGGACGGGCAACCCCGCCGCTGACTGGCACCGGCCCCACATACGCCTCCACCGCGGCCCGCTCGGCCTCCCCGGCCGCCTGCCACCATCCCCGCGTGGTGTCGTTGTCGTGCGTGCCCGTGTAGGCCACCGTGTCGGTCGTGTACTGGTGAGGCAAATGGTTGTGCGCGGCCTTGTCTGAAAATCCGAACTGGATCACCTTCATCCCCGGCATCCCCAGTTCCAGCCGCAGCGCGTCCACTTCCGGCGTGATCAGCCCCAGGTCTTCGGCCACCAGCGGCAGCGGCCCCAGCGCCGCCTCTAGTGCGCGGAACAGCTCGAGGCCCGGTGCCTTCACCCACTCGCCGTTCATCGCCGTCTCTTCGTCGGCCCCAATCGACCAGTACGCCTCGAAGCCGCGGAAGTGATCCAGCCGCACGATGTCGTAGAGCTGGTGCGCGCGGCCAATTCGCTCCACCCACCAGTCGAAGCCCCGCCCCTCCAGCACATCCCAGCGATACAGCGGGTTGCCCCAGCGCTGCCCGGTGGGCGAAAAGTAGTCGGGCGGCACACCCGCCACGCGCACCGGCTTCAGCGCCTCGTCCAAGTCGAAAATGTCCGGATGCACCCACACATCCGCCGAGTCCATGTTCACGAAGATGGCCACATCGCCCAGAATGCGGATCGAATCGCGTGCGGCAGCTTCTCGTAGTTGATTCCACTGCACGGAGAAGGCGAATTGCAGCGCCTGCTCCTGCCGCAGCGCGCGCCCATGCCGGGCGGCCACCTGGGCAAGGGCCTGCGGCTGGCGGCGGCGCACCGGCTCCGGCCACTTCGCCCACGCGCCCGTCCCGTACTGCCGGCGCAGCTCGGCATACAGCGCGTAATCGGACAGCCAGCCCTGCTCCGCCTGCCGAAACGCCTCAAACTGCTTCCACTGCCCGGCCAGCTTCGCATCACGCGGACCGCGATCAAGAAAATTCCCCGCCGCCTCAAACAGCAGCGGCAGCTTCCGCGCTTCCACCTCTTCAAAATCGACGTTGCCGTTTCTTCCCGCCAGCCCCGCAATGCGCTCGCCCTCGATCCAGCCCCAGTCCGACAGATATTCCAGGCTGATCAAAAATGGATTGCCCGCAAAGGCCGACGAGCCCGCATATGGCGAGTTGCCGTACCCGGTGGGACACAGCGGCAGCACCTGCCACACATGCTGTTTGGCCGCCGCCAAAAAGGCCACAAACTCATGGGCGGCGGGGCCCAGATCGCCAATGCCGCCATAGGACGGCAACGAGCTGACGTGCAACAAGACTCCGGACGAGCGCTGAAATTCCATATCTGCATTATCTCCGCAGCCGCTCGCCCGCACCGGCAAGCCGCACCCCATTGCAGCCTCATCCACGCAAAAAGGCCCGCATCCGGCCCTCGGATGCGGGCCTTTGGATGCGGGCCTTTCCTGCGCTTCGTGAGCGCCCGCCCGGCTACTCGCCCGGCATCACCGGCGTCTGCGGCTTGGCGTAGATCCTGACAAGGTTGTGCTTCTTGTAGTTGTTGATCACGTTGCTCGCAAAAACCTCAAAAGCCTCGTTGCGCCGCTGTCCAAGAATCTGGTCGCGCGTCTGATCGAAGTTTTTCTGCATCTCCTCGGCCGTCGGCTCCTGCTTGTCCGTCAGCTTGGCCACCACGCCGGTTCGCCCCGCGTTGATCGGGCCGCTGATGTTGCCCGGCGCCAGGTCAAACAGTTGCGGAGCCACCTGGCCCACTTCGCCCAGGTCCGGCACCTGGCCCGTCTCAGTCACCAGGTCGCTGGTCTTCACCGTCGCGCCCATCTCCTTGGCGGCCTTGGTCAGATCGTTCATAGATCGGGCCTTGTCGGCCAGTTCGCTGGTCTTCTGCCGCAGCAGCCCCGGCAGTTGCTCGCTGCGATAGTCGTCCAGCACATGGCTCTTCCACGTGGCAAAATCAGGCGCGTGCGCCGCCGTCACCCCCGTCACCTGGAAAACCGCATAGCCCTCGCCCGTAGCCGCAAACTGCGCCGGATCGCCCTGCCTGGACTGGAACGCCTTGGCCAGGATCTGCGACCCGTCCGGCAGCGCCGCAATCACGCCCTGCGCGGCAACCGGCGGCGTGGTCACCAACTGCAGATGGTGCGCCGCGGCCGTCTTCTCCAACCCGTTCTTGATCGCCTCGGAGGTCAGCTCGCGCGCATAGTTAAGCTGCGCCGCAGCCGACTGCTCGCGAATCAGCGTCGCCTGAATCGTCGGCAGCACCTCGTTCAGTTGCTCGGTGTGCGCCGCCGTCCGCTCCTCCACCTGCACAATGTGATAGCCGTACTGCGTCTTGATGATCTCGATGTCGCCGATCTTCTGCGTGAAAATCGCGTTGTCAAACGCCGGCACCATGTGGCCGCGCTGCGCAAAGCCCAGTTCCCCGCCCGTGTCCTTGCTGCCCGGGTCGTCGGAGTCCTTCTTGGCCAGTTCCGCCCAGCTTCCGCCCGCCTTCAGCTGCTTCAGAATGCTCTCCGCCTTGGCCTTGGCCACGGCGTCCGTCTTGGCATCGGCCCCCGCCGCCAACTGGATCAGAATGTGCCGCGAACGCGCCTGCTCCGGCACCGTGTACTCCGACTGGTGCGCGGCATAATACTGCTGAATCTCCTGCTGCGTGGGCTGCTTCACCCCGCCCGGCACCTGGTCCGGCGTGAACGCAAAGTAGCTGATCGTGCGCTCCTCCGGCACCGCCGTCGCATAGCGCGCGGCGTTCTTCTTGAACCACGCCTCCAGCGCCGCGTCCGAAGGATTGATCTGCTTGCTCAGCTCGTCGGCCGAGATCACCGCGTAGTCGAACTTGATCTTGACGTTGTTCTTCCGGTACGCCTCCCGCACTTCCTTGTCGCTCACCGTCACCCCGGCCGTGATCAGCGATTCCAGCCGGCGGATGGCGATGTCGTGCTTGACGTTCTCCTCAAACTCCGCCACTGAAATATCAAACCGGTCGTTGATGATCGCCGCATACTGCTGCGCCCCGATAAACTTCCCGTTGGGGAACAGCACCTGGGCGGCCGGCCCGGTCTCCAGATAACGGCGCACATCCTCATCGCTGGCGTGGATGCCCAGCTTGGCCGCCTCCGCCACCAGAATCTGCTGCTGCACCAGCTGCTGGCCGACCTGCTGCTCGAACAGGCCCACGATCATCGGATTGTCGGCGTACTGAGGATTGCGCTGCTGCACCTGCTGCCGCGCAAGCTGCGACACCCTCTGCTGCGTGATCACGTCGCCCGTCGAAATAAAGCGGCTATACCAGTGCGGATACACCACCGCATACGTGTCGGCCGACGTCGCGCCCCCGCCGGTCAGGCCCGGAATCAGGTAGACCACCATCGACACCGATGCGGCGGCGATGATGACAACGAAAAGTGACTTGGTCAGACGATTGTCTTTTTGCAGGAAACGAATCATGGATGGACTTGAGCCTTCAACTCTCTACGCGCCAACCTGAGAAGCCGGTTCCCCTTGGGCGCCTGGTGGCGGCTTCAGGGCGAGCATCTCCCATGGATGCGCAATTCTCGCTCTACGCGATGCAATGTCATTATAGACGACCGAGCGCCTCCCGGCGGAGGCGGCGAGAGTAGCCCAGGGTGGAGTGCGCCGCAGCGGACGCAACCCTGGGAATGCGTTCAACGAGCGAGAACCCGCCCCGTAGGGCCGGATCGAATCCCGAAATCGAATCCAGGGGAAGACACCCGCACACTCTATTCCCGGCTGCCCGCCCCTCACCGCCAGTAATAAAACCCGCCCACCATGTAATACGGCCGGTAGTACACCGGAGGATACCCATACGGGTACGCGCCCACGTATCCATACGGGCGCCCATACCTGGGGTAGCCCCGTTGGTACAGGCTCGGTCCACCGCGATAGAGTCCCTCCGCCAGCCGGTCCGCCTCCTGCTGGCTCACCGGCTGCACCGTCACCGGAGCGGCCAGATGAAACACCACCAGCGCCTCGGCAGGAATCCAGATCCCCGGCCCGGGAGAGGCCGCCGACGCCGCCGTGCCCGCGCCCGCGCCCGCCGCCGCGCCAATCGCCGCGCCCGACCCGCCGCCCGCCCAGCCACCGATGAAAGCTCCCAGCAACGCGCCGCCCACCGCGTTCCCCACTGTGCGTTCTGCCTTGTTCGGGCCCTTCACCTTGAACAAGTCCGACTGCAGCGGGTAATTCTGCCCGCCCAGGTCAAGCGAAGTGAGCTGCAGCGCCAACTCCGGGCTGCCGGCCAGGGCACCGGCGCGTTTAATCTCCGAAACCACGCCATGCACGGTGGCCCCGCGCGGAATCGCCAGCACCCCGCCCAGAGTCACGTCCTGAATCACCGTGAACTGAACCGGCGTCCCTTCGGTCGCTCGCTTGCTGCCCACCGGCTCGCTGGTCCGCAGTTGGATCAGCGTTCCCGCCGGCACCGTCACCGGCCCCTTGGCGAATTCATACGCGGGCTGCCGAGCCGGCCCGGGCGCATACTGCGGCCGGTAGGGCTGCCGCGGACCCGCCTGGCCCGGATACGGATTCTGTCCATATCCCGGTGGCGGCGCCTGATTCTGTCCGTATCCCGGTGGCGGTGGGTTCTGCCCATAACCTGGAGGCGGTGCCTGATTCTGTCCATACCCCGGAGGCGGAGCATTCTGCCCGTAGCCCGGAGGCGGCGGGTTCTGTCCATACCCCGGCGCCTGGCCCTGGCTCTGGTCCGGGGCCTGCGCGGCCGCCGGAGGCTCAGCCGACCCGTTCGGCTGGTTCTCGCCCACATCCTGCGACCCGGAATCTTCGCCATTCGCGCCCTGCGCTTCCTGCGCGTTCTGGTCCTCGGCGGGATTGCCCACCTTCAGGTTGTTTTGCACCCCGGTCACGCCGGGAACGCCCTTGACGATCGTCTCGGCCAGCGTCTTCGACGCCTCGCTCGACACCGTTCCCGCCAGTGTCACCCGGCTCTGAATCGTCGCGGCCGTGATCAGGTCGTCCTTCAGCGCCGCTGAAGCGTCCAGCGCGTGGACCACGTCCATCTCGATCTGCCCGTCGGTGCGCTGGCCGGCCCCGGGCGCCGCATCCTGCGCCAGCGCCATCACGCCGCACAGCGCAACCAGGGCCACCCACGCCAATGCCTGCGGAAACACTCTCTTGAACAATGCCCGATTCATCGATTTCTCTCCTGCGAACAAGCTGCTGCTCGGGGTTCTTCCCGTTTAGACGGCCACCCATGTAGAAGGTAGGGCGCGAACCCTGTCATCGGTGTCAACCCGGCTGCCGCCGAAAAGTTCCGCGCGCCCAAACCCGCGCCCGGCCCGCACACCCAAACCCGCTCGTGGTTCCCCGCCGTCGCCGCACTTCAGCCCTCCGCCGCCGCAGTCTGGCCCACCGCCGCCGTCAGGTCCAAATTGTCCGGCAAGAAAATCTGAAACACCGTGCCCGACGGCCCCCCGCGCGACGCCGCGCGGCTGCGCACATGCACCAGCCCGTGGTGTTTCACGATGATCTCCTGGCTCACCCACAGGCCCAGCCCCGTCCCGGTCACGTCCTTGGTCGTAAAAAACGCCTCGAAGATGCGATCGCGCGCGTCGCTCTCGATGCCCGTGCCCGTGTCGGCCACCGTAAACCGCACGCCCTCCTGCCCGGGCTCCTTCCAGTTGTGCGAGCGCCGCGCGCGCACCATCAGCCGCCCGCCCCCCGTGGTCGCGTCCATGGCATTGCCCACCAGATTGGCAATCACCTGCCGCACTTCTCCCGCGAAGCAGTACAGATCCATCGCCGGGTCATAGTCCCGCTCCACCGCGATGCCCAGCGTATTCAGCCGCACCTGGTAGAGGCGCAGCACCGAGTCCAGCAGGTCCGCCATATTGCTCCGCGCCGGCAGCGTCGACTGCCGGTAAAAGCGCAGCGTCTGCTGCGTAATCTCCGTGATGCGCTCGGCCTCGTGCTCGGCCATCGCCACGTACTTCAGCGCCGGCTCCTCAAGATGACAGAAATTCCGCAGCAGAAAAAGTACGTTGGTGATCGCCTCCAGCGGATTGTTGATCTCGTGCGCGATCGAGGCGGCCAGCCGCCCCGTCACCGCCAGCTTCTCGGTCCTGCGCAGCGCCTCCTCGGCCCGCCTGCGCTCGCTGGTGTCCAGCACAATCACCCCAGCCCAGCGCACCTGGCTCGGCGTGGTCCGCACCGGGTAGGCGCTCACCAGCCACGTCCAGGGCCCTTTCACGCGTCCCCCGCGCCCCGTCAGCTCCAGGTTGCGCACCGGCTCCTCGACGGCAAAAACCCGCAGCACGGCATCTTCCAGTTCCTGCGCCACCGGCTGCGGCAGCAACTCCGGCAGCGTGCGTCCCAGGTGCCGGCTCAGCGCCACTCCGGTCATCTCCGCAAACATGTGGTTCACGCGCACAAACCGGCCCGCGCGGTCAAAAAAAGCCAGCCCGATCGGCGCGTTGGCCAGCATCGAGTCCAGCAGCGACAGCGTATCGTTCAGCCCCGAGCGCTGCTCCTCAATCGAGGCCACCATGCGATTGAACCCCTCGATCAGGTCGCCCAGCTCATTGTGTACCGTCACCGGCAGCGGAAAGTTGCCGCCTCCTTCCGGGGAGCTCATCAGCGCCCGCGTGCCGCGGTGCAGAACCGCCAGCGGCCGCGAGATGCCGCGCCACACAAGCAGCACCAGCATCGCCGACGCCGCAATCCAGATGACGCCAAAAATGGACGTGCCCCGCACAATCGTCGCCAGTTGCTCATAGTCCCAGGCGCGATCGTCCTCCACCCAGGCAAACCCGCGCAGATCCCCGCCGATATAAATCGGCGCCGCGCTCTCCCAGCGATCCATTCCCAGCGTGAAGACCTTGACCTCATCCCTTTTCAGCAGCGGAATCTGCGCCATTTCGTCCGGCTCAAGCCGGGACTCCTCCGGCTCTCCCTTGCCCACAAAAAGTACCTTGCCGGCCGGATCAGTGACCTTCACCGCGGCCACGTTGGGCGCTTCGCCCATCATCCTCACCGACAAGGCCACCCAGCCGGGGTGCTCCTGCAGCAGCGCTTCCCTGGCCTGCAGTGCAAGCGTCGTCGCTTCGTGCCCCAGCCGCAGTTGCGCGCGCTGCTCCACCTCGTACTGCTGCCTGCGGATCAGCAGCCCCGCAAACAGCGTGATCGAGAGCGCCTCCAGCAGCACCAGCCCGGCCAGCATCTGCCATCGAATCGAGCGCGGCCATAAGCGCATCGGCACCTGTCTATCCTCCGCGGCATGAGTGTGCCGTAGTGTAACGGATTCCTTCAGCCGCCGGCGCGCGGTTTCACTCCCGCGCGAAGCCCGCCGCCACCGCCCGCGCAATCAGAACGCCGTGGAAGCGCCCATTCTCAATGAAGATCTCGTTGGTGCGCGACCCGGCCACAATCACTCCCGCCAGGTAAATGCCCGGCACATTGCTCTCCAGCGATTCCGCATTGCACACCGGCCGCCGGTCCGCCCCCTCGAACTGCACTCCCAGCCGCTCCAGAAACGTAAAGTCCGGATGATATCCCGTCATCGCGAAAACAAAATCGTTGTGCAGCGTCTTGCGCCCCTCCGGCGTCCGCAGCGTCACCGTGTCCGGCGCAATTTCCACCACGTGCGAGCTGAAAAACGCCTGGATCTCCCCATTCTTGATGCGATTCTCAATGTCCGGCTTGATCCAGTACTTCACGTGCCGGTGCAGCTCCGGATCGCGGTGCACCAGAGTCACCCGCGCCCCGTGCCGCCACAGCTCCAGCGCCGCAATGGCCGCCGAATTCTTGCCCCCGATCACCACCACATCCATCTCGAAGTAGGGGTGCGGGTCGTCGTAATAGTGATGCACCTTGCTCAGATTCTCGCCCGGAATCCCCATCATGTTGGGCAGGTCGTAGTAGCCGGTCGCCACCGCCAGCTTGCGCGCCCGCAGCGCGCCGTGCCGCCCAAAGCGGTCCACCGTGTGCACCTCGAACGCCCCGTCGCTGCCCGTCACCCGCTCCACCCGCTGATACTGCCGCATGTCCAGCTTGTAGTACGCCGCTACCTGCCGGTAATACTCCAGCGCCTCGTCGCGCGTGGGCTTGGCGTTGGGGCTGGGAAAGGGAATGCCGCCGATCTCCAGCAGCTCCGACGTCGTGAAAAACGTCATGTGCGCGGGGTAGTGGAAGAGCGAGTTGCACACGCACCCCTTGTCCACCAGCACCGCCTTCAAGCCCGCCTTCCCCGCCTCGATGGCGCAGGCCAGCCCCGTCGGCCCCGCCCCCACCACCAGCAGATCAAACACCGGCTCCTGCCCCGCATTCAAACTCAAATCGTCCATGCGTACCAGATTAGGGCAAGTCGGCCATTTGCGCCCGCCCCGCGCTCGCCGCCACGCCCAAAAAGCTCAACCATGGTAGAATGGTAGACAATCACGGTAGAAGGGTGGATCATGCCGAGCTTGAATATCAAGGATGAGGAAACGCATCGTTTGGCGAGCGAATTGGCACAACTCACCGGAGAGACCCTGACCACTGCTGTCAAGCTCTCTGTAAAGGAGCGCATTGAGCGGCAACGGCAATCTCCCAAGAGGCAGAACCGCATGGAGTGGCTCGAGCAGCTTACCGAACGAACTGCTCCGCTGCTTAAAGACCTGCCACCATCCGACAAGATCGGCGATCTCCTCTACGACAAAGAGACCGGGTTGCCGTTATGATTGTCGATTCGTCAGCTTTGGTGGCTATTCTCAAGCGGGAACCAGATTGGCGATGGTTTGCGAGCGCTCTTGACAAGTCGGACGGATCGTACATTTCGGCAGCAGCCTATGTCGAAATATCCGTCGTAATGGAAAGGCTGAAAAATCCCGCCTTGACCCACGAGATCGATGAACTCATCGAGCAGTTCGAGATCTTTATCGAACCCGTCACCGTCGCACAGGCCCAAATCGCCCGCCAGGCCTATCGCGACTACGGCCGCGGCAGCGGCCACCCCGCCAACCTCAACTTCGGCGACTGCTTCAGCTACGCCCTCGCCCGCGACAAGCGCGAAACCATCCTCTACAAAGGCGACGACTTCATCCACACCGACCTGCGTTCTGCCTTGAAGAAACAATAAAGCCGCGCAGCCAATATCCGATGCCGCAACCCATCGTGCAGCAACGCAAACAAGCCGCCGCTGCACGCGTTGGCCGCAACGAGCAAAAGCGCCTGCGGAACCGCCTCCGGCCGCACGCAGTGTATTTTTAATCTGAGCCTGTAATCTGAGCCTGTGAAAACCCCCGTTGCCGGGCTGCACGCCATATTGCCGCAAGAAAGACCGAAGGTGCCGGAAAGATGCAAGCCAGCAACGAACGAAGAATCCGCAGAATGCTCACCGCCGCACTCTTGCTGTGCGCCGGCACGTTATGCCACGCGCAAGCCGGCGACGCCGGTCAGGGCCTGCCCGATTCTCCCGCGCCTGTGCAGCGGTCCATTGAGGGCCTGAATTACCTCGGCGGCGATGCCGCCATGCCGCCGTTTTCTGACAGCGTCATCGACGTAAATTCGCGATTTCGCCAGGCGCTCCTGCGCAAGGGCCTCGCCTTTCGCGTCATCACCGGCCCCCAGTACGCACAGAACATGCTGCATGCGCCCGTTCCTGCCGATGACCAGGTCTACGTGGGCCAGCGCGCGTTCGAAACCACGTTCGCCCAGCCGATCCTCTCCTCCGACCTTCGCCAACTCCACCTGCGGCGCGCGCAGTTGTACATGGGCGCAGTGTGGAACTGGGCGAGCTGGAACCCCGCCGGTCCAAACTCGCTTCAGGTGTGGGCCCTCTATTTCTACAAGGAGTTCGGCGACGACCGCCTCGAAGTGAAGGCGGGCTACATTGCCAACAACATGAACTTCGTCGGCCTCTTTGTCGGCGGATCCACCGCGACCGGCGCGCAGGGCGTCTACGCCGTGCTGCCCTTCGAGGCGGGCATGTCCTACTTCCCTCTCACCGCGCCTTCGTTCAACGCGCGGCTGCGCGGGCCTCGGAATTCCTACATCAAAACCGCCGCGCAGCGAAGCATCGATCCAAACGGCGGCCCGGCCGAAGTGGCGCGCAACCACACCGGCTTCCGCTTCATCCCGCACGGCGACAAACTCGTCCTCATCAACGAAGCGGGCTACCTGCGCCCGGCCAGCGCCGATGCGCGCCAGGCCTGGTTTCGCGCCGGCTACATTCGCAACACCACGCTCTACAGAAACGAGGCCACCGGCCAGCCGCAGTCCGACAACTACTGCGCATACGTCCTCATGGATGATCAGTTGTTCCAGTCCAGCCATGAACATCCAACCCACGGCCTCTACGCCGGCGGCTCCTTCATGACGGTGCCCGAAAAACTGGACCCCTACGCCCGCTACTACGAGGCGCGAATCTACAAGGAGGCGCCGTTTCAGTCGCGCCCCGACGATGTCTTCTCCGTCGTTGCATCTCACACCGGCTACAGCAAAATCTTCACCGCCAATCTCGTCGCCGCGGGCAAAACTGTCTGGCGGTCCGGAACCACTGTCACCGCCAGCTACTCGCTGCGCGCTTCCCCCGGCAACTACCTGAGTCTCGGATTGAGCTACGTCGCTGGGCCGGCCATTACGCCGCGCGTCCCCAACGCGCTCAATGCCGTGGCAAACTGGACCCTGTTCTTCTAGCGCCGCAGCAGCTCGCCTCGGCTCACGCCCGTGAGTGGTCCATCCCCGCAAAACACCCCGCACCCCGCACGCCCCGCCCCGCATCCATTACCCTAGTAGCGTCAGAATTGCGAGGGACCACACCATGACCGTCATCCGCCAGGAAGATTTCATCTCCAGCGTCGCCGCCGCGCTGCAATACATCAGCTACTACCATCCCGTCGACTACATCACCTCGCTCGCCAAGGCCTACGAGCGCGAGCAGTCGCCCGCCGCCAAAGACGCCATCGCCCAGATCCTCATCAACAGCCGCATGTGCGCCGAGGGCCACCGCCCCATCTGCCAGGACACCGGCATCGTCAACGCCTTCGTCAAAGTCGGCATGGATGTCCGCTTCGAGCCCGCTCCCGGCGAGCCGCCTCTCGACCTCCAGCAGATGGTCGACTCGGCCGTCCGCCGCGCCTATCTCGACCCCGACAACAAGCTCCGCATGTCGCTCCAGGCCGACCCGGCCGGCAAGCGCATCAACACCAAAGACAACACCCCCGCCGTGGTCAACGTGGAACTGGTCCGCGGCTCCACCGTCGAAGTCACCGTCGCGGCCAAGGGCGGCGGGTCTGAAGCCAAATCGAAATTCGCCATGCTGAACCCTTCCGACTCGGTCGCCGACTGGGTGCTCAAAACCGTCCCCACCATGGGCGCCGGCTGGTGTCCCCCCGGCATGCTCGGCATCGGCATCGGCGGCACCGCCGAAAAAGCCATGCTCCTGGCCAAGCAGTCCCTCATGGACCCCATCGACATCCAGGACCTCATCGCCCGCGGCCCCCAGACCACCGCCGAAAAACTCCGCGTCGAGCTGTATGACAAAGTGAACCGCCTCGGCATCGGCGCCCAGGGACTCGGCGGCCTCACCACCGTCCTCGACGTCAAGGTCCTCGACACCCCGGCCCACGCGGCCAATCTCCCCGTCGCCATGATCCCCAACTGCGCCGCCACCCGCCACGCCCACATAGTCCTCGACGGCTCCGGCCCGGTTTACCTCGACCCGCCCTCGCTCGACGACTGGCCCAAGCTGACCTACGACGTCTCCGGCGCCCGGCGTGTGAACCTCGACACTGTCACCCGCGCCGAAGCCGCCACCTGGAAACCCGGCGAAGTCCTCCTCCTCACCGGCAAGCTGCTCACCGGCCGCGACGCCGCCCACAAGCGCATGACCGACATGCTCAGCCGCGGCGAAAAACTCCCCGTCGATTTCAAGGACCGCTTCATTTATTACGTGGGCCCCGTCGACCCCGTCCGCGAAGAAGTCATCGGGCCCGCCGGCCCCACCACCGCCACCCGCATGGACAAGTTCACCCGCCAGATGCTCGCCGAGACCGGCCTCCTCGGCATGGTCGGCAAGGCCGAGCGCGGCCCCGTCGCCATCGAGGCCATCAAGGAATTCGGCGCGGTGTACCTCATGGCCGTCGGCGGCGCCGCGTACCTCGTATCGAAGGCAATCATAGGCGCGCGTCAACTGGCGTTCGAGGATCTAGGCATGGAAGGCATCTACGAGTTCGACGTGCGCGACATGCCCGTCACCGTGGCCGTCGACTCCAAAGGCACCAGCGTCCACCAGACCGGCCCCGCCGAGTGGCAGCAGCGCATCGCCGGCATCCCGATCCTGCAATAGCAGTTCACAGTTTTCAGTTTTCAGTTTTCAGTTTTCAGTTCGCAGTTCGCAGTTCGCAGTCCACAGCTCACAGTCGTCAAAGCGCAACGCGGCATCAAGCGCAGACGGAAAACAAGCAGCCATCCAACTCGATCGCTGCCAAATCAAAAAGCCTGCCGATGGAAGAACTCCAGGGCAGGCTTTTCATTGGCATTGCAAAAACTGTGAACGACGAACTGACAACTGTGAACTGTGAACTGCTTTTCTACTGCTTGCCGAACCGGTACACAAACCCATACGTGAAGCCCACGCTATTCTGCATGGTCGACCCGAAGCCCGTGGCGTAGTAGTCTCCCGCCAGCCGCAGCGACAAATTCGGGCTCACGTTAGTCTCGCCAATCACGCTGGCGTTCATGGCATACGTCGTCGCATCCGGGTAAAGCCCCAGTCCCACCGCGCCAAAGCCGCTTGTATCGCTGGAAAAATTGCCCAGCGCCATTCCCCCCATCACGCGCCCTGCAATCGAATACCTGGGCCGCATGTAGAAGCGGTACGTCGGTCCCGCCAGCACGCCATACTGGCTGATCGCCGGCCGCGTAATCGACGACGGATTCAGGCCCACATACGCCGTGCCGTAGTAGCCGCGCCCGTCCACCGTCACGCCCAGCCGCTCGTTGAAGTAGCGCGTCAGCGCGGCGTCCCACGAGTACAGCGTCACCCGCTGCAGCTTCGGCCCCGGCGTGTAGCGCAGATAGCCGCCGCCCACAAACGCCTCGTAGAGATGCCCATACGTGTCGTGGATGGCCTGCGCGCGGCGCTGGTCCCGCCGCGCCTTGATGCGGGCCTGCACACTCAATTGACCCTGACTCAACGGCGTCGCCGGCGTTTGCGCCTGGTCCTGCGCGTCAGGGTTGCTGCTCGAACTCGAGCTCTCGGCCAAAAGAACGTGCGTGACTGGCAAAAGCAGCGCCAGAAGAAGGGCAAGACGGCGAAAAGAATACATCGGTTTCGGGATTCCTCCACAACAGTACGGAAGCATCCGCATCCGCGGCGCTCCCCCAGTAGGTATTAAACCATCTTGGGGGAGCCTTGTGCCCGCTTCGCCTCCCGCGCCCGCCGCCGATTGCGCGCGCGCCGTCCCGCTTCGCCTCCCGCGGCTCTACCGGATGGCCTTCAAATCGGTCTCCAATTGCGCCTGCGCAAACCCGGCGGGCGAGCCCTTCGCCGTCAGCCAGTCCTGCCCCAGCAGCGTGTGCGCCTCGTCGCAATACTTCTTCCAGAACGCCGTCGTCATGGTCTTTAACTGGCCCCACGTGATGCACGTGAAACCGTTCTCGTCGTACTTGGGCACAAAGACGCAATGCCCGCCCCAGCTGCCCTTCTTCGCCTTCGCGCCGCCCTTGGAAACCACGTCCCACACATCCTGATTCTGCGCCGTCAGCGGCAGCGCCAGCCCGATATAGACCCCCCCGAACAACGCGATCGACTGGCGAATCTCCGCCAGGTTGGAGTGCTTCGGGTCCGCAAAGGCCAGCAGCGTGTGCCCGCTGAACCCCTGCTTTTGCCAGTCATTCAGCACATCCAGCTCCACCCCGCCGTTGTCCGTGCTCGGGTTGCCCGGAACGTACCCGTCCCACTTCTCATAGAACGATTCAATCGTCGTGTCGGGAACCGTGACGATGCCGCCCGTGTTGGCGCTCCACACCTGCACCGCGTGGCCCACACCCGCAATCGTGCAGTCGCCCAGCTGGTCGTTCAGCATCATGCCCCAGCCCGTGATGCCCGTGGTCCAGTCGGCCACAGGCGGCGGAGGAGGCAGCGCCGGGGTCAGGTAATTGGCCAGCATCAGCGTGCGGCTGTCCGTCTTGATGGCCTTGCGGCCCAGTCTCATCTTCGAGTGATCCGCCATGGGGAAGCTCCTTGCCTGCGCGTAAAGATTGCCGCCGGCCGCGCGGGCCGCCGCGGCATGGGCCAAACTGTTTCAAATCCGCCCCGCCTTGTCCAGCAAATCTTTTTCGTATTTATCAATGATTCAATACCGTGATGCCGCCGGAGGGCTGGTCAATGCTCTACGATGAAGGGCACGGAGGCCTCATCGTCTATGTTTCGCATCCTCTTTGCGCTTGTCCTGGGAATTCTCCTTGTGCCCATCGCCGGGCTGGCATGGCTCAAGTACGGCAAGGTGCCGGTTGCCGCCGCCGACCCGCCCATTCCCTATGAGCGCCAGCTCACCGGCTTTGTGCTCCACGCCCGCATCCAAAGCGAACTGGCCCAGATCCCTCCCATCCAGCCCGACGAGCACAACCTGGTGGTCGGCGCCCACATCTACAGCGAAAAATGCGCCTTCTGCCACGGCTTCCACGGCAAGCCCTCCGCCACCGGAGCCAACATGTTTCCCGATGCGCCGCCGCTCTGGGAGAAGCACCGCATGGGCAACGCCGTCGGCGTCAGCGACGACCTGCCCGGCGAAACTTACTGGAAAGTGGCAAACGGTATCCGACTGACCGGCATGCCGTCCTACAGAAACCAACTGACCGATACCGAAATGTGGCAGGTCAGCCTGCTGCTGGCCAACGCCAACAAGCCCCTCCCCCCTGCCGCGCTCCAGATTCTGCGCAGTGCCCTGGCTCCGGCCTCCATCCCCGCGCCCCCATCCGCCAACCCGTAGACTCGCGCGGCGGCCGCCTCCTGCGACCGCCGCGCAAAACCGGCACAACCGGCCCTGATGGGAGAGAATTGCACTCATGAGCCTGCTCGACACTTTGCGCAAAGGATTCGGCTACTTCCTCCTCAGCCTGGGCATCTCCCGGCCGGCCAAGAAGCCGCGCCCCAAACCCGCGTCCAAGCCAGAGTCCGGAAAGTAGCGCCCCCGCGCTCAGAAAAATGCGACCCGCGCCCCCGCGTCCGCCTCGAACCTCCAACGTCACGCTTCCCCGGCCCACAAGGTTCTTCCCCAATGACCGCCCGCAAAATCGCCGATCATCTCCGCGCGTTCTGGGACTTCTTCGTCCTGTTCAGCGGCATCTCGACGGTCTCGAATCTCTCGCGCACCCGCCGCCGGCCCGTCTTCGGCCGCGGCATCTTCATCTTCCGCCACACTGGCCGCAAATGATCCCCGCCCACGCCCCCGCCTCGCCCCCGCCGCGCGTGAATTGGTAAAATCAACACCATGCCGCTGACCCGCCAACAGGCCCTCGACCACTTCCACTCCCCCGACCTCATCGGCCTGGGCTTCGAGGCTGACGCCCTCCGCCGCCGCCTCCACCCCGAGGGCGTCGTCACCTACATCATCGATCGCAACATCAACTACACCAACTTCTGCACCGAGTACTGCACCTTCTGCGCCTTCTATCGCCCGCTTAAAGGACCCCGCGCCGGCGAAGGCTACATCCTCGACTTCGAAAAAATCTACGAAAAAATCGCCGAGACCGTCGAGATGGGCGGCACCGGCGTCCTCATGCAGGGCGGCATCCATCCCGACCTCAAAATCGACTGGTTCGAGAGCCTCTTCCGCGGCATCAAGCAGCGCTTCCCCCAGATCTGGCTCCACTGCCTCTCCGCCTCTGAAATCCTCGCCATCGCCGAGTACTCCTCGCTCGACCTGCGCACCACCATCGCCCGCCTCCGCGACTCAGGCCTCGACTCCATCCCCGGCGGCGGCGCTGAAATCCTCGACGACGAAGTCCGCCAGCGCATCGCCCGCCTCAAGTGCCGCACCCAGGACTGGGTCAGCGTCCACCGCACCGCTCATGAGTTAGGCATGCGCACCACCGCCACCATGATGTTCGGCGTCGGCGAATCCTTCGACCAGCGCATCAACCACTTTGAAGTCGTCCGCCGCCTCCAGGAAGAGACCGGCGGATTCACCGCCTTCATCCCCTGGAGCTTCCAGCCCCATAACACCGCCCTCGGCGGCCGCGGCTGGGACGAGGCCACCTCTGTCGAGTACCTCAAAACTCTGGCGATCTCGCGCCTCTATCTCGATAACATCGAAAACGTCCAGGCCAGCTGGGTCACTCAAGGACTGAAAGTCCTCGAGTTAGGCCTCCACTTCGGCGGCAACGACGTAGGCTCGGTGATGTTAGAGGAAAACGTAGTCAAAGCCGCCGGCACCAGTAACTGCACCACCGAAGAAGAACTGCGCCGCATCATCCGCGACGCCGGCTTCAAGCCCGTCCAGCGCGACACCCTCTACCGCACCATGTTTTTGAACTGACCCAGCCAGCTTGTGAACAGAATCCGCCCAGCTTTTGGATTGAGTCCGCCAGTTTGTGAACTGACCCAGCCAGCTTTTGAATTGGCCCAGCCCGGTTTTTGGATTGGGTCGGCCCAGCGGCTTCTCATCCCGTAGGGATGAAGCGAAAATAGCCCAGGGTTGCGTCCGCCGCAGCGGACGCAACCCTGGGTAGCCGTCCCAGTATTACTGCCCCGTCCCGGAGGGATGGGACGACTCCCCACCGGACGCCCAGCTCCCCATCCTGAGACCTGAAAAACCTCGCCCCATCCCCGCAACGCAGTCTCCCCACCCGCGCTTTGCAGATTAATCCGCGCATTCCCGCACAATAGGAAATGAGCGGCAAAACCGCGCCGCCCAAGGAGAAACCTTCATGTCCACCGAGACCCAGCCCGCGCTCGCGCCTCTTCCCGCCCCGCCCGCGGAACCCGCGCCCGCAAACCCTGCCGTCACCCGCTGTACTGCCGCCTTCGCCCGTGTTTACCGGGCAGAACTGGCCAAAGGCGAGCACAAGGTATCTGCAACCTACAGGGCCACGAGGGCCTACCGCGACGCCATGCCGCCGCTCGTGGGACACGAGAACATTCGCGACTTCATCGCCTGCACCGCACAGGGCCTGCTCCTCGGCGCCATCGAATCCTCGCACTGCACCAAGCTTCTCTATGCCGCCCAGGTTGCGCTCGGCGCCGTCCGCTCTCAACCCAAGCCGCCCAAGACCGCCGATGCCTCCTGACTTGGGAGCCCCTTCGACGGGTCCGCGCCGCCCCAGGGGCACCCCCCTACCCCCCCTTATTTATTTTGTTTTTCCACAGAAAATTTGCAGATTTTTTCGCCGGTCCAGTTGCAGTCTGTTCACCTTCTTGATGCTCACCCCGCAAATGGCCACTGCCTCAGCCTTCTCGCGCGAATCAGATAGATCAGCGTCCCGCTGCACGCAATGCCCAGCGCCACCGCCAGCCCTTTCAGCGCATGGGTCCGATTCACCAGAATGAAGAGAAACCCCGCCATCGCCGCCAGCGGCGGCAGCGGATACAGCGGCATCCGAAACGGCCGCTTCAGCTTCGGCTGTTTCACCCGCAGCACCATCACGCCCACATGCTGCAACAGAAACTGCAGCAGGATCCGCGTAATCACCAGCATCGTAATCACCTGCTGCAGGCTGAAGAAGCAGAACGCCGCCCCCACCAATCCCAGCGCCACCAGCGACCGGTGCGGAATGTGATGCTTGGGATGAACCGCGGCCAGATAGCTGAAGTAGTTCCCGTCGCGCGCCGCCGCGTACGGCACACGCGAGTAGCCCAGCAGCAGCGAAAACACCGACGCAAACGCCGTCCACACAATCAGCGCCGCCATCAGCCGCCCCGCCCACTGCCCAAACGCCGACTGCGCAATGTCGGCCGCCAGTTGCAGGTGCACCGCCGCGCCCTTCGCCGCGTGACTCGCCGCGTCCCGCACTGCCGGCAGCGCGGCCAGATTCATCGCCACATAAAACGCCGAAACAAACAGCACGCTCAGCAGAATCGCGCGCGGAATCGTCTTCTCCGGCCGCCGCACCTCGCCGCCCAGAAAACAGATGTTGTAGTAGCCCCAGTAATCGTACGTCGCAATCAGCGTGGCCTGCGCCAGCCCTCCGATCGCCAGCGCCGCCGACTGCGCCGGCGAAGCCGGCATGTGCCATCCGCCCGCCGCCGCCGACTGCGCAAACCCCGAAACGATCACCCCCGCCAGCGCCGCCATCACCCCGGCAAACAGCACCCACGCCAGCCGCGTAATCGAACTCAGATTCCGATACAACAGCGCCGTCACCAGCAGGCACGCCCCCGCCGCCGCAAAATTCGTGTAGTGCAGCGCCGGCCACGCCGCCACCGGCGCCGCGCTCAGCCCCGGCCAGAACCACGCCAGAAAACTCGACAGCCCAATGCAACCCGACGCAATCGAAAGCGGCGCGGAAAAACTCAGCTGCCACACGTACAGAAAGCTCAGCCAGTTCCCCGCGCGCTCCGGCCCGTAGATCTCGCGCAGAAACGCATACGAGCCGCCCGCGCGCGGAAACGCCGCGCCCAGCTCCGCCCACACCAGCCCGTCGGCCACCGCAATCGCCGCCCCCAGCAGCCACGCCCACACTGAAAGGTGGTAGCCCGCCGCCGCAATCACCAGCGGCAGCGTGATGAACGGACCCACGCCGATCATCTCCAGCATGTTGAACAGCACCGCCGCGCGCAGCCCGATGCGGCGTTCCAGGTGCGCGCTGCCTGCCGAGTGCGCGCTGCCTGCGGAGATGGAGGTGGGGAGAGTCATGAGGCCTTTACGCTCCCCGGATTGTACACTGGCGACAACTATGTTCCTTATCAAGAGAGTCCATCGCGCAGTCGTATCGGCAGCCCTGGCGAGCCTTCTGGTGTCAGCCTCAAACGCGCAGCAGGCCGCGCCGCTTCCCGCCGCCGAACCTGCCTCCATCGCCCTTCCCCTGCCCATGGATCGCGGCCAGGCGGCGCTCGAGCAAACTCTCAAGCGCCTCGGCACAACCGCCAGCGTGATGATGATCGTGGCCCACCCCGACGACGAGGACGGCCCGCTGCTCACTTATCTCAGTCGCGGCTTCGGCGTGCGCGCCACGCTCCTCACCCTCACCCGCGGCGAAGGCGGTCAGAACCTCATGTCCGCCGACAGCGACGGCGCGCTCGGACTCCTCCGCACCAACGAACTGCTCAAGTCCGACGAGTACTACGGCGCAAAACAGCTCTGGGGCACCGAGGCGGACTTCGGCTTTTCCAAAACTCAGCAGGAATCCTTCGCCCGCTGGGGCCACGACCGCGTCCTCTACGACGCTGTCCTCGCAGTCCGCCGCGAGCGCCCCCAAATCATCGTCGCCACCTTTGTCGGCGGCATCACCGACGGCCACGGCCAGCACCAGGTCTCCGGCGAAATCGCGCAGGAGGTCTTCAAAGCCGCCGCCGACCCCGCGGTCTTTCCCGAGCAATTGAAAGACGGCCTGCAGCTCTGGCAGCCCCTCGCCGTTTACAGCATGGTTCCCTTCGCACCCGTCACTGAAAAAGGCATGTTCGACTACGCCACCGGCAAGTGGGCCCCGGCCCGCTTCCGCAACTACATCACCGGTCAGTGGACCACCGGCGTTCCCTCCACCGACGTCACTCTGCCCGTCGGCGCGCTCGACCTCGTCCTCGGCCGCAGCTACGTGCAGATCGCGCGCCAGGGCTGGGGCATGCAGAAGTCGCAGAACGGCGGTGCCAATCCCACCCTCAGCGGGCCGGCCTCGGCGCGCTATCACCTCTGGGCCGTCGCGCCTGCTGCCGCAGCCAAAGCGGCATCGAACGCCGACGACAGTGATCTGTTTCACAACCTCAAGGTCGACGTGGACACGCACATCGCGGGCCTCGCCCGCCTGGTGCCTGGCGAAGCGCCCGCGTGGCTGTCGCAAGGCCTTCGCCACATCGACTCCGCCCTCGCGCAATTCGAAACCGAGCGCCAGGGCCGCACCGGTCTCGCCGTGGCCCGCCAACTCGCGCCCGTCTATCGCCAAACCCTCGACCTGCGCGCCAAGGTTGCCTCCAGCAACATCGACGCGCAAGCCAAAGCCGGCCTGCTGCTCGAACTCGACGCCAAGCTCGCCCAGTTTCAATCCGCGCTCCAGAACCTGCTTGGCCTCGACCTCATCGCGTTCAGAACCAATGAGACCCGCGCGCCCGAAGGCGGCTTCCGCGGCAACTCCGCCGACGAAACTCCCCGCAGCGTCTCCCCCGGCGAGCCGTTTCGCGTCCGCGTTCATGCCGCGCAAGCCACAGCCGCAACTCGCCTCGAAAAGGTCTGGCTCGAAAGCCAAACCGGCGACCCGTGGAAGAACAATCTCTCCACCGGCGCAATCGAGCCCGCCGCTTCCATCGCCGATCCTATCTTTCAGGTGCAGGCGCCGGAAAACGCCGCTCCCACCGCGCCCTACTTCACCCGCCCCTCCATCGAGCAGCCCTACTACGACATCGCGAATCCCGCCTGGCGCGAGCGCTCCTTCGCCCCCTGGCCGCTCGCCGCCTGGGCTGAATTCACCTTCGACGGCCTGCCCATCCGCATCGGCCAAGTCGTCCAAACACTGGACCGCGTCACCGGCCCCGGCGGCATCTATGAGCCGCTCGTCGTCACGCCCGCCATCGGCGTCCGCATCCAGCCTTCCGCGCGCATCCTGCCTCTGGATGGCAGCGCCCTGCCCTTGCGCGTCACTGTGCACACCCAGTCCGCCGCCGACGGCGTCGTCGAACTCAAACTGCCCGCCGGCTGGCGCGCCGCCCCGGCCGAGGCGCAGTTTCATCGCACCAGCGCCGGCGACGCCGACCCCATCCTCTTCTCCGTCACCCCCGCCGCGGCCGAGACGGGCGCCTACTCCATCCAGGCCGTCGCTCGCTCCAGCGGTCGCGCCTACCAGACCGGCTGGCAGAGCGTCGGCTACCCCGGCCTCCGCCCTTACAACCAGTACAAGCCCGCCCAGTTGCAAACCCGCAAGGTCGATGTCAAGCTCGCGCCCGCCCTGCGCATCGGCTACGTGATGGGCACCGGCGACCTGGTGCCCGAGGCCATCGAGGGACTGGGCGTTGTGCCCCATCTGCTCACCGCCGAGGAGCTGAAGTCGGGCGATCTTTCCGCCTGGAACGTGATCGTCATCGGCATTCGCGCCTACTCCGTGCGCCCTGAGCTGGCCTCGGCCCAGTCGCGCCTCGACGACTTTGTCCGCCGCGGCGGAACCCTCATCGTCCAGTACCAGAGCGGAAACTTCCCCGCGCCCCTGCCGCTTTCCATGGGCCGCTCGCCGGAGCGCGTGGTCGACGAGCAGGCGCCCGTCAAGCTGCTGGACCCCGCCAACTCGCTGCTCGCCTGGCCCAACACCATCACCCCGGCCGACTTCGACGGCTGGGTCGAAGAGCGCGGCCACTCCTTCCTCGACACCTGGGACGCCGGGTACGCGGCGCTCACCGAGACCGCCGACCCCGGACAGGACCCGCAGCGCGGCGGTCTGCTGGTCGCCCATCTCGGCAAGGGAACTTATATCTATGTTGCCTATGCCCTCTACCGCCAGTTACCCGAGTTAGTGCCTGGATCTTATCGCCTGCTGGCCAACCTGCTCAGCGCCGGCAAGGACGGCCGAGTTACGAATCCATAAGCGTTTGGCTGTCTTCGCGCGCATGCACGGGACGCGCGGACCAGCCCAGCGGCCAAAGCCGGGCAGCCAACAATGCCCGGCCGCCAAATTCATAACTTCATGAATATAAGGTAAATTCATCGCGCATTCACACTGCCGTTCTGGCTAACTGCGCCTGTTAAAAGCATGTGAATTCGTCATATATTCATCAAACTCTGAGAGCCTTGCAAATGAAAGCGGCAAGAGAAAGTACAGCGTCTGCGTTGCTGGCTTTCCTGGCCGTTTAGCTTCGTCCTGCACTCCCACTGGAAGACGGCAATCATGCGTTGGATGTTTCCGGGAATGCGGCAGAGAGTGCGCTCGCAAAGCTAGCGGGCGCTGGCACGATTCAACCTGATTTGAGACGAAAAAGAGAGGCCCAATGAACTTCAGATTCAAAGCTGCAGCCGTTGCAACTCTGGCGGCCAGTCTTGTCGGCGCGTATGCTTACGCCGGCGACCCCCCTGCGCCCGTAAAGAAGCACGACACAACCAAAAAGTCCGAGAAGCCATCGGTCGAAGAGCAGATTCAGGCACTGCGCCAGGAACTTGAGGGCGAGATCAACAGCCTGAAGACCGGCCTGGCCGAAAAGGACGCGCAGCTCAAGCAGGCGCAGCAGGTCGCCGCCGATGCCCAGGCCGCGGCTGCCAAAGCACAAGCCGCCGCCGATGCCCAGCAGCAGGCAGCCACCGAGAACTCGGCCGCCGTCTCCACGCTGCAGTCCACAGTCACCGACATGAAGGCCGCCAACGCATCGGCCGTCGCCTCGCTTTCCGACGAAGCCGCCGGCATCAAGAAAGAAATCGCCAGTCCCGAGGCACTGCACTACAAGGGCATCACCCTCTCGCCCGCGGGCAGCTTCATTGAAGCCGCGACAGTGTGGCGGAGCGCCGCGACGGGTGGCGGCATCAACACCCCATTCACCGGCGTGCCGCTGCAGAACTCCGATGCAGCGCAGTTGAGCGAGTTCTTCGGTTCGGGCCGTCAGTCCCGCCTGGCCATCAAGGCCGTCGGCAAAATGCCCAACATGACCCTGACCGGCTACTACGAGCTCGACTGGCTCGGCACCGGCATCACCTCCAACAACAATCAGAGCAACAGCTACGTCATGCGCCAGCGTCAGATCTGGGCTGAAGCCGCACTGCCCAAAGGCTGGACCGTCAGCGCAGGCCAGATGTGGACTCTGGCTGCCGAAACCACAAAAGGAACATCCAATGGGTCGGAGATTCTGCCCGGCACCATCGATCCCCAGTACACCGCCGGCTTCGTGTGGTCGCGGCAGTATGGCTTTCGCGTAAGCAAAAAGCTCACCAAGGGCTTGTGGCTGGCCGCCTCGGCCGAGAACGCCGAGACCCTCAACCCTGCCGGCAGTGGTCTGCCGACAAACCTCCTGATCGGTTCCGCCGGTGTCGGCGGCGGTCTCTACAACTCCACCGCCAACTACTCCTTTAACGAGGCGCCGGACCTCGTACAGAAAATCGTAGTCGAGCCTGGCTGGGGCCACTGGGAAGCTTTCGGCATCGAGCGCTTCTTCCGTGACCGCATCTATCCCACGGGCGGAACGCCTTTCAACAACAGTGAAGTTGGCGGTGGCGTTGGCGGCGGCTTCCGCGCTCCCCTGGCGAATAACAAGCTCTCGATCGGACTCAAGGGCCTGTATGGCTGGGGCGTCGGCCGCTACGGCGACTCGGGCATTGCAGACATCACCCTTCGCTCAGACGGCACCATCGAACCGCTGAAGGGCTTCTCGTCCCTCGGAACGCTGGAAGCAAGCCCGACCAAGCGCCTGAGCCTCTACTTCAACTACGGCGGCGACTATATATACCGCGACTACGTCGGTGCCCAGGGCTACGGCTCACCGATGACCGATATGTCCGGTTGCAACACCGAACCCAACTCCGGTGGATCGTTCAGCGGCAGCAACAACCCATCCCACTGCGGCAACCAGAACAAGGACGTCCAGGAATTCAGCTCCGGCTACTGGTACAACTTCTACAACGGTAACAAGGGTCGCTTCCGTTACGGCCTCCAATACAGCTACATCCAGCGCAACCTCTGGTCGGGCGCGGGCGGCACCACCAATCCCGGCGGCAGCGCAAAGGGCACCGACAACATCTTCGAGACCTCGCTCCGCTACTACCTGCCGTAACCCAAACCGGCGCTCCTCGGACCGCGCAACCAGAAAGGGCAGCCCGCACTCCGGGCTGCCCTTTTCGTGTCAGTTGAAACTTCCCCCGCGCACTCCGTCTGCGCTTACTTCCCGCGCGGTTCCCCCGTCGGCAAAAAAGCCACTCCGGCCACTGCATTCCCTGAGGCCAGCTCATCCCGCAGCCGCTCCGGATTGGTTCCGCTCCGCGCCGCCGCCGCCTCCACCAGCCGCAGCGCCGCCTCCGGCGTGGTCCCGGCCGGCAGCCGGAAAATCCACGGCACATTCGTCGATGTCAGTTCCTTGTCGTTGCTCAGCGCCACCACCGGAACAAAAGCCTTCAGCGCCAGTTGCTCGGCAAGGTGCGCCGCATCGCGATCCAGAGCCAGAATCGCCAGCGCGTGCTCGTCCCACAGCGCATGCACCAGTTGCGTTGAAGCCACGCCCCAGTTCTGGTCGCTAGCCACCGGTACCAGTTCCCACACCCGCCCCTTCGGCTCCGCTGCGGCCAGTTGCGCCCTCATCGCATCCGATTGCGCCACCTTCCCCGCCTGCGGCCCGAACAACACCACCCGCACCGGCCCCTGCGGCACATCTGGGCGCTCGGGCCCTGCGTAATTCACCCCGTCCTCGCCCACCCGCGCGTACGGCGCCTGCGGTGCCACGGACTCTTGCCGAGCAATCGGCGCCTGCCCCACCCCAGGTGGCTTTTCCATGGTCGCCTCGCGGTACGTAATCGCGCCGTCATGCACCGTGCCCAGGTACATCGGCGCCACGTTCTTCTGGTTGGGATCAAAGATCATGTGCCCCGTCACGCCGTCGTACTCCCGAATGTCAGCCAGCGCGTCGTGAATGCGCGCGCGATTCAGCCCCGCCCTGCAGATCGAATCCAGAAGCGCGTTCATCGCGTCGTAAGCCAGCGCGGCAAACTGCTCCGGCTTCTCGTGGAAGCGCGCCTCATAGCGCCGGTTGAAATCCAGCCAGCGCGGGTCCTTGCGGCTGGGGTCGTACGGGAAGACCGCCTCGAATCCCTCCGCCGCGGGACCAGCCTCGGCCAGCAGCGTCGGGCCCAGCGTGCGATAAGAGCCAAACACGCGCTGCTTCATGCCCATGGCGCGCATCTGCTTCAGGATTCCTGCCGCCTCGGTCTCATCCGCCCACAGCACAATGCCGTCCACGCGCGACGCCTTGATGATCCTCAGCTCGCGCGAAAAATCCGTGTCGCCGGGCAGGTACTTCTGCTCGATCACCACCGGGTGGCCCAGCCGCCGCGACGCATCGCGGAATTTGGGAACGCCCATCCGGCCGTAGCGATTGTTCACGCGCAGAATCGCGATGCGTTTCAGGCCCAGCTCGGTGTACATCCGCCGCGCCAGCGTAAACGTCTGCACGCGGTCGTCCTGCAGGTCGGTGAAGTACCACGGAATGTACGTCTCCGGAATGGTCGGATCAGTCGAAGCGCAATTGACGATGGGAATCTCGGCGCGCAGCGCAACGCGCAGGATGATGTGCGTCGACTCGGAACTGATCGACCCGAAGATCGCCCAGTCCTTGTCGTCATAGATCATCTTCACCGCTTCATTCGACGGCGAGCCCCAGATGGCGGGGTCGGTTGGCCGCACCGGCCCGTACACCGCTTTCGCCTGCCAGTTGTCGTAGTCGTTATGCAGCATCAACCGGAAGGGCTTGCCCCCATAGCCGCCGCGCGCGTTGGCCTCTTCCACGGCCAGTTGCGCGCCGTGCAGCATGCGCAATCCAAACACCTGGTCCGGGTTTCGCTCGATGGGACCAAAGAGTCCAATCCGCACCTCGGTCAGATTCTTCGGATCGGGAATGTCCCGTCCCGCGCCGGTGTAGATATTGGGATGGGTATAGTTGAGGTAATAGGGCTTGGCAAACTTCTCGAAGGGACTCATATCCTCCGGCTCGCCCGCATACGGCTCCACTACGCGGTCCTTGGGCGGACCGGGCGGATGCACGCCGCACGCGCACCAGCCCGTGTCCTTGCCCACCTCCTGCCCCATGTCCTTGCCGGCGCTCTGCCCCCCGGCGCTTGCCACGGCGCCGACTGCCAGCAGACACGCCGCGGCCAACCACAATCCATCCCGCATGGCAGTTACTCCTTGCCGTCGCCGGCAGCCTTGTCCGTACGGAACATCGCAATGGCCTCGATCTCGATCAGCAACTCGGGCCGGCACAGATGCGCCTGGATGCCGGTCGACGCCGGCAGCGGATCCAGACCCTGTTCCTTGAAAAAGGCCGTGCGCTCCGCGTTGAAAACGTCGTAGTCGCGGTCGATGTCGCGCAGATAGCAGCTGGTGCGCACGATGTCGTGCCAGGTGCAGCCCTCGCTCTCCAGCAGCCCGGTGATGTTGTCGAAGGTCCGCCGCAGCTGCGCGCGGAAGTCGCCGATGTGCACGCTCACCCCGTGCTCGTCGATCGAGGCCGTGCCGGAGATGAGCAGGATGGTCACGCCGCCGATATCGATCCGCATCCCGCGCGAAAACGAACTCGGCTTGGCATAGGCGTAGGCCTCGTTCAATACGCCGTGGTTGGTCATGGCGCGCTTCTTGATCGGCGCGTGTGCGATAGCTTCCAGAATATCTGCGAATGCATTCATGATGATGCCTCCTTATTTTTGAAGAATTCCGTGGCTCAACCCCTTGGCCGTGGCGACCCAGATGTCGCTGCCCTGAAAGTCGATGCCGAGAATGTAGTTGTGGGCCGGCGCGGTGCTCACCGCAATCGGCGTCACGTTGCCTTTTGCGTCGCGCACTGTCATCTCCGGCTTGCCCGTGGTCAGCGAGGGCGTATATACGGCCCAGTTCACGCCGTCATAGTAGGCCAGCCCCTTGTCGGTGCAGAACCACGCATGATTGGCGTCCACGCCCTTCACCGAATTGGTAAAGTTCGAGGGCAGCCCGCTGTCCTTGGTCAAAAAATTGTGCCAGTAACGGCCGTCGTAGCGGCTGTCTCCGAAATACGTAGCCGCCCACAGAACATTGTCCACAAAGCTGACTGAAGTCGTGATCTCGTGGATCAGCCCCTGGTCCTTGAAGAGAACAATCTCCGTTTCGCCGTCCGGATCTTCGTACTTGTCCCAAACCTTGGTCTTCTGGTCGTACTCCAGAATGCCGCTGCCCCACACCGCGTAATACACCTTGGTCGGCGTCGCGGAAACCGAGTACACCCAGATCTCGATCATCGGCGTGTTGCGCTCATTGTAGAGCGACCACTGGCCGGTACGCAGATTCAACCGGCACGCCCCCGCGGCCGTCGCCACCCACACATTCTCGCCTTCCACTGACACGCCGTACACCACGTCGTTGCTCAGCCCCGAGTTCAACTGCGTGAAGCTGTCAATGCGTCCGCCCGAAATGCGGCTCAGCCCGCCCATCGTCCCGGCCCACACGTCGCCCGTACGCTTGTCCAGCGCCAGCGAAAGCACCGCACGGTGCGCCAGTCCGTCCTTGCTCGTGTAGGTCTTCCACTTCCCGTTCTCGTAAAGACCCAGTCCGTTGTCCGTGCCCGCCCAGATGCGGTCCCCATCCACCAGCACCGAGTACACGTGATTGTCGGGCAGCCCGTTGGCGGTGGTGAAGTTCTCAAAGCGATAGCGCGGCATGTCCGGCACTGCGCCATACGCCAGCGTCCCCAGCGCCAGCGAGCCGGCAGCCAGAACCATCGCGAGCTTTTTCCATGCGGCTTTCATCATCGCGTCCTCAGATACTCAATCAGGTCGTTCAACTCATCCTTGGTCAGATCGTTGGTGCGGCCGTGCTTGTCTTCGGGATTGAAGATCGTCCATATCTCTTCCAACGTCGCCGCCGAGCCGTCGTGCAAATAAGGCGCGGTCATCGCGATGTTGGTCAACTGCGGCGTGTCCAGCAGGCCCGAATCATCCGTGGCCTTCTTCGTCCCCACGTCAAAGGACTTCTGGTCCGTGCCTTTGGGTCCGCTGTGGCAGTAGGAGCAGCGGTTGGTTAACGGGATCGGGTTGCCAAACTTGTCCACCGCGCGTTCAAAAATCTCCTCGCCGCGCTCCTGCGCCGGCGTCAGCTCGTAGCCCGGCAGCTTCCAGCGGTTGGGCCTGGGGGGCAGGCTGCGAATGTAAGTCACCAGATCGGTCAGCGTCAGGTCGTCGTACTGCTCCGAACGCCAGAAATACTTCTCCGTGCGCGGTCCGCACTCTGTGGGCAGGTTGGGATTGCCGCCGTTCCACTTGTAAGGCTCGGTGTCCTTCAAGGCCTCGATGGGGCGGTTGTCCACAATGTCCCGCCCAAATCCATCCGGCTCCAGATCCCATTGAAGCCCGTCGAAGGTCGAATCAATGTGACAGTTGGCGCACCCTATCTGGCCTTGAAAGGAGTAGCGCGCCGTGTAAAACGTCTGCTCGCCGTAGCGCAGCACCGACAACCGCTTCGGCCCGGCCAGCGGAATCGTCGCAGCCAGCCGATTAGTCCGCGTGTCAATTACGCTGATCGTATCCTCAAGCCGGTTGGCAACCAGCAGGCGCCGCCCGTCGTCCGTCAAAGCCACGCCGCGCGGATCATGTCCCACCGCAATGCGCGTAAGCACATAATTGGCGCTGGCCGAAAGATCTTCCGCGAAAGGTCCGCGGTGCGTGTGAATATATCGCAGCAGCCGCGGCACATCGATCACCGTCACGATCTCCGACCCGCCGCTGGTCACATACATGCGCGATTTGTCCGGCGTAATGACCACGCCAAAGGGCCGCGCCGCATAACGATCCAGTTCGTCCAGCGGAATCTCCACCGGTTTGTTGCCCACATCCGCGCCGAACAGCGTGAGCGAATCCACGAAGGCCCCGCCGTGCTCCAGGGTTGCCAGCGGCACCAGGTTCTTGGGATGCAGTTCCGCCACCGCGCCCAGCCGTCCATCGCCCGAGATCGCCACGTGAAAACCGTGGGCAATGCCGTGCAGCGGAATGCGATCCACCACCTCGGCGCGCGCCGCGTCAATCACCGTGATCTCCGACTCCGGCGCGGTGCGGTGCGGCGTCGGGTTCGGATACACATGCGTCACGTAGAGCCGGCTTCCATCCGGCGAAGCCGTGATGTAACTTGCGCCGCGCCCCGCCGCCAGCCGCTTCTCCTCCACGCCCGTCTGCGCATTCAGCACCGCTACGTCGTTCGAGACGCGGTTGGCCACAAACAGATATTTGCCTGCGCGATCTTCCACCACGCTCGAGGGCTCCGCGCCCACCGGCCAGGTCGCTACCACCTCCAGCGAATGCGTGTCGATCACAGACACCGTGTCGTCCCATGAGTTCGCCACAAAAAGCCGTCTGCCGTCCGGCGACAGCGAAAAGCCGCGCGGCACGCGGCCCACCGCGATGTTCTTGATCACCGCGTCGCTGGCCGCATCCAGCACCCTCACCTCTCCGCTCTCCTGGCAGAGAACATAAAGCCGCGCGCCGTCGGGCGAGAACAGCACTTCCACCGGAGAGGCGTAGTTCAGAATCTCGCCGGTTCTGTCCGTAACCACCGCGCCCGCAGTCCCGCCGCTCCACAGCGCAACGCCGAACAGCGCTGCGGAAAGCGCGCACAGTCCCGTCACTAGGCCGGCCCGCAACCGGCTTCGCATGCGCCGGCTCATTTCCGCGCCCTTTCTCCCGGCTCCTGCACCGTCAGCACGCGGTCCACGCCCTGCTTCTCCACCGTCTGCTCGGCGCCGCTTGGCCAGTGCACCACAATCTTGTCCACCGCCGTCGCCGCGCCCAATCCAAAGTGCAGGCGGTCGTCGTTCTGTGACAGATACCCCGATTCCGCCACCCTCTCTTCCATGTAGCGCTTGCCGCCCGCGTACAAATCCACCCGCGCGCCAATGCCGTCGCGGTTGCTCTTGGTGCCAATCAGCTTGATTGCCACCCAGTGACCGGTGTTGGTTGAAACGTTGTGCACCAGCGTCCCGCGTGCGCCCAGGTTCACCACAAACGCATCCACCTTGCCGTCGTTGTCGTAGTCGGCAAAGCACGCGCCGCGCGCCACGGTCCGCTGGCTCAACACCGCCCCGGCCTGGCGCGAGACATCTTCAAACTGCCCCTTGCCGAGCCCGCGAAAAAGCGTGTGCTCCTGTGGAATCAGGTGAATCAAGCCGCCGTGGAAAATAAGAATGTCGAGCAGTCCGTCGTTGTCGAAGTCATAAATGCCCGAGCCCCAGCTCACATACTGCGCATTGGCCTGCGAAACGCCGTTGGTCGCGCCCATGTCGTCAAAGCTCAGCTTGCCCGTGTTGCTCAGCATCCGGTTGTAGCGGCCGTCCGTCACCCACAGGTCGAGCTTGCCCTTGCCCTCCAGATCGGCGAACACCGGCCCCATCGCGGAGGTCGATTCGCCGTTCTGCCCGAAGGAGGTGCCTGCTTCGTTGCCAATCTCTTCAAAAGTTCCGTCGCGCTTGTTGTGGAAGAGAAAGTTCTCCGTGCGATCGTTGGCCACATAAATGTCGTCCCAGCCGTCGCCGTCAAAATCGGCAGCCGTCACGCCCATGGTGCGGCCCACAAAGGCTCCAATGCCGGACTTGTCCGTCACATCGGTAAACGTGCCGTCGCAGTTGTTATGGAACAGCCTGTTGGTCTCGCCCTCGTAATCCAGCGGCCCCGGATAGTTGTCCGCCGCGTAAAACGCGCGATACTTGGGATCGAACTTCACGTAGCGGCCCACGAACAGATCCACGCAACCGTCCTTGTCGTAGTCCAGCCACGTGGAGCTGATCGACCAGCCATCCACGTCGATTCCGGCCTTCTTGGTCACATCGGTGAATGTGCCATCGCCATTATTGTGGTATAGAATCACGCGGCCGTAGCCCGTCACCAGCAGATCGACAAAACCGTCGTTGTCATAGTCGGCCGCCGTCACCGCAATCCCATACAAATCCGGCGCCAGGCCGGCCTTCTCCGTCACGTCGGTGAATGTGCCGTCGCCGTTGTTGCGATAAAGATGGTTGTGCGGCAGCGGATCCGGCTTCACCTTCAGCGGATACGGGTGCATCGAGTCGTCCAGCGGCCGCCCGTTCACCACATACAGATCGGGCAGCCCATCGTTGTTGTAGTCGAACCACACGCAGCCCGCGCCGGTGCCCTCCAGCAGCGACCCCAGCTTGGCCGACCCGAAGCTGTGCACAAAATCAATGTGCGCCTTATCGCTCACGTCCTCAAAGCGAATCACGGAAGCCTGCGTGCCCTCAGCCTTTGTCTGCGCGGCGGGTTGCGCCGCGGGCGTGGTTTGCGCCGCCGCAATGCCCTGCGCCGCCAGCCCCGTCTGCCCCAGCGCAATCAAAGCAGCGCTCATTAAAAAAAGAAAACGCACCCTCATCTCAGCGGCCTCCCGATGCGGCTGGCTGTACTGCGCCCATCTTGCCAGGAGCGGTAAGATCGACCGGCGTCGTGGTGCGCAGCAGCACCGCGGGCACGCGATTGTCCGCCGCGCGCTCCGGCCCCGTGTGGCAGCCCACGCAAATCCGCTGCTCCCCGCCGCGGATCCAGAACCAGCCCTTCTCCCGGCGCAGCACGGTGCCCTTTTCATCCAGCAGCGCAAAGCGAATCGGCCTGTCGCCCGGCACCTTGACGAAAAATGACCCATCCTGCTCCACCGGCGCCGTGCCCATCACAACCGCGTGGCCGGCCGCGTCCTGCGCTTCCAGTCGCACCAATGCAGGATTCTTCTTTAGGTCCCCTTCGCGCGAAAGCCGCGCATCCAGCGCCAGTAGATTGGCGTAGTCCCAGGGATGCAGCCCCGAAGGATGCCGCCTCGGTGCGGTCCGCGAAGCAACCAGCACAGGCTCGACAAGATTCTCGCCGCGCTCCTCCAGCACCGTTTCCATTCCCGCCGCGCCCGGCTTCCACAGCTTGATTTCGTAAGCCCCGCCCGAGGCTGTCCGCGCGCTCAGCAGCCACGCGCCCACAACTGTCTCGGCCACCGCGCCCGCGTACTCGGCGTGCGGCGCGGCAACGGGCACTTCATGCGCCAGCGGCAAGGTGAAGCGCGCCAGCGAGGCGCCGTGCGTAAACACTACATCGCCCGAGGCAAGCTGTGTTCCGCCCCAACGCGTCCGCCCGTGATCGCAGCGGTAAGACTCCACGCCCGACCCATCGGCGTACACCAGATACAACTCCGGCGTCGATCCCGACCCCAGCGGAAAGCCCGCTTCGAAGAGAATGCGGCCATCCGCAAGCACATCCGTGGGGAACGCGCTGGTCTGCATGTAGGTCAACGGCAGCGTCCCCGGACCTGCCGTCGGATTGAGAAACCTTTGGTTCACCTCGTGGCCGTCCGGCGCGGAGTCGAGTTCGAATCCGTGCGGCGTCCGCTGCGCCCACACCATCCGCCCGCCCGGCAGATAGAACGGGCGCTCGGCGTCAGTGCCGGTCGCCACCACCTTCCGCACCGAGTGATCCTGAAGCGTCAGTTCCCAAATCTGCCACGGATCGCCCGCGGCCTGCTTGCCCGCGAACAGCACCAGCTTCCCGTCGAAGTACACATTGGCGTCCGCGGTGGCCGCAAAGCCCGCTACCAGCGGCTCCGCCTTGCCCCCGTGAAACAACATGAGCTGCGCGCCCTTGGGGAACCGCTCCCCGCCGCGCAACTCCGCCAGCGGCTCATAGACGGGCGCCGCGGTCACGATGAAATCCGCACCGATCTTCTGTGCCGGATCGGGTGCAAACCCACACATCGGCATCAGCAAGGCAGCACACGCGGCAACCCGGAATACCCTGGCCCGATCCCTCATCCAACAGCCTCCATGGGCCGTATGCCTGCCGACTCGCTCACCGCAAGCCCGCGCAGCGCAAGATAAGGATCAAGCGATACCATCATCTCGTCGAACCCGGCAAAGTCCAGCGACTGCTCGCCGTCGCTCCACGCCTTGTCGGGATTGGGATGCACCTCCACCAGCAGGCCGTCCGCGCCCGCCGCCACCGCAACACGCGCCAGCACGCTCACCAGGTCGCGATGCCCAGCCGCATGGCTCGGATCGGCGATCACCGGAAGATGTGAAATCTGCTTCAGCAACACAATGGCGCCCACATCGAAGGTGTTGCGCGTCGCCGTCTCAAAGGTGCGGATGCCACGCTCGCAGAGAATGACGTTGGGGTTGCCGTTGTCCAGAATCAACTGCGCCGAACGCAGCAGGTCTGCCACCGTGGCCATCATGCCGCGCTTCAGCAGGATGGGCCGGCCGGAGCGCGCCGCCGCCTCCAGCAGCGAGAAATTCTCCATGTTGCGCGTGCCGATCTGCAGAATATCGGCGTACTCGGCCACCATCGCGACGTCGCACTCCGACATCACTTCAGTCACGATGGCCAGACCGCTCTCCTCGCGGGCGCGGGCCAGCATCTTCAGCCCTTCCAGGCCATGACCTTGAAATGCGTAAGGGGAGCTGCGCGGCTTGAAGGCGCCTCCGCGGAGAACGCGCGCGCCGCCGCGGCGCACATGATGGGCGGTCGCCGTCAGCTGAAACTCGGTCTCCACCGAGCACGGCCCGGCCATGGTGATAAAGTCACCGCCGCCGACTTCGAGATCCAGCACCGGCACAACCGTCTGCTGGCGCTTCGAACTCTTCAATACATCAGGGGCCTCGGCAAATCGTTCGTGCCAGTTTTCGCGCACCCGCTGCGCTCCGTTTCTGGGGAAGCGGAAGCACAAGACTACCGCGCCCATGTCCGTCACGCCTCCACCCAAAGGTGGAGGCGCGAAACCTGCCTCCTGACGCGCCCGCCGCTTCGTTCCCAGGGGCAAAGGGAACGCCTGTCTGTAATGAATGAAATCCACTCGAATGAACGAATTCGACTCGGGAGCTTCTACTGATTCGCTGCCATCGCCGGCGGCCGGTACCCAAACGCCGCATCCACCACAGTTGCGATGCCCAGCGCCGTTTCATCCTCGAACGGCCGCGCCACAATCTGCACGCCAATCGGCAGTCCCTCGGGCGAGCGTCCCACGGGAACCACCGCCGCCGGCGCGGCAAGCGTGTTGAACCACTGCGTGTGCCGCACCGCATCAAGATAGTCAACCGCGCGGCCCTCGACCGCCCACGTACGCTCGCCGTGGCGAAAGGCGGGGATGCTCGCCACCGGGCACAGCAGCACGGGGTGCGCGCTCATCTCCACGAGCGTCTTGGCGCGCAGCAGGTCCAGCTCCGCCCACGCGTCCAGCAATTGCGCGGCCGTGAGCGGCGGCACCGATTCCGCAATGCCGAGAAACTCCTGGAAGATCGGACTCAGTCGCTGCTCTTTTCCGGCAATGGCGGGCGCATAAAACATCGCTCCGCACTGCACAAAAAACTTCCACCACAACTTCCGCAGCAGTTCCAGCGTGCGCGGCTGGAACGGCTCCACGCGAAAGCCCGCGTCGCGCAGCGCGGCGGCGGCGGCGTGCACCGCGGCGCGCGTCTCAGTTGTCACGGGGACCAACTCGTCGTCCTCAAAATACCCGATCGTGTTGCCGCGCAGTTCCTCCAGGCCGGGCTCGCGCAGCTCGACCGGAGGACTCGCCGGATCGTGCCGGTCCTGGCCGCTGAGCGTGCGGAACATCAACGCCACATCGGCCATCGTCCGCGCCATCGGGCCAATCGCGCCCAGAATCGAAAACGGCCCCACGCACGGCGGCAAGTGGCCCCGGCCTGGAAACCTCCCTGGCGTGGGCTTCAGCGAGCAGATGCCGGTGAAATGCGCGGGCACGCGCACCGACCCTCCGCTGTCCGAGCCCAGCCCCGCCGCCGACATCCCCGCCGCAATCGCCGCCGACTCGCCCCCGCTCGACCCGCCCGGCGTGTGCTCCAGGTCCCACGGATTCCGCGTCCGCCCATGCAGCAAGTTGTCGGTTTCATACGCCATCAGGAACTCCGGGCAGTTCGTCGTGCCCAGAATCAGCGCTCCCGCCGCGCGCAGCCGCCCGACCACCACCGCATCCTCGCGCGGCACATCGCCCGCGTGCAGCAGGCTGCCGATCTCGCACTTCAATCCCCGCGTTGCAATCGATGACTTCACGGTCACCGGCAATCCGAACAACGGCCTACGGGACCGGGTGCCACGCCACGCGTCATGCTTCCGCGCCCGCTCTCGCACGCGCTCCGCGTCGAAGTCCGCAAAGGCATTCAACTCAGGATCCAGCCGCTCAATCTGCGCAATGTGCGCCTCGGCCAGCTCGACGACCGAAATCTCGCCCGCACGCAGCAGCTCCAGTTGCCGCACCGCAGGCGCAAGCACGATCTCATTCATGGCCGCACTTCCTCACGGCCGCGCAAGCCCGGCCGGCCCCGCCGAAGGCGCCGCATCGGGCGCGGGCAAGACATCCTCGGCCGGCGATGAAGGCAGCGTCTGGTAATCAAACCGGTAGGACCGCACCGGCTCGCCCGTGTCGAAACGATCGTTCCAATTCAACTGATAGTTGAGCGCATCCGCATTGTCAGGAAACTTCTCGCTCGCCGGATACGGATACCTGCTCATCTTGTGGAACGGCAGTTGCGCCACCGTGAACGGCGATGCATCCCACCAGTCCATGTCCTTCACATAGCCGTTGGCATAGAAGAAGTAATCGCGCTTCCAGTGCGCGGGCAGCGCGGGCAGCTTCGTCACGTCAAACTCCGCCGCGATCTCCTCGCCGCTGCCGAAGATGGCGTAGCGGTCGTCGACGCCTTTCACCAGCGCCGTCACGTCGCCGAAATGCGTGTAGGCGCCGCGCTGGTGCTGGAACGGCCCGGTCAGGCTCACGCGATTGTAGTCGTAGTCCAGGTCGCCGGGGCTGGCGCCGTCGATCTGCTTCGGGTAGCCGCGGAATTGCTCGGTCGCCAGCGCCAGCGGCACTTCCGTCGTCCGCGTCTCGCCCTCCGCATGATTGTCGACGAGAACCTGATCCCAATAAATCTCCAGGTTGCTCACCAGCCGGATGCGGCGCGCGCCTGCGGGCAGCTTGCCCGTCAGGTCCACCACGATGGTGCGCTCCAGCCCGGCCGGAAAACCGGCTTCGCCCGGAATCCGTTGCCAGCTTCCATCCGGCAACTGCGCCTCCACGTACGGCGAAATCGGCTTCACCCCCGCCTGCCACGCCGAATAAAGCGACGTCGCGCTGAAGTAGTTCACATACCCCGTCATCAGCAGCCGCAGCGGGGACTGCGCGTCCAGCGGGCCCAGATCAAGTGTAAGTGCATGAAGATTCGCAAAGCCGTCGTAAGGCAGCGGCGTGAATCCGCTGGCAAACTTGTGATCGCTCCGGCTCAACTCTTCCAGCACGTTTTGCCCCTTGCCGTCCCACGCGCCCACCGGCAGCCGCGCGCCTGCCGATGCCACCACGCGCCCCGAAGCAAACGGCGGATCGTCGAGGAACCGCTCGTCCGGATTCACCTCGACATTCTCCGGGTGATCCACCGCCACCAGCCGCAGCTGGTCGATGTAATTCACCTCTTCCATCGGCTCGATAAAGCGCAGGCTCAGCTTCCCGTCCACCGGCGCAGCCTGTGAGCCGTCCACCTTGATCCACTCGCTCGGGTTGGGCGTGTTGCGCCGCGTCGGCGTGAACCAGTGCCCCACTACCGCCGCGCCAATCACGTCCGTCACCAACGCGTACTTGTGCCCGTTCCACACAAACAGCACCGGGCACGAGCTGCCGCGGCGATCGGCCTCCTTCATCGCAATCACCTGCGTGTGCGGCAAATCGATCTCGTCCTGCAGCACGCCCGTGGGCCACAAAATCCTCAGCAGATCGATGCCTTCGGCCTTGCCCAGGCCGATCAGAATCTGCGGCGGCCCTTGCGTCTGGTAGCCGGACGCGCCGGCCAGCTCCCACTTCTGCCACTGGCCGCTCGAAAAGATCTCCACCTTCACGCCCAGCGCCGTCTTGTTGTCCGCGTAGCCTGTCAGGTCGAGGCGCACAAAGTGATTTTTATTCGCGCCCACATTGCGCAGCAGCACCGGCGGCGCATCCAACTGCGTCACAATCAGGTCCGCCGCCCCGTCTCCGTCCACGTCGCCGGCGATCAACCCGCGCGGCGCGCGCAGCTTCACTTTGTCCAGGCCCAGCGCGCGGCTCACGTCCTCAAAACTCCCATCGCCGCGATTGCGAAACACCTTCACCCGCGGGCCTTCCCGGGTCTCCACAACTGCCGCCAGATCAACCCATCCATCGTTGTCAATGTCGATCGGCGTCACGCCCCATCCGCGCAGCGCGCCATGCAGCGGCAGCTCCACACGCTCAAATCGCCGTCCCACATCGCCCGGCCCCGCCACATTGCGCCACAGCGTCAGCCCCGGCGCGCCGGCGTGCGTCACGGCGATGTCCATCCAGCCGTCCTTGTTGTAGTCCAGCACCGCGATACCCACCGTTGCCGGCAGCTTCTCGTGCTCATACAACGGCTGCGTCGGATACTTGCCCTCGCGCGGGTTCACATAAATCAGCGGCGAAGCGCCATCGCCGGTCATCGCCAGATCGACCGCACGATCGTTGTTGAAGTCGGTCAGAATCGCCGCTTCCGTCTTCCCGCTGCCGCCAAACCCCGTCGGTCCGGTCCACTCCGTGAACGTCTTGTTGCCGTTGTTGCGCCACAACACGTTCGATTCGCCGCCGTTGGCCATCGACTCAGCCCCCGGCGCTGGATCGGGGCCATTGCGGCGGTCGAGCGATGCGCCGGTCAGCAGCAGATCCAGATCGCCATCGTGGTCGTAATCCACAAACGTGATGCTCGTAGGCCGGTTGCGAGGCCCCAGCCCCGCCTCCGCCGTCACGTCCTCAAACTTCCCCTTGCCGAGATTCCGGAACAGCCGCACTTCATCGTCCAGCGCCACGGCCAGATCGTTCAAGCCATCGCCGTCATAATCGCCCACCGCGCAGGCCTCCGCATGGCCCTTCGCCTTCAGCCCCGCGGCCGCCGCATCCAGCTCTTCAAAGCTGCCATCTGCGCCCCGATGCAGCACGCCAATGGCCTGCGCGCCGCTCTCCATCTGCACCAGGTCCATGCTGCCGGACCCGGTCACATCCATCATGCAGGCCCCGCCCGTAGTCGTGAATCCCGGTGCCCCGCGTTCCGGTTTTGAGACATGGGAATCCGCAACCATCGGCCGCGCCTCCAGCCGCACCGGAATCATCTCCGGCTCCACCGCCTGCGGCTCTTCCACCGGCGTCGCCGTCGAAAAGTGCCCCTGCTCGCCATAGGCCAGCCCGATCGGCGCCCCGATCTTTGTGCTCGTCATGTGCTGGAAGAGTTTGAAGTGTGCCTTGGCGGCTGCGGTGTTCCCCGAGCGCTGCAGCGACCGCGCCATCTGAAACTCCGCCGAGGCGTGAAGCGGATTCACGTCCAGCGCCTGTTGAAAAACCGCAATGGCCTTGTCGAACTGCTTCATCTCCGCGTAGCACACACCCTCGAAGTAATACGAGTCCGCGTCCCTGGGAGCAAACTTCACCGCCTGTTCAAAGCTGGCCAGCGCAGCATCCAGCTCGTTGTCCGCGTGCTGCGCCAGGCCCAGGTTGTACCACGCCTGCGGGTCGCCGGGATCGAGCGCAATGGCCGCCCGCAGAGACTTCTTGGCCTCCGCCAGCTTTTGCAGCGTCATCAGCGCAATGCCCTGGTTGATGGCGGCCTGCGCCAAATGCGGGTCCTTCTGGAACGCCGCCGCAAAGCTCTGCGAGGCGCGCTCGGTGAACTGCTGGCCCATCTGCGCCACGCCGCGATTGTTCAGCCGGATCGCCGCCGCGTCGTAGCGCGTCTCCGTGCCCGCCATTGCGGCTGTTGCCGCAAGAAACACAAGGGCCGAAAGCCCAACCACTCGCATCAATTTCTTCCCCAAAGTCATCTCCAACCCGGCCCGGCCTTGCGCAGCCCCAGAAAATTCGCGGAACAGTCCAGTGTATGCGAGCGGCCAGCCAGGTCGCACGGGCCAGAGCCTGGCCCAGGGTCCGCATCAAGAAGCGCCGGGCGATGCCAATTTATACTGCTGATGTGATTCCCTCACTCGATACGCTCGACTGGAGCGGGTTTCTGGCGCGTCCGTGCCTGCCGTCTCCCCCGCCGGAAGCGCTCGATCGGCTGCGCCACACGCCCATCCTCATCACCGGCGCGGGCGGGTCCATCGGCGCCGCCCTGGCCCTGCGCCTGGCCGCTCTAGCGCCGTCCTGTCTCCTGCTTCTGGAGTCTTCCGAGAGCCATCTCTACGCGCTGCAGCGCGATTGGACCAACTCCGGCGCGGTCGCGCCCGCGCACTTCTTTCTGGGCAGCGTCGCCGACCGCGCTTTGCTCGATGAAATCTTTTTCCTCCACGCGCCGCGCCTCGTCTTTCACGCCGCCGCCTTCAAGCACGTGCCGCTCATGGAGGAGCAGCCGCTCGCGGCCATCGACAACAATGTCTTCGGCACGCATGCGCTCGTCTCCGCGGCGGCCGCCCACGGCACGCGTGTGGTGCTGCTCTCCACCGACAAGGCCGTCGAGCCGGCTTCCATCATGGGCGCCACCAAGCGCCTCGCCGAACACATCGTCTTCGGCGCGGGCGGCGCGGTCATGCGCCTTGGCAACGTGCTGGCCTCGCGCGACAGCGTGACCGAAGTCTTCGCCAGCCAGATCGCCGCCGGCGGACCCCTCACCGTCACCGACCCCACGGCGCGCCGTTACTTCCTCACCCTCGACGAAGCCGTCGATCTGCTGCTCGCCGCCGCGTCGCACCTCGACCCACCCATCCTGCTCGCGCCCGCCCTGCCCGAGCCGCATTTCATTGCCGACCTGGCGCGATTCATGGCCGCGAAACTGGCTCCGGGCCGCACGATTCCCATCCGCTTCACTCGCTCGCGCCCCGGCGACAAGGAGGTCGAACGCCTGTGGTCTTCCTCCGAAGGCGCGCAGCCTGCAGCGATGAGCGGCCTGCTCTCCATCCAGTCGCCGTTCGTCGGCAACGGTCAGTTGCACAGCGCGCTCGCCGCCCTGCGCGCCGCGCTCGACGCCCGCGACCTGGCTGCCGCGCTCGATCCGTTGCGTGCGCTGGTTCCCGACTACGCGCCCAGCCCGGCCGTCGTGGCCCTGGCCGCACACAGCACCCCGCGGGTCGCCCCATGAGTGAAGCCACCGGCAGCAAGCGGCGCATCGGCGTGGTCACCACCTCGCGCGCGGACTTGAGCCACCTCCACTGGCCTTTGCGCGAGCTCGCCGGCCACCCCGCCGTCGAGCTGGGCGTCTTCGTTCTCGGCCCCCATCTCTCGCCCCAGTTCGGTTCCACCATCCACGAAATCGAGCGCGACGGCTTTCCCGGTTTGAAGATCCAGGCCCGCATCGAGTGCCTGCTCAGCTCCGACACGGACACCGGCATGGCCAAGACCATCGGCGTCGCCATTTTGGGCCTGGCCGACGCGCTCACCGCCTGGCGTCCTGACCTGCTGCTGCTCATCGCCGACCGCTACGAAATGCTGGCGCCCGCCGCCGTCGCCCTTGCCCTGCGCATTCCCATCGCCCACATCGAAGGCGGCGAAGTCTCCCAGGGCGCCATCGACGACCACGTCCGCAACGCCCTCACCAAACTCGCCCACATCCACTTCACCTCCACTGAGACCGCCCGCCGCCGCGTCATCGCCATGGGCGAGGAGCCCTGGCGCGTCCATCGCGCCGGAGCGCCCTCACTCGACCACGTGCGCCGCTCCTCGCTGCTCGACTCCGTCGAGGCCCGCCCCGTGCTCGAAGCCCGCCTCGGCCTCACGCTCGCCGCACCCACGCTGCTGACCGCCTGGCACCCCGTCACCATCCTGCGCGACACCAACGCTGAAGCCGATGCCCTCTTCGCCGCGCTGGCGCAGTCCCCCGGCCAGCTCCTCTTCGTCTACCCCAACGCCGACGCCGGCAGCCACGCGCTCATCGAGCGCACCCGGGCTCTGGCCCGAACCCGCCCCCACACCCACATCTTCGTCAACCTCGACGCCGTCACCTACTGGAGCCTTCTCGCCCAGGTCGATGCCATTGTGGGCAACTCCTCCAGCGGCATCATGGAGGCCGCCTCCTTCGCCCTTCCCGCAGTCAACATCGGCATGCGCCAGCAGGGCCGCGAGCGCGCCCGCAACGTCATCGACTCACCGCCTGAGACCGTCGCCATCCTCGCCGCCATCGACCGGGCCCTCAGCCCCGAATTCCGAAGAAACCTGCGCGGCATGACCAACCCCTACGGCGACGGAACCGCCGCCCAGACCATCGCCCGCATCCTCGCCACCGTCCCGCTTGAAAACCTGCTCATCAAGCAGCCCGCCCCGCTGCCCGCTGACTCGCTGACATGAAGCAAAAGGCGTGAATCGCCCATGACCCCGCGCATCCCCCTCTCGTCGCCCGACATCACCGACGCCGAAATCGACGCCGTCACCGCCGTCCTGCGCACCCCGCACCTCAGCCTCGGTCCCGAGTTGCCCGCCTTTGAAGCGGCATTGGCCGCCTACCACGACGTCCCTCACGCCGTCGCCGTCAGCTCTGGAACCGCCGGCCTCCATCTCGCCCTGCTCACCCTCGGCATCGGCGAGGGCCACGAAGTCATCCTGCCCTCCTTCGCCTTCATCGCCGTGGCCAACGCCGTCCTCCAGGTGCGCGCCACGCCGGTCTTCGCGGAGATCGACCCTGTCACCCTCAACCTCTCGCCCGCCGCCGTCGAGCAAGCCGTCACCCCCCGCACCCGCGCCATTCTCGCCATCCACACCTTCGGCGTTCCCGCCGCCATGGACGCTCTCCAGACCATCGCCCGCCGCCACCATCTCGTCCTCATCGAAGACGCTTGCGAGGCCATCGGCGCAGAGTTTGACTCCCGCCGCGCCGGCAGCTTCGGTGACCTCGCCGTCTTCGGCTTCTATCCCAACAAGCAGCTCACCACCGGCGAAGGCGGCGCCATTCTGGCCCGCGACCCCCACCACGCCGCCCGCCTGCGCAGCCTCCGCAATCAGGGGCGGATCGCTTCCGGCTGGCTCGATCACGCCGAGATCGGTTACAACTACCGCCTCTCCGACCTGGCCTGCGCCCTCGGCCGCGTCCAGCTCAGTCGCATCGAGGAAATGCTTGCCCTGCGCCGCGCCGCCGCCGAGCTCTATCACGCGCTGCTCGGCGACATCCCCGGCCTCGAGTTGCCTCCGCTCGCCCTCTCCCGCTGCACCATCAGCTGGTTCGTCTACGTGGTCCGGCTGCCCGAAAAAATAAGCCGGGACCGCGTGCAAGCCGCCCTGGCCGCGCGCGGCATCGCCACCGGGCGCTACTTCGCCCCCATTCACCTGCAGCCCGCATGGCGCGCGCACACCAGCGCCGCCGCGGCCGCGCTGCCCGTCACCGAATCCATTGCCCGCCGCACCCTTGCCCTGCCCTTCTTCAACCGCATCACCCTCAGCCAGCAGCAGGAAGTCTCCGACGCCCTCCGCCAGGCCATCCTCGCCGAAGGTAAACGTTGATCACTCACACTCACTCGCTCCATGTCTTCGAAATATAACTTGCACTTCTCCGCGCAGCTCCGATTTCCACCCGCTTGCTCACCAGACCTGCTCACCAAATGTGAAAAATTCCATCTATTCGCACAGGACGATTGGTGGAAGCGGGAGCTTCGGCAGCAACCTCGGCAAGCTTCCGGGCATCTGGTACAACACACGGCCAGTGTGCAAAGTTGAAGCAGGCGGAAGAGTTCTTGACAAGGAACAAGAAGCGGCGCACTATCTACCCAAATTGGCCTTCTATCCAAGAGGTTTCAAATCAGGAATCCGCGAAGCGAATTCCAGCCGGCAGTAAGTGCACCCCTTGACTCGATTCCCTAGACTGACCTCATCTGACCTTGAAGAGCAGGTACGCTATGGTAGTCAAAACGCAATGCAAGGGTCGCGGTGTGACCGGACTGCGTGTGGGCTTGAGCAACGTTCGGCGCTATTTTCCTAAGAATGCCCCAGTCATCGAGTTGCAGCTGGACCACTTGCAGATTCAGTGCGGCCTCAAGCCCGACTTCTGGCGCGGCCAGCCCGAGATCTTCGATCCCCGGCTGAGCCTGTGGCTTGAAACCAAGAATCTCTACGAAAAGAGCAGGCGCGCTCCGATCCTGCTGGCCATGATTCCGGAGGGCAACAACTCATTCCGTTTGCAACCCGCCAAGGCGCACGGGCCCACCAAACTCAGATTGGTTCCAGGGAACACGGCCTGAGTCTGGTCCGCTGCACCACGCCGCGCCCCTGCCACCCGGAGCGGCGGCAGGTTGCCTTGCGCGCGCGTCTGTGCCCGTCTTCCCATGCCGCAACGCCAGCCGCCTGATCCCTGTTCCCGGCCCTGATCCTTGTTCCCGGCCTTGATAGACTCAGGATGCAATGACCATTACTCAACTTCAGAAGGCCGTCGAGCGCCACTTCGCCGCCGGCCCGGCTGCCTTGGGCGACCCGTCGGCAATGGACGTCTTTCTCGAACTGCGCGCCGCCTTGGAAGGCGGCAAGGCACGCGCCGCTTCGCCCGACCCCGCCACGCCCACCGGCTGGCGCGTCAACGCCTGGGTCAAGCAGGGCATCCTGCTCGGCTTTCGTCTTGGCGAGTTGGAAAACTCCTCCGCCGCCGGCTTCTCGTTCGTTGACAAGCACACCTACCCCATCCGCCACTTTGCCGCCGGCGACGGCGTGCGCATCGTTCCCGGCGGCTCCTCGGTGCGCGCCGGAGCTTATGTCGCCCGCGGCGTGGTCTGCATGCCTCCCATGTACATCAACGCCGGGGCCTGGGTGGACGAGGGCACTATGGTCGATTCCCATGCTCTGGTCGGCTCCTGCGCCCAGATCGGCAAGCGCGTCCACCTCAGCGCCGCCGCGCAGATCGGCGGCGTCCTCGAGCCCATCAACGCCAGCCCGGTTGTCATTGAAGACGACGTGCTCGTCGGCGGCAACTGCGGCGTCTACGAGGGGACCATCGTGCGTCAGGGCGCGGTCCTGGCCCCCGGAACCATCCTCACTCGCGGCACCCCCGTCTTCGACCTGGTTCACGGCGCCGTCCTCAGAGCCACCGCCGAACTGCCTCTCATCATCCCCGAAGACGCGGTCGTCGTCCCCGGCTCCCGCGCTGTCAGCAAAGGCAAAGCTCATCCCAGCGCCGAAGCCTGGGGGCTCTCCCTCTACGCTCCCGTCATCGTCAAGTACCGCGACGAGAAAACCGACCTCAGCACCACTCTCGAAGACCTGCTGCGCTGACGTTCCTCCATCCACCGAAGGACTTTGGGTCCCCCGGGTGTCGATTTTGAGATTTGGGCAAGCACGGCCCAAGACGATGCACAGACGAATGCCCCGCCCTCCCTGCTACAAATAGGGGTGCTTCATCCTGCGGCTTTTTCCCGGCGCAGGGGTGGGAATCCACGACCGAAACCATGACGGCTGCAAATCACGAACTACAGCACATCCGCTGGGGCATCGCCGGCCCTGGACGCGCCGCCTCTCGCTTTGCCGAGGGGCTGCGCGCCGTCCCCGCCGCCTCACCCGCCGCCGTCTGGGGCCGCACGCCGGAGCGAGCCCAGGCCTACTCCCACCGCTTCGGCGTGTCGCACGTGTTCAACACTGTCGAAAAACTCGTCGCCGCAGACATCGACGCCATCTACGTCGCCACCCATCCCGACACCCACGCCGAAATCTGTCTGCAAGCCCTCGGCGCCGGCAAGCATGTGCTCTGCGAAAAGCCCGCCACACTCAACCAGCGCCAACTCGCTGAAGTTCTGGCCGCCGCCCGCCGCCACGGCCGCCTCTTCATGGAAGCCATGAAGCCGCCCTTCTTCCCCCTCTATCAGCGCCTCCGCGAGCATCTGCAAGCCGACCCCATCGGCCCCGTGGGTTACGTCCGCGCCGGCCACGCCGACGCCTCTCTCGCCCCCGACTACCCTCTGCACTTCGCCGAGCTTGGCGGCGGCGGCATCATGGGCATCGGCCCCTACGAAGCCTTTCTCGCCCTCGACTGGCTCGGCCCTCTCAAACGCGTCCAGACCATGGGCCGCCTCAGCCCCGCGGGCGTCGATGCCCTGGCCCTCTTCCAGACCGAGCACGAGCGCGGCATGGCCCAGCTCCACACCGGCCTCGACCTGCTCAGCCGCGGCGATGCCCTGCTTTCGGCTCCGCGCGGCTACGTCACCCTCCACGAAAACTGGTGGAACCCCGTCCGCGCCACCATCCGCTACCTCGACGGCCGCAAAGTTGAGCTCGATGAACCCTTCCTCGCCGGCGGCTTCAACTATGAGACCGCCCACTTCTGCGATCTGATCCGCCAGGGCCAGCTTGAAAGCCCCGAAATCCCCCACGCCCTCTCACTCGACATGGCCCGCATGCTGGAAGAGGCCCGCACCGCCCTCGGCGTCCGCTTCCCCGGCGAATGAACCGGTGCCCGTCCACCGAAGCGTCGCGTCCCATGCCGGACTCTGCGAGCTCCTATCTGCCTTTTGCGCTGCCACGCGTTGGCGCGGACAGCGAATCGTCGATCGCGTCCAGGAGCTTCCCTGAAGTGTCGTCAAAGTAGCTCCAGAACATAACTCCTCCGAGTTTGTGCCTCAGAACATAGTTACACTTGGCGGCAATCGATTCCGGATCTTCGTACGACACAAAGATGTGCTTCTCTTCGCTGTATAAGTACGGGACAGATGCGGCGGAATCCCAGTAGCGCGTGAACCCATGGTTCAGCATCGTCTCCACAATGCGGCTGTACGGCGCATAACTGTCCGGCACCGGCCTGCCGGCCTGGAACAGCCCGTGATGGACGTTCGCGACGTCTCCCCACATGCGGCCATAGAATGGAATGCCGAGAATGATCTTCGCCGCCGGCACCCCGGCCTTTTCAAACGCCAGCACCGACGCATCTGCCGAAACCTTCTCTGGATCCTCAGGATTTGTAAACAGCGGAGCATGATTCCCAGTTAGAGCATCGGAACCTGCCTCGTAATAGTCATAAGTCATCAGATTGACTGCATCCACATACTTCTGAACCTTCCCCATCTCGGTATGCGCGAGATACTCGTCGGAGGCTCCGGCCGCGATGGTCAGATAGAGCCTCCTGTGAGTCACTTTCGTTTCCTGGTTGAATCGCTCGCGCAACTCTTTCAGCAAAAGAGTGAAGTTTTGCTTGTCTTCACTCCGAAAAAGATGGCCGGCTCCGGCCATGCCGGGGTACTCCCAGTCCACATCCAGCCCGTCCAGGTCGTGGAGCTTCAGGAAATCCATCACGCTCCCCACAAAGACCTGCCTGCTCTGCTCCGTCCGCGCGACATCGGAGAAATCGGCCGACCCCAGCCATCCGCCCACAGAGATGAGCACCGTGAGCGAGGGGTTCTCCCGCCGGAGCGCGGTCAGCTGCGCCAAGTTCCCGGCGTCCGCGGCAAGCCCGGCAACCATGCGGCCCTCCGCAATGCGGGCAAAGGCGTAATTGATACGGGTCAAGCCGTGGGGATCGATCTGCCCCGCCTGCAGCACTCCATTCCGCGGGAAAACATAACCGGCCACCACCGGCTCAGAGGGCGCCGCAGACGCCGTCATCCCGCGGATCGGGACCGCGAGTGCAAGGCCGAGAATGAAGAAGCGGATTCCAGACATGGGCGCACGTCCTGCATCAAGTATCCATGACGCCGCGGACATGAAAGCCGGGTTCACAGGGCCAGCGCGCGTCAGAACAGCGTCAAACTCCGCGGCCGCATCAAGCTGGCCGGGTCAAAGCTCGCCGCCGCATGTGGCAGGCAGTGCCGCTGCGCGGCCAGCGGAGCCGCATACGACCGCGTGACATGCAGCCGGTCCATCACGATGTAGCGAGTGCGCAGCCCGTCCACCGTCTGCGGCAGCTCGGCGGGAACCCGCCTGCGGTCCACATAAATCACCAGCGCGGCCTCCCTGGGATTGTCCAGGCTCTGCCCCACGCCCACGCCGAAGAACGCCGCATCCTGCATCAGCCCGCGTGCCACCTGCCGCTTGATCGCGACCGCATGGCTGAGCGCCGCAGCCGCCGGCGCCACCGCGCCCGCAGCCGGATTGGCCATGGGCGCCGCCCCAAAGGCCACGGCGCGCGCGCTGCTCCCGATCACCAGCGTGCGCACCCCATTCACCGTCGCCGGCACCGTCGCCTGCGCATTCTCATCCACGTAGACAATCACCGCGGCCTCCCCCGGATGGTCGCTGCTCTTGCCCATAGCCACGCCAAGAATGCCGGCCGAGGGGTTCACCAGCATCCGGGCCGCGGCCAGCGCCGGCTGCACCCGCGCAATCTCCGCATCGCTCAGCGCGCGCCCCTGCGCCGTTCCCACCGTGCTGTCGCCATAGCTCAGGCAACTCACCGCATGATCGGCCGCACCCACAAACGTATAGTTCGTGCCGCCTCCCACCTGCGCGCTCAGCTCGCCCAACACGTCGCCCACCGGGTTCGCGATCCCCTGGCTCACCCCTGCGGCATCCACTCCGCCCGCAAAGTAGAGCCCGACCGGCTCCGCATTGGCGGCATCCACCACCAGAGCACCCGAGTCGCCCGCATCGCTGAAGCGGTTGCCGCTGACGCCCAGCTGATTGGTGAAAATCTTGGTCATGTAGGACTTGGTCTCCGCGCAATCCCGGTAATAATCCACCGCAACGTCCACGCTCATCGCCGAAACGCCGCCGCACGTTAGCCCGGTCGTCCGCCCGCTCTTCGCCACGCGCAGTTCAAGCGTGGCCGCCTCGCCCTTGCCCCCTGTCGACGAGATGCCCGGCGGTGCGGAGGCCAGCGTGCCGTCCGCCTGTCGCCCGCCCAGTTCCAGAATGCTCCCCGTCGGATCCACGCTGCGCGACGCCACCTGCGCAATCGCCGCGTCTGCATTCGTCAGGTTCGAGCGCAGCGGCAGCCACCCCGTCAGCGAGCCCACCGGCGCCGTGCCCGCGCCCTCACCGTTGGGAGTGCAGTTGTTGTCGATCAGCCCCGGCTCGACGATCGCGTCGCCCACCGCGGCCTGGTCGCTCCGCGCCAGCACATGGTTGTTACTCAGCAGGTATTGCCGCCCGCTGCCGTCCTCGATCAGCGCGCCCAGCGTCCCGCTGCAGCAGTCCGCAATCGTGTTGCCGCTCAAATCAAAGTCGTTGTTATTGCCCCCCGAGCTGCCCAGCTGCATCGGCCAAGGCAACTCCCCCTGGTGGCTGGCCGGATTACTCGCCACGCCCGCCGTGTTCAGCAGCACCTCGGCCCTCGTCTTCGCCGCTGACACGCCCGCCGTCGCCACCACGTAGGTCACTCCCGTCGCCGCAAGCGTGGCCGGCGCGGTGTAAGTCACTGTGCACGATGTAAAACTCGTGCTCGATCGCTGGCAGCCCGGCGCGCTCAGCGACCCCTGCCCGCCCCCCTCGCCCGTCGCCCCATCCGCCAGCGCAAAGTGGATGCCGGTCGCGCCGCCCGCCTCGGCCAGGGTGCCGCGGATGGTCACCGTCCCCCCCGCCCCCAGCGCCGCGTTCTCCGGCGTCAGCGGTTGCAGAAAGCCCGGCGTCACCCTCAGCACGACGCTCGCCCGCGCGCTGGGATTGTCTTTCAGCGCCGCCGTCACCACCACCGCCACCTGGTCGGCCGTCAGGTAGCTGGGCGGCGTGTACTGGCCGGTCGCGCTGATCGTGCCCGCTCCGGCGCTCGCGTCGCCGCCCGCCACCGACCACGTCACGTCTGCCGCTCCACCGTCCGCCCGCGTCGCGGCAAACCGGTGCACAGGGCTGCCCTTGGCATTGGTCGCATTGCAGCCGGTGCAGTTGGTGTCAATCGAGGCCGTGCCCGTCGAGATGGAAAACACGCCATGCGCGGAGCCCGCCGTCACCGGGCCGCCGCCGCACCCCGCAAGCGCGGCCAGCGCCACAGCCGCCAGCGCCGAAACCCCGCGAGCCGCAATCCCGCGCACCCGAAGGCCCAAAGGCCCGGAGCCCTCACTGGAGCCCTCAACTGACACTTCCGTCGTGATTTGCATGGCAAGCGGCAAGGCTCGTCCGGCTTTCTTCAGGGTCTTGGCGGGCACTCTGTTTCGACGCGCCCCAGGCATCAAGGTTAACCCATCCGACGCCCACGCCATCGGCTCGCGCATCTTCGGAAACACTGGAATCCGAAGCCAGGACCCTCAAATCAACGCGACCAACACGGAGCCGTGCCCCGGCACGGTCTCCCCGCCAACTGCTTTTAAGATGTTCGGAATTATCCACCGGACAGAGCCGGTTCGTTGCTTCAATGCGAGGACCTGGACTCTGCTTCAGATCCTCTGCCGCCGGTCTCGAAGATCCTGATTGATTCGGCCCGAAAGGAATGAACCACCACAAAAATGAACCACCACAAAGCTGTCATCTTCAGCAGAGTTTGGCGCCCACCCAATCGCGCCGGATCAATCGTGCTCGCTGGAAGAGTTCCTGCGAAGGCACGTCGGCGATGCTAGTGCAAGAACACATCGGGCTCCAGGATCATCGCCAGCGCGCCGGTGGAACTGCGTTGGACCGCTCGATTCACAACTCCGCCCCCCACAGCGGCTGGATCCGCCTGCACGTCTTTGATCATGTCCGGTATGACACGCTCGACTGCGACTGCCCGATCCACTGAAATGGCAAAAGCTCCCTGGGCCTGGGAGATCACCATGGCGAGTTCCTTCACGGTTTCCCGCATGAGTTCCCTGAGCTGATGAAACAGTGACATCATCTCCTGTAGCGTCCCATTGCGCTCACTCTCAATCAGCTGCAGCGCCTCCTCGCTATTTCCGTTCCGCACCATCTCGTCAACTGAGGCGGCAAGCGCATGAATCTTGTTGTGCGGTGATTCAAACTTCCGCAGCAGTGCTGTAACCCATGGCGATTCCGAGTGATATGAGTAATACCACTTCCCGAATGCGCACAGGTGAGGGTCCTTTGCCAGCCGGAACTCCGTACCTTCCACGACAGACTTCTCCAACTCTTTAAGCCAATTCAGATGATCTTGTTCGCGTTGGCTCATCAGCTTGCAAAAGTCCTCTAACTCCTCCGGTACCGACTGCCAGCCAAACTGCTTGCGCATGTCGAACAGCGGTATCACGCGGCCACGCAGATTCATGACCCCGCGGTTTTGCGGACGGCAGTGGGGAACGGCCGTGACGTCGGGCAACGCCACAATCTCACGCACATCCTTCGCCGCCACCGCAAACTGCTGTTTATTGGTTTCAACGATCACCCACCATTCATCCAGGCGCTGAGCCATTGCACGCCCTCCATTCCGTTGTGACGCTCATCGGCCATCGTCCGTGAAACGTTTAGTTGCACAGAATCGACACGGTCCCCGGTTGTCCCAGCCTTCCTCTTCGCGCGACCAGAATGGAATCCAGATCATGCCGGCCGCTGCCTTATGCCGGGTGCCCCGTGAATCGCTCTTTGATTCAAGGGGGGACCACGCTTTCCTCAGGCATATGTCCACCACCTGGCCCGAAGGCAGATCACACCCCACAGGTGGCATTGCAGAAGATTGCCCTCCGGTGGCGCACACTGGCAGATAGAGGACAAAGGGGCAGCGCCCCTCCTCGGCAGGAGAAGCCACGCGCTTGAACACCCCCTAATTAGTGGAAATCAAAAAGGGAACGCAGGAGTCGTCGGTGAATAACTTCATGTCTTCAAGAGCTAACTTGTCATTCTCTAATTTAAGCCGCGCCGGCCTGGGTCGAATCTTCTTCAATATCCGCTCATGGATCTTTCGACTTATTCCCCGCATCCAGCCTGTCATTCATGCCGCCGGCCGATTCATCTGCCACTTTCATGGGATATCTACAACCTTGGTGTCATGTATAGTGGTAGGTCATCGCAGACCCCGCTTTTGTATACGAATGTTTACATGTTCCGCAGTCTCTCTCCCTCTTAAATGAGCGATTTCTAAGAATTCACGCGCAAAAAAACAATGGCACGACACGTGCAACTCGTGAAGGCCTCCAGTCGTTGACTGAAGTCTTCAAAGGAGAGAAGAATGAAACTGAATGACATGGTCTTGCATATAGGCAGATACTACCGTGCGCGTTTCAGAGACGGAAGGGCATCTGTCGATTTCCTAAAATCTGTCCGCCGCTCAAAAGGTCCGGCATTAGTCGATGGCTACATAAAGCAGGCCGAGACAGATGATTGCGTGTTATTCAGCGAATCTCCACGGTCTACATCGTGGGTCAGGATCTCAACCCGAAGGATACAGCAACTCGAATATTTCGGGCGGGAATTTGTGACGGACGGAGTCTGCGCAAAAGTGCGCCTGACCCTTTGATTGCCGGTCTGGCAATCGCCAGGGCCAGCGCGCGCTGAAGCCGCTGCCGGGAAGACAATTCTCTGCATGCCCCTCGATAAGTCGCACTGTTATGGCGCATTCATCGTGTGGCACGCCGCTGAACCATCGCCTTCCACTCCGCGTCGCGCGCGCCGGCTCAGCCTCCGAGTCCCGGGCTTCAGCCCTCACCCCACCGTCAGCGCCAGCTTGCCGAAGTGGCTGGCTTCCTCCATGCGGCCAAGAACCGCGCGGGCCTGGCTCCAGAGAAAGCTCTCGACCACCGGACGCATCTCGGCCAGTGCCAGAGCCTTGTTCATCGCCACAAAGTCATGCCGCGAGCCGACGTAAATCCCCTGTATGCGCGCCTGTTTGTGCAGGATCAGGGGCAGGGGCAGGGGCTCAGCCGGCCCCGAAAGCACGCCAATCTGCGCGATGACCCCGCCCATTCGCAGGGCGCGCAGGGAGCGGGCGAGCGTGCCCAGACCGCCCACTTCCACCACCAGATCCACCCCCTCGCCGCCGGTCTGCTCCAGTACCCAGCGGTCCCAGTCCGGGGTCTCGCGATAGTTCAGGCCTGCGTCCAGGCCCAGTGCGCGGGCCCTTTCCAGTTTCTCGTCGCTGCCCGAGATCCCCAGCACCCGCAGCCCCATCAGCCGCGCAAATTGCAGGGCAAAGATCGAAACCCCGCCCGTCCCCTGCATCAGCACCGTCGCTCCCGGCCTCAGTCCCCCGGCGCCCATCGCGTTCCAGGCCGTGACCGCGGCGCAAGGCAGCGTAGCGGCTTCCTCAAAGCCCAGGTGCTCAGGCGCTGCGACCAGCCCGGTCTCCCGGAGGACCACATACTCGGCCAACATCCCGTCCAGATCGCCGCCCAGAGCGCCTGCGGTTTTGGCCGGCGCAGGAGGGCCATCCAGCCAGTTCTGCATAAAGATGCCGGCCACCCGGTCGCCGGGCTTCCATGCCGTCACGCCCTCGCCCACCGCCGCCACTTCCCCTGCTCCGTCGGAGCAGGGGATGCGCGGCAGCTTCAGTTTGGGGTTGTAGAGGCCCTTGACCATGAGCAGATCGCGATAATTGAAAGAAATCGCATGTATTTTGACCAGCACTTCACCCCGCCCAGGACCAGGGGTAGGCCGCTCCGTAAACTCCAAAGAATCAACGCCAAACGCCGAAATCTGCCAGACACGCATATTCCAACCTCCAGCTCGCCCTTGGGCCAGCAGGTCAATCTACGGGACATCGCGCCGCAATGCCCTCGTAAAATGAAGATATGGCTCGTGGTTGGGAAAGTAAATCCGTGGAGGAGCAGATGGCGAATATCTCACAGCAACCGGACGTAAAATCCGGCAACGGCTTTGTGAGCGAGGAGGCGCGGCGTCTCGCGGAACAGAAGCGCGCCGAGCGGGAGCGCCAAAAGCAGGCACTGAACCTGCAACGCGAAAATATTCTGTCGCAAAAAACGTCTCACCCCGCCCGCCGGGCCGCCCTCGAAGCAGCTCTGACGCAGATCGAGGCACAGATCGTGAAATTGGGCTAAGTTCAGGCGATGGCAGGCCTTGCCTGCCTGGCCGGTTACTCGCTGCGCGAAAAAAGCAATGAGTTCGCCTGCTGCACGGGCGTCAAAAGCACGCGCGCAATATTGACGTGCGCCGGACGGCTGGCGGCCCAGACAATCACATCTGCCACGTCCTCCGGCTTCAGCGGCTCGACGCCCTTGTAGACCTTGGCGGCGCGGTCCGAGTCGCCGCGGAAGCGCACCAGGCTGAAATCTGTCTCCACCATGCCGGGATCCACGCTCGTCACCCGCACCGGTGTTCCCAGCACATCCTGGCGCAAGCCGTCATTGATGGCCCGCTCGGCCGCCTTGCTGGCGCAGTAGACCGCGCCGTTGGGGTAAGTGAGCTCGCCCGCCGTGGAGCCCAGGTTGATGACGTGGCCGCGCCCCCGCACCACCATGCCCGGCACCACCGCGCGAGTCACAAAAAGCAACCCCTTCACGTTGGTGTCGATCATCTCTTCCCAGTCCTGAATCTTGCCCATATAGAGCTTGTCCAGGCCGCGGCTGAGACCGGCGTTGTTGACCAGGATGTCGATCTCCGCCCACTCCGGCGGCAGGTCGTCGATCGTCTGTTGCACGGCGCGGTGGTCGCGCACGTCCAGGCCGAAGGAGTGCACGGCGGCCGCGCCCCGCTCCATGGCGCGCGAGGCCACTTCGGCCAGTTTTCCCGCGCGACGGGCGGCCAGCAGCAGCCGCGCCCCCTCGCCCGCGAAGGCCAGTGCCGTGGCTGCGCCAATGCCGCCGCTGGCCCCGGTGATGAAGACGATCTTTCCCTCCAGATTCATGCCACTATCCTAAACAAATTCCTGCCACGGCAACGTGATGGGAGCCACGCCTGCTCGCTGCGGGGTGCCCCATCCGTTCCGCGTCCTTTGCGGAAAGGGTGGGGTGACCCTGCTTCACTCCTCCGGCGCGCCACGCCTCTGCGCCATGCGGTACTGGCCCACGGCCCAGTCCATCCCTCCCAGCCCGGCCTGCTCCGCCTGCGCAAAGATTTCCGCCATGCTGTCGGCCAGGCTCAGGCGCGCGTGGCGGCTGGCCGCGGCCTCGCGCAGCAGGCGAAGGTCTTTGGCGCCCAGCACAATCGTGGCGCCCACCTGCTCGGGCGGGTGCAGCATCACGTTGCCATAGGCCGCGTAGAACGGCGACTGAAACAGCGCGCTGTTCACCGCATTAAGAAACGCCTCCGGCTCAATGCCCTGCGCCTCCGCATACACAAAGGCTTCGCTGAGCGAGTGAATCATAGCGCTGATAAGAAAGTTGCCGCCCAGTTTGAGCGCATGCGCCTGGCGCGGCTCGCTTCCCACAACGGAAATGCCCCGCGCCAGCGGTTCCAGCAGCGGGCGCGCCTGGGCCACGGCCGCGTCCGCGCCTGCAACCACAATCCATAGCCGTCCCTCTTCTGCCACGTTGGGCCGGCCGAAGACAGGCGCCGCCACAAACGCCTGGCCGAGGCGGGCGTGCTCGGCGGTCAACCGCTCAGAGAGCGCAACGCTGATGGTGCTGAGAGAAATGTGCAGCGCGCCGGGCTCAAGCGCGTCCAGCGCTCCGTCCGCGCCAAACAGGACTTCCTCGTGCGCCGCGTCGTCAAAGAGCATCGTCAGCACCGCCGAGGCAGTGTGCGCAGCCTCGCCGGGAGTGGCTGCCACCGTGGCGCCCTGCGCGGCCAGCCCCTCGGCCCGCTGGCCCGTGCGATTCCAAACCGTCACTTCGTGTCCGGCGGCCAAAAGACGCCGCGCCATGGGCGAGCCCATCTTGCCCAGACCAAGAAAAGCAATCCTCATGCGCAAAACTCCCCGATCTTCAATCCAAGTCTGCCCGTTCTTTCCCACTCCTCCGCGGACGGTTGCTGGTCATCCATCCACACGCGTAGCAATGAGTGCGCGGCCGCGCCGCAGGCCCACATGCCAGGACTTCAGGTGAAGTGAGGAAGCTGCTCCCGTGTGCCCGGACGCACTGCAGCACGCCTTACTGCGGCGCGACCATGTGGTGCGCAATGGCGAACAGCGCCAGTTCCAGGCGCGTCGAAACACCGGTCTTGTCAAAGATGTTCGACAAGTGACGCTTGACCGTTTCTTCGCTCAGACCGAACTGCTTGGCGATATCGCGGTTGCTGCACCCTTCCACGATGCAGCCCAGAACCTCGGCCTCGCGCGGAGTCAGGCCGTAGGTCTTGTGCGGCGGCGGCGCGGCCTGCTGCATCAGGTCGTGGAGCGCCGAAACCAGGTTGATCACGCGCTTGCCGCCGATCCAGTAGTCGCCCGCGCACACGGTGCGGATCGCAGTCTTCAGGTGCCCGGCCAGCGCGTCCTTCAACACAATCCCACGGGCTCCGATGTGCAGCGCCTCGATAATCTGCTGTGTGGTGATGGTGGAGGTAAGGAGAAGAATCTTCACCGTGGGCGAGCCCTTCATGATCGCCCGCATCGCCTCCAGGCCAGGCAGGCGCGGCATCGCCACGTCCAGCAGCAGAATGTCCGGCTGAAGCTCAACCGTCTGCGTGATGGCCTCATCGCCGTCGTCGGCCTCACCCACGACTTCCAGACCCTCCTGCGCGGTCAGCATATTACGCACGCCGATGCGAACCACGGGATGGTCGTCCGCCAATACGATTCGGATGGGTTTATCCACTTGAATGGCTAACCTCCCATAGGCTACTTCCAACAGCAAAGCAGGGTGGCAAAGCTATCTGTGCTCCGGCGCTGCCCGCGCTCTGCTGTTACGCCGGATAACTGCCCGCGCTGCCTACGCAGGAAATTCTAACTCAAGCATACGCTCCAGGTTATGGATAGCCGCATGCAAATTCCGCAGCACCGCCGCAGAGTTACTCAGTTGGTCACTCTCCGCCTCCAGAAGTGCGCCCAGCCGCGCCGCCTGCCGCGCTCCCGCCATGCCGCAGCCGCCCTTGATGGAGTGCCCGATGCGGCGCACCTCGGCGGCATTGCCCAGGGCGATGGCCGTCTCCAGAGCAAGGCTCCGCTTCCTCAGGTCCAAGGCCACAGCGGTATAGACTTCGCGCACGCCGGACTCCGGCATGATCTGCCTGAACTGGGCCACGACCTCCGCGCTCAAGACCGGCTCGGTTCCCTCTGCAACCGCCTCAGCCGGCTTCGGGCCGTGCTTCTCTAACAGCTTCTGCAGAGCCTCTGTGCCGAAGGGCTTCAGCAGAAAGCCGTCCACAGCCGCCTTCAGGTCGTCTGACGGGCAACTGGCGCTGATGGCGTAGATGGTTGCCGCGCTGCGCGCGCGCAGCTCTTCGATCAGCGACAACCCGTTGAGGCCCGGCATCTGCACATCCACCAGGATCACCTGCGGCACGCACTGATCGGTCTCCAGCATCCCCAGCGACTCCACGCCGCTGGCCGCGGTGTGCAACATATAGCCGCTCAGCGTCAGCAGGGTCGCGATCACCTCGCGGCTGATCATATCGTCGTCGATCAGCAGAACGGTTGGAAGGTCGCGGTCCGCACCCATGCCAAGCATCGCTTCAGTCCTTCCGTGGCCCAGCCGCCATCGCCCTCACTCGTTCGAAACCGAAACCTCGTGCAACCAGCCGGGCGCCTTCAGCAACTCGCGCGGACGGGAGCCGTCGGCAGGGCCGACCAGCCCGTCCCGCTCCATCAAGTCAATCAAATGGGCCGCGCGGCCGTAACCGATGCGCAGCCTGCGTTGCAGCAGCGACGTCGACGCCTTGCCGAATTCAAAGACCAGCCGCACCGCGTCGTCAAACAGCGGATCGTTCTCGTCCGGATCGGCGTTCGAGCCTTCCACGCCGGGGCGCTCGTCCCTGGGCGACTCCAGAAAGCCCTCAACGTACTCGGCCTGCCCCTGGTCTTTCCAGAACGAGACCACCGCCGCCGTCTCCTTTTCGCTCACGTATGGTGCGTGCAGGCGCATCAGCCGGCTGGTTCCCGGCGGCAGAAAAAGCATGTCGCCGCGCCCCAGCAGCGCCTCGGCCCCGTTCGTGTCCAGGATCGTCCGCGAGTCGACCTTCGTCGCCAGCCGGAAACTGATGCGCGTGGGAATGTTGGCCTTGATGAGGCCGGTAATCACGTCCACGCTGGGCCGCTGCGTGGCCAGAATCAGGTGAATGCCCACGGCCCGCGCCATCTGCGCCAGACGCGTGATGGATTCCTCGACGTTGGAACGATCCAGCATCATCAGGTCGGCCAGCTCATCGATGATGATGACGATGTAGGGCAGCGGTTCCTCGTCCTCGCCGTCGTCGAACAGCGAAGGCATCGCCGATTCGAACAGCTTGTTGTATTGATCAATATTGCGCACGCTGCGGCTGGCCAGCAGCTTCAGCCGCCGCTCCATCTCCCGCACCGCGTTGCGCAGCGCGTTGGCCGCCAGCTTGGGTTCGGTAATGATGGGCGTGAAAAGATGCGGAACGCCCTCGTACATGCCCAGTTCCACGCGCTTCGGGTCCACCAGAATCAGCCGCACCTGCGCGGGCGTGGTGCGGAACAGCAGGCTCATGATCATCGCGTTGATGGCCACCGATTTGCCCGAGCCCGTCGAGCCCGCGATCAGCACATGCGGCATCGAGGACAGATCGGCCGTGACGATGCGCCCGTTGATGTCCTTGCCCATGGCCAGCGTCAGCCGCGACTTGGCCTTGGCAAAGGTCTCCGACTCCAGCACGTCGCGCAGGTGGATGGTTTCGCGCTCATGGTTGGGTACCTGGATGCCGACCGTGCTCTTGCCGGCCATGCGCTCGATCAAAATGCTCTCCGCCCGCATGGCCAGGCAGAGATCCTCGGCCAGACCGGTCACGCGGCTGTATTTGACGCCCGCCTCGGGCTTGAACTCGTACGTGGTCACCATCGGCCCGGGGTTGATCTGCACCACCTGGCCCGTCACGTCGAACTCGGCGCATTTTTTCACCAGTACCTTGGCTTCCTCGCGCAACTCGTCCTCGCGCACCGCCTGCGGGCCCGTCCCGGCGTTCAGCAGCGTGCTCGAGGGCAGCTTGAAGCCGCTCACATTCTTGGGAGCAACCGTCACACTGCGCGTCTCGGCATCGGCGCGCTCGTGAATGGCAATCTCCGCCGGGCCCTGCTGTGGCGCGGCCGGCGCCGGGGCCGGCTCAAAGGCCGCGCGGGCAGGCCACATGGCAACGGGGCGCGGCGCAGCCTGCGGATTGGCCGTCGCTGCGGGCACAGCCCCCGTGGGAGCCGATTCCGCCACCGTGCGCTCCCAGATGCTTGTCCGGCGCCCGGACGTCTCCACCGGAACCTGCGCCTCGGCGGGCTGTGCGACGGCTCGCTGATAGGCGGGAATCTCGTCCACCGGGTCCGTTTCAAAGGGGCGCTCGCGCCGGCCGAAAAGCGAAGCCAGGCGGCTGGGCCGCTTGGCCTGCGCCTCGGGCCCCGCTTCCGTGGCCCCGCCCATGGCTCCCAAAAAAAGACGCTGGTCCGGCCCCGGCGACTCCTGTGCGGCGCGCTCGGCCTCGTGCTCGGCCTTCCGTTCGGCGCGTTCCTCGCGCCAGTTCCGCCAGCGGTCGTTCAAGGAAATCATCTGAATCCAGCGGTCCTCAATGCCTTGCTTGATGGCCCAGAAGCTGACCGCCGAGGCAAAATAGATTCCCGCGCCAGCCAGCACCGCGGCCACCAGCCATGCGCCCTGCAGGTTGAGATAGACCACCAGCAGGCCAGCGATCAGCCGCCCCACGACGCCCTCCACCGGCACCGCATGAAGCCAGCGCCAGTGCCAGGGCAGCAGTCCAAAGACGGCGGGCATAAACACCACGGCCAGCGCGCAACCCGCCCACCGAAGCCACGCCGACCCGCCCGTGCGCGAGCGCATCCAGCCCCAGCCCAACGCGCCCAGCCACAGCGGCAGCAGGAAGGCGGTCACGCCCAACGACTGCAGCAAAAGGTCGCTCAGATACGCGCCAAACAGGCCGGCCCAGTTGTGCACGGCATGGGGCAGCGCCGCATCCGTGGCTGTATTCAGCGAGGGATCCGCTGGGTGATACGTGGCCAGGGCGAGAAAAAGGAGAAGCGAGACGAGTGCCAGCAGAAGCCCCAGAAACACGTTCAGGGCGCGGCTGCGCGTCGGCGACAGAACAATCGGAATGGGCTTCATGATGGGGACGCCTCCGCTGCCTGGCCGCCGCAATCGACGCGAACAAGCCGCCAGGGCGGACGAGAAATCCCAGAGCAGCTTCTATTATCCCTGCCGCTGAGTCCGATTCCGCGCAAAACAAGGCAGGGGGAACCTTGCTGCAAACCCCCGCCGGGGACTCAGTTGCCGCAGCCGGTCAGCCGCCGATGTACCGGTTACCAAACAGCAGCAGCGCCACGCCCAGCACGATGCGGTAAACGGCGAAGACCGTGAAGCCATGCCGGCGCACCCACATCAGGAACCACTCCACCACGCCCAGAGCCACGATGAACGACACAACAAAGCCGATCGCCAGCACCACCCAGCGTTCGGGGCTCATCACCACATGCGCGGCGGCTGCGGTAGCCCCGGCCGCCCGGCCGGTGTGGATCTCCTTCACCAGGTCATAGCCCGTAGCGGCCAGCATGGTGGGAATCGAAAGCAGAAAGCTGAACTCCAGCGCCGAGGGCCGGTCGAGGCCCGCAATCTGCCCCGCCGCAATGGTGGACATGGAGCGCGACACTCCAGGGAAGATGGCCGACAGCGCCTGACAAAGTCCGATCCAGATCGATTGCCCCAGCCCCATCTCTTCCACATGCGTCGTGGTCGCGTCCTGGCGGGAATACCAGGCATCCACAACCCACATCACCACGCCGCCAATCAGCAGCGCCAGCGCGATCGCCGTCAGGCTGTCCAGATTCCTGTCGCTCCATTTCTTCAGCAGCAACGCGGGCACCGAGGTGCACGCAAAGGCGATCAGCGTCAGCGACAGGGGATGCGTCAGCCAGTTGCGGTCGCCGTTTTCTCCCTCGGGAAAGGTGCGAAGGAACCCCACGATGCGCGCCAGATACAGCAGCAGCAAGGCCAGGATCGCGCCCGCCTGAATGACGATGGTGTACATCGTCCAGTACGCGTCCACCAGCGGAATCTTCATCAACGCTTCGGTAATGCGCAGGTGCGCCGTCGAGCTGACCGGCAAAAACTCGGTCAAGCCTTCCATAATGCCCAACAAGACAGACTGAAGGTAAGGGTTCAAAAAGCCTCCGATGTGAAGCTGTGTTGTGCGCGAAGTAATACAAGCGATTCAGGGCAGCCTACTCGCGTTCGATGCCGTAAACAGGGACACCCTGGTTCAATTTGAACACGAGCGCCGCGGCCCGCCAGGCGAAATCCGATTGCGGAAACTTGTCCTTCAACTGCGCCGCCAGTTCGCGGGCGTGGTCGCGGGCATCTTCCTGTTTCTTGTCGCTCCCATCGGCGCCATACATGTCCGCGATCACCGCCTCGCGGTAGACCGCCTCGTAAAGCGCTCTGGCCGCGCGCGGGCTGTCGGGGTGCTCTGCCGCGTACTTTTCATAAATCTCCGCTTCCTTCGCGGGACACTTGGGCGAGCCCTGCCAATCGCCGCATAGCTTGTTGTCGATCAGGTCGAAGTCCGCCAGATCGGCCCAGCGCGTGTGCGGATAGAACTTGATCACATTTTTCAGACTCTCCTCGTCCATCTGCTCGCGCAGGTAGGGATCGCGCTCCTTGGCCGAGGGCAGCGAGCCCAGATCGGCCTTCTGAATCTGCCACAGAATGTCCGCCGCGCGCCACGCGGCCTCCGGAGCGAGCGGCGAGTTGGGAAACATCTCCGCCAGCCGCCGGTAGAGCAGATGCGCGCTGCGGGCCGCATTCACCGGGCCGCGCGGATCGCTGGCCAGCGCCTCCTGGTTGGCCGCCGCGCCCATCAGCACCTGGTCGCCGTTCGCCGTGTTCTCCACCACCACCCCTTTGGCCTCCATCCAGCCGGAGATCGGCGGCGGCGTATCGCTGCTGCCAAAGATGGGCGTGTCGCTCTGGTGCTCCTCCTCGATGTCCGTGTTGGCATACACGCGCAGCCACGGGCCGCTCTTCTCGGCCACCACCAGCTCCCGGCCAATCTGCACCCGGTCCACCTTCTGCGAGCTTTTATCGGGAGAAATGTACAGCCAGGTCACGCGCAGCGCCGTTGCCCGCGGTCCGGCCATGGGCTTCACCAGTTGCGGCTTCTTTTCTCCCTGCGCCCCCAGGGCGGCGCAAGCGACCGCAAGGCCGAGGGCGAGGATGCGGGCAACAGCGCTTCGGAGCCTCAGGCTCCGGAGGGTCAAGATGCGAGGTTTCATCACAAAGGAAATCATAGTGCAGCGACGTTACAAAGCGTTCCCGGTAAGCACTTCTGCCAGCAATTCCGGCGCGACATTGCCGCCGCTCACCACGGCCACGGCCTTGCGATAGGCGGGCAACTCCGCCGCATGGAAGAGCAGCGCAGCCGCAGCCACTGCCCCGCTGGGCTCGGGAACCAGCCGCGCCACGGCCACAATCGCCCGCATCGCCGCGCGAATCTCCGCCTCCGTCACGGTGACAATGCCCTCCACAAACGCCTGAATGTGGGCAAAGTTGCGCCGGCCCACGCTCTGCGTGCGCAAACCATCGGCAATCGTCCGGCTGGTCAGCTCCGCCGCCCACTCGACAACCTTTCCGGTGCGAAAACTTTCCGCCGTGTCGCCGGCCAGCTCCGGCTCCACGCCGAAAACCCGCGCCTCAGGCCGCAACTGCTTCACCGCCGCGGCCACGCCGCTCAATAGCCCGCCGCCTGACACCGGCGTCAGCACCAGGTCCACATCCGGCAGCTCTTCGGCAATCTCCAGCCCGCACGTCGCCTGCCCGGCAATGATCTGCTCGTCGTCGTAGGGCGGAATCACGACATAGCCGTGCGCGCGAACCAGCTCTTCGGCCTTGGCCAGCCGTTCGCTGGAGGCCACGCCCACATCCACCACCTCCGCGCCCAGCGCCAGAGTCCCCGCGCGCTTGATGGCCGGCGCATTCGACGGCATCACGATCACCGCTTTGGCGCCCACCGCGCGCGCCGCATACGCCACCCCCTGCGCGTGGTTGCCGCTGGAGTAGGTGATGACGCCGCGGCTGATTTCTTCCGGCGTAAGCTGCAGAATCTTGTTCGCCGCCCCGCGAATCTTGAACGCCCCAATCGGCTGCAGGCTCTCGGCCTTCAGCCAGATTCTCTTGCGGGTTCCGTAGCCGGAGAGGCCGGGAAAGGCAGCCTCCACCAGCGGCGTCTTCACCGCGATGCCCGCGATCCGCGCCGCTGCCGCGCGTATCTCCTCAACCGTCACCAGTGAATAACCGCTCATGGCAGGTATCTCTCCGGAATGGGTTCCGTCGCAGCTTCCGCCTCCCACAGCACCTCCACTACCCGCCACCGTTGGCCGTCAAAGATGGCTTGAATGCTGTTGATGCCCCGGCTGGTGGCTTTGGCGTCGGCTGCCGGACGAATCTCGTAGGTGTTCCACAGGTGCGCGATCCCTCCATACGTCTCTGTCCGCACCTTCACCTGCCGCTCGAAAAGCGGCGTCGGCCCGCGCCGCTGCATGGCCGAAATCCAGTCGTCAAGCGAGAGCGTGCGCGGCGTCACAGCCCCGTCCGCGCCGCGAGCCATCAACACAAGCCGCACATCGGGCAGCATCAGTTGGCGCAGGCAGGTTCGGTCGCGGTCGCCGGGGCCGCTGATGGCGTCGTCGAGAGCTTTCGGGAGCTGGTCGAGCGTGGCCGCGGCCAGACAGGCCGGAACGGTGGCCTGAGGCTGATCGGGCACGGGGGGTTGTGCGGAAAGGGCTGGGGCGAAGAGGGTGGCGGATAGAGCGAGAAAGAGGACTGAGCGGAACATGGAGGGATTCTACATTTGTGGCGCGGGCTCAGTTTTTCGTCTTTCCTGTTGGCCGGCCTTTGTGGTTTCCCAGGCCTCAAAATCGAGACCTGGGACATTCGGCTTTCGTGGGCACGTGATGGATGCCGCGATCAGATCTCCAGAATCACCGGCATGATCATCGGCCGCCGTCCGGTGGTTTTCTGGATCAGCCGCTTCAGTTCCACGCGGACTTTTTCTTTCACCATTCCGTAGTCGGTTTTCTCCTCGCCGCTCAGGCCGTCTAGCGTCTTCAGCACCACTTCGCGGGCCCGCTCGGTCACGTCCGCGCCGCCAAATCCGCGCATCACCACCTCCGGCGAGCGCTCCACCTTGCCGGTGCGCTTGTTGATGGCCAGGACCACCAGCACGATGCCGTCTTCCGACAGGATGCGGCGGTCGCGAAGCACCAGGTCTTCCACCACATCAGTCGTTGAGCCGGAATCGATGAGCACCCGCCCGGCGGTCACCTTATCCTTCTTGCGCGCGTCCTTCTTGTCCAGCTCCAGCACGTCGCCGTCCTCGATCACGATGGCGTGTTCCACCGCGCCGGTTTCCATGGCGATCTGGGCGTGGCGGCGCAGATAGCGGTAGTCGCCATGCACGGGCACAAAAAACTTCGGCCGCACCAGATTGATCAGCAGGCGCTGCTCCTCCTGGCTGCCGTGGCCGCTGACGTGAATCAGGCCGCTCGAGCCGTCGTCGCAGATCACGTTGGCCTCGCGCCGGTAGAGGTGATCGATGACGCGGAAGATGCTCTTCTCGTTGCCGGGAATGATGCGCGAGCTCAGAATCACGGTGTCGCCCGCGTCGATATGCGCGTGCTTGTGGTTGTCCACCGCGGCCCGGCTCAGTGCGCTCATCGGCTCGCCCTGCGTGCCGCTGATCAGCACCATCAGCTGCTCCGGCGAGTAGTCGCGCATCTGGCTGGGGTTGATAATCAGTCCCTGCGGAATGTCGATGTAACCCAGATCCTGCGCGATCTCCGAGCTCTCCACCATCGACCGGCCCACGATCGCCACCTTGCGCCCATGCGCGCGCGCCAGTTCCAGCGCAATGCGAATGCGGAAGATGGACGAGGAGAAGCAACTGAAAAACAGCTTCTTCTTGGTGCGCGAAAAGATTTCATCCAGCCGCGGTATAACCGCCCGCTCACTGGCCGTGTAGCCGGACCGCTCCACATTCGTCGAGTCCTGCAAGAGGGCCAGCACGCCGCGCTTGCCATACTCGGCAAACGTGTGCAGGTCAAAGGGCTTGTCGTCCAGCGGCGAGAGATCGATCTTGAAATCGCCTGTGTGAATCACGACCCCGACCGGGGTGTCGATGGCCAGCGCCACGCAATCCACCAGCGAATGCGTCACCCGGATGGGCTCAATCGTGAACGGCCCGACGGTGAACTTTTCCTTCGGCGTGATCTCGATCAGTTCGGTCTCGTCCAGCAACTGGTGCTCTTCGAGGTTGCCCTCCACGTAGGCCAGGGTGAACTCGGTGGCGTAGACCGGAACCTTCAGTTCGCTCAAAATCCAGGGCAGGCCGCCGATGTGGTCCTGGTGGCCGTGGGTCAGGATGATGGCGCGCACATGCGCTTTGTTTTCAACCAGGTAAGTGATATTCGGCACCACGATATCCACGCCCAGCAACTCCGACTCCGGAAACATCAATCCGGCGTCGATCACGATAATGTCGTCTTCCCAGCGCAGCGCCAGGCAGTTCATGCCGAACTCGCCCAACCCACCCAGGGGAATGATCTTCAGTTTTTTTGTATGCATCTGTCAGTTCTGATGCTAACACCCATCGGCATTTGCGGTTGGGCGCCTGCATTCCCGGGTCTCAAAAGCCACACCTCGGGCGCAAACGGCCGCCTTCAAGGCGCGCTCTCTGGCTGACCTCCTGCCCTGGCCCTGCCGTCCGCGTCTTACGCCAGCGCCGCATCCACGGCCTTGGCCAGCATCTTCAACCCCTCCGCCAGATCGGTGCCCAGATGAACCCGCAATGCGCGGCGGCCGCGCGACTCCAGCACCGCCAGATCGCCGGCGGCCTGGGCATCGATGACCACCCCGAAGCTGTACTTCTGCCCCGGAATGGCGACGTCCGTCGCGTGCTCCGCGGTGATCTGCAAAAACACTCCGGTGTTTGGCCCGCCCTTGTAGTCCTGGCCGGTCGAGTGCAGGAAGCGCGGCCCGAAACCCACGCAGGTAGCCACGCGTTTGGCGTCGCGCACCTTGTGGCGCAGTCGCTGGATCACCGCCTCGTGCGCGGGAAACATGGGCAGAAACGCCAGCGCGGCAAAGTAGTCGCCGGCATGAATCTGCTCCAGATGCGCGCGCAGATACCCCGCCAGCGTCTCGCCCAGACTCGCGGTCCGAATGGATGCCCGGAGCGTGGCGGCGTAGGCGTCGGTTGCGTAGACGGCGAATTCCTGGCCCTCCAGCGAGCCCACCAGCAAGGGCGCCTGCTCCGGCAGTTCGCCGGTCTGCTCGTAAGCGTCCGTCAGGGCGCGGGCCTCGATTTTGGCCGACTCCACGTCCGGCTGGTTGAACGGATCGATGCCCATCACCGAGCCGGCGACCGCCGTGGCCACCTCCCAGGTAAAGAACTGGCCGAAGATCTCGTACAGGTCCGCGATCTCGAAGTGAACGACCGGATGGCCGGCGGCTTCCAGAGCGGCCACTTTGGCGTCCAGGCTGGCGTCAGCCGTGCCCTTCAGGCGAATGTAAGCAAAGATGCGGTCGTTGCCGTAGACCGGGGGCGCGGCGATGGCCTCGCGGTCCACCGGCGTGATCCCCTTGCCCAGCTTGCCGGTCGATTCGGCGATCAGTTGCTCCAGCCACGCGCCCAGATCGTAGATCTCCGGCGAGGTGAAAATCGTGATCTTGTCGCGCCCGGCGTTGGCCGCGGAGCCGAGAATCAGGCCCAGTTGTACGGCGGGATTCTCCGTCGCCGCGTTCCTGGCCGACGCCGCGGCTTTGGCCGCCTCGGTCAGCAGCTTCGCGGTGTCCAGGCCAGCCACAGCGGCGGCCACCACGCCAAAGTTCGACAGCGCCGAGTAGCGCCCGCCGATCTGCGGGTCACCGTAAAAAATGTGCCGGAAGCCGTCCGCCCGGGCCACTTTTTCCAGCTTGGAGCCGGGGTCGGTGATGGCCAGAAAGTGGCTGCCCGCCTTCGCCGCGCCCACGGCCTTCTCCATCTCCGCGAAAAAGTACTGCTTCAGCACATTCGGCTCGAGGGTGGACCCGGATTTGCTCGCCACAATCACCAGCGTCTCGGCTAGGTTCACCTTGTCGCGCGCGGCCTTCACCTGCTCGGGGTCAGTGGAGTCCACGATGTGCAGCGCCGGAAAGCCCGCCTGCCGGCCGAACGTCACCGCCAGCACCTCAGGACACAGGCTGGAGCCGCCCATCCCCAGCAGCAGCACGGACTGGAAGCCCGCGGCCCGCACGTCGGCGGCCAGGGCGGCAAACGCGGGCAGGTCCTTTTGGCCGCGCTCGACGATGTCCATCCAGCCCAGCCATTTCTCCTCGCCCTGGCCAGTCCAGAGGCGCGCGTCCTTCTGCCAGAAGCGATTCACCTTGTCGTTGGATTGCCAGTCGGCGGCAGCCGCATCCACGGCCGCGCGAAGAGAATCAGGTACTGCGAATCGGAAGTTCATAACGCTATTGATTGTGCACCAACAGGTGCGGAATGCGGAAATGACGGCGCTCACAGATGCGCGTGAGCCCAACCTGCCGCCGAAGACCTGCGGCGCTGCTTAGGCCAGTCTTCCCGGCCAGCGCGGCGAGATGCGGATCAGGTCCAGTCCGCCCATGTCCTGCACGGCGAACCGCGGCGACGACGCCGGCACGGCCACGATGCCTCGCTCCGGCAGATCGACCGGCTCAAAGCAGGGACTGGAAAGCCGTCCCGTCCCCGAGGCCGAAAACAGGTACGCCAGTCCGGGGCCCACTTCGCCTCCGCCGCGCAGGCTGTCGCTCGACCGGCTCACCTCCACCGGAATCCGCTCCACGCAAAAGTACTCCTCTTCAATCAGAACCGTCCGGTCTCCCAGCCTCCTGGGCGGAACCGGGCCTGCGCGGGTCACCAGCCGCGTGGCCTCCAGAGATTTCTCAATGTGCAGTTCGCGGGGACGTCCGTAGTCGTACATGCGGTAGGTCAGATCGCAGTTCTGCTGGGTTTCCAGCAGGATCGACCCCGGCCAGATGGCGTGAACCGTTCCGGCGTCCACAAAGATCATCTCGCCGGCCGCCACGGGCAGCACCCGCAGGCTCTCTTCCAGCGTGCCGTCCTCTATCCCCGCACTCACCTGGTCCAGCGTAACGCCCGGCTTCAGCCCCAGCGCCAGTTGCGCTCCCGCCTCGGCCGCCAACACATACCAGCACTCGGTCTTGCCGCGCGGGTCGCCGTACTTCTGCGCCATCCGGTCGTCGGGGTGAACCTGAACGCTCAGCTTTTCACGGGCGAAGATCACTTTGACGAGCAGGGGTGAATCGGGCGAGGGGACTTCCTTGCCCAGCAGGGCCTCGTGCTCCTCGTGGAAGAGCTGCCCCAGCGTCTTGCCCGCATGCGCGCCGGTCGCCACCAGGCAATCGTCGCCGGTCAGCCACACCTCCCCGATCGGATCGCCCTCGGCAACGTGGTCATACCAGGGCCGCAGGTCCCGGTAGCCCCACACCCGGAAGTCGTACCGGGGCTCGATGCGAAAAGGCGTCAGTTCCGCAAACACGGGCTCTCCGCCGACAGCCTCGTCGCTGCCCACTGTCTTTCTAAAAATCCTGAACTTTGCCATTCTGTGGGCCGCTCGATGCCGGAGTTGTGCAGCACCGTCTCCGCTCCGGCAATCTCACTCTAGCAGACAGACACGGCCACAAAAGATCGGGCACAAAGGTGCGCAGACAGGCTTGCCGCCGCGGGCTCAAAGCGTCCAACAGTCAGCACGCCGATTTGTGGAGCCTTGCCCGGCATGTGTAAAGTTTCTTCTGCGCGATTCCCTGCCCTTTCGCCGCTCCATGAGGCGGAAGGCGCGCAAAAAAACGATTTTCCTCAGGAACCTGTAGGCTTTTGCGCCGCGGGTTTCGTCTCTGCAGACAGGGCAGCCAGCGACAGGCAGGCCAGAAGGGCAAGCCAGGTGGGTTGAAATGCGAAGGCTGATTCTCCTCGGACTCATCGCGATCATCGCGCTTCCCGCCGTCGCCTCCCGGCGCATGACGGTGGCGCAACTGGAGGAGGCCCTGGCTGCGGACAATGCGGTCGACCGCGCTGACGCCCCGGTTGCGCGCCAGGTCGGCGAGTTCGAGCTCACCGAGCGGCTAACGGACCTCACCCTCGGCCACCTGGCCGCGCGCCTCATGCTCGGCCCCAGAACCGCCCTGGCCCTCCAACTCCTTGCCGACCAGTCGGCGTTTCTTGACCCTCCTGCCGGCGAACTGCCCGCCACCGCACTGCCCGACGCCGCCACCCGGCAGCGCATGATGGATGCGGCGCGCGGATACGTGGTGCAAACCTGGCCGCGTCTTCCCAACTTCTTCGTCACCCGCGTGACCCACCGCTTTGACGACAGCCCCCAGGTGCTGGCCAAGGGCGACTGGCCGGTGCGCGCCGGGCTGCATCTGGCGGGAACCGTCCGGCGCGAGGTCACCTTCCGCGACGGCAAAGAGGTGCAGGACCCCACCGCGCAGACCGCAGCCGGTGAAAAATCCGCGCCGGAGCTCGGCCTGCGCACCTGGGGCGAGTTCGGACCGGCGCTGTCAGTCGTTCTTGCCGACGTGGCCCGAGGTAAGGTCGCCTTCAGTCATTGGGAGCAGACCGAGGCTGGACTGGCCGCGGTCTATCACTACTCGGTGCCAAAGGCGGCCTCGCACTACGCCGTCAGCTACTGTTGCCTCGTCGACCAGCAACTCGCCGGCCGGGTCCAGTTCGGGTACAGCGGCCGGAGTCGCTCTGCGCAGCAGATGGCCAACATCCCCAGGGCAGACCAGTACCACACGTTCACCGAGACGCCGGGCTATCACGGCTCCATCTCCATCGACCCGGCCACCGGAGCCGTTCTGCGCATCACCATCGAAGCCGAGCTGAGCAATGGCGATCCCCTGATGCGCGCTGGCACAATGGTGGAATACGGACCGGTGTCGATCGGCGACCGGCAGTTCATCCTCCCCGTGCGCAGCCTTGCGATCTCTCTGGAGCCTGCTCCCGCCAGGGGCGCGGGCTCCCGGTCGGTGGCTCTCAACGGCACCGGCGACGACTCCGCCTGGGAATCCCCGCTGAGCGGAACAGGCAAAGCGCCCGTTCTGCTCATCAACGAAACGACCTTTACGAACTACCACCGGCTGGGCACCACCATGCGCATCGTGACCAATGCCTCGGCGGCCGAGGCAGTCCAGACCGGCACTCAGTCTCCGCCGAGTCCCGGCGTCGAGACGGCTTCCGCACCGCCGGCTGCTCAAGAACCGGCGCCGCAGACAACCGCACCCGCCACTGCCCCCCAAGCCTCTCAGGCGGCCGCGTCAAGCGCTCCTTCACCGGCGGCAATCGAGCCCGCAGGCCCTCCCCCGCCGCCCGCCGAGCCCGCAGTTCCAGAAATCACCCTCAGCCCCGCAGCCGCCCTTCCCGACCAGCCGGCCAACGCGCCCCAGCCCGCCCAGAGCAGCTATTCCCTCAAAGTCACCTCCCGGCTGGTCGACGTGGGAGTGGTGGCCTACGACAAGAAGGGGCATCCGGTCAACGATCTGCAGGCCAGCAACTTTGAGGTCTACGACAACGGCCGCAAGCAAGAGATTCGCTTCTTCAACCAGGCCGCGGGCGAGGCGCAGGCTGCCCCAGCCGCCGCACCCGAGGCCGAAGCTCCCCAGCGCACTTTCTCCAACCGCGCCCCCGACGCGGCCGGACCGGCCTCCGCGCCCCCCGCCTCCGAAGCCGGCGCCACCATCCTGCTGATCGACGAAAGCCACATCGCATGGAACGACATGAACAACGCCCGCCGCCAGATGATCCAGTTTCTGGGCAAGCTGGCTCCCGGCGAACGGGTGGGCCTTTACTCCATGACCAGCCTCGGCTTCCATGTGCTCAACGAGATCACCACCGATCACGCCGCCCTGATTGCCCGCCTGCAGAAGCTCACCCCCTCGGCCCAGTCCGTTTCGCAGGCGCAGGACGAAGAGACGCGCAACCGGCAGCATTTCGACGAAGTGCACAACGTCGCCGACCTCAACTCGGTCAACGGCAATCACACTGAGGTGCCGGACTCCAGCACCCCGGTCGACCCGCAGTTGCTCACCATGGGCAGCAATCCGGCGCGCGCCTCGCTCATCATTCTTGCCCAGGTCGCGCGCCACCTTTCCGCCCTGCCCGGACACAAGAGCCTGGTCTGGGTCTCCAGCGACAACGTCCTCGCCGACTGGCAGGATCAGGCCGTGGCCATCGACAAGAGCCCAACCGTCATCGACCGCTATGCCCTGCGCGCCCAGGAGGCCATGAACGACGCCCATGCGGCGGTTTATCCGTTCGATGTGTCGCAGCTGGAGTCGGGCGCCATCACCGCCGACCTGCAGCACCAGAACGTGCAACTGACCCCCGCCGCCGCTGAAACCGCCAGCCTCGGGGGCGGACAAATCGTGTCCCGCAGCACCTCGCCCGGCCGCGTCACCGCCGCCATGGACCAGGACCTGCACCCCGTCCAGGGGCCGGTCCGCCAGCTGGCCGCCGCCACCGGGGGACGCGTCATCCGCCGGGCCGGCGACCTGGCCGCGGCACTGTCGGGAATTGTCGAGGATGGCCGCGACACCTACATGCTGAGTTTCGCGCCCCAGGGGCCGGCGGACGGACAATATCACGTCCTCACCGTCAAACTCACAGGGAGACGCGGACTCAGCCTGCGCTATCGCACGGGCTACCTGTTTGACAAGGAGCCGGCGACCCTCAAGGAGCGCTTCCAGCAGGCGGTGTGGCGGCCCATGGATGTGAGCGAGATTGCGGTGAAGGCCAGCATCGCTCCCTCCAGCGCCGGAGACAACCTGAAGATCAACATTGCCGCCGGCGACCTGGGTTTGCAGCAGCAGGCCGGCCGCTGGATGGACAAGCTGGACATCTTCTTCATCCAGCGCGACGACGCCGGACTGCGCGCACGGGTCGAGGGGCAGACGCTCGGGCTGCGGCTCAAGTCCGCGACTTACCAGAGCCTGATGCCCGGCGGGATTCCGTTTGAGCAGTTTGTCCAGATGCAGCCCGGCATGGCTTCTCTGCGCGTGCTCGTGGTGGATGAGAATTCGGGACGTATGGGCTCGGTCACCATCCCCGCCGGCGCGCTGGGAGCCGCACAATGAAAGTGGAATTTCCCTATGCAGGTCGTCCTATGCAGGTTGTCACAGTCAGGCGCGGATCAAAATGGATACAATGTTTGCGCCCAGAATCTCCGGAGGAATAAGCGAATGAAGCGTTTCGGATGGTTACTCGTTCTGGTTTTGGCGGCGGCGCCCGCGTGGTCCGCCAAAAAAATCACAGTGCAGGAGTTGAAGGACACTCTGGCCTCGATGCATCAGCAGAATAAGACGGATGCGGATGTGGCCGCCGCGCTCAAGCAGGTGGAGCTGAGCGAGCAGCTCACTCTGAACACCATGAACAGCCTTTCGGGCGACGTGCCCGGGCCGCTCTCCACGGAGCAGATTTACGTGCTGGAAGCGCGCAGCGCCATGCTGCCGCCGCCCGCGGCCGACCTGCCCACCACCCCGGCTCTCGACGCGGCCGCGCAGAAGGCCTTGCTGGACAAGACCGCGGACTACGTGAACAAGACATATGACCAACTGCCTGAGTTGAGCGCAACCAAAACCACGCTGCGCTTTCAGGACAACGTCGAGGCGGTGGCCGCCAGCTCCGGCATGCACGGAAGCGCCACCGATGTTTCCACCGGCTCGGGCGTGGGCGCGGTCAACGCCTACCAGTTCATCCACTACATCAACTCCACCGAATCGCACGTGGTGAGCGAGGGCGGAGCTGAGAAGATGCCTTCGGAAAAAGACAAAACACCGTGGGGCGCGAACAAGATGATCGCCCTTCAGGATCCGGACCCCAGCCTCGGCACCGTCTTCAAGGAGGCGCAGGCCTATGGCAACATCACATGGCTGCGCTGGGAACTGGTCAACGCCAAGCCGGCTGCCGTCTACTCCTTCTCGATCCCCAAGAAAAAGGCGCATCTCACCGTGAACGTCTGCTGCTTCCCGGATGTGGAACAAGCCGGCACGGCGCATTTCACTTCTGCCTCCGGCTTCGGGGCCGGGCAGCCCGGGGGCTCCCCTGGTGCGAGCGGCGGCGCCAAGGGCAACTTCCAGACCAACACCGATTGGCACAACTTCAAGTCCAACGTGCCCTATCACGGCGAGTTCTTCATCGATCCGGATACCGGAATCGTGGTGCGGATGATCGTCGAGGCGGAGTTGAAGCCCTCTGAGGTCGTTCACCAGCAGGACACGCGCATCGACTACGGCCCGGTGACAGTGGGCGGCAAGATGATGGTGCTCCCGATGAAAACGGTCATCGATACCGAGGTGGTGCCCAACGGGGATTCCGGCGTGGGCGGCTACACGACACGCCGCACCCTTTTCACCTCCGAATACAAGAACTACCAACTGGGTGGCGCGAAGTAGCAGGCGCCTTGACGCCCTGCGCGGCGGCTGGTCCATGCAGCCGCCGCGTTTGAGCGATTGAGAGAATCGAGAAAAATGAAATCGGTTGGATGGGCTCTGATCCTGATGCTGGCGGCGCTGCCCGCCTGGGCTTCCAGAGAAATTACCGTGGGTCAACTGGAAGATCTGCTGCGTTCGCTCCACCAGGACAAAAAGTCCGATGCCGAGGTAGCCACCGCGCTCAAGCAGGTCGAGTTGACTCAGGAATTGACCGTGGCCGCCATGAACAGCCTGGTCAGCTTTGTGCCCGGCCCCTTGTCGACCGAGCAGATTTACGTCCTTGAAGCGCGCAGCGCCGATCTCATCCCGCCGGCCTCCGACCTGCCGTCCACTCCCACCCCGGATGCGGCCGCGCAGCATGCCATCCTCGCCAAGGCAGCGAACTATGTCACCCAGATTTTCGATCAGCTTCCGGCCCTCTCGGCAACCAAAACCACGCTGCGCTTCCAGGACAATGTGGAGGCCGTTGCCGCCAGCTCGGGCATCAGCGGAAGCGCGAGAGATGTAGTGACCGCGCCGGGGTTCTCCAATCCCGCCACGTTCATTCACTACATCAACTCCTCTTCCGCGCAGGTCCTCAGCGATCACGGAGCCGAAAAGCTGCCCGCGGCGAAGGAAAAGATTCCCTGGGGCGCCAACAAGATGATCGCCCTTGAAGAGCCCGACCCCAGCCTCGGCGTCGTTTTCAAGGAGGCTCAGGCGGCCAGCGCCATCCAGTGGCTGCGCTGGGAATTGGTCAACGGCAAGCAGATCGCCGTCTATTCCTTCGCGGTGCCCAAAAAGAAGTCCCGGCTCGCGGTGAACGTTTGCTGCTTCCCCAAAGTCAGCCAGGCCGGTGTCGCCACCTTCTACACCGCCACCACCGCGGCCACGCTCGGCGGGGACTCAGGAGGGGGAGGGGGCGGCGTCACCGGAAACTTCCAAACCAACACCGATTGGCACAACTACAAGGCCACCGTGCCCTACCACGGCGAGTTCTTCATCGATCCGAATACCGGCATCATTGTTCGCATGATCACCCTGGCGGAGTTGAACCCGGCTGAGGTTGTCCACCAGTTGGACACGCGCATCGACTACGGTCCGTTGAAGGTGGGCGACACAGTGGTGGTGGCGCCGGTGAAGACCATCATCAACACGGAGGTGGTTCCCAACGGCGACTCCGGCGCCGGCCGCTACTCCACACGCCGCACCCTGTTTACCTCCGAATACAAGGACTATCGACCGGGCAACGCAAAGTAGACGGCCTGCTTCGGTCTGGACGGAATTTGCCGAGCCCGCTGCGGCGCGCTCGCGCCAGCGGCCCTGCCGCGCCATCCGCGCAATCCCGCTGGAAAAGCCGCGGCGGGAACCGTATCCTCGATTCCATGCCGCATTCGCTCATCTTCGACCACATGTTCCAAATGCCGCTTCCCTTCGCGGAGAAGCTGCTGCGCCCTATCATCGTCTACCTGGTGCTGATTCTGCTGCTGCGCCTCTTCGGCAAGCGCGAGCTGGCGCAGCTCAACCCGTTTGATCTGGTAGTGCTGCTGTCGCTCTCCAACACCGTCCAAAACGCCATCATCGGTGACGACAACTCGGTGACTGGGGGCGTGATCGGGGCCTTCAGCCTGCTGGCCATCAACTGGCTGGTGGTGCGCGTGCTGTTCCGCTCCCGGCGCCTCACCCGCGTGCTCGAGGGCCGCGCAGCCATCCTGGTGCGCAACGGCCAGATCGACCAGCGCGCCATGGACCGCGAATCGCTCACCCGCGAGGAACTGCTGGCCGTCGTGCATCGCCAGGGCTTTGAGGGCTTCCATCAGGTGCGCAAATGCGAGCTGGAGCCCAACGGCACCTTTTACGTCGAGGCCTTCGACCCCTCCGCGGCCGACAAGCGCCACGCTGAACTGCTCACCCGGCTCGACTCGCTCAGTCGCGAAGTCGCCACGCTGCGCGCCCAGCCGGCCGCAGAGTGATCGTGCGCTTTTAACATGCATTCAAGGCGCCGGCGATAGAATAGAGAACGCAGGAGACTTCCCCCATGCAATCCACACCAGGCCGCCGCATCGCGTCTGTCCTTGTCCCCGCGGCGCTCGCCGTGGCCACGCTGGCGTCCGCGCAAACGCTGCAGCACCGCCCGCCGGCCAGTCCCGTCGCTCCAGCCGCGGCAGCAACCGCGGCGCCGGTCACCCCGGTCCTGCCCCAGGGTACGAGCCTGCAGGTGGAAACGGTCCGGCACTACGCGATGAAGGCCGGCGAGGCCATCGAGGGGCGGCTCCTGCACGCCATCTATGCAGAGGGAAAGCTGGCCGTGCCGGAGAACACGCTGCTGCGCGGCAAGGTTGTGGCCCTGCAGCCGGACACGAAGACCCGCTGGCATGGCCGCCTGCGCGGAGACTTCACGCCCTTTCACACCGTCCAGGTCCGATTTGACGCGCTGCTGCTGCCGGGCGGGCCGCTGCCCATCTCCGCAGCCACAGCGGCCAACGGCGCCCCGGTGCTTCGTCTCTCCGCACCGGGCGCCACGCAGAAACGGTCCTTCATCTCCCGCGAATGGGCGCAGGCCAAAAGCCAGATGCACGACCGCGTGGCCTACTTCACCGCGCCGGGGCGGGGCGACCGGGCGCTGCAATTGCTATATCACCAACTGCCCTACCATCCCGAACGCATCGCGGCGCACACCGCCTGGTCCTTCGAGCTGACGGCGCCGCTGGCTCTTCCCGGCCCGCCCCAGGCCGCGCCCGACCCGCCCCAGCCCACGCCGCAGCCCGGCAACCCGGAGATCTGGGCCGTCCATGCGGTGCTAGCCCACGACCTGACCTCAGCCAGAGCCAGGGCGGGCGATCCCGTCGAGGCGCTGGTCGTCGAACCGGTCTTCGACAAGGACAACCAGCTCGTGGTGCCCCAGGGATCGACGCTCGTCGGCAAGGTGGCCTCGGCCAGGGCGGCCCGCTCCTTTGGCCGCAACGGCAAGCTCCGCTTTACCTTCCAGCAGGTGCGCTTCCCTCAGGGCTTCAGCCGCCCGGTCGAGGGTGCGCTGGCCGGCGCCGCGACCGAGAAAGCGCAAGATCTGCAGCTGGATGCCGAGGGCACAATCACGCCACGCAACCAGGCCAGCGCGATCGCTCCACTGTTGCTGACGATGCTGGCCGGGCGAGCCCTGGACGAGGACGGCAATATGACAGCGCAAACCGGCGTGGCGTCCAACGGTTTTGGCATGGTGGGGCGCGTGGTCGGCCTGGCCGCCCGCGATCGCAACCTGGCTGCCGGCATCGGCTTCTATGCCGCCGGGCTTTCCTTCTATGAAAATTTTCTGCGCTCCGGCCGCGACGTGGTCTTCCCCAAAGACACCCGCATCGAGATCGAAACCAACCCCTTGCGGGCGCCGGTGCTGAAACCTACAGGCCAGTAGAACGGCCCTTCATTCACAGGCGGAAACTACCCTGCACCGCTCGTTCCACCGCAGGCGCTTCCGCCCGTGCGGCCAGCACTACTCCCACTCGATCGTCCCCGGCGGCTTCGACGTGATGTCGTAGACCACCCGGTTGATGCCCCGCACCTCGTTCACAATCCGGCTGCTGATGCGCTTCAGCACCTCGTAGGGCAGCGGCGTCCAGTCGGCCGTCATGCCGTCCTCCGAGTGCACGGCGCGCACCGCCGCCGTGTAGGCATACGTCCGCTGGTCGCCCATCACGCCCACACTCATCACCGGCAGCAGCACGGCAAAGCTCTGCCAGATCTTGTTGTAGAGGCCGGCGGCCTTGATCTCCGCCACCACGATCTCGTCGGCCTCCTGCAGCAGAGCCACGCGCTCCGGCGTCACTTCGCCCAGAATGCGCACCGCCAGGCCCGGCCCCGGAAACGGCTGCCGCCCCAGAACGTCTTCCGGCATGCCCATGTCACGCCCGATGCGCCGAACCTCATCCTTGAAAAGGTCCCGCAGCGGCTCAATCAGCTTCAGCTTCATCCCCAGCGGCAGCCCGCCCACGTTGTGGTGGCTCTTGATGGTCTGGCTGGGCCCCTTCACGCTGCTGGACTCGATCACGTCGGGATAGAGCGTGCCCTGCACCAGCCAGTCCACGCCGCCCGTCTCCTTGGCAATGCGCGTGGCCTCGTCGTCGAAGACGGCGATGAATTCCGCGCCGATCCGTTTCCTCTTCGTCTCGGGATCGGTCACGCCGGCCAGTTGCGCCAGAAATCGCTCGCTCGCGTCGACAGCCACAATGTTCAGCCCCAGCTTGCCGCGCAGGTTCTTCTGCACGCTTTCGAATTCGTTCTTGCGCAGCACGCCGTTGTTCACGAAGATGCAGGTCAACTGGCTGCCGATCGCCTTGTGCACCAGCACTGCCGCCACCGACGAGTCCACCCCGCCGGAGAGCCCGCAGATCACCTGCCCCGCGCCCACCTTCTCCCGGATCGCCGCCACCGTGGTCTCGATGAAGTGCGCCGGGGTCCAGTCGCCGCGCGCCCCGCAGATGGCAAACAGAAAATTCCGGATCAGCTCGGTCCCCAGCGGCGTATGGTGCACCTCGGGGTGAAACTGCACCGCCCAGATGCGCCGCTCCTCGCTGGCGATGCCGGCCAGCGCGTTCGACGTGACCGCGGTGCGATGGAACCCGGCGGGCAGCTCCAGCGCCTCGTCGCCGTGGCTCATCCACACCTGCAGGCTCAGCGGCAGCCCGGCAAACAGCGGCGTCGAGTCGTCCTCGATGGTCACTTCGGCGTGGCCGTACTCGCGCTTGTCGGCCGAGCGCACCTTTCCGCCCAGGTGATGCACGATGAACTGCAACCCATAGCAGATGCCCAGCACCGGCACGCCCAGTTCCAGCAGTTTGGGGTCGGCTGCCGGCGCGTCAGCGTCGTAGACGGACGAAGGCCCGCCCGAGAGGATAATCCCCAGCGGCTTGCAAGCCTGAATCTCGCTGAGTGGCGCCGTGCAGGGCAGCACGGCCGAAAAGACGTTTTGCTCGCGAATGCGCCGCGCAATCAGCTGCGTGTACTGCGAGCCGAAATCAAGAATGACGATTGTCTGGGTGTCCACGTTTCAGTGTGGCAGGGGGCGGGCCGGGATGTAAAGGGTTGAAAATGGTCGCGGGACGCCTTCAGAAAGCTGAGGAATCGCCCCGCGCTTCACCTACCGAGAGATGCCCTCGTCCTTGTAAACCACCCCCGCCTTCATCACGAACTTCACGTCCTGAAGCGTCCGGATGTCGTCGAGCGGATTCTTGTCGACTGCGATGATGTCGGCCCACTTGCCCGCCTCCAGCGTGCCGGTCTTCGCGGTCCAGCCCATCAGGTCGGCGGCGTTGATCGTGGCCGTTTGCAGGGCCGCCAGCGGTGCCATCCCAAGCTGATTCACATACACATCCAGCTCATGCGCGTTCAGCCCGTGCGGATAGACCGCGGCATCGGTGCCCATGGCGATCTTCACGCCCTGCTGCATCGCGTGTTTGATGTTGCCCTTGGCCACGGCGCTCACGTCTTTCATCTTCTGCTCATAGAAGGGCGGCAGGTGTCCGCTCTGGAGCATCCAGTCTTCGAGATAGAGGGTGGGGACGAGGTAGGTGCCGTGCTTCTTCATGGCGGCGATGCCTTCATCCGTGATGTAGCTGCCGTGCTCGATCGAGTCCACGCCCGCCTCGGTGGCCCACAGAATCCCCTGCGCGCCGTGGGCATGGGCGGCGACTTTGCGGCCCAGCCGGTGCGCATCGGCCACGATGGCCTGCATCTCCTCGAGGGTGAACTGCGATGCCTGGGGATCGTCTCCTTTGGAGAGCACGCCGCCGGTGGCGCAGATTTTGATGAGGTCGGCGCCGTACTTGATGTTCTGCCGAACCATGTGTTGGACGGCGGGGATGCCATCGGCAACGCCGTCGCCCACGGCGTGGTACTGGATGGGCAATAGATTCTCATCGCAGTGACCGCCGGTGATTCCGATGAGCGGGCCGCTGACCTGCATGTGGGGCCCCGGCACCATTCCCGAATTAATTGCGTCGCGCAGGTCGACGTCCGTAAATCCATAAGCGCCCACGTTGCGCACCGTCGTGATGCCGGCCATCAGCGTAGTGCGCGCGTTGACCACGCCTGTAATGGCCTCTTTTCCGGGTGTCATCGTGAGTTCGTGATATGGATCAAAATTCGTGTCCATGGTCAGGTGCGTGTGCACGTCGATCAGGCCGGGCAGCACCGTCAGCCCGCCCAGATCGATGACCGCGTCGCCCGGCTGCGCGGGGACCGCGGCTGTCGGCGCGACGGATTGAATCGTGTCGCCGGTGACCACAATGGTCTGGTCGTCGAGCAGCTTGCCCGTCTTCACATCGAGCAGGTGGCCGGCCCGCACCAGGGTGCGTTTTGGGATGAGGTTGGATGCGGACTGCGTGGCCGGTTGGCCAGTGAGTGTCGCCGCGCCTGTCGCCAGACACAACACGATTGCCAGCTTCTTCAACGAAACCATTCGAACGCCTCCCGTGGGGACCGCCCCGGAAGTCTAACAAAAACGGTCCCCAGGTCGCACGGATTTTTCAGCTGCCCTGTATCACCAGGCCTGTGTCTCCAGGTTTGTGTCTCCAGGCCTGTGTCTCTACGCCCATTTCTTGCCCAGCGTGTTCAGGTCTGCGTGGGCCAGATCTTCCGGCGTCATGGCAATGCGAAACTCAACCTCGGCGTTGAAGCTGAGAAACCATGGCTCGGCCAGTCTCGGCACATCGGTCGATTTCTCCACGTTCACCACCAGAATCGCGCCGCGGTGGCCGTCGCGCTCCGTGAAAAAGGCAGCCTCCGGCTTCGTGGCATCCAGAATCTGTTTCATCTTCGTCCCCACGGTTCCATTGCGGGTGGCGGTGTTGAACGGTTCCAGGGGAAATTGGATCAGCATGATCATGCGCATGTGTAACCTCCGTGCGCCGGGATTCGCTTTCCAAAGCAGCGGGCGCACGCCACGGAGATTACTACGCGCTGCAGCCGGCAGGCCAGAGTATTCGTCCAAATCGAATTACGGGGACTCGCCCGGCCCCGCAGCACGGGTTTTGCCGCCATGCCAAAAGGCCGTCGAGCCGCACGGAAGCCGCCCACAAGCGCACGTCCTCGCTCCTGCGTGATAGCCTGCTAGGCAGCGCGGATCATGCTGAACTGGCAATGCCTGGCTCAATCCGCGCATCCATCCACGGGCGCTTGCGGCTTCCAATGCCCAGCCCGTTGGTTGCATCACCAAGAGGACATTCCATGAACCCATTCCGCCTTGTTCCTATCCTGCTGCTGTTGGCTGGAACCGCAGTAGCGCAGACGCCCGCGGCCACGCCGGCCGACGATTCACGGCCCGCGCCCGCGGCGGCCATCAAGAGCTTTGACCTCGCGGCCATCGACAAGACCGCCGATCCCTGCACCGATTTCTACCAGTACGCCTGCGGCAACTGGGTGAAGAACAATCCGATTCCCGCCGACCAGGTGCGCTGGGCGCGTTCCTTTTCGCTGCTCGCCGAGCGCAACCGCTACCTGCTGTGGCAGGAGTTGAACGCCGCCGCGAAAGACCCCAAGACTCCGCTGGAAAAGCAGTACGGCAACTACTTTGCCGCCTGCATGAACACGGCGCTGGTGAATGAAAAGGGCCTGACTCCGCTCGAGCCCGCGCTGCAGCGCATCGCCGCTCTTCAGGACACCCGCAAGCTGGCCGAGTTGATGGGGGCTCTCGAAGCCGACGGCGACCCCGCGCCGCCCTTCCGCTTTGGCGTCGAGCAGGACACCAAGGACTCCTCCAAGCAGATCGCCGTCATCGGACAGGGCGGCCTGTCGCTGCCCGACCGCGACTACTATCTCGTGGACAACAAGCGCTTCCAGCAGATCCGCGCCGAGTACCTGGCGCACGTCGCAAAAATGTTCGCCCTGGCCGGCGACACGCCCGAGCAGGCGGCGAGGGAAGCTGACGCGGTCATGACCATCGAGACCGCCCTCGCCAAGGCCTCCACCAGCCGCACCGACCTGCGCGTGCCCGAGAATCGCTACCACATTCACACCCTCGACGGCCTGCAGAAGCTGACCCCGGATTTCGATTTCTCGGTGTACTTCAAGGATGTCGAGGTCGGCCACTTCGACACGCTGAACGTGGCCACGCCTGACTTTTTCAAGGCCCTCAACGGGCTCATCGCGACCGAGCCCGTCGCCGCGTGGAAGTCCTACTTCCGCTGGCACCTGATCCACGGCTCGGCGGTCAACCTGCCCAAGGCCTTCTTCGATGAGAACTTCGCCTTCTTCGGCAAGACGCTGGCGGGGCAAAAGGAGCCCACCCCGCGCTGGAAGCAATGCACGGCCATGACCGACCGCGCCCTCGGCGAGGCGGTGGGCCAGGACTGGGTCAAGCAGAACTTTCCTCCCGCCGCCAAGGCCAGCATGGACAAGCTGGTCGCGGCCCTCGAAAAGGCCCTCGGCGAGGACATCAAGACCCTGCCCTGGATGAGCGAGGCAACAAAGAAAGCAGCCGAAGAAAAGCTGGACATGATCCGCAACAAGATCGGCTACCCGGAAAAGTGGCGCAGCTACGCGGCCCTCAAAGTTGAACGCGACGACCTGCTCGGCAACGTGCACCGCAGCGCCGTCTTCGAGCGCGAATGGGACCTCGGCCACCTGGGCAAGCCCGTCGATGAGAAGGAGTGGGGTATGACGCCGCCAACCGTCAACGCCTACTACGATCCGTCGATGAACGACATCAATTTTCCCGCCGGCATTCTGCAGCCCCCGTTCTTTGACCCCCACATCGACCCGGCCGTGAACTTCGGCGGCATCGGCGTGGTGATCGGCCACGAAATGACCCACGGATTCGACGACGAAGGATCGAAGTACGACGGCAAGGGCAACCTGCGCGAGTGGCAGACCCCGGCCGACCGCAAGGCGTTTACCGAACGAACCGGCTGCGAAGTCAAGGAGTACAGCAACTTTGTGGCGGCTCCAGCGCACGGCGATGCCGCCGAACAAAAACTGAACGGCGAGCTCACCCTGGGCGAGAACACGGCCGACAATGGCGGCCTGCGCATCGCCTACCAGGCCCTGCTCGATACGCTGGCCGCCGAAGGCAAATCCATCGACCAAAAAATCGGCGGATACACCGAGGCGCAGCGCTACTTCCTCGGCTTCGCGCAAGTGTGGTGCCAGAACCAGACCGAGCAGTCGGCGCGCCAGTCCGCGCTGGTGGACCCCCACTCGCCCGGAAAATGGCGCGTCAACGGCACCGTGCAGAACTTCGACGAGTTCGGCAAGGCTTTTGGCTGCACCAAGGGCCAGCCAATGTACCCGGTGAACTCCTGCCGCGTATGGTAGACAGAGCGGGATTCTTTCTCGGCGGCTGAAACCGGTCCCGTCGAAAGAGTCCCCTCCAACTCCGGAAAGAATTTCCCATTCCGGGTGGCGCACGGTAACGTTTTTCACTGCCGGGGCGTCCAAATCGCAACCGTAGCAGAAGTTCAACCGCAAGGGGGCAGGATTCCGGAATCGGTTGCGCCAGGGCCTGCAACGGCTCGCAGGGAAGACACTGTTCAGGCTATTCGGGAACGGAAACTAGGCACAACCTACCCTCGCCTTTTACAATGCAGCAGGGACCCATCCCAACCCAGCTCTGCTGTGGAACTAGCAAACTTGGCGGCGCACGCCGGACCAGGATGAAGGAATCGCATGAAGTTCAAGAAATTCGGCAAGGCCCTTCTGATGAGCGCCCTCTCGGTTGGCGTCGTCCTGGGCATTACGTCTTGCGTCCAGAGTTATTCGGTCGGTTATTTGTATGTCACGGGAACGACCACGGCCCAGTCCACTGGTAACGGCATCATCAGCGGCTTCAAGATCGATCACAACACCGGCAAGCTCACCCCCATCGCCGGGCTGCCCATCTCCTCCGGCGGAGCCAATCCGGGCCGCGCCGTCCTGCTCACCGGCGGACGCTTCATCTACGTGCTGAATCGCGGCGTCAACTCCCAGGGCGGCTCGGACTGCACCACGGCCGACCCCTGCAAGAACTCCAACATTACCCAGTTCTCGATCGGCGGCAACGGCATTCTCGCCCCGCAGCAGACGTTCTATACCCAGGGCATCAACCCCTTCCGCCTCATTTCCGACAGCTCGGGCAACTACCTCTACGTGCTGGACCACGATGCTCCGTCGAGCGCGGCCTGCGCGCTGGCGCTGGGCTCGGGAGTGACTGCCTGCGGCGATGTGACGGCGTTCCAGATCAACGCCACCACCGGCCGGCTGCAGCTTGTCGTGAACGCCCAGGTCACGTCCGCCAGTGGCGCGGCGCTGCCCTATTTCCCGGTGCCCGCCAACCCCATCGATTTCGTGCTGGCCTCAAGCTACATCCTCACCCTGAGCGGAACGCCGGGGACCGGCGATTCGGTCTTCCCCTACACCTACAACGCGAACAACGGGCAGTTGACTCTGAGCCAGAACAGCTCGCAGCCGCTGAACATCGCGCAGGGGACGGCGATCGTCAGCAGCGCCGGGTACATCTATGTGCTCGACAACGAGGGCACTCTTGTGAGCGGCTCCGGAGCCAGCAGCCAGATTCTTCCCTTCAGCGTCGGCTCCAACGGCGCCCTGCAGGCCCAGACCGGCGGAGCGGTTCCAGATACTGTCACCCAGTCCAACCCCATCTACCTGATCGCGGAATCAAAGGGCAAGTGGGTCTACGTGGTCAACCAGGGCGACAACACCAACACGACCAACTCGCAGAGCGGCATCGCAGCCTATGTCATCGACCCGATGACGCGGCAATTGAGCGAGATTTCCGGCAGCCCGTTCGGCACCGGAGCCGGTCCGCAATGCATGCTCGAGGATCCCTCAGGCCAGTTCATTTACACCGCCAATTTCAATGACTCGACGGTGACCGGCCGCCGGATCGACCAGAACTCCGGAGTGCTGAATAACCTTCTCGGCTCCGCCAACCACAGCTATCCGCTGAATGGACCGGCGGCCTGGTGCATCGTGACCGGACGCACCAGCTAGAACGGCGCCCGGCAGCAGATGTGACTTGGGCAGGAACCCGCCGATTGGCCCGTTCCTGCCCCAGGTTCCGGAGGCTCCGGATGCCTGCAAACACAAGCCGAATCGCGGACGCGGTTGTTGCCTGAGGCGCCCGTGGTTCGATTCCCAAACTTGGATTTTTCGGGCTGAAATTCCGGTCCGCTGACGAAAGATGCGCATGAAGTTCAACAGATTGAGCCAGCTGCTGCTGGTCTCCGCGGTCAGCCTGCTGGCGGCCGGACTCGTGACTGCCTGCGGCACGCTCACCGTCGATTTTGTGTTTGTGACCAGCGCCAAGGCGGCCGGCCCCAACAATTACGGGGAAGTCGACGTCTTCGAGGTGAACTCGGAGTCCGGCATGATGCGCCAGATTCCCACTTCGCCCTTCCCGTCGGGCGGACGCAATCCCGTGGCCGAGGCGACTTCCGCCGATGCCACCACCCTGTACGTGGTCAATCAGGACGACAACACGATTGTCCAGTTCACCATCGGCAACGACGGCAAAATCTATCCGCAAAACACCATCAACACGCCGGGCATCTTCCCGCTGGCGGTCGCTGTCGCCGGCTCCAACCTTTATGTGGCGGACACCTACCAGCCGCTGCCCACCTGCTCCAACGCGGCTCCGTGTTCCGGGTCGGTGGCGGTCTTTCCCATCAGCAAAAACGACGCGCTGGGGAAGCCGGCGGTGAATACAAGCCTCAGCGCGAGCTACTGGCCGCTGAACCTACCCGGCAGCAGCGACGTGCTGACGCCCACAGCGATCACCACCGCCGCCTCGGGCGCCTATGTCTACGTGACCGCCTATGACGCCGCCTCAGGCCTCGGATACGTGTTCGGATTCACAGCCAACTCCAATGGCACGCTCAGCGCGCTCAACAGCGGCGTGCCCTTCGCGGCGGGCATTCACCCCTCCGCCATCGCGGCTGACCCCGGAGGCAAATATGTGTACGTCACGGACTTTGCCAACACCGGCGTCCTCAGCTTCCAGATCAATTCAGGCCTTCTGGCCCCCGTGAGCGGAAGCCCGTTCCGGTCCGGAAACGGGCCCGCCGCGGTGGTCGCCGATGCCACCGGCAAGTTCGTCTATGTGGCCAATTCCCAGGACTCAAACCTGACCGCCTATTCGGCCGCCGGCGGCGTTTTAAAGTCTCTGGGCACTTACACCACTGGCACGCAGCCGGTCGCCATCGGCATCGATCCATCCACGAATCAGTACCTTTACACAGCCAACTTTCTCGGCAACTCGGTCTCCGGCTTCATGTTGAGCGCAACCAAAGGCACGCTGCTCAATTCGCAGAACTCGCCCTACAAGGCCAACGATCAGCCAACCGCCGTGGCCGCCATTCCGCACGGCAGCCAGAAGAAGTAGACGCGCGGCGAGAAAACAGCTCCGGGCGCGGATTGTGCGGCCCGGACAGAATGAGCACGACAAGCAGCAACGGCGGCCCGATGCCGGGCGCGGTAGAAACACCCCGTAAAAGGCTTTTACAATGGATACGGGGCAACTAAACCAGTTTTTCTTTGGGCTTCACACTCATGGCCCACGACGAAGGAAGCGCATGAAGTTCAGCAAATTGAGCCAGCTCTTTCTGGTCTCTTCCATCGGCCTTGTAGTGGCCACTTTTTTGACTGCCTGCCAGATTGTGACCATCGACTATGTGTTTGTGGCCAACTCGGCCGGCTCGGGAACCTCCAGCGATGGACAGATCGGAACCTATGCCGTGGATTCGGAATCCGGCGCTCTGCGCAAGGGGGCGGCGGCGGTGTCGTCGGGCGGAGTGAATCCCGTGGCTCTGGCGGTCACGCCGGACTATGCCAATCTCTATGTCGCCAACGCCGGCGATGGCACCGTGGTTCACTTCGTCGTGGCTTCCAACGGCGTGCTGACGGCCAAGGACAAGGTCACCCTCGGCGACTCCCCGGTTTCGCTGGCGGTCAACGCCGCGGGCACCTATCTCTACGTGGTCTCCGGCACAACTTCAGCCACGCTCACCGCCTACAAGCTTTCGTCGGGAGCCATCGGCTCGGTCGTCGCACAGCAGAGCCTTGAGATCCCCGCCTACGCGGGCGATACGGTCATCCCCACCGGAGTCGTCGCCCTGGCCAACAACAACGCCGTCTTCGTTTCGGCCTATGACCAGTCCGCCTACAATCCCGGCGGAACCACCACCAGCGCGGCAAACCCGGGCTGGGTCTTCGGCTTCGCCGTCGGCTCCGGTGGCGCGCTGACCGCGTCCTCCGGAAGCCCCTACAAAGCCGGCGTCAAGCCCAGCGCTCTCACCGCCGACCCCACCAGCCGCTTTGTCTACGTCACCGACTACGCCTCGAACCAGCTGATCGGTTATGGAATTCATTCCGGCAGCACCCTGAGCTTCCTCATCAACGGCCCCTTCCGGACCGGCAACGAGCCGGCATCCGTGGCCATCGACCCGCGCGGCAAATACATGTATGTCGCCAACGCGCTGGATTCGTCCGTGTCCGCCTACGTCATTGACCTGGCCACCGGCACGCCCTCTTCTGCGGTGAACCCGACCGGCGCCGCCGTCAACTCCACGGATACGCAGCCGCTCTCTCTCGCCATTGACCCCGCGCTGGGCCGGTTTGTCTATACCGCCAACCATCTGGGCAACTCGGTCTCCGGCTTCCGCCTGGACCCCAACGCCGGCACCCTGGGCCCCACCCAGGCCACTCCCTACCCGGTCGGCTTCAAGCCCACCGCGCTGGCGATCGTGCCCCACGGCAACCATTCCCTGCAGACGGTCACTCCGTAAGCAAACAGCCTTCAACAGCAAAAAGCCCAGCCACCTTGGCTGGGCTTTTTGCTGCGCAGAATCCGCGCCGGCCTCACGCCGCCATCCACTTCCTCAACTGCCTCTGCGCCGGCTTCTCGATGAAATGCAGCGCCAGTAGCGCCATAAGAATCAGCAGCACGTAGCTGATCCACGGGTCGAACCGGTTCAGGCCCAGCCAGTTCAGCACGTGCGTCGAGTGAATCAGGTTCCACATGTTGAAGTGCAGCAGGTAAAGGCAGTAGCTGGCCTCGCCCACAAAAACCAGCGGGCGCGAGCCCAGCGCGTAGGCCAGCGGATTGTTCCCCGCCAGCCCCAGCACGATGCACCCGAACAGCGGCATCAGCAGGCCATCGTGCAGCAGCACGTACGGCACCCTCGGCCCCAGCGAAAGCAGCGCGAAGGCGGCCGTGAAGCCGAACACGCCGAGGATCAGGCGCAGCCGGGTCGACCGCGGCATGGTCTCGTCCAGCTCCGCCAGCAGCACACCGAAGGTGAAGCTGGCCAGATGTGGCAGCGGTGTGTACTTCAGAGCCTGCAGCCACGGGCCCCAGCTCCAGCGGTCGGGATGCGCGATGCCGTCGGGGTTGAAAATCATGTAGAGCGTGCCGGGCAGCAGCCCCAGCATCCACAGGCCGCCCAGCTTCCAAAGATGATGTACCAGGTGGGTGGGCTTCTTCCAGCGCGCCATCCAGGGAAAAATCAGGTAGTAGAAGGACTCCGCCGACATGGTCCAGGCGGGCGTGTTCAAAAATGTGGCAATCGATGGAATCCAGCCCTGCAGCAGCAGCGGCGACAGCACCATGCCCGCCCAGAACATGCCATGCGTGTGCGCGTTCCACTCCATCGGCACCACCTGCCAGGCCAGCAGCAGGCTCAGCAGATAGATGGGATAGAGCCGCGTGAACCGCGCTTTGTAGAAGCGCATCGTGTCCAGCTCGCCGGCCCGTGCGCGCTGGTTGTAGTTATAGCCGAGCACGAACCCCGACAGCAGAATGAAGTAGCTGACCGAGGCGTACCCGGCGTTGACCACCGGCGCCAGCCAGCCAAACCACGCGGGGTTGGAGAAATGGAAGAAGACAATGTTGATGGCCGCAAAACAGCGCAGGCCTGTCAATGCTTTCAACGGGGCTGGCTTGCGTGGTTCCACTTACCTCTTAGACGTCTCCGAATGGCCGCGCGATGCGGCTTCGCGACCCATGGCGCCGGCCCGGCAACTGAAAACTGTGAACTATGAACTGCTCTTTACGCCGTCACCAGCGAACCGACCTTCTCGCCCAGCACCACGCGGCGGATGTTCCCCGGCTGGTTCATGTTGAAGATGATCATGGGCAGGTTGTTGTCCTTGCACAGGCTCACCGCGGTCAGGTCCATCACCTTCAGGCCCTGCCGCAGGATCTCCATGTACGTAATCTCGTCGTACTTGACCGCGTCCTTCACCAACACCGGGTCGGCGTTGAAGACGCCCTCGACCTTGGTGCCCTTCAGCAGCACATCGGCCTTGATCTCCATAGCCCGCAGGCTGGCCGCGGTGTCGGTGGAGAAGAACGGATTGCCGATGCCGGCGGCGAAAATCACCACCCGGCCTTTTTCAAGGTGGCGCACAGCCCTGCGGCGAATGTAGGGCTCGGCCACCTGATTCATGAAGACCGCCGTCATCACCCGGCACTGCACGTTGCGCTGCTCCAGCGCATCCTGCAGGGCGATCGCGTTGATGACCGTGGACAGCATGCCCATGTTGTCGGCCGCCACCCGGTCCATTTCCTTGGCCTGCTGGGCCACGCCGCGAAAGAAGTTGCCTCCGCCCACCACCACGCCGATCTCCACGCCCAATGCGTGCACATCGGCCAGTTCGGCGGTGATTTCCGCCACCTTGTCGGCGTCCAGGCCAAACCCGCGCTCACCCGCCAGAGCCTCACCCGAAAGCTTCAGAATAATCCGCTTATACATGCTATTTCGAGTATCGCATACGGCCTGTTTAAGCGCTTTCCCCTTTTACCCGTCAGATTCACCGCAGCTGACGTTTTCAGCCGGTTTGAATGAGTTGCATGGAGGCAAAAAGGCCCAGGGCTTGCGCCCTGGGCCTTGGATGTTTCCTGCAGTGCAAATCGAAAGTTACTCGCCAGCGGCATCCACGGCCTTAGTCGTGGCCACTGTCCAGTCAGCTGCGCCCACCTTGAAGCGGGCGAAGCGGCGGACGGTGATGTTCTCGCCCAGCTTGCCAACCTTGGTCGCGATCAACTCCCTGATGCTGACCGACTGTTCCTTGATGAAGGGCTGCTCCAGCAGGCAGACTTCCTCGAAGAACTTGGCCATCTTGCCGTCCACGATCTTCTCGATCACCGGAGCCGGCTTGCCGGTGGCGGCGGCCTGCGCGCGGTAGATATCCTTCTCGCGCTCCAGGTCTTCGGGGGTCACGTCCTCGGGCTTCACGTAACGCGGATCGCTGGCCGCGATGTGCATCGCGATATCCTTCAGCAGCTCCTGGAAGTCGTCGGTGCGGGCCACGAAATCGCTCTCGCAGTTCAACTCGATCAACACGCCGATCTTGCCCCCGGCGTGAATGTAGGTGCCCACCGCGCCCTCGTTGGTGGAGCGGGCGGCCTTCTTCTGCGCCGAGGCCATGCCCCGCTTGCGCAGCACCACAAAGGCATCCTCGATGTTTCCCTTGGTCTCCTGCAATGCCTTCAGGCAGTCGCCCATGGGCGCGCCGGACTTCTCCCGCAGCTCCTTGACCAGCTTGGCATCAATTTTTTCGGTCACTGTCGTCATCTCTCTTTTTTCCGTTTTCCTTGCCCCTTGCGGGGCTTCTTGTCTTTCGATCTATGCCTGGCCGGGCCTTTGGACTTCCATCTTTCCAATCCGCGCCGGCGAATCGAGAGGACGGGCCGCGAAGCGGAGTCGGCCGCACCGCAGGTGCCCCGGCATAAGAAAAGCGTGGCACTGAAAGCTAGCGGCCACGCTCATCTCAGTATGCGCGCCAGAGCGCGCAGGAAAGATTAAAGGCCGGCCTCGGCTACTTCGACCTCGTCCAGAGCCGCAACCGCCGCGGGCGCCTTGCGAATGCCGCCGCCCAGGGCAGCTTCCAGGTCCACGACCTCGGCGGGAGCGGCTTCGACCTCGGCCAGAGCCTCGGCCACAGGCACAGGCTGCTCCTCGGAGAAGGCCTTGTCGCCCACCAGGTTCACGCCCTCGGCCGCCGAGTCGGCGATCTTCGAGGTGAACAGGCGAATGGCGCGCAGGGCGTCGTCGTTGCCCGGAATCACGTAGTCCACCACCGTGGGGTCGCAGTTGGTGTCCACCACGGCGACAACCGGGATGCCCAGCTTACGGGCTTCCTTCACCGCGATCGCCTCGTTGTTCGAGTCCACGATGAACAGCGCGTCGGGCAGCCGCTTCATGGTCTTGATGCCGGCCAGGTTGGCCTGCAGGTGCTTGCGCTCGCGCTCCAGCTTGATGACTTCCTTCTTGGTCAGCAGCTCGTAGCGGCCATCCGTGGCCATCTCATCCAGTTCCTGAAGGCGCTTCACCGACTTCTGCACCGTCACCCAGTTGGTCAACAGCCCCCCCAGCCAGCGCTGGTTGATGTAGGGCATGCCCGCGCGGGTGGCCTCCTCGGCCACGGCGTCCTGGGCCTGGCGCTTGGTGCCGACGAAAAGAATCGTCTTGCCTCCCGCGCACAGCTCGGTGACGAACTTCGACGCGTCCTTGAACAGCTTGAGCGTCTTCTGCAGGTCGATGATGTAAATACCGTTGCGCTCGCCGAAGATGTATTCCTTCATCTTGGGGTTCCAGCGCTTGGTCTGATGCCCGAAGTGAACTCCAGCTTCGAGCAGCTCCTTCATTGTGATCGTGGCCATTGGCCTCCTTCGTGGATTGCATCCGGGCTGACCTTCGCCTTGCCCGGATTGAGCCCGCTATTGCGGGAAATGGTGGAACAGTTGTCAGTTTTCAGTTCCTACTTCTCAGTTATTCGTGCCAAGTATCCAGTGTTGCTGGGTACTCAGAACTGTGAACCGAGAACTGCAAGCGCTAGCGCTTGCTGAACTGGAACCGTGCGCGGGCGCCCTTCTGCCCGTACTTCTTGCGCTCCTTCTGACGCGCGTCGCGAGTCAGAAGGCCTTCGGCCTTGAGCAGCTTGCGCAGCTCCGGGTTGAACACGATCAATGCACGGGCAACACCCATCTTGACGGCATCGGCCTGCGCAGCCACGCCGCCACTCTTCACGGTGGTGACCACGTCAAAGCTCCCGGCCAGCTCCGCCACCGCCAGCGTGCGCTTGGCGGAAACCCGCTGCTGCTCGGTCACGAAGTACTCTTCGAATCCCTTGCCGTTGACCTTCCACGCGCCGGTTCCCGGACGCAGAAAGACGCGGGCGATCGCCGACTTGCGGCGGCCCGTCCCGTAGTATTGAACCAGATCTGCCATTCGCTTTTGACTCTCTCCGCCGGCCCGTTTCAGCAGGCCCGGCACAACCTCGTTATGCAATATCCATGGCCACCGGCTGCTGCGCCTGGTGGGGGTGCTTGTCGCCGCGATACACCTTCAGCTTGGTCGCCATCTGGCGGCCCATCTTGCTCTTGGGCAGCATGCCCTTGATGGCCTGCTCCAGAATCGCCTCCGGCTTGCGGTTGAGCAGGCGCGTGAACGACTCCTCGCGCAGCCCGCCGGGGAAGCCGGTGTAGCGGCGATAGAGCTTGCTCTGTGCCTTCAGACCGGTCAGCCGCACCTTCTCCGCGTTGATCACGATCACATGATCGCCCATGTCGATGTACGGCACATACTGCGGATTCAGCTTGCCGCTCAGCAAACTGGCGGCCTTGGTCGCCAGCCGGCCCAGCGTCTGACCGCTGGCATCCACCACATACCACTTGCGGTCAATATCCTTGCCGCTCGGAACAAAGGTACCCATCGCTCTCCTGCCCTCTTCAAAACCTGCCCGGCCCCACACTCAAAAACCGCCGGCGTCTCTACAAAAAATCTCGCGCAAAGCGCATGTGCCCACGCCAAAAGCGCACGGGCCTGAATTCTACCCACGTCCAAACAAATCTGTTCGGGTGAGAACTGCGGGAGCTGCCCCTCCAGGGGCTCTGGCCAAGCTGAGCACATGCAACACCCAGCAGCCGGGTCGCCTGTTCCAGCCGGTCCCTCCAGGGTACCGTCCAGCCGAGTCCGGGTGCATACACACAGACCCCAGGCGCAACACCGCGCAAGGAGTTCAGAATACTTGAATCAGGGCGCAGAGTCAATGAAAAGCGGGCGGACCGGGCAGCAGGCGGCATTGGCCCGGTCCTCAGCCGCATTCCCAGGCTTCAGGGCGCAAACCGGCATCCCAGTCACCGCACTCAGTCACCGCGCTCAACCCCTCCCATGGCATAGAATGTGGGCGCCGGCGGCGACTCAGCCGCAAAGCTTGGGAGAATGCCCATGCCCAACGTCCTCGTCCCGACCCCGCGCGGCCAGATGCCCGCTTACCTCGCTGTTCCGTCCCGCCCCGACCCCGCTCCCGCCGTGATTGTTCTTCACGACGTGGGCGGCATGAGCCGGGATCACCGCAATCAGGCCGACTGGCTGGCCGAGGCGGGTTTTCTCGCTCTGGCCGTCGATCTCTATTACATGGGTGGAATGCTGCGCTGCCTGCGCGCCGTCATCCGCGACCTGACCGCCCGCAGCGGACCTGCCTTCGATGACGTGGAGGCCTGTCGCGCCTGGCTGATGGCCCAATCTGGCTGCAACGGCAAGGTCGGCGTCATCGGCTTCTGCATGGGCGGAGGGTTTGCCCTGCTGCTGGTCTCCGGCCACGGCTTCTCCGCCGCCAGCATCAACTACGGCGGGCCACTGCCCAAAGATGTTGACGATTTTCTTAGGGCTGCCTGCCCGGTGATCGGCAGCTACGGCGGCAAAAGCCACTGGGAACAGGGCGTGGCCGATGAGTTGGAACGCGCACTGCAGCGCGCCCTCGTGGCCCACGACGTGAAGGAATACCCCGATGCCGGTCACTCCTTCATGAACAACAAAGAGAGCTTCTGGTTCAGGCTGCTGCGCTTCAGGGACATCGGCTACAACGAGCCCGCCACCATGGACGCCCGCCGGCGCATCGCGACCTTCTTCCACACCCATCTTGGGGGCTGACGCCGATGAATCGAGTACATGATCGCGACACGATGGTCCCGCCGGGCCCCGGCGATTTGAGCGGCCTGTGCCGGATTGGAGGAATCGCGGCACTGCTCCTGGTCGCCTACTCGCTGGCGACCATGGTTCAGATGGTTGTCCTTGGAGGACAGCCCGCAACAGCCGCGCAGGCCTTTGACCTGTTGCAGCACCACAGAGCCATCGGCCTGCTGCGCCTCGACCTTCCCACCGTCGCAGTGATACCGCTCTACTATCTGCTTTTTCTTGGCCTCTTCGCGGCATTGCGTCGAACCAGCCACGCAGACGTCCTGCTGGCAACGGCCCTCGCCTTCGCCGGCATCACGCTGACGCTGGCAACGCCGACGGCGTTGTCGATGGTTCCCCTGGCTGACAAATACGCCGCGGCTACCAGCGACACACTGAGGACACAGCTGCTTGCCGCCGGCGAAGCGGTCATGGCCGCCGACATCTGGCACGGCACAGGCGCTGTCCTCGGTGGAGTGCTGCTCCAGTGCGCCTTGGTGCTGATCTGCTGCGTCATGTTGCGCGGAGGCGTCTTCAGTAAAGCGACCGCCTGGCTAGGCATCGTGATGCACGCGCTCGACGGGGCTCACATCGTCTGCGGGCTGTTCGTACCGGTCTCCGGCGTGATCCTTATGGCCCTTGCCGGACCGCTCTATCCGGTCTGGTTCTTTCTGGTTGGCCGCAGGCTGCTACAGTTGGGGGCCCGAAAGGCCTGAGGCCGGTTCCAGGCTCAAAAAGGCAAGTGCCCCACCCCGCACGCGCTTTCCATGCTTGAGGTGAGGCACAAGCTCCGGTCCTGGCGGCAAGCTGCCCTTACGCCGCCGTCATCGCCGCCGACCGCACCCGAAACCGCTTCATCTGAATCGCCAGCGTCTTTTCGATCTTGCGCAGGTCGCCGCGCTCCGCCGGTCCGGCAAAGGTGGAGGCCACGCCCTTGGCCGAGGCGCGGCCAGTCCGGCCCACGCGGTGAACAAAGTCCTCGGCCACCTTGGGCATGTCGTAGTTGATCACGTGCGCCACGTTGGCCACGTCGATGCCGCGGGCGGCCACGTCGGTCGCCACCAGCACCCGGTGGCGTCCCTCGGAGAAGCTGCGCAGGGCCTGGTTGCGCTGCGCCTGCGAGCGGTCGCCGTGAATCTGGGTGGCCGAATGCCCGGAGCGAACCAGCCTGCGGGCCACGCGGTCGGCTCCGTGCTTGGTGCGCACGAAGACCAGGAAGCTGCCCTCTTCGGCGCCCAGAAGGTGTTCCAAAAGTTCCTGCTTCTTGTCCGGCTCCACTTCAAAGGTGCGCAGCTCCACATTTTCCGCGGGCTTCAGCACTGAGCCGATCTCGATCCGCGCCGGGTTGTTCAGATATTTGCGCGCCACGTCCTTGACCGCCCCTTCCAGGGTGGCCGAATAGCACAGCGTCTGCCGCACTGCCGGCAGCGTGGCCGCAATGCGCGCGATGGCCGGCTGAAAGCCCATGTCCAGCATCCGGTCCACTTCGTCCAGCACCAGGATCTTGATTCCATCCAGCCGCACGAGCTTGCGCTTCAGGAAGTCCTCCAGCCGGCCGGGAGTGGCCACAATCAGCCGCGCGCCGCGGCGAATGGCCTCCAGTTGCGAGTGCTCCGACAGGCCGCCGACCACCAGGGCCGAGGTCTGCGAGGCGTTGGTGCGGATCGCGCGGAAGGCCGTTTCCACCTGCATCGCCAACTCGCGCGTGGGCAGCAGGATGAGGGCCTGTGCGCCCCTGGTTTCGTTTTTCTGCAGCATCTCCACAATCGGAATCAGGAAGCTGAGCGTCTTGCCGGTCCCGGTCTGCGCGGTGGCCAGCACGTCGCGGCCTTCCAGCGCCGGAGGAATGGCGCCGGCCTGAACCGGAGTGGGGGTTTCAAACTTGTTGGCGTTGAGCCGCGCCAAAAGGGCGGCCGAAAGGGTGAACTGCGAGAACTGAGTCGTCAAAATAGGGATCTTCCTGGGTTCCGGGAGCCGCCAGCTTCTGCTGGGGCCTGCAAACGGAACCGGACACGGAGGCGCGGGCCACATTCATGAGCCGCGTGCCTGCACTTCAATTTGCGTAAGGGAGAACCGAAAGTCGTTCAAAAGACTGGCCGGCAAGCATTCAAGGGGAGAACGCCCGAGGCCCGGAGCTGCCACACGCTACTTGTACGCCAGACGGCACACTGTCGGCCGGCTCCACTCTCTCCCGCGATCCGCGCAGCCTATCCATTCAAGGAGGCTAAGGCGCTTTCGGCCTGCCGGACTATTTCAAAGTCCAGGGCAGAGTCACCAGGCGGGAGACTCAAGTGGTTACGCTGTAGGGGCTTGGGGAAATCTGTGCCAGGCAGGCTCGCCCGGCTAGGGACAGACTGCCGCTCACGACCAAATCACTGAGCGCAAACCCAGTGTAGCACGGTTTCGCTTTTTTCTCGCCCGAAGCGGATCACGCGAAAAATGCGGGCTCCCCGCCCCCGCGGTGAATCTTCACTCCCGCCCTTCCCGGCGCGCCACAGTCTGCTCAATCAGCCGCTCAAACTCGGCGGCGGCGGCCGGCGCTGGGCTGGCCGGCTCCGGCTGGCGGTCCATGCGGGCGTCAGGCAGGCCCATGCGCCTCTTGAGCGCCAGGATCTCCTGAATCTTGTCCTCCGGAATGAAGGCGAGCGGCTTGCCGATCTGCTGCGCGATCAGGCAGGTCTTGCAATAGGTTTCCAGAATTTCGACCAGCCACTCGGCGTGGGTCACAGTGTCAGACCAGCAGACAATGCCGTGGTTGGCCAGCAGGATCGTGTTGTGGCTCTCGACAAAGGGCAGCACGGTTTCGGCAAAGGCCTGGGTGCCGGGCGTCTCATAGCGCGTCACCGCGGCCGGGCCGATAAAGAACTCATACTCGGAGATCAGCCCCACCGGCGGCGTCGAGCCGGTGATGGCAAAGGCCGTGGCATAAGGCGGATGGCAGTGCACCACGGCACGGGCGCGCGGATTAGCCTTGTAGATTTCCAGGTGCAGCAGCAGTTCGCTGGTGCGCGGCCGGTCGCCGGCCACAATGCCGCCCTCCAGGTCGGAGAGGCAGATGTCGGCCGGCTCCAGGTCGCCCTTGCTCACCATGGTGGGCGTGCACAGCACGTATTGGGAGCCCAGCCGGACGCTGATATTGCCCCCGTTGCCATCCACGTACTGGCGCTCCCACAGCTTGCGGCCCACGCGGATGATCTCCGCGCGCAAAGTTTCGGCCTCGCGGGAGTTGGCCGCCACCTCAGGCGCGATCGGCTCGGCCAGGGGCACGCGCAGGGCTTCCATCGTCGCCTGCACCACTTCCCTCGCCTCTTCTGCAATCGGAACTGTGGACGGGTCCATCCTCGACCTCTCGCGGTAAATTCACCGGACTCACCGCGGTGTGACCGGCCTCTGTCTCCAGTGTCCCACAAACCACATCTTGGGCCAAATAGCTGCTTGAGCCCGTGACTTGGATCACGAAGGAGGGGACTGGCCACAGGGACACACCGTGCAAAACCGTCCGCGCCCACCGGAACCTGCGCCCTCCGCGCCAGCTCTACTCCGCCGGCACCAGCTTTCTCTGCAGCGCCTCCAGCGTCTGGCCCTTGGTCTCCGGATAGACGAACAGCACCACCAGAAACTGCACCGCGGTCATCACCGCAAAAAAAGTGAACGGCGCGCTGCGCCCCAGGCTCACCACCAGCACCGGAAACTCCAGCGCGATGATGGTGTTCATGATCCAGTGGCTGGCGTTCCCCACGCCCTGCCCCTTCGATCGCACATGGTTGGGAAACACCTCGCCGATGTAGACCCAGATCACCGCGCCCTGCGACAGCGCGAAGAACGCAATATACGTGACAAACAGCCACACCAGCGCCCCCGGATGCGCGTGCGAGCGGAACAGCCACGACACCGCCGCCAGGCAGCCGGCCGTGCCCGCCGCACCGATCAGCAGCAGCGTCTTGCGCCCCAGCTTGTCAATCACGCTCATGCCCACCATGGTGAAAATCAGATTCGTGAACCCGATCGCGATGGCCTGCCGGTCGCCCGACAGCTGGGTGAAGCCCGCCGAGGCAAAGATGCTCGGCAGGTAATAGAGGATGGCGTTGATGCCCGCCAGCTGATTGAACGCGCCGATGGTGATGGCCAGAAACAGCGGGTAGCGGTACTTCCAACGAAACACCGCCTCGTGCGCCGTGGCGTGCTCCTCGGCCAGCGCCGCGCGAATGTCGGCCAGCTCGCCTTCCGGGTCCGGCTCGCCCATCAGCTTCAGCACTGCCAGCGCTTCGTCAATGCGGTCTTTCGAGGCCGACCAGCGCGGGCTGCGCGGAATGCCGAACAGCAGCACCAGGAACCCGGCCGCCGGCAGCGCCGCCACCCCCACCTGCACCCGCCACTCCAGCGCCCCCAGGTTCGCCAGCCGAATCAGGTAGTTCGACGTGTAGGCCACCAGAATCCCGAAGACCACGTTGAACTGGAACGCCCCCACCAGCCGTCCCCGCCACTTGGCCGGAGAAAGCTCGGCGATGTAGACCGGCCCCAGCACCGACGAGGCCCCGATGCCCAGGCCGCCGATGAAGCGGAACACCATCAGCGAAGGCCAGCCCCAGGCCAGCGCGCTGCCCACCGCGGAGATCACATACAGCACCGCGGTGACGCGCAGCGTCTCCCGCCCGCCCAGCTTCTGCCCCGTCACCCCCGCCCCCAGCGCGCCCACCACCGTGCCGATCAGCGCGATCGCCACCGTCCAACCCTTGCCCTGCGGACTCAGGTGATACAGCCGCACCAGCGCGTCAATCGCCCCGGAGATCACTACCGTGTCGAAGCCGAATAGCAGGCCTCCAAGCGCGCCGGTGAGGGTCGCCTTCATCAGGTTCGTGTTGGGTCGCATGGTTCTCTGCCCCTTGATTTCCAGATCATGGTACAGACTGAGCCCGGACCCGGCAAACACCGCGCCCCGGCCCCCAAATTCTCGCCCCGCGCGTGACTAAAGTCGCTGCCGCAAAACGAAAGACCGCCTAGCCTCAGGACATCGAGGAGGTTCACCATGATCGCTGCCCAATCCACGCTTCGCTCCATCGCTCTTGAACAGCCCGCCACCATTCGCGTCTTCGAAAGCTTCCATCTCGACTACTGCTGCGGCGGCAACCGTCCGCTGGCCGAGGCCTGCGCCCAGAAGAGTCTCGACGTGGAGGCAGTGCTGGCCCGCCTGACCGCTGCCGCCCACGCCGCCGAGCCCGCCGCCGCGGATTTCAGCCAGGCCACCGCAGCCGAGCTGATCCGCCACATCGTCGCAACCCACCACGCCTATGTCCGCAGCGAGCTGCCCCGCCTTCTGCCCATGGCCCAGCGCGCGGCGGTCAAGCATGGCCCCACTCACCCCGAGGCGCTCCAGATCGAGCGGCAATTGAACCAGCTCGCCGATGAACTGCTCTTCCATCTCCAAAAGGAGGAGAGGATTCTCTTCCCCTACATCGAGGCGCTGGAACAGAGCCGCAGCGGCCACACGCAGGCGCCGCAAGCCTGCTTCGCCACGGTCGAGAGCCCCATCCAGGCCATGGTCAACGAGCACGAGGCGGCCGCCGCGCTGCTCGAACAGATGCGCTCGGCCACCGGCGGCTTTGCTCCGTGGGCGGGAGCCTGCCCCACACTGGTCGGCCTCTATGACGGCCTCGACGCCTTCGAACGTGACCTCCACCGCCACGTGCATCTGGAAAACAACCTGCTGTTTCCCCGCGCCATCGCGCTCGAAACGGAAGTTCTGGTCGCCCCCCTGGTCGCCTCATAGTCCGTCGCCGCAGGCCCGCGCGGCCATTCGATCCTGTGCGCAAGAAAAGCAGCGCGCAACGAAAGCGCAAAGAGCTATAATCGGTGGCTCCGAAGACTAAAGGAAATCTGCCCAGTGTTTCAAAACGAGACACTGGGCCGGCTTGCCCATCCAGACTTCCACGCAAGGAGATCTTCCGATGATCGACCCATTACGCAGGACTCTGCTGCGCCGCCTCAACGTAACCGTGGCCCTGCTGCTGTTCGTCGCCCCGCTTGGCGCACAGACGCCCGGCCCGCAGACGCCCGCCGCGCCGGCGCCGGAGTGGAAGACCTACACCTATCCCGCGGATGGATTCAGCATCTCCTCTCCGTCCGCGCCCGACCAACAGAAGCGGAACGTACCCACCGACGCGGGCAGCTTCGAGTTACGGTCCTATGTCATAGAGGTTGGCCAGGCGGCTCTGTTCGTTGGGGTGTGCGATTACGGATCGGCGGTTGCGAACAGGGAGCCCGGCGCGGTCCTGCAGGGAGCCAAGAATGGCGCTATCTCCAACGTCAGCGGCCGCCTGGTCAGCGAGAAGAAAGTCACCCTCGGCGTCTATCCCGGCCTCGAGTTTGAGGCCGACAACGACACCATGCACTTCTCCGCCCGCATTTACCTGGTGGGCACCACGCTCTACCAGACTCTGATCGCTTCACCCTTGGCCAATCCCTACCCCGACACCACGCGCTTTCTTGACTCGTTCCAGTTGATCGCGCGCGCCCAGAACTAAGGCCCCTGCCGAGGCGCCGGTCACGCCGCCGGCGCCGCGGCGGGCTCGACCATCAGGATGCGGCAGCGGTGCTTTCCCGCCGCGCACCAGGTCATCGCCACATGACTGTCGATGCACGCGCAATCGCCGGTTTCCAGAATCTCCCGCATGCCGCCGGCATCCAGTTGAAGACGCCCTTCGAGCACATAGACTACGCAGTTCACCGCCCCCCCGCTCTCCGGCAGACAGGAGACGGCGGACGGAGAGATCTCGATCATCTGCGCCATCAGGCGGAAGCCTTCCGTAGCCGCGTGCACCGGGGTGTACTTCACTGATTCGGCGCCGCGGCCATTGCCCTGCAGGTGCGCCTTGCGCGTGATGGAGAGCGTATGGCGGGCCGGCTCGGCAAAAAAGTAGCTCAGGCCCACGCCATACACCCGGCAGATCTCCGCCAGCGTCGGCAGCGTGGGAATCATGTGGTCCGTTTCCAGCTTGGACAGCAGTGACGTGGACAGTCCCGTCTCGGCCGCCAGTCGCGCCAGCGACAGCCGCTTCTGGGTGCGCAGGGCGCGCAGTTTCATGCCGATGCAGTAGGGCTCAAGGGACCAGCGGGCATACGATACGGCGCTCGACATCGCAAACTCCTCTCTTCAAGTCTGGCAGCGGATGCTCTTCCGATTTCGGAAGGATTTCTGAAATTTCCGGATCGGCGCTCCGGGGGCCGCTGCGTTACCATCACTGCATGGATGGCGCGGATACCGGCGGCTTCCGCGCACGTCCAACCCGTCTCAAATTCTCACCAAGGATCATCCCCATGACCCACCTCTTTCCCGTCACCAGGTTCCGGTTTTGCACGCCATTTTTTCCTTTGCATGGCAGCATGCGCCGCCTTCTGGTCGGGGCTGCCCTGTGCGCCGCGCTCCCCTGCATCGCGCAGAACAAGCCGGTTCCCAACCCGGCGCCCGATGTCCTGGTGCTCAGCAACGGAGATACGCTGCACGGCAAATTTGTCAGCGAAGTGGACGGAAAAGTTACCTTCCACAGCGATCCCTTGGGCGATGTTTCCCTGGCTTGGGACAAGATCAAGGAACTGCGCACCAGCGGGAAGTTCGCCGTGCTCGACAAGAAGGTGAAGCTGCGCGCCAAAAAAGACATGGGACAGATTCCGGCCGGCACGTTGGAGGTGGCGAACGAAACCGTCACGGTGCATCCGGACAACGGCGCGTCTCCGGCGCAGATTCAGGTGAAGAACGCGCAGTTCATCCTCGATGCGGCCGCGCTGGACAAAGCCGTGCGCCACCAGCCGAACCTGCTCTCCGGATGGAACGGAGCCGCCACGGCCGGCGCGACGGTGGTCACCGCGACCCAAAACCAGTTCACCGTCTCGGGCGGCATCGGCCTGGTCCGGGTCGTGCCCACCGTCAGCTGGCTCAATCCGCGCGACCGCACCTCGCTGGACTTCAGCGGTTCGTTTGGAAAGATCACGCAACCCGGATATGTTGCAGCAGGCGTTGCCGTACCGGCGGTCACAACGAAATCGGCAATCTACCATGCAGACGCGGAGCGCGACGAATATTTCTCGGCGCGCTTCTTCGCCCTGGCACAGACGGCGTTCGATCACAACTACGGCCAGAACCTTGACCTGCAACAGATCTACGGCGCCGGATTCGGCTGGACGGTGTTCAAGACTTCCAATCAGGAAGCAGACCTGAAGGGAACCATGCAGTATGAGAAGCGGCAATACATCAGTGGCGCCGGCAGCGGCGATCCGAACTTCGTCGGTTCAACCTTCGCGGCCAACTATTTGCTTCATCTCAAGCTGCTCACGTATGCGCAGGGCGTCGCGTTCGTGCCCGCGTACAACGATCCGCGTGCATACTCCGCCAATGAGACGAACACCTTTACGTTCCCCGCCTACAAGAAACTCGGCTTCTCTCTGGGAACGATGGACAGCTACCTGAACGGGCCTCCGGCATCGCTGCCCCCCACCCGGCGAAACTCCTTCCAGTTCACGATGGGCCTGACTTACGCAATCAAATCGAAGGAATGATTCATTGTCGATTCTGCTCGCGCTCGCGGCGCGCTCCCGACCGTGCCGCACAGCCATCGAAAGCAAAGATCCTTCTGCGGTGAAAAGTTCAATGCGCAGCCGCCTTGCGTGGAGAGAACGAAAGATTGTCTTGCCGGCGCCTTACAAATGGACGCATCCACGTTCTCAAATTGGGATAGTTATGGAATCACGCGCCGGCGCGCTCTATCTTGTGGCCATTCAGTAACCTGCGCGGGATTACTTCGCAGATAAAAAATGCCTCTGTTTCCTTGTCCGGTCATCTTCAGGTAGATAATTAGAAAAATCACAAATCGCGGATTCATCGCGACACAAAGTTTTTGACTGCAAGTCTTGCTTCCATTTTTTCCTTTGGTGCTGGCCTTCAAGGCTCCGGCAACCCCTGCGAGTGACTGGCTGTTTGCATTCGGCAAAGGCCAGCGACGAGCCGTCCGGTTGAGCGGGACCACGAGAGACGCGTTGGTTCTGATGAGACAGAATTCTTCAACTTCGCCTGAAGAGGCGGAGCCAGGATACACGTTTGGAAATTTCCGCCTGGAGGCCGACGGCACTCTCCTGCGAGGAGACGCCGCGATCCATCTGCCGCCCAAGGAACTGGCGGCGCTGCGGTTGCTGCTGGCCCATGCCAGCCAGATTGTCACTCCCCTGCAACTGAAGAAGACGCTATGGGGCGACGTCCACGTTACTGCCGAGAGCGTCCCTCGCTGCATGTCCTCGTTGCGCGCGCGGCTCGAGCCCGACGACTGCATCCAGACCGTGTACAAGCGCGGATATCGCTTCTCGGCGCAGACGCGCCGGCTCGATGGCGCATCGCGCGATGCGCTGCCTCGACTGGCAGTCATGCCCTTTGCCGCTGGCTTCAACGTGCCCGAACATCTTGGCCCCGCGATCGCCGAAGAGGTGATCGCCCGGCTCACCGGCGGACGCATTGCGCCGGTTTCCGTGCTGGCCAGGGATTCCGTTTTCACCCTCGCCCGCCAGGAGCTTACCGCGCTCGACGTCGGCCGCAAACTCAACGCCGACGTCGTCCTCGCTGGAAAGCTGCGTGCCCTCCCGGCGCACTTCCGGCTGCGCGTAGAGCTGATTCGCGTCGACGACGGCGCGCAGATCTGGGTCGAGGATCTGCTGGTCGCGCAGACCCGCGCCGCTGAACTGGAATCCGAGCTGGTCCAGCGCCTGCTCTCCCGCCTCGGCAGCGGCGGCCTGTCCATCGCCGCCTCGGCGCATTCCGCCCATGAGGATCAGAATGATCCTGTCCGCCGCGAGGCCTACGGGATCTTCCAGCGCGCACGCTATGAGTGGCAGACCCTCGAGCGCCACCGCATGCAGGACGGGCTGCAGCATCTCTCCCGCGCCGTCGCGCTCGATCCCTCGCTGATCGCCGCCAAGGTCGATCTGGTGCGCCTCTGCGTCACGCAGGCCTTCTACGGCTACATGGCTCCAACGGCCGCCGCGGATCTTTTGCGCCGCACTGCCGCGTCGATCCCCGATCGCCACCACCTGGCCGAAGCCATCCTGCCCGCGCTCGGATGGATCGACTTCCACGTGCACTATGATCTGCCCGCGGCCTTGCGCGCATTTTCCCTCAGCGCCCATCTGCCCCACGATGCCTGGATCACGCGGGAGCGCGTCATGTTCGCGCTCAGCCGTCACCGCTGGGATGAAGCCGTCGCGCTGCAGAGCGACGCCCTCGACGTGGACCCCTATGCCCCCTGGCTCCATGCCCGCCTCGCCTGGACGTTCCACCTGGCCGGGCAGGCCGCCGAGAGCCTGGAGCAGGTCCGGCACGGTCTGGCCCTGTTTCCCGGCCACGACGGTGTCGCCCTCTACGGCGCAATGATTCTTGCCTATAACGGAGACGCCGACGTGGGAGTGCAGCTCGCCGACGATGTCGCGCGGCGCCGGCCCTACATCGACCTGTTGAAGGGCGTCCACGCCTATGCCCTGGCCTGCGCGGGACGCGCGGACGAGGCCCGCGCCATCATCGAGCGGCTGCAGTGGCTGAGCCGCGAGCGCTACGTGCTGCGTACGTTCACCGTCGCCGTGTGCGTGGCGCTGGGAGACCTGGACGGTGCCATCACGGAGCTGCGCGCCGCCGAAGAGACCCGCTGCCCCTGGTTCCTCCAGATGCTGGCCGATCCGCGGCTCAAGGCTCTGCATGACCAGGCGGAGTTTGTGCGGATGCGCAAGACGCTCGCCCGCATGGAGGCCTCCACGGCAACGGCGCAGGAGCATCACGGCTGATCCCTGCCGCCGGCGTTAAGCGCACGCCCTTAGTAAAGCGATAAAGCTGGCCAAGAGCAGCCCCGACCTTGTACAGTTCTTGCGGGCTGCCCTTCTTTCCCGCGTGCCGCAGCTGCAAGCCGCCACGCGCCTCCGATAGACGCGCGGAGAGCCGCAGGAAAGACCGTCAGGCCCGTGGAGGAATGCACCCATGCCGCTTCGCCGCTGGCTTCTTCAGCTCCCGCTCGTCTTGGCCGTCTTCGCCGCCCTGGCCCCGCTCGCCCCGGCCCAGCAGCCCGCCTATCTCGACACCAAACTCCCTCCGGCTGAGCGCGCCCACGACCTGGTGGAACGTATGACGCTCGAGGAAAAGGCTAATCAGCTTGAAGACTGGGCCACCGCCATTCCGCGCCTCGGCATTCCCGACTACCAGACCTGGAACGAGGCACTGCATGGCGTGGCGCGCGCCGGAGACGCCACCGTCTTTCCCCAGGCCATCGGCATGGCCGCCACCTGGGATCCATCCATGGTCCACGCCATGGGCAACGTCATCTCCACTGAAGCCCGCGCAAAATACAACCAGGCCCAGCGCGAGGGCAACCACCGCATCTTTTTCGGCCTCACTTTCTGGTCGCCCAACATCAATATCTTCCGCGATCCCCGCTGGGGCCGCGGCCAGGAGACATACGGCGAAGACCCCTTCCTGACCGGAACCATGGGCGTGGCCTTTGTCGGCGGCGTGCAGGGCAGCGACCTCGACCACCTGCACGCGGTAGCCACCAGCAAGCACTTCGCCGTGCACAACGGCCCCGAGCCGCTGCGCCACGGCTTCAACGTCGACCCCTCGCCGCGCGACCTCGAAGAAACCTACCTGCCCGCCTTCCGCGCCACCGTCACCGAGGGTCACGTGCAGTCGGTCATGTGCGCCTACAACTCCATCGACGGCTGGCCGGCCTGCACCAACACCATGCTGCTCAAAGATCATCTGCGCGACGCCTGGGGCTTCAAGGGCTTCGTGGTTTCCGATTGCGGCGCCATTGTGGACGTGAACCAGGGCCACAAGAAGACCGCCGACATCACCCACTCCGCCGCGCTCTCCCTCAAGGCGGGCACGGACCTGTCGTGCAGCATCTGGACCCCGGGCTTCAACACCCTGGCCGATGCGGTGCATCAGGGGCTGGTCTCCGAGGATCTCGTCACCCAGGCCGCCGAGCGGCTCTACACCGCGCGCTTCCAGCTTGGTCTCTTCGACTCCCAGGGCTCCAATCCGCTGGACAAGATTCCCTACTCCGCCGACGCCTCGCCCGAGAACCGCCAGATCGCGCTCAAGGCCGCCGAGGAAGCGATGGTGCTGCTCAAAAATGACGGCACGCTGCCGCTGAAGGGCACAGCCGCCCACATCGCCGTCATCGGTCCCACCGCCGACCTGCTGCCGTCCATTCTGGGCAACTACGTCGGCACGCCCGTCGATCCAGTCACGCCGCTGGACGGAATGCTGCGCGAGTTCCGCTCGACGCCCATCCTCTATGCGCAGGGCTCCACCCTGGCTGAAGGCGTAGGCGTGCCCGTGCCGCGCACCGCCTTCGGCCTGGACACGGGCCTGAAGACCGAGTTCTTCGCCACGCCCGACTGGACCGGCCGCCCCGTGGCCGTCGCCGCCGAGCCCGCCGTGCAGGCCGACTGGGAGAACGCCAAGCCCGCGCCGGAAGTCGACACCCACAACTACTCCGTGCGCTGGACCGGCTCACTCACCGCGCCCGCGCCCGGCCACTACGTCTTTACCCTCGAGCCCGCCGACAGCTTCCCTTACTCGCCCAAGGAGAGCTATCGCCTCCTTCTCGACGGCAAGGTCATCTCCGAGGGCAGTCTGCGCGCCGGGCATGATCTGTCCGTCATGGGCAGCTTCAAGGCCGCGCCCGGCGCCTCGTCCACCGCGCCGCCGGTCATGGATTTCCCCAAGGTGCCCTCCATCCCCGTGGACTTCAGCGACACCGCGCCCCACGCCTTCCAACTCGAGTACTCCCACTCCGGCGACCGCTCCGGCGGCGGCGTCACCCTCAAGTGGGAAGCGCCCCCGCAGGCCCAGCTTGACGAAGCCGTGGCCCGCGCCAAGGAAGCCGATGTCGTGGTGGCCTTCGTGGGCCTGTCCCCGCAGCTCGAGGGCGAGGAGATGCGCATCAATATCCCCGGATTCGACGGCGGCGACCGCACCCGCATCGACCTGCCCGCGCCGCAGCAGAAACTACTTGAAGCACTGGCCGCCACCGGCAAGCCCCTCATCGTCGTGCTGCAGAGCGGCAGCGCCGTAGCGCTGAACTGGGCCGACGCGCATGCCAACGCCATTCTCGCCGCCTGGTATCCGGGCGTCGAGGGCGGCACGGCCATCGCCCGCACCCTGGCCGGACTCAACAACCCTGCCGGACGGCTGCCCATCACCTTCTACGCTTCGCTCGACGGCATCCCGCCCTTCACCGATTACTCCATGAAGGACCGCACCTACCGCTACTTCACCGGCAAGCCGCTCTGGGGCTTCGGCTACGGGCTCAGCTACACCCATTTCAAATACGGCCCGGTCAAGCTGTCAGCCGAGACGCTCAAGGCCGGCGAGCCGCTCACAGCAACCGTCCACATCACCAACACCGGCAAATTGGGCGGCGACGAGGTCGTCGAGGCGTACTTGAAGACCCCGCAGGCCGACGGCCCCATCCACTCCCTCGTCGGCTTTGACCGCGTCACCATCGCCCCTGGCAGCAGCAGAGACGTCACGCTCAAAATCGATCCGCGATCGCTGTCCAGCGTCGACGACCAGGGCAACCGGGCCATTCTTGCCGGCAAATACACGCTAACCCTGGGCGGCGCGCAGCCTCAGGAAACGGACGCCAAGTCGGAAGCCGGATTCACCATCACCGGCTCGGCGCCTCTGCCGAAATAACGCAGCACTCGGCGCCGGGCAGACAAAAAAATGGGCGGCAAGGGTGTTGCCCCTGCCGCCGCCCGTCCCTGGGTTGTCTTGAAGGTGATGCAATCCTGCGCTTACTTGAAACCTGCGTTTACTGCAAACCTCTTACTGCAAAAGCTTGGTCACTTCCTGCTGCACACTGTTGGCCTGCGCCAGGGCAGCGATGCCGGTCTGGCTCAGAATCTCGTACTTCGACATATTCGAGGTCGCCGAAGCATAGTCGGTGGCCTGAATCGCGTTCTGCGCCGAAACCACGTTCTCCTGCTGCGTACTCATCACCTGGCTTACCGAATTCAGCGTATTGATCTGCGCGCCGATATAGCCGTCCTGCGCCGCCACATACGTGATCGCTTCATTCAACACCGACAGCGCGCTCTGCGCATTGCCCTGCGAGCTGAGATTCGTGTTCGACAGGTTCGCGGTCTGGTCCCCGCCCACTGCGGTCACATAGCTGATGGTTGTGGTCGCGGCCGTCGAGACGAAATTGGACGTTGTCCCGCCCGTGGTCGAGTCGGTGATATTCGCGGTGATTGCTGCGATCGCGACGTTGGCATTGGTGTTGGTCAGCAGGATGCCCGTGTCGCCGCCGGCCACGCCCGCATCGCCCACTGCAGCCGCGGTGGCGAAGGTCGCCGTCACCCCCGGAATGCCGTCCGAGTTGATCTCCGAGATCAGGCTGCCCACCGTGGTCGCGGTGGTGGTCAGCGTGCTCGTGGTCCCGTCCGGGTTGGTAATCGTGAACTTGATGCCGGTGCCGGCAATCGTGTCGCCCTGCGCCGCCGCCACGCTCAACACCGGGCCGGCCGCATCTTTTGACAGGTCCACAAAGAGGCCGGAGTTGCTCTGCTGCACCGAGCCGCCCGCGTCGCCCACGCTCCTCGAGGTGAGCTTGGCAAAGTACAAGCTGTCGATTGACGACCCGGCCGCGGAGGAATCACCGGTATAGATCGACAGACCCGCCTGCGCGCCGGTGAAGACCTGGTTCTGGTTGTACGTCGTGGTCGATCCGATGTTGTTGATCTCTGACAGAATTGACTGGTACTCCTGGTTCGCCGCCGCGTCCTGTGAGGTGTTCAGGGTGCCGTTCGAGGCCTCCGTGGCCAGCGTAATGGCACGGTTCAGCAGGCTCGTCACCTGCGAAAGCGCGCCGTCTGCCACCTGAAGCAATCCCACGCCTTCCGTGGCGTTGGTTGACGATTGCACCAGGGCAGCCGAGTTGGCCGCCAGGCCATTTACCAGTGAGAGGCCGGCGGCGTCGTCCGCGCCAGAGTTGATGCGCGAACCCGACGACAGCTGCTGCAGAACTGTCTGCAAGCTGCTGTTCGTGTTGTTGAGATAGTTCTCCGCGTAGATCGCCGAGAGATTGTTCAAAACACCGAGGGCCATGAGAGTTGCTCCTTTGGGATGCTTCGATTCGGGCCCTTGCCCGCCGGCAGCCTTTTCAGCCACCCAAGCCCGTTCCATCTGATCCGCTTGGGCTCTACTGCATCCACCCACTTCATCGGTCTGGCTGTGGAGAACTTTAGTCATTTTTTTGCGAGCCGCATTTTTCCTGTCTGTCGCGGCTCGATTCAAGCTTGTCTCGAATCTGTTCACCTGCTGTCCAAATGTGCGTCAGTCGCTGTCCTGAATCACTTCATGCGGCTGTCTTGTTTCGCGCCAGGCCCGCGAACTCCCGCGCCGCCCGCATGCCCCTATCCACGCCGCGGCAGCCCCGGTTTACCGCAGAAAAACGGCGGCAAGGGAGTCGCCCCTTGCCGCCGTCGATTGTCCATCACTACCGCAACTGCTCTTTGCCGCATCTCTGCGGCTCACACTTCTCTTACGGATTCACGCCCGGTCCCGGCGCGCCCGCGGTTCCCGGACCTTGCGATCCCGCGCCGCCGCCCATTCCCCGCGGTCCCCGGTCCCGGCCCTCGCCGCCCCATCCGCGCCGCTGCATCTGGTTCATGTGATCAGTCCGCAGTTGCTTCCACTGCTCCGGCGTCAGCTTGCCCCGAATGGCCAGCAGGAACCGGGCGTTGGCTTTCTCCAGATCGGCGCGCGCCATGGCCACCTTGTCGATCTGCGCCAGAATCTGGGTTTCATTGGGCTGGTCGTCGCGCATCATCGGCTCCAGCATCAGCTCCGCCTTGTCCAGGTTGGCGCGCAGGTCGATCAGCTTTTCCCGGTGCTCCAGCAGAATCGAGTCCATCGCCTTGCGCTGCTCGTCGGTCAGTTTCAGCTTCTCCACCATGGCCGGGTTGTTCCACCAGTGGCCATGGTCGCCGCGCGGGCCGAGCGCCCGCTCCATGGGAGGCCTGTGCTCCCCAAATCCGGGCCCAACTCCCGGCGCCTGCGCGCCTGCGACCCCCGCCGTCAAAAGTGCCGCCACCGCCAATCCCAACCGTACTTTCATGGATGCCTTCATTCCCTTCTCCTCCTTCTGTCCAGTGTGCCCTGTCCGGTGTGCCGTGCCGTTCGATTCCATCCGTATTGCGTAACGTCATTGCGTGACGTCCTGAGTCATCAGTTGCGCCAGAGGCTCCAGGGCGCTCGGGACTTCCCGCGAAACATCGCTGTCCACCCTGGCCAGCAGATCCTCTTCCGTGCGCGCGCGCTCGGCTGCCGCCTGCCGCTCGTGCTCCGCCGCGCGGGCCGCTGCAATCCGCGCCATCTCCTGGCGGTGATGGTGCTCGTACAAGCCTCCCGAGGCGGCTCCCGCGAGCAGAACAGAGGCCAGGGCCCAGCCGGCAGCCAGCCTCCACGTTCTGCGCACCACCACCTGGCGCACCGTGCGCGGCCGGCTGACCATCGCATCGCTCCAGGCATGCACGCTGGCCTTGAAGTCGCCCAGCGACTGCTGCAACACCGGGTCAAGAGCTTCAAATTCGGCCGGCTCTTCGCTTCGTCCCGCAACTCCCTGCTTCCAACTCATCGCTTCCCTCCCAACTCCGCGCGCACCTTGGCCAGCCCGCGCGAAAGGTGCGCCTTGACCGTGCCCTCGCTCAGGCCGGTTACCTGCGCAATCTCGCTCAACTCCAACTCCTCCACGTAGCGCAACAGAAACACGGTCCGCTGCCGCTCGCTCAACTCCTCCACCGCGCGCCACACATGCGCCACCCGCTCCCGCGCAAGCATCTTCTGTTCCACTGAGCGCTCGCCGCTGGGCAGCCACTCGCTGGCCTCGTCCAGGTCCACCTTGTTGGTGCTCGCCTGCCGCCAGAACTGCATGCGACGGTTGCGCCAGTGATCCTTCTGCAGGTTGATGGCGATCCGCATCAGCCAGGTCATGACCGTCGAGTCGCCGCGAAAATGCGACCAGTTGCGGTGTGCCTTCAAAAAGCATTCCTGCGTCAGCGTCTCGGCCAGGTCCACGTCGCGCGTCGAGGCCAGCAGAAACCGGAAGATCTGCCGGCGGTGGCTGACCACAACATCCTCGAACTGCTGCGCGGCAATCTCGTTCGCCGTGGCCATAGTCATCGGTTCCAGTGTTGTGGGTTCCAGTGTTGTGCTGGCTGCCATCACTCTGGTAGACGCCCGCAATGGAGGCAAGTTTACAGCCGAGGAGGCATTTCTCAACCCGATGCGCTCCGCCAGGCCAGGCCTTCCGCTCCTTCAGGGAGTGCGGAGCCGCGCGGCCGAAGCGCGCTGCTCTCACGCGGAGCCGGCGCCGGCTGACGATGGACGCAGACACAAAATTCGCCCGCCGCCATCCCACCGGGCTGCTAGACTGAGTTGGTAAACGCTTACCAGAAACTCCGCCCCGCACGAGGGAAATGCCATGCTGCTCCAATCGCTCCGCGAACAAGTCCTCCACGCCAACCGCGAAATTGCCCGTCGCGGCCTTGCCCCCCACACCTTCGGCAACGCCAGCGGCATTGATCGAGGTTCGCCCGGCTCCGGCCGTCAGCCCCTTGTGGTCATCAAACCCAGCGGCGTCGACTACGCCGGCCTCACCCCCGCCGACCTCGTCGTCACCGACCTCGACGGAAAAATCGTCGAGGGCTCGCTGCGCCCGTCCAGCGACCTCGACACCCACACCCTGCTCTACCGCGAGTTTCCCCAGATCGGTGGCATCGTCCACACCCATTCCGAGTTCGCCACCTCCTGGGCCCAGGCCTGCCGGCCCATTCCCTGCCTCGGCACCACCCATGCCGACTACTTTCACGGCCCGGTTCCTGTCACCGATCCCCTCACCGCTGAGGAAGTGGCCGAGGCCTACGTGCGCAACACCGGGGCCGTCATCGTGCGGCGCTTCCGCGCGGAGGGCCTCGATCCGGTCGCCGTTCCGGGGGTGCTGGTGGCCGGCCACGCCCCGTTCGCCTGGGGCAAATCCGCCGCCGAGGCCGTCGAACACGCCGATGTGCTCGAATACATCGCGCGCCTGGCCTTCCGCAGCGCGCTCCTCAACCCGTCTGCCACCGGAATCCCGGACTACGTGAGCGATTACCACTACCAGCGGAAGCACGGCCCGCGGGCGACCTACGGCCAGCGCTGACGGTGACCTTGGTATACACGAAGGTCAAAAAAAGCGAGCGATCCGCAGTTCGAGTCGGCGTACAATCTGACATGTGTCACGAAAACTGTCTTCGGCGAAGGGGCTACCGATTTCAATAGGTCAATCCCTTTCCATGTAGGCACTCTATTGTTTTCTGCATTTTCTGCCATGCCCGATTCGTGGCGGGTTGACATTTTGTCTGGGTACGCGTCTCTATCTCGCGTATTCTCAATTGATTGCCGTCGCGGCCATGGCAGATTTGCACATTCCTCCTACATGGCAACCGGCGTGCATCGCAGTTCAGTGACGTAAGGTGCTCCCCGATGGAGACAGGTCTCTTTAACCGCTTGCAGGCGACACTGCTGGCCGTGGCCACGGTCGGACTGGTGTTCCTCGCGGTGTTGAACTTCCGCCAGGAGAGCCGCTTCCAGCAGCCTTTCGACGGGGTCTGGTGGAGCGAGGCGCCGAGCGGGAATGGTCTGCTGGCCGAAAAAGTTCTGCCCGACAGTCCCGGCCAGCGTGCGGGCGTGCAGACCCGCGACCTGCTGACCGGCGTCAACGACACCCCCATCGTTCATCTTTCTGACCTCGAGCGCGAGCTCTACGCCACCGGCGTTTACGGCAAGGCAAACTACGCCATCACGCGCGACGGCATTCAGTTGGATATGCCGGTCGTGGTGATCCCCGTGCCGCCGGACCGCAGCGTGCAGCAGGCGCTGCGCTTCATCGGGCTCATCTACCTGGCCATCGGCATTTATGTGCTTCTGCGCCGCTGGACCGCGCCGCGCGCCACGCATTTCTACCTCTTCTGCCTGGTTTCGTTCGCGCTCAACGCCCTCAAGTACACCGGCAAATGGAATCTGCTGGACCAGACCGTCTTCTGGCTGAACGTGCTGGCGGAGTCGCTGCAGCCGGCGCTGCTTGCTGCACTTCGCGCTCAGTTTTCCCGAAGAGCGTCTCAAGGACATTCGCCGCCGCTGGCTGATGCCGCTGGTGTATGCGCCCGGCGCGGCCCTGCTCGGGCTGTGGATCATGGCCATTCAACCGGTGGGAGGCGACAGGCCTGTTGAAGCACCGGCTAGACCAGGCGGGCACCGCTTATGTCGCGGCTTTTTACGTACTGGCCGCCATTCTCTTCCTGCACAGCTATCGCCGGGCCGATACTCCCCTGCTGCGCCAGCAGTTGAAGTGGCTCTACTCGCGGCGCCTGGCTGGCCGTGGGGCCTTTCACGCTGCTTTACGCCATTCCCTTCCTGTTTGATGTGCGCATGCCCAGCCTGCTGTACCAAGGTGGCCGGCTGTCGCTGGTGTTTTTGCCCCTCACCTTCAGCTGGGCCATCGTCCGCTACCGGCTGATGGACACCGACCTGATCTTCAAGCGGGGCGTGGCTTACACGCTGGCCACGGGCTGCTGCTCGGCGGCTACTTCGGCATCATCGCGCTGAGCGCCGAGTATGGTGCACAACGGTTGCCCGAGGCGGTCAGCGCGGAATGGGCGTGGTCATCGCCATTCTCGTGGCGCGGCCGTCTTCGACCCCCTAAAGCGCCGGATTCAGGGCTGGGTGGACAGCGTCTTCGACCGCCAGCAATACGACTACCGCAAGGCGCTGGTCGAATTCGGCCGAGGACTCAGTTCGGAGACCGACCTGGATGCCCTGCTCGATTCCATCGTTGAGCGGCTGCCGCACACGCTGCTGGTGTCGCGGGTGGCGATGTTCCTCACCGAGGCCGGCCGGGCAAGCTGCGCCTGGCGGCGTCCCACGGGCTGCCGGCCGACGCCGAGGCCGCGCAGGACCGGAGCGGCCGGCTCGCTCGATCTGGCGTTTCTCGACTTCGACCCGGCCACCGACCACTCCCACATCTTCCTTGAGAACGCGCAGCAGGCCCTGCACCTGCCCCAGGAGCAGCGGCGACCGCGGCCCTGCTCGACCTGAACTACTACCTGCCATGCCGGGTGCAGGACGGAGCCGCCGCGCGCACCATCGCCGTCATCGGCCTGGGCCGCACCATCGGCGGCGACTTTCTGTCCAGCGAAGACGTCGAGCTGCTCGAGTCGCTGGCCAGCTACATCGGCATCGCCCTGCAGAACGCCAGCCTCTACGCCCGCCTCGAGGACAAGATCAGCGAGTTCGAGCGGCTCAAGGAGTTCAACGAAAACATCGTCGAATCCATCAACGTCGGCATTCTCGCCATCGACCTCGACGACCGCATCGAGAGCTGGAACGCGCAGATGGAGGCCATGTACGCACTCAGCCGCGCCGAGGCCTGGGCCAGTCGGCCGGGAACGTCTTCCCGCCCGAATTCATTGCGGCGCCCTCGACAGTTTCCGCAACGAGCCCGGCGTGCATCACCTCTACAAGTTCCCGCTCACCACGCGCGCTGGCGAGCAGCGCACGGCCAACATCGCCATCGCGCCCGCTGCTGTCGCGCGACTTCGTCGCCGTGGGCCGCATCGTCCTGGTCGACGACATCACCGAGCGCGTCTCGCTGGAGACGCAGCTGGCGCAGGCCGACAAGCTCAGCTCCATCGGCCTGCTGGCGGCCGGCGTGGCGCACGAAATCAACACCCCGCTGGCGGTCATCTCCTCCTACTCGCAGATGCTCGCCAAGCAGCTGCGCGGCGACGCGCGCCTGGGGCCGGTGCTCGAAAAGATCACCCAGCAGAGCTTCCGCGCCGCCGAGATCGCCAACGGCCTGCTGAATTTTTCGCGCACCTCGACCACCGAGTTCCGCGAAACCGATCTGAACCAGGTCATTCGCGATACCCTTTCCCTGCTCGAACACCAGTTCAAGACCGCGCAGATCCTGGTCGATGCTCGACGCTGGCCCGAGGACCTGCCCGCCCATCCACGGCAATCCCGGCAAGCTGCAGCAGGTGTTTCTCAATCTGCTGCTGAACGCCAAGGAGGCCATGCCCGGCGGCGGCCGCCTGCGCGTGGCCACCCTGGTCAATGGCCATGTGGAGGCCATGGTGGCCGACTCCGGCACCGGCATCGCCGCCGGAGAACCTGAAGCGCATCTACGATCCGTTCTTCACCACCAAGACCATGCCCAGGCCCGGCGACAGGCGCGGCACCGGCCTGGGCCTGTCCGTCTCCTACGGCATCATCCAGGAACACGCCGGCAAAATTCATGTCGAGAGCGCCGTCGGCGCCGGCACCACCTTTCATCTCGAGTTTCCCCTGTTGAGGAATTCCGTCCATGCCTGAGGTCGACCTGCCCTTGAATCTGTCCGCGCGCCTCGCCGGCCGCGTCCGACTTCAGCACCGCGCCAGCATCCTGGTGATCGACGACGAAGCCGGCCATCCGCGAGTCGCTCGAGGTGCTGCTCACGCTGGAAGGCTATGCAGTGAAGATGGCCGCGGACGGCGAACAGGGCCTGCAGGATTCTGGAGCTGGAAAACTTCGACCTGGTGCTGCTGGACCTGGCCCTGCCCGGCCAGAGCGGGCTGGAGCTGCTGCCCCAGATCAAGGAACGCCAGCCGGAGGTCCCGGTCATCATGATCACCGCCTACGGCACCGTGGATAACGTCGTCGAGGCCATCCGCGCCGGCGCGGAAAACTTCGTCCAGAAGCCCTGGGACAACGAGAAGCTGCTGGCCGACATCCGTTCGGCCGTCGCCCGCCATCGCGCCGAAGAAGAGAACCTGCAGCTCAAGCGCACCCTCAAGCAGCGCTACAACTTCTCCAACATCGTGGGCAAGAGCGACGTCATGCTGCGGGTCTTCGACCTGGTCGCGCAGGTCGCGCCCAGCCGCTCCACCGTCCTCATCCAGGGCGAGAGCGGCACCGGCAAGGAGCTCATCGCCAAGGCCATCCACGCCAACTCGCCCGCGCCGCGACAAGCCCTTCGTCCCCATCAACACCGGCGCCATGCCCTCGGAGCTGCTCGAGTCCACGCTCTTCGGCCACGTCAAGGGCGCGTTCACCTCCGCCATGGCCTCCAAGAAGGGCCTCTTTGAAGTCGCCAACGGCGGCACCCTCTTCCTCGACGAAATCGTCACCATGGGCATGGACACCCAGGCCAAGATTCTGCGCGTGCTCCAGGACCGCCGCTTCATGCACCTGGGCGGCATTCAGGAGATTCAGGTGGACGTGCGCATCATCGCCGCCACCAACATCGACCTGCGCCAGGCGGTGCGCGACGGCCGCTTCCGCGAGGACCTCTTCTACCGCCTCAACGTCATCACCGTGGACCTGCCCCCGCTGCGCGCGCGCCGCGAAGACATTCCCCTGCTGGCCCAGCACTTCCTCGATTTCTACTCGCAACGAAAACAGCCTCGCCGCCGCGCAAGCTATCGGCCGACGCCATGCGCGCGCTGGTCGATTACGAGTGGCCCGGCAACGTGCGCGAACTGGAAAATTCCATCGAGCGCGGCGTCGTGCTCTCCTCCGGCCCCGTCATCGGCTCCGACCTCCTGCCCGGCCACATCACCGGCCGCAGCTTCCAGGACGCCCTGCTCGAGCACAACCCCAACGCCTCGCTCTTCGACATCCTCGAAGACATCGAGCGCCGCATCATCATCGAAAAGCTGGAGCGCTGCAACGGGAACCAGACCGAAGCCGCCGAGCAGTTCCATATCCCGCTCTCCACGCTCAACCAGAAGATCAAGCGCCTCAGCATCGAGATCCGCAAAAAAGGCAGAGAGTAGAACCGCATCGATCAGCTGTCAGCCGACAGTCATAAGTTATATGTCGTAAGTCATCAGCGGACAGAGATCAAAGTTCAAACGCCGTCATCCTGAGCGCAGCGCAGTCGAAGGACCTGCACTTGCACACTTTCCCAGCCACAAAAGCCCCGCGCCCCATCCTTGCGACTTTTCTCTGTCGCAAGGGCGGGGAAACCACGATACAACTGAAAAACCGCAACAGCCAGGCGGCCTCTTGTGAAGCGCGCCTGGCTGTTGCGGTTCCGGATGACTAAAGCGAGGGTTGTCTTTCGACCGTGATCGAAAGGGGCTGCGAAAGCTCGAAAACAACAATCGACTCGGTAGGAATCACCAACGGTTTGTTGCCTGTGAAGGCGGCTCCTGCCGTTCCTGCTCCGCCGCCGATCAAGCTGCCAATCAGGGCGCCCTTCCTGCCGCCCGCCAGAGCGCCGATCAGAGTGCCTCCTCCCGCGCCGCCGCCAATAAGCGCCGCGGTTCGCTTGCCCTTGCCCTTCTGGCTGACAACGTATTCGGTCGCAACAACGGGACGGCCACCGACTTCCTTCAATTCAATGGCCAACACACCCGCACCTGCAAAGCGGCCCTGTCCCTTGGCGGAGACAACCGTGCCGGAAACCTCAGTACCCTTGGCGAAAACAGTTTCACCCATCCCGGTGGTCAGCGCCGAGGTCAGTACGCCGGTGAAAGGATCACCCAAGTTCGCGGTCTTCGAGTTAATGGTCTCCGAGATGCGGACCGTGATGTCCTTGCCTGGGGCAACTGTAAGAGTGACCTTGACGGGCTTGGGCGGTTCCGGCGTACTCGCTGAAGCCCCAGAGTCAGAAGGGGAAGACGAGCTGGCGGCAGGCCCCGCGGGTGTCGCAGAGTTCTGCGCCGAAGCATCGGAAGCCAACGGCGAACTCTTGCAGCCGGTCACCACGAAAAGCAGGAACAGAACAAGTGTCGCCGAAATGAGCGCGGTTGGGGGATGCATTCGAGTGATGCGCATAGAAAAGTCTCCTTGGCTTTCTTGGAAAGCCCCGTAGGTCATTGGGGGAATCTGAGCCGGACGTTTAAGGCGCCCCGGCTTCCTGGAAGTTCGTTACAACTGATCCGCAGCAGTACGGCTGCTAGCCAACCATTCATTCAGCTTATCCCTTCGAGCGCCCGTTCCCAACCCTCAAGAAACGCGCGAAGCTCGCCCGGCGGGCGCAGCCACACATCGGCGGCCGTCTCGCGCCACTCGCGGCGCACCAGCACGCTCAGGTGCGGCCCGTCGGCTGCATTGATGGCGCGAAACGCCTCTTCGTCGGTGATGTCGTCGCCCAGATACGTCACCGGCGCGCCGGCTTCGGCCTCGCGCAGCAACTCCCGCACCGCCCCGCCCTTGTCGCGCCCCTCGCGCAGTTCCAGGCCCGCCTCGAACTCCAGCAGGTTCAATCCTTCCATCCGCGCCAGCGGTTCAAACAGCTCCCGCGTCTGCTGCTCTATCAGTTTTGCCTTGGCCGGCGAATGGCCGCGCCAGTGCATCACCGCCGCGTTGGGCTTGTCCTCGTAGAGGCCGCCCAGGCTGTCGCGCTTCAATCGTTCCCGCAGCTCGCCCAGCTTCTGCCGCACCGCGGGCGGCGCCTGTTCCAGCTCGTGGCGGCCGTCGGCGTAGAGCCGCTTGGCGCCGTGCAGGCCCCATGCTTCCAGCGGCGGGCCAAGACCGAGCAGCGGCGCAATCTCCTCCGGCGGGCGGCCGGTAATCACCACCATGTGCGTGCGCCCCTGGCGCTGGATCCGCGCCAGCAGCTCGCGCACCCCGGCCCAGGGCCGCGCCTTGAAGCGGTCCAGGCGAAACCCCGCCAGCGTGCCATCGTAATCCAGCAGCAACAGCGGTCTGGGCGCGCCGGCAAATGCGCGAAAAAAAACTTCCAGCTTCTCTCCCGCTTCAGGCGTCAACGTGGGCTCTCTCTTCCGACCGGATTTCTATGCCAGTCTGCGATCCGCGCCATCCTCATCCGAATCAGGCTCCTCGACCGGTACGACCGCAAACGCTTCCGCGCTTCCGTTGTGCTCCAGGCGCAGCTCGCGCAGCGCGCCCAGCACATTGGCGGCCCAGCGGTAAATGTTGTGGTCCATCACCTGTCGCCGCATGCGCCGCATGCGTGCGCGGCGCTCGGCGCGATCCATCTCCAGACCCGTATGAATGGCCTCGGCCACGCCCGCAATGTCGTATGGATTCACCAGCAGCGCATCGCGCAATTCGGTGGCCGCGCCGGTGAACTTGCTCAGCACCAGCACTCCGTCCTCGTCGTCGCGCGCCGCCACGTACTCCTTGGCCACCAGGTTCATGCCGTCGTGCAGCGAGGTCACCAGGCACACATCGGCGGCGCGATACCAGTGGCTCACTTCTTCGTGGCTGCACTGCCGCTCAATCAGAATGATCGGCTTCCAATGCGCGGTCTGATATCGCTGATTGATGCGCTCCACGGCCTCCTCGATCCTGCGCCGAAGGTCGATATAGCTGGGGATGCGCGTCCGGCTGGGCGCGGCAATCTGCACCATGGTGAGCCGCTCCCGCTGCCAGGGATGCTTCTCCAGCAGGTCCTCGATGGCCAGCAGCCGCTCCACAATCCCCTTTGTGTAGTCCATGCGATCCACGCCCAGCACCATGCACTCGGCGCGCGCGCCAAACTCCGCCAGCAATTCCTTGCGCGCCAGAGTCCTTTCCGTCCTGGCCAACGCATCGTCCTCGGCTCCCGCGCTGGCCGCGGCCGGCCCCTCAAACGCCACGCTCACCGGATAAGGGCGCACCGCGGTGACGTGTCCACGGCGGCGCACGGTCATGTGTTCGCGATCGGTGCGCGACTCGAGAGTCCGGTCCACGGTGGCGAGAAAGTTGTTGCAGTGCAGCGGAATGTGGAAGCCGATCAGGTCCGCGCCCAGCAGTCCATCCAGCAACTCGGCTTGCCAGGGGCAGATGCCGAAGGCCTCCGGATTCGGCCACGGAATATGCCAGAAGATGGCCACGCGCGCATCCGGACGCGCCGCCTTCACCAGTCGCGGCAGCAGCGCAAAGTGGTAGTCCTGCACAAACACCACGGGATTGGCGCAGCCCTCCATCTCTTCCAGCAGCGCGGTGGCGAAGCGTGCATTCACCCGCTGGTAGCACTCCCAGTCGCCGGCGCGAAAGATGGGGCGGGTGTGCGCGATGTGACACAGCGGCCACAGCCCCTCGTTGGCAAAGCCGTCGTAGTAGCTCGACTCCTCCTCGCTCGATAGCCACACCCGCCGCAACGTGTAGCGCGGATCGTCAGGCGGCACGCGAAGGCGATCGAATTCGTCCACGTTCTCCGCGTCGGCGTCGCCGCTGCCGCTGGCCACCCACACCCCATCGCAGGCGCGCAGCACCGGCTCAATCGCCGTCACCAGCCCGCTCGGCGGGACCATGCACACCGTCTCCCGCCCCTGCCGCACATGCACATACGGCTCGCGGTTCGACACCACAAAAATGCGGCTCGACCCCGAGCGCTCCCGCATGTGCACGGCCAGCCGCTCGGCGGTCCACAGATGCTCGCCGGCGTCGCGCAGCCGCGCTTCGGCCTCGGCCGAGGCGCGCGCCGCAAGCAGGCTCTCCGCCATGGTTTCCACTTCGCGGGCCAGCGGCGTAAACAGGCTCAACTCGTTAACGCCCGCATCCGCCACCTCGTCCGCATGCCCGATGCGCAGCCGCCGCAGACGCTCCGTAACCCGCGTCATCGGCCGCATCAGAAACCAGCGCACCATCAAAAATGTCACGCCCGTGATGAGCACCACGAACGCCACGATCCGCCAGAAGCTCTGCCGCCACAGAGCGTATCCCTGGCTGCGAATGTAGCTCGCATCCGACACCAACACCAGCGCGCCGTTCAGGCGATTGCCCTCGTGCAAAGGAATCGCTTCTTCGAGCCAATCCACGTCGCCTGAATGTCCGAAAGCGCCCATGTCCGCCCCTTTTTGGAGCGATTTTTCAACCGGCGCAAGGCTCAGCGACTGCAACACGCCCGCGGGTCCCGACGAGGCCAGCATCCTCCCCTGCGTATCGTAGACAGCCAACCCCAGCACACCGGTCCGCGCCCTGGAATGCGCAACCAGCACCGGCAGCGTGGCCTGGTTTCCGGCGGCAAATGCCTGTTCCAGATCCGGCTGAATGCTCGCTCCCATCCACTTCGAGCGCCGCTCCAGTTCTTCCCGCAAAAAGTGTTTGTGAGCCAGCACCTCAAAGTATGTGGAGGCTACGGAAACCAGCGTTACGCTTGCTACCAGGGCAAGGATCAGCCGTAATCGAAATAAATTCACAGCGTTGCTCCCCTTTCTATACTGTATCTCTCTATTCTACTTAGATGCGCAAATGCCGGGCAGCGTCCCGCGCCTCCATTGCCGAATCCCATCCCGCATTGTTCCCTGCCGAAAGGAGGGCGACATTGCCCTAACCGCATTGCCCGAACTGCCGAGTTGCTGCCCGCAGGCCCTCGAATTCCCGCGCCGCGCGGCGCATCACAACGGGAATGGCGGAACCTGGCACTCCCATGCGCTATTCTGTGCATGAGAGCGGCAAACTCTCCATCCTGCGTCACGCAGTCCGGGATACTGATGGCGATAGACACGATCGACAAAACCGCCAAGAACATCGTGCTCACCGTGCAGGACTACTCCCTCTTCGCGGCCCGGGCGTTCACCAATCTTTATCGCCCCCCCATTTACTGGCCGGACTTCCTCATTCAGGCGGACATCATCGGTGTCGGGTCCATTTCCATCGTATTGCTGGCCGGCTTCTTCACCGGAGGCGTGCTGGCGCTGCAGTCGGCGGCAACCCTGGCCCAGTTCGGCGCCACCGCCGTCACCGGCCGCTTCGTCAGCCTGTCCATGATCCGGGAACTCGGCCCCGTGCTCACCGGTATCATGGTCTCCGGCCGCAACGCCTCCTCCATGGCCAGCGAACTGGGCTCCATGGTGGTCACTGAGCAGATCGACGCCATGCGCGCCCTGGGCGTCGACCCGCTGCGCAAACTCGTCACCCCGCGCATCTTCGCCTGCATCACCATGCTGTTCTTTCTCACCATCGTGGCCGACGCCTTCGGCATCCTCGGCGGCGCCTTCGTCACCATCTTTATGAATCGCCAGAACGGCACCCAGTACTTCTCCATGGCCTACCAGTACCTGCGCTACCCCGACATTCTGCAGGGACTCGTCAAGCCGCTCCTCTTCGGCTACATCATTGCCTCGATCGGATGCTTCTATGGCATGAGAACCACGGGCGGCACCCAGGGTGTGGGCCGCTCCACCATTCAGGCGGTCGTCAACGCTTCCGTGCTCATCATCCTCGTCGACTTCCTCGTCACCCGGTTGCTGCTCTACTTCTTCCCTCCCCTATGAACGAGCCCTCCACCCGCCCAGCTCAGGCGCCGGAAACCGATGCCGGCCCGGTCGTGGTCTTGCGCAACGTGTCCATCGCCTTCGCCGGCCCCCTGGTCCTGGAGGATGTCAGCCTCTCCGTCGCGCCCGGCGAGACGCGCATTCTGCTGGGGCCGGTGGGAGTGGGCAAAAGCGTCCTGCTCAAGCTGGTGAACGGACTGCTCCGCCCCGACCGTGGCAGCGTGTTTCTCTTTGGGGAAGAGATCTCCGGCATGCGCGAGGAGAATCTGTTCCCCCTCCGCACCCGCACCGGAATGGTCTTTCAGGAGGGCGCACTCTTCGACTCCCTCACCGTCCGCGACAACGTCGCCTACCAGCTCATTCAGGAGCAGGTCCCCGACGAGGAGATTGACCTCCGCGTCCGCGACGCCCTGCGCTTTGTCGAGCTCGAGGAGACCTTCGACCTGTTTCCCGCCAGCCTTTCCGGCGGCATGAAGCGCCGCGTGGCCATCGCCCGCGCTCTCATCCACCAGCCCGAACTGCTGCTCTACGACTCGCCCACCGGCGGCCTCGACCCGGTCACCTCCAACACCATCATCGAGCTGATCGTGAAGGAGCGCGACGTTTCTTATACTCCCTCGCTGCTGGTCACTCATCGCCTGCAGGACGCCTTCACCCTCTGCACCCACCGCTTCGACCCCGAAGTTGGCCAGATGGTCCCCCTGCCCCAAGGCCAGACCGACCCCCACACGACCTTCCTTATGCTCAACGAAGGCCGCCTCATCTTCGACGGCTCCCTTGGCGAGCTGGTCAGCAGCCAGGACCCCTTCGTGCGCGAGTTTCTGGAGTAAGACCTGCTCCCGCTCTTACATCTCGGCGCTCAGCGTGGCCTGCGTCGATGGACCAGTGCCTTTCGCAATCGCCAGCAATAGACTCCAAGATTCAGAGCGCATACGGCCACTCCCGCGCTCGTTACGATCCAGCCGGCAAGGTTGGGATACACGATCGCGTCCAGGTAGTGGAGCAGGAAACTGCCCTGGTACGCAGCCAGGCCGGCCCTCGATTCAAAGTACTCCTCCGCCAAAGTGAGCGGGCACGGCCATGGGCTCACCTCCACCACAATCCCCCACAGCAGCGCCAGAATGTGCAGCGCGCTCCACACCGGCCGCCCGCGCGTCCACAGGGCGCCGAAGATGACCAGCGCAAGCCACGCCAGATGGATCAATAAAACGAGAATTGCAATCTGGGCCATGCCTCGCGCAACCTGGCTTCATCCTATCGCGCTCATGCAAGGCTCCGGCAGTTGCGATGGTCCAGTCGTTGGCTCGCGCTGCCTCCAGGCCGGCCCATTCCAGGCAGGCACGCAGGAAGTGATGGTGAGCGATTGGCTCGTCGGCGAAGAGACTTCCCCCGGCTCACGGCCCGGCCGGAGACTGCCGCGCCCTCAACCCGCTCCGCGGCCTTCCCCGCCCCATCCGCAATCTGATAGCCTTGCTGTTTTGAGTTCCTTAAAGAACGGCAGGCGCAAAATGGGCTTCAAATTTCAGGGCTTTGACTTTCTCCACCTCGATTCCAGCTTCAGCGAAGACGAACTCCTCGTCCGCCGCACGGCGCGCGACTTTGTCGACGACAACCTCGTCCCCATCATCGAGGAATGTTTCCGCGAGGGCCGCTTTCCCCGCGAACTCGTGCCCCAGATGGGCGAACTGGGCTTCTTCGGCGCCAACCTCGAGGGCTACGGCTGCGCCGGCATGTCCAACGTCGAGTACGGCCTCGTCATGCAGGAGCTCGAACGCGGCGACTCCGGCCTGCGCAGCTTCGTCAGCGTGCAGTCCGCGCTGGTCATGTACCCCATCTACACCTTCGGCTCCGACGAGCAGAAAAATACCTGGCTCCCGGGCCTCGCCACCGGCGAAAAACTTGGCTGCTTCGGCCTTACCGAGCCCGGCTTCGGCTCCAACCCCGGCGGCATGACCACCACCGCCCGCAAATCCGGCGACGAATACATCCTCAACGGCGAAAAGATGTGGATCACCTCCGGCAACATCGCCGACATCGCCATCATTTGGGCCAAGGTAGAAGACGAGGACGATCGCGTCCGCGGCTTCCTCGTCGAAACCGATCGCCCCGGCTTCCGCGCCGACGAGATCCACGGCAAGTGGAGCCTCCGCGCCTCCGTCACCAGCGGCCTCTCCCTCCAGGACGTCCACATCCCCGCCGCCAACCTGATGCCCGGCACCGGCGGCCTCAAAAGCCCCCTCATGTGCCTCAACCAGGCCCGCTACGGCATCAGCTGGGGCGCCATCGGCGCGGCCATGGACTGCTACTCGACCGCCCTGCAATACGCCTTGTCCCGCAAGCAGTTCCACAATCAGCCCATCGCCTCCCACCAGCTCATCCAGGAAAAACTCGTCTGGATGCTCAGCGAAATCTCCAAGGCTCAGCTGCTCTCCCTCCACGTCGGCCGCCTCAAGGACGCCGACACCGTGGGCCACCAGCACATCTCCATGGCCAAGCGCAACAACGTCTGGATGGCTCTGGAATGCGCGCGCATGGCCCGCGACATCCTCGGCGCCAACGGCATCACCGAGGACTACCCCATCATGCGCCACATGATGAACCTCGAATCCGTGAAAACCTACGAAGGCACCCACGATGTCCACGCGCTGATTCTAGGCCAGCACATCACCGGCATCGCCGCGTACTAGACGCCGGTACGGCTGGGGAGCCGCTCGCTATCGGCGGCCCATGCGATAGTCCACGTAGAGAATGTGCGCCTTGATCAGGTCGCCCGCTCGGTACTGCGGGAGCTGGGCCATCTTCAGCATGCGCAGGATGTCGCCCGGGTTCCCATCGCTCCATTCGACCAGCGAGGCCAGGACCGTCTCCAGATTGGAGGCCTGAAGCTCACCGCTCGCTGCTTCGCGTTGCGCAAATTCCAATGCAATCTGCGTCGGCAGGTTCTTCAGTTCCAGGCGCTCCGACTTGCTGGCGCACATTCGGCGCAGGCCCCCAATATCTTCCATGTGCGGAGACCTGGCTGCAAAGGTCACAGGTGTGCGCCCGTAATAGCTAAGGTCTTTGATCGTACCCGCCAGCGCACGGGAGGGGGCGTCGAGATGGTCGAGAACCATCAGAAATGGACGAACATCGAGAGCCCGGTGGGCGATGCCCTTCAATGAAGATGTAGAAAGAGAGCCGACGTCTGAAGGAACCTCGATCTCGCGGTCTGCCGCATGCAATGCCCGGAGCAATGCCAATACGAATTCGCGCGGGGACGACATCCGCGCGACGTAGAGCGCATTCGGCTGGTGCTCGACGAACCTTTGCAGCAAGCGCGATTTTCCCACTCCCCGGGGGCCGAAGACGAGCATGAATTTGCGCATCCTCGCCTGGTTTTGAAGGCAGTCCAATTCCTCTTCGCGCTCGACGCAGTGCAGATACCGATAGGCAGGCTGGCGTTCAAGAGAAGTGAAGGGCATGACAAGTGGGCCTCTTTTATTGCAAATGGTCACCGAGCTTTTCAGGCTTCTGTGTAGATCGCTCCCGAGCCGTTTCCATTTCCTGGCGGAGATATCGCGCAATGGCTCTTGCCGCGGCGCCAAGCTCACCGACCACTTCATTGAGTCCGTCAGCCGCGTCCTCGGGGATGGCCCCGCAACCGCGCATATAGCGTGGCTTGAGTTCCTCGATCGCAATGTCAACAAACGCAAGGTCTGTCAATACCGAACGCGTGAGGGGGATCTCCGCCGGCTCGGGCTTCATGTGCTGCCAATCGAGAGCCCGCAGCAACTGAGACCTCAGGTGCTTTATCCGTTCTTCAATCTCCTGGGCCTGCGCCGGAGTAATGTCTACAACGTAACGGGGAAACGGAGAGGGCGACGAGGCGGAATGGAGAGCGTGCTCCATGGCGCAAAGCAGATTGTCGATGTGAATGCAAGTGACGCTCAGACGCCGGCGCTGGGGATCGTTCAACTCCCCTGGGCATCTTGCTGCCGCCACCTCCGGCTTCGATTCGGGCATGACTCCTCCAAAAACTCTCAGTTTCGAGGAGTCATCATCTGTCCAACCATGCGCGCAGACAGCGGTTAAGGGTGAACTCCTTCACCACATCCAACTATTCAATAGATACGATGCGGAGTCTGCTGTCAAGGATTGGGATATTTTCAGTTGTGGCGTAGTTTGAAGGGGTACGGGTTTCAGCCCGTACGCAAGTCCGGCAAAATTAACGCGGACTTCAGCCCCTGAGAGAATCTCTTTTTCAGCAATTTGCATTCCCTCAGCCGGTAAGGACGCACGCCATCTCCCTCTTTCATGGCACCCTGCGGCTGCTCCTAGGGGGGCTCTAAAGCCGTGCCCTTTCAATGCCGCGATTTTTTATTAAGGTTCTTAGAACATGTAATGCTCCCGGCAACTCAACAACTCTATATCCCAAACGCCCTTTGGATAAGTTTTTCGAGCGGGATGGCTCCGAATTGCTATATTCGTACCCATGCTAAAACTTGGTCAGCATCTCTGTCGCCTGGCTGTCTGTGTCTGTTTCGCCCTCGGCGCGATCGCCGCTCCCGCGCAACAGCCCGCCGTCACACCCATCGTCCTCCACGCCGCCCGCCTGCTTGAGGTCGATACTGGAAATGTCCTTCAGCCCGGCGAAATCCTCGTCGAAGGCGACCGCATCCGCGCCGTGGGCGCATCCGTCGACCATCCCGCCGGCGCAAAGATCGTCGACCTCGGCGACGCCACGCTGCTCCCCGGCCTCATCGACGCCCACGTGCATCTCTTCCTGCATCCCGGCGCCGAGGACCTGCAAACCGTCGAAGAATCCGTTCCCTGGCGCGTGATTCTGGCCGAGCAGGCCGCCAGGGCCGACCTCATGGCCGGCTTCACCGCCGAGCGCGACATGGGCACCGAGGGCGCAGGCTCGGCCGACACCGCCATCCGCAACGCCATCGATCAGGGCCTCATTCCCGGCCCCCGCATGCGCGTCTCAGGCAATGCCATCGACATCCTCGGCGGCCACGAGGACGCCAACCACTTCAACCCCGCCCAGCATGTACTCTCCAACGCCGACCGCGCCAATGACGCCGAACAGATCATCGAAGTGATCCGCGCGCAGCACAAGCAAGGCTCCGATTTCGTGAAGATCTACGAGACCGGACCCGACCGCATGATCGACGGCGTCCTGCACACGCCCTATCAGTACACCGAAGAACAACTGGCCGCCGCCGTCGAAGAAGCGCGCCGCCTCGGCACTACCGTCGGCGTCCACGCCATGGGCGAACCCGGCACGCTCTACGCGGCGGAAGCAGGCGTCGCCTCCATCGACCACGCCACGCAATTGTCAGAAGAGACGATGAAGCTGATGGTCGAGAAGAATATCTTCGCCGTGCCCACCTTCACCATCTTTGACTACTTCGCGCAGCACGCTCCCACGCCGGAGGCCGCTGCGCGCGAGCGCGCACTGCTCGACTACAAGATCAGCGAATTTAAAAAGCAGATCGCCGCCGGCGTTCCCTTCGCGGTGGGCTCGGACGTCGGCCCCTTCCCGCACGGCACTCAGGCCCGCGAGCTGACCCTGATGGTTCGCTACGGCATGAAGCCCCTCGCCGCGCTCCAGGCCGACATGATCCACGGCGCGCAACTGCTCGGCTGGGCCGACAGCATCGGCCAGCTCAAGCCCGGCTACTTCGCCGACATCGTCGCCGTCCCCGGCAACCCGCTCGACGACGTTTCAGTCGTAGAACACGTCAGTTTCGTGATGAAAAACGGCGCCATCGTGCGGCACGATTGATTTCTGCATTGCCGGGTCTGCGGCGCGGCGGTTACACTCGCGGGCATGAAGTGGACACAGCCGTTCGTCGCCGCCGCCCTGATTGCCGCATGCGCCTGTGCGCCTGCTCACTCGCTTTTCGCCCAGCAAGCTGCCGAAAACCCCAAGCCTGAAGAGACCGAAGTGTGGACGCCCGCCCCTCCCGTCGTCACGCCGGGCGCAACCTGCGGTGCCGCGCCGTCAGGCGCCGTTGTGCTCTTTAACGGCGCAAACGAGGACGAGTGGGTTTCTGCCGCCGACCACACGCCGGCGCAGTGGCTGGTCCACGACGGCATCCTGACCGTGAACAAAAACACGGGCAACATCGAAACCAAACGCCGCTTCAAGAACTACCAGCTCCATCTCGAGTTCCGTATTCCCGCCAACATCACGGGCAGCGGCCAGGCGCGCGGCAACAGCGGCGTCTTTCTCGCCTCCACAGGCCCGGGCGACGCGGGCTACGAGCTGCAGGTGCTGGACGGCTACAAGAACGAGACTTACGTCAACGGCATGGTGGGCAGCATCTACAAGCAGTCCATTCCGCTGGCCAACGCCGCGCGCAAGCCGGGCGAGTGGCAGACCTACGATGTGGCGTGGACCGCGCCAGTGTTCCGCGCCGACGGGTCGCTGCAATCGCCGGCCTTTGTCACCGTCTTCTTCAACGGCGTGCTGGTGCAGAATCATTTTGAGCTGAAGGGCGAGACGCTCTACATCGGCAAGCCGTTCTACAAAGCGTATGATCGCGCCCCGATCAAGCTGCAGGCGCACGGCGACAAGAGCGAGCCCCTCAGCTTCCGCAATATCTGGGTGCGTGAGCTGCCTTAGGCTCTAGACGGCCACGGAGAAGCTGACCTCGTCGCGCGTCACCGCGCGATACAGCGTGTCGCGCTCCACCGGCACCCGCCCTGCCTCGGTAATCAGCCGGCAGAGTTCCTTGCGCGTCATCCCCTGCGGCGTGGTCGCCCCGGCGTCGTGATAAATCTTCTCCTCGACCACCGTGCCGTCCAGGTCATCGGCGCCGAAGCGCAGCGCGATCTGCGCAATCTTCGGCGTCATCATCTGCCAGTACGCCTTGATGTGCGGAAAGTTGTCCAGCAGCAGCCGGCTCACCGCGATCTGGCGAATGTCGGTCAGTCCCGTCGTCACCGGCAGGTGGTCCAGCGGCGTGTTCTCCGGATGAAACGCCAACGGAATGAAGGTCTGGAATCCGCCCGTCTCGTCCTGCACCGCGCGCAGCTTCAGCAGGTGGTCCACGCGGTCCTCGTCGTTCTCAATGTGCCCATAGAGCATCGTCGCATTCGACTTGAAGCCCAGCTTGTGCGCCAGCCGCGCCGTCTCCAGCCACTCGCTGCCGTCAATCTTGTGGTCGCAGATGATCGACCGCACTCGCTCGGCAAAGATCTCCGCGCCGCCTCCGGGCATCGAGTCCACGCCCGCCTCGCGCATCTTCAGCAGCGTCTCTTCAATGCTCAGCTTGGCCCGCCGCGCCAGATACGCTACCTCCACCATCGTGAAGGCCTTGATGTGCACCTTGGGAAAGCGCTGCTTGAGGCCGCGCACCAGATCAAGAAAATATTCGAGCGGCAGGTCGGGATGCAGGCCGCCGACAATGTGAAACTCCGTCACCGCCTCCGAGTAGCCCGCGCCCGCCGTCTCCCACGCCTCTTCCAGAGCCATCGTGTAGCCCGCCGGGTCGCCCTTCTTGCGCCCGAACGCGCACAGCTTGCAGGCTGCCACGCACACATTCGTCGGATTGATGTGGCGGTTGACGTTGAAATAGGCAACGTCGCCGTGGAGCCGCTCGCGCACAAAATTCGCCAGCCAGCCCACGGCCAGCACATCCGACGATCCATACAGCACCAGCCCGTCGTTGAAGTCGAGCCGTTCCCCGGCCCGCACCTTGGCGGCAATGGGCTCAAGCCGCGGGTCGTAGCTGCGGAAGCCGGTGGGTGTGCGAGAGTCTGCGGTCGCTGCCTGCATACAGTGATGATACAGAACTCAGGTGCGCCAAATCACCTTTGTCCCAGCTCCATTCCGGCCGCCCGGGGCTCCACCAGCACGCCGTCGTCCAGTGAGGCAGCCAGTAGCCGTCCGCCCGCGGCGCGCACCGCGGAGAGCCGGTAGCCGGTCTGCCACCATTTCCAGTCCAGCGTCCTGGTGTCGATCGCATACACAAAATCGCTGCCCCGCGAGCTCACCAGCAGCTTGTCCAGGTGCGCGTCATAGTAGAGATCGTCCACGCCCACCAGCGGAAACCGGTGAACCCACATCCACGTCTTGCCCTTGTCGCGCGTGAAATAAACCCCCTCGCGCGCGCCCAGCCACAGCGTCCCATCCGGCGAAAAAGCCACACGATGAATGCGCGTCAGCACGGTGGGAAGGCCCATCGGCCACCAGCTCTGCCCCCCGTCCTGCGACAAAACCACGCCATCGGGCCGCGCCGCGGCCATCAGCGCTCCGTGCGCGGTGACAGAAAGATACCCCACCGCGCCCATCACCGGGCCGCCCTGCCACGTCGCGCCCTTGTCCCTGCTGGTAAAGATGCCGCCGGTAGTCGACGCCAGCCAGGCGTCGCCGGACAGATCGAGCGCAAACACGCGCCCGTCCATCTGCCGCAGCTTGTCCTTCACTTTCTTCTCCACGTGCACGCGCGTCCCGCGCAATGTTTCCGTGGCAGTCTTGGTCAGCGTATTGGCAATCGTGCTCTTCGGCTGCCAGGCGGCCGCGCCGGCCTCCAGCGCAAAGATGCCGCTGTTGGTCCCCGCCAGCACCGTCCCATCCGGCGCTTCCGCCAGGGCAAACACATCGCGCCCGTCCAGACCCCCGGCAATCTGTTTCCACGCGGCGCCGCCGTTGCCTGAAACAAATGCGCCGCCGTACGCCTTGTCGTTGACCACGCCGGCGAAGATGCGCTCCGGATTGCTGCGGTCCACCAGCAGCGCCTCCACCTTGCGTTCTGAAATCCCTTCGTTCGCGGCCGCAAAGCTGGCGGCCCCGTCGTGGCTCTGCAGAACCCCGCCGCGGTCGGTGGCCAGCAGCACGTGCCGCGGATTCACAGGATCCACATACACGTCGTTCACAATCACGTCCGGCCCGGTCATGCGGGCAAAGGTCCGCCCCCCGTCCGCGGTCTTGTACAGTCCCTCGGTGGTTCCGGCGTACACAACTTTGCCGTTCTGCGGATCCTGCTTGAGCACGCGGGTGCGGCGCGCCGTCGAGGGAATGCCCTGAATCTTGCGGAACAGCAACCCCGCGTTTTCGCTCTTGTAGATGCCGCTGCACGCGCTGGCATACACAACACGCGGACGGTCCGGATCGACCAGAATCGAGAACACGTCCGAGTCGTCAATCAGGCCCCGCTTGATGCTGTGCCAGGTCTTGCCCCCGTCCGTGGTCTTCCAGGGCAGGTGCCATGTGCCCGCGTACACAATCTCAGGATCGGCCGGATCGATGGCCAGAGACTCGACTTCGTGGATCTCGCGGCTGCCGGCCGGGCTGATCTCGGTCCAGGTCGCGCCCGCGTCGCGGCTCCGAAAAACTCCCTGAAGCGTTCCCGCAAACAGCATCGCGGGGTCCGACGGCGCCTGCGCAAAGGCGCGAATCGACTGCCCGTGAAGCCCCTCGGCCTCGGTCCAGTTCCGGCCCCCGTCATGGCTCACCCAGAACCCGCCGCCGGAGCGATCCAGCGACCATGCGGCCACGTACACGATGGCGGGATTCGTCGCGTCCACCACGATGTGATCCACAATCAGCCCGTCGGAAGCGTCGAGCTTCGACAGCCGATGCCACGAGCTGCCGCCATCCGTCGATTCGTACACCCAGCTGTTCGTCGTGCCCAGATAGAGATGATCCGGATGTCCTGGAACCGCCGCGAAAGAACGCGCATCGCCGCCGTCCGGGCCGATCGCGCTCCAGGGCGGCTGCGCCCCGAGCCCCACCGCGAAAAGCAATAGAAAAAAAACCGCAAAAACCCGCGCAAACCGCCCACGCCAAACCAGTGCATCAAAACATTTCCAACCGAAACTCATCAGCAAAGCTGCTCCTGTATCCGAAGAAGGCCTACAAAAAGTATGCCTTAAAACGGAAGAGGCTGACCGGTCTTCCGGTCAGCCTCAAAGAATTGCATGGGGCTTTTTCCTCAAACGAGTCGCTGCCCCGCACCCGTCGCCCACTCCGCGGGTCCGGAATTTCAGTTGTTTCTCCGGAGCAAGCCGGCAGGCCTGCCCCGGAGGTTGAAGCGGTTATTTGCGCGCGCCCTTCTTTCTGTGCGTCGGCATTTTCTTGTCCAGAAGCGTCATGGAATCCTCGGCATTGAACGGGAACTGCTTTACCGATTGCTGGCCCGTCGTGCTCAGGCTGATGTCCACGCGGCGGTTCTGAGCCCAGACAATCACGCCAAGCTCGTGGAGGATCTTCTCCCGCTCCGTGGCGCTCAGGTCAGGATTCTGTTCCACCATTTCTTTCACCTGGTCGGCGGTGAGGTTCTGCTCCTCGCCCATGGCGCGGGTTTCAATCGCGCCCTCGGGAACACCCTGCTCCACCAGGAACTGCTTTGTGCGAGCGACGCGGCGTTCTGAAAGCGCCTTGTTGTACTCCACCGATCCGCGCACGTCCGCATGTCCGGTCAGGGTCAGGCGGGCGTCCGGCTTCAGTTCGAGGTACCGCTTGAAGTCCGTCGCGAGGGTCGTCAGCGTTGCCTCCTGGCTCGACACCAGGCCGCCTTCGGGATTCGAGATCCGGGGCAGGTTGGTCGGGAAAAACACGCTGTGCAGCGCCAGGCGAGTCTCCAGTTGCTTCTGTTCCGGAGATTCGACCGGAGGCGGCGGAGGAGCTTCGATCGTCACGCTGGCGTCGGCGCTCGCCGTCTGGCCCTTGTCGTCGGACACCTTGCAGGTGACATCGACCGTTCCGGCCGGCGCGCCCTCCGAAGAGAACGTGGCGCTGGAACCGCTGCCGCTGATCGTGCCTGCCGCGGCCGAGTAGCTGTAGGTCAGCGGCCGGTTCTGCGGGCTCATGCCCATGGCCGTAATCGTGCTCGTCTCACCCGGCTTCAGCGTGGTGGGGCTGGCCGAGCAGCTCAGCGTCGGCGGCTCAAAGGCCTTCACCGTAAAGGTCGTCGAGCTGTCCGCGCTCTGCCACGGCTTCAGCCCTTCCTTCCCCCGCTTTCCTTCCTTCACTCCGCACTTCACCGTATAGGTGCCGGCTGCCATCGACGCGGTGCTGACCGTGGCTGTTGTGCCGTTGCCCGTCACGCCCTCGCCTGACCATGAGTAAATCGCGTTCAACTTCGGATCAAGATTCCCTGCCGTCGCGGTCACCGTGATCGGATCGCCCGGAAAGACCGATGCCGGGCTCGCCGAGCATGCCACCGTCACCGCCGGAGGCGGCGCGAACGAACCGATGTGGTACACCAGGCCCGCGCTCAGACGCGCGGCGTTGATGTTCGCCCGCCCGCCGTAAACCACCGGCCCAAAGTTGGCGTGCATGTACTGGAAATCGGCCTGGAATACCCGTATCGCCAGGTGATGATTGAACCACGGCGTGTTGTAATCAAGACCGCCGCCGGCAGTCAGCGCAACACCCCAGGTGTCCGGCTGATAGTGCGGGCCGCCGATCCGTTCTCCACCGACAAGGCCATGGACGAAGGGAGTCATGTCGGCACTGGGATAGCGGAATATCAGGCCCGCCGAGCCGCCGTTGAAGTCGTCGTTGGAACCCGAGTGCACATCGCCGATCGCCTCGGCGCCCACATACTTGTTGAAGTAGCGCGCCACGCTGAAGATCGCGCCCTTGTCGATGGCCTGATAATTGAAGCCCAGGGTATTCCCATTGGGGAGCAGTGTATCCACAGTACCCTTCGGCGCCAGGTAGCTGTAACCGGCGAAGATATCCCACTTGGACGCAGAATAGTCCGCAGGGGCATTCTTGGCTGGCGTCGCCGTATCCTGGGCCGCCATGGCCACAGGCAGGCAAGCAACGCAAGCCAAAGCAAGAATCCGGCTCAACGATTTCAAAGTTTCCGAGCACATTTTTTCTATCCTCCGCAATTCAACTATTGATGTTGAAGGAACCGGCCAATTGCCAGTACCGCTTCCCAATTAAAAGTTTTGTCTCCTCAAGATGGGTCGAACAAAACTAACGACGAGGTACCCTCAAATGCACCATACGCAGTTTCAGCCAGAACACAATCCTAGAGTGAGCCGCTCTCCTGAAAAAACCCAGACAAACATCGCGCGCACACAGAAAGTTACGCCGGTAATTACCAAAAGTAACCGAGGCCGGAAAACTCGTCCTCATCCTGCACTCAGAGTGTTGAACAGAGTGAGCGGTTCGCGCTGAATCTTCTCTTCTTGTAGAAGCGCAATGGCGCAAATAAGTTGCTTGGAGGGGCGGGGAACGCCTTGGCACATACACATCCGCGGGGAGAACCTAGTTCACTCCCTGCTCGATTGCATAGTTATTCAGACCTGGTCAACTTACCAGGACGGGTGGCGCCGGAAGTGGCGCAGGCTCCCACAGGAATGACCTATTCGGGTTTCGCCATCCGGTCGCAAAGACGGCCAAGGCATCTCCGCCTGAACTTATGCGGAAAGCCGCCCTCGGACTTCAAAAAAAGCAGGCAATGAGCGCACCAAAACAGAAGAGGCTGACCGGTGCTCCAACCAATCTCTCAAAACCCGGAAGAACCTTCGCTGCCTGCCAAGCCCCCGTTCCGTTGCGGTCGGGGGCCTGGCCGGCAGTCTGGATTCTCTGCAAGTCTGCGGTCGCCCTTTCCTTATTGCGTAACGGGCGGCTTGACAGACTGGCGCATCTTCATGTGGTGATGCCGCTCGGCCAGGGGCTTGCGCACCTCCGGCTTCACAGCGGACTCATCCACTGCCGTGGTTCCCTGCACGTCGGCCGAGAAGTCTGCGCCGGCGGGCACCAGATAGTTTGCCGCCTTCTGGCTGTCTTCAGCGCCGGTCGCCACGCTGATCCGCGCCGCATCGATGCCCTTCTCATCCACCAGATAGGCCTTGGCGTTCACCGCGCGCTGCGCCGCGAAATCCACAACAGCCTTGGCGTGCTTGCGCCGGGCTGCGCGCTTCTCTTCCTTGGCGGTCTTGGCCTTCTCCTTGGCATCCGAACTGCCCACGATCACCGCCTTGGCGTCCGCCTGCTTCTGCAGGTCGAGAGCGACCTCGTCCAGGCAAGCCTTGGCTTCGTTGTTCACGCGGGTCGGGCGCTTCGTGTCGGTATCAAACGCGATCGAGCAGAGAGCCTCGACGTGCGGAACCGGAGGCGGCGGCGGAGCCACAATGGTCACGCTGGTGTCAGCGCTCGCCGTGTGCCCCTTGTCGTCGGCCACTTTGCAGGTGATCCCCACCGGGCCGGTCGGCGCGCCGGTTGAAGAGAACGTCGCCGTGGTGCCCGTGCCCTCCACCGTTCCCGATGCCGCGGAATAGCTGTAGGTCAGCGGGCGGTTCTGCGGGCTCATGCCCATGGCGGTAATTGCGCTCGTCTCGCCCGGCTTGATGGTGCTGGGGTTGGCCGAGCAGCTGATCGTCGGCGGCTCGAATTCCTTGACCGTGAAGCTGGACGAGCACTCGGCCGACTGGCCTGGCTTCAGCCCTTCCTTGCCCTTCTTGCCTTCCTTCACTTCGGCCTTCACGGTGTACGTGCCGGGAGCCAGAAAAGTCGTGTTGACGGTGGCCGTCTCGCCATTGCCCGTCACGCCCTCTCCCGTCCAGCTGTACAGCACGCTGTTGTGCTTCTTGGTGCTCAACGATCCGGCAGTTGCGGTCACTGTGACCGGCTCACCGGGGAAAACGGCGGGAGCGGTGGCGTTGCACGCCAGAGTTACCGGCGGAGCCTTCTTGCAGCCCATTGGCAAGAAAGCAAGACACGCCGAAGCTAGTACCAGACTCACATACTTCCAATTTCGCGAATGCATTTCGATTTTCCTCCGCAGTCAAACTGAGAACCAGAGCGGAAAAGTCCGTTCACTCGAACGTCTTCCGGTTAAGCAAACAACGGTAAGTTTCGATTCAACAGTTACCAGAATTTCACAGCATCAACAAACGTATCATAACGAGGCAGCCGCCAGAGAAAACTTTTTCACGCAGTCACCCCCGGCGCCACCCGGAAAACGGCGCACGCGACGCCCTGTCACCGTCGCGATGCACGCCGCCAACAAGACGCGAACGACGCGCTCTTACCCCACATTCAGAGTCTTGAGCAGGCTGCGCGGCTCGCGCTGAATCTTCTCTTGTAGAAGCGTAAGCGCGTAAATAAGTTGCTCGGGGCGGGGCGGGCAACCGGGCACATACACATCCACCGGGATCACCTGGTTCACTCCCTGCACGATCGCGTAGTTATTGAACACGCCGCCGGATGTGGCGCAGGCTCCCATCGAGATTACCCATTTGGGCTCCGGCATCTGGTCATACAGCCGGCGCACCACCGGGGCCATCTTTTGCGACACGCGCCCGGCAATGATCATCAGGTCGGCCTGTCGCGGAGAAGGCCGGAAAACCTCGGCGCCGAAGCGCGCAATATCGTACCGCGACGCGCCCGTCGACATCATCTCGATCGCGCAGCAGGCCAGCCCGAACGTCACCGGCCACACCGAACTCTTGCGCACCCAGTTCACCGCATAGTCCAGCGAGGTGAGCAGAATGCCCTCCGGCGGCTCAAAGCCATAGCTGGCTTCCTCAAGCTTGGCGCGGTTCTTCGCGCTGCTCTCAAGGGCTCCAAAAAGGTAGCGATCGCGCTCCTGTGTAGCGTCCATGCGACTACTATAAACCCTCCTCGTCCTTCTCCTCGTCCTTCTGCCGCGCTCCAGCGGCCGTCTGTTCCCGCCCTGCCCCGCCCCTCCACGGCCCTCCCGCCGCCCACATTTCCGCACACAGGCTCCTGGAATTCCCCGCGACAGGGGAAATGCGATATTCTTTCGTGTTCACCAATCCCTGCCAAGGAATACGCAACGTCCACGCAACCGGCGGCCCGCGCAGAGCGTCCGCCAGTCGACCGTGAGCAGCCCGAGAATCGCTTCAAGCCCCGCGCTGCTCACAATCCCTGTTCTCCGTGCCGGCTCTGGCTGGCGGACCCATCTTTCGGAGTGGAATGAACATGCGCAGTCTCAAGTTGATGCTCGTGCCCGCCGTCCTGGCCTTCCCGGCCCTGGCGCTGGCCCAGACGCCCGCCTCGGCCCCCGCCACCCAGGGCCAGATTTCCGCCCTCCAGCAGGCCGTCCAGAACGCCCAATCCTCGGCCGACAACGCCTGGATGCTCATGTCGGCCGCCCTGGTGCTGCTTATGACCGGGCCCGGCCTGGCCCTGTTCTACGGCGGCCTGGTGCGCCGCAAGAACATCCTCGGCACCATGATGCAGAGCTTCGCCATGATGGGCCTCATCACCATCGTTTGGGCCGTCTTGGGCTACTCGCTGGCCTTCGGCCATGGCAACCTCTTCATCGGCGGCTTTGAGCACGCCTTCCTGCGCGGCGTCGGCGTGGCACCCAACCTCGACTACGCCCCCACCATCCCCGAGCAGACCTACATGATCTACCAGCTCATGTTCGCCATCATCACCCCGGCACTCATCACCGGCGCCTTTGCCGAGCGCATGAAGTTCAGCGCCATGGCGGTCTTCCTCTCCCTCTGGTCGCTGCTTGTCTACAGTCCCATGGCCCACATGGTCTGGGGCGTCGGCGGCCTGCTCAACGCCACCGGCAACCACATTCCCTCGCTCGATTTCGCCGGCGGCACCGTGGTCCACATCACCTCCGGCGTCTCCGCCCTGGTGGCCGCCCTCTACCTCGGCAAGCGTCTCGGCTACCCCCACACCAACATGCCGCCCCACTCCATGGTGCTCAGCTTCATCGGCGCCTGCCTGCTCTGGGTGGGCTGGTTCGGCTTCAACGCCGGCTCCGCCCTCGGCTCCGGCCCCCTGGCCACCAGCGCCTTCGTCAATACCCACTTCGCCGCCGCCTCGGCCGCCCTCGGCTGGACCATCTTCGAGTGGTTCCACAACGGCAAACCCACCGCCCTCGGCGCCATCTCCGGCGCCGTCGCCGGCCTGGTCGCCATCACCCCGGCCTCCGGCTTTGTCCAGCCTTTCCCCGCCCTGCTCATCGGCCTCCTCGCTGGCTTCTTCTGCTCTTTCATGGTCTTCAAGGTCAAGAGCTTCTTCCGCTACGACGACTCCCTTGACGCGTTCGGCGTCCACGGAGCCGGCGGAACCCTCGGCGCGCTGCTCACCGGCCTGTTCGCCACCAAAGCCATCAACGCCGCCTTCGGCACCGGCGTCCCCACCGGCGCCGTCGACGGCCACTGGGGCCAGTTGCTCAATCAGGCCGCCGGCATCGCCATCGCCTGGGGAATCTCCATCGTGGGGACTCTGGTGCTGCTGTTTGTCGTCGACAAGATTATCGGCCTGCGCGTCTCGCCCGAGGATGAATCCGAAGGACTCGACCTCTCGCAGCACGGCGAAGAAGGTTACGACCTCAACACCTAAACCGACAGCATGAAAAGATCAGGCCGGACTGCGCGCAGAGAACGCCCCGGCCTGATAGGCTGTCTAGCGAGGCATTTGCGTATGATCAAGATCGAGGCGGTACTCCAGCCCTCCAAGCTCGATGCAGTCAAGGATGCGCTGCTTGAGGCGGGCATCGAAGGCATGACCATTCTGGAGGCCCGCGGCCACGGCCGCCAGAAGGGCCACACCGAGTTCTACCGCGGCCGCGAATACACGGTCGATCTGCTCCCCAAGGTCAAGATCGAGCTCGTGGTCACCGACGACATGAAAGAGAAGGCCATCCAGGCCATCATGAGCGCCGCGCGCACCGGCCGCATCGGCGACGGCAAAATCTTCGTCAGCCGCGTCGACGACGCCATCCGCATCCGCAACGACGAACGCGGCGAAGCGGCGCTCTAGCCCCAGCCTGCGGGCGTTGCGCGTACCGCATTGCGAGTCCCGCTCCTCGAGCCGGACTCGCAATCGATTGCCGGGCGTAATTGCAGGCTCGAGGCGGCCTCACCCAGCGGCGCGCGCGCTTCGTCCCCGCCGCTTCCATCGCCTCGATTCGCTCCGCGCCCACAATCGGCCTTCTCCACCGGCGAATTTTTAGTATTCTGGTAAAACATTCTTTCTTGCTGCGGCGAGCCACTCAAAAAGCTTATGAATCCAGTCGCTTTGGCGGTTGACGATCTTCGGGAGCAGTATACGCGGGAGATGGCGCTTGTCCGCCAGACCTGCGAGCGCACCGGCGACGGCACGGCCGCCATCCGCCGGCGCTCTGCCGTGGTCGACCGCATCCTCATTGAGATGTGGCGGCGCGCCTTCGCCGGCCAGCCCGCGCAGGGCGTCTCCCTGCTGGCCCTCGGCGGATACGGCCGCAAGGATCTGTTCCCCTGCTCCGACATCGACGTGCTCTTCGCCTTCGCCGACGAAAAAACCGAGGCCCAGACCAAGGAAGCGGTGCGCGCCATCATTCAGGGCATGTGGGACATTGGCCTTCGCGCCAGCCCCAACTCGCGCACCCTCAAGGAGGCCGGCCGCTTCGATCCCGACAACCTTGAGTTCACCCTCGCCACCCTCGACCGCCGCTTCCTCGCCGGCCAGTTTCCCCTCTACCAGCAACTCCATCAAACCGTCTTCCCCGGCCTGGTGCTCAGCGAGTGGAACACCATCACGCAAAAGCTGGGCGAGATCGCCCGCGCCCGCCACGCGAAGTACGGCAACACCATCTTCCATCTCGAGCCCAACCTCAAGGAGTGTCCCGGCGGCCTGCGCGACTACCACCTCGCCGTCTGGTTCGCCCTCCTCTTCCACCTCAAGGAAACCAAAGAGTGGCCCCGCCAGCGCGGCGGCGTCTTCCAGAGCGCCCGCGGCGACGCCGAGGCCGCCTTCGACTTCCTCGCCGCCGCCCGCTGCTTCCTCCACTTCCGCCACGGCCGCGACGACAACACCCTCGACTGGCAGTCCCAGGACGAAGCCGCCGCCAACTCCATCGGCCTTGAAACCCGCGGCACCGCCGATCCCGCCTACTGGATGCGCACCTACTACCGCCACGCCCGCGTCATCTATCGCCGCGCCGCCCTGCTCATGGAGCACCTCCCCGCCCCGGTCAGCTTTTATCGCCAGTTCCGCCGCCGCCGCACCCCCATCGCGGGCACCGACTTCCTCCTCGACCAGGGCCGCATCGACATCCTTCCCGGCGCGCAATTCAGCGACACCGCCGCCATCCTGCGCATCTTTTCCCTCATGGCCACCCACGGCTACGCGCTCTCGCAAGCCGCCGAAGACCGCATCACCGACGCCCTCCCCGCCCTCGCCATCCACATCCCCGAGGGGCCCTATCTGTGGAACGCCCTGCGCGAAGTCCTGCTCGGCCCCCACGCCGCCCACGCCCTGCGCACCATGCACGCCCTCGGCGTCCTGGAGATGCTCATCCCCGAGTTCCACGGCATCGACGCCCTCGTCATTCGCGACAGCTATCACCGCTACACCGTCGACGAGCACACCTTCCTCACCATCGACAACGTGCACAGCCTGCGCCAGCCCACCCACGACTACGAGCAGCGCCTGGCCCAGCTCTTGCCGGAGATCGACCGCCTCGACCTGTTCCTGCTCGCCCTCCTGCTCCACGACACCGGCAAGGGCCGCCGCACCGGCGAACACACCACCCAGAGCGTCGAGCTGGCCGACAGCTTCCTCGCCCGCCTGGACTTCGACGCCGAAGAACGCGAGGCCGTCCTCAAGCTCATCCGCCTCCATCTGGAGATGTCCAACGCCCTGCGCCGCGACATCTTCGACCTCGAGAACGTGCGCAGCTTCGCCGACAAGATCGGCAGCCCCATGCTCCTCAAGATGCTCACCCTGATGACCTACGCCGACATCAAGGCGGTCAACCCCGAGGCCCTCACCCCGTGGAAGGCCGAGAATCTCTGGCAGTTCTACATGGCCACCGCCAACTTCATGGACCGCTCGGTCGACGAGGTCCGCTATCACGCCGCCATCGACCCCACCCTGCTCAACCGCATCCGCTCCATGGTTCCCCCCGCCCAGTACGACGCGCTCAAGCAGTTCCTCGAAGGACTGCCCCAGCGCTACCTGCAAACCCGCCTCCCCGAGCAGATCCGTAACCACTTCCTGCTGGCCGCCAATCTCGACAAGAACCCCGTCCAGCTCGACCTGCGGCCCCATCGCCAACTCTTCGACCTCACCGTCATCGCCCGCGACCGCAGCCGCCTCTTTGCCGACGTGGCCGGCGTTCTGGCCGCCTGGGGCATGAACATCGTCAAGGCCGGCGCATTCTCCAACGACGCCGGCATCGTCGTCGACAGCTTCCAGTTCACCGACGTCTTTCGCACCATCGAGCTCAACCCCAGTGAGCGCGAGCGCTTCCTCGCCAACCTCCACGACGTGGTGGCGCAAAAGCTCTCCGTCGAGCAGTTGCTCATCGGCCGCCGCCACCGCGATCACGCCGCCAACGCCAAGGTCGAAGTGGCCACGCGACTCGAGTTCGACTCCGAGTCCTCCACCCACTCCACGCTCCTCCAAGTCGTCTCCCAGGATGTCCCCGGCCTGCTCCGTCAGATCGCCCTCATCCTCAGCACCCACCAGTGCAACATCGAGGTGGCTCTCATCGACACCGAGGGCGAGACCGCCATCGACGTCTTCTACCTCACCCGGCAGGGCGCCAAGCTCACCCCGGAGACGCAGCAGGCCCTGGCCGCCGACCTCATCGCCGCCCTCGACGAACTGCGCGCCCCCGCCGGAGCATAAGCCCGCACAATCCCGAGGAAACCATGCCCGCACTCATCGATGCCATCGAAATCAAGCGCAAGATGTACTTCGAATTTGAAAACGCCCCCTATTACTGCCTGGACGTCGACGTCTCCACCCCCACCGCGCGCGGCGGCCAGACCCTGGTCCGCCTCAAGATGCGCAACCTGCTCACCCGCGCCGTCTTCGACAAGACCTTCAAGGCAGGCGAAAAGTTCAAGGAGCCGGACCTGGAAACCGTCGAGGCCTCCTACCTCTACTCCGACAGCGACGGCTCCTACTTCCTCGATCAGGAGACCTTCGACACCATTACTCTCACCAAGGAAAAACTCGGCGACGCGCTGGAATTCCTCCTCGAAGGCGCCCTCGTCAAGCTCGACAAATTCAACGGCAACCCCATCGGATTGCAGTTGCCCGCGCAGGTCGAGTTAGCCGTGACTTATACCGAGCCCGGCGTCCGCGGCAACACCGCCAGCGGCGCGGTCACTAAGCATGCAAAGCTGGAGACGGGCCTCGAAATCCGCGTCCCCTTCTTCATCGAAGAAGGCGAAAAAATCAAAGTCTCCACCGAAACCCGCGAGTTCGCCGGGCGGGCCTGACGCGGCAGAACGGAATAACTCTCACTTACAAACGAGTTATAACAACCCCGTCCACTTCACCATCCTCTTCTTCAGGTCCAGGGTCCGGCCGTCCACCACGAAAGTGCCGTCTCCATTGCCATGGAAGGTCCTGCGCTCCTTGCGCTTCGGATTGGTCCAGCCCTTGACGACTTCCAGAACAAACATGGCGTACTTATTGACCATTCGCGTATCCGCCACCTTGCATTCCAGATTCGCCAGACACTCGGCCACCAGGGGCGCGGCTACCTTCTTTGCCGGCACCGCCGTAAGGCCGAAGACCTTGAACTTATCCGTATCCTCGCCCGAGCAGTTACCAATGTCCACCACCTTGGTCGCGAGGTCGACCCCGGGGATGGCAATCACGCACTCCCTCGTCTTACGCAACGCCTTGAAGCTGTAGTCCGCGGGGCTCACGACGCAGCCGATCAGCGGCGGCACAAACTCCATCATCATGTGCCAGCTCATGGTCATGACATTGACGCGCCCCTTGCTCGCCGTCGTCAGCAGCACCACCGGACCGGGCTCAATCAGGTGAAAAACCTTTGCCAGTGGAATCTCTTTCATCGTGCTCATGGCAGTTATGCCTCCTTCGCCCAGGATGGAGCCATCATATGCGCCTCCGCCCCGCCCGAGGCCAGGCTGTTGAGTTCCGGCCGATGCGAGTGCCGATCTTTCTTGCGGAAAGGATGGGAACGGAAGAGCGCGACGCATCGCGCCGGGGCAGCTCGGCGTGTCTGGCTTTCCAGGCACACGTTTCCAGCCATGCGCCAGAACGACACATCGTCGGGCCGCCCCACAACTCAGCGGACGCAATGAATCCGATCTTTTCCGTGGTCTGCTCCGGGCCGCGCCGGGCCGGAATTACTTGTTGTCTCGAGAGAAGGCGGCTCTGGAGACGGAAACCCAGCTGATCGCAACGACAAACACGCAACCCACAAGTCCCGTGAAGAACATGACTTGAACCGTGTACAGCGACCAGAGCATGAGTTTATAAAGCATGATGAGCCGCACTTAGCCTAGTCTCATGCGCTGGCTCCCGACAGCTATACCTTGGTATAGGGTGCCAGTACGCAGAGATGTCCGGGGCCTTGGCGTCTGCCCTCAGATTCCCAAAAGCCCTCGTTGCGGAGAACCTTGAAAAACCACAAAGATCGCCCGCGCCACACCCCTAATCAACCGTACGTTCACAATCCCTGCCCCATGCGGCCGTTACCATGATCGGAGACCGCGCCGCCGCTGCCTTCGGCGTTAACTATACTTGAGACAGGCGTGCACTCAGGTCACTGGTACGAGCCGGCTGGAGCTCCAGTTGCGCTCCCACTCTACCTCTGGTTTCCACACCGCGCCCACCCTGAAAGGTCTGCCCGTGCCCCGGTATCCCGGCCAACGCCTGAACCCGCTCCGCCTCCTCGCCGGCCTCGCGCTCCTCGCGGCCTCGGCTGCGGCCGGCGCGCAGGCTTCCGGGGCGACCGCATCGGCCCAGCTTCCCTCCGCGCCCCAGCCCCAGAGCCCCGCGCCGCAGACCCAGGACGCCCCCGCCGTCACCCTGCTTCCCCACCCTGCCGATAGCCGCTACTGGCTCTCCGGCCAGGCCAACATCATCTACCAGGGCCGTCTGCCCTTTCACTCCCCGTATCAGGGGCCAAACAGCTTTCGCAACTCCGCCGAATACAAAACCTCGCTCATCGGCACGCTCTACGCCGCGCTGCGGCCCACGCACTCCATCCGCGACAACACCGACCTGATTCTCGACATCGAGAGCGCCGGCGGCCGCGGCCTGAGCCAGGCCCTGGGGCTGGCCGGCTTCACCAACCTAGACGTGGTGCGCAACCCCAACCTGGGTCCCACGCCCTATCTCGCCCGCTACCAGATCCATCAGGTCCTCGGCCTCACTGCGGAGACCGTCCCCCAGCAGCCGGGCCCCTTTGCGCTGGCCTCCGCCGTCCCCCTGCGCCGCGTCGAGTTCCGCATCGGCAAGATGACCCTGCCCGACTTCTTTGACATCAACGCAGCAGGCTCCGACAGCCACCTGCAGTTCATGAACTGGACCGTCGACAACAACGGCGCCTGGGACTACGCCGCCGACACCCGCGGCTACACCGTCGGCGGCCTGGCCGAGTACGACGACCGCCTTTGGTCGATCCGCTACGGCCTCTTTGCCATGCCCACCAAAGCCAACGGCATCGACATGGACTGGGCCCTCAGCCGCGCCCACGCCCAGAACGGCGAGCTCGAGCTGCGCACCAGCCTCATCCCCGGCCGCCAGGGCGCGACGCGCCTGCTGTTCTTCGCCAACCGCGCCCACATGGGCACCTACCGCGAGGCGGTCGACGCCTTTCTCGCCGGCGCCGACCAGACGCCCGACATCCTTCTCCACGAGCACTTCGGCGCGCTCAAATACGGCTTCGGCTACAACACCCAGCAGGAGCTGACCGCGAATCTGCGCCTCTTCGGCCGCTTCGGCTGGAACGAGGGCCAGCACGAATCCTACGTCTACACCGAGGTGGACCAGACCGTCGAGGCCGGCGCCGATTACGCCGCAACCCGCTGGCATCGCCCCGCGGACAAGATCGGCCTGGCCCTGGTCTCGAACGCCATCAAGCGCGACCACCAGAACTATCTGCGCCTGGGAGGCCTCGGCTTCCTGCTGGGCGACGGCAACCTGAATTACGGCCGAGAAAACATCGTCGAAAGCTACTACACCTGGCACGCCTGGCGCGGCCTCTTCTACTCCCTCGACGCGCAGCACATCGACCACCCTGGCTACAACCGCGACCGCGGCCCCGCCTGGGTCGGCGCGGTGCGCACCCACATCGATTTCTAAGCCCGCCGCGCTGCAGGGCAATCGCACGAACGATTCTTGTGGTCGCGGTTGGTTCTTTTCGCCTCTAGAGCCGGTCGGCCACGGCTTCCCCTCCCGCAGGGAGGGATCGAAAATAGCCCAGGATGAAGCGCAGCGCAATCCTGGGATCGTGCCGAGGTCATGCTTTCGCGTCCCATCGGGCCGCGGCGAAGCTTTGCATCGGTTCTGCACCGGGTCGATGCAATTGCCGGCAGCGCTGCCCCCCCAACCCCGCGACCGCGCGCGCTGTGCTACAAATGGTCACGTCGCTCCCCGTGAGGTGCAGATGATCGCCGATCCGCCGCAGTCCGTTCTCGTTTACGACGTCGGAGGCAGCCACGTTTCCGCCGCGCTGTGTTCCGCAGGCGATTACCGGCTCGGCCCGGTCGTCAGCGCCCCCCACCCCGCGCAACAAACCAGCGATGCGTTCGTCGATCTTCTCCACTCCCTCGGAATCCAGGCATCCACCGGCAGCGGCCCCGCACAGGGCGCGTCCCTGGCCATGCCCGGCCCCTTCGACTACGCCGCGGGCATCAGCCGCATGCGCCACAAGCTGCCCTATCTGTATGGCGTGGACCTGCGCCAGGCGCTGGCCCAGCGCTTCGGATGGCAGCCGAGCCAGGTCAGTTTCCTCAACGACGCCGCCGCCTACCTGCTGGGCGAAATCGGCGCCGGAGCGGCCCGCGGCGTCTCCCGCGCCGTCGGCATCACGCTCGGCACCGGCATCGGCTCGGCCTTTGCCGTCGACGGCCGCGTGGTCACCTCCGGCCCCGGCGTCCCGCCCGGTGGTGAGATCTGGAACCTGCCCTACGAAAACGGAATCGTCGAGGATTTTCTCTCCACCCGCGCCATCCACGGCAACTATCTGGAGCGCACCGGCCAGGAGCGCGACGTGGCTGCAATCGCCGCCGGCGTCGCCGAGGATCCTGCCGCCGTCGAGGTCTTCGCCGAGTTCGGCCGCCACCTCGGCCTGGCCTTGCGCCGCCTCACCGCCGAGTTCGCCCCCCACGTCGTCGTGCTGGGCGGCGGCATCTCCCGCTCGGCGCACCTGTTCCTGCCCGCCGCGCAACACGAACTGCACGGCCTGAATCTGGAACTGCGCGTCTCCGCCCTGCTCGACCGCGCCGCCCTGGTCGGCGCCGGAGTGGCATGGTTCGCGGCCCTCCACACTACTGCATCCTGACCCAGATCATCCGCGCAGAGCACGAACCCGCAAAAGCAGAAAAGGCGCGCCCTCCGGCGCACCTCGCTTGCCGCCCGCCGAAATCCCTCGCCTATTTGCCGCTGTCCGCCGGCTGTGCCTGCCCCTGCGACGCGGGCAGGGTATAAATCACCTCGCCGGGCCGCGCGTAATGCAGTTGCTCGCGCGCCTCATGCTCAATCGCGTTGGGGTCCGATTTCAGATGCTCGATGTGATCGCGCAGGCGCGCGTTTTCCTGTTGCAGTTCCTGGATCTGCTGGCGCAACTGCCGGTCCTGGGCTCGCTGCTGCTCCCAGGCCGACAGCCCATGCTTGCCGTTCACCACGCCCCAGCCCACCAGCAGCGCCAGCGCCACGGCAGCCAGCGTGCCGGCCGGCCGCCACCCGTGGTGCACCCACTCCTGCGCCCGCGTGCGCAGCGGAACCGGCGTCGTCTCCGCCGCGTCCTTCCCGGTCTGTGCTTTCTCGTCCGCCATGTGTCCCAAATCTCCGCGGCAAATTCCTACGACAACACAAACTTTTCCGCCGCCGCCCGCAGCGCCACCATATCCCGCTCGCTGCGCGCCTCCGTGTAGGCCCGCACCACCGGTTCAGTTCCCGAAAGCCGGTAGCACACCCACGACCCGTCCTCCAGAATCAGCTTCAGCCCGTCCGTGCGCACCACGCTCGTCACCTTGCGCCCGCCCAGCTCCGTGGGATCGGCCTTCAACTTCTCAGTGAACGCGGCCTTCAGCTCCGCGGTCAAGCGGAAGTTCTCCCGCACCGGATAGAAGGAACCAACCTGGGCAAACAATTCCCGCAACTGCACCCCCAGGCTCTTGCCGCGCACCGCCACCATCTCCGCCGCCAGCAGGCCGGCCAGCACGCCGTCCTTCTCCGGCACGTGCCCGCGAATGGTCAGCCCCGCCGACTCCTCGCCGCCGATCGCGATCTTGTCGGCGATAATCAGCTCGCCGATGTACTTGAACCCCACCGGCGTCTCGTACAGTGGCACCTTGTGATACTCGGCCAGCGCGTTCACCAGGTTGGTCGTCGCCACGCTCTTGGCCACGCCGTTCTTCCAGCCGCGCGTCTCCACCAGGTAGTCAAACAGCAGCGCAATGATGTAATTCGGCTGGATAAAAGTCCCGTCCTCGTCCACAATGCCGAAGCGGTCCGCGTCGCCATCGGTCGCAATGCCGATCTGCGCGCCCGTCTCCTTCATCTTCGCCTTGGCGTCGCCCAGCAGATGGTCGTCCGGCTCCGGCGCGTGCCCGCCAAACAGCACGTCGCGAAAATCGTGCACCGACTCCACCTTCACCCCGGCCCCGCGCAAAATCTCCGTGCTGTACCCCCGTCCCGCGCCCCAGAACGGGTCGTACACCACCTTGATCCCCGACTTCGCGATGGCCTTCAAATCCACCAGCTCCGCCAGCCGCTTCAGAAACGCGGGCTTCACATCGACCGTCTCAAATTTCTCCGCAGAGGGGCTGGGCACGCCGCCCCCGCCGAGCGCCACAATGGCCGCCTCAATCTGCTGCGTCACCTCGGGCAGCGCCGGCGCCCCGTCGTGCGTCGAAAACTTGATCCCGTTGTACTCCGGCGGATTGTGCGACGCAGTAAAGTTGATCGCCCCCGAGGTCTTCAGCTCCCGCACCGCATACGCAATCGCCGGCGTCGGCGCGGCCTCGGGAATCACCAGCGGCATGATCCCGGCCCCGGCCAGCACCCGCGCCGCCTCGTCCACAAAACGCTCCCCCAGAAACCGCGGATCGCGCCCCACCAGCACCCGGTGCGGCTCCGGCTGCGTCTTCACGTAGGCCGCAATTCCCGCCACCGCAAGCCGTATGTTGGCCACCGTAAACTCGTCGGCCACAATCGCCCGCCACCCCGAAGTGCCAAACTTGATCGCTGTCGTCATCGTTCGTCTCCCGCGGCTGCTGTCGCCAACCGCAAAGTTCATACTGCAACACCAGGGCGGGCAAGGCAAGCCGCTTGGGCTCGAAGTACAAAAATGCCGATCTTCTCCCCGCGCTTCCCCGTACACTGTCCGGGGTAGCGCCCTATGCCTGAAACCAACCCGCCCATCCGCCTCGTCCTCACCACCGCCGCCACCCCCGACGAAGCCGCCCGCCTCGCCCGCACCCTGGTCGAAGAGCGCCTCGCCGCCTGCGCCACCCTCCTCCCCGCCGCCCAGTCCATCTACCGCTGGCAGGGCCAGGTCGAATCCGCCACGGAAACCCTCCTGCTCCTCAAAACCGCCCCCGATCAACTTCCCGCCCTCGAAGCCCGCCTCCACGCCCTGCACAGCTACCAGACCCCGGAGTTCCTGGTTCTGCCCGTCGAAGCCGCCAGCCAGGGCTACCTGGACTGGCTGCACGCCAGCCTGCGCCATCTATAGATCCGGCCCCGCCGCCCCCTGATTCTGAAAATTCCGCCCCAGTCCGTCTGGTATTCTGGCGTTTAGCTGCCATGCGCTGGTTAATGATTGCTCTACTTGTCTCGTTGGGGGCGCTGCTGTTGGCGGCGGCGGGTGTGGCGCGCCACATCTGGCTCCAGCGCGACAGGCCGCGCGACAAGCCGCTGGCCGACGACATTGTAGTCAGCGAAGAAACCGATTCGGAATCACGACACTGAGGGGAACCACGTGAACAAGGAACTTTCCGCGCCGATCGCCGCATGGGCCGCCTCGACCAGCGCATCTCCCCGCCTGCGCACGGCCGCGGTCATCGTGGCCGGCACCGCCCTCTTGGCCGCCTGCGCCCACGTCGCGCTGCCCCTCTGGTTTACGCCCGTCCCCCTCACCCTGCAGCCCTTTGCCGTGCTGCTGCTGGGCCTGCTGCTTTCGCCGCGCATGGCCGCCTCCACCCTCTGCGCCTATCTCGGCGAGGGCGCGCTCGGATTGCCCGTCTTTGCCCCCGGTCCGGCGATGGCTGGCGGCCTGCTTCACCTGCTCGGCCCCACCGGCGGCTATCTCATCGCCTATCCCGCGGCGGCCCTGCTGATCTCCTTCCTCTGGCGCCGTGGCGGGCGCGGATTTCCCATGGCCCTGGCCGCCGCCGCAGTGGGCGACCTCGTCATCCTCGCCGGCGGAGCCCTGTGGCTGACCGCCCTCACCCACGCTCCGGCCCGCACCGCGCTTTCGCTCGGCGTGCTGCCCTTTCTGCCCGGCGATGCCCTCAAAGTCGCCGCCGCCGCCGCACTGGCAGCCGCCTTCCAGCGTCTGCGCCCAACCACCGTCACGCCGCATCCAACCGCATAGGCGCATCGAACGTCAAATACCGCCTTCATAGTTGAAAGGGAGTTTGCATTCCGTGAGCAATAAGAAATCTGAAGTGGCCAGCACGCATCCCATGATCGACATTTCCATCGCCCACAGCCCCGACTCCGACGACGCCTTTATGTTCTACGGCCTGGCGACCAACAAGGTTCGCGTCCCCGGCTACCGCTTTTCCCACACCCTTTGCGACATCGAAACCCTCAACCGCCGCGCCCAGGACGAGACCTTCTTCGACGTCACCGCCATCAGCTTTCATGCCTATCCCTATGTGCAGAACAACTACACCCTGATGGGCTGCGGCGGCAGCGTGGGCGAGGGTTACGGGCCCATGGTCGTCTCCAGCCGCCCGCTCACCCCCGGCGACCTCGGCCGCATCAAAGTCGCCGTGCCCGGCGCCCTCACCACGGCCTACCTGGCGCTCAAAATCTTCAACCCCGAGATCGAAACCGAAATCGTCCCCTTTGACCAGATCATTCCCGAGATCCTGGCCGGCCGCTTCGATGCCGGCCTCATCATCCACGAAGGCCAGCTCACCTACAGCTCCAGCGGCCTCTATAAGGTCCTCGACCTCGGCGTCTGGTGGCGCGAGACCACCGGACTGGTGCTGCCCCTGGGCGGCAACGCTATCCGCCGCTCGCTCGGCCCGAAGGCGCAGAAAATCATCACCAAGGCCGTGCGCGACAGCATACAGCACGCCCTCGACCATCGTGAACAGGCACTGGAATACGCCATGCAGTTCGCCCGCGACCTCGACGCCCGCCTGGCCAACCGCTTCGTCAGCATGTACGTCAACGACCGCACCCTCGACTACGGCGCCGACGGCCGCGCGGCCATCCACAAGCTGCTCGACATGGGCTTCGAGCGCGGCATCATCCCCATCGCCCCCCAGGTCGACTTCGTCGATTAGGACCGGCCGGGCCCAGTCGCCCCCCGTCCATTTCTTCGCTAATGGAGCCGCCCGAGCGGCTCCGGTTTTTCCTCCCGCCCCCCTGCCCATGACCTCCGGGCGACTCTTCCCGCACCAAAGTCATTGCCGCCGCTCAAGAATTCGCTCCCGCACATCTAAACATTTTCTAATCATCGCCGATGCATCCATCATCGAGGTTTCAAAGATGCTGGATCGCAACCCCCTCACCATCCTCCTTGCGTCGCACGACCCCGCTCTTCTGGCTGCCATAGAGCCGGTGCTGGCCGCATCCGGAGCGCGCGTTGAAATCGTCCTCTCCGCTGAGGCCGCGCTCACTGCCATGAACGCGCCGCAGCCGCCCGGACTGGCCCTGCTGGACGTGGACCTGCCCGGCATGGCAACGGGACAGTTGCTGGCGGCGGCGCGCGCCTCGGCCGGCGGACACCGGTTCCCGATTGTCCTCATCTCCGACACCATCACCGAGGAGTGGACTAGCCGCCTGGCCGAGGGCGTCCTCGACGACCTCATCCCGCGCGCGGTCGAGTCCCTCCACGGACGCCTGCGCCTCGACATGGTCCTGCGCACCCACCACCGCATGCGCGATCTGGACATCCTGCGCGAGACCGCCGCGCTGCATGCGCAGACTGACCCCCTCACCGGCGTTTACAATCGCGCCACCCTGCTCTCCATGCTCTTTCGCGAGACCGACCGCGTGCAGCGCATGAAGACTCCGCTGTGCCTGCTGCTGTTTGACATCGACGACTTCGGCCACTGGAACTCGCGGCTGGGCGCCGACCTCTGCGATGACCTGCTCTGCCAGGCGGTGGAGCGCACCACGCGCCTGCTGCGCAGCTACGATCTGCTGGGCCGGCCCGGCAAGGACGAGTTCCTGCTGGTGTTGCCCGGCTGCGCCAGCGTCAGCGCCGTCATGCTCGCCGAGCGCCTCCGGCTCGAGGTCTTTGCCGCCCCCTTCCATGTCGCCGCCACCGCCATCCGCCTCTCCGCCTGCTTCGGCATCGCCTCCAGCGACGGCCGTTCTCCCGTCGTAGTCCTGCGCGAGGCCGAACAGGCGCTGCAACAGGCAAAGGAAGCCGGCCCGGAGTCCATCCAGTGCTTCACCAACTGCACCGACGAGCAGGCCGCCCCGGTCGGCTTCCTCTCTCCCAGCTCCGGCGATGAGCTGCTTGCCTGGTAGCGTGCACAGGCCAAGGGAATCTCTGCATAAGTCGACGTTGTGAAGGGTACGTGCCTTAGCCCTGTCTTGAAACGTACGAGCTTTAGCTCAGTCTCGAAAGGCATTGGTTTCAGCCCTGCCTTGAAGGGTACGGGCTTCAGCCCGTACAAAAAGCCCCCAAAATCGAGGGGGCTTTAGCCCCTGAGGGAATGTCCTCCTGCAAACACGGACCCGTGCGGAGACTTCCCACGCTTACCGCGCGGTCTCCACTTCATCGGCGGCATTCTCCAGAAACTCCTGAAACACCTCGTTCGACAGCAGCCGCCCCCGCGCGGTCAGCCGCACCGTCTTGCCGTCCGAGGCCAGCAGCCCGGCCTCAACCAGCCGCGCCACCGCCCCCAGCGCCCGCGCCACCGGCTCCGCACCGAACTCCCGCCCGAGCGCCGCCACCTCCACCCCCGCATGGAGCCGCAGCCCCAGAAACCAGGCCTCCTCGTGCTGCCGCTGCGGCGAGAGCCACGCCGTCTCCGCCGCCGCCGAGCCCTCCAGAAAAGCCTTCAGATCGTCGGTCGTCGTCGCCCGCAGCACATAGGGCGCGCCCCGCCGCCCGTCCTCAGGCGCCTCCCGCAGCATCAACGCCGCGTCCAGCCCCAGCCCCAGGTAGGGCCGCCGCTGCCAGTAGCGCAGATTGTGCCGCGCCTCAAACCCCGGCCGCGCAAAGTTCGAAATCTCGTACGCACCCAGCCCCGCCCCGCCCAGCCGCTCGACCGCCGTCTCATACATTCGCGCGATCTCGTCGTCCGTGGGAACCAGTTCCGCGTGGTAGCGCGCCCCGCCGGCCAGCATCTCGCGCCCCAGCCGCGAGTCCTCGTCCACCTCCAGCATGTACACGCTGGCATGCGGCGCGCCCGTCTCCACCAGCACCGCCAGTGACTCCTCCCACGAGGCCCGCGTCTGCCCCGCCAGCCCGGCAATCAGATCCAGATTCAGGTTCGCAATCCCGGCCCCGCGCAGCCGTCCCAGATCCTCCAGCACCACCGCCCGGCTGTGCAGCCGCCCACTCACCTGCGCTTCGCGGTCAATGAACGACTGCACCCCCAGGCTCACCCGGTTCACGCCCGCCGCCGCCAGCGCCTCCGGCGTCGCGCCGGCAATCTGCCCCGGCGCGCACTCCACCGTGATTTCAGCGTCGGCCTCGACCGCGAACTCCGCCCGCACCGCCCCGAACAGCCGCGCCATCAGCTCCGGCTCCAGCAGGCTGGGCGTTCCGCCGCCCAGGTAAATCGTGTCCAGCGTCCGCGGCAGCTCCAGACCCATCCGCGCCGCCCACGCGCCGGCCCCCGCCAGGTCCTCGATCAGCCGGTCCAGGTAGCGCGCGTGCTCGGTGGCCGGGTAGACCCCCGACGCAAAGTTGCAATACGTGCACTTGGAGCGGCAAAAAGGGATCGAAATGTAAAGACCAAGCCGGTCGCTCGCCAGATCCGCCATGAATTGATTCTTTCACGCCCTCCGCCCCCGCCCTGCCAACGCAATCGCAACAACCCGCGTCCAATCCCGCAGGGATGCGGCGAAAATAGCCCAGGGTGCAGTCCGACGCGGCGGACGAAACCCTGGGAGACATCCCCATCCCCTTCGCCCCCGTCCCGGAGGGACGGGACGCTCTCTCCCGCAGAGATTGCAGAAGTTCACGTGCATGCAATCAACCCATCCGTGCCGCAATGCCCCGCTCGTGAAAGAATCAAGACAAGGAGATCGGTTTGAAAGCGTGGCCTATTCTGGGCATCTTGGTCGTCCAGGCACTTCTTTCGATTGCCCATTGGTTTCTCTACTGCACCTGGATTGACTTCTGGTGGCCCCTCAACCCGGCGGCTAACCTCGCCCTGCGCATCGCGCTCATTCTGCTTTCCACCAGCTTCATGGCCGCGGCCCTGCTTGGGTTTCGCTTCTCCAACTGGCTGGTCGCCCTCATCTATCAGCTCGCCGCCGTCTGGCTCGGCCTGCTCAACTTCTTCTTCGTGGCCGCCAGCCTCGCCTGGGTCACGGATTTCGCGCTCCGCTTCCTGCTGCCCGGCGCGGAGCATCTCCAGGCCCGGCCCTACGTCGCGGCCACACTGTTCATCGCCGCGGTCCTCGCCAGCCTCTACGGCGCTCTCAATTCCCGCTGGATCCGCATCCGCCGCGTGACTGTCAGCCTGGACAAGCTGCCCCCCTCCTGGCGCGGCCGCACCGCCCTGGTCGCCAGCGACCTCCACCTGGGCAACATCAACGGCGTCCGCTTCGCCCGCCGCCTCGCCGCCGTGGCCCGCCGCCTGAACCCCGACGTCATCTTCATCCCCGGCGACGTCTTCGACGGCACCAAGGCCGACCCCGACAAGCTCGCCTCCCCCCTCTACGACCTTGCCCCGCCCCTCGGCATGTATTTTGTCTCCGGCAACCACGAGGAATTCGGCGGTTCACGCCATTACGCCGAGGCCCTCAGCCGCGCCGGCATCCGGGTCCTGGAAAATGAGCGCGTCGTCGTCGATGGCCTCCAGGTGGTCGGCGTGCCCTACAGCAGCTCCACCTACCCCCTCGCCCTGCGCAGCTTTCTCCTCGGCCTCCGCCTCAACGAAGGCCAGGCCAGCATCCTGCTGCAGCACGTGCCCAACCGCCTGCCCATCGTCGAAGATGCCGGCGTCAGCCTCCAGCTCAGCGGTCACACCCACGGCGGCCAGGTCTTCTTCTTCACCTTGATCACCCGCCGCGCCTTCGGAAAATTTACCTACGGATTGCAGCGCTTCGGGGCGCTCCAGGTCTACACATCCAGCGGCGCCGGAACCTGGGGGCCCCCCATGCGCGTCGGCACCCATCCTGAAATCGTCTTGCTTACCTTCGCGTAGGCGGCATCCATGCTACCATGTAGACACATATCTACATGGAGGCGACGCCGTGCCCATCACGACCCTATCCAGCCGGGAGTTCAATCAGGACACAAGCCGGGCAAAGAAGGCCGCCCGCAAAGGCCCCGTGTTCATCACCGATCGCGGACGTCCCGCCCATGTGCTGCTTTCCATCAAGGAATACCAGGAGATTACCAACAAGCGCGAGAACATCCTCGATCTGTTGGCGATGCCAGGGGTAGCGGAGATTGATTTTGAACCGCCTCGCCTGGGGGGCGAACCTCTTCGTCCGGTCGAATGGCCGTGATGTACCTGCTCGATACCAACTTGGTTTCCGAGTTGCGCAAGTCTCCGGCTGCGCGAACAGCCGCCAGGGTGGACCGCCACGTCCTGGCCTGGACAAAGAGCGTTCCCGCCGCAAGCCTGTTTCTGTCCGTCGTCTCCATTCTTGAATTGGAACTCGGAATCCTCTTGATGGAGCGCCGCGACCCGCGCCAGGGAGCCATCCTTCGCGCCTGGATGGAGAATCACGTGGTGCCCGCCTTTGACGGCCGCATCCTGCCCGTCGATACTCCCGTCGCGCAGCGATGCGCCGCGCTTCACGTGCCAAACCTCCACTCCTACCGCGATTCGCTGATCGCCGCCACCGCCCTGGTGCATGGCATGACCGTGGTGACGCAAAATGTGCGCGACTTCCAGCCCACCGGCGTCGCAATCCTCAACCCCTGGCAAAAGTGACCGGCGCATAAGACGGCTCTGCTGGCTTAAACTTGCATTTCGTTTGGAAAGAGGAGATCACGATGAGGTTTTCAGGCAAACGCTTTCCCGGGCTCATGGCAACCGCCATTCTGCTGGCCGCCGCCGCGGCCGCCGCGCAACCCGCCCAAACCCCGCCCGCGCCCCCCGCCGCCCAGACTCTCGACTTCCCCACCGTCCTCTACGGCGCCGCCTACTACAACGAGTACATGCCCCAGGACACGCCCAACGCCCAGGCTGACCGCCTCGTCAAGGACGTGGCCCTGATGAAGGCCGCCGGCATCAACGTCGTCCGCATGGGCGAGTCCACCTGGAGCCTCTGGGAGCCAGAGGACGGCCAATTCGACTACGCCTGGATGGACCGTATCGTCGACGCCATGGGCAAGGCCGGCATCCACGTCATCCTCGGCACGCCCACCTACTCCATCCCCGCCTGGATGGCCCACCAGCACCCCGAAATTCTCGCCGATCGCATTCCGCCCGGCATGTTCGGCGGCCAGCCGGTCGCCAGCGCCTACGGCATCCGCCAGAACATGGACACCGACGCGCCCGCCTATCGCTTCTACGCCGAGCGCCTCATCCGCCACATCGTCGCCCACTACAAAGACAACCCCACCGTCATCGGCTGGCAGCTCGACAACGAAACCTCCAGCTACGACGCCGCCAATCCTGACGTCTTCATCGGCTTCCAGCACTATCTCGAAAAAAAGTTCGTCACCCCCGAGGCCCTCAGCAAGGCCTGGTTCCTCAACTACTGGGGCGAGAATCTCCACACCTGGGAAGACCTGCCACGCCGCGACGGCACCATCTCCACCGGCTACAAGCTGGAGTGGACCCGCTGGAGCCAGATGCGCGTCACTGACTTCCTCCACTGGCAGGCAAATCTCGTCCGCGAGTGCGCCGCCCCCACCCAGTTCGTCACCACCGACTTCGGCGGCATGATGCGCCGCGACGTCAACGAGGAAGCCATCGCCGCCTTCCTCGACATTCCCGCCGACAACATCTACCACGCCACCCAGGACCACTACGACGGCTCGTTCCAGGACCTGCAGACCGACTTCACCCGCTCCCTCAAGCACGGAAATTTCCTCGTCACCGAGACCAACGCCCAGACCATCGGCTGGACCTCGCAAGGCCAGTTCCCGCCCTACGACGGGCAGCTCCGCGAGGATGTCTACACCTATCTGGCCGGCGGCGCCAACATGGTCGAGTACTGGCACTGGGCCTCTATCGCCGCCAACCAGGAGACCTACTGGAAAGGCATCCTCTCCCACGACCTCGAGCCCAACCGCGCCTACGCTGAAGTCAGCCGCACCGCGCACGAGTTGCAGAAGATCGGCCCCCAGCTCGTCGGCCTCAAGATTCACAACGACGTCGCTATTCTCTGGAGCCGCGACTCGGCCAATGCCATCAGCTTCATGCCCTACGGCGGCGGCGTGCCCGCGCACAGTTGGACCCAGGAGCCCGACGGCTACGCCTCCGTCGTCCAGCAGATGCACCACTCCCTCTACGATCTCAACATCGGCGCCGACTTCGTCTTTCCCGAAACCCAGGACTTCTCCGCCTACAAGCTGCTCATCGTCCCCGTCCTCTACATCGCCGACGACGCCCTGCTCCAGCGCATCTCTGACTATGTGAAAAACGGCGGCCACGTCATCATGACCTTCAAGAGCGGATTCGCCAACGAAAACTCCGCCGTCCGCTGGGTGCGCGCCCCCGGCCCTTTGCGCGAAGCGGCCGGATTCAGCTACCAGGAGTTTTCCAGCCTCGAACACCCCCTCGCCCTCAAGGGCGACCCGTTCCACGTCGCCGCCGAGAACCCCTCCGCCAATCAGGTGCAATACTGGGCCGAGTTCCTCATGCCTGAGCACGCCAAACCGCTCGCGTATTACGACCATCCCTTCTTCGGCAAATGGCCGGCCATCACCGAAAACAACTTCGGCTCCGGAACCCTGCTCTACGAAGGAACCTACCTCTCCGACACGCTGCAAACTGCCGTGCTGCGCCGCAGTCTGGAGAGTCTCGGCCTCACCGGCCCCGACCAGCAGTTGCCCCCCGCGGTCCACGCGCAGCACGGCGTCAACCGCCTCGGCAAGCGGCTCCATTACTACTTCAACTACTCCGGCGGCGAAGTCAAATTCGTCTATCCCTACGGCCCCGGAACCAACCTCCTCGATTCCAGCCCCGTCGCCAAATCGCAGCAGTTGACGCTCGCTCCCTGGGATGTGGCGATCGTCGAGGAGAAATAGAGCGAACCACCGCGCCGGAGCGGCTGCCTGCCGGAGTCCGCTCCCGAGACCGTTTTTGCCCGCATGCGCCCAGCCTCCCGGCCATGTACACTGGAGTGTTTAAGGCCATGCAAAACAAATACCCCATCGGCATCCTTGGCGCGACCGGAATGGTCGGCCAGCGCTTCATTCAGCTGCTTGAGAACCATCCGTGGTTCACGGTCACTTGGCTTGCCGCCAGCGACCGCTCCAGCGGAAAACTGTACGGCAAGGCCGCCAAATGGCGTCTTGACACGCCTCTGCCCGAGCGCATCGCCAAAATGACCGTCGCCCCGGCCGACCCCGCGGGCGCGCCCAAAATCATCTTTGCCTCCATCGACGCCGCCTATGCCCGCGAAATGGAGCCCAAATTCGCCGCCGCCGGATGCGCCGTCGTCTCCAACTCCAGCGCCTTCCGCATGGCGCCCAACGTGCCCCTCGTTCTTCCTGAGGTCAACGCCGATCACCTCCACCTGATCGAGGACCAATCCTGGCGCAAGGAGTCCGGCGGCTACATCGTCACCAACTCCAACTGCACCGTGATGGGCCCGGTGCTGGCTCTCAAGCCGATTGCCGACCGCTTCGGCATTGAGCAAATCTTTGCCACCTCCATGCAGGCCGTCAGCGGCGCGGGCTACCCCGGCGTCCCGTCCATGGACATCTTCGACAACGTCGTTCCCTACATTGCCAACGAAGAAGAGAAGATGGAAGAAGAGATGCTCAAGCTGCTGGGCGCGCTCGAAGAGAATTCGTCCGGCCGCGCCGTCAAGCCGCTGGCCGCACGCATGAGCGCCAGTTGCAATCGCGTCGCGGTCCTCGACGGCCACACGGTCAGCGTCTCCATCAAGCTCGCCAGGCCCGCCACCCGCGAAGATATTCTTGCCGCATGGGCCGAGTTTCGCCCGCTCGCCGGCCAGCATTTGCCCACCGCGCCCAACCAGCCCGTCGAATGGGCCCCGCAGGACGACCGCCCCCAGCCCCGCCTCGACCGCAATCGCGGCAACGGCATGGCCGCGACCGTCGGCCGCCTGCGCCCCTGCAACGTGCTCGACTGGAAGTTCACCGTGCTTTCGCACAACACGATTCGCGGAGCCGCCGGAGCCGCCATCCTCAACGCCGAGCTGCTGGCCAGCCTGGGCAAATTGGAACCTGCGGCCGAAGCCGCCGCGCGCGCCTGAGACGCAACGATGCGCGGCTTGGCCGCGGCTGCAACAATGGAAAATTTCGCATGAGCATGGTTGTCATGAAATTTGGCGGCACGTCGGTCGAAGATCCGGCCGCCATCTCCCGCACCGCGGCCATCGTCGCCGGACGCGTAGCCATGGGCAAGCGTCCCGTGGTGGTCGTCAGCGCACTCGCCAAAGTCACTGACCAATTGCTGCGCGCTGCCTCGGCCGCTGCCGTCGGCGACCGCACCGGGGCTCTGGCCATCAGTTCGCGCCTGCGCGCCCGCCACCGCGACACCGCCGCCGCCCTGGTCAAGGACACCACCGGCGCAGCCGAACTGCAAAACCTCATCGATCAGAAATTCGATTCGCTCGACGAAATTCTCCGCGGCCTGGCCGCCATTCTCGAGCTCACCCCGCGCATCTCCGACCTGGTCGTCAGCTACGGCGAGCGCATCTCCAGCCGCATCGTCGCCGCCGCCTTCTGCGAGCGGGGCATCGACGCCGTCCACGTCGACGCGCGCGAAATCATCGTCACCGATTCGCAGTTTCAGAAAGCCGTTCCCGAGGACGATCTCATCGAGAAACGCGCCCAGGAAAAGCTGCGCCCGCTCATCGACCAGGGCAAGGTGCCGGTGCTGGGCGGCTTCATCGCCGCCAACGAAGAAGGCATCACCACCACCCTCGGCCGCGGCGGTTCCGACTTCACCGGCGCCCTCGTCGGCGGCGCGCTCACGGCCGGCGCCATCGAGATCTGGACCGACGTCGACGGCATCATGACCTGCGATCCCCGCGTCTGCCCCGACGCCCTGCGCGTCAAGGTCATCAGCTTCGAGGAAGCCGCCGAGCTGGCCTACTTCGGCGCCAAGGTCCTCCACCCGGCCACCATCCTGCCCGCTGTCAAAAAGAACATTCCCGTCCTCGTGCTCAACAGCCGCAACCCCGCCTGCGAGGGCACCCGCATCATCTCTCTCGCGCCCCACTGCAAGAGCCCCTTCAAGTCCATCGCCGTCAAAAAGAAGCTCAGCATCATCGACGTCGTCGCCAGCCGCATGCTCATGACCCACGGCTACCTCAAGGCCATCTTCGACATCTTCGACAAGCACCAGTGTCCCGTCGATATGGTCTCCACCAGCGAGGTCTCCGTCTCGCTCACCGTCGATTCCAACGACAAGTTGCCCGCCATCGCCGCCGACCTCAGCCGCCTGGCCGACGTCAAATATGAGGGCAAAAAGGCGCTCGTCTGCCTGGTCGGCGAGGACATCCGCGGGCAGAGCGGCATCGCCGCCCAGGTCTTCAGCGCCATCCGCCACATCAACGTGCGCATGATCTCCCAAGGCGCCAGCGAAATCAACATGAGCTTCATGATCGACGAGGACGACGCCGACGAGGCCGCGCGCTCGCTCCACGCCGCCTTCTTCAAGAACCCCGATCCGGAAATCTTCGACGTCGAAGCGCAAAAGCTCGCCGCCAAAGGCGCCGGCTAAATTTTCCCGGCGCCGCCCTCACCACAGAACCTGGGTTTCCCAGGTCTCGACTTTGAGTCCTGGGAAACCACGAACCCAAATCATCCACTGCGAGGGTCCTCATGCTCTTCCTGGTTCTCGGCAAAGGAAAAACCGGCTCGCTCGTCGCCGAAGTCGCCCACGAGCGCGGCCACTCGGTGCGCGCCCTCGACATCATCGAAAACCAGCAAGCCTCCGCCCTCACCGCGCCCAATCTGGCCGGCGTCGACGCCGTCATCGACTTCACCGCCCCCGAGGCCGCGGTCGAAAACATGCGCGCCGTGCTGGCTCTCGGCGCCCGCATCGTCGTCGGCACCACCGGCTGGTACTCTCATCTGGCGGAGATGAAATCCCTGGCCCTCCAGCGCGGCGGCGCCCTGCTCTACGGCACCAACTTCTCCATCGGCGTGCAAAAACTCTTCCGCCTCACCGCTGAACTGGCCCAGCTCGACGGCTACCAGTTCGCCATCAGCGAGACCCACCACACCTCCAAGCTCGACGCCCCCTCCGGCACCGCGCTCACCCTGAAGGAAATCATTCAGTCGGCCCGCCCCGGCATCGAGATTCCCGTCACATCCCACCGCGTGGGCGACGCCAAAGGCGAGCACATCGTCACCGCCACCAGCGCGTACGACATGCTGGAGTTGAAGCATGACGCCCATTCCCGCCGCGGCTTTGCCCTGGGCGCCGTCCGCGCCGCCGAGTGGATCGCCAACAAGCAAGGCTCCTGGGAATTCCGCGAAATCTTCGACCAGCTGTAAAGCGGCCACTCGCGCGCAGTCCGGAAACCTTGCCGGCAGACAGGTTCACGCAGCCACAGCCAATCCCCTTCGCTCTCCCAGACGACGACGGCCCAGGCGCATTGCCTGGGCCGTCGTGGTGAACTGTGGATATTGGACTAAGGCGATCGCGCTGTCGCGAGTGCCCAAGCACTTTCACTTCTGCTCCCGGGCCGCGGGTCGCTCGATGACGCTACCCGGTAAACCGGGTTTCCTGGGCGACAGAATCGTCGCTCCATTGGAAAATCGTCACCCTGCTCCTCTGGTCGAGGGAGACAGTTCAACGTGAAGAATGCGGTCGCGTCCCATGCGGGTGAATCCTTTCCGCCGGGGCAACCTCGGGGTCCGGGACGCGATGCCCTAGGCCTCAGTCACCTCACGTAATGTACTGTTCGAAGAGTCTCTCTGCATCTTTTGGATGGCCCTCCTTCCCTGTACGAAACCAATTTACCCCCAGATGCACGCGGCGTCAACAGTGGGCGGCTCGCCCCGACCTCCGCGCGTCACACCCCTCTCCGAAACCCCGCGCATGGATTAGTCTGGAGTTCGATGCTTCTGCGCCCCGCCATCCCCGCCGACATCCCCCGCATCGTCGCCCTCGAGCGCACGCCCACCGCCCGCAACTTCGTCGGCCAGTGGAGCGAGCAGCGCCACTTTGAAACCATGACCGGCGGCGACGCCCGCTACCTTGTCAGCGAAGCGGAATCCGGCGACCTGCAGGCCTACGCCATCCTGCGCGGCCTCGCGGAAAGCTCACGCTCCATCGAACTCAAGCGCATCGTCGTCGCCGCCCCCGAGCGCGGCCTCGGACGCAAGATCCTCACCGAACTGATCCGCATGGCCTTCGACGAACTCGGCGCGCACCGGCTCTTCCTCGACGTCTTTGACGACAACGCCCGCGCCCGTCATCTCTACGAGAGCCTCGGCTTCGTCTACGAAGGCCTACTGCGCGAGGCCGCCCTGCGCGACGGAAAATTCTGCTCCCTGCGCCTCATGTCCCTGCTCCACCGCGAATACGCCGCGCAAAAATGATAGATCCTCCACGGCCTGGCGGCGGCGCGCACCCCTCCCGCGCAGCGCAAAGCAGACGACGCCCTCGTGCACAGCCCCCGGGCCCAAGTTCTCCCGGGAAAGCTCAGAAGCGGAAGATGGCCGCCGCTCCGTGCGCCGAAGGCATCTCCACGGCCGGCGTCAGCAGCACGTCTCCGCCCTTCTTCAAAACCAGCTCCGCCAAGTCGTCCAGCAGGTCGTTCACTTCGGGAATCTCCGGGCCCGCGAGTGTCACGCTGCCCGTCACCGGATCAATCTGCCCGCGAAGATGGCGTTCCTCTTCCAGCAGCAGCGAAGCCACTCGCCCCTCGGTGGCGGCCGCCGCAATCACCCCCAGGTCGTCCGACCCCAGGCCCTTGGCCTGCGCCTCTTCAAATTGCGCGATCCGTTTCACCACCCGTGCGTGCAGCTCCAGCTCCAGGATCGCCCACGCCCTTTGCCGCAATTGCTCCATGCTCAGCGAATGGGGGTCAATCACGATCCCCTTCTCCGTCAGAAAAGGATTGTGGCTGGCCTTGCGGAACGGCATCTGGTGCTGCCCCAGCGCGGCCAGAATCAGAGGCAGGCCGGAGGGCGCGGAATGGTGCTCCAGAATCGCCCGGTCCACCGCGACGAAGAAGCGTTCATCGTCGAGTTCCTCTTCCTCCCGCCGTGAACTGTGACCGTGCCGCATGTTCGATCCCAGCGCCGTGCCGCCGTACGATCCAACCGACTGATGAGGTTCCGTCAGTTCCGTCCCCAGCGCCTCGGTCAGGCTGCGCGGCACCCCGGCGGCCAGCTCAACCTCGCGCATCTTTTCCGCGTCCCCTTCAAACAGCCGGACATCCTGCCGTGTCAGGCACAGCACCTGGTAGCGTCCCGCCGATTGCATAATCCGCAGCAGGGGCTTGATATGGAAACTGCTCGCCACAATTGCCAACTCACCTACCGGTCGTTGCAGCGTGTATACCCGGAACACGCCGGCAGAACCGAAGACCGCCAAGCCGTCGGCGGTGTGCTTCCAGAATTCGGTGTCGTTCCCCAGTGCGCGAAACGGGGCAAGCAACCCGTCAACCTCCTTCGCCGAGTGCCCGGGCCGCAGCGATTCCTCAAGAACCTTGAGCAGGTTCCGGAAGCGTATCAGGTCCTGCAGATTCTCCGGACGCCGCCTGTGCGTCGGCAGATAGAGCGACAGGCACGGAGGCTCGTGGGCCGCCAGAAGAAATTCCAAGTCATCTTGCATAACAAATCTCCGCATCAATCTTTGTCTCCCATTCGACTGGACCCGCACAGCGCAGATCACAAGCGCCCGCATTCGAGCCAAGCGAGTTCGGTTCCAATCGACAACCTGCACAGGTAGATGCCTCCCCGAGCCGCGGCGATGCCCGCCGCCGGCCCATTCGGTATACACTCTCCTGTGATGGAAACTACAGGTTGCGGTACGGCAATCGTTACGCCTTTCTGGGCGGACGGCTCGATCGACGAAGCGGCGTTGCGGGCGCTGGTCAACTGGCAGATTGACTCCGGCATAGACCTCGTGGTGGCCTGCGGCTCCACCGGCGAAGCCGCCACACTCGACGAAGACGAGTGGCTCCACGTCGTTCATCTGGTGGTCGATGCCGCCGGCGGACGGGTGCCCGTCTGGGCCGGCTGCACCCACAACTCCACCCGCGCCCTGCTCCGCCAGGCCGCCCTCCTGCGCCAGGTCCGCGGCGTTGACGCCATCCTCTCCGCCAACCCCTACTACAACAAGCCCACCCAGGAGGGCCAGTTTCAGCATTTCCTGGCCCTGGCCCGCGCCGTGGACCCCATCCCGGTCGTGCTCTACAACGTCCCCGGCCGCACCGCCGCCAACCTCGAGCCCCCCACCGTCGTTCGCCTTGCCGAGGCCGCCTCCAACATCCAGGCCATCAAGGAGGCCAGCGGCAAACTCACCCAGATCTCCGAGCTGGTCCACTCCCTGCCCCATGGATTCAAGATCTTCTCCGGCGACGACAACCTCGCCCTGGCCGCCATCGGCGTCGGCGCGCACGGGCTCATCAGCGTGGCCGCCAACGAGGCTCCCGCCGAGGTCGCCCGCATGATTCGCGCCGCCCTGCACAACGACTGGCCCACGGCCCGCGAGCTGGAACGCCAGTACGGACGCCTCTTCGAAGCCAATTTCTGGGAGTCGAACCCGGGCCCGGTCAAGACGGTGCTCAACCTGATGGGCCGCACCACCGATGTGGTCCGCCTGCCGCTGGTGCCCCCCGCGCCCGCCACCCGCGCCCGCCTCGAGCGCCTGGCCGGCGAGCTGGGCCTGCTCAAGTTCGCCCCCATTCCCGAGGGATACATCGGCCTGTTCTAGAGCGAAACCAGAGTATGCGTGCCCTTGATGAGAGTCTTCAAGGTGGCTTTTTCTTAAGGGAAAAGCCACTTGATGGGCTTGCTTTCGGGATACATCTACTCTGCTTCCGCTGTAGCCGAAACCGACAGGATCCCTTCCGGCCCCGCCGCGCCGCCACTGTTACCACAAAGTTAATTTGCAGCAGCGCGCAACTATCACCCCTGCGGCGGGGTCAAAGCGGACTGGCGGCGCTCAGCCTGGGGTTTCTCCCTGTCTGCGCCGCAGCACGCCAACTCCCGCGATGACTCCGTGGAGGCCACGGACGTACGCAGAAAGCGATGTATCTGAAAATGCCCCCTAAGATGCATGGAAGGTTCCTCCTTCCCTCCCTCCTTGCGCTCACCGTTGCTTCCCTGCTCGTCGCAGGCTGCAGCACCGGCTCCTCGGTCAGCTCCAATTCCAACTCCAACACCCCCACCGGCTCGTCCTTCGTCGTCGGCACCGATGCCCCGATGGCCGCCGTCACCTCGTTCGCCGTCCAGATCCAGAGCGTTGAATTGACCGACGGCAGCGGCAACACCGCCTCGCTCATCAGCGGCACGCCCACCGTCGATTTCGCGCGCTACAACGGGCTCCAGACCCTGCTCGACATGAACGCCATCCCGGTCGGCACCTACACCGGCGTCTCCATCACCCTGGGCACTGCGACCCTCGGCTACCTCGACACCACCACCACTCCGCCCGCCATCACCACTGAAGCCGCCACCCTCACCACTTCCACGGTCAACATCACCCTCGACAAGCCCCTCGTCATCACCACCGCCGGAGCCCCGGCCGGCCTGCGACTCGACCTCGATCTGCAAAAGTCCATTGAAGTCGATTCCAACGGCCAGATCACCGGCAACGTCACTCCCACCTTCAATGTGAAGACCGTGGCCAACACCGACAGCGGCGGCTACATCGATGAATCTGTCGCAGCCGTGGTCACTCCGCCCGCCGGCTCCACTGAGCCGCAGTCCTTCGTGGTCCAGGGACCCCACGGCCAGCAGTTCACCATCAACACCACCGCGCAAACCGAGTGGGACGGCAACGCCACCCTCGGCGCTCTCACCACGAGCAGCATCGTGCTGGTCTCCGGCCAGCTCGACAAGGCCGACCAGACCCTGAACGCCGACGAAGTCGCCATCCTCTCCCAGACCGGCTTCTACGCCAGCGGACAGGTCACCTACGTCACGCCCGCCACCGGAGCGGCCTCCAGCTTCGACCTCTATGTCCGCGGCCTGCTGCCCACCACCACCGGCCTGACCCTTGGCCAGATCGCCACGGTCGACCTCACCGGCAGCGAGAAGTTCTCCGTCTACTGGATGCACAATCCGTTCGCCCAGTTCCTCTTCAACTCCAGCGGATTGCTGGCCGGCCAGGATGTGGTCGTCGGCGGACCGGCCAGCGGCGCAGCCAACGCCTCGGCGGTCACCGTCAACCGCGTCACCCTGCGCCACTGGGGCTTTGACGGCACCGTCGTCGCCGGCAGCCAGAATGCCGGCAAAGGCACCTTCCAGATGCAGGTCAACGGCTTTGCCGGCGTGCTGATTCCGGAAACCGTCACCGTCTACCTGGGCGGCCATTCCAACTTCCGCTACGGATGCGGCGGATTCGCCAACCTCACCGACGGAGCCAGCGTCCGCGTGGTCGGCCTGCTGCTCAAGAACCCCTCCACCGGCGACGCCGTGCTGCTGGCCCGCCACGTCGATGGGTACAACTTCAACGACTTCACCTCGGCCAACTTCAACTAACCGGCAGCACCCGTATTACCCCCTGCGCCGGGGCCGGCTTCGGCCCGCTCCGGCTTTTTTTTGCGCGGGCGCGGCGCAGAAAACTACCCCGCCAGCGCCGCCTTCACCGCCTCGCTCACCAGCCGCCCCTCGGCGCGCACCCCGGCAGCCTGCAACCGCGCCTGCACCGCCTTGATCACCGGGCCCATCTCCTTGGGGCCGGGCTTCTGCCCGCTCGCCGCGGCCTGTTCCGCCACCGCTTCAGCCACCAGCGCGCGCAGCCCCGCCTCGTCCAGCGCCTTGGGCAGGAACTCCTCAATCACCACGATCTCCGCGGCTTCCTTGGCGGCCAGCTCCGGCCGGTTGCCCTTCGTGAACTGCTCGATCGAGTCCCGCCGCTGCTTGATCATCGTGGCCAGCGCCTGCTGCTCCTCGGCCGCCGTCGGCGCGGCGCGCTTCTCGATCGCCTTGTTCTTCAGCGCGTTCTTGATCAGCCGCAGCGTGCCGGTCCGTTCCGCGTCGTGGGCCTTCATCGCGATCACAATCTGTTGGCTGACGAGTGTTTCCAGTGCGCCTGCATCCATCATGGGGTTCCTTCCCTGTCTTTCTGTGCGGTCTGCGAGCCTGTCCAAGGAGCTGAACGGGACGAGCGGAAGCCCATACCCCTCAGATCCTGCTTGGCGAGGCTCCAAAGCAGCATTGTACCGATTTCCACATCCCGGAGGGATGCGCCGAAAATAGCCCAGGGTTGCGTCCGCCGCGGCGGACGCAACCCTGGCAATGTCCCCAACCACGACTCCCTCGTCCCGGAGGGACGGGACGATCCCGCTCCGGCAAAAAATCATCTCTCCGCGATCACCCGGCAATTGCGGGCAATTGCGTGGATTTGCACAGATTTCCACAGATCAAATAATTCACAAAATCCACAAACTTGTGTATTCTGTGACTGATTGCCGAGGACGGCCGCCAACCTTGCCTGCCGCCCTTCAACCGCAGCAGCCCGCAACAAGGAGAAGCCCATGATTCGCAAGACCCGCCTGTTCACCCCCGGTCCGACCCCCCTGCTGCCGGCGGCCCAGTTCGCCATGGCCGCGGCCGACATGCACCACCGCACCCCCGAATTTCGCGCCCTCTTTCAAAAAGTCCTGGCCCAGTTGAAGGTCTTTGTCGGCACCGCGAACGACGTCTTGCTGCTGTCGTCCTCCGGCACCGGCGCCATGGAGGCCTCCGTCTCCAATCTAACCTCGCCCGGCGACCGCGTGCTGGTTCTCACCGCGGGCAAGTTTGGCGAGCGCTGGGTGGGCCTCGCCAAGGCCTTCGGCTGCGTGCCCGACGTGCTCAGTGCGCCCTACGGCCAGACCTTTGACCTGGCCGAGGTGCGCAAGGCGCTCCAGCCCGAGCACAAGGTCGTCTTCCTGCAGGCCACGGAGACCTCGACCGCGGTGCGCCACGACGTGGAGGCCATTGCCAGGCTGCTCAAGCAAGCCGGCAGCGACGCTCTGCTGGTCGTCGACGGCATCACCGGCCTCGGCACCACCCACTTTGACGTGGACGGCTGGGGCATCGACGTGCTCATCGGCGGCTCGCAGAAGGCGGTGATGATTCCGCCGGGGCTGGCCTACCTGAGCGTGAGCGAAAAGGCTTGGGCGGCGATGGAGAAGTCCACCAATCCGCGCTACTACTTTGACCTGCGCAAGGAACGCAAGAACGCCGCGAAAGGCGAGAGCGCCTATACTCCCGCAGTCGCGCTGATTGCCGGCCTCGGCGCGGCGCTCGACTACATCGCCGGCCAGGCTGGCGGCGACCTCGAAAAAGGCCGCATCGCCCTGGTCAACAACGCCCAGGTCAACGCCGCGGCCACCCGCGCCGGTCTGGTCGCGCTCGGCTTCACGCTGTTTGCGCCCACCGCGCCTGCTGCGGCGGCCACGGCCGTCGCGGTGCCCGAGGGCATGAATTCCGGCGACGTGGTCAAGGCGCTCAAAACCCGTTTCGCGCTCGTCACCGCCAACGGCCAGGGCGAGATGCAGGGCAAGATCTTCCGCGTCGCGCACCTCGGTTTCTTTGATTATCTCGACACGGTTGCCCTGCTGGGCGCCATGGAACACATCGCCAAGGACACGCTGGGACTGCCGGTGGTCTATGGGCAGGCGGTGGCCGCGGCGCAGCAGGTGTACGCCGACGCCGTGAAGGGTTAGGAGCGCATGGCCGAACTGACCTTTGGAGAGAAACTGCTCATCGCCCGCAAGCAGCTCGACCTCTATCAATACGAAATGGCCGAGCGGCTGGGCGTGCATCCCAACTCGGTCACTAACTATGAGCGCGGCGAAGGCAAGCCGCACGCCGCCGTGGTGCGGATGTTCGAGCTGTTGTGCGAGAAGCACGGCATCCGCTTTGACGAATATGAAACCGCGCAGCAAGGCAAGGGAGATGCGATGAAGATTGTTCTGGCGGAGAAGGTCTCTCCGGCGACGCTGGCCGTGTTTGCGGCCGAGCCGGGGTGGGAAGTGTTGACGCACGACCAGTTGCCCGACGGGCTTCCGGCGGCCCTGGCCGATGCCGACGCCCTGGTGGTGCGCTCGGCCGTGCAGGTGGACGACGCGCTGATGGCGCATGCGCCCAAACTGCGCGTGATCGGCCGCGCTGGCGTGGGCGTGGACAACATCGACGCCGAGGCCGCCACGCGCCGCGGCATCGTGGTCATGAACACGCCCGGCGCCAACGCCGTGGCCGTGGCCGAGCTCACCATCGGCCTCATGCTGGCGCTGGCCCGCAAGCTGCCCGCCGCCAATGCCGGCATGCACGCCGGAAAATGGGAGAAGAAGAGCCTGCAAGGCATGGAACTGCGCGGCAAGACGCTGGGCATCCTCGGCCTGGGCCGGATCGGCCTCGAAGTCGCCAAACGCGCCCGCGGCTTCGGCCTTGAAATTATCGGCAGCGACCCGTTTGTCTCCGCCGCCGTGGCCCGCGAAAACGGCATCAAGCTGGTCACACTCGACGAGCTGATTGCCGGCGCCGACTACCTCACCCTCCACGTCGGCCTCACCCCGCAGACCGCCGGCATCATCAACGCCAAAACCCTGGCCGCGATGAAAAAAGGCGTGCGCATCATCAACTGCGCCCGCGGCGAGCTGGTCGACGACACCGCCCTGGCCGCGGCCCTCAAGAGCGGCCAGGCAGCCGGCGCCGCCCTCGATGTCTTCGCCGTCGAGCCGCCCAAAGACTCGCCCTACTTCGGCCTCGACAACGTCATCCTCACTCCCCACATCGCCGGCTCCACCGCCGAAGCGCAGGAAGCCGTCGGCATCCAGATCGCCATGCAGGTGCGCGAGTACCTGAAGCTTGGCGTCGTGCAGAACGCCGTCAACCTGCCCTCGCTCAGCCACGAAGAGTACCTCGAGCTGGCGCCCTACATCACCCTCGCCGGCCGCCTCGGGTCCTTCCTCGCGCAAACCGGCAAGGGCGCCGTCAAGTCCGGCGTCAAGTCCGGCTTCGAGGCCGTTCACATCATCTACGGAGGCGCGCTCGCCGAGGCCAAAACCGACCTCGTGCGCAACGCCGCCATCGAGGGGCTGCTGCAGGGCTCTGAGAATGTGAACCGCATCAACGCCGCCGCCGTCGCTGCCGAGCGCGGCATTCGCATCCACGAGGACAAGCAGGCCAGCCCGCGCGGCGGCGCCGCCACCGTGCTCACCATCGAACTGCACGCGGCCGCCGGAAAAAGCCACGCCAGCGCCACCGTCATTCACGGCGAGCAGCCCCGCCTGCTCGAGTTCGACGGCATCGACATCGAGGCCCCACTCGAAGGCAACCTGCTCGTCTGCCGCAACCTCGACGTGCCCGGCGTCATCGGCAAAATCGGCACCATCCTCGGCGAGCACGGCGTCAACATCGCCAACTTCGCCCTGGGCCGCGAGCGCTCCGGCGCAAAGCCGGTGCACGCGCTGGCCGTGGTGCAGGTGGATGCGCCGGTGCCGGCCAGCGTCCTTGATGCGCTCACGTCGATTGAGGCCCTGCTAGAAGCCAGGCCCGTGCAGTTGTCGTAGCAAAAAGGCAGGCGAGGAAGCCGAACTTCCTCGCCTGCGAAGAAACATCGTTTGCGGCTATCCACCAGTCGCGCTACTGGATGGGCTTTGCCTTGCCGTCTTTCAGGCTCTGGTCGATGATCGACTTCATCTTCTCGTCGCTCTCCTTCTGCATCCGCTCCTGCGCCTCAACCACTTGTCGCTGCGCCTCCGCCAACTGCTTGTCGAAGTCGATCTTCGGGATTTCGATCTTGGGCATTTCAACCGTCTGGAATTCAAAGTGCATCGGGAAGCTGCTGAGTTTCGCCTGCAGCTCGGCCACCTCCGAACGCAGCTCGGCCAGGTCCTTCTCACTCAGCTTCTTGTCCTGCCGCGCCTCAAGCCGCGCCACCGTCTCGTTCAGCTCCTGCATCTGCTTTTTCAGCTCCGGCGCAGTCAGTTGAATCGCCTCTTGCTTGTCCAGCAGATCCCTTTGCCGGATCACGATGGTCTTCTGCTTCTCGGCGAATTCCTTCTGCCTGTCGGCGAACTTCCTCTGCATCTCGACCATCGCCCTATTCTGGTCACCCAGCATCTTCGCCTTGAAGGCGAGCATATGCATGGGCCCCATGGCCGACTCGATCTGCTCAACGGTGGCCGGGTCGTCGATGAGGTACGACTTGCCCTGGTGTGTGTAGAGGACGAAATCTCCGTGCGCCATCTTGCGCGCCTTCTGCAGGGCTTCGTTCTCCGCTTTGCCGTCCACGCTCACCTGCCCATTGCCATGCACAATCATGTACGAGTCGCCGTCATCGTCCTTGCGCACAATGATGCTGTGCGCGTGTGGCATTACTTTGATGGCATCGCGTGGCTCGTCCGAATCCAGCACGACGGGCTCGTCGTCACTGTCCACAATCACGACGCGGTTCGGCGGTAGCGGCGCGGCCGCCGCATCGGGCACAGCTGAAGCCGCGGGCGGCGCGGGCATTGCCTCCGGCGCGGACGCGGCGCTGGGCGCGGAGGGCACGCCTTCCGGCGGCGGAACCGACTGCCCTTCGCGCACCTCGGCGGGCGCAGACGGCGCGGCAGGCGCTGCCGCGGCATCGGGCACAGCTGGAGCCGCGGCTGCCGCGGTGGGCGGCGCGGCGGGCTCCTGCGTGTGCCCGGCGGCCTCCACACGAATCATGGACGTTGCAAGAAACACCGCGGCGGGCACCAGCAGCACCGCGGCCAGGGCGCGGCGGCGCGTGCCTGCATACGCCTCGCGAAAGGTCGATTCATTCAGCAGCCGCTCAATGCGGCGCGTGAGTTTTCCTTGGCGTGCCATAGCTACTCCTAACTGGGTTGGGCGCGGAACAGCCGCGAATTCAAGCAATACCTGCGCGTACGCCGCGCGGCTGGCGGCCTGTGCCAGTCCCGCGCGGTCGCTGATGGCCTCGGCGAGGTCGGAGAGTTTGCGGCGCAGCCACCAGCCGAGCGGACTGAACCAGAACAGCGCCGCATGCACGCCCGCAATCAGCTGCAAATAGAAATCGCCCTGCCGGATGTGCGAACCCTCATGCGCCAGCACGATGCGCAGCTTCTCTGCATCCCACTCGACGTAATCGGCGGGCAGAAGAATGCTGGAGCCGATCGTGACCGGAGACGCCACCTGCGTGCTGACGCGCAGATGGATCCTCTCGGCCTCCGGTTGACCGGCAAGTGCAACCGGCGTGGCGCGGCGGCTCAGCGCAAGCGCTGCGACAAGTCCATAGAGAAGGCGGCCCAGCAGCACCAGCACGATCGCTGCATACGCCAGCACGGCCAGCGTCGCCGGCGGAGGCAATTGAAAGTGCGGCGTGGGCGCAACTAACCCGGCCTTCGCAGCGGGCGCGGAAGCAGCGGTCATCTCCGGCGTCGCCAGCACGGAAGCCGCACGCAGAGCCGCATCGTCGCCGGGCTGCTCCAGCGTGCTCTCGCGCGGTTCGACCTTCGGCACTTCGGCGGGTCGCGGCTTCACTGCGGGTTCCACAGCCGCCGGGCCGGCCACAGCCTGCGTCGCGGGCGCGGCAGCAGGCTGAGCGGCGCTCTTGGTGCGTATGTGCGCCTGCAGCTCTTCCAGCAGCGTCATGGGGTCCGCATGCACAACGAACCGCGCCACCTGCCAGTGCGCCACTGCCGACAGCAGCAACGGCATGGCCAGCGCCGCGGCCAGAACCATTCCCCACGCCACTTTTTGCGCCAGCACATTGCGCACGCGCAGCAGATGCAACCCTGCGCCCACAGCCGCGGCCGCCACCAGCGACCGCAGCGCAGCATCCAGAATCGTTCCCATCATCGCCCGGACTCCTTCCTGCCCTTTCCGGCTTTCTCCTCTTTTTGCGCGGCGGCAATGCGCGCGGCCAGCCGCTGCAGCTCGGCCCTGTCCAGGACCTTCGAGTCCACCAAGCCCACCAGAAGTGCCTCGACGGAGCCCTCGCAGAACCAGTCCAAAATACGCTTCACGGCGCGCCCGGCAACGCGCTGCCGCGACTCCGCCGGCCGATAAACAAACGTCCGGTTCTCGACCAGGTGCGCAAGGTAGCCCTTTTCTTCAAGCCGGCGCAGCACCGTGCGCACGGTCGAGTCCTTCAGCGGCCGGTCGAGGGCCTCGCGCACCTGCTCCGCTGTGCCCGTGCCCAGACGCCAGACAATGTCGAGGATGCTGCGTTCCAGTTCGCCGAGTTCGGCCGGATCGTGCGGGGGTGGAGTGTTACGCGCCATAATGTTACTTACTGTAACATACAAAATCCGTGAGCTGTCAAGTCGAATCTTGGAGGAATTTTCTCTCGTGCGCCCGGCCAAAAAAAGAAGAGACCGGAGCGCAAGCCCCGGCCTCCCCAAGCAGAATTCGCGTTTACGCCCGGCTCAGATACGCGCCCTCGCTGGTGTCCACGCGAATCTTCTCGCCTTCATTGATGAACGACGGCACCTGCACCACGAGGCCGGTTTCCGTCTTCGCGGGCTTCGTCACACTCGACGCCGTGGCCGACTTCAGCCCCGGCTCGGTCTCCACCACTTCCAGCTCCACCGCCGACGGCAGCTCGATGCCCACGGCCTGCCCGTCGTGGTAGCTCACCTTGATCTGCAGGTTCGGCGTCAGGTACTCCACCGCGTCGCCCAGCGTCGAGCCCTTCAGCACCGTCTGCTCAAAGTCCACCGGGTTCATGAAGTAGTAGTCGTCGCCGTCGGCGTAGAGAAACTCCATGGAGACTTCATCCACCACCACCTTTTCAATGGCGTCGGCGGAGCGGAAGCGGTGCTCGAACATCGCGCCAGTCCTCAAGTTGCGCAGCTTGGCCTGGATGAAGGCACGCAGGTTGCCCGGCGTGCGGTGCTCCACCTTGAAGACCAGGTGCAACTGGTCGTTGTGCTTGATGATCATGCCCGGACGCATCTGTGTGGCGGGAATCGCCATAAGGGTAAAACTCCTTGCTGTCATTGCGCTCGCTGCGCAAATAATATTGGCCTTGGCCCCTCTTCCATTGTAACTGAGTGGCGAATTGGGGACGTGGCCTCGAAGGTCACAGAACGATACTTGGGGCGCCCTATTCGTGACGCTGCTCGCGCAACCGGCCCGTATTGCGGATCACAGCTTCCTGATTGCACAGGCGCTATAGTCCGGGCTTCATCAAGTACGGAGCGCTGGGCCGCCTTGACAGCTTTGACGGCCTACGGAGCGGCGATGCTGTCCGTGGTATGTTTAGCGCCCCAATGGCCGGCGGCGAGGAGGTGCACGTTTGGAGAACACGACTCTTTCAGAGCTTCGCATCCAGCTGGCGTACGTCGCCCTGGGAACCGTTTTCTTGTTTTTCGGCCTCGTCTCCTGCGCGATCGCGGTCATTCGCAAGCGCGGCGAGGTTCGGGTCCTGATCTGGTTGGGGATCTGGAGCGGGATGTACGGGGCAAACCTGCTGCTCATCACCCCTCCGATCCTTAAAGCGCTGCCTCGCTTCTTCGCAGCAGACGCGCCTTTCCTGCACAACGCGATCAGCTTCCTGCTGGTGGTAGCCGGTTTGCTTGTGTGGTCAGAGTTGACCCTGGGAATGATGCGGCGCCTGACACAGGCGATGGCAATCGTTGGACTGGTCATAGCCGCGGGCGGCATCGGGATGTTTGTGGCAACCGGATCAAGCGCGGCACTTCTCCCCTACAACAATCTTCTTGCTGTCTGCGCGTTGATTGCACTGGCAACCGTAGTGGTTGTGCCCAAGCTGTCGCTCAGATTTCAGGCCTTTCCCAACCGCATTCTCACTGCCAGCACGCTGGTCTTTACGGCCGAGGCCCTCTTCAGAAACGTGTGGGGCTCGCTGGGCTTGCCGCGTCTCGAATTACCTATGCTCGACGAGCTGGTGTTTGCAGCCTTCCTTTTTTCGTTTGCCTACGTCGCCGCCCAGAAGGTCTTCGCCAACGAGCGGCGGCTCGTCGCCATCGACAGCGAACTGGAGATTGCGCGCCAGATCCAGAACTCCATCCTTCCCACCGGCATTCCCGAAGCTGAAGACCTGACCATCGCCGCCTCCTACCAGCCGATGACTGCCGTGGGCGGCGACTTCTACGAGTTTGTCGTGATTGACCCGCGCCATACGGGCTTTCTGATGGCCGACGTCTCCGGCCACGGCGTCCCCGCAGCGCTGTTTGCGGCCATGCTCAAGGTGGCGATGCAGTCGGTCATCCATTGCGCGCACGAGCCGGCGGAAGTGATGCAGGGATTGAACCGCATCCTCACCGGCCAACTGCGCGGGCAGTTCATCACGGCTGCGTATCTGTGGCTCGATATGGAGAAGCACATGGGGCTCTACTCGGCCGCGGGGCATCCGCCGCTCGTACGCTGGCGGGCCGGCGCCCTGGAGCGCATCGAGTGCAACGGCCTGCTGTTCGGCGTGACGCCCGACTCCGACTATCCGGTGCGCGCCATGCCCTTGAGCGCGGGCGATCGCTTCCTGCTCTATACCGACGGCGTGGTGGAACCTGAAAACGATGCCGGGGAGTCCTTTGGCGATCATGCGCTGGAGCGGGTGCTCCGCGACAACCAGGCGCGCCCGCCTGCCGAATTGCTCGATCATCTGCGCGCGCAGCTGCGCCGCTGGCCGCCCGCCACGGCGGTCCAGCAGGACGACATCACGCTGCTTGCCATCGACGTGGCTGCGGTTTCCACGCCTTCCTGAGGGGTTGATTGCCCTGTGCGGCACAGCGGCAACGCGCTCCCGCTACTGCGGCGCCTGGTAAGGCTCCACGCTCAGCAGGTTGGAAAGAATGCCGCGTTCTTCCGGGCTGAAGGCGTTCTGGTAGCGGCTGGAGTTCAGCACCATCGGGCGCTGATCCGGCGGAACCATGCGCAGATCCCGGAACGCGTTCTTCATCATCGCCTGGCGATCGGCCGGCAGCGTTCTCCACCGGCTCGCCGACTCCCTCACCTGCTCCCGCTCCTGCGGCGACAGGCGCTCCAGAGCCTCGGACCGCGCCAGACGCCGCTCCCGCTGCGCCTCCGGCATCTGGTCCACCTGGTGCAGTTGGCGCACCAGCTGCTGCTGGTCGGCCTGCGGAAGTCTGCTGAAACTGGGATCGGCGCGCAGCATCCGTTCCTGCTCCTGCAGCGGCACCCCGCGATGCTGATTCAGCCACGCCCCCAGATGGCCGGGGGGCGCATAGCCCGGCTGCATATAGCGCGGGTAGATGCGACGCACATTCCCCTGTCCCCCGTAAGGCCCAACCCCGCCCGGCGCAACCCTGCCCGGCGCAACCCCGTAAGGCGCACCCGGATAGCCCGGACGCGCCGCCATCGGCGGGTTCATCGGCATCTGGCGTCCATCGCGGTTCCCCGGCGTCACGCCACGGTATTGCGGGGCCTGCCCCACCCCGCGGTTCTGCGGCGTCATCGGGCGATATTGCGGAGCCTGACCCACGCCGCGGTTCTGCGGCATCATCGGGCGGTATTGCGGGTACTGCGGCGCCGGGCGGCCCTGGTTTTCCGGTCTGCCCTGTCGTTGCCTTCCCTGTCGCGGAGGCCTTTCATTCTGCGGCCGGGAACGCTCGCCGCGCGGCGCGGCATACTGCTGCCGTGGCGCCCGCTCCTGGTGGGGCGCCTGGTGCTGGCCTCGCGCCCAGGCCGCCGGCGCGCACAGGATCAGAATCACGGCAGCCAACGCTGCGCGGCGGATCGTTCCCGCATTCCGTATCCCGGTCATCCTGTCCCCCGGCCCCCCGCCGTCTGTTTCATGCGTTGCCAACCACCAGCCCCTAATTCTGGCTGGAGTCGTTGTTCTGGCTGCTGTCGTTGCTTGAAAGCGCCTCAAGCTGGTCCAGAAGCTGCGCATTATTCTCGAGCGTCTGCAGATCGTGCACCACCGCGGCCTGTCCCGGCTGCGCCGCCGGCTGGTCCCAGTCGGACACGCCCAGATAAGCCCCGCCGCCCAGCAGCAGCGCCACCGTCAGCGCCATCGCCGCCAGCGGTTGCACATGCATCGGCGGGCCATACGCAAACCGCGCCCGCAGCCGCGCCACCCAGCCCGCCCGCGGCGCCGCGCGCTCCTCATCCAGCCGCGCGCCCATCCGCGTCATAAAGTACGGGCTCGCCTCCGGCGCTTCCCAGGTATCCAGCAGCGCCATCGTGGCCCGCAATTCCTGCAGCTCCTTCCGGCAGGCGTCGCACTCTTCAACGTGCGTCGTAACCTTGGTAGAAACCGCGTCCGGATCGAGCAGCAGGTTCGCCAGCTTCGACTCCATTCCGGTGCAATCTTGCATCTTCCGTTTCATTGGTGCCACCCCACTCCCCGCCGGTGTCGCCCGGCTTTCTTTCGTTACACAAAATCCTTCAGCTTGTCGCGCAGCGTCTGGTAGGCGCGAAACAGCAGTGACTTGGTCGCCGACTCGCTCAGCTTCAGCACTTCCCCGATCTGCCGGTAATCCATCCCCTGATACTTGTGCATCACCACCGCCATCCGCTGCCGCTCGGGCAAAGCCATCACGTGCGTGCGAATGGCCTGCATACGCTCCTCGCGCAACAGGCGCTCTTCCACCGTGGGCTCGTCGTCGGCCACATCCGGCGTCGTGCCCGTCTCCGCGTCCGGCGTGTCCAGGTACACGGTTGACGCCGTCCGCTCGTGCCGTGTGTCGCGCGCCTGGTTCACCGCCAGGTTGGTCGCAATCCGGTAGAGCCACGTCGAGAACTTGGCCTCCGCCCGGTAGCTCTCGCGCGAGCGGTACACGCGCAGAAACACCTCCTGCGCCAACTCCTCGGCAACTGCCTGGTTGCGCACCATCCGGAACAGGAAGTGAATCATGGCCCGGTGGTACTTGCCCACCAGGTAGTTGAAGCCTGCTTCGTCGCCGGCCGCCACGCGCAGCATGATGGCCGCGTCGCTGGACTCATCCGCGGCGTGATTGACGCCGCGCAGTGCGCCCGCTTTTGCGTCCACCCGTCGCGCCGCGCCCGTTCCCATGGCCGGGTTGTCCAGCACCAGGGTTGCCATATCTTCTTCAACCCCGTCCCCGCCGGAAGGTTGCGCCCGGGAATCGGTTTCCGTGACGGGATCAGCGCCTTCGCCCGCGTCGCCGGCCCCGTCGCCATTGAAGGACGTCGCCGCGGGGTGCGCGCCCGGCCTGGTACCGCCCGGTTGGGTGCCGCCCGGCCTGCCGCCAGGCTGGCCCGCCATCTCCGAAAAACCCGCGCCAACCAGCCCCCCGCCGCCGAGGTCCACTCCCCCCATACCGCCCAGGGGACCGAGCGCCGCCTCGCCGTCCAGGCCGGAGTCACCCGCGCCGCGGCCTGCACTTCGGCCTGCGCTACGACCCCCACTGCGAATTGCCCGGACGCTCCAACCCATCGTGAACTTTTCCCCGCGGCCCGGCCCGCCCAGCCTGCCCAGCCCATCTGCCGCTCTTGCTTGGCCCTGCAGCCCCGCTGGTGTTACTCTAACCCATGGGATGCCCCGCCGGCGCGACTTCCGCCAACCCATCCAGGGGCGCTTAACTCAGCGGTAGAGTGCCACCTTCACACGGTGGAAGTCGCAGGTTCGAATCCTGCAGCGCCCACCATAAAATCAACAACTTACAGGGAGTCTTCCAGGCTTTCCCCGGACCGCGCGCGAACCCCGCGGGATCAGCTGGCCCGGAGCCGTCTTCGTTTGCAGGAATGCGGCCAGCCGCTCGGTTGACGAGGCCGGGTGCGCCGCATTGAAAGGTTGGCCGCGCGCATGCGCGGAATCGATACTTTGTCTCTTTGCAGATAGATTGCAGCGCGAAGCGCGCAGGAAGGCAACCCTGCCCGTTCAAAGCCAACCCTCCCGGCCAACCCGAAACCGCAGCCGCCCTCAAGCCACGCGGTGGTCGGCGATATTCACCGCAACAGCCCTTGGCCCGACCGGTTGCGGCGTCGCGGCCACCTTCGACCAGTCGTCCGCCAGAAGCCCATGAAACTCCTCCGCCGTGACCGGCCGTCCATACAGCCAGCCCTGGCCGTAAATCTTCTGCGTCGCCAGCGAAAAATAATCGGCCTGGTGCTCGGTTTCCACCCCTTCCACCACCACTTCCAGATTCAGCGACTTGGCCATCGCCAGAATCTGCGGAATAATCGCCACCGTCACCGACTCGGTCCCGATCACCCGGGTAAACGCCTTGTCGATCTTGATCGTGTCCGCATAAAGATACAGCAGCTTTTCCAGGTTCGAATAGCCGGTGCCGAAGTCGTCGATATGGATGCTGTGCCCTCTCCGCCTCAGGTCGCGGATCGTCTCCATGGCCGCCTCGCTTTCGGCTGTCGAACGTTCGGTGATCTCAAGCACCAGGCTCTTCGGCTGCACCTTGGCCCGCTTCAGAGTCTCATCCAGCATGGGCAGAAACTCCGGGTCCCCAAGGTCCTGCGCGGCCACGTTCACACTCAGGCGAAAATCCGGGCGGTTGCGCAGCGTATCCGCAAACGCACGCAAGGCGCGCCGCATCACCGATTTCGTGATCTCTCCCACGAAGCCGTGGTCCTCGGCGATCTTCACGAACACATCCGGCCCCACGGCATTGCCGTCCTCGTCGTTCCAGCGCGCCAACGCCTCCGCCCCCACGATCCGCAGCGTTGAAAGATTGACGATCGGCTGATACACCACCTGCAATTTGTCCCGCTCCACCGCCCGGTGAAGCTGCTGGCAAAGATCCCGGCTGCGCCGGTACACAAAGGAGAACGCCATTCCGCAACACACGCCGAGCAGGCCTCCCGCCACCGTGCTTCCCGCAATCGCTTCGGTTTCACCGTGCATTGCCTCCGGCACAGTCGTCGAGGCCGTCACGCAGTCAGAGTGAAGCGTCGAACAGCGCGTCACATAGAGCGCGTTCCCCAGGCGAACCGTCCCGTCCGTCGTCAGATTCGGCGCCTCCCCCGCGGTCGCTCCGCTCGCCGCAGGCGCCGATTGCCTGCCCGCATCGTCCTTCATGTTGACCGAAAGATGCATCGGAATCGGTCCGGGGCTGGCCGGCAAATGCGCGCCAAACACAACATACGCCGTGCCCATCTGCAGCCCCGCCCTCTTCAAACTGGCGTCCCGCACCGGAACCAGATTGCTGTACGCGATGGTGCCGTCCAGCTGGCGAACATGCGGCTTGAATTGCCCGATCAGCCGCGTCACATGACCCGCCGTGGCGGAGCAGTCGATCCTTCCCCCGTGGATGCGCCCCGCATCCTTCAGATATTCCGAGCGGAACACCAGCTCCCGGAAATACGCCACTTCGCCCTCCGAGCAGAACGGATACGGCGAATCTTTCATCACGCCCAAAAGGCCGCGCGCCTCCGCATACGAGGCATCGCTCTGCGCCGACGCGAGCTTTGCGTACTGATTCAGCCAGTTATCCGCCAGTTGCAGCGCCAGGGCGCAGCCCAGCACATAGCCGCCAACCAGCCCGCATGCCGCCAATATGATCGTGGTGAAGCGGGCGCCTAAACCACGCTGCTTGCCGTGGTGGCTCATCAAGAATTACCGGAAGATGCCTCTGGCCTGAACATGGTTCGACACCTTCTCCTCTACAACAGGTAATCCTCTTGCATGGAAGCAGGCAATGACCCTTTCTGGGGACTTACTAACGTGTTAAGTAACCTGTTCAAGGTCCCCGATGTACCGCAGCTCGACGAAGCACAGGCGTTCGGCGTCGCCCGGCCGCTCCACGCCGTCACCCTACCGGGCGTGTCCGTGCTTCCGCTCTGCGTCTTCCTTGATCGTGCACAGGGCATGGTTCCACACCACGTCATGCACGAACTCGGGAAACAGAAACCTGGCGCACCTCCACATCATCCGGCTCCCCAGGCCCTTTCCTTTCTTATAGTTGAACGCCGCATAAATCGAGAGCCTGCGGTTTCCGTCCGTGGTCGGCGCGACGTTGAAGATGAGTTTCCCGCGGTCCACAAGCCCCTCGTCGGCCTCATACAGCAAGGTCTCCAAGCCCACCCTGCGCCTCAACCGCAGTTCCGCCGCCAGTTCCAATACCGGCACCCGGTATCGAATCACCGAACCCACCTGGTTGGCCTTTCCCTCCGTCTGTCGCATGTCCACAATGCGCAGCTTGAGAAACCGCGCATCGGGCTGGCCGAACCTTGCAAGCTCCGCCATGATCTCTTCCTCTGAGCCGCGAATCTTGATCCAGTACATCCGTTCAAAGTCCGGCGACCGGTCAAGCTCCATCTCCAGGCTGGCCCCAAGCTCCTCCCGCAGCGCCTCGCGCTTCTCCATCAGCACCACCGTCGGATAGCGCCCGTACTCCCCCCAGCGCACGCCTAAAAGCACCTCGAAGGCCACGTTTCTCAGCGTCACCGCCGCGCCCCCGGCCACCGAGCGCAGCACCTTGTAGCCGCACATCTCCCGCAGCACTTCCCGATAATCGGCCGTGCCGCTGGCAATCTTCCACAGCACCACGCTCAGTGGCCGGCTCGGCTCCTCATGCACCTTGTACTCGGTGGCAAACGCCTGATACACGATGCGGCTCAACACCGGCAGCGTGAACGCCGCCCGGCTCACCGCAAACACAATCCGCCCGAAGCGGTTGTCCGCCGCCAGCCAATGCACCGTCTTCCCGTATCCCCGCGCGAGCGCCCGTCTGTCGATCCCCTCCCGCAGCACCGCCCGCGCCAGCCGGCTCGCCGTCTCGTGCGCCGAGTAGAGACCGTCCTTGTTCAAGCGCGACCCCACCGCGTCGCCGATGATCGCAAACCGGTCGCCGAAAGGAGACGCCGCCGTCGCCACCGTCATCCGCGGCGCGCACACGCAGGCCAGCGGAGCCGCGGCAATCCCCGGCAGAATGCTGTCAATCTGCGGCAGCGTCAGAAACTCATGCACAATCTCGCGGCTGTCCGACGGCAGCGCCGCCTCGTCAATACACTTGCCGATCAGCGCCACGGTCAAAAATCTGCCCTTGGGGATCAGCGCCGTGTGCTCCAGCGCAAGCCGCTTTGAGCCGTACTCGATGAAGTAAATCTCCCGGTTCATGTTGCGTTCCAGAAAATCCACGCCCACGTCCAGCTCAAAGATCAGAGCCTGGCGCGTCTTGCCCGGAACGAACGACGGATTCATCCGCTTGACGGAACTGAACAGCCCCTCGTGGTCATGCCACGGGCCGCAGTGCGCGTTAATTCCCGTCGCGATGCTCACGAAAGCGGCCTCGAGCGTGGCCGTCTCTCCCCCGAGCGTCCTCAGCGTCAGCACCGGCTTCCCCGTCGCGCCGTAATCGATCGACCGCACATCGCCATGCTGGATGCGCGCCCCTTCCCTCGCCGCTTCACCCAGCAGAAAACCGTCGAACCCCGCCGGCCTGCCCGTCCGCCTGCCCGGCAGCGAGCCCCTGAACACCGAGTACATCTGCTTGTCGCTGGGAACGCGCAGCCGCAGGTTCTTCCACTGCCCATGGATCCACACGTAGTCGATCCGCCCCTGGATAATCTCCTCGGGAATCACCAGGCCGCACTCGCCCAGCACCTCGTTCAGCCGCGGCGAAATCAAACCCGCGCAAAAGTTGCATCCCCTGCATTGAAAATCGTCGACGCGCAGATCCGTCGGCCCGCGCTTCTCGATGATCACAACCTCGAGATTCCGCCCCAGCCGCCGGGCCTCGCGAAGAAGATGGATGGCGAAAAACGAACCGGCAGGTCCCCCGCCGACGACAGCGACGCGATCGCCGTCCACCAGACTCGTCGATTGAGCCGGAGTTTTCATTGCGCCTTCCAGGTCAGGCAAGACTACATGCCCAGTTGCCCGGTTCGCAATCCGGTTTGCCTGCACTCATCCAGCAAGCCACCCCGCAACCAGTTACCCCGCAAAAGGATGCGCGTCCTCTCCCAGCCTCAATGTAATATCTCATTCAGATGCACCGGCGGGGCAAAATGACTGCACAGCAACGCGGCGAAAAATCAGTGCGGCTCCTCCAACACTTCGTTTCACCAATGCTCAAGGCCGCCACGCCCTCACCCTCGACGGCCCCTCCACGTCCATCGGACGGCCCCAGGACCAGGATGTCGTTCTCAGCGATCAGTGCGTCTCGCGCCAGCACGCGCTCATCGTCCGCGAAGGCGACGGCTACTTCATCGTCGACAGAGACAGCAGCCGCGGAACCTTTCTGAACGGCGTGCGCGTCCAGCGCGCCCAGCTCAACCCCGGCGATCTGCTTCAGCTGGGATCGCTCGATGGTCCGCAGATTTACGTTGAGCTCACACCCGAGGGCGCGGCATCGGCTCCCGTCAGCGGCCACTGATCCTCATCCGGCTGACGCGGCGGATAAGCGCGAACAGTGCGTCTGCTGATTGCTTGCATAGTTCAGCGCCTCGCGCAAGCTCTCTTCCCCGCGCGCCCCGTCGCCGTCGGCCAGCAGCAGCTCACCCCGCACCCGGTGCAATTCCGCCACATAGCCTCCCTCGGCGGTCCGCTCGGCATGCGCAAAGCCCTCGTCAATTGCCCGCAATCCTTCTTCAATGCGGCCCGCGCTGCGCAGGCAATCGGCAGCAGCGCCAGAAACGCCGAGCGCACCAGCCCCGTGGAGATGGGCTTTTGCCTGGCCAGCGCGTCTTTCAGGACCTCGATGCCTTCCAGCGTGCGGCCCTGAAGATGAATCGCGTACCCCTGAAAGCTGCGGCTCCATTCCGCTTCCTGCGGAAGCTCGAACTCGCGGCGGAAGAGAAATCCCGCGCGCCTTCAAACAGCACCGCCACCCGTGCCGCCACGGTTCCCACCTGGTCTCCGTAGCGCGCCACAAGGGTCTTCGCCACCGGGCCGCTGATCGTTGCGCGCCGCGTCGGCTGCAACGAGTCGTACAGCACGTTTTGATACAGCACATGCACATACTGATAGTTCAGCGTGAGCGATCGATCAGGAAATTCGCGCTCTTCGCCGCGCCGCACAAACGCATGCACTTTCTCCAGCGCATCCAGACGCTCTTCCACATCTGCGGCGTCCATTTCCGCCGCTTCGGCAACCACCACGGAATCAAACTCCGCGCCTTGCACGCTTGCCGCCACCAGCAGCTCCCGGTCCTGTTCCTCAAACTGCTCAATCTTGCGCTCGATCATCGCCCGCACGGATATCGGCAGTTGGCGCAAACTGTCCGGTAGCGATTTCGCCAGCACCCAGTGGCCGTCTACCTGCACAATGCCGCCCTGGTCGCGCAAATACCGCACCAGATCGGTCATAAACAGCGGGCTGCCCTCGGTCTTGGCATGAATCTCGGTGGCAAAGTCAGCTGGAAACGCATTGCCCGGGAACTGCAGCGTCAGGTAGCGCTCCACATTCTTCACTTCAAGAAACGGCAGGTCCATCAACTCCATCTGTCCACGCGGCATCAGGTCGTTCCGCACATGACGAAACGGGCTTCCGCGCAACTCCATGTCGGATAGCCGGTAGCTGGCAAGCACCAGCACCCGCATCTCCGAGAAGCGCTCCGTCAGTTAGTTGAAGATGTCAACCGTCGAGATGTCCGCCCAGTGCAGATCGTCAATGAAGAATACGAGTGGCTACACCTGCGAAAGCTCAAAGCACAGAGCGGCGAACTCCCGCTTCATGCGCTCCTGCGACAGTGCCGCAGCCGTCTCGCCGGCGCCGGATTCGCCCTGCGGCGATTTTCCCGCCACCAGCCCATACCATGCAGGCGCGACAACCTTCATGATTTCGGTGTGCGAAACACCTGAGGCAGGACGCACCAGGCCTTCAAAAGCCTCCAGAATCGGCAGGTACGGCTCTTCGCCGGCAAGGCGCTGCGAACATTTCCCATGCGCCACAATGGGCCGCTCGCCGCGCCTCGGCAGATCGGCCAAAAATTCTTCCAGCAGGCTGGTCTTCCCAATGCCCGCCTCGCCGGTCACTCCCAGAATCAGCCCGCGACCGGCCTTCACGCGCAGATAGGCGCGCAACAGCTGTTCGCGCTGCGCCTCGCGGCCAACCGTCGTGCGGTCCGCCGCGGCCGCATCCACCGCGCCGGCCGCTGAGTCCCCTCTCTGCTCGCTCTCGATCGGCGCTGATCTCGGCCATGCTCGCGTAGTGATCCGCCGGCCGCTTTTCCATGCACTTCAATACGATCCGCCGCACCTCCGCAGGCTCTTTGAGCGGCGCGGGATCATCGCGAAGAACCCCGCTCAACACCGATGCCGCTGCCACATCTCTGCACCCATGTCTGCGAAATCCAGATTCTAACCAGGTATACTTCGGAAACAGATGCGCGATGAGCTGTGTCAATCGAGGACGGAACGTTATGCGAATTCAATCTGTGGTGCGCGTCACGCTGGCCATTGCGATGTGGTTAGCCCCTCTGTACGCTAAAGCTCAGAAGTTTCAGGAGCCGACGAAGGAAGAGCTGCGGATGACTGCGGACACCATGGCTCCGGGGGCGCCGGCGGTGTATCTCTATCGCGAAGAGACGACCGATAATGGCAGCCACTTTATCAGCGAGTATGCGCGCATCAAAGTGCTGACGGAACTGGGCAAGGAGTGGGCCACGGTGGAAGTTCCCTACGCGGGCGACGGAGCCCCGCCGCGCATCGAAGGGCGCACCATTCATGCCGACGGCACCGTGGTTCCGCTCACCGGCAAGCCGGAGGATCTGCTGGTGAAGAGGAGCTACAGGAACCATTTGAATGCGAGGGTTTTCAACCTGCCGAGCGTCGAGGTGGGTAGCATCCTCGAATACAGGTGGACGCTGCCGATGGGAGAGGGGCATGTGGGCGGCGTGACCAATGACATGCAGGGCTTTATGGACTCGGCTCTGGCCAGTTCCATTCCTTACTGGAACGTGCAGCGGGAGATCTTCGTTCACAAGGAGCACTTTTACTACAATCCGCTGAGCTATCTGGAGAAGAATGTGCTTGGCAACCAGAGCATTACGCATGTGAACTCCGACGGCGAGGTTGCGAGTTACCTGCTTTACTCTGCCCGGCTTCCGGCTGGCGCGCATGTAGAGGTGAGTCCCAGGCCGGACTACACGCTCGACATTCAGAACGTGCCGCCTGTGGCGCATGAGTCGTATGCGCCGCCGGAACAGGCGCTGCGCTATTCGGTGAGGTTCTACTACTCGCCTTATCTTTCCGCGGACGTTTATTGGACGGACGAAAGCAAGCGCTGGGCGAAGGCCGTTGATCATGCCGCGGAACCCGGGGACGCACTGAAGGCGGCGGCGCAGATCACCGCCGGGGCCGCAAGCGACGATGAGAGAGCGCGCAGGCTGTACGCGGCGGTGCAGGCCCTGGACAATACGGCGTACAGCCACGTGCGCAGCGAGGCGGAGCGGGAGCAGCTGGGGCTGAGCCGCACGGTGCGCGGGGCGCAGCAGGTGTGGAGCGAGAAGAGCGGGACGCCGAATGAGATGGCCACGGTGTACCTGGCGCTGGCGCGCGCCGCCGGCCTGCAGGCCAGCGGGATGAGCGTGGCCGACCGCAGGGAGCGCATCTTCGATCCCGGCTATCTGTCGCTGGGGCAGCTGACCGTCGACCTGGTGGTGCTGCATATCAATGGCCAGGACGTTTTTCTCGATCCGGGCGAAAAGCTGCTTCCGTATGGGCAGCTGCGCTGGTCGCACACGCTGTGCGGAGGACTGCTGGAGACCGCCGATGGCGTGAGCCACAGTGTTGTGACGCCGCCCAACCAGGCCAAGGACGCGATTACGGCGCACACTGCGGACCTGACCCTGGACGCGCAGGGCGGCGTGACAGGGACGGTGAAGATTCTGATGAATGGGCCGGAGGCGCTGCGCTGGCGGCAACTGAACCTGACGGCGGGCAGCGCGGAGGTGAAGCGGCAGTTGGGCGAGGTGGTGCGCGGGCTGCTGCCGCAGGGGATTGGCGGCGAAGGGCAGAGCCTGCAGGGGCTGGATGCTTCGGCGGGTTTCCTTGTGGTGGCGGTCAAGGTCTCGGGGCAGTTGGGGAATGCAGAGGGGAAGCGGCTGCTGCTGCCGGGGTTCTTCTTTTCAACGGGCGCGCACACGCAGTTTGTGGCCGAGGAGAAGCGCGAGGCACCGGTGGATCTGCACTATGCCGAGCAGGAGATCAACGACGTGGTGTACCACGTGCCGGCGGGCTACGCGGTGGAGAGCGCGCCGCAGCCGGTGCAACTGCTGTGGCCGGAGCACGCGGCGCTGGTGGTGAAGACACAGCCGGGGGCGGGCACGATCGACATCAAGCACATCTTTGCGCGGGCGTTTGTGCTGCTGCCGGCGAGCGAGTATCCGGCGCTGCGCGACTACTACCAGAAGATCGCGGTGAACGATCAGCAGCAGTTGGTGCTGGCGCGGGGGAACTGAAAGCTGGATCGAGTCGGGCGGACGAGGGTTATTGCGGCGCGGAGGCAATCGCTGTGAGGCTCTGGCGCTGGCGGCCTTCGGCGTCGAAGTTGGCGGGGTCGAGCCAGGCTTCGAAGGCGCGTTTGCGGGCGGGCCAGTCTTTGTCGAGCACGGAGAACCAGGCGGTGTCGCGGTTGCGGTCCTTGACGACCATGTGCTGGCGGAAGATGCCTTCAAAGGTGAAGCCGAGGCGGAGGGCGGCGCGGCGGCTGGGGTGGTTTTCGGCGTTGCACTTCCACTCGTAGCGGCGGTAGCCGAGATCGTCGAAGACGTGGCGGGCCATTAAATACATGGCCTCAGTGGCGGCGGTGGTGCGCTGCAGGGCGGGCGCGAGCAGGATGTTGCCCACCTCGACGACGCCGTGGGCGGGTTCGATGCGCATGTAGCTGGCGTAGCCGGCGGCGAGGCCCGTGGCCAGCGGCACGATAGCCAGAAAGACGGCGTCGGCGGCGGCCTGCTTGAGTTCGAGGGCGCGGCGGAAGTCCTCTTCGGTGGCGTAGGGACCGTCCGCCAGGTATGTCCACAGCGCGTCGTGGCCGCGGACCTGTTCCCAGAGGGCGGCGGCATGGCGTGCGGCGTCGAGGGGCTCGAGGGTGACGGTGCGGCCGCGCAGGGTGACGGGGCGGGGCGGCGGGACGGGCTTCCAGTGGAGCGGGGCGGGGCTGGTTTCAGGCACGGGAACAGGCTATCAGGCGGGTGTGGGCTGGCTGGGCGGACAGGTTCGGCGGGCTGGTTCGGCTTCAGGATTGGCAAAGTTGGCCAATGTTCTTATACTGGAGGCGAGGTGCCCCATGCCGACCCGCAATGTGAACCTGACCAAGGAACTGGACCAGTTTGTCGCCTCGAAGGTGGAGTCCGGGCTTTACGCCAACGCCAGCGAAGTGATGCGCACGGCGCTGCGTGTCCTGGAGCGGGACGAGCGTGAATACGAAGAGAAACTAGCGGCGCTGCGGGCGGCGATTGATGAGGGAGATGCCGGCGGAGATGCCGAGGAGGGCGTCTTTGAAAGGCTTGGCGCCTATATTGAGGAGCTAGCCGCGAAACGGGATCAGAGCGTTGGCAAAGTTTAGTTTCTCCAGGCCCGCTCAGTCCGATCTGCGCGCTATCGCCCGGTACACCGTTGAGAAATGGGGTGAGGCCCAGGCGGTCCGGTATGCCGGTGATCTGGAAACCTGTTTCCAACTCCTCGCGGAGAACGCCGGAATGGGGCGGGAGTGCGATTGGATCAGTCCTGGGCTTCACAGGCACGAACTGGGAAAGCACGTCGTGTTTTACCGATTGAAGCCGGGCGGAATCCGCATCGTGCGGGTGCTGCACGAGCGGATGGTTCCTTCCAAGCCGCAGTTCGAGCGGTGAGGGGCTGCGCTGGTTCTTTTCTGACGATTGTTCCATTTAAGGCATTATCGTGCTCGGCGAATTGCAATCCCGAAGTACTTCCGGGCTGAATCGAGCAGATCGTCATCCGTCATTACGTCGTATTCGACAAGAGGTTCCTTGCCGGGTTGGATGAAGTAGTAGCCGATCCGTGCCTTGGGATTGGGGAAGTTGCGCACCTTCGCTCCGATTTGAATGCAGAATGAGCGATCATTGACGATTTGAATCTCAATTCCAGCTTTATCCAGCCTTTTACGGACGCTGAAGACATAATAATTGAAGTCACTCAGGGCTTCGGCGCTATCCGCATCACTGTCCACCTCTGCTTGCGTGATTGGGAAGAAGGCGATGATGGTTGGCTTGTGGACGGCAATGACAGGCGGTTTCCCTGCGAGTTTCTGTGGGTTTGCCGCTACGGCCCAGACCGCGACAAGCAAGAGAATTCCCAAGCCGCGCTTCATGGCCCTGAATTTACTTGATAAACCTCAAAGAAAGCAATTTTTGCTTGGATGGCAGATTTGGGAGGTATTTTTCTCCACATCTCCACAATTTCAGCCCTGATCTGCACCGATTCGGCGGCTTGTCGGCGGGCTCGGCGGGGAATAGGCTTGAGGCAGGTCGAGGGCACGGGGCGTTTGCACAGGATATGGGGCAAAGCCAGCCTGCCGAACCCGCGCCCGGCAAGGTCGTTTGCGCTTTCCACAGGCAAACGCAGCGGGTTTAGGAGTCGGGTGCCGGGAATGCGAACAAAACACTAGATATTGTGGTTTGTTGTTGACTTGCACCATAGACAGCGCTATTTTTTCAACTGCGGCTGTAATCGGATTGTCATGAAGGGCGGTGAAGAGACCCGCCGGCAGACCGCGAAGAGACGAGAACTCGCGGCAGGTTTCAATTCCCTGATTTGCGCTGATTTTTGAAGCACCCCTGCTTTGATTCCAGGCTGCACTGCGCCGGAAGAGGCAGGGCATTTCCGGATTTTTCCGATCGAGAGGATCATATGAACGAGGCCAATCTTCAAACTTCCGCCACTTCGCAGCAGGGCAGCTACAACCAGGGGGGACTGACGTTCTCGCGCCGTTTTTCGCGGGAGGGAGTGTCGCCTTACGACGAAGTGCAGTGGGAGCGGCGCACCGCGTTGATCACCGACACCAAGGGCAACACGATCTTCGAGCAGAAGGACGTGGAGGTGCCGGTGGACTGGTCGATGACGGCGACCAATATTGTGGCCTCGAAGTATCTGCATGGGCATGTGGGGACGCCGGAGCGGGAAGCGGGGGTGCGGCAGCTTGTGGGGCGGGTGACGGAGACAATCGGCAACTGGGGCCTGGCGGGGGGCTACTTCGCCACGCCGAAGGATGCGGCCGTCTTCCATGACGAGCTGGCGTACATGCTGCTGAAGCAGAAGGTGGCGTTCAACTCGCCGGTATGGTTCAACGTGGGCTGCGACCGGCTGGAGCCGCAGGCGGACGGGCAGAACTGGCACTGGGATCCGCAGACGGGCGGGGTGCAGTACTCGGCCACGGGGTACCGCAATCCGCAGTGCTCGGCCTGCTTCATCAACGCGGTGGACGACTCGCTGGAGTCCATTCTGACGCTGGCCAAGACGGAGGGGATGCTGTTCAAGTGGGGCTCGGGGACGGGCACGAATCTTTCGTCGATCCGGGGGTCGATGGAGCAGCTTTCGGGGGGCGGCCAGGCCTCGGGCCCGCTGAGCTTCATGCGCGGGTTTGATGCGTTTGCGGGGGTGATCAAGTCGGGCGGCAAGACGCGGCGGGCGGCCAAGATGGTGATCCTGAACGTGGACCACCCGGACATCATGGAGTTCATCGAGTGCAAGGCGAAGGAAGAGGCCAAGGCGTTCACGCTGATCAAGGCGGGCTACGACGGGTCGGGGCCGGATTCAGAGGCGTATTCGTCGATATTTTTTCAAAACGCCAACAACTCGGTGCGGGTGAGCGACGAGTTCATGCGCGCCTATGAGCGCGACGGCGAGTTCACCACCTATACGGTGAAGGGGCACGAGCCGGTGAAGACGTACAAGGCGCGCGAGATCATGCGCAAGATCGCCGAGGCGACGTGGCTGTGCGGGGACCCCGGCCTGCAGTTTGACACCACGATCAACCGCTGGCACACGAGCAAGAACACGGCGCGGATCAATGCGTCGAATCCTTGCTCGGAGTACATGTTTCTGGACAACTCGGCGTGCAACCTGGCGAGCTTCAACCTGCTGGAGTTCGTGACCCCGGCGGGCGGGTTCGACATTGCCGCCTACCGGCACGCGATTTCAGTGGTGATTACGGCGATGGAGATTCTGGTGGACAACTCCGGGTATCCGACCGAATCGATTGCCCGGAACTCGCATGATTACCGACCGCTTGGATTAGGATATGCCAATCTTGGCGCGCTTCTGATGGCGTTTGGCTTGCCCTATGATTCCACGGCCGGCCGGGATCTGGCCGCGGCTCTCACCGCCATCATGTGCGGCCAAGCTTATCTTCAGTCGGCCATTGTAGCGGCGCAGTGCCCGCCGATCTCCTCGGCGACTCCGTTCACGGCCAGCGTGGAGCGGCAGGGCGGCGCGTGCCCCGGCTTCTATGTGAACCGCGAGCCGTTTCTGGACGTGATCCGAATGCACCGGGCCGAGGTGAACAAGATCGGCAGGTCGCGGGTGAGCGGCGAGCCATTCAACGTGCCGCAGCTTGACGCTCTGATCGAGGCCAGCCGCGAGTGCTGGGACATGGCGCTGATCTACGGGGAGCGCTACGGGTACCGCAACGCGCAGACCACGGTGCTGGCGCCGACCGGCACGATCGGCTTCATGATGGATTGCGACACGACCGGCATTGAGCCGGAGCTGGCCCTGGTGAAGTACAAGAAGCTGGTGGGCGGCGGCAACATCAAGCTGGTAAACAACACTGTGCCTGCCGCGCTGTTCAAGCTGGGCTATGACGGCGATCAGGTGAACGCCATCGTGAGCTACATCGACGCGACGGGCACCATTGAAGGCGCGCCGGGCATCAAGCCCGAGCACCTGTCGGTGTTCGATTGCAGCTTCAAGCCGCTGAAGGGCACGCGGACGATTCATTACATGGGGCACATCAAGATGATGGCGGCGGCGCAGCCGTTCCTGTCCGGCGCGATCTCAAAGACCGTGAACCTGCCGCACGAGGCCACGGTGGAAGATGTGGCCGAGGCGTACGCGGAAAGCTGGCGGCAGGGGATCAAGGCGGTGGCCATCTACCGCGACGGCTCGAAGGGCACGCAGCCGTTGAACACGAGCATGGACACGAAGCACGAGCCGTCGGCGCTGGATGTGGCGGGCAGCCGGGTGCTGGCGCAACTAGCCGCCGGGCAGACCGCGGCCGAGGCCGACGTGAAGGCGCTGGAGGCGCGGATCAGCGACAAGCTGGAGGTGAGCTCCAAAGAGGTGATCGCCGCCGCGGCATCGTTCCAGAAGACGTTGGACGAGATTGCCAGGGCGGCTGCGGAGCCTGTGTTCAAGGCTTCGGCGGCGCTTGAGGCATCGCCCGAGCCGGCGCAGGATCTGAACGGTCCGCCGCGCGCGGTGCGGCACCGGCTGCCGGAGGAGCGCGCCTCGATCACGCACAAGTTTTCCATTGCGGGGCACGAGGGCTACATCACGGTGGGTCTGTATCCGACGGGGCAGCCGGGCGAAATTTTCATCAAGATGGCCAAGGAGGGCTCGACGGTCTCCGGGCTGATGGACGCCTTTGCGACCTCGATTTCGCTGGCGCTGCAGCATGGGGTGCCGCTGAGGGTGCTGTGCGAGAAGTTCGCGCACACGCGCTTTGAGCCTTCAGGCTGGACGGGCAACGAGCAGATCGGCTATGCGAAGAGCTTGATGGATTACATCTTCCGGTGGCTGAATCTGCGCTTCCTTTCGGGTACGCAACTGACGCTGTTTGCGGGGCTGGCTCCGCAGGCGGCGCAACTTCCGCCCTCTCCCACGCTGCTGCCGGAGACCGAGCCGGAGGAAGAAGGCGGCATCTCGCAAGGTCAACTGGCCAGGCTGGTCGAGGAGATTGCGCGCAAGCTGAACCGGGTGAGCGGCCAGGGGGCACACACGGGCATGGGCAGCACGAGCGCGCCGGCCGGCGGGATTGCGCCGGAGATTCAGGCGTCGGGCGTGCCGGCGGCCGGGCCGACCCACGGTCCATCGCTTGTCGATCGCGGAATCTATCACGCGTCCGATGCCATGCGTGACTTGTACGACATGGGCGACGCGCCCAGTTGCGGCACCTGCGGGGCCATCATGGTGCGCAACGGGAGCTGCTATCGCTGCATGAGCTGCGGATCGACGAGCGGGTGCAGTTAGGAGCTTTTAGTTGCCCTTGTTTGGAGCTGTGGCTTTGGAACGTCCCGGAGACATACCCCAGCCTACCGCAGACCCATAACTCATACAGGTTATTTCTGGGACACAACGCTAGGATGAGATTGGCATGCGAATTGCTGATTGAAAAATAAGAAACGGTCGGCTCTGGAGGATTTCATGCTCACTCTGTTCCGTGAGATCCGTTTTGCTCTCCGCCAGCTCCGCAAACACATGGGAGTGACCCTGACGGCGATTCTCGCCCTGGGGCTGGGCATTGGGTTTTCGACCACCCTGTTCAGCGTCTTTTACAACGGCATCCTGAATCCCTTTCCCTACCGCGATGCCAACCGGCTTACGGTGATCTCCGTTCGCGACCTGACGGCCCCGGGCGACAACCACTGGTCGATGTTTCCCCTGCAATTCGACCGGATCTTCCGCGAGAGTACCCATTCCTTCGAGGATATTGTGTCCTATGGGACGTGGGACTTCGGCTACCGGCACGACGGGGAGACCGATCCTGTCCACGGATGCGCCATGACTCCCAACGCGAGCGACTTCTGGGGAGTCCGTCCACTGATCGGACGTGCCCTTCAGCCCTCCGACGCAGCGCCCGGCGCTCCGCCGGTTGTTGTGCTCAGCTACAGTTTCTGGCGGTCGGCCTTTCATGGCGACCCATCGGTCCTGGGCCGGACGATCCAGCTTGACCAGCAGGCGCGCACCGTTGTCGGCGTCATGCCGCGGCGCTTTGCGCTCTATGGAGCTGACATCTATCTCCTCATCGATTGGAACCGACCGGAACCGTCGCTCAGCGACGCGGTTCTCAACAATGAGCCGATGTACTTCTTCGCAACGGCCCTGCGCAAGAAGGGCGTGACCCTGCAGGCCGCGGCGGCCGATCTGCAGGCCGTCGCCCAGCAGAGGATCGTGCCACTTCATAGCCGGGACTGGCCGAAGAAGTTCCAGATGATGGCCCGCCCCATGAGCAACGTCATCGTCGCCAACTTTATGGCTACGCTCTTTTTTCTGCTGGCGGTTGTCGCTCTGCTCATGCTCATCTCATCTTCCAACGTAGCCAGCCTGCTGCTGACGCAGCATACGGCCCGCGCCCGCGAGACGGCGCTCCGCGTGGCGCTCGGCGCATCGAGGGGCCAATTGGTCCGGCAGTTCCTTGTTGAGAGTCTCTTGCTTGCGCTTGGCGGCTGCGCCCTCGGAAGCTTGCTGGCCTTTCTTGGCCTCCGCTACGTTGGCTTGGCTTCGGTCATGAATCTTCCGGGAGAAGCCGATCTGAGGCTTAATTGGCAGGTTCTGGCTTTCGCCGTTGTGCTCTCGCTGGTCACAACGCTGGTCTTCGGTCTCTTTCCCGCGCTGGTGGCCACGCGCAAGGCCGTTTGGCGCAATCTGCAAATGACCGGCGTGAACGTAAGCGCGGCCGTAGGCTCGCGTATTCGCGCCGCGCTGGTTGTCTTTCAAGTTGCAATCTCAATGCTCCTGCTTGTCTTCGCTGGGCTTATGATGCGCAGCTTCTTAAAGATCACGCATGTCGACACAGGCATCAACACCGAGAACCTGTGGACCGCCGAGGTAGACTTTCCACCCCATCAGTTCACCACCGTCGATGCGCAACGGACATTCTTCGACGACGCGCTTTTCCGAATTGACCGCATTCCCGGAATCTCCTATGACGCAGTCACTTTCGGCATGCCGATCGAAGGTAGCCCCGGCGCAGAGGACATCACCATTCCCGGCTTGCCCAGCGACAAAGCAAGACATTCCCGCTTCGATGGCATCAGTGAAAACTACTTCCACCTGCTCGGGGTGAGCATCCTTCGCGGCCGCACCTTCACGGCCCAGGAGATCGCCTCCGGCGCGCGTCTGGCCGTGGTCAACAAGGCATTCGTCAAGGCGTATCTGAGTCAATCGGGTACTGTCCTCGATCCGATTGGCCGCCTGGTCAAGATCAACGACTTCGATCGATGGCCCTTCACCCCGCATGACGCATTCTTCCAGATCGTTGGAGTTGTGGACGACTTCCGCAATGCAGGCTTGCAGGATCCGCCGCAGCCCGAGATCTTCCTCCCCTACACCTTTGCCGCCATTCCATTCCACAGCGTTCTCGTCCGCGGATCGGTCAATCCCGACCATCTGGTTCACGCCATCCGCGTCGCGGTGAATGCGGCCGACCCGACCGTGATTCTTTCGCACCCGGCAACCATCGACCAAGTGCTGGAGAAGAATGAGTTCATGGGGCCGAAGGTCAAGCTCATCTCCTTCGGAGTCTGCGCGACGATTGGTCTCGGACTCGCCCTGGTTGGCCTCTTCGGAATCATGGCCTATTCCGTTGCGCTCCAGACGCAGGAGTTCGGCATCCGCCTGGCGCTGGGCGCGCCGAAAGCCAACATTCTCCACCTTGTTCTGCGCAAGGGGATGGTTCTTGTCGGCAGCGGCATCCTCATCGGCACGGTGGCCTCCGCATTGCTGGTGCGCCTGGCACAATCGCAGATCACCGGCATATCCGCCTTCGACCTGCCAACCTTCACTCTGGCGCCGCTAGCGTTCCTTCTCACCGGGCTGGCAGCATGCCTGATCCCGGCGCGCCGCGCTATGAAGGTCGATCCGATGGTGGCCCTGCGGCACGAATAGCTCAGCACCTTCGAGAGGCGTTCTTATACGATTCAACGCCTCATCCCGTTGCTGTAAATCTTTTTGTAGATGGTTTTGCGTCCAGGATCCAGCAAGAAAACCAACATTGACGCACCTTCCGGCACTAGAACCCGTGGGCTATTCCCAGGTGGTCTAGGCGGCTCGTCCCCAAACTGTTGAAAAGATTGCTCGGGGCGGAGGGGTTCGAAGACTAGCCCCCGAAACCCGCCATGCTCTGGCATTCGTGAGACTGATTCAGTAAGTCGCTGACAGTGAGCAACTTAACTCAGGTCTATCGGTTTCCCTGTTGTCTATGCATTCTTCCGTGGGGAACCAATTTCCACAAGAATCGGTATCCGTAGTATCCGTCTTTTTCCGTTAGGCGGCGTGTACGCATGTTGCCCCGGCAGAGCCGGGGGCTTCCCCACTTGCTAAGCGCCTCGCTATTTCGGCAATGTCGCCGCATGCCCGTTCACCTCCTCACCCGCGATCAGCACCACCACTGAACGCGCGCCAACGCGATAGGTTGACTCCAGAACTCGTTTTTCCCCATTCCATTCGCAAATCTCGTGAGGCGGATCAAGTGCAGTATCAATCCACCGCCACCAGTTCTGTGAGCCACCCGCCAATACCGGAAGTTCGAAGTCCAGAGGTTCCCAATACGCATTGAAAATGATGTGCGCAAACAACGCTTCGTTTTTCAATTCACCGCTGATTGCGAAACTGTGCGAGAAAGACGCCCAGTTCGGCTGGTTGAGTTTCACTCCGTGCCAAGCACATTTCGACTCGCGCAGGACCTGGCTCAGGCTCACCCGGCGGCGCTCATGTTCCACGTCCCGCATCACACGGCGCTCGATGAGGAACTTCACGAACCTGAGAACGTCGGCATGTTTGGACACCAGCGTCCAGTCGAACCAACTCGTACTATTATCTTGACAATAGGCATTGTTGTTCCCTTGCTGAGTACGCCGCACTTCATCTCCCATTACAAACATGGGCACACCCACGGAAAGTATGGTAGCTGTGAAAAAGTTCTTTACTTGCCGGTTGCGCAGCTTTTCTATTTCGGGATCGTCCGTAGGGCCTTCGAAGCCGCAGTTCCAACTCCGGCTATCCTCGTGGCCGTCGCGGTTGTCCTCGCCATTTTCTTCATTGTGCTTGTAATTGTAGGTAGCGACATCGTTCAGCGTGAAACCATCGTGGCACGCCGCGAAATTGATGCTCTCCTCGGCTTCGCGCCCCTTCCCGCCGTAAATGCTTGGGCTGCCAAGAAGACGGTCGGCCATGCGCCTCACTGAATCATGCGAACCGCGGAAGAAGTCGCGGGTGTCATCGCGAAAGCGATCGTTCCACTCCTTCCAGCTATCTCCGACAAAGCTGCCGACCTGATAGAGTCCTGCTGCGTCCCACGCCTCCGCAATCATCTTGGTGCCGGCCAGCGCCGGATCGGACTCGATGTCCCAGAGAACCGGAGGATTCGACATGACGGTGCCGAACGAGTCGCGGGCAAGGATAGATGCAAGATCGAACCGGAAGCCATCCACGTGCATTTCAGTCACCCAGTAACGAAGGCTGTCCACAATCATGCGTCTTGTGACCGGATGGTTCGCATTGAGTGTGTTTCCTGTACCGGTGAAGTTCGCATAACATGAACGGTCCTCACACAGGAGATAGTACGTAGGATTGTCCAGGCCGCGGAAGCACAGTGTAGGCCCGTCGTGCGCGCCTTCGGCGGTGTGATTGAACACAACATCGAGAATGACCTCGATGCCGGATCGGTGAAGCGCCTTCACCATGTCTCGAAACTCATGTACCGTGGCCAATGGCTCCTGACGCGAACTGTATGCCTGGTGCGGTGCAAAGAATGAAACCGGCGAGTAACCCCAGTAGTTCGTTCGTCCCGGGGGCGCATCCTGAGGGTCGAACTGGAATACGGGAAGCAGCTCGACCGCGGTAATGCCGAGTTGCTGAAGGTACGGGATCTTCTCGGTTAGACCGGCGTATGTGCCGCGCTTCGACTCTGATGCGCCGGAACTGGGATGCGCGGTAAAGCCACGCACATGCATTTCGTAAATAATGGTGCGCGCCCACGGCCGATGGAGTGGGACGTCTCCTTCCCAGTCATACGCCTGAGGGTCTGTAAGCACGCTTTTCATTGCGGTCGCGGCATTGTCGCCTTTGAGACGGGCGGCCTCGCGGCTGTAGTTTCTCGGCACGCTGATCGCCCGGCCATACGGATCGAGTAGTACCTTGGACGGATCGAACCTGAGACCCCGATCTGGCTCAAACGGCCCGAACGCCCGGAATCCGTAGAGCTGACCCTCTTGCAGCCCGGGGACGTATACGTGCCAATAGTGGTACGTGCGGTTTGCTGACGGGTCCATCGGGATCACGCGCGAAGGATGGGCGTCTTCCACCCGATCGAAAAGCAACAGCTCGATCGAGGCCGCACTCCGAGAGAACACTGAAAAGTTGGCTCCGCCATTCACCAGAGTGGCCCCTATCGGAACGCTGCGGCCGATTTTAGGGATCGGAAGCGGATGTTCCCCTTTGCTTTCTGTTGCACTAAACATGGTTACACGCTCTGGATGCCGGCGCGTGGCGCCGCGCGTCATTGTCTCCCGCTGTGATAGAGGCAGTCTCGAGAATGAATCGAACTGGTCAACAACCTGCAAAACTCATCTCAATGCAGATTCGATCCATCCCAGACTGCCTCTAGTCCACGACTTCACTTCTTCTCGTAAGGCCACTTCCAACCGGCGATCTCCGGGCTGTCAATCCCGTGTTCGTAAGCATGGCGGCGGCATGCAATCTGGCTGTCGCGGAATTCCTCTTTGGCATAGGCGCCGACGCGCTGGAGCATCGGGATTCGGTCAATCGCGTCGATAGCGAGACTGAACCGGTCCGTCTGATTGTTAATCGCCAGTTCCATCGGCGTGTTGATGTTGCCCTTTTCTTTGTAGCCACGCACATGTAGGTGCCGGTGGTTTGTGCGACGGTAGGCGAGGCGATGAATCAACCATGGATAGCCATGGAAGTTAAAGATGATCGGCTTGTCGACCGTAAACAGAGAGTCGAAGTCCGAATCCGTTAAGCCATGTGGATGTTCTGTGTTGGGTTGTAGCTTGAACAAATCAACTACGTTGATAAATCGAATCTTCAGGTTTGGAAAGTGTTTCCTGAGCAGTACTGTCGCAGCCAGCGCTTCCTGTGTTGGGATATCGCCCGCCGCTGCAAACACAACATCAGGTTCATCACCTGCATCATTGCTGGCCCAATTCCAGATTCCGATTCCCTTTGTGCAGTGAGTAATAGCGGCATCAATATCCAGGAACTGCAGATGTCGCTGCTTATCCGAGACGATAACGTTAATGTAGTTTTCGGAGCGTAGGCAGTGATCCGCTACCGACAACAGACAGTTGACATCGGGTGGCAGATAAATGCGGGTCACAGCCGCGCTTTTGTTCAGTACCACGTCCAGGAATCCAGGATCCTGGTGCGTGAAGCCATTATGATCCTGACGCCATACCGTTGACGTAATGAGAAGGTTGAGCGATGCGATCTTGCGACGCCATGACAACTGGTTGCAGATGGACAACCACTTGGCATGCTGATTAAACATTGAGTCGATCACGTGAACGAAGGCTTCATAGGATGAGAGGAACCCATTGCGACCGGTAAGCAGGTAGCCCTCGAGCATGCCTTCCATAGTGTGCTCGCTGAGCATTTCGATCACGCGTCCGTCCGAAGCCAGTTCTGTACCGTTACTGTCCTCAGGGAACATTTCAGCGATCCAGAACTTCTTCGAAGCCTGGTAAATCGCATCCAGTTTGTTGGACGTGTTCTCGTCGGGCGCGAACACTCGAAAGCTATTCATGTTCGATTTCATGACATCCCGCAGAAAACTGCCTAGCGGCGGTACATTCTCCACTTCGGTGATCCCCGGGCGATCGAGTGTGATCGCATAATCGCGAAAGTCGGGCAAGCGCAGCTTTTTTCTGAGCTCTCCATTCGCGTGGGGACTCGCGCTCATACGCCGCGAGCCCGATGGTGCAATCTCGGCGAGTTCCGGCCGGAGGCTCCCGGACTCGTCGAAGAGATCTTCTGGCTTGAGCGACCGCATCCAGTTTTCGAGAATCTGCAGGCGTTGCGGATTTGTTTTGACGTCCGCCAGCGGGACCTGATGCGAACGCCAGAAGCCTTCAATCCGATTTCCGTCCACTTCCACCGGTGCACCCCAACCTTTTGGGGAACGCAATACCACCATAGGCCAGCGTGGCCGAGTCGCGATGCCGCTCTTCCGGCACTGTTGCTGTTGAGTCCTGATCTCCTCCAGGCAACGCTCAAGTGTTGCGGCCATCGCCTGGTGCATGCTGTCGTGGTCGGATCCCTCAACGAAGTAAGGATTCCAGCCATACCCACGCAGCAAGTTCTCCAGTTCCTCGTGCGTGATCCGCGCCAGCAAAGTAGGGTTGTTGATCTTGTATCCATTAAGGTGAAGTATGGGTAGTACTGCACCATCGCGGATCGGATTCAGAAACTTGCTGATATGCCATGAGGTCGCCAACGGGCCAGTTTCCGCTTCTCCGTCACCAACCACCGCTCCAACGATGAGGTCGGGATTGTCGAACGCGGCTCCGCAGGCGTGCGAAAGGACATATCCCAGTTCACCTCCCTCGTGAATCGAGCCTGGAGTCTCCGGAGTACAGTGGCTGCCAATTCCGCCGGGAAACGAGAACTGTTTAAAGAATTCTCGAAGGCCTTTCTCGTCCTGGCTTTTCTCAGGATAGATTTCACTGTACGTGCCCTCCAGATAGATGGGAGCCAGCACCCCTGGCGCACCGTGGCCTGGACCAGCGAGAAAGATCATCTCTACATCCCGCTTTCGTATAAGGCGACTCAAGTGGGTGTAGATGAAGGCAAGCCCGGGGCTTGATCCCCAATGACCGAGGAGCCGGCTCTTAATATGCTCAGGTTTCAGGGGTTCCCGCAACAGGGGGTTGGCCTGGAGATAGATCATGCCTAGAGCCAGGTAATTGCACGCGCGCCAGTAAGCATCGATCTTGTTTAGTTCATCGGTGGAGAGCGGCGCTCCCGCGACAGTCGACCGCGCTGTGCCTTCCGCGCTCAGTGTATCCGTGAATTCCTCAGTTTTCGCGAGCAATTCCATTTTGGAGTGTCCTCATTTCTTGTTTGGGCGCCTTTGCCAGCGCTGTTTGGATAACTTGGGGGAGTACAGCAGGCGTCGGACTCAGCAGAGCCTGATGCGCGTTTCTCACAGATGTTGAATCAGCTCTCAATCACATATCCTCAACAGATGGTTCGTCACATCCCACGGCATGGAGCGATCACACTCAACGCTGAAAAGGCTCCGTTAATCTCGCGAATGTATAGCCTTAGAGCAGAACGTCGGCAGGCGAGATCTTGCGTTTCTCCAAGGAACTACGAAGTGCGCGCCGGGCGCGCAAAAGTCGCGATTTGGCGGCAGCTACCGTCAGACCGAGAGCATTGGCAGCCTCCTCAAGCAAACATTCTTCTCGGTAATAATGCGCAAAGATGTCACGAAGGCCAATCGGGAGCCCGCCGACTGCCTGCAGCACAACTTCATTGATCTGTCTACTTGCACAAAGTTGTTCAGGATTTGGCGAAACGTCCGGATATTCCGGTACCTCGATTGTGTTCGATTCGGATGGAATTGGAAAAAACAAGACCTCTGGGCGCACCTTTCTCTTTCGCAACAGCATGAGTGATTTGTTGATTCCTATCCTCGTGACCCAGGTGTAGAATCTGCAGTTCCCGCGAAAACCATTCAGGTGCCTCCATGCGCTGAGCACTGTCTCCTGAACAATGTCCTCGGTATCCTGGCGGTTTTGCACAATCCTGAAGATGGTCCGTTCGAGCGGTCCGCAGTATCGCTGGAACAGTTCGACGAATGCCTGGTCGTTTCCAGACTTTGCTTCATTCAGTAGGTGGTCCTCGGAGGGCTGCGGTTGACACGCTCCGGGGTGTCCGAGTATTCCGATGCTCTGCGCATCTCGAATTGACGCGGTGGTGCTGCTGCCGATTTGACCATCGGGATATCGGTCTCTATCTGTCGGGAAGTTGATAGAACGCGCCCCTTTAGAGTTGAACGCCGAGGAAGCTGCCATCATTGCACCATCTCAATCTGGACGACCTCAGGATTGATGCTGGTGTCGGTGACGATCGCTCCAGAAGCAATGGGGGCCGGCACCCCAAGCAGTGAAGCTCGGCGACGAGACAGATAAGCCAAAAAACGAGGAACGCCGAGAATGGCGGCGGCGAATCCGAGAATGAGGAAAATGCCCCAGCCCGGGGAGGCGCTCATCGTCGAGGAAATCCATGACCGGAGTTGTCGGGGAAGAAAATGGCCGGCAGCGAGATAGAGAATTGCCCAGAGTCCGGAGACGACTGTGTCCAGCAGTACGAAGCGCAGCTTGGAAAGTCCTGAGATACCGGCGAGAGCTGCGGCCAGATTGGGTCCGGGAATGAAGCGAGCCACAAACATAGCCACGCCGGCGTGACGGGTGAACAGGTGACCGATGCGAAAGGAGCGCGCATCTACCGACTGCAGGCGCTTGAGTGCACCACCTGGATTTGATTTGCGACTGCGTCCCAAGTCGAACCAGGCGCAGTCAACAAACACGGATGCTGAGACCGCCACAATTAATGCCAGAAGGATACTCACGCTTTCGCTGCCTGTGAGTGCTCCAATCAACAGCAACATGGGAGCACAGGAAATCGGTATGCCTGCCTGCTCGAGGAGGATAGTGACAGCCAGCAATGCGAGAGGATGGCTAGTCAAAAAGTGACCCACATGAATCATCGAGCTCTCCTATTTGCTTACCGCAGGCACCGTTCAGACCTGTTGTGGTGGACTCGTGATGATTCCGTTCTTCGGCTGAAACGACCTGGTTGATTGCGCGCGCGCGCGCTTCGTTGACGTCCTTTGGAGATCTGGTCAAGAGCAGGGCACAATCCAGAATGGAATATCGCTCAAGGACACAGATCACAAAGACCAGACGGTCGAAGTCAGGCAACTCTAGAATCGCGAGAGAGTCCTGCAGTGCTTCTGCACGATACTCGCTGGGCTGCAAATGGAAATCAGATCCTGCTTCTCTGTAGATATCGTTGGGCATTGCATTTTCCTTGGCTAAAACCAAGCGGATCGCATTGCGGACCACAGTCCGGCGAGCCCAGCTAAGGGCCCATCCCTTTGCAACGGTGCTGTTTGCAAAGCACTCCCTCATGGCAAGGATGAGACTGCTTTCTGCTTTCTCGGCATCGACGGTGAGTTGCAGCGACAAACGAAAGAGATCGGTCATTTCTCTGACGAATAACTGTTGGAAATCGTCTGCTGTCGCGTAAGTCGATTCTTCAGAAAATTTGAACTGATTGCTGTGGGACTGGAGCGCGCTTTTCATTCCTTCTCCTTCACGCTTGCGAACGGGGTGTTTACCTCACGCTCTGGTTATCACCTTCGCAGTTTTGGGAGAAGCATCCGAAGTGCCAAACCAGTGGGGCGTGCAAGTCGTTGATTGGAAAAGGAGACTATCTGAGGCCCATCTGCATTGTCGAAACTGGCGAAACACGCTCGACACGCAGATTGCCGAAGCACATCGAAACCCAGAACGATCTCCATCCGGGCGGCGAATCGAGCCAATGACGCAGACAGAGAGGGGTCGCCGGCGCAAGCAGGCTCTGGTTGTTCATTTTTCCGTTCGGGTTAACCCGCCAAAATCCTGTCCGCGCGATCAGAATCAGTGTGTTCGCTGAGCGTGTCTTACTGACATCACTCCCAGCACGGCAAAGGCCGACGCAAGGAAGAATTGCGCGATTCCAAAGCGCGAACCGGATCCCGTTGCCGCCATTGCGGACCAAGAAGAATGATTGAACAACTGAATCGACACGGAAACAACATTCAGATAGAGAACAGCCACAATAAGAAATGCGAAAACCGGGCGCCACAGGCCAGCAAGGCGGAACTTGCGCCATGCAAGTACGACGGCTCCCGCACAATAGACCGACAGCATGCAGATTCCCTGGATGGGCGAGAGGTGACGGGTTAAAGGCAGGAGGCCAGCCAAGCTTGCAATCAGGCTACATTCCAAAAACCGGACCACCCGATGACCGCTGAGCGCAACCCTCAAAACTCCACGCAGCACAATTGCACCGGAACCGATTGCAAGCAGACCAAGTACAATCTGGATCCACTCGAAGATTTTCATGTCATTCCTCCCGCGTGCGTCTTCTCCCGCACTTCGACCTGAATCACGCCTTTTCTCTTCCGCTCGTTCCTTTCGCGAGCCGTGATCGTCGAGACAGGCTTTTCAAAACCTGTCGCATAAAGACCCCGCTAACACGGAATCTGGCCCCTTGATCCATCAGAACCAGCAACACATCTTCCCCATCAGCGCTTATGGCGGTCACACTCCGCAAATCGATGATGAGTTCACGATGGTCGCCATCAACCAGAGCTTCCTGGCCAACGTTCTTCAGTTCGTTGGTCCAAGGCGCAACGAGCTTGCCTTCCAAGACCACTTGGCGCTTGTGATCGTTCCCGATAATGGAAATCTTCAACATTCCAATCTCCCCTCATCTGGAGGCAATCGTCATGCCAAATGCTGGAAGGAGCATCATGTTGTTTTTCAATGACTTAGAATTTCAATCCTGTCGAGAGTCGAAAGTGTCACGACAGGACGGCGGGCGTATGTCGCTCGATGTGAGCCTCAGCACGGCTTGATCGGACGGAAGATTGTCAATTCGTTGGGGTCGCGCTGGAGAATGTGGTTTCAGGCGTAATCGTATGGATTGATTCCAAGCCTCTTCATCCGGGAGATGAGAGTTGTGCGGCTGATCCCCATGCGTTCCGCGGCTCCCTCAGCGCCTCCGACTCGGCCTTTGCATTCGGTCAGTGCGCGAACGATCTCGTCATGCTGCCTTTTGGAGTGCTCGCTCTCCGCGCTCTTGCCCTTCATCGAAGCAACCGTTTCTCTGACGATTCGTGCAATATCGTCTTCCGATCTTGAAGAGTGAGCCTGCACAGGTTCGTCCCTTTTGAATTTGCGAAGCTCAACGAGGGGAGCCTCGAGCGACTTGCCACGGGTCAGGATTACGGCACGCTCGACAAAGTTCTCGAGTTCGCGGATGTTGCCCGGCCAGTCCCAGGCCGTAAGTCCCTTCATCACGGATACGGGAACCGCTTCGATGCGCTTCTGCATTTGCTTCGCACACTTCTGCACAAAGTAGCCGACCAGCAGGGGAATATCCTCTCTGCGCTCCCGGAGGGGTGGAATGCGGATGGGAAACACGTTCAAGCGGTAATAGAGATCGTTGCGGAACTCCCGGTCGGCAACCATCTTTTCCAGATCGCGGTTGGTGGCCGCCACAAGCCGCACGTTGACTTTGCGGGTATGGGTGCTTCCCAGACGCTCGAACTCGCGCTCCTGCAAGACCCTCAGCAGTTTCGGTTGGATCTCGGTTGGAATATCACCCACTTCATCCAGGAACAGCGTACCCTGATCAGCGAGTTCCATGCGCCCCACCTTCTGACTGATTGCGCCGGTGAACGCTCCCTTCTCATGCCCGAACAGTTCGCTCTCGAGAAGCCCAGTGGGGATGGCGGCGCAATTGAGCTTCACAAACGTGCGCTCTTTGCGCCGGCTGCGTTCGTGAATGGCGCGGGCGATCAGTTCTTTTCCCGTACCGGTTTCGCCAAGCAGCAGAACGGTGGAATCGCTTGGGGCGACGGTTTCAACCAACTGCAAAACGTGCCTCAGCGCCGGGCTGCTCCCAATGATCCGCTCGAAGCCCATCTCGCTGCGGAACTCCTCCTCGAGATAGAGCTTCTCCTCGGCGAGCTTGTTTTTCAGCAGGGTAATCTCTTCATAGGCCAGGGCATTTTCGATTGCGATGGCAATCTGGCCGGCTACCTGGGTGAGGAATTGGATCTCGTCGGCATCGTAGGGATTTTCTGCTGTTCGCCCGATTTTCAGGAGTCCCAGAGCGCGACCGCGGCTCACGAGCGGAATATTGCAGACAGTCTTCGGCTCCGTAAGAAGCGCATTGATCGCCTGTACTTCGGGGCCAAAGTCGTCAGGATTTGAGGTGTTTGCGATTGTAGGCTCGAGAGTCTCAAACGCAGTTCTTTCTGGCCTTGCCAAACTAAACAGCGTATCCTCTTTTACGATTCCTGGGCTCTCTGGAAAATCAAGCGCGTATATCCTGAGTTTTCCCGACGACAGGTCGGGCAATCCAATGGCGACCAGATCGCCCAGCATCAGTTCCCGGATATTGGCGGAAATCGCCCGTCCGACCTCCCGAAGGTCCAAATTTGATGTGATCCTGTTCGTCAAGTCCAGGAGCAACTGAAGTCGCTCGTTCTGACGTTGGAGGTTCGGTTGTGAGGTCAGATTTTCCATCGGAGTCGGAGAAGCACCCGGAGTGCCAAACCCGCCTGCATATAAGTTATTGATCTGGCAAGGAGATTATATACCTCTTGTGCGGATTGTCGAAACTGGCGACGACAGTTTCGGCATGTGCATCATGGAGCGGTTGCGAAAGTCAAAGAACCTTCGCAGGGACACGATCAAGCCAAGGGCTCAGAGACACTCTTCGACGAGGGGGCAGGCTACCGTTAGTGTTTTCAATTAGACAGTATCGCAGTATGGCGCCCACGCGATCTGGATGAGGGGCGCTCCGACAGACCTAATCGAAGAACCATCCTGGGTCAGACTCCGTTATGCACACGGGAGCGCATCGGCAACTCCAGCCGAAAGGCCTTGACCTTTCCGTGGAGTAAATTTCGAAAAAGCCACCTGACCAGCGAATGTCTTCGTACCCTGGCGCTCTCGCGCACCGGTCGCTTCTGACTGGTTGATCTGGTTGCAAGTGTGGGTGCTAAACCCACAGGCGTCGAGGGGCTCAATCCCCAAAAAGCCGCGGTTCTTTGCTGTCGAACTTGCATCGACATTTGCGACTCTCGACAACTTCCATCCCGAGGTCGCCTTTTGTGCACCTCATTCTACGGCAATTAGCAGTCTATTCCGATTTGGCACTCCACATGCGAATGGGAGAGTGTCGATCGCTGTCTGTTGAAAGCGCTTTGGCACGGAGCCGGACAGGAACACTGCTCTAGTCAAGACGGCAAAGGCGTATAAGACGCGCGCGAGGTCTGGGTGGTTTGCAACCACGGCCGGACCAACATCGGAACAATACTTGATTTGTGAAAGGTACTGAGATGAATGTTTTCTGCTGCTCGGGTGAGACTGTGTCTCCGCACGTTAAACGGGCTCTTGCGGTTATCTGCACGCCACTTCTCCTGCTGGCTGGATGTCATCAGAAGCTGGAGGACCCTGCGGATCAGCCGGTACCCGTGCGCCTGCAACTTCCCCACCATGTCCAGCAGCCTGTGTCGGTTGCAGTTAGTGGATCGGTTGAAGCAAATATCACGGCATTAACCGCCTTCCAGGTTGGCGGCCGCGTATTACACGTCTATGTCGAGGAAGGCCAACGGGTGACCAAGGGCCAGATCCTGGCGGATCTGGACCCCGCGGACTACCGGAATGCGTACGACGCTGCGGTAAGTGAAGCAGGTGAAGCGAAAGCCGAGAACGCGAAAGCGAAAGCGGGGCTAAGGCATCAGGAGCTGGAGGAGGCGCGTATCGATTTCGAGCGCACTCAGGACGAATACCAGCGCCTCAAGTATCTCTACGACCATCAAAGTCTGCCAGCCAACGACTTCCACAAGATCGAAGCGGCGTATCTTGCCTCGCAGCAGCGCTATGACATGGCGCAGAGCGGAACGCGTGTCGAAGACAAGCAAGCCGCCTCGGCACAGTTGAGTGCAGCAACTGCGCAAATGCAGGAAGCGAAAAAGCGATTGGCTGATTGCCAGTTGCGCGCCCCAATTTCTGGCCTAATCGGAATGCGCCAAATCGATGAGGGAGTGACGGTCGCTCCGGGTGTTCCGGTGATCTCTGTTGTCGATTTGGACCCTGTCAAAGTGCGAGTTGGAATTCCTGAGACCGAGGTTGGAAAGGTACGCGTAGGCGACCACGCCATGGTTTCTATTCCCTCTCTGAACGGACAGCAGTTTGATGGGCGCATTGAAGCCATCGCTGCGGCATCCGACCCCGCTTCGCGCACCTACGTGGCAAAGATCGTTGTTCCCAATCCGACACACATATTGCTCGCTGGCATGGTCAGCGATGCCCGTTTGATCGGAGATAGTCAGTTGAATGCCATCACGATTCCTGGCTCTGCGATCGTCCGCGATGAACGGGGTGTAACGACGGTCTACGTTTTGGCTCCGGGCCAGAATCGTGTCTACGACCGCCGTGTCGACGTTGGCGCAATGATCGGAAGCGACGTGGAGATCCGCAGCGGCCTCACTGGCAATGAGCAGGTGGTCGTGGACGGCCAGCAAAATGTTCGTGAGGGATCGCTCGTGAAGATTGAAGGAGGCAGCCGATGAATCCGGTCCGCGCCGCATTACGGTATCCCCAAGTCACACTATTCCTGTCGGCCGTCGTTTTCCTCGTCGGGGTGTATTCGATGGCGAGAATGTCGCGCCGCGAGGATCCGGACATCACGATCCGCTCTGGCGTTGTGGTGGCCTTTTATCCAGGCGCGACCAGCCAGGAGGTGGAAGACCAGGTTACTCGCAAAATCGAAGAGCATCTTTTCCACTTTGCGGAAGTGCGTCGCGAAAAGACCTACTCGACGAGTATGAACGGCATGGTGGTCGTCAACGTCGAGCTGAACAAGCGGGTTAAGAACTCGGATCAGTTCTGGTCAAAATTGCGCCTCGATATGGCCCAGCTCAAGCTCACCGACCTTCCCGCGAGCGTCCAAGGGCCGATAGTCAACTCCGATTTCGGCGATACCGTCGCGGTTCTAGTCGCTGTGCATGGCGGATCGCGCGGCTACCGGGAACTGAAAGACTACGCTCGGACGGTAGAAGCCGGTATTCGAACCATTCCTGCCGTATCGAAGATCCATCGTATCGGAGATCAGTCCGAGGAGATCGAGGTCGATTCATCCAGTGCACAGCTTTCGCAATATGCGGTCACGCCGCTTCAGGTGATGCAGGCCCTTCAGGGGCGAACCACGATCGATTACGCAGGCCGCGTTCCCTACGGGAGCAATAAAACGTCGATCGATGCCAGCGATCCACTTCATACGGTCGACGGGATCCGTCAGACCATGGTCGACGTCTCGCGCGCGACGGGGCAGCCCGTTTACATTGGGGATCTCGCCTCAGTTCGCCGCACCTACGAGGATCCTGACCAATATGCGCGAATCAATGGAGAGAGAACTATTTTGCTCTCCGTCGAAATGAACAAGGGCTATAACATTGAGGATCTTGGCAAGGCATTGCAGGCGAAGCTGGATAGCATTCAGGCCACTCTTCCGCCGGACGCCAAACTTGATCTGATTGCAAACCAACCCAAGATGGTTGCCGAAAGCGTCCAGGACTTTATGAAGGAGTTCGGCATAGCGATCATCGCGGTCATCGCAGTGACCGTCCTGCTGTTGCCTCTCAGGGTGGCGCTGGTCGCTGCGATCGCCATCCCCACCTCAATCGCGATGACCTTCAGCACCCTTCCATTGTTTGGCGTAGAGATTCAACAAGTCTCGATTGCCGCCCTCATTATCGTGCTCGGAATGGTCGTCGATAACGCGATCGTGATTGTCGATAACTATATCGAATTGCTTGATCATGGCGTGCCCCTTGATGAAGCCGCGGAACGGGCTGCGAGCGAAATGGCCATTCCAGTCCTGACTGCCACGCTGGCCATCATCGCGGCATTTGCCCCGCTCCTTTCTCTCAACGGCGCATTGGGCGAGTTCATACGCGCTCTTCCAATCACCGTCGCGCTCTCGCTGTCGATCTCGTACATGGTTGCGATGTTCCTAACGCCGATGATGTCGAAAGCTTTGATCCGGACGGGACTCAAGAGCAGCGGCCATGAGGGTTCGGAAACACCCGCCAAACCATCCATTCTCGACTATATGCAGAGAGACTATAACCGGATCATTGGCAAAGCGATGCGGCACAAGAAGACCGTTCTCGTTTCCACCGTCATCACGTTCGTGGCAAGTGTTGGTCTTATGACGATTGTGCCGCAACACCTTTTTCCCACAGCGGAACGAAACCAATTTGTCATTGATGTATGGTTACCCGAAGGAACGAAAATCGAGAGCACGGATGAGACCGTGCGTCAAATCGAGGCGGTCCTTGCGCGTGAGCCGTTGATAAAGAACTACACCAGCTTCATTGGCGCAAGCTTCCCCCGTTTCTACTACAATGTCAACCCGCAAATTCCCGCTCCGAACTACGCTCAGATACTCGTGAACACCAATAATGTCCATAAAACACCAGGACTGGTGTATGCGTTACGCGAGAAGCTCCGGGATGCTGCTCCGGAAGCAATGGTAGTCGTCAAGGAATGCCAACAGGGAGATGTCATGGAGTCCCCGGTTGAAGTCCGTATCGTTGGCGACGACGCCGCCACGCTGGAGTCGATCGGTAACAATGTTCAGGACATTCTGCGGCATACACCAGGCGCAACCTACGTTAACACCGACTGGCACGGAGAAGTTCTGGAGGCCGGAGTTCACGTGCGCGATGAAGTTGCGAATCGCTTAGGCCTGACCAATGAATCGATCGCAAATCAACTTGCTTCCGGCTTTGATGGTCTGCCTGCGGCAACTGCCTGGGAGGGCGATCGTAAGCTGGATATCAAACTGCGGCTTTACCCCTCAGAAAGACGCGACTTCCAGGATGTGGGAGACATGTATGTCATCTCACCGTTCAACGGTGCGAGGGTTCCGGTGGACGCCGTGGCATCACTGAAACCGGAATGGCAGCTTGGTAGGATCGTCCGCAGGAATGGAGTCCGCACGCTGACCGTACGCGCCTTTCCAACACAAGGACAGTTGGCCAGCGAAATCCTGAATCACGCAAGCAAACAAATCAATGCCATTCCCCTGCCGCCCGGTTACCGAGTCGATTACGGCGGTGAATACGAAAATCAGCAAGAGGCATTCGGCCAGTTGAAGGTAGCGCTGGCAGCAAGCATCATGCTTATTTTCCTGATCCTTCTCTTCCAGTTCCGTACGCTTTTGGATTCGCTCATTGTCATGACGGCGTTGCCGCTGGCGCTGCCTGGAGCGGCTCTCGGGTTGTTCCTGACGCGGAACACGTTTGGATTCACGGCCTTCATCGGCGTTGTCAGCGTGGGAGGACTGGTGGTGAGAAACGCCATCATCCTAATCCAATACATTCACCAGCGCATTGCGGAGGGTGCGACTCTTGAAGAAGCCGCACTTGAAGCCGGCGAGCGGCGGTTGCGCCCGATCTTCCTTACAACAATGGCGGCTGCAGTGGGAGTGGTTCCGATGATTCTTTCCGGGTCGACTATGTGGTCTCCGATGGCCAGCGTCATTGCCTTTGGCCTGGTCGGGTCTATGGTGTTTACTCTTGTGGCGATTCCGGTTCTGTTTGTCGTGGCGCACAGCAAGCGCATGCAGAAAGCCGCGATCGCCGCGCCACTCCTTCTTCTTCTTCTCTTGTTCGCTACGCCCTCGCAGGCGCAAACGAGGTCTATTACACTCGACGAGGCCGTTCAGCTTGCCACCAAGCAGAACTCCCTTGTGAAGATGGCAGGCGATAAAGCAAAAGAAGCGGATGCGCGTGTGACCCAGGCGCGAGCTAATTATTTCCCGGTTGTCACCAACCAAAGCGCAGCAACACACTTCAACCAGTCTGAATTCCTTACCATCGACAAGGGTGCACTCGGCTCTTACGCAGCTACGGGACCGATCCCAAATAACGACGTTAACATCAAGGTGGGAAAACAGAATGCATTCATCACAACAACAGTGGCGGCGCAGCCGATAACCCAGATGTTCAAGATCCACGCGGGCGTGTCCGTGGCCCGCGCGGATGCGGCAGGCGCGCACACTGATCTCCAACAGGCCCGCGACGAAGTTGCGCTGAATGTTAAGACTCTGTTTTATCAAATTCTTTCGGCGCAAAGACAAAAGCACGCTCTGGAACTGCGTATCAAGGCTGGAGAGCAATCTCTGGATGAGGCAAGAAGGGGTGTCGCCTCCGGGGTGGTTCTCGAAGCGAAGGTTCTGGAAGGAGAAGCTCAACTGGCAACCGCGCGACATGCGCTCGGCTCAGTGGAAGATGCAATCGACGACATGAGCATCCAATTCAACGACCTGCTCGGTGTGCCGCTGGACACCGATTTCGCACTGGTCGTGCCGGAGGAAGAACAAGTGCCGTCAGCTCCCGGAACTTCCCCCGAGATATCCAATTCGGTTCAGGATCTTGAAACGGAGGCACTGGCGCACAACCCTACCCTCCAATCAGCGCGCCATACCCTTGAAAAATCCCGCGCAGGACTGAACGCTGCTCGCGCGGAATTCATACCGGACGTTACCGGGTTCGTGCAGAACATTCATCAGAATGGGACGCCGCTTTTGCCGGATAACACCGAAGTCGTCGGCTTCCGATCTGAGTTTACGATTTCGGAGTTCGGCAAACGCATTGGGCTGGTTCGGGAACGTCATGCGCAGGTCTCTGAGGCACAGGAGAATGTCCACCATGCTGAAAGCCTGATGCGCATTGAGATCGAAAAGGAAGTTCGAAAGCTGAATCGCACCCAAGACGAACTGGACGCGGCACGCCGGCAAGTCAAGGCCGCCACAGAAGGCCTTCGCATCACCGCGGATCAAGTCCATGCAAGCACGGCAAATCAGTCAGCGCTCCGGGAAGCAGAAGCTCAGTTGGCCCAGGCCCAGGCCCAATTCTTTGATGCCGAGAAGGACCGAGCGATCGCGCAGGGTGAACTCGAGCGCACGCTTGGCCGCCAGTGAGACGTCATGCGACGATTCTTAGCAATTCCGTGCTGTCACCTTGGAGTGTGCCTTCTGCTTTCTGCGACAGCAGCAGCGCAACAGCACGCAGAAACGGAGAGGCCCTCTATCGGGGTCGCGCTCAGCGGCGGTGGCGCTCTCGGACTGGCCCATATCGGTGTGCTTCGTTACTTCGAAGAGCATCATATTCCCATTGATGAAGTTGGTGGGACCAGCATGGGAGGTCTCATCGGAGGCCTCTATGCGACCGGCATGGATTCATCACAAATCAGGGCTACCGTTGAAAGCGCCGATTGGAATGCCCTCTTGAATCCGAGCCCGCCATTCGCAGACCAACCCATTGTAGAGAAGCAAAGGTGGAATCGAACATTTGGCGATTTGACACTACGGTTCGGAAAGGGTTTCTCGCTTCCGACCGGTCTCAATCCAGGCGAGTCCCTATCGCTCTTACTCAGCCGATTGACGATGGCGTATTCCGGCGTCAGCGACTTTGATCAACTGCCGACTCCTTTCCGCTGCGTCGCAACCGATCTGGTGAGTGGTAATTCAGTCGTGTTCGCCAAGGGCTCATTGCCAATCGCGATGCGCTCTACAATGTCTTTGCCCGGAGTCTTTACGCCGGTTAAGTTGGACCGTATGGTTCTGGTTGACGGCGGTGTGCTCGATAATATTCCCGTGGATGCCGTTAGAGATATGGGAGCAAAGATTGTGATTGCAGTTGCTTTTGAGACTCCCAAGGTGAATCCAGGCCAATTCAAGTCTCTGACCGATGTCATGCAGCAGACCATCTCTCTTGTTGTTGCGAAAAACGAGCAGCGTTCGCTGGCAAAGGCGGACCTGGTCATCTCTGTAGATACGAAGCGTTTTTCTGCAACCGATTACGGGCGCTGGAGCGAAATCATCGAAGCCGGGTACCAGGCGGCCAAGGCTCACGCTTCTGAGCTTGCCCGCTTTGAACTCCCACAGCAGGATTGGAATGCGTATTTGGCCCAGCGCAAGGCAAAAATCCGGCCTTTGAGTAACAGGGGCAGGGTGCTCGCTGTTTCAAGTCCGGATGCGTCGTTCCAGAGAAATGCGCAAGCCGAGATTCACCGCACCATTGGAGATAGGGCCATATCGGAAAAGGAACTGGAAAATAGCTTGTCCGGCATAGTCGCCGCCACCGCGGTTCCTGGGGCGGCCTACGAATGGCAGCAGGAGGTTTCAGGTCTGGGAGGCTACAAAGTCAAGTTCGCCGGACGCCCCACCGATAAGATTCTGGCGCGCGTCTCTGGGCAATACTCTTTATCGCCCGGTGAACCATCGCGCTTTGGGGTGAGGCTGTCGACGGCACTGATTCCCAGGAACGCCTACAAGGCTCAAATCTTGACTACGGCAAATCTTGGCTACGATCCCACATTAGAGGTGGAGGCTTACAATCCGTTCGGCGGGACCCAGTACTTTATAGCGCCTCAGGTCTTTGGCGGAAGAACACATTTCAACAGCTACACAGGGCCGCACCGCGAAAGCGACACCCGAGACCGGATTGGCGGGGCTCTTTACGCCGGTATCGGAACTTGGCGCTTTGCCCAGCTTCGGCTCGGTGGCCGCGCCGGATACGATTCGTACAGTCGCGCAGTGGTCGTTGACGGCATCACATCACGCAGCGGTGGATTCACAGTTCCAGAGGCGCAGTGGATCGTAAATACTCAGGACTCGGGTGGATTGCCCACGCGCGGTACGCGCTCCGAAGGGGAGGCAGGGTATTTCCTGCGAAGTGCCGGAGACTATCCGTTCGTTCACTCAGACTTTAGCAAATTTCAACCTTTAAATCGTGACCTGACTCTATTCGCGACGAACAATGTTGGCACGAGCTTTGGACGAAAGCTTAACTATTTCGATCAGTTTATTGCGGGCGATCAAACCGACATGGCTGCATTTCGTTACCAGGAATTTCATGCGAATACGCTCGTGACCACTGGCTCCGGTGTAATTCTGCACAGCCGGCCCATTCGGCACGTTTCCTCTCATCCCGGCTTTGCGCTTTGGTATGAGGCGGGTCGCTTTGATGCCGGCTCCGCAGGCTGGAGTACACACCAAAGCGCATCGATTGGCGCTTTCTTTCCGACACAGGTTGGTGCAACAGGATTCGAGCTGAGCTTTGATGAGAATGGGAGAGCGCGGTTCCGACTGATGCTAGGAAGCTTCTGAACGCCTGTAGCGGAGACTGCCGTGACCGCAGCGCGATTGACCGTACTCAATACTTCAGATTGAAACTGGCGTCGCTGCTTTGATATTCCTCCAACTCAAAGGACGATTTTGAGGGCGTGTATTGCAGTTCCAGTTCTTGGGACCTTTGGTCCTGCTTGCTAATGAATGTGACTCCCCGGTTTTGCCGGGGAGTCACCCAGGCTGGTAGTTTCAGCAGTGGTATTGCATTGTTTGCGCGTGCAGTTGCACCAGTGAGCACGTCGTGAGAGCTCCGCGGAATGACTACCGCGCCAGCACGTCAGCCGCCTTGAGGAACCACAGATCTAGCGGCTTCTTACCCACGCCCACCTCTTCGACGCTGTGGTGATAATCGCGCCGTTCTCCACCCCGACAAGGACTCCGTGTTCTCCCGCAATAATGCGCTCGGCCGCCTCGGCGCCGAGCCGGGTGCCGAGTAAGCGGTCCCTGCATGTTGGCACCGCTCCGCGTCGCACATATCCCAGGACCGTGGAACGAAACTCGAACCCGCGCAGAAGTTCGTGCTCTTCAAAATACTGGCACAGACCTTGAGCGTTGTATTTCGCACCCTCTGCCACAATGACAATGGCGTGCGGTTTTCCACGCTCGTATACGTCCTAGATGGGATCGGCTAGTTGCTCCGGGGCGAGATCTACTTCGGGCGATGACAATCGCTTCCGCGCCTCCGGCCACGCCGGTCGTGGGCGCCAAGAATCCGCATTTGCGCCCCATTACTTCCACCAGCAGTACACGCTGATGTGAACTCGCGGTGATCTTCAGATTGTCAATCGCGTTAAATGCGACGTTTAGGGCCGTGTCTACACCGATCGTGACCTCCGAACCGTACAGGTCGTTATCGATGGTTGAGGCCACGCCGATCACCGGAAATCCCATCTTGCACAACGCATTGGAGCCGGTCTGAGAGCCATTGCCGCCGATGACCACCAGCCCATCGATCCCTGCGCCTCGCAAGCGCCGGATTGCCAGTTCCACGCCATCGTCGGTTTTGAACTCCGGACAGCGTGCCGAACCGAGGATCGTCCCACCGCGCTGGAGAATGCTGCTCACATCTCGCGGGCCCATGCGCTTGAAATCTGCCGCAATCAGGCCCGAATACCTATGCATCACACCCCAGGTATGGACTCCTCGTGAGTGCCCCGTGCGAACGACCGCTCGAATAGCGGCATTCATTCCTGGGGCATCCCCTCCACTGGTCAGCACTGCAAGATTTTTCATTATTTTCCTCAATTGTGTTCGGATTCAAGCGCAATTTCCCAAGAAGTGCGGACGCGCAATGAATGAAGGTCGAAAGCTGGCATCCAGTTCATCCCTCGCGATCCATTTGCATGCAAGCGGATGGGCAGGGTTTGCGGTCGTGAACCATACGCAGGACAATGCTGCCGCTATGCGGTCAACAGGAAAGGCAAGAAGGTCCTTGGTCATGACGTTCTCCTTCTGGCACACGTGTGCTTTCGCGGCAGGCGTTCCGATGCCCGAGAGAAATATGGCCCAGATCTGGGCAAGGCTGGAGCAGGCAGCCTGAGTATCTGAAGTACGCTTTCATAGCTCTTGCTTGGCGACTGACGGCGAAATGCGCGCCGATTCCCTGGGTCTATTTTTCCTGCTCAGTTGCTGAAGAACGTGCTTGTTCAGTACTCCTCCCGACGAGAATCTGACACCCCGATTGATTAAGTCCCACAGAGCCGCTTCGGCCTCTGCGCTGATGTAAGTGACATTTCTGAACACGAGAACGATTTTTCGCTGCTGTCTTCCGGCGCAGGCTCTCAACCAGGCGGTCCTCAGATCTATGACCGAACGGGGAATCAGCGCACCTTCAAGAACGATACGCCGCTGCGTGCCGCTGTCGACGATGGATATCTTCAACATGAGTTCGCCCCTTCTATCAACAGCAAGTAACTGGAATGCCAAAGATGCTGACAGACTAAAGTAGTGATTTCATAGCCGGTTTTGAAATCCAAAGAGTCGAGGTCGAAAGTGCGGCGCCAGCGTCGACATTCCTCCGAATCGAACGACGAACTGTGCGCACATAAAACATACGAAGAAGCGCGGGTCGATCCGGTTCCTTCCGGCCATGCGATCCATCAACCTGGAGGGCCCTGAATAGAAGAGTCTCGACCCAAACTCCGCAGCAAAAGACTTCAGCTTCCGACAACAGGAATTTGTCGCATCACCGGTACCAGAGAATGTCAGGCGCCTCCAAGGGGATAAATGCCTCGGGGTGAAAAGCGACGATCCTGGGCGTAAAATCTTCTGCCGGGCGAGTAGCAGGAATCGACGCGGAGTATCGCCAGACATTCTGGCCGACCAGGGATTCGCCACGAACCATGACATGCCGAATGGGCTCGTCGCCATTGGCCGCGTCGGCGTAGAGTTCGACCTGGATCGCGCCAGGGTCCATTTCGTCCAGATGGACCTGAACATCGAAGTGATGTTGTTCGCCCGTGCTCTCAGTGCGCACGGAGCCGAATCGCAATCTGGACCAATGATCGGCGAGATGACGCTTCCAGCGCAGCAGACTCTCTGCACATTTGCCACCGTCATTCGTTCTGCGCAGATACGCCGCGGCTAAGGGAAGATAATACTTTGCAGTGTACTCCAAGACACATCGGGTAGCGGAAAACGTGGGGGTCAGTCGGGCCATGCTTTCGCGCACCCGAGCGATCCAGCCTGCAGGAATACCCGAACTGTCCCGCCTGTAGAACTCCGGGATAACTTCCTGTTCGAGCAGGGTGTAGAGCTGCTCTGCTTCTTTGGCGTCCCAGGCCGGGTCGTCTCCGTGTTCGAGGCCATCCCCTAGCGCCCAGCCCACATCGTTGGAGTACGCCTCGGCCCACCAGCCATCGAGTTCGGAAAGATTGAGACCACCATTGGTCAGCACCTTCATCCCACTGGTGCCGCAGGCTTCCCACGGGCGGCGCGGAGTATTCAGCCAGAGATCGACACCCTGCACCAGGTGCTCGGCCATTCGCATATCATAGTCGGCAAGGAACACTACGTGTGACCGCGCCGGGCCACGGCGGATAAACTCGATCCAACGTTGAATCATCTCCTGCCCCGGGCTGTCCTGGGGGTGAGCCTTGCCGGCGATCACCAACTGTACCGGCCTCTCTTTGTTCGTGAGAATAGCCAACAAGCGTTCGGGGTCATGCAACAACAGATTTGGCCGCTTATAGGTGGCAAAGCGGCGCGCGAAGCCTATCGTGAGTGTATCCGGCTCGAAGAGCCTCTTGGTATTGGCAATGTCTTCGGGCCGTCCACCCTGGCCTGCAATTTGGCGCGCCAGTTGTCTGCGGACGTAGTGGACCAGGGATTTTCGCGAAGCCGAACGCATCTGCCAAAGGCGGACATCTGAAACCTGCCGGACACTTTCGCCAAGTTCTCTGATCAGGTCATTTGCCTTCAGATGGGTCGTCCACATCCGCTTTCCGCACACCTCCGTCCATAAACTGTCGGCGTGCTCAGAATCCCAGACTGGAACGTGAACGCCGTTCGTCACATATCCCACGGGCACTTCAGCTTCTGACCAGCGGGGAAAGATGTTATGAAAGATCCTTCGGCTCACCTGTCCATGCAGCCGGCTCACCCCGTTGACTGCTCCGCTACCCCGCATCGCCAATAAAGCCATGTTGAAAGGTTCCGAGCTGTCCGGTGAGTTTTGACGACCGAGGGCGAGCAGTTGGTCGATTGGAATGTGCAGAATATCGGCGGCATAACTCCGGAAAAAGATGTCCATGACCTGCGGCGCGAATCGGTCAAAACCTGCCTCCACAGGGGTGTGCGTAGTAAAGAGATTTCCCGCGCGGGTTGCCGCAAGAGCAACGTCAAACGGCACACCATGACTCTCCATGAAGTCCCGTGCTCTTTCGAGTACAACAAACGCAGCGTGACCTTCATTGAGGTGGCAAATTTCGGGTTGCTTCCCGAGCGCGCGCAACAGGCGCCATCCCCCGATCCCCAGCACGATCTCCTGGGCCATCCGCACCTCGGGCCCGCCGCCGTAGAGTTCACTTGTAATGCCGCGATACGTTGGTGGGTTTGCCGGGTCATTGGTGTCTAGCAGGTAAAGTTGTACACGCCCCACTTTGACCTCCCAGGCACGGAGCCACATACGCAATCCGGGTAAGTTGACAGCAACGCGCAACAACTCCCCGTCGGGCTGCCGCACAGGCCGGATCGGCAGTTGCCCGGGCTCGTTGAAAGGATAGACTGCTTCTTGCATGCCTTCTTCATTGACGCGCTGCCGAAAGTAGCCTCTCTGATACAGCAGGCCGATGCCGGTCACGGGGAGGCCAAGGTCACTTGCTGCCTTCAATTGGTCACCGGCCACATTGCCGAGCCCGCCGGAATAAATGGGAAGTGCGTCACTCAACATGAATTCCATGCTGAAATATGCAATGCGGCTGAGTGGGGCTTCCGGCAAGAAACGCTGAAACCAGTTCGCCGCTTCTTCGCGCTTGGTCCTTGTTTCCAGAACCTGACCCAGGGCGTGTTTGAACTGGGGAGTCGAGGTCACAGACTGCAACTTCTCGGGGGAGATCGTCTGCAATATCACCCATGGGTTGTGAGTAAGTCCCCACAACTCCGGGTCAAGCTGCTTCCAGAGATCGTCCGCAGTATGACTCCATGACCAGTCCAGATTCAGCGCTAATTCCGTAAGAGAGTCCACCACGGCATTGCCGTTTGAAGCATTCGCTTTTGAGTTCATCGTATTCTCCATGAGCCTTTCTGCAATTCGCGGGCTCCAAGTATTCAAGAGCCGCCTATGTTGGTCTTTTATCCGGCCTACGCGAGCATAGCCTCCGGGAGCCGCCGGACCGGGACTCCGCATTCAGCCACGTTTCCAAAAATGCTGTAGCGCACGAAGCCGCGCCTCTTCGATCTGCCGCGGTGAAACACCCAGCAAAGCGGCACACTGTTGATCTGTGCAGCCTTCGAGGACCGATAGGACATACACAAAGCGTTCAAAATCCGGAAGCGCAAGAATCGCCGAGAAGCGGGGATCCTGAAAGGCTAACCTTGGCAGACTGCCATCCTCTGCTGCACGAAGCCAGCTCTCATCGAATAAATGCTTATCAACAAACTTGCCCATTACGCTAAGCCGCCAGATAGAAGACGAATTGATGTTCAGTCTGATTCCGGTTCAAGTTGTTCACGATTTCGTAAGCTTCCAGGACTGGCATGCCGCTAATTGGCGAGTAAGGGATACCAGCCTTTCTGTAATGCTCCGGTCGAAATGGAAACAACTCTGTCCGATCGCCGTCGATCTGCCTGCGTATAAATGTTTGAAACCGCATGAGTGATCCTCCCCTATAAGTTTGCTGGATGGACGAATGCAAGGAGCATTGCCCGTCAAGAAGCCGACGTATTCTGCGGTAACGTCATCGTGACCATCCGTAGTCTATGCCGTGACCTTTTGTTTCGAGATGTGGCGCGATGAGTCGAAATGCATTGTGAATGACGATGCGTCGAGCCCAGGAATGCGCCCAATCCCGAAAAGCTGCATTGTCTTCGGCAGCCAGATCAAGACCGGCCACAAAACACCGCTCTGCCTTGGCGCGATCTCCGGTTAGCAGAAAGGAGAGGAGATACAGCCTGGCCCGATCCTCTGCGGGCGCCCGGCGAGCGGTGTGTGGTGCTGTGTACCTTCTCCGGCAATCATCCGCGACATAAAATACATTGCGATAATTCATCTCCGAGTCCTCAATTGCTCAGTCGCAGATTCAGCAAAGCTGATGGAAATCCACTTCATCACCAGTTGCGGACGCTGATGTTTCGGCTGGTCTGCTGCAATGCTGGAACACCATCTCATTTCAAGCTCTGACTCCCTTTGTGAGTCCCTGTTCATGTGATCCCCCTTTCCTCAAATACCTTTTCCCAGCGGATGCAGTCATTTCGCCTTCTGCGCGTGAGGAGTCAGCTTGCGCAGGACGAATTCCTGCACTATCCCGCTCACTTCGCGCTCAGCGGTACTAATGGCAAATTGTCCAAAAACCATTCCCGCTCCCCGATTCGATTGCGGATAGTAAGTTTCCATAAGAGCGCTCGATGCCAGATCGCCACCAATGCTCGAGTAATTCGGCTGCCACCGGCCGTTGTCTCCCTTACAAACAAATGGACTGGCCAAGGCATGTCCCAGGCGCGATCTTGTCGTTCCTGTGCCCTGATAGTAGTAGCGTGGATCCTGGTGCAGGATCGACGGAAGGATAGCCCCACCGATCAGGATGTTGCTGAATCCGGCGGCGGCTTCGGCGCCAACGCGCTGGCCGTATCCTTCGGCGCCCAGTTGATAGTCGGGGGTGTGAGCGGCCTGTTTGACGCCGGCCATGAATGCCACTCCGGCTAGGGTCACCGGATCAACGGAAACTCGCATCGCGAGCTGAAACTTCAGTTTTGGGGTAAGTGGCGCGGCGTTCTGCGAGTCGTACACAACGTAAAAATTGGGGATGAAACCCAAAACTCGCTGTTGCTCCTCGAGGTGAACTTGTTCCGTGGCTATATCGGTCGTGGAAGCATAAACAGTAACCGATGTCGACGGGTCTGCAACCTTGAGCTTGATTCCCGTCACGAAGAAGACGGAGCGATCTGGGGTGAGGACAATGGCGGGAGACGTCCAATCCTCAAAGTCGTTCACGGTGATGCGGACTTGGTAGGGAACTCCGAGCTTGAGATCGCGAAAGTCAAAAGCCGCGGTGTCATTCGCCGTTGCCGTTTGGTTCTCGCAAGGGGAAAGACATTGGAGCGTGACGAGGGCCCCGGGTACGAGACCGCCATTTACGTCAAGTACGGTACCGCTAATGCTCCCGATCTGCGGTTCGGGAGCTGCAACGTCCTGCGCCATCGCTGGCAGTACCGTTGTTAGGCAAATCACGAGCAGGCATTTCCACAACATCATTGCTATCCTCACGCAATGGAAGACATGCAAGCGGAATGCCAAACTTCTGATGCGTCAACTTCCTTGCTTTCAGAAGGTGATCACCGCCAACCGCTGGCCCTGTCGAAACTGTCGACGTCAATTCAGCGGCTCATCGACTGCCTGCGCGGGCCGACCTGAGGAACTAAAGGCAGACGGCGGTGGCGAAATGGAAGTTAGCTATTCCGTGCCTCATCAAGAATCTTTGCGACGCGCATGTTCCTTGAATTAGCCAGATTGGGAATTGAGAAAATCGAGCAATCGAAGTTTTCAGAAGCGGAAAATCTTCGGAGACTCGATCTCATGTGTAGTATCGCGGGCGTCAACCAACAGCTGGGCTTCATTGGTTATTCGCACGTGATCATAGTCGCTGTGATCCGCGATGATGACTACGCAGTCATAAGTGCCCAAGTCCTTGAGCTGCGCACAGGCCAAGTTGACTAACCGCGTTCCGCATACTTCCTGAGAGCTGTCATACTGGGGATCCTCAGCATGCTGCCTCGGACCTCCACCAGCCCGCGTTGTTTGAAGGCTATCAGCGCACGCGTGACAGTCTCACGCACCGCGCCGATGAACTCCGCGATCTGAGCATGGGTCAGAGCCATGCGAAACTGCGTTTGGTCTCCAGTTTTGATGCCTCGCTCTCCCCATGCTAATAATTGCGACGCCAATCTTTTACGAATACAAGACGACAGCCCCACGATACGTAGCGTTTCACATGCGTACCTGAGAGTTGTCTGGAGCTCGACAGTCGCTAGGCGATATACCTCTGGATACCTCTGCGCAAAACCGACGAAGTCGTCACGATCGATCAAGGCGATCTTGGACGGATAGAGGGTATCTACCGACCACTCTGAGGGACTTCCAAATAATGCGGAGTGCACTCCAAGTACGGCGCCACGCCTTGCAATCCGAAGGGTGAGCTTCCTGCCACCGACGTCTTGCAGCGACAGTCTAACGTCTCCTGCAAGGACCATGAATACCTGGCTGAGCGTTTCTTGTTCCAGAAACAGGATGCCGCCGGCATCGTAGTCCACAATGGACATGATCGATTCGAGCTCCTGCAAGGCCTTTGCCGGCAGCGTACCCAGGGAAGTATTCGTTGCCCAGGACTGGAATCCACAGTTGCTCGACACTAGATGCGGAGTGCTTTTGCTCAATCCGCTGTTGAATGTCACCTGCGCTGCAGTGCTTGCCATTGCTCGGCTCTGCCTTTCCTAAACTCTGAATATCCCGCTATTTTCAGCTGGTTGTTCCACGTCGCTCCCGGTAGGTAGGCATTGGCAAGAAGGTTCTGTTGACCATAACCCAACTAAAAGCCGCCGGGCTCTGTGAAGGAGCGCGAAGGTTAGCACCATACCGAGAAACTGGGCGCCTGCGAGAATCATCTCCGCATTCATCGATATACCTCCTGCGTTCTTTGCAATACTCACTCTGAAGCAAAATAGGTGCCAAACTGCAAGGCCATCGTCCTCCGGCTCAAGCATTCAGCAACAAGCACGTGTCGGACGCGTCCATACACCTTCGCCTCATGCCTGCCTAATCAGTCCCGAACACAATGACTTGCGTCGCCAGAGGCACAGGGGCGGCAGTGATTTCGAGAAAGATGCTGGCGCACATAGCAAGGTCATCGCTTAGGGCTGGTTCGGCGAGAGTGTCCGGGGAAAATGCGAAATTGACGACGACAGTTTCGACATTGCGGTTCGTTGGTTGGAATAGACGCTGAAAACAAAGGGGATGATCCATCGCGAGATTTGGCATCCTCATTGCTACATGTCAAGATCGAGCAGTCCTGGGAGAGCAGGAACGCCGAAATGCGTCGATGCTCGAAACGTCGGTGGCAGCCAGAAGAAGGATCAGAAGGAACGTGCGATCCGGGCCTGGTCACGCTCGAGGGTAAGAGAAGCAGGCGGAACGAGGACGATTGTTCTGCATGACAATGACGATGGCGCCGATCCCAGGCGCATGTGGAGGATGCGATGCCGTTGGCATATAAACCGCAGTCGGCGCTCGCAAGCGAATTGAGTCCTGGAGCTTTGCTTGAGGCCAAAGAGGGTGGCGGTGGACAGCGAAGCGATGAAGAACTCGTCATCGCAGCCCAGAATGGGGATTGCTGCGCTCTGGGTGTACTGCTCGGCCGCCACCTGACTATGCTGCACTGCTTTGCGCGCCGTTATAGCGCGAATGCTGAGGACGCTCACGACCTTGTTCAAGAGGCGATGTTGCGCGCCGTCAGAAACATTGGAAGCTTCCGCAGGGAGTCTCGCTTCGTTACCTGGCTGTGCACCATCGTTGTCAATATAGCTATCTCCAATAAAAGGAAAGAAAAACACATTAGCTGGATAGCCCTTGACGAACAAGAAGGGGAGGAGACTCGATTCTGCATGAGAAGCCTCCGGGATGTGCGCCGGAATCCGGAAGAGGATTACTCTCATCGCGAACTCCGCGGCCTGTTGCGGCGTGAGGCTTTGAAACTGCACCCGAAGTATCGATTCATATGGGAAGCGTGCGATCTGGATGACTGCTCAATCAAGGAGGTAGCAGGCGTGCTCGGAATGCACCCCGCAGCTGCCAAGTCACGGTTGCAAAGGGCCAGATGGACCCTTTCGGCGGCAATGAAAAAGTCCGGGGCAGCCGTTACAAATATCCGTACAAGGCGGCATGAAGTCTGATTCCGTCTGCGAGACGATTCGATGATCTCATTGGCAAAACGCGAAGTGTTGCAACAGAAACAACGAGAGTGCCTCCCGATGCGCCGGTCTGTGGTCACATGGCCCACTGCCGCAATTCTGATGGGCGCTATATTTGGGGCATATCCGGCAAATCGTGCAGCGCACCCTTATCCCGTGGAGCCGCTGAAATATGAGTGAGCTGAGGGTTCACCCGGTCATTCCCGGAGCCGCACCTCAGAGAGCGTCGAATGAGGTGGGTATCTCTTCGCCACTGCGGCCTCGGGAACTTTCCTTTACTGCGGAAGAGCGCGATTCCGTAACTATCCTCTTCGGCGGCCTGACGTGGAAACACGAGCGTTTGATTGAAGGTTTGCTTGCCGGCGCTGGATACAGATGCCAGCGTCTGCCTGAAACCGATCGGGCTGCGCACGAGATCGCGCAGGAGTATTGCGCAAGCGGTCTGTGCAATCCGGTCTATTTCACGGTGGGCAATCTGCTCCGGTATCTGCGTTGCCTTCAGGATTCCGGACTTAGTGCCGCGGAGATCGTGAAGAAGTATGTCTATTTCACAGCGGCCTGCGGAGGACCCTGCCGCTTCGGCATGTACGAAGCGGAGTTCCGTACTGCGCTGGCGGCGGCCGGATTCAAAGGATTCCGCGTTCTCTCGTTTTCGCAGGATCATGGTATCCAAGCGTCTACAGGCCACAGTGGTCTTGAGTTCTCGGTGGATTTCGGCTTCAACGCCATGCATGCGTTCATTCTCGGCGATCTGCTGAACGCGGCCCAGCGTCGAATCCAGCCTTTTGAATTGCAGACTGGGGCCACTGAACGATCCATCTCGCGCATGACCGGCGGCATCGCCGAGCACTTCAAGACCCATCGCGGATTTGAATTGGATGAGATTCTGCCGCGGCAACTTTGTCCGCCGCGTGAGTCGCCGGCTTACTTCGTTCCCAACCGGACGATGAAGTTCTGGACTCATTTATACGGCGACGCTCTGACCACGATTCTTCCTAATGTGTCGCGCGAGCTGTGTGAGGTCGAAGTGGACTGGCTGCGCGTGAAGCCAGTCGTCAAGGTCATCGGCGAGTTCTGGGCGCAAATGACCGAAAGCGATGGAAACTTTCGTATGCTGGATTTCCTGGAAAAGGAGGGAGCTGAGGTGTCCATCGAGCCGATCAGCACATGGATTCTCTACCTGCTCCAGCAAAGGAAGGCGAATGCAGCCCAGCGCGGACAGATGGCCCGCTATACGGCTCCCTGGACGTCTCCAAAGCAAGCGGTTCTGGCGCGACTGGCATCATACGGAAAACGCCTCGGCTTCACTGCCGGAGCGGGCATTTATCGTCACCATTTCCACCGTCTGGCGAAGCTGCTCGGATTTCCCCCTCAGCATCTCGCTTCCCAGCGAGAACTCTCACGGTTGGCCGAGCCATTCTACGATCCACGCGTGCGTGGAGGCGAGGGACACCTCGAGGTCGCCAAAACTCTTTACTACACGCAAAAGAAGATGTGCCATATGGTGCTGGCACTGAAGCCGTTCGGTTGTCTCCCCTCGGTACAATCTGACGGCGTACAAGCCTCCCTCGTTGAGCGATTTCCTGAAGTGAGCTTCCTGCCCGTCGAGACTTCGGCAGACGGTGAAATTCATGCGTACAGCCGTGCACAGATGGCTCTCTCCGAGGCAAGGGCGAAGGCCTCGAGCGAGTTTGAGCAAGTCCTTCGATCCACGCGCCGCTCGATCGAGGAGATCCGCGAATTTGTCGCAGATTATCCCGAACTGCGCCATCCTCTGCACCCGGTTCCACGCACGATTGGTGTGGTTTCAACCGCCGCAAATTTCGTATTGTATGCCGATCGGCTGATGTCCGAGGGCCGGAGGAAGCGGACGCGCTCCTGGACATGGTTCGAACAGCAATCAAATAATCCGGCTCTCGGCCCTATCTCATCGAAAGGAGAATGACCCCATGAGCGATCTTCCGCGGCCGCTTGCAAACACTGATTCGACGTTTCCGACGCTTCGTCTGAGCGAGGACGCCAACGAGCAATTGAAACGAGGAGAACGCTCCAAGTTGCCTCCTCCCCCGACTGGAATTCCCGAGCCTCTTCCCGATCCCGTTTTTCCTCGGGATCCTAAGCTTTTTAACGCTCCGGATTCCAATTATTTCCCAAAGGACGGGACGCGCCGCTACACGATCCCGCAGATTTACCACTCCATGCGGGGCTGGATGTTCCCCTATTTCCGCTCGCGCATGTTGCCTGGTGAGTTCCACCCGCTCATCACTTATCTGTTTACTGAGTCGAAATGCAACCTCGATTGTCACTACTGCTGGGCCTACGACAATCACGTCGCCGGCATGACCGAGGACGTTGCCAAACGATCGATCGACTGGCTGCATTCGACCACCTGCAGGGTTCTCGCCCTTATGGGAGGAGAAGTCCTGCTTCGCCCGCAGTTCGCACACAAAGTGATCTCTTACGCGACCAAGAAAGGCTTCTGGGTTTATCTGCCCACGAACGGCAGATTGATGAAGCCGGACACCATCGACCGCCTTGCGGATGCGGGAGTGTCAACGGTGAACTTGGCCGTGGACGCCTGGGATCTCAAGCCTGGCCTCCCGAAAGCCATGGTGCCGATCCGAAAGAACTTCGATCACCTCATCCGTAAGCAGCACAAATACGGTTACTCCGTCTTTCTCAACATCAACATCTGCCGCAACAATCTCGAGGATGTGCGCATGTTGACCGAACTGGCGCGCGACAACGACATCGCAACTGATTACCACATCTGCGAAACGCCGATGATGGAGCACTCCGAGTTCAAGCACTTCGATGACAACCCGGTGTTTATCCGCCCTGAGGATCATGCAGCAATCGGGGAACTCATCGACTGGCTCATTGAGAAGCAGAAAAGCGGCTGGCACATGGTCAACTCCGTGACGCGTCTTGCCGAAATGAAGAAGTTCATCAACAAGGAACTCGAAGAATGGGGCTGCCGGGCCGGACAGAACAGCATGATCATCCGGACTGATGGCACGCTGGCGCCGTGCTTCCCTACGTATTCGTCCAATCACGACTGGGGAACGATCGAAGCGCCTCGGATGGATTCAAAGCAACTGTGCGCGATGAAACGTGAATGCGAGCCGAATTGCTTCTCAACGCTCAATCATATTCTGGCGTTCTGCTACAACGATGCCCGCGTGCTGCGTTGGCTCCTCAAGCAGGCCGCGCATGGATTCCAGGGCGTGACCGGGAACATGGAGTAGACGGCGGTCTGGCCGTAGAGAGAGGGGAAGTGAATATGCAACGGTTTCTGGTGGGTCTTGATGTCGGATCGACGACGGTTAAAGCCGTTGTTCGTTCCGCGCCCTCCGGAGAAACATTGTTCCACGACTATCGCCGCCACGAAGGCCAGCAGGCGAAAGCGGTGTTACAGGTACTGCGGCAGGCGAAGCGCGAAGTCGGCATGGCAGATGAAGGCATCCGCGTCTTCATGACGGGGAGCGGAGGACTTCACCTTGCGGAAGTTCTCGGCGCGCGCTTCGTTCAGGAAGTTGCCGCCGTCAGCCAGGCTGTCGAGACATCGTTTCCGAATGTGCGCTCCGTGATCGAACTCGGCGGCCAGGACGCGAAGATGATCGTCTTTCAGGAGAGCGCGATCCCGGGCCGGCGAAAAATGATCGCTTCGATGAACGACAAATGCGCCGGCGGCACCGGCGTCGTGATCGAAAGAATCGCGGCCAAATTACATGTTTCTTCCGAAGAGCTATTCACCACGAAGTATGAGGACGCCCATCTCTATCCCATCGCCGGCAAGTGTGGCGTCTTCGCTGAGACCGACATCACGGGTCTCCAGAAACAAGGCGTTCCCGAGAGCCATCTGATGGCATCTCTCTTTCATGCCATCGTTCTGCAGAATCTCTCTGTGCTCACGCGGGGAAACACCTTGATGCCCGATGTGCTTCTGCTCGGCGGCCCGAACGCCTATTTTCCGGGCCTGCAAGCCGCGTGGCGCAAAGGGCTGCTCGGTCTTTGGAAGCGTAAGGAGATCGCCCTTCCGGAGGGTGCAACCGCGGAGACTCTGGTTACCGTGCCTCCCATGGCGGAGTACTTCGCCGCGATGGGAGCCATCTTGTTCGGAGCTGCAGAAACAGAAGAGGTGCAATACCTGGGCACCCAGACGTTGGAACAGCACATCCGGGAAAGCGAGACTTCCCGTGACAGCAAAGCCGGAACAGGAGGCTTGTGCGTCGATGAGGTCGAATTGGAGGGCTTTCGCAAGGCTTACTCCATATCCGCATCACCTGCGCCAACCCCAGCCGATCGTAAGCTTGAAGTCTGCATTGGCCTCGACGGCGGTTCGACATCCACCAAGGCAGTCGCGCTCTCGTCCGATGGAGAAGTGCTGGCCAGCTCGTATCGTCTTTCCCAGGCCGATCCCATTACCGATGCAATCGCCGTTCTGAAAGATTTGGGCGGTAAGCTTGGGATGCCCGTGCGGCCGGTGGAGGTACTTGGGTTCGGAACGACCGGCTATTCCAAAGACCTTTTGAAGAAGGTTCTCTCCGCAGATGTCGCCCTGGTGGAAACCGTGGCGCACGCGAAGTCGTCGTTGCGCTTATTCCCCGGCGTGGAGGCCATCATTGACGTTGGAGGCCAGGACATCAAGATCATCGTCCTGCAGGATGGCGCCGTGAAGGACTTCAAGCTGAACACGCAGTGCTCGGCAGGCAACGGGTATTTCCTGCAATCCGCGGCGGAATCCTTCGGTATCTCAGTGGAAGACTTTGCCGATGTCGCATTTCAGGCGCGGCGCATACCGCAATTCAGCTATGGATGCGCCGTCTTTCTCCAGTCGGACATCGTCAACTTCCAGCGTCAGGGCTGGCGGCCTGAGGAGATCCTCGCCGGCCTGGCAACGGTTCTTCCCAAGAACGTGTTTCTCTACGTGGCCGGAGTGTCCAATGTCGCCTCTCTCGGAAGTCGATTTGTACTCCAGGGAGGAACGCAGAAGAATCTTGCCGTCGTCAAAGCGGAGATGGATTTTATCCGCAAGCATTACCACGGAGCGGGGATTCCAGAGGTGGTGGTTCATCCGAACTGCTGCGAGGCTGGCGCTATCGGCGCCGCGCTGGAAGCGGCAGAGGCTATTCGCTCGAAAGGTGCCTCCAGTTTCCCGGGATTTGAGTTTCTGGATCGGCTCAACTATTCCATTCGCCGCGATGAATCGACGCGCTGCCATTTCTGCAACAACCATTGTTTGCGGACCTTTGTGGAATTGAGCGGCGATGCAGTCAACGCATACGACGCAAAGCGTGTCATCATCGCTACCTGCGAGCGAGGAGAGGCAGAGAGTGCAGACGAATTAAGGAAGATTGGCAAAACCTGGTATGCTCTGCGTCAAAGCTCACCGAACTACGTGCAGTCGGCGGCAGAGAAGGTATGGTTGCCAGTACAGGGCGCTCCTGCCGCTTCGATCTCGAATCGAGATCATTCCGCGCGGCTCTCGGGCAGGGCCAGATCGAAGATGCAGCGTCGCGCGCAGATCCAGATCGGAATCCCCAGGGTCCTCAATCTTTATGTCTACGCGCCGCTGTTTTCTGCGTACTTTGTCAACCTCGGCATTCCCGCGCGAAACCTGCGCTACTCGCACTATTCGACTCCGGAGAGATATCAGGAGGCAGCTGGCTTCTCGGCGATCGATCCCTGCTTTCCTTCCAAAGTGGCCCTCGCCCACATTTACGAACTGCTCCAGCGTTGCCAGAAGGAACCGCTCGACGCAATCTTTTTCCCGATGTTCGACGTACTAACGTCCCCTCTCGAATATTGTGCGGGTTCGAATGCATGCCCGTCCGGCTCGGCAACACCGGAAGCTGTAAAAGCTGCCTTCTACCGCAAAGTAAATTGGTTCCAGAAGGCGGGTGTCCAGTACCTAAACCCGGTTCTGGATCTGACCGACCGCGATCTCTTCAAGTACCAGATGTTCGAATGCTGGAAGGAACTGTTGCACCTCGATTGGGAAGAAAATGCGCGCGCAATTGATGCCGCGTTTGCTGCACATTCGAGTTTTGAAGGGGACTTCCGGGGCCAGGCTCGCCTGACGCTCGACGAGTTGGAGCGTACCGGGCAGGTCGGGCTGGTCATGCTGGGACGGCCCTATCATCATGACCCGGGCCTGAATCAGGGCATCCTCGAAGAGCTTCATCGGCTCGGCTATCCCATCTTTTCGCAAGGCCTGCTGCCGCTCGATCCGGATCTGCTTGACCGCCTCTTCGGTCCGGATATCAAGGCCGGTCTTATCCGTTCTCCACTCGACATCTCGGATGTATGGAAGAGCACTTCTTCGGCGAACTCCAACCATAAGATATGGGCCGCGAAATTCGTGGCCCGCCATCCCAATCTCATCTCGGTGGAGCTGTCGAACTTCAAGTGCGGGCACGATGCCTTCATCAGCCGCCTGATTGAGCGCATCATTGCCGCGTCCGGCAAGCCGCATTTCTCTTTCCGCGATCTCGATGAGAATCGTCCTCTGGCGTCAATTCGCATTCGCATCGAAACCATGCACTACTTCCTGAAGCATTATGCGGAGCAGTTGAAGAGAGGAACACCGACCGTTCCACTTCCGCGCCTGATCACGGACCAGAAAGAACTTACTGTGCTACCAGACTCGCGCGATTGGGAAACTCAGCCTGAGTGGCCAATTATGGGCACCGATGCGAGTTCCTCGACAAGTCAGGAAGGAGTTCAACCTTGAACTTGCGCTACTGTAAACGTCTATGCGAACTTACACTCCTTGCGGGGGCGCTCTTATCTTTCGTTCCTTGGTCCTTTTCGCAGAACGGCCCCCCCGCTCCTTCGCCTGCGATACCGGATACTGCCGAGATCGTGCAGGCCATCGAGCGCCACAATCAGACGCAGGCAAAGGCGCTAGAGCGCTACCACGCACTGCGTCATTACGAGGTCGAGTATCGAGGGTTCTTCAAGCACATCACCGCCGAGATGGACGTGGAGCTCCAGTATGATGCCGCTTCCGGGAAGAACTTCCGGATCGTATCCCAAAGCGGCTCGCACACGCTTTGTGAAAAAGTTCTCAAGCGGGCGTTGGATAGCGAAAGGGACGCATTCCTCGATCGGGGCGCCCACGCGTTGTCGCCGGCGAATTACAAGTTCCAGATGATTGGAAGCGAGATGCTCAACGGGCGGCCGTCCTATGTTTTGCAGGTCGAGCCCGTCTCGGGCAGCCCGTACCTGTATCGAGGGAAGATATGGGTGGATGCGGCAGATGGTGCCGTGTCCAGGATGGAAGTGCAGCCCTCGAAGAATCCTTCGTTCTGGATATCGCAGACCCTGATTCACCAGACATGTTCGAGAATTGGCGACTTCTGGCTCCCGCAGCAGGTTCAAAGCGAAACAAAGGTTCGCATCGGCGGAAAGGCTGTGATGACGATCGATTACGGACCCTATCAGATCTTACAACCGCAATCGCCGCAATCTGTCAGTGTCGATGACACGGAACTGGCAAAGGGAACTCTTCGAGCCGCGATCCGATGATTCAGTCCGATGATTCTTTGAAAGGAATGGAGCGCCCGCCGGAAGGAAATCATGAAACTCACTTCCAAGGTCGCCGTTCTTCGCCTTGTTCCCTGCGCCATACAAATCAATCCCGGACTGTGAGCGCCATGGAGATCAGCTACGATCCGGAGGTTCTTGCCGAGCACTACAACCCTTTGATAGAACGTCCTAATTCATCCCTCTGGAAAGGCACGTTTTCGTTTGCTCGTAGGAAGCATGTGATCCGGCACGATCGCCATGAAGGCGGGCGCTGGTTCTTTCCGATGGGTCAGCGCTGCACACCCGCAACCACTGTTCCCCGATGGGTCCGCTCGCTTCTCGTCCCAGTTCACATATGACGAAGCTGTTTCGTTCGTCATCGACACTTTCGACTCACATGTCGATCCTCCCGATCTTCCCATTGATTCTTAAGTGATTGTGCTCGGTCTACGTTTGGCAACCCTCTTGCTATTACCCAGGTGGCAACGAAGGCAGTGCCTGATAAGGACGAGACGTGTTTATGCGATTTGTTTATCCGGAAGATGAGCGCACATGCGCAATCGGGAAGATTGAACCCAGCGGCATCTTCCTGCTTGCGGCTCTGATTGCCATGTGCGTGCTTTTTCCTCTTTCTGCACGCGGGCAAAGCTTTGTGAAGGCAGGGACTGTTGAAGGCACTGTTTTGGTTGTGGACTCCGGGGGGCGTTCCTTACTGCCAGGCGCAAAGGTTGTATTGAAGGGCTCCTCGACTCTCGAAACCGAGGCCGATGCAGACGGAAAGTATAGCTTCTCCAAAGTCGCGCCCGGCGAATACACAATTGAAGCCGAGTTTCCCGGCATGCACGCAGAGCAGACAGTCGCTGTGGCACCTGGAGCCGATGTGAAAGTGCCGCTGGAGGTGAAACTCATTGAGGTCAAGACCTCAGTTACTGTAACAGCAAGCTCGAACGAAACAGACGTTTCAACGTCCTCTGCGACCATCTCCGAGAAAACCATCGCCGATGCACCCAACGCAAACGAACGATTTGAAAGTTTGCTTCCCGTGGTTCCAGGCGTGGTTCTTGGTCTGGACGGTCGTATCAACATGAAGGGCGCTCGCAGCACCCAGAGTGGGGCCCTGGTGGATGGCGCCAACGTGACCGATCCAGCCTCCGGCAGTCCAGCTATCAACCTGCCGATTGACGTGGTCTCTTCGGTTCAGGTCATTTCAAATCCATACGACCCACAATATGGCAAGCTGACCGGAGCCCTCTCAACGGTTGAGACAAGAACGAGCAATTACGAGAAGTATCACTTTTCAATTCAGAACATCGTTCCCCGCTGGCGCGATCGTGCCGGCACCATCGCGGGAATTGGGGCAGCCACTCCGCGCATGACCTTCACCGGTCCAATTCTCAAAGACCGGGCCGCATTCACCCAGTCCTTCGAGTACAGATTCATACGGACTCCAGTAAACAGCCTGCCCCCATTGCAGCGCGATACCAAACTGGAAGGGTTCAACTCGTATACGCAACTCGATCTCACTCACGGCGCCAGACAGACGGCCACCGTATCGGTAACAATCTATCCGCAGAAACTGGACTACATGGGGCTGAATACCTTTACGCCCCAGCCATCCACAACGGATTTCCGTCAACGAGGATACGAGGTCTATGGACAGCACCGGTATATAACCGGAGACGACAGCGTTCTGATCTCGCAATTCAGCTACAAGACGTATGACGTCGACATCAACGCACAGAGCAACGACCCATACGAGTTGATGATAGACACCACCGCAGGTGGATTCTTTAATCGGCAAAGCCGTCGAACCGCCCGCTACGACGCTGACGAGAGCTATCAATTTGCGCCTCGGCAGTTCGCTGGCACTCATCAAATCAGAACCGGTGTAGAGTACTCTCACTCTTCACTCAGCGGGTCGGAGACGTTTCTCCCGCTCGAACTGATCGGTTCCTCGGGAACGATGATTGAACAAATCACGTTCAGCCCCCCTGGTTCCCTCAACGTCGGCCAGAACGAGACCGCGGCTTATCTCTTCGATCAGTGGTCGCCCTTAAGCAGACTGTCTTTCGGCTTGGGCCTGCGGTTGGACAGCGATACCGTTACAGGCTCTACGCACGTCGCGCCACGCGGCAGCATGCTCCTGACACTTACAGGTGACGGCAAGACACTGCTCAGTGGTGGAGTTGGAATCTTCTACGATCGCGTGCCCTTGATGCTTCCAGCGTTCCCAAATCTGCCGGAGCGTACAGTGTCGATGTACGACTCTACCGGCCAAATCTCCACCTCGACCGCTTTTGTCAACCGCATCGTGGGCGGGTTGCAGAATCCGCGCAGCACATCTTGGAACATTCAGCTGCAACGGCAGTTCACCAGCAGATTCACCGCCAGCGCAGGCTACGAAGAACGCAACACCGCCAGGGATTTTGTGGTGTCACCCCTGACGGGGACGGAAACCGGTGTGATGTCGTTATCGAACGGGGGCAGTGACTCGTACCGCGAGTTTCAAGTGACAGGGCGCTATGTGGTTCCTCGCGCGACTGTGAATGCATCGTATGTGCACTCGCGGGCTTACGGCGATCTGAACGACCCGTTCCTCTTCATCGGGAACTATCCGCAGGCGGTGATTCAGCCCGACGCCCGGGCGCGTCTGCCCTTCGACGCCCCGAATCGCTTCCTGATCTGGCCCACCATTGCCGGTCCGTGGAAACTGAACATCCTGCCGGTGTACGACTTGCACACTGGCTTTCCCTATTCAGTCGAAAACGAGTACCGCCAATACATCGGTCCGCGCGATGATCGGCGGTTCCCCTGGTTTTCCTCTTGCGACCTGCAGGTCACCCGGCCTGTCACGCTGCACGCCGCTGGTAAACACATCAAGTTGGTCGCGGGCGGCTCCGTCTTCAATATGTTCAATCACGATAATCCCCGCGACGTGCAGAACGACATCGCCAGCGCGAGGTTTGGCGATTTCTATAACCCCGCTTGGAGAGAATACCGCGGGAAATTGGTATTCCAGTTTTGACTATGCGACTCTTCATTCCCATCTTTGCTTTTCTTGCCGGCGCATCGATTCCGCTGATCGCTCAAGCGATCGCCGCCATCAGCGAGACACGGACCTTTGGCAAGACAGAGGGTGACATTCACTATTTCGATTACTTGCTGCGGTCAGCAAAGGCAGACAGAGATACAAACAACGAACTTTTGGAGGCTCGTTATGTCAAACACTAAACTGGCTCTGATTCTGGCAGCGGGCAACGGGAGCCGTTTGGCCGCCTGCTCTGGAGAATTGCCAAAACCCCTTGTGCCTCTTCATGGCAAGCCGCTGCTGGAGCACATAATGTCCGGTGCTCGCGAGGCTGGTATCGAGAAGTTTGTTATCGTAGTTGGCTATCGCGGCGGCGCAATTCGACAGTGGTACGAGAAGCGGCCATTCGCGGGCGTCGATGTTGCCTGGGTTGAGAATCCTGACTATCGCAAGAAGAGCAATGGAGTCTCCGTTCTGTGCGCGAAAGACCTGATTCACCAGTCGTTCCTTTTGTTGATGGCAGACCACATCTTTGAACCAGCTACAGCCGGTGCTTTGCTCCGTCAGCCGCTGGGTAGAGATGAGGTCATTCTCGGGGTCGATCGGAAAATCGAGAGCGTCTTTGACCTGGACGATGCAACCAAAGTGAGGCTTGAAGAGGACCGCATTGTCGAAATCGGGAAGAATCTGAAGCGCTACAACGCATTGGATACAGGAATGTTCCTCTGCCAGCCCGTGCTTTTCGATTGGCTCGAACGCGCCATGGTTGATGGTAATTGTTCTCTTTCGGATGGCCTGCGGGCCATGGGGAAGAACCGGACCTTCAAGAGCTTTGACATTGGAGGAGCATACTGGCAAGACGTCGATACCCCGGCTGCGTTGGATTGTGTACGGAATTCCTCTTTCATGCACTCCTGGCCGATGCAGCAGGTTGCGAGGTCGGCATATGCCTAGACCGAGACCGCGAGCCAATTCCGCACTCCGGATTCTCGCAGTGCTTATTGGCGCGGTTTTATTGGTTTATCTGATTGAGCGGGCTGGCCCATCCAGGCTCCTGCAGAATGCAAGAACAATTGGCTGGGGGATGCTCGTTGTCATCGCCTTGGCAGGTATTTCACACATCGTAAAAACCTGTGCATGGCGGCTTGCGCTACTCGGCGAAGCGAAGAAGGTTTCGTTCTGGCGCACGCTGGCTCTGCGCCTAATATCGGAAGCGATCGGGCAACTCGGCTTTGTCGGGTTGGTCTTCGGTGAATCTACGCGGGTGGCTCTGCTGGGACCAGAAGTGCAGGTATCCAGCGCGATATCGTCCGTCACGCTGGACCGCGGACTCTTCACTGCAAGTAGCTCGGTCGTGCTTGTCACTGGAATCCTTGTTGCGATCATCGGAGTCGTCATCACAGGAGCGTTGCGTCTCTACGCTCTCTTGTTCGTGCTGTCGATCCTGTGCCTGCTGGTTCTGGCCGTGCTAACCATCCGGAAAGGGTGGCCGCTATTCTCCGGGACTGCGCGTGCAGCCGGCCGCATACCTTGGCTTCGCAATTGGCTGATCGGCAAAAGAGCGGTAATTGAGTCAGCAGAGCGGGAGTTCCTTCGCTTTCATCGTCAGGCGCCGGGCGCTTTCTGGGGTGCCCTCCTCCTCAACGTTGCAGGCAACCTCCTCGCAATTACCGAGGTTTACCTCATACTCCTATTTCTTGGTGCGCACCCCAGCTTCGTTAGCGCACTCATTCTCGAATCTCTAACCAAGCTCATCAGCGTAATCGGAGCTGTTAATCCGGGGAACTTGGGCACCTATGAGGGCGGCAACATGGTGATCGGGAGACTAGTCGGCCTCAACGGTGCCCAAGGATTAGCGCTCGGTCTCTGCCGCCGGGTAAGAGCCATCTTCTGGGCTGTTGTCGGGGTCATTTGCCTGGCATGGTATTCCAGATCGAATGTGCAAGCAAATTCGGACGGCAGCACCGAAATTGTTACGGGAGTGGATCTATGCAGGTAAAGAAGCAACGACAAGACCTCACGCAGGTGCCTTCCAATGGGCAAATCGCAATCATTCTTGCAAATAGCCTTCCCTGGTCAAGTTGGTTCGAACCGACTTTGGCTCGAGTGGGAACACTGCCCGTATTGCTGCGCGCTATTCTGGGAGTGCAAGCCACGCATCCCGAGCGCATCATCGTTGTTTTTAACCGGGCCACGGGGCCGCAAATCAGGCAGGAGCTGCTCAGGACGCGACGTCTCCCAGATTCCATTGAATGGATGGAAGTCGCCGTGGGCACAACTTTGTCATCAATCCTTCGCTGGGTAACCGCGAATTCCGCCGGTGCCCGTATCCTCTTGGTTGCCGGCGATCGCACGTACCAGCCCGCTCTGCATCGATTGGTGAGCGAGTGGGATGGGCAGAGCGGCGCATTGGAACTCGCTACGGAGAACGAGCCCGCTGGACTTTTTGCCCTCGGCCAGGAGGCGGCTCTCGAACTTGGCGCCGATATCGATTCTAACGTGGTGACCGTGCAGGATCTGCACCGCTGGATCACCCGGAAAGCAATCTTGCACGGTCCTCCATTCGTCGATTTCAGGCTGGTGGAAGAAGACTCGTGGCAGCAGATTTCGATGCCGCAAAATTCGATCGTCGCCGAGCAGAAACTCAACCGCTGGCTCGTCAAGCCGACCGATGGCGTATTTGCCAGGATGAATCGCAGGATTTCCATTCCCATCAGCCGCCAGCTCATCAAGTTTCCGATCACACCGAATATGGTGAGCCTGTTTACGCTGGGTGTCAGCTTTGCGGCGGGTGTGTCGTACGCATTGGGTGGATACTGGAGCACGCTGCTGGGAGCGGTCCTGTCGGTGTGGGCCAGCATTCTTGACGGTTGCGATGGAGAGGTCGCCCGGTTGAAGCTGCAGGCGTCTGATTTTGGATGTTGGCTTGAGACTGCGTGCGATTACCTCTATTACCTGTCTATCTTTGCAGGAATGGCAATTGGCCTGGCGCGCAGTTCGGGAAATCGCGCTTTCTGGGCATGGGGAGCAGCGCTCCTGTTCGGCGCGGCCGCCACCATCCTGATCGCGTGGTTCGAGAGAAGCAGGCTTTCAGGCAAGCACCCCGAGCAGTTCCTGGCAGTTTGGCAGAAGAACGCGGAGAGCCGTTCATCCAATCCCCTTCTGTATGTGGGTCGCCATTGTGAATTCATCATCCGGCGCTGCTTCCTGCCCTATGCTCTGTTGGCCTTCGCACTGTTGAATCTGACCTGGCTGGCGCTGTATATGTCCGCAATCGGCGCCAATATCGCGTGGATCATCTCCCTTTGTGCCAGATTTGCCTTTTCGTCAAAATCCCGCGCGGCAGCGAAGACTCCCGCCCCGCCGGAATCAGAGCCAGTAATCGTCTGAACCGCTGACGAGATCGGACCGCGGCTCCGAAAAGTCGATCTGGCAAATTGAAACAGAAGGAGAATTCCATGGCGAATACAGGGGCCGTTCCAGAAGTGGGCCCCACGCAATCGGTCAACCCAAGAGGCCATCTCTTCGCCAACCCGACGTTCCACTCTGAGACGTCGCGGAATGCGGGATACATCGTGTCCAACTGTGCCGACCTCGGCGAGGTTCTGGAGACGGTGAAGGTCATCGACGAAGGCGATACACAGAGCTGGTACACCGCGTGGAAGGCTACGGCCGATCTCGTACTCGCACTGGCCGAGCGTACACAAGATTCCCTCGGTGAAGACGGGGCTGACATGCGCGCTTCCACGTGCCAGCGCACTGCTGAGTTTCTGATCCCGCCTGACGATCCCAAGCATGCCGAATTGTTCGAGAACACCGATAATCACGCATCGAACCTCCGCGCTTAAACTGGTCAACGTCAATGGATCCGACGAAGCAACTCGAAACAGGATCATTCATGAGCACGCCGTACCCGTTCGCGAGGCCGGATGCCGTCAGGATCGTCATCTGGAACATCAATCGCGGCCAACGGTTGAATGAGGTAATTGAGTTTCTTGCCGGAGCGGCGGCAGACCTGATTCTATTGCAGGAGGTCGATTGGAACGCCAGGCGAACTCATGGTCGCAATGTCGCGCAGGAGATCGCGCAGGCGCTCGCAATGAACTACGCGTTTGGGTGCGAGTTTGAAGAGCTTACCCAACGACACAACGGGATGCCCGCCTATCATGGGCAGGCGACGCTGTCCCGACTTCCTATTTTGAACTCGCGCATTCTCAGGTTCCATCGTCAGTCAGGATTCTGGCATCCGAGATGGTTCATTCCGCGCATAAGGCCATTCCAGAGGCGACTGGGCGGCAGAATCGTGCTGATTAGCCACGTCGATCTCCCTGAACGCAAACTCATTGTGTACAACGTGCACCTCGAAAGCAGGGGAAATGATGGCCTGCGGTACAGTCAGCTTTGGGAGCTTCTGGAAGATGTTTCTCAGCAAGGCGAGGACACTCAGGCTGTTGTTGGAGGCGACTTCAACGCCAATCTGCACCAAGAACCCGCCTTTTCAGCCATCAGCAAAACCGGGCTCATTAATCCATTCGCTCAAATCTCGAGTCTTTCCACCACTGTACCGTCTCTTTCCAGTGGACCCCAAACGATCGATTGGATCCTGACGAAGGGACCGCTCATTGCTTCTGAGCCGAAGTTACACGATTCAATTCGGGCTTCTGACCACTATCCCCTCTCGCTCATCCTATCCGACAGACCTCGCGATACGCGACCAGGAAGGTTGCATGAATAAGTCGTTTGTGCCAACTACGTTCAATCGCCAGATACGGTGCAATCGCAGCCAGTCCGATATTCGTCGGCCTTCTGGCTTTCCACAGATTCAGCCTGAGACGCATTTCGCGAGGTGTCATCGTGGCTAGTGTGTCTATTCCGATGAAGTCTCTCCAACTGAAATCAATCCTTGTCGCAACTGACTTGACAGAGTCGGCGGATAGAGCTTTGCAGCATGGCATTGCCATCGCGCGCCATTATCAGGCCACTCTCTATGTCGTTTACGTAGTTTCTTCGCTCGGATTTACCCTCGCCGGCCCGGATGCGGTGGAACTCGCTGCCAAAGCCTCGGAACGGGATATCAATAACCTCGTGAACGCGATTGTCGATTCCGGAAAGATGAATGGAGTTGAGGTTCGCCCCATTGTTCTCAAGGGGAATGTGGATGAACAGATGGAGTCCTTTGCGCGTGCATACCGGGTAGACCTGATTGTTGTGGGCACTCACGGCAGGTGTGGAATAGCGAGGCTGTTTTTCGGATCGGTCGCGCAATTGATCTCAAAATGTTGCTGCTGTCCAGTCCTGACCGTCGGCCCGCACTCTTCCGGTCCCTGGCTCGGCAATCCAGCCGATTCGGGAAGACCGTTGCTCTTTGCAACGGCATTCAACAGGGCCTCTGAAAATGCCGCTCCTTATGCCATTTCGCTGGCGAACGATTTCGAGCGCCAGTTGTTCGTGCTGCACGTCGTGCCTCCCTATAATTCGCATCTTCCTGAGAAGGACTGCATGGCGCACGGCGACTGCGAAGCATCGGTGCTCGCGCATATGGAAGCATTCATTCCTGACGCTGATCACAAGTGCTCGGCCAATTTTCTTGTCGAGTCCTGCGGCCCCGGCGATGGCATCCTCCGCGTTGCAAAGCGCATTCATGCCGTCACCATCATCATGGGAGCGCATCGCGATTCGATTTCTGACTTAACCACCCGGCTCCCTGGGTCCATCACCAACCAGGTGAATCGTGAGGCAATGTGCCCTGTCCTCACAGTAGGGGGATAGTTTCGCGTCAAAACGTGTTCCCGTCATCGAGCCCACTCTGGCCTGCATAAGAGGTCTCTATTGAGGCCCCGGACTTCTCCCGCCGGAACAATGGACGAATCAACCCCAGCTTCTCCTGATTCCACGCGCATCCTAGCGCGGAAAAGCGCTACAAAAGTATCCTCTCTTCAACTTCCTCGCGCGTTCTCCTCCGGGAATTCGTGCACAACAGCCGCTGAATTTCGACATGGCGTCCTTTGCCAACCTGGCCTGAACGCAGAATTAGACTTCCAAGCAGGCACATCATGATGCACTAACCTCTGCCGCCGGCGCACGAATGGGTGCAAGCGCGCGATGGGGCAGATCGACTTTCAAAGTCAGTACCTCCGCGCTTACGACCCAATTCACATCGAGTCGCCGATCCCATCGAACTTAGTGCCGGTTCCTGTCGCCTCGAGGATTTGCGGGCTTGGCGCAACTAGAGTTTAGGAGATTCGCAGATCCAGCCCATAGTGATGGCGATGCGGTAGAGTCTTCTGCGTTACCGCGGAAGCCGGATTATGGCTTGTTGTCCGTGGTTGAGGTAAACTACAAGCGCGCCTCATCTGATCTGGGTCGATAGTTTCTGACTGTATCCTGCGAAGGTGCAAGGATGGCTTATCGCCGAGCGCTTCTGCCTTGTTTCAATGGGCCGCACACCGCGATTGTGGCGACGCTTACGCCTGCTATCGCTTACGAAGGGTGGCGGCATCCTGAAGTGGCGCGAGGTCGTAAATGAAATCTGCCCTGGCACTCATTACGATCGGCGCACTCAACCTTCTGCTCGGGTCTTCTCCCGTTCTGGGGCTGAACCCATCGCTGGATATCAGCCAGTACGCGCACACCGCGTGGAAGGTCCGCGACGGGTTTACCGCTGGCACGGCCTTCGCGATGGCTCAGACGCCGGATGGCTATCTCTGGCTCGGCACGGAATTTGGTTTGTTTCGCTCCGACGGCGTCCGTTTCATTCGCTGGCAACCACCTGGGGGTCAGCACTTCCCAAACGACAGCAGCCCATACAGTCTGCTAGTGACGAAAGATGGCACACTCTGGATCGGCACGTTTGCCGGCCTTGTGAGCTGGAATGGGAGCAAGCTAACTGGATATCCGGAGCTTGGCCGCCAGTTCATTACAGCGCTGCTGGAGGATCGTGAAGGAACTGTGTGGGCGGCCACGATGAGTGGAGAGCGGCACGGCCAGCTCTGCGCAATCCGTGGCGGCGTCACGCACTGCTACGGGCAGGATGGCGCCTTTGGCACCTTCGTCTGGAGTCTGGCTGAGGACAATTCCGGCGCTCTGTGGGCCGGCGCAGAGTCTGGTCTTTGGCGGTGGAAGCCCGGCCCGCCAAAGCGGTATGCGGCACCGGGAATGCGCCTCGCGGATTTGACTCGGTCCGAGGATGGACGGTTGATAGTTGGCATCCGAGGTGCCGGACTCAGGCAGATCATCGGCAACAAACTCGAAGCGTACTCGATTCGAAGCGCTATCAACTCCAACGCGCTGATGCCCGATCGCGACGTCGATTCGAATAAGCTGCTCCGGGACCGCGATGGAGGTCTCTGGATCGGAACCAACCAGCGGGGCCTCATCCATGTGTATCGCGGCCGCACTGACGTATTCACGAAAGCGGATGGTCTTTCAGGCAATATTATCGCCGGCCTTTTCGAAGATCGTGAAGGCAACATCTGGGTGTCCACCAGTGGAGGACTTGATCGGTTTCGAGAACTCCCCATTACTACCGTATCTATGAAACAGGGATTGTCCAGCGACAGCGACAATTCCATTATTGCCGCCACTGATGGGAGCGTCTGGGTGGCCACTCGCGATGGTTTGGACTGGTGGAATAGAGGACAAGTCACCATCTTCCGTAAGTCGAGTGGACTGCCAGACGATTACATACTGACTCTGTTCCAGGATGATCGTGGGCGCATTTGGGTGTTCACGGGGCATGGCATGGCCTATTTCCAGGACGGCAGGTTTGTGGCCGTGCATGGCGTACCCAGCACGGATGTGGTTTCCATCACGGGGGATAAGGCGGGCAACCTCTGGCTCTCAGGGAATAGGGGCCTCTCGCACATACGCGAGGGAAGGTTCGTCGAGAATTTTTCCTGGTCAGTGCTTGGACGCTGGCAACAGGCCAAAGTCATCGTCTCTGACCGGGGTGGAATCTGGCTCGCATTCTGGACAGATGGAGGCGTGGAGTATTTCAAGGATGGCCGGGTCAGCGCTTCTTACACGGCCGCAGATGGCCTTGGTAAGGGGCATGTTTCCGGCCTTCGACTTGATCGGGACGGGGCCGTGTGGGCAGCGACCGAGGGAGGGCTTAGCCGCATCAAAGACGGCCGGATTGCAACTCTCACAACCAGCAACGGCCTTCCGTGCGAAACGATTCACTGGACAGCAGAGGAAGCTGATCGTTCGCTGTGGATGTACACGCCTTGCGGCCTGGTTCGGATCACGCGGGCCGAACTTGACGCCTGGATCGCCGACCCCACGCATAAGATTGAGACGACGGTTTGGGATGCGGCGGACGGCGCATTGCCTCTGGAGGCGCCATCGTCCTGGGGGCCAACTTTCGCGCAGTCTGCGGATGGCAAGTTGTGGTATGTGACGCGAGAAGACATACAGTTCGTCGATCCGAGCCACCTTGCTTTCAACAGTCTCCCGCCGCCGGTACACATCGAGCAAATCGTCGCCGACCGCAAGACTTACTGGCAGAATCTGCCGGGCGCGGAGACTTCGAAAGTGCATCTGCCCGCGCTGACTCACGATGTCGAGATAGATTTCACCGCGCTTAGCCTCGTTGCGCCAGAGAAGGATCTCTTTCGCTATAAGCTCGAAGGCGTGGACCGCGACTGGAGGGACGTCGGCAATCGCCGGCAGGCGTTCTACACCAATCTATCTCCGGGCAGGTATCGCTTCCGCGTGATCGCCTGCAACAACAGTGGAGTGTGGAACGAGCAGGGCGATACGCTTGAGTTCTCGGTTGCCCCGGCGTACTACCAGACGAATTGGTTCCGCGCCCTTTGCGCACTTCTCGTTCTGGCACTCGTATGGGCAATCTACCAGATCAGGGTGAGGCAACTGCACCACGAATTCGCCCTGACCTTGGAGGCGCGCGTCAGTGAGCGAACAAGCATCGCGCGCGAATTGCATGACACACTGCTTCAAAGCTTCCATGGGTTGATGCTGCGGTTCCAGATCGTTTCCCAATTACTGCCGGATCGTCCCGAGGAGGCAAAGGAGCAACTGGACAAAACAATGGATCGGGCGGCCAAGGCGATCGCCGAGGGCCGAGACGCGGTACAGGGTTTGCGCACCTCTACGGTCCAAATGAACGACCTCGCACAGGCACTCAATACGCTTGGTGAGGAACTCGCAACCGATCCAGCCAACCAAGGGACTCCAGCATTCCGCGTCACGGTTGAGGGCGAGGCGCGAAATTTACATCCCATCCTGCGTGACGAAATTTACAGAATTGCCGCTGAGGCGCTTCGGAACGCCTTCCACCACGCTGCGGCTCGGCAGGTCGAGGTTGAAATCAGATATGACGACCAACAATTCCGGCTGCGCGTGCGGGACGATGGAAAAGGCATTGATACAGTAGTCCTGTCGGGACAGGAGCCTGGGGGACACTACGGCTTGCCCGGCATGCGGGAACGCGCCAAACTGATCGGGGGCAAGCTGGTGGTTTGGAGTGAAGTTGACGCGGGCACGGAAGTGGAACTCCGCATTCCTGCGGGGACGGCCTACGCTACAGCTCCAAAAGGCTCCTGGCTATCACAGTTGCTCGCCAGAAAGAAATGGCCGAATTAGGAGATAGACCATGAGTACCGGCACAGCTCGAATTCGAGTTCTTGCGGTCGATGACCACCCGATCGTACGCGAGGGGATCGCCGCATTGATCGCAATTCAGCCAGACATGATTTTGATAGGCGAAGCCTCTAACGGCCGTGAAGCGATCCAGCAGTTCCGGACGCATCGGCCGGACGTTACGCTGATGGACCTGCAGATGCCGGAAATGAACGGGCTCGATGCCCTGATTGCCATTCGCAATGAATTCCCTGACGCGAAGATCATTGTGTTGACAACTTACAAGAGCGACACACAAATTGTCCGGGCGCTCAAGGCAGGCGCTCAGGGGTATCTGCTAAAAAGTGCTTTGCATAAGGAGCTCCTGGACACGATCCGCGCGGCGTTTGCAGGCAAGAAGATTGTCAGTCCCGAGGCTTCCCTAGAAATTGTCGAGCACGCCATGGACGACAGTCTGACGCCGGCAGAAATCAGCGTGCTGCGACTGATAGCCGCTGGGCGTGCAAACAAGGAGATTGCGGTGGAACTCTCTACGACCGAAGAATCAGTCAAAAGCCGGGTCAGGAGCATCCTTTCCAAATTGGGCGCCAGCGACCGAACCCACGCCACCACGATCGCCCTGAAGCGGGGAATCATCGAGCTATAGTCTCCAGTTAGCCTGTCTTCCTTACCCCCAATGCCTCGAAAGAGGCCCGATCCGCCCTGCTTTTGGGGTTCCAATGCCTTGCAACATTCACGAAAATGGATGGTTTGAGAGGTGCGTCCATTGCGACGCTTGTATTCTAATTTCGCTGGCGGTTGGCCTGGGTTTGGTCTCATCTTAATGCGCCTTGTTGTCGGGGTTGTTTTGGTGGATAGTGCACTTTCTACTATGCTAAACACCCATCCCACCGCGATGGCAATCGTGTCCGTTCTCATGGCAGCCGCAGGGATTCTTCTTATTGTCGGGTTATGTACGCCCATTGTGGGGACTATAGTCGCTCTCAGTGAAATCTGCGGCCTCCTCACCTCACCTGTCCAGAAGCTGGTCTACCTCCTGGTAGCAACCTTTGGTGCTGCGCTGGCAATGTTAGGACCGGGTTTATGGTCCGTCGATGCTCGCATTTTTGGATGGAAACGCATCGAGCCTACGCCTCGCAAGAGGTAGCTCGCACACCCGAAAGAAACCGGCCGCCCCCTCAAACAAGCCTGTCTTTTCTGCGAATAGAGGCGTCCGCTTGCCTCCACATAGGTTGTCATCTCCCTCGATGCAGAGTTCCGCGAAATGGGAACTGGTTACAGAATGTTGTCATGCAGCCAGATCTACTCACCGTATTCCGAAAGGAAATGGAGCAGGGCATCATGGCAACCCCGGATTTGCGTTAGGTCATTCGCGCACTGCACGTGGGTCCTCTCAAGGTCTGGAGAAGGGAAACGAAAATGCAAGACATCCATCCCAGTGAGCATTACACCGATAAACATGACTTCGCGGTTATGACGCGAACGAAAGTCGTCAACTACGCGCAGCTGGTCAGGATCGCTGGTCACCTTTGCCGAAACGCCGAGGATCTCGCGGCCTCTACGGATCCACCCTGTGTCGACAACTGCCGCATTGCCGGAATGATGCTGGGCTGGGCGTACCATCTTGCGCCGCTGCGTATCGGAACCAAATTCGACTACTAGCAGAGTGCCCGCTTCGCAAGGGCAATAAGCCAAGACGGGTTGCACATGGAAAGGAAAATCCCTATGGGATACCACTCTGAACCCAAGACGCCGGAAGAGATCAGGGAGATTTTCAGGGAAGTCCAAGCTGCCAATGTCGCGCGCGCCGAGTCTTCCGACGAGGCAAGCAGGCTCGATCAGGAGCTGCATATCATGATATCCCGCAACAATCCATTCAAGTTCTGGACCGGACGCTATTTCGACGAGGCCCAGGCTGCATAAAGGAGCATTCATGCTGCAGTTCGGATCCAGAAGCGACACGGTGGAGGGGACTATGGCCGCGAATGTTGCTCTCACAGACCTCGGAGGGCTCACAGGAGCGCGCTTTCCCAATGTGAGCGAATTCGAAGGCCAGCAGCAATATCCAGGATCTCAATCCAGCTCTGACCACTGTTTTAAAGGCAATATCGGCAAGAGTCTCGCGTTACAGGGAGTGCTTGAGAAAGCAGCGATCGTCGCTCCCACCGATTCAACCGCACTGCTTCACGGAGAACCAAAGACCGGCTGCGATATTCCGCTCGCAAACCTCGGTCGCGCTCTCGATCTGCTGGCGATCGGGCCAACAGCAGAACGTCCGTACGGAGCCGACGAGATTGAATTCCTCAGCCAGATTGCAGGCCAGATCGCCACCGCAATCGGTGAAGCTCTGGCCTACGATGAGACTTTTGAACAGAGAGAGAAGCTTGCCCAGGAGATGCTCTGCCTCGAAGAGGAAATCCGCAGCGAGATGGGGTTCGAGCAGATTATCGGGCGTAGCCCGGCGCTGAAACATGTTCTTGAACTTGTGGAGACGGTCGCCTGCAGCGGCTCCACAGTCTTGCTACTCGGCGAAACCGGTACGGGAAAAGAACTGATCGCCCGCGCCATTCACGAACGCAGCCGGCGCAAAGAGCGCACGTTTGTGAAGCTCAATTGCGCCGCCATCCCCACTGGGCTTCTCGAGAGCGAACTGTTCGGGCATGAGAAGGGAGCGTTCACCGGCGCAATCAGTCAGAAGGTCGGGCGCATGGAACTCGCTGATCAGGGTACGCTGTTCCTGGATGAAGTGGGTGATATTCCAACCGAGATCCAACCGAAACTGCTGAGGGTCTTGCAGGAGCGCGAGTTCGAGCGTCTGGGAAGCACCCATACCCGCAAAGTCAACGTGCGGCTTGTGGCGGCCACCAACCGCGATCTGGAAAAGATGGTTGCCGACCGGGAGTTCCGCAACGATCTCTATTACCGCTTGAACGTGTTTCCCATCCGCATTCCACCCCTCCGGGAGCGCAGAGAGGATATTCCCCTGCTGGTCGGCTACTTTGTGCAGAAGTGCGCGAAGCAGATGCAGAAGCGCATCGAAGCAATTCCGGCAGTCACGATGAAGAGGCTCACGGCCTGGGACTGGCCCGGCAATATCCGCGAACTCGAAAACTTTGTCGAGCGTGCCGTAATCCTGACCCGCGGCAGGTCACTCGAGGCTCCTCTTGGCGAGCTTCGCAAAGCCAAAATGGACGAACCGTTGCAGGGCTCCGCACCAAATACAGACGACAACATCGCGCGGATCGTTAAGGAGACTATCGCTTCCTTGAAAGGCATGAGCGCGAAAAGCGAGCGGGCGAAGAAGCAGCATGACGAGATCGTTCGCGCACTCACCGAGTGCAGGGGGCGCGTTGCCGGCGCTGATGGCGCCGCACTACGCTTGGGTATCATCCGCACAACTCTCATCTCCCGTATGAAGAGACTTGGAATCAACCCATATGACTATTTCTGAACACGGTATCTGAGCCGAGGCTTACCAGTGTGTCTCACTTTCACTGGCGCAGTTTCATGCCGGACATACCAAAAAGGCCAGCACGACCCCGTTATAATAAATCGCTTTACAAGTCTTCCTTTGCGCGATAAGCTCCAGCCCTGGGATACGTTTCTCCTTTGATGCAGCAGGACGCTGAAACGCCAACCCAGGAGATCGCCTGTGACCTTGGAAAGAACACGAATTGTGCTTCTCGCCTTCGCAGCAGTGTGGATGCCGTGCACCACCGCCACAAGTCAGAACATTGAGCCCGCCATTCCGAAACAGCTTACGGTCAACATTGATGCGACGGAGACGGCTGCGCCGCTTTCAAAGTACGAATTCGGAATGTTCATCGAGCACATCGGCAATCTCGTCTACCGGAGCCTGTGGTCGGAGATGATCGATGACCGCAAGTTCTATTTCCCGATTATGTCTGCGGAGACAAAGCCGCAGGGCACGCCCCAGGACGGCGGCTTCCCAGGCATGCAGCTGCGCAAATGGCGGCCGGTGGGTCCGGACAGCGTCGTCACGATGGACAGGGAGCAGCCGTTCGTGGGAGACCAGAGCCCGCGGATCGAGCTGGATGCTTCCAATCCTCATGGCATCCGGCAATCGGGACTGGCTCTGGAAAAGGGTAAGCGGTACGTCGGCCACATCTGGCTACGCGGCACTCCGGACAGCATGGTGAAGGTCGCGCTGATCTGGGGCGAGGGCGAGAGTGGCCGGGAAACCGTCTCCATCGCAGATCTCACCCGCGCGTATAAGAAATATCCTTTCAGCTTCACGCCGAAAGCTGGCAGCAGCAACGCGGCCTTCGAGATTACCGGAACGGGTTCAGGGAATTTTCACATCGGCACGGTTTCGATGATGCCGGCGGACAACGTCGACGGATTCCGGCCGGACACGATCGCTCTGCTTCGCCAGCTCCACTCTGGCTTCTGGCGCCTGCCCGGCGGCAACTTCCTTTCCGACTGGAGTTGGTACGACGGCATCGGCGACCGCGACAAGCGCCCGCCCACCTACGACTATGCGTGGAACGCTATGCAGCCCAACGATGTAAGCCTGGACGAGTTCATGACGCTCTGCAAGCTGATTGGCGTGGAGCCCTATATTACGGTCAACGCGGGCTTCGGTGACGCGCATTCGGCGGTGGAAGAAGTGGAGTACATGAACGGTACCGTGAACACGCGGCTGGGGGCGTTGAGAGCAAAGGATGGGCATCCTGAGCCGTATCACGTCAAGTATTGGGACATCGGCAACGAGCCGTATGGCGCGTGGCAACTGGGACGCACCGATCTGAAGTATTACGTCTTCAAGCACAATGAATTCGCGAAGGCGATGCGCAAGGCCGATCCTTCCATTGTTTTGCTCGCTTCGGGCAATATGCCGGAGCCGATGGACTTGACGGGCGAGATGCGCGCGAAGGATGTGGACAACATGGAGGCCGTGGAAGGCACGCCGGAGGACTGGACCGGCGGCGAGATCGAGCACTGCTGGGGTAACTTCTCCGGCATCACGCAGCACTGGTACGCACGGTCCGGGCAGCGGTTCGACGTGGAAAAAGCAAAGCACCTGCCGCCTGACGCGCCGACCGAAGACGGCTACGACAAGGTGGAGCAGACTCCTCTCGCATTTGCGCGCTATCCCGCCAACATCGTGCACCTGAGGGCGCAGGAGTGGCACCGATACGAACAGCGTTTCCCGCAGTTGGTGAAGAAGCACATCTTTCTCTCCATCGACGAGTACGCTTACTTCGGCGGGAGCTTCAACCGGGCTCCGGACCTGAAGATGGCGCTGGCCTATGGGATGATTCTCAACGAGATGCTGCGCCATACCGATTTCCTGCGGATGTCGGCGCGCACCATGGGCGTCTCCACCCTCGACTACACACCGACGGCGGCGGTGTTCAACACCACCGGGCTTGTTCACAAGCTCTACGGCGACAGCTTTGTTCCCGGTTCCATACCGGTGACGCTCACCGGGAACTCGCCGCAGCCGGCGCCGCAGTATCCAGTGGGCGGCGACCAGCCGGAGACCAACTCTGGCAGTCCAACGTATCCGCTGGACATGTTCGCCGCGCTGACGCCGGATCATAAGTTCCTGAACATTGCCGTGGTGAATGCGACGAATGCGGAGCGCACCTTCGACCTCGATGTCGCCGGGGCCCGGTTGGAGGAAACGCCCACCGTGTGGCAGATGACCGGGAAAGATCTGGAGGCCGCGGATCAAGTGGGGCAGCCCTCGCGGGTGACGATTCGGAAGGTCAGCGTGAACGGCTCACCGCACAAGTTGTCGGTTGCGCCGATCAGCATCAGCATCTTCCAGATTCCTATTGCGCTGAGCGCCCAGTGACGCTGGCGATTTAGCTGGCGGGTCGAACCCGCCTCGGGAAGGAAGAAGGCATATGAAGCAGTACAGGCTTTGGCTGCTGATGGCGACGGTGGTCTGCTCGGCGCTTGCAGCAAGTGCGCAGGCAGAGCAGACCTGCGCGGATCTCAGGAACCTGAAAATGGACGGCGTCGAAATTACAAATGCCGTCTCGGTTCCGGCGGGAGCCACAGTTCCGGCTTCCTACCCGCACTACGGCGGAACGCTGCCCGCGCACTGCCGCGTTGAGGGCGTCATCCACCCACGAAAGGGCGTGGACGGCGGAGAGTATGGGATAGGATTTGCCGTCGCTCTGCCTTCACCGAGCGCCTGGAACAGTGACTTTATGATGCAGGGCGGAGGCGGCGGGAACGGAATCGTCTTCTATCCTGTCGGGGATTCCTACGCTGGAGATAAGCCCGCGCTGATGCGCGGATTCGCCGTCGCCAGCACAGATACGGGGCACAAGGCGAAGCACGGCGCGTTCGACTTCTCGTTCATGGGCAACCAGCAGGCGTACCTTGATTTCGCGTACCAGGCGAATGCGGAAGTGGCGGGCGTGACGAAGCGGATTATCTACCTCTACTATGCAAGGCCTGCAGCGTACTCATACTTCGTTGGATGTTCCACCGGCGGCCGAGAGGGCATGATGCTGTCCCAGCGCTTCCCCACCGTATTCAACGGCATTGTGTCGGGCGATCCGGCCATGCGGACGGGGCTGTCGAATCTGGCCATTGGCCAGTGGATCCCTGGGGCTTACAACCAGGCGTCGCCGAAGGATGCAGCCGGCAAGCCGGAGATTGACAAGTTTCTCACCGATGCTCAACGCAAACTCTTCATGGATGCGCTGATGAAGAAATGCGACAAGCTGGATGGCGTTCAGGACGGGATGATCTTCGATCCTCTGGGTTGCCATTTGGATCCCGCGGTGCTGGCGTGCAAGCCAGGACAGACCGAAGGCTGCATCGCACCGGACAAAGTCGCGGCCATCAAGAAGGCCTTCGGAGGGCCGAAGAACGCGTATGGCACGCAGGTGTATCCCGGCTTTCTCTATGACGCGGGCATCACGATGAAGGGATTCGTTCCGGGGCTGCTGAATCTGGGCAGCCGCGGCATCTTCGGTCCCTACACCACGGCGACGACCATTGACGTGGACAAGCTGGCGCTGCATGCTTCCGATCCGCTGGTGGAGCCTGCATCTACCAATCTCACCACATTCTCAGGAAATGGCGGGAAGTTGATCTTCTTTCACGGAGACAGCGATCCATGGTTCTCGCCGCTCGACACGCTGCGCTACTACAAGGAAATGACCGCAGCCAATGGCGGGCCGGAGAAAGTGGAACAGTGGAGCCGGCTATTCCTGGTCCCGGGAATGGCGCACTGCGGCGGCGGTCCGTCCCTGGACCACTTCGACATGCTGACGTCGGTCGTCAACTGGGTCCAGAAGAGGATGGCCCCCGAGTCGGTGATTGCCACTGGAAAGGTCTTCCCCGGCAGAAGCCGTCCGCTCTGCGCCTATCCCATGCATGCGCAATACGTAGGACATGGAAATACTGAAGACGCCAAGAACTTTCGCTGCGAGTAGCGCTTTCAATAGTCAGAATTTCACAAACGTGAAGAACATCTTTGCGAATGATGGTTGCCGCGAGATCATAAATGGAAGCGATAGCCGACCAACCCTTCCACCTTGCCCTTGTCGTTGCCCTTGGCCGGCCGGCCAAACTTATCGGCGAACAGATAGTAGCTCTGTAACTCGGAGAACGCCCGTTGCCGCTGGTCACCCGGCGGCACTGCGTACTGCAGCATCTTCCGTACCGTCTCCCGCGACAGACCAGAATCCCTGGCTACCGCTCGCTGACGGCGGCCCTCGACACGAACCGCACGCCGTACACGCCCGTAGATCTCCACCTGGAACATCCCTCCGGTGTTCCATGAACCACGCCTTCAGGGCAATAGCTCACGAAAACAGAATCCGGCGGTGGACTACTCTTACTCCGCCGCAGAGCACCGCGCACGCGGCGCACTGGGGCCTAGTTTTGCACCGGCGCGTACACGTCTCTTTTCTGTGACAACGACCATAAATTGCCCTGGCCTACAACCATAACTTGGCCAATAATTCTGGTTGTGAGCAGATCTCCTTCGGGTAAGCTGCTGGCTCCGCTGGGATAAATTGGCAGAGAGTCCCGATTTCCAGGCATGGCGTGGCCCGGAGTGCTGCGTGACTCGCGGCAGGCTGTCTACGTCACTGCTTCTCGTCCGCGTTTACCTTTCATGACAGGCGATCCACGTATCGTGCTTTACATACATGCCGACCGCTGAAAGCCCCGCTGAGGTCCGTCACTGGTTCCAAGCTGCTGTTCGCGGGATGTGGCCGATTGCAGAAGGGTCGCTTTCTCTCAGAAAAAGCAGATGTATTCGCAAGAACTGTTCCGCTTGCAAGTCTGGGAGGGGCTACACCAGCTATGTGCTCAGCGGGCGGAGGGGATCAAGACGATTCTCGATTTACGTGCTGAGGAACTGGCGCACGACCTTCAACAAGCCATTGAGAATGGACGCCAGCTACAGGAGCTGATGAACGAAGCTGGAGTGCGCTTTGTGAATGTGCTCAAACTTCAGCGCCAGGGGGCGACACCGCGAATGACGTGACCCGACAGGATGGCTCATGCTGGGAAACGAACAACTCTTAGCTTGGTTCCAGCGCGTGCGACTGCCAGAATGCGGCCGGTCGATCGTTCGCCAGATCCGTTCCGCCGATCCGGCTCGGCGGGTAGGAGGAGGACGTCCCAATGTCAGTGGACGCTACCCCAGCCGGAAGATGGAAATCACAGTTCAGTTTGAAAAATATGTCCGCCAGGCAATCGAGGGGATCATTGCTGCAGGCAAATATCCATCCCGTAAACAGGTTCTATCCGTCATCACAAAAAGGAACCCATCGCTAACCAGCATTTGTCTCACGAGCAAGGCCTTGCAGCGAGCCCGCCTGGAACTGGCAACGGCGGTAGCCATGTGTCGGACAATACCAATCTAGTTTGCATTTGGATCTTACTCGGGAACGATGCGCCTATGGAATCGGTCTGCGATGTTGTCACGTTTCTTCTCCCACATTTCCATTAGAAATGGACTGTGAATTCGAGGTCGAAGAGATTGGGCACGCGATTGAATTCGCCGCTCGAGGACGAGGCGAACAGCTGTCCCCCGACGCTCAAGTCAGTATTGGCTGTCAGATTGTAGCTGGCCATGGGCATGAATATTACGCTCGGCCCTACCGGGTCAACCACCGCGTAGGTCTGCAGGCTCAAGAGCGGTGTGATGGAATAGCGCGCACCGGCGGAGGCAAAATGTCGCTGAAGGGTATAAATCTCGTTGGTGTACCGCAGGAGTGTGGAGGGGTCGAAGGGTTGGCCGGGGACGTAACCCAGCGGCTGTCCTTGATTGTAGAAATACTCTGCCAGCACATACCACTTGTTGTTGATGGCGTAATCCGAACCGAAGGTCAAGCGCAACGCATTTGCCTGGGACGAGCCGCCCCGCACCGTGTAGGTCAACTCTCCCCGCAGCCCGGCCCCACCCCATTGGCCGGCGAAATTGCCACCCGCCATCCAGTCTTGGCGAAAGCGCCCTCCCATGGCCGCAACGTCGAAGTTGTGAATCGTTCTCGCAATGCGCGTTGCTTCAGTCGAACGGTTCAAGCCGCCCTGCGGCGCGTATACGAGCGACCAGCGAGTCTCACCGGGCAATCGTATCGCGAGTTGCGCAGCATCCGCGCCTTCGCGCTCATCGGCCTCAATCTGTAAGGGGCTTATGGGATTGAACACGTCCGTCGGGCTCCAGAAGTGCGCGGTGCCCCACGCGATGCGCTGCCGCCCCGCGGTCAATTCCGCCTTGCTGTGCCGCAACCTAAGGTAACCGCGGTACAGCGATGTATCCCAATAGGCGTGTTTCTTGTCCAACCACACGTGAAGCAAGTCGAGGTAAGAAGCATCCTGGCGCTGGCGAATCAGATTGAAGTCCGGTTCAGTGATCAGATTTCCGAAGTGCAGCTCATTGTCGTATTCAAGGTGAACCAGAAGAGACTGCCGCCAGCCAGCATCCAGACTCAAACGGACGCGGTTGAGGCTGTCGCCGTAGGCATCGCCGGTGAAGTAGGAGTGCGACGTTGTGAGAAGACTCCGATCGTAGCCGCTGAACCGATACTTGAAGGGAGTCGTGTCGCGGGCGGTTTGACTATTTGCACAGATGCTGCCCAGAAGCAGAGCCAGCAGCGCGATCCGTCTCATGCGAAGTCTTTTCCCTGAGTTCGAAGCACCGCCTCATCTGACACCACTGCGCCGTCATGCAGCCGGATCAGGCGGCGCGCGCGTTCCATCACTTGAGGGTCATGCGTAGAAAAGAGGAATGTTATACCCTCTTCTCGATTCATCTTCTCCATCATATCGAGCAGAATCGCAGCGTTCGCTGAATCGAGATTGGCCGTCGGCTCGTCGGCCAATACGATGTCCGGCTCGGTCATGATGGCGCGCAGGACTGCGACTCGTTGCTGCTGGCCGCCGCTGAGCTCGTTCGGACGTTTTTCGCGGATTTCGGCCAATTCCACCGTTTCCAAGAGCTCCCGCGCGCGCTTCCTGCGCTTGGTTTTCGGAGCGCCCTGAAGTACCGCTACAAACTCAAGATTCTCTTCAACGCTGAGCACCGGCAGCAGATTGAAGGCCTGAAAGACAAACCCAATGTGGCGCAAGCGAAACTCAGCGAGTTGGTCGGAAGGTGTCGCGACCAGATCGACTCCTGCGATGTGGATGGTTCCGTTATCCGGCCGGTCGAGAGCGCCCATCAGGTTGAGCAAAGTGCTCTTGCCGGAACCGGAAGGCCCGACTACCGCGGCGAAAGCGCCTGGTTCCAGGCTCAACGTCACGTCGCGCAAGGCGTGCACGTCCACGTGGTCGCGGTAGGTTTTCGACACGTGCCGGACTTCTACAAACGCATTGGCTAGCTCAGACATGTCGTATTGCCTCAACGGGCCGCAGGCCGGCCGCGTGAAATGCTGGGTAGAGCGCCACCAGCACGACTACGGCGAGAATCGCCAGGTTGGAGTAGAGCAGGTTGGCCACGGTCAGTTCGCTGAACACCCGGCTGGATGTGATGCCCAAAGCGGCTGCTCCTGCGCTGAACGATGAGAGATCGATCCCCTGCCTCGCGAAATAGAGGGTGAGAGCCGAACCCAGGAGACTTCCGAATACAATCCCAACCAGACCGAGAACCAGAGCTTCCTCGACAACGAGCCGGATAATCTGCCGGGGCTTGGTGCCCAGGGCCATCATCACGCCAAACTCACGAACCCGCTCAAAAATCGACATCATGATCGTGTTCATGATTCCGATGGAGATCACAACAAAGAGGATGAGCACGATGATGTAGAAGAAAGCGTCGTCGATCTGAATGAACTGTTGGAGAAATGGCTGGACCTGCCACCAAGGCAGAATTTCAATCGGATCGCCGCGAAAGTCTTTCCTCAACGTCTCTAGCGCCGTAGGAACCTGGTGCGATGATCCAAGTAAAAGTGCAACTTCAGAAACGCGATCGCCAAGGGCGAAGAGGCTCTCCGCATCAGAACGCAGAATGAAAACTACTCCTTCGTCCATCTCCGGCGCGCCCGAGCGAAAGATGCCGGCGACTCGAAACAACTGGGCTCCCATGGAACCATCGGCGGCCTGCACCATCAAGACGACTTTATCGCCCAGGGAAGCTTTTAAGCGGGATGCCAACCTGTCTCCGACGAGGATCGAGCGCTCCACGTCATTGGTCAAGTAGTGACCCTGTACGATGGCGTTCTGGATCGTCGTCACAGTCCGCTCTTGAGCAGGATCGACGCCCAGGATCTCCACCCCGCCGGAATTATCTGCCGTGCTTGCCAGGCCGCTTCCCAGCACTCGAAACGAATAGCCGCGAACACCAGGCAGCGAACGCACCGCCTGTTCTACCCCTTGGAGGTCAGGCAGAGTCTTGTTCAATGCCGGGTCGTCGTGGTACCCGGAGTGATGGATCTGGATGTGACCAATTTCGGCACGAACCGAGTTGTCCACCATCTGTTCGTGAAAGCCGTCGCCGATGCCACGCATGAAGATATTGAAAGTCAGTCCCAGGGCGATGGCGAGAACGGTAAGCACAGAGCGCCGGCGGTTTCGCCACACATTCCGCCACGCCAAACTGAAGAAGAGCATCTCACTTCGCTTTCTAGAAGGGCTGCTGCAAGTTCTCCTGAGTGAACACAGACGCCGCAACTGGCCGGTCGAATTTTAACTTGTCGTAAACCAGCACGGTTTCGTGTCCTGATTTGGTCACAGACATCATCTTCCACCGCATCGGAAACAAACGGCCATCGACCAGCCGGATATCCTCAAAGCTGAGCACCTTGCGCAGCGTGTCATTCTCATCGTAGTACTCTTCGCGGCGAGGAAGCGCGTCCTTCTTCCGAACAAAGAGCACCAGGTGTCCCCAAACCACCGGAGCGTTGGGCTTCGGCGTCGAAACGATGCGATAGCAGGGATCGCCGTCTTGCGTCGCTTCTCCAGCGAGCTTGTGATCGTAGTCCTTCACAAGGCTGCTCTCCCGCACCAGGTCATCGTTGGTAAAGTCGCTTCCCAGCCACGACTGCAACATGAGAGACGGCGGAATCTTGATGACCCTCTCCACCGAAGGCATATAGTTCCACATATTGCTTCCAAGCCGCAGTGTGCTGGTCCCCGCATCCTTGACGGGCGCGGTGACGCGGATGAATGTCTTGTCGGGATTTACCGCCCAATAGTTCATCGCAAGCGTCCGCTGCCAGTCAGGCGTGCGCACGGTCATGCTCACGGTGCCGAGCTCCGTCCTCGATCGCAGTTCTTGTTCCGTTCGCCGGATGATGGCGTTTGCATCCACGGATTGAGCAACAGCCATGTATGAGCCGAGCAGGGCTGACAGGATCAGAGGAAAAAGGCGGTGAACCCGGCTGCGAACGAGTCCGTGAACACGAATCCTTACCCTCAGCAATGGTGCAATTCTCATGCTTCCGCCCCTCGCTGGCTCTTCGGCGCCATTCCGTCAAGCAATGTCTGCAGCGACGTTTCGAAGAACTTCTCAAACGGAAACGCATTCGGCTCAAGCGCCCAGAGAAGGATCAGTCCCTCGCACAGGCCAGTGATGGCAGCCGCTGATTGATCAGCATCCAACTTGGCGAATTCGCCACGGTCGACGCCTTCACGGATCAATGCAGCCAATTCTCCGCAGTAGCGGACGTAGAGTTGACCCATAAACGCGCGGACCGACTTCTGGCGTACCGCAACTGCATAAAACTCCAGCGTCAGCGCGCGCGGCATCCGCTTCACTACGGTTTCAACTTCCCGGCTGTAGCGCAGAAGCCGTTCGCGCACCGTGCCTGGTCCCCGCTGCAGCTCCCGCACCTTCCCAAGTTCCTGGGCGAAGAAACGTTTCATCAAGACGCTTATCAGCGTGTCCTTGCTCTTGAAGTACCAGTAAAGCGTTCCCTTGCTGAGGCCGGAGCGCTCGACGACATCGTCAACACTTGCACCCTGAAGGCCAAGTTCACTGAAGACTTCGAGTGCAGCGTCGAGAATCTCGTTCTTTCGTTCCTCGCTCAATTCCTGCTTTCGCCCCATCAAATGGACACCTTCCCATGCTCGACCACGTAGTCTAGACTGACTGGTCAGTTTAGTCAAACATGGAGGTATATTCCAACGCTTTCCTGTCTTGGGAGCGGTCGGAGGAGGTGAAGTGTTGATCTCGGCGCCACAGCTCAAAATGCTCAAAGCTGCAACCATAAGCTGACCGCAACGGATTGCGACCGTATCATGGCCTTTTGGTCAATTTATCGTTTTATCGTTGTAATTTCATTTTCGTTCTCGACCAAATCTGGGCATCTCATTCGCACCACCATGAACATTTACGGGGATGCTCAATCGGCAGAGATGCGCAAGGCAAACGGGCAGATTGTAGAGCTGGCTTTCAGTTTGCAGTGAACGGCACGGAGGGGAGCTAAGTTATTGAAAACTTGGCTCCTCAGGTAGGACTCGAACCTACAACCCTTCGGTTAACAGCCGAATGCTCTGCCATTGAGCTACTGAGGAGTGTCTGGCGCTGGATTGTCCTCTATAAAGTTAGCAGAATGGGCAAGTGGCGTCAAAAACCTCCCGGCGCGTTCGCTCCCCTGCCGGCGGTAGGATAGAAGAAGCCTGAAGAGGAGGCGCAATGTCCCGGATTTCCCGGCTCGACCGCAGCGAAGTGACCCCCGAAATGGCGGCGCTTTACGACAAGGCCTTCGCCCAGCGCGGCAACGTGCCCAACATGTTCCGCGTCATGGCTCACCGGCCGGAAATCTTCTCGACCATGCAGGCGCACTTTGCCGCGGTGCTCTCGACGGGCACGGTTCCCACCCGGCTGAAGGAACTCATCATCGTCCGCACCAGTCAGGTGAATGAGACGCCCTACTGCCTGGCTAGCCACACTATTTTGGCCCGCAACCTCGGCTGGTCCGACGAACAGTTGACCCATCTGGCCGACTGGCCCTGGCGCGACGACTTTTCCCCCGCAGAAAAGGCCGCCCTGCGCCTGGCCGAGACCGTCACCCGCGACCCCCGCGCCGTCAGCGACGAGCAGTTCGCCGAGTTGCGCGGCTTTTATTCCGAGGGCGAAGTCGTGGAGCTGCTCTGCGCCATCGGCCTGTTCAACTACTTCAACCGCTTCAACAACGCGCTCCAGATGGAGCCCACCAGAACTGGCGAGGGCGGCTGCGCTGCGCCCGCCGCGGAATCCGCCGCGGCCCAATGAATCCACCCCTGAACTCATTCCACCGAGGAGCCTCATTCCAAGCATGAAACTGCAACTTCCCGCCGGCGACTTCCGCGCCTACCTGTTTGACTGCGACGGCACGATCGCCGACTCGATGCCCCTCCACTACATCGCATGGAAGGCATCCCTCGCCGAGTGGAACTGCACATTCGACGAGCAGCTTTTCTACTCCTGGGGCGGCAGACCGGTGATCGAGATCATCGCCTCGCTCAACAAAATGAATGGCCTGAACATGCCCCTCGAAGCGGTCGCCAGGCGCAAGTCAGTTCTCTACCACGAGCAACTCCCCCATCTCAAACCCGTCCCCGAGGTTTTGGAACATATCGAGGCCGAGCAGGGGCGCATTCCCTTCGCGGTAGTCTCCGGCAGCCGCCGCAGCTCGGTCATGGGCACGTTGACCACGCTCAATCTGCTCGACAGATTTCAAACCATCGTCTGCGCGGAAGACTATAAGAATGCCAAACCCGCCCCGGATGCGTTTCTGCTCGCCGCCGAAAGGCTCAACGTCGAGCCCGCGCACTGCCTCGTCTTCGAGGACACCGACCTCGGCATTCAGGCAGCCACCGCCGCCGGCATGGCCTCGGTCCGCGTTCTGCAACCGTCAGAAAGAGAATAAGGAACCGCAGCGCCTCACGAAGCGTACACTCCCAAAGCACGCATCCGAGGGGAAGCCATGCCTTCTGAGCCGAGCGATCACGAACCTGAGCCATCCGCTGCCCCCGGCCGCGCGAACCTCCTGGTCCTGTTCGCCATCGCCGCCCTCGTCGCGCTCCTGCACATGCTCACCAACGGCCGCTACGGTTTTCATCGCGACGAGTTGCAATTCCTCAGCGACGCGCGGCATCTTGATTGGGGATTCGTCGCCTATCCGCCCCTGACTCCTTTTCTGGAGCACGTCAGCCTCGCTCTGTTCGGCGTTTCGCTCGTCGGGCTGCGGCTTTTCTCGGTCCTCGCGCAGGCCTCGGCCCTTGTCGTCAGCGGCCTCATGGCGCGCGAGTTGGGCGGCGGGCGGCTTGCACAAGCGACGGCAGCTCTCGCGGTGGCGCTCTCGCCGCTGCCGCTCTTCAATGGCACGGAGTTTCAATACACCAGCTTCGGTTTTCTCTGGTGGGTGCTGATCGCGTACTTCACCATTCGCCTGCTCCGCACAGACAATCCGCGCTGGTGGCTGGCCATCGGCGCAGTCACCGGCCTGGGTCTTGAAACCAAATACTCCATCATCTTTTTCATCGCCGGAATTCTGGGCGGCATGCTTCTCTCTTCCGCGCGAAAGTATTTCAAGTCTGGATGGTTCTGGGCCGGCATCGCGCTCGCCCTCCTCATCTTTCTGCCCAATTTCCTGTGGCTGGTGCGCCACGACTTCATCTCCTACAACTTCCTTCAGCACATCCACGCGCGCGACGTGGGCGAGGGCCGCGCGGAGGGCTTCCTGCGCGGCCAGGTCCGAATCTGCATCAACGTCTTTGCCGCGCCGCTGGCTCTGGGCGGGCTCGTGCTCTTTCTGCGCGACCGCCGCTACCGCATGCTGGCCTGGATGTACCTGATCCCGCTGGCGCTCTTCTACTTCGGCAAGGGGCGAAACTACTACATGGCCGCGGCCTATCCCATGCTGCTGGCCATGGGCGCCGTGGGCGGCGAGCGCTGGGTCCGCTCGCTCCCCCGGTGGGGCCGGCGCTCGGTCGAAGCCGTCTTCTTCTCAGGCCTCGCCGTCGTGGGAGCCTTCGTGATCGCCGTCGTCGTGCCTCTCGCGGCGACCGGACCGCTCCGCACCTTCGCACTCAACCGCAACGGGGATCTCCGCGAAGAGATCGGCTGGAACCAACTGGTCCGAACTGTCGCGCAGATTCGCGACTCGCTCCCGCCCGACCAGCAGGCGCATCTCGGCATCACAACCGGCAACTACGGCGAGTACGGAGCCATCGAAATCCTCGGCCCAGCCTATGGCCTTCCCGCGCCCATCGGCACCACCAACTCCGAGTGGCTGCGCGGCTATCCCACACCGCCGCCGACCACCATCATCGTGCTCGGCCTCGGCCGCGAGGAAGCCGACTCCATCTTCACAGGCTGCCGCTGGGCCGGACACAACGGCAATTCCGAAGGCATCCGCAACGAGGAGAGCGTCGACCACCCCGACATCTTTGTCTGCGGTCCGCCGCGCCTCTCCTGGCCCGAGCTTTGGAAGAGGCACCGAGACTTCGGCTGAGATCCAATCAATACAGCAGCACCGCCACGCGATACACCGTGAATGCGCCGTTGACATCCTGCGCCGGGCAACTGCCCACCTCGGCCTTGCGATACCGCCCCGTCATAAGCTGATCCACAAGCGGCTGCGGCAGATGCGTCACGTCCGCGTTCTGCCAGCGCATCAAAAAGCTCGGCGAATCGCTGCCATGATACCGGCCCGCCGATGCACAATAAGCTCGCGCGTCCGCCGTGTCACGCAGCACCGTCACGCCGCTCGTGCGCAGCAAGCCTGCGAATCCCGCCTCCACCTGGGCCTGTGTCAGCGCCGGCACGGCGCGGGAGTAGTCGGCCACCGCATACACCACGCCATGGCTGGCCACCACGGCCACGCCCACATGGTCCACTGCGGGATTCAGCAGATTGGTGCGGTGATCGGGCGAGTGCATCCATCCGTCGTGAATGCCGGCCGCATCGGGACCGACAGCGATGTTCTCTTCAATCAGGCTGAAATGAGCCCCCGCCTGTCCGGCTCGCTCCGTCAGGTCTGGCTCGCCTCCGTAGCGGTGCGCAATCGGCCCTTCAGCCGCCATCCGCTGGCAGTGCTTCCGCGCGGCCGCGGCCAGCGCCGGGTCCCACTGCAGCCGCCCTGCCCCCTCCGTCGCGCGCGCCTCGTTGGCCAGCGCATACAACTGCTCCGCCGCCGCCGGCATCGCCGGCTGTGCCACAAGCGCCGTCTGCGCCCCGCCCACCGCGCCCGCCAGCGCCAGACACAAAACAAAACCCCGCTGCACGTTACTCATATCTGCTTAGACACTACTCCGCCGCCGCTGTCGCGGTATCCTTGCTGTGCCGATGCCTTCGCCCATCACAGGTCAGCTCCGCCATCGCATGCGCCGCCAGCCTCTTGCGGTGGCGGGCGTGCTGTTGCTTGCGGCCTTTGTGCTGGGCGGGCTGGCCGCGCCGTGGCTGGCGCCGTATAGCCCCTCGGCCATCGACCTCGTCCATCGCCTCGACAGCCCTTCCGCCGCCCACCCGGCCGGCACCGACGAGCTGGGCCGGGACACGCTCTCGCGCCTGCTGTTTGGCGCGCGGCTCTCGCTGGCTGTCTCGGTCAGCGTCGTAACCATCTCGCTGGCGCTTGGGATTACCGTTGGCGGGCTCGCCGGTTACCTCGGCGGCTGGATCGACACCGCGCTCACCACGTTTGCCATGAACACGTTTCTCGCGCTGCCCGGAATTCTGCTGGCTATCGCCTTCGCTGCATTCCTCGGACCGGGGTTTACTAACTTGGTGCTGGCGTTGGCCATCGGCGGCTGGGCCGGCTATGCTCGCCTGGTCCGCGCCCAGGTGATGGCCGTGCGCGAGCGCGAATACGTCGAGGCGGCACGCGCCCTGGGCGCAAGCGGCCTGCGCATCTTCTTCCGCCACATTCTGCCCAATATCGTGCAACCCATTCTGGTTCAGGCGGCTATCGGCATGGCGGGGGTCATCCTGGCCGAGGCCACGCTGTCGTTTCTGGGCCTCGGCATCCCCGCGCCCGCGCCCAGCTGGGGCGCCATGCTCAACGACGCCCGGCTCCACCTGTTCGACTCCCCCCACCTCGTGCTCTTCCCTGCGGCCGCCGTCGCTGGAGCCGTGCTGGGCTTCAACTTTCTGGGCGATGCGTTGCGCGACCACCTTGACCCGCGCACGCGGCTTGAAATGGGGTTATGATGGGCCCATGTTTGCTTTGCACAAAGGCGACTGTGAGCACTGCTCCCGCGACTACCGCTACATGCTCCTGCATGCCGGGTTCGGCGAGTTCTCCTACGCGTATTGCGACTCGTGCGGCACCCTTGCCGCCTTCGCGTACACGAACAGGGAGCTGTTGAGCTTGCCGCCGCTTTCCGCCAAGCATGAAGAAATCGATGCCGCGTGGGAGCCGTTCCTTCGCCCCTGCGCGTGCGGCGGGCACTTCAAGAAAGGCGCCTCGCCCCGTTGCGTCTACTGCAATTCGGCGCTTTCCGCCGATTACGCGGCAGGCCACATCGAGCGCAATTCGGTGGGTGCGGCCAGGGGATGGCGCTGGCAAAGAAACTGGAACGACCTGTATTGCATGGTCATTGAGGATCCGAATAACCCCGGAACGTTGCGGCAGATCGCCGACCCGATTATTCGCCTCTCAAGCCCCAAAGAGATGCCCGTCAAGAAAAGCTGGGCACAGATCTTCAGCCTGAGCCGGTGAAGATCGGCGTCGTCAGCGACACCCACGGCCTGCTGCGCCCTGAAGTGTTGCCCGCGCTGGCCGGAGTCGATCACATCCTGCACCTGGGCGACGTGGGCAGCCCCGCAATCCTCAAATCCCTGGCGGCCATCGCCCCCGTGCACGCCGTCCGCGGCAACACCGACCGCACCGGCCCCTGCAGCCGCCTGCCGGAGACCGACGTCCTGCTCTTCGAAGGCCAGTACCTCTACCTGCTGCACGACCTGGGCACGCTCCACCTGGACCCCGCCGCGGCAAAATTCTCCGCCGTGCTCTACGGCCACACCCACAGGCCGCTCATCGAGCGGCGCAAGGGCGTGCTCTACTTCAACCCCGGCTCCTGCGGCCCGCGGCGGTTTGATTTGCCGGTGACAATCGGCATGCTGACCGTCGGAGCTGGCGGCGCAGTGGACGCGGAGATCGTGCCACTCTCCTCTTCCTGACTCCGGGCCGGATTCGAGAGCATCTCATCCCCGCATGCGCGGATTGACCCAGCGATACGCCAGATCCGTCAGCAAATTCACCAGCACATAGGTCAGCCCGATCGACAGCAGGCAGCCCTGCACCAGCGCATAGTCGCGATTGGAGATGGCGCTGACCGTAAGCCGTCCCAGGCCGGGCCAGCTGAAGATGGTTTCGGTCACAATGGCCCCGGCCAGCAGCGCGCCGAACTGCAAACCCACCACCGTAATGATGGGCACCAGCGCGTTGGGCAGGGCGTGGCGGCACACCACGGCAGTCTCGCTCAGCCCCTTGGCGCGCGCGGTGCGGATGTAGTCCTGGCCCAGTTCTTCCAGCATCGCCGTGCGCACCATGCGCGTCAGAATCGCCGCCAGCGAAGCGCCCATGGCCACCGACGGCAGCACCAGGTACTCCCAATCGATGCCGCCACGCGCGCCGGCACTTGCCCCGGAGACGGGCAGCCAGCCCAGCAGGATCGAAAAAACAAGGATCAAGACCGGCCCCAGCGCCAGCCCCGGCACCGACAGCCCGAACAGGCTCACCACCGAAAGCGTCTGATCGACCCAGCGCCCCCGACGCACCGCCGCCAGCATTCCGGCGGGCAGAGCCAGGGCCAGGGCCAGCCCCAGCGCCGTCACCGTCAAAGCCAGCGTGTAGGGGTAGCGCGCCGAGATCAGATGGGCCACGGTATCGTGCAGGCGGATGGAGTTGCCCAGGTCGCCGCGCAGCACGCCGGACCAATAGTGCAGATACTGCGCCCAGAGCGGCTGGTCCAGACCGTATTGATGGCGCAGCGCGCCTATGTCCGCCTGTGTTGCGCCCTCGCCCAGCATTTGCAGGATGGGGTCGCCGGGCACCAGGTGGATCAGCAGAAATACCAGGGAAACCACCAGCCAGACGACCGGCAGTGTGAGGGCAAGGCGCGTAAGGGTTTGCTTCATGGGCTCGCTTCCAACCATAAAGGGTTGGGGCGACGAGGGAAAAGGGGATCAACGTTCAGAAATCAAGCCGGGGACAGCACACCCGGCTCTCTTTCAGTTCCCGCGCGAGTCCCCGCCATTGAATAGCCGGCTGTATTCCCTGACATCTCTGGCCGCGGACCCTAGCCCAAAGCCGGTGTCGGTGCGCCGCTGTTGGGGGACAGCGACCGGCTCCCCGACCTGCTGAAACGAGTACGTAACAGGTTCCGAGTCCTGCGGGGAAGGTTCAGATGTCTCGAGCGGTGCCGAATTTTCCGTTGGGGCGGCCTGTGCCTCCGAGGCCACAAGGGGCTTAAGAACCTCCACAACCTTCTCAATCCGATCCTTGCGGAGTCTCAGTTCTTCAAACCTCCCGACAATCTCGGTAAGTTCTGCGTTTGCTTCGTCGTATGCGACGCGGTAAACATCCTGTCTCATGCTCAACCTCTCTAAGCCGGAAGTCTAACATCAAACCAAAGCTGAATATTAGAATCTTCTTACAACTTCCCTGCTATTGCTGTGGAAACCTGGTGCTGTGGAAACCTGGCTTGCTCTCTGCGGGGGGAGCCGCGCGGTCCGTCGCTTGGACGGCGAACACCGCCCGGTTACCTTCGTTTTGGAGGCGAAAAGTCCTCAGTAGAATCGGTCGAGCCAATGCGGGGTTCCATGTCAGGAACCGGAGAATCATGCAGGCGCGTGCCTGATGGCGAGGCACCAGGGTGCTCCTTCCGGAGTGCGCCCGGCTCCCTCCCTCTACACAGGCAAAAGAGACCCGGTCATGCGGTGGCCATACCCTCGCGCTTCCGGCTCCAATCCCATAAGACGCTGTCGATGCGCCGCTGAAATGGGTCAGGGGATGGTTCCGATGCAAATTCAATCGGCGCAGGCAACGGTTCCGACGCAAATTCAATCGGCATCAGGGAAGGTTCCGCAACCAGTTGTATAGGGAACGCCACGGGTTCGGGAAGTTGCTGAACCGGCTCAGGCCGCAGAAATGCAATCTGCTGATCTGAAGCAGTGGGTTCTGCCTCCATACCAAGAAACGGCCTCAGGGCCGCAACGACCTGTTCAAGCCGTTCTTTCTGGAGGCGCAGTTGTTCGTATTCCCCGAGAATATCCCCGAGTTCTGCGCTCGCCTCTTCGTATGCGAACTGATAAGCTTCTTGTCTCATACTCACCCCAGAGGCGTAGTCTACCACCAAAGAGTTACCATCAAGGGCAAACGTAATCCGTAAAGATTACTTCGGTAATTTATCCAGAATCGGTTCCACGCGCACTTTGCTGATCCGGCGGCCTTCCATCTCGACCACCGTCAGCCTGCGCGCACCATAATCCACGCTTTCGCCGGCCTGGGGGATGTGGCCGAGGCGCATCAGCACGAACCCGGCCAGCGTTTCCACGCCGCCGTCGCGGGGCAGGCTCCACTGCATCTGCGTCTCCAGGTCGCGCAGGTTCACGCCGCCATCCATCAGCAGCACTCCCGACGCGGCGCTCAGGACGGGCCGGGCGGGGTCGTCAAACTCGTCTTCCAACTCGCCTGTCAACTGCTCGATGGCATCCTCGGCGGTGACCAGGCCGACGGTGGAGCCGTACTCATCCACCACGATGGCCAAATGGCGGCGGCGCTGCTGGAATTCGCGGATCAGGTCAAGGACGGTCTTGGTCTCCGGAACCACGAGCACGTCGCGCATGACCTGGCTGAGCCGGAGTTCGACGAAGGGCGCGGGGCGCGGGCGAAGGCTGGCCGGCTCGCCGGTCTCCGCGGCCAGGCCGGGGGCGCTTGTGCGCGGCGCCGAGGGGCGGAAGAACATCAGCCGCGCCAGATCCTTGGCATAAACCACGCCGACAATGTGCTCGGGGCCGCGGGTTTCGTCGTACACCGGGACGCGCGAGTGCTTACGATCAATGACCCGGGCGCTGGCCTCCTCGATGGGCAGGTTCGAGGGCAGCGAAAAGATCTTCTGGCGCGGCGTCATGATCTCGCGGATGGGCACGTCATCCAGCTCGAGAGCGCGATGGATGAGGGTCTCCTGAAATTGGGGAAGAACGCCCATGCGCCGCGCGGCGGTGGCGATCAGCTTCAGCTCCTCCGGCGAGTGGACCGCGGCCCGGTCGGTCATGGGTATATCGAAACCGCGCAGCACCAGCGCCGCCGAGTTCCTGAGCAGGCGCACCGCCGGGCGGGTCAGGGCCATGAACAGCAGCATGGGCGGAGCCACGGCCACAGCCAGCGCCTCAGCCCGGCGCAGCGCCAGCGACTTGGGCACCAATTCGCCCACCACCACATGCATATAAGTGATGAAGCTGAAGCCCAGCGCAACGGCGGCCAGGTGGGCGTAGATGCGGGCATGCGGCACCTCGCCCAGCCACCCCTGAAAAATTCCCGCGGCCAGCGGCTCGCCGATCCAGCCCAGAGCCAGGGAGCAGAGCGTGACGCCCAGTTGCACGGCGGGCAGAAAATCGTCCAGCTCGTGCTGCAGCCGGCGCACGGCGCGGGCTCCGGGAATGCCGGCGGCCAGCATCTGCTCGATGCGTGTATCGCGGACGCTGACCAGGGCGAACTCCGCGGCCACAAAGAACGCATTGGCCAGAATCAGCATGGCCACGGCGACAAACTGCAGCAGCGAAAGTCCGTGCATCTCGCCTGTGAGCATAGCATTGCGCGCCCCCCGGGAAGACCTCGACCCAGCCGGTTGGAACCAACCCGCCGACGCGTGCGTATGAAGGTGCAGCGGTATACGGGAGCAAACCGAAGCCTGCTTGTGCCGCCGGGCTGACGGCAAAGTGCCGCGGCTGAGTAACCCATGAGTCTGCACTGTCGTCATGGGCCGGTTTTATCGATTCATCTATCCGTGCCAGGCTTCGACTCTATTCTCGTCGTGGGAGGCTAACGTGGCTGCGTCGCGCAAAAGTAAACGGTTCTGGATCTGGCTGGGCATCGGCGCACTGCTGGTCGTGGTGGTGTTGGGAGTCATGGCGGCACGCCTGGTGAAGGGCACCCAGATCGATCCCAACCGGCTGGCCAAGGTACAGCGCGGCGATGTGGCGCGCTCGGTGGTGGCCACGGGCACCATTCAGCCCATCACCAAGGTCGAGGTCAAGTCGAAGGCATCGGGGATCGTGGAAAAGCTGTATGTGGACATCAACAACCGCGTACACAAAGGCCAGCAGTTGGCGCAGCTGGACCAGGAGGAGATTCTGGCCGAGGTTGAAGCGCAGCACGCGCAACTGGCCGCCGCCGAGGCCAACGTGTCCACCTTCCAGGCCAACATCGAGCAGGACAAGGTGAATGCCGCCGCCCCCGACCTGCCCATGTACAAGGCCACGCTGGACCGCAACATGCAAATGGCCAAAGAAGGCGTGGTGAGCCAGCAGGCGCTGGACAACGCCAATCGCGATTATCTGGCCGCGCTCAACAAGCGCGACGCGGCCAGGGCGCAGATCGGCGTGGACTCGGCCAAGCTGAAGCAGGCGCGCGCCCAGGTGATGCAGAATCAGGCCAGCCTCAAGCAGCTTGAGGAGCAGCTCGGCTACACTACCATCGTCGCGCCCATGGACGGCGTGATTCTGTCGCGCGATGTGGAAATCGGCGATGCGGTCAGTTCGATCCTGGTGCTGGGCTCCACGGCCACGCTGATCATGACCGAGGGCGACATCAACCAGGTGTACGTGCAGGGCAAAGTGGATGAGGCCGACATCGCCCACGTCTACATGGGCCAGCCGGCGCGCATCAAGGTGGAGAGCTTCCGCGACCGCGTCTTCCACGGCAAGGTCACCAAGATCTCCCCCATGGGCGTGGAGAAGGACAACGTGACCACCTTCGAGGTGCGCGTGTCGATCGACAACCCGGGCGGCGAGCTGAAGGCCAACATGACCGCCAACGCCGAAATCCTGCTCGACGAGCACAAGGGCGTGCTCACGGTGCCGGAAAACGCCGTTTCCTACGACAGCAAGAAGGACGCGTTCGTCGATGTGCCGGACAAGAGCAAGAAGGAAGGCGTGCGCAAAGTCCCCGTCAAGGTAGGCTTGTCCAACGGCTCGGTGACCGAGATCGCCAGCGGCCTGAAGGAAGGCGACGAGGTCGTACTGCAACAGTAAAGCCGACAATAAAGCAGTGATCGCTTCGAATCGAGGAACACGATGAAACATTTCTTTGTAGCAGCAGCGGCGCTGATCATGGCGGCGCTTCCGGCGCTCGCCACAGAAGCTACCTTCGAGCGCAACCTCTCCGTCAACGGACGCGTGGACCTGACCGTTTCCACCGGCTCGGGCAATGTCCACCTGACCCGCGGCTCGGGCAACCAGGTGCACATCTTCGGCCGCGTCAAATCCAGTTGGGGAGGCCGCGATGAGCAGGTGCGGCAGATCGCGGCCAATCCGCCCATCGAGCAGACGGGCAACATCATCCGCATCGGCGCGCGCCACGAGAACCTGCACAACATCAGCATCGACTATGAAATTCAGGCTCCAGCCGATGTCTTTCTCGACGCCAGCTCCGGCTCCGGTAACATCACCGACGACAGCATCGGAGACAACGCCAAACTCTCCACCGGCTCCGGCAACATTCACGCCACTGGCCTGCACGGAGGCTTCGTGGTGAACACCGGCTCCGGCGACATCTACGCCGACCAGTCCGGCGAGGGCGACGTGAAGGCTCAGACTGGCTCGGGCAACATCGAGTTGCGCAATTTGCATGGCGGCCTGCGCGCCGGCACCGGCTCGGGCGACATCAAGGTGAGCGGCTCGCCGGCCAACGCCTGGCATCTTGAAACCGGCTCGGGCAACGTCGAAATCTGGCCCGGAAGCACCGGTTTCACGCTCGATGCATCCACCGGCTCGGGCAGCATTCACACCGACCGCGAAATGCTCTCGCAAGGCTCCTCCGATCGCCACCACATCACGGGAAAAATCAACGGCGGTGGCCCCACAGTGCGCGTCGAAACCGGCTCCGGCGACATCCGCGTGCATTGATCTCTCAGAGAACAGAGATCAGCGGACTACAGTTTTGAGCCGGCAGCAGTGAATGCGGCGATGCACTCTTGTTCCTCAGACGATGCCGGTCCGGCCCTACGGGAGGGCCTCGCCTGACTGGTTGCATTCTGCCCGCAACGTTCCCTTCCCTACTCGCCCGGTCTGCTCACAACGGCCACGCGAAAATACGGTTTGTCTTTCTCCGCCGGGTCCGCGGTGAACTCCTGCGCGCTCTTCGCCCCGTCATAGTCCCGCCACAGCCAGATCATCTCTGCGGGAAACTCCGCCGCCCCACCCGCCGAGTTATGCGTTCCGTTGCCGAAGCTGAAGTGGAAATCATACTGCTTCGCCTTGAGCGCATTGGCCAGGCGGATGTTGGCCAGCGGCCAGCTTCCGTAGCGGTCGTTCTCCTGGTCGTTCGCGCCGTCCTCGATCCACACGCGCAGGTTGCGCCTTGCCTCGCGCAGCACCTTCTCGGGATAGTCCTGGCCGCCGTCCGGATTGGCCGGGTTCTCCTTCCACTGAATGGCGGTAAAGCTGCCGATCCACGTAATCACGCGGCTGAACTCGTCCGGCATCTGCCATGCGGCGTTGAAGCTGCAAATGCCGCCTGAAGAAAGCCCCGTGATGCCGTGGCTGTAAGCGTCCGTGCGCAGGTTGTACTTCGCGGCAACCTCGGGCAAAATCTCGTCGCGCAGAAAGCGCGCGTAGCGGTCGCTCACCGTGTCATAGAGCGTGCTGCGCATCGAATCCAGCAGCGTGCGATGCCACTTGTCTGAGTACGCCTTCACAAAGTCATAGGTCGGCGTGCCCGGCGAGCCCGCGATGTCTCCCGGATTGATGAACACGCAGATCATCACCGGAATTTTCTTCTCCGCGATCAGGTTGTCGATCACGTTGAGCGCGGGGTTGTTGCCGCTGCGGTCCGTGTACCAGCCGCCATCCTGAAAAACCATCAGCGCGGCAGGAATTTTGGGATCGTATTGCGCCGGCACGTAGATCCAGTACTCGCTCTTCATGCCGTCGTAGATTTTGCTGGTGTGGACAATCTTTTCCGAGAGTCGGCCCCTGGGAACGCCGGGCACGGCATAAGAGAGCGGTCCAAACGCAGGCATATCGAGGCTTCCACCGAAGTGGACGCCGCTCACAACGTAGTGGAACTGGTGCAATCGGCCCACCGGCTCAACGTGCGCGACGGCATACCAGAGGCTCGTGCCGGCCAGCGGCTGCATCGGCGCCGCAGCGGCCTCGTCGATGACCAGCGACGGCGCGGAGCCGGCTTCCACGGCGAAAAAGAACTCCGGCCCAGCTCCCGCCCACGCCGTCCCCGCCTTCAGGTCTTTCGGGTCAAAGCTCGCCTCAATGCCCGCGCGCAATGCGGGGCTGTGCGCCGTGGCCAGCGCCATGAGTTCAGGCGCAGAGAGCTTGTTCGCCGCCCCTGTCGCCGGGGAAGCGATCAGCAGCAGCGCGCAGCCAAGCAGCGGGAAAAAACGCAGCGAGTTCATGCGCAGCATGGTACATCATGCGCGGCGTGAAATGAGTCCTGGCGGCCGAAGTGCCCGCGGTTTGCAAACAGCAAAGTGCGCAGTCTAGAGTGGTCAGGTCGTGCTGCAAGCCTCCGCGCGGAGCGATGGGATGCGCTGGAGAGATCCGTCGGTCAGGATTTTCAATGAGTCAAAAGGTCTGCTTTTCTCTCTGGGCGGGCGCCGCATCGCTTTCGCTCGCGGGGGTGCTGTCGATGCCTCAATATGCTCATGCGCAGTCAGTGGCTCTCGCGCCAAAGAAGATGCCCGCCATCGGCACCATCGATGCGCGCTTTCAGTCCTACAACATCGAAATGCTCGAAGTGACCGGCGGGCGGTTCTGGGCGCCGTACAAGGCAGAGGCCGCGGCGCCAGCAGACACGCAGCAGGCAACGCCCGGCGGCATGCCCGCGTCCTTGTATCGCTACCGGGCTCCCATCGACCTTTCCAATCCGCGGTTGCGCATGCTAGCCGCCGCGCTGGGTCCGGCCTATCTTAGAGTCAGTGGAACCTGGGCTAACTCGACTTACTTTCAGGATAACAACGATCCCCCGCTCGCCAAGCCTCCGGCGGGCTTCAACGGAGTGCTGACTCGCGCGCAATGGCGTGGTGTCATCGATTTTTCTCGCGCCGTGAATGCAGAGCTGGTGACTTCCTTCGCCGTAAGTCAGGGAGTCAGAGACGCGAGCGGCGTCTGGACGCCGGTGGAAGCCGAGAAACTGCTGAGTTATACCAAAAGCATCGGCGGTAACATCGCCGCGGCCGAGTTTTTCAACGAACCTACCTTTGCCAGCCTCGGCGGCGCTCCCAAAGGCTATGACGCCGCCGACTACGGGCGCGATTTCCGCGTCTTTCACGCCTTTATCAAAAAAGCCGATCCCGGAATGATGATTCTCGGCCCCGGCGGCGTGGGAGAAACCGGCGCGCTCGGCGCCGCGCCGGGCATGCACATCATCAAGTCCGAAGACATCCTCAAGGACGAAGGTCCTGGCCTCGATGGCTTCTCCTACCATTTTTACGGCGCTGTCTCCAAGCGCTGCGCCATGATGGGCGCCTCCGGCCAGACTACGCCCGAAGCCGCGCTTTCCCACGACTGGCTCTCCCGCACCGATCGCGACGAGGCGTTTTACGCCGCGCTGCGCGACCGCTATGCGCCCGGCAAGCCGCTCTGGCTTACCGAGACCGCGGAAGCAGCCTGCGGCGGCAATCCCTGGGCTTCGGATTTCATCGACAGCTTTCGCTACCTGAACCAGTTAGGCACTCTGGCCCGGCACGGAGTCAAAGTCGTCCTCCACAACACGCTTGCCGCAAGCGACTATGCGCTCCTCGACGAAACCACCCTCAAGCCGCGGCCCAACTACTGGTCCGCACTGCTGTGGAGACGCCTGATGGGAACTACTGTGCTGGACGCCGGTGCTTCGTTTGGGCCGGGGCTCTACGTCTATGCCCAATGCCTTCGCGGGCACGCCGGCGGCGTGGCGCTGCTGGCCATCAACGCCGACAGAACGAATGCGCGCGCGCTCACCCTGCCCACCGCTTCAAGCCGCTACAGCCTGACCGCGCACAACCTGATGGACTCCGCCGTGCTGCTCAACGGCGTTGAATTGCAGCTCACCGCGGTTGGCGATCTGCCGCCGCTGAACGGCGCGCCGCAACCCGCGGGCAAAGCTTCTCTCCCCGCGGCCAGCATTACTTTCTTCGCCATCCCGGAGGCCCACAACCGCGCCTGCCGATGAACGCATCTCCGGCATGACGTACGCCGAGGCGATGACTTGCGCAGCGGAGCGGCCTGCCCCCAGGAACTCGCCGCTCCACTTCAATTCCCTGCGCCGCTGTCACCAGCTATGCAGCCACTCCTCGTCGCGTCCGATGCGGACCGGGGTGTTGAACAGCTCGCTTAGCCGCGGCGCGGTCAGCAGTTCCTCGCGCGGGCCGTCGCCCACGATGCGGCCGCCGCGCATCAGAATCACGCGCTCAATTTCAGGCAGAATGTCGCCCAGGTGATGAGTGACCAGGACGAGGCCGGTACCTTCAGCGGCCAGGCGGCGCAGCGTATCGCGCAGTTCGCGCTGCGCGGCCAGATCGAGCGCGTTCGAGGGCTCGTCGAGCAGCAGTTGGCGAGGCCGATGCACCAGCGCCCGCGCAATCAGGATGCGGCGCTTTTCGCCGGCCGACATTTCGCCGACCAATCGGCCGGCCAGGTGCGAGGCCTCCATGCGCTCCAGCGCTTCGGCGGCGCGCGCGCGCATTTCGCCGGTGACGTGCAGATTGGGCCACAGCGTGGAAGCCGAGAAAAACCCCGCGATGACAGCATCGAGTCCGGTGGTGACGGCGGTGCGCTCGCCGGGCAGCTCCGTGCCCAGCAGTCCCGCGCCCACCACGCCGAAGTGCCTGCGCAGCTGCGTCAGGTCCCAGCGGTCGCGGCCGAAGATGCGCACCCGCATGCCCGGCACGACCATGGGGTAAACCTGGCAGGTCATGGCCAGGATCAGGGTGGACTTGCCGCAGCCGTTGGGACCTAGGATGGCCACGTGCTCCCCGGCGCGCAGGCTCAGGTTCACCTCGTGCAGCACCACGCGGTCGCCGCGCGCCACGTTCACGTTGCGCAAATCAATAAAATGTTCCTGCTCCCCTGGCTCTTCCGCGTGCGTCCGGTTTTCCGTCATTCGCCACCCACCTGCTAGATTAAATGGGTTGAATCCCTTCACCAAAATGAGCGACATCTCTTCATTCCTTATTCCCGCGGGCTTCCGTTTTGGCGCTGCCAGGGCCGGGCTCAAGCAGAGCGGCCGCACCGACTTTGCGCTGATTGTGGCCGACGCCCCGGCCAGCGCCGCCGCCGCCTTCACCGCCAACCGCGTCACCGCCGCGCCCCTCACGGTGGACAAGGAACATCTGCGCGCCACCGGCAGCCGCGTGCGCGTGGTAGCCATCAACGCCGGCAACGCCAACTGCGCCGCGGGGCAGGCCGGCCTGGATGCGGCGCGCGCCACCTGCGCGGCCGCCGCCGAAACATTCGGCTGCGCGGCGGAGGAGGTTTTCCCCTCGTCGACGGGAATCATCGGCGTGCCGCTGCCGGCCGCGAAGCTGATTGCGGCCCTGCCCGGCCTGGCCGCGTCGCTGGGCTGCGAATCCGACCACTTCCAACAGGTTGCCCAGGCCATCCTGACCACCGACACGGTGGAGAAGACCGCCTTTGCGCGCATCGAGATCGACGGCAAAGAGGTCCGGATCGCGGGCCTCTGCAAGGGCTCGGGAATGATTCATCCGCAGTTGGTGCCGCACGCCACCATGCTGGTCTACATCCTGACCGATGCGGCGGTGGAACCGCCGACGCTGGACCGGTATCTGCGCCAGGCAATCGAGACCAGCTTCAATCGCATCTCGGTGGACGGCGACACCTCCACCAACGACACGGTGCTTCTGCTGGCCTCGGGCGCGAGCGGCGCGGCCGTGGGCGCGGAAAACACGGAGTTCACCTCGGCGCTGACGCAGGTCTGCACTTCGCTGGCCCGGCAGGTGGTGGCCGACGGCGAGGGCATCACGCATGTCGTGGAATTGCGCATCGAGGGAGCGGCGACCGACGGCGACGCGCTGCGCGTGGCCAAGGCCATTGCCCACTCGCCGCTGGTGAAGACCGCCTGGGCCGGCTGCGATCCCAACTGGGGGCGGCTGATGGCCGCCATCGGCTACTCCGGCGCCGCCGTCGATCCGGAGCGCATCGACATCTGGTTCGGCCCGCTGCGCATCTGCCGCGACGGCGGCCGCGCCGTGGAGTTTGATGAGGCCGCCGCCCACGCGTATCTGCAACAGCCGGAGTTTTCCATTAAGATTCAGCTCCACCAGGGCGCGGGCTCCTGCGTTTTCTGGACCACCGACCTGACCCACGAGTACATCCGCATCAACGCCGACTATTCAACCTAGGCCAAGGCCTGTCTTGACCGGCAGGCGCAAGGCATGGAGCATCGCAATCTTCGGGGCCGGCGGCTCCTCCGCCACATTTCCCGCGCCGCGCGCCCGGGTCCCGTTACAATCGCATCAGCCGGTGAGGTCACAGCCAGAATGACAGCCAGCATTGCCGTCCAGGAGATGTCCGCCGCCGTCGAGGCGCAACCGGAAAAGAGCGGCTTCTCGCTGATCTCCAGCGAAAAGCTGATCGCGCTCTATGCCGCCATGGTGAAGTGCCGCATGATCGGCGAGCGCGCCGCCCTTCTGATGCGACAGGGCAAGCTTGCGCGCCAGTTTCACGCTGGCGCCGCGGGCTGTGAAGCCGTCATCGCCGGGGTAGCCGTCGACCTTTTGCCGCAGGACACGCTCATCCCTTCGCCCGGCGGATTCCTCGCGGGCTTCCTCGCGGGCCAGCCGCTGGAGCGCAAGTTTTCGAGCTTCGAAGCCGCGCCATGGAACGTCACCGCGCCGGCCGCGACCCCAGCCGATCCGCTCCAGACTGCCTGCGATGCCGCCCTGCGCCACAAGACCTCCGGGAGCGGCAACGTGGCCGTGGCCTTCTGCGCAGAGGGAGCCGCGCGGCTCGAATGCTGGCGCGAGACGCTTGCAGTGGCCGGCGGCCACCAGATGCCCGTCGTCCTGGTCTGCCACAACGACGCACGCGACGAACAGGAAGGCGTGGCGGCGGAAACCAATCTTGAAGAGATTGCAAACGAAGCGGTGGCCTGGGGCGTCCCCTTCATCACCGTGGATGGCAACGACGTGGTGGCCGTCTACCGCGTCGCCAGCGAATCGGTGGCCCGTGCTCGTCTGGGACGAGGGCCCACGCTGATCGAGTGCAAGGCGCACCGTTTTCACAGCGGTGCCGGAACACACTGCGAGAATGCAGACCCGCTGGAGGCGCTCGACCCCATCCGGAACATGGAAACCTACCTCCGCGGCAAGGGACTCTTCCGCGCCGAATTGAAGTCCGGCATTGCCGCCGCGTTTGGCCGGGAACTCGACGCGGCAACCCGGTTGTTCAGCGATTAGTCCAGCAAACCGTCCGGCCCGCGCCTCTTTTTTGTCGCTGGAAAGCGGCCATTTTGAAGCCTCTGACCGCAACAGCCGGATGCTAAAGTGAGGGTATGAAGGTGAGCAGATGTGTGGCCCTGTCTCCTGCGCTTCTATGCACGATCGTGCTGGCAGGAATTCTTCTTGTGACCGCCGGCCCACTCGCGGCTGAAACGCCAGGATCGCCCGCGGGCACGGGCCAGGCGGGCGGCGACCCCAGCCGGCCCGCGCCGGTGTGCGAACCATCGGTATTGGACTCGCCCTATATTCCCGTCGACAGCTGGGTCTATCCGGCCGTGCTGCGGCTCTACTCGCTGGGTTTCATCGACGACGTTTTTCTCGGCATGCGCCCGTGGACGCGCGCCAGCGTGGGCCGCATGCTGGAAGAAGCCGGCGGGCGCATCGACGATGCGGATGCGGGCCCGGCCACCGATGAGGCGCAGGGCATTTACGAGGCGCTGAACGAGGAACTCAGCCAGGACATGCAAGGCCCCTGCGGGGCTCGCCAAGGAAGCACCCGCGTGGAATCGGTCTATAGCGTGATCCGCGCCATGTCCGGCACGCCCTTGCGCGACAGCTTCCATCTCGGCCAGAGCGTCATTAATGATTACGACCGGCCCTATGCCAACGGCCTGAACAACTACACCGGCGCCAGCGGCTACGCGTCGGCGGGCAGATTCCTCCTCTATGTGCGCGGAGAATTCCAGGGAGCGCCCTCGACGGCCGGCTACTCGTCCGCCCTGGCCGAACAACTCGCCACGATTGACGGCACGACCAACTACTTCAACTCCACCACTCCGATTCCCTACAACGGGCAACCCACGATTCCCGCCGGTCCCATCACCACGGCAACCAACGGACGGCTGCTCGAGGCATACGTCTCGGCGCACGTCCTGAATCACGAGATCTCGTTCGGCAAGCAGGACGACTGGCTGGGACCGGGCCTCGGCGGGGGCATGGCCTACTCCAACAACGCCGAAAATATTTACTCTTTCCGCGTCAACCGCGTGGAACCCCTGCACATTCCGGGACTCTCCTATCTCACCGGCCCCTTCCGCTATGAATTCCTGGTCGGCTCGCTCAAAGGGCATACCTATCCCCGCGATCCCTGGGTCCACGTGGAGAAGATCAGCTTCAGGCCCACCGAAAATCTGGAGTTCGGCTTCGAGCGCACCGTGATCTGGGGCGGCAAGGGCCACGAACCCATCACCCTGCACACCTTCCTGAAGAGTTTCTTCAGCTTCCAGAACGTCACCGGAGCGGAGAAGTTCAGCCGCAACGACCCTGGCGCCCGCTTCGGCGCGTTCGATTTTTCTTACCGGCTCCCCTTCGTGCGCAAGTGGCTCACGCTCTATAGCGACTCCGAAGTGCATGACGATGTCTCTCCGATCGACGCTCCCCGTCGCGCCGCCTGGCGGCCCGGCATCTATCTCTCCCATGTGCCCGGCGTTCCCAGGCTGGATCTGCGCGTCGAGGCCGTCACCACCGATCCGCCTGTTTCAACCAGCAACGGCGGCCTGTTCATGTACGACGAAACCGTCCAGAGGCAGGGCTACACCAACAAGGGACAGCTCTTCGGCGACTGGATTGGACGGGAGGGCAAGGGCGGTCAGGGCTGGTTCACCTATCACCTCAGCGGCAACGAATGGATTCAGGTGGGCGTACGCACTCAGAAGGTGGCCAAGGATTTCATCCCCGGCGGCACGACTCTGAACGACATCAACTTTCAGGCGGTCAAGCGCATCGGCAAGGATTTTGAGATCAACGGCAACTTCAGTTACGAACGGTGGAAGGCGCCGATCTATGTGCCGGGCCCGCAGACGGTCACCAACACCACCATCCAGCTCACCTGGTTCCCCCAGCGGAAGGTCAGCTTCTAGGGCGGGCCTTCACCGAAGCCAAAGATTTACCGAGCCCGCGGATGGGTGCGGTCGTACACCTGCGTCAACTGCGCCGTGGTGAGCTGCGTGTAGCGCTGCGTGGTCGAAAGCCGCTCGTGGCCCAGCAGCTCCTGAATGGCGCGCAGGTCGGCGCCCTCCTCCAATAAATGAGTCCCGAAGGCGTGGCGCAAGGTGTGCGGATGCACGTCGGCGGACAGACCGCGCAGAATGGCGATGCGCTTGACGATGCGGGCGACGCTGCGCGTGGTCAGCCGGGCCTGACCACCGGCCTTATTGAGGCCGCGCAGCTGCAAATTCAGAAATAGCGCCGGGGTGGCCGGACCCGTGCCAAGGCGGCCCGCGGCCAGCCGCGCCGACCGTGCGGCCAGATACGCGCGCAAAGCTATAGCCGCCGCATCGCCCAGCGGCACATAGCGCTGCTTCTGGCCTTTGCCGCGTACCAGAATCGCTTCATTGGCCCAGTGAATGTCTTCCAGGTTCAGGCCCGTCAGTTCCGCGTTGCGGATGCCGCAGCCATACAGCAGCTCCAGGATGGCTTTGTCGCGCTCCGGCCAGCTGGCCGCGTCTTCGCCCACCGTGTCCACCACGCGATTCATCTGTTCGATGGAAGGCACGCGCGGAAGATGCCTGGGCAGGCGCGGAGTAGACACCAGCGAGGCCACGTTCTGCTCTACATGGCCGCCGCGCGCCAGCCACTTGAACCAGCTGCGGATGGCCGCCAGCGCCCGCGCCGCCGAAGCTTTCGACAGTCCGCGATCGTACAGCGTGCCCAGGTAGGCGCGGATATGCGTGTGCTCAATCTTCTCAGCGGTCTGCTGTTTGCCGTATTGCGCCGAGATATAGGCCGCAAATCCGCGCAGTTCACGCTGGTAGGCGCGCAAGGTGTGCGAGGAAGCGCCTTGCTCGTTGGCGAGCACGCGCAGATACTCGCCCACCAGCGAATCCAGCGCTATGGCGGATTTTCCGCGGACCGTTTCGCTCACGGCTTCCCCTTTTGCGGCACGAGACGCGGCACGAGACGCGGCACGAGACGCGGCCCGAGACGCGGGGCTAAACGCGGCTCTGGGCGCATCTCTTCCATCGCATGCTGATCCGGCCCCGAAGACGATGCAGCAGCCTGCGGCCTGGCCGCGCCGCGCGGATGATGGGCGCGATGCACGGCCTTGAGCCGGCCCAGCGCCAGATGCGTATACACCTGGGTGGTGGAAATGTCGGCGTGGCCCAGCAGCAGTTGCACGCTGCGCAAATCGGCGCCGTGCTCCACCATGTGCGTGGCGCAGCTGTGACGCAAACGGTGCGGACTGGCGGCGCCGTTGGCTGCCTTCACCAGGTGCCACACCCATTGGCGCGTCAGCGGCATTCCCCGCAGTGAAAGAAACAGCCACTCCGCATCCTGCCGGGCAGTGTTCGGCTTGCGCGCGGTGCTGATGCGCGCCAGATGCGGGCGTCCTTCGCGCAGATAGTCTTCCAGCGCGGACAGCGCGGTGCGCCCCAGCGGCACAATCCGCTCCTTGTCGCCTTTGCCTCTCACCTGCACGCGCCCCGCATCCAGGGCCAGGTCGCCGGTGGACAGCGATGTCACTTCGGAAACCCTCAGCCCTCCGGCATACAGCAGCTCCATGATCGCGCGATCGCGTAGCGCCGTCGCCTGTGCCTGCGGATGCGAGGCCGCCATCGCCGCGCGCTCCAGCATCTCCGCCACTTCCGGCTCCGCCAGCGATTTAGGCAGCACCTTCCACGCCTTGGGCGATTCAATGTTGACTGTGGGATCGTGATGAATGCGCCGGTCCAACAGCAGCCATTTGTAGAACCCGCGCAGACAGCTCAGTTTGCGCGCCGTCGAGCGGGAGTCGATGCCGTGCGCGCGAAGATGCTCGAGGAAGGAGGCAACGTCCTGCTGCGTGGCCGTCAACAGCACCCCCTGCCGCCCTTCAATAAACTCCGCGAAGGTCTTCAGATCGCCGTCATACGCCTCGCAGGTGAGCGGGCGCAGTCCCTTCTCCACGCGCAGATAGACCTGGTAGTCCTTCAGAAGCGGCAAATTGCCTTGAACGTCCACACTTCCGATTATCCGCGTCGTGCGCTCACCACCGCCGCCGCCGCAAGCCATGCCGTACCACGTTCATCAAGGAATCAAACTCAGCAACATCGTCGCGATGGGGAACGGCGCAGAGGAAGAATTGCGTGCCGCGGCCCCGGCGGTCAGCGCTGCGCCAGGAGTTTTCTAATTCTGTTCTCCATTGCGCTCAGATCGGTCCCGCCCTCGATCCGGGCTCGGACGGTGCCGTCGCGCCCGATCAGAAACGAAACCGGAAGTCCGAGAACTCCGCCGAATTGGGCGCCCAGCCTTTCATCGCCCAGGACGACCGGGAAATCGAGCCGCAGCTTGCGCACAAGCGCGCGGACTGGAGCCGGGCCATCGTCCATCGACACCGCAATTACCTGCAGTCCATCGGGCGCGTACTGCCTTTGCCACGCGGCAAAGCGCGGCAGTTCCACCTGGCACGGGCCGCACCACGTAGCCCAGAAGTTCAGCAGCACCACCTTGCCCCGGTAGGCGCGCAGGTCCACCCGCCTGCCGCTCAAATCCCTGCGCACAAGATTCGGCGCCGGTTTGTGCAGAAGAGAATTCTCTGCTGGCGCGGCGTGCACCAAGCCTGCACCAAGAACGAGCACAAGCAGCAGCCCCGCGCGCACTCCAGTGCGACGCGCGGCCAGCCGATGGCGTTGCAGTGCGCAGTCTTTCATCGCGCTGCTGCCGACGCGGGCCCGGCTACTGGCCCTGTTCAACGCGATAGCCCTTGTACGCCCAGTCGTCCCCAAAGTTGTTCGCCAGATAAAGAACCTTCACATTCGTGAAGCCCAGATCGCGCAAGCGCTTGTACGCGGGCCCCACATTCGGGCAGTGATTCCACGGGCAGCAGCCGCAATAAAGCACGATGGGCTTGTTCTTCGGCGTCGAAGAAACCTTGCTCTCCAGCAGTTGCAATCCGCTCGCCTGCGAGCCCTGCCCCGCGTAAATCGCGCCGGGAACGTGCGCCTGGCTGAACATGACGTACGAGCCCACCTGAAGCACCATGGGCTTACGCGCTCCACCGGCTTGCAGCAGCCGGCTCAGGGCATCAGGCTGTATGAGTTGGGACTGAGGAATTGAGAACGCGCTCGCGCTCGAAACTCCATTGCCGGAAAACTGCGCGCCGCATTGAGGCACAGCAAAAAGAATCGCCAGTGCAACAAGCGCCGCACACTGAACCGCTCGCGAAAAATATCCACGCCGCATCAGACTATCTCCATTCAATGATGATGCCATCTGCTTGCACATATAGCAGGGCGGAGCGGCTCGATGCAAACCGCGCCAAGCGCATGAAACCGTTCTGCGCCGCGCGCATCGCATCAATCGCGCGTCGATCAAACGATGCAAAACCAGGTTCTTCACGATACCTTCACGTGCAAAAGTAGCCCCATTTGGAGGAAAATAGAATTGGAATATTATATCGAGAGGAATTGAGGAACGTTTGACATCTACTCAGATTGAAATCCCCAAATGGACTGCCCAGCAATTCGAGCGGCTGGTTCTCAAAAGCAACCCTAGGGTTGCTGTGTTCGATTGCGACGGAACCGTATGGAGCGGCGACTCCGGCTACGGGTTCATGGTCTGGTCGATTGAGCAGGGCCTGGTATCGCGCTCCACCAGCGACTGGATCGACACCCGCTACCGCGCCTATCTGGCCGGCGGAGTCAGCGAGGTGCTGATCTGCGGCGAGATGGTGCAGATGTACGCGGGACTGCGCGAACAGGAACTGCGCGCCGCCGCCGCAAAGTACGTCAGCGAGTTTGTGCAGCATCGCGTGTTTGCCGAGATGGCTTCGCTGCTGGCCGCGCTGCGCACAGCAGGCGTCGAGCTCTGGGCCGTCAGCTCCACCAACAAGTGGGTGGTGGCCGAGGGCGTGCGCGCGTTCGGCATCCCTGAGGAGCGCGTGCTGGCCGCCGAGGTCGCCGTGGAAGACGGTCTCATCACCAGCACCTTGGTGGATGTGCCTACCGGCGCGGGTAAGGCAGTGTCGCTCGCGCGCGTGGGGCTCGCCCGCCCCGATGCCGTCTTCGGCAACTCCATTCACGACCTCGCCATGCTGGAGATCGCCGCGCACGCCTTCCCGGTGAATCCGTCGCCGGCGTTGCTCGAGGCGGCGGCAAAAAAGGGCTGGGGACATTTTCAGCCGCAGGCCGCCGAAGGCGTGGAATCGGCCGTGGCAGGCGAGTAACGCGCTCGGCGGCGTTCCGGGCGGGAGCCGGGCGGGCGCCAGGCGCGCAGCCCGGATTTTCACCTCACCAAACCCGGCCAAGCGCCGCTCGAGTTTGCACGCCTCTCCGGGCGATTACACTGGAGGAGTGGAAGAAGTCCAGCCCAATCCCAGTCCCCGGCCTGCCGGACCCGCGCTGCGTTTTGTGGCCGCGGCGCTGATCGTCCGCGGCGGCGAAGTGCTGATCTGCCAGCGCCGTCCGGATCAGCCGATGGCCTTGCAGTGGGAGTTTCCGGGGGGAAAGATCGAGCCCGGCGAAAGCCCCGAGCAGGCCCTGGCCCGCGAACTGCACGAGGAGCTCGGCATCCACGCCAAAATCGGCGCCCAGGTTACCCACATCCGCCACAACTATCGCCATGGCGGCGCCGTGGACCTGCAATTTTTCGCCGTCCAGGAGTTCTCCGGCGAGATGGAGAATCGCATCTTCCAGCAGTTTCGCTGGGTGCGCCTGGAAGACCTGCCCGGCTACGACTTCCTCGCCGCCGACCGCGGGCTCATCCGCGACCTCGCCGCGGGCAAGCTGCTTTAGGGGGCCGGGTGCCCCATCCTTGAATCGATCTTTGATGTAAGGGTGGGAAATCCATACCGTTCGCACTACTTGCCGGAGGGGGCTGGCCCCACGGCAGGCCGCTGGCCTCGCCGCAGGTAGTCAGTGCCCCGGCATCATCCCCCACAGCATCACCAGCGTCATCCCGATCACAATCAGGCTCGTTCCCCACGCAATCACGTTCCAAATCCCTGAGTTCTTGTGCTCTCCCATCAGGTCTTTGCGGTTGATCAGCATCAGCATGAGAATGATGACCACCGGAAGCAGAACGCCGTTCAGCACCTGCGAGAGGATGGCCACGTTAATCAATTGCGAGTCCGGCAGCACCAGCACAGCGATCGCTCCGCCGGCGATGAGCAGCGTGTAGAGCCAGTAGAAAAACGGCGCTTCCTTGAAGTTCTTGTCCACCCCGGACTCAAGGCCCAGCCCCTCGCACACCGTGTAGGCCGTGGACAGCGGCAGAATGGACGCGGCAAACAACGATGCGTTGAAGAGCCCGAAGGCGAAAAGAATGAAGGCATAGTCGCCGGCCAGCGGACGCATCGCCTCGGCCGCGTCCGAGGCCACCTGGATCGATCCCATCCCGTGCACATAGAGCGTGGCCGCGCAGGCCACCACGATGAACCACGCCACCAGATCCGTGAACAGGCTGCCCACCACCACATCCAGCCGCGAAGCCGCGTAATCCTTCACGCGAATGCCCTTCTCCACAATCGACGATTGCAGATAGAACTGCATCCACGGGGCAATCGTGGTACCCACCACGCCGATCGCCATGTAGATGTACGCCTTGTCGCCCCACACCGACTTCTGCGGCAGCTTGACGGTGGCCAGCAGCGCGTCGTGCCAACTGGGCTGCGACAGCACCCCGGCAAAGATGTAGGAGATATACACCACCGACGCAATCAGAAAGATTTTTTCCGTGCTCTTGTAACTGCCCTTCACCACCATGGTCCACACCAGCGCCGCGCACAGCGGCACGGAGATGAACTTGGTCACGTGAAAAAGACGCAGCGACCCGGCGATGCCGATGAACTCCGTGACCACGTTGGTGTAGTTCACCACCACCAGCAGCACCATCAGCACAAAGGTGAGCCGCAGCCCGAACTCCTCGCGGATCAGGTCGCTCAGGCCCTTGCCCGTCACCACGCCCATGCGCGCGCACATCTCCTGCACCACGATCAGCGCAAGCGTGATGGGAATCATCATCCACAGAAGCGTGTAGCCGTACTGCGCGCCTGCCTGCGAATAAGTGAGGATGCCGCCCGAGTCGTTATCCACGTTGGCGGTAATGAATCCGGGGCCGAGAACGGCCAAAAACAGCAGTATCCGGATTCTCCAACGCTTGCTCATGGCAAGGGTTCCTAGGGGGGATTCATTCTGGTTTCCTCAAAGACCATATCAGGCGAGGGCGGGATGCGCGAACTTCACGGCGCGCGCGGCTTGCGCGGCGGGGAGGGATCGCAAGTTGATTTGATTTTTGTACCATGGTACATTGGTACCACAAAGACAGGAGGAAGCAATGGCTCAGCAACCGCAACACCGTGAACCCGTGGAAGTGGAGCGCGTCCAGACCGGAGTGCGCATGGAAAAGCGCATGTTGAAAGTGCTCAAGGCGCTGGCCGAACAGAAGGACATGACCCTCGGCGACCTGCTCGAGGGGATTGTGCTGCACGCCTTCGAGGGCAAAATCGTGCCCTTCTCCGCGCAGACACTGAAGGAAATTGAGCAGTTCAAGGCCCTCTACGGAATGACCCTGAAGGCCAGCGACAGCCATAACCTGAAGGAGCGCAAGCGCTGAAGGCCGCGCCCGAACCGCGCAGCGAATGAAGCGCTGTCGAGAACCGGGCGGGGCCCATCGCGGCGTCGCCCTAGACCGTCTCCGCGGCCCGGCTTGACAGGCGCTGGCGCGCGCGACTACAACACGCTTTCAATCCTTGACGGAAATCTTGCCGGAATTCTTGACGGAAAGAAGGTAGCCTTGATGCATTCGAACGATCCCATTCAAACGTCCTCCACGCGACGCAGGCTGCTGAGAGCCATGGCCTCGGTTGCGGGAGTCTCGGCGGCCGGGGCTTCCGCATCGGCCTTGCTGGGCCTGGACCCGGAGCGCGCCGCCGCCGCGACACGCGCGACAAATGGCGGGATGGAACCGCCTGCGCTACCAGATCCGCCCGCCCCGGAAGAGCTCTTCGCACTGGCCCGCCTGCGCAGTTGCAAGGCGCGCCGCAGTTCAAGCTGGGACCGCACTGGAGGCAACAACGACGCGGTGCCGGTGGAGCCGGGCAAGGCGGCATCGCTGCTCGATGTCACCGGCGCGGGAGTCGTGACGCATCTCTGGTTCACCATCAATTCGCCTGACCCGATGCACCTGAAGAACCTGGTGCTGCGCGCCTGGTGGGATGGCGAGAGCACGCCTTCGGTCGAGGTTCCCATCGGCGACTTTTTCGGCCTGGGACTGGGCGAATATTTCGTCTACCAGTCGGCGCTCTTGGCCGTGGCCCCGGTCAAGGCACTCAACGCCTACTTCCAAATGCCGTTTGCAACCTCCGCCCGCATCACTCTGACCAACGAGGGCGCAATCCGCACCGACAGTCTCTACTTCGCCGTCGATTACGTCGCGCTGCCCAGCCTGCCCGCCAACGTAGGCCGCTTTCATGCGCAGTACCGGCAGGCCGCGCCGTGCAAGGGATGGAGCAACGACTGGACCAACGAGTACGCTCCCGCGATCAACGATCGCAAGAACCTGAGCGGCGAGGGCAATTACGTCTTTCTCGAAGCCGCGGGCAAGGGGCATTTTGTGGGCGTGACGCACGCCGTGCTGCAGAATCAGGAGGGCTGGTTTGGCGAGGGCGACGACATGATTTTCATCGACGGCGACGCTGCGCCGGCAATCAACGGCACCGGCACTGAGGACTACTACAACGGAGCCTGGGACTTTGGCGGCCAGCCGTTCGCCTACCCGCATAACGGCGCGCCCCACATCGTGGACCCGGAGCGGATCGGCGGCCGCTACTGCCTCTACCGCTGGCACACCGAGGGCCCCCTCGCGTTCGAGAAGTCCATCCGCGTCACCATGGAGCACGGCCACGCCAACCACCGCTCGGACAATTTTTACTCGACGGCGTACTGGTATCAGGCCGAGCCGCACGCGGCCTTCCCTGCTCTTCCGGAGCCGGAGGCGCGGGTGCCACGGGTGGTGCGCGCAGGGGCAGCGGGCGCGGCCCCGGTTCACGCCGGCTAGGCGGTCGCGGCGGCCAGTTCCCGCTCAGGGACCAGGACCTTGCTCAGCAGGGACTGAACCACGTCCGCGGCGGTGTAGCTGTCGCGGCCCGGAGCCAGGAACTGCGCAATCGTGTTCAGATCGTCGCCCACGGTCACCAGGGCCGGTTCCACGGTCTGATCCTTGCGCGTCTGCGCGTGGCCGATGTTAGCCAAAAGCGCATTGCACAGGCACTTGCGTCCCACCGTGTCCTCCACCTTGCCGCCCTTGGCGACGTAGGTGGCCACCGGCTCGGCGGCGCAGCGGTAGCCGATCTTGCCATTGCTCTCGGCGTAGGGCTCGCGCAGATACCCGAGGTCGCACACCCGTTTCCGCTCCTGATAAATGTTGAGCGCAGACGAGGTGCCCTCCAACTGCGCAACCTTGAACGGAAATCCGGTCGGCGAGGCCAGCGGATCGGTATACACCTCACCCGATCCCGTCACCGCCTGCGCAAAAAGCCTCTTCTTCAGATCGGGGCGCAGCCCGGACTCCTCACTGAAAGCAAAGGCCGTTCCCACCTGCACGCCCGCAGCTCCCATGTCGAGAGCCTCGCGCAGCTTGTCGGCGTTGCCATACCCGCCCGCCAGCCAGAAGGGAACACCCAGCTCGCGCAGCTCCGCGATGTTCACCCGGTCCCGCTCCCCGTACACCGGCTCCCCGGCGTCATTCAGCTGGAGCTTGCCCCGCGGAGGCGCGTTGTGTCCGCCCGCCGTCGCGCCCTCGATCACCAGCCCGTCCACGCGCCCGCTGGCGCGGCGCAGCATGGTGGTGGCCAGCGTGTTGGAAGAGACAATGGCCAGGAACCTGGGCCGGGAAAGAACCGGCAATGGGCCTTCGACATAATCAGCGGGATCGAAGCGCATCAGCGTATCCATGTCCTGCGTCGCGCCGACCACCGCCAGTTTGTAATCAGCCGGCTGGTGCGCCGCAAAGGCGTCCAGCACGCCCGGAATGTGCAGCGGAATCCCCGCCCCCATCAGCACATAGCCCACCCCGGCCAGCATCGCCCCGTAGATGGACGCCAGGTGCGGCAACTGCACCTTCTCAAGGAAATTCACGCCCACGGAATTCCGGTGCCCCTGGCGCGCCATGAATACCTCGACAAAATTGCTCACGATGCACAGCTCGACCAGCTTGCGCGGTTCCACTTTCTGGTGCATCGGGGCCGTCGGATAAGGCGTCGCTTCGTCTTTGCCGCCGGGCACGAAGTACTCCTGCCAGATGCGGCGGGCCATCTCGGGAAACGGAAATGCATCCAGCCCCCGGCGCATGTACCCGCCCATGTCACCATCGGCGAGCCGGCGCACAAACAGCGAATCGAGTGCGGTTCCGGAGACTACGCCGAGCTGACCGAGCTTGGAGACAGCCTGCGCGAGGTTCCAATTGGAGACACCTACGCCCATGCCGCCCTGAATAATTTTGGGAAACTGGACCATCTATGAATTGTTTCACAGATTCAGATATTTCCAGCCCTTTTCTTTGTATGCCGGCAAAAAGAGGTAACAAAAAGGAAGCAGCGGCGGCTTTGGCACCCTCGCGATTCGCCCAAAACAGGCTTTCAGAGCTTTTCGCGCAAAAAGCTGATCACGTGGTCGGCCTGCACCACGCCCACCATGCGGCCCTGGACGTCCACCACCGGCAGCGCGTGCAGGTTGTACTTGTCGAACATCTCCGCCAGGTCTTTTTGGCGCAGCTCGGCCGGACAGGAGAGGACGCGGGGTTCGGCCAGCACGGAAAGCCGCGTGTCCGGCTGCGCCATCACCAGCCGGGCCAGCGGAACCGCGCCGCGCAACACCCCTTTTTCGTCCAGCAGATAAATCTCCGTCACGCTCTCCGGGTCGCCGTCAAAGCTGCGCAGAGCCTGCACCGCCTGAGCCACCGTGGCATTCCTGTCCAGTTCCACAAAGTCCGTCGTCATGCAGCCGGCGGCCGAGTGCTCGTCAAATTCGAGCAGCTCGGCGACCTCCTGCCGCTCCTCCGGCTCCATTTCTTCGAGAATGGCGTCGGACTGCTCTTCAGGCAGCTCGCCCAGCAGGTCGGCGGCCGCGCCGGGGTCCATCTCCTCCACGATGTCGGCAATTCTCTCTTCGTCCAGCTTTTCCAGCAGGGACTTTTGCAGCTTGGGATCGACCTCTTCGAGGGCGTCAGCGGCCACCTCTTCGTCCAGCGAGGTAAACACGGCGTCGCGCTCGGCCGGAGCCAGGTCCTCCAGAATCTCGGCCAGGTCCGAGGGGTGCATCTCCGCCAGCCGCTCATGCGCGATGCGCAGCTTGACCCGCCGCGCCGGATCCACCTCGATCACATCCACAAACTCCCAGGGAATGCCCCGCGCCGTGAACTTGCGCGAGAAGGTTTCCAGCGACGCTCGGGGCAACATCCCCTTGAAGACCCTGCGGAAGGCTCCGCGCAGGCCTACCTCGACCTCGGCCACGCGCAGCAGGTGGGCCGCACCCCGCCCCATCCACTCCAGATCCACATCATTGACCCGGACCACCTTACGGCCATGGATGTCGATGATCTGCCGGTCCACCAGATCCTGCTGCAGGTAGAGGTAGTTGCCCTCGTCCTTGAGCGGAACCAGGGCGCCGGCCGAGCGCAGCTCCAGGTTGCCGGCGGGCGTCTCCATCACCTCCTGTGAGGGGACAATCGCCAAGCCGGCGCGGGTTTTCAGTACCAAGCCCACCACCTTGCCCGCGTCCGGGCCCGTGGCCACGGCAACATCCTTGAGGCGGCCGCGCAGGTGCCCCTGCGCGTCGGTCACCGGGGTGCCGAGCAGCGCGGTCAGGCTGACGCGTGCGCTGGTGCGAGGCTGCATGAGGTGAGTGTATTCCCTCGGCGGCGGCTCGCGCCTCAGACAGCGTCCGGCGTGCCCGGCAGGGGCATCCAGCTGGATAACTTGAAACCACAATGGTTGACCCGCGCAGGGGCCCGGCACGCCGCGCTTGACACATCGCGCTGCAGCCATGAAACTGCCAGCAAGGTTCCTCGGACGATAGGGCGCTCAATTCCTGTCCCGGCAGAGGCGGAGACGAGACCGTTGGATAAACCCAAAGCAGGAAGGCTGAGGTTCGCGCTCAACTCGACGATGGACAGCGTCTGCGCAATGGAAGCCGCGGCCGACAAGCTGGCCGCCGAGGCCGGCCTCGACGAGGACGAACGCTTTCGATTGACCATGGCCGTGCGCGAGGCCGCCGTCAACGCCGTGCTGCACGGCAACGACTACGACCCCGCCAAGCAGGTCACAGCCAGCTTTGAAAACACCGGAAAGTCGCTGATCATTTCCATCGCCGACCAGGGCGCGGGGCTGGATCCGGAGAAAATCCCCGACCCGCTGGCCCCGGAGAATCTGTTGCGCGGCACCGGCCGCGGCATCTTTCTTATCCGCTCTTTCATGGATGAGGTACACTTCCGAAAACTGAATCCCGGAACCGAGTTGACGCTGGTGAAACATCTGGCGCCGGCGACTGAAGAAACCTAAGCGGCCGGCGCACAATCAGCGGGGTCCGGACAGGTTCAAACTTGCCTTCCGCCGGCGCCGCCAAAGGTGCTATAACCGTAATACCCAAGAAGGAGGAATTTCCGTGGCACTTACTATTGCTTCCCGAGAAGTGGACGGCGTGACCGTTCTCGACCTCAGCGGGCGAATCACCCTGGGCGAAGGCAGCGTGCAGTTGCGCGAGTCCATTCGCGATCTGATCGGCAAGGGGTCGAAAAACATCCTGTTGAACATGGGCAAGGTGAACTACATCGATAGTTCCGGCCTGGGCGAGCTGGTGAGCGCATACACCACGGCCAAGAACCAGGGCGCCGCAGTGAAGCTGCTGAGCCTGACCCACAAGGTGAAGGACGTCCTGCAGTTGACCAAGCTCTACACCGTCTTTGACATCTACGACGACGAAGCCAGCGCGATCGCTTCCTTCAAGTAACCTGCGCAAAGTAGCCAGCGCGGGGCCGCCTCCTGACCCTGCAGCGCTGAAAAAGGCCATCCGCCGCGGCTGGATGGCCTTTTTGCGTGGCTGCTGCCCGAACCTGCTCTAGAACTTCACGTTAGGCACGGTCTGCGCCGCCGGGCTGGCCGTAAAGTAGGCGGTGTTCTGCTTGAATCCGGCGATGCCCGCCCAGATGTTGTTGGGAAACTGGAGTACATACGTGTTGTAGTTCTGCAGCGCGTCGTTGTAGCGCTTGCGGGCCACGCTGATGCGGTTTTCCGTGCCCGACAACTCGTCCTGCAGGCGCATGAACTGGTCGCTCGAGCGCAGCAGCGGGTAATTTTCAGTCAGCATCAGCAAACGGCCCAGTGCGGAATCGAGCTGCCCATTGGCCGCGATCTTGGCCTGCGGCCCCTGCGCGTTCAACATGCCGGCCCGCGCATTGGCGATGTCGCCGAACACCGTGCTCTCTTCCTTGGTGAAGCCCTTCACGGTCTGCACCAGGTTGGGAATCAGATCGGCACGCCGCTCCAGTTGCACATCCACCTCGGACCACGCGGCCTTCACATTCTGATCGTTGGCCACCATCTGGTTCCGGGCGCTCACATAGCTGGAAAAGACCATCAGGCCGGCCAAAACCAGCACGCCGACAACTCCAAGCGCAATCCAAAGTCCACGACGCATACAGTACCTTTTCTCCTTCGGCCTCCACTCAGGGAAGCCCCCTCAAAAAACCTGGGAACCTACCAGCTTCCGCCCGCTCCGCCGCCGCCGAAACCGCCGCCGCCAAAGCCGCCAAAGCCCCCGCCGCCCGAGCCGCCGCCGCCGCCAAAGCCGCCAAAGCCCCCGCCGCCCGAGCCGCCGCCACCGCCAAAACCGCCCCCGCCTCCGAAGCCGCCACCAAAGCCGCCACCACGGAAACCTCCGCCTATGAAGCTCGAGAACAGCCCAAAGCCCAGCAACAGCCGAAAGAGGAACGACCCGCCAAAAAAGATCAGCAGGAAAATCAGCAAAATCACCTTGCCCAGCGCGGCGCCTTCGTGCTCGTCGCTCACCGGCGGGGCAGTCTCCGCGGGTGCGCCCGTCAAACTCACTCCGGCGTCCGCGGCGATGACCTGCGCCACCTGCCCCACAGCCAGCGAGACGGCGCCGTCATAGTCCCTGGCCCGCAGATAAGGAACCATCTCGCGCCCGATGTCGCCCACTTTGCCGTCGGGCAGAATTCCTTCGAGGCCGTAGCCGGGTTCAATCCGGTACTTGTGGTCGTCCACCGCCAGCAGCACCAGCAGGCCGCGGTCCGAGCCCTTGCGCCCCATCTTCCACTTGTCTTCCAGAGCGTTGGCAAAGTCCGCCGCGTCGTCCCCGTTCAAGTTGTGAACGGTCAACACGGCAATCTGCGCATTGGCCTTGGAGTGGTCAAGCTGCCCGCAGACGCTGTCCAGTTGCGCAATCGTCTGCGGCGAAAGCACATGGGCGAAATCGCTCACATAATCAGTGGGTTGTGGAAGGTCCTTTACCTGCTCGGCCCGGGCGGACGTCACGGAAAAGCCCAGCAGCCCGGCCAGCAGCAGCCGGAAGGCGATCGAAGATGCGCGGCGAAAACCTTTCATCTCCATTATTGTACGCGGATGGGAAGCCGGACCTTCCCGCGTCCCGAACCTGCGCTGGCTCCGGCGAACCACCCCCGAACCGCACCGGCCCCGCCTCGGAAAGCACTACACTGAAGAGGAAATGACCGAGAATCAGCCCCCCATCGCCCGCAAAGAACACAAAGAAACCCGCCTCCATGGCATCGTTCTCACCGACGACTACACCTGGCTCCGCGACAAGCAGAATCCCGAGGTCGCGGCCTACCTCGAAGCCGAAAACGCCTATGCCGAGGCCGTGATGGCTCCGCTGACCGGCCTGCGCGAGGACCTCTACCGGGAGATGCTTGCGCACATCAAGCAGACGGACGTTTCCGTTCCCTTCCGCGACGACAACTGGTGGTACTACACCCGCACCGAGGAGGGCCGGCAGTACGCCATCCACTGCCGCAAACAAGCGACGGAAAACCAAATACCGGGTGCCCCAGGTCTCGATTTTGAGACCTGGGAAACCTCCAATCTCAAAGCGGGCGGCGTTTCTGGCGAGCAGGTGATTCTCGACGGAAACCAGATGGCCGAGGGGCACGCCTTCTTCGCCATCGGCGAAACCGACATCACCGACGATGGCCGCTGGCTGGCCTACAGCACCGACACGACCGGCTTCCGCCAGTACACCCTGCGCATCAAGGATCTGGATACCGGCGAGATTCTGCCCGGAGAAGTGGAGCGCGTGGGTTCCGTGGTGTGGGCCGCCGACAACCGCACCCTCTTCTACACCGTGGAGAACGAGGAACAGAAGCGCCAGTACCAGCTTTGGCGGCACACGCGGGGCACGCCGCACTCCGAGGATGTGCTCGTCTACCAGGACGACGACGAGCGCTTCAACCTGGGCGCCGGGCGCACCCGCGACGGCAAGTTTGTGCTCCTCGAATCCGCCAGCCACACCACCAGCGAGTGCTGGGCGCTGGCCGCCGGCGAGCCCGAAGGCGCCTTCACCCTCATCAGCCCCCGCCAGGACGAGCACGAATACGCGATCGACCATCGCAACGGCCTGTGGTTCATCCGCACCAACGATAAGGGCCGCAACTTCCGCCTGGTCACGGCGCCCGTGGCCACGCCGGACCGCGCGCACTGGACCGAGCGCATCCCCCACCGCGACGCCGTGATGCTGGAAGACGTGGACCTCTTCGCCGGCTTCTTTGTGGCCTGCGAACGCGAGGACGGACTGCCCCGCCTGCGCTTGTGGCGATTTCAAGCCGAGGGCCCCGAAGCCGCGCAGACGGCCGAAATTGCCTTTCCCGAGCCGGCCTACAGCGCGCATCCGCACATCAACCGCATCTTTGAGACGACCACGTTCCGCTACGCCTACCAGTCGCTGGTGACGCCCAGTTCGGTCTTTGAATACGATGTGGCCAGCGGATCGTCCACGCTGCTCAAGCAGCTTGAGATTCCCGGCGGCTTCGACCGCGCGCTGTACGCCAGCGAGCGCGTCCACGCCACCGCGCCTGATGGAGTGCAGGTGCCCGTCTCACTGGTTTACCGCAAGGACAAGCGCGAGCAGACACGCGAGGGGGGCCACAATCCCCTCTACGTCTACGGCTACGGCTCCTACGGCTACTCGCTGCCCTTGGGCTTCAGCTCCAACCGCCTCAGCCTGCTCGACCGCGGCGTGGTCCTGGCCTACGCCCACATCCGCGGCGGCGGCGACCTGGGCAAGCCCTGGCACGACGCCGGAAAGATGCTGGTCAAGCGCAACACCTTTACCGACTTCATCGCCGCCGTCGAACACCTGACCGCCTCCGGCTACGGCGACCCTGCCCGGGTGGCCATCGAGGGCGGCTCGGCCGGCGGCCTGCTCATGGGCGCGGTCGTCAACATGCGGCCGGAACTCTTCCGCGCCGTGGTCTCCCACGTGCCCTTTGTCGACGTGATGAACACCATGCTCGACGCCACCCTGCCCCTTACCGTTCCCGAATATGAAGAGTGGGGCAATCCGAACGACGAGACTTACTTCCGCGCCATGCTGAGTTACTCGCCCTATGACAACCTGAAGGCCGCGAGTTATCCTGCAATGCTGGTGAAAACATCGCTCTACGACAGCCAGGTCATGTACTGGGAACCGGCCAAGTATGTCGCCAAGCTCCGCACCCTCAAAACGGATCACAACCCGCTGCTCTTAGTCACCAACATGCAAGCTGGCCACGGCGGCGCCAGCGGCCGCTACGACTACCTGAAAGAAATCGCGTTTGATTATGCATTTCTACTGCGCGAGCTGGGGCTTGTGAGCTAGCAGCATCGTAGGACTTATATAACTGCCAGCCGTGATTTATGCGCCCACAATCCCAAGGCCGGATTCGCAATAAAGAAAACCTCTTCCCCGTCCACCGAGTTATAGCCATGCCTCAGCTTCGCCGGATCGTAGCGCTCCATCATCTCCGCCAGATCGCCATACGCATAGCCCACGCCCTCCACCTCTTCCCGGCTCAGTTGCCCCGGACACCACGTAATCCTGAAGCGCCCCTCGGACGAGGCCTGGATGAGGTGCGCGGCGGCGCTGAGTTCATCGGCTAAATCAGCGTTGGCCTCGACCGCGGCCAGCGTAGCCGGCGTTCCGCGATAGCCGTACTTGCGAATCAATCCGTCGATCGCCTTGTCCTCGCCGAACTCCTTCACGCCCGGCGCCAGGATGATCAACTCCGCCCCATCGGCCAGCGCCATGCGCGTGCGATAGACCGCCTTGTTGCCGATCCATGTGGAGTGAAACTCCTGGGGATCGAGATACACCACAGCCTTGCGGATCGGCTCGTCCACTAACTCGAAGTTCACCTTCAAACTAAGTTCGGCGGCGCGGTGAAAGCACTCCACGTCGTCGCCGATGAACAGGCCGCGCACCGCCAGGTCCCCGTCCGCCTTGCGCCCCACCGCCGTAAGCACATACACGATGGGCAAATGCCCAAGAAAATGATCGGAGGCGTAGTTGAGCACGTTGCGCACGGGATTTTCCGCGCGCCCCATGATCCGCTCCAACCCGTAGACCGCGCCCAGATAGTGGCTGCGGTTGATGCTCTCACGGCCGCCCGTGCCGATCAGAATGTTCTTGTTGTAATTGGCCATGCCGATCACTTCGTGCGGCACCACCTGGCCGATCGACAGAATCAGATCGAAGCCGCCCTGCGAAATCATCCGGTTCACCTGCGCCGGCCAGGCAAAATTCAGCTTGCCCTCCGACTGCGCGCGAACAAACTCGGCCGGAACCTCGCCCAGCGTCTCCACATCGGTGCGCCAGTTATGCACGCGAAACAACCCTTGCGGCATGTCGCCGAACATGCGCGCAATCTGCTCCGGCCGCATGGCGGTGTGCGTGCCCAGCGCGGGCAGAACTGCCTTGAGCCTGTCGCCAAAGTACTCCCACGCATCGCGGGTCAGCGCGCCGGCCTGCGAATGCAGGCGCGTGATGTCCGGCGGCACGGCCAGCACGCGCCTGCGCGCGCCCAGCCTGGCCAGGCTCTCTGCAAGCAACTCCTTCAACTGTCGCGAAGAGAGATCGGCGTCCGCCGCTCCCACGGCGCAATAGAGGCTCATGCGTTCAACTTTACTCCCTCGCCGCCTGCGTTTGCTTCGCCGCCTGCGCCTGCCCGGCGCGCACCGCGGCCCCACCGAAAACGAATCCGGCGCAGCTGAAAATGAGTGAATTGATCTGCGAAATGGTGGGCAGTGAGGGACTCGAACCCCCGACATCCTGCTTGTAAGGCAGGCGCTCTAACCAACTGAGCTAACCGCCCACGCCTGGCGGGAACCATCGTGCGGCCTTCTGTCATCATAGCAGCGCGCTTCCTGCGGTGCGCGGCCAGCGCCCCGGCCTGTGCCCGAGGTTGATAGACTTGCCCGGTGAGCCGCCTGATTGTGAATGCCGACGATTTCGGGCTGACCGCCGGAGTCAATCGCGCCATCGTCGAGTTGCATCGCGCCGGAGTGCTGACCAGCGCCACGCTGATGGCGCGCGCGCACGCCACCGAAGAAGCAATTGACCTGGCCCGCGCGACGCCTTCGCTCGGCGTGGGCTGCCATGTCGTCCTCGTCGATGGCGAGCCAGCGCTGCCGCCGCGCGAACTGCTCACGCTCGTCGATCAGAGGACCGGCCGCTTCTACCGCACATTGGGCGCGTTCCTGCAGCGGCTGATGACCGGCCGCATTCGCGACGGCGAGATCGAGGCCGAGGCTGCCGCGCAGATCGCCCTGCTGCAAAGTCGCGGCCTGCGCCTGACCCACATCGACACGCACAAACACACGCACATGTTTCCCCCGGTGCTGCGTCCGGTGCTGCGCGCCGCCCGGGCCGCCGAAGTTCGTGCGGTGCGCAATCCCTTCGAGCCCCGGTGGAGCCTGCGGGCAACGCCTGACGCTGCGGGAATCCGGCGCATTGAAGTAACCCTGCTGCGGCGCTTCGAGCCCGTCTTCCGGCGCATCGTGGCTCAACAAGGCTTCGCATCCACCAACGGCGCCCTCGGCGTGCTCGCCACCGGAACCCTCAACGCCGCCGCGCTGACTTCCCTGCTGTCTGCGCTGCCCGCGGGCACGTTCGAACTCGTCGCACATCCCGGCTACAACGATGCCGCGCTGGCCCAGGCGCACACCCGGCTGCTGGCCGAACGCGAAACCGAGCGAGGCGCGCTGCAAACCATCAAGCACTTCCCCGCGGTGGAGCTTGTTTCCTTCGCGGACCTGCGGCCGCCTGCCGCGCGCACTTCCCCGACGTAGCCGTGCCGCGAATCTTCCCCGCATCCGGCAGCGTCCAACCCAGAGAACGAAAATCCAGATTGAGAAGACGCCATGCGCATTGGCATTACCTGTTATCCCACCTACGGCGGCTCCGGTGTCGTGGCCACCGAGCTCGGCATCGAGCTGGCCGCCTCAGGCCACGAGGTCCACTTCATCTCCTACTCGCAGCCCTTCCGGCTCAGCGGGCGCGACGACGGCATCTTTTATCACGAGGTGCCCGTCTCCAGCTATCCGCTCTTCGAGTTCCCGCCCTACGATCTGGCGCTGGCCTCGCGCATGGCCGAGGTGGCGGAGTTCAATGATCTCGACCTGCTCCACGTGCACTACGCCATTCCCCACTCGGTCAGCGCGCTGCTGGCGCGGCAGATGCTGGCGGCCAAGGGGCGACGGTTGCCGTTTGTCACCACGCTGCACGGCACCGACATCACCCTCGTGGGTCTGGATCGCAGCTATCTGCCCATCACCCGCTACTCCATTCAGGAGAGCGATGGCGTCACCAGTATCTCCAATTACCTGAAGGAGAAAACGGTCGAGGATTTTGGCGTGACGCGCCCCATCGAGGTGATCCCCAACTTTGTCAACTGCGATGTGTACCAGCCCATCCGCGATGAGGCGGTGCGAGCGGAGGTGCGCAAGCGGCTGGCCCCGCCGGGCGAGGCCATCCTGATGCACCTCTCCAATTTCAGGCCGGTCAAGCGGGTCACGGATGTGGTGAAGGTGTTCGCTCAGGTGGTGCGCGAGGTGCCTGCGCAACTGGTTCTGGTGGGCGACGGACCCGACCGCTCGGCCGCCGAGTGGCTGGCGCACGACCTGCAAATCCATCACAAAATTCACTTCATGGGAAAGCAGGATCGGGTGAACGAGCTGCTGCCGCTGGCCGACCTGATGCTGATGCCCAGCGAGCTGGAGTCGTTTGGCCTCGCCGCGCTGGAAGCGATGGCGTGCAAGGTGCCGGCCATTGCGACGCGCGTCGGAGGAGTGCCGGAGCTGATCGACGACGGAGTGACCGGGCTGCTATATCCGGTGGGCGACGTGGACTCGATGGCCGCCGGGACGATTGCGCTGCTGACCGACCGCGACCGGCTGGAAGTGATGCGCGACGCGGCACGGAAAACGGCGCGGACGCGCTTCTGCTCCACGCTCGTGCTGCCGCGCTACGTCAAGTACTACGAGCAGGTACTGGGGAACGCGCGCTGAAATCGCGGACGCCTTCTTTGCTCGGGGACTTCAGCCGGCGGTGTCGAGCTCGAAGGCGGGGGTGAAGCCGAGCCGCCGCCAGAAAGTCTCGACCACGGCGACCGTCTCCGGCGAAGTGTGACGAGTCGTGCGCAACAGAATCTCCGCGCCCGCGCCGGCCGTCAGCGCGGAGGCTTCGGCGGCAATGGCAACACACTTTTCCGCGCGATAGGTGCAGGCCGCCAGGTCGGTGATCGACAGCCGCGTTGTGGGCGTGGCCAGCACCGTGCGCGGCGGGGCCATGCGGTCCAGCAGCCACAGAATTTCCAGCTTGGACTCGAGCTCGTCAGGCACGCAATCGATGGCCAGGTCGGCCTCCCGCACCGCTTCTTCAATCGTGGAGACAAAGTCGACACTGGAGTTGGCAACGAAGTCGACTCCCGTCCCGGAATCGCGACTCATGGCCTCGGGACCCAACTCCAGACGCAGGTATTCCTGGGCGTGGTGCAGGTTGGCGGGCATCACGTCTTCCAACAGCACGCGGCACCCTGCGCGCGCGGCCGCGAGCGCCAGCCAGCGGCCCAGAGGCCCGGCTCCAATGATGGCAACAGTGGACAAGGGGCGGCTTACTTGGCGGCCAGAGCCTGCGCCACGTCTTCGGCGTTGGGCTTGGCCTGCAGCAGATGCTCGGCCACGCGGGCGCGCTCCTCGACGGAGAGGGTCGGAATGGCGGCCAGCACGCGGCGCAGCGTGACAGCAACGTCGTCTATCAGGTTCATCAGGCGGATGGCTTCTCCGGAGAGCGGCATGGTTTTCCTCGATGCTGGAGTCAGCTCTCATTGTAGGCGGTGGGGTTGGGGCGGGGGAAGGCGGGCGCATGCAGGGCCGCCCAGTTCGCCCGGTTCGCCTCTGTTGAGTTCAGATCCGCAGGCTGCCAGGCGGCAGGCAGCGCAATCCATTCCGGTTTGTGCACGGCCTGGTTCCGCGTCGCGCCCACCATACTGACCGGCCTCGGGCGCAGCCTGAATCGCTGCTACCATGAAGCCAAGGCCAGGCAGGCGCTGCTGCTCTCCTGCTCCTGCTTGTTCACATTCCAGAATGCGCAAAGGATCGAACAACAATGAATCTGTTGCAAATGGGCGATGCGATCCGTTACCGGACCATGACCACCGCGGAGCTGCGTGAGACCTTTCTCCTGACTGAATTGTTCCAGCCGGGACGAATCGATCTGGTCTATGTGGATCTTGACCGGACCATCATCGGATCCGCGGCGCCCTTGGACAGCCCCCTCGTTCTTCCCACTTACGATGCGCTGAAATCGACTTACTTTACCGAGCGGCGCGAGTTAGGCATCCTCAACATCGGCGGCCCTGGAACTGTGACGGCCAGTGGCGAGGTTTTCGACCTGGACACCCTGGACGCTCTCTACATAGGACGCGGAAATGAATCTATCTCCTTTCGCAGCCAGGACGCCAGTTACCCCGCGGAGTTCTATCTGCTGAGTTATCCGGCGCACGTCTCTCATCCCACAACGCTGATCAGGTCCGCCCAGCAGCCCCGCGTCAAATTGGGCGCACCGGAAACAGCCAATCAACGCGAGATCACAAAGCTCATCCACATGGCCGGAGCGCGGAGTTGCCAGTTGGTCATGGGATTCACTCAGCTTGCCTCGGGAAGCGTTTGGAACACCATGCCGCCGCACACTCACATGCGCCGTTCCGAAGTCTATCTGTACTTCAACATTCCAGCCGGCGATCGCGTGATTCACCTGATGGGACCGGCGCATGAGACGCGCAGCCTTGTGGTCTCCAACAAACAGGTAGTTATCTCTCCCGGTTGGTCAATACACGCGGGTGTGGGCACCGCGAGCTACTCCTTCTGCTGGGGCATGGGCGGTGAGAACCAGGACTATGACGACATGGAGCGACTGGCCGTCGCCGATCTCCTGTAGAGATCCGGAAAGCAAGGCAGACCGCGATTCCTGACAACTGCAGCTTGAAGGGCAAGGCAGCAGCTTCATTGCTCGGATCAGCCGCATCAAAGAAGCGAGAAAAGATGAAAAGGATCGCCGCATCAGCAGCCGTACTCGCTGCCGCCGTGCTTGCATTCATTGCATCGGCTCAATCCGCAACAAAGGCGAGCGCGCCACTGACGCAAGAGTTGATTCTCACCAATCCACTCAACGTCGATCGTCCGCCCGAGGTCGTGGAAATACCACTCACGCAGGTTCTGGATCATCTGCATCTTTCGCTCGCCCAGGTTTCTGCGCTCGTCGCGGAAGACGCCGCGACCGGCCAGCCAATACCGGATCAGATATATGGTGCCGTTTTGGACGCCCCGCCTGACCAACTGCTCCTCCTCGTTCACCTGGCAGCGCGTGGCCGGCAGCGAATCATCTTTCATGTCGACCCAGGTGCGCCCAAACCGCGGCCGTTGGTCTTCGGCCGCGAAGCCCCGGAGCGCAAGGACGATTTTGCATGGGAAAATGAGCTCGTCGCTTACCGCGTCTACGGCCCGGCGCTTCAGGCAACCGGAGAGATCACTTCCGGCATTGACGTGTGGTCGAAGCGGATCCCGAACTTTGTCATCGACACCTTTTACAAACGAGACGCAGAAGGCGCCCGCACCCATAACCCCGCGCTCAGCTATCACATCGACAATGGGCAGGGGCTGGACTCCTATTATGTAGGCCCCAGCCGCGGCTGCGGCGGAACTGCGGTATTCTCACGGGGAAAGCTGATCGCATCGAAGAACTATACGATATTGCACGTGCTCGGCAATGGGCCCATTCGCTTCTCGTTCGTCGTCTCCTATGCCCTGTGGGACGCGCATGGAGTTATGGTGTCGGAGACCAGGCGCATAACTCTTGACGCGGGCACACATATGAACAAGATTCGGTCGACTTATACGTTCCATGGAGCTTCCACCCTCGAGTTGGCCGCCGGCATCGCCGTTCATAAAGGAGCAATCGCGGAAATTCCAGCGCAAGGCACCATCGCCTCGGTTTGGGACGTACCCCAACTTCCCTCGGCGGGAAGAATTGCCACCGGTCTCGTGGCCGATCCGCGGCAACACGCCAAAACTCTCATCGCCGATGGTCACGATCTCCTGGTCTTCACGCGCCACTCCGGCGAATCGTTCACCTACCTTGCCGGCGCGGGATGGTCCCAGGCGGACATGCCCACGGCCGGCGACTGGAACGCCTATCTCAAACTGCAGCTGCAGATGCTGCGGCATCCGATCCTGCGCGGCTGGAAAGGCAGATGAACCGAAGCCTCATTAGTGCGCTTGAGATCGCTCCAATCAAGCGGCCGACGTCTTCGCCTAAGATTTGATCAGCCCCTCGTTCCGACAGGGCCGCCATCAGGCACGCGCCCCCCGAGGAGAAGCTACAATAACAATCGCGCAGATGCAACAGATCGGGCCGGTCGGACATCTGCGTTGAAAAGCAGACTCCGGATGAGAGGAGAGGTGAATCGTGAGACAAAAAGTTGTAGTTTTGGGAGCTGGGCGCGTTGGGAAAGCAATCGCCGCGGATTTATCCGAAGAGTTCGAGGTAACTTCCGCGGATATAGACCAAAGCGCGCTCAAATCCTTGTCTTCCCGCTATAACATCAACACCAGAGTCACCGATCTCGGTAGCGCCAAAGCCGTCAGCGATGTCGTCCGCGATGCGGATCTTGTGATCTCCGCTGTGCCAGGCCATATGGGCTTCAACACGCTCAGAACCATCATCGAGAGCGGGAAAGATGTCGTGGACATTTCTTTCTTCCCTGAGGATGCGTTCGATCTCGATGAGCTTGCCAGGCACAATAATGTCACCGCGGCGGTGGATTGCGGTCTTGCTCCCGGCAACCCGGACTTCCTGGCCGGCTTCTTTGCCGCGCAGATGCAGATACAGGATTTCGAGTTCATGGTCGGCGGTCTTCATTTCGGCCGCACGGAACCCGATCAATATTTGCCCACATTCTCGCCCTCGGATGTGTGGGAAGAATACACGCGCCCGGCTCGTTATGTAAGGAACGGAAAACTGATCACGATGCCCGCGTTGTCCGAGCCCGAGCTAGTGGAATTCCAGATCGACGGTCATGCCCTGGTCCTTGAGGCCTTCAACACCGATGGCTTGCGCTCGCTGATCCGAACCATGGACGGGCGCATTCCGAACATGAAAGAGAAGACCCTCCGCTATCCCGGCCACATCGCCTACATCAAAGACCTTCAGGAAACCGGGAAGACCTGGACACCGGACGCATGGAAGCCGGGTGATGACGAAGATGAGTTCACGATCATGCGAATCACCATTCATGGACTCGAGAGCGAAGTGGAGAAGAAATTTTCTTACACGCTTTTCGCCACTTATGACAAGGACACTCGCATGAGTTCCATGTCGAGAACCACCGGCTGCTCCTGCACTGGCGTCGCGCGTTGCGTGCTCGACGGAACTTATAAGCGCGCAGGCATTTCGCCGCCGTCCTACATAGGCGAATCGCCGGGATGCCTGAGCCGCATCTTTGCCCACCTTCGAGAACGTAACATCGTCTTCCAAAGAAGCGAGGAGCCTCTTCGATAACTCGGGCAGATAACTCGGGCAACTGGATCAAAGCAAGCCTGGGCCACTTATCCCCCATGCGGCGGAATCGGTCCCCGGAAGTGACTTACAAAAGGAATCCCCAGCCAGGGGTCCAACGGCGCAGGCCTATTTTCAGCCGTGCGCTCCGTATTGTTCGTCGCTCACCGGCTCCATCCAATCCACGGTCTTGCCATCGAGCTTCTCCTGGATCGCAATGTGCGTCATCGCCGTCGCTGGCGCTGCGCCGTGCCAGTGCTTTTCTCCCGGTGCAAACCAGACAACGTCGCCGGGCCGGATCTCCTCGATGGGACCGCCCCACCGCTGCGCCCGCCCGCAGCCGCAGGTGACGACAAGCGTCTGCCCCAGCGGATGCGTGTGCCAGGCGGTGCGCGCGCCGGGCTCAAACGTGACGCTGGCGCCCACAACCCGCGCCGGATCGGGCGCTTCAAACAGCCGGTCCACGCGCACCGCGCCCGTGAAATACTCTGCCGGCCCCTTGCCCGAAGGCTCGGAACCGTTTCTCTTAATCTGCATTGCTTGAATCCTCCTCCGTTGAATCAGAAATTCAGAAGTCAGGAGCCATCGGCAGGCGTTCTCCGACACCTGCGCGCTGATTCCTGACTTCGGACAGTTGCGCGCAACCGCTCTACAGGCCGGTCATCTTCTCAATGTGCTCAGGGTAGCGCGCGCCCTCAACGTGAATCTCCGCGGCGGCGCTTTCGATCTCGCGCAGGTCCTCGGCCGACAGTTCAATCGCAACGGCCCCTATGTTTTCTTCCAGCCGGTGCAGCTTCGTCGTCCCCGGAATCGGAACCATCCACGGCTTCTGCGCCAGCAGCCAGGCCAACGCGATCTGCGCCGGCGTCGCCTTCTTCTGCGCGGCGATGCGGCCCAGCAGATCGACCAGCGCCTGGTTCGCCTTGCGCGCCTCCGGCGTAAAGCGCGGGATGGAGCTGCGGATATCGGTCTTGTCGAAGGTCCTGCTCTCGTCAATCTTTCCCGTCAGGAAGCCTTTGCCCAGCGGGCTGAAGGGCACAAAGCCAATACCCAGCTCTTCGAGGGTGGGGATGATCTCCGCCTCTGGCGTGCGGTACCAGAGCGAGTACTCGCTCTGCAGGGCTGTCACCGGCTGCACGGCGTGGGCGCGGCGAATCGTCTGCGCGCCCGCCTCGGAAAGCCCGAAGTGCTTCACCTTGCCCTCGGCAATCAGATCCTTGACCGCGCCGGCCACGTCTTCGATCGGCACCTTGGGGTCGACGCGGTGCTGATAGAAGAGATCAATCGCATCCACCTTCAGGCGCTTGAGCGAGGCTTCAGCCACCTGGCGAATGCGCGCGGGACTGCTGTCCGTCCCCTTGGGCCCGTGACTTCCGTCGGGATTGATGTCGAATCCGAACTTGGTGGCAATCACCACCTGCCCGCGAAAAGGCGCGAGGCCCTCGCCCACAAGTTCTTCATTCGTGAACGGGCCGTAGACCTCGGCCGTGTCAAAGAATGTGACGCCGCGCTCCACCGCCGCGCGGAGAAGCGCGATGGACTCGTGCTTTTCCGGAAACGGCCTGTACGAAAAGCTCATCCCCATGCAGCCCAGCCCGAGCGCCGATACTTCCAGATTGCTCTTTCCCAATTTGCGTTTTTGCATTTGTCTCTCCTGTTGTCAAAAGTTCCTTGACGGCCCCGGTGATGTTCTCGACTGGTGCCTGCCGCGACGGTTGCGAACCACTCCGCGCGATCTTGATCGCTTCCTGATCCTTAGCGGTAAGACATGCGCAGGATTGATTCAGGAAGGCGCTCGCCCTGAATCGGGATCCTGGAAGCTGCCGTATGGATCTCGTCAAGATCCTCAGACGTCAGCTCGACCGAAGCGGAGCCAATATTCTCCTCCAGTCGATGTACCTTCGTTGTTCCTGGAATCGGAACGATCCAGGGCTTCTGCGCGAGCAGCCACGCCAGTGCGATTTGTGCGGGTGTGGCATTCCTTCGCTGGGCGATTTGCTTCAAAAGTTCCACCAGCTCCAGGTTTGCGTTACGAGCCTCCTCAGAGAACCGAGGGAATACTGCTCGGAAGTCGGTGCTTTCGAACTTCGTTGAGGCATCGATCTTCCCCGTCAGGAATCCTTGTCCAAGCGGGCTCCAGGGAACAAAACCGATCCCCAATTCCTCGCAGGTTGGAAGCACCTCCGGCTCGGGGTCTCTCGTCCAAATTGAGTACTCGCTCTGGACTGCGGTGACCGGCTGGACTGCGTGGGCGCGCCGAATGGTGTTTGCTCCGGCCTCAGAAAGACCGAAGTGCTTGACCTTGCCAGCTTGGATCAAATCTTTGACCGCGCCCGCGACATCCTCGATCGGCACGTCCGGATCGACGCGGTGCTGGTAAAAGAGATCGATGACGTCGGTCTTGAGGCGTTTGAGTGAGGCTTCAGCAACCTGCTTGATATGCGCTGGCCGGCTGTTGAGCCCGCCCCGCCGCTGTCCGTCCGGAGCAATGTCGAAACCAAACTTCGTGGCAATCACTACCCGTTCGCGATGTGGAGCGAGTGCCTCGCCTATGAGTTCTTCGTTCGTGAACGGGCCGTACGCTTCCGCCGTATCGAAGAGTGTCACGCCGCGCTCGACTGCGGCTTCGATCACCGCGACGGCCTGCTGCTTCTCGATAGCGGGACCGTAGCCATAACTCAGCCCCATGCAGCCGAGCCCGAGCGCCGAAACTTCAAGATTGCTTTTCCCCAGTTTGCGCTTTTGCATTGTGATCTCTCCTTGGGTGCGCCGGCACCGATTCTATTCCAAAGGTTGGGAACTAAAAAAACACCGTATAGCTTGTGGCAAAGGTCAGTGCGTCATTGACGCGCGGAGTGATGGCTGGGCCGTGGATATAACTCAGTCCGATGCTCATGTATTGCCCCGAACGAACGCGGAGCGAGTAGCTGCCGGTGAGTGAGGCCGAGTTACGCCAGACTGTCTTGCCCGCGGCTACAGTCGAATCGGTCAGGTAGCGGCTGTGCCCCGTGTAGGAGGCAACCAGCGAGGCCATATCAATCGGCCGCGAGCGGAAGGGAGCCTTCTGGTACAGTCGCGCCTCGTAGTAGCGGTCGTACGCGTTGAAGTGCGAGTCGGCCGTCATGGCCGAGCCTCCCAGATACAGGCCGTGCTCGGGATGAAATTGATCGGGCTTGCGCAGTTGATAGTCCATCAAAACAAACAACGAGGAATTGCCTGACCGTTCCTTGCCGGTCTCCAGGTCGGTGTAGGGGGTGCCGTTACGCATATATCCGGCGCGGAACCATGTGTCGTGCACGGTCGCGCTCGCCGTGCGCTGGTATCCCGCCTCTCCGAACGACAACAGCTTGTCGCCCGCCGGGTCAAAGCGCAGTCCGGCATGGTTGCGGGCCACCTCGGTTGGGCCGCCCTCGGGATCAAGACTGCGCTGCGCAACGGCCTTCACATAGGTATGGCCCGGACCGCGCAGCCGCACATTCAGCGAGGGCGCGGTCATCGGAAAATACGACAGACCCAGCTCGTACGGCAGGATCGCATAGACGCCCTGCGCTCCGGTCGCGGTGGAGCCTCCCACCGTCAGGCCCATCACCTCAAGATTGTTGCCAACATAGCCGGCCTTGACCTCGACCAGCCCGCCGGCGAACGACTTATAGAGGTAGGCGCCGTAGATTTGAAAAGATTTTGGCCCCGCCGGATCCCAGCTTACCCAGTTCCACACGCCGCAGATGTAAAGCTGTGCATGCTCCGCATGAAGCTGGCGAAGATCCGAGGTCAGCGTCCAGTTCGTCATGACGCCGCCAAACTCGTGCTCGCCGACATAAATCTGCTGATCCGCCGGCACCGGCGCCTGCAGCAGGTTCTGCGCATATTGCCCCTGGGCCAGCCCGCGCAGGGCCAATCCCTTGCTTAAAAGTGCCTGCCGAAAGCCGGAGTGGATATCGATCGGGCTTTCCACAAAAGGCGGCATCGAGGTCTCCGCGCCGATCAGGTTCAGGTCCTCAATCGACCGTCCTTCGTTCTGAGTTGCCGTCGCAGCCCCCGGCGCATCCGCCGTGCCCTGCGCGTGGACCCCGACCACAAAAAACCCAAGAAATACGGCTGAAACTATTGTCTTGCGCCTGCTGTTTTTTGAATTCCGCAACGTCATCTCCAGCGGTTTGCGCCTTCACCCCCTCAGCCGGCGGGAAGATACAACCGCAGCTCCGATGCTACGGAGACGCGCCCTCGCCGCGGTATCCCGATCCTTCCTTTTGATTGCCTATTCCTGTCGAACAATGATTTTTCTGCGCACAGGGCGCCGGATTGGCGATAGCCTGTAATGGAAGGAGCGAGGCGAAGTGCGAATCCTGAAAAAGAAGGCGGACGCCGCAGGCGCGCGGGCGGAAGTGATGGAAATAGGCGAGATGCGCGCCGAACTGGCGCGCAAGATCGCTGCCCTCACCCCCATGGAGGGTCCGGCGGCCACCACTGTGCCCGGCCTGAAGCTCTCCCGAAGAAGTGCGCCTTCCGATTGCGTTTCTGCCGCCTATGAGCCCGAGTTGGTCGTCTTCGCGCAGGGAGAGAAGCGCATCAGCGTCGGCGGCACCACCCACGTGTGCGACGGATCCAGCTTCCTGCTCACCTCGATCGATCTGCCCGTGGTGAGCCAGATCACCAGGGCATCCAAGAGCGAGCCATTTCTGGCTCTGGTCCTCAAGCTCGAAATGCCCGTGGTGCGCGAAATCCTCAGCCAGGAAGAGTTTCTGACGCCCGAGGTTTCTTTCGGAGCCCGCGGCATGGCGGTCGGAGAGACTCCGGCGGCGCTGCTCAGCGCCTGCTGCCGCCTGCTCGACCTGCTCGCCACGCCCCGCGACATTCCCTTCCTCGGCCCCCTCATGCAGCGGGAGATTCTCTACCGTCTGCTGCGCTCGCCGCTGGGCAATCATCTCCGCGCCATCGCCACGCTGGGCGAGCAGAGCAACCGGACAGCCAGGGCCGTCGCCTGGCTCAAGGCCAACTACGCCAAGCCTCTGCGCGTCGAAGAGCTGGCCTCGGTGGCGCAGATGGGCGTGTCCACCTTCCACCATCATTTCCGCTCGCTCACCGCCATGAGCCCGCTGCAATACCAGAAGCGCCTTCGCCTGCACGTGGCCCGCGTCCGCATGCTGACCGAGGGAATCGATGCGGCCAGCGCGGCCTTCGAGGTCGGCTATGAAAGCGCCAGCCAGTTCAACCGCGAGTACCGCCGGCTGTTCGGCCGCCCCCCCATGCGCGACATCAAATCGCGCTGGCTCTCCGGCGTCGCCCCCGATCTCGAATCGCTGCAAGCCTCGTAATCGCATCCGGGCGGCGCGCGCCTGGCCCAGGCCATGGCCTACACTTGATCTTTGCCCGTGAAGATCAAGGAAAACCTCGAGTACTGGCTGGTCGTGGCCGTGGCCCGCGCCCTCGGGCGGATGCCGCGCGCGCTCGGGCGTCTGCTGGCCGGCGCGCTGGCCTGGGCAGTCTACCGCGGGCTGCGGCGGCTGCGGCGGGTGGGCGCGCGCAACCTCGAACTGGCCCTGCCCGAGCTACCGGCCGAAGCCAGAGAAAAAATCCTGCGCGGAGTCTATCGCCATCTGGGCTGGCAATTGGTTGAGTTCTGCCGCATGCGCCGCTACACCGCGGCCAACACCCGCGACTGGATCCGCACCGAGGGCCTGGAGCACTATCTCGGCGCCCGAGCCCGCGGCAAGGGCGTACTCATCCTCACCGGCCACCTGGGCGCGTGGGAGCTGTCCAGCTTCTACCACTCGCTGCGGGGCTACCCCATGGGGCTGGTGATCCGCCGTCTCGACAACCGCCTGCTGGACGCCTTCGTCAACGGCATCCGCTGCCGCCACGGCAACCGCGTGCTGCACAAGGACGACTTCGCCCGCGGCCTGCTCAAGGCCATGCACGCGGGCCAGACCGTCGGCATCCTGATGGACACCAACATGACCCCGCCGCAGGGCGTGTTTGTGCGCTTCTTCGGGCAGCAGGCCTGCACCGCTTCGGGCCTGGCGCGCGTGGCGCTCAAGACCGGCGCGGCCGTGCTGCCGGGCTTCATGCTCTGGGAGCCGGCCGAGCGCCGCTACGTCCTCCACTTCGGCCCCGAGCTCGCCTTCAAGCGCACCGGCGAGACGGAGGCCGACGTCCTGGCCGCGACCCAGCAGTGCAATGACGTGCTGGAATCCTGGATTCGACGCTATCCTGACCAGTGGCTGTGGATTCACCGCCGCTGGAAGACGCGACCGGCCGGTGAGCCGGGGCTGTACTGAGGAGAAACCATGACGCTGGGCGAACTGGTGGACAATCTGGGCGGCACCCTGGCGCAGGGCAACTCGCGGCAAACGGTGGACGGCGTGAATTCTGTCGAGCGGGCCACGGCCGCCGACCTGGTCTTCGCCGAGGACGCCGCGGCCTGCGCCGAAGCCATGGCCAGCCACGCCGGCGCAGTCGTCCTGCGGGCCGGTCTCGGCGTGGAGTATCCGCCGCAGAAAGCCGTCATTGAAGCGCCCCAGCCGCGCCTGTGGTTTGCGCGCGCCGGCCGCTTGCTCGCTCCATCGCTGCCCGCCGCCGGAGTGCACCCCGCAGCCATCGTCGCGCCCGACGCGGTCCTCGGCGCCGCAGTCACCGTCGGCGCAGGGGCGGTGGTCGAGCCAGGCGCGCAGATTGGCGCCGGAACCCGCATCGAGGCCGGCGCGATCATCGGCCGGGGCGTGCGCATCGGCGCCGGCTGCCGCGTCTATCCGCGCGCCGTTCTCTATCCGGGAACCACGCTCGGCGACCGGGTCGTGGTGCACGCCGGGGCGGTGCTCGGGGCCGACGGCTTCGGCTACGTGCGCGACGCGGCCACCGGCGCGTACACGCAGTTTCCTCAGCAAGGCACCCTGCGCATCGAGGACGACGTCGAGATCGGCGCCAACTCGACCATCGACCGCGGCGCGCTCAAGGAGACCCGCATCAGCCGGGGAACGAAGATCGACAACCTGGTCCACGTCGGCCACAACTGCGACATCGGCGAGAACGTGATCCTGGTGGCGCTGACCGGAATCTCCGGCTCCTGCACCGTGGGCAACGGCGCGGTCATCGCGGGCCAGGTCGGCATCGGCGAGCACGCGCACATCGGGCCGGGCGTGATTCTGGGCGGGCAGGCGGGGGTCTTCAGCGGCTCCTCGGTGACCAACCAGGGCCTCAAGCCGGGCACGGTTCACTTTGGCACGCCGGCTCGCCCGCTCCCGCAGGTGCTGCGCGAACAGGCCACACTGGCGCGGCTGGCCAGAAAAAAAGCGGCCGGGAAATAGGAACCATGGCAGTGATTGTGGTGGGCGGCAGCGGCCGGGGCGTGGGCAAGACCGCCCTGGTCTGCGGCCTTCTCGCCGCGCTGCCCGAGTTCCGCTGGACGGCGGTCAAGGTGACCCGCCACGCGCACGGCCAGCCCCAGCCCGTGTGGGAAGACACCGGCCTCGGCGCGGCGCAGGGAACCGACACCGCGCGCTATCTGGCCGCGGGAGCCGAGCGCGCGCTGCTGGCCACTCTGCCGGACTTCGGCAGTCCAGGCAGCCGCGATTTGTCGTCCTTCTTGGCGCGCCTCGGGGCCACGCTGGGCGCCGGCGCGAGCGTGATCTTCGAGTCCAACACGCTGGCCGAGCACGTGGCGGCCGATCTCCGCTTGCTGGTGTATGAAGGCCAGAACCGAATCGCGGCCCACTCCCGCCCCAAACTCTCGTTCATTGCAGCAACCCCCTTTGCGGATGCGTTCGTGATGCGCTCGGACGCGGATCGCATCTTGACCGAAGACCACGCACCGCGGACGGTCTTTCAGCTTGCCTCTCTGGATCGCGTATCGCCGCAGATGCAGGCCTGGCTGCGCCTGCGCCTGCGCGGCGTGCAACGTTCCTGAGCAGGATCGCCCGATCACCGCGTTCCGTGATCGAATGTGCGGCGGATGCAGCACTCCAGGGACCGTTCGGAAACGGTACATAATTGGAAAACTCTCATGAGAGCCGCGCCAGCCCCGAGTGCGTCGTCAGCCCCTCCGCTCAGTTGCGCAGCAGCATGGTCAACCCGTGGGCGTTGTCCAGGCCGCGCTCGGCCAGCAGCGCCTGGGCTTCGACGAGAAACTGCGGATAGTGCTCGAAATGCTTGACCGCGGTCTGCACCGTGGCGACCACATGATCCGCGCAGAACGCCTGCCCGTGAAAGCCGGCCACGCCGATCAGCAGCCCCTTGAGGAGTGAAAACTGCGTGGCCAGCTCGGCGAAGGCCCTGGCGGGCTCGGGCGTCGCCGCGGGATCGAAGAGTTTTTTGCCGAAGGGGAACAGCTCCCCGATCACCGCGTTGATCAGAAGATTTTCGAGGATGTGCGGGTGGCGGCTGAAAAACGGCGTGTAGTGGTTCCGGCAGACGTCGGCATAGCGGGCCGCCTGGTCGCCCATCGTCGCCCCCGGCTGGATGCCGATGCCCTGCGCGAACGCGTGGAGAGACTCGACCAGGCGGGCGCTGAGGCGGACGTTCTGGAGGCGCAGATTGACCAGGCGCAGCACCATGTCCAGTTGCAGCTGGGGGTCGGCGGGAATTTTTTCCATCGCCGCGCGCAGGGTTCCCTGAGCGACGGCAGCCGAGAAGTCGCGCAGCACGGCGGGAAACCCGCGCTCCACCTCGCCGCCGACGATCGCCTCCAGACGCCGCGCAAAGGTTCCCAGCAGAAACAGCCGCTGCCACGGCGAATAGGCGCGATTGCGGAGAAGGCCGATGCTGAACTCGCGGATGGGCCAGAAGTAGAAACGCAGCGATGGCGCGCCTTGCGCGCCATCGTCCCAGGTGAGCACATGATGGCCCGGCTTGGACGATTCGAGCAGGTTCGGGTTGAGCAGCACCAGCCGCGCCGCCTCGGGGCAGGAGAGCGTGAGCGTTTTATCTTCCAGACGGTCGATCGTGTGCATCCGCCGCGGATAGGTCGCGCAGGTGTGGCAGAGATAGCCCTCGCCCTGCTCGGCCTGAATGCGGCACAGACTCTCCGCGGTGAGGAACGGGCACGCCAGAGAGGGCGGCATCTTGATGGTGGCGAATGGCGACGCAGAGCCCTCTGCGGCATTTCCGGCTTCGTCGCCGGCCGGCGTGTTGCGCAGAATATTGACGTCGATCAGGCTGCGCAGAGGGCTTTCGGGGAGGGCCTGGTACTTTTCGAATGTCTGCCGGTCGACGTCGACCGACCAGCCCTGACAGCAACTGTCCTCGCACGCCGGGCCAATGCACCTGAATCGCTCGGAATAAAGGGGACGAACAAGCCTGGTCTGGCGCAACCGGAGCTCCGGGCCGCGCGGAGCCGCACTCGCCCGCGCCGTGGAATGAGATGCATCCAGAGGGAGAGCAAGAGACAAGCCAGGGTGGGAGGCGAGCAGATTGGAAGCTTCTCAGAAAACCGCGCCGCGGTCTCCGGCGCTCAACAACTTCAGTCCCGCTTTTCCGCCGGAAAGGGCTCTGCCTTGAGCGAGCCGTCGCGCTGTTTCACCAGCATCTGCACCTTGCCCTCGGCCGCGTCCAACTCCTGCTTGCAGGCCGCCGAAAGCCCCACGCCCTCCTCGAAGAGCTTCAGCGACTCCTCCAGGCTGAGGTCGCCCTGTTCCAGCCGGTCGACAATCGTTTCGAGTTTTTTCAGCGCATCTTCAAACGCGGGCATGGCGGTTACTCCAGTTCGGCAGGCGCCTTGGGCAGCACGCTGGCAATCACCTCGGCGGCCGCGGCGTAGCGGCCGAACGGCGCGCTCACCTGGACCCCCTGCACCATCGGCCGCACCGCCTCCAGCATCTCCTGCGCAATGCGAATGCCTTCCTGGCGGGCGGCGTTGGGGGTGTCGGCCTGGGCCATGCGCAGCATGATCTCTTCCGGCATCGTCACGCGCAGGTCGTTCTTCATGAACTCGGCGTTGCGCAGGCTGGTCAGCGGCCAGATCCCGGCGATGACCGGGATGCGGTGCTCCTCGATGCGCTTCAGAAAGCTCTCCAGCAGGCGCAGGTCAAAGACCGGCTGGGTGATCACGTACTCGGCGCCCGCCTCCACCTTGAAGGCAAAGCGGCGCAGTTCGTGTTCCATGTCCGGCGCGCCGGGGTTGGCGGCCACGCCGATGGTGAAGTTGGTACTGGCACCGATCGAGTTCGAGCCGACGTCGAGCCCATGGTTCAGCCGGCGCACCAGGTTCACCAGCCCGATCGAGTCCACGTCAAACACCGCGGTCGCGTCGGGATAGTTGCCCAGCTTGGGCGGGTCGCCGGTCAGACACAGGATGTTGTGCAGGCCGATCGACGAGGCGCCCAGCAGGTCCGACTGAATGGAAAGCACGTTGCGGTCGCGGCAGGTGTAATGCAGAATCGTCTCGATCGCCGTGTGCTGCTCGATCTGGATGCACAGGCTCTGCGCGCTCATGCGGGCCGAGGCGCGCGGCGAGTCGGGCACGTTGATAGCATGCACGCCGAGCTGCGCCAGCAGACGCGCGCCCTCAATCTCCTTCGAACAATCGATCCCCCGCGGCGGCACAATCTCCACCAGGGTGACGAAACTGCCCTCCTCGATCAGCGCCCCCACGCGGGAGCGCTTGCCCAGCGGCGCCGGAGGCGTTTCCGTGCTGATGGCCGGGGCCGCGCCGCCTTCCACCACCCGCGCCTGGGCGTCGATGGCGCGCATCGCCGAGCGCATGGCGCGAATGTGGTTGGGCGTGGTGCCGCAGCAGCCGCCCACAATCTGCGCCCCCGCATTGATGGCCTTGCGCGCAAAGCTGGCCATGTACTCCGGCGAGCACAGATAGATGTTGCGCCCCTCGACGGCCCGCGGCATCCCGGCATTGGGCATCGCAATCAGGGGCAGCGCGGTGGCCCCGCGCATGGCCTCGATCGCGGTCAGCACCGTCGACGGGCCGGTCGAGCAGTTTACGCCGATCGCGTCAGCTCCCCACTCGGTCAGCAGGGCCGCGGCCTGCTGCGGCGACGAGCCGTCCAGGCAATTGCCCTCGTCGTCCACCGTCACCATCACCGCGACCGGCAGGTCGGGCGCCGTCTCGCGCGCCGCCAGCAGAGCTTCGCGCGCTTCGTTCAGCGCCGGCATGGTTTCGATGAACAGCAGGTCGGCGCCGGCCCCGGCCAGGGCGCGCATCTGCTCGGCAAAGGCCGCCCGCGCCTCCTCCAGTCCGGTCTTGCCCAGCGGTTCCAGGCGCACCCCCAGCGGCCCCACCGAACCGGCCACCCAGGCCTCGCCCGCCTGCTTTTCCTTCATGTGTTCCACGGCCTCGCGGGCAATGCGAACTCCGGCCGCGTTGATCTCGGCCACTTTCGCGCCCAGCCCGTGCCGCGACAGCCGGAAGCGGTTGGCGCCGAAGGTGTTCGACTCCAGAATCTCCGCGCCCGCCTGTAGGTATTCCTCGTGGACAGAGAGAATCAGGCCGGGGTCGGAGAGGTTCAGCTCGTCGTAGCAGCGGTTGATGAACACACCGCGCGCATACAGCACCGTGCCCATGGCGCCGTCGGCGAGGACGGGACGGCTGGCGAAGATGTCGGCGAACGACGGCATTCTTTTGTCATCCTAAGCCAACGCCCCGCGCCGCGCCAGCCGGTCGGCTCGCTTTGTTATACTTCGGGAGTCATAAGCAATGCAGGAACCGGTTCCGAGCAGGTCTTCCGGGCTCGGGTAAAGAAGCGGCAATCGCCATCCATTTGTTCACGCTACGGCTGCGGCACGCTCCGCGCTTTCCGTCGAGGGTAGGGATTTTGAAGAAGAGAAGTCTTTGGTTAAGCGCCGCCGGAGCCCTGGTGGTTGCATTCGCGCTGGCGGGATGCGGTACAACGACGTATTTTGCGGGCCGCACATTGCCCCCCAGCGGGTTGACCAACCGCGTTCTGATCGCCATCCAGAACCCCAGTTCCTTCACCAAGGGCGCATTGGTGTTCGTCGACGCTTACTACGACACCCGGTACGCCTACAACAACATCAACAAGACCTTCTCGATCTCCGGCTATTCGGGCGCCCTTCCCAGCACCATCCAGAACATGCCGGAAGAGCAGCTGGGCGTGGTCTACGGCTCCGGGGACGGGGGGCTGACGAAGATCAACTATTCTACCGAGAGCACCAACCCCGCCCAGACCGGCCTCAATGGCCCCTCCTCCAGCATTTTCATCACCCGCAATCAGTCCTACGTCTTTGCCGCCAGCCAGTCGGCGCACGTGCTCACGGTCATCGACAACACCACCGGCGGCGACTACGCCTTCAGCCTGCCCGGCGTCTACCGCGTCAGCGTCAACCCCGGTGGCTCCGTGGCCCTGGCCTTTGTCCAGAACTCCAACTCCATTTACTATCCGCGCAAGTTGACCGCGGCCCAGACCGTGACCTACTCCGGCGGCGCCAGCACCTGGCCGACGAATGCGGTGGACTGCGAGCCGCTCAACGCGCCGGGGTGGTGTCTTTTCCAGGCCGCCGATGCCAACGGAACGCCGCTGCAGTTCGACCGGCCGGTCAAGGCCGTCTTCTCCTCCGACGGCAGCACCGCCTACGTGCTCAACTGCGGCCCTGAGTGCGGCGGCACCGCGTCCTCCGTCTCCGTGCTGCCGGTCGCGCCGATGATCTTCCTGCTTGGCCAGCAGTCGGGCAGCCTGCCCTCCAACGGAGCCATCCCCACCATCCCCATACCCGGCGGCGCCAGCAATGCCCTGGTCACCGGTTCGACCATGTACGTGGTCGGCCAGCAGCCGCAACCCGATGGCCTGTTCAGCGGCAAACTCACCCAGGTCAACCTGCTCAACAACACGGCCTCCGGCCCCGTCCCCATCAGCGACGGATCCCCCGGCGCGCCCAGCCGCATGATCCAGGCCGATGACAGCACTCTATGGATCGGCATGACCAAGTGCAATAACGGCGAGCGTTACGCCAAGGGACTGGCCTACGGATGTCTCACCATGTACAACACGGCTTCCCACTCGGTCAGAATGCTGGAGCCCTACCTGGGCGACCTGACCGGCATCGCCGACGTCGAGGGCCTGCACAAGGTCTATGTCGCGCAGGGCGGACAGGTCTACATCTACTCCACCAAGGACGGCTCGTCGATCAACAACCAGTACGTGGAAGTGACCGGCACCGCCTCTGACGTGGCCTACATGGATGCCAAGTCCGATGCCAACAACACCGTCTACTGAGCCCCATGACCGCCGCGGCTGAGGTCTTCGCGGCCGATGTGCTGGCCATCGCCGCCCATCGCGACGACGTCGAGCAGACCTGCGGCGGCACGCTGCTGCGCATGGCGGCGCGCGGCCTGCGCACCGCCATTCTCGATCTCACCCAGGGCGAAGCCGGAACCCGCGGCTCAGCCGACGAGCGCGCCGCCGAAGCCATGGAAGCCGCGCGATTGCTCGGCGTCGGCTGGCGCCGGGCGCTCGACCTGCCCGATGGCGCGGTCGAAAACACCCTCGAAAACCGCCTCAAGATCGTGCGCGTGCTGCGCCAGGTGCGCCCCCGCGTGGTCATCCTCCCCTACTGGCAGGCCCGCCATCCCGACCACGCCGCCGCCGCCGCGCTGGGCTACGATGCCTGCTTTCTCTCCGGCCTCCAGAAGGCGCCTGTGGCGCGGTCCGCGGCACACACGGCAGAAGAGCCTGAAGCCGCGCCCCATCGCCCCTTCAAGATCGTCTACGCCAGCCTCTACGCCGACGTCCGCCCCAGCTTCATCGTCGACATCACGCCCTTCATCGAGCAGCGCCACGCCGCTTTAATGGCCTATCAATCGCAGTACGCCACGCAGCCCACCGGCGGCGGCCTCTTCGTCCCCGAAGAAGAAATCCGCGAGCGCACCTTTGCCGAGGCGCGCCACTACGGCCTGCTGGCCGGGGTGCGCTACGGCGAGCCGTTCGTGCAAAAGGAAGTCGGCCTGGTCGATGATCTGACCCTCCTGCCCGTCCAATCGATCTGATGGATCACGCCCTGATGGATCACGCCGCAACTTCACGCCGTCATAACGATTCCTTATCCAAATCAAAAACAAAATAACTTTGATTTATGCGACTTCTCCGGCGACACTGGAGAGGGAGGCAGACCTTGACGCAGACCTGGGACCCGCAGGCTTACGCGCAGAACGGCGCATTTGTGCATGGATTGGCCGGCGGCGTGCTCGAATGGCTCGCTGCCCAGCCCGGCGATCGGATCCTCGACCTCGGCTGTGGCGATGGGCAGCTTACGCAGCGCATCGCCGCCACCGGCGCGAGCGTGCAGGGGGTGGATGCCTCGCCGCAGATGGCCGCAGCAGCGCGTGCACGAGGCATCGCTGCTGACCAGGCCAGCGCCGAATCGCTGCCGTATCCGGACGGCATCTTCGATGCTGTCTTTTCGAATGCGGCGCTGCACTGGGTCCGCGATCAGGACGCCATGCTGGCCCAGGTCAAGCGCGTGCTTCGTCCCGGCGGGCGCTTTGTTGCGGAGATGGGCGGGCACGGCAACATCGCCGCCATTCGCGTGGCCCTCATCGCCGTCCTTGCGCGCCACGGGCAAACAGGTCGCGAGGACGAAGTTAATTACTATCCCACACCCGACGCCTACACGCGAAGGCTCACGCGTCATGGCTTCAAGGTGGAACAGATGGCGCTGATTCCGCGCCCCACGCCGCTGGCCGAGAGTGGTATGCGCGCGTGGCTTCGCACGTTTCGCCGCGGCGTGCTGGACGCCCTGCCGCAGGAGCTATGCGAAACCGTCGTGAATGAAACCTCAGAGCTACTCGCGCCTGCTCTGCGCGACGAAGATGACAACTGGATCGCCGATTACGTCCGGCTGCGGTTCATCGCGCGCGCCTGAACTGGATCGTGAAGAATGCGCAGGGATGGGATGCGCGCCTGCCACTGTCATCTGGGTTGCGCCGGTACCCCGCGGCAGATGATATATCTAGGGATAGTCATGGCCCTCTCGCTCTTTTCTCTGTTGACCCTGGCCGGAGCGATGTTTGCCGGAATGCTGGGGGCGCTCACCGGACTCGGCGGCGGCGTCATCCTCATCCCGCTGCTCACCTTGGTCTTCAAAGTCGACATCCGTTACGCCATCGGCGCCGCTCTGGTCTCCGTCATCGCCACTTCCTCGGGCGCCGCCGCCGCATACGTCCGCGACGGATATTCGAATGTCCGGATCGGCATGTTTCTTGAGGTCGCCACGACCATCGGAGCGGTTTCCGGAGCCTGGCTGGCCAGCCGGGTTCCCACGCGCGGCCTCGCCATTCTCTTCGGCGTCGTGATGCTGTACTCGGCTTACCTCTCATGGCAGAAATTCATCGATCCCGAGACCACAGTGCCCAATCGCTGGGCAGAAAAGCTGAAGCTTGGCGGGACATTTCCGGACCATGGAAAGCTCAGGCGCTACTCCGCGCGGCGGATCATCCCTGGATTCCTTCTCATGCTCGTTGCCGGCGTGCTCTCCGGACTCCTCGGCATCGGTTCCGGCGCGGTCAAGGTCCTGGCCATGGACCGGGTGATGGCGATTCCCTTCAAGGTCTCCACCACCACCAGCAACTTCATGATCGGCGTGACGGCGGCGGCAAGCGCGGGCATTTATCTGCATCGCGGCTATGTGAATCCCGGTCTCGATTTCCCGGTCATGCTGGGGGTTCTGGCCGGTTCCATGCTGGGCGCAAAGATTTTGATCCACGCCCATGTTTCTCAACTGCGCATTGTTTTTGCGTTGGTGATCTTCGCCCTCGGCGCGGAAATGATCATCCATGGTTGGCTGGGGGCTCTTTGAACCGCGCAATGAACGACACGCGCATGGAAATCGTGATGGGACGCCTGTTGCGCACCGGCGTGATGCTTTCTGCCGCCGTGGTGATCGCCGGCGGCGCTCTCTACATCTTCCAGCAACACAATCAGCTCGCCGATTTTCGCCACTTCCACGGCGCGCCCTTCGCTGTCCGCAATCTCGCCGCGTTCCTGCCTGAACTTGCGCACGGCAACGGCGCGGCGGTGATTGAACTCGGCCTGGTGATGCTGATTCTGACGCCCATCGCCCGCGTCGCCTTTGCCCTGGTCGCCTTTCTGCTGGAGCGCGACAAGTTATACACGGCGGTGAGCCTCTTTATCCTGGTAGTCCTGCTCTACGGGCTCCTGTTCGGGCGCTGATTCCTTCCGCGCAGCGCGAAGCGCAAACCGGGAGCCGTCAAACCGGGCCGGCCCAAAGCTGCGCGCCGGGCTCACGCTCACGCGCCCAGGGACTCCACCAGCCGGTTCATTCTTTCTTCCTGCTGCTCGATAGACTCCACCAGTTTGAACTGCGTCCGGCAGCGGTCCAGGTTGTGCCCCTCGCGATGCACCTTGTAATAGGTGTCGCCCGCCAGAAAATCCGTCAGGAAGCGGATGCCGGTCTCGAAGGTAATCAATTTTCCGGAGAACGCCAGCTGCTGCTTCTCCCCTTGCGTCAGAAAGCCGCCCGCCGCGCTGAGGTAGCCACGCAGCAGCGCCTCGAACATCGGAAACTGCATCGTCACCCGCGACAAATCCTGCTCGTCTTCGGCCGCCGGGCTGGTTGCCGTGCGCACCATGTCGCCAAAATCGTACGGTCCCAACCCGGCCATCACCGTGTCCAGGTCGATCACGCAAATGCCCTCGCCCGTCGCGTCATCGATCATCACGTTATTGAGCTTGGTGTCGTTGTGTGTGACACGCTCCGGCAGCTTCGCCTCCAGCAAAACCCCGGTGATCGATTGCCGCGCCAGGGCGAAGTCGATCTCCGCCCTGGCCATGATGGCGCGCCCGGCCACGTCCGCGGCGATGGCCCGCTCGAGCGCCATGAATCGTTTCGGCGTGTGGTGAAAATCCAGAATCGTGTCGTGCAGCCGCGGCGCGGGCAGTCCGGCCAGCAGTTGCTGAAACCGCCCAAACGCCTTGGCCGCCTGGAACGCCTGCTCCGCGGACTCGACGGCATCATAGGTCCGCGCGTTCTCGATGAAGCGATACGCGCGCCAATGGCCGCCCTCCGCGTCCACGTGCCAGGCCCGCCCGTCGCGCGCTGGAATCAGCGTGAGCACGCGCCGCCCGCAGTCCGGCTCGCCCGCCACCTGCGCGGCCAGATGCGACGTCACCCGCTGAATGTTTTCCATCAGCGCGGCCGGGGCCTTGAAGATGTTTTGATTGATGCGCTGCAAAATGACGCGCACCGGCGCCGCCCCCTGGCGGAAAACCGCGCAGTACGTATCGTTGATGTGCCCGCTCCCGTAGGGCGCGGCGCCTTCATATTTACCCTCGATCTGAAACTCGCCCGCCGCGGCGTCCGCATTGTGCCCGCCGCTCATGACCAGAGTTGCTTCGGATAATCACCGCGCTCAATCAGCCGCTTGATGCTTTCGACAACGCGCGGGCGGTCTTCGCGATAAGTCACTCCGAACCATGCGTCATTCGTGCGCAATACTTTCACCCGCGCCTGTCCGGCGCAAACCAGTTCATTCACCACGCTCGGTATATAGCATTCCGACCGCTCTTCCAACCCATGCCGCTCAAGAAACTTCCGGAAGCTTCCTTGTAACTGCCCAAATATCCCGGGAGTAAATCCCCACATATTCATTGAAACTAACTCGTCGCCGGTCAGGCGGGTCACCGCGCCCGCCGCGTCCGTATTCTTTCCCCCCTCGCCCTCGCGTTCAATGTGCATCAGTTCAACGACGCTTTCCAGACTCCCGCTGCCGTCCATCCGGCACACCCCGCGCGCCACCGACCCGAAATCAGAGAGCGTATTGCGCAGAATGAACCCGACCATCGCGTAGTCCGCCGCGCCGGAGCGCAAATGTTCCCCCAGCAGGCGATAACTCTCCGCTCCATAGAAATCGTCGGCATTGATCACGGCAAACGGCTCGTCTATCACGTCTTCCGCCATGAGAATTGCGTGCGTCGTGCCCCATGGCTTGGTCCGCCCCGCGGGCACTAAGAATCCCGGCGGAAGCTTGTCGAGTTCCTGAAAGACGTATTCGACCGCGACGCGCTTTTCAAACCGCGCGCCCACTATCTGCCTGAAAGGCTCCTCGATCTCCTTGCGGATCACGAACACAAGCTTGCCGAAGCCGGCGCGTAGGGCGTCATAGATCGAATAGTCCATGATGGTTTCGCCGCCCGGGCCCACCGGATCGATCTGTTTCAAACCGCCGTAGCGGCTGCCCATGCCGGCAGCCAGAACAAGAAGCGCTGGGGTAGTCATCGTATTCTCTCCATCCGTTCAAGGTTGAGGCGTTACATTGAGCGTGAGTACTTCAAACGGCGCCAGATGAAACTCATGCGCCTGTTGCGCGCGCAGCAAAATCGCGGGGCGTCCGGCATCATCCTTCCACGGGCTCTTCGCCGTGTAGGTCTGCGCAGCCTCGGGCGGCAATTCAAACACGTCCTGCAGTTTGACGCGCATCGTCTGCTCCTTGTCGCTGGGATTGCGCAGCACCAGAATACCCTCGGCCGGCGTCCACGACGCCCAGCCATACACCTGCAGCCAGGCCGGATCGCCGCCCACCCAGTGCGTGTCCTTCAATACATCGGCATGGGCGCGCGACCACTTCGCCGCCTCGGCCAGATCGTCCCAATTGGCCTTGGTCAGCAGCGACGGCGTAATGTACATCTCCTGAAGCTGCGTGCCGGTGCCGAAGTAGGACCGGATCTCATTGCGAAAATCATTGCCCGGATCCTTGTCGAGATACTTGTGAGACCGCGCGTAGATCATGCCATGCAGCATGAGTGAGTTCAGCGGAAACAGCGGCCCATTCTGCACGATATGCCGAAAAGTGTCCGCATCGCGATAAGTGATCCAGCGCTCGCGATAACTCCCCACGCCGGCCGTCGAGTCATCCTCGCCGCCGCGCCAGATGGAGTCGGCGTACCTCAGCCAGAAGGGCGAAGGCCAGGTCCCCGTCGTCAGGTTGATGAACAGATCCGGCTTGGCCGCGCGCAGCTCGCCGATCAGGTGGATGGCGGCTGAAAAGTCGCTGTCGAAGCGGCTGCCGGGAAACACGGAGTCCACGTTGCCGGTGCCGTCAAACTTGAACTGGTTCACGCTGTACTTGTGAATCATGTCCATGCACACGTCGCGGAAGGCGGCGTAATACTTCGGACCGGACAGAGCGTATCCGCCGTCAACAATCTCGTACCCCGCGGCCTTTCCAAACGCAATCCGCTCCTGCTTCGGCGTGGAATAGCCGCCCCACGGAGACATCCACACGCCGGGATCGGCGCCGTACTTTTCAGCGGCCGTTTTTACCGGCGCAAATCCATCGGGAAATCCCGCGTTGAACTTCCACAGCGACTTATGATTGTCCCAGCCGTCGTCGAAGAGAAACGAGTCCAGCTTCACGCCGCGTTTTTCGGTCAGCTCGCGTCCGAACGCGTTTATGCGATCCAGCGCGCTCGCCTGGTCATAACTCGTGAAATAACCAAGGTCATACCAGGAGTTATAGTGAAGAAACGTCCGGTAAGGATGCGCCCGCTCCCGCTCAAGATAGGCCAGAAAGTCGCGCCGCATCTGCCCCTCGCGCGCCACGCCGATCACCGAGGAGTAAGTGATCGACTGATGGGCCCGCAGCGGCAGGTCGCGCTCCATCCATGCCGTGGCCCGGCCCCCTGTCACTTTGCTCTGCGCCAGCGGATGCTCGAAGCCCAGGAACAGGTTCCCCGCCACAATCGGCGACCCCGCGACCGATCCGCTCACCTGCGCTCCGGGGAGAGGCAGATCAATCAGTTCGACCCGGCTGACGGGAACGTCCTTGCCGCCCGCGGTCAGCGTGACTAACTGCCTGAGGTAAGTCGAGCCATCGAGAAGAATCAGCGACCAGGTAACTCGCAGGGAATGGTCACTGCTTTCCAGGGGTGTGTCAAACTCCTCGCCATGGAGCCTGTCGGCCAGACGCGCCGCATCCGCTCGCGGAGTCAGCGCGCGCCGGACGGGTGTGCCCGCCAGCGCAAGGTTGCCGGCGTCATAGATCGTTCCATCTTTCAGAAGGATGGCGAAAGGAGCAGAGACGCTCAACTCGGTCCCATGCAGGCGGTCCATCACGGCCACGCTGTGCACCTTGCTCCCGGCCACGGACCACGTCGCGCCGATCGCACGATTCTCCAGGCGGAAGTTGTCTCCCGCTTCGGTCGCGGTCGCCTTCCCCGCCTCAGCATCCTGCGCGATGCCGCCCGCCCGCACGGAAACGGGCAGCATCGCCAGTGCCAGAACCAGGCCGGCGATTGCGTCGCGGAATGCGTTTCGAGGGTGCATGCGTTCCTCTTTCTGCTCTGCCCGGCATCCGGCGCCGCCGGAGAATGTCACAGCATCTTCGCCATTCCCGGCACGCGGGCAGCGTGCGTTCCCGTCCTGATCGTAAAACAACAATGGGGCAAGGGGCACCCATCACATTACACCATCCGCGCACGGGCGCATGGGTGCCCCGTGGGATTATGATTACCGGCATGTCGAAGAAACTTCGCTGGGGAGTGCTCAGCACCGCCGCCATCGGTCTCAAGAAGGTTCTGCCGGCCATGCAGCAGGGCCAGTACACCACTGTGACCGCCATCGCCTCGCGCGATCTGGCCAAGGCCCGCGCCGCCGCCGACGCGCTCGGCATCGCCACCGCGTACGGGTCGTATGAGGAGTTGCTGGCCGACCCTGACATCGACGCGATCTACAATCCCCTGCCCAACCAGATGCACGTGCCGTGGACCATCAAGGCCGCCGAGGCCGGCAAGCATGTGCTCTGCGAGAAGCCCCTCAGCCTCACCGTGGCCGAGGCGGAAACGCTGCTGGCCGCGCGCGCCTGCACCGGCGTCAAGATCGGCGAAGCCTTCATGATTCGCAGTTATCCGCAGTGGCTGCGGCTGCGCGAATTACTCGACCAGGGCCGCATCGGCGAACTGCGCTCCATCCTCGGCTTCTTCAGCTACTTCAACGACGACCCTGCCAACATCCGCAACCAGGCGGAGTGCGGCGGCGGCGCGCTGCTGGACATCGGCTGCTACTGCATTCACGCGTCGCGCTACGCCTTCGGGCGGCAGCCCACGCGCGTGGTCGGCCTCATCGACCGCGATCCCGCGATGCACATCGACCGCCTCACCTCGGCGATGCTCGACTTCCCCGGCGGCCAGTCGATCTTCACCGTCAGCACGCAGCTGGTTCCCTACCAGCGCATGCATTTTCTGGGCACCAGGGGGCGCATCGAGATCGAGATTCCCTTCAACGCGCCGCCGGACCGGCCCACCCGCCTGTTCATCGACGCGGACGGAGACCTGTTCGGCGGCGGCATCACCACGGAGACGTTTCCGGTGTGCGATCAGTACACGCTGCAGGGCGATGCCTTCTCCAAAGCGGTGCTCGAAGGCGCCGAAGTGCCCGTTCCCCTGGAGGACGCGATCAGGAACATGGCGGTGATCGAGGCCATTTTCCGCTCCGGCGAGACCGGCCAATGGGAGTCGCCGCGGGTGTGAGCGCGCGGCAGCGCCTAGCGGGATTCTCCGGCGCGCAGCACGATCTCGACCGGCTTGTTGTAGCGGCCGGTCAGGGCGTTCCAGCGGATGATCGCCAGTTCCTTCAGCATCTGAAAGCCGTCTTTCAGGTAGCTCATCCGGGTGCGCTCGTCGTGCGCCCAGCTGACGGGCACTTCAACGATCCTGAAGCCGCGCTTCAGGGCGATGAAGAGAATCTCCGGGTCAAAGCCCCAGCGCTCGATGGTCTGCAGTTGGAAGACGGTCTGCGCGGCGGCGCGGGTAAAGGCCTTGAAGCCGCACTGGGTGTCGGCAAAGTGCAGGCCCATCACGGCGCGGGTCACGGCGTTAAAGCAGCGGCCGAAAAACTGCCGGTAGAGCGGCTGGCGGTGGGTCTGGCGCCCGCTCTCCAGCCAGCGCGAGCCGATGGCGATGTCGGCGCCCGCATTGATGGCGGCAAACAGCCGTTCGGCCTCTTCAATCGGCGCCGACAGGTCGGAGTCGGTGAACATCACCACCTCGCCCAACGCCTCCAGCATGCCGTGGCGCACGCTGTATCCCTTGCCGTGATTGCCGGGATTTTCAATCAGCCGGATCTCGGGCGCCCGGCGGGCAAACGCGCGCACCACCTCGGCCGTCGCGTCGCGCGAGCCGTCATTCACCACGATGACCTCGGCCGCCCAGCCATGCGCGCGGATGCAGGCGACCACCGCTTCCAGCGTCGCCGGGATGCGCGCGCTTTCGTTGAAGGCCGGGATCACGATGCTGTATTGCGGATACTGGGTCACGTGCCTGCTCCCTCCCCGCGCCTGTTCGCAGCCCGCGCCGGGGAAGACTCTGCCCATGATAACCCCACCGGCCAGAGTCGCCCCACCTGCCCGGCGCGCACGGCACTCTTCCGCCAACCTGCTGATGCGCAAGGCGCAATTCCCACAGGCGCGCTTGCTTTTTGCCCTTTTCCCGCGCAGAATCCGTTTATGCTGGGAGGGGAGGCCCTAACGATATGACAAAGGCAGACTTGGTGGAAAAGGTGACCCGTCTGGGTGATCTGACGCGCCGCGACGGCGAAGTCATTGTAGAAACCGTCTTCGATTCCGTGATTGCCGCGCTGCAGGGCGGAGACAAGATCGAGATTCGCGGCTTTGGCTCCTTCCGCATCCGCCAGCGCAATCCCCGCATCGGCCGCAACCCCAAGACCGGTGAGCGCGTGGAAGTGCCTGCCAAGCGCGTGCCCTACTTCAAGCCTTCAAAGGAACTGCGCGACCTGGTGAACCCCGGAGAAGCCGCGCGCGCCTCGTAACCGCGCCCCGCGCCTGAGGCCCTCTTCCCCGCTTCAAGCGCACACCTCCAGTCCGCACACGGCGGCAGCTTCAGCGCGGCCGGATGCCGATTACGCTCATCATGCGTCCGGCGTGGCCGCGCGAGGCGCGGTGCGAGAAAAACAGCTCCGGCTGGCAGCTTGTGCAGCCGCCCACAACTTTGATCGCGCCGGGCTTCAGGCCGGCGTCGAGCAGTTGGCGGCGGCTGGCCTCCACCAGGTCCAGGTGCAGGCTGGGGCCTATCGGCGAGTGACCCGGCGCGCGCTGGGTCAAAAACAGCATCGGATATTTCGTCCGCACCGGGTCCGCGTCGTAGACCTCGCGAAACAGCGCGGGGGAGCACGCAAACTGCGACTCGAACCGGGAAAACACCTCTTCGCCCACGGCGTAGCAGCAGACGCCGATGCCGGGCCCGATCGCCGCCACCAGGTCCTCCGGCCGCGACCCGAATTCCAGCCGCATCCGCCCCACTCCGCTCTCCACAATGCGCTCCACCGTGCCCCGCCATCCGGCGTGGAAGGCTCCCACGACGCGGCGCTTGCGGTCGGCCACCAGCACCGGAATGCAGTCGGCGGTCTGGATCGCCAGCAGCAGGCCGGGCTCGGCAGTCAGCAGTCCATCGCCCTTACACCCCATCGACGAAGACCTGTCCCGGGCGGCCTCATCCGCGCCGGCCACAACCACGCGAGTGGAATGAATCTGTCTCACCGTCACCAGCGGCGTCTCAGCGTCCCCCGTCACCGCCTCGGCCAGCAACCGGCGATTGCGCGCCACGATCTCCGGATCGTCGGCGGCGGTGAAGCCAAGGTTCAGCTCGCCCGGCGCCTGGTCCGCGCAATAAGCTCGGCTGGCCCCGCCTCTGCGCGTGCTGAAGCCGTGCCACAGCCACGGCAGCTTCTCCCAGCCGGGCACCGGCAGCCACTCCACGCCATTGGCAGCCACGCGCGGCGTGGGCGCCGCCACGGTCAGCTCCTGCGGTTCTGCGCGCTCCAGGCGCAGCCGCCCGGTGATGCCCGCAGGCTGGCCCCGGCGGCTGCGCACCAGCCCCGCAACGTCAAACAGAGCGTCAACCGCCTGCAGATTCAGGCCGTCCTGTTTTTTTGATGTGGGGAGAGGGCGCTTCACAGCTTGATTGTAGCGGGAAGCCGCGCTGCTCGGGGAGAGCAGGTGGGCCCGTCTTCCGGCGGGCCCGCTCGAGAGGCATTTTTTGGAAGGGATCCTGGGGATTCAAGAGGAGAGGTCCGTTACCGGACCTTCTGAAAGAAGATACTACGTTCCTGGAAGGGTCATCATACGGGGAAGCCTCTGCTTGTTGAAAGGTAAGATGCAGGGTTCTCGAGAAGGTTGTCTCCCAAATACCCGGCCCTGTGGAAAACTTCTTTTCGCGCAACCGCGCCCCGCCGTTCCCCTCCGCGCAGCCGCGCAGCCGCAAGCATTCTCGCACGTCACCTCAGGGCAAGATCGATTTCGGCCGCGCCGCCTTCTCCACAAAATTGGTGATCAGCCCCGAGGGCAGCATCCGCACCACAAACGCCGTAAACCTGCCGCCGGCGTAAGGGATCAGCGTGCGCTGCCCGCGCGCCAGGGCCTTCACCGCCTGCCGGGCCACATCCTCGGCCGTCTGCGTGCCCCGCCCTCTGAAGGCGCTCGCCTGGGCCACGTCAAAAAACTCGCTCTCCGTCGGCCCAGGGCACAGCGCCGTCACCTTCACGCCATAGCGGGCCACTTCCGCCCCCAGCCCCAGCGCCAGAAACCGGTCAAACGCCTTCGTCGCCGCATACGTCGTCAGGTACGGCACCGGCTGAAAGCTGGCCGTCGACGCCAGCATCATCACCCATCCCCGCCGCCGCTCCACCATCCGCGGCACAAACAGCCGCGTCAGCCGCAACACCGCCTCGCAGTTCACCCGCACCTGGCTGATCTCCTGCTCCACCCCGCTCAAGTGAAACGCCCCGTACTGGCCCAGCCCCGCGTTGTTCACCAGGATGTCCACCGTCAGGCCGCCGCCCTCGGCGCCCTCCGTGGCGTCATAAATCTGTTGCGGCGCGTCGGGATCGTTCAGGTCCGCGGTCACAATCCGCACCTCGGTTCCCTTGCCTGCAAGCTCGGCGGCCAGCGCCTCCAGGCGGTCGGTGCGCCGCGCCGTCAGGATGATCCTGGCCCCGTGCGCCGCCAGTTCCCGCGCCAAAGCCACACCAATCCCCGCGCTGGCTCCCGTCACCAACGCCCATCTGCCGTGAAAAACCTGTCTGCGTGCCATTGCGATTCATCATAGCGGATGCGTCGCAGCACAGTCCCCACGCCGAACCCAAATTCAGCCCCCGCCCCACCATGCCGAAGAAAAAGTAACTTCCGAATTGGCCACCAACCGACCGGAACTCCCAAGACCAGGCCGAGTCAGGACTGGAAACGAGCATTGGGCTGTTGTCGGCAGTCGAGAGCCAAAGATGACGACATCTCTGAACCCCGTCTTCCTTGTGGTCACCTAAGCCGCTGCCTGCTCAAACTGCCTTCCAATCTGTTTGCGATTTGATGAGCACGCTGACGATTCCCATGAAGGATCGCGCCTCGGGCGTTGGCACACGGGGATAGAGCAGTGTGCCTTTCACCTCTCCGACGAAATCGGTGAGTTCCGAGATGACGAGAGACTTCGAGACATTTGGAAGAATTCTCGGGAGAATGGTGGCGGCGATGCCTGTCTTCACCAGAGCGACGATCGTGGTTACGTCGTCCACTTCCATGAGAACTTGGGGATGAATGTCTGCCCGCTTGAGAGCGTCATCGAGCCGTGAACGGGCACCGCACCATGGGGGCGAAAGAACGAGGGGTAGACGGCAGAACTGCTTAAGGCTCTGCGTCTTGGATGCTCCCATCGAAGGCGCAGAGAAACCAGTCATTCCGGTCCGGAAGACCTCCTCCCGTGCGACCAGTGCCGACTCGGGAAGCTCCAGTCCAAGACACACATCGAGTTGGCCATTTTCCAGGCCGTGGAGAAGCTCTTTCGGTACGGCTCTGGTGACACTGACAAAAATCTCTGGATGCCGCTTGTGAAAGGACAGCAGAATGGCAGGCGCCAGATGAAGGGACGCAGTAATGCTTATACCCAGCCTCAACCTCCTCGGAGCGCTTTGCCCGAGCTCCGAAAGAGCCGATTGAGCCAAGTCGAATGTGCTACCGATGCGGCGGGCAAATGGAAGAAACGTTCGCCCGGCCTCCGAGAGCTTCAGGCCAGCCGGCGAACGATGGAACAATACGGCGCCCAGATCGCGCTCCATCTTTTGAAGCTGTTGTGTGAGCCTCGGTTGGGAGCTGCCAAGCTCCTCCGCAGCTTGCCGAAGGGAGCCCGTTCTGGCCAACGTTTCCAAGAGCTTACAGTGCGTCAGGTTCATTGCACCATCAGTATATAAGAGAATCTTATTGGCATATAATGCCCATTTCACACCCCAACCTTTGGCATCCTCTTATAGAGCGGCCACCAGCCGCCATATCGACGAGAGGTTTTTCCAGCATGAGCATCGAAACGAACAGAATTGCAATGCAACGCTTCCTTGAGTTCATCAATACCGCCAGTCCGAAGATGGCCGACGAGTTGATTGCGTCCGACGCGACCTTCTTCGTTCCGGGGCGCACCGAGCCAATGCGGGGCCCGGCAGGTTATATGAACATTCTGGGGATGATGCGGGGTGGATTCTCCGACATTCAATGGACGCTTGAAGAGACGATTGCCGAAGGCGACAAAGTGGCGGCACGGTTCACCATGCGTGGGACGCACGACGGCGCCTTCTTCGGCGTTCCGGCGACAGGCAAGAAGATCGAAGTGCGCGCAATGAACTTCTACAGGCTGCGCTCAGGGCAATTCGTCGAGGAAGATGGTCAACCGGACCTGCTCGAGCTTCTGAAGCAAATTGGCGCCATTCCACCCGGTTAACGCCGCTGGCGGGTCAAACCCGTTGGGCGGGTGGCCCACCCTCGACCAGCCCATGAAGTGGGTGCCCCGTCCTTGCGACTTTTTTCTGTCGCAAGGGTGGGAGACCACGAATCTCGACCCGCCGGCCACCCCAGATCCCGCCTTTGGGACCTGGCAAGCGGCAAGCGGGCATCTTGCGCAGAATTACCCCCTCCCGGCGCATACTGGAAACTGAATCGCTGGAAGTCCAGCCCCGCCGGCGGGCAAACGCGCCCCACCCGCCGCCTCCGCGCGCACAAAGGACGCAAAAACAGCCTCCAGAGCCACCATTTTTACCCGCAACTCCAGCAGCATCAAAGCGTTAGGGAAGATTCAGGGTACCCCACCCCCCGTTTTCCCCGTTTCTTCGCCCTGAAGCGCCAGGGGGTACCCCTACCCCCCCTTATTTATTTTTGTTTTCCACAGAAAATTTGCAGATCATTCCGCCGCCGAACCCCGACCGATCCAGTCCGCCTTCACGCCCCCGCCCCAATCGCCCCGCCAGCCCGCCTCACCCAGCCCGCAAAAGCTCACCCTCGAACTCCTCGTTCAACCACTGGCTGAACGGCCCGAACTCCTCGTCCCGCCCCAGAAAATCCCGCACCATCTCCCGCCCCGGCTTTGACCCGCCCTGCTCCAGCACCAGCCTGCGATACCGCCCGCCCGCCTCGCACCCCAGCAGGTCCTCCGCATCGAACTGCGCAAAAAAATCCAGCGCAATCACCTTGTCAAAGGCATACGTGTAGTAGTTCGACGAGTAGCCCGTCAGGTGCCCGAAGCTGGCATACATGCGGTTGCCTTCCAGCCACGTCCACGGCTGCAGCGACTCGTACAGCCGCTTCGTCGTCTCGTCCAGGTCCAGCCCCGCCGGGTCGTGGTCGTGCAAATCCAGCGACAGCGTCGTGTAGTAGAGCTGCGAGCGCATCCAGTCCGCGCGCCCGAACGCCCCCGCCTGCTTCATCTTCCGGATCGTCTCCGACGGCAGCGTCTCGCCCGTCTCATAATGTTTGGCGAAGGCCTGCAGCAGCTTCTCGTCGCGGAAGAACTCCTCCAGCATCTGCGACGGCACCTCGATGAAGTCGCCCTCGGTGGCAAAGCCGGAGACGCCGGCCCACTCCGTCTGCCCGCCCAGAATCGCGTGCATCAGGTGGCCGAACTCGTGGAAATAAGTCACCACGTCGGAGTACTGCAACAAGCCAGGGTCTCCATCCGTGCCGCCGGGGAAGTTGCAGATCAGCGCGGCCTCGGGCAGGCAGCGCCCGCGCACCCCCGTGACCAGCGGCGCCGCCGAGAACCACTTGTCCTTGCCCTCGCGCGGATGCATGTCCAGGTAGAAGCGGCCCACGCGCCGCCCGCCGTCGAAGACCTCGAAGACCGATACCGCCGGGTCCCAGCCGGGCGCCTCCGAGCGGCGAAACTCCACCTTGAACAGCCGCGCCGCCGTCTCCAGCACCCCCGCCTCCACCTGCGCATAAGGAAAGTACGGACGCACGGAGTTCGAGTCGAAGTCAAACGCCGAGCGGCGGAACTGCTCATACCAGTAGCCGCGGCTGGCAATGTCGATGGCCGTCAGATCCGGCTCGCGCTTGCGGGCGAAGTCGACAATCAGCGCGTGCTCGCGGCGCGCCCCCTCGCGGCTGGCCTCGTCCAGCTTGGACAGAAACGCGCGCACGTTGGCCGCCGACTCCATCATTTGATCGGCCGTGGCCAGGTCGGCCCAACTGCGGAACCCGAGAACGCTGGCAATCTCCTGCCGCGTCGCCAGAAGATCGAGCAGGATCTGCCGGTTCGCCGGATACGCCCGCGTGTTGTACGCCACAAACATCCGCTCCCGCAAGCCGGCGTGGGCCGCGAACGTCATCACCGGCTGCATGTCCGGCTGGTCCGTCGTCAGCCTCACACGGCCCTCGGCATCCGGCCGGTGCCGCGCAATGTAATCGGCCGGCAGCCCCTCCAACTCCTCCGCCGTCGCCTCAATCGTCTTCGCCCCCTCCTGGATGTTGCGCGCAAAATCCAGCGCCAGCCGCGTGGCCTTTTCGTGCAGCGACTGCAAATGGTCGCGCGTGGCCTGGTCCTTGTCCACGCCGGCCAGCCGGTAGCCCAGCAGCGTGCGCTCGACAAAATGCTTTGTCGCCGGGCTGGCGCCATCCAGGCCGATCGCGGTCAGCGCCTCATACACGGCGCGGTTCAGGCTCAGCGCGCTCCCCGCCATCGCCACCCGCTGGGCCTCGTTTTGCGCCTGATCCCGCACCGCCTTGTCGGCGGCCACCGAGTTCAGTACGCCGGCCTGCGCTCCGGCCAGGCTGAGATGCTCGATGGCCGCGTCATACAGCCGCAGCGAGTTCTCCGGCGTGCGCGGACCCTCGACCGCCAGCAGCGCGGCCAGCGCCGCCTCGTGAGCCGCGAGGCGCGCCCCGACCCAGGCAGTCAGCGCTTCGGCGGATGCGGCTCCGCCCGCCTCCCAGGCGTGCAGATCTTCGATCACGGCAGCGGCAGCGACACTTTCAGCAGGCATCGTGGGCAAATCCCTCCAAAGTATTAGGGTAACAAGGCGCGCCGCGGCGAGCGGGGTCGGCGGGCAAGGTCGGCAAGAATATGAAGCGGCAACGGCTTCCGCTGTTGCATCCTGAACGCAACTTATCTAAGATGCGTCAGTTGACAGATATGCCTCACACGGCTGCCATCGCGACTCCTGTTCCGCCCGCAATCACCCGCCTGCGGCTCGAGAAGCTGTGCGTGGCCATTCAGGCCGCGTCGCCCTCGGAGCTGACGGAGCGCGCAGAGACAGCGCTCCGGGACTCGAAATTCCTCGAATTCCGCCTGGATTTCCTGCCCAAGCCGGCCGCCACGCTGCCTTCCCTCAAGCAATTTTTCGCCGCGCACCGCGACGCAACCGCCATCGCCACCTGCCGGCGCAAGAAGAATGGAGGCCGCTTCGACGGAACGCTTGCCGCCGAACTCGACATCCTGGCCAAGGCGGCCGAGGCCGGCTGCCAGATCGTGGACCTCGAACTCGAGTCGGCCGAAGAGGCCAAACCGGCGCAGTTGGCCAAACTGCGGGCCTCCGGCGCGGCCCTGCTCGTCAGCTTCCACGACTTCACCCGCACCCGCAGCCTGGAGCAGGCCGCCGACCGCATCGCGGCCTTCAAGCCCGACTTCGTCAAGGTGGTTTCGACCGCCCGCTCAGTGGCCGACAACCTGGCCGTGCTGCGCCTCATTGAAGACCGCTCCAGCTCGGCGCATGTCATCGGCATCGCCATGGGCGAGGAAGGCATCCTGAGCCGCGTGCTGGGTCCGCGCGCCGGCGCCGCGTTCACCTTCGCCGCGTCTGCGGAGGGCGCCGAAACCGCGCCCGGCCAGGTGAGCGCGCGCACCCTGCTCGACCTCTATCGCGTGGAGCACCTGGACCAGGCGACGCGGGTCTTCGGGGTGGCCGGCAACCCTATCGCCCACTCCCTTTCGCCGCTAATGCACAACACCGCCTTTCGCCGCGAAAACGTGAACGCGGTGCTGCTGCCGCTGAAGGTGCGCGCGCTGGACGACCTGCTCACCGTGGTGCGGGAGTTGCCCCTGGCCGGGGTGGCCGTCACCATGCCGCTCAAGGAAGAAGTCCTGCCCCACCTGGCCAACATGGACCCCCTCACCGCCCGCATCGGCGCTTGCAACACCCTGCGCACCGGCGCCGACGGCAAGCTCTACGGCTTCAACACCGACGTGGCCGGCGTGATCCGGCCGCTCGAAAAGCGGCTCAGGCTGAAGGATGCGCGGATTGCCGTCCTCGGCGCGGGCGGCGCGGCCCGGGCCGCCGTCTTTGGCCTCGTCGAGCAGGGCGCCGAGGTGTTCGTGGTCAACCGCACCCACGAGAACGCCGTCAAGCTGGCCCGCAAGGCCAAGGCAAAATCGCTCAAGCACGAGGCGCTCACCAAGCAGCACTTCGACGTGCTCATCAACTCCACTCCCTGCGGCATGCACGGCGTCAAGCCTGCCCTGCCCCTGGCCGAAAACGAGCTCAACGCCAGCCTGGTCTTCGACATGGTCTACAACCCGCTGGAGACGCCCCTGCTCGCGCTGGCCCGCTCGCGTGGCATCCCCGTCGTCAGCGGCCTGGAGATGTTCGTGCAGCAGGGCGCGCGCCAGTTCGAAATCTGGACCGGCAAACCGGCCCCCGAAGCCGAGATGCTGCGCGTGGTCGAACACGCGCTGCGCCGGCGCGGTTGAGGCGGGACCTACCTGCGCCGCGTCTTCCCCGGCTTGGCGTCTTTGGACTTGTTTGCCCCCTCGTGCTTGAGGGGAATGGGCGCCATATCAGACCCCGTGCGCCGGACCATGGTGTCGCGCAGCGCATACGAGATGGTGCGCGGAGCAACGGGCCGGGCAATGCCGGTCGCCGGATCGATGGCCACATCCGGCGACGTGGAAATCCGGAAGCTGAAGACGGGCTCCGTGCCGCCGGGCGCGGGCTCCGCGGTGATGCGCACCGGCATGTAGCCCTGGATAGGACGCAGGCGGTAGGCCGTCTCATAGCGGTGGTGTTTCAGGCTCCAGGTGAAGACGCGAATCTGGTCGAAGTCGTAAGGCAGCCCGGATTGGTACGGGCCAAGGGCCATCACATACTCCGGCACCTCGTGGTTGGGCGTGGTCGCGTCGGGGTCGGTGACCTTGGCAATCACGTAAGCACCCACGATGCGCTGCCCCTCGGCATATTGCGCCACCGAGTCGGGCACCTCCACATCCACGCGGCTGCCCAGCATCCAGCCGGCGTGGCCCTGGCTGTCGCGCACCAGCCACCAGTCTTCCATCACCACGGGCGGCGGCTCCGGCTCGCCCGGAAGCGGCTCGGCCGAAGCCGCTGGCCTGGCCGGCGGCCGGTTCGCGCTCACCGGAGTCGAGCTTTTCCCGGCGGCGGCCGGCGCGGGATGGTTGACTATCGTCGCCGCAGGGCGCGGGTTCCTGGGCACCGACGCGCGGACCAGCATCTGCACCTTGGTGTTGCCCGGCAGCAGGTAGAAGCGGTCGGTCTCGCGCCCAGGACTGACATGCAGGTACATGTCGTCGCGCAGGGTGCCGTTGGCGACGACCGGGTCATCCTTGTGCTGGTCGGCGAGCTGAACAAAGCCATCGTAGGTCTTGCTGTCGATGGTGGCCCGCTCGGGAATCCAGCCAATCTCGTTTTTCTCGGTCTTGACCTTCAGGAAGCGGCGGCCGTGCTCCAGCACCTCAAGCGCCTGCCCGTTCTCCACTTCGGCCACGCGGTTGGAGACGGCGGCGACCCGGTCGCGCAGGTACAGATGGCGGGTCCAGACATAGACCGTGTCATGGTGCTCTGGATGAAAGCGGCTGCAACCGGCTGTAACTATCAGAAAGAAAAGGACAAAAAGATAGAGGGTCCGGGGCCTGACACGCCCCCCGGGGAGGACGGGAACAATCGGAAATCGCGTCAGTACAGCCAATGGGGTCGCCCTTAGGATAGCACCGCGCACCTGTCCGTCGTCCGCAGTCACTGCGAACCCAGTCCGGCACAGGCAAATGGCCGCTCGAAGCCGAGCGTCAATGGGCTGCGGCAATGGCAGTTGCCGCAACCGGGTCCGTTCCGGTGTTCGAAGAGATGACGGAGTCCAGATAGCCGGCGTGGGTGGTGTCGAAGGTGTAGCCCATCAGATCGGGGTTGCCGCCAAAATTCACCGCCAGCACAAAGGTGCCCGTATTGTCCTCCGCCAATCCGACCAGGTTCGTGCCTGCCTGGAACGTGCTGCCCAGCGCCGTGAGCGAGTAGACCGAAAGCGAAAAGATGTTGCTGCTCGACGCGATCGAAAACCCCGCAATCACGCCCGTGGAGCTGCCGCTGACCTGCCGGTTGGCCACATAGACGTAGTCGCCGGTGGAAATCGGCAGAATCGCGTAGGGCGCGAGCCCCTGGCTGGGGTAGGGGGAGCCGGAAAGCTCCTTCATCGTGCTCAGATTGAAGGCCCGCAGTCCGCCGGTGTTGGAGCCGGAGGTGGCCACGGTTTCGCCGATATAAAAAATCCGGTTGCTGGGGTCAACGGCCACCGAGAGCGCCGCGCCTGCGGAGTTCTTCACCGCAATGGTGGTCACCGCGCCCAGCGGATTGCCGTTGCCCGCCGTAAAGGGAATCGACGCCGTGCCGCCGGCGCCCATGGCGATGAAAACATGCGCATTGTCGGGCGAGATCGTCAGCTGCTGAATGGTGGAGGCAGGCAGCGCGACGAACTGCTCCACGGTGGAAGTGGCCACGCCGGTTGAGGGATTGATGGGAATCGCGTACACGTGCGAAGAGCCGGAGACGGCCTCCACCAGCCAGGAACGTGTCGCGTCCACCTTCATGCTGGCAGCCTGATCCGAGGAGATCGGCCCGCCCGAATTGCCCAGCGTAAGCTGGCCGTTCGAGGAGATGTTGTAGAGGTAGATGCCGTTGGCGGTGCTGACGTAGAGGAAGGCGTTGCCGGGGGCCACGGCGATCGCGATCGGCGCGGCCGACAAGGCATACGGGCTGCCGGGGAGACCGGTCACCACGCCCGCGTTGATATAGAAAGCAGCAACCTGGTTGGTTTGCGCATTCAGAACGTAAAAGTTGCCGCTCGATGCGGTCGTGGTGCCGGTGCCGCTGCCACCGGAGCTGGTGGGCGCATCCCAAAACCCCTTGCACCCTGCCAGGAGCGGCGCCGCCATCAGCACCAGCCTTGCCCACCTTCCGATCGTCATTGCCGCTCCTCCGCAGTGCACCGGTCGCCCTCAGCACAGGGTACAGCCTTCGGGCAGATTCCGTCCCATGCCGGCTCGGAGGTAGATCTCCGCGTCGCGCGGGACTGCGCAAGAGAAGGACGCACGCGCGCGGATTTCGCTTGCGGGCAGAGGCGCAAAATAAAGCCGAAACGGAGGCGATCCCGGCGCATGCGCCGGGATCGGAAGTTTCGCCCCTTGCCGCTCTACAGCTGATTCATGTTGGCCAGGAACTCGGCGTTGTTGCGCACTTTTTCCAGTCGGCTGATCAGCAACTCCATGGCTTCGACCGGCGACAGCGGGTTGAGCACCTTGCGCAGAATCCAGATACGCTGCAGGTCTTCCTTGGGGATGAGCAGCTCTTCCTTGCGGGTGCCGGAGCGCTGGATGTCGATGGCCGGGAAGACGCGCTTGTCCACCAGCTTGCGATCCAGAATGATTTCCATGTTGCCGGTGCCCTTGAACTCCTCGAAGATGACCTCGTCCATGCGCGAGCCGGTATCCACCAGCGCGGTCGAAATGATGGTCAGCGAACCGCCTTCTTCAATGTTGCGCGCCGCGCCGAAGAAGCGCTTGGGCCGCTGCAACGCATTCGAATCCACGCCGCCCGACAGCACCTTGCCCGAGGGGGGCACGATGGTGTTGTAAGCGCGCGCCAGGCGGGTGATGGAGTCGAGAAGAATCACCACGTCGCGCTTGTGCTCCACCAGCCGCTTGGCCTTCTCAATCACCATTTCGGCCACTTGCACGTGGCGCGCCGCCGGCTCGTCGAACGTGGAACTGATGACCTCGCCCTTCACCGACCGCTGCATGTCGGTCACTTCCTCGGGGCGCTCGTCGATGAGCAGCACGATCAGCACCACCTCCGGGTGGTTGGTCGAGATGGAGTTGGCGATCGACTGCAACAGCATGGTCTTGCCGGTGCGGGGCGGGGCGACGATGAGGCCGCGCTGGCCCTTGCCCACCGGCGTCAGCAGGTCCATGACGCGGCCGCTGGTGGCCTCCCGCACCGTCTCCAGCTTCAGGCGTTCCTGGGGATAGAGCGGGGTCAGGTTGTCGAAAAGAATCTTGTTGCGCGTCTCCTCGGGCGATTCGAAATTGATGGCTTCGATCTTGACCAGGGCGAAATATTTTTCCCCTTCGTGGGGCGGGCGAACGTTGCCGCTGATCGAGTCGCCGGTCTTCAGATCGAACTTGCGAATCTGCGAGGGCGAGACGTAAATGTCGTCGGGGCCGGGCAAATAGTTGTAATCGGGTGAGCGCAGAAAACCGTAGCCGTCGGGCAGGATTTCCAGCACGCCCTCGGCAAAGATGTGGCCTTCCTTTTCGCTCTGAGCCTGAAGAATCTTGAAGATAAGATCCTGCTTGCGAAGGCCGCTCGTGCCCGGAATCTCCAGGGTGCGCGCGATGCGGCTCAGTTCTGTGATGTTTTTCTCTTTTAGTTCAGCGATAGTCATGTTCACCTGCGATCGGGCGGGATGGAGTGAGAGGGAGATCCGAGAGGGGAAAGTGCTCCAGGAAGAATCAGGCGGGGGCTCAAGAGTGCAGCCAGCGAGGGCTGTGTTTCAAACATCTCCCGAATTCAAGTGAAGTTTGGAAACGCCGGGAAAAAGCGGCTGCCCTTGACGGAAGCCGCCTTGAATCCGTTGCCTGACTCAACTATACGCTTCGGGAGCCGCTGTCATGCAGCGCGGCGGGTTTCGACCGGCTGCACATCGGCGGCCGGAACGGGCGCCTCGGCGCCGGGATTGGTGGTATGAAAGCGGCACAACACTTCATTGGTCGTATCTTGCAGCCGTGTGTTCGGCTTGTGCAGCTTGCGGGTTGCCTTGCTGGCCAGCTGACAGAGCTGGTAGCGGTTGGACACATGAGAGAGTGCCCCAAAAACCAAATCAGAACGCATTACAGTTTCTCCTTCAAAATTCCGCTGCCCGGCTGGTACTACCTGGCGCCATCGGTGCAACGGGAGGCTGAACAGATGCTGGACTGCCCCCACAACCAGCATTCAAACTTTTAGACGCAGGAAATCAACATCGAGTTCACAAATCTTGACGCAATTTTCGCGTGCAAGCAAACAGGCTCTTGCCAATTCAGCGCAACAGACTTACCGCCGAGGAAATCCATGCGCCCTCTGTTCCCGCTCCGGCACGTGCGCAAAACGCACTGCTGCATCAAAGGATGAGCCTCAGCTCAGAAATGATGCGGGACAGTAAAAGAGGTGCGCGCGATCGCGCTTTGCAATCTTCCCTTGTGGATGGCACTCATTAATGTATACTGGCGGATCTTTGGGGTCAACTGTTTTTTGGGGATTTTTGCGGTTTCAGCCGGCCCTCTGATGAGCCCGTGCCCGGCTTTTATAAGCCACTTATTTTTCTTTGCGATACGGCAGCCTCTAAACGACAGCCTCTGAAAAACCGTCAGGCCCAGTAGCTGCGGTCCAGCGTGCGGTACTGGATCGCTTCGGCCAGGTGGGCGACGGCGAGGTGCGCGGCGCCTTCGAGATCGGCAATCGTGCGCGCCACCTTCAGGATGCGGTCGTGGGCGCGGGCGGTCAGGCCCTGCTGCTGCATGGCCCGCTCCAGCAGGCGCTCGGCATCGGCGCCCAGCTCGCAGTGGACGCGGATCTGGCGGGTGTTCATCTGCGCGTTGGAGTAGATCTTTTCGCCGGACTTCCTGAACCGCGTCCTCTGCCGCTCGCGGGCGGCCAGCACCCGGGCGCGAATCTGCGCCGAGCCCTCGGCGGACGCGCCCCCGCGCAGCTCCTTGTATTGCACTGCCGGCACCTCGATGTGAATGTCGATGCGGTCCAGCAGGGGCCCCGAAATCTTGGCCACGTAGCGCTGGATCATGGGCGGAGTGCACATGCACTCCCGCGACTTGTCGTTGAAGTAGCCGCAGGGACACGGGTTCATGGCCGCAGCCAGCATGAAGCGCGCGGGAAAGCTGAGCGACATCGAAGCGCGCGCGATAGTCACCGTGTGATCTTCAAGCGGCTGGCGCATCACCTCCAGCACGTTGCGCGGAAACTCCGGCAGCTCGTCCAGAAACAGAAGGCCGTTGTGGGCCAGCGAAACCTCGCCGGGCCGCGGCATGATGCCGCCGCCGATCAGCCCGGCGTCGGAGATGGTGTGATGCGGCGAGCGAAAGGGGCGCTGCGTCACCAGTCCCGCCGCGGCATCCAGCACTCCGGCCACGGAGTGAATCTTGGTCGTCTCCAGCGCTTCTTCAAACGTCAGCGGCGCCAGAATCGACGGCAGCCGCTTGGCCAGCATGGTCTTGCCCGAGCCGGGCGGGCCGATCATGAGAATGTTGTGGCTGCCGGCCGCGGCCACCTCCAGCGCGCGCTTGGCCGTCTGCTGCCCGCGCACATCGCAGAAGTCCACGGCGAAGTGCTGCAGCTCGTTGAGCAGCTCCTCGGTGGCCACGCGGTAAGGCTCGCGCTGAATCACGCCCACCACCTGGCTTTTGAGCAGCTCCAGCACATCCAGCAGCGACGAGACCGGGTAGACGTTGACGCCCTCGACAACAGCGGCCTCGGCGGCGTTGGCCGCGGGCAGAATCAGGTTGGGAATGTTTTTTTCGCGGGCCAGAATAGCCACCGGCAACATGCCGGGAATGGGGCGCACGCTGCCGTCCAGCCCCAGCTCGCCCACCAGCAGAAAGCGGCTCAGGTCGTCGGCCTGCAGCGCGCCGTATGCGCCCAGGATGCCCACCGCGATGGGCAGATCGAAACCCGAGCCTTCTTTTTTCAGGTCGGCCGGCGCCAGGTTGATGGTGATGTGCGTGGGCGGAATCAGGTAGCCGGAGTTCTTGATGGCGGCGCGCACGCGGTCGCGGCTCTCGCGCACCGCGGCGTCGGGCAAGCCCACGGTGTGAAAGTGGTCCTGGTCAGTGACCACGCCGCTATAATCGACTTCGACATCAATCAGGTTGGCGTCGATTCCGTAGACGGCGGCGCTGAGGGCTTTGAAGAGCATGGCGGTGAGCTTGGAGCGAGTGTAGCAGACCGCGCGCAGACGCGAATAGCAACCGATCCCTGTTCCCTGCGGCCCATTCCGTCGTATTCTAGGAGCGAGGAGGCGCGGCATGAAGACCTTCACACTCGACGAAGCGCAATCGTTGCTCCCGGTGCTGGAAGCGCTGATGAAGCGCGCCATTGAGGGCAAACAGGCTGCTGAAGAGGCAGAATCCGTTCTCACGGAGCTGGCGCAGCGCATCTACCTCGCCGGCGGCATGCGCGTGGACGTAGGCAAGGTGAGCCGGCAGCGCGCCGAGGTGGAAGGCCACCTGCAGCGCGTGCGCGAGAGCGTGGCCGAAATCGACTCCATCGGCGTGCAGGTGAAGGATCTGGAATCCGGGCTGCTCGATTTTCCCTGCCGCATCGACGACGAGGTAGTGCTGCTCTGCTGGCGCATGGGCGAGACGGCCATCGAGCACTGGCACACCATGGACGCGGGCTTTCAGGGACGCCAGCCCGTCGATGAGCGCTTCCGCCGCCGCTCCAACTCCGCCAACCACCGCCCCAACTAGCGCGCTACGGGCGCGCCTTTGCGAGCCGCCAGCCTATGTACATCACCGAGCAGGAAGTTCGCGCCGTCCTCACCTACGAAGCGCTCATTCCGGCCATGCGCCAGGCGCTTCTCGACTACTCCGCCGGCCTGGTGGTGCAGCCGCCGCGCTCCATCCTCCGCGCCGGCAACGCCGAGGGTCCGCACAACGGCTGGTTTGCCGTCATGCCGGTCATTGCCGGTGACGTGATGGGCGTAAAAACCGTCACCTTCTACCCCGGCAACGCCGAAATGGGTTTGCCCACTCACATGGCGGTCATCGAACTGCTCAGGCGCTCCACCGGCGAGCCGCTGGCGCTGATGGATGGCCGTCTCATCACCGAAATGCGCACCGCGGCCGTCTCCGCCGTGGCCTTCTCCGCGCTCGCCCCGCTCCACTTTCAGGTTGCCCCGGCCAGCTTCGGCATTCTGGGCTCGGGCGTGCAGGCGCACGCGCACATCCAGGCACTGCGCCACGTGTGGCCCGCGCTCCGCGCTGAAAACATCCGCATCTGGAGCCGCACCGCGGCCCACGCCGCAAGGCTGGCCGCCGAGACAGGCGCGCGCGCCGCCACCATTGAAGAGGCCGCGGACGCGGACGTGGTGCTCACCGCCACCGCCTCTCCCGAGCCGGTCCTGCAGGGCCGCTGGCTCGTGCCCCACGCGCTGGTGCTGGCCGTGGGAGCCACCGGCGCCACGCTGCGCGAACTGGACGACGAAGCCATGCTCACCAGTTATGTGGTGGCCGAGTCCCGCTCCTCGGTCGAGCGCGAATCGGGCGACGTGCGGATCGCAGGCGCCAAGGTCAAGGCCGAGATCGGCGAGATTCTCCGAGGCTCCGGCTCCGCGCTGATTCCACGCGACCGGCGAGTCGTTTTCAAGTCCGTGGGCATGGCCATTGAAGACCTTGTCGCCGCGCGCCTCGTCTGGCAGGCGCACTCGGCCGCGCAGAAATAGACCCGCGCAACCCGCCCCTAGCGCCTGCCGCGCGACGAGGCCTTGCACTTTCAAAGCGCCCAGGTCCCGCGCCACCTTCCGGATTTTCCGCTCGCGGGCCGGATTTTCCCCTCGCTGGCCGGATTTGCCGCTCGCTGGTAAGATAAGAAAGTCGTGGGGCTGTAGCTCAGCTGGGAGAGCGCCTCGTTCGCAACGAGGAGGCCAGCGGTTCGATCCCGCTCAGCTCCACCAACTCTCTCCTGCAAATTTCCTGGCGCATCCGACGCCCTGCCAAGCCAGGTCCTCGCCACGGTCAACTCCCCAGCTCATCCGCCCAATTGCTAAGGCGCATTCCAGTCCAGCGCGTACACATCCTGCGTCCCGGTGTCGCGCAGCAGCAGAGGCGCATCATCGGGAGTAAGCGACAGCGAACCGCCCCCCTGGCCGGTGGCGACGAAATTCTTCAGGTCGACAATGCGCTCCAGCTTGTGGTCGCTGATTCTCGCCCTCAGCACCGCGCCCTTCCCCGTGCCATCCGTCATGTAGACATACTCGCCATCCCTTGACCATGTCAGCCAGCCAAAGGTGCCCTTGGCAATCTCCGTCCACTTCCGAGTCTGGAAGTCGAACAGCAGAAGCGATCTCGAGTCGCTGGTCATGGCGGCAAGGGTCCGCCCGTCCGGCGACCACCGCGGCGAAAAGAGCCCTTGCGAGCCCGGCACGCTGGAAACCTCGCCAGTCTTCACGTCAAGAATGCGGATCGCCGGCGCGGCTTTGGAGACGGCGGCGTCGTTGGCGCTGCCGGCAAAGGCAATCCTGTTTCCATCCGGCGACCAGGTGGGGTCCTGTTGATTGTGCGTGTCGTCCGGCATCAGCAAGCGCGGACTTCCCCCCTCGGATGAGATTTCGTAGATGCGGCCCGGCTGGGTCGAGCTTTTCGGAAAGTCGAAGAAGACAATCGTCCTGCCATCTGGAGACCAGCGCGGCAAAACAGCGCGCAGCGGCGGAAAGGTCAACTGCACGCGCCCGCTTCCATCCGCCTTGCTCTTCCACAGCGAACCCTCGGGATAGGAAACATAGGCCACCCACTGCCCGTCCTTTGAGAAGTCCTCATACTCGGCCGAGATGCCGTAAAGAAACGGCTCGAACACCTGCATTTTAGAGTCGTAACGCTCCAGTTCGCCGCGGTAGGTTTGACCCACGACAAACAGTTTCCTGCCAGCCTTGCCGGGAAGCGCCGAGTAAAGCGCCATGGGGCTGGAAGTGAGCTGAATGGGCTCAGGCGCCTTCGCAAAGAATCGGCTCTCCTGGGGAAGGGTCCAGATCTGCCCTTGTGACTGGAAGACGAAATACCTTCCATCGGCCGTCCACCTGCCGCAGCATTCGTCGGGTGGATTGTGCCAGCCGGCGAGCAGTTGATGCGGGTTCGACCCGTCCGCCGCGACCTCCCAGATGAGCCGCTGGCCAATCTGGGTTCCCGCGATGCCGTTCTGCGGAAAATCCGAGGTGCCGAAGCGCAGATGGCGTCCATCGGGCGACCAGACCAGATCGAAGACCAGACTCTTCGTCGTCAGAAGCTTGCGCGGCTCGGTGCCGTCCGCCCTGGCCAGGAACAGGTCGCCCGCGTGGGCGTAGGCCAGCGTTTTGCCGTCGGGCGACCAGGCGGCCACCTCTCCCACCGTATCTCCCAGACGGCGCGGAGACCCTCCCATGATCGGCAGACTCCAGAACGGCCCGCTGGGAGGAAAACCCTGCCCGTCCAGCACCAGAAACGACGACCCGTCCGGCGACACCTGCAGGGGCACCATGTTGGGACCGGGCATGGCGAGATCGGTCTGCACCCCGCCCGAAGTTGGAATCGCGGCCACGCCCTGCACGCCGGAATTGGTCAGCGTCAGGTAAAGCCTCGAACCGTCCGTCCCGATCAGCGCCTTCTGCAGCCCGTCATGCGTGAGCTGCACATAATGCGAGACCGTGGGCGCCGCCGCGGGCCGCACCAGAAAATACACCGCCGCCGCCAGCCCCAGCGCCACCGTCAGCGATGCCGCAACGATTACGGGGCGCAGACGGCCGGGCCGCTCAGCCGCCGCAATCTGGCCCATGGGAAGGGTAAGGGTTGTCGTATCCGACAGAGCCTCCAGCGCAAACGCCATGTCAGAAGCGGATTGAAACCGCTGCTCCGGATTCTTCTCCAGGCCGCGATGCACAACCCTCAGCAACGCCAGCGGGGTGTTGGGCGCGGCTTCGGCAATCGGGGCCGGGTCCTCGTTCAGGATCGCGCTCATCGTCTCGGCTGAAGTCGGCTTCTGAAAGGCGCGCTTGCCGGTCAGCATCTCCTGCAGAATCGCCCCGAACGCGAAGATGTCGGCGCGATGATCTACCGCCTGCCCGCGCACCTGCTCGGGAGACATGTACCCGGCCGTTCCCATCACCACGCCCGGCTGCGTATCCACCAGGAAATCCTGCGTTTTTCCGGTGCCCGCGTCCTCCGGCCTGCTCATCCTGGCCAGGCCAAAGTCCAGGATTTTTACCTGCCCATCTTTGCAGAGAAAAAGATTTTCAGGCTTCAGATCGCGATGAACAATTCCCTTTTCGTGCGCCGCCGCCAGCCCCCGCGCAATCTGCACTCCGTAGTCGACCACCTTGCGCAGTTGCAGAGGCCCGCGATTGAGGCGTTCGCGCAGCGTATCGCCTTCCAGCAGCTCCGAAACCAGGTACGGCACGCCCTGGTAGGTTCCCATCTGGTACACGGCAAGAATATTGGGGTGGTTCAGCGCCGCCACCGCCCGCGCTTCCTGTTCGAATCGCCGCAAGCGGTCCGGATCGGAGGAGGAAAGGCCGGCCAGAACCTTGATCGCGACCTCGCGGTTCAGGCGGGCATCGCGCGCGCGATACACTTCGCCCATGCCGCCCGAGCCAAGGGGTGAAAGGATCTCGTATTGATCGATGATCGTGCGCGGGCTCAAGGACATGCGCCCGATTATACCGCCTTACGACCGGTCGCTGATGGGGCTGCGCCGGAGCTGTCGCGACGACCGGCTTACTCGGCGCCGGGCGCCTACGGCAACGCCCTCCGCCCGGTCAGTGTGAACAGGCCCTAGCTGAACAAGTCCTTCATTTTTTCGATGAGCGAGGGCGACGTGGGCTTGTTCTCGATGGCCATCGACTCGGCCAGCTGGGCAACCAGGTCACGCTGGGCGCGGCTCAGTTTTTTGGGAATCTGCACCAGCACCTTCACGATCAGGTCGCCGCGGCCTTTTTCGTTCAGGTGGGGAACGCCCCGGCCGCGGATGCGCAGCTCCTTGCCGCTCTGCGTGCCCTCGGGGATCTTCAGGCTCACGGGCCCGTCGATGGCGTCGATCTGAATCTCGGCGCCCAGCGCCGCCTGGGGAAAGCTGATGGGGATCACGCAGTGCAGATCGTGGCCGGTGCGCTCAAAAAAGTCGTGGGGGCGAATGGAGAGGACCACGTACAGGTCGCCTCCGGGACCGCCCGAGCGGCCGGCGTCGCCCTCGCCTCCATAGCGGATGCGCGTTCCCTCTTCCACGCCGGCCGGCACCTTCACGTGGAGTTTGACTTCCCTGGACACGCGCGTCTCTCCGCGGCAGCCCGGGCAGGGGTCGCTGATAATGGAGCCCGCGCCTCCGCAGGCGCTGCAGGTGCGGGCCACCGAGAAGAAGCCCTGCTGGTAGCGGAGCTGGCCCCGTCCATGGCATTGCGGGCACACCGTGGGGCCCCGGCCCGAGGCGCTGCCGCTGCCGTGGCAGGTTCCGCAGGTCTCAAAGCGGCGAATCTTGACCTCCGTTTCGGTGCCGAAGATCGCGTCCTCAAAGTCGATGGCCAGGTCGAAGCGCAGATCCTCGCCGCGCCGCTGCCGCGTAGCCCGCTGCTGGCCCCCGCCCGTGTTGAACATCTCGCCGAACAAGTCGCCGAAGATGTCGCCCAGGTCCACGTTGCCGGCGAAGGGCCCGCCAAAGCCGCCGCTCGCCCCTGCATGGCCAAAGCGGTCGTAGGCGGCGCGCTTGTCGGCGTCGCTCAGCACCTGGTAGGCCTCGCTGGCCAACTTGAACCTTTCTTCCGCGGCATGGTCGCCGGGGTTGCGGTCCGGGTGGTACTTCAGCGCCTGTTTGCGATAGGCGCTCTTTAGCTCCTGATCACTGGCCTCGCGGGAAACGCCCAAAACTTCGTAGTAGTCTGCTTTGCTCACTTTTGTATGGGTACTCACTCTTTTGTCTGTTTTGGATTGGAGGCCACACGCACCAGCGCCGGCCGCAGCAGCCGCTCGCGCAGACGATACCCGCGGCGAATCTCTTCGGCCACGTGCTGGTCGGGCAGGTCGTGGCGCTCCACCGAGCCCAACGCCTCATGCCGGTGCGGATCGAACTCTTCGCCCACGGCCCCCACCGGATGCACCTGCAACTGGCGCAGGATATCCTCCATCTGCTTCACGATCAGCTCCACGCCGGAGCGCAATTGCTCTGCCGAGGCAGTGGCCTTCAAGGCCAGCTCGAAGTTGTCCAGCACGGGCAGAAACAGCTCCACCACGCTGCAGGTGGCGTAGTCGCGAAACTCCAGCCGCTCGCGCTCGGCCCGCTTGCGGGCATTCTCAAACTCCGCCTGCAGGCGCGCCACGCGGTCCACCAGCTGGTCGCGCTCGGCCTTTAACTGCTCGTAGTCCGCCCTCAGCCGGTCAAATTCGGCCTGGCTCACCGCCGCGGTCTCCGGCCCGGTCGGCGCATCCGGCGCATCCGGCTCCGTCGCCGGGGCGGAGGCGTTCTCCACCGCCGCGGCCTCTGAGGCCTCCAGCGCCGCCAACTCTGCTTCCTCTTCTGGCATGCCTCTACGCAATGTCAATCTCCGAAAAATCTTCCCTGTCTTTTTCCCTGTCTTTTTCAATGATAAATTCCGCGGCGAACGCCGGTCTTCCTGCCCCCGGCCTGCGGCAGATGGGTTGGGGGCCGGCGGTTTCAGGCTCCGCCGGACCGGCTGGCTACTCGGCGGGAACCTCCAGGATGCGCTCCGATAGCCTTGCCACATAGCGCACCGCCTGGATCATCTCCTGGTATTGGATGCGGGTGGGTGCAATGACAGCGACCGTGCCCAGGTTCGCTCCGCCCAGCCGCGCCGGCGCGCCAATCAGCACCAGGTCCTGCATGGCCGGCGAAGCCTCGTCCAGCCCCACCACCACGCGCACCTCCTGCTGGCGGCCGTCCACGTAGGCGGTCAGCAGGTCCACGAGCCGCTGCTTGGCTTCCAGGGCCAGCAGCATCTGGCGCAGCCGCTCGCGATCCACCTCGGCGGCAATCAGGTTGGCCATTCCGTCCACAAAAATCGAGCGCCCCGCGTCGCTCCCCGCCAGCGCGCCCTTGCGGCACAACTCCTCCACCGCGCCCAGCATCTGCTGATAGGCTTCGCGCTCCAACTCCATGCGCCGGGCCACTTCAGCGCGAATCCGCTCAATGGGCCAGCCGCGAAAGTTTTCGTTCAGATAGCGCGCCGCCGTCTCCAGGTCCAGGTGCGTCAGCTCGCGGTCCAGCGTCAACACGCGGTCCAGCACCGCGCCCGCCTGGGTCACCAGCACCGCCAGCACCCGGCCCGTCGAGAGCCGCGAAAAATGAATGTGCTCCAGCACCTGCGCCGCGGTGGAACTGGCCAGCGCCACGCCCAGACCGCTCAATATCAGCGCCAGCACGTGCGAGGTGCGCTCCAGGTACTCGTTGCTGCTCGATACGCCCGAGAAGCTGTCCTCAATCTGCTCGCGCCGGGCCTCGCTCAGCGGCGAAGGGTCCGGCGGCGCGGCGCTCAGGCCCACCATGGGCATGCCCATCCGGCCCACCTGCGCATCCGGCCGCGTAATCTGCTCCACGTAGTAGCGGAAGGCCGCGGCCGTGGGCACGCGCCCCGCCGAGGTGTGCGGCTGCTCCAGCAGCGTGGCCTCGGCCAGCGTAACCATCACGTTGCGAATGGTGGCCGAGCTGAGCCCCTCCTTGTGCACAAGAAAGTCCGCAACCGCCTGCGAAGCAACCGGTTCGCCAGTGGCGATGTACAGCTCGATGATGGCCGTAAGCACCAGCCGCTCCCGCGGACTGACGCGCGCTTCAGGCATCTTTCCTGCTCCCAATGGCTCGCTCCCGGGTTTCCGCAAGGCCGTCCCCAACCCCGCGCCAAACCCGGAAAAATCCACTAACCCCTTGCTAATGCAATGCTTACGCTTTCAAAATGAATGGAGTTATCCTCTTTAATTGTAAGGAGCGCCAATTCGCGCTGTCAAGGCATCCCGGCCGGTCACACTACCCGATGTTGGGGCGTGCCATCCGCCCCGCCTTGCCGACGAGCGGCTTTCCATGGTGATTCGCGTCCACATGGTGATTCGCGTCCAAATGATGCACGCAGGAAAGGCCATCCCGACGCGGCTCACACTGCGTCTGAATGGCCCTCTGTGCCGTAATCCTTTCTGTAACTCTCAGGCCATTCCCATCACAATGGTGTGCGGGCTCATGGGGATCGGATGCGCCGTGATGCCGCCGAAGCCCGCCGCGGTGTACATGGACGTCAGCTCGCTCAGCGGATAGGCGTCGCCTCCAATGGTCGAGGTCAGCATGGTCAGGCTGAAGGCCGCGGGCATGGGCGGGGAGACGCGGTCTTCGTTGGGCACAAACTCCAGCGTGGCCGCGCGCCCGCCGGGCCGCAGGGCGGCGTGCACCTTCTTCAACAGGCCCACGCACGTCGGCTTGTCAAAATGGTGCAGAAAATTGGTCAGCAGCACGGCGTCATAGGGCCCGGCGAAGTCCACCTCGAAGGCGCTGCCGGGCAGCATGTTGTAGCGCTCGTGCACGCCGGCCTTGCGGGCGTTGTCCAGTGCCACGCGCAGCACCGGCGCCCAGTCTAGGCCCGTCACGTGCGCCGCTGGATTCTGCTTGGCGATTTCGATGCCGAACAGTCCGTGACCGGCGGCGATATCCAGCACGCGCATCGGCCCCGCGTGGCCATCGAGCACCACCGCGCCCAGCGGACCCGCCATCGGCGCCATCATGGGTCCCATGGTCTCGGCGAACTGGACCCAGATCGGGTTCTCCGGCTCCACGCTGCCGTCGCCCGCCAGGTTGGTGCGCCCCTCGCGCACGATCTCCGCCAGATGGTCGTACGGCTCGTGCATGGCCGGGTTGCTTAGGAACTGCGCAATCGAGGCCATGGACGCAGGCGAACGCGGATCAAGAAACGCCGCGCTCGTCGGCGTGTGCCGGTAGTGCCCGTCCTCTTTCGCCAGCACGCCGTAAATGGTGAGGAAATCGCACAGGATGCGAATGCCCCGCTCCGACGCCGCGCAGTGGCGTGCGATGGACGCCGCGTCTCCAGGCCCTTCGCCCACGGCTCGGAAGACATCAAGATCAATAGCCGCTTTGAGCGCGGCCGTGCGCTGATGCGCCTGCAGCATGTCAAACACCAGACCCGGAGTCAACGGTGCTTCCGCGTGCTTCCCATCGTGCATAACCAACCTCCTCTTTGATTGAGCCTGTCTTTTGATCGGGGAATTCCAGGCTCGCCGAGTTTACCATCCGCCGCATTCACCCGCGTCATGAATCTTCAGCGCCGGGCTCACGCCGTGCGCCCACTCGGCAATCGTGAGAAGCGCGAACGCGCGGCCAACCGCCCTGGCCCACCGGCTCCAACCCCGCGGGCTGGTAGATTGAAAGAGAGAGTTCTCCGGTCTCCGATGCGCCTGAAATGCGCAGAGTGAGAATGCGCGCCGCCGGCACTCGAGTCAGGACAGGAATCAGGATACGAGCCATGTTTCGCACTATTGAAGACCTCCGCATCAAATGGACCAAGGTCGTTCTGCCCCCCGTGTTTCTTGAGGAAGAGCTCCCCATCACCGAAGCCTCCTCGGAGACCATCGACAACGCCCGCACTGAGATTTCCGAGATTCTCGCCGGGCGCGATCCCCGTTTGCTCGTCCTCGTCGGCCCCTGCTCCATTCACGACACCGAGGCCGCGCGCGAGTATGCGAGCCTGCTCAAAAACGCCATTGCTGAGTTTTCCGCCGATCTGCGCATCGTCATGCGCGTCTACTTTGAGAAGCCCCGCACCACCATCGGATGGAAAGGCCTGATCAACGATCCGCATCTGGATCAGTCCTACAAGATCAACGACGGCCTGCGGCTGGCGCGGCATCTGCTGCTGGACCTGGCCGAGATGGGCGTCCCCACCGGTACTGAATTTCTGGACATGATTTCGCCCCAGTACGTGGCCGGCCTGGTCAGTTGGGGCGCCATCGGCGCACGCACCACCGAGAGCCAGGTCCATCGCGAGCTGGTCAGCGGTGTCTCCTGCCCGGTGGGCTTCAAGAACGCCACCTCCGGCGATGTGCAGGTGGCCATCGACGCGATCCTCTCCGCCGCTCACTCCCACACCTTTCTCGGCCACACCAAGTACGGCCAGTCCGCCATCTTCGTCACCACCGGCAATCCCGACTGCCACATCATTCTGCGCGGCGGCACAAAGATGGTGAATTACACGGCCGAGTGCGTGGCCGAGACCGCGGCAAAGATGGTAAGCGCCGGCCTTCAGCCGCGCATCATGATTGATTTCAGCCATGCCAACTCGCGCAAGGACTACCGCCGCCAGGCGCTCGTCTGCCACGATGTCGCCGCGCAGATCGCCGCCGGCAACCGCAACATCCTCGGCGTGATGATCGAGAGCAATCTCGTCGCCGGCGCGCAGAAGCTGGTCCCCGGCCAGCCGCTGGTCTACGGACAGAGCATCACCGATACCTGCATCGACTGGGCGGAAACCCACACTCTGCTCGCCGAGCTCGCTGCAGCCGTCCGCACCCGCCGCGGCGCATAGCGTCCCTTCCGGCAACTCCTCGCCTACGCATTCGCCGACGCGCCCCGGCAAGTGCGCGGCCTGAGCGCGCGGCCTGAGCGAGGCCCGCTTCCAGATACAGTCCGGCAAGTTTGTTGATAGGATGGGGTGGCCTGAAAAAACGTTTTACCGAGGTGCACCCATGAAACACAGCCTGCGCGCCGGACTCTGGATTTCGGCACTCGCCTTCCTGACTGTTTTCTGCTTGTCTGTTTCCGGCCCGGCGCAGCGGCCCAAGCCGCCCGCCCCGCCCACCGGTCCGTGGATGAACGCGAGCCTCTCCCCCGACGAGCGCGCCGACCTGGTGCTGAAAGAGATGACACTGGACGAGAAGGTCGCCCTGCTGCACGGCATCGGCATGCCAACCGACGAGCCGGTGACGCCGGAGAACGCGCCGTCCAACCGCGGCGTGGGCTATGCGGTCGGCGTCCCGCGGCTGGGAATTCCGGGCATCGATATGAGCGACGCGGCCTATGGCGTGCGGTCCAGCGGAGTGAACGGGCGCTACTCAACGGCGCTTCCGGCCGACGTGGCGGCCGCGGCCAGCTGGGACCCCAACGCGGCGTTTGAATACGGCGCGCTGATTGGCCGCGAGCTGCGCGCCCAGGGCTTCAACATGTCGCTCGGCGGAGGCGTGAACATCACGCGCGAGCCGCGCAACGGCCGCACCTTCGAGTATCTGGGCGAAGACCCAATCCTGGCCGGAACGCTGGTGGCGAAACTGATCGAGGGAACCCAGTCGGCGCACGTGATTGGCGACATCAAGCACTATGCGTTCAACGACCAGGAGAGCGGGCGTAACTCGGTCAACATCCACATCAGCAAGCGGGCCGCGCGGGAGAGCGATCTGCTGGCGTTTGAGATCGGCGTCACCGAGGGGCATCCGGCGGCGGTGATGTGCTCCTACAACCGCGTCAACGGCGACTTTGCGTGCGACAACAAGTGGCTGCTCACGGATGTGCTGAAGAAAGACTGGCAGTTCCCCGGATTTGTTCTGTCGGACTGGGGCGGAACCCACTCCACGGAGAAGGCCTCTGCCGCGGGCCTCGATAACGAAGAGCCGGGAAGCTTCTTTTTCGGCGCGCGCTACAAGGCGGCGGTCGAGGCGGGAACCATTCCGGTCGCCGAACTGGACGAACACGTGCACCGCATTCTGCGCTCGATGTTTGCCGCGGGCGTGATCGATTATCCCCGCCAGCGCAGCGTGGTCGATCCATTCGCGGGATTCGAGATCGCGCGCAAGATCGAGGAGGGCGGCATCGTTCTGCTCAAGAACGAGCGGGCCGCACTGCCGCTCAATGCCGCCCGGCTGCGCACCATCGCGGTCATCGGCGCGCACTCCGACGTGGGCATGATCTCCGGCGGCGGCTCGGCGCAGGTGGACCCGATCGGCGGCAACGCCATCATGCCCCCGGGCAAGGGCGCCACCCACTGGCAGGAGGAGATCTGGTTTCCCACCTCGCCGCTGAAGGCGATTCAGGCGCGCGCCCCCCAGGCGGAAGTGAAGTACGATCCGGGCACCGATCCGGCGGCCGCGGCAGCGGCGGCCATGGGCGCAGACGTGGCCATCGTCTTCGCGTATGAGTGGGAGAGCGAAGGCATGGACCTGCCCGACCTGTCCCTGCCCCACCATCAGGACGACCTGATCGCGGCGGTGGCGGCGGCCAATCCGCACACCATCGTGGTGCTGGAGACGGGCAGCCCGGTGACCATGCCGTGGGTCGACGCTCCGGCGGCGATTCTGGAGGCCTGGTTCGCGGGCAGTGATGGAGCCGACGCGGTGGGCAACGTGCTCTTCGGCACCGTCAACCCCAGCGGCAAGCTGCCCAACACGTTTCCTTTGAGCGTGGCCGACCTGCCCCATCCCACGGTGGTGAAGCCGCCGCCGGCTTCCTCGCATTTCTTCAACGGCGGGGGCACGCCCGAAGATTGGGCCAAGGGCCTTCCGCCTTTCGATGTAACTTACGACGAAGGCGTGAAGGTTGGCTATAAGTGGTATGACGCGGAGAAGAAGCCGGTGTTATTCCCCTTCGGCTATGGACTCTCTTACACGAGTTATCGCTACTCAGGCCTGCAAGTTACTCCCGGAGACAAGGTGAAGGTAACCTTCACGCTGACGAACACCGGCAAGCGCGCCGGGGCGGAGATCGCGGAAGTTTACGCGGCGCTGCCCGCCTCCGCCGAAGAGCCGCCCAAGCGGCTGGTGGGCTGGAGCAAGGTGCAGCTCGAGGCTGGCGAAAAACGCGCCGTGACGGTCGAAATCGATCCCAAGTATCTGTCGATCTTCGACGAAGCGAAGGATGGATGGACCCGGCTTCCGGGCGAGTACACAATCATGGTGGGCGGTTCGTCGCAGAGCCTGCCGCTGAAGGCAAGCATCAACCTCAAGTAGTCCGCAGCCGGTTGAGGTCCGTGGCGTCCCAGGTCTCATAGCGAGACCTGGGACCCCCGGCTGACCCAGCGCTCCGGGATCTTTCCATCCCGCAGGCGTAGAATAAGACTTCTTCCCCCGGGCGAAACCGCGAGGTCAGTGTCAAGGAGGAGACTGAAGTGCCTACAGAATCCATCGCGGCCCCACCGCCGCACCACGCCGTGGTTCGTACTCGGCTTTCAGGGTACCAACTGCTGCTGAACCCCCGACTCAACAAGGGAACGGCCTTCACGGAAGCAGAACGCGACATCTTCGCCCTTCACGGCCTGCTTCCGCCGCACATCGGAACCCTGGAAGATCAGCGCGAGCGCCGCAAGAAGGTCCTGGACGCCCAGACCACCAGCTTTGGCAAATACAGCCTGATGCGCGATCTGCAGGACACCACGGAAGTGCTGTTCTATTCCCTCATCGCGCACCACATGGAGGAGCTGCTGCCCATCGTCTACACGCCCGCGGTGGGCGAGGGATGCCAGCGCTTTTCTGAGATCTGGCGCAAGCCCCGCGGCCTTTTCATCAGCTATCCCAACAAGCACCGCATCGAGCAGATCCTGGCCGACTCCCGCTACGACGATGTGCGCTGCATCGTGGTCAGCGACGGCGAGCGCATCCTCGGCCTGGGCGATCAGGGTGCCGGAGGCATGGGCATTCCCATCGGCAAGATGGCGCTCTACACGGCGCTGGGCGGCATTCCGCCGGAGCATTGCCTGCCCGTGCTGCTCGACGTGGGTACAGATAACGAAGCCCTGCTCAGCAATCCCATCTACATCGGCTGGCAGCATCACCGCATCCGCGGCCAGGAGTACGATGACTTTGTCGAGGCCTTCGTCGAGGCCGTCGAGGACCGCTGGCCGCACATCCTGCTGCAGTGGGAAGACTTTGCCGGCACCAATGCCCTGCAGTTGCTGGACCGCTATCGCAACCGGCTGTGCACCTTCAACGACGACATCCAGGGCACCGCGGCCGTGACCACCGGCACCCTGCTGGCGGCGGTCCACGCCACCGGCGTTCCGCTCAAGGAACAGACCATCGCGATGTTCGGCTCCGGCTCGGCCGGCGTCGGCATCATCAGCCTCCTCATCGCCGAGATGCAGCAGGAAGGACTCAGCGAGGAGCAGGCCCGCAGCCGTATCTATGCCTTCAATCGTCGCGGTCTTCTCGTCGAAGGCGAAGAGGGCATGCGTGCCAGCCAGTTGCCGCTGGCGCGCAAGAGAGCCGACGTGGCGGACTGGAAGCTCTCCGGCCCCGGCCCCATCTCTCTGCTCGATGTGGTGCGCAATGCCAAAGTCACGGTGCTGGTGGGCGTCTCCGCGCAGGCCGGCACATTCACCGAGGAGATTGTGCGCACCATGGCCGCGCACACGCCGCGGCCCATCATCTTCCCGCTGTCCAATCCGACCTCGAAGTCCGAGGCCGTGCCCGTCGACCTGATGCGCTGGACAGACGGCCATGCGCTCATCGGCACCGGCAGCCCCTTCGCTCCGGTCGACGTGGAAGGCAAACAGATTCCCATCTCGCAGGTGAATAACTCGTACATCTTTCCCGGCCTCGCTCTCGGCATTCTGGTCAGCCGCGCAAGGCGCGTGACGGATGCCATGATTATGGCCGCGGCCAAGGCGCTGGCGTCGCTGTCTCCGGCGCGCCAGGACCCGGACGCCCCGCTGCTGCCGCCCATCGCCGATTCCCGCAAGGTAAGCCTCGTGGTCGCGGAAGCCGTGGGCCGACAAGCCATGGCGGAAGGCGTCGCCGAAGCCGCGGACGAAGCCGCGTTCCAGGCGCAACTGCGCGCCTACGTGTGGGAGCCTGTTTATCTGCCGTATGTGCGGATTGAATAGGGACGAAAGATGCTGAGTGCCCAGGTCTCGCCTAAGGCAGGGAGACCTGGGAATCCGCAACCCTCCGCTCGACGCCCCTACTCCCCGTCCGGCGGCACCTGTTCCAGCAGGCGCTTCCAGGTTTTCTGGTTCTTGCGGAAGCTTTTCTTCAGGTCTTCCAGGATGCGCTCGAAGTCGGCGTTGGTGCGCAGGTTGTTCCACGCCGGGTTCTTCTGGAACCAGGGGAAATTTTCGTTGCCGAGATAGATGGCGCGGCGCAGCCAGTGGAGCGCCTCGCTGGAGTCGCCCTCGACCGCGAAGTAAGTCGCCAGGCGATAGGCCATCTCGCTGTCGGCCTCGGCCGCGGCCAGGGTGTCGTCCTTGAGCAGCGCTGCGGCGCGCGCGCGCTCACCGGCCTGCACATAGCACATGGACAGCGTGGGCACGGCGATGCGCAGCAACTCATCATCGCGCACCACGCCCTCCAGAATCTCGATGGCCTCCGCCAGATTGCCCATGCGCATCTGCTGGTAGCCGGCCGAGGTGCGCAGCAGCGGGTGCCGCGGCTCCAGTGCCAGCCCTTTTTCGAGTTCGTCGCCGGCCAGCTCAATTTGATTCTGATAGTGATACACGCGGGCGCGGTGATTGTAGAGAATTGCGGCATTGGCGGGGTTGAGCTTGAGGGCGCGGTTGAATTCGGCCAGCGCCTCGTCGTACATGCCGTCGCCGCGCAGGGCGATGCCGGCCACCATGTGCACGTTCCAGTCGTTGGCCGCCGAGGCCAGCAGGTTGGCGATCCCGTGGCGCGCCGACTCCTTTTCTCCGCGCGACAGCAGCATGTAAATGCGGTAGAGATTGGCCTCGATCGAGGCCGGGTCGAGCTTGAGCGCCTCGTCGAAGGAGCGCCGGGCGTGCATCACATGAATCTGCCCGCCAAAGCCGTGGCGCACGTATTGCAGCTCGGCGATGCCCAGGCCGCTCCAGCCGGCGGCAAACGCCGGATACTTGCTGGTGACGCTGGTGAACAGCGCGTGGGCGCGGTCAAGATCGGCACGCGAGCCGGTGCGCACCATGAACGAACTGAGCACCGCGCGGGCCTGCAGATACTCCTCGCTCACCGGGCCGGGCAGTGATCCGACTGCCGCGTCGCGCGGCCCGGGCCGCGGCGCGTCGATTTTGTCACCGGCCGAGAGCCCGTGCAACGCGGCAAACACTTCGTTTGAAATCTCGGTCTGCACGGCGATCAGATCCAGCGAAGCCACCTGAATGGCGCCGCCCGCGCGCACGCTTTGCGAGGCCACGTCGAGCAGTTGCCAGTTGAGGTCGAATCCGGCCTCAGAGCGCACAAAGCTGCCCGCCAGCACAAACGACACCAGCAGCTTCTGGCCCACGGCGAGCGGGTCCATCTGCGCGATGGGCAGCGACATGAGCGTGCTGGAAGGCCGGACCACCAGGGCCGGAATCCGTGCCAGGCGCGCGGCGATGGCGTCGGCCAGCGCATATCCGTAGAGCGGCGCCACCTCGGCCGCACCCAGGTTGCTGAAGGGCAGGACGACCAGAGAATTCTGCGGCGCGCGATCGCCCGCCGACTCGCGAAAGCGCTCCGCCAGCATGGAGAGAAAGCCGGTGGCGCGCTTCTCCGCTTCGGCTTCGGTAGTGGGCAGGTTGGCCGCGGCTTCGCCGGGAATGGAGCCAGTCTCGATCCGCAGCGCCTTCATGATGGTCTTCAGGGCCTCGCGCACCTCGGCGGCCGAAGTGTAGCGGGAGGCCGGATTCTTCTCCAGACAGGCGGCAATCACGCTCTTCAATTCGACGGAGATGTCGGGAACAATCTCGCTCAAGTCCTGCGGGTCAGAGAACTGGATGGCGCGGATGGCCTGAAAGTCCTCAGCGTCGGGGCGCGAAAACGGATGGCGGCCGCTGGCCAACTCGTAGAGAATCACGCCCAGCGCCCAGACGTCGGACTGCGCGCTGGACTGGCCGGTGACAAACTGCTCGGGCGCCATGTAGCGGATGGTGCCGCCGCGCGCGGTGTAGGTGGCGGCGACCGATGCGTCCTTGGCCAGGCCTGCCTTGCTGGGGTCAAAGCTCACGTCCTCCGGGCGCAGGCGGCGCGCCAGGCCGAAGTCGAGAATCTTGACCAGGCCGCCGTCGGTCAGCATCACGTTCTGTGGTTTCAAGTCGCGATGAAAGATGCCCAGGGCGTGCGCGGCCTGCAGTCCGTCGGCGATCTGGATGCCCACCGAAAGCACCAGCTGGGGGCTGGCGGGACCGCGCGCAATTAGTTGGTCCAGCGACTGGCCGGGCACGTACTGCATCGCGATGTAGCCCTCGTCGCCGGCTTCGCCCACTTCATAAATGGCGCAGACGTTGGGATGCTCAATGGCCGAGGCGAGGCGCGCCTCGCGCAGCACGGTCGAGCGCATCTGCTGCGCTGACAGCAGCCCCGCGCGCAGAATCTTCAACACCACCGGGCGCTGCAACAGCGTGTCGTCGGCCAGATAGACCACTCCGCTGCCTCCGGCGCCCAGCCGGCGAAGAATCTCGTAATGTTCGATGGTCTGTCGCTTCATCGCTAGCTCAAGTGTACCGGCCAATCGATGAGGACCGTATCAATTTCCGGCACTCGCGCGCAGCCGTAGTGGATTGTGCAGGTTGAGCGACGGAAAAAGCGAATCTCGCAAAGCTTTGGTCAGGAAGACAGTGGGGGAATAAGAAGCAATGTGGCGAAGGCTCTTACGCTGGACAGGCATCATCAACAGCCGCGATACCGCGCTCAAGGGGGTCGGCGAACTCAATTCTGTTCGAGCTCGCCGATGAAGGACAACACCGCTGTGAGCGTTCAGACCCTTGCGAAGGATACTTGAATTCGTCTTCCCAAATGTCCTAATTCTTGACAGTCATGGTATCTGAGTCGACAGCCTTCTTGCCCGTAATGCCTTCCAGCCCGGCCAACAAGCCCCGGTAGTCATTCTTGTCGGCCTGGAACGCCATGCCGCCCTTCTTGCCGCCGTCGTTCCAAGTGAGCCCCACAAAGTGCTTCTTCGACTTTGTCAGCGCCATCAAAGCTCCAACCCCCAGCGTAAAGACACCGATTCCGATAGCCGCGCCAACCCGCCTGTGTACATCCTGGCCATAACTGATTTCTGTCACCGCAGAGGCCGGAATCACCACAACTTCCTGCGCTTCTTTCATGATCCGGATATGATCCCCCTCGATGTAAAGCTTCATCCCGGTTCCAGCCTTGTAACCGGAGATTGATCCGCCATCGTAACCAATCTTGTAGCCGCTATCGCCCGCGAGTGCAAATGCCGGGAATAAAATGCAAAGAAACATAGCGAGTAACTTTTTCATTCTTACTCCTCCGCGTGGGACTATATCACAGCTCGACTGCCACTAGCAGTGCGAAGAAAGGCCAAAGGTAATCCAGATATTCATAAAAGTCGTCTGTCGTTGCAGAAAAAGTGTTACAGGCGCTAACTCCCTGGTTCCTGCTGTTCTGGGTGTTTCCGTGTCACTTACTGCGGCCCCGGAGACATGGAAACCAGGCGCGTCTGGCTCCAGCGGCAGGGCCAAATGCCGCATCCGGAAGCTGGTCGGCGACCAATCCCAATGATCACAGAACTACCCGCTTCGCCGCAGACAGCAAAGCCCTCCGCGGAATCGCGGAGGGCTTTGGCGCGCGAGCGCAGGTTCCGTGCTAGGCCGCCGCGGTGCGCGTAGGCTTGTGGCCCGCAAGGCCGTAGTACGCAACATACAGATAGCAGACGATGGGGATGATGAAGGCGTACTGAATCCCAATGTGGTCGGCCAGGGCGCCGAACAGAAAAGGAATCACGGCTCCGCCCACGTTGCCCATGGTGATGATGCCTGAACCCTCGCTGGTCATCGGCCCCAGCTCGGCGATTCCCAGAGCGAAGATCGTCGGGTACATGATCGAGTTGGCGACGCCGCACAGCACCAGGCTCCAGACGGCGACCGGCCCATGCGAGAACATGGAGACCAGCAGCAGCGCCACCCCGAAGAATCCCAAAAAAGCCAGCAGCATGTCCGCCTTGATCCACTTCATCAGCAGAGTGCCCACAAAGCGCCCGCCCCCGATGAAAAGGTAGTAGAGAAGGGCAAGAAAGGCGACCGTGTCCTTGTTATCGATGCCTTGGGTCCGGAAGTAGCTGATGGCGATGGCGGCCAGGGCGATTTCAATGCCCACATAGAAGAAGATGCCCACCATGCCCAGCACCGTGTGACGATAGCTCCAGATACTGCGCCCCAGCAGCGGCTCGCCTTCCTTGGCGGGGCGGAAGGAGCGCGTCGAGGTGATGGCCGGCAGGTGCATGAACATGACCGCAAAGCCCAGCACCAGCAGCGCGGCGGCAATGGCCACATAAGGCCCCTGCACGGTGTGCGCAATGCTCGCCTTGCTGGCCACCTTGCTGGGATCGGTGAGGATGAAGTGAACCACCACCAGCGGCGCAAGGGCCGCGCCCAGCGAGTTGAAGGCCTGCGCCAGAGTCAGGCGCGCGGGGGCGCTGTGCTCGGGGCCAAGGATGGAAACATAAGGATTGGCCGAGGTCTGCAGCGCGGTGACCCCGGCCGCGAGCACGAAGATTGCGGTCATGAACAGGGGGAAGCTGACCAGCGTGGCCGCGGGAACGAACAGCACTGCCCCCGCCATCATCACAAACAGAGAAATCACCATGGTGCGCTTGTAGCCCACGGCCTCGATCAGTTTCGCGCTGGGAACCGAGAAGACCAGGTAGGCGAAGAACCACGCCACCGTGGCCGCCATGGCCGGTCCATAGGTGAGATTGAAGATGGACTTCAGCTGGGGCATCAGGTTGCTGTTCAGGTTGGTGAGAAACCCGAAGATGCCGAAGAGAAAGGTAACCGTGAGGAACGGGCCAATATAGCTGGGCGCGCTATGGGCCGCCGGTGGTGTCGATCGTGTCGCCATGAGAGATTTCCCCGTTTCTTTCAAAAAACTCGTCTGGTCTTCACTGTCTGCGGATCTCCGCCCGCCGCTCAGGGCCTGCCGCTCGGGGCCTGCCACTCGGCCGCGCATGGGCGCGACAGGCCGCCGGCGAGAACAACGGGATCGGAAAACCATCCTGAAAAAGTACCGAGACAACTCTACGCACTGGGGTGGAGGTGCGTCCACTGGAAAATGAAAAGGTTTTCAGCGCCGGCCGCGCTGCGGCGCCGCATCCCGGCGCAGTTTACACTGGAACTCCATGATTCCTACCCTTGCCTGGACCCCAGAAGGCGTCCGCTTTATCGATCAGACCAAGCTCCCGCTCGAAGAGAGCTACGTCCTCGCCTCCACCTATGAACAGGTCGCCGACGTGATCGTCACCATGGTCGTGCGCGGCGCGCCAGCCATCGGCGTTTCTGCGGCCTACGGCGTCGCCCTGGGCGCTCTGTGCTCTACCGCGGCCACGGCGCAGGAGTTCGCGCCCGAGTTCGAAAGGATTTGCGCCCGCCTGGCCGCGACGCGCCCCACCGCCGTGAATCTTTTCTGGGCCATCGACCGCATGAAGCGCCTCTTTGCGGCCCTGCTCTCCCGCGGCGCAACCATGGCCGAAATCCAGACGAAATTTCTGGCCGAGGCGCACGCCATGTACGACGAAGACATCGCCGCCTGCAAGACGATGGGCGCGTTCGGCGCCGCGCTGCTGCCCGACCAGGGCGGAGTGCTCACCCACTGCAACGCCGGGGCCCTGGCCACCTGCGGCTACGGCACCGCGCTCGGCGTCATCCGCGCCGCGGTCGAAAAAGGCAAGCGCATTCACGTCTTCGCCGACGAGACGCGGCCCTTTCTGCAGGGCGCGCGGCTCACCGCCTGGGAGCTGATGGCCGACGGCATCGACACCACCGTGATCTGCGACAACATGGCCGCCAGCCTCATGCGCCAGGGGCGCATCCAGGCCGTGGTCGTCGGCGCGGACCGCATCGCCGCCAACGGCGACTTCGCCAACAAAATCGGCACCTACAACGTCGCCATCCTGGCCAAAGAGCACGGCATCCCGTTCTATGTCGCCGCGCCCTGGTCCACCATCGACACCGCGACCCCCACCGGCGACGCCATTCCCATCGAGGAGCGCCCGGCGAAGGAAGTCACCCATCATGGCGGCAAGCAGCTCACTCCCAACGGCGTGGGCATCTGCAACCCGGCCTTCGATGTGACCCCGGCCAAATACGTGACCGCCATCATCACCGAGCGCGGCGTCCTGCGCGCGCCCTATGCCGAATCGCTCAAACAGATGGAGATGGTCGCCGGATAGGCCGAGCCTCTACAGTGGTAAACGCCGTGCTTCCCCGCCTCACCATCTTTCGCCTGCGGCACAGGTCGCTCGCGCGCGCCGTCGCGCTGTCGCTGGGCGCGCTCGCGGCCAGCCTGCTTCTGGCCGGCTTTCCGCATATCGAAAATCTGCACGGCTCGCCCTGGCAACTCGTCGCCCTCGCTGCCGCTGCCTGGGGCATGGGCGAGACGGCCCGCTGTCTCAGCCGCCAATGGAGCCTCCACCACGCCGGCGTGCTGATTCTCCTCTACGCGAACCTGATGATCCTCACCCTGATCATCTTTCTCGCCTTCTATCCCTGAGCGCGCACCGCAGGCCCTCGGTCGCGCCGCAGCCAAAAGCCCGTGGCCACCAGCACCAGCGCCACCGCGCCATACAGGTAATGCGGCCAGATCACAAGCCGCAACATCCAGCACTCCACCACCAGCCAGCCCAGCAGCACGCAACCCTGAAACGCGGTCCACAGGCCGTAACCGGGCTTGCGCAGGATCACAAGCCAAAGAACCCACAGTGCCAACAGCCCGTTGGCCCCCAGCAGAATGATGCCGGGAATCAGGTAGGAGTGGAACGGCGAGGTCCGTAGCAGACTCAACGGCAAACGCATCATGTTCCCCTGCGGGTCGAGAATCATCGGAACGCCGCCCGCCACCGCGCTCAGGCCAAGAAACCCCAGCGCAACAATCGCGGCCACTCGAACAAGCCTCATCGCGGCACCTCACTTATCGCTCACTGATTCGTCCGCAGTCTACCGCAAAGTCCGGGGTGCATGTTTTCATGTTCGCCGTGTAGCATGGGCAGAACGCGCGCTGCACCGGCGCCGGTTCGGCTGGACGCCCCAACCTTCCAGCCCGCGAAGCCGGTCGATCGAACCATGTGCCGCGAAGAAGCGCAGCGAAAAACGAGCGGGAGGAATCGAGATGCTGAAAGGTTTCAGGGACTTCATTCTGCGCGGCAACGTGGTCGATCTGGCGGTGGCTGTCATTCTGGGCGCGGCCTTCAATGCCATCGTCGGCTCGCTGGTCACCGACGTGCTCAACCCGCTGATTGCGGCCACCGTGGGCAAGCCCGACTTCAGCGGCGTGATTCTTGACATTTACGGCGGCCACATCAAGATCGGCAACTTCCTCAACGCCGCGGTCTCGTTTCTGATCGTGGCCTCGGTGGTCTACTTCGCCTTCGTGCTGCCGCTCAACCACCTGATGGCGCGCCTGAAGAAGCCCGAGGCGCCTGCGGCGGCCCCGGCAACCAAGGTGTGCCCCGAGTGCCTCAGCGAGATTCCCCTTGCCGCCCGGCGTTGCGCACATTGCGCACAACCGGTGGCCTGAATGGCGGCCTGAACACCAGCCTGCAAACCAGCCTGAACTGCGCCTGCCCGGCGGCCTTGGCAAGCAGCCCTGTCGCAAGGGCAGCGGCACTTGATCCGCGGGCGGCCTTGCGCCCTGAAACCGGCTTCGACGGCCGTGGTGTAAGCTGTGGCTAAATTGCCGTCCGCTGCGTGCCGTTTGCGGTTCACCTTCCATCGTTTCGCCACTCGCGCAATTCAAGGGCCTCGCTCATGTTCACTCGCAAATTCCCGCTTCTTCTCCTCCTGCTGGCGTTCGCGGCCGGTCCGCAGCTGCCGCGTTCCGCCGCGCAGACCGCGCCGCCCGCGGCCTTCGGCTTTGCCGACTTCAGCAAGCAGGCCGCCCTTGAGGACAAGTTTCTGACCGTGCCCAGCGCCAGACAGGCCGGCGCGGAGCTGAAGATCCTGACCGCCGAGCCCCACATGGCGGCCACGCCCGAGGACCATAAGACCGCCGAATACGTGGCGGAGAAGTTTCGCGCCGCCGGGCTGGAAACCGAGATCGTGCCCTATCGCGTGCTGCTCAACTGGCCCAAGGCCGTGCGTGTGGAGGCCTATAACGCCGCGGGCAAGCTGCTGATGAGCGGCCCCACGCGCGAGCATGTCAACGGCGACCCCTACCAGAACGATCCGCGTGTCGTGATGCCCTTCAACGGCTCCTCCGGATCGGGCGACGTGACCGGCGCCGTGGTGTACGCCAACTACGGGCGGCTGGAGGACTTCAACCAGCTCGCCGCCCAGCACATCGACCTACACGGAAAAATTGTCATCGCCCGCTACGGCGCCAATTTTCGCGGCGTCAAGGTTTATCTTGCCGAGCAGCGCGGCGCCATCGGTGTGTTGCTTTACTCCGACCCCCAGGACGACGGCTACTTCAAGGGCGACGCCTATCCGATGGGCCCGTGGCGGCCCGAGACCGGCGTCCAGCGCGGATCGGTGCAATTTCTTTTCAAGTATCCCGGCGACCCGGAGACGCCCGGCGTAGCCTCCACCCCGGACCTGCCCGACTCGGCGCGCATCAACCCGGAGGGCAACCAGCCGCACATCGTCTCGATTCCCATCAGCTACCACGACGCGGCGCCGATTCTTGCCGCGCTGCAAGGCCCCGGCGTGCCGCAGGGCTGGCAGGGCGCACTGCCCTTCCGCTATCACCTGGGCGGCGCGGGCGGCGTGCGCGTCCACCTGGTCTCGCAGCAGGACTATCAACGCCGCGTGATCTGGGACGTGATCGGCAAAATCAAGGGCGCGGAGTTTCCCGACGAATGGGTCATCAGCGGCAATCACCGCGACGCGTGGGTCTACGGCGCGGTCGATCCCAATAGCGGCACCGCCGCCCTGCTGGAGGCGGTCCACGGCATCGGCGCGCTGCTGCGCCAGGGCTGGCGGCCCCGGCGCACCATGATCTTCTGCAGTTGGGACGCCGAAGAAGAGGGCCTCATCGGCTCCACCGAGTGGGTGGAGCAGCAGGGCCAGGCTCTCAGCCACGCCGTGGCCTACTTCAACACCGACGTGGGCGTCTCCGGCCCCGACTTCACCGCCGCCGCCGTCCCCTCGCTCAAGCAGTTCGTGCGCGAGGTCGCGCAGGCCGTTCCCAGCCCGCTAGGCGGCACAGTGTACGAGCAGTGGCGGCTCAACCGCGCGCCAGGCGATGAGCATCGCGCCTCCAACGCCCCGCCCCAGCCCGGCGAAGAGGTGCACGTCAGCGACCTCGGTTCCGGCTCCGATTTCACGCCCTTTCTGCAGCACGCGGGCGTACCCTCGACCGACGTCGGCTCCAGCGGACCGTACGGCGTCTATCACTCGACCTTCGACGACTTTGCCTGGTTCACCCAGAACGCCGACCCGCACTTCCTCTATCTTCAGGAATTGGCGCGCGTCTTCGGCCTGGAAGCCCTGCGCATGGCCGACGCCGATGTGCTCCCCTACGACTACGAGGCGTACGCGCGCGAGATCGCCTCCTATCTCGACGCCGCCCGGCGCAAGGCCGAAGACGCCGGCCTCGGCGCGCTGGACTTTGCCCCGGCGCAGGCCGCGGCCCGCCGTTTTGCCGCCGCGGCCGCCCGCGCCCGCGCCCTCCAGGCGGCTCCCTCGGGCAACCTTTCCCAACTGAACCAGACCCTGCGCCAGGTGGAAACCGCGCTGCTTTCGCCGGCCGGGCTACCCAACCGCCCCTGGTACCGGCACACCATCTACGCCCCCGGCGAATTCACCGGCTACGCGGCCGTGGTGATCCCCGGCGTCAACGAGGCCCTCGACGCCAGGAACGGCGCCCTCGCCGCGCAGCAGTTGACCGCGCTGACCCAGGCGCTGGACCGCGCCGCGCAAACTCTTGACTCGGCGCGGTAAAGGCTGGGGATTTTCGGCTCCTTCAGCACTCGTTGCAGGGCGTCCAGGGTGTGATTTACATCACACATCATACGTGCGGTGGTTGACCCCACTCCCTTCGGCTCGTATCGTTAGGAGTTGACTATGAAGATTTCCCCCAACTCGCTGCGCATCGGAATCGCGGTTGCCATTATCGTCGGCACCATCGCCTGGCTGGCCATTTCCGGAGCCCAGGCCAACAAGAGCTACTACGTCACCATCGCGGAGCTGGGCGGCATGGGCAACAAGGCGTACACACGCAGTCTGCGCGTGGAGGGCTTCGTGAAGCCGGGCTCGATCCAGCAGGACGGCCCCCACGTAACCTTCCTTCTGAATGAGTTCGAGAGCCACTCGCCCAAAGCCGCCGCGGGCCGCCAACTGAAGGTCGTCTACAACGGCTCCGAGCCGCCGCCGGACACCTTCAAGGACGACGCGCAGGCCCTGGCCGAAGGCACCTACGGGCGCGACGGCGTCTTCCACGCCAACGTGCTGCAGGCCAAGTGCGCCAGCAAATATGCGCCCGCGCAGCCCGGCGCGACGCCTGCCAAACCCGCCGCCAGTCCCCGCGCGGCCGCGGCCGCGCCTGCGGTTCACCCCGCCAGCCCCGCCGCCGCAGACTGACCGGAATGACCGCACCCGCTCCTGAGGCCGCACAGTCGACCCTTTGCGCCCGGCTCGATCAAGTCTCAAAACTCTTCGGCTCCTTTGCCGCGCTGCGCCAGGTGTCGGTTGATCTGGAACCCGGCCGCTGCTACGTTCTCATCGGCGAAAACGGCGCGGGCAAGTCCACGCTGTTGCGCATTCTGGCCGGTCTGCTGCGCCCCAGCCACGGCGCGGCCACCGTCTTCGGCGGTCAGGAGCCGCATCAGGCGCGCACCCGCATCGGCTACATGAGCCATGCGCCCATGCTCTACGACGAGCTGACCGCCACGGAAAACCTGTCCTACTTCCGCAAACTTTATCCCGGCCGCGCCTGCCTCTCGCCCGCCGAGGCGCTGCGCCAGGTGGGCCTGGACCCCGCGCTGACGCGCACCCTGGGTCAATACTCGCAGGGCATGCGCCAGCGCACCTCGCTCGCCCGCGTGCTGCTGCCCGTACCCGAACTGCTGCTGCTCGACGAGCCCTTCTCCAACATGGATGTCGAGTCGGTGCGCCAGATGGTCGAGCTGCTGGCCGGGTTTCGCCAGAGCAACCGCACCATCGTCCTCACCACCCACCAGCGCGAATCCGCCGCGCCCATTGCCGATTGGGTGCTCCAACTGCACGCCGGCCGCGTCAAGTCGTTCGAGCCGGGAAATCCGACGCAATGAAGACCAACGGCGCGCGCTTCCTCGAGAACCTCGGCATCGCCTTCGAACTTCGCGAATACGAGGTCGATCCCCAGGATCTTTCCGCAATTACCGTCGCGAAAAAGATCAACATGCCGCCCGAGCAGGTCTTTAAAACCCTGCTGACGACCGGGGTCCCCAGCGACAGGTCTTCGTCGCTGGGGTGGACATCCGGCGGACCCGGCGTCTATGTCTTCGCCGTCATTCCCGGCGACGCCGAGCTGGACTTCAAAAAACTTGCCCGCGCCGCCGGCCTGCGCAAGGCCGAAATGGCGCCTCTCAAAGATGTCCAGCCGCTCACCGGCTACCTCCGCGGCGGCGTCACCATCTTCGGCGCAAAAAAATCCTATCCGGTGTTTGTGGATGAGACCGCGATCTTGTTTGACACCATCAGCGTCTCGGCGGGAACCCGCGGCACGCAGTTGATTCTGAGCCCGGCCGACTACCTGCGCGCCGCCGCGGCTCTCGACGTTCGGGTCCAGACCGCCGACCTCACCAAAGCCATCGCGGAGGGCCACGCCTGATGCCCCGCGCCCTGTGGACTCATCTCGTCAAGGACCTGCGCATCGAATTGCGCTCCCTCGACGCCTTCATCTCCATGCTGTTCTTCTCCGGCCTGGTCGTCGTGCTCTTCTCCATCGCCTTCGACCCCCACGGAGCCTTTTCGCAGCAGATCGCCGGCGGTGTGCTCTGCGTGGCCACCATGTTCGCCTCCGTCAGCGCCCTCAACCAGGCCTGGGCGCGCGAAATCCGCCACCAGGTCCTCGATGCCCAGCGCATGGTCCCGGCTCCCGGCGCCGAACTCTACCTGGCCAAGGTGATGGTGAACTTTCTCTTCGTCTCCATCGTCCAGGTCATCCTGGCCCCCTTCTTCATCATCTTCTACGACCTTCATATCGCGGGCCAGGCCTGGCTGTTGACGATTGTCCTCCCCCTGGGCACCTGGGCGCTGGTCGCCAACGGCGTCTTCTTCGCCGCTCTGTCCATCCGCAGCCGCAACCGCGAGCTGCTGCTGTCGCTCATTCTGTTTCCCATCTTCATTCCGGCGCTTCTGGCCATGGTGCAGGCCACCACCGCCATCCTCACCGGCGAAAGCGACCCCATCCTCTGGATCAAGATGCTGCTCGGCTACGACATCATCTTCACCACCGCCAGCCTGCTGCTGTTCGACGTGGTGTTTCACGCGGAGTAGCCCCTTTCATCCTCCGATGGAGACTACCCCGCCTTCCCCGTCGTACACTTGAAAGGTTCAACCACAGGATCCCCGCATGAAGAAACTCGCACTCGGCTTTTTCCCCGCGATCACTGTCGCCCTCATGATCTGGGGCTTCTACCAGGCCATCTACGTCGCGCCCGTGGATGCCATGCAGGGCGAAATCTTTCGCATCATCTTCTACCACGTGCCCTCGGCGATGGTGGCCTTCCTCTTTTTCGCCGTCAGCCTCGCCGGCTCCATCGGTTATCTGGCCTTCCGCCGCAACCATCCCGAGCGGGCGCAGGTGGCTGACGCCTGGGCGCTGGCCGGCGCCGAGGTGGGCGTGGTCTTCTGCACCGTGGTGCTCACCACCGGACCCCTGTGGGGCCGCCGCGCCTGGGGCATTTGGTGGACCTGGGACGCGCGCCTGACCACCACGCTGGTACTTTGGCTCATCTACGTCAGCTACCTGCTGCTGCGCCGCTTTGCCGCCGGCCCGCAGATGCAGACGCTGGCCGCCGTGCTCGGCATCTTCGGCGCCCTCGATGTGCCCATCGTCTACATGTCCAACCGCTGGTGGCGCACCCAGCACCCCGCCCCCGTCTTTGGCGGCGCGCCGGGGTCGGGCATGGACAAGTCCATGCTGGAGCCCTTTGGCTGGAACATCCTGGCCTGGCTGGCCTGGGGATTGCTGATCCTGGTCCTGCGCTACAAAGTGGAACGCATGCACCAGCAGAACGCCGCCGAGGAAGCCCGGGAGGCGCTGGAAGGCGTCTGATTTCAGGCTGCAGCTGTCTTCAAGCGAGGAGAAACCGAGGAGAAACATGGACCCAAGAGCCGTTCTCGATCACGAATTTGTTGTCGCCGCCTACACCGTCACCTGGGTGCTGCAGCTGAGCTATCTGGCCTGGCTGGCCTTCCGCTGGCGTGCAGAAAAACGCACCGCGACGCGCAGAACGCAACCTGCGCGCTGAAGTTTTGAAGGATGAGCCGGGCACATCGCCCCCCCAATCCGGGAACACAGAAATCCCGGCATTGCCGTACACTGATGGTTTGAGAGGCCAGAGATGTTAATCGTCATGAAGGCGCAGGCCACGCCCGAAGAAATTCAGGCGGTCTGCGAACACATTGAAATGCTGGGCTTCCGCGCCCATCCCCTTCCCGGCGCCCAGCGCACCGCCATCGGCATCACCGGCAACCAGGGCGAGGTCGACCGCGGCAACCTCGAGGCGCTCTCCGGAGTCGCCGAAGTCATCCGCGTTTCCAAGCCCTACAAGCTCGCCAGCCGCGACGTCAAAGAGGAAGACACCGTCATCCGCTTCCCTGGCACGGACGCCACCATCGGCGGCCTCAACCTGGCCATCGTCGCCGGCCCCTGCTCGATCGAGAGCCGCGAACAGGCCTTCGCCATCGCCGAACAGGTCGCCGCTGCGGGCGCGCAGTTCTTCCGCGGCGGCGCCTACAAGCCCCGCACCTCGCCCTACGCCTTCCAGGGCCTCGGTCTCGATGCACTCAAAATCATGGCGGAGATTCGCGACCGCTTCGGCCTGCGCATCGTCACCGAAGCCATCGACAATCAAACCCTGGACCTGGTGGCCGAGTGGGCCGACGTGGTGCAGATCGGCGCGCGCAACATGCAGAATTTCTCCCTGCTCAAGCATGCCGGCCGGCTGCGCAAGCCGGTGCTGCTCAAGCGCGGCATGAGCGCCACCCTCGATGAGTTCCTGATGGCCGCCGAATACGTCATGAGCGAAGGCAACTACGAGGTCATCCTCTGCGAGCGCGGCGTGCGCACCTTCGCCGACCACACCCGCAATACTCTCGACCTCAGCATCGTTCCGGCGGTGCAGAAGCTCAGCCACCTGCCCATCCTGGTCGATCCCAGCCACGGCACCGGCAAGCGCGACAGCGTGCTGCCCATGGCGCGGGCCTCCATCGCCACCGGCGCCGACGGCGTGCTGGTCGAGGTGCACCACCAGCCGGAAAAAGCCCTCTCCGACGGCCCGCAGTCCATCTACCCCAGCCAGTTTGCCCAGATGATGGACGAGATCGAGCAGATTGCCCCGGTCGTGCAGCGCACGCTGCCGCGCGGCATTCACGTCGAGACCGCCGCGGCAAGCTCCCATGATGGCAAGACCCGCTAGGCGCGGATTCGCCGGCGTATTGGGCCGCCGCGCCGGCCGCGCGTCCTCGCGCCTTGCGCCGCTTCCTGTCTTCGCCGCCTGCGCATTTGCCCTTGTGCTCAGCGGCTGCCGTCCCCACGATTTCCCCCAGTACCCGCCCAACTACCGCGAATACGTCTATGTGGCCAACGGCGGCAGCGGCACCGTCTCCATCTACGACGTGGTCAACGTGCGCCTGGACCGCGAGCTGGCCGTGGGCCGCAACCCGGTGGCCGTCACGCCCAGCCCCGCGCGCAACCAAGTGTACGTGGTCAACGCGGGCGAACCCAACGGCCAGGGCTCGGTCTCTGTCATCAACGCCGAAAACAACACGGTCGCGGCCACCATCTGGGTGCGCCGGCAGCCGGTCGCCTTGGCCCTCGACCCCGACGGCGCGCTGGCCTACGTGGCCAACTCCGGTTCCAACAGCGTCTCCGTCCTCGACCTGAAGGCCGGCCGCGAAATCGCAGTGATCGGCGCCGGCGAAGAGCCGGTCGCGCTGCGCGTCTCCCCCGACGGCAGGACCCTGGTGGTCGCCAATCGCCGCGGCAATTCGGTGAGCCTCATCGATACCGCCACGCGCACCGTGCGGGCGGTCTTCGAGGGCTGCCCCGGAGCCAGCGACGTGGTCATTCTGCCCGATTCATCCAAGACATTTGCCGCCTGCTCCGGCGGGCACCAGATCATGGCCATCGCGCTGGCCCGATATGAGGCCCGGCCCAGTCAGCCCGGCCCCGCCCGGCCCGATCGCCTGGAAGCCCTGCTCGACGTGGGCCGCGGGCCGGTGCAACTGGCCCTCAAGCCCGACGGCGGCGAGCTTTTCGTCATGAACTCCCTGTCGGACTCCATCTCCGAGGTGGTGACCGGCACCGGCGACGTGGGCGGCGCGTACCTGATGGGCGACGATCCGGTGCGCGGGCTGGTCTCCGCCGATAACTCGCTGCTCTATGTGGGCAATCTCCACTCGCAGGAAGTGACCGTCTACTCCATCGATGATGGCAAGCGCATCGGCTCCATCCACGTGGGCGACGGCCCCTCGGCGCTGGCGTTTTCCTCGGCCGGCCACCTGCTGTTTGTGGTCGATTCGCGCTCCGGCGACCTGGCCGTGGTGCGCACCGCCTCGCGCTCGCTGTTCACGTTCCTGCCCGCTGGCCGCAACCCCAACGCCATCGCCGACAAAGCCTTCAAGCTGCCGTAACGGGCGCCGATTCCCGATCCGCGCTAGGAGTGCTTGTTCCCCAGCCGCGCCACGCTGAACTGCGCCCCGGCAAACAGGATCAGCCCCGATACATACGCCCACAAAAGCAGACCCACGGAGACATAGAACGGCCCGTAAATCGCCCGCAGATCGAAGTGCGGCAGCACCGCCACATAAATATTCTTGGCCAGCAGCCAGATCACTCCGGTGACAACTGAGGTGCGCAGAACATGCCGCCACGGAACCTTGCGGTTGGGCAGCAGCCAGTAAATGGAAAAGAAAAAAAGAATGCAGGCCACGCCGGTGGAGGCGGCGAGCCATAGATAACTGACCCCTTTGAAAACAAAGTTATCGATATGATGGAAAAAGAGGAAGCCAAGCAATTCCTGCTGCCAGATATTCAGCAGAATGCTGCCGATGCCCAGCGCCACCATCAGAATCGCCAGCCCGAAAGCCACCAGTTGGTTCAGCAGGTAGTTGCGGCTCCTGGCCACGCCCCAGGCCTGATTCAGCGCCACCTCAAGTGGCAGAAAGATGCCGGTGCAAGAGACCAGAATCATGACGAGCGAAAACACCCGCACGCCTTGCCGGGCCGCCGCCGCCGCCAGGCTGGCCGCCACCCAGTCCTGGTTCGAAGGCAGGAAGTAGCGCACCATGTCGCTGACTACGTCCGCCATCATGCGCGAGTGAAAGACGGAGATAGCCAGCGTGTACAGCAGCACGATGAAGGGAATGAACGAAAGAATCGCGTTGGCCGCCACGCTGAACGCATATGTATGCACCTCGCTGTCCAGCAGGTAGTTCACCAGCGCGGCGCCGCCCTTGCGCCAGCGATACCACTTGGGCTGGTGAGCCGGTTCGACCACATCGATCACTCCGACGGTCTCGATCGGCGTTTCGTTCAACGTACCGGAGTTTGAGACATCAGCCACGCAGGTCTCCCAGAAGTCAGCGCTTGAAAGAGTTCTACAGTGCCGCCGCGCGCGCCCAACTCGGCAGGCCTTCCCTTCAGGATAGACGGTCCTGGCCCGCCAGCCGCTATGCACGCGGAAAATGCCGCGCCATTGCCGGCGTCTTGGCTCTCGGCCCGGCGCGCCGGATTTTTCCCTTGCATCCTCCTTCATTTCCTGCCATAACAGGAGCACGGCGCGCCGGAGGCACGCTGTCTCCATCGCAGGAAGGCCGTCATCATTGGATGTTTTGGTTGTCAGGAAGGCACAGTCTCGGGCTAGGCAGGTCATTGAGCCGCCACAGCGCACGGTGTACAGGCGCGCGGGCGGCTCGCGGCGTATCTGGGGCCGTGTGCGCTGTGCCTGCCTCTGAACAAGGAGACGCAGCATGAAAGAGCAGGGCGTGGTCAAGTGGTTCAACGGAGCCAAGGGATACGGATTCATTCAGCGGTCGAGCGGAGAAGATGTCTTCGTGCATTTCTCCGCCATTCAGGAGAACGGCTACAAGACGCTCAACGAGGGCGAGTCCGTCGAGTTTGAGTGCGAGCAGGGCCCCAAGGGCCTGAACGCGGCCAACGTGATGCGGGTCGTCTAACTCCGTTTCATCGCGCGGCGTCTCCCGCGCAAGGCCTGTGCAGGTTGCGATTCGCGTGAATGATCTTCATGCGGGCCGGCTTACGCATTCAGTTTTTCGAGCGCCCAGCGGGCGGCCGCGCGCAGACCCTCATCGGCCGCGCCGGCCCACTCGCGCAGCAGCGGTGCAAACCGCGAGAGCCCGCTGTTGCCCATGGCGACACACACATTTCTTCGCAACCCCACAAAGCCCGCGCGCCGCACCGGCGAGCCATTGAAAGCCCGCTCGAACTCCGCTTCGTCCATCTGCGCCAGCCACTCCAGCGCCGGGTTCACCAGCTCCGGCCGCGCCTCCAATTCGGGGTCGGCACTCAGCGGAGCCTTGCGGTTCCACGGGCACACGTCCTGGCAGATGTCACAGCCAAAAACCTGCCGCCCCATGCCCGCCATCAGCTCGGGCGCAATCGCCCCCTTGTGCTCGATCGTCAGGCAGGAGATGCACTTTGTCGCATCCATCTGATAAGGCGCAATCAGCGCCCCGGTCGGGCAGGCCTCCAGGCAGCGCGTGCAGCTTCCGCAGCGGTCGGGCAGCGTCATGGGCACGTCTTGGTTCTCAACCTCCAGCGAGGTCAACAGCACGGCGAGAAATCCAAACGAGCCCAGCCTGGGATGAATCAGGCAGGTGTCCTTCCCTGTCCAGCCCAGCCCAGCCGCCGTGGCCAGCGCCCGCTCCACCACGGGTCCGGTGTCCACGTAGGCGCGCGCCTCAAACTCGCCGCACTGCGCACGGAGCCGCGATTCAAGCGCCTCAAGCCGCTTCTTGAGCACCTTGTGATAATCGCTGGGCCGGCGCGCGCCCGCCGCATCCACCCGGCTGGACCACGCGTAGCGCGCGATCCACCCCGCATCCGGCCGGGCGGGCGAAGTGGAGAGCGGTTGTGCAGCGTGGTATCCGGCAAAGCACACGATCGCCGAGCGCGCCCATGGAAACGGTGTGCTCACCCGCGCGCGCACCAGTTGCCCATCCTCGCCCGTGCGCGCCAGGTAGTGCATCGTGCCCGCGCGGCCCGCGCGCACCCACTGCAGAAAACGATCCGCGTCGCGCGCGGCGCCCTCGTGGGGCAGCGCGACCACGCCCGCTTCGGCAAAGCCCGCCTCAAGCGCCAGCCTACGCGCCCGCTCCACGGTCAGACCCGCCGCCGTCAATCGCGCTCCCGGACTTGATTCGTCAACAGACATGGAACTTGGGTACCCGCCTTCTGCGTACAGAACAGCAACGTGTTCGATTGCGGACGCCGGAATCGAATCCGGACAACAGGAACCGCGGAACGGTTCGGGGAGCGTGCGCGCATCCGTAGTGATTTCAGCATATTTCGCCCCACGCAACTTTGGCGGTTCAAGTGCAAGTTAAAAGGTGCGAAGCCGCAGTCGGAGATGGCGGTTCCCGTCCTGCGAACGACCGAAGCGACAAGCATCCCAAGGAGGTTCTCTTATGAACGGCACTCTCTGCAGCCCCGAGATGGTGTGGATGGCTCCCGGCAACCTGCGCGAGCTGGTGCGCGGCCAGGAGCAGTGCCTGCTGGAGCAGATGATGCCCATCGTGCGCCGCCAGAGCGTCTCCCTCGACCTGGGGCGCGTGGAGCGCATTGACGCCGCGGGCATTGCCGCGCTGATCGCGCTTTACAGCTGCGCCCGCAGCGCGGGAAACGAGTTTGCAATCGCGAATGCATCGCCGAGAGTGGCGCAGATTCTTGCCCTGGTGGGTCTCGACCGCATTTTCTTATCTCATAATGCGGTCACGAACTCGCAGTCTGAATCGGACGTTCAGAGATCCGCCGCCTGATTTCCAACAAACCAGTGGATTGTCGTCCTTCTGCCGCGCGGCCACGCCTCAAACTGCATAGATTCCCGCCGGGCGCAGGACGGGAATTCCCTGGGCGCGCGAATCGGATGTGACGAACGGCACAGGCAGTCGTATACTTGGGGCGCTATTTGTACTAGCGACGAATGAATGCCGCAAGACGCCGTCGGCTGCCTGGATGACTGCCACGCGCTCAGACTTTTGACCCCAGTTTCCCGTTGGAGTGCTGAGCCTCCGTTCCGTCACCCTTGCACCTGGACCGCCTCCGCGGTATTCGGGGTGCCCCGCGACTGGGGCCTCCGGCGAGCGGACTTTGCTCGCCGGGGTCTGGCGACAAATCTTCGTCGCTGGGGTGAAAATCTTACATACGGAGGCTCTATTCCATGACGCAGGGCGTAGTGGATCCGCAGCTTGCCAACAAAGCAGGCTCAACTTCAACTCCAACCAAGTATGTATATTTCTTCGGTGGCGGCGCGGCCGACGGCAATGGCCGCATGAAGGACGTGCTGGGCGGCAAGGGTGCCGGCCTGGCGGAAATGACCAACGCCGGTCTGCCTGTTCCCCCCGGATTCACCATCCAGACTGAGGCCTGTCGCGAGTACATGCGCGGCAAGCTGAGCCCGCAGATCGACGCCGAGATGCACGCTGCCCTCGAGCGGCTGGAAAAGCTGCAGGGCCAGAAGCTGGGCAAGGGCGACAGTCCGCTGCTGGTTTCCGTGCGCTCCGGCGCCAAGTTCTCCATGCCCGGCATGATGGACACCATCCTCAACCTCGGCCTCAACGACCAGGCCGTGGAGGCGCTGGCCAAGCGCAGCAACAATCCCCGTTTCGCCTACGACTCCTATCGCCGCCTCATCCAGATGTTCGGCGACGTGGTGCTCGATATTCCCAAGAAGAAATTTGAGCACATCTTCGACACCATCAAGGCGCGCGAGAAGGTCAAATTCGACTACGAGCTCACGCCCCAGGCGCTCAAGGACATCATCGGCGAGTACAAGAAGCTGGTGAAGAAGGAGACCGGCAAGGAATTTCCGCAGCAGCCTCTGGATCAGCTGGTGCAGGCCCGCGACGCCGTGTTCAGAAGCTGGCAGAACGAGCGCGCCAAGACCTATCGCCGCATCAACCACATCGACGACTGGCTGGGCACCGCCGTCAACGTGCAGGCCATGGTCTTCGGCAACCTGGGCGAAAACTCCGGCACCGGCGTCGGCTTCACGCGCAATCCCGCCACCGGGGAGCACGACTTCTTCGGCGAGTACCTGATGAACGCGCAGGGCGAGGATGTAGTCTCCGGCGTCCGCACTCCGCTGGCCATCAGCGAGCTGGAGCGCGTCATGCCCAAGGTCTACGACCATCTGCGCGCCATTACCTGGAAGATGGAAAAGCACTATCGCGACATTCAGGACTTCGAGTTCACCATCCAGGACGGCAAGCTCTACATGCTGCAGACGCGCAACGGCAAGCGCACCGGGCTGGCCGCCGTCCGCATTGCCATCGACATGGTGCGCGAAGGCCTCATCACCCAGGAAGAAGCCATCTTCCGCGTCGAGCCCAACCAGCTTTACGACTTCCTCGTTCCGCGCCTCGATGAAAAAGGCGCCAAGGTGGAAGTGCTTGCAACCGGCCTGCCGGCCTCGCCCGGCGCGGCTGTGGGACAGATCGTCTTCACCGCCGAAGAAGCCGTCAAGGTTCACACCCACGGCCACTATCACAGCATCATCCTCGTCCGCGGCGAAACCACGCCCGAGGACATCGGCGGCATGGAAGTGGCTTCCGGCATTCTCACCTCGCGCGGCGGCATGACCTCGCACGCCGCCGTCGTCACCCGCGGCATGGGCAAGTGCTGCGTGGCCGGCGCCGGCGACTGCACCGTGGACGAAGCCCGCAAGGAACTGCGCGTCAAGGGCAAAACCTTCAAGCAGGGCGACTGGATCTCGCTCGACGGCACCACCGGCCGCGTCATCGAAGGCAAGCTCAAGACCATCCCGGCGCGTCCCGACGATCCGGATCTGGTCAAGTTCATGAGCTGGGCCGACCCGGTGCGCAAGCTGCGCGTGCGCGCCAACGCCGACGTGCCCCGCGACGCCAAGCAGGCGCGGGCCTTCGGCGCCGAGGGCATCGGCCTGTGCCGCACCGAGCACATGTTCTTTGCCGAGGGCCGCATCGAGCACGTCCGCGCCATGATCCTGGCCGAGACCGAAGCCGAGCGCCGCGATGCGCTCAAGAAGCTGCTGCCCATGCAGCGCGCCGACTTTGTCGGCCTGTTCAAGGCCATGGAGTCGCTCCCCGTCACCATCCGCCTGCTCGATCCTCCGCTGCATGAGTTTCTGCCCCAGCGCGAAGATCTGCTGGTGGAAATCTCGCATCTGGAGGACACCAAGCCGCGTTCGCCCAAGCTGAAGGAGCTGCGCATTCTGCTGGCGCGGGTGCAGGAGCTGCACGAGGTCAACCCCATGCTCGGCCTGCGCGGATGCCGCCTCGGCATCGCCTTCCCCGAGATCACCGAAATGCAGGTGCGCGCCATCCTCGAGGCCGCGGTCAACGTCAAGAAAAACGGCGCCGACCCGCACCTCGAAATCATGGTGCCGCTCGTCGGCTCCATCGAGGAGATGCGCCACCAGGCCGCCATCATCCGCCGCATCGCCGAGCTGGTCTTCAAGGAGAAAGGCGCAACCGTCGACTACATGGTGGGCACCATGATCGAGTTGCCGCGCGCCGCCCTCACCGCCGACCAGATCGCCGAGGAAGCCGAGTTCTTCAGCTTCGGCACCAACGATCTCACCCAGACCACCTACGGCATCTCGCGCGACGACATCAACCACTTCCTGCCCGCCTACCTCAAGGCCGGCATCTTCAAACACGATCCCTTCGCCACCCTCGACCAGGCGGGCGTGGGCTCGCTGGTGAAGATGGCCACGGCCAAGGGACGCAACACCCGGTCCGCGCTGAAGGTGGGCATCTGCGGCGAGCATGGCGGCGATCCGGAGTCCGTCAAGTTCTGCCACAGAATCGGGCTCAACTACGTCTCCTGCTCACCCTTCCGTCTGCTGACGGCAAGGCTGGCGGCCGCGCAGGCGGCCCTGGAGGAGAAGCTGACCGGCAGCATCCACACCACCAGCTAGCTCCGGCTAACCGGCTCAACAGCGAGGGCGCAGCCAACCGGCTGCGCCCTCGCCGCGTGCGGTGAAGTCCTACTTCGAATCGCCGCCCGGCGCGAAGTACCCTTCCCGCGTCACCACGGTCAGGTCGTCCTTGTCGGCCTTGAGCGCGATCTTATGAAAACCGCCCTCGTTGTCCACCACGTCCGGCGTGTAGGTCAGCAGATACTGGCCGCGTAACTCCTCGGCGATCTGGTTATAGATATCTTCCAGGTTGTCCTTCTTCTTGGCTTCAAAGTAGCGGCCCCCGGTGCGCGTGGCGATCTGCTCCATGATCTTCTTGCCGTCCACCTCGGGCTGGCGGTCTCCGCCTCCCCCGCGCCGTCCGCCGCCCGGATAACCGCCGCCACCGGGATAGCCACCACCGCCCCCGCCGCCCGGCCAGCCGCCGCCCATGCCGCCGCGCCGCCCGCCGCCGGGGAAGCCGCTGCTCTCGCTGCGCTCCTGCTCGCCCTTGAAGTAGATGGTGTAGACGCTCACGTCGGCCCGCTCGGCCGCGTCCACCGCGTCGTTCAGCGTCTCCTTGCTGCCGCGGTCCACGCCGTCTGAGAAGACCACCAGCGCCTTGCGCCCGTCTTTCGGCTTCATCAGCTCATCGGAAGCCAGAAAAATCGCGTCATAGAGCTGCGTGCCGTTGCGCCCGCCGCGCGGACGTTCGCGATCATCTCCGGTAGTCTCCGGCCCCTGGCGATCGTCCTGCGCGCGCGCCGTCGGCCCCATGTCTTCCAGTTCCTTGTGCAGCTTGTCGCGCGACGCGGTGAAGTCCTCCAGCAGCTCGACCTCGCGGTCGAAATGAATCAGGAAGGCCTGATCCCCTTGCGTGCCGGCCTTGGCATCGGCAGGCAGCATCTGGTCCACAAACTTGCCCGCCGCCTTGCGCTCGTTCTCCATGGCGCCGGTCATGCTGCGGCTGGTATCCACCAGCAGGCCCAGCCGGAAGGGCAGGTTCATCTCCCGCGCAAAGCTCTTGATCACCTGTGGACGGCCGTCCTCGGTCAGCGTGAAGTCGCTTTTCTGCAGGCTGGTCACCAGCGCGCCGTGCTTGTCGCGCACCGTCACCGGCAGCAGCACCTCGCGCGCCTGCACGTGCATTGTTAGCACCGGCCTGTCCGTCGCGGCTTGCGGCGCGGGCTGCGCTGCGCCTTGCCCTGCGGCTTGTGGCGCGGCTTGCTGGGCGGGAAGCTGGACAGGGCTTACTACCGCCAGGCAGGCCACAGCCAGCGCCAAGGCGGCAAAAGAGGAAATCGTCTGGAATCGCATCATGATGGGTTCGGGCACACCTTCATTGCATTAGACGAGCCAGCCCGCCGACCGTTGACCGCCCGGGCACGTCACCCAGCTTACGCCGCTTCCATTGGATGGAAACAAAAATGGATGGAAGCAGGAAAAGGAAGGCTTTTGGTAGCGCTAACGTCTACCGAATAATAGGTATAACCAATTGATTCTAAACAATAATAATTTGCTTTAAAAGAAAAGCTGCCCCCAAAGTTGCCCCCAGCTAGACTATTTTTTGCTTCAACTCGGTGAGGGTGAGGATTGCACGGCAAGAGGCCGGTTCCGCTCGGACAGTCACGAATCAGTCACCGACTTAGCGCTACGCGCACCTAGCCGGGAGATCTCCAAATGCCGCCGATTTTCTCCAGCGGCGAGCTGTCGGCAGCGCCGGGTCAGAGGGCAAGTCTGGTGGGACTGGTTGGCTGTCTGTTAGGCGGAATGCAGTAGTGGAACATAAAGCGCAGACGCATATTGGCCGTCTTGCTCTCGTATCCCGTTCGGGCTGTGCGGCTTATGGTGACGCACCTGCGTACCTTAATGGGGGGCTATTTGCGTCACGGTTCAAAGCGGCCTGAGAGGGCGGAAACATGCTCACAAGGGCTCACAAAGCCTGATTTCGTGGCGGCGCGTCGTCGATAAGGCTTAATCAGTCAAAATCGGCATTAGTCGTGGTTGCTCGTGGAAAATCGTGGCAAATCAGGCTTTCTCGCCGCTAGCGCGGCGTACCCTCCGCTCCGGCATCCGTAAAGGCTCTCCGCTTCGCTCCGCCCGCTGCGCGGCGCTTACGCGGCCTTGACCGATGCGCCTCCGCTGCGGGTGTTTTTCAGCTATGAGAAAAATGTATTTTTCTCATGTTCCACATGACCAGGGCGACGACTCCCGGCTTTCGCCGGCACAGCGCGCCGCTGCTTTCACTCCGCCCGTTCCCTTTCTTAGAGTCGGAGTATTATCTTCAACATAAGGTGAAAGGGGGTAAAAGTCCCGATGAAAGCCTTAATTCCATCTTTTTTCCTGGTGCTGCTCTGCTCCGCGTTGACCGCGCAGAACCCCGATACGCCTCAAGCCCCACCGCCGCCGAGCTATGCAAATTACACGATCATGCTGGTCAATCCTGTCGCCAATGCTGGCGCGGTGGTGCTCATGCACACGCCCAACAACGGCCTTCAATACGTAGATGTGAAGCAGATTCAGGCTGCTCTAAACAATGGCTATGTACCTGTGCGCTCCGCCGAAATCATCGACGCAATCAATTATCTGCACGCGGAGAATGACCGTCTCACCGCAGAGAATGCCCGCCTGAAAGGTCTCCCGGCGACGCCTGCTCCCGTGATAGTCTTTGCACCGCAAACCCAGCCAGCCGCTCCATCACAAGCGCAGATTGAAGCGCAGCAGCGCGCAGAGGCCGCCGCCCGTCGCCAGCAAATAATTCAGTCGTTCATGATGATGCAGAACGCGAACCGGCCCCAAACGCAGAACCTAAATGTAAACGTGACAGATTGCACGCGGTACCCTGCTCTCTGCGTCAGATAGATATAGGTTCCATCCCATTTGACTCAATTGAGACACTTCAAGAGCCACGGCGGAATCGTCCCTTTGATTTGTAAGTCTTCCACTCAGGGGACTCGACCCAATCTGCGCCGAACTTTTCCATAAGCGCCACTCTGAATTTAGCCGTCGCCACCTTGTCTGCGAGACTCGTCCCCTCTGCTCTGTGACCGTCCACCGACGCGCGCGCGAGGTTGTCCCGAAACCTGCGATCTACGCGTTTTCCCAGGAACATGTCCACCATTTCACCAGCGGCGGCAAGTTCCCGATGCCGTTCCAGCAAATGCAACAGCTCTCGGCTCATAATTTTTCTTTCTTCACATACCCCAACTCGCCAGCCAGCTCTTCAATGCGCGCCGTCATTTCCTCGTCTGTCATGTTTTCAACGTTTAGCTTGGCTTCAATCGGAAGTGATACCTTGCCTTCCAAGCGGTCCATAATCTCCCGCGCGGCGGCTACGGCGTGCTTGCCCTCGCCTGATGCCAGCGCAATAAGGGCTCTCGCAATACCTTCAGCCTTCGAATCATCCAAGAGCCGTTCCAAAGCCGACGTGACCGGCCTTTTCTTGGGTCTGCCCCCAGGGTTGCCAGATTGTCCAGGCTGCCATTTCCCAGCCTCCATTACGGGCGTCAGAGATGGCTTTCGCGTGTTTTCTTGCGTGTTCTGAGGCTGTTCGTCCATTAGCTTCCCCCTTTAATCCAACCTTACGGTTGCGTCGGGCCGGAATCATCGTCGGTGTCACAGAGGCAATGGCAAAAGGCGATCCCGGCCAGCGGCTTTTTGCAGGTGCATTTCCGCTCCGGGTAAGCTGGTTTGTCGTCTCCCGTCGGGACAAATTGAATCAGAATTGCTGGGTGACGTTTTGCCCGGATTTGCGCTAATGCGATAAGCTCCGCTTCCATCTCTTGCCTCGTCATAGTCCCCTCACGTCTGGATATGCCGCCGCATCGTCTTTGAGAATCAGTCCCGACACCAGCAGCGTCCCCTTAACCTCGCCTATCAGAAAGCCCAGCTCCGCAAGCAATGCCGCGAACGTCTCCCGCGTACATGGAACTCCGCCGCGCGTTTGCTCCCACTCACAGAAAGCAAGATGCAGGCACACCAGACCGCCAAAGGCTCGCTGGTGGAGCGCGCATTGGGAATCCAACCATGCGACAAACGGCGCGCGCCATGCTTCCGGGTCATGCGGCGGAATGCTGCGCGACGGGGCATTTGTATTGGAATCGGGCAGAGTAGGAACTGACAAAACTGACAAAACGGGCCGGGGCTCGGGTTCTGTCGGTTTTGTCAGTTTGCGCTCTGGACATTCCTGCAACATCGCAGGCGGGCTCCAGTCCCGCCAGCGTCTACTTGCCAGCATGGGTTCCCCCTATAGTCGGATTGATGAGATAGGTTTCGCTGGGCCGTCCGTTAGTCTGTGCGCCAGTCTCACGTCTGACCCAGCCGTATTCTTCTAGCACCAGCAATGCGCCCCGCGCCGCGTCCGGTGAATCAAGCGCGGTCCATCCGCTCCTGTACACGTCACGCACGGTGAAGAATCCATCCTCACGCTTCCAGCCCGTCGCCAGTCGTTTGCTCAAAGCGATTGCCGCGTGATGCTCTGGCCGCGTCTGTGCGGAGTACACGCGCTTTGCATGAGTCTCCAGATAGTCGCACCAGTCACAGGCAAGCCGCGCCTGAGAGATCGGAACGCAATCTGTATGCCCATCGGCTAGAGCGAACAGCAGAGCAAGGGAAGGCATCAGGCTTCGATACTTGGAAAGATGCGCTTGCATGACAGGTGCAATTTCTTCGCCACGGATGCGTTGCTCAAGATCGGTCAGCCATTGCTCGAATAGCGCCTGAGCCTCAGCGTCAAATTGCAACCGGATCGGCTCTGCGGCTTCCAGCGCGGCCATGCGGCGGTAGACCTGTGCGGCACACTCCAGAGCATTCGCGTCGGGCTGGCGGTCAACGTAGCGCCATGCTGGTGGTATGTCTGGCCAGACAATGAGTTGAAAGCGTTGCACCAGTCCATCATTTGACGGCCCATCCCGCATTGCATCGGCCAAATAATCCCGCAAGCGAGCGGGCTGGATTCCGCCAAACAGCGAAATACAGGCATGTGGGACATGAATGCTCCCACGCCCTATCCGGTCAATGGTGAAGGCCGCATCCCCATTCCAGCATTCCAGAAAAAAAGCGCGTTCCTGCTCCCGCCCCTGCCTCTCCAGTCCTGCCAGCCATCCGGTCAACTCATCCCGGAGAACAAATAACCCGGCTGGATTTTCTGAAAGAACGTGATGGAGACTTTCAAACGTGGCATCACTGGTGATAAGGCGGCGAAGCGTAGGCTGTATGAGTGTGGATTCAGGCTTTGCGGGCCGTTCCTTGTTTTTCGCTACAGCATTGCTGTACTGTGTTCGCCATGCCTTTTCTTCCAAGTCTGCCAATTCCAGCGCAGTCTGGTAGACCTGCTCTTCATCTTCATGCGCCTTGCGCCATTCGCCCTCGATTGCCCGCGCCGGTTGCGTCATGCAAGAGAGCACTGGAGACTTGAGCATTCCAGGCGGCGCAACGATACCGCCCCAAAGGTTCGGAACGACCGTCCAAGTATGGTCATTCCGTTTGGGCTGAATCATGGCCCGCCGATTGGTTACTCCCGCAAGCGTGGCAATCGCGGCCACGGCGGGGAAGTCCAGCGGAACCTGCATCCGCTCTGCCACATCCTTCACCAGCGGACGGAAAGACTCCGGCATCAACTCAAGATCGAACTGCATTACATCGGGCAGGGACTCCGCCAGAGGTTCCGGCGAGGGCCATCCATCCAGCATTGGCACTGGTGGGGCAGACGGCGCGAGCCCCAGCGCGGCGGCAATCTCCGGCCCCACTTCATCGGCACTCACACCAGCGAGCGGGTCGCGTTTGGGAAATACCCCGTCGAGCAAAAATGGCGTATCTCTCATGCCGCCGCCCTCGTCTCGCTCACCGTGAGCGCGGTGGCTTCCGCTTTGCGTAGTTGCTCACAGGCATCGTGAAACGTGCGGGTGAGCGCGTCCCCGTCCGGCGCATCGTCCGCCATGCGCGCCAGCTTCGCCCCCAGAGCGTTGACAATGGCTTCCCAGCGTCTCGACTTGTCCCATGCTTCGCCCTCGGCTGCCCGTGCCGCGCGTCTCCGTTGCTCCGCCACCTTGCGCGTTGCGTCAAGCACGGCAAGTTGCGCCGGGGACGGCGGCGGCCCTTGGAACAGATCGCGGCGGGACAGCTTGAGCGCTGCGAGAATCTCATCCGTAGCGCATCCTGCAAAGCAATGCAGCAATATGCGCCCATCCTGCCCATTGGCAATGCTCAGGCTAGGTGAACGGTCACGATGAGCGGGACAGCGCGCCTGAAAGCGATTGCGGCCCACGGCGCGCCCTTCCACAAGCGCGGCAAGCTCGGCGGCGGTCAATTCTGCACCGCCTGCCCAGCTTTCACGCGGGCCTCAATCCAAGCGTCAATTTCCGACTCAAGCCATGCAACGGCCCGCGCCCCAAGGCTGTAAGAGCGTGGAAACTGGCCCGTTGCCATTAGCCGATAGATGGTCGCGCGGCCATAGCCCACGCGGTTCCTGACCTCTGCCAGACGTAGAAACCTCATCGTCTCCCCCGTTCGCACTGCGCCTATGTCCAGGGGTCAAACCCTGAGCGCTTAGTGCATGAATCGGGATTCCCCGATACACTAATGGCATTTCAGCGGACTGCTGAGGGAGTGTCACGGCGGATTGGTCTGCTACCGAATTTTCCGGTTGCGGCGACCGGATGTTGGCCTGAGAGAATCCCAGCCAATGAGGCGCGCCGCCGCTTTCACGCCCTTGAGAATAGCGTCCTCATTCTCTCCTTTGGCGGGAGCATCGGGACGATCCGCAATTTTCTTTGAGGAAAGCCCCGCGAATTGATAGAGCACAAACCAATCAAGATTCAAAGGGCTGTATTTGTGTGGCGCGCGGACCAACCCGCGCAACTCCGCGAGCTTCCGGCTCGCTTCTTCATATTCCGCAAGGTGTTGCTCGAATCGCTCCCGCACAGATCGGCTGTAGTCCGCCCAGGTGAGCAGTTGCATTTCCCATCCCTCGCAATCGAACTTGAATAGCTCGCCCATAGCGACGGTGCTTGTCACTCCGCCTATGGGGTTGCATTTCAATTCGGAGCACCAATCCGGGGCAACGTGCCAGCCGCGCAGAGTGCGGAGCATCTCATCCGCAAACCAATCTTGCTCAGCGTGATACTCATTCACCCACTTCGATAGCGCAGTTTGCAGAGGGCTGCCCTGCGGGAGTTTCTTGAATGGCGAAAGCCTTGCATTCCATAGGATCGCCTCAATTTTGAAATCAGACTTGGCAAGCTCTTTGTAGGGCAATAATATACTTGACAAAATAGCCTAAATTCCCTATTCTTAACTCATGGAACCGACCACCCTACAAGAAGCAATTCTATACTTTGCCGATCCGGTCAATTGCCGTGAGTACCTTGTAGCTCGACGCTGGCCGAAGGGCGTTACCTGCCCGAAGTGTGGAAGCACCAACGTGCTTTTTATGGAGAAGTACAATCGCTGGCACTGCCGGGAAAAGCATGTTGCGCCACAGTTCACCTTGAAGACCGGGACTGTGATGGAGGACTCTCCAGTTGGACTCGACAAATGGCTGATGGCGATGTGGATGGTGGTCAACTGCAAGAACGGCGTAAGCAGCTACGAGATTCACCGGGCGCTCGGGGTCACCCAAAAGACGGCTTGGTTCCTCGATCACCGCATCCGCCTGATGCTTGGCGATGAGTACGCAACTGGCAAGCTGGGCGGCGAAGTTGAGGCCGATGAGACTTTCATCGGTGGTAAGGCCCGGAACATGCACAAGAGCAAGCGTGAGCGGCGCATCACTGGGACGGGTGGCAAAGACAAGACCGCTGTCATGGGATTGCTGGAGCGCGGCGGCCAGGTTCGCACGAAGGTTATCAGCAGCCGGAAGAAGAAGGAACTCCACGCCGAAGTTAAGAAGCACGTCGAGGCTGGTTCGGCGCTCTACACTGATGCGCTCATGTCCTACCGTGGCCTTGAGACTGACTTCGTGCATCAGGTTGTGGACCATGCCGTCGAGTACGTGAACGGGCGAGTCCACACGAATGGGCTGGAGAATTTCTGGAGCCTGCTGAAGCGGGGAATCAATGGAACGTATGTGAGCATCGAACCGTTCCATCTTTTCCGGTATCTGGACGAGCAGTCCTTCCGGTTCAACAATCGGAAGCTGACTGATGCCCAAAGGTTCGATATTGCCACAAGGGGAATGGTTGGGAAGCGCCTGACCTATGCCGAGGTTACTGGCAGGGTGAAGGCCTTATATGTCAACTGACAGGTACTCACCGGACAAGCGCCAGAATCGTGGCAAGAAGAATGGTCTGGGTGGGATGACAAAGGCGGTACGCGAACCCGGACAACCGTGAAATCATTGATATACAAATGCTATTTCACGGCTTACAATTGCCCGAAAAGTTTACCTTGGCAAGTTCTCGCGGTGGCAGCCCCGATTCTTTGCTAAGCAGCCTTTTATGGGCGACTGGCAATTACACGCCTCGTGGAGAGTGTACCACGGAGGTGGGGGATGGATTTTGTCTGTTTTTCGAGTGAGCACGATATGGCTCAAATTCTGAAAGGCCGCTTTCATTCGGGCGTAGACCCCCGCGAACTGGCGCTGTATACGCCAGCGGACGCGGCCTACTATCTCGGAATCCATCCCAAGACGCTTGGCACGTGGATAAAGGGTCGAACATACATGACTGTTACCGGAGAGAAATTCTTCGATCCGGTTATAGAGATGGCCGATTTGCAGAACGGGCTACTTTCGTTTTTCAACCTTGCTGAGTTGCATGTGTTGGCCGCGACGCGATACCAGCACCAGGTTGGATTCCCGGCTGTCCGTGCGGCAATGGATACGGTCCGTGGCAAGTTTCCAGCTGAACGCCATCCCCTGATTTCCAGAGACTTCAAGACAAATGGAATCGATATTTTTGTCCAGACCGTCAAGGAAAATGAAAACTTGTCCCACCCAAAGCAGATGAACTTTAAGTCGATCATGGATGAGTTTCTGGAGAACGTCATTCCTGACGATGACCATCTCATAAAGAAAATTTTCCCGTTGATAGCGGGGCAACCAGACGATCACATCATTTCGATCACATACGGAATTTCTTCGAGTCAGCCCGCTGTGGATGGATATGGCGTTCCTGTTTGGCTGCTCTATGACCGACACAAAGCCGGGGAGTCCATCGACGAACTAGCCGATGATTTCTCGATACCGTCACTCAGCGTTAAGCGAGCAATTGACTATAGTGAGCGACACGCCGCATAAACTCGGACACGAATTATTTCTCGACCGCACAAGCAGCAAGCGGTTGATAAATATTCTTCGCATGGCAGGATTCTCTCTCCAGACGATATTCGAGGTGTATCCAGACAAGGTTCATGAAAGCGTCATGGACCCTGATTGGATCAAAAAATGTGGCGAGAACAACTGGATCATAATCACTGGCGACAAGCGAATTGAAATGGTTCCTGAAAATCGCCAAGCTGTTGTTGATGCAAAGGTCAAAGTCTTCTTGTTGAACGACAGCAACAGCAAGCCAGAAGTATGGGCCGCTGCGATCCTTCTCGGACAGTACAGAATGCAGGATATTATCGACGGAAGTACTGGCCCATTCTTTGTGACGGTTGGCAAGAGATGCGACACCCATGTTCAACGTCCACGGCGTCCAAAGGGCTACGATGAACCAGTGCAAGATGTCACAGCCACTAGCCCCTTACTCCAGCTTCCCGCTCCCGCAAGCCTTCCAGATGGAGTTGCGGTTGAGGTACCTACGACGGAAGAAAAGAAAACACCAACAAAACCCGGGTTGCTGTTTAACTAGTTGGTGAAGGAAAACAAATGAGACCCTTACCTGCCCCACCGATCCCCGGCAAGACGGAATCCGAACGCATGGACAATGCAATCCGCAAGACGTTCACAGTCTCGAAAGAAGAGATGCAGCGCCGGGAAGCTGAGTGGCAGAAGACGAACGGTAAGAAATCCAAATGACTGGATGGAAAACCTCAGTAGTCAAACGACCTGTACCAGAGCCGGATAGGCTGCGCGCTGAGGCTATGAGGCTGAAAGGCCAAGCAGACAGGCTTGTTCAGAAAGCGGATGCGCTGCTTGCCGAGGCGGAAAAATTAGACGCCGGCAAAGAAGCGAACAGACCGTAGCGCGACACTCCTCATCTTATTACTTTGCCAAGTATATTATTACCCTTTGTAGGCTGGTAACACCTCCGAGGCGAGTTTCTCCAGCATATCGGGAAAGACTCGCCGGACACACCGCATTAAATCCCATCGTGCTTGTTCGACGGCAATGCTGCTGTTGTCCGGGGCTACATACTCGCAGTAGGCGAGACGTGGATTCTTGCGGAGCGTCATATCTCCCTCGCGGTCTATCCGGCAACCCCGAAGTTGCCCACGATCACCTTGGACACTTCCCCGGCCTTGAGGCTGTCCAGGTAATCGGCCCACCGCTGCATCATGCGCTTGCGCTCAGGCAGGAATGAAGTTCGGTTGTAAGCCCGCCCGTTCGCGTCCTTTACCGCGTGAGCCAACTGGTGCTCAATCCAATCCACGCGGAACTTGAGCACTTCATCGGCAATGGTACGGAACGATGCGCGGAATCCGTGCCCAGTCATCACATCGGCTGGAATCTCCATGCGCCGCATTGCAGCCAACACCGCATTGTCCGACATGGGACGTTTGGCACTCCGCGCGCCGGGAAATACATACTTCCCAGTTCCGGTGAGCGGGTGCAATTCGCGGAGAATCCGAACGGCCTGTTTGCTCAGGGGAACAATGTGGTTCGGGTGCGTCTTGGACGCGACATAGCGCCACTCTGCATTGTCCAGATCAATATCCTTCCACTCGGCCTTGCGCAGTTCACCAGGCCGCACAGCAACCAGCGGAGCAAGGCGCAATGCACAACGGACAGTGAGAGTGCCGTCATAGGCATCCAAAGAGCGCAATAGCGCGGCAAACTCTGCCGGTTCGGTTACGGCGGCGAAGTTGGTTTCTTGAACCGCAGCGAGAGCGCCGCGCAGATCGGATGCAGGATCGCGCTGGCAACGTCCCGTCGCAATGCCGTAGCGAAATACCATGCCGCTGTACTGTTTGGCACGATGGGCGGTAAACGCCACGTCCCGCCCCTCAATGCGGCGTAGCACCATCAGCAACTCAGGCGCCTCAATCTCGGCAATCGGGCGGCTACCGATGTATGGGAAAATGTCCCGCTCAAACAGGCGCGAGATGCGTTCCGCGTGCGCCGGTACCCATACAGCAGCCTGTTTTTCTTGCCACTCACGCGCAACGGCCTCAAAGGTGTTCCCCGTCTGTTGAGCGGCGCGCAGTTTTTCCGCCTTGCGGTTTTGGCTAGGGTCCACTCCATCCCGCACCAGTTGCCGTGCATCCTCAGCGGCTTTGCGCGCGACCTCCAGAGAGACTTCCACGGTGTTTGACCCTGCGGCGGTGTAGACGCCCAGGGACAGCCGCTTTTCCTTGCCGCAGATGCGGTACTTGAGCCGCCACCACTTCCCGCCGCTGGGGGCAATCTCCAGATACAGGCCGCGCCCATCAAATAGGCGAAGTGTCTTTTCCGCGTCCGGCTTAACCTTGCTGATCTTGAGGGCTGTGAGGGGCATCTCGAAAGCCTCCTGAGTGGATTGGGGGCAACTCTTAGGACGGTTGCCCCAGTTGCCCCTAATGTTGCCCCCAGTTGCCCCAAGCTGTCAATAGCACACAAAAGACACTATCGGAAGAGGTTTCATTGATTTTATTGGAGTTAGATGGCGATTGGAGACTGTATGAGACGTTCTTGGAAGGTGTTTTGGTAGCGCTAACGGGAATCGAACCCGTGTTTTAAGATTGAGAATCTCACGTCCTAACCCCTAGACGATAGCGCCACACACTTGGAAGGCGCGGCCGTTGCGGCCACCCCTTTAATCTAACAAAAATCCGCCCTGCTGCCAAAGACGCCGCAGGCCTGCGCAGCCTCTCAGATCCCCAGCTTGCGCACTTCGTCGTTGTAGTACTTGCGGTACAGAATCTCCCACTCCTGCGAGCCTTCCAGGATGATCTTGCGCTGCGAGGCGATCTTCGCCCGCGCCGCCGCGTCGATGCCGGCCTCCTGATTGAGCAGGTCGGTGAGCGCCTTGCGCGCCTCCTGGCGGATCGTGTTGCGGTCCTCCAGGAAGCCGACCTCGTCGCTCTCGGCCAGCGTATCGGCCACGGTGTGGGCCAGCTTGTTCAGCTTGTCCGGGCTGATCCTCATAGCACCGCCTTGTACTTCTTGGCCAGCTCGGTCTTCACCTTCTTGAACATCTCGGCATACTGCGCCCCCGACTTGCGCATCTCCTCGGAGTACGCGTCGAGAATCACGCGCACCTCTTCGTTGATGCGGTCTTCCAGAGAAAGCTCCTCGATCAGGCCCTGCGTCACCCGCGACTCGGTCAGCTTCAAGTCACTGCTGGTGATCATTTTGGCATCGATGAGGTGCTTGACCGTTCGGCGGGCCAGATACCCTATGTAGTCGCGCGAAAAAATCATGGGCTAAGGGATGAGAATACCGCATCGGGCCGCCGGGTGTACACCGCCCGCCTGCGCCATGCGGGACAGCCGCGCGTGCCGGGCACAGCGAGAATCGCCGCCGCCCTTCCGCCGCCCTTCTCCGCGCCGCTTCTCAGCCCCGGCTCTTGGCTTCAGCTCTCAAATCCAGCTCGCCAATCAGCCCTCAAATCCGGTGCGGGCAGCTCTTTGCATTCAGGCACGCCTCGGCCACGCGCAGCCGCTCCACCGGCCGGCCGCCCACCAGGTGCTCTTCCACAATTGCCGCCGCGTCTTCCGGGCGCACGTTGCCGTACCAGACCGCCTCGGGGTACACCACCACCATCGGTCCGTGCTCGCACTGATCCAGGCAGCCGGATTTGTTGATCCGCACCCGCTCCCCCAGTCCGGCGCTCTTGACCAGTTGCTGCAATTCCCCGTGCAAGCCGCTCTTTCCGTCCGCGGTGCAGGAGGGGCGCGGCGCCCCCTCGGGGCGGACGTTGTGGCAGACAAAGACGTGACGTTCGAATGCGGGCAAGCGGTGATCCTCCGGAATCCTGGCAATTCCAGAGTAATGCCTCGGCCGCCCCCTCAGCCCCCCGCCGCGAAGTTTCCACATTTGCCCGCCCCCACCCGCCCGCATCTGCGAAAATGAGAGCTTGACTATGAGCACGGACAATCTGCTTTCGCTGAAAGACGACATGGTGGCCTTTATCGAGGGACACGGCATGCGCCGCCTCCCCGGTTACGTCACCGAAGACATCCCCTCCATCCTTTGGGAGGGCCAGGACAACCCCGACGCCTGGAAAGACTTCGTGGAAATGGCCAAGCACGTCGGCGCGCCCTTCATCACCTTCAGCGAGATGACTCTGGAGCGCGAGGAGCTGGACGCGCTGGTCGAGGAAGCCGGCGAGATGAACTTCCCCGACGAAGAAGCCACCGAACTGGTGGAGGCGCAGTGGCTGCGGAAGTACGCCGGCATGGTGGGCTACATCCAGCTCGGCTTCATCTACCAGGGAGTGGCCTTCCTGCACGAGACCACCACCGAGTGGTATGAGCGTTTTCAGGCGCTGCTGGAAGATGTGGAAAGCTTTCAGGACATCGTCATCGACGAGCACGAACACGAGCACGACGACGAGGACGAGTAGGCCGGGTGAGCGCGGTGAAAGCGGCGCAAAACGGCCCTGAGCAATCGCGCGGCGGCCCGCCTCAGCGCTGGATCGTCGCCGAGGCTCATCCCGACCAGGCCGCGGCCCTCGCCAAAGCGGCCCGCCTGCCGCAGGTGCTTGCCGAGCTGCTTTTAGCCCGCGGCGTCACCCACGCGGCGGATGCCTTCGCCTTTCTCCATCCTGAACTTGCCCATCTTCACGATCCTTTTTTGATGCTGGGGATGAGCGAGGCTGTCACCCGGTTGGAGCGGGCGATTGCCAACCGCGAGCCCGTGCTGCTTTACGGCGACTACGACGTGGACGGCACCACCGCCGTCGTGCTGCTCAAAACCGCCATCGAGATGCTGGGCGGCGTGGTGCGCTTTCACGTGCCCCATCGCATCCGCGAGGGCTACGGCCTGCAATCGAGCGTGCTCGAGGCCGCGCACGCCGAAGGCGTCGGCCTGGTCATCACCGTGGACACCGGCATGCGAGCCTTTGCCGAGGCCGAAACCGCCCGCCGTCTGGGCATGGACCTGATCGTCACCGACCACCACCTGCCCGGCGCGCACGACGCGCTGCCCGCGGCCCTGGCCATTCTCAACCCCAACCAGCCCGGCTGCTCGTACCCTGAAAAATCCCTCTGCGGCGCGGCTATCGCGCTCAAGCTGGCCCAGGCCGTGCTCGAGCGCCGCGACCCCGCCCGCACCCGCGAGAAAACCCTGCCCAGCTTTCTCAAGATGGCGGCCATCGCCACCATCGCCGACGCCGTGCCCCTGCGCGGCGAAAACCGCGTCCTCGCCGCGCTCGGTCTGCGCGAGCTGCGCAAGCCCATGGGCGCGGGTCTGCGCGCTCTGTTCGCGGCCGCCAACCTCGACCCAGCCGCCAAACAGCTCACCGGCTTCGACGTGGCCTTTCGCCTCGCCCCGCGTATCAACGCCGCCGGGCGCATGGACGTGGCCTCCGAGGTTGTCGAGCTGTTCACCACCCGCGACCTTGCGCGCGCCCAGGAATTAGCCGCCAAGCTGGAGCGGCTCAACCGCGAGCGGCGCGACACCGAGGCCTTCGCGCTCACCGCCATCGAGGCCCGCCTGGCCACTGACCCCGCCCTCGCCGCCGAACGGCTGCTCGTCGTCGAGGGCCAGGGCTGGCACCGCGGCGTCATCGGCATCCTGGCCTCGCGCGTCGTCGAGCGCACCGCCAAGCCGGCCATCGTCATCGGCGTCGAGGACGGCGTCGCCCACGGCTCCGGCCGCTCCGTCGACGGCTTTCAGCTCCTCGAAGCCATCGAGACCTGCGCCGATCTGTTCACCCGCTTCGGCGGGCACGCCTTCGCCGTCGGCTTTGCCCTGCCCGCCGCCGCGCTGCCGGAGCTCAAGCGCCGCCTCAGCCTCTACGCCGCCGAGCGCCTGGCCGCCCGCCAGCCCGAGCGCCTGCTGCGCATTCACGCCGAGCTGCCCCTGGACCGCATCACGACCGTGCTGGCCGGCTGGCTGCGCAAGCTGGAGCCGCTGGGCCACGGCAATCCCGAGCCCATTTTTGTGGCCCGCAACGTTCGCCTGCTGGCCCCCCTACGCCTCATGAAAGACCGCCACGTTCGCCTGGAGCTCGCCCAGGAATCGCCGCAGTTGGCCGTCGCAGGCGGCGTTCTGCGCGCCGTGGGATGGGGCATGGCCTTTCGCGCCGCCGAGCTGGGGCTGGTCGAGGGCAGCCGCATCGACGTCGCCTACCGCATCCGCGAAAACGACCACCCCGAATACGGCGGCCTGGAAATCGAAATCGCCGGCATGGAACCGGCAGGCGCCTGACGCAGCAAGGCCCACGGCGAGCCGTGGGCCTTGCTGATTCTGCGGTTCAGATTGCTCAAAGAAGCCGCCGGTCTACCGCTCCCTTTGCGGCTTCGAATCCGGCCTGTTCTGATGCTGTTCTTTGGGCTGAGGCTTCGACTGACGCTCTTCCCTGGGAGCCGGCCGCGCTTCAGGCGCAGGCCGGGACTGCGGCGTGGGCCGAGCCTGTGGCGCAGGCCGTGACTCAGGCGCAGGCCGATATTGCGGCGCAGGCCTCGACTCAGGAGCAGGCCGATACTGCGGCATAGGCCGGTTCTGATTGCCCGCGCTTGGCTGCTGATAAGGACGAGTCTGAGAGCCCGGCCGCGCCTGTTGCGTGGATCGTGGCTGCGATTCGGGCTGCGCACCGCCTCCGCCTCGGTTGCCGAAGGAGCCCTGTGGCCCCTGCCTCATGTTATTTGGCATCGTGCGCTGCGTCTCACCGGGCAGCGGCCTGGACACGGCCGGAGTGTGCGGGCGCCCGCCGTTGAACTTGAAATAGGAACTCCTGTCCCTCCGGGCCTCCGCATCGTGCTGCTCCTGGAATTGCGTCCGGCCCATGTGCCGGTCGCGCATGGCCATCTGCTCTTCGGGCCTGGCCTGATAGCGGATGCCGCCGGGGCCGCCGTTGTAGGCAGCGCGGCTGCCCCTGGCCACCGTGTACCTGTCGATCACGTCGCGGTCCCTGTAGGTGTTGCGGATGCGCCGCTCGTCCACCCGCATCACCGCGGTGTTGTATTCGAATTCGTGGCCGTGCCAGCGGCCGCCCGCGAACCCGAAGCCGAAGTAGCCGAAGCCGTAGTTCACGCCACCGTAGTAGCCCACACGCGAGCCCCAGTAGCCATCATGGAACACATACAGCCCGCCCGACCAGCCCCAGTAACCCGGAGTCCACAGCGCGCCCACATACGGAGCCGGCACCCATGCTCCGGGAACCCAGTAGTAGCCATAGTCGCCATAGGCCCAGAAGCCAGGCATCCACATCAGGCCAGCCTCCGGGCAGGGCGGCTGTTCATACACCGGGAGCGGAGGCGGAGCAAACCCCACACTGATGAAAACACCCGCATACGAAGACGCGGGAACGAGAGAGAGCAGCAGCGCCATCAGAATCCAGCGCATGGAACGCAGCAGTTGCATGGGAAAACCTCCTTGGTGCTTCGTTGAAACCTGATGCTTCATTGAAACCTGTGTGCCTGCCCCGCCTGTGCAAACGGCTCTCGACCGGCAGGGTCAGGGCGTGGCGAACGTGCCGCGGCATGTGTCAGGCCGCCGGATGCCGGCACGGACCGGCGATTCTCCGGCTGCGCGGCAAAGTCCACGGTTAGACTACTCCAGTTAGAACCCCGTCTATCCACAGAAGTTGCTTTGGAAACGCGAAACTCCGCCCTTCCCCCGCCGGCGCTCCTGATCTCCCGCTAATACCGCAGGCTCAGCCCCACGCCCACCACCTTGCGCGCCTCCAGGTCCACCGGCACCACAACGTAAGGCGGCGCGGGCGCGGGCAAGCCGGTAAGGACCGCGGTCTGTCCAATCTGTCCTGCCACCTGCCCAACGCCGATGTCGAAGGCAAAGTGCGGATTGTCCCTCTGCGTCACGCGGACGGCATAGTCCAGCGTGGTGGGCAGGTGCGCCTTGCCGCCGATCAGAATCGCGCCCAGGTTCTTCACCTGCGGCGGCTGCTGCGTAAAGCCCGCCGCCGGCACAATCGCCGTGTGGAACGGCCCCGGCAGCGGAATGCCCAGCCCCCCGAACAGCCGCCCGCCAAAGCGCGTCGACTGGCCGCCAATACCGTAGATCGAGGCGTTGGTGGCCTTCCATCCCAGGTTCAGCAGAAACGGCAGAGGCGCGTGCAGCCACGTCTTGGTCACCGCCACGTACAGGTCGCCGTTGGTGTAGGACTTCAGCGTCCCGGTCAGCTCCTGGTTCAGCGCGCCGCTCACAAAGCGATCATTGGTGCGCACCACGAAACCAGCCCCGACGCCCGGCGTCCACGGCCCGCCCGTGCCCTCCTTCAACGCCACCACCTTCCCGCTGAAGATGTTCATCCCCGGGTAGTGCCACAGGCTGCTGAACATCGCGCTGTCGCCCGTGGTGTGGACGCTGCGCGTGTAGCCCACCTCGGCGCGGTTGGCGAATCCCTCCGCAATGCTGAAGGTGTGAATGTTGCCGATCACCTTCGAGGCGTCGATGAAGTGGTATCCGACCGCAGGGTGCGAGAAGAACTTCCCCTTGGCCGTGTAGACCACGTAGGCGGTCGGCGTAATAAAGCCTCCCGTCTGTCCCTCCAGCGTCAGGTTCTGGGCGCTCAGGCGGCCGGCGGCAAGCAGCGCGGCCCCCAGGAAGCCGCACACGGCAAGCGTTTTAAAGGTGGAAAGGTTCACGTTCATTCAGCTCCAGCGGAGCGCAGTCTCCCTGCCTCCGCACACGTTCCCGCGAAATCAGGACGTGCAAGCCAGGACCGAAACCGTCGAATGGGTTTTCCCCAGGGAAAATCCACGCGGCGCGCCCGGCTCCGCTGTGTCAATTCCGACTTCGCATTGAGAATTGACTGTTTGTAGCACAATTCACTCGGCATCGTCTCCCCCTGCTTTGCGGTGGTAGACTCACGCCATGCCGCGCGGTGTATTCATCACGCTCGAAGGTCTCGACGGCTCCGGCAAAACCACGCAAATCAAGCGCTTGGCTACCTGGATGGAGAAGCGCGGCCTGCAGCCGGTCGTCACCCGCCAGCCCGGCGGAACCCCCACCGGCGACCGCATCCGCGCCCTGCTGCTCGACTCCGCCTCCACCGCCATGGCCCCCCTCACCGAGATGGCCCTCATGTTCGCCGACCGCGCCCAGGCCATCGCCGAAGTCATTGAGCCCGCCCTCGCCGCGGGCCGCATCGTCCTCTGCGACCGCTTTACCGACTCCACCGAGGCCTATCAGGGCGGCGGACGCGAGCTGGGCTCGGCCGTCGTGCTCGAGCTGCACCGGCTCCTCTGCGGCAATCTGCAGCCGGACCTGACCCTGCTCCTGCTGCCCTCGCTCGAGTCCAGCCTCCACCGCGCCCGCCGCCGCAATGAGCGCGTCAGCGAGCAAGCCGGCCAGGACGAAGGCCGCTTCGAGCAGGAAAAGGAAGCCTTCTACGGCCGCGTCTGGCACAAATACCGCGAAATCGCCGCCCGCGAGCCCGGCCGCGTCGTCCTCATTGAAGGCAACCTCGCCATCGACGAGGTCCACGAGCAAATCATCGAGGCCGTCGCCGAGCGCCTCCTGATCGCCGGCCACAGCGCCTGAACGCATACGCACATTGAGTGCCGCCCGCCTGAAACCCGCCCTTGACCCTCGCCATTTACACTAGTAGACGGAGATTCCTTTGTTTTTTGATAAAGTCCTCACCAAGATATTTGGCACCGCGAACGAGCGCGTCATCAAGCGCCTGCTGCCCATTGTTGACTCCATCAGCGCCCTCGAACCAACCATTGAGCCGCTCTCCGACGACGAGTTGCGCGCCAAGACCGTCGAGTTCCGCGCCCGCATCCATGCCAGGCTCGAAGGCATCACCGATCCCGACGCCCTGAAGACCGCCGAGCGCGCCGCCCTCGATGAAATTCTGCCCGAAGCCTTCGCCGTGGTCCGCGAGGCCGGCTGGCGCGCCGTGCACATGCGCCACTTCGACGTCCAGCTCATCGGCGGCATGGTGCTGCACCAGGGCAAGATCGCCGAAATGAAGACCGGCGAAGGAAAAACCCTCGTCGCCACCCTCGCCTGCTACCTCAACGCACTGGCCGGCCGCGGCGTCCACGTGGTCACCGTCAACGACTACCTGGCCAAGCGCGACGCCGAGTGGATGGGCAAGATCTACGAGTTCCTCGGCCTCACCGTCGGCGTCATCGTCCACGATCTCTCCGACGACGAGCGCCGCGCCGCCTATGGCGCCGACATCACCTACGGCACCAACAACGAGTTCGGCTTCGACTACCTGCGCGACAACATGAAGTTCGACATCAAGGACTGCGTGCAGCGCGGCCACTACTACGCCATCGTCGACGAAGTGGACTCCATCCTCATCGACGAAGCCCGCACTCCGCTCATCATCTCCGGCCCCACCGAACAGACCACCGACAAGTACGCCCGGGTGCGCAAGATCATTCCCGAGCTGGAGCTGGGCGAGGAGACCGAGTCGCTGGAGACCAAGACCTTCACCGGCGACTACGTGGTGGACGAGAAGCACCGCACCATCGGCGTCACCGACGAGGGCTGGGAGACGATCGAAAGGCTGCTGGGCATCGGCAACATCGCCGACGCGGAAAACTGGGAGCTCAAGCACTACGTGGAGACCGGCATCAAGGCCCACGCCCTCTACAAGCGCGACGTGGACTACGTGGTCAAGGACGGCGAAGTCATCATCGTCGACAACTTCACCGGCCGCCTCATGCCCGGCCGCCGCTGGTCCGACGGCCTGCACCAGTCCATCGAGGCCAAGGAAGGCGTCAACATCCGCAAGGAAGACCAGACCCTGGCCACCATCACCTTCCAGAACTACTTCCGCCTCTACAAGAAGCTGAGCGGCATGACCGGCACCGCCGAAACCGAGGCCGCCGAATTCGAAAAGATCTACAAGCTTGAAATCGTCGTCATCCCCACCAACAAGCCGCTGCTGCGCATTGAAAATCCCGACGTGGTCTACCGCACCGAGAAGGAAAAATACAAGGCCGTCGCCGACGACATCTCGCCGAGCTGCACGAGAAGCAGCAGCCGGTGCTGGTGGGCACCACGTCCATCGAGAAAGTCGGAGCGGCTCTCCGGCATCCTCGCAGCGCAAGGGCGTCCGCCACGTGGTCCTCAACGCCAAGTTCCACGAGCGCGAAGCGGAGATCGTGGCCCAGGCCGGCCGCCTCGGCATGGTCACCATCGCCACCAACATGGCCGGCCGCGGCACCGACATTCTGCTCGGCGGCAATCGCCGACTTCATGGCCCGCCAGGAGCTGGTGAAGAAGGGCCAGGCGCGCGCCATCAGCGTGGCCGAGGGCGCCATCAATCCCATGGCGCCGGCCGGTTTCCTGCGCTTCTATTACCAGGGCCAGGAGTTCGAGGTCGCCGAGCCAGGATTGGGCCGAGGCCTTCGCGGGCCACGCCGAGGCGGCGCAGCAGGAGCACGAGAAGGTCATCGAGGCCGGCGGCCTCTTCATCCTCGGCACCGAGCGCCACGAGTCGCGCCGCATCGACAACCAGCTCCGCGGCCGCGCCGGCCGCCAGGGCGATCCCGGCGAGTCGCGCTTCTTCCTCTCGCTCGAAGACGACCTCATGCGCATCTTCGCCAAGCAGTGGGTCTCCACGCCTGCTGGAGCGGCTGGGCATGGAAGAGGGCGTGCCCATCGAGTCGCAAGATGATCTCCAAGCGCATCGAGGGCGCGCAGAAGGCCGTCGAAGCGCAGAACTTCGAGATCGCGCAAACATCTGCTCGAGTACGACGACGTCATGAACAAGCAGCGCGAGGCCGTCTACGGCCTGCGCCGCCAGCTGCTCGAAGGCGTCGAGCAGCGGGAGCTGATCCTCGAAGACTACGTCGGCGGCATCCTTAGCAGCATTCTCGACGAGTTCGCGCGCGGAAAACGTCCACCCCGACCAGTGGAACATCAAGGGCCTCGAGAGAACGCCTCGATGGCCAGTTCGGCTCTGAGCCTGTCCGCCGCCGGCATCAACCCGCCACGAACTTGCGCCGCCACGAGCTGGGCGACGACCATCTTCGAGCGGCTCAAGGACGAGTACGAGGCCAAGGAAAAAATCCTCGGCCGCCGACACCATGCGCTACCACGAGCGCATGGTCATGCTCAGCGTCATCGACGGCCTCTGGAAAGATCACCTGCTCTCCATGGACCACCTCAAGGAAGGCATCGGCCTGCGCGGCTACGCGCAGCAGGATCCGCTGGTGGCCTACAAGAAGGAGAGTCCTTCGACATGTTCGAGGCCATGATGCTCAAGTTCCAGGAGGACACGGTCCGCTTCCTCTTCCGCATGCAGATTCTCGGCCCCGACGGCCAGCCCGTGAGTGCCGCGCCCGCCCCGCGCCGCGCCGTTCCCGCCGCCCCGCCCGTGGCCAGCGCCGCGCATCCTGTCACTGCTGGACGCTGCGCCCGGGAGATTCTGATTCCCATCCGCCAGCCCTCCACCACCATCGATGCCCTGGAAAAGGAGTTCCACCGCAAGAAGCAGCGCGAGCTGGAAGCCGCCAGCCCGCGCCGGAGCCGGTGAATCCAGCGCAGCCCACCCAGCGCCGCACCGGCGAAAAGGTCGGCCGCAACGATCCCTGCCCCTGCGGCTCCGGCAAGAAAGTACAAAAAGTGCCACGGCGCCGATCAGTAGAAGCGAAGAAACATCTGCATTGAAGACGCGGCGCCTAACGTGCGCCGCTCGCCGCCGCCACCGCTACCGCCTCGAACGTCAAATCCTGAGCCGTCGAGCGGTGCTCTGCCTGCCACTGCTCGAAAAGCCGCCCGTAGCTCAGCGTCATGTACTCGGAGGCCGCCACGCCCAGCCGCTCGGCCGCGCGGTCGATCCACTCCGCCGCGCCCTCCAGCTCCGCAAAGTTGCCGATCGGCGTCTCGTCCACCACGCAGTGGCCCTCGCCGTCGGACCATTCCGTGCGCCACTTCTCATAGCGAAACGCCGCCACCAAACCCAGCGCCAGAAACACCTCGGCCAGCGCCTCGCCGTCGGCCATCTCGGTCTCCGTCTCCACGCGGTGCTTGTGCGTGTCTTCCCCAGGCCCCGCGTCGGGCAGCCGCTTGTGCGTCACCGTCCACCGCCCGTCGTAGTGGCGAATGCGCAGAATCTCCGTGCGCGCCCGCATCCGGCGGTCCGGCGTGTCGTACAGCACGTTGCTCTCGAACTCCCGCGGCGTCTCCAGGCGAAACCCCGCCGCCCGCAGCCGCGCGGCCAGCCCCGCCAGATCGTTCACCCGGAATTTGATCTCCGTCTCGATGCCCATGGTAAGCAGTGAGTATACGGCAGCTGGCGGCGCAGCCCGCAACCGGCGACAATAGAACCGTGAAGACTCTTCGCCTGGCCGTGGACCCCGCCCATCTCGATCGCCCCGAGGCCCGCCGGGACCTCGCGCAGGCCGCGGAGATTCTGCGCGCCGGCGGCCTCGTCGCCCTGCCCACTGAGACCGTCTACGGCCTCGGCGCCAACGCCCTGGACCCCGCCGCCGTGGCCCGCATCTTCGCCGCCAAGCAGCGCCCCGCCTGGGACCCGGTCATCGTCCACATCGCCGGGCCAGTGGCTCAAAACCCCATGCTCGACGCGCTGGTAACCGAAATCCCCGAGCCCGCGCGCAAGCTGATGGCCGCCTTCTGGCCCGGCCCGCTCACCCTGCTGCTGCCCCGCTCGGCCGCCGTCCCGGACGCTGTCACCGCCGGCCGCCCCCTGGTCGGCGTTCGCATGCCCGCGCATCCCGTCGCCTTCGAGCTCATCCGCCAGGCCGGCGTGCCCGTGGCCGCGCCCAGCGCCAACACCTTCGGCCACATCAGCCCCACCACCGCCGCCCACGTCCTCGAAGACCTCGACGGCCGCATCGACGCCATCCTCGACGCCGGCCCAACCCACCACGGCGTGGAGTCCACCGTCCTCGACCCCTGCCGGAGTCCCATGCTGATCTACCGCCCTGGCGCCATCACGACGGTCCAGATTCGAGACACCGCTGGCCCCGTCGAGGTTTTTCAGGGCCGCGAACCGCTGCAACCCACGCCCAGGGAAGCACTTCCCTCGCCCGGCGTCGGCCTGCGCCACTACGCCCCCCGCGCCCGCCTGGTTCTGGTCGAGGCCCCGCTGGACGAGCTGCCGCGCCGCCTCGCCGAAGCCGCCGCGCTCCATTCCAGCGAACGCCTGGGCCTGATGCTCCCCGCCGAGTTGGCCGCCGCGGCGCCGCTTGCGGGCCTGGCCCCCGCGGCCGTCTTTCCCTGGGGCCGCTGGGACGCGCCCGACGAGTTGGCGCGCGCGCTGTACGCCGGCCTGCGCGCCCTCGACGCCCAGGGCTGCACCGTGATCCTCTGCCCCCTGCCGCCCGCCGCCGGCGTGGGCGCAGCTATCCGCGACCGCCTGCGCAAGGCCGCCCATTCTGCGGGAGAATAGTGCCCTACTGCCCGCTGTCGCCCAGCTTGTGCATGTACTTGATGGCGGATTTATAGATCAGAGTCTTCTCGCGGCCGCGCACCTTCAGCACCCGCCGGTCGTACCACTCGATGCAGCCCTCCACCCGCGCGCCATCCGTCAGCACAATGACCATCGGGGTCTGCGCCTGAATCTGCTTCTGCAGATAGAACAGTTCTGCGTTCCGGTACGCGGCCTCCGCCTCAACCTCCTGCACCGTCGAGCGGAAGGGCAGCGACTGAGGGGGCTTCCTGCCATTGCGCGGGACGGGCAGTGTGGCTGCCGTGCCGGGTTCGACTTCCATGCGGGTCAGGGCTGCATGAGTAATCATCGGTGCGGTTCTCCCTGGGGAAAGTGGCGCTCGAAGCTGAAACGGACGCAAAACACAAAACTGAAAACGCAAACCTCTGCCCGGCCGCCTGCCTGCAATATCGCAGCTTGAGACAAATTGGCCCGGGAACACTGCCTATCCACGCTCTGGAATCGGCAAAGATGAAAATGCCTTGCCGCGAAAGCTCTGCTCGCTGTTGCTTTCCGGTGCAATCGTTGCTTTCCAGTTGAGATGCTGGTTTCCGGTAGATAGGTTTGCCTGATTCTAAACCAAAACATGCCCACCGCCCCGCTGGGGTTGTCTTTTTCCCTCAGAGGTTCCACTGGGCCTGCATCTATTGCTCCGCAGCCGGCAGCAACCTGAACGATGCTCTGCGCCCCAGGGCTGCGGCTTCTCAGTTTCGCAAGAGAGGAATCACACAGCGACCTGACCCTAGGCTCAGCGCTCTCCCAGCCCCACCGCCATCGCGTCCAGCGAGAGCGAACGCAGCAGGTTGCGCCGCATCCCCTGCTCCACCTGCCCCAGCGCCCGCGCCGCCCCGTCGATCCAGTCCACGGTCAGCCCCTGCGCCAGCCGCTCCAGCTCGGCGGCCATGTCCACATTGCGCACCAGCCCCGGTGTTCCGGCCACCACCAGCAACAGGTCCTCCACCAGGCTGCCCAGCGCCCGCAGCAGGTGAATCGTCTTCTCCTGCCCGTCCGCGCCGGCGCGATAGCTCTCGGTGGCGTGGAACAGTTGCGAATAATCCGGCTCCCGCAGCGCGGTCCGCAGCACCACCAGCGCATCCTGGCGGCTGGCCACGTACGCGCCCAGGTCCAGCGTCAGCGCCCGGCCCACGGCGCCCTCGGCCAGCCGCGCCGCCAGGGCCCGCTCCTGCGCCTTCAGCTCCGGCCGCCGCCGCGCCAGCAGCGTTTCCAGCTCCGCGGCCGGCAGCGCCCCAAGCCGGTGCACAATGGCCCGCGAGCGAATCGTCGGCAGCAGCTCCTGAGGATTCTCGGTCAGCAGAATCAGCGACGTATGCTCCGGCGGCTCCTCCAAAACCTTCAGCAGGCTGTTGGCCGCCTCCTTCATGAACGCCGAGGAGGTGAAGATCGTGAAGGTGCGGAGCGCCTCGACCGGCGGGCGGTAGTAGGCCACGTGAATCACCTGCCGCACCTGCCCCATCTTGATCAGCAGTTGCGGCGGGTCAGGCGGCACAATCAGCACGTCCGGGTGCGTCTGAATCAGGATGCGCGTCTCGCGCTTGTCGGCGTCGCGCATCTCTTCGCGCGCGGCCACCGCCTCAGCCACGCGCTCCTCCAGGTTGGCCGCGTCGCCGATGCGGGCGCAATTCGAGCAGACGCCGCAAAAATCCGGCAGCCCGTCGCTCTCGGCCCGCTCAAGACAGTTCACCGCCCGCGCCAGCATCAGCGCCAGCGTGTACTTGCCCGCCCCCTTGGGCCCGGCCAGAATCAGCGAATGGGGAAAACGCCCGGCGCGCACGCTCTCGCGCAGATGGGTTACGGTGGCCGAGTTGCCGAGAAAGTCCTGAAAGCCCACGCTTCGAGCCTAGTGCAATGGAGCGCGGGTGTCGAGCGCAGCAGCGCCGGCAACTCCCGGTTTGCTCGCCCTCTGATTTCGATTGCTCATTCCCACGCAAACCCCTATTCTGGCAGCGGCTGAATCCTGCGGAATCTTCAAAAATTGCGAGGAGAGTTATGGCGCGCGCAATCTTCATCAGTTACCGCCGCGACGACACCGAAGGCGAAGCGGGCCGGTTGTTTGACGACCTCGTCCGGACATTCGGCGCAGGATCGGTCTTCATGGACGTGACCGACATCAAGCCGGGGCTGGATTTTCGCAAGGTGATCGATGACAACGTCGCCACCTGCGGCGTGCTGCTGGCCATGATCGGCCCCGCCTGGACCTCCGTCACCGGCGCCTCGGGGCAGCCGCGCCTTCAGGACCCCAACGATTTTGTCCGGCTTGAAGTCGCTTCCGCGCTGGCCCGAGACATCCCCGTCATCCCCGTGCTGGTGCATGGCGCCAATATGCCGCACCCCGACCAGTTGCCCGACAATCTGAAGGACCTGGCCTTTCGCAACAACGCGGAAATTACCCACCAGCGCTGGAACTCCGACGTACAGTTGCTGATCGACGCGCTGGGAAAGTACGTCAGTGCGACCAGCGCCACGAGCACCGAGCCGGTCCATGCCACCGTCTCCGTGCAACTGCCGCCCGCCAACCCTCCGGCCCACGAGCCCGCTCCGGCCAGGTCGTCAAAGACGCCCCTGTTTGCAGGAATTGCCATAGGGGCGGTGCTGGCCATCGCGGCCGTCGGGTTCTTTGCCGTGCAATCGCACAAAAAGCCGAAGATCCCCTCCGATGCCAACGCGGCTCAGTCGCAGCCCGTGCAGGCCCAGACAGCCGTGCCCCAGGCGCCTCAGGGTGCTCCAGCCGCCGTCCCCGCCGCCGTGCCGAAAAATCCGCTGGTGGGGACCTGGACGAATCCCACGCCCGAAGCCGACAACGGCTTGGAGAAGCTGGAAATCTCCGCCGATGGCAGCGCGCTCGTCATTCACGCGTGGGCCAAATGCCAGCCCGTGGATTGCGACTGGAGCGTACAGCGGGCCAAATCCGATGGCCAGAAAGCGACTGCGTCATGGAGCCCGGTGCAGGCATCCGGCAAGCACCAAAAAGGCCGTGTCGCGACTGTGACCCTCTCGCCTCAGGGCGCGGAGCTGAGTGTTTTCGTGCTGAACACCTTCCCCCACCAGGCCGCCAATCAGCGCCAGTTCGAGTTTGTGCGCACGCAGTGAGCGGGCCGCTTCAAACTGCCCGTTCGCTCCGCGCTTCATCTCTTCCCCGCCCCGCCCGTACAATAGAAACGGAAGCCGAACCCCACCCAGCCCATGGCCGACAAACAACAGCAGCAGACCACCCAGCCCGAGCCCGCGCCCGTGCTCCCCCGCAAGGCGGACGAGGAGCCGGTCGGCAAGGTCTACGACTCGCGGCTGATGCGCCGGCTGGGCCATTATCTGCGCCCCTACTGGTGGCAGGCGGCCGTCTCCTCGGTCTCCGTCACCCTCAAATCGATGAGCGACGTCGCCGGGCCCTACCTCGTCAAGGTGGCCCTCGACCGCTACCTTATCGGCAAGCCCAGCCCCGCCACCAACTGGCTCACGCGCCGCCTTCCGGTCGACCCCATGCAGGGCGTCACCGCCCTGGCCGCCATCTACCTGGTCACCCTGGTCTCCGCCTATCTCTTTGAATTCATCCAGACCTACCTCATGCAGTGGACCGGCCAGAAGATCATGTTCGACCTGCGCCGCGACATCTTCCGCCACATGCAGCGCATGCACGTCGGCTTCTTTGACCAGCCACGCCGTGGGCCGCCTGGTCACCCGCATCACCTCCGACGTCGACGCCATCAACGAGATGTTCACCGGCGGCATCCTGGCCATCGTGGACGACTTCTTCACCCTGTCGATCATGGCCATCGTCATGCTCAGCATCAACTGGTGGCTGGCCCTGCTGGCCTTTGCCGTGCTGCCCCTGATCCTCATCGTCACCCGCCTCTTCCGCGACCACGTGCGCGAAAGCTACCGCCGCGTCCGCGCCGCCATCGCCCGCATCAACAGCTTCACCCAGGAGCACATCAGCGGCATGAGCGTGGTGCAGCTCTTCAACCGCGAAGAGCGCGCCTACGCGACTTCGAGAGCCGTCAACCGGCTGCACATGATCGCCTTCAAAGACACCATCTTCGCCTACGCCCTCTACTACCCGGCCGTCGAACTGCTCTCCGCCGTGGCCATCGCGCTGGTCATCTGGCGCGGCGGCTTCGGCGTGCTCTCCGGCTCGGTCACCATCGGCGTGCTGGCCATGTTCAACAGTACTCGCAGCGCTTCTGGCGGCCCATTCAGGATTTGAGCGACAAGTACAACATCCTGCAGGCCGCCATGGCCGCCTGCGAGCGCATCTTCAAGCTGCTCGACACCGCGCCGGAGATCGTCAGCCCCGCCCATCCGCAGCCGGGCGACGGCTCCAACCGCATCGAGTTCCGCCACGTCTGGTTCACTTATCAAAAGCTCAATCGCCGAGCAGAAGGTCCGCCGTCGAGCGCGCCGCCGCACGCTCGGGCCAGCTCCGCCGATCTCGCCGGCCATCCACGGCGTCGAGTGGATTCTCAAAGATGTTTCCTTCACCATCGAGCCCGGCCAGACCGTGGCCATCGTGGGCCACACCGGCGCCGGCAAAACCACCCTCACCAGCCTGATGATGCGCTTCTACGACGTGACCGCAGGGCAGATTCTCCTCGACGGCGTAGACCTGCGCGCCCAGGACCTGACCGCGCTGCGCCGCCACTTCGCCGTGGTCTTGCAGGACCCGTTCCTCTTTACCGGCACCCTGGCCGAGAACATTCGCTTCGGCAACGACGCCATTACCGAGGAAGACCTGCGCCGCGCGGCGCGCGACGTCAACGTGCTGGACTTTATCGAGAGCCTGCCCCACAACTTCGACGAGCCGGTCAGAGAGCGCGGCAGCTCGCTCTCCACCGGCCAGAAGCAGCTCATCAACTTTGCCCGCGCGCTGGCCTACAATCCCCGCATCCTCATTCTGGATGAGGCAACATCCAGCGTGGACACCGACACGGAGCTGCGTATCCGCGGCGCCCTGGAACGCATGGTCGAGGGCCGGACGAGCGTGCTCATCGCCCATCGCCTGTCCACCGTGCAGCGCGCCGACACGATCTTGGTGATGCACAAGGGCCAGTTGCGCGAGATGGGCACGCACCAGGAACTGCTGGCGCAGCGCGGCCTCTACTGGAAGCTCTACCAGTTGCAGTACAAGGACCAGGAGACGAACGGCCTCGCCGTCCCCGTGCGCGAACCCTCCGCCGCGCCCGCGCTCTAAAGTATTCCCGCCATGAATGAAAATTGCCGCCGCTCCGGCAGTGTGAACTGGCTCTATTCAGGATTCTGCAGCAGCCAGTAATGGAAGCCGTCCACGATGGCCATCAGCGCGGCCTGATTCAAATCGCTGCTCACGCCCGCCGTCACCCACGGCTCGTGCCCGTCGGCGTGGAAGCTCACCGTGACGCGCACGTGGGCCGCGGTGTCGTGCGCCGATACGTCGATGGCGGTGACGGTGAACCGGCCCAGACGCATCCGCGCGATGGCCGGATACCATTTCTCCAGTTCGTGCCGCATGGCCTTCGTCAGCGCATCCACCGGACCCGCGCCCTCGGCGCGGGTGGAAGCGACGATGGAGTCGCCGATGGACAACAGCATCGAGGCCTGCACGTAGCGGTTCCTGGTTTCGTCCGACTCGTCCAGAACTCTCCAGCTCTTCACGCTGAAGCGATTGTGCAGCGTCTTGACCACCTTCATGCAGGCCAGGCGGAACGATACCTCGCTGGCCGTGAACCCGCCGCCTTCGATCATCGCCTGGTTGGCGTCGAGAAACTCCTGCGCCTGCGCCGAGTCCAGCGGAACGCCGAGCGTTTGCGACAGCAGAATGATGTTGGCCTTCCCCGACTGGCTGTTGACGCCGATCACCGGAATGGCTCCGACGCGCGCCGGGTCGCACCAGAGATACGCGCCCGGGTTTTTCCGCTCGCTGCTGCCGTGCATGCCGGCCCAGGTGCCAAACGCGCCCGTGCCCACAATCGGCGCGCCGTGCGGCACCTCAAGCCCGAAGGCCGCGTACGCCGCGTGGGCCAGGCTGGTCAGCCCGGCCAGTGATTCGGGCGAGACAAACTCAGCTTCGCCGCGCAGCTGCATGCCGCCGATCACCGAGGTGAGGTTCACGTTGCCGCAGCGCTCTCCGGTGCCCAGCAGCGTGCCTTGCACCTGCACCGCGCCGGCAAGAATCGCCGCGCGCGAATTGGCAATTCCAAGACCGCGGTCCGTGTGGCCGTGAAATCCGAATCTGCTCTCCGGATAATCCAGCGTCAGGCCGCCGATCACCTGCGCCACTTCCTCGGGGCTCGCGCCGCCGGTGGTATCGCAGATCACCAGCCGGCTCACCTTCTGCAAAACGCATTGCGCGACCATCTCGTGGAAGTAGTCCAGGCTTTGCTTGCGGAAACCGGCGTCGCAGCTCTCGCCGTTCTCCCGCCGCCCGCAGGCCGCATCCATCGCGTGCTCAAAGTCCACGATCACTTCCAGCCCCTGGTCCTGAAGATAGGCGATGGTTTCATACGCCATGAGCAGGTTTTCCTGCGGAGTGATCTCCAGGGACTTCACCACATCCAGCAGTCTCGATTTGGCGACAATCACCGCCACCGGAATGCGCTCTCTGTGGCTGACGATGAACTGCGCGTCGGGCCAGTCCTGCACCCTGGCGCCGCCGCCGCGCGTCCTGCCGAACAGGGCCAGCTTCATGGCGCCCGTGTCCGCCCCATGAAGAGCGCGGGTCAGATCGCCGACAAACTGGTTGGCGCCGGCAAAACCAATCTCCGCATAGTGGACGCCAAACGCGGCCATCCGTTGTAGGAAGCCGACCGCGTTGGGTACTGAAATTTCAATGTTCGGCTGCTGCATCCCGTCGCGAAGACTGGTATCGAACAGCTCGACTCTTCTCGGTGTGATTTCCTTCATGTGTCCTTGCTTCCCAGCCATGGCCGGATCCGTTTGGCCGAGGCGCCACGCTGCTCGTCCGGCGCAGTGGGGGCTTTTTAACAGGATAACCCCCTGCATCGAACCCCGCCGCCGCGCAACGCCTCGGCACGGAAAGAAAAAGGCCACGCCGCGGATGCGGAATGGCCTTTTTTCTACTCCAAGACAGATGCTGCCGGATCTACTTTGCGGCCACCAGCGGCTTGGTCGTGAGCGTGCCGTCGGCGTAGCCCTTGGCGATCTCGGCGATCGGGATGGGCTTGTAGTCGCCGGCATGCCCGGCCTGGCCAAACTGGGTCATGCGCAGGGCCACCACTTTCTGCATCGCCTCGCGCGCCGGCTTCATGTAGTCGCGCGGGTCGAACTTCTCCGGCGTCTCCCACAACACTTTTCGAATCGCCCCGGTGATGGCCAGGCGATTGTCGGTGTCCACGTTGACCTTGCGCACGCCGTTGCGGATGCCGAGCTGAATCTCCTCGACCGGCACGCCCCAGGTCTCCTTCAGCTTGCCGCCGTACTTGTTGATGATGTCCTGCAGATCCTTGGGCACCGACGAGCTGCCGTGCATCACCAGGTGGGTGTTGGGCAGGCGCTTGTGGATGGCGATCAGCACATCCATCTTGAGCACCGAGCCGTCCGGCTTCTTGCTGAATTTGTATGCGCCGTGGCTGGTGCCGATGGCGATGGCCAGCGCATCCACGCCGGTGCGCTCGGCAAACTCGACCGCCTGGTCGGGGTCCGTGATGTGCTCCAGGCCGCTGCCGCCCGCGCCGTGGCCGTCTTCCACGCCGCCCAGCACGCCGATCTCGCCTTCCACGGTGATGCCGCGGGGATGGGCGAACTCGACCACGCGCCGGGTCACTTCCACGTTCTCTTCAAATGTCGAGGGGGTCTTGCCGTCGGCCTTCAGCGAGCCGTCCATCATCACGCTGGTAAAGCCCAGCTCGATGGCGCTCTTGCAGGTTTCAAAGCTGTTGCCGTGGTCCTGGTGCATGGCGATCGGAATTTCCGGGTACAGCTCGCTGGCAGCCAGAATGAGGTGGTAGAGGTAGCGATCCTGAGCGAAGGCGCGCGCGCCCCGGCTGGCCTGGATGATCACCGGCGAATTGGTTTCCTTCGCGGCCTCCATGATGGCCTGGATCTGTTCCATATCGTTGACGTTGAATGCGCCGACGCCGTAACCGCCCTTGGCGGCCTCGTCGAGCAGTTGCCGCATGGAGACTAGAGGCATAGGAATTCTCCTTCTCAGGTTGGCTCCCGCCGCCGCGCTCGAACCCTTGCGGGCAGCAAATCAGCCTGTCGGGCGGCAGGAACTCCAATCAACCTTATGGTAGCAGAGGCGCGCAATCGAAAAGTGTGCGAGAGATCACAGCGCGCCCGCGGCGTCGCTTTTCGCTTGCGCCCCGCGCCTCTTCTTTGAGAGCTTCAATCCATGCCGCGCCTCAGCCTTCGCCTCGCCCTCTCCGCCGCCCTTGCCGCGCTCACCCTCGCCGCCGCCGCACAAACCAATCCGCCCGACCCCGGCAAGCCCCTCTATCCCGACTACCCCAGCGAAACCCCTGCCGTCCTCGTGCCCGTCACCGTCACCTTTGACTTCACCCGCCGCGAGGCCATGATCCCCATGCGCGACGGCGTCAAGCTCCACACCGTCATCCTCGTCCCCAAAGGCGCCACCCACGCGCCCATCCTTTTCACTCGCACGCCATACTCCGCCGACGCTCTCACCACCCACGCCGCCAGTTCCCACCTCGGGCCCAATCTCTACGGCTATGACAACGCCACCGACGTCATCCTCCAGGGCGGCTACATCCGCGTCATTCAGGACATCCGCGGCAAATACGGCTCCGAGGGCGACTACGTGATGAACCGCCCCCTCCACGGCCCCCTCAATCCAACCCCTGTCGACGAGGCCACCGACACCTACGACTCCATCGACTGGCTCATCAAAAACATCCCCGAAACCAACGGCAAAGTCGGCATCCTCGGCATCTCCTACGACGGCTTCCTGCCCCTCATGGCGCTCGTCAACCCTCACCCCGCGCTCAAGGTCTCCGTGCCCATGAACCCCATGGTCGATGGCTGGATGGGCGACGACTGGTTCCACAACGGCGCCTTCCGCCAGCAGAACATGCCCTACATTTACGAGCAGGCGGGCACCCGCGCCAACACCGCCAAGTGGTGGACCTCCACCTTCGACGACTACGACCAGTACATGCGCGCCGGGTCCGCGGGCGAACTGGGCAGGGAGCACGGCCTCGAACAGATCGGTTTCTGGAAGAAGGTCCTCGACCACCCCAGCTACGATTCGTTCTGGTCCGATCAGGCCATGGACAAGCTGCTCGCCCGGCAGTTCAGCGCGCACGGCCTCCAGGTGCCCATCCTGCTCGTCCACAGCCTCTGGGATCAGGAGGACATCTACGGCGCCGTCGCCGTCTACAACGCCATCAAGCCCCTCGACAAGGACAACGACAAGGTCTTTCTCGTCCTCGGCCCCTGGCATCACGGCCAGGAGATCGAGCCCGCCGACTCGCTCGGCGCCATTCGCTTCGGCTCCGACACCGGCACCTGGTTCCGCCTCCACGTCCTGCTGCCCTTCCTCAACCACTACCTCCAGGACGACGCCCCCGCCGATCCCATCGCGCCCGTCACCACCTTTGAAACCGGCGTCAACCGCTGGCAGCGCCTCCCCGCCTGGCCCGCAGCCCCGGCAATGAAGCCCCTCTACCTCGAGCCCGGCCTCAAGCTCGCCTTCACCCTGCCACCGCCAGACGCGTCCGGGGCGGCAACGCAGCCCGGCTCAGCCGCCGACTCCCAGCCCGAAATCTTCGACTCCTACGTCTCCGACCCCGCCCATCCCGTCCCCTACCGCGCCCGGCCCTCGCAGCCCATCGGCTATGACCTGCCCCTCACCTGGCCCCAGTGGCTCGTCGACGACCAGCGCGAGGCCTCCGGCCGCCCCGACGTGCTCACCTACACCAGCGACGTGCTCACCGCGCCGGTCCACATCACCGGCCAGCCCATGGTCAACCTCGTCGCCTCCACCTCGGGCACCGACTCCGACTGGGTCGTCAAGCTCATCGACGTATACCCCGACGAGGTGGCCGGCGAACCCAACCTGGGCGGCTATCAGCTCCCCATCGGCATGGACATCTTCCGCGGCCGCTATCGCCAGAGCTTTGCAAAACCCGAGGCCCTTACGCCCAACCAGCCCCTCACCTATCGCTTCGCCCTGCCCCCGGCCAACCACGTCTTCCTCCCCGGCCACCGCATCATGGTGCAGGTGCAGTCCAGTTGGTTCCCGCTCTATGACAGGAATCCACAGACCTTTGTCCCCAACATCTTCTGGGCCAAGCCGGAGGACTACAAAAAAGCCACCCAGCGCATCTACCACGCCCCCGGCCAGGCCAGCTCCATCGAGCTGCCCATTGTGACGACAGAGTAGAACCAGGATGGCCGGCTCGCCCATGTCTTCCAACAGGCAGATGAACCCAACCCCGGTGCGCCAGAGCCTGCCCCGAGCGAAGTCGAAGGGTCCCGCCTTTGGGACCCGGGATGTAGGATGTTCGCATGGTGCAGGTCTACCACGCGGCGGGCAACGTGACCAACGACGGGGTCAACTCGTACCTCTACGACGCCGAGGGGCGCGTCTGCGCCGTTCAGAGCACGCCCATCCCCGGCAACTCCACCTATACCGGCTACCTCTACGACGCCGACGGCAACCGCGTCGCCAAGGGCAGCCTCACCACCATGAGCTGCGATCTCTCGCTCAATACGAATGGCGTGCCGCACAACGGCTTCCAGTTCACTCAGAGCTACGTCCTCGGCCCCTCCGGCGAAGAGCTGACCCAGTTCTCCGTCACCGCCGGCGTGGCCTCCTGGCAGCGCACCAACGTCTACGCCGCCGGCAAGCTGATTGCCACCTATGACCTCGCTGGCAGTCAGCCTGCGCTGCACTTCCACCTCACCGACCCGCTGGGCACGCGCCGCATGCAGCTCAGCGGCAACCTCACCAACCTCGGCCAGCCGGAGACCGATTGTCAGAGTCTCCCCTTCGGCGACCAGTTGAACTGCTTCTCCGACCCGAACGCCTCCGCCTCCGCCTCCGGCGGCGACGACGGCAATCCCCTCCACTTCACCGGCAAAGAACGGGATACAGAATCCGGTAACGACTACTTCGGGGCCAGGTACTACTCATCAGCAATGGGCCGGTTTATGAGCCCTGATCCGGGTCCGTGGCAGCTTGAAAATCCACAGTACCTCAATATGTACAACTATGCCCTGAACAATCCACTTCGCTACACGGACGCAGAGGGAGAGACTCCAGAGGATCGTGTACTGAAAGCCATTCAGCTTACGACACAGAATATTCCATACAAGTCGGGAGGTCACTCTGAAGCAACCGGCCTCGATTGCTCTGGACTTGTTGCGGACGTATGGAAATCTGATCCAGATAGCGTGATGAATCTTTCGGTGAATGGTCCAGGGGGCGGGGCAGCAAATGAGGCCAGTGAGTTTCAGAACAATGGTGCAGGTCAATGGTCAACGGATATCAACAATGCCCAGCCCGGCGACGCTATTTTCTTCGCAAACGATAGCGGAACGATTGTGCATACCGGCATTGTCGTAGATATACGCGATGGGAAGGTGTACTTTGTTCACGCGCCAAAACCAGGCGAAAAGGTCAAGCCATATTACATCAAGATCAACAATCCAAAACTCGGAGGCGAGAAGTTTGCTGGACTTGGGCGATCAATAGAGAATGGTCATTCATCGACATCAAATTCTAACAAGCCGAACGCGTGGCAAAGATTTACGAATTGGGTTTCGTCCCTATTTTCAGATCAACCACCCGCTGAGCCCCAGGCAAATGTGAGTGCTACGAGTTGCGCTACTGGTCCGGATGGAAAGGTGACCTGTCAGTAGTCTCCCGGCTAAGAAACCGAACAGAATAAGTTGCAAAACGGCGTAGCGGGCCGGGGCGTGGAGGAGAGGAAATCGATAATGAAACATGGAAGTTTTTGCGAAAAGCTATTCCTAGCCATAGCCCGACTATGCATTGTTTTCGGTTGCTCAACCTTGGGGGTCGCTCAGAACGCGAACAACAGTTCGGTAGTCTCACCTGTTACTCAGCAGAGCCAAGAGTGCATCACTGCGGCCAAGAAGATTCTGGGCGAACACGCCGAAGTCCTAAAATGTGGCGCTTTGAACGACGCAAATGTACTGGAATCAGTTGCCATTCTTCGATCCGGGAATACGAGTGACCAGCGAACCGGTGTGGACATTTCTCAACTTGTTGTATTACGTCACGAGGTGTCCGGCTGGAAGGCGGCATTGAGTGTCTCCAAGCAGATCAAGAACCAAGCTGGATTCATCGGAATAGACTACATAGACGATTCAGCACCTTTTTATGGCTACCGTGTAGTTCTCGCAGACCAACGTGATGATGGGAAAAGGGCGTTTGTGCTGAATTTCAGCTATCTGCTGAAAGGTGGCAAAACAGACATGGAGGCGCTTCCGACTCAAATTGCATGGGACAAGTCGGTTGGACGTTATCGGGAATTCGGAATAAATAGCGATCCAGAAGGCTTCAAGCCCGAGATTAGGAACCCGCCTCATCTTAAACACTGATCTTTCACAGACCGCTTTCCGGGGCATGTGGCTATGACGCAAGTCGCCATTTGTGGCGGGTGGCCCCGGTCCCGATGACATCTTCCAACCAAATGAGGGTGCCCCCGGTCCCTGGCCTTTGGGGACCGGGGATGGTGGCACTTTCCTCGTCCCGCCAATCCGCAATTGGAGTGACCTCGTAGTCCATGAAAGGCAAGCGGGCGGGTGGCCCGCCCTAGCCCAGCCCATGAAGTGGGTGCCCCATCCTTGAATCGTTCTTTGATTCAAGGGTGGGAAAGCACGAACCTCGACCAGCCCCGTTGCCAAAAAGTTAGGAGGAAGGGCCGCGCGCCCCCGCTCCCACCTTCGCGACCTGGGAAACCCAAATCCCCCCTCCCCGCCTTGCACAAAATTACCCCTCCCCGGCGCACAATGGCAATGGAGAGCTACAGCCGAGCCGCCGCCGGGCCCCAGGGTCCGCCCTGTCCCGGTCCGCACCCCGGCAGGGTACCCCCCTACCCCCCTTATTTATTTTTGTTTTCCACAGAAATTTTGCAGATAATTCTAACTACATAAAATATCAATCACTTAGAGAAAACTCCCGCACGGCAGCCTGGCCCTTGCCGCTCCGTCAAGCCGCCGAAACCGGCGTTTACTGCCCCAGCACCGCTCTCTGTGCCGCGAAAATCTCCTTGATCCCCGCCTCCGCCAGATCGATCAGCCCATCCAGCTGGCTGCGGCTGAAGCTGCCCTTCTCCGCCGTGGCCTGCGTCTCGATCAGGCCGCCGTCCTCGGTCATCACCACATTCATGTCCACCTCGGCCTGCGAATCCTCTTCATAGCAAAGGTCCAGCAGCGCCGCCCCATCCACAATCCCCACCGAGGTCGCCGCCACCAGCTGCTTCAGCGGCGACTCCTTCAGCGTGCCCGCCTTGACCAGCGCGTTCAGCGCCAGGGCCAGCGCCACCGCCGCGCCCGTGATCGCCGCCGTGCGCGTGCCGCCGTCGGCCTGGATCACGTCGCAGTCCAGAATCACGGTCCGCTCCCCCAGCGCCTTCATGTCCACCACGGCGCGCAAACTCCGCCCGATCAGCCGCTGAATCTCGTGCGTCCGCCCCCCGATCCTGCCCCGCTCGCTCTCCCGAGGAGTGCGGGTGACGGTCGACCGGGGCAGCATGGCGTATTCGGCCGTGACCCAGCCGCGGCCGGAGTTGCGCAGCCAGCCCGGCACTCCCTGTTCAATGGTGGCGTTGGTCAGCACCCGGGTGTTGCCGAAAGAAACCAGAACCGAGCCCTCCGCGGTCTGGACAAAGCCCGGAGTGAGGACGAGGGGGCGGAGCTGGACAGGCGTCCGGCCGCCGGGACGGAAGAAAGAAGATGTGCCGGGAGCGTTCATAGGGGGATTGTACGGGATGGCCGGACCGGGCCCGGCCGGGAACGGGAAAGAGCCAGTTTCAGGATGGGAATTTGGCCTTTTCGCCGCCCGAATCAGGACCATCTACGTAAATTATTGACAATACGTCAGATAGCTTCGACAGTCTCCCCCATCCAAGCCCATTTTGGGACAGAGTGCCCCATGAAACAAGCCCCCTCCCTACACGGAAGTTGTAATGGAAGTCATTCCTTATCAGCAGTTTAGAAAAGGCGTTCGAGTTTGGCACGCTGCGTGTATTAGAAGAGGACAACTCCCCCAGATGGGAACGGAAATGGGAACCGCCAAAGGCAGGTCGAGAGTGAAACTCTCAAGACCCCCACCAAGGCAAGATCGGGAATCGCGCACGAGAGCGCAAGGCGCGGCAGAGGTTGAAAGGAAAGGGGCCGAAAATGCAGGAGATCGAACAAACGGCAGTATTGAGCGGAACGGACCGCAGACGAGTGGAAGCGGTGGTGGAAACGCTGGCCAAGCTCGGCAACAAGGGCGAGAGCCTGGCGGAAGTGGCGCACGACGCCCGGAATATGGTGACGGCGCTGGGACTTTACTGTGACCTTCTGGAGGAGCCTGGGGTGCTGGCAACCCCGTTCCTGCATTACGGAAGCGAGCTGAAACTGGTGGCCGCGGCCAGCCGTAGGCTGGTGGAGAAATTGATGATCCTGGACAGCCGGGAGCATCCCGGCGCGACGGCCTCCGGTGGTACCGCGTTCCAGGCGGCCGGCCTGTCCCTCATTGAGCCGATTGCAGGCCAGCCGCATCGGGAGCAGCACTGGGGCCCTCTGCCCGCCACATTGATCGACGACCTGTCCCAGGAGTTGCGCAGCAACCGCAATCTGCTGGCCGCGCTGGCCGGCACCGCGTTCACCCTGACCCTGGACGCCTCGACCGGGGCGCTGCCGGTGCGGCTCACCGGCGAGGACCTGACCCGCATCCTGGTGAACCTGGTGAAAAACGCCGTTGAGGCCATGCCCGCCGGCGGAAGAATCCACCTGAGCCTGCGGGAGAGTCCCACCGAACCGGGCGCCGACCCGTGGCTGACGCTCAACATCGAGGACAACGGACCGGGGATTCCGCGCGGTTCGCTGGAGAGCATCTTCGAGGCCGGCTACACCAACCACGCCAAGGCCGCCGCGGCCAACGGAACGGCTACCTGGCGAAGCGAGCACCGCGGCCTTGGCCTGTCCATCACCCGATCCATCGTGGAAGGGGCGGGGGGAAGGATCAGCGCCGCCAACCGCGACCCCTCAGGCACCTGCTTCCAGATTGAGCTGCCTGTCCGGACCCGGTGACAGGGCGCTGAAAGAGGGCCCGCAAAGTCACCGGCAACAAGACCCATTTACCCAAGGAAGCACGAGGCGCTTACAATGCTCGAAACAGTTCTTTACACAAGGGCCATGGAACTCATCCCTCAAATTGCGGAGCCGGCCATCAGGCTGCACCTGCTGGTCGTGGATGCGGATGCCGCGGTACGATCGGCCTGCGCCGAGATTGCCGCCAGCCTGGGCTACGCGGTGGAAAGCACGGGCGACATGGGCCAGGCGCGGAGCATGCTGCGCGGCCACGCCGCCGACATCCTGCTGGTGAACCTGCCCTGGGGCAGCAGTCAGGGTCTCGAGCTGGTCTCCGAGGTCAAGCTGCTCTACCCGCAGACCTCGGTGATCGCCATGACCGCCACCGGATCGGTGAATGCGGCCGTGGAGGCGATGCGCTGCGGAGCCTCGGACTACCTGACCAAGCCCTTCGCCATCGACGAACTGTCCACGGTGCTGGACCGCGCGGCCGCCAACCACACCACCGACACCGCCACCCGCCAGTTGCGCGAGCGGCTGCGGCTTTCGCAGGGGCTGGGCTCAATGATCGGCCGCTCCGGAGAGATGGAGAAGCTCTATCGCATTCTCTCCAAAGTCGCCCAGAGCACCCATCCGGTGCTGATCCTGGGCGAGAGCGGCACGGGCAAGGAGCTGGTGGCCCGCACCATCCACGCCTACGGCCCCAACGGCCAGAAACCGTTCCTGCCGGTGGACTGCGGCTCGCTGGTGCCCACGCTGATCGAGAGCGAGCTGTTCGGCTATGTGAAAGGCGCCTTTACCGGGGCCAACCGCAGCAAGGACGGGCTGCTGGTCTCGGCCGAGGGGGGCACGGTGTTTCTGGACGAGATCGGCGAGCTTTCCCTGGACCTGCAGGCCAAGCTGCTGCGAGCGTTGCAGGAAAAAGAGGTCCGCCCGGTCGGGGCCACTCACCGCGTGCCCATCAAGGCGCGCATCGTGGCCGCCACCAACCGCGACCTTGCGGCCATGGTCGAAAAAGGCACCTTCCGCAAGGATCTCTTCTATCGGCTCAACGTGGTCAACCTGCGGCTGCCCTCGCTGCGCGACCGGCGCGAGGATATCCCGCTGCTGGCGGCGCACTTCCTGGACCGCATCAGCCGCGAGCATGGCACCAAGTTCACGCTCAGCGACGAAGCCCTGCGCACCATGATGCGCCACGACTGGCCGGGCAACGTGCGGGAGCTGGAAAACGCCGTGGAGCGCGCCTGTGCGCTCTCCTCCGGGCCGGTGCTGCACCTGGGCGACCTGCCCACGCAGTTGCAGCAGCAGGGCCTGGCGGCACACCGCGCCGCAGCCGCCGCCGGGGCGGCCGAAGAGACGGGCGAAGCGCACCAGGTGACGCCGCTGGCCGAGATGGAGCGGCAGGCCATTCTGGGAACCATTCGCGCCCTGCACGGCGACAAGCTGCAGGCGGCCAAGCTGCTGGGCATCGGCAAAACCACTCTCTACCGCAAGCTGAAGGAATACGGCATCGGCGATCCCCTTCAGGACGAGTAGCCCTTCCGGACCGCGGCCGCGGTGAATTGCCGCGGCGGGGCCATCGGGGCAAGGCGGAGCTTTGTACAGAGACTCGCTCTGCGAGACGCAATGAGACAGAACCCGGCGAGGATGGGACCGGGCACGCAATAAGGAGTTAGGAATGAGCATTCTGATGGTGACTGGAATTGAAGGCGCCCGCAACTGCGCCGCCGTAGTGGGAGCGCAACTGGGCATGGATGTGGAAGTGGCGGAGGGACGCAAGACCGCGCTGGCCGCGCTGCGCAGGCAGGAGTTTGCCGCCATCGTCGTGGACGAGACCATGGCGGAGTGCGATCCGGCCGCGGCCGAGGCCATCTGGGACCATGCCGGGCTGGCCATTCCCCTGCAGATCAATTTTGCGCTCTCCGGAGCGGCCCGGCTTATTCGCGAGATTCGCGCCGCCCTGCACCGCCGCGAGCGGGAGCAGACGCTGGCCCGGCGGGCGGCCACGGCGGCCATCGAAACCGAACTGAAGAGTACCGTCGCCGGCCTGCTGCTGCACTCGCAGTTGGCGCTGTCGGGCGGCGAAGTGCCGACCCCGGTCGCCGAAAAGCTGCGCGTGGTGGCCGAACTGGCCGGCAGCCTGCGCCAGCAGTTGAGCGCGGCTCCGCAGGCTCGCGGCGAAGCCGCCGCCTGACCGCCTGCTCTGGGGCCGATTGAGAGTTCATTGCGTTGCACGCGCATCGCCGGGGCGAATCTGCCCCGGCGTCTTTTTATGCCCGCGCCGCGGATATCGACGCAATGGCTTAAGCTGAAGAGAGTATGAAAGATTCCGCGGTTTTACTCATCGATTGCCCGGACCGCAAAGGGTTGGTGGCCCGCGTCGCGGGTCTGCTTTATGAGCGCGGCGCCAACATCCTGCATGCCGACCAGCACCAGGACCACGACCTGGGCCTGTTTTTCATGCGCGTCGAGTGGGCCCTCCACGGAAATGGGCCTGGCGAAAAGGGCGGCGCGGAGGCTTCGGCGGGCTTTGACCTGGAAGGGTTCAGGCAGGCGTTTGCTCCGCTGGCCGCCGAGCTCGAAATGCGCTGGAAACTGAGCACCGGCGCGCGGCGGCCCAGGGTGGCGCTCTTCTGTTCGCAATATCTGCACTGCATGGCCGACCTGCTGCAGCGCTGGCGCGCGGGCGAACTGGACTGCGAGATCCCCGTCATCGTCTCCAATCATCGCGAGGTCGAAAACCTGGCCGCCTTCTACGGCATCCCCTTCGCGCACGTCCCGGTGACGGCCTCCACGCGCGCCGAGGCCGAGGCCCGCCAACTGGAGCTTCTTGCGCGCCACGACATCGACCTGGTGGCGCTGGCTCGCTACATGCAGATTCTTTCTCCGCAGTTTGTCTCGCGCTACCCGGCGGCGATCATCAACGTGCACCACTCCTTCCTGCCCGCCTTCACCGGGGCCAAGCCTTACCACGCCGCCCATGCCCGCGGAGTCAAGCTGATCGGAGCCACCAGCCACTACGTCACCGAGGTGCTGGACGATGGGCCCATCATCGAGCAGGACGTGGCTCGCATCTCCCACCGGGATCAGGTGGAGGATTTGGTCGCCCGCGGCCGCGACCTGGAGCGCGTCGTCCTCTCCCGCGCCGTGCGCTGGCACCTCGACCGCCGCATCCTCTGCTACGGCAACAAGACCGTGGTGTTCGATTGAGGCTGCGAGCAGAACTCCCCAGTCACACAGACGAGACGCCGAGTACCCGCGGCAACTGGTGACCGCGCTTCTCTATCCCTCCACCAGCGCATCGGCGATGGCAAGATGCTGGTCCAGGGAAGCGATGCCGAGGTCAAGCTCTTCCTTCGTCACGATCAGGGGCGGCGCGATGACGAAATGGCTGACCCAGGCCTGCTGTGCCACGCCGTCGGCCATCATTCTTGCGGCAATCTGATCGACGACCAGAGGCTTGCCCTCCACCTTGTCGCGCATGGTGTTGAACGGCTCCTTCGTCTCGCGATTCTTCACGATCTCAACCGCGAAAAAGAGCCCCATGCCGCGCACGTCGCCGATGCACGGGTGTTCCTCCTTCAACGCTTCGAGCTTTCCGCGCACATACGGCTCGAGTTCAGCCGCCCGCTCGATGAGCTTCAGCCTCTGCATCTCCTCGATCGTCGCGACCGCGGGGCTGAGGGTGAGGGGATGAGCCTCGTAGGTGTGGCCGTGAGAGAAGTAGTGATCCTCGAAGTAGTCGGCGATTTGGGTGGTGGTGGCGCACAGGCCGAGGGGCACATAGGCCGAAGTGATCCCCTTGGCGGTGACCAGGATGTCGGGCTTGACGCCCCAGTGGTCGACGGCAAACCACTTGCCGGTGCGGCCCCAGCCGGACATGACTTCATCGGCGATCAGCAGCACGCCATATCGGTCACAGATTCGGCGGATGCGCGGAAGGTACTCCGGCGGCGGCACAATCACGCCGTTGGTGCCGACGACTGGTTCCAGAAGGAGGGCCGCCACGTCGCTCTCGTTGCGGATGATGTGCTCGATGTAGTCGGCGCAGGCGATGTTGCACGCGGGATAGGTGTGTTTGATGGGGCAGTCATAACAGTTCGTCTCCGGCGCGAAGACGAAGCCCGCCCCTTTGCCGCCCGGCTCCATCGCCCAGCGCCGCGGATCGCCGGTGGCCGCAATCGAGCCCATTGTCGAACCGTGATAGGAGCGGTAGCGCGAAATGATCTTGGTCCTGCCCGTGACCATGCGGGCAATTTTGAAGGCCGCTTCATTGGCCTCCGTGCCGCTGGTGGCGAAGAAAAATTTATTGAGGCCCTCGGGCAGAACTTCCAGCAGTTTTTGACTGAGACGGGCGCGGGCGCGGGTGGCGTGGCCGGGGGCAATGTAGGCCAGCTCGCGCGCCTGCTCGGCGATGGACTCAACCACGCGCGGATTCTTGTGGCCCAGGTTCACGCACATCAACTGCGAACTGAAATCGAGGTAGCGCTTGCCCGCCCCATCGGTGAACCAGCAGCCCTCGGCATCGGCGATGTGCAGCGGCTTCCATGTATTCTGGAAGCGCCAGGTGCCGTAGTTGGTCTGGCGAGTGATGGATGTGATCTCTTCGGATGTGAGGGGGATCGGCTCAGGAAGATCGCTCATGACGCAGGGCTCTCCGGGTAAAATATTGAGCCATCCTATCACCGCGGACCGGGAGCCTGAATTGCCTTAAAAACCAAAGCCCCCGGCGGGTTTGCCAGGGGCCTTGTGTGTATGAGTCAGAGGGGGCTCAGTTGCTGAAGAGCAGAACGCCCGCCGCCTTCTCATCGCCGGTGCTCTCATCGCTCGAGCTGACCGGGCGATAGAAGAGCTGGTTGCCTTCGAGGTAGACCTCGAGGAAGGCCGGGCGCGCGGAAATGTGCCCGGCGATGAGAGCCTCCGACAACGGGTCCTCGACGTAGCGCTGCAGGGCGCGGCGCAGGGGACGAGCACCGTAGCTGCGGTCGACGAGGGTCTTGTCGAGAATCCACTTCTTGGCTTCCTCGGTGACCGATATGGTGATGGCCTTCTGCGCCAGATTGGCGTTCAACTGCTGAACCAGCAGCTCGACAATCTGGAGCAAGTCCGCATCCGACAGCGACTGGAAGAGGATGACCTCGTCGAGGCGGTTGAGGAACTCGGGATTGAAGGTCTTCTTCACCTCCTGCTTGACCAACTCCTCGATCTTGTCGCTGACGATATCTTCACGGTCACTCTGGAAGCCGAGGCCCTGCTTCTTCTGCAGGTGGCGGGCGCCGATGTTTGACGTCATGATGAGGATGACGTTCTTGAAGTCGACCGTGTTGCCCAGGCCGTCGGTCAACTGTCCGTCCTCAAAGACCTGGAGCAGGATGTTGAAGACATCGGGGTGGGCCTTCTCGATCTCGTCGAGCAGGACCACGGAGTACGGCGAGCGCTTGACCCGTTCCGTCAACTGGCCGCCCTCCTCGTAGCCCACGTAGCCCGGAGGCGAACCGATGAGCTTGGAGACCGAGTGCTTCTCCATGAACTCCGACATATCAAAGCGGATCAGCGCCTTGTCAGAGCCGAACAGGAAGTTGGCCAGCGTGCGTGCCATCTCCGTCTTGCCGACGCCGGTGGGGCCCAGAAAGAGGAAACTGCCGATGGGCCGCGCGGGCGACTTCAAACCTGCGCGTGACCGGCGGATGGCGCGAGCCAGGGCCGAGATCGCCTTCTCCTGCGAGATGACGCGCTTGTGCAGCTCTTCTTCCACGCGCAACAGCTTCTGCGTCTCTTCTTCCTTGATGCTGGTGACGGGCACGCCGGTCCAGCGGCTCACCACGTCTTCGATGTCCTCGCGGCCCACGATGCCCGCGGCCGAGTCGTCGAGGTGGTATTTGTCGCGCAGGGCGCGTAGATTTTCTCGCTCCTTGCGCTCCTCGTCGGAGTAGAAGCGGGCCTTCTCGAACTCGTGGTTGGCGATGGCCGAAATCCATGCGGTGCACAATGAACTTGATGCGCTTCTGCACCTCGGTGATCTCCTCGGGCAGCAAGGTCTGGCGCAGCTTGACGCGCGCGCCGGCCTCGTCGATCAGATCGATGGCCTTGTCGGGCAGGAAGCGGTCGGGGATGTAGCGGTTCGAGTGCGAAACCGCGAACTCGATAGCGGCATCGGTGTAGCTGACGGCATGAAACTTCTCGTAGCGGTCCTTGATGCCGTGGATGATCTTGATGGCGTCGGCCTCGTTGGGAGGCGGCACCTTCACGGCCTGGAAGCGCCGCTCCAGGGAGCGGTCCTTCTCGATCGACTTGCGGAACTCGGCCGGAGTCGTCGCGCCGATGCACTGAATCTCGCCGCGGCTGAGCGCAGGCTTCAGAATGTTGGCCGCATCCAACGACCCCTCGGCCGAGCCCGCCCCAACAAGCGTGTGCAGCTCGTCGATGAAGACGATGGAGTTCTGATTTTCCATCAGCTCTTTCATGATCGTCTTGAGCCGCTCCTCGAACTGGCCGCGGTACTTGGTGCCGGCCACGATGAGCGAAAGATCCAGCCCCAGAATGCGCTTGTCGGCCAGGAAGGTCGGCACTTCGCCGTCGGCGATGCGCTGCGCCAGGCCCTCGACGATGGCCGTCTTGCCCACGCCAGGCTCGCCGATCAGCACGGGGTTGTTCTTGGTGCGGCGGCAGAGAATCTGAATCACCCGCTCCAGCTCGCTGTCGCGGCCCACCAGCGGATCAAGCTGCCCGTCCATGGCCGCCTGGGTCAGGTCGCGGCTGAACTCGGCCAGCAGGCTCGACTCGCGCTGCCGCTGCTGCTGCGGAGCCTTTTCCTGCGTCACGCGGGCCAGCTCGTCGCGGATCTGCGCCAGCTTCAGGCCGCGCTCCTGCAGAATCTCCGAGGCGAAACATTTTTCTTCGCGCAAAAGGCCCAGCAACAAATGCTCTGTCCCGATGTGCTTGTGCCCCAGCCGCTCGGCTTCCTCGGCCGCATACGCCAGCACCCGCTTGCACTCGTTGGAGAGCGGAAGATCCACCGAGGTCGAGACTTTTTCGCGGATCGTGGTGTGCGCTTCGATCTGCTTGCGGATCGACTCCACCGAGGCGTGCGAGCGCAGAAAACGGTTGGTCAACGCCTTGTCCTCGCGCAGCAGCCCGAGCAGCAGGTGCTCGGTCTCGATATAGGGTGAGCCGAACTGGCTGGCCTCATACCGCGCGAAGAAGATCACGCGCCGCGCCTTCTCCGTATAGCGTTCGAACATGGCGTTCTCCCTTGCAAAAGGCTATCGGCTGGAGTGGCTGTCCGGTTCAATTGCCGGCTTCAGCCCAACCCACACGCGCCCTGCGTTTGACATCGCCGCCGGAGGCCCCTTTGGAAAATCCCGTCCTTGCCCCCGAACAGCTCTTGAGGATGGTTCCGGACTCTGTTCCGCCCGAGTGTCCCCGGCGTTCCCGCAACCCGGAAGACTCCCATCCTGCATGCGCGAGCCTGGATGGATTTGCGTCCCCGTTCCCAGACCCCTTACTTTAATCAGACTCTAAAACCACCCGAAACGGTGCAATTTCCTCATACGTTTCCGGGGTGAAGTCCTGTTTGGGGAGGCGGCCCCAAAACAGCAAGACGTCCACGCTCCAGACGCAGAGTCCGCGTACAGCGCGCCGCCAGATCCGTGTTATGGGTCACCACAATCGAGGTGAGCCCGTGCGACTCATGCAGCCGCTGCAACAGGTCGAAGACGCGGCCCGCCGTGATCTCGTCCAGGTCGCCGGTGGGCTCGTCGGCCAGCAGCAGCCGGGGACTGCCCACAAGGGCGCGGGCCAGCGCCACGCGCTGCTGTTCGCCCCCGGAGAGCTCGCCGGGGCGATGGTCGCCGCGATCCTCCAGATCCACCTCCCTGAGCCAGTTTGCCGCCACCCCCAGCGCCTCGCGCCGCGATTGGCCGCGGGCCAGCAGCGGCATGGCCACGTTTTCCAGCGCCGAAAACTCCGGCAACAAATAGTGAAACTGCCATACGTAACCGATTTCGCGGTTGCGAAAGGCCGCCGCCGCCCGCGGCGAAAGTGCGGTCACATTGGTTGACGCGCAGTGTACCGTCCCCTGGGTGGGAGTATCAAGTGCCCCCAGGATGTGCAAAAGTGTGCTCTTTCCCGCGCCCGACTGGCCCACGATGGCTACCAGCTCCCCGGCGTGCACGTCCAAGTTCAATCCATGGAAGAGGGTAAGGGCTCCGCGTGCGGTGGTGTAGGTCTTTTCCAGGCCCTGCACCTGGATGATCGGCGCCCGCGACTTCGGTTCCCGCGTTGCGCGGGAAGCCTGGCTGGCAGCCGCTGGAAAAGTCTGGTTCATCCGATTAACCATATTCTACCGTGCCGGGGAGGAAATTATCTGCAAACCGCGCGCCGGAATTCTGCCGGCCACCTGCGGCGGGGCCGGCTCCGCGTGCGCGAGCATTTCGCGGCCATCCCGCAGGCATCCCCGCCGGACATCCTTCTTGGTGCGGCAGTCCCCTGCTCCGTCGAATCACGGTTTGGGCAGAGCGGCGGCGTTGAGCCGCGCAATGCGACCGCCGGGACCGACGACAAACGGCAGAGAGAGCGCGTTCCAGTTGCCGTTGTCGAGCGGCTGCCAGGTTTTGCCGTCGTCGCGGCTGATGTCCGAGCCGTTCGTGCCCACCGTGATCCAGAGTTTGAGCGAATCAGACCATTGGACGGCGGAGCGATAGCCGTGCGGCGGCTTGGCGGCGGCAGTCCAGTGATCGCCTCCGTCGGAAGACCAAGCGGCAGTGTCGGTGGGGTCGTTGGCCTTGGTGTAGTCGCCGCCGACGGCGACTACGATGGCGGTTAGCATGCCATTTTTGGCCGAAATCTGTCGTGCAGCGAGTGAGAACACACCTGAAGCCGGAGAGCCTGCAACTATGGGCACCTCTGAAGAGCGGAATCCGACGATACAGTTGGTTGTTGCGGGACCATTGGGATTTCCGGGCGGCGGCGAGCATTTGGTGCCTGTAACGAAAACGTGCACAGCACTTCCTCCGCTGCCAAAAAGCAGGTATGGTCCGTATGTAGCGAGTTCAGAATTGCTCGCAGCGAAAGATGCTTCGTCCGCCTGCGCATCTCTGCCGAGCTCGCCTGCCGCATACCAGGTATGACCTTGATCCTCGCTCTGGAACAATGCGAAGATGCGTTTTACTGGGTCACCAAGCACGAAAAGTTTCTCCTCCGTCGTTCTCAGGATTGCGTCGAAGAACCCGTCCTCGTCTGGATTGGTGAAGAGGAGCGCCCACGTCTTGCATCCATCGGTGGTTTTATAGAGCCGGCTCTTGTCGCCCGGGCCGGAGGCCATGACAATCGCCGTCTCCGCATCCCAGGCCTGCACCCCGCGAAAATCCAGCGTGGCCCCGTCCTTGTCCGCGTCCGGCGTAGCGCAGCGCGTCCAGTGCGCCCCGCCATCGATCGTCCTCAGCACCGTCCCGCCGGTCCCGCTGGCCCACGCCACCGTTCCGTCCACCGAATCGATCCCGCGCAGCCCTGCTGTCGTGCCCGAGTTCTGCAGCAGCCAGACCAGATGCGCGGCGGCGGGCGCTGGCGATTGCGCAGCGGCGCAGAGCACGGCAAACAGAAGCACACTCCATCGAAGAACCCACATGGCTGGCAGTATATGTGCTTCTAGGGCCTGTTCACACTACTGGGGCGGATGGCGTTGCGAGGGAAAATCCGGCCAAGCCGGGGCCCCCAAGGACAGGTCTTCGTCCTTGGGGTGGAGACGAGGCGGTGTCCGAGGGCTGTGGCGGGTCCACAGTCGAGGGCGACAACGAAGTATGGCCGAATTTTCCCCGCAACCCTTCGGGACGGGGCAAATTTCCCCCATTTCGTCGTCAATCGTCGCTCGCAGACACCCGGTACGCCGCGCTCCTCACTCCTCGAACTGAGAAAAATTGGCACCCGTCGCCACCACCTCAGTAGTGTGAACAGGCCCTAGTACTCGACCTTGTCAGTAGACGCAATCCACGCCGCAAAGCTGGCCCAGGCCTCGTCGCTGAGCAGCTGCGTCGTCGGGAGCGTGCGCATGGTCTGGCCCTTGCGAAACTCGTCGTAAAGAAAGGCGTCGTTGAAGCCGGCGCGGGCGGCGTCGGCAGCGCTGGAGCCATAAAAGACGGCATCGATCCGTGCCCAGTACGACGCGGCAAGACACATGGGACATGGTTCGCAGCTTGTGTAGAGTTCGCAGCCGGCCAGCGTGAAGGTCCCCAGCGCCTTGCACGCCGCGCGGATGGCGTTCACTTCGCCGTGCGCGGTGGGATCGTTCGAGGCAGTCACGGTGTTCACGCCCTCGCCGACAATCCTGCCGTCACGCACAATCACCGCGGCAAACGGGCCGCCCCCGCCCACGTCCACATTATGGATGGCCAGGACAATGGCACGGCGCAAAAACTCCGGATTTGGATGGTCCCGCATGGGCATTTTCTCTCAACTTCGGTGTCTGCAGAGAAAGTAAAAACAGTATGGCACAGGCCTTCGGTGCAACGCGGTCGAGTCGTCAGAACTATTCAAGTTGCGCGAGATCCGCGGGCAGATCAATGTCCACATCGCCGCCGTCGAATGGAAGAGCGATTACCGGGCAGGGCGGCTGAATGAGCAAGGAACGCGCGCCCTGGTCACCGCGCAGCGCGCGCAGCGCCGGAAAGATACAGCGAGGAAATACGGCGGGAACGCCGCGAACGCCCGCGTACGATGAGGCAACGATCGAGGGTGCGGCCTGCGCCGCGAACTGTTCGAGCAATGCACGCAGATGCTCCGCGGTGAGGCGGGGCTGGTCGCAACTCATCACCAATGCTCCCGAAGCCCGGGGAGCGCGGGCGTCGACCTCGATCAGTCCGGCGCGGATGGAACTCGCTAGACCCTGCTCCCAGCAATCGTTGAAAACCGGAATCGCCGCGCCGAATGGAGTGGTTGCGCGGATCGTTTCGAAATGGGCGCCAAGCACGGCCAGCACCGGCGCAGCTCCAGCTTCCTTAGCCAGGCGAAGGGCGCGTTCCAGCAGAGTTTCGCCGCGATATTCGAGTAGCTGCTTGGGGCGCCCCAACCGGCGGCTGGCTCCCGCGGCAAGGATGATTGCTGCGACCGGCATTGGCACAAGTGTAGCGCGCAATCCTTGACTCCGGAGTTCATGCCACGCAAGACTAGAGCAACCTTTTGAACACCAAAAAGTGAAGGGGAGCATCGTGACCGACCAAACGAGCACGCCAGGTGGAGTGTACGCGCAGGAAGGCGCGCCTGAGAACTACGGCCTGCACGCCAGCGTGCTTGGCCCCATCGAGACGCTGGCGCAGTCGGTCTCGGCCATGGCGCCATCCACCTCGTCTTCGCTCACCATTCCGCTGGTCTTTGCATAAGCAGGCGACAGCACGTGGTTTGTTTATCTGCTGGCCACAGGCGCGATCTTCATGGTCGGTTTCTGCGTAAGTCGCTTCGCGCGGCTGTCAGCATCTCCGGGCTCGCTCTACTCGTACGCCGCGAATACCTTGCCGCCGATTTTCGGCGTCACGGCAGCATGGGGTCTGCTGCTCGCCTACCTCGCCACCGGCGCCTCCGTGGCTGGGGGGAGCGATCTATTACGCCAACCTGCTCTGTGAGCAATTTTTCCAATAATCGCCGCCGGTGTTGCCAACGCCGCCCGTGGTTTGCGCGGCGGCGGCGTTCGTCGCATACCGCGACGTAAAGCTCTCCGCCGAGTTGATGCTGTGGATTGAAGCCATTTTCCATCGGACTTATCTTGATTGTCCTGGCGGTGATGCTGGCGCGTTTTGGGATGAACGTTGACATGGACCAGTTTCGCCTGAAGGGCGTGCCGTTCACGGCGCTGGGACCGGCCCTGGTCCTGTCGATGTTCAGCTTTGTGGGTTTCGAGAGCGCCACAACGCCGGCGAGGCGCGTAATCCACTGCGCACGATTCCGCACGCCGTGCTGCAGTGCGCCATTCTCGCCGGCGTTTTCTTCGTGCTGCGCTCGTACCCGGGGGTGCTGGGCTTCCGCGGCGAATCGGGCAAGCTCAGCGAGTCTACTAGTCCGCTGCACCTGCTGGCTGCCAAGGCCGGCATCTCCCCGATCGGGGTGGCCATCGACTTCGGCGCGGGGATAAGCATGTTGGCGTGCGTGCTGGCATGCACGACGGCAGCGGCTCGCGTGCTGATGCGTATGGCGCATGGCGGCCTGCTTGCCACGAAGCTGGGACGCACCAGCCGGCGGCATGGGACACCGGGAGCGGCAATCGCGCCATCGGCCGCGCTCATGTTTTCTGCTTCAGCCGCGATGGCGCTGCGCGGCTTTGCTGGATCCGAAATGTACGACCTGTTGGGATCGCTTTCAGTATTCGGTTTTCTCACAGCGTATGCGCTTGTGGCTTTGGCACTACCCTTTGCACGGCGCGCGCTGGGCCAGCATTCGCACTTAGTGGCTGCAGTCAGCATCCTGACGGTCGTGGTTCTCGTCCTGATTGCAGTCTTCGATCTGCGCTCCACGCCCGACCGGATTCATGCCCGCATTCCTTACATTTTTCTCGGCTACATCGGCACGGGAATCGCATCGTATGCGTTACGGCGCAAGCGGGCAGCCGTTTGGGCTGCCTGACGCACCATGGCTGCACCGGTCTCGAGCTGCCGTGCCGGGAGTGGGTCGCGCTTCCCAGGGGCTGGCGCATGGTCAAGGCGCATGTCTCTCTGCCGCCGGAATGATCCCACCGAGCATGCGCAGGGCCACCAAATGGCGGCAAAATTTCAGGCGATCTTTACGGCGCAATCGTTATCCTGTCTTTACTGTTCAGTTCAAAATCGACTCGAACCGAGCCACAGGCACAACGCGATAAGTTTCCCGTTTCTCTCTTTGTTGAATCACTTAGAACTTCAAATTTCTGGCTCAGCCCAGCGCTTTTTGCACACCCCAAAAGGCCCATGAGGAGATCCCTAATCAAGAGGCCATTCACCGTGAGGCATTCCGTTCGAGTTGTTCCCGCTCTGCTTATCCAGCCGCTGGCAATTGTGGCAGTCGCTGCGCTGTGTAGCTATTCGCTGTTTGCGCACAAAACACTTGGCGGCATTACCGGCGTGGTCGCCGATGCTTCCGGAGGCGTGATTCCAAACGCAACGGTCACGGTGGTGGGAGAACAAACAGGGCTGACGCGCACCATAGCGACAAATGGCTCCGGCAGCTACTCGTTCGTCAACCTGCCGATCGGCACCTACACGTTGACCTATGCGGCTGTGGGGTTCGATGTGCAAAGAACACAACACATCGCTGTGCAGGCCGACCGCACGGCCACCGTCAGTGCCGCTCTCAAGATAGGCGAGACCACAACCACCGTGGATGAACGTCGTGGACACAACCAACGGTTACGTGATGGACACAGCGCAGATTGATGCGGTGCCTCTGGCGACCGGCAGCTTCACAGGGCTGGCAATTTAATCCCCAGGTGTGAACACGGAACTGCCCGTCGGCCTGAGCGATGGCCGTTCTGCCTCGGGTTTAGCGGCGCTGGCCAACGACCCCAACGCCTTCGGCACCAGCCTCACGCCCGCCAACATCGACCACACAGCCCTCGCGCTGTTCAACTCACCGTCTCTTCCCGGTGAGCCGGGCAAGTGGCTCATCCCCAACGACGCACTCCACGGCGCCGCACCTACCGCTCAACACGTCGACAACGCCTTCATCGCCGGCACGGGCCGGTCTATTGCGGACCTGGCCGTGGCTGATCTCGACTACAACGCCAGCACGAAAGACACACTCAGCTCAAGTACACGTTCGATGTATAAAACCTCACCAGCACCACCAGCTTCGATATTCTTGGAGCCGAGGTTTCTCAAAATCAGGGCTATGACGCGTTCCCAACAGCGGGTACGCCCGTATTACCTACCGGTTGCGGCACCTCAGGCGAGGCGAACAATTTCTACTCGTGCCCGTCGGGTCTGGGCCTCGTGACACACACCATCGGCAGCCCGCGTCAGATTCAAATGTCCTTGCACTTCGACTTCTGACCTGAACGCTTCCACGAATCCGGTAGAACTCGCGCGCATGGGGTCACGGGGGCCTGCGCCCCTCCGGCGCGCGCGAGAGCGGGGGGGGGGGGCGGAAGCGGCACGAAATGCGGGAAGTCACTGGAGGCGCAGCATGGTGACCTCCAAGCGAACTAGGTTACGTTTCGGGACGTATACCATCCGCAGGTGAACCGCACAGTCCGCCCCTCCAGCGCTACTCTTCCCCAATATCCTCGTTCCAAACCTCGGGATGCGCGGCGATGTAGCCCTGCAACAATTCGCGACACGCGCTGCTGTCCATGTCGATGACCTCGATGCCATTTTCGCGCAGCCAGTCCAGGCCGCCGGCGAAGGTGCGGCTCTCGCCCACGACCACGGTGCCGATGTGGAACTGGCGCACCAGTCCGCTGCAATACCAGCACGGGGCTAGCGTGGTCACCATCACCAGGTCGCGATAGCTGCGCTGACGCCCGGCCCGCCGAAAGGCGTCTGTCTCGCCGTGCAGGCTTGGATCGCCCTGCTGCACGCGGCGGTTATGGCCCCGGCTCACCAACTCGCCGGCGCGGGTAAACAGCGCGGCGCCAATGGGAATGCCCCCCTCAACGAGCCCGTGCCGCGCCTCTTCGAAAGCTACCGCCAACATCCGTTCGCACAACTCTGCATCCATCACGAAATTCCTCTTCGAGAAAGGATAAGCGAAGGACGGCAGGCTTGACTCCGAGTGCGCTCCACGATGTACGGTGGAAGAAAGAGAGGCGAGTGAGAATCATGAAGACCCGCAGGCTGGGCAGCAACGGCCCCGCGGTCTCGGCCATCGGGCTGGGCTGCATGGGCATGAGCGAGTTTTACGGAGGCCGCGACGAGCAGGAGTCGCTGGCCACGATCGACCGTGCGCTGGAGCTGGGCGTGAACTTCCTCGACACCTCCGACATCTACGGCCCGCATACTAATGAGGTGCTGGTGGGGCGGGCACTCCAGGGACGGCGTAACAAATTTTTCGTGGCCACCAAGTTCGGCATCCTGCGCGACCCGGCGAATCCGGCGGTGCGCGGAGTGGACGGCAGCCCGGCCTACGTGCGCAGGGCGGCCGAGGCCAGCCTGCGGCGGCTGGGCACAGAGACCATCGATCTCTACTATCAACACCGCGTGGACCCCAAGACGCCCATCGAAGAGACGGTGGGGGCGATGGCCCGGTTGGTGGAGGAGGGCAAGGTGCGGTTCCTGGGCTTGTCAGAGGCCGCTCCGGCGACTCTGGAGCGGGCGTGCCGCGTCCACCCCATTGCCGCGCTGCAAACCGAGTATTCGCTGTGGAGCCGCGACCCCGAGCCCGAACTGCTGCCCTCCTGCCGGCAGCTGGGCGTGGCTTTTGTGGCCTATAGTCCCCTGGGCCGCGGCTTTTTGACCGGCGCCTTCAAGAGCCCCGACGACTTTGACGCGGACGATTACCGCCGCATCAGCCCGCGATTTCAGGGTGAGAACTTTGCGCGCAATCTGGCGCTGGTGGACAAGGTCAAGCAACTGGCCGCGGAGGCCGGCGTCACCGCCAGCCAGCTAGCCCTGGCGTGGGTGCTGGCGCAGGGCGAAGAGATTGTGCCCATTCCCGGCACCAAGCGCCGCAAGTATATCGAAGAGAACGCGGCGGCCGTGGACCTGACGCTGAGCCAGGAATTGATCGAGGAACTGCGCAAGGTTTTTCCGCCGGATGCGGCGGCCGGCGAGCGGTATCCTGCGGCAGCCATGTCGCTGCTGAACGGTTGAGCGCTCTTTCGCGCCTTCGGCAGATGTGTGCATTGCCGAAGCGCGCCGGGAATCTGCTGCAAGGAATCCGCGGCAGTCGAATGTTCTCGGGGTTTGAGCGAGAATAGAAGACCATGACCGATCTTGAACATATACTGCCCCTTTGGCGCGAACTGGAAACAGCGGGAGCGGACTATGTGCTGGCCACGATCGTGGCCGTCGAGGGCTCCAGCTATCGCAAGCCGGGGGCGCGCATGTTGCTGGCCCAGGATGGCCGCCGCGCGGGCACCGTGAGCGGAGGATGCCTGGAGGCCGAAGTGGCGCGGCGGGCCTGGTGGCTCACCTCCTCTGGAACCGTCGTGGAACGCTACTCCACGGTCGCCGATGACGGCGAAATGCCTTATGGCTCCGGCTGCGGCGGCGTGGTTTTCATCTTGCTGGAGCGGCGACTCACGGCAGGCCCCTTGCTGGCCGCGATGGAGGCCGCCTTCCACGCGCGCGCGCCGCTGTCGATCGCCACCATCGTCGATGGACCGCAGATCGGCCGGAGAGAGCTTGCAGGCCTGGTGCAAAATTTCCCGGATCAGAGCGGAGCCGTTGCCGGATCAGACCGCAATGTCAGTGAAGCCCTTCAGAGTCTGGCGAAGTCGGCGTTCGAACAACGCAAATCCCTGGAGCAAAGGATTCATCTCGGCGAAGGCGAGGCGCGTGTCTGGGCCGACTATCGTCCCGCGCGCCCCGGGCTCTGGATCTTCAGCGCGGGCGATGACGCCAGGCCGCTGGTGAAACTGGCGCGCGAGCTGGGCTGGTTTGTCGCGGTCGCCGACGGGCGCTCTCACCTGGCGACGCGCGATCGTTTTCCTCAAGCCGATGAGGTCCGCGCACTGCCGATCTCCGCGCTGCCCGATGCGGCGCCCGCGCATCTGCCCCTACTCCCCAGCGATGCGGCCGTGGTGATGACGCACAGCTTCGAGCAGGATGCGCGCATCCTGGCCTCGCTGCTGGGGCTCGACTTTTCGCTCGCCTATCTCGGCGTCCTCGGCCCCCAGCGGCGCACGCGCGAACTGCTCGCCGAGGCCGCCCGCCTGCTTGGTCTTTCCGCCAGCACGGATCGCGTCGAGAAGTGGCTGGCGCAGCTGCACGCGCCCACCGGCCTCGACCTCGGCGCGGAGACGCCCGCCTCCGTCGCGCTCTCGATTCTCGCCGAGATCCACCGCACGCTGACCGCAACCAGCGCGTTGCCACTGCGCCAGGTGCGCGCGTGCGGAGTGGCTGTAACCCATGGGTGAATCACGGCGCCCGGCTGTCATGTGTGCGTCCAGCAGAGGAACTTCGCAATGGCTTCGTCACCTGCGACTCTTGATGCCTTGAACCGTTGCATCGTTGCCTGTTCGCGTTGCCCGCGGCTGCGCGCGCACTGCGCCGAGGTGGCCCGCGCCCGCCGCCGCGCGTACGCAGACTGGGAGTACTGGGGCCGGCCTGTGCCTTCGTTCGGTGACCCGCGGGCGCGAGTGCTGGCGCTGGGCCTGGCGCCCGGCGCCCACGGTTCCAACCGCACCGGGCGCATCTTCACCGGCGACGGATCGGGCGACTTCCTCTACCCTGTGCTCCACGAAGCGGGCTTCGCGTCTCAGCCGATTGCTACGTCGCGCGACGACGGCATGAAGCTCGCCGGTCTGTGGATCAGCGCCGTGGTTCGCTGCGCGCCGCCGGCCAACAAACCCACACCCGAGGAGCAGCGCAACTGCGCGCCGTGGCTCGACGAAGAGATACGTCTGCTCCCGAATCTGCGCGTCGTGGTCTGCCTGGGCCGTATCGCTTTCGATGGCCTTTTGTCCCACCTGCAGCGCATCGGGCAACTGGAGTCGCGTTCCTCGTTCGTGTTTCGCCACGCCGCCGAGTACACTCTGCCCAGCGGCCTGGTCGCGCTCGCCAGTTATCATCCATCCTTGCAAAACACCAACACCGGCAAGCTCACGCAACCCATGTTTCTGGCCGTCTTCAAGCGCGCCAGGCACCTGGCGGAATTGCAGTGATTCAGGACTGACGCCTTAAGCTGGAGACGGAGAGGAAGCGATGGACACATTCTCAAAAGCGATTCTGAAGGAGCTTCTTCCGGCCGGGAAAGAGGCCGTCCCCCCTGCGCCGAGCGCGCACGGCCGCCGGAACCCGCTGGATCATTGGTCTTCCCCGGTTCTGCTGGAGCGGGCAGCCTACCTGCGCAAAATGGCCGCGCTCGGCGATGGATCGGCCAGCGAGACAGTGAAGGAATATCCGCAACACTGCATCATGCTCTTGTTTCGCGGCCGCAGCGGCGCTGCCGAGCTGCATGAGAACTTTGCCGACATATTTTTTGTCATCGAAGGGCGAGCGGCGCTGATGACGGGCGGCGCAGTGACCGGCGCCACGACGATTGGGCCGGGTGAGGTTCGCGGTGATTCAATTGAAGGCGGCACTCTCCAGCAATTGCAGGCCGGCGATGTGGCGCACGTGCCTGCGGGTCTGCCTCATCAGATGCTGGTAACCGGCGAGCAATCCGTGACCTGCCTTGTGGTCAAGATCCAGGAGAATCCATAAAGGTGGGCATCAAAGACGGGCGGTGCCGGAAAAGTTCCGGAGAGGCTGAAACTTGGACCGCGCTGAAACACAGAGAAGAGTCGTTTGGCCATCTATTCAGAGCAAAGAGGTGGCGTCAGAGCAAAAAAGAAGGCGCGCAGTTTGAAGCCAGTCTATATAAACTGCTGATTCTTTTGGAGCGGGAGACCGGGATCGAACCGGCGACATTCAGCTTGGGAAAGTGTATATGACATTTATTATCAATAACTTACAGAAGCAATAAAGTGCCGAAATAGACCCAAGTGGACTCAAAGGAATTCTTACGGCGGGGGCAAAAGAGGGGCTTCACCCAATGAATACGCGGGTTTCAGCTTGTTCCTTCGCCACCCCGTTTTCAACCCCATTGGAACACAGAGAGACCGTGAGGACAACTCGAGGCCGCATTGTCCGGTTTGGAAAGAGAAACGGAAGTCGCTTGAACTCATTCTTTTACAGCCTGCTGATGGTGCTCATCGCGTCGCTCCTCGCGGAACCCGGGCAAGTCTCTCCGGCTTTCTGAGTGGTCGTTGTATTTTGCATCACCATGGCCGGCCGCAGGCAGGGGGTATACTCCCGCGTGGCTGAAAACCGAGCAGTCAAAAGCCAGCTAAAGGAAAGTGAACATGCCAAAGGAGATTCTCTCGAAAGATCAGATCAAGCAAATCGCGACGACAATGTCATCGGATGAAGCAGGCCTTCCCGAACGCGAGGCAAGGTTAGCAGCCGCTTCCGCAGCGCAGCAGCGCGTAATCAAGAGAGCATGGAAACTCAAACTCAGCGCGGAACGCCGAAGCGAGGCCGACAAGCGAGCCAAGAATTCAACGAAAAGGAGATAACCCATTGAGGGCAGAGGTGACAATCAACGGTAGTGTTGATCTGAAAGACGACAACCAAGCTACGGCAGACGAGCGCGCCGTGGCCTATCATGAAGCGGGTCACTGTGTGGCGGCGTACAGGCTACGAATTCGTTTCACAGGCCGCAAGGCGCTGACGATCATACCCACGGAAGCTTACAGCGGGTATTTTGTACACCACAACATTCTGAAGAATCTCGACTGGGATAATTCCGACCGTAATCGGTTGAAGATGGAGCGCAGTGTCCAAGCGCTGCTTGCCGGGATTGAGGCGCAGCGCAAGTACCACGAAACAAGCATTATCTATGGAGAGGGATTCGGTAACTGGGACGGTGGGCCTGACTACCACGAGGCCATGAACCTGGTCAGCTGCTTCGCGTCCGCCGATCCGAAAGAGACCGAACTCTATATGGAGCTCCTGCGTCTCAGAACTCGGAACCTGATTCAGCAGGACCACAACTGGAAATGCATCTGCGCGCTTTCTGATGCTTTGATGGAGAGGAAGGTTCTTTCTGCCAAAGAAGCCATCGCCATCATTCAGGGAACAATTCAGAACATTGTGGGTCACGTTCCGTTGATCGGGACTTCGGCTACTTCAGCGTAGTTTACCCAGCGCGTCGACCGACACGGTGTTTCTCCATGGCCGTAGTGGCGTAGAAGCCGAGGCTCGGGCACTCTCGTGCACGATCATCTCCAAGCAGGTTTACAATCCAGGGGCGCTCGCTTGGTGGGACCCTCATGCGGGCATTGCGCAGGGCGAGGTGCAACAAGTCGACAATCGTATCGCGACCATTCTGTTGCAATAACTCCTGTGAGGTAAGCAAATCTAGCGAATTCAAAAGCTCCAATTCAGGAAATTGATTTCCAGAAACGCGGATCGCCTTACGTTCGTCTATTACCGCTACATGATCACCAAAGGCGGCTTGCGCAAGCGTTGCGGCTTCGCCATCATCGAGGTCATCCGGAGGATCTCCTCCCGTGAGACTGATGAACATTTCGTATGCTTCGTTGCCCATTGAGATGACCTCGATGAGCCCGCTCTGACGGAGGTCGCTGAGCACGGCGGCCGGACTCATTCCGGTAAAAGGGTCGATCGTTACCTCGCGCAATGCGATTTCGTCAACCATGACAATCCTATTCAGAGCTTGCAAGATGATGTTCGAGCGGCCAGTGCCAAGAATGTTAATCAAAACGCTCGCATCAAGGACCAGTCTCTTGTGTGCACTATGTAATCTAGAGGGAGTCAAGTTCAGCGCCCTCCTCTGCCCCTAAAGCGTCAAACATCGCCCTCAATTCCACTCGATCGGTCTTGAGCATTCGGGCGATCTGCCCTTCAGACAGTAATCCGCGGCGGTATGCCTCCCCCGCGAGATACCAGAGGCGCGGAGGGAAGGTGCTTTCTTCGGCAGTGGCTCTGTCTCCCAGAACCTGGCGAACCAAGTCCCCGGAAAAGCCACGGTCGCGAAGCGAATCCCAGGTTCCAGATGGCAGGAGATTCAGCTCTTCGATGCGGCGGCATAATGCCTCTTCCGAAACTGAGAGTTGATGTGCGAGCAATATGAGGTGCCGTGGTGAAAATGCCCCCGTCTCCTGTCGTAGCTCGGCAAATCGCCTCCGAACAAATGCGGCAGGCATGAGGAACGAATACGAGAATGCTGCAGCAAATCGCTCTTCCCGCGATTGCGGGGCCGCGTGGAAATCGACCACGTCGGGCTGGTTTCTCGTTGCGATAAGGTGACCAAGTTCGTGTGCAGCAGTCATTGCACGACGTTCCCGAGGATGATTCTTGTTCAGAAGGATGCACGCGCCGATCTGATCGTCAAAGGCAAAAAGACCAGATATTCGTCCTGCGCCAAGAGGACGAATGAAGACGCGAATGCCGAATTCCAGTTCCAATAGGCTGACAATGTCCGGAATTGGCCCCAGGCCAATTCCAAGCCTTTGACGGGTTTCAAGAGCGGCATCCTCGGCCTGGTCTCGTATATCCCCAGGTCCGATGGAGCGCTCGGGTGGATATTGGGGGCGCGCTGGAATTCCCAGGATGTTTTCGAGTTCCACTTGAGATCCTGCGAGATCGTTGAGCAGCAAGGCGGCGTCTGCCGCATCTTCCTCATCAGGAGCTATGGATCGAAAACGTGGAACCAAACTGACGGAAACTGAATTTGGGCGCAGGAGGGCGTTCACAGAACAGCCGTAAACCTCAGCCATGTCCTTGAGTTCCTCGGACCGCACCCGTCGTTGCCCCTTTTCGAGCGTGATGAGTGTCGTCCGGGCAATCCCTAGCTTTTCTGCAGCATCATGCTGAGTGAGCCCCGCTCTCGCTCGTGCATTGCGGAGTCGTTCACCCAGCTGAATTGGATCGATTCTGTCGAGAAGATTAGTCATTTCAGAATATCCAGCCATTGGTTAATGAACGATTGAGGTCCGGCACTCGCACGAAACATCTGCCATTCGTCGGCGTGAGTCGCGATGAGGCGTTGAAGCTGCGGTAAAACTGCGTCCGGATGCTGATTTACGAACGGGGACAATTCCTCAGCCGCGATAGCAATCTTGTTGGAATCGCAAGCAATCTCGCCAAACTGTTGCATTTCAAGAGCCGCACACACAGCTTGATGCTCATCGTTTTGGGTAGTGCTGCGGCTGCTCACCGCTTCGCTGAGTTTCGAGGCACAAAGATCGCTCCATAAATATCGATCAGAATCGCTGCTCAACCCAGCCGCAAGGAGTGACTGCCGCCGTAGAAGGCATCCTGCGCAGACTCCGCATTGGATTCTTTTGTTGTCGAGGAACACATATCTCTGGTCCCTGGCACAAGACGAAGTGAGCCACCATTGATCAGAAAGTCCAAGCCGCTTAAGCTCCTTCAACGTCTCGGCTTTGGTGTGCCAAAGCCTGGGATGCACGTGCGAGACTGAACCTCCGAAGACATGGTTTATGAACAGGGATAATCGTGTCGTAAATGAGGGATGCATCCGAACATCTGGAGCCTCGTTGCCAACGGGAGTCAGCCACGGCCCCAATGAACCCTGACCGCTCTCAGCAACGTATATCTGGTTGGCTCCCAACTGATGCGCCGCGATCCCTGTAACAATTCCGAATACGAACGCACGAGATCGATAGCTTGCTTCACGAAACCGCACGTTTCGATTGCGAGAAGAAAGAGTGAACGGAATTGCAACTCGATAGATCATCCTACTCAATTGAGAGTTGCTCAAATCCAACGCACGGTTCTTCTGATTGCCAGTAGTTACAAGGATGAGGGGCGTATTCGGATACTCGGCATTGATGAGGCGAGCGACCGCGAATGAGTCAAGGCCATCACTGAACGGCATTACGAGGGAAGGTTCGTTCGGTATAGCCAAGCGGGCCTGCGGTTTAACCTTCGTTTGATTTCGGCGCTGTTTGAATGAGAATTCCCAGTTGTCTCCCGTCACATAATCGAGGGTAGAGACCAGATGCCTGTATAGCGTTCGGTCTTTCCATTGGTCAGGATCATGAACTGGGATTGCAACATGGAGATTCCGGCGCCAGGCAATGGACGAACGGCGAGCAACGACTCTGTCGGCAAATGCTACGGCGCCAGCGACGAGCAGCAAGTCATCTTCGAGAGGTTCCAAATCAACGAGGCAGTAGCGACTTAGTCGTTCGAGATTGATGATCAAATCACGCCCAATTCTGCAGATATGGTCAGCAGGGCGTGCGCGCACACCCCCCTCGGAGACATCAATCGTTACCGATGGTATTAGGTCTTGCTCTGATCCTTGAGATTTCATCAGTCAACGCTTTCCAGACTCTCATCAGGATGAATGGGGCGCTTCGGTCTCGCCATTTTGACGCGTTTGCCCTGGAGCAGATTCTCGACAACGTCAACGGTGTCAGCTCGCAGTAATGCTTGTCGTGCCGCCTCGATGATGGGCTTGGATTTCAAACCTGCTTCATTGAGGCAGTGTTGTTCAATCTGAAGTACCCTACGGTGCTTGTGCCGTTCGAGGCTTTCGCCCAATGCCTGGTCCACAATGGCTCTGCCCCGGATGCCTTTCATTTCCAGTCTCTTTGCACTCGCAAGAACATCATTTTCAAGCGGTGAATTGTTGCCTCCCAAATCGCGGCAGGTTAATTCAGGATCAATTGACCTAAACCCAGGCAAGAGGTCGCTTTGCCGCACTCGGGCCAATATTTCATGCACAAACACTGCGGACACCTCGATATAGAGATCTCTGGCAATGGCGTTGCGAGCCTTGCCGGACGCCATGTCGCCGCGCTCTTTCTCGCGTTCGCACGACTTCAGCAGAGATTTCCAACCCTGTCCGAGTTTCAGGCTCTTATAGATGCCATCGCGCATAGGGTCCCTCAGCGATGACGTATATTGGCACGAAAGATGAGACAATGTCAACAGTTTAACGCAGCTACTTCCTGACACTGTCCGACTACGAGCAGACCTCAAATCTAGCTGCGACGAGGCATTGCGAGGCGCATATGATTGATTTCACAAGGCTACAATCCTTGCAGAATCGGCCCTCGCTTGCGGTGGGGTTCGGAGGGCACAGTATCCGCCGGAGAGCCAGAACCCAGGTAACAATAGAAAAGCCGCAATCTCGACCGCTTCCAGTGCGAGTCCCGCCGTTGCTCGGTCCCCTGTCCGTCTGTACCGCCAGTTCCGACGGAGGAAGCGGGCCGGCCGAGCGTGTGCGGGTGGGCACTGAATCCGTGAACTATAATCAGGGCGCGAAGCATCCCTTAAGTCATTCGGAATGAAACCTTATGCGCCTCGAAGACCTTCTGCCCAACGCGGCTGTCCGTGGAATATTGCCGGACCAACTTGTCACCGTGGTCAGTGTCCAGTGGTTCGGGACGCAGGCTCTGGAATTGACCTACAAGGCGCCCTCTGGGCGTGTCGGCAATGAGCTGTTGTATCGTCCTGACGAACCTCGCCTTGAGGTCGTGGAGCAGGGCCGTCCTTGGAGCTTTGATGGAGACGGTCGGATGTTCCGGCTGGTGTCGGAGGCACACCGCATCCGATTGGCTCATCTATTCGATCCCGTATTAGCCGTCCATACCTCTCTCGTTGAACCCCTGCCGCATCAGATTACAGCTGTCTACGAGGCTATGCTGCCGCGTCAGCCTCTACGGTTTCTGCTCGCCGACGATCCTGGTGCGGGCAAGACGATCATGGCGGGCCTATTTATCAAGGAGTTGATAGCCCGTGGCGATCTGAAGCGATGCCTCGTGGTTTGCCCTGGCAGTTTGGCCGAGCAATGGCAAGACGAACTCTACCGCCGCTTCCATCTTTCTTTCGAGATTCTAACGAACGACAAATTGGAGGCAGCACGAACCGGAAACTGGTTCCTCGAAAACAACCTCGTGATTGCCCGCCTCGACAAGCTTTCCCGTGATGAAGACGTCCAGGTAAAGTTGCAAGCCCCAGATTGCCAGTGGGATCTAGTGGTCTGCGATGAGGCTCACAAGCTCTCCGCCACAGTCTTTGGCGGCGAAGTGAAGTACACGAAGCGCTACCACCTTGGAAAACTACTGTCCGGACTGACGCGGCACTTCCTTCTTATGACGGCGACTCCTCATAACGGCAAGGAAGAGGACTTTCAGCTTTTCTTGGCGTTGCTCGACGGTGATCGCTTTGAAGGCCGCTTCCGTGATGGTGTCCACCAGGTGGACATTTCGGACCTCATGCGTCGCATGGTAAAGGAGAACCTACTCAAGTTCGATGGCACTCCCTTGTTTCCCGAGCGGATTGCTTACACGGTCCCGTATAAGCTCTCAGAGCCTGAGGCTCGTCTCTACAGGGAAGTCACGGATTACGTGCGCGAAGAGTTTAATCGCGCTGAAGCGCTTGCCAACGATAAGCGGGCCGGGACGGTCGGATTTGCCTTAACAATCCTTCAACGTAGGCTCGCGTCCTCTCCTGAGGCCATATACCAGTCGCTGCACCGGCGCAGTGAACGCCTGCAAAAGCGGTTGAGGGAACTTGAAATCCTGCAGCGGGGTGCACAGGCAGAGGCATTTGCAACCGTAAGTCCAGCTCTCGAGCCTGACGACGTCGAAGACCTGGAGGATGCACCGGATAATGAAGTAGAGGCTGCCGAGGAGGAAGTTCTCGACCAAGCGACGGCGGCGCGCACGATTGGGGAACTGAAAGCTGAGATCGCGACGCTCAGCCGGCTCGAGGCGCTGGCACTTTCAGTGCGTCGCAGCGGTGAAGACCGCAAATGGCGAGAGCTTGCCAGCTTGCTCGGAGAGATATTCTCACCTGATTCAGTTCCTAAGGAGACAACGGGGGAAGCAATCAGAATTGCACCTCCTGTCCCCTCTCCACGTCAGAAGCTTGTTATCTTCACGGAACACCGTGACACACTTAGCTATCTCGAAGGTCGCGTGTCGACCTTGCTCGGTCGCAGAGACGCTGTGGTCCTTATCCACGGCGGAATGGGTCGCGAAGACCGCATGAAGGCGCAGGAATCTTTCAAGCACGACCCCGAAGTGCAGGTCTTGATCGCCACCGATGCAGCTGGTGAAGGTATCAACCTGCAGCGTGCCCACTTGATGGTCAACTATGACCTGCCCTGGAACCCCAACAGGATTGAACAGAGGTTTGGGCGCATCCATCGAATCGGCCAAACCGAAGTATGCCATCTCTGGAATGTGGTCGCTGAAGAGACCCGCGAAGGCGACGTTTATTACACTCTGCTGAAAAAGCTGGAGCTGGCGCGGCAAGCGCTCGGTGGACAGGTATTTGATGTGCTCGGCAAAATTCAGTTTGAAGGCAGGCCGCTTCGGGAACTATTGATTCAGGCAATTCGGTATGGCGAGCAACCCGAGATTCGCGCGCGGCTGACGCAAGCCATCGCCAACGCTGTGGATACATCGCAGCTTCAAAACTTGCTCGAAGACCGTGCTTTGGCACATGACGTCATGGATGTAAGCCGGGTGGCGCGGGTTCGCGAGGAAATGGAACGCGCTGCAGCACGTCGTTTGCAACCTTTCTATATCGAGTCTTTCTTCCTCGAAGCGTTCAGTCAACTCGGCGGTACTGTCCGCCAGCGCGAGGCCCGTCGATATGAGGTGACTCACGTTCCAGCACCCGTGCGAAATCGGGATCGTTTGATTGGAACTGGAGAACCTGTATTAGCACGATATGAGCGGATTGCATTTGAGAAGTCCTTGATTGCACCGCAAGGAGAGCCTCTAGCCGCTTTCGTCTGTCCCGGTCACCCTCTGCTGGATGCGACTCTGGACTTGACGCTTGAGCGCCATCGCGACCTGTTGCGGCGGGGTTCGATTCTTGTCGATGAGCGAGATTCGGGCACCGTGCCCCGTGTTCTCTTCTACTTGGAACACGCAATACAAGACGCAAGTGTAATTAGCAATGGGGATCGCCGCACTATCTCGAAGCGAATGCTCTATGTCGAACTTGAGCGGTCGGGTGAGGCACGCCATTTGCATTACGCACCTTATCTCGACTATCGCCCTCTCCGTGAGGATGAGCCGAAAGTTGATGCGCTCTTCGCCCGACCTGAACTCTCTTGGATAACGCGGGACCTGGAGCAGAAGGCGCTCGGGCACGCCATTGCCGAAGTTGTTCCAGAGCACCTCAAGGAAGTGCGTGACCGGCGATACGCCTGGATCGAGAAGGCCCGTGCTGCGGTCAAGGACAGGCTGACCAAGGAAATTGGCTATTGGGACCATCGCGCGGAGGAACTCAAGATCCAGGAACAGGCAGGCAGACCCAATGCCCGTGTGAACTCTCAGGAAGCTCGCCGGCGCGCAGACGAACTGCAGGGACGACTGCAAAAGCGGATGGAGCAACTCGACCTCGAAGCGAAAGTGTCGGCTGTGCCACCAGTTGCATTGGGAGGCTTGGTAATTGTGCCGGCAGGACTGCTGGCACAAATGACTGGGACGTCGCTGCCATTATCTGCGCAGACCGCAGACACGCAAGCAGCAGGAGCGCGTGCGCGGGCGGTTGTTATGGAAGTCGAGCGCTCGCTGGGTTTTGAGCCTACGGATCGAGAATTTGAGAAGCTTGGCTACGACATCGAGAGCCGGGAACAAGGCACGGGTCGTCTGCGTTTTCTTGAAGTGAAGGGTCGTGTGACCGGGGCGGCAACCATTACTGTAACCAAGAACGAAATCCTCTACTCTTTGAATAAGCCAGAGGACTTTATTCTAGCCATCGTCGAGTTCCTCGGGGACAGTGAGCATCGAGTGCACTATGTGCGCAGACCTTTTCAGCGTGAGCCAGACTTTGGCGTGACGAGCGTCAATTATGATTTCGGCGATCTACTATTGCGGGCGGAATCACCGAGATGAAGGGGCCTCCCTATTATTTCGAGGCTGTTCGCAGCGTCTCCGCGGCTCTGTGGGATCAATTGGAGCGCGATCGGGTATTAGCTGCGCCATGGCATCAGCTCTTTCGCCAAGTTCAAAGCGCTCGCCATGTCGTGTCAGAATTACTTCAGAATGCCGACGACGCAGGAGCGTCTCAAGCCTCGGTAAGAATCGAGGACGGTCAATTCATATTCGGGCACAACGGGGACGACTTCACGGAAGAGCATTTTACTTCGCTTTGCCGCTTTGGCTTTTCAAACAAGCGCGCTTTGCATACCATCGGGTTCCGTGGAGTCGGGTTCAAGAGTGTTTTCAGTCTTGGAGATTCAGTCGGCGTGTTTACGCCGACCCTCTCCGTCTGCTTCGAGAAGGGAAGGTTCACTGAGCCCAAGTGGATGGATTCGGCGCCGGAATGTCAATACTCAACCGAAATACGGGTGCCGCTTCGAGGACAGAAATGGGAGCAGGAGATAAGAAGCAATCTTGAAGATTGGATTAAGAGTCCGCTTTCGCTCTTGTTCTTTAGAAACATCCGTACCCTCAAAATCGAGGATCGAGAAATCCGGTGGACTGGCATTGGTCCCGGGCCTGTGCCCAATAGTGAGTGGACAAGAATTGCCGGCAGTACCGATGATCCAATCCTAATCGCAAGGTCACTAATTGAGAAGTTTCCCGAGGAGGCGCTGGACGAAATAAAAGAGGAGCGGTCACTCGGAGTTGATGAGCTCGCGGATTTCCCGCCATGCAGCGTAGACATAGTTCTCGGGGTCAAAGGAAGGTTGCACGTTGTGCTCCCTACAGGAGTCGAGACAACTCTGCCCTTTGCATGCAATGCGCCATTCATTCAAGATCCTGCGCGTCTTAAGATAAAAGATCCCGAAACTTCGCCAACGAATCGCTGGCTTTTGGAACGAGCCGGTAGGTTTGCGGGCGAAGTGATGATTGAGTGGCTGCAAAAGGAGAGCTCGTGTGTTGAGGAACGGTCTCGAGCATACAGACTGTTCCCGGATGTGAATCGGGACGACCATACGGTTGAGGGAGTGTGTGCAACGATTACTGAGCTCTCCTTCGGCGACGTGATTGCGGATCGACCATTCCTGATAACAAACACCGGCGAACTCAAACCGGCCAAAGAATGTCTGATCATCCCGGAGCGGTTGTTGGATGTTTGGTCTGAAGATCAGATCACGGCGCTCTTGGACAGCAGCAACCGTCCCCCTTTATCTCGCTACGTTGCATCCAGTGACCGGCAGAAGCTTATGAACTGGGGGCGCATTGAAGAGATCAGCAAAACTGATTTCTTGGCTATTCTCCAGCAAAAACACTTGCCGAAGCCTGAAAGCTGGCGCCAGTTGCTGAAACTTTGGGCGTTTGTTGCTCCCGATGTGACTGGCTATCGAAGTCGCGTGAGCGGTGGTAGTCTCCGCCTGATCCCAGCCCAAGGGAAGGAAGTTCTTTACTCGGCGAGCGAGGTCGTAAGGCTCGCAGAAAAGAGGCTACTGCAATCTGAGGCTGACTGGGAGTTCTTGGCAGCACATTTGCTGGTCCTGAATCAGAACTGGCCGAGATTCCTTGCAGAGCACCGCCGATTAGCCGACGAGCGAATGGACGCCAGTTCTAAGGAAGAAGCAGATGCAGCTTTCGCGGTCTTGACCGCGATAGGCCTCGGTGAATCCAGTGACGCGAACAAAGTTGTCGAGCAGGTCGCCGCCAAGTTCTTCGCGACACAGGGCATCACGGTAGCAGATTGCATTCAGTTAGCTCAAATTGCGGCGAAGCTTGACGCGGCTCCTGGTGATTCATTCCAATTTGTTACGAAGGATAATCGCCTGCGCGGCGCCATTAAAACGCTCTTATATGACGATGACGGGTCCCTTGAATCGCTCTTACCAGAAGATTGGTCTACTGAACATTTACTGCATCGAGGTTACTCCAATTCATTCAATTCATGCACGCGAGAGGATTGGGTTCGTTGGGTCTCCGGCGGACGTGCGGGGCTATACGGGTTTGTTCCGATCAAAGAGAAGTGGTCGACCATTTGGGGCCAGCGAAGTCTGATAGCCGAATTGAGCGCCAAAGGATTCACAGGAACACCGACCTACCCTTATAGGACAAGCAACTTCCAGATTGTCGACTGGGACTTTGAAGAAAGCCATTGGCAGCACTGGAACACTTTAGCAAAAGATGATCCTCGGATTTGGGCCCGTGTATGTGAACGAATCCTGGCTCAGCCGGACTCATATTGGTCGAAGGCGAAGGGCGCGAGCGCTGTGCAAGTAGCGACCACGGGGCGTACACAAACAGTTATCTATGAACCCCTTTCACCCGCTTGGGTTCTTCGTCTCAGGGCTCTTCCTTGTCTTCCTGACACCCGTGGCGTCCACCATAAGCCCACCGACCTTCTGATTCGCACTCCTGAAACCGAGTCGTTTATGGATGTGGAGCCATTCGTTGAGGGGCGGCTGGATCGCGAGAAAGCTCGGCCATTGTTGACCCTCCTGGGTGTGCGAGCAACACCGACCGGCCCCGATCTGTTGCTTGATCGCTTACGGGCACTTGCAAGAGCGCCGCGCCCCCCAGTTTACGAGGTTGAAAAGTGGTATCGCCGACTGGACCAGATGATAGAGAAATGCTCGACGTCCGAAATGTCCGATATCAAGAAGGCATTTAGCGAAGAGAGGATCATTTTCACCGAAGGTGACGCATGGACGACCCTCACCGGAGTCTTCCTCTCTTCCGACGAAGAACAAGTGCCCGGCGCGGAAGTTATCCGTGCATCTGTTCGGCACTTGGCTCTTTGGAGACGCCTCGACATAGCTGAGAGGCCCACAGTTGAACTTGCCCTCGCTTGGCTGAAGCTGCTCCCCTCCGGCAAGGTGCTCTCGCAGGCGGATGTTCGTCGTGTGCGTGCTGTACTTGCGCGAGATGCAGTCCGAATCTGGGAGGAATGTGGGCATTGGCTGAGTCTTTCCAGCGAGTGGGCACCGACATCGTCGCTCGGCTATTCGCTCAGTATGCAATCCCTGGTTCGCTACAGCCACTTGCATGAATGGGTCAAACAGAAGACGGCGGATCTTCAGCTACTTCCAGCGGAGATTGCGGGGATGCCCCCGTTTTCAATGCTCTCCCCCTTGGCTACTCAGATCGAGGAGCAGTTCCATAAAACTCCGAGCCTTTTCGAGACCTCCAGTCGACCGGCCTGGCTTCGTCAGCTCGGCGAAGACTTGAAGCGCCTCGATGACGACGGACAAACTGAGACGGCAGAGATCCGGGCGCTCGCGGCTTCTCTTGCAGCTACCGTGTGGCAGACTGTGCCCGGTTTGGAACTAATCCCTTATATCGGCGGAGTGCCTGCGGGAACGCCTAGAAAGGCAGAAGCCCTCTGGCAGGATCATGTGCTTTACGTGGAGGACCGACCCATTGCCAAGGTCGCCAAAGCAGTGTGCCAGGAACTCGGCCGAGCGTTTTCGGGGCGTCAGACTATTGCAGACGCCATCAAGTTTTGCTTTGAGCGCTCCCCCGAAGTTGTAAGCGAGTACATGGAAGAGAACTTCAGGCTCGCCCCGCGCGATTCTGAAGCCAAGATGATTCCACCAGCCGATGCGGAGGATCCAATCGCAAACCGGCCGGGATCTGCACCACCATTGCAGCCTTCAACATGGGTACCAGTGGTAGTGATCAATAATGGGGCGGGAACAAATGACTCATTGGGGGAAGCTCCCGCCGACCATGTCATTTTGGAATCTGAACACGTCGGTGAGGACGAGCCTGGTCCGACCGATGGCGCGACGTTGCCTCCGCGGGAACATCACGTATCCAGACCCGTCAAGCCGAGCATCATGGAGCGGTTCGCACTTGTCCACGGGTTCCAGAAGGACGGAAGCGACCGCTTCTTCCATGACGATGGAAGCTGGATATCGAAGTCCAGCGGCAGTCCCTTCTGGGAGCGGCACGCGGCGGGGGGCGCCGTGGTCCGATATTATTGGGCAAAGGATCACTGTTTGGAGAGCGGGCCTCTGCAAATCGACGCAGAGGTATGGGGTCTAATCGAAAGATTCCCTGATACTTACGCGTTTCTCGTTGCCGATGTGCAGGAGCGACCGGTTGAACTCATAGGCTCGCGACTCCAATCGATGAAAGAGGACGGCGTCATCAAGCTGTACCCCGCGAGCTACCGAGTGGTATTTGACGCGGCGGCCGGTGGATAGTGCCGGGATTCGTAAGCCGGCGCCAGTGATTATTTGATTCTGGGCCAGAAAGTCAGCTATGAAGCCAGCAGAGCTCACGCCGTTGAAAATCCGGTCGCTTCACACGCATCTGCTTCAAAAGCGGTTCGCGGTCCCAAAGCTGCAACGCAATTTCGTCTGGGACGGCAATCGTGCAGCAAAGCTATTGGATAGCATCTATCGAGACATGCCGATTGGTTCTCTGTTTTTATGGGAGATGGATCAAAAGTCTGCTCACCTGATTCGGCAAGCAGCCAATGTACTACCTCCTTTTGCTACCACCAATTCTACGATCTGGTTTGTGATCGACGGCCAGCAGCGCCTGTCGGTTATCTATCAGGCCCTCGTTGCTGAGAAGCGTAAGAATGATTCCGGACGCGACATCGATTTCGGACGGCTTTGCTTCGTAGTGAATCCAGATAGAGATGACGAATTTGCCCCCAGGGTCGTATACCGAAAGCCGGTTGAGCGGCAGTTTGTACCTGTAAAAGACATTGTTGCGGCGGACTGGAGAAAGAGGTTCGGAAGGTGTCCGAAGGCATTTCTTGCGAAGATTCAACAATGCCGCGAGCGCATCTTGAACTACTCCGTTCCGATCGTTAAGGTTCAGTCGGCAACGCTGAGCGAGATCGGAGAGGTGTTTACCCGTGTGAATTCCTTGGGGATGCGCGTCACCGCGGCAGATCGAGCGATCGCATTGATGGGCAAGCTAGACGTGCATGCAATGGCGGATGAACTGCGCCACAAGATTCGTGATGGCGGTTTCTCCCTCGGGAGTGTTGATCCTATCCTCATGGGCTTCAACCTGGTTACCGAGAGGCTCGACCTCGACGGGGATCCACCGAAGCTCGAGGTCATGGCCAAGCGCTGGTCGAAACTGATTGAACAGAACGACACCGCCCAGACCGACTTCAAGAAACTGTGGCACAGATCCCAGAGATCATTTCTTTCCGCAGTCCAGTACCTGCATGACCGCTTTCCAGTATTCGACGAATCATATCTTCCCTCTATCAATATGCTGGCAACCCTCTCCGTGTTCTTCTTCCATCACCAGGGGCAACCGAACGCCTATCAGGCTGGAGAGATTCGGAAATGGTTTTGGGCAACCGGCGTAGCCAAGCGGTACAGCGGCGCCGGGTACCACCGGAACATCGTTGCGGATGCCAAGCTTTTTCAGGCACTTGCTACTGGGAAGAAACGGCGCTTTGTTCTTCAGGAACGAATCGACCCAGTACACGACATTCAGGGGGAACATTACAACGCATCCTCGGCACGAACGCGAGCGTTCTTTTGCCTGCTTGCCACACTGAAGCCCAGGTATCTCGAGAATGGCGAGGAGATCCCTCTGGGGTCTGGCATCTTGAGCCAGGCCAGCCAGACCCATCGACACCATGTGTTCCCTCGAATGCAACTGAAGCACTACGGTTTCTCGTCCAGCGTCTACAACGGCCTATGCAATATCTGCTTCCTTGTATCCCGTGACAATCAGCAAATTGGCAGCAAGTTGCCCCGTGGCTATTTGGCTGAGTACCGGGATGCTGGCAGATCTCGTTTCCACAGGGTTATGAGGAGCCATCTGATTCCCGTAAGGCCGGAGAACGGCGTTTGGGAACGTGGGGTCAAGACTGGCTTCAGGCAGTTCCGGGCAGAGAGACTATCCCTCATCTGTAAGGCGTTCGAGAAGCAGGCAGGGATCAAGCTGTTTCAAACGAGTTGACGCTCAAGACGAAGCGGTATCTTCGAGTTTTGAAACGGCTTGTGAGAAGACAGCTAAACGGATAAGGAAGGCTGACGGTAGGAATGCCAAGCACTATGACAATTCGCAAGAAGCTGATTGAGGTGGCGCTACCGTTGGAGGCAATCAACACTGCTTCGGCGAAAGAGAAGTCCATTCGTCATGGACACCCCAGCACACTGCACCTCTGGTGGGCACGTCGTCCGTTAGCAGCCGCGCGGGCTGTGATCTTTGCCCAGATGGTTGATGACCCATCGAGCCATCCTGACATCTTCCGAACTGAGAAGGCGCAGGAGAAGGAGCGCCTGCGGCTGTTCAAGATCATCGAAGACCTCGTGAAGTGGGAGAACACCACGAACGAAGCGGTGCTGGAACGGGCGCGGGCAGAGATCTGGCAGAGCTGGAGATCAGCCTGCGCCGATTATGTTGAGCATCCGCGAGCAAAGGAGTTGTTTGACCGTCATAAACTTCCTCCATTTCACGACCCTTTCGCTGGGGGCGGCGCTCTCCCACTGGAGGCCCAACGACTAGGCCTGAAAAGCTTTGCGAGCGATCTGAATCCAGTGGCGGTACTCATTAACAAAGCGATGATCGAGATTCCGCCGAAGTTCTTTGGCTGCCCTCCCGTGAATCCTGAAGCAAGATCGAGTAGAGACCTGATTGCTCGAGAGTGGAGGGACGCCCAGGGGCTTGCGGCGGATGTGCGTTACTACGGGAAATGGATGCGGGACCAGGCTGAGGAACGCGTAGGCCATCTCTATCCAAAAGTTGACGTCTCGTCTGAGTTGGCTAATGGGCGGCCTGACTTAATGACGTCTGTTGGCAAGAGCCTGACCGTGATTGCATGGATTTGGGCACGCACCGTGAAGAGCCCCAATCCAGCCTTCGCACATGTTGATGTTCCGCTCGTGTCGACTTTCACCTTGTCTTCGAAGGCCGGAAGAGAAGCGCATGTCGAGCCCATAATTGAAGGCGATAGCTATCGATTCACCGTGAGAACGGGCAAACCAATAAATACACATGCCATCGACAACGGCACAAAGATATCGCGCGGCGCCAATTTTGAGTGTCTAATGTCAGGCATTCCGATTACGGGTGACTACATTAAGGCCGAAGGTAGTGCGGGGCGGATGGGTGCAACATTGATGGCGATCGTTGCTGAAGGCAGCAGCGGTCGCGTCTATTTACCTCCCACGAAGGAGATGGAGGAGATTGCGCTGAGTGCGAAGCCCAAATGGAGACCGGAAACGCCGTTGCCGAATGACCCGCGTAATTTCTGGACGATCCCATACGGACTCACGACATTCGGCGATCTATTTACTCCTCGTCAGCTTTCGGCATTGACAACCTTCTCCGACTTGGTACTGGAATCATATGAAAAGGTCAAACTTGATGCTATCGCCGCAGGTATGTCCAGTGACAACACGCCCGTAACCTCAGACGGTGTTGGGGCATTCGCTTACGCAGATGCCATCTCGACGTATCTGGCATTCGCCGTTAGTAAGGCAGCGGATCGTAACTCCTCCTTATGCTTTTGGGAAACGGCGATGGATCGGCTCCGTGGCACATTTGGACGGCAAGTATTGCCGATGATTTGGGACTATGCCGAAACGAATCCGTTTGCAGGCGCAGGCGGCGACATCTACGGGACAACCTATTCTCTCTGCGAGGTTATTGACAATCTATCATCGCCAATTCACGGATCTGCTTCGCAAGCTAATGCTGCGTCACAGTCAATCAGCACCGGAAAAGTTGTATCTACTGATCCGCCTTACTACGACAACATTGGCTACGCTGACCTGTCCGACTTCTTTTACGTATGGTTGCGCCGATCTCTCAAGTCAAGATTTGTGGATCTCTTCCACACACTGGCAGTCCCAAAAGCTGAGGAACTGGTCGCAACGCCATATCGTCACGGCGGTAAGGCTCAGGCGGAAGAATTCTTCATGGCAGGCATGACGAGAGCAATGAACCGGCTGGCTGAATTAGCGCACCCGGCTTTCCCGGTCAGCATCTACTATGCCTTCAAGCAATCAGAAACCGAAAAGGCAGGCACAGCATCGACCGGATGGGAAACGTTCCTAGACGCCGTGATTCAAGCTGGATTCGCCATTACGGGGACATGGCCGATGCGCACTGAGCAGCTAGCTGGATTAAAGGGCAAGATTAACGCTCTCGCATCTAGCGTGGTGCTAGTCTGCCGCCCACGTGACGCAAACGCACCAACAGTTACACGACGGGACTTCCTTACGGCGCTTAAGGCGGAACTACCGCAAGCACTCCAAAATCTTCAACGCGGCAACATCGCGCCAGTCGATCTGGCCCAAGCGGCCATAGGTCCAGGCATGGGTGTCTACACGCGGTACGCTAAGGTTCTTGAGGCAGATGGAACGCCGCTCTCGGTGCGTGATGCACTTGGTCTGATAAACCAGACCCTTGATGAATCTCTTGCTGAACAGGAAGGTGATTTCGACGCCGACACCCGGTGGGCCGTGGCTTGGTTTGAGCAATCGGGATTCGAGGCCGGCGAATACGGGGTGGCCGAGATGCTCTCTAAGGCCAAGAACACTAGCGTCGCGGGAATGATGGAAGCGAACATTCTCTCTTCGAAGGGCGGAAAGGTGCGCCTGTTTCCCCCCAATGAGCTGTCAGAAAACTGGGATCCGGCCGCCGATAAGCGACTGACGGCTTGGGAGGTAGTCCATCAACTTATTAGGGTGCTCGAAACTGGGGGCGAGAACGCTGCTTCAGAGTTGGTGACAAAGCTTGGCAGCAAGGCGGAGGCCGCCCGCGAACTAGCTTACCGGTTGTATACAATTTGCGAGCGCAAGAAGCGTGCGCCGCAGGCACTTTCCTACAATGCACTTGTACAGAGTTGGCCAGAGATTGTTCGCCTGGCACATCAGGTAGGCGAGGCACCGGAACAGCAGGCTGATCTGTTCGGACAGGAACGATAAATGGCAATCACAAATCACGAACGCGTTGGCAAAGCACTCGATCTCCTTAAGGACGGTTTGCAGCCATTCGTTGAGCGCGAGATGAAGGCTCAGCACGCGCAGCTCTGGCTTGAGCAGGTTCAAAGCGCTGTGGCTGAAACACAGACGCATCTATTCACAGGGAAAGCTGGGCCGCAGTGGGATGCGGCGTCACTTCTCTCAGTGATGTGGAACCAGTGGAACCTCGTCTTCAAGAAGACGCTGGGCCAGTCTGAACGCACCCTAGTCAGCGAGTTGCGCGATTTCCGCAACCGGTGGGCGCATCAGAAGCCTTTTACAGGCGATGATGCGTACCGTGCTCTTGACTCGACCAGCCGCTTGCTCGCGGCAATTTCGGCTCCGCAAGCGGAAGAAGTAGAAAAGATCAAGATGGAGCTACTCCGTGTCCGCTTTGATGAACAGGTTCGAAGCGAGAAGCGAAGGAGCGCAGGCACGGCAATTGAAAGCCAGGCAAATACAAACCTGAAGCCTTGGCGCGAGGTTGTGACTCCCCACAAAGATGTCGCGAGTGGACGCTATCAGCAGGCAGAGTTCGCTGCCGATCTCTGGCAAGTACACCTTGGCGAAGGCTCGGACGAGTATCGGAAGCCAGTCGAGTTTTTCCGCCGCACTTACTTGACGCACAGCCTGAATCAGATGTTGGTCGGTGCAGTTCAACGCCTTGCCGGGCAAGGTGGCGATCCGGTTGTCCAACTTCAGACAAACTTTGGTGGCGGCAAGACTCACTCAATGTTGGCGCTTTATCACCTTTTCTCGGATGCTGCACCGGGCGAACTCGCTGGGATCGACGAAGTCTTGCGAGAAGCGGGTGTGTCGAGGCCGCCGAAGGTGAACCGCGTTGTTCTGGTCGGCAACAAGATTTCTCCCGGCAATCCCGTTACGAAGCCCGATGGAACCGTGGTTCGCACCCTATGGGGCGAACTCGCTTGGCAGCTTGGATACACTGCCGGAGGTATCAAAGAAGCCAAGAAGGCGTATAGCAGGATTCAGGCAGATGACGAGAGAGCCACGAGCCCCGGCGATGCGCTGCGCGCATTGTTCATCGATTACGGGCCTTGCCTCATCCTCATCGACGAATGGGTAGCCTACGCAAGACAACTTCACGACCAGAGCGACTTGCCGGCTGGAGGGTTCGAGACGCAGTTCACCTTTGCTCAGGTTCTCACCGAGTCTGCCAAATTGGCTGGCAACTGCCTGCTCGTTATCAGTCTTCCCGCTTCTGATACAGGAGGATCTCCACATACTCAGGCAGATGATGTAGAAGTTGGTGGTCAGCGCGGGCGCGAGGCCTTGGATCGACTCCGCAATGTAGTAGGCCGTGTGGAATCCTCATGGCGACCAGCGAGTGCAGAGGAAGGCTTTGAGATTGTTCGTCGGCGATTGTTCGAACCGCTCGTCGAGCAGGAACGCTTTGTGGATCGAGATACAGTAGCGCGTGGGTTCGCTGAACTGTACCGGACCCAGCAACAGGAGTTCCCTCCAGAGTGCCGGAACGGAGATTACGAAAAGCGAATCAGAGCAGCCTATCCAATCCACCCGGAGATATTCGACCGCCTCTATACGGACTGGTCCACTTTGGTGAAGTTTCAGCGCACACGTGGTGTGTTGCGTTTGATGGCAGCGGTGATTCACAGCCTTTGGGAGAAGGGCGATAAGAATCCGCTCATCCTGCCGGCAAACATTCCGATTGATGATCCGCGCGTGCAGTTCGAATTGACCCGGTACCTCTCGGACAATTGGGTTCCTATCATTGAAAAGGACGTTGACGGTCCAAGTTCTCTACCCCTTCGACTCGATGGAGATGTGCCGAACCTCGGAAAGTTTGCTGCGTGCCGTCGGGTCGCAAGAGCGATATATCTTGGTTCGGCGCCGACGGCAACCGCGGCCAACAGAGGTATTGAGGACCGTCAGATAAAACTTGGATGTGTGATGCCAGGCGAATCGCCGGCGGTGTTTGGAGACGCGCTACGGAGACTGGCCGCGGCAGCCACCTACCTGTATCAGGATGGGCCACGCTATTGGTATTCAACTCAACCCACGGTCACGAAGCTTGCCGATGACCGCGCCGAACAACTAAAGCGCGATCCAGACAAGGTTGTGCATGAACTTGATCAACGGCTGAGGTTTGACCTGCGCAAGATGGGGGATTTCAGACGGGTCCATCCGCTTCCAGGCTCCAGCGCTGATGTGCCTGACGATCTGGACGCCAGGCTCGTGGTTCTGAGCATCGACCAGGCTTTCAGTAAAGAGCCGAACAGCGCCGCGGAGGCCGCTGCCAAGGCCATCTTTGAGACACGCGGAACGACGCCTCGTCTATTTCGAAACACTCTGATCTTTCTCGCCGCAGACAAGACCAGGCTGCAGGACCTGGATGAGGCTGTCCGGAAGTTCCTGGCGTGGAATTCCATTCTGGAGGAGGAGGAGAAGCTCAACCTGTCTCCCCATCAGGTAAAGCAGGCTGAGACCCAACGGACTGCCGCAGAGGGTGCCGTCATAGCCAGGCTTCCGGAAACATATCAGTGGCTCCTCGTGCCGACGCAGTTGAACCCGCAAGCACCGATTACTTGGCAGACCATCCGTCTCTCGGGAAGCGATGCGTTGGCGGAGCGCGCGAGTAAGAAGCTGAGAAGCGACGAATTGCTGATCGTGAACTTCGCCGCCTCCCGACTTCGAATGGAGATGGATCGAGTACCGTTATGGCGGGGAAACCACGTCTCCGTCCGCCAGTTGGTTGAAGACTTCGGTCGCTATCTATATCTTCCTCGGTTGCAAGGTCCAGCAATTCTGGTAGATGCGATCCGCTCAGGGTTGGCGCTCTTGACGTGGGAAAAGGACGCATTTGCCTACGCAGAAAGCTATGACGAATCGATTCCAAGATACCGTGGCCTCCAATATGGTGGGCAGTTCACGGTCACGGGGGATGACACAGGGCTCTTAGTGCGGCCAGATTTGGCCAGAAAGCAAATCGATGACGAGACGGCCCCGTCCGTGCCAGACGTACCAACCGCCGGCGGACCATCCGCGTCCCCTCCCACTGGAACTGCACAGACACCTAACAAGCCGACCGAGCCCATCCAACCCGCCAAGCCGAAGCGTTTCCACGGAACCGTCGTGCTGGACTCTGCGCGTGTTGGACGGGATGCCAGCAGGATCGCAGACGAGGTCATTACGCATCTAGTTGGGCTCGTCGGATCAAGTGTGAAGATCACCCTCGATATTGATGCAGACATCCCTGCAGGCGTGCCCGACAACGTGGTGCGGACAGTCACTGAGAATAGCAGAACGCTGAAGTTTGGGAGCAATAGTGGCTTTGAAACTGAGTAGGAATTTGGCCCCCAAAGAGAACGAGGACTCCACGGCTCCCCTACAACAACCGTCCAATCTTCGTTGACTTGCTATTCCGATGCTGAATTCAAAATAAAGCTCGGTGGCAACTACAGTTGAGCCATTCGCCAACGATGGCTCACGCAAGTGCATTTGAGCCATCTTCAGATGCGGTTCCTTTCGGACCCACTTCCATCAATGCATCTTCGAGCGCCTTTTGGTTCAGTACAACGACGGGCGTTTCGCGAGGATCATCAATCGCCTTAGCGACATCGAGTCTCAGCCTTTTCTGGAAGTAATACAGCAACGCCTTGCGAACGGGGATGGCGAGTTGACCGTATTCCATGCAGTAGTCTTGCGCGATGATTGATTGCTGATCCGCGCTTAATGAGGGATTCGGCACGAGAACCACACTGAAGAATTCATTCCAGTGCCCGTCTGCATTCGCTGGAGCTCCTGCGTCTTGATCACCATTCGAATCCAAGCAGCGGGACAACAAGAAGTCCTTGAATCGACGCGCGGTGTGACAGAAGGCTCTCACATGCCAACGCAATCCATCATGTCCAAATGCGTGTGGGCTAATCCAACGCCACATGGGTTCGGGTCTCCCTGCATTCATGGACTGATAGAAGACGCTGAGTGATCTTTGATCTCTCACCGCTTTCAGGATCGCCCGGAGGACTTCCACCTTAACTCGGCGATGTGGAATAGGCATCGCTTCGGCTGCGGGCAATCTGCACAGCCAGGTCTCTTCCGCCGGAACAGTGTGATCGGCGATCGTGCGGAGCTGGGTTAGATACGTGGCGGCATCTGGCTCAAAGAATTGCGGCCTGAAGGCCGGAGATGCAAAGTAGCACTTTGCGCTCGCGTCGTAAATCAGATTGCCCGGCGCTTTCACTTCGTAAAGGCTGAGGTCCTTTGAAGCTTGAGGTACAGAGATTTTGAAGCGATCCATTATGTCGGATCGATTTATCCTCGCTTCCCAGAACAACCGAAAATCGATGAATTCCAGTCTTTGTTCGATTCCTCGTCTCATCGAATCTCCTCCAATGTCACATCCACATCATTTTTATATCCATTTTATGCCTCTGCCGCCAAGTACAAAGAATGTTTACGCGATGATATATGAATCATTACTAGCTGTTGACAGGAATCTAATATAGTCGTATACTGAGACAGTAATGATGATTCTAAGGTTCAAGCAGCTGCTTTCGGGGTAGAGTATTGAGTGAAATCAGACCATTCCGAGTGTTGAGCCTCGACGGCGGGGGGATGCGCGGCATCTATACGGCGGAGTATTTGTACTACCTCGCGGAAGGATTTGCGAAGCGAACCGGAAGATCCCGCCTGGACATCGGGAAGGCATTCGATCTCATAGTAGGCACCAGTACTGGGGCAATCGTCGCCTGTGCTCTAGTTGCAGGGGTTCCTTTGAATGAGGTTGTCTCACTTTACAAAAAGAATGGAAAACTGATCTTCCCGCGACGGGTCCCTTCTGGCATGAGTGCCGATTTACCCATTGATCTTATGAGGCGACCGGCTGCGTTAAGACGCGGTAGTAAGGCTCTCCAAGGCGCTCTGGCGAATTCATTCGGAGGCGAAACAATCGGAGAAGTATTCGTTCGGCGTGGCATCGCCCTGGCTGTCACAGCCGTGAATCTGAGCAATCACCGCGGATGGGTTTTCAAGACACCGCACCGCATTGGGAAAACGAACCATCGCGATGATGCCTACTCCCTCGTGGATGTATGCCTAGCATCCAGTGCCGCTCCCGTGTATCGGTCGATAGCCGCTATTGAGTCGCCTGGGGGTGGCCACTTCAACACTTTTATTGATGGCGGCCTCTGGGCGAATAATCCGATCCTGGTAGGTCTCATCGAGGCGCTAGAAATCGCGAAGCTTGGGCAGCCGGTGGAACTGTATTCGTTGGGAACGTGTCCGCGTCCAGCCGGCACTTCAATCTCGCCCAGAGATGTTCATCGCGGGTTAAGAGAATGGAAGTTTGGTGCAGAAGCAGCAGCAATTGCGATCGATGCTCAGGAATTTACGTTTGATCAGATGGCCAGACTCTTGGCCCCCCATCTGAAGGCACAGTGTCAAGTTGTCAGGTTCCCTCGTGCGGCAGTTCCAGCTGCAATGATGCAGTACCTGGACCTCGACGACACCCGCAATGAAGCAGCCGAGGCTCTCATTGGTTTGGCACGCACGGACGCTGATATGACGAACAGCCGATGTTCCGATGCCGCTGACCGAGAAGGCGAGCTAGTAAGTGATTTGTTCGATTCAATGCCAGAGATCATTTCCGATGAAAGGAAAAACTGATGTTCGATTGCACAAAAGATGTTGTCTGCTACCACAATGACAAGGTAACGCTTCCCCAGGCTGATCGCTCCAACATGCGAAAACGTCGCAACAGCAACCGAGATCGCTTAAAGAAGGGCCTCACAGACAAGGGTGATCCGCAGCCTTTTATGTTCTGCAAACAAGGTAGCTACGCCATGCTGACGATGGTTCAGCACGACGATAATCACTACAATATCGACGACGGGGTCTACTTCGATAAGGCTGACCTTGACGGTAAGAATGGTGGTGAGATGTCGGCGCTCGATGCTCGCAAAATGGTGCGCGACGCCGTCGATGATGGCTCTTTTAAGACACCACCGGTTGTAAAGAACAACTGCGTGCGGATCTTCTATGAGGCGGGTTACCACGTCGACATGCCGGTGTATCGTCGCCGTATCGAAAAGGACTTCTTCAACAACGATGTTGAAGTTTATGAGATTGCAGGTCCTGATTGGAAGCGTTCTGACGCGCGCCTGGTTACGGACTGGTTCAATGACGAGAATAGGAAGCAGAGTCCTGATGAAGATAACGGAAGGCAACTCCGGCGGATCACGCGGCTGATCAAGATGTATGCGCAGACCCGTCCAAGCTGGTCTGGTCAGATCGCTAGTGGATTTGCAATCACGAAGCTAGTCACCGAGTCTTACAAGCCGAGCATCTCACGCGAAGACACTGCACTGCGCGATACGATGTGCGCAATACGCGATCGGCTTCTGATGAGCCTTGTTCTAAAACACCCAACCACACCAAATGAAACGATTAGCAAGGGCGACGATGACCCGAAGCTCCGCTTTCTGAGAGAGAAGCTAGGTCTTGCATTAGACGACTTAGCTGTCCTGGACGAGAGGGATTGCACACGTGCGAAGGCGCTGGCAGCATGGGACAGGGTCTACGCAACCGACTTCTTTTCACTCCGTGCCGAACCCGAATCGTCGCAGAGCACAAAGTCAGCTTCCATCCTCAACGCTGGAATGATCCGCTCGATTACGGCGGAGTCCGACAGGAGCCCAGTTCGTAAGGAGGGCGGCGGTACTTTTGCGTGATTGTTGAGCATTTCAACACGGCAGCTGCTGAGGTCGGTGGGTGGCTTCAAACGTTTGGCAACGTCCGCCCATTGAACGAAGTCGAACTGGCGCAATTTCATCTACGCAGCATTCGCGCTGCTTGGAGTCTTGATTTGTCAGCCGACTTCGGGGCCGACGGATACCTGCGCATCCTCCTGCCTTCCAACTTTCCGTTCTCGCTTCCGCTCGTTGCAATCGAAACCTCTCGCTATCTGGTCTGGCCGCACGTTGAGGTGGACGGAGTTTTGTGCGCTTTGCCCACCTCCGCGACACATTCGCCCTATGATCCAGTGGGCGTCGCGCAACGCGTCATTCATGCGGCGATTGACCTGATCACGGAATGCCAACTTGGAGGCATGCAAGAGGGCTTCCGAAACGAGTTTCATTCCTACTGGCATCGCGAACGCGCCGACGGCTTGCGAGATGTAATCAGCCTTTTATCAACGTTCGATTCCACAAGATTCGTGCGCACCTGGGTAGGTTGCAAGTTCATTCTCGTAGCCGAAACCGACGATGATCTCCGTGGTTGGCTCACTCGAAGATTCTCAGACTACAGCTGCGAATGGAAGTTTGAAGCTGCATTGGCCATCGCGCTTCAGACTCCACTCTTACCTATAGAGTATCCGCGCAGTGCTTTGGATGTGCTGCGCTTAGTGCGAATGAACGCAAATCATGCGGAGCACCGCTTGCAGGCACTCGTTACAAACTCCACCAGGCCACTTGTTCTCTTCACTGCACCGACACAGAATGGACCAGCACTGGCGGCACTGACAATATCGACAATACCTCCGAAAGATTCTCGCGGAAAACGATTGGACAGATCTAGAGATGGATTCCGACCGAACAAGGTTTCTGGGGGATTGGCTGCCTCACGAATTCTTGGGCGGGCTCCCGAACCAAACCGATATGATGTGCTTCGAGCCGATGGAGCGTGGATTCACGGAAGAGGGAATGACTTGGTAGCTCAGCGTTTATTCGAAAAGAAGGTGATTTTGTTTGGCGCAGGCTCGATCGGGAGCTTTGTCGCGGAGCTTCTCGCACAAGCGGGCGTTGGGACAATCCTCATCGTGGATCCTGAGAAACTCACATTTGCCAATGTGGGGAGGCACCTTCTCGGCGCCGATTCGGAGGGTCAGGAAAAAGCGAGCGCAGTTGCCTTGCAATTGCAAAGACGTTTCCCACATCATCTGATCACCGGCGAGGTTGCAACGGCGGAACACTATATTGAGGAGAATGAAAATGCGCTGGCCCGATGGGATTTGGCGATTGGCGTTACCGGTGATTGGGGCGCCAATGCATGCCTGAATGAGGTATTTCTCCACGGGACAAGCAAGCCGAGTGCAATTTTGATCGGGTGGGCAGAGTCATACGCGGTAGCCGGGCACGCAGTCCTCCTCAGCTCCAGGACGTCGTGTCTTCTCTGCGGCTTCAGTTCGAACGGACTACCGAAAATCAGAGTCGCGAAGTGGTCTGAGCCTCGCTTTCTTAGTGAGCCGGCCTGTGGTGGAATATACCAGCCATATGGTCCCGCAGAGATCGCAATGATTAACGCGATGATTGCTTCTTTGGCGATCGAATCGCTCGTCGGTAGGATTGAGGGGGATGTCCATCGTGTCTACGTCACCGACGAGGAGTCGATTCGTCAATTGAACGGTACCCTAGATCCGGGATGGCTGGAACGCACGGAAGGTCTTCCACGCGGTATGAAGGTCACTACCAGTCTTCCGTGGGTCAACAGCGAAGACTGTCCCCTATGCGGAGCTCACGATGCAGTTGGAAGCTGAATTGGGTCAATCTGGACAAAAGCTGGTATTACTTCCTGTTGTGGTTGCTCACCTGCTCTCGTACCAACAACGAAAGCCTCGTTCCTTTGAGGCTGGTGGACAACTCTTCGGCCGGCAACAGGGGCAAGCGATCTTGGTGGAGGTAGCAACAGGACCGCGCCCATCGGACCGTCGATCCAGGTACAGCTATCGTCCTGATCGTCGATTAGAACAGGTGGAGATTGACGAGAAATTCGCCTCAGGTTTCCGTTTCTTAGGAGATTGGCATTCGCATCCAGAGCCTGTGCCAAAGCCATCCACGACAGATATCTCAAGCATGCAGGACTGCTTCCGACGATCCCGTCATGAACTTCACGCTTTTGTGCTTCTCATCATTGGAGTGTCCGAACTCCCCTTGGCCCTACATGGTTCATTGCATGGCTCACACGAAATGCTCGATCTGAGATTTCAGATTAAGACGAGTGTCGGACTGGCCACAAGCCTGTCAGACAATGGTTCGCATGCAAAGGAGAGCGAGGACTGAATCACCGTGCCGGCGCTCTGCACTTCCTTAATCCGATCAGGCTAGCCTCAAATGGATGCCTCGTTTTACCGTTACTCCGGGCACCTCTTCTTTGCGGCTTGCGGCCTCTCTGATCGCGTCATTGCTCGGCCTGTCGTCGCGGATGCAGCTTGTCAGAGCCTCGGATGTGTCCTCTGGAAGGAGCGCAAGGACTGTTTGCCACACACGGCCTGGTATGTGAAGTTCCAGTTCACGGTATTTTGTCGGAATCTGGCACGCATCCGTGATCTCGACAGAATCCTGGCTGTTCTTCTGAAGCCGCAGCGTGAATTCCTTGCCTTCGATCTTCTTGAGTCTTCTTGCGGCCAGGAAATAGAGCACCATATTCTTCGTGCCCACGATCTTCGCATCCGCCGAACGTGCGCGTTTCTGGAAGTGTTCTGCCTGCTGGCGGCAGTATTTCAGCCGGCTGTCCATCAACGTGAGAAAGCGCCCAATCCGGTCCACCTTGTCGCTCTCGGCCTGACAGAACTGCTGGAATCGTTTTAGCAATTCCGGTGACGCGGTACCGCTCTCTTCGGCTTCCTCTTCAATCTGATCGAGAAGCGAATCGAGTTCACGGTCAATCTCGAAGAGCGTGTTGGCTTCGCTCATTGCGGTTTCTCCTAAAGTTTGACTGGCCGGTCGCGCGGCCTGGGAGTGATGCTGGCAAGTAGTGTTATGCGGCCATTTGCAAGCCGCACCCTTGGGTGCGCGCGGCCTGGTAGGCGAGTGCGTCGGCTCTGGTCTGGAACGGATGTCGGCTGTGTCCCCTGATCCATTGCCAGTTAATGTTCCTCCGCTCGTTCATCGCAAGCAGTTCTCTCCATAGCTCCTGGTGCTGTATCAGCGCGCCGCGGCTGTTGCGCCAGCCATGGCTCTGCCAGCGCTCGATGTGGAAAAGCATTCCACAGATGAGCAATTCGGAGTCCGAGTGGATCTGGACACGAGATCCGGTCGGGATAGTACGCAGTGCCTCGACAGCGGCCAGGAGTTCCATCTCTGAGATCGTCGTCGATGCCATCGCGCCGGAGATTTCCCATCTCTTATCGCCGCTCATCAATACCGCCGCCCATCCGCCTGGTCCGGGATTCCCGATCACTGAGCCGTCAGTAAAAACATGAAAGGTGTTGTCCATAACAAATCTCTGTCACTGCGCACAAGCATTCTGCTATGCAGCCTGCATGGGAACGACGCTGCCGAATGGAGCCTTTCTGCGCTCAGTGGATGCCCAGATCACTGGATAGCTTGGTTCATTCTGGGGAAACGTGCCGCACAGATCAGTCAGAAAGACCAACGTCTGCGGCTGGATTCCATGCTCGGCCAGCCAGTCGAAGCACGGGCCGAAGTCCGTCCCACCGCCGCCAACGGGATTGAGATGAACTTGCTCTCCGGCTTGATGGGTTTCAACTTTGTGTACCTCGGTGTCGAAGTACAAGACGTAAATGCACTGTGGCCGCTGGCCTTCGAGAATCGAGCAAACCTCAGCTTCAAATAGGCGCAACAGGCGGTCATTCACTGAGCCGGAGCAATCGACAGCGATGGCAATTTCTCCGACGCCCTCGCGCACGATTCCAGGCAGATAGAGTCCGTTCCAGATGTGGCGCCTGTTCGGCCGCATCCAACTCGAATCGGCGGGAATGGTGTCGGACCAGAGCCTGCGCAGCAACTCGCGCCAGTCGACCGATGCCTCCGCCGCACCTTCGAGAGTCCGTGCGAGGCCGGCTGGAGCCTTGCCGGCTTGCTTCGAGAGAGTGACAGCCTGGTTGACGGCTACACTCCACTCTCGCGCCTGCTCTTCGGCACTCGGCGTCTCTTCGTTGGGCACCGGGGCATCGAGAACCTGTGCGATTCCGCCTTCCGTCTCTGGCACAGTCGGCTCGTCCGTGCTGCGTTGATTTTCTGACGTTTTGCCCGAGCCAGCTTCGGCGCCGTCGCTTGTACTGTTCTGGCCGCCAGGTTGTGGCTGCTCTTCCGCTTCACGCAAGTTGTAAATCTGCTCTGCGCTCATGCCACGGAAGCGGGGATCGACAAGAACGCCGTCCGGCAGACTAAGGCCGGCATCGAGCAGCAGCGGGTTTATGGCATAGTCGCAGGCTTCGTTCCAACGGCTTGGGTCGCGTTTGGAACGGCGCAGATGGTGCTGCAAAGCAGGGTGCATGACCTCGTGGGCCAGCACCCCGGCCAGCGTTGCCGAGTTCAGCGCATCGACGAACTCGGGGTTGAAGTAAAGCGACACGCCATCGGTCGCCATGGTTGGAATCGATCGCTTTTCTCGCCCCTTCAAGCGAAACAAAAGCGAGCCAAAGAAAGGATGGTCAAGCAATAAAGTAGTCCGCGCCTTCCGGATGCGAATTGTCGCTGGTGTCTCGTGTTTCATGCCGCCGCGGGCGCCTCCATATACGCAGACATACGAGCCAGGATGTCATCGACAGTTGGAAGATCGGGGGTTTCATCCGGTACGCCGGCCCCACGATCACGCAGCACACTGTCAATCTCGGCCACGATCTCCGCGGCATCGGTTGCCGTGGCCACTCGCAGCAGGTCATGTTTCTTCAGATCCTGAGCCGTAAAGCCACACAGCCGCTGCCGGATTTGATCCGCGAAGCGGTTCAGGTCGGCATCATTATTGACATTCAGATGAGGCAGCAGCTCCACCAGGTCAAAGACATTTGTGACCATCGTCGCGTGGAAGCGCGACTCCGGTTCGTTCAAGCGGTCCACCATGTGCGAGACGACATCCCGCAGACGTTTCCACAGATCCTCGGTTCCGCGTGTCAACGACTCGCGAACATTGGAGTCGATCTCGCGAGCTACACGCGCCTGCTCCTCGGCCGACATCTGGACGCGAAAGTCATTTCCAGTTGGGATCGGGAGCACCTCCAACTTGACTCCGAACTTCTTGCGCAGCTTTTCCGCCGCCGGGTAGTCTTCCTCTCGAAACAGGCCATTCAACTCCGGCCGAACCCGCTCAATGTATTGCGGATAGACCTGAAGAAAGCCCTCCACGCCTTGCTCAAAACTGGCTTCGAACTCACGCATCCGGGTCGTCAAATCGAAATACAGATTCGACGGCAGCAGTCGAAACCCTTCATCGGACCACGGCAACGTGATCTTGTAGAAGTACTGCCGCACCTGCCCTGCGAGCGTCCGCAGCTCGTCGAGCTTGTCGGCGCCGCGAAGCAACTGCTTGTTGTACCGGCCAGCGCCTTGGTGCGCTCCGTTCTGGTTGGCAACGTCGCGGCTGATCTTCCGGTCGTGTTTGACAGCCGTCCAAATGCTGATGTGGATCGCGGCGAGCATTGCGCGTTCGGTAATCATTGGATTGCCTCCGAATGTTGCACTCCGAAACGAACGAACTCCGGGGTGTGGGTGATGGCGGTGTCTCGCACCGCCGCGTCGCGCATCGCCATGACGCGCATCTCGGTAGGCATACGGTCGAGATACTTGAGCCCTCTGGCCACCGAATTGTCCGTCATGGCCCGCCCAAGCGCCGTAGCAATTGCGATCTGTGCCGAGGTCTCTGCCGGGAGCGGTGCTGTTTCTGGATTGAGCAGAATCTCGTCAATCGACGGCAACTGACGGAAGAGCCGAAGAAATGCAATCAATTCCGATGCCGCCGCAGGCCCGACCGTGCCGTCGAGCAACTGCGCTTCGAACTCGCTCGCACCGGAAAGGAACGTGGTCTTCTGCCGGTTCGCAATTCCGCGCAGAACGTTCGAGGCCATCTCCCACGATCGGGGAGTGGGCCAGGCGTTGGCATCTGAGGTGGCGTCGGCGGTGTGCAGCAGGTCAGGCTTGAAGCGCAGGAATGCAATGATCTCAGGGCGCACTCCGGCGCCGACCGCCCACTTGCACCAGTCGTTCAAATCCACTTCGAGGTCGAGATGAACAAACCGGTTGCGCAGCGGCCGCGGCATTGAGAAGTGCACACCGCGCTCAGAGGCCGGATTGCCTGCGGCGATGACCACCCACCCATCCGGCAGCACATACTCGCCCAGCTTGCGGTCGAGCACCAGTTGGTAGCAGCCGGCCTGCGTCATCTGTGGCGCCGAAGTCAGCTCATCAAGAAACAGGATGCCTTTCCCGGCGGTGGGAAGGAACTTGGGCGGCACCCACTCGGTCTGATCCGCCTTGATCCGCGGTAGTCCCCGTAGATCGACCGGATCGAGTTGCACAGCACGTACGTCAAGGAACTCGTACTCCAGATCATCCGCGACTTGCGCGACGATCTGCGACTTGCCGACGCCGCATGCGCCCCAGATATGGAGGGGCACACGCTCGCCGATCAACGCATGAAGCGCTTCGTACAGCTTGGATGGTTTCATTTGGGTTTTCCTCAGCCACAGGACTTGTCGGCAGATTAGGAGTTCAACGTAAAGCGACGCTTATCAACTAAACATCCTAAGGCCGCCCGTGACAGGCTAGAATGTCGGCTAAGATCTCTCTGGGGTTCAATTCACAATCATTCGATGATGAATCCATTCACGGTCTGACCGAACGTGACGGTGCGGGTCCGATCGCTTAAAGGAGTATATGAACGACGACGAATTCGCCTTAAACCTCTCATGCTTTCTTGATCCTTTGGTCTTGGTGCAGTCGGTCCAGCGTTACGACGAGGAACGAGGAAGGGCTGTTGCTCCGGCTGAACTCATCCTCACAAGTGGATACCTGAAGAATGGCGTGGAAGGCAACTTCTCAGAATTGGTGAAGCAATTTCTTCGAGGCTTTAAGACTGGTAACGCGCTGGTTTCCTTTCTGAAGGAGTGGAATGGCACGCTCGGTTTCTCAAAATCGTCCTGGCGCTGGCTTGAAAACCTCTCGTTGGCCGAGGATTTGACAGTTTACGGGCATGGTGAAGCCCCCGGCAGGTTCCCTTTGAATACGATCTTGGTCGTGAGGGAACGCGACGCAGTCATTGACCTCATTCGTGACCCCCTCCTTGCCCTTCTCGACATTGCGGGGCGATCGGCCGTCCACTGGCGACCTTGGGCCCAACTCGACGCGAGAACTTACTTCTCGTCCAACTCCCCAAATCTCTTCTACGCTTACACGGAGTATCGAGTGGCGTCATATTTCTTAGATTTCGTCTCCCCATCCGATTTGAATGCGGCGTCGAATCTAATTCGCCGGTACAGGGCAGTGACAGTCACCGGTTCGACCGGCCAGGTGGATCGCTTTTGGGAGGTTGCTCGTGAGGCGGCTCGCGTAGCCGCGGCGTCCACTTTTGAGCCTATGCGGGAGTCGCTTAAATGACTCTGCCCGACGGATTTGTTCAGCTTGGTCAGGCCAGTCCTGGAGATCTGGCCTCAAATCTCAACATCTCCAAGAACGAGTTTTCTCCGTTTGCAGAAAGCACGCTGATTCGTCCGATATTGGGTCAGCTAATCGTCGATCATCACTACGGTCTGTCCTACGAGACCATGGAACTTCTCCCCGCCGCAATTTATGGCAAGACGGAAGACCTACCATTTTATTCCGGGGACGAGCTTTCTAACCACGGCTTTCTCCGCGTTCCATTTAGGAGGATTCCGCGCCGGATTGTCCACAGTCGCTCAGAGATCGAGGAGATCGTGAGCAGCATTCACTCCGCCGACAAGAACCTGCGCATACTCTTTCGTGGTCAATGTGAGGAGCATTTGTTAAAGCGCTCATCCGAGACCAACCAATGGCTCTATGGAGCCGATTCCGTGGATGAACCTTCACTAATGACATCGGCATCGCGTCGTAACCCAAGCCTCGATTGTGTGCTTCCGGAGTGGTGTTCGCTCTTGAGAATCTTCGTCAAAGATTCTCAACTGCAGATTGACCCGGAGTTTGCGACTGACAGCAGCTTCCCCATGTTCGCGTTAGCTCTTGCCCAACACTATGGACTTCCGACATCGGGCCTGGACGTAACAGATCACCTGGATATTTCGCTCTTCTTCGCGCTCATGAGATACAAAAAGCCAGTATCAAGTCATGAAAGCGTGTATTCGCCTCTGACCGGGCCGGCTCAAATGCCCGTGCTCTACATTCTGAGTCCGAGTGAGAACCAACAATTCAATTACGAGGGCTATCGTGCAAAAGGCTTCCCATTCGGTCGACCAGACGCACAATCCGCGTGCTTTATGCACATCGGCTGGGGGTACGCGGACAATCTCTGCGCCTCCCGCATATTCCTCGCTTTATACCTCGATCCGAACGGAGATTTCGGACCCCTCCCATCTGCAAGCACACTGTTTCCGCAAAACGATCTCGACCAGTTTGCCCGGTTCCTTACTGATGTCAAGAATCGCGCTCTCGGTGGCCGCCTCGGGAAGGTGCTCTCAGATGGGTTCTAAACCATATCGAGCCCAGTCGATTCTGCCTTATGATGGCCTCTCCATGTTCGGAGTTCAAGGAGTCTTCAATTGGAAATCAGACTTCGGAAGCTCGATGCCAACTCCTCACTGTCACCTTCCGTAAGCATCTCCCCGCGCTTTGCAGTTCGAGTCCGTGGTCAGCATCCAGCCTTGTAGCCGTGCACCTTATGAAGGTGCTTCCATCTCACAAAATCTGCCAGGCCAGCCAAGTCGGGAAAGAGAGTTCTTCTCGAAACGCCGAGCTGTGCTAAATCGCGCAGAAGAGCCTCGACGTCGTCGACTTCAAACCTAATCTGCGCCATGCGCAGTTCTTCAATACCAGAACAATCGTCCCGTTGTTCCAGGCGAATCTTCTCGTCCATCAAGTCCTGAGTCTTTCCAAAGATGATGAAACGTCCTTCCTGTGCAGCGACCCGCGGATGCATAGCCGGCGGTTCAATCGGCATTGCGTGGCTGGGAAGGAGTGCTTTGGAGTCACCCATCTTTTCGAGGAGTGTCTCCAGGGGAGGAATGTATCTGACAGCCTCGGTAGACCATGAAAGAAGAGGGCCGCCCCACTCATCGCTGAGATGGTCTGTAAGCCAGTATGCATCAACCATCCAAACGGCAACTGCGGCAGCGGAGTCTTGTCCCTCAACGGGGGTTTGCTCTCTTTTCCGCCGTAATTCGTCGAGCGAAAAGAAAAGAGCTGCAAGCGCATTCGTCGTCCAATCGAGCAGCCGGGTGGGAATTCCGTGGTGCTGCATTAGGAAGTACCAATCGATCGCGGTCTTGGCTTGGTTGAACTCGTTGAGAAGGTGCCCGTAGCTAGTGAAATCAACCCGCAATTCATGCTCCAGGTCAAACAGCTCATCGAAAAGGTGGTCCTCCTCATCGGCGGGAAGCGGGCTTCCTGTCTGCTTAAGCAAATTCTTCCTTGTAGGTTCGCGGTAAAGTCCCGGCCTTAGGCTGAGATCGCAATCTAAATGTCCCCGAAACCAAACCTGCCCAACAATTCGAACATTGTTAAGCAGGACTTCCTCATCGCACTCTGATTCTTTCCAATCCTCCTCTTGCCAGCGCTCTGTCGTTGCCTGAATGATTTTGAGATATTCCCCGATACTTCGAACGTGGTCATCGAAGCCCTTGTCCTCAAGAAGCTTCTTAATGGTCTCGAGTTTCGATCTTGGTGTGCTTGTCGGGCCGCCGCTCATGAGCGCTCCTCCACGCAGTAATTCTAACTCTCAAACACAACGCGGATGCATAGACTAAATCGTCATCAGATCGACGAGATCTGACAGTTCAAATGAGACTCTGGTTCGTCAAGCACGAGGTGCGGGTCCAGACCCTCTTTTTCGTCCGTCGAAGATCACCGCTCGTGGCCCTCATGTCATCCCTATTTGGTCAAAGGTTCTCGGCAGTTTCATCCTCTGCACTTTCGTCTTCTGGCCAAATCCGATCATGCCACTCGATGCAATACGAGAGATCGTCATAGTGCAGGTGCAGGTTAGCCCAATCCAACTTAGGATTCAAGGACTTCTCATCCGCCAACTCACTTCGGTCGCCAATGATATTGAGACGTTGCTTCAGGCTTCGAATTTCGTCAGCATCCAACGCCCTCAAATCCCAAATCCGCACGACCATTGTCCGGGTACTATCTTCACAGCGCAGGACCGAGTGAAGGTTGTAGTGGGCCCCATCTGTTAAGGCCAGTTCGACACAAAACGGTGGAATCAATTCTCCTTTGCACATCGTTTTGAGCCAGCTCAACACCCAATCAATTCCTGTGCGTTTGATAGGTTCAGGACGTTCCTTGACGAAGTCTTCTGGCTGGATGCAGGCGTTCCCCGTGAATCGCCCGTGCCTTTCTTCTTCAACCAGAGGCGCGATCCAAGCCTGCAGCTTTGCCAGTGAATTCAATCTGGGGTACGGGTTGCTGGGCCAGGGATCATTTTGTAGCGTGGCCATCGCAAAGGACTCGCAACTACGTCGAGGGGAACGAAAGAGCCAAGTATTCCAAATCTCCGTGCTCATGCTATAGTGCGTCCTGCACAGAAATTGCTCCCATGTCGGCCTAAGCTCGTCTTCGGGTCTGATGTCCACGATTCCAACTTCGGCGAGCTCGAATGAAGGGTTGTCTCCCCAACCTTTCCGCATCAACTCGACAGCCTCTATGTCCGTGGCCGGCGCGCCATAGCCGAAGATCGTAAGCATGTATCCCGCGCTCAGCGCCCTGCTTAGTTTCCTCCACTCACCGGCAATGTACGGATCGCAATTGTAGTTCTTATTGCGTACTGGATACAGAAGCCTGGTTGGCTGAAGAGGTCCTCCGCACTTTCTGCACGGAGCATTCAGGAAGCCCGAAGTCCTGTCTGTCGGGCAGATCCCGACCATCACATTTCCATGCAGGAAGATCAATCGTGGAAGTTTGGCAGTCGCGCTGTTGCGAACGTATGCCTTTACGAGGAACGGGTCCCAGTTAAAGGTCGCGATATAGTCGTTTTGGCGCAAGGAAAGGACGAGATAGTCATAAAGGGTTGGAGTCTGAGGGATATCCAGCGCCTTAAAGTACTTCCAAACTCGTGATTCAATCTCGGACTTGAGCAAAGGATGTCGCCCGCTCGTCGCGATGTCATCGTATATCGACTCAAAATCGGACAGGTTCTCATATCCGGCCGACTCCACCAGAGAAGTCAGATCGAGGCACTCAACCAGATCTGCCATAACGGGAAGCAGTTTTCCGTTTACATCCCCCGATAGAAATGCGGCTCGACTGGCGCCCGCGCCGAGAATTACGACGTGCGGAGAATGATTCACTCCGGTGCTTGGATCAAAGTTTGGAAGTTGAGGCAATTGGCACCTTTAGACAAACGAATTGACTGCGCACAAGGATACCTGAAACTCGCTTTAGATGGCGCCACATTGCAATTCAGCCTACCGCGCTGCAATCATCAGTCACACACTACGACTGTCAGGCTGCCTCCTCCAGATCCCCATCCTCCCGTGGATCCGCATTGTCTTCGTCGTCTTCGAGGGGCTCCAATTCGTCCTCCGACTCCTCAAACGCAGTAGCGGACGCGTCCGCAGTTGCCACCATATCGAAAAGGCTTGCTGGTTTCGGCGGCACCGCCTTTACAGGCTCTGCCAGGTTGGCTGGCGCAACAGGTTGGGCGTCGACCGCCTTCGGCAATTCCCTCTTGCCGGCCATCTTCGCCTTAGCGCGCGCTTCCGCCTGGGCTGACCTTGAAGCCGCTTCCATCTCCGTCTTTGCCCTTTCCAGGGTGTTCTTCATTTGGAGATGCGACCCGACAAAACTCACGATCGTCCGCCCTAGCTCCGTATCGAGTTCTTCGGCTGTGCCGATCACGCTGAGTGGAGTGGTAAGGGCGTCATTGTCGCCGTCTTTGAGCTTCTTCGGCACAATATTCACCCGAATCTGATCTGCATCGACAAGCGTGACCGTCAGCAAAACCGCGCGGTCCCGAAGGACTGGTGCAAGTTCTTTGAACATGGGTATCTCTCCTGGTGGATGTTGATGTCGGGATCACGGCCGCCGAGCGCGTCTCCGCGTCTTCGACCATAGCTGGGGATCGACGGGCAATGGGCTCATGAGTCCACTTTGTGCATTGAAGAAGGCGCCATGGTGCGTGAGCCTCCCATAGCGGAACAGCCGCGCCAGCATGGCCAGTGCGCTTGATGCAAGAGTTTGATTGATGAAGGGCTCCTGGCGATCCAGCGCCTCGACCGCGGAACAACTGGGCAGCGGGTCTTCACCGGCCTCAGTGTTGATGATTTCTGGATATAGCTCGCTTACGGTTCGCAGCCGGCCGGCTTTCCTTCGGTTGCGCGCGTTCAATGGCTGGCCGAGAACGAACTGGCCGCTGGCGGCGTTGTTGCCGAGATCAAGCCAATACGCTGTGCGGTTCCTGGTCTTCGTCAGCGCCCGCTCGATGATGCCTCGTGCCGCGCGCGTGTCCACACAAGCGATAAGAAGGTCGAGAGAGGTGTCATTGACCCGGTCGAGCGTCCGTTCATTGAAATTCGCCGGCTCGGCCCGCCACCGTGTACCCCAGAAGAGGTTGATGCGATTGATCAGGACCGTCGCCTTGTTCTGCCCGATGTCGGAGATCGAAAATGGCTGGCGCACGCAGTTCGTCTCGGAAACTGTGTCGGCGTCCATCATGACCACATCCAATTCGGATGAGCGCCCCCAGACCCTCATCGCCTGGTCGAGATAAGGAAGGCCCATGATGATGGCGCTGCCGGTCCCGCCCGCTCCGACAACCAGAACGCGCAACACTCGCTGACCGATCAGATCCCGAGGAAGAGTATGCTCGATGCGCATTCTAGCCCCTCTCTCCGCGCACGAACTGCGTCAGCGTCTGAGGCAAGACGATAAGTTCTTGGAGCGGGAACCGGTGGCGCCTCCCGGCCAGCCCGGTCCACAGTCCCTCGAATCCGCCTTCATGGCGCGTCAACCGGCCGACGTTTGCGTGCGTGAATGCGCTCTCGTAGAAGCCGCGCTCCCAGGATGGAATTGCACCCACCGAGGCACTGTCCGGGCGCCGCATGGTGCCCGTGCAAACGCGTCCGTCGTCGGACAAGTTCCAGAAGGGAGCGACCGCGAGCTTCGTAGAGCCCTCCGGCCGCTTGTCTTCTGTAAGCGCCCGAATACAGATTTCGCCATTCGATACCCGCCACACCAGAGGCGGCTGCGGGAAAATGCGGCCGTTCAACTCCGCGGCCTTTCCTTCGGAGTTCTCGTAGAACATCTGGCGGTGTTGCGCAGGAGTCCACCAGACGATCATCCGGTCCGCCTTGGCAAGAATGCTCGCTGGCAAGATTTCGGCCTCGACGCTGCCGCTCAGGGAGCGCACCATAGACTCAATGAATGCGACAGTGAGAGGTTGTGCCGGACCGAGAGTGGGCGGTGCGTCCTTCTGAGCGGTCACATCGTGGCGGGTGATGAAGCTGCTTTGCTGATCGCGGTAGACCAGAAGCGCTTCACGCAGCTCGAAGCGATGGTTCTCCCCGATCGATACATGAACCTTCATACCGTTTCTCCCACTCCTGAATCGCCTCGACCAACTGAAAGAACTCGCAATTGAGCGCAACAAAACGCTCCACGATCCTAAGTGCGTGCCGAACTTCATCCGCCTGCCGCGGTGAGAAGACGACGCACAGGGTTGGCTCGGCAGTTCCCTCCATCATGTATTGGCCCTCTTCGTCGAAGCAGGCCGTGATAGCGTCATGCTCTTTGAACGTGACAAGCACGGCCGGCAATGGAGGCTCATCGTATTGACCAGCTTCGATGTAATCCCTGGACTGCTTGAGACGAAGCCGGGAGAGACGTTCGATGCGTCGCAACCGTCCGATCCAGGTGGCATAGCTCCCCGTGGAGAACCTGTGCAGCAATTCGCGGTCATGGGCCTTCCAATCACGGCATTCGCGTTTCAGCGTCTTCCGGATGCACTCTGGCAACGCTTTTTCTACCTCGGGAAACTCATACTGACCGCGGCTCTCTTCATCGTCCTGGTCGGCATATTCCCGCATTCGCTCCTCATACATGAGCGCATCGTCATGGTTGTAGATCCTCATCACGCGATAGAGCGCATGGGTCAATGCCCAATAGAACGCCGCGCCAAGCCCTTCCGCCTCCGCCTCCAGCGCATCGATTGCCGCCCCAATCTTGAGGTAGCCCGCTCCGCTGCACTCGACAGTTACGGCGAGTTGACCGCCTTCGAGGAACGCATCGCTGCCGGCCCGTCCTAGCACGTCGCTCACCTCAAGGTGATATTCGACATTGCGTTGCAGCAGGTCGCCCTGGTCCGCGCCAATGCCGCTCATCATCGCGTGCTGAGCGAACGCAAGGGCGTTGCTGCCACACTGTTTCCAGGTCTCGGCAGTCCCCAACCCCGCGCGCACGAGGGCGGCGCAGAGTTCGTAGACCAGTTCCGCGTTTGCCTCATGGCTGAACTCGGTGCGAACGTCGGCGAGCGACGGCAAGGCCTGGCGGAAGGCTGGGGCGAGAGTCGCTATCCCAACGGTGGAAGCAAATCCGTCGGCGTCGGGAGCCGATGGCTGCCCGCTGCCACATGCCGGCTCATCGCTTCTGAGACTGCGTGTGCGAGATCGCAGGATTCTCTGCATTTCAGATGCCTCGCCAGAATCAGATTGGCTTCCGGGGGTGGCTCTACGGCCTTTTGGATGAACAGAGCGGCCAGTGCCTCTTGTGACACCACGGACCTGGCCACGGCTCAACCCTTTGATCCGATGGCGCGGCTGAAGGTGTAGCGCAAAGCGGTCCCCGTGTCTTCCGGGCCGGTGAGGGTTGCGGTTGCAATCTCCGGGTAAGTTGGCGTGAGAAGGTCGCGCACCTGGTCGACGGTCATCTGCGGCGCCGGATCGGGGATGCGAACACCGTTGTAATTGAACTCGCGCAACAGAACTTCTGCTTTGAGACTGGCCATTGGGTTGTTTCTCCTTGTGCGTTTTCGTGGGGTGACTATGTCTTGACTGTCTTGTGACCCGCGGTTTGCTGGTCGATTAAGCTCCGGTGTAAATCGGCCAGCTCATCGACCGTGTCCGCTCCGCTGACCGGGTCGTCATTTTCTTCGCCCAGCCAGGGAAATTTCTCCTCGAGCAACGTCAGCACGCTTTCAACAAATGTCTGTTGACAGCGATCTCTGTCTGTCATGCAGTTCTCCTGAAGTGATTCAAGGACTGGAAAATGGGTCAGCTGAAGCGCCATTAGGCGCAGATAGGAAATGAGGCATGACGACAGCCGCGCAGCCTCAGCCGAAGAGGCTTAACTGCACGGCAGGCTCAGTCGTCATGGACCACGGAGAGGGCTTGCTTCTAGTCCTCACACCGGCAGGAGGTTCGACACGGTGGATGCCGGCCTGCTCCGCTGGTGAATCGGCGGGTTCTGCACCAGACAAGCCGAACACAGGGTTGTTGTCCTCCTCGACCTGCGGGGCTGGCGGTTGCGGCAGCAGCTGCCCCCGCTCGCGATCCAATTCGCGCCACACCTTGTCCGCGGATTCCCCAACTCCTGCTTTCTCAACCAGCTCGCGCGCCATCGCACTCATCAGGTCTTCGTCGGTATCGAGCGATTGCAAGCCTTCACCTGAGAATTTGCCCTCCATCATGAGTGCGACAAGCATCTTCTTGCCCATCAGACGGAGGCAGGTCTCTTGCATAGTTCCCGGATAGGTCACGAACTTCACGCGGACATCGTGCCGCTGGCCGATTCGCCAGGAACGGCGGCTTGCCTGGCGCAAGGTATGCAGCGAATAGCCGGTCTCATAGAAGTACAGCGTCGGAAAAGCTAGCAGGTCGAGTCCCGTCTCCACAAGCTTCGGATGGCAGAGGACGACTTCAACTCCGGCCTTCAATTGCCGCTCGTACCAGTCCTCTCGCTTGTCCGTGGCAACCGAAGAGCGAAGAACAGCAACCCGGAAACCAGCTTGCCGCAGAACAGTCTCCAGCCGCAGTGTGACATCCTTCTCACCCGTGTATGTGGCGTACACCTGGCAGCGCCGGCCCTGCCGGAGTTCTTCGCGCACGTCGGCGATTAGGGCGCGCTCCTTCGCATAGAGGCGGTCTTCGGTGAGATTCTTGGGCGTCGTCACCAGAAACCGCACATACTCTTTTGTCTGCGGATCAAAGGCGCGCGCCCAGATATCCTCGAACCCATAGGGATGGTCGGGATAGAGTAGGAGCGTGTTGAGCAGGATGCTCATCAGGCTTTTGTTGCCTCGATGCGCCCGTATCGCAGCCCTGATGTCCTCTTCAAGCTCCTCGTAGGCCTTGGCGAGTTCCTCATCCATCTCGACCGAGAGCACGCTCTCGTCGTATCGCGGCAGGTTATCCGCAATGTCTTCGAGGGAAAGGAACGCCGTCGTGTTCATCAGAAACTTGCCGAACAGCAGCGGCGACGCACCCGGCTTCTTCAGAACCTGGATCGTCTTCTTCGTCGCCCGTGAGCAGGCGTTGTCCGTATCCCGCACCTTCTCGATGGTTTCAAGCACACCGTATTGCTGCTGAAAATCACGCCTGCCTTGGCTGCCATACGCAAATCCCTCGCCAGCCATGGTGCGCGGTTCCATCCGGTAGAAGATGTTGAACAGATCGTCGGCGTAACCGCCCATCAAGGTGCCTGTGAGAGCAACCAGCCTCTTTGCCGCGCGTCCCAGCACTCCGAGGCCGTTCCCCTGGGCCGTGTCGCCAGCCAACTGGTGCAACTCGTCCGCAATGGCAAAGTCAAACCACCCGCCCATATATCGGCCGATGAACTCGATCGGCGCCATGCGCTGAATGCGGTTGCGATCCGCCTGCCAAAGTGCGGAATAGCGGGTTGTTCCCCGATGTGGTAGCGTCAGGGCTTCGGAGAGCTTGATCTTGTCGACGAAGTCGAGATGTGTGAGCTTCTGTCGTTCCGAATCCATGATCGCGGCGCCGGTGTCGGGATTGATGACGCCCCCGAGATTCGGTCCGGATTTCGCTTTGAGGTAGGCGTGCTCCCAGTAGTAGCCCAGTTTTGCCTTGTCCTTGCCGGTAATGAAAAACGCAGGTGCTGAGCAACGTTTACGCCACCCCTTGCGGCCCATGCGCCGTAGCTCGGCGAGAGACAGGCGCATCCCCTCGTACACGATCCTGCCCTTGTGCAGCTTGACTTCGCAGATGCCGTGCGGCTTCTTGGGATCGCCGCCATTGCGCATGTCTTCGATTAGAAAAGTCCTGGCGCGCGGCAGAGTCAGGAGAGTCTCACGCGCCCACTTGTGCGTGATATGCGATGGGCACATAACCAGCGTGGTACTGGGCCGCCCATCCGCCAGCACATGGATTGTGCCCAAAGCCATATAGGTCTTGCCCGCGCCGCACTCGGCGACGATGCGCGCTGCCTTTGCCTGGCGCAGATACTTGGCAGTCCCAGTAATGGCAAGCCCCTGAGCGGGGAGCGCCTTGCGCAGAAGGGACGCTACTGCCGGAGCAATGGGGTCTTTGGTGCTCTGCAGTGGAGGATAGGTTTCGAGAATGCGCGAGCCCAGTTCAGCTGCGTGGGCGCGCAGGTAATCGAACGAGGATTCCATGCGGACACCTCACAAGGGAACACTTTAGGGAGAACTCAGTCGATACTTTGGAAAGGAGATGGGAGGTGCTTGCGAAAATACGGGAACGGGGGGCAAGTTGCCGACGATTCGACAACACACCAGGAACTCGGAAACACAGAGCGACAGAACTCTTCAATGAGCGTCACGGCCTGTCGGCGCTCTTCTGCTCAGGATTTCTTGCGCGAAGCCGACCTCACGGTACGAATCCGCCCCGCAGCCGCGCCGCGATAGACAAAGGCCCACTTTTCCGCAAAATGCCATTTCGCTGCGGCGCTGGTCGCAAAAACTACGGACGTGCCCGGAAGCCTGGATCGCTCGAGTCAGGATGCAAATCACTCTTCTCTGTCTTCGCATACAACGGAGCTCGGAGCGGGCAACATCGTTCCGAGCTCCTTGGCCTGTTGTGGCTGTGTAAACCACTTCACAAGTCTTAGTTCGTATTCGATATTGGCAGTATCTATGGCAGCACTATGCGCAGCTCCAGGCACGTACCATACTTCTGCCAAGCGGGTGCACGAGCTCAGACGGCCAACATGACGCGGCGGCACTTTTCGATCCATGGTGCCCCAAACCAGTAATACGGGAACAGCGGTTCGACGTAGTCCGGTTTCGGCGTTTGCGTCTGTCAAATCAACCCCATAACGAAGTCGCGAATAGAGCATCGCACTTTCCATTGCGACGCGCCCAAATGATCGTCCGAACCAGGAACCGAGCCTGACGGCACGGCCGATGAGGTCATACCCCGCTTCGACGAAAGAGACGGGGCATGAATCGACAGCCACGGCGCAGAACCGCTTTTCCGTAGCCAAGCTTCTGAGAAGAATCAGCGCTCCCATGGACTGGCCGTAGCCGTATGTGCACTTGGGCGAGTCGTATTTCTGCAACCATGAGACCCAGCGCTGCACGTCGTCGCTCTCCTTAATTCCAAACGTAGTGAGGCGGCCTTCACTGTGGCCCTGCCCGCGAGAATCTGGCATGAGCACCCGATATCCGTGCCTGAGCAGTGCAAGAGCTTGCTTTTCAACGCGCACTCTGTCATGCCCTGCGCCATGCAGCAGGATGACTGTCGAGCCGTTGTCGTGCACAGGACGGACGTACCAGCCGAACAAACGAACTCCGTCCTGCGCAGTGATGCTGGCGTCTTCTAGGTTGGCAACACCTTGGCCCATTGCTGCCGACCTGAGCGATGAGTTGCCCAATCTGTCTTCTCTCGGAAGATGAAGGGCGCGCTCGACAAATGCAACTCCAATGACCGCTGATGCGACGGCATAGATCGCCGCCGCCGCAGCGGTCATTGCGGCGATGCTTTGCACATCTACCAATGGCATGTTCACAATCTTAGAGAACTTGACAGGGTTCGAGCACAGAAAAAACGCCCTGCGTTTTTGGGAATAGCCAGCCAATCCAAGACTACGTGCTCAGGACCAAGTGGACGCAAACGGGCATTGTTCTGATTGGCCGACGGTCTGCATGATTGGTACTGCGAAACGCCGTTGTCGCCGGGAGGGATTCTTGATTGACGCGTGATCGCTGCATCGCTCAGGGAGCAGCTCTGAGTCTGCTTTCGGCAAAATTAAAATCTTTTGAAATCAAGGAACGGACCATCAGGAAACTGGCAGACCAGAGCCTATCAATCCCACTGACGAAGCGGCCGGAAACAGTGATGCCGACAGGGCGAATCGAGGCCAAATTATCGGTCCATTCCTCTCCGGAAAGCTCAGAACGCGGGAACGCAAGCCATCCCCGATCCACTCAAGCACTTCCTCAGTTGTTGCCGAGATCAAAACCGGCTGGCAGCCGATGCCGTCGAGTGGATTGATGCGTTCCTCCGCCTCGACTACGCCGAGGACGTGTTCGGCCCAAGACGGTTCGGCGGGAAGTCCGAGAAAGCTCACCAGCTTTGCCCAGGCCTGATCGCGCTGGTAGCCGAGTAGAATCGTCCGCCCCACGCCTCCGTTCGTGTACAACTCTTCCGAAACAGCCACCAGATGCCGCACGGGATGCTTCCGGTCCGGCAAGCTCACTGCACCCTTGTAGCAAGAGGCGTGTTCGCCGAGAGAAACTTCCTTCACTTCACCGTCCGGGAAGGTCAGCGTGAATGTGGCCTTCTCGTGAACCGCCGCGGTGATTGCGCCCACGTCGGAATCGTTGCCGAAGACACTGATGAGGTGCGCCTGCTGGTCTTCGCCTACATAGCGGTCAACCCGCAGCCGAATCCGGGTCGAGGTCTTCTCCGTCATGCGATGGTATTCAAGCAACCCGAGCCTCAGGTGTGCATTCTGCATCGGCCTCTCCTTCCGGCTTTGCCGGCGTCTCGGTCAGTTTTAGAGTCCGTCCATCGGCATAAACCAAGCGCAACTCGTTTGCCCACCGTTCCCGGTGATGGATGATTTGCTCATCGCCGTTTTCCTCGACGAAGGTGGTCACATGCTTGACCGATCTCCATCGCGCGATATGCCGGTCATCGCCCTGGCCAAAAACGCCATTCAGTAGGCCGGCCGTGCAGAGCAGCCCGACGTGGCCTCCATGCAGCGGCGTGATCGGACGCCCAGTGGCCACGTCCTCGCGCGGCATCAGAAACGGCAGCGTCTGTTTCCACGCACCTGACAGCGGCAGCAGATCCTCCAGCAGATCGTACGGCAGCCCGCGGTAACTCAGCGCGGCCTCGCCTGTCGGGGGAACGGGATAGGGCTCGCACACTTCCGGCGCCAACTCCGGCAAAGCCTGGAAACTTCCGTACGGGCTGATGCGTTGGAGCTGCCGTCTGCATTCCTCGACGGCTACCCCACGCACATTGCGGCGAACTCCGATCACTGCGATCTGGCGGAAACGGACCGATTCGGCATCTGTCATGCGGAAGATGTTCAGCCTGGCGAAGTGCGAGGCCAAGACTCCAGCACACTCGTGCAGGCGCTCGAACGGGATGACCAACACCATCACGCCCTCCATCACCAACCAGCGGAAGGTGTGTTCCAGGAACAGACGCTCCATGCGGCTGTTGGCCAATGGACCGATCTCGGAGTCGTAAGGCGGATTCAGGTAGAGCAGCGAGAATGATTCGGGCTTGGCAATTGCATCAAAGGCATTGCCCTGGATGGTCTCGATGCCTTTGGCGCCCGCTGCCATCGCCCGCTCGGCATCGAGTTCAACCCCGTAGCGGCGCACGTCTGCGCCTTGAGTAAGCAGGTTGAGAGCTGTGCCTTGACCCACGCACGGATCGACCACCGACGCCGGCCCTGTGAAGCTGAGAAGCTTGCGAAGGTTGGCGCTTTCGCTCTCCGGGAGCGGGTAGTAGCCCATCTTCAAACGCGCAGCACTGCGTGCCATAGGGTTTCCTCTCTGGTGAATACGGATCGGGAAAGCAGCGGACTGCGATCAGTTGGGGCGGTAAGATGGAGGCAACAGGGATGCCGAAGTATCTCGCGTGGAACTGGCAAGCGATCTTCGTAGCCGCGCGTAAACACCGGCTGTCGAATGCAAACATACCCATGCCTCGCGTTTGGCAGAGGTCAGTTCTTCTATCGGCTTAATCGACCTGCAAGAGAAGTTGAACGGTCAGGCGACTGCTGCTTCCCGGTCGGCCACGATCTCAACTTGCGTGCGCAGCTTTACATTGAGGGCATCGAGCAACCGAATCGCGCGCTCCAGCGTTATGCCAAAATACTCGTTCCGCTCATCTCGGGATACCTGTGATTCATGCACATTGAGTCTCTTGGCCAAGTCTCTTTGCGAGAGGCCCTGAGCAATGCGAATCGAGATCAGCAGGTGCCCCAATCCGCGAAGATTATCAAGCTCGTCAAATTCTCCCCGCTTCAGTTTCTCGTAGCTCTCCACCTCTTCCTTGAGCTGAAGGTGGAAGGACTCGAACGGGTCGATGACTCGCTTGATTTCATCTTCCGCCAAGCCGGCAGTCTTCAGCCTCGCCTTATGCTCGACGAGGCGTTGCCGTTCCTGAGCAAGACGCTCTGACGCTTCCTGGTATTCCGTCTCGTTGCGAATCATGGCTGACCTCCATATTTGATTCTCACAATCCCTCTGGACTTACCGTCGCGGCGCGATTGTCGAAACGCAGACGGAAACTCCAACTCATTGCCATACCGGTCGAGGATTCCGCAACCGATACCCATGCCGGGGATATGCGGATAGAGCTCGATTCGATACCGGTGCCACATCGGTAGCTGCTTCTTCGGATAGCCACGATATGGCTTCCTCGATGCTGGTTCCCAGGTCCACACCTTGAACGGGTCAATCAGATTGAGCTGGCGCGTCAATTCGCCGCTGCTGAGTTGGAGAAGATCGCACACGAAATAGCCGTCGATGTCATTGGGGTGATCCTTGTCCTCGGCGAATGATCCGTCTGCGTAAATTTCCCGGATGCCAACCTGCCACAACTGTCGCGTGAGGATTTCAAGGTTGTCAACGAGGTGCAATCGCCAAGCGTGATCCCAATTTGGATAGTGTGCAGAATCGCCAGAACCGAGTACCAGGATCGATTCGCGCAATTCCTCGAACGACACTTTATAGTCGCCCGATGGCAGGAGTCCGTCAGGCTCAAAAACGGGAATAGGTGCCATAGTTGTGTCTCAGGCCATATCAAACAATATAGTTTTACTTGACTTAAATGTCAAGCTGATCTCTCTTCGGTTCTCAAATTCGCCTCTCGTCCGGGCGATCTCGGGACGAATAAGCTGCCCATAGGGCACGATGTATCCTAAATCGTTTGGTTTCAGCGAATGGCTCAATCTTACGCGGCCCTGGCCAACTCCAGATGGAGAACTGGAACGATGCACCCTGGCGCGGCTGGACCCGAATCCGGGCCGGCGGGCGGTTGGTCGACCAGCGTGGCCAAATGCAGGACAAACTCGCTGCCGCACTTGCCACATCGTTCGCAGAGTGAATTCGACACTGTTTTGCAGTGCCTGCAATAAATGGCCTCGTCGACTGGGATACTGACGAGGCTATGCTCAGAGCGAAACCGCCTGACCTGACACATGGATTTCCTCCTGGTGAGAGCGGCACCGCTATGCAACCTGCTGGCCGCCGATAGATTCGAGTTCCTCGATTAATTGCTTCAATGCCGCCAGACTGGGTAGGCAATTGGTGGTGGCAAACTTCAGGCTGTCCATAGCAGCGATGAACCGCGAGTCACCGGCTATCTCAACCAACCCATGAAGCCGCTCAAATCCACGCGCCGCTGCCTGCATCCACTCAATGACATTCTTTTGCCGGTCGGCATTTGGGATCGTCCGGGCATCCTTACTGTGGCCCGCCCGCCGCAGGATCTCCTCGTAGATGTCCACTCCCAATGTGCTGCGGTAGCCCTCTATCTCAGCCGTCAGTTTGTGATCGACAGGGCCGTGCACATCGACGGCTTGGCCGTTGATCGGCTGCACAGTCACCCCCGGCGGCAGCGCCCACGCTGGAAGCACAGGAAGCGCAACGGGTTCGCCACGCCTGTTCAGGTTCACCCAGGTCTCACCGAAGCTATAGAGATAACGCCCCAGCCCGAAACAGCTGCAGGCACGCTTGAATGCCTGCGCGTCCGCGGCCGTCACTGCGTTCTCCCGGTCAGCCCACTCCTCTCCGGTTCCGACATGGCTGCCCAGCCTCGTGATAGTCACGGCGGTCGCCACCAACACTTTGCTGGTTACGACCACCTTGCCTCTGTCCACTCGGGTCAGGGACGGCACAGTGGAAATTGTGTATTCACGCGTCCATCCGGCCGGCGTGAAGAGTTGGTTGAGCCGATCCGTGTAGGCTCGCGGGTCGGCAAAAGGGAGAAGTAGACCCGTTCGCCCATCGTTCGAGGTACGCATGACCCGCCATTTGACCTGAGCTGGATCGAATGGCACTTCGAGCTGTGCGAAGAGTTTCTCCCGCTCGGCTCCTGCGAATTTCGCTGCTGTTGCCATAACTCAACTCCTTCTGTGCGAAACCTTCAGTGAAGTTCTGGCAACTTGGCTCACCAAGTTGCTGCTGTGGTCTTGCGTCCCTTTCGAGAACTTGAGAGCATGACGGTATGCCAGATCTCATGCAGATCGGTGTTCACCTCTCGAAACCTGCTTTCGGTTGTGCTCAGAAGACGCCACCCCGGACTCGTGTCTTCTGGCTTCAAGGTGTCACGTTGGTATGGATGGTTGTAGAGTTCGGCGTATCCGCGTATGCGGCGATCACCGCACACAGCCCCGCGATGTTGGCCTTTGGCTCCGATAGTCTTGTTGAGCTTTTGTCCGCCTGTGTGGTGCTCTTGCAGTGGGTTCCAAGCGTGTCTATTTCGGAACGCAAGACAACGCGCACAGCCTCAATGCTGCTATTCGTTCTTGCTTTTGTTGTAGCGGGGACGGCCCTTGCATCGTTAGTTTTTAGGCTGCGGCCTGGAACTAGCCGTGCGGGAATTGGCATCACCATGGCCGCACTGCTTGCTATGCCCGTCCTCGCATGGCTGAAGCGTCGGGAAGCTCATCACAGCGGAAACACGGCCTTAGCCGCCGACGCAGCACAGTCGGCCACTTGTGCCTATCTTGCATTGATCGCACTGGTGGGGCTTGGCGTGAACGCATGTTTTCATATCGCGTGGTTTGATGCCGCCGCTGCGCTGGTGGCAGTTCCTATCCTCGTCAAGGAGGGTAGATCGGCTTGGCGGGGGCAGACCTGCGGATGCTGCTAAGGCGCGGCGTGAGTTAATTTGGGAAGGTGTTGCCCAGTTTTAGTAGGGCACCTCTTCGCGCTCAATCTCCTGTTCGCTGCTGAACTCCTGCGGCACGCTGCCGTTCCCATTGGCATAGTGTTCGGGCTCGCCCGCACCGTTCGAAGCGATGGCCGGGGATAGGAGGTTGATATCCGTCACAACCACCTCGGAGCGGTACCTGCGCTGCCCCGACTCCCGATCCTCCCAGGAACGGGTGCGGAGGGCGCCCTCGACGTAGATCCGCGAGCCCTTCCTGACGTAGTCCCGGAGGATCTCGCCGATCCTCTGGTGCCCGACGATGTAGTGCCATTCGGTGCGTTCTTGCCATTCACCGCGGCTGTCTTTGAATCGCTCGCTCGTGGCCAGTGAAAGATTGACCAAGGTGCCGCTGGGTAGAACGTGAACCTCCGGATCTTTCCCGGCATGGCCCAGCAAAGTCACTCGGTTGAGGCTTCTGCTCATTCTCTTCTCCTTCCCATCAGGTTGGGTTGTACACATCTTCGATTGCCGGTGACTACATCTTCTCTACGCTGCCTGTTTCATGCGAATCGGCCGGCCAAGCGCTGCACGTATTTCATCCTTTGTGCAGCCGGCCCAGCACTTGTAGAAGCGTGCATCCCTGATCTGGATTGAAAGGTTATCGCCGGTCCGATCATGCCCAATCAGTGCGCAGGATGGACACTTTGCCCACCAATTGCGGCCGTCTCTGCGCGTAGTGCGGACGTGTTCAAGAATCCGGAACTCGCGCTGTCCAGACGGCGATGCGATTGGAATGTACGGAGCGGCGACGACTGGTTTATACGCTTCAGGGAAACTCATTCCATGAATAAGCGCCTTGAGCCTGGCCTCAGTGAGCTTTGGCAGTCCATTGAGATAGCCAAGCTGCGCTTCTGGTCGTGGTGCGGCTGCACGGAACCAGTAACGGGAATTTGTCTTTCGATGCACGCCAAGCGGCGCGCGGATTGCGTTGCCGTACTCGCCGTCTGCAAGACGATCCTGACGCGGGAAGACCTCGATGCCATCTTTGAGGCCGCCGCATTTGACCGGAACTCCGAGCCGCAGCGCCAGATTGTAAATGTAGATGCGGAGTTCAGACGCCAGTAGTGGTGCGGCCCCGAATATCCAGAGATGACCGCCGCGGCGCGATTGCTCAAGCGGAGCTTCGACGCCGTCGAGTTTCAATTCCTGTTGCAACTCAATCAGCGACTGCGTTGCCCCATCGAAGTCGGCGTCGATGGCAATCCATTTCGAGCGTTGTGTCTCTGGATTGATTGCGAACAGATTGATGGTGATGTCGCCATTCAAGTGCATTCGCACGACATCCGAATCGAGAAGCTTTGGAGCTTTCGTCAGCCAATCTCGTGCAAGATAGTAAGGGACAGAGCCGTTCGGCAACGGCTTGGTGGCCTGCATCCCGTATGCGAGCCGATTCACAAACAAATCGATGAAGTCGTTTGCAGTCTCCCGACTCACACGGAACTTCAAATACATGGCGCAGCCTCCTCACTCCATGCGGTCTTGTTGCGCCCCGACTGGATTAGATGGTCGCGGAACTGTGCTGTTCGGGTAGGCCGGTCCGTTCCTTGCGGGTGCCGGGAATGACCCTGGAAACAGTGACTGTGTAGAGCCTGCCCAGGTAATCGCCGAGACGCTGAAGACGATTGGCGATTTGACCGCATACGCTGCCCAGTCTCTCCAAATCGGCTCTCTTCTGCTCCGGCTTGCGGATGGCCAGATACAAGCTGCCGGTGATTGCAACGGCCGCAACGAACATCAAGATTCCAAAGATCAGCTTCATGGTGTATCGCTCCTTCTCTTGAACTGCGTGCATTGCTACTGCGCGGCAAAGTGACGCTTCGCCGGTTGTCGAGCGGTGCGAACCAGCTCCCAGGTTGTCATTCCGAAGAACAGAATGATGAATACGGCCATGAAGAAGTAGGCAAGCCTGAGTACACCTAGGTAGATCAGGCCAAGAACTGCGAGCAGTGTGAGCTTGGTCATGCAACTCCTTTCAGCACGTTGTGAATGCGCTGCTTTTCAACGCGCGCCATGCGAAATGGTAGGAATACCCAGAGCACGAAGATGTTGAGGATGGTATTGCCGAGCGCAAAAATGACAGCGTTCGCAGAGAGTATCCCGTGGATGCCGAGATTGATTGTTTCCAGACCCAGAAGGCTAATGCCTCTGTTTCTATTAATCCAATCCAGACTCAGCTCCTTGCGCTTAGTGGTCATGAGTTTCTTAAGCCATGGAACCTTGTCGGCTTTGAGAAATGCACCCCAGGCAAAGATGCCAAGGCCGGCGCCGGCGACGAGATTGCCGGTATTAGACGGAGTCAGAATCATTCGTGTCCTCCCGATTCTTCTGATAGGCCTTGTAGATGGCCGATACAGAGAGTGCTACCGCTCGGCCTATGAGCAGCAGCTTGTAGATCAGAGGCACATTTTCACCTCCGTGGAGATGGTCTGGCCTCTTGGCCAGATCCGTCTTAGTCCGAGCAGGATTGCGTAGTCCATGGCCCGAGTGTTGGCAAGCCAGCGCAGGCCGGCGGCGATCCGCCCGGCCACGAATGCCTGCGACTTTGTCGGTGTTCCCGCAGCTTTGCGAAGCCGCTCATCAATGAGCGGCAAACATATCCGCGCGGGTCTCCCGTAGACAAGCAACTCGCGGGTCCTACCCCTGCCGCGGAGTTTGCCGGCAACGAGGGCGGACCAGAATCCTGCTTCAAACGAAGGCAGGAACCACAGCAGCCATACCGCCATTGGCATTCTCCAGTTGGATTGAAAGATGGAAAGAGAGCCACTATCGGACGACGAGGCGCATCACCCAATCGTGGCCGGCGTGAACCAAGCCTGAAGCAACTCCTAGCAGCACCAGGGAAAGGATTGTGCCGAGCAGGGCGGCCAGCAACTTGAAGCCGACCGGAATCTGCTTCTCCGAGACGCATAAGCTACGCAGGTCGGCCAGAGCTGGCACCTGGGCCTCGATGGTTGCAATATCCACGTCCCAATTCCGCGCGAAGGCCTGAATCTTCGCATCTGCTTTATCGCGCAGCACGAAGTACGCCGACGAGCCCTTCGGCAATCCTTTGGCCCGGTGTCCATTCGCGGTCTCGATGATCTGAGCCAGTGCTCGCTCCAGGGAATTCTTATCCATGCGCTTGCGCCAGGTATTGAATGTGCTGACGCTGCGAGCACCCAGCGAGCGAAGCCCTCCCCAGGCTTTGCCGCAACGGTGAGTTGGGCTCGCGGGCTCGTCAAATGTCGTCTCGCTCATACGTATCCTCTTCTTGAAGCCAGGGTAAAATCATCGAGCGCGATTAGCTGGAGTTCGCTGCTTTTGGGGGGCGCCGAAACCGCTCAAACAAGCGATGAACAAAATCGCGAATTCACCACTTGGAGCATGTTTTCCTATACTATGGGGGTAAAATCACCGCCCAAGACAGCAAAAGTGTGTCAAAAGTATCAAGACTAATTCGGAACTCTAGGGATGTCCCGACCCCCCGCATACAAAATGACCGACCTCGATGCGAGAGCCAATTTGAGCAAGAATTCGTCTAGTTTTTACCACGGGCGGAGGCACCTGGAACTGCCAGGAATTGCTAAGATCCTCCGCTTGAATTTCTCCTTGTCCATCTGCGTTGATCGAAAGTCTCGCCGGGCAGTCAAGGAGGCAAACCTGCCCGGCGTCCCATCGCAGTGGAGTGCGAGGGAAAAGTCGGAACGTGTCACGGACGATTCGTGCGCCTGACATTTCATCGCGGGTCATGTCCGCGTTCATGGAGGCACGCATCGCGTTCAATGTGTTGGGCCTGATTTCGCTCAGGCCCGATGCGAAGCGGAATGCCGCAGTGAGTCGCTATTTTCTGCAGGCATGAAGCCATCGAAGGGTGCGACAACAATTGCGAGTGAGCCGGCAGTTGCTACTTCCGCACGACTAAGCCGGTTGAGTAGACGAGCAGATCGTCGGCAGACCCGGTGACTCGGGGCGTCCGCGGCATACAACTGCGAATCATGAAGTCTTGAGCTGCAATGAGACGGAGATGAACACTCCGTGGGTACTTTTCTTGGGCATGTGCGAACATAGGCGAGGCTCTCCTTGAAGCCTGTTTTGCATGGTTGAGTTGTGGTGGTTTACAGCAGGATCGACGCGTGCCTCAATTGGCAACGATCGATCGGCGCGAGAGAATCACAAGCCCGGGTTCAATCTTCCTCCTGGCAGAGAATGAATGCCCTGGACGCGACAGCGCTGCAACAATCAGATTGAAACCTTCAGAGTCGTCTACCGTTTTCGATGTTCCCACCAATGGAAGATGGCGACAATCACGGCAGCAAGCAAGACTTCAGAGAGCAAGAGTGGAATCAGATCGCTATGCTCCCACAGCCAGGTGGAAGCCCATTGAGAAACCACCGAGATCCCCGACGGATCCTTCGGTGGGTTGATGATGTACACATCGCCGGAAGGCATGGCTTTCTCCTTGAACGGGACCGGTTGCTTTGAATGGGAGACCTTACCCATATGATTCGTGGCAAGGCGAGACAATACGCTCGTTAGCAAGTAGCGACAACGACACCAGCCGTGCGCTGCTTCTCGAGAATGACGGAGAGAATCAGCGCGGTAATGACACCGGCGATGACGCGAGCAAGGATGTAGCCAAGGAATTCAAGCATGGCTCTCCCCTCCTCTGGGAGATGTGTTCATTTATTCGGGATTCGTCGCAGAGTCGCGACACAAGATCCAGCGCAGGTTGAACCGCGCCTCATGAGTCGATCGTTTCTTACTCGGCAAGCTCTTCAAGAACGCGAAGCACTGAGCCACTGCAATAATCAGCACAGGCCAGGGTTCTTCGTCTTGCCTGACACAAACAACTCGCGCGCGCACGAGGTGCTGGCGCACAGTAAGTGGGAGTAATTGAGTCCGTCAATCTGGTGCTCCGAAACTCTGCTACGCTGCGCAGGGAGTTGTCATCTGACTGTTCCCGGCTCATTGCCTGAAGGCGGTTGAAGTGGACTTGCAGACAGGCGCCTTACCTCTCACCTATCCGCCTTAATCCGAAGCCCGAGGCTTCGGGACATATCGGCTGATCGCAGCCTTGATGCCGGCGGCAGATGAAAAGCGTCAGTTGAATTGTCCTTTCGGCCATCTATGACCTCGGGGTTTGAACCTCGATCAGGCATGGAGTCCCGCTTTGACACACTGACAGCCGATTCCCGGGCGAACCCGATCATCAGGACGGAGATGATCCGTCAAGGCGGGGGTGTTCACCCACCTTTCGGCCTTGTTACGCGGGGCCGAACCGGCTGTATTGTGAAGGAATGAAATGCTAGATTGCCGGGTCCTCGTCGAACTCAAAGCCGCAGGCAGCCAAGGCGGCAACGTGCTGCGACTTGAAGTTCGATTTCAGCTCCGGTACGGCGTCCGCGACACGGATGATGCCCTTGTCGGACATCATGTACGATCCATCGGGTATGGTTGGGTTGGGCCGCTGCGATAACTCGCGGCCGTTGCTCAAGTGGAAGATGTGGCCGCCTTCCGCCTTAACCAGCATCCTGTCTCCGCTGGCAAGCTTCTTGCGGGCGTAACCATTCAGGTCGATGAATTCGACCTGGCCAGTTAAACCCATTTCCTCCTCGGCATCCAGAATGTCGTGGAGTATTTCGTTGATGAGAATTCCATCGCTGACCGACATCGTGAAACCTTCATCATCGAGACGTGGTTCCCGATCATCGGTATAGCGAATGTTTGCGAGGTGAATCCCGATCTTTCGCCGGGTTTCCACTGACCACGGACTGCCGCTCACGCTGAAGACCGTTCCCGAAACGGAGAACTGATTCGTGTAGAGATCGATTAAACCAGGCTGGTGGATCTCCTCCAGTTTGATTTTGCCATCCGGTAATTCCACTTCCATCACGGAGGTGTAGCCATAGGCAGCACGCTGGAAAGTCTCCGGTGGGATTGCTCCACCGAATTGTCTCCTCGCGCTGTCGAACTGCTCACGCCACCAGTGGGTCAACTCAGCGATGATGCGCAGAATCGCATCATCGACTGGATACCGATCAAGCAGCGCCGTTGCCAGCGGACGCTTGATGAGGTGCTCCAGTTGCCGATTGTCTTCGATCAGTTGATCGCGCCGCAGCCGGAGGGTGGCCAATGCGCGACATAGTTTGGTTTCTACCAGGATGTAGTCGCCGGCTTCCTGACGATCCTTCGGGATTCTGGAAGCAAAGCACAGTGGGAAAATTGGAGTCTTGAGAGCCTCCATTGCATTGGCGACAAGATCGAGATAGGTCGCCTTGTCGCCTTTCTTCATCTGCAGCCAGTCGATCATACGATCGGAATTGGATGCAGCCTTGGCGGTAACAAAATCCGCCTTGAGCTCAGTGAAGGCCGTAGCCACCTTCACAAATCCTGCCTCGGTGCGCTCGTACTCGCCAACTGCTGCGAGCACGTTGTCACCGAGATAGCCGCTCAGACTCTCCAAACTGGGTGGATTGAAGTTTGCTGGCAACGCGTACCGCTTGGTTTCCAGACAAGCGCGAATCGCAGGTCTGTGCTCGCCGGACAATAACGCGTCGGTCCAGATCAAATTGATGATACGTCCCAGGCTTTCGGAGCCCCGCTCGAACTCCTTTAGCTGTTCGAAGAAGACGCATGGCGACCACGTTTCGCCCATGCCCTTCCAGCGAGCCTCGTTGAGCCTGGCTTGTCCAGACTTGGTCTTGACCATTTGATCCTTGATCCGCGGCTGAACAGGGTAGTGCATCTGGCGAAACTTCTCCAGATACTCAGCACCCCAGAAAACGAAGAGCATGTCGTCCATATCTCCGCCGTTCAGTTTGCCGAGAATGCTGCCAGCGTCGGCACCGAAGAACACACGTCCTTGCCCCTTGAAGTGCATCAGTTCAGGGAGATGGATGTTGTACACTTCGACGATTTCGCTGGAGTTGGTGTTCGGAGAACGCCCTACGCCAATCGGTCCTTCGGGAGCATCCGGCGCGCAGACACTGCGCAGGCCGTCCCGTATGCCGCTGATTGTGTCTTTCGATAAGTCAGGCAGGCCATCAGGGGCGTCCACAAGCGGATTGGGAAATGCGTATCCTCGGAAGCCATTGGGCAACAGGATGCGTCCGCGCGCAATATCTACGGACTCCTCCGTCGCATGGTTGAACATGCGCCGCATCAGTGCCGGCATGGTTTTGCTCTGGTGATCCAAGTGCATAGCTCGGATCAACGGCCAAACTGGCTTGTCGGGGTCGGCCGCAGTATCGACCGCCTTCACGGTTGCAGCGAAGTCAGCAATGATCGCGTCCTCATCGTCGCCCGAGTACAACTCGGCCAACTCGTCCATGCGATTCAGCCCCGCCTTGACGGCCAGATGCTCCTCATACAAACCGCTGTTGGTCATGGTTTGCAGGTCCATTTTGAACGGATGCAACCCTGTGTGAGAAAGCACGCCGAAGTAGACGCTGTGATCCTTGCCGGTGAAGACGACTTCTTTCTTCGAGTCGAAAACGACGAGGTCGTACATCCAGACCTGCGGGTTGTCGTGAGCGATGCCTTTGCCTTGTCCCCACGGTCCGCCGAAAGTGGCCGTAGTCCCGTCGAAGCCGGGGATGCGGCAGACGCATGAGCCCTCTTTGATTGCGCGCTGGCGCTCATCGAGCACACTCATGTCGAAGTCCAAAACGCTCAAGAGGCGCCCATCTTCCATCTGCACCGCGTACTGCATTCCCAGAGGAGATTTGTCCCTGTCAATGACCCGGCCTTTCAGCATCAGGGAATGCGCCGAGAAGAATCGGCGCACACGCTTGGCCGCCTTGGGATCGCTGGAGATATGGATCCCCAGATCGTCCGCGCCGTGGATACAGCTCTTCGCATCAACGAAGAGCATGAATCCCGTGTCCGCCGCGTGACCGTAGACGCAGCGAAAGCGCTTGCCGTTGTCGGTCCAACCGCGAGAGAGATGCTCGATCACTCTGCGCGTCTCTTCGCGTGCAGCCTTGCTTCCACCCTCAAAGGTAACGATGCCGTACTCGACACCATTGGGCATGCGATCGTCGAGAATCTGGCGGGTCTCATGCGCCATAAAGTCACGGCGCTGGTTATACGGTCGTGATGTGTCCCGATAAGGCCGACGAATCACCGGATTCAATTTGCCATTGATGTCCAGGCGACCATCGAAGACGATATGGAACGCCATTTGGCTTGGAACATTCCATTCCGGTAGCTCATCGTTCTGGTTGGTGCTCAGAGCGTCTGCATTGACGCTCAACAAATTCATGTCGATAGACATGGGAATCTCCTTCCCCCTCCACGGGGTCGGTTGGGTACGAATGAGTTGTGCTGGATATTGTGCGCAGAACCATGCAGCACGGGCTTCCTGTTGCCAGTCAGTTCCTGTGCCTAGGTTGAACTGCGAGTGGTCTTAGATGGAGGCAGACGTTGCGACCGTCTTCTTGGCGAAGAGGCCGGTGAACCCAGTCCATGCCTGCTTGGCTGCTGGGATCGCACACACCTGTGCAGTGCCAGCCACACGGGCCGTCACATCGGTGGTGCGCTGCGTTGCATCGGCCACCTTGTGAATGCCCTTGGACAGGTTGTCACCGATGAAGTGAATGGCGATGGAGCTGAATGCTCCGTTGACGAGTTCGTTCAACATGGCACGCTGTTCAGCCGTGAGCTGTTTCTCCGTGGTCATTTCATTCTCCTTGAATGGCAGCCAGTTGTAATTAGCCCCCGGTGGGCTCAAACCGAATGAGCCTTTGACCAAGTGCTACCAACTACCTGGTCTCTGCATCGCCGAAGCATTTTCAGCCTCGCGCGGAGCACACTCCGCCCGTCCAGGGACGGCGATGCCTCTAGCCTGCTGCTCATGTGCTTTTTGTGTCGATTGATCTCTCAGAGGGGCTTGCAATTCTCGGGCGTGCAACAGGAAATCGAGTTCCAGATTTCTGTCAGCATCCTGAACTCGATTCAGAACACAAAGAAAAAGGCCCCGCGTGAGGGCCTCTTCTAAATTCAGTGCTGTTGGTTAAGGGTCTGCCGTTCATGCTCGGAACCTTGCCCATAGACGAAGGCAATCAAGATCTTGAGCGTAGGGCAACTAGGCTATAATTCTCCCGTTCGAAAACGGAATGGAAATCGGACTCGAACGCATTTCGTTAGCAAAGCGATCGGTCTCTGAGAACAAACCGAGGCAACGTCAGCACGAACAATCTAAGAACTGCACGGAAAGAGGCAAGACAGTGGTCACGAGCAAGACGGCGAATGGAACGAGCGATGTCGTGGCAGCAATCACTACGCTTCACAAGTATGGGCTCCTCGAATGGAAGGCCGAATGTGGGGCTGCGCAAGCTGAACTAACAGTCATCGTAGATGAGAACGATGACGAACACGGCAATACGGTCCAGTTTATCCGGGTGTCCCATGATGCTTCTCCTGACCCTGCCTTTGGCGAAGGAGATCAGATAGCAGAGGATTTTGTGATTGACTCCGCAACATATAGCCTTCTGGTGGAAGGAATCGTTGATCTGTGCGAAAGGTGAGACGACACTTCGTTCCCACGATTTTCGCAGATCATAGCCGCCTATAACGCATGAGATATGTGCGCCTTACTGGCTTGAGTAATTCAGGCACGGCGAACCTGCGCCAATGTTGCGGTATTGCCTCATCCGCCACCTGCCCTTGGCACAGACTGCCAGAGCATCTACGCAGCTTTTTCAATAAGGCTCGCCCAGTTCGGCGCACCAGCATAGAGTCTGGCCTGCTCTTCTGCGAGCTCGTTACATCGCTCATTGTCCGGATGTCCCGAGTGTCCTTTGACCCACCGGCCCGTCATGGTGTGTCTCTCGGCGATTTGGTCAATCTCCTGCCACAGATCGGCGTTGGGGACAGGAATAGTGTGTCCTCTTTGACACTTGATCCATCCGCTCTCCCGCCATTTGTTCCGAGAGTTGATCCCATTCAGAAGATATGTACTGTCTGAGATGAGCAGCACCTCACAAGGCTCCCGGAGGGCTTTCAAGCCTTCTATGGCCGCCCGGATCTCCATCCTGTTGTTTGTGGCGTCTAGGACGCCACCAGCACGTTCTATGCTGGCCTGCCCGTAGCGCAAGATGAATGACCAACCACCAGGGCCGGGGTTGTTAACGCAGGCACCATCGGTGATGAGGGTGACTTGTTTCACGTTATCGATGCCCTCCGTGGCAAGGCAATCCAAAGAGACAGGGACTCTTCGAAGGTGGCCGCGAGATTAGAGGCGGCTTTTGTACGGCGCTTTCGACTTGGGCAGCAATGCGAGCATCGCATCGACGACGCTAGGATTTGGGAGCGGTGGGGTTGGAGGGATCTCGACTTCCCAATCATATTTGACGGCATCGTCGAGGAGCTTGCGTATTTCCGATTGGTTGTCGGGGGCATGCGAGGTCATGATTCAATTCTTCTCTTACGGAGCGTTGTTTCAAAGCCCCGGCGTGCCCAACGCCGGGTGCGCTCCTTGGAGGCGCGCCAAGCCCAAGCAGCCGTGTACAGCAGACCGGCCCAGATGAGTTGTGAATTGTCATAAGGCTCGCTAGCAATGGCCGCCATACCCAAAGGATCCTTGACCCAGCCAGGGTCGTGGCGCCGTTAAAGAGGTTCCTTCATCAGAAATCCAATGGTAGTGGCGTTGGTTTGCCGCCGGCCATTGAAGTGCGGCCTTATTGCACTTGGTACGTTCTCGGAGTTCTTTGGACGTTGAGAGTTTGTGTTGTTGCGTCTGAAAGCATTGTGCCAGGTGAATACAGATTCTTGCCGACAGACAAATTCTGTCCAGAGAAAGCGCTTGCGTGGCCTCGAACGCGAACCGCTCTTTATCATGGGGGCGCCAACTGGGCGGACCGCTTCGATGACTCAGATGGCTGCGTGATACTCGATTTTCAGCACCAGGCCGGGCGTTTTGGCCGGCCGTTCTTACATCGCGATGGAGAGTGCGTGGATCAAGCACTCTTTTTCTCTTCGGCCTTTCTTGTGAAATGGGCACGCAGTTCAAGGCGATGTATGCGTGTGGCGTCGACGGTCTCCATCATCCAGTCTATGAGCTTGGACGTCTCAGAATCGGCGACGTCCCTGCGGCGCTGTGCCCAGAGGTAAACGGGGAGTATCGCGCCTGTGATTGCCCCGTCCTTCATGAAGGTCAGCTCGTGGCTATTGAATAACGGCTTCATTCTCTGACCCTTCTCAAACCCCGTATCCAGAACTTCCGTGTGCAGCCGGCGTAGCTGGATCCTGTAGTCTTCCTCTAGATCAAACTGACGCTTCTCTTCGTTGATGCGCCTCTGCTCTTCGTGTATTACCAGGTAGACGGTGATGGCGTACATGCCGTGATACTTCTTGAGCAGCTTCGGCCTGCTCAAAATCTGCGCGTCAGCCCATATCTGCTTCTTACGCCCAGGAAGCATCTTTGCCAATGCGTCCCTTCTCCAGCCCATGTATATTTCGTGCTTGAGGCAGTTGCAACTGACCGTTGTCCCATCCTTCAGTTTGTCGAGACGCTTTGTGCTCACGATTCCGCATCCACGCCAGAGACAGGTCGTGCGCACAAGCGCCCGGTAGCGCTTATCCCGGCCTTCCAATGCGTCGATGTGCAAGAAACCATAGATCTCTCCCACTTCCGCGGTGTAGTCGCGAGCAGGCCGCCCTCGTCCGCGGGCGGCGGTATTCGGATCTTGGGAATCAGATGCGCTTTGAGCGGACTCAGTATCAACTCCTGCTTCGCGATTCATGATGAGTGAGGCATCGTCTTGAGTGAGTGTGGCCACCAGAACGGGGGCGGTCTTCCGCCCCTCGATGAATGGTGGCCTTGTGGTATCCTTAGCTTCAATGTCTTGCTTCATCTTTAGCCCGTTCCGGCCGCCTTTGTCTTCTCAGAGCCAGCTCAGTGGTGAGCGTCGCCCAAATTTGAGTACCGCACTTCCTATTGAGTAAATCTAATAAATAGTCGGGGCATAATTCAGGTTTTGGTCGGCTCGGTGCCGTGCCTCTGATCGCGTGACCCAAGTTCATCGTCCTGATCGCCATGGCCAGCGGGAACGGTATCGGCCTCCCTGTAGCGCTTGTAATCGGCCTCAGTGAATCTCTTGCCATGCTCCACAAATGGAAGTAGCGGAAGACGGGTCGCCGGGTACTTTCGGAGCAAGGGTATGGTAGGGGCATCAACTTCTTCGCCAGCGCGTTCAGCGATGTAGAAACTCAGACCGTTGATACCGCGCTCGCTGCGACTGTCGCTAGACTGCTTGAAGAGGAACGGAATTCTTTCCTTCTGGCAAAGGTCGTAGACTTCCGCCGCCCAGTGCATCTTCATCTGGTGCTTTTCATGGAGTGTGCCGGACATGCCGCCGACGGCAACCCATCCAATGCCGCTGAGGTCGATGTCAGCAACGCTCTCCATCAGTGGTTCAATACTGATGAATCGGAGCGAGCATGGGATTGTCCGCAGAGCGTCCACTCGCTCGTATGAGCCGCGAACACCGCAGGTAGTGCCCATCCACGCATTCGGGTACCGCTCACCGTCACACCAATCTCTTGGGAGGCAATCAGAGATTCTTTCCGGCCTCTTTGTCACCAGCATGAAGTTTACATTCTTGCAATCATCAATCACGCGCCAGGCATCAGACCGCCATCGGTCGGCGTCAGCGTGGAAAAAGTCGCTCATGGAACAGACGAAACAGATTGCCTGACTCTTCTCCTTCTTTGCGAGGGCATCGAGCTGGTAGGGAGTGCGCCATGTCTGCGTGGGAGCTAGTACGCTGAAATTCCTGCCTTTTTGTGTGAGGAACGCTTCGGCGTAGCAGCCGACACACTCTTTGCTGACTCTGTGGCAACCCGTCCATGGGTTCCAGGTTGCATGAGCCCAGCTTATCCTTGTTTCGTGCATTCTGGATCTCGCTTCTTGCGGCCGTCTAGCGTCATTGGTGATGGGCGTGGCGTGATCAAGACCATGACCTCATCGGTTTCGCCCCACACGTCGAACATCTCCTCCTCAAGAGCGGCCATCAGTTCCGTGAGTTTTCGCCGCGGCTCGAAGTTGTTAAGTCCTGTGCGTATCTTTATCCTGATCTTCCATCGCGCTTTCTCATCCTTTGTCAGAGCAACAAAGCGGTCGTCTTCACTTTCTTCGTTCCGCGGCTGATGAATGGCATTGTCAAGAAGTTCCTCGGCCTGATCGCTGTTAAGGTCTTCATCCGGATTGAGCTTTGCCTCAATTGTCTTTACCGCAGGCAGATACCTTCTTCTGGCCAAGTCGATGCCGCGGAACTCCGCGGCATCGATCACCACATCAGGCAAGCCTGAGATGTGCTCATAGTCGGCGACGACATTCCTAACAGTGCGGCTCTTGCATCGCAAGGCGTCCGCGATTGCCTCGGTCGCGTCGATCCATCCACGCTTGGCTTTGAAGTATGTCCTGTAACCAGCCAAAGCTTTGCCGAGTTTGTAACGGCTAAGGTGGGCGTGCTGAATCGCCAATATCACATCGTTCCGCGCGCCTAGGAGTGCTTCATCGCCAGAAGGCACGTTGCCGAGATGCTTTGTCTCGACGTCCCGGAGTGCGCCGTTCAAGGCTTCCAAATTGGAAAACTTTGCCAATTGGCTCTGCGTGCTGGTGGTCAATTCCAGAGATTCCATTTGTCCCCGTCTGGAGTTCAATAATCATCTGAATTGACAAGGCGCTAATCGACTGTATTGCCCATCACATCCCGACGGTGGCGATCAAATCGGCGATCTGCTTCATCGCAGAACGCGCCACCAAAGGACAATCTATCGGCCTGCCAGACCTGTCCCGGTTTAGGGGCTTCCCAGTATTGGCTGAGACGTGTACTGGTGCGACAGTTGTCACATTGTGCGCCGGCTTGGTTTGTTTACCATGTCATGGACCCGCTGTGGAGAGCGCCGACCTAGACCGCCGGTCTGGGCGGCTGCACTGCACTCGAGCAGTGAGGGTCTTCCGGCAATCTCGCAATAAAGAGGTTGCAATTGGAAACAGAACACTCAACCCGTCGCCGCTGCGTTTCGAGCGGTTCAACCACAACGCCGGCAACCGACAATTCGAATGAATCAAATGTCATGACCTTAGAGGATGCGGCAGCATTCTTGAAATGCTGCCCAACAACCATCAAACGTCGGGCAAAGATTCTTCACATCCCGCATAGGCGACTAGGATCGCTTTGGCGCTTCTACAGGCCGGACCTTGAAGCTTGGATGGGGCAGTACGCTGCCTGAATCGGCGCCGGAACAACAAAGGCGATGGGGACATCCCCATCGCCTTTTCAATGAGCATAATGCTTCACTTCTTGAGCAACAGGCTCTCGGGTTGCCACCCTTGCAAGCTCATCAGAACAACTGGCGGGCTACGAGGCTATTGCTCTTCCGGAGTTCCGGCGTAAGGGTGTGGCCATACACGTCCATTGTTGTGGCAATGTCGCTGTGCCTCATAAGATCTCTCATGTGCGCCGGGTTGATCTTTGCCGCGGCCATCCACGACTTGTAACTGTGCCTGATTGAGTGCCAGCCGAACCCTTTGATTCCCACCTTTAGGGCTGCCGGCCCGAGATAGCGGGTACGGATGGTGTCGGCGCTATAGGGCCTGCCCGTACGAGGGCTGGCGAACACGTAAGAGTCCTTTTTCTTCTGTCGTGCCTGCTGTTCCTGCCGTTCCCCCAACGCTGCAAGTAAGGCCGGGAAGATCGGCAACTCGGATTCCGATGCGTCCGTCTTCGGGCTGTCTTGCAGTTGGCTGTGTGTGTAGACCTGCGCGATCCCAAGCGTCGCAGCTTCCCAGTTGATATCTGCCCACCTCAGCGCCAGAGCCTCGCTCACCCGGAGGCCAAGGCAGCCACATACCAGCACCATCAGATTGTATGGTTCGGGAAGTGCCTGGACGATCGCCCGGAATTGTTCCGGGCTGATAATCACGACTCGTTTCTGACGCTTTGAACCCTTCTTCACTTTGACAAGGTCCATCGGATTGCGCCCGAGGGGAATCCACTTCCACAGCATTGCCAGGTCGAAGAGGCGCTTCATCATGTTCCGCGCTCTCACCTTCGAGGCCTGTCCAAACGTGAGGGCTGTCAGCCACTCGTCAACGGCATAGGCATCGACGTCGGCGATCCGGCGGTCCTCCCACTGTGGAAGGATGTGCAGTTTGGCCATGCTCGCATTGGTGCCCTGCGTAGAGAGTTTTAGTTTGGGCAATTCCTCATTCAGGTACTTGGTGACTAGGTTCCCGAATGTCAAATCCATCTGGGCTCGGAGCGTGCCGGCGTTAAGCGCCGACATCTGGCTCTCCATCGCCTTGCGAACCTCGAACTCTGTCGCGTATTCGGACGAATCGAGAGTCTGGACCTTCTCTCTTCTCTTCCCGTCCTCACCGGTGTAATAAAACCTGAACTCCCATGCAAACCCTTGAGAACGAGTAACTTTGCGTACACTGCCCTTTTGGTATCGCTGCCTTTTGAACTTCATAATGGACACTCCGTGCGGTTCCACTGTTGGTCAATTGTATCAGCGGGGTTTTGAGGTTTTCTCTACTTTAACTATTGACTGTAAATTGTTGATTTTATGGAGCGGGAGACCGGGATCGAACCGGCGACATTCAGCTTGGGAAGCTGACGTTCTGCCACTGAACTACTCCCGCTCATTGACACCAATTATATATACACCCGATGCTCTGTCCCAGCCCGCTGGCGTAGAATGAGGCCGCTTCCAGAATACGCTTTCCCGCGCGGCGAAAGATTCACCGCAGCGAGAGCGGCTCCGGAAAATCCGACTGCGTTTCCAGGGATGGATTGAGATGAAAACCCTTATCCGCACGCTTGCAGCTCTACCTATTGTCCTGCCGATCCTGATGGCGGGTCTGTTTGTCGTAGGCGGCCGCGCTCAGGCCGTGACCAAGATTGGCGGCCAGAAGATCGTCACCCTCACTCGCGCTGCCACCAGCAAAACCAAGCCTGAATTCACCAGCATCACCCTCGCTCCCGGCCGCGGCATGGAGCTGTTGCAGATCACCGCCAACTTCCCCGGCAAAGGCGAGGTGAACGTGCTGGCTTCGCCCGACCTGGCCGGCACCAAGAAGATGCTGGACGTGGACGACGACGCTTTTGGCGACCTGGGCTATCGTCTGGGCGCGGCCTTCCTGGTTCCCTACCCCAACCGCATCATCGGCAAGCTCTCCGCCGACGGCAAGACGCTGACCACCTCGTGGGAAGGGCACACCCTCACCCTGCCAGCCAACAACGTCGGCAAGCTGCCCACCGCCCAGCGCCACGCCATGCATGGTCTCATCCTCAAGGCCAAAACCGACGATGTGGTTGTGAAGGACATCCCTGGCGGACAGGAGGTGACGGGCGTGATCCATGCCGGCGACTTCGGCGGCCACTGGCTCTCGAAGACCGACCTGGACTACACCATTACGCTGACCGCGGAAGCCGTGGACGTCCGCATCGTGGCCCGCAATGTGGGCAAAGAAGCTGAGCCCATCGCCATCGGCTGGCACCCCTACTTCAACCTGCCTTCCGGCGACCGCGCGCAGGCCCGTCTGCATATTCCGGGCTCCATGCTGGCCCAGGTGGACAACTACGACAACGTCTTCCCCACCGGCAAGCTCGTGCCCGTCACGGGGCAATATGACCTCCGCGCGGCCAACGGCGAGGCGTTCGACAACCACTATTACGACGACAACTGGAGCCACCTGACGTGGAAGGACGGCGTCGTCACCGTGAAGGTGATTGACCCGGCCGCGCACTACGGAGTCAAGATTCTGGGGCTGTCGCCGGAGATCAAAACCATCCAGGCCTACTCGCCACCCTCGGCAAAATTTGTGGCGGTTGAGGACCAGTACAACTTCGCCGACCCGTTCGGCAAGGAGTGGGGCAAGATGGATACGGGCATGGTGACGCTGAAACCGGGGCAGAGCACCACATGGCATGTGCAGCTCAAGGTGTTTGTGCCGTAGGCATCCAAGCCCGGCGGCCTGGAATCCGGCAGGCCGCCGGCATGACTTACTCCTCCAGCTTTGCGAGCCGGACGCTCCTGCCGGTGCGCGCCGATTCGCGGGCCGCGTCCAGAATCTGCATCACCACAATATTTGTGTCGAGCGCGGTCAGGTCACCCCTGGAGACAATCTGGCCGCGCAACACTGCCGCAAGGTAATGCAGCGAATCGTTCTGCGGCGGGCTCAGCGGGGTGGCCGTCGTTAAGTGCTCCTCTGCGTCGTGTTCATGCCGCACGCGCAACTGCTCCGCGCCCGCGGTCATGGCGTAGCCGGTCGAGCCGTAGACTTCCATGTCCTTGCGCGCGAAGGGCCAGTTCCACGAGCCCATAATGACTGCCTGCGCGTGCGGATAGGCCAGCACAATGGTCGAGTCGTCATCGACATGCGGATAGATCTGCGGCTTGTCGTCGGTGACGACCGCAGTCACGGTCAGCGGCGTCTCCCCGTGCATCAGCCAGGTCATCAGGTCCACGCCGTAGCACCCAAAGTCATACAGGGCGCCCGCGCCATTTTGGGCCGGATCGGTCAGCCAGCTCAGGAACTCCGGCGAGACACCAATCTCCTTCGGACCCTGGTGGCCATCGTGGACCACCACGCGGCGCACCGGCCCCAGACGTCCGCTTTTCAACTCGTCATAGGCGGCCCGGTTGCTGGCATACCATGTCGTCTCGTAGTTCACCAGCACGTGGATGTGGTGCGCGCGCGCCACGCTGCGAATGGCCAGCGCATCGTCGAGCGAAATCGTCAGCGGCTTTTCGACCATCGCTGAAACGCCATATTGCGCGGCGATTTCAATGGCGTGGCGATGCTCGGCGATCGAGGTATAGACCAGCACGGCCTGGGGATGGCGCACCTCAATCATGTTGGCCTCGCTCTTGAAGAAAAGTGTGCCGGGCAGCGCGTACTTTTTCTCGTACTTCGCGATCAGTGCAGGGTTGGCTTCGGCGATGCCCACGAGTTCCACGTCGTGACGCCGTGGCAGCTGCCCCAGAAGGCCCTCGACGTGGTCATGCGCGAGGCCCACGATGGCGACCCGCAGCGGCGCGGCCGGGGCCTGGGCCAGCGCAACTCCGGGCAGGGTTCCAGGCAGGGTGAGGAACAACCCCATCCCCAGGGCGCGGCCCAGGATGTTGCGCAGCAAGAAGGTGCGGGCCTGGCTGCGAATGGCCTGGCTGCGAATAATGGAGAAACTGAAATCAGACAGCGCAATGGGCATCACTTGGCTCCTGGGGCACGATTCTACCCGACCTTCGCGGGTAACTCTCCAGGTTCGCGGCAGGGAGCGGGCGTGGGCAACCAAGCCGCCTGTGGCACCATCATTTCTTCGCAGGGCCACCGGATGTGCGGCCAGTTGGGAGTGTTCTCCATGCCGAACCCCTCACGGATTCTTTGCGCCTGCCTGTGGGTCATTTTTCCATCCCTGCTGCTGTCCGTCTCACTGGCAGCCGGGGCGCAGGTGCCCAAAGGCGATGCCTTCCTCGGCTTCAGCCGTACGGGCGCCGACGCGTTTTACCCCAATGCGGGGGGCCTTAACGGATGGGAAGCCGCGGTGCATCTCCGGATTAAGAAGCCCTTTCTGGGCGTCGAGGGCGATGTGGCCCATTATGGTCTGGGGGCAGACTCCTCCGTTCCCCGCACGACCACCGTCCTGTTTGGGCCGCGGATCACCGTCGGCGTGGGCGGCATCCATATTTTTGGCCACGGCTTGGTAGGCGGCGAGCACTCGGGCAACAGCAGCGGTGTGCCGATCTCCCGCGGCGCGCTGGCCTATGCGCTGGGCGGTGGCCTCGACGTGCCGCTGGCGCCTTTCTTCGCATGGAGGGTGCAGGGGGACCGTCTCAGCGCGCCCACGCAGTCGCCTGCCGGCGGCACTCCCGCCCGCTTCACCACCGGCATCGTGTTTCGTTTCTAGCTTTTAGCATGCAGTCGTGAATTTTTGCCTAAGCCCGCGTAATCGCATACGGCTTGGCTCGCGTCCATCTGTACGTGGAAACTGCAAAAGCACGTTATCGTTGCCCCTGCTGCAACTGCAAGACACTGGAGGCGCCGGGCGCGCTGGGGTTATGCCCCGTCTGCTGGTGGGAGGATGACGGCCAGGAAGACGCCGATGCCGCCGAAATCCGGCTGACCGTCAACGGCGCCCTCAGCCTGGAAGAGGCGCGCCAGTCCTACGCGCGGTGCGGCGCTGCCCACGCCCGGTTCCTGCCTTACACGCGCAAGCCCCTGGTCACTGAGCAGTAACGTGACTTCGGCGGTGCGCCACGTTGCCTTTCAGGGGCTGGCCGTTTGACCCTGCCTGCAATCCCTCTTACCATGAGATGAGGCATTCCCCCGGCCAAACGGCGCTGTATCGCCCATCGCGGCAATCCGGTCCGGCGGCTTGGTGTGGCAGTTTGTTCGGCGCCCGTTGCGCCCGGAAGGTAAAACGTTGAGTTCAGTCGATACGCTCGAAAACACCCCCCCACCCGAATCGGCCGAGGCCGGGCACTCGCACGAAGGCCACGATCACCCGCACGAGCCCGCGCACGACCACCCGCATGGGCCGGTTTTGAATCCGGAGTGCACGCGCGAACTGGTGCTGGATATTCCCGCCGAAGAGGTATCCAAGGCCTTCCGCAAAACAGTTCGCAGCTATCAGAAGTACGCCAAGATTCCCGGATTTCGCCCCGGCAAGGTGCCCGAGTCGGTGATCCGCCGCCGCTATTCCACCGAAATTCGCAAGGAAGTGATTGACGGGCTTCTCCCCGAGCGTTTCAACCAGGGGGTGCGCGAGCTGGGCGTCAAGCCCGTCGGCCAGCCCCAGGTCACGGAGCTGACCATCGACGACGGCCAGCCTCTGCACGTGAAGGCGGCTTTCGAGTTCATTCCCGATTTTTCCATCGAGGGCTACAAGGACGTGACCGTGGAGAAGCCCTCGGCGGAGGTCAGCGAAGAAGAGTTCTCACGCGAGATTGAGGAATTGCGCGAGTCGCGCGCCACCATTGAGCCGGTCGAGGAAGACCGCGCGCTGGTGGATGGCGACTGGGCACAGATCTCCTACACCGGTCAGGTCGCAGACGAGGCCGATGCGGCCCCGCTGGCGGGCGAGGACGCCCTGGTCGAGATCGGCGGCAAGGATACGGTGGAAGCCTTCACCGCGGTTCTGCGCGGCGCCAGGCCCGGCCAGGAACTGAAGGCGGAAGTGATTTATCCCGGCGATTACGCCGAACCCAAGCTGGCCGGCAAGACAGTGGCTTACGACGTGACCGTGAAGGGGATCAAGAAGCGCACGGTGCCGGAGCTGAACGACGAATTTGCCAAGGAAATGGGCAGCTACGAGAGCCTGGCGGAGCTGGAAAACCGCGTGCGCGAGCACATGGCCAACCGCAAGCGCCGCAGCGTGGAGGCCGAGACCAAAGACAAGCTGTTTGCCGCCCTCACCGAGCGCTTCCCGTTCCCCGTCCCCGAGTCCCTCGTGCAGGACCGGATCGACGCGCGGCTGGAGCGCGGTTTGCGCGCGCTGGCGGCGCAGGGCATGGATACCGAGCAGATGCGCAAGCTGGACTTTGGCCGCCTGCGCGCCGCCCAGCGCGACGGTGCCGTGGCTGAGGTGAAGGCCTTTGTCCTCATGGACCGCATCGCCGAGGCAGAAGGCATTACGGTGAGCGACGAAGAAGTGGAGCGCGAGGTGCAATTGGCGGCCCTCCAGTCCAGGGAGCCGGTGGAGGCGCTTCGCCAGCGTTTGACGGAGGACGGCGGGCTGGCTAGAATCCGGGAACAAATGAAGCGCGAAAGAATTGCGAATTTGCTGTACGAGCGGCTGCCCGCGTAAGGGCTCAGACACCAGCCAGTCCGCCGCGCCCGGCACGTTGCGACGCGGCCATCACAGACGGGGAACGCAAGCGGCCCCCACGGAAGAGCGAGAAGAAGACTCAATGGCATTGGTACCCATGGTGGTTGAGCAGACGAGCCGGGGCGAGCGCGCCTACGACATTTACTCCCGTCTGCTGCGCGACAACATCATTTTTCTTGGCACGCCGATCGACGACCAGGTGGCCAATCTCATCGTGGCGCAGATGCTCTTCCTCTCCGGCGAGGACCCGGAAAAAGACGTTCAGCTCTACATCAATTCGCCGGGCGGCTCCATCACCGCGGGCCTGGCCATCTATGACACGATGCAGTTCATCAAGAACAACGTGGTGACCTATTGCATCGGCCAGGCGGCCAGCATGGGCGCGTTTCTGCTGCTGGCCGGCACCAAGGGCAAGCGGTTTGCGCTGCCCAACTCGCGCATTCTCATTCATCAGCCTTCCATGGGGGGCTTGAGCGGCCAGGCCACGGACATCGACATTCATGCGCGCGAGATTCTGCGCATTCGCGAGATCACCAACAATCTGATGGCAAAACACACCGGACAGTCTCTCGACCGCATCGAACGCGACGTGGAGCGGGACTTTATCATGAACTCGCAGCAGGCCAAGGAGTACGGTATTGTCGATGAAATCATCGACCGTCCCCGTACCTAGCAGCCGGCCCGCATTTGGCGGAATTCTAGAGGATTGAACAAGCTCGTCCAGGGGGAGCAGAAAAATGAAAACGCGTACGGGACCTGAAGAAGCGCTGCGCTGCTCGTTCTGCCACAAGTCGCAGGACGCCGTAGCCAAGCTGATCTCGTCGCCCAGCGACTATCCTCGCGCATATATTTGCGATGAGTGTGTCGCGGTCTGCAACTCAATTCTCGAGGACGATCGCGGCGAGGCGCATCCCGCTACGGCCGCCGACCACCTGCCCAAGCCCCAGGAAGTGAAGAGCTTCCTCGACGACTTTGTCATCGGCCAGGACCAGACCAAGAAGAAGCTCGCCGTCGCGGTCTACAACCACTACAAACGCATCCAGATGAACCGCGTGCGCAACAACGAGGTCGAGCTCGCCAAGTCGAACATCCTGCTCATCGGCCCCACCGGCTCCGGCAAGACGCTGCTGGCCCACACCCTGGCCAAGATGCTGGATGTGCCGTTCGCCATTGTGGACGCCACCACGCTGACCGAAGCCGGCTACGTGGGCGAGGATGTGGAGAACATCATTCTGAAGCTGCTGCAGGCCGCCGATGGCGACGTGACCCGCGCCCAGCAGGGCATCATCTACATCGACGAGATCGACAAGATCGGCCGCAAGGACGAGAACCCGTCCATCACCCGCGACGTCAGCGGCGAGGGCGTGCAGCAGGCCCTGCTCAAGATTCTCGAAGGCACCGTGGCCAACGTGCCGCCGCAGGGCGGCAGAAAGCATCCTCATCAGGAGTTCACCGCCGTCGATACGACCAACATTCTGTTCATCTGCGGCGGCGCGTTCGTGGGCCTGGAGCGGGTGGTAGGGCGCCGCGTGGGCAAGAAGGCGCTGGGCTTCAAGGCGACCGATACGGAGGCCGAGTCCGCGGTGCGCTCCCATCGCGACACCGAACTGCTGCGCAAGACCGAGCCGCAGGACCTCATCAAGTACGGCCTCATCCCGGAATTCGTCGGCCGTCTTCCCGTCATGGGAATTCTCGACGAGTTGGATGAAGCTGCGCTGATCGAAATCCTAACCAAGCCGCGCAACGCCATCCTCAAGCAGTATCAGCGGCTGCTGGAATACGAAAATGTGCGTCTGCACTTCACCCAGGAAGCCATCGGCGCGGTGGCCCGCGAGGCGCTGGACCGCAAGGTGGGCGCGCGCGGCCTGCGCATGATTCTGGAAGAGCTGATGCTGGACCTGATGTACCACCTGCCCTCGAATAAGCGCGTGCGCGACTTGGAAATCACGAAAGATATGGTCGAGCGCCGCGATTTGTCGCTGTGTCTGCTGGAAAAGGCCGGCTGATTTTTCGAGTTGGCTGCGACCGGCGTCGCGGCCAACTCCACAGCGGAAGAATTAGAGCTTGGCGTGGCTGCCATCGCAGAAGACGGGATCGGCCGTGTGCTTGCATCCGCAAAAATATACGGTCTTGGTCTCGGTTGCTTCGAACTTCACGGGCGCGAGACCGCTGCCCTTGTGGCTGCCATCGCAGAAGGGCTGTTTGGCGCTCCGGCCGCAGGCGCACCAGTAGTAGCTCTTGCCGGCTTCGACCTCCACGGGATAGGGGCTCTTCTGAGCAATCGTCGGTTCTGGCATCGGGGAATCTCCTAAAAGGGAATGAACCGATTATCGCCGACGCGGGAGTGCCATATCCCATCTCTGAAAGTTGAATTGCGCGCGCTCGACGTTTTGCCGTCATTCGTTCCGCTGTACAATCCCAACATGAGCCGTGCAACCAGCCCCGCAGCCGAAGCTGTATTCGCGCGTCTAATACCCATGGTGGCCCTATGACCGCAACCCGCGAAAAGACCGAGCCGCGCAAGCTGCCCATGATGCCCATCCGGGACATGGTGATCTTCCCCTACATGATGACGCCCTTCGTGGTGGGCCGTCTTTCGAGCGTGCGCGCCCTGGAAGAAGCACTCAACGGCGATCGCAAGATCTTTCTCGCCACCCAGCACGACGCCTCGATCGACGAGCCCAAGGCCAAGGATATCTACCAGGTCGGGTCGATTTGCAATATTGTGCAGAGCGTCAAGATGCCCGACGGCAACATCAAGGTGCTGGTGGAAGGCGTGGAGCGAGCCAAATCCAGCGAGGTAAACGACCGCGACGGATTTTTTGTGGCCACGGTGCGCACCGGCAAGAGTGATTTTGAAATGACGCCGGCCGTCGAGCACCTGATGCAGCGCGTGACCGGCCTCTTCGAGCAGTACGTCAAGCTGCAGCAGTCGCTCAACTACGAGACCATCATCGCCAGCGTGCGCATGGATGAGCCGGCCAAGCTCTCCGACACCATCGCCGCCAACCTGCAGCTGGGCATTGAAGAGAAGCAGGAACTGCTGGCCATCTTCGATCCCGCGGCGCGGCTGGCCCGCATCGCCGACGTACTCGACATCGAGATCGAAAAGCTCGACCTGGACCGCAACATTCAATCGCGGGTCAAACGGCAGATGGAGCGGGCGCAGAAAGAGTACTACCTCAACGAGAAGATCAAGGCCATCCAGAAGGAACTGGGCCGCGGCGAAAAGAGCGAGTTCGACGAGTTGCGCAAGAAAATCGAGACCGCCGGCATGCCGAAGGAAGTGCTCGACAAAGCGATCCAGGAGCTGAAAAAGCTGGAAGCCATGCCGCCCATGTCGGCCGAGTCCACCGTGAGCCGCAACTACATTGACTGGCTGCTGGCGGTGCCGTGGAAGAAGCGCTCCAAGGAAACCCGCTCCATCGACTACGCCGAAAAAGTGCTCAACACGGACCACTACGGCCTGGAAAAAATTAAGGAGCGGATTCTTGAATTCCTCGCCGTGCGCCAGTTGGTCAAGAACCCGAAAGGTTCGATCCTCTGCTTCGCCGGGCCTCCCGGAGTAGGTAAGACCTCGCTGGGCATGTCCATTGCGAGAGCCACAGGGCGCAAGTTTGTGCGCCTCTCGCTGGGCGGAGTGCGCGATGAGGCCGAGATTCGCGGCCACCGCCGCACCTACATCGGCGCACTGCCCGGCCAGATCATCCAGCACATGAAGCGGGCCGGCACCAAGAACCCCGTCTTCCTGCTGGACGAAGTGGACAAGATGGCTTCGGACTTCCGCGGCGACCCGGCCTCGGCGCTGCTGGAGGTGCTGGACCCCGAGCAAAACACCACCTTCCAGGACCACTACCTCGACGTGGACTACGACCTCTCGCAGGTGCTGTTTGTGGCCACAGCCAACGTGATGCACACTATCCCGGCGGCGCTGCAGGACCGCATGGAGGTGCTGCGCCTGCAGGGCTACACGGAGCAGGAAAAGCTGGAGATCGCCCGCCAGTACCTGGTGAAAAAGCAGCGCGCGCAGACCGGCCTGAGCGAGAAGAACATCGTCTTCCAGGACGACGCGATTCTGGAAATCATCCGCAACTACACCCGCGAGGCGGGCGTGCGCAACCTGGAGCGCGAGATCGGCAACGTGTGCCGCAAGGTGGCCCGGCGCGTGGTGAAAAAAGGCGCAAAGCACAAGGAAGAGATCAACGCGGCCAACATCCACGAGTTTCTGGGCGTGGCCAAGTATCGCGACTCCGAGGTCCACGAAAAGAGCGAAGTGGGCCTGGTAACCGGCCTGGCATGGACCGAAGTTGGCGGCAGCATTCTCACTACCGAAGTGCAGGTGCTGGACGGCAAGGGCAAGCTCACTATCACCGGCCAGTTAGGCGACGTGATGCAGGAGTCGGCGCAGGCCGCGCTGAGCTACATCCGCGGCAGAGCGCAGGCGCTGGGGCTGAGCCGCGAGTTCTATCGCAACGTGGACCTGCACCTGCACGTGCCGGAGGGCGCGATTCCCAAGGATGGCCCCTCGGCCGGCATTACCATGGCCACGGCACTGGCCAGCGCGCTGGCTAAAATTCCGGTGCGCCGCGACATCGCCATGACCGGCGAGATCACGCTGCGCGGCAAGGTGCTGGCTATCGGCGGATTGAAGGAGAAGCTGCTGGCCGCCCTGCGGGCCGGCATCTTCGAGGTCATCCTGCCCCGCGCCAACGAGAAGGACGTGGCCGAGCTGCCGGACAACATCAAGAAGTCCATCAAGCTCCACTTTGTAGACCAGATGGACGAGGTGCTGGCGCTGGCGCTGGAAGGCCCGCTGCCCGCGCCCATGCCCGCCGATAGCGACGTGCTGGCCGCGGTGCCGGGAGAAGTCACGTCGAATGTGCCGGCACCGCAGTAAGGCCGGCACGTATACGACTACAAATGCGGGTGCCCCACCCCTTCGACTCCGCTCAGGGCAGGCTTTCGACGCAGTTTCATCGCGCCTGAGCTGGGGCAACCGCATTCGATTGTCAACTCCTGTATCCTCAAACTAGATGGCTCCGCCCGTGCGCCCGCTGACTCGCTGACTTGCCGACCTGCTATCCACGACCAACTCCTATGCGCTATACGACACAATTTCTGCTTTCGGCCATGGCGGCGGCGCAGTTCCCTGCTCCGAGCGTGCCGGAGATCGCCTTTCTGGGCCGCTCCAACGTGGGCAAATCGAGCCTGCTGAACGCGCTCGTAGGCGACAAGGCGGCCAAAGTGTCCCGAACGCCGGGGCGCACGCGGGCCATCAATTTTTTCGCGCTTCTTGACCAGAGCCAGAGGAGCAAGCTGGTGTTCGCCGACCTGCCCGGCTACGGTTACGCCAAGATTTCCAAGTCCATTTCGGCGGGCTGGCCGGCCTTCATTGAACCGTACCTGGCGATTCGTTCGACACTCAATCTGTGCGTCTGCCTGGTGGACTCCAATGTGCCTCCGCAGCAGAGCGACCGCCAGTTGATCGACTGGCTGCGCGCCGCGGGCCGCGACTTTGCCGTGGTGGCCACCAAAATCGACCGGTTGAGTGGCAATGAACGCACGCGCAATCTGCTGGCCCTGAAAAAGGGCCTGGAACTGGACGATGTGCTGCCGGTCTCAGCCAAAACCGGCTACGGCGTGAAGCAACTCTGGGCCCGGATTGAGGCCGCCGGTGCCGACCAGACCTGAAAGACCTGAAAATTCGGCTCTGCGTTGTGCGCTCCCGCGCGCCAAAGCCCGGTGCAGCGGCTGCCGCCGCCTCGCAGCAGCCAGCTTCAACTCCGCGGTGAACCGCCCGTGCGACAACTCCGTCACTCAGCCTCCATTCGATCGCTTTTGAGTCTTGTCGAACTGAGCCGGCAACAGGGGCAAGTCCAGTTTGCGCGGGGCTTTAAGACCGCGCCGCGACATGATAATCTGTTTGAAGACGATCCAGTTGCAGGCTTTCCCCGGCGATGACAGCACGCAGATTCGCCCGGCCATGTTCACCAGGTTCGAATCCTTTCTTGCACGGCAAAACGACGGAGATTCAGACCACCTCGGCCTCAGCCTGCCGATGAGCGATATCAGGCATTCGGAGCGAGGGCTGGGTGGATTCCAAGGGCATGCCGGCTGATTCTGAACCTGGCAGCAACGCAGTAGAGGATGCCTGCCCTGCGGGACAGTGACCCGCAGAGCAGGATCAAACCCATCTCGAGCATCTGCTTGAGATGATATTTTGCTTAGACATGGTTTAGTCCGTGAACAAGCACCGCCGATGGACCTCGACATGGCTGGAGCCGCTGGCGGAGAAATCCAAATAGGGAATTGCGCGCGTGCAGTTCAGGCTTACCGCGGGAAGCAGGCAGCTTGTCCGGAAGCAGTGACTGAATGTCGCGCGATCGCTTCTCTTGTTGGCGCTGAAAGCAGACTCCGCAGCGTGGAGTTGCGGCTTCAGCCGAGAACCTCCTGGAACGGCTGATCCCCTTCACTGGATCCCGCCATTTCCAGGCAGCTCCACCGATGCTGTTGAGGATAACGATGTCTTTGTGCTTGCACCTGGAAGCGGTTGAACAATTTCTGTTGAGCAGCATGAGCGGTTCCACGGGAGAGATTGCGCAACGGGCAACTCAGCACGTCCACAGGTTGGCAGGGTTCCTGACATTTCATTTTGACCAGCCACCAACCAGCATTTTCGCGCCCGAAGGCACACCCGCGGGCTCAATCTTCGGTCTTTCCCTATTTGTGCTGGGCATCTGCGCAGCGATCTTTCTGGTCGTTTCCGGCCTCCTGCTTTTCGCGTTGATCCGCTATCGCCACCGGCCCGGCGATTCGGAACGGGAGCCTGCGCAGATCTACGGCAGCAATCAGGTCGAGCTTTCATGGACGGTGATTCCGGTGCTGATCATCGTGGTGCTGTTTTTGGCCACGGCGCGCGTGATTTACGTAACGCAGCACGCGCGCAAGCCCGCAACTGCGCTGGATGTGGTTGTAATCGGACACCAGTTCTGGTGGGAATATCGCTATCCCAAGCTGGGGATTGTGACGGCCAACGAACTGCATGTTCCAGTCAGCGACCCTCGCCATCCCACCCCGACCTATCTGACGATGTCGTCGGCGGATACCGATCACAGCTTCTGGGTTCCTGAATTGGCGGGGAAGATGGACTTGATCCCGAACAAGGTGAATACCATGTGGATCGATCCCGTGAAGGCGGGCCTCTACCTGGGCCAGTGCGCGCAGTATTGCGGCGTTCAGCATGCCAAGATGCTCATTCGCGTGTACGCGGATAGACCCGCCGAGTTTTCCGCCTGGGTCGCCGATCAGCAGCGCAACGCCGCGCAGACGGCCGGCGCGGCGGAAGGAAGGGCCGTTTTCCAGCGCAATGCCTGCGTCGATTGCCATACGATCTCCGGCACCGCGGCGAAGGGCGTCTTCGGTCCCGACCTTTCGCACGTCGCAAGCCGTGACACCATTGCCTCCGGTTCCGTGCCCCTTACCAAAGCAACCCTTCGCGCCTTCGTCAACAATCCGGCCGACTTCAAGCCCGGCGCCCTGATGCCCGCAATGCACCTCAATGACCACGACCTCGACGCCGTCACTCAATATCTCATGACGCTTCGTTAAGAGCCAGAAGAAGAGGAGCCCATGGTAACTCAAACACCGGTGACTGCAATTGCTGATCGCCCCCCGGCGTTAGGAAGGGGCAGCAGGATGCTCGATGTGCTGCAAGACTGGGTAACTACCGTTGATCACAAGAAGATCGGCTTGATGTACATCGGGTATGCCCTGCTCTTTCTGGTCATCGCCGGTGTCGAAGCCCTGTTGATGCGCGTGCAGCTCGCGATCCCCAACAATACGTTCGTGTCGCCGGAGACATTCAACCGGCTTTTCACCATGCACGGAACGACGATGGTGTTTTTCGTCGGCATGCCAATTCTGTTCGGCTTCGGCAACTACCTCGTGCCGCTGATGATCGGCGCGCGCGACATGGCGTTCCCGCGGCTGAATGCCTTCAGCTTCTGGATCTCCGCGTTTGGCGGCTTCCTGCTCTACTTCAGCTATTTTGCCGGCAGCGGTCTCTACGGGGCCGGCACGGCCCCCGATGTCGGCTGGTTTGCCTACGCGCCGCTCACCGCCAAAGTCTTCTCTCCCGGCCACAGCACAGACTACTGGACGCTGAGCGTGCTGCTCAGCGGCATCGGCTCCATCGGCACCGCGCTTAACATTGTGGCCACCACGCTCAGCATGCGCTGCAAAGGCATGAAGCTGAGCCGCCTGCCGCTCCTGGTGTGGCTCTACTTTGTCACCAGTTGCATCGCGTTTGTCGCCATCAGCCCGCTGACCGCGGCGCAAATCATGCTGTTGATCGACCGCTATCTGGGCGGCCACTTCTTCGACACGCAGGCGGGCGGCTCCGCGGTTCTGTGGATGCATTTCTTCTGGATATTCGGTCATCCCGAGGTCTACATCCTTGTGCTTCCAGCCTTCGCCTTCGCCAACGAAATCATTCCGGTGTTCTCGCGCAAGGCGATCTTCGGTTACCCGGCGATGGTTGCGGCCACCATCGCCATCGGCTTCATCAGCCTCAGCGTCTGGGCTCATCACATGTTCACGGTGGGCCTGGGACCTGGAGCCAATGCCTTCTTCACCCTGGCCACCATGGTGATCGCCGTGCCCACCGGCATCAAGATCTTCAACTGGCTGGCGACACTTTGGGGCGGCAATATCCATTTCACCGTCGCCATGATGTTCTCCATAGGATTTCTCTTCCAGTTCCTGATCGCGGGACTTACAGGAGTTATGCTCTCCGCGTCGCCTTTCGACTGGCAGTTAGGCAGCTCCTACTTTGTCGTGGCTCACTTCCACTATGTGCTGGTGGGCGCCATCCTCTTCATGATCTTTTCGGCGTTCTACTACTGGTACCCAAAGATGACGGGCCGCATGATGTCGGAGAAGCTGGGCAAGTGGCAATTCTGGCTGTTCCTCATCGGTTTTCACCTGACCTTCGACTTCATGCACATCCCCGGCATATTGGGCATGCCCCGCCGCGTCTATACCTACGAGGCAGATCGCGGCTGGGCCATCTGGAACATGATCGTGAGCAGCGGCGCCATCTTCCAGGCCATTGCCACGCTTCTGTTCGTCTACAACCTCGTATGGTCCTTCTTCAAAGGGCCGGTCGCGGGACCCGATCCCTGGGATGCGTGGACGCTCGAGTGGTCCACCAGTTCGCCGCCTCCGAGTTATAACTTCGCCAAGATTCCGACGGTGGAGAGCCGCCGTCCGCTGTGGGATCTGAAGCATCCGGAAGACCCCGACACCAACTATGAATAGACAGTGGAATCGACAACGCAGACCAGGAGCAGGCAGATGAGCGCAGCAGTGACAATCTCGCACGGAACCGACGAAGCCTGGAAGCAGCCATCCCGCGGTATCGTCGGCATGGCTTGTCTCATCATCGCCGAGTCTTCCATCTTCATCATTTTTGTGGTTGCCTATATCTTTTATCTGGGCAAGAGCCTGAGCGGGCCGACTCCCCGCGAAGTGCTGGAACTGCCTATCTTTTCCACCATCTGCTTGCTCTCCAGCAGCATTACCGTGCACTTTGCGGTGCATGAGCTGCGGGCCGGCAAGATTGGCCGCTGCTCGTCGTGGCTGGCGGCCACGGTGCTGCTGGGCAGCCTCTTCATCGGCAGCACCGCGTACGAGTGGTATCAGTTCATCTACCACGATGGGCTCACCATCCGCACCAATCTCTTTGGGACCACCTTCTATTCCCTGGTTGGCCTTCACGCGTCGCACGTGATCGCGGGCCTGCTGATGCTGGGGCTGGCACTGATCTTTTCGCTGCGCGGCAAGGTCACCAGCCATGATGCCGATCGGCTTGAGGTGCTCTCCATCTATTGGCACTTTGTCGATGCGGTGTGGGTTGTTGTCTTCACGGTTGTTTATGTTCTTGGCCGATAAGGCTGCAAACGAGGTACGCAATGGAGCACAAGAGCGAGGCGGGTCACCACGCAGTCCATATGCCGTCGTCGACTGTCTGGCCGATGGTGTTGGCGCTGGGGCTCACACTCATCCTCACCGGAATGGTCACGAGCGGCGCCATCAGCCTGCTCGGATTACTGCTGGCGCTGGCGGCAATTTTCGGATGGTTCCGCGCGGTACTGCCCGTGGAAGCCCATGAAATGGTGGAGGCAATGGACGAGCCGGTTGCAATCGAAACCGCGCGCAAATCCATCGACCGGCTGCCCATCAGCCCCATGCACCGCAAGATGGTGCCGGTGGAGACATTCCAGTTCACGACGGGCCTGAAAGGCGGCGTTGCCGGCGGCATCGCCATGATTGTCCCCGCGACTGCGTACAGCCTCCTCAAGTATCACAGCCTCTGGTACGCGATGAACCTGATGGCGGCGGGCGGCTTCGTAAGCTGGGCGCATCAGAGCAATGATTTTCTCGCTCAGTTTCATCTGCAAGGACTGCTGGCGGCGCTGGTGATTCACACCGTTGCGTCGATGCTGGTGGGCCTGCTCTACGGCGCCATGCTGCCCATGTTTCCCAAGTGGCCGATTCTTACCGCGGGCTTCATCGCTCCGCTGCTGTGGACCGGCTTGCTTTATTTCACGCTGGACATCATCAGTCCCATCCTTAATCAGCGCATCGACTGGTTCTGGTTTGTTCCCTCGCAGATCGCTTTCGGACTGGTGGCCGGCTTTGTCATCAATCTGCAGGCAAAAGTGCGCACGCCGCAGTTTCAGGCGCTTCCGTTTGCCCTGCGCGCGGGACTGCACGGGGGCATGGGAGTGCCCAAGGATGAGACGAGCAAAAAGGATGGCCAGCAATGAGGAACGGTTTGCACGCATGGCCCGCTCTTGCCCTGTCCGCATGGGCCCTCGCCTGCATCGGATGCGCTCACGTCCCGGGTTATCCCAAGCCGGGACCCGAGGTTGAGCGTCCCGACGAGGTGCTCGAGTTTCACGCGCTCTACCAGCAGAACTGCTCGGGCTGCCACGGAGAGAATGGGCGCAATGGCGCGGCGCTTCCGCTTGACAATCCCGCGTATCTGGCCGTGGCCGGAGTGGACAATCTGCGCACGGTTACGGCCAAGGGCGTCAAGGGCACGCTGATGCCTCCCTTTGCGCGCAGCGCGGGCGGCATGCTGACCGACCGGCAGATCGAAGCTCTGGTGCAGGGCATGCTGCGCGAGTGGGGCCGGCCGGCCGAGTTTGCCGGCGTCGCACTTCCTCCCTATGCGAACAGCACGGGGGGCAACGCTGCGGATGGGCAGAAAACATTTGTCGCAGCCTGCGCACGCTGCCACGGCGCGGACGGCATGGGCGCCAAGCCTGTGGCGCAGGGCAAGCCTTTGCCACAAGGCGCTTCGCCCGACTCGATGGTTGACCCGACCTACCTGGCTTTAGTCAGCGATCAGAGCCTGCGCAGTTTGGTGATTGGCGGCAGGCCGGATGAGGACGTGCCCGACTGGCGCTCCTATCTCACCGGTCCTGGGGCACACGCGCTTACGCCCCAGGAGATCAGTGACATCGTTGCCTGGATTACCGGACACCGAACTCCCTCGGCAGGGCAGCCCACGCGCGACGCACAAAGCAATTCGCCCAGAGCAACTGGCAAGGAGAAAAAATGAGCACACCCCATGAGCCCGGCGCGCAATTGCAGCCAGAAGGGGCGCAAGAGACAACGGCGGCAGCCAGCGCAAAGGCCGCGGCGCACACTCGGCGCGCATTCCTCTTCAAGATGTCGCTCTACCTGAATGGCGCGGTCGGCGCCGTGCTCGCCGTGCCGATCCTCGGTTACATTCTCGGCCCTGCGCTCAGGAAGAACTCAAGTTACAACGCGTGGGTTTCGCTCGGTCCAATCAGCGATTTCCCCGAGGGCGAGACGCGCCTGGCGGACTATCGCAATCCCGCCACCACGGTCTCCGACGGCGTAACCGGCAACGTGGCCTGCTGGGTGCGGCGCATTGAAGGAAAGAAATTTCAGGTCTTCGCCATCAATTGCGCCCACCTGGGCTGCCCCGTCCGCTGGTTTGCCCAGTCAAAACTGTTTCTGTGCCCATGCCATGGCGGCGCGTATTACGAAGATGGTGCGCGCGCATCCGGGCCGCCGGAGCGCGGTCTGTTCGAGTATGAATACACCATCGCCGGCAACAACCTGATGATTCATGCCGGCGAAATGCCGACACTGGCAACGCAGGCCTGCGTGAAAAAGCCGCTGGTGCAGATTGAGGCTCAACCAGGCTCAACCTCGGAAGAAGCCGAAGAGAGGTCTTCCTCATGGCCCGCATGAAACCGCGCACCGCATCGGCAGCCGGCAAGACGGTTATGTGGTTCGAGCGCCGTCTCGGGCTGATGAAGCCGTTCACCGAAGCCGCGCAGCACCCCACGCCGGAACGCAGCGCCAGCTGGTGGTACGTCTTCGGCAGCGCCGCCACGGTGCTGCTGGTGCTGCAGGTGATGACCGGAATTCTGCTCGCGCTCGTCTACTCGCCTTCGGCCGCCGAGGCGTGGAGCAGCCTGCAGTTTCTGAATCACAACGTCACGCTGGGCTGGTTCCTGCGCGCCATGCACGGCTGGGGATCGGACTTCATGATCGCCATCGTGCTGATCCACCTGGCGCAGGTCTTCCTCTTCGGAGCCTACAAATTTCCCCGCGAACTGACCTGGATCATCGGCGTCTTTCTCTTGCTGCTCACGCTCGGCATGGCCTTCACCGGGCAGGTGCTTCGCTTTGACCAGGACGCCTATTGGGGGCTAGGCATCGGTGCCTCCATCGTCAGCCGTTTTCCGTTCATCGGCGGGCCCATGGTGCATCTGCTGCTGGGCGGCCCGATCGTTGGCGGGCCAACGCTCTCGCGCTTTTTTGCGCTGCACGTCTTCATCATCCCCGGCATTCTGCTCGCCTTGGTCGGCCTGCATGTCTGGATGGTTCTGCGCCTGGGCATCAACGAGTGGCCCATGCCGGGACGCATCGTCAGCAAGTCCACCTATGAGCAGGAGTATCACGAACTGACCGCAAAGAACGGCGTTCCCTTCGTTCCCGATGCGGCATGGAAGGATGCGGTCTTTGCCGCGGCAATCATTCTCGCCGTCATGGGGTGCGCTTTTTTCCTGGGTCCCATCGGGCCCACCGGGCAGCCTGATCCCACCATCATCCAGACAGCGCCGAAGCCCGACTTCGCCTTCCTGTGGATCTTTGCCGTGCTCGCGTATCTGCCGCCTGAGCTTGAAACGCCGGTGCTCTTCATTGCGCCGGTGGTGATCATCGGCGCAATGCTGCTGTTGCCGCTGGTGGCCGGCGAAGGCGAAAAGCATTGGTCGCGCCGGCCCGTCGCCGTGCTCATGGTGGCCGTCATTGCCGTCTCGCTGGGCGTCTTCACGCAACTGGGCACTTACACTCCGTGGAGCCCCGTCATGGACGCCTGGTCCGGCGATCCAACTCCGGTCGCCTATTTGCAGCACAGTTCGCCGCTGCAGCGGCAGGGCGCGCTGGTGCTGCAGAACAAGCAATGCCGCAGTTGCCACGCGCTGGGCGGCGTGGGCGGCATGCGCGGGCCGGCGCTGGACTCTATCGCGGCGCACATGACCGAGGATCAGATCATCCGCCAGGTGCTGCAGGGCGGCGGCAACATGCCCGCCTACGGCAACGCGCTCAGCCCCGCGGAAACGCGCGCGCTGGTCAGCTTCCTGATGACCCTGCGCGGCAATGGCCTTTCGCCCGCGATTGATTCTTCTCGCTCGCTCACGCATGCCGGGGCGCTGCGCGTGCCCATGAAGCCGTATCCTCTGAAAACTCCATAGCGCATGTCGCCCGCAATCCAATCCGTGCTGGATGACTGGTCTCTGCCCATCTGGCTCACCGCCGCCACCATCCTCACCGCGCTGGTGTATCTGCGAGGATGGTGGGTTCTGCGCAGGACACGGCGCGCGCAGTTCACCGCCTGGCGGCTGCTGTCGTTCATGGGCGGGATGGCCATGCTCTGGGCCGCCATCGGCTCGCCCTTCGATAGCTTCGCCGATGTGCTGCTCAGCGCTCACATGGTCGAACATCTGGTTCTGATGTCGGTGGTGCCGCCGCTGGTGATGCTTGGGCTTCCCGTGGTTCCGCTGCTGCGCGGATTGCCGGTGATTCTGCGCAAGCCGATCGCCGGGCCGCTGCTGCGCTTCAAGCCGCTGCGGCGCCTGGTGCACTGGCTGTTGCGGCCCGCGGTCGCCTGGCTGGCCATGAACTTCGCTTTTCTCGCCTGGCACGTGCCCAGCGCCTACGACCTCGCCCTCGAGAACGAGACCTGGCACGACATCGAGCATCTCTGCATCCTCTTTACCTCGCTGCTATTCTGGTGGTGCGTCATTCGCCCCTGGCCTGCCGCGCGGCGACGCCATGACTGGAGCATTCTGATCTACCTGGTGGGGGCGGACCTGATGATGACGGCGCTGTCGGCTTTTCTGGCCTTCTGCAATCGCGCTGTCTATCCGTACTACGTCGAGCACCCCAATCCATTTCAGATTGCGCCGCTGCCCGACCAGATTCTCGGCGCCATCATCATGTGGGTGGTGGGGTCGTTCGGGTTCCTGATTCCAGCGGTCATCATCACCTTCGAACTGCTGCAGCCGTCCCGGAACCGCAGCATTCCCACGGGGGCCTGAAAAGAATCGCGCCCGCGCCTTCCCTGCAACGGGGGGCCCGGGCGCAAAGAAATCTTTCTCTCGCTAACTAATCCTTTAGTTGGCCGTCCATGGAGTGTGAGGACAACGCCCACTTCGGATGTTGTCCATTGGGAATCAAAAAGATAGACATGCCACCGAAGCGATCCAACACGCTCACTGAAGCCGAACTGAGGCTGATGAAGATCCTCTGGCGGCGCGGGGAATCGGCGGTCACCGATCTGGTCGCCGGTTTGCCAGAGAGCGAACCCCTGGCCTACAACTCGGTGCTGACCACGATCCGCATCCTGGAGCAAAAGGGCTACGTCGAGCACCGCCAAGAAGGCCGGGCCTTCGTCTATCGGCCCTGCGTGGCCGAGCAGGAGGCCAGCCGGACCGAGGTGCGCCACATGCTGAGCCGCTTCTTCGGCAACTCGCGCGAGCGCCTGTTGCTATCGCTGCTGGGCGACGAAGAGATCTCCGCCGAAGAGTTGGAGCGGCTGAAAGATGCCATACGCGGCGCGGCTGCCGACGATCAGGGTGTCAACGATCAGGGAGCCAACGATCGAGGAGAGGTATAGCGCATGCAACTCGCTGCAATTCTCGACGCTCTCCAGTCGGCGCTCCCCGCTGCAGGCGATTTTCTCGCCTCCGCCTGGCGGGCATGGTCTCACGCCGCGGCGCCCATCGCGGTTGCCGCACTCTGGCAAGGCGCAGCCGTCGCCGCCGGCCTGGCAATCTGCCTCCGCCTCGCGCCCCGCATCTCCGCCGCGCATCGCTTTGCCGCCTGGGCTGCGGGCTTCGCCGCCCTGGTCTGTCTTCCCTTCCTCCCCCTGCTCTCGCAGTTCAACGCCGGAGCCGCTTCCGGCATTCCCGTCAACCTTGGAGAAGCCGGCGTCAGACCGTGGCTTCAGTTGGACATGCGCTGGGGCCTGGCCATCGCCGCGCTGTGGGCGGCCGCGTTTTTCTTTCGCGCCGTGGACCTCGCGATCCACTCTCTCCGCCTGCGCAAGCTGTGGAAGTCCGCGACCCCGGTTGAGCCCGCAGGCAGCCTGCATGCTTCGCTGGCCCACTTGACCCTGCGGGGGCGCGGGCCGGTGCAGCTCTGCACAACAAAGGCCTTGCAGCGCCCCAGCGTGATTGGCTTCCTGGCGCCGCGCATCCTGATTCCCGAGTGGCTGCTGGCCCGGCTTACCCCTGGGGAACTCGAGCAGATTGTGCTCCACGAGGCCGAGCACCTGCGCCGCGGCGATGACTGGACCAATCTCTTCCAGAAGCTCTGCCTTGCTGTGTTTCCGCTGAACCCCGCGCTGTGGTGGATGGAGCGCCGTCTCTGCCGGGAGCGGGAGATGGCCTGCGATGACGGAGTGGTCCGGATCACTCATGCGCCGCGCGCCTACGCCGCGTGTCTCGCTAGTCTGGCCGAACGCGGCATGCAGCGGCGCGCCGAGGCTCTGTCGCTGGGAGCCTGGCAGCGGCGCCCGGAGGTGGTCCACCGCGTGCACAGCGTCCTGAAGCGCAAGTACGCGCTAAGCCCGCTGGCCACTCGCGCTCTGCTGGGGGCGCTCGGCTGCGGTCTGCTCTTCGGCTCGGTGGAGCTGGCGCAGTGCCCGCAGTGGATCGCATTCGTCCCGACGCAGAAAACCGAACCGGCCCAGGGACTCACGCCCTCGCGGACGATCGCTGAGCCGGCACGCGTCCTCCGCGCCCCCGTCCTCCGCGTCGCGGATACGCTGGTTCGAAGGGCGAAGCCGCTCACGACGCAGCCTTCCGCGCCGCGCAAGGCCGCCAGCCCGGACGAGGCGACGCGCGAGGAGGCTTCGTCCTCGCAACTCGACACAGCTTCGCCCCGGCCCGTGCTTCTGAAGGCAGAAATCCCCGGCCCGCCCGCGGATTCCGAGCCCGCACAGGAATGGATTGTGTTCACCGCCTGGGAGCAGGTGCAGACCTCCGGCCAGACTGCTGGCCAGGCTGCGCAACCGTGGTCAGACTATGACGCAGGCGAAGGCGCGGACCCGAGAACGAACGAGGCCGCGGGGCAGCCGAACGGCCAGGTGACAGGCCGCATCACAATCACCCGATTGATTTTCAGAGTTCTTCCCGCAGCTTCCAAATCCAGCAAGCCAATCGCGGTGCCCGTCCGCCGCGATTGGTTCGTCATTCAACTGTAAGCATCCACTTCAACCCATTGAGAGGTAGCTATGAGCGCATCAACTAATTCATTAGTCGCAAGAGCGAAGAGGTTTGCGGTTCCCGCCGGAGCCGCTGCAACCGTTCTTCTCGGCCTGGCCTTCGTCTTCGGCCACAACACGGCATATGCCGCCAGCGGGGCCGCGGAGCCGCTGGACAACAGCAGCGTCTCCTCTCTGGTCGCGCTGGATAACGCGGTCGAAGCAGTCGCCGCCCGCGTCACGCCTGCGGTCGTCAACGTCTCCGTCACCTCCCGTCCATCGGCTGAAAACACCATGGAGCAGGATGGCCAGGGCTCCGGCATTCCTCAGGGCGCACTCCCGCCCGGCTTCCAGTGGTTCTTCGGTCCGCAGGGCCCGGGACAAGGCATGAAGCCTTCGCCGCAGATTGAGCACGGCATCGGCAGCGGCATTATCATCTCGCCCGACGGATACATCGTCACCAACGACCACGTCGTCGACGGAGCAATGCAGATTCGCGTCACCATGAATGACCGCCGCGTGTTTCCCGCCAAGCTGATTGGGGTCGACAAGCTCAACGATCTCGCGGTCATCAAGATCGACGCGAAAAACCTGCCCAGCATTCCCTGGGGCAACTCCGCCGACCTGCATCCGGGCCAGACGGTGCTCGCCTTCGGCAGCCCCTTCGGCTACTTCCAGTTCTCTGTCACGCGCGGCATTGTGAGCGCTCTCAATCGCCCCAATCCGTACTCTGATGACCCGCGCAAGCCCGGCGATTTCATCCAGACCGACGCGGCCATCAACCCCGGCAACTCCGGCGGCCCGCTGGTCGACGCGCATGGAGAGTTGGTCGGCATCAACACCTTCATCATCTCCAACAGCGGCTCGTTCGCCGGCGCGGGCTTTGCCATTCCCTCTCAGATCGCCCGGGCCTCGGTCGATGCGATCATCAAGACCGGCGCCGTGCACCATGGCTATCTGGGCATCAGCATGAACGATGTCACGCCCGACAACGCCGGCTTTTTTGACTTGCCCGACGCCAGCGGAGCGATTATCAGCCAAGTCACGCCCGATTCGCCCGCCAGCCGCGCCGGTCTCAAGAGCGGCGACGTGTTGCGCGCACTGAACGGCAAGAAGATCGTGAATGGCAGCGCGCTGCAGGTCGCGGTCACTGAGATTGCGCCGGGCAACTCCATCGCTCTGGGCATTCTCCGCGACGGCAAGCCGGAGACGGTCAAGGTCACAGTCGGCGAGTTTCACGGCGCCAACGAAGTGGCGGACAACGGCGGATCAGGTCCCCAGCACGGAAGACTCGGCCTCGCTGTCGACAACCTGACGCCTGACCTCCGCGCGCAGCTGGGTGTGCCGGCACAATTGAACGGCGCGGCCATTCAGAGCGTTCGCCCGGCCAGCCCGGCGGACGACGCAGGACTCGCCCCCGGCGACGTCATCCTTGAAGTCAACCGGCATCCCGTCCAGAACGCGGACAAGTTCGCCAGCGAAGTCCACTCCATTCCCGCGGGCAAGGACATTCTGCTGCTGGTCTGGTCAAAAGGCGGCACGACGTATCGCGTGTTGCACCCCGAACAAGATAACCAGAACGGAATGTAAATGCGGTCAACCAGGGGGGGCCGCTGCGACTCAAAAGAAAGGAGCGGCCCCCACCGCTCGCTCTACCTGAGCAGCAGCCCCCGGGCGTCATTCAGAGCGTAAAGTCCATTCCATGCGATCTGCACGCCGATGCAGAGCAGGACAAAAGCAATCACGCGCAGAATGCCATGCGCGGTCGACGGCGAAATCTTCGCCGTAATCCTGGGCGCATAGGCATAGGCGACATAGACAGCTAGACACATCAGAGTCATTCCCGCCAAGACTCCCAGATGAGCGAAAATGGCTCTTACCAGGGTTCCCTTCGAAGCGTGGGCGCTCAATGTGAGCATCACAACCAGCACGCCGGGGCCGGCCGTCAAAGGAAAAGTAAACGGGTAGAATATTTTTCGCTGCAATTCAGCGGGCTCTCCTGCCTGCGGCGAAGGCGTGCTCAGCTCATCCTCATCCCTCTCGTTCAGCAGCTTCCATCCCATCGACGCGAGCACGAGTCCGCCGGCAAGCTGCACAACCGGCAACGAGATGCCGAACAACTTGAGCACCGCGGCGCCGCCCAGATCCATCGCCAGAAGAAAAATAGCCGTGCTGATGGCGATCTTTCTCGCCAGCACTCTAAAGATCTTTTCCGGTGCCGCTCCGACCATGCTGAGGAAAACCAGCGAAGACCCAAGCGGATTGATGACAGGAAAAAGAGCACTGAATGCGAGCGCAAAAAAGCTGACAAACTCTCTCATGACCGCACCATCTTCCCGATCATTTCTTCTCTTCCTGCGCGGCTGAATCCTGCACGACCGGATCCGTCCAGGGCCCATCGATTCCAATGAGCTGATGCGCCTCTTCCGGTCCCCAGGTTCCCGGCTTATAAGAATACAAGGGCGTGATGTTTCCCAGAATCGGCTCGACGATCCGCCATTGCGCCTCCACCAGGTCCTGCCTTGAGAAAAGTTCGCTGTTGCCGCGAATGGCATCGCCGAGCAATCTCTGGTAGGGCGGCATATTGTCCGCGGCTTGACTGCGCAGATCAAGTTCAACGTCGCGGCCCACCATGCGTTCCCCTGGAGTTTTCACCCGCACACCGAGACCGATGATGAGGTCGGGACTCATGCGTATGCGCATGTGCGCCGATGCGTTGGGCACAATCTCTCCAAAGGTCTCTCGCGGCGGGCGCTTGAATTCAACCAGCGCCTCGGTGCAAGTCACAGGCAGCATCTTGCCGGCGCGAATGTAGATGGGAACCCCGGCCCACCGCCAGCTGTCAATTTCGAGCTTGATCGCGATGAACGTTTCGACGGCTGAGTTCGGAGATACGCCAGGCACCGAGCGATACGTGTCATACTGCCCGCGCACAACTGCATCCGCAGAGAGCGGACGGACCGCCCTCAGCAGCTCCGCTTTGCGGTCACGCACCGCGTCGTGGTCCTCTCCCGTCGGCGGATCGATGGTAAGATTTGCGACCACCTGCAGCATATGGTTTTGCACAACATCAAGCAGCGTTCCCACCTCGTCGTAGAACCTGCCCCTGTCCTCGACGCCAAAATCTTCCGCCATGGTGATCTGAATACTGCGAATATGATCGCGATTCCAAAGCGGCTCGAAGATCGGGTTGGCAAAGCGGGTGTACAAAATGTTCTGCACCGGCTCTTTGCCCAGGTAGTGATCGATGCGGAAGATGCTGTCTTCGGCAAAGTAGCGATGCAGCGTGCGGCTCAGCTCCTGCGCCGAGTTCAGGTCCCGCCCGAACGGCTTTTCCACCACGATGCGAGAGTGGGCCGCGCATCCCGACTTGGTCAGGCGCTCGGCGACCAGTTCGAACAGACTGGGCGGAATGGCCAGATAATGCAGCGGCCTTTGTGCCTTGCCAAGCTGGGTGCGAACCTGCGCAAAAGTATTGGGGTCACTGTAATCGCCGTCCACGTAACGCAGCAGGCTCAGCAGTTTCTCAAAAGCCGCTTGATCGATTCCGCCGTGCTGTTCGAGGCTGTCCTTCGCGCGCGCCTTCAACTGGTCCAGCGTCCAGCCGGCTTTGGCCACACCGATAATCGGCAGACTGAAACCTTCGTCCCGAATCATTCCCTGCAGCGCCGGAAAAATCTGCTTGTGCGCAAGATCGCCGGTGGCTCCAAGAAATACAAATGCATCGGATGGCACATTGTTCATGCGTTTGCTCCAGGCTCGTCGCCAGCCTCTATTTCGATGGTCGCAGACCTCAAAGCATTCCGCCGAACTCTGCCCAACACTGAACTCACCATCTCCGCAAAAACCAGTTCAGCGAAACTGGCAGTTGCGCGCCGTCTGCGGAACTCCCTTCTGCGGAACTTTCGTCTGCGGAACTCCCGAATGAATGAGGATGATTTCTGCGTTCATGACAAGGAATCTTCACCAGACTCCCGTTCTTCCTCTGCCCGGACACTTCGGGAAACTCAGTCTACCAGAACCCATGGAGCGGTTATTCCGTGCTTCTCCGGCCCAGAACGAGCGCAGAACAAAGAACAGTTGCTTTTTCGGCCATGTCCTGCGAAGATCGAACCATGCATGGACGCCCCTGTTGTCGCCGCTGTACGCCGCTTCGCGCGCACGGGTGACCTGGGTCTGAAAGTCTGATCGTAATCCGAGGTTTCTTGAATGCCCGCGATGCAGCCAACGCTGCCGCGGGATTTTTATTTTTTGGCGAAGGGGAGACATGACAGAAGCTGTTCAAGCAAAGGAGTCTAAGGCGCAACGGGCCGAGCGCCTGAAGCGCGAGAAGAATCCGTGGGAGGCGTTCGACGAAGTGCGCGCCTTTGCCCGCGCGGGCCGCGCCAGCGTGTTGCCGGAGTGGGCTTCCACGTATTTCAAGTGGTGGGGCATCTACACCCAGGGCGACGGAGTGGGCGCCACCGGCGGCAAGGGCGGCGAGGGCCTGACCTCTGACTATTTCATGATGCGCATTGGCATTCCCAACGGCATCCTTTCCGCCAGCCAACTGCGCGTCATCGGCGGGCTGACTCGCAAATACGCGCGCAACCTCGCCGACATCACCGTCCGCCAGAACATTCAGCTGCACTGGCTCACCATCGAATCGCTCCCCGAAGTCGTGGACGCGCTGGACGCCATCGGGCTCTCGCCCAAAGGCGCCTGCGGGGACGTCGTGCGCAACGTAACCGGCTGCCCTCTGGCCGGTGTGGCCGCCGATGAACTCATCGATTCCTCCGCTCTCGCGATGGAGATTGCCCGCCTGCTGACGGCCAACCCTGAGTTCTACAACCTGCCGCGAAAATTCAAGATCTCCGTCACCGGCTGCCCCTCGTGGTGCTCCTATCCCGAGATCAACGACATCGCGCTCACTCCCGTGGAGCATGCGGGCAAGGTGGGCTACTCGCTGCGCGTGGGCGGCGGCCTCTCCAAGGAGCCGCATCTGGCCGTGCGTCTCGATGCCTTCATCCTGCCTCATCAGGCTCTCCGCGTGGTGCGTGCAGTGGCTGAAATCTTTCGCGACCAGCAGGGCCTGCGCGAAAGCCGCGACCGTGCACGCCTCAAGTATCTCTTCATGAACGAGGGCTGGACCGCCGAAAGTTTTCTCGCCGAGCTGCAGTCGCGGCTTGACTTCAAACTTCTCGCCTCCGTGCCTGAACAAATACCCAACGACGTTTTCCGAGACCACGCCGGCGTCCATCCGCAGCGCCAGCCGGGGCTGAGTTACGTCGGTGCATCCGTGCTGCGCGGCCGGCTCACCGGCGAGCAGTTGGAAGCCGCCGCTGAACTTGCGGGGCGCTTCGGCAGCGGCGCACTGCGCGCCACCGTCTCTCAAAATCTCCTGTTCCTCGACGTTCCCTACCTCAAGACCCGGGAACTCGCGCACGAACTGAACCGGATCGGGCTGCAGGTTGACGGCTCTTCCTTCTGGCGCGGCGCGGTCGCCTGCACCGGCACCGAGTTCTGCAAGCTGGCCATCACCGAGACCAAGGGTTTCACCCGTTGGCTGGTCGACGAGCTTGAAGAGCGCTTGCCCGAGTTCGACCAGCAGCTCAGGCTGCACGTAACTGGTTGCCCCAACGGCTGCGGTCAGCACTGGATCGCCGACATCGGCATCGAAGGCAAGAAGATCAAACACGAGGGCAAGCTGACCGACGCCTATTACTTCTGCCTCGGCGGAGCGGTAGGCCAACACGCCTCTATCGCGCGCCCGGTGGGCTATCGCTGCCCCGCGCCGCTGGTGCCCGAGGCCATCGAACGCCTGCTGCGCGCTTACCTGGCCAGACGCAAGCCCGAAGAGAATCTTCGCGCGTGGTTTCTGCGCCACTCCAACGACGAACTCCGTGCCCATCTTGCCGGTGAAGTGCTGGCCGCCGTGGAGCGCGATCTGCCCACGGGCCGAGTCCCGCACGGCGCGGCGGATTGAGGGGCGAACGATGACGCTGTTGCCAATCTTTCTCAAACTCGACGGCCGCTCCGGCCTGCTGGTCGGCGCGGGCGCCGTCGCCCTGGAAAAAATCAGCAGCCTGCTCAACACCGGCCTGCAACTCCGCGTCGTCGCGCCGGAGGCAAAGCCCGAGATCCGGAAACTGGCGGCTGAAAGCAAACTCGAATGGATCCAGCGGCCGTTCGAACCGTCCGACCTTGACGGCAACTTCGTCGTGATCACCGCAACCGACTCGCCCGCAGTCAACGCCGCCGCTTATCGCGGCGCCATCGAGCGCGGCATCCTCTGCAATAGCGTGGACGACATTCCCCACTGCGACTTTTTCTTCGGTGCAGTGGTCAGCCGCGGCGACCTGCAGATCGCCATCTCTACCGCCGGAGAGAGCCCCGCCGTTGCCCAGCGCCTGCGCCGCGAGATCGATGCGCAACTGCCAGCCGACCTCGGCCCCTGGCTTGCAAGCCTGGGCCAACTCCGCCGCGAAGTTCTCGCGACGCATCCGCGCGGCGAGCCGCGCAAGGCCCTGCTGCATCAGCTCGCGCAGCGCCAGGTTTGCGATTCCTTCTCTTGCCCGTCGCGCCGCCTCGCGCTCTCTCCGCTCGACGAAAAACCCATGGACTCAAGCGGGAAAGTGTGGCTTGTCGGCGCCGGTCCGGGAGACCCAGACCTGCTCACCGTCAAGGCGCTCCGCCTGATTCAATCCGCGGATGTCATCCTCCACGACGACCTCGTCCCCCAGACAATTCTTGCGCTGGCATCGCCCGCCGCAGAAATCGTCAACGTGGGCAAGCGCTGCGGCATCAAGAGCATCACGCAGGAGGAAATCAACGCGCTGATGGTGGAGCACGCCCGCGCGGAGCACAGTCCCAATCGCAGTATCGTCCGCCTCAAGAGCGGCGACCCGCTCCTGTTCGGTCGCGCGGCCGAGGAGATGGCAGCGCTCATCGATGCGGATGTCACCTTCGAAGTCGTCCCCGGCATCACCGCTGCATTCGCAGCCGCCGCGGCCCTCGGCTGCTCCCTCACCAGCCGCAACCGCGCCTCCAACGTGATCTTCTCCACCGGCCATCACGCGCAGTCGCACAACACGGCGCCGCTGCCGCAGTTAGAGGACGCGACCCGCGTCGTCTATATGCCCGGCCGCGACTTGAGTTTGCTTGCGCTTCAGTGGCTCCAGGAAGGTCTTCCGCCCGAATTCCCCTGCGCCGTCGTATCCCGCGCAGCGCAGCCAGATCAGGAGATTCGATACACCACGCTCGCCTCTCTCGGCGGCGCCGCGCCCACCCTCGCGCCCAGCCTGCTCATCGCCGGCTGGGCCGTGCGAGAAACGTCCGCCGCAATCCATCCGGCAGACGACGCTGTTTTCAGCGACGGCATGAAGTTGCGCCACTTCGCGTAGTACGCCGACGATTGAAAGCCGCCAGAGCAGCGGCCGCGTACCGGTTCCTTTCGGCCTTTATACTAAGGCAGGGTGCGGGCCGCAAGACGGCCTGCCAAACAGGAGCGAGCTGTGGCTCAGGCGGAGATCGGCATTATCGGCGGCAGCGGACTTTATTCGATGCCCGGATTCACCAATGTGCATGAAGAGCGCGTGGAGACGCCCTTTGGCGAGCCCTCGGACGCCTTTGTGCTGGGCGAGCTTGAGGGGCGCAAGGTGGCCTTTCTGGCGCGGCACGGGCGCGGGCATCGCATCCTGCCCTCGGAGCTGAACTTTCGCGCCAACATTTATGCGTTCAAAATGCTGGGCGTCGAGCGCATCCTGTCCGCCTCGGCCGTGGGCTCGCTCAAGGAGGAACACAAGCCCACCGACTTTGTGGTCCCCGATCAGTTCATCGACCGCACCTTTCATCGCGTCGCCACCTTCTTTGGCGAGGGCATCGTGGGCCACGTGGCCTTTGGCGACCCGGTCTGCGCCACGGTGGCCCGTGCCGCGGTCCAGGCCTGTGCGGCCGTCGGCGTGGTGGGCAAAATGGGCGGCACCTATGTCTGCATGGAAGGCCCGCAATTCTCCACCAGGGCCGAGTCGAATCTGTACCGCAGTTGGGGCGCGGATGTCATCGGCATGACCAACCTGCAGGAAGCCAAGCTGGCCCGTGAAGCGGAGATTTGCTACGCCACCGTCGCCATGGTCACTGACTACGACTGCTGGCGCGAGGGCCACGACGCGGTGACCATCGAGGAGATTGTGGCCGTGCTGCACAAGAACGCCGAGAACGCGGCGCGCGTGGTGAAGGCGGCTGTGGCAGCGATGCCGCATGAGCGCCTATGCGCCTGTGCCTCGGCGGCAAAGTATGCCGTTCTCACACAGCCCGATGCGATTCCCGAAGCAGCCAAAGAAAGGCTGAAACTGCTGTTCGGAAAGTATCTGGGCTGGTAACAAGCCGGCTGGCAAATGAATAAGTTCGAGTTAGAGAGGAAGATATATGTCAATCACCGTAGTGGGCAGCGTTGCCTTTGATTCAATCGAGACGCCTGCGGGCCGGCGGGACCGCTGCCTGGGCGGCGCGGCGACCTATTTCGCGCTGGCGGCAAGTTACTTCACCGATGTGCGCGTGATCGCCGTGGTGGGCGAGGACTTCGGCTCGAATGAGGAAGCCGTCTTCAACAGGCACCGCATCGACACGCGCGGCATCGAGCGGGCCGCGGGCAAGAGCTTTTTTTGGGAGGGCTCGTATCTCGACAATCTCAATGAAGCCAAGACCCACTCGACGGAGCTGAACGTGTTTGGCGCCTTTGCGCCCAAGATTCCCGAAGCCTACCGCAACTCGGAGTTTCTGTTTCTGGCCAACATCGATCCCGTGTTGCAGCGGCGCGTGCGCGAGGCCATGCCGCAGGCCCGTCTGGTGGCCGGCGACACCATGAATTACTGGATCAAGGATCATCGCGCGGCTCTTCTGGAGATGCTGAAGGGCCTCGACGTGCTGCTCATCAACGACACGGAGACGCGCATGCTGGCCGGCAACAACAACCTCGTGCAGGCCGCGCGCGCGGTGCTTGCCATGGGCCCGCGCATGCTGGTGGTCAAGCACGGCGAGTACGGCGCCACGGCTTTCCACCGCGCCTCCTCCGATGGTGTCGGAGCAAAGCCGTTCAGGGCGCCGGCGCTGCCCCTGGAAGAAGTCGTGGACCCCACCGGCGCGGGCGACAGTTTTGCCGGGGGCTTCTTCGGTTATCTGGCCTCGCAGCCCGAGCTCACCCCAGCCTCCTTCCGCCGCGCCATGTTTTACGGCAGCGTAATGGGCTCGTTCACCGTGGAGCGGTTCGGCACCGAGCGCCTGCAGCAGCTCTCCCGCGATGAGATTGACGACCGCTTCACGGTGTTCCGCGAGTTGACCCACCTTGACTGAGCTGCCCATGCGCCGTGCGGAGTGGCTGCCAGTGCTGGCCGCTTGCGTGGCGATGTCGGCGGCGGCGGTGGCGTGGAGTTGGCGGCATGGCGCGATGCTCAACTGTGGCGACGCGGTCGCGCACCTGCACATTGCGCGGCGCGTCTTCGACTCGCACCGGCCGGGCCTCACCCAGCTCGGCTCGGTGTGGCTGCCGCTGCCGCACCTTCTGCTCATCCCGTTTGTCGCCGTGTACAGCTGGTGGGCCAATGGAATCGCGGGCATGATTCCATCCGCGCTCGCCTATCTCGCCGGCTGCGCGGGAATCTATCGGCTGGCGCGCCACTGGCTTCCGCCTGCCGCCGCCGCGCTGGCCCTGGCCTTCTTCGCCGCCAATCCCAACCTGCTCTACCTGCAAACCACGGCCATGACCGAGCCGCTGTTTGCGTGCGAGATGATCTGGACGGCGGTGTGGCTGGTGGAATGGCGCATCCGCATGGAATCCGATCCAGCGCGGGCCGCGCGGCTGCTGTGGCAGATCGCTGCGGTGCTCGTTGCGGCCATCTTCACCCGCTATGACGGATGGATTCTGGCGTTGCTTGCATGGCTCGCCATCGGTCTTGTGCTGCTTCGCCGTGGCGGCCTGCGCTCGCGCACGTTCTGGCTGGCCAGTGCTCTGGTGGTCGCCGCGCCCGTGGCGTGGTTCGTTTACAACGCAACTGTCTTCGGTGACTGGCTCGACTTTGCGCGCGGACCGTACTCGGCCAAAGCCATCGAGATGCGCACCGCGGGCTGGGCTGGGCCGCCCCATCCGGGATGGCACAATCCCTGGGTTGCGCTGCTGTTTTTTATGAAGACCGCGGAGATGGACGCGGCTGCCGCGGCCTGGGGCAATGTGCTGCTCGTGCTCAGCCTGCTGGGCACGGCGTGGGCCTGGCTCACCGCGCACCGCCGCGCCTTTCTGTGGGCGCTACTCCTGTGGCTGCCGGTTCCCTTCTATGCCTACTCGGTCGCCTACAGTTCGGTGCCCATCTTCCTTCCCGTATGGTGGCCCCACTCCTGGTACAACACGCGCTATGGGATGGAATTGCTGCCGGCTTTCGCGCTGGGACTGGGCTTTGCCGCGCAGTTTGCGCTGGCCGCGGTGCGCGAGTTCAAGCCGCGCTGGACAAGCTACGCGGCGGGTCTTCTCTTTGCGCTGGTCGCCCTGAACGCGGCACAGATCGTGCGCCAGCGGCCCCTCACCTACGTCGAGAGCACAAAGAATATTGAGGCGCGCCGGCCCCTGGAAACCCAGATTCCCCCGGTCCTGCGTGCGCTGCTGGCGGCGCGGCCCGGCGGTCTGGTTCTGATGGACACCTCGGTCTATCCGCAACTCGTCACGCTCACCGGGATTCCGCTGCGCCAAACCATCAATGAAAGCGACAAGGAGTTTTATCGCGCCGCGCTGGCCGCGCCCGCCGCCCACGCGGCGCTTGTGCTGGCCTTCGACGGCGACGCGATCGACCGCGCCGTGAAGGCCCATCCCGTCGGACTTACCGAAGTGCGACGATTCAGCGCTCCCGGCCAGCCCTCGGCCACCGTTTACGTCTCCGATGCTTCAGCAGTCCTGCCCCTCAACAAAGGAGCGGCTCGGTGATAGCATCGGCAAGGTGGAAGGATGAGCGGCGGCGCGCGTGCTTGGTCGCCGGGCCGGCCATCGACGCGCTGTTCGCTTTTTGCGCCCCGGAGGAAGATTGATTCCCTTTACCAAGGCCCACGCCTGCGGCAACGACTTTTTGATCGTGACGGAAGACGCCGCCGCGGGCCATGACTGGGCGAGCCTGGCGCGCCGCCTCTGCGCGCGCAATACCGGCATCGGCGCCGATGGCATCGAGTTCTTTGCATGGACCGGCCCCGCCGCAGGGCGCATCCGCCTGCACAACGCCGACGGCTCGGTCGCCGAGATCAGTGGCAACGGCACGCGCTGCGTGGCCGCGTGGATGGCCGCATCGCTCAGTTCGCAACCAGGCGACGAACTGCGCATCGAGACCGATGCCGGCCCGCGCATGTGCCGCGTGAATGCGGTCCACGTCACCAATGGCTACTCGGTGGAAATCACTACGGGAATGGGCATTCCCACTTATTCGCCGAAGACAGTCAGGCTGGCGAGCGGCCTGGAAATTTCCGGCGTCGCGGTCTCCACCGGCAACCCACATTTCGTTCTCATCGTGGACAACGCGGAGTTTTCCGTGCAGGGCCAATCGTGGCAGACCATGGGCGCTGCACTCTGCGTGCATTCCGATTTCCCTCATCAGACCAACGTGGAGTTCGTGCGTATTGCAGGCCCGCGCGCAGTCGAGATTCGCATCTTCGAGCGGGGCGTGGGACCGACGACTTCTTCCGGCACCGGCAGTTCCGCCTCGGCCGCGGCGGCCGTCGCCCTTCACGGCTGCCAGTCACCGCTCATTGTGGCGGCGCCCGGGGGCGCGCAGACCGTGGCGTGGAATGGCGCCGGCACGGAGTTGATGCTCACCGGGCCGGCTTCCCTGATTGCTCGCGGCGAGGCCTGGCCGCAATGACGCCGCCGTTCCAACCCGCACCGCTTTTGCGACTCGCCCCCATCCCTCATGGAGCTGGAGTCAGCGTGATTTCAGCCGCCTCGTTCGCAGACCCGGAGCGCGTCGATCGGGGCCTGGAGCGGCTGCGCGCTTTCGCTTTCACGTCCCGGCTCGGCGCGCATACCCAGCTCCGCGGCCCACTTTTTTTTGCCGGAACGCCCGCGCAGCGGCTGGCTGATTTGCACGAGGCGTTTGCCGACCCCGAAACTCGCATCGTGGCCTGCGCGCGCGGCGGCTACGGGTCCAACTATCTTCTCCATGGGCTGGACCTCGAACTCATTCGCACACACCCCAAACCTTTCTTTGCGTACAGCGACCTCACGGGGATTCAACTGCATCTGCTCGACCAGCTCGGCCTGCCCGCGTTTCATGGACCCATGGTCGCGGCGGATTTTTCTCTCGACGACGGCGTCCATCTGGCCAGCTTTCAGTCGGCATTGGCCGGCGAACCTTACAGCCTCGGCTCGTCCGAAGGATTGCGCACGCTGAAGCCTGGCGTCGCGCGCGGCACCCTCTATGGCGGCTGCCTCAGCATCCTGGTCTCGCTGCTGGGCACGCCGTGGGAGCCGGCCACTGAAGGCAAACTGCTCTTCCTTGAAGACACGGGCGCCAAACCCTACCAGATCGACCGCATGATGTGGCAACTGCGCCAGGCGGGTAAACTCGACGGCGTGCGCGGCGTTGTCTTTGGCGAAATGCTCGATTGCGTTTCGCCCGGCGCGCCTCCTCAACTGCTGGAAGAGGTGCTTCTGCACGCCTTCAGCGACTTCGAAATCCCCATTGCCATTGGCCTGCGCAGCGGCCATGTTTCGCGCCAGAACGTGACGCTGACCTTCGGCGTGGAGGCCGAGTTGCGCGCCGCCGACGAGGCGCAATTGCAACTGCTGCAACCGGCGGTGGCGCGATGAATCCGCTCCCCCGGCACATTCATTTGAGCGGCATCTGCGGCACGGCGATGGCCTCGCTCGCCGGCCTGCTGCAGTTGCAGGGCCACCGCATCACAGGCTCGGACAAGGCAGCCTACCCGCCCATGAGCGACCTGCTGCGCGCGCTTGACATTCCCGTGCTGGAGCCTTACTCGGAAGCCAACCTCGACCCCGCGCCCGACCTGGTCGTCATCGGCAACGCGCTCTCGCGCGGCAATCCCGAGGTGGAGCGCATACTCGACGAGCGCATCCCCTTCACCTCCATGGCTGCCCTCTTGCGCGAGGAATTTCTGGAGGGCCGTAAGTCGCTGGTCGTCGCCGGCACGCACGGAAAAACCACCACCACAAGCATGCTGGCGTGGATCCACCAGGTTGCCGCGCACGACAATTCCGCGCTCGAGCCCTCGTTCCTCATCGGCGGCGTGGCAGAGAACTTCGGCAGCAGTTTTCAGCTGCGGCCCACGCGCACCTTCATCGTGGAGGGCGACGAGTACGACACGGCCTTCTTCGACAAAGGTCCCAAGTTTCTCCACTACTTCCCCGACGCGCTCATCCTCACCCACGTCGAGTTCGATCACGCCGACATCTACGCCGATCTCGAAGCGGTGAAGACGGCCTTCAAGCGGCTGGTGAATCTGGTGCCGCGCCGCGGCGTGATCCTGGCCTACGACGGCTGCGCCAACGTGGCCGAGTGCGTCAAGAACGCATTCTGCCCCGTGGAGCGCTACGGATTCAGCGCCGGCGCCGATTGGCAGGTCCGCAATCTGCGTCACGAGAATGAAAACGGAAAGAGTCTTTCGCGTTGGGAAGTGTGGCATGGCGGCGCGCAATGGGCCGAGTTGGAGATGGCTCTCGCCGGCGAGCACAACGCGCTCAACGCCACCGCCGCCGCCGCGCTGGCCTTCAGCCAGGGCATCGGCAAAGACGCCATTCAATCGGCGCTGGCCAGCTTCAAGAGCGTCAAGCGACGGCTTGAGGTGCGCGCGCAGATTGCCGGCATCACGGTCATCGAAGACTTCGCCCATCATCCCACGGCCATCCGCGAAACCCTGCGCGCGCTGCGCTCCGTCTATCCGCAATCGCGGCTCTGGGCGGTGCTGGAGCCGCGCTCGAACACCCTGCGGCGCAAAGTGCTCGAGGCCGACCTTATGGATAGCCTCCGCCTCGCCGACCGCGTGGTGCTGGCCGGCGTCTATCAGCAGCAGCGCATTCCCGACGCTGAGCGCCTGCACCCCGAAGACGTGGTGCGGGCGCTCAATACCGCTGGAACCCTGGCGGCACTCCACCCCAATGTGGAAGCGATCATCGACAGCCTTGCACCCCAGCTTCAATCCGGTGACGTGGTCGCCCTGCTCTCCAACGGCGGCTTCGATGGCATCTACGAAAAGCTGCCCGCGCGGCTCAGAGAACTTCACCCCGACGGCGAGAGGCCGGTATGATCTCGTCTCTCATACTGCTGATCACGATTCTCGTTCTCAGCATTCCCGCGGCGCTGATCTTCATTCCCTGGGCTGCATTCACAGGCAACGCGACGCCTCTCTACAACGCCTCGCAGCGCATCGTGCGCGTGGCCTTCCGGCTGGCGGGGATCCGCGTTGAAACCGCCGGCGCGGATCGCGTGCCCGCGCACACGGCGTGCATCTTCATGGCCAACCACGTCTCCAACCTTGATCCGCCTGCGCTGTTTCCGCGCATCCCCGGCCGCACCTCCGCCTTCCTCAAGCGTTCCCTGATGAAGATTCCCGTGCTGGGCTACGGCATGAAGCTGGGGGAGTTCGTGCCGGTCAACCGTGACGGCCGCGTTGAGAGCGCGAAGGAGAGCATCGCGGCAGCCCGGCGCGTGCTGGCGAAAGGCATCCACATCACCACCTTCGTCGAGGGCACGCGCTCCCGCGACGGGCACCTGCTGCCCTTCAAGAAAGGCCCGTTCTACCTGGCCATGGAAACCGGCGCGCCGTGCATCCCTGTCTCCATTCACGGCACCGAGAGCATGATGGCCAAGGGCAGCCTGCGCATCCGACCCGCCACGGCGCACATCGTCTTCCACCCGCCCCTGTACCCCAGCGACTTTCGCACGCGCGAGGAGTTGATGAAGGCCGTGCGCGCGGCCATCGCCTCAGGACTGCCGGAATGGATGAGTCAATGAGTTCTACGGCTGGATGACTGCGTTGTAGCCGTCGGCGAGCAGCCTTTGGCAGATCGCATGGGCGTCGTTTCGATTGGAGAATGGACCGACCTCCACATGAATCAAGCCGTCGGCGGGCGCGCGGCGGAAGGTCGCCGTGTATCCATGCCTGCGCAGCGCCGCCACAAGCACATTCGCGTCCTCGGGGTCAGAGACAGACGCAATCTGCACCATCCAGACGGAGCCCTGCGAAAGTGCCGGCTGCACCTGCGGGCTTGGGCTGGGCGTGCTTGCAGGCTGAGGCCCGTTTGCCTGCGGCGAAAGCGCGGGCCGCACCAGCGGCTGGCCTGACGGCGCATTGGAACCGGCGCCGACGCCACCGTAGGAAGTCAGAGGATTCCCCGCCGGACTCCCATCGGCCGCAGAGGGTTGCGGCAACTCCGCAACCGCCGTTTGCTGCGGTGCGGAGGGAATCAGGCCCGCTGCCGGAGGTTTCGACAAGGAACCCGCCGTCTGCGCCGCGATGGGCTGGCCGGCAGCGGGCAGCGCGCCTGCCGCCACCGCCGGTGCCGGGCTGCGCCGGCCCGCGGCATACCCCAGCCCGAAGAAAACTCCGCAGAGCAGCAGCAGCCCGAAAGCAAGCGCCAGCAGCATGGCCGGGCCCAGCGTCAGTTCCCGGTCGCGCCGCTCCTCGGCCGGTTCAAACTCCCCTCCGCCAATGCCTCTTCGCATTCACAGCCCCTGGGTTCAAATGGTTCTCAATCACAGAGTAGCCTGCCGAAGCAGCCTCTGCCACAACGCGCCGCTTCGCGCCGACCCTGTTTCGCTTCTCCCGCTTTACGGCTTTGCGGCGTCCGCTTTATCCGTCAGCCCGAGCTTATTGAGGATCGTGAGCAGCTCCATCGGCAGCGGGAAGACGATGGTGGTGTTCTTTTCCACGCCGATGTCAGCCAGAGTCTGCAGGTAACGCAACTGCAGCGTCATGGGCTGCGTGGCCATCAGCGCGGCGGCATCCACCAGCTTTTGCGCGGCGTTATACTCGCCCTCGGCGTGAATGATCTTCGAGCGCTTTTCCCGCTCCGCCTCGGCCTGCCTGGCTATGACGCGCAGCATCTGCTCCGGCAGATCCACCTGCTTCACTTCAACAGAGATGACCTTCACCCCAAATGGCTCAGTCCGCTGGTCAATGATGGTTTGAATCCTCAGATTGAGCTTATCCCGATGGCTGAGCACCTCGTCCAGCTCCACCTCGCCCAGCACCGAACGAAGCGTGGTCTGCGCGAACTGCGAGGTCTGGTAAACATAGTTCTCCACTTTGATCGCCGCATCGTTGGGACTCACCACGTAGAGCGTGATCACTGCGTTTACTTTGATGGTGACGTTGTCGCGGGTGATCACGTCCTGGGACGGCACCTCCAACACCTGCTGGCGCAGCGTGATGCGCACCATTTGATCCACCGGCCGGAAGACCAGGATGATGCCGGGGCCCTTGGGCGCAGGCAGCGCGCGGCCCAGGCGGAAGATCACTCCGCGCTCATACTCGCGGAGAATCTTGATCGAGTTAAGCAGGTAGAGGACCACGATGATTACGAAAATCAGAGTTGGCATGGGCAGATCGGCAACGGACATTGGACTTCCCTCACTCAGCACGGATTGTACTCCTGAGCAGTCTTTCGCAGATGCTAGGCCGGCGTCTTCTTGAACTGCGCCTGCTCTTCCGGCTCCACGCGCAGCAGAAAATCCTCATGGCCCACTACCCGCAGCCGGGCTCCGGCGGGCACCGGTTGGGAGGCCACGGCGCGCCAGATCTCTCCCTCCACCAGCACATGGCCCTCCGGATTCAGCGCCTCCATGGCCGAGGCGACGCTGCCCACCAGGGCGTCTGCGCCCAGCCGGGCCTTCCTGCGCCGGGCGCGCACCGCCAATCGCACAAGGAAGACCGTAATGCCTCCGAACCCCGCGCTCACCGCAATCGCAACCCACGGGCTCACGCCCATCTCGGGAACCGGCGCGGCCACCAGCGTAAGCGTCCCAAACGTCAGGCAGATGATGCCCGCAACGGCCAGTACCCCGTGGCCGCCGAATTTGGCCTCCAGAACGAGTAACACCACCGCCGCCACCAACAGCAACACCGCCGTATAGCGGATGGGCAGCAGGTTCAGCCCAAAGATGCCCAGCAGCACCATCAGCGTGCCCAGCGAGCCGGGAACGATGGTGCCCGGCGCATTGAATTCCAGATAGATGAGCAGCGCCCCGCCCACCAGCAGCAGCAGCGCGATATTGGGGTCCACCAGCCAGCCCAGCACGTTCTCGCGCAGCGTCGGCTTCACCAGCTCAATCCGCGCGCCGGCCAGGTGCAGCGTCTGCTTGGTGCCGTCCATGCGCGTAATCTCGCGCCCATTCAGCGCCGACAGCAGTTCAGCGTCGCTGGTCGCCGTCAGGTCAATCAGGTGCTGCGCCAGCGCCTCTTCGGCGGTGTACGAGTGCGACGATTGAACTGCGGCTGCGGCGGCTTCCGCATTGCGATTGCGGCGCGTGACGTAGGAGCGCAAAAAGGCCTGGGCGTCGTTGACGATCTTCTCGTTCATGGTCTCGTCCGGCTTGGCGCCGAACTCCAGCACCGGATGAGCCGCGCCCGCATTGGTGCCCGGAGCCATGGCCGCCACGTCCGCCGCCTCCAGCAGAAAGAAGCCCGCCGAGCCTGCCCGCGCCCCCGACGGGGCCACGTACACGATCACTGGAACCCGCGACCGGAGGATCCCGCCCACCATCGCGCGGGTCGATTCCAACATGCCGCCCGGCGTGTCCAGATCCACCAGCAGCGCGGCCGCGCCGTCAGCGTTGGCCACCGCGATGGCCCGTTCCAGCATCCCCGCGCTGACCGGCTGGATGGTGTCGTCGAGCACCAGTTTTTCCACCAGCGGCTGTTGGGCGCGCGCGATCGCAGCCCAGCCAAAGGCCAGCCCCGCCATAACCGCCAGCCCGACCGCATTCCGGAACCTGAAACCGCTCACTTGCTGAAGCATGGCTTGCTCCTGACGAAACCCTGCACAAAGACTCTACTGCTTTTTCACCGTCTTCGACGCGATCTTCTGGCTCAGATCCTGTGCCGCCCGGCTCCCCGGATCCAGCCGCAGGGCCTCTCTCGTTTCCTGAGCCGCCTCATCCAGACGGTTCGCGGCAAGGTCCAGCCGCCCCAGCACCAGGTGCGCCTCCGCGGAAGGCTCCAGCGCCAACGCGGCCTGCGCTTCCTTGCGTGCCGCCGCCGCATCGCCGGTCCGCTCGCGGACCTCTGCCAGCCCGGCGTGCGCCTCGGCCACCGTGGCGTCTGCCGCCACGGCCGACTGATACAGCCGCTCGGCTTCGAGCAGCAGCCCGCGGTCAAGAAATTCCTTGGCCTTCCCGCTCAGCTTCAGCGCCCGCTCGTGCGGAGAGAGCGCGGCCAGCCGCGACACTTCCATCTGGTCCATCATCAGCGCCGCCTGCCGGAAGGCGACCGCATCAAAGGTGCGCACGATGCGCTCCAGTGGGTCCGGCTGCGTCTCCTCGTCCGCATCCTGTCCCGCGCCCGCGGCCGGAGCCGCCGCTGCCGCCCCTTTCCACGCCTTCTCCAGCCCCTGCGCCTCGCTGTCGTTAGGCCGCAGCCGCAAACACTGCGCCAGCTCGGTCAGAGCCTCGGCATAGGCCCCCTTGCGCTTCAAACTCACCGCCAGGTTAAAGTGGTAGTCCGCCGCGTTGGGATCGGCAGCCTCCGCCTGGCGGAAAAGCGCGCTCCCGTCCTGCCCCCGGCGGCTGATCGCAACCCCTTCATTATTCAGAACCTCTGCCAGCGGCAAAACCCGCGCCACCGCGCGGAACGCCTCCTCGGCCTGGGGGTAATTCCCTGAGAACAGCAGCGCCAGACCGCGATAGAAGCCGGCCTCCAGCGCATTCGGGTCGTCGCCGCCCACCTTGGCAAAGGCCGCCGCGGCCTCCTCGTACTTCTGCCCGCTGTAATCCTCGCGTCCCAGCGCCAGCCAGGCGGGGCCAAAATCCGGGCTCAGTAGAACAGCCTGTTTCAGGTGGCGCAGCCGCTCCGCCTGGTCCGGCTCCGAAATGCCGCGAATGTACTGCTCGAAGGCATCCACGCGCAGCCCTTTGCCGGCGGCCACAAACGTCTCCTCCGCAACGCTGAAGCCGGGGTCCATCACGCGGGTCAGCTTCCAGGCCAGTGAATCGAAGACCGCGATCATGTCTTTCATCGCGCCGCGCGCAGTCACCGGCGCGCTCATCCGCAGGTGCGGCACGTCCACCACCCGGGCCTCGGCCACGATGTCGGCGCCCTCGGTCTCATAGCTGCCCACAATAATCGAATCGGCGTCCAGCGTCTCGGCCAGCTTCAGGGCGCTGGCCCGCGATGGCTGAAACCCCTCCGGAAGCCCCAGATGATCCAGCGCATACAGCCGGTCCTCGCGGCTCATGGGCGCAAACCCGGCCGAGGAAAAACGGCTGTTCAGCAGCTCCGCCGCCGCCTCGCGCACCCACTCCAGGCTGGGCTGGCCGCTGTGGTTGTCGAACGGCAGCACCAGCACAATCCGTCCACGCCCCGCCGCGGAGCCCTCCGCGGCAGCCTGGGCGTCTGCCTGCGCGCTCAGAACAAGAGCCAGAACCAGCGCCGCCCCGACGCTCACGCCGGCAGCCCATGCCTTACATCTGCGAAATGAGAAAGGAAAAAGCACAACAGCCTGATTATAGGTTGTGCGCCGCAGGGGCAGCGGCGGTCTCCGCACGCGCCATCTTCTGCCGTGGCCGCCCCGGCAGTTGCGCGGCCGCATCCAGCTGCCGGTTGAAACGGATCAGCGCGATCCACATCGCATGATCCTCGCGCTCCCACACCAGCTTGCCGCTCAGCCGGGCGGCAATGGCCCCGGGCAGCAGGTCGTGGTGCAGCCCGAAGTAGCGCTCGTCCAGCGCCTCGCTCCCCGGCCCCAGGCTCAGGGGCAGCGAAGGCGGATCATATTTGGTCGAAAAAACCAGCGCCGCCGAGTACTTCCCCGGCTCCGAGGCGGCTTTTACAATTTGCGCGGCCGTAAAGTCCTCCACCCGGTAGACGGCGTAAGGCTCCTTCACATAGCCCAGTTCAGGCCGCGTCAGCTCGTCGCTCACCGGCCACGCCGTCAGCACCGTCGCCCCCCGATAGCGATGGTTCAGCTGGGCAATCCCAGCCATGTGCATGCGAATCACGCGGGCGTATTCCAGATTGTCTTCCGGGGCAAAGCGGTAGGGCGGATTGATGAACAGCGCCACCACGAACGCCACCGCTGAAAACGCCGCCAGCCCCTGCCAGTAAGGAACTCGCCGGTAAAAGGTGGAGACGGCCACCAGCAGCACCAGTGGATACATGGGCAGCAGATAGCGCGTCAGCAGGGCCCCGCCCAGCACGCTGAAAAGCAGCGCGTTGACCAGAAGCAAAATAAAAATCCGCCACAGCCCCGCAGAGTGGATGGCGGGCCGGTCACGCCCCTTTGCGTCTCTCCGCAAAGGCAGCATCAGGGCCGCGCAGGTCATCAGCACCGGCACAAACAGATTCATGTGTGCGGTCAGATGCAGCACCCGGTAGCCGAAGGCCGCCAGAATCCGCAGCGGCGTCCGCGTGGCTTCCGCGTTATAGCGCAGAAACTCCGGGTTCCCGAAGATGAAGCCGGTTCTGGCGTAATGCCACGCATACCATCCGGCCAGCGGCGCCGCGCAGGCCCCCAGCCAGGCCGCCTCGCGCCAGATGCGCCGGCGCACCGGCGCCCGCTCGCGAAACCCCTCCACGAGGCTCACCACAGCCAGGGCGAGCGGAATCGCAATCGCCGTCTCCTTGCACAACGCCGCGGCGGTAAACCACAGCGCCGCCACCCAGGGCTTGCGGGCCCCCACGCGGTTGCGGTCCGGCAGCGCATACACCAGCCCCCACAGCGTGCAGGAAGCGGCAAAAATGTCGGCCTGCGCCAACGTGCTCTGCACAAACCAGACAGGATAGAGGGCCGTCAGAACCACGGTCCAGAAAGCGACCAGGGCGGAGCCGGCCAGGCGCATCGCCAGCCGCCACACCCCCAGCAGACCCAGCGAAGCCACCAGCAGCACGGCCTCCCGCGTCACCTCGGGATAAAACCCCGAGGCCTTCCACCACAGCGCCAGATAGATGCTGGGCAGCGGCGGATGCGCGTTCGTCAGCGTGGTGATGGGGATCAGCGAACCGGTGCGGAAAAAGTCCCATGCCGCCGGAATGTAGTAGCCGGCCTCGTCCCAGTAATAGGGCAACGCCAGCAGCGTATAGTGGCTGGCGAAAAGCGCCGCAAAGATCACCGGAAAGATCATCCAGGTGGGGAACGGCGCGTCCATCCGCGGCTCGAAGAATTGTCTCAGGCGCAAGCGTTGACTCATGAGCTCAGGCGGCGGCCTAGTTCACCGGCCCCTCTGGAAAATTATGACTCTGCGGCTCCAGATTCAGCGTGCCGAAGGCCTGCTCGTACTGGGCAAGGTTCTGCCCCAGCACATTCCACAAAGCCTTGGCCTGCTGCGGACTCAAAAAGATGGCCTGGTGGTTGCGAATCGTCACCTGTTCGGGGCTTTCGCTCGTGGCCAGGCCAAAAACAAGCTGAAAATCCCACACGCTCACGCGCACCTGCACGCTGTTGGCGTAGGATTCCCGGTAGTCGGCGGTCTGGGCAAGGTTCAGTTGGGTCTGCGGCGGTGTTTGACTCATCGTTCCACCAGATTACTCCGCTTCGAGCGCCCGCGCAGCCATCGTGATCCGCGGCACAGAAAAGAATTCATCCGGCCCCGGTGATTGGTGCGAAAGGAGGGACTCGAACCCTCATGGGTTTCCCCGCCAGATCCTAAGTCTGGTGCGTCTGCCAATTCCGCCACTTTCGCGACTCGTGCAACTAAATTATTGCAGGTAATTTATTCAGCGCGCAGGCCGCATTTCGCTTGCTGCGCAAAACAGCCGACTGAACCGCAACTGCGCCCCACACCACATGCCCGCCCACAGCTCGCGCTCCAAAGATAAAAAAGCACGCCGCATCGCCCCTTGGATTGTCGCATGTTCCGTCCGTCGAGCGACAGTTCGAAGGGGAACTCCGGCCGCCAGCGACACATCATCGCGAACGTGCCGATAATCATAGCGCGGCCATGGGCTCATGCGCCCTGCGTCCATCCGCAGGCGTCCGCATAGCGCCCTAGAGACTCGCAAATCCTGTGGCGAATCATCGCGCCAGGATCGTTCTTGATCCTGCCGCCCCGAAGAGCCTCAGCCTGCCTGGGAAGGTATTGGGCAACGAGCGGCAGCGGCGCTGGATGCTCCCGGAGGTTCTGCATCAAAACATCAAGCGACCTGCACACCTCGGCGTTCGGCCAATAGTAGCGGATGCGGTCACTGAAGCTATACGCCCGCGCAACCTGCAGGTGGCTTTCATCGCCGCGATAGTATGCCTTCCAATGCTCGGGGTGCTGCACCATCACGCGCTCGAGCGTTGCCCGGATCTCCGAACGCAGCTCCCCGGCAATCCACTCTTCCTCGATGCGCGCCAGCCCGAAGATGGCTTCCCGCATCACAAAGGTCAGCTCCGGGCCGACCTTCAGGATGCCGAAATGATCGCTCACCAGTTGCCGCAACGCGTCGGCCGTCTGATAGTCCGTCGAATGGGCCTCGAAGACCATGCCTTCCTGTCGAACAATGAATGCCGCCAGATCCAAAGCCTTTTCCGGCACGTAATCCACGATCGCCTCGTCGCCAAACTCGACTCCCGGTTGAACGACAACACCGACGATCCGCTCCCATACCGGCAAAATTCCCCTGCGCGCAAATGCCTCGCGATGCACGTTCAGCGTTTCCTGCAGATTCGCCGTCGTGGTGACTGCGATTTCCATCTCTTCCTGCGCCCCGCCGGGAGTGGGCACCTCCGTGCCGATCACATAGATCGGTTTGCCCGCGGAGCCTCGCCGAACTGATTCGGCCACTGCGCAAAGCCGGGCCGCGCGATCTGCAATCTCCGCACTGGCCAGGGTGGGCGGATCATCGCCGCACGACATGCTCGCGTCCAGATGAATCTTGCTGAATCCCGCGGCCGCATAGTCTGAAACCATCGCACAGGCCTTGTCCATGGCCGCGGCTGCCGGCTGCGATCGCCAGGGATTCGGACCCAGATGATCTCCGCCGAGCACCAGCCTCTCCGTGGGAAAATGCACCTCCTCCGCGATGCCATGCACATAGTCCCGGAACTGTGCGGGCGTCATGCCGGTGTAGCCGCCCTCCTGATTCACCTGGTTACAGGTCGCCTCAATCAGAAGCGGGCTTCGATCCTGCGCCGCCTGCGCAAATGCCGCCTCCAGCACCAGGCGATTCGCCGAGCAGACCGAATAAATCCCTCGACGCTTTCCCGCGCGGTTCTCCTTGAAGAGCGCGCATATCTCATCGACTGGAGATGGGGTCGCCGCAAACTGCTCAAAGTCGGGTGTCATGTTCGCCCTTCAAAGGATTTTTTCATGCCCGGCAGGGAATGATGCGCGGAGTCACGCGCGGAATCATACGAAGCCACAATTCCGCTCACGGCACAATCGTGTTTTGCCGCCAGTGCCGCTCAAAAAAACTCTGACGCCAGGCTGCATCGCCGAAGGCTTCGACACCTCCGGAACGCGTGACAGATAAGCCCCCGGCCAGGTTCCCATAAGCAAGACAAGTCTCGAGAGGTGCCCTGCGAACCCACTGATGCAGAAAGCCCGCGTCAAACGAGTCACCCGCGCCGACTGAATCCGTCACTTCCACTGATAGCGCCGCCATGTCAATCCGCCGGCCCCCCTCGTAGGCCGAGGCCCCGCGTGCTCCGCGCTTCACCACCAGCAGCGGCACTCTGGCTGCCATGTGCTCCGCAGCGGCCTCCACCTTGGCCATCTTCAGCAGTTCCTCCTCGGTGCACAGCAGCACGTCTACAAAAGGAAGAACATCCTCCAGCACGCCGCCCCATCTGCCTTCCGGATCGTCGTTCGTATCCAGGGAAGTAGTCAGTCCGCGCCGTCTCATTTCCCTGAACAGGCCGGGAATATCCGGAGAAAGATTGCGATGCAGAAAAAGCGACGAGAGATGAAAGTGTTTCGCCTCCGCCAGATAGTCCAGGTCCAGATCCTCGATTCCCATTTCAAACATCGTGCCCGGATAAGTAAGAATGCGCCGGGTCGTTGTAAGTGGAAGAATAAAAGTGATCCCCGTGTTAGTTCCGGAGGTGGATCGCACCACATGACTCACCTCCACGCCCGCACTCTTCAGCCTCTCGCAGCACATCTCTCCTAGAACGTCGCAACCAATGCGCGAGCTGAAGGTCACCTTGGTGCCAAGAAGCGCCAGGTTGTGCGCGAAAATGGCGGAGGAACTACCCAGCGTGAGCGTAAAGCTGCTCGCCAGGATCTCTCGTTCTTCCGGCAGTTCGCGCGGCAGCCCATAAAGGATCAAATCCGCATTGAGCTCCCCCACAATAGAAACTTCCGGACGCCAAGCCGCATCTTCGCGCGCCTTGCTTTCTCGCGCCTTGATATCTATTGAGTCCATCCCCGCCATCCTTTGGGCCGCTGAATCAGCGCCTTAACAACCGTTCGAAGCACAGCTACCCTACTCAGGACGCTGCTTGTCGGTCGGCACGAACCGCGTTGAGATGTCACCGGAAATCGAGATCCTCAGATCCTTTGAGTTCGTGATTGCATCCAGGCCCGTGACAATTACGTGCACGTCATATTCGCCCGAGTGCGTGTAGGCGTGATGCACCTCCATGCCATCCGCGGCGGTCCCATCGCCGAAGTCCCAGTGACACAAAAGCACGGGCGCATCCGGCGACGAGGGCGCTGCCTTCAAGGCCAGGGTCTCGCCAGCCTTCGCGCTGGTTGCCGACTGGATTTCAAACGGGGGCTGGATTGCAGGCGCCGAAGCGTCAATCAACTTCAACATGCGCACAGAGTGAGCCGGCAAAACCATATGGATCGAGTCCGCGGAATTGCTGCAGCAGCCTTGATCGCCGAACACTTCCACGATTTGGTACTTTTCCGGCGCCATCAGACCAAGACTCTTCAGATTCATGGCGCGCGTGCGTTCCCCGTCTGTCCAGTTGAAGACGGTGAGAATCGACTGCCGCGCATCTTCCTTCAGCAGAAAGACACTCGGCTGCCCGTCGCCTGCCTCATAAATCATCAGGTCGACAGGTATGGACGCGCGCCCAAGACGCGCCATATCCAGAAGATCGGCATTGTTGACCAATGCCACACGTTCCGGCGACGCCCCGAGCGTGGGAAGATCGTCTCCAATCTCGAACATGCCTCCTGATACCGCCGACAGCGCGATCGACGCCTTTGCCTCGTCCAGGGTGAGCGGATGCTCTCCTCCGTGCCACGACTGATCATCCACGGTCTGCGTGGAAACGGTAAACGCATCCGGGTCTGCGACAAAGAAATTGCGATTCATATAGTAGCGCGCAGCAACGCCGGAAGCGGCGTCCCGGGTGGCGCCGAACGTATGTCCAGTGTCCTGCGAGATTCTGCCCGCATCCACAATTCCCACGGGGTTCAGCATCGGACTGCCATCCTTATCAAGTACGACATCTTCGCCAACCGCGCTGCGAATGATCTTCAGTCCGATCCGTTGAGCCTCCAGCGCCGTCGTGTTCGGGCGATAATAGGAGCCCTCAACAGCCGTATCGTCCATGAAATCCATCTTGATAAAGCGAACGCCCCAGTTATACAGAGTGCTGTATGTCTGCCTCAGGTAGCTTTGCGCGCCGGGGTTAGTTGTATCCAGTACGTACAGCGGGTCGTTATGCTCCGTGACGTATCCAATGTGAATCAGTTCTCCGGCAGCGTTATGAAGAAGCCAGTCCTTGTGATTCTGAAACACCCACGCGCGCTCCGACACTTCAAACGGAGCCGTCCATACCCCAAACTTCAAACCGTCGTGACGCACTTGGTCCGCAATGTATCCTACGCCGCGAGGGAAAAGTTTTGCGTCGGCGGTTGTGTATTCCCCGCGCGCATATTGATACCCCTCATCAATCTGAAAGTAGGTGTATCCCTTTCGTTTCAGATTTTCAGCAAGCCACGCTGCGTTTGTGGTCGCGGTTCCCTGACTCAGCCCAAAGTAATACGCAGTCCAACTCCACCATCCAATCGGCGTGGGGGTAGTGACGCGAGCCTTGTGCAACAATCCCACTGCTCGGCCATACTGCTCCAGTTGCGCATGGTAGTCGCCTCCTACGGCGAACATCAGGCGCTCTGACGAAAGGCTGTCGCCGGAGTTCACGCCAAGACTCAACTCCACTTGCTCGGATGCGGGCGATTCCCTCAGCGATTCGCCTTTCATTATTTCGGTCGTGCCCGTTTCCACTGCCTCGTACGAGAGGATCTTGGAGTTGCCCCCCGCGCTTTCTTCTTTCAGATGAAAAATCGTCAGCAGTTTGTCGGAAGTCAGGGCTCCAATAAAAAGACTTTCGCCGCTCTGCCGGTTATAAATGAGCTGGCTTCCCACCGCACGGTGCATTCCTCCCGGCGCGGCGCCGAGGTCCCGAATGGTTAGCTGTGGCCTATCTTCGCTATAGCTGTCAGACAGAATGCGGTCGGCAGAGGCCGGGCCATTCAGACTTATCACCGATCCATCCGCTGCATGGAGGCTCCGAATCGCCTGAACGGAGATCGCTCGATCCGTCGTGTTGAGCACCTTGACCTCTAAATCGCCCCACGATTGATCCTTGTATAGGCGTATGATGCAGACCAGATCCGGTGCGCCCGCAAGGCCGGTGTGAGTTACAGTCAGCGTCGCGCCGGAACCGAAGTCGTCCTGGAACTCAGACTGCATGACCTTATGTTGCGGATATGCGGAAGACCGCAGTGTATGGGTGTCTACGTCAGCCTCAACATCAGACCGGACGACAGCACCCGCGATGCCGGGTGAGCTGATGGAGTAAGCTCCATCGGAGTAGACGGCCGCCGACAAAGTCTTCCCGTGTATTGAGGCCAGGACCCGCATCCCATCCGGCGACGCCGAGTCAGCCTGCTTGCCGGCAAACGCAGAATTTCCACAGATCACCACGCCCGCCACGACGACTGCGCAGATACTCCGCTTTATCCATCGATTCACGTGAGCTCCTTCATGCCTTCATATACTTCTCTGGCTATGCGCGGACACCCGGTCCGCACTGCGGACCGGGTCGCAAGGGTTGGGCGTTCTCAATAGTAAAACTTCGCAGCGAACTGAACCAGTCTGGGGGCCAGTGCGCCGGTCAGATAACCAAAGCTCGGTGTCCCCATCACGGTCGAGTTAATTGAATTCTGGGGGCCCGGTGCAGCAAATTGAAAGTTCGGATGATTGAACACATCGAACGCCTCTACCCTGAGCTCAAGACTCCTCGACTCGCCCAAGGGAATCTTCTTCAAGAGCGCGAAGTCCACATTCTTTTCTCCGGGGCCTTCCAGACTGTTCATGCTTACGTTGCCAAAAGATCCGAGAGCTGGATTCTGGAAGGCGCAAGTATTGAAGAACGTGCCTGGAATACAGGGCTTGGACGTCGCCTTGACGCCGGGAACAAAGTCCGGCCGCTGCTGCCCGTCGGAATTGGCAAAGTCCCCGTTTCCATCCGTCACCGTGAACCAGGTACCTGATGAAAGAGTCACGATGCCGGACCAGTTCCAGTCTGCAAGCACGTTGTCAATCGCCCGATTCCCTGTCGCAAAACGCTTGCCGCGACCAAACGGCAGGTCATACAGGTAACTTGCGACAAATCGATTGCGCACATCAAAGTCCAGAGGCCCGTATTCCTTGTTTGGATAAAGGCTGTTGCGGAAGCCATCGTTGTTCTGGGATCCAAGATTGGCGCTGCTGGCGTTTCCCAGCGCCTTGCTGTAGGTGTAATTGACGATGAACTCCAGACCCTGATTCATCCGCTGCGTCAGCGAGGTTTGCAAGCCGTTGTAGTTCGACGATCCTGCTGATTTCAGATAGCCGATCGAAGCGTCAACATAAGGAAACGGACGCCGTGGGGCAGTTGCCGCGGAGGGGTCGGCGGTGGGCTGGGCCTGGTTAGAGTTGAGATAGATGTAGGAACGGTTGCTCTTGGAGCCTACATAGCTTGTCTCTAACATTGTCTTGTCGGTCAACTGATACTCGGTTGAGAGGTGCCACTGGATGACATAAGGCATGCGAAGGTGCGGGTCCAGCGAAAACAGCACTGGCGTGTTTGGATCTACCAGGGCGTTCGACGGAAATCCCTGAGCAAGGGTCGTCAGCCCAGGGACCGAGCAATCCTGCACCGCCGCGTAAGAAGGCAGACTGCACGGAGCCGAGAAGGTTTGGCTGATAAAGTACGGAGGATTGAACCCGGGGCTGGGATTGCTGTACGGACCCGCTTCGTCCCCGTTGAAGAAGACTCCAAATGCGCTCTGCACAGCAAGCTTCTTGGTCGCGCTATAAGCCAGCCCCACGCGAGGCGAAAAGTCCTTGTAGTCCGCTCCTATCAGCGCCGCCGAGGCATTGTGGTTCACCGGGATAATTGTGGACAGATAAGGAGTCAGACTCACGTTGCTGTTCTTTGGAATATCCAGAATGCCGGTGATGGGGTTAAAGTTCGCCTGGGCGTCGTTCTTTGAGTACACCGGCGAGAAAAACTCGTACCGGAGGCCCATATTGAGTGTGAGTTTAGGCAAGGCGCGCCAGTCGTTCTGGAGAAAGAGGGCATAGGTGTGCCGATAATAGTCGATGTTATTGAGGTTGTTGATGTCACCTCCGCTTGACTGCCCTGTCAGAAGGCTTGCCAGGCTGTTTCCGCCCGTCCCCGGACTACCTGCATTATCCGTGTACTGGTGGTCAAAATTCAGATAGCCGCGGGAATCTGCCGGCTCATAAATGGAGAAGTGCTCCGGACGAATCTCGCCGCCGAACTTCCACGTATCGTTGCCGGAGATGAGCGTAAATGTGTCCGAGAACATATAGGTTGTCTGCCGTTCCACTGCCGGAAGAAAGGTTGGACTACCGAGAGTTGATGCGTCGCTGAAGGTGATCTGCGGTAAGCCGCCGTTATCGGTGCCGGGAGCATAAGGGACACCCGGAAAGCCGACGATGGAGGACACATTCTTGTCGTAGTTGGCCTGATATCTGCTTGTCTTGATGCGATTGAATCCGGCCCGGAATTCATTCACCTTGTGCAGCGAGAAGACGTGAGCTTCGCTGGCAGCGCCGGCATACGCCGTGATTTGCTGAATGCCGTCAAAGAATCCTCCTCCGTCCGCATAGCCTGGGAAGGGCGAACCAATGTTCTCCGGGCTGTCACTCATACTGAAGCGGTAAAAAGCCGTGTCATGCGCGGAGATTACCTGATCTATCCGGACATCTCCCTGGTTCTGAGTTTGTGTTGTGACCGGATCGGACAGATAGTTATAACCAACTCCACTGGCATTCGGGGCCGGAAAAAGTTGCATGAGTTTGAGACCTAAAGAGTCGGTTTTGGATGATGGAACGGTGTTGCTTGGCACGCCATTTACATAACCAAAGGGAACACCGCAGTACCCGGTCCCCTTCTGCTGGGTCTGGGTGGTATCGAAGATCTCCCCCTGGTAGGTCTGCACTCCATTACAGTCAAGCACGCCCGTGGGAGAGGTCAGGTCCATCTGGCTGGAGAAGTCCCCGTTCAGTTGGGCCGCGGTTGGTACCTGAGAGGTAGTTGTCTGCGCCTCGCTGAGTCGCAAGCCTTGATAATCCACGAAAAAGAAGAGCTTGTCTCGGATGATTTTTCCGCCCAGTGTCGCTCCAAATTGATTCTGGTGGTAGGGCTGGCGCGTGGCGTCAAAATAGTTCATCGCATCAAAGCTCTGGTTGCGCAAAAACTCATAGGCCGATCCATGGAACGAGTTAGTTCCGCCTTTGGTGGTCGCATTGATGATGGCCCCGGTGGACCTGCCAAACTCAGCGTCGTAGTTTCCGGTTTCGATCTTGAATTCCTGCAGCGCGTCCGGCGGGGGCATGACAACATAGTTCGCTTCATTCAGGAGATCGGGCAGGTTGGAATTGTTGTCCACGCCATCCAGAAGGAAGTTGTTATCCAGAGAGCGGGAGCCGCTGGCGCTGAAGCCGAAACCGCCTGAGTCGCGGGCTCCCGGCTCGCTTGCGGTCACCCCAACGGTGAGCTGCGCAAGCTGCACCGGATTGCGGCCATTGAGCGGAAATCCCACCCATGGCTTCACTGTCAATCACCTGGCCCGTCTCAGAAGAATCAGTCTGAAGCAGCGGCGCGGTGTCGTGAACCACCACCTGTTGGCTGATTTCGCCCAGTTGGAGCGTCACGTCCACACGCTGGCGTTGCTGAACGTCCAATGTGATCGGACCGGCGACAGCCTGCTTGAAGCCGCTCGCAGAAATGAAAACCTGGTATGTGCCGATGCGTACAGGGCTGATGATCCAGGCTCCGGAGGCATCACTCTGTGCATGGTAGCTGAAATTCGTGCCGGTATTTACGGCCCTGACTGAGGCATTCGCAACGGTCGCTCCAGTCTGGTCGACGACTCGACCCTCGAGCGTGGCAGCATCTCGCTGCGCTGCGAGAGGAAGGCTGGCCAAAATGAGCAAGGCAAAACACAGCGCGTGTGAACGTCTGATTCTTCTTAACATACCGACACCTCCTGGTGATTGCAGTAGATCAGGGGCAAGACAATTCCGAGTCCATGTCAGGCAACCCAGGCTGTCTGACCCGGCGACGGGTGCATCGAGCTATGAATCGCGCATATCACTGTCAGTTTGCTTCGTACGATTACGACTGAGCTTATGTGAAGCAAATAGCAAACCGCCAGCATGTTTCGCTATATTACGAATCCAATCATTTTGTGTCAATAGTAATTGTTGAAGAATGTTCGGGGGGCCTGACAACCACGCCGGCCTGCCGATTTGTGGGGCTTCGAGGGGACTGGACAGCGGGCTGGGACAAGAATGTGGTCCCAGCCCAATCTGCAGGCTGTCTCTCCTCAGGATTCTCCGGCCAGGATGCGGCGGCGGTCCATCATTTCGAGGTCTGAATCGCCGTCGTTTCTTCCGGAGTGTTGTAGCCTTCGAGTTTGATCCAGGCCGCAGTGCCCGCGGACTTCCGAACTTTCCCGTGAATCTCGACCACCTCTCCCGGAAACACGGTGACGTAATTGTCGTCGTATTCGATGGGAAGAATCTCGTCGCCTCCGCGAGTCGCCGTGATCTCGGCGCGCTCAAAAAAAGCCACTTGGCCAGTGGGGTTCCGCAGGAGGATCGTGACGTGATCCTTGCCGCCGGCGACGGCGTGCCTGGCGCTCACCTCCAGCCGGACCTGCCGCATCGTGTTCAAAGCCGTCATGTCCGCCCAACTCGCCATCTTCAGATCAAAGGCCTGGTCGTTTGCCGGATCGCCCAGGTCATCGTCCTTCGTGGACTGCCAGTAGACGTTCTCCGCCAGACGCTTCCCCGACGGATCGAACAACTCGCAGCGCACAAAGTAGACTGCGGTCAGATTCTTCAGGCGAGGCAGCGTGAGAACGCGCACGGCGCCGCCCGATGCCATGCGCACCCCGCGGATGCTGCGGTCCTCGCGCACCTTGCCGTCCAGGTCGTAGATGCGCACCCGCGCGCGCAGGCCATCGCGCTCCTCCGGCGTCTGGTTCACCACCGTGAAGTGCGCCTGGCTGTGGTCCCCGGTCGCGTAATAGTCGAACACCACCGACAGCGGGCGCAGGCCCTTCTTGGCCCCGTAATACGCGCCTCCCGGCTTCAGGTAGTAGTCGAAAAGATGACCGAAGAACGAGGGCCACTGGCTATTGAGCATCCAGTACAAGGTCATCTTGTGATTGGCCCATCCGTTGGCCGCGAAGTCCTCAAACTGCGCGCGGGTATTCTCGTAGTGCGCCAGTTGCGCCTTGAGGGCAAACTCCTCCGCGCTCGTCGAGGGCCCGTAGCGCCGATCGATGGCGTTCTGGATATTCCTCAGCGTGCTGTTGCCTTCGTTGGCGCCGGCATGAAAATACCAGGTCTCGTTGATCGGCCATAGCTTGTCGGCAGGGATGAATTTCTTCAGGCTCTCGTACGGCGGAATATGCTCGTTATCGCCCTGCTCGGCGCATGATCCGCGGGCCGCCGCATAACGCCCGCTGAACCAGTAGGAAGGCGGCCGCCAGCTATATGGCCCCTCCATATGAATGCCGTTCCATTCGCGCTCGCCCTTGGCATTCTTGGCATAGGAAGAAACGGTGTCGACCACGGCGTTCTGCCAGTGCAGGTCAGCCAGAATCCGGTGATACATCGCGCGCACCGGCGGCGGCGGCAAGCCATCGCTGCCGTTGGCCCAGACAAAAACCGAGGCATGCGGGCGCAACATCAGAATCTGCGACCTCAGGCTTTCGCCGGCCACGCGATGGTCCTCCGCATCCCATTGGTCCCAATGCTCCCATTGGCTGCAGCACATCCAGCCCAACATCACCGGCACTCCCGCTTCATCGGCCAGCTGCATCATGTGGTCGCTGGCAATCTTCGACTCCCAGCGCAGCATGTTCAGCCCCATGTCCTTCACGTAGCGGATGACGGCCGCGTCGCGGTCCCCGTCATAGCGGAAGAGCAGGTCGGGCGTGTAGTCGGCCCCGCGCGCCAGAAAATCTTTCCCGTTCACCTGCAGATAAAAGTTGCCGCCCTTGCCCACGCCGGGGAACTGCTCGTCCTGGTCGCGGTGCTGCGTGATCGTGCGAATCCCGAAGCGGATGTGGGTCGCATCCGAGATCTGCCGATCGGCAACAAACTCCAGATCCAGCGTGTACAGGTTCGGCTTGCCCATGGTGTAGGGCCACCACAGATCGGGATTCTTGACCACGAGCTGCGCATATTCTTGAGGACTGAAACTGGCCTCGCGTTTCTCGCCCGCGGCCAGGTCTAGCGGCTGCTCGATTCGGATGACAGGCTTGCCGGGGCGCGCAATCGTTCCCCGCAAAACCCCGCTGACCGGATGGTCGGAAACGTTGTGCAACTCGGCATAGACCGTCAGGCGGGCCGACGTAAGCCGCGGCAGCGGAAGCTCGCTGTTGACCATCGCATCACTCACCGTGACCGCGCCCGACATGCGCAGATACACCGGCTTCCAGATGCCGGCGTTGCGGTCAGGAACAAACGACACCGGCTGGAAGCCGGGCTTGGCCAGATCGCGATAGCCAAGATATTTCCAGTTGATCCAGTCCAGCCAGCTATCGCCCAGTTCCACTCCATTTACGCCCTGCACTCGCCGCTCCGGCGTCACTCTTACCGCCAGAACATTCAGCGCTCCCGGCTTGATCCAGCGCGTCACATCGAACTGGTGGGCAACGTACATGCCCACGGCCTGTTGATTGCCGGCCACCAGTTGGCCGTTAAGCCAGATCTCCGCGCGATAGTTGATTCCAGGAAATTCCAGTTGGTAGGCCGTCTGCCCTCCCGGCGCCACAAAGGTCGTGCGATACCACCAGTCCTGCAGATACAAATCCTGCGGAACCTCCTTGAGCAAATTCATGCCTTCGTAGAGGTTCGGATAGACGCCGTCTTCCTCGAGGATTTCCAGCACCGTGGCCGGCATCCGCACCGCCGCGTGCCAGCTTGTCGCATCATACTCGGGAAGTGAAATTGTCTTGCCGTCAGCCTTCACGTCCCGAGCGGAAACAAGTTTCCAGTTCTCGGCCAATTCGACCCTGTGCGCCGGCTCCGAAGCGCCTGTCAACCGAGAAGAAAGAGCAAGCGCGCAGGCGCAGAACACCATTCCGAAGATTGAAAGTTTCGGCATTTTTTCTCCCGGCAGGTTAAGCTTTCTCCCGGAGGATCCCGCAGTTCCAGGTTCATCCGGGGCGTGCGCCCCTGCATGGAGTGTTTTACGCAATGTTTTCGATATTTGTCAAATGAAAGACTTGACGGTTGCGTAACACAAATATATGCTTCCGTAGTGTTTCGTATTTGATTCATTCGCGGAATTCCATTTTTCCCGCTGCATCCAAGTTGTCCCTGTTGAGGAACGGAGCTTACATGTCACCAGGTCCGAATGCGCCCGCTGAGACTGGCCTCCACGGCGCCCCCCAATACACCTTGCAGGAAATCCTCCGCCAGCCTCTTCTTTGGCCGGTCACTGTACAAAGTGTTCATTCCGCATCGCAACAGATGCGGCTGCCAGCCAAGCTCCGGCAGGCGCGCGTCCTGTTCACAGGAGCGGGAACGTCGGCCTACGTGGCCGGCGCCATCGCCGCAGCCTGGCCCCGGGCGCTGGCCGTTCCCACCACCGACCTGCTGGTCGACACCGAACGCTACCTGCTCGAAGTCGACGCGGTCATCTCGCTCGCCCGCTCCGGCGATAGTCCGGAAAGCACGGCGGTGGTCGAGCGCATTCGTGCACTCCGGCCCGGCATTCTGCAGTTGGCCATTGTCTGCAATGAAGACGGCGCGCTGTCCCGCGCGGGCCTGGACGGGCTGATTGTCCTTGACCCGCGCACCAATGACCATAGCCTTGTGATGACCAGCGCATTCTCCAATCTGGTGCTCGCGGGACTGGTTCTGGCCCGGCCGGATGCGATCGCGGCCAACGTGGAAGAGTACAGCCAGCGGGCGGCCGCCTTGCTGCCCGAGATCGATCGCGCATGTCAAAACGCAGCTACGCGCGTCCGCGACCGCATCGTGGTGCTGTCCTCCTCGCCCGCGCTCAGTTGGGCGCGCGAGGCCGGGCTGAAAACCCTCGAAATGACCGCCGGCCGCTTCCCCGTCGTCACCGAGACGTATCTTGGCCTGCGCCACGGCCCCATGTCGTTCGTCAAGCCCGACACGCTGGTCCTGTGCCTGTTGTCCAGCGATCCGGTGCGCCGCTTGTACGAGGCAGATCTGATCCATGAGCTGCGCGCAAAGAAGATCGGCCGCCTGGTCGGCATCGCGGATCCAGCCGAAGCGGAAGATTTGTTCGACGAAGTGATTCCCGCCGTCGCCCCGCGCGCCGACGACGCTCTGCGCACGCCCTATGAAATCCTGGGCCCGCAGTTGCTCGGGTATCATCTGAGCGTGAGTCTCGGATTGAATCCCGATAATCCCAGCCCCGAAGGCGTCATCAACCGGGTGGTGCAGGGCGTCAGGATTCATTCGACGGGTTCACGTGAAACCGTGTCTTCAAAGCGATAAGGGCGTGCCTGCGGGCGGGTAAAACGGAGATGTTTTTTCATCTTCTCGCTCGCCGGATCTGCAATCGCGCGATCGGCATCGCCATCCTGCGATCCAAGGACCATTTTCTTCGAGGGACCCCGTCATGACGCAGCAGAGCCAAACCACCGCCGCATCCGCGCCTGCCGCCGCGGGGGCAGCTCGCCTCCATCGCACCCTGGGCCTGTGGAACCTCATCATCATCGGCATGGTGATCATCCAGCCCACCGCGCCCATGGGGATTTACGGCGTCATCAGCAACAAGGCTCACGGCCACGTCGTCACCACCATTCTCATCGCCATGGTCGCCATGCTGTTTACGGCCATCAGCTATGGCCGCATGGCGCGCGTCTATCCCAGCGCCGGCTCGGCCTACACCTACGTCGGCCAGGAGATGCACTCCGCCCTCGGTTACATCGTCGGCTGGGGCATGGTGATGGATTACCTGATCAATCCGCTCATCTGCACGGCCTTCTGCGCCAAGGCCGCCATGAACATCCTCCCCGGCCTTTCTTTTTACGTCTGGATTCTCTTCTTCGCGGCCTTCTTCACCTGGCTCAACCTGCGCGGCATCAAGACCTCGGCGCAATTGAATGAGGCCCTCTGCGCGGGCATGGTGGTCGTGGTCCTGCTCTTTCTCGCCGCCGTCGTGCGCGCGGTCTGGGGCATCCACCACGATCCCGGCTTCTTTACCCATCCCTTCTACGAGCCGGCCACCTTCCATCTGCCGAGCCTCTTTGCCGGCACTTCGGTCGCCGTGCTCACCTACATCGGCTTCGACGCCATCTCCACGTTTTCCGAAGAGGTCCGCAATCCGCGCCGCAACATTCTGCTGGCCACGGTGCTGGTCTGCCTTATCACCGGCCTGCTCTCCGGCTTGGAAGTTTATGCCGCGCAGCTCATCTGGGGATCCAAGCCCTTCTCCAGCGACAACGTCGAGTCGGCCTTTGCCCTGGTCTCCGGCAAGGCCGGCGGCATGGTCCTCTTCCAGATTGTCAACTTTACCCTGCTGATCGCCAACATGGGTTCCGGGATGGGCTCGCAACTGGCCGCCGGACGCCTCCTCTACGGCATGGGGCGGGGCAATGCGCTCCCCAAAAAGTTTTTCGGCGCCATCGAGCCCAAACACCGCATTCCCCGCAACAACATCCTGGCGGTCGGCGCGTTTGCGCTGGCCGGCGCCGGCCTGCTGGAGTTTTTTGCCAACCGCCTCGGCGGAGGCGCCTACGAAATCGGCGCCCAGTGTCTCAACTTCGGAGCCTTCATCGCCTTCATGGGCGTGAATGCCGCCGCCTTCGTTCACCATTTGCGGCATGAGAAGAGCCGGTATCTGAGCGGACTCCTGTCGCCTGCCCTTGGCTTTCTCATCTGCGGATTTATCTGGCTCAATCTCAGCCTGCCGGCCAAGGTACTGGGCGCTGTGTGGATGGCCGCCGGCATCACCTACGGAGCGATTCGCACCCGTGGCTTCCGCTCCGAGCTGGTCACCTTCGAGATTCCGTCCGACGTGGCCTGACCGGCCGCTACACGAGAATCAGATTGCAGCCCTGCGCCCGCAGCTTCTCCTGGATCTCTGCGTCGAGACTGGTGTCGCTGATGACCGTGTCGATCTCTGAAAAAAGAGCGATGCGCGCCATGCTGCGTTTGGAAAACTTGCTCGCGTCGGCCACCAGAATGATCTCGCGCGAAATCCGCAGCATCGCCCGGTTCACCATCGTTTCTTCCAGGTTCGCCCCGCTCACGCCAAAGTCCAGATCGCATCCCGCGCCGCTCAGAAACAGCTTGTCGGCGGAGAACTGATCGAACATCTCCTCGGTGAAGCGCCCGCTGATCGACGCCGATTCGCCCCGCACCGTGCCGCCCACAATGAAGACCTGCGCGTCGCGCGCGTCCAGCAGTTCGGCGGCGATGTTCACCCCGTTGGTGATGATCTGCAGTCCCTGCTTCTTCTTGATCTGGCGTGCGATCTCCAGCGTGGTCGTGCCCGAATCCAGGATGATCGTCTCGCCGTCGTGAATCAGCGAGGCCGCCATCGCACCAATCCGCCGCTTTTCGTCCGAGTGCGCCTTCAGCCGCTCGTGCACCGGCGACTCCCGCAGGATCGTGTCCGGCAGCACCGCCCCCCCATGCGAGCGCAGCACCAAACCGCGCTGATGCAATTCATTCAGGTCGTTGCGAATGGTGACCGCCGAAGTGTTGAACCGGCTGGCCAGTTCGTTCACCCGCACCCGCCCCGCGCTGCGCACCGTCTGCAGGATCTGCGTCCGCCGCTCCTCAGCCATCATCCCATCCATCGGCGCTTCCGCGGCAGCGACCGTCTGCTCCGGCTCGTCGTGCATCGTTTCCTCGGATTCGTTCAACGCCGTGTGCCCCTTCGCCATTCTCGCCCTCGTGATTCTTACTATTGCATCATAAACGCCATCACTAACCCCAGGAACGAAGGAGAAAGAAGGCAAGCGGAATCACCACGGAAGACATTCCAGGCGCACCACGCCCCCTGGCCACTTCTCCTGGCCAAAACATTTCACCATCACCGGCAGCGGGGCCCGCTGGGTCCCTTCCGCCTGATCAAACCAAACCGGCTCGGCCACCAGCGACCATCCCAGCCCCTCATACCATGCCTGCATCTCCGGCCGGCAAAAAAGCAGCCCGAACTTCGCCATCAAGTCTTGCCGCGCAAACTCTTCCGCCTTCTGCATCGCCATCCGGCCCAATCCCCTGCCCCGGCGATCCGGCCTGATCAGCACGCCGCCAATCCCGGCCACCGTCACCCGGTCCTCCCCCACCATAACCGCATGTTTCACCAGCCCCGCGTGCGCCACGGCGACCCCATTTTCAAAAATCACCACATGCTGCGTCTTCGGCTGCCACTGCAGGTTGTAGCCGGCCGTCTGCGCCGGATCGCTCTCACCGCCTGCAAGACTCAGCCGGTCCTGCGCCGAATAGCTCTCGACAATGCGAATCTCGATCGGCTCCAGCCTCACATCCCCCCCACGCAACAGGTGAAAGAAACAGCCTCGCCACAGCCTCGCCGCCGGCCGGTCGCCGGTCTACTGCCCGCCTTCGGCTCCCTCGGCAATGCCATACACGCGCGCGCAGTTTCCGCCCAAAACGCCCTCGCGCGCCTCCGCCGATAGCGGCCTCACGTAGTCCATCACCAGGCCCACCGCGGCCGCGTACTCGGCAGACAGCGTGCAGACCGGCCAGTCCGAGCCGATCATCAGCCGATCGCTTCCGAAGGCCGCGAAGACCAAGTCCAGATAGCGCCGAAAATCCTCCGCCTGCCAGCCTTTCCACCGCGCCTCGGTCACCATGCCTGACAGCTTGCACGTCACATTCCCGCACTGCGCCAGTTCCCGCAGATCCCGCGCCCACGGCTCCAGCAGCCCCTCGGCAATCGCCGGCTTGGCCATGTGGTCCAGCACAAACGCCTGCCGGGGAAACTCGCGCGCCAGCTTCGTTGCAGCCGGCAGATGCCGCGGATAGAGCAGCAGATCGTAGACCAGGCCAAACTCCGCCAAACGCGCGATGCCGCGTCGAAACTCCGGCCGCAGCATGAACCCATCGTCCGGCTCGTCCTGCACCACATGGCGCACGCCCACCAGGCGCGGATGCCGCGCCAATCGCTCCAGTTGCGCCGGCAGCTCTTCCGAGCACAAATCCACCCAGCCCACCACCCCCTTGATGAAGCCGTTCTCCTCGGCCAGTTCCAGCAGCCAGCGCGTCTCTTCCAGGCTCTGCCGCGCCTGCACCGCGATGGAGCCGTCAAAGCCGCTCGCCACAAGCAGCGGCTGCAGGTCCCGCGGCAGAAAATCGCGCTTCAGCGCCGCCATCGCGTCCGTCATCCACGCGTGCTCGGCGGGATTGTATTGCCAGAAATGCTGGTGGGCATCGATGCGCATGATCCTGGCAATCATTCTCGCAGGCCCGCCCCGCCGCGGCAATCCCGCGGCAGAGTGCGCACCCACCCGCGACTGCCGCGGAACGCAACAGTCTGCAACAGGCAACAGTCTGCAACAGGGCGCAACAGGGCGCGACGAATGTTTGTGCCATTTTTTTTTAGAGTCCTCAAGCAGCGGCGCGCAGGTATAGTTCTCGTATGCGTTCCCGATTCGCGTGGCTTTCGCTCGCCCTGTCTCTATGCCTCGTCCCGGCTGCCGCTTCCGCCCAATCCTCCAAGCCGGCCATCACCCTTGACGAATATATGAACACCACCGACATCAACCAGGCCCGCCTTTCGCCCGACGGCTCCGCCGCGGTGATTGCCACCGAATCCCCCGACTGGAAGAACAACAACTTCCGCCAGGACCTCTGGCTGTGGACGGCCAACGCGGGGCTGCGGCCCTTGACCCACTCGGGCAGCGAGCAGAATCCCCGCTGGAGCCCGGACGGCAAGTGGATCGCCTTCGTCTCCGACCGCGCCCTGCCCGGCGAAGCGGCCGCCTCCGACGGCGGACCGGAAAGCGAATCGTCCCGCGCAAACCGCCTGTGGCTCATCGCGGTGGCGGGCGGCGAGGCCCTGCCGCTCTTCAGCGAAAAGCTAGACGTCCACACCTTCGCCTGGGCGTCCGACGGGTCGGCCATTTATTTCTCCGCCACCGCGCCCCTGACTCCGGCTCAGGAAGAGGCCCAGAAAGCAGAGTGGAAGGACGTCATCCGCTGGCGTGCGCAGAATCGCGGCGACTTGCTGCTGAAGCTGCCCGTGGCGCCGGCCCTGGCCCGCGCGGTCGCCGTGCCGCTCCCGGCCAAAACCGACAGCGCCAAGGCCAAAGGCGACACTTCAGAGGCTCAACAAGCCGCCACCCTGCCTCCCGGCGCGGAAACCGTGGCCAAAAGCGACCTTTCCATCGAAGAGATCGCTCCTTCCCCCGACGGCAAGGCCCTGGCCTTCATGACCGGCCCGCCCCACCACCGTATCGAGAATCCCGCCGACTACGAGATCTTTCTGGTCCCCGCGGCGGGCGGCGAGGCGCGCCAGATCACCCACAACGAGGCCATCGAATCCAATCTCCGCTGGGCGCCCGACAGCCGCTCGCTGCATTTTTCCGTGCAGGCCGCCAACGGCTCACTCGAGGGCCCCTACCGCGACGTCCAGGGCCGCCTCTACCGGCTTGATCCCGCCACAGGCAAGGTCCAGCGCCTAGGCGCGGAGTTCGACGGCTCCTTTGATCAGTTCACGCTGCTGCCCGACGGGCGCACCCTGGCTCTCGGGCTCAAGGGCACCGAGACGCATCTCTATCTGGTCCAGGGCGACAAGGCCACCAAGCTGCCCGGCCTCGCCGGCACCTACGCCGGCCTCGAGTCTTCGCGCGACTCTACCGCCATCCTCGTCCGATACTCCACCCTCAATCAACCCACGCAGGTTTACCGGGCCGCCGATCCGCTCCACCCTGACCACCTCCAGGCCCTGACCAGCTTCAACCCCATCTTTGCCCAGCGCGCCCAGCCCGAGGGCCAGCCCTACACCTGGAAGTCCGACGACGGGCGCACCGTCGAAGGCATGCTCATCTTTCCGCCGGGCAAGCAGGGCGCAAAGCATCTCCGCTTGCTCACCCTCATCCACGGCGGCCCCGCCGACGCCGACGGCAACCGCTTCGGCGCCGACTGGTACGACTGGGCCACCCTGGCCGCCGACAACGGCTGGCTGGTCTTCCGCCCCAATTACTGCGGCTCCACCGGCTACGGCGACGACTTCATGCTGGCCATTCAGCCCCACCTAGTCTCCCAACCAGGGCGCGAGATCCTCGACGGCGTCGATGCCCTGGTCAAGGACGGTTACGCCGACCCCGATCACCTGGCCATCGGCGGCTATAGCTACGGCGGCTATATGACCAACTGGCTCATCACCCAGACCACCCGCTTTCGCTCCGCGGTCACCGGCGCCGGAGCCGTGGAGCACGCCGCCAACTGGGGCAACGATGACATGACCTGGGACGACGCCTGGTTTCTGGGCGGCCGGCCCTGGGAAAACCCCGGCCTCTACCAGAGCGAGGCCGCGCTCTTCCGCTTCGACAAAGTCAAGACTCCCACCCACCTCGTGCAGGGCGGAGCCGACGTGCGCGTAGCCTATCTGGAGGGAGTCACCATGGAGCGCGCCCTGCAGTCGCTAGGCATTCCCCACGTCTTCCTCGTCTTTCCCGGCGAGGGCCACGGCCTGGGCAAGAACCCCTGGCACGGCTACATCAAGGTGCGCGAGGAGCTCAAGTGGCTCGACAAATATGATGGAAAGTAGCCGGTCGTCTGCCAGCAGCCCGTGGCGGCCGATGATTCAAGAAGCCGCAGGGCGCTCCGGCGCATCTTGCTCTCTATAGGACTCCATGATTCCGACCGAACAGGACCGCCAGGCCGCTTTTCAGCAGACTCTTCTGAGCGCCCGCCGCACCATGCTGCTCAGCGAGATCCTCAAGCTGGCCGTGGACAGCTTCCGCGCCAGCAAGCTGCGTTTTGCCCTCACCGCGCTGGGCATGGTCATCGGAACCGCCTCGGTCATCCTGGTGGTCACCATCGGCATGACCGGCAAACAGTTCGTTCAGAATGAAATTCAGAAGATCGGCACCAATCAGGTCGAGGTCGAGTACGCGGGCGGCGGCACCACCGGCGCCGAGCGCGTGCTCTACAACGACTACCTCACCCGCGAGGACGAAAAGGCCGTCGTTGCCCAGGTCCCCAGCGTGGTCTACTCCTCGCCCGTGCTGGAGACCCACGACCGCATCAGCTTCGGTGGCGGCGTGGTCAAGGACACCCTGGTTCTGGGCGTCAGCCCGCAATACCGCTATGTGCGCAACCTGGTCATCCTCGCCGGACGCGCCATCGACGACGAGGACGAATCCGCGCACATCAAATGCGCCATGGTGACCGTGCCTTTTGCGCGCGAGATGTTCGGCAGCTCCGATGCCGCCGTCGGCCAGACCTTCCAGATCATGGGCATACCCTTCACCATCATCGGCACCTTCAAGGAGAGCGTCGAAACCTTCGGCCAGACCGAAATCACAGACCAGACCATCCTGATCCCGTACTCGGTGGCGCGCTACTTCACCGGCACCGACAACGTGAAGCAAATCTACTTCTCCATCCGCAACATGGATGAGGTGCCGGATGCCGAACGAGAGATCCTGCGCATCATCAGTTCCCGCCACAAGCCAAGCTCAGTCTACAAAGCGCAGGACCTGAAGGCGCTCCTGGCCATGGCCGCCAACATCTCCAACGCCCTCACTGTAGTCCTCGTACTGGTGGCGGCTGTCACCCTGGCGGTGGGCGGCGTGGGCATCATGAACATCATGCTGGCCACGGTGCGCTCGCGCATTCGAGAGATCGGCATCCGCAAGGCCCTGGGAGCCACTTATCGCGAGATCAAGCTCCAGTTCCTCGCCGAGGCAGTGATCATCTCGCTGGCCGGAGGCATCGTGGGCACAATCGTAGGGCTGGCCGTGCCGCTTTCGATCCGCTTCTTCACCGACTACCCCTTGCCGGTCTCCTGGTGGTCGGCCACCATCGCCCTCACCGCCGCCACCCTCGTGGGCATCATCTTTGGCACCGTGCCCGCCACCCGCGCCGCTCAGCTGGACCCCGTGGATTCCCTGAAATATGAGTAGGCCCGGCCCGCCGGCGGCGGAACCAGAGACCGGCCCTGAAGACACGCCCTCCAAAGGCCCGAATCTCGTCCTGATCTACAGCCTCATTGCTCTGGCTCTCGCTGTGGCCATCGGGTTCGCGCTGCTCATCGTGCTGCCGTTCTATCACCGGCGCTAGGCCCTGCTGGTTCCCGGCTCCGCCCGCTCCGCAATCAGCACAGGGATCCCATCCACAATCGGATAGGCGCGGCCGCACGCGGCGCAAATCAGCCGGGCCGCTCCGTGGCCCGCTCCAGCGGCAAAAGAAAGCCCGCCCAGACACGCCGGGCAGGCCAGTTGGCTCACAATCCAGGGGTCGAGGACGGGGGTGGGATACGAAGGGGCTGCCATGACCGCTTAGTGGATCGTCTGGTCGGAGCCGGCGGCAGCATCCGCAGCGGTCTCCGGGCTGGGAGCCCCGCCAGTGCGCCTGGGATGGTTGGCAAACTCGGCCTCGATCTTCTGAATCGTGCCCGCCTTGGCCGACTCGTAGGCCACGCGAATGCCGTTGAAGATAGCGCGGTCGTTCGACGAGCCGTGGCCGATGATGCACACGCCGCGCACCCCCAGCAGCGGCGCGCCGCCGTATTCCCGGTAATCCAGGCGGTGGCGGAATTCATTGAAGGCCTTGCGCGACAGCAGCGCGCCCACCTGGGCGGTGACGGTGCGCTTCAGCGACTCGCGCAGCACCTCGCGCACAAAGCGCCCCACACCCTCGCTGGTCTTCAAAGCCACGTTGCCCACAAAGCCGTCGCAGACGATCACGTCGGCCAGGCCCGAGAAGATGTCGCGCCCCTCGACGTTGCCGATGAACTTGATGGGCAGTGCCTTGAGCAGCGGAAAGGCCTCCCGCGTCAGGTCGTTGCCCTTGGTCTCTTCCTCGCCAATCGACAGCAGCCCCACGCGCGGCTCGGCAATCTTCAGCACGCTGCGCGCATAGATCTCGCCCATCACCGCAAACTGCGCCAGATTCTGCGGCTTGCAGTCCACGTTGGCGCCCACGTCCAGCAGCACGCAGGGATTGCCGGTCGAACTGGGCATCGGAGTCGCCAGCGCTGGACGGTCTACGCCCGGCAGCGCGCCCAGCACCATCTTGGCCGTGGCCATCGCCGCGCCGGTGTTGCCCGCCGTCACAAAGCCCGCTGCCTGGCCCTCGCGCACCAGCTTCAGCCCCACGCGTATCGAACTGTCGCGCTTGGTCCGCACCGCGTGCGCCGCCTTCTCCTCCATCCCGATACGCTCCGAGGCGTGGTGGATGACAATCGGCAGCTCTTCATTTTCCAGGTGCTCGTCCAACAGGTCGCGCAGCTCCGCCTCGGGTCCAATCAGGTGAACCCGCACAGGCAAAGACCGGCAGGCAAGAATCGCCCCCCGGATCTCCGGCTCAGGTGCTTTGTCGCTACCAACCGCATCCAGCGCGATGTCAACGAGCATGGCGCCCACTTTACTTTGCGGATTCCTTGGTGTCCAGCACGGCGCGGCCCTTGTACGCGCCGCATTTGGCGCAGGCGTGGTGCGGCAGCTTCTTCTCGTGGCAGTTGGGGCACTCGGACAGGCCTGTCGCCGTCAGAAAGTCGTGGGAGCGGCGGAGTGCGGTGCGGCGCGTCGAGTGGCGCCTCTTCGGATTAGGCATGATGCAATTCCTTTCGTGTCTCTCCCGCTCATTTTCCCTACGGCTTCAGACCGCAAAAGGTCTTCACTGCCATTCGGCGCAGACGGGACACCCTGATTCTCTCGGGGTCGTTTCTTCAAGACTTTATCCGGCCACGGAGGCCAGCCAGCGCCTCCCAGCGGGGGTCCGCGGGACCCTCTTCGCAGGAACACGCCTGCAGGTTGCGATTCTGGCCGCAGCGCGGGCAAAGTCCTTTGCAGTCCGGCTTGCAGAGCGTCCTCGCCGGCAGGGACAAAAGCACCTGCTCGCGCAGCACATCCTCAAGCAAAAGACTGTCCTTTTGATAATACCCGATTTCCGTTTCCGGCGCAGTAATCGACCGCTCCGTCGGCTCCGAATCGGCCCTCGCCGGACGGAAGATCAGGTCGTATTCGCCCTCCACGGGAATCTCCACCGGCTCCACGCAGCGCGCGCACGGCACCTCAAAACAGCCCTTGAGCTGCCCCCGGAGCCGGATATCGGCCACGATGTCCCTGGGCCCGCGGTGCTCATGAATCACCTCGGCCCGGCCCGCCGCCGCCAGAGGCCCGTGCTGCTCGGCCTCCTCGCCGAAATCCACCGCCCCGGCCTCCAACTGGAGGTCGAAATCGATCGGCTCCCGCTCCATCTCGCTAACCTTGAACTCCATGTCATGAGCCTACGGCGCGCGCATCCGCCCGTCAATGCGGCTTCTGATCGGAAGAAACCCCCGGTGCATGCAGGTACCGGCTCGCAAACTCCAGGAACGTCGGCCAGTTCGGCACGGGCGTATGCCCGTCTGCATGCTGCCGGAACCCGAGATTTCCATCGATCACCGCAGTGCCCATCAGCGGAAATGTGTCCGTGCCAAGGCCCTTGCTGCCCAGCAGCCGGTACACCGGGCCCGCCGCCACCTCCGCCAGAAACATCCCCTTCGTGTCAGCCCACGCATCGCCCTTCGCTTCGGCATATCCATCGCCCACGCTCGATCCGCCTCCGATGAACACCGGCCGCGGCGTGCAAAGCGCGATCAACTCATGCGCATCCACCGGCAGATCGCCCGCATTCAGCGGTCCCCCATAGCGCAGAAAGTTCCCGTCAAACCAGTGATACAGGGCAGGTCCGGTGACGTTGGACATCTGCTCGCCAAAAATATGCCGGTACAGCTTCGCTCCGCCCTCGCCCGACGAGCTGCTGTAGACGATCGCAAACCGCGGATCGTACGCCATGGCCACCAGTACCGTCTTTCCGAACCGCGAATGCCCCTCCAGCCCAACCTGCCTGGCGTCCACGGCCGGATCGGTCTCCAGGTAGTCCAGCGCCCGGCTCGCTCCCCACGCCCACGCCCGCAACGCGCCCCAGTCGGTCAGCTTGCGCGGCTGCCCCCTATTCATCAAGCCGATAATCCCCTCAGTCAGGCCCGCGCCGTCATCGGCCTGGTAGCTCGTCGGCGAAAGGATCGCAACCCCCCACCCCCTGTCCAGCACCGGTTGCCACGGCACTCCATACTGCCCAGGCCCGTCCAGAATCGGCCCCGCAGCGGCCTTCTCATAATCCGGCGCGAAAGCCACTTCCATCATCACCGGCACCGGCCCCGCCGCATCAGCCGGGGTGGTCAACAGCATGTCGATGTGCACCGAAATCCGCGGATACGAAGAGTTGTCTACATGGCCCACCAGCCTCTTCGTCACCACCGCCCTGCCGTTGTACGTCGCAGGAGTTGTGCTCACCACCTCCCAGGTCACCTTCGGCAAGTCCGGTGGAGCCTGGCCAAGGATTTCGCGGTTAAACGCCGCCACAATCTCGGGACGGCGTTCGTTCCACCACATCGCTGCGGTGGTCACGCGTCGTCCATCCTTCAGTTGCAGCGGGTCCGGCAGATCTTTGTAGAGGTTCGCCTTTGACTCGTCATAATTCGTCGCGTCCGGCGCTTTGGGGTCGCTCGCCGGGCGGCGCCTCATTTGCGAGTCCGCAATGCCCAGCAGCTTCAGCATCCGTTCGCGATCTTCCTCCGCCGTCAGGCGGACGGGAGGCGGACTCGCCCCCTCCGCCTCGCCAGAACCCAAGACCCCCGGCGCATGCAGGTAGCGGCTCGCGAATTCCAGGAACGTCGGCCAGTTCGGCGCCGGCGTGTGCCCGCCTGCGTGCTGCCGGAAGGCGATGTCCCCCTCGATCAGCGGCGTCTCCATCGGCGGAAACACCGTCGTCCCCAGACCTTTTTTGCCCAGCAGCCGATACACCGGCCCCGCGCCCACCGCGGCCAGGAACATCCCCTTGGCGTCCACCCACCCGTCGCCGTTCGTGGCGCCGCCCGAGATGAACACCGGCCGCGGCGCCACCAGCGCGATCAACTCGTGGTTGTCCACCGGCAGGTCCCCGGCATTCAGCGGCCCGGCATACTTCAGAAAATTCCCCGCCATCCAGTGAAACTCCTGCGCCCCGGCCACGTTGCCGATCTCCTCGCCAAAAATGTGCCGGTACAGCTTCGCCCCGGCCTCGCCCGACGAGCTGATGTAGCCGATGGCGAAGCGCTGGTCGTACGCCATCGCCACCAGCGACGCCTTGCCGTAGCGCGAGTGGCCCTCGATGCCCACTTGTTTCGCATCCACATCCTTGTCGGTCTCCAGGTAGTCCAGCGCGCGGCTGGCGCCCCAGGCCCAGGCCCGCAGCGCGCCCCAGTCGTCCAGCTTGCGCGGCCGCCCCTGGTTCGCCAGGCCGATAATCCCCTCCGTCAGCCCCGCGCCATTGTCCGGCTGCACGCTCGTCGGCACGTACTCCGCATAGCCCCAGCCGCGCGCCAGCACCTGCTGCTGCCAGCTCGGCCCCGGCCCGGCCATCTGCGCAAACTGCGGAAACCGCTTCATCAGCATCGCCATGAATTCCTTGCTGAAGCCCAGCTCCATGATCACCGGAACCGGCCCCTTCGCATCCGCCGGCGTGCTCAGCGTCAGGTCGATGTTGACCGCAATCTTCGGGTCGGCCGAGTTGTCCACGTGGCCCACCAGCGTCTTGGTAATCACCCCCACGTCGCCGTTCTTTTCGCGCTTCACACTCACCACCTCCCAAGTCACCTTGGGCAGCCGCGCAGGCACAACACCATAGATCTCGCGATTGAACAGCTCCACAATCTGCGGCCTTCGTTCGCTCCACCACATCTTCGCCGTCGTCACCCGCTTGCCGTCTTCCAGCAGCAGCGGGTCGGGCAGCTTCGGATATACATCGGCCTTCGACTCGTCATAGTTGGCGCTATCGGGCGAATTGGGGTCGCCCGAGACCCCCGGCCGCAGCGCTTTGATCCCCAACAGGCCCATCTCCCGCTGAAGCTCCTTCTCTGAAGCCGCCTGAATGGCCAGTTGCTCCGGCGTCGGCTTGAATGCGGGCGGCGCCGGAGGCGGCGGAGTCTTCGCCGCATCAGCCTGTGCCTCCAGCCGCGCTCCGCCCCCACACAACAGCAAACTCAGCGCCAGCGGCGCAACCCCGCGAAGCATGGCCAAACGCAGAAGAACCATCGGGAACCTCGATTCCAGCCCGCTTCGTAACGGAGAAACGGGAACGGGCCAAAGAATAGCGATTCACTGCGCTTCCGGCAAGGGACCCGCTTCGGCCGCCCTTGAGGCAGGTCGCCGCCCGCCCCGGAGTGGCCCCATCCTGCCCGCCGTGGACCAACCGGTTCATGTTCAGCCGTTTGCCGCCGATAGACTCCCAAGCGCCTGAGATGAGGATGACGTGCATCACCTCGCGGGGGAGTCGACTGTCCTCGCCAGATTCGTCGCCGCCTTTGTGCGCGAGAGCCGGCATGCGGGGTTACTTGCTCTGCGGTTTGCGCGTCTCAGGTCTCGATGAGCTGGCGGCAGCCGGATCCCCAGATCTGCAAGCCCCGGTGACCTTCACCGGCGACCGGGGCCCGCTGCCGTCAAATCCCCGGCGCACGTGTCAACTGCCGGCGCGGCCAGTGGGCTGCGCTGTCAGCCGCGGAATTTGTTCACACAGAGGCGCCTAGGACCGTCGCTTAGTCCTTGCGCGGATAGGTCCGCGAGAGCCGGTCGTGCCAGGCCAGATGGTCATCGTCGAAGATGGCCCAGGCCACTCCCAACCCCACCGGCAGCAGCGAGAGCAGCAACGCGCCCAGCCGGCCGCGCAGTTGTGCCGGCGTCGGAATCTCGTCGTCAAACGTGCACAGGGAAATGCGGGCGTACTTCATCCCCGGCGTGCTTTTGGCCAGCGCAAAAAACAGCGCGTAGTACGCCACGCCCGCCACCAGCAGCGCGGCCATCGCGCCCAGCTCGGCAGCCTTCATGGCCGGTGGATGCTGCATGTGGCGCGCGGCTTCGGCAACCACCGCGCAGGCCGCGCCCGCAATCAACGCCGCATCGACCGCGATTGCCATCAGGCGCAGGCCGAAAGGCGCCAGATGCAGCGCCGGCGCAAGCTCACCCTGCCGCTCTGTGTCCTCGTCAGGCTGTTCATCCAGCTCGATGCCCGACCACTCGGCGCCATTCCACGCAGGGGCCGGCACTTCCGCCTCGGCCGTGGGCGCTTCGGGCTCGATGGAGATGGCGCTCGGATCCACCTCGAAGATGCTCAACTGGCCAAACAGGTCCCCGGTCCCGTCATGTTCGGCGCGGGTCAGTCGCGGGCGCATGCGGCGGGTGGCGACCAGTTCGCGCGGAAACTCGATGAGGTTGGCGTGAATCGGCTGCGCCGGCTCCACCGGCTCAATGGGCTGGTTAGCTGCCCAATCGGCTGACCGCCCGGTCGCGGTCGGCCAAACCTCTTCCGCAGTTTCGAATTCCTCTGATTCATGCCGTGCCGGCGCGGCAGGCGGCCCGGCGGGACGTGCCGGCAGATCCGGCTCCCAGCGAATCTCCAGGCGCCGACTTGTAGCTGCGACGGAGTCCGCCTCGGGCTCCCATGGCTGGCGGACTGCCAGCTCGACCGGCTCCTCCGCGGCGATGTCCATCGCGGAATCCTCTTCGCGCGAGAACTGCTCCTGCTCTGCGGTCTCCAGATGGAAGAGGGCGGCCTGTGCGGCGACCTGCGCTTTCAGGGCGGCGCGGGTGGCGGCTTCGGCGGCGCGTAGCGCGGCGTGGGCCTCGGCGGCTTGCATTTCACTGAAGCTCGGCGCGTTGGCATAGCGGGCGGCCACGCGAGCCGCGGCCAGTGCGGCGCGGCTGCCGGCGGCGCTCCGCGTCTGCGCGGACGCATCCTGCTCTACCACAGACATGCCTTTGCGGTTCTTGTGCGCCGCCAGGCGCCGGTTCACTTCTTCTTTCCACGCGGGTTGGGGGGCGGGCTGGCTCACCAGTGTGCTCAAATCTCCAGTTTCCCTTCTCACGCCGTCTCTAGGGTCTGCTGCCGGAGCCCGGCGGTGCGCGTCCCATACAACATCGCCCGCATTTGCTATGCTGGGCTTGGTTCTGGGATGCATCCTCGCAATTTCGTGTTTATCACGCTGCTGGCCCTCTGTCACCTGCAACTTGCGGGGCAGGTGTTGACCAATGCGTTACCCCCAGCCGCGCAGGAGCCCGATCATCCCGCCGCAGAGGACCGCGCCGCTCAACTCCCCGACGATCCGGGCCAGGAAATTCTGCCTGTCGCACACCTCGAGCCCGCCAAGTCGACCGGCGTACCCGTCGAGGCCAGGGCCGGCCGCCAGACATGGGCGGGCAACGTCTGGACCGGCACCGGCGGCGTCGAATTTCGCTATCGCGACTACATCCTGCGCGCCGACAAGGTGATCTACAACCGGTCCACTTCCGAGATCGAGGCGGACGGCCATCTCCAGGTCACCGGCGGCCCCGCCGACGTGCACATTGAAGCCTCGCACGGCGAGATGCGCCTGGATACGCACACGGCGCGCTTCCTCAACGTCAGCGGCTCCCTGGGAGTGCGCCAAAGCGGGCGCACCGTGGTCTACTCCACGCCCAATCCGTTTCTCTTCTCCGGCAGGGTGCTGCTGCAGACCGGCGAAGGCAGCTACCGCATCATCGACGGCACCATGACCAACTGCCGCCTGCCCCGTCCCGACTGGCAGTTGATCGCGCGCGCAATTCAGGTCGCCGACGGCCACGCCTCCACCTCCAACACGGTCCTCAAGGTGATCGGCATTCCGGTCTTCTATCTGCCCTACCTGCGCCATCCGGTGGACGTGAATGGACGGGAGAGCGGGCTGCTCATTCCCGTCGTCAGCAACTCCTCCATCAAGGGCTTCACCTTCGGCGAACAGGTGTACGTGGTCCTCAATCGCAGCATGGACATGGTTGTCGGGTCGGAATTTTACTCCAAGCGCGGCTTTGCCCCCAATGGCGATTTTCGCTACAAGGGCCCCGGCCTCGACTTTCTCTCGGTGCGCTGGAACGCCCTGCTCGACCGCGGCGTGGCGGCGACTCCGCCGGCAACCGGCCGCGTCAATCAGGGCGGCCTCGACGTCGTTGCCCTCGGCCGCCAGGACATCTCGCCCTACACCCGCATCGCCGCCGACACCGAGTACCTTTCCAGCTATGTCTACAAGCTGGTCTTCAATGACAACTACACCCAGGCCGTCAGTTCAGAGGTGCAAAGCACGGTGTCGCTCACCCATGCGCGCAACGGGTTCGTGCCCTCGGCCTACCTGGGCCGCCTGCAGACATTCGCCAGTTCCACCCCCGGCGACGAGGCCAGGATTCTGCACCTGCCCAGCCTGCGCTACGACGTGCTCGACCGCCCGCTCGGAGCTTCGCCGCTCTACTGGGGGATGGGCTCTTCGATCGGCCGCCTCAGCCGCGCTGAAGCCGGATTCAATGCCCGCAACGTGGGCCGCATTGATGTCTATCCCCACCTTTCCATGCCCATCGTCGCCGGCGGCTGGAGCTTCGTCCCAGAAGTGGCTCTGCGCGACACCTCCTACTCCGGCAGCCAGACGCCCGATCTGACCGGCGCCAACGGCGGAACGCCCTACCTCAGCCACGCTCCCCTCAACCGCGCCGATTTTGAGGCATCCGTGGATGTCCGGGCTCCGGCGCTGGAGCGGGAATTCACCCTGCGCCGCTGGAATCGCGAATTGCGCCACGTCATCGAGCCCGAGTTCACCTACAGATTCGTGGGCGGCATCGGTTCCCAGGCCCGCAACGTGCTGCTCGCCGACACCTCCGACATCGCCACCGACACCCATGAAGCGGGCTTCTCGCTCACGCAGCGCTTCTACCTGCGCCCGCTCAAGCAGCAGCCATGCGCCAAAGACGACGCCGAGCTGGCGCCCGCCGCCTGCCCGGCCCCCGCCCGCGAGTGGGCCAGCTGGCAGATTGCGCAAAAGTTTTTCATCGACCCCAACTTCGGCGGCGCGCTCATCGCCAACCGCCGCAACGTCTTCGACGCCACCCTCGACATGAGCGGCATCTCCTTCCTCACCGTGCCCCGCAACCTCGCGCCCATCACCTCGCGCCTCCGCTTCGACGCCATCAACAACCTGCGCATCGAGTGGGACATGGATTACGACCCCAGGGGCGGCCGTCTGGGCGCCGACAACCTCTATGCCGGCTACAGTTGGGGCCCCACCACCGTCGGCCTCGGCCACTCCCTCCTCAACGCCGTCGACGAGCAGGGCAGCGCCGCCTCCACCATTCAGAGCCAGCAACTTCAGCCGTTTCTGCAGATCGGCAAGCCCAACGCAGCGGGCTTCAACCTCGCCGCCAACGGAGGCTACGACTTCGTCCACGGCGCCCTGCAGTATGCCGGAATCCAGGCCGTGTACAACTGGAACTGCTGCGGCCTCAGCCTCGGCTACCGCCGCTTCGCCCTCGGCTCGGTGCGCGACGAGACCCAGTATCTCTACAGCTTCACCCTGGCCAACTTCGGATCCGTCGGCGACATCAGCCGCGCCAAAACCGTCTTCCGCGACCCCGCCCAGCCGCCTGCATATTAGGGCCTGTTTGCCTTTTCCCAGCTCCCGCGTCCACTTGAATAGAACCCCGGCAAAGGTTCATTTCGAGGCTCAACCGGAGGTTCATCCTGGGCCCGAAAACTGGCCCCGGTGGAGTATCCTTTCCTGAGAGGAATCCCTATTGTCTCGCTTTCACTTTCTCGCCGGCCTGCTCGTGCTTGGCCTGGCCGTCGGCTGCAAAGCCCAGCCCCCCGCGCAAAGTGCGCCCGACCTCGCCCTCAACCGGCGCATCGAGGTCTTGGTTCGCTCCCAGTTCAACGTGCCCCAGGACTACACCGTCACCATCGGCGCCCGCAAGCCAAGCCAGATGGCGGGCTATGACACCCTGCCCGTCACGTTCTCCCGCGGTTCCAAATCCTCGGTGTCCGAGTTTCTCATCTCCACCGACGGCAAGACCCTGGCCCGCCTGGAAACCTTTGATCTGGCCAAAAATCCCGTCTTCAACATCGACGTAGCCGGCCGCCCCATCCGCGGCAACCCCGACGCCAGGGTCACGGTCGTCAACTTCGACGACCTGGAGTGCCCCTACTGCGCGCGCATGCATGAGTCGCTGTTTCCCTCTACGCTCGAGCACTACAAGGACAAGGTCCGCTTCATTTACAAGGACGATCCGCTCACCGAGCTGCATCCCTGGGCCATGCACGCCGCCGTGGACGCCAACTGCCTGGCCGCGCAGAGCGGCAACGTCTACTGGACCTATGTGGATTACCTCCACTCCCACGGCCAGGAGATCAACGGCGAAGACCGGAACGTGACCAAGAGTTTTGCCGCGCTCGACCGCATCGCCCGCCAGGAAGCCACGCTGGCCAAACTCGACGCGCCCAAACTCGACGCCTGCCTCGCTAAACAGGACGAAACTGCGGTGCGAGAGTCTGCCAAGGAAGCCGACACCCTGGGCGTGGATGGAACTCCGGCGCTGTTTATCGATGGCGAGCGCATCAGCGGCGCCATCCCCGAGGATCAGCTTTGGATGGTCATTGACCGCGCTTTGCGCGCCGCCGGCGAGCAGCCGCCCGTAACCGCGCCGGCGCAGCCCGCGGGCACTGCGGGTGCGAAGGGCAAATAGGAGTTCGCGATACGCCAGCCAGCAAAGCCAGTCTGCCGTATCGCCGCCCGGGCCCGAGGATTTATCCTGAAACACGGGGGTCGCTTGCGGCTCCGTAGGAGAATGCAGGTTGCAAGTCCAAGCTCTTTCACGTCAGCGCCGCCGTTTTGCCGTCCCTCTCCTCGCCAGCGGGCTGCTTTTGGCCGCCCTCGCCGGCTGCCATCGCGCCCCCTCTCCCGATGTCATGGCTACCGTGAACGGCAAGGAGATCACGCGCGCGGAGGTGGAGAAGTACTACAAAGCGAGCCTCGGCGCCAATCCCCAGGAACTCAGCCCCGAACAGTCCGACATCGTCCGCCTCAACATCCTCCACCAGTTGATCCAGGACGAAATCCTCCAGCAGCGCGCCGCCAAGCTCAACCTCGCCGCCACCGATGAGGACGTCAACGCCAAACTGATCGAGATGAAGGCGCCCTATACGCAGGAGGAGTTCGACCGCCAGCTCAAGCAGCGCAACATCACGCTCGACGACCTCAAGCGCGACCTGCGCCGCTCCCTGACGCAGGAGAAGTTGCTGAACAAGGAGATCGAGTCAAAGATCAACATCACCGACGCTGACATCAGCAGCTACTATGCGGCGCACAAGGCCGAATTCAACCTGATTGAGCCCCAATACCACCTGGCGCAGATCGTGGCCAGCGCCGTGCCCACGTCGCAGACAGGAAACCTGCAAAACAAGGCCTTCAGCGAGGCCGACGCCAAGAAGAAGATTCAAACCCTCTATAACCGCCTCAAGAGCGGCGAAGATTTTGGCTCTGTGGCCATCCAGTTCTCCGACAATGCCAACACCGCCTCCAATGGCGGCGATATGGGCTTCGTGGGCGAGTCGGCCCTGCATGGCGATCCCGAGGCCTACAACGCCATCAGCAATCTCAAGCCGGGTGAGATCACCGATCCGCTGCCCATCTATGAGAACACCGGTCCAGGCCACAGGATCATCGGCTATGCCATCTACAAGCTCATCGGCCGCGAGCCGGCCGGGCAGCGTGAAATGAACGATCCGCGCGTGCAGCAGGCCATCCGCCAGCAGTTGCGCGACGCGCACTCTCAGTTGCTCAAGAATGCCTACTTCGAAACCCTCCACGACCAGGCCAAGATCCGCAACTACTACGCCGAGCAGATCCTCAAGAGCGGCGCGCACTAGCGCGCCCCGCGGCTCCCGCTCAAAACTTCGCGATCGTCTTCGCGCCCGTGTAGCGGATGGTTTTGTCCGGAGTGCGCGTCGCTTCCGGCCCCACGCCGTGGCGTTTGCCCACAATCACCACATCCAACGTGTGCCCCGCGGCCATTCCCGCATAGCTGCCTTCGCGCGCGCCGACGGTCAGCGTGCGATGGGCGTCGTCCCAATGGATCGGCGTAAGCGCGCGCGCTCCCTGCTCGTACCCATAGCCGTCCCCCGCGTCCTCATACAGCGTGAAGTCCCCATCCGCGCCAGGATAAATGCGCAGTTCGATGGGATCGGCCGCCTGCCCCGCATACTCGATCGCCGGACCCAGCGGCAGAATGGACCCCGCGCGCACGTCCAGCGGAATCCTGTCGATCGGCGCGGACTGAACCACCTCCCGCCCGCCTGCGGTGCGCTCCCCCGTCCAGAAGTCATACCAGGCCGCGGATGCCGGCAGATAGACCGTGCGCTCGGTAGCGTGCTCCCTGGTCACCGGACTCACCAGCAGCGCCGGACCGAAAAGAAATTCATCGCCAATCTCCCAGGTAGCCGGATCCTCTCTGAAGTCCATCACCAGCGGACGCTGAATCGTATAGTCCTCGCTCGTCACCTTCCACGCCTGAGAGTAAACATAGGGCAGCAGACGGTAGCGCAGCCTGTCAAACTCCAGCAGGGCCGGATAGACCCGGTCGTAGGTCCAAAGTTCGTTGTGGTCCCGGTGGCCGTGGGTGCGAAACACCGGGCAGAACGCCCCGAACTCGAACCAGCGCGCATACAGCTCCTGATAGGCCGGGTCGCTGGGCGGACGAGGGAAAGGCTGCCAGTAGCCGCCAATGTCGGTCGTCCAGTACGGATATCCCGAAAGCGCCATGTTCAGCCCCGCGGCAATCTGGTGGCGCAGCCCCCACCAGGTGCTGTACACGTCTCCTGACCACACCGTGGCCCCGTTGCGCTGCTGGCCCAGAAACGCCGACCGGGTCAGCAGAAAGACGCGCTTGCCGGGGTTGGCCTGCTTCCAATGCTCCTGCACGCCCCCGGTATGCTCCAGCGGAAAAAGATTTGTGTATTCGGCGCCGCTGCCGATATGCAGCTCCTTATCGCGCAGGATCGCGTCGCCCATGTGCGGCCAATATTCCTCCGGCTCCGCGCTGTCCAGCCAGAAGGCATCCCACCCCTGCGCAAACAGCTTCCCCACCAGCTGATCCCAGAAGAACTGCCGCGCCGCCGGGTTGGTCGGATCGTAGACATGTGTCCCCGGAATCTCGAAGCCCCGGCGCTTGATCTCCTGGTAGTTCTTCGACGTCGTGTCCATCAATCCCCACACCGAGATCATGGCGTGCACATGCTCGTCATGCAGCGTCTTCAACTCACCGGGGACATCGGTGAAATTGCGATTGAACTCCGGGTCGCCCTCCCCGCCCGGCTTCCACCAGAACCAGTCCTGCACGATGGCGTCCAGAGGAATGTGCCGCGCGCGATATTGGCCGGCAATGCCGAGAATCTCAGCCTGCGAAATGTAGCGGTCCTTGGACTGAAACAGCCCGTAAGCCCACTGCGGAAACAGCGGCGCATGCCCGGTCATGGTGCGGTACTCGTGAATGATCCGGTCCATCTCCGGGCCATAAAGCACGTAGTAGTCCACCGCCCCGCCGGCCATCGAGGCAAAGGAAAGCTCCAGCGGAAAACGGTTGTCCACGTAAGTGAACGAAGCCGTGTTCCACAGAATCGCGTAGCCTTTGCTCGACACCAGCAGCGGAATGGCGACGTCGGTGTTGTTCTGCCCCAGTTCCACCGTGCTGCCGCGATAGTTGAACAGCCCGCTCTGGTGCTGGCCGAGCCCGTAGAAGGCTTCCACCGCGTCCGGAGAGAAGCGGTCCGTCACCTGGTACAGCCCGCGTGTCCAGTCCGGGCCGTTGTCGTACGTGCGCGGCAGACTTTCGTTTTCCCGCAGCAGCGCTTCCCCCTGCCTGGTCTTGAAACTCAGGCTGCCCCGCTCCGCCGACAAGGTGACCCTCAAGCGCGCGGTGGAGAGAGCCGCTTCATCGCCCGATTGGCTGAATTCAAAAGGGGCGCCGGGGCAGGCGACTGCCGGGTCGCGCATCCACGGTTGCTTCTCCACAAAAGCAGCCCCGTGGATGGGCCTGGCGACAACGTGCACAAGCGAATCGCCGCAGACTGTCACCGCAAGCTCTTCGCGGTCGTTGCGCGCGGTCATTCCCCCCGCAGTGCGCTCGACTTGCATCGCCGCCGGATGAGGAACCTCCCCGAGAATCGTCTGGCCGCGGGCAACGGCGGCGGCGCCGGCGCAAAGAAAAATGAAGGCCAGAGCGGATGGAAAGACGGTACGGCTGAGAAGATACCCGGACATCGCACACCTCGAACCTCAAGCAGATGAGGGGCAAAAGAAGACGGCCCCCAAAAGCAACGGGGGCCGTTTTCTTGCTCACATCGCGGCGCATGAAAGCTACTTCATGTTGCCGTTTGAATCCATCGTGATGCCGCCGGGCCCCTGAGCCTTCTTCGCTTCATTGGCCTTGCGGGTTCCCATGGCATTGGTGCGCCACGCGTCAGCCTGCGCCAGATCATCCTTGACCGCCGCCGCATTTCCGAAGTCCAAGTCTGCCTTCCGCCTGTAAACCAGGTTCAGGTAGGCCATTGCATCGTCATAGTTGGCGCGATTCTCCACTGCCTGATTCAGGTACTGCAGGGCTTCTTCAACCAGGGGAGCATTCTCCTCCTTGATGACGTCCATGATCTTCTTGGGGACTTTTGTGTTGCCCTCCCCGTCATCGTTGAAATTGGCCGGCGCAAGTTCCTTGAGCACGTTCTCGTGAGCCAGCGTCCAGTCAATCACGCCGACCGTATAGGCGGCCTCAGGATCCTTGGGGGCGACCGCCAAAACCTTCATCTGCCAGGTCTTGGCGTCCTGCAGCTTCTTGATGTTGAAATAAATGCCCGCAATCTGCTTCATGCTGTTTACATCGTCAGGGGCCTTGTCCAGAACCTGCTGGAAGATACTGATCGCCTGTTGTGCGGTCTTCAGGTTTTCCGGAGTATTCAGTCCAGGAACGATGTTCTGTGACAGCGCGGTCGCCAGATAGCTCTTCGCCATGGGAAGAGACGGGTCCAGTTCCGTGGCCCTCTGGAAGTGCCCGATTGCCTCTTCATATCTTCCGCTCTTGTAAGCGTCTACTCCCTTGTTCAACTGATCACGGGCTGCCAGGCGGCTGCACCCGCTCATGGCAAGCACCATGCCGGCCAGAAAAACCGCGAGCGCCGTAATACGTGCGGGTCGATTCATGTTCGTATCTTCTCCTTCAGGTCGTGCCTATCTGTTGCGCGCCTGGAATCTCGTAACGGCTGGCCGCGGGCGGGAGTTTCCGAAACCAGGATGAAAAAATTGTACTCCTGTTTTCAGCCCTGACTCCTGCCGCCCGAACAGCTGGCTCCCAAGTACAGACTGATCTTTCTCCACTGCCCATCCAACGCTTGTTGTCCAACCCGAACTCAGTGCCACGCCGCCCGTTCTGGCCGCGAATCGGCCCGTCGCCGGCTTCGGCATTTCTGCCGGTGATCGCCGCCCGGGACCCGAGCCCGGCCAGACCGGCTACTGACCCGCCAGAATCTTCGGCGTCATCAAGCCGATGTGGTCCACGTTGGCCGAGCGGCCAATGTCGATCACGTCGGCCACATAACGGAAATCCAGATCGTCGTCGCCCTTCACAAACATCACTCGCTCGGCGCGGTTCGCATAAATATCCGTCAGCCTGGAAAGCAACTCGGCGTGGGTGACATCCGTCTCATTGATCTTGTACGCCGGCGCCTGACCCGGCCGGTACAGAATCTGCACCACGATCGTCCGGTCATTCGGCTGCTGCTGCTGCGGGTTCTTTGGCGGCTGTGGAACCAGCGCTTCCAGGCCCTTGGGCGTCACCGGCACAATCACCATGAAGATGATCAAAAGCACCAGCAGAATGTCGATCATGGGCGTTACGTTGATGTCGGACGAGTAGCCTCCCTCGCCGCTTCCGGTAGTCATTGACATGGCTTCAAACTCCTCGTTTACTGCAAATCGTTACAGGGACTCGCAAGGGTAAAACGATCACTCACCGCCGGCGAGGTTGCCTTCCTTCTTCTGCGTCAACAGCCCTACCTGATCCACTCCGGATGTGCGCACCGCGTCAATGGCGTCTTCCACCGCCCGGTACTGCGCGCGCGCGTCCGCGCGGATGAAGATCGTCTTTCCGGGCGTGTCGGTCAACTTGGTGCTGACCTGGGTACCAAGCTCGCTGAGTGCGACCTTGTTCTGGCCCAGGAATACGCCCCCGTCACGCGTGATGGCAACGACAATGGCATCGTCCTTGTCGGCGTCCGGCATGGAAATGGCGTTTTCCACCTTGGCCATATCGATGGCCACCTTGTTCTGAAGCATGGGCGTGATGACCATGAAGATGATCAGCAGCACCAGCATCACGTCCACCATCGGGGTCACGTTGATGTTGGAGTTGATCTTCGCGCCTTCGTTGCGAACTGCGATTGCCATTTGTGGAACTCCGTGCCTTTGAATTTTTTGGTTCCGGCTGGCTTCCGGCGTGCCCTTGAATCACATAGCCGAGGCAGGTTGAAAGCGGCAGGCAGGAGAGTTCGCTCTCCTGCCCCCCGCAACTTCCCGCTCGAGCCGACCGCTGTGCCGCTTAGCGCTTGCTGCTCTGCTTGATGAAGTAGTCGACCAGTTCGCTCGAGGAGTTGTCCATCTCCACGTCGAAAGACTCGACACGTCCAGTGAAGTAGTTGAAGGCCATAACGGCGGGGATGGCGACAAGCAGGCCAAATGCCGTGGTGACCAGGGCTTCGGAAATACCACCGGCGACCGCGCCGATACCCGAGGTCTTCATTGTGGCGATCTGCTGGAAAGCGTGCAGAATGCCGATGACGGTTCCAAACAGGCCCACGAACGGCGCCGTGGAGCCGATGGTGGCCAGCACCGCAAGGCCCCGCTTCAGCTTGGCATGCACGATGGCCTCGGCCCGCTCCAGAGCGCGCTGAGAGCTCGCGATGGTGTTCTCCGTGGCCACTCCGCCCGAAGCGCGGAACTCCTGCAGGCCGGCGGTTACCACTTCGGCAAGGTGAGACTTCTTGCTGCGATCGGCGATCTTGATCGCCTCTTCCAGCTTGCTGTCCTTCAGGGCTCCGGCAACCTTCGGTGCGAACTCCCGCGACTGCTTGCGGGCGGAGGAGAAGTACAGGTAACGGTCGATCATCACGGCCAAAGACCAGATGGACTCGACGAAAAGAACAATGGCTACAGCGCGGGCCAACCAAGCCATGTGGTCCCACAGCCCCATGGGGCTGAAGCTGACCGTCTGATCTTCCTGGAACATCGCCAGGGTGCTGAGCGTATGCGAAGCGAAATGTGAGAGCTGAGCGAGAATCACTGAATCGTTCCTCCTAAGGAGTTTCTTGTGAACTGCGACTGCCTTACGGTTGCTGGGAATGCGGCTCTTTCCGGATTCGCATTCAGGTCAAAGGCAAGGCCCTTTCCCATGGACGTGGGACAGGGCCAGAATACATCTCATCCACCCAGACTGAAGATGACGTTGATGGTGGTCTCGACTTCTACAGGTTCGTTGTTAAGCAGGTAGGGCCGATAGCGCCAGGTCTTGACCGCGTCCAGAGCCGCCTGCTGCAGCATGGCCGGTCCGCTGACCACGTGCAGATTGGTAATGGTTCCGGCCTTGGAGATGGTGGCCTGCAGAATCACAGTGCCGGAGACGCGAGCAGCCTTGGCGATCGGAGGATAAATGGGCTGGGTCTTCTGGACCAGCATGCCGATGGCGACGCCCGCCGAAATGTTTACCTTCTTGGGCGGCGCGGCCTTCACCTGGGGCTTCTCGTTGCCGAACACGTTACCCATATTGGCGCCCAGGCCTTCCATACCGGCAACACCGATGCTGGACGTGGGCGCTTCCTTCTCGCTTACCATCGCGATGTTTTTCGGAATCCGCGTGGGAGCCGTCAGCTGATTGTTCATCATCTGCGGCTGCACCCGGACCACATGCACCTCTGGCGGCGGAGGAGGCGGAGGAGGCGGTGGAGGCGGTGGAGGGACAGTCAAAATCGTCGCTGTCAACGCCGCAGGCAGCGACTCAGGATAGATCAGCGGAAGCAGGACCAGGAGCAGCAGAATGGAGCCGTTTAGGATGAAGGTTGCCAACATCCAATACCTGCTCTTGCTCTTGATCCTGCCCGCGGATTCAAACGTGGAATCTTCAAACATGGCCAACCTCGAATCGGGTGTTGGTTACCACTATTTAGACACCGCTGGAACTTGAAATGTTCCCAGGCATCAAAACTGCAAAACAGAATCGTGTTCCACCTATATCAGAACCGCGACTCACTTGCAAAACGTGTCGCAAAAACGGTGCAACTGCAATCGAAATCCGCTATGCTCTTGAGCGCTTGGCGGCAGGCAGCACCGCGGCCTTGCCGCGCTTGGAGCGCCACTCCTGCCATGCCACCAGCATCGGCGCCGCCACCGCGATCGAAGAATACGTGCCAATGAGAATACCAATCACCAGCGCGAAAGAAAAATTGCGCAGTACCTGGCCCCCGAAGATGAGCAGCGAAAGTACCGTCAGAAAGGTCAGTCCCGAGGTCAGAACCGTCCGGCTCAACGTCTGGTTGATGGCCCGGTTCACCACGTCCGGCAGCGCCTCGCGCCGGCTCAGCCGCAGGTTTTCGCGGATACGGTCGAACACCACGATGGTGTCGTTCATCGAGTAGCCGACCAGCGTGAGAATGGCGGCGATGACGGTGAGGCTGATCTCCCGGTTGGTGAGCGCGAAGGCTCCCACGGTAATCAGCGTGTCATGGAAGCAGGCAACCACTGCCGCCACTCCGTAAATCAGTTGGAAACGAAACCAGAGGTAGATCAGCATGCCCAGCAGCGAGTAAAGCGTGGCCCGCAGAGCCTGGCCCTCCAGCTGGTGGCCCACCGTGGGCCCCACCACCTGCACGTTGCGCACCGTGAAGGTGCCGCCGAACTGGGCCTGCAGGGCGTCGACAATCCTCTGCCGGCCGGTGTCCAGCGAACTCTCGTTGAACTGCTCCGGCAGGCCGATCAGCACCTCGTGCGCAGCCGCCACGTCGTAGTTCACGATGGTCGCGCCCTTGATGTCGGCCGCCGCGATCGACTGGCGGATCTTTTCCACGTCAGGCGCCTGCTTGAACTGCACCTCCACCTGGGTCCCGCCGCGAAAGTCCACGCCCAGCGGAACCGGGCTGCCGATTTTCGCCCAGTGCATGCCCATCGAAATGATGCCGGCCACGCTGAAGATCATCGAAAAGGCAAGGAAGTACCACTTCTTCCCCAGCCAATCCACGTTTACGCTGTGAAACAGTTCCACTGGTTCTCTGCCTTCCTGGGTACCAACTGAATACCAACTCGATACCGAAGCCCGCCGGCTCCGGGGTTCAATGTTTTCCGCTTCCGCTCCTGCCGTCCTCGCGCATGAGGTCTAAATGGACACCAATTCCCCCGGCTTCATCCGGTTCAGGTGAGCCTCGAAGATCACCCGCGAGACATACACCGCCGTAAACAGGTTGGCCGCCAGGCCGATCGTCAGGGTGGTCGCAAATCCCTTCACCGGGCCCGTGCCAAACAGGAACAGAATCGCCGCCGACACAATCGTAGTCACGTGGGTATCAAAAATCGTGGTCCATGCGTGGGCAAAGCCTTGATCTACGGCCGCCGAGGGCGCCTTGCCCCCTCGCACCTCTTCGCGGATTCGCTCAAAGATCAGCACGTTCGAATCCACGCCCATGCCGATGGTCAGAATCACTCCGGCAATGCCGGGCAGCGTAAGCGTGGCGCTGAAAAAGCCCATGAAGCCCAACAGGATGACCAGGTTCAAAAACAGCGCCAGGTTGGCGTTGATGCCCGACCCCCGGTAATAGATCAGCATGAAGGCCATCACCACCAGCACGCCTACGATCGCCGCCGTCACTCCCTCGCGAATCGAGTCCGCGCCCAGCGAAGCACCCACCGTGCGCGTCTCAAGGTAATTCAGCGAGGCCGGCAGCGCCCCGGTGCGCAGCATCTTCGACAGCACCTCGACTTCGTCCGCCGAGAAGCTGCCCTCAATCACGCCCGTGTCGCGGATGGCGTTCTTGATAACGGCCACCTCGCGCACCCGCCCTCCCAGAACCACCGCCATGCTGCGGCCCACGTTGTGGCTGGTGTAGTCGTAAAACTTGTCGCCGGCCTCGTTGGTCAGCGTGAACTGCACCTGCCGCTGGCCGGTATTGGAATTCGTGGTCGGGTCGGCGGAGCGGAAGTCGCTGCCGGCCACAATCGAAACCCGCTGCAACACGTAGACGCTGTCCGCGTCCGAACCCGTCGCCAGCGCCCCGGAGCCATGCACCAACTCCTCATCCGGCGGAACTGCTCCGCCCACGCTGGCCAGGGCCGTCTGCTCATCCGGGTAGGGGCCGCCCACCACGGCGTGAATCTCCAGCCGCGCCGTGGACTGGATGATGGTTTTCACCCGGTCCAGGTCGCTGATGCCGGGCAACTCCACCAGGATCTGGTTGTCGCCCAGGCCGTACGGGGCAATCACCGGCTCACTCACGCCCAGCGTGTCCACGCGGTCGCGAATGGTCTCGATCGCCTGCTGGTCCGTCTTCTCTTCGAGAGCCTTCTCCACCAGGGGCTTCATGGTCACCGCGTAGCTGTTGTCCGAGCCGCTGGCCACGTCGTATTCGGTCGAGTATTTGGAGTCCAGCATGGCCCGCACCGCGCTCGCCTGGTCCGGCGCCGTCCCCTCCACACGAATCAACGCAGGGTTCTTGGGATCGGGCTTGTAGATCTGCGAAAACGTCAGGTGCGCCGTTTTCAAGTCCTGCTGCAGCCGCGCCATCGTGTTGTCCGTCTCGTCATTCACCGCCTCGGACACCACCACCTGCAAAATCAGGTGCACGCCGCCCTGAAGGTCAAGGCCAAGATGAATCCGCTTGGTCATCCCCGCCATCAGAGCCTTGCCGCTCAAGCCGGAAGGCACTCCGAAGATGCCATACAGGCAAACCACCAGGAAGGCAACGATCAGCGCAATTTTCTTATTGAGATTTTTCTTCATTTTTCCACTTCTCTGCTCGGAAGATGTTACGGCCGGTCCAAAAAATCAAGATCCCGAAGAGCTTTCCTGGGTAGTCACCGAGGCGATCGCGCTCTTGGCCACTTCCAGCTTCAGATTGTCCGGGGCCACGCGGATGATGATTACATCGTCCTTGATGGAAAGAATAATGCCGCGGATGCCTCCCGCCGTGGTCACCCGGTCGCCCGTCTTGATGCTGCCCAGCATCTGCTGCCACTGTTTTTGCCGCTTCTGCTGCGGGCGGATCATCACCATGTACAGGACCGGGATCAAAAGCAGCGGCAGGAGCATTGGAATGCTGCTGCCGCCTGCTCCGGCGGCCGCTGCCGCAAAAAATGCCAAACTCGTTGCCACACTCGTCCTTTGCTCGCCCCGGCCGCAAACCTCTGCTCCCGCTCAGGGCACAGGCGTGCCCGGCCTGATGCCGGGTGCCTGAAAAAATTTGTCTCCGGGAATGTTCCTGGCCTCCCGATGTTTCCGGCTCAGGCTCTGGAAGGAGGGCCAGGCTGCCGCGCGCCGGCAACTGAATCTCAGCCCCGCGCCCGCTTCAATCCTTCAACCCCGCTACCGTTTGCTTCCTGTTCGACACAGTCTTCTTCCTGTCCCCGCCCCGGAAAGCCTCGCTGCTTTCGCCGCGCACACTCCTGGTCGAATCCATGAAGAAGGCCTAAGGAGATAAGAAACGCGCAGACGTGGACGTGTCAAGGAGGCCCGCGCGAGTCCGGCCTCAGCACTCAGCGGTCAGGTGCGCCTTTCAGCCGGTTTTCGGCCCCCGGCGCTGCTTTGGCGTCGCCCTGTTCCCCGTCCTCCGCCTCCCAGTACCGCAGCTCCGGCCTGGCGCAGCTCAGGCACAAGCGCTCGCCCGCCCGCTCCGCAAAGCGGCCAAAATTCACGCCCTCTCCGCACCGCGGGCACACCACGCGCTCGCCCCTGTGTCCGGGCAGCTCCGCCGGGTCCACCGTCACCCGCACCCACTGCGCGCTGAACAGCTCCGCGTCCGGCAACTCGCGATACGCCGCCATCTGCTGCCCGTTCTTCGTCGCGATGTGCGGATAGCGCGCGCGCGCCAGCTCCCGCGACCCGTCCAGCGCCACAATCCGCACCCCGCGCCCCGCGTCCAGATCGACAAACGTGGCCGCCATTTTCCCCCAGTCGCGCAGCTTCAGCGTCCGCTTGCCCAGCCGGCAGCCGGTCACCAGGGCGATGGCGTCCGTGGCGCAGCGGTCGATCTCGACATACGTCACCAGCCGCTTGCGGTCCGCCCCGCGCGGGTCCTGAATCCCCAGCCGCTCCAGCCCCAGCAGCGCCATGCGCACGCCCAGAATCTGTCCCGCGCACAGGTGCCCGTGCGCCGCCTCCGCCTTCTCCAAAAGCTCGTCGAGAGATTCCATTTTTCCCCTCACTCGCTACTTCGGCGGGGCCGCCGGCTCCCCCGGCTCCGTGCCGGAGTCTTCCACCAGCACCGCCGAGCCGGGCACGATGTCAAAGCCCACCGCATCCTTCCCCGCCGGATGAAACGTCACCCGCAGCGGCTCGCGCTGCCACTCCGGCTCGCCGCACGCCGGATCGGGATGCTTCTCGGGATCGAACGCCGCCAGCTTTCTGGACAGCAGCGGCTTGCGCACCGCCAGCTGCGCCACCACCGCGTAGAGGCTCTTGCCGCTGGCCGTCACGCCGCAGTAGGCCGCATAGTCGCGAAACCAGCTCACCTGGCTCACGCCGGGGTCGTAATGCGGCAGCTTGAGCGCGGTCATGTGGCCCGTCACCCGGTCCACCAGCAGCCATGGCCCGCGCTGCCACACCCAGTGGTCCTGCGTGTCGCTGGGCAGGCTGTCGTTCAGCCGCAGCGCCCGCCGCACCACAAAGCTGCGCCGGGTCACGTCGTGGGTCTCGCCCGTGATCCACTCCTTCACCGCCCCGTCCACCAGCAGCGCGCGAACCTTCAGCTCCGTCTCGCCCGCCGCCGCCCCCGCCGGGTCGCCCGCCTTCGAGTAGGGCACCTTCTTCACCCCCCCCAGAAACACGCTGTGCGCCCTAGCCTTGCGCGGCGTCGCCTGCGCCTGGGGCACACCCGCCAGCAGCGCCAGCAGCGCCGCAACCGCATTCAGCCGCCGTATCCGCATTCCCATCACGCTCCTACCCCTGCGCAGCCTCCACCGCCCGCGCCACGCGGAAGGCCGTCCCCTCATTCAAATGCGCCGCCAGCACCTGCATCCCCACCGGCAGCCCCGCCTGCGTCGAGCCACACGGCACCGTCACCCCGCAGATCCCCGCCAAACTCGCCGTCACCGTATAAATGTCCGCCAGATACATCGCCAGCGGATCGTCTGCCTTCTCGCCCAGCTTGAAGGCCGGCGTCGGCGCGGTCGGCGTCACGATCGCATCCACCTCGGCAAACGCCCGCAGAAACTCCTCGGCCAGCAACCGCCGCACCTGCTGCGCTTTCAGGTAATAGGCGTCGTAGTAGCCCGCGCTCAGCGCATACGTCCCCAGCAAAATGCGCCGCTTCACCTCCGCGCCGAAGGCCTCGTCGCGCGAGTGGCTGTACATGTCCGACAGGGTCGCCGACTGCGGCGAACGGTAGCCGTAGCGCACTCCGTCAAACCGCGCCAGGTTGGCGCTGGCCTCGGCCGTCGCCACCAGATAGTAGGTCGGAATCGCGTATTTGGTGTGCGGCAGCGAAACCGGCTTCACCGTGCACCCGGCCGCCTGCAGCGCGGCAATGCCGGATTCAATCTTCGCACGCACTTCCGCGTCCAGCCCCTCGCCGAAATACTCTGCCGGCACCCCGATGCGCAGCCCTTTCACCGGCCTGTCGCTCTCCGCCGCGTAGTCCGGCACCGGAGCCGGCGAGCTGGTCGCGTCCTTCGGATCGTGCCCCGCAATCACCCCCAACATCGTCGCCGCGTCGCGCACATTGGCCGCAAACGGCCCCACCCGGTCCAGCGACGAAGCAAACGCGATCAGCCCGTAGCGCGAGACCCGCCCGTACGTCGGCAGCACGCCCACCACCCCGCAAAAACTCGCCGGCTGGCGAATCGACCCGCCCGTGTCGGACCCCAGCGTGCCTACCGCCAGATTCGCCGCCACCGCCGCCGCCGACCCCCCGCTCGACCCGCCCGGAACCCGCTCCGTGTCCACCGGATTCCGCACCGGCCCATATGCCGAGTTCTCGTTCGACGAGCCCATGGCAAACTCGTCGCAGTTCACCTTGCCCAGCAGCACCGCGCCCGCCGCCTCCAGCTTCGTCACCGCCGTCGCGTCGTACGGAGGCCGGTAGCCCTCCAGAATCTTCGATCCCGCCGTGGCCGCGGCCCCGCGCATCACCAGCACGTCCTTGATGCCCACCGGAATCCCGGCCAGCGCCGGGAGAGGATCGCCCTTGGCCGCCAACCCGTCCACCCGCGCCGCCTGCTCCAGCGCGCGCTCCTTCGTCAGGCTCAGGTAAACGTTCAGCCGCGGATTCTTCTTCTCGATCCGCGCGTAATAGCCGCCGGCAAGATCCACCGCCTTCACCCGGCCCGCGGCAATCCCCTCCCGCAGTTCCGCAAGGGTCTTCGGCTTCTCAACATAGGTCTCTGGGGTGCTGGTTTTGCTGGGCAATCGGGCTTTCCTCTCCGGGGCCGGTCCTGGGGCCTCCTGCGGCCTGGGTTCAATCCTGGGTGCGGCTCTGCAGCCGCCGCTCTCGCGCAATAATCTTTAGCGCTCAATCACCTTTAGCGCTCAATCACCTTGGGCACCTTGAAGTAGACCTGGTCGGTCTCCGGCGCCTGCTGCATCACCACGGCGCGATCCAGCGAAGGCAGCGTCTCATCCGCCCGCAGCGCGCTCGCCACGCCCGCGCCCGACAGCTCACTCAGCAGCTCGCTCGCCTGGGCCAGCGGCGCCACGCCCGCCGTATTCAGCTCGTTCAACTCGCCCACGTACTCGAGAATCGCGTTCAGGTCCTGCAGCATCCGCCCGGACTCGGCCGGCGTCAGCTCCAGATGCGCCAGCTCGGCCACGCGCTCCACGTCTTCCACGGTCACTTTGGCGGTCATTTCGCGCGACTCCCCTTCGCCGGACCTCTCGGCCCCAGGCCTTCCTGAAAACTCGCCTCACCCCATTCCTGCCGGGGCTCGAAGTTAGAGTATAGCCCGTCTCCACTTGCCCCCCCCCCCGCGCGGGCACGGGCCCTAATCCACGGTCAGCGACAGCGTCACTTTGTGCGACACCCCGTTCGCGGTCGCGGTCACGGGAATCGAATACGTCCCGGCCGGCGTATTGGTGCTGCCCGCCCCCCCCGAGCCGCCCGTCCCCAGCGAACCTCCGCCCGCCCCTGCGCAACTCGACACTCCGCCGGCCAGAATGGCCAGCACCATCGCCAGAAGCAGCGCCCTCCAGCGGCGTCTCCACCCCAGCGGCAGCAGCAGCAGCCCGCAGGCGATGGGAACCGCGCCCCACCCCAGCGGCCGCCCCGCTTGCGAAACCGTCAGCGAGTGCCCGGTTTCCACCTCCACCGTCACATTGCCGGTGGTGTTGGCGGCAACCGATTCGCTGGCGGGGTTGAAGACACAGACCGTGTTGGCCGGCAGCCCGCTGCACTGAAATGTGAAGGTCCCCGTCGAGCCGCCCAGCGGCGTCAGCGCCAGCGTATAGTCGGCGGTCTGGCCACTGGCCACGCTCTGGCTCGCCTGCCCGGTGAGCGTATTCGTGAAATCGAACCCCATCCCCGAAAGCGGCGCCTGCACGCTGGCCCCCAGCGCGGAGCTCGCCACCGTCAGATTCCCCGTCTTCTCGCCGGCGCTGGCCGGTGCAAACACGACCCCCGCCGTGCAGCTCGCCCCCGGCCCGAGCGTCGTGGAACACGTGTTCCCAGCCAGTTGGAACCCGGATGAAACGCTCAGGACAAGATCGGTCAGCGTCACGGCGCATCGAGTTGGTCAGGGTCACGGTTTGGGCGCTGCTGGCCACCCCCACTCCCGTGGTCGAAAAGTTCAGCAGCGCGGGCTGCAGCCCCACCGCTCCCGCCAGTCCGCCCGTCCCGGTCAGCACCAGCGTGGCCGAATTCAACGTCGAGGAGCCGATCGTCAACGTGCCCGCGACCGTGCCGTTGGCCGTGGGCGTAAACACCACCCCCGCCGAGCAGCTCGCTCCGGCGGCAAGGCTGGTGCCGCAGGTGTTCTGCGTCAGGCTGAACGGAGCCGTCACCGTCAGCGTCAGCCCGGCGGCGTTCAAGCTGCTGGTATTGGTAATGGTGGCCGTCTGCGCCGCGCTGGCCTGGCCGACCGTGGCCTCCACCAGCGTCATCTGCCCCGGATTCACGTTGATCCCGGCCGTCGCCGTCCCCGTGCCGCTCAGCGCCACCTGTGCCGCCTTCACTCCCAGCGTCGCCGAGGTGACCGTCAGCGTAGCCACGTTCCCGCCCGTCGAGGCCGGCGTAAAGATCACCTGCACCGTGCAATTGCTCCCGCTGTTCAGCGTCGCGCCGCAGGTCGTCGAGCCGGTAGAAAAGCTGCCCGCCGCCTGGCCCGTAATCTGAAAGCCCACATTGGCCATCGGCGCTCCGCCCGTGTTGCTCACCGTCAGCGTCAGCGGCGCGCTGGCCACCCCCGCCTGCTGCGCCGGGAACGTCAGACTCGCCGGGCTCACCCCGATCGCCGCCGGCGCCAGCCCCGTGCCGGAAAGCGCCACCGTCTGCGTGCGCAGCGCGTCCGAGACGGTCAGCGTGCCGCTCTGGCTGCCCGTCTGCGTGGGCGCGAACCGCACGCTGATGGCGCAGCTCGAGTGGCCGGCCAGTTGCGTGCCGCAGTTGGTCGACGTCTGGAACCCCGCCCCGGCCGTCACCGCAATCGAAGTCAGCGCAAGATCGCCGTTGTTGGTCAAAGTCACCGTTTGCGCGGCTGAAAGCTGTCCCGTCGCCGTCGCTGGAAAGGCCAGCGACGCAGGGGACAAGCCATCCGTGGGCGCCGAGGCGCCCGTCCCGCTCAGCGCCACGGTCTGAGTTCCCACGCCATCCACCATTGTCAAGGTGCCCGTGGACGCAACCGCCTGGGTCGGCGCAAACTCGACCGTCAACTGGCAGTCGCTGTTGGCTCCCAGCGAACTGCCGCATGCGTTGCTCGCCAGCACAAACGGCGCGGTCACGTTGACGCTCGTGATCGAGAACGCGCTGGCGCTGCTGTTCTCCACCGTCACCTGCAAGGGGCTCGACGTCGTGCCCGTCTGCACCTGCCCGAAGCTCAGCGTGAGCGGCGTCAGCAGAACCACCCCCGGACTCCCGCCGGTTCCGCTCAGCGCCACCGTCAACTCTCCGCCCGAGACGTTGGCGCTGATCGTCATCTGGCCCGTCCGGCTTCCCGACTGCGCGGGCGTAAACGTCACCTGAATCGTGCAGCTGGCGCCGGGGTTCACGCTGGCGTTCTGGCAGTTGTCGGTCTCGCTGAAATCCCCGCTCATCGCAATCGCCGAGGGCGTCAGCGCCACCCCGCCCGTGTTGGTCAGCGTCACTGTCTTCGCGCTGCTCGAAGTTCCATACGGCTGCGTGGCAAAGGTCAGCGACGATGGCGCAACGGTCGCGGTCGTCAACTGCGTGCCCGACGTCCACAACGGAATCCGCCACACGCCCCGTCCGTACGTCGCCGCGGCCAGCACATTCGGCGAAACCGTCGCCGGCGCCGCGCTCAGCTGCACCACCGGCGCTTCCGGCAGCCCCGATCCATACGCCGCCCAGCAGTTCGAGGCGGCCGCGGCGCAGGTCGAGATCTGCCGCGTCGAAAAAACACCCGCGTCCGTCGCAATGTAGGCCGTGTTCGCGTCCTGCGGGTCCACCACCAGGCTGTTCGCCGCCGCCGACGGAAGGTTCGACGAGATAAACGCCCAGTGCGCCCCGCCGTCGGTCGAGCGGTAGGCCACGCGCACCTGTTCGGTGGGGCCGGGAATCCCGTCCACGGTCACGTACACCGTGTTCCCGGTCGGATCGTGCGGGTCGATGAAGATGCTGGAAATATCCAGCCCGAAGGCGTTCATTCCCAGCGTGTCGTTCGTCACCGGGTTAAAGGTCAGATCCGTCCACGCAGGCGTCGCACTGCCGCCCGGATTGAAGGTCGCGCTCAGCACGTGGCCGGCCTTGTTCGCGCCCCCGTCCAGCGCCCCGTACATGCCCACGTAAATCACTTCGCCGCCGCCCGGCAGCGCCAGCGCGGCCATCGTCCGGATCAGCGCATCGCCGCTGCAGTAGCTGTTGCCCATCACCCCGTCAAGAAAGGGGCTGATGGCGTTCGAGCCGCTCCAGCCGCCGGCCGCCGGCCCGCGCCACACCCGGCACGTCCCCACCAGCAGTTGCGTCGCATCCAGCGGATCCACCAGAAAAGGAGCCGGCGTGGTCATCGTGTCCCCGTCGCCGTTCACATCGGCGTCCGTCACCGCCGCCGTCGCGCCAAAGTCCGCCGGCGTGCAGGCGCCCGTCTGCGCGCAAAGGTGGATCGACACGCCCGCCTGGTTGTTCACATACCAGTTCGCGCTGTCGGTGGGGTCGATGGCCACCGGCCCGCCCTCCCCGTCCAGAATCTGCGGCCAGCGCGCCGTCGTCCCCGTCGTGCTCTTCACTCCGGCCGTCCCGTTCACGCCCAGCCCGGTCATCATCGTGTAAGGTGAGGTGGTCACTTGCGACATGCTCTCCACCTCCGCCAGCGAACCCAGCCCCGCGTTCAAGTTCTGAAAGTGCGGCGCGTCGGTCGCGGCGCACACTGAGCCGGTCTCGCCGATCGCATCCATCGACCGCCACAGCCCGCTGTCGTTGCCCGCAAAAATCTCCAGCGGATTGGCCGCGTTCCACGCCAGCGCGTGCTGATAAGCCGCCACCTTCGCGCTCACGCACGTCGTCGCGTTGGTCGTGTTGCGCCACACGCAGCCCATGGCCAGGCTGCACTTCCACAGGTCGTTCCCACCCGCCAGCAGCAGCGTGTCCTGCCCCGACGGCACCGCCGCCAGCGCCAGATTGTAATCGCCGTTCGCAATCGTCGCCGCGCCCAGTCCCGTGCTCGTCTCCAGCGCCGCCATCGGCCATTGCTTGGCAAACGAGATGGTGCCGTTGGTGCAGACTCCCCCGCTGATCGCGCACTGGTCCTGCCACAGGCCCTGGTCCTGGTTTTCGTCATCCACCGTCCAGGCAAATGTGTCCCCGCTCAGCGGGTTCACCGCCAGCGTGCCGCGAAAGATCGGGCAGTCCACCGAGCCGGTCGACCCGAGGTTCGTCGGGCACAGCTGCGTGGTCAACCCCGCGCCCGGCTGCGCCGTCATCCGCGTCCACGTCACCCCATCCGTTGACTGGTAGTACCCGTGAAAGCGCACCGCCGCCACAAAAAGATGCCGCACCGGATTCCACACCACGCTGGTCGCCGCATTGCCGGCCGGAGCCGCGAAGGCGTCCGTCGGCCCCTGCACGTCCGACCCGCTTCCATCCCGGATCGTCGCCAGATGCCAGGTGACGCCGGCGTCGGAAGAGTAATAAAGACCCTCATAGCTCACGCCGGGCCGTTCCGCATCCACCAGCGTCCCCTCGTACGCCTGCGACACCCCCGCCACCACCAGTTGCGGGTTCACCGTGCTCCACGCGAACCCCGCGAATCCCTCCCCGATAAAGCTGTAATCCTGAATCCCCAGGCCGTCTTCCACGTCCTTGGTCGTCTGGATCAGGCTCCACGTGTTGCCGCCGTCGGCCGAGCGCAGAATCCCCGCGCCATAATACGAGTCGAGCGCATCGTTGGGGTCGCCCGTGCCGGCCAGGATCACTCCGGTTCCGCCCGGCTGCACGCTGATCGCGCCAATGCTGATCGAGGCATCATGCGCCCCGCTCAGCGCCGCCACCGTGTCGGTCAGCGGCGTAAACACCACGCTCGACCCGTTCGACGTGCCCGCGTTCTGCGACAGCCAGACCCCGCCCCCGGTCGTGCCCACATAAATCCGGTTGCCGGTCGAGTCCGAGGGATCGAACGCAATCGACGACACCCGGCCCGTCACCAATCCGTAGCTCGGCGACGTCACTGCGGTGGGCCCCAGCGGCAGCCACGACGCCGTCGCCGCAGCTGCCGGCCACGGCCGCTCCATGGCGGCATGCAATCGGATCTGCACCGCGCTCGCCCCAGTCGCGCTCCAGCCCCGCCGCGCCAGAAACCGCTGCGCCTCCACCACTCGCGGTGGCAGGTTTTGCTGTCGCGCCCTCACCTGCGCCAATCCCGCTTGCGCCGATCCCGCTTGCGCCAGTATCCCCTGCGCGGACGCTGCCGCCAGCAGTGCCAGCGCGCCCAGCCTGCCCATGGTCCGGCAGGCGCTCGCCAGGTGCATGCGAGCCGACGGCGCGCACTGCGCTGAGCCGCCGGTCAGGGCAGCCATTCTGAGAATTTGCTGATCAACCCAAGTTTTCACACGCGCCCGGGATCCGGTTCCCGCCTCCCCTCTCCTATCTTCCGAGGGGGCTTAAGCAGAATCCAATGGATTGCGCAACGTGAAACAAGCAGTTTCCGGGTTTGGAATAGTGACCCATTATAGAACAGATTCCAACCGGCAGGATTTTGACCCCCGCAACAGGAAAATGCCCATGCGCCTCGATCTAAAAGTTAAGCCCGCCCCCGCCGGCGCGATATTGCGCTATGTATGCTCTGGCATTGAATTTCTTCGCTGTCGATGCGCGGCTCATCGGCCGCACCAATCCAAAAACCGGCCGGTCAAACCACGGTCGGTCGTGCTTGCCCACAATCGCCCACGCAATCCCCGCATAGCCGTTCGGATCGCGCCCGTCCAACTCGTAGCGGTCGTTCAACGTCACCGCCCACTCGAAGGCCCGGGCCGGATCAGGCGCCCACTCAAGAATCTTCTTCGCCCAGTACATCCTCATGTAGTTGTGCATCCACCCCGTGTCCAACATCTCCCTCTGCGCCGCGTTCCATAGATCATCCGCTGTCTCGCCGCGCTCCAGTTCCTCCATGCTGTAGCGGTGCTCGCGCGCGTCGCCCGCATGTTCCACCAGCGTCTTTCGCGCCCACGGCTCGGCGCACTCCCAGTTGTCGTAGTTCTCGTTGTGCCGCACAAAAAGCACCGCAAGCTCCCGCCAGCCGATCAGCTGGTCCAGAAACCTGTCCCGCGCCGAGACAGGAGCATTCCCCTGCCGCACCGCCTCCTCCACCGCCAGCGCAATCGTCAGCGGCCCGATATTTCCAAAGCGGAGGTAAGGAGAAAGCCGGCTCGTCCCCTTCACCTCGGGATGGTTCCGCGTCTCCTCATACCGGGCCAGGTCCAACCTGAGAAATTCTCCAAGGCGCCGAACCGCCGAGCGGGTCCCGCCCCTGAAGCTGTCCACTGGCCGCACGTTTCGATCCAGCCCTGCAAATCCGGCAGTGATGTCCTCTGAAAGTGAGAACCCCGGAGGCGCTTTTTGCGGCTTCCATGGGTAAAGCGGCTCCATCTTCTTTGCCGCAACCAGGTACTTCGGCAGCTCTGCCTTCAGATGCGGCCTGAAGTGATGCAGCAAAAAATAGCTGCGCCCAAACACTGCCGACGGCACCACCACATCCGCATCCACCGTCCAGAAAGGCAGCTTGAACCGCGCTGCCAGCGCCTTTCGCCGGCGTTGCGGCTCGCGGCAGGGGTTCTCGTCGCCGATCACAAGGGCCGCTCCCACCTCCTCAACAAACGCTTCCAGCGAATTGTCCGGAGGCCGCCGCACCACGAACCCCACCCCTCGCTCCGCCGCGTCCTCGGCCACATCGCAAAGTCCCTGCTGCATGAAGTGGTAGTGCCGCAGGTTTGCGTGCGGATCGTTGGGAATCACCGAGAAGTACACCACCACCGGCAGCCCCAGCAGGTTGCCCGCCTCAATCGCCACATCCAGTGCCGGATTGTCCAAAATCCGCATCGCCCGCTGCATCCAGTACACGACACACCGCGCGCCCTTGCGCGGCGCCCCGCCACGCCTTACCAGCACGCGCGTCTGGTCAGCCAGTTGCAGGATTGCCGCCGAAGTTGAGTCCTGGTCGGTCATGGGAGCCTCGCAGAGAACGGAGGCACCTACATTCTCTTGCATGCATGCGGCATTCCCCCTCAGTTTGTTCCCCCGCTTTTGGCGCCATCAAAACCTGCCCGTGCCCGCGCGCGTGGAGTCAAATCTCAACCACGCAAAAAGGGCCGCCCCCAAAGGCAGCCCCCATTCAAATTCCATCGAACCCATTGCGTCAGGCAGCAGTCAAATGCCGGCAGTCAACCGCGAACCGCCCAGCGAAACCGTCTCCTCTACCAGCTTCCCCACGCCCGGCTATAGCAATCCATAAACACCATCCCGATCAGGATCATGAAAATGAAAATGCACGAGCCGACGCTCAGCATGTTCAGCTTCGAGCCATACTTCAGGTGCATGGGAAACAGCACCACCAGCGACGCCATCACCACTGCAATCCCCACCGCAAGAATGGGGTTGAAGATCCCCAGGTTATGGTACGAAGCCAGAATCTGCAGCCCCACGCCGGCCAGCAGCGCCAGGTAGACCACAAAATCGATCATCGGGTTGCCCGCCGGGTGCGCGTGCGTGTCGTGCGTGTCTTGTTCGCTCATGCCCATTGTCCTCTAATGTCGGTTCACCAGGTAAAGCAGCGGGAACAGGAAGATCCAGATGATGTCCACAAAGTGCCAGTACATCCCGAAGTACTCGACGTACGCCGTGTGCCCCGCGGTATAGGCTCCGTTTCTGGCGCGAAAGATCATGAAAACCATAATGCCCATCCCGACAATCATGTGCAGGGCATGCATGCCGGTCATGGCAAAGTAGAGCGAGAAGTACATCTCGGTGTGTCGCGCGATGTCCAGCGGCAGCGCCTTGTCGCCGGCCGCCACCGCCAGCGGGTCGCTCGCCGGGTCCAGGAACGACTGCAGGCTGTAACTGGCTCCCGGCACGTGATGCTTCTCAAACTTTTCCTTGTACTCGGTGCCCTTGATCGTCAGGAACACCAGGCCCAGCACAAACGTGAGAATCAGGCACAGCACCAGGCCGCCCTTGCGCCGCGTCTGCGCGCACCACACGCCCAGCGTCATCGTGAAGCTCGACGTAATCAGCAGCACCGTGTTGATGCCGCCCAGCACGATGTTCAACTGGTGCGACGCGGCCACGAAGGCCGGATAGTACCAGTTGCGATAGATGAAGTAGAGCGTGAACATCCCGCCAAAGAACATCACTTCCGTCAGCAGAAAAAGCCACATGGCAAAGTTGCCCGCGTCGGCCTGCTGGTTCACGGTTTCGAATTGATGGTGCAGGTAGGGCGGGTGCTCGTGAGCCGCCTCCAGTGCGCCATGGGCAATCGCGGGGCTATCCGACACTGGCTACCTCTTTTTCTTTCTGGCGTTCCAGCCAATCGTAGTCGTAGGCTTCGTGGTCCATGATCGGCATCACGGCAAAGTTCTCCGTCAGCGGCGGCGATTGCGTCTGCCATTCCAGCCCCGTCGCCTGCCAGGGATTGTTGCCCGCGATGGCCCCGTACTTCAGCGACCACGTCAGGTACAGCACCGGCAGCAGGTAGCCCACCCCCAGAATCGTGGCCCCGGCCGTCGAAAATACGTTCAGAATCTGGAACTCCGGCGGGTACGCCGCGTACCGCCGCGGCATGCCCAGCGTGCCCAGAACAAACTGCGGAAAGAAGGTCAGGTTGAAGCCGATGAACGTGACCACCGCCGCCAATTGCGAAATCTTCTCCGGATACATGCGCCCCGTCATCTTGGGCCACCAGAAGTGGATACCGGAAAGGAAAGCCATCAACATCCCGCCCACCATCACAAAGTGGAAGTGCGCCACGATGAAGTAGGTTTCCGTCAGGTGAATGTCGGTGCCCGATGTGCCCAGGAAGACGCCCGTCATGCCGCCGATGGTAAACAGCCCCATGAATCCAAACGCGTAAAGCATCGGCGTTTCAAAAGTGATCGAGCCCTTGTAGAGCGTGAAGGCCCAGTTGAAAATCTTGATCGCCGAGGGCACCGCCACCAGCATCGTCAGCAGCGAGAAAACCAGCACCGCATAGCTGGAGATACCCATGATGAACATGTGGTGGGCCCAGACAAAAAAGCCGAACACCGCAATGGCCACCGAGGAGAAGGCCACCGCCGTATAACCGAAGACGCGCTTGCGGCTGAAGGTCGAAATCACCTCCGAGATGACGCCCATGCCGGGCAGAATCATGATGTACACGGCCGGATGCGAGTAGAACCAGAACAGGTGCTGAAACAGCAGCGGGTCGCCGCCCTTGGCGGGGTCGAACACGCCGATCCCGAATGCGCGCTCCAGAACCACCAGCACCAGCGCGATGGCCAGCACCGGCGTCCCCAGCACCATCAGGATGCTGGCCGCGTAGTGCGCCCAGATGAACAGCGGCAACCGGAACCACGTCATCCCCGGCGCGCGCATCTTGTGAATCGTGACGATGAAGTTCAACCCCGTAAAGATGGAGCTGAAGCCGGCGATGAAGATGGCCAGTCCCGTGGTAATGACGTTGGTGTTCACATAGTGCGTGGACAGCGGCGTGGTAAACGTCCAACCCGTGTCCACGCCGCCGGTGATCATCGCGTAGAGGGCCAGGATCCCGCCCGCCATGTACAGGTACCAGCTGGCCAGATTCATCTTCGGCAGCGCCAAATCTCGCGCGCCGATCATCATGGGAAGAAAAAAGTTCCCCAGCGTCGCCGGCACCGACGGCACCAGGAAGAAAAAGATCATGATGATGCCGTGCATGGTGAACACCTTGTTATAGGTGTCGGTGGCCAGAAGGTCGGACTGCGGCGTCAGCAGCTCCAGGCGGATCAGTCCCGCCAGCGCTCCTCCAATAAAGAAGAAGAAGGTGATCGAAATCAGGTAGAGAATCCCGATCCGCTTATGGTCGCCGGTCAAAAGCCAGCTCAGCAGACCGTTCTCCTTGGTCAGGAAGTTCATCTTCGGAACCCTGGCCGTCGACTGATCGGGAAGACTGACGATTGTGTCGCTCATTGCTTCACCACCCCTTGTCCCGCGGGCTTTTGGCCCTCGGGATTTTTTGCCGCGGGACCCGCCTTGCCGATACTCTCCGGCAACAGATCGGTCGTGGTCATCGTTTGCTGCACGCGGTAGTCCGAGTTCAGGTTCTTGATGTATTCCACCAGCGCAATCACTCCCTCTTCGCTAATCTGCCCCTGATAGGTGGGCATGATCGGCGCATAGCCCTGCGTGATGTGCTGCGAGGGGTTCAGAATCGCCTGGCGCAGATAGGCGTCGTCAGCGGTGATCGCCTGGCCGGTTGAGAGCGTCAGCTTGGAGCCGTACACATTCGCCAGGCTCGGCCCGCGCGCGTCCGGCCTCGTGTTATGGCAGGCCGCGCAGCTCAGGCTGGCAAACAGCCGTTCCCCGTTCTGCGCCAGTGACGCGCCGCTGGTCGAAGTGGCCAGCCACTTTCTGTAGTCTTCCTGCGTCATCACCACCACGTCGCCGATCATCTGCGAGTGGTCCGTGCCGCAATACTGCGAGCAGAACAGGTGATAGGTGCCCGGCTTCGTCGCTTCAAACCACACCGTCGTGTAGCGGCCCGGAATCGCCTCCCGCTTCACGCGAAACGCGGGAATCGAAAAGCTGTGAAACACATCCTGAGAGATCAGCGTCAGCTGCACCGCCCGGCCCTCCGGCACGTGCAGCGAATTGATCTCGTGCTGCCCCCCCGGATGCTCCGCCTTCCACATCCACTGCTTGCCCACCACGTAGATATTCATGGCGTTGGCCGGCGGCGTGAACACGCGGAAGTAGATCAGCGCGCCCCATACAAACATCACCAGAAAAAGCCCCAGCGGAATGATGGTCCACGTCGCCTCAAGCAGCGTCGAGCCCTCGATCTGCACCGCCACCGGATGGCGCTTCTTGCTGTAGAGGATGGAGAAACTGGTGACCAGCAGAATGACAATCGTTAGTCCGATCACGCTCACCAGGAGAATGAAGATGTACAGCGCGTCCAGCTGAGGCGCAATGCGAGACGCCTCCGGCGGAATCAGCGCGAAGTTCGTCAACCACTTGACGAGAAACTGCCAGATTACTGGGCTGATGTGGGACATTCCGTTATCCGTTCACCTTGGGGTCTGCCGCTGGCGGTTTTGTCGCCGTTTTGTGAGCCTGTTGGCGGTCCCGGCGCAGCATCAACGCCATGAATCCACCCAGCAGGACCACCGTGAGAAATCCGCCCAGTTGCACCACCCGCGCGATGATCAGCGAGTGCGTGTTGGTCTGGGGATCGTAGTGGTAGCAGTACGTGAGAATGTTGTCCACCGGCGAGCCGATCCGGTTGGATGAGGCCTCGTTCAGCCCCAGCAGAAGATCCTTGGGCGAATACTCCACGCCCATGTAGTACTGCGCCAGCTTGCCTTCCGGCGTCACAATCTGAATCGAGCTGGCATGCGCGAACTGCGGCAGATTGCTGCCCGGAACCTTCAGCTTCACGTAACTGAAGCCCACCGCCCGGGTGAGCGCGTCGATATTCGGCTGCGTGCCAGTCAGGAAGTGCCATCCGTCGGCCGTCTCCGGGTGTCCGTAGCGCTTCACGTAACTTCGCTTCTTCGCCGCTGCCAGGTCGGCGCCCTCGCTCGGATCGATGCTCACCACCACCACGTTGAAGTCCTTGCCCGGAACGAAGTTCACCATCTGCAAGGCACTCGTCAGCCCGTCCAGTTCCTCTGAGCAAAGCATCGGACAGCGGTAATACACCAGGGCCAGAATCGCCGGGCGCTTGCCGAAGTAGTCGCCCAGTTCCACCTGTTTGCCCGCGTCGTCGGTGAACGAAAGGTTCAGCGGCAATTGCTCGTTCAGATGCTGCGCAATCCCCACTCCATTCAGAATCGACGGCGGCTTGTCGTTGGCCGGCCCCATCGATTTGTCGCCGTAGCTGGAGACCTGGGCCCGCAGCGGCGGCGTCATCACTGCCATGCACACCACCACCGCGGCCGCGGCAACCTGGGCCACGCTGCGCCAACTTCTCCGGATTGTGATTATGTACCGCATGATTCCCGCCCTCTCTGCTCCCGCTTCGGCTGATCGTTGACAATCAACCAGCTGCACTCCGCCTTCACCGTGCACCGCGTCCTTATTACTTCTGCCGCTTCAACGCGGCCGTCTGGTCCGCGGCCTGATCCTGCTCGTACGCTGTGCGCGCAAATCCGTTGGTCAGCGGCATCACGATCGCCGGCTCCCTGTCTCCCGTCATCAGCGGCTCGCGCTGCACCGCCGGCGCCACCGGCAATCCACGCTGCGCAATCAGCGCCATCGCCCGCTCGATCGGAATCCGCACCTTGCCCTGCGCCCGATCCACCCAGCTGTAGTTGTCCAGCAGAAGGTCCTCGCGCTCGTGCAGATCGACGACTTCCTGGTTGCCGTCATCGGTCTGCAGACGCGGCGTGGGGAACCGCTGCGTCAGCTCGGCCATCTTGTGCTGCAACTCGGGGCTCGAGGGCAGATTGCCCAGTTCCCGCACATCCACCGGCGAGGCCCACTTGCTGCGAGGCCCGTCTTCCCTGGCCATCCGCGTATCGATGACCTTGCCCACGCCATAGCCCACGATCCCCGTCACCGCGATGAAGGTGGTCATCGCGACAAGAAACACCACGATCCCCGTCACGCCGACGTCCGACTGCTCGTAGCCCTGCGACGCATCGACTTCTTCCGGCTTGTGATCTTCCGGTTCCTGGTGGTTATGCGTGGGCATGCTCGGGCTCCAATATCTCCGCCAGATGCGGATCGTTGACTTGCACCAGCGGGCGCGTCTTCAGTCGCGTGCAGAAGAACGCCACCCAAAACGCCGTCATCGCCACCGGCACCGCCGCGTACTCCAGAATTCCCCAACTGAAGTGAAGATTCCGCGCCGCGTCCTTATAGTTCGGCTCGATCAGCCAGAACAGATCGAAAGCCTTGGCAAACACCATCCACTGGCACACCCGCACCAGCCGCTTCTTGTTGCGCTTCAGGTCCCGCGACAGCAGCAGCGTGAAGGGAATTAGCCAGTGAAACATGAAATCGAGCGTGATGATGATGCCCCAGTGGCCCCGAATGCGGTCCAGATACCAGGGAATCTCTTCCGGCAGGTTGCCCGACCAGATGATGAGGAACTGCCCGAAGGCCAGGTAGATATTCAGCATCACGAATGCAAAAGTGAGCTTGCCCAGATCGTGCTGCTCGGTCTGGCGCAACAGAGTCTTGAACGGCTCGGCCTTCGACAGGCCCAGCGAGACGATGATCGCCAGCGCCAGCACCGAGTAGGCCTGCCCCACCAGAAACAGCAACCCGTACACCGACGAGTACCACGTGGGATCCATCGACATGACCCAGTAGATGACCGCCGCGCTCATGGTGACGGCGTAGACCACGATCCCCGGACCGCTGATGTTCTCCATCTTCTTGATCCACATGGGCGTGTTGCCCGCCGAATCTGCATCCCTCTTTGCGCCCAGCGTATTCAGCCGCCAGGTATAGAACCACCAGATGGCGAAGCAGAGCAGGCTCACCCAGACAAACGCCACGGGATTCAGCATGGGCCGCTTGAACTCGATCGCATGCGCCTGAATTTCGTTGATCAAGCCGGATTTGAGCGCGGCTGCCACGTCGCTGACCTGCGCCCACAGATACAGTCTCTTCATCGTGAGCGCCACCACCAGCCAGTACACAAAAACCAGCGGCAGTGTCCGGCTCATCGCCTCCAGCGGACGCCTGAGCAGCAGGCCCCACTTCCCGCCGGTGCAGTACTGCACCATCAGCAGAGCCAGCCCGCCGACTGAAAATCCAAACGTCAGCATCAGTCCAAGCACCCATGCGCGCAGCACGTGCTCGATCGAACCATCGGCATAGGCCAGCCCGGCGGCGATTGCCGAGAAGACCACCCCCACCATCAGCGCGCGCGACTGCCAACCGTCCACAAAGGCCGGTGCGCCCAGATCCGAGGGAAGCGTTTTGGCGTGTGTTTCGTGAGCCATTCCGTCAGTCCTTACTTCGCGGCCGCGGGAGCCGGTTTGCTTACGGGAATTGAAATCATCGGATCCGCAGGATTGGCCGGAGCCATGGCCGGCGTTCCCTGCCGGATGTCGTGCGCATACGCCTGGATCGCCGTCGCCGGCAGCGGCCACGGCTCCGCAAAGCCCGCGGGAAGACCCTGCTCCACCGCCACTTCCTTCAGGCTCTTCACCCGCACGCCCGCGGGCACATCGGCCACCGTCGCCGCCTGGCTCAACTGCAGCGCGCGAATATAGGCCGCCACCGCCCAGCGATCCACCGGAGTGAGCTGCGCCGAGTAGTCCGGCATCGCCCCGTAGCCGTGCGTCATCACATAAAAGTAGTGCGACACCGGCTGCGCCATGCGTACCTGGTCGTGAAAATTGGCGGCCGTCTTGTAGCCGCGCTGGACGATCATGCCCAGCCCGTTGCCCACCCGCGAGTGGCACGGCGTGCAATAGATGTTGAAGCGCTCCTGCCCGCGCTCAAGCACCTCCATCGTCACCGGGAAGGGCATCAGGTTCTTTTCTTCGCGATAGCCGTTGGCGCCCTGGACCACGCCCGTATAAAAGTAGCTGTCTTCGTGCAACTGCCCGCGGGCCACCGTGTTCAGCACCTGCGGACGCGCCCCGCGATGATCGGCAAACATCTCCGACCCGCGCTGCGGAATCAGCTTGGGCTCGTTCTGCATGTCCTGGCGGCAGCCGGCCATCAGCAGCAACAGCGCGCCAAGCCCCGCGGCGACTGCAATTCGCGGCGCACCGCTCTTCCAGCCGCGTTCTGTTGCAGGAGTGGCTCCCTGATCTCTGCGCCCTGATCTCTGATCCCTGACCATCAGTACTCCACCTCCACGACCGAGGCCGGCTGAAAGCTCTTCAGATAAGCCTTCGTCTCCACCAGGTCGAACTTCGGATCCAGCGACTCAAGGCACAGAAAAAATTTGTCCGTCGTCGCCCCATCGCGGAAGTTCGGCGCGTTGAACAGCGGGTGATAGAGCGCCGGCAGCCCGTTCAGCGCCATCATGCCCCAGGCCGCCGACAGACCGGCCCACAAAATCGTCCACTCATACGCGGGCACCACGAAGGCCGGCCACGAATACGTCGGACGTCCGCCGATATTCAGCGGAAACGCCAGCGTCGAGATCCACGTCTCCAGCGAAAACATCGCTGCCAGCCCCATCAGGCCGCCAATCAGCGTCAGCAGCGGCACCTTGTTGCGATGAAAACCGATCGCCTCGGCCGCCTCCTCCAACGGATAAGGCGAATAGCAGTCCAGTCGCCGCCAGCCATCCTGGCGCGCCTGCCGCGCGGCCCGGATCAGGTCGCCCGGCGTATCGAATTCGGCCAGCAGGCCGTAAGTTCCTTCGCGTGGGGGCATCAGTCACCAGCCTCCGCCACCGCTTTGGCCTTGATCTTGGCGCCCGGCAGCATGGTGCGGATTTCAGACATCGGAATCATGGGCAGGAAGCGCACAAACAGCAGGAACAATGCTGTAAACAGCCCCAGCGTGCCCACATACGTCATGTAGTCCCATTTGGTCGCGCGGTAGGTTCCCCACGACGACGGCAGGAAGTCGCGGTAGAGACTCGTCACCACAATGACGAAGCGCTCAAACCACATGCCCGTGTTGACCACAATCGAGAGAAGGAACATGAACGGAATCGAGGTGCGCAGCTTGCGCGACCACAGCGTCGTCAGCGGAATCGCCAGATTGCACGTCACCAGCACCCAGTAGGACCACCCCATCGGCCCGAACATGCGATTCCACATCATGAACGCTTCCCAGTGCGACGCCGAGTACCAGGCCATGAACACTTCCATCCCGTACCCGTAGCACACGATGAACCCGGTCGCCAGCATCACCTTGCCCATGTTGTCGATATGCCGCTCGGTGACCAGCGCCTCCAGGTGATAGAACTTGCGCAGTGGGATGGCCAGCGTGAGCACCATGGCGAAGCCGGAGTAAATGGCGCCGGCCACAAAGTACGGGGGGAAAATTGTCGTGTGCCAGCCCGGCAGCACCGCCACGGCGAAGTCGAAGCTGATCACCGTGTGCACTGAAAGCACCAGCGGCGTGGCCAACCCGGCCAGCAGCAGCGAAGCCGTCTCGTAGCGCGCCCAATGGCGCACCGAGCCGCGCCAGCCCATCGACATCATGCCGTAAAAATACTGCGCGAACTTCGACTCCGCGCGGTCGCGCAGCGTGCCAAAGTCCGGCACCATGCCGATGTACCAGAACACCACCGAGATCGTCCCGTAGGTCGAAACCGCGAACACGTCCCACAGCAGCGGCGAGCGGAACTGCGGCCACACGTCCATGGTGCTCGGATAGGGAAACAGCCAGTAGCCCAGCCACGGACGCCCCACGTGAATCAGCGGGAACATGCCCGCGCAGATCACGGCGAAGATGGTCATCGCCTCGGCAAAGCGGTTGATCGAGTTGCGCCACCCCTGCTTGAACAACAGCAGAATGGCGGAAATCAGTGTGCCCGCGTGGCCGATGCCGATCCACCACACAAAGTTGATGATGGCAAAGCCCCACGCCACCGGCTGCGAGATGGCCCAGATCCCCACGCCCTTCAGGAACAGCCACACCACGGCCACCAGCAGCATGGTCGCGCCCGCCCCGGCCACGCCGAAAAAGGCAAACCAGCCCAGCGGCGTGTGCGGCGTCAGCACAATGCGCGTGATCTTCTCGGTGACCGACCGGAAGGTCTGGCCCTGCCCAATCACCCGGAATTCTCCGGTTGCCGGATCGATTCCCGGATCCTCGGTTTTCACTTCGCTGGTTGCCATCGTGGCTTCAACCCTTGGCCGGCGCGTGTTCCACCGGCACTTCTTCGAGTTCAGGATTCAAATTCAGGACCGCGGCCACATACGTCGTCCGCGGACGGGTGTTCTGGTCGGCCAGCACCTGGTAGCTGCGCTCATCGGCGTGCAGCGCTGCCACCCGGCTCGTCTTGTCGTTCAGGTTGCCAAAGGTGATCGCCGAGGCCGGGCACGCCTGCTGGCACGCGGTCACGATCTCGCCGTCGCGCACCAGCCGGTTCTCCTTGTCGGCATCGATCTTGGCCACCGAAATCCGCTGCACGCAGTAGCTGCACTTCTCCATCACCCCGCGCGAACGCACCGTCACATCAGGGTTGCGCATCAGCTTCAGGCTCTCGGTTTCATAGTCCGAGAAGAGCAGGAAGTTGAAGCGCCGCACCTTGTAGGGGCAGTTGTTCGAGCAGTAGCGCGTCCCCACGCAGCGGTTGTAGACCATCATGTTCAGCCCTTCCGGCGTGTGCACCGTCGCGCCCACCGGGCAAACCTGCTCGCAGGGAGCGTTCTCGCAGTGCTGGCACGCCATCGGCTGGAAGTGCGCGCGCGGCGCCGACAGGTCGCCTTCAAAATACGTGTCGATGCGCAGCCATTGCATGTTGCGCCCGATCCGCACCTGCTGCTTGCCCACGACGGCGATATTATTCTCCGCATAACAGCTCACGATGCAGGCATTGCAGCCCACGCAGCTGTTCATGTCGATCGACATGCCCCAGGCATTGTCGTTGTATTGCCAGTTGCGGAACAGCGTCACATCCTTGTCGGTCTTCTCGTGGCCGAGGCCTTCGTTGGCAAAGCCGGGGTTGGCCTTGAACTCCTCCAGCGTCGCGTAGCGAATGATCCCGCGCGGCCCCAGCGCCTCATCGGCTTCCAGCGAATTGTTGCCGTTCCCTTCGCCGCCGAACATCTTCGACCGGTGGTCCTGGTAGTGGCTCTTGGTGATCGCGATGCCCCACTTGCCCTCCACCTTGCGAATCGACCCCGTCGCGTAGAACGGCGCCCACGTGTTGCGAATCCGGTAGGCGCTGAAGCCCGCCCCCGACCCCACGCGCCCCGCAAACTCGCGCCCGTAGCCCAGGTACACCGTCACGGAATTGTCCGGGTGGCCCGGCGCCACAATCACCGGCGCCTTCACCTTGCCCCCGCCCACCGTCAGCTCGACAATGTCGTCCTCTTCCAGCCCCAGCCGCGTCAGCATTTCTCCTGAAACAATCGCCGCATTGTCCCAGCTCAGGTTCGTCACCGGCTTGGGCAGCTCCTGCAGCCAGCCCACATTCGACCAGCGCCCGTCATACACATTCGGATCGGGCCGGAAGATAATCTCAATCGCATTTTTCGGCGAGGGCTCGGGAACCTTGGGAATCTCCGCCTTCACCACCGCCGTTTTCGCAAACGCCGTCCCCTCAATCCATCCGTCGTGCAGCGCCTTGCGCCAGCCCGCCTCAAAGTCGCCCTTCAGCACCGGCTGCCACGTCGCGCGCACCGCATCATACGGACTCACCATCGGCTCGTTCAGCAGCGTTTGCAGCACATGGTGCGCGGTCCTGCCGCCATACAGCGGATCGATCATCGGCTGCACGATCGAAACCGTGCCGTCGTAGACCCGCGCGTCCGACCACGACTCCAGAGAATGAGCCGCCGGAATGTGCCAGTGCGCAATCTGTCCCGTCTCGTCCAGATGCGAGCCCAGGTGCGCCACAATGTTCGCCTTGTTGAAGGCCGCGGCAAAATCCAGATCCGCCGGCGCCGTATAAATCGGGTTGGCGTTCAGAATCACCAGCCAATCCACCTTGCCCGCGTTCAGATCGGCCACCAGCGCCTTCATGTCGGCCATCTGGTCGCTGGGCAGCGGATTCAGCGGCTCCGTCGATACAAAAACCGTCTTGCCCACATTCCCCAGCGCGTTGTTGATCACGAGGGCCAGCGCCGCCACCGACGCATCCTGATACAGCCCCGGAATCACCGCGCTCCTGCCCGCGTGCGCCTTCAGGTCTTTGGCCAGCGCGGCCAGAAACTTCTGCTGCTCGCCGGTCCACGCATACGCCGGAGCCTCCACGCCCGCCACGCCCACAGCCCTGGCCAGCTCCGCCGCAAACGCCGGAATCTCGCTCGCCCGCAGCCCCAGCCGATGCTCGGCCTTCATGCCCGTGGTCGTCGGCGCGCTCTCCACCGCATACAGCCGGTTCAGCCCCTTCTCCGGCGTCTTCCGCCGCTCGGCATACTCGCGCACCAACTGGTGAAAGCCCGGAAACGCCGCGCCCGACAGAAAATCCGCGTCCAGCGAGACCATCACGTCCGCCTCGCCCAGCGCATATTGCACATTCAGCCCGCCGGCCGCCGCGGTTCCGGCTACGGCCGGGTCATACTGCACCAGCTTCGCCTTCGGCCAGGCCGCCTCGACCGCCTTCCACTGCCGCGCCAGCGTCGGCGACGTGATGGTCTCGCTCAGAAAATAAAGTCCCGTCCCATCCTTCGTCGCGGCCGCCTTCAGCCGCAGCGCCTCGGCGAACTCCGCCCACGCGCGGTTCTCGCCGCGATACAACACGTGCTGTGAGCGGTCCGGATCGTACAGGTCCAGCAGCGACCCCTGCGCAAACACATCCGACGCGCCGCGGTTGTACGCGTGCTCCGGATTGCCGTCGATTTTGATGGGCCGAAACTCGTCGCTCTTCACCAGCAGCGGCAGCGCCCCGGTCGCAAATGGATGCGCCGTGGCAAAGTACATCGGCTTGCCCAGCACCAGGTCTTCCGGCGCCTTCACGTAGGGATAAATCGGCTCGTCGGGCTGCTTGGCGCATCCGGCCAGCCCCGCCAGCGCCATCGACGCGCCCATCAGCTTCATGAAACCGCGCCGCGACACCGGATCCACCCACTCCTGCGCCGCCGAAGGAAATTCCTTCTCCACCGCCGCCTGAAACTCCGCCGTATTCGCCAGCTCGTCAATCGACCGCCAATACCGTTTGCCCTTCACGCCCTGCAACTCCTGGCGCACCGCGGCCAGCGTCATCGGAGCGTCCTGGTCGGCTTGGACAACCTTGATCTCGTCGTGATTCACGGCACTCCCCGTATCATCTCCCGCGCTCTTCGCGGCTGAGTTCATCTCGCTCATCGGTGGCACGTATCGCAGCTGGTCAGCTGTTGCGGGTTCTTGATCTTGTACTGCACAAGCAGAAAATGCCCCAGCTCATCCTGGCTGGTGAACTTCTTGTAAACCGGCAGGCCTGCCGTCGCCGCGCCGCCCACAGGCATCTGCAACGAAGCCTCTTCGACCCCGCCCTGAACCGGGTTCGCCGTCGTGCAGCTCACGCTCTCCGCCGTCGGCACGCCGGTCTTCTCATCCCCCACCGCGCACCACACCGGCTTGTCTTCGGTCGGCTTCTCCCACGCCATGTTGTACGTCTGCCCGGTCGGCCGCAGATTCTTCGCCGGATTCCGGTGGCAGTCCAGGCACCACTCCATCTGCAGCGTGTTCTGCGCGTACATCAGCGGCATCTGGTCCACGCGCCCATGACAGGTCGCGCAGCCAATCCCCTTGTTCACATGAATCGAGTGATTGAAATACACAAAATCCGGAAGATCATGCACCTTCGTCCACACAATCGACTGGCCGCTCGCCCAGCTCTGACGCACCGGCTCCAGCAGTTGCGCGTTGGTCCAGATCTGCGCATGGCAGTTCATGCACGTCTTGGTCGGCGGAATCCCCGCGTAGCTCGACTTCTCCACCGTCACGTGACAGTACTGGCACTGCAGCCCCAATCCCTGCACATGATGCTTGTGACTGAAAGGCACCGGCTGGTCCGGCCGCTGCCCCTGCCGCGTGACCCAGGGAGAGCGCTGCAGCTGCGTGAGCGTGACCCCCATCGCGATCACCAGCAGCCCCGACAAAACCAGGCTCGCCCGAGCCAAGGCGTTGGAGCTGCGATCAAATATCTGCGCCATGAATGCTTTCCTGCCTGCTTTTAGTTCTCTTCAGTTGCGTGTCGCAAAATGAACGCTGTGCTGGCGATCACATACGGCGCGGTTATTTTCTGATTTTGGATACAAAAAAAGTAGGTGGTGATCGACGCAAAAAACTATATAGCAGCCAAAACGAGATGCGCAATACTTCCTGCCCCTCAAATCTCAAAAAAACGCAGGAAAATTGCCGCGCAGAGTTTTGGTAATCCACTGAAAGAACGACAGGTTGCAAGGATGGCGTCAAAAGGGGAAAACCACCCCTACCCCTGGCTGCCTTGCTCCAGAGGGCGAGATGTTCCGATCAAACTACCACGCCGAATCCACAACTCGCCACGCCGTTCTTCCACCCCCGCAACCCATTGCCGCGCGCGCAGTCGCCTTTTTGCGCAAAAATACGCCCTTTGTGCCCGTCGCCCGGCCCGCGCCCCGCGGAAAAAAACTCACCCCATACCGCATTGCGATTTATCGCCCCCCGCTCAACCCTTCCAAAGCACCATCACCAGCCCGCCCGCCACAATCAGCACGCCTCCGGCATAAATCGGGGCCGTCGGCGTCAGTCCGAACCGAACCCTGGCCAGCAGTTGCGCCATCAGGAAAAACAGCACCACATACACCCCCAGCAGCTTGCCGAAATCCCACCGCGGCACGTTCACCACCGATCCGTAAGCGGCCAGCACCACCGCGCCCGCGGCGAAGGCCAACACCTTCGCCCATCCCGAAGAGCGATAGAAGCTGACCTGGAAGAACGAGTCTCCCCACGCCTCCAGAAATGCCGCCGATGCAAGAACCCCCAGCGCGCCCAGCGGATAAGACACAACCCGATCAAGAATGTTCACGAATAAAACCTCCAGAAATTTGAGAAAGAAAATCGAGAAAGAAAAATCAACAGAAATACCAATCGCAGCCCGCCCTCACGCTCCCCTCAGCCTCGCACCCGCCCCGATTTGCTCAATCCTAACAACCCCGTGCTTTAGAATTCATGGCAAGGCTTTACAATCGCTCGCCTCAGTCACCATTTCCATGCACCCGCGCGGGCCCGTGTCCGCTCGGCGAGCGTCCATCGCATCAATGGAACCCTACCAACGGGTCCATCTCCGCCGAGTTGTCCATCTGAAAGGGAAGGCCCATGAAATACGCCGGACTGCTGGCAATGCCCGCCGGATTCTTTCTCTCCATCGCGGCCATCCTCCTGTTTTCCGATCCCGCCTCGCGCGCAGCCTTCGTAGTCTGCGGCCTGGCCGTCGAAGCCATGGGGCTGGCCGTCGCCGTCCGCGGCCACATGGCCACCAGAGGAGAAAAACGCTCATGACCCTCCCTGCGCAGCCCTTCTCTCCGGCCGATTTCGCCCTCACCCTGGGCCTTCTCCTGCTCGCCCCCCTGGCCATCGCCGGCGTGGCGCTCATCAACACCGGCCTCGGCCGCTCCCGCTCGGCGGCGCAGTCGCTGCTCGGCAGCCTCGCCATGATCTCCGCCGCCGTCATCGTCTTCGCTCTCGTCGGCGCAACCTTCGCCGACGGCGTCGCCGGCACCGGCCACATCTTCCGCCTCGCCGCCAAGCCCTGGAACTGGGCCGGCACCGGCCCCTTCGTGCTCGGCGGGTTCGACGCAGCCCCGCCGCGCGCCCAGCTTGCCGTGCTCTTTCAGTTCCTCGCCGTGGCCCTGGCCGCCCTCATCCCCTGGGGCTCGGGAGCCGACCGCTGGCGTCTCTCGGCCGGCATCGCCTCCACCGCGCTCCTGGCCGCCTGCGTCTTTCCCCTCCTCGCCCACTGGATATGGGGCGGCGGCTGGCTCGCTCAGCTCGGCGTCAATTTCTCCCTCGGCTCCGGCCTCCTCGACGCCGGCGGCGCAGCCACCGTCCACTCGCTCGGCGGACTCGCCGCCCTCGCCATGGTCTGGATCACCGGACCCCGCAAAGGCAAGTTCCCCCGCGAAGGCCTCTCCACCGCCATGCCCGGCCACAACGCCGTCTACGTCCTCTTCGGCTGCCTGCTCGCGCTCGTCGGCTGGCTCGCCTGGAACATGGCCGGCGCGCTCCTCTGGCTCCACGCCGCCCCCGCCGCCCTGCCCCTCACCGCCATCAATACCCTGCTCTCCGCCTCGGCGGCCCTGGCCGCCACCTTCGCCGTCACCCGCATCCGCTTCGGCAAGCCCGACGCCAGCCTCTGCGCCAACGGCTGGCTCGCCGGACTGGTTGCCTCCAGCGCCGCCGCCGCCCTCTTCACCCCGCTTGAGGCCCTCTTCACCGGCCTCGTCGCCGGCATCCTCACTCCCCTGCTCGTCGAGCTGCTCGAGCTGGCCCTCTCCGTCGACGACCCCTCCGGCGCCATCAGCGTCCACGCCGCCAGCGGCCTCTGGGCCCTGGTCGCCGCCGGCCTCTTCGCCTCCCAGCCCGGCCAGCTCCTCGCCCAGCTCATCGGCGTGGCCACCCTCCTCGGACTCGCCCTGCCCCTCGTCTATCTCCTCTTCGCCCTGCTCAACCGCGTCGTCCCCTTCCGCGTCGACCCCGACGGCGAACGCATCGGCATGGACCTCCACGAACTCGGCGGCGGCGCCTACCCCGAATTCGTCATCCACCGCGACGACTCCTACCGGTAGCTGCGAATGTGAGGGGGGGCGAAGATGCGTAAGGTGGGCGTCATCGGCGAAATCCTGGTCGAGATCATGGCGGCGGAGCCCGGCGAGGGCTTTCGCGCGCCCATTGCCCTGGTCGGACCGTTTCCCAGCGGCGCACCGGCCATCTTCATCGATCAGGTAGCCCGCTTTGGCCACCCCTGCGGTCTGGTCGGATGCGTCGGCGCCGATGATTTCGGCCGGCTGAACATCGATCGCCTGCGCGCCGATGGTGTCGATGTCTCGGCGATCCGCGTCCACGAACGGGCAGTGACCGGCAGCGCCTTCGTCCGCTATCGCCCCGACGGCAGCCGCGATTTTGTCTTCAACATCCGCGACAGCGCCGCCGGGCAAACCACCCTGACCGGCGAAGGGCGGCAGATGATCTCCGGCTGCGCCCATCTGCACGTGATGGGCTCCAGCCTCTCCGCCCCCGGCATGGCGGAGGCGGTCGACGAGGCCCTCGACCTCGTCAAGCGAAACGGCGGCAGCGTCTCCTTCGATCCCAACCTGCGCAAGGAAATGCTCTCCGCCCCCGGCCTCACCGGGCGTTTGCAGCGGGTGCTGGCCGCCACCGACCTCTTCCTGCCCAGCGGCGACGAGCTCTTCCTCTTTACAGAGTCCCGGCACGAAGCAGGCGCCGCCCGCGAGCTTCTCGACCGGGGCGTCCCGGTGGTGGTGGTGAAAAAGGGCGCCGAAGGGGCCGCATGGTACGACAAGGAACGCACCCTCGCCGCTCCCGCCTTCCGCGTCCCCCAGGTTGACCCGACGGGGGCCGGAGACTGTTTCGGCGCGGTCCTCGTCGCCTGCTGGCTGCAAGGTTTGCCTCCCGCCCAGGCCCTCCGCACCGCCAACGCCGCCGGGGCGCGGGCGGTGATGGTCAAGGGCCCCATGGAAGGCGCCACATTCCGCGCCGACCTTGAAGCCTGGATGGCTGCGCAAGGATCCGCACGCTGAGTGCGCGCCGCGCGGGTTCCAGATCCCCGCATCCGCGCTCAGCACGAAAATGGGTGCCCCAGGTCTGGATTTTCAGACATGGGAAAGCAACGAACCCCGCCCCCCGCATTTTTTCGCGACCCGCCGTCCCTATCGCCGCGCCAGCAGCAGCATCAGCCCGAACAGCACAATCGGCACCAGCGCCAGCCCGGCGTACAGCAGCATCTTCCGGCTCATCCCCGCGCGCTTCCCCCGCCCCGCCGGCCGCGCCTCGCGCTCTTCCACGCCCACCTGTTCCTGGTGTTCCAGGTCCCAGGCCATCTCGTGGGCCGTCGCGTAGCGGTGGCGCGGGTCCCGCTCCAGCGCGCGATACAGAATCTCCTGCAGCTCGGCCGTGATCTCCGGGTTCAGCGCGCGCGGCGGCGGCGGGTCGTTCAGCACCCGCTCGTTCATCGCCGCCAGCGGGTTCGGCCCCACAAACGGCACCCGCCCCGTCACCATCTCGAACAGCATGATGCCCACCGCGTAGATGTCGCTCCGCTGGTCGCCCCGCTGCCCCTTCACCTGCTCCGGCGCAATGTAGTCCGGCGTGCCCAGCGTGGCCGAAAGATTCACAAACGTGAGCCTGCGCGCGTCTTCCTTCATCGCAATGCCGAAGTCGATCAGCTTGATGTGGTCGCCCGCATCCACCATCACGTTCTCCGGCTTCAGGTCGCGGTGCACAATGCCCCGCTTGTGCATGTAGTCCAGCGCATCGCAGATGCCCAGCGTGATCTTCACCGCCCGCTCCACCGGCAGCTTTTTCTGCTCGTTCAGCAGGCTGCGCAGCAGCCGCCCTTCCACCCACTCGATGACCATGTAGACGCGGCTGCGCTCTTCGTCGTTGTAGGTCTTCACAATCCCCGGATGGTCCAGCAACTGGCCGATTTCCTCCTCGCGCTTGAAGCGCTCAAAGAGCACCGGGTCGGCCTCCATTTCGGCATGAGGCACCTTCACCGCCACCTGCCTGCCGTTGCTCAGATCGGTCGCCTTGTACAGCACCGACATCCCCGAGCGGGCAACGGTGGCGTCAATGCGATAGTGGTCGAGCGTATCTCCGGGTTCAAGTGTGTTCATGGGCATGGTCTGCTGGGCATCCTGATTGTTTCACGCCGGTTCCTAAGAAAGCCGTGAGGAAAAGCGAAAAGATTTCGCCTCAAATCCCTCCGCGGCATGTCCATCGTCCCGGCCGGCCCTCGCCGGGGCTCGCCAGGGCTCTATGATGGGAGCCAGCATGCACCGCATCCTGAGACTTCTGGCGGCCTGCCTCCTGGCGACCTCCCTCGGTGTCGCGTGGGGATTGGCGCCCTCCGCGCCCGCCCCACAGGCCGCGGCGCCCCGCCCTGCCCCGCGCAGGCCAGCGCAGGAGACGGGCTTCCTCAATCGCACCCTCGAACTGCGCGGCATCACCTACCACTTCCAGGTCTATCTGCCCGAGCAGTGGCGGCGCGCCGACCGCAAGCATTGGCCCATCATCCTTTTTCTGCACGGACGCGGCGAGCGCGGCTCCGAGGGCATGTGGCAAACCCAGATCGGCCTCCCCGAGGCGGTGCGCGACCACCCTGACCGCTGGCCCTTCATCATCGTCATGCCCCAGTGCCCGCAGGCCCGCTACTGGACCGACCCCGAGATGATGGCCATGGCCATGGCCGCGCTCGACCAGGAGACCGCCGAATTCCACGCCGACCCCGCGCGCACCTATCTCATGGGCCTCTCCCTGGGCGGATACGGCGCCTGGGAGCTGGCCCGTCGCGATCCCAAGCGCTGGGCGGCGGTGGCCATCGCCGCCGGCGGCATCTTCTGGAGTTACGCGCCCCAGCGCTGGCGTGAGGCCACCACCCTGCCCGCCGAGTATGCCCGCGCCATCGGCCACACCCCCCTCTGGATCTTTCACGGCAGCGACGACAAAGTCGTGTCGCCGCGCGAGAGCGAGATGATGTTCGCGGCCTTCAAAGCGGCGGGAGGAAACATTCGCCTGTGGGTTTACCAGGGCCTCAAACACGACTGCTGGACCCGCGCTTTCGGCGAACCGGAACTTCCCCGCTGGCTGCTCGCCCACCGCCGCGAGCCCCGCCAGGAGCCGCCCTCCCTGGCCGAGCGGCTCTCCGTTCCCCTCCATCCGCCCGCCCTGCGACTCACCGCGGCGCAGCTTGAGAGCTACGCAGGCGATTACTTTGACGCGCGCGGCCAGCTCGCCGTGACCCTGTTCTTCCAGGGCGAGCAGCTCTACCAGAAGAACCCGCGCGGCGAGATTGCCGAACTCGCCGCCGAGTCGCCGTCCACCTTGTTCTATCCCAACGGCAGCAGCATCACCCGCATCGCCGTCGAGCGCGACGCTGAAGGCCGCGTCACCGGCCTCATCCTGCGCGACGACCGCCACGAAGAGCGCTGGGAGAGGCGGACCGCTGCTTCCAGCCGTTAAACTTCAGCCATCGGTGAGCGGTTTTGAGCCCCGTGGAACGTAATCCGAAACTCGTGCGTAGTACTCTCTGAACAACGTCGCAGGAGGCAACTATGTTTTGCAGCGCATGTGGTCACGCTTTGGCGCCGGGGCAGCCCGTCTGTCCCCAATGCGGCCGCCCCGTGGCGCCGCCCATTCCTCCCGTACCGAACCTCGCATTCCAGTTGCACAACTACGCCGGCAGAATCAGGGCGCTCAGCGTCGTCTGGTTCATCTACGGAGGCCTCTCCCTGGCGTTCGGCGTCCTCGGCCTCACCTTTGCCGGCGCGTTTTTCCATGGACCTTTCGGCCCCTGGGCGCACGGTCCCTGGGGACACGGCCCGTGGGGGCCGGAATGGTTTGGACCGGCCATCCTGCGCTTCGCGTGGACTGCCGTGGTACTCCGCTCCGGACTCGCTCTGGCCGCCGGCTGGGGTCTGATGGAGCGCGCACCCTGGGGACGCATCGTGGCCATCGTCGCGGCCTTCCTCTGTCTGCTCAAGATTCCCATCGGCACCGCCCTGGGCATCTGGACACTGGTGACGCTGCTCGGCTACCGCAACGCCACCCTCTACGACCAGTTGTAGGCAGGCCAGTCACACGATTCTGATTGCCGCATCCCCGCGATTTCCTTCTGTCGCAAGGATGAATGACGGCCTCAATTACAATCAGAGCCATGAGTTTTCCCGTGACCCGCCTGCGCCGTCTGCGCCGCACCGAGCCCTTGCGCGCCCTGGTGCGCGAAACCGCCCTCGATCCCGGCGACCTGATCTACCCCTTGTTTCTCTGCCCCGGCCAGGGCGTGCGCCGCGCCGTCGGCTCCATGCCCGGCGTCTTCAATCTCTCCATCGACGAGGCGGTGCGCGAAGCCGAACAGGCCGCCAGCCTCGGCCTGGGCGGGCTGCTGCTCTTCGGCCTGCCCGACGCCAAGGACGAGCAGGGCACCGGCGCATGGGATGAGAACGGCATCGTGCAGCAGGGCCTGCGCGCGCTCAAGCAGTCGGCGGCCGCCCAAAAACTCGTGCTCATCGCCGACGTCTGCCTCTGCGAATACACCAGCCACGGCCATTGTGGCGTGATCGTCAAAACCGGCGAAGGCTATGACGTCGACAACGATCCCTCGCTCGACCTGCTGGGCCGCACCGCCGCCAGCCTGGCCCGCGCCGGCGCCGACATCGTGGCTCCCAGCGACATGATGGACGGCCGCGTCGCCGCCATTCGCCGCGCCCTCGACAACGACGGCCTCACCCAGACGCCCATCCTCAGCTACGCCTCCAAATTCGCCTCCGCCTTCTACGGCCCCTTCCGCGAGGCCGCCGACTCCGCGCCCCAGTTCGGTGACCGCAAGACCTACCAGATGGACGGAGCCAACCTCCGCGAGGCCCTGCGCGAGATCGACCTCGACCTCGAAGAGGGCGCGGACATGATCCTGATGAAGCCCGCCATGCCCTACCTCGACGTGGTGCGCGCCGCCCGCGAGCGCACCGGCGTGCCCCTCGGCGCCTACCAGGTCTCCGGCGAGTACTCCATGCTGCAGGCCGCCTTCGAGAAAGGCTGGCTGGACCGCGACCGCGCCATCCTCGAGTCGCTCGTCGGCATCCGCCGCGCCGGCGCCGACTTCATCGTCACCTACTTCGCCAAGGACGCCGCCAGGCTCCTGGGTTGAGCCGCCAGGCCCCAGCGCTGAGTTGACCCATTCGTGCAGTTGTGCAAATTCATGCAGAGGGATACACTGCCTCATTCTCTGTTCAACCCTGAGAGGTATCCGCTATGCGCATCCGACGCACACTCAGCCTCACCCGTGTTTGCCTTTTGGCCGCCGCTCTGCTCTCGCTTGCCCTGCCGCTCGCGGCCCAGTCGACCACCGTCGACACCGCCAAGATGGTCAGCCTGATGCAGGCCTGCAGCTACGACTTCCATACCACTTCTTCGCCCACAGTCTGGACGATTCACTTCACCGGCACTCACCTGAAGGACATCAAGGTGGTGCTGGCCCTGGGCGGCGACGCCGACAGCAACCTGGTCATCTTTGTCACCGTGGTCGAGAAGCGGCGGATGCCGGTGACCACCGACTTCATGCGCCACCTGCTGGAGCAGAACCACGCGCTGGACCAGGTGAAGATCGGCTTCGACGCGGATGGCGACCTGTCGGTACGCACAGACGCCTCGCTGCGCGTGGCCGACGCTGAATACCTCCGCAATGTCGTGAGCCAGGTCAAAAACTCATCGGACGATCTCTACGGGCAGATCGAGCCCAACCTTCTGCCCTAGGGCCAGGCGCCCCATCCCCGCGCTTTTCTCCGGCGCAGGGTGGGTGCCCTCTGATTCCACGCCGCGTGTACTCATCCTTTACCATGGGACTGTAGAATTCGCAGGCTGCATACATGTCCACTCTTGAAGTTCTCAGCGTTCTGTTCGCCACCGCAGCCATCTTCGGCCTGATCAGCACCCGCTGGCTCCGGCTCCCGCTCACCGTGGGAACCATGCTGCTGACGGTGCTGGTCTCGCTGGGTCTGGGCGGCGTCGGCAGCCTCGCGCCCGGCCTTCACCACTGGGCCTTCAATCTGGCTCACCAGATCGACTTCGAGAGCATCATCCTGCACGGAATGCTGCCCCTGCTCCTGTTTGCCGGCGCGTTCCTTTTCGATCTCGAACAACTGGCGCGAGAAAAACTCACCGTTACGCTGATGGCTCTGGTGGGCACGCTGGTTTCGGTCTTCACCGTGGCCGGGCTCATGTCTCTGCTCAGCGGCGGCCGCATCCCCTGGATGCAGTGTCTCCTCTTCGGCTCCCTCATCTCGCCCACTGACCCCATTGCCGTGCTGGAAATGCTGCGCCGGGTCGGCGTCCCCAAAGGTATTCAGGCACAGTTGGCCGGCGAGTCGCTCTTTAATGACGGCGTGGGCGCGGTACTCTTCCTCACCCTGCTGGAAGCGGCTCACGGCCACGCGTCCACCCCCTGGCACATCGGGGGAATGCTCGTCGCCAAAGCAGGCGGCGCCATTCTTCTCGGCATTCTGGCCGCATGGGTGACCGCCCACTTCATGCGCCGCATCGACGCCTATCAGGTGGACATCCTCTTCACCATAGCCCTGGCGCTGGGCGGCTACGTGGTGGCCGACGCGCTGGGTCTTTCCGCGCCGCTGGAGGCCGTGGTGGCCGGCATCGCCCTGCGCTACTTCAACCGCCACCAGCCCAACCATCGCATTGCCCACCAGAACATCGCCGGCTTCTGGCAGGTCATCGACGAGGTCCAGAACTCTGTCCTCTTTGTCCTGCTGGGCCTTGAGACCATGGCCATCACGCTCAATGGGACGGCTTTGCGCGCGGGTTTCGCGGCCATTCTTTCCATCAACGTGGTGCGCCTTGGCATTGTCGCCGCGCTGCTCGCGCTGGTGCGCCTGGTGCGGCGCAACCACCGCAGCTCTGTCTTTGTCCTCACCTGGGGCGGCCTGCGCGGCGGCCTTTCCATTGCTCTGGCCCTGTCGGTGCCCGAGGCGCTTGGCAGCTCGTGGATCCTGGGCGCCACCTACGTCGTGGTCGTCTTCTCCATCGTCATCCAGGGCGGATCCATGGACCTGCTCATGCGCTGGAAGAACGGCAAGCAAGCCGCGGCATAGCCGGGCAGCCAGGCAACCCTGCGACAAATTCCTTTGCGTTGCGCCGTGTCTATGCTCTTCTAATTGCACCCGCCTATGCTCAAACGCATCGAAAGCTATTTTGAATTCGCTCATCTCGGCACCAACTGGCGCACTGAGATTCTGGCCGGCGTCACCACCTTCCTGACCATGGCCTACATCGTGCTGGTCAACCCCGCCATCCTGTCGGTCACAGGCATGCCCCTGGACGCGGTCACCGCCGCCACCTGCCTGTCGGCAGCTTTCAGCTCCATCCTGATGGGCGTCGTCGCGCGCTATCCCATCGCCCTGGCCCCCGGCATGGGCCTCAACGCCTACTTCACCTACACCGTCTGCCTCAAGATGCACATCCCCTGGCAGACGGCACTGGGCGCGGTCTTCCTCTCCGGCATCATCTTTCTCGCCCTCACCGCCACCGGCATCCGGCAGATGATCCTGCACGCCATCCCCCACGAACTCTACGCCGCCGTGGCCAGCGGCATCGGCCTCTTCATCGCCTTCATCGGCTTCCGCAACGCGGGCCTCATCGTCTCCGACCCCGCAACGCTGGTCGGCATGGGCAGCATCCGCAACCCCGCCACCGCGCTGGCCCTCTTCGGCCTCGCCTTGATGGTGATTCTGGAAGTGAAGAAGGTGCGCGGCTCCATCCTCATCGGCGTCCTCGCCACCACTGGAATCGCCTGGGCCATGGGCCTGGCGCACTGGACGCCCGCCGGCGACGGCTTCCACGCCCTCGCCGACACCGCCTTCAAGCTCGACATCCGCGGCGCCCTCCACAAAGGCCTGCTCGAAATCATCTTCGTCTTCTTCTTCGTGGACCTGTTCGACAACCTCGGCACCCTGGTCGCCGTCGCCAAGCGCGCCGGCCTCATTGAGGCCGACCACTCCATTCCCCGCCTCAGCCGCATCCTCTTCGCCGACGCCACCGCCACCGTCTTCGGCTCCCTCACCGGCACCTCCACCGTCACCAGCTACGTCGAGTCCACCGCCGGCGTCATGGCCGGAGGCCGCTCCGGCGTCACCGCCATCGTCACCGGCGTCCTCTTTCTCTGCGCCATCGGCGCCGCCCCGTATGTGGGCGTCGTGCCCCAGGCCGCCACCGCTCCCGCGCTCATCCTGGTCGGCTCCATGATGCTCGCCACCATCACCGAAATCCGCTGGCACGATCCGCTGGTGGCCATCCCCGCCTTCCTCACCCTGGTGCTGATTCCGCTCACCTATTCCATCGCCAACGGCCTCGGCTTCGGCGTCATTGCCTGGGCCGTGCTCCACCTCGCCACCGGCCGCTATCGCAAGCAGGACTGGCTGCTCTACATCCTCGCCGCGCTCTTTCTCTTCCGTTTTACTTACCTCGCCACAAGCTAGTGCTCCCGTCTTCCGCGAGCGCGTATACTCTTCGGCAAGGCAAGATACGCAATGGACTTTTCGACTCTTACCGTTTCCAGCAGCCTGCACAGCGCGGCCATTCTCACCATCGTCCTCGCGTTCGCCGGCTACCTGGTCACCTTTCTCAGCGCGCGCATGCTGGCCCGTCGCCGCGACAAGCTCCGCCTGGTCAACAAGCGCCTCAATGAGTTTTACGGCCCGCTCTACGTCGCTTCGCAGGCCGGCAATATCGCCTACCGGTCGCTGCTCAAAAAGCAGGGAAAGACGCAGAGCGACCCCATCCGCGATGAGGACATGAAGGAATGGGTGCTGTGGATGACCACCATTTTCATGCCCCTCAACGACGTCCGCGAGAAGGTCATTATCGAGAAAGCCTACCTCATCATCGAAGAGGAGATGCCGCATTGCCTGCTGGAATTTGTCACCCATGTGGTGGGTTACAAGGCCGTCATGGCCAAGTGGGCCGAGGGCGACTACTCCGAGCGCCGCTCCACCATCGGCTGGCCGCCCGAATTCGACCTGTACGTTCGCCGCTCCTACGCCGCCCTCAAGGCCGAACAGACTCGCCTTCTCCACAACTCGGCGTGGCGCCTCTACCATCACCTCTTCGTGCGCAACCGATCCCCCAAAAATGCAAAGCCCCAGCCATAGCCGGGGCCTCGCATTTCCGCTTCCCTCACCCCGCCGCCGGCAGCCCCAGATTCTTCCATAGACGCAAGGTCGGCTCGGCCTGGTTGATGGTGTAGAAGTGCAGACCCGGCGCGCCGTTCCGCAGCAGGGTATCGCACAGGCGCGTGACGACCTCGGCGCCGAAGTCGAGCAGCGCGGGCTTGTCGTCCTGCAACTCTTCCAGGCGCAGACGCACCCAGCGCGGCAGGTCGGCGCCGCAGCCGGTACAGAAGCGCAGCGTGCTGGCGAAACTGGTAATCGGCATAATGCCCGGCACGATCGGAATTGTAATCCCGGCTTTGCCACAGCGTTCCATGAAGTCGAAGTACGCGTCGGCGTTATAGAACAGTTGTGTCAGGGCGCCGTCCGCGCCGGCTTCCACCTTGCGGCGAAAGTGCTCGAAGTCCACGCCGGGGCTGGAGGCCTGCGGGTGCATCTCAGGGTAGGCGGCGACTTCAATCAGAAACGTGTCCCCGTGCGTCTCGCGGATAAAGCTCACCAACTCGTTGGCGTAGTGAAACTCGCCCGGCGCCGAAGCGCTCATCGCCGTCGCCGGCAGGTCGCCGCGCAGGGCGACAATGCGCTTCAAACCCGCTTCCCGGTAGCGGGCCAGCAATGCGCCCACATGGGCTCGTGTCGAGCCCACGCAGGTCAGGTGCGGCACCGCGTCCACGCCGGTCTGCTTGACCACCGTCATCAGTGTCTCGTAGGTGCCGTCGTGGTTTGATCCGCCCGCGCCGTGCGTCACCGAGAAATACTTCGGACGCACCTCGGCCAACTGCCCAATCACGCCCGGCAGCTTCGCCGCGCCCTCCGGCGTGCGCGGCGGAAACAGCTCGAAAGAAAAGCTCAGTGGCGAAGCCATGCGGGGACCCTCGACGAGAGACATGCAAAGCGGCGTGCCCCAGGTCTCGCTTCCGAGACCTGGAATCCCACAACCGCTCAAGCGGGCATTTGGCAACTATGAACTGCGAACCAGGAACTGAGAACTGCCCTTAGTAGCGGTAATTCTCCGCCTTGTACGGCCCTTCCACCGGCACGCCCAGATACTCGGCCTGCTTGGCGCTCAGCGTGGTCAGCTTCACGCCGATCTTTTCGAGATGGAGCCGCGCCACCTCTTCGTCCAGCCGCTTGGGCAGCACATACACGCCCACTTTGTAGCTGTCCCGCTTCTCCCAAAGATCCAGCTGCGCCAGCGTCTGGTTGGCGAAGCTGTTGCTCATCACGAAGCTCGGGTGCCCGGTCGCGCAGCCCAGGTTCACCAGCCGCCCCTCGGCCAGCACAAAGATACTGTGCCCGTCGGGGAAGGTGTACTGATCCACCTGAGGCTTGATGTTCAGCTTCTTCACGCCCGGCGCCGCGTTCAGCGGGTCCATCTGAATTTCGTTGTCGAAGTGGCCGATGTTGCAGACGATGGCCTGGTCCTTCATCTTCTTCATGTGGTCCAGCGTGATGATGTCCACGTTGCCGGTGCAGGTGACATAGATGTCGCCGCGGCCCAGGGTCTCTTCGATGGTCGTGACCTCGAAGCCCTCCATCGCCGCCTGCAGCGCGTTGATGGGGTCCACCTCGGTGACAATCACCCGCGCGCCCATGCCGCGCAAAGAGTGCGATGACCCCTTGCCCACGTCGCCGTAGCCGCAGACCACCGCCACCTTGCCCGCCACCATCACATCCGTCGCCCGCTTGATGCCGTCGGCCAGCGACTCGCGGCAGCCATACAGATTGTCGAACTTGGATTTCGTGACCGAGTCGTTCACATTGATCGCCGGAACCAGCAGCTTGCCCTGCTCCATCATCTTGTACAGCCGGTGCACGCCCGTCGTGGTCTCTTCGGAAACCCCGCGCCATTCCTTGGCCACCTTGTGCCAATGCTGCTTGTCTTCGGCATACACCTTCTTCAGCAGGTCCTTGATGACCTGCTCCTCGTGGTTGCCCGAGGGCGTATTCACCCAGCCGTCGCCCTCTTCCAGCTCATAGCCCTTGTGGATCAGCAGGGTCACGTCGCCGCCGTCGTCCACCACCAATTGCGGCCCCTTGCCGCCCTTGTGATTCAGAGCCTGATAGGTGCACCACCAGTACTCTTCCAGCGATTCGCCCTTCCACGCAAACACCGGAACCCCGCTGGCGGCAATCGCCGCGGCGGCATGATCCTGCGTGGAAAAGATGTTGCAGCTCGCCCAGCGCACGTCCGCGCCCAGGCTGGTCAGCGTCTCGATCAGCACCGCGGTCTGGATGGTCATGTGCAGCGAGCCGGTCACGCGCACCCCGGCCAGCGGCTTCGCGGCCGCATGCTTGTGCCGGATCGACATCAACCCCGGCATCTCATGCTCGGCGATGTGGATCTCCTTGCGGCCCCAGTCAGCCAGCGCCATGTCGGCGACTTTGAATTCCGTATGCGTGGTTTCAAGGGAAGTGGTTGCCATAATTTGTGTTTGCTCCTGACCCATTGAGAATATCATTGCCGGGATTCGGAAAAGCCGGGCAACCATCAAGCGCTCACCCAGAGCCGCGCGCCCCACCTTCGGCTCGCCTTTGTTTTTGCGCCTAAGATGTTATTGCTCCCAAAATGGGATATTCCAATCTACAGTCCTTTATCGTCCCTCAGCTTCCAGCAACTTCCGTTTCCGCTCCACGCCCCAGCGGTAGCCGGTGAGCGCGCCGCCAGCGCCCACCACGCGATGGCAGGGCACCACCAGGGCCACGCGATTCATCGCGCAGGCGCGGGCCACGGCTCGAGTTGCATTAGGGTTTCCCATCTCGCGGGCCAGCTGGCTGTAGCTGCGTGTCTGGCCGCGCGGAATCTGCCGCAGCGCCTGCCACACGCGCAACTGAAACGCCGTTCCGCGCAGGTCGAGCGGCAACTGCGGTGCGGCCAGCTTTGCGGATGGGCCAGTCTGCCCGACGGCCATCCCCACCGCCGCTTCCACCATGTATTTGAGCGAAGCATCGCGGCGCACCGTGGCCAGGGGAAACTCTTCGCGCAGGCTGGCCTCGGCCTCCGCAGACGTCTCTGCCAGCGCCAGCCAGCACAGGCCGCGCGCGGTGGCGCCCACCACCAGCCATCCAAAGTGTGAGCGCGCCGTAGTGTACCCGATCTGCTCGCCGCGGCCCCCTTGCGCAAAGCGCGTGGGCGTCATCCCCAGCGCCACGCCCTCATAGGCCCGGCTCGACGAACCGAATCCGGCCTCATAGATCGCATCCGTCACGGTATCTCCTTGCTTGAGCGCACTGCGCAGCGACTTTGCCCGCAGCGCCCGCTGATATTGCAGCGGGCTCACGCCCATCGCCTGCTTGAAAATCCGCTGCACAGTGAAGGGGCTGAGACCGGCCACGCGACCCAGTTCCGCCAGACGCACCGGCCGGTCGAGGTTGGCTTCAATATGGCCACGAATCTCATCCAAAGGCCTGCTGCATGCAATGCTGGGGCGGCAGCGCTGGCAGGGACGAAAGCCAGCGGCCCGCGCCTCCTCGGCCGAGGCGAAGAAGCGCACGTTGACCCGCAACGGCCGGCGGCTCGTGCAACTCGGCCGGCAAAACACGCCCGTCGTCGTCACCGCATAGAAAAACGCTGCTCTCGGATCGCGGGCGAGCACTTGCCGCCAGGCCGCTTCCGGATCAATCGCCTCGACCCTTACCCGACCAGCCGAAGCGTCTGCCAATTGAGTGTTGTTCGTCATGGAAACCATCGTCGCCGATCATCAACCCGCCACGCTATCCGGTTCTTGCGCGCAATTCCGATTTCAGATGCCGCTGTCCCGCGCTACCGAGCGAATCAGGATGCGATGGCTGGCTGCACACTGCGATGCCGCTTAATCCAGATGATTATGCACAGAATCAACCCTCCAATAAACCCGCTCGCATACGAAGCTGTATGTGTCCACCAATCGAAAAGGAATCTCCTTTGCAGTGTGAGCGGCAGGTTTTCAGAAACATCGAGGGGGACGGAACCCCAAAAGTACCCGATTGTGCCGGACACTGCGGCACAAAAAGCCATCGCGATCATTAGGCGAACAACAAAGGGGAAAAGTTGCTGAGCCGTCATCTTGTTCCGCTGCCCTGAGCGGGCTGCTGATCTGAGCAGAACTCCGATTATCGCGCCTGCCCACCAGGTTGCAATAATGCCCCAGCCAAGGCCCTGCAACGTCGGTGATTGCGTCGCGAACATCGGAGGGTGAAAAACAGTGAAATACTCGATGCATATCCGCGCGGTGATCTGGTCGTGGATGATTCCGTAAACCACCGCAGCAAATATGCAAAGCAGAACGATCTTGGCTGACTCTGTTGACTCAGAAAATCGACTCATCTGGAGGCACTCCTCTCACCACTGCTTTTATGTCTGGCCTTTCAGCACCGCCTCCGCCCGCTCCAGATCCGCCTCCGTATCCACGCCGATGGTGTCGCCCGGCGCCTCGGCCACATAAATCTCAATCCCGTTCTCCAGCAGCCGCAGTTGCTCCAGCCGCTCGGTCCGCTCCAGCGGCGAGGGCGCCAGCGCCGCAAACCGCTCCAGCGCGGCCTTGCGGTAGGCGTAGATCCCCAGGTGCTTGCGATAGCCGCCAAATCCGGCCCCGTCGCGGGCCTGCTCGCGACCGCGACAGCCGTCCCGGTCAAAGGGAATGGCAGCGCGCGAAAAATACAACGCCCGCCCGTCCAGCGCCGTCACCACCTTCACCGCATGGGGGTTGGCAATCTCTTCCGGCGCGCAGGGAACGGCCAGCGTGGCCACCTCCACCTCCGGCCGGTCAAACAACTTCAGCAGCGGCCTGAAAAACTCTGCGGTCAGCGTCGGCTCGTCGCCCTGGATGTTCACGTAAATATCAGCGTCGATCTGCCGCGCCACCTCACGGACGCGATCCGACCCGCTGGGGCAATCCGGCAAGGTCATGGCCACCGGAATCCCGCGCGCCCGGCAAACCTCGGCCACCTCCTCCGAGTCGGTCGCCACCACCACGGGGTCCATCAGGCCGCTGGCCTGGGCGGCGCGCCACACCCATTCCACCATGGGGCGGCCGGCGATTGGGCGCAGCACCTTGCGGCTGAGCCGCGTGGAACCGAGCCGCGCCGGAATCACCCCGGCAATGCGCAACTTGCTCATGCAGGCGAGTCTACAGGAGCCGGCGCGCCGCGTTCACCTGCCGTTCCGCCCGGGTTTGACCTCCAATTCAGACGCCCGTATCATCAAGATTGGCGCGAGGCCATTGCCTCCCCTTCCCGGCGGAGTAGCTCAGATGGTTAGAGCGACGGATTCATAACCCGTAGGTCGGCAGTTCGATCCTGCCCTCCGCCACCAGCAATCCCCGGCATTTCCATGCATGATGTCCCTCTCCGCGCACCCCTTGCGCTATCATTACGTCTATAGAGTGAGCGGCCTGTTCCCCGTGAGGCCGTCCCGGTGGTGTGTGTGTCTCGATTCTTCCAGCGATTTGTCTTCGTACTTGCAGCGGCGATCTTCGCCGCCCTTGGGCTGGGATTCGCCCTCGGCCAGGTTGGCTTTTTCGGCGTGCATGCCGGCGGCGAGCAGGATGGCGCCTACCGCCAGATGCGGGTCTACGCCGAGGTTCTCAAGCGCATTCAGAGCGACTACGTCACCGAGCCCAACATCAACAACGTGACCGCCGGCGCGCTGCACGGCCTGCTGGAGTCTCTCGACGCGGACTCCAGCTACCTCACCCCGTCGGAATACAAGATTTACAAAGAGCGCCCATCGACCGGCGTCGCGCAGATTGGCATCACCGTCTCCAAGCGCTATGGCTACGCCACCGTGGTCAGCGTTGAGCCCGGTTCAGCCGCGGACAAGGAGCACATTTCTGACGGCGATGTTCTCGAATCCATCGGCGGCCAGTCCACGCGGGAGCTATCGCTGGCCATCATCCGCATGATGCTCGAGGGCAAGCCCGGCACACCTGTCGAAATATCGGTGATCCGCATGCGCAAGTCCGAACCGGACAAGCTCACGCTCACTCGCGCCCTCTTGGCAACGCCCGCTCTCGAGGAGCAGCAGTATGACAACTCCAGCATTCTGTACCTCAAGCCCGGCCTGCTGAGCGCCGCACGCGTGGACGAAATCGCGGCCAAGCTCAAGGCCGCCAGCAAGACCCAGAAGGTGCTGCTTGACCTGCGCGACTGCTCGGAGGGCGACGCCGCCGACGGCCTGCGCCTGGCCAACTTCTTCATCAACAAGGGCACTCTGGCGAGTCTGCAGGGCCAGCAGTTCCCCACCCAGACCTTTACTGCCGACCCGGCCAGATTCGTCACCGCCGCGCCCCTCGCGGTTCTCGTCAATCGCGGAACGTACGGAGCCGCCGAGCTCACCGCAGACGCCATCGAGGCCGACAAGCGCGGCGACGTGGTGGGCGAGCGCACCTTCGGCGAGGGCTCGTTGCAAAAGACTATCGAGATGCCCGATGGAGCTGCCCTGTTGCTCACTGTGGCCAAGTACCAAGGCCCCGATGGCAAGAAGATTCAGGACGATGCCGTCACTCCCAATGTCCTGGTGGGGCAGACCTCCGAAGACGACTTCAACGTCGAGGCGCCGCCGTCCAAGGGCGACCAGCCCCTCGACAAAGCGCTCGAACTGCTCAAAGCCAAGAACGGCTGAAAGTCCATGACTGCCAAGGAAGAATTTGCGGGCAAACTCGTTCTCCTTGCGAACACATTGAAGAAGCATGTCAGCACAGAAGATGGCCAGTGGACCGTCAAGGGATTCATTGACATTTTCAGAAATGTCTACACGATATCCTCGGACACGAAGATCGTATCCAAGATTCTGGAAATTCACCTATTTCCACAAATTCTGGCGTTTGCCCAAGCCAATGGCTACAAAATCGTCTTGGCGGAACATCAGAACTATTACCCCGACATATCCTTCGTCAAATCGGACGATGAATCCATCAAGTTTGCCGTTGACTTCAAGACCACCTACAGAAATCCTCTAAAGCCTCATCTCTGCAACGGATTCACTCTTGGTTCGCATGGAAAGTATTTTGAAGATCGGTTGAGTAAGAAAAATATCCAATTCCCGTACAGCTCTTATTCCGGCCATTTCTGCCTCGGGATTATCTACGATAGAGCGGAGGGCGCAACAATCGATGAAACGCGCGTGAGTCGCATCGAAGAATTAAGGTCTATTGCTTCTGTGGTATCCAATTTCGAGTTTTTTGTAGCGGAGAAATGGAAGATTGCCAGCGATAAGGAGGGGAGCCATAACACTGCAAACATCGGAAGCATTAAGAATATAGAAAGTATCGTCAATGGGCGTGGGATGTTCTCGAAGCTTGGGGAATCTTGGTTTGACGATTATTGGATGAATTACGGAAAAATCATCGTCAAGGATGAGAAGGGCGAAACGAAGAAGATTTCTAAACTTGTCGATTTCGTTAAGTACAGGCAAGCCGATGTCTCGCGTGTCGTCCCAATGAGCAACGATGAAGTCGTGGAGGAGGCATGAGAGTGAATGTCCCCCCCATCAAATCACAAGGGATCAAAACCAAGCTTGTGCCCTGGGTAAACAGTATTGTTCCGGAGAATTTCGACGGAGTCTGGGTAGAGCCATTCATGGGCACCGGAGCGGTCGCCTTCAATATCGCACCGACCAATGCGCTTCTGTGCGACAAGAATCCGCACCTGGTGAATTTCTATTCCTCGCTCGGCCGCGGAGAAATTTCTTCCGGAATTATCCGCGACTATTTAGCCGCGGAAGGAAAGCGCCTGTTTGAAAAAGGAGAAGACCATTACTACGAAGTAAGAGACCGATTCAATAAGCACCACAGTCCACTGGATTTCCTTTTTTTGAATAGAGCCGGATTCAATGGAATGATCCGCTTTAACCGCAAGGGCGAATTCAATATTCCATTTTGCAGAAAGCCGCAGCGCTTCGCTCCCGCCTATATCACCAAGATTGTCAATCAAGCGCGTTGCGTGGAAAAGCTGCTGCGCACCAAGAACTTCGTGTTCAAGTGCCAGGATTTCTCTCAAACGATCCTGGAAGCAACTTCTCGAGACATCGTTTATTGCGATCCTCCGTATATTGACCGCCATGTCGATTACTACAGCGGTTGGGACGGAGCCGACGAAACCGCTCTGTGCGACGCCTTGTCAAAATTTTCGGGCCGGTTCATTCTCTCCACCTGGCATCACAACGATTATCGGGAAAATGACTACATAAAGACGCACTGGAGCCGCTTCAACGTGCTGACAAGAAGCCACTTTTATCACGTTGGCGGCAAAGAAGAGAACAGGAACCCGGTTGTGGAAGCGCTGGTTGCAAACTTCCACATTCAGGCAACCGAGCTTGTCCCGCAACAATCAGAACAGCTGCTTTTGATCGCCTCCTGAATTCCACATCCTGCTCCGCCTGCAATTCCCGCTCTTGCACGCGGTGGTACTCGCGCCTCTGTCTTCGCAAGTCTGCGTAGCCGGGCCATGCTAGCCTTAGGCTGAGGCACTCCTCCGCGGCGCGTTGGCAGGATGCCCACGAGGCCTGAAGCGCTTGCCTGCCACCCCCCATCAACCATACGAACCGCGCGGCCTGGGCCGGTCCCACCGGCTTCCCACGGAGAAGGTCCCGGTCCAGCGGCGGCGCAAGCTCGCCGGCAAGTTCACACTGGCCGCCCTGCTCGCGCTCGCCATCGTCACCGGCTCCCTGGCCGGGCTGACCCTGGTCTATTCTGTCGATCTGCCCCAGATTCACGACCTCGAGCACTACCGTCCCTCGACGACCACCGACCTCTACGACCGCAAGGGCCGCATCATCGGCTCCTTTGCGCTGCAGCGCCGCATCATCGTCAACTACGACGGCTTCGCGCCCGTCCTGCGCCAGGCCGTCCTCTCCATTGAAGACAAGAGCTTCGAGTCCCACTGGGGCGTCAACGTGCTGCGCATTGCGGGCGCCTTGTGGCACGATCTGCGCAGCCACGGCCGCGTCCAGGGCGCTTCCACGCTCACCATGCAGCTGGCGCGCAACCTCTTCCTGTCCTCGGAGCGCACCGCCGCGCGCAAGCTCCAGGAGGCCTATCTGGCCATTCAGATCGAGCGCACCTTCACCAAACAGCAGATCTTCACTCTCTACGGCAATCAGATTTACCTGGGCAGCGGCATGTACGGCTTTGAAGCCGCCTCGGAGTTCTACTTCAGCAAGCACGCCAACGACCTGACCCTGACCGAAGCGGCGCTGCTGGCCGGCCTGCCCAAGGGCCCTGTCGCCTACTCCCCGCTGCTCAATCCTGAAAAATGCCTGCGCCGCCGCAACCTCGTGCTCAGCGAAATGGAGTCCGACGGAGTCATCACGCACCAGCAGGCCGAACAGGCCCGCCAGGCGCCGCTCGGCCTCCACCTCTCGCAGCCCAATGCGACCGTCGCCCCCTGGTTCCAGGAAGAGGTACGCCGCGAACTGGAGAAGCGCTTCGGCACCGAAGAAGTGCATGAGGCAGGCCTGCGCGTCGAGACCACCCTCGACCTCGATCTGCAGAAGAAAGCCAACCGCGACGTGGCCGACGGTCTGGCTGCCTATGAGCACCGCAAGGGCTGGACCGGCAAGCTGGAAAACGTCTTCGCCGGCGGGTCCACCATCGCCGAGTACAGGCATCCCGACTGGGCCGTGGCCACCGGCCCCGGCGACTATGTGCACGCCGTTGTCACCCGCGCGCTGCCGCTGGAAATACACGCGCGCGTCGGCTCCGACCAGGTGGTCCTGCTGCCGGCCGACTGGCAATGGACCGGACAGCGCTACGGCGACGCGCTGGTCAAGCCCGGCGACATCATCTACGTGCATCTCGCCGATGCCATGGAAGGCAGCGCCCGCCGCGCCACCCTGGAACAGGACTCCGGCGCGCAGGGCGCCCTGCTGGCCATGGACAACACCACCGGCGACGTGCTGGCCATGGTGGGCGGACGCGACTTCGCGCTCAGCCAGTTCAACCGCGCCACACAAGCGGAAAGACAGGTCGGCTCCAGCTTCAAGCCCTATGTCTACACCACAGCCATCGAAGAAGGCGCCAAACCCACCGACATCATCGTCGACGCGCCGGTCAACTTCGCCGGCTACGCCCCGCACGACTACGAGAACAACTTCAAGGGCGCGATGACCCTCCTCACCGCCTTCGCCGAGTCGCGCAACGTCCCCGCCGTCAAGCTGGCCGCGCGCGTCGGCATCCAAAAAGTCATCGAGATGGCCCACCGCTTCGGCGTCACCTCCGACATCCCCCCCTACCTGCCCGTGGCGCTGGGCGCGGCCGGAATCACCCTCGAGGAACAGGTGGCCTCCTACTCGGTCTTCCCCAACGACGGCATCCGCGTCACCCCCCGCCTCATCCGCAAGGTCTCCAACTACGACGGCATCACGCTCTGGCAGGACCGGCCCGCGGTCAACGAAGTCATCAGCCAGCAGACGGCGCGCACCATGATGCTCCTGCTTGAGACCGTCACGCGCAGCGGAACCGGCGCCTCCGCGGCCCAGCTCAACCACCCCCTCGGCGGCAAGACCGGCACCACCAGCGACTTCACCGACGCCTGGTTCCTGGGCTTCTCGCCCTCGCTTACCTGCGGCGTCTGGATCGGCTATGACGACCAGGAATCTCTGGGTGAAAAGGAGACCGGCGCCCGCGCCGCCCTGCCCATCTGGATGAACTTCATGCGCGCCGCCATCGCCGCCAGCCCCGCGGACGAGAAGTTTCCAACCGAACCGCAGGATGACCAGATGCCGCAGGCCGCCGGCGCGCCTGCCAGGACCCGTGTCCCTTCTTTGCAGATTTCTCCTGTCACAGCGCCAGCGAGCCGCGCACTCAAACCGCCGTCAGCCGCCGGAAAACCCGCTTCGCCCGCGCCCCATCCTTGAAGATCTGCGCCCACATCCATTCCCCAGGCGTTCTGCCTGCTCAAGCAGACATCCCTCGAAAAGTGCAGTCGCTCTGGGCTGAATTCGCATATAATAAAGACATCATACGATGCTATAATTGATGCGTGGAGGGTGTATGAGAACAACGCTGGCGCTCGACGACGATCTGATGCGGATTGCCCAGGAATATACCGGGGTCGCCGAGAAAACGGCCCTGATCCGGGAAGCACTGAAATCCCTGATCGAGCGGGAAAGCGCCCGCAGGCTGGCTGACCTTGGAGGTTCGGCGCCGGAGATGAAAGACATTCCGCGCCGCAGGGCGAGCGCAGAATGATTCTCGCGGACACCTCGATCTGGGTCGATCACTTCCGCTCCGGCAACGACGAACTGCGCAGGCAACTCTCACACCGGTGCATTGTGATGCATCCGTTCATCGTTGCGGAACTGGCCCTGGGCTCTCTGCCGCAGCGTGCCGGGACACTTGCCTTGCTGGAGCAATTGCCGAGTGTGCGCGTTGCGCGGCTCGAGGAAGTCCGGCAGATGATCGAGGCACGCTCCCTGTACGGCAAGGGGATCGGCTTGATCGATGCGCACCTGCTAGCCTCTCTCTTCATCCATCCGCCCACCTTGTTGTGGACTACGGACAAGCGGCTCCGCGGCATAGCCAAGGCTTTCGGCATGCACGCAAATCTGCCCTGAAAGGGGCGCACCGCAAGAACAGACTCTACCCGGCCAGCCGGAAGTAGCGCTTCGCCCGCGCCACGTCCTTAAAGATCTGAGCCTTCAGCGCCTCCGGCGACGGCCACTCGATCTCCCCGCGCAGCCGCAGCAGGAATTCGAGTTCGAGCGGCGTCTGCTCGTCCAGATCGACCGGCTCAAAGTCCAGAATGTGCGACTCGACGGCAAACGACGCCGCGCCAAACGTCGGCCGGTGGCCCACATTCGTCACCGCCTGAAAACACCGTCCGTCCACCTTGAGCCGCGTCACGTACACCCCGAAGCCGGGCAGAAGCCCGTCGTACGGCGCTAGGTTCACCGTGGGCACCAGCAGCCGCGTCCCGATCCCGCGCCCCCTGGCCGGCATCGAGAGCACCGCAAACGGCCGGCCCAGCATCCAGCGCGCGCGCTTCATGTCGCCCGAGGCCACCAGCTCTCGCACCGCCGAGCTTGAAACCTCCAGCCCATGCACGTGCACAGCCTCGTGCACATGCACGGCAAATCCATACTCCGCGCCATACGCCGCCAACTCCTTCACCCCGGCCTCGGCGCGATGCCCAAAACGAAAATTCCCGCCCTCGTGCACCCCGCGCACGCTCAGCCCCTCCACCAGCACCTGGCGCACAAATTCCCGCGCCGGCAGATTCGCCAGCGCCGCATCAAACGGCAGCACCAGCACGGCGTCAATTCCTGTAGCAGCCAGCAGGCGCAGCCGCTCAGCAAGAGGCGTCAGCAGTTTGGGCGCTTTTTCCGGCCGCAGAAAATGGTCCGGGTGAGGCTCGAAGGTCACTGCCACGGCACGCGCTCCCAGCGCACGCGCCTCGGCGATGGCGGCGGAGAGAATCTCCCGGTGGCCCCGGTGCACGCCGTCAAAGTTGCCGATGGCGGCCACGCTGGGCCCCAGCCCGGCCGGTATTCCGGCCAGCGAGCGATAGACGGGAAGCATGCGGCTGGAGCGATCGGTCATCGGCGCACGGGCCCCAGGTCTGCGGAAAGGCAGAGGCCGTCGTACGCCAGCGCCATCCCCGCGGGCAGCGCGCGGTTGGTCTCGGCGTGGCCCAGCTCGTGGGCAATGTGGGTAAACCAGGTCTGCCGCGCGCCGATGCGCCGCGCCCAGCCCACCGCCTGGTCCACGGTGGCGTGGCTGGGGTGGGGTTTGTGGCGCAGGGCGGAGACAATCAGGCAATCCAGCCCTTCCAGCAGCGCAAAGCTGGACTCGGGAATGGCGCTCACGTCGGTCAGATAGGCCGTGCGGCCAAAGCGAAAACCCGCAATCTCCATCTCCCCGTGCCGCAGCGGCACGCGCACAAACTCCACCCCATGCACCGCCGTCCGCTCCCCCAGCGGCTCAATCCGCACCCGCGCGCGGTTGGGATAGGTGGCCTGCGGCGAGAAAGTGTAGTCGTACATGCGGCGCAGCACCTCCGCCGTCTCCTCCGAGGCATACAGCGGAATCAGTCCCCCCTCGCGGAACACCGTAAAGCTCAACGGGCGCAGATCGTCCAGCCCCAGAATGTGGTCGGCATGGCCATGGGTATACAGCACCGCATCCACGCGGGTCAGCCTGTTGCGCAGCGCCTGTTCGCGGAAGTCCGGGCCGGTGTCGATCACCACCACCCGCTCGCGCCCGCCCTCGTCTTGGGGTTCGCGCCAGCGCAGCAGCAGCGAGGGCCGCAGCCGCCGGTCGCGCGGGTCCGCCGAGGTGCACACGGCACAAGCGCAGCCCAGCGTGGGAACCCCCATCGAGGTTCCCGTCCCCAAAAACGTGAGAAAACCCTCCATAACCTCCCGTCGGAACTGACCCCTGGCCCCTGATCTCTGATCTCTGATCTCTGATTTCTGGATTTAGCGCTTGCCCGGCGGCGGAGGCGGCGGCGCCTGCATGCCCTGCATCGTAATCATGCTGGTCAGCTCCAAAAAGGCCATGCGCACCTCAAACAGCGCCGTCTCCAGGAAACGGTCCTCAGCCTCGGTCAAGTTCCCCTTGGTCTTTTCCGCCAGCACGCCCAGCATGTCGATCGTCTGCCGCGCACCCAGAATGTCCACGCGGGGGCGCTGGCCCTCCTGGGTGCCCGCTCCCATCTGAAGCATCGCGGAGACGTACACCTGCTGCACCAGGTGCTCAAACCCCACCGGCGGCTGCGCGCCCATGGCCGGATTCTGCGCCCGCACCAGGTCCTCCAGCCGCTGCGCCGAGGCGTTGTACGCCGACTTCTGCTGCAGGCTTTCCTCGGCCGTAGGCGCCGCCGGCATCTCCGGTCCTATCTCTGACTCAGCGGCCTCGGCAGGCTTTTCGGCAGCCGTCTCCGCCTTGTCCTCCGCCACCACCAGCCGCGGACCGGCGGGCGGCTCAGACGACTCAGGCTTGGGCGCAGATGCCTGCGCGGTCTCCTGCTCTTCTTCCGCCTTGATCTTGCGGCGGTCAATCACTTCAAACTTCGGCGTATCGCTCATAATCTCAGGTTTCCCATCCGGCAAAATTCCCGTCCGGCTCAATTCAAAGCAGGCGGCGCGGCCAGAATCCGGGCAGTGCCCGTGGCCGTCCCCGCAGTGTAAGTCAATGGCTGGTTGCGCTGCTCTGCCTCGCCCCTCACCATGCCCAAGGCAAAAATGCGGCTGCCCCCGGCCAGCTTCAACTCCGCCGCGCTGGTGATCTGCCCCGCCGCGGCGCCCTCCAGCATCAGCTCCGCGCCCGCCTCGGGCAGCGGGCCGTCCAGTTCCAGCCCGCGCAGGTGCCTGTGCACGGCGCCCCGCGAGCGGATGCGCTCCACAATCTCCTGGCCCAGATAGCAGCCTTTGTTGAAGTGCAGCGCCCGCATCTGCGCGGTCTCCTGCGGCAGGTCGCGCTCCACCATGTCGATGCCATACGCCGGAATCCCCTCGGCAATGCGAAAAGCCTCCAGCGACGCCCAACCCACCGGACTCGCGCCGGCCGTCGAAAGCGTCCGCCACAACCGCGTCACGCCCGCCGCTGGGGCCCAAAGCTCATAGTGCTCCGCCAGCACGCCATAGCCGCGCAGAATCCGCAGGTCCAGCCCGTTCCACTCCACCCGCGTTCCGGTCAGCGGCTCAGCCAGCGTGGGCAAACCCATCCGCGCCAGCACCTCGCCGGCGTGCGGCCCGGTCAGCCCCAGAGCCGTCTCGGCAGCGCCAGGTTCCTGCCCCAGCGGAACCAGTTCCACGTCGTCCATGATGATGAAATGTTCCAGGTGCGCCATCAACCGCTCATATTGCTCGGCGGCGATTTCCAGTTCCAGCGCATCGCCCTCGCGCCACACGGTCAGATCGCCCTGGATGTGCCCCTGCGCGTTCAGCACCAGGTTCCAGGCCCCGGCGTTGGGGCCCAGGTCATGGACCATATTGGTGACCATGCCGCTCAGCCAGCGGAAGCGGTCTTCGCCGCGCACCGCCACCCGCCGCATCCAGCCCAGGTCGTGCACCGCCGCACCCGAGGTCAGCGCCGCTGTTTCCGTCGCTGGCGCGTCCAATTCCCGTGGGGTCAACACGCCGCGATACTCTGCAAGTTGGGGCGGCCGTGCGGTCGACGCCAGAAGCGTGGCAAGGGGTGTGGCCGGAGTGGTTGCTGCAATCAATGATTCAGTCATAGGGGAGCGTTTCCGCGGTCAGGCGCTCACTTTTCCCGCGCAAACATCGCGCCGGACCGCATCCTGATTATAGCCTTGGTATTAGATGCGGTCGCCCCCCGTCGCGCACCCGGCAACCGCAGGGAGAATGAATGAGCAGACACTCTGGATTGGCGGCAACCAGCCGGCCAATGTGGATTCTTGCCGCGGTTCTGTGCCTCCTCGCGGTCGCACTCCCCGCCCAGCAGCCGGCCGGCGCAACTCAGCCCGCAGCCCCAGCCAACCCGCAGACCGTCGCGCCAAGACAAAATCCGGCTCAGGCCCCAACTCAGGCCCCCAGTCAGGACAAGTCCAAGCCCCAGACCCACATCACCCCAGCGCAGGCCCAGCAGCTCTTCAGCCTCGTCGACGATCTGCTCCAGTTCTCCTCGCAGGAGACCGGCCTGCCCATCAAGAGCGAAGTCAAGCGCCGGCTCACCACCCGCGCCGCCGTCGAGAGCTACCTGACCGAAAAATTCAACGAGGACGAAGACGCCCGGCGCATGCAGCGCAGTGAAATCGTCCTCAAGAAATTCGGCCTCCTGGACCGCGACTTCGACCTCAAGCCCTTCCTCCTCGCCCTGCTCAAGGAGCAGATCGAAGCCTACTACGATCCCAAGACCAAAACCGTGAACCTGCTCGACTGGGTCGACGTGGAGGAGCAGAAGCCCGTCCTGGCCCACGAGCTGACCCACGCCCTGCAGGACCAGCACGTCAACCTGGAAACATGGAGCGACCAGACGCCCCCCGACGTCTCCCTCAAATCCAGCGACGACAACACCCACCTGGCCAAGGACGAGCTCGACACCGCCCGCGAGGCGGTTTCCGAGGGTCAGGCCACGGCCGTCATGATGGACAACATCCTCAAGCCCATGGGCCACAGCCTGCTCAAAGACCCCGAAGTGGTGGAATTAATCAAGCAGCAAATGGCCGGCGCCGCCGACTCGCCCATCCTGGCCCGCGCCCCGTTGCTGCTGTCTGAGTCGCTCCTGTTCCCCTATCGCGAGGGCCTCAGCTTCGAGCAGGACGTGTGGATGGACCAGGGCCAGGCTGCGGCCTTCACCGGCGCGCTCGACCGCCCACCCACCTCCACCTGGGAGATCATCAACCCCCGCGAATACGAAAAAGGCCGCGTGCCCCCCGTGCCCTTGCTGCCCGACATCCATCCCCTTGTCGACAAGCATTACCGCCCCTACGACATCGGCCAGGTGGGCCAGCTTGACCTGCACATTCTGGCCGGGCTCTTCGGTGGAGACAACGCCGCCCGCGATCTCACCCCCGCCTGGGACGGCGGCCTTTACTGGGCCGGCCAGCTGCGCAGCGCCACCCCCGCCCAGCGCGACAGCACCCAGTCCATCGCCCTCTTCTACCTCTCCGCGTGGAGAAACGCGCCCGCCGCACAGGCCTTCGCCCGCCTCTACGCCGAGGAGTTAGGCCGCAAATATTCCGGCCTCAAGCCCGGCACAGCCGCCCCGCCCACCGGCAATGCGTCCCCCAAAAATGGCTCCGCAAGCGCCTCACCCGCCGCCAATGGCTCCGCGAAAAATGGCTCCGCCGATAACGGAGTCACCGAAAATGGAGACGTGGAGCAGCTCTACTCCACCAGCGAAGGCCCCGTCCTCATCACCACGCGCGGAAAGCTGGTCTTCGTCACCGAAAGCTTCCCCCTCGATCTGGCCCGCAAGCTCACCGCCCTCGTCCTCGACGCCCAAGGCACCGGCCCCCTGCAGATGGCCGCCGCAGCCCGGCCCGCCAGACCGCTCGGTGCGCCAGGTCTCGACTCTGATTCCTGGGAACAGCCCCGCGAACCGCTCTCAGCCAGCTTCGTCCGCTTCTTTTCCAACTGCGGCGTCATGAAAGCCGCCGTCGACGCCGGAATGCAGGCAGGGAACTCGGCGGGTGGCCCAAGTCTGACCCTCCGCAAATGATTGGGTGCCCCAGGTCTCGCCGTTGAGACCTGGGAAACGCAAATCCCCCCTACCCGCCTTGCGCAAAATTACCCCTCCCCGGCGCACAATGGAAATGGAGCGAAAAGCGGAGCCGCCCCAGCCCCCCAGCGTCCCCCATGTCCCCGCCCCCTACCCCCCGGGGAAGGCACCCCCCTACCCCCCCTTATTTATTTTCAAAATCCTGTGGTTAATTAAATCGCCAACACGCTTCCGACGACTAAGTCGCTGAAAATAAATAACAAACGTTCCATCCGGCCAGCTCGCCGCCCATCCCCGCCATCCCACAACATGAGACCGCTAGCCAGCCGCCAACGAGGCGCACGCGACCAACCCGCCCCGCCTCCCGGCGCAAAACCTCGCCGCGCGCCCCAAAACTGGCCCGCCGTGGCGGACAACACTGGAAATCCCTGATCCCTGTTTACCGGTCCCCGCTCAAAATCGACCCGACGATCCCGCCCAGCAGCGCCCCGCCGGTCGCCGGGCCCACTTGTCTCCCCTCCACGCGCGGCAGGTACTCGCTGATCTGGTGCGCCAGCCGCGAGATGGGCAGCGTCTGCAGCCATACCGTGCCCGGCCCCGTCATCAGAGCCAGAAACAGACCATCGCCGCCGAAGATCGCGTTCTTCAGCCCCGGCACCATCGTGATCTGGAATCCAACCGAGCTTTGAAACGCGCCCACATGCCCCGGATGCACGCGCAGTGTCTCGCCGGGAGCCAGGGTCTTCATGATCAGCTCGCCTGAAAGCTCCAGCCAGGCCGTGCCCGCGCCGCTCAGCTTTTGCAGCAGAAACCCGTCGCCGCCAAAGATGCCCGCACCCAGCGACTGCTGAAAGCCCACGCTGATGTTCACCTGATCCGTGGCGCACAAAAATCCGTGCCGGTGCACCATGAACTCCGCGCCCGGCCCCACCTGCACCGGCACAATGTGCCCCGGCACCTTGGTGGCAAACGACACCTCGCCGGGATATTGGATGGCCCGGTACTCGGTCATGAAGATGCTTCCGCCGCCGGCCACGCGCTTCAAAACGCCGAACAGCCCACCGCCCCCGCCCATCTGGGTGTGGGTCGTCATCTGGATCGAAGCGGTCATCCATGAGAGCTCGCCGCTCTCTGAAAACACGCTCTCGTTGGGATCAAGCTGCACATCGAGCACGGGCATTGTCGTGCCCTGAATCCGGGTTTGCATACGGGGAATCCTCCTGTTCAGGGGAAGTGTACAAGCAGAAGTTGAAAACTCCACGAACTAAAATCGCCTTCCCGATGAATCCGCCGCGCTCATCGCCGGAATGCCCCGGCTTCCCGCCTCACCACGGTTCAAACTCAACCCGCGGTTCGCCGTCGCCATCCCGATGAAACATCGAGTGCTTCTGAAAGTGCTCGTCGTCGCGGCGAGGATAATCGTTGCGGAAGTGTGCGCCGCGGCTTTCCGTGCGGGCCAGAGCCGAGCACAGAATCGCGTGGGCTACGCGGCTCATGGCCCGCGCCTCGGCCAGCCGGCGGCTTCCCTTCCCCTGCGCTGCCAGCGTCGCCAGCCCGGCCGCACAGGCCTCTTGCGCGGCAAAGCCCATGCGCAGCGTAGCGTCTTCGCGCAGCAATCCAGCATCGCTCCACATGGCGCGCTGCAAACCGGTGATGTGAATCTCGACTAACTCTTCGTCGCGATCGTCCAACGGCGCATGGACGCTCTCGGGCACTTCCGTGGTTACCAGCGGCAACCCATCTGCCAGCATGGCTTTGGCGGCTCGCGCGCCAAAAACCAAGCCTTCGAGCAAGGAGTTCGAGGCCAGACGGTTGGCGCCGTGCACGCCGGTGCAGGCCGCCTCGCCCGCGGCATAAAGACCGCGCAAACTGGTGCGCCCGGTGAGATCCGTCCGGATGCCGCCCATCAGATAATGCGCCGCCGGGCGCACCGGGATGAGGTCGCGCTGAAGGTCAAGTCCATGCCGGGCCAGAAAGGCGCTGATGCCGGGGAAGCGCTGATGCAGATCGATGCCTTGGACGTGGCGCATGTCAAGGTGGACGAGCTTCGTTTCGCCGGGCTTGGCGCCCATGGCTTCGCGCGTGATGGCGCGGGCCACTACGTCGCGGGGAGCCAGTTCGAGCAGCGGGTGATAGCGCTCCATGAAGCGCTCGCCACGGTCGTTGCGCAGGTAAGCGCCCTCGCCGCGCAGCGCCTCGGAGAGCAGAAAACGCGGCGCACCGTGCAGCGACAGCGCGGTGGGATGGAACTGATAGAACTCCATGTCCGCCAGTTCCGCGCCAGCCGCGGCGGCCAGGGCGATGCCGTCGCCGGTGGCCACGGCGGGGTTGGTGGTGTCGGAGTAGACCTGTCCCGCGCCGCCGGCAGCGATCAGCACGGCGCGCGCGCTCACGCGCCCCGGGCGATTCTCTCGATCCAGAAGATCGGCGGCAACCACGCGGCCATCGGCGACAACGAGGCCCGTCACCGTGGTCCACTCGGCAAAGCGAATGCGCTTGTGGGCTCGGGCAAAAGCCGCCAGCGAGCGGCTGATCTCCGCGCCTGTGGCGTCGCCGTTGGCGTGCAGAATGCGGGGCAGCGAGTGCGCGCCCTCGCGGGTGCGCAGCAGCTTGCCGCCTTCGCGATCCCCCTCTCGATCAAAGTGGGCGCCCCACTCGATCAGCTCCGCCACGCGCAGCGGCCCCTCGGCCACCAGGGCCTGCGCCGCGGGCTCGTAGACGAGCCCATCGCCGGCGGCAATGGTGTCCTTGAGGTGCAGCGCAACGTCCGCGTCGCCCTCCATGGCCACGGCGATGCCGCCCTGCGCGTAGTGGGTGTTCGACTCGGCCACGGCTTCCTTGGTGACCACCAGGACGTCGCCGTGATCGGCCAGTTCCACCGCCGCGCGCAGCCCGGCCACGCCCGCGCCCATTACCAGAAAGTCCGCTTGAGACGCCCATGCCATAACCTTTGAGGCTATCACCGGGAAACGCGGCGGCGGGCAAATTCTACGCCTCGACAGCGCGCCCTGCGACACCCTGCCGCGACAGGATGTAAGCTGTCTGGCAGGTCAGGAAACCTGACCATGGGTGACTTTGGCCGCGCCCGCCGCACTCGCGCTCAACCCGCGCCGTGCTGCCGCGGCGAAGAACACTATCGGAGGCCCGACTCGAATGGAGATTCTCCAGCATCTACCCCCGGAAGCCTTGAAGATTGTGCTGGTCCTGTTCCTGTCTTTCCTGATCGGCCTGGAGCGGGAAGAGCACAAGGTGGAAGGAGGTACTTACTACTTCGGAGGTGTCCGCACATTTCCGCTGATCGGCCTTATCGGTTATTCCATCGCGCTGGTCTCAGGCACACAACTGCTGCCATTCATGCTCGGCTTTCTGGTCATCGCCGGCTTCCTGCTTTTGTCTTACTGGCACAAACTTTCCTCTACCGATGCCGCCGGCGTCACCACGGAGATGTCCGGCCTCGCCACGTTCCTCGTGGGCGCGCTGGTGTATTACGGGCATTTCTGGATTGCCTCAACCCTGGGTATTGCCAGCCTGCTGCTGCTGGAACTGAAGGCAGCTCTGGAGAAGCTCGCCGCGCGCATCGCGCCGAACGAGATTCTTACCTTCGCCAAGTTTCTGTTACTGTCCGCAGTGATTCTGCCCGCACTGCCCAACCAGGAATTCAGCCGATTCCACATCAACCCGTTCAGAACCTGGCTGGTCGTGGTCGCAATCAGCGCCATCTCCTACCTGAGTTATGTTTTGCAGCGGTTGACCAAGGGACAGGGCGGAGTGGTGCTGGCCGCCTTGCTGGGCGGCGCATATTCCTCCACCGTCACCACCGTCGTGATGGCGCGCAGGGCAAAACGCGAGCCGCTTCCCCACCTCTTCGCCGGCGGCATCCTGATTGCTTCGGGCGTGATGTACCTGCGCCTGACCGTGCTCCTGGCTCTGTTCAACCGGCAATTGATGTCTCTCCTGATTGCGCCCTTTCTCGCGCTCACAGCCATTGGGGTTGGCGCCGGCTGGCTTTGGACGCGCCGGACGGATAAGAACTCCCTCGCAGTACAGCGGGAATTCGAACCAAAGAATCCGCTCGATCTTCTCACTGCGTTCCTTTTTGCCGGGTTGTTTCTGGGAATGCTCGTCGCTACCCACTTAGCCGTCACCTATCTCGGCAGAGGAGGTTTGAATGCTCTGGCCGCCGTGATGGGTGTAAGTGACGTCGATCCATTCATCATGGGATTGACCCAGGCGGCAGGCTCGCTGACGCCTGTCAAAGTTGCGGCCGCCGCAATCCTGATCGCCGCCGCAAGCAATAACATCGTGAAAGGAATCTATGCCTACAGCCTGGCCGACCGGAAGACCGGCGTGCAGAGCCTGGCGTCCCTGATCGCTCTGGCTGCAATCGGCCTCGTTCCTCTGTTCTGGCTGGGCTGATGCAAGGCAGGCTGAACCGGCAAGCGGCCGGACGGCATAGCTCTCAGCTACTCGCCAGCTGCCCGATCGAAAACTCGCGCGCGTTGCCCGGCGGCTCCACGGAGATTCGAACCTTCAGGTCGCCATTCGCGTCGCAGGTGTACTGCTCGCACACCGTCAGGCCATTGGGCTCGGCCAGCGGTCTTACCGGCTCCGCGGCCAGGTCCGTCTGGCCCCACAACCGGGGATCGAAGGGAAACTGAATCTGCTCCCAGTTGGTGATCTCGCCGATGGGCTGCCCGTGCTCGTCAAGCCGGGAACACTCGAGATAGCGGAAGTGGCCGATGTTATGGGCGGGCTGGTAGACGCGCTCGAAGCGCAGGGGCGGCTCCTCCGGCGCGGGCAGCCGCATTCCGCGCGGAAAAATCAGGTCAAAGACGATGGTCCCGCCAGAATCGGCTTCGCGCCACATGCCGAAGTTCTGATTGAACTGGTCGACCAGGCGGTCAGCAGCGGCGGCGGCGCGAATCGCCAGCCCGATGGCGCTGGCCGAGCGCATGTAAGCCGAGCGGCGCACCTTGCGCCCAAAGCTCTCGCGCAGGATGCGCGCCACCGGGGGCAGTTCCGACCCGCCGCCAGTGACATAGAGGGTATCCAGCGGGTGCTCGGAGTGCGCGGCCAGCAGATTTTCCACCACCTGCCGGGTTGACTCGATCAGCGGGCGGCAGCGCTCGTAATACGCCTCCACCGGAAGGGTCACCTGCTCCCAATCCGGCCGCACCCGCTCCAGATCGATGGTCACTTTGCGGGTATTGGGATTCAGCGACTCTTTCTTTTCCCGGCATTCGTCCAGAAACATGCGCCGCTCAAACGGGGAGAGCGCGGGACCCGGCGCGGCGCATTCCAGCGCCAGGTCCGCCAGAATCTCGTCGAAGTCGTCGCCGCCAACATGCGGAATCCCCTCGGAAGCCTCGACCGTGTGCTCCGTTTCGCCCAGGGTCACCAGCGAGACATCGAAGGTGCCGCCTCCCAGGTCGTAGACCAGCAGCCCGCTTCCCGCCCGGTTCTTGCGCTCGGCGCTGTTGCGGTAGGCAAACTCGATGGCCGCCGCCGACGGCTCATTCACTACTCCCAGCACCGCAAAGCCCGCCGCCTGCGCCGCTTCTTCGGTCAGAAAGCGCTGGTTGCTGTTGGCGTTGGCCGGCACGCCCAGCATGACTTCCAGAGGCTCGGTGGGGTCCGCGCCCAGATTTGAACGCTCCAGCAGTTGCGTCCGCAGGGCCGCCATCATCTCCGCCATCAGCAGGCGCAGGGGCAGGCACTGGCCGGCCACGTGCAACTCGGTATGTGGACCCGCCGTGCGCAGCCAGCGCTTCAATGACCGCACCAGCGTCCAGCTCTCCTCGTCCTGCACCGCCACGGCTTCCCAGCCATACAGGCGGGCGCTGCCGCTCACCGCCGCCACGGGTGGAAACCAGTCGCGCATCTGGCCGTCCGGCGTTTCAAAATACACCAGGGGAAAGTTGCCGCGGTCGACGGCTGCGACCACGACCCGTGTGGTTCCGAAATCGATGCCAATTCGCATACTTTCCAGTTTACCCGAGGTGGTTTCTCTCCGATGAACCTGGATCAGATGGCCAACCGTTTCCTTTAGGATGGATGCAGCGTGCAAACCATACGAGTAGACACACCTTCGGCGAAATATGACGTAATGGCGGGCAGCGGTCTGCTCCGGACTCTGGCGTCGCGCATCGGGCGGGTCGCGGGCCGCCTGCCGCGGCGCGTCTTTGTGCTGACTTCGCCGGAGATCTGGGCGCTGTGGGGTGAGACGTTTCTCGGCTCCTTTGCCGAGCCGCCGATCGCGCTGTTTCTGCCCGCCGGCGAGAAGCACAAGACCATGGCCAGCGCGGAGAAACTGCTGCGGCAGATGGCGGCGGCGGGCGGCGATCGCGGGTCGCTGCTGATCGCCTTTGGCGGCGGCATCGTGGGCGACGTGGGCGGCTTTGTGGCCGCGATCTTCATGCGCGGCATTCCTTACGTCCAGGTGCCCACCACGTTTCTGGCGCAGGTGGACTCCTCGGTGGGAGGCAAGACGGGCGTGAACCTGCCCGAGGGCAAAAATCTGGTCGGCAGCTTTCATCATCCGCTGGCGGTATTTGCCGATATCGAGCGTGCTGGGCACGCTGCCCGGCCGTGAGCTGCGCGCCGGGCTGATGGAGAGCGTGAAGGCCGGCATCATCCGCGACCGCACGCTGGTGCGCTTCATGGAAGAGCACGCGAGCGACGTGCTCAAGGGCGACGAGAAGGCTCTCGAAAAGGTGATCGCTGCGTCGATCCGCATGAAGGCCGGGGTGGTGAACCGCGACGAGCGCGAGAGCGGCCTGCGCATGATTCTGAACTTTGGGCACACCGTGGGCCACGCCCTGGAGCAGGCCACCGCACTATAAGGCGCTGCTGCACGGCGAGGCAGTCGGCTGGGGCATGGTGGCGGCGCTCTATCTGGCGCGACAGCGGGGAACCATCTCCGCCCGCCAGGCCGAGCGCCTGGAAAACCTGATTCATCTCTACGGACCGCTGCCGCCGCTGAAGGTCCGTGCGGCCAGGCTGGTGGCGGCCACGGGCGGGGACAAGAAAAACGTGGGCGGAGTGAGGCGGTTTGTGTTGCCGGTGGGCATTGGCGACGCGGGCGTGGTGGAAGATGTGACGCCGGCGGAGTTGGAGGCCGCAGCAGGATATATGCTGGCGCGGCGCCAGGGAGCGGCACGCCTGATGCCCGCCACCGGCGCCAAGCCGATGGGTGCGGAGGACGAAGCCGACGCGGCGCAGACCGTGCGCCAGATGTTCAACTCCATCGCGCCGCGCTACGACCTGCTGAATCACGTCCTCTCGGCCAACGTGGACCGGCTTTGGTGGCGGCGGACGGCGCGTCGCTTCCGCACGGTGCTGGCCGAACCCGACGCGGCCATGCTGGACATCTGCTGCGGCACTGGCGACATGACGATGGCCCTGCTGAAGCATCGTCCGCGGGGCGCGCAGCCCATTCTGGCGGCAGACTTTGCGCGCGGAATGCTGAGCCGCGGAGCGCGGAAGTTCGCCGCACGCAAGCCCGGCGAGGCCGGCGCGGTGGCCCTGGAAGCCGACGCGCTGCATCTGCCGCTCAAGTCCGCATCGTTGGACCTGATCGTGACCGCCTTCGGCTTCAGGAACCTGGCCAACTACGAGGCCGGGCTGCGCGAGTTCCACCGCGTGCTCAAGCCGGGCGGACAGTTGGGCATTCTCGACTTCAGCGAGCCCGGCGGCCTGATCGGCAAGGCTTATGCGGTCTACTTCCGCCGCGTGCTGCCGGCCATCGGGCGGCTCATCTGCGGCAAGGATGGACCCTACAACTATCTGCCCGCGTCGGTGGGCAACTTTCCGCCGCCCGCGCGAGATGCTGACGCTGCATGCGCGCGACCGGATATGAGGAGTGCGCGTGGCAGCCTTACACCTTCGGCATCGCCGGGTTGTACACGGCGACGCGGCCGGATGTAGCCTGAAGGCGCGATGACCCCCACGGCCGCCAGTCCGCCCGCTTCCAATCCATCCGCTCCTGGCCGGGTTGCGTTCTCTGCTGAAAAGCGGCGCGTGGCGCTGCACTCCATGGTGGCCGCGGCGGTGATGACGCTGCTCAAGCTGGCCGCGGGACTCTTTTCCGGCTCGCTGGGCGTGCTGTCGGACGCGGCCCACTCCGGGCTGGACCTGACCGGCGCGGCGCTCACCTTCTTCTCCGTGCAGGTCTCCGACAAACCCGCCGACGAGGACCACACCTACGGCCACGGCAAGATTGAGAACCTCTCCTCGTTTGGCGAGGTGGGCCTGATGGCCGTCTCCTGCGCGTGGATCATCTGGGAGGCGATGCAGCGGATCATCCACCATACGGTCGAGTTGCGCCACTCCGTGTGGCCGGTGCTGGTGCTGCTCACTTCCATCGCCGTGGATTATTGGCGCTCGCGGCAGCTGGCGCGCGGTCGCGCGAGCGCACCGGCTCGCCGGCGCTGGCCACCGACGCCTTCCACTTCGCCTCCGACATCTGGTCCACGCTGGCCGTGCTTGCCGGTCTGAGCGCAGCCTGGGCGGGAGCCCATTTCCACATCCAGGGCCTGCGCTACGCCGACCCCTTCGCGGCGGTGGTGGTCTCGCTCATGATTCTGCGCATGACGCTGCACGTGGCACGCGAAACCGTCGACGTGCTGATGGACCAGATTCCCGCCGAAACGCCGCCGCCAGATCATCCACGAAGTGGAACAGGTAGACGGCGTGCTGGCTGTGGAGCAGGCGCGCGTGCGCCGCTCCGGCGCCGCCTATTTTGCCGACCTGACGCTGGCGCTGCCCCGCCGCACGACCTTCGAGCACACCGGCGAGCTGGTGCGCGAGGCTACCGAGGCCGTGCAACGCGCGCTGCCCCAGGCCGACGTAGTCATCCACACCGTTCCCCGCCAGGGCCGGGCCGAGAGCATCTTCGACCGGGTGCGGGCCGTGGCCGCGCGCAACAACGTGAGCGTCCACGAACTGAGCGTGCAGTCGCACCAGGGGCGGCTGCGCGTGGAGCAGCATGTGGAACTGGACGAGAACATGCCGCTCCTTCAGGCGCATGGCTTCGTCACCGCCATGGAAGCGGAGATCCTGCGCGAGACGCCGGAGATCGACTCCGTGCTGACCCACATCGAGAGCGAGCCGGCCACCATCGAGCAGCCGGAGGAGATGGTCGAGGCGGACCGCAGAATCAAGCAGGCGCTGCGCGACGCGGCCAGCTTCTTTCCGGAGATTGTCGATGTGCACGAGATCAGCGTGGGCCGCACCGGCGAGCATGTTCATCTCTCCTGCCACTGCACGCTGCCCGACAACTTGACCATGCAGCGCGTCCACGAAGTGATCACCGCGCTCGAGGACCGCTTCAAGCTGGCGTGCCCGGAGGTCTACCGGGTGACGATTCACCCCGAGCCGGCGACGGATAATTTGCGATAACGCGAGGGAGAGCCTGCACAAATGATCGCGCACAGCGAATGGAAGCACGACGAAGTCTTCGAGGGTCGCGCCGAGAACGGCAACACGATCGTCCTCGACGCGGACCCGGCGCACGCGCACGGCCCCAGCCCCATGGAGGTGGTGCTGATGGCGCTGTGCGGTTGCACCTCGGTCGATGTAGTTGGCGTTCTTGAGAAGAAGCGGCAGGAGTTGGCGGGATTGCGCGTGACGGCCACCGCGACCCAGGCCGAGTCCGCGCCGCGCGTCTTTACACGCATCATGCTCACCTACGCGGTGCGCGGGCAAGCTGAGCCGCAAGGCCGTGGAGGACGCAGTGGCGCTCTCCAAAAACAAGTATTGCTCCGTATCGAAGATGCTGGAGAAGGCGGCGGTGGTGGAGTACGAGATCGTCTATCCCGACGGAGAGCCGGAGCCATGAGCGGCGCGCTTCGTTCATCAATTTCTTCCAGATGGCGTCGCTGGTGATGCTGCTGGTGGCAGTGGCGCTGCTGTCGGCCGTCACCACCATGCACTTTGCCATTCACGGCGCGGAGGTGCAGGTGCCCGCGCTGCAAGGGCATGACCGTGGCCGATGCGCGCAGCCAGGCCGCCGGGCTGGGGCTGAACCTGGACGTGGACAACCGCTACTACTCGGGCGACGTGGCCGCGGGGCACATCCTCACGCAGTCGCCCGCGCCGGGAACGGTGGTGCGCCGCGAGTGGCGCGTGCGCGTGGCCGAGAGCCTGGGGCCGCAAAAGGTGGATGTGCCGGACACGGTGGGCAGCGACGAGCGCGTGGCGGCGCTGAGGCTGCGGCGCGTGGGGCTGGAGGTGGGCATTACCGCGCGGCTGCCCGAGGCCGCCGTGGCCGAGGGCACGGTGCTTGCGCAGGATCCGCCCGCGCATGCGCAGGGCATCGCGCGGCCCAGCGTGAACCTGCTGGTGGCCGCGCCAGAGGACGAGCCGCGCCCGATGGCTTTGTGATGCCCGACCTGACCGGGACTGCCCGTGGTCGCTGCGCAGACGCAGCTGGCCAAGGCCGGCCTCAAGTCGGCGGTGCCCACCTTTGTGGACGTGCAAGTGCCGCCGGTGGGCAGCGGCAATGCGCCGCCCAGGCTCGCCCGTCGCGCCGGGCGCGGTGATTGCGCAAGAGCCGGCAGCCGGCGCGCGCGTCGATCAGACAATGGAAGTGAAGCTGACGGTGGCGAAGTGACTCGCTTCGTCTCGCCGGCCCGCGGCAACTAAATCAGGACACATGACGCCGAAAGCCAGGGAACCGCAATTCGAGAGCGCCGGCGCGTTCGCAGCGCGGAACTACTCGCACGCCTGGCGAGCCTTGCGCCATCGCAACTTCCGGCTCTTTTTCGGCGGCCAGAGCATCTCGCTCATCGGCACGTGGATGACGCGCATCGCCACGTCCTGGCTGGTCTACCGCCTCACGCATTCGGCGCTGCTTCTTGGCACTGTCGGCTTTGCCGGGCAGATCCCCACCTTTCTGCTGGCCCCCCTGGCCGGCGTCCTCGTGGACCGCATCGACCGGCGCAAGGTGTTGGTGGTGACGCAGACGCTGGCCATGGCGCAGTCGCTCGTGCTGGCCTGGCTCGCACTGTCACATCGCATCACGATTGCCGAAATTCTTGTGTTGAGCGCGATGCAGGGCGTCATCAATGCATTCGACATGCCGGGCCGCCAGTCGTTCATGGTCAAGATGGTCGGGGACCGCGCCGATCTCTCCAACGCCATCGCCATCAACTCGTCGATGGTGAATGCAGCGCGGCTCATCGGCCCCTCGCTGGCCGGCCTGCTGATCGCCGCCACCAGCGAGGGCTGGTGCTTTCTGGTGGATGGCGTCAGCTACATCGCGGTCATCGCATCGCTGGTCATGATGCGGCTTCCGGCGGCGAGCGAGCAGCGCGCGACCACGACCATGCTCGACGCAACTGAGCGAGGGCTGGACGTATGTAACGGAATTCGCACCCATGCGCACCATTCTGCTGCTGTTTGCGCTGCTCAGCCTGATGGGCTGGCCGTTCATGGTGCTCATGCCGATCTTCGCCGCCCAGGTGTTGCACGGCGGGCCGCACACGCTGGGGTTTTTGATGGGCGCGGTGGGCGTGGGCTCGCTCGTGTCGGCGCTGGCCATGGTGGCGCGCCGCTCCGTGCGCGGGCTGACGAAGATGATTCCCGTTGCAGCAGCGGTGTTCGGCGCCGGGCTGATCTGCTTCGGGCTCTCCCGCTCCTTTTGGCTTTCCATGCCAATGATGGTGGTGACCGGCTTCGGCATGATGCAGGGCATGGTGGCCAGCAACACCATTCTGCAAACCCTGGTGGACGAAAAGATGCGCGGCCGCGTCATGAGCTTTTACACCATGGCGTTTGTGGGCATGGCGCCCTTTGGCAGCTTGATGGCAGGCGCGCTGGCTCACGCCATCGGTGCTCCGCACACGGTCATCGTCAGCGGCGTGGCCTGCATTCTTGGCTCGCTGTGGTTCTGGTCGCGGCTGGCCGCCATCCGCAAGCAGATGCGTCCCGTCTATGAGCGGCTGGGCATCGTGCCGCAGACTAATCTGGAGATCGAGGAAAGCGGCGAGGCCTGAGACGCACGGGGGTGGCTCTCGTGGCGCATGGGCGCGCCGCATTATGATGTCTGGGACACGAAAGGATGGGACGCCATGGGATTAGGCGAGGACCTGGAACGGATCGCGCTGCAGGAGCAGCAGCTCGAGTTTTCGTGCCTGGATGCGCAGACGGCGTGGGAACTGGGCGCGCGCCTGCGGACCATGGCTGAAGAACGCGGGCTGGCCGTGGTGATCGACGTGCGGCGTTTCGGCCAGCCGCTCTTTTATGCGGCGCTGGAGGGCACCACGCCCGACAACGTGGAGTGGGTGCGGCGCAAGAGCAACGTGGTGGCGCGATTTCATCGCAGCTCGTATGCAATCGGTCTAAAAGACAGGTTGAAGAACGAGACGATCTACGAATCGCAGGGCCTGCCACTGGCCGACTACGCCACCCATGGCGGATCGTTTCCGCTCACCGTGGCCGGCGCGGGCGTAGTTGGCAGCGTCACCGTCTCCGGCCTGCCCCAGCGCAGCGATCATGAATTGGTGGTGGAGGCGCTATGCGGCCTGCTTGGACGCGACTACGCGGAACTGCGCCTGCACGCGGAGTAATTCAGAGAGCGAATCAGCAGGGCAGCCGACTGATGACGCCTCTTTTCAAGCAGTCTTCTCGATCATCGCAACAAAGAAGCCGTCGGTATGGAACGTGCCCGGCAACAGGCGCAGGAAGCCTTCGGGCGTGAGGCAGCGTTGCAGCCGCTCCGCGCCGGAGACAGTGAGAATGCCTTCGCCGCGCAGTGCTTCGATGCGGGATGCGAGCGAAATCAGACGGGCGTGCGGGGTGGCGGCCAGCACCGCGGCGACCACCTGCTCGTTTTCCTCCGGCTCCAGCGAGCAGGTGGAGTAGACCACGCGCCCGTCGGGGCGAACGGCGCGCAACGCGGCGGCGAGGAGAGCGCGCTGGCGCTCCGCCTGGCGCGGCAGTTCTTCCGGATGCAGGCGGTGGCGAATTTCAGGGTTGCGGCCCAGCGTGCCGGTGCCGCTGCACGGCACATCGGCCAGCACCAGATCATATGCCGAAACATGGTCCGGTTCCCCGGCCAGCGCGGTGGCGTCGGCCAGGCGGCATTCGATTCGGTCGCCGAGCGGCGCGAGCCGCTGGCGCAACAACTCGAAGCGCTGGGGGCTGGACTCGCAGGCCACGATGCGCGCTTGAGGCTGCGCTCGGCCAGGATCAGAGTTTTTCCGCCGGGGGCCGCGCAACAATCCAGAATCGCGCGGGCGCGGGGGCCGGGACCAGCCAGCTCGGCGACCAACTGCGAGCCTTCATCCTGAAGGCGCAGGCGGCCCTCGCGAAAGGCCGGCGTGGAAGTCACGTCGCCGGAGACCACGGTGCGAGCCGCGGTGAGCAGTTCGCCGGGCTGGAGCTCGATGCCGGATGCGGCGAGTTCGTCCATCACTGCGGGATCATGAATGCGGAGGGCAACGGCCGGCTGGCTCTGGCCGTGGCGGCAGATTGCGCGCGCCGCTTCCAGTCCGTAGAACCTGGCCCAGCGCTCGACCATCCATGCGGGATGCGCCTGGGCCAGCGCGAGTTCCGCCGCGCTCTCCTCTGAAGGACAGAACGGCGGAGCCGCGGCGAGCTTGCGAAGGACGGCGTTGACCATGCCGGAGGCGAAGCGGTGGCCGGCCTGCTTGGCCAGTTCCACGCTTTCGTCGATGGCGGCGCGGGCGGGAATGCGGTCCAGATGCAGCAGTTGAAACGCGCCCAGCCGCAGGGCAATCAATATCTCCGGATCGAGTTTGGCGTTGGGGCGTTTGAGCAGCGCTTGCAGCTGATGATCGAGCTGAATCTGCCAGCGCAGCACGCCCAGCACCAGCGCCGTGGCCAGGTTGCGGTCGGGCGCTGAAAGAGCGTTGAACGCCCTTGCCGCGCAGCAGATCGTCGGAATGCGAGTGGCCCTCGCTCGACGGCCATGAGAACCTCGAAGGCTGCCTTGCGAGCTGGGGAAACCGCGGACATAGCCTTAACCGAGCCGCGCGCCGGCGGCGAATTGCGCGCCCGCGCAGAAACTCGGCTGCGGGGAGGCGCTTCTTGCCTTCAAGCTGAAGTTCGACGAGTTCCAGCCAGGTGTTCTGGGCACATGCTACCAGCAGGCGCTGGTTTTCGATGCGCAGTTCGCCGGGGGCGGCGGAATGCTGCGTGGGCAAGCCCGAAGAAGCCACCACCTCCATGCGGTGGACGATCAGCTTCTTGCCGTCCAGCGCGGTGAAAGCGCCGGGCCAGGGCTGAAATCCGCGCCAGCGATTCTTCAGCTCCGCGGCGGTGCGCGCGGCAAAGTCCATGCGTCCGTCTTCGCGGTCGAGCAGCGGCGCGAAGCGTGGCCTGCGCGTGGTTCTGCGGTTGGGGCTGGATCGTTCCGTGGGCGAGTCCGGCCAGCGTCTCGACCACCAGCGGCGCGCCGCGCCTGGGCCAGCACGTCGAACAGGTCCGCGGCGGTCTGATCCGGGCCGATCGGCACTTGCTGCTGCAGGAGAATCGGCCCCGTGTCGAGGCCTTCTTCGAGCAGCATGGTGGTGTTGCCGGTGACCGCCTCGCCCATGGCCACCGCCCACTGGATGGGCGCGGCGCCGCGGTACTTCGGCAGCAGGGAGGCGTGCAGATTGATGCAGCCCAGCCGCGGCAGAGCCAGCATCCAGGGAGGAATGATGCGCCCGTAGGCGACCACGACAATGGCGTCCGGCGCAATGGCTTCCAGCTGCGCGCGGAACTCGGCGTTGTTGCGAATCTTTTCCGGCTGCGTGACGGCCAGGCCCGCGGCCAGCGCGGTCTGCTTGACCGGCGGCGCGGTGAGCTGCTGCGTGCGGCCCACGGGGCGGTCAGGCTGCGAGACGACCAGAGCGACCTCATGGCCCGCCGCGAGCAGCGCCTCCAGCGTGGGCACGGCAAAGCGCGGAGTGCCGCAGAAGACTAGTTTCACGGCGTCTACCACGTGCCTTCGCGCTGCATCTTGCGAATCTTGCGCAGGGTCAGGTCGCGCTTGAGCGCGCTCATGCGGAAGATGAACAACATGCCGTCCAGGTGGTCGATCTCGTGCTGGAAGCAGCGCGAGAGCAACTCTTCGCCGTCCATCTCGAACCACTTGCCGTGCTCGTCCTGGGCGCGGACGCGCACCTTGGCGTGCGCGCACCACCTTCTCGCGAATATCGGGAAAGCTCAGGCAGCCTTCTTCCTCGTATTGACCTTGCCCTCGCTGGAAGATGATCTCGGGATTGATGAGCACCAGCTTCTCTTTGGGGTCCTTGCCCATGCTCAGGTCGATGACCGTCAGCGCTTGGAGACGCCCACCTGCGGCGCGGCCAGGCCGATGCCCTGCGAGGCGTAGATGGTCTCAAACATGTCGGCGACCAGCTTGCGCAGCTCGGCGTTGAACTCGGTGACCGGCTCGCCGGGCTGCGACAGCACCGGCTCGGGATATTTCACAATCTTCAGAATCATTTCTGTCTGTCTAATAGCTCCGTATCTGTTCGATGTATCCCAGGAAATTTCGTTGCAATTCGAGAGCCGAGTCGCCGCCGAACTTCTCCTGCGCCAGGCCGGCAATGGTGAGGGCCACCATGGCCTCGGCGGCCACGCCGGCGGCGGGCACCACGCAAATGTCGCTGCGCTCGTAGCTGGCGCTGGTGGCCTCGCGGGTGTCGAAGCGCACCGACTCCAGCGGCCGCCGCAGCGTGGAGATGGGCTTCAGGTAGCCGCGCACCACGATGTCTTCGCCGTTGGAGACGCCGCCCTCGATGCCGCCGGCGTTGTTCTGCGGGCGGGTAAAGCGGGTGGGCTTGCCGGTGTCTTCGGCAGCGTAGTGGATGGGGTCGTGAACCTGCGGAGCCGAAGGACTCGGCGGCCGTCACGCCGCGGCCGATCTCGACGGCCTTGACCGCCTGCAGGCTCATCACCGACCACGGCCAGCAGGCCGTCCAGCCGCTCGTCCCAGTTGGCGTAGGTGCCCAGGCCGGCGGGCACGCCGTGCGCCACCACCTCAAAGACGCCGCCCACCGTGTCGCCGGTGCGGGAAGCCTCCTCGACCTCTTCCTTCATGCGGGCTTCGGTGGCGGGATCGACGCAGCTGAGCACGATCTCGTCGCTGGCGGCAACGGCGGCGATCTCTTCCCATGCGGCGGCGCGTTCCAGCTCGACGCGGCCCACGCGAATCACGTGGCTGGCCACCTCGATGCCCAGAGTCCGCAGCAGCAGCTTGGCAAAGGCTCCGGCGGCCACGCGCGCGGTGGACTCGCGGGCCGAGGCGCGCTCCAGCACGTAGCGGGCGTCGGGGAAGTTGTACTTGAGGGCGCCGGCCAGGTCGGCGTGGCCGGGCCGCGGCGAGGCGACCGCCTGGTGCTTGGCCGGGTCGCCGGCCTCGACGGGCAGCTTCTCTTCCCAGTTCTTCCAGTCGCGGTTGACAATCTCGATGGCGATGGGCGAGCCGATGGTCTTGCCGTGGCGCACGCCGGAGAGCACATGAGCCTTGTCGGTCTCAATCTTCATGCGCCCGCCGCGGCCGTAGCCCTGCTGGCGCCGCCACAGCTCGCGGTTCACGAAGTCCAGATCGACGGGCACGCCGGCCGGCAGCCCGGAGACCAGCGCGATCAGGGCCTCCCCGTGGGACTCGCCGGCAGTTGAGAAACGGATCATATACTTCTTGATTGTAACGGGGAAGGCAGAAAATAGGGGACCGCGGTCAGGGCTCCTGGTCCCTTGTCCGCGTCTGCCGCTACAATCCTTGCGTGACCACCAGCCTCTTTGACCTGTACAAGATCGGCGTGGGCCCATCGAGCTCGCATACCATGGGCCCCATGCGCGCGGCCTGCCGGTTTGCGCGGGAACTTGCGCCGCGCGGACGGCTCGATCGGGTTGCGCGCGTGCAGGCGGAACTGTTTGGATCGCTGGCGCTCACCGGCCTGGGCCACGCCACGGACCGGGCTGTGCTGCTGGGCCTGGCGGGCAACGAGCCGGCCGCCGTCGATCCGGCCGACATCGAGTCCACAGTTGCCGCGATCCGCACTGCGCAACGAATCGAGCTGGCCGGAGCGCGGTCCATCCCATTCGATGAAGCGCGCGATCTGCTCTTCCATCGCGACCAGATGTTTCCGCCCGGCGCGCGCACGCAGCATCCCAACGGGCTGCGGCTCACGGCATGCGACGCGGCCGGCGCTGTGCTCGACCAGCGCACGTTCTTTTCCATCGGCGGCGGATTCATTGTCGAGGATGGCTGTGCCCCATCGACCCCGAGCGCGGCAGGCCGCCATTCCGTTTCCGTTTCACACCGCGGCGGAGCTGCTGGCGACGGCGCAGGCCAACGAGCTTTCCATCAGCCAGCTCATGCTGGAGAACGAGTGCGCGCTGCTGGCCGCGCGACGCGGCACCGTGCTCCGGTCGAGGTGGTGCGCGAGGGCATCGACCGCATTTGGCAGGCGATGCAGGACTGCGTGCGGCGCGGCATCGCCACCGAGGGCATTCTGCCCGGCGGCCTGAATGTCCGGCGCCGCGCGCGCCGGCTGGCCGAGCGGCTGCGCGAAAAAGAAGCCGACGGCTGGCGCGGCGATCCGCTGGCGCCGCTCGACTGGGTGACGGTTTACGCCATGGCGGTGAACGAGGAGAACGCCGCGGGCGGACGCGTGGTCACGGCGCCCACCAACGGCGCGGCCGGCGTGGTGCCCGCCGTGGCGCATTACTACGACCGCTTCGTGCCCGAGGCGGACCACGAAGGCATCCTGCGCTTCTTCCTCACCTCGGCGGCCATCGGCATCCTCTATAAGGAGAACGCCTCGATCAGCGGCGCGGAGGTGGGCTGCCAGGGCGAGGTGGGCGTGGCCTGCTCGATGGCCGCCGGCGGGCTGACCGCGGCGCTGGGCGGGACCAACGGGCAAGTGGAGCACGCCGCCGAAATCGCCATGGAGCACAACCTGGGCATGACCTGCGACCCCATCGGCGGGCTGGTGCAGATTCCCTGCATCGAGCGCAACGCCATGGGCGCCGTCAAGGCCGTGCATGCCTCCCGCATCGCGCTCAACGAGTCAGAAGCGCACAAGGTCTCGCTCGACCAGGTGATCCGCACCATGTATCTGACCGGCCTCGACATGCAATCGCGCTACAAGGAGACCAGCCTCGCCGGCCTTGCGTTGAATGTGATCGAGTGCTGAATAGCTCTCACGCTCAATCGAAAAATATTGCATCGCAGACGCTGGACAGCGGCTTGGTCCGCGCCCCACGGGTGGATTCGCCGCAAGAACGCGCCCATGCATTTTCGCGCGCAGTTGGCACGATCTCATCGCCGAAATCGCGCTGGGGCTGCTCAGGTCGCACCATCTTCTTTGAGTTCCAAGAGCGTAGAGTTATTCCGAAGAAAAAATTGTTGACCATTTTTTCCACTTTGCATTCGTTTTTTTCTTGACACTGATGCAAGCATGAATCTATACATTCATCAACTGCAATTTATGTTGCAGCATCGATGCAACCCATCGAAAAGGGAGAATAGGCAAATGGCAACCAAGAAAGGCAGCCAAGAAGGCACCCGCGAAGAAGGCCGCGAAGAAGGCCGCGAAGAAGAAGTAGCGGGTCATCCAACCAAAAGGCAACACTCGAGGGGGACGCTTCAAGCGTTCCCCTCAGTGTTTATGGCGAAAGGATTAAACTGGTAGGCGCAGAGGAGCGAATTGGGAACGACCTATGACACGCCGCCGCTGGATTGCCGAACACTGGGACGAAGCCACCGCCACCCTTGTGGGCGCGCAGGCCGAGCACATGGCGCGCGTGCTGCGCGCCCAGCCGGGCATGGAGGCCGACGTGGTTGCAGGCGGCCACGTCTTTCACGCCGAGGTGGCCGCGGTCGCCACCGACGAGGTCCGCTTCAATCTGATCGCCGAGCTGCAGGCCGATCCCGCGTTGCCGGTCACGCTGGTACTGGCCGTGTACAAGTTCGATCGCATGGAGTGGGCCATCGAGAAGGCCACCGAGCTGGGCGTGGCCGCGGTGGCGCCGGTGATTGCGCGGCGGACCGAGAAGCATCTGGCCCAGGCCGCGGAGAAGCGCGCCGAGCGCTGGCGGCGCATCGCGCACGAGGCGGCCCAGCAGGCGCGCCGCTCGCGACGTTCCGCTGATTCACGATCCGGTTGCGCTGGCCGCGCGGGTGCGGGCGGCGTCCGCAGGCCACGCGCATCGTGCTCGCCGAGCAGGAGCGCACCACCACGCTGCGCAACGCGCTGGAAGAGGCCGTGGCGGCGGCGCAGGCAGAGATGCCGGCGCTGGAGATCGCCATCGGTCCTGAAGGCGGATGGGCTCCGGCGGAAGAGGCGCTCTTCGACGCCAACGGCTGGCGCGCCGCATCGCTGGGCCCGCGCATTCTGCGCGCGGAGACGGCGGCGATTGCCGCGCTGGCGGTGGTGGCTTCGTATCTGGAGTAGCGCCGGCGCACAGCGACCCCCTACAGAGAGACCCCGCGCTTCCACGGGATAAAATCGTTCTGTCCCAGCAGTTCGGCCTTGGTGAAGCGTTCGCCGCTCGCTACCTCAATGCACATGTCAAGCAACTTCTCGGCGCAGGCGGGAATCGTGGTTTCGCCGGTGACGATGCCGCCGGCGTCGAAGTCGATGATGTCTCCCATGCGCTCGGCCAACGTGGAGTTGGTGGAGATTTTGACCACCGGCGCAACCGGGTTGCCGGTGGGCGTGCCCAGCCCGGTGGTGAACAGCACCAGGTTCGCGCCCGCGCCCACCTGCGCCGTTACGCTCTCCACGTCGTTGCCCGGCGTGCACTGCAGGTTGAGTCCCGGCGTGGCGGCATACTCGGGATAATCGAGTACGCCGCGGACCGGCGAAACGCCGCCCTTGCGCGCCGCGCCCGCCGACTTGATGGCGTCGGTGATCAGCCCATCCTCGATGTTGCCCGGCGAGGGATTCATCTCGAAGCCCGAATGCACGGCCCTGGCCCGCGCCGCATAGGCCTGCATCAGATCGTAGAAGCGCTGGGCCAGCGCATCCGTGGCGCAGCGATTGATGAGTTCCTGCTCCACGCCGTGCAGCTCGGGAAACTCGCTCAAGCAGCGTCTTGCCGCCCACGCCCACCAGCAGGTCAGAGAGGTAGCCGATGGCCGGGTTGGCAGAGATTCCGCTGAATCCATCCGAGCCTCCGCACTTCAGTCCCACGGTGAGCGCGGCGAGCGGCGCAGGCGAGCGCGTGGCGCGGTTGGCCTCCACGAGCGCGGCAAACGTCGCGTCCAGCGCCTGGCTCATCAGCGCCGATTCGCGGCCCGTCCGCTGCTGATCGAAGACCAGCACAGGCTTGCGCAGTTCGGGATCGCGCGCGCGCAACTCGTCCATCAGACATGCCGGCCTGCGCATTCTGGCAGCCCAGGCTCAGCACCGTGGCCCCGGCCACGTTGGGGTGATGAATGTAGCCGGCCAGCAAACCGCAGAGCGCCTGCGCATCCTGGCGCGTGCCGCCGCAGCCGCCCTCGTGGGTAAGAAAGCGAATGCCATCGAGATGGGGAAAAACCGCTCCGCGCCGCGCTTGAGCGAACTCGGCCGCGGCGCTTCCATCTCCGCTTGATACTTTCGCACCAGTTCGCGCACGTGCTGGCGATAGCTGTTGTGGGCGCTGCCGTACCCCAGCTCCTCCTCGAGCGCCTCTTTCATCCGCTCCACATTGCGGTTTTCGCAGAAGACCAGCGGCAGAACCAGCCAGTAGTTGCGCGTGCCCACCTGGCCGTCGGCTCGGTGAAAGCCCATGAAGGTGCGCGCCTGTCCACGCCGAAGCGTCGGGCAGAGAAAACGAGACCGGCTGCCTTGCTGCCGTATACGCGCCGGCGCGATGGCGCACATTGCGCGTGGAGAGCAGGCCGCCGCGCGGGATCGGCGCCGTCGCCTCGCCGACCACCATGCCGTACATCAGAATCAGGTCGCCGGGCTTCAAATCCACCAGCGCCATCTTGTGTTTGGCGGGAATGGCCTCGGTGACCGGACACGAGGACGCACTGGAAGGCGGGCCAAAGTGCACGACTGTTCCAGCCGCCAGCGACGCAAGCGCCACCAGCACGTTATCGCGCGCATCGAGTTGCAGGACGGCTTCCGCCATGGAGAGTTTTCCCTTCGCAAGGGTCTGAGCAGCCAACACCCCAAGAATACAACTCCGCCGCAGCACCCACACAAACGCGCATCGGCTATCATCGATACGTCATGCGAAATTGAGTGCAAGGAGACGCGCAGATGAAAGCCGTGGTGCTGGAGGGGCCGGGACAGGCGACGCTGAAGACGTTGCCGAAGCCGCCGGCCGCAGGCGAGGATGAGATTCTGCTGCGGGTGCGGATGGTGGGCCTGTGCGGCAGCGATTTGAACTCCTATCGCGGGCGCAATCCGCTGGTGAGCTTTCCCCGCATTCCCGGCCACGAGGTCGCAGCCGTTGTCGCCGAGCCCAACCCCGTGCACCCGGAATGGCCAGCCGGCACGCCGGTCACGCTGTCGCCTTACACAAACTGCGGCCTCTGCGCCGCCTGCCTGCGCGGGCGGCCCAACGCATGCCAGTTCAATCAGACGCTCGGCGTGCAGCGCGACGGAGCGCTCACCGAGTTCATCGCCGTTCCCGCGTCGCGCCTTTATCGCGCCCACCTCACGCTGAAAGAACTGTGCCTGGTGGAGCCGCTCACCGTGGGCTTTCATGCGGCGGCGCGAGGACGCGTCGCCGCCGGAGACACCGTGGCGGTTTTCGGTTGCGGCGGCGTGGGGCTGGGAGCCGTTGCGGGCGCGGCCTTTCGCGGAGCCACGGTGATTGGTCTTGATCTGGACGACGCCAAGCTCGCAACCGCGCGCAAGGCCGGCGCGGCGCACACTCTGCACACCGCCAGCGGCAATCTGCACGCGCAACTCGCCGAACTGACCGAAGGCCGCGGGCCGGACGTTGTCATCGAAGCCATCGGGCTGCCCGAGACCTTTCGCGCAGCGGTCGATGAAGTCGCCTTCACCGGCCGCGTGGTCTACATCGGCTACGCCAAGGAGCAGGTGGCCTACGAGACGCGCTTGTTCGTGCAAAAGGAGCTGGACATTCTGGGCTCGCGAAACGCCCTGCCCGAGGACTTTCGCGACGTGATCCGCATGCTGGAGGCGCACCGCTTTCCGGTCGAAGAGGCAGTCACGCACAGCGTGCCGATGGAAGAAGCGCCGGCCATTCTGGAGGCGTGGAATCGCGAGCCCGCGCGCTTCACAAAAATCATGATCGACGTGCGCTGAAGCCCACGCGATGCGCGAAGAGAATGCACAAGCCGGGACACTCGCTTGCCAATACGGACAATATTGCAAATGAAACTGCCGGGGTGGTATACCTTGGCGGCGGGTTGAAGAGCAGCGCGGCGGCGAGCGCAGACTGGAATTCTTCAAGCTCAAGGGGGGTCAACTGGTGAGCCCAGGTACGAATTCCGCGGCGGACCAGCCGCTGAAGCGGTACGCGTTCATGCTGCGTCTGCGCCCCGGCGCGGCGGAACCCTACGAGGAAGCCCATCGCGCGGTGTGGCCGGAGATGCTGGCGCTGCTGAAGAGCGCGGGCATCCGCGAATACTCCATCTATCGGCGCGACGAGTTGCTGATTCTGGCGCTGCGGACGACGGACTTCGAAGCGACGTGGAGCCGGATCGAGAACGACCCCGTCAATCTGCGCTGGCAGCAGGCCATGGCTCCGTTTTTTGCGCCCCATGAAGACTTGCGTCCCGGCGAGCGCTTCCCCATGATGGAAGAGGTTTTCTATCTTCCTTGAGAACGGGCCGGATCAGCATGGAGAGAAGATGAGCGTGGAGCGGCCAATGCGCGTGGGCCTGTGCGGCATCGGACTGGACGCCTACTGGAGCCAGTTTGCCGGGCTCAAGGAGCGGCTTGAGGGCTATGTGGCACAGGTCGCGGAGCGGCTCGAGCGGCCCGGCGTGGAGGTGGTGAACCTGAGCCTGGTGGACACTCCCCAGCGCGCGCGCGACGCCGGCCGCCGCTGCCGCCGCGAAGACATCGACGTGCTGTTTCTCTACGTCACCACGTATGCCCTCTCCAACACCGTGCTGCCGCTGGTGCAGCGCGCCGGCGTGCCCGTGGTGGTGCTGAATCTTCAGCCCCAGGCGGCCATTGATTACGCGGCGTTCAACCGGCTGCAGGATCGCACCGCGATGACCGGCCAGTGGCTGGCCTACTGCTCGGCCTGCCCGGTGCCGGAGATTGCCAACGTATTCCAGCGGGCACGCATTCCGTTTCATCAGGTGACGGGCGTGCTCGACGAGGCCGCGACCTGGCGGGAGATCGAGGAGTGGCTGGCGGCAGCGAGGGTGCGGGCTGCTCTGGCCTCGGCGCGGCTGGGGCTGATGGGCCACTACTACAGCGGCATGCTGGACATCATGACCGACCTCACGCTGGTTTCCATCGTCTTTGGCGCGCATGTTGAGATTGTCGAAGTGGACGAACTGAGTGCGCTCGCGGGCGAGGTGGCGCACGAAGACATTGCGCGGCGTGTGGCGGAGTTCAAGACCAGCTTCGATGTGCAGCCCGACTGTCCGGCGGACGAGTTGCGCCGCGCCGCCCGCACTTCGGTGGCTCTGGACACCTTCATTGCGCGGCATGAACTCGACGCGCTGGCCTATTACTATAAGGGCTCGGGCGAATGCCGCCAACGAAGACACGATGAGCTCCATCATCCTGGGCACGTCGCTGCTCACCGCGCGCCACATCCCCGTGGCCGGCGAGTACGAAGTAAAAAACATGCTCGCCATGAAGATCATGGACCTGTTGGGCGCGGGCGGCTCTTTCACCGAGTACTACGCGATGGATTTCAACGACGATCTGATCCTGATGGGCCACGACGGCCCCGGCCACATCGCCATCGCCGAGGGCAAGACCAAGGTGCGCCCGCTCACGGTCTATCACGGCAAGGTGGGCCGCGGTCTCTCGGTCGAGATGAGCGTGAAGCACGGTCCCGTGACGCTGCTCTCGGTCGTCGAAGATGCGGACGCGCGCTTCAAGCTGCTCGCCGCCGAGGGCGAGTGCGTGGCCGGCGAAATTCTGGAGATCGGCAACACCAACAGCCGCTACCGTTTTCCGCTGGGCGCGCGCGGATTTGTGAATGCCTGGAACGCACAGGGTCCGGCGCACCACTGCGCGGTGGGCGTGGGCCACGTCGCCGCGACAATCGAAAAGGCCGCGGCGCTAATGGGCATCGGTTTCCATCGGGTGTGCTGACACGCGCACGCTACAAGTGCGCGTAGTGCAGCAGTAGACCGGCCAGCACGCCACCCAGCAGAGGCCCTGCAACGGGAATCGCCGCATAACTCCAGTTCGAGCCGCCCTTGCCGGGGATGGGTAGAAGCGCATGCATCAGCCGCGGGCCCAGGTCGCGCGCCGGGTTGATGGCGTACCCCGTGGTGCCGCCCAGCGAGAGGCCGATGCCCCACACCAGACTGGCCACCAGCCACGGCCCCATGCCCCCCGCCGGGCCGGTCGCGGAAACACCGTGCGAAAAGATAGCGCCCGCCACAACCACCAGAACCATGGTCCCGATGACTTCGCTGACGAAGTTGAACAGCGGGCTGTGCACCGCCCCGTTGGTGCAGAAGATGCCCAGCTTGGCGGCCGGGTCGGGCGTCAGCTTCCAGTGCGGCCCATAGTGCAGCGCCACCAGCGCGGCGCCGCCCATGGCGCCCAGAAGTTGCGCCGACCACAGGCTCAGCAAGCGCGAGAAATCGCCGCTCGACACGGCGCTGGACAGCGTGATGGCGGGATTCAGGTTGGCGCCGGGGCTGCCGAAGGCCTGCGCCACCAACACGCCGCAGAGCACCCCCAGCGCCCAGCCGGTGGCCACCACCATCCAGCCCGCGTCCGCCGCGTACGACTTGCGCAGGGTCACGCCGGCATTCACGCCATCGCCCAGCAGCACCAGAACCAGCGTGCCCAGGAACTCGCCAAACCACACAGAATGCATCAAGGATTCCTTGCCGTTGCGCTGCGCAGGACGATCTCCAGGCCGGCAGGGCGCAATCGATTCGAGAATTTGCGGAACTCAAGCATTTTGCACTGTCCGGCTTACTCCCGCCAAGAGGCTTGTGCGGACGCGGCGGGCCGGTTCACACGGAGGTGCGGCCTGCGATAGCATGGAACTGAATGGCTTTCCCGATCAAAATCTGCGCCATTTGCTCCGCGGAGTTCGAGCTGAAGCCGGACAAGCCCGGGTTCGCCAACCGCTGTCCGGAGTGCAGCGCGCCGGAGGCCGCGGAGCCCGCCGCCAAGCGCCGCCTGGACGCCACGGAACGCAAGGCCGAGAGCGAAGCGAACGAGGCCCGGCGGCGCGCCATCCGCGACCTGCTGTATCGCAAGGAAAGTTGACGGCGCTCCGCGGCACCCACGCCGAAGAGACGCGCGCTACGGCCTGAGCGGCGCCGGCTGGTCCACGCCGATCGTTGTGTCCGCGTATTGCGGCCAATGGGTGAGCAGCTCGTTCACCACCACGTGCCCCACCGCGTACGCGGCCTCCAGCGAAGGCAGATAAGCGCCGAACTGGCTGGTGCGCTGAGCGGCCAGGCTTTCGGCGGCGCTCATGCCGCGCGGCTGCTGGTCGAAGTTGCTCACCGCGCGCAGCACCAGGATGCGCTGCCCGTCCACGCGCCCCGCCCGGGCCAGATTCTTGAGTGACAACAGCGTGCCGGTGTCCTCCATGGCCGTGGTGACGAACTGCCCCTTTCCGCCGGTGAAGTAACTCACCCACTCCGTGGCCCAGGCGTCGAAGAATTTGCCATGCCAATAGGTGGACGAAGAAACCTCGTCGCCCATCGTGACAAACGGCGGACGCTGAGCCGCGCCCTCGAAGCGGCTGCGGATTTGCTTCAGGCGATCGGAGTCGGCCAGCGGCGTGGCGCGCGTCAGCTTGAAGGCCCACGCGGCGAGACTTTCATTGAGCGCAAACACCTGGCCATCGAGAGGCGCCGACGGCGCCTCGAACGGCCGCGCCTTGCGCAGGGGCACGTAGCCGGTGGACCAATCGGAAGGAATCTCGCGCGCATCGATCTCGTAACCCAGGTCGCCGTCCACGACCCAGCGCGCCCACACCGCCGAGCCCAGCGAGGCCCGCTCCGGCGAGGCTCCGGCAATGCCGGCGATGATCCAGTAGGCGTGGCTCAAGTCGAAGCGCGGATCGAGGCCGAGCGCCATGAGGGTGGCGGCGGCGTTCGCCGTGCCCTGCCCGGTCAGCACTGCCATCTCGCCCTCGCGGTTCATGCGCACAGCGTGATAGCCGGCCGCCAGCGGAAAGACGCGGTCCAGGTGGTCACGCTCCACCCAGTACTGCAGCTCGCCCGGCTGGTCGCCCGTGTCGGCGCCGAGCTCGAACATCGTCACCACCACCACTTTCACCGCGATGGGTTTCGGTTTTGCCTCGGCTGGGGAGGCCAGGGCGAGCAGCAAAGAGCAAGCAAAAAAACAGCGCACGCAAGTCATCATTGATTGCGATGGTACCTGAGAAACGCGGGGAATCATGATCCCGCAACAGGGAACGGCCGAGTTATACCATGGGAGCAACGAGGTGACTTGCATGCGACAGGCGACGAGGTTCTTGATTGCAGTGGCAATTGCGGGGGCCGCGCTGGCCGCGGCGGCGCAACAACCCCAGCCCGCGCATCACTGGGCGATTGTGCTCCACGGCGGCGCGGGGGTGATCGAACGCGCCACCATGAATCCCAAAACCGAGGCCGAGTATCGCGCGTCCCTCAAGGAGGCCATCGAAACGGGAGCCAAAGTGCTCGACCGCGGCGGCTCCTCGCTCGACGCGGTTGAAGCGTCCATCCGTATCTTTGAAGATAATCCGCTCTTCAACGCGGGCCGCGGCGCGGTCTTCACCGCCGACGGAAAGAATGAACTGGACTCGGCCATCATGGATGGCGCGACCCTCAAAGCCGGCGCGGTCGCGGGCGTCACACGCACCCGCCATCCCATCACCCTAGCCCGCGCGGTCATGGAGAAGTCGCAGTGGGTCATGCTCTCCGGCGCGGGCGCCGACGCTTTTGCCGCGCATGTTGGACTGGAGCAGGTCGATCCCAGCTTCTTTTTCACTGAGCCGCGCTGGCAGTCGCTGATCCATGAACTCAAAAAGGAGGGTCTGCCCATTCCGCCACGTCCGGCAGGTGCGCCACCCGCGCCGCCCCAGCCCCTCGCTCAGATTGAGCCACCCGATGCGCACAAATACGGAACCGTCGGCGTGGTGGCGCTCGATAAGCACGGCAACATCGCCGCCGGCACTTCCACCGGCGGCCTCACCGCCAAGCGCTGGGGCCGCATCGGCGACTCGCCCATCCTCGGCGCCGGCACCTATGCCTCCAATCAGTCCTGCGCCGTGTCAGGCACCGGCACAGGCGAATACTTCATCCGCCTCGGCGTGGCCCGTGAGGTATGCAATCTGGTGTACTTCCGCCACATGCGCCTGCAGCAGGCCGCCGATGAGGTCATCCACAAGGAACTCGACGCACTGCACGGCGACGGGGGCCTGATCGCCATCACCCCCGACGGCCAGATGGCGTGGAGCTTCAACACGCCTGGCATGTACCGCGCCAGGATCACCGAAGGCGGCAAGCTGGAAGTGGGAATCTACAACGACGAGCCGTAAGGGCGATGCACCCGTCGCACACACCCGCCAAGACGCAAAAATGCCATCCCCACGGGGATGGCATTTTTGCTGCGATGCGCTGCAAGTTCGACCAGCGATTACGGCTGCACGGGCACGCCCTGCGCTCCCCCATTCCTCGCCTCGGCCTTCTCGGTCAGCACCTTGTGCGCAGTGTTTTCCAGGGCCTGTGCCTCGGGCAGGAAAGTCAGCGCCTTCTGGATCATCGGGTCCCAGTCGGCCAGCGCGCGCAGGCCCTGCAACTGGCCAAACTGGCTGGTGAAGATCTTCTCCTTGATGTTCACCTTCAGCCAGTCCATCACCCCATTCAGGTCGGCCTCGGTCCAGGGATATTCTGGCTGGTCAGGAACTCCTTGAAGACGTCATCACCGCGTCGTCCACCTGGAAGTTCTTGTCCACGGTGTGGTTGCCAGGTAGACGGGCGCAAAGTGGAAGAACGCCGATCCTTATACGAGCAGATCGTCCTGGAAGTGGTTGTTCTTGGGGCTCTCGATCTTCTCGTCCGGCGTGATGCCGCCGCCGCCGTACACGGTGCGGCCCGCGTCGGTGAACTTGACCTCGCGATTGGTGGAGTTCGAGGGCAGCGCGCCGGCGTGGTTGTAGTAGTAGTCGTAGAGCGAGACGCCGGAGTAGTTGCGCTGGATCAGCCGGCCCGACGGCGTGTAGTAGTGATAGGTGGTCAGCGCCAGGCCGGTGTTCTCGCTGAGGTTGTAGACGGTCTGCACCAGCCCCTTGCCGAAGGTAGTCTCGCCCACAATCAGGGCGCGGTCGTGGTCCTGCAAGGCGCCGGAGACGATCTCCGCCGCCGAGGCCGTATTGCGGTTCACCAGCACCACGATGGGGAAGGTCTTGCCGTCGTTGCCGTGTGTGGCCGTGTAAACCTGGTCGGGATAGGCGCGTCCGCGCTGCGAAACGATCGTCTGCCCCTTGGTCAGCAGGTGGTCGCAGACGTCGACTGCCTGGCTCAGCAGCCCGCCGGGGTTGCTGCGCAGGTCAAGCACCAGCCCCTTCAGGTTGCCGAAGCCGTTGATGGCGTCGGTGATCTCCTGGCCGGTGGTTTCCTGAAACTGGGTCAAGTGAATGTAGCCCACGCCGGGGCGAATCTCGATAGGCCAGATCGACGGAGGGGTGGGGAATCTCGTCGCGGATCAGGTCGAAGACCAGCGGCTTGGGCTGGCCCTCGCGGATCATGGTCGACCTGCACGTGGGTGCCCTTCGGGCCCTTCAGCGCCTTGGCCACCAGGTCCGACGATCATGCCCGTCGGCCGACTTGCCGTCGACTGGCCGAAATGACGTCGCCGGGGCGAATGCCGGCCCGGTACGACGGCGTGCCCTCGTAGGGGGTAAACGACATACACCTTGTTGCCCTGCTGCTGGATGGTCATGCCCACGCCGTAATAGTGGCCGCGCTGATCCTCGCGCATCCTGGCGTAGGCCTTGGGATCGTAGAAATTGGAGTGCGGGTCCAGCACCCGCAACATGCCGGGGATGGCCCCGTCGTAGATGGCCGTGTCGGCCTTGTCGCCGCTCGATCGGCTCGGCGTAGTTCTGCTCCACCAGCGCGTAGACGTTGGTGAACGGTCTTCAGGCTGTCGCGGATCTGGCTCTCGTCCTCCGACGATTGGGCCCCGACCTTGCGCTGCAGCACGCTGCCCACGACGGCGCAGACGGCGAAGAAAAGAACGAGGGTGAACAGTGCCCTGCGGGCGCGGGGAGTCATAGGCTGGAGGAACCTCCGGACGGCATTTGTAGCAGGCGCCGTAAAGGGGCCTCGCAAGGCTGTCCTGCGTAAAGTATACCACTGGGCTGTTGGACGCCGCCCGTGGCCTTTCCGGTAGCCAGAAGGACTTCGACAGCCCGCGACGCATGGATTCGCGGCACTTTTCGCCCTCAAAACCCGCCTCGCGCGGCTCCGTCTCGCGGCCGGAATCGCGCTCTTGCTCTCCGGGCATTTACAATGGCGTCTATGCTTCAGGTGGAGATGATATCGCCGCCTGCAGTGTGCCGACCTATGACTCTGAGACTCCTTCGCACTCCCGCGGCTTTGGTGTTTGGCACGGTGCTGCTCGCAACTTCCGCTCTGGCGCAATCGCGTCCCTCCGCGCCGGCAGAGCCCTTACGGCGGCACCACGGTCGAGGACATCATCGCCCGCGTCAACGACCAGATCATCACCAACTCGGACTACAACCGCGCCCTGAAGGAGCTGGACCAGGAGGCGCGCCAGCACGGCGCCACCATGCAGGAGATCTCGGATGCGCACAAGGACCTGCTGCGCAACCTCATCGACCAGCAGCTCTGGCTCTCCAAGGGCAAGGAACTGGGCATCACCGGCGAAACCGAGCTGGTACCCGGCTGAACGAGATCCGCAAGCAATACAACCTGGACACCATCGAAGACCTGGAAAAGGCCGCCGAGGAGCAGGGTGTCTCCTTCGAGGACTTCAAGGCCAACATCCGCAACAGCATCATCACTCAGCAGGTGATGCGCGACGAGGTGGGCCGCAGGATTCAGTTCACTCCGGGCGAGGCGGAGCGCTACTTACGAGGAGCACAAGCAGGAGTACGCGCAGCAGGAGAGCGTGCGCCTGGCCGAGATTCTCGTTTCCACCGGCACGCCCGCGCCCTCGGCGACCGAAATGGGCGCCGTGCAGCCGGTCGATCCGCAAAAGCTGGCCGCAGCCCAGGCCAAGGCCGACGACATCGAGGCCAAGCTCCATGCAGGCGGCGACTTCAGCCAGCTGGCGCAAGCAGCTTCAGCGACGGCCCCACGGCCGCCGAGGGCGGCGACCTGGGCCAGTTCCGCCGCGGCAGCGCTGGCCAAGGTGCTGGAAGAAAAGACCTTCGCGCTGAAGGCCGGCCAGTACACCGAGCCGATTCGCACCAAGCAGGGCTTCGTCATCCTCAAAGTGCTGCAGCACACTCCCGGCGGCGTTCCGCCTTTCAAGGACGTAGAGCAGCAGGTCGAGCAGGCCTATCTACATGAGCAAGATGGAACCGGCCATGCGCGACTACCTGACCAAGATGCGCGAGGACGCCTACATCGAGATCAAGCCAGGCTATATCGACACCGGCGCCAGCCCCAAGCAAGACGCAAGTTCCCCATCGCCTACTCCGCTTATACGCCGCCCGCGCCCAAGAAAAAGAAGAAGGTGGAGCGCACCCGCTTCCGCGAAACCGCGCGCACCTTCCGCCAGAAGTCCCCGCAGGCCGAACAGGCCGAATGCGCCGCCGCAAGCCGGAGAAAACTAAACAGAAACACCTCGCCAAGGCCGAAGCAGGCTTCCATGAAGCCGGGCAAGAAGGAGAAGATCCGCTTTGGCAAGGCGCCGCACCAAGACCCTGCCCAAGGCGGTTTCAAGCCAGACCGAGGACGCCGGCGCGGTGCCGCAGGAAACTGCAAACGCTGCGCCGGAGCCGGTGAACCCGCTTTGAGCCTGCCGCTCCGCCGGAAAAGAAGACCCGCTTCAGCGACCGCGCCCGGCAGCCCAAGAAGCACAAGGCAAAGAGCCCGAAGAAGGACGCACTGGCTCCGGAGCCGCCTGACGCCGCCGAGGTAGCCGACCGCCAGACGCAATCCGCTCCGCTGGGCCTGGCCGGCGACACTGCCTCCAAAAAGAAAAAGAAGTCCACCACCACCGGCGAAAAAACCCGCCTCAGCGACGAAAAGAAGAAGAAATCCGAGGAGAAGGAGCAGCCTCCGCAGCCTACGCCGATCGCGCCTGTGCCCGGAGCTCCGGCGCCGGCCACCGCTCCACAGCAGTAGACGGAAACCTTTCATCCACCTCGCCGGGCCTGGGACTCCGCTCCCAGACCCGGCTTGCTTTTTGGGCTCAAGGGGCCGCGTGCGTTAATCTGTCCGGCAGGATGAAAGACATCTATATCGCCGATCTCGCGGGCTTTGACGAAGGAAGACTCTTCGACAGCTTCTTTCTGGTGCTGGCCAAGCAGCAGCGCACCACCAAGAACAACAAGCCCTACCTGAACCTCATCCTGGGCGACAAGACCGGCCAGCTCGAAGGCCGCGTCTGGGAGCTTTCCGACCCGCGCATCGCCAAGGACTTCGACCGCGGCGACATCGTCAAGGCGCGCGGCAGCGCCTCCCGCTTCGACGACCGGCTGCAGATGAAGATCGACCAGCTGCGCAAGGCCGCGCCCGGCGAGGTGGACAAGACCGATCTGCTGCCCGCCACCACCTAGCGACGTGGACGACCTGTGGCGCCAGCTCATCGGCTTCGTGGAGAGTTTCGCCGAGCCCCGACCTGAAGCTGCTGCGTCACCACGCTGCTCAACGACCCGCTGCTCGCCCAGGCCTACCGCGAGGCTCCGGCCGCCCGGCAACTGCACCACGCCTGGCTGGGCGGCTTGCTGGAGCACGTCGTCAGCCTGCTCACGCTGGCCGACCGCGTGGTCCCGCATTACCCCATGCTGCGACCGCGACCTGCTGCTGACCGGCGTCATCCTGCACGACATCGGCAAGCTCCGGGAGCTGTGCTGGGAGATCGGCTTCGAGTACACCGTCGAGGGCACGCTGCTCGGCCACATCCAGATGGGCATGGAGCTGGTGGAAAAAACCATCGACAGCCTGCCCGATTTCCCGCCGCGGCTCAAGACCCTGGTGCTGCACATGATTCTGTCCCACCACGGCAAGCTGGAGTTCGGCTCGCCCAAGCTGCCCATGATTCCCGAAGCCCTGGTACTCAACTTCCTCGACGACCTGGACGCCAAGATGCAAGCCATGGCCAGCGAATTCGAAAAATCAGCGCGCGAAGGCAAAGGCCCCGACGAGCTGACCGGCAAAGTCTGGGCGCTGGACCAGCGCCAGTTGCTCAACACGAGGGGCTGGCTGGGAGAAGACGGGAAATAGGGAATTGTGCGAAGCGCTGCCTGACGAGAGCCCGCAAGACGTCACGCCACAAACCACTCCCACTGCTCCGCGGTCAGCGGCACCACGGAGAGCCGCCCGATAATCACCAACGGCGAATCCTTAAACAGGGGCTCGGCCTTGATGGCGGCAAGCATCTTCGGCTGGCGGAGCCGTTTGCCCACCTTCACGCGCACAATCGGCACCTTGGGATCGGCTGCGTCCACACTCGCTGCTGTCCCCGTGCCCACGGCGGTGCGCTCGTCGCCGGTGTGATAGAAAATCCACTTCGTTCCCGCCTTCATCTCGCGCAGATGCTTGACGGCAGTCGGATTGGTCACGCCATCCCAGACCGTTTCCTTGTCGCGCAGGAAATCGTCGAAGGAATAGACAGCGGGCTCGGTCTTGAAGAGGAAATAGGCCATGCCCTCCATCGTAAGCGAGCAGCGGGAGAGGAGGAAACGGGAGTTAGACGCTTTTCGCAGTTCCCTTCTCTCCCGCGAGCCACGAAACCACCGCGCACACCGCCAGAATCGCTCCCATCACCGCCAGCGAAACCGTGATGGGCACATCGATCCAGTGCGCGGCCAGCATCTTGAGCGCCACAAAAGCCAGCAGCGCGCCCAGTCCATAGTGGAGATAGCGGAGGCGGTCCAGCAGCGAGGCAAGTGCGAAGTAGAGCGAGCGCAGCCCCAGCACCGCCGCGATGTTGGAGGTGTACACCACAAAAGGATTGTGGGAGATGGCCAGCACCGCAGGAATGGAATCCACGGCGAACAGCAGGTCAGTGAACTCGACGGCCAGAATGACCGGAAGCAGGGAGCCGCCGGCCGGATGGATGCGGCGAATCCACCCGGGAATCGCCGCATGGGTCGAGTTGCCGCGCACCAGCCGCCACGCCGTATACAGCAGGAACAGGCCGAAGATCCACGTGATCCAGTCGAAGCGCCGCAGCAGCGCGATGCCTGCAGCGATGAACAGCGCGCGCAGCACGACGGCTCCGGCTACACCCCACAGCAGGGCGGTGTGCTGGCGCTTCTCGCTCACGCGAAACCCCTGGAAGATGATGAGAAAGACAAACAGATTGTCCACGCTGAGCGAGGTCTCAATGGTGTAGCCAGCCACCCACTCAAGCGCCGTTTGATGGCCCTGCGCCACGGCGATCCAGCCCGCAAAGGCGGCCGCGATCACAGCCAGCACCAGGGTCCAGAGCCACGAGACAAAGTGCGCGTACCGCGATTCGTGGCGGCGTCCCGGCAGCAGCGAATCGACGGCCACGAGCGCCAGCACCGCCGCGTGAAACCCCAGCCACCATGCCCATGAAGCCCCGGCGATCATAGATGGATGCTACAGGAAGGCAGCGTACGGCTGACAGCTCACAGCAGACAGTTTCAGCGGCTTGCTGTCTGCTGTGAGCTGTGTGCTGCTTGCTAGCCTTAGCGCAGATTCACCAGCCGGATCGTCTCCAGGATCACGTCGCCATCGATGGCCAGGCTGCGCGCGCTGATCTTGTCCATCGTGTCCTGGGCGGTGTGGTGATAGCTGTTATTGGGTCCGTAGTCCAGGTCGATCAAGTCGATCGACGGCACGCCGCGCTCCACAAACGGAAGATGGTCGTCCTCAACCGCCCCTTCGGTCTGGAAGAAGTAGTGCTCGTCGCCGAATTTCTTCGCCGCCTGCCGCACCAGGTCCACAAGCCAGTCCGCCGAGCGGCTCTCGCGCTGAATATCGAGATCCCTGTCGCCGATCATGTCGGTCAGGATGAAGGCCTTGATGTGACGCAGCGTGCCGTCCCCGGCCCATTTGGCAGCCAGGTGACGCGTGCCGTAAAGCGAATCGGAGTTGGTCCAGGTAGGTAGAATCGACTCTTCTCCGTCATCGAAGACCAGCCACACCGAGTAGCCGTCGAGCTTCTTGCCGTGCGCCGTGTCGGCGCGCAACTGGTCGGCGATGGCCAACAGCAGGCCGGTCGTGGAGCCGCCGTCGTTGGCGCCCACGAAGTTGATGTTGCGCAGCCAATAGTTGGTCTCGTAGTGCGTGGCCAGCACGATCGCGCCGTCCTTCTTGCCGGGAAAGCGCACGATAAAGTTGCGCATGTTCACCGGGCCGATGGGCGTGTCGGCCGTAAAGGTGTCCTCTTCAAGCTGGTCGTGCTGGAAGTGGCTGCGCAGAAATTGTTCGGCCTTCAAGTGCCCCTGGCTGGTGGGCCAGCGCGGGCCGATGGCCACAAAATCGCGGGCGTACTCATACGCCCTGCCGCCACTGAAAGCCTGCCCTGAGCCCGCCGAAGGGTGCTCGGCCGGCGCGGCCAGCGGAGCCATCAGCAACAGACCCGCCGCGGCCCACTTCCAAAACTTGGAGAAGATCATTTAGCGGCCTCCTTCGCCTTGCGGCGCGCGGGGTGAACCCACCAGGCCACGCCGATGCCGATCAGATAAAGACCCAGCATGGGAACGGCATAGATGCACATGGTCCACGGGTCGGGGCTGGGAGTAATGATGGCCGCCACCAGAAAGACCGCCAGAATCGCGTAACGGATATTCTTCCACAGGAACCGCGGGCTGACGATCCCGAACAGCGCCAGAAAGAAGATGAGAATCGGCATCTCAAAGCTGATGCCCAGGCCGAGAATGATGGACAGAAAGAAGCCCGTGTACTGCTCGATGGTGACCATGGGCTGGAACTTGCTGCCGAAGCCGACAATAAGTATCTTCAGCGCGCCGGGCAGCACCCAGTGATAGCCGAAGAAGGCGCCGGTGAGAAACAACCCCACTGTGGCCCCCATGAACGGCACCACGAACCGGCGCTCCTTCTGGTAAAGCCCCGGCGCAATGAACAGCCACACCTGGTAGAGGATAAAGGGCGAGGCCAGAATCGCTCCGCCGATCAGCGACACCTGCAGGTACAGGTTCAGGGGGTCCATGGGGTGGGTGTAATTGAGCTTGATGTGCAGGTTGTCCAGAGGGGCCTGCACCAGGCCATAGAGCCGCTCGTGGAAGTAATAGGCCACGATGAAGCCGCCGCAAAGGTAGAGCGCCGAGTGGACGATGCGCCGGCGCAGCTCTTCCAGGTGCTCCATCAGGCTCATGCCCGGCAGCTCCGCGCGCTGGGACACTGCAGCCCGAGCCTTGCCGATTGCGTCCGCAGGGTCAACCATTGTGGCTCACGGCCTCCGGGCCGGCAGCGGTCTGTTCCGTTGCGGCGTGCTCTTGCGGGGCGTCGGCGGGCGGCTCGGTTTCAGCGCCGGCCTGCGCCGTGGCATCGGGTTGGGCGGCGGCGCCGCTCTCGCTCGCCGGCTCAGTCAGCCCCGCCAGCCGCGAAGGCCGCGTGGCCGGCACCTGCACGCCGGTCGAGGGCGGCAGGATGCGCGGAGTGCCTTCCTCGGCGCGCGCCGCTTCCGAGGCCGTCAGCTCCGGATATTGCCCTTCTCCGGTGTAGGGCGATTCGATCGCATTGACTGTGGGCGGCGCTTCGGCTGTCGCATCCGCGGGTTGAGCCGGCGCGTTCAGCGCCAGCGCGCGCTGCCGCTCCTCTTCCTGCTTGCGGCGGTCGGCATCCTCGGCGCTGCGCAACTCCTCTTCCATCTGGAATTTGAAGTCGTTGGAGGCCTTGCGGAACTCAAACATCAGCTTGCCGATCTGGCGGCCGATCTGCGGCAGACGCCGCGGACCAAAGACCACCAGCGCCAGCACCATCAGAATGAGCGAGTCGGCCATGCCCAGGCTGGCGAATTCAATTGTCGGCGGCATACCCATAAAAGCTAATGATACCTGCCCGCGCGCGGCGCTCACAAACCGCGGCGCAACAGCTTGCCGATTGTCGCCCCGGCTGTCCTGCGCCCCTTCGCCATCTGTTACATATTTGTTAAACTAAGAAGCGATGGGAGCGGCTTGCGCCGGACCGGGTTCTCCGAGCCCGCGAGGCAGGGGCCGCATCCATTCGTGTGAAAGGGCTGCAACAACCCCGTGGAGGGGGGCGGCCTCAGGGGACTGGCGAAATCGCCGGGAGCTTGAGCAACCTCAGCGCATCCACTGCAGCCGCGTTAGCTTTCAACATCCCCGCCCGCCGTCCTGCAAAGGATGAGCAGGGCTGAAGGCGGAAGACAGTGAACCTTGTTCTTGACGACGCAGCGGCAGTCGCGCCGCAGGCTGGCAGCGCCTGCAGCCTGGAAAACTACCTCGCGCTCCCCGACCACTCCATGGACGCCCGCATTGCCGAGGCCCGCGCCCGGCTCGGCGCAACCACGCTCCTGCTCGGCCACCACTACCAGCGCGACGAGGTCGTCCGCTTCGCCGACTTCACCGGCGACAGCTACAAGCTCTCCAGAATCGCCGCCGACACCGATGCCAAATATATTGTTTTCTGCGGCGTGCACTTCATGGCCGAGAGCGCCGACGTGCTGGGCCGCGCAGGGCAGCAGGTCATTCTGCCTGACCTGAACGCCGGCTGCTCCATGGCCGACATGGCCGAAATCTCCCAGGTCGAAGCCTGCTGGGAGGCGCTCGAACGCCTCGGGCCGGCCAGCGAGACGATTCCGCTGACCTACATGAACTCCACCGCCGCCATCAAGGCGTTTTGCGGCGAACGCGGCGGGCTGGTCTGCACCTCGTCCAACGCCCGCGCAGCCTTCGAGTGGGCCTTCGCGCGCGGCAAACGAATCCTTTTCCTGCCCGACCAGCACCTGGGCCGCAACACTGGCTCCGCGATGGGCATTCCGCTGGACGAGATGCCGGTCTGGGACCCTTGGGCACTGCAAATTGGCCCCAGCCACGGCGGCCAGACGAAAGAACGTCTCACCGCCAGCCGCGTCCTGCTCTGGAAGGGCCACTGCGCCGTTCACCAGCGCTTCCTGCCCAACCACGTCGATCAGATGCGCGCCAGATACCCCGGCATCCAGGTCATCGTGCATCCCGAGTGCCGCTGGGAGGTCTGCCAGAAGGCCGACGCTCTCGGGTCCACCGAACGGCTCATCCAGTTGGTTGAACAGGCCCCCGAGGGAACCACCTTCGCCGTCGGCACGGAGATTCACCTGGTGAACCGCATGGCCAAGCGGTTCGCCGCGCAGAACAAGCGCGTCCTCACCCTCGACTCGACCGGCTGCCTCTGCACGACCATGTACCGCATCACTCCGCAGCATTTGGCGTGGGCTCTCGACAACCTGGTCGAAGGCCGCGTGGTCAACCGCATCCAGGTGCGCCCCGCCGTCAAGCGCTGGGCCAAGGTCGCCCTCGACCGCATGCTGGAAGTCAGATAGCGGCAAGGAATCAGGGCTAGGCCAGGAATCAGGGCTAGGCCAGGAATCGGGTCTACTCCACCACCTTGAATGCCGTCTCCGCCGTGGCTAGCGAGCTGCCGCCGACCCAGATGTCGTAGGTGGCCGGTTCGACGGTGCGCTTCACCGCGACGTTGTAGAAGCTCAGTTCGTTGAAGCCCAGCGGGAACTCCACGTGCTTGGTCTCGCCGGGCGCAAGTTGAACGCGCGCAAAGCCTTTCAGTTCGCGGACCGGCTGCTCCACGCTAGCCACGGTGTCGCGGATGTAAAGCTGCACCACCTCGGTTCCCGCCACGCTGCCGGTGTTGGTCACGTCCACGCCCACCCTGGTCACCGGCCCGTGGTCGGCCAGAATCTCACCCACCGGCGCCTCGGCCCGGCTGACGACCGGCTGCGAGTAACGGAAACGCGTGTAGCTGAGTCCCCACCCGAAGGGAAACAGGGCCGAATTCTCCTCGTCCATGTAGCGCGACATGAACTTTTCTCCCGCGTCCCCCGGCATGTGGCTCAAATCGCCGTGCGCCGGGCGTCCCGTGGGAAGTTGCGCATAATACAGGGGTTCCTGGCCCACGGCGCGGGGCAGGCTGGCGGGCAGCTTGCCCGACGGATTCACGTCGCCAAAGAGCACATCGGCCACGGCGGGCCCGGCCTCGATGCCGGGACTCCACGCTTCAAGAATGGCGGGCACATGCGCGGCAGCCCAGTCGAGCACCAGCGGGCGGCCGGCCAACACCACCAGAATCACAGGCTTGCCGGTAGCGACGACAGCTTCAAGCAGTTTTTCCTGCGCGCCGGTGAAACCGAGGTGAACCCGGCTTGAGGCTTCGCCTTCCATCCAATTGGCTGGTTCGCCCAGCGCCAGAATCGCCACATCGGCCTGCCTGGCCGTCTCCACCGCCTCGGCAATCGTCTTGGCGTCGTCGGGCAGAGGCAGGTGCTCTTCAGTAGTAGTCGGTACGCCAAAGCTGACATGCTGGAGCACGTTCTCGTCTTCGCCGGAGAGCAGGCCGCAGCCCCTGGCATACAGCAGCCGGTCGCCTAGCCGCTCCGCGAGCGCCGTCCTGAGCGTGATCACATTTTTGGGATTGCCGGTGACCGCCCACGCGCCCAGCATCTCGCGCTGGTTGTCGGCCATGGGACCGATGAGGGCAATCTTCTTCGCCTTGGCGGCGAGCGGCAGCAGCACGCCAAGCCCCTCGACCGGATCGTTCTTGAGCAGAACCATGGTCTCGTCGGCCACCTTGCGGGCCACGGCGCGGCGCTCGGGAGTGGCCTGGTAGGCCGGGCCCGGCTGGGTGTAGGGATGGTCGAACAGACCCAGCGCGAATTTGACGCGCAGAACGCGGCGCACCGCCTCGTCCACCACGCTCTCGGGGATCTTGCCCGAGCGCACCTGCGCGGCGAGCGTGGTCCCATAAAGGTTGCCCTCCATGTCCATGTCCACGCCGGCCTCGAGCGCCTTGCGGGCCGCCGTGGCGCCGTCGGTGGCAATGGCGTGGTTGAGCAGCTCAGCCACCGCGCCCCAGTCAGAGACGACCAATCCGTCAAAGCGCCACTCCTTGCGCAGGATCTGGGTCAGGGTGAAGGGGTCGGCGGTGGCGGGAATGCCGTTGATGGAATTGAAGGAACTCATCACCGTGGCCACGCCGGCATCCACCGCGGCGCGATACGGCTCCAGGTAGACCTGCCTGAGCGTGATCTCGCTCATGTCCGTCGCGTTGTAGTCGCGGCCGGCGATGGCCGCGCCGTAGGCGGCAAAATGCTTCACGCACGCCGCGACAGAGTCGGGCTTGGAAAGATCGCCCTGCTGATAGCCCTGCACCCACGCGCGCGCCATGGCCGAACTCAGGTAGGGGTCTTCGCCGTTGGACTCGACGATGCGGCCCCAGCGCGGATCGCGCGCGATATCCACCATCGGCGAGAAGACCCAGGCGATGCCGTCGGCGCGCGCTTCCGCGGCGCCCACGTGCGCCACGGTCTCTGCTGCCTCGGGGTCCCAGCTGGCCGCGACAGCCAGCGGAATTGGAAAGGTGGTGCGGTGGCCGTGGATCACATCCAGCCCGAAAAGGATGGGGATGTGCAGCCGCGTCTTTTCCATGGCGATGTGCTGGTAATAATTCGTCTTTTCCGCGCCCACCACGTTCACCATCGACCCTATCTGGCCTCTTGCAACCAGGTCGTCATAGGTCAGGTTTGAGGCTGAGGGGCCCGTGGCAAAACCCGCGGAAAACTGCACCAACTGGCCGATCTTCTCGTCCAGCGTCATCTGTCTCATCAGCGCCTCGACGCGCGCATTCACCTCCTGCGAGGCGAGCTGTGCATTGGGGACCGGACGGGACTGGGCCACAGCCGGCAAACAGCCGGAGCCGGCGAGCAGCAGGGACAAAGCGAGCAGCCGGGATGCACGGCCGAGAGTGGTTTTCATAACCCGGCCATGATAAACCGTTTGAGCCGGGCCAGTCAGGCAGAAACGGTGCGCAGGACACTTCAGGGGAGCCCACGGCTTTCGCCGGCGGATGGTTCTCCTGGAAGCAATTGGCAATCCGATCCCAGGTGGATGGACGCGCGCTTGCAGCTCGTTTTTCATACGCCGTTCATCCCCCCGGCTTCCGCTTCAGTTCCACCGCGGCACAAAGCGACGACCTGTCGCCGGAAGTCCGGCAGATGCTCTACTCTTGCAAGTGACCCGCATGATCTCTTTTGCCGCAAAGCTCCGCAAAGCGCTCTGGTTGGCCCTGGAGCACGACGTGCTCAACACCGCCAAGGCGGCCGCCTATTCCGGCATGCTGATGCTGTTCCCCGCCATGGTCATCATCACCACCCTGCTGGCGCTGGTACCCGAGGGGACGACGCTGGTGGGCGAGATTCGCACGTCTTTCGTACAGTTCCTGCCCGGCGACACGATGTCTCTGCTGCAGTCGTCGCTGCAGGGCCGGCGCATGGAATCGGCGCAGTTGCTGTTCTCCGCCGCCAGCCTCAGTGTCTTTGCCGGTCTGGGCATGATGCTGTCGCTGATGGAGGGATTTCGGCGCGCCTATCGTCTGCCGCGGGACGAGTGGGGCTTCTGGCAGCGGCGGTTGCGCGCCCTGCTGCTGGTGCCCATCGTGCTGGTTCCGCTGGCCCTCGCCACCCTGGCGCTCGTCTTCGGCAGGCAAATCGAGGCCTGGATGATCCACAACGCCGCGCATGAGTTGCACTACGCCGTTCTTCTCTTCTGGCGCATGGTGCGATGGGCGGTCGTGCTGCTGACCAGTGTCGCGGTGGTCGGCGCGCTGTATCACTTCGGCACCAGGCGCACGGAACACTGGGCAAAAGTCATGCCCGGCGCCATCGCCGCCACCCTGGTGTGGTTCCCCGCCACGCTGGCCTTCGGCTGGTATGTCACAACAATTGCCGATTACTCCAGGTTTTACGGTTCATTTGGCGCCGGCGTCGCCACCCTGGTGTGGCTCTACATCACGACGTTCAGCGCGCTGCTGGGCGCGGAGCTGAATGGCGTTCTGTTCCGGGCGCGCCGGGAGCCCGTCGGCGGAAAAGACGCTCCCGAATCGCTCGCTTCCCGTCTGTGACAGCTCTCACCGACCGTCGTGCGCGCCACCATGCATCATCGATAAGGGAGCATGCGCACCCACCCCTCCATGTACAATGAAGCGGGCCGCACACCATTCAACCTTCTTGCCCAACTGAACCCCTTCTGGAGTCATTCCAATGTCCTTTGCAGAAACCAGCTTGACCGAATCCCCCATTCAACGCCGCGCAAAAATTGTTGCCACTCTCGGCCCGGCCTCCAACACTGAACCCGTCTTCAGGGACCTGGTGCGAGCGGGCGTGGACGTCGTTCGCCTGAATTTTTCCCATGGCACGCACGAGGAGAAGCTGGCCCTGATCCAGATGATCCGCAAGGTCAGCCGCGAAGAGCGCAAGCCGCTCTGCATCCTGGGCGACCTGCAGGGGCCCAAGATCCGCACCTCCAAACTCAAGGATCATCAGCCGGTGCTGCTGAAAGCCGGCCAGCGGCTGACCATCACGCCGCGCGAGGTTGCGGGGACCGCCTCGCTGGTGGGCACAACCTTCAAGACGCTGGCGGAAAATGTGGAGCAGGGCTCGCGCATTCTGCTTTCCGACGGCCTGATCGAACTGCGCGTCCACGAAGTGGATGGCCTCGACGTGGTGTGCGAGATCATCAACGGCGGCATGCTGGGAGAAAACAAGGGCATCAATCTGCCCGGCATCCTGGTGCGGGTTCCGTCGCTGACGGAAAAAGACACCGAGGATCTGGAGTTCGCCCTCAAGAATGGCGTGGACGCCATCGCCGTCTCCTTTGTCCGCACCGCCGAGGACGTGCGCCTGGTGCGCAACCGCGTGGCAGCCTACGGCGGCGAAACCTGGATCATCGCCAAGCTGGAAAAGCCCCAGGCCATCGAGCATCTGGACAGCATTCTGCAGGCTGCCGACGGCATCATGGTGGCCCGCGGCGATCTGGGCGTCGAGGTGCCTCCGGAGAAGGTCCCCGCGATCCAGAAACACATCATTCGCCGCGCCGCCGAGTACCGCAAGCCGGTCATCACGGCCACGCAGATGCTGGAATCGATGATCGAGAACCCGCGACCCACGCGCGCCGAGGTATCCGATGTGGCCAACGCTGTCTACGACGGCACCGACGCCGTCATGCTTTCCGGCGAATCGGCCGTGGGCAAGTATCCGGTGGAAACAGTCTCCATGATGGCGCGGATAGTCTCGGAAGCCGAGCGCCACATCAAGGAAGACCGGGAGTCGACGCCCCGCCGGATGGTGAGCCACCTCTCCATCGCCGAGACCATCTGCGAAGCCACGGCCCACGCCGCCGAGGACCTGGACCTGCGCGGCATCGCGCTGTTCACCGAGTCGGGAACCACCGCCCGCCAGCTCTCCAAATACCACCCCTCGGCGCCCATCTTCGCGCTCAGCCCCATTGAGGTCACCATCAACCGCCTCAACCTGCTGTGGGGCACCACGCCCATCCGCTGCCCCAAGGTGAACTCCACGGAGGCGCTGGTGGAAGTGGCCGAGAACCTGCTTGAGCAACTCGGTTACGTCAAGCTCCGCGAAGTGATTGCGATCGTGGCCGGCACCCGCACCAAGTCCGGCTCCACCAACTTCCTGCGCCTGCACGTGCTGGGCGACTACAACCAGGAGCGGTTTTTCGCCACCCACCTCAATGAGAGTTTCCCGGGACAGGCCCCTGAGCCGATTTCTGAAGACAAGTCAAAGCGCACTTCTCCCAAGCGCCCAAAAGCAAGGGCGAAGGCCAAATAGGCTGCCGCATCGCAGCAAGAGAAACGCCACTCCGGTCCCGGAGTGGCGTTTCTGCTTTTCAGCGGCCTGCTTTCAAAGACGCCCGTTCACTTCGCCGCCAACTGCCGCAGCACGTACTGCAGGATGCCGCCGTGCTCGAAGTACTCGATCTCCTGCGGGGTGTCGATGCGGACGGTGGCGTTGAACTGCTTCACTGCACCATCGGAAGCTGTGGCCTTCACCGCGAGCGTGCGTCCGCCGGCAAACCTGCCTGCCACAAGCGCCGCCAACCCGGCGAAGTCGTAGACCTCCTCGCCCGTCAGCCCCAGCGATTCAACGGTCTGCCCCGCCTTAAACTGCAGCGGCAGAATCCCCATGCCAACTAAATTGGACCGGTGAATGCGCTCGAAGCTCTCCGCGATCACCGCGCGCACACCCAGCAGTTTCGGCCCCTTGGCCGCCCAGTCGCGCGAGCTGCCCGAGCCGTACTCCTTGCCCGCCAGGATCACCAGCGGCACGCCCCGCTCGGCATACTTGACGCTGGCGTCGAAGATCGACATCGGCGCGCCCTCGGGCAGCAACCGCGTGACGCCGCCCTCGGTGCCCGGCGCCAGCTTGTTGCGCAGGCGCACGTTGGCGAACGTGCCGCGGACCATGACCTCGTGATTACCGCGCCGCGAGCCATACGAATTGAAGTCCGCCGGCTTGACGCCGTGGTCCGACAGATACTTCCCCGCCGGTCCGCTGGCCTTGATGTTGCCCGCCGGAGAGATGTGGTCGGTGGTGACCGAGTCGCCCAGCACTGCCAGCACGCGCGCGCCCAGAATGTCGGTGACGGGCGGCGGCGTCTGCGTCATGCCGTCGAAGTACGGCGCCTTGCGGATGTAGGTCGAGTCCGGCTCCCACTGATATACGTCGCCGGTGGGGAAGCGCAGCCCCTGCCAGTTGGCGTCGCCGCTGGAGACGGTGGCGTATTCCTTGCGGAAGCTCTCGCTGGACAATCCTTTTTCAATCGCCTCGGCCACTTCCTTTTGCGAAGGCCAGATGTCCTTGAGATAGACCGGCTGCCCGGCCTGGTCCGTCCCCAGCGGATCGGTGTCAAAGTTGTGGCCGATGCGCCCGGCCAGCGCATACGCCACCACCAGCGGCGGGCTCATCAGATAATTGGCGCGCACGTCCACGTTCACGCGGCCCTCGAAGTTGCGGTTTCCAGAGAGCACGCTCACCGCCACCAGGCCATGCTCGTCAATGCTCTTCGTCACGTCGGCGGGCAGCGGGCCGGAGTTGCCGATGCACGTGGTGCAGCCGTAACCCACCACGTTGAAGCGCAGCTTTTCGAGATAGGGCAGCAGGCCGGCCTTCTGGTAGTAGTCGGTGACCACGCGCGAGCCCGGCGCCAGCGAGGTCTTCACCCACGGCGGCACGGAAAGGCCCTTTTCGACGGCCTTCTTCGCCAAAATCCCGGCCGCCACCATCACGGATGGATTGGAGGTGTTGGTGCAACTCGTAATCGCCGCAATCACCACCGATCCGTGGTCGAGATAAGTGTCCGGGTCGACGCCGAAACGCTCCTTGACGGTTGTAGTCCCGTGGAGCGGCGCTTTCCCGGCGACTGCTGTGTCCGTCACCGTCTTCCGTTCCCATGCAGCCGCGGTGCGCGTGCCCAGCGGCTTGGCCTTGGGGGAAAGCAGAGCGGGCAGCTGCTGCTGAAAGCTGGCGGCAGCGTCCTTCAGCAGGACGCGGTCCTGGGGGCGCTTGGGGCCGGCCACACTGGGCTCCACCGTGGCCAGATCCAGCTCCAGCGTCTGCGTGTACTCGGCCTCCGGTGAGCCGGCGGTGTGGAAGAGGTCCTGCGCTTTGTAGTAGGCCTCGACCAGCGCAATCTGTTCCTCGCTGCGGCCGGTCAGCCGCAGGTAGCGCAGCGTCTCGGCGTCCACCGGGAAGATGCCGCAGGTGGCGCCGTACTCGGGCGCCATGTTGCTGATGGTGGCGCGGTCAGCCAGCGGCAATCCGGCGATGCCGGGGCCGTAAAACTCGACGAACTTGCCGACGACGCCCAGCTTGCGCAGCGCCTGAGTCACGGTCAGCACCAGATCGGTGGCGGTCGCGCCCTCGCGCAGCTTGCCGGTCAGCTTGAAGCCCACCACCTGGGGCACCAGCATGGAGACGGCCTGGCCCAGCATCGCCGCCTCGGCCTCAATGCCGCCCACGCCCCAGCCCAGCACGCCCAGCCCGTTGATCATGGTGGTGTGCGAATCGGTGCCCACCAGCGTGTCGGGATAGGCCACTGCCTCGCCGTCGGTCTCGGTCGTAAAGACCACCCGCGCCAGGTACTCCAGATTCACCTGATGACAGATGCCCATGCCCGGCGGCACGGCCGAAAAATTGCGGAAGGCCGTTTGGCCCCACTTCAAGAAGGCGTAGCGCTCGCGGTTGCGCTGGAATTCGAGCAGGGTGTTGGCGTCGAGAGCCCCGGCAGTTCCGAACTCATCCACCTGGACGGAATGGTCAATGACCAACTCGGCCGGCACCAGCGGATTGACGCGCTCCGGGTCGCCGCCCAGGGTCTTGATGGCGTCGCGCATCGCGGCCAGGTCGACCACCGCGGGCACGCCGGTAAAGTCCTGCATCAGCACGCGTGCCGGCATGTAGGCAATCTCGCGGCTGGGCTCGGCCTTGGCGTCCCATTTGGCCAGAAACTCGATGTCCGCGGCGGTCACGTTCACGCCATCCTCGCGGCGCAGCAGATTCTCCAGCAGAATCTTCAGGCTGAAAGGCAGCCGGGTCAGGTTGAAGCCGCGCGCCGTGAGCGCGGGCAAGCGATAGATGGTGTACGAGCGGTCGCCGGAGGTCAATGTAGCCCGGCTGGCAAAACTATCCATTGGGGAGACCTTTCTATCCGCTTTGGCGCGGATGGACTCAGAAATCAGGAATGCGGGCTCCGGCTTGCCGAAAGCCCACTGCGCGGCCGGCGCAACAATTCAACCGGCACGCACCGGAAAGACTTCAACGGAGATGGATCACTCAGCTGGAAAAGCGGCGGCCACGGTCGGGACGGCCACGGCGAAAGCGCTCGAGCAAAGGCATGGCGGAAATGACAGAGCGGCTGCGCATCGAATACGGATCGATTTTATCGCGGACCGCGACCGGCTGGGAAATGCTCCCAATGCGGAGACAGAGTCAGGACGAGCCTCCGCGACTGAGGAATTCCTCGGGGCGGTCCTTCCCATGTGCCGCTCCCAGATGGCAACAAGCTGACAATCCCAGTCCTTTCAGAGTGTGAACCGCGTCCCAAGGCTTGCACTTATACTTGTAATGCAAGCCTTTTAAGGCGAGGTTCCATACAAATTGAACTATTGGATTGGCTTTGTAGGCGTATATTCCCGTGTCACCGCCTGGCTGATGCGCCGGTTGCCGAACGAACGGCAAAGGCTGCTGGCGATCACCATTGTGGCGGGAGGTTTGTGCGGCCTTTCCGCAGTAGCGTTCCATATCAGCACCGGGCTTGTCGAAGCGCTCTTCATCAACCGCGCCACCGCCGCCGGAGGCCATAGCTGGATATGGTGGACGATTCTCACTCCGGCGCTGGGCGGTCTGGTGGCCGGCATTGGCCTCCAGTTCTGGGTTCCGGCGGCGGCGGGCAGCGGCATTCCCCAGGTGAAAGTCGCCTACCTCAATCGCTTTGGACGCATCTCGGTCAAGGAGACCATCGGCAAGTTCGTTCTGTGTGTTGTACAGCTCGGGGTGGGAGCCTCGCTGGGAGTGGAGGGCCCGACGGTCCACATCTGCTCCGGCGTGAGCAGCATGCTGGCCCGAGTGGCCAAGCTGAGCCCCAAGAACTGCCGCCGGATGGCCTCGGTGGGCATGGCGGCGGGCATTGCCGCGGCCTTCAACGCGCCCATCGCCGCCGTCACGTTCACGCTGGAGGAACTGATCGGCAATCTCGACCAGACCATGCTCTCCGGAGTGATTGTGGCCGCGGCCCTGGCCGCCGTCGTGGAGAACAAAGTCCTCGGCTCCAACCCCATCTTCCACGTGCCGCATCATTACGAGATGACCAATTCCTCGTCGCTGGTCTGGTATGCGGTGCTGGGTCTGCTGGCGGCCATTGTTTCGGTGGCGTTCACCGACTCGCTGCTTTGGCTGCGCGCCTGGTTCAAGCGGCTGACGACCGTGCCGAAGTGGGTGCATCCGGCGCTGGGCGGCGCGGCCACGGGCGGCTTTGCGGTGGTGGCGCTGTTGTTCTTTCACGTCAATGGCATTGCCGGCGATCCTTACAAGACCCTGACGATGGCCCTCACCGGAGCCACCGGGCTGACGGTGACGGCCATGGCGGCGTTGTGCGTCCTCAAGCTTGCCGCCACCGTCACCTCGTATTCGAGCGGCGGGGCGGGCGGCATCTTTGCTCCGGCGCTTTACATGGGCGGGATGCTGGGCGGCGCGGTGGGCTATATCGACGTCGCCGTCTTCCACCACTCCGCCGACTCCATCGGCGCCTTTGCCGTGGTGGGCATGGGCGCGGTCTTCGCCGGCATCGTGCGCGCGCCCATGACGTCGATTCTCATCATCTTTGAGATGACCGGCGGCTACGGGCTGATCCTGCCGCTGATGATCGCCAACATGAGTTGCTTCGCCCTGGCCCGCTATTGGCGGCACACCCCGGTCTACGACGCACTGCTGGAGCAGGACGGCATCTTCCTGCACCGCAAGCCGAGGCCGCTCGAGCCCCCGGACGCGCCAGCTCTGTCCATTCCCAAGTTATCGGAGAATGTGAGCGCGTGAGGCGTGTTTCTCTGCAGAGGAACTGCGCCTGTTTCCGCACTAAGATTCGCGAAGAGTGAATCAAGGTCGAGCGCCGGACTAGGGCCTTTCGCGATATTGTCAACCCACCTGCGCGCCTCGTCCCACTTACACGCGAAAGTTAAGGCGGCTGACTCAGAGCATGGCGTCGGCTTACTTCGGCTGCATGTTATAAAGAAAGACCGCGCGCAGCTCGATGTAGGGCCCATGAAACTCCCTCGGCAGCGGGGGATAGTTGGAGCCGGTGAGCGCGCCCCAGGCCGCACGGTCCAGGCCGGTGTCGCCGGAGCGGCCCTCCAAAACCATGCTGCCATCCATCAGGCGGCCGTTGGGCAGCACCTTGAAGCGGATGACGACGGCTCCCGATTTCAGAATCGGGGGGTTGACCTCGTCGGGAATCAGCGGATCCCAGGTGCGCTCCGTCTCGCGGTGCCAGCGCATCAGCCAGGAGTTGAAGTCCACGCCCTGTGTGTCGGAGAGCACCTCGACGCCGCCCGTGCCTGCGCCGGGATGCATCGACAACCCGCCGCCGGAGGGCATGTTGTCCGCCCCGTATCCGGGATTGCGGGACGCGTCGCGCATGGCCTGGCGCAACTGGTCGGCGGGATTCTGCGAACCCATGGCGAAGTTGGGCCGGGCCGGGACTGCCGCCGGAGTCGGCGCCTCGGCCTGCGACTGGGACTGCGGATTGGGTGGGATGGGCGGCTTGGGCTGTGGCTGAATAGGGTTCTGCACGTCCGGCTGCTTGGCGGGCTCGGGCGGCGGAGTCGTTGTCTTGTTCAGCTCTTCCAGCGTCTTCTTGTCAATGGTCGGCGGCTTTTCAGGCACCGGCTTGACCGTCACCTTCGACTGCAACCGGCGTAGGGCATCAGGCGGCAAGTCAAGGTAGCTCAGGTCTTTGCGCTGTTTGATGGCGTCAAATGGATCGATGACCGGGGGCACTTTGAAGACGTACTTCGGAATCCAGGTGACCAGCGAAAGCACCAGCAGGTGGAAGAGGATCGCGATCCAGATGCCCTCGCGCAGACGGGCCCAGCGCCGCTCGTCCTCGAGCTCGCTGATCATGTTCAGCAGCTCGTGCGTGTCGTAGTCCACCCACCGCGAGCGGGAGGTGACCGGCAGGAGCGGCTCCTCGTCCAACGGGCGCGCATCGTCCGCGCCGGCGTTGCCAGGCCCGGGGACAATCCCCGTGGGCTCGTCCGGCTCGTTCATAATGGTTTGTGTTTCGCTGGTGGGCATTCTTCCCGCAGGAGCCTGCCTCGGGGCTACGCGCGCCCTTCCAGCTCCGTTTAGAATCCTTCCTGTCTATTCTCTCATCCCCGGCACGGCGCGCAACTCAAGCGCCGCTCATCTCAGGACCGTACAATGAATCTTTCTGAATGGACGAATTGAACGGCGGAAAGGGACCCGTTTGAAGCAGTTTTTCGCACATATGATGGCGGATTGGAAACTGGTGCTGCTTCCCGCGCTGGCCAAGCTTGGCTTTTGGGGAGTGGGCGCCTGGGCGCTGCTCGACTCCTCGACCATTCCGGTTCCGATGGACGCGATTCTGGCCGTCTATGTGTGGGACAACAAGAGCCACTTCTGGCTCTATTGCCTGCTGGCGGCGGCGGGCTCGGCGATTGGCGGACTGCTTCCCTATGGAGTGGGCCGGGCCGGGGGGGAGCTGTTCCTGCTGAAAAGAGTGAACCGCGAGCGCTTTGAGCAGATGCGCGACCGCTTCGAACGGCAGGAGTTCCTGGCCGTCATGATCCCCTCGATGCTGCCGCCGCCGACGCCCTGGAAGGTGTTCATCTTTGCCGCCGGGGTCTTTGAGATGCGGGTTGTGCCGTTCATGCTGGCGGTGTTTTGCGGGCGGCTGGTGCGCTGGCTGCTGCTGGCGCTGCTGGTGCTCAAGCTGGGGCCGCGCGCGGTGGACGTGGTGGCCCACCACGCCGTAACCGCATTCGCCGTGGTGGGCGTGCTGGCGGTGGCCGGATTGGCCTGGTGGTGGCTGGCGAGGCGGCGGACAGGCGAGCTAAAAAGCTAGGGTCCGTGTGGGGCTGGCGGGGATTTGCTGTTTTCCCGGTCTCCCTGGGCAGCGTCCTCGATGTCCGCAGGGGACTTGACCGTCTCGGGCGTGTTCCGGCACTGTCACGCGATAGAGCGGCGGCGGGCGGCGGCGGAGTGGCGCGCCGCGACGCGCTGTTCACGCTCACGCTCGCGCTTCCAGGCTTCGGCGCGCCAACTGCGCGAGGAGAAGCCCGATGCCTCCACGTCGAGGTCCTCGTCGTCGCAGGCGGGGGGCTCGGGCGGCACGGCGGCCAGACCCGCCGCAGCCAGACCCGTCGCAGCGAGACCCGTAGCAGACTGACGCAAGGAGACCACGGGGCGGGCCGGCACGGAAGGCGTAATGAGGCGCGCGGAAGATTCGAACTCGTCGATATGCGTGTCCACAGAATGCGTGTCGAGAGAGTCTGTGCCGTGAGCTTCACGGCGCGGGCTGGCCATGCCTGTATGGGCGACGGCTGAGGTCAGACTGGCATCCGCACGCGGGGATGCGGCGCGAGGCGTTTCCTCCTGCGCGCTTTGCGCGCTGCCTTTGTCCGCGGCGGGCTGCACCCGCGCGGAGATAGCTTTGGCCATAAAGTCGTCCACCAGCTTGTGCAGGCAGGTTTGTCCGCACAGATGCCTGGCCCCGGCCCGTTGGCGATTGCGGGAGTTCCACCCGCTGATGCGCAGCTCGCCTGCCAGGTCATACGCCACAAACCAGTGGTTGGTGAGCTGCTTTTCTGTCCCGCAGATGTCGCACGAGATGGCCTGTCGGATCACCTAATTCCCCCTGAAGGAACCCTGTTTTCGCGATCAGCTGCTGTCCGATCGCCGCTCGCTGCCGGTGGCGGCGGGCGGCGTCGCAAAGTTGCTGAGCGCATAGGCGGCTTGATTTTCCAGACCCCAAGTCGCCTTCCTTCTATTTCATCGCGGAATCAAGCCGACACAGAAGGTGGGAAGAGAAAGAATCCGGGGGCGAAGCAAAAACGGACAGGCAAAAGTGGGACAGTCCCAAATTGGGAGGCGCAGAACCAGGATGAGAACGAGCGTGGAGATGATGGCGTACACGCCGCCGAGGATCAGGCTCTTGAGGCTGTACGCGTGATGGAAGGCAATCAAGGCGGCACTGATCCGCTGCGCGTAGTCCCGGGCGAGGTCCGGACGAGCGACGCCGGCCGCACTCGCATCCTGGTCGGTCACGCTCATTAAGACCAAATCGCCGGCCATGATGTCGGAGGTGCCTTCTGCATCGGCGACGGAGATGGACTGCGGCTTGAACGTGACATCTTTTGAGAGATCCCCGATCCGTCTCTCGATTGCGGCAGCCCGCGCCTCCGCGGTGAAGGAGAGGATGCCCCGCACGGAAAAGATGACTTTGCCCTGCAAGGCAACCGGCGCCTGCGACGACTGCGCGGTTTCAGCGGGCTGAGGCGCGGGCTGGCTTGTGAGAGGAGGGCAGACGGCCAGAAGACCCAGCAGCAAAGCGCCAGCATACACCTTCAGAGAATGCTTGAGGAACACGGCACACCTCCGCCGAACACCTTCGAGATTGACCGGTTGTCCGAGGTGTTGTCAATCCGCGCGTCGGCACTCTATTGGCGCGGGGCGAAGTAGCCCTTCTTGGCTCGAACCTGGTAGCGGCGGTCGGTGCAGTAGAGATAGATGGAGCGGAAGGCGCCGTCGTACTTGAAGTCGGCCGGGGTGTAATTCAGCGCGTACTGGCTGCGCAGTTCTTCCTCGATGTTGTGGAAGCTCTCCGACATCTGCTCGACCGAGGGCGGGAAGAAAACTTCGCCGCCGGTGGCCACGGCCATGTCGGAAAGCACCTTGTCGCCCTTGCCGCGGCTGGGCGTCCAGTTGGTGCTGATGGCGTAGATGATGGTCTCGGCGCGCTCGCACATCTTGATGGCTTCGTCGGGGTGGACGCGGCTCTGGTTGTCGTCGCCGTCGGAGATGAGGATCATGGCCTTGCGCACCGGCTCGGGGCCGCGCTCGGTGAGCATCTTGTCGCGGCAGGCGGTGTAGACGGCGTCGAACAGCGCGGTGCCGCCGCCGGGACGCAGGCGGTTGATGCCGGTCTCGAGGCCGTCGATGTTGTTGGTCCAGTCCTGCGTGACCGTGGGAGTGACGTCGAAGCCCATGACGAAGGCGCGGTCGGCGCGGGACTTCAGCACCTGCAGAAGAAATTCAGAGGCCGATTGCTGTTCGAACTGAAAGCGGGTGCGGATGGAGGTGCTGGCGTCAATCACGATGCCGACGCGCAGCGGCAGGTTGATCTGCTGGTGGAAGGAGTTGATCCTTTCCGGGGCTCTCTGGTTGTCGAGCAAAGCAAAGTCGCTCTGCCGCAGGTTGGGAATGTAATGACCGTGCTTGTCGGTGACGGTGAAGATCAGGTTGACCTCATTCACGCCCACGTGGATGACGGGCGCATTTTCCGCGGCCTGGTCAGCGGGCGCGGGCGCGGGCTGTTGCGCCGGCGAAGCTTGCGCGGGCTGGGCGGCGGACGCCGCGGCAGGTTGCTGTGCTTGCAGTGTGACGGCGGACAAGGCCGCCGCAAGAATGAGGCCAAACAGCATTCGGGTCATATCTCCCTCATTTTATCAATCCGGTCCAGCCCGGCGGCCAGTCACGCCCCGGCTTTTTGGCCGGGAGCCGGCGGATGGCCTTCCAGGCGGCCGAGGAACGACTCCAGTTCCGGAGGCAAAGGCGCCTCCAGCTGCAAGAGCTTTCCGGTGGTGGGGTGCTCAAATTCAAGCCGGGCGGCATGGAGAAAATTGCGCCCCAGCCGGAGCCTCTCCGGCTCCGCTTTGCGGCGCGCGGCCTTGGACTGCGCGGCCTGCGCGGCGACCTGGTCGGTCAACTGCCCCGAGGCGCCGTAGAGCGTGTCGCCCACGACCGGGTGGCCGATGGACGCCATGTGCACGCGGATCTGGTGGGTGCGGCCGGTTTCGATGCGCACCCGCACCAGCGTGAATTTGCCGAAGCGCGTGGCGAGGCGGCGGACCACTTCATAGTGAGAGACGGCGGAGCGGGCATTTTCCGCAGGCCGCGCGGTCATGCGCGTGCGGCGCATGGGGTCGCGGCTGATGGCGGCGGTGATGACGCCCTTCTGGCGTTCGACCTCGCCGTGCACCAGCGCGATGTAGGTCTTCTTGATCCGGCGGCTGGAAAACATCTCACCCAGCGCCGCGTGCGCGCGGTCGTTCTTGGCCACCACGATCAAGCCGCTCGTATCCTTGTCCAGCCGGTGCACAATCCCCGGCCGCAGATCACCGCCCGTGGAGGAAAGCTTCTTGAAGCGGTAGAGCAGCGCGTTCACCAGCGTGCCTTTGCTGCGCGCGTCTTCGTTCTGCCCCGCGCCCGCGTGAACCATCATGCCCGCCGGCTTGTTCACCACCACCAGGTCGGCGTCCTCGTGGATCAAGTCCAGCGGAATATCTTCGGCCGTAGCCTTCAAGGGCGCGGGATGCGGCTCGCCGGTCACGGTGATCCGCTCGCCGCCGCGCAGCTTCATCGACGCTTTCTCGCGCTCGCCATTTACTCGCACATCGCTCTGATCGATGAGCATCTGCACGCGCGAACGGCTCACGCCGTCGAGGTGCGCGGCCAGAAACAGGTCCAGCCGCTGGCCGGCCGCTTCGGCGGGCACGTCAATGGTGCGCGCGTCATTCATGGGGAGCTTCGCTGGCATGGGGAGCTTCGCTGGCATGGGGAGCCTCGGAGTCATTTGCGGTCTCTGTGGGTACAGCGCCTGTGGCGATGCGCGCGCCTTTGCGCTGGAGCAGCACAAACGCGCCCGCCAGCACGCATGCGACGGCGGCCAGTTGCGGGCCGTCCAGCGCGCCGCCCAAAATAGTGCCGCGACCCTCCGGATCACGCCAGAACTCAGTGAAATAGACGGCCGCGCCGGCGGCCATGAGCCCAAGACCGGCGATGTCTCCCTGCTGGCGCCGGAAGGGCATCCAGACGAGAAGTGCGATGGAAATCGTGAGGAATGCCACCGCCGCGTAGGCCTGCACCGGGTGCACGGGAACGCCGAGGGGCGCGCCGCTCCAGCGCGCGGCCAGCGGGCTGGTGTAGACGACAGCCCAGCCTGCGGGGGTCGCAGTGCCGTAGCCGGAACCGGCCAGCAGCGCGCCAAACTGCTCAAAAGCCATGCCCAGAGCCAGCGGCGCGGCGACGGCATCGGCAGTGGCGCCCAGCGGCATCTGCTGCCAGCGCGCAAACAGCAGCGCGGCAACCGCGGCCAGCAGTGCACCGACACCGGCCAGCAAGGGGGAATGAATCATGGCCAGGCCGAGCAGCCATGCGGGATGGCTGCGCAGAACGGCGAAGTTGACGAGGATGAGCAGAAGGCGCGAACCGACCAGCGCCGCGAACAGCGCGATGATGCAGAGGTTCCAGACTTGGTTGGAATCTACGCCCGCCATGCGACTCGTGCGCAGCGCGAGCGTGAGCCCGAGCAAGACGCCGAGCGCGGCCACGACGCCGTATGCGGGGATGAGTACGGGACCGATGTGGAAGAGGATGGGATGCACTAGGGTAAGAATACCGTCTCAGGGCGAGCGGAGGGTAGAATCCGGCCCGCTGGGCCGTGGGCAATGCGCCGGTGAACCCGTCCTAAGACGGTGGAGCTCTCCGCGGTTCGTTAGGCATTCCGGACTGGCGGACACGGCACACAGAACCGATTGTCGAGTTGAGCCCCTGTTCATTGAATGTTGGTTCAACCAGCGTTGACTACCCACCTGCTTTGCAGGCCGGTTTCTATTGCGGATAGTAGGGGTAGCGGCTCGGAATTGCAAGTCTTGTGCGGAGTGGGCGCGGTGTGGTAGCGTCTTGCGCCTTCTTGTTTTGGGAATGCCGTGCCTAAACGGGCATGCGGCGCGAGTCACGCGAATGGGCTCACAACGTATCGTCTACGAGCCGGTCTTGCGCTCTTCGTCGAGCACTTCGTCGAGCACTTCGTCGAGCAGGCCGCGCAGGCTGGCGGCGCGTGCGTGGCCCTGGCCGGCATCGGCGCCGGCGGACTGCGAAAGCTCGTCGGCCAGGTTGAGCGCGGCCAGCACGGCCACGCGCAGCGAGTCCACGGTGCGGCCCTGCGCGGCCACGGCGCGCATCTTGGCGTCCACGCGCGCGGCCAGCTGATGAATGTGCTCCGGGTCTTCTCCCGTGAGGTGATAGGCCTGATCGTAGATGTTGACGGTGATGTAACCGGTCGTTTTGCCGGGCTTGTTCTTTGCCATTTCCGGCCTCACAGTTCGAGCGCGTCGAGTTGGGAAAGCAGCCGCTCCACGCGCTGCCGCACATGATCGCGCTCGGTGCGCAGGGCGCGAACCTCTTCCTTCAATTGACCGACGAGCGGGGCCTGGCCGGTCAGTTGCGCTTCAGCGCTGGCAGCGCGCTCCTCGGCGGCGGCGCGGGCCAGCCGCTCGCGCTTGACGAGCTCGACCGCGCGCAGGATGCGCTCCTCGAGAGCCGAAAAATCATCCGCGCTGAGGGCCAGCGCGGCTGGCTCCGCGGGCAGCTCCACGGCATCCTGCTCCGGCTTTGATTCTTCGGCGACCTCGGATTCCCAGAAAGTCTGCGACATGGAATTGACCTCCATTTTTACCTCTTGACCGTGCAAGTATAGCGCCGATCGTGCCTCGGTCCGCGGCTAAGTCCGCAAGCGCGCGCCGGCCTTGCCCACAGCGGCGATCACGCGGGCCTGAAAGTCCTGCAGTTCTTCTTCGCGCAGGGTGCGATCGGGCGCCTGGAAGGTTGCGCCCAGCAGCAGCGAGTACTCGCGCGCGCCCAGTTTGGCGTCGCGAAAGATCTCGCGCACGCGCCACTCGACCAGTTCGGGAATGGCGAGCGAGGCCAGCGCCTGGTCGATGGTCTCCCATGCAGTACCTTCGTCCACAATCAGCGAAAAATCGCGGCGCACGGGCTGGAAGCGCGAAATCTCCTGCGCGACAGGTCTACGCAGCGGCAGCCTGTAGAGGCGGTCGAGATAGAGCTCGCCCACCAGCACCGGCTCCTTGAGCTTGCGGGCCGCGGCCTCGCGCGGATGCAATTGGCCAAACCAGCCCACGGTTGCGCCCTCGACGGCGACGCGGGACGCGCGATAGGGATGGAGCCACGGAGGTATGAGGCCGGAGTCGGGCGGGAAGCGATCGAAGTAGACGGCGCGCGCCTGGAACCGCGCAAGCACCTGCTCGACCGCGCCTTTGACATCGTGAAACTCGATGGCCCGCGCGGCGTGAAGCGGGCTCTGCTCCGCCACGCTGCCCGCTGCTGCAAAGGCCAGCGCGGGGCGTTCGTCCACCTTGTCTGTGGTGCCGCTGAAGACCGTGCCCAGTTCGAACAGGCGCACATCGCTCACGTCGCGATGCAGGTTGCCGGCGACCATGGCCAACATGCCGGGGACAAGCGACGGACGCAGCACGCCGGCTTCTTCGCTGAGCGGATTGCCGAGCGGAACCGCCTGGCCGGGCTGCGGCGCGGTGAGCGCGGCGTCCTCAGCGGAGCAGAAGGTGCTGGCGATGGCTTCGTGGAAGCCGGCGGCGAGTAGCGTGCGGCGCACCGTGGCCTCGCTCTCGGCCCAGGGCAGCGCCTGCACGCCTGCGCCAAACGCAGGCAGCGTGTTGGCGAAGCGGTTATAGCCGTAGACCCGTGCGACTTCTTCAATGAGGTCGATCTCGCGCTCCAGATCGAGCCGCCAACTGGGAAGAGTTACCTGCCACTTATTCTCCGATAACTCTCCTGAATGATGAGCGAGTAACTCGCAGCCAAGCGCGGCGAGCACAGTTTCAACTGCGGGAGCGGTGATGCCTTCCTTGTCCACTGTTGCGCCGAGGATGCGGCGGACTTCGCTGAGCGCGAGCGCGATGGGCTGGCGATAAGCGGTGCGGGCTTCGAGTGAGGAAACGCGCGCGTCGACCAGATCGCCCTCGATCCAGCCGCCGTTGGCGAGCAGGATGCGGCTGACGAGGGCCGAGGCGACGGGGGCGGCGTTGAAGTCGGCGCCGCGCTCGAAGCGGTGGCTGGCATCGGTGTGCAGGCCGTGGCGGCGCGCGGTGCGGCGCACGGCCATGGGCTCAAACCACGCCGCTTCCACAAGAACATTGGTGGTAGCCGGCGTAATCATCGTGTCCCAGCCGCCCATGACACCGGCCAGCGCGAGTGGCTTCAAGTGGTCGGCGACGACGAGGTCTTCGGGGTCAAGGATGCGCTCGGCGCCATCGAGGGTCTTGAGCTTTTCGCCTTTGCGGGCGCGGCGCACGACGATGCCGCCCTCGATTTTGTCGAGGTCGAAGGCGTGGGTGGGCTGGCCCATGGCGAGCCATGCGAAGTTGGTGGCGTCGACGGCGTTGGAGATGAGCTTCTGCTCCAGCAGGCCGAAGTAGGTGGCAACTTCGGCGCCGGGGAACCAGTCGCGCGAGTCGCCGATGGTGATGCCGCGGAGGACGCGCGCGGTGAAGCGGCCGCAAGCGTCCTCGGCCTCGATGCGCACGGGGAACGGCGCGGCGGCCGGGCGCGCCGCGGGCAGCGCAACTTCTAGCGGCTTCAGTTCGACGCCATAGATGGCAGCCGCCTCGCGCGCGATGCCGTAGTGGTTCATGGCGTCGACGCGGTTGGTGGTGATGTCCATCTCGTAGAGCGCGCCGTTGCCCTCACCAAGCGAGTAAATGCCTTCGACGGCGATGCCGCGCAAGGTCAGGTCTTCGGCGAGCTGCGCATCGTCGACGGGTAACTCGGATAAGTAGGCGCGAAGCCAGTTAGTAAGTATTTTCATGCGAACTGCCCCAGGAAGCGCATATCTCCGGCGTAAAACTGGCCGATTTCGCTGATGCCGTACTTCATCATGGCGATGCGCTCGACGCCCATGCCGAAAGCGAAGCCGGAAATCTTTTTCGGGTCGTAGGCGGGCTGCTTTTCGGCGGCGAAGGCGAAGACCGCGGGGTCCACCATGCCGCAGCCCAGCAGTTCGATCCAGCCCGAGTGCTTGCACTTGCGGCATCCCTTGCCGCCGCAGAAGATGCAGCTGATCTGCACGTCGGCAGAGGGCTCGGTGAAGGGGAAAAACGACGGGAAGAAGCGCGTCTTGACCGCCGAGCCGAACAGCGCCTTCATGGCGTGGTCGAGCGTGCCTTTGAGGTCGCTGAAGGTGATGTTGGTGTCCACGCAGAGGCCCTCGACCTGATGAAAGATGGGCGAGTGGGTGGCGTCCTGCGCGTCGTTGCGGTGAACCTTGCCGGGGATGATGATGCGCACCGGAGGTGGCTGCTGCTCCATGGTGCGCATCTGCACGGGCGAGGTGTGGGTGCGCAGCAGAAGCCGGTCGCGCAGGGGGCGGCGGTCCTGATTGGCGATGACCAGCGTGTCCTGGGTGTCGCGCGCGGGATGGCCGGGCGGGAAGTTCATGCACTCGAAGTTGTAGAAGTCGGTTTCGACCTCGGGGCCGACGCCGACCGAGTAGCCGAGGGCCGCGAAAACACTGGTGATTTCGTTGAGGGTGCGGGTGATCGGGTGCTCGGCGCCGGTGAGGCGGCGGGTGCCGGGCAGGGTGATGTCGATGGCCTCGGCGGCGAGGGCGGCGTCAGACCAGTTCCCGCCCACCCCGGAGCCAGAGGCCTGATCGAGGAGGCGCTCGACCAATTCCTTGAGGGACTTGAAGCGCTCGCCGACGGGCTTTTTGGCGTCGGGCGGAGCGGCTTTGAGCCAGCGGCTGGAGACTTCGTTGAGCAGGCCCTGCTTGCGGCCGAGCCAGTGGAGGCGAAAGGCTTCGACGGCCTCGGGCGAGCCGAGCGCGGCGGCGTCGGCGCGGGCCCGGCGCTCGAGGGCGGCAAAGGCCTGGTCGAGGGCGGCTTCGTCGAAAGCCGACAGATTGGGAATGGCTTCGTTGGTCATGCGTAATCAACAGGATAAATCAACCCTGTGTGGGACATGAGGGACGGGCGCATGAGCCGCGCGCGGCGCGGGCGGCAGAGAGCGCGCCGATGGGGGAAATAATCTGCAAAATTTCTGTGGAAAACAAAAATAAATAAGGGGGGGTAGGGGGGTACCCTGGGCCCCTTGCGGCGGGCGGGAAGGCGAAGAAAAGGAGCACGGACCGGGCGGAATCGTCGCCCGGAGGACGCGCACAGAGATTGGCTCAGTTCCAGTATGCCGAGTTGCGGGAGATAATCTGCAAACGGCGGCGGAGCGTTCCGCGGGGGATTGGGGGACGGGGCGATTCAGCCTCCCAGCGAAGCGCTCGAACATGGGCGGGCACTTTCCGCGCCGCCCGCCGGATGCTACCCTCAACGCATCGTGGCCACACCCAAAAACCAGCTCTACTACGGCGACAACCTCGATGTCCTCAAGCGCTACGTCAAGGACGAGACTGTTGACTTGGTTTATCTCGACCCGCCTTTCAATTCGCGGCAGGACTACAACGTTCTCTTTGCGGAGAAGGACGGCTCGCAGTCCAGCTCACAGATTCACGCCTTCGAAGACACGTGGGAGTGGAACATCGACGCCCAGCGCGCCTATGAGGAGATCGTCGAGCAGGGCGGCCGCGTGGCCGATGCGCTGCGCGCCTTCCGCACATTTCTGGGCGGTTCCGACATGATGGCTTATCTCGCCATGATGGCCCCGCGCCTCGTCGAGCTCCGCCGCGTCCTCAAGGAAACAGGCTCCATCTATCTGCACTGCGACCCCACCGCCAGCCACTACTTGAAGATTTTGATGGATGCGGTGTTTGGGCCGCAGTTCTTCCAAAATGAGATTTCGTGGCGGCGATCATCGGCCCACAGCGATGTGAAACAGGGGATGCGGCGATGCGGGCGTGTCCGAGATGTATTGCTCTTCTACGGAAAGTCGTCTAGCAACATTTGGAACGTCCTCTATACGCCATATACGAAGGAATATTTGGAATCCGAATACAAACATGTCAACGGTGATGGCCGCCACTACAAGGAAACAGACCTGACTGCCGCCCGTCCCGGAGGAGACACCGAGTTTCTTTGGAGGGTCAAGCGAGTTGCAGGGCAGAAGGAGCGTTGGGACGCCGACCTTGAGAATGAACATCTCACCCCGAAGGCTGGGTGGGAATACAAGGGGGTTCCACCGTATAACGGCCGCTATTGGGCATATTCGCGAGAGAACATTGTCGCCTTTTACAAATCAGGCCACTTAATCCACCGGGAGACGGGCATGCCGCGCCTCATTCAGTTCGCAGATGAAATGCCTGGAGTCGCTCTTCAGGACGATTGGGACGACATTAACCGAACTGGCGGGGATGAGGATCTTGGCTACCCAACGCAAAAGCCTGAGACCTTGCTAGAAAGGGTCATTGGCTCTAGTTCCAATGAAGGCGACCTTGTGTTGGACCCCTTCTGCGGCTGCGGCACAACCGTGCAGGTGGCGCAGCGCCTCAACCGCCGCTGGATCGGCATCGACATTACCCATCTAGCCATTGGCCTTATCAAGAAGCGGCTCTCCGACGCCTTTGGCCTGGAGATCAAACAGACCTACGACGTAATAGGCGAGCCGACTGATTACGAAGGGGCAGCCGCGCTGGCCGCCGAGGACAAATACCAGTTCCAATGGTGGGCGTTGGGGCAGGTGGGCGCGCGGCCGGCCGAACAGAAGAAGGGCGCGGATCGCGGCATCGACGGCCGCCTCTACTTCCACGACGACGACTCGGGCAAGTCGAAGCAGATTATTTTTTCAGTCAAGGCGGGGGGCGTCACCGTCTCGCAGATCCGCGACCTCGTGGGCGTGCTCGACCGCGAGAAGGCCGAGATCGGCGTCTTCCTCTGCTTTGAGGAGCCAACCAAGCCGATGCTTCGCGAGGCCGCCGAAGCCGGGTTCTACAAATCGTCCGACGGCACCACCTACCCCAAGCTGCAAATCCTGACCATCCAGCAGATTCTGGACGGCAGGCAGCCGGAGTATCCGCTCCACCGCCGCGACGCCACGTTCAAGAAAGCCCCGCGCAGCCGCCCCGCGGCCGCGACCAATCTGACGCTGCCCTTGTTGCCGATGGATGAGTAATGGGGGTGCGCTGTCAGGCGGGGATTGCGATTTGTTTGACCTGGGCGGCGGGCTCGGGAATCGGCAGGCCGTCTTCGCGAAGCCCTTCGATGTGGAACTCGATTCCTTCGCGCATCAGCTTTTCGGTTTCCTCGATGGTGGCGGCGGCAACGCCCAATCCAGGAAGGTCGGGGGCATAGGCGCTCCAGCCGGTCGAGGTTTTTTCGAAGACGACTGCGTATTGCATCATTTCAGTCCCGCCTGCTTAAGTATGCTGCCGAGCGTTCCTTTGTCCATCTCGTGCGATGGATGGCCGGCAATTGTGACCCTGCCTGGCTTTACGGGGTGCTTGAACTGGCGGTGACTCCCTTTTTGCGCCACCTGATACCAGCCATCGTCCTCAATCAGTTTCAGCACATCGCGAACTTTCATGCACGCTGAATCATCCTACCCGCGATTATAGCCCTGGAAGAGTGATGCGGCCGCGGATGCGCCCGGAAGCCGAACGGCCTGAAGCTACGCTCCAGGCCGTCGTGGTGCGGAGGTGTGTGGACGCGGCTTAGGCGGCTTTGGGGGCGAGGGCGGCTTTGGCCTGCTCGACCAGCTGGGTGAAGCCGGCGGGGTCCTTGATGGCGATGTCGGAGAGGATCTTGCGGTCGAGCTCGACGCCAGCCTTCTTGAGCCCGTTGATGAGCTGCGAGTAGCTGAAGTGGTTGAGCTTGGCGGCGGCCGAGATGCGGACGATCCACAGGGAGCGGAACTGGCGCTTCTTCTGTTTGCGGCCGGTGTAGGCGAACTTGAGGCCGCGCTCGACGGCTTCCTGGGCTGCCTGGTAGAGCTTGGATTTGGTGAGGAAGTAGCCGCTGGCTCTCTTGAGAATTTTTTTGCGGCGGTCGCTGCGCTTGGTACTGCGTTTTACGCGGGGCATGGGTTTTTCTCCGTTTGGTGTTGCGGGTTACGCGGCTGGAGGCAGGAGGCGCGGCCTTTTGCGGGGCGGCGCGGTAGACCTCTTCACTCGCTCAGTTCAAGCCTGCATCTCTCGGACTTTCCGAAGCCGGACTCGCAAGGAGTCCCGCGGGGGAATGGCCGGGGGCCCGTTTCGCTCAGGGGCCCTGCAGCGCGGCCTCTCATGAAGAGAGGGGGCGCGGCGATCAGGCGTAGGGGATCATGCGCGCGACCTTGGCGTAGTCGCCGTCGGAAACGAGCAGGGTGCGGCCCAGCTTGCGCTTCACTTTCGGCGATTTCGACGTCAGGATGTGCCGCGTCTTCGTCTGGCCGCGCTTGATTTTGCCGGTGGCCGTCTTGCTGAAGCGCTTCTTCGCGCCCGTATGGGTCTTCAACTTGGGCATTTTTCTTCTCGTTTTTCTTCCGGGTTGGGACGAGTGGATCGCCCGCACGGGCCTCAGACACAGGGACTTCCCTGGCCGTTTGAGGCTTCAACCAGTATAGCGCAAGGCGGGCTTTGATGCCATGGGAGGGGCCGCGCGTTTCAGCCTATACGTTCAGGCCGGACGGGTCCACAATCGGGCCGGGGGTTTCTATGGGCCGCCGAATCGGAATTTGGGCGCTGGCCGGATTCGCGGTTGCCGGCGCGTGGGTCCTCCTCTCGCTGGTGATCGACCGAAGGTACAACCTCGGCAAAATGCCCGTCGTCGCCCTTACCGCTCCCGCGGCGTTGCTGGGGCGTAGGGTGCCGCAGAGCTGGTACGGGTTCATCTTCCTCAACACCGCGCTTTATGCTCTGCTGGGCCTTGGCGCCGAAGTGGCCCGCCGGCTCCTGCACTACTCAAACCGGTAGAGGGTGACCTTTTCGGTGTGCATCTGGCGGGGGTCGAAGCGCCAGGCGTGGCCCTGGTCGTTCTCGTCGCCGTTGAGGCGGCGTCCGGGGATCCACTTGCCGTCCTCGAAGCGGCCTTCGTCGACGGCGGCGATGCCGACCCGCGGGCCGGAGCGCGCGGCGAAGGAGACGCGGAAGCCCTTGCCGACGCCCAGAAATTCGTCCGGCCCGCTGGCCAGGATGAGGCCGAAGCCGGCTTCAGAGTGGAAGCCGAAGATCTCGTCCAGGGAGACGCGGAGCGTGGTGCCGCCGAGGGTGAAGTCGACCGAGGGGTGGTCCTTGTCGAGGACGAAGCCGTGGACGTCTCCGGCGGCCTGGTGCTGAAGCAGGAGCGGGGCGAGGCTGGCGATCTCGGCGTAGCTGAGGGCGAGGTCGCCTTTGGGGTCCATCTCTTCGGGATCGTCGATGCCGAAGGGGGAGAAGCCGAAATCCCGCCTCTTCACCCAGGGCGTAGAAGACGTTGGCGGCTCCGGCGGCGAGGCCGCGGGTCTCAGGCATGAAGAGCGGGTTGCCGTCGCGGTGATAGCGGCGGGACCACTCGGCAAAGTTCTCGGCGTAAAGGTCGGGCGCGTAGAAATCGAGGGCGGAGCCGGCGGCCTTCCAGACATCGACGACCCAGGGCTCGGGGCATCCGCTGGGGAAGCTGCCCGGCGTGGCGTCGTCGCCGGCCAGCCAGGTGTTGACGTACATGGGCAGGTCGTAGGCGGCCTTGCCCTCGGCGGTCACCGCCTGGATGAAGCGGGCGTACTGCCAGGCCATGAAGATTTCGTCGGCGCGATCGGTGTCGCCGAAGACCTGGGTCCAGGTGCCCGCGGTCTTGTCGCCGTTCTCGTCCCAGAGTGCGCGGAGGCGGGGATAGAGCGCGTCGCGGTGCGCCTGGAGATAAGCGGTGAGCTCGGGCGGAACGTCGGCGGCGAAGGCGCGGTTGGCGGCCTCGGAGTGGTCGCGGGTGTCGCCGAGGACGCCGACTTCGTTTTCGACCTGCATCATCAGCACGGTGTGGTCGCGGCTGTCGACTTCCTTGATGTGGCGCATGAGGGCGGCGAAGGCGCGCGCGTCGGCCTGCTGCGTGGCTTCGCCCTGGGGCGAGAGGATTTCGATTTCAGCGCCGTGGGCGACGACGCGGGGAAAGCGGCGCGTATCCTGCTTGACCCAGGCGGGCGCGTAGCTGGACATGCCGTTCTTCCAGGAAGCGAGCCAGAGAAAGACGATGCGCTCGTGGTTCTGACGGGCCTGGGCGAGGAGGCCGTCGACGAGAGCGAAGTCGAAGACGCCTTCCCTGGGCTCGATGAGCTCCCAACTGAGCGGAGTGACCACGGTGTTGAGGTGGATGGCGGCCAGCTGGGGCCAGATGGGCTGCATGTAGTCGAGGCTGGAGGAGGAGGAGTTGTGCAGTTCGCCGCCGAGGATGAGGAAGGGCTGGCCGTCGACGATGAGCTGGGTGGCCGCGCCGCGCTTTTCGAGATGAGGGGCGCTGTTGGGCTGCGCGGAAAGCGGCGAGGCGGCAAGGCCGGCGAGGAGCAGAAGGATTGGCAACGACTGGAGGCGGGTTTTCATAACGGCAGGGAGTTTAGCACAGGGGATTGCCCTCGCCATATGACAGGACCTGCGGCTACTTGCCCGGCTCGGGCTGCGAAGATGCGGGGCCGAGGGCTTTCTGGAGGAACTGGATGATGCGCTGGCGGGCGTCGTAGCCGTGCCATGGCTCGGGCGAGGGGCGGCCGAAGATGCCGGTGGCGAGCGGGCCGTGGTTCTCGCGGGGATAGGTGACGAGTTCGACCGGCACGCCGTCCTGGCGGAGGGCGCGGTACATCTCCTCGGACTGGCCGAGCGGGTCGGTCGTGTCGGCCTGGCCCTGGATGAGCAGGAAGGGGGTTTTGGCGTGGGCTGCGCCGGAGAGCGGACTCTGGCGCCAGGCGTCCTGGAAGCGCTGCCAGGGCTTGCCGAAGTACCAGCGGTCGTACCAGGAGTCGTCTTCGCTGCCGTATTCGCTGAACTGGTCGATGACCGGCGCGGCGCTGACGATGGCCTTGAAGCGATCGGTCTTGCCCTCGACGAAGGCGGCCATTTCGCCGCCGTAGCTGTAGCCGATGAGCGCCATGCGCTGGGAGTCGAGCGGGTATTTGGCGAGGACGGCGTCGACGCCCGCCATGAGGTCGCGGTAGTCGCCGCCGCCCAGGTCGTTCTTGTTGGCGGCGGCGAACGGGACGCCGTAGTTGGACGAGCCGCGCAGGTTGGGCCGCAGCAACGCCCAGCCGTGGCCGACCATGAAGGCCGCGAAGGGATCGAAGCGGTTTTCCCATGCGCCGAAGGGGCCACCGTGCGCGTCGACGATGAGCGGAACCTTGGCGGAGCCGGTGATTTCGGGCAGGTAGAGAAGTCCTTCGATGGGAAGGCCGTCGCTCTGCCACTTCACCAGTTGCGGCTCAACGGAGCGCAGGCCGGCGGGGGCCAGCGCGGGCGTGGGCAGGACGGAGCAGGCGTCTCCGAGACGCTGCGCGTAGCAGAGCTTGACGGGCTGACCGCCGCCCTCGGCCAGCCACAGCCAGCCGGTTTGTTTGAGATTGGTGTGGAGGGCGGTGACGACGGCCGCGCCGAGGTCGAGGGGGACGGGGGGCGCGCTGCCGTCGGGCGCGATGCGGACGACGAGGCTGCGGGTTCCCACGGCGGCCGGGGAGACGATGGCGCCGTCGGGCGTGAAGTGCAGATCGGCGGCGGTGACCTGGCCGGCGAAACCGGCGGAGAGGCGCAGGGGCACGCCGGACGGGCTGGCGGCGGGGGGGACGGCGAGCGCGAACAGCTCATCGTAGCCGGGAGGCGCGTCTTCGGGGGTTTGCGCGGCAAAAACGATCGCGCGGCCGTCGGGGCGGAAGGCACCGCCGCGCACCGTGGCGGGAATGGCGTCCAGCTTTGCGGCGGTGGCGGGGGAGGCGGCGTCCACCAGCCAGGCGGCTCCGGCAGGGCCCAGATTCGAGGCCCCATTGGGCGCTTCCGTGAAGGCCAACAGTTGATCGGCGGCCGGGGACCAGACGGCGCTGCGCACGTTGGGGGCAACGGCAATGGGCTGGAGGGCTCCGTCGAGGGAGCCGTCGGGCTTGAGCGCGGCGAGGTAGAGGCGGGTCATGTGCTGCTCGTGGTCAACCCAGGAGGCGTCGGCTTTGGCGTCTTTCTGCTTCTTTTCGCCGGGCGTCTGGGGGTCGCGGGCCCAGACGGCGAGCCAATGGCCGTCGGCCGAAAGCGCGTAGCCGGAGACATCGATGGGAAGAGGCTCGGGCTTGGCGGCGTTGGCGGTTTCGGCGGGCTTTTGGTCCGCTTTCTCGTCTGACTTTTTTTCGGCGGCGGGGGGCGGAAGCGCGTCCTTCGCCTTCGACTCATCGACCGGCGGCATGATTTTCAGATCGTAGGGAGCGGCCTCGCCGCCGCGCAGATCGAGGCGGAAGAGCTGCGTGTGTTCACCGCGTTTGGCGAGGAAGAATATTGCAGCACCGTCCGGGGACCACTCGCCGTGGTGCTCGCCGCCCTTGTCGGCGGGCGGGGAAAAAGTGAGCTGGCGTGGCTTTTCGTTGGCGGCCGGAATGGGGACGATCCACAGATGGGATTTGGCGCCGTCGGCGGTGGAGTCGGTGATGGTGAAAAGCGCCTGCCTGCCGTCGGGCGAGAGCTGAGGGGCGGAGATGGCCTTGATGGAGCGCAGGTCTTCGCTCGAGGGGAAGCGCGGAACGGAGGCGGGGGCCGGGCTCTGCTGGGCGGTGGACGCAAGCGGAAAGACGGCTGCGACGGCAACGGGAACGCTCAGGAAGAAAGGGCAAAGCCGGTGAAAATGCATGACGCCAGCATACACGGAGGCCGAAGCGCGGAACACAAAGGCCGCCCGGCAAGGGGCGGCCTGAATGAGTGGCCTGAATAAATGAAGTCCAGCTACTGCGCCTGCGGAACCGGCGGCTGCGCAGCTGCGACCTGGGGCGGCGGCGCGGCGGGCTTGGGCTTGGGCGCTTCCTGCTTCTTGGACGGCGCGATGATGGCGTGCAGGATGGTGCCTTCCATGCGCGGCATGAATTCGACGACGCCGGCCTCGCCGATGTCCTGGATGAGGCGGTTGATGATGGCGTAGCCGAGCTCGCGGTGGGCCATCTGGCGGCCGCGGAAGCGCAGGCTTGCCTTGACCTTGTCGCCCTCGGTGAGGAAGCGGACGGCCTGATTTTTCTTGGTCTGGTAGTCGTGCTCGTCGACGGTGACGGAGAACTTGACTTCCTTGATGGTGATGACTTTCTGCTTCTTGCGGGCGGCGCGGTCGCTTTTTTCCTTCTCGTAGAGGAAGCGGCCGTAGTCCTGGATGCGGCAGACGGGCGGGACCGCGGTGGGCGAAACCTCGACCAGATCGAGGCCGCGCTCGCGGGCGATCTTCAGCGCCTCGAAGGGAGGCAGGATGCCCATTTGCTCGCCGTTTTCGTCGATGACGCGGATCTCGCGCGCGCGAATGCGGTCGTTGATGCGGATAAAGGACTTTGCCGAACGTTTGTCGAGTGCGATGGTGCTCCTCCACTGGGGTTTGCTGCCCGCGTCCGGCGTGTTCCGGAATCGCGACGGGCAGGCGAACGCTCCCTGAGTATACCATTGGCGCGGCTTCGGCCGGGGGCTGGATGCGGCCCGCGGGAAGGCCGCCCGCGCGCGGCGGCAGGGACAAGCGGGCAGAGCGGAGGCTGCTTCCGCGGGTTATTGCGCGGCGACGAGAGTGTTCGCGGCGAGCCGGTCGGCGGGCGCGGCCTTGGTTTCGGCCTTGGTTTTTTCAGCGGCGGCCAGCAGCGAGCCCTCGGCAGCGAGGCCGGTGATGCGGACGCGCACGAGGCGGTTGGCGGGCAGCGGGGCGTCGATCTCGACGGGCAGAAAATTCTCCGTCAGCGCGGCGGTGCGGCCGAGGCTGGCCAGGGCGGACGGCGTGTGGAGGGTGATGGCATCGAGTGTGCGGCCCACAAAGCGCCTGCGGTGCGCGGCGCTCTTTTCGGCGGCCAGCGCGCGAACAGCCGCCATGCGCTCGTCGACGACGGCCGGCGGAACGGGCTGCGCGGCGTGGAGCGCCCAGGCGCGCGTGCCGGGTCGAGCGGAAAACGGGAAGAGGTGCAGATAGCCGAAGGGCAGCGCGCGGATCAGCGCAAGGGTTTCGCCGAACTCGGCGTCGGTTTCGCCGGGAAAGCCGGCCATGACGTCGGCGCCCAGGGTCAGATCGGAGCCGGCGGCGCGGAGGAGCGCGGCGACTTTTTCGACGTAGTGCCATGGGCGATAGCGGCGGTGCATCCGGCGGAGAACGGCGTCGGAGCCGGACTGCAGAGGCAGGTGCGCGTGGCGCGCCAGGCGCGAACCGCCGAATTCGGCCATGAGGGCGATCAGATCGGCGTCCCAGTCCATGGGCTCGATGGAACTGAGGCGGAGGCGGGCGAGCTCGGTCTGCTCGAAGAGGGTGCGAACCAGCCAGGGGAGGGTGGGACGCGGGGCCTGGGGAGAGGGCGCGAGATCGCGGCCCCAGCGGCCGAGATTGATGCCGGAGAAGACCAGCTCGTGGCCGCCGGCGGCGACGAAGCTCTCCACCTGGCGCAGGATGGCGTCGGCGGGCAGGCTGCGCGACGAGCCGCGCGTCTGGGGAATGACGCAGAACGAGCAGCGGTTGCCGCAGCCCTCCTGAATTTTGAGGTTGGGGCGGGTCTGCGCGCCGGGATGAAGCGGCGCCTCTTCCAGGAAGGAGTGGGCAAATCGGTCGTCGGCCAGGATGAGGGCAGGGCCGGCGCCAGCCAGAAGGGACTGGACGCTGACCATGGAAGGGGACGGAACAGCGGCGGGCGGCGGCAGATTCAGCGGCGGGTTCAGCGCCAGATTCAGCGCGATCTCAGGGGCGAAGGCCTTGTGGCTGTTGCCCACCACGGCGGCCACGCCGGCCAGCGCGGCCAGCTCTTCCGGCGCGCGCTGCGCGTAGCAGCCGGTGACCACGATCCGCGCGCCGGGGTTGAGCCGGTGGGTGCGGCGGATGAAGGCGCGGGCCGCGCGATCGGCCTCGGCGGTGACGCTGCATGTGTTGACGACGACCACGGCGGCCGCGGACGGGCTTCGTTCGCCCAGCCCCTCGGCGCGCAGACGGGCGCTGACCGCCTCGCCATCGGCGCGCGCCGCGCGGCACCCGAAATGTTCGACGTGGAAAGACACGGAAGCTCCCTGCAACGCGCAAGCCGACGGACGCGCACATCAACAGAGATAAGGGTAAAGGGGCGCAGATGGGGTGTCCAGCGCGGGCCGGAGTTGCGCCTTGGCGCGCCTGCATTTGCGCGCCTGCATTTGAAGGTGGGAAGCTGGCTGTCGGATGATACACACAGAGCTCTGCGGCGGCGAATCGCATCTTCATTCGTTCGCATGATGAGCGCATTGTGACGCTCGCGCGAAGGCGATTGTCTAGACTCAAGGTGTGGGTTGTGTGGCTGCGGCAGGACGAGGGGGCACGATGGATACGGATCACGGGCAGCCGGGGCGCGGCGAGATTGACTGGAGCGGCTGGATCCTTTTCCTGATTTCGATAAGCGCCATCCTTCTGTGCCTGGTGATCGTGGGGCCATTTTTGCCGGCGATCACCGGGGCGATTGTTCTGGCGGTGGTGACGCAGCGCCCGCATCGGTGGATCCGCGCGCGGCTGCGCAACAAGACCCTGGCGGCGACCGCCAGCCTGATGATGGTGGTGCTGAGCATCGTCGTGCCGGCCTTCCTGATTGCGCTGAGTCTGGGGCAGCATATTCCCGGCGCAGTGCGGAGCCTTCAAAATGGCGCCACCGAAAACAGTCTGCACCAGTTTTTCGACCAGGTTCCGCACTTCTCCGCCATGCTGCAGTACACCCTGGAAAACGTGGACGTAGTCAATGAGATCGAGAAGCACACGGGATCGTTCGCGGGAAGAATCGCGGCCATTCTCGGAGGATCGATTGCTGCATTCGTCCAGGTCGTGATCATGCTGTTCATCCTGTTTTTTCTTTTTCGAGACAGGGATGAGGCGCTTTCTTATCTTCGCTCCATCTCGCCTCTTGAAGGAGGAGAGACGGACTACCTGCTGGCGCGGATTCGGACAGCCATCCATGCGCTGGTGCTGGGGCGCTTTGTGGTGGCGGGAACGCAAGGGCTGGTGGCGGGAATTACTTACGCGCTCCTGGGAGTTTCCGGCGCGTCGCTGCTGGGCGTGGCGACGATGTTGTTTGCGCTGGTGCCGGCCGTGGGGGCATTTGTCGTCTGGCTTCCGATCGTGATCTACCTTGCCGTGTTGCACCAGTGGATTCAGGCGGCCATCTTATTGGCGGTCGGGGCGCTCATCATCAGCTCCCTGGACAATTTTCTCTACCCGATTCTGGTGGGGTCGAGCCTGCGGCTGCACACCGTGCCGATCTTTCTTTCCATGCTGGGTGGGGTGGTGCTGTTTGGCGTGAGCGGCCTGATTCTGGGGCCGATTACCTTCAGCGTCACCGAAGCGCTGATTTTGATTCTGCGCCGCAGGGCGACAGGAGTTCCGCTGCCGGCTTGATCTGGCGCGTGACCGCCGCGCGGGGGCTGCCGGAAGCGGAACAGCAGGCTCATGCACCCGATATAATGAACTGACCGCATTGCGCCGCGGGTTCGTCCCTCCACGAATGGAAATTCCCTCGACAGATTGCCCGCCAGCCCCGGCTTCAGTTGCCTCGCGCGGCAGGACGCGGCAGATTGTGGGGTTTGTCTACTTCACGTTTGTCGTGTATCTGGCGATCGGGCTGCCGCTGGCGATTTTGCCCGCGTATGTGCATCTGCGCCTGGGTTTCAGTGCGGCGCTGGCGGGGCTGGTGATCAGCATTCAGTACATTGCCACGTTTCTGAGCCGGCCGTGGGCGGGGCGGATCAGCGATCATGCGGGGGCCAAGGTGGCGGTGCTGTGGGGCATGGGCGCCTGTACGGCGAGCGGCGCGCTGCTGCTGGCCGCGGCCCTGCTGCATCGCAGTCCGTGGCTGAGCGTGGCCGCGCTGCTGGCCAGCCGCCTGGTGCTCGGGGTGGGCGAGAGCCTGGGGTCCACCGGCGCGGCGCTGTGGGGCATTACCAGCGTGGGGCCGGCGCACACGGCCAGGGTGATTTCGCTCAACGGCGTCTGCACGTATGGCGCGCTGGCGCTGGGCGCGCCGCTTGGCGTGGTGCTGGAGCAGCAGTGGGGGCTGGGGCTGATCGGGCTGCTGACGGTCGCGATCTGCGGCGCGAGCTTCGCGGTGGCCTGGGCCAAGCGGCCGGTGGCGGTGACGCCGGGCGAGCACCTTCCCTTCCGCCACGTGCTGGGGCGCGTGACGCCGCACGGCATGGGCCTGGCGCTGGGCGGGGTGGGCTACTCGGTGCTGGCCACGTTTGTGACGCTGTTTTACGCCAGCCGCCATTGGGACGGCGCGGCGCTGTGCCTGACCGCGTTTGGCGTGACGTTCATCGCGGCGCGGCTGCTGTTCATCCACGCCATCGATCGCTATGGCGGGTTCGCGGTGAGCATGGTGTGCCTGGCGGTGGAGTCGCTGGGGGTGCTGCTGCTGTGGCGCGCGGGGTCGCCGTGGATGGCGTTTGGCGGCGCGGCGCTGACCGGCTTCGGATTTTCGCTGGTGTTCCCGGCGCTGGGCGTGGAGGCGGTGCGGCGCGTGCCGGAGCGCAACCAGGGCACGGCGCTGGGCGTGTACACGGTGTTTGCCGATGTGTCGTTTTTTCTGGTGGGACCGACGGCAGGCGCGGTGATCGGGGAGTGGGGCTACGCGAGCGCGTTCTTGTTCGCGCTGGGGTGCGTGCTGGCGGCGCTGGGGATTGTGGTGGTGCTGGCGTCGGTGGCGAGGCGGAGTGGAGCGCCGGCAAGTCAGCGAGTCGGCTAGTCGGCGGTGCTTCCCCAGGTCCCAAAAGCGGGACCTGGAGCACGCAGCACTGCGCTACACCTGAGGGGGAGGCGGAGCCGGAGTGAGGCCGTGGCGCAGCATGATGTCAATCATTTTCGCGCGGTCGGGCGGGCCACCGGCGGCTGCCTTGACCAACTCGGCCGTCTCGCGGAAGTACTGCGGACCGATTGCGGCGGGCGTAATGGCGCAGAGCACCTTCACGTCCTCGGCGCCGTTGTTGTCGAAGCGATGGACGACGCCCCGCGGAATGCAGAGAGCCTGCCCTGGACCCACGTCGATGAGCTTGCCGTCTACGGTCCACGTCAACACGCCTTCGATGCCGTAAATTGTCTCCTCGTAGTGGTTGTGGCTATGCGCCGGCGCCATGAGGCGCTGTCCGGCGGGGACAACCACCTCAAAGGTCGCGATGGTGCCGGCCGAGTTCTCACCGGTGACAAGGAAACGCACTGCGAGCGGCCCCAGGCGGATGGTTTCGTCGGCGGGGTTGACGCATAGATCGATGGATTGCACAGTCATGCAGACCTCCGTTTTGTGGATTTCGATTTGGGCCCGTTATGCCGGGGGAAGAAGCTCAAGTCCATACCTGGGAGCAGCGGCGAGCGCCCGGCCTATCAGCTCTTTGCTCTGGGGTGGCGGCGCCGAGGAACGATCCAGAGCGGGATCGAATACTTCAGTAAAGAATCCCTCAAGGCCCGCCGGCGCGACCATCACCAGTGCCTTTGCATAGCCGTCGCCGGTGTTCTTGAACGAATGTGCGATGCCACGGGGAAGAAACGCAAAATCTCCAGCCGATGCGGTGATTGTATCCCCGCCGACCTGAATCGTGAGCGTGCCTTCGAGGACATGGAAGGACTCGTCCTCGCGACGGTGGATGTGCGGCGGCGTGCCTCCGCCTGGCGCGACGGCAAGATCGGCCATGAAATAGGCGCCGCCCGTTTCCGCGCCGGTGATGAGGAAGGTCATGCGCTCGCCGGGACCCCAGTAGACAGGGCCGGTTCCCGCGGGAACATGCTTTACCTGGCTTTGTTGCGGCAGGGTCGCGGATTGGTGTGGAACTGCCAATTCGATTTCGTCAGACGAGATGTTGATCGCTTGCGGTGTCATTCTGCCTCCTTTTTTGGTAAACTATGTTTACCGTGGTCTGATCGTAAACGGAGTTTACGGAGTGTGTCAATGAGTTTTTTTGAGGAAAAGTCACCGGTGACGGCCAAAGATATGCTCATCGGCGCGATGCTGCGCGTTCCTGCCGAGGCCATTCACCGGCGCATCATCCACGAACTGAATGCGGCAGGCTTCAAAGGGATTAGCCTGCCGCACATTGCGGTGTTCCGATTTCCGGGGCCTGACGGGGTTCGCCCCGGCGTTCTCGCCCAGCGTGCAGGGATGAGCAAACAGGCTATGAACCGCTTGCTCGGGAGTCTTGAAGATCTTGGATATCTGGTGCGGTGCGACGCGCCGGATGAGGGCCGCGCGCGCATTGTCCGCTTTACGAAGCGCGGACACGCCGCGTGGGCCAAGGCTGTGGAGGTGCTCGGCGAGATCGAGCGCGAATGGGAGGCCGAGCTTGGCCGGAAGGATTTCTTTCAGCTCAAGGAACTGCTTTTTCGCGTCTGGGAGAGCCCGCTGGTCCGTTAGCAGCCAGAGGGAGCGGTGATTGGGGAGTGGGGGTATGCGAGCGCGTTCTTGTTTGCGCTGGGGTGCGTGCTGGCGGCGCTGGGGATTGTGGTGGTGCTGGCGATGCGAAGGGAAGCTACTCACTGCTAGGTGCTGGCTCTTCGCGAGTTAGCGGGTCAATAGTCAGATGCCTTACGGCGGGTTATGCAACACATGGGCGTTTGCGAGGACTAATCATTGCAACCATCTCTAAGACGCGCTCATTGAGCGCATTGCCCTATTCACAGCATCGGAGTGCCATCTCTACCCGTAGTACTGGAAATGTTTCCAGAACTCCGGCCAGGGTGAGCGGATATTGCGGCAAACGTATACGCGATCGCGGTCGCGGAAAATGTCGTTGACGACGCCATAAGGGTTCGAGAGTCGAGCAGCAACCTGGCAAGAGGCAAAGATCCTGTTGAGTTCGACCGTCTTGAAGCCCACGGCTATGATGGTTTGCGGCGGAGGGTCGCCATAGCCACGGAACCAGTTGGAATTCATACCGCTGATGGCACGGGGTAGGCCGTAGGCACGGCCGTAAAGGTTGATGGCCCCGGCTTCACCATCGTCCGCGGCCATTACTCCGAGCTCGGCGCGTTCGGAGGCGGGGATGGAATCGCGCACGGATGCGACGGTGGCGGCGAGTTCCGGCCAGCCAATCTCCATATTGAGCTGATGAGATGTCGCGTCCTGAACGCGCCACCACGCAGAATTGACCGGGGCAAAGGGGAACACTAGGGCGGCGACGGCGAGGCCTCCGATCCCCAGCGCTGTCCATGCCATGCGGAGGTGCCCGGTCTGCCTTTGCACCGGGAGCGACCGGAGCCAGTTTTCGGCCCACGCTGCGCCGGCCGCGAACAGCATCGGGTAGGCCGGGGCAAGGTAGTAGTCGCGCCCCCGCACGGCCATCAGGAATACCAACGTGAGAACGTACATCCAGCCGAGCATCCGCCACTGCTTGCCTTCTGGCCGCGCAAAGAGAAACCATAGCCCGGCGAGCCAGAGCGGGACCGCGACGGGGTTGGTCGCCTCCCACAACTGGTTCAGGAGAAAGTTGTCGGTGCGGCCCAAGCCAATGTCGCGGGTATGGATGCTGCGCATCCAGACAAGGCTCACGAAATGATGCTGGTACTGCCACCAGAGGTTGGGCGCGATGACGAGCAGCGCTAGCGCCACGCCGCACCAGAACCGTGCGCTGCGAAGATAGCCGCGGTTGGGGGTCAAAAGCATTGCGCCGAGGAGGGCGACGGCAAAGAACGCCATCGTGTACTTGGTCATCAGTCCAAGGCCGATGGCGGCGCCGATACCAAGCCACCAGCGTGCATCGCCGCCCTTAAGCAGTCGCACGACGCACCAGGCCACCGCGACCCAGCACAACAGATCGAACGACATATAGGACATGAACGAGCCAGTGAAGAAGACGTCCCCTCCAATGCTTGCCGCAAATGCCGACGCAAGCATGGCCTGGCGGCCGCCGCCCATGGCGCGTGCCATAAGCCCGGTGAGCACGGCCATCAGCCCGCAGGCGATGGCGGCGAAGAAGCGAAAGCCGATGAGCAAGGTTCCGAAAAGCGCCAGCTCGATGCGGGCCAGGAAGGCGGTCACCGGTGGGTAAACGACATATCCCCACGCGAGGTCACGCGCATTGGAGTAGGTGAGCAGCTCGTCGCGGTGGAATCCGTAGTGCGCGCCAGCCACGAGATGCACCGCGGTGAATCCGAGGCCGAGAAGCCATAGGGCGGCGGTGTCGCTCGAGAGAATCCGGCGCGAGTGAGGTGGATCGTGCATAAGTGCCCTCGATGTGAGGATGGATTCCCGGCTATGATAGCGCGAAGGGTGGTGGCGCGCCGTGATGGCTGCAAAGCGTTCCACCCCACTCTACTCAAAATATGTCAAGAGACGGATCATCGCACATTTCGAAGAACCGAACACTCCTGATATGTCGCCTTGTCGGAGGTGATTTGCCCGGTAAAACACAACGGCCACCCTTGCGGGTGGCCGTTGTGGATGCGGGCTGCGGAAGGAGCGGGTTTAGCGCTCGTTCTTGCGCCAGTTGATTAAGTCGCCGAGGGTGGTGGTGGAGCTGGAGACGGGCTGCTTGTGGGTGCTCTCCTTGTAGTGTTCGACCACGGCGCGGCTGGCTTCGTGGCCCACCGAGCGCAGGCTGAGGCCCACCTTCTTCTCTTCCACGTTGATCTTGATGATCTTGAACTCGTGCTCATCGCCCTGATCGAGCTTGGCTGCCACGCCCTCGTCGTTGACCGCCTCGGAGATGTGGCAGAGGCCCTCGACTCCTTCGGCAATCTCGACAAAGGCGCCGAACTGCGCGGTGCGCAGCACCTTGCCGTGGACCAGGTCGCCGACGCGATGGGCGGCGAAGAAGCTCTCCCAGACATCGGGCTGGAGCTGCTTGATGCCCAGCGAGAGGCGGCGGTTCTGGGGCTCGACGCCGAGAACGACAGCCTTGACCTTTTCGCCCTTCTTGACGATCTCCGACGGGTGCTTGACGCGCTTGGTCCAGCTCAGGTTGGAGACGTGGACGAGGCCGTCGATGCCGTCTTCGATTTCGATGAAGGCGCCGAAGTCGGTGAGGTTGCGGACGCGACCCTCGACCACGGTTCCGGCCGGATAGCGCTCGGTGAGGTTCTCCCAGGGATTCTCGAGGAGCTGCTTCATGCCCAGGGAGATGCGGCGGTCGGCGGGGTTGACACTGATGACCACGGTGTCGACCTCGTCGCCCGGCTTGACCAGCTTGGAGGGGTGCTTGAGGCGCTTGGACCAGGTCATCTCAGAGAGATGGACGAGGCCTTCGATGCCCTGCTCCAGCTCGACAAACGCGCCGTAGTCGGTGACCGACAGGACGCGGCCATGGACGTGCGCGCCGACCGGATAGCGCTCGGTGGCGTCCAGCCAGGGGTCGGGCGTCAACTGCTTGAAGCCCAGCGAAACGCGCTGCTTGTCCTTGTCGAACTTGAGCACCTTGACCTGGATCTCGTCGCCGACGTTGACCAGGTCGCGGGGGTGGGTGAGGCGGCCCCAGCTCATGTCGGTGATGTGGAGCAGGCCGTCGATGCCACCCAGGTCAACAAACGCGCCATAGTCGGTGAGGTTCTTGACGGTGCCGGTGAGAACCGCGTCCTCGCCCAGGTGCTCGAGAGTGGTGGAACGCTTGGCGTTCTGCTCTTCCTCGAGGATTTCCTTGCGGCTGACCACGACGTTGCCGCGCTTTTTGTTGAGCTTGATGACGCGGACTTCAATCTGCTGGCCGAGATAGCCGTCGAGATTGCGGACGGGGCGAATCTCCAGCTGCGAGCCGGGCAGAAAGGCCTTCATGCCGATGTCGACGGTGAGACCGCCCTTGACGCGGCTGACCACCGTGCCCATGACGGGGGTCTTGTCGGCGGCGGCTTTTTCGATCACATCCCACACCCGCAGGCGCTGGGCGCGCTCGTAGCTGACAAGGTAGCCGCCTTCCGGCTCCTCGCGCTCGATGACTACCTCGATCACGTCGCCGGGCTGGAACTTGACCGCGCCGGTGTGGTCGGTGACCTGTTCGAGCGGCACGATGCCCTCGGACTTGAGGCCCACATCGATGACCAGGTGCTTCTCAGTCTGCTTGAGCACCGTGCCGGAGACGATCTTGTCGCCATAGGCCTCGACGGCGGCCGCTTCAGCGGCCTGCTCGCGCTCGAAGGCTTCCAGGGCGGCGGAAAAATCGTCCATGGACTCAAGACCGTGTTCCGCATGGGGGGCTGCCTTCTGCGGAGTCGCGGCAACGGGCGCGGCCTCGGCAACAGGCGCGGCCTGGACAGCGGACTCGGCCAATTCAGGTTCGGCCTGCGCTGCAGGCTCGACTGGGGCGGGAACTTCCGCTGCAACCGCTTGAGGGGGCGCCGCCTCTGGTGTGGCTTGCGCCACGGGCACGGCCTGGGCTACAGGCTCGGTTGGGGCATCGGCGTCCAGCGCGGGTGAAACGACTGCTTCGGCGGTCTCGGGGTTGGACGTGGATTCTTGCAACGGCTGCTCGAGCTCCGTCGCAGGTTCAAGCGTGGGTGTTTCCAATTCGGTGTTCAGGGTTATGCTCTCGGGTTCGGGATTGAGGACGTTTGCCATGGATGCTGCTCCGCGATTCCTTGCTCCCGCGACGGACGCACGTGTCGCTGGGTGTGGCGCCTGCGCCGCGAATACCGTCAACGAGGGATGCCAGAGACCTGATCCCCGCGCCGGCGCGGTGTGACCCTGGGTTTCTCGCAGAGACAGTCTTCCCGGCCAGCGAGGCTGGCGTGGAAAGCGACTCGTCTCCTTCAGGAAACACCAAGCACGCAACGGCTGGCGGGAGGGCGGCCGCAGCTCTCTGCTGGAATCTGCGCAGTGAGCTACGCTTCTGAGTGTAGCAATGTCCGATTTCCATCGTCAATGCAACAGTTTGGCCAAGGCGCGCGGGGGATGGCGTTGCAACGGGAAATTCATGAAGGACGGGGCCGATTGAATGGACTTAAGGACAGTCTGGGCTGGCTTGAGGCTTTTTGCTTTTTGGGTCCGCCCGGGGCCAACCTGAAGCCGGGATGAGGCTTGAGGACGCGACCAGGGCCGCAGGGCGATGAATCAGGACCGGATGGCGATACACTTGGCGGCGCGGCGGGAGGAACCGGCCCCGGGCGCCCCTCTATACTGAGGGCGACGGTTTTGCGGACATGGACTTGCTCTGGACTCCCTGGCGTTTTGCGTACGTGACGGCGGCCGACGGGGCCGCGCGCCCCGGCATTCCTGCCCGGCTGGCCGCCTGGCCCGGCGACACCGGGTGCGTCTTCTGCAACCTGGTGGCGAGCGTGGATTACGCGATTGCGCAGGGCATGAGCGTGGACGAGGCCGAGGCCGCCGCCGGGCTGGTGGTGCGCGGCAAGCATTGCTACATCTGCCTGAACGCGTTCCCCTACACCTCGGGCCACGTGATGGTGCTGCCCTACGCACATCTTGACCGGCTGGCCGCGCTGCCCGCGGAGACGGCGCACGAGATGATGGACCTGGCGCAGCGGTGCGAGCTGGCGCTGGAAAAACTCTATCGCCCGCAGGGGCTGAACTTCGGCATCAACCTGGGCCGGGCCGCGGGGGCGGGCGTGGCGGGGCATCTGCACTTGCACGCGCTGCCGCGCTGGGCGGGGGATACGAACTTCATGACTACGGTGGCGGAGACGCGCATATTGCCGGAGGATCTGGCGACGACGTGGAAGCGGATGCGGGCGGTGTTCGCGGAACTGGCGGGCTAGCGAGTCAGCTTTGGGTCTCCGGCGGGTCTTCGGCTTCGGCGGGGACCTCCTCACTGGATGCGGCCAGCGTGAGAATCTCGTCCTCCTCAGTCGCCGAAGCCAGCCAATCCACCGGAATAGGTTTTGCCGATTTAGAGAACTTGGGCTTGAGTCCGAGCTTGCGAAGCTTCTCCATTCCGTCAACGAGATTTCCGCGCCCCTCACTCAGCTTCTTCTTTGCATCTTCGTAACCTTGACTGGCATCTCGCAGAGACTTACCGAGGTCGTCCATGTCGTTGATGAAGGCCGCAAATTTCACATAGAGTTTTGCGCCTTGATCCATGACTTCGCGTACGCTGCTTGCCTGCCGCTCCTGGCGCCAGAGATCAGCGACGATACCAATTACGAACAGCACAGTTGTTGGCCCACAAACAAGCACTCGCTTTTGATAACCATCCAACCAGATTGTCTCGTCGTTCTGGAGTGCGAGAAGAAAAGCAGGTTCGATCGGCACGAACATAACGACAAAATCGGGCGACTGCATTCCGGGAAGACTTTGGTAATTGCGTCCAGATAGCTCATTTAAGTGACTGCGCACACTAGCAAGATGCCTCTTGATCGCGTCTGTGCGGGCCTTGTCGTCATCGGCGTTCACCGAGTCGCTGTAGGCATTGAGAGAGACTTTTGAATCAATGATGAGGTGACGCCCCCCTGGGAGCTTTACCACGACGTCAGTCTGGCGGCGAGAAGTCTCGCCATCCTCGCTCACCTCGACGAAGCTCTGCTGAAACGTGTATTGCAACCCTTCTTCAAGACCGGATTTGTCGAGGATATTGCGCAAAATCGTCTCACCCCAGTTGCCCTGAGCCTTGGTGTCGCGCCGCAGTGCCGTGGCAAGATTGTGAGCCTCCTCGGTCAATGCCTGATTCAGGCTGCCAAGTTTATCGATTAGTGTTTTCAGTTCAGTGACACCAGTTGCGGAGTCAACCTGTACCTTTTCCACCTTCTCGCGGAAATCTTTGATTTGATCTCGAAGTGGCTGTAACTCTTTCTGGCTCGCCTCAGAGAAGGTTTTAGATTTCTGATCGAGGATGTCGGCGGCCAGTGTATGGAACTGGTCGGCCAGCGTTTTCTTGGCGGTGTCGAGGAGAGCGAGTTTTTCGGCGAGATTCTTGCGTTCGGCTTCGAGTTCGGCTTCGAGCTGGCTGATGCGGGCGGCGTGGGTGCTCGCCGTTGCGGCTTTGGCGGCGATTTCAGAACGCAGGTTGTCGCTCTCGGCGCGCAATTGAGCGATGGTCTTTTCGCGCTCCGCGGCGAGCGGCTCAAAGCCGGCGCGGGCGGCGGACTCCGCCTGCGATTGCGCCAGTTTCCCCTGCAATGCAGCAAGTGCTTCGGCATTGGCGCTGATCTGCTTTTCCAGCAGGGCCTTTTCGGATTTGGCAGAGTTTGCACGAATGATGAAACCGAGCAAGATCCCGGCCAACAAGGCAACGACGGCAATCACAGCCTGCATCATGGATCGAATTCCCCTTCGCCTAATGTACGCCTTCACGCTGTGCATTTCCCGCTCAATTCTGCCTGTTTTCTATTCCCTGTTCGCTATTCTCTATTCGCTGGCTGACCCCGCCTTTACACACCTCCACCCGCCCGGTAGACTTGGAGTTTCGGGGCCATGCGCATTTTTTTGGCGCGGTGGTTGTCTTACCCAGCCGCGGGCCGGTATTGTAGGCTGGCGGAACGCAAACGGACTGAAGCCCCGGAGTGAATCCGAAGTTCCGAAGAAAACGAGGAGAAGCACGTATGGCCGTTGAAGATAAGGTGAAGCAGATCATCGTCGAGCAGTTGCAGGTGGACGAGGCCGAGGTAACCCCGGGCGCAAGCTTTCAGGAAGACCTGGGCGCGGATTCACTGGACGTGGTGGAGCTGGTGATGCAGTTCGAAGAGGCGTTCGACCTGGAGATTCCCGACGAAGACGCCGAGAAGATCAAGACCGTCAAGGACGCGGTGGAATACATCGAGAAGAATGCGAAGGGCAAGTAGCCGGTGAGTCGCCGAGTCGTCATCACCGGCCTGGGGCTGGTGTGCGGTGTGGGCAACACCGCTCCCGAGGTGTGGCGGCAGCTGCTTGCCGGGGCCAGCGGCATGGCGCCGATTCAGGGCTTCGATACCACCGGATTCCCTGTCACATTTGCCGCCGAGGTCAAGAACTTTGACCCCCTGGACTTTATTGACAAGAAAGAAGCGCGCAAGATGGGGCGCTTCATCCACTTTGCCTTTGCCGCCACGGCGGAGGCCATGGCCCAGTCGGGCCTGGAGATCACCCCGGAGATTGCCGAACAGGTGGGCGTGTTTATCGGCTCGGGCATCGGCGGGTTTGAGATCATCGAGCGCGAGCACTCCAACCTGCTGGCGGGCGGACCGCGCAAGATCTCGCCCTTCTTCATTCCCGCGGTGATCGTGAACATGGCGGCGGGGCAGATCAGCATTCGCTACGGCGCCACGGGACCCATTTCCGCCACCGCCACGGCCTGCGCCACGTCGGCAAATTCAATTGGCGACTCGGTGCGCATGATCCTGCACGGGGACGCGGACGCGATGATCGCCGGCGGCGCGGAAGCCTCCGTCACGCCGTTGTCGGTGGGGGGATTTGCCGCCCTGCGCGCGCTCTCCACGCGCAATGACGACCCCACCCACGCCAGCCGCCCCTTCGACAAGGACCGCGACGGATTTGTGATCGGCGAAGGCGCCGGCATCGTCATCCTGGAAGAGCTGGAGTTCGCCAGGGCGCGCGGGGCGAAGATTCTGGCCGAGGTCATCGGCTACGGCATGAGCGCCGACGCCTATCACATGACGGGCATTGCGCCGGAGGGCGCTGGCGCACAGCGCAGCATGCGCGCGGCGCTGAAGGACGCGGGGCTTCAGCCGGAGGATGTGGGCTATGTGAACGCCCACGCCACTTCGACTCCGGCCGGCGACGGCAACGAATCGCGGGCCATCGAGCTGGTGTTCGGCAAGCACGCGCTGAGCGGCAAGCTGAAGATCAGCGGCACCAAGTCCATGACCGGCCACCTGCTGGGCGGCGCGGGGGGACTGGAGGCCGGCATCACCGTGCTGGCGCTGCAAAATCAGATGCTGCCGCCGACCACGAACCTGGACAATGTGGACCCGGAGTGCAAGCTGGACTACGTGCCCAACAAGGCGGTGGCGCACAGCTTCGACGTGGCGCTGTCGAATTCATTCGGCTTCGGCGGCATCAACGCCACGCTGATTCTGCGACGCTGGACGGAGTAGAGGCAGCTTCCCGCTGCGAGCTCTGCGAAGCTTGATTACTGCAAATGAAACGGCGCGCATCCTGGGGATGGGCGCCGTTTTCTATTGCCGATCTTTGAGAATCCAGTTTGCGCTAAGAAAATGCGGCGGCAGCGCCCGCGCTGACGAGCAAAATAACAATCCACCATCCAAAAACGACCACATAGCCGTCGCTGCGCTTCTTGCCGGCTACGATTGCCAATCCAATCGACGTGAGGATCAGGCTCCAGATCGTGATCGGGTCAATTGCAGTGGCAAGCGAATACAGAAATTTGTTTGTGTCGACCGGGCTCAGATAATAGCCGATGTTCGTGCCTGCGGGGTTGCCGGGCAAGAAAGATTCCGGGGCGACCCCCGCAAATAACCCGATGAGCCCCAACACAAGTTTGATGAGTCCGGGGAGCCCTCCATACCAGACCACCGCCAGAACATGTCCGAACTTCGCCTTGCCGCCGAAGCCAAAGTTGATGGTTCCCAAGAGGACTCCGGCAGCAATCAAGTCCATGAGTAGAACTCCGATGGGTGCCGCTGCCCAGATCCAGCGCTGCGCAATTGTAGATATGTGCTTCTGACGCTCCTGCTGATCAGGGGGAAGGCTTTCGAGCCGCTCCGCGTTCTTCGGGCTAACCCTCAACCCATTTTCCGTGACCGTTTCCCATGTCACCTTTTGGCCAACGGTCACCCACAGTGCTGTGCCTACGACGACGAACAAGAGGAACGGCATCCACCAGCTGCGATTGCCACGTTTGATGTCCGCGAAGGTTTTTGACGGCGCGGAGAAAGTGTAGGAGACACGCTGCCACTGAGAGAGGCCGGGCGCTGCCTCGGCCGCAGGTCGAACTTCCTGATCGCTCATGATTCCGCCTCTCGAAAATGTCGATTTGAGTCCGGGTTGCATTGCCTGTCCGCAGACAGAGCGCGAGCGGCTGCAGTTGGCCGGGCGCGTGGGGGATCGGTCCGCAAAGAAAATGCGTTCGCACGCGATTGTACCCCTGAAAGCTCCCAGGGCGTAATGATTTTCAGGGTAATCGTCTGGCGGCGCGGGATTTACCGTCCATGCGCGGCAAGTTCGGCCGAGCCGGAGGAGCTGTCTTCGTCGGCGGCAGGCGGCGCGGCGGCGTGCCGGTGCGGCGTGGAGGCGGGCCGGGCAGGCGCGTAGCTCTTGTAGACCGTGATGTGAAAGCAGGCCTGCTGGAATTCTTCCTCGACATCGATCTTGCCGGCGTTTTGGAGAGCCCGCAGGCGGATACGCATCCAGTAGATTTCGCGCCGGCTGAGACCGCTCTTGGCGATGTCGATGGTGGCGCCGGTGACGTGGGGGCTGACGATGTCGCCTTCTGCCTGCGCGGCATTGCCGTTGGTTTCCATCAGGCGCTTCTGGTACGCGACGGTGCGCACGGCGGAACTGACTTCCAGCGCATCGTGGAAGCGGGCCGCGTGGGCGCGCGCCAGGTCGGAGAGAAATGTCGCCGTCCAAGGGCGGCAGTAGCGGCGATCCGGGGGCAGGTCGCCGTTGATGGTGAGCGCCGCCGAGGTGGGAACCGGCACCAGCATGCCGCGGGCGATGCGGTCGTCCAGATCGTTTTCGTCCAAAATCCGCTCCAGGCCATCGGCCTCGGTCTTCTCGTTCTGCCGCGCCAGCGACTCGGCGGAGCCGCGCAGGGGCGGCGTGGCGACGATTCTAATCGTGTGCAGAGAGACGGCCTCGGCGGCCGGCTTCACGGGGGGCTGCTCGGTGTCCGGGGCCGAGGTCTCTGGGGCCGACGTCTCCGGGGTCCGCGCCGGGTGGGCCGCGGCGGGCCGGGACGGCGGCTTGGGCCGCGCGCCGCGCACTGCCCTGGCCTGCGGTTTGCGGGCACTGTGCCGCTTGGCATGGCTGCGGGCGTGCCTGGTTTTTCGTTTGGCGGTGCGCCGGGCCGTGCGGGCGGACACGTGGTGCGCCTTCCGGTGGGAGGCTTTGGGGGCTGCGGCGCGGGTGTGCGCGCTGGCCGATGGAGCCGGCGAGCCGCTGGCAGAGGCCGCCATGAGCGCAGCCAAAAAGAGCACGATATAAACGGTCCGCATCATGAGGAGCGTGCGGAGAACCGAGAGCTTCACCAGTGTAAGACGCATTGGAAGCGATTTCGAGTGCCTAGAGGGGTTCGAGCTTGTCTGATAAGTAGTGGTCAGGGGGCAGCCGCATGGCCGCAGGCCGTTCTGTGGTTTCACCGTAAAAAGACCGTGCCCCATCCTCGCGATGTTTTGCTGTCGCGGGGATGGGATTGCACGTAGAGCTTACTGCAGCAGCGTCGGCTCGTCGTCTTTCAGTTCTTCGGGCGGAATGATGACCGCCGCGGCCACCTTGTCGTCCGCGTCGAGGTTGAGCAGGCGCACGCCCTGCGTGGCGCGGCCGGCGGCGCGGATGGTTTTGGTGTCGATGCGGATGATCTTGCCGAACTGGCTGATGACCATCAACTCCGACGCGTCGTCGACCAGTTGAATCGTGTTCACGCGGCCGATGCGCGGGGTGACGGCCATGTTCTTGACGCCCTTGCCACCGCGCGATTGCAGCCGGTAGGCGTCCACGTCGGTGCGCTTGCCGAAGCCGTTCTCGGTGACGGCGAGGATGCGGTAGGCGCCGGGCTCGTGCTCCTTGGGCGTGACTGCAACGCCCACCACGAAGTCGTTCTTGGCGAGGTCGATGCCGCGCACGCCATGCGCGGGGCGGCCCATGGAGCGCACGTCGTCCTCGTCGAAGCGAATGGCCATGCCGAGGTGCGTGGCGAGGAAGACGATCTGCGAGCCGTCGGTGATGCGCGCGTCGATCAGGTCGTCGTCCTTGTCAATGCCGATGGCGATGATGCCGCGCGACATGACGTTGGAGAAGTCCTTGAGCGGCGTTTTTTTCACGGTGCCGTTGCGGGTGGCGAAGAAGATGAACTTGCCTGCCTCTTCGAGATCGCGGACGGGCAGGATGGTGCGGACGTTTTCGCCGGGCTGCAGGCTGAGCAGGCTCTGCATCGATTTGCCCTTGCCCGCCGCGCCCACGTCGGGAATCTCATAGACCTTGAGCCAATAGACGCGCCCGGCATTGGTGAAGCACAGCAGATAGGCGTGCGTCGAGTCCACGATCAATTGCGCGACGAAATCCTCTTCGCGCGTCTTCATGCCGGTGCGGCCCGTGCCGCCGCGGCGCTGCTGGCGATAGATGCTGATGGGGGTGCGCTTGAGGTAGCCCTGATGGCTGACCGTGACCGCGACCTGCTCGTCGGCGATGAGGTCCTCGATCCTCAGTTCGGCCGACTCGTCGATGATCTGGGTGCGGCGCGCGTCGCCGTAGCGGTCGCGCACATCTTCCAGCTCCTTGACGATGACCGCGTGCAGCTTTTTCTCGCTGTTCAGGATCTCTTCGTACTCGGCGATCCGGGCGCGGATCTCTTTCAGCTCGTTGAGCAGCTCGTCAATGGAAAGCTGGGTGAGGCGGTAGAGCTGCAATTCGAGAATCGCGTCGATCTGGCGCAGCGTGAGGCCGCGCTCTTCGTGGGGCAGGCGCTGACGGTCGAGGGTGATGACGATCTCAGTGCCCTTGCCCCAGGCGTAAAGGTTCTCGCGCGCCTCGACGCGCGAGCCGGAGGCGCGGATGATGCGGATGACCGTGTCGAGGTTGTCGAGCGCGATCTTGTAGCCTTCCAAAACATGCTCGCGCTCGCGGGCCTTGCGCAGCAGAAAAACGGTGCGGCGCTGGACCACATCGACGCGGTGATTGATGAAGCAGCGAATGGCTTCATCGAGGCCCAGCTCCCGCGGCTGCCCGTTGAGCACCGCAAGAAAGATCATGGAGAAGCTTTCCTGCATTTGCGTGTGTTTGTAGAGCTGGTTGAGCACGATCTCGGGCTGCGAACCGCGCTTGAGTTCGATGACGATGCGCATGCCGTCGCGGTCGCTCTCGTCGCGCACGTCGCTGATGTCGTCGACGATCTTGTCGGTCACCAGCTCGGCGATGCGCTCGATGAGCTTGGACTTGTTCACCTGGTAAGGAATCTCGGTGACGATGATCGCCTGTTTTTCCTTGGTCAGGTATTCCGTGGCCACCTTGGCGCGCATCATGAAGCGGCCGCGGCCGGTCTTGTAGGCCTGCGGGATGCCGGACTTGCCGTAGAGGAAGCCGCCAGTGGGAAAGTCAGGACCCTGCACGTGCTTGAGCACTTCGGCCAGGCCGGCGCGGGGATTCTTGACCAGCTCGATGGTGGCGTTGAGCACCTCGGTCAGGTTGTGCGGGGGAATGTTGGTGGCCATGCCGACGGCGATACCGTTGGACCCGTTGACGATCAGGTTGGGAATGCGCGTGGGCAGGACCACCGGCTCCAGCGTGGACTCGTCGTAGTTGGGCACGAAGTCCACGGTCTCCATCTCGATGTCGGCCAGCAGCTCGCCGGCGATGCGCATCATGCGGCACTCGGTGTAGCGCATGGCGGCGGGTGGGTCGCCGTCGACCGAGCCGAAGTTGCCCTGGCCGTCGATGAGCGGATAGCGCAGCGAAAACGGCTGCGCCATGCGCACCATGGTGTCGTAGATGGCCGAGTCGCCGTGGGGATGGTAGACACCCATGGCCTGGCCGACGACCTTGGCGCACTTGGTGTACTTTTTGTTGTACTCCAGGCCCATCTCGCTCATGGCGTAAAGGACGCGGCGGTGCACGGGCTTGAGTCCGTCGCGGGCGTCGGGCAGCGCGCGGCCGATGATGACCGACATCGAGTAGTCGAGATAGGAGCGGCGCATCTCCTCTTCGATGTTGATGGAAATGATGTTCTGGCCGCCGGGGGGCGGGGCGCCGCCGTCAAGAGGGAGCTGTGGGTTCTGATCGTCTGCCATAGATGTCTTTGTGCCCGCGGGAAAGCGGCGAAACGGGTCCGGAGAAAGCGGGGCCGGGCTCCAGGGGCTTAATTGTCATTCTACCCCTTCGAGGGCCCCAGGGGCAAGGCCGCGGGACGCGAATAAGTCTTTCTTTTGCTTTGATTTATGGCTTATCTTTGTGGGCAGGGAAAGAGGGGGAGAAGCTGCGGCCGGAACGGCGCAATCCGGGGCCGGATTCAGGGCTGGGCCTGGCCCTTCTTTTCAGGCCGGTTGCGCAACTGTCGCGCGCGAAAAAGCCGGGGGTGCGACGGGGCAGCTTTTGGGTCGAGAGCAGGCTTTTTGGGTCTAGGGCAGGCTGAGGATGCAGACGACGGCCTGCAGGGCAACGACGGCGCCGGCGGCAGCCAGGGCGAGGCGGGGGCGCGGGCTTTCGTAGCTGTCGGCAAAGACGCCGCCGGCAAAGGTGAGCAGGAAAGGCACGGCCCACAGCCAGGGGCTGCCGGGAACGCCGGTCATGACCAGCGGAATCAGAACCAGGCTGCACAGCAGCGGCGCTGTGTTGCCGAAGTAGCGCGCGCGACCGAGGCCCAGATAGAGTAGTGCGGCCGAGGCCGAGGCCACGGTGACGCCGGCGTTGCCGGGGGTGGTGAAGAACCGCCGCACCGGATCGAGCGAGAACCAGAGGAATCCCGCGGCGGAGCGAAACAGGTAGCTGAAGGCGTCGGGCGAGAAGCCGTAGCAGGCGAAGACCGCGACCAGCGCCCCAGCCGAGGCCAGCAGCAGCACGGGCAGCGCCTGGCTGCGGCGTCCTTCGGCCACCCACAGCATGAGCGCCAGGCCCAGCAGCGCCGCAACCGGCAGCGCGGCAATGTGGGAGGCGGCGGCGATGCCCAAAGCAGCCGTGAGCAGCACGATGCGCGGCCGCCACTTGGCGACCGGGCCCTGCATGGCGTGGGCCACGCCGATCGAGGTGTAGACGGCCGCGTAGACGCCGAGCGCCGCAAGGATCTCGGGGCTTGGCGCCACGGAGGCCTTGACGATGGCGGGCGAAAAGCAATAAAGGGCCAGCGCCGTGTAGCCGCCCAGGTTGCCGTAGAGGCGGCGTGTGACCCACCAGAGCCCCCCGCCCAGGGCGCAGCCGGCCAGCAGAAACGGCAGCCGCAGCAGCAGCAGCACGTGGGTCATCTGGTGGCGCAATTCCCAGGTGCTGAGCTGGCCCGAGGCTTGCACTACGCGGTCTTCGGGCTTGCGAAAGCGGTCGAGGGCGCGCTCGGCGAACAGATTGAGCGTGAGCGGCAGGCCGGCCAGCCGATAGGCCAGGATACCGTCGTGGATGTTGCCGCAACTGGTGAAGTAACCGGCCAGGGGCGAGGGCCGCTCCCACATCTCGCGCCCGCAGCGCGCGTACTGGTAGTCGCGGTCAGACAGTGTCTGGCGGCTGGTGAGCCACAAGCCCTGCGCCAGGAACAGCAGCAGCAGCCCCGCCGCAATGCGTTGCGGCAGATTGAAGCGAAAGCGGCGAAGGCGAGCGAACCGGAGGGTCATCACGATCAAGAGGACCTCACCAGTCTAAATGGCTGAACCTGCCGGGCAGTTCGCTGCGGCAATCTTCGCGGCTCGGCTCCGAACGCGGGAAAGCCGCCCCGAAGAGCGGCTTTCCGGTCACGGTTGCGGTTGAATTCTAGTTGAAGATCGCGCCCACGGTTATGTTGGTGGGGGCGGGGTTGGTGTCGCTGTATGGTGGGGTGTTCGGCGTAATCGTGCAGGTGTTTGGGCCACCCGCAGTGACAGATCCTTGCGACGTGCAGTTGGAAGACCACCCGCCGAACAATCCCGCTCCGGCTGGAGCAGTGAGGGTCACGGGGGCGCCAACGGGGTAGGTCGCCACGCATACCGACCCGCCAGCTCCGCCGTTCAGCGCCCAGCCGGGGCCGCAATGGAGCACGTCCGGCGTACCGGTGGCGGAAGGAGCCGTCACCTCCCAGTTGGTGGTGTTCAAGCCTTCGTTATAGACGGTCAGTGTGGCCAGAAGTGCCGGGGTCTGCGTACCCGGCAAACAGGTAGCCGGCTCCGGCGGGTTGCCGTTGGGATTGGCCTCCGCCATGGGGCAGTTGAACGTTGCCGTGGCGGTCTGAATCGTCCCGTCGAGGGCCGATGTTTCGGCAATGATAATCGCGCTTCCATTCCCGTAGGCAGTGACAATTCCGGCAGTGGCCCCTGGACTTCCGCCGCTGTTGGTGTTGACGGGGAAGACGCTTGGCGCGGAAGAAATCCAGGTCGTCGTGGGTTCGTTTGTCACATCCCTGACGTACGGGGGAGTCGAATACGTTCCGATCGCCAGGAATTGCCCTGTATCCTGCAGCTGGTCAACAGTGATCGAGCTGGGGATAATGGTGAGCGAAAGCAGGGGCTCCGGCGCGGAAGTGAGTGAAACCGAGATGGTCGCGGTGGCTGTCACCACGCTGTTATCGGAGTTCGTCAACAACGCCGTGATGGTGGTGGTCCCCACTCCGACCCCTGAGGCTAGCCCGGATCCACTGATGGTGGCGACCGATGGAATGCTGGAACTCCAGGTGATCTGCGAAGAGTTGGTCACATCGACCTGCAGGCCGGTGCTTCCGGAAGTTGCAAGCGCAATGAACTGCCCCGTCTGACCTGACGCCGACAGCGCCTGAGAGCTTGGAGTAATGGCCACCGCGGTGTACTGCTGGGTGGCTCCGCCCACCACGGTGAAGGTGGCCGTGCCCGTCACGGTAGTTCCGTAGGTGGGGTCCGAGTAGAGGGCGGTGATTGTCGCGGTTCCCTGCCCGACGCCCGTGGCAAGCCCGGTGGAAACGCCGATGGTGGCAATCTGGGTGCTGCTGGAACTCCAGAGGACGGCGCTGGTCAGATTCTCCGTGGCCCCGGAGGACGTGGTTCCAATCGCGATGAATTGGGCGGTCTGACTTGGAGATGCAACCGATTGCGACCCTGGAATGACGGAAATCGAAACGACGCTCCCCCCGGTCTGGCCTCCGCTTGAGGCTGTCACGGTGAGGGTTGCGCTGGACGTAACCGGACCTCTGAATCCCGCCGCGGTCGCTGTGATCGTTGTTGTGCCCCCGCCTACGGCCGTCGCGATCCCGGCACTGTCAATGGTCGCCACCGACGGAGTGCTGGAACTCCAGGTCACCGCGGTGGTTACATCTTTCGTCGAAGGGTGGCTCGCGTTGCCGAATGTCCCGGTTGCGGTGAATTGCGAACTCTGACCTACCGTCAAAGACTGAGTTGCCGGTGAAACCTGGATTGCATCCAGCCCTGAGTTGTCGGTACAGCCGGTGAGCGGCACCACTAACCCAATGAGCAGCAACGCGCCCAACAACGAACGATCACGCATGAAGATCTCCTGGCGTTTCCGCCGGGCCGGCCCATGTTGATTCATGACCCAGCCGTAACATGATGGTATGCAGCGCCGGTGCGGAAAGGGCTAATCTGATCCGGCCGGTTGCCTCTTTTACAATCCCGTAAACTGATGCTCCCCACCCCGCACAAGTAGCGCGATCCTGCGCTGAGATTGAGCGTCCACCCTGCCGGCCGGGTCGATTTTCACAGTCTGCCGAACCGCCAAGTTCCCATAAGTGCCTCTTGTGAGGTGGCGTAATCATACGGCAAGTCAACCCGCCCGATCAATAACTTCTTTGGGGCCACGTATTACGGTAGGCACCCTCCCGCAGAAAGAAAGAGCGGTGCCAGGCGGCCGCTTGAGAACGGGATAGCTCAAACCGCGCCGGGCCGCGTTGGCGGGGGTCCACTTCCGGCCTGAAATCCGGCTGCCGGACGCCTCGTTTTGCCGCAGCCACCGCCACCCGCTACACTTCCTTCAGCATGGCCATCGCGCGTGACGACACCCCCGAACGGCTGGTCAGCGCCTCGCGCGCCGACGAAGAGCAGGGCTTTGAGCTGAAACTGCGCCCGCGCTGGCTGGGCGAGTTCATTGGTCAGTCGAAGGCCAAGGAGCAGTTGGCCATCGCGCTGGAGGCCGCAAAATCCCGCGGCGAGGCGCTGGACCACGTGCTCCTGTTCGGGCCGCCGGGGCTGGGCAAAACCACGCTGGCCACCATCATCGCCAACGAACTCGACGTGGGCTTCCAGCAGACCTCGGGGCCGGCGCTGCAGATTCAGGGCGACCTGACCGCCATCCTCACCAACCTGCGCGAGCGCCAGGTGCTCTTCCTCGACGAGATTCACCGCATGCAGCCGGTGCTGGAAGAGAAACTTTACACCGCGCTCGAAGATTACAAACTGGACATCATCATCGGCCAGGGGCCGGCGGCGCGCACGCATGTGATGGAGATACGGCCCTTCACGTTTATCGGCGCCACCACGCGCCCCGGCCTGCTCAGCTCACCCTTGCGCTCGCGTTTCGGCATCCTGCTGCGCCTGGAGTTTTATACCGAAGAGGAGCTGCGCGTGATCGTGGAGCGCTCCGCCGAAGTGATGCAGGTGCCCATCGACACCGACGGCGCGGCAGAGATTGCGCTACGCTCGCGCGGCACTCCGCGCATTGCCAACCGCCTGCTGCGGCGGGTGCGCGACTATGCGCAGGTGCGCGGCTCGGGCACCATCGACCGGCCGACGGCCAACGCCGCGCTGACCCTGCTGGAAGTGGATGCGCACGGCTTCGACGAGATCGATCGGAGGCTGCTGTTGACCATCATGCAAAAATATGACGGCGGACCCGTGGGCCTGGGCACGCTGGCCGCCACCCTGGCCGAGGAAGAAGACGCGCTGGAAGAGGTCTACGAGCCGTTCCTCATCCAGATTGGGTTCCTCGACCGCACGCCGCGCGGGCGCGTGGCCACGCGCCTGGCCTATGAGCACTTTGGCCTGAGTATGCCGGGACGGCAGACACCGCTGTTTTAGCGGGATGATTGGTTAGCCGCTTGGGTCAGGAGCACCAACTCGCACGCCGAGTTACAACGGCAATGAACGGTGGCCAGACGCCTCAAGAATGCTGCGTGCCCCATCTTTTCGCCTTTCTTCTGGCGAAAGGGCGGGAAGCCACGAAACTACACTTACCGTTTATCGAAGGGAGTCTTCCATGGCACTTACTGAATCCACCATGCTGAAGCTGGGCACCACGGCGCCGGATTTTGAACTTACCGACGTAGTTACTGGCAAGACGGTTCGCCGCGACGACTTTCGCGGCAGCAAAGCTCTGCTGGTCATGTTCATCTGCACCCACTGCCCCTATGTGAAGCACGTCGAGAAGGGCTTGGCCTCGCTGGGCAGGGATTATGACGGCCAGCCGGTGAGCATCGTGGCCATCAGCAGCAACGACGCCACCACCTATCCCGACGACAGCCCCGCCGGACTCAAGCGGCAGGCTGAAGCCTACGGCTTCACCTTTCCATACTTATACGACGAAACGCAGACCGTGGCGCGCGCCTACAAGGCCGCCTGCACGCCGGACATCTTTCTCTTCGATGGCGATTTTCGGCTGGTGTATCGCGGCCAATTCGACTCCAGCCGCCCCGGCAACGGCATTCCCGTGACCGGCGAGGACTTGCGCGCCGCCCTAGACGCGGTACTCAGCGGCAAGCCGCCGCTCGCGGATCAGCGGCCGTCGATTGGCTGCAATATCAAGTGGAAAGCTTGAGCGGACTTACAACGGCAAGCTTTTGAGATAGGCGCGGAACCGCTCGCCGAACTCGGGGCGCTTGAGTGCGAACTCGACGGATGTCGTCGAGCAGGATGACGGCGAAGGGCTCATCGCCCACCAGGTCCCTGGCGCAAAGCACCGCATGGCCCATTCCCAGCGGCTCCTTCTGGCGCACGTAGCTGATGCGCGCCAGCGAGGCAGCGCCGCGGGAAAGACCGCCTTCCGTACTCGCCTGCCCATTCAATCTCCTGATGGTGAATGGAAGTTATGCGCTGACGGCCGCCGGCGCCAGGTTTTCCAGCACCTCGTGAATCTCCAGCAGAACCTCGTCGGACCGCGCGGCAGCCAGAGGATACTTCAGCAGGCCCTGTGGCGTGAACTGCGCGCCGCGCTTGGCGTTGCGGGCCACCAGGCGCATCAGGCGCTGCGGATCGACCTGCGCATTTTCAGTGAATCGAATCTGCAATTCGCCGCGCCTGCGGTCGATCTGCGCAATGCCCATGCGCTCGCACTCCAGGCGCAGCGCGGCGGCCTCCAGCAGGTAGACCGTGGCGTCGGGCAGCGCGCCGTAGCGGTCTTCCATCTCCGCACGCAGGTCGGCCAGCGCCTTGTCGCTTTCGGCGCCGGCGATTTTTTTGTAGAGGCGCAGGCGCTGATTCTCTTCCGTCACGTAGCTCTCGTCGATGCGCAGCGCGATGCCGAGGTTGAGCTGCGTGGCGGGCCGCTCCTCGGCACTCTCGCCCTTCATCTCCTTCACCGCGGCCTCCAGCATGGAGGTGTAGAGTTCGAAGCCCACGGCCTCGATGTGGCCGCTCTGCTCGCCGCCCAGCATGTTGCCGGCGCCGCGCAGTTCCAGGTCCAACGCGGCGATTTTGAAGCCCGCGCCCAAGTCGCTGAACTCCTTCAGCGCTGCCAGGCGGCGGCGCGCAATCGGAGACAGCTCCTGCTCGGGAGGAATGAGCAAATACGCATAGGCGCGTCGATTGGAGCGGCCCACGCGCCCGCGCAACTGATACAGCTCGCTCAAGCCGTGGCGATCGGCGCGATTGATGAGGATGGTGTTGGCAAGCGGAATGTCGAGACCATTTTCAATGATCGTCGTGGCCACCAGCACGTCGAATTCATGGTGCATGAAGGCCAGCATCACCTTCTCCAGTTCGTTCTCGCCCATCTGCCCATGGCCCACGGCCACGCGCGCCGCCGGCACCAGCTCCTGAATGCGCGCGGCGATTTCGTAAATGGACTCGACGCGATTGTGCACGAAGTAGACCTGGCCGCCGCGCTCCAGCTCGACTTCAACTGCCGAGCGCACGATCTTCTCGTCGAACTTGGCGACCACGGTCTGAATCGCCATGCGGTCCTTGGGCGGGGTTTCAATCACGCTCATGTCGCGCAGGCCCACCAGCGACATGTGCAGGGTGCGCGGAATGGGCGTGGCAGACATGGCCAGCACGTCGATTTCCTTGCGCATCTGCTTGAGCCGCTCCTTGTGGCGCACCCCGAAGCGTTGCTCCTCGTCGACGACGAGCAGGCCGAGGTCCTGAAACTTGATGTCTTTGGAGAGCAGGCGATGGGTGCCGATGAGAATGTCCACCTTGCCCGTCTCCACGCGCTCCACAATGTTCTTCTGCTCCTTCGCGGTGCGAAAGCGCGAGATCATTTCAGTGTTGATGGGGAACTGCGCGAATCTCCGCTTGAAGGTTTCAAAATGCTGAAAGGCGAGAATCGTTGTCGGCGTGAGCACCGCCACCTGCTTGCCGTCCTGCACCGCCTTGAAGGCGGCGCGCATGGCCACTTCGGTTTTGCCGTAACCCACATCGCCGCACAGCAGGCGATCCATGGGCGTGGTCGATTCCATGTCGTACTTGATGGCGCGGATCGCCGATAACTGGTCGTCGGTCTCGTTGTAATCGAATGAGTCCTCAAACTCCTTCTGAAACTCGTTGTCTTTCGAGAAAGCCGTTCCCTGCGCGGTGTGCCGTTCGGCGTATAACTTCAATAACTCGCCGGCCATGTCCTGCATGGCCTTGCGCACGCGGGCCTTGGTCTTGGTCCACTGCTGTGAGCCCAGCTTGTTCAGCACCGGCGCGGGGCCTGCATCGGTGGAGCGATATTTCTGGATCAAATCCAGCCGCGTCAGCGGCACATAGAGCTTGGCCTGCTCGGCAAATTCCAGAATCATGAACTCGACGGAGAGGCCGTCCTGGACAATCTCCTTGAGCCCCTGATATTGCGCGATGCCGTGCTCCACGTGCACCACATAGTCGCCGACCGCAAGGTCGCGGAAGTCGGAGACGAAGGCCGCCGTCTTCGAGCGCTTGGGCTCGGGGCGCGCCAGGATGTCGGCTTCGTCGGAGAGGTCGTTGGCGCCGAAGACGATGAGGTTCGACTCAGGGAAGCTGACGCCATTGGATAACTGCGTGCGCACGATGACGGGCACGCGCAGATCGCCGGCCAGATAACTGGCTTCGTCGAACATGGTTTCGCCGGCGGGATGCGCGGGACGGCTGCCGAGGCGGTAGGGAATCTGGTATTCGCGCAGCACCGTGGCCAGCCGCTCCACGTCACCCAGGGTGGGCGCGGCCAGCACGATGCGCTGCCCGGCGGCAATCAGGTTGCGCAACTGCTCAGTGAGCGCGGGGATGGAGCCATGAAAGCGCAGCGTGGGCCGCGAGTTGAACGCAATTTCTCCCAGCGTGGTGTCGGCATCGAGCACGTCCACGGCGCCCAGTTGGTCGAGATCGAGGCCGGGGTGCGAGGCCAGCAGCCCTTGCAGCACCTCGGGGCGCAGATAGATGTCCTCGGGCCGGATCAGCGAGCCGATGCCGGAGCGCTCATGGCGCTGCTCGACCTTGTTCCACCAGCGGTCAATCTGGTTGCGCACCATGGCGGGCTCGTCGACGAAGAGCGCGCACTTGGGAATCAACTTGAGCAGGTGGCTTTGTGCGCCGGCCACGCAACTGAAGAACTCCCAGCCGGGGAAGACGCTGACGCCGCCGGCCGCGGCCAGTTCGGCGGCCATCTCTTCGTCCTCCCCCGCGCCCTCGGCCTCACTCTCGCGCGCACTCTCCACTTCAATGCGCTGGCGGCTGAGGCGCGCATGGACTGCGGCCAGCAGGCGCTCGGTGACGGGCGTCTCGGTGAGCGGCGCCAACTGCGTCTCGTCCAGGGCCGACTGCGAGCGCTGCGTTTCGGGGTCGAATTTGCGGATGGTCTCGATCTCATCGCCGAAAAACTCGATGCGCACGGGGCGGTCGGACTCCGGCGAATAGACGTCCAGAATGCCGCCGCGCCGCGTGAACTGCCCCGGCATCTCCACCAGGTCCATCTGCGTGTAGCCCACACTGGCCAGGTGCGCGGTCAGCACTTCCACGTCGATCTCTTCGCCGCGGCGCAGGGTGACGGCCAGGCTGGCGTAGTAGTCGCGGTCAAACAGCCGCAGCGCCGCCGCCTCCACCGGCACAATCAGAATCGACACCGCGCCGGTGGCCAGCTTCCACAACGCGGTCGCGCGCCGCTCTTGCACGTCGGGGTGCGGAGAAAGATTTTCAAACGGAAGCACGTCGTGGGCGGGCAGGCGCACCACGCGGGACGGATCGACGGCGCCGGTCAGCTCGCAGCCGGCGCGGAGAGTGGGTTCCAGGGCCTCGGCGGCCTTGTTGTCGGCCACCACGACAAGGACGGGTTGGCGCGCAGCCCGGGCCAGCAGCGGCAGGTAGAGCGAACGCGCCGTGGCGGTGAGTCCGGACACACGCCTGCGCCCCGTACCCAGGCTGAGGTGCCTGTGTACGCGCTCGAATGCGGAGGAGTGCTCCAGCTCCGCGAAAATTTCGCGGATAAACGGGAGGATCATGTACTGTCAGTTTATCAGCGGGGACCTCGCGTCGAGCGGGAGGCCCAAAGTCTCAAAGGTGAAGTCTGAGGCACCCGATTTCGATGAAAATCGGGTGCCCGCAGCGGCTGCTCCACGCGACGATTGGCCCCTTCACTCGCCGCCCAGCGCCTTGGCGAACGAATAGAAGAAGTCCAGCGACTTCCAGTAGGAGTCGATGGGCAGGCGCTCGTCCTGGCCGTGGGCGCGGTCGTCGTCGCGCTCCAATGCGATGGCCGAGTAGCCGTAGCAGGGGATGCCGGCCTGGGCGAAATAAATCGAGTCGCTGGCGCCGTTTTCCATCACCGGCGTGACCGGCGTGCCCGGCCAGAGCGCCTGCGTGATGCGAGTGAGCGGGTCAAAGACTTCCTTGATGGGCGGCGGCGGCGTCATGGCCTTGCGGTCGGGCGCGGTGTCAGAAACCACTCCGGCATCGGAGACATATTTCACGGTCAGCTTGGAGTCGTCGAAGAGGGCGATCAACTGCTGGCGAATCTCCTCGGGCGAGTGGCCGGGGAAGATGCGGCAGTTTACGTTGGCCTGGGCGAACTGGGGCAGCGCATTGTTGGCGTCGCCGCCGAACAGGCGCGTGGCCACGCAGGTGGTGCGGAAGTTGGAGTTGAAGCTGGGCTCGGCGCTGAGGCGCGCGGCGGCGGCCGTACTTTCGGGTGAGCCGGGCGGAGTGGCCAGGATGGCGCGCATGTCCTCGGCGGTCTGGCCCGTCTCCCGCTTGGAGAGGTTCTCAAAATAGTTGCGGGTGACCGCGTTCAGCTCGAAAGGAAATGAGTAAGCGGCCAGCTTGTTGAGGGCCGTGGTGAGCTCGTAAATGGCGTTGTCGGGCCGGGGCAGCGAGCTGTGGCCGCCGCGATCGACCGCCGTGACCTGGAAGTCGGAATAGACCTTCTCCGTGGCCTCGACGTCGGCCACTACGGCGCGGCCGTGGTCCAACTCGATGCCGCCCGCATCGGGGTTGATGACGAAGGCCGCGTCCACCAAGCCGCGGTGGTTGCGAACCAGCCAGTCGGCGCCGTTGAACTTGCCGCCTTCCTCGTCGGCCGTGAGCGCCAGGATGAGGTCGCGGCGGGGCTTGTAGCCCTCGCGGTGCAGGCGCAGGAAGGTGGCCACCAGCGCGGCGTCGGAGTCCTTCATGTCCTGGGTGCCGCGGCCGTACCAGTAACCATCCTTCTCAATGAATTCAAACGGATCGGTGTGCCAGTCGGAGCGCAGCGCCTGGACCACGTCGACGTGGCAGAGGAAGAGGACCGGCTTCTCATTCGGCGTGCCCGCGGCGCGGAAGCGGACGACGAGATTCATCTTGCGCGGGTCGGGGCCGAGCAGTTGGACGTCGGCCGCAGGAAAGCCGGCGTCGAGAAAACGCTTCTCCATGGCCGTGGTGGCCGTGGTCACGTTGCCCTGGGGCGTGTCGGTGGTGTTGATCTCGACGAGTTGCTTGAAAATGGCGCGGGCCTCGGCGCGCTCCGCGGGCGATGCGGTGGGCAGCGGGGTCTGGGCCACGGCGGGCAGGCTGAGGCAAACGGCAAGGGCAAGTGCGGAGGTGCAGGCATGGAAATTAAGGCGGCGCATGAGCGCATTGTACGTCGCGGGAGCAGCAAAGTGGGTAAGGAGATTGCGGTGACGCAGTTTACACCGCATGTCCAATCGATTTATGGTGGACCCGCCGAAGATTTCGAGGTGCAACATGCATTCCAGGTTTCTCGCCGCCGCTTTTCTTTCCGCTTTGACCGTCGCATCCGCCGCCCAGACCGCACCGCCGCGGCCGAAGATCACCAGCATCTCGCACCTGGCCGTCTACACGTCGGACGCCGCGGCCACGGACCACTATTACCGCGAGATTCTTGGGCTGGCCAAACTGCCCGACCCCGAGAATCCCGTGGGCGTGCGTTATGCGGCGAGCGCGACGCAGTATATCGAGGTGCTGCCGCTGCCGCCGGGCTCGGGCATCAACCGCCTGGACCACACCGCCTACAACACCGTCAGCGCGGAGGGCATGCGCGCATACCTGGCCGCCAAGGGATGGAAGACGCCGGCCAAGGTGATGAGTGGCTCGGACGGCAGCCGCTGGTTCGCCGTTCTGGACCCCGAAGGCAACAAGGTGGAGTTTGTGCAGCCGCCGGCGAACGCCAAAGCGCCCGACGCGCCGAATGCCATCGGCCACCACATCATTCATGTCGGCATCCTGGTGCACAGCCGCGCCAAGGAAGACACGTTTTATCGCGACCTGCTCGGCTTCCGGCCGTACTGGTTCGGCGGCATGAAGGACGACAAGATCGACTGGGTGAGCCAGCAGGTTCCGAACGGCCACGACTGGCTGGAATACATGCTCACCAGCGGGCCTTCCGGTTCCGGAATTCCGGCGAACATGACGCAGCACAATCTGGGCGTGCTGGACCATTTCTCCATCGGCGAAGTGTCGGTCCCCGCGGCCTACAAGGTGCTGAAAGCCGGCAACCGCCTCGGCGGCGTCCACGACGACGGGCCCAAGATCGGCAAGGACGGCAAGTACCAGTTCAACCTCTACGACCCCGACGGCATCCGCGCCGAGCTGATGAACTTCCACGCGACGGAGAAGCCCTGCTGCTCGCCGTTCACGGCGACGGACCCGGCGGAGTAACAGCAGAAGAAAGTTTGGACCGAGGCGAACGGAGTGCCCCTGCATTCCAACGGCACTCTTTCGCTTCGCGCTAGAATTCAACTATGCCTGCCGCTGCGCTTTCGCCTGAAATCCTGGCCAAGTACGAGCCCGTGATCGGACTCGAGGTTCACGTGCAACTGCTGACCGCCACCAAGGCCTTTTGCGGTTGCGCCAATCAATTCGGCTCGGCGCCGAACACCAACATCTGCCCGGTATGCCTTGGGCTGCCTGGGGCGCTGCCGGTGTTGAACGCGAAGGCTGTCGAGTTTGCCACGCTGGCCGCGCTGGCCATCCACTGCGAGGTGCGCCCGCGCTCCATCTTCGCGCGCAAGAACTACTTCTATCCCGACCTGCCCAAGGGCTACCAGATTTCGCAGTTCGACAAGCCGCTCGCCGAAAACGGATGGATCGACGTGCCCACCGCGGATGGCGACACGAAACGCATCGGCATCACCCGCCTGCACATGGAAGAAGACGCGGGCAAGAGCCTGCACGACGGCTTTGCCGACTCCGCCACGCGCACGTATCTGGACCTGAACCGCTGCGGCACGCCGCTGATCGAGATCGTCTCGGAGCCCGACATCCGCACCCCCGACGAGGCCTTCGAATACCTGACCCGGCTCAAGGAGATCCTGCTCTACACCGGTGTCTCGGACTGCAACATGGAGGAGGGCTCGCTCCGTTGTGACGCCAATGTAAGCGTCCGTCTCAAGGGCGCGGAGCGCTTCGGAACCAAGGCGGAAGTGAAAAACGTGAACAGCTTCCGTTTCGTCCGCGCTGCCCTGGAGTACGAGATCGAGCGCCAGATCGAGGTCCTCGAGTCCGGCGGGCGCGTAACCCAGGAGAGCCGGCTGTGGAACGCCGCCGAGGGACGCACCTACTCCATGCGCTCAAAGGAGCAGGCGCACGACTACCGCTACTTTCCCGAGCCGGACCTGCCGCCGCTGCTGGTTTCACCTGAATTTTTGTCCGAGGCAAGGAGCAAACTCCCTGAGCTGCCCGAAGCCCGCCGCGCGCGCATGATTGCCGAGTACGAGTTGAACCCCAAGGACGCGGCCACGCTGACCGCCGACCGCGCCTTCGCCGATCGCTTTGAGGCCGCCGCGCGCACCGCGCGCAGCCCTCGCCGCGTGGCCAACCTGCTGCTGAGCGAGCTGGGCGGGCGGTTGAAGGCGCTGGGCCTGGAGCAGGAACAGTCGCCGGTGTCGATCGCCGGCGTGGTGCTGGCCGCCGATCTGCTGGATGAGGAAAAAATCAGCTCCAAGCAGCTGAAGCAGCTCTTCGACGCGTGCTTCGAGAAGGGCGAGGACTTCGCTGCCGTCTACGCGCGCGAAAAGCCGGAGCAGATCACCGACGTCTCGGCGATCGAAGCGCTGATCGACGAGGTGATCGCCGCCAACCCCAAACAGGTCGAGCAGTATCGCGGCGGCAAGAAGACGGTGGCGGGATTTTTTGTGGGCCAGGTGATGAAGGCGTCGAAGGGGCAGGCCAACCCGGCGATGCTGAATGAGCTGGTGACGAAAAAGCTGGACGGCTGAGCGGGTTGCGGCATCGGGCGGATGCCGCAGGTCTGCCGCCTACTTCATTTTCAGTTCCACGACGAAGTTTTTGCGCGCGTCCCAGGAGCTGACAGTCTTGGTTTCCGTCTTGCGGCCGCCTTTTTCGGCCCACAGGTCAAAGTCCTCCGCCATGTTCACCTGGGCAAAGTAGAAGCGGCCGTCTTTGGTGGAGGTGTAGCTGCGAATGGACTTTGTTTTCTGGTTTTTGAGGAAGACCGTGGCGCCGACGACGGGGGCCGAATTACCGTCCAGCACGTTGCCCGACACGGTGCGTTGACCCAGATTCTGCGCCTGGGCCATGGGCGCTTGCAGTAGACCGTCGTGCGGCGCCAGGGGAATCAATCCGGCCGCAAGAGCGGCAAACGCCACCCCGGCGATCCATGTTGCGCGCTTGTCCTTCACTCTTCCTCCTCTTCTTCCAGAAGCTCCTCTTCATCGTCGTAGCCTTCGCCCACCCGCGTCAACTCAAGCGGTTCCACGCCGACGACCTCGTATTCTGTTCCGCACTCGTCGCAGACGACCATGTCGCCCTCTTCCAGTTCGTCCACTTCGACGTCAAGAACATTCTCGCATTCAGGACAGCTGGGCACGGCGGCCTCCTCTCTTTCTTTCCACGGGATTTCGTGTTTCGTGATGTAGGATGACGATACTTCCCGGTACGACTCCGCTAGTTTTAGAGACAAACCGGCCCCAGGTCAAGTGGCGGAACCGGCACCGGGAATCGAAGTTGCCCGGAATGGAGCAAACGCAATGCAATTGTCTCAAACGGTTCTCCTTTTGTGCCTCGCGCTGGGGGCATCTTGCTGCGCCGCGCAGCCAGATTTTCTGCTCCACGCCACGCCCGTGCGCCCGGCCGCGCCCGACCCCGCCATTGCGCGCGCGCTTGCGGCCATTGAGCCGGCGCGTATAGAACAGACGATTCAAACGCTGGTTGGGTTTGGCACCCGCAGCACACTTTCCAGCATGGAGACGGACCTGGGGCCGGGCCAGGGGATCAACGCCGCGGCGGACTGGATCGCCGGCCAGTTCGAGCAGATTTCGCGCCGGTGCGGCGGCTGCCTCCAGGTCCACCGCGACGTCTTTATTGCGGATTCGTCCAGCTCCTGGGGCGGCCGCATCCCGCGGCCCACGCGCATTACGAATGTCTACGCCGTGCTGCCCGGCGCTGACCCGGTCCAGGCCAAGCGCATGTACCTGGTGACGGGACACTACGACTCGCGCGACTCCAGCAATTTTGACGCGCGCGGCGCGGCTCCCGGCGCCAACGACGACGCCTCGGGCGTGGCCGTGTCGCTCGAATGTGCCAGGGCGCTGAGCACAATGCGCTTTCCGGCGACAGTGATCTTTGTGGCCGTGGCCGGCGAGGAGCAGGGTCTGGTCGGCTCCGCCCATCTGGCTCAACTGGCGCGCGACCAGGGCTGGCAACTGGAGGCCGTGCTCAACAACGACATCGTGGGCGGCAACACCACGCCCGGCGACACGCTGCAGCTCAAAGACCGCGTCCGCGTTTTTTCTGAAGGCATTCCGGAGACCGCCACCCCTGCCGAGATCCGCCGCATCCGCGCGCTGGGCAAGGAAAACGACTCGTCCAGCCGCGAGCTGGCCCGCGCCATCGCAGACACGGCCCGCAGCTACTTCCCGGCCCGCGAAAGCAAGGCCTTCCGCGCGTCTCTTGTCGCCCGGCCCGACCGCTACCTGCGCGGCGGCGACCATGAATCCTTCAACCAGCAGGGTTTCGCGGCCGTTCGCTTTACCGAGTGGCGCGAGGACTACAACCATGAGCACCAGAACGTCGTCATTCCGCCGGCCGGCTCCGGGGCGCCGATCCTGGGCGATCTGCCGCGGTTTGTCGACTACAACTACGTCGCCAAAGTGGCCCGCCTGAACGCGGCTGCACTGGCCACGCTGGCCTCCGCGCCCGGCGAACCGGCCAAGGTGGCCCTGGAGAACGAGAATCTGGAAAACAGCGCCACCCTGACCTGGGAGCCGCCGGCCGGGGCCGCCATCGCGCACTATGAAGTTTTATGGCGGGAGACGACGGCCCCCGACTGGCAATTCGTGCGCACGGTCGATCCGCCGGCGGCCGGAGCGCCGGTGACCGTGACCCTGCCTATCTCCAAAGACAACGTGATCTTCGGCGTGCGCGCCGTGGACGCGGCCGGGCATCGCGGGCTGGTGGTGGTTCCGTAACGGGCGGGCCGCGCCGGCGCGCACGGCAATTTCCATGACACCCGCCCACTCCACGATTTACCCTGTGGACTACCATGCGCAGGATTGGCACCACCCCGTTCGCCTTCCCCGACTTCCGCGGCGCCACCCGCCGCCTGGTGCTATGGAACCTTGGCGCATTTTTTGTGCTGACGGTGGGGATGATGGCGTTTCCCGGCGTGGCGGAGCGATGGGCCGCCCTGCTGGCCTTTGCACCCGGCGGCTTTCTGCATGGCTGGCTGTGGCAACCGCTCACCTACAGCCTCATCCACCCCACGCTGCTCGGCACGCTCTTTGAGCTGCTGTCGCTGTGGTTTCTGGCCGGCTTTCTGGAGAGCCTGCACGGCGATACCTGGATCATGGGCCTCTACGCCGTCTCGGTGCTGGGAACGGCAGTGGCCGCCGTGGCGCTCTACCTGGGCGGAGCTCTCCTCCACCTGAATGTGGCCCCGGCCCTGCTGACGGGTTGCTTCGGGGGCATCTTCGGGCTGCTGGTGGCCATCGGGCTGCTTTACGGCGACATGGAGTTCCTGCTGTTTTTCACCATCGGCATCAAGGCCCGCTACATGGCGGTCATCTTTGGTCTGCTGGCCATCGCCATGCTCTTCGGCGCGCAGCGCTTCTACGCCTTTGCCGAGCTGGGCGGCGCGCTGGCTGGCTGGCTTTACGTCCGCGTGGCGCCGCGCCGCGGGGTCTCGATCCGGCTCAGCGAGCACTGGTATGGGTTGCGCAACCGCTATTACCGCTGGAAGCGCCGCCGCGCCGCGCGCAAGTTCGAGGTCTACATGCGCTCCCAGGGGCGCACCGTGCGCTTCGACGGCAATGGCAAGCAGATTGACGAAGACCAGAACGACAAGAGCCGCTGGAACTAACGGATACCGCGCGAGATTTCCTCGCCGCTGTTGTCCGCCCCCGCTTCCGTTACAATCCTCTCTGGAATGACCACCAAACTCGCATTTCTCTTTCCGGGGCAGGGGTCGCAGGCCGTTGGCATGGGCCGCGCACTCGCCGAACGCTTTCCCATTGCCGCTGAAACCTTTGCCGAGGCCGACGAGGCCTGCGGCTTCGCGCTTTCGCGGCTCTGCTTCGAGGGTCCGGAAGAAGACCTGAAGCTGACCGAAAACACCCAGCCTGCGATTCTGACCGTCAGCGTGGCCGCCTGGCGCGTGCTGGCCGCGCACGGCGTGGAGCCGGCCCTGGCCGCCGGGCACTCGCTGGGCGAGTGGAGCGCTCACGTGGCCGCCGGAACGCTCCGCTTTGCCGACGCGGTGCGCGCCGTGAAGGCCCGCGGCCGGGCCATGCAGCAGGCGGTTCCCGCCGGGCAGGGCGCAATGGCCGCGGTGCTGTCTCTGGACGCCGATCAGGTGGCGGAAGCCTGCCGCGAAGCCGCCGCGGAAACCGGCCTTACCGTGGCCTCGGCCAATCTGAACTCGCCGGGGCAGACGGTGATCTCCGGGGCTTTGGCGGCTGTGGAAAAGGCCGCCGCGCTGGCCAAGGCCAAAGGCGCGCGCCGCGCCGTGATGCTCCCGGTGAGCGCGCCCTTCCACTGCGCCCTGATGCAGCCGGCGCAGGAAGAAGTGGCGCGGGTGCTGGCCGGGCTGCCGCTGGGAGAGCCACGCTTTCCCGTGGCCGCCAACGTGACCGGCGGGCTGGTGACGGCGGTCGAAGCCGCGCGCGACGCGCTCATCCGCCAGGTCACCGGCACGGTGCGCTGGGTGGACTGCATGCAGGCGCTGGTGGCGGCCGGAGCCACGGCCTTCATCGAGGCCGGCCCGGGAAAAGTTCTCTGCGGGCTGCTGAAGCAGATCGATCCGGGGCTGAAGACGCTGAACGTGGAAGATGCGGCCAGCCTGGAGAAGACGCTCGCGGAGTTGAAGACGCTCTCCAGTTGAGAGCGAGCGGCTACAGCCCCCGCTATGGTCCCAGGTACAACTCGACCGGCGAGAAGCCCAGCGTGTGCGTCTTGGGGTCGTAGTTCAGGAAGAGCGGATTGCTCTTGAGTCCGTTGATGTAGATTCCCATCAGCAGCACATTGCCGGAGATGCGGGCGGCCACGATCTTGTGGCTGCGGATGATGCCGTAGGTGTTCTGCGGGCTGGTGGAACTCCAGTCCTGCTCAAATCTGGCAAAGGGATAGGTCTGGTCCCGCTCGGGGTGCTTTTGCCAGTCCGGATCGTGAAACCAGATGCCGTAGGCCTTCTGCAGGTCGTTGTGCTCCACGGCGGTGAGGAACTGGTTTGCGGTGGCGCGCGCACGGAAGTGGGTCCACCAGTTCCAGGGCCAATCGACGGGCATGCCGGAGATGAACCATCCGCCGATCAACAGCACCACAAATAATCCCACGCCGCTGAAAAGGATCGTACGGTTGCGCTGGTAGCGGGCTTCGTCAAAAGCGGGAGCGTCGAGCAGAGTCATCGTGCAGGTTCCTCACGGTTAGCATAAGCCACGGCAGCGACCAGGGAACAGAAAACGGGGAAGAAAGGCCGCATGGAACGCGAAGTGCGCTGGCCCGCGTCGCATTTCTCCCCTCTCGCTGGTTGGATGCCGAAAGATGGACTGCTGTTTCCTATTCCCTGCTGTAGCTGGTGCGGTTCTTCTCCTGCTGGCGTTCGAGAGCCAGCTCAATGAGCCGCGAAATCAGGTCCTTGTACGCGATTCCTGAGGCCTCCCAGAGCTTGGGGTACATGCTGATGCGGGTGAAGCCGGGCATGGTGTTCACTTCGTTCAGGAAGATGCGCCGCTTGCCGTCCGGCTCCATAAGGAAGTCCACGCGGGCCAGGCCAGCGAGGTCGCAGGCGCGGAAGGCGGCCACCGCCATTTCGCGAATCTGCTTGGACTCGGCCTTGCTCAGCCTGGCCGGGATCACCGGCACCGAGCCCTCGGCCAGATACTTGGCCTCGTAGTCGTAAAACTCCTTGCCGGGGATGATCTCGCCCACCACGCTGGCCTGCGGGTCGTCGTTGCCCAGCACGGCCACCTCCAGCTCGCGGGCCGCAGAGCTTTTGCCGCCCACGCCCTGCTCGACGATCAGTTTGCGGTCGTACCGTGCGGCCAGGTCGAGCGCCGGCCCCAGCTCCTTGCGGTCGTGAGCCTTGCTGATGCCCACCGAGGAGCCCAGATTCGCCGGCTTCACAAAGAGCGGGTACTTGAGCGCGGCCTCCACCTGGGCGATGGCCTTGCGCGGCGATTTTTCCCAGTCGGCGCGCAGCAGCGTCACGTGGCGCACGATGGGCAGTTTGGCCTGGACGAAAAGCCGCTTCATCACATCCTTGTCCATGCCCGCGGCCGAGCCCAGCACGCCGGAGCCGACGTAGGCGATGCCGGCCAGCTCGAAGAGCCCCTGAATGGTGCCGTCCTCGCCGAAAGTCCCGTGCAGCACGGGAAACACCACATCGATCGCCTTCCCTTCCGGGCCTTGAGGACCGGGCTCGGGCGCCATCAGCGTGGGAATGCCCTCGTGGAGCTGCCGGGCGCCGGGCGTGGCCTCGGGGTCGCCGGCGCGCAGAGGCCGCGCCTCCGCGCCCGCCAGCAGATTGTGCGCGTCCCCGGCCGCCAGCCAGCGGCCCTCTTTGGTGATGCCGATGGGCACCACGTCGAACTTCTTGCGATCGATCGCCTTCAGAATCGAAGCCGCCGACAGCAGCGAAACCTCATGCTCGCCGCTGCGCCCGCCAAACAAAATCCCCACACGAAGTTTTTTCGCCATTTCGTTTCCAATTCTAGTTGGGTTATGTGACTTGCCTGTTGCACACAAGTATTACGGGCCCCGGATTCGCAGCTTATTTGCTTGACGACAAGGTGAATAAAGAGCGAAACTTGCCGGCAATATGAGCACCGAATTGAAAATCGATGAGATTGGCTACTGGTCTGAGGTGAAGCTCTCAATCCTTGAGGAATACGCCAAGCCCTACAATCAAATCCTCCGCTCGAAACAACTGCGCCCGATCTACATTGATGGCTTCGCAGGAGCAGGGCACCATACGGCAAAAGGCTCAGATAGGATTATTGAGGGGAGCCCGACACGAGCTCTTGCAGTTGATCCCCCTTTCGATTCTTTCTACTTCGTCGATAGCGATGAGAGTCGAGCGTCGGAACTGAAGAGGCTGTCGGCTGGAAGACCGGATGTTCACGTGTACCACGGGGACTGCAACGAAGTCCTCATCAGCAAAGTCTTCCCAAAAATCAGCTATGCGAATCGTCAGCGGGCGCTTTGCATTCTTGACCCCTATGGACTGCACCTGAACTGGGAAACAATCCGGATGGCGGGTGAATCGAAGGTCATAGAAATTTTCCTGAATTTCCCCGTCATGGATATGAACAGAAACGTCCTTTGGCACAAATCAGAGCGCGTTTCGGAACTTCAACGCGAGCGAATGACAAAGTTTTGGGGAGACAACTCCTGGGAAGACGCTGCCTATCAAACAACACAGGGTTTGTTTGAGGAGATGCAGGAAAAGACTTCCAATGAAGAAATAGCGGAGGCATTCAGAGTCCGGCTGAAAACGGCAGCAGGGTTCAAACATGTCCCCGAGCCGATGCCGATGCGCAATAGCAAAGGAGCCGTCGTTTATTTTTTGTTTTTTGCCGCTCAGCAACCAACTGCAGACAAGATTGTGAAAGACATCTTCGCCAAATACACGCACCGCGGGGAGATTCAGAATGGCTGAACATTCCACCATCGAATGGACGGACGCAACCTGGAACCCCGTTCGCGGTTGCACGAAGATCAGCCCCGGATGCAAGCATTGCTATGCGGAGGTCTTCGCGGAGAGATTTCGCGGCGTGCCGGGCCATCCCTACGAGCAGGGCTTCGACCTTCGACTCGTTCCTGAGAAACTCGCCGAGCCGCTGCGCTGGCAGACGCCCAAGATGATTTTTGTGAACTCCATGAGCGACCTCTTTCACGACGGAGTCCCAGACGAATACATTGAGGCGGTCGCCAGAGTGATGGTGAAGGCTGAATGGCACACCTATCAGATACTTACAAAGCGGTCCGCCCGCATGGCAAGTCTGTTGCGAGGCAGTTTACGATTTGCCGCATCGGTTCGGCACATTTGGTGGGGTGTCAGCGTCGAAAACAAGCAACACGGTCTCCCGCGTCTGCACGATTTGCAAAAATCGCCTGCCGCAGTCAGATTCCTATCCATTGAGCCTCTGCTTGAGGGCTTGGGGCGCTTGAATATGGACGGTATCCATTGGGTCATCGTCGGCGGAGAGAGCGGCCATGGCGCCAGACCCTTGCAAAAGGAATGGGTTACTTCAATTCGCGACCAGTGCAATGACGCCGGAGTGCCCTTCTTTTTTAAGCAGTGGGGTGGAGTCCGGAAAAAGAGGGCGGGCCGGGACCTGGACGGAAAAACCTATGACGGCTTCCCTGTCCGGGTCAGCAATCCCGTTTCTCCAGTGACGACTGCATTGAGTTGGGCTCGAGAGATCCAGCAGGAATACGCCATTTCTCGATCCGGGCTTTTTCCGGTCCTGGCCTGACCCTTCGCGGAAACTTCTTCCCGAATCCTGAACCGGGCGGTTGAGGAGGACTGGCCGGCGCGGGGGCTGAGCCGGAAAGGGCGGCGCTTACAGCTTCTGCGTGCGCTGCACGGCGCGCACGCCGCTGACGCGGCGAATGCCGAGGACCATGCGGTTGAGGTGGTGCAGGTCTTCGGCCTCGACCACAAACTCGATGATGGCTTCGCCGTTCTCGTCGCGGCGAATGTCCACGCCGCGGATGTTGGTGTTGTCGTCGGAGATGACGGCGGTCAGTTCCTTCAACATGCCCGCGCGGTCGTCGCAGAAGACGGTGATCTTGACCGGATAGCGCTGGGGACGGCCGGCAATTCCGTCGCCCACGCGCGACCACTCGACGGCGATGCGGCGGTCGCTCTCGTAGAGCAGGTTCTGCACGTTGGGGCAACTGCGCGCATGGACGGCCACGCCCTTGCCGCGCGTCACGTAACCGATGATTTCTTCGCCGCGGATGGGATTGCAGCAGCGCGCGCGATAGACGAGCAGGTCGTTCTGTCCCTCCACCTGCAGCGAGTCGGAGCCGGTGAGGTGCAGCTTGCGCACCGCGTCCGACATGCCCGCTTCGCCGCCGGGTTTCGTCTCCGGGAGCACTTCGGCGCCGGCCAGGCTGGCGAAGCCAGGAGCCAGCTTGTTGAGCACCTGGTGGGCGGAGTGCTTGCCCTGGCCCAGGGTGGCCAGCAGGTCGGCGGCGGTGGCCACGCCGTATTCGTTGGCGATGCGGCCCAGATCGCGGTCGTCGATCTGGCTCATCGGCACCTTGAACTTGCGCGCCTCGCGCTCCAGCAGCTTGCGACCGATCTCGACGGCGCGCGCGCGCTGGTCCTCGTTGAGCCAGTGCTTGATCTTGTTGCGCGCGCGCGGGCTCTTGACGAAGGTGAGCCAGTCGCGGCTGGGCTTGTGGTCTTTCTGGGTGACAATCTCGACAATATCGCCGGTGCGCAGCTTGGTGCGCAGGGGCACCATGCGCCCGTTGACCTTGGCGCCCACGCAGGTGTTGCCCACCTCAGTGTGAATGGTGTAGGCAAAGTCGATGGGCGTGCCGTCGGCCGGAACCACAACCACCTTCCCCTTGGGCGTGAAGGTGTAGACCTCGTCGGGATAGAGGTCCATCTTCAGGCTGGAGAGGAACTCGTTGGGGTCGGTCATCTCCTTCTGCCACTCGACCAGCTGGCGGATCCAGTTGAGCCGCTCCTCGTCGCGGGTGGTCACGGCGCCTTCGCCGGCCTTGTACTTCCAGTGGGCGGCGATGCCTTCTTCGGCGATGCGGTGCATCTCCTCGGTGCGGATCTGCACTTCGAACTGGTGTCCGCCCTCGCCGATGACCGTGGTGTGCAGCGACTGGTAGCGATTGGCGCGGGGCATGGCGATGAAATCCTTGATGCGCCCCGGCACCGGCCGCCACAGGGTGTGAATGAGCCCGAAGACGGCGTAGCAGGAGGCCACGTCCTGGGTGATGACGCGGACGGCAAGCAAGTCGTAGACCTGGTCGAAGGTGACCTTGGTGCGCTGCTGTTTCTGATAGATGGAGTAAAGGCGCTTGATGCGCCACTCGACGCGGGCCTGGATGTTGTTTTCGCGCAACTGCTCGACCAGCGTCTCCTCGACCCCGCGCAGGAACTGCTCGCCCTCGGCGCGGCGGGACTCGACGGCCGCCGCCACCTGCTCGTAGCTGACCGGATCGGTGTAGCGGAAGGCCAGGTCCTCCAGCTCGCCGCGCACCTTGCCCATGCCCAGGCGGTGGGCCAGGGGGGCGTAAATATCGAGTGTCTCGCGGGCGATAGCCTCCTGGCGGTCCGGCTGCAGGTGCTCCAGGGTGCGCATGTTGTGCAGCCGGTCGGCCATCTTGATGAGCACCACGCGCACGTCCGACACCATGGCCAGCAGCATCTTGCGCACGTTTTCAGCCTGACGGTCTTCGCGGTTGGCGAACTGGATCTTGTCGATCTTGGTGACGCCCTCGACGATGTGGGCCACCTGGTCGCCAAAGCCGGCTTCAATTTCTTCGCTGGTGGCGGGCGTGTCCTCGACGGCGTCGTGGAGCAGCCCGGCGGCGATGGCCGTCGAGTCCATCTTCATCTCGGCCAGCACCTCGGCCACCTCCAGCGGGTGCACGATGTAGGGCTCGCCGGAAGCCCGCATCTGGCCCTTGTGGTGCTGCACACAGAAATCCCACGCCTTGCGGATGAGAGTGACGTCTTCACTGGGGCGGTTGGCCTGCACGTGGCGGAGAAGCGCTTCAAAACGCTGGTCGATCGAGGCCTGGTCCGGGGAGCGCAAAGCAGCCGCGGCCTGCCCCGAAGACGCCGGGGGGGCGCTGCGTTTATCCGCGGGGACGGGCTGCGGGACTGTCGCCATGCTTCATTATAGGCCTGAGGCGTTTGCGGCGGATGAACCCCTGCGTTCCTCTTTGGGCACAGGAGTTCGCCGGGGCCGCGTCGCACCCCCTGACGTGTTCGCCATCACTGCCTGGGCACCCCAGGAGAGGCGTACAGTTCGCTTCGGACCGGGGCCTGCTGACACCGCCGGGGCGCCACTTTGCGGGCCGCGGCAACAGCCCCTGGAGGTTCAGAACCGAGGGACTTATGTTGAAACGCCTATTCCTTGTAGCCCTAGCCGCGGCGGTCGCCGCGGGCATGGTCTATGCAGATCAAACCCAAACAAAGGTAATCATCCCGGTCAACCGGACTTCACCGGCAAGCGGCAAGCAGATGTACGCCGACTATTGCGCGCCGTGCCACGGCCTGGACGGCAAGGGCCATGGCCCCGCCGCCAACGCGCTGAAGACGCCGCCCACGGACCTGACGTTGCTGAGCAGAAAGAATGACGGGAAATTTCCCGGCACGCACATCGTGGCCGTGCTGCAATTCGGTCCCGACATCCCGGCCCACGGCTCGGCACAGATGCCCGTGTGGGGCCCCATCCTTGGTAAGATGGATCGGGTCAACACTCAGGACAGACAGCTCCGCGTCACCAATCTGAGCCGCTACCTGAAAAGCATCCAGGCAGAGTAACATCGGGGCAAAGTAAGGGCCGTCGGCCCGTCTGCTCCCTGCCTGGGGCCCGGAGAGCCCAAGGGAGCCAATGACCAAGCCGCACAAGCCCCGACCTGCCACAAACCCGAAGGCGCCCAAGGCTGCCAAGCCCGCGGCGCCTTCTGACCGCAAGCACGAGACCCCTCCCCCGCCCCGTCGCCCGGAGAAGCGCGCCCCGGAGCCAAAAGCTCCTGCCTTCTGCCCAGCTACAAGCCCTGCCGCAAGCCATACCTTAGACAAGGCCCAGGAAACTGCTTTTTTCGGCCCCGGAGCCCGCGTGAGCCGACGCGCCGCCGACCGGCTGCGGGCGGGCCATCTCTGGGTCTACGCCTCCGACATCGAATCGCTGGAAGCCGGCGCGGGCGAGCCGCCGGCGCTGCTGCCGGTGGCCGACAGCCGCGGGCTGCTGCTGGGCACGGCGCTCTACAGTCCCTCGTCCCAGATTGCGCTGCGCCTGGTGTCGCGCGAGGCCCTGGACCAGGCCGGATGGCTGAAGCTGCTGGAAGCCCGTCTGCGCGCTGCGATTGCCCGGCGAAAGCCCCTGCTGAACGAGCAGACCGACTCCTGCCGCCTGTGCTTCAGCGAGGCCGACGAGCTTCCCGGCCTGGTGGCCGACAAGTACGGCGACCTGGTGATTCTTCAGCTCTTGACCAAAGGGCTGGACTCGGGCGCGGTGCGCGAGATCTGCGCGCGCGTCCTGGGCGAAGAACTGACGCCGGCATCCATTCTGGAGCGGCCCGACCCGCGCATGCGCGAGTTGGAAGGGATGGCCGCGCCGGACCTCGGGCCCCTGTGGTCCAAAGATCCGGCCGCGCCCGTAACCCGCACCCAGTTCCGGCTGAATGGCCTGCTGTTTCACTTTGACGCCAACGCGGGGCAGAAGACCGGCGCGTTCCTCGACCAGCGCGCCAACTACGCTGCCGCGCGGGAGTGGGCGCAGAGGCTAGGCGCGACGAACTGGGCCGAGGGAGGCCGCGCGCTCGATGTTTGCTGCTACCAGGGCGGCTTTGCGCTGCATCTGGCCCAGGTGTGCCGCCGGGTGACGGGGATCGACGCCTCGCGTGCCTCGCTGGAGGTGGCGGAGCGGAATCTCGAGGCCAATCGCGCCCGCCTCACTGCGGAGGTGGACTGGGTGGAGGCCGACGCCTTCCAGATTCTGCGCAACTGGTCAGACGCGGGCGAGCGGTTCGACGCCATCGTCCTCGATCCGCCGGCCTTCGCCAAGACCAGGCGGGCGGTCGAAGGCGCCATGCGCGGCTACAAGGAGATGAATCTGCGCGCATTGCACATGATGCGCCCCGGCGGCCTGCTCGTCACCTGCTCCTGCTCGCACCATGTGGGCTGGGCGGATCTGGAGGGCGCCGTGGCCTCGGCGGCCGCCGATGCCCACCGGCGCGTGCGCCTGCTGGAGCGGCGCGGCGCGGCCCTCGACCATCCCGTGGTGCTGAACCTGCCGGAGACCGAGTACCTGAAGTGCCTGGTGCTGGAAGTGGAATAAGAACGGAACGGATTGGGGCCTAGGCGTGTGCGGTGCGACGCTGGCTGGTCCAGCGCGGAAAGAGCCTGGCCCACCAGGAGACCGAGGGCGCGGAAGACGCCGCCGGCTTGCCGGCTTTTTTCTCTTCCCCGGTTCTTTTCTCTTCCTTGGCTCCGGCTGACCGGAGTTCCGCCAGGGCGAACTTGACCTGCGCGCGCAAGCTCTCCGCCTCGAAGGCGCAGGAGCGCAGATAGGCTGAAACAGTGAGCCCGGCTTCGGCGGCGCGCTCATGCAGTTGAGCGCATTCGGCCTTGCTCAGGCGAATCGTGATGCTGGCTGCCTTGCGGCTCTCCTCGAGCGTGGCGAGGCCGTGTTTTGCTGCCGCGGATTCATACGAAACGGCTCGATTCTGGGCCGGCGGCGCACTCACCGCGAGCGCGGACGCCGCGCCGGCGCGGGCCGGAGCCTCCTGACGAGGGAGTGGCCCGGCATGCTCGTCTTGCGGAAGCGGCGAATCTTCGCCCTGGGCAGGGCGATAGCGCGCGTGCGTGCGCAGAGCCTGCTCGTAGCTGAGCGTGGCGATGTCGTCGCCGAGATCGTCCTCGTTCCATGCGGGCGCGGATTTCTTCTTCTGCGGCAAAGACCCGTCGCGGCCAACCAAGGGCGTATAGACCACTTCCTGGGCGTCCCGGTCGCCGGAGGCCCCTGACTTGGGCGCAGGCGCGGCCAGCGCAGCCAGCAGACTGGCAAAACTGGCGTCGGAAAGCGTGGGCGAAGCTGCTGCGGGGGCCTGCATGGGGAGAAGCATACGTGGGCCCGGAAGCAAGCTTGAGGAATTTCGTCGGTGTGGAGGCGCAGGGATTCCCACATCGGGACGGAGTGCCGTTTGTTTCAAAATGAAAAAGTCGCAGGCGCGGCTAAGCGGTTCTCCAATTCACGTAGAGCGAAGCCCATGCGGTCGAGTGGCTTTTCCTCAAAAGAGCCACCCCGCACAATGCCAGAAACTCTATAGAAACTGGAGAACCGCCTTAAGCCTGGCTTCCCGCGGCGGCGGGAATCGACTCTTCCGGATCGGGGAGAATGCGACCCGGAAGCCGGATCAGATCGGAGACTGCTTCAGCCGTCATGGGCCGGGCAAACAGGTAGCCCTGGCCGAACCGGCAGCCCATCTGCCGCAACAGCCGATACTGTTCGCGGGTCTCGATGCCTTCGGCGACCACGTCCATGCCCAGCACCCGCGCCAGTTCGATGATGGTGCGCACAATCTGCAGCGGCTGATCCCCGTCCGTCATGCGGCTCACGAAGGAGCGGTCGATTTTGAGCACGTCGAAGGGAAAGGAGTGGAGGTGGTTGAGCGAGCTGTAGCCGGTGCCAAAGTCGTCCATGAGAAGGGAGATGCCCAGAGTCCGCAGGCCTCCCAGGACTTCCAGCGCGGTGCTCATGTTGGGAATGAGGCTGGACTCGGTCATCTCCAGGCCCAGCTGGCGGCTGTCGACGCCGGCCTGCAGCAGCAGCGATTCCACGTGGTCAGCCAGCCCCTCGCGGGAGAACTGGCGGGCGGAGAGATTGACGCAGACCCGCAGGGAGCAGTTGCTGGAATCGGCGCGGTTCCAGGCCTGAATCTGGTTGCAGGCCTCCGAAAGGCCCCAGTCGCCCAGGGGCAGAATCATTCCGTTCTCTTCCGCCTGGGGAATGAAGTGCATGGGTGGAATCAGCCCCCGCTCGGGATGCTGCCAGCGGACCAGCGCCTCGAGGCCGACGATCTTGCGGGTGCCGAGATCGACTTCCGGCTGGTAGTGGAGCACAAACTCGCGCCGGTCCAGAGCGCGGCGCAGGTCGGAGCTGCGAGGCCAGGATGGCGCGGCGGCGCTTTTTTCGGCGGCACGCGGCCGGCGCAATCCGTCTCCGGCGAAGGCCTTGCGCAGTTTGCGCAGTTCCAGCTGGCCGGACACGATGTCGGCCAGGCTTTCCAGCATCTGCACTTCGTCGGCGGTCACGCACTGCCGCGCCTGATTGGCGAAAACGATCAACACTCCCAGGATCTTGCGGCCGGAGGAGCGTATGGGAACGCCGGCGAGAAAGACCAGATTCGGATGTCTCGCCAGCAACAGATGCCCGTTCATGCGGCGATGTTTGTGAATCTCCGGAATCACCACCGGACCGTCGGCCGCGAGCACCATATCGAAGATGGAGTTCTGGCGCGGAAGTTCGCGAATGGTGTTGCCCCAACAGGACTTGATCCACACGCGGCTGTCGTCGGCAAAACCGAGCGAAGCCGAATCGGCGCGGAAGTATTCGGCGGCCAGCCGGGTGATGGCGTCGTAGGCAGGCTCCGGCGGGGTATCGAGGATTCCGATCGAGTTGAGTACAGCCAGTCTGTCAGCCTCCTGTTGCCGGCTTGCGTGAATGGCTTCCAGCTCTAAATCCTGCATCATGACTCCGGCGCCGGCGTCGCCGCCGTGTATTCCGCTTCTTCTGGGTGCGCCCGGCCCTCTGTCTCGCGCGGTGTGGCCCAAGGGGCCGGACACGCCTCCCGGTCCGCTCCGCGCGCGAAACGCTCCCGGTCAAAAAGACCGCCCAGGGGACTCCTGTTCGGGTCCCACCTCTCCTCTATCGGATGCACCCCTGAATTGCTTGAATTCACGGCGGGCCTGTACCCACGCGAACAGTCCGGGGGGAGCGTGGGACTACCTGGCCGCTTTGGGCTGTCCCGTTTCCGTCCATAGGAAGGCGAGCTGGTCGGCGTCGTCCTGTATTTGCTGCTCCACGCTGACGCCCTCCGAGTGCCCCCCGGCGAGGCTGTAATGCAGCAGGACGGGGCGGCCGCTGGACGAATCCGCCTGCAACAGCGCTGTCATCTTGCGGGCGTGGAGCGGATCGACCCGCGTGTCGCTGTCGCCGGTGAACAACAGCACGGCGGGATACGCCTTCCCCGCCTTCACGTTTTGGTAGGGCGAATATTTCAGCAGGTAGGAGAACTGCTTTTCGTCGTCGGAAGAGCCGTATTCGGTGATCCAGTGCGAGCCTTGCAGAAACTTCTGATAGCGCAGCATGTCCAGCAGCGGATAGCCGCACACGACGGCGGAAAAAAGCTCGGGGTGCTGAGTAATGGCCGCGCCCATCAGCAGGCCGCCGTTGGAGCGGCCGGTGATGGCGAAGTGCGCGGGCGACGTGTATTTGTTGGCGATCAGGTAAGCGGCCGCGGCAAACCAGTCGTCGAAGACATTTTGTTTCTTCTCAAACATGGCCTGCTGATGCCAGTGTTCGCCGTACTCGCCGCCGCCGCGCAGATTGGGCAGCGCGAACCAGCCGCCCTGCGCCATCCACCAGGCGAAGGCCGGGTTCCACTCCGGGGTGCTGCTGACGTTGAAGCCGCCGTAGCCGGTCATCAGCAGCCGCTCCGTGCCGTCCTGCGGCAGGCCCTTCCTGCCGGCGATGAACATGGGAACGCGCGTGCCGTCCTTTGATTTGTAAAAGACCTGTTTGATCTCGAACTGGCTGCTGTCGAAGGGCACTTTGGGCTGGGCAAAAATCTCCCGCTTGCCCGTGACCGTATCCAGCCGGTAGATGGTGGGCGGCTGAATGAACGACTGAAAGCTGAAAAACCCGTAGCGGCCGGCGGTTCTGCCGCGCACCGCCGAGGCAGAGCCGATGCCGTCGTAGGCGACCGTGCCCACCGGCTTGCCGTCCAGCGTATACGCGCTGGTCTCCGACTTCACATCCTTCAGCCGCACCACGTAGACCTTGCCGCCCACGATGGAAAAATCGTCGATCACGTCCCGCGCCTCGGGAACGATCGTCTTCCACGCGTCGGGCAGGACGCCGGGATCGGCCTTGAGAATGCGCCCCATCGGGGCCTTGTAGTCGGTCTTCACATACCACCCGCTCTTGGCATAGACCGCGGAGAAGCGCGCGTCCAGCCCCCACACCAGAACCTCGAACGGCGACTCCGGCCGGGTCAGATCGCGAAAGACAATATCCACGCGGCTCGGCGGCACGCCGCGCTCCACGGTGACCACAAGATAATGGCCGTCGTCGGTCACATCGGCGGTGAACAGGTCGTTGGGGCCCAGCGGCTCGCCGTAGAACTCGCGCCCGAACAGCAGCGTGTCGCGGGAGTTCCGCGTGCCCAGCGCATGCAGGTAGAGAAGCGTGCCCTGGCGGGTATCGCGCGTGTAATACAGGCCGCTGCCGTCAGGCGTGAAGCGGACCGACCAGTACAGGCCGCTGGGCAGCTCATCTTCCAGCGTCTTGCCGGTCTTCACGTTGAAGACGCGCACCGCAGCCTCGTCCGCGCCGCCCTGGCGAACCCCGTAGGCCACCAGCGCGCCGTCCTCGGAAACATCCTCCAGTTCCACCGACGTGTTGGGGTCGCGGCTGAGAACGGCAGGATCGATCAGGCGCTCGTCTTTGGCCGCTGCCGAAGGCCCGCCGCGGCGGACGTAGATCGAGGCCTGGCCCTCGCCGGCCAGCCGCTTTTCAAAGTAGTCGTTGCCGGCGCGCTCGATGGGCAGGGTCCAACTGGAGACCTGCTCCAGGGCTTCCAGTTCGTCCACCACCCGCGGCCGGATGTGCGCCTGCTTCATGTAGCGCGACGTGTAGGCATTTTCTGCATCGATGAAGGCGCGCGTCTGCGGGCTCTTTGCATCTTCCAGCCAGCGGTAGTTGTCGGGAACCTTGGTGCCGAAGTAGTTGTCGAAGACCGGCGAGGCGGCGACGACGGGCGGAGGCGGCAGCACAATTCCGTCGCGCCCGTGAATGGCCTGCGCCTGCGCACCTGCCGCCACGCCCCACCCAAGCACCAGCGCCAAGGCAAAACTCCGCCGCATGGAATGCTCCTCCTGACAGAAGGATACGCGGCCGCCCGCGGCCCCGGTAGAATCAACTCCAGTGACAGGAACGCCCTCAAGACCACCGGACAGGCCGCCGCAATCGCGTTGGGCGCGCGGCCTGGGGATGCTGCGCCCCTCGCACGCACATTCGGCGTTCAGCGCCACCGTGGTGCTGATGGCGTCCACCTTTCTGTCGCGCATCATCGGCCTGGTGCGGCTGAAGTACATCGCCTGGCTCTTCGGCCGCGGCATGCAGGCCGACGCGCTCTACGGCGCCTTTGTGCTGCCCGACATGATCTCCTATTTTCTGGTGGGCGGCGCGGCCTCGATCACCTTCGTCACCATCCTGACCCGCTACCGCGACACCGGCCGGGAGGCGGAAGGCGAGCGGTCGCTGTCGGTGATTCTGACCACCATGTATATGGTGCTGGGCGCGGCCATTGTGCTGGCCGAGGTGATCGCCCCCTGGTACATCCACTGGTGGTTTCCCGGATTCGACGCCGAAAAGGCGGCCCTGTGTGTCAAGCTGACGCGCATCCTGCTCCCGGCGCAGCTGTTCTTCTTCGCGGGCGGCGTCTTCGGTGCCGTGCTGCTGGTGCGCAAGCAGTTCAACGTGCAGGCGGTCGCGCCGCTCATCTACAACCTGGGCACCATCGCCGGCGGGGTTCTGCTGGTGAAAAAGCTGGGCGTCTCCTCGCTGGCTATCGGCACGGTGGCGGGCGCGCTGTGCGGGCCGTTTCTGCTCAACTGGGTGTTTGCGCGGCGGGCGGGCGCGCGCTACCGGCCGATTCTTGACTGGCGGGACGAGGGCTTGCGCGAGTGGGTGCGCCTCTCACTGCCGCTGATCGTCGGCGTCTCGCTGGTAACGGCCGACAACTGGATCATCGCCCACTTTGCCTCCAAGACCGACGGCGCGGTCACGCTGATGGCCAACGCCAAGCAGCTTTTCACCGCGCCCATGGCCATGCTGGCCCAGGCCGCGGGCGCGGCGTCCATGCCGTTTTTCGCCAGCATGTGGAGCCGCGAGCGCCATTACGAGTTCGCCACCACGGTGGCCGACTCCGTCTCCCGCGTGGCCGCGCTGGGACTGCTGGCGGCCTCGGCCATGATTGCGCTGGCCCAGCCGCTGGTGGAACTGCTGTTCGCCGGCGGGCGCTTCTCCAGTGCCGATGCGCGCCAGTGCGCCGCCTACTTTGCCGTCTTTTCCATCGCCATGTTCCTGTGGTCGGCGCAGGCCATCTATGCGCGCGCCTTTTATGCCGCCGGGAACACATTCGTGCCGATGGCGGCGGGAACCGTGGTCACCCTGGTTTCGCTGCCCATCTATGCCTCGTTCTACCACTGGTACGGGGCCATGGGCCTGGCCGCCGCCTCCGATATCGGCATTGCCATGCAAACCCTGACCATTGCCATTCTGCTGCACCGGCGGCGCATGGTTTCGCTGGCCGGCCTGGACTACGTCGAACTGGGGCGATGCCTGCTGGCCGGGGTGGCCAGCGGCGCCGGGGTGTGGGCGATCTTTTCCTTGTTCTCCGGCCTCGCGGTTCGCCTCTGGGGCGTGCATCTGCCTGCGCAAAGCCGATGGACCGAACTGGCCGTTGTGCTGGCGGGAAGTGTGGCGTGGGTGGCCACTGCCGACTGGATTCTCATGCGGGCCGGGTCGGCGCTGCCCAGGGTCGCCAGGGCGCGGCTGGGGCTGGGCTAGTCCGTTTCCGCTTCATTTCCACTTGGCCGTCCGGTTATCGATCATCGGCAATGCCACGCTCGCCTGATCCGCACGCCGCCAACGCGCGATCCTCCCCCAGAACGCGAAAGCCCCGCCTGCGCGGGGCTCCTGCGGGCTGGCGCACCGTCTCTGCGCGCTAGGGTTGAACCACCGGCTTGGGCGCTTCCGGCGCGGGTGCGGGTGTGGCGGCAGCCTTGCCTTCGGGCTTGCGGATGTCGATGCCGCCCTTGAAGAAGGCGCCGTCCTCGATGCTGATGCGGGCGGCGGCCACGTCGCCGGTCAGGGCGCCCTCGGCGCGGATGTCGACCCGGTCGGTGGCCGAGACATTTCCGCGCACCTTGCCCAGAACCACGATCTCGCGGGCGCTGATGCTGGCCGACACCTGGCCGTTGCGCCCCACGGTGACGCGGTTGCCGGGCAGGTTGATGCTGCCCTCGACCTTGCCGTCGACAAACAGCGATTCCGAGCCGGTGATCTCGCCTTTGACGAACAGGCCTTTGCCGATGGTGGCCTGTTCTCCGGCCGGAGGCGCGGGGCGGGCAGGTTCAAAGGCCGCAGGCGCGGGCGCGGGCCGCGAGGGCTCGGGGGTGGGGTTGGGGGTCATGGGTCCGGTCTGAGTGGGTTTCCACATAGCGCTCAAGAGGGTTCCTTTTCTGTCCTGGTGGGACTGGGTTTGCCAAGGCAGGGGCCATTTCCGTGGTCCCAAGAATCTGTTTTATGCGGGCTCGCGTACAATCCGCATGCGGTCTTCCACATGCATCCGCAGTATGATGTTATTCCTGCGCGGCGGGCCAATGCATGTCAAGGACGTTCTTTGATGCCGCCGTTTGCCCACCATCATAACAATGTACGCCTGGAAAATGCCGGAAAGCGCCCGCGGCGCCCTCAATCGGCCGGCAAGTGAGAGAAGAATGTATCGCAAAACCAAAGTAATGTGGATGTGCGTGGCTCTGGCGCTGGGCGCGGTTTTGAGCGAGGCGATGCCCCTTGGGGCGCAGACCGCGGGCCGGCAGCAGCAGCCCTTCGACGTGGTCATCGCCCACGGCCACATCCTGGATGGAACCGGGTCGCCCTGGTACTCGGGCGACGTCGGCATTCGCGACGGCAGGATCGCGGCCATCGGCGACCTGGCCGGCGCGCCCGCGAAACTCACTATCGACGCGCGCGGCAAGGTGGTTGCGCCCGGTTTCATCGACATGCTGGGCCAGTCGGAGCTGACGATTCTCGTCGATCCCCGCCTGCCCTCGAAGATCTATCAGGGCATCACGACGGAGATTACGGGCGAGGGCGACTCCGCCGCGCCGGTCAACGACGCCATGCTGGCCGCTGACCACGCCGAGTATGCCCACTACGGCATCACGCCCGATTGGCGGACCTTTCGCCAGTACTTCGCGCGCATTGAAGAACAAGGCATGGGCATCAACATGGCCAGCTATGTGGGCGCGACTTCAGTGCGGCGCATGGTGCTGGGCGACGCCGACGTGCAGCCCACCCCGGCGCAACTCGACCAGATGAAGGCGCTGGTGCGCGATGCCATGCGCGACGGCGCGGTGGGCCTGTCGACGGCGTTGCAATACGCGCCCGCGCCGTATGCGAAGACCGACGAATTGATTGCGCTGGCGTCGGTCGCGTCGCGGTACGGCGGCATCTACGCGACGCATATGCGCAGCGAGGGCGATGCGGTGCTGGAGTCCATCGACGAGGCGGCGCGCATCGGCCGCGAAGCCCACATTCCCGTCGAGATCTGGCACCTGAAAGCCGCGGGCAAGGCCAACTGGGGCAAGATGCCGCAGATTGTGGCGAAGATTGATGCGTACCGCGCTGCGGGCGTCGACATCAGCGCCAACACTTACGCCTACACCGCCTGGTTCAACACGTTTTCCGCGTTCATTCCGCCCTGGGCGCACGACGGCGGCGACGCGAAGCTGATTGAGCGATTGAAGGACCCGGCCACCCGCGCGCGGATTCGTAGAGACATGCTTTCGACCGGAAAAGATTCGGCGGGCGAAACCTGGGACAACGAGTGGCAGGAGGTTCCGGGGCCGGAGGGGATTCTGATCGCCGTGGTGCAGAATCCCGAGCTGCTGCCGCTCCAGGGAAAGCGCCTTTCCGACGTCGCCGCGATGTGGAAGGAAGACCCGATCGACGCGCTGTGCGACCTTCTCATCAAGGACAAGGCGTTCACCGAGGTGGCGGTGTTTGGAATGAGCGAGCCCGACGTGCTGCTGGCGTTGCAGCAGCCCTGGGTTTCGATCGACAACGATTCGTCGGGGACTTCGCCCCAGGGCCTGCTGGCCGAGGAGCATCCCCATCCCCGCGCCTACGGCACCTTTCCGCGCATTCTGCGCAAGTATGTCCGCGACGAACACGAGCTCACGCTCCCCGACGCCATCCGCAAGTTCACCGCCCTGCCCGCGCAGCGCCTTCGGCTGACCGACCGCGGCGTGCTGAAGGAAGGCATGGCTGCCGATGTGGTGGTCTTCGATCCCGCGACCATCACCGACAAATCCACCTATGAAAACCCGAACCAGCTCCCCGTGGGCATGGACTACGTGCTGGTCAACGGCGTCCCCGTCCTCGCCGACGGCAAAATGACCGGCGCGCGGCCCGGCAAAGTCCTCCGCGGCGAGGGCTATGTGCCCTAGCCTTCCTGCGCCACGCGGCCGATTGCCCTACTCTTGAGTTATGACCGATCGCGAACTGGTGGCACGCATCGCCCGCTCCGCCGGCAGCAAGGCCGGATACAAGCAGCTTGTCCGCGAGCTGGGCCTGGGCGGCGGGCGCGAGCGGCGTCTGCTGCTGGAGCAGCTTGCCCGCCTCACCGTCCGCGGCGAGCTGGCCAAGCTGGACCGCGACACCTGGAGCATTCCCCGGAAGATCTCCGCCGTGGGCGGCACGCGCGAAAATCTGGCCGCCGGGCGGCTGGATCTGCATCGCGACGGCTACGGCTTTGTGCGGCCCAACGCGCGCCAGGCTTCCGGCAGCGACGACATTTTCATTCCACCCAACGAGATCAACGGCGCCATGCAGGGCGACCAGGTGCTGGTGGACGTGGAACCGCCCAAAGCCGATGGGCGCAGGATGGGCCGCATCGTGCGCGTGCTGGAGCGCCGCAACCCGACCGTCGTCGGCACCTTCCACTACGCACGTTCCGACCGCGCCCAGGGGCACAATGTCACCCCTTTCGACGAGCGGATGACGCAGCAGATTCTGATTCCGCCGGGGCAGGAACTACCGGCAGCGCGCGAGAAGCAAACGCCGCACCGCGTGCTCGGCAGCGAGGCCGCGGCCGCCGCTGTGCACGAGAGCCTGGAGGGGCTGATCGTCGATGTGGAGATCACCAGTTGGCCCACGCCGACGCGGCCACCGATCGGGCGCGTGATCGAGGTACTCGGCGATCCCGACGACTTCGGCGTCGATGTCGAAATGATGATCCGCAAGCACCAGTTGCCGCGGATTTTTCCGGACAATGTGCTGGCCGAAGCGCGTGCCGTGGCGCGTCTGGACGCGCACGAAGTGGAGAGCCGCAGGGATTTTCGCGGGCTGCCGATTGTGACCATTGACGGCGAAACGGCACGCGATTTCGACGATGGAGTCCTGGTGACGGAGCGCGAGGACGGCGCCGGCTACGAGTTGCAGGTGCACATTGCCGATGTGTCCGAGTACGTGCGCGCGGGGACGGACCTGGACCTCGAGGCGCGCTTGCGCGGCACCAGCGTTTACTTCCCCGATCGCGCCATTCCCATGCTGCCCCAGGAGCTTTCCACGAATATCTGCAGCCTGCGTCCCGGCGAAGACCGGCTGGTGTTGAGCTGCATCATGCAGTTGGACCGCGACGGCCGCATCGAGAGCTACGAGATTGTCGAGGGCGTCATCCGCTCGGCGGCGCGCATGACCTACACCGAGGTCCACGCGATTCTGGAAGGCGACGCCGAAACGCGCGCGCGTTATCCTTCGCTGATCGCCGACTTCGAACGCATGCGCACCCTGGCCGTGCGCATGAACAAGCGGCGCGAGGAGCGGGGCAGCATCGATTTCGACTTGCCCGAGCCGGTGATCGAATTCGACGAGCACGGCCAGATGCGCGGCGTCACCAAGTCCGAGCGCACCTGGGCCAACCGGCTGATCGAGGAGTTCATGCTGGCGGCCAACGAGTGCGTGGCCACATGGCTTGAAGACCTGGCCGTGCCCTCCCTCTATCGCATCCACGAGAAGCCGGAGCCGCGCCGCGTAGTGCAGTTCGAGGAGCTGGCCGCGGCCTTCGGCTATACGTTGGGGCTGGGCGCGCTGCCCGTCAAGCGCATTCAGACGCGCGGCGACCGCAGGGACGCGCAGCGCAGCGGACGCAATCCCCGCACCCACGAAATCGCCGAAGACATTGCCGTCACGCCGCGCATGTATCAGAAGCTGGCGGCAAAAATCGAGGGCAAGCCGGAGGAGCGCATCCTGAGCTACCTGATGCTGCGCTCGCTCAAGCAGGCGCGCTACTCGGAGATCAACGAAGGCCATTTCGCGCTGGCCGCGCCCACTTACACGCACTTCACCTCGCCCATCCGCCGCTATCCCGATCTGATCGTGCATCGCATCACGAAGACGCTGCTGCGCTCCGGCATCGCGGGGCGCGGCGAAATTGCGGAGGGCCGCCACAGCTCGCCGTGGACCCACCCCAACGAAGCCGTGCCCGCCAGCCGCGTGCCGCATCTGCGCAGCCCCAGGGCGGCAGAGGCCTTCGCCGGCGAGCCGCCCATTCCCGAAGCGGAGCTGGCTCAGATTGCCGAGGAAACCAGCCAGACCGAGCGCCGCGCCGCCGAGGCCGAGCGCGAACTGGTGGAGTGGAAGAAGGTGCGCTTCATGCAGGACAGGGTGGGCGAGGAGTTCGCCGCCCTGGTGCTGAACCCCACCAAATACGGCCTCTTTGTCGAGTTGACCGACATGTTTGTCGAGGGCCTGGTGCCCATCGACACGCTGCGCGACGACCGCTACACGTGGCGCGAAAACACCCACGAAATCATCGGCGAGCGCTGGGGCCGCCGCTTCCGCGCCGGCGACCGGGTCCAGGTGATTCTGGACCGCATCCTGGCCCAGGAGCGAAGACTGCAATTCTCCATCGTCGAAGAGGGCATTCCGCTTACCGGAAAAAAGACAGCCTCGCACACGCCCAAAAACAAGAAGAGGCGGGAACACTCCGGACAGGGGCAGAAGGCAAAGAGAAAGTCCGTCAGAAAGCGACGGCGATGAGCAGCGAGGCTGCCCAGAGATTCCACTGCGCGGGCACCCTGCCGGCTCTGCGCGCCGTTACCGCCCGGCCCGCTTCTTCGCCAGCTTGCCAATGATGGGCAGCTTGTACCGCTCGCCGTTGAAGGCCTTGATCATCACAACGATCCAGAGGATGACCAGCAGAAGTGAAACCAGCGGAAAGTGATCAAACGCGAGAAACTGCAGGAACGGAATCATATCCGTAATGACGCCAAGCACCGCGCCAACGACTAAACATGCGATGAGGAAGAAGATGGCCTGCCAGGAGTGAAAGCGGATGTAGGGCCTCTTGCTATAGGGCTCGACGAGCAAAAAAATGATGGCTGGAATTCCGGTGATGTACGCCAGTCCGCCGGCGGCGTTATCGGAGAGGCCGGACCGTGCTGGCTGCGGGGGAGAGATCTGAGACACGGTATCTCCTCTCGGTTTGAGTTTCAGACTTCGAGGCGACCTGGCAGCTTCGTGACCCGGTCCTGGTTGGAACGCAGAACACCTGGCATATCGCATCGTCAATTCACGGCCGCGAGAACCGCTTCCTGATGCAGGGCAGTCCTCGCGCATGGCGTCGCCCATGGGGCCTTACGAGTTGGCCTGCTTTTCGGCCAGGTCTCCGATAAAGGGCACCTTGAACCGTTCGCCGTTGAACGCCTTGATGAGCACAACGATCCAGAGAATGAAGAATCCCAGCGCCACCAGCGGCCACAGGAAGACTGTAGACCAGCCCAGGACCGGTATCCTGCCGATAATCATCAGTGCAACATCGACCACAAACCAGGCAATGTTCAGGAAAATGGATTGCCACGAATGGAAGCGCACGTAGGGATTGCTGTTGAAGGGCGCCACAATCAGGAAGATGATCGCGGGAATGAACGTAACGTACGCGAGTCCGCCGGCAGCGTTGTCAGAAAGCCCGGCCTGGTTGACGTTGGATGGGATCTGGTCAGTCATACGTCCTCCTTGCAACTCGTTCTCCGGATGCCCCGCGTCATTTCCCCTGGGGAGGGATGACCGGAAAAATGGAAAGCGCAATCGTCGCCGGAAGATACCGGCGCTGCCTGGCGGCTTTCTCCTGCTACCCGTGCCCGAATCCGCGGGCGTCGAAGGCTATCTCCCTGGAATTCGGGGTGACGCCGCAACGCAGGATGTTTCATCCGGCACGGAAACCCAAACTTCGCCTTCACCGACCCGATTTGCGCGGGCATCCGCGAGGTTTCTGATTCGCCCTCAGGAAACCTTGAAACCGGCGCATTGTCAAGAGAAATCGCACAGACGGAACGGACTTGGCGCGGCTCAGGATGGGGCCAGCAGCTCCGCATCGTTGTTGCGGACGTTTCCGACGCGGTCGCTCACCGGCCAGGCGCGCATTTTTTCGGCGGGATAGGGGCGGAGCAGGTCGACGGGCGGCCGGGCCGGGTCGCCGGCATCGAGCCAGCGCGCGTAATCGCGCGGCTCCAGGATCACCGGCATTCGATTGTGGATGGGCTCCATCAACGCGTTGGGGTCGGTGGTGAGCACGGTGAAGGTCTCCAGCGCCTCGCCTTCCCTGGGCTCCCAGCGCTCCCACAACCCGGCCAAGGCGCAGGGCTCGCCGCTCTTGAGGGCGATGGCATAGGGCCGCTTGGTTTTCGGGTCCAGTCGCTGCCACTCATAAAACGCGTCGGCGGGCACCAGGCAGCGGCGCTTCCGGAGCGCTTCGCGGAAGGCGGGCTTGGCGGCGGTCTCCTCGGCGCGGGCGTTGAACGTCGAGTACGCGAGCTTTGCATCTTTGGCCCAGAAGGGCACCAGGCCCCAGCGCAGCAGGGCGAACTCGCGCCGGCCCGAGTCGCGCTGCAAACGCACCACCGGCTGCACGCTCTGCGGCGCGGCATTCCAGGTGGGCGCAAACCAGGGCATCTCGTCCAGTACGACGCCGAACCAATCGGCCAGAACTTCCTGCGTGGATTGACGAGCGAATCGGCCGCACATGGAAACAGAATAGCTGCAAGCCAGGGGCCGGGGCGGAATCCAATCCCATGGGGAACGCCCGGCTTGCCGCAGACCGGTTGCCGCAAGCAAATGCGGCCTCGCCGCAGTCCCAGCATCTGCGCTATCCTACTTCGTCCTGAAAAGCTCATCCCTGGGAGGCCCGATGTCGGTGCGCGCGACGCTCAGAAATCCCGCTGTCCTCTCCTACTACGCCCTGCGCAGAGCCGTAGGCATCATCGCCTTGTCGCTCCCCTTCGCTCTGGCCGGCGGCGCCATTCTGCTCGCGCTCGTCGGCCCCGCCCATGCGCTGCCTCAACCCATCCTCCAGCGCTCCATCAGCGACTACTACTACACGCCCATGCGCAACTGTCTGGTGGGCAGCCTCTGCGCCATCGCGGCCTTTCTCATCTGTTCTCGCGGATATGACCGGAATGACGAGATCGCCGGCTATCTCTCCGGCGCGTTTACTCTCGGCGTGGCGCTGTTTCCCTCGGTGGACCCCCGCAAGGCCTACCACTCGCAGCTTCAACTCAACATCGGCCTAGCCCACCTCGCCTTTGCCGCGATGATGCTGCTGGCGCTCGCCTACTTCTGCCTGTTTCTCTTTCGCAAGTCCTCCCCGGAAAAAACGCCCACCCGCCGCAAGCTGCACAGAAACAGAATCTACGGCGCCTGCGGCCTGGTCATCGTCGTCTGCATCGTCGTCATGGTCAGCCTCACGCTCAAGACCGCGACCCGATTGCTTCAGCCCATTGACCCGGTCCTCTGCTCTGAATCGCTGGCGCTGATGGCCTTCGGCGTAGCCTGGCTGACCAAGGGCGAAGGCATCCTGAAAGACAATCCGCTGGACCGCTTCCGGTCTTCCTGACTCCGGCCCGCAGGCTGAGGTGAAGGCGGCCGCATACCCGCCAGGTCTACACCTATTTCAGGTTGCCGCCGCAGTCGGCGTGGCCGCATAGGCAGACGATCTCCGTTCTGTTGCCAATGCCCTCGCAGTGGGCGCTGCAGTATTTTGCATTCTTGGGTGGAATGCAGGTGCAGGCCGCATTCGCACACTTCTTCGCGTTCGCCATAAGCCTCCTTTGCCGACCCGTTTTTCGCCATTCCGAAGCGGGCTACTCTCGATTGGGATGCACCAGACGAAGCAAAGGATGGTCACTCAAGCAGGTTGGCGCCCCCGCGCCACAAGGGAACCGGAAGGCTACCTTGACGTGTTGCGGCTCCGAAGAAAAAATTGCACCGCAAACGCTGCGTTGGCGGTCGAGAACCCGGGCGCCTCCAGGCGCTGTTGGGCGCGGCTGCGGCGTGGACGGTGGCCGGAACTGGCCCTCCGTAAGCGCCCCGGCGGTCCGCGCAGGCTGGTTCCCGGCCGGTTGGCCGCCAACTCGTCCGGCCCTGGCAGCCCATGCCCGGCTGGCAGCATTCCGTTGCCGCCGTCACCCGGGGGCAAGCGCGACGGCCATTCCCGCGCGTCTTCCCATACAATAGCCCTTGGGAGCATGACGAATGGCACACATGGTTTTTTGCGTTCGCAACAAAAAAGAGATGGAGGGGCTGGACGAGCCACCCTTCGATTCGGAGTTCGGTCAGAAGATTTACAAGAACGTCTCGAAGGCGGCCTGGGCCGAGTGGGTCGATCACCAGAAGATGCTGCTGAACGAATACCGACTGCAGCCCTGGACCCCGCAGGCGCAACAGTTTCTTGTGGAACAGATGGAGCAGTTCTTCTTTGGCGCGGGCTCGGCCCTGCCCCAGGAGTTTGTTCCTCCCTCGCACTGAGCCGCGGCCTCGCTGGTGTAAACTGATTTAGACCCCAGAGGCCGGCCCACCCGAGCCGGCCCGATTGTGTCGGGACGTGGCTCAGCCTGGTAGAGCACTCGCTTGGGGTGCGAGGGGTCGGCAGTTCGAATCTGCCCGTCCCGACCAACTTTAAAATCAACAAGTTACGGAATGTTGACTCCTTGGCTAATATCCTAAGCGAGGGGTCTAATCTTGCAAGGATTTTCGCTCATTCTCAAGTCGTTATCTTCCGAATCACTCGTTCGTACACCCGGCGGGGAATTCGGATGCTCACGGCACCTTCGTTTCGCGCATTCTGGTCGGGCGCTCAGGCATGATGTCTTTCGAGTTCCGCACAATCAGGCGCGTGACAGTTCTAGTAGCGAAACTGTGAAGTGCAAACCTCAGCAACGGACTAGCAGACGATAACCGGGAGGCCGGAATCGCACGAGGATTGTACCGCCGGAGACAGATTCACACCCGACAGACGCGGAGTAGCCAGTGCGACAGGGTAAACTGTTGCTCAAAGTTGCATAGCGATCCACGAAACCAATTAGCGGTTAACCGCGACCCGAATGGGATGGTACGTCGTGTTGGATCTGCACCTGGGAGCGAAACAGTGAAACAGACGTTGCGGAAGGCTTCACCTAAACCGTCCGGGAAGACTAATCATAAGCTCGACTACTTCGAGTTGAGGAGTCGCGCGGAGGTGGTCTTTAACCTCCCTCTGAACGATGCTGCTCATGGTGCATTACAAGTTTATAAGGACGCGAACGATCATTACCGTACTGTTCCTTGGCCAGCCCCTTATGACAAAACCACACATCGGTTACACCTCGGGGATGCCAGAAATCTCTCTTGGATACCTGATTCATCTGTGCATCTTGTGGTCACTTCGCCGCCGTATTGGAATCTCAAAGAGTATGCGCAGGGCAATCAGTCGCAACTGGGCGACATTGCCGAATACGAGGAGTTCCTGTTGGAACTGGATAAGGTGTGGCGAGAGTGTGTCCGTGTCCTAGTACCAGGAGGCCGTATCTGTTGCGTGGTGGGAGATATTTGCGTGCCCAGGCGAAGAGAAGGCAAGCATTATGTAATGCCTTTGCACGCTGATATTCAGGTTCGCTCTAGGATGCTCGGCCTTGATTGTTTGACGCCGATTCTCTGGCACAAGATCGCCAACGGTGTTAACGAAGCCGAAGGTAACGGTGCGGGTTTCTATGGGAAGCCGTACCAACCTGGTTCCATTGTTAAGAACGACACGGAATACATCCTCCTGCTGCGCAAGGGCGGTAAGTACCGCTCTGTGCTTCCGGTCCAGAAGGCTTTATCAATGTTGACGAAGCAGGAAATGCAGAATTGGCTGCGCTCCGGATGGGAAGACATTCCCGGAGCATCCACAACGAAGAAGGATCATCCTGCCCCGTACCCAGTTGAGATTGCCGAAAGGCTGATCCGACTGTTCTCGTTTGCTGGCGACACCGTGTTGGACCCTTTCATGGGAACAGCCTCTACTTCTGCCGCAGCTATCAGGTCGGGACGCAATTCCATAGGCGTCGAAATCGAGCCGTCCTACTTGGAGATTGCCCGAAGGAACGTGTTAGCTCTCTCGCGTGTAAGGCGTGTTGCAGGTGCTACTCGAAGTGAGGTCATCTGTGGCTGAATACCGGCTCCTGAAAGAATTCCGTGGGCTGTTTGAAGGCTCAAAATACGAGCACCGCCGATCAAACCTTGGCGACTTCGTAGCGATGCATCTTTACGAAGACCTCGTGGCAATCAACAAGTCGGATCGGTACGTGGTCTCGGTTGAAAGCATGTCCCGAGTACTCAATGTCCAAAACAAGAGGAAGGGTATAGAGGCGCGGCGAGGTGACGGCACCTTCGGAGAGCTGATCGTTGGCGAAGAGCCGCAAGTTGATCCGGGTTACAAAGTTGCCCGTGGTCCGGTTGCAACAGTCGAAATCGGCGTTGAGGTAAAGATTTTGGCCAAGGCAATGATCAAGCAGATTGACCGGGTGAAGAGCGATCTCGTCCACCAAGTCACAAACTTCAAGCGGAGGGCGGGGTCAAGCAGACCTATCTGCGTCGGGATAGTGGGCATCAATTACGCCGACATAGTGACCAGCTATGAGGGAGACCGAAGCTATCGGACTGACGGCGGCAAATACAAGCACCCGATCCAAGAAGCGGAGCAGGCGCGGAAGCGATTGGCTGAAATCGCCGATCAATTTGATGAGTTCATCGTCCTGAAATACAAGGCTCGGAACGAAGCGCCATTTGCATTTGAATGGGCGGACGAAAAAGACACCCGCCAAGGATATGCCGCCGCGCTTATGCGGATTAGCAACGAGTATCAGAAACGGTTCTGAAGTCGGATCAAGATCGGCCCGTCACAATGCCAGCCGCCGCGCCAGCGCCCACTTCAACTCTTCAATGCCCTGCCCGGTGACGGCGGAGATGGCGTGAAACTCCAGCTTGCGTCGCTTCACGTGCGCGGCCAGCTTTTTCAGCTTGTCGGGGTTGGCCGAGTCGATCTTGGTGGCGGCGACGATCATGGTTTTGTGGGCCAGTAGCTTTTCGCCGTTGGCGTTCGCAAAGCTGGCCAGTTCCTTGTTGATGACCTTGAAGTCCTCCACCGGATCGGGCCGTCCCGAGGCGTCCGACACGTCCACCAGATGCACCAGAATCCGCGTGCGCTCGATGTGGCGCAGGAACTGGATGCCCAGGCCGGAGCCCAGGTGCGCGCCCTCGATGAGGCCGGGCATGTCGGCGACCACGAAGGATTCCAGGTTCGGCTCCTCGCCCACGGTGACCACGCCCAGGTTGGGCTCCAGCGTCGTAAACGGGTAGTCGGCGATCTTGGGCCGGGCGGCGGAGATGCGCGAGATGAGCGTGGATTTGCCCGCATTGGGATAGCCGACCAGGCCCACGTCGGCCAGCAGCTTCAATTCTAGGCGGTAATTGCGCTCCTTGCCGGCGCGGCCCAGCTCGTGCTCGCGCGGAGCCTGGTGGGTGCTAGTGGCGAAGTGCTGGTTGCCGCGGCCGCCGCGCCCGCCCTTGGCGATGACCAGTCGCTCGTCGGGCTCCTGGAAGTCATGAATCAGCTCGCCGGTGTCCAGATCGTAAAGCGATGTGCCCACAGGGACTTGCAGGATGATCGAGTGGCCGTCCAGCCCGGTGCAGTTGGAGCCCATGCCGTGCTCGCCGCGCTGCGCCTTGTGCTCCGGGTTGTAGCGGAAGTGAATCAGGGTGTTGTGGCGCTGCGAGCTGACCATGACGACGTCGCCGCCGCGGCCGCCGTCGCCGCCCGAGGGTCCGCCGCGGGGCACAAACTTTTCCCGCCGGAAGGCCATGCAGCCATTGCCGCCGTCGCCGGCCTTCACGCGGATTTTTGCTTCATCGATAAACATAGGGAAACCAGTTTCCAGTAGTCAGAAATAAGACGTCCGTTCGCCCGGAGCGCGCTTGCGAGCCCGGATGCGAGAGGCCGTCTCTTCAGTTTACCCAATGGGGCTGGAGGCAATCCCGGCATTTCGTCCCGAGGGGCGGCGGGGCGCCACTCATAATTTCTTAAAATCGTCTCATTCTTCCTGAAAATGCCGTAAAATCGCAGGTACCTTCACTGCAAGGGCCAATCGGACACGCCGGAGATGGAAATTTCTGTCTTGCGGCGCCTTCCGGCATGGCTCAAACCGGACCTGCCAGCAGAGCAGGGGGCGCGGGAAGGGCATGTTTTCCCAGGGTCTGCCGCGAGTTGGTTCCTCGATGGCAGGACAGAGTTGGATCAAGCCGCTGATGATGGTCGCGCTGCTGCTGATGGCTGGCGCGGGCAGGGTTGGGTTTACCCAATCGGCGGAAGGGTCGCTGACCGGGAAGCTTACCGACCTCTATTCGAAGCCCCTGGGCGGCGCCACGGTGATTGTGCGCAATCAGGCCACCGGCGCGGAGGCGCGCACCACCGCCTCGAAAAACGGAGTGTACCGGTTCAACGGGCTGGGTCCCGGCGAATACACGCTGGAGGCCGAGAGCCCGCGGCTGGGCCGGGGCCAGGTCGAGGGCATCGTGGTGACGGCCGGCCACGAGGCGCGCGTGCAGGCGGCTCTGGAGCTTGCGCCGCCGAAGCCAACGCCGAATCTGACCGAAGCTCATGCAAGCGAGCCGGCGAGCACGCTGGCCGCCGCACGGCCGGAAACGCTGCAGTTGGCACGCGCGGACCGCGCGGTCCCCCCGATTTCGGGCCAGATTTCGGCACCGGCCACGGCCCCAGTCACGACCCCGGCCACGGCCCAAATCGCGCCCCACGTCCGGGAGGTGCCGCCGGTCAACTCATCCGAGGTGAATGCGACGCTGGCCGGTGCGCCGTTGGTAACCCTTCCGCTGACCGCGCCCGCAAGCCCCCACGCGGCTCGTTCGATGCCTGAAACGACTACGCCGCGGGTGCACGCCTCACTGCGGGAAGAGCGGATGCATTCTCTGCCGCTGACCGCGCGTGCGACAGAGACACCGCAGCCGCAGACGCCGTTGAGCCCCGCCTTGGCGACCACGCCGCCGCCCCCAAATCCGCCGCCCGGGACGGCGCCCGGCACGACGCCGCTGGAGGCATCGCTTTCCGCGCCGCGCCCTCCGCTCGCATTGGGCCTGGCAGGCAGTGGCGCCGGCGCCGGCAGTCCGGGCGGGATCGCGCAGGCGCTGGGCGGCGCGCGCGGGGCCACCGCAATCGCAGTCGGCGTGGTGGCGGCGCGCGAGGCCATGAAACTCGGCGCGCGTCCCTCGCGAATCCAAATGACCTCCGCGTCTCCAGGGGATCCGGGGACCGCGGCGCTGACCACGACGCTGACCGCGGAGCAGTTGCAGGCGCTGCCGTTGACGGGCCGCAACTGGGAGAACTTTGTGCTCGATGCGCCGCCCACCGCCCCCGAGCCGGGAGACGAAGGGCAGGCCTCGCTGCAGAGCGGCGATGAGGCGGCCGCCATCACGGTGGACGGCTCCAGCATCCGGCTGGCCTTTGGCTCGACGGGCACGGGCCGCAGGAGCGGGCGCGAGTCCTCGCTCATCGGCCCCGGAGCCAGCGAGTCCGCCATCAGCGAGGTGCAGCGCGTGACGGGAAACGTGGATGCATCCGGAGACCATGTCGTGGGGGGACGCGCCAACGTGCAAACGCTGCGCGGCATCGATGGACTCCACGGCCAGGGATCGCTGTTCAGCCGCCAGAATTTCTGGGGCGCGCAGAATCCCTTCACCCAGTGGGTGAAGGAGACGGCCCCCGCCACGCTCGCCGGCGTCCCGGTGTTTACGGCGGAGCCCTACACCCCCAGCGACCGGGAAACGACCCGGGATTTCGGCCTGGGCGGGCGCATCGGGCGTCGCAGCATTTTCTGGTTCGCGGCCCTCGACAGCCACCAGCGCAACAACCCGGGCGTGTCGACCGTGAAGCATCCCGACAATTTTTTTGCGCAGCCCTCGAACGACCAGATGCAGGTGCTGAGCGCGCGGCTGGGCCTCAGCAGTTCGAATCCGGTGGCCGCCGGCGTGGCCGCCTACTCCACCATGCTGGAAACGCTGAACGGACTGCTGGGGCCGGCTCCGCGCACCTCCACGCGCTGGACCGGCTTTGGCCGCATCGACTGGACGGCCGCCGAACGACACAACTTTACGCTGGAGGGAACGGGTGCGGACGCGAACGCGCCGGGCGGCGGACTGGGGCGCACCTCGGAGACCTACGGCAGCCACAGCTACGGCTCCAGCCACGCCACCGAACAGTGGCTGCTGGGCCGCTGGGAGACGTTCCTTACCCCCAACCTGCTGCTGGTCACCCAGGGCTCCCTGGGACGGCAGATCCGGACCGCGCCCCCGGAGACGCCTTCCGCCTACGAGCAGACCCTGAACATCAACAACTGGGGCCGGCTGCCGCAGATGGTCGTGGACTCGCGCTACGGCTTCACCATCGGCAATCCGGCGCGGTTCGGCTCCGGCAGCTACCCCGACGAGCATCTCTACCAGGCGCGCGAGCAGCTGAGCTGGGTGCACGGCGGGCTGCTGTTGACGGCCGGCTTCGACGTCAGCCACAACCGCGACGCCACCAGCATGCTGCGCAACCAGACCGGCACCTACCACTACTCCAGCGTGGAGAACTTTGCCTCCGACGCGCTGGCCTTTGCGGCGTTTGGCCTGAACGGCCAGCTGAACCGGTTTGACCAGCACAACTGCGACCAGACCGGCAGAGTGTGGCGCGACTCGGCGGGCACGCTGCACGGGCTGGGCTACCTGCCCTGCTACTCCTACTACACGCAGACCATGGGCCCCGCCAACTGGTGGCTCAGCACCAATGACTGGGCCGGCTACGTGACGACGCAGTGGCACCCCCAAAAGCGGTTGGCGCTTTCGCTGGCCATGCGCTGGGAACTGGATCAGTCGCCCCCGCCCATCCCCGCGCTCGCCAATCCCGATCTGCCGCTGGCCGGGAAGCTGCCCGCCATGGGCAACAACTGGGGGCCGCGGGTCGGCCTGGCCTGGGGCTCCACAGAAGGCCGCATGCCGATGCTGCGCCTAGGCTACGGCATGTATTTTGGCCGCACCCCGAACGCCACCCTGCTGAGCGCGCTCACCCGGACCGGCTCGCTCAAGGGCGACCTGAACTTCTTCATGCGGCCCACCGACAACCTGAACGCGGGAGGCGCGCCGCCGTTTCCCTACGTGCTGGCCGGAGAGCCGGCCAGCGTGGTCAAGCCGGCGGCGGCTGAGTTTGCGCCCGGCTTCCACAATGACGAGATCCACCAGGCAGTGGCGGCGGTCGAAGAGACGCTGCCCGGCCACGTGCGCATGGAAGCCAGCGCGGCCATCAGCCTGGGCCGCCGCCTGCCCGTCACGTTTGACGCCAACATTGACCCCGCCGTCAATCCGCAGACCATCACCTATGCCGTGGTGGACGGCAACAACTCGGGGCCCATCACGGCCCGGCAGATCACCGTCCCGTTCTTTGCCTCCTGGCCCTCCCCCACTTCTTCCACCGGATTCAGCGGCCGCCTGAACCCCAACTACCAGCAGATCACCCAGATCGTCAGCCGGGCCAACTCCACCTATGAGGCGGCGACGCTGCGACTCATGCGCACCGGCCGCGGCGGATTGACCCTGAACGCTCGCTACACCTACGCCCACGCCATGGACTGGAATCCCAACGAGAGCGCGCAGGTGAACGGCCCCAGCGTGATGGACCCCACCGACTTCCACGCCGAATACGGAACCAGCAATCTGGATGTGCGCCACTCCGCCTCGATCGCCACCATCTGGGAGCCCCGGTGGAGGCTCGGCGAATGGGCGGGCAAAATCGGCAACGGCTGGATGCTGTCGAGCATCGGAACTTTTCGCAGCGGCCTGCCTTACTCCATGCGCACCTCGGGCTCGCTGGCCAGGGAGTTCGACGCGGCGGGCGCGCCCATCGTCGCCCTGGCGCCGGGGATGAACGGCTACGGCGGCGACAATCTCGTCTACGGCGTGGGTCGCAACTCCTTCCGCTATCCGGCCACGTGGAAAGCCGACCTGCGCCTGGCAAAAAACTTCAAGATGGGCCGCATGCGCCAGCTTGAAGTGTTGGCTGAGAGCTTCAACCTCTTCAATCACCAGAACGTGACCGAGTTGGAGACGACCGGCTACACCATCGAATCGGGCAGCGTGAACGGCAGCCTGCCCACGCTCAACTTCCTCACCGGCCTCAAGACCGGGCAGACCGAGTTCGGCCTGCCGTTGAATGTCAATGCCACCAACTTCTACCGCCAACGCCAGATCCAGTTCGGAATGCGGTTCAGGTTCTGAGCCTTCTCCGCGCCCCGCGTATAATTAGAAATCTAGATCTTCTATCACTCGCGGCTTGAGCGGGGCAGCTCTCCGCTACGGAACATGGATGCCAGATCACATCAAAAAGCAGCTTCTCAAAGAAATTGAACTCCTTGAGCACGAGCTTTCCCACGAGTTACCGGCGGAAATCAAGAAGGCCGTGGCCATGGGCGACCTGTCGGAAAACGCCGAGTACCACATGGCCAAGCAGCGCCAGGATTTTGTGAATGCGCGTCTGGGCCAGCTCAAAAGGCGCATGGCCGAGCTCTCCCTGGTCAACCTGGCCAACATTCCCAGGGACAAGGCCGGCTTCGGCTCCACCGTGGTGGTCTACGACTCCACCAAATATGAGGAGATCGTCTACCGCCTGGTCACCAGCGAGGAGTCCGACGTGACCAAGGGGCTGATCTCGACCACTTCGCCCATCGGGCGCGGCCTGGTGGGCAGACGGGTGGGCGACGTGGCCACCATCGTCACCCCCAACGGCAAGCGCGAGCTGGAAGTCCTGAAACTCACCACCGTCCACGACGAAGCCGGCCAGGAAGACGAAGCCGCCGGCAACGCCGCAGAGCAGTAATTAGGAAGAATGGCATGACCTGGACCAGCGCTTTCGGCCGCGGCTGCGGCTGGCTTCTCGACCGCATCGTGCATGGATTGGCGCTCACCCGCATCTCCCCCAACGTGCTCACCTTCATCGGCCTGGTCATCAACATCGCCGCCGCGTTCCTGTTCGGCCACGCCAACGCCAGCAACGCCGGCCGCATGTTCTTCTACGCCGGCCTGGTCATCTTCGGCGCCGGCATCTTCGACATGGTGGACGGCCGCGTGGCCCGGCGCAACAACCAGGTCACCGTCTTCGGCTCCTTCTTCGATTCAGTCATCGACCGCTATTCCGACGTGGTGCTGTTCTTCGGCCTGCTGGTCTACTACGGGCGCATCAACCGCTTCCGCTACGTGGTGCTGGTGGCCTTCGTCATGGTCACCTCGCTGATGGTCAGCTACACCCGCGCCCGCGCCGAGGCCCTCATCGGCCAGTGCAAGGTGGGTTTCATGGAGCGCCCCGAGCGCATCGTGCTCATCCTCCTCGGCGCCCTGTTCAACCACTGGGGCGTGATGGCGCCGGTGCTCTGGGTGCTGGCCGTCTTCTCCACCATCACCGTCATCCACCGCATCACTTACACCTACTCGAAGACCAAGCACCTGGCCCCGATCACCTGAGCCGCTCACGGCCGGCTTCTTCGCCTCTCCCACGGCGATGCTACTTCGCCGTAACTTCGTCGAGTCTCGTGAGCATGCCGCCGATCTCCGGGTTGGACATGAAGTTCTTCCACACCAGTCCGGTGCGGTAGTTTTCGATCATGACCACGATCGGCGCCTGGTTCAGCCCCATGTAGATCGGCGAAATCCAATGCGCGCTCGGATTGAACGCATCGCGCGGGCCGTAGATGTCCCACATCTCGGCGCCGAGATCGCGATAGTAATGCTTCAGCGCGGCCATTGAAGCTTCCGGCGTATAGGGGAATGAAGCCAGCGCGCCCGTCGGCGTGATGGTTCCCAGATCGTCTGCCGAGTCGGGAGCCTGCGCCGCATACCCATCGGGGCCGTCACTGGCGGTCAGTCCCCAGGCTTCGGCGCCGTAGCCCGCGAAGTGCTTGGGGTTCGCGATCGAATAGGCGCGGTTGATGCGCGCGATGTTTCGGTTGTTCTCAAAATAAGACCGGGTGAAGCGGTCGTGAAGGCTGTGCGGATCGAAGCCCATGTAAGAGTAATGCGTGAAGAACAGCGGCCCCCCGGCGCCGACCCCCACATCCAGTTTGATTCCGTAGAAGGTGTGCCCGTTTCCATAGTGGTTCCCGTCTCTGCTGCCCGACCATCCCTCCCGATACTGGATTGCCCGCTCCGCCTGGCTGGCCCAGCCTGAGTAATACATGCTCGCCGGCACCGGGTGCGTAGGCGAAGCCATGCCAAGGAGATAGGTAATCATCACCTCGTTGAATCCGATCAGCGGGTGATGAATCTTGAAAGCCCATTGCGGCGACCAATGCCAGTAGAGAAAGTCGCTGCCCGGCGTCTCGCGGTACCAGTCCCATTCGACCGTCTGCCAAAGCTGCGTGATTTCGCGGCAGAGGGACTGCTCCCTGGCGTCGGGCCCGTGGAAGTACTGGCGCGCCGCAAGCAAGCCCTGCATCAGAAATGAAGTCTCCACCAGGTCTCCGCCATTGTCGTACATGCCGAACACGGCCATGGTGCGGCCCGTTTCGCCGTTCATGTAGTGCGACCAGGCGCCGTGGTAGCGCTGGGCGTGGGCGAGAAAATCGACGATCTTCGTCAACCGCTGCACTCCTTGCGCGCGGGTGATGAAGCCGCGATCGACGCCGACCATCAGCGCCATGATGCCGAAGCCGCTGGCCCCCGTGGCGACAATGCGATCGTCGCCGGGAATGTTTTCGCGCGCCATGCCGGAGTGGGGATCGGCGCCCTCCCAGTAGTAATCGAAGCAGGCTTTCTGCAGCATGGTGAGCAGTTCGTCGTCGCTCAACTCTCGCGTGGATGCAGCGGCGGCTTCAGAAAGCGCCGACTGCCGGTACTGCCAGTCGGAAGCGGCGACTTTGTAGTGCGCATGCACGCCGGCCTTCCCCAGAAAATCCTCGTAGCGATGAATGCCCGGCATCTGGATTCCCACCGGAGAAAAGTGCTCGCCGTCGAGCGAGCGATAGATCACGTAGCGGGCCGGCGGCGGCAGTTCCGCCGCGTCCCACTCGATTTCAACGTGACGGTCGTAGCCGGTGGCGCGCACATGCGAGGGTGCGACGGGAGCCGCTGCGCCGGCGGGATCATCCGCGACGCGAATCTCATCGACGATAAGCGTGTGGCGCACGCCATCGGCGCGCCCTTGATGGAAGACGATGCTGCGAAGGTATTCGGGTTTGAAGGGATAAATCGACGCCGTGCGACAGTCGGAGAGAGGAATGCGAACCTTTACCCACTGGCGGGCAGGCACGTCTCCGGTGTACTTGCCCAGAGCGAGCGACTCGCTGAAGCTGGCGGGAAATTCCGCGATCTGAAGACCGCCGCGCATATTCGAGAGCACGATCCGCGGCAGGTCCGCGGCAGCGATCGGTTGCGGAGAAAAGATCCAGAAATACAGGTTGCGCCCGTCCAGTCCGGGCACTCGATTGCGAAAATCGACAGTCGCAATCTCCGCGGTCCATCCGCCTTCCGGCGCGGACTGCCACTGCACGCGAATCGCGTTCGGGGGCGTGAGAAAGATTTTGGATTCCACCGGCAGGCGGCCGTTTTGCTGCTCCAGAAAGCTTTGCCCGGAGGCCTGGCCACTGCTGTAGAAATAACTGTCGGCAGTCAGACTGTTATCGAAGATCACGTGCCGGTAGTAGTCCGAAGCCGCATGGGCCGGCAAAGGAAGCAGAAAGACGACTGCCCCCAAAGTGAAAAGAAGCTCGAAAACAAGCCCGAAAAGAGGCTGCCTGCGCGGGCTGCGCGTTTGGTCCGTCACGGACTTCATGGTTTTCGTCATCCTGTTCCCCGGCCCGCTCGGAGCGGGCAGAACTTCTTTTTTGCGCGCGCCGGCCATTCGGACGGCGGGGACGGAGAGTCGGAAGCAGATGGAAACTCTTTCGCCGGGGCTTCCATTTTGCCTTCAGGCCCGAGAGCACTATACGCCGATTGGCTCCGGGCGCGCCGCGCGCATTTGACTGACCGCAATTGCAGATGATACAAAAATCACCTGAGCGCAAACGATTGCGCACGCGAACGCAACTCGCGTTTCCTGCGCATCGCATGCCGGCGGGCGATCGGCGCGCGTTCCACAGTCCACGCCTCGGAGAAAGCCTGTGTCGCAAACCAATTCCATGCGTTGCAATGCTGCCGGACACGTCCTGAAGCAGGCCGCGAGCCTCTGGACGAACTCTCGCGTCCGCGCTCTCTTCGCCTGCGCCGCGCTCTGCCTGGCAGCAGCTCTGTACGGCCCGCATGCAGCGGCACAGGCCGTCCCGCCCGCCTCTCCGGACCGCACACACCAGCTCGCGCATCCATCCAACGCCCAGCTCGCCGATCCAAAAATCGAAGCCCGCGTGGATCGTCTGCTCCGCCGGATGACGCTCGAAGAAAAGATCGGCCAGCTGGTTCAATACAACGACACCGGCGATGCCTCGCCCGCACCGGAACCTGCAGCGCAGACGGCCGCGGGCAAATCAGCCGCAGGCAAACCGGCCGCGCTGGCCGCCGCGAATCCCGAGGCCGCCAATCAGGTCAACGCCATGCAGCTGGCGGCCGAGGGCCGGCTGGGTTCGATGCTCAACACCATCGGCGCCGAGCGCACCGACACCTATCAGCATCTGGCGGTGGAGAAGGGCCGCCTGCACATTCCTTTGCTTTTCGGCGCGGATGTGATTCACGGTTTTCGCACCATCTATCCCGTGCCACTGGGCCTGGCCGCCAGCTTCGATCCGGAGCTCGTCACCGCCCTCTCGCACATGGCCGCCGAAGAGGCCACCACCGCGGGCATTCGCTGGTTTTACTCGCCGATGGTCGACATCAGCCGCGATCCCCGCTGGGGCCGCACCGTGGAAGGCGCCGGTGAAGACGCATACCTGGGCGCGGCCATGGCGCGGGCCTACATCCGCGGCTACCAGGGCGATGACCTCTCCAAGCCGGGCAGCGTCGCCGCTTCCGTCAAGCATTTCGCCGCCTATGGCGCCGCCGAGGCCGGCCGCGAATACAACACCACGGACATGTCCGAGATTCGCCTCCGCCAGGTCTATCTGCCGCCTTACCAAGCCGCGGTCCAGGCCGGCGCCGCCACCGTCATGAGCGCCTTCAACTCGCTCAACGGCGTGCCCTCCAGCGCCAATCCGTTTCTTCTGTCCAAGGTCCTGCGCGGGGAGTGGGGCTTCAACGGCTTGGTCGTCAGCGACTACACCGCGGTGATGGAACTGATCAACCACGGCATTGCGCTCGACCCCGCGACGGCCACCCGCAAGGCCATCACCGCCGGCGTCGATGTCGACATGATGTCGCACTTCTACGACACCCAGTTGCCTGAGCTTATCCGCTCCGGCCAGGTCCCCATGCGTGTGGTCGATGACGCGGTGAGGCGCGTGCTCCGGGTCAAGTTCGCCACGGGCCTGTTTGAACATCCCTACGCCGAAGGCGTCGAGGTCACGTCTGCCGTGGCCGCGCACCGGCCGCTGGTGCGCAAGGCCGCGGAAGAGTCCTTCGTCCTGCTGCAGAACCGCATACTCGCCGGCGGCGCGCCGCTGCTTCCGCTTTCCCCTGCGCGCAAGCGGGTCGCGCTCATCGGGCCGCTGGCCGACGACCCCGGAGAGATGATCGGCGCCTGGGGTGGCGCGGGAAGCGATCGCGACATCATCACCTTGCGGCAGGCGCTGGCCGAGCGCGCTCAGCAAACAGGCGGCACTCTCGTCTACGCCAGGGGAACCGCAATCGACGACGACTCGCGTGCCGGATTTCCCGAGGCCGTGCAGGCGGCCCAGGCGGCCGATGTGGCGATCCTCGCGCTGGGCGAATCGAGCGCCATGAGCGGCGAGGGAGGCTCGCGCGCCCATCTCGACCTGCCCGGCAACCAGCAACAGCTTCTTGAAGCCGTCGTCGCCACCGGCAAGCCGGTCGTTCTGCTCGTCTTCTCCGGCCGCCCCCTGGTCCTCGACTGGGCCGCCCAGCATGTTCCCGCCATCATGGAGGTCTGGTTCCCCGGAACCGAGGCCGGCCACGCCATCGCCGACGTTCTCTACGGAGATGTATCGCCCAGCGGCAAGCTGCCCATGAGCTTCCCCCGCGCCGTCGGCCAGGAGCCGCTCTACTACAATCAGTTCCCCACTGGACGCCCGCCCACGGGGATCGACCTTTTCAAGCCGCCCACCGGCCAGGATCGCTTCGTCTCCCGCTACATCGATGTGCCCAACAGCGCGCTCTTCCCCTTCGGCTACGGGCTCTCCTACTCCAGCTTTTCTTATGCGGACGTGAAGGTGTCGAAGACCAGAATCCCACTGGCGCAGGCCCTGGCCAACCGCGGCACGCCTCTGCTGGAAGCGACAGCGACCGTGACCAACACCGGCGACCGCGCGGCCACAGAGGTGGTTCAGTGCTACGTGCGCAACCTGGGCGCCAGCATCGAGCAGCCGGTGCGCAGCCTCAAGGGATTTCAGCGAGTCACGCTGGCGCCGGGCGAATCCAGACAGGTCAGCTTCCCTCTGGGCTTCAACGAACTCTCCTTTTACAACCTGGAAAGCAAGCCGGCCATCGAAGCGACCCACTACACGGTCTGGATCGGAGGCAGTTCACTGGCCGACCGGGAAGCCGCGTTCGAAGTGGTCTCTGCCGCGCGAACGGCGGATGCGCACTGACCGGAACAGACCGTAGCTGAACGGAACCGGCGGAGAGAAGAGTCCCCGCCGCGCCGCATCAACGCAATGCCTCTTGGAGCGGCCATCTTAGCTGTTCGGCAGCCTGCTGAGCCGCGCCTTCTTCAAGAACACATTCGTGTCGAATGCGAGCAGAGGTTCCTCAGTCGCTCTTCCCCGTATTGCCTACATCGGCAGGCAGGTCCAGCGCCACCAGGGCAAACCGCGTCTTGCCGTCCTTGGGGTCCTCAAAGCCCACCACGTGCTGGTGGCGCTTGGAGCCGGCCTTCAACTCCAGCCCATTCGCCTTGACGCCGTAGTCCTTGCGATCGATCTGCACCTTGGGGTTCTTGTCGTCCGCGCAGCTCAACCCTTCGGCCGTCACTGCGGGCGTGCCCACCGGGGAATCTCCCTGGCAAGTGATCACATCGCCATACCGGCCCAAGGCCTTCTTGTAGAACGCAATCACCTTGTCCTGGGGGTCCGGCGTGGCATAGGAGACCGCGCGCACGCGCAGTTGCCACTCGCCAAATCCCAAATGCACGTCGGCCGACTTGTGCTGGTCGTTGTCCTTGGCCAACTCCGCGCCGGGGTAAACCGGCAGGCCAAGGTCGGCGGCCGTGGTCTGGTCGGTATTCACATGGACGCCGCCAAACGGCGTGTCCACCTGGACGCTCTTTTCCTCTCCGTTGACGCCCTTGTCGACATGAACCCTGCATCCCGCCAGCCCCGCTGCCAGTGCAAGACACGCCACCAGACTTGCAGCTTCGTTCCTCATGGCCATCGTCCTCTCCCCGTCTACTACGGCAAAGGCGGCCGCATGGTTCCTTGAATCGCTCCGGCGGCGGCAACATCTTTGTACCACTTCTCCCGCCGCACCCACGGATAAATCCGCCTGCCGCCCAACGAAGCTCCCGCGCGAAAAACAAGTCCGGATCCAGTCCGGATGAGGAGGAGAAGCAAACGGCCCAGGAATCCTTTATGGTGGAGCGCATGAAGAATGCGTATTCCGTCGCATGTCTCGCTCTTCTGGCAGCGGTTCTGCCGGCGCTTCTGCCAGATCCGGTCCAGCGCGTTGCCCAGGCCCAGCCCGCGCCGTCCGCGCCTGTCGCCGTCCAGGTCCATGCCGCCCAGCCCACTGGCCCCTACATACCCATCTGGAACTACTTTGGCGCCGACGAGCCCAACTACCTCTACGCGCCCAACGGCAAAAAGCTGCTCGGCGAACTGGCCGCGCTCAGCCCCGTCCCGGTCTACTTTCGCCCCCACAACCTGTTCACCACCGGCAACGGCGAAGGCTCGCTGAAATGGGGCTCGACCAACGTCTACACCGAGCGGCCCGACGGAACCCCGGTCTACGACTTCACCCTCACCGACCGCATCTTCGACGCCCTGGTGGCCGCGCATGTGCGTCCGCTGGTCGAGATCGGCTTCATGCCGGAGGCGCTCTCCACCCATCCGGAGCCCTATCGCCACACCTTTCCCCAGGGCGACATTTTCACCGGCTGGACCTATCCGCCCAACCACGAGGCCAAATGGTCGAAGCTGGTTCTGGCGTATGCGACCCACCTGCGCGACCGCTACGGCGCGCAAACCGCAAACTGGCTGTGGGAGGTGTGGAACGAGCCCGACATCGGCTACTGGCACGGCACCCCGGCCGAATATGACCGGCTCTACGACCTGACCGCGGCCGCCATCCGCCAGGCGCTGCCCGGCGCCAGGATCGGCGGACCCGAGGCCACCGGCATCAGCGACCATTCCGAGCCGTTCCTGCGCCAGTTTCTGGATCATTGCGCCCACGGCGTGAACGCCGCGACCGGCGGCACGGGCGCGCCGCTGGACTTCATCAGCTATCACCCCAAAGGCAATCCCAAGTTCGTCGATGGGCACGTCGTCATGAGCGTGGGGACGCAGTTGCGGGCCGTCGAGCGCGGCATGCAGGTGGTGGCCGGCTACCCGGAGTGGAAACACACGCCGATCATTCTCGGCGAGAGCGACCCGGAGGGCTGCGCCGCCTGCCAGGGCAGCCGCAACGGCTATCGCAACGGCCCGCTCTACGGGGTCAGCGTGGCCGAGGCCACCCTGCGCACCTATGAACTGGCGCGCCTCCACGGCGTCACCGTCGAGGGCGCGGTTACCTGGGCTTTCGAGTTTGAAGATCAGCCGGCCTTCGCCGGATTTCGCGCGCTGGCCACCGACGGCATCGACAAGCCGGTGCTGAATGTCTTCAGGATGCTGGGGATGTTGGGCGGCGGCAAGCCGGGCGCGGCCGGATCGCGTGCTTTCTGGGTGGCAACGGAGAGCAGCGGCGCGTTGCCCCTGGCGAAGGTCGTGGCCGGCAGCGTCACCGGCGCTCCCGACATCAACGCCGTGGCCACGCGCAACGGCGCGGAGGTGGACGTGCTGCTGTGGAACTATCACGACGCGGATGTGGCTGCCCCGCCTGCCCAGGTTCTTGTTGCCGTGGACGGCCTGCGCGGCGCCGCGGCCGTAGCGGCCGAGTTCCGCATGGACGCGACCCACAGCAACGCCTATCGCGCCTGGCAGCAGATGGGCAGCCCGCCGCACCCAACCCCGGAGCAGGTTCTGCAACTGCAAAGGGCCGGCGCGCTGGAACAAACCGTGCCCGGCCACGCGGTCCCGCTCAAGGCGGGAAAAGTCCACCTTGAGCTGACCCTCCCTCGACAGGGCGTGGTGCTGCTGCGCCTGCGGGAGCGGTGACCGGCCCGCCGAAACCCGCCGCAAGAGCCGGGTGAGAGCTCAAAAACTCAGTGCGAGGAGGGGTTGTCTTCCTTGCTGCTGGTGGCAAACAGAATCGCCGCCGCGAAGACGGCAAGAATGACCGGGACGACAAAGAACGGGGAAGTAATGCTCATGGTGAAAGCTCCGTCTGGTTAGAGTACCAAAAAGACGGGGCTCCGTTGTCGAGAGCCCCTGCCGCTTCCGATGAAGGCCGCTACTGCCTCGGCCCGCCGTTGGGATAATCCACCCGGATCGTCAAAATCTCATACGGATGAATCGGCGCCCTGACCACATCGCCGGCCAGCGGCAGCGGCCCGCCCTCCGGCGTCTCCATCATGTTCGTCACCGTGGCTCCGGTCGCGCCCGGCGGCACGTGGAACTCGACCGTCGCGCTCTTCCCTGCCCACTCGTAGACGCGGAAAATGAGGCCATTCGCGTCTTCGGCCTTCTTCACCGCCGTCAGCACCACGTTCCCCGGCTCCGCCGAGGCAAACGAGTGCGAGGCCGGCAGCGAGCCCGCGTGCGCCGTCGTCACCACCGCCGTCAGCGGATAGTTGTACTCCCAGCCGTGGCGCACGGTGAGCGCGTCCTTCCATGATCCGACGTGCGGATAGAGCGCGTAGTGGAAGTGCTGGCGGCCCATGTCGGCGTCGGGATCGGGCCACTTGGGCGAGCGCAGCAGCGTGAGCCGCAGCAGGTGGCCCACCGCGTCGTAGCCGAACTTCGAATCGTTGAGGACGCTCAGCCCGTGCCGGCCATCGCCCAGGTCGGCCCAGCGCTGCGCCGGCACCTCAAACTGCGCCTTCTCCCAACTGTTGTTGCGCGTCGTCGGCCGCTCGATGGCGCCGTAAGGAATCTCATACGTCGCAAACGGCCCGGCGAATGTGACGGGGAATGCCGCCTTGAGCAGAATGTGCGATTCGTGCCAGTCAATCTGATTGTCCACATCGACCAAATTCGCGCCCAAGGGAAGGCTCAGGGTCTGCACAAACTTCGAGCTTTGCCAGTGCGACGTGATGCGAATGGCGGGCGCGCCGCCATCGATCCTGACCAGTTCGACCGCGTCCGGATGGTCGATGACCATGGGCGGCACATCGAGCGTGCCGGGGTCGATGTTCCAGGCATCATAGTCCTTGGGATTGTCCTTGAAGAACTGCAGCTGGTTGCCGCAGGCGCCGGCCGTGAATGCGTCAAATTCGAAGCGCTTGTTCAGCAGGCTGGTGATGCAGCCGGATTGCTTGTCCACGACGATGCGCAATGTCCGGCTTTCAAGCATGATGTTTTCGGCGTCTTCGCGGGCGAAGCCCGAGGCGGGCCGCGCCGCGTCAGCGGCGCTTTCAGGCGCGATCGAGAGCACCCTGTAGCCCAGGGCGGGCACGTCGTCGACGTGGATCTTCAGCTCGGCGACGCCCGTCATCCTGTCCAGAGAGACCGTTTCCGCGGCCAGGTTTGCGTTGCGCGCCACGTCCGTCACGCGCACGCCGTAGCGGCCAAAGTTGGGCAACTGGACCTTGACCAGCACATCGCCCGAGCGCGCCCACCCCAGCGGATTGAAGACCAGGACCGGCAGGCTGCCGGGCGTCTTGGCCGCAGCCGTGGTGTCGATCCGCTCTCCCACCGTTCCCAGCGCCCCGGCGTCGATCGCATTCGTCGACCAGCGCACCACGTCATAATCCTTCTGCGCGTCCTTGTAAATGACGCCGATCCCCGACCCCGCCGCCAGATCGTGGAACTGGTTGAACAGCACCTTCTTCCAATCTTCCGTGAGTTCAGCACCGGGATAATCAAACGTTCCCCGTCCGGGAAGGACCCACGCCAAGGACGCCCACTTCTCCGCGTTCAGCACTTCTTCTGAGCTCTCGCGCATGTTGCGCTTGTGGCTGGCCTGGGTGGTGAAGACGCCGCGGTGATACTCGAGGTAAAGCTCGCTCTTCCACGTCGGAATCGAGATCGCGCCCGCCACAGCCGGAGGCGGCGTGTACCCCTTGGCAATCGACTGGTAGTTCCACACCGGGCTCTGGGGCGCAATTTCCTTTTCCACCGCGGAGAAGAACGGCTGAGCGATGCCGAACTGATATTTCGGCGTGATGTGCCCCGGCGCGGCCCAGTGGAAGCCCTGATCGAGCATCGCCCGCGTCGGCCCGCCGCCGTGGTCGCCCACGCCGTAGAGGTCCATCATCTCGGTCATGCCGGGGGCGCGCTCGCGGGCCACTGTCAGGTCGGCGCTCAGGCGCACCGGGCCCAGATCGCTGTTGCCGTAGTCGTGCGGGAAGTAGGTGAGCACCTTTGACCCGTCCGGCGACTCCCACCAGAACAGCTTGAACGGCAGCTGGTTGGTGTCGTTCCAGGTCATCTTCTGCGTGACAAAGTAGTCCACGCCGCTCTTCTTATAGATCTGCGGCAACTGCCACGTGTACCCGAACGAGTCCGGGTTCCAGCCGATGCGCACGTCCACCCCGTAGGCCTGCTTGTACCAGCGCTTGCCCACCAGCAACTGGCGCACCAGCGATTCGCCGTCGGGCATATTCAGGTCCGGCTCCACCCACATGCCGCCCACGATTTCCCAGCGGCCTTCTTTGATGCGCCGCGCAATTTCGGCGTTCATGTCGGGATACTTATCGGCCATCCACTCGTTGTAGGCCGCGGCCGATTGCGTGTAGGTGTACTGCGGGTACTCGTACATCAGTTGCAGCGCGGTGCCGAACGTCCGCTTCACCACGTCCACCGTCTCGGTCCACGGCCACAGCCACGCCGCGTCAATGTGCGAGTTGCCGGTCAGGTGGAAAGTGGCCTGTTCGAGCAGCGGCTTCAGCGCCTCCAGTTTGTCCTTTGACACCTCCAGGCTGGCGTCGAACTTCGCCTGGGCCTGAGCCCGTGCCTCTGCGCCTTCCGCTTCGGCCGCGTCCAGCGCCGCAATGTCGACTGCCTGAACTGCGCTGTTCAGCGTGGCCATCTGCACCGTGTCGTTGGCCGCAAGCGAAGGAACCAGCAGCGCGGCCGACAGAAATTCCAGCCGCAGATCCTCGGGATTGGGCCGGCCCGCGGCAAATTCAACGCGCAGCGTCGCGCCCTGGAAGTCTTTGGTGTCCACGGTGTGCAGCAGCTTCACGGCCACCGTCACTTTGTCGCCCGGCTTGGCGTCGTCGAACAGAACCATCGGCTCCAGGTCGTCGCCCATGGCCGCGCGCCGTCCGTTGAAGTAGAGAATCTGCGGCATGGGCCCGTTGGCGTAGGCGTGAAACTGAAACCAGATGCGCGCGCCGGTCAGGTCGTAGCCGTGCAGCGTACCGGGAATCTCATACGTCTGGCGAAACCACACCGCGTCGTTGGGCGCCTTGCTTCGCGGCTTGATCGCTTCCCAGCCCGACTCGTCCAGGTTCACGGCCTCGCCGTGCGCCAGGTCGCCGGAGTGCATCTTCCACGCCCCGTCCGGCAGCTCGTACAAGCCACTGAGCCGCTCGATGACGGCGCGCGACTCCGGCTGCAGGCTGGCGACAATCCTCGCAGCCTCCTCGGCGGTTTGCGCGGCGGCGCGACCCGGAGACAGCGCGGCTCCGCAAACGACGGCAACAACAGCGACGGCAAAACTCAGGATATGGCTGCGACGGCTCAACCTGGCGGCACAAAACATGGTGATTCGTTCCCCCCGCGAGCATCTTAAGTCATCCACCGTGGGTCGCGGCTTCGCAATTCTCATTCGTCCGGTCGATTTTCCGCCGCGACGGCTCCCTGATCTCTGATCCCTGATCACTGACCTCTGGCCCTACACCCATCCGCCATCCACAACATAACTCTGGTTGGTGATGGCGCTCGAGTCGTCGGCGGCCAGAAACAGCACCAGGCGCGCCACATCGTCGGGCAGAATGTCGCGCTTCAGCGCCTGACTGGCCATGATCTCCGCCTTGTACTCCGGGGTGTACCAGAGCCGCTTCTGGCGCTCGGTCACGATGGCGCCGGGCAGCACGGCATTGACGCGGATGTTGGCCGGCCCCAGCTCGTGGGCCAGCGTGCGCGTCAGCCCCACGATGGCCGCCTTGGCCGCGATATACACCGGCACGCCCGTCGAGGGAATCATCCAGGAGATCGAACTCATGTTGATGATCGACCCGCGCCCGGCCGCGCGCATCGCCGGAAGCACCGCCTGCACGGTGAAAAAATGGGGGCGCAGATTCGTGGCCATGGAGCGATCCCAGTAGGCCGGAGTCACTTCCTCAATGCTGTGGCGCTGATCGTTGCCCGCGTTGTTCACCAGCGCGTCCACGGTGCCGAAGGCGGCCAGCACCTGCGCTACGGCGCCCTGCAGCGCCTCCACATCGGTCAGATCGCAGTGCAGGTAGAGCGGCGCGGGGCAGCCTTCGGCGGCCAGCGACTCCACCAGTTGGCGGGCCGGTTCGTCCTGCAAATCAAAGAAGGCCACACGGGCGCCCTGCCGCGCAAAGTGGCTCACGATGGACTCGCCGATGCCCGTGGCGCCGCCCGTCACCAGCACGGCGCGGCCGTTCAAGCTGGGATAGCGGGCAAACTGCGGGCCGGGCCGCGGCTGTGTCTCTTGCATGCGATCAACCGAAAACAGAATTCCTCGAACCGGTCCAAGTATAGTGCCAGACCGAGAAGGGAACGGAAAGAGCCCAGGAAAACCACAATGGAGGAATTGCAGGGGGAATTGCAGCCTTCGTTTCATATCATGGGACAGTGTCTCCACTGCAAGGGCGCATACTTGTAGACAGGCCACTTTGGCGCGGAATCTTCCCCTGGATTTCCCCGTTGTCTGCTTCGGCTATTAGACTTGCAGGGGCGATTGGTCGCCGACGCCGCTGCCATCGGCGCAATGGGCCGATGAAGCCGAGCACGCAAGTCGGACGCGCCAGAAAAAGGTCCGGAAGAAATCAAGAGTGCGCCGCAATCAGGGCGGAGCACCGCACGCTGGAAGATTTCAGGCACCCGCAGCGCGGACAGTTGGGCGCCAGGGCTGAACCTGCAATTGCCCGCCGCAGCGCAACAGATAGATGGAAACAGGCGAGATAAGCAAAGAGGGGGATTCATGAAGGTATCTGCTCGTTATCCCGGCATCCGGGTCACCGCAAACGGAAATCAGCTTGTCTCGTACCATACTGAGACGCGCATCGCCGATGCCGGCGTCTTCTATCCGATCACGCCTTCCACCGAGGGCGGCGAGCTCTTCCAGCAGGCGTATGCCGAAGGCCATCTGAACGTCTTCGGGCACAACACCATCGCCATTGAGACCGAAGGCGAACACGCGGCCCAGGGCGGCGCCATTGCCCACTCGGTATGCGGCAAGCGGGTGGTCAACTTCACCTCCGGCCAGGGCGTGGTCTACGGCGTCGAGCAGTATTACCACGCGCCCGGCAAGGGCTCGACCATGGTCATTGAAGTGGGCGCGCGCGCGCTCACCAAGCACGCCCTCAACGTGCACTGCGGGCACGACGACATTTATGGCGCGCTCGACACCGGCTGGATCATGCTGTTCGGCAAGGACGCGCAGCAGGCCGCCGACCAGGCGCTCATCCTGCGCCGCGTGACCGAGCTGAGCCTGACGCCCGGCATGAACATCATGGACGGCTTCCTCACCAGCCATCTGGAGCGTACGTTTTACAAGCATGAATCGGATCTGATCCGCGAGTACCTGGGCGCGCCCGACGACATCATCGACTGCCCCACCGAAGCGCAGCGCGTTCTCTTCGGACCCACCCGCCGCCGCGTGCCCAAGATGATGGACCTGACCAACCCCATCCTGCTCGGTCCGGTGCAGAACCAGGAACACTATATGAACGGCGTGATCGCCCGGCGCAACAACTTTGCCGAGCCGATTCTGCAGTTCCTTGAAGAAGCCTACGAAAAGTTCGCCGAGCTGACCGGGCGCCGCTACGGCCTCATCAGCAAGTACAAGACCGACGACACCGACACGGTCTTCGTCTCGCTCGGCTCGGCCGCTGAAAACATTGAAGCCGCCGTCGACTACCTGCGCCAGACGCGCGGCGTCAAAGTCGGCTCCATCCACGTCAACGTGATTCGCCCCTTCCCCGAGGCCGCCCTCGTGGCCGCGCTCAAGGGCAAGAAGAACGTGATCATCCTGGAGCGCACCGATGAAGCGCTGGCCGGCGACAACCCGCTGGGCCGCGACATCCGCACTGCATTTTCAAAAGCGGTCCAATCCGCCGAAGGCCTGCCCGCCATCTCGCTCGCGGAAGTCCCCAGGTTCTATGGTGCCTCCTACGGCCTCGGCTCCCGCGACTTCCGTCCCGAGCACATCATCGGCGCCTACGAGTTCGCCACCGCCGGCCGCCCGCGCAAGGACGGCAAGCGCGCGTCGGATGGAGTGAGCTTCTTCGTGCTCGGCATCGATCATCCCTACGCGGTCATCGGCGATGAGACTCCTTCGCTGTTGCCCGAGGGCGCGGTCGCCGTGCGCTTCCACTCCATCGGCGGCTGGGGCGCCATCACCACCGGCAAGAACCTGGGCGCCATCCTGGGCGACCTGAACGACTTGATTTACGAGCGCGACGGACTGGTCGACGAGCTGGGCAACCCCAAGGAAGTCATCCACGTCAGCGCCAATCCCAAGTATGGCTCGGAGAAGAAGGGCGCGCCCACCAGCTATTTCATGGTGGCCGCCAAGGACCGCATCCGCGTCAACTGCGATCTGCGCCACGTGACGGTCGTGCTGTGCTGCGATCCCAAGGCCTTCACGCACACCAATCCCCTGGACGGCATTCAGGAGGGCGGCAGCCTGGTGTGGGAGTCGGATCAGGAAGGCGAGCGCGCCTGGGAGCAGTTGCCCCTGTGGGCCCGCAAGCAGATCATCGATAAGAACATTCGCGTCTTCACCCTGCCCGGCTTCGCCATCGCCAGAAAGGCCACCGACCGCGGCGATTTGCAGCTGCGCATGCAGGGCAACGCCTTCCTCGGCGCATTCTTCGCCGTCAGCAATCTGCTCCAGGAGTTCGGCATCACCCAGGAGCAATATCGCGATGTCGTGCACAAGCAGTACGTCAAGAAGTTCGGCAAGTTCGGCGACGCTGTCGTCCAGTCCAACATGGAAGTCATGCTGCAGGGCTTTGACCAGGTGAAGGAGATCAAGATCGGCGCGCTCACCGCCGCCGACCACTCCAGCCTGCGCGGCCAGGCGCTGCTGCCCATCCTTGAACTGGCCACGGCCGCGGGCGCTTCCTGCGGCTGCCGCTCCACCCCGGCGCCCGCCGGCCAGGGTCCGCGCACACCGGTTTCAAGCGTGGCGACGTTTGACGCCGAGTTCCGCTCCAGCTTCGGCTACAACCAACCCTCCACGCCGCTGTCGGCCGTGGGCATCATCGCCGCCGCCACCGGCGACACCGCCTCCAAGTACGTCGCCCGCCGCGAGACCCCGCTCTACATCCCCGAAAACTGCACCCAGTGCATGGAGTGCATCTCGGTCTGCCCGGACACGGCCCTGCCCAACACCTCGCAGGACCTGGCAACCGTGCTCTCCACCGCCATTTCCTTCTACGTTGCCGACCCCGCCGAGCGCACACACATGCTGCGCGCGCTGCCGGAGATTGAAAAGCTCGCCCGCCAGCGCATGCTCGCGGAGATGAAGACCGGCACGCCCCTGCCCACCATCCTGCGCGAAGTCACCGATCAGGTGGATGGCTTCTCCGCCGCGTCCAAGCAGCAGTTCTTCGACATCATCGCCAAGGTGCCCATGGCTTACCAGAAGGTGAACGCCATCTTCTCCTCGCCGGAGCGCAAGAGCCCCGGCTCGGGCGGCATCTTCTCCATCTTTGTCAGCGATCTCTGCAAAGGCTGCGCAGCCTGCGTCACCGCCTGCGGCGATCACAACGCGCTCCGGATGGTGCAGGAGACCGAGGAGATCAACGCCGAGCACGAAACCGGCACCGCCTTCCTCGATCTGCTGCCCGACACTGCGCAGAAATACCTCGGCCTCTACAACGCCGCCAACCCGGCCGACTCCAAGACCGCCACTCTGCGCAACATGCTCATGGTGCGCAGCAACTACGACGCCCTGGTTTCCGGCGACGGAGCCTGCGCCGGCTGCGGAGAAAAGTCCGTCCTGCGCTCCATCGCCGCCGTCACCGAGGCCTACATGCGCCCCGTCTTCCACGCCAAGAGCGACCGCTTTGTCGCCAAAGCCGGCGATCTGGAAAAGAATGGCGTGGCCCGCCTGGCCGCTCTTAAAGAGCGCAACCCCGGTGAGTACGCGCTGCTCCGCCAGGCCATCGCCCATCTCGTGCTCGGCCTCGGCGGCGAAGACGAAACCGACACCCGCGCCCGCATCGCCGCCTACGAGGCCGAGCATGGCACCCTCACTGACGCCCAACTGGTCGAGGCCATCGCCGCCGTCCTGCTCACCGAGGCCTTCAACCACAAGAATCTGCAGCCGGTCGACGGCCGCCTGGCCAACGGCATGAGCGTGATGGCCATGGCCGCCCACACCGGCTGCAACACCGTCTACGGCTCCACTTCGCCCAACAATCCCCATCCCTACCCGTGGATGAACTCGCTCTTCCAGGACGGCATCACCGTGGGCTGGCTGATGGGCGAGAGCTTCATCGTCGATCACGCCCGCCGTTCCGTCGTGCCCGAGCGGCTGGCCGACATCCTCCTCTCCAAGGACGAGAACGTCATCGACGACGAACAGTACTACCACCTCAGCCACTTCACTGACGCGCTGATGACCGACCAGGAGATCGTCGAGCTGCCCAAGGTCTGGGTTGTCGGCGGCGACGGCGGCATGGGCGACATCGGCTACCAGAACATGTCCAAGGTGATCCTGCAGAACCGGCCCAACGTCAAGGCCCTCATGCTCGACACCCAGGTCTACTCCAACACCGGCGGACAGAACTCGGACTCCACGCCCATGCTCGGCGGCGGCGACATGAACACCTTCGGCGCCGCCACCCAGGGCAAGAACACTGAGAAAAAGACCGTCGCCGAGACCTTCCTCGCCGGGCACGGTTCGCCCTTCGTCGCCCAGGTCTCCATGGCCAACGCGCCCAAGCTCTACCGCGCCATCCTCGACGGCCTGGAGTACCGCGGCACCATGTTCCTGCAGGCCTTCACCACCTGCCAGCCGGAGCACGGCGTGGCCGACGACATGGCCCTTCACCAGGCCCAGCGCGTGCGCGACTCCCGCGGCGTGCCCGAGTTCGTCTTCAACCCCCGCCTCGGCGAAACCTATCAGGAAGCCCTCGACCTCAAGGGCAATCCGTCGATTGATCTGGACTGGTATGAGACCAAGTCCAAGACCACCGGCGAAATCCAGCGCTACACCGTGGCTCACTGGTGCACCACCGAAGCCCGCTTCCGCAACCACCTCAAGAAGATCAAGCCCGAGGCGGCGGCCAGGCTCATTCACCTCGACAACATGCTGGTGCGCATCACGCAGCAGGACGTGGTCTACCGCCGCTACCTCGACCCCGCCCACCGCGCCTTCATCCCCGACTTCGGCGTCTACATCAAGTGGGAGGAGAACGGCAAGGTCGAGTACCGCGCCCTCTCCCGCCAGTTAGTGATGTTCTGCGTCGAGCGCCGCAAGTCCTGGCGCATGCTGCAATCCAAGGCCGGCATCGTCAACAAGGAGTACGCCGCCCAGCGCGAACTCCTGGCCGAAGTCGACGCGGGCAAACTCCCGTTGGCCGAGCTTTTCGCCCGCGGCCACGAGTTAGTCGCCGAGCGCCTCGGCGGCGGCGTCTTAGCCAAGGCGTAACGGAAGTCAGCACTCGCGGTTTGAAGTGTACGGGCTTCAGCCCGTACACGACAGGTCCACAGCCTGACCAACAAAGAACGCGGACCCGAGGGTCCGCGTTCTTGTCTATCCGCAGAGTCTTCGCCTCATAAATCTCCGCAAAACGAAATGCTGTCTCTCCGGAAAACTAGATGCTGTCATCCTGAGCGGAGTTTGGCGCGCTCTTCGCGCCAAACGGAGTCGAAGGACCTGCGGCTGCTTCTACACTTGCCGGGGCGCCCCCGGTCCCGCTTCCGGGATCGGGATCGCAACCACCTGCGTTCGCACATTCGCTCCATCAGCATCTGGCCGCAGCGCGCGCAGACGTTCTACAATGCCGCCAGCCCCCATCCAAGTCCCATCCGCCGCGGCGGACGAAAACCCGGAGCAGCATGCCAGCCCATCTTCACCTCTTTGGACTCGTGCACCTTGTGATCCTCGCTGCGGTGCTTCTGCTTGCAGCGATTCTTGCTGCGGTCCAGCGCAATCTCCCGCCCGGTTCGCGCGGGCTGCGCTTGGGCCTGGCCGTCTTTCTGTTCCTGAGCACAGCTCTCTATTACGGAGATCTTTTCATGCACGGCCAGCAGATGTTTCCCGATCACCTTCCCCTGGAACTCTGCGATGCCTCGCTGTGGCTGGTCATCCTCGCGTTGCTCACCCTCAATCCGGCCATCTTCGATCTGGCGTATTACGGCGCATTGGCTGGAGCTTCGATGTCCCTGCTGACTCCGAACCTGCCGGAGTCCTCTCCCGTCTTCTTGTCAGTGCAGTACTTTGCCGACCATGGCCTCATGGTGACCGCCACGCTCTACCTTGTGTGGTCCAGGCAGGCGCGGCCACGGCCAGGGTCAGTCGGCAGGGCGATGCTGGCCCTGAACATTTATGCCGCCATCGTCGGCATATTCGATCTCATCTTCAAAACAGACTATATGTTCCTCCGCGCCAAGCCGCAGACTGTGTCGGCCCTCACTTTTCTTGGACCATGGCCTTGGTACATCGTGGCTGCCGAAGGCGTCGCTTTAGGCCTTTTCCTGTTGCTCTATCTTCCATTTCGTCGCGATGGGGCCGTGTCATCGTAGCCCATTGCGGGCTCCAACACAGAGGCCGCCTTGCGGGGAGGCGCAACCAAAAGCCGGGCGCCCAGGTCTTGCTTCTGAAACCTGGGGCGCCCGGTCATGGACAATGGTCTGCTGTTCGTTATGTGCGATTGTTACCGGCTGAAGTGCACGTACTTGCGCCCCTCGTACAGCCGGAAGCCGCCCGCCGGGTCCGCCATCACCTGCAGCGGCAGGGGCCGCTTGAGGGCCTCGTCCGTCGCGTAGCTCGCGGTCAGCACGTCGTGCGCGCCCACGTCGGTCACCACAAACTTGTTGCCCGCGATGAAGCCCACGCCGTAGACGCCCGCGGGTAGATGCTTGCCGCCGATCTCAATCGGCGCTTCGGTGATGAAGTAGGCCTGGTACTTCGACGACACGTCGCTCGAGTAGCCGCTCGTGTCCACCAGCGTGACCAGCAGATAGTCACCATCGGCAAACTTCACGCCGCCCGAGTTGCGCAACTGCGTGCTGGCCGACTGGCCCTTGTAATACACCCCCGCCGGCAGCAGCTTCTGCGCGTCCGCCGCCTTCAACACGGTGCCGCCGCCCTGCGCCATCGTCCGCGCCGGAGACGCCATCACAGCCAGCGCCAGCGCACCGGCGACCGCCCACTTGCCCATCGATTGCAAACGCATTGAGATAACCCCCTTGAATTCAAGACTGAGTCCGAAGTATACCGCGTTGTTCCTGGAGTTGGCAGCGAGTCCGCGCTGCGCTGCTCAAACCGGCAGCGGGGTATAATCGCTCCCATGGCGGCGATTGCGCACACCACGATGCCGGGCGTTCCGAGCACTGAAGCCAAACTGCGCGCGCTCGAAGAGCGGTTCCGCGCGCTGGGCAGCGTCCTGGTGGCCTACTCCGGCGGCGTGGATTCCGCGTTTCTGGCCGCCACCGCGCATCGCGTGCTGGGCAGCCGCATGCTGGCTGTGCTGGCCGACTCGCCCAGCCTCGCCCGCCGCGACCTGGAGCAGGCCTGCGCCTTTGCCGAGGCGCAGCACATGCCGCTGCGCGTGATCCAAACCGAAGAGCTGGACAAGCCCGAGTACCAGCGCAACGACGCCAATCGCTGCTTCCACTGCAAGACCGAGCTCTTTGAGGGCATGAAAACTCTGGGCGCCGCGCTGGGCTTCGATTACATCGTCTATGGCATGAACGCCGACGACACACGCGATTATCGTCCCGGCCAGCGCGCGGCCCAGGAGCACGCCGTGCTGGCCCCGCTGGCCGAGGCCGGCCTGACCAAGCACGAGATCCGCGCGCTGGCCAAAGCCGCGGGCTACACGCTGTGGGACCGCCCCGCCGCGCCCTGCCTGTCCTCGCGCGTGGAATACGGCCGCACCGTCACTCGCGAAGTGCTCGAACAGGTGGAGCGCGCCGAAGAGAGCCTGCGCCAGTTGGGCTTCCGCGAGTTCCGCGTGCGCCATCACGGCGAGCTGGCCCGCGTGGAGATTGCGCGGGAGGAGTTGCCGCGCGCGCTGACGATGGTGATGCTGGACGCAATCACCGCTGCCCTGCGCGAGGCGGGCTTCCAGTATGTGACGCTCGACTGCGCGGGGTTTCGCTCCGGCTCCATGAACACAATTCTGCCCGCCGCCGTCCTCACCCGGCGCGGAGCTTAGCCGACAGTTTAGAATCAGCCTCGATGCGAATTGGATATCTGGAGTGCTTTTCCGGCATCAGCGGCGACATGCTGCTGGGCGCGTTGGTCGATGCGGGCGTTCCCTTCACCTGCCTGGAGGAGACCGCGGCCGCGCTCAACGTGGGCGCGCGGCTGGAGATGCGCAAGGTGAGCCGCGGCGGCATCGCCGCAACCAAAGTGGACGTGCTCACGCCGGATAGTTCTGCCGGCGCCGCGGCCCACTCTCACGAAGCGCACATCCACCCGCCGCATCGTCACCTGTCCGCGATCCTCAAGATCATTCGCGCCGCGCCGCTTGATGAGGCAGTGAAGGAACGCGCCATCCGCGCCTTTCAGTTATTGGGCGAGGCCGAAGCCGCTATTCACTCCATCCCGGTCGAGAAGGTGCATTTCCACGAGGTGGGCGCGGTCGACACCATCGTCGACATCGTCTGCGCGGCCGCGGGCTGCGCGGCTCTCGGCGTGGACCGCTGGCTGGCTTCGCCCTTGAATGTGGGCAGCGGCACGGTCGTCTGCGCGCACGGAGCGCTGCCCGTGCCCGCGCCGGCCACGTTGGCCCTGCTGGGCGATGCGCCGGTGTATGCGGCCGGAGAGCCGATGGAGCGCGTGACCCCGACCGGCGCGGTGATCCTGCGCATGCTCGACGTGCAGTACGCGCCGCTTCCAGCCCTGCGCGTCAAGGCGTCCGGTTACGGCGCGGGCGGGCGCGAAACGCCCGGCCAGCCCAACCTCCTGCGCCTGCTGATCGGCGAAGAAGAAGCCGCGCAGGACGTTGCCGCCGAGCCGATCGCAGTGATCGAAACCGTGATCGACGACTCCAGCCCGCAGTTGCTTGCCTACGTCAGCGAGTTGCTGCTGGAGGCCGGCGCGTGGGATGTGTATCGCGTCGCGGTGCAGATGAAGAAAGGCCGCACCGGCGTGCAAATGACCGTCCTCTGCCGCACGCAGCTGGTGCCCGCGCTGCGCGATCTGATCTTCCGCGAGACCACCACCATCGGCCTGCACTGGCGCATCGAAAACAAGGCGTCGCTGGCGCGGAAATTTGCCGAAGTGCAGACAGAGTGGGGTCCGGTGCGCATCAAGATTGCTCGCTGGCCCTCCGGCGAGCAAGCCAACGCCGCGCCGGAGTACGAGGATTGCCGTGCCCTCGCCCGGAAGCATGAAGTGCCGCTCAAGCAGGTGATGCAGGAGGCGATGCGGTCCTACGCGACCCTTACTAAACCGGCCGAAAAGGAGCAACTCACTACAAAGTTGTCATCCTGAGAGAAGTTTGGCTGGGTGCCCCACCCTCGCCGCGCATTTGTCTTTGCGGCTAGGGTGGGAAACCTCGAACCCCAACCGTTGTACCGTTGATGAGAAGGAGAGTTGATGGATCCTGCACACATCGAGGCGCTGCTCAACGAAGTGCGTGAAGGCCGCACCGCAGTCAATGACGCGCTGGACCGCCTGCGCGACCTGCCCTTCGAGGATCTGGGCTTCGCCAAGCTCGATCACCACCGCGCCCTGCGCACCGGCATGCCCGAGGTGATCTTTGCCGCCGGCAAGACCGCCGCGCAGGTGGAGCACATCTTTATGCGCATGGCCAGGGCCGGCGGCAACGTGCTGGCCACCCGCGCCTCGCGCGAAATCTTTGCCGCGGTGCAACGCGTGGAACCGCGCGCCGAGTTTCACGAGACCGCGCGCGCCATCACGCTGGCCCTGGCTGTGGCACCCGCGGGCAAGGGAACCATCTGCGTGGTCTGCGCCGGCACCAGCGACCTGCCCGTGGCCGAAGAAGCAGCCGTGACTGCGCGCCTGATGGGCAACACCGTGGAGCTGATCGCCGACGTGGGCGTGGCCGGCATCCACCGCCTGCTGGCGCAGAAGGACGGGCTGCAGTCCGCTCGCGTGCTCATTGTCTGCGCCGGCATGGAAGGCGCTTTGCCCACCGTGGTGGCCGGCCTGGTGAACGCGCCGGTGGTGGCCGTGCCCACCAGCGTGGGCTATGGCGCCTCCTTCGGCGGCGTGGCCGCCCTGCTGGGCATGTTGAACTCCTGCTCGCCCAACGTCTCCGTCGTCAACATTGACAACGGCTTCGGCGCCGCCTGCATCGCCTCGCTGATCAACCACCTGTGATTCCGCACGGGTTATCGTGCTGTTTGAGCAAACTCTAGATACAACCCGCCGCCACAAACCGCCAATCGGTGATGCAGGTCACTGTCCGGCGCTTGCCTACGCGCCAATCATTCTTCCTATAAGGGAAGCGCCCGCGCCCGCGGTGCGCGGAGGGAATTGTGGCCGGTTCCCGATTGCCGCGATTTCGCAGAATTTCGCAGGTCCTCTTCCTGCTGCTCTTTCTCGGGCTGCTGGTGTTCACCTCCCTGCGCACCACGCCCGGCGCGACTGCCGACATTCACCTGCGCGCTCCGGTGCGGCTGTTCTTCGAGTGGGACCCGCTGGTCGCCGTGGCCAACGCCCTGGCCGGCCATGCCCTCTATCGCGGCCTGCTCTGGAGCCTCGTCATTCTCGTGCCGACGCTCTTCCTGGGCCGCTTCTTCTGCGGCTGGATCTGTCCCCTGGGAACGCTGCAGCACTTTGTCGCCAACCTGCCCTCCGAGTCCAAGCGCGGCAGGCAGCGCATCGACTCCAATCGCTACAAGCGGTGGCAGACCGGCAAATATGTTGTCCTGATCGCAGGATTGATTGCGGCGTTCTTCGGCTCCATGGCCCTCGGCTGGCTCGATCCCTTCAGTTTGCTCGTGCGTTCCATCGGCCTGGCGCTCTTGCCGGCGTTCAACTTTGCGGCGCGCGCCCTGCTCTTGCCGCTCGAGCACAGCCACGTCACAGCCATCCGGGCGACCGGCGAAACGATCCACACCGTTTTGCAAGCCACGGTGTTGGATTTCCGCCAGACCCACTTTGCGCAGGGCCTCGTGCTGGGCGTTCTTTTTGTTGTGATCTTAGCCGCCAGCCTGCGCATCACGCGCCTGTGGTGTCGCTCCATTTGCCCGCTGGGCGCGCTGCTGGGCGCGGTCTCCCGCTGGTCAGTTCTGGGCCTGCACAAGGACGCCGCGGCCTGCGACAAATGCAATCGCTGCCTGCTCCACTGCCAGGGCGGCGACGATCCCATCGGCGGCGTGCCCTGGCGCAAAGCCGAGTGCCTGATGTGCATGAACTGCCTGGACAGTTGCCCGCACGACAGCCTCAAGTTCAGCTTTTTCCGCCCATCATCCGGCCTTGCGCACGAAGTGGCCTCGCCGGACCTCGGCCGCCGCAAGGCGCTCACCGGTCTTGCGGCCGGCGTGGCGGTGGTTCCGCTCATGCGCGCCGACACTGGCCTGGGCAAAGGCCGCAACGAACGCCTGCTGCGTCCGCCGGGCGCTCTGGACGAGACGGATTTTCTCTCCCGCTGCATCCGCTGCGGCGAGTGCATGAAGGTCTGCCCCAACAACGCGCTGCATCCCACGCTCGACCAAGCCGGTCTTGAAGGACTGTGGACGCCCACGCTGGTGCCGCGCATCGGCTACTGCGAGCCCAGCTGCGTGCTCTGCTCCGAGGTTTGCCCCACCGGCGCCATCTGGCAGATTACGCCCAGGGAAAAGGGCTGGGTGGTGGGCGTGGGCGCGCAGAGCCAGCCTATCCGCCTGGGCACTGCGTTTTATGATCGCGGCCGCTGCCTGCCCTGGGCCGAGGCCATCGAGTGCATTGTCTGCGAGGAGTGGTGCCCGGTCTCGCCCAAAGCAATTTATGTCGAAGAAGCGCAGGTCGTCGATGCGGCCGGCAACATCAAAACTCTCAAGCAGCCGCGCATCGATCCCAGCCGCTGCGTGGGCTGCGGCGCCTGCGAGTATGCCTGCCCGCTGCAGGAGCGCCCCGCCGTCTACGTCACCAGCATCGGCGAGAGCCGCTCGCCCAGCAGCCAGATTCTGCTCAGCAGAAAATAAGAGAGGGTCAAGCCGTGATGATTCGATCAAAAAAATGGACGTTAGCCGCCGTGGCCATCGCGATCGTGGCCGTTGCCGCCGGCACGGGCTGCAAAAAAACCAAGATCGACCCATTCCCGGCCTCGGGCGCAGTCGCAGGCTGGCAGAAGACCAGCGACACGCGAACCTTTGCCGCCAAGGATCTCTGGCAGTACATCGACGGCGACGCCGAGCAGTACATCTCTGCCGGCGTGGTCTCCACATCCACCTCCGATTACAAGTACCAGGGCCAGTTGGAGGCCGTAGTGGACGTCTACACAATGGGCGGTCCGGAGGGTGCGCGCAAGATTCTTGAGACCGGACTGACGCGGGACGCAAAGACCGTCCCACTCGGCGACGAATGCGTGCAGTACGCGCAGAGCGTGGCCTTCCGCAAAGGCCCGGCCCTGGTGCGCATCGTTGCTTACGAATCCACCCCCACCACGCCGCAGGCGCTGATGGCGCTGGCGCGCGGCGTGGAAGCGAAACTGTAACCCGGTACGGCCAGCGGGGCCGTCCGCGCGCACGAATGCGAGGAATGCGATGAAAAACCGTCGAGAATTTCTGAAGGGCGCTGCAACCGGAGCCGTGCTTCTGGGCTCGCAGAGCAAGCTGGGGCTGGCCGGAATGTTGGACCAGCGCGCGGAGGCGGGCAAGTCGAAAGTAGTAATTGCCAGAGACCCCGCGCTCCACGGTTCGAGCGGGCAACTCGACGATAAGCGCGTGCTCGACCTGCTCGACCGCGCCATCGCCGCCTACACCGGCCGCGATCATCCGGTGGCGGCCTGGAAGCACATCGTGCTGCAAGGCGGGGGCCAGGACAAGGTCATCGGGCTCAAGACCAACGGCCTGGGCGGCAGGGGAATTTCCACCCACCTGGCGCTGGTGCTGGCCGTTGCCGAGCGGCTGCAGCAGGCCGGCGTCAAGCCCGGCAACATCCTGGTATGGGATCGCAATGCGCGCGATCTGGAGGCATGCGGCCTCACCATTTCCACCGACCCCAGCCGCATGCGCTGCTACGGCTCCGATATCGCCGGATTCGAGGACCACACGGAGAATTGGGGAACGGCGCATCCAAGATTTTCAAAGATTCTCACCCGCGAGTGCGCCCTGGTGATCAACCTGCCCATTCTCAAGGATCACAGCGGCGCCGGTGTCACCTTTGCCATGAAGAACATGTACGGCGTGCTGGAGCGCCCGCAGGATCTGCACTCCGGCGGCTGCAACCCCGGCGTGGCCGACCTGAACTGCTGCCCGGCGATCCGCGACAAGATCAGGCTCACCATCGGCGACGCCATCTCTTCGGTCTACGAAGGCGGGCCTGGCTTCCACCCCGAGCATTTCTGGTACCCCAATGCGCTGATCGTGGGCGAGGACCGCGTGGCTCTCGATCACACCGCCTGGGGACTCATCGAACACAAGCGCGCCGAGGTGGGCCTGCCCACGCTCGAGGCCGCGGGCCGTCCGCCGCGCTACATTGCCACCGCCGCCGACGCCGCGCACCACCTGGGTGTCAACGATCCCAAGCGCATCAACTTGATGGAGCTCTAGCGGTTCTTCAATGTTCCTGGAATCTGGGTGCCCCATCCTTCGAGCGTTGTTTGCTCGAAGGATGGGAAGCGAAGGAGAAAAAATGGCCGGGGGAACGGAACGGAAACCGGAAGCGACAGCGGACAGCGCGCAGGCCATGACCCGCCGCGAGGCCATGCTGCAACTGTTGCGCGTCGGCGGCATCGCGGCGGGCGCGGCCGGCGCCGGCTATTGGCTCAGCGAGCGCAGCGTCCGCCCGGTCCCAGCCCCCGCCGAGCAGGCGCGCCGCGACCACCGCGTCGCCGCCGAGGCGCAGTGGCCGAAGATCACTGTGGTCCAGGGCGGCGAGCCGCGCGCGCTGGTGCAGCGGGCGCTCGAAGACTTGGGCGGCATCCGTCGCTTCGTCAGCCGCCAGGATGTGGTGGTTCTCAAGCCCAACATCGCCTGGGACCGCACCCCGGAGCAGGCCGCCAACACCAATCCCGATGTCGTCGCCGAAGTCGTCCGGCAGTGCTGGCAGGCCGGGGCCAAGCGCGTCATCGTCACCGACGTCAGCTGCAACGAGCCTCGCCGCTGCTTTCAGCGCTCCGGCATTCAGGCTGCGGCGCGCAGCGGGGGCGCCGAGGTCATCCTTCCCGATCCGGAACTCTTCCGCGAGGTGGACCTGGGGGGCGTCGTGCTCAAAAGCTGGCCCGTCTTCACGCCCTTCCTTGAAGCCGACAAGCTCATCAACCTGCCCATCGCCAAGCATCACGTCCTCACCGGCTGTACCCTTGGCATGAAGAACTGGTACGGCATCCTGGGCGGCCAGCGCAACCGGCTGCACCAGCAGATTCACCAGAGCCTGGCCGACCTGGCCAGCTTCATGCTGCCCACCCTCACGCTCCTGGACTGCTACCGCATCCTGCTGCGCAACGGCCCCACAGGCGGCAGCCTGGAAGATGTGGCGCTGAAGAAGACCCTGGTCGCCGGAACCGATCCCGTGGCCATCGACGCCTACGTCGCCAAAGCCTACTGGAACCTCGACCCCGAGCACCTGCCCTATCTGCAGATGGCCGCCGCCCGCGGCCTGGGCACCGTGGACTACGACAAGCTGCCGGTCAAGTTCAGCCAGATCGCTTGAACCGTGAGACGGCAAGGCGTGTGCGGGCCGGCTTCCCCACGTCGCGATTTTGAGACCTGGGAAACTGCTCCACCCTGACACGCCAGCCTCATCCCCAAATCGTCCGCGCTACAATCCGGAGGGGAGAATCCGCAATGACTCCATCCCGCAGAACCTTCCTCATAACCGGCGCGGCGGTTGCCGCCGCGTCGCTCGCCCGACCGCGCAACGCCTTCGCCGGATTCGCCGCGGACTCCGCATCCGCCGCGCCGCTCAACCAGTTCGGCTACGGCGATGTTGAGTTGCTCGAAGGCCCGCTGCGCCAGCAGTTCGATACGAATCACGCCTTCTATCGCGACCTCGACGAAGACAGTCTGCTTAAGCCCTTCCGTCAGCGCGCCGGACTGCCCGCGCCCGGCGAGGAGATGGGTGGATGGTACAGTTGGGAACCGCTCAGCGATCTGGACAAGCCCGGCAACAACGGCTTCGCGCCGGGTCACAGCTTCGGCCAGTATCTATCCGGCCTTGCGCGTGATTATGCGGCCACGGGCGACAAGGCAACGCAACAGAAAGTGCATCGCCTGGTGCGAGCCTTTGCCCCCGCCATCTCATCCCATTTCTGGGATGGCAACAGGTTCCCCGCCTACACCTACGACAAGATTTCCATCGGCATGATCGACGCGCACGAGTTTGCCGGAGATGGGCAGGCGTTCAAGGCGCTGGACGCGGCGCTGGATTCGGTCATGTCGCATCTGCCGTCGGGACCGCTGTCGCGCGCGCAGCAGTACGCGCGTCCGCACACGGATGAATCGTTCTGCTGGGATGAGCCGTACACGCTGCCGGAGAACTTCTTTCTCGCCTACAAGCGCGGCGCGGGCAGCCGTTATCGCGAGATGGGAATTCATTATCTGGCCGATAGCTGGTATTGGGACCCGCTGGCCGCGGGGCAGAATGTGCTGCCCGGCAAGCACGCTTACAGCCATGTGAACGCGATGAGCAGCGCGATGCAGGCCTGGCTTGTGCTGGGCAGCGAAAAGCATCTGCGCGCGGCCCGCAACGGATTCGATTTTCTGCGCACTACGCAGAGCTTTGCCACCGGCGGCTGGGGACCGAATGAAGATTTCCGCGAGCCGGGGAGCGGCGAGATCGGCGAGAGCCTCACCGAGACCCACTCCAGCTTTGAAACGCCCTGCGGCTCCTACGCCCACTTCAAAATTACGCGCTACCTGATTCGTGTCACGCGCGACAGCCGCTACGGCGACAGCATGGAGCGGATTCTGTATAACACCATCCTGGGCGCCAAGCCTATCAAGAAAGATGGCCATGGCTTCTATTACTCTGACTATAACAACGATGGTTCAAAATTTTATCATCCCTATAAGTGGCACTGTTGCACGGGAACCTTCGCACAGATTCCGGCGGATTATGGCATAAGTTCCTATTTCAATGACGGCGAGGGCGTCTATGTCAACTTATATGTGCCATCGAAGGTGAAGTGGGCGCGAGGTAGCGAGCGCATCGCACTTACTCAGCTTACGAATTACCCGCATCAGCCCACAACGCAAATCGAAGTCGCAGCCGCCAGGCCAACCGCGTTCCCGGTCTATCTTCGCATTCCTGCCTGGGCTGGAGCGAAAACGACGGTCGCGGTGAATGGAAAGCGCGTGCTCAGCAGCCCCGAGCCTGGCCGGTTTGCGCGGCTCGACCGCACCTGGAAAAACGGCGACCGCATCGAGATTGAGTTCGACATGCCGACTGTATTGGAAGCCGTAGACCCGCAGCACCCCAACCTGATGGCATCCGTGCATGGGCCGCTAGCGCTGTTCAGCGTGGGTGAGATTCCGGTGAGTGTACGCAGGAGTGAATTGCTTGCAGTGGCGCAGGTTGCGAACGGGTCAACGGATTGGCAGACGAAGACAGCGAGCGGTACGCTCACACTGCGGCCCTTCACCGCAATCCAGGATGAGCACTATCGCCTGTACCTGAAGGTCGATGCCTGAAGACATGCCCCACAATTGAGAGGCCGAAGCAGAAGCTCCGGCCCTTCAATTACTCAGTTCCATCTTGGCGCTTACGGCCGGTCGTAAAAGCGGAAGAAGAGCGACGGCTTCGCGCAGGACTCGGCGCGCGCTACCAACTCCGCCTCCTGCCCGGCGCTGAGCGGCGTGAAGTTGCGCGCCAGATGCACGTTCTCCTCCAACTGCGCAATCGTGTCGCAACCAATGATCACCGTGCTCACCGGGCGCGACAGCGTGTAATACATCGCCTCGCGCATGGTCAGCGTGCCGGGTTTATCGGTTTGAATTGTCATGCCCTCCCAGGAGTGCTTTTGTTCTTCAATCGGCGGCGGCGTCCAGGTGGAGAGGATGCGCCCGCGGCCGGGAATCTTCATGCCGATGATGCCCATCTGCTTTTCGACGGCAATGGGCAACAACTCTTCATTGAAGCTGTAGTGGTGCGGATCGGCTGCGTTCATCGCCATCAGAATTGTGTCAAAGTCGTGGCGGTGAATACACTCGATCAACGCGTCGGGCCGGTAGTGGCCGGTGATGCCGAGATAGCGCACGACCTTCTGCTGCTGCATCTCAACCAGAGCTTCCATGGCGCCGCTCTTGGCGAAGATTTCGTTCACGTCATACATCGTGCCGACGTCGTGCAACTGCCATAGGTCGACATGGTCGGTCTGCAAAAGTTGCAGCGACTTCTCGATCATGCGCAGCGAGCCGTCGCGGGTCCGCTCCTTGGTCTTCGTGGCGAGGAACGCCTCGTTGCGGCGATGGGCCATCACCTTGCCCACATATTGCTCGCTCCAGCGCTCCGGCCCGCCATAGATCGACGAGGTGTCGATGTAGTTCACGCCCAAGTCCAGCGCCCTCTCGATGATGGGCACGGCCACGTCGAAGTTGTTCGGCCGCTCGAGCGAGGCCTGCCCGCCCAGCGAAAAGATGCCCACCTTGTAGCCGGTCTTGCCCAGGTTCCGCGTCGGCATGGCCGCGATGGTTCTAGGGTTCGACGGAAGTCCGGGCATCGTTTTGGTCGTCTCGGCCAACCCCGACGGCGCCAGCAGAGCCACTGTGACCGCTCCGCCCGCCTTGAGAAATTCACGGCGCCCCTGTCTGCGTGCAGATACCGGATTCATTTCGCTCATGGAAGACTCTCCTGGAAGATCGAGATTCGCGCGACTTCATCATAAACCCGCGCCGCTACAAGAATAACTTGCAAGAGAGTCGACGGCAGCCGTCAACGATTGCTATCTATGTGAAAGATCTGAAACTCGCGAATGTACGCTTCACTGGTACTGGACAGAATGTGCAGCCGCACGCGGCTTGCGGTTACCGGTTGAAATGCGTCAATCTTCTTGTGCCCGATGGCATGGCCGCGGACGACCGGCCTCCAACTGCCGCCATTCCGCACCTCAATCGAGTACTTCTGAACATGCTGCCCGTCATTCAACCACTCCATCGTCAGCGCATGGTCGAAGCTTACCGGCTTCGAAAAATCCACCTCGAGAACAGAGTGGTGTGAACCGCTGGGCGCGGACCAGAATGTGTCTTGATCGCCGTCCAGTGCGCTGGCGGAGTTTGGATCGGCTGGCAAATGATCGAGAGCGAGATTGTGTGCGTAGCGCGCGCGAATGGCGTCTCCGAACTCTTTCAAACGAGCCACATCCGCGTCCGGCAGCAGGCCACGCTTATCCGGCGCAATGCCCAGCATCAATTGACCGCCGCGCCCCACCGTCTTGTCGTATATCGTAACCAACTCGTCGACTGACTTGAGCGTTGCTTCATCGTGCGGGTGCCAAAACCAATGAAGGTTGTGGAGCGGTGTATCGGCCTCTACAGGCCGCCAGCGCAAGAAGCCGTGCCGGTCGATGACGTTCCAATTCTCATAGGGAATCACGCCATTTTCATTCCCCACCCAGCGAACATCGCCATATTCAAAGAGGCCCGTATCCGCAAAGACCAGCGTGTTGGGTTGGTAAGTGCGAAGCTCCTCGATAATCTTCTTGAAGTTGTAAGTGTGGCCCTCGCTTCCCGCGCCATCAAGCCAGAGTTCTTCGAGATTTCCGTAGTTCGTAGATAACTCGCTTAACATCGAAAGATAATACTTGTCGTATGCTCCCGGGTCCTTATATCGCGGGTCGTGCCGGTCCCACGGCGAGAGATAGACGCCAAACTTGAGCCCGTACTTGCGGGCCGCATCCGCCGTCATCCTGACCAGATCGCCCTTGCCGTCCATCCATGGACTGCTTGCCACGCTATAACTGGTCTGCCTGGTCGGCCACAGGCAAAACCCGTCATGATGCTTGGCCACCAGCACTGCATAGCGGGCGCCGGCGGCCTTGGCGGCCCGCACCCATTGTTCCGGGTCGGCCTGAGCGGGGTTGAACACCGCCGCGTCTGCCGTTCCATCTCCCCATTCTCGATCGAGAAAGGTGTTGGTGCCGAAGTGGATGATGACGCCAAACTCGAGATCCTGCCACTCGGTCTGCTGCGGTGAAGGCTTCACCTCAGAAAAGTTGATTGCCTGCGCCTCCGCCTTAGCCACGCCGGCCAGAACCAGGACAGCCGCGGGAAGTACGCGGAAAAGATGCTTCGCAACGGCCCACTTCATCGTCGAGTTCCCTCCGCCTCGCATTGTAACGGCATCCGGCGCCAATCACACCCGCGCGCCCGCAAACGGCTTGTGCGCTCGACGAAAGACCGTTGAAATTGGGAGCCCATAGCTCCGAGATTTCCACGGTCTTGTCCCCGGCAGTCTGTCTTTTGGGGCTATGACGTGGAGTCCAGAGTTAGAGTCTAGTTTAAGTATCAGACTGTCTTTCCTCTTAAGATCGGGCGTCTGCGTCAGAGCCTTTCATGATGCGCTTTCTCTCTTTCACTTTGATGGCCGGCGCTCCCGCATAGACTCCCCACGGATCGAGGTCGCGAGTCGCGACCGACGCCAGTCCGAGCACCGCGCCCTCGCCCACGTTGACGCCGGGCCCTACCGATGCCCGCGCACACACCCAGGCATAGGCTCCTATTGTCATGGAATACGCGAGCAGCGGGAAAGCTGGATCATTGAAGTCGTGCGTGGCCGCGCAGATATAGGCTCCCTGCGACACGATCGCGTGCGATCCAAAGCGCACCAGCGCGGGGTTGTAGATCTCGGCGCCGTCCCCGGCCGTCACCTGATCGGCGCACTCCAGGTTCCATGGCGCCCAGACTCTTGAAGCTGGATAAAAGTGGCAGTTCGGTCCCATCTTCGCTCCAAATGCTCTCAAAAGCATGGAGCGCCACGCGTGGAGAGGGCGAGGAGATATGCGATAGAGGAATAGCCAGCAGACGTTCCATGCCATCCGCTTCAATCAATATCCAAGCGAGAATGCGGGGCGCAGGTACGGATCCTCAGCGCTTTCGGCCGGAATATGTTCCGCTGCGTTGTATTGAATCTGCTTGCCCATTACGCATCCTGAAGCTTCGAGTAGCACTTCCAGTTAGATCATGATAGCCCTGATAAGGAGTTGAAAGAGTGAAAGAGATGATCCGCATCCCGGGCGCTCTCAAGGTGAGATTCCCCATCCACAAGCTGCATCTGCCGAAGCGGACGACGATACTGCCCTGCGAGATCCCATGGAACGCCTGCCTGATTCAGGCCGGGCAATCGGCCATGCCACGCCATTCATCTACTTACGCGCGGGCTTCCTGGTGCGGAAGAAGATCAGAACCGCGCTCAGGCCCGCCTTCAGCAGCACTCGCCATCCGCTGGTAACGATTTCGCCGGGGTCCTGAGGATCGCGCGGCCAGGTGAGCCGTCTGCGCATCAGGCGCCGAAAGAGAAATCGCAGAAGGTCAAGGCGGTGGCCGGGAAACTCGGAAAACAGCAGCAAGCAATATGTGATTGAATTGCGGGCCTCCTGCTCAATGCTGCCGCGCGTCAGCGGGGGATGGAAAACGATCGCACCCGGAATATAGACGGCGGAATACCCGCGCGATAAAAGAGTTGCAAAAGCGTAGAACTCCTCCGCAATCTGAAAGGGCGCGCCCCTGCCAAGGCGCTCATCAAAGATGTCGCGGCCCCCACAGGCCGCCTTGCGCAGCGCCATGTTGCTGCCTAAGCCCAAACCGCCGAAGGCAACAGTCTCAAACCATCGCGGGTCCTTGTTGCTTAGGAATCGCGGCGCCTCCTGATCGCGGTCGGCGGGGAGGGATTGCGGGGTAAAGATCCTGCCCGTCACCACCGCAATCGCCTGGTCTGCGAATGGCTCCAGCAGAAACTCGAGCCAATGCGCCTCGGGCGCCGCGTCATCATCCAGATACGCGACGATTTCTGAGCTGCTCTCAGCCATTCCCCGATTCCGCGCACGGCTCAGTCCCGGAGTTTTCTCAACGGTGTAGCGCACGCCGAACTCCTGTGCGACACGCTCCGTCTCCCGCTCGCCCGCGGTGTTGTCGACCACCAGCACCTCGTCAGCCCCTGGATCCAACTGGGCAACGGCCTGAAGACATTTTCGCAAGTCGCCAGGGCGGTTGCGGGTGCAGATGACAACAGTGACTGTCGGGTGCGTTTCCTTGCTCAAGGGAGGCGGAGGTGAGGCTATGATACGGCTCGCCGGGGAGTTCAATCAATGAACCTCTAGTTCAAATCGGAGACACGCAAGCCAGGAGTTGCCAACCCGGCAACGATCCCAATCGGCGGAGGTTGTGCAACGGATGTACCCCACCTTCACGGTGTAAAAAGTATAGCAAAAAGGGGTGCGAAGTGCCATCTTGATGTTGGATACTACGTCCATCGGGCGCGAGTAACTGGGAAACCCCTTGCAGCTGAAAGAAGTTGCGAAGCAGCGGGCGTGCCCGAGACTCCATTCTCCCAGGCTCATGATGTGGCCAGCGCAAAGCTTGAGAGCAACTGCCCTGAGTCGAAGCAGGCAAGCTTGAGCCACGCGAAATGGGTCTGCAAATATCATGCGATGTCACTGTTGTCCGGGGCCGCGCTCAACCCGCACTCGGTACGCGAGGATGCGTGTGAGACGTTGGACTCGGGGAGCATTACGCGGCAAGCCGTTCCGCGCCTAGCTCTTTTCACTCCAAGAAAACTCTGCGGGCCGGCCCGGCAGTTCAGGCTGCGCGCGACGTCAGCGCCTGGATTCTGCCAGGAGAGCGCCTGGAATTGCCGAGAGAGTCAGAACCCGGTCGACCGCACCGACTCGGATCGCCTCTTTCGGCATCCCGAAAACCACACAACTTGCTTCGTCCTGGGCGATGGTTCGGGCACCGGCCTTTTTCATCGCCAGCATCCCCTGGGATCCATCGGAGCCCATACCGGTCAGGATAGCCCCCGTCGCGTATGAACCCGCGGCTCGCGCCACGGAATGAAACAGAATATCCACCGCCGGGCGCTGATAGCAGACCATCGGTCCGTCCTTGATCTCCACGCGGTAGCCGCTGGGCGAGCGCTGCAGTAGCATGTGGAAGTTGCCGGGCGCCACCAAAGCCAACCCCGGCTCGACCTTATCGCCGTCTTCGGCCTCCCGGACGCGAATCGCACAGAGTTCATTCAGACGATTGGCGAAGGACCGGGAGAACACGGCCGGAATGTGCTGCGTGATCACAATACCCGGAGAATTCTCGGGCAGCTCGATCAGAACTCTCTGGATGGCTTCGGTTCCGCCGGTGGAGGCGCCGATCGCAATCACGGCGGTGGCCGGAAACGGCTGCCCCAGGGGTCCCCGCGGGGGCGGGGCGGCCGGCGCAGCCGCCTTGGGAGCAGGCGCCCTCAGCCGGGCCACCTTGGCCGCGCGTATCTTGGAAGCGAGGCTCAGGCGCAGGTCGCCCACCGATTGCGGCCCTCCGGGCTTGGCCAGCACATCGATGGCGCCTGCCTCCAGCGCTTCGAGCGCGGCACGGCTGGACGCAATGCCCAGGGAGCTGATGACGATCACCGGCATGGGGTGATGGTGCATCAACTTCTTGAGAAACGTCACGCCATCCATGCGCGGCATTTCGATGTCCAGGGTCAGCACATCCGGCTGCAAGGAAAGAATCTTGTCGCGCGCGACGAAGGGGTCCGGTGCAGTCCCCACCACTTCGATGTCCGCTTCTCCGGAGAGGGCTTCGGTGAGCACCTTGCGTACGATCGCCGAATCGTCCACGATCAGCACTTTGATTCTGCTTTCGGGAGTCATGCGGCCGCCTCCAGGTGCAAGGTCACGGTGAGAATCCCGCCTTCGAGCTCGAAGCTTTGGCGGGCGGCGGGCGGCGCGCCGGAACTAGGGTCAGTTCCGCTTCCGGAAGGGACCAGCTCCGGAGAGGCCAGATCGAAACTTTCGTCGCTTTCCAGCTTGCTGACCAATGATCCGCACAACATATTCGTCAATTCGCAGACCACCTGGCCGGTCTGCGAGTCGGTCAGTGTCTCCTCGTCTTCGCCAAGAAAACCGGCGGCCAGCAGCCGCGCGCTCGGCTCGGAAAGGCATACGGCAAAGGTTCCGGAAGGACGCCCATGGAACGCCAAACGAGACTCCAGAACCGCGCCGCCAATTTCCGGTTCCGCCGGACCCCAGGCAGCGGAGAAGAACATCGTCTCCAGCACCGAATCCACCGTTCCTGAAAGCAACCGGTCGAAGTTCAGATCACTCATGTACCCCTCCCAAGACTTTCTCCACTTCGTCGCGCAGCGCTTCGGGAAGAAATGGCTTGCACACGTACCCCTTGGCCCCGAGCGCCAGCATCTGCTGAACCCGGCTGTGACTGGAATCGGTCGAGACTACAATCACCGGAATGGACCGCAACATGTCGTCGCTTTCCATGCGCCGGACAAACTCTTCCCCGTTCATGTTGGGCATATTGATGTCGGTCAACACCAGATCCACCCAGCGCTCTGCCAGCGACTTCAGCGCGTCTTCGCCATCTCCGGCTTCGCAGTACTCTCCCACGTCCAGCCCCGTGAGGCCGACGACTTTACGGATGAAGGCTCGCATCACGGGCGAATCATCCACGATCATGATGTTCAGCGCCATCGTTTGTCTCCTTACTCCGGCCTGCGTTGGGCGGCCGACGGCCGTGCGTTCATTTCCCTCGGCTCCCCGCCGGGCGTCTGCAACCACACTCGGCCGGTGCCAACTTCCATGCGAACCGTTCTGGCCAGCGTTCCGCCGGTATCCTCGGCATGGGCAACCAGCCCGAACTTCCACAATGCCTTTCGCAGGGCCAGGCAGTTGCGCTTGCCGATATTGAACATGCTGTTGTCGTTCATCACCTGCGCGCCGCCCGCGGCGAAAACCACCAGCCGCCGCTTATCCGCCCCCTGGTCCAGAGCAGCGCGCAGCAGACATGAGATACCCGTATCCGCGAACATCCAGGGCCGGCCTTGCGTTTGCTCGCTGGACATCGTCGATTTCGGGAAGCATGTAATGCACCAATCCGCTCACCCTCGTCACCGGGTCGTGCAGCATCACCGCGACACAGGATCCAAGAGCGTAGGTCACGATGAGGACATCCGGATCGCGGCTGACTCCTCCGTCGCCGACTCCCACCACGAGCTGCCTCATTTTTTCCCGCCTCGCTTCCGATAGATCGCCGGCTGTATCTGTTGCAGGCCGTGTTGAATTCCGGTCAGACTCTCCGAGTGCCCCACGAATAAATAACCCCCCGGCTCCAGGCAGGCAGACAGGCGGTTCACCAGTTGCTCCTGCGTCTCGCGGCTGAAATAGATCATCACGTTGCGGCAGAAAATTACCGTGAATCGCCCCACATCCGGAAGCGGCTCAATCAGGTTGACGCGCCGGAATTCGACCATGCTCAGGATCTCGGGCCGCATCCGGTACCAGCCCTGCCAGCGGTCCTCGCCGCGCAGCAGGTGCTTCCTCAGCCAAGGCGCAACACCGCCCTGGAAGCGATCGGCTTTGTAGATTCCCTTGCGCGCGGTTTCCAGCACGCGGGTGGAAATGTCGGTGGCCAGAATGCGGGGCAGGTTGGGGCTCTGCGCTCCCAGGTGCTCGCGCGCCGTGAGCGCGATGGTGTAAGGCTCCTCGCCCGTTGAACTGGCCGCACTCCAGATGCGCATGGGACCGTGTCCCTTGTGTTCGGCGAAAGCCCTCTGAACCAGGAAATCAAAATGCGCCTGCTCGCGAAAAAAACTGGTGTGGTTGGTGGTCAGCACGTCGATCAGCTCCACCAGAGCGTCGCCCGACCGGTCCCCCTGCACATGCTTGTAGAAATCGCGGAATGACGTGAAGCCGAGCTTCCGCATCAGTTTTCCCAGCCGCGCAGCCACCAGCTGTTCCTTGCCCTTGCCCAGTTCCAGGCCGAACTCCTCGCGCGCCAGGGCTGAGATGGTCGCGAACTCCTTGGCCGTAAGCGCCAGCGGCGCGGAGATGACCGCGGATTGCGAATCCTCCAATGTGGATGCCGCGCGATTCTCGATCATTTGGTCCTCGCGCGGAAGATTCCTTCAAGATCCAGAATCAGGCCGACCCGGCCATCACCCAGAATCGCGCCGCCGGCCACGCCGGGAATATCCTTCAAGTTCTCGCCCAGGCTTTTGATGACTACCTCCTGCTTGCCGATCAATTCGTCCACCATCAGGCAGAAGGTCTTGCCTTCAGCCTCGGCCACGATCAAAAGACTTTCCGTCGCCACTTCCGAGCGCGGCTCGACTCCGAAGCGCCGGTACAGGCGCACCACCGGCAGCAGGTTATTGCGCACCATCGCCATCTCCTGCGGTTTTCCACCGTGAACACCATCTCCGCCGTGGGCCGCAGCATTTCGCGCACCGAAAAGATCGGGACCACGTACCGCTCGCCGCCCACGCCCACCACCAGCCCGTCAATCATGGCCAGCGTCAAAGGCAGGCGCAGAAAGAAGGACGACCCCTTGCCGGGTACCGATTCGATGTCGATGCGCCCGCGCAGCTTCTGGATCTGCTTCTTCACCACGTCCATGCCCACGCCGCGGCCGGAGACATCGGTGATCTTCTCGGCGGTGGAAAAGCCGGGGTGGAAGATCAAATTGAAGACCTCGCTGTCGGAGAGGCTGGCGCCATCCTCCACCAGGCCCATTCGCTGCGCTTTCTCCAGGATTTTTTCGCGTCTCAGGCCGCGCCCGTCGTCGGAGATTTCAATGACGATATGCCCCGCCTGGTGGCTGGCGCGGAGACGAACGCGCCCGGTAGGATCCTTGCCCGCCGCGCGCCGCTCCTCGGGAGGCTCCAGGCCGTGATCGGCGGCGTTGCGGACCATGTGCATCAACGGGTCCGCCAGTTCCTCCACCACGTTGCGATCCAGTTCGGTCTCCCCGCCGATCGCTTCCATCTCGGCCTGCTTGCCGGTTTTGCGCGCCAGATCCCGCACCAGACGGCTCATCTTTTGAAACAGTCCGCCGACCGGCACCATGCGCATGGACATGGCGGTCTTTTGCAGGTCGCCGGTGATGCGTGCCAGCTGCGCCAGATTGCGGAGCACCGCCGGGCTGCGCAACGCCGCCAGCTCCGGATGATGGCGGACCATCGACTGGGCAATCACCATCTCGCCCGCCATATCCACCAGGAAGTCCAGTTTCGCCGTGTCCACTTTGACCGAACGGGTCTCGTTCCCCTGCGTTCTGCGGTCCCCGTCGTTGGTTCGCCGTTCGGGTCCGCTCCAGTCGCCTGCAGGCGCTTTTCGCCTGTCGGCGAATTCCGTTTCGGCTGCGCCGCCCGGCTCCTCAGCCTCCGCCACTTCAACAGCAACGTCGCTGTCGCCAACTGCTCCGCGGCGAATGCGCTCCAGCAAGGCCTGCATCTCCGGCGCCGGTCCCGCATCGCCTCCCGCCAGCAGTGTCTCCAGACGCTTCATCCAGACTTTCAGAAAATCGGCCGCGGCCAGGACGACATCCACCACCGGCGATGTAATCCGCAGCTTCTGATTGCGTGCTAGATCCAAGAGCGTTTCAGTTTCGTGGGCCACCTCACGAATGTCGTTGAGATCCATGAAGCCAGCCAGGCCCTTGATGGTGTGAAACCCGCGGAATACAGTGTTGATCGCCTCGCTCTCTCCGGGATCCTTTTCGAGCGTCATCATGTGGATCTCGACCTGTGTCAAATGCTCGCGGGATTCCAGGATGAAGTCGCCGATCATCTCCGGGTCTTCACTCAGAGTGAGAAACGCCTGGGTAGGCGCGGGGGGCATCGAGGCTAGGGCAGATGCGACTTGTGCAGGCGCGGCTGGGGCAGGCGCGGATGGCGCCGAAGGTTGGGCAGGCGCGCTGGGCGGAGCCGTCTCCGCGCCTCCGCCTGCCAGAGCCTGCTGCATGCGCGTGATGCTGTCTGAAATGACACTGTCGAGAGCGCCCGCTTCCGGCCCCTTGGAAAGAGCATCGAGCACTTCGGCGGCGATCCGCGCCACATCGGCCCGGCCCGCGGTCTCCGCGTCGTGGCGCACGCTGGTCAGCAGCGCGGCCCATTGCTCGCCGTCGGTGCCGCCCAGCACCATGTTCGAGGCCAGTTCTTCCACGCGCTCATTCAGGTTTGGGATTGCCTTCGTTGCCGCCTGTTTTCGCTTGGTTGACATAAAGCCCTGTCTTCCTTTTTTTGCATCGGTGACGCTCTACGCGGCTCCGTGCAATGAACAGGCTGCACGGAACCGCGTCGAGTGGAAGGGAGAGTCATTGTTGCATCGCTGCCGGTTACACCATCGCCTTGAAGTCCGCCTCCATGGGAAATGAATCGGCATGGGCGGCCGCGGGCTTGACCGCGTGAGCCGCGGGCGCGTGAGCGCTCGCAACCTTCTTCTCATGCAGGCGAGCCACAGCGGAGGAAGCCTGCCACGCGGGTCGCGCCGGATGGCCTTTGTCCTCTCCTTCTCCGCCGCCGACCATCGAGCTCAACTGGTGCACGACTTCCATCAGCGTAGAGGCCTGCGCCGTCAGTTCCTCGGCAGCCGCGGCGCTCTCCTCGGCGTTGGCCGCCGATTGCTGCGTCACCTGCTCCATCTGCGTCAGCGCCTTGGCCACCTGCTCAATGCCGCGCGTCTGCTCGGTGCTGCCCAGGCTCACTTCGTCCACCAGCGTCTTCACCTTGGCCGACTCCTCGGTGATGGCGCGGATGGCTACCGCCACCTGGTCCACCTTGTTCTTGCCGTCGTTGGACTTGACGATCGACTCTTCGATCAGAGCCGCCGTGTCCTTGGCCGCCTGCGCGCAGCGCTGGGCCAGGTTGCGGACCTCGTCGGCGACCACCGCGAAGCCCATGCCGGCCTCCCCGGCGCGCGCCGCCTCCACTGCCGCGTTCAGAGCCAGGATGTTGGTCTGGAAGGCGATCTCGTCGATCACCTTGATGATCTTGGCCACCTTGTCGCTGGAGGCCTTGATGTCGCCCATGGCCACCACCATCGATTCCAGCGAATGATTGGTCTCGTTGAACTTCTGCTGCGATTGCGTCACCAGCCCGTTGGCCGCCTGCGAGTTCTCGGCGTTCTTGCGGGCCATGGAGTTGATCTCCTCGCTGGAGGCCGAGGTTTCTTCCAGCGACGCCGCCTGTTCGGATGCGCCCTGCGCCAGCGACTGACTGGAGGAAGAAATCTGCCCTGCCGCGCTGGCCACCTGCCCGGCGCCCTCGCTCAGCTCGCTGATCATGCCGCGCAGGGAGGTGTTGATCTGCCGCACCACCATCACGACAATGAAGCCCACCACCATCGACAGCACGATCATGGAGATCGTGATCCAGCGGCTGAGCGTCACCTGCCCTTCCGCGGACTTGACCACGGAACCCATCATTTCGCCCTGCGACTGCACCTCTTGCCCAATCGCTTCGTTATTGCTGTCCAAGGCCGGCAGTAACTTCTCTTTCAGCAGAGTAGCGGCCTCGTCCAGCTTGCCGGCGGTCACCAGTTGGTAATAATCCGTATGCATGCGGCCGATCTCTTCGTGGGAGGTTTCCAATCCGGCCACGGTCTTGCGCTCCTCAGCGGTTTCAGCCAGCGGGGTGATCGTATCCAGGTTCTTTTGCCACAGCGCGTAGGTGGTTTGGAAGTCCTGGTTGTATTGCGCCACAATGGCCGGTTCCTTCGTGAATGCCCGGAGCAGGATGCCGCGTTCGGCAGCGATCAAGTCCGAAATGTTCACATCGACCCGGGACGCCAGAAACCGCTTCTGGGCGTTTACGTTCACCAATTTGCTCATGTTGGTTCCCAGGGTTCCGATGGCCCAGATGGCCGTTCCGCCCACGATGAGCGTCAGCACCAGGGCTGCGCCAAAGCCCGTGAAGAGCTTTTTTCCGATTGTCATTTGCGATGCCATAACATGCCTCTCCTTTTCCTCGGTTTCTGAATCAGAGCTGCGCCAGGGCGTCCAGCCCGTGCAGTTCCTGGCTGCTCAACACCCGATCGATGTCCAGCAGTATTTTCACCTTGCCTTTTACCTTGGCCATGCCCAGCAGATAGGATGTGGCCGAGCCCGCGCCTTCCCCGAAGTCCGGCGTGTCTTCGATGTCGCCGGCGGCCAGGTTCAGCACTTCGGAGACCTCGTCGACCACGATGCCGGTATGCAGGGAAACACTCCCCGACTGCACCTGGACCACGATGATGCAGGTCCGCTGCGTATACTCCATCTCCGGCAGGCAGAACTTCAGGCGCAGATCCACCACCGGGATCACCTTGCCCCGGAGGTTGATCACACCCTTGACATACCCCGGCGTCTGCGGCACCGCCGTGATGTCCTGGATGCCCATGATTTCCCTCACCTTCAAAACCCGGATCGCGAACTCTTCGCGCCCCAGAAGGAAGGTGAGATACTTTCCGACGCGCTGATCGACGGCAGAAGAGCCGGTTTCCTTCTTCTCCGCGACCGCGCCTGCATTCTTTTCGCTGTCCTGCTGCTTCTGCGAACTGCCTCCGGCGGCAGCGGCGCCGGTTTCCTGTTTTTCAATGACTGCGCTTGGCATAAGCCTCCTTTCGTTTCCCTGGTACTGCTTTTCAGAAACTGCTTCTCCGGCGCGGCGTGCGCGCCGCTCGACATTCCTGGCCCGGCGCGCATCCGGCTGCCGTGTCACTCTGTGTATCGGCACAACCGGGCGCTTCCGGCACTTATTTTTCTGGCCGGAGGATCGCCACCATGCCGAACAGGACGCCGGGCTGTGTTTGCGAGACTCCTATTCCGTTGCCGCGATTGAAGAACGGCTGGTTCGACCAGTCGTTCCTGAATTCGACCCACGTCGACAGGCGGTCCATCAGCGCGTACGTCCCCGTCGTCGTGAATTCCTTCACCTGCTGGCGGGTTCCGGTCGCCATGCCGCTGCCGTCGTCGAGCCACTCCAGCCGCGGGCTCAGCGAGAGCTTCCGGGTGAGCTGGAACCTGGCCGCTCCGGCGATGCCGCCGACCGTATAACCCGGCGTGTGCTCCGGGCTGTCGTGCAGGTAGTCCAGGTTGAGATAGAAAGTTGTTTTCGCGCTCGGGGCCAACTGAAGAACGGTGTCGTACAAATTGCGCAGCCCGCGGTTGGCGGAGTTCTCGTCCGGGCCCCCGTAGTAGGTGTTGGTCCAGGTAACTTTGGTCGTGGGCGTCCAGGCGCCCGTCAGCCCCACGGTCTTGTAGGTCGCGTCCGTGACGATGTTGCTCCACCCGCTGACCAGTTGAACGCCGGTCGTGAATTTCTTGCCCGCCGGCGCGCTGGCGCGCACGCCGAAGTGGTAATAGGGAGCGCACCAGACAAACAGCAGGGAGCGCGAATAGTTCCAGTTGTTCGGCGTGTCGATCACCTCGGCGCCGGCCCAGCTGCCAAACTTCCCGAAATCCAGCTTCAGGCCTTTCCATGCAGCCGGCTTCACGTCGACGTACGCCTCCTCGAAGAAACGCATGCCGGTCGCGGCTTTCTCCGTCGCCCCCATGATGTCGAAGGCGCGCCCGCCGCCGGCGTTCAAGTGAAAGCCGACCGGCTTCGGTGCAAGGTCCACGGACAGCGTCGCCATGTTGAGCTCCATCCGGTTGCCCCTGTCATCGAAATTCTGAAGCTCGTTGACATGGTCCGCCGGGTGGTTGAAGTTCAGGCTGTAGAATCCGTCGACCATGCCGCTGACGTCGAAGGGCCCCAGCTTCCATCCCACTGGATCCGGCGCGGGCGCAGCGGCCGGAGCGGATGCCTCTTCTGTGGCCGCCGGGGTGGGGGTTGTCTGTGCGTTGGCGCCGCAAGCCGCGACAGCCGCCAGCAGAGCAATGACTGAAATCATGTGCGTCAACTTGATCAATGGAGCCCTCGCTTTCTTTTCCAACTCGCGGTACTCGCGCGGCGGAGAATGATTCTTCAGTTGCAGTGCAAGCGGACATCGATCAGGCTTGAGACGGCGGATTCAAGGACGCCGAAATCTTCTGCTTCGACATCATGATCCTGAGTTCTTGCGGGCTCCGTTGTTACGGAGGGAAAGCGCTGAGCCGCTGTCGCTGCTACAGACGTTCATCGTCCAACTCTCCGCGATCCATCAGCGGTTCTTCCGTAAATCGACATTGGAATTTGTTAAGAAATCAGGGTGTCTTTTCGCGCGCAACACAAAGTTCCTGGACGCCGCACCTGCTCTTCGAGTCCGGCAAGGTCTAGAGTCTGGCGAGGTCTCGAAGCCCTTTTCAGTGTTCAGGTCAACGCGTCGATATTCTCGACATTTCGCCGCCCGCTCGAACCGTCAATCTGCGGCGCGCCATTCCATGGTCGCGTTCCGTCTTCAATCATGAAGCGCCCAAACAATCTGTAAATAAGACAGCGCGAGCAGACGATATGCCACGCACGACGCGTCACGATCTCCGGCCCGCCTCCGGCAACAATCGAGATGTCTACTCAGGCAATTTGCTGCGTTTGAATTTTTCCCAAAAAACACAACGGATGGGATTAGGACGCCGAACCATACCGCGCGCTACGCCAGCCTGGTCTTGATCCGCGGACGCGAGATGCCCCCGGCACTCCATGGTCTTTCTGCGCTTAGTCCTCGTCCCCGCTCTCCGGCATGTTCTGCGGCTGGCGGTTCACGTCGATTGGAAAATGGTGCGCGTCGCGCAACTTCAGATTCAGCGCGGGAAGTTGCTTCTGGCTGAACTCTTCCCAGCCGGGCAGCACCTCCCTGCCTTCCCTCTCGACGTGCGCCGCGGCGGCGAGCAGCGCTGCCGTGGGCGCTGCATCGGCCTGCTGCAGTTGCGCGTAGAGCCCGGTTGCTTCCGCCGTCACCTCGTCGATCCCCGGCAGCCGCTTCGCCGCACCGGGCCCGGTCCCCTCGAGCAGCGTCTTCAACGCGGCACTGAACGGAGCAAGCTGCGCGACAAGGTCGGCATTCGGCGGCGCGGCAAGCTGCTCCTTCACGGAGTGCGCGGCAAGATCGGCCTTCGCCAGCGCATCCAGAGAGGCGGCCATGGCCACCTGCGCGGTGTGCAGCGCCTCAAGGTCCGCAGTTGAAGCATGCACGCGCGGGTCCATCTTTACCACCAGCGACTGAGACTCACTGAGGCCATCGACGGTGAGCCGCACGGTGTAGGTGCCGGGCAACACCAGCGGCCCCTGCGGTTCGAGCGGCGTTCGATGCGGCACGGCGGCGATGGGGTATTCGGAGTGGGTCGCGGCCGGCGGAGTCGCGCGCAGATCCCACACCCAGCGATGCATGCCCGCCGTTGCGGGAAGCGGTCCGTGAATCTTCGGCCAGTAGGGAGGAATCAGATTCGTGCGCAGTTCTTCCGCAGTGGGCGCGATCGGATCTTCGCTGCTGGCGCGGCGCTGGAGGCTACCATCCGCATCGAGTACTTCAAGGAGGACCGGCCCGTGTGCATCGCGGGGCAGCTGGTAGTCGATGATTGCGCCGTCCGGCGGATTCTCTCCCGCGGGTTCATCGGCAGGCAGCGGCGTATCGGTGTTGGTGTCGCGCCGCACGCGCCAGGCGGCTTCCGGCGCGAACAGCAGCGGCGTCTTCTGTCCCGTGCCCGCAGCCATCTCTCGCAGCGGGCTCACGTCATCCAACACCCAGAAGGAACGGCCGTGCGTGGCGACGATCAGGTCATTGTCCTTCACCAGCAGATCGCGCATGGAGGTGTGCGGCAGGTTGTACTCAAGCAGCCGCCAGTGCGCCCCGTCGTCGAACGAAGTCCACACCGCGTGTTCGGTGGCCGCATACAACAGGCCAGGTTTGACCGGGTCGGCGCGGACCGCGTTCACAGGCGCATCGTCTGGAAGGCCCGCCGCGATCGCGTCCCAAGTCTTTCCGCCATTGTGCGTGCGATAGGCGTAGGGGCGCAGGTCGTCCACGCGCATACGATTCACGGCCACATACGCCGTGTCGTCGTCAAAACGCGAAGCGTCGATCTGCGCGATCTTGCTCCAGGGAGTCACGCCAGGCGGCGTGATGTTCGTCCAACTCGCGCCGCCGTCGCGGGTAATCCAGACCAGGCCGTCGTCGGTTCCCGCCCAGAGGGTTTGTGTCGTCTTGTAAGAGGCCGCAACAGCATAGATCACGCCGCGGCGCTCGGCCTGCTGCTTGGGTGTCAGCGTAGGCAGTGTTGCCAACTCGCCCGTCGTCTCGCGGCTCAGGTCGGGACTGATGGTTTGCCAAGTCTGGCCGCCGTCGGTGGTTTTGAAAAGGTGGTTAGCAGCGTAGTAGAGCGTGTGCGGGTCCACGGGCGAAAACAGGATCGGCTCGGTGCGGTCGGCGCGAAATTCTTTCTTGTGCATGGGCAGCGGGGTTACGTTCTGCACCTGGCCCGTCACCCTGTCGTAGCGCGATACCTCGGTGCGCCCGGCTCCGTAGACGATCTCGGGATGCAGCGGGTCGGGCGCCGCGTAGCCGTACTCGATGATTCCCGCCGGATGCCAATCGCGGAACGTAATCTCTCCGTCGTTTCCGCGCGTTGCAGTACACACCGAGCCGCTCTCCTGCTGGCCCGCGCACACCTCGTAGGGGAAGGTGTTGGTTGCCGCGACGTGATAGAGCTGCGCGGTGGGCTGGTTGTACCACGAACTCCAGCTTTGGCCGCCATTCACACTGACCACCGCGCCCTGATCGCTCACCAGCAGCAGCATTTTGGGGTCGCGCGGATTGATCCACATATTCTGATAGTCGTCGCCGCCCGGAGCGCCGCGCAGGCTGATCCAGGTCTTGCCGCCGTCTTCGGAGCGACAGGTCACGATGCTCGTGCTGTAGACAACATCTGGATTCATGGGGTCCACGACCGGCACGGGCAGATCGCCGCCGCCGATCTTCATGGACGGGCGCGGATCGTCGGTGATCTTGCGCCAACTCGCGCCCGCATCGTCGGACCGGTACACCCCAAGACCTTCTCCGGATGCGTAGGCGCCCTCCACCGTGGTCGATACTGTCGCATACAGGCGCTCGGGATCGCTGGCGGCGATGGCCACGTTGACCTGCACAAGATTGCCGGGGAGTCCATTGGTCAGCTGCTTCCAGGTGGCGCCGCCATCGGTCGATTTGAACAGGCCCCCCTGCGTGCCGGCATAGCTGTTCGCGTCTTCCCATGGTCCCAGCGTCTCCTCCCAAAGCGAGGCATACACCACTCGCGGGTTTTTGGGGTCGATGACAACATCGGAGCCGCCGGTGCGCTCGTCCTTGTAGAGCACTTTCTTCCATGTCTTGCCGCCGTCCTCTGAGCGGAAGATGCCACGCTCCGCATTCGGTCCGTAAGGATGGCCGAGCACCGCGGCGAAGAGGCGGTTGGGATTCGTCGGGTCGACAACGAGCGCGGATACCTGCTCGCCTTCGCGCAGTCCCAGGTGCGTCCACGTCTTGCCCGCATCGGCCGAGCGGTAGATGCCGTCGCCGACGGAAAGATCGGGCCGGTGCAGTCCTTCGCCGCTGGCGACGTAAACGATGCTGCTGTCTGACGGCGCAACGGCGATCGCTCCGATCGACTGCGTTTCCTGCCCGTCGAAGATCGGATTCCAGGTGCGCCCATAGTCGGTCGACTTCCAGACGCCACCGTCCACCTGTCCCACATAAAACACATTCGGCTCGTTGGCGACACCGGTGGCGGCGCGCGTGCGGCCTCCGCGAAACGGCCCGATCATGCGCCAGCGCAGATCGGGCATGGGGCTCGCATGTTCCTGAGCGAGACAGGCAGCAGAGGGTAGAAGCGCCACGCTGACAACGGCCGCGAAGAGCAGAAACTGTGAAACCGAATGTTTTCTCATCATGTCGTTCCCCTTCTTGTCCGCTGCCGGACGGCGCTTTTCATGCACGCCGAAACCCGCGCCGGCGCCGCTTAGAATTCTATCCGCGCGGAGAACTGCAATTCGCGCGCAGGCAATTGGCTGGTGACGCCGGCCAGCGGCTGTCCGAAGTTCAAGCCCGGCGAAGCGCCGTTGCCATAGGTGCCGCTGAATCCGACGACGTTGCGATGGTTGAGCAGATTGAATGCTTCGGCGCGCAGATTCGCGGACATTTGCTTTCCATCGGGCTTCCGGCCGAACGCAATGCGTTTGCCCACAAACGGCTCCAGATCATAAATCGAAGTTCCGTGTCCGGTATTGCGGCCCACGACTACACCATTGATCACTGGCCGGTCCGTGGTCGCGCCGGTATCGCCGCTGTTCGCCACGCCAGTCAGAATGTTATAAGGCAGCCCGCTGGCCATGGTCGCGAGGCCGCCCGCCGTAAAGCCGAAAGGCGCCTCGTACACGCCGCTTAGCACCAGGCGATGCCGCTGGTCGAAAATGGCATTGCCCAGTTCCGCCGCGCCGGTCTGGAGCGGATCGTTGGGATTCTGGCTGGGCACGTCCGGGTCCACGGTATCCAGCGCATGCGACCAGGTATAACTTGCCAGCAGCACCGACCCGTTCGCCGCGTGGTGATTGAGATTCAGATTCAATGCCTCGTAATAACCGGCACCGTTGTTCACATCGCTCAGGATCACGCTGTAGGGTGGCTTGGGACCGGCATTGCTGTTGGGGTTGCAGCTTGCGCCCTGCCCGGCGTACCACGCAATCCAGTACGGCCGCGTGCAGTTGGCAGCCTGCGCACTCCTCACCTGGCCCGGCTGGGTGCGCACAAACGAAGAGGGCGCGTCCACGTCCAGCGGCCTGACAATTCTGACCGTGTGCGAGCCCACATAGTCCGCGCTCAGCACCCAAGCGGGCGCCAGTTGCTGCTCCAAGCCGAGTGTCCACTGTTGGTTGTAGGGATTCTTCAGCGCATCCGGATAGCTAACGAGAGTGCTGGTGGGGAAGAACTGGTCGTAGTAGCTGGCGCGTCCGGGCCGCAGATAAAGACTGCGTAGCGGCGCAATGGCGCCCTGAGGAAACGCGGGAAGCGGCACGTCCGCCACGCTTGCGGGAAAGCCGGCCTGTCCGGGCACGGCTGTGTAATTAAAGACACCGGCGGGCCCGGTCAGCGCATAATTCGCCTGGGAGTTATCCACCACCTGCGAGTAATAAATGCCGAAGCCTGCGCGCACCGTAGTGATTCCCCGGCCTGCGATGTTATAGGCAAAGCCGGCGCGCGGAGCGAAATCCGCGCGCGCATCGGTGAAGGTTTGCAGCTCGTAGCGCAAGCCCAGGTTCAGCGTGAAGTCATTTCTCAGGTGCGCATCATCCTGCGCAAAGACCGCAGCCATCGTGTCGCCCACAGTGTAATGCGCGTTCCCATAACTCTGCGTGTAGCTTTGCACGTTGGCGATATTGCCTAGATAGGCAGCGCTTTCACAATACGCCGCCGTGCCGGTGCAGGACTTATACACCAGTTCGCCGTCGTAGATGGGCCCGCCGAACTCCTTGCCGTTTCCGCCGTTGCGCGCACGGATGACGTCGGCGCCAATGCGCAGCTCATTGCGGCTCCATGTTTTTACGAGCGAATCGGCTGCTTCAAACTGCCGGTTCATCAGCAGCGCCGCCTGCGAAGTTCCGGAGGTGAAGGTGCCCCCCGACGAAATCGGCACCAGATACTCCGTGCCGTAGACCACCGGCGCGAATTGCGTAATGGGAGATGCGAGCTGAAACTGAAGGCGCGCGTCGTTGGCCATGGAAGCGCTCACGACCGCCGTATCGCCCAACTCCGCCGTGTACGTCCGGCGATGGAAGACGCGCGCGACGCTGGGCAGCGTGTTGCCGCCGACGATGCCGTTGGGGTTGGTGTCGAAGAAGCTGTCTGCTCCGCCGCGAAAAAAGGCGCGATTCCCCTGGCCAAGCGTGCGATCGATGCGCAGAAATCCAAGCCAGCCGCGATAATGCCCGATGTAGTTGCCTGGATCGAGTGGCGAGATCACGGGCGAAGCGCGGTCCTGGGCACTGCGTTCGGCGGAAGCCAGAAAGACGGTGCGCCGGTCCCGCGCCAGAGGTCCCGACACGGTCGCTGCGCCTTGTGCCAGCGTGTCGCGCATGATGTCGTTGCCGCTGGTCGCCGTGGTTGCGGAAAATCCGGAGAGCTCGGCCTCAGGGCCGGAAGGCCGCCACAAGCCGAGCGCGTCGCCGTGAAAGCGTTCGCCGCCGCCGCGTGTGACGATGTTGACCACGGCGCCTTCGCCCAGGCCGTAGTCGGCCGCGAAGGCGTTCTCCAGCACGGTCATCTCGCCCACCGCATCGAGGGGCACATTGGTAAAAATCGTCTGCCGGCCCCACGCGTCGTTGCCGCTCGCGCCGTCCACTTCGAACCAGGTTTGCCGCCGCCCCGTGCCGTTCGCGGTAAACAAATTCTGATTCATGAAAATATCGCCCTGATTGATGGCGGGATGATTGGCGGCAAGCAGCAAAGGCAAGCCCGTCACGCGCCGGTTGAGCAGCGGCATGTTGTTCATCTGCTCCGCGGTCAGGCGCACTCCCAACTGCGGTTCATCGGCGCGCACAACTCCTGCAGTGCCGGTCACGCGCACCTCGGCGTGGACGCCGGCAATCTCCATGCGCAATCGCAGGGTCGCGGTGGCGCCGGCGGTCAGCACCAGCGCGCCGGAAGTCGCGTTCGCAAGACCCGGATAGGCGGCTGTGATTTCCAGCGCGCGGCCGGCCGGAAGAGCCTCCGCGACAAAGCTGCCCTGCGCGCCGGTTTCCACTGTGCGGAGCACCCGGTGGCCAGCATCTTCAATCACCACCGCCACGCCGGCGAGCGGCGCGCCATCCGGCCCCGTCACCACCCCTCGCAACGCGGCGGTGTCCGGAGTTTGAGCGGCCGCGAGGCCGCCCGACAAAAGCAGGACACAACAAATCAGGAGAGCGATTCGCCGGCAGAGGAAGGCACTCTTCTTTCCACCAGCAACTCCGACCTCGCCTCTCCGCACCGGAGACGTCCATCCCGAATACTTAAACTTCTTGCTCATCCGCCCGTTCGCCTTCACAATCATATCTACGATGACCCCGCTTCTGCGCTTCCCCGCCAGCCGTCTGCGCCCTCTTTTGTGCTCGATTGCCCTTTTGTTTCTTGCGGTCATGCCGCTCTGGGCAAGCGCGCAGGAAGTCGCGCCTGACCTGTTCAACGGATTGCGCTGGCGTCTGGTGGGCCCCTTTCGCGCGGGACGCGTGGTCGCGGTCAACGGCGTCCCTGGCAGCGACGGAAGCTTTTTCTTCGGCAGTGTGGACGGCGGCGTGTGGAAGACAACCGACGCGGGCACGGTGTGGCAGCCCATCTTCGATCGCGAGCCCGTCGCCTCCATCGGCGCGCTGGCCGTGGCTCCTTCCGATCCGAAGGTGATTTACGTGGGCACGGGAGAGTCCGATATTCGTTCGGACCTGGCTTCAGGGAACGGCATCTATCGCAGCGACGACGGAGGCACAACGTGGAAGCACATCGGCCTGGATGACTCGCGCCAGATCAGCCGCATCCTGGTTGACCCCTCCGATGCGCGCACGGTCTACGCGGGCGTGCTCGGGCACGCTTACGGCCCGAGCGAAGAGCGGGGAGTGTACAAGTCCACCGACGGCGGAGACCACTGGCAGCGCGTGCTCGACAGAGGGCCGGACGTGGGCATCGCCGATCTTGCCATGGCCACTCATCAGCCGCAGATCCTCTTCGCCGCCACATGGAACGCGCATCGCCCCCCGTGGAGCACGTATGCTCCCCTCGAAGGTCCGGGCAACGGAATCTATCGCTCCACCGATGCGGGCGCGCACTGGATCGCGATCTCCGGTCACGGACTGCCCGAAGGCGCCTGGGGACGCATCGGCATCGCGGTCGGCGCCGACGGCCGCCGCGTCTACGCGACCATCGATTGCCCAGGTCACTCCGGGCTCTACCGCTCCAATGACGCGGGCGAAACCTGGACGCTGGCCAACGCTGATCCGCGCCTGACCAGCCGCGCATGGTACTTCAGCTCGCTGGCCATCGATCCCACAAATGCCGACGTCCTTTACATTCCCAACGTCGCCCTCTACCGGACCGAAGATGGCGGCAAGACCATCGAGATTGTGCGCGGCGCGCCCGGCGGCGACGATTATCACCAGATTTGGGTGGACCCCAGGAACGCTGCGCACCTCGTGCTGGGCGTCGATCAGGGCGCAACCATCAGTCTCGACCGCGGCCAGACGTGGACCACCTGGTACAACCAGCCCACCGCGCAGCTCTATCACGTCACCACCGACCACAGCTTCCCCTACAGCATCTACGGAGCGCAGCAGGACAGCGGCTCCATCGCGGTGCACAGCCGCTCCGACCACGGACACATCGACACGCGCGACTGGTTTCTTCCGGGCGGCAGCGAGAGCGGCTACATCGCCATCGATCCCAGGGACGAAAACCTGATCTATCTCTCCGGCACCTATGGCGAGGTGCTGCGCTTCGATCGCCGCACCTCGTTCAGCCAGAACATCACGCCGTGGCCCCTCGGCGGCTTCGGACTGCCCATCAACACACGCCGGTACCGTGACCCATGGACGCCGGTGCTGGTTTTTTCGCCGGCTGACAAGACGTCGCTTTACCTGGGCACGCAGTATGTGATGAAAACCACCGACGGCGGCCTGCACTGGCAGGCAATCAGTCCGGACCTGACCGGCGCGGTCTCCGGAACCAGCGAGAATGGGCTCACAACCCCGGAAAACGCCGCACAGCGTGGCTACGGCGTGGTGTACACCATCGCGCCCTCGCCGCTGAATGCGGACCTGATCTGGGCGGGCTCGGATACCGGACGCATTCACGTCACCACCGACGGAGGCAAGACCTGGCGCGATGTCACCCCGCCCGAACTTTCTCCGTGGAGCAAGATTTCGCTCCTTGAGGCTTCGCACTTCGATCCCGCAACGGCATATGCCGCCGTCGATCGCCACCGGCTCGACGACCGCAAGCCCTACCTCTATATCACGCACAACTACGGCAGGAACTGGAAGCGCTCGGTCACGGGCATCGAGCCCCATCATTTTCTGCGCGCAGTGCGCGAGGACACGGAGCAACGGAACCTTCTGTTTGCGGGCACCGAGTTTGGAATCTATGTCTCGTTCAACGCGGGCGACAACTGGCAGCCGATGAATCTCAACCTGCCGGTGACCTCGATGCGCGACATGACGCTGAACGGCAGCGACCTGGTCGTGGCCACGCATGGCCGCTCCTTCTGGGTGCTCGATGACATTGCGCCGCTTCGCCAGGCCGCGGCGGCGCAGAAGGCGCAAGCCTGGCTGTACGCTCCGCCCCCGGCAGTGCGCGTGGATAACGACGGCTTCCTTGGCTCGCCGATGCCGCCGGAGGAGCCGCAGGCCAGCAATCCGCCCAACGGCGCCATCGTCGACTACTACCTGCACGGCGACGCAACAAAGATCACGCTGCAAATCTTCGACGCCAAGGGGCGCGTCCTGCGCCACTTTTCAAGCAAAGACAAGACCGAGATCAAGCGTCCTCTTCTTCCTATCGCGGAGCGCTGGTTTCCCCAGCCCCAGGTTCTCGCAACCGGCGAGGGCGGGCATCGCTTTGTCTGGGACCTCGCGGCAGGCGGCTCCGGCGCGGGAATGGAAGACGACGATGACGATGCGGCCGCCGTGCCGGCGGGGCCTCGCGTGCCGCCCGGAAACTACACGCTGCGGCTCACGGTCGATGGCGTTGCAATGGACCGGCCATTGCGCGTGACCATGGATCCGCGCGTGTCCGCCACCGCCCAGGTGCTGGACCAGCAGTTCACTCTGGCCGATTCCATCTATGTGCAGATGCTCTCCAGCCGCAAGGCCATGGCCGAGCTTGAGAGCGTGGAAAGCCAGCTCAAAAAGCTGGATGAGAATGGCGAGAGCAGCCCGCCTGACCTGGCGCAGGCCCTCCACAGAGCCCTCGCCGGCCTGCAGGCAATCAAAGGCGGCGGCGCTCGGGATCACGAGGAAAAAGGCGAGGCTGAGCCAGGGCTGGCCGAGGCCAATGCCGCGCTGGGCGTGGCACTGCGCATGGTGGAGAGCGGCCATCGAGCCGCCCCCGCACAGGCGCTCGCCATCTTCGACGAAATGAGCAAGGCGTCGCGCCGGCAGATTGCGGCCTGGCAGAGATTCAAAGCCGCCGAGCTTAGCGACGTGAACGCGGCGCTACTGCGCGCCAGTCGCAAGCCGCTGAAAATCGCAGCCATCGAAGAGCAGGTGCACTACGCCATGACCCGCTGAAGATCGTGCGGCCCGCCGCACGCGGCGTCTTCAATTCGACGCGCGAACGCATCAATTCGGTTCGGGCGCGGGCTTATCATCGGCGTGTGGAGACCCAACACAGGCTGGGCGACATTCTCGCCAACGCGATCACGCATGGCGTGGGAGCGATCCTTGCCGTCGCCGGCGCGGTTTACCTGATTGCCGCGTCTGCCCGAGGGAACGCGTGGCTCGCGGTAAGCTGCACCGTCTTTTCCGGCACTCTGGTGCTCGTGTACCTGTGCTCCACGCTTTACCACTCGCTGGTGCGCACGCGCGCGCGGCATGTCTTTCAGGTGCTGGACCACTCCGCCATCTACCTGCTGATCGCTGGCACTTATACGCCATTTACGCTGGTCGCGCTGCGCGGGCCGGTCGGCTGGGTGCTGTTCGGGGTGGTCTGGGCGCTGGCCGTGGCGGGAGTCGTCTTCAAAAGCCTGGCCGTGGGCCGGTTCGCCGTGGCATCGGCGCTGGTGTATCTGTTCCAAGGCTGGTTTGTGATCTTCGCGGCCGGGCCGTTGATCCACGCCATTGGCTGGCACGGGGTGCTGTGGCTGGGCGCGGGCGGCCTGGCCTATACGCTGGGCATCGTCTTTTTTGCCCTTGACCGGCGGCCTTATTTCCATGCCGCCTGGCATGTTTTCGTGCTGGCAGGCAGCATGGCGCACTACCTTGCCATCCTCTTCTATGTCGTTCAGCCGCGCCTTTGAAGGCTTGGTGGCGTGGGGTCAGTTTGAAGTGTAAAGGCCTCAGTCCCTGCATAAGTCTCGCAAAATCACTCAGGCGTGGGCCCCTGCCGGTTGGCCCCACCAAACTGGCCCGCCATTGAGACGCTGGCAAGATTGACCTTCCCCTCCAAAGCCGGTACACTACACTAGTTTGGCGATTCCTGCCTGTCGCCGTGGAGCCAGACGCTCGCCCCTTGATTTGGGGGCTTGAGCGTACCACGACGCGGAAGTTTCCGCCCGAGCTATTTTTTGGATTGCGTGAGCGCACCTGCCGTAGCGGGAGCCGCGCTGGAGGGTTTATGTACGCGGTGATTCGTACCGGTGGAAAGCAATATCGGGTCGCTCCCGGCGACGTAGTCAAGATTGAGAGCGTTGCCTCAGACAACCAGACCGTGGAGTTCAGCGATGTGCTGGCTGTTTCCGGAGAGCCTGGAACCGTGGCCAAGCCGTCCACCGCCAAGGTCACGGCCGAGGTGCTGGGCGAAGGGCGCGGCAACAAGATCCTGGTCTTCCACCTCAAGCGGAAGAAGCAGTACAAGAAGCTGCAGGGACACCGGCAGAACTTTACCGAGGTGCGCATCAAGGCTATCGAGGCCGACGGCGTCACCTATACCGCCGCCAGCTAGGGGCGGCACAGAATTCAGAAGGGGATTCGGCAATGGCACATAAAAAGGGTGGAGGCAGCTCCACAAACGGACGCGACTCGAATGCACAGCGGCTGGGCGTAAAGGCCTTTGCCGGCGAACTGGTTACCGGCGGCACCATCATCATGCGGCAGCGCGGTACCCGCATCAAGCCGGGCGTGAACGTGGGCATCGGCTCCGACGACACGCTCTTCGCCAAGATCACGGGGCGGGTCAAGTTCTCTGACCACGGCAACCGCGGGCGCTTCGCCTCCGTGGAGCCGGTCGCGGCTGAGTAACGGAGTTCAGTACTAAGCAAAAAGGCCACGGCGACGCCGTGGCCTTTTTTGCGCGCGCCATCTTCACGCCCATGCAGAAAGGGCCGGTCGCTGCGGCGACCGGCCCTTTCTATTTCTGGATGAGCGCGACAGGCATGCCTACGACTTGGATTCGCTGTTTTGCAGGCTCCGTGTCAGCACCCTGTCCACCACCTTCTCCACATCGGTAAGGAAGAAGCTGTTGGCCGGTTGCTGCACGACCACCTGGGTTCCATGGCCCAGCGCAGCGGCAATTTCGTTCCAGCGGTAGATCGTCGAGTTGGCCGGGACGACTACAGGCTGGCGGGCAGGCTCAGGCAGGGCGCAGTAGGTAACCCAGATGCCCAAGGAAACCAGAATCAGCGCTTCATTGAGGAACTGTAGCGGAGATGTGAGAGAGTGGTTCCGCGCCAGAAGCGAGCCCACAATGAAGTCGTTGGAAGACATCATGCCAAAGCCCAGGGCGATCCCAAAGCCGACTTCTCTTACGGAGATGCGTAAAGCATTGATGCTTAGACAGAGGAAGCCGAGGAGGCAGAGTTCCAGGATGCTCACCGAGCGCATGAGCGCGTAGGCAATATCCGCAATCACGATCACTCCGCGATGCGCGTAAGGGACGGAACTCAAACTTACGATGAGTGAAACCAGCGCCGCCCAGCGAAAGGCCACGGCTCCAAGCTTCAGGAGTCCCGCAAACGACGAGAACACAGAGCGGAAGATCTCGACAGTGACGAAGAACAGCAGGACCGCACTGGCGATGTAGACCCCCCAGTACGCGATGAAGTACATCAAAAAGCAATAGTCGTTAAACCAATGCTGGGATTGGCCGTATAGAAGGACGAGCAACACTGGCATCGCCGCCACGTGCAATGACAGGTACGTCCCCATGGCAGGAAAGCGATGGAACAGTTCCTTCTTCCAGAACAGGAATGCGAGCACGGCCCAGAGCATGAACTCGGCCACACTCATCAGCGGCATTGCGAAACCCAATGGCATAAAAGGCCTCAACCATCCTGAGAGTCTTCAAAGGATAGCGCCTTCTGCCCCTGATATTCAAATAGAAAAGCGCCCTCGGCTCCTACCACTTTCGTGCTATACGGTGCGCTCTTGCTCCCTGAGGTGCGGCCTTACTTGACGCCCGCAGGACAGGCCATGTGAGGCCCGCAGCACGGAGCCGGCATGCTCGCGGTGGCCGACAGGTGGTTGGCCATGGCGGAGGTGGTCTTGGGCGAGACGGAAGCAGCGGTGACACCGGCGACGGCAACAGACAGAGCGAAGATCTGAATGGCGAGTTTCATGGTTGGTAACCCCTTATCTGATTATCTGAAATTTGGTTCACTGGGAGGGTCCCTCCCGTAACACTAAAAGGGTATTGCAGATTTCCCATTAAGTCCATCTTTTTCATGCATATCTAATAGTAGTCACTGGTCCTGTTACTAACGTCATATACCACGCAGGTAATCTACCCGTCGGTAATCATCTCCAAGGTCACTCCGCTCCGTCAACCAACTCGTCCCCGCATGGTAAAATTCAACTCAGGCCGGTTCGCTCAAAATCCCCGCCTTTCAAGCGGTTATTCCCCTTCTGCCAGACCCGGAAATCGACCCCGGGGAGTCGCGGCCAGTGTGGAGCAATGAGCGAAAACCCTGCGAACGGAACCCTATGGCGACTGAAGTTGAAAACCTCACTCCTCTGCCCGAAGACAACGGCACCTATACCGGCGAAAACATTAAGATCCTCGAAGGATTGGAGGCTGTGCGCCTCCGTCCGGCCATGTACATCGGCTCAACCGGGGAAATGGGTCTGCATCATCTCGTCTACGAGGTGGTGGACAACTCGGTGGATGAGGCCCTTGCCGGCTATGCCAAAAGGATCGAGGTCGTCATTCACGTCGACAACTCGATCACCGTGGTCGACGACGGCCGCGGCATACCGGTGGACATGATGTCCGTCGGCAACGGCGAAATGATGCCGGCCGTCCAGGTGGTGCTGACCAAGCTGCACGCGGGCGGCAAGTTTGACGCCTCGACGTACAAGGTTTCCGGCGGATTGCACGGGGTGGGCGTCAGCTGCGTCAACGCGCTCTCGCAGGAGTTCAACGTTGAAATCTGGCGCGACGGCCACACCTGGGAGATGGATTTCAGCTGCGGCGCGCCGATCAGCGAGTTGCGCCAGGCCGGCACCAGCAAGCGGCGCGGCACCAAGGTGCATTTCCTCCCCGACAGGTCCATCTTCACCTCGACCGAGTTCAATTACGACACGCTGGCCCAGCGCCTGCGCGAGATGGCCTTCCTCAACAAGGGCCTGGAGATCACGCTCACCGACGAGCGCACCGCCGATCCCAAGACCGGTGACGCCCGCCGCGCCGAGTTCCGCTATGCCGGCGGCATCGCCGAGTTTGTCAAGCATCTGAACCGCGGCAAGCAGGTGCTGCACGAAAAGCCGATCGTGATGGAAGCTATGCGCGAGAACGTCGAGATCGAGATCGCGCTGCAGTACAACGACAGTTACTCGGAGACCGTGTTCAGCTTTGCCAACAACATCAACACGGTGGACGGCGGCTCCCATCTGTCCGGCTTCCGCACCGCGCTGACCCGCACCATCAACGCCATCGGCCAGTCGCTGGGCCTCTTCAAGGACATGAAGGAGAACCTCAGCGGCGATGACGTGCGCGAGGGCCTGGTGGCCGTGGTCAGCGTCAAGCTTTCGCAGCCCCAGTTCGAGGGCCAGACCAAGGGCAAGCTCAACTCCGACATCGCCGGCACCGTGCAGGCCTTTGTCAACGAGCGCCTGGGCATGTTCCTGGAGCAGAATCCGCCTGTCGCCAAGAAGATCATCAACAAGGCCATTGAGGCCTCCCGCGCCCGCGAAGCCGCGCGCAAGGCCCGCGACCTGACCCGCCGCAAGGGCGCTCTGGACGGCGGTGGCCTGCCCGGCAAGCTGGCCGACTGCAGTGAGCGCAACCCGGACCGCTGCGAGCTGTATCTGGTCGAGGGCGAGAGCGCCGGCGGCACCGCCAAGCAGGGCCGCGACCGGCGCTTCCAGGCCATTCTGCCGCTGAAGGGCAAAATCCTCAACGTTGAAAAGGCCCGCTACGACAAGATGCTCGGGCACGAGGAAATCCGCGCCATGATTACCGCGCTGGGCTGCGGCATCGGCAAGGACGACTTCGACCCCACCAAGATTCGCTACGGAAAAATCATCCTGATGACGGACGCCGACGTGGACGGCTCCCACATCCGCACCCTGCTGCTCACCTTCTTCTTCCGTCACATGACCGAGCTCATCAAGCGTGACAACATCTACATCGCGCAGCCGCCGCTCTACAAGATCAAGAAGGGCCGCTTTGAGCAGTACATTAAGGACGATCGCGAGTTTGTGAAGGTCATGGTCAGCCGCGCCTCCGAGGGCATGATCGTGCGCCACGGCGAGACCGCCAGCCGCATCGACGGCGCCAACCTTACGCGCTTCATGGGCACCCTCAACGAGTACCTGAGCTTCGTCGAAAAGGTGGACAAGCGCATCCGCAACGAGATGCTGACCGAACTGCTGGCCCGCGCCGAGCTCACCCACCGCGCCGATTTTGCCTCCAAGGCCGAGAGCGAGGTTCCGGAGAAGCTGGTCCTGCTTCACGCCCAACTCACCGAACTGGCCGACGAGTTCCAATTCAAGGTGCATGAGCCGGTCGAGGACGAAGAACACCACACCTGGTCCATCTGCTTTACCGATGCACAGGGCGCCACGCGCTCGATTGACTGGACCGTGGTCTCCAGCCCCGAGTTCCGCCAGATGATGGCCAAGTACAACCAGATCAAGGAATTTCTTGAGCCGCCTTTCCTTATCGAATACGCCGCCAAGGCTGCCGCTGCGGTTGAGGCACACGATGAAGACGCCGAGGGAGCCGAGTCCGAAGCAGCCGAAGCACAGGTCGAAGCCAAACAATCCCGCCGTTCCACCCGCATCCCGCGCGAGCCGGTGGAGAAGCAGACCGCCCGCGAGTTGTTCGCCTACATCGTCGAACAGGGCAAGAAGGAATACTCGGTCCAGCGCTACAAGGGCTTGGGCGAGATGACCTCGACGCAGTTGTGGGAGACCACGATGGACCCCGAGCGGCGCACCCTGCTCCAGGTCAAGCTCGAAGACATCGCCGAGTGCGAAGCCATCTTCACCACCCTCATGGGCGAGGACGTTGAGTCGCGCCGCAAGTTCATCGAGGACAATGCGCTCGATGTCAAGAATCTGGATGTCTGAGAAAGTCTCCCTTGTAGGTTTGCGGAAAAAGTGTCCGGATTTGCGGAAATACTTCCCGGGATTGCCGTGTCCGAGGTATTGCGCATCAGGGATTCAGTTTGGTCCATGGAATCAGACTCCTGCGTGAGTTCAAATCACACCGACCGGTTGCGGGGCTCACGCCTGCTGTGATTCCCAAGGATCGAAGGTTCTAATATGCCAGACGTGCCCCTCAGGATCGCTACAGCAGAATGCCTTGCCGCCAAGGTCTTTCTCTTGGAGATCGATTGTTAACTTGGCGCCGCCAGCTTTAGCGCTGGCATAGATCGCATCTATGTCGGATACGACAAGATAAGGAGTTTGTGTCTCTGCTCCCCCAATCTCATCCGGTTGCTTCAGCAGGTTCGACGCGGACGTACCACTGTTGACCGAGCCGATCATAATCATGCCGTTGCCAAAAGTCAGCTGGGCATGCATCACGACACCGTCAGGGGCGGCATAAACGACCTGCTTCTCAAACCCGAAGGCCCTGCACAGCCATTCAATCATTGCCATGGCATTTCGATAGCGTAGGCCAGGGATTACAGTTGATTTGCAGTTCTTCGCGAAGGTTGTCATATCGGTCATTCTGTCATTGAATGGGCCGTTAAGCTTGGAAAATTCGGAACTACAGGATGGGCACGTGATTTTGCCAGCGTCCGCGGTGCGCGGAATAGGTGGTAGGGATGATGCCGGAAAACGCACGGAAATCATTGGCAAAATGCGACTGGTCATAGTACCCACAGCGGAGTGCCACCTCCGCCCAAGGCACGTCGACTCCGTTGTGCAGAGCTTTTACGGCAGACTGAAAGCGGCGTATGCGGTACCACATCTTGGGAACGATTCCGACATGTTCACGGAACACCTGTGAGAGTCGTCGCTCGCTTACCCCTGCAGATCGGGCACACTCGGCAACGAGGAGGCCCTTTTCCCTGAAGAGATGTATTGCCTGATCAACGAGTTCAGACCGCCGTGTGCCCGGATGAAGACGCCCGGCCAGGAAAGCTTCCAGAGTACTCAGCTTCTCAACGGGTGTGGAAACCTCGCACAGCCTGTCCGTGAGAGACGTGCCAGCCCAGACCTCTTCTAAACCGACAGAGCGCTCAAAAAACTGGTCGGCGCGCTCGCGGAACAGCCCTGCAAAACCTCCAGGCTGGATCACAATTCCGACGATCTCTTCCATGTCCGCGGTATCAACTACCTCATATCGCACTCGCGTACCTACAATGATGGCCCGCGGAAGGCGCTTGTTTGCTTTCCCATCCTCTCTGCAGTCGGTGAGGAAGCTGCGGGACAAATTGAGGATGATCTGCATACAGCCGTTAGGCAAAACGCGTTCTCTACCGCGGAAAGACCGGGGTCCCCGGCAGTACCACAGGGATCGAATCCACGAACGAAGGTGGGGATTGGGAGGTTTTTCCAGATAGACCATCGGTTCGCTTGTTGTGTGCCAGACAGACCTCGATGACGCTCATGCTACCACTCGTGTCGCTCTGCTAAGCGTGCGCCTGGACTTGTTCAATGCATCTGCGATTTGTCCTGAGGGGCCAAGGTTACGTTGGGCATCTCCGGCGAAAAGTTACCATTGATTTGTCACGGGCGGGATGGATATTCTTCGATCTCACGGTATTGCATTTCTCACGCGCGCTTGCAGTTGGATAGCGTTGGTGCCTTGGATCTTCCCCTACTAGGAGCAACTATGCGAGAAGTGTTCGCGCGTGAGCATGCGCCCAAGATCGCGCTTTTATGGGCTTCTCTGTTTATTGGAACGTCACTGATGTCCGGCTGCTTCTCCTTTACGCAAGGGGATATAAGCAATGCAGCCGCGCTCTCGGCCTCCAGCAGCACCATACGGGTCAACCAGCAGCTTCAACTTACCTCGAAGGCGCTGTCGGCCGGGCAGGGGATGACCTTTTCAGTGAATGGCGTGCCGGGGGGCAATGCCGTGGTTGGCACGATCAACAGCGCGGGCCTGTACACGGCTCCCGCGATCATTCCCACGCCGGACTCGGTCGTGATCACCGGCACTTCGAACATGTTTCCGACCGCGCCTCCTGGGTCTTTGACGTTAACGGTCTGGAACCCGATTCCCATCATCACAGGCGTCACTCCATCCGGGTTCGCGGAGGGAACAACGACGGTGACGGTGAGCGGGTCGCAGCTTGTTTACGGAGCGCAGATTCAGTGGAATGGCGCCCCGGTTCCCACAACCTATGTTTCGGGGACTGAACTGGCGGCTACCATCTCCGCGCCCACGCCGGGGACCTTTCCGCTGACCGTGACGAATCCGGACCCTGGGTCAGCCAGCGCAAATCCGGTCTCATTATTGGTGGGCCCGGGACAGGTGGTACTGCTGCTGCAGACTTACTCCGGCTCGGATGTGCGGGTGGGCAATCCGCTGAGCTTTGGGCTGACGGTGAATGGAACGAGTAACACGGGAGTGACCTTGCAGGTGAACGGCGTTCCCGGGGGCAACGCGCAGATCGGAACCGCGGTTTCCAACAAGGATGGCTCGATCACTTATACCGCGCCGCTTGTGGTTCCAACGCCCAATAACGTCGTGCAGCTGACCGTGACCAGCGTCGACAATCCGAAGGTATCGATCGTCCAGAATATTTCCGTGCTCAATCCGATCCCGATACTTACTTCGGCCACGCCGATGACGTTCAGTGTCGGGCCGGCCACGGTGGTCGTCACCGGCCAGAAGTTCATCACCGGCGCGCAGGTGCTGATGAATGGAACGCCAGTGCCGACGACCTTCAACAGCGGAGGGCAACTGACAGCCACACTGGACCTGACCGAGCCCGGCAATCTTGATCTGCAGGTGTTGAATCCGCCCCCCGGGCCGGCAACTTCAGCCGATCTCATCGCGCTGGTGCAGGGCACGCCGCCGGTGCCGGTTGTCAGCCCTGAAGACGCCTCGCGCTTTCTGGAGCAGGCCACGTTCGGCGCGACCGATGCCGACATTCATCACCTTTCCATGATCGGGTATCAGGCGTGGTTGAATGAGCAGTTCAGCCTGGCGCCCACGCCGCAGGAACCGAACGTGGAGCAGGCTGTGATTCTCAACAATCCCCCCTGCGCGGCTGGTGATGTGAAGTGCAACGCGGCGCTTTTTGAGCAGAACAGCTCGGATGAGATCTTTGTCCAGAGCGACTTCTGGCAGCAGAGCCTGACGGCGAGCGATCAGCTGCGACAGAGGGTGAAGTACGCGCTGTCGGAGATCATGGTGGTTTCGACTTACAGCTCGGCGGTGCAGAACATGCCGCGCGGCGAGACGGGTTACTACGATCTGCTGGGCGCCGATGCATTCGGAAACTTCAGGACACTGCTGAATGACGTGACCCTGAACCCCATGATGGGCCAGTTTCTCTCGATGCTGGGCAACGACAAGGGCGATGCCACAACCGATCCCGACGAGAATTATGCGCGAGAAGTTATGCAGCTCTTTACGGTCGGTCTGTACCAATTGAATGACGACGGATCGCAAAAGCTCGGCTCGACGGGACAGCCGATTCCGACCTACTCGAACCTGGACGTGACGGGGTTGGCCAAGGTCTTCACGGGCTTCAGCTGGAACATTCCGGGCAACTCGACCGACACCGCCTGGTCGAACTGCTGCGCGTATGTCGGTCCGGGGTTCGGGGAAGACCTTCTGCCCATGCAAAGCTTCCCGAGCCACCATTCGACCTTGCAGAAGAGCTTTCTTGGCGTGACCATTCCGGCCCAGGGCAGCCCGGACCCGGATGGCGATCTCAAGATTGCTCTCGACACGTTGTTCAATCATCCGAACCTGCCGGCATTCTTTTGCAAGCAGCTGATCCAGCACCTGGTGACAAGCAATCCGAGCCCTGCCTACATCAGTCGGGTGACGGCCGTGTTCAAGGACAACGGGCTGGGTGTGCGCGGGGATATGAAGGCCGTGATCACGGCGATTCTGCTGGACCCGGAGGCGCGTGACTCCGCCACGGACTTCAGCAATCCGCACTATGGAAAGGTCCGCGAGGCGCTGCTCCGCTACACGGAGTGGGCCCGGGCGTTCACGGCCCAGTCGCGCACGGGTTCTTACGGCATCGGCAGCACCGAGGACCCGATCTGGGGGCTCGGCCAGATGACGCTGCGCTCGCCCACGGTCTTCAATTGGTTCGCTCCAGGGTACGTTCCGCCCGGCACCAGCATCGAGCAGGCCGGGCTGGTGGCGCCCGAGATGCAGATGACGAATGTGACGACCGTGGTGGGCTACTTGAACTACATGCAGGACGCGATCGGCAGCGACGCGAAGAGTGGATCGGACATCTTCTCCAGTTACGGAACTGAGATCAGCCTGGCCGCGACGCCCGATCTGCTGCTGGACCGCATCAATCTGCTGCTGATGGCGGGCGAAATGGACAATACGCTGCGCACCCAGATTCTCAACGCGGTCAATGCGATTGAGATACCGACCGGCGACCAGAATGCCATCAACGCAGCCCTGGCGAACCGAGTGAAGACCGCAATTTATCTGACGATGGCGTCGCCATCCTTCAGCGCGCAGTTTTAAGGAGGCCATCATGTGCAGGCATGACCATACCCGGCGGCAGTTTCTCAGAACGGCTTCATTGGCCTCGATGTCGGGCCTGTACGCCAGTCCATTCATTCTGGGGCTGAACTCTCTGGCGGCGATGGCCCAGGGAACGGGCGCCTCGGATTATCGCGCGCTGGTCTGCGTGTTTTTGCAGGGCGGCAACGACGGCCACGGCACAGTGATCGCCACCGACCCGGACTCCTTTGCCGCGTTCACGCAGGCGCGGTCGGGCGCGCCGGGGCTTGCCTACCCACTGGGCAACCTGCTGCCGATCGTATTGAATACTCCGCAAAGCGGACGCACCTTTGCGCTCAATCCCTACCTGACGGGAGTGCAGAACCTGTTCAACGCCGGCCGCGCCGCGATCGTGGCCAATACGGGCACGCTGATCGCCCCCGCGACCAAGGCGCAGGTGAATGCCAATTCCGTTCCGCTGCCGGCCTCGTTGTTCTCGCACTTCGATCAGACGGCGGCCTGGCAAGCGATTGCGTCGAACGGCGGCAGCGCCGAGCATGTGGGATGGGGCGGCGCAGTCGCTGATTTGATTGAAAGCATGAACCTGAATTCAAACTCCATGTTTACCTGCATCTCCACCGCGGGCATTGCGCTGTTTCTGTCCGGGCAGACCTCATTCCAACTGAATGTCACCTCGGCGGGTCCAATCCCCATCGCCGGACTGGCGCAGCCGCTGTTTGGCCAGCAGGCAGGCTCCGACGCGCTGGCATCGATTCTGACCGCGGATGAGACCAACCTGTTCGCCAAGGAGTATGAAGTCGTGATCAACCGGTCGACGCAGGCGCAGGCGCTGCTGTCCAGCTCGATGCTTCCGGCCGGCGAGGGAGGCGTCGCGAATCCTCCTCAGTATCTTGATCCGACCACCAACGTACTGACCGACAATCCGCTCGCGACTTCGCTCCAGACCGTGGCCAGAATCATTGGAGGCAGAAGCAGTCTGGGAGTGAACCGGCAGATCTTTTATGTGCAGCTGGGCAGTTTTGATACCCATGACGGACAGGCTCCGCAACACGCGCGGCTGCTGACGCAGCTTGGCCAGGCGCTGCAGTATTTTGATGGAGTGATGACCGACGCGGGCATGGGCAACCAGGTGACAACGTTCACCGCATCCGACTTCGGCAGGACGCTGACGAGCAACAGCGACGGAACCGACCATGGGTGGGGCAGCCATCATTTTGTTGTGGGCGGCGCGGTCCAGGGACACGATATGTATGGCCAGTACCCGATCATCGGCGCGAACCAGGCGAACGACGTGGGAGCCGGCCGCCTGATTCCCACGACCGCGGTGGATCAGTACGCGGGAACGCTGGCGCGCTGGTTCGGACTCTCCGATGGCCAGGTTCGACAGGTGTTTCCGAACTTTGCCAACTTCGGCTCCAGTCCATACCTCGGATTTTTGGGCTGACGACTCTGCTCCGGCGCCTGGTTGAATTCCCGGCCCGATTCGTCCAGGGAAACGCCGCAGTGACCTGGGGCCACGGGGCAAACGCTTGCAGGCGCGGCAGTGATCGAAGATGGGATGATCGCGACTCAGGCGGCGCACGGAACCTGCGGCACGTGAGCCTATGGATTTCGCGAAGCCCGGTTCGTGACATTTGATGAGCGAGGATTGACGCTGTACCTGCAAAGCGGGAATAGGTAGATGAGACCGCCGGTCTTGCGCTGCCATTCCCCGCTCTCCGATGCTACCCTTCCGGATGAAGTCAAAACAGGAGGAATTTGTGCGCATTTCCTTGCATCACTTTGCCGCAATCGGGATCGCAATCGGACTGAGCGTTGGATTCGCGGTGCAGACGCCCGCGCAGGCCGCGGGACAGGTCGCCAAGCCAGCGGTCGCAGCAGCTTCACCCGCACAGCCGAAGACGGCCGAGGCCGTCACCAACCCGGTGGCCGATCCCAAAGCCGTCGTCGTCGCCAGCCACGCACGCTTCACCGTTCTCACCCCGGAGCTGATCCGCATGGAGTGGGCCGCGGACGGCAAGTTTGAAGATCACGCTTCGTTTGTCTTCATCAATAGGCGGCTGCCGGTGCCGAAGTTCGAATCGAATAACGAAGCGAGCGGCCCCAATAAGGCACTCACCCTCGAAACCGACGCCCTCATCCTCTCCTACACGCCCTCTGGCGACGGTCATTTCACCTCTGACGATCTCTCCATCACACTCAAGAATGTCGACGGTAGGAGAGTCGTCTGGCATCCCGGCATGGATGATCCAGAAAATCTGCAAGGCACGACGCGCACGCTGGACGGCGCACTTGGCTCGAAGACCAAGGAGCCGATCGGCGAAGGCCTGGTCTCGCGCTCCGGCTGGGCGCTGGTGGACGACTCCACCCGGCCGCTGTTCGACTCCGCCGATTTCAGCTTCCGGCAAGGCGAGAAAAGCCCCTGGCCATGGGTGATCGAACGGCCCGCCGGCGCGCGCCAGGATCTGTATTTCTTCGGCTACGGCCACGACTACCGCAAGGCGTTGGGCGACTATGTGAAGGTGGCCGGACGCATTCCGCTGCCTCCGCGCTTCGCCTTCGGCGCGTGGTGGTCGCGCTACTGGGACTACAGCGACCAGGAGATCAATGAGATCATCCGCGGATTCCACGAGAACGATACGCCGCTGGATGTGTTTGTGATCGACATGGGCTGGCATATCAGCCGCGAACAGCTCGAGGCCAAGGGAGATGTGGATCAGTCGGGCGAGTCGCTGGGCTGGACCGGCTATAGCTGGAACAAGCTGCTCTTTCCCGACCCCACGCGGTTCCTGGACAAGCTGCACGCCGACGGGCTGAAGACCAGCCTGAACCTGCATCCGGCCTCGGGCATTGAGCCCTGGGAAACCCACTACGCTGAAATGGCGCGGGCCATGGGGATCGATCCGGCCACGAAGAAATACGTGCCCTTCGACCCCACCGACAAGCGCTGGGCCACCAACTATTTCAACCTGATTCTCCATCCGCTGGAGAAGCAGGGCATCGATTTCTGGTGGCTGGACTGGCAGCAGGAGCCAGACACGAAGATGGCCGGCGTGAACAACACCTGGTGGCTGAACTACCTGCACTTTACCGATCAGCAGCGCGAGGGCAAGCGGCCGCTGCTCTTCCACCGCTGGGGCGGGCTGGGCAATCACCGCTACCAGATCGGCTTCTCCGGCGACACGATTTCGGTGTGGGATTCGCTGGCCTTTCAGCCATGGTTCACGGCCACCGCGGCCAATGTGGGCTACGCTTACTGGAGCCACGACATCGGCGGCCACATGCCCGGTGCGGTGGAGCCGGAGCTGTACACGCGCTGGGTGCAGTTCGGCGCCTTCAGCCCGATTCTGCGCACCCACACGACGAAGAATCCCGAGTCGGAGCGGCGCATCTGGGCCTATCCAGAGCCCTATTCGTCGATCCTGCGGTCGGCCTTCCAGCTTCGCATGGCGATGCAGCCCTACATCTATACGGAGGCGCGGCGCACCTACGACAGCGGCGTCGCGTTCCTCCACCCGCTCTACTATGACTGGCCCGAAGCCGGCGAGGCTTACAGCAGCAAAGACGAATATGTCTTCGGCAGCCAGATGCTCGCCGCGCCGGTCGTGGCTCCTGCGGACAAGGTTTCAGGCCTGGCCACGGAATCGGTGTGGCTGCCGAAGGGCGAGTGGATCGAGTGGCCCACGGGCAAGCACTTCACCGGGCCGGTCGAGGCGGAGCGCAGCTTCTCCATCGACCAGACGCCGGTGTACCTGAAGGCGGGAGCCATTGTGCCCATGCAGCCGCCCATGCTGTTCACCGGCGAAAGGCCCGTGGACCCGCTGATTGTGAACGTGTGGCCGCTGGAGCCGGGAACCAGTTCGAGCTACTCGGTGTATGCGGACTCCGGGGTTTCCGTCGAGTACCAGCGCGGCGTCTTCGCGCGCACGCCCATCAAGGCCACGCAGACCGGCGACACGCTGCGGGTGGAGATCGGCCCGGTCGAAGGCGGCTATCCGGCCATGTTGAAGACGCGCGGCTATGCGATCCGTCTGCCCGCCGACTGGCCGCCGGCCGCGGTCACGGTGAACGGCGTCGCGGTGAAGCAGGCCGGGCCGTCGGGCAAGGGCGGCTGGAGCTTTGAGGGCAACACGCTGACCACGGTGATTCCTGTCGCGAGCGAGAGCGTGGCCACCAAGGTCACGGTAGAGGTGCGCCGGGCCGCCGGCCTGACTGCCCGCCGCGGCGAGCTGGACGGTTTTGCCGGGGCCATGACCCGGCTGCGCGGCGCCTATGACGCGATCAACCAGACCTTGCCTGTCGCGTCGCCGCCGGATGTTCTGATCGACGCGATGCAGACTGGCGACCGGCTCGGCTATCACCCCGAGAAGGCGCAGGAAGAGCTGGCCCACTTCCACGCGGTGCTGCCGCAGGCGCAGGCCGCCGTGCAAGTGATGGGCCAGGGCTTCGCGCAGCGCGTGGATGACTTTGCCCTGCGCATGAGCCATGAAAAATGGCGCCCCGCCGGCATGGATATGGAGGCTCAAAAACAGCACCGCGAGGACGCATTGGCCCGGGCGCAGAAGCTGGTGACGGAGGCGGGCAAGTAGAGCGGCCCACAGAGCAAGATTCGAGAAGAGAGCCGGCCGCCGCGGAGAATGAATGCTCTGCATCGGCCGGCTTTTTGTGCAGGCATTTGCATCTGCCGAACGCACCGGTTTATCCTGCGGGCCTATGAAGAATATAGTTCGTTGCTTGCCTGTATTTCTGCTTCTCGGCGCGCCGCTGCTTTTTGCGCAGACACCCGCCGCTGCATCTGACCCGCTGGCACCCACGCTGGGCGTGAAATCGGCCGCCGAGATCGACCACGAGTGGCAGCAGTCGGTGAGCAAGTACGACGCCGAGCGCAATCGCCTGCTGGCCGAGGAGCAGAAGCAGGAGAACGATGGGCCCTATCGCGCCGACTGGGCCACGCTGATGAAGTATCAGCAGCCGCAGTGGTACAAGGACGCCAAGTTCGGCATCTTCATCCACTGGGGCGTGTACTCGGTGCCCGCGGCGGAGAACGAGTGGTACCCGCGCAACATGTATCACCCCGGCGACGGCGCCTATAAGAACTTCCAGGAGCACTATGCAAACGGTGATGCTTCACGCGGTTACAAGGATCTGATCCCGCTGTTCCGCGCCGAGCACTTTGACGCCACCGAGTGGGCCAAGGTCTTCAAGGAGTCGGGCGCGCGCTACGTGGTGCCGGTGGCCGAGCATCACGATGGCTTCTCGATGTACGACTCGGGGCTGAGCGACTGGACGGTGGTGAAGATGGGGCCGAAGCGCGACACGCTGGGCGAACTGGCCGCGGCGATTCGCGCCGAGGGACTGCACTTCGGGCTCAGCTCGCATCGCGCCGAGCACAACTTCTTTTATGACGGCGGGCGCGCCATTCGCTCCGACGTGAACGACCCGAAGTACGCCTCGTTCTACGGCCCGGCGCACCAGTGGTTTTCCGCCGGAGGGGACGCGCACGGCCTGGAGAACGACTGGACCTATGTGAGCGACGCCTGGACCCGCGACTGGCTGGCCCGCGACACCGAGCTGGTGGAGAAGTACAAGCCCGAGGTCGTCTACTTCGACTGGTGGATCGGCCATCCCCGCATGCGCGGCGCGGTGGCTGAGTTTGCCGCCTTCTATTACAACTTTGCCGCGGCTCACGGCTACACCGGCGTGATCGACTTCAAGGATTACTCGCTGAACTGGAAGGCGGGAGTGCGCGACTTTGAGCGCGGCCAGCAGGACCACATCATTGCCGATCACTGGCAGACCGACACCTCGATCAGCAACGCCAGCTGGGGCTACATCGAGCACGACACGTTCAAGACGCCGGAGTTCCTGGTGCGCCAACTAGTGGACATCGTGAGCAAGAATGGCAACCTGCTGCTGAACTTCGGGCCGCGCTCGGACGGCACGATTCCCGACCAGGTGAAGACAACGCTGCTGGACATGGGCGCGTGGCTCAAGGTGAACGGCGAGGCCATCTACGCGACCACGCCGTGGATGACCTTTGGCGAGGGGCCGACGCAGGTGAAGGCGGGGGCCTTCCACGACACCGACACCAAGCCGTATACGCCCGAGGATTTTCGCTTCACGGCCAAGGGCAGCACGGTGTACGCCATCGGCATGGCCTGCCCCAAGGACGGCAAGGCGACGATTCATTCGCTGGGCTGGGCGCATGAGGGCGCGTCGCTGCCCATCGCTTCGGTGGAGCTGCTGGGTTCGTCTGGCAAGGTGACCTGGACCCAGGGCGCCGATGCGCTGGAAGTGACGCTGCCCGCGGGCGCGGAATGCCAATACGCCTACGCGCTGAAGCTGACGCCGGCGGCCAGATAAGACAGAGCGCGCAATCTGCGTGCGTGCGCAAGGGCGCGGCAGGGTGAAGGGTCCGCCACGCCTTTGTGTTTGGGAGTCTGCCATGCTTCTGGATCGACGCCGTTTTGTTGCCGCCGCAGGGCTGAGTGCCGCCGGAGCGTTTTTGCCGGCGCGGGTGCGCGGGCTGGCCGCCGCCGGAGCGGACCTGGCCCGCGATCCGAATCGCCCCGAATACCATCTGCTTCCACCGCACAACTGGATGAACGACCCCAACGGGCCGATCTGGTGGAAGGGCAAATATCACCTCTTCTATCAACTGAATCCGCACGCGGCGGTGTGGGGCGACATGCACTGGGGCCACGCCATCAGCGCGGACATGGTGCACTGGCGTCATGAGCCGATTGCGCTCAGTCCCACGCCCGGCGGGCCGGACAGCGCAGGCTGCTTCAGCGGGTCGGCGGTGGTGTACCAGGGCGTGCCGACGGTGATTTATACCGGCGTGCAGAACGCGCCGCCGGCGCTGGCGACGATTCGCGACGGCTCCGACAAGCTGCGCGAGACGCAACTGCTGGCCACGGCCGAGGACGACGAACTGCTGCACTGGAAGAAGCTGGCCGAGCCGGTGATCGCCGCGCCGCCCGCGGGGATGGCGGTGACTGGCTTCCGCGATCCCTGCCCGTGGCGCGAGGCCGACGGCTGGTACATGGCGGTGGGCTCGGGGGTGCGCGGCGAGGGCGGCTGCGTGCTGCTTTACCGCTCGCAGGATCTGCGCCAATGGGAGTATCTGCACCCGCTGGCCGAGGGCGCGCCGACCGGCCGCACGGCGGCCAACCCCGTGGACAGCGGCGATATGTGGGAGTGCCCGGATTTTTTTGAGGTGAACGGCCGGCATTGCCTGCTCTATTCCACCGAGGGAAAGGTGCTGTGGACCACCGGCAACTACGACCGGCACACGCACCGTTACACGGCGACGCGGCAGGGCGTGCTGGATCACGGCGCCTACTACGCACCGAAAAGTTTTCTGGCGCCGGATGGGCGACGGATTCTGTGGGGATGGATTCCGGAGACGCGGCCGGAGGCGGAGTTTGCGGCGGCGGGCTGGGCGGGCGCGATGAGTCTGCCGCGCGTGCTTGGGATCGATGCCGATGGGCAACTGACGATGACAGTGGCCGCCGAAGCGGAGAAGCTGCGCAGAGGCCGAGTGCGCACCGTGGTCCAGAGCAACGCCTCGCGGCGCAAGCTGGAGAGCCTTTGCCAGGAGATGGAGCTGCGCACGACGCCGATGACAAAGACCGCGTCGGTGCGCCTGCTGGTGGACGGCGCCGCGGTGTGGGAACTGGCGCTCGACCTTGCGGGAAGGACCGCGCGCTGCGACGGAAAGACTTTTGCGATGGCGGCGCTGAACCCGGCGAAGCCCGCGCTGCGGATGTTTCTTGACGGCTCCGTGATCGAGTCGTTTGCGGGCAGGACGCAGGCCATCACCAGCCGCTGCTACGGGCTGAAGCCGGGCCGGACGGAGCTTGAGGTCGCCGCGGCCGGCGCGGGAGGCAGCGAGTTCACGCGCTGGCCGCTCGCACCCATCTCCGCGAACCGGATGACGAGCTGACACGAGAAACATCAGAAGGTCTGCGCCAGATTTCTGCGCACTCTCCTCCAAGTTCCGAGCGCAGGGAGACGGTTGGGCGGACTCCGCTATAGTGTGCAGAATGCCATTCCCCGCCGCAAAGGACACTGCAACATGACACTGGATCGTCGAGGTTTTCTGGCTGCTTGCAGCCGCGCCGGCATCGCGTCGCCGCTGCTGCCCGGCATTCTGTACACACTGGCCGCGCAGGCGCAGGAGGCCTCGGGCACGGATCAATCGAAGCCGCCGGTAATCACCGTGGAGATGATCGATCAGGCCGCGGTGCTGGCCGGCGTGGGTCCATTCACGGCCGCGCAGGCGAAGATGATGCTCGACGATCTGGTCGACAATAACGGTTCCTACAAAGCGATCCGCAAGCTCAAGCTGGCGAATTCCGTGGCTCCGGCGTTTGCGTTTCATCCGCTGCCGGCGGCGAGAGCCCACGAGAAACGAACGATCACGGAGAGGCACGAAGTTGCCGGCTGGACCCCCGATTCAACGCTGAAAGCACCGCACCGCATGGACGACCTGGCCTTCGCCACAGTGGCTGAATTGGGCTCGCTGCTGCGCGCGCGCAAGGTCACCTCGCTGGCACTCACGCAGATGTATCTGGCCCGCCTGAAGCGCTACGATCCGAAGCTGCACTTTGTCATCACGCTCACCGAGGAGCGCGCGCTGGCGCAGGCCAAAGCCGCCGACGCCGAAATCGCCGCCGGCAAATATCGCGGGCCGCTGCATGGGATTCCATGGGGCGCCAAAGATCTGCTGGCGGTGAAAGGCTATCCGACCACATGGGGCGCGGGCGGGTTCGAGCATCAGATGATCGACGAGGACGCGACCGTAGTCGAGCGGCTGGACGCGGCCGGCGCGGTGCTGGTGGCCAAGCTCACACTGGGCGCGCTGGCCATGGGCGACGTGTGGTTTGGCGGGCGCACGCGCAACCCGTGGAACCCGGAGCAGGGGTCGAGCGGCTCATCGGCGGGTCCGGCGAGCGCGGTGTCGGCGGGCTGCGTGGGCTTCGCCATCGGGTCGGAGACGCTGGGGTCGATCTCGTCGCCCTCGACGCGCTGCGGCGTCACCGGGCTTCGACCGACGTTCGGATTTGTGCCGCGCACCGGAGCCATGGCGCTGAGCTGGACGATGGACAAGCTGGGCCCGATCGCGCGCTCGGCGGAGGATTGCGCGCTGGTGCTGCGCGCGATTTACGGACCGGACGGCAAAGATGCTTCCGTGCATCCGGCCGGCTTTGCCTGGGATTTCGGCGCTCGACTGGAAGAAACTGCGCATCGGTTATTTGAAGAGCGAGTTTGACCCGCTGGCGCCGCTCAAGCTGGCCGACGCGCCCGCCGGCGAAACCGCGGAGCAGAAGGCCGCGCGCGCGAAGAGCAACGCGGAGCGACAGGCCGGCCACGCGCGCCGCGCCTACGACCAGCGCTACGATCTGGCCGCGCTGAGCGCGCTGCGCACAATGGGCGTGGCGCTGATTCCGGTCGAATTGCCCAAGCTGCCTTATGGCGCGATGTCTCCGCTGCTGAGCGCCGAGGCCGCCGCGGCATTCGACGAGCTGACCCGGTCGGGCCGCGACGGCCTGCTGACCGCGCAGGGCCCCGAGGACTGGCCCAACGCCTTTCGCGTGGCCCGCTTCTATCCGGCGGTCGAGTACATCCAGGCCAATCGCGCGCGCACGCTGGCCGTGGAGCAGGTTTCCGCGCTCTTCAATGAAGTGGACATCATCGTGACGCCGACCACCGGGACGCAGCTGGTGGCTACGAACCTGACCGGCCACCCGGCGCTGATCGTGCCCAACGGGCTGCGCGGCGCCGACGCGCCCCAGCCGCCGGAGACCGACGACGGCGACAGCGACGACATCGGCGGGCCGGGGACGCCGGTTTCGCTCACGTTCCTTGCCGGCCACTACCAGGACGCGCAGCTGGCGGCCTTCGCCCGCGCCTACCAGCAGGCTACGGGATTTGAGAAGCTGCACCCGAAACTGGACTGAGCGAAGCGCGTGCCGAGAACCCTCTGGCGCGCCAGCGCAGCTTGCCCCACCGCAGGTGGCCTGCCCCGCCGCAGGTGGTCCATGTACCATCTGGGCATGGCGCTGGTTGAGGTGGACGCGGTCTCGAAGAGCTATCCCCGGCGGGCGGGGCTGCGGACGGAGCTGCACACGGTGGTGGAGAATGTCTCGCTCACGGTTGCGGCCGGCGAGACGCTGGGGTTGGTGGGCGAGTCGGGCTCGGGCAAGACGACGCTGGCGCGGATGATTCTTGGCCTGGTCGAGCCCAGCCGCGGCACGATTCGCGTGGACGGCACGGACGTGGCGCGCGCCTCGCGGGCGGAGATGCGCCGGGTTCGCCGGCAGATGCAGCCCGTCTTCCAGGACCCGTACGCCGCGCTGAATCCGCGCATGAAAGTGCTGGAAATTGTCACCGAGCCTTGGTTGATTCACGGCAGCACCTGCGGTGGGGCCGACTTTCCAACGCCCAAGGCCAGAGAGACCCGTGCGACTCTGCGCGCCCGGGCTGCCGCGCTGCTGGCGGAGGTGGGTCTGGATGAGTCGGCGCTGGGGCGGCATCCGCACGAGTTTTCCGGCGGGCAGCGGCAGCGGATCAACATTGCCCGCGCGCTGGCGCTGAGGCCGCGGCTGCTGATTCTGGATGAGCCGGTGTCGGCGCTGGATGTGAGCGTGGGCGCGCAGATTGTGAACCTGCTGCGGCGGCTGCAGCGCGAGCATGGGCTGACGTATCTGTTCATCTCCCACTCCATGCCGCTGGTGCGCTACCTGAGCACGCGGATCGCGGTGATGGAGAACGGGCGGCTGGTGGAGACGGGCGAGGCGGAGGCTCTGTGCGCCGCGCCCCGCGAGGCGTACACGCGGCAACTGCTGGCGGCCACGCCGGAGCTGCCTGTGGGCGCGGCCTGATGAAAGCGGGCCGGCGCGCGCTTTGAGGTTGATGGTGGCGATGGGCGCTGCATGCAGCGGGCCCTGACCGATCTGATTCGCTTGGGAAGGCTGAGGCGAAGATGGGGCGAATCCGGCTGCGGAATTGCATGCAAAAAATCTGTGGAAAACAAAAATAAATAAGGGGGGGTAGGGGGGTGCCTTCTCCGGGGGGTACGGGCCGGGGCGGGGCGGACCCTGGGGCCCGGCGGCGGCTCGGCGCTACCTCTCCATTGCCATTGTGCGCCGGGGAGGGGTAATTTTGCGCAAGGCGGGGAGGGGTTTGCGTTTCCCAGGTCGCGAAAGCGGGAGTTGGGGCGTGCGGCCCTTCATCCTGACTTCTTGGCAACGGGGCTGGTCGAGGTTCGTGCTTTCCCACCCTTGAATCAAAGAACGATTCAAGGATGGGGCACCCAGTTCATGGGCTGGGCAAGGGTGGGCCACCCGCGGAAAACACTCACTCAGGCAGCGGCACTTCGTAGACCGCCAACTCCGGCTTCTTCGTCGGAGCAACGATCAGTAGTTTCGACCCGCTCCGATACAACAGTGGAGCACCGTTCTGGATGCCTGTGTCCATCTCGTTGCCGTCAGCCACGTCAAGGAAGTCCATGTCGTGATGCCATGCGATTTTAGGGCCATCTGCCCTTATCAGCATGAACTGGGAAGAGAGAAGTTTCTTTCCCCACGCCTCGGGCAGAACGTCTTTCTCAGTCGTGCAAATTCCACCCACATAAGCCGGGTCACTGCCGCGCCCATACAGATGGGCCGCGCACGGCAGTTCTAGTTCCTCCTCGTGGTGGTCGGCGTAGCTGACAACTGCCCCTTTGGTGATCATGTTGCCGTAGAAGGCGATGAGCTTTCCATCTCCAAGTGCGATGGCTCCGTTGCTCACGCCTTGTTGGTGGGCGAGTTCCTTTCCGGTCTTTTCACCCGACTCTGTGTACTGCTCCCACACACCGCCCACGGTGGGCCGGTTTACCCATGTGGTTTTCTCCACAGGCTGCCAGACGATAGCACTGGAAGTGTCTTGCGTCACCCCAGCGGCTTTCGCGTCTGAACCGGGCTTGAGATCAGAGAGCCGCAACCTGATAAAACGAAGACCGCTCACCTCGGGCGTTCCATACTGGTAGTAGTTCGAAGCAAGACATAGCTGGTCGCCATCGAACCCGGCGAACATCCGCTGATGATCTTGCGAAGTGTATGGCAGCACGTTGGAGCGCCTTATCTCTGCCAGATTCTTCGTAGAAAGCAACAGCATCAAGCCTGGCTCATGCAGCTCGGCATAGGCGAGGGTTTGTCCATCCTCCGACAGGAAGAGACCTTCCGATGCTCGCGCTCCGTGGACCTTCGGAACAGAGATCGTGACATGCTGAAGTTCCTTGTGTGCGTTGAGGTCATACGCAACCACTTCAAGCTTGTTGGAGAACCGCAGAACATCGAAGGATCGGTATGCTGCATAGAGCACACCGTCACGCGCGGCCATACTTGCCAACGCTAGCGCTGAGTTGGCCTTTGCCAGAGGAATCGTGAACTCATTTTGTCCCCAACACAAGGCCGACACTAGAAGGAAAATGCAGCTTGTCAGAGCCTTCATGGGAGCCTCGGTTCCTGTGCGGACTGATGGTTCGCCGAAATCCCTGATCGCGTCAACCTGATGAAGAACGAAATTCGTCAAATCGCGGCCTGGAGCGTGCCCCTCAAAATGGACTTCCTGCTTGCCAGCATCTGGCCCCGCAAGATGGTTCACTATATGGGTTAGCTGGTCATCGCCGAAGCGGAAGCTGATCGATTTCCCGTGTCCTCCGAAGAAATTAAGATTGTCTTCAAAGCTCGCACCGATCATCTTCTCGAGAGCGGATACAGCGCCAGCGTGTCCAGGGAGGTTGTAAAGCGATCCCTTCGCTTCGCAAGAGCCGCCACAGTTGGAATTGAATTGGCCCTGGATTCCACTGAATGCCCCGGAGCCGTTGACATTGGTTTGGTCGCTGCCGTCGATAAAGCGCGAGTTTGAAGAAGTGTCTCCGGTGGCCGTATTGGTGAAGCTGACGCCGCTGTTCTGATCGAACGAGCCTGTGTACTGGTTCCCAAACTGATCGTGATACCCGGCACCTGCGTTTTTCGGATCGTTCATATCGACATCGGTGGCTGTGAACGTGCTCTTTCCGTTCGCGTCCGTTGTCGTCTGCCCTTGTAGTCCATTCTGACAAGTCGCGGTGTTACCACCCGAGCAAGTCAGATTGAAGTCGAGGCCAGTTGGATCAGTGATCGACAGGGGATTGTTGCGCGCATACGCGTACATATTCCACTGCTGCGGATCGGCGACTCGATCTATGGTCGCAAACACTGGATCGGGGGAAAGCATTCTCCCCATTGAGGAAGCATAGTATCTGGCCCCGAAGTAGTCGTTGCCGGATTCGGTATCCCGTTCTTTGCCGGTAAACAGGTTCCGTTCTGAACAAAAAGCAGAGTGCATCATACATGCATCTGTGGTACGGATGCCGACCCTTTCCGCCTTCGGAGTAGAGCAAATCCGATGCATGATAGCCCGATGAATGCAATCTCAAGACTATGCTGGTACAAAAACCACGGAAGGGATTTCTCCTCATTAGTGTGAAACCACAGATCATAGGCATTGACAGCGAAAAGCAAGCAGCCCAAAGCCGCCGTAGCCAATGGCTGTCTACGGAAGATGAACATCGACAATGAAGTCAAGGCCCACACAGCGCCGACCGCATAGAGCAGAGGCGGTTGCCCCGGAAGCGGAAACCCCGAAAAGAGCAAAATAACGCCTTCGGTAGCAAGGCAAATTGCCATCAGGATCATGCAGACAATAACCATCGTTCCACCTACCATTGTTTGGCTTCTGTGCCGGGCGCAAGAATATGACCGCGGAATGGCGTCTGGTCGCCTTTCGTTAGCCAAAGTCGAAGCGTGTTTGATCCCGAGGCTCTTGGATTGCTTCTGGCTGCGTTATAGAGTGCTTGATTGCAAGCCTGAGCTGCTGATGCTTGCTGAAGGTTTAGAGAAACCGATGAGCTTGTATTTGCGGAAGCGTCGAGGCCTGCTGCTGCGTAGCATTCATCGTGCGCTTTGCATGCTCTGTCCATCACTCCCGTCGGATCACCAGCCCCACCCGGACCGCAGTAATGGGTCATGAAGAATCGGTAATATTGGATGTCTTTCCCGCCTGTGAGGTAGTTTGAAACGTTGGCATAGGCGATTCCAATGTCTGCCAAATAGCCCGCTCCCCAAAGAGAGGTATCTGCGACCACCCCTGTTGCTGTAGCCGTTACCGTAACAGATTGAGCAGAACCGTCCACTCCGTGCAGTGACAAAGTTCCATCCTGATTCGTGCTCGCCCAATCTACCCCGGGAGCGTAGGTGCCTGGCGTTTCCCACCGTCCGCCTTGACCTTCGCAGCCTCCTTGATTGCCGGTCTTCGCATCATCTTCCGCGTCAAAACTACCATCGTCCCAAACGCACCTGAGTCCGTCTGGGTCTGTATTTTTGAGAGGATTGTTCTGAGCATAGCTGTAGAGATCGAGGCTTTGTGGGTTGGTCGGATCAGCGTAGAAGAGCCCTGACGGGTCTGGACTTAAGAACCTTCCCATGGAGGAACCGTAATAACGATTGATGAAGTAGTCGTTGCCTGATTCGGCATCGCGTTCTTTGCCGGTAGAACGGGATGGCCGACCCGAGACTTCTTCATCAGCACAAACGGCGCAGTGCGTCATAGCCGTGGGGCTCCAAATCGTAGTTGTACTCCCAGGTCCGAAAATCCGGACCTGGGGCACCCTGGCTGAGAGGCCGGGAGAGACGGGGCCCTACTGCGGTTGCGGCGGGGCCGGAGTTGGCGGCGTGGGCGGTGCCGCCGGAGTCGCGGGTGTTGGCGGCGTTGGCGGCGTGGCGGGGGCGTGGTTGGGCGGCGGGGTCATGCCGGGGCGCATGGGGGTGGCGCCGGGCATGGGGTGCATGCCGGGCATGGCGCCCATGCCGGGGTGGTTGGGCGGCATCATCATGTCGGTCACGTCGACCAGCTCGACGTCAAAGATGAGGTCGGCGCGGGGCGGAATGCCGGGATGGGCCGGGTCGGGGCCGGGGCGTCCGCGCTCGCCGTAGGCCAGCTGCCAGGGGATGAAGAGGCGACGCTTGCCGCCGATTCTCATGCCGTTGAAGCCCTGATCGAAGCCGGGAATGACGCGGCCGAAGCCCTGGGGAAAGGTGATGGGCTGGGGCTCGCCGAGCTTGGGCTTGCCGTCTTCGCCGATCACGGGCTTGCCGTCCTTGTCGAGCACGGGGGGGCGGGAGTGGTCGTAGGAGGAGTCGAACTTGTGGCCGTCGGCGGCGAGCCAGCCGGTGTAGTGGACCTTATACATCTTGTTGGGCTCGGCCACGGGGCCGGTGCCGACTTTGATTTCCTGATAGCGGAGGGAAAAGGCGGTGCGGACGATGCCGCGCACGGGAGGCACGCCGGGAGGCAGTTTGATGGCTGCCGCCGAGCCGCTGAGGGCGGAATGATGGGGCGGCGGGGCCGGTTTGGCGGGAGCCTGCGCGAGGGCGACAGCTGTGCCCGAGGCGGCGAGGAAAGCGATCAGGACGGATTGCTTCATTGTGCGGGTCAACTCCGGATTGGTTCTTTTGGGTTGGTTCTTTTGGGGAGTGTATCAGGCGCGGGCGGGGCGTGGGATGGGGGATTTGGGAGAGCTTTATGCGTCCTTATGCGCTGGCCGGTAGAGTGAGGTATGGCCCCGCTCGCCGTTCATCTGCTTCGCATGCTGTGGCTTCCGGTGGCCTCGTTTTTTGCCGGGGTGCTGAACACGGTGGCTGGAGGCGGCTCGTTTCTGTCGCTGCCCGCGCTGCTTGCCGGCACGTCCGCGCTGGGCGTGGGGGCGGTGACGGCGCAGGCCACGAACACGGTGGCACTGTGGCCGGGACAGCTGACTTCGCTGGTGGCCTTTCGCCAGCAGTTGCGCAGTTATGGGTGGAAGCTGCTGCCGCTGGGGGTGGCCTCGGGGGTGGGCGGGGAGGTGGGCGGGTGGCTGCTGCTGCACACGGGCAACAAGCGCTTCCGCGAGCTGCTGCCGTGGCTGCTGCTGTTTGCGGCGGTGATGTTTGTGCTGAGCTTTCCGCTGGGGCGCTGGCTGCAGTCGCTTTCCGGGGGGCGGCGCTACAACACGACGCTGCTGCTGGGGATGGTGGTGGTGAGCGTGTACGTGGGCTACTTTGGCGCAGGGGGCGGGTTTCTGGCCATGGCGCTGTTCGGCTTTTGCGGGGTGCACGACATTCACGAGATGAACGCGCTGAAGGTGCTGACGGCGGCGGTCTCGATCGGCATTCCGGCGATTACGTTTGTGGTGGCGCGGCGGGTGGAGTGGCGGTTCTGCCTGGAGATGGCGATTCTGGCGGGCGCGGGCGGCTACCTGGGCGCGCACTACAGCCGCCGGGTGAACCAGCGGGCGATGCGCTGGACGGTGGCGCTGATCGGGTTTGTGACGGCGGGGTATTTCTTCCTGGCGAACTATCTGCATCACCCGTAGAGGGGTGTTTGGTTCGTGCTTTCCCACCCTTTCCGCACAAAACGCGGAAAGGATGGGGCACCCTCCGAGACCGGTGCGTGAATCATCCGGCCAGGAGGGCGGCGAGCAGGGCGGTGCGCGGCGCCAGATGCTCGATCAGGATCGACTCGTGGCTGGCGTGGGCGCCCTCGCCGACGGCGCCCATGCCGTCGAGGGTGGGAATGCCGAGGGCGGCGGTGAAGTTGCCGTCGGAGGCGCCTCCGGTGGCGGCTTCGTCGAGCGGGAAACCGAGTTCGGCGGCCAGCGAGCGGGCGCGGCGATAGAGCTGCACGGTGGCGCGGGTTCGCTCCATGGGGGGGCGGTTGATGCCGCCGGTAACGGTGAGCGCGCAGCGGGGGTCCGCGGGCTTGAGCGCGGCGAATTTGCGCTCGATGCGGGGGCCGTCGGCCGGGCGGGCGATGCGCACGTCCACCTCGGCCCAGGCCGCGGCGGGAATGACGTTGGTTTTTGAGCCGCCACCGGCCACGCCGACGCTGACCGTGAGGCCGCGCTTGAGATCGGTCCAGGCGGAGACGGTTTCGATCACGCGGGCCAGTTCGCGCAGGGCGCTTGCGCCTTTCTCGAAGTCCACGCCGGCGTGGGCGGCCACGCCCTGCACGTCGATGCGCCAGTTGCCGGTGCCCTTGCGGGCGGTTTTATAGGCCAGCCCCTGCGCCGGCTCCAGCACAAAGACGGCGGAGCACTCGGCCGCGAGGCGCTCGGTGATGGGCCGCGAGACGGGGCTGCCGACCTCCTCGTCGCTGTTGAGCAGCAGGACGATCTCGCGCTGGAGCAGGTCGGCCTCGGCCAGCATATCGAGGGCGGTCAGCGCCATGGCCACCCCGGCCTTCATGTCCAGCGTGCCGGGGCCCCACAGGCGGCCCTCGCCCACGCGGCAAGGCATGGTCTTGAGCGTGCCGAGCGGCCAGACGGTGTCCAGGTGGCCGAGGAGCAAGACCCGGCCCGCCGTGCCGGTTTTGGATTTGGGCCCGAAGCGCGCCTCCAGCAGATCGCCGAAGTGGCGCTGTTTGTGCAGCTTGACCCGGCCGCCGAGATCTCTGGCATGAGCCGCGACCAGAGCCGTGCAGGCGTCGACCGAGGGCTTGTCATCGGAGGGCGACTCGGCCTGGACAAATTTTCGGATCAGGTCGAGCAGCGCCGGCTCCTTGCGCCGGGCGCCGGCCAGCAGGGCGCGCATGGGAATCGGAAGATCGGGAGCGACGGGCATGGGTGTTCCTTTGGGGCGCGGTTCCTCAGGGAGGCGGCGCGGACGTTCTGATTCTAAGGGTTAGAAGAGGCTGGCGGGCATGGTTCAGCCGTAAAGAGTGTCCTGTGCTGCGCAAAGTGTGGCAAAAATGCCACAATACGGATGTAACATTTCCACGCTAAGCTATCGGTTGCATCCGTTTTCCACAGACCCGTTTATCCGCAGTTGGAGAAGTTGATTTGTCGCCGCCCGCGCACCTGGAACAGACGATTGCCGAGCCTCTGGAATTCACCGGGGTGGGGCTCCATTCCGGCGCGCCGGTCACGATGCGGCTTTTGCCGGCACCGGCCGGCTCGGGCATCGTCTTCCGCCGCACCGATCTGGACAACTTTGAGATTGCCGCCAACGGGCGCAACGTGGCCAAGGTCAGCTACGCCACCAGCCTGATGCGGCAGGGCGTGCTGATCTCGACCACCGAGCATCTGCTGTCGGCGCTGATCGGCATGGGCGTGGACAACGTGATTGTGGAGCTGGACAACCTGGAGCTGCCCATCCTGGACGGCAGCGCGCTGCCCTACGTGGAGGCGTTTCTCGGCGTAGGCATCCGCACCCAGCGACGGCGGCGCGAGACGATCCGCGTGCTGCAGCCGGTGGAGGTGCGCGAGGGCAACAAATTCATCGGCGTCTATCCCGGCTCGGGGTACAGCATTGAATACTCGATCGACTTCCCCGCCCCGATCGGCCGGCAGCACACGCGCGTGGACCTGGCCGCGGAAACTTACGGAACGTTCATCGCCGCGGCGCGCACGTTTGGCTACAAGGCCGATGAGCGGCGGCTGCGCGACATGGGCCTGATTCGCGGGGCCAGCCCGGAAAACGCCATCGTGCTGGGACCGAAGGGGCCGGAGAACGGCCCGCTGCGCTTCCGCGACGAGTATGTGCGGCACAAGGTGCTGGACCTGATCGGCGACCTGGCGCTGGCGGGGCGGCGCATCGAGGGGCACGTGGTGGCCGAGCGCGCCGGGCACGCCATGCACACGGCGCTGGTTTCGCGCCTGATGAAGGACCGCTCGGCGTGGGAGCTGGCGCGGGTGCCGGTGCCGGCTGTGCCGCGCGAAGAGCCTGAAGCTGAAAGCCTGTCTGGCGCGGCCATGAGCAGCCCGGCGCTGCTGGGCGCGTAGGGCTGATCCCTATTTTCTGTTCCCTATTCCTTATTCTCTATTCCCTACTCGTGACTCACACAAACAGAATGCACATCGGCGTGGCCGCGGCAAAACTCTTGCCTTGGTTGGCCAGCTCGCCGGTTTGCGGGTTGCGCGCGAAGACACTCAACTGGTTGGAGTCTTCGTTGGCCACCAGCATCCAGCGCTCGGTGGGGTCGAGCGTGAAGTTGCGCGGCGTCTTGCCGCCGCAACTGGAGCGGACCATGGGCGTGAGCGCGCCGGTTTTGGGGTCGGCCTTGAAGCTGTAGAGGAAATCGTCGCCGCGATTGGCGAAGTACACGAATCTTCCGTCACGCGTAATCACGGTGTCGCAGCCGGTGCTGGTGGGACCGTTGTAGCCCTTGGGCAACAATTCAAAGCGCGCCACGCGCGTGAAACTGCCGTCGGCCTTGTGCCATTCGAGCACGTCAACCGTCGAGGCCATCTCGCACATGCAATACGCAGTGTGCCCGTTGGGGTGAAAGTGGAGCGTGCGCGGGCCGGAGCCGGGCACCGCATGATAGGCGCCCGCCGCGGTCAGCTGCGCGGTGGCCGCGTCGAGCCGGTAGATGTGAATCATGTCGCCGCCGAGGTCGTTGATGTAGGCGAAGCGGTTGTCGGGCGAGTAGGAGCAGAAGTGGGCGTGGGCGCTCTCCTGGCGGTCGGTGTCGGGGCCGTGCACGGTGTAGTGCTCGGTCCACACGGCGGGGCTGAGCTTGCCGTCAGTGACCAGAAAGCTGGCCGCGCTGCCGCCGCCGTAGTCGGCCGAGAGCAGCACATGGCCGGTGTGGTCGAGCGCCGCGTGGCAGGTGCCCTTGGCCGCCGAATTCTGTGCGGAAAGCTGCGCGAGCGCGCCGTTCTTCACGCTGAAGCTGGCCACTTCGCCGGTGGGCTTGCCGTTGAAGCTGTCCACCTCGCAGGCGGCGTAAAGAAAGTCGTGGCGGGGCGAGAAGGTGATCCAGTCCACGGTGGAGATGGGTGCGGCGACGCCGGCGGCGGCGAGTTCGCCGGTGGCGGAGTCCCAGTCGTAGGCCAGGATGCCGGTGGGCGTGCTGGAGGCGACAAAGACGCGCGGGCGGCGGGCGGCGGCAAAGCTGGGTGAGGCGGCGGCGGCGAGGGTGACGGCGGAGGCGGAGATCATAAAGTCACGGCGTGATTGCTTTCTCATGGCGCAGACCATTGTCGCCGATGGGACGCGGGGTGCGCCAGTGCCGCGCGGGCCAGGCGGACATCGGGTGCGATACACTCCAAAAGAATTCACGGTCGATGAAACCGGAGTTGCCATGAAATTGATTCGCCTGTTGGTCCTTGCATTCGCCGCAATCCAGATTTCAAACGCGCAGGCCCAGGATGTTGGCGCCGCGCCCAACCCCGAGGCCACGCTCGACTACATTCACGGCGCGTGGGACACCCTGACCCGCTCCATGACCGAGTGCCACTCGCTGGTGGACATCAAGGTCACGGCCAACCCGGTGCTCTACATGCCCACGGAGATGGCCGCGCCGCCGGAGGTGAAGGCTCTCGAACAGAAATGCCACGTAAGAGTCCTGTCGCTGCCCAGGCGCATTGAAAAGATCGGCGACATGAATCCGAGGGAGCTTCCCGCGCAGGGATTGCTCTTTCTGCCTAACTCCTATGTGGTGCCGGGCGGGCGCTTCAACGAAATGTATGGCTGGGATAGTTACTTCATTGTTATTGGACTGGAGGCCGATCATCGGGAAGCTCTGGCCAAGGGCATGGTGGATAACTTCCTCTTCGAGATCGAACACTATGGCGGCGTACTGAACGCCAATCGCACTTACTATCTTACGCGCTCGCAGCCGCCGTTTCTAACTTCGATGATACGCGCGGTCTATGAAGACCCGGCCAGCTTCCCGGCGACCCCGGCGGGGCGCGCCGAGGCGCGGGCGTGGCTGGAGCGAGGCTACGCGCTGGCGGAGAAGGATTACTCCACCTGGACGAGGCCGGAGCACAAGGCAGGCACGACCGGACTGGCGCGTTACTTCGACTATGGGACCGGGCCGGTGCCGGAGATGGCCGACGACAGCACGTACTACTCCGACGTGATTCGCTGGCTGGCGGCGCATCCCCGCGCGGGCGGAGAAAGCTTCCTGGTGAAGGGGGCGGAGCATCCCGACGCGGCCGAAGCAGAACGGCTGAAGCAGACCAGCTGCGACGTGCACGCGAGCCTGGTGTGCATGCGGGCGTGGGCGGACGGCTACCGGCTGAGCCGGGATTTCTATCTGGGCGACCGGGCCATGCGCGAGTCCGGCTTCGACCCCAGTTTTCGCTGGGGGCCGTTTGACGGCGCGACGCATCACTACGCGCCGGCCGGCCTGAACAGCCTGCTCTATCGCTACGAGCGGGACCTGGAGCACTTTGCGCTGCTGCTGGGCAAACCCGCCGACGCCATGCGCTGGCAGCGACGCGCCAAGGCGCGTGCGGCCGCCATCCAGCGCTATCTGTGGCAGCCCAAGGCGGGGGTCTTCGGGGACTTTGACTTTATCCGGCATAAGTCGTCGAGTTATGCCTATATAACTTCGCTCTATCCGCTGTGGGCCGGGGTGGCGACGCGGGAGGAGGCGAAGCAAACGGTGGCCAAACTCGACTTATTCGAGCGGCCCGGCGGGCTATCCATGAGTAACTTCGACAGCGGGATGCAATGGGATGAGCCCTTCGGATGGGCGCCGACGAACTGGATGGGCGTGGCCGGCCTGGATGCCACGGGCTATCGCGCCGACGCGCAGCGCATCGCGCGCAAATGGAACGCCACGGTGGATACGGGCTTTGCGGAGGACAGCACCATTCGCGAGAAGTACAACGTGGTTTCAGGGAACGCCAACGTCCAGGTCAGCGCCGGCTACAAGAGCAATGAAATCGGCTTTGGCTGGACCAATGGCGTGTATCTGAAGATGCGGCAGGTGATGGCGGAGAAGTAGGATGGACGCGAACCGGGCGAAGAGGGCGCGCATCCGCTGCTTTGCCGGGGAATTCTGCGCTAGGATAGGAACTTCCGCTAGAGAGCCGCAGGCGCGGCCGGCCGCGGATGGAGTTCGTTCATGACTGGCTTCAACTACATCGTCGCCGAAACCGCGAACGGCGTCAGAACCATCACCCTGAACCGCCCCGACAAGCGCAACGCGCTGAGCCCGGAGCTGATGGAAGAGCTGAGCGTGGCGCTGCAGGAGGCGGAAACCTGCGCGTGCGGGGTGGTGATCCTGACCGGCGCCGGGCCGGCCTTCTGCTCTGGCCTGGACATGGAGCATCTGGAGACCACATCGGCACACACGGTGGAGGAGAACCGCCGCGACCCGGAGAACATGGCTCGCGTGCTGCGCATGCTGCATGACTTTCCCAAGCCGGTGATTGCCGCGGTGAACGGGCCGGCCATCGCCGGGGGCATGGCGCTGGCGACCATTGCCGACTTCACCCTGGCGACGGCGGAGGCCAAGTTCGGCTACACCGAGGTGCGGGTGGGGTTTGTGCCGGCAATTGTGGCGTCGTTTCTGCTCCGCCAGGTGGGGGAAAAGCGCACCCGCGAACTGCTGCTGACGGGGCGTCTGATCACGGCGCAGGAGGCGCTGCAACTGGGTCTGGTGACGCAGATTGTGGCCGCCGACGAGCTGATGAAGACCGCGCACGCGCTGGCCCAGTCGCTGCTGCTGAACAGCCCCCAGGCCATGCGCGCCGTGAAGCGGCTGCTGGCCGCGCACGCCAAGCACCGCCTGGACGAGGAGATTGCCGACGCCATTGAAGTGAACGCGCAGCAGCGCTCGACCGAGGACTTCAAGGAAGGCGTGCAGGCGTTTCTGCACCGCCGCCGCGCCGACTGGCCCAGCCAGCGCGCCAAGGTGTAGAGAAGCGGGAGCAGACCTTTTGGGCGCGACGTGACTGAGATCACCGCCGCACGGTGCGCCACGCTGAGATTCTTGAACTGGCTGTCAACGTCGACGCAAAGGACATGGCATGAAGAATCTCGCAGTCTTGACCAGCGGAGGAGATGCGTCGGGAATGAACGCCGCGATCCGCGCGGTGATTCGGACAGGGCAGGCGCGCGGCATCAACACGTGGGGCGTCTATCAGGGCTACTCGGGGCTGATTGAAGGCAACTTCAAGCGGCTGGGCTCGCGCGACGTGAGCAGCATCATCCAGCGCGGCGGCACGATTCTGGGCTCGGCGCGCTGTCCCCAGTTTCAGACTGAGGAGGGCGTGGAACTGGCCATCCGGCGGCTGCATGGCGCGGGCATCGACGGGCTGATCGTGATCGGCGGCAACGGTTCGCAGCGCGGCTCGAACGAGCTGCGGAAGGCGGGGTTCCCGGTGGTCGGCGTGGCCTCCACGATGGACAACGATCTGTATGGCTCGGATGTGACGATCGGCGTCGATACCGCCCTGAACATTGCGCTGAACGCCATCGACAGCCTGAAAGTGACGGCCTCGTCGCACAACCGAGCGTTGCTGGTGGAGGTGATGGGCCGCAAGTGCGGCTACCTGGCGCTGATGGCGGGCATTGCCGGCGGCGCCGAGGCGATCGTGCTGCCCGAGGTGGAAGTGGTGCCCGAACAGCTGGCCGAGCGCATCCAGGACGTGTACGCGCGGGGCAAGCCGCACGCGATTGTGGTGGTGGCCGAGGGCTCTAAATACAACGCCGCGGAGCTGTGCCAGTATTTCAAGGACCACGGGCTGCTAGGCGGCTATGAATTCCGCTCCACCGTGCTCGGGTATGTGCAGCGCGGCGGCGTGCCCACCTGCGCCGACCGCCTGCTGGGCACGAAGCTGGGCTCTGAAGCCGCCGAGCGGATCATTGCCGGCGAGACGGGCGTGCTCGTGGGCATGCACAAGGGAGAAGTGATTACGACGCCGCTCGAAGAGGTCGTTGTGGGCGTCAAGACACTGGACCCGTGGTTCCTGAAGGCCGCCGACATGCTGGCGCGGTAAGACGGCGTGTCCATGTAAAGGGAATGCAGAAGTTCTTTCAACATTCCCTCAGGAGGCTTTGCCTAAAAAGTGGCAAAGACGCCGTTCTTGCCCAAAAACTCGGGGAACAGATTGTGTTGTTGTGGTAGGGGCGATCCCCGCGGACTGCCCTTTAGTGCCTGAAGATTCGAGGTGTTGTCCCTCGCGCCGTCTGCGCGTCACCACCGGACGCAAGAGCCTGGTGCGGCACATCCGGCCGTCCGGATGTGTGCGGGGGGACCGTAAGGTCCGTCCCTACCGCGACCCTATACTCACCCTATGCTCCTGGTGCAAAGCACCGTGACGATACTGGCCCCGCCGATGAACCCCGATGGAGCCACTGATGCAGCAAGGCCGCCTATCACTGCTTGCCACCATCATCCAAAGTGGAAGACAAATCTCATCACCAAAAAGAAGACAACCAGATATGCCGCCACGAAGCCGAATCTATTCCATTCGCGCTTAGATTCAGGCCACCATGCCCAACATGCGTATCCCGCCAGCAGAGCATTCGGTGCCACGATCAATAACTGCAACCATGTCGGCCAAGCTGAATAGGGTATGACTCTAATCACAGCGCTTCCCCGACCTTGGAGATTTAACCGCGACCGCAATCCCTGCACCCAATAGCATTACTAACACTCCTCCGAGAATTCCGGTCGCTGCGGACACAAAGAAGTTCACATGCTTGATCTCATAAAGGAACGCGTCTCCGAACAAAAAGACCGCCGCTCCCACCCACAGCAGTAGGCGAGAGCATGCTCGGAAAATCCTCTGAAGAACTGGCTGCCTGGAGTCGGTCATCGATTGCCTCCGCGTCGCTGCTATCGTGCATTCGAAGTATGATGCTACCCAACACCCAGCATGCACTGTGACCTTGCCCAAAAACTCTTCGTCTTGCCCAAAAAGCCGGTCGGAAATGGTCCTTTTTGGCAAAGCCCCCTCAGGGGCTAAGGCCCAGCTGTTTAAGCCGAATTTGCGGCACGGCTGAAGCCGTGCCCCTTCAAAACATCGGGCTGTGCGATGCATCCGCATTCCCCCTTCAGGCGAGCGGATTGCTGGCGCGGAGCTCGGCCACGATCTCGGCGGCGGCGGCGCGCGCCTGGTCGGCCTGGTCGGGCGGAAAGCTGATGGCGCCGACGCGGGCATGGCCGCCGCCGCCGTAGCGCTCGCACACCTGGGCCAGATTCACCATCGTGGCCGGGTCGGCCTTGGTCCAGGGGTTGGAGCCCACCGACACCTTGGTGCGGAAGCTGGACTTGGACAGCCCGATCGAATAGGTCGCCTGGGGGTGGAGGTAGTAGGGAATGAACTTGTTGTACCCCTCCAAATGCTGATCGGTGAGGTCGAAGAAGATGGTTCCGTCGCGCTCTTCGCTGCGGCTGCGGATGAGCTCGATGGCCTGCTGGTGGCGTTCAAAGAGCGGCGGGAGCAGATCGGCCACGAAGGGCTGGGCGAGCACCTCGGCGAGCGGCATGGCGGTGAGCAGGGGAATGAGGCGCGGAATGAACGCGGGGTCCTGGGTGGACTCGATGATCAGGGTCAGCCTCATGGCTGGGGCGGCCATCTCGACGGCTGACTCGGGGCTTTCGTAGAGGGCGCCGTCGACGATGTCAGCCCAGTGAATCAGTTCGGCCACCGGGGCGGTGTTGAAGCCGAAGCGGGTGGCGGCGATGTGCGCCAGGAAGCTGGTGCAGGAGGTGTATTTGGGATCGAAGAATTTGCGCGCGGCGCAGGCCGGGTCGCGCTGGCAGGCCTGGAAGTGCTCCTGGTCCTGGGGCGTCAGAAACGCCGAAAGATGATGGTCGAACCACCAGGTGATGCGGGGCGAGGCGGAGTATTTGAAATCGACGATGGCGTTCTCGTCGCCGGTGAATTCGCTCTCGTCGAACAGGGCTCCGGCGCGATGCACGAGGCCGTGGTAGTCGTAGCTGGCGTCGGCAGCGATGCATTCACGGTGGAAGCGCGTGAACAGGGAGGCTGAGCAGGCTCCGTCAAAGCATTTGTCGTGATAGAAGACGCGAACCCGCAAAATCCTTAGCCCCCTTGCGACTGAATCGGGAAAAAACCGGAAACTCAAGCATCAAGGGCGGGGCCGGTTGTGTCAAGGCGGGGACGGGCCGGAGGCGGGCCGCGAATGCAGCGCGGAACTGAATCGTTCGCGCCGCCGTAGGGTTTCTTGAGTAGAATTCTCCACACAGGAAATTCCGTACATTTCAAGGGAGTCCACATGGAGCCAGAGAATCAGCCCACGCCTGGAGATGCACTGCCCGCCGAACCCGCACGCGATGCGGCACTCGCGCCTGAACCACTCACGCCTGAAGTACACGCGCCCAAGGAAAGATCCAGGCTGGTGCGGGGCCTGAGCTGGACCTTCACGGGCAGCCAGGGCCTGCGCGCCGGCTGGTCGGTGCTGGTGTTTGCTCTCCTCGTGACTCTGTTCAGCCTGGCCCTGGGGACGCTGCTTGCAAAGTCGCATTTGCTGGGCAAGAGGGGCGATCTGACGGCGACTTCCACGCTGTTCGGCGAGTTGATTCCGTTCCTTGGCATGCTGGGCGCGGCGGCGATCGTGGCGCTGATCGAGCGGCGGCGCAGCCTGCTGGAGTACAACCTGACCGGCCCCCGGCGCACGGTTCACTTTTTTTCGGGAATTGCGGCGGGATTTCTGGCGCTTTCCGCGCTGGTGGGTGCGATGGCCGCGGGCGGCTGGCTGCATTTTGGACCCATCTCGCTGAATGGGACGGCGATCTTCAAGTACGCCGCTCTGTGGGGCTGCGCGTTCCTGCTGGTGGGCTGCGTGGAGGAGGGCATGTTCCGCTGCTATCTGCAGTTCACGCTGACGCGCGGCATCAACTTCTGGTGGGCGCTGGGGATCATCGGCGCCCTGTGTCTGGATTTGATTCTGAGGGCCAAGGGCAACGGCGTCTGGGGCGTCTACGGAATCGCGCTGCTGGGGCTTTTTCCTTGCCTGATGCTGCACCTGCGCAGGACCCCGCGGGGCGGGTTCTGGCAGGCGGCCTGGGCCACCTCGACGCTGTTCGGCTTTGTGCACACGGGCAACAGCGGCGAAAACTGGATTGGAATTTTTGCGGCGGCGTTGATCGGCTTCGTCTTCTGCGTGAGCATCTGGGTGACCGGCTCGGCGTGGTGGGCGATCGGCTGCCACGCCGGCTGGGACTGGGCGGAGACCTATTTTTACGGGACCGCCGACAGCGGCTTTGTCGCCAAGGGCCACTACCTGAGCACGTCGACGACCGGCAACCCGCTGTGGAGCGGCGGGGCGGACGGGCCCGAAGGCAGCCTGCTGGTGATCGGCATCATTCTGCTGCTGCTGGCGGCGCTGCTGGTGCTCTACGCACGCAGAAAGCCCGCGCCGCTGGCGGTGTCTGCGCTGGAGCCGCTGGAGGGCTGAACCCTGGGGCGCGGCTTGCCGGACTGCGCAGGAAATCGTGCGCGGCAGGGGCGGGTCGCGGCGGTATTCTGTTCGTGACCGATGGCCGACCTCGACTTTCAGAATCAAGCGCCCGCGCTGACTTCCGCGACCCCGCAGGACGGCCCCAGACGCCGCTGGCCGCGCATTCTGCTGTGGTCGGCGAGCGGTGTTGTGGCGACGCTGCTGGTGGCGGCGGGCGCGGGGGTGCTGTGGCTGCGCGGGGCGGCGATCGCGGCGCTGCCGGTGCTGGAGGGCGACCTGCACGTGGCCGGACTTTCAGCGCCGGCGACGGTGCGCCGCGACGCCCACGGAGTGCCGCACATCAACGCGGCCACGCAGGGGGACCTTTTTTTTGCGCAGGGCTATGTGACCGCGCAGGATCGACTGTGGCAGATGGACGCCTTCCGCCGCGACGCCAACGGGGAGCTGGCCGAAGTGATGGGCCCCTCGCTGGTGAAGCACGACCGGGCGCGGCGGGTGCTGCAATATCGCAACTCCGCGCGGCGCATCTATGCCCACCTGCCCGCGGCCGACCGCGCCCGGCTGGACGCCTACGCGCGCGGCGTCAATGGCTTCATCGACGAGCATCAGGACGCGCTGCCGCCGGAGTTCCGGCTGTTGCACTACAAACCCCAGCCCTGGACCGGCGCCGACTCGCTGTCGATCGGCGTGATGATGATTGAGACGCTGGACACGCACTGGAACGTGAAGCTCAAGCGCGCGCGGGTGGCGGCCCGGCTCAACAATTCCGAACTGGAGGCCGATCTCTATCCGGTGGGCTCGTGGCGTGATCATCCGCCCACCGGCGTTTTGCTGGACCTGAGCCAGCCGCACCCCGAGCCCTCGCCGGACGCCGACGACGAGGACGACGAAAACTCGCAGGCCCGCGCCGCGGCCCCGGATGAAAATGCGCCGGCCGCGCCCGAAGACCTGCGCGCGCTGCTTGGACTGCCCGCCTGCGCGGGGTGCGCCGCGGGCTCCAACAACTGGGTGATCGCCGGGCGCCACACCGCCAGCGGCAAGCCGCTGCTGTCCAACGATATGCACCTGTCGCTCACGGTGCCCAACATCTGGTACATGGCCGACCTGCGCGCTCCCGGCTACCACGCTGCCGGAGTGACGCTGCCCGGCCTGCCGTTTGTGGTCGCCGGGCACAACGAGCATGTGGCCTGGGGCTTTACGGCTCTCTATGCCGACGTGCAGGACCTGTACGTGGAAAAGCTGGACGGGAAGGGCGACTACCAGGCCGCCGATGGGAGCTGGCAGCCGCTCAAAGTGGACCACGAAGTGATCCGCGTGCGCGGCGGCAGGGACGTGCGGCTGGACGTGGAGCTGACCGCCCACGGGCCGCTGCTGAACCCGATTCTTGCCGGCCAAAACCAGCCCATCGCGCTCGAGTGGACGCTCTACGATCCGGCGCTCAGCGCGCTGCCGCTGTACGCCATAAACACGGCGTCGAACTGGGCGGAGTTTTCGGCGGCCCTCGTCCAGTGGTGCTGGCCGACACAGAATGTGGTCTACTCGGACGACCAGGGGCACATCGCCTACCACGCGATCGGGCGGGTTCCGCTGCGGCCGGGGGGGCTGATGGGCGTGCCCATTGACGACGCGAAACACGAGTGGCAAGGGTACGTCCCCTTTGACGCGATGCCGAGTGCGGTCGATCCGCCGTCGGGCTTTCTGGCCACTGCCAACGCGCGCGTGACCAGCGACAAATCGCCCTATCCGCTGACGCTCGAATGGGCCGATCCCTATCGCGTCGAACGCATTTACAAGGCGCTGCAGGGGCGCGACCAGCTGCGCCCCGAGGACATGCTGGCGGTGCAGACCGACATTTACAGCGAGGTGGACCAAGAGCTGGCGCATCGGTTTGCCTACGCCATTGACCACGCCGCCGGCGCGGACGAGCGGCTGCGCGCGGCCGCCGACCTGATGCGCAGCTGGGATGGGCGGCTGACGGTCGACTCGGCCGCCGCCTCGCTGGTGACCGAGACCCGCAAAGCCCTGTGGCCGCTGATTCTGGAGCCGAAGCTGGGCAAGGATGCCGGGGAATATCGCTGGTCGGAGTCCGACTTTGCCGAGGAAGAGATCGTGATGCACGCCAACCCCGGCTGGCTGCCGCAGGGCTACAAAGACTGGGACGCGCTGCTCACCGAGGCCGTGCGCAGGGGCATGGCGGCGGGCAAGGCCCCGGCCGACGTGACCGAGTGGAACTATGGCAGTTGGCATGTGGTCGATCTGAAGCATCCGCTGGTGGGGCTGCTGCCCGTGGTGGGACGCATCGCCGGCACCGGCCCGCTGCCGCTGAGCGGCGACACGCTCACGGTGAAGCAGGTGGGCCGCGCCTTTGGCCCCTCGCAGCGCTTCACCATGGACTGGAGCAATATCGACGGCTCCACGGAAGACATTGTGCTGGGCGAGAGCGGCAACCCGCTCAGTCCGTACTTCCGCGACCAGTGGAAGGATTATTACGAAGGCACGACCTTCGCGTTCCCGTTCACCCCGGCAGCGGTGGCCGCACAGACGCGCCACACGCTGCGCCTGCTGCCATGAACACGCAGGGGTCAGGGGGCGGGCCGGTGCGCCAGGTCTCTCCCTGGAGACCTGAGAAAGCGAATCCCTGGAGCCGCTTTGCCGGTCCCGCAGTGATCCTGCTGGCGGCGGCCGTGGCGGTCGCGCCGCAACTGGTACGCGGCAACTCCTGCGGGCACGACTTCGACTTCCATCTCGTCTCGTGGCTGGACGCGCTGCATGGCTGGAGCCAGGGAATTGTGTATCCGCACTGGGCAGCAAGCGCCAACTTCGGCGCCGGGGAGCCGCGCTTCATTTTCTATCCGCCCATCTCGTGGATGCTGGGCGCGGCGATGGGGCTGGTGCTGCCCTGGCGGCTGGTTCCCCTGGCTCTGACGTTTCTGCTGCTTGCGGCGACCGGGCTGGCCACGCGCGCGCTGGCCCGGCAGGCGCTGACGGAGGGAGCGGCCACGCTGGCCGGCTGCGCGGCGCTGTTTTCCGGCTATGCGCTGTTCACCGCGTACGAGCGGTCCGCCTTTGGGGAGATGGCGGGCGGCTTCTGGATTCCCCTGATCCTGCTGTTCAGCCTGCGGGACCGGAGGCCGTCGGCCCCCCCGTGGCGGCGCGCGCTGGATGGGTCCGCCGCGCCGCTGGCCCTGGCCGTGGCCGGAGCCTGGCTTTCGGATGCGCCGCTGGGGGTGATGGCCTGCTACCTGCTGGCGAGCGTAGCGCTGGGGACGGCGCTGCTGGGGTGGTCCTGGGCTCCGGTGGTGCGGGCCGCGGTGGCCGCCGCGCTGGGGCTGGGCCTTTCCGCGTTTTATCTGGTTCCGGCGGCCGTCGAGCAGCACTGGGCGGCCATTCGCCAGGCCACGGACGACCCCGGCCTGCGGATTGAAACCAGCTGGCTCTTTGGCCGTCATGCCGGGCCGCTGTCGGGCTTCCACGACGAGGTGCTGCGGCAGGTGTCGTGGATCTCGGTGGGGATGATTGCCGTGGCCCTGGGCGGGCTGGTCGTCAGCTTTCGGCGCCGTGGCCTGCCGGGCAGAATCCGCTGGTGGCTGCCCCTGGCGCTGATCCCCCTGGCGGTCCTGTTTCTCGAGCTTCCCGCCTCTGAGCCGGTGTGGAACGCGCTGCCCAAGCTGCGGTTTTTGCAGTTTCCGTGGCGCTGGCTGGTGGCGGTTGAGGCGCCGATGGCCATCTTTTTCGCCGCGGCTGTGTGGCCCCGCCGGTCGGCCCGGCGCTGGCCGCGCGTCGTTGTCGCGGGCGTATGCGCCGCGATCTTTCTGGCCGCCACGGCCTTTGCCGGGCGCGCGTATTTCCAGGTGTGCGACGAGGACGACGCCGTGTGGGGGATGCTGGACGCCTACCGCGCCGGAGCGGGCTTTGCGGGGGTGGACGAGTATGCGCCTCCCGGTGCGGACAGCTCGCTACTCGCCATGGACCTGCCCGAGGCCTGCCTGAGCGCGTCGCCGTCCACGGTGCTGGGCCAGTTGACCGAAGACGCGACGCTGCAGTGGTCTGCGGCGCAGGGCAGTTGCGAGGCGACCTTCCCGGCGACGGCTGATCCCGGCAAGGCGGCCAGCGAGCATCTGCGCATCGATGCCGTGACGCCGCGCGCCGGTTACATGATTCTGCGGCTGCGCGCCTATCCCGCCTGGCGGGTCCGCGTGGATGGACAGTTGGTCGATTCCCTGCCCGCGCGCGCCGATGGCCTGATGGCCGTGCCGGTGCCGCAGGGGCCGGTGAAGCTGGCCGTGGACTGGAGCACGACGGGCGACGAAGTTGCCGGCCGCTGGCTGAGCGCGCTGGCTCTCGCGCTGCTCGCCGCGCTCTTTTTCCTGGAGCGAAGAGCGGGCCCGCCTCGGTTATCATGAGGGCATGGCTGTCGATGTACGATCGCTGATTCAGGAAGGCGCGGCGCTGACCGACCGGGCGCTGGAGGCACTGCTTCCGCGCGCGGACGCCGTGCCCGCCTCGATTCACGGCGCCATGCGCCATTCCGTGTTTGCCGGGGGCAAGAGGCTGCGGCCGGTGCTGGCCATGGAGGCCGCCGTGACCGTGGCCGGCGCGCTGCCCAGGGGAATCGAGCGGCTGGGCGCGGCTCTGGAGATGCTGCACACCTACTCGCTGATCCACGACGACCTGCCCGCGCTGGACAACGACGACCTGCGCCGCGGCAAGCCCACCTGCCACGTGGTTTTCGGCGAGGCCATCGCCATTCTGGCCGGCGACGCGCTGCAGACCCGCGCCTTTGAAGTGCTGGCCGAGCTGGAGTGCCCGCCTGCCGCCGCGGTGCAGATGATCGGCCTGATTGCGCATGCGGTGGGCACCGTGGACGGCATGATCGGCGGGCAGGTGCTGGATCTGGAAAGCGAGCATCTGAAGCCCACGCCGGAGATTGTCGAAGCCATTCATCGCGCCAAGACCGGCGCGCTGATCCGCGTGAGCGTGGTCGGGGGCGGCCTCTATGCCGGGGCCAGCGGCGACGACGCGGCGCGGCTGGACACCTTCGGCCGCAAGGCGGGGCTGGCCTTCCAGATTGTGGATGATGTGCTGGACATGACGGTGGATTCAGCGCACCTGGGCAAGACCGCCGGGAAGGACCAGGCCACTGAAAAAGCCACATGGCCGGCCGTCTTCGGCCTTGAGCAGAGCCGGCGCGACGCCGCCAGCCTGATCGAAGAGGCCTTTGCCGCGCTGGAACCCTACGGCAGCCGCGCGGACGGGCTGAAATCGGTGGCGCGGTATCTGGTCGAGCGGAAAAATTAGGGCATGCTCTCGGAAGCTGACATTTTCACGGCGCTGCGCGACTGCTTCGACCCCGAGGTGAAGCTGAATCTCGTCGATCTGGGGTTGATCTACGCGGTCGCGACCGGGCCCGACCCGGACTCCAAGCCCGCGTGGCCGCGCCAGTGGGTGAAGGTGACGATGACGCTGACGACGCGGCAATGCCCGGCGAGCGGGCTGATCTTTGAGCAGGTGAACAACCGGCTGGCGGGCATGCAGGAGATCAGCAAGGTCGAGGTCGACCTGGTGTGGGAGCCGAAGTGGACGCCCCACCGCATCAGCGAGGCGGGGCGCCGGCAGTTAGGTATTTAGAGGCTCGGCCTCGTGCTCGGGCTCGGCGACGGCGCCGACCGTCTTGTTCAGCGCCTGGCGCAGCGCGTCGCGCTTGGCGGCCAGATCGTCCACCGTGCTCTGCACCTGTCCGATCATGTCCTGGACCTGATCGACATAGACGGGGAGCCGATCCCACCACCTGCGCAGCGACTCCTGCTGGTCGAGCATGGCCAGGGCCGTGCCCGTGGCGGCCGCGGCCATGGCGGCGCGGCGCTGGCCGCTGAGCAGCAGCAACCCGCCCGCAATCAGGGCTCCGCCCGCGGCAATGGTCACCCAATCGGCCGAGCCCGTCTGCGGGACCGCCAGACTGACCGGGGCATCCTTCTTCTCTCTGGGAACCGGCGCAATGCCCATGAACCCTCCTTCTCTTTCGGCCGTCTCCGCCGTAATGCCGGGACGGTGAATCAAATAGTACGCGCATGTTGCTCGAACTCGCGGCAAATTCACGGCGATTTGTGGCCGCCGTCGACTTGCGGGCAGCGTCGGGAACGGGCGTCAGTCGAGGTCGAAGTCGCGCACCGGCTTGCCTTCGGGCGCGTCCTTGGCCTTGCGCAGGGCCTCGGCAAACTTCTTCTCGAACAGATCTTCCTTGTTCTTCTCGGCATCCACGGACTGGCGGAAGAGCGACTCCTTGCGCTCCTCCTGGTCCCGCATCGCCTTGGCCGCCGTCTCCAGGTCCTCAAACATGCGCTTGCGCGGGGCCGGCGTATGGCTCACCAACAGGCCTGAGGCGGCATCGACCTTGAGCATCGCCCCGCAATCCGGGCAGGCTACTTCAAATATGGTTTGTTTTGCTTTCGCCATGACACTCAGCATTGTAGGCGCTGGCGGGCTGGGCTGCACAGGCCGGCGAGAACGAAAGGTTGAACTTTCCCGCGCGTGCCGGCGTATTATGGGCGGTTGCTCGCATCTCTGCGCCTGACCGATTTTTCTTTTCAAAATGACGGAAACAGCGCGGAATGCTTCCATATTGACTTCCCCGCGCGAAAAGGAGACGGATGAAAAACCTGATGCTCAAAAACCTTGTCTTGATGGCGTTTTTTGCGCTGATCTTCTCGCCAATGTGCCTGGCGCAATCGCAGATTGCCGGGGATTGGCTGGGCGTGCTGAACGCGGGAGGCGCGCAGCTTCACCTCGTGCTGCACATCACGGCGGCAAAAGACGGAAGCCTCTCGGGTACGCTGGACAGCGTGGATCAGGGCGCCAACGGCATTCCGGTGAGCGAGATTTTGCTCAAGGATGCCAAGCTCAGCCTGACGGTGGAGGCCGTTCATGGCGCCTACGAAGGCAGCGTGAACAAGGACGCGACCGAGATCGCCGGCACCTGGACGCAAGGGCAGCCTCTGCCCCTCGACTTCAAGCGGGCGCCGGCGCAACCGGCCACCACCGCAGCCGCGCCCGCGGCAAAGCCCAGCCTCGATGGCCTCGATGAGTTCGTGACCCAGGTGATGAAGGATTGGAAGGTGCCGGGCCTGGCCATCGCCGTGGTGCAGGACGGCAAAGTGACTCTGCTCAAGGGTTATGGCTACCGCGACATGGAGAAGCAGTTGCCGGTAACTCCCCGCACCCTGTTTGCCATTGGCTCAATTACCAAGTCCTTCACCGTTTCCACGCTGGGCATGGAGATGGACGAAGGCAAGGTCGATTGGGACAAGCCGGTCCGCGACTATCTGCCGTCCTTCAAGATGTACACCGCGGACCTGACCGAGCAATTGACGATTCGCGATCTGATTACGCATCGCTCCGGGCTTCCCCGCCACGATCTGGTCTGGTACAGCTCGGACTTTCCCCGCGAGGATCTGCTGCGCCGGCTGCAGTATCTGGAACCCAGCAAGCCGCTGCGCACCACTTTCCAATACAACAATCTGATGTTCATGACGGCGGGCTATATTGCCGGCCAGTTGAACGGCACCAGCTGGGAAGACGCCATTACACAGCGCATCTTCAAGCCGCTGGAGATGAACGGCACCAACTTTTCCGAGCTGGACACCCAGAACAGCGACGACTTTGCCCAGCCCTACCGCAAGGGAGAGGACCTGAAAGCCGACTTGAAGCGGATTCCCTTCGACGCGCAATGCCCGAACCGCTGCGCCATGGGTCCGGCGGGCGAGATCAACTCCAACGTCACGGATATGAGCAAATACCTGCTCTTCCACATGAGCCACGGCAAGGCCGGGGGCAAGCAACTGCTGTCTGAAAACAATTCGATCCAGATGCAGACTCCGCAGATGGTGATTCAGGGCGCACCCGCCTATAAGGAAGAAGGCGAAGGCAGCTATGGAATGGGCTTCTTTATCTCCACGTACCGCGGCCACAAACAGGTCTCTCACGGTGGAAACATCGACGGCTTCAGCGCCAATCTCGCCTTCCTGCCCGCCGACAAGATCGGCGTCGTCGTGCTGACCAACCTGGAGGGCAACCCCGCCCCCGCCATCGTCACCAACAGTATCTACGACCGGCTGCTCGGCCTGGACCAGGTGCCGTGGAACCAGCGCCTGCTGGCCGCCGAGCTGGGCGGGAAAAAAGCCGAGCAGGAAGCCAAGGAGAAAGGCTACAGTCCGCGCAAGCTGGGCACTCATCCTTCGCATGACCTGAAGGACTACGCCGGCGACTACAGTAACCCCGGATACGGCATGGTCACCATCACATTGGACGGCGACAAGTTCCAGATCAAGCTGAACAAGATCTCCAAGCCGTTGGAGCACTATCACTACGATCAGTTCCAGGTGCCCGCCGACCCCCTCGAGCCATTCCAAAAGATGCGCGTGATGTTCCAGACCGACATGGATGGGGATATCTCCAGCCTCGCCATGCCGCTCCAGCCCGACGTGAAAGACATTGTCTTCACCCGCATGCCCGACCGCCAGCTCACGGAGCGCAGCTTTATCGAGCCGTTCACCGGCGACTATGAGACTCAAGGCGCCCCGGTGCCGATCAAGATCTCCCTGCGCGGCGAAAACACCCTCATTGCCAGCGTTCCCGGACAGCCCGATTACCTGCTACACCCCAAGCGCGGAACCACCTTCGAAGTTGGCGATTTCAAGGGCATTACCATCGAGTTCAAGCGCGATGCGGCCGGCAAGGTCACAGAAGCCGTCCTGAACCAGCTCGGCACAGTCCTGGTTCTGAAGAAAAAGCAGACCCCGTAAAGTTGCCGGGCTGCTGTCACCATCGGTCACCGGCTGATGCGGCCCGCTCTGCGGGTGCGGCGTATCAGCCGAATGAACCCGCAGGATCATGCGCCGGTACCCAGTCAGCCGCGGCGCGCAGTTGGTATCCCTGCGCTTTCTTAAACGCTCCTCATCATGACATCTTCGTCATATTCGGTGATTTGCATCACCCTCTCCTGAGTTCCGCCGATGAGAGAGGTACGGTCAAGGAGGACCCTTCAAGATGGTGACAGCAATTTCCGGTAACGTGGCCGCCATGGCAACCCAGGAAGCCGCTGTGGCAACCCTGGCAGCCGCCACCCCAGCCCCCAACCCCGCCGCCTCAAGCGCCGCAGCCGCATCCAGAGCCACAGCGCAGGATTCGGTGACGCTGAGCCCCCAGGGACAGCAGGCATCGCATGCCGCGCTGGACGTGGACCACGACGGCGACAGCCACTGAGCCGCGGCTTCCCCCATTCCCGTCGCATGAAACGAAAGGCCCTGCTCCAAGGGAGCAGGGCCTTTCGTTTGCAATGAGCGCCGAAATGCTGTCAGCGCCTTTCGGCTGCCGAGGCGATCTTGGCTTCGGCTTCGGAGATGACGCGCAGTGCTTCGTTGTAGGCGGCTTCGCTCTCGCCGGCTTCCTTCCAGAGGCGCAGGCCGCGGTCCAGTTGCTGCTCGGCGCGGACCACGTCGATCTCTTCCGGCTTGAGCGCGTCGGAGGCCAGGATCGTCACCCGATCCGGCAGCACCTCGACAAAGCCCCAGCTCACGTTGTAGATCTGGCTGTCGCCGGGGCCGCCATGCAGGGTAACGTCGCCCGCGGCCAGTTCGGCCATCAGCGGGGCGTGCCCGTAGAGCGCCTCCATGTAGCCCGCCTTCGAGGGCAGCTCGACGGCGTCGGCCAGCACCTCGAACAGGATGCGCTCGGGCGTGACCAGCCGGACCCGGAGTTGATTTGTCGCGTCTGCCATAAACCAGTTCTCAGTTCTCAGTTCAAAGTTCTCAGCTTTCAGTTCGTAGCTCGGTTCGCGGTGAACTGCGAACTCTGAACTACGAACTGTGAACTGCTGTTGTTACACCGTCGCCTTCAGCTTCTCGGCGGTTTCCAGCACTTCCTCGATGGCGCCCTTCATGTAGAAGGCCTGCTCGGGGATGTCGTCGTACTTGCCCGAGATGATCTCCTTGAAGCTGCGCACCGTGTCGGCCACCTTCACATAGGCGCCGGGGATGCCGGTGAACTGCTCGGCCACATGAAAAGGTTGCGAGAGGAACTTCTGGACTTTTCTTGCGCGGGCCACGGTGAGCTTGTCTTCCTCGGAGAGCTCGTCGATGCCCAGAATGGCGATGATGTCCTGCAGATCCTTGTAGCGTTGCAGGATGCGCTTGACGCCCTGGGCCACGTCGTAGTGCTCCTGGCCCACGATGCGCGCGGCAAGAATGCGCGAGGTGGAGGCCAGCGGATCGACGGCCGGATAGATGCCCAGCTCGGACAGCGGCCGGCTGAGCACGGTGGTGGCGTCGAGGTGAGCGAAGGTGGTGGCCGGGGCGGGGTCGGTGAGGTCGTCGGCGGGCACATAGACGGCCTGGACTGAAGTTACGGACCCTTTGCTGGTGGAGGTGATGCGCTCCTGCAGCTCGCCCATTTCAGTGGCGAGGTTGGGCTGGTAGCCGACGGCCGACGGCATGCGGCCCAGCAGCGTGGACACTTCAGAGCCGGCCTGCGTGAAGCGGAAGATGTTGTCGATGAACAGCAGCGTGTCCGAGCCTTCGACGTCACGGAAGTACTCGGCGACGGTGAGGGCGCTCAAGGCCACGCGCAGGCGCGCTCCGGGCGGCTCGGTCATCTGGCCGTAGACCAGGGCGGTCTTGGAGTTGGCCCAGTCGCCGGGCTTGATGACGCCGGACTCGGTCATCTCCAGCCACAGGTCGTTGCCTTCGCGGGTGCGCTCGCCGACGCCGGCAAAGACCGAGTAGCCGCCGTGGCTCTTGGCCACGTTGTTGATGAGCTCCATGATGACGACGGTCTTGCCCACGCCGGCGCCGCCGAAGAGGCCGATCTTGCCGCCCTTGAGGAAGGGCTGGATGAGGTCGATGACCTTGATGCCGGTCTCGAACATCTCCTCGTGGGTGGACTGCTCGTCGAACAGCGGCGCGGGGCGATGGATGGGCATGCGGGTGGTTTCCCCGATGGGCCCCAACTCGTCGACCGGCTCGCCGATGACGTTGATGACGCGGCCCAGCGTCTGCTTGCCCACGGGCACGCGGATGGGGCCGCCGAGATCGATGGCCTTCATGCCGCGGACCATGCCTTCGGTGCCTTCCATGGCCACGGTGCGCACGCGGCCCTCGCCCAGGTGCTGCTGTACTTCGAGGATCACGCTGATGGGCGTGGGGACAGTGAAGCCTTCGCTGGTGACGCGCAGCGCCTGAAAGATGGGCGGCATCGCCGCTTCTTCAAACTGCACGTCTACGGCGGGGCCGGAGACCTGAATTACCTTGCCGATGTTCTCTGCCATTTTCTGCCTTCTTGAAAATCTGAACTTTCGCTAATCCAAAGCTTTGTGCAATTCCCTGGAATCGTAGTCTATGCCATAAAGCGCGAACCCTTGCATCCATTGACCCGGCTTCCGGCTTGAGTCTTGTTGTTGCGATAGTACCTGCTTCTTTTGGAGGGCATGATTGGCCACGATAGTGGATTGATAACTTGTCAACGCCGCGACAATCTTCCTGTCTCGTGTTGTTCGGGCGGCCTGGTGTGCATCATCGACCCTTCTCGCAACCAGTCTTGCCCACACGTCAAACTCCTTGTCATTAAGGAAACCTACGTTCTGTAAAGCGTCGAGCTTTCCAAGGGCGACTTTGGCAGCGCTGCGCTCACCAGGTGTAATCCAATTCCGGTCGCCGACGCTCCAAAGAACGGCTCCTGCAATGACAACTGCCAGAAAAATTCCAAATCCCACAAAAATCTTCCGCGTCGCTTTGTTGCTCCAAACTTCGGTTTGTAAAAGCTCGCGGAATTTCATTTCAAATCCTTACAAAGCCGCCGCTCCACTCACGATCTCGATGATCTCCTTGGTGATGGCCGCCTGGCGCACGCGATTCATATGCAGCGTGAGCGCGTCGATCATGTCCGAGGCGTTGTTGGTTGCCGAATCCATGGCTGTCATGCGCGCGGCGTGTTCGGCGGCCACCGACTCGGTCATGGCGTGATAGAGCATGGAGAAGAAATACTGCGGAATCAGCCCGGCGAGCAGTTCCTCGTTGGGCTGCTCGTAGGTGTAGTCCACGTCGGCGGTGCCGAACTTGCGCGCCTCCCCCTCGGCCTCGCTGGTGTCCTCCGGCTCCAGCTCGATGCCCGCGCTGAGAGCGGCCTCGGCGATGCGCCTGCGCTCTTCCAGAGTGGGCTCGACGACGCCGGTGATCTGCGGAATTCCGATCTTGGTCAACGGCAGCAGCCGCTCCACCACCAGGCGCTGCTGAATCACCGACTTGAACTCGTTGAAGACGATGTAGGCGGCGTCGATCTCCTCGCGCAGGTAGCGCGCAATGACGCTCTGGCCGAGCGCGAAGACGCGGCCTGTCTCAAGCTTGAGCAGCATGCCCGGATGGTCGCCCGTCACCTCGACCGGCGCCTGGCGCACGCGCACCGTGCGGGTCTGGCCGTCCTCGCCGGCCTGCTCCGAGTAGACCGCGGCCGGATAACGGCGGTACATCAGGTCGCGGCCCTTGCGGCCCACGGCCTCGATGTCAATCTCCTTGTCCGTGTTGCCGGCGATGAACTGGTAGGCGGTCTTCAGAATGTTGGCGTTGAAGGCGCCGGCAAAACCCTTGTCCCCGGTGACGATGATGAGCAGCACGCGGCGCTCGGTCCGGGCCACAAACAGGGGGCGCGAAGGCCCGTTGCTCTCCAGGCCGAAGACGTCGATGCGGCGGATGAGCGATTCGAGCACGCTGTTGATCATCTTGGCGTAGGGCCGGGCCGCCAGGGCCCGCTCCTGCGCGCGGCGCAGCTTGGCCGCCGAGACCATCTTCATGGCCTTGGTGATCTGCCGCGTGTTTTTCACGCTGCGAATGCGGCGCCGTAGATCGAGGACGTTTGCCATATGCTTCCCAGAGATCAGAGATCAGGGGTCAGAGATCAGTTACAGGCCTGTGCACTGCAATTGGTCTCAACTCATCCGTTCTCTGAAACCTGATCCCTCGTTTCTCATTGTTCTTACTGCAAATTCTCTTCACTGATCCCTGGTCGGGTCTTACTGACCCCTGATCCCTGATCTCTGTTTACGCCGTCACCGCCGCCGCGGCCAGATCGGCAACGAAGTGCGTTTTGTAGTCCTTGAGCGCCGCGTGCAGGCGGGCGCGCAGATCGTCGTCGAAGGATTTCTTGCGGGTCAGGTCGTCGATGAGCGCGGCCTGGGTGGCGTCAAAGTACTTGTAGAGGCCGTCTTCGAAGGCGCGGATGTCGGTGATCTCCAGGTCGTCCAGGTAGCCCTGCGTTCCAGCAAACAGCACCACGGCCTGCTGCTGCCAGGTGAGCGGCTGGAACTGCGGCTGCTTGAGCAATTCAGTCAGGCGCTGGCCACGGTTGAGCTGCTTCTGGGTGAGCGGATCGAGGTCGGAGCCGAACTGGGCGAATGCGGCCAGCTCGCGGTACTGGGCCAGATCTAGCTTGAGCGTGGAGCCGACCTGCTTGACCGCCTTGATGGCCGCCGAGAAGCCCACGCGCGAAACCGAAAGACCGACGTTGACGGCCGGACGCACGCCGGAGTTGAACAGGTCGGTTTCAAGGAAGATCTGCCCGTCGGTGATGGAAATGACGTTGGTGGGAATGTAGGCCGAGACGTCACCGGCCTGGGTTTCGATGACCGGCAGCGCGGTGAGCGAGCCGCCGCCCTTTTCCTTGGACATCTTGGACGAGCGCTCCAGCAAACGCGAGTGGAGATAGAAGACGTCGCCGGGATAGGCTTCGCGACCCGGCGGGCGGCGGAGCAGGAGTGAAATCTCACGGTACGCCATGGCGTGTTTGGAGAGATCGTCGTACATCACCAGGGCGTGCTTGCCATTGTCGCGGAAGTACTCGCCGATGGCGGTGGCGGCATAGGGCGCAATGTAAAGCATGGGGGCGGGCTCGGAGGCCGAGGCCGCCACGATGATGGTGTGGCCCATGGCGCCGTGCTCGGTCAGCGTCTGCACCACCTGCGCAATCGACGAGCGTTTCTGGCCAATGGCGCAATAGATGCAGATCAGATCGTTCTTGGCGTTGTTGATGATGGTGTCCAGCAGCACGGCGGTCTTGCCGGTCTGGCGGTCGCCGATGATCAGCTCGCGCTGTCCGCGGCCGATCGGAATCATGGAGTCGATGGCCTTCAGACCGGTGGCCATGGGCTCGCGCACCGGTTGGCGGTCGATGATGCCGGGGGCCAGGCGTTCGATGGGCAGGAACTCGGTAGTGGCGATGGGGCCCTTGTCGTCGATGGGCTGACCCAGCGCGTTGACCACGCGGCCGATCATGGCGCTGCCGACCGGGACGCTCAGAATCTTGCCGGTGCGCTTGACCTCGTCGCCTTCGCTGAGCTCGGTGTAGTCGCCCAGCACCACGGCGCCCACCTGATCTTCTTCGAGCGAGAGCGCAAGGCCCGCGATGCCGTGGGGAAAGCTGAGCAGCTCGCCGGCCATCACCTTGTCCAGCCCGTGGAGGCGCGCGATGCCGTCGCCGAGGGAGGTAATCGTCCCCACTTCGTCGACCTGGACCTTCGAGTCGTAGTTCGCGATCTGCTCGCGAAGGAGTTGCGTAATCTCGTCTGCCTTGATCTGAGCCATTGTTGTTCCTAACAGTTCGCAGTTCTTAGTTCAGAGTTCTTAGTTCGCAGTTCTTAGTTTCATCCGGCGATCAATTCATCCTTCAACCGCTCCAGCCGCCCGCGCACTGAGCCATCGTAGACGGTGGAGCCGATGCGCACCACGGCGCCGCCGAGAATCGACTTGTCGAGCTTGAAGCTGGCCTCAATGCGCGCCCCGGCCAGCTTGCCGGCGCCGGCGACCAGCGCGCTGCGCTCCTCGCCGCTCAGCTCGCGCGCGGTCACAATCTCCGCCTGGCGAATTCCCAGCCGCTGCTGCAGCTCCGCGCGATAGGCCGCGGCCACCTCAGCCACCTGCCCGATGCGACCGTTGTCGATGAGCACGGCCAGCAGGTTGCGCAGTTCCTTTTGAAGCCCCAGCTTCACGTTGAGCTTGTCCAGAACGGCCACCTTCTGGCTGGCGGCGACGGCCGGGTTGGTAAAGAACGCCTGCAGCTCGGGGCTGCCGTCCCAGGTGGCAAGAAAGTCGTTCAGCTGGCGGTCGATCGCGGCTGTATCCAGCCTGGCCGAGGTGACCACGTCGAGAAATGCGCCTGCGTAACGGGAGACGAAAGCGGCCATCTAGTTCTTCCCTCCGTCCTGCGCGCCGTTCCGGGCTGTCTCGCGCACAAATTCGGCGATCAGGGCGCTGTCGATCTCCGGCGTAAGCGCCAGCTGCTTTGCGGCCTGCGCAATGGCCAGATCGGCGGCAAAGTGGCGCAATCCGCGCGTGGCCTGGGAAGCGGCGACGCCAATCTCCTGCTCGGCGGCGGCCACAATGCGGGCGCTCTCCTGCTCCAAGGCGGCCTTGATCCGCACCTCGTCCTGCCGGCTCTCTTCCTCCACCTGGGCGCGCATCGCGGCAATCTCCTGGTCGAGCTGGGAGAGCCTGGATTCGACCGCGCTGAGGCGGGTGTTGGCGTCCTCGGTGACCTGGCGCGCCGACTCGATATTGTGGCGCAGGGTGAGCGAGCGCGTGTGGATGACCCTGGGCAGAATGCGGAATAGCGGGATGCCGATGGCCAGCGCGATGATGACGAAGTTGATGGCCTCAAAGATGCGCGCCGTGGTCTCCAGCTTCAGATGGATGAGTTTGGCCAGCGTCTGCACGATGGGGGCGTGGCGGTAGACGTTGTTTTCTTCGGCTTCGGTCTCGGGGGCTTCCGGCTTGGGCGCGGCGGCGGCAGTTGCACTGGTAGTGGCAGCGGGAGCCGCGGCGACGGGCGCCGAAGACGGCTCCTGCGCGAGAAGATGGACTGACACCGCGGCCGGCCCGGCCGCAAGGGTCGCAAACAGTACAAAACAAAGAATCCGGGCAGAAAAACACGCACGCAGAATCGAGTTTCTCAACGGGAACCCCCGGCAGCCGCGGGCAGAACCGCCCGGACCACCTGATTGGCCAGCTCAGCCACCGCGCCCTGAATGGCCTGGCGCGCGTGGGCGGCCTCGGTCTCCAGTTCCGCTCTGGCCTGGCTCACCCTGAAGCCCGCGGCCTTGCGGGAGTCGTCCAGGGCGGCCTCGCGCTCGGCGTTCCACTTCTGGATGCGCTGCTCGCGCGCCTTGTGAATCTCTGCGCGCGCCTGGCGCAGCCTGGCGGCGTACTCGGCGGCCCGGGCTTCGGCCCGCGCAATCGCCTTGTTCGCTTCCTCCACCGCGCCTTCAGTGCGCGCGCGGCGCGCCTGCAAGGTCGCGGTCAGCGGCCCCTGCACCAGGAACTGGTAAGCCAGAACCAGCACGATGAACAGCAGAGCCGTGGGCAGTGAGCCGAACAGCAGGGCCCCGACTTGTTGAAGCATTTCTTGCATTCTGGTATCGCGTCTTCAGGCAGTCTGTTGGATTTCTTTCGCAGGTGGAACACTTTTTTGTATCAGGGGAGAACCCCCAAGTCAACGCGGATGAGGCCCATTCGGCGGGGCGCTGTGACTCCGGTCACGAATGGAACCATTCGCCCCAAAAAGCCCTTGATTTCCCGCGCAACAGGCCTAAACTAAGAATACCACCTAGACCCGGTCCAGGGTCCAGCGGGCAGCCGGTTCCGGGAAGTTGCTCCACTCCCGAAGCTGGCGGCCCGCCTCTTAGTTTTTGGGCGGATTTTCTGCGCGGATTTTTTGCCGATTGGTTGGCTCGATTTCCGGGCGGTGCTTCCCCTGCCGCCGGGCCCTTGGCCACTGGCTGCACTCGCTACGGCTTCGCTTCCTCCGCGGCTTTGTCGACCGTCAGCAGTCCCTGGGCGCGCAGCCAGGTCTCCAGCAGGGCGGGCCACTGGTCCAGCGCAGGGTCGCCCTTGCCGAGGCCCGTGCCGTGGGGGCCGTTGGCGAAGATGTGCGCCTCCGACGGCACGCCCGCCTTCACCAACGCCTCATAGAACCGCAGCCCCTGCTCGACGGGCACCGTCTGGTCGTTGAAGGTGTGATACCAGAAGGTGGGCGGCGTTTGTTTGGTCACGAATAAATCGGGGGAGTACGCGGCCCGAAGGGCCTCGCAGCGGTCCATCACGTTGAACAGCTTGCAGTAGCTCAAATGCAAGGTGTCGCTGGAGATGGCGCCGATCCAGGGATAGCCGAGGACGAGGAAGTCGGGGCGGCTGGAAACCTGCTCGATGGAGTCCTCCGCGTCGGGATTGCCGGGGACAAACTGGGTGGCAGCGAGCGCGGCTAGATGGCCGCCGGCCGAAAAGCCGATCACGACGATGCGGCCGGGGTTGATGTGGTAGTCGCGCGCCCGCGCCCGCACCGTCTGAATGGCGCGTCGTGCGTCCAGCAGCGGCACCGGCAGCAGGTAGCCGTTGGAGCTGAGCCGGTAGCTCAGGATGAAGGCGCGAAATCCGCGCGCGGTGAACCAGTCGGCCACCTGCCTGCCTTCCAGGTTGCCGGCCAACCCGACATAGCCCCCGCCCGGAAAGATGACCACCGCCGAGCCGTTGGCATGGCCTCTTTGCGGCTCAAAAATCGTCAGCGTGGGGGTGTCTTCGCAGGCCTTGCCGTGCGCCTGGGGCGCGTCGCCCGGCCACAGACGAATGGTCTGAATGCCAAGAAAGGAGTTGTTCTCGTCCGGCACCGCGCAGGGCTGCTTTTGCGCCTGCGCCACGCTGCATGCAAGCAAACCGATCGTCACGACGGCAATAAACTGCCTCACTTCGGGCCTCCCCGCGGTTTGCGAGGATTATAGCCAAACCGCCTTGTGCCCTGGGCAGGAATCCTCGGCCTGCGCGACCAGCGTCTCGGCCAGCTCAACGCCGTAGCGGGCAAAATAATAGGCCGCGCCGTGCAGCCGCTCCTGCAGCACGCCGCCGGGATAGAGCGCCTGGCTGACGGCCTGGGCGTGACGGCGGAGCGACTCTTCCTTTTGCAGCTGAAAGTTCGCCGCCAGCCGCCTGAGCCGGTTCATCTGGTAGCGCATCTTGCGCGCGGCGGTCTCGGCGGAGCGGCCCAGACCCTCGTCGAGCGCGCGCATCCACTCGACCAGCGGGGTCAGCTCGGCGTCGAGCGCGGTGCCTGCCGCGGCCAGCTTGCGCTTGCCCTCGATGGGCATGGCCCGCGCGGCCAGCAACTGCGCCAGCGCGTCGGGAGTCCCAGCGGCGCTCTCGGCAAAGACGCGCTCCAGCGTCAGCTCGTGCGCGCGCAGCAGTTCTGCGATGGCCGGCTCAATCAAGGTGGCCGAAAAGCGCGGCTGTGCCGCAGTGGTGCGGCCCAGAATCCGCTCAAACAGCACCGCCGACTGCGCGAAGTAGGCAATCTCGGCCGGTCCGCCGATGGTAAGCGAGGTGGAGAGCAGCAGATCCTGAAACACGGGCCGCAGCAGCGCCGCGGGCGAGATGCGCTCGGGTGCGGCGTCGAGAATGCCGAGCAGATCGGCGGTCGAATAGATCTGCCGCCCGGCCTGCCACAGTCCCGCGGGCTCAGCCGCGGTGGGCGCGGTGCGCTTCAGCGCCACACGCGCGCCGGTGGGTTCGTCGATGAGAAACAGCAGGCTGGATTGCGGCGTGACGGCCACCTGCGCGTGATATCCGGCTGCTTCGAGCGCGTGATTGCGGTCCAGCAGCGCGGCGTGCAACTCGTCGGCCCGCTCGAGCGCCGCCCGCAGCACCGGCGCACCCATGCCGTGAAACGCGCGCCCGCCCGCATCGAGCACCAGCAATCCCTGCGCCGCGAACATGCGGGAATAAAACTCCGCGAAGGCCTGCGCGAAGGTGCGGCCGGGCTGATAGGCCGCGGCCAGGGCCTCCATCGCGTCCGAGTAGCCCAGCAGCTCCGATGCTTGATCGATGAGCGGGACAATCGTTTCATCCAGGACCACGCCGCCCACGGGACGGCCGGCCTCAGGAGAGTTTTCGTAGACAAGTTTGCGCAGTTCGCGCCGCGCGGGAAAGGTGACGTGGTTGATCTCGGCGAAGTCGTGGTCTTCGCTGGCCAGCCAGAAGATGGCGGCGTGAGGACGGCCCGCCCTGGTGGCCTGGCGCGCCCGGGCCAGCGCCGTGGCCGCCTTGAAGGGCGTGAACAGAGGACCGCCGAACAAGCCCACCTGCTGCCCGGTGACCACCACGCCCGCGCCTGAGCGCAATGCGGCCAAGTGTGGCGCGGCGGCGGCCGATGCATTCTGCGCGGCCAGCAATTCGACCAGTTGCGGCCAGTGCGCGGGGACCGCGGGGCGCTGCTGCCAGGCCGTGTCAGGCGGCGCGGACGCATAGAAGGGGCGCACCCCGGCGGCGCCGGCGCAATAGTCCAGATAGAGCCGGTGAAGGCCCGGCGCCATGGTGATGGAATGGCACTCTGCGGTCGACAACGCGTTTCCTTCCGGTTCCAGTGTCACGGGGAGGCCCCAGGAGGTGCGGGCTCAGGAGTCGTTAAGCTGTGTTAAGGATGCCACGCCAGGCCTGATGGATGCACGCGATTCGCTGAGGAGCGCCGGGTCGGTGGGTATACTTTGTCTGACTGCGTATGAGGAGAGAGACCGCGATGGCTAACAAGAAGATCCCCGTCAAGACTGCTTCGCCCAAAAAATCCAAGGCTGGAAAGCTGGCCCCCGGGCCGAGAGCGGCCAAGGCGGTGAAGCTGAAAGCGCCCAAGGCTGCCAAGCTGAACGCGGCCAAGGCTGCCAAGCTGAAACCAGCCAAGGCCACCAGGCTGAAAGCGGCCCAGGCTGCCAAGCTGAAAAATTCCAAAGCCGCAAAGAAAAAAGCGCTGAAGCTGAAGCCATCGGTGACAGCGACGGACGAGACCGCAAAGCTGCTCAGCTCCAAGGTGGTTTACGACGGCCCGCTGTTTCGCGTGCTTCACGACAAGTTGATCGAGCCCAACGGCAAGCACAGCGAGCGCGACGTCATCCGCCACAACGGCAGCGTGGTGATTCTGGCGCTCGACAGCTCCAATAGCAGGAGGGATCCGTGGATCGTGATGGAGCGGCAGTACCGGCACGCCGCCAACCAGTTTCTGTGGGAGCTGCCCGCAGGCAGCCTGGACGCGGGCGAGGATGCGCTGCTGGGGGCGCAGCGGGAGCTGGAGGAAGAGACCGGCTATCGCGCAAAGAAGTGGAAGCCCCTTGTCGAGTACTTCGCCAGCCCCGGCTTCCTGGGCGAGTGGATGAAGGTCTTCGTCGCTGAGGGGCTGGTGGCCGGCGACGCCCATCCGGAGGACGACGAGCACATCGATTTCCGCCTGGTGAGGCTGTCGGATGCGGTGAAGATGATTGAGAAGGGCGCGATTCTGGACGGCAAGACGCTGACCAGCCTGCTGCTCTACTCGCGAAAGTTGGCAAAGAAACGCAAGAAGTAATCACTCGCCGGAAAGCTCGCGACTAAGTCGAATCAACATCTTCCATGCGGGCGGGCGCGGTTTTCGAGCCGCGCCGTCCCATTTTATGAACACTTCCTGTCGATTTCCAATCAACCTTTCTCGCGCTTTTCCCGTCATAGTCGTATACGGTGTGCGTTCCCTGTTCCCCGCGCACCGCATTCACACCAAGACGTGAGAGAGGCAAAAGCCTGTGGCTCAGTACAAAGGCAAGGTCAAGTGGTTTAACAACGCCAAGGGCTACGGATTCATCGGACGCGAAGACGGGCCCGATGTATTCGTGCACTACTCGGCAATCCAGTTGGACGGCTACAAGACACTGAAAGAGGGCGATGACGTGGAGTTCGACGTCGTCGAGGGCCAGAAAGGTCCCCAGGCGGATGCAGTGATCCGGCTGCGGGACGCCGCCCCCAGCGCAGCCTAGCTGCGCGCACCTTTGGGCGTAACAGCAAGACCACCCGCAGGTGGTGCAATAGTTTTGCGCCTGTGGCCCGGCTGCTGGTCACAATCGCGGTCTGGTTGCTGGTCACAGTCGCGGTTTTGAGCCGCAGGGAGTTGGCCGGGGCCCGCGCGTGGCCAGCCGGCGCGGCATCGGTCCGGATGGGTTCGGATGGGTTCGGGCAACCCGCGCGGCTTTCTCCCCACCGGCTCGTCTTTCTTTCTTTCATCCGATGACGTTTCTTCCATCCGGTGACGGATACTTCTTCCATGGACAACGCGACCATGGCCCGCCTGCTTGACGAGACCGCCGATCTGCTGGAGATCGACGGCGGCGACAGCTTTCGCATCCGCAGCTACCGGCGCGCCGCCGAATCGGTAGAGCAGACCACGGTGGACCTCGCGGCCGTCGCCGCGGAGACCGCCCGCCTGCTGGAGATTCCGGGGATCGGCAAGGGCATGGCGGCTAACCTGCAGGCCATGGCCGCGACCGGCACGCTGCCGCTGCGCGAGGAGTTGCTGGCGAAGTACGGCGCGGGGCTGCTGGAGCTGCTGAAGCTGCCCGGCATGGGCCCCAAGACCGTGGCCCTGCTGTGGGACGCGGCACAGATTGCCAGCATCGACCAGTTGGCCGAAGCCATCGACGCGGGCCGGCTGGCCGGGCTGCCGCGCATGGGCGCCAAACAGATTGAAAAGCTGCGCAAGGGCATCGACGACTATCGCCGCAGCGCCGGCCGCTTCCGCATCGACGAGGCCGAAGAGGCAGCCGCGCGCATCCGGGCGTATCTGCTGGCCTTTGGCGGGCCCGCGGCGGACGGAATCGAGAAGGTGACGGCTGCCGGGTCGCTGCGCCGGGGCCGCGAGACGGTGGGCGACCTGGACCTGCTGGTGAGCGGGCCGGCCTGCCAGCCCGAGCACACCGCCGCCGCGGTCGAGTACGTGGCCGCCTACCCCGGCATCCACGACCTGATCGCCAAGGGCGAAAACAAGGTGAGCTTTCATCTCGCCAGCGGCATGCAGGTGGACGCGCGCCTGCTGCCGCCGGACTGCTACGGCGCGGGGCTGCAATACTTCACCGGCTCCAAGGCGCACAATGTGGCGCTGCGCCAGCGGGCGCTGAAGATGGGCTACACGCTGAGCGAGTGGGCGCTGGCGCGGCTGGATGACGGGTCAACTGTGGCCGCGGCCACCGAGGAGGATATCTATGCCGCGCTGGGCATGGACTGGATGCCGCCCGAACTGCGCGAAAACCTGGGCGAGATTGAAGCTGCCGCCAATCATGCCCTGCCCCAGCTCATCGAACTGGCTGACATCCGGGGCGACGTGCACATGCACACCACGGCCACCGACGGTCACAACACCATCCGCGAGATGGCCGAGGCCGCCCTGGCGCGCGGTTACCAGTACGTCGCCATCACCGACCACTCCAAAAATCTGGCCATGACCGGCGGGCTGGACGAGGCGCGCGCGCTCGAACATATCCGCCGCATCCGCGAGGTGGACGCGCAGATGGAGGGCCGCATCCGCGTCTTCACCGGCATCGAGGTGGACATCCTGCCCGACGGCGCACTGGATCTGGACGATGAGGTACTGGCGCAGATGGAGATTGTCATCGCCGCCGTGCATACCCGTTTCGAGCAAAGCCGCGAGGAGATGACCGCCCGCGTGCTCGGCGCGCTCGAAAACCCGTACATGCGCATTCTGGGCCACCCCACGGGGCGGCTGCTGCTGCGCCGCGAACCGTTTGCCCTGGACCTGGGCGCGGTGCTGCGCCGGGCGGCCGAGCTGGACGTGGCCGTCGAGCACAACGCCGCTCCCGAGCGGCTGGACCTGAGCGACCGCGACCTGCGGCTGGCGAAAGAACTGGGCTGCAAGATCGTCATCAACACGGACTCGCACGACACCCGCCACCTGGCCAAGATGGAGTACGGGCTGCGCCAGCTGCGGCGGGCCTGGCTGGGGCCGGAGGACGTGCTGAACACGAGAGGGCCGGCGGAGCTTCTTGAAGCGCTCAGGCCGCGGCCGTGACGGGAGCGTAAAGGGCGGCGATCCCGGCGCAAAAGGCAAGACGCGGCGAGAGAGTCCGGCGCGAATTCATGGCCCGCGCCGAATTCATGGCCCACGCCGCGCCACGCGGGATAAGATAAGGGCGCGATGAGTCTGCTCCATCAGGAAGGGCCGGAAGATCTGGACGACGCGGCCAAGGGTGAGTCGTTCACCAAGGGCACCAGTCACGTGGTGTGGGCCTCGATCGTCGCCGCAGTCGTGGTCTCGGCGATCATTGCCATTTATGTGATTGCCGGAGAGAAGCTGCCTGCCGCTACCGGGGAAATCCTCGAAGTGTGGGCGCACCCCATGCACACCGAGACTTCGGGCTTTGACGCCAACGGAGCCTCGATGCCGCGGGAGAGCTTTGACAACGTGCTTGTCTTCGCCCGGGTCAGATTGCACAACCAGAGCAAGCAGCCGCTCTTCCTGCACCAGATTCTGACCAACGCCACGCTAGACGACGGCATCCACTCCAGCTATGCCGCCATGCCCTCAGACTACAATCGCGTGTTCATCGCCTATCCGCAACTGGCGCCGTGGCGGGCCACGCCGCTGTCACCGGAGATGACGCTCCAGCCCGGCCAGACCGAGGAGGGGACTTTCGTCTCCTCCTTCCGCCTGACCAAGCAACAGTGGGACGCGCGCAAAGGACTCAACTTCACCTTCGCCTTTCAGTACCTGCCCAGCCTGACGCTCACGCCCCGCGTGGCGGTTACTGAGCGCTGACCGGGGCCGGCGCGTTCTTGGGCGTCGAGAGATAGCCCGAGATCTGGTTCTTGGAGTTGATGGAGTTCACCACGATCTCATAGAGCGCCGGTTCCTTGCCGCTGTAGAACTGCAGCGGCTCGTTCACATTCCGGTCCTTCTTCTCGTAGCGCTTGTCGTCGGCGAAGACGTTCAGGGTGAAGCGGCTCCGCTTGGGGTCGGCCTTGCGCAGCTCCAGGCTCACGGTGCCCACGGGCTTCTTCTGGCCCTTGTTGAGGGTGAACTCGTAGTAGTTGCGGTCGCCCCTGTGCTTCAGCAGCTCCAGTTCGTCGTGGTTGCGGGCGATCAGGCTGGTATGGTCGCTCAGGTCTCCCTTGATGGACTGCAACTGGCTGATAGTGGTGGCCAGATCGCTCTGCGTCTTGGCCACGTCGGTCTTCACGCCGCCCACGTCGGTCTTCACGTTGGACAGGTCGCTGGAGACAGCCGTCACCTGCTGCGCGGTCTGCTTCTGGGCGCTCTCCAGCCTGCGGCTGTCGGCCTGTTCGCGCTGGATGATCTCCTGGGCGCGAGCGTCGAGCTGCTTCTGGGTGAGGCCGAGCGACTTGCCCAGCTCTTCAGTGGCCACGGTGAGCCGGGCGTTGGTCTCGCGCAACTCGGCGGCCAGCTTCACGTTCTGCTGGGTCGCGTCGTTCAGCGACGCCTCGGCGTGGGTGAGCCGGGCGCTCAGCGTGTAGGTCCAGATCAGCCCGCCAATCGCACTCAGCAGGGCCACGGCCAGCACGGCCAGCAGCGCGCCGGAATAGGTTCTAGGGGGATTCTCAAGTTCGCTCATAATCTGCCTTTCTTCTCCATGGCGGCTCTGCGCGGAGGCCGCCTTTCGCGTGGTGGTGTTCCCTTGCCGGTTAGATGCCGCAATCGGATTTCTCGCGCTCCAGAGTTTCCATGGCCTGCAAAAACCAGGGCCCGGGCCTGGAGAATCGGAGAACCCGCTCCCAACGCCTCCGGCGATTCTACAGAATATTCAGAATTGCCGCACTGGGCCGGAAAACCCTGCCCGGTTCGCGGCTGCCGAAGCGCGCGGAGAGCCGTTTCCCGCCCTCTTTCCCGCTCCGCCGTGACAACCATCGAATCGACGCGCTATAAAGAAGTTTGCCGTATTTCACGCGCCCGGCTCATCCCCAGGGCTTGGACGTTGGCCAAAATCGATGCAAACAACAAACAAGAGGGAGATTCGTAGGCTATGTCGACTGCTGTCGCTGGGAAGGGTTTGGAAGGAATTGTTGCCGCGAACTCCGGGATTTGCTGGATTGACGGAGACGCGGGCGTGCTGGCCTACCGGGGCATCGACATTCACGAGCTGGCCGAGCATTCGACCTTCGAGGAAACCACCTATCTTCTGTGGAAGGGCCATCTGCCCAACCGCCTGGCCCTGCGCGAGTTCCAGTCGCAACTGGCGCTTGCGCGCACGCTCGACCAGCGCGTCATCGACCTGCTGCGTTCGCTGCCCACCAGCGGCACGCCGATGGAAGTGCTGCGCACTGCGGTCTCCGCGCTGAGCTTTTTCGACGCCGACGAGAAGGACAACTCGCACGACGCGAACGTGCGCAAGAGCTACAACCTGACCGCGCAGATGGCCATGATCGTGGCCATTTACGACCGCCTGCGCAAGGGGCTCGAAGTGGTTCCCCCGGACCGTTCGCTGAGCCACGCGGCCAATTTTCTGTGGATGCTGAACGGCGTCAAGCCGTCTGAAACCGCCACCCGCACGCTGGACGTTGCGCTGATTCTGCACGCCGACCATGAATTCAACGCCTCCACCTTCGCCGCCCGCGTCATCGCCGCCACCCTGTCCGACATTCACTCCGCCGTCACCGGCGCGCTGGGCGCACTGAAAGGCCCGCTGCATGGCGGCGCCAATGAAGGCGTGATGCGCATGCTCTACGCCATCGATAAAGCCGGCGCCGATCCCGTCGAGTACGTGCAAGCCATGCTGGCAGCCAAGCAGAAGATCTCCGGCTTCGGACACCGCGTCTACAAGACCGAGGACCCGCGCGCCACGCATCTGCGCAAGATGAGCGAGCAGCTGGGCAGGGACGCCGGCCAGCCGAAATGGTTTGAGATGTCGCGGGCCATCGAGATCTATGTGAAAGACGAGAAGAAACTGAACGCCAACGTGGACTTCTACTCCGCCTCGACGTATGCCACGCTGGGCATCGACATCGACCTCTACACGCCGATCTTCGCCATCAGCCGCATCGCCGGCTGGGCCGCCCACGTCATCGAGCAACTGGACGACAACCGGCTGATCCGCCCGCGCGCCGAGTACATCGGGCCCGTGTACCCCTCGCCCTGGATTCCGGCCGGCGAGAGGCCGTAGAGCGCACCAGGTTTGCGCGGCCGCCTCAGCCGTGGCGCGCCTTCCACATCCGATAAAGCCCCCAGGCCGCGACCGTGCAGTTGTCGCGGATTCGGCCGTCGAGCATCAACTGCTCGAACTCCTCGATGGAAATGCTGCGCACCGCGAGATCGTGCTCCTCTTCGTCGAGATCGTTCGAGGTCGCGGTGAGCCCGGTGGCCAGAAAGACATGCTGCCGCTGGCGGGTGAAGCCGTAGGCAATCCACAGAGTTCCCAGGCAGGTCATCTGCGCCGCGTGGAGGCCGGTTTCCTCCTTCAGCTCGCCGCGGGCCAGCTCCTCGGGGTTGTCGACCTCCATCTCCCAGCCGCCCTGGGGCAGCTCGAGCGCCCGCTCCTGAATGGTGTAGCGGAACTGCTCCACCAGCCACACCCGGCCCTGGTCGATGGGCAGAATGATGGCCGCATCGTCCTTCTCCACCACGCCGTAGATTCCCTTCTGGCCGTTGGAGCGCAGAATTTCGTCCTCGCGCACGCGCATCCACCGGTTGCGATAGACCTCGCGGCTGGAGAGGGTGGTGATGGAATGGCTGCTGCTGTCTTCGACGGGGATCAAGGGACCTCCTTGGCGCTCACGGCGTTCCTCGCGCGGCCGTTGTTGCTTTGCATTCGGCCGTCGCTGCTTTGAGTTCGCCCGCCGCTGCTTTGCATGGGCGCGCATTCGGACCTGGCTAGAGATTGCTTACCGCTGCAGCAGGTCGATGGGCTGGGTGAAGTCGGTGACGCGGATGTGTTGGGCCAGCGCGGGGTGTTGGCGCTGCAGGGCCAGATACATCTCCCAGGCCACGCGCCGGTAGCTGAAGTGGCCGGCGGGGCCGGAGCGGAGTTCGCTGATGTACTGGGCCTCGGCGAAGTCCATCTTAAAAAGACAGCGGATGCGGGTGGCCAGCGGGAGCAGGTAGAGCGCCGACTGCGCCGCCTGGGGTGCGGGGCCGGCGTGGATGCGGGCGCTGGCCGCGTGCGCGGCTTCGACGGCGGCCTGAAAATCGGCCAGGATGCCGGCTTCGGCCAGGCCGGCGGCGTCGCCCTCGGTGGGCGTTTCGTAGCCGTGCAGGGCGGTGAAGGGCTGGAGGATCTGCACGCAGCGGCGATGGCGGTGCATGTCGCGGAAGCCGCCGATGTCCATGAGAATGTCAAAGCGCAGGGCGGCTCCGGCGTGGAAGGCGCGCAGGGCTTCGTCGTGTTTGCCGCGATGGCGCAGGCCCAGCTCGATGATCTCGCGGACGCGGGCCTCGGGGAGCGCGGCGACCAGGTCGCGAATTTGGCGGTAGGGGTGATGGCTGGCCGAGTAGAGCAGCGTCGCGGCCAGTTCGACTTCGAGCGTCTCGGTGCGCTCGACCAGATCGACGACCGGAGATGGAGCGATGGGCACTTCGGCGAGCAGCTCGGCGGCAGCCTGGGCTAGCTCGGCCTGGGTCTGGATAGTGTATTGGCTGGGCTCGGCATATTTGACCAGCGTGGGCGCGGTGCGCACCTCGCGGGTGAGCAGGTTGGCGGCTTCAGCGGCCAGCGCTGGGTCGGCGGCGGCGATCTTGTCAACCAGCGCCTGGCCAGCCTCCGCGTTCACGTTCCAGGCGGGGCCGGTGGCGGCTTCGCGCAGCTTCTGGCCGAGGTCGCGGATTTCGGCCACGGGATGCGCGAGCAGGCGGGAGACTTGAGTCTCCAGGGTGCGGGCGTTCACGATCTGGCCCAGCGAGGTGTTGGTGGCCAGGGGCAGCAGGTAGCGGGCGACGTCGAAGGCGCGGGCCTTGAGGGTGCGCTCGTAGGCCTCGGGCTTCATGGCCTCGGGGCGCGCGACGCGCCGGCGCAGGGCTTCGAGGACCGCGGCGGTGGTGCGCTCATAGGCGGCGAAAAGATTCTCGACGGTTTCGGCGTAAAGCCGGGCGGAGGCGGCATCTTCTCCAAAGTCGGGGAAAAACCAGCCGGACTTGAGAAAGTTCTGATAGCGGGTGGAGCGCTCCTGGCCGTCCCAGCGCTGCTCGTCGACGAGGACGATGGCGGCCAGCAGGCTGAGCCGCTCGACGGCGAAGGCGATGTGGGCCAGGTCTGCGATGGAGCGGTGGCCGTACTGGAAATAGAAGGTATTCAGGAACTGCTCGGCGCGCTGGGCGCTGATCTCAGAGAGCGACTCGCGCATGGAGAGCGCGGAGCGGGAGTACTTGGCCATGGCGTAGGCCAGCACTTCGGGGTCGGCGCCGTGGACGGCGAAGACGTCAGTTTGGTTACGCGCGCCGGAGGGAAGAAAAGATTTACTGGACATACGTGTAGGCTCGCGAACAGAATACGGCATTGGGGGCAGGCGCAGCAGAAAACCCCGTCCCCGGTACGCGCGTCTCAACAGCAGGCGGGAGAAACCGGCGTATGCAGGAGATCAAGGTGCGTACATCGCAGCAGCCCCGGCCTTTGCCCTCCGGCCGCTGGGCGACGACCCAGCGCTGGAACGACCTTCTATTTGCGCATTGGCACGTGCCGGCGACCGAATTGGCGCGGCTGCTGCCCGAGGGCTTGCAGGTTGATACGTTCCAGGGGTCGGCCTGGCTGGGCATAGTGCCGTTCTGGATCGACCGCATCAAGCTGCGCGGCGTGCCGCCGATTCCCGGAGCGCGCAGTTTTCCCGAGCTGAACCTTCGCACGTATGTCCGCGATCCGCGCACCGGGGCGCACGGGGTGTATTTCTTCTCGCTCGATGCCAGCAATCTGCTGGCGGTGGGGGTGGCGCGCACCTTCTATCATTTGCCCTACTACTGGGCCGAGATGCGGGTGGAGCAGCGGTCGGAGCGGGAGTTCGCCTTCTACAGCCGGAGGCGGTTCGTGCGCCGGCCGGTGATCTTCAACGCGCGCTACCGGGGCCTGGGCCCGACCCGCAAACTGGCCGAGAGCGGCAGCGGCACACTGGAATACTTCCTGACCGAGCGCTACTGCCTGTTCAGCTGCAACGGCGCCGGGCAGTTGGTGCGAGCCAACATCCACCACGTTCCCTGGCCGCTGGAGGAGGCCGAGGCGGAGATCGAGCGCAACGATCTGGCCGAGGCCATCGGGGTTCATCTTCCGGAGCAGGAGCCGGTGCTGCACTATTCGCGGCGGCTGGCGGTGTATGTGTGGCCGGCGGAGCTGGTGCGGCCAGCGCTGGCCGCGCGCCGGGCCCCGGCCGTGGCCACGCCCTCGGGGTAGGTGCGGCTTCGCGCCCTGGCTCCCGGTCAAAGGCCTGTTTCCCCGCCACTTATAATGAGTCACGGAAGGGCGCGGAAGGGTGCGCCGGCGGGGAGCGATATGGCGGATTTGCAGGGAAGAATTGCCCTGGTGACAGGGGCTTCGCAAGGGATCGGGCGGGCTTGTGCGCTGCAGCTGGCGCGGGCCGGAGCCACGGTGGCGCTGGCGGCGCGGAACGAGGCCAAACTGGCCGAAGTGGCGGCGGAGATAGAGGCGGCGGGCGGGCAGGCGGCGGCGTTTGCGCTGGATGTGGCCAGCGAAGAGTCGATCAGGGCGGGGGCAAAGGCCGTCCTTGAACGCTTCGGCAAGGTGGAGATTCTGGTGAACAACGCCGGCATCACCCGCGACGGGCTGATGATGGCGATGAAGCGCGCGGATTGGGACGATGTGCTGGGGACCAACCTGACGGGGGCGTTTCTGCTGACGCAGGCGCTGCTGCGGCCGATGCTGAAAAACCGCTGGGGGCGGATTATCAACATTTCCAGCGTGGTGGGCCGGACGGGGCAGGCCGGGCAGGTGAACTATGCCGCGTCGAAGGCGGGGCTGATCGGGCTGACGCGGTCGCTGGCGCGCGAGGTGGCTTCGCGTGGCATTACGGTGAACGCTGTGGCGCCGGGGTACATCGAGACGCCGATGACGGCGGTGCTGGACGAGAAGCAGCGCGCGGCCATGATGGCCCAGGTTCCGCTGGGGCGGGCGGGCACGGACCTGGAGATTGCGCAGTCGGTGGCGTTTCTGGCCTCGGAGGCGGCGGCCTACATTACCGGGCACGTTCTGGACGTGAACGGCGGCATGTTCATGGGCGGATAGGGCGGCGCGCGGGCGCGGGGCTCAAGCTGCCCAAGGTGTTGCGGCTCAAGTTGCAACCCCCTCCCGCCGATGAACAGACCGGAAAGGCACGCAATGGCCTCGCAAGTCTTCACGGCCCGGGAGAACGATTCTGTCCCGGCTGAATTCCCCGATGTGCTGCGATACATGGCACGCCAGCCCATTCTCGACCTGCGCGGCAAGTTGCATGGCTACGAATTGCTCTTTCGCTGCGGGCCGGAGACGGCTTTCAGCGGCGACGGCGACCTGGCCACCCGCATCATGCTCGACAATACGGTGCTCTTCGGCGTGGAGCAGCTGGCAGGCGGGGTGCCTGCGTTTGTCAATTGCACCCGCGAATCGCTCCTCGAGCGAATGGTGGAGGTATTGCCGCCCAGATCCATCGTCCTTGAGGTGCTGGAATCGGTGGAGCCGACGGAAGAGTTGATCGCCGCGTGCAGGGACCTGAAGAAGAAGGGCTTCCGCATCGCGCTGGACGATTTCACCTGGAGACCGGGCATCGAGCCGCTGGTGAGACTGGCCGACTACATCAAGGTGGATTTTCTCGCCATGAGCGCCGAGGACCGGAGGATTCTGCTGCGTCGCCTGCAAGGCTGCAGAGCCAGACTGGTGGCGGAGAAGATCGAGACGCAGGAAGATTACCGTCTGGCTCGCGAGGAGGGGCACACCTTCTTCCAGGGCTATTATTTTTGCCGTCCGCTGCTGCTGAAGAACCGCAAGGTGCCCGCCAACTGCATGCTGCATATGAAGATTCTGGAACAACTGCAGTGCGATCCGCTGGAGTTGCAAGGGGTGTGCCGGCTGGTGAAGCGCGACCCCTCGCTCACTCTTCGCCTGCTGCGGCTGGCCAACTCACCGATCTCGGCCATCCGCCAGGAGGTGAGGTCCATCGAGACGGCCGTGGTGATGATGGGCGACGAGATGCTGCGCCGGATGCTGACGCTGGCCATCGCTACGGAATGGAACACGGGCCGACCGCCGGTCATCCTGAACATGGTTTTTGTGCGCGGGCGATTCTGCGAGCTGGCCGCCGGACTGTGCGCGCTGCCCCCCGCCGAACAGTACCTGCTGGGGATGCTGAGCCTGCTGCCGGCGATGCTGCGCATGCCCATGGAAGAACTGGCCCTGGCGCTGCCGCTGCGCGAGCCGATCCGCGCGGCGCTCCAGGGCGCACGCAACCGCGAACACATCCTGCTGGAGTGGATGGAGTGCCACGAACGCGGCGACTGGGCCGCGTGCGACATGATCATCCAAACCCATGGACTGAACCCGGAGCAGCTGCTGCGCTGTTATGCGGAAGCCATGGTGTGGGCGGAGGCTGCGCTGCAATCGGCGGGTTAACGCCGGCGCGCTTTCAACAAAACAACAGGGGCGGAGTTCCCCTGGGGCGCCTGGATGCGCCGCGTTCGTTACTGCGCCGGGCCGCCGCGCGGAACCATGGGCGTTCCGCCCTGCGGCATGCCCATGACAGCGACCGAGGCGGCCACGAAGACTCCGTCCTTGACGGCGCCTTCGACGCGGACCATGTCGCCGACCTGTACATCGGCCAGGGTGATGGGCTCGCGGCGCTTGCGGAAGGTGGTATTCTCGTCGGCCACAAAGGTGTGGGCGGCCTTGTCAATGGAGCTATCCAGGGTGACTTTGACGCCATCAACGGCCGTGACCTTGCCCATCAGCCAGGTCTTGCCGAAGCTGGCCCGCATGGCGCGCATCTGTTGGGCGCGCTCGGGGTCGAGCTGCACGATGAACACCGCGCCCACCGACCGGGCGGCCGCATCCACCTCGCCGTCAGCGGCAATCACGTCACCCACCTTGATGTCGGCGGGCTTGAGAGGCTGCGGGCCGGCCGGCGGCTGGTCGCCGCTCTCGCCGCTTGCGCCGTGGCTGCGACGGCGCACCATCTGCTTCAGGATGCGGGTGTTGGCGCTGAAGTGCACGGTATAGGTCTCACCCGCGTCGGTCTGGATGGTGTAGTGATCGGTGCTTGTTTGGGTGACGGTGCCCATGAGGGCCTGCCCGCCGCCCATCCTGCCTGCGCCCATCATGCCCCCGGCCCAGCCGCCGCGCTGGGTCTGCGTCTGCGGCGGGGTGGCTGCATCCTGAGCAGGCGCGGCGGCAGAGACGGCACCGAGCGCGAGGCCGAGCACGATTGCGGGCAGAACATGGATCTTCATGACAACTCCCATGGGCAAAAAAACATACCCTGCAAGCATAGACGCATGAAGAGCGCTGGAGACGACAGAGGGCCGGACCCGCGGCCCGTCAGGCGCGCCCGGCGGGCCGAATCGCGGGGAGAAAGCGGGCGCTAGCGATTCTTCTGCGCCGCAAGAAGACGCTCGAATTCCGGCGTCCCGCGGAGGCCGGCAAACTCGCTGTCGGCGGCGATCTTCTGGGGACTGGTGAAGCCCTCGTTGAGCGCCAGGCGCAGATACTCGATGGCGCGAGCGTTCATGCCGGCGCGTACGCAGCCCCTGGCCATGAAATAGTTCATGGCGCCGCGCTGCTCGACGGAGGCCGGGTTTTCCACCCGCGGACCGGAATCACCGGCGAAGACGCCGGAGTCAACGGCCAGCGCGGCCTGATACGCCTCCCAGCCCTTCTTGTACTTATGCTGGGCCAGCAGGTCGGTTCCCAGATTCTTGAGGACGATGGCCGACTGCGGATCGATCTTGAGCGCCTTGTGGTACATCCGCACGGCCGATTTGTATTGTTTGAGCGAGTCGTACACGGTGCCCAGGTTGTTCAGCACCCGCGGGTCCCTGGGGTTCAGCTTCAGCGACTCCTTGTAGCAGCGGGTCGCGTCCTGCAGATCGAACATCATCTGGTAGGCGATTCCCATCTTGTTCCACACCGCGGCGGAGTTGCGCGGAGCCTGCTTGTACGCCTCAATGGCGGCCTGATAGCGCTTGTGCGTCATCAGGGAGTCGCCCAGATCCTCGGGAGTCGGCGGAACCTGCGGCACGGCGGCCCGTTGCGGAGGCGGGGGGGTGGCGGCGGAGCCCACGGTGGCAGTCTGGGCGTGGGCCACCAGGGATGCGAGAACCATGGCTGCAAAAACTGCCAGTGCCGGCAGCCGGCGGGGTTGATCGAGCCTGCGCATAATCCCTCCTCTCGAAGGAATCGGGGCGACAAACTTTTGCCATCGTCCGCCAGTATTACAGCACTGTTACAAGGCGAAAAGTCAAGGGCAGCGATCACATTTCGCGGGGAGGCTCCAAAAGGGGCGAGGCGGACGCTGGCGGCCCGCGCCGGGCAGGCTGCGACTGCTACTTGGCCAGGGCGGCCTGCGCGGGGGTCCTGTTCAGGCGGCGCACCAGGACCGGGACGCCGAAGGCGAGGCCGGCGACGAGGGCCGTCGAAAGCAGGTCGTTGCGATAGAAGGGCAAACCCGCGACGAAGCAGGCTCCCAGGCCGCCCAGGGTGGGGGGATACATGCCACCGGAGGCCCAGACGGCGTAGTTCGACACCACAAAGAATGAGGTGGGGCCGAGCACCACGGCCGCGGCTACGCGGACAAAGGTGGTGCGGGTGTGGAGCAGGATCCAGCCCAGCGCCATGACGGCCAGGTACCAGGCCCAGGTCGTCACATACGCCTGCCAGCGGAAGCTGTAGTGGTAGGCGAAGGTCGTGAGGCAGTAGTCGGTGGCCATGAGCGCGGCCAGGGGGGCCAGCATCTCGCGCCACGGACGCCGCGCGCCGAAGTAAAGCAGCGCGCCGCCCACGGCGGTGAAGTTCAGCCAGTCGGGGTGGGGCACAAGACGGCTCAAGACGGCAACAAGGAGCAGCAGATAGGCGGGCATGGACACCTCACGTTCGGGGATTCCCAGGGAGTCCGTCCCAGGGCAGGCAAGCACTCTACCCATTCTGAGGGTCGCACGTCAGGCGGTCAACCTGGAGTGATCGGCGGAGTGCTCCGGTGATTGGCGGGGTGAACAAAACTTTTCATCCAGAGCATTCGATCTACTTCTGTGCGCGCCCGCCCATGGCCTGGCCGGCTTCGTCGCGGCCGTCCACGATGTAGACCCAGCCGCTGAGCGGCGACGGGCCCGCCCCCCTTTCTGTGCCGCGGAAGGCGTAAGCAAAGCGCAGGTCAGAGAACTCGACGGTGGTCCAGGCCCGGCCGGGCGCGAGTTGCGGCGGTTCGATTCCCTCGATGGGCTCCTGGCCCACGTCGCGCACCACGGCCCATGTGCCCCAGTCCAGATAGACCTGGCCGAGGAAGGTGCGCTTGGCGGCTTCGACGGCGGGGGTGTCGGCGGGTTTCCAGAGCACGTCGCGGTGCGGGTCGCTGTCGATGTCACCGGTGCGGGTGTTGATCTCGGCGGTCTGATAGAAAGCGGCGGTCTCGACAAGGGCGTGCCAGCGGAAGGGATTGACCGGGTAAGGCTCGACGGCGATGCGCAGGACGGGCGCGGAGGTGATCGGGGTGTTTTCCAGCATCACGCGGGCCTGGGCGTGCTCGGCCCACCGCCAGCAACCCAGAATCACCATGCCGGAGAGGGCGAAGACGGCCCAGCCGCGGCCGCGGAAAGGGGTTCGACGCGCGCCGATTTCGCGGTCCGTCAGGCTCAGCAGGCCGGGGACGATGAGCGCCAGCCCCAGCAGAATCCAGACGACCGGCTCGGCGATGAAGACGAAGCTGCCCGCGTACCAGCGGGGATTGAAGGGGAAGAAGGGCCGGACGCCGTAGTTGTTGGTCCAGTCGAGCAGGATGTGGCTGAGGGCGGAAATCAGCGCCGCGGCGTAGACCCAGGCCCAGCGCACCGGTTGCGGCTGCGGCGGGCTGGGGGCTCCGGGGTCGAGTGGGGCGGCAGCCGCGAGCTTGCGCGCGCGCCGCTGCTGGCTCCAGCGATGAAAGAGCCAGACCGCGCCCACGACGACCGCGGCGACAAAAGGCGCGGCGAGGAAGGTGTGAGTGATGCCGCGATGATGCTTGAGCTCCTCGACCGGCCCGCCCAGGCCCCAGAGGACGTCGATGTCTGCTGCCTCGGCGGCCAGCACCGCGGCCATGGTGGCGTAGGCCGTCTTGCGGTTCAGCCCCGCGCGGCCGATGCAGGCGCCGGCGAGAAAGTGGGTGAGGGGTTCCATGCCGTTCTGCCCACGATACTACCCGCACCCCACAGACGAACACCTGCCCATGGGAACCGCTCCTCCGCCCCCGCTCGGCCGCGCGCACCCTATAATCCAGCCCATGGGTGAAGGAAGCAAACCGGCCGCGGCGCGGCGTGTGGAAGAGCTGCGCGCGGAGCTGCGGCGGCATGAACACTTGTACTACGTGCTGGACGCGCCCCAGATCAGCGACGCCGAGTACGACGCGCGGATGAACGAGCTGAAAGGGATCGAGGCCGAGCATCCGGAGCTGGTGACGCCGGACTCGCCCACCCAGCGCGTGGGCGGCAAGCCCGCGGAGGGATTCAAAAAGGCGCCCCACTCGCGGCCCATGCTGAGCCTGGACAATGCCTACTCCGCCGAGGAGTTGGCGGACTGGGACCGGCGGGTGCGCGCGCTGGCGGAAGGACTGCCGGTGGAGTACGTGGCCGAGTTCAAGCTGGACGGGCTGAGCGTGGCGCTGCGCTATGAGCCGACGGGCGACGGCGGCGCGCGGCTGACGGCGGGAATCACCCGCGGCGACGGGCAGACGGGCGAGGACGTGACGTCGAACATCCGCACCCTGCGCAGCGTGCCGCTCGCCATCTCGCCGGAGCGGCTGAAGAAGGCCGGCGTGCCGCCCGTCTTTGAGGTGCGCGGCGAATGCGTGATGCCGGAAGCGGCCTTTCAGCGCACGAATGAGGAACGCGAGCGCGAGGGACTTGCTGCCTTCGTGAATCCGCGCAACGCCGCGGCGGGCACGCTGCGCACGCTCGAGCCCGGCATCGTTGCCGATCGCGGCCTGGTCTTCTTCGCCTACTTTCTGCTGGTGGAGGGCGAGTACTTGGCCCAGGGGCAGCAGGCCACGCTGGAGGCTCTGGGCGCGCTCGGCTTCAAGGTGAACGCGCATCGCGCGCTGGTGGCTACGATCGAGGAGATGACGGCGTTCATTGACGCGGCCGAGGCCCGGCGCGACGGGCTGGGCTACGAAATTGACGGCGTGGTGCTGAAGGTGGACTCGCACGCCACGCAGTTGCGGCTGGGCTACACGGGGCGCGCGCCGCGCTGGGCCATTGCGTACAAATTCACGGCCAAGTCCGGCGTGACCCAGGTGCGCGCGATTACGGTGCAGGTGGGACGAACGGGAAAGCTGACGCCGGTGGCCGAGCTGGAACCGGTGTTCATCGGCGGCACCACGGTGAGCCGCGCCACGCTGCACAACGCCGACTTTATCGAGCGGCTGGGGCTGAAGCTGGGCGACTGGGTGAAGGTGGAGCGCGGCGGCGACGTGATTCCCAAAGTCGTGGAGGTGATGGAAGACGCCGGGCATCCGCGCGGAAAACATCGCTTCGTTTTTCCCGTGGTGTGCCCGGAGTGCGGCAGCGCGGTGGTGCGCGCAGAGGGCGAGGTGGATTTCCGCTGCGTGAACGCGGACTGTCCGGCCAAGCTGCGCGAAACCCTGCTCCACTTTGGCCGCCGCGAGGTGATGAACATCGAGGGGCTGGGCGAGGCCGTGGTGCAGCAGTTGCTGGAGCGCGAAATGGTGCATGGCGTGGCCGATCTTTACAACCTGACGGTGGAACAACTGGCAGGCCTCGAGCGCTTCGCGGAGAAGTCGGCGACTGCGCTGGTGGATGAGATCGAGCGGTCAAGACGCGCCGGCCTGGCCCGCGTGCTGATGGGGCTGGGGATTCGTTTTGTGGGCGAGCGGACGGCGGAGCTGCTGGCCGAGGAGTTCGGCTCCATCGATGCGCTGATGGCGGCGACCGCTGAAGAACTGGAGCGCGTGGAAGAGGTCGGCCCGCGCATTTCGCAGGCGATTCTGGAGTTTTTTGCGCAGGCGAAGAATCGCGATCTGGTGAAAGCCCTGCGCGCGGCGGGTGTGGACATGACCGCGGAGAAGAAGCAGCGCACGACGCAACTGGCCGGGCTCACGTTTGTGCTCACTGGCACGCTGCCCACGCTCACCCGCGACGAAGCCAAGAAGAGGATCGAAGATGCGGGCGGCAAGACTGCCGGGTCAGTGAGCAAGAAGACGAGCTACGTGGTGGCCGGCGAAGAAGCCGGATCGAAACTCGACAAGGCGCGCGAACTCAAAATCCCGGTGCTGGACGAGGCCGGGCTGCTGCAACTGCTGGCGAGTGGAACGGCTGCGGAGTGATTCCCAGGCCTCAAAAGCAAGGCCTGGGAAACCCGCGGCAGTAGCCTACTTCGGCGCCGCGATGCGCACCAGCAGCACATCGTGGCTGGCCAGCTCCAGCGGCATGTTGTTGGTCAGCTCCATCTCTTTTCCGGTCCACAGATCCTTGGCCTGCTGCGGGCCGTGCAGCCCCAGCCTGGCCAGGTTCAGATGAAACGGATGCGTGGAGTAGCGGTCGCTGCCCGCGTTGAGCACGGCCACGGCCAGCGCGCCGCCCTCAAGATGCCGCGCCCACACATCCACCTCGCCCTCGCTGTAGACGCGCGAACCCTGCTTGCCCAGCCGGTCCTGATCGATGGCGATGACGTCGCGGTTGGTGAGAATGGCCTTGATCTCCGGCTTCATGGCGGTCAGGTCGTTGCCGGCCAGCAGCGGCGCGGCCAGCATGGCCCACATGGAAAAGTGGGCGCGGTTCTCGGCCAGGGTGAGTTTGCCGTTGCCCACCTCGAGCATGTCGGGGTCGTTCCAGTGGCCGGGGCCGGCGTACTTCTCCAGGCCTGCCTGCTGGCTGAGGATGGCGTAGATGCGGTCCCAGTGGGGATCGATGTCGTCGGTGGTGCGCCACAGGTTGCCGCCGACCGAGGGCGCCCACTCCCACACCGAGTCCCAGCCGTACTGGCAGAGCGAAAAGACGATGGGCCGCCCGGTAGCCTTGAGGGCCTTGCCCATCTTGTCGTAGGCGGCGATCATGAGCCGCATCTGCGCGGCCTTGTCGTGCGGGGCCTTCTTCTGCATGACGGCTTCGTTGAAGCTGCACAGGTCGTACTTCAGGTAGTCGATGCCCCAGGAGGCGTACATCTGCGCGTCCTGCGCCTCGTGGCCCAGCGAGGCGGTGTAGCCGCCGCAGGTCTTGGGTCCCGGCCCGGAGTAGATGCCGATCTTGAGCCCCTTGGAGTGGACGTAATCGGCCAGCGCCTTCATGTCGGGGAACTTCGAGTTGGTATGCAGCACGCCGCTGGCGTCGCGCTGGGCCTCCCAGGTGTCGTCGATGTTGATGTAGATATAGCCGGCGTCTTTCATGCCGGTGGAGACGAGCTCGTCGGCGGCGGCGCGGATGTCCTTGTCGGTGACCTTGTCGGCGAAGTAGTTCCAACTGTTCCAGCCCATGGGCGGCGTCTGCGCCACCACCTGCGGTGGGGCCAACTGCGCCTTCGGCGGCACCTGCGGTGCGGCTGGCGTTTGGGCTGTGGCGATGAGGGCGGCCAGGGCGAAGGCGGCGAGGGGCAGTGAAGCGGAAAAGCGCATGGCGGAGTCCCCTTGGAAACGATTTCAATTGCAGGGGAATACTAAGCCCGGCACCACGGTTTCGGCAATCGCGGAAAGAATGGCGAAACCCGCAGAGCCACGTACGAGTTCTTCAACCGGCCGCCTGGACAGCGGCATAGCGGGGGGTGGCGGCCATCAGGGCTTCTACGGCTTCCACGGTCTGGATGCCGCCGCGGGCGCCGGTGACGGTGCAGTTCAGGGCGGCGGCGGCGCAGGCAAAGTCGAGTTGGCGGTCGAGCGGCCAGCCTGCGAGCAGTCCGTAGATGAAGCCGGCATGAAAGATGTCGCCCGCGCCGGTGGTGTCGGCCACCGCGACGCGGTAGGCGGGGCGCAGGTGGAACCGGCTGCCGTCCCAGGCAAGGACGCCGTCGGCCCCGAGGGTGGCGGCGGCCACCGTGCAGCCATAGCGGAGTCGTATCCGGCGCAGCGCCTGCTCCAGGTCGCGCTCGCCGGTCAGGCGCGCGGGGAAGTCGCGGCTGACGATCAGGTAGTCGATGTTTTCGATCAGCGCTTCGACGCCGGGATAGATCTCGTCGAGATCGGCGACGGTGGGGATGCCGGCGGCACGTGCCCAGGCGGCGGCGACGGTGGCCGCGGCGGTCTCAAAGCCGTCGGTGTGGAAGCAGCGGGCGTTGACGATCCAGGCGCGGTCGAGGTCGGCGGGCTGGAGCAGCAGGCGGTCGTCGCGGCGGCACAGAACCGTGCGCTCGCCTCCGCCATCGACGAGAATCAGCGACTGCGGGCTGGCCGCGTGGGGCACCGTGATGAGGCGCGCATCGACGCCGGCGCGGGCAAACTCACGGCGATGGAGGGCGGCGGCTTCGTCGTCGCCGAGCTTGCCGACGTAGCGGGTGCGGAGTCCCCAGGACTGGCAGGCGATGACGGTGGTGGCGGCCTGGCCGCCGGGCAGGATGGTGGCGTGGGTGTATTCGACCTTGGAGCCGCGCGCGGGGTAGGCGGAGAGCTGGATCAACGTGTCTGTGGCGTTGAGGCCCACGCCGACCAGGTCAACCAGGGGTACTTCGGACATGAGGGATATTGTAACGGGCGGGTGTGTGGCGGGTTGAGGGGCGGGTTGTGGGAGTGGGGTGGCTGGCGGGTGGTGGATGTGCGTGAATCCAGAATCACCCAGGCGAGATCGGCGTTTGCCGGGACTAATCCCTTCGCCGGGTCAATTCCCAAATCCTCTAAGACCGGGAGATGCAGAGACTCAGGTTTCGTCTGAAAGTGCCATCTGTTGCTGGCTAAGCGCAAACCTTTGCAATGCCTTGATCTCGAGTGATGCGTTGAAGGCTCGGTTAACCCTGTAGCCTTCAACCCCGGAGGCGGGGAGATCCGCTACTATATTCACCATAGAAATGAAGCCACCACCTGAGATCGCCAATCTTGCCGAGGAGATTCGCTCCCGAGTAAGCCAAATGGCCGCGCCAAATGCTGCATCTTTTCGCGCCATCCGGCGGGAGTTTTCGCGTCGAATCGCAAATGCATCTCCAAAAAGCGTCGTTCAACTTGGCTTGCACCTGCTCACCATGCAATCTGATCTTCTACGGGCTTTCTGTTACGAAACCGTATGCCATCACAAGCTCGCCTTTGAGCAACTTACCTTGGATGACTTATTGAAATTTGGTGAAGGAATTAACAGCTGGTCCACCGTCGATTGTTTCGCGATGTATCTTTCTGGCCCGATGTGGGCACGGGGCAGCATCTCAGATGAATCTGTCGCGGCGTGGGCCCGCAGTCCCGACCGATGGTGGAGGCGTGCAGCGCTGGTCAGCACCGTTGCGTTGAGCCGGGGCGGCAACAATCAGGACTTTATCCGGGTGGCAAGAATCTGTGCGCTGCTTATCGATGATCGAGATGACATGGTTGTGAAAGCTCTCTCCTGGGCTTTACGCGAAGCCGCAAAGAAGCACCCCGAGCAAGTCAAGAATCTTCTTGCTGAACATCAGGAGGCTTTTGCTGCCCGCGTTTCACGAGAAGTAAAAAACAAACTCACAACAGGTTTGAAAACGCCTCGTAGACGTGCCGCGTGCCCCACTCTTGTTTGACCGCAAACGATTGGGCGCGTGGCTCGGGTCTCAACTTTGAAGAACTGGGACAGCTCAAAAGCTTCAGCCAACACATATGAGTCCCGAGATGTCGGCATGGCGACTGGAATCCAATGACCCATCTGTGGCTAGGGATCGCCGTCGCGATCGGCGTTTCACGCGACTAACGTCCTAAACTGGGTCAAACCCTTGCTCGATGCGTCCATTGGCCGGTTGGCACGAACCGCAACACGCTGGCGGCTCTGGTTTCATCTGTGATGGATGTCTGAAGCGAATCTGGATCTGGAGCAAGATGGCGAATCGAGGATGACAATGGATGGACCGAATAACAAAGCTTATCTGTGCAACTGTTTCTGGATGTTGGTGCCAGTGTTGGTCTTCAACTTGATCTTCACCCGTCGTCTACCGGCTGCATTCCAGAAGAGTATCTTTTGGAATCGCATTCCATGGGGAATCTCTGTCCCGGAGAACCTCCTTCGGACGGCGGTCATGGTGCTACCGCTCCTCCTGCGCTTTCGTATTTCTACACCTGCCCACAGATTTGGTCTGGTGCTCTATCTCACGGGCCTAGCGTTCTATTTTGCTTCCTGGACCGCCCTGATGGTCTCTCCGCGCAGCCAGTGGAGCACGAGCCTATTCGGCATTATGGCGCCCGCGTATACGCCTATTCTCTGGCTGGCAGGCATTACGCTCGTAGGGGATGAATTCGTATTATCGAACGCTCCGTTGCAGCCCTGGATATACGGTTCGCTCGCGGCAGCTTTTCTTGTATTCCACATCCTGCATACGGGCCTGGTGTACTCACGTGTGCATCATGCAAGGTCGCCAATGTAACCATCGACGCCGGATGAGTACCGATATGTCGGCAAGTGTTCGCTGACCGGTGTTGCCAAGAGCAGGCAGTCGCGTTGATGCGGGGCGGGTTCAGGAGAAGCGGGTGGCTTTCCACAGCGCCCATGTGCAGAGGGCGGCGGTGACGACGAGCGCGGCTGCCAGGGCCGCGGTCCAGGCCAGGTTCATGCCGAGCGCGGGGACGCGGGCGTTGAGGCCGAGCCAGACGAAGACGCCGACGGCTGCGGCGAGAATGGCGTAGTCCCACCAGGCGCGCCGGAATTCGCCCTCGCCGGCGGGCGCGCCGCTGTAGGCTTCCATCACGCGGCCGTAGTCGAGGCGATAGCGGGCGCACTCGCGCTGCAGGGCCTGGTGGGTGGAGGCGTGCTCGCGCTCGGTGGCGATGGCGGTGCTGACGGCCAGCGCGCCGAGGATCATGACCAGCGATCCAGCCACGACGAGCAGGCGGTGGGCGGCGTCGGCGTGGGCCAGCTCGCCAAAGACAAGCGCGCCCCAGGCCAGGCCCCATAGCTGATTGGTGTTGGAGAGCGGAATGCCGCGGCCGATGCCGAGATACTTGGTGGCGTACTGCTGAAAGATGTCGCCGACCACCCAGACGAAGCCGCCCAGAAAAAGCCAGAAGAGCAGGGGCCGAATTTCGGGGGAGTGAAAGACGGCGGCGTGGACGCCTCCGTCCAGAGACAGCACCAGGGCAAACATGGCGCCCAGCTCGCCGACGGTGAAGACGGTGATGAACGAGAGCGGGCTCATGCCGCTGATGTAGGCCTTGCGGTAGGGGATGTACATGGTTCCCCAGAGGAGGCTGGCCCCGGCGGCGGCAAGGATGCCGCCGGCGGCGCGGCCGGCGTGGGGTCCGCCGCCATGCAGCGTGCTGAAGCCGAGCATGATGGCCGCGCCCACGATGGCCAGCGCGCCCAGCACTACTTTGGCGACGTTTTTTCCGCTGGCGCCCTTGAGTTCGCCAAACAGCAGGCGGCCCCACAGGATGCCGACCAGCGAGTTGGTGTTCCACAACGGAAAGGCGATGGACAGGCCCACGTCGCGAATGGCAAAGACGGTGAGCGTGTTGGCCACGGCCCACAACATGCCGGCCAGAATGGCCATGGGGATGAGGTGTTTGTTGCGGGCCAGATCGGCGAAGACCTGGCGCGTGCCTTTGAGCAGGGTGGGGACGGTCCAGCGCGCGGTGAAGACGCCGGCCACCATGCAGAGCGAGATGGCGTAAGGAGACAGGCCGGAGTTGACGAGCTTGGTGGGCGCCTCAGCCGCGCCCAGCCAGACGCCGGCGCCGAGGCCGCACAGCACGCCGATGCCGTGGGTGGCGCCGAAGCTGGCGGCGGGGTTCGTCTTCGGCGTTGAACTCATCGAGAGCGGGTTGTCCTTTCGCCTGGCATGATTCGGACGCGGCCGTGCGATGCCGCGACGGCGCGGCGGCTCAGTGCAGCGTGATGAGGAGCGCGAGACCGATGCAGAAGACGATGAGGGGAATCAGGAAGTGACTGTCGGTGAGGATGGCCCCGGTCTGGTCGGAAAATCTCATCGGCGTCCTGTCGGTTGGCGCGGGATCGGCTGGCGCAAACATAAAGATGCGGCTGCGGGACTGTCAAGGCGGGGGTGCATGCACGGTGCGATCCCATCCTTGCCGCATAGAGCGCGGAAAGGATGGGGGCACCCACTTGGTTGTCCGCTGGTGCGCGGCTACTTGAGCGAGCTCATGTCGATCACGAAGCGGTACTTCACATCCTGCTTCAACATGCGCTCGTAGGCTTCGTTGATCTTCTGGATGGGAATGACTTCGACATCGGAGACGATGTTGTGCTGGCCGCAGTAGTCCAGCATCTGCTGGGTCTCGGGCATGCCGCCGATCATGGAGCCGGCGACCGAGGCGCGGTGCGAGATGAGGCTGAACATGCTGAAGACCGGCGGCTGCTCGGGCAATCCGACCAGGGTGATGGTGGCGTCCTGCTTGAGCAGGGCGAGGTAGGAGTCGAGCGGGTGCGGGGCGGAGACGGTGTCGAGAATGAAGTCGAAGGACTTGGCGTGCGCCTGCATCGCGTTCGCGTCGCTGGAGACGACGACCTCGTCGGCGCCGAGGCGAAGGGCGTCTTCCTTCTTGCGGGGCGAGTGGGTGAACTGGACGACATGGGCGCCGAAGGCGTGCGCGAATTTGAGGCCCATGTGGCCGAGTCCGCCCAAGCCCACGATGCCGACTTTCTTGCCGGGGCCCGCGTTCCAGTGGCGCAGCGGCGAGTAGGTGGTGATGCCGGCGCAGAGCAGCGGGGCGACGGCGGCCATGTCGAGGTTCGCGGGCACGGTGTGGGCGAAGCGCTCGTCGACGACATAGTTATTGGAATAGCCGCCCATGGTGATGGAGCCGTCGACGCGGTCGGTGGCGGCGTAGGTGAGCGTGGCGCCCTGGTCGCAGAAGTGCTCCTCGCCGCGATGGCAGGGGGCGCACTGGCGGCAGGAGTCAATAATGACGCCGATGGCCGCAATGTCGCCCGCCTTGAAATTGGTGACGGCACTGCCGGCGGCGGTGACGCGGCCCACAATCTCGTGACCGGGAACCATGGGATAGGTGGCATTGCCCCACTCGTTGCGCGTCATGTGCAGGTCAGAGTGGCAGACGCCGCAATAGAGGATTTCGACGACGATTTCCGTCGGGCCGGGCTCGCGGCGGGAGAAGCTGAAGGGAGCAAGCGGGGACTGCGCGTTGAGTGCGGCATAACCTTTGGATGCGGGCATGAGAGGGAATCCTTTCGGAGAGAAGTTTATAACATCGGCGCATGCGAATGGCTGCTTGCGGCGCGCTCAGATCCGCGCGTTTGCGTGAATTCTCTGGGTGGATCGAAAGGGGTCAAGGGCGCTGTGCGCTGGCAACGCGGGCGATGTTCTGAAGATCGTGCGTGAACTCGATTTGGCGGAAACCGGATGCGGCGAGCAGCGTTTGCATTGAAGCGGCCTGGCCGTAGCCGATCTCGAGCGCGAGGAAGCCGCCGGGCGTGAGCGTGGCAAAAGCTGCGGGAATGAGCCGGCGATAGACATCGAGGCCGTCGGGACCGGCGAAGAGGGCCAGCGCGGGCTCGTGGTCGCGGACTTCGACGGAGAGCGTGGCGCGGTCGGCGCTGGGAACGTAGGGCGGATTGGAGACGATGATGTCGAAGAGCTCGCCCGCGAGCGGCGCGAGGAGATCGCCTTCAAGGAAGCGGACTGCGACGCCGTTGCGGCGTGCGTTTTCTTCTGCGAGGGCGAGCGCGGCGGCGGAAAGATCAGTTGCCGCGATCTGCGCGTGCAGCAGTTTGTGCGCCAGGGCGATGGCGATTGCGCCGGAGCCCGTGCCGATGTCAACGATGCGCGGCGTGCGAAAACCGGCGGCAAGTGCGAGGACCTTTTCGACGAGGTGCTCGGTTTCGGGGCGCGGAATGAGAGCATCGCGGGTCACGCGGAAGGGCAGGCCGTAGAACTCGGTTTCGCCGGTGATGTATTGGATGGGCTCACCGGCCAGGCGGCGGTCGATGAGCGCGGCATAGCTCCTTGCCTGTTCGTCTGCCAGAAATTCGCTCGCGTGCGCCATCAGCCAGGCTTTGTTTTTGCCCAGAACGTGCAGCACCAGCGCGTCGGCGTCGCGCCGTGCGCGCTCGGGATGCGGACCCACGCCGAGTTGCGCCGCGCCTCTCTTGAGCCACTCCTCAAGAGTCATCACGCCGCCTGGCTGTCGGCCTTCAACTGCTCGGCCTGGTAGTGCGTGATGAGCGCGTCGACGATAGGTTGAAGGCGGCCCTCCATCACCTGGTCCAATTGATGAAGTGTCAGGCCGATGCGATGGTCGGTGAGGCGGTTCTGAGGAAAGTTGTAGGTGCGGATTTTTTCGCTGCGGTCGCCGGTACCCACCTGCTGCTTGCGCTCGGCGGCCAGCTGCGCATTCTGCCGCTCCATCTCCTGCTCGTAGAGCCGCGCGCGCAGCACCCGCATGCCTTTTTCGCGGTTCTTGATCTGGGATTTCTCGTCCTGGCAACTGACCACGGTGTTGGTCGGCAGGTGGGTGATGCGCACGGCGGAATAAGTGGTGTTGACCGACTGGCCGCCGGGGCCCGAGGAGCAGAAGGTGTCAATGCGAATGTCCTTGGCCTCGATCTTCACGTCCACTTCTTCGGCCTCGGGCAGCACGGCCACGGTGACGGCCGAGGTGTGGACGCGGCCCTGCGTCTCAGTGGCGGGAACGCGCTGTACGCGATGGACGCCGCTCTCCCACTTCATCTGCGAGTAGACGCGGTCGCCCTCGATGATGGCGATGACTTCCTTGTAGCCGCCCACGCCGGACTCGGAGATATTGAGCACTTCTACCTTCCAGCGGTGCTGCTCGGCAAAGCGCTGATACATGCGGAAGATTTCGGCGGCAAACAGCGAGGCCTCGTCGCCGCCGGTGCCGGCGCGGATTTCGAGGATGACGTTCTTCTCGTCGTTGGGGTCCTTGGGCAGGAGCAGGACCTTGATCTCTTCTTCGAGGGCCGGCTCGCGGGGGGCGAGAGCGGCGATCTCCTCCTCGGCCATGGCGCGCAGGTCGGGGTCGCTCTCGGCCAGCATCGCGCGGGCCTCGGCCAGGCCCTGGCGCACCTGCTTCAGCTCGCGGTACTTCTGCACCGGGATTTCGAGGTCGCTGAGCGCCTTGCCGGCCTTCTGATATTTTTCGCGGTCGTTGACCACCTCGGGCAACGAGAGCTGGGCGGAGAGCTCATCGTAGCGCTGCTCCATCTGTTGCAAACGATCAATCATTGAAAGACCTCTTGGTTACGGCAAGACCTAAGCCCCCGCGGGGCGGCGGACTCTTGGGCTGGAAAACTGAAAAATGGGATTAAGGGCGAAGAACAGGCGTCGGCGGCGGGCGCCGCTAGAGGAGAGCCGGGATGGGCTGATGGAGAGCCATGATGCTGGTTTCATTTTAGCGCGAAATGGGGACGGATTCGATGGTGGCGGTTTTCCGGGACCCGCGTGGCCGCCATGGCGGTGGATTTGTGCGAGGATGTGGGTTGGAGACTCGCCGCCGGGTGAACATTTCGGCGCCGCAATGAGCGATATGGGCATATTGAAGGAACACTTGAAGCCGCTGGCCGAGGACGGCGCGACGCTGACCCGTGAGCAGGCGGCGGCCGTGCTCGACGAAGTTCTGTCGGGCGACGTGCCGGAGGTGGAGACCGCGGCGCTGCTGACGGTGCTGGCCACCCGCGGCGAACTGGCGCCCGAGCTGGCCGGTTTTGTGGAGACCATGCGCAGGCGGGCCACGCCTGTTCCGCTCACCGCAGAGGAGCGCGAGGCGCTGGTGGACACCTGCGGCACCGGCGGCGGCGGACCACTGACCTTTAACATTTCCACCGGGGCGGCGCTGGTGGCGGCGGCGGCGGGAGCCAAAGTGGCCAAGCACGGCAACCGCGCGGTGACTTCGTTGGCCGGCTCGGCCGACGTGCTGGAGGCGCTCGGCGTGCCCATCGAGCTGGGACCGGAGCTGGCCGCCGCGTGCCTGCGCGAGACCGGGTTCATGTTTCTGTTTGCACCGCTCTATCATCCGGCGATGAAAACCGTGGGGCCGCTGCGCCGGGCACTGGGCTTCCGCACCATTTTCAACCTGTGCGGGCCGCTCACCAACCCGGCCGGCGCGCGGGCGCAGGTGATCGGCGTGCTGGCGCCCAGCCGCGTGCTGCTGATCGGGCGCACGCTGGCGGCGCTGGGGGCGAAGCGGGCTTTCGTGGTGCACGGAACCGACGGCATCGATGAGCTGACCACTACCGGAGAGTCAGTGGTGGCGCGCATCGAGGAGTCCGCGACCGGCGGCGAGCCCACGTTGAAGGCCGCCCGCGTGACGCCGGAGATGGCCGGGCTCAAGCGCGCGACGCTGGATCAATTGACAGGCGGCGACGTGCCCACCAACGCCGCCTTGCTGTACGACGTGCTGACCGGCATTCCCAGCGCGCGGCGCGACATCGTGCTGCTGAACGCGGCGGCGGCGCTGGTGGCCGCCGGACTGGCCTCCGATCTGGAGGAGGGCGTTGCGCGGGGCGCCGAGGCCATCGACTCCGGCCAGGCCGCCGCCACGCTGGCCAGGCTGCGGCAATTCGGCGCAAAACACGCCAGGCCGCAGTAGCCAGGACCACTCCAGAACTATCCACTACCTTCGCGCCCGGAAATGACCTACCATTCCTTCGCGTCCATCTTGCGCGCGGAGCGTCCAAGCTGGCGAAGGAGTGACGATGACCATGATTCGGATTCTTGCCGCCGCGACGATGCTGGCCGCCGCTTTTTCAGCCGCCGCGCAGCAGGCCAGCCAGCCGCAGTTGAAGATCGACTCCACCAATCGCACGCTCACCGTCACGGCCGATGAGCGGGTCAGCGCCGAGCCCGACATTGCCATCCTGCACGTCGGATTCGAGACCCTGCCCGGTGACGCGAAGGCGGTCTACGCCGACGGGGCGCGGACCTCGAACGCCATCATCGACGCGCTCAAGCAGGCCGGCATTGCCGACAGCGCCATCCGCAGCGAATCGCAGTTTCTTGAGCCGGACTACACCAACCCCAAGCAGCACAAGTTCAAGCTGGCGCAGCAATGGACGGTCAGGACCACGCCGGGGCGCGCCGCGGAGATTCTGGACGCCGCGGTGAGCGCGGGCGCCAACCGCAGCGGCCAGATCGACTGGACGGTGAAGGATGAGCGGGCCCTCGAAGAGCAGGCGCTGGACAAGGCCGCCGCGCGCGCCAGAGAAAACGCCGCAGTGCTGGCCAAGGGCATGGGAGTGCGCCTGGGCGCGCTGATCTATGTGAGCAACCAGCTTTCCACGCCGCCGTATCCGCGGCCCTTCGCGGTTCGCGCGATGGCCATGGCGGGAAACGCGGAGGCCGCTCCGCCGCTGGCGATTGAGCCGCACACGGTGAGCCGCGAAGCCAGCGTCTACGCGGTTTTTTCGATCGAGTGAGCCGGGCGCCCGGTCAACGCAACAGCTCCAGCGTGAGGCGATCGGGCTGGCCGCCGAAGTACTTGTCGAGTGCGGCGCGGAAGACCGCGTCATCCTCGGCGGCGGCCGCAAACAGGGTCATCGAGGAGCGGAATTTTATGTCGTCGGGCGAGCCGAGAATCTCACGGATCGAGCGGCCCTCCACCCGGTTGACCAGGAGGGTGCATTCCACCAGCCGCGGGCCGAGAATGGGATGCCGGAGGTAGGCCTGCGCCTCTTCGAGCGAGCCGATGCCGTAATGGAACGATTGCGGGCTTTGCCCCAGGCCCTTCATCTGCGGAAAGATGAACCACATCCAGTGGCTGCGCTTGCGGCCGGCGCGCAACTCGGCAAGGACCTCGGGAAGAACTTCGGCCTGCGCCTCGAGGAAGCGATCGAGAAAGAATGCGTCCTTCATTGCGGTGGTCCCCACGGATGCCCGCTCGATTAGATGCCGGGGCAGCGGGCGGAGTCTTTGCGTCTTTGCATGTGCGCGGGAGGCAGGGACCCGCGGCGCCGCGCCCTGCTCAGGACTGGTACCAGCGCCTTTTGCGGCCGATTTGCAGGCCGCTGTCGATGAGAACGGCCACGCAGCCGAAGAGCATGCACAGGTCGGTGCGCGCCTCGTGCAGAAAGGTCATCCAGCCATAGTGATCCAACCTGGGCGGCGCGAACGGCCCCAGCGGCCGGCCCAGCAGGACGGGCAGCTTGGTGGTGACGAGGGCGGAGAGAATCACGGCCAGCAGCAACACGGCGGCGTCCCCCGCGTACAGGTTCAGCAGCACGGCCGCGCCCGCGATGATCTCCACTCCACCGACGAACGGCGCCAGCAGGTGGGGGAAGGGCAAGCCAAGATGCGCAAAGCGTCCGGCGCCGAGCTCCTCGGGACGCAGGAACTTGAGGATCCCTTCGGTGAGGAACACCAGGCCCACAATCACCCGGATCAGGATGATGGGGAGATTCTTGCGCATCCATTCCTCCCTTGCGGGCTGATTCTTCCGCGGCTTGCAACGTTTGCGGAGCTTGACGGCCCCCATGCTGCAGACACGAAGAAGCATACCGCAGAGCCCGCGCGGAATGCGGGTCAAACAGAAATCATCGTGTGACTTGCGTCATCATCGGCCCGCACGCGAGCGTTCGGCCTGGCCATCTGCGGCAAATCCGGAGCAGCCGTTCTCTTTCCTACTTGCCGTCGAGCAGCTTGGCGTCGAGCAATTTTTCAAGGGCAGCCGCCAGATTTCCGGGGTCCGTGGCGGGCGCGTAGCGGCCCAGCACCTTGCCGCCGCCGTCGACCAGGAATTTGGTGAAGTTCCACTTGATGGCTCCCCGGTCGATGATCCCGAAGATTCCGGGCTTGCTTCGCTTGAGAAAACGATAGAGAGGGTGGGCGCGCGGGCCGTTCACTTCAATCCGGGCAAAAATGGGAAAGCTGACCCCGTAGTTCCGCCGGCAGAACGCGCCGATCTCCTCGGGCGAACCCGGCTCCTGCGCGCCGAATTGATTGCAGGGGAAGCCCAGCACCGCGAAACCACGGTCCTTGTATGCGCCGTAGAGCCGCTCCAGGGCCGCGTATTGCGGCGTGAATCCGCATTTGCTGGCGGTATTCACAATCAGCAGAACGCTCCCTCTGAACTCGTCCAGGCTGACCATGCGCCCATCCAGAAGCGGAGCGGAGAACGCATAGACGCTTTCGGAAGTGGCTCTCATTTCCCGGAAACCTCCAGGCACAGAGGATGTCATGTCGGGCTCCTCTGCGTCTAAGGGGGATGCGACGGGGCGAGTTGGGGCGGATTGCGCCTCCAACCCGTCTGGTTCCGGTAGACTGGGATGGGTCCCAAATCGCCGGCGCTTCGGTGACAGGTGTTCGTCGCTGAGGTGGTAGCCGGGATCCCTGGTGACAGATCTTCGCCACAGGGGTGTGAGCCGGGGCCAGACCCGAGTCCGAAGGCAAGATGCGCGGCACGGGAATTCCGGGAAAGATGCGGTTGCCGAGTCGATGGATGACGCGGTGGTTTGGGCGGGGTGGCCGCAGTCCAATATAATCAATCTTTCCGCGAAGCTGTACCAGATTTTACGCAATGAGGGTGTGCATATTCTTCCCGTGAAGCCTATCCATGGACCGCACCAGTTCTTTTGCTCGCCGCAGGGCCTCAGCCCGGTGAAGATCAAGCACGCTTCCATCTTCCGCGCGTTGCGGATCTCCGCCCGGCTGGCGAGGCTTTCACTGCTCCTCGTGCTGGTGTTCACCGCGGGCGCGGCCTTGGCCCAGACTCCGCAGACGATTGACCAGATCCGGGTCATCGGCAACCGGCGCATTCCCAAAGAGACGATTCTTGCGCGGCTGTTTACTCATCCGGGCGATACCTACGACCCGGTCTCCATCGAGCGCGACTTCAACTCTCTGTGGAACACGGGGTACTTTGAAGATCTGCGCATCGAGCGCGAAGATACGGAGAAGGGCATCATCCTGAACGTCTTCGTCCGGGAGAGGCCCACCATCCGCGAGATCAATTACAAGGGGCTCAACTCCGTCTCCCAGTCCGACGTGCTGGACCGCTTCAAAAAGGAGAAGGTGCCGCTGTCGGTGGACGGTCAGTTTGACCCCACCACGATCAAGCGCGCCGAGGCCGTGATCCGGGCGATGCTGGCCGAGCACGGACACCAGTTTGCCACCATCAAAACCGACGTCAAGACCATTCCTCCGGCCTCGGTGCAGGTGAACTTCAACATCAAGGAAGGGCCGACGGTCAAAGTAGGCCAGATCCGCTTCACGGGCAACGAGCACCTCAGCAGCCGCGTGCTGCGCCGCTCGATGAAGAACCTGCGGCCGATCGGCATCCCCTACTCGCTGATCTTCGAGAATCTTTTCCCCCGCACCTTCGACTCCTCCAAGCTGGAGGAGGACACCGAGAGGGTGCGCTATGCCTATCGCGACAAGGGCTATTACAACGCGGCGGTCGAGCAGCCGAAGACGCAGATCCGGGACGAAGGCGGGCTGAACTGGTTCACCTTCCGGCCGCGCCGGGGCAAGCGCATTGACATTCTGATGCCTGTCGACGAGGGCGACCGCTACCGTCTGGGCACCATCACGTTCACTGGCAACAAGGCGGTGACCAACGCCAGGGCCCTGCGCGCCACCTTCGCCGTCAAGGACGGCGACTGGTTCAACGCCACACTGATCAGCAAAGGCCTGGAGAACCTGAAAAAGGCTTACGGGCAGCTGGGCTACATCAACTTCGGCGCCATCCCCAAGCCGGTCTTCGACGACCAGAAAAAGACCGTCTCGCTGGTGATCGATATCGATGAAGGCAAGCCGTTCTACGTTTCCCGCATCGAGTTTCAGGGCAATACCATCACCAGGGATCGCGTGATCCGCCGCGAGCTGCTGCTGCAGGAAGGCCAGGTCTACAACTCCCAGATGTGGGAGTACAGCTTGCTGCGCCTGAACCAGCTGGAGTACTTTGAGCCGCTCAAGGTGGATCAGGACTCCGAGGCCCACCAGAATCCCGAGGCCGGCACCGTGGAACTGCTGCTCAAGGTCAAGGAGAAGGGCAAGAACTCCATCGGACTGAACGGCGGCGTGAGCGGCCTGGCGGGCGCCTTCCTGGGCGTCAACTACCAGACCAACAACTTCCTCGGCCTGGGAGAAACGCTGAGCCTGCAGGGCAATCTGGGCAACGTGAGCCGCCAGTTCCTGTTCGGCTTCTCGCAGCCCTACGTGCACAACCAGCCGCTCAACGTGGGCTTCCAGATTTTCAACAACAAGCAGGACTTCAACGCGGCCAAGAACTACCAGGCCACCACCGGCGCGTCGGTGAACCTGACCGCGGCCCAGCAGTCGCTCACGCAGAACTACAACCAGGCCTCCACCGGGCTGAACTTCTCGGTGAGCTATCCGCTCAAGCGCCACGCGTTCCAGCGCGTCGGATTCACCTACTCGCTGAGCAAGTCGACCATCTCCGCCTTCAGCACCGCTTCGCAGACCTTCTTCCAGACCATCAGCTTCCGGTCGGGCATCCAAGGCTCCAATGCGCTGGCGGGCATCGTCAGCAGCCTGGCCTCGTTCACTTACACCTACAACACCATCAACAACCCGCTCCGTCCGCGCAGCGGCAAGGAATACACGGCGGTGTTCCAGATCGCCGGCCTCTACGGCAACGTGCGCTACTTCTCGCCGCTGGTGGCCTACAAGAGCTTCCGGTCGATGCACTACCTGACGCCGTCCGCCAACGGCCGCAACGTGCTGGGCCTGCGCGCGCAGCTGGGCTACGTGCAGGGCTTCGGCGGCGATGTGGCCCCGCCCAACAACCGTTTCTACTCCGGCGGCGAAGCTGAGATTCGCGGCTTCGATGTGCGCGGCGCCACGCCCTACGGCTACGTTCCCAATCGCGTCAACATTCAGTTGACCAACCCCGACGGAAGCTGCGTTCCGCGCGACCCGAACAATCCCCAGTTGGGTCAGTGCATTCAGGTGCCGATTCCGGTCTATGGCATCGCGTCGATCGGCGGCGACACTCAGCTCACCACCAATGCCGAGTACCGCATCCCGATCGCCGGCCCCGTCACCTTTTCCTTCTTCGACGATTTCGGCATCGACGTGGCGCTCAACAAGGGACAGCTGAAGCAGAGCCCCGAGGGCTTCGCTTCGCTGACCGCGCCGCTGTATGGCTGCCCGGTCTACAACAACGGCGCCTGCCAGGGCGGCATCCCCGGATCGCAGGTCGGATTCCAGAAAGACATCCGCCCCATCTCCGGCACCAACTTTGTTCCGCGCATGTCGCTGGGCGGCGAACTGTCGGTCATCATGCCGATCGTCAACGCGCCCTTCCGCCTCTACTACGCGTACAACCCGCTGCGCCTCTATGAGCGGCCCTACTGCAACGACGTGGTTCTCGGCGCCAAGGTGCAGAGCTGCTCGGCGCAGTTGATTACCCGCGACCTGTTCCCGCCGGGCGGCGCGGGCGACTACACCTACCAGGAGGCGATTCAGGCCTACGGCGCGCGCAACCTGTTCCGCGAGCCGCGCAAGACCTTCCGCCTGACGGTCTCGACCACCTTCTAAGCGCCGTTCTTCACCGCGATGCAGCAAGGCCGCTCTCCATGAGCGGCCTTGCTGTTTGCGGCCCGCACTGCGCCGATAGCGCAGGCGTCCCCTCGCTTGCGGATTTCGCGCTGCGCCGGTTTGACGCTCCCCACCCGCCCCCCTATAATCCATTTAGTTCCTGCTGACGAATCCGTCCGCGTCTTTTCCTGCCTCTGCCCCATCCAGCGCGGAGTCCCCTCAAAAAAAGACCGTAAGGCTTCTCAGGAGACACAGGCCTGTTGTTGCGCAGAGACGCGAATGGCCGCACCGGAACTCTGAAGGAGTTATTCACTCGAATGAAGCGCTCGCTTGCACTCGCAGTCATTCTGGCCTCGGGCCTCGTCCTGAACGCCGCCGCTCAAACACATGCCGCCCCTGTTGCCTCGGCGCCCGCCGGTCCGGTCAAGATTGCCGTGATCGCCTTCCAGGCAGCCGTAGCCCAGACCAACGAATTCCAGCGCAACTTTGCTGACCTGCAGAAGAAGTTCACTCCCAAACGCGATCAGCTCAAGTCACTCAGCGACGAGGTCGACACCCTGAAGAAGCAGTTGCAGGCGGACGGCGCGAAGCTGACCAACGTGGAACGCGCCGACAAGACAAGGATTATCGAAGACAAGCAGAAGGAGCTGCAGCGCTCTGCCGAGGATGCGCAGAACGACTTCCAGCAGGAGATGCAGACAACCTACAGCGGCGTCGCTTCCAAGGTCGGCGACGTGATGATCTCCTATGCCCACGAGCATGGATATACGCTGGTGCTGGACTTCTCGCAGCAGCAGACTCCGGTGCTCTACGCGAATCCTTCCACTGACATCACCAAGGCCGTCATCGAAGCCTACAACGTGAAATCAGGCGTGCCTGCGCCGCCAGCGCAACCGGCTTCCGCGGCTCCCAAGGCGCCTGGAACACGTTGACACCGCAGTTCAGTCAACACTCGCAAAGGCCCCGTTCCGCGGGGCCTTTGTGTTGTTCCGCGCTGTTCAGAAAAGTTTTCGGGAGTGGATTTTTCCGGAGCTTTGAAGGCGCCGACATTTCAAGCGAAATTCCGCCGATTGCCGGTTTGACCCTCCCACCCTGCCCTCCTATAATCCAATCTAGTTCCTGCTGACGTCTCCATCCGCGTCTTTTCCCTTCTCCGCATCAGCTTGGGCGGAGTCTCCCGGACCGGGATCCCCTGCGAAAGCTCTTCGCCGCCGGGGTGGAAGAAAGGCCGTGAGGTTTCTCAGGAGGCACAGGTCTGTTTTCGCACTCCAGCGTGAACAGCCATCCAGGAATTCCGAAGGAGCTTTCTACTCGAATGAAGCGCTCGCTTGCAGTCGCAGTCATCCTGGCCTCGGGGCTTGCCCTGAACGCCGCCGCACAAGTACCCTCCGCTCCCGCACCGGCCTCGACGGCCCCCGCAGGACCAACCAAGATCGCTGTCATCGCTTTCCAGGTGGCCGTGGCCCAGACCAATGAGGGCCAGCGCAGCTTTGCGGACTTGCAGAAGAAATACGAGCCCAAGCGCGCTCAGCTGAAGGCCTTGAACGACGAAATCGACGGCCTGAAGAAACAGTTGCAGACGCAGGGCGACACGCTGAGCGACACCGAGCGCGCCAGCCGGGCAAAGACGATCGACGACAAGGAAAAGCAACTGCAGCGCCAGGCCGAAGACGCCCAGAACGATATGCAGCAGGAGATGCAGGAGTTTTATAACACTCTGGCGTCAAAGGTCTACGACGTGCTCGCCAGCTACGCCAAGCAGCACGGATACACCCTGGTGCTGGACGTTGCGCAACAACAGACGCCTGTGCTCTACGCCGAAGAATCCACCAATATCACCAAGGCCATCATCGAAGCCTACAACGTGAAGTCGGGTGTGCCCGCTCCGCCGGCCCAGCCCGCAGCCGCGGCTCCCGCTTCCAACCCGCCCGGCTCCAACTGATCCAGGCTTCTACCGGCGCAAGAGCCCCGCGCCGCGGGGTGCTTGCGCCGGATCACAAAATCTCCGCAAGCACAGGGAAATGACTCTCCGCAAACGATCTGGCGGAGAAGTCCCCTGTGGAAAAAACTGTGGATTGCTTCCGTGAATTGCTTGAAGAATTTTTGAAATTGCCCCTTGCCAATTGCCCGGCAATTCTGCTAGACATTGGAACTCCTTATTTTTCTACGAGAAGCAGAGAGCCTGCCGGCACTTGCACGGCCGTGCGGCGCCGCTGCACAGAATTGCGCACGGGGCTCGCTTTCCACAGTTCGCCATTAAGGATTGATGACTAAAGTGCGCGGCTGCCGGCGGAGTGGGGCGCTACTTCTGCTGATCTTCGCCGATCCGCAGTACCGCCAGGAAGGCCTCCTGCGGAATGTCCACCTTGCCGATCCGTTTCATCCGCTTCTTGCCTTCCTTCTGCTTCTCCAGCAGCTTGCGCTTGCGGGAAATATCACCGCCGTAGCACTTGGCCAGCACGTTCTTGCGCAGCGCGGCTACGGTCTCCCTGGAGATGATCTTGGCGCCGATCGCGGCCTGAATCGCGACCTCAAACTGTTGCCGCGGAATCAGCTCGCGCATCTTTGACACCAGCGCCTTGCCCCGCTCATAGGCAAAGTCGCGATGCACGATGATGGAGAGCGCATCCACCGGCTCGCCCGAGACCAGGATGTCGAGCTTCACCATGGGCGACTCCCACTCGCCGGCAAGCTGATAGTCGAGCGACGCGTAGCCGCGCGAGATGGACTTCAGCCGGTCGTAGAAGTCGAGCACGATTTCGTTGAGCGGCAGTTCGTAGGTCAGCATCACGCGGGTCGGCGTCACGTACTCAAAGTTGATCTGCCGGCCGCGCTTTTCCTCGACCAGTTTGAGGATGCCGCCTACATATTCCTCGTTGGTGAGAATCTTGGCGGTGATCACCGGCTCGCGAATGCTTTCGATGTTGGTCGGCTCGGGCCAGCGCGAAGGGTTGTCCACTTCCACCACGCTGCCGTCGGTGAGCGTGATGTGGTAGCGGACGCCGGGCGCGGTGGTAATCAGGTCGAGCTCGTATTCGCGCTCCAGACGCTCCTGAATGATCTCCATGTGCAGCAGGCCGAGAAATCCGCAGCGGAAGCCGAAGCCCAGCGCAACAGAGCTCTCCGGCTCAAAGAAGAAGGACGAATCGTTCAGGCGCAGCTTCTCCAGCGCGTCGCGCAGCAGGGTATGCTCGTGCGAGTCCACCGTGTAGAGGCCCGCGAAGACCATGGGCTTGATGTCTTCAAAGCCTGGCAACTGCGACGCGGCGGGCCGCGCATCCTCGGTGACGGTGTCGCCGATCTTGGTGTCGGCAACATTTTTGATGGTGGCCGCGAAAAAGCCGACCTCGCCCGCCGAGAGCTGTCCGATCTCGACCGGCTTGGGCATCAGCACGCCCATCGACTCCACTTCGAAGGCCTTTCCATTGGACATCAAGCGGATGCGCTGCCCCTTGCGCATCGTTCCCTGCATGACGCGCACCAGCACAATCACGCCGCGATAGGCGTCGAACCACGAGTCGAAGATGAGCGCCTGCAGCGGCGCATCAGGGTCGCCGGTGGGCGGAGGAAGCCGCTTCACAATGGCCTCCAGCACCTCATCCACACCCTGGCCGGTCTTGGCGCTCACCGGAATGGCGTCGGTTGCGTCCAACCCCACAGCCTTTTCAATCGCCTCCTGCGTGCGAGTGATGTCGGCCGACGGCAGATCGATCTTGTTGATGACCGGAATGATTTCAAGGCCATGATTGATGGCCAGATATGCATTCGCCAGCGTCTGCGCCTCCACGCCCTGGCTCGCATCCACCACCAGCAACGCGCCCTCGCACGAGGCCAGCGAACGCGAGACTTCGTAACTGAAGTCCACGTGTCCCGGTGTGTCGATCAGATTCAGCTGATAGGTGTTGCCGTCGTGGGCCTTGTACATCATGCGCACGGCGTGGGCCTTGATGGTGATGCCGCGCTCGCGTTCCAGATCCATGGCATCGAGGATCTGGGCCTGCATTTCACGCCCCGTCACGGACCCTGTCAGTTCCAGCAGACGGTCGCTCAGCGTCGACTTTCCGTGGTCGATGTGGGCGATGATCGCGAAGTTGCGAAGGAAGCGTGCGTCCATGGGGGTTGGCGTAGGAGGACAAAAGAGCCGTTCCGCGCGCGGTGCCTCCATGGCATAGCTTATCATCGGCAAAGGGTCTTGAATCGAATCTCCGTAGCTTGATCGCGGCTGGCTGGCTTCATTTTTGAAATTGCCCATGAGTAGAATTCCGTACCGTCTTTTTTGCTGCACCGCGCTGGCAGTCGTTCTTGCCGGATGCGCGCCCTCTCGCAACGGCGGCACGGCGCAGAACGCGCCGAAGCAGTCCACCGCGCCCGCGCTGCCGGCAGCGGCGCCGCCGGCGTCAGCGCAGTCGGCGGCGACCGCGCGCCAGCAGGGCACCGCGCAGCAGCGCCGCGTGCAACAGCTCATCAATGAGGTTGAGAAGGCCTACTCCGCCGGAGAGGCGGACTATCGCAAGGGCAAGCTGCTCGAGGCGAAGACCCAGTTCGACCGCGCGGTCGATCTCATGCTGACCTCTGGCATAGACATCAAAAGCGATGCGCAGTTGCAGGACGAGTTCGATCGCATTGTGGACCAGGTAAACGCGCTGGAGATGGAGGCGCTCAAAGAGGGCAACGGCTTTGCGCCCAAGGTGGAGCCCTCTCCTTCTGACGTAGCCAGCGACGTGACTTTCACGGTGGATCCGAACATCGTGGCCAAGGCCAGGACCGATCTGGCCATGACCAAGTCGGATCTGCCTCTGGTGGTCAATGATTACGTGGCAGCGTTCATCAACTTCTTCGCCAACTCGCAGCGCGGTCACAACACGCTGCTGCACTCGTTTGAACGCTCCGGCCGCTACAAGGCAATGATTCAGCGCGTCATGGCGGAAGAAGGCGTGCCCCAGGATCTCATCTACCTGGCCGTGGCCGAGTCGGGCTTTCAGCCGCAGGCCGTCAATGGCCGTTCCGGAGCCGGCGGCATGTGGCAGTTCATGCCTCATGGCGATTACGGGTTGGCGCGCAACGGCTACATGGACGAGCGCTTCGATCCTGAAAAATCAACCCGTGCCTACGCGCGCTACATGAAGTTTCTCTACGACCAGCTCGGCGACTGGTACCTGGCCATGGCCGCTTACGACTGGGGCGCGGGCAATGTGCAGCGCGCGGTCGAGAAGACTGGCTACGCCGATTTCTGGGAGCTCTACAAGCGCCACAACCTGCCCGCTGAAACCCAGAATTACGTACCGGAAATTCTGGCCGCCATCATCATTGCCAATCATCCGACGCAGTACGGCTTCGACGACATCACGCTCGATCCCCCCGTCATTACCGACACCGTGGCGATCAACTACTCCGTGGATCTGCGCCTGGTGTCGGACCTGGTGGATGCGCCCGTGGGCGAACTGATGGCTCTGAACCCGAGCCTGCTGAGGCTGGTCACGCCGCCCGACACAACGTTCAGTCTGCATTTGCCCGCGGGCACCGCCACGCTGTTCGAGCAGCGCATCGCCGGTATCCCGGAGAGCAAGCGCGATTCGTGGCGCTATCACCGCGTGAGCCCCAGCGACACGCTGGCTTCAGTGGCGCGTTCCTTCCATGTGCAGGAATCGGAGTTGGCGGCGGCCAATCAGCTGGGAGACAAAGACAGCCTCGACGGCATCGAAGCGCTGATCGTGCCCGTGGCCCCTTCCGCCCAGCGTGCATCCCGCGGACTTCTCTACACAACGCGCAGGGGCGACACGCTGATCTCCATCGCGGACCGCTTCGGCGTCTCGCTCAGCCAGTTGCGGCATTGGAACAGAATCAGGGGAGTGAAGGTTGCGCCGGGGCGCCGGCTGCATGTGGCTGAGCCCGCTCACACAGTCCGCTCCGGCGGCCGGCATCCCCGCCTATCATTGGGAGGAAAGCGCGCCAAGAATCATAAAGATGCCGGCGCAGCAGGCGCAACGCATCCATCCGGTCCGTCGGCGAAGGCAAAACAAAGCGGCGCATCCGCGTCAAAGAAAGTGCGGGCCAGCAAGTCCTTGAATACCGGGAGTTCTAAAAAGACACGCAAGCGCACGCGGAACTCACATTGAAATTTCCCCGCCCGTTGCAAAAAATGGACAGGACCTCCATTACGTGCTTGTCTTTTGATAGCTTTTGCGTGCAAGCTATTGCTACAATAACTTCCGCAAGCGGAACAGAATTGTCCGCGCTGCGAACATGCAGGACACCGAGACGGGCAGCGGCAAAGCCGCTGGAGGCAATGGAATGGAAGAAGTGTTCAGGATGTACGCGATGAATGACGGCAACCACGATGCGGAGCCGGCAGAGTTGGACTCCGATCACGAAGAAGACTTTGACGAGGACGACGAGGTCGAGACCTCCAGCGTAATCACCTCCTCGGATGACGATGAGGGAGTGAGTGAGGAGACCCTGGTCATAATCGCCGAAGTACCCGCATCCAAACCGGCCGTGGAGAAGGCCGCGAAGAAAGCTCTCGCGAAGAAAGCTGCCAAGAAGGCTCCGGCGAAGAAAGCCGCAGCCAAGAAAGCTCCGGCCAAAAAGGCGCCTGCCAAGAAGGCTGCAAAGAAGAAGGTTGCAGCGAAGAAGGCTCCCGCAAAGAAGGCTGTAGCCAAGAAGGCGGTCGCGAAAAAGGTTGTGGCCAAAAAGGCCGCAAAGAAGTCCGCCGCAAAAAAGAGCACCACTGGCGCAAGAGGCGGAAAAGCTGTAGCCAAGAAGGCTGCGGTTGGCAAGCGCGCCAGCAAACCCACCAAACGAGGTAAAAAGTTGGCCGTTAAGAAAGCAGCAAAGAAGGCGCCCGCCAAGAAGGCAGTTGCGAAGAAGGCAGTTGCCAAGAAGGCTCCGGCGAAGAAGGCAGTTGCAAAGAAGGCCGTAGCCAAGAAGGCTCCTGCCAAGAAGGCAGCGGCAAAGAAGGCCGTGGCCAAGAAGGCTCCTGCCAAGAAGGCAACCAAGTAACAAGGCAACCCGTACCACAAGGCAAGCAAAAGAGCCCGGCTTCACGCCGGGCTTTTTTGCGTCTGCACTCGCGCGCGAATTACTTCTTCAGTTCGGCCAGCGTCGCCAGCACTTCCTCGGAGTGGTGCGAGGGGTCCACCTTGGTCCACACCTTCACGATCTTGCCGTGGGGATCGATGAGGAAGGTGTTGCGGTTGGCGATGGTCCAGGCGCCGAAATGGCCCAGCGAGCCATACTCGTCCACCACCTTGTGTTCCGGGTCGGCCAGCAGGTGAAAGGTCAGTCCATCCTTGGTGCAGAACTGCTTGTGGCTGTCGACGGTATCCACGCTCACGCCCAGGATGACGGCATTGTCGGCTTCATACTTGGGCAGGTCGTTCTGGAACTTGTGGGCTTCGATGGTGCAGCCCGTGGTCATGTCCTTCGGATAGAAATACAGCACCACCCACTTGCCGCGAAAGCTCTTCAACGAAACCTGCGCGCCGGTCTGCGAGGGTAGCGTAAAGGTGGGAGCACTCTGCCCCACGGTGGGCAGGGCGTCATCAGTCGCGCGGGCCGTGACCGGTGAAATGGAGAAAGCCAGAGCAGCGGCAAGGACGGGGAAGATCAGTTTTCTCATGAGGAACCTCCGGTTGATTTGACGGGGAACGAACGGGGCAGGACGCAGTCAATTGTCCCGCTCTCAGTATCCGCGCAGAACGGCTACGATGGCAATGCCCGCCTCTTCAGCGCGCTGGAGCAGCGCGTCGCGATCGAAGAGCAGGGTGCGCCCGGCCTCGACAGAGAGACAACTGGCGCCGGCGCGGATCATGGTCTCGACCGTCGCCATGCCGATCACGGGCACGTCGAAGCGCATGTCCTGATTCGGCTTGGCCACCTTCACCACGGTCAGCCGCCGCTCGAGCGTCGACGCCAGTGTGCCGTCGTCCTCCTCGAGCGATTGCATCAGCCGGCCGGCGCGCTCGATGGCCGCGTCGGTGCCCTCCATGGCCTCGACGGCCACGCAGGCCTGCGCCGCCACCACCACCGTCTGGCCAATATCGAAGCCGGAGACGGCGCGCGCCACGCCCAGGCCGTACTCGATGTTCTTCTGCTCTTCGTCGTCGGGGGCGCGCGCGGTCAGCACGCCCTCCTGAGCCAGCAGCGGCTCCAGAAACGCGGTCGAGCTGATGAGTTCAATCCCCTCGTCGCCCAGCACCTTGGCCACCGCGCCCAGCAGCATGTCCGTGTTCCGCGTGCGCAGGTTCAGCAGCAGCTTGGCCAGCCGCCAGTCGGGGCGGATGCTGGAAAAAATCTGCTTGTGCTTCACCTGGCCCGCCATCACGGCCTTCTGCACGCCTTCCTTGTGGAAGGTCTCGATGAGCCGCGACAGCTCGCCCAGCGAAAGCCAGTGCACCGTGATGTGCGCGTCCGTCGCGGCGCGATGGTCAATCTCCGGGTCGGTCTCTTCGCGAATGGCGGCCACCGTCACGGCCAGCCCCTGGGCCCGCGCCGCGTCCAGCAGCAGAAACGGAAAGCGGCCGTTGCCGGCGATGAGGCCGAGTTTCATGATGCCCACCGGATTGAAGCGCATTGAGCCTGGTCTTGTCTCATGGCTGTGCCCACTCGCCCGCTATTTGTATTTCGCTGCTTCATCGAGTTTTTTCTGGGCTTCATCAGGTCGATTCAGAGCCTGGAGAACTCGTGCATGGAACTGCAAGTCCCTAACAAAGGGGCGAACATACTCCGCTCGTAGGCTCGGCGCTTCCTTTTCAACCCAGGTAATCCCTTTACGGCTAAAATCCTCCGCCATAGCCAAGTCGCGGTCCGCGGCTGGCAGATCGCCTAGAAGCCCTTCTATGGTTCCCTTGGTGGAGTAGGCGGCATTATCCCCGGAATTGTCGTCATGGCCGAGCTTGACTGTCTCGACCGCCATTTCCGCCCATGCCAACGCGTTTGTCAGATCCCGATTGTTTGCACAGGCCGTGGCTGCATACACAAATGCAGAGCGCTTTTCGATGAAGCGCACGTCTGGCCCAAACTTCTCAGCGGTTTCAGCGGCCTGCTTGCAGACTCCTTCCGCACCCGCGCTGTCGATTCTTGCCGAAACGGCTTTCCTGCATTGGTCCGCTAGCGGAAAATAGCGGTCCGCGATCTGCTCATCTCCTGGACCTGGGTGATAGTCGCTCAGGATGAAAATGATCGACATCTGCCCAGTCGCCGGAACCGGAGTGCCATCCTTCTCAAAGGGGTGAAACATCCACTGTTTCAGACAATCGATGGCAGCTTGCTGCAGCATTGCAGGGCCACTCACAACTTTCATTGACTCGATCTTTCCAGAAACCCCAACCCGAACCTCGAAGACAACCGAGCCCTGAATGTGCGCGGCCTTGGCGATCGGCGGATACACCGGGGGAACGCGATGATCCACGTGTTGATTGAGAACGGCCTGATCGACCGAGATTGCTTCTTGAGCCCTTGAAGGAAAAGCGAGGCACGCTGCCATTGAGCAGATTAACAAGCCGCGACCATTCATGGGTCCTCCAAATGACTCAAACCTTCTGCTGCAACGTTACTTGATGACCCCGCGATGGCTGCGTTCGAGGAAGGCGGCGAGCAGGGCTGCGTCTTCGCCTTCGAGCTGCTTGATTTTTTCCAGAGCCTGCGAGGTGTTCAGCTTGGCCGCGAGCAGCAGGCGGAAGGCCTTCTGCAGCGTCTTCAGCCGCTCCGGCGAGAAGCCGCGCCGCTGGAGGCCAACCTTGTTGATGCCGTAGGCCTTGTTCTCGCGCCGCGCCGAGGTCAGCGAGAACGGCAGCACGTCCTGCGTGACAATCGTTCCGCCGCCGATAAAGGCGTACGTGCCCACGGTGCAGTACTGGTGCACCGGGCAGAAGGCGCCCACGTTGGCGTAGTCCTCGATGATGACGTGGCCGGCCAGGGTGGCGGCGTTGGCCAGGATGCAGTGGTTGCCCACCAGGCTGTCGTGGCCGATGTGCACGCAGGTCATGAGCAGGCAGTGGGAGCCGATGCGGGTCACGCCGCCACCCTTCTCGGTACCGCGGCTGATGGTGACGCACTCGCGAATGGTGTTGTCGTCGCCGAGAACCGTCTCTGTGGGCTCGCCCTTGTACTTCAGGTCCTGCGGCGCGACGCCGACGGCAGCGAAAGGATGGAAGACATTGCGCGCGCCGATGCGGGTGCGCCCGTCGAGCACCACGTGGGAGATGAGCGTGCACTCCTCGCCCAGCACGACCTCGGGGCCGATGGTGCAGAAGGGGCCGACCGTGCAGGAGGCGGGAACCACCGCCCCTGGGGCGATGACCGCGCTGGGATGAACGCTCACTCGGCTGGCTCCGCGGCCGGCTGGGGCGCCTGCGCGCGCGGCTCGCGCACCCGCGGCACCACCTGGCAGGTGAGCGTGGCCTCGCAGGCCAGCTTGCCGTCCACCATGGCCCGGCCCAGGATGCGCCCGGCACGGGGACGGATCGACAGCACCTCCACCTCGATGCGCAACTGGTCGCCTGGCGTCACCGGGCGGCGGAACTTGGCGCGCTCAATGCCGGTGAAGACCACCAGTTTTTCTTTGCGGTCCGGCAGCTCGTGCATGATGATGATGCCGCCGGCCTGGGCCATGGCCTCCACCACCAGCACGCCGGGCATGATGGGATAGCCGGGAAAGTGGCCCTGAAAAAACGGCTCGTTGATGGTCACGTTTTTGATCGCCACCAGGCGCTTGGTGGGCTCGAACTCAACGATCCTGTCGATGAGCAAAAACGGGTAGCGATGGGGAAGAAAGTCCAGTATCTCCTGGATGTCGAACGTCATTCTCTGGCTCCAGAAAGCGTGCGGACGTGCCGCATCGCGCTCGTCAGGATTATAACGAAGGCGATGCAGTGACTGCGCCGCGCCGGCCTACTTCTTGATGCGCCGCGCCGCGGCTTCCACGCTCCAGAAGTCGTCGGGGAGCTGCCGGTTGAACTCCACGCGATCCACAAACAACTCGCGGATCATCTCGTCGTTCTTGTAGCGCGTGATGCTGAACGGCGTGGGCAGCCCGTCCACCACGTGGTAGTCGGCGTACTCCTCGGCGTCGAGATTCTTGTCCTTGTAGACCGGGTCGCGCCACTGGAAGCTGCGCCGCAGCGGCAGATGAGTCTGCGTGTCCATCAAGATCGTGATCGCCTCGTTCTGTGGCGAAATCAGCGTCACCTGATCGCCCAGATGCCGCTCCACCATCCGCTGCCCCTCGTAGACAAGGATGGTTTTGGGATCCTTGAGCCACACCTTGACCGCCGTCTCAACGGAATGGTCGCGGCGGCGCAGAAAGTCGTCCACCTGTTCCTGTGGCAGCGGCTTCTTGCCCCGGTAGGTCACCTCCCACCCCTCGCGGCCCACATAAAACTGCACCACGTCGCGGTGTTTGGTGTATTCAACGCGGTCGCGGTCCGGCCAGGAGTGGAACTCCCAGAACTCCGTGGTGCCCAGGTCCGGCTGGCCGTGGTAAAACGCCGCCAGGTGGCCGTGGCGCATCTGGTTCTTCATGTCCAGCCAGGCCTGCCCGCCCAGGGCCTGCACCATGGCGTTCAGCGCGGCGCGGGCTTTGGCGGCATTCTGCGCCGCGGCATCGTCGGGCGTCTGCGTCCGCGTGACCTGCGGCGCTCCCAGAAGAACCGCCACGAGGGTCAGAGCCAAAAATCTCCGCATGAATCTGTTCTCCCTGCAGTCCGTCAGAACCCTAGCCGGCCAGCACCGCGCCGCCGTTCACGTTCAACACTTCGCCGGAGATGAACGCGGCCATCGGCGTGCAAAGGAACAGCACCGGCCCGGCGATCTCCCGCGCGCGCGCCGCACGTCCCACCGGAATGCTGGCCGCGATCCGTGGACCCAGTTCGGGGTCGCTCAGCGCGGCAGCCGACATCTCAGTGGCCACCCAGCCCGGCGCCACGCAATTGACGCGAATCCCCCTCGGCGCCAGTTCGCTCGACAGGCTCTTGGTCAGACTGATCAGCGCGCCTTTGGTCACGGCATAGTCGGCGTGGAGGGCCTCGCCGCGCTGACCGGCCGTCGAGCTGATGAGCACGATGTGCCCGGCCATGTTGTCCGCGCCCCGGCCCTGCAGCTCCATCTGCGTGACCGCCGCCTGCACCAGGCCAAACACCGAGTCCAGATTCACCGCCAGCGTGCGCCGCCACTGCTCCTCGACCATCAGCTCGATGGGCACATCCTCGGCCGGCCAGATGCCATGGTTGGCCACCAGCACGTCCAGCCGCCCAAAGGCCGCCACCGCCGCCGCCACCAGCGCGCGCCCGTCGGCCACGCAACTCAGCTCCTGCTCCAGCGCCACGCAGCGGTCCAGTCCCCCGCATTCATTCATCAGCGCATGCGCCTGCTCCCGCGCCTGGCGGTAGCTGAAGACCACCCGCGCCCCGGCTTCAACGAACAGACGCACCGTTTCCGCGCCGATTCCCCGCGAGCCGCCGGTGATCAGCGCGACCTTGCCCTCCAGCAACAGCGAAACACCTGCCATAGGGTCAAAACTACTGCATTTTCAAGAGAGATGTCGAGGGCAGCGGGCGAACAGCCGCCCGAGACACCGGAGGAACAAAAGAAAAGAGGCCGGGCGCCCCCTCCTCTCCGCGTTTTATGCGGAATGGGCAGGAACCCACGATGCCTTGCGTTCATGCCGGCTCAATGGCCGCGCCTCAGATGGCCCGAAGGACCCGGGCCGGCAGAAAGATGATGGCGCTCACCAGTTCCAGCACGCCGCCCACCGCGATGCCCACCAGGCGAAACGGCAGCAGAAGAAGCCACACCAGCGGATACAGCACCAGCGCCAGCAGCGCCAGCGGCCAGCACATCACCAGAAGAATGCACCACAAAAAAAACTTCACCATGGCTTCAGCGCCTCATTGCGCACCGTTGCACCCGCAACCGTTCCCCCAAAGATACGCGCGAAGCGCCGTCGCGGTTCCCGCCGCGGGCCATCCAGCCGGATGCCCCTCACCCGGCCGCCTTCGGCCTTTTCTTTCCGCCCGCGCAGCCCGCGCCGCGCGCCGCCAGCAGCTTCTTGCGCTCCCGGATCACGTTCGCGCGTTCCTTCTCCGGCAACGCCAGCACGGTTTTGGTCCACCTGGGCAGCTTTTCGTAGATCAGCGCGTGGGCCCGGCGCAGTTCGTCCTCGTATTCCCTGGCCCGCAGCACATCCCAGCGCTCCACCGTCACCCAGAAAGCCCTGGCCAGGTAGGGCGAGGCGATGATTCCCTCCCTCTCCAGCAACTCGTGGAAGCGCTCCGCCCCGCAGTGGAACCACAGCACCCCGGTCCCGGTGCCGTCCAGGTCGGTCATGGCGAACATCTTGCCGCCGATGTCGCGGTCGCCCACGAAGTACACCAGGTGATGTCCCCAGTTCACCGTCTCCACCACATGCGGCAGCCCCAGGCAGAGTTCGCGGATGCGCTCGTTCTCCATGCCCGCCAGTGTACCCCGGAATCAAACGCGCCGGGGGCCTGTATGAGGGAGCCCGGATGCGGGGGCCTGAATGCGCCACGCGCCCTGCGTCACTGAGGCAACTAGCGCCCCAGCACCTGTCTGGCGATCGTAGCCAGCTGCATGTTGGACGTGCCTTCGTAGATTTTGCCCACCTTGGCGTCGCGGTAGTACTTCTCCGCCGGGTAGTCGCGCACAAAGCCATTGGCGCCGAAGATCTCAACGCACTGGCTGGCCACGCGCTCGGCCACCTGCGAGGCGAACAGCTTGGCCATGGCCGCCTCGCGCACAAAGGGCTGCCCCGTGTCCTTCAGGCGCGCCGCGTTGTAGACCATCAGCCGCGCCGCCTCGATCTCGGTGGCCATCTCGGCCAGCAGAAACTCGACCGCCTGAAACTCAGCGATCGGCTTGCCGAACTGGCGCCGCTCCTTGGCGTAGCGGGCCGCGTGGCCCCAGGCGCCTTCGGCCAGCCCCAGCAACTGCGCGCCGATGCCGATGCGTCCCTCGTTCAGCGCCTCGATGGCGATCTTGTAACCCTTGCCCCGCTCGCCGAGCAGGTTCTCTTCGGGAATCACGCAGTTGTCAAAGACCAGCTCGCAGGTGCTGCTGGCGCGAACGCCCAGCTTGTCTTCCTTGCGGCCCACGGTGAAGCCCGGCGCGCCTTTTTCCACCAGAAAGGCGGTGATGCCACGATAGCCGGCGGCCGGGTCCAGAGTGGCAAAGACGATGAAGAGTCCAGCCTCGCGGGCGTTCGAGATCCAAAGCTTGCGGCCGTTGAGGCAAAAACCATCCTGCACCGGCTCGGCGCGGGTCTGCAGGGCGAAGGCGTCGGAGCCCGAGGCGGCCTCGCTCAGCGCATACGCGCTCGCCGTGTCGGCGGCCAGACACGGCAGCCAGCGGCGCTGCTGCGCCTGGCTGCCCCAGCGACGCAATGCATTGATGGTGAGTGTGTTGTGCACATCGATCAGGACGGCGACGGCGGGGTCCACGGTAGAGACGGCCTGGATGGCGAGAACGGCGTCAAAAAAAGTGCCGCCGGCGCCGCCCAGTTCTTCGGGAATTTCGATCCCCATCAGGCCCAGCGCGAAGAGGCGGGCGACAAGGCCGGGCGCAAGCTGCTGCTCGTCGTCCATCTGGCGCACCAGCGGAGCGATGGTCTCGTCGGCAAACTTGCGCACCGTGGAGTAGAAAAGCTGTTCTTCTTCAGACAGTTGCGTGAGCGGGGACGGGGTGCGGCTGGTGTCGGCCAAGGGAATGCTGCCTCCGGCCTCGCAGTGTATCAAAAGCGGAGGCGGGCTGGCGCCCGGGCCCGAGAGACGGGGCAAAAGAGAAAGGGGCAGGCGCCTGTTGCGGCGTCTGCCCCCGGTTTGCCCCGAGATGGGTTAGTTGATGGTGAGGGTGAAAGTGGTTTGGGCGGTGATGCTTGCCGTCGCCGAGTCCTGTCCGGTCAGGGTGATGGTGTAGGTGCCCTTGGCCGGGTCAGCCGGCGGGGTGCCTCCCCCGCCGCCGCCGGAGCTGCCGCCACCGCCGCAGGCCGAGACCGCCAGGCCGACTGCCAGCAGAGCGATGAGCCCGGCCAGGTTGCGGAACCTGCGCGAGGACCGGCCCAGGAACCCGGCCAGCAGCAATCCGGCCAGGGCTGCGCCGAGGGGAGCGGGGCTGGGGCCGGACGGGCCTGAGTTCGCGGCGGACTTGACCGGGAGCAGCCGGCGCATGGTGCGCGCGCCGCCCTGCGCCGCCGAGGCCACGCAATCAGAGGCGTTGGTATCAAACGACAGCTGCGTGGTGACAGGGGTGGTCGCGCTGGTTACCGTCACCGAGCCGCTGCCGTTGCTGAGGGTGGTTGTATACCCGTAGCACAGATTCGCGAGCGCGGTGTCGTTGGAGGTGTCGAAGGTGAGGTACACGGTCCCTTTGTAGCCGTTGGCAGGCGTCACGGTAATGGTGGAAGCTGCCGTGTTCCCCTGGCTGACGGTCACGTTGGTTCCCTTCAGCGTAAAGGTGCCGGAGCCCGAACTGGAGCCGGGAACCGTGACGGAAGTCACCCCGCTCGAGCGCGCGAATGTGGAGTCCCCTCCGTACTTGACCAGAACCGAGTGCGCCCCCGTGGTCGCGAACGAAGTTTGGTAAGTGGCAACGGCGCTGCTGCCGCTCGCGGTGAGCGCGACGCCGGTGACCGGCGTGCCGCCGTCGATGGTCACCGAAACCGTGCCCGTGGGCGCGGTGGATCCGCTGACTGGAGTGACGGTGATGGTGAAGGTGTCGGAGGCGTTGAGGGCCGGCGTGGCGCTGGACGCGGAGACGGTGGTCGTGGTCGCAATCAGGGAAGTGCTGCTGGCCGGCCAGGCCGCCGCCAGCACGCTCAGATCGACCGAACCCAGCCCCGTCACCTCGTCATAGCCGGTGTTGGTGGTGTAACTGGTGGCGCTCCCGCTGGTGCTGCTGCAATACGTGGACCCCAGCGAGGAGGCGCACTCGTTGTTGCCGCTGGTGATGTCGTAGAAGGCCGCGGCATAGGTGGTGCTGGCGGCGGCCAGGGTGTAGAGTTCGGGGTTAATCAGGCCCTGTCCGCCTGTATAGCCCTGCTGCTGATTGATGATGGCCAGCATGCCGGCAAAGATGGGCGCGGCAAAGCTGGTGCCGCCGGCCACGGTCAGGTATTGACTGTTGGCGTCACGGAATCCGTGCGCGCAACTGCCGGTGATGCCCACCGAGGAGTCGCTGGAGCAGTAGAGATAGCCGGGGTAGCTCGGCGAGGAATACAGGGAAATATCCGGGAGAAGGCGAAAACTGCCGGCGGGGATACCGGGGACGCCGGTCTGCCAGGAGGGCCGGGACCAGAGCGTGCTGACTCCGCCGCCGGTTGCGCTCAGCGAGGTGGCGCCATTGTTAATGGCATAGACGTCATCGTTCCAGGCCACTTCAGGGATGTGTTGCAGCGCGGAGGTCAGTACATCGGAGCCGCTGGCCGCCGTCCAGTACGCCGAGCCTTGCGTCATGTAAGCCGCATTGGCCTGTGAGATTTCAGTGCCGCCCAAGGCGGTCACGTTGGGGCTGCTGGCGGGGTAATTGACGGCGAGAGCCTGCTGCGCAGTGACGCTAAGGCCGGTGTCGCCCGAGCAGGCGGTAGAGCCTGAATCGCCCGAGGACGCAATCACGGTCTGCCCCTGCGCTGCCGCCTGCAGGAAGACCGATTCCAGGTTGAAACCGCCCAGGGTTGACTCGCAGGCGCCATAGCTGACGCTGAGAATGGACGCAATGTCCTGGTCCACCGCATAGCTGATCGAGTCGAAGACGCCATTGTTGTTGGCGCTGTTGCCGGTGTAGACAAAAAAGATCGTGGCGCCGGGAGCCATGGCGCCCGCCCACTCCAGATCGATGTCCGACTCGGACTCGTCTCCGGTATACACGGTCGAGCTGCCCGTGCTGGGCACCAAATACTGTGTGGGAGCCTTCGGTGCCAGCCCGGCGGCGTTCTGGAAATTTGTGATATCGCTGGCCACAATGGCCGATTGGCCCATGATGGCGATCGACTGGCCGGTGCCGATGTAGCCGGTGCCGGTGGCCGGGAAATCATAGACCGTTTTGATGTCGCCCGGCGCAAAAAACACGCTGGTGCTCTGGCTGGAGGAAAACGCCGGACGGGTGCGCGCGGGGTTGCCGAGAACGTGCATCGGCCGGGGCCGGAAGTCGCTCAGATTCCTGACCATCTCGACGGCCGGCGCGAGCCCCGAGGGCACCGACAGCATGGTGGACGGAGCAAAGTGCTGCGCGCCGTCCATCTTGTAGTAGTGCATCTGGGTCTGGAAGGCCATCTCCACCTGGCCCACGGTGCCGGAGAAGCGGATAAAGTTCTTGCTGCGGGCCACCGAGTCGATAGAGAAACCCTGCTGCTGCAGCCAGAGCTGCGCCTTGTCCAGGTCCTCCTGCGCCATTCCGAAGCGGGCTGCGAACTGGTCGGGCGTGAGCCACTGGTGATAGAGCGGCGAGGCGGGATTCTGCTGCGCGGCGACCAGCGCCTCCAGATCGGCCTGCTGCGCCGCCGAACGGTTGAAGACGAGGCTCATGCCGGTGAGGCGGGTATCGGAGGGCATCCGTCCGGCGTCAAACTGCGCCCGCGCCATCGGGTTGAGCGAACCCTTCAATGGGGTCATTACTGAACTGGAAATCTCGGAATGGAGGCGGGGAGCCGGCGTCTGCGCGCCAAGAACAGTTGCCGCCATCATGCAGGCGGCGATCCATCCGCAAATCCGAAGCTGCTTTCGCCCTGGGAATTCAAGCGTCGTCTTCATAGTCATCCTTGTGAATTGAACCGCTTAGGGTCCAGATATGCTAACACGGAAAAACCAACTCCGTGTGTGATCAAAAAAGGCTAAATGAAGCCGCCCGGCTCAGTACCGGGAGGTAAGGGATGAAGGGGAAAATGGACAGGCGCCGATCCTCTGCGTACCTTGCTCTGCATACCCTGGGCGGCGACCTCCTGGGGCACAACACGCACGTGTCCCTGATAAGGTAGACTCCGATTCCGCGACAAAGTTGTACGGGAGCGCGGCTCATTTTTTGCGGGCCGCGGCCGGGGGCGGGGAGGGCGCCGCTTATCCGGCCGAAGGCTGCCCGCATACCAGCTCCAGCGCCGCCGCCTGCTTCCGTGGCGGAATAAACCCGTCCGCGCGCCAGGCGATGGACAACTTCTCGCGATCGAGCAGTTTGCGAATCTGGCCGCGGGCGTGGTCGGCCCACGGACCGCTCCGGTCCAGCCGCACATAGGCCTGCCAATGGCGCAGCGCCGGCCGATGCTCGCCCTTGCGCTCATAGGCCAGGGCCAGGTTATAGTGCGCATCGGCATAGCGCGGGGCCAGCTCGACGGCGCGCCGGTAGGCGGCAATCGACTCGTCCGGCCGCTCCAGCTCGTCCAGCACATTGCCGAGATCAAAAAACGCCAGCACGTATCCGGGGTCGGTCTCCGTGGCGCGGCGATAAAGCTCCTCTGCCCGGCCGAACTGGCGCAGGTGAAAGTAGATGGTTCCCAGGTTGATGTAGGCCGGTGCGTAGGCCGGGTCGCGCGCCAGCATCTGCAGGTAGAGCGCGATCGCCTGCTGCTTCTCGCCCGCCTCCTCGGCCTGCACGGCGGCCAGAAAGCAGTCCTGCACGCCCAGCGGGGCGCCCGCGTCCGGACGGCGCAGCGGAGAGGGCCCGGAGGCGGCCGGCTGCCGCCCCATCCGGTCCAGGCGCTCAAAGTCGAAAAGCAACTGCCGGCGGATGGGGTCCACCATCGCCCCGTCGCAGCGAAAGGCCAGCCGCGTGCCGGTCCGCACCAGACTCGCCTCCACCAGAGGGTTCGCCATGCCGGCTACCGCCTTCATGGCCACAATCGAGTTCCGGATGGAGGCGGCCGACACGTCGTCCTCGCGCAGGGCGCGCAGGGTCCGCAACTGCCCGAGATCCTGGAAGGTGAAGGCTTGCTGCGAAGCAATGAGGCCGGCCCTTTCCCACCCCTGAAGCTGGTGGGAACTGATCTGCAGGATACGCAACACGTCCTGACGGCTATAGCTGGTCACTCTTCCATGCTCCCGTGGTGCGTCCGGCTCGGCTTCGGGTCTCGAACTGTGCTTGCGGATCTCGAATCCCCGACTCTGGTTCTGGACCTGGCTCCTGGAACAGCTACGGAGGAACCGCTCTTGCTGCGATTATGCCAAGAATAAGCGTGGATAAGCAGATACGAATCACAGGAACAATAAAAAGTGAGTGGATAACTGGTGCTTGATTTGGTTCATTAAGTCCATTGGCCTGGATTTCTGTGGAAATCGAGGCACAAATTCGAGATGCTCGGCTGAATTGCAGACGCGCGCAAGCTACCAGGCAGGCGGGCCGGAGCAGCGAGCTCCTGCACCGTCGCAGTGACGCCGGAACGCATGCAGATGCTTCGGCGCTGCCATGGTTGGCGAGGCCATGACCCGAAAGTACCGTGCATATTATGGCTTATCATGTTATTTTGAGCTTCTCGATACTCAACCGCGCTAACCGCCCGGCGCGGCTTCCCCGATGAGGAATGGGCCTATGGTTGAAACCGCTTTGCGCATAGGATCGACGAGACCGCGGAAGGTTTTTTCGGTTAGCGAAAGTGTAGACACCCTGCCCGGCGTCATCACGCAAGACTTCCCCAGCGCACAGGCCGCCCTTCATCTCAGTGTGAGAGTCACGCCGATCAACGGTCTCGTTGGCTCCGGCCGGCGGTGGCCATGAGCGTGCGGACAGCTGACCCATTCGACAAGTACACCTCTGAGATTGAGCGGCTGAACCGGCTGTACGATGCACTCCGGCTGGTGAACCAGGCCATCGTGCGCCTGCACACGCGCGACGAATTATTGCACGAGATCTGCCGTATCGCAGTCGAGTATGGCGGGTTTGCGCTGGCCTGGTTTGGCTGGGTCGACCCAGAGATGAAGAGAATTGTTCCGGTGTCGCAATATGGCGGCCACGCAGCTTTCCTGGCCAATGCGCCGATGTATGCCGACGACAGGGCGGAGGGTCAGGGCCCGTCAGGACGGGCGATTCGCAGCGGCAAACCATACATCTGCAACGACTACTTCAGCGACCCCGCGACATTGCCGTGGCGGGACGAGGCGCAAAAGCACGGCTTCCGCGCATCCGCCACGTTTCCCATTCACCTGAATCACGCCATTGTCGGCATCTTCGGCATTTACGCCTCCGCCCCCGGATACTTTCAAAGCAAGGAAATCGCGCTCCTCGACGAAGCCGCAGGAGACGTCTCCTTCGCCCTGGACAATCTTGCCCGCGAGGAAGAACGGGTGAAGGCGCAGGTCGCGGCCAGGCAGTTGGCCGCCATCGTCGAGACCAGCAACGATGCGATCATCAGCCAATCACTCGATGGCACAATCACCAGCTGGAACCCTGCCGCGGAGAGGATGTTCGGCTACACGGCCGAGGAAGTCCGCGGGCGGAATATCTCGATTCTCATCCCTGCGGACCGGATCGGCGAGGAACCGGAATTCCTGCGCCGCGTGCGCTCCGGGGAGCGGATTGTCGCCTGTGAAACGGTGCGCGTGCGCAAGGATGGCAGGCATTTCCCGGTTTCCCTGACCATTTCGCCTCTCAAGTCCGCCAACGGCAAGGTGATCGGAGCCTCGAAAATCGCGCGCGATATCACCGAGCGCGTGCAGGCAGAGGCCAGCCTGCGCCAGAGCAGCGGTCTTCTCCGCATATTCATTCAGCACGCCCCTGCCGCGCTGGCCATGTTCGACCGCGAGATGCGCTATCTGGCCGTCAGCCGCCGCTGGCTGGAGAACTTCGGCCTCAAGGGCCGTGAGGTCGTGGGGCGCTCTCACTATGAAGTCTTTCCGGAGATTCCGGAGCGCTGGAAACAAGCGCATCGGCGCGGTCTGGCGGGAGAAGCCATCCAGGCCGGCGAAGACCGCTTTGAGAGAGCCGACGGCAGCGTGCAATGGCTGCGCTGGGAGGTGCGGCCCTGGCTGACAGGCCATGACGATGTCGGGGGGATCATCATCTTCTCTGAAGACATGACCCGGCACAAGCAGGCCGACGAACGGCTCCACCTGGCGGCCAGCGTTTTCACGCACGCCTCTGAAGGCATCGTGATTACCGATGCGAACGGCTCCATTCTAGATGTCAATGACGCCTTCACCCGCATTACCGGTTACACCCGCGACGAGGCCGTGGGCCGCAATCCGCGCATCCTGAACTCCGGCCGCCATGGCACGGAGTTTTATGCGGAGATGTGGCGCAGTCTCATCGAGAACGGCCACTGGGCGGGAGAGATCTGGAACCGGGCCAAAAATGGCCGGGTCTACCCCGAGATACTCACCATCAGTGCGGTGCTGGATGCCGCGGGCAAGGCACAGCAGTATGTGGCCATGTTTACCGACATCTCGTCCATCAAGGAACAGGAGCAGATACTCGAACACCTGGCCCATTACGATCTGCTCACCGGACTTCCCAATCGCGTCCTGCTTGCCGAGCATGTGAATCAAGCCATGGATCAGTCGCGGCGCGGGGGACATCCAGTGGCAGTGGTGTGTCTCGATCTGGACGACTTCAAACCCGTGAACGACCAGTATGGGAGCGAAATCGGCGATCGGCTGCTGACCGTCGTCACGCGCCGCATGAAGCTGGCCCTGGGCGAAAATGACGCGCTCGCCCGGCTCGGCGGCGACGAATTCGCCGCGGTCCTGGCGGAACTGGCCAGCACCGAGGACAGCGTCCCGACGCTCGCTCGCCTGCTGCAGGCAGTGGCTGAACCCGTGCAGGTGGGGGAGTTGGTTCTTCAGGTTTCGGCCAGCATTGGCGTCACGTTCTTCCCGCAGCCGCACGAAGTGGATGCGGATCAGCTGCTGCGCCAGGCCAGCCAGGCCATGTACCAGGCCAAGCTGGAGGGCAAGAATCGCTACCAGATCTTCGATCCCCGCGAGGACCGCAGTGTGCGCGGCCATCATGAAGACCTTGAGCGCATCCGCTTGGGCATGGACGCACACGAATTCGTGCTCTACTACCAACCCAAGGTGAACATGCGCACGGGAGAGGTTCTGGGGGCGGAGGCGCTGCTGCGCTGGCAGCATCCGGTAGGAGGCCTGTTGCCGCCCGCGCAGTTTCTTCCGGTCGTCGAAGGGCATCCGCTGGCCATCGAGATTGGCGAGTGGGTCATCGACAGCGCCCTCGCGCAGATCGAGCAGTGGCGCGCGGACGGTCTCGACATCCCCGTCAGTGTGAACATTGCGGGCCAGCAGTTGCAGCAGCCCGATTTTGTCGATCGTCTCAGCGCCCTGCTGGCCGCGCACCCTGCCATTGCGCCCGCCAGCCTGGAGCTTGAAGTGCTGGAAAGCAGCGCGCTACAGGATATGGCCCAGGTCTCCCAGGTGATCGCCGCGTGCAGAGAGATCGGCGTGTCGTTTGCCCTGGATGACTTCGGCACCGGCTACTCGACGCTGACGTATCTGAGACGCCTGCCCGCAAGCGTGCTCAAGATCGACCAGAGCTTTGTCCGGGATATGCTCGACGATCCCGAGGATCTGACGATTCTGGAGGGCGTGCTGGCGCTTGTCACCGCATTCCGCCGCGAGCCCGTTGCCGAGGGGGTGGAGACGGTGGAGCAAGGACTGATGCTGCTTCGGCTGGGCTGTCAGGTGGCTCAGGGTTACGGCATCGCCAGGCCCATGCCGGCCGGCGATCTGCCCGGCTGGTCGGCTGGCTGGCGCACCCATCCGCAGTGGGCCGGTGTTTCTCCGTTCGATGTAGCCGACCGGCCGCTGCTGTATGCCGGAGTCGAGCTCAGGGCCTGGATTGCGGCCATTGAGGCCTTTCTCAAGGGAGACCGGTACACCGCACCGGTGCTGGATCCTCGCCACTGCAGATTCGGCGCGTGGCTGCATGCCGAAGCGTCGGCCGGACGCGGCGATTGGCCAGGCTTCCAGGGCATTCATGCGCTGCACCGCCATATCCATGCCCTCGCCGCCGAGATTCTCGCCCTCAAGACCGAAGACCGAATCGCATCTGCACGGGTCGGTCTAGCCGAGCTGCATTCCCTGCGCAGCACTCTTCTGGAGATGTTGCAGGGCCTTATCCAATCGATGTAGACCTTGCGCGCCGGGCGCGCCTCTGGCCGCCCGCCCGCATGGAGCAATAGTAGTATGGCAACGGATGCAAGAATCGAAGCCGGAGCACGAGCAGGGCCCCTGCAAACATGCGAGAGGCTGAAAAGATTGCCGTTCTACCTATTCGAACCGAAGGAGAGAAATGCTTCACGACCTGGAAACGCTGATTGGAGCTTCGGTAAGTGCAACGGATGGCGAGATCGGCAAGGTCCGCAACTTTCTTTTTGACGATCAGTCATGGACGATTCGATATCTGGTCGTCGACGTGGGAAGCTGGCTGAAGCGGCGGAATGTGATTCTTGCCATCACGGCCGTGGAGTCGCCCGATTGGGCGCACAAGGCCTTCCGCGTCAACTTGACCATGGAGCAGGTGCGCAACAGCCCCGATGTCGACGCGGAAAAGCCGGTCTCGCGCCAGCAGGAGATCGCCATGCGGGATTACTTTGGATGGCTGGCCTACTGGGTGGACACGGAGTTGGGCGCGTCCTCCATTCCGACCGGAATGAATTACCCAGTTCACACCACGGAAGACCCGCACCTGCGCAGTGTCTGGGACCTGACCGGTTACGAAGTCTGGGCTACGGACGCTGAGATGGGGCGCCTGGAGGGCTTCATCCTGGACGAAGTGAGCTGGTATCTCGGCTATCTGAACGTCAAGGGCGGCGACTGGATTTTAAGCCGCTCGGTGCTGGTTCCTACCCGCTGGGTCAAGTCTGTTTCGTGGGCCAACCGGCGGGTGAACCTGCTTCACGGGCGCGGGGAGTTATAGAGGCAGTTACATGAACCGTGAGGCAGGCCGAGTCGCCAGCTCGCCGGGCGAACTCACTTACTCGTCCTTCGCCGCGTGGTACTCCTGACGGATGTGTTTGAGATCGACGGTGGGCTCGGGGTATTTCATCTTCAGCGATTCAAGGTGCTCAACCACGATGCGGGCGATGGCAAGGTTACGGAACCATTTGTGGTTGGCGGGGATGATGAACCAGGGCGCATGCTCGGTGCTGCACCGGGACAAGGCATCCTCATACGCGGAGACGTAATCGCCCCAGAATTCCCGCTCCTTGTAGTCAGACTCGCTGATCTTCCAGTGCTTGGTGGGGTCATCCAGCCGCTCTTTGAAGCGCTTCAGCTGCTCTTCCTTTGAGATGTGCAGATAGAACTTGAGAATGTGGGTGTCATGCTCCGCGAGCCCCTTCTCAAAGGCGTTGATCCGCTCGTATCTCCTGCTCCAGATGTCTTCAGGAACCAGATTGTGAACGCGGACGACCAGCACATCTTCGTAATGCGAGCGATTGAAGATCACGACCTCTCCGCGGGCGGGAGCGGCCTTGTGCGCCCGCCACAGAAAGTCGTGCGCCAGCTCTTCGGCCGAGGGTTGGCGAAACGCCGCCACCCGGCAGCCCTGGGGGTTCATCGCGCCCAAGACGTGATTGATGGTGCCGTCCTTTCCGCCCGTGTCCAGGGCCTGGAGGCAGATCAGGAGGGAATGGCGCCGTTCGGCGTAGAGCAGATACTGGAGTTCGCGCAGTCTCTTCTGAAAATGCGCGGTTTCCTCCTCCGCCGATTCGTGGCTTTCGTGGCCGTCCTTGAACGAGGGGTCAACCTCCTTGAGGTTCACCTTCGTGCCCGCGTGCACCTTGAAGCGTTGCAGATCACTCATCTTCGACGTCCCCTCAAAATCCCAAAGCCAAATGCACGAGCCGTTCCCTACACGCTGAGCACCGGGCACGGCGATTCGCGAATGATGGTGTAGAGATGCGACCATGCGCGCGAAAAGGTCTCGCGCGCGTGGCCCCGGCCGACAATCACCAGGTCCGCGTCTTCTTCCCGTGCGGCCTGTCGAATGCCTTCCACGACGGCCGCATCCATGGTGCGCACATGAACGTCCACGGCAATTGCCTTATCCCCGGCGTTGCATGCCCGGTCGAAGGCCACTCGGATGGATTCGGCCGAAGGCCGGCTGCTTGGCGCATCGGAACGGGACTGGATGTTCAGAAGGCATACCTTCGCGCCGTAAGCCCGGGCAAAAAAGGCAGCGGCCTCGAACAGGCCGGCGGCCTCTTCGTTCATTTCCACTGCGCACAGAATCGAGCGACAGCCGCTCAAAGCCCTCGATGCCGGATCGGGCTCGTGGGCGCTGGTCCACACGGGGCAGGCGAGATCGTGAAGGATCTTTGCGGTGACCGAGCCCAGAAGCAAGCGGCGGAACCGGCCCAGGCCCTGGGTGGGCATCATGATCAGGTCCGCCGCCTCCTGCTCCGCGGCCCATTTGATGACGATCGCAGGATCGCCATCCTCGACTCTTTGCGTATGGACGATGCCGGAGAAATGCGTGCGCGCAAATTCCTCAAGACGGCGCTTCCGCTCCTCGCGCAGTTCCATCAGCACCGGCGAGTACGGGATGGGTCCGCCGTCCGCAACGAGCGCGTCGTCGGGCGCGGGCCCGTGAATGTATTCGGGGACGGCGTTGAACGCGTTCAACACCGTGACCGTGGCGTTGAAGCGCTGCGCCAACTCTCTGACCGAGGGAGCCATGGCGATGGCCGCCGGGGAAAAGTCGATCGGGAAAAGAATCTTGCGAAGATGCATCCTTGCCTGCGCTTCCTTGGCGCGCGGGGTGCGTAACTCCCTGCTCATCGAACCTGGCCGCGTGTCTCCCTCATGGTAGCGCCGACAGCCGGACCGAGGCTACATTCCACGGGCCACAGGCCGGCTCCGGAATCCGGCGGCCTCCTGGCGGCGGAGCCGGGATGCATCGGTCTGACCGCGCCGGCCATCTAAAATGCAAGGAGGGAGCGCAAGTGTCGCGTGACGCGCCCCGCCAGAAGCACAGCTCGGATCTGCAACAGGGAGAAGAACACGATGGCATTGATGAAGACATCCAACCCGGCTTTGAGCGAGAACACGTTTCGCAACATTCCCGGAGCGCAGTATGGGGGCATGATTGACGAAGCCAGCCGCATGACGCTGAACGGCACGGTGAACAAGACCGGCGTGCTGCTGGTGTGCGCCATCGCCACCGCGGGCTGGACCTGGCATCTGTTCCTGCAGTCGCGCGATATGGCGGCGGTGTCGGGGCTGATGATGGTCGGATTGATCGGCGGATTCATCCTCGCCATGGTCACCGTCTTCAAGAAGGAGTGGTCCGCGGTGACGGCGCCCATCTACGCGCTGCTGGAGGGGCTGGTGCTGGGCGGCTTGTCGGCGGTGCTCGAGCTGCGCTATCCGGGCATTGCCATTCAGGCCGTGAGCCTCACCTTCGGCACTCTTTTCGTGCTGCTGATGGCCTATCGCTCGGGGCTGATCCAGGTGACGCAGAAGTTTCGCCTCGGCATCATCGCGGCCACCGGCGGCATCATGGTCTTCTACCTGCTGGAGATGGTGCTGGGATTCTTCGGCGTTCACTTCATGGCCGTCAACGGCTCCGGGTTCATCGGCATCGGATTCAGCCTGTTCGTGGTGGCCATCGCGGCCCTGAACCTGGTGCTCGATTTCGACTTCATCAAGCAGGGCGTCCAATTTGGTGCTCCCAAATACATGGAGTGGTACGGCGCCTTCGGGATCATGGTCACGCTGGTCTGGCTTTACCTGGAGATTCTGCGGCTGCTTTCCAAGCTGCGCAGCCGGGACTAGCACTGGCGCGTGGACAGCCCCAAGATGCGAATGACCTCTCGGCTCCGAGAGGTCATTTTGCGCTCTAATGTCTTTATTTTTAAGCGGTTCTCATGGAGCCGACGGTCAGACTTGAACTGACGACCTGCTGATTACGAATCAGCTGCTCTACCAACTGAGCTACGTCGGCGGCTCCTTCAAGATTGTATCGTTGCGCGGGTTTTCGGTAAAGTTGGCGCCGTTCCAGAGGGCTGTCCGGCGGCGGCGGCTGGAGCACCTTCCGCCAGCGCCGCCCGCGCAATCTCCTCGCGCAAAAACGGAAAGAGCCGCCCGGCAACAGGGCAGCTCCTTCCTCAGGGAGAATAGTTCCAACGGAGGCAAAACCATCAGAACTTTCTGGCTGCATAGTAGGTGGGAGGGGAGGGAGTGTCAAGAATAAATCGAAGGCGAAATAACTCTATATATTTCAATAATTTGCGCAAGAAGGCCTTTGTCGACGACTCCCTGCCTATTTCCCTTATGTTCGCCTTTTAGACCCCTTCAAACCCCGTTTTTTCGGGGTATTTCTTCGGGTTTATGCCGTGTTTCCCACAGGTTTAGCGCCGCCATTTACCCTTCGGGTGCGGCCCAGGCCATCCCTCTATAAATTCAGCGTCTCACTTGCCCAGATTGAGCTGGATGAACTCCGTTTCGTAGACCGAAGAGACCGGTTTGCCCCGCGCAAGGCGATAGAGCGCCCGGCCGCCGCCGAGGAAGAAGCCCAGCAGAATCGCCGCGCTGGCGCCGATCACGCACAATGTGGCAATGCCCAGCAGCAACTGTCCGGCCTTTGCGGCCTCCGACTGCATCGGCTGGGGAATCGAGGTCAGGTCCGCCTCGTAGTGCACCGACTCCAGCAGCCTGTGGCTCTCGTCGGGAATGGCGTCGCCGCTGACCAGAGCCACCAGCGGGCCGCTGCGGCGCACCTCCAGCGACGCGCGGTCTGAATCCATGAGCGGCTTGGGCCAGGGCGGCTGCGCCTGGCTCCCCGCCTTGATGTAGTCGCGAATCTTTGTCTCCTGCACGGCGGCCATCTGGGGCGTCGGGTATTCGATGAGGGTGAGCGTGGCGGGTCCCGACTGCAGCGAGTAGTTGGCCGTCACCGCCTCGGCGTCGCGATCAAAGCCCACCAGCTCCGGCGGCAGCATTCCGCCGGCCCCGGCATAGCCCGCCGGCCCCACCGCATAGTGCGTGGTCTGCTTGTCGAGCGAGGCGCGGGGCAGGTTGGCCAGGATGGGCGGCGCGATGGCCCGGTTTCCATGGGGAATTGGCAGCCGGCGCGCCAACTGCCGCATCTCTCCGGCGGACATGGGCCCGATGCGCGAGAACGTCGCATCCACCACCGTATCGCCCTGCCAGAAAATCACCCGGTTGTGATTGGAAGTGGCTCCGGTGCCGATGTCTTCCTTGGGCCATCCATTCTGGCGATAGAACGAGTAGGCGCCGTAGGCTCCGCTGGTGTCGCCGAAGCGCAGCGCGCGCACGGTGAGGGTCTCGCCCTCGCGCTTGTAGCTGGCCAGCAAGCCGTAGGTAAAGCCGTATTCTTTCAGGGCCGCGGCGCTGCCGCTGTCGGCCTGGGCCGCATCCGTCACCGGCTTCAGCGGCTCGGCCGTCACCCATCCGTCAAACGCATCGGGCAGCAGCGCCATGGCCTTGACGGCCGGCGGCACGGGGACATCGAGCGTGACAGGGGCGGTTTTGGCGGGCGCAGCCTGCGCCTCGGCGCGGACTCCGCCGCCTGCGAGCGCCGCCAAACACACCAGAATTGCAATCCAACGCATCAAAACTTGCTCCAACTTTCAGGGTACACGTTCCGGAGGCCGCTCGCTTGCGGCTCCTGCCCCTACTATCTGTTGGACACTGGCAAGGCTGGAAAGGTTCCTGCGCCGGCGGTCACGGCTCTTCGCGGGCCACGCCGCCAGCGCGGCATCCTCAGACAATCCGGGGTTGATCACGATGCGGGGGACGGCGGATAGAGGATGTCTCCCAGCGCCCGGTAGCGGCCCCCGTAGAACGTCAGCGCGTACTCCCGCACCCACGTGCTCAAAGGCCCTCCCAGGCAGATGCTGGCCAGCAGAGCGATGCCGAATGTCACCAGGCCGAAGAAGACTTGGAGCAGAACGCCGGCAACCGCGGCTGAGCCCGTCGCATTTGCGAAGGCTGAGTGAAGACCGTACTCGAACGCCGCATAGGATCCGGCCAGGATGAGCCCCGGAATCATCAGCACCACAACCAAACCGATCATCGCGATCACCGGCAGGACCACTCGCAGCAGCGCGTACGCAAAAAACTGCGCCTTCTCCGCCTTGATGCGAGCCCACACCCCGCTCCATGCTTCGCCGGCGGTTGCGTCCTCCAGCGCGAAATGCGGCAGCATCCAATCGCGCAGGATCAGGTCGGCCAAAAACCCCGCCAGCACCAGCAGAAAAATGATCGGGATCAAAGGCAGGGCGAGAGACAGCAACGCCACCACATTGGGTTGGGTGCCCGGCGGAGTCTCATGAAACAGCCGCCAGAACCCAGCCACGAACGGAAGCGCGATCACCGCGACCAGCAGCAGAAAACCAAATCCCACCATCAGGCTCAGCCAGAAGAAACGCGTGGCCTGCTCCCGATAGAACCACCAACCCGGCCGAATCTCCCTGGTGTTGTGGATCAGGCAATGAAAGAAGGCAAACCGCAGCCGCGTGATGAGGTAGAACACAAAAATCGACACAACAATTGCCAGCAGCACGGCTGCCGCAATCGCCGCGATCCATAACGGCGGCAGGTTGAACGGCGAATAGACCATCGGCCCGTGTTCCGCCGGATGAGAGCCGTGCGACGACGACCGCATATTGCTCCCGAAGCCCTCGGTGATCATCGCGACCAGGCCCAGCTTCAGATAGGTTCCCCAACTGAACGGCCTGAAGAGGAACTCCTTTGTGCGTTGAATGGCAGGGGAGATGGCATCGGCAGCAGAGATGGCGCGCATTTGAGACCTTTCCGGGGAAGGCACAGCGTACCACGGATCTACGCAAAATTTAAGTGCGCAGTTCCGCAGCCGGATGCGGCATCGCACTCCACCAGGCATCGAACGCCGCCAGCGAACGTTCGCAGACCAGGCGGTGGCGCTCCTTCTTGTCGCGGACCTTCTTGCGCAGCTCTTCCTCGAGCGGCTCCAGCAGGTCGAAGGTGATGTTGGCAGGCTGAAAATCCTTCGGGTCGGCGTGGGTGATGTAGTGGACCAGCGAGCCGAGGGCGGAGGCGCGCGGGGCGGGCGTGGGCTGCTCGCCGCGAGTCAGGCTGGCCGCGTAGATTCCCGCCAGCAGGCCGGTGGCGATGGACTCCGTGTAACCCTCGACGCCGGAGAGCTGGCCGGCAAACATGATCGCAGGCTGCGCTTTCAGCCGCAGCGTCTCGTCCAGCAGTGCCGGCGCGCAGATGTAGGTGTTGCGATGAATCTGGCCGTAGCGCAGGAAGCGCGCGTTTTCAAGGCCCGGAATCAGGCGCAGCACGCGGGCCTGTTCGCCGAATTTCAAGTGATTCTGGAAGCCGACCAGGTTGTAACTCGCGGCGCGCAGATTTTCCTTGCGCAGTTGCACCACGGCCCAGGGGCGTAGGCCGGTGCGCGGGTCGCGCAGGCCCACCGGCTTCATGGGGCCGAAGCGCAGCGTGTCGCGCCCCCGCCGGGCCAGCACCTCCAGGGGCAGGCAGCCCTCGAAGTACCGGGGTCCCCATGCGTCCGCTTTTGACGCATGGGGTGGGAAGTAGTCGAGCTTCTCCCACTCTTTGGCTTCGGCGGCCTCGGCGGCCAGCAGCGCGTCGAGAAAGCGCTCGTACTCGGCGCGGTCCATGGGGCAGTTGATGTAGTCGGCCGTGCCCTTGTCCCAGCGCGCGGCAAAGTAGACGCGCTCCATGTCAATGGAATCGGCGTCCACGATGGGCGAGATGGAGTCGTAAAAAGCCAGGTGTCCGGAGCCGGTGATCCGCTCGATCTCGCGGCTCAGCGCATCGGAGGTGAGCGGGCCGGTGGCCAGAATGGTCAGGCCATAGGCTTCCGACGGGTCCAGTTGCGTGACTTCTTCGCGCATCACGCGAATGTCAGGCTCGGCGGCGATGGCCTCGCCGATGCGCCGCGAAAACTCGACGCGATCGACAGCCAGCGCGTGGCCTGCGGGGACAGCGGTTTCATCGGCAATGCGCAAAAGAGCGGACCCCGCGCGGCGCATCTCCTGCTTGAGCAGCCAGGGCGCGGTGTGGGGCGATTCGCTTTTGAGCGAGTTGGAGCAGACCAGCTCGCCGAACTCGGTGGTCTGATGAGCGGGCGTCAGGCGCGGTTGCCCGTCCACCATGGCGCGCATCTCGTAAAGGTCCACCCGGCAGCCCAGGCGCGCGGCGGTCAGCGCGGCCTCCGGTCCGGCGAGGCCCCCGCCGATCACGCGAACCACCTGCCGTGGGGCAGCCGCCTTCGGCTCGGAGAACGTTGTGGACTGCTCGTCTTCGCGGGGATCGGGGCGCACGTTCATGGCTGCTCTCTCTCCGCGCCCGCCAGCCGCCGCAGCGCCGCGCCGCTGACGCGCACGTTGCGCCATTCATCCAGAAACTCGGCGCCCATGGCGCGATAAAACTCGATGGCCGGGGTGTTCCAGTCCAACACCTCCCACTGCAGGCGCGGACAGCCCTTCTCGACGGCGATGGCCGCGACCTGTTGCAGCAGCGCCTTGCCGATCCCCAGGCCGCGAAACTCCAGATGAACGAAAATGTCCTCCAGGTAGAGACCCGGCCGCCCCATCCACGTGGAGTAGTTGAAAAAGTAAAAGGCAAAGCCCGCCGGGACGCCGTCGCTCTCGGCGATCAGGCAGAAATAGAAGGGGTTAGGTCCGAAGCCGTCGCGCAGCAGATCGGCCTCGGTGGCCGTCACCGCGTCCGGCTCGCGTTCATAGGCGGCCAGGGCGCGAATGAAAGCGAGAATCAGAGGAACATCCGCGGGGGTTGCCGGGCGGATCGTGGTTGCCATGTTCCCATTGTAGGGTGTGATACAGGCCACAATGGGCGAAGCGCGGGCTGCACTACCATGCAGAGGAGTACAGTTGGAAGACTGCAATGCAGGCCCGTCTTCGTGGGATGATTCTGTGTCCGGCAGCTCCGGCGGTCTCTTCGCTGCGGCAAAGGCCTGGAGAGAAATGAGCCCGGCAGAGCGCTTTTGCCAAGCAGGCTTGTGCGGGAGAGTCGATTGGATTTAACTTGAGGTCTGCTGATAGGTGCGGCCAACGGATTGACTTCCGTCCCGCGAGGATTGTGACGATTGTTGTGTGATCTATATGCCCGGCCGTCGGGCGTGTATCTTAGTGGCTGGTGCTTGCCGCGTGGCGCATGGCCGCAAGTTCAGTCTGAAGCTGCTGTTGGCGCTTCGATGTGTGGTTGAAAAATACAACTTTTTTTGATTGAGCCCGCGGGCAGCATGGTTCGCGCAGCTCCCAAGGAGAAGAACATGAAACGCAACCTTTCACTGTGGCTGGGTGTACTGGCATTCGCCCTCTTGCCCGCACTTGCGCAGCAACCTGGCGTGCCAACGGGTAAGGTTCACGGTCACGTGACGAACCCGACCGGAGCGCCCCAGACGGGCGGCACGGTCTCCTATGTGCAGGTCAACCGCGCCGCTTCCGGACCCGGACTCTCCGCGCAGACAACTGACCAGGGGACTTTCCCGGTCGACGGAAACGGCGACTATAAAGGCGAGGTCCCCGCCGGCACGTACACCGTCATCTACCGTACGCCGGGCATGGCGGCGGACAAGCAGGCGGACAAAGCCGACGACGTGAAGGTGGTGGCCAGCCAGGACAATGTGCAGGACATCGACATGTCCCGCCAAGCGTACATCGACGCCCTGCCCCCCGAAGAGAAGAAGCAGCTGGAGGATTTGAAGAAGCATAACTCCGAGGCGCTGAAGGCCAACGAAGTCATCAAGAACCTCAATGCCGACTTGAAAGCTGTGACCCAGGATGTGAAAGACGCCGACAACGCGCGCACCGCGGCCGTCCAGCAGTTGGGCGCTTCAGCGTCGACGGCTGATGTCGAAGCGAAGGAAGCCGGGATCAAGGCGGCAAAGTACACCGAGATTGAGACCCTCATGACGAAGGACACCGCGGCCAAGCCCGACGCCGCTGTCCTGTGGGCGCAGCTTGGGCTGGCTCAGGCCGGCCTCAAGAAGTACGACGCAGCCGAAGTCTCCTACAAGAAGGCGCTGGAGGTGGACGCCGCTTCAAAGAAGCCGAACCCCGCCATCCAGGGCATGGCCAACGCCGGCCTGGGCGAGATTTATGTGCGCATTGGCAAGGTGCCTGAGGCCAATGCGGCCTACGATGCCGCCGCCAAGGCCAATCCCACGGAGGCAGGCTTCTACCTCAGAAACGAGGCTGTAATCTTCTTCCAGGCCGGCAACGGAGATGCGCAGGTCGCGGCCGCCGACGAGGCCATCAAGTCGAATCCCAATGATCCCCTGCTCTATTACCTGAAGGGCCAGGGACTCATCCAGAAGGCTACGGTCGACCCCAAGACGCAGCGCATCATTCTGCCTCCCGGCTGCGCCGAGGCCTACCAGAAGTATCTGGAACTGGCCCCGACCGGCCCCTATGCCGCCGAAGTGCAGGGCATTCTCCAACAGGCTGGCCAGAAGATCGAATCCGGCTTCAAGGCCGGCAAGCCCAGCAAGAAGTAAGCCGAGCCTGTGCAGGGCCGAAGGGCGCTCCCGGTTGCCGGGCGCGCCCTTCCTTTTTGCGGCGCATTTTTGCATGCGGTGCGGGCGGCCCATCCGGCATCTACAATCCATTCCATGAGCTCCACCTTGCCCAGCTACGAAGAAGCCGCGGCCCTGGTGGCCGCCTACGCGCGTACTTCGGGCGGCGGGCCGCCCGCAATCGAACGCGTGGGGCTGGGTGTCGCGTCGGGCCGCGTGCTGGCGCGCGCGCTCACCGCCGATCAGGATCAACCGCCCTTTGCCCGCTCCACGCGCGACGGTTTCGCCTGCCGGGCCGCCGAGGCTTGCACACACGCGCCTCTACGGATCGCCGGCTCCACGCATGCCGGAGAAGCACCGGCCGGGCCGCTGCAGCCCCACGCTGTCTGGGAGATCATGACCGGCGCGCCGGTTCCTCGCGGCGCCGACGCCGTGGTGATGATCGAGCATGTCGAGCGAGACGCCGGCGAGCGCGTCCGCTTGCGTCCGCCGCGCACCATTCACGCGGGCGACAACATCGTGGCCCAGGGCGCGCAGGCTCGGGAGGGAGAAGCGCTGCTTGCGGCCGGGTCCAGGGTTGGCCCGGCGCAGGTCGCCCTCGCCGCCGCCTGCGGATATGCCGCGCTCGATGTGTATGCCCGGCCCCGCGTGGCCATTCTGACCACCGGCGATGAGCTTGTGCCGGTCGACTCCGAGCCCGGTCCCGGCCAGATTCGCAACTCCAATGCGCCCATGCTGGCCGCGCTGGTGGCCGAGGCCGGCGCCGATCCCTGGGTGCTGCCCACCGCCGCCGACACTGCCGAGTCTCTCGACGCCGCGCTCCGCCAGGCCGTCGCGGCGGACCTGCTGCTCATCTCCGGCGGCGTCTCCGCCGGCAAGTTCGACCTGGTCGAGCCCGCGCTGGCCCGCCTCGGCGCCCGTTTCCATTTCACCGGCGTCCGCATCCAGCCCGGCAAGCCGCTGGTCTTCGGCGAAGTGCCCCGCGGCGCCGGCGGGCCGGAATCGGCCAGGACGAGCAGCCTGCCGTTCTTCGGCCTTCCCGGCAATCCCGTCTCTTCGGCGGTGACGTTTCTGCTGTTTGCCGCGCCTGTGCTGGCGGCGCGGGCGGGCAGCCGCGCATCCGGCCCACGCTTTGCCCTGGCACAACTGGCGCGGGACACGGACCGGCACAGCAAGCCGGGGCTCACCCGCTTCCTGCCCGCGCATTGCGATTTCAACCCGCCGGCCGCCCAGCTTCCCCAGGTTGCAACGGTTCCCTGGCACGGTTCCGGCGACCTGGCTGCCTTCGCCCGCTCCAATTGCTTCGTCGTCGTGCCCGAGGAATCCGGCCGCCTGGAAGCCGGCGCCATCGTCCGCATTTTGCTACCCTGAGGGACCACATGCCCAAATCCGCGCAGCCCCGACTCTCGCATTTCGATGCCTCCGGCCAGGCCGCCATGGTCGATGTCAGCGCCAAGCCATCCTCGCGCCGCACGGCCACCGCCTCGGCCTTTGTGGAGCTCTCCGCGGCGGTGCTGGCGGCGCTGCCCGCCAACCCCAAGGGCGACCCCCTGCAAGTGGCGCGCCTGGCCGGCATCCAGGCCGCCAAGCGCACCGCCGACCTGATTCCCATGTGCCACCCGCTCCCGCTCACCCACGTGGACGTGCAGGCGGAGATTGCCGAGGGCGGCGTGCGCATCACCGCGACCGCGGCCACCACCGGCCCCACCGGCGTCGAAATGGAAGCTCTCACCGCCGCTGCCGTGGCCGCGCTCGCTGTCTACGACATGACCAAGGCGCTGGACAAATCCATCGTCATCCGCAGCATTCAGCTCGAAGCCAAGAGCGGCGGAAAGAGCGGGGATTTCTCACGAGACCCACGCCGCGCATGATGCGGTCGCCCTCCGGTTTAGCGAAGCCGCAAAAAATGTACTACGATTCTCCTTCCGCCTGAAGGAGGCTCCATGCCGCGCTCTACAATTTTTGCCGCGTGCCTTGCTCTGGCCGTTGCAACTGCCGCGGCCGACGCCCAGTCGGTCTCGGTGTACCAGACCACCCCCGACCTGCTGGAAGCCCTCTCGCACCGCGCCACACTGCATTTCTCCGGCAAATCCTCCCTGGCCGCATTGCCGCTCATCCGCGTGGACGACGCCGAGCGCTTTCAGGAGATCGACGGCTTCGGCGCCTCGCTTACCGACTCTGCCGCCTGGCTCTTCGCCAAAAAACTCACCCCCGCGCAAACCGACGCCGCCTTCAAATCGCTCTTCAGCCGCAAGGATGGCATCGCGGTGAGCTTTCTGCGCCAGCCCATCGGATCGTCCGACCTGGCAGTGACGTTTTACTCCTTCGACGACCTGTGCCGGCAGACGGCCAAGGCCTGCACCACGCCGGCCGGCGAGTCCGATCCCCACCTCGACCACTTTTCGCTGGCCCACGACCAGGAGTACATCCTGCCGCTGCTCCAAAAAGCCCTCGCCCTCAACCCCGGGATTCACGTGATGCTGACGCCGTGGAGCCCGCCCGGATGGATGAAGACGTCGGGCTCGATGCTGGGCTCGAATCCGGAGACCGGCAAGCCCTCCAGCCTGCGCCCGGAGTTTTACCCGGCCTTTGCCAACTACCTGGTCAAGACCATCGAGGGCTACCAGGCGGCGGGTGTGCCGGTGTGGGCGTTGAGCGTGCAGAATGAGCCGCTCTATGCGCCGCTCACCTACAGCGGCATGCAAATGCTGGCCGGCGAGCAGGCAGCCTTCTTCGGCGACGCGCTGGCGCCGGCCCTGGCCGCCGCGCACCTGAGCCCCAAGGTGATGGCCTACGACCACAACTGGGATCGCCCCGACTATCCGGAAACCGTGCTGAAAGACCCCAGGGCGGGCGCGCTGGCCGCCGGGACCGCCTGGCACCACTACGCCGGCGACCCCTCCGTGATGACGAAAAATCACGAGGAGTTTCCGCGGAAGGACCAGTGGGTGACCGAGTCCAGCGGCGGAAGCTGGCAGAAGGGCAACGTGCTGGCCGATGAGGCCGGCGAGTTGATCGCCGTGACGCGCAACTGGTCAAAAAGCTATGTGCTGTGGGCGCTGGCCACGGATCAGAATCACGGCCCCTTTGTGGGCGGCTGCGACACCTGCCGGGGCCTGGTGACCATCGACCTGACCAACCCGGCACGGCCCCAGGTGAAGCCCGAAGTGGACTACTACGTGCTGGGCCAGGCAAGCAAATTTCTGCTGCCTGGGGCGGTCCGCATCGCGTCGGATGAGCCGGCCGGGACCCAGCTGAAGGACGTCGCCTTCCGCAACCCCGACGGCTCGGTCGTGCTCTACACCCTGAACGCCGGCGCCCAGAGCCAGACGTTCCGCATCGGCTTCCATAAAAAGCTGGTGGCCACCACCATTCCGGCGGGATCAGTGGCCACTTTCATCTGGAAGCCTTAGCGCGGCAGGGGCGGCTTTTCGCCGGTGGGCGGCGGGCCGTTGTGGCCGTGATCGTGGTCATTGTCGGGCGGAGCGACAAACGGCTCCGGATCCGTATGGCCCCGATGGCAGGTGCCGCAGGTGACCGGCATGCCCGAGTTGTCGATCTTGCCGATGTAGTTGGTGTTGATGTTTTCAACCATCCCGTACATCAGCCGCGCCGTGGCCTTCTCAGGCTTGGAGTCGTCGGCAAAGTTGAGCCGCGGACGCCCGTCGGGACCGATCTTGTTCGGGTCGGCCGCGTGGCAATGGCTGCAGTTGGTGCCCAGCGCGGCCTCCCACTTGTGCATGATGTCGTGCACCTGCTCGGCGGTCAGGTCCTTGGGCAGCACTTTCAGATTCGTGGGTGCCGGAAAAGAGTGCGGCGGAGGCGGCGGGCTGCCGGCGGGCGGTTGCGGCGGCGCCGGAGCCTGGGCAAACGTGGTGACGGCAAAAGCGGCAGCCAACAGCACAGCCGTCGCGGCGGAAAGCATCGGGGAAGAGAGCTTCAAGCGCGGGGTTCCTCGCGGGTTGGAATGACTTCTTGCTTGTAGGACGGAATTCTACGCCGGATAGATGCGTCGGCCGGTGAGACTTCCTGGTCCGGAGACGCATTTGTGTCCCGGCAGGGCAAAGCGGAGCGGCCAGTCGACCGCCTCCTTGATGCCGATGCGGACCGTGACCAGGACTTCCGGCGTGGCGCAGCCGTCGTCGCGCACCTGCAGCAATGATGCGGCATCGGTCACGTCGAGGCCGTTGTGGACGGCCCGCGTAAGGCCCAGCGCCTGGCAGAGGCGGCTGGGTCCGGAGGTGAGCTGGCGCGCGGGCGCACCCGAGGGCAGGCCGCGGTTGGCCGCCATTTGCCCGACTCCCGCCACCGGCTCCAGCGCGCGCAGCAGCACGCAGCCGGCCTGCCCTTCAGCCTCGCAACTGATGTTCATGCAGTAGTAGCGGCCGTAGATGCTGTAGACATACGCGTGGCCTGCAGGGCCAAAGAGAACGGAGTTGCGCGCCGTGGGGCCGCGATGGGCGTGGGCGGCGGGGTCGGGCGGGTGGTGGTGCGGGCCCAGGTAGGCCTCGACCTCGACAATCCGCCCCGCCAGCAGGCCGGCCGGCGTCCGGTGCACCAGCAGCTTGCCCAGCAGGCGCGGGGCTACCTGCCGCGGCGAAGCCTCAAAGAAGCCGCGCGGCAGCAGGCGGCCCGGCAGACGCCGCGCGCCAGCCCCTATTTGTGCGCTTTCTTCCATTCCTTCAGCACGGCCAGCACTTCCTCCGCGTGGCCTTCCGGCGTGACTTTGGGAAAGATGTGCAGCAGCGTCCGGTCGGGGCCGATCACAAATGTGGTGCGCTCAATGCCCCACACTTTCTTCCCATACATGTTCTTTTCCTTCAGCACCCCAAACTGATTGCAGACTTTCTCGTCTACATCAGCAAGGAGTGTGTAGGGCAGATCGTATTTGGCGCGGAATTTGGCCTGCGCCCTGGGGGTGTCGCGAGAGATGCCCAGCACCACGGCCCCCGCGGCCTGGAGTTTCTTGAAAGTATCGCGGAAGCCGCAGGCCTCGATGGTGCAGCCGGGCGTGTCGGCCCTCGGATAAAAGAAGAGCACCACCGGCTTGCCGGCGTAGTCCGAGAGGCTGGCGGACTTCTCCTCGTCGGTGGCGAGCGTGAAGTCGGCGACTTTTTGATTCAGTTCCATGGGGAAAATCCTCGTATGGTAGAAGGAGTGAACCTCAGCTTGCATTATTCCCGAGCCGGGCGTCCGGTGTCATCGCGAGGGGCCGCTCTTTTATTCATAGGGCTAACAGTCGTGACCGCGCTGGGGCTGCTGGCCGCGCTTCCGGCCTGCGCCCAATATCCAGGGCAGATCACCAAAAAAGCCAAGGACGCCCCCACGCTGCGGGCGGTGGCGGTGCTGGAGTGGACCGGCGAGATGGGCAAGCCCAAGACCAGCCGCCTCGTGCCCGTGAGCGTCTACGACGGCACCGAGCTTCAGGATGGCGGCGTTTACCTGGCGCGCCCCCAGCCGCTGGCCGTCGACGGCGGCGTGGAGTACGTACTCCAGAAGGACGGCAGGCGCATCGGGCTTTTCGATATTCAGGGCTCCGGCCAGGAACAGGGTTCGTGGGTGGGTTTCGGCGATTGGAAGCCGATGCCCAGCGCCGCGCCCAAGCGCCCCGCGCCGGAGCTGGCGCTGAACCGCGTGGACGATGAGGGTGGCGACCGGCCGGTCCTGCATCGCAAGGCGCATCCCGGCGACTCGACGGCCAGCAGCAACGGTGCTGGCAGCTCCGGGGCCGCCAATCCCAGTTCCGGCGGACCGGCGCCGGCCGCCGACTCCGATCGCCCCACCCTGCACAAGAAGACCTCCAGCGACGATAGGGGCAGCGACGACGCGGGAAGCGGCGGTTCCAGTCCCGCGCCAGACCCCGATCGCCCCACACTGCACAAAGCCAGCTCCACCGGGGACTCTGCCGCCGCGCCCGCCGACGATTCAGACCGGCCCACCCTGACGAGGGCCAAGGCGAAGAAGACCGCGGACACAGGCTACGTTGAGGATCTGCCCGGCATCACCGACCCGGACCGTCCCCGCCTGATGCGCGGCAAATCTGTCGGCAGCGGCCCCGTGGTGATTCCAACCCTGATGGGCCTGCCGCCCGACATGCAGCAGTTGGTGGCCGTCTCCGATGCCGCCAACCGCCCCGAACATCCCTGGAACTACACCTGGGCCAACCCGGCTGACGAACTCAAAATGAAAGCAGAGCTGGAAGACATCGCCCGCGGCGCTCTGGGCCTGAACCCTCCGCCGCCCGCGCCGGCTCCCGCGCCCAAGCGGTCCACCACGCGCAGGAAAGCCAAGGCCGCTCCGGCTCCGCCCGCGCCCGCGCCGCTCGAAGGCGAGCAGTTTCGCGTCTTTGAGCTGGCCTACGGCTCCGGAGCCACGCTGGTTCTGTCCGCCCACACCGACGGCCCGCCCGCGCAGCAGCAGTTCGTGACCCTGATTGCCCAGCCCGACCTCTACGGCAGCCTGCTGGTGCTGTTCAAGAGCGTCACCAGCGGCAGCCGCCTGGACCAGACGCCGCGCATGCGCCTGATTGACGCCGTGGACGCCATGGCCGACAACCGCGGCGAGCTGCTGTTCGAGCTGCGCGGCGCAACCCAGCGCCAGTTCGCTCTCTATCGCGTGCTGCGGGGCAATGCCGAAAAGCTGTTCGTCACCGGCGGCGGCTATTTTGGCAGCCAGACGACGCCCTGAGAGCCGCACAAACCATTTCCTGTCACGGCGATGACTCGCCATTCGAGCGGCGTCGCCGCCCCCTTCCTCCGCCCCCGCAGCCTCTTGACGCCGGTTGAAACGTCGCTCCCATCGCTGAGAAACCACCCTCGGCGGAAGCTGAAATCTTGACTCCGCGTACAATTGATATATACGGAGTGGGCTTGTTGCCGCTCCCCCAAGGATCTTTCCCCGAATGGCTTCAGTTCTGTCCGCACCTTCCCCCGCGGCGACTACAGATGTCGCACACGAACCCACCTCCACAGCCCACGCCGTGCCTGCGCGCGCACTGATCCGCATGGGCCGCGCCGCAACCGTGGGCGACGGCGTCAACTGGCTGACCCTGGTGGTCATCGCACTGTTTCATGCGGGCGCCCTGGCCGCGTTTTTCTTCTTCAGTTGGCAGCGCCTGGCGGTGATGGCCGTGCTTCATGTCCTGGCCATCAATGTCGGCATCGGCATGTGCTATCACCGGCTGCTGACCCATCGCGGCTACCAGACCCCCAAGTGGGTGGAATACCTGATGAGCATCTGCGCCACGCTGTCGCTGGAGGGCGGGCCGATCTTCTGGGTCTCGACGCACCGCGTCCATCACCAGTTGAGCGACCAGGAGGGCGATCCGCACACACCCCGCGAGGGCGGCTGGTGGGCTCACACAGGCTGGATGCTCTTTGGCAATGCGCTGCACGCCCAGAGCGAGGTGCTCAGCCGCTATACCCCTGACCTGGGCCGCGATCGCTTCCACGTCTGGTTGAGCAAGTATCACTGGATTCCCCTGACCGCGAGCGGCGTGGCGCTGTTCGGCCTGGGATGGCTCACCGGCGGTCCCCGCAACGCCATCGGCATGGTGCTCTGGGGCGCGTTTCTGCGCGTCACCCTTGGCCTCCACGCCACCTGGCTGGTCAACTCGGCCACGCACCTGTGGGGCAGCCGCCGGTTTGAAACCCGCGACGACTCGCGCAACAGCTGGTGGGTGGCGCTGCTGACCGGCGGCGAGGGATGGCACAACAACCACCACGCGCATCCGGTCTCGGCGCGCCACGGCCTGCGGTGGTATGAGTTTGATCCCAACTTCTATGGCATCTGGCTGCTGTCAAAGATCGGCCTGGCCAAGAAGATTCGCGTCGCCCAGTTCGACCCGGCCGACCCCAGGCCCGCCGGCCTCTAGGCACCCGCGCCGGCGTTGCGCCGGGAGCGGACACTGCGCACAAAAACAATAGCGGCCTTCCCACAACCGGGAGGCCGCTTTTTCATGGCGCGAAATTCTCCATCCGCGCGGATGCAGAGCCTATCTGCGCAGCCTTGCCCGCACCCACAGCGCGCCAAACAGCGGCAGAGCCACCACCAGCACCACCACCCCGGCCGGAAAGCCGACATAGCGGTAAGTGTTGGCGTAGTTCACCGTGTGGCCGCCAATCCCGTTCCAGATCAGCAGGGCAAAGATCGCCAGGCAGGTGGAGGCGAAAAAAGTGAAGAAGGCGGCGGCAAAGGAAAGCAGCAGGCTGGTGAACAGCCCGAAGCCCTCCAGGGGAAAGCCAAGCACGGTTCCAGCGGGTTTCGTCTGAGGAGAATGCATCGTCTTTGCGGCCTCTGTCGTCTAGAATACAAGTTGATGAGCAGCAGCGCACAGCTCGAGCTTTGGCACGCCGAAAAGGTCGCAACCCAGACCACCGTCGGCTTGGCGCCCAATGGCATCCACTACGGTGCCTGGGGGGAGACGCGCATCTCCGAGTCCGACCTGGAGCGGCTGGTGGGCGCCGTGCCCGCCACCCTGTCGGCGGCCATCACTCGCCGCGCCTACTACTTTGTTCCCCTGGCCATCGTCGACACCGGCGAAATCATGATCGCTCCCGCCTACTCGGTCGATCTGGGCGACCGCGCAGTCTGCCACCGCAACGCAACCTTTGGATCCACCGAGGCGGTTTTTCTCTCCACCCGGCTGGTCGAGGACCGCTTCGGCCTGGCCTTCGAGTTCTTCATCAACGTGGCCCACAATTTTGTCGAGGCCGCGGGCGTGCCGGAGAGCTTTTCCTCCCTGGTCTGGTCGCAGGCCGAGGCCCAGGTCCGCGGCGAATCCAGCCAGGACGCCTGGGAGTCCCGCCGCCGCGCTTTGGAAACCCGCGAGGGCCAGAAAATCATCGACGAGCGCGCCCGCAACAGCTTCTATGAGGCGGCCTTCTCCGATGCGCTGGCTGTGTATATGCTGTCGCTGGCCGTGGACTTCGACTACCACGACCTGCGCGAGCGCGAGTACCCGCTGCTGACCGCCCCGGCCCTGGCCGAGCGCCTGCGCCACGTTGCCGGCCTCTTCCCCGCCAACTCCGGCTACGAGTTTCAGATCCTCTACCGCCGCAAGGGCTGAGACGGCGCGAACCGCACGGCATGCGCACGCGCCCGCCGTTGTTGCTTGCCTGCGGTTCAAGAGCGCGTGGAAGATGCGCGACAGTTCAGGAGTGCGTCTCCGCTTAAGAATCCACGCCGGCCTTCGTACCCGCCGCCTTCGCGCCGCCAAACATCCCGTATCGCTTCAGCATCACGAACCACAGAACCACCCCGCCAAGGAAGAGCACCAGAAACAGCGGAAATACCTCCCACTGCGTTTTCACCACGAATTGACCGGGATGAAAATAGGGCTTCAGATACGCATCGCGCAGGATGTCTCTGATGACGCACATGCTCAGAATCACGATGCCCGTGACGGCCGGCACGTAGTAGGCGGCGACACGGATATTCTCCTTGTGCAAGGCGTCGGACATGAGGAAGATCGCTCCGATTCCGCCCGCGATGCCCACCACGACAAGAGTCGTCGCCAAGGGATTATCGCCCATGAACAGCAGCAGCAGGTCGCGTGGAAGGCTGATCAGAAACCAGATGCCCACCGCCAGTTGCGCCATGGTGGCGTACATGAATGTCTTGCCGCCGAACTGCAACAGTTGACGGGCGTACGCGCTGTCCCGCTTCCAATTGGCCAACGCCATGAAGACCAGCAGCAGCCCTCCCATGGCCACGGCTGCCACCATGAAGTGCAGATAGCGCGGAATCAGCGTCGGCTCTAAAAGGTTGAGGTTCCATCCCGCCGGGTTGGCAAAGTACTTCGCGCCCCAGCGGGACGGCGTCTGGCTCAGCGTGAGGTTGTTCACATAAACGAAGCCGATGAGGAAGACGAGAATCACGCTGACCAGCATCACCGCGCCGGCTCTGCCATGATGCGGCCCGCTCTGGAACGAAGCGTAGTAGAAGCCGTAGTAGGCAATGGTGAGCAACACCAGGACCAGAAACCAGGGCCAGGCCAGGATGATCGACGAAGTGTAAAAGAACTGCCCGTACAGAACCTGCACAAACAGCAGCGGCGCAATGCCCAGAGTGATGGTTGCCGGCAGCAGGTTGGGCAGCTTTTTGGCGACGTCAAAGAACACGCGATTGCCATTCTCGCGATTCCTGGAACGCCACTTCGATGCGAGCGCAACCACGCCTCCGCCGAGCATGAAATTCATGGCGACAATGTGCAGGAAGAAGGTCACGATGAGGAGCAACTGGAAGACCCAGTAGGGCGCAGGCAGCGGATTCGGGTCCATTGTCGGAATCAGGTTGGGCTGCATCATGTTCAGTTCCCTCCTTGCGTGGCGGCGCCAGGCCCCATCGCGCTGCGCTGCGTGTTCACCCACCGCACCAGCGCGGTGCGCTGCGGGTCAGACAGCTTCAGGTCCGGCATGAGGGGAAACAGGCTGGTCAGATCCTTCAATGCATCGCCGGCCGCGCCTGGATCCTGGGGCAGATTTTTGAACAGCGGATCGGCGGCGCGCACCCGGTGGCACATGACGCAGTTCTGCTCGAACACCGTTCTGCCGTCAGTGGCAGCAGCAGCCTGCGTGGCAGGAATTGGCTGGATCGTCGTCAAATACGCCGCAAGCGCGCCGCGTTCCGCGTCTGTGCCGGCGAAGGGCGGCATCACGCCGTTGTGCATGAATTCCAGGCCGCCCAGCATGGCTTGAATCTTGCTCTGATCCCACTGCCGCATTTGAATGTAGTGCTTGATTCCCCGATACGAGTTCGCCGTGTGGCAGCTCTCGCACTCCACGCGGAAGACTTCGCCGCCCACCGCGGCCTGGTTGTCCCTGGTCAGTTCCCGGCCGTTGATCCATTTCGCTGTTTTCAAAATGCCAATGTTGTTGACTTCATCCACGCTGAACCCGCCGTCCCCCGGCATCTGCGCGGCGTAGAGCGAGTTCGCGTACAGATAGTTTGCGATGACGTAAGGCTTGCGAATGGCCTCGCGCACAAACTCGAACGACCCCATCGCGGCCAGCGCAACCAGCGCGACCAGCAGGCTGAACGCCAGGTGTATGCGGCCCGGCCTGACCAGCGCCAGCAGGGCCAGCGCAAACGTCACGGCCAAAAATACAACCGCCAGCATGGCGAAATGCGTCCCCGTGGGCATCGGGCCGCGGGCGCTGGCCCACACATCGGCGGGAACCCTGCGGATGTACCACCACCCCAGCGCCGGAAGCACGACCAGAGAAGGCACAATCCACAATACGCTCCAGCGCACAATGCGCGCCTTCAGAGCGGCGTCCTTCTGCACGCTGGCGGTAATCAACGCGTAGATTCCCGCCAGCGCCAGCGCAATGGCGAAGCGCAGCGCCAGCGAAGGATAATTTGTTGGATTGAAAAATCCACTCCAGAACTTGTGATTCTTGATCCAGTTCCCCGGAGTCAGCATGAAGGTGATGATGCCGTTAATCACCACCATGCTGGCGAACGCGGCGAGAAAATAAATCCATCCGTACCACTGGTGAAGCCGCGCATCCAGCTTCTCCCAGCCGTAGAGATAGAGCAGCGCGGCGGTGATTTCGAGGAAGAAAAACACCCACTCGATCGCCCATCCCCAGACGTAAATGTGAATCAGATTGCTGGTGGCCATGGGGCTGATCAACCCGATGGTGAACCAGATGCCGACTCCGCTCACGGCGCCGTAAACCACCGTCACCAGCACAAAAAACTTCGTATGCTTCTTCAGCCAGTTCAGAAGCGCCGCGTCATTGGTGCGCCGTGCCTTTCGTTCTGTCAGCACCAGAAACAGCCCGCCGCCCACGGCAAAGTGTGAGACGAACACGTGAAGAACGGCGACCAGCGCCATCAGAAGTCCGGCGCCAAAGGCGACGTCCCAAACCGGATAGTTCATGCGACTCCTCCCGCCCTGCGCACGATTCAGAGGAAAGGAGGGGCCCATTCCGCCGCACCTTGCTCCTCAAGCTCTCAAACGCACCACGGCCCAGGTCTCATTCGCCGTGACTGCGGTCACAGAGCTTCGTGATTCCAGGTGCAAGCTTCTTCCGGCAAACGCATCAGCAACTCCCGCGCGCCTCCCCGAGGTACGGGCTGTCGGTTCCATGCGTGGAGACCTGATTTGCCCGCCAAAAGATGGTCCTTCGGCGTTGCGGATATCTTTGTTCGTGGGTCTCACGGAAAGATGTGACGAGCCTCACATCGTCGTCGGGCCAGGCGCCGCGTTCCGATGCGGTCAAATCATCTGTGCCTTGAATCCGCGCCTTGAGCACCTGCCTACTGCGCGCCGGCAGCCTGCACCAGCAACTCCGCCGACGGCACCACCATATCGCGCAGCACAGCCTGGGGCTTTTCTGCATCCTTGAGGAGTTGCAGGTTCTCTTTGAGCGCAGCCGCGCCGGCCGCATGATGATTTTCAAGATCGTCCAGGGCCTGCAGGCCGATCGCCGCCACTTGCGATAAGGTGTGCGACACCGGAATCAATTCCGCGGTAAGGTCCGACCTTTCCAGCAATGGCTGCAACTTCGCGTCGTTGTCCCGCCACAGCACAAGCCATGCCCGGGCCTGTTGCCACTGCTGGGCAGAGGCTTTGCCGGCGACGATCCGCTTCGCGAGATTGTTGAAGTCGCGCGCCGTCTCGCTTTCCGGCGGAACCGCATCCACCAGCCGGTTCAGCGGGGTGGAAGTGTTGTAGTCCCTCAACTCTTCGCGCGCATAACCCTCGGGCGGCTGAACCACCGCGGCCAGAACCTGCAAAAACTTCGGATCCGACTCGCCGCTCATGCGCTGCAGCATGAGGCGCGTCGAAGACTGATGCTGCAGGCCGTCGTACTGCAGCTTCTGCGAGACCACATCGAGCCGCCGGTACATCGAATCCACATCCGTAACATCCTGTGGCGACCAGAGCCGCTCCGCAATCGCCGCTGCCCTGGGCCAGATGCGGCTGTCGATGTTCTCAGGAGTCACATACTCGCTCCACATCGCGGCTTCCCCGCCCAGCACGCGCGTCTTTTGCTCCGGCGTGAGCGAGGCCGCGTCGCCTCCCAGCGGATCAACCAGATAGTGCTGAGCCGCAGACTGGTTCAGATCAAGATAGTAACCAGTCGAAAGCAGCGCGCGATTTCCCTGCCGCGCAGCCGCCGCCAGCGCCGTCTGCCCTCGCCAGGACTGGATCACCACATCGCGCGGCGTATCGGGCTGCAGCACCTCATCCCAACCCTCCATGATCTTGTGATGGCCTGCGACCAGCTTCTGCACTCTCCCCGTGAAATAGGACTGAAGCGCCGCATTGTCCTTCAAACCGTGGGCGTGCATGAAGGCCTGGATCCGCGCATTCGCGTCCCATTCTTTTCCATCGCACTCATCGCCGCCGATATGGAAGTAGGCGTCGGGAAAAAGCGCGGTCATTTCTCCTAAGAACTGATCGATGAATTGATACGTGCTCTCCCGCGTGGGGTCCATCGCCGCATCCAGAATGCCCCATCTGGTTGCAATCTGGTACGGGCCGGCCCCGCTGGCCAGTCGCGGATAGGCCGCCAGCCACGAAGTCGTGTGGCAGGGCATGTCGAACTCGGCAACCACGCGGATTCCGCGGTCGCGCGCATACTGGACCACTTCGCCAATCTGCTTCTGCGTGTAGTAGAGCCCGCCGGAGCCCTTCTCCTGCAACAACGGGAATCGCTTGCTCTCCACGCGAAAGCCCTGGTCATCGGAAAGATGCCAATGAAAGACGTTCAGCTTGACGGCTTCCATTCCGTCCAGGTTGCGCTCAATCACAGAGACCGGCATGAAGTGCCGCCCGACATCGATCATCAGACCGCGCCAGGGAAAGCGCGGCTGGTCGTCGATGGCCACCACGGGGACGCTGAAGCCCTGCGGAGTAATGCGGACCAGTTGCAGAAAGGTCTGCAATCCATGCAGCACGCCCAGCGGATTCGCCGCCGTGAGCTGCACGTGGGTCGTTGAAATATCCAGATGATAGGACTCATCCTCGCCTAACTGTTGCACCGGATCACTCGGTCCGGCAGTTATGATGCTGAAACTCGCCTTGTTAGACTCCGCCTCGTGCGCGAGTGGAATCCCGGTTTCCCGGGAGAGCGTGTCCAGAAAGCGCTGCCTGGCCAGCATCAGACGCGCATCCGTGTATCCTTGCAGGCTTACACCAAAGCTTCCATCGATGAGGAATTGCCCCGCGCCCGGCACGATGTGCGCGGGCAAGGGCATGATCGGAGGCGGCCCTTCTTGCTGAGCATACGTCGCGGCGGCATGCACCAGCGCTCCGGCCGGGAGCAAAAAAAACAAAGCGCAACGAAGCGAATCAAGCTTCATCAAAAGCCTCTCCTGGAAGGCGCCCATACATGGCCGCAATCATACAACCCAACGCAACTCAATGAGAGCAGCGCATCACACCGGGGAGCCGGAGAAACTTTCCGCGCTCCCTCGCGTGGTGCTGTGCCCAACAGCCGCCTCGCGCCGGATCAGAACGTGAAGCGCGATCCGAACTGGAATTGGCGCGGCGTGTTGACGGTGGATGTGATCTGGCCAAATGCGGCTGCCTCGGACGGCTGTGTGCTGACCGCGGTGATGCTCGGGGTGTTAGGCATTCCAAGCTGTGCCGTGTTGGTGACGTTGTAGGAGGAGATCTCCAGGCGCAGTTTCTTTTCTCCCCAGAGAGAGAAGGTCTTGTAGAGCGAGAGGTCCAGGTCCTTCGCCCCCATGGTGCGCACGTGATCCAGATAGGCGGGGGCGTTTCCGGCCACGAACTGGCTGGCGGGAAACACGAAGCAGTTGGCGTTGAACCAGTGGGCCTCGGTATGGGGAGCGCCCTTGCCGGGGTCGCAGGCCAGATCGGGACGCTGGTTGAAGTAAGAGATGCCGGCGCCCACGGTGGGCGAGGCGATGGGGATTCCGGAGCTCACGTAGGCGATGGCATTGACCGTCCAGCCGCCCAGAACGGCATCGCTCACGCCGCCCAGGTTCAGCGCGCGGCCTCTGCCCATGGGCAGGTCGTAGGAGGCCTGGCCGGTGAACTGATACTTCACGTCCTGGGGGCTGACGGAGCGCTCGAGGCTGAGGTTTTGCGAGTCCTGGGGCGCGCCGGCATGGGAGCCGACAAAGCCCAGGGGAGGATTGCCGTCGTCGGTGAGCAGCTTGGCCCAGGTGTAGCTGCCCAGAGCGGTGAAGTGTTGGGTGAGCCGCTTCTGGACCTTCATCTGGAGCGAGTTGTAGGTGGAGTCTCCGCCGGGATAAGCGTGGACATTTACGCCGTTGCCGGCGCCGTAGCTGCCGCTGCCAAACTGCGGATACTTCTGCAGCGACACCCACAAGGGCACGCTCGAGGCGCCGTAGTTCGCATTAGTCGCCGGGAGGATTGCGCCCCAGGTGTTGGGAACCATCTGGCAGTCTGGATCGGATGCATCGACACACAGCGAAGCGCCGTGGGAGGCGATGGTGGCCAGATTGAGTTCGTTCAAGTCAACGTTGCCGAGGGGCACAAAGAGGCCGTGACTGCCGACGTACGCGGCGCTGAGCACGACCTGGTGGGGGAACTCATACTCGAGGCCAAAGTTGTAGTTATAGGTTGTGGGGGTGCGCTGGGAGTGGAGCATGGTGTTCAGGGTAGTGCCCAGATTGTTGGCCAGTCCCGACGGCGAGCTGATGACCGGCACGACGCCGTTGGGGAAGGGGTTGCTGAGCGAGTAGATGCCGGTATCGCTGGGAGCGGGACTTCCCGGAGCCGCGCCAACGCAGGCCGAAGTTCCGTTGTAGACGGTGTTCCCGTCGGCGTTCAAGCAGGTGGCGCTCCAGTTGGTGACCGAAGAATAGCCATCGCTGTTGAGCGAGGCGCTGCCGACCATCTGGGAGCTGGGGCCGTAGTAGAATCCGGCGCCGCCTCTCAAGACCAGGTGCTGAGTCACTTGCCAGGAGACTCCGAGGCGGGGGCCGAAGTCCTTCATGTTGGTGGTGAAGGGAGAGCGGTTTCCACTGCCGACATAGACCTCGGCGCCGGAGTAGGGGACGCCGGAAGCGGTGGTGGTTGCCGTGGTGTCGAAGTACTCGAGGCGGTTATGCCGCTCGGTGCGCCCGCCAAAGATATCCCAGCGCAGCCCCAGGGTCATGGTAAAGCTCTTGCTGGCGTGATAGGTGTCTTCGATGAAAGCGGCATAGTACGGGCTGGCCTCGGCGACAAAGAGGTCCTTGGTGAAGTCGTAGCCTTCGCTGCCCGGTGTGGAACCCATGCCAATCAGGAAGGAAGCAAAATCGCTGCCGCCGGCGGCCGAGTCAACCGATTGATCGGTGGCGGAGATGTCGAAACCGTAGGCGCCAGAGGAAGCGGGGGGCTGGCCCACGTTGAGAAATCGCTTCATGTACTCGAAGCCGGTGTTGATCTCGTGCTTGCCCCACATTTTGGTGATGGTGGCGTTGACATCGCTGTTTTGGCTGGCATAGATGAAGGTGTTCCAGTTTGCCGTGCCGCCGATGCCGCCGCCGACATCCCAGAAATTTACATAGGGGAGGGTCTTGTAGACCTGTTGGGCGGCCAGTGACGCGGGGAATCCCAGCGTGGTGATGTCGAAGCCGTCCTGGCGGGGATCGCCGCCCTGATCCTCGTAGTGGCGCGTGAAGGAGTAGCGCATTTGCAGGACAGTGGTGGGATTGATGGTGAAGTCGTCGGCCAGCAGGATGTTGCGCCCGTTGGTCACATTTTGTGCATAGTTCAAATCCCACATATTGTCGAAGGCATTGACCAGCGAGCTATAGAGCCGGTCAAAGGAGAAACGGCCGAAGATTCTCTGCCGGTCGCTCTGGGCCCAGTCCATGCGGATGTCGAACCTCTGCGCGGTGGCTGGGTCGAGACCGGGGACGTAGAGGTTGTTCAGAGCACCGGTGGTGTCCGAGTCGCAGGTGGCGGCGCTGGGGTAGTTGCACTTGGGAAACTGCGCGAGGAACTTGAGCGCGATGGGGTTGGGATTGTCGATCGTGTTGCCGGCGAACGGCTGCCGCGTTCCGTCGGGATTGTCGGGAAGCATGGGATTGTAGATGGTAAAGTTGTCTGCCGAAAAGTCGCCGGTGCGCTCGGCGCTGGTGGGCACGGTGAAGATATTCGACCCGTCGAACTGCTGCTGCTGGGTGGCTTCGTAATCGGCGAAGAAGAAGAGCTTGTTGTGCAGGATGGGCCCGCCGATGGCGCCACCTTCTTGGTAGCGATGAAAGGACGGAACCGCATTGGGCGAGCCGCCGAGGATCTGGCTCTGCTTGTTGAAGTACTCGTTCGCCGCCATCACGTCGGGCCGGAAGACTCCGAACGCGTCGCCGTGAAACTGGTTGGTGCCGGACTTGGTGACCAGGCTGATGACACCGGCGCCGCCGCTCTGGTAGGAAGCAGGCGTGTTCTGTGTCTCGACGCGCGTTTCCTGGACCCCATCCTCTGGAATATCGAGGGCTGGAATGATGGCGCCGGCATTGTTTTCCGCGATGCCTATGGGGCTGCCGTCGACCATGTAGTACACCGATCCAACAATGGAACCATTGATGGTGTAGGAAGAGACGTCGACTCCGGGGCGCCCGCTGGTAATGCTGGAGATGAGCTGGGAGCTGGAGGAGTTGGGAGTTCCATTGGCAGGCGTGACGCCGGCGCTCAACTGGACCAGGTCAAAGACATTGCGGGTGAGCAGGGGAACCCGGTCAATGGTCTCGGAGGAGATGAGCTGGCCCACCGTGGAGTTGGTGCTGTCGACGAGATTGGAGGATTCCGTTACGGTCACCGTGTTGGTCACGCTGCCGATGGTGAGCGTGATGTTGGCGGTGCTGACCTGATCCACAGTGACACGCACGTTGTCCACGGCAGCGCTTTGAAAGCCCTTCATGCTGGCCGTCACTTCATACATGCCAGGGGTGAGCGACACAAAGCTGTACAAACCCGCCCCGGTGCTTACGGTGTGCAGCGTAACGCCGGTGGCGTGGCTGAGCAGGGTAATCCGGGCGCCGGGGATGACGGCCCCTGTGGGGTCTGACACCAGGCCGCTGATGCCGCCTCTGCCGGCCTGGGCGAAGGCCGCAGTCCCCACGCAGAAGATGAGAGCCCAAACGCAGAGAAGTCCTTTTTTTACCATCGTCGTGCTTGCATTTCCGATTTTCATGGCCAGCCCCCTATTGACATTCAATCGTTTGAATATTAGAAATACAAATCTAGGAGCAAAGTTTTCACGTGTCAAGGGGAAAATCGGCGACCAGATTTTCCATGGATTGACGTCTCGCGCGGCCCCTGAAGCGCAGGCATCGGCGGAGAGTCTTTCCAACGGCAGAATGAACCGCTATGGCAGAATTGCGCTGACCGGTTTCAACGCAAGGGAGAGAAGTGGCGCAGCGAAAATCAGGCCATGTCACATTGTCCGATGTCGCCCGTGCCTGCGGGCTGTCCATCTCGACCGTCTCGATTGTGCTGAGCGAGGCGCCGCTCTCGCAGAATGTCGCCGCTTCCACGCGCGAGCGCATCCGCGCCATGGCGCGGCAGATGGGTTACCACCCCGACGCCCATGCGCGCTCCCTGCGCCGCCGCCACAGTCAGACCATCGCGGTGCTGGCCTACGACCTGTCCGATCCTTTCTGCATCCCCATTGTGCGCGGCATTCAGGCCGGGCTGCAGCCGGCCAGCTACCTGCCGCTGCTGATGGATGCGCAGACCCAGCGCAAACTCTTCGACAGCTATCTGAAGATGATCCTGGAGCGCCGCGCCGAAGGCGTCATCGTCATCGCCAGCTGGATCTTCGAGGAGACCAACCTGCTGGCCGACATCGAGAAGAATCGCGTTCCCATCATTATTGTGGGCCGGGACCTGACGAGCAGGAAAATCAGTTCGCTGCTGGTGGACAACGAGGCGGGAGGGGCGATGGCGATGCGCCATCTCTGCGAACTCGGGCACCGCCAGATCGCGGTCATCCGCGGCCCCGAGGAACTGTTCGACAGCGAGCCGCGCTGGGCCGGCGTGCAACGCGTTGCGGCCGAAACCGGCATCGCGTTCGATCCACGGCTGGTCTTTCAACTGCCGGATCTGGAGGACCCGATCTCCGGCTTCGAGGGCGGACTGCAATTCTCCCGGCGCATGCTGGCCTCCGGACGCCCATTCACGGCCGTGCTTGCCTTCGACGATCTGACCGCGTTGGGCGTGGTGCGCGGGCTGACGGACGCGGGCGTGCGGGTTCCGGAGGATTGCTCGGTGCTGGGTTTCGACGACGTGCTGCCGGCCGCCGTGGCGACGCCCGGCATTACCACCATCCGCCAGCCGCTCGAGGAGATGGGACTGCTGGCGGCCGAATGGATGCTCGAGGCTGTTCAGACACGGGAGCAGGGCAGCGAACAGAGGCCAAAGCTGCACAAGGCGCAGCCGAAACTGGTGCTGCGGATGTCGACGGCCCGTTCCCCGCAGAAGCGAAGAAAAGCGGGGACGGGGTCTGAACCGACTTGACAAAGCCGGGGAATGGGGGCGATATTCCTAGCATTCAAACGATTGAATACAGGAGCCTCTCCGGCCTTCAATCGACCCACCTCTCACCCTGCGCGAGGCAAATGCCGTGGCCCTCTTTCGATCCCCTTACCGCGCCCGCCCGCCTGGCGCGGCCTCTTCCGGCAGCGGCGCAAGATGCGCCGTTCCTGCGCGCCAGTTCCTCCCTGAGGATTGGGCCGCGCACCTCTGAGTTAGATTGAATACGATTCTTCCGCCCCATCGTGTCAGGCAATTCCCGTTGCGCGGAAGAGGGAGTGCTGGTGCTTATGCAAACAAAACTCGCTTTTCTTTCTCTGATGTCGCTGGCTCTGGCCTTGCCGGCCGTCCTGCACGCAGGAACCGTAACCCCTCTTCGCGATGGCTGGCAGCTGCAGTCGGCCTGCAAGCTCCAGGCCGCGGGCGACTCGGTTTCCACCCAGGGATTTGCGGTGGAGGGTTGGCTGAAGACCGCCGTGCCCAGCACCGTGCTGGCCGCGCAGGTCGCTGCCGGAGTGGTCCCCGATCCCTATTTCGGCGCCAATCTACGTCAGATTCCCGGCACCAGCTATCCCATTGGCCAGAACTTTGCCAACCTGCCCATGCCCGCCGACAGCCCCTATCGCTGCGGCTGGTGGTATCGCACCGAGTTCACCGCTCCGGCCGCATCCCGCGCCGATGAGCGCCACTGGCTGCACTTCGCGGGCATCAACTACCGCGCCGACATCTGGCTGAACGGCCACAAGCTCGCCGATTCGGCCGCAGTGGCCGGCGCCTATCGCACCTACGACTTCGACGTGACCGACCTCCTGAAGCCGGGAAAACAGAATGTCCTCGCCGTGGAAACCTTTGCGCCCACCGACAAGGATCTGGGCATCAACTGGGTCGATTGGAACCCCAGTCCGCCGGACAAGGACATGGGCCTGTGGGGCGCCGTCAACTTGGTGGCCACCGGCCCCGTCGCCGTGCGCTCTCCCTTGGCCGTCACGCACTTTGCGGACGATTCGCTCAGCCTTGCGGACCTGACCGTCTACGCCGAGCTGCACAACGCCACCGATCACCCGGTGAAAGGCGTGGTCTCCGGTTCGGCCGCCGGGGTCCGCTTCGAGCAGCCGGTGGAACTCGCGCCGCATGAAGACCGCACCGTCGTCTTCACGCCCGAGCAGTTTGCGCAACTGCACATTCACAATCCCCAGCCGTGGTGGCCTCGCCAGATGGGGCAGCCGCATCTGGAACGCCTCACCATGAGCTTTGCAACGGAAGGCAAGATCTCCGACGAGCAGAGCGTCGACTTCGGCTTCCGCGAAATTACCTCCGAACTCACGGCCAACGGCAGCCGGCTCTTCCGCGTGAACGGCAAGCGCATCCTGATTCGGGGCGGCGGCTGGTCGCAGGATATGCTGCTGCGCACCGATGAGAGCCGCCTCCGCGACCAGTTCCGCCTGGTGCGCGATCTGAACCTCAACACCATCCGCCTGGAGGGCAAGCTCGAAACCGACGACTTCTTTCATCTCGCCGACCAGCAGGGAATCCTCGTCCTGCTCGGCTGGTGCTGCTGCGACCACTGGGAGCACTGGAAGGAATGGACCCCCGGCGACCTGACCATCGCCACGGCCTCACTGCGCGCCCAGATGCTGCGCCTGCGCGCGCACCCCAGCCTGCTGGTGTGGCTGAACGGCAGCGACAACCCGCCGCCGGCCGACGTCGAGCACGCCTACCTTCAGGTCGAGTCGGAAACCCACTGGCCCAATCCGATTCTCTCCTCCGCCACGGGCACACCCACCACCGTCAGCGGCGAAAGCGGCGTCAAGATGACGGGGCCCTACGATTACGTCGCGCCCAGCTATTGGTATGTTGGACTGCACTACGGCGGGGCCATCGGCTTCAACACCGAAACCAGCCCCGGACCGGCCATTCCCTCGCTCGCCAGCCGCAAAAAATTTCTGCCCGACCCGGAGGCCTGGCCGCCCTCATCCGACTGGAGCCTGCACAACGGCGGCGGTGAATTCGTCAACCTCAAGGTCTTCGACGAAGCCATGGAAGCCGTCTACGCCAAGCCGCGCTCCGCGGCCGACTACACGCGCATGGCGCAAACCATGGAGTACGACTCCGAGCGCGCCATGTTCGAGGCTTACAGCAAGAACAAGTACGTCTCCACGGGCGTCATTCAGTGGATGCTCAACAACGCCTGGCCTTCCATGATCTGGCATCTCTACGACTACTACCTCGATGCGGGAGGCGGATACTTCGGCGCCAAGAAGGCCTGTGAGCCGCTGCACATCCAGTACTCCTACGACGATGCGTCGATCGTGGTGGTCAACAGCACCTACAAGCCCGCTGCCGGACTGCACGCCAGCGTCCATGTGCACGATCTGGCCTGGAAGGAGTTGTACAGCGCCGAGGCCGCGGTCAATGCCGGCGCCGACAGTACGCTGCGTGTCTTCTCGATCCCGGGAAGCCTCTATTCCGGCGCGGAGAGGACCTTCCTCATTGATCTGACCCTGACGGATGCCGCGGGCCACGTGGTCAGCCGCAACTTCTACTGGGTGCCGGGCACGCTCTCCAGCTTCGACTGGGAAAAAACCGACTACACGCACACCCCGGCCCTGCGCCAGGCAAACCTGACCGCGCTCGCCGATCTGCCTCCGGCAAAGGTGCTTGCCCACGCGGAGATCGAGACCACCCCGCAAGGCCGCGAACTGCGCATTCACCTGGACAACCAATCCACGACGCTGGCCTTCCAGCTCAGCGCCGCGGTGCGCACTCCGGCAGGCGGCCTCGTCGCCCCCGTCTTCTGGTCCGACAACTGGATCGAGCTGGTGCCGGGCGAATCGCGCACCCTGACCGCACTGCTGCCGGACGATGCGCCGCCCACGCCCCTCGTGCAGATCGAAGGCTGGAACGTCGCCGCCCAAACCATCCCGCTCGCGGCGGCGCACTAGGCCGCCGGCGCGTGCGGATGCGTCATCCATCGGCGTCCTCCCAGGTCTCGAGTCCGGTTCCGATTCCGGGGACTGGGAGGGCGCCGCTCTTCATTGCACCGCGCGGAATCACGCGGTCAAGAGCCTGAAGCCGCACCGCAATCGCTCCTTCTGCCAGATGAAGAGGCGTTTCGACCGGCTTTCCACATCCTTCCCTCAGCCTTCCCGTGTGACTCCCATGCGACAATGGAGGCAGCCGTGATGACCAACGCCTCGTCTCCAGTTGTCCCCTCGCCGGTTGCGGTAACCCCGGAATTGCTGGCTCAGCACAGCATTACCGCCGAGGAGTACGACCGCATTCTGGCCGCCCTGGGCCGCGTCCCCTCGCTCACCGAACTCGGCATTTACAGCGTCATGTGGAGTGAGCACTGCTCCTACAAGTCGAGCCGCGTGCACCTCAAGCGGCTGCCCACCAAGAGCGACCGCGTGGTGCAGGGGCCGGGAGAAAACGCCGGCATCATCGACGTGGGCGAAGGCTGGGCCTGCGCCTTCAAGATCGAGAGCCACAACCACCCCAGCTACATCGAGCCCTTTCAGGGCGCGGCCACCGGCGTCGGCGGCATCCTGCGCGACATCTTCACCATGGGCGCGCGGCCCCTGGCGGTGATGGATTCGCTGCGCTTCGGGCCCATCGAGCCGGGCAGCGCCGAGCCCGAGCTGGTCCGCAAAAACCACTCCATCGTCGAAGGCGTGGTCAGCGGCATCGCCGGCTACAGCAACTGCTTCGGCGTGCCCAACCTGGGCGGCGAAACCAAGTTCGAGGCCTGCTACAGCGGCAACCCGCTGGTCAACGCCTTCGCGCTCGGCCTGGTCCGCAAGGATGAAATCTTCTACGGCAAGGCGGCCGGCGTCGGCAACCCCGTCATCTACGTCGGCGCCAAAACCGGCCGCGACGGCATCCACGGGGCCACCATGGCCAGCGAGGAGTTCCACGCCGGCACTGAGGCCAAGCGCCCCAACGTGCAGGTCGGCGACCCCTTCATGGAGAAGCTGCTGCTGGAGGCCTGCCTCGAAGCCATGCAGACCGGCGCCATCGTCGGCATTCAGGACATGGGCGCGGCCGGCCTCACCTGCTCCACCTGCGAGATGGGCGCGCGCGGCTGCGTCGGCCTGGACGTCGAGCTCGATCTCGTGCCGCAGCGCGAAACCGGCATGAGCGCCTACGAAATCATGCTTTCCGAGAGCCAGGAGCGGATGCTGCTGGTGGCCGAAAAAGGCCGCGAGAACGAAGTCCTCCGCGTGTTTGAAAAGTGGGGCCTCGACGGCGTCATCGTGGGCACGGTGCAGCCCCAGGCGCGCCTGCGCATCCGCCACCACGGCGTGCTGGTGGCCGACATTCCCAACCAGTCGCTCACCGACGACGCCCCGCTCTACCACCGCCCCGTCGGCACCTGGAAGTCGCCGATTCCACTTGAGCCTTCAGCAAAGATTTTGGCCCGGCTCGCGGAAGACCACGACTACACGGCGGAACTCAAGAAACTGCTCGCCAGCGCCAACGTCTGCTCCAAGCGCTGGGTCCACGAGCAGTACGACACCATGGTCCAGACCAACACGGTGATCGGCCCCGGCGGCGAGGCCGGCGTGATGCGCATCAAGGGCACGGCAAAGCCGGACGGACCGGAAGGGCCACTCGGGGAGATCGGCCTGGCGATGGCTCTGGACGGCAACGGCCGCTGGGCCTACCTCGATCCCAAACTCGGCGCCATGCACGCCGTGGCCGAGGCTGCCCGCAAGGTCGCGATGACCGGCGCGACGCCGGTCGCCGCCACCAACTGCCTCAACTTCGGCAACCCCGAAAAACCCGAGATCATGGCCCAGCTTTCGGCGGCCATCGACGGCATCGGCGAAGCCTGCACGGCGCTCGGCACACCCATCACTGGCGGCAATGTGTCCTTATATAACGAAACCCGTGGCGAAGGCATCTATCCCACGCCGGTTTTGGGCATCGTGGGCATTCTGGACGACGTCACCACCGCTGTTCCCGCGGACTTCCAGCGCGCCGGCGACGCCATCGTCCTGCTCTGGCCCATCCCCCGCGGCGAAGAGCCGCTCCCAAGCCTCGAAGTCCCCGTGGACAACCGCAGTCTGCACTGGCAGATCCCAGTCCCCGAACTCGATGCGGAAACCCCGGTCATCGTGCCCGAGGACGCAGCGGAGACCGAGGCCTCGGCCACCGAAAAACTGCGCGCCTTCGGCTCGTCCGAATACGCCAAAGTGGTTCTCGGCGGCCTCTGGGGCCGGCCTCCTTCGCTTGATCTCGATGCCGAAGCCAGTTTGCAGAAGCTGCTGGGCGAGTTGGCATGGCGCAAGCTGCTCCGCTCCGCCCGCGACATCTCCGACGGCGGCATAGCCGTCGCCCTGGCCCAGGCCGCATTCCCCAAGGCCCTCGGCGCCACGGTCGAGCAGGAGCAGGCGCTTATGGTTCACCCGCTCTTCGGCCTCTTCGCCGAGCCCTCCTCCACCGTGCTCCTCTCAACGGACCCCGCCAAGTTCGCCGCCATTGAGGAACTCGCCGAACAATACGGATTCCGTGCCGCTCGCATCGGCACAACCGGCGGCGACCGGCTGGAGATTTCCGTCTATCGCGAGCCCTTCATCTCCGCCCCGCTCAAAGACCTCCGCAAACCCTGGGCCGCAGCGCTTGAAGCCACCCTCCACGACGAGGTCACGGCATGACCCGGCGGCTTTTTCAGGGCATCGAGGGTGTCGCGGATCTTTCCGAATCCCTTCGCGCCTCCTCAAACTGTTGTCATCCTGAACGCAGCGAAGGACCTGCATTGGGCAGTTCTTCGCACCGGCACAAATCTGACGACGATCCCAAGCTCCGCGAGGAATGCGGCGTCGTCGCCATCCACGGCCATACCGACGCCGCGCGGCAGGCTTATCTGGGCCTCTACGCCCTGCAGCATCGCGGGCAGGAGTCGGCCGGCATCGCCACCGCCGACGGCCAACACCTGGCCAACATCAAAGGCATGGGCCTGGTCTCGGAGATCTTCACTGACGACGTCCTCGCCAAGCTCCCCGGCTCCATGGCCATCGGCCACACCCGCTACTCCACCACTGGCGACTCGGCGCTGCTCAACGCCCAGCCCATCCGCGTCGACTCCACCAAGGGCCTCATCGCCATCGCCCACAACGGCAATCTGGTCAACCTGGGCAACCTGCGCGCCCGCCTCGAACGCGACGGCGCCTACTTCCAGACCACCTCGGACTCCGAAATCATCGTCCAGCTCATCGCCCACTCCAAGGCCAACTCCCTGGTCGACGCCATCGCCGACTCGCTCGGCCAGGTCGAGGGCGCTTTCTCCATCGTGATGATGACCCGCGACCGCATCTTCGCCGCCCGCGATCCGCGCGGCTTTCGTCCCCTGTCCATGGGCCGCATCAAGAACCCCGACGGCCCCGACACCATCGTTTTCGCCAGCGAAACCTGCGCCTTCGACCTGCTCCGCGCCGAGTACGAGCGCGACGTCCTCCCCGGCGAGCTGGTCATGGTCACCGCCGACGGCGTCACCAGCCGCCAGTATGCGACCGGCGTCCCCCAAACCAGCTGCATCTTCGAACACGTCTACTTCGCGCGCCCCGACTCGCGCATCTTCGGCCGCTGGGTGCAGGAAAGCCGCGACCAGATGGGCCGCCAACTGGCCCGCGAGTCCGCCGTCCCCGCCGATGTCGTCGTTCCTGTCCCCGACTCCGGCGTCACAGCGGCCCTCGGCTATGCCGAACACAGCGGCATCCCCTTCCGCTTCGGCCTCATCCGCAACCACTACGTGGGCCGCACCTTCATCGAGCCCGAGCAGCGCGTCCGCGACTTCGGCGTCCGCCTCAAGCTCAACCCGGTGCGCAATCTGCTCGAAGGCAAGCGCGTCATCCTCATCGACGACTCCATCATCCGCGGCACCACCAGCCGCAAGATCGTCCGCATGGTCCGCGGCGCCGGGGCCAAAGAAGTCCATCTGCGCATCAGTTGCCCGCCAACGATCTCGCCCTGCTTCTACGGCGTCGACACCCCCAGCAAGCGCGACCTCATCGCCGCCAACCAGTCCATTGAAGAGATTCGCCGCTTCATCGAGGCCGACTCCCTGGCCTATCTCTCCCTCGACGGCCTGCTCCAGGCCTGCGACGGCAGCGAGCACAACGGCTACTGCACCGCCTGCTACACCGGCAACTACCCCACGCAATGGGTCGACGTAGACGAGATTCTGCCTGCGGCGGTCAGCCTGTAGCAATCGCCGCACGGAATCGCCGCTTTGAAAAGAGGGCGCGGCCTCAGCTGCGCCACAGTGGAAGAGAAACCCGGTCCGGGCGAGACATCAGCCGTACCGCATCTGCCGCGATGCGGACCCGGGCTTCTTCAGCCGCCCCCGGCGTAGCGGCCACTGATCCCTGACCTCTGATCTCTGACCCCTGGCGCCCTGTGCCCCCAGTCACAGGACGTTCACACTCTGCGTGTGATAGCATCCGTCTTCTCAAAGCAAGACGCCGGCGGATTCACGCTCTGTTCATCCGCCAGGCGCCTGCCGGAGACCCTCTGCATGGATGAGGAAGACGGCAGACCGGGAGCCTTGGCCGCACAAACCGGCCATCTGGACGCCCTCACGGACGCCCGCACGGTTTTTTTGTGCCGCATCCAACCCTCTCCCGCCCGCACCCTCATCCTGAGAAAAGCGCAGCGGCCTCAAAGCCTCAGCTTGTCCGTGCCTTCCCGTCCTCAATGTTCGGGAACCCAAAAACTAACTTTTTTATCAACCCAACTCCCGCGCCTTTTTTCTGGCGCGGACCAGCCGAAGGCAGTTGGCCCCACCGCAGGTGGCAAGGAGAAACACCATGAAAACGTACCAGGGAAGTGAGATCCGCAACGTAGCTGTAGTGGGGCATGCGCACAGCGGCAAGACCACCTTGATTGCCGCCCTGCTGCATGCCGCCAAGATGACCCCCACCCAGGGCCGCGTGGAAGACGGCTCGGCCGCGACCGCCTACGACGAAGAAGAAGTGGCCCGCGGCACCACCATGCAGAACGCCGTCGCCTTTGCCGAGTGGCAGGGCGTAAAAATCAATTTCGTCGATACTCCCGGCTTTCATATGTTCTCCCACGAGGCTCGCGCCGCCCTGCTGCCTGTGGAGGCGGCGGTGGTGCTGGTCAACGCCCAGAATGGCGTGGAGGCGGTCACCGAGCGGGTCTGGAGATATGCCGAAGAGGCCAACGTCCCGCGCATCGTCGTCATCAACCAGATGGACCACCCCAAGGCTGGCGGCGGCGGCGGCCTGAGCGCGCTCATCGACGATCTGCACGAGCGCTGGGGCCGCAACTGCGTCCCCGTCCAGTTGCCCATCTCCGATGCCCAGGGCTTCCACGGCGTGGTCGACCTGGTCACCATGGACGCCTTCTACTACACCCCCGGCGGCGACGGCCGCGGCAAGATCACCGGCGAAATTCCCGCCAGCCTGGCCGCCGACGCCAAGGCCCGCCACGAGGCGCTCGTGGAATTGGTGGCCGAGGGCAAAGACGAGCTGATGGAGGAGTACTTCGAGAAGGGCACCATCCCCGAGGAGCATCTCATCGCCGCGCTGCACGAGGCCATCCGCGAGGACCGCATCTTCCCCGTCCTCTTCTCCAGCGGCCTGGCCAACATGGCCACCGACCACCTGCTGGACTTCATCAAGGTCTACGCCCCCGCGCCCATCGAGCGCGCGCCCTTCGCCGTCCGCGCCCCCACGCTGGAGGCGGCCGCCGTCAACGGAGACGCGCCCGCCGAAGCCGGCCTCTCCTTCCGCAAAGTCGACGACGCCGAGCCCACCGCGCTGCTCGTCTTCAAAACCATGACCGACCCCTTCTCCGGCCGCATCTCCTTCTTCAAGGTCATCAGCGGCACCGTCAAAAACGACGCCACACTGGAGAACTACACCCGCCGCGGCCAGGAGCGCCTGTCTCACCTCAGCGTGATGCAGGGGCGCAAGGCCGTCGAAGTGCCCGAACTGCACGCCGGCGACCTGGGCGCGGTGGCCAAGCTGCGCGATACCTTCACCGGCGACACCATGGGCCAGAAGAGCGCCGAGATCCAGGTCGATCTGGCCGCCCTGCCCGAGCCTGCCATGACCTACGCCATCGAGCCCAAAAGCCGCGCCGACGAGGACAAGCTGGCCCCCGCCATCCACAAGCTCATGGAAGAGGACCTGCTCATCCGCTTCTACCGCGACCCCATGACCAACGAGTTCCTCATCGCCGGGGCCGGCCAGCCGCACATCGAGGCCATCGTCAGCCGCCTCAAGAAGCGCTACCACGCCGAGGTCACCCTCAAGGCTCCCAAGGTGCCCTACCGCGAGACCATCCGCGGCAAGGCCGAGGCCCAGGGCCGCCACAAAAAGCAGACCGGCGGCCACGGCCAGTTCGGCGACTGCAAGATTCGCCTCGAGCCCCTCCCCCGCGGCGGCGGCTTCGAGTTCGGCAACGAGATCTTCGGCGGCGCCATCCCCCGCAACTTCATCCCCGCCGTCGAAAAAGGCATCGTCGAGTCGGCCGCCCGCGGCTACCTCGCCGGCTTCCCCGTCGTCGACTTCAAGGCCACCGTCTACGACGGCAGCTACCACGACGTCGACTCCAACGAATTGTCCTTCAAGATGGCCGGCCGCATCGCCTTCCGCAAGTGCATGGAAGCCTGCAAGCCCTGCCTGCTCGAGCCCATCATGAAAGTGGAGATCGAGGCTCCGGAGGAGTTTGCCGGAACCCTGATGGGCGACCTCAACTCGCGCCGCGGCCGCGTCCAGGGCATGGAGTCGCGGAGCCGCACCACCATCATCAACGCCGAAGTCCCCATGGCCGAGATGCTGACTTATGGAACCCTTCTAACTTCCATGACGCAGGGCAAGGGCAGTTACCGCATGGAGATGAACCACTACGACATCGTCCCCCAGTTGGTCGCCGACAAGATCCTCGCCAACGCCAAGCGCCCCGTAGAGGAAGAGGAAGAATAACCACCTGCGGTGGGGCCAACTGCTGGGTGCCCCATCCTAGCCGCGTTCTTTGCGGCTAGGATGGGATAGCACGAACCCTCCTTGCATCTTTGTTTCTCGCTCCCGGAATCCTTCCACCCTCCGGCTCATCTGAGAAAATGATGGGAGTGCATCGAGCGCGACAATTTGTTCTGCGGCGGGCGGCAGCGCCGCTTGTGTGCGCCGTCCTCGGCCTGGCCGGCGCGGGCGCCCCTCTCCATGCGCAGGCGCCCAACCCCACCTCCGCCGCCAACCCCTTCTTTGGCAGCGTCACCGCCAACGCGGCCAACGACGCGCCCCTGAGGCTTTCCCTGGACGAGGCCATCCGCCGCGGCCTTGAAAACAACCTCGGCCTCAAGCAGGCGGAAAACGCGGAGAAATCCATCCAGGGGCAAAAGAATGAAGCGCTGCAGGAGTTTCTGCCCACCATCACGCTCAGCGGCGGCACCGGCGTCTTCCAGCACAATCTGGCCGCGCAGGGCTTCGGGCCGGGCCTTCTCGGCAGCTTTTCCGCGCTGTTTCCCGGCGGCGCAGTGCCCGGCGCCATCTCCCTGATTACCCGCGACGACCTGACCCAGGGACAGATCAACTTCAGCCAGACGCTCTTCTCCGGCCCGGTCATCGCCGGCTGGAGGGCGGCGGGCGCGGCCGAGCGAGTAGCCCATTTCAGCCGCATGTCGGCGCGCGGCGAGGTGGTGCAGCAGGTGGCCACGGCCTATCTGCATGCTCTTGCCGCCTCAAGCGAAGTAGACAACGCCAGCGCGCAGGAGGCGGCCGACCGCGTCCTGCTCAGCCAGGCTCACGCCGCGCACGAGGCCGGCACCGCGTCCAATCTCGACGAGCTGCGGGCGCGGGTCGAGCTTCAGGCCCGGCAGCAGGCCCTCATCGCCGTCCAGAACGCGTTGGAGAAGGACCTGATCCTGCTCAAACGCGAGATCGGCGTCGATCCCGGACAGAAAGTCGTTCTCACTGACCCGGCGCCCTACAGCGAGCTGTCCGCCGAGACCCCGGACGAGGTGCGCGCCGTGGCCTACACGAATCGCCAGGACTATCAGAATCTGCAAAATCAGCTGGAAGAAGACCGGGCCGTCCATTCCGCGTATCGCAGCCAGCGCCTGCCCAGCCTCCACTTTGGCGGCTATTGGGGCGTGGACACCGTCAACGGCGCCGGCACCCACGGCAACTTCGCGGCCGTGGGCACGCTCAGCGTGCCGCTCTTTCGCGAGGCCCGGCTGCGCGGCAATGAAGATGCGGCGGCGGCCCAGTTGGCCGCGGTGAGCGCGCAGCTGGCCGACCTGCGCGGCCGCATCGACCAGCAGGTGCGCGCGGCGGTGCTCGATGTGGGCGCTGCAAGCAAGCTGGTTGTCGTGGCGCGGTCCAACGTGGACCTGGCCACCCGCGCGCTGAGCGACGAGACCGACCGCGTGAACGCTGGGGTCGACGACAATCTTCCCCTGGTGACCGCGCAGGCCACCCTGGCCGCCGCAGAAAGCAACCTGGTGGAAAGCCTCTTCCAATACAACCTGTCCAAGCTGGCCCTGGCCCGCGCCGCCGGAGTGATTGAAACGCAGTATCGCATCTATCTTGGACGATAAGTCGAGTTACAGTATTTTGATAACTCCTTATCCCTTTTACATCACCGGATTCAGAGTCCCTGTGAGCGTCAGGTCGATATCAACCTCCTTGGCGACCTTGAGGATGAAAATGCTGGGGTCTTTCAGGCCCCATTTCACATAGGGGACCGTGAAGCGGGTCTTTGCCGCGCAGGTCGCTCCCTCGATGTGAATCTGCATCGGCACGGTGATCTCATGCGGCGTGCCATGCAACGTGAAGACTCCCGAAACCTGAATGGAGGAATCGCCCGAAGACAGAATTACGCCCTGATAACTCTGCGGCGCAAAGGTCACTTCGCCATAGTGCGCCGCATCCAGAACCTCGGTGGTCATCTTATGATCGCGGCTCTTGTTGCCGCTGTCGCCGCTGCCCGCGGCAACCACGATGGAGCCGGAAATCCTGCCTGTCGTGCGATCGAAATCGACCAGTCCACTTTCCACGTGGAAGGTTCCACGAGTCCCGTGGTCGGAGCCGCCCAGAAGGAATGCAACCTGACTTGCGCCCGGATTGACAGTGAATGTCTGAGGCTGGGCAAACGCGCCCGGCACGAGAAGCAGCGGCAGGATAGCGAGGATCGAGTGCGCGATGGTCTTCATGATCTGTCTCCTGTATCGAATCTGATGCTATGGGTTGGGGACGGGCTGTGCAATGTTCCGCGACAACCAAAGGCTGATGGAAGCAATCTCTCTGTCGCTCAGGTACTCGTGGCCGGGCATCGCTGTGCCGGGAAGGCCGAACCTGGCAATCTGCGCCAGCCGGTCCATGCGCTCCTCCTCCATCCCCGGAGGCGGAAGATAGAAAAACGGCCCCCGGCTGAGATCGGGAGGCAGCCTCTTGAAGCTGGCCTGCCAGGCCATGCGTGTGCGCCCGTGCGCGTCGTGACAGGTGGCGCAGAAGCGCTGGAAGAGCCGCTCCCCATCGGCGGCATTCGCCTCGGCCGCGGCGGAGGCGGAAGGATACCACTGCTCTTCCGCGGTGATGTGTTGCTGCGTGCCGGGCCCGCGCAGGCTCTCAAGATAAGCCACCAGATCGTTGCCCCGCTCGTCGCGAAAAAGAAAACCATACGAAGGCATGATGGAGGCGCCGCTGACCTCCGCGGGGTCGAAGAAGTGCATCTTGAACCAAAGCGGTGAGCGCCGCCCGCCGACCTCCGCAAGGTCCGGCCCCTGGCGGCGGTTGCCGATCAGCGGCGGGCGCTCGCGATGAAGCTCCGTCAGGCTCGCGACGGGCCCCCACATCAGAACATCGCGCGTGCCGGGGCGCACATACTGCGAGTGGCAGTGGATGCAGCCCTCGGAGATATACACCTGCCGGCCGCGCTCGACGGAAGTGAACGAAGCGGACTCGCCGGTCGCCGGCGTCATGCGATCAACGCACAGAGCAACCAGCAGGACAGCCGCTGTAGTGAAAAGCTCTCGCTTGCGCCGTTGAAATATTTTTTGCAGCCAGGGCAACAGAACCACCGCGCCCGCGCCGGCCACAAAGACGGGCGGCACGTGGCTCAGGTTCTGGCCCATGCCGATGCCCAGCGCGGAACCGCACCATCCCGCAATGGCGTAGATCCATCCTGCCTGCCGGCCTCGCTCGCCAATCGATGTCGCCGGCGTAAGCAGCGAGGGGTAAGCGACCAGCGCAACCGAGTAGAGCGAAACGCCGATGGGGTAAAAGACTGAAGCGGGGAGCGCTCGCGCAGGATCGAGCAGAAGCAGACAGGCGCACGCCAACGCGAAGAATGCCGCCGAAAGAACAAACGAGAGACCTCGCCGCCTAAGCAGCCACGCGCCGGCAAGGGCTGCGCCAAAATGGAGCAGCCCATTGGCCCACAGATGAGCCGTGCCCTGCCATGTGCCGGCTTTCAGCGCCGCTGTGTTTTGGATGATGAAGAATGCAGCCGAGTCCAGCCAGACCAATGCGGCAAAGCAGGCCACAACCAATGGAAACGGCAGTGCGGAGGCCGGCTTGATCGCCGTCTCTGTTGGCTCCGCCGCTTGATCGGGTGGCGCGATGAAGATTCCCGCAATGCAGAGCAAACCGGCGGCGCAGGCCTGGAGCTGCGTCGAAGCCGCGAAGAAAGCCGGCACGTTCGCGAACAGATAACCGATGCCCGTTCCCAGGCCAATCTTGAAAAGTTGGTTTTCATTCCCGGTCCATGCGCGCAAGTGCGTGACCAGCGTGACGGTGAGCAGGCCCAGCCCCGCGCCAATCAGCAGCGCCACCGCAACGCCAACGGCGTTGCCCATCGGCAGCAGCGCCAGAAAGGCTGCCGCGCCCGAAGCGCCCAGTCCGATGCGCAGGCGCAGACGCGGCGACGAGCACAGCTTGATGCGCGGAGTGAGAAGACTGAAGAGAATTCCGCCCGCGGCCATCGCCGCCATCACGGCCTTCAGGCGCTCGCCTGTCACGCTCAGCGCGGCTAGCCGGTGGAGGAATGCAAACTGGGCAAAGATGAGAAAATATACATAGGTGATGGCAACAAGGCTCACACCTCGCCATCCCGAATTGCGCAGCTTACCGTGCAGCATGCAACAACCAACCTTTGCGCAAGCCGATCGCCTGAACAAGAACGCAGGCCCCGTCGAAGGCCGCGATGGTCAACCATCCCGGCTCAACCGTGCCCGCCAGAACCCTGGCAAGGATAAAGATAGCGACAGAGCTGCGCAGGATGGCCGTGACAAGCCAGACGCCCTCAAGCCGCACCACACACCCAGCGCTGCCGACAAGCCAGGCGCCGTAAAGATAGGTCAATCCAACGGCGAGGACAAAGGCTCCAATGAACGACAGGAATGGAGTCGCGTCCGCGGGCACATGCAGGCTTATCAAGCGCAGCGTCGACACGGGCGCGGCAATCAGCAGCGCGCCCGTCGAGGCATCGGAGAAACCAGCCAACAACTGATAGCCAAGGAGGGCGGGATGCTTCATGCGATTTTCTCCCGCGCAAGATTCGTTGGAACAGGCTCGAGTGCGCGGAGCAACAGGGACGCGCCCCGGAACCACTCCAACGATGCCACCAGCATGAGCACGCCCGTCGCCAGACGCAACACATAGAGAGTATTTCGCGCGGCGCCCGGAACGATCGTGAATTCCGGGTTGGAGCCTTCAAGCCAGCCCGCAACAGACATCACCGCAACATAGGCAAGCACGCTCCAGTTCCATACATGAAAGGACCAGGCCCGCGTAAAAATCCATCCGTCATCGCCCAGCAATTGCACCATGACGAAGATGAGCAGCGCCGACAAAAACCCCGCCATGGCCACGAACGAATGGCCGACAAGACCATCCGTGAATTTGATCCGGTCCAGAACGCCGGGCAGAAACAACACCCAGCCGCTGACCAGAAGCAACGCCCACCAGCACAGAAACGCAGTGCGCCAGCGGCGTGTGGCGGGGCGCCACTCGAAGGCCGCATAGTAGACGGGCGTGAGCGGCAACCAGAGGAGAAGACTGCCGAGGCTGAGGAACTGCGCGGGGTTGTGATGGCTGATGTCCGCACGGCTCAAGGCTGCGCATAAGATGGACTCCGCGCCCAGCGCCATCCACGACGCCACAACGGGCCAGGCTCGCCCTAATTTGCGACGCGCGAGTCCAAAAGGAAGCAGGAGGAGAATCGCGACGATCATCAGCGACGACTCCAGCTGGCTTGTTCCTGTCGGGCCGCCCGTGTCCGGATTAATCGCCGGATAAATATCCGGGCTCGATGCGATGTAAAGAACAACTGGAACGGCCAGAAGCAGCGCAAGGCCCAGCAACTTTGCGCCGCGCACTGCCCAAGCCGCATTGGCTGCGGAATCCCATGCGAGGACCAGCGAGACCGCGAGCAGAATCCAGAGCGCTGCGAGGACGAGAGGAAATGCGATGCGCGCGTAACCCGACCAATCAAGAAACAGCTTGCCGCTGGACTCACCCGAGAGCCACGCAAAGGCGCCCACACCGAGCGCGGCCGACCAGGCCCAGAGCACCGGCCTGCACCACGGCGCGGTGGGTCCGCGGTCGGCGCCGTAGACCTTGAAGAGGAATCCGGCCATGGGAATACTGCACCATCCGTACAGCGCCAGGTTCATGTGCACCATGATCCAGCGTCCGTAAGTCCACTCGCCAAGCCAATGATTCAGACCCGGCATCAGCAGAAGCACCGCAATCATCACTCCAATGGAATTGCCAATGACAAGCCACAACAAACTGTGCCACGCCGCGCCGGCAATGCCCAGCGAAGCGTGAGCAGAAGAGGCGGACTGATCAGCGCGGATGGGATTCATACATCCTCCCATCGTGCATTTCCAGCAGCCGGTCGCAGCGATCGGCCAGGCTGCGGTCGTGGGTGGCCATCAGCAGAGTCACGCCCTCGGTGGCGGCCACATCCAGCAGCAACTCGAAGACGGTCGCGCTCGTCTGCTCGTCCAGAGAACCGGTGGGCTCATCCGCCAGCAGGATCTTCGGCCTGTTCATCAGCGCCCGGCAAAGCGCGGTGCGCTGGCGCTCTCCTCCCGAGAGCTTTTGAATGCGCTGGCCGAGGCGATGGCTCAGCCCCGTGCGGTCCGTAAGGTGGTGCAAGCGTTCCTGCGCCACGCGGCGGTCGGTTCCCGCGGCAACCGCCGGAATAAGGCAGTTCTCTTCGAGCGTGAGGTCAGGAATCAGGTTGTGCAGTTGAAAAACAAAGCCCACTTCGTGACGCAGAAGCCGCAACAGATCGCGGTGACGGTTGACCTCGACGCCATTGACAGAAACCCGTCCGCGATCGGGCTCATCCAGGCCGCCGAACAAGTGCAGCAGCGTACTCTTTCCGCATCCCGACGGACCGCACAGAGCGATCGTCTGCCCTTCCTCGGCCTCGAAGCTGGCGCCCTTCAGGACGGCGATCGTCCCCTCGTCATAGCTCTTCCAAACGTCCTCCGCGCGAAGAACGATGCGTCCGCGGTCATCGGCCTGTGAGGTCACTGTGCTCATTCGAATCGCAGCGCCTCCACCGCACGGATCCGCATCGCATAGACGGCCGGATACAGCGCCCCGGCGACGCCGGTGAGCAGCGCCAGCAGGATCACAATGAGCATCACCACCGGCCGCATCGACACATCCACATAGCCGTGGAGTGCGGGAATCAGCTTCAAGCCGAACAGCGCGGCTGTTCCCAGGGCTAGCCCGGCCAATGCGCCAAAGACCGCAACCAGAGAGGATTCTCCGAAGATCATCGCCGCGATCTGCGGGTTCGAGAAGCCGTTGACGCGCAGAATGGCGATCTCGCGAATGCGCGTGAACACCGACATGATCATGGTGTTTGCCACTCCCAGCCCGCCCAGCAGAAGACCGCATCCTCCCACCGCCCAGGCCGTCGCCTTGAGTATCTTGAACTGCGAATAGGAGCGGGAAAATTCCGCATCCTCCAGCCCGATGAGGTTGGGAAATTTCTCCTTGACCATGCTTTTGAAAGCTGCGGCATCGTCCTTGCGGTGCAGTTTGATGGTGATCACAGAGGAGCCGTCCTTGTGAAAAAATCTTTGCGCGGCGCTGAGCGGCATGAAGACCCCACCGTCTTCAAATCCATTCGCGCTCTTTACAATGCCGATGACGTGAAAGACTCCATGCCCGATGGGCACATGACTGCCGAGCCGCGCGCCCATAAACTCCGCCGCGCGCGCGCCCAGAACCACATCGTCGCCATGCTGCGCAAAGTCGGCGCGATTGCCCGCGATCCATACGGCTTTGCGAATGCGGGCGTCCTCGGCGGTCACGCCGAAGCAGGTGATGATGGGATGATCCGAGCTGGACACGATGCCGAAGAGCACCGGGTCCGCATGAGCCACCATGGGCCAGCTCGCGATCTGCGCAGCCGCGGAGGGAGGCACATTGCTGAAAAACAAATCGGAAACGTTCCGCTCAAAAACAATGATCTCGCTGTCGCTCGACAGAATGCCGGAGAACATGCCGATGGCGCCCTGCAGGATGGTGACCACGGTCAGCATCGCGGCGACGCTGAAAGCAACCCCGGCAATGCTGATGAACGAGCGAATGCGATGGCGGCGCAAATTGGTGAGGATGAGCTTGAGAAAAATCATGACCGCGCTCTCACGCCCGCTTCGCAGGCATGCTCGGTCACCCGGCTCAGCTCGCCCTGCAGATCGCTGCGCAGCTTTCCCAGAAAGGACAAGGCCGGTCTTCTCATCAGCAGGCGGCGCATCGTTCTGTCTCCAGCAAGCATCAGGCGGTTCAGCCGTTCGATGGCGCCAGGGACGCCAATCGCGGCCGCGATGTTGGGCCGGTCGAGAACAACGTCGCGCGCCACGGTCTTTCCGGATTCATCGGCAGTTTGCAGCATATCCTTCAGGTCGTCGACGATTTGGTACCCGAGACCCCAGCAGGCAGAGATGCGTTCCAGCAGTTGAATCTCACGTGCCGGTGCGCCCGCAAGCATGGCCGGCAAAACCAGCGTCAGGCGAATCAGCGAGACGGTCTTGCCGTGCGCGATGCGCTCCGTGGTCTCGCGGTTGTGGGGCAGCGCCGAGTAGTGCAGATCCAGGCTTTGCCCGTTCAGCAGCCCCTCCACCCCAAGGCGCTGTTCCAGATAGGCCATCCCCTGCGACCGGCTGTCCTTTGAGCATCCCGAGACGGCCCGCCAAGTAAGCGCATAGGCGCGATTGATGAGCGCAAGGGCGGTGAGAATCGCGCTCGTCTCACCGAATGCGACATGCACGCACGGGGCGCCGCGACGCTGCAACCCGTCATCCATGCAGGGCAGGTCATCGAAGATGAGCGAGGCGGTGTGAAAGTACTCGAGCGCGATGGCAAGGCTGTTGGCGCACGCCCCATCCAGCCCGTAGGCGGTCGCCACCTGCAACACCATCCGCGGCCGCACCAGGCTCCCGGGGGTTTCCAGCACATGACGCAGCGCCGCTTCAAAATGGCGATCCAGATGCGCCGGCAGCGGCAATGAACCGCGAAAGTCGTCTGCCAGCAGCGCTGCGTTCAGTTCATCCAAGCCGGGTTCTGCCAGCACTTGTTTCCTCGCCATCCTGTGATTTTCGCTAGAGTTTGCCGCGCAGTAAGACAACCCGAGTGCCTTCCGGGCGCGAGCCGTGATGTGTGAGGGTGAGACGAAGGGCAGTTCCCTTTGGGGAGCACTCAGGCAGTTGAAAGTGAATGACGATTTGTTCATCTTCAATGGAACTGGAAACGACGGCAATTTGGCGCATTTGATGCTATAACTCAGCTTATTGAATGCAGATGACGATGAACCCACGCGCAGATGACAACTTGTTCATCTTGCTACGGGCCGGCGCAATCAACACTCACTTATTGCCTTGCAGGTCAAGCCTCGAAGAGGCTTACTTAGAAGACGCTCACTTATCGGATACACTAATATCCACTCATGCGACTTTTGCTGGTGGAAGACGAACAGGATATCCGGAGCTTCCTGCAGCGCTCGCTGGAAGAAGCGGGATATCAGGTGGAAGCGGCGGCGGACGGCAAGACGGCCGAAAGCATGGCCCTTGACGCGGCCTACGACATCCTGATCGTCGATCTCGGCTTGCCCGACCAGGACGGCATCACCCTCATCCTGCGGCTGCGCCAGATCGGCGTGACGGCGCCGGTGCTGATTCTTTCCGCGCGCCGCTCGGTCGATGACCGGGTACGCGGCCTCGAACAGGGCGGAGACGACTATCTCACCAAGCCGTTTGCGCTGGCCGAGTTGCTGGCCAGGCTGCGCAATCTGCTCAAGCGCAACAGCCCCGCCGGCAACGACGCGACGCGCCTGCGCGTACTTGACCTGGAACTGGATCTGCTGCGCCGCGAGGCCACGCGCTCCGGCCAGCCTCTGCAACTGACGCAACAGGAGTTTGTCCTGCTGGAATACCTGTGCAGAAACGCGGGCCGCGTGGTCACCCGCTCCATGATCCTGGACCAGGTGTGGGGCATGCGCATCCAGCCGGACACCAACGTGGTCGACGTTCACATCTACCGTTTGCGCGGCAAGGTGGACGGGAAAGGACAGCAGCCGTTGATTCGCACGCTGCGCGGGGTGGGCTATGTCCTCAAAGACCGCTAAGCCGGTGATGCACTCCGCGGCCTGGCGCATTTCGCTGTGGGCCACTCTCGCCTTTGCCTGCGGAACCTTGCTGGTCTTCGTCTTTCTCCACCGCTTCGTCGCCAGCGACATTCAACGGCGCAGCGACGCATGGCTCTCGGGAGAAGTGGAAGTGCTGGGCGACGTGGCGGAACGCACGCCGAAGAACGCTCTCTACGACCGCGTGGTGGGAGAAGTCGCGGAGCTGGCCGGCAAGGAAGTCCCCAACAGGTTTCTCTCCGAGAGCAGTTCAAACGACTCAGTGTTCTTTCTCCAGACGGGCCGCGACGGCGCGCTCGCGCTGTGGGTTGGAGCGGGCAGCGGCGCGCCCTATCTGAAGGCGATTCAGCAGACCAGAATCCTTCCCGACCGCCCCACCGACGTGCATGTGAACGGCTTTGAAGTGCCGTTTCGCGTGGCTTCCACGCGCATCGACGATGGAAGCCTGATCTACCTTGGCCTGTCAGAGCGGGATGAGTTGCGCGTGCTGAGAAACCTTGGCCTCCGCTTCATCCTCTTGTGGCTTCTTCTCGTTCTGTTTGGATTTGCGATTGTCTTTTACACCGCCCGGCGCATGCTGAGCCATGTGCGCGAGATTACCGAGGCCGCGTCGAGAATCGGGCACTCTGAATTGAGCGCGCGCGTGCCCACCAGCGCGCGTAACGATGAAGTCGGCCACCTGGCCCGCACCCTCAATCGCATGCTGGACCGCATCGAGAGCTCGATGCACCAGCTGCACACCATCACCGATTCGCTGGCGCACGACCTGCGCAGCCCGCTGACCGCGATTCGCGGAAAGCTCGAGATGTCGCTGTCCGCCGCGACCCACGGCGAACAGGCTGAACCGATTGTCTCCGCGATTGAAGAGCTGGATCGGCTCACCGAATTCCTCAACACCTCGCTGGACGTTGCCGAGGGCAAGGCGGACGCGCTGCGCCTGTCGCGCAGTGAGATCGACCTGGAAGAGCTGCTGCGCGTCATGATCGATCTCTACGAACCGTCGATGTCCGAGCGAGGGCTGCAGATCAGCCTGCGCAGCGGCGGCCCGTTGCGCATCGACGCGGATGCGGCGCTGATTCATCGCATGATTGCCAACCTGTTCGACAACGAACTCAAACACCTTCCTGCCCAGTGCACAGTCACGGTATCACTGCAATCAGAAGACGGAGCGGCGCGGCTCACGCTGGAGGACAACGGACCGGGGTTTGCGCCGGAGGTCAGTCCCCATCTGTTTGAGCGCCGGGTCAAGGGGAGAGAGTCCAGCGGTCACGGGCTGGGGCTGGCCTTCGTCGACGCCGTGGTGCGCGCCCACGGCGGCGCCGTCCGCGCTTCCAATCGCGAGGGCGGCGGCGCGCGCATCGCTTTGACGCTTCCGCTCGGCTCCCGGCCCTAGTGCCTGACCTGTTCACACTGCCGTCGGCGGCGCATCCCCGAGTTACGCGCCATCGGGATCGCGAGTTTAACCCTCAATTGCCCTGGCTCCGTGTAACGTAGGAGTTAGAGGATCAGATCAGATGCCCAGCAAGCTCACGGTCAAGTACTACGTGGAGCCGGACGCGGCGGCCCTGGCCCGGCGGACGGCGCAATATTTTGTGGAGATGGCCGGGGAAGCCGTGGCCGGCAGGGGACGGGCGCGCATCGCCATCAGCGGCGGCTCCACCCCAAAAGCCGCCTTCCAGCTCCTGGCCGATCCCGGCCAGCCGTGGCGCGGACGCATGCCATGGGACAAGCTTGACCTCTACTGGGTGGACGAGCGCGCCGTGCCGCCCGATCACCCCGAAAGCAACTACCGCATGACCCGCGAGGCCCTGCTGGATCACGTGCCAATGAGGCCGGAACAGATCCACCGCATAGAAGGCGAGCTGGAGCCGGAGGTTGCCGCCGCCCGCTACGAGTCCATGCTCCGCAACACCTTCCGGCTGGAGGGCGCTGAGAGCCCGCGCTTCGACCTCATCGCCCTGGGCATGGGTCCCGACGGCCACACCGCTTCGCTCTTCCCCCACACCGCGGCCATCCATGAAGTGAGCCGCCTGGTGACGGCCAACTTTGTGCCCCAGAAGAACGCCTGGCGCATCACCCTCACCTCGCCGGTGATCAACCACGCCAGTTCGGCGTTTTTCCTCATCGGCGGGGCGGAGAAGGCGGCGGTTCTTCACGAAGTATTCACCGGACCGCGCGACCCGGAACGGCTTCCCAGTCAACTGATAAGGCCCTCAGGCGGTATACTCACTCTGATTCTGGATAAGGCCGCCGCTGCGCTTCTACCCGCAACGGATAGGGAAGGTTGCGGAATTTTGGAGAGGGAAAGATGATACTGGCGGGCGACGTAGGCGGCACCAAGGTTCACCTGGCGCTGTACGACTTCATCAATGGAAAACTTGGACAAACCCGCGAGGAGCGGTTCCCGGCCAAGGACTACTCCGGGCTGGCGGAGATCGTCAAGGAATTTCTCGGCGCCGACTCGGCGACGGCTGCCTGCTTTGGCGTGCCCGGCCCGGTCCGCGACGGCCGCCTGCGGCTCACCAACCTGCCATGGACCCTGGACAGCCGCGAACTGGCCGTGGGCCTCGGCATCCAGCACGTCTTCCTCATCAATGATCTGGAGGCCAACGGATACGGCATTGCCGAGCTCGGCGCCGACCAGATTTATACCCTCAGCGAGGGCGACCCCAGCCAGATCGGCAACCGCGCCCTCATCTCCGCCGGCACCGGCCTGGGCGAGAGCATCCTCACCTGGAACGGCCGCTTCCACACGCCCTACCCCTCCGAAGGCGGCCACGCCGACTACGCCCCGCGCAACGAGGACGAGATCGACCTGCTGCGCTACCTCAAGGAGAAATACAACGGGCGCATCAGCTTTGAACGGGTCGTCAGCGGCATGGGCATGACCGGCATCTACGAATTTCTGCGCGAGGTGCGGGGCATGGACGAGCCGGCCTGGCTGGCCGAGCGCATCGCCGCCGCCGATGACCCCAACTCCGTCATTACCGAGATGGCGCTCTCGGCAAAGAGCGAAATCTGCGAGAAGACGCTGGATATGTTCGTCTCCGCCTACGGGGCCGAGGCCGGCAACCTGGCGCTCAAAGTGCTCTCGGTGGGCGGCCTCTACATCGGCGGCGGCATCGCGCCCCGCATCCTGGAAAAACTCAAGGACGGCACCTTCATGAAGGCCTTTACCGACAAGGGCCGCCTGAGCCAGCTGCTGGTCAACATGCCGGTGCGCGTCATCCTGGAGAGCCGCGCCGCGGTGATGGGCGCCGCCGCCTACGCCGAAGCCCGTGCCGCCGAAATCAGTGGCATCTCGCCGCGCGCCGCCTCCGTCAAGTCTTAAAGCATGGACAGACGAGAAAAAGGCCGGCCTTCGGGCTGGCCTTTTGTTTCGTTTAACCACCCATGGTGTAGAAGACGCGAATAACGGTCTCCACCTCGACAGGTGCGCCATCGAGCAGGTAGGGCTTGTACTCCCACTGCTTCACGCATTCAACGGCTGAACGTGACAACGAGTCCGCCGGAGATTCCAGCACGTCGACATCCTTCACCTTGCCGTCCTTGCCAATGGTTACGCCCAGGAGCACCAGCCCCTGGATGCGCTCCGCCTTCGCATCCGGCGGATACAAAGGTGGGAACTTTTTAGGCAGGCTGCCTGGGCCGCCCGGCGCATCAGCCGGAGCCACTTGAAGCGGGCCAACTACCAGGCTGTCCGGCGTGGCATCGGCTGCGGGCGTCAACGCGGCTTCCGTGGCGCTGATGCCATCGACTTGATCGACGGTCATTGAGAAGGCTTTGTATTTGCCTATGAAAGTCTCGAACTGCCGCGCGACGTATCGACCCTGCATCGTCACAACGTGGCTGTATACGGTGGAAATGAAGTCGGATGAGGCCAGCACCAGCGCGTTGTTGGGAGGCTCAAAGCAGAAGCGGTCTTCCGCAGCGGGGTTGGGCGCCGGGTGCCCGTTTCCGGCCTGGGAACTGAAGGACATCACAACGCACGGCAGCTTTACTGAGCCTGACGATGAGCGGGCAGAGACTGTCTTCATTTCGAGCCGCGTGCGGTCGGAGGCTAAGACGACCTCCGCCGGAAGTGGGCGAAGTAGCATGCTCTCGAGATTCCGCTCGAAGTACTTCAGGGGTTCACCGCTTTCCGTGCGGTAGAATTTGCCGTCAGCAGTGTGCCAGTCCGTGTGCGTCGCCCCCGCCCTCGTCCAACTGCTGCGATACACCTGCGGCGATGCCCACCAGTACTCATACGTCCCCTGTTTGGTGGGCTTGCCCTTCTCGTCATAGAGCTGGTAAGTGGCCTTCAGGTACCAGGGCTTGAGCTTCGCGTCGGTGAAGTCATAGAAGGGCTCGGCCGCCGCAAAAACGGCGCGAGGATCGCTTGGCAGGCCCGGACCCGCACTGGCCGCCGCCTGGCCGAAACCCGGCAGCGCCGTCGTCAAGAAGAGTGCAAGATAAATAAGCGAGCGCATTCTGCGGAAAGAGTAACATGGCGGCCTCAGCCAGGTACAGAGTCGCAACTCGCTCAATATCCCAGCATCGCATTTCCCCGCCCACTGTCGCAGGTGTCCCGCACAAGAGCGCGAAAACCCCTGTCAATCCAGGGGCGCCGCAGCTCCGAGTGCCGTAAGGTTGCTCGCCGCAAACCATCGCCGCTGCAGCCACAGCGAAGCCTGCACCAGCAGAATCAGCGCGGGCACCTCGACCAGCGGGCCGATCACCGCGGCAAAGGCCGCGCCGGAGTTGAGCCCGAAGACAGCCACGGCGACCGCGATGGCTAACTCGAAGTTATTGCTCGCCGCCGTGAACGACAGAGTCGCGGTCTTCGAGTAATCGGCGCCCGCCCTGCGCCCCATCCAGAAACTCACAAAAAACATAACCACAAAATAGATGAGCAGCGGCACGGCGATGCGCAGCACATCCAGGGGCAACTGAACGATCAGGTTGCCCTTCAGGCTGAACATCACCACGATGGTGAACAGCAGCGCGACCAGCGTCAGCGGGCTGATGGCGGGCACAAAGCGCGTCTGATACCAGCTGCGCCCCCGGGCCCGCACCAGCACAAACCGCGTCAGCATTCCCGCCAAAAAAGGAATGCCGAGATAGATAAAGACACTTTGCGCAATCTGGCTCATGCGGATGTCCACCACCACGCTCTTCAACCCCACCAAGGGCGGCAGCACGGCCAGAAAAAACCAGGCATACACGCTGTAGAAGAGCACCTGGAAGACTGAGTTGAAGGCCACCAGTCCGGCCGCGTAGTCGGTGTCTCCGCGCGCCAGCTCATTCCACACAATCACCATCGCGATGCACCGCGCCAGACCGATGAGAATCAGGCCGGTCATGTACTCCGGGTAGCCGCGCAGAAAAATGATGGCCAGCGCAAACATCAGCGCCGGACCAATCACCCAGTTCTGCACCAGGGAGAGCCCCAGTACTTTGCGATTGCGAAAGACCTCGCCCAGCCGCTCGTACTGCACCTTGGCCAGCGGCGGATACATCATCAGGATCAGTCCCGCGGCGATGGGAATGTTGGTGGTGCCCGCCTGGTAGCGCTGCAGCAGCGCGGGCACGCCCGGCACAAACCGCCCCAGCGCCACGCCGGCCGCCATCGCCAGAAAAATCCATAGCGTGAGATAGCGGTCAATGAACGATAGATGAGGCGCGCGTCCCGGCACCGCAACCGGACAGCAAAGCTGTGGGTCGTTTTCCATTCGATCTCTCCTCGCGCACACGGCGATTACAGCGGCTCCCGTCCGATGGCCCGCATCCGGTTCTCAATCGCCATCCGGTCCAGCGTCTCCAGGGGCAGACTGAGGAAAAGTTGCACGCGATTGCGAATCTGGTGCAGGGTGCGCGTGAAGGCCGCGCGCTTTTCTTCGTCGCTGCCCTCGACGGCCGCCGGATCGGGGAAGCCCCAGTGCGCCGTAACCGGCTGACCCGGCCACAGCGGGCACACTTCGCCGGCCGCCTTGTCGCACACCGTCACCACAAAGTCCATCTGCGGCGCGCCGGGTTGCGCAAACTCATCCCAGCTCTTGCTGCGCAGCGTTTCCACCGGACAGCCCAGCGCCCGCACCTGCTCGATGGCGAAGGGATTCACCCTGCCGGCCGGATGGCTGCCCGCGCTGTAGGCCTGGAAGCGGCCCGCGCCCATCGTATTGAAAAGCGCTTCGCCCATAATGCTGCGCGCCGAGTTGCCGGTGCACAGCACAAGAATTTTGTAAAACTTTTGCGTCATCGTCGCCTCCCGAGTCCCTTTCAATTGCCGCAGCAGGCCGGCCCGCAGCACGCGGCGGCCGGTTTTGTGGCGCGCACAAATGCGCTCATCAGCGATCCAGCGGCCAGCGGGGCGATGGCGTCGACATCGACGCCCCCCTCCTCCAGAAACTGCCGCGCGTCCTCGATGTCGTAGACCCGCGTCGGCTCGACGGAAATGCCCGTGAATCCAGCCTGCGCGAGCTTCAGCGCGTACTCGCGCTCTTCCAGCGCGCCCGCGATGCAGCCCACCCACAGCGCCATGCTCTTGCGCACCGCCTCGGGAACCTCGCCCCGCGCCACCACATCGGAGACGGCGAAGCGGCCGCCCGGCTTCAACACCCGGAACGCTTCACGCAGCACGCGGCCCTTGTCGGCCGAGAGATTGATGACGCAGTTCGAGATCAGTACGTCTACCGAGTTATCGGGCAGAGGAATGTTTTCGATTTCGCCTTTGAGGAACTCCACATTTTCGACCCCCGCCTGGCGCTGATTCTCGCGCGCCAGCGCCAGCATGTCGTCGGTCATGTCCAGCCCGTAGGCTTTGCCCGCCGACCCCACGCGCTTTGCCGAGAGCAGCACGTCGATGCCGCCGCCGGAGCCAAGATCCAGCACCGTTTCGCCCGCCTTCAGCTCAATCAGCGCCGTCGGATTCCCGCAGCCCAGCGAGGCCAGCACCGCGTTCGCCGGCAGGCCACTCTTCTCCGCTTCGTTGTAGAGGTTGGTGGTAATCGGGTCGCAGCAACTGAAGGCCGGGCTGCAGCAGGCTGCGCTGCTCGTCTCCCGCACCTGCCGCGCCGCGGCTCCATACTTTTCCTGAACTTCCTGCCTCACCTGGCTCCCGGTTTCCATGAGTGCTCCTCACATACGCTTAAGCAAATGTATTCCCCGCGCTCATATTTGTCAATCCGTATATAATGTCCACATGAGTGGCCACTCCCCATCCGCCAACCTGGCCGGCCTCTTTGCGGCGCTGGCCGACACCACCCGGCTGCGCCTGCTCAACCTGATGGCCGGGCGCGAGGTGTGCGTCTGCTACCTGGTCGAAATTCTGCGCCAGAGCCAGCCCAAGATCTCGCGCCACCTGGCCTATCTGCGCAAGGCTGGCATCGTGTCCGCGCGCCGCGAAGGCAAATGGATGCATTACCGCATCAGCTCGCCCGCCGACGCCGCGGCGGCAACCATTCTCGCCGCCGTGCTCGGCTCGCTGCGCGACGACCGGCAGATGCAGGCCGACCTCGCGAGGCTCGACCGCGCCTGCTGCGCGCCGCGGCGCCTGATCGTGCCCCAGGGCGCTCCTCGCCCCTCGCTGGTTGCCCGGCAGAATTCTTAGACTCTCTCTTCGCCCAGCCAGCGGGATTCAGATACGCTAGAAGCACTCGCATGGCCTTTGCCCACACCCTCGGCAACACGCGCCACACCTTCGCCGATCTGCGCCAGCTGCTGGCCAGGGCCACCCCTTTGCGCAGCGGCGATCTGCTCGCCGGCCTGGCTGCCGAGTCGGCCGAGCAGCGTGTGGCGGCGCAGTGTGCGCTGGCCGATCTGCCGCTCAAGCATTTTCTCGCCGAGCAGGTAGTTCCCTACGAGAACGACGAAGTCACGCGGCTGATTGTGGACACGCACGACGGCGCAGCCTTTGCGCCGGTGCGCTCGTTCACGGTAGGCGAACTGCGCGACTGGCTGCTCTCCGACGAAGCCACCCCGGAGCGGCTTGCCGCGCTGGCCCCGGGACTGACGCCGGAGATGGCCGCGGCCGTGAGCAAGCTGATGCGCGTGCAGGATCTGATCGCCGCCGCCGCGAAGATCCGCGTCGTCACGCGCTTCCGCACCACCGTCGGCCTTGCCCGGTCGCCTGAGCACGCGCCTGCAGCCCAACCACCCCACCGACGACGCCATGCGGAATTGCCGCGTCGATCCTCGACGGCCTGCTGCTCGGCTCCGGCGACGCGGTCATCGGCATCAACCCGGCCGGGCGACAACGTGGCCGTGACCACGCGCGCTTGCTGCGTCTGGTCGATGCGACTGCGTCAGCGCTTCAAGATGCCCGTGCAGAGCTGCGTGCTGGCCCACGTCACCACGCAGATGGCCGCATTGCAGGCCGGCGCGCCCGTCGATCTGATCTTCCAGTCGATCGCCGGCACCGAGGCCGCCAACCGCAGCTTCGGCGTCAATCTGGCTCTGCTTCGAGAGGCGCACGATGCCGGCCAGTCGCTGCGCCGCGGCGCGGTCTGCGCCGATGGAAGCACCGGCGACAACTTCATGTACTTCGAGACAGGCCAGGGCTCGGCGCTCTCCGCCAACGCGCATCACGGCGTGGACCAGCAGACGCTCGAGGCGCGCGCCTACGCCGTGGCCCGCCGCTTCCGGCCCATGCTGGTCAACACCGTGGTCGGCTTCATCGGGCCCGAGTATCTTTACGACGGCAAGCAGATCGCCCGCGCCGGCCTCGAAGACCATTTCTGCGGCAAGCTGCTGGGGCTGCCCATGGGCTGCGACGTCTGCTACACCAACCACGCCGAGGCCGACCAGGACGACATGGACGCGCTGCTCACGCTGCTGGGCGCCGCCGGCGTCAATTACATCATGGGCGTGCCCGGCGCCGACGACATCATGCTCAACTACCAGAGCACCAGCTTTCACGATGCGCTCTATCTGCGCCGCGTGCTGGGGCTGAAGGCCGCGCCGGAGTTCGAAGCGTGGCTCGCCGGGAGAGGACTTCGGCCGCCTGGCGCTCGAAGCCAACCACCCTGAAAGGCTGCTGCCGGCATGAAGTCATGCCCTGCAACCCTTGCTGGCGGCCCGCCTGCGCGCGCTGACCCCGGCCCGCGTGGGACTGGGCCGCAGCGGCGTGAGCCAGCAAACCCGCGACCTGCTCGATTTTCAGCGCGCCCACGCCCAAGCGCGCGACGCGGTGCATGCCGCGCCTGGAAGCGGCGGCACTGGCGGCAACACTTTCCCGAATCTCCGGCAGAACGGCGCTGCGCCTGCACTCGGCGGCCGCTGACCGCGTCCTCTATCTGCAGCGCCCTGACCTGGGCCGCAGGCTCGACGAGGCCAGCCGCGCCGCGCTCGCCAGCTTTCCGCCGCAGGCTTGCGAGCTGGCGCTCATCGTGGCCGACGGGCTTTCTGCGCTGGCCGTCGAGCGCCACGTCCCGCCGCTGCTCACGGCATGGCTGCCGCGCCTGGAAGGATGGAGCCTCGCGCCCATCTGCGTCGTCGAGCAGGGCCGCGTGGCCATCGGAGACGAAATCGGCGCGGCGCTGGGCGCGCAGCTCAGCGTGGTGCTCATCGGCGAGCGCCCAGGGCTCAGTTCGCCCGACTCGCTGGGCGCCTACATCACTTGGCAGCCGCGGCCCGGCCGCACCGACGCCGAGCGCAACTGCATCTCCAACATTCGCGCCGAGGGCCTGAGCTATCCGCAGGCCGCCGCGCAACTGGACTTCTACCTCACCGAGGCGCGCCGCCGCCAACTCACCGGCGTGGCGCTCAAGGAAGACGCCCGCCTGCTGATGGAAGGCTGAAACCGCATGAAACGCTGGCTGCAAAGGTTGATTCTGATTCTTGCCGTGAGCTTTGTCGCCGTCTACGCGGGCGATTGGGCGGTCTTTCGGCTGCGCGGCTCGCCGAAGTCGAAGGTCGCGGTCGACCGCTATTTGACCATTCCGCTGAAGAACAACAAGCAGGAGTTCGACTACCTCGGCACCTCCGACGTACCCTGCTCCGTCTCGCTTTTCCCCCAGGCCGGCCGAAGCCCCTGCTGGCAGCTCCGCCGCGAGGCAAGCCAGAACATGAAGATGTAAAGCCTTCGCCGCAGGCCCCGCCGCGCATGCCCTCTCCGCTACAATAGTGTTAAGCGCCTGCCGCGCCGGGGATTTGAGTCCCCGGCCCGCCAGGCGCATCAGAGCATTATGCTAGCCAAAAACTTACCGGAAGCCCTCACCTTCGACGATGTGTTGCTGGTGCCCGCCTTCAGCGACGTGGTGCCGGTGCAGGTCAGCACGCAGACCCAGCTTACCCGCGACATCACGCTGAACACCCCGCTGCTCTCGTCCGCCATGGACACGGTGACCGAGTCGCGCATGGCCATCGCCATGGCGCAGCAGGGCGGCATCGGCATCGTGCATCGCAACCTGACCATCGCCGACCAGGCCGGCGAGATCGACAAGGTGAAGCGCTCGGAGAGCGGCATGATCGTGGACCCGGTGACCATCGGGCCGGACCAGATGATCGGCGACGCCCTGGAAGTGATGCGGCGCTACAAGATCTCCGGCGTGCCGGTGACGCGCGGCAAAAAGCTGGTCGGCATCCTCACCAACCGCGACCTGCGCTTTGAGACCCGCACCGACATTCCCATCGGCGACGTGATGACCAAGGAGAACCTGATCACCGTCCCGGTGGGCACCACGCTCGAAGAGGCCGAGCTGATCCTGCACAAGCACCGCGTGGAAAAGCTGCTGGTGGTCGACGATCAGTACGAGCTGAAGGGGCTGATCACCGTCAAGGACATCCAGAAGAAGCTGAAATATCCCAACGCCAGCAAGGACGAAAAGGGCCGGCTGCGCGTGGGCGGAGCCATCGGCGCCACGGGCGACTTCCTGGAGCGCGCCGCCGAGCTGGTGCGCGCGCGCGTGGATGTGCTGGCCATCGACTCGGCGCACGGCCACTCCTCGCGCGTGCTGGAGGCGGTACGCGAAGTCAAGAAGCAGTTCCCCCAGGTGGGCCTGCTGGCCGGCAACGTCGCCACCTACGAGGGCGCGCTGGCGCTGATCGACGCCGGCGCGGACGCCATCAAGGTGGGCATCGGGCCCGGCTCCATCTGCACCACGCGCATGGTCACCGGCGCGGGCATGCCGCAGATTACCGCCATCGCCGAGGCCGCGCGCGCCGCCCGGGAGCGCGGCATTCCGGTGATCGCCGACGGCGGCATCAAGTACTCCGGCGAAATCACCAAGGCCATCGCCGCCGGCGCCAGCTCGGTCATGATCGGCTCGCTCTTTGCCGGCGTGGACGAGAGCCCCGGCGAAACCATCCTCTACCAGGGCCGCAGCTTCAAGAGCTATCGCGGCATGGGCTCGCTGACCGCCATGAGCCAGGGCTCCGGCGAGCGCTACTTCCAGAGCACCGACGACCTGGCCAGCGCGGAGATGGGCAGCCGAAGGCGTGGTGCAGCGCGAGCGCGCCAGCCAGAACCGCCTGGCCAAGTTCGTTCCCGAAGGCATCGAGGGCCGCGTGCCCTACCGCGGGCCGCTGGAGTCCATGGTCTACCAGCTGGTCGGCGGCCTGCGCTCCGGCATGGGCTACCTGGGCTGCGCCACCATCGCGGAGCTGCAGGAGAAGGCGCAGTTTGTGCGCATCTCCGGCGCCGGCCTGCGCGAAAGCCACGTCCACGACGTGATCATCACCCGCGAGGCGCCCAACTATCATGTCGAATAATGCGCGTCATTGCATGTGTAGTTTTTGGAGCGACTGCTCCCGGATGCATGTTTTTTGCCCCCTCCGCGCGCCAGCGGATTTTCCACTCGGCCGGCGCGCGGCCATCAGGCCCATCGCCCTTGGCGGAAAGGCTGCTCGGATTGGATTCTCACTTGGATGATCAGCGAACGCTTTCGTACTGGCTGCGCGCCTGGCTGCCAGTTGCGGTGGGCATCGGCGTGATCGGACTGGAGTCGACCGCCCTGCTGGGCGCCGACCGGACCAGCGCACCGCTGCGATGGGTGTACCAGGCGCTCTTCGGGCCCGTGGGCAATGCCCGCTGGGACTTCCTGCACTTCTGCATCCGCAAATCGGGGCATTTCATCGGCTATGGCATCATCGGGCTGGCATGGCTGCGCGCCTGGCGGCTCACCCTGCCGCGCTTCCGCTTCCTTCAGGACGCGCTTCTGGCCCTGCTAGGAACCGCGCTGGTGGCCAGCTCCGACGAGTTCCACCAGGCCTTCCTGCCCAACCGGACCGGCGAATTCAGGGACGTGATGCTGGACTGCTGCGGCGCGGTCGCAATGCAATTGGTGGTCTACATCGTTTTTCGGCTCTTCACGCCCAAGCAACTGGCCGGACCGGCCTAGCAACCCGCCGCAACAAGCTCCCAAACAAGCACGGGCGCACCCCGCAAGGGATGCGCCCGTGTTGACATGTTGAGCGAAGAGGAAAGCTGCCGGAAAAGCGCCGCGGTTACGCGGCCTCTTCGCCGCCTTCTTCCTTCTTCGACTCTTCCAGCTGCTTTTCCAGTTCGGCGCGCTTCTTGGCCTTGATGCTGGCGCGCTTCTCCCGCTTGGCGTCCAACTGCTTCTCGGCGCCCAGCAGCTCGATGAAGGCCTTCTCGGCCCCGTCGCCCTTCTGGAAGCCGGTGCGGACGATGCGCAGATAGCCGCCCTGGCGGTCGCCGTAGCGCGGAGCCACGGTCTCAAACAGCCGCGTGACGGCCGCATCGGTCATCAGAAAGCTGAGCGCCTGGCGGCGCGAGTGCAGATCGCCCTTCTTGCCCAGGGTAATCATCTTTTCCACTGCGGACGGACAGCCTTGGCCTTGGCCACGGTGGTCTCCACGCGGTCTTCCACGAGGACGGACGTAACCAGGTTGCGCAACAGGGCGCGCCGATGGCTGGTGTTGCGTCCGAGCTTGAATCCTGCATTGCGATGGCGCATGGTGAAACTCTCTTTCGATAACAGATGTCAGAGATCAGAGATCAGAGATCAGCGTTTATCAGCTATGAAAGGCCGGTAGCACGGGTTCTTCAAGAACTGATCTCTGATCTCTGAACCCTGATCTCTGTCTTAAAAGTTCTCCGTCTCGGTGGGCAACTGCAGATCGACCGAATCCAGCGGCTCGTCCTCGTCGTCGAAGTGGCTGTAGTTGGCAGCCAGGGCGGCGGCCGGCGAAATGCTGGTCGGTCCCGGTACCGCGTTGCCCTCCTCGTCGATCTTCATGCCCAGCGACAAGCCCATCTGCGCAAGAATCTCCTTGATCTCGTTCAGGCTCTTGCGGCCGAAGTTCTTGGTCTTCAGCATCTCGGCTTCGGTCTTCTGCACCAGCTCGCCGATCGACTGAATGTTGGCGTTCTTCAGGCAGTTGTAGCTGCGCACCGAAAGCTCCAGCTCTTCCACCGAGCGGTTCAGGTTGTCGTTGCGCAGCAGGCCGCGGCCTTCCTCGCCCCGCGCCTCAGCCTCGATTTCTTCCTCGAAGTTGATGAAGATGTTCATGTGGTCCTTCAGCAGCTTGGCGGCCAGGCCCACTGCGTCGGCGGGCAGCACCGCCCCGTTGGTCCACACTTCCAGGGTGAGCTTGTCGTAGTCGGTGATCTGCCCCAGACGTGCGGCCTCGACCAGGTAGTTGACGCGCCGCACCGGCGAGTGGACCGAATCCACGGGGATGAAGCCAATGCCCAGGTCGGCGTCGAAGTTCTTGTCGGCGGAGATGTAGCCGCGCCCGCGCTTGAGGCGCATTTCCATGTCCAGCTTGCCGCCCTCCGAGACGGTGGCGATGTAGACATTCTTGTCCAGAATCTCCACGTCGCCGTCGGCTTCAATCATGCCGGAGGTGACGACGCCGGGCTGGTCGGCGCGCAGATACAGCGCCTTGGGACCCTCGCCCGCGAGCTTGAAGGGAACCTGCTTGAGGTTCAGGATGATGTCGGTGGCATCCTCGACCACGCCGGGGATCGACTGGAACTCGTGCAGCACGCCCTCGATGCGCACCGCGGTCACCGCGGCGCCCTCGATGGAGCTGAGCAGGGTGCGGCGCAAGCGCGTTGCCGATGGTGGTGCCAAAGCCGCGCTCAAAGGGCTGCGCGCTGAACTTGCCGTATGTGTCGGTGAGCGTCTCGGCATCCACTGCCAGCCGCTTCGGTTTCTGAAATCCTCTCCAAAGCATATCTATCTCACGTTTCCCGCGCGGCATGTACGTCGCGATGCATTTTGCGGCGGCCGCGCAAGTTCTCCTTCGTTTGACAGTTGTCAGAGATCAGAGTTCAGAGATCAGTTTCGTCCTGCCTGCTTCAACGCTTGACGACCGACCTCTGGGCTCCGATACCTGCCTCGCTTCTCAATTCATCATTCGTCAGAAACCAGACCCCGTTTGATGGCGGGCACGGTTCGCACCCGCAAAGCAAACTTGATCTCTGATCTCTGACCTCTGATCTCTTACTTGCTGTACAGTTCCACGATCAACTGCTCGTTGACCGGCAGCGACACGTCCTTGCGCCTGGGCAGGGAAAGGATGCGGCCAGAGAGGTTCTCAAAGTTGGCTTCCAGCCACTGCCGGCACCGGGTTCTGGGCGGCGTAACTGCGCGGCCTGCTCCACGATGATCAGCTTCTTGGCGTTGTCGCGGATGGCGATCTCGTCGCCCACATTCACCTGGTAGGAGGGAATGTTCACCTTGCGGCCGTTGACCTCGACGTGGCCGTGGCGGACCACCTGCCGGGCCTGGCGGCGCGAGATGGCAAAGCCCAGCCGGTAGGCCACGTTGTCCAGGCGGCGCTCCAGCTGCTGGATGAGCAGCTCGCCGGTGACGCCCTGTGCGCGGTTGGCCTTCTCGTAGTACTCGCGGAACTGGCCTTCCAGGGTGAAGTACATGCGCTTGGCCTTCTGCTTCTCGTGCAGTTGCAGGCCGTAGCCCACAATCTTGGCCTTGCGGTCCTTGCCGTGCATGCCGGGAGGAAAGTTGCGCTTCTCCAGCGGGCAACGGTCGGAGGTACACTTGGTGCCCTTCAAAAAAAGCTTGGTGCCTTCGCGACGGCAAAGGCGGCAGACTGCTCCGGTATAACGTGCCATTTCTTCTCCTGACTTCGGATGACGGCCGGTTTACGCGCAGTGCGCTTCGTCCCGGCCCGGGTGAATAGTTCTCAGTTCTCAGTTCACGGTCCTCAGTTTCCTTCCCCTCGCACCGCGCGGTTACGAACTAAGAACTGCGAACTGTGAACTGCGTCTTAGACGCGGCGCCGCTTCGGCGGACGGCAGCCGTTGTGCGGCACCGGCGTCACGTCGCGGATGGTGCGCACCTCGATGCCCGCGGCAGCCAGGGCGCGGATGGCCGACTCGCGGCCCGAACCCGGACCGGAGACCCGCACATCCACCGCGCGCAGACCGTGATCGCGGGCCATGCTGGCGGCGTTCGAGGCCGCCTGCTGCGCCGCGAAGGGCGTGCCCTTGCGCGAGCCGCGGAAGCCCAGCGAGCCCGAACTCTTCCAGCTCAGCGTGTTGCCCACCTGGTCGGTGATGGTGACGATGGTGTTGTTGAACGTGGCCTGAACGTGCGCAATGCCGAACGGCACATTCTTGCGCTCGCGCTTCTTGAACTTCTTGTTCTTGCCCGCCTTGCCGGCTGCCGGCTTTCTGCTCTGGTTTCGCCATTAGGTTTTACCCGTCGCTTTCTTCTTGCCGGCAATTGTGCCCTTGCGCGGGCCCTTGCGGGTGCGGGCGTTGGTGTGGGTGCGCTGGCCGCGCACCGGCAGCGAGCGCCGGTGACGCGTGCCGCGATAGCTCTGAATGTCGATGAGGCGCTTGATGTGCATCTGGACGTCCTTGCGCAGGTCGCCCTCCACGTCGCCTTCGTCCTCGATCACCTGGCGGATGCGGTTGACCTCGTCCTCGCCCAGATCCTGGACCTTCTTGAAGGCGTCTACATTCGCCTTCTCCAGAATCTTGAGCGCGCGCGGATCGCCGATGCCGAAGATGTATGTGAGCGCGATCCGGGCCTGCTTGTTGCGGGGCAGATCGACGCCAGCAATACGTGCCATTCTGATTCCTTTGCTGCTTCGGTTGTGTGCCTCCGGCCTCAGCCGGTTCGCACGGTGGATGCGGGATGCCTCCGGGGTTCATCGCAAGCCTTGACTCAGGCTAACTAGCCCCTTGCGTGGTTCTCAGCTGTCAGTTTTCAGTTCGCAGTTCAAAACGCTGATACTTGCCTGGCTTTAACTGATCACTGTCAACTATCTGCTGCGAACTCGCGTGGAGGGTTCCGCGTTTGCCAGGCTCGGTTAGCCCTGGCGCTGCTTGTGCTTTGCGTTCTCGCAGATCACCCGCACCACCCCACGGCGGTTGATGACCTTGCACTTGACGCAAATCTTCTTTACCGATGCACGGACCTTCATGCTTGCTGCCCTTCCTCCTTCCGCCAGCTTCCTCACTCAGTCGCAAGGCAAGCGGTTCTCAAAAAATCTTACTTGTAGCGGTAAACGATCCGTCCGCGATTCAGGTCGTAGGGGCTCAGCTCCACGGCCACGCGGTCGCCGGGCAGGATCTTGATGAAGTTCTTGCGCATCCTCCCCGAGACATGGGTCAGCGCCTCGTGATTGTTCTCGAGCTTGACCTTGAACATGGCATTGGGCAGTGTCTCGATGACCACCGCCATGACCTCAATCGCGTCTTCCTTCGACAAACCGTATCCCGCTTCTGCCAGCCGATCCCGCGTAGCTGACTTGTTGGCCGAGTGTGCTACTCGGTTAAAACTCTCGCTCCGGTGTCGGTCACCGCCACCGTGTGCTCAAAATGAGCGCTCATGCTTCCGTCGTCCGTCACCGCCGTCCAGCCGTCCTTCAAGACCCTGACCTCCGGCTTGCCCGCGTTCACCATCGGTTCGATGGCGATCACCATGCCGGCGCGCAGCTTCATCCCGCGCCCCGCCTCGCCAAAGTTCGGCACCTGCGGGCTCCTCGTGCATGCTGGAGCCGATGCCGTGCCCCACAAAATCCCTGCACCACCGAGAACCCGTGGGCCTCGACCACCCCTTGCACCGCCGCGCCGATGTCGCCCAGGGTCGCCCCCGGCTTCACCGCGGCAATTCCCGCCTGCAGCGACGCCTCGGTCACCCGCAGCAGCTGCGCCGTCTCCGGGGTCGATCTTCTCGCCCACCGGCATGGTGATGGCCGAGTCGCCATAAGTAGCCGTCGACCACCGCCCCGCAGTCCACTGAAACGATGTCCCCTTCTTTCAGGACCCGCTTCTTGCGACGGAATGCCATGCACCACTTCGCTGTTGACCGAGGTGCACAGCACGCAGGGAAACCCGTGATAGCCCTTGAAAGCAGGCTTGGCGCCCAGCGCCGCGATGCGCGCCTCGGCCACCCGTTCGAGATCGAGAGTGGTGGCGCCCGGCTTCACGTGGCTGCGCACCAGCTCCAGCACTTCGCGAACCACCCGGCCCGCGCGGCGCATCTTCTCGATCTCCTCGGACGACTTCAGACACCCACCGCCACCACTCCGAAACAATCCCCGCTGTTCCTGACTGCGCTGTGACGCGCACAAAACCCGCCCGACGGCTGCCTTAACTCCGCAGCCGCTCGACGGCGGCAACAATCCCCGCCGCGATGGCGGCAATGGGCCCGTCTCCGTCCACTTCCGCAAAACGCCCCAGCGTCCGGTAGTGCTCGAGAACGGGCGCGGTCTGTGCCGCGTAGGCGCGCATGCGCTCCGCGAAGACCTTCTCCGTGTCATCGGCTCGCTGCACCAGCGCTGCACCTTCCACATCGCAGAAACCGGCCCGTTGCGGCGGGTTTGAGTAGATGTTGTAAATGCGCTGGCAGACTGGACAGTTCCTGCGCCCCGTAATGCGGCGCAATAACTGATTATAGTCCACATGGATGCTGACAGCAACCACCGGCAGCGCCTGCGACAGCGGCGGCCAGGCGGCCATCCAGCCAGCTGGCCTGGGGCAGCGTCCGCGGAAAACCGTCCAGGATGTATCCGTTCGCGGTATCCGGCTCACCGAGCCGCACCGCGACCATCTCATTGACCAGCGAATCGGGAACCAGCTCCCCGCGCCCCATGATCTCCTTGGCCGCCCGGCCCAGCGCCGTACCCTGGGCCACATTGGCGCGCAGCAGGTCGCCGGTGGAAATCTGCGGAATGCCCCACAGCTTCACCAGTTCCTTGGCCTGGGTTCCCTTGCCCACGCCCGGCGCGCCCAATAAAAGAATCGGGCCGGGAAGGGTCTTCCGACCCGTTCCCGGCCCTGTTCGACTGCGGATATAGAAGAAGACATTACCAGGTTTTCCTTCCGCGTATGCGACCGGAGCGAGGGGAAAAGCCGTCATAGTGCCGCATGATCAGCTGCGATTCGATCTGGTTGATGGTGTCCATGGCCACACCCACGACAATCAGAAGCGAGGTGCCGCCAAAGTAGAAGTTGACGTTCAAACCGTGCGTGGCCCAGGTCGGCAGACTCTCAAAGAGCCGGCCGATGAGCCACAGCTTGTCAAAACGGATGCCCGAGATCAGGAAGGTGGGCACCAGCGAGATCACAATCAGGTAGAGCGCGCCAACCAGCGTAATGCGGGTAAGAATGTCGTTGATGAAGTCCGACGTACGCTTGCCGGGGCGGATGCCGGGAATGAACGATCCCGACTTGCGGAAGTTGTCGGCAATGTCGTCCGGCTTCATGATGATGGAGATATAGAAGTAGGCGAAAAAGATGATGCCCAGCATGTACAGCAACTCATACCACGGATAGCCGGGCGTGCAGCGCCTCGCATAATGGGCTGCAGGAAGCGGCTGTTCTGCACCCAATCCGACCTGGCCGAACAGCAATGGGAGCCGAGAGGATGGAGCTGGCGAAGATGACCGGCATCACGCCGCCGGAGTTGACCTTGAGCGGCAAGTGGCTGGACTGGCCGCCCATCATGCGCCGGCCCACGATGCGCCGCGCGCTCTGGATGGGGATGCGCCGCTCCGCTGCGCTCCACAAAGACGATGAACGCCACCACGGCGATCATGCCCACCAGCAGCAGCAATGCACCGCCATGATGGTGAACGTGCCCCAGGCGTTGGTCTGGACCTTCGCGACCAGGTCGCCCACGCCGCGGGGCAGGCCGGCCACAATGCCGGCAAAGATCAGCAGGCTCATGCCGTTGCCGATGCCGCGGTCGGTAATCTGCTCGCCCAGCCACATGATGAAGGCCGTGCCGGTGGTCAGGGTGAGCACCGTCATCAGGCTGAAGCCGATGCCCGGATTGCAGCACCAGGCCCTGCTGGGTGAGGATGGCCGCGATGCCGATCGACTGCAGCGCGCCCAGAATCACCGTCATGTAGCGGGTCCACTGCGTGATCTTGCGCCGGCCCAGCTCGCCTTCCTTCTGGATGCGCGCCAGCGGCTCATAGACCACGGTGAGCAGCTGGAAGATGATCGAGGCCGTGATGTAGGGCATGATGCCCAGGGCGAAGATCGTCATGCGGCGCAGGTTGCCGCCGCCAAACAGGTTCATCAGGCCCAGCGCCGATCCGCTCTGCTGGTTGAACAGCAGCTCCAGCTGGTGGGTGTTCACGCCCGGCGTGGGAATGTACGCGCCCAGCCGGTAGACGGCCAGAATGCCGAGCGTGAACAGCACCCGCTTGCGCAGGTCGGGAATCCGGAAGATATTGAGAAACTTCTCAAGCATGTTTGGTTATCCGCTTCAGGGCGTTTGCCGCCACTCGAATCTTGCTGCCACCGACTCATCTTAGCGCGTGATTCCGCCGATGTCCAGACTCGAGACTGCGGGAATGCGGAGAATCGCATGTGCAGACCTGGCGAGCCATGAAACCGGATGCCCCAGATCTCGATTCTGAGACCTGGGAGACCTGATTCACTTGCCTTAGGCCGCTGCCGGAGCTACTCGCCGCCCGCAACCACAGCCTTGCCGCCGGCCTTTTCGATCTTCTCCGACAGCCGACTTGGAAAACTTGTGCGCGTGAATGGTGATGCGCCGAGGTCAGCTCGCCCGAGCCGAGAATCTTGATCAGCGCCTTCTTGCTCGAGGCCAGGCCCAGCTTCTTGTAGTCGTCCAGGCCGATCTCGGTGACGGCCAGGCCTTCGATCTGCTCCGCGATCCGGTCCAGGTTCACCACCGTGTACTCGGTGCGGAAGATGTTGGTGAAGCCGCGCTTGGGCAGGCGGCGGTGCAGCGGCATCTGGCCGCCCTCAAAGCCGCGCATCAGGCTGAAGCCGGAGCGCGAACCCTGGCCCTTGTGGCCGCGGGTCGAGGTCTTGCCCATGCCGGATCCCATGCCCCGGCCCACGCGCTTGCGCCCGGTATTGGCCTTCTTGGGCGCGCGCAAATTCGATAGATTCTTTGCCATGATTTCCTCGCTGTAGCGCCGGCGGACTTGGCGTCCGCCGTCCGACTCGCGTTGTGTAAGCAGTTCAGCGTCAAGTATCAGCGTTCATACCGTTGAGCAAGCGGTCGACATTGGCTGAACTGCAGCTACTGCTGACAGCTGATCACTAGTTTTCCAGAATCCTGACCAGGTGCGGAATGGTCTTGACCATGCCGCGGATGGACTCGTTGTCCACGCGCTCGACGATCTGGTTGAGCCGCGTAAAGCCCAGGCCCTTGACCACCGCCTTGTGCTTGAAGGGCGTGGAGTTCTTCGAGCGGTAGTACTGAATGCGAATCATCTTGGTTTCCGCCATGGCTTAGAGCTCCTCCACGGACTTGCCGCGCATGGTGGCCACTTCGGCCCTGTCGCGCAACTGCGCCAGGGCGTCGAAGGTCGCCTTGATCGACGTTGTGCGGGTTGGGCGAGCCCAGGCTCTTGGTCAGCACGTTCTGCACCCCGGCCGAGGTCATCACCGCGCGCACCGCGCCGCCGGCAATCACGCCCGTGCCTTCCGGAGCCGGCTTCAGCAGCACCTGCCCGGCGCCGAAACGGCCCAGCACCAGATGCGGAATCGTGGTCTCGGTCAGGTTGATCCGGACCAGGTTCTTCTTGGCCGCCTCGATCCCCTTGCGAATGGCCTGGGGAACTTCCTTGGCCTTGCCCGAACCGTGGCCCACCACGCCCGCAGCGGCGTCGCCCACCACCACCAGCGCGGCAAACGACATGTTCTTGCCGCCCTTGACCACCTTGGTCACGCGATTGATGGCCACCACCTGATCCTTCAGGTTGTACTGGTTGGCATCGAGTTTCTTCTTCAATATCGTCATTGCTCTCTCGTCTGTCCTTCCGGGCTGGCTCAGCGCAACGCCCTCGGAAAACTCTCCCAATTCACTCAACCAAAACGCTATGCAGCGGTGCTCAGAACTCCAGGCCGGCCTCGCGGGCCGCGTCGGCCAGCGCCTTGATGCGCCCGTGATAGAGGTAGCCGCCGCGATCGAAGACCACCTTCTTGATGCCCTTCTCGACGGCCAGCTCGGCGACCGCCTTGCCGATCTCCTTGGCCGCGGCCACGTTGCCGCCGGTCTTCATCTTGATGGTCGAGGCCGAGACCAGCGTCTGCCCGGTCTGGTCGTCGATCACCTGCGCGTAGATGTGGTTCAGCGAGCGGTACACGTTCAGCCGCGGCCGCTCCGCGGTGCCCGCCAGCTTGCGGCGGATGCGGTCGTGAATGCGCTGGCGGATTGCGTTCCTCTTGGTCTGCGTAATCATGGGTCTCTCGTTCCTATCAGCGGAGCCGCCCTGCGGCCCCGTTCGGTTTTCTTCAGTTCTCAGTTTTCAGTTCATCCGTTCACAGTACCGCACGCAGCAATCATCCACTACTGAACCGTGAACTCTGAACTGTCCTTACTTCGAGCCCGTCTTGCCGGCCTTCTTCTTCAGCTTCTCGTCCGAGTAGCGCACGCCCTTGTTCTTGTAAGGGTCGGGCTTGCGCAGCGAGCGCATGTCGGCCGCCACCTGGCCCACCTTCTGCCGGTCGATGCCGGTGACGGTCAGGTGCGTCTGCTTGGGGTCGATGGCCACTTCGATGCCCGAGGGCAGCGGAACCTCGATGGGGTGCGAGTAGCCCAGCGTGAAAACCACCGTGCCCTTGCCCTTCAACTCGGCGCGATAGCCGATGCCCACAATGTCCAGCTCCCGCTTCCAGCCCTTGGTCACGCCCTGCACGGCGTTGAAGACCAGCGCGCGCGTCAGCCCGTGCACCGCCGCGAACTTGTCGCTCTCGCGGTTCACGTGCAGATGCTCCGTCCTTGGTCTCCAGCGAAATGCCGTCGGCGATCAGCGCCGAGACCTTGCCCTTGGGCCCTTCCACCAGAACCGTGTTGCCCTCGACCTTATACTTCACGCCCGCCGGCAGCGGGATCGGTTTCTTTCCAATACGCGACATCGATTCAATCCTTCTTGTGGCTTGCGAGTCCCGCCGGAGCGTCCTGCCCCGCGTTCCACTGCAGCCGGAAAAACAGTTCGCAGTTCTTAGTTCGCAGTCTTCAGTTTCGATCTCCCCAGTCCGCACACGACTGCTGAACCACGAACTGTGAACTGCCTCTACCACACTTCGCAAAGCACTTCGCCGCCCACGCCTTCGCGGCGCGCCTGGCGGCCGGTCATCACGCCCTTGGGCGTGGTCATGATCGAGATGCCGAGGCCGCCCTGCACGCGCTTGATCTCGTCGCGGCCGATGTACACGCGGCAGCCGGGACGCGAGATGCGCGCCAGGTCGCGGATGGCCGCTTCCTGCCGCCGTACTTCAGGTACACGCGCAGCACCAGCTTGCCGTCCTCTTCCTGGGTCTTGTAGTTCGAGATGTAGCCCTCTTCCTTGAGGATGCGGGCAATCTCGGTCTTCAGCTTGGAAGCCGGTACATCCAGCTTCTGGTGACGCGCCCGGATCGCATTCCGGATCCGCGCCAGAAAATCTGCTACTGGGTCGGTCAGACTCATTCCTTCTCCTTCATTCCCCGTTCGTCCGCCGCTGGCGGGAACCAGCGGGAATGTTTAAAACAGTTGTCAGCGATCAGAGATCAGTTCAGTTCGCATTCTGGCATCAGCTTTTGTTCATGGCAATCATCTTGAATCGCCGCGATGAAACTGATCTCTGATCTCTGATCCCTGATCTCTCGGCTGCTACCAGCTCGACTTGACGACGCCGGGAATCTCACCCTTGAGCGCCAGCGCGCGGAAACACAAGCGGCAGACGCCGAACTTGCGCAGAAACCCTCGCGGCCGCCCGCAGAGCTGGCACCGGTTGTGCTTGCGGCAGCTGAACTTCGGCTTCCGCGCGTCTTTCACCCTTTTTGCAGTGGTTGCCATAATCCTCTGTCCGTCATCCGCCCTTACGCGCCCTGCCGGAAGGGCATCCCGAAGTGCTTCAGCAGCGCCCTCGCCTGGTTGTCGTCCTTGGCCGTGGTCACAATGGTGATGTTCATGCCCTTCAGCTTCTCCACCTTGGAGTAATCGATCTCCGGGAAGATCAGCTGGTCGCGCAGCCCCAGCGTGTAGTTGCCGCGCCCGTCAAAACTCTTCGTCGAAACGCCGCGGAAGTCGCGCACCCGGGGCAGCGCCGTCGAAATCAGCCGGTCAAGAAACTCATAGGCCTTGTCCTGGCGCAGCGTCACCATGGCGCCGATCGACATGCCGGCGCGCACCTTGAAGGCCGCAATCGACTTCTTCGCCTTGGTGGTCACCGGCTTCTGCCCGGCAATCGCCGTCAGGTCGGCCACCAGCGGGTCCAGCAGCTTGGTGTTCTGCGTGGCCTCGCCCAGGCCCATGTTGACCACGATCTTTTTCAGCTCCGGCACCGCCATCGGGTTCTCCAGCCCCAGCTCCTTCTGCAGAGCCTGCTTGATCTCTTTGTTGATACTTCTCTTTCAGCCTTGCCGCCATGTTGCTTTGCTCTCTTTCTTCCGGCTCCCGGAGTGGCCTGCCGTAGCTAGCCGTTTACCGTTGCGGAAGGGGTTGGCCGACCGGCATCAAGCGCCGTGACCGGCTGGGGTCCCGCTACTTCTTGGTGGGCAGTTCCTGCCCGCACTTCTTGCAGATGCGCACCGCTGTGTCGCCCTCGGTCTTGATGCCCACCCGCGCCGTGCCCGCAGTTGGGGCAGACCAGCACCACATTGGAAACGTTGATGGGCGATTCCTGCTCGGCGATGCCGCCCTTGGTCTGCTGTCCCTGCTTGCCGGAAACCGTCTTCTTGACCACCCGCACATGCTCCACCAGCACCGTGCCCTTGTCGGGAAAGACGCGCAGCACGCGGCCCGTCTTGCCGCGGTCCGGCGCCCGTGAGCACCTTGACCGTATCGTTGCGATGAATATTCAAACTCGGCATTTTCTTCTCCAAAAAAACAGTTCACAGTGGTCAGTTCTCAGTTCTCAGTTGCTTTCAGCCAGCTTTCCAGAACTGCTGCTGAAGCTGTGAACTACGAACTGAGAACTGCTCTACACCACTTCCGGGGCCAGCGAAACAATCTTCAAAAACTTCTTCTCGCGCAGTTCGCGGGCCACCGGCCCGAAGACGCGCGTGCCCACCGGCTCGTGCGCATCGTCGATCACCACCGCCGCGTTCTCGTCAAAGCGGATATAGGTTCCGTCGCGCCTGCGGTACTCCTTGCGGGTGCGGACGATGACCGCCTTCACCACCTTGCCCTTCTTCACCGTGCCGTCGGGCGAGGCTTCCTTCACCGCCGCGGTCACAATGTCGCCCAGGCCGGCCTTCTTGCCCAGTCCGCCGCCCAGCGGCAGAATCACTTGCAGCTTGCGCGCGCCGGAGTTATCGGCCACCGCGAGCATGGTTCTCATTTGCACTGCCATGGGTTCTTCTCCTTACTCGCTCGCGCTAGCTAGCGCCCAGGTCTGCTGCGTTCGGCATCGCCGCGTCCTCAATCTGGCCCAGCGACGAGCGCCGCACGATCTCTTCCAGAGACCACCGCTTCAGCTTGCTCAGCGGACGCGTCTCGCGGATGCGCACCACATCCCCCAGCCGCGCCGAACTCTGCTCGTCGTGGGCATAAAACTTCTTGGTCGTGCGCACGATCCGCTTGTACTTGGGATGCGGCCTTGCGCATCTCCACCGCGACCACGATGGTCTTCTGCATCTTGGTCGAAACCACCTGGCCAACCTTCTCGTTACGCCGCGCGCCAGCCGCCGCCGGCGCCTGCACTGCCTCTTGGTCGCCGTCATTTAGCGGGCTCCCTTCTTGCTCTCCGCGGCCGCTGGCATCCCGCCGCGTCTTGGCCGCGCCGCGGATGCCCAGCTCGCGCTCCCTGGCCACGGTCTTGATTTGTGCGATCTCCTTGCGCAGCTGGCGGAGCTTCTTCACTCCGTCGTTCTGCCCCAGCGAGACCTGAAAGCGAAGCCGGAACAGCTGCTCGGAGGTCGTCTTCTCCTGGTGCGCCAGTTCTTCGTCGCTCAAATTGCGAATCTTTTCGAGTTCCATCTCTTCTCTCTCCAACCAGCCGCTAGCTTCTAGCTCATTCTGCTTCCTCCGTAGCCCTTGCGGTGCGCCATCTTCCGTCTAACCAGCCAAAAGCTGGCTCTTACTTGGCCGCGGCCACAATCTTTTCCGCGCCCGGCCGCATGCACGAACTTGGTCTTCAGCGGCAGCTTGTTCGACGCCAGGCGCATGGCCTCCTGCGCGGTCTCCGGGGCCACGCCTTCCATCTCGAAGAGGATCTTGCCCGGCCGCACCACCGCCACCCAGTGGTCCAGCGCGCCCTTGCCCGAGCCCATGCGGACTTCGGCCGGCTTCTTGGTGATCGGCTTGTCCGGGAACAGGCGCAGCCAGATCTTGCCGCCGCGCTTGATAAAGCGGGTCATGGCGATACGGCTGGCCTCGATCTGCCGGTCGGTGATGTAACCGCACTCCAGCACCTTCAACCCGTACTCACCAAACGACAGCGAGGACCCGCGCCACGCCTTGCCGCGCCTCTTGCCCTTCTGCTGCTTGCGGAACTTCACCTTCTTTGGCATCAACATAACGAAAACCCTCAAAAGCCAGCTACTAGCTATAGCTACTAGCTGCATAGCTTCGATCACGTCACTCCCGCTTCAGTCTGCTTCCACAGTCGCACACTAGCTGAAGCTACGAAGCTGTAGAGCCCAGTCGCTGCCTTTAAAACACGCACGTGCCCACCGGCGGCGCCTGACGGCGCTTCTGCTCGTAGATGTCGCCGCGATAGATCCAGGTCTTCACGCCGATCACGCCGTAGGTCGTATGCGCCTCGGTAAACCCGTAGTCGATGTCGGCGCGCAGCGTGTGCAGCGGCAGACGTCCCTGCAGGTACCACTCCGAGCGGGCGATCTCGTTGCCGTTCAACCGGCCCGAGACGCGCACCTTGATTCCCTTGCAGCCGAAGCGCAGCGCCGAGTCCACGCTCTTGCGCATGGCGCGGCGGAAGCTGACCCGCTTCTCCAGTTGCAGCGCGATGTTCTCCGAGACCAGTTGCGCGTCCAGCTCCGGCTTGTTCACCTCGATGATGTCGATGAACACGTCGCGGCTGGTGCGCTTGCCCAGCTCCGTCTTGAGCTTCTCGATCTCCGCGCCCTTGCGGCCGATCACGATGCCCGGCCGGGCGGTGCGGATCAAAAAGCGCAGCTTGTTGCCCGGCCGCTCGATCTCCACCGAGCTGACGCCCGCGGCCTTCAGCTTTTCGCTCAGCTCGGCCCTGAGCTTCACGTCCTCGACCAGGAGCTTGTCATAGTCGCGCTCAGAGAACCAGCGCGAACGCCACGGCTTGTTCACTCCCAGCCGGAATCCGTAAGGATGGACTTTCTGTCCCATGTGCTTTTCCTCAAAACCCTCTAGGCCTTCTTGCTGGCCTTCTTCTTGGTTGCCCCGGCCGTCTTGGTCGCCGGCCTTCGGCTGCCTCGGCCTTCTTCTTGGTTGCCTTGGGCGCCGCGGCCTTCTTCGCTTTGGCCGCCTTCGGCCTCAACCGCCTTGCCGGCTCGGTTCCACCTTGGTCACCACGCCCGCGGGCGCCTCGCGCTCGGCCACCGACAGCACAATGTGCGTCAGCCTGCGCTGGTAGCGGAATGCGCGGCCCATCGGCGCCGGCCGGATGCGCTTCATGCGCGGTCCGTCGTTGGCCAGGGCCTGCTTCACGTAGAGGTTGTCCACGTCCAGGTCCAGGCCCTGCTCGCCGGCCACATACTTGGCGTTGTCCACCGCCGAGGTCAACAGCTTGTGGATCACCGGGGCGATGCGCTTCTTGGTGAAGGCCGCCGTGGTCAGCGCCTCCTCGACCCCCCGGCCCTTGATCAGGTCCAGCACCAGCCGCGCCTTTTGCGGCGACACGCGCTGGAACTTGGCCTCGGCCCGGTATTCCCTTGTCTCGACTGCCATTGTTTCCTTCCTCAATCTCTATTGCGCCCGCTCTGCCAAAAGCCTGAGCCCCTGGCAGCTGCCGAAGTTCTGCTTCTACCGCGGCTTGGCCCCGGCTTCGGCGGCCTTGCTGCCCCCGGTGTGCCCCTTGAAGGTGCGCGTCGGCGCAAACTCGCCCAGCTTGTGTCCCACCATGTTCTCGGTCACGTACACCGGAACGAACTTCTTGCCGTTGTGCACGGCGATGGTGTGGCCCACAAACTCGGGAAAGATGGTCGAGCGCCGCGACCAGGTCTTCACTACTTTCTTGTCGTTGGCCTGGTTCAGCACCTCGATCTTCACGGTCAGGTGCGCATCCACGAACGGGCCCTTCTTTGTCGAACGTGCCATAAATCTTCGGCTCCTCTACTTCGCCCGGCGGCTGACGATGAACGCATCGGTCCGCTTGTTGTTGCGTGTCTTGTAGCCGCGCGTCGGCTGGCCCCACGGGGTCACCGGATGACGGCCGCCCGAGGTCTTGCCCTCGCCGCCGCCGTGCGGGTGGTCCACCGGGTTCATGGCTGACGCCGCGGTTGGCGGGGCGAATGCCCTTCCAGCGGTTGCGCCCGGCCTTGCCGATGGACACATTCTCATGGTCCGTGTTGCCCACCTGGCCAATGGTCGCCATGCACTCGGCCAGCACCTTGCGGGTCTCGCCCGAGGGCAGCTTGAGCAGGGCGTAATCGCCCTCCTTGGCCACCAGTTGCGCCTGCGTTCCGGCCGAACGCGCCATCTGCGCGCCCTTGCCCGGCCGCAGCTCGATGGCGTGCACCGTGGTGCCGGCAGGGAATGTTCTTGAGCGGCAGCGCGTTGCCCACCAGGATGTCGGCCTCCGGACCCGAGGTCACCGTCGCGCCCACCTTCAGCCCCACCGGCTGCAGGATGTAGCGCTTCTCGCCGTCGGCGTAATGCACCAGCGCGATGCGCGCCGAGCGGTTCGGATCGTACTCGATGGTCGCCACCTTGCCCCGGCACGCCGTACTTCTCGCGCTTGAAGTCGATCAGGCGCAGCTTCTGCTTGTGCCCGCCGCCGTGGTGGCGGATGGTCAGGTCGCCCGTGTTGCGGCGTCCGCCGGTGCGCTGCTTGACCGCCAGAAGCGGCTTGTGCGGCTTGTCCGTCGTCAGGTCGTCGTTGACCAGCGAGGTCTGGAAGCGCAGCGTCGGGGTTACCGGTCTGTATGTCTTGATTGCCATCGTCTTTGTCCTACACCAGTTCGCAGCTTCTTAGCTTCGTAGCTTCTCAGCTCATCTGCTCCATACTTCGACGCTGCTTCCAACTTCGAACTCTTGCCAACTAAGCTGAACTAGTGTTAAGCTCGTCTTTACAGGTTGCTCACGTACTCGGGCAGCTTCTCGCCGGCCTTCAGCCGGACGTATGCCTTCTTCCAGTCCGGGCGGAAGCCCGCGAACTTGCCGCGGCGGCGTTCCTTGCCCACCACATTGGCGGTGCGGACCGCGGCCACCTTCACCTTGAAGAGAGCCTCGACGGCCTGCTTGACTTCGGTCTTGGTGGCGTCGGGGGCCACGTCAAACACCAGCGTCCTCTCGGTCTCCTTCACGCTCAGCCCCTTTTCGGTAATCAGCGGGCGGCGAATCACGGTATAAAGTGTGGGCATTACGCAGCCTCCGTCTGCGCGGCGAGCTTGCGCTCGTTCGACGCATTCTTCTCCAGCATCTCGGCCAGCTGCTCGATGGCGGCCTTGGAAAAGATGGCCCGCTCATAGCGCAGCAGATCGTAGGGATGCACTTCGTTGTTGAGCACCAGCTCCACGCCCTTCAGGTTGCGCGCGCCCAGCAGCAGCGCCTGGGTGAGCGTCTTGCCGTTCTCCACCAGCAGAGCCGTGCGCGTCACGTCCAGCTTGTCGAGCGCGGCGCGGTAGAGCTTGGTCTTGGCGTTCCTTGAGTCTCCAGCGTATCGACCACCGTCAGCTTGCCGTCGGCCAGCTTGGAGGCCAGCGCCGAGCGCAGCGCGCCCAGCAGCTTCTTGCGCGGGAAGGCGTAGTCGTAGCTGCGCGGCTGCGGTCCGTGCACCGTGTAGCCATGGCGCCACAGCGGCGAACGCACCGAACCGATACGCGCCCGGCCCGTGCCCTTCTGCTTCCACAGCTTCTTGCCCGAACCGGCTACCTCGGTGCGGCTCTTGGTCTTGTGCGTGCCCTGGCGCAGCGAGGCGCGGTAGTGCTTCACCGCCTCCCACAGCAGGGCCTCGTTCACCTGGTCGGGCGCAAACAGCGCGTCGGCCAGCTCGATCGAGCCCACCTTGTCCCCGTTCAAATTCAATACATCCACGTTTGCCATCGTCTTCTTCTTCCGCCGGTCATTTCCCCGGCTCTCAATCTCATGCGCCGCAAGGCGCGTACTGCCTGGACGGCCAGGTGCCTACTTGCGCTTGCCGCCGGCCTTCTTCGAAGCCTTCAACGGATCGACCGTGCCGGATCCGGCAAAACCACGGCGCTCGCGCGGCGGAGTCTTGGCCTTGGAGATCAGCACATAGCCTTCGCGCGCTCCGGGCACCGCGCCCTCGACCATGAGAAGGTTCTCTTCCAGGTCGATGCCGCGAATGCGCAGATTGCGCACCGTCACCTGCTCGGCGCCCATGTGGCCGGGCATGCGCTGGCCGGGAAACACGCGCGACGGAAAGCTGGAGGCGCCGATCGAGCCCTGCACCTGGAACATGTGGCCGTGCGACTTGGGTCCGCCGCCGAAACCGTGACGGCGCACCACGCCGGCAAAGCCCCGACCCTTGGAGGTGCCGATCACGTCCACAAACCTGGCCTCGGAGAAGATGTCCACCAGAACCCGGTCGCCCGCCTTGGTGGCCACCACGCCTTCGGCGTCCAGCTCCAGAGCAACTTCCCTGATCACCTTCACCGGCGGCGCTTCGGTCTTGGCGAAGTGGCCGGCCTGCGGCTTGGTCACATTCTTGTCCTTGACGAACTCCACCAGCCCGATCTGCGCGGCCTCGTAGCCGTCCCTGGCCAGCGTCTTCAACTGCGTAACCACGCAGGGGCCGGCCTGCAGCACCGTAATGGGGTGCACGTCGCCCTTTTCGTCGAAGACCTGCGTCATGCCGATCTTTTTTCCCAGAATTCCCGTAACTGCCATGTCTTCCTCACCTCATCATGCGACGTTGAATCGCATCGCACTGCCGGGCCCTTCGCGGGCTTCGAACGTTCATTCACTTTGTGCCGCCATCAGCCTTCATGCGCCGCAAGGCGCGTCCGCCTGAACGGCAAGTTCATTTCTCGAACGCCTTGATCTCGACATCGACACCGGCCGGCAGGTCGAGCTTCATCAGCGCGTCCACCGTCTGCTGGGTCGGTTCGAGAATATCGATCAGCCGCTTGTGCGTGCGGATCTCAAATGCCTCGCGCGACTTCTTGTCCACGTGCGGCGAACGCAGCACGCAATACTTGTTCTTGATCGTCGGCAAGCGGAATCGGCCCCGCCACCGTTGCCCCGGTGCGCTTGGCCGTCTCCACAATCTCGCCGGTCGAGGTGTCCAGCACGCGATAGTCGTATGCCTTCAACCGGATGCGAATCCTCTGTCCTACCATTGGCTTCCCTTCAGTTCGCAGTTCTAAGTTCGTAGTTCTTTAGTTCGCTTCCCGGCGGCGCCGTCTGCGCACTCTGAACTACGAACTGCGAACCGTCCTTCACTACTTGATAATTTCCGCTGATCGTGCCCGCGCCCACCGTGCGTCCGCCTTCGCGGATGGCAAAGCGCAAGCCCTTTTCCAAAGCCACCGGCGTAATCAGTTCCACCGTCAGCGACACGTTGTCGCCCGGCATCACCATCTCCACGCCCTCGGGCAGCTCCGCCACTCCCGTCACGTCCGTCGTGCGGAAGTAGAACTGCGGCCGATAGCCCTTGAAGAACGGCGTGTGACGGCCGCCTTCTTCCTTGCTCAGCACGTACACTTCGCCCTTGAACACCGTGTGCGGCGTGATCGATCCCGGCTTGGCCAGCACCATCCCCCGCTCCACGTCTTCCTTGGGAATCCCGCGCAGCAGCAACCCCGCGTTGTCGCCCGCCAGACCTTCGTCCAGCTGCTTCTTGAACATCTCCACGCCCGTCACCACCGTCTTGCGCGTCTCGCGGAAGCCCACAATCTCGGCTTCCTCGCCCACCTTCACCTTGCCCCGCTCGATGCGCCCGGTCACCACCGTGCCCCGGCCCGAGATCGAAAAAATATCCTCGATCGGCATCAGGAACGGAAGGTCGATGGCCCGCTCCGGCTGCGGAACATACTTGTCCACCGCCTCCATCAGCTCGTCGATCTTGGCTTCCCACTTGGCCTCGCCGTTCAAGGCGCCTAGCGCCGAGCCGCGAATCACCGGAACGTCGTCGCCCGGGAACTGGTACTTGCTCAGCAGCTCGCGGACTTCCATCTCCACCAGGTCTGTCAGCTCTTCGTCTTCCACCGCGTCGCATTTGTTCAGAAACACCACGATGCAGGGAACGCCCACCTGGCGCGCCAAGAGCACGTGCTCCTTGGTCTGCGGCATCGGCCCGTCGGTCGCGGCCACCACCAGAATCGCCCCGTCCATCTGCGCCGCGCCGGTGATCATGTTCTTGATGTAATCGGCGTGCCCGGGGCAGTCCACGTGCGCGTAGTGGCGGTTCTTGGTCTCGTACTCCACGTGCGCCGTGGCGATCGTGATCCCCCGCTCCCGCTCTTCCGGCGCGTTGTCGATCGAGTCGAACGAACGGAACGTGTTCTTCGGATTGTGCTTCTGCAACACCTTCGTGATCGCCGCCGTCAACGTCGTCTTGCCGTGATCGATGTGCCCGATCGTCCCCACGTTCACGTGCGGCTTGCTGCGATCAAACTTTTCCTTCGCCATAAAAGTCCCGAATCCCTTTCGTAGCTCGTACTGCCCGTTTCATCTGAGGGGCGCCGGCCATCCGGCTCCAGCCCCAAAACCTTTTCACTCAAACCCGACAGACCATCAATCTGCTGTCGCTTTTTACTTGCCCTGCGCCCTGCCGATAATCTCGTCGGCGATCATGCGCGGCGCCTCTTCGTAGCGCGCAAACTGCATCGAATACGATGCGCGGCCCTGCGTGGACGAGCGAATGTCGTTCACGTAACCGAACATTTCCTTCAGCGGCACGATGGCCTTGATGACCTGCGACCCGGCCATGTGCTCCATGCCCTCGATCCGCCCGCGGCGCGAGTTGATGTCGCCGATAATCGTCCCCATGTGCTCCTCGGGAACCGTCACTTCGACCGCCATCACCGGCTCCAGCAGCACCGGCGAGGCCTTGCGCGCGGCCTCCTTGAAGGCGATCGAGCCAGCGAACTTGAAGGCCATTTCGTTCGAATCCACTTCGTGATAGCTGCCGTCGAACAGGGTCACCTTGATGTCCACCAGCGGGAAGCCGGCCAGGATGCCGAGTTCAAGCGCGCCCTGCACGCCCTGATCGATGGGCTTGATGTATTCCTTGGGCACCGAGCCGCCCTTGATGCCGTTGATGAATTCGTAGCCCTTGCCCGGCTCGTTGGGCTCGATGCGCAGCTTGCAATGCCCGTAGTTGCCCGAGCCGCCGGTCTGGCGAATGTACTTGCCCTCGGCCTCGGCCATCTTGCGAATGGTCTCGCGGAAGGCCACCTTGGGCTCGCCCACATTGGCGTCCACCTTGTGCTCGCGGCGCATGCGATCGACCAGAATTTCAAGATGCAGCTCGCCCATGCCGCTGATGATGGTCTGCCCTGAATCCTCGTCCGTATGCACCTTGAAGGTGGGGTCCTCGTCGGCCAGCCGCGACAGCCCGATCGCCATCTTCTCCTGGTCGGCCTTGGTCTTGGGCTCGATGGCCACCGAGATCACCGGCTCCGGGAACGTGATCGCGCCCAGGGCCACGGCGTGCTGCGGCGAGCACAAAGTGTCGCCGGTCTTCAGGTCCTTCATGCCCACGCAGGCGCAGATGTCGCCGGCCAGAATCTCGGTCACGTCCTCGCGCTTGTTGGCGTGCATCTTCACCAGCCGGCCCACGCGGTCGGTCTTGCCGGTGCGCGGATTCAGCACCGTGTCGCCGGTCTTCAGCGAACCGGAGTAGACGCGCACGAACGACAGCTTGCCGAACGGGTCGTTGATCAGCTTGAAGACCAGCGCCGAAAGCGGCTCACTATCTTCGGCCTTGCGGATCACCGTCTCGGTCATGTGCCCCGGATCGATGCCCTCCACCGGAGGCTTGTCCAGGGGGCTGGGCAGGTAGTCGATCACCGCGTCCAGCAGGGTCTGCACACCTTTATTCTTGAATGCGCTGCCGCAGATCACCGGAAAGACCTTCAGGTCGATGGTGGCCTGGCGAATGCCCGCCTTCAGCTCGGCGATGGTCGGCGTCTCGCCTTCCAGAAACTTTTCCAGCAGCACATCGTCGGTTTCGGCGATGATCTCGATCAGCTGCAGGCGGAAGGCCTCGGCCTTCTTCTGCAGGTCGGCGGGAACCGGCTCGATGGAGAACTCGGCGCCCATCGTCTCGTCGTGCCAAACGATGGCCTTCATCTCGATCAGATCCACGACGCCCTTGAAATTAGCCTCGGCCCCGATGGGAATCTGCAGCGCCACGGGCCGGGCGCCCAGCCGCTTGCGAATGGTCTCCAGAACGTGCTCGAAGTCGGCGCCGTTCTTGTCCATCTTGTTCACAAAACAGATGCGCGGCACCTTGTACTTGTCGCCCTGCCGCCACACCGTCTCGGTCTGCGGCTGCACACCGCTGACCGAATCGAACAGCGCCACCGCGCCGTCCAAAACACGAAGGGACCGCTCCACCTCGGCGGTAAAGTCCACGTGCCCCGGGGTGTCGATGATATTGATGCGGTAGTCGCGCCACATGCAGGTGGTGGCGGCCGAGGTAATCGTGATGCCGCGCTCCTGCTCCTGCTCCATGTAGTCCATGGTCGCCGTGCCTTCATGCACTTCGCCGATGCGGTGCGTGATGCCCGTGTAAAACAGGATGCGCTCTGTCGCCGTCGTCTTCCCGGCGTCGATGTGCGCCATGATTCCGATGTTCCGGCAACGGTTCAGAGGTATGGTGCGAGCCACGGTCTTTTTCCTTGCGGGCGCTTCTCGTCCCGCGGTTCTGATTCTTCAACAATTAAGAAATCCGGGTGCCCCAGGTCTCGATTTCAGACCCGGGAGACCTCAACTCATTCAGCGCAACCTACCAGCGGTAGTGGGCAAAGGCCTTGTTGGCCTCGGCCATGCGGTGCACGTCTTCCTTCTTCTTCATGGCCGCGCCGCGCCCGTTGGCCGCGTCCAGCAGCTCGTTGCCCAGCTTCTCGGTCATGCCCTTTTCACCGCGGTTGCGGCCGTAGGTGATCAGCCAGCGGATAGCCAGCGAGGTGCGCCGGTCGGGATTGACCTCGATCGGCACCTGATAATTGGCGCCACCCACGCGGCGGGTCTTCACCTCAAGCAGCGGCTTGCAGTTCTCCACCGCCTTCTTGAAGAGCTTCAGCGCGTCGTCTCCGCCGCCCTTCTCCTCGAGGTTCTTCATCGCCTCGTAGAAGATGCCCTGGGCCGTCGACTTCTTGCCGCCCCACATCATCGAGTTCACAAACTTGGTGACCAGCGTCGACCCGTAAACCGGGTCCGGCGCCACTTCCCGCTTCGCAATGTGCCCTTTTCTCGGCATAATTCTCTAAATCCTCAGCGCGATTCCGCGCCCCATTCACTGCCCAAGTCCGGGTCCAAAGACTTCGCCCCGGAACCGTTTTTACTTCTTGCCCGGCGCCGCGCCGCCCTTGGCACGCTTGGCTCCGTACTTCGACCGGCTCTGCTTGCGGTTGGCCACGCCCACCGAATCCAGCGTGCCGCGCACCACGTGATACCGCACGCCCGGCAGATCCTTCACGCGGCCGCCGCGGATCAGCACGATCGAGTGCTCCTGCAGGTTGTGCCCGATGCCGGGGATGTAGGTCGTGACCTCGATCCCGTTGGTCAGCCGCACGCGCGCCACCTTGCGCAGGGCCGAGTTCGGCTTCTTGGGCGTCTGGGTATACACGCGCGTGCAGACGCCGCGCCGCTGCGGCGAGGCCTGCAGGGCCGGCGAGGCCGTCTTGTAACGGGGGGCCGTGCGCCCCTTGCGGACCAGCTGATTAAAAGTAGGCAAACTGAAACTCCTTACCGCAAAAACCGTGCTGCTTCCAAGTTCACAAGACGCGCGCAGAACTCTCGGGCCTCCCCTGCGATCCGCGCAACCCAAACCGGTCGCGCACGCGCACGGAAGCCCTTTCGTTGCTGCTTCGCGTCTGCCTTCGTTCCACTTCCAGACGAGAGCCGGGACGGTGGCCGGTCGTTTTCGCGCCCCTGGCGGGAAAAGCCAACTCCGTTTCGCCGGTTCCGGCTCGCATAGCCCTCCAAGGTGGAGAACGCGCGAGCACCGTAGCGATGTTGCCTCCTGCCCTTCGCAAGAAAAGAGCAAATCCGGAGACCAAGGGCCGGTTCGACTGCTTCCAGCCTCGGGTTTCAGCCTCGGCCACACCAAACCTGCCAGGCTGCCCCTACGCGTCCGCCGTTAAGACACACGGACGGGTACGTTCTTGCCGAACCTTTTTACAATAACAAGAAACCGGGGCGGGGTCAACGCATTCGCCCGCCTGACGGCGCATTTTCCACCCAACACGTCCCCGCCGGCCCCGTCCAGCCACCGCCGCACCCCTGTTCCCCCAGCTCAGGGCGCCGTATAGCTGCCCGCGTTGCCCACCCAAGTCACCGTCCCATTCGACGGAAACGTCTCAAGAGGCGGGAAACTCGCCTGGAAGATAGTCGCCCCCCACTCCACAAATGTTCCTGAGACCGGCGGAGCGAGGAATCCCGTCAGGCTCGTCAGGTCGGGAATCGCCAGGGTCGTCGTTCCATTCATGAAACTCTCCGTGGCAGTCACCCGAACGAAGTAATCACTCGTGGTGCCAGTGTTCCACTGGATTCCCACGCCATTATCGACCCCTGTCTTGCCGGAGAATCCCGCATAAGAGAGGTCAAACGAAGGCCACGCCGCCGCCGCCGGCCCCGCGTATGTCCATGGCGCGGGAAAGGCAAAAGACTCCGGACCGGCCGATGGAGAAGTCTTCGTGACCGCAACCTGCTCGCCGGGATTGGCCGGATTGTTCGCGACGGCTTCGAAGAGGTAGTAGTCTCCGCTTTCGCGCGCGCCCGCCGGCAGCGCCGGATACCCGCTGGTCGCGGCGTCTGCAACCAGAATGCCGCCGTTGCCGGCAAATTCACTGTCGACAAACGTCGTGGGCGCGCCATAGCCCGAAGGCACGCTGCTGTAAGTGAGAGGCTCCAGAGTCGTCTGATCGGCGGCGCCCAGAACCACCGTATTGCCGCCATTCAATGCGCCGGGCACCGTCTGGCTGCTGAAGTCCTTCGCGGCAACCAGGCTGATCGTCTCCAGGTTGCCGTTCAGGACTGTATTGTAGGCAAGCACCTCCACCCGGTCATTCCCGGTGGGCGCGGCAAAGCTGAAGCTGCCGCTCGCAGCGCCAAGATACCCGGCCGACGACGCCGTGCCGTTCTGTGCATCAATGTTCAAAAAGGTGGTCCCGGCAATCGCGCTCGCGTCCACCGAACCCGTCAGGGTTCCCGAGGTCGGACTGACCACCGAGATCGGACAAGGTTCGGAAAACGATGTCCCATCCTGCGTGCTCGCCTCATATACATTCTCGTATGTCACCAGATCCTGTGGGGCTACCGTCGAGAAAGACACCGCAGGACACACAAAAGCCACCGCAAAGTTGCTTGTGCCGCTGGGCAGGCTGAGCGTCACCTTGCCAGCGGTCAGCGTCGCGGCGGTAAACGAGCCGGAGCCGACTTTCGTCGCCACAGCCACCGGCGTGCTGCCCGTAATTGCAAATGTGACAGTGGTCGAACTGCTGCCGCCGCCCGAACCTCCGCTGCCGGAGCCCCCACTGCCCGGGCCCCCACTCGAAGACCCGCCGCAGCCGGCCATCAACAGAAGCACTACTCCAGGAATGAATACACGAATCAGTGCGCGAGACATGAAAGTCCTTTCTCAACCCGTTGGCGGGCCATTGTCCTGATTGCTGGTGGTTTGCCGAAATTCTACGTCAGAGTCAGCTGCTTTCGCAAAGCCTGTCGCTGCAAAAGCCCTGTGGAGCGCAAGCCCGGCCGGCGAGGCCGTGCAAACAACAGCAGAACCGGATCGCTGAAAGCGCACAGCGCTCACGGAACCCGGCGTTTTTCCGCAAAAAAAACAGCGCGCGGACCGGCAGAGGGTCCGCGCGCTGTGCTCAGCTTCGACAACCGCCAGCGGGAAGAGGCTCCCGCCGCCTGGTACGGCTCGCGCTATTCAGTCGAATGCAGCTTCCAGACTCCGTCCTCCAGCGAAAAGTCCGCATGACGCTTGACGCTCAACTGGTTGCCGGGGTTGTGGGCGATGTCCTGCAAGGGGCCGGGCACGCCGGTAAAGTCCACGCCCTCGGTATAATCGGCGCCCCTGGCCGTCTTGACTCCGGGCAGCATCTCGCTCTGGATGTTCTGAATATTGCGCGCCTTCAGATGATTGGCCGCCACGGTCACGACGATCACGGAATAGTTGGTGTCCGTCGCGCTCTCCGGACGCCACTGGATTACATCCCCCCCGGCCTGCGGCGTCAGCGCCTTCTTGCCTGCATCGGTCAGGGTGTAGTCGGCCCAGAACCGGTTCGGATAGACCCTGGTCAGCTTCCAGTAACCATCCGTGATGCCCTGGTTCATGCCCAGTTTGCTCACCGTAATGCTCACACCCAGCGGCGGCGTCTGGTCATACTTGGCCTGAATCAGCGCCAGGGCCTGGTCCTGCGGTAAATCCGGCGCGGATTTGCAACCGGCCAGCATCATTCCAACACCCAAAAGCGCCAGCGAACCCAAAACCTTCATATTCAGCATGTTTCTCACATTCCCTCCGTACATTCTGTGAAGCTGGTCGAATTCCATCAACACGCCATTTTTATCTTACTTTCCTCCGCTGTCAATGGCGTTGCAAGTGACAGCGCTCACGCTCAAAGGTTTTAGCGGCGGAATTCAGCCCCGCCCGGCCCCGCGCCCAGGCAGATTCGCCTTCATTCCCCGGAAATCCGGAAAAGCAGAAACCCCAGAAATCCCTTCTCGTCCGACCGCAGGCAGACCTGCACATTCGGCTTCCCCGCCGCCGGCCGCGTAAACCCCTTGTCGTCCACCTCAATCCGCATCGGCTTCACCGGGCACAGCTCCGGCCGAATCGCATACGCCACCGCCACCGGGTCAAACAGCGTCGGCAGCTTCCACTCTTTCGCGCCCCTCCACTCGTGGTACAGCAGCGTCAACTGGTCGGTCAGCGGCGAGCCCTGCGCATAGATCTCTCCCTGCTGCGGGATCCCGAGGTGGATCTGGGTCGAGTCCAGCGGCATCATGAACACCGGCACGCCCGAGCCCAGCAGCGCCCGTGCGCCGGCCGGGTCGCGGCTGATGTTCCATTCGGCGTCGGGGGGCCGCCGGGCGCCAGTCTTGCCGTCGTCGTAGCCGCGATCGATGCTGCCGCCCATCATCACCACCCGCCGAAGCTTGCGGAAGGTGGCCGGGTCGCGCGCGATGGCCGCCTGCACGTTGAACAGCGGTCCGATGGCGATCAGCGTGATCTGGCCGGGGTGAGCGCGAATCTGGTCCAGCAGGAACGCCGCCCCGTCGGTATGGGTCAGATTGGGCGCCTGCCGCGCATACGCCGCCTGCGTCATTACATTGTCCGTCTCGGTGGCGGCGCCGGCGGCCACGGGAATGTCTCCCCGCCCCACCGCCCCCAGAAACCGCTCCACCAGCCGCGCCCGCAGCTCCGTGTCTCCGAACGTCGTGGTCACCCCCAGAATCCGCAGCTCCGGGCTGCGCAGCGCCAGGGCCAGCGCAAACGCGTCGTCGATGTCGTCGCCGATGTCCGTGTCAATCATCACCAGTTGCGCCGCGGGCGAGGCCGCCGCGGCCGGGGCTGCCTGTCCCGCCGCCCCGCGCACGCAAAAAATCGCCACCACCAGCCCGCTCAGCGCCAGAAAGCGAAGCGCATTTTTCATGCCAAGTACTCTAACCCGTCCGCCCCCGGATTGGCTCCGACCGCCCACCGAAAAAATCCCTGCATCCCGAACGGCTCAACTGGGTTAGCATCAGTTCACGTTCGCCTCGCTTCCCCGGGGACACCCTCGCATGCGCATCCGCACCATGATTCGACGATTGATCGTGCTCGCCCTGCTGGCTTCTGCCGCGTGGCTGCCCGCCCAGTCCTTTGACCTGGACGGCGGTCGCGAGCCCCTCGCCTCGCTCGACGGCCTGTGGCGCTTCCACCCCGGCGACTCGCCTGAGGCCAGCGGGTCACACACACCGCTCTGGGCCGCTGCGGCCTTCGACGACTCCCAATGGGCCCTGCTGAAAAGCGGTGAATCTTGGTCCACGCAGGGCTACCCGGACATGAGCGGCTTCGCCTGGTACCGTTTCACCGTCCGGGTTCCGGCCGGGGATCGGCCCACTTCCCTGCTGCTGGCGCCCATCGTCACCTCCTTCCAGGTCTACGTCGACGGCAGCCCGGTGGGCGGGTCGGGCCGCATGCCGCCCGCGCGGATTCCCTCCACTCAGTTCAGTTATCACCTCTTCCCGCTCACCCTGGGCGGAAGCAGCCGCGCGCGCACCCTGCAGGTGGCCATCCGCGTCTGGCATTCGCCAATCTGGGCAGATTACGTCGGCGGCGGCCCCTTCCAGGCCGGCCACCTGGCCGGCGATCCCAAACTGCTCGCAGCCGAACAGCGCCACCACCAGTTGGCCCGCAACGCCATCTTTGTCGATAGCTACGCCTACAGCATCGCCACCACGCTGATCGGCCTGGCCATCCTCTGCCTGTTTCTCTTCCGCCCCGCGGAACGCGAGTACCTGTGGTTTGCCGTCATCCTTCTGGCCCAGGCGGCAGACAACGCCCTGGCCGTCGGATATCAGATCTACTCCTGGCCCCCGCTCCCCATCAACGACCTGCTCGACGGCATGCTCGTGGCCGTCGACACCTTCGCGACATTCTGCTTCTTTTCGAGGGTGCTGCACGTCCGCGCCCGCACGCTGGGCCGCGTCTTTCTGACCCTTGTGGTCGTCAGCCCGTTCGCGGCTGTCCTTTACTGGCCTGGCTGGGCCTCGGCGCCGGCCTGTGTCGCCCTGCAGCAGGCCTGCCTGTTGCCGGCGGTGCTTTGGATCTTCTGCGTGCTCGGGCAGCGCGCCCTGCGCGGAAACCTCGATGCCCGCCTGCTTCTGCTGCCAACCCTTCTGGACGTGGGCTTCTTTACCGCCAACAACCTCGCCCTTCTGCTCGACCAGGCGGGATGGGTCCGCTTGCCCAACGGCATCGACATGCCGCTCCCCCTGCCGCCCTTCACCGTGCACCTCAGCGTCATGCTCCACCTGATTTTTCTGCTGGCCATGCTCGTGTTTCTCATCCTGCGCTTCACCCGGGCGCGCCGCCGCGAGGTGTGGCTGGCCGGTGAGTTCGAGGCCGCCCGTCAGGTTCAGCTGGTGTTGCTGCCGGACTCTAGGGACCAGTCCCCGGGCTTCACCGTCCAGTGCGTCTATCAGCCCGCCGACCAGGTGGGCGGCGACTTCTTCCAGCAGCTTGCCGCCGGCCGCGGCGGCCTGTTCATCGTCATTGGCGACGTCAGCGGCAAGGGCCTGCCAGCCGCCATGATGGTCTCCGTGCTGGTGGGCGTCATCAGCGCCGAGGCCGCTCACGGCACCGACCCGGCCAGCCTCCTCGGCTCCCTCAACGACCGCATGATGGGCCGCGCGCAGGGCGGATTCACCACCTGCCTGGCCGCCCACATCACCGCCGAGGGCCGGATGAGCATCGCCAACGCCGGACACCTTGCGCCCTACCTCAACGCCCGCGAGATCGAAATTCCCGGCTCCCTGCCCCTCGGCATTCTCCCTGGGCCCCGGTACGAAACCACTCTCCTGACGCTCCAGCCCGGCGACCGCCTCACCTTCGTCTCCGACGGCGTGGTCGAGGCCCGCTCCCGCTCCGGCGAGCTCTTCGGCTTCGACCGTACCCGCCAGATCAGCCGTGAGCCGGCCGAGGTCATCGCCCGCGCCGCCCACAACTTCGGCCAGGAGGACGACATCACCGTCGTCACGGTCGAATTCTCCGGCGTCCCCGGCCCCACACTGGCCTAGTCTCCTTCTCCCCGTCGCACCCAATGCCGGTCCAGCCGCGCACACACACTCCTCCCACCATGTGGTGTGATCCAAATCACTCCGCACAACGCGGACTTAATTTGTCGTATATTAAACGCAGACCGAATTGGTCGTATTTTTCAGGCGACTGCCGGAGTCAACCCGCTCCCGCCGCCGCCGCACACCTCAAACTGCCGGAAGGATTCCCCTGTGAAGCACCGCATTCTCCTGTTCGCGCTTCTTTTTTCGCTTTATCTGGCTCCAATGCCTGCCCGGGCCGCCGAGCCGCCCACGGTGAGCGGAGTCATCCACGACGCGACCGGCGCGCTCATCCCCGCGGCCCAGGTGACGCTGCGCCAGCCCGGCACGGCCGTGGTGCTTTCGGCTCAGACCGGCGCGCAAGGCGGCTTTCGCATCGCCCTCCCCGCCGCTGGGACCTATCAGTTGGAAGTCCTGGCCGACGGCTTCGAGCCCTACCGGACGCAACTGACGGTGACCGCCTCCGCCAGCCCCGCCGTCCACCTGAATATCTCGCTCAGCGTCGCCGCCAGCACCCAGACCGTCGAGGTGACCGCCGACGCCCTGGCCGCGGAGACCACCAGCACCCAGCTCGGCGAGACGCTGGACCGGAAAAAGATCGAGAGCGTGCCCTTGAACGGGCGCAGCTTCACCGATCTGATGGCCGTGCAGCCCGGCATCGTGCCGCAGAATACCGCCCAGCCCGGCGCCGTCATCATGAGCGGCGTCGCCTCCACGCCGCCCTCCGGCGACGCCAACCCCGGCAACCTCTCCATCAGCGGCCAGCGCGAGGCTTCGAACGGCTTCCGCGTCAATGGCAGCGACGTCGAGGAGGACGTCAACATGGGCACCTCCATCCTGCCCAATCTGGACTCCATCGACAGCTTCCGCGTGCTCACTTCAAACTTCGACGCCGAGTACGGCAACTCCTCCGGCGGCCAGGTGCTGGTCATCACCCGGTCCGGCACCGCGCAAATCCATGGCTCCGCCTTCGAGTTCCTGCGCAACACGGCGCTCGACGCGCGCAACTATTTCTCTCAGCAGCGCGCCGCGTACCGCCAGAACCAGTTCGGCGGCGCACTCGGCGGCACTCCCTTTTGCAAATCCGTCGCCCTCTTCGCCGACTACCAGGGCACCCGCCTCACCCAAGGCATCGACACCGGCAATATCTCCGTCCCCTCGCTGGCCGAGCGCGGCGGCGACTTCAGCCGGACTCCGCTCACCGGCAGCGTCAACGGCGACTACTGGGCCGCGCGGCTCTCCGCGCGTCTGGGCCACGCCGTCACCGCCGGCGAGCCCTATTCCCAGGTCTTCCCCGACGGCCGCATTCCGCAATCCGCCTGGTCGGCCCCGGCCAAATATCTGCTGGCTTCCATCCCCGCGCCCAACGTCGGCGCAACGCTGTTCGCTACCTCCGCCCAGCCTGAAACCCTCACCGACAACAAAGGCGCCCTGCGCGCCGACTGGACCCGCGGCAAGGGAACCCTCACCGCCTACTACTTTCTCGACAACTACTCCCTGCTGAACCCCTATCCGACCGCCACCGGCGGCGCCAGCGTGCCCGGCTTCAGCGCCGCCAGCAACGGCCGCGCCCAACTGGCCAGCCTCAGCCACTCCGCCACCTTCGGCAATGCAACCCTGAACGAGTTCCATCTGAGCTTCATGCGCAATGACAACGCCGTCGGCCAGCCCCAGGGCGGCGTCGGCCACTCGCTCGCCGAGCAGGGATTCGCCCCGCCCCCCTCCGGCATCGTCGCCCTCAAGCCCTCCACCGAGGGCATTGAAAACATCGCCTTCAACGACTTCATCCTGGGCGTGGACACCACCGCCCTCGTCCAGGCCGAAAACATCTTCGAGGTCAGCGACGCATTCTCCCGCATCCTCGGCAAGCACGGCCTCAAGGCCGGCGGAGAGATCCACCTGAACCAGATCAACACCCACCCCGACGTGGTCTTCAACGGCAGCTTCGCCTTCAGCGGCTCTGAAACCGGCCTGGACTTCGCCGACTTCCTGCTCGGCGCACCCTCCAGCTACACCCAGGGCCAGGCCCGCGACTTCTACAACCGCAACCTCTATATGGCCGCCTTCGTCCAGGACAGTTGGAAACCCACCAGCCAGCTCACCGTCAACTACGGCGTGCGCTGGGATAGAATCCGGCCCTGGCAGGAGAAGTTCAACCAGTTGCAAACCCTGGTCCAGGGCCAGCAGTCGCAGGTCTTTCCCGGCGCGCCCCGGGGCCTGGTCTTCCCCGGCGACCCCGGCGTGCCCGCCTCGCTGGCCCACGCCCGCAACAACCTGGCCCCCCGCGTGGGCATCGCCTGGGCGCCGGCGTTTGCCACCCCCTGGCTGCACAAGCTCGCCGGCACGCCCGGCCAGACCAGCATCCGCCTCGGCTACGGCATCTTCTACACCGCCTACGAGGGCCTCTCGGCCGGCATCATGAGCGCCAATCCCCCCTACGGCTACACCTACACCTCGGCCGCGCCGCCCCTGTTCGAATCGCCCTTCACCGTAGCCGCCACCGGAGCCGACGCCGGGCAGCGCTTCCCGCTGCAAAAGGTCGCCTTTGGCGCCAGCCGCGCCCACCCCAACGCCAGCGTCGATTGGAGCCAGTTCGAGCCCCTGGTCGGCATCCCCGCCGTCGACCCCCGCGACGTCACCCCCTACGCCGAGCACTGGATGCTCAGCGTCGAGCGGCAACTCGGCTCTTCCACCCTGGCCACGGTCAGCTATGTCGGCACAGCCGCCCATCATCTGTTGGTGCTGGAGGAGGCCAACCCCGCCGATCCCGCCCTGTGCCTCAGCCTCGGCTCAGCCTGCGGGCCGTTCAATGAACAGGCCGCGCGCACCCGCTTCGGCCCCGCCTTCGGCTCGGTCGAGTTGCAGCGCACCATCGCCAACTCCCGCTACAACGCCCTCGAAGCCACCCTCAACTACCGCTCCCGCGGCCGCTTCAACACCCTCGACCTGCTGGCCAGCTACACGTATTCGAAGTCCCTCGACCAGTCCGCCGGCCTGCCCGAACCCGTCAATCCCATCGACCCCGCGCTCAGCCGCGGCCTCTCCGCCTTCGACCTGCGCCACAACTTCGTCGCCAGCTTCAACTACACCGTGCCCGCGCCCTCGTCCCAAAATCTGCTCCACCGCCTGGCCTCCGGCTGGGCCGTGGCCGGCATCGCCCGCTTCACCACCGGCCTTCCCGTCACCCTGCTCAACAACAACGACACCTCGCTGCTCGGCACCATTCCCAACGGCATCAACAACAATGGCGTGGACACACCGGCCTGGTCGGGTGCATCGCTCCGCCTGAACACCAATCCTCGCGGCGGCCGCGCCGTGTTCAACGCCGGCCAGTTCACCCTGCCCGCCCTCGGAACCATGGGAAACGCGCGCCGCCGCTTCTTCTCCGGCCCCGGCCTGGAGAACTTCGACGCCACCCTCACCCGCAGCTTCCTCGTCAAAGACAATCGCGCCCTCGAACTCCGCGCCGAGGCCTTCAACCTCGCCAACCACGCGCAGTTCTTCGGCGCCGCCACAGTCGAGGGCAACCTCTCCAGCGGCAGCTTCGGCCAGGCCACCAGCGCCATGCCCCCGCGCTTAATGCAGCTAGCCCTCCGCTACCACTTCTAAAAGTTGTGCCGTGTAATTGAGCGCAGGAGACAAAGCGTCATGCAGAGCGAATTCTTCAAGCCGCTATCCTGAGCGGCATCCGCTCTCCCGGCAGGGAGAACACGAAAATAGCCCAGGGTGAAGCGCAGCGGAACCCTGGGACAGCATCCCCCGCGCTCCCCTCCGTCCCGTAGGGCCGGAAAGAATCCTACGACCGCCCCTCCAGCCGCGCCACAATCCTGTCGGTGTCATACACGCAGCCGCCCCACACGCCCCCACTCACCTCGACCAGCGCCGCCCACAGCCGCGTATCGTCGGGCAATGCCGGATGCGGGCGCAAATCCTCGCGCGGCGCACGCCCGGCCAGCCGCCGCGCACCCTCCGCCGCGTCAAACTCCCCGTCCGCGTCGCCCACCAGATCCACCGACCCGGTCAGTTTCTCGCGGTCGATCACGATCTCAATCTGATCGCCCTCCAGTACCTTGCCGATCGGCCCGCCAGCCAGCGCCTCGGGCGAAATGTGCCCGAGGCACGCCCCCGTCGAAACTCCGCTGAAGCGCGCGTCCGTCAGCACCGCCACATGCTTGCAATGCGGCAGCGCCTTCAGCGCCGAGGTGATCTGATAAATCTCCTGCATCCCCGCGCCCTTGGGCCCGCCGCACACCAGCACGATCACATCGCCCTGCCCGATCCGGCCGCTCTTGATCGCCTCGATCGCGGCCGCTTCGGTGATGAAAACCCGCGCCGGCCCGCGATGCCGGTACACATGGTCTTCGATCAGCGAAGCATCGATGGCCGTGCTCTTGATCACCGACCCCTCCGGCGCCAGATTGCCCACCGGAAAACAGATCGTCGAAGCCAGCCCCCGCGAACGCGCGCGCTCCGGCGTCATGATCACCTCGTCCGCGTCGATCCCGTCCTGCTCCTTCAGGCTCCGCCGCAGCGCCTGCCGCCGCTCGCTCTGTTTCCACCAGTCCAGGCACGCATCCAGCGTCTCGCCCGTCACCGTCCGCACCCGCGTGTCCAGCAGCCCCGCCTGCCGCAGGTGCAGCATCACCTCCGGCACCCCTCCGGCCAAAAACACCTGCACCGTCGCAAAGCCGCGCGGTCCATTCGGAAGCGCGTCCACCAGCCGCGGAACCCGGCGATTCACCTCCGCCCACTCATCGACCGTAGGCCGCTGCAACCCCGCCGCAAACCCGACCGCCGGCAGATGCAGCAGCAGATTCGTCGACCCGCCGAAGGCCGCGTGCACCGCCATCGCGTTCCTCAGCGCCGCATCCGTCAGCACGTCCCGCGCGCCCCTCCCCAGCTCATGCATCCGCATCAACGCCCGCGCCGAACGCCGCGCCCCATCCAGCCAGATCGGCTGCCCCGAGGGCGCCAGTGCCGCGTGCGGCAGCGCGAGGCCCAGCGCCTCGGCCACCACCTGCGCCGTCGCCGCCGTGCCCAGAAACTGACAGCCTCCGCCCGGCGACGCGCACGCCCTGCAGCCCACCTCCGCTGCATATTCGAGCGAAATCTGCCCCTGCGCAAACCGCGCCCCGATGGTCTGCGCCTTGCCCGCGTCCTCGCCGGCCTCGGGCAGCAGCGTCACCCCGCCCGGCACCAGCACCGCCGGCATCTTTCCCGCTGAAGCCAGCGCCATCATCATCGCCGGCAGCCCCTTGTCGCACGTGGCAATGCCCAGCACGCCCTTACTCGTGGGTAAAGACCGCATCAGCCGCCGCAGCACCATCGCCGCTTCGTTCCTGAACGGCAGCGAATCCATCATCCCCGTCGTGCCCTGCGTCCGCCCGTCGCACGGGTCCGTGCACGCGCCCGCAAACGGAATCGCATGCAGCCGCTGCAGCTCCCGCGCCGCCTCGGCCACCAGCAGCCCCACCTCCCAGTGCCCGGTGTGAAAGCCCAGCGCGATGGGGTGCCCATCCTCCGCGCGCAGCCCGCCATGCGTGCTCAGAATCAGAAACTCCGGGTCCAGCAGCCGCGCCGGCGCCCACCCCATCCCCGCGTTCTGGCTCAGCCCAAACAGATTCCCCGAGGGCTCCATCAACAGCATCTCCGCCGTCAGCGGCAGCGCCCCCTCCGGCCCCGCCGCATGGGTCGCCACGCGCAGCAACCCCGCGCCTTCCGTCTCCAACACCGATGTCAGCGAAATCGTCGCGATCGCAACCCTCCCCTTCAACGCAGCCAGTATAGAAGCCGGTCCCTGCAATGCATCGCCGCCGGGTGCCCCATCCTTTCCGCGTCCTTTGCGGAAAGGGTGGGAGACCAACCTACTTGGCCGTAGCCGTTGCCACCGCGACCAGCGAATCCGCGCACCCGTAATACAAAAACCATTTCTTGTGGAACCACACCAGCCCCTCGGCAAACGTGGTTCCCGCCGCATACTGTCCCGTCTTTTCATACGGCAGCTCCGGCTTCAGCACCGGCTCACGCGTCTGCGTCAAAAAATGCGCCGGATTCTTCGCGTCAAACAGCGCCTCGCCCGCCGCATACGCGCCCGCACCCAGCGCCGGGTCCCCGCCGTGTCCGTCCGCGTTCTTGCCGTTGTAAATCACCACAATCCCCGCCTCCGTCAGCACCGGCGGCGGCCCCGTCTCGGGAAACGTGCTGTCGAAGCGCCCCGCGCGCGGCCGCAGCAGCTCCACCGGCGCGCCCCGCTCGTCCTCCACCGGCGTCCAGTGAATCAGGTCCGTCGAAGTCGCCAGATGAATCGCCCCTTCGCCCCAGTACATCCAGTACATGCCATCGATCTTCGCCGCCAGCAGCCGCCCCTTCTCCAGGCGCGTCACAATCCCCGCCGACTTGTATTTCAAATGCGCATACTTGCCGCCGTACGCGCTCTCAAACGCCGGCCCATACTTCGTCCAATGCAGCAAATCACGCGAAGTCGCAACGCCCACCGAATACGTCACGCGATTCCACTGCGTATAGGTCAGCACATACGTCCCGTCCTCCGATTCGACGATCCGCGGATCCTCCACGCCGCCCGGCCACTCGCGCGCTTTCTGCCCGTCCTCGGCGGGATAGAACACCGGCTCCGCCATCCGTTTGAAGTGGATGCCGTCCTTGCTCTCCGCCATCCCCAGCCGCGACGTGTGCCCGCCGATCGCCATCGCCCCCGTGTTGTCCTCGGCGCGATACAGCACAACCACCTTGCCGTGGCGCACAATCGCCGCCGGATTGAACGTGTGCAGCGCCTCCCACGCGACCGGCTTTTTCAAAATCGGATCCATAAACGTCGACTCCGGCCGTGGCGCAATCACCGGATTCCCCTCGGCAGGCCGCGTGAACGGCCCAATCCCCCACGACGGCGCGCTCTGCGCCTGCAACGCAGCCACGCAAACCAGCGCCGCCGCCCCAATCAAACTGCGATGCAATTTCATTCCAGTCCGCCCTTCGCCTCGTGCTGCCGATCGATCTCGCTCTGCCGCGCCGGCGCAATTGTCTCTGCATAAAAACTCAGCGCCGCGTCCCCCTGTTCCAGCAGCCGCGTGCGCTGCAACCCGCCATAATTCTCTTCGAGCTTCTCTTTCCTGCGATGTTCGGCAATCACCACCGCGCCCTCGGCCAGCAGTTCATGCGCGACTCCGCCCAGCAAGCCCAGCGTGGCCGCGTACTCCTCGGCCGCGTCATACGGCGGATCGAGAAACACCACGTCAAATCCCGCCGCGTCCCTGCGCGCCTTCTTCAGATACGACGCGACGCTGCCCGCATGGAGATGAAACCCCGCCGTCAGCCCCAGCCGCGCCAGATTTCCGCGCAGCGCCTTCAGCGCCGCCGGAGCCCGCTCCACAAACGTCACCTGTGCCGCGCCGCGACTCAGCGCTTCGATGCCCACCGCCCCCGAGCCCGCATACAAATCCAGAAAATTCGCGCTCTCCATGCGCGGCGCCAGCACGTTGAACAGCGTCTCGCGCAGCCGGTCGCTGGTGGGCCGCGTGGCCAGACCCGCCGGCGCCTCCAGCGCGCGCGAGCGAAGCCGTCCTGCAATGATGCGCATCGCAAACCAGCATACCGGAAGCGCACCGGACCCTGACCCTCTACAATTCAGATATGCGAGGCTGGTCAATCCCGCTGGGCCGTTGGATGGGCGTCGAGTTACGCGTCCACGCCTTTTTCCCCTTGCTGGCTGTCTTCTGCCTGGTGCTCAGCGCCGCCGACGGCTGGCCGCGCGGACTGGGCCTGTTTTTCATGGTCGTCGCCGCGGTCATCGTGCGCGAGACCGCGCGCCTGCTCGTCGCCGCGTGGCTGGGCCTGCGTCTGCGCGCCATTCTGCTGCTGCCCATCGGCGGCCTCTATGCCTACGCCAACCCGGAGAGCCAGGAAAGCTCCAATCAGGGCCTCGGCCAGTTTGCCATGGCGCTGGCCGGTCCGCTGGCCAATCTGGCCACCGCGCTCGCCCTGGCCGCCGCCTTCCTCGGCGCGGGCGGCGACATCAAACTCTTCGACCAGCCCTGGATCACCTCCGCCTATCTGCTGCGCAGCATGGTGTGGATGCAGGCGGGCCTGGGCCTGCTGCACCTGCTGCCCGCCTACCCGCTCGATGCCGGCCGCCTTCTGCGCGGCAGCTTCGCTCGCAAACACGGCCTTTCTCCCGCCGGCCGCGCGGCCAACGGACTGGGCCAGTTGCTGGCCCTCGCCGCCATGCTGGCCGGCATGCTGCTGCACAGCCCGTGGCTGGTCATCGCAGGCTTCTTCATCATGATCGGCGCGCAGGTCGAGGATCAGGGCGTCTTCTTCCAGTCTGTAGTCGACACGGTGCACATGGGCGAAGTGATGCTCACCGATTTCGCCACCCTCTCGCCCTCTGACACCTTGGCCGACGCCCTGTTCCGCTGCGTCCACTCGCTGCAGGACGACTTCCCCGTAGTGCGCGGTCCGCAGCTGGTCGGCATCGTCTCGCGGCAGCGCATCGTGGACGCCCTGCGCAACGACGGCAACGGCTACGTGCAGTCGGTCATGTCGCGGGCCTTTCAGGTGGCCCGGCCCGAAGACACCCTGGGAACCACCATCCGCCGCCTCACCGCCGGCCATGGTCTGTCCCTCATTCCCGTCACGGACAGCGGCCGCGTCGTCGGCATCGTGAGCGTGCAGAACCTGATGAGCTCCATGTCGCTGCTGGCCGAGCAGCGCCGCCTCGAGCGCGAGGAAGCCGGAAAGTAGCGCTGCATGGCAGGCGACGAACCCACCGAACTCGCCCCCGGCCTTTACCTCGTCGCCACCCCCATCGGCAACCTGGGCGACATCACCCTGCGCGCGCTCGACGTGCTCAAACGCGTAGACCGCATCGCCTGCGAAGACACTCGCCAGACGCAAAAGCTGCTCAACCACTTCGCCATCTCTACCCCCACCCTGAGCTGCCACCAGCACAACGAGCGTTCGCGCGCCGCAGAACTGATCGCGGATATAAAGGCAGGGAAGGCCATCGCCGTTGTCTCTGACGCCGGCATGCCCGGCATCAGCGATCCCGGCTCCGAACTCGCCGCCCAAGCCATCGCCGCAGGCGTCCCCGTCATCCCCATCCCCGGCGCCAATGCGGCTCTCAGCGCCCTCATCGCCTCCGGCCTGCCCACCGCCGAGTTTCATTTCATCGGATTTTTACCGGAGAAAGCCGGAGCCCGCCGCACCCGCCTCGAACAACTCGCCGCCGAGCCGCGTGAGGCTGCGCGCACACTGATTTTCTACGAGGCCCCGCACCGCATCCTCGACACGCTGGCCGATCTGGAATCCATCTGGGGACCGCAGCTTCGCGTCGTCGCCGCCCGCGAGCTGACCAAGATCCACGAAGAGTTTCTGCGCGGCCCCGTGGCCGACGTGCGCAGTAATCTCGCCGACCGCGACCGCATCCGCGGCGAATTCGTTTTGCTCATCGAAGGGCCTGCGAAGACCGCGGGTGCCCCAGGTCCCGATGCTGGGACCCGGGAATCGATCTCGGCGAAGGTAGCTCGTCTCCAATCCGAATCCGGCCTCGACGAGAAAGACGCCCTCAAGCGCCTCGCCCGCGAGACCGGCCAATCCAAAAGCGAGTTATACCGCGAGTTACAACGCGAGCGCGCCAAGCGTAGATAAGCTAACTCCATCGATGATGGTGTCATGTTAAGTAATGCAGTCATCCTGAGCGAAGCAGGTCGCGCTCTTTGCGACCCGCGTAGTCGAAGGACCTGCATCTTCGTTCGCTGTCTGGTGCCCCACATCTCGACTTTGAACAGGTCAATGCGGAATCAACTCCCAACCGCCATCCCCACCGCCTCCGCCGCACTCCCCGCCACCCGCAGAAGCCTCCGGTTCTCCGCCCTCAGAAACCCCGCGCACACGGCGGTATCCAGAAAACTCAGCAGCCCGTTCCAGTAGCCGGCCGTGTTGATCAGCACGCACGGCTTGGCGTGCAGCCCCAGTTGCGCCCAGGTCACCGCCTCCATCATCTCGTCCAGCGTCCCGTAGCCGCCGGGCAGAATCAGAAACGTATCGGCCAGCTCGGCCATGCGCGCCTTGCGCTCGTGCATGGTGACCGTCAGCTCCAGCCGCGTCAGGCCGGCATGGGCAATCTCGCGCCCCGACAGCACCCCCGGCAACACGCCGATCACCTCGGCCCCGCCCGCGAGCGCCGCGTCGGCCACCGCGCCCATCAGCCCCACGCAGGCCCCGCCATACACCAGCCCCAGCCCCGCCGCGGCAATCCCCGCGCCCAGCGCCAGGGCCTCGGCCAGAAACGCCGGGTCGTTCCCGCAGGCCGACCCGCAGTACACAGCCACACGCCGCTGCAACGGATGAAATGAGCTCATTGTGCTTTCAGAATAACGCCAGCCCGGACCGCCCCGCACCCTCCACCGCCCGCAACGGTACACTAGATACAGGACCCTTCCCCACTGGACTTGGCAGCCGTGCAGCCGCTCATCGACAACCTGAATCCCGAACAGCGCGCCGCCGTCGAGGCCACCGAGGGCCCCCTGCTCATCCTGGCCGGGGCCGGCTCCGGCAAAACCCGCGTCATCACCAGCCGCATCGCCTGGCTCATCCGCGAAAAAGGCGTCGCCCCCGACTCCATCCTCGCCGTCACCTTCACCAACAAGGCCGCCAAAGAGATGGGCGAGCGCGTCGATCGCCTCCTCGGCCACTCGTCGCTAGCCAAGCCCCTCATCTCCACCTTCCACTCCTTCTGCGTGCGCCTCCTGCGCCGCGACATCGAGGCCCTCCAGGTCAACGGCAAAGGCCTCACCCGCGCCTTCGCCATCTACGACGAGAACGACCAGCAGGCCCTCGTCAAGCAGATCATGAAGCGCATGGGCCTGGACACAAAGCAGCTCACCCCGCGCGCCGTCCTCGGCAAAATCTCCTGGGCCAAGAGCCACATGGTCGATCCGCAGGAGTACTATCTCGGCTCCAAAGACCCCAACAGCGAGCGCATCGCCCACATCTACCAGGCCTACAAAGCAGAGCTCGTCAAAAACAACGCTCTCGACTTCGACGACCTCCTGCTCGAAGCTGTCCGCCTGCTCAAGGTTTCGGGCGAAGCCCGCGCACGCTACCAGCGCCGCTACCGCTACCTGCTCGTCGACGAGTACCAGGACACCAACCGCCCCCAGTACGAGCTGATGAAGCTGCTCGCCGGCGAAGCCAAAAACGTTTGCGCCGTCGGCGACGAGGACCAGTCCATCTACTCCTGGCGCGGCGCCGACATCCGCAACATCCTCGAGTTCGAGAAGGACTTCCCCGACGCCCGCATCGTCCGCCTCGAACAGAACTACCGCTCCACGCAGATCATCCTTGAGGCCGCCGGCGCCGTCGTCCAGAACAACCTGCGCCGCAAGGGGAAAAAGCTCTGGACCGACCGCCAGGGCGGCTCGCTGATCGGCTACTACGAGGCCCCCGACGGAGAAAACGAAGCCCTCTTCATCGCCGACCGCATTCAAAAGTTCCTGCGCGAGGCCGAAGCCAGCTCCAACGCCGCCGAGGCGCACTGCGCGGTCCTTTACCGCACCAACTCCCAATCCCGCCTGGTCGAAGAGGCCCTGCGCCGCTACAACATCAGCTACACCATGGTGGGCGGCTTCAGCTTCTACGAGCGCGCCGAGATCAAGGACCTGCTCGCCTACCTGCGCCTGGTCCGCAACCCGCATGACTCCATGGCCCTGCAGCGGGTCATCAACACCCCCACGCGCGGCATCGGCAAAACCAGCCTCGAAACCCTGGAACGGCTGGCCCTTGAAACCGGCGTCTCCACCTGGGACGCGATCGCCGCCGCCCTCGCCAACCGCCTCATCCCCTCGCGCGCCCTCATGGCTCTGGAGTCCTTCCGCCAGCTCATCCTCGACGCCCAGGCCATGATGGACCCCGACTTCGCCGGCAAGCTCTCGGCCGACGTCGCGGCCAGTGCCGAATCCGCCGAAGACGCCGACACCGGCTTCGCCTTCGGCGCGGCCTCAGCCGACACCGCCAGCGCGGAAGACGCCACTACCTTCAACTTCGGCGGCGAGAGCACGGACCAGATTCCCCTCCTTGACGCCAGCCACTTTTCCCCCTTCGCCGCCAAAACCATTCGCCCCTTCCTCAAAATGCCGAAGCCAGCCGCAACGGCCAATCGGCCGGACCCGGACATTCCCGTCCCCGCCGAACCCGCGCCGGCCGACGCTGAAGCGGGCGGAAGCCCGTTCCGCGCCCCCGGCGACGCCGCCACCCTCCCCGAGCTGATCCGCTTCCTCATCGATCGCACCGGCTACATCAAAGCCCTCGAAGCCGAAGGCTCCCCCGAAGCCTTCAGCCGCATCGAAAACCTGAAGGAACTGGCCAACGCCGCCCACGACGCCGAAGCCCGCGGCGAGACCCTGGCCGAGTTCCTCGACCACGCCGCCCTGGCCTCTGACACCGACCAGTTCGACCCCGACGCCCGCGTCACCCTCATGACTCTCCACGCCGCCAAGGGCCTCGAGTTCCCGCTCGTCTTCCTCGCCGGCCTCGAAGAGGGCCTCTTTCCCCACTCCCGCACCCTCCTCAACCCCGACGAGCTCGAAGAAGAGCGCCGCCTCTGCTACGTCGGCATGACCCGCGCCATGAACACCCTCATCCTCACCCGCGCTCACTACAGGAGGCGGTACGGCAACGACGCCCCCGAGCAGAGCGTACCCTCGCGCTTCCTTGAGGAAGTCCCCAGCCCCCTGATCGAGAATCTCAGCGGCCGCAGTCCCGCCTGGTCCACCCCCGCCTACGGCTCGAAATACGGGTCCGGATACGGGTCCGGGTCCGGCCGCAGTGCGTCGCGCCGCCCCGCTCATTCCAGCGAATTCGCCGACTCCCACTTCAACTACGAAGACGAAAGCCAGGAAGCCCCGCGCGCGCCCGCCGGCCAGAGCCCCAGCGGCCGCAAAAGCTACGCCGCCGGGAGAGACTCGTCCCAGCCCTTCGTCGCCTCCTGGATGACGCCCAAGGCCAAGCCCGCCTCCTCCGAAAAAGCCGCTGCCCCGGACGCGGCCGGCGAAGCATCCGCGGCGCAGACCGAAGCCCCCGAAGGCCATTCCATCGACAACATCGCCCGCTTCTTCGGCGGCAAGGGCGTCACCCTCAAGCCCGGCGCACTGGCCCGCCCCGCCATGGACATCCCCGCGCCCACCGGCGCCGCCAACCTCAAAAAAGGCCAGCGCGTCCGCCACGCAAAATACGGCGAAGGCACGGTCCTCTTCCGCGAAGGCGACGGCGAAGACGCCAAGGTCACCGTCCTGTTCATCCGCCACGGCATGAAAAAGCTGATGGAAAAGTTCGCCAACCTGCAGAAGATCTAAAGTCTCCGCTCACCACAGAAGCTGGGTGGCCCATATCTGACCAGTCATCAATGAATGGGTGCCCCAGGTCTCGATTTTGAGACCTGGGATGCGATGCATTCGCCAACCCGGAACTCAACGCGCACCATTCACCCCATCGCCAGCGTCCTCCGCCCCCAGCCGCTTCGCCTCTTCCTCCCCATCCAGCACGCGAAACACCCCTTCGGCCAGCGCCTGCAGCTCATCCTCACCGGGATACACCGCGACCGGCGCAATCCACCCCGAATATCCGCGCAGCCCGGCCACCACGCGCTCTGAAAACGCCATTCCCCCGGTCAGCAGCACCGCGTCCACCCTCCCCGCGAGCACCGCCGCCATCGCCCCGGCCTCTTTGGCAATCTGGTAGACCATCGCCGCCAGAACCCGCGCCGCCTCGGCGTCCCCCGCCTCGATCCGCCGCTCCACTTCCTTCAGATCCCGTGTGCCCAGGTACGCGAACAGCCCTCCATCCCCAAACACGTGCCGGTCGAGCTGCTTCTCCGTGTACTGCCCGCTGAAGCACACCTTCACCAGCGCCCGCACCGGCAACCCGCCCGTGCGGTCGGGGCCAAACGGGCCTTCCTCAATACTGTTGTTGTCGATCATGCGCCCCTCGCGGTGGGCCGAGACCGTGATCCCGCTGCCCATGTGCGCCACCACCAGCCGCAGCGCCTCATACGCCCGGCCCTGCTCCCGCGCAAACCGTCGCGCCACCGCCTTGGTGTTCAGCGCGTGGCCGATGCACACGCGCTCCACCCGCGGCGAGCCCGACAGCCGCGCGCACTCCTGCCACTCGTCCACCGTCACCGGGTCCACAATGTAGGCGTTCACCCCCGCCGCCCGCGCAAACTTCAGCGCCAGCAGTGCTCCCAGATTCGAAGCATGTTCTCCGCGCCGCGCCCGGTGCAGCTCCTTCACCATCGCCTCATCCACCAGGTAGGTGCCGCATTGCATCGGCGGCAGCAGCCCCCCGCGCCCGGCCACCGCCGCAAACCCAGTTCCCAGCCGTCCAGGCCCGCCATAGCCGGCCTCGTCGAGCGCCTTCTCAATCAGCCCCGCGCGATACTCCAGCCGCGCCACCATGGGGCGCCCCTTGAACCGGTCCACTTCCTCGTCCCCATGCCGGATCGTGCACTCCCACTCCGCCCCGGCCCTGGTGTAGACGCCCAGCTTCGTCGATGTCGATCCGGGATTGATGGTCAGCACGCGGCTGCGCTCGTCGATCAAGAATCACCCCTGGCGAAACCGAGTGTACCCCTCCGCCCCCCGCTTGCGCTGCCGTTTTCCGGCTTGCGTCGCCGTCCGTAGAGCCCCGCCCCGGCCGCCGGCCCCAAAACGGAATTTCCAGTCTAACTTCCTGAGTCGTACTTCCTGGGTCTAACTTCCTGGGTCCCAACATTTATTGAAGGCCGCATGCCAATCCGTGCTACACTCTTTTCAGATCGTAGAATTCGATTAGAAGTCCTTGCCTGTTCCGAGTTACCGCTCCACACGCAAACACTTCCACATTGCGTTCGCGGTAAATCAGTATCAAGGAGCAACACCATGGAAACAGGCACAGTCAAGTGGTTCAATGACGCCAAGGGTTTTGGATTTCTGAGCCGTGAAAACGGCGAGGACGTCTTCGTTCATCACACCGCCATCCAGTCGAACGGCTTCCGTTCGCTGCAGGAAGGCCAGAAGGTCCAGTTCAACGTGACCAAGGGCCCCAAGGGCTGGCAGGCTGAGAACGTTCAGGCCATCTAACTACGGCCCGCATCGATTCGGCTTCAAATAGAAAAGGGACGGCAAATCTGCCGTCCCTTTTCTGCGTCTGGCGCCTGTGCCGGCGACCCTGGCCCGGCTCAGGCAGCCGGCTGAAGCGACTTGGCGTTACCCTTGGCGGCGGCCGGGTGAAGGCCCTCGCTCGGCACATCGTGGGTGCCCAGGTACTGCAGCACATCATTGATGGAATCTTCAAAGCGCCCCCCGGTCTTGTGGGTGGCTTTCACGCCTTTGGCAACAAGCTGGCAAACTTCAAAGCGATTCATGCCCTGAGAAAGGGCGCGATGGATTTGATCAGAACGCATGACGGACTCCGGTCAGCAGGCGAAGGGAAACAGGTGGCCTGTCACCAGTGAATGTTGCGTGCGGTGCGAAGCTCGTCAGGAGCGGTGAAGCGGCCAAAGCCGAGCAGGCTGGCTGATTCCAGATACAGGTCCAACTCCCATTGTACGCTTCAAATCGATGAAACGCCGCTCTTTATGCGGCCTTTCCACTCCCGCGCGCTTTCGCCCCGCCGCAATCCCTGTTACCATTAGGGTCACATCGGCCCGCATCCCGGGACACGTTGAAGAGCTTGCAGCGAAAGAGGTTAGCAGTGGCAGATACAACCAAGATTGAAGACAAACAGGAACGCAAGAAGATCAAGCGCGCCGCCCGCAAGAAGGCTGCCCCCAAAGCAAAGCAAACCGAGCCGCGTGGCTCAAAAAAGCAGAAGGTCAAGAAGTTGGCGCGTGGCCAGTCCAAGCGGTAACCGCCCACAGCCGCAACTAGAAAAAGTTCCGGACCGGCCCGCCCGCGCGCGCCCGGTTCGGAACCCGCACTCCATCCCCTCCCGCATGGCGTTTCTCCCCAATGCCTGAAGGCTGGTCCGCACCCGCAGATGCCGCAATGCGAGGATTCTCAAGAGGAATCTCCATCCTGTACACTGCGGCAAAGGCATCCCGCGGCATTTTCAGCAATGCAGTCGCCCCAGGGGGAGTTGCCTTCATCGACAGGCGCACCCGCCTGCCCGGACGAGGAGAATTGCCCTGCTCAGTCAACTGCTTGCCCGCAAGTCCATTGATAAGCTGATCCGGGAGTCGCAAGACCCCGAGCATTCCCTCAAGAAGACACTGGGACCGTGGTCGCTGACCGCGCTCGGCATCGGGGCGGTCATCGGTTCCGGCATCTTCACGGTCATCGGAACTGCCATGGCCGGCCAGCACTTCGACGCCCCCTCCATCAGCTCCACCCCGCTGGTGCATTTCCTGCTCCATCACACCGCCATGGCCGGCCGCCCCGGCGCTGGCCCCGCCCTGGCCCTCTCCCTGGTCCTCGTCGCCATCGTCTGCGCCTTCACCGGCCTCTGCTACGCCGAACTGGCCTCCATGATCCCCATCGCCGGCTCAGCCTACACCTACACCTACGCCACCCTCGGCGAACTCACCGCCTGGATCATCGGCTGGGATCTGATCCTCGAGTACGCCTTCAGCAACATGAGCGTCAGCGTCGGCTTTGCCGCCCACATCGTCGACCTCATGGACTGGTTCGGCATCCATCCCGCCCTCAGGTGGATCTCGCCCGCCTATCTGCCCACCGGCCTCCAGGACCTGGCCGGCAACAACCTCTACAACCCCGGCTGGCACTTCGGCTTCAACATTCCCGCGTTTCTCGTCGTCATGATCCTCACCGTGATCCTGGTGCGCGGCATCCGCGAGTCGGCCCGCACCAACAACGTCCTGGTCATGGTCAAGATCTCCGCCATCCTGGTCTTCATCTTCGCCGCCTCCAGCTTCATCAAGCCCCACTACTGGCATCCCTTCATGCCCAACGGCTGGTCCGGCGTGCTCACCGGCGGCTCCATCATCTTCTTCACCTACATCGGCTTTGACTCCGTCTCCACCGCCGCCGAGGAGTGCAAGAACCCGCAGCGCGACCTGCCCTTCGGCATCCTCGCCACCCTGCTGGCCTGCACCGTCCTCTACGGCGGCGTGGCCATCGTGCTCAGCGGCATCGTCCCCTGGCGATCCGTCATGGGCGACGCGGCCCCGGTGGTCAACGCCCTCAAGCGCCTCTCCCTGCTGGTGGACGGCGAGCGCCTCCACTGGGTCCGCCTCTTCGTCCTCATCGGCGCCCTGCTGGGCATGATCTCCTCCATCCTCGTCTTTCAGCTCGGCCAGGCGCGCGTCTGGTTCGCCATGTCCCGCGACCGCCTGCTGCCGTCGGTCTTCAGCACCATTCACCCTCGCTTCCGCACCCCCTCGGTCGCCACCTGGGTCGCCGGATTCGCGGTCGGCATCCCCGCCGGCCTGCTCGACATCGGCACCGTCTCCAACCTCTCCAACATCGGCACCCTGTTCGCCTTTGTCCTGGTCTCCATCGCCGTGCTCATCCTCCGCTACCGCGAGCCGGAGCGCCACCGCAGCTTCCGCGCCCCGCTGGGCCCCGTCTTCCCCGTGCTCAGCATCATCTTCTGTATCGTCCTCATGATGGGCCTCGAAGTCATGACCTGGATGGCCTTCTTCGCATGGCTCCTCACCGGCCTGCTCATCTACTTCTTCTACAGCCGCCACCGCTCCGAGTTCGCAGGAATGCGGTGAGGTATACTTGCCGGTAAGCAGCCAATCATCCTCAACCGCTTTGCGGCGGAGAGTTGCAACTCATGAGCGGGCTAATCGCATTCGGCGGTCCTTTGGCAGCTTTGTGCGTCGTTGGCTTCCTCGTATGGAGACGACGAACACTGGCTAGGAAGCCAACTTGGCTGACGTTGCCAATATGGCCCCATGGCCAGGTCGACATAGAGGTTCCATCGGCATCAAGGGATATCGTCCACCATGTCAATCTTGCGGAAAACAGCTGCACCTGCGAGCGATGGACAAAGACGTGTGTCACATTTCCCGTCAGCGATTTGAGGCGTGTTTGCAGACACATAGCAAAGGCAATCGTCTCCCGGCAAGACCAATATGGCATTGATTTGGAAAAATGGGCTCTAAGAATTCTTTCGTCAATGTCCCTAGGACAGTCATTCGGCGTGTGCCGCTTCTTTGAGAGCGCAATATTCTCAAATGGCGAATCCCAATTTCTCGCTATCTATGACACGGAGACTGGGTGGGCCAATCTCTACGACGAGCGTGGCGGGGTCTACGGTTATTCAGCAAGAGGCAATCGCTGGTCATTTGGCGAAGGTCCAGAGCATCCGCTCGTTTTGAAGAAGGACCTTCGGCCGTGGATGCACTTGTTTGATGAGAAATTCAAGTCACGCCAAGAGGAGCATGCCCGCCAGAAAGAAGAACAACAGCGCGACGAGCAACACTCGCGAAGAGTGAAGCAAACAGCTGAAAACGACGCCGCCCAATTTCCTCATGACCTGCTTGGGAGCCCCTATCGTTTGCAAGACTTCGAACGCATCCATCCAGGTTGGATTCAATTTCAGCATCCAGTCAGCGCTCACGTTACCGTAGTGTCCCGAACTGCTGCTGAGGCATCACGACAAATCTTCGAGGCCGCTTCTGGAATGCCAGCTGCACTGGAAGGCCCCTTCTTTCATTTGAAAATTGATGGAAAGGACTTTGTGCTTTCGTTCAACGAGGATCGCTCAAAAGTATTAGTTGTATTCCAGAGACCCCTGAAAAAGAAGGTCGATTATTCGCTCGAAGTATTCTTCCCTAACGAGTGCCGTTGGGGACGAGAAGGGACTGCTCCTCCGCGCCTTCTCCTCGTACGGGGGCTGATTTATGACTTTCTCCATGGGATTTCCTTGGAGGGGGACCGGATTGATTATGAACTGAGCACAGATCCTTATATGAAAGATTGGGAGACCTTCAAGAAGGGTCCACTTGAGCGAGCTCCTTACCCTCCCCTCCCTTAAGCCCCACACCTGGGGCGCGGAGAAGCCACACGAACGACAGAGCTGACGCGTCTACACTCAAAAGATGGAAGATATCGCCGCCTTCATCCGCCGCCTCCCCAAGGCCGAGCTGCACCTGCACCTCGAAGGCACGATTACGCCCGCCACCCTGGTCGAGCTCAGCGCCCGTCACGACCGCCAGCCCCTCTCCCTGGCCGACGCCGAGGCGCTTTATCACTTCACCAGCTTCTCCGCCTTCCTCGACGCCTTCAAGGCCGTCACCGCCCGCCTCCTCACCCCCGAGGACTACGAACTGGCCGCCTGGCGCATGATTCAGCAGCTCGCCGCCCAGGGCATCGTCCACGCCGAGGTCTACATCTCCGTCGGCGTCATCTACCTCTGGCGCAACCACGACGCCCAAGCCTTCGAGCCCATCTTCGCCGGCCTGGAACGCGCCCGCCAGCGCGGTGAGCGCGAGCTCGGCTTCTCCCTCTACTGGATCTTCGACGCCGTCCGCCACTTCTCCCTGCCCGAGGCCGAGCGCGTCTTCCGCAAGGCCATCGAACTCCGCCCCGCCTACCCCTCCATCATCGGCATCGGCCTCGGCGGCGACGAACGGCGCACCGGATCGGCCCCCTTCCGCGCCCTCTACGCCGAAGCCCGCGCCGCCGGCCTCCGCCTCACCAACCACGCCGGCGAAACCACCGGCCCCGAAGCCATCCGCGAAGCCCTCGCCATCGGCTCGGAACGCATCGGCCACGCCGTCTCCGCCGTCCGCGACTTTTATCTGCTCCAGGAGCTCAAAGAACGCCGCATCCCCCTCGAACTCAACCCCACCTCCAACGTCCGCACCGGCGTCTGCGCCGCCTTCGCCGCCCACCCCCTGCGCCGCTACTTCGACCTCGGCCTGCTGGTCACCCTCAACTCCGACGACCCCGCCTTCTTCGGCTCCGATCTGGCCAACGAATACCTGCTGGCCCACTCTGTGCAGGGCTTCACCCGCGACCAATTGCGCCAGCTGGCCACCAACTCCATCCGCGCCAGCTTTCTTCCCGAGTTGGCAAAAGCCGCGTGGCTTTCCCGGATTGACTTGATACAGTAGACAAAAGTGTTAGTCCCACCACTTGTTTCATCCGCAAGTCAAACTGAAGTTGCGCTATCATCGTTGGTAGGAGGCTGTGCTCCCAATGTCCGCTGAAACTGAAATCCTTGTGCCCGTGGAAGAGGCGAACGGGAGCAACACTCTGCAGGTCATCGGCTGGTTCTCGGTGGGAATGGCCGTCGCCGCCCTCGGCATCTACGTGGGCCGCGAGATTCGCAGCCGCTACAAGTTCCGGCACCGCACCCCCTACGACTTCTACTCCAACGCCGCCGAACAGCAGGCCAGCGAGTTCGGCGTCGGCATCTAGCGGCTTCGCCCGCAAATCAGATCGCAGAATGCCGCCCGCGCGCGGCTTTTTGCATTTGTGCCGGTTTTTCAACCGCCTCCTTCCATCCCTGCCTGCGTTACGCTAGAGCCTTATGGGCCGCATCCGCATCCTTCCCGACCAGGTTGCCAACCAGATCGCCGCCGGCGAGGTGGTGGACCGTCCCGCCTCCGTCGTGAAAGAGCTGCTGGAGAACGCCCTGGACGCCGGGGCCACGCGCATCCGCGTCGAGGTCGAGGCGGGCGGCCGCCGCCTCATCCGCGTTGCCGACGACGGCCACGGCATGAACCGCGACGACTCCCTGCTGGCCTTCGAGCGCCACGCCACCTCCAAACTCCGCACCGCCGACGATCTGCTCTCCATCTCGACCCTCGGCTTTCGCGGCGAGGCCCTGCCCTCCATCGCCAGCGTGGCCCGCGTCACCCTGGAAACGGCCACGGGAGACGACGGCGCCGGAACCCGCATCGAGATCGCCGGCGGCAAGATCCATCGCGTGGACGACGCGGCCCTGCCCCGCGGAACCACCCTCGCCGTCGCCGACCTCTTCTTCAACACCCCGGCACGGCGCAAGTTCCTGCGCGCTGAAAGCACGGAACTGGCGCACGTGACGGCCCTGGTCACCCACTACGCCCTGGTTCACCCGGAGATGCACTTCGAGCTGCTCTCGGCCACGCACACCCTCCTCTCCGCCCCACCCGTCGCCCGCACCGCCGAGCGCATTTATCAGATCTTCGGCAAAGACACCCTGGCCCAGCTGCTGCCCGTGGCCGCTGAAACCCCGCTGGCCCACGCCGGGCTCCCCGAGCCTCCCCCCTGGAAGAAGGATCCCGACGAGCCGGCTCGCGATCCCGGCACTCTGAGGCTCAGCGGCTTCTACAGCAAGCCGGAGCTGCAAAAACTCAACCGCAATTCGATCTATATCTTTGTCAACAAGCGGCTTATTCGCGACCGTCTGTTACTGCACGCCATCACCGAGGCCTACCGCAACGTGATTCCCCCCACCAGCTTTCCGGTGGTGCTGCTGTTTCTTGAAATGCCTCCCGAAGAAGTGGACGTGAATGTTCATCCGGCCAAGACCGAGGTCCGTTTTCGCCAGCAGAGCCTCATCCACGACTTCGTCCGCGACAGTCTGCGCACCGCGCTCATCAAGGCGCGCCCCGCCGCCGGCTTCCTGGCCGCTCTGGATGCCTCGCCCGCCGCCAGCCCCTCGCTGATGCCCCCGGCCGCCTCGCATCTGCCCGGCTCGCCCGACAGCCAGCCGCTTCCGCCGCTCCCGGACTCCGATCCCGGGGCCTTCCGAACCGCCGGGGCAGAGGCCGAGCCCTTCCAGCTGACCCCGCGCCCGGTCGCGCCCGTTCCCGGCCGTCTGCCTTTCGACTCAAGCTCTCTCGGCGGCGCCGGCTTCGACCATCAGGCCTGGGGCGAGGCCGCGGCGGCGCTCTTTTTGCCCGCAGGCGCGCTCCCCGCCGACGGCTGCGCCCAGAATCCCGGCGAAGCCGCCGCGTATGAACCAGTCCCGGCCGGATCGGCCACGGCCGGGGAAACCGCCCAGGTGGAGGCCGAGCAGACCGCCGCCACCCTGAACCGCCTCGGCTCGCTGCGCCCTCTGGGGCAGTTGCGCGAGTCGTTCATTCTGGCCACCGGCGACGACGGCCTGTGGATAATCGATCAGCACGTGGCCCACGAGCGGGTGCTTTTTGAAAAAATTTTGCGTGATCGCCAGGTCGAACGGGTGCAGCGCCAGCGCCTCCTGATGCCTCTTCTGGTGGAACTGAAGCCCTGGCAAATGGTGGTTTTCGCGCAGATTGCCGAAGAGCTGGAACGCAACGGATTTGAGGTGGAACCCTTTGGTCCGCAAACACTTGCGGTCAAGGCCGCGCCCGTGGGCCTGGAGGGAGCGGCTCTGGAGCGGATGCTCGCCGAAGTCATCGAGCAGTCCAGCGCGGACTCAGAGCAACCCCGGCAGAATCATGATCTTACAACTCTCCGCACACGCATCGCCGCCTCCATTGCCTGCCATTCCGCCATCAAGGTCAACACCCCCCTGGACCCGGTCCGCATGGAGTGGCTTTTGTTGGAGCTTGCAAAAACTGAGCACCCAACAAGTTGCCCCCATGGACGTCCAATAGCTTTGATGTATTCTTGGAAGGAGATCCAGCGGGCCTTCCATCGTATCTAAAACGCATCTAGAATAGGTAGGGGTGGTTGCCCTCCTCTCAGGAGAAGGGCAGCCCGGCGCCAGCGCCAGCCTGGAAGCGAGGTTTTTCTTTGACATCGGAACAATTGGAAGCAGCGCGTGCCGAAAGGATGCGCCAGAACGGACTTGGGACACTCACGCTAGAGGACGCCCGGACGTGGATTGAGGAGACCGGCCTGTGTCTCTTCCTGCCCAGGAGGCAATTTTCGTCCTCTGTCGCGCCTTCATTTGTTGAGGCAATCGCCGGCCGGCACGATGCGACCCCCGACCCCCGGCACATCGCGGCAGCCGAAGAGCTGTTAGTGCGCCTGGAGACCGAGGGCGTCGCAGTCCGCCTGAATCTGCTGGGCCAGCCGGGCGAGCAGCCTGACTTTGTGGTCGCCGGCTGGGTTTTGCCTTACGTCTATGCTCTCCGGGGTGACCGCGACTGGCGGCGCAACCCCCAACTCACTGGCTCGCGCCAGGTTTCGCAGCTGGCCGTGCAGGCCTACAAGCTGCTCGAGGCCGGCGACGCCACCATCGCGCAGCTCAAGCAGACACTGGGCCGCGAGGTGACGGAAACGGCCGTTCTGCGCGCCATCACTGAACTCTGGCAGCAGTTGCGCATCATTCCCGTCGTTTCGGCCCCCGGCCAGCCTGCCCGGTGGCAACTGCTCCGGCACCGCTTCCAGAAAGCCATTGCCGAAGGCGCTTCCACCTCCCAGGTCACGGCGATTTCCGTGCTTGCCTCCATTTATCTGCAGGCCGTGATCGCGGCCAGCATGGAAGAAGTTGAGCTCTTCCTGTCGCCGCTGACGGCGCGCAGCAAGATTCGCGAGGTCCTGCGCGGACTGGTGGCTACAAGGCAGGTGCACACGATTTCGATGGGCCACGCGCCCCAGTTCTATGTTGCCGGCACGCTGCCGGAGTTCGACACCGCAACCAACATTTACGCCAGCGCGTACATGCCGGCTTCTGCGTACTTCATGCGGCGCACGGACCACGAGGACGATCTGCCTGGCCGCTCCGCCTCCCAGTCAGCCGCTTCGGCGCCGCCGGCCCCGGCCGAGCCGCGCAAACCCAGCGACGTGCACGCTTCCCGCACACCGGTGCGCAAGCCCGCCGCCGCAGCGAAAAGCGCAGCCGCCCGGCCCCACTTCAGCCGTCCGTCCACCCCCAGCCGGGACCGCAAGCCCGCCGCGGCCGCCAGGCCCGGACAGTCCGCCAGCAGCAGCCGCCCGGCACGGCGCGGCGCCGATGCCCGTCCGGCAGGGACGCGTGCGTCCAGCGCGCGGCCGGCCTCGGGCGCTCGCTGGAGCAAGAACCCGGCCAAAAGCACCAACGGCAAAGGGAACGGCGCCCATGCGGGGTCGGGCACTGCCAAGTCGGCCCGGTCGAACGGCGCGGGCACTCGGCCGGCCAGCGGCGCCGGCAAGACGCAAAGCGGCAAGTCTTCCGCTCCGGCGTGGAGCGCGCGCAACGGCCGCGCCAACGGCGCCAAAACCGCCTCCAAGCCGGCAGTCGCCGCGCGCAAGGCAGGCCTGTCCCGCGCCGAGGCGCGGCCCGCGCGCAGCAGTCGCAAACCGGCGATGACGGCGGGCGCCGCGGCAGGAAGCGGCAAACGGTTTGGCTTTACGGCCCGGCCCCAGCAGGGGACGAAGAAGCGCGGATGATGGCGGTTGAAAGTCCCTTGCACTCCTCCGAACTGACGCGGAGGATGATTATCGCCATCGATGGTCCCGCGGGCGCGGGAAAGAGCACCATCGCCCGGCACCTCGCCCGGCATTTTGGCTTGTTGAATCTTGAAACCGGCGCCATGTACCGCGCCTTCGCGCTCAAGGCGCTGCGCGCCGCAATCCCTCTGGACCAGGTCGAAGGCCTCCGGGAGATGGCCGCCGAAACCCAGATTCGCCTCGAGCCTGGCGAGGAAGAGAATCGCGTCCTGCTCGACGATGAGGACGTGACCGGGCTGATTCGCAACCAGATGGTGACCGACGCCGCCTCGCGCGTAAGCGTCTTTCCCACCATCCGCGCCTGGATGGTTCGCCTGCAACAGCAGATGGGCGCCCAGGGCGGCGTGGTCATGGAGGGACGCGACATCGGCACCGTGGTCTTTCCCCGCGCAGACGTAAAGATTTTTCTGGATGCCGCGCCGGAAGTACGCGGCATGCGGCGCTTTGACCAGCTCGGGCCCGAGCCCGTCCAGCAGCCGGACGATGTGCTCCGCGACCTGCGCGCCCGCGACGAGCGCGACCGCAACCGCGCCGATTCCCCCCTCAAGCCCGCCGCGGACGCGGTCCTGCTGGATTCCACCCACATGACGCTGGACCAGGTCGTCCAGGCCGCCGAAGACATCGTGGCCGCGAGGCTTGCCCAGCTCGGCGCCCCCTCGAAATCGCGCAACCAAACCAACTAGCGCCTGGCGATCTTGTAATCGCACTCATGAATTTGGAATTCCCAGCTCTGGCTCCTGAGACTTGGGGAATGAGCAGAAGCGCCTTTCCTGCGATTGCCCGGATGCGTTGGCTCCGCGCCGCCCTCGAGGCATAGAATTCCTATAGAGTCTAAGAAGTATGGAAATCACCTGCAATCGCTGCCATCAGACCGTTCAGGCCGAAGACTGCTTCTGTCCGGCGTGCGGGCTGCCGCAGTTGGTTTACACGGCAGACGCCCCAAGCGGACAGCCGCAGCTGGAGCGCTGGCCTGAGGCGGTCCGGGACGCAAGCATGGTGGACTGGAAGCCGGCCATGCGCGCCGCCCTGGCGCTGGCGGTGCCGGCCGGGCTGCTGTCCAGCGGCCTCTCGCCCGTGGGCATCCTTGGCATGTTCTGGATGGCTGCGGCGGCGGCCTGGGCGGTGGTGCTTTACGTGCGCAGCCAGCGCCCGGCCTGGATCACGACCGGCGCCGGCGCCCGCATTGGACTGGTGACCGGTTTGCTGGCGGCGTGGCTGGCCTTCAGCATCAGCGGCGCCACACTGTTTGTGGAGCGGTTTGCTCTGCACCACGCCATCCTGATGGACGCGGAGTGGAAGACCGCGGTGGACCTTAGCCAGCAGATGACCCGGCAGTGGGGCGCGGGGGCAGGGGATACGGCGCAGGCACAGGCCATGCGCGCCCAGATTCACCAGTGGATGCTGTCTCCGTGGGGCCATGCGGGCATCCAGGTCTTTGGCCTGATCGGCAATTCAATCTTTTTGTTGTTCTTCGCGGCCGGCGGCGGCGCATTGGGTGCGCGCCTGCTGGCTCGCGCGCGCCGGCCCGAGGTTTGACGCGCCGCCAATGACCGCACACGCCGCAAGACAACGCAAGACAGGAGGAGGAGGCGAATTGCGCTGCGTCGATGAAGATCCGGCATTGGGTTCCACTTCTCCACAACTTGCTGCCGAGCCCCAAGCCTCGTATCATCCCACGAGAGACACGCGCCACGTGAGACAAACGCCAAGAGAGACCCCATGAGCGAAGAGCCAAACCAACCCACCCTGCGCGTCAAGGGCAGGCTGATGTCCGCCTCTGAAATTGAGCGCACCCTGGTGCGCCTGGCCCACCAGATCGTTGAAAAGAGCAACGGCAGCGAAGACCTGGCGCTGATCGGCATCAAGCGGCGCGGCGTCCCTCTGGCCGAGCGGCTGGGCAAGCTCATCGCCGGCATTGAGAAACACCCCGTCGACACTGGCATGCTCGACATCCAGTTCTATCGTGACGACCTCACCACCGCCGGCATTCGTCCGGTGGTCACCAGGGGAGCGGTCGGTTTTGACGTCGAGGGCCGCGACGTGGTGCTGTGCGACGACGTGCTCTACACCGGCCGTACCATCCGCGCCGCCCTCGACGCCCTCTTCGACCACGGCCGCCCCCGCCGCGTGCAACTGGTGGTGCTGATTGACCGCGGCCATCGCGAGCTGCCCATTGAGGCCACCTACGTCGGCAGACACGTGCCCACCAGCAGCCGCGAAATCATTGAAGTCAAGTTCCAAGAGATCGACGACGACGAGCAGGTGCTGCTGGTCGAGCGCGTCGATTAGCCACTCATCCTTCAACCGGCGCGCATCCCCGCACGCCGCACTCCGGGAGTGACCGGGATCCCGGCAGCAATCCAAAGTGTGGGCCGCATGAACGCAACCGCAACCCCAGCACGCCGCCAGCTTCACCCTCCCTCCGTCGCCGCTTCGCCCTTCCCTTACAACCCCCGCTCGCTGCTTTCCGTCCAGCACCTGAGCCTGGAGGGCGTGAGCCGCATCCTCGCCCGCGCCACCGCGCTGGAGAGCATGGACCCGCTGCTCCGCGACCACATCCTGGCCAAGCGCCGCGTCGCGCTGCTCTTTTACGAGTCGTCCACCCGCACCCGCACTAGCTTTGAGCTGGCCGCCAAGGGCCTGGGCGCGGACACCACCCTGGTCTCCAGCCTCTCCTCGAGCATCGAGAAAGGCGAGACGCTGAAAGACACCGGCCTCACCCTGCGCGCGCTGGGCGCCGAGGCCATCATCCTGCGCCACAGCTCCTCCGGCGCGGCGTGGCTGCTCGAAGAAGCGACCCGCCTGCCCGTGCTCAACGCCGGCGACGGCATGCACGAGCATCCCACTCAGGCGCTGCTCGATCTGCGCACCATCCTGCAGCATCTGCGCCCCGGCGTGGATGCCGTGACCGCGGAAACGCTGGCCGGCGTCACCGTGATGATCGTAGGCGACATTCTGCACAGCCGCGTGGCCCGCTCCAACATGATGCTGCTGCCCCGGCTGGGCGCGCGCGTGCTGCTGTGCGGCCCCAAAGAACTGCTGCCCGAGCTGGCCGCCGGGGCCGGGCCGGGCATCACTGTTGAACGGGATTTTGAGGCCGCCCTCCGCCAGTCGCAGGTGGTCATGATGCTGCGCATTCAGGCCGAGCGGCTGGCCGGCATGCAACTGGATCTCGAAGAGTACAAGGCCGGCTACCAGCTCACCGGCCAGCGCCTGGCAGAGCACGCGCCACAGGCGCTGGTGCTCCATCCGGGACCCATCATCCGCGGGCTCGAACTGACCGCCGGCGTGGCCGACGGCCCCCAGTCCGCCATCCTCGAACAAGTCCGCAACGGCGTCGCCATCCGCATGGCGGTCGTCGAGCGCGCATTGACAACGAACGGAGGCCGCGCATGACGGCGCTGGTGATTCGCGGGGGCCGCCTGATCGACCCGGCGGCCGGCATGGACGCTCTGAAGGACATTCTGCTCAAAGACGGCCGCGTGGCCGAGATTGCAGGACCCGGCAAGCTGAAGCAGGCCAATGGTGCCGAAGCACTCGACGCCACGGGGCTGACAGTCGCGCCCGGCCTCGTCGATATGCACGTCCATCTGCGCGAGCCCGGCCAGGGCTACAAGGAGACCATCGCCACCGGCACCGCCGCCGCCGCCGCGGGTGGATTCACCTCGGTTGCCGCGATGCCCAACACCACTCCGGTCAACGACTCGCCCGAAATCACTCGCTGGATGCTCGCCCCTGAGCGCAACGCCGCCATTCGCGTCTTCCCCATCGGCGCCGCCACCCGCGGATCGAAAGGCGAGGCGATCAACGACTACGCCGCCCTCAAATCCGCCGGAGCCGTGGCCGTCTCCGACGACGGTCTTCCCATCCTCAAAGACAGCATCATGCGCGAAGCGCTGGCCGCGGCCTCGCGCGCCGGTCTCACCGTCATTCAGCATGCCGAGGACACGCGCATGACCCAGGGCGCCAGCATGAATCTCGGTCCAGTCTCCTTCAAGCTCGGCTTGCGCGGCTGGCCCAACGAAGCGGAATCCTCGATCGTCGAGCGCGACATCCGCCTGGTTGCCGAACTGCGCGATGCGCGCGCCCATCTGCACGTCGCCCACATCTCCACCTCCGCCGCGCTGGCCGCCGTGCGCCAGGCCCGCCGCAACGGCCTGCGCGTCACCTGCGAGGTGGCCCCGCACCACTTTCTGCTCACCGACGAGCACGTCGGCGACTACTCCACCCACGCCAAAATGTGTCCGCCGCTGCGCTCCGCCGCCGACCGCGACGCCCTCATCGAAGCTCTGCTCGACGGCGTCATCGACGCCATCGCCACCGACCACGCCCCCCACGCCACCCACGAGAAGGAAGTCGAGTTCGAGCGCGCGCCCAACGGCATCACCGGCCTTGAAACCGCCTTCGGCCTCTGCCTGCGCTGGCTGCACACGGAGTGGAAGATGCCCCTGGGCCGCGTCCTCAGCCTCTTGAGCGCCCAGCCCGCCGCCCTGCTGGCCTTGAAGGGCCGCGGCACCCTCGCCGTGGGCAGCTTCGCCGACGTGGTCGTCTTCGACCCCAAAGCCGAGTGGACCTACCGCGCCGCCGACACTCGATCCAAGTCCAGAAACACCCCCTTCGACGGCTGGACCATGCAAGGCCGCGTGCACTGGACCGTCAGCGAAGGCCGCATCGTCTACCGCGACGAGTCTGCGTGAGTTTCTGACAGACTGCGCCGCAGAATTCGACGCCTGTCCAATCAGCAGCCCCACTCGCTCTTCCCCCGCAATGAACTCGCACGTCGGGAAACCGATTCAATTCTCCGTAAGTCAACCGTTTCTTCCGCAGGCCTCCGTCTCGTTCCCGCTAGTCTGAAAGCGGCTGGCGGCTGACGCATGGACGACCTCATTTCCAAACCCGGACCCGCCCTGCATGGGCTGCGCACAATCCTCATCGAGAACCGCCTGCTCCGCGTCGTCGTACTGCCCGAAGCCGGCGCACGCATCTGGCAAATCACCTACAAACCGCTCGCTGCCGATCTGCTGTGGAACAACCCCAACGTCCCGCCGGCACCGCAGCCCCTCCACGCCAGTTATGACGACACCTGGAGCGGCGGCTGGGACGAGCTGTTTCCCAACGACGAGGCCGGAACCCTGCTGGGGCGCGCGCTGCCCGATCACGGCGAGCTGTGGACCGGCGCATGGCAGGCGGAGCCGTTTCAGAATGAGGACGAGGCCGGCGTCCATCTGCGCTTCACCACGCCCATCAGCCACTTCCTGGCGGAAAAAACCCTGCGCCTGCGGCCCGAAAGCGCCACCCTCGAAATCCGCTACCGCCTCACCAACCAGGGCGCCGCCCCATTTCCCTTCCTGTGGAAGCTGCACCCGGCCTTCGCCATCTCCCTCCGCCATCGCATCGACTTTCCGCCCATGACGGTCGTGCGCGAGCCGGAGTTTCCCGGCACCCTCGGGGACGCGCCGCCCGTCTTCGCCTGGCCCGATGCGCCCCTGGGCGACACGGTGCTCGACCTGCGCCAGGTCCCCGATGTCTCCTCGAAGGCCGTGCATTTCTTTTATGGCACGGAACTGGCCGCGGGCTGGTGCGGCGTCACCAACCGCGCCAACCGGCTGGCCGCGGCCCTGCGCTTCGACCCCGAAGTCTTCTCCAGTTGCTGGCTGTTTGCCACCCACGGCGGCTGGCGCGATCTCAACGTCGCCGTCCTGGAGCCGGCCACCGGCTACCCGTTCCGGATGCCGTCAATGATCGACGGCGGACGGGCGCGCCGCCTGGCCCCCGGCCAGAGCCTCGAAACCACTGTGCTCTTCTCCGCCCAGGAAGGCCTCACCTCCATCGGCGGCGTCACCGAAGACGGCCACATTCTGCCCGGAACCGAAATCTAGAGAATTACGCTTTACCGCCCGCTTCAGACCTCCGCCGTCGGCGTCCCTTCCAGAGAAAGCAAAATCGCGGCCGCAATCGCCACCACCGCCCCCGCCGACTGCGTCAGAGTCAGCCGCTCGCCCAGCAGCACCACCGCCAGCACCACCGTCAGCAGCGGATACAGCGAGACCAGCGAGATGACAATCGAAGCCTTGCCGCCCGATTCGAGGGCGCGAAAGCTGGTCCACGCGCCCAGCCCATTCAGCGCCCCGCCGGCCACCGAGCACACCACCACCACCCGGCCCAGCCCCCAGTGCGGGTGCGCCACCACGAGCACCGCCGCCGACAGCGCCACCATCGCCCAGCAGAACCACAGAAACGAGCGCTCGCTCGAAATGCGGTTCGTCGACAGCTTCTGCGTCACGCCGGTGATGCCCCACAAAACCAGCGCCAGCAGGGCAAATCCCAGCCAGACATGCATAAACCGTCTCTCCTCGCGCCTCAGGCGCTCAACAGATAGATCGCCACAAACGCCAGCCCCAGCCCCACCCACTGCCTGCGGCCCAGCCGCTCTTTCAGAAACAGCAGGGCCAGCAGCACCGTCACCATCGGAAACAGCGCCGTCACCGGCGCGACCACCGAGGCTTTGCCGCCCTTCACCATGGCCTGAAAGAAGGCGATGTTTCCCACCCCGCCCAGAATCCCCGTAAGAAACGCCCAGAACACGCCCCGCCCCCGCCCCTCGCGCTTGTCCCCGCCGCTGCGCTTGTGCACCGTCCACGCCACAAAGATCAGCAGCGGCGTCAGCCCCGCCGTGTAGAGCAACTGGTTCACATAGGCGTCCACGCCCGCCGAGGCAATCTTCGACACCAGCCCCCACGTGCCCCACAGCACGATCGTGACCAGCGACCACAGCAGCCACGCCGGCAGTTTTCTCGTTGGCCTCGTTGCGTCCACGCGCCCTGCCTTCAATAAAAACTCTCCGCCGAGCATACCGGCCCCGCGGAACCGCGGGCAATGGCCGCCTGCGCCCCCCGCTCCTGTTTTGCGGTTCTTTCTTTCGTTCTGGCTGTCTCCGCCTTACCGCCCAGGCCCGCGCCGCTTTATCATCAGCCCGTTGCACCGGGGAGACCGCCATGAAGATCACCGCCGTCGAAGCCATCCACCTGCGCGCCGAAGACCCGCTGATCGAGCTGTTCGACGGCTCCTACGACGACTGCGTCCTGGTGGTGCACACCGACAGCGGGCTCACCGGCATCGGCGAAACCGAGTCCATGGCTCCGGCCATTCAGGCCATCGTGCGCGGCCCCTCGGCCCACAACCACGCCCGCTCGCTCTCCGCCGTGCTGGTCGGCGCCGACCCCTCCGACCCGGTCGCGCTCTGGCATCGCATGTTCGAGTCCACTGACTACCTTGGCCGGCGCGGCCTCACCATGCACGCCATCGGCGGCGTCGATCTGGCCCTGTGGGACCTGCGCAGCAAAATCGAAAACAAGCCGGTGCACGCGCTGCTGGGCGGAGCAAAGCGCGACCGCCTGCCCGCCTACGGCACCATCTACCCCATGGCGCAGACGCCGGAAGAAGTCCGCGCCCAGGTCGCCGCCGGGCAGGCCAAAAACCTGCGCCACTTCAAGTTCGCCGCCGACCCCTGGTGGCTCAGCGACATCGCGCTCACCGGCCGCCTGCTCAAGGCGGCGCGCGCGCAGGCCGGCGACGCGGCCCACCTCATCATCGATGCCGCGCTCTCCTACCGCACCGCCGCCGAGGGGCTGCGCCTGTTTCCCATCTTCCGCGAGGTGGGCATCTGGTTCCTCGAAGCGCCCCTGCCCCTGGACGACGTCGAGGGCCATCTCGAGATGAGCCGCCACGGCCTGCCCACCGGCGTGGGCGACCTGGGCCTGACCCACGTGCGCGAGTTCATTGAGATGATGGATCACGGCGGCGCAAGCATCTGCCAGCCGGACATCTCGCAGGTGGGCGGCTTCACCGGCATCCTGCAGGTGGCGGCGGCAGCCTATGCCCGCAACAAGCGGGTGATCACCCACGGCTATAAGACCAACATCGAGATCGCCGCCAACCTCCACTTCCTGGCCGCGCAGCCCAACGTGGAGCCCCTGGAGTTCTCCCTCAGCCACTCCCCGTTGCGCTGGCACACCACCCGCGAGCACTTCCCCGTCGAAGAGGACGGCTGCGTCCGCGTCCCGCAATCCCCCGGCCTCGGCGTCACCCTCAATCCCGAAACCATCGAGCGCTACCGGTTTGGGCTGTAGCGCCAACAGACCAATGGGTAGTCACATCTTACGATTTCTAAATTGCCGAGGATTGGCCCCTTCACAAGCGGTCTGAAATCAAAAGATACAAAACCTATTTGGGACATTACCCAACAACCACTGAAAGACGAGCATCTGTGTGGTCAACTGCGTTGCATACATTGTTTTTCCTCAGCTCCGCCCTTTCCCCCAAATGCCCGTATACTAGAAATCGCTATGCACAACAATCCTCTGCCTAGACTCGACGAGACCCCAGAACTACGTCATCGTCTACTCGAACATTGCAGACTGAAGCCAGGCGACGTATGGATTGATCCTATTGCGGGGCATCGCGTAGCGTGTATTGACTCCGCGGATCAATCCTCTGTAGCTTCGTTGATGGGCAATGCTTTGGCCACATTGGCGATCCATGATCCACCCTATAATCTCGTTGCGTTTGAAACCCGTACCATAGCGGAATACATCGATTGGTGCCGGACGTGGGTATCTACGTCACTGGCCCACATGAGGCAGGACTGTTCACTATATGTCTGGCTTGGAGCAGATCAACGCGATCACTACCAACCACTACCCGATTTCATGCTGCTGATGCGTGAGTTCCCAATTCAGTCGCGCAGTCTTATTACTGTTCGAAACCAACGGGGATACGGAACGCAGAAGAACTGGATGGCAGTTCGCCAAGAGTTGCTGTATTACATCCGTGGGAATCCGGTTTTCAATATTGCCGCCGAATACACAGACATCCCAAAAACACTGAAGGGCTATTACAAGGACGTAGCCGGCGAAAAGACCGAGAACACTGAACGAGGGAGAGGAGAAACGATTCGGGCTGGCAATGTTTGGCTTGATATTCAGCAGATTTTTTATCGCCTTCATGAAAACGTCTCTGGATGCTATGCACAAAAACCTCTAAAGAGCATTTCCCGAATAATCGAGGCGAGTTCTCAGCGCGGCGACTGCGTTATCGATTTTTTCGCTCACTCAGGCACAACACTGCTTGCGTCCGAAATTGCTGGCCGTAGGTGCTTTACAGCTGAGCTAGACCCAGTGTTCTGTGAAATTGCTATACGGCGCGTCGAGCATTATCGAGCGACAGGTAAGACCGGATGGCAAAATGGGCATGCTTTTGAAAGCTCACTCCACAATAATTCAATGGCTATGATTAACGATACCGGCATTGCGCCCTCCATTGTCCAACCAACACTGTTTTGATCGAAAATGGAACAACTGAAGTCACAGATCGATTTATTGCTTGATAGGCTGCCTGATGCAGCTTCGGTGCGCGATCGTTTGCCCGCGCTTTATTCCGTATATCCGTTCAATGAATTTGAATATCTTATTTCTACCCTTCTGGGGCGAGGTGTTCTATCAATCGACGAGTACTACGACATGCGCGACAACTATATGGAAAGGAACCTGTTTCTTTATATCTTTGAGATCAGCGGACCCCGCACGTTCGGCGAGGCTTGGGCTCAGGGAAATCTTAAGGAGTTAGTTCCCAATTTGCATAAACCTTCGAAGAAGAGTGATCCGAACTACACTGGAGAGTACGACTTCTACCTTGATGGAAAAATCAGGATCGAAGTGAAGGCGTCGCGTGTTGTGGATTCCGGAAGCGATGAGCCACTTTACGTAAAAGCGTTAGCGTCAGACTCACCCAAACCATTCTGGATGAATTTTCAACAGGTCAAGCCCAAATGCTGTGATGTATTCGTGTGGATAGCCGTTTGGCGAGATAGGATTGGCTATTGGGTGTTGTCCTCGTATGAACTAGAGCACCACAGGGATTATTCTATTGGGCAGCATCGCGGAAACACTGGGGAGGGTCAGCTTCATGTCCGCCAAGACAACATAAAAGACTTCAAGCAATTTGAAGCCGAATCGAACAACCTTGGCACGGCGATTAGAAATGCTTACGAAAGAGAGATTGCCTATCGCAAGCGGTGAGGGCCAACAAGCCAGCCGCCTCATCCCACAACAAAAGGAAGTTTTGACCCACGACCGGCCTTTCATAAGATTCTGCATCTAAGATGTACGGCCCTGGTACGATCTTCAGTTCACCCGCAGCACCATCTTCAGCGTGTCGCCGGGCGCGGTCGTCATCCGGTCAAAGGCCTGCTGGCCCTCCTCCAGCGGCATCTCCACAGTCCACGGCGAAATATCGATCTCCCCGGCCGTCAGCAGCGCCAGCGAGCGCTCGAAGTCCACCGGCGTGTAGGCAAACGACATCGCCACCCGGTGCTCCTTGCGGATGCTGGTCACAAAATCAATCTCGCTCCGCTCCTGGCTCATGCCCAGCAGCACCACCAGCCCCCCGGGCCGGCAAAGATCGAAGGCCGCCTGCCGCGCCGCGCTGGAGCCCGAGGCGTCCAGCACCAGGTCCAGCCCGTGCCCGGCAAAACGGGCAGCTTCGGCGCGGCCCTCCTCGGTGGAAACGTTCGCGGCCAGCGTTGCGCCCATGCCGCGGACCGTCTTCAGCCGCACCTCGCTCACGTCCTCCACCAGCACCTCGCGCACCCCCAGCCGCAACGCCGTCAGCAGCGCCATCGAGCCCATCGTGCCCCCGCCCACAATCCCCATGCGGAAAATAGGCAGCGGCGCCGCGATCCGAAACAGATGCACAATGTTGGCCAGCGGCTCCGTCATCACCGCCCGCGCATCGCTCAGCGCGTCGGGAATCTCATACACCTGAGTTTCAGGAATGGCGACAGACTCGGCAAAACAGCCGGCCGTCTTGCCCAACCCCAGCAGCCGCCAGCTGGCGCACAGGTTCTGTGCCCCGCTCAGGCAGGCCGTGCAGCGCCCGCAGCTGATCAGCGGATTGGCCACCACGCGCCGCCCGTCAGCCCTGCGCCCCACCAGCTCGTGGCCCAGCACCAGGGGCGGAATCCGCCGCCGGCTGTGCCCCAGAAACCCCGACATATCCGAGCCGCAGATCCCCGCCGCGGCCACCGCGATCTCACATTCCCCCGCCGCTGGCCGAGGCCGCGGCGCATCCTCCATCGTCATCTGACGGGGAGCGGTATACACCAGTGCGCGCATTCTTTCTCCTTAACTTAACCAGCCCGTTCCAACTCCGGAGCCGCACCTTCCTGCCCGCCCCAGCGTTGCGGCTGGCTGGCGTAGGCGCGCGGCGTGCAGTGCATGTACTTCTTGAAAACCGACGCAAAATACGCCGGGTTGCAGAAGCCGCAGCGGTCCGCCACCTCCGCCACGTGCAGCCGCGGGTCCAGCAGCAGCCGCTTGCCCATCTCCAGCTTCTGCCGGATCAGGTACTCCTCCAGCGTGTGCCCCGCCGTCCGGCTGTACACCCGCCCCAGGTGACCGGCGGAAAGCATCAGATCCTGCGCCAGGCTCTGAATCGTCACCTTCTCCGGCCCCATCTCCCGCACCAGCCGCTGCGTCTCGCTCACAATCTTTTGCTCGCGCTGGCTGAACAGCTGCGCCACCTGCTGACGCAACTGATCGACAAACGCGCGAAAGGCTTCGGCCATGACAAAGGAGCTGGGCGATCCCATGATAATTTGAATGGCGCGCTCCTTGGCCGCGTTCACCGGCTCGGTGCTGGCGCCCAGTGCGGCCAGTTCCCGGGCCAGGTGTTCGCATGCCCAGGTCAGCAGCCCGCGCCCCTGCTGCAGTTGCGCCACGGTGGCCGCCGCCGGAGCCGCCGCCGCCAGAAACTCCCGCAGAGCCGCCGCGATCGCCCCGGGCTCGGCGGCCTGCAGCGCCTTCAGCACCCGCCCCAGCGCCTGGGCCGGCTGCTGCTGCCTTTCCGGCAGGGCCTCAAACCAGTTCAGCGTGGACGGTCCCGAATCGAGCGCCGAAACCGCCTCGTGATACGCGCGCAGCAGCTCGGCGGGCTGTGGGTGCAAGCCGCTTATGCCAATCCTGGCCATCATCAAGCCCTGGGAGCGCGCGGTGCGCAGCAGCGCCTGCGCCATCTCGTCCAGCAGCAGCCGCTCGTGCGCCGGGGTCCGCGACTTCTGCGTCGTAAAAATGCACATCTCGCCCGGCGTCAACCCCGTGGCCAGCGTGTTCGGCCAACTCCGGCAGCGGTCCTCCAGCATGTGCGCCACGCGCACCAGCGTCAGTTGGCTGCCAATCTCCTCGGCCGAAGGCAGCTCGGCCGCGCGTGGAAATTCGATCGTCTCCGCCCGCTCGTCCACAGCGGCCTGCAGGCGCAACACCAGCACCCGGTCAGGAAACCGCTCCAGCCCCACATTGCGAGCCAGCGCGCGCAGAGCTTCAGGATTCCCCGGCGCCCCGCTGCCCGCCTGCCCCGACAGCAGCTTCTCCGCCAGTTCCCGCCGGTCCAGCGCCAGTTCGCGCGCCCTCATCTGCTGAAACTCGCTCATGATCTCCAGCCGCTTCCACGCATTGGCCAGGTAGCGCGCAAAAAGCTCCATCATGCGCACCATCTCCGCCAGTTGCGCGGTGGTCACCACCGGCACGCGAAAGTAGGCCTCCTCCAGCCGCGCCATGTCGATGTGCGGCTGGCCCTCCAGAGTCTCCCTGACCAGGGCAAAGCCCTCCGCCGTCGGCGCTTCCGTCACCACCTGCCCGCTGAACAGCGTGCCCAAATACCGCCCCTCGCACACCACCGGCACCGCGATGTCGGTCAACCCCACGTGGCACGGATACACCTGGCTGCGGCCCGTCGCCCGGCACCGCTCCTTGGCCGGCTTGTCACTGCGCGCGCAGGTCTGTTCCTCGTGGGCGCCAAAGCCATGCACCAGATCGCAAAAATGCGTGCTGGGGCTCGGCGAGGTGCGTCCGGGCGTCTCCGCTCCCGCCGGCTGCAACTGCACCAGCGCGTCTCCCGTGCTCACCCGCGGGCCCTGCGCCGGATCGAACAGCTCAAGATCGTCGGCCCACATCAATTCCACGTTGCGAATGGGGCTGGAACTGTTCAGCAGCACCAGAAAATACTCGAACAGTTCCAGATCCTTCTTGAACTCCTGCTTGAGCGTCTCGCTCAAGGCCGCCTTTTGTTTTTTCATCCGAATACGCCTCCGCACAGAGTGTGCCGGCGCACCCATCTTATGCGGCGCAATGCAGCCTTGAATACCGGAAAGTCGGCATCGTATGTCGGTTTATCGCATGGAATAATAAAATTTCAGCCCAACCATCGATCCTCGGCGCTCGTGAGCCACAAAGCCGATCGAGGACCAAGGCTCCCCACAGCTACCCGCCGGGGGCTTCTCAGCGGCCTTGGACTTCTCTTCCTCGGATAACTGGCTTGGAAAGCACCTGTAATTCTCTTCTTATTCCTTACAGTAACTACTCGTACGCGACTTTAGTAATATGCTACCCGAAAGATTTACTTGACGCGACTCGCCTTTGCCCGCAGATTTATCCTCAGATCAGTTCCATAGTTAACAGTATAGATAACTGTAACTGCTCATAACTGTGCCTGTTCGTCGTGGCTGTCGCAGCGATCGCTGGGTGATGAAATGGCCTGCTTGCTGTCGTGCGAACCCAGTGTGAGTGTTCCTTGCAATTTCAACGAAGGTCGTCTCAAAGGGCCTTAGCCAGGGAGAGTTCTACATCTGAAAGGATGACTCCGATGCAAAAGCGTTTTGCGATTGCAGGCTCGTTCGTTGTTGCTCTCGCGCAACCCTCAATAGTGTTCTTGCTTTTGCTGTTTGCCTCGGCAGTGGTGCATGCGCAAGTGTGCGTGAACGTCAACCTGAACAACCCGTTGGACCAGACAATCTCACCCAATTTCTGGGCGCCTGGACACAACTACAACGTCATTTTCACAGATCCCAATGGTGAGTTTTACGCCACCGACCCTGCTTATAGTCCTACTCAGATCTTCATCTTTAATAAGAGCCAATACACACCGGGTTGGCCCGTATACCTTGAGGACCCATATGTGACTGTCTCTCCGCCGACCTATCTGAGCCCAACCCAGACTTCGTTTAGTGTGTCGGTTGCCGCCGGAGCGCCAACTGAGGGCGACGGCTTGAACTTCACGTGTTCCCAAACTGGATTCCTCTATGGTCCGGGATTCATTCAGATTACGCCATGTGCCGTAGGTGTCACGCCCACACTCACCCCCACTTCTGTGCAACCGGGGACGTGGACCGCCGGCGTGGCAACGAATATCACGATTACCGGTACTAACTTCATTCCTACGAGCAATCCGAACAACTGTTTTCCGACTTCTCTGTCCATAACCGCCGGGACAGAGAATGTGAGCATTACGAACCCGACGGTCGTGAGCTCAACACAGATAACTGCCACAGTTCAACCGCAGATCACAGACCCAGCCGAAACGGCCACAGTCACTGTGTCGAACTATCTGTATAACGGCAACGGCCAAACGCCACCCTCGTATTGGGCATCCGCCTCAACGACGGCGCAGATCGTTCCGACCACCTGCCCAGTGCCGCACGTAGCCTCAGTATCGCCAAACATTTGGTTCGCGGGAAACTCCTATCGAAATGTTACATTTACGGGGAAAAACTTCATCACCTCGTCGAAGGCCACTAAAACCTGCCCCGCCACAACACTCTCCATCACAACCCAGGATGGAGACGTCACGGTTTCCGGGATCAGTGTCTCCAGCGCGACAAAGATTACCGGGACAGTGAGAGTGGCGTCCGGCGCTTCCACAGAAGGGGCAACGGCCGACGCTTACGGCGATACCGCACCGACTCCAGATGCCGATGTGCTAGGACAACCTTTCATTAAATGGGCCAACGACCCGGATGGAAGTACCCCTATCATCGGCGGTCCCTATATCGAACTTTCGGATCCAAGTGCTGTCGTGGGCCAGCAGCTCTACTTGACCACAACGCCAACGGCCGCAACATTGGCGGCCCTTCCGACCCCTCTCACCTTCGCATCAACCAATCCCACAACCTGGACGGTGACCGGCGGAACGAATATCGGAGGCTATACGCCGACCTTCGGGTCATTTGCGACCGGCTCGGTGACTCCGATGCCGCCCCTTAACACGCCAAGCCTTACTTTCTATTCGGTTTATCCGGCGACCGGCGTGGAGGTGACCTACACGTATTGTGTCTCCGGACAAACGACGTGTCCGGAAGCTCCGGCGTGGTTTAACGTGACCGGGCCGACAGGCGGCACGATGAGCTTTACGCCCTTCGCCCCAGCCGTCACCATCGCTGATCTCACTGCGTGCACCGATCCTCATGGATATACGTGGCCAGGGGGTCCTTGGATGTATTATGCCACTGGGGTAACCGGTCTTGCATGCCCGGGCGAGGCACATTATCCCGCGTTCGGCATAAATTTCAATACCCCAACGGGGTACGAGAATGACTCTGGGGGCAGTTACTTGCTCGTACAATTGATAAGCAGCGACACGATAACGGGTGAGTCGGCCAACACATTCGTCGCTGGCCTGGATACTGATTATCCGTATGGATCGCCTCCTACCTCCGACAGTCCCAAGGTTTACCTATTGCCTACCGCCACCTCTGTGACTCGGAATTTCACAGCAAACATGTTTTTGATGTGGCAATCCAACACGACAAATGCAATACCGGTTCCGCTTGGGTACCAGACCTGGGGATTTTCTGGCACCGCGACATGCAGCGCCGCATGCGGGACGGCGAGCAATTGGACAGCAGCGAACACCCCGGGAACAACGCCGGGCCCTGTGGGCGACTTTGTGCCAAGTTCCGCATCTCAAACAGAAATGGTGGGAAATAATACGCTCGTGGATGGCTATCCCACGTGGACCAGCACCTCAAATTGAATCGATGCTCACTGTGATTGCGTTGTGTGGTACGGAATTGCAAAGCCTGTTCTTTCGAGGGCATACCGGCTTCATCCCGCCCTTCATGACAGGCCCAAACAAGCATGAATAGAAATCTATTCATGGGAGGAATCATGAGAATCGTTTGCGCATTTCTCTTGCTCGGTGCTTCACTCACAGTTGCCGGTCAATCTGAGTTCCCTAAACAGACCGAGGCAGTTAACCCGCCGTTCAAACTCGAAATCACGGCTAATCTTGATAAGGAACATTCCAATGTCTGGGACTTTGTGAACAGCGCCGAGACCACAGTGAAGGCTGGTTCAATGGTCGTGGTTGCGATTCGGAAGACCAATATCTCCGATCACGAGATAAGCAAATCGACTTGTACAGGTACACATTCGAGTTATTACATTGATGTACACGACAGCAACGGCAACCTGGTTGGTCTGAGAAAGCCCAATGAAGTGATGATGATAGGGGATGGTCATGGAGGACATTTATCAGGTACCAAAGATAATGTACTGCAACCGGGCGAAAGCATGATCGATCGCGACCTTGTGGGCAGGTGGCTCGACATGAGCCCGCCCGGAACCTATACCATTCAAGTATCGGCGCACGTTACGAATGATCCCAAGTCCGACGTGGTGAAATCGAACATCATCACCGTCACCGTGCTACCCAAGCCGGAGGACGCCGAGCCGAAATAGGCCGCCGGTTTGACGAGGGCCTCGGCGGGCGGTCCACATCTCAATGGACTCGCACGAACGGGTGCCCCAAGTCTCGCCTTTGAGACCTGGGAAGTGGAAAGCGGGCATCCTGCGTAAAATTACCCCCCACCGGCGCATACTGAAAACTGAAGCGCTCGAAGTCCGGCCAAGCCAATCGGGCCAATGCATCCGGCCCGCCGCCGCAACGTGCACGAAATGGCGCAAAAACGGCCCCTGGAGGCACCTTTTTTTGCCCTCAACTCACTTCGCATCAAGGATTTAGAGCGAATTTAGGGTACCCCACCCCCCCTGTTTATTTTCAAAATCCCGTGGTTAATTAAATAGGCAACATGGCTCCGGCAGCTAAATCGCTGAAAACACGCAAATAACGCCCCACCTGGCCGGACCGCCATCTGCCCCGCAGCTCAATCGACCAACAAGCACGGAGTTCATCTGCAGCAGTAACTCGCCAAGCGTGTCGCGCTGCCCCTCAAGGGTGGGTGCGAATGGTCAGCCCCCCGTCCACCACCAGGGACGTACCCGTGACCCAGGCCGCCCGAGGGCTGGCCAGATAAACGGCTGCTGACGCCACATCCTCCGGCACGCCGCGCCTGCCCAGCGGATGCAGCGCCGCGGTCTGGCCGGCCAGCGCCTCCGGATCGCTCGCCGCGCGCAGCCACTCGTCCCACATCGGCGTGTCGATGTACCCGGGACAGACCGCATTGACGCGAATCCGGCGATGCGCCAGCTCCAGCGCAAGGTTACGGGTCAATGCCATCAGCCCGGCCTTGGAGCAGGCATAGGGAATAGCATTCGGAAACGCATGGTCGGCATGAATCGAGCTGATGTTCACGATGGCTCCGCCGGACGAGGGAAACAGCGGCGCCAGTGCCTGGCTCACCAGCAGCGGCGCCCGCAGATTCACCGCAATCACGCGGTCAAACAACTCGGCGGTGATCGCTTCAAACGCCATGTCCAGCTCGATGCCCGCATTGTTGATCAGCACGTCGACGTTGGGTTCGAGGGCCGCCACATCCGCCGCCAGCGCTTTGATCCGCTCCGGGTCGGCCAGGTCCGCAATCACATAGTGCGCCGCGGAGCCCCCCGCCCCGCGCATCGACTCGGCCGCCGCGGCAACCCCGGCCGCGTTGCAATCCACCAGCACCAGCCGCGCCCCGCGCGCATGCAGTTGCCCGGCAATGGCTCGCCCAATGCCCTGCGCAGCCCCGGTAACCACGGCAACCAATCCCGCAAACTCATCTTTCATTGCGCGCTCTCCCTGTCGCATCCGGCTCAATCGCTCGCTGCCCCGCGGCGGCATCGTCCAGGAAAACAAGCTCCGAACTCAGCGGATTTCCCAAATGCACGGCGAGCCCCGGCCCCATCAACTCGCTGCCCGTAGCTTCCCGATCCTGCGCGGTCCCATCCGCAAAGTGCAGCCGGTAGCGCCTCGCGGCCTCCAGGCCGGCCAGCACAAAGCGATGCTCCGCCTCGTCCGCAGTTGTCCCGCGAAAGGCAAAGACCACACCCTTGCCGCGCTCGGGGTCCCAGTACTCCATCCCGTCCCAATGCATCCCATCCGGCCGCGCCGACACGTGATACAGCCGCGCGTCGCGGATCAGAGGCCGCAGTTTTTGCTTGTAAAGCGCGACGGCACGCTGTGCCGCGTCATGCTGCGCCGCGCTCCAGGCCGAGGTGTCCTGCATGATCGTCACCCAGCCCATCATCCCGCTGCGCAGCATGTAGAGAAAGTTCTCCGGCCGGGGCGCGGGCCACTTCTCCACATAACTCTCCAGCATCGCCGCCGGCAGCACATGGCTGGTGTCAAAGAAAGCGCGCCGGTTCGAGAGCGGATCGTAGGTGTCGGTGATGGAAAAATAATCTCCGTGCGCCGCCGAGCCGAAGTCCACCATCCGGCCGCCGTCGTTGCATATCTCGAACAGCAGCCCCGGATGCGCGCGGCGCGTCTGCTCATAAATGCTGTAGTAGGCGCGCACCGCGTGATAGCTCACATCCGTCGAGTTATCCGCCAGCACAAAATCGAAGCCCGAATCGTGCTGCACCTTCATGGTGCTGCGATTCGGCGGGGCATGCGGATGGTCGTCGCGCACGCAGCCCTGGGCCACCAGGTAGCCGTCGTGCTCCAGCATGTCCAGCCGATAGTCCTCAACAATGCGCTTCACCTCTTTGGCGGCATACTCGTGCGCCGCGGGAGCCCCGATGTCGATGGTCTGCCCCTTGAACTCCTCCGGCTTCCAATCCGGCCCCACGTCGGTCACCAGCCAGTCGCGCACCTTGGGATCGCGCACGTTCAGCGCGCCCGGCTCGGTGTCAGTTCCCGCCTGCGTCCAATCCACCCAGATGCCAAACCGCAGGCCCTGCCTGTGCGCCGCGTCGGCAATGAACCCCAGGCCGTGGGGAAACTTCTTCGCGTTCGGGTACCAGTCGCCCACCCCGCGAAACCAGCCCGCATCGATGTGAAACATCTCCAGGCCCAGTTCGCGCGACTCGGCAATCATGCGCAGCGCCAGCGCCTCGTCCACCTGCATCCCGCTGCCCCAGCTGTTGTTGACCGTGAGCGGATACTGGGGATCCTTCCACGTCAGCGGATTGCCAAGCACCGCGCGCACCCACGGCCGCAACTGATTCCCCGCGCCATCCGGGCCGCCGGCAAAAGCGCCTAGAAAAACCGTGGGCGTTTCAAAGCTGCCGCCCGGCTCAATCCGCGTGCGGAACGGCCCCGGCTCCGGGTTCAGGCCCAGCACGGTCCTCAGGCCGTCGCCGCTACGCTCCAGTGCAATCCGCGTCCTGCCGCTGAACTCGATTCCCGCAAACCAGCCGTCCTCGGGATGCGCTGCCGCGTACACAAACTCGACGGGAATGATCTCGCGCGCCTCGCCCGGCATCGGATGCGCATAAGTGGAGGACTTGCCGGTCCATCGATAGCCCTCGCCCACCGTGTCCAGATGCGTGCCCTGCGCGGAGGGCGTGTCCGCGCCCTTCTCGACATAAAAATTGCGCAGCGGTTCGTCCGCAGGCGCACGCCAGTCCAGGCGCAGCGAGTCCACCATCGGCAGCCAGATCGCCTGCCCGCTCAAATTCTCGATCGTGATGCGGTGCTCCACCGGACCGAAGCCCGCCCGCGCCTCCCATTGCCACTTCAGGCGCAGATGCGGCTCTGCCGACGCGTACACAAACACCGCGTGATGAGCATCGGCCCGGCCCAGCTCCGGCTTCAGCCGCCAGATGACCGGGACAGTGGCTCCATTGACCTCGACGCTCGCCGGCAGCGTCTCTTCCTCCCGGTTGCGCCACGCCCCGCCCGCTGGATGAAAGAGCCCGGCCAGCCTCGGCGCGCTTTCGCCGGCCCTCAACTCCACGCGCACGTCAGCGGTGGCCAGCACGGCGCTGCGCAGCGGCCCGCGGGCCTGCGCGCCACCCGCGAGCGCCGCCAGAACCAGTACGGATGCCCACCCCAGGCATCGCACCCCACTGCGATCTTTCAACGGCGGCATCCTCGCACAACTCGCATTCTCGGTCATTCCGCCCGCCCCGGCATTTTCAGAGACCAACGAGGCGGCCGTTTCTTTTCAGAATCCGCCGCCCCGCATTTGATCCTGCGCGAGAGTTCTTCCCAGGCCTTGCCCTAGAAGAAGAATCGCGCGCCGGCCTGCATCACGCGCTGGCCGGTCTTGCCATTGATGCCGCCGAAGGTCGGCGAATCCGGATCCGCGATGATGCTCCCATAGACCGGATGGTTGAGAATGTTCTCCGCCTCCAGACGTAACTCGAAGTTACGCGTCTTGTCGTCGCTCAGGTAGAACTTCTTCAGAATGCTGGCGTCGGTGAAGAAGCTGCCCGGATTGCGCAGATTGCTGAAGTACACCGGCGAGTTGGCCAGCGAGTAATCCGGTGTCCGCGAGAAGGACCCGGCATTCAGTACCCCCGCCCCGGACGAGTTCGCCCAGGCTCCATTGATCACCAGAGCATCCTGATAACTGACTCCGGACTTCTTGAAATTCTTGTTCAGGAAGCCCCAGCGAAGCGCGGCGCCCGGCACCTGGTTGCCGCCATCCACCGTGGGCACCTGCACCGGCGTGCCCTTGGGGTTCCAGGTGGAGATGCCGGCTACCGCCCATCCGCCCACCACCGCATCGACGATATGGCCGGAGACACCGTCCAGTTGGTTCAGGAACTCCCGTCCCCGCCCGAACGGCAGATCGTAGGAGTAGTTCAGCTTCAGCGTCTGCGGCATCTCGTACGCCGCCACTGCGTAGCCTTCCATCAGGTTGTGCGGGTTCTGCAATTGCGAGCCGGCGATGCCCCCGTACACATTGATGTCGGTGCTGGCGGCATCGGTGAGCGTCTTGCGAATCGCATACGAAGCCAGCAACTCCAGGCCGTGGTAGTTGCGCGACTGAATCTGGAAGTTGCCGAAGTTGGACAGCGATCTGCCCCACGTCACCTGGCCCGGCGTGGTGGAGTTGGTTCCGGCGTACTGCGGAGACAGACCCAGCAGCTGGCTCAGCGGAACCGTGGGATCGCCGGAGAAACTCTGCGACTGATCGTTGAACGGGTTCGGGACCGGATCGTTGATGTGCGATCCCAACTGGTAGTAGTTGAGAGGCACGTTGTTCAGGCTCCATCCCCCGTTGATGTGCGTCAGCAGGTGAATGCCCCTGATTCCGTCGTACTCCGCGGTCAGCACCCAGTCCTTGCCCAACTGGCGCTGCACATTCACGCCCCACATGTAATCCGTGGGCGTGTCATAGTGGCCGATGGTCGTGCCTTGCCCGTTGTAGTTGGCGCCGGTGCCATACGTCGAATCCCAGAATTGCGCGTTGTTGGTCACCGGCGGTATCCAGCCCCGGTTGCCCCCTCCCGGCAGCGCCGGGAACGAGGCCAGACCGTGATCGCAGGAGCAGAGTTCGCTGATCCAATGCATCCCGTCCAGCGAGCTCACCTGGTTGAATTCAGCCGTGTTGTAGTAGAAGCTCTGCCAGTCCGTGGACAGGCCGTTCAGTCCCTGGTCCACCGTGCCGGCGCTCAGGTGAAGCACCGTCTTTTCGTCCACGGCCCAACTGACGCCAATACGCGGCTGCAGGTTCACCATGTTGGTGGTGTACAGATTCTTCTGCGGATACTCCGGCGTGTTGATCAGAGCCACGCGCCCCGTCGCGCCCTGCGAGACCCAGGCCGGCGTCGGCAGACCGGAAAGCAGTCCTGCCGGCTCTGCCGCCACCACCGAGTTCCAGTTCCAGCCGCTGTTGGGAACCAGCACGTTCTTGGCCTTCATGTCGTAAAGCAGCCCGCCAAAACCATGTCGGCCTTGCTTGGCTCCGTCATGGTCCCAGCGCAGGCCGATCTGCACTGTCAGCTTGCTGTTCACCTTCCAGTCGTCCATGATGTAGGCCGCCTGGTTCCATCCATAGGGCGTAATGTCCCAGCTGCTGCCCCACGAGTTGAGGTTCGACGAACCCATCATCAGTTCGGCCAATCCGCTGCCGGTCAGGTTGTCGTTGTTGTTCGCATACTGGTTGGAACCGCCGCCCGCACCCAGGCCGATGACGCCGGTCTTGTCGCCGCCCTGCTCGGTAAAGCGGACAAAGTACTGCTCATAACCGGCCTTGAGCGTATGACGGCCCAGCAGCCGCGTCACCGAGACCACTCCATTATCGGTCTGTGTCAGGAAGGAGTCGTACTGGTCGCCGCCCACGTTCGTGTAGCCGCCCGCGGCGCCGCCGATGGTGACCACCGGGGCAATCTCGGTAGTCGTCTTCGCGGGGTTATTCTCAATCAGCGGATCGAAGCCCCACTGCGAGGTGTCGAGGCTCGGATCCGGCAATGACCCGTCCCCGGAAACGCCCGTACTCACCAGGTTCGTCACGCCAATGCCCAGGTGAAAATTCACCACCGTGCGCGGCCCCGCCGTCCACGTGTACAGGAAAGCGCCGGTCCAATCTTCATCCGTGGTCAACGATGTGCCGGCATGTTTGAACGCCGGGGGGACGTTGGCGGTAATCATGGACCGGCTCAGGCTCCCCTGCATGTGGTGATTGGGCCGCAGAGCCTCGTCGACACGGAAGAAATACTTGTCGATCGGGGTTTGGATCTGGATGGGGTCATACCGGTTGTTCACGTGGTCGTTGTTGGCCTCAGGCGCGTGGTTCGGGGCCGGCCACAACGCCATGTAGTGGGCGAACAGCTTGCTCTGGCCGGAGAGGCCCGCGGTCGCGACGGCTGGAATCTGGCTGTTGGGAAACTGAGGGCGAACCCAGCAGGAGCTTTGCCCCGCGAATGGACCGGTGCAATCGGCAGGGTTCGAGTCCATCGCGCCGTTGAACGGATCGTAAATATTTGCATATACCGGATTGCCGTTGTTGTAGTTGATGACCGTCTGGGAGAAGTCGCCCGCCTGATTCAGCAGAGTGGGGACGCTGCTCTCGACCACCTCCCCCTGTGTGAATCGCTGTCCCTCCCACGCCCCATAGAAGAAAGCGTGATCCGTGCCGTTATATACGTGCGGAATGCGGATCGGACCGCCCCCGGCGAGGCCATAGTTCTTCTGCTGGAAGTCCTGCCTCGTGCTGCCCACAGAGTTGTTCGCCCAGGTATTGCTATTCAGGTTCTGGTTGCGCAGGTAAAGGAAGGCGCGGCCATGATAAGCATTGGTGCCGCTCTGCGTCTGCATGGAGATGATGCCGCCCGCGTACCGGCCCTTGTCCGCCGTCAACACGCCGCTCTCCACGCGAAACTCGCTGATCGAGTCCGGGGTCGGAATCGCCCGGTTGGTGTTGTTGAACTCCGCCTCCTGCACCGGATTGCCATCCACGCTGATATTGCTGCCGTTGACCTGCCCCCCGGAGATCGAGTAGCCATTGCCCGTATTCGCAATCAGATACGCTGCATTGCCTTGGGCAAGACTCTGCAGATTGTCCACCTGCGGCCCCGTACCCTGGATCGCCGGAATGGTCGCGGTCAGATCCAGAGCGTTGCGGTTCAACTGCGGCAGCTCGGTAATCATCTTGTTGTTCAGCACATCGGCGGTGCTGGCCTCATCTGACGAGATCAGCGTCTCGCCGCTGGTCACGGTCACCGACTCCTCCACCGCGCCCGGCTTCAACTCGAAGTTCTGCGCCAGGCGATCGCCGGTGCTCAGCACCAGCCCGGAGCGCTTGACCGCGCCGAATCCCGGAGCGCTCACTGAAAGCGTGTAGGGCCCGGGCAGCAACTCCGGCAACACGTAAATGCCCGCGCCGTTTGAGACGGTGGCATAGGGCACATTCGTGGCCGTGTTGACGGCCGTAATCTTTGCGCCGGCAATCACCGCCCCGGTGGCATCGGTGACCAGTCCGCTCAGTTGCGCATTCGATGTCTGCGCCCGCATCACCGGGCACGGCACCACAAGCGCCATCGATGCGATGACTCCAATCATCGAACCCAGGCGCAGTGCGACTTTTTTCCACGTTGCATTCATCATTTGTCAGGGCCTCCACGACTGCCGGACTAGCGGGAACCCGCGCAAGGCAGGCTTCATATAGCAACCATTCATATTCCCGCACGACACGGCAGTCTATGCGGGATGGCGATATTTCTTGTGGTTTATGGCTTTCCTGCCTGGGGAGCGCTCCTGCGGAACTTCGCGGCGACATGGAAAAGGTGCATTTACCGGTTGGGACCGGCGCTCTCGTGCCCGCCGCCCTTGCTGCGAGCCTGGAAGGCATCGGACAAGCGCCGCGCCTCGGCCGCCGCTTGCGCCGCTTCGTCTTGGCGGCCCAGATCGCGCAGCACGCGGGCCTCCAGCGCATGCAGCGCGCCCTTCTCGTCCGGATAGCCCGCGGCCAGCGCCGGAGCCAGATACGGCAAAGCCTGGGCAGCCTCCCCGGTCTGGGCCAGCGCCTTCCCCAACTCCACCTGCACCGAGCGGTCTGCCGGCGCTTCGGCGGCAAGCTGGCGCAGCCACGGCAGCGCCTGCCCATACTCGCGATTGCTCATCGCCAGCGAAGCCAGCGTGCGCAGCGCCTCGCGCCGATGCGGATCAATGGCCAGCGCGGCCAGAGCCGATTGCCGCGCCGCCTCCATGTCCCCGGCGGTAAACTGCGCCTCGGCCATCCGCTCCAGCAGCGCCGGGTCGCCGGGGCTCAGCGCAATGGCCTGCCGGTACTCCTGCTCCGCCGCAGCCGCATCGCCCTTCAACCGCAGCAGCACATCGCCGCGCAACTGGTGCGCCGCGCCCAGATCCTCCGCGCCGCCCTGCAGCTGCCCTGCCGCTTTCCCCGCCGCCACAACGTAACAGATCGATAGATTGTAGGCGGTATTCACCTCCAGGCTCAGCGGCTTTTGCGCGAGTCTCCGTTCCAGCGCAGGAATCGATCCCGCGCAAACCAGTTCCGCCGCCGGCTTTGCCGCGGCCTCCACCAATCGGCGCACCGTGGCGACGCCCGCCGCCGAAGCGCGCAGCCCCTCCCCTATCTGCCGATAGCGCTCCAACGCGAAACCCGCCCAGGCTTCCAGCGCCTGCTCCGACCCATGCCCGCGCGCGACCGCCTCCCGGTAGGCCGCTGCCGCCTGCGCGTACCGGCCCAGGCTCGCTTCAGCTTCGCCCAGATAATCCTCGGCAATCTCTTCCCCGGGCCGGGCGCGCGCCGCCAGTTCCAGCCGCGGCAATGCCTCCGCCGCCTTGCCGGTGCGCAGCAGGTCGATGCCCAGCAGAAGATTGGCAAAGTAGTCGTCCGGCTCCAGCTTGCGCGCTTGCTCCAGCACCGGAATCGCCTCGGCAAAACGCGCCTGCTGATGCAGCGCGAACCCCTGCTTGAGCAGCGTCTGGAACTCGGCTTCGCTTCCGGCCTGCGCGCGCGCCGCCAGACTGATGCAGACAACCAGCAATGCGGTCACGCAAATGCGTGCTTCGGGATGGATGCGGCGCGGCATGCTTCGCTCACCATAGCGCGTGGCCGCGTCGGCGTGCAAACCCGCGTGCCGGCGCAAGCGTCGTGGTCCGTCGCTCTACAACACGGTCAATGTCTGGTTCGCGGCGACAGTGACCGGCGTGGAAAATTCGACCGTCGCGCCGTCTTCTGTGGTTGCGACGTGGATGGCGAGAGAACGCGCTCCAAGGCGGGCCGACTGAGGGGCAGTTGCAAGCCTCAGGTATCTCAAGTCGAGTGTCCCCTGGGCGCAGTGGAGCGACAGCGCGCCGCCGGCCCGCCGGATGGTGCCGAAGCCGGACGCCGTGACCCATGGCGCATGAAAATCTCCCGCAACCGGCGGCTTCAGCGCGACCGACTCATGCGCCAGATCCGGTTTGAACCCCGTGGCGGCAAGCAACGTAGCCCAACTGCTCATGGCGCGCGAGTAGTGACCTCCGCATTCCACGTGACTCCACGGCCGGCCCGCGCGTAGATACCGCCGATGAATCGCTTCGACAATCCGCACCCCGTCGCCATAGCGGCCATGATCCATCAGAAACGACGCAAACGCGAATTCGATTCCAGACCAGAGTCCGCCCGCCTGCAGATTATTCAGCGCCAGAAGGTCCGCGCCGCGCCGCGGAGCGGTCGCATTGTGCAGCCCGAACTCCGCATTGAAGTTGTATTTGAAAATGTTCTCGATCGATCGGTCCAGATTCTTCTCCGAGATAGTCGTGGGCAGGCCGATCAGACGCGTGAACCACTCGCCGGAAATCTGGTCCGTCATGCACAGCTCATCGCGCGCCTTGCCGTCGACCCACAGGCTGTAATAATCGCCGTTGAAAAGCCTCGCATCAAAACTCGCCGACGCCCTGGCCAGCAGCTCCGACCAGCGCCTTGCCGCCTCGGGCTGGTCCACGCTTGCGGCGATCCGCACGCCCGCGCGCAGTGCGCCGATCCACAGCGAGGCGATGTAGGCAGGCGTCCCCCGCATCCGCCACTGGTCATACGTCTGCACCGCTGTGTCGCGGTCCGGCAGCCCGTCGCCATTGCTGTCGAGCGATGCCGTGAAGGCCATCGCCTTCACCACATGCGGCCACATGAACGCCAGATACTCCTTGTCTCCCGTCCACAGATAATCCCGGTACACCATCATCACGAACTGCGGGTTCATGTCCACCCGCGCAAACCCCGCATCCACGCGCTCCACGTCGCCCGCATAGTTGTGCGGAACCTGTCCCAGCCTGTTCTGGTGACCGATCATCTGCTTCATCTGCGCGAGCTTCAGCTCGGGAAAAAGCGCAACCACAGGAAAGCTGCCCTGGTAATCGACATCCGTCGTGGACAGGCCGCAACAGCCCAGCCCCTCCCAGATGGCGTAGCTCCCATCCTTCGTCCACCAGGTGTTCGTCACCAGGCTGGACAGTTGGCTGGACCACGCGAATGCCATCGCGTCGCCCAGCGATGTGTCGGCCAGCGTGCGGGCAAACGTCTCCGTGGCCTCCCGGTGCTCACCGTAATTCGCGCCAAGAAACCGGTTCACCTGGGCCGCGTCCCCATACCAGTTGCCGTACATGTGCCCCATCGCGCGCCCATGCGCCGTGAGGTGATGAGGAAAGAACCAGCTCAACGTGAAACGGATCTCTACCTTCTCACCCGCAGCCAGCTTGACCGTGGAAGCCAGCGCTCCCGTGCCCCATGTGAGCCGCGCAGCGCCCTTCTTCCCCTGCAGATTGCTGCAAACTTCGCGGAGCAGATTCCTGTCCTCGTTGCGATTGCTACCGGCGCCGCCCGCCCGCGCATCCGCGAAGACACGCGCCAGCAGCGCGTCCGAGCTGAGCTCTTTGATCCGGTTGCGCACTTCAGCGTCCGCCATTGCGTCAATTTGTGCGCTCGTTGGCAGCCCCAGGCTCGGGTCCGTCTCTCCGCCGGTGTTCGGCAGGCGGCCGCTCTGCATGAACTCCTGCAGCACGCTCAGCAACATGTAATTGACCCGCGGCGTCTCCCATCGGCAGGGCCCCGGTGCCACGTACTCCTGAAATGTGCCGCTGATATAGGAGTGCTCGCCCCCCGCAACGGAGAAACACAGGTTGCCGATGCCTGAAGGAAAATCAGTCTCCGCCGCGGTCTGCAGAAACAGGCTGGTCGCGCCATCCTCCTGCGAGAGCGTATTTTTCAGGCGGCGTTCCGGAAGCGCCGAAGCCAGCGGATTGTCCAGGAATCCCGCAAGCGACACCTCCACGGCTTCATCGCTGACGTTCTCCAGCGCATAGACCACATGAAATCCGGGAGTCGCCGACTCGCGCGTCCGGCCCGGAATGAACGGCGAAAAAACCTGCGCCGACACCTGCACCGGAAGGGTCTGATCGTGATAGCGAAGACCCGTCATCGGAAACCATGCGAAGTAATCGATCGACTCCACATCCTGAACGAACGGCAAGGTGTACAGATCATTGTCATCCGGCCGCAGATAGAGCCGGCGCACCTGGGCCGCCTCTTCCGAGGCCCTCCTGGTGCGGAGCATGAAGCGCAAATACTGCGGCCCGGGGCCGGGCGGCGCCGTGGTGGAGCGCGCATCCTGCGCCCACGCGCCGGAGTTGAAGATCTGCCATTCATAGAAACAGCCGTCGGCGCGAATCTCGACGAAGCCCGTCCCGATGCCGCCTAACGGCGCGCCCGAACCCATCGGCATAGTGGCCGGAATCACAATCGGCACGCCGGAAGCATTCACGCTGGAAGCGGCGCCCTGCGCGCGACCACCCTCCATGGCGCCACCGTCCCGCCGCACGGAAACCTGATACGGCGCCGCGATTGCCCGCGACCCCACAACCGCCGCGCTACCGGCCGTGGCAAACGTGCGGAGAAATTTGCGTCGCGAAAAACTCACTGCATGCTCCAAAACATTTCTTCAGGTCGAACTGCCATTTCCCATCCAAACCAAGCAGCGGCGGACGCTCTGAACCCGGTCTCCATGGGCAATGCCGGTGGTGGCCGGCCTTTGCACCCTTGCTTCCTGCCCGGGAACAAGGACGGGGAGAATCATCCCGCACGACCATACGAATGCGCGGCACATACGATCTCCTTCCGCTCGACCCGCGGGTCGAGCACTCGCAAAGTCATCCCCGGGCTCAAAACACCGCACAAACTCTAGACTCTTTCCTCAGGCGCGGCAGTGAGCGTGAAGTCCACGGTCTGCGAACCCAGGCGCGGATGCCGCGCCGTCAACCGTACCCGCCCTGCCCTCTCTCCGGCACGAATCCAGACCGCGCACGTGCCGCCAATGAGGGCGAACGGGTTATCGCCAATCAGTGTCGCGGGACCTTCCAGAGTGAAGGTAATCGGGTCGTTGGCGTAGGTCCTCACAGCCCCGAACTCATCCGTCACCCGCACCACGACGCGGGTTGTGTCGGCCCCGTCCGCCATCAGCTCCCGATCATCGGGCAACAATGCGAACTTGGTGTCAACGCCTCGTCCCGAGAGCGACTTCGAGATCACAAGCTTCCCATTGAGATACCCGTCGATGCGCAAATCTCCCCATCCGGCCCGAAGCTTGCGCAGATCGAGCTTGCTCATGTCGAGAATGAACGGCGGATACTTCAGGTAGCTGAACTCCGTCCTGTCTGGATCAATTTCGGCAAGCTGCACCCATGGATTGGCTTCAATGCTGTCCGCACGCGCAAATATCTTGAGATGATCGCAGTTGGAGCAGAACACCGCCTGAGTGAATCCGATCGACTCGTCGCCGCGCGCCCAGTGAAAAGCCGGCTCCAGCACGATCTCCTCCTCGGGATCGCACTGCGACTTGTAGAACCCGGCGGCCGGCTTCGGCTCGCGGAAGATATCCGTCACGCCGTGGTAGCAGATGCGGTCGCCGGAGCCAAAGTTGGCGTGCGTGTTGTAGTCGAATGCGCACCATCCAATGCCGCCCGCGTATTGCGGGTTTGAGGCCAGCTGGTTGTGGATCCGCGCATGCCGCAAGGTGTGCTCCCGCTGCCGCTCGTCGTCATCCGTTGTCTTCGTCGGAAAGGTATGGCCGACAAATTCCGTGTTCAGATAGCGCGGATGATTCGGCGCCTTCAATGGAAATCCGAAATCATTCATCGTGAACACATCTTCCAGGAACTCCGACTCCTGAAAATAACGAATCCCGCCCGTCTGCCGCGAATCATCGAGCGCATGAGCGAGCGCGTTGGTTCGCGTGTAAAAGTCATGATCGTCCAACGACTCGTTGATGCGCACGCCCCACAGAATGATGGAAGGATGATTCCAGTCGCGGCGAATCATTCGGCCGACGTTGTCGATCGACACCTGTTTCCACTGCTCATTTCCAATATGCTGCCAGCCGGGAATCTCTTCCAGCACCAGCAGGCCAATCTCGTCGCAGCGATCGAGGAAATGCCGCGATTGCGGATAGTGCGACGTGCGAACGATGTTGCAGTGGAGACTCTTGCGCAGAATATCGGCATCCTGCCGCTGTACCCGCGCCGGCATCGCCTGGCCGACGAATGGAAATGTCTGGTGGCGGTCCAGACCGCGCAGCTTGATGATTTTTCCGTTCAGCGAAAATCCATGGTCCGTAAAAACCGCCTCACGGAAGCCAACGCGGCGCGTATCCTCGTCGATCACGCGTCCGGTGCGGATCAGCCTCACATGAACGGTATAAAGATGAGGCTGCTCAAGATTCCACATCTGCACGCTGCCCAGATTGGTGAGTGAAACCGTGTGCCGCACCGGATCCTTCAAAGTTTCCGTGCTGGCGTAGACAGATGCATCCGTATAGGGATCAAGCGCGGCTGAGGCGTCCTTCATCGCAGCGTCTGCCCGTCCCAGCGCGCGCGTCTCCTTGGCCACAACCTGGTCGCCGTCGCGCAGCTCGGCCTCTATCGAGAGCCCGCCATCCCCCGGCAAGTCGCCGGCCAGAAAGCAGTTCACATCCAGGGAAGTATTGCCGCTCAACACATTCCTGGGTTGAGCAAAGATGTTATCGATATAAGTCGGAGGAACAATGCGCAGCGCAACCTCGCGATACAGCCCGCCGAAGGTCATGTAATCGATCTCGTAGCCGAACGGCGGAATGTCCGCGCGCTCGGTCGAATCCACCTGCACTACCAGAACATTCTCCGCGTCCTGACGCAGATGCGGCGTAAGCTCAAACGAGAATGGCGTGAAGCCGCCTTTGTATTCGCCTAAATGAACGCCGTTGATCCAGACCGTCGATGCGGTCATCACCCCTTCAAAGTCCACAAACACGCGCTTCCCCGCCGCGCCCTGCGGAAACCCGAATCTCCGCCTGTAAGTGGAGACAAACTCGTAGTCCTTGTCGTCAAAGCTGTGCCACGGTAACTCAATGTTCGTATGAGGAACAACAATGCGCTCAAACTTTGAATCATCAAAGCCGGGAGATTCGGCGCCCGCCACTTTTGCCGGAGAATAGCGCCAGTTACGGTTGATGGGGAGAATGACCCTCCCCCTTATAACTTGCTCCTCTGCGAGTGCGGCAGAGCCGGATAAAGCGGTTGAGGCTATCACCGCGCCGGCCGTCTTGATAAAGTCGCGCCTGATCAACGTCGATCTCCTTTTTCGGTTGCAGCCCTGCATGAAGCCGGGGACGCTAATTCCAACCCAGGTGAAATATAACAGGCGCCCGAGGCAAAAGAACAATGAAAATGCCCCTCCGCAAACCAACCAGAAGTACTTCGCCGGTGGCGCGCCGAAGATCTTGCCGAAGCATTTTCGATCCGGGCCTCACCTCGCAGTGCGCCGTGCCTCACGCTAGGCAATCCAGGCGTGCAGCACGTCGCCCAGTCGGCCAACCGGGAGCGGCCCCGCTTCCTGCCGGAGGCCGAACTCCGGCGGCGCAACCACGTAGGCCTGACCGAGGCTTTCGGCCAAACACACGCACACGGTCGAGCGCTGGTATTCCTCGTAACGGCTGGCGGCCAGCCACACGTACAGCGCCAGCATCTCCGCATCCACCGCGCTCCCCGGCAAATCGTCGACGTCAGGAAGCGGATTTACCTGGTCCGGGTTGTCGAACACAGCCACACCCGTAAAAGGTTTCGGCTTGCTGCGCACTCCGAATCTTGCCGCCAGGAAGGAGGGCCGGGCACGGCGAAATGCTTCCGACGCCGCCCACTCCACAAAGGAGTTTCCAAAAATCACGGCGCCGTTTCCGGAAAGATAAAGCGACCGCAGAAACTCGCGAATGGCCGGGTCCGCGGCCACCTCCGGAGGACACCACCGCGTGACGTCGACCTTGCGCAAGCGATCGAACACCGCGTCCGCGTCGGCAAGATCCTTGCGCATGGTATTCATCTCGTGCGAAAAATTCTGCCGGTAGAGATCCAGCCTGCCATAACTCAGCAGAATGGCCGGCGAAGCGGCCACGGCAGAAGCCTCCTGCTCCACGATGGAATCCACCAGGCTCCTTCCCGCGTCCACCACCCACGCATTGCCCGGCAAGGCTCCGCTGCGATTCCGGACCGCGTCCAGCAACCCCGCGGAGGCTGCGCCGCCCGCGCCCGGCATGCCGCCGAGAAGAAACTCCAAAGGGCTTTGCGCCCGGCCGGACACCGCAAGATCGAGCTTCACCGCTCTGCCGATTCCCTGCCAGCGGCGCCACGCGCTCACCGCATCCACCGGAAGAGGCTTGGGAATCTCCAGCAGGACCAACCGGTTTCCCGGCTTCGGCGCAGCGCCTTTCTTCTCCAGCGCATACTGATCCGCCGCGTCGAAGACCGCCTGCACCGCGCGCCGCCAATCCTGAAAGTACGGCGAACGCGCCAGTTCAGAGGCGTTCTGAATGGTCTGTTCGGTGGTCGAGAACTGCCAGTGGCGCACCCCCATCTTCTCTTCAAGCTGCACCACTTCCCGAAACAGTGCGGAAGACTGCTCCGGGTTCAGGCTGGCCACATAAAGAAGCAGCCTCTCCACCGATTGGCGTTCGTTGGGAAACAGATAGTCCCACTCGTGGAGCTGCTGATTGACAAAAGGAAGAAAGGTCAGCGGCAGGCGTTTGAGCAAACCCTTGCTCAAAGCATCCTGAAGATCCTTCGATAACTTGTCCCCGGCTTGCATAACTCCATCCTGACTACAACATCCTGCCCGGCAAGCGATCATTTCGTCCTGCGCCGCTGGACCGGCCGTTCCCAGTTACCACCGGAAACCGCAGGCCGCCCTCTGCCCCGCGCCATCCGCCGCAACTCTTCCGCAATCCCCTCAGCCCCGAAACTCCGGCAGCATCGCGCCTTGCGCGTCGAGCGGCCGGCAGCCCAGCAGGCTCGCGAGGGTGGGACATACATCAATGTGAAGAACGGGACGTTCGATAATCTGCGGCTTATCGACGCCCGCCCCCAGCGCCATCATCCAGGTGTCCCGCGTGGACTCTTCGTTGGCGCGGTGATTGAAGAATCCGTTGGTCGATGAGCCATCCGGATCGCGTCCGAACTCGGGGAGGATCAGCATCGTAGTTGTGTCCCGGTAGTCCGGGTTCGCCTGCACCTCCTGCCACAATTGGTAAGCGAGCCTGTCCACCGTGCGAATGCCCGACAAATGCATCGCGTAAGAGCCGAAGTGCGCCGCTTCCACATCGGAGAAGACAACCACAAGCACGCGCGGCGAGAACTTGCGCATGATCTCACGAGTCATGAAGAAGGTGAGTTCGTCGCCGGAAGTGGGGCCGCCGCCATGTACAAAGCTGGCAATGGCGGCCTTGATGCTGGTCTGCACGCGCGGATCGAGCCGGTCGGCGGCGTCGAACACGTTCCAGCCCAGCCCTTCGTAGTTGCTCCCTTCCATCGCGCTTTCCAGTTCAGCCTCAACCTTGGTGCGGTCTGCCATGTTGCCGGTTCGCCCTCCGCGCAGAGCATCGACCACGGCCTGAAGCATGAGCTGCTTGGGAAACACCACATTCGCGCCGTACCCTGGGCCGTAGCCCGAGGCCGAGCTCGCGCCAATCTCGCTGGTCAGCGCCTTGTTGCTGGCCACAATCCAAGTGTCGCTGCGGCCCGCGCGCTCTGCCTTGCGAAACTGCTCAAACAAGGTCGGAGTCGTCGGGGCAAGCTTGCCCCAATCGTCCACGCGTTGCCAGTTGCCGGTCAGGATGCTCGAAATCGCGTTGAAGTGCGCGGTTACACCCTCATTGCGCATGTAGGGGTAAAACAGGGAATGGGGGAGCAAATCCCCGACGAGATGCGGGATGTTCGCCAATCCCTCCCGCGAAAAGGTCTCCGCACGGCGTACGCCGCCCACCACGGCGACCACTACTTTGTGGCCTGAGCCCGTCGCATTGCGCGGACTTTCTTCCGCGCGCGCCTGTGGAAGCATGAGCCCTGCGACGAGGAGCCCTGCCGCGCGCAGGAATGTCCGCTTCGACGCGTCGGCCAGGAATTCAGAATCGCCGGCAAACTCGGAACCGGCCTGCGGGTCCACGCGAACACCGTTCCCCATACGCGCACCTCCCCAAAGATGCTTCTCTGGGAGTCCAGCCTCACATCAGGACGTAGAATGAAAGCAGGAAATATTATATTCGCACGCCGCGCTCTTATCAATGCAGACCAGAGAGGCAGACCAAACAGGCAAGCCAAAGAGGAGACGATTGCAGAATTCACACTCTCAACCCCACAGGAGACTGCCGGGACGCAGTTGGCAGATCGCATGGCTGCTCGGCCTCGGCGTCCTGGTCAACTACTTCGACCGGGTCAATCTTTCCGTCTCGCAGGCCTCCCTGTTTACCGCCTTTGGAGTTTCCAGCATCACCTTTGGCTATCTCTCCGGAGCCTATAACTGGACTTATTGCCTGTGCCAGTTACCCGTCGGAGTCCTGTTAGATAAGTTCGGCGTCAAGCGGGTTGGACGGATCAGCACATTTCTATGGAGCGTCGCCTCTTTCGGAGCCGCGGTCGCGCCCGGCGTGCCAAGCCTCTTCGCGGCCCGCTTCGCGCTCGGCGTCGGCGAAGCGCCCACCTTCCCCGCCAATGCAAAGGCGATCGGGTACTGGTTCCCTCCAAGACAGCGCAGCTTCGCCACCTCCATCTTTGACGCCGCCGCCAAATTCGCTCCGGCCGTGGGCGTTCCACTTATCGGCGTGATTCTCCTCAAACTCGGCTGGCGATGGAGCTTCGCCGCCACAGGATTTGTCAGCTTCGCCTACTTTCTCCTCTTCTGGAAGATTTATCGCGATCCCGACGACGTCTCAGCTCTTAGCAATGCAGAGCGGCAACACATCGCCGGCGAACTCGAGTACCCCGAGATTAGGGTGCGCATGCCCGAGCATTCCTCCTCCCTGGGCGCACTTCTTAAGCAGCGAAAAGTAATTGGTTTGGCCATTGGATTCCGGCTCTTATAACTATGTCTTCTACCTTCTGCTTACCTGGCTTCCAAGTTATCTTGAAATTGCGTGGCATGTAACTCTCCTTCACTCGTTTCTTTACACAAGCATGCCGTGGCTGGTGGCAACACTCGGAGATCTCCTCGTGGGCGGATGGCTGGTGGATTGGCTGATTCGCCACGGCTTTGGCGCCAGCCGTGTGCGCCAGATCATCCTGATCGGCGGCACGACCTTTGGACTTGGCATCCTCGGCGCGTCCCATGCCCATAGCGCGCAGCAGGCGCTCATCTGGATCAGCGTTTCCATCGGCGGCCTCTCGGCAGCGGCGCCGGTCGGCTGGTCAGTTCCCTCTCTCATCGCCAGCCGCAACAACGTCGGCAGAGTGGGCGGCATCATGAATTTCTCCAACCAGATCTCGGGGATCTCCGCGCCCATCATCACCGGCTATCTGGTCGCGCGCCAGTCCTTCGCATGGGTCTTCGGCATAGCCGCCATCTATCTGGTCATTGGAATCGCTGCATATATATTCCTTCTCGGAAAAATTGAACCTGCGCCCGAACATCGGCGTCTCGCCGGCGCGCTATCATGATCTGTTGCGCAATGCTATCCGTGCGCAGGGTGAACCGCGGATGAAGCAGCAAGCCATGCCTGCCCGGCGAGACGCATCTACTTCAAAAGAAGCAAGGAGGCCGCATGAAGGCCCTGGTACTCTCCGCATATAAGCAACTCGACATAGAAAATCTGCCTGTGCCGCAGCCCGCGGACGACGAGTTGCTGATTCGTATCAAGGCCTGCGGCATCTGCGGAAGCGACGTGCATGGATACGACGGCAGCACAGGCCGCAGGCTTCCCCCGATCGTGATGGGCCACGAGGCCGCCGGTGTCGTGGAATCCGTGGGCGGCGCGGTGTCGAACTTTCGCCCCGGCGACCGCGTGACCTTTGACTCCACCGTCTCCTGCGGTAAGTGCTTCTATTGCTTCCGGGGCCAGATCAATCTCTGCGATCACCGCGAAGTAATCGGAGTTTCGACACCGAGTTTCCGGCGCATGGGCGCATTTGCGGAGTTCATTGCCGTTCCTGCGCGAATCGCGTATCTCTTGCCCGAAAACATGCCTTACTCCCACGCGGCGCTGATTGAGGCCGTCTCCGTCGCCGTGCATGCCGTCTCGCTCACTCCCATCGCCCTCGATGACACAGTGGTCGTCGTGGGCGCCGGCATGATCGGCCTTCTCACTCTGCAGGCCGCGCGCCTTGCGGGCGCCGGCAACGTCATCGTCCTCGATCTCGACGAGACCCGCCTGGAACTCGCGCGCGGCCTCGGCGCCACGCACACATTTAATTCGCGCAGCAGCGACGTCCTTGCTCAGGTCCTGGCGCTGACCGCGGGCCGCGGCGCGGATGTTGCACTGGAGTGCGTTGGTAACACCATCGCTGTCAAGCTCGCGCTCGACAGCGTGAGAAAAGGCGGCGCCGTCACCCTGGTTGGAAACGTCGCGCCGACAATCGAGTTCGGCCTTCAATCGGCAGTCACGCGCCAGATTCGCGTGCAAGGTTCCTGCGCCTCGTGCGGCGAATACCCCGCCTGCATCTCGCTCATGTCGCGCGGCGCCATTCGTGTCGAGCCGCTCGTCTCCGCCGTCGCCCCGCTGGAAGATGGAGCCGCCTGGTTCCACCGTTTATACGATCGGGAACCCGGCCTTCTCAAAGTCGTTTTGCAGCCATGAGGGAAAAGTCCGTGAGTGATTCACTGTTTGATTTGTCAGGAAATGTTGCACTCGTCACCGGCGCCAGCCGCGGCCTGGGACAATACTTCGCCCGCGCGCTTGCCCGGGCCGGCGCGGATATTGCGATCACCAGCCGCGAAAAAAGCGCGCTACAGGAATTCGCAGCTGAGATTCAGGCAATTGGCCGGCAAGTCTTCTGCGCGGCACTCGACGTGCGCGACCACGCCAGCATCCAGCGCGGAGTTGCCGAGGTGGAGCAGCACTACGGCAGGATCGATATCCTCGTCAACAATGCCGGGTGCAATATCCGCAAGCCCGCGCTCGATGTCACCTGGGATGACTGGAACACCATTCTCGACACCAACCTGCGCGGCTCTTTCTTCGTCGCCCAGGCGGTTGCGCGCGGCATGATTCGCCGCGGCTACGGCCGCATCATCAATATCGGGTCCGTCACCAGCGTCTCAGGATTCGCCGGCCTCGCGCCCTACGGCGCCAGCCGCGGCGGCATCAAGCAACTCACCATGAGCCTCGCAGACGATTGGGGAAAGCACGGCGTCACGGTGAATTGTCTCGCGCCGGGCTGGTTCAAGACGCAGCAGAATCGGGTACTCTACGAAAATTCTGAGTGGGTCGAATACATCTGCGATCGCATCCCGCTCAAGCGCCCCGGCCAGCCCGACGATCTCGATGCAGCCGTTGTTTTTCTGGCCGCCGAATCAAGCCGCTATATCACAGGCCAGACCCTTCTCGTCGATGGCGGCATCTCCACCGGAGCCACCAAGGCGACCGTGTAGGCCGCGGCGCGCACACGGATGCGCCTCCGTGATCTCGCCCTCAACCTGCCGCGAACGAAAGCAAATCGCCGAGATCCATCGGCGCATGCGATTGCTTCCCGCCAGGGAAGTACGGCGCAATCACAAGCGCCTGGCTGTGGCCTTCAAACCAGGCAAGGAACGCCGATTGGTCCGATCCTGGCAGCCGCTGCTGATTGATCCAGTGATAATAGGCGCCCATATCCGCATCAGCCAGTGAACCCTGTGGATCGAGTTCAGGGTTGGGATGGCTGTTGGAGAGCAGCTCATTCATCGGCCTTTGCCGTTGCCGCGGGGCAAAGCGCACCAGCAATGTCAAAGGCTGCGCCCGCCGAAGAGCCTCGCGCGCCGCCCACTGGGCAAACGTGGTGCTGAAAATCTGCGTTCCTGAGCCTTCGGTAAAAAGCTTCACCTGGAAGCTGTCCAGCGCCGCGTCTCCGGACTTGTCCATACCAAGCTCCGATGGAGTTATACGGGCTAAGTGAGTGCGTAACTCCTCTGGCCCCATGCCGGGCCGCTTGATCTCCGCCTGGATGTTCTTCAGTAACTCAGCCCTCACCGGCTCCAGCGCTTTATAAGACACGCACGTCAGTAGCGGGCCAGATTCCGCGGCCTGCCCGCCGTCGATGTACCAGTGTCCGTAAGGAACGGGATGCGCCCTGGCCCTCGCCGCAACCGCCGCCAGAAGCTGTTCAAGCCCACTTTCCGGCCTGACCTGGTCAAAATATGTCCCGTGCTCTCGCAGGTTGCGAAACAAAGACCCATCAAAGCTTGAGACACCCTGCCCAATCACTGCAATGCCAAGTCTGCGCACTGGAATCGGATCAGGCGGCGCTACGGCCCGCAATCGAAGCCCGTAGTCCGTCGCTGCTTTTCGAAACGCATCCTGCTGGTGGGTTGTCCAAAGATATGCCGACTCCTGCTCAATAAACCGTGCAGGCTGATTGATCCAGTCAAGTTTGTCGAACTCCGCAGGAAGCGATATCTGAGCAAACCCCTGAAACCATTCGCCTATCTGCGACTTGGATAGAGAACTTAGATTCGCAAGCTCCTTATCAATCGCCGAGCGCTCCGCAGGAAACTTGATGTCATAGCCGATAACTTCCCGCAGCAGGCTCGGCACAAAGCTCAGGGGAAGCTCTCGTAACTCTCCCAAGTGGGCAAGAACGAGCTTCCTTGCATCCGGAGGATATTCTGCGAACTGCTCGGGCTGGAGATTTCGTGGCTGCATAAAATCTACAACAACTCCCTGATCGGCTTGCCTTGAGAGCGTGACGGCGAGAAGCCCATCAACGCGCCAAGGCTCGGCACCAGGTCAATTGACTGCATTGGATCGTCATAGACCACACCCTGGCGGACCCCGGCTCCCAGCGCCATCATCCACGTCGTGCGGCTCGCCGCATCGCCCGTGCGGTGATGTTGAAATCCATTCCCGCCGGAATCAAAATCCGCGTCCCGCCCAAAATCCGGAAGAACAAACAGGGTCGTGTTCCCGGCATATTCCGGCGCGCTCTGTGCCGCGCTCCATAGCTCCGCACACAGACGGTCGGTGCGCCGGATCGCATCAATGTAGAGCGAGTATGCACCGGAGTGCGCGATGTCGATGTCGTGCAAGGTAAGCCACAGCAGACTGGGTGCCTCCTGCTGCATCAGGCGCTTCGCAATATAGACAGAAAGCTCGTCGGGACTCGAAACAGTCCGAGCGTGCGTCATAAAGTCATCGACGGAAAGCCTGAGGATCTGTTCAAGCTGCTGCAATTCGAACTCTCCGCCCCCAAGCTCAGGCGTGTACAGCGGAGTCTCGTAGTTGTCCCTCAGCAAATGGTCAAAGTCATTTTTATCCCGCGACCTTGCCGCGCTCAGCAGATGCTTTGGCAATATCACTCTGGCGCCCATCCCAGGGCCAAACGAGCGGCAGTCGCTTTCACCAATTCTGTTGAATCCGTTGCTGGGCGCAACAACCCATGCGTCCGAAACCGGGCGCTTCAGATCCTTGCGAAAGTACTCGAAGACAGTGGGATGCTGCGGCGGAACCGCGGAGAAGTTATTCAGGGTCTCATACACCCCGGTCGCCAGGCTTGCCGTAGCCACATAGTGCCCCAGAATCCCCCGGTTCGTCACATGAGTGAAGAAGCTCGATTGTGGAGCCAGTTCCTGGAGAAGGTGCGGAATGTTCTCCTGGCCCTCGGGCGCGAATGTCTCCTGATCCCGAGCGCCGCCGCCGAATGTAACGACAATGACCTTTCGCTTTTTTCGAACGGTCTCGCCGCGCAAGAACGGGCTGCCACCCATCAGGGCGCTCCCCAGTACCACCCCCGCAGCTCCGCGCAAGAACTCCCGCCGACTGCGACTCAGGCCCCAGGCGACTTCCTGAGGGCCAGACGCACCCTGCGCTGAATGTTCTTCGATCAATGCCCTGCGGAGTAACGATGGATTCATTGACTCAAGTCTTTCCAATCATGATCGCGCGCGAACGCTTGGGTCAGAAATATTTCAATTCTTCATTCCCGGCTCTGCGGCGCGCGACTATTATCCTGTCGACGCCGGAGTTAAGGCTTGGAAGAACCGGCGGCCTTTTCCGAATATACGAACTGCTTGACCTCAGCCCTCGCCTTGTCCAATTCGGCCAGATGCTGCGCTCGAAGCTCCTGGTAGACCGCGAATTCCTTTTGCGCCCGCTCCTTCTGTCCTACGTGGACAAGATCAGTACCCAGCCTGTAATGAGCATCCGAAAGGTTTGGATTCAGTTCCAGCGCGCGTTCGTACTCCGGAATCGACTTGGCATACTCATGCTGGTCAGCGTAGAGATCGCCCAACTGCACATGGGCTTCAGGAAACGCATCATCTAGAGAGATTGACTTCTTCAGCAGCGACTCCACCGCCTGAAGATTGCTGTTGGAACCTCCTGCCCGCTTTCCCTTCCACAAGCTTATCGCGTAATAGTATTGTGCCCGCGCATTCTCTGGCTGGAGTTCCGCGTAACGGCGGAAAGCCTGAATCACATTGTCTGCCAGCGTCGGAGAGCTGTCATAGGCCTTGGATAAAAATAGATAACAGCGAGAATCGGAAGGGCTCAGGGCAGCCGCTGCGAGCAGCGCCTTCACTGCCTCGTCATACTTGCCCCGCGAGTACAGAGCCAATCCCAGCCCAATCAGAAGCCGGGGAGAATTCGGGTACCGCTGGGTTCCTTGCTGAAAGATGGCAATGGCCGGCTCATATGTCCTATGGAGAAGCATTTCACATCCCCAGTCAAATAGATTGTCCTCGCTGGGATCCATGTGAGCAGCCGTCTCATATTCGTTGGCCGCCTCCACGAATTTTCCATCTTTTTCATCGATCTGGCCTAAAAGGTTGTGCAGCTCCCCGGTGTCCTGTTGTTTCACCATGCTTTTCAAAAGCACTCTTGCCTCGTCCAGCCGTCCAAGAAGGAAGTCGGTCATCGCCAGATCGTAGCCGTTGCCATAGGATTCTGGGTTGATTCGCTGCGCCTTTTCAAGAAGTGGGCGCGCATCTGCGATCTTTCCAAGCTGAATGTAAAGTTCACCCAGATTGTGGTTGGCGTCGAAGCTTTCAGGCTCCAGTTGGAATGCCTTGCGGAACTGTTCGCCGGCCAGCGCCGCTTTTCCTGAATGCAAGAGACTCGTTCCAAGATTAATTCTGGCTGCCGCCGAATCCGGCTTCAATTGAACCGCTGTCTTGAGGTGGTCTACGGCTTTCGCATCCTCTGACATGGAGGCATAGACCAGCCCAATGAGTTCATGGACCTCAAAACTTTTTTGCGCGTAAGGTAAGAGAGTCTCCAGCAGATCTGCGGCTTCTGCGTACCGTCCGGCGTTGTAATCGGCAACCGCCGACTGATATTGCCGGTCCAGTTTCTGCTTCTGGCTGTCTTCGGCGGACGCAAGCATTGCGCAAACCAGAAGAGAACTGAGAATCATCCACCGAAGCTGGGGCCTTTTGCTCACAGCCGCCTCCATGATCACCGCGTGAGCAATCCGCTACGCAGAAAACGCCCCGGAAAGGCACCCAGTAGGCGTGCCTCTCCGGGGCGTTTTCATTTTAGCTCAGTAGTACAACTTCAGAGCAAATTGGATCTGCCTCGGATCGAAGGGAGCATCGCGAGTGGATCCGATGGCGCCAAATGAGGGGTTCGTGTAATCACCTGATCCGCCAACCGACACCACACCGTTGCCGCCGAAGTTCGGCGCGTTGAAGTTCGGGTGGTCGAGGATGTTGAAGAACTCCGCTCGGAACTGCATGGAGAATCGTTCGTTGAGTTGGATAGCCTTGAAAGTTGAGAAGTCGAATCGGTGGAATCCCGGTCCGGAGATCTGCCCGGCTTTGCCGCCCAGAGCCGCTGCGCCGGTCAAAGGCACGCAATTAAGCACGGACCCTGAGATCGGCTGGAGATTGCTACCCAGCTGACAAGGTTGGCTGATCGCTGCCTGGTTTCCAATCCAGAAAGGCCCATGGTAGCCGCCCTTTGTCGCGATCTTGACCCCGGTCTTCGGGTCGCCAACACGGATATCGTTGCAGCCGAGTCCTGAAGTTGTCCCACTGTGACAACCAAAGTTGATCGGTTGGCCGCCTTGCAGGGTCACAATCCAGTTCGTGGACCATCCTCCGAGCACCGCATTGACAATGCCCCCCTGGTTCATGAACTGCTTGCCCTTTCCGAACGGCAATTCATATCCGCCGCTGAAGTGAATCACGTTTCGGATATCGAAGTCGGCCATGGCAATGTCGAACTTGGGACCGAGACCCGGAACGGCGTACGCACGTAAACTGCCCGTGCTGCCGCCATTCAGCAAGTCACCCGCATTCGACAGCGTCTTCGACCACGTCCAGGTGAGCAGGAATGTCAGCCCGTTGGCGTACTGCTGTTCGAGCTTGGTTTGCAGGCCGTGGTACGAACTTTGACCGTAGGTTGCCTGATAGCTGCCGCCGCCGAAGTCCGAGAAGGGGATGTACGGCTTGGTGCTGATGCCGGCCGGCAGGAATTGCGACACGTTCTGATAACCGACGCCACCCTGAAGATCCGCGCCATGCGTGTAGACATAGGACGCCGTCCCCGACAAGGTGTGCGTGACTGAGTATTGAAGTGTCGCGTTCGCGCTGATGGTGTGCGGAGTCTTGTAGTCAAACTGAAGACCCTGCAGGCCCAAACCCAAAGCGTTGACGGCTGTCGGGGTCAGCGGGATGCAGGAGAAGCCGGACTCAAGTGAAGCGGTTCCACCCGGACCGGCTGTCGCGCATCCGCTGAACGGAGAGTTGTAGCTGGTTGGCGCAACCTGCGACGCAATGCTCGGATCAGCAGGGTTCGAGGTCGGGAAGTACGACAGGTTGAACACAAAGGGATAATTCTCGCCGATATTCGGCCCGTATCCCTGGTTCTCAAAGGAGTTGAAGAACAGACCGAACCCACCGCGCGCCACCAGTTTCGGGGTTACCTCATACGCGAGGCCGATGCGGGGCGCGATGTCCGTCTTTTCGGTTTGGAGGAGTCCCTGGCCGTATTTATTTGTCTGGAGAAGGGTGATCCCGTCCTTGGCCAATAGGTCGACGAAACCTCTGCAGCCTACGCCTGAACAGGTTCCATCGGTGGACAATTGCCGGTTGTCTTTGCCAGTGGCCGGGACAATAAAGGTCGGCGCGCCGATTCCCTTTTCGGGCAGGGCGATGGGAACGAAATTGGCCTGGCCGCCATTCTGTTCGTTAATAGGCCCGAAGTAATCCCAGCGCAAGCCGAGATTGAGGGTGAGCTTATTCGTCATCTTCCAGTCGTCCTGGAAGTAAGTGGCGAAGTACATCTTTTCGTCGTAGGTCTTGTTGATGTTGGAGGCGTAGACGCCGTCGGAGCCGCCCGAATAGCTAAAGCCATCCGGATTGGGATTCCCGGCGATGGTGGCAGGCGCAGCAGTGGGCGGCAGCAGCATCTGGGCCATTCCGCCTGTGGTGCTGCCGGTGTTCGGGATGTCTGTAAAGCCGCCGCCGTAGTTGAACGCACCGCGCGACCAAGCCGGCTGCAAGGTGGAGAATTTTACGTGCTGGTATTCAACCCCCATCTTGAAGCTGTGCTTTCCGTAAATCCTGGTGAAGTCATCCGTGACCTGAATGGTCGCGCTGACTTCGTCGGAGGGCAGGAAGTTGTTGCTGCCCAGGTTTGTCAGGTTCCCGATGTAGAAGTTGGGAAGTCCGCCGTTCTCGGCCACCTGCGGAATGCCTGCAATCCCATACTGAGCCGGAATTCCCATCTGGCTGCCCACCGGCCCGAAGCGGGTGGTGTGCAGGTGGGCAAACCCGGCGCGCGCCTGGTTAATCGTGCTCGGGTTGAAGACGTGCGTGTAGGCCGCGACCATCTGTGCGGATTTGGCTGTCTGCAGTCCCTGCTGGAAGGCGCCGCCATCCGCAACGCCCGCAAACGGGCCTGGAATGAACTGCGGGTCATCCGCATAGCTGTAGCGGGCGAAGATCTGGTTTTTGTCGCTCGGGTTGAAGTCTTCGCGAGTATCCATGGTGTTGGAATGCTCGTAGAGAGCGGGGCTGTCCTGGTAGGTACCCAGGCCTGCATTCGGCGCCGGATAGAGGTTTAACAGCTTCACTGCATTCGGATCAATCCTGCCGGTTGGAAGATGGTTCAGGCCGCAAGCGCCTGCCGTGAAGCTCATGGTGCTGGGCGCGCAAGTGCCGAAAGGATCGCGCACATAGCCGTCACTGCCGGTATTGTTCGCCAAGCCTGAAACTGGATCCACGTCCCCGGCTCGAACCAGGCGCGTGGTACCGGGATCCAAAATCGTGCCTCTCGGAATGGACCGTCCCAGGATGTCGGTTCTGGCAGCGCCAGATTGCTGCGTGAGGATGTCGGTGAGGTCTGTGAAACCGCTACTGCGCTCCAAAGCGGTTGGAACCGAGTTGGTGAACGAGGTGCCTTGCACGCGGCGCTTGCCTTCGTAGTCGCCGAAGAAGAACACTTTGTTCTTGATGATTGGGCCGCCAATCATCGCTCCGAACTGATTGAGACGAAGCTCGCCCTTGACGGGGTTGGTCGAGTTGTCTTCAAACCAGTCCGCGGCGTCCAGCTTGTCGTTGCGGAGAAACTCCCAGGCTGCGCCATGAAGGCTGTTGGTGCCGGACTTGATGGTCGCGTTCAGAACCGCGCCCGCGGAACGGCCCAGCTCAGCACTGAAGTCCGCGGTCTGGACTTTGAATTCCTGAATCGCATCCACCGGAGGAAGAATGACGAAGTTGGTTCCGTTCAGGAAGTCGACGGCGTTGGAGTTGTTGTCGATGCCGTCCAGCAGATAGTTGTTTTGCGCGGGGCGAAGACCGTTGGCGGAAAAAGCGCCCGAGGCAGCATTGCCTCTGGTATCGGCTTGCGGCGTTTGCATGCCGGCGCCAAGCTGGGCGAGGAAGGTAAAGTTGCGTCCATTGAGTGGCAGGCTGTTCACTTCCTGCGAGCCGATCACTTGCCCGACCGACGCTTCCTCAGTCTGCAGCAAAGGCGGCGCGGTGTTCACCTCAACGGTCTCGGTGGCGGCGCCCAGCTTGAGCTGAACGTTGACCTGTAGAACCTGCGCAACGCTCACAGTCAAATTCTTCTGGGTCGTCTTGGCAAAGCCCTGCGCCGTGACGGACACTTGATAATGTCCGATTCTGACTGGCGAAAAGGTGTAGCCGCCGGTGGGGTTCGTCTTGGTTTCCAGGGTTAAGCCCACGTCCGTGTTCAAGAGCGTCACTTGCGCGTTGGGTACGGCAGCGCCGGTGGCGTCCAGAACCGTTCCAGTGATTGCTCCCTCGTCCACTTGGCCGAACGCATACCGGCTTTGGATCAATAGGAAGCACATACATGTGAGGGCTGTGTAGCCAATCACCCTCAACAAACTGACGGTTTTGCGATCAAGGCCCATCCGAATATCCTCCGTCTTTCTTACCTTTTCTTCCGCCACTGTCATCTCCTCAGGGGAGAGAATCTGACGACGCTGAACCGTGAGCTGTAAACGGTTACACCAGCGTGGGACGAAGCCTAGTGGATTCGCACAACTTTTGTCAACCAAAAGTTGGAGGCTGCGAAACTTCCGCCGCGCCACTCCATCCCCAACCCAATCCGGCGAAGTAGGTCGTAATACAGCAGCACTCGCTGTAAACGATTACATCGACGCGCCAAACAGGGTAGTGGATTCGCGCAACTTTTGTCAACCAAAAGTTGGAGACCATCCTCAATTTTGGCTAACCGGCCTCCCTGACAGGCCAGTCGGAGATCTGGCCATCCCTGTTTGTTCGGATATAAGGACAATATAATCTTAAGCATACAGCACACTGGATGACTGACTTTTGAGATCGAGGGCGTGGGCTGCCTGGGGTTTGAGATGTCTGCAACAAACCGGTGCGGGCACAAATGAGGAGGGAAATTCCGCACCTGCCTCCGCTCTAGTCGATCGCTTGCGCTCGCTGCCCGCGCCTCTCTGGCGGTAGCGGCCCGCTGGGGCGATTCAAGCGAATCCGGCTTGAGTGCTATGATGCGGACATCTCGACGGCTTCACGGATTCTCCAAAAATCATGCCGGACCACAAGAGCGAAAACAGATCCCTTTCCCGTCGGGCAATTCTCAAAAGCATGGGGCTGGCGCCCGTGCTTCTCCGGCCGGCGCCATTCCATGGATCTTCGCTTCTGTTCGGCCCCCCCCAGCTGTTTCCAATTCAGAGCCCCGTTCTCCCTTTCTCCGATGTTCGTTTGACTCCCCACTATCCGGCCAAATCCCCTTTGGCAGATGTTCTGCGACTGGTCGCTCCGGGCACAGACTCGTACATCACCGAGAAATATGCCTTTGATATCGAGGCACTCTTCAAGCAATGGAGCCAGGCGCTCAAGGCATCGGTCCATGATCATTCCCCCTTGGCAAAGTCACTGGACCCTGCGATCGAGGCCTCCACGCTCGTTGCCGCCAAGGAATCCTCCGTGCGTTCCGCATACGGCATCGATGTCGTGAAAAGACAGTTCTCCGCGGAGACCGTTCTCGGGCGGGAGCGTTTTCTTCAGAACATTCAGACCTGGCTGGGGCAGGTCGCGCGGGTGGAGACGGCAGAGTTTGAGATCTACGGTATTGAACAGGTTGCCAGCGCTCCGCTGACAGTGCGCGTCAATATCCGATATGACCTGGTCGCCACCCGGAACGATTCGCGGCGTGAGGAGAGGGTTGGATCCTGGCGCTCCGAGTGGTCGCTCGATGCCGCGCAGGCTTGGAAGGCGCGCACATGGGAGGCCAGGGAAGAAACGCAGTGCATCGCGCACGGTCCCATGTTCATTGATGTCACATCTCAGGCTTTCGGCGGGGCAGAATCGTACTCAAAGCAGTTGCTGCACGGCGCCGATTATTGGCGCACGGTTCTGGACGGCGCAATCGGCGTGGATGTATACAGCAACAACGGCGTGGCGGCGGGCGATTTCGACAATGACGGCTTCGACGATCTGTATGTGTGCCAGCCGGCAGGACTGCCCAACCGGCTTTATCGCAACCGGGGCGACGGAACCTTCGAAGACGTGACCGAAAAGGCCGGCGTCGGCGTGCTCGACAATACCGCCTGCGCGCTGTTCGCCGATTTTGAAAACAAGGGACGACAGGATCTTCTTGTCGTCTGCGGCACCGGGCCCCTGCTCTTCCTCAATCAAGGCGACGGAACCTTCTCGCTCAAGCGCGATGCCTTCAAATTCGCGCGTCAGCCTCAGGGAACCTTCACCCATGCGGCGGTTGCGGACTACGATCGCGACGGCCGTCTCGATATTTATTTCTGCATGTATATGTATTACCTGGGCCTCGACCAGTATCACTATCCAATCCCCTACTACGATGCCCGGAATGGCCCGCCCAATTGCCTCTTCCATAACGAGGGCAACGCGTCTTTTGTAGAGATGACCGAAGCCGCGGGATTGAACGCGGATAACGATCGCTACAGCTTCTCGTGCGCTTGGGGAGACTCCAACTCCAACGGCCTCCCCGATCTGTTCGTGGCCAATGATTTCGGCAGCTCTCAGCTCTATCGCAACAACGGCAATGGCACGTTCACCGTGGTTTCCCGTGAGGCCCACATCGAGGGCGTCGGCGCGGGCATGAGCTGCTGCTGGTCCGATTTCGATAACGACGGGCGCCAGGACATTTATGTCCCCAGCATGTGGGAGGCCGCCGGCCAAAGGGTCTCGGAACAGAAGCAGTTTCACGAAGAGGCCCCTGAAAATATCCGCGAACTCTACCAGCGGCACGCGCGCGGCAACGCGCTCTATCGAAACCAGGGTGACGGAACTTTTCAAAACGTCGCCCGCCAAGCCGCGGTGGAGATGGGCCGCTGGTCCTGGTCCTCGGATTTTTTTGATTTCGACCACGACGGCTACGCCGACCTTTATGTGGCCAATGGATATATCTCCGAGCCCGAGCGTTACGACCTCGCCAGCTTTTTCTGGAGACAGGTGGTCGCCAATTCTTCCGACGATGCGACCCCCTCGTTGACCTACGAACATGGATGGAACGCCATCAACGAGTTGATCCGCTCCGACAACACCTGGCACGGCTATGCGAGAAATGTTTTGTTCGCGAACAACCGCGACGGCACGTTTTCCGAGGCTTCCGGTCCGATGGGGTTGGACTTTTCTGAAGACAGCCGCTCCTTTGCGCTCGCCGATATCGACCACGACGGTCGATTGGAGGTCATCCTCAAAAACCGCAATGCCCCCCAACTGCGGATTCTGCACAACGCGATGAAGGACATCGGCGACTCGATCTCGTTCCGCTTGCGAGGCAATAAGAGCAATCGCGATGCCATCGGAAGCGCAATCACGGTTGAAGCGGGAGGACTGCGCCAGACAAAGTATCTCCAGGCTGGAACGGGGTTTCTGTCTCAGCACTCCAAGGAGTTGTTCTTCGGCGTCGGAAAGCCGGAAGGAACCATCCAGACCACCATTCGCTGGCCCAATGGGCTCACTCAGCGATTCGAAAATCTACCCGCGAATCATCGCATCAATATTGAGGAGGGCGCGCATTCTTTCGCGGCCAGGCCTTTTACCGCGGCGCCCGCGCTCTTCGCGCAGTCCGGTCCATCGCCGAAATTGGAGCCCTTGCCCTCCCAGGTGGAAACATGGCTCATCGAACCGCTGAAGGCGCCGGAGTTTTCCCTCCCCGATCTGGCCGGCAACACCCGGGAACTCACATCTTTTCTGGATGGCTTTGTGCTGCTGAGCTTCTGGACAACCACGGCGCCCCTGTGCCTCGACCAACTGAGGCTCCTGCAGCAGCACCGGTCGGCATTTGCGGCAAGCCGGCTGAAGATTTTAGCTGTAAACGTTGATCAAGCCGGCGATGTCCGAACCGTGCGATCGTTCGCCGCGCAGGAACGCCTTGCGTTTCCGGTCCTCCTTGCGACGGAAAATGTGGCGGGCATCTATAACATCATCTATCGTCATCTATTTGACCGCCGCAGAGATCTTGCGCTGCCAACCTCCTTCCTGCTCGACCGGGAAGGCATGATCGTCAAGGTGTATCAGGGCCCGCTCGATCCTGAGCGCCTTATGGAGGACGTGAAGTCCGTCCCCACCACCTCTTCCGAGCGCATGAAGAAAGCCATTCCGTTCCGCGGAGTGCTGGTGCAGGACGCCTTTCTGCGCAACGACTTCACCTACGGCGTGGCCATGTTTCAACATGGCTATCTGGAGCAGGCAGCGGCTTCCTTTCAACAGGTCATCGCCGCCAAGCCGAATAATGCCGATGCCTACTACAACCTGGGCACGCTCAATCTCCGCAAAAATGATTTTCAGCAGGCGCGCTCCTATCTTGAGCAGGCATTGAAACTGAATCCCAACTACCCTGAGGCGTGGAACAACCTCGGCATGATGGCCGCCCAGCAGGGCCAACCCGAGGAAGCCATTCGGGACTTTCAGCAGTCTCTGCTCCTCAGGCCGGGCTATGCGATCGCACTTCTGAACCTGGGGAACGTCTACCGGCGGCAGGGGGCCTTCGCCAAGGCGCAGGAGTGTCTGAATCATGCGCTCGAACGTCAACCCGACGATCCGGAAATCAACTACAGCCTCGGAATGCTCTATGCTCAGCAGAACCAGATGCAGCTTGCGTCGACCTATTTGCGAAAGGCGCTTGACCTGCGCCCTGACTATCCTGAAGCGTTGAACAATCTCGGCGTTCTCTTCGTCCGCGGGCAGGAATTCGCCAAAGCTGAGGAACAATTCAAGACCGGAATCCGCGTTGCTCCAAACTTCGATCAGTCTTATCTCAATCTTGCGCGTCTCTACGCAATGCGGAACGACAAAGAACAGGCAAGAAAAGTGCTGCTCGAACTGCTTCAAGTCCAGCCCCGGAACTCGCGCGCTAGCCAAGCCATGGAGATGCTAAAATGAGCGCCTTGATTGGTACCTCAAACAGTGTCGGGAAGATAGGCATTCACGCCTCGTTTCAGCCTGTGAACGGAGTTGTTATGGCATGTTCAAGGGTTAGCAGTGCTCTCACTCTGTTTGCGCTTCTTCTTGCTGGCCTGTCGTGTGCGGCACAGCAGAGACCTTCAAGCACTCCCGCGGAATTCCAGCAAGTGGAAGCCCTGATTCAGCAAGGCCGTCTTGAAGAGGCCAGGACCAGAACCCAGCAGGAGATTCAACGGAACCCTTCCAGCGTGGAGGGATACAACCTCTTGGGGATTATCGAAGGCGACGAACAGGATTTCTCAAGCGCCGCTGAGGCGTTCCGGAAGGCCCTGAAGCTTGCGCCTAACTCCATCAAGACTCACAACAACCTGGGAAATGTTTATGTCGCCCAGAAGAGACTTGACCTCGCAGAAAAAGAATTCCGCACGGTGTTGCGCCTTGATCCCGGCAACAGGGACGGCAACTATAACTTGGGCGTGCTTCTGATGGTCAAGGGATCCCCTGCCGAAGCCATTCCGCACTTTGAGCGCGTACATCCAGCCAATCCGGCAACACAATTCAACCTCATCCGCGCCTACTTCCAAAGCAGACGCAATGCGCAGGCGCTGAAGATGGCGACGCAGCTTGCTGCGCAAAACAAGAACAGCGTCCAGGTGCATTTCTCGCTTGGCGTTTTGCTGGCATCCGAAAAGCAATACAGCGCTGCTCAGCTGGAACTGGAAAAGGCAGACGCCCTGCAGCCCGAGACCTTTGAAATTCTTTATAACCTCGGCCAGGTGTTTCTTCGTGAGGGCGAATATCCCAAGGCAAACATCGCATTGAACCGCGCACTCAAAGTGAAACCCGACTCTCCCGATGCCTTGTATCTCCTGGCGCAGGTATGCACTAATGAATCGCGCCCTCTGGACGCCCTGGACCTTCTGCTTCGCGCACATAAGATTGCGCCGGAGAACACGGATGTCATTTTTCTCATGGCCCAGGTCAGCATGTCTCAGAACTACTTCGAGGATGCGATCCCGCTGCTGGAATCGGGAATTCAGATTGCTCCGCAGCGCCCCGATCTCCGTGCCGCTCTGGGTGAGAGCTATTTCATGGCGGGCAGGGTTGACAAGGCGATTGACGAGTTCAAGAAATTGGTCGATCTTGAACATTCCGCCCGTTCTTATGCCTTTCTGGGACTCTCCTATCGCAATCTGGGGCGCTTTGACGAAGCAAGGAAGTACTTTGAACTGGGACTCAAGCTCGATCCCCACAACAGCTCCTGCTTGTTCAACCTCGGATTCATCGCGGAGAGACAGGGAGATTCTGCAAGCGCAGAGACCTTCTTCAAGGAGACTCTCGCCTCCAACCCAGACTTCCCCGATGCACTCCTGGAATTGGCCAATCTTCGAATCGCCAGCAGGAACTTTCAAGAGGCAGAGCAACTGCTCAGAAGATACGTTCGAGTAAGCCGCGACCCTGCTACCGGATACTATAAGCTCGCGATGGTAGAAAGAAGTCTGCATGAAACAGCCGCGGCCGATCGAGACCTGGATGTATTTAAGACACTTTCCAAGAATGCTTCCAGCGGCCCTTACCCCTATCAGCACCTGTTCGACTACCTCGATAATCGTGCAAAACTCGCTCCTGGAGCCCGCAATCAACTGGACTTGACCGAACTCACCGATCAGATCAAGAAACATCCCGATCAACCTCAAGACCTTTACATGCTCGCGGAGGCCTACCTGAAGTCCGGAAGCATCGATGAAGCGAGAAGCACCATCGCTCAGCTGGATAAGTTAAGCGCAGGCGATTACCGGACCCTGACCGGAGACGGCGTATTGCTCGCCCGTTACCATTTATATGACGATGCGATCCAGCATTTTCAGGCAGCCCTGCAGGCCAATCCGAGCTCTGACGATGTGAAATTCGACCTTGCCAACGCTTACTTCCGAAAGCACGCCTACTCCCAGGCGCTCGATGCCGCAGCCAGCATTTCAGCAGCAAGCAGCAAGGAGGATTCCTACCTGGCTTTGCTTGGAGACATTTATGCGCACCTGGGCGATACCGCGCGTGCCGAGGAGATTTTTCGCAACGCCATCCTGCGCAATCCGGACAATGATCAGTACTATCTATCGCTCGCATTGATCCACTTGCGCGAGGGCGACATCGCGGGCGCAAAGCAGACGCTCCTCAAAGGTCAGGCGCGCATTCCCGGCTCCGGAAAATTGTTTTGGGGCTTGGGCATCGTTTCTGCCCTCCAGGGAAATACCGCACAGGCTGCAGCGCACTTTGAACGTGCGGTTGATTTGCTCCCGGAGTGGTCTGGCGGCTATTCAACGCTCGGCGTCTTCTATTTTCAAACTGGACAGATCGCAAAAGCCAGAGAAGTGCTGGACCGTTTCAAGAACAGCAGCGTCAGCAGCAGCCTGGACATAGACCGGATTCAACAAGTTCTTGACCGGGCTTCTGCGGCGTCTCCGGCCGGAAATGAGCCGATGACTGCGGCCAGCAAGGCGCAACTGCTTCAGCTGGCTCTGTCCCTCGCGGATAGGACTTTATGAGGATGTCGCGGCATGATCCTGGATTGAGTACCTTGAATGGACAACAGTGCGCCGTGAACAGCGGGTTGCAAGGCCAAAGGGAGTCACAACAATGTTTTTCGGGGAGCCGGCGGAGTAAAAGCGGCCTGAAGTTCATCAAACACAATGCGAACTAGCTCAAAAGCGATTACGCACTTTGCCAATCGGATCGCGTTATGCGCGCTTGTCGTTGGCATTTGCCAGTGCTTCGTATCCGGCCATTGGGAGGCCTTTGCTCAGGAGCCAACCAAGGTTCAAGCCCCGTCTGTTGCTGTGCGCTACACTGACATCCGCAAGGCCGCCGGAATCACTTTTATTCAAGACTCCACGGAATCTGATCAGAAGTATTACCTGGAAACCATGGGAACCGGCGTCGGCTGGATCGACTACGATCAAGATGGATTAATGGATCTTTACTTTGTCCAGGCCGGTGCTACCGATGCGTATACACCTTCAAAGCCACTGCGCTCCGCGCTCTATCACAATAATGGAGACGGCACGTTCACTGACGTCACTGAGAAGGCCGGCGTGGGAGGGGAAGGGCATTATGGGCAAGGTGTCGCGGTAGGAGACTTTGATAATGATGGCTTCCCCGATCTTTATGTTACCGGCTATGGTCGCGCCATCTTGTATCACAACAACGGCAATGGGACATTCACCGATGTCACTGCCAAGGCTGGAGTGGCGGATGAAGGTGCATGGTCGGCGAGTGCGGGCTGGTTTGACTTTGATAAAGACGGTTGGCTTGATCTTGTAGTCACCAATTACCTTGACTGGAGCCCGAAGGATAACCCGTGGTGCGGAGAGCGCACTCCAGGCTATCGCTCCTATTGCAGTCCAAACAACTACAAGGGACTCAGGACCAAGCTTTACCATAACAATCACGACGGTACATTCACCGACGTGAGTGATAAGTCCGGGGTAGGCCTGCCTGAATCCAAGGGGATGGGATTGGTGCTGGCTGATTTTAACAACGACGGTTGGCCGGATATTGCCATTGCCAATGATACCTGGCCCAATTTTCTGTTTCAGAATAATCACGACGGTACTTTCACGGATGTCTCTTTGATTTCCGGACTGGCTGCAAGCGAAGATGGGCGCTACGAGGCCGGAATGGGCATAGACGCCGCGGACGTGGATGGCGACGGCCTGCTCGATGTGTACATTACCCACCTTGATTTTGAATTGAACCGCCTCTATCACAACAACGGGGACGGGACGTTTACCGATGAAACATATAGCTCCGGAATCGGCAACAAGGCGATGATGCTTAGCGGGGTGGCCACCAAGTTCCTCGATTACGACAATGATGGTTGGCCAGACATCGTGCAGGCAAATGGCGCGATGGTAGATAACGTTAGCCTATACCATAGCGAGGTCTCGTACAAAGAGCCGCTGCTGATGTTCCACAACCTGGGCCACGGACATTTTGAAAAGTCGTCAGAGTCTCTCGGTCCGGACTTTACACATCCGGTTGCAGGGCGCGGCCTTGCAACCGCGGATTTTGACAACGATGGAGGGGTCGGCATCGCCGTCGTTTGCCGTGGAGATTATCCGGAGTTATTGCGCAACGATGGAGGCAATGCGAATCATTGGCTGGAGGTTCTGTTGATCGGCACAAAATCCAACCGTGACGGCACTGGTTCGGTTCTGAAGCTGACTTCCGAGGGGTTTGTCCATGTCGAGCAGGCAAAGGGCGGGACAAGCTATATGTCGGCAAGCGATCCGCGAATTCATTTTGGTCTCGGGAAGCGTTCCAAGGTCGAATCGCTTGTGATTACTTGGCCAAGCGGGCAGGTGGACAAACTGGTGAATCTTCCGATTGATCAGATCATTGCCGTCAAAGAAGGCGTTGGAATTGTACCGCGTCCGTTTCCGAAGGTTTCGCGCCGCTAAAACAGAGCGCGACCCGAGCCAAAGTCGAATCAGTTCCCGAACAGATGTTTTCAACAATCGGCTTCTGTCACTATAATCATCCCATTCGTATGATTTTTCCACGTCGACGCTTCCTCGGTTCCTCACTCTTCGTTCTCAGCGGCACTCTGCTGGACGCTCTTACGACTCCGCTCTGGAAATGGCGCGACCCATCTGCCGTGCAGGCCGCAGTCTCGAATGCGGCGTCGTCTCCGGTTCAGTTTCTGGATGTAGCTCAGCAAGCTGGACTGCACATTCCCAACGTGTGGGGTGGCATCGACCACAAGCGGCTCATCATCGAGACCAAGGGTAGTGGAATCGCTTTTTTTGACTACGACAATGATGGGTGGCAGGATATTTACCTCACGAATGGGAATCGGCTCGATGCGCATTGGCCGCCGGGTAAGGAGCCGACCACTCATCTATACAAGAACAACCGCGACGGCACGTTTACCGACGTGACCGAAAAGTCGGGACTGGGTCGTTCAGGTTGGCAGACCGGCGTTTGCGTGGGCGATTACGACAATGATGGCTGGGACGATCTCTTTTGCACCTTCTGGGGACATAACATTCTTTTTCATAACAACGGAGATGGAACCTTTACCGATGTTACCCGCCAGGCAGGACTTTATCAGGAGAAGGGCCGCTGGGGAACCGGATGCACTTTTCTTGATTACGACAGGGATGGCCATCTGGATCTTTTTGTGTGTAACTTTATCAAACTGGACCCGGACAAGATTCCCTCCCCCGACGAAATGAACTTCTGCCAGTGGAAGGGCGTCCCCACCATGTGCGGCCCGCGCGGCCTTCCAGGCGAAACAAACCTCCTTTACCACAATAACGGTGACGGCACCTTTGCAGACGTTTCAGAGAAGTCGGGCATCCTGAAACCAGGCCCGCGTTACTCAATCACTTCTGTTTCTTATGATTTTGATAACGACGGCTGGCCCGACATCTATGTCGCGGTGGACTCAGAGCCGAGCATTATGTTCCGGAACAACCATGACGGCACCTTCACCGATATTGCCGTGATGGCCGGTTGCGCTTACAACGATGATGGGCACGAGCAGGCGGGGATGGGCATCGGCGTGGCGGACTACGATTGTGACGGTTGGTTGGACATCTTCAAGACCAACTTTGCGGATGATACCTGTGACCTTTACCACAACAACGGCGATGGGACTTTCAGCGACGTCTCCTTCAACTCCGGAGTCGGCATCAACAACAGCTACGTGGCGTGGGGCTGCGGTTTTATCGACTACGACAACGACGGCTGGCCCGATATTATGCAGATCAACGGACATGTTTATCCGGAGATTGATAACTATAATTTCGGCGAGACCTTCAGAAACCCGCGATTGGTGTATAGGAATCTCGGCAACGGCCAGTTCAAGGACGTTTCATCGGAGATGGGCCCGGGCATCAGCGAACGATTTTCGAGCCGAGGAGCGGCCTTCGGCGACTATGACAACGACGGGGGCATGGATGCCCTTATCTTGAACATGAATGATCTGCCCTCGCTTCTTCACAATGTTGGGGGCAACAAGCAGAACTGGATCAAGATCAAGCTGCTGGGAACCAAGTGCAATCGCACCGCCATTGGAGCGAGGGTCCGCGTGATTACAGGCAAACACGTGCAGATGGATGAGGTTCACAGCGGCACCAGTGTTATGTCGCAAAGTGACCTGCGCCTTCACTTCGGTCTTGGGGCGGTTCAGACTGTGGATTTGATTGAGGTCAAGTGGCCGACCACACAGAAGATTGAACGCTTCACCCAGGTCAAGGCAAACCAGATACTCACCATTCGCGAAGGCGAGGGAATCATTGCGACTTTCAAACCGCAATCGAAGTAGAGTACTTTCAGAAGTTATACCAGTCAATGACTCTCGAAGCGAAATCGGTGGGCCCATTGACGTGTTTTGAGGTTTGACCTCACCCATTCGTATCTTTAGTGAATCAGCGGATAAGTCGGCTTTCCCGGCACTACGACTAGGAACTGCTTAACTTCCCTCCGTTGGCGTTCGACATCCGCCGCCTGTTGCTTCTGGATCTCATCATGCAGTTGAAATTCCTGTCTGGCCTTTGCCCGCTCGCCGATCCTGTCATAGGCGACCCCTAGCCGATAATAGGCCTCTATTAATTGAGGATTCGCTTCAACCGCCTTCGTATAAAGGCCAATCGCTTCCTCATAGTTACGCTGCGAGGAATTGAGATTCCCAAGTTGCAGATAGGCTTCGCCGCATTTGGGGTCGATGGTCACGGCCTTTGTCAGCATGGCTTCAACCCTGCGCAAGACCCGCTGGTCCGTGGGCTGTCCTTGCTGCTTCCAGATGGCCATCGCGAAGTAAAAATCCGCGAGGGGATTCATCGGCTGCTGCTCTACAAACCGCGCTAACTTTTCTTCAACGCAAGCAAGCGGATTGGGCGCTGCCATCTCAATCTTGCCCATGAAAATGTACGGCTCGGGGTCCGCCGGATTCAAGTCGGAAGCCTCGCAGAAGCGAAGGGCAGCCTCATCGTAGAGCGCGCCGGAAAAAAGAGCCGTGCCCAGCGCAGTCAGCATCCGGGGCGATTTCGGATATGCCTTTGTCCCCTCCGCGAAGACTTCCTTTGCTTGCCACACTGCCCTGTGAAGCAGTAACTCGGATCCCCACTCGAAATAGTTTTCCTCGCTCGGATCCTGACGCGCGGCTTGCTCAAATTCGCGCACCGCCGCCAAAGGATCGCCCAGTTTCTCGTCAAGCTCGCCCGCCATTCGATGCAAATCTGCGTTGTCCCGCTGCACCAGCAGTCTTTGAACGTGCTCCCTTGCCTGCGCGAAATCGCCGCCTTCCTTCAAGGCCAGCGCCAGGTGATACTCGTTGTCGTAACTCTTGGGATCGATCCGATACGCGGCCTGTAACATCGGAATCGATTCCGAGTATTTGCCAGCGCGGAGATAGAATGCGCCCAGCCGATGGTTGGCCTCGAAACTTCCGGGGGCGCTGGCCAAGGCCGCGCGCAACTCGCTTTCAGACTCCTTGTTTCCACCCCCATCGCCGGCAGAAACTGGCGCGCCGCGTTCCCCATGCTCCGGCTTCAGCGTGAGTGTCTCTCGCGTAAGTGCTTCACTCGTGCGCAGAATGGAATCCGATCCATGTCCGCCCGCGGCAGTCCAGTCGGTAACTGCCGCAACGGTGAAGTTCGGTTTGTCAGCGAATTCCATGGCTTGGGATGGGGACGGAGACGAGGACTTGGATTCAGGTTGAGTGATCCCCGCGCCTTCCAGTACAAGATCGATCTGCCGCCCGTCTGCCACGGAGGTCGCATCCACGGCAGCGGAACTGCTGTGCAGCCCTGATTTCTCAGCGCTCACTATATAGACGCCAGGCGTGAGAGCGGAAAACGCAAATGCGCCCGCCGCATCAGTTTTGGCTTCCACCGCGCCCGGCTCGCCTTTCCGTTCAAGCCGTACCGACGCGTCGCCAACCAACTTACCCGCCGGGTCATGAACGGTTCCGCGAATTGTAACTCCGTCGGCCTGCCGCGACGAACCGTCCTGCGCTGCCGCGGGGATGGACACACTCATCAGCGCCGCGAGGACAAGGAGAGTGCAACCATGAATCTTTCCGGCCCCAAATTTACAGTTCCCGGAATCCAAACAGGCATCGCCATGCGCGCAAAGCATGCGTGATCGAACTCAGATTCAAAATGTCACCGGGTTTACCTGGTTGCTTCCTCATGTTTTGTTCCCGTAACTGCGCCCTTCCCCGTAGAGTCGTCTGCTTGTCCGAGGCGGCAATCTCATTGTACGACTGGAATCTGTCGGCCGAGACCCGCGCCCCCCGCGGCAGCACCCGCATTTATGGCTGCATTTCCGGCGCCAGCCTCAACTCATGCGCGGGCAGCGCAGCGCCACACCGGACCCCAGGGCAATCCGTTATTCTTGCCGCGGATGCATATTCCCGCGGGCGACTCCGAACTGGTGCGGATCATGGATGCGGCGCTGGCCGAGGCGGCGCGACGCGCGGGCCCCCGGCTGGCCTGCCAACCCGGCTGCACCCAGTGCTGCCACGGAGTCTTCGCCATCAACGCGCTCGACGCGCTGCGCCTGCGCTCCGGCATGGAGACCCTCCGCGCCAGCCAGCCCGCGCTGGCCGCGGCCATTGAGCGCCGCGCCAGCCTTTGGCGCGACCAGCATCTGCCCACCTTCCCCGGCGATCCGTGCTCCGGCCGGCTCGGCACGTTCCCCGCCGAGCGCGCGCGCTTTGACGATTTCGCCAACGATGCGCCCTGTCCCGCCCTCGACCCCGCCACCGGCCTCTGCGATGTCTACGCCTGGCGCCCCATGACCTGCCGCGTCTTTGGCCCGCCGGTGCGCATGGGCGACGGCAACGCCCTCGGCTGCTGCGAGCTGTGCTTTGTGGGCGCCGGAGAGGCCGAAGTCGCCGCCTGCGAGATGCCCATCCCACACGAACTGGAGGACCGTTTGCTCAGCCAGGTGGCCCAGGCCGGCGAGACCGTGGTGGCGTTCGCGCTGCTGCCCCGGGCGGACTAGATTTAAGGGGCCTTCGCGCTCGCGCCCTCAGCGCCCGGCGCCCCGCCCGCCCCTCACACTCTTTCAACCGTGGAATCAATAAGTTCTTGTCAAACCGCCCCTCGATCAGGCATAGAATGAACAACCGGCCGCAGTCTCTCGTGCAGCCCTGGTGTGACGTCATGCCCGTGGCCCAACTCACCCTCGAACTGCGCATCGCGCACGCCCAGTCGCTCAAGGATCGGCGTCAGGTGGTGCGTTCGCTCAAGGACCAGTTGCGCCAGGGCTTCAACGTCTCGGTGGCCGAGCTGGACGAGGCCGTGACCTGGCAGTCGGCCACCCTCGGCGTGGTCGCCATCTCCCGCTCCCGCGATTACTTGCACGGCCTCGTCGAAGAGGTAGAGCGCGCCGCCCAGCGTATCGCCAACGAACACGGCGCCGACCTCGCCGACTCCTTCTGGGAGTACATCGAGAGCTGAAGCCTCGCGCCAACCCTCGCGTCGCGGCTGAAGAATCCTGCGGCGTTTTTGGCGACTAAGCCCGACAAATTCGCGCAATCGGCGCTCGATGACCGCCTTTATTCTGAGATCGCCAGTTGCGGACACTCAGCACTGGCCAGCCCGCCCATTCAGTGAAGGGGCGCCATCTCCGATTTGCGCTCCATGCGAGGAAGGATCTGCGATCAAAGGAAGGTGAGATCCAGTGGCTAGGTCTAGACTCTTAGCGAGCCACGGAACGCCCTGCCACGATAAAAACAGGGTGCGGTGTTGTGATAGACGAAGACCGTGTCGAAGCGGCGATCGGCAAAGATGGCGCCGCCGAGTTTCGTGATCACCGCCGGCGTTTTCAACCAGCTCTGCGTTTTCGTGTCGAAATCTCCGAGCTTCTGCAACGCCCGATATTGTTCTTCCGTTAAAGGCTCGATGCCCATGGCGGCTGCCATATCCAGGACGTTCCCGGCGGGATGCAATCCTTCCTTGTTTCTTTTCTTCTCCCCCGCACGGTCGTAACAGACACCTCTGCGGCCTTTGGGACTTTCCGCGGAACAATCACAAAAAATGTATTGGCCTGTCCCTCTCTCCTCACCGGTCACATCCGGCTCACCGCCCGTTCTTTCCATTTCATGGAGTGACCAGAGCGCTTGAGGATTGGCGTTCAGCCTTGCCTCTACCTCTTTCCATGCAAGGCCTTGATGGCGGTTCATGTGTTTCTCAAAACGGGCCTGCAATGTTCTGAGCAGCTCTTCGCGTTGCGTTGTTGAAAGGGTCATCTTTGCCATAGTTTTCCCATGAAGAAAAGGATGAATCGGAAGCATGTCGCCCGCATGGCTACCAAGAATTCAAATTCGGGCGTGAACCGGGATCGGCCGCCCAACCTGTCTTTCCGAACGTCCGCAAGGGTACTTGATCTCCAGCCTTGTCTGCAAGACGGCGGCCCAGCCGGGTTTCTCAGGCCCCCGCATCCGGGTTCAGCACGAAAATGAGTGCCCCAGAGCCTGCCCTGAGCGAAGTCGAAGGGTCTGGCTCCTCAGACCTGGGAAAGCAACGAACCTTTCCCGTCTTCACCAGAACCTCCGGAATCAAATCAACTGGAACACCATCCCCGAGGTGCTCCTGAACCAGCGGATTTGTACCGGCAAGTCGCTTTGCGCTGACCGGCAGGCCGATACCCCGGCACCGCCCAGGCCTCGCCCCCGCCTCTCTGCTATCCTGAATGGTTTACCCATCCAGAAACAGGGGGAAGTCATGCCGGAACACAGGGCGAGGAAGCATCATCAGGACCGGGTGGCGGAAACGCTGCGCGAGGAGATCGGGGCCATGATCGAGGGCGAGCTCTCCGACCCGCGCATCGCCTTCTGCTATGTCAGCGAAGTGGTGCTGAACCCCGGCGGCAAGTCGGCCCGCGTGTACGTGGCCGTGGACGGCGCGGTCGCCGACATCGCCAAAGCCGAAGAGGAGACGGTTGCCGGCCTCGAAGCCGCCAAGGGCTACATCCGCTATGAAATCAAGGAGCGTATGGGCGTGCGGCACGTCCCGGAGCTGGCCTTTTTGGCCGACCGCTCAGGGCGCTTCCAGGCCCGGATTGACGAGTTGATGACCAGGTCGCGCAAGCGGCGGAAGGCCGCGGTCGAGTAGCCGCTCATGGACGAATCCCGCCCCACTCTCGCCCGCTCCGCGCCCCCCGCCACGCCCGCCGATCCCATGGAAGCCATCCTCCAGGTGCTGCGCGAGGGCGAGCGCTTCCTCGTCTGCTCCCACTCCCGCCCAGACGGCGACGCCGTGGGCAGCACCCTGGCCATGGGCATGCTGCTGGAGCAGATGGGCAAGCGCGCCGACCTCGTCACCGCCGATCGGATTCCGGCCGTCTACCGCGGGCTGCCGCAGGCCGACGCCGTCCGCACCGCGATGCGCGTCCACGGCCCCTACGACGCCGCCATCCTGCTGGAGTGCGACGGCCTCGATCGCACCCGCCTCCGCGGCCTCGAGCCCTTCTTCATCATCAACATCGATCACCACACCAGCGGCCACGAGTGGGGCCACCTGAATTGGATCGACCGCGAGGCGGCCAGCGTGGGCGAGCTGGTCTACAGGCTGGCGAAGGCCGCCGGCGCCACGATCACCCCGGAGATGGCCACTTGCCTTTACGCCACGGTGCTCACCGATACCGGCGGCTTCTGCTGGGGGTCCACGCGGGCTTCCACCTTTGCGCTGGCGCGGGAACTGGTGGAGGCCGGCGCCGACCCCATCCGCATCGCCCAGGATATTTACTTCTCCACGCCCGCCTCCAGGCTGCTGCTGCTGGGCGCGGCGCTCAGCAACCTGCACCGGGAGGGCCGGCTGGCCTGGCTCTGGGTCTCCCACAAGGACATGGTGCGCGCCTGCGCCGCCGAGGAGGACTGCGAGGGCATTGTGAACTACGCGCTTTCGATCATCGGCGTCGAGGCCGCCGTTTTCCTGCGCGAACTGCCCGAGCGGCGCATCCGGCTCAGCCTGCGCAGCAAGGGCAAGATCAATGTCGCGGCCATTGCCGCAAGGCTGGGCGGAGGCGGACACGAAAACGCCGCCGGCTGCACGCTCGACGGGCCGCTCGACCGCGCGCTCGATGAAATTCTGGCCGAGTTGCGCCCCAGCGTGGCCGGTTTTGCCGCCGCAACGGGTTCAGATTCGGCTCGAATCTGTTAACCTTAGTCCCTGTCGAAACGCGGCATGGGGAACTGCGTTTCCGCCTCCCGTGAGGCGCACCGTCAACCGGGTCCCAGGAGTTGCCCAAGCTCCCGTTCGCAGGCCCGAAGGGCTGTATTCGCGCGCAACTGCCGCCGGCCCGTTGGAGAACCGCTGGAAGTGGAGACTGCTCTGGAATCGTCTGCTCCGGACTCGCCCGTACGCCGGCGCAGGCGGCTGCCCAGTTGGGGCGCCGCCAGCGAGGCCTCCGTCTTTCTGCTCTTTGCCGTCTTCTTCATCATTTATGGAGTGACGCCGCTGCTGGGCGGCGACGGCCTCGGCCTGGTCGGCGCCGACGAGCCCCGCTATGCGCAGATCGCCCGTGAGATGCTGGTCCGGTTCGACTCGGCGCACACCCTCAAAGGCCGCCTCAGCGCCTGCGTCACACCGTATCTGTATGGCCATCCCTGGCTGGAGAAGCCGGCCCTCTACTACTGGCGGGCCATGTTCGTCTTTCGGGAGTTCGGGGTACACGACTGGAGCGCCCGGCTGCCCTCGGCCTCCTTCACCTTCATCATGGTGGCGCTCATCTACCTTCACATGCGGCGATTCCGGCGCGGCGGGCACCTGGACGCCGCGCTCATCACCGTAGCCTGCGCCGGCATCATCGGCTTTGCCCGCGGCGCCTCCACCGACATGCAGATGGCCGCGCCGCTGTCCATCGGCCTGCTCGGCTGGTATGCCTGGTACGAAACCCGTTCCAAGTTCTGGCTCTTCGACATCTACTTCTTCACCGCCGTGGCCACCCTGGCCAAGGGGCCGGTGGCGCCGTTTCTGGCCATTCTAATCATGATGGCTTTCGCTGCCCTGCGCCGCGAGTGGTCCATCGTCAAGCAATCGTTCTGGGGTCCGGGCGTGCTCCTCTATTTCGCCATCGTGCTGCCCTGGTTCATCGCCGTACAGCACCAGAACCCCACCTTTTTCCGCGAGTTCTTCCTCCAGCACAATCTGGAGCGCTTCGCCACCAACCGCTTCCAGCACGAGCAACCCATCTGGTATTACCTGGTCGTGGTGCTGCTGGCGGTCATGCCGTGGACGGTCATCGCCATGCGCGCGCTGGTGGACGGCATCCAGACCTCGGTGGCCGAGTGGAGGCTGCGTCATTCCAAGCCCTCCAAACCCAAGCCCAGCCGTCCCGGCGATGCCTTCCCTGAGTTTCTGGTGCTCTGGGCCCTCATCCCCATCCTCTTTTTCTCGCTTTCGCAGTCCAAGCTGCCGGGCTACATTCTGCCTTCCATTCCTCCCATCACCATCCTCACTGGCGATTACCTCTACCGCTGCCGGCAGCGCGGCCTGAACCGCTGGGTGCTGCTGGGCCACTCGGCGCTCTGCGGCGTCATGACCATGTTTGCGCTGCTGCTGCCCTGGTTTGTCCTCCACGGCGCGCACGTGCCGCCGTCGCCCGCGCTGGTGGCGGCCTTGCTGTCTTCAACGGGCGCGGCGCTGCTCATCGTGGTGGTCGTCCACGGCTTTGGAGTGGCCCGGTTGCGGCTGGCCACCACCGGGGTGATCGTCGTCCTCGTGTTGTTTCTTTATGGCGTGGGTCCGTTCTTCGGCATTCCGGCCGTCGGCGCCACCAAGCGGGTCATCCAGCTGCTGGACCGCTCCTATTCCGCCCGTCCGCTGGCCGACCGGCTGGCCGCCGCCGCCCCCGCCGACGAGACGGTCGCCGTCTTCCGCGTCCGCCGCGACGTGGAGTACGGGCTCTCGTTCTATCGCGATCGCGAAGTGGTGAACTACGAGGAGAGCGGCGTGCCCACCGAAGAGCACCTGCTGGTGGCGCGGATGGCCGGCCGCGGCGGCAAGGACCTGCACACCCAGGATGCGCTCGAAGAGTACCTGGACGGACGCCAATACGAGCTCCTTTTCACCTGGCCCGAGCGCGGATTGCAGATCTATCTGGTGGGGATGCAAGCGTCTGGAGATGGAAATCCCCAATGACAACTCAGACTTCAGCTTGCAGTCTGCCGCGCTTCATGGCACAGTGACCCAAAGGCATTATGGCTTTGCGTCCGGAGAGATGCGCAATCCGCGCCTGGCTTTTCACCGGGCCACGGCTGGACTGCATCAAAGAGAAGACACATGGCATCAGGCGTTTCCATCCAGATTCTCGACCTGCGGCACTTTGCGGCGCCGGTGCTCCGCCCCGTGCTCGAGGCCGAGAGCGATCTCTGGATGCAGCGCCTGCACTGGGACTACCGCTCCTCGTCCAAGCTGCTGATGCAGTATCTCGACAACCACATGCTGCCCGGCTATGCGGCGCTTGAGGCAGGCCAGGTCACCGGCTACGCCTTCTGCGTCTACGAAGAGACAAAGGCCGTCATCGGCGACGTCTTCGCCCTTTCCGGAGCCGATCCCGATCTCGATGCCCCTCCGGGTGGCGCCTCGGAACCCGCCCGCGAGATCGAAGAAACGCTGCTTCGGCATCTGTTTGAAACCCTGCTCAACTCGCCGCAAGTCGATCGCATCGAGTCGCAGCTGCTGCTGCACCCCACCGGCGCCCACTCCGCCATCTTCCGCGAGGCCGGCTTTCAGCTCTTCCATCGCCTCTTCATGGTGCAGCCGCTGGCCGGCCGCTGGAACCGCCCTCAAGTGGACCTGGCCGCCGGCCTCGAGCTGCGCCCCTGGCGCGACGAGGACCTCAATCCCGCCGCCCGCCTCATCTCCGAAGCCTATCGCGGCCACCCCGACAGCCTCATCAACGACCAATACCACTCCGTCCACGGCTCCATGCGCTTTCTCCACAACATCGTCCGCTACGCCGGCTGCGGCGTCTTTTCCGCGCCCGTCTCCCACGTCGTGGTCGAGCGCAATAGCCGCGAGCTGGCGGCCCTGGTGCTGGGCTCCCGCGTCAGCCCGCAAAGCGGACACATCACCCAGATCTGCGTGCATCCCGCCTACCGCCGCCAGGGGATGGCCCGTCTGCTGCTCGCCCTGGCCGCCGCGCAGTTCATGCGCCAGGGCGTCAGCGAGATCTCCCTCACCGTCACCGAGTCCAACACCCAGGCCGTCGACCTCTACCGCTCCGAGGGCTACGATTGCGCGCACACCTTCGACGCCGCCGTCTGGAAGCGCGACTCGCAGGGCGGCTGACTTCGCCGGGTCGCGCGGTTCGTTGACTCGCTCGCTTCCCGGTCAAGCCGCCCTGGCCCATCCTTGCGACTTTTTTCTGTCGCCAGCATGGAAAACCGCAAACTCTACTGTTCTTCCCTCAGCTCCCAGGCCCAACTTCCCCGCGGCCCCGCTCATTCCCTGATGAATACGAGTAAACTTCGACCCATTTTGCAGACTAATTCCCGATTAAGTCCACACTGGTAAATGAAGGGCCGAATCCAGGCCCCAGGGAGAAACCGTCGTGCCCCAACCACTCGAAAACTCATCCGAAATGAGCCCCGCCGAAGAACGCGCCGCCGCCTCAACCCATTCCGCCGTCGATACCTGCTGCGATGCTTGGATGCGCACCCACGAGGCGGTTCTGGCCAACGGCGGCCACAAGCTTGCGGCCCACATGCAAGCGAACACAGCCTACTGCCGGGCCATGCCTCCGCTCTCCGGCCCCCAAAACATCCGCGACTTCATCGCCTGTGTGGCCCACGGCATGCTCATCAACGTCTTCCTGCACTCCAGTGCCACCAAGCTCCTCTACGCCGCGCAAGTGGCGCATAACACGCTCCCAAAGCGCTCTCCTGGACCCCGAAAGCAAGCTAAATGAACAAATTGCCTTCGTTTCGAGGGGGGCACCCCCCAGGGTTCATTCTCTTTTTCTTCTCTTTTTTGCAGATAAGCCGTGCGGAATCAGCATCGGAAGGAGTTTCCAGATGCACTATTTGCGGTGCAAAGGCCCTTTTCCGGTGCAACGCATCGCCAGCCGGGGCCGCTACCGCGCGATAAAGAACATCACCCAGCTCAGCACGATCGCCGAGCCCACAAACAGCACAAAGCAGTAAGCCCCGTAGCGCACCATCCGCCTGGGCGTATCGCGCTGCGTGATGCCGAAGACCACCGACGCGCACAGCGCAAACAGCAGAACCGCCGTAAAGTGAGAGGGGCTGAACATTACGCCTTCCTCCCGGTGCGCAGATTGTGCGCGTCCACGGCGGCAATCACGTTCAGCAGCCCGGCCACCACGATGAACCGCGTGCCGTAGTCGGCCACCGTCACCTGAACTGAGGTTGCGCCCAGCCCCAGCATCCGACTCACGATGTAGAGCAGCCCGTTGCCCAGGTCGCCCGCCAGGCCCAGCATGTCCAGGATGTCGCCGGCGCTCGAGTAGACCTTGCCCTGCATCGCGATTCCCAGCGCAAACATGCTCAGGATCGACAGCGACAGCAGAGCCCCGCGGCCCCACTTGCGCAGCAGAAAATGCCCCGCCCCCGGCACCAGCCAGCCGGCAATCAAGGGAAGATAGACCCAGCCCTGCCCCGCCGCCGCGTTCTTGTTTTCAGTTGCAGCCATTCCTTTTTGACTATATCGCACCGGGGCGGGCGGAACCCGGCTCCGCGCAGCTCATTGTGGCGCGGAATGGTGATCGAAGCTGATCGCGCGCGTTACCTTCCACACGCCGTCTTTCAATCGCCAGATCGTCACGAATTTTGCCTCGCCGTGGGCCGTGGGATCGTTGGGGTGGGTGAAGCGATGCACGCCGATCTCGACCGCACCGTAGCCCTTGAGCGGATAGACCTCGATCGAGCCGGGAACGAGTTCGCGATGGACCTTGCCGCAGATGTTGGCCTTGATGGCATCGAGGAAGGTCTGGCGGCCAACGGAGAGGCCGGTCTGATCGTGATAGAACTCGAGATCTTCGGACACCATCGAGCCGAGCTTATTCAGATCGCAGTGGTTATACGCGTCGAAAAGCTCTGTATCCAGCGCCGCAACGGTCTTGTACAAATCGTCGGCGGGCGGCAAGCCCTGTTGAGTGGATTGGGCGCCGGCCCACGTGGCGGGAACGGCAAGGATCACCAAAAACAAAAATATTCTGCGCAGAGGATTCATTGTCGGGGCTCTACTCCTGAGGGGAATCACTATCCTCAGCAATACGCAGACGAGGCCCCTGATGTTCCGGGGCTCCTCGACCACCTGAGCATTCCGCTGCCCTGACCCCGGGCTTCTGATCTCTGATCTCTGCTCCCTGATCTCTGTTAGATCCGCACCAGCTCCCGCTGCATCGCGCCCGTCACCCAGGCCTTGCCGGGCGCGGTCAGCATGTCCACCTCGCTGCGCACGCCGAACTCGGGCAGATAGATCCCCGGCTCCACGGAGAAGCAGGTGTGCGGCAGCAGCCGCCGCTCGTCGTGGGTCTCCAGATTGTCCAGGTGCGCGCCGGGGCCGTGAATCTCGTGGGCGATATTGTGCCCCGTGCGATGCGTGAAATACTCGCCGAAGCCGGCCGCGCGAATCACCCCCCGCGCCGCGTCGTCGGCCTCATACCCGCACATCGGCCGGCCCTGGGCAAAGGCCGTCTCCACCGCGGCAATGGCCGAGTCTCGCGCGTTGCGCACAGTCTCAAACACCAGTTGCTCTCGCTCGGTCGGCTCGCGCCCCACCACCCCGGTCCAGGTGATGTCGTAGAAGATGCTGTCCGCCGTGTCCAGCCGCCCCCAGATGTCGATGAGCACAAAATCGCCCTCGCGGATGGGCGCGCAATCCGCGGCGGTGGGTTCGTAGTGCGAGTCGGAGCTGTGGGCGTTGGCGCTGACGTTAGGGCCGTTCTCCCACACCAGCCCTTCGCGGCGCATCGCCTCACTCAGCCAGGCGACGTGGTCGTATTCGGTGAGTGAGCCGGGCCCGCCCCACGCCGGCCGCAGCCGCCGGCCCATCTCTTTCCAGCCCTCGGCCAGAATCCGGTCGATGGCCCGCTGTGCCACGGCGTGGCTGGCGATTTGCGCCACGCTCAGCACCGCCTCAAACTGGCTCACCAGGTCGGCCGAGCTCACGATCTCCTTGCCCAGCCCGCGCAGAAACTCCACCGTCCCCGCGTCCACCATCGACACGTACATGATGGCGTTGTTGGGGGAGTACTGCATGGCCAGCCGGCGCGCGCCGTCGAGCATCGCCTCCAGACCCGCCGCCAGCTCCTGCCAGCTCGAGTACTGCGTCTTGGTGCCGGGTAGCGTATCCAGCCGCCCCTGCTCGATGCGGTGCACCAGCTTGCGCGGCTCGCCCACCGCAGGCACAAAGTAGTACCAGCGCCGCGTGATATGAGCCTTCTCGTCCAGGCCCAGAATGCGCCCGCCGATAGGATCACGATGATGATGGTCGTAAAAAAGCCAGCCGTCATGGCCGGCTTCACGCAGTGCCGCTTGAATCGCCGCCAGGTTCATAGGGGCAATTTTACGCGGGCGGTGCGGCAGATAAGGTCAACAGATTCCTACAGCGCCGCCAGCGCCTCCGCCTGGCTGGCAAACAGTCCGGCGTACTTGGTGATCCCCACCATGGTGAACACCTTGGTGAAGTGCGGCGACAGCCCGAAGGCATACACCTTCTGCCCCGAGTTGGATGCCTCAATCAGCATCTGAATCACCAGCGCGATACCGCTCGAATTGATATATTCCACCTTGCTGAAGTCCAGCAGCACCAGCTTGGCCGTCGCTTTCGGCAATGCCTGATAGGTGCCCAGAACCGCGTCCTTCGAGGTGCTCGCGATGTCGCCCTCATAGCGGAGGCAAGTGACCGGATGTCCGGCCGGGGAAGTGAGCTGGTCAACGCGCGCTTTGGTTTCTGTCTGCACGATCGGGTATCTCCGTATTTTCTGTTTTATTCCGCTTCTTTATCCAGACGGATGACCAGCCTGACATAGCTGCTCTTGCCGTTGGAGCCTTTGACCCACTCCGCCTCATCCACCAGCGCCTGAATCAGAAACATGCCCATGCCCCGCGGGTCTTCCTCGCCGTGAATCTTGCGGTCAATGTCCGGCTTGGGCGGCACGCCCTTCAGCCCCTTGCCGTCGTCGATGACCTTCACTTCCAGCGAGTCGTCCACCGTGGAAAGGACAACCCCGACGGAGAGACGCTCATTCATTCGATTGCCGTGCTCCATGGCGTTGATGCAGGCTTCGGCTACCGCCGTCTTCAAGTCTTCCACGCGGTCCTCGCGGAAACCCATCAGCTTGGCCACCGCGGCCGCGGTACTCATCGCCACTTTCTCATAACCGAGCCGCGAGGGCAGCCGCACCTCCACACTGGTGGACTTCGCATCCGTCATGCCGTCGTCTCCATCATGCCCGTTCCACGGCACAGCGCCAGTGCGGTCATGTCATCCATCTGCTTGCTCCCCTGCGAGAAAGCGTCGAGGGCCGCCCACATTGCAACGAGAATATCATCGGCTTTCCTTGCAGAACACTTAGAAAACTCTTCGAGCAGCCGTTCTGACCCAAATTCTTCATCCCCGCGGAAGACCTCCGTCAACCCGTCGGTATAGAAAAGCACCCGCGCTCCCGGTGTAAACCCGCATTTCTGGGTGGAGTAGCACATCCCCGGCAGTAAACCGAGCGGCGTCCCCGTGGACTCAAACTGGCAGGGCTCGCCGTCCGGCCGCACCAGGAACCCCGGATTGTGTCCCGCGTTCACCACCTCTATCTCGCCCGTGGCGGGGTGCAGGCGCAGAAAGATCGCCGTCACATAACGACGGCGGGCCTCTTCGCCCTCCGCCCAATGGTGCTGGTTCATGCGCGCGGCCAACTCGTCCAGCGGCAACCCGTTCAACGCCATGGCGCGGAAGGCCGCCCTGAAGCTGGTCGCCATGATCGCCGAGGCCATGCCCTTGCCGGCCACGTCGGCCACCGCGATCAGCAGACTGCCGTCCGGCTGCTCCACTATGTCCAAGTAGTCGCCGCCCACCTCGTAGCAGGTATCAGAGCGGAAAGCCACCGAATAGCCGGGAATCCGGGGCAACGTCTGCGGCAACAGCGACCGCTGAATGTTGCGCGCCGCGTCCAGGTCCTGCTGCACGCGGGCGAACTCCAGGTTGCGCTTGTGGTTGCGCGCGTTTTCCAGAGCCACCGCCGCCTGCAGCGCCAGACCCTCCAGAAAATCGGCCTCATAGATTGTCAGCTCGCGGCCCTCGGGAGGCGCCACGACCAGCTCCGCCATCGGCCGCCCCTCGCGGTCCTGCAGCGGATAGGTGGGAAACGCCGCACCGTGCGCCGCAGCCTTGTCGCCGGCGGCTTCGTCTTTGCTGGCCGAACCAAGATCGGGCGCATCGCCATACTCGAGCCCGGTGCCGGGAAATGCCGCCCCGGCCATCTCCAGCTCGCGCACCACGATGCGCAGCACCTGCTCCAGCACTTCCACTTCCTGGATGGTCGAGTGAACCTGCCGCGAAGCCTCCAGCAGCGCCTGCAACCGCGCCACCTGCTGCTGCAGGTCAATCGTCTCGCTTCCGCCCGGCAGATGAATTCCAGACGCCATGCTACCCGACCCTCCGTGGGATTTCACTCTACCATGACCCCGGCTGCGCTGGCCGAAGCCATGCTCGTGCCCAAGGACTGAACCTGGCCCCCGGCAGGGTCAGATCGATCTGAGGAATCAGAGGGCTTCTCATGGGCTTCTCTGCTCTAGCGGCCAACCACTCTTCGAATATCGCTTGCTTCCAGAACCCGTTTGGCATACCCCACCCGCGCCACAGCCAGCATCGCCTGCCCAATCTCCCGCGTGGATAAGATCTGGCTTGGCAGCGCCCGGCGCAGCAGGGGAAGCAGCGGCCTGGCCGCTTTGTAGAATCTCCGGTAAAGCGGCGTCCTGGATTCAATGCCGTCCATCGGTTCAATGAACCCGGGGCGAAACATGTACGCTTTGAGCGGCAGCCGCAGCAGCGCATTCTCCGTGCGGCCTTTCACGCGTGCCCACATGCTCCAGCCCTTCTCGGAGCTGTCTGTGCCGGAGCCGGAGACATAGACGAACGTCATCCCCGGGTTGACCCGGCTCAGCATCTCCGCCGCGGCCAGAGTGAAGCTATAGGTCACGCGCTCGTATTCGGCTTCCTTCATTCCGCTGGATGACACGCCCAGGCAAAAGAAGCAGGCGTCGAATCCAGCCAGGCTTCCTTCCATTCCCGCATAGTCCAGCAGATCGCGGTGCACAATCTCGCGCAGCTTCGCGTCGTGGATGCCGGTCGCAGTCCGGCCCACGGTCACCACCTGCTCCACATCCGGGTCGCGCAGGCACTCGCGCAGCACCCCCTGGCCCACCATCCCCGTCGCACCGAATACCAGAACCTTCATCGTCTCTGCCCTCTTCGTCCAGTCTGCCCTGCGGGGCGCCCCGCTGATTTATCCTTCCCTCAAATGCCGTCGCCGCCCAAGACCCTGTCCGTTGCCATGATCACCATGAACGAGGAGGCGAATCTGCCCCGCACCCTCGAAAGCGTCCGCTGGGCCGATGAGATCATTGTCGTCGATTTCGGGCTCGAAGGACCGTACCCTGGAGATCGCCCAATCCTTCGGCGCCAAAACCAGCTACCACGCCTTCGGCGGCCACGGCGAGCAGAAGAATGTCGCCCTCGACCTGTGCACCAGCGACTGGATTCTGCTGCTCGACGCCGACGAGGTGCTCACGCCGAAGCTGCAGGCGGAGATTCGCGAGTTACTCCGCAGCGAGCCGCAGTTCGGCGCCTACTGGATTCCCCGGCTCAACCTGTACTTCGGCCGCTGGATCCGCCACGGCGGATTCTATCCCGACCACAAGCTGCGCCTCTTCCGGCGTGGCGCCGCGCGGCTCAGCGAAGGCGTGGGCCCGCACTCGACGCCGCAGTTTGCCGGGCCCCGCGGCAAACTCCGCCACGACATGCTGCACTACGCCTACCCCACGCTGGCCATTTATCTGGAGCACATGAACCGCTACAGCTCGGAGATCGCCCAATTGCTCCACCAGCGGGGCCGCGACAGCAAATCCCTGCCCGCGTTTCTCTGCAATGCGCTGCTGAACCCGACGGCGACCTTTATCTATAACTATTTTTTTCGGCTGGGCTTTCTGGATGGCCGCGAAGGGCTGCTGCTGCACCTGAATCACTCGGTCTACATTCACTGGAAGTTCATCAAGGCGTGGTGGCTCAGCCAGGGCAAAGAATTGCCCTGATCCCTGATCCCTGATCTCTATATGTGGCAGCTTGCCTGCCCGCGCTTTTCAAGATAGCGCTGGTGGTAGTCCTCGGCGCGCCAGAAGGTCTGCGCCGGCTCGACTTTAGTGACGATGCGTTTGGGCTTGAAGCGGCCCTCGGCGGTGAGCTGCTCGATTTTGGCGCGGGCCTGCGCCTCCTGCGCGGCGGAGTGGAAGAAGATGGCCGAGCGGTACTGCGCGCCCCAGTCCGGCCCCTGGCGGTTGAGGGTAGTCGGGTCGTGCAGCGCGAAAAAGGCGTCGAGGAGCTGCTCGTAACTCACCTGCGCCGGGTCAAACTCCAGCTCCACCACCTCGGCGTGGCCGGTCTGGTCGGTGCAGACTTCGTTGTAGGTGGGCCGCTCCAGCGCCCCACCTTCATAACCCACCGCCGTCGCTGTCACGCCGGGGATGGCGGCAAACGCGGCTTCGACTCCCCAGAAGCAGCCGGCGCCGAAGGTCGCTTTTTCAGTGCTCATGACAGGTAAGATGCGCAGCCGCCGATTTGGTCACAGCATTTGTATCGCTGCTCAGCAACATGGCCGGTCGAGGGTTGTGGTGTCCCGCCCATTCGCCAGAAAAAAGGCGAATGGGTGGGGCACGGAGCTCTATGCGCTCTCCTCCTTTTCAGGCGGTTCGAAGCAGCCGCTACTGCGAGTCAGCCGATGGCCCGTAGATCCCCGGAACCTTGCCGCCCATCGAACGCAGGTAGGTGCTGAGCTGGCCGCGGTGGTGGACCGAGTGCTTGATGGTCATGGCCAGAAAGTTGACTCCCGGCGCCTGGACCATGCCGAACAGGTCGATGACGGTGCTCAGTTGTTCGCCCGTCATGGCGCGCACGCGATTCAGGGCCGCGGGAACTCTTTCTTTGTAGCGGGCAATGGCGTCGGCCGGGTTCATGATGCCGCAAGCATCGGAATCGTCGGGCGGAGGCGCAAATGCGCCGTCGGCAATGCTGTTCAGCAGCCAACCGTCCTCAAGAGGGATGTGCCGGATGAGGCCCAGGCCCGTCTTGGCCTTTGGGTCCGGCCGGTAGTCGAGGTGGCCGTCGGGAACCGCCGCGAGTACACGCAGGGTTGTCTGCATTTAGTGTTCGAAATCGGCGATGAGGAAATCAGCGACAGTCTTGGCTTCTTTGGAATCCATGGGGAGCTCCTGTTCCGTGATGAATTTGAGTTTTCGTCGTCTCTGGGTGAACAGCTTGGGGAAGTGCCTTCCGCGCTTGAGGCCCGCAGATGTAACCGGCTGGCGCTTCGCTACACATCATACGGCGTGGAGACAAACTTTGAATCGGGCGATGCGAAACTGGTGCGCCGGACTGGCTGGAAACAGGCCCACTGCGCTGGCAGCGGGCCTGTTCCTTAGCTAGCTGCGCTTTTTGCCGCCGGGGCGCGGCCCGGTGCGCTTGGGGCCGGAGCCGGAGGGCCTGGCCTTGTAGCCGGATTTGGCCGGGCCGCCGGATTTGGAGAATCCGCCGGGCTTCGGCCGCGAACCGGAGCCGGAGGCGGGCTTGCCCGAGCCGCCGTACCGGGTCTTGGGCTTCCATCCCGCGTCGGTCTTCCGCTCGCCGCGTGGGCTGTCGCCGCGCGGGCCGGCTGCGCGGGAAGAGGCGCCGGCGAACTTTTTCGTGTTGGGCACACGGGCCGCGGGTGCGCCTTCCGTGCGCGGCGTGTAAGGCCGGGACGGGCGGTCACTGGAGCCTGAGGCTGGGCGGTACCCCGAGCCGGTGCGCGCGCCGCCGGTGCGTGGCGCGGCGCCGCGGCTGGAACCGGCACCGTAAGAGCGGCCCGCTCCTGACTTGGCGGGCTTGCCCGGCTTGCTGCTGGGCCGTGCGCCGCCGGCGCGGGGCACGCCGCTGCTGGTGGTGAAGCGCCGCTCCAGGCCGCCTTCGCCGCGGAAGGGCTTGCCTGCTCTTGGTGGCCGGTCAGAACCGGCGCGGCTGGGGCTGGGACGGCCTGCGTAGGGCCGGGGGGCACTGGGCGGACGGCTGTAGCTGGACCGGGGCGCGCTGGGTCGGGCGCCGCTGGAACTCCCCGTCTGCTGGATCTCCTCGATATGGAGGTTGGGCGGCCGCACGGGGCCGAGATCCTCATCGTGATCGCGGACCGGAGCCTCGTGGCGCGGCGCGGCGGGCCGCTTAAAGGCCGGGCGGTCGCCGCGGTCGGCGGGCTTGTTCCATGCCGGCTTGGCGCCGAAGGTGCGGCCGGCGGCGCCGGTTCTGCCCGCTCCTTCCGGGCCACCCGTGCGGGGACGGTCTGCACGTGAGCGGCCTTCGCCGGCTGCGCCTGGGGCAAAACGCGCGGGCGGACGGGCGTCCTTCTGCCAGGCCGGGCGGGAGGGGCGAGGCGCGAACGAGCCTTCGCCTTCCTCGCGACGGAAGGGGCGTTTGGCGGGGCCGGCAGCGGGGCCGGTAGAGCCGTATTTGGCTGGGCCACGGGCTGCGGTGCGTCCGGCGGCGGGGCGGAGTCCCTCGCCCGGCGGGCGCGTGGGCCGGGATGGCCGCTCGGCGCCGAAAGATTTTCTAGGCCGAAGCTCGGCGGGGCGTTCCGCGGCGGCCGAGCGATCAAAAGGCTTGGCGGCAAACGGCTGGGCGGGACGCGGCCGGCTGGGCCGGGGCGCGACAGTGGGCAAACCTGCGGCATCCATCGCGTTGCGGCGGCGGACTTCCTTGGATTTGGGGGTGCGCAGCTTCCCTTCGGCGGCCAGGCGCAGGGCCGTCAGCTCGTCGGGCTGCAGTTCGCGCAGCTGACCCGGCTCCACGTCCAGCACCAGAGGGCCGTAGCCCACGCGGCGAATCTTTTCGACGAAGTGGCCGACCTCCTCGAACATCTTGCGCAGTTCGCGGTTGCGTCCCTCGATGAGCACGACCTCATACCACGGATTGTCGCCCTGGCGCACCTGGCGAATGCGCGCCGGAGAGGTGCGGACCTGGCCCGAGCCGGGCTTGCCGCGCTCGATGGAGACGCCGCCGCGCAGGATTTCCAGCTCGGCCTCGGTGGGCTGGCCGCTGACCTTGACCAGGTAGGTTTTTTCCACGCCGGAGGCAGCCTTGGTGAGCTTGTTGGCCAGCTCGCCGTCGTTGGTGACCAGCAGCAGGCCCTCGCTCAAATAGTCCAGGCGGCCGACCGGGTAAAGGCGCTCGGGCAGCTTCTCAAAGAACTGCATGACCGTGGACCGGCCCTCGGGGTCCTTCACCGTGGTGACGAAGCCCCTGGGCTTGTTGAGCATGAAGTAGCGCAGCCGCTCGGCCCCGTGGAGCAGCTTGCCGTCGACGCGGATGTGGTCGCGGGCGGCGTCGGCCTTGGTGCCCAGCTCGGTGACGACCTTGCCGTTCACCTGCACGCGGCCCTGCGTAATCATGGCCTCGGCGCTGCGCCGGCTGGCCACCCCGGCCTGGGCCAGAATCTTCTGCAGCCGCTCCAATTTGGGCGGAGGGCGCGGGGTGGGCGTGAACTCGGGTTCTTCTTCCTCGGATTCAGGGGTGTCTTCGGCGGTGTCTTCGCTCGCTGCTTCAACCGCATCTTCCGGCGCGTCACCGCGGGCGGAGTCTTCTTCTGGTTGGTCAGCAGTCTGGGCGGCTGCGTCGAGTTCGGGCTCGTTCGCGTCGGATTGGAGTTCATCGGTCATGCGGCTACATCTCGGTTTCTGACTACTCAGTAAGGGGAGGCTCGGCAGGCGCGGCCTCATCAGTGGCTGGTTCCATGTGCATCGCGTGCGCCGCCGATGCGGCTTCGGCGTGAGCCAGGGACGCCCCTGCCCGCACGGCGGCCTCATCTTCCGGCTCTTCGGGAGCGTTTTCGTCCAGCTCCGGACCGGTATCGGGGACCGGCTCGTAGCCGGATTCGGTCTCTTCCTCGATCGCCGCCTCGTCCAGCTCGATGGCCGCCATCTTCTCGAACTCTTCCATCGACGGCAGCTCGGCCAGGTCCTTGAGGCCGAAACGCAGCAGAAACTCCCTGGTGGTCTTGTAGAGGATGGGCCGCCCGATGACCGGCTTGCGTCCGGCGGTGGCGATGAGCTTGCGGCTCAAGAGCGACCCCAGCACGCCGGCCGACTCGACGCCGCGAATCTCGTTGACTTCGGGCGCGGTGACCGGCTGTTTGTAGGCGACCACGGCAAGCGTTTCGAGGGCCGGCAGCGACAGCTTCATCGGCGGCTTCAGACTCTTGATGAACAGGCGCACCGCGTCGTGGCACTCCGGCTTGGTGGCCATGCGATAGCCGCCTGCAATCTCGCGAATCTCCAGGCCGCGGCCGTCGGAGGCGCAGGACGCAATCAGATCGTCGAGCAGTTGCCGCAGCACCGCTTTCACTTCGCGGTCACTCTGGCGGGCCAGCCGCCGGGCTTCGGCTTCGGCATCTGCCGGGGCTTCGGCTTCCGCGACGGGTTCCCCCGGCTCGGCAGGCAACCCGGCCCCGGGCGGAGCGGCTTCGGCGGGGGGCGTCTCCGGCTGGTTTTCCGGCCCAGGCTCGGCGTACCCGGCGGGAGCCTGCTCCAGTCCCAGGTATTCCAGCCCCTCGACCAGCATGGGTTGAAGTGCCGGGACCTCTGCGCCGGCCTCGGCGGCAGCGGCTTCCTGCTGCGCCTTCCACTCCAGGGCGTCGGCGGCAAACAGGGCGGCGAGCTGGGCCAGGGTGACCGGCTCATCGGCGGCGTAAATGACAGCTTCCAGCTTGGCTTTCAGGCTCATGAGGCAATAGGTACCTCAAGTATGGTAACGGAAGTAGAGATTCCCTGCCTGTTCATGGGACTCAGTTCGCCGCGGGGAGGCTGGAAAAGCGGCGTCCGGCACGGTCCGGCGCCCTTTGCGGCGGGTCGCGGGCTTCTCCTCATCGATGAAGCCGGGGCGGACCAGGCCGGATGGCGGGCCAGCGGTCAGGAATCCGCCAGCCGCTGCAAGGTCTCGCTGTACTTTTCCATCACGCGTCTTGCGTCATCCAGTTGTCTAGCGGGATCGGAATCATCTATGGCCCTCTCCGGCGGGGCGCAACCGGGAGCGGGGCGTCGCACAAGCATCCGGCATGCGGTCGATTTACCGCCAGTCGTCGCGGGCGCTGGTCAGGCCTTCGTTCATCACGGCGTCAAAGCCGGTGTTTTTTTTGACGAAGATCTCCGAAAAGGCGCGGTCCTGGCGGAGCAGGATGGCCTGCAGACGCACGAGCTCGAGCAGGGCCAGAAACATGGCTACCAGGGCGCGCTCGGAGCGCGTGTGGCTGAGCAGGCGGCGCAGGGCGACGGGCTTGTCTTCCATGGTGAGCCGCCGGGCGAGGAACTGAATCATCTGCCCGACGGTCACCGAATCCTCGTCGACGTTGAAGACGGGCCGCGTGCGGGCGCGCTCCAGAATGTCGCGGAAGATGCGCACCAGGTCCACGGTGTCGGCGGCAATCTCCGGCTCGGCGGCGGCATCGTCCTTGAACTCGCGCGCGCCGGAGGCGGTCCAGGTGGCCGCCTCGAGCATCTGCTTCTGCTGCAGCATCTGGGCGGCGTTTTTGAAGCGCTCGTGCTCCAGCAGCCGCTCCACCAGCTCGCGCCGCGGGTCCTCGGCGGTGTCGTCGGGGCCGGCTGCGGTGCGCGGCAGCAGCATCTTGCTCTTGATGTGGATGAGCAGCGAGGCGGTGTAGATGAACTCCCCGGCCACGTCCACGTCGCCGGCCTTGAGCTGGTTCACATAGGCCAGAAACTGGGCTGTGATTTTGGCGATGGGGATGTCGTAGATGTCGATGTCCTGCTTGCGGATCAGGTCCAGCAGCAGGTCCAGCGGGCCATCGTAGACCAGGCCCACGGTGACGGAAAAGGGCGACTCCTGCGGGTCCTCTTCCTGTTTTTTCGGCTTCGCGGCCGGCTTGGCGGCCTTCTCTTCGGGAACCGGCCTGGAAGTGAGCACCAGCGGGGGCGCGGCGGCCTCGGAGCCGGGGCTGGCAGTGGCGCCGGGCGCAGGCCCAGCTTCCGCCGCGTTCACAGGCTTGTCGAGATTCGAATTGGCGGGCTGCTCGGTCAATGCTTTCTCTGCTTCTCCATCGTTTTCCGCCTGCTCCTGGCTGCCGGTCCTGCGCGCTACTGGCCGGCCCCGCCGGTCAGCGTCATCTGCATGGCGGCATGCACCTCCGCCATCGTCTGCCCGGCGCGGGCGCGGGCGCGGCTGGAACCATCTTGCAGGATCTCCATCACCTGGGGCTCGGTAAAGCTGGCGCGCCGCTCCTGGATGGGGTTCAGCACCTGGACGAGCGCGCTGGAGGCCCACGTCTTGCACTCGATGCAGCCGATGCCCGCCGAGCGGCAGCCGGCGTAGACCTTGGCCAGCGTCTCCGGGGTGGAAAAAACCTTGTGCAGGTCGCCCACGGGGCACTTGTCGGGGTCGCCGGGGTCGGTGCGGCGAATGCGCGCCGGGTCAGTGACCATGGTCTTCAGCTTCTTGCGCACTTCCGGCTCGGGGTCGGTCAACAGGATCGTATTGCCATAGCTCTTGGACATCTTGCGCCCATCGGTGCCGGGCAGCTTGGGCGAGGGCGTCAGCAGCACCTGCGGCTCCGGCAGGACATAAAGAGGATGCACTTGGGCTGCTCGGAGTATATCCCCGACATTTTTAGCTTCTGCTCTGGGATAGAACTGGTTAAACCGCCGTGCCACCTCGCGCGTCAGCTCCACGTGTGCCTGCTGATCCTGGCCCACGGGCACAAACTGCGGCTGGTAGAGAAGAATGTCCGACGCCATCAGCACCGGGTAGCCCAGAAATCCGTAGGTGGTCAGGTCCTTGTTGACCAGATTTTCCTGCATCTCCTTGTAGCTGGGCACGCGCTCCAGCCAGCCGAGCGGCGTGATCATGCCCAGCAGCAGGGGCAGCTCGTAATGCTGCTTGACCTGGCTCTGCACAAAAATCGTGCAACGCTCCGGGTCCAGCCCCGCGCCCAGAAAGTCCAGCGCCACTTCCAGCGAATTCGACGCAAGCTGCGACGGGTCCGCATAGTCGGTGGTCAGCGCGTGCAGGTCGGCGATGAAGAAGTAGCACTCGTACCGGTCCTGCAGCTTGACCCAGTTGGCCAGGGCGCCCATGTAGTTGCCCAGGTGCAGCTTGCCGGTGGGGCGCATGCCGCTGAGGACGCGCGGGCGAGACGATGAAGTTGCGGGTTCGGGCATTGTGCGTATCGATTCCGGGGTGGTGCGAGAGATTGCAGCCGCCCTTGACCTGAATCCTCAAAAAAAACGGCTCATTCCATTGTAGCGGGAGGCGGTCGGCCGCGGCTTATTTGGCTGGATGCCTGATGCGGCTAGAGGTGGATGAGGCCGGAATAGACCAGCTGGAGCGCCGGCCCCAGCAACATGCTCAGGATGAAGCCGCCGACAAAAATCATCAGCAGGTAGCTCGCCCAGATGGGAATCCGGTCGTAGACCTGCACGGCGTTGTAGGGCAGCGTGTTGCGCAGCAGGTGGCTGCCGTCGAGCGGCGGAATGGGGAGCAGATTGAAGAAGAACAGCGACAGGTTGATCAGAATGGCCAGCGTGCAGAGCAGCGCCAGCGGATGAGGCACGACCGGGACCGCCGGGTTCAGAGCGGCCAGAAACGACGCCACCACGACCGCGTGTCCGTTGGGAACCGTGAGTGCCATGACGGCCAGGATGAGGAAGGCAACCAGCACCAGGATCAGGTTCGATGCCGGGCCGGCCAGCGTCACCAGGTTCTCGTCGCGAACGATCTTGCGGAAGTTGCGGGTGATGATCGGCGTGGGCTTGGCCCAGCCCACCAGCATGCCGCCGAACATGCTGAGTCCGAGGAACGGCCCGAAGATCATGAGGGCTGGAAACAGCAGCGTGCCGATGGGATCAATGTGATACATGGGGTTGAGCGTGACGCGGCCCTCGAGGCGCGCCGTCTGGTCGCCCAGCCGCGAGGCCATCCAGGCATGGGCGCACTCATGAAAGCTGAGCGAGAAGAGGAGCAGCACAAACTCGAAGATCGCGATGATGAATCGGGCAGATTGCAAACAAAGACTCCACGGGGCCGGAAAACTCAGGTTAGCATGGTAGGTCTTGGAGATTCGAGCGGTGGCCGGGACCAGGGCGGCGGCTGGCGCTGTCTAAAGTGACAGGAAATCCGGACAACACTGTGCGAGAAAGAGGAACAGCGTGCGGAGATGGATTGTGGGGATGTGTCTTTGCCTGGCCGTGGCATCGGCCCCGGCGCAGCAGGACGAAGCCGCCCGGGCCAACGCACTCTTCCTGGCGGGCAAGCGGCTGGACGCGCTGCCGCTCTATGAGGAGCTGGCCAAAGCGCATCCCAACGAGATGCTTTATGCCGAGCGGCTGGCCGACTGCCTGATCTCCGAGTCCTTGCAACTGAGCGACCCGGCAAAGCTGAAGGCGGTCAGGACACGCGAACGGGATGAGGCCAGGCGCGCCGTGGCACTGGGCGATACGGCCGAGTACGTGAAGATGATGGCCAACCTCGATCCCGACGCGTCGATGGTGATTGCCCCCGCCAGCCCAGGCAGCGCCCTGCTGCAGGAAGCGGAGAAGGCTTACTCGGTGGGGGATTTTGAGACCGCGATGGCCAAATACACGGCGGCCGCGGAGGCGGACCCGAATCTCTACGAGGCGCCGCTGTATGCGGGCGATACGGCCTATATGCAGAAGGACCTGAAGACCGCGGCGCAGTGGTTTGCGCGCGCCATCGCCATCAATCCGGACCGCGAAACGGCCTATCGCTACTGGGGCGACGCGATCTTGAAGTATGGCGACGACCCGGCAGCGGCCAGGGAGAAGTTCATCGACGCCATCGTGGCCGAGCCCTACAACAGGCTGGCCTGGCAGGGCCTGCGGCAGTGGGGGCAGATCGAGAAGGTGGGGTTGACGGAGCCGAAGATCGAGCGGCCCGCCGGCCCGGTCGTGGACCCCAAAATGCCCGGCAAGATCACCATCAACGTGGACGCGGACCAGACCGACGACAAAAGGCATCCGGGCGCCTCCGCCTGGACGGTGTATGCGCTGATTCGCGCCGGCTATCGCGGCGATGAGTTCAAGAAGGATTACCCGGACGAAAAGGAATACCGGCACTCTCTGAAGGAAGAGGATGCGGCGCTGAGTGCGGTGGCCGCGATCGCGAAGGAAGGAAAGATCGAGCCGGACAAGCTGGACGAGAGCCTGCGCAATCTGGTCGCGTTGAACGATGCGGGGATGCTGGACTGCTGGATTTTGATCAGCGGGGCCGACGACGGCATTGAGCGCGACTACACCGCTTATCGCAAGGACCATCGCCAGCTACTGCACGATTACCTCGAGCGCTTTGTGGTCCAGGGCGGCGCGCAGCCGGCGCAGTAAGCGCGCGCTCCTTATCACGCGCGCTTAGGCAACACGCGGTCAGGCCACGCGCACTCAGGCCCGATCGTCCGGGAAGCTGCCCACCACCTGGCCCGCGGCCACGCTCTGGCCGGCCAGCACGATGGCGTGGCTGCCGATGCGCGCACCGGCCCCGATGACGGTGGGCACCAGCGTCACATGATCGAAGTTTTCCGGCGCATGGGTGTGCGAATACACGCGCGCAAACGACCCGATCACCGTGCCTTTGCCCACGGTGACGCCGCCGCGGTCATTCAACAGCGCCCGCTGCCGGATGGTCACGCCGTCGCCGATGCGCAGATTGTAGCCGTAGGTCAGGTCCACGCCGTGATAGATCTTCACCCCCGCGCCCATGTGCGCAAAGATGTGGCGCCCCAGCATGCAGCGCAAGCGAATGCCAAGCCAGTGGTTCAGTCCGATGGGCGAGCGGTCGAACATCTGCCACAACCACAACAACGGCTTGCGCGGGGCAAACAGCTCCGGATCGACGTCGGCAAAGTGCTCGGCCTCCAGGGTCACGTTCTCCGGGTCCAGCGACAGGCTCAGCACGTTGCCCGGCAGCTCGCTGGTCAGCGAGAGGTTCAGCTTGCCCCCATGCGGCCGGCCCAGATAGAGCTGGCAAAGCTGGTCGCGCACGATCTCGGCGCGCCGCTCCGGCGAACGGTGACGAAGGAACTCCTCATCCAGAAACTGGATCCAGCGGCGGTAGACTTCCTCCGCCTCGGGGGCGGGATGCGGGGGATTGCTCATGGGTTTTTGACCTTCGCATTGGACGATAAACCACCGGGGCGGGGTGCGGCGAGTGCCCTGCCTGTCCCGCCCGCCCTCTTTCGCCCGCGTTATTCTAGAAAGTCCGGCGCGCCTTCATCGATTCCGGCGCGCCGCCAGAGAGAAAGCCACCCATGTCCGAAGACCCAACCAAGCCGGCCGCACACGCGGCGTCTGCGCCACCGCCGGTGGCCACCATCGCCACCCTCGGCCAGCATGAAGGCCAGTCCGTCACCCTGCGCGGATGGCTCTACAACCTGCGCGAGAGCGGCAAGCTGCTGTTCCCCATCTTTCGCGACGGCACCGGCACCATTCAGGGCGTGGCCCACGTCAAGAGTGTTCCGGCGGCGGTCTTCGAGGCACTCAAGGGGCTGACGCAGGAGTCGTCGGTGATTGTGACGGGGAAGGTGCGCGCGGACCAGAGAGCCCCCGGCGGCTTCGAGCTGGACATTGAAGATGTTGAAGTCATCCAGCGGGTGCCGGAGAGCGATCCCTACCCGATCACGCTAAAAGAGCATGGCGTCGATTTTCTGATGGAGCACCGGCATCTCTGGATTCGTTCGCCACGGCAGTCGGCGATCCTGCGGATTCGCGCGGAGATCATGCGCGCGGCCGCCGAGTACTTCGACTCCAACGGCTTCATTCGCACCGATCCGCCGATCCTGACGCCGGCGGCCTGCGAGGGCACGTCGACGCTGTTTCCGGTGGATTACTTCGGCGATCCCGCGTTCCTCACCCAGTCCGGGCAGCTTTACATCGAGGCCACGGCCCTGGCGCTGGGCAAGGTGTACAGCTTCGGGCCGACCTTCCGCGCGGAGAAGTCCAAGACTCGCCGCCACCTGACCGAGTTCTGGATGATCGAGCCGGAAGTGGCCTACTGCGATCTGGACGGCCTGCTGGAACTGGCGGAGAACTTTCTTTCGCACATTGTGCAGAGCGTGCTCAAGAATCGCGCGCCGGAATTGGCCGTCATCGGGCGCGATGTGGAGAAGCTGAAGAACATTCTTGCGCCGTTTCCGCGCCTGCGCTACGACGAGGCGGCGGAGATGCTGAACCAGGCGCACCGGGATGGGCACCTGGAGGCTCCGTTCGAGTACGGGAACGATTTTGGATCGCCGGACGAAACCTGGCTCAGCTCGCAATTTGACCGGCCAGTGATGGTGCATCGCTATCCGGCGGATGTGAAGGCGTTCTATATGGAGCCCGACCCGGCTGACCCGCGCTATGCGCTCTGCGTGGACGTGCTGGCGCCCGAGGGTTACGGCGAAGTGATCGGCGGCTCGCAGCGCGTTTCCAGCTTCGAGCTGCTGAATGCGCGCATCGATCAACACCAGTTGCCCAGGGAAGCATTTCAGTGGTATCTGGACCTGCGCCGCTACGGCAGCGTGCCGCACGCGGGCTTCGGCATGGGCATCGAGCGGGTGGTGGCCTGGGTGTGCGCGCTGGACCACGTGCGCGAGACGATTCCCTTCGCGCGCACGCTGCACCGCATTTATCCCTAAATCTCGCCGTAGATCTTGCCGTAGATCTCGCTTCCGCAAAAGATCCGGCGCAAAGCAAAAGCGCGGCAGCCGAAGCCGCCGCGCTTTCGCTTGATGCCGCGCGCTCAGAACGTGAGGCGCACCGCCATCTGAACCTGGCGGACGTTGTAGGCGAAGTTGCTGTTGTTGGTCGTGGTCACCGTTCCAAACGGAGTGCTGGTGTAGGGAACAAGCGTGTTGAGGTGGTTGGTCGAGTCCTCTGACACGGTGTACGCCGTTGCGCCGACGCCGGTCACGTTCTGATGGTTGGCGAGGTTGAAGGCTTCAGCCAGGAACTCCAGGCTGTAGCGCTCGCGGACCACGAGGCGCTTTGAGGCGCGCAGGTCAACGACCCAGGTGCTGGGGTATTGGAAGGCGTTGCGATCGAAGACCGGCAACCGGTTTGCGCTGCTTGCGCCCGAGCCGTTGAACGAGCTAGTGCTGATGATGGAGCCCTGTGTTGCCGACCCCGGCGTCAGGTAGAGCTTGGAGGACGATCCGCTGACACCCGCCGAATAAGGCAGGCCGCTCTGCGTCTGGAAGTCCGGTGCAAGCTCGTAGTCATTCAGCAGGTAGCCGAGCGGCCCGTGGAAGTGCCACGGCGAAGTGGCAACTGCATAAATCACGAGACGGTAGGGCACATTCTGGTTCGAGTTACCGTAGTCGTACTTGATGTTGGCGGGATCGAACATTGCAGTTGCGCTGGCCCCGGTCTGGTTGTTCTCGCCAAAGTCCATCGCGTGCGACCAGGTGTAGTTGGCGTCGATCGAAACGTGGTGCGACATGCGGTGCTTGTACCCGGCAACCAGCGCCTCATAATTCGAGGTGACACCGCTGAAGATATCGGTGATCGAGCTGAAGTTCGCGTTGGGCCTGTGATTGGGGTTGGTTGTGGCAAAGTACGCATCTGTCATGAACGTGGTCCCATTGGCCAGCGGCCCGGCGCCGGAAGGGTCATTCACCGTGAAGCTGACCGGGGTCGGCGCGGGCAGGTTGGTATCCACGAAGTTCGGCAGCCGCCGTCCCCACGACCCGAGCCAGGAAAGGGTGAAAACATCGTTCTGGCCAAACTGCTGCGACAGGTCCAGGTCGGCCTGATGAATCTCGGGCACCTTGAAGTTCTTGTCGAGATAGTAGGCGGTTGGAGTGCCTGCGAGGCAGCTGGCCGCAACGATCTGCGGGAAGACAGGAGCGCATGCGGCGCCGGGATTCAGGCTGGGGTTGATCTGCCCGGCCGGTACGCCGGTCCCGATCAGGGCCTGATAGAGCGTCGAGTTGATGGCGCGGGCAAAGAACATTCCATAGCCGCCGCGCACGAATGTCTTTCCGTTTCCATACACGTCGAAGGCGAAACCGACGCGAGGGCCGATGTTGGCCTTGCTGTTGTTGAGCTTGGAGGTCTGCGGCAGCAGAGGATTGGGCAACTGCTGGGCGGGGAATGCCTCGTAGTCCCAGCGCAGGCCCATGGTGGCGCTGAGCCGCGGGCTCACCTTCCACTCGTCCTGCGCGAAGAGCGCGTAGTCGCCGGTGGTGAATTCCAGTCCCGGCGCTCCCACGCCCTGGCTGAAGTAGCTATAGTTCTCCGCCTTCTTTCCCGCAACGGGGTTCTGCGAGAGATACAGATCGGAGAGGTAGTTGCCGAGCGGCGTGCTGCCACTGTAGGTGAAGCCGCCGTACTGGTTGTAGAGGTTCGAGATCCGGTCGCCGGTGTGAACGTAGTCCTCGCCGAACTTCAGCGTGTGGTTGCCGCGCACCCATACCACGGTGTCAGCAAGCTGCCAGCGGCGCTCGTCGGGCAGGGCCGCGCGGTTCAGGAACTGCGGCGTGCCGAACTGGAAGAAGCCGCTGAGATAGACGTTGGGCGGCAGGCCCTGGGGGTTCACGTAACCGCTGGGCGTGTTGACCAGGTTGGTGTTTTCGTAGGCCGTGGGAGTCTGGTTGAACTCGAACTCGAAATCGCGCCCGTACATGAAGCGCGCTTCGTTGCTGAGCGCGCCGGTGAGGAAGCTGTCGAGCTTGCCCACAATCCAGTTGTCGCGCACATAGTCGTTGCCGAAGCTGGCCATGCCATAGGCCACTGCGGGGCTGGTCTGAATTCCCGCCGGAGAGCTCCAGCGCATCTGGTTGGCTTCCACCGACGCGTGATTCTTCTGGTTGATCTGCCAGTCGATCTTGGGGAAGTAGATCACCTGTTTGCCGATGCGAGGCACCGTGCCCAGCATGGAGGTCAGGGCGGTGATGCCGTTGTCGTAAACCTGGGTGGCGGCGGTGGCGGAAAGGCCGGTGTCGTTCTCGATCTGGGCAATTTGCGCGGCCGCGTAGCTGCCGTTGGTGGTGTAGAAATTGCTGTTCGCGCTGGTTCCCGTGATCGTGGCCGCGGCGGGAAAATCGTGGTAGAAGCGGTCAGCGGCCAGGAAGAAGAACAGCTTGTCCTTGAGGATCGGCCCGCCGACGGTAAATCCGTATTGGCGGCGCAGGTCGGTGGGCTTGAAGGACTGGACCGCATAGGTAATCGGGTTCGTCGAGACCTGGACAGGGTGGGTTACATAGGTGTTCTGGGCAGCCCATGCGCTGTCGCGGTCAAAGTAGTAGCCGCCGCCGTGGAACCGGTTCGAGCCGCTCTTGGTGATCGAGTTTACGACGCCGCCGGCCGACCGTCCGTACTCGACCGAATAGTTCGAGGTGTTGACCTGGAACTCCTGCACTGCATCCTTGATCGTCGAGTAGCCGGCGCGCGTGCGCCCGCGCTCCTCTGAGAAGTAGGCCTGGTTGTCGTCGGTTCCGTCGATGGTCACGTTGTTCAGCAGCGTGCTCTGGCCGCGGAAGCTCAGCAGACCGTAGCCGTTCGAGTCATTCACCACGCCGGGGGTGAGCAGGGCAAAGGCGGACCAGCGGTAGTTGTTCTCGGGCAGACCGTGCAGTATGGACTGCTCCACAACCCCGGCAAAATCGGGCGATGTGGTGTTGATAAGTGGCGCTTCTCCGGTCACCTCGACGGTCTGCGCGGAAGCACCTACGTTGAGCCGGGCCTGGACGTCGGTCATGACGCCCACCTGAACCGCGACGTTCACCGAGCGATAGGGTGCGAAGCCCGTGGCAGTGATGGTCACGTTATAAGAGCTGGGTTGCAGATGGAGCACGCGGAAGTAGCCGGAGGCATTGGTGACGGTGGTCTGTTCGGCGTTGGTTGCGATGTCGCGAACCGACACGGTGGCGTTTCGGACCACGGCCCCGGAGCTGTCCAGCACTGTGCCGCCGATGGCTCCGTCGACTGCGGTCTGCGCAGGCGCCAGGGAAACGAGAGTAAGCATGAAAGCAAATAAAAGCAAAGCGGCGCGGCCGCCCATGGGACGATGAGCAAACATAGAGGCTCTCCTGAAATCTTGCGGATTCAAACTGGTTTGGCAGCCTTCGAAAGGGGCGTTCATGTCTGCAACAGCCTCGGCCTCGTTCGACGGCTTCATCAAGTTCCGTTGATGCTCGGGATGCAGATTGATCCCTCGCAAACAGCCGGGCGCGGTGGAGCGGGCAAACCCGGAGTCCATAAGGAAAATCACGGTCCCAGATTCACACACTTCCGTGAATCTAAGGTTAAGGGGCGTGCGGCGCAACCATTGCTTCCGCTCAACGGGCGGAAGTCGACTGGCGCGGGTCGAAGGCCTTGCAGTGCGAAGAAACCGAGCCGCTTTTATGTCCGCTGCAACAGCTTTTTGCGCGGATAGGGAATCCCCGGCCGAGACGCCGCCATCCAACGGTTGCATTCACTGTCCCTTGGGAGGCTTCCTCCATGACCCTCTCCATCACAGAAGTCAACCGCTTGAAGCAGGCACCCGCGGTCGAGGGCGTGATGCCGGTTGTGCTCAGCCGCTGGAGCCCGCGCGCGTTTGCAGGCCGCGAGGTGAGCCCCGCCGAGCTGGCCAAAGTGTTCGAGGCCGCGCGCTGGGCGCCCTCCTCCAACAACGAGCAGCCCTGGCGCTACCTTGTGGGCGTCCACGGCTCAATCACCCACGCCAAGATCGCGTCTTCGCTGGCGGGCTTCAATCAGGCCTGGACACCCAAGGCCCCGGTGCTGATTCTGGGCGTGGCGCACACAAAATTCAGCCGCAATGGCAATCCCAACGACTACGCTGTGTACGACCTGGGCGCGGCGACCGTCCTGCTGGTTCTGCAGGCCGCGGCGATGGGTCTGGCCGCTCACCAGATGGCGGGCTTCGACCACGCGGCGGTGCGCCAGGCGCTGGAGATTCCGGAGGATTATGCCCTCGGGTCCGTCATCGCCCTCGGCTTCCAGGACGAGCCGGCAACGCTGACCAACGAAAAGTTGATTGCGAGTGAAACTGCGCCGCGCACCCGCAAGCCGCTGCGCGAGATCGCCTTTTCCTCCTGGGACGAACCGGCGCGACTGGGCTGATCGCCGGAGCGCGGGTTTCTTTTCGGCTTGAGGGTCGCTTCCGGGCTTCGCGGTAGACTTCCGGGCTTCGCGATAGAGTGGAGGCTGGAGGGCTCGCTTTCTGGTCAACGCACGGCCACCTCGGCAAATTCGCCGGCAGACGCCTGCCCGCAGGCCTCGCCACGGGCGCAGCCGCGCGCGGCGCAGAAGGCTTGGCTGGCGGGGACGCATTTTCCTGACCACCGCGGCGCTGGTCGTGGCGCTCGTGGGCTGGGCCGTCCTGGCGCGCCAGTTTGCGCCCACTTCCAACACGAATCTGAGCCGCTTTGACGCGATTGTGGTGCTGGGCGCGCCGGCCGATGCGGACGGCAACCCGACGCCGGAGCAACTGGCCCGCGTCACCGAGGGCGTGCAGGAGTACGAGCGCGGCGCGGCGCCCCGGCTGCTGTTCACCGGCGGGGCGGCGCACAACCGGTTTGTGGAGGCGCGGGGAATGGCGCGGGCCGCCGCCGCGCAGGGCATTCCCCCGTCCGCCATTTTTGTGGAGCCGGAGGCCCAGGACACGATCCAGAACGCCTGCTACGCGGTGCGGTTGATGAAGGCGCACGGCTGGCGGTCGGCCGAGGTGGTTTCCAGCGCCAGCCACCTGCCGCGGGCGGGCCTGATCTTCAGCCGCCTGCCGATCGAGTGGCGGGTGCACGCCGCGCCGCCGCTGGAGCCGCAGTCGGCCGTCTACCTGGGCGCCGCCACGGCGCTCGAGACGCTGAAGACGCTGCGCTACCTGGCCTATACGCGCTGGGCCGAGCGCTGCGCGCCGTAAAACGGCGCCGGCCGCATTGTCCGGGCTCGGCATGGTCCTGTAAGCTGAGTGGTGATGCGTCTTTCAGTCAGTTTTCCCATCGCTTTTGCCGCCGTTGCCGCCATGGCGCTGTGTGCCGGCCCCCGTGCCCGCGCCCAGGCCCAGAGCACCACCCCCCCGACCGCGGGCAATGGCACCTACATTGTCATCGATCCGCTGGCCGGTGTGCGCTATAACAACCGCTACGACGTGTCGCTGGGCCTGGCCTACGACCACATGAAGGCCGGGCCGAACCTGCTGCAGGGATCGAACCTGGGCGGGCTTGATCTGTCCGCCTCCTACTGGCTCGCCAAGCGCTGGGGCGTGGAAGGCTCGGGGCGCGGGTATGTGGGCACCAGCGGCGCGGCGCCCAATCCTTACAGCATCAACGGACCGTTCGTGGCGCAGTACTTCTTTGTCGCCGGTCCGGAGTGGCTGGGACCGCACAACAAGCATGGCGCGCTGATTGCCCATGCGCTGTTTGGCGGAGCGTACGGCAAGTTCGAGCAGGATCTGCGCGGGCACTCGCCGTCCACGGTCGGCTTCTATAACGACCAGTTGGCCCCGGCGGCGATTATCGGCGGACACATGGACCTGAACCGCTCGGCGCGCTGGGTCTTCCGCATCACGCCGGACGCGGTGATTACGCACTACGGCGTCAACTACGGAAACCAGGCCAAGCAGTGGGATGTGAACTTCGCCCTCTCGGTCGGGGTGGAATACAGGTTCAAGAAAAAGCGGTAGACGCGATCCTCGCAGCGCAGGCCGCCGCAGGGTGAAGCCCGTCAGGGCAGCCTCGCCCCGGCAACACCCTTCCTTCAAGATTCACCCGCGATTCATCGACCGGGGCTGATGGCGGCGAAATCCTGTCGCCGCGGCCCCGGTTTTTTATTGCCTTTTTTCGGGGGCGGCCACGCGGCCTGAACCGGATGAGTGCGAGCGGCCTCTGTGTGTGGTATTCTCCACCGTTCGGAAACAGATGTGGGAAAGTCCCATCGGAAGAAAGACTGTACCGGATAGCGGCGTCTGGCGACTCAGGCCAACAATTCCGGACAGGCAACGCTCTGGGGGCAGGGTGAAACGAACATGAAGGACACATTGGGAGTCTTGCTTGCGGGCGGGGCCGGGGAACGGCTCTTTCCGCTGACCCGTGATCGCGCCAAGCCGGCGGTGCCCTTCGGCGGGCACTACCGGATCATCGACATCACGCTTTCCAACTGCATCAACTCGGGACTGCGCAAGGTCTTCATCATGACGCAGTACAAGGCGCTGAGCCTGAACCGGCACATCCGCGAAGGATGGACGGGGATCGTGGCCCAGGAGCTGGGCGAGTTTTTCGAGCTGATGCCGCCCATGCAGCGCACCGGCTCGAACTGGTACATGGGCACGGCCGACGCGGTCTACCAGAACATTTACTCGATTGGCAGCGAGCAGCCGAAGCACGTGATCATCCTCAGCGGCGACCACATCTACAAGATGGACTACAGCCGCATGCTGGAGTATCACAAGGAGACCGGGGCGGATGTCACGCTGGCCACGCTGCCGATTCCTCCCGACGAGGTTTCGCGGTACGGGGTGGTCGAGGTGGGCCAGACGGGCGAGGTGCTCGGCTTCCAGGAGAAGCCGGCCTCTACCAGCTTCCGGTCGCCGTTCAACGGCAACGCGGTGGATGCTTCGATGGGCATTTACGTCTTCAGCACTGAAGCGTTGCTGAAGGCGCTGATCTCTGATGCCGAAGATCCGGCCTCGAAGCATGACTTCGGCCACAACATCCTGCCCAATCTGCTGGGCAAGAAGAGGATGATGGCATACAGCTTTGTGGACGAGAACAAGCAGCAGGCGCTCTACTGGCGCGACGTGGGCACGCTGGACGCCTACTACGACGCCAACCTGGACCTGTGCTCGGTATCGCCCACCTTCAACCTGTACGACAAGACGTGGCCGATCCGGACCCGGGTGCGGCAGTATCCGCCGGCCAAGTTCGTCTTCGGCGAGCCGGGCCGCACGGGCATGGCGGTCAACTCGATCATCACGGCCGGCGTGATCATTTCGGGCGCCTCGCTGTCGAATTCGGTGGTCTCGCAGGACGTGCGCGTCAACTCGTACTCGGACGTGGACGCGAGCATCATTTTTTCGCATGTGAACATCGGCCGGCACTGCCGCATCCGCCGGGCCATCATCGACCGGCACGTGCACATTCCGGAGGGAACCGTGATCGGCTACGACCCGGTGGAGGACAAGCGCCGGTATTTTGTCACGCCGTCGGGGCTGACGATTGTCACGCGCGACGCTTCGCTGTTCGAGAATCCGGTGGATCCGGAGTTTCTGGAGCGGTATTAGGGCGCGGCCCGGGTCAGAGCGGCTGGAGGTGTGTGCTTTCCCAGGTTTCAAAGGCGAGACCTGGGGCACCCATGATGGCGCGATTGGGATCGCCGAAAGCTGGACCGCCCGCCAGATTCACAAGGCCGCGTAATTTTCTGCAATTTTTCTGTGGAAAACAAAAATAAATAAGGGGGGGTGGGGGGGTACCTGGCTACCCCCGCCCCGGAGCGGACTGCGAATCTCTCCGCAGATTGCCCTACTGCGATTGTGCACCGACGGCGGGTAATCTTCTGCAAATCGATTTTGAGGGGTGCGGACGGCACGGGAAGGCGGGCGGGGGCGGAGTGACCTGCCGCCGGAAATCTCTACCAGTTGAAACAGGAGTTCTGTCGCAATCCAAGCGGAAGGACGGAGTATGAAGAAGGCCCATCCTTGCGGGGATGGGCCTTGCTGTTTGCGGATGGAGGTGTGAGGCTGTTTACTTTTTGCCCCAGAAGTCGGGGGAAGCGGTGAGCCATGAATCGGGGACGTAGCTGATGCCGGCGCCGAAGGCGAACAGATCGCTCTCGGAGGATTCGACGGCGGCATCCAGACCCTTCCTGAGCATCTGAAGCTGGTCTTCGCCGACGGCGTCACGGAATTTCTTGCTGTTATCGTGCATGACGTCCACGTAAGAGAGAGATTCCATGGGGGTGACGAGGATGTAGGTGTTGTCGCTGCCGACGCCGTACATCTTTTGGAACATGGCCCAATGCGCGTCGGGGATGGACGACTGGTAGGCCTTGATGAAGAGCTTCACCACATGCTCAAAATCCTCCTCATGGCCGGAGCGAACGTGGAAGAGAAGGATGCGCATGAAGCGCATCTTGGAGAGGTCGACGGGAGCGTTCAGGCTCAGGTCTTGCTCGTAGGAGTAGATGCTGGTGTGACGGTCGGCGACCAGAGGGGCTTCCTGGGCGTCGTCCGCCTTGAGGGTGTCCATGAGTTTGGACATGGCCATGGTTTCGCCGTGAGCCTTCTGCAGGTCGGCGAAGGAGTCAAAGCCGTGAAAGTAGAGGACATGGCTGCTGCCGGTGATGGGCCACATGGCGACGTAGTGACTTGGGGCATGGGCGGCGCGCAGGGCCTCGACCTCTTCGCCTTCAATCTTTGCGAATGCGTTGCCCTGGCCGGGTTTGAGATCGACATTGCTGAGGTAGAGGTATTTGCTGGGGCCCTGGACCTGGCCAGCGTCATGCTGTGCGAGGGCCGCCGGGGCCGAAATGTTGAGAGTGAGGCCCGCAATCAAAAGGCAGAGAGGGGCCGCTGACAAGTTTCTGATCTTCATGAACATTCGCCTCCTGGGGTTGGTTGAAGGGGAGGGTGCCCATCATACCACTGCAAGGAGATATGGATACAACGACCTCTCCGATGGGCGGCGAAAAGTGGCGGCGGTTGACCGGCTGGGGAACAAACCCGGCGAAATCTTCGTAAAGGCTCCCATGGAATGCGTGGGTGCAGTAAGCTGGTGCGGGATGGGGCTGGGGACGCTGGCCAGGCCTCCGCGGCGCAGTGCGCACGCCCGCGATGGAGGCGCGCCGCCGTCGCCGACCAGGGGAAACTCCCCTGACGCGCCTGACGCGCCCACTGCCGCGTCCGGAGCTCGCGCGACGCGCGAGGAGGTAAGACCGCTGGAGATCGATTGGTCCCAGGTTGTCCGCCAGTGCATGGACGGTGATTCCGGCGCGTGGGCCGAGCTGGTCCGCACCCATCATCGGCGTGTGTATGGGCTGTGTTACCGCTTTACCGGCAACGCGGCCGACGCCGAGGACCTGACCCAGGATGTCTTCCTGAAAATTTATTCCAACCTTGCCAGCTTTGATATGGGGCGGGGGACGCTGCAGGTGTGGATCACGACGATGACCCGCAACCTGCTGGTGGACAACTTCCGCCGCACCCGCAACCAGAGGGCTACCGGCTCGCTGGACGATGGCTGGGACGGGACCGATGAACTGCGGCCGGTGGACCGGCTGATGGCCAGTGGACCGTCGCCCCAGGAGTCGGCGGCGCAGAAGGAACTGGCCAGGATGGTGCAGAACGCGCTGGCGCGGGTGTCAGTGGAGCTGCGCGAGGCGGTGATTCTGAGAGATCTGCAGGATATGGACTACAAAGAGATCGCCCAGGTGCTGGGCATACCAGAAGGAACCGTGAAGTCCCGCATCAGCAGAGGCCGCGCGGAACTGGCGCGCCTGTTGGAACGTACTAAACGAGAGGTGATGTAATCATGGCAGACCGCGGACACATTCCGAATTCTCCGGCTTGCGGCCATTGGGAAACGCTTTTGGCCGATGCGCTGGACGGGCTGCTTCGGCCCGAGGATGAGGCATTCTTTGCCGCGCACAAGGCCGCCTGCCCGGCCTGCACGGCACTGTTTGAGGAAGCGCGCAAGGGGCGGGAGTGGCTGGAGTTTCTGTCTCCCGAGCCGCGGGTTCCCGAGGGGCTGCTGGACCGGATTCTTGCCGCGACCGGCCCCGGACAGGTGGCCGGCTTCGGGCTGGTGAGGGGCGAGAGCGACGTTTTGTCGATGCCCGCCGGGGCGACGCTTTCTTCGATGCCGGCCACCAGACCAGCCTCCATTCCGGCCTGGCAGCGGCCCGGCCTGATGGGGCGGCTGCGCCGCTTTGCCGAGCCGCGGCTGCTGATGACGGCGGCCATGGCCTTCTTTTCCATCGCCTTGACGCTGAACCTGACGGGGGTTCGGCTGGCCGACCTGCGCCTTGAGAATCTGCGGCCCAGCGCGGTGCGCTCGTTCATGGAGCGGCGGCTGACCCTGGCCTCGACCCCGATCATCCGCTATTACGACCACCTGCGGCTGGTGTACGAGGTGGAATCGCGGATGCGGGAGCTGCGCAGCAGTCCAGAGGGCGCAGGGACCGGCAACCAGCAGCCGAAGGGCGCCCAGCCGGGAGAATCGAAACAGAATCCCGGCCGCAAGGAGGGAGGCTCCCGGGTAGATCCTCCGCAATCCGGATCGCCGGCTTCAATGGATTCAACTGATTATCTGGAGACCTCTCTGACGCTGCAGAACCGGCCTTCGCATTTCCGCGGCTCCCTGCCCCAGCCGCACGGACAAGTTGTTGGGGACCCCGGCTCCGTGAACGCAATACAGGAAAGGAGCACAACATGGACTGCGTAAATCACAGTGGTGTCAATGCAACGGCCTATTGCCAGAACTGCGGCAAGGCGCTCTGCGCAACCTGCGTTCGCAACGCGCCAGGGGGGCAGATTCTGTGCGAGCAGTGCGCGGCGGCCTGGCAGAACGTGCAGCAGCCATTTGTAGCGCCTCCCCTGGGCGAGGCCAATCCGGCCGCGGCCGCCGTGCTGGGACTGATTCCCGGCGTGGGCGCCATGTACAACGGCCAGTTTTTCAAGGGCCTGATTCACGTGGTGATCTTCGCGGTGCTGGTGAGCATCTCCAGTCACTTCCCGATCTTCGGCATCTTCATCGGCGCATGGGTGCTCTACCAGTCGTTCGAGGCCTACCACACAGCGATTGCGCGGAGGAACGGGCAGCCACTGCCCGATCCGCTGGGGCTGAACGAGGTGGGCAACTGGCTGAACCTGGGCCAGCACCCGCAGTATCCGGGCCAGCCGCCGCCCGGGCCGGGGGTTGGAGGGGCGGGGGCCAGCGCGCAGCAAGCGGCGCCAGACGGGTACCAGGCTCCGTTTGAGCCGGGCACCGGCTTTACCGCTTCCGGAGTGCCGCCGGGCGTCCCGCCCGTGCCTCCTCCGCCGCCCGTCTACTGGCGCCGCAAGGAGCCGCTGGGGGCGCTGTTTCTGATCGGCTTTGGGTTGCTGCTTCTGCTCAACCAGCTGGGTTGGGTGACGGGGGAGGTTCTGAAGTTTCTGTGGCCGCTGGTATTCATCGCCTTTGGCGTGTGGCTGATCATTCGCCGTGTCGGTGACACGAAAGGAGGCACACAATGAACCGCTACATCCTGATTCGCCGTTTGACGTGGCCGTCCATTCTGTTGCTTGTGGGGATTCTCGCGTTGTTGAGCAACGCTCATCTGATCCGGTTCTGGGCGCTGTTTGTGCCGCTGTTGCTGATTCTGATCGGAGTGCTGAAGCTGGCCGAGCGGTTGGCGCTGGCGGCGGGGGGCGATGAGCCGCCGTATCCGGGCGCGTATCCGGGCGGGTACCCAGGTGCGTACGCGGGCGCCTCCTATCCTTATGGCGGTACGGTGAATGCAGCCGCGCCCGCAGCGGGTCCGGCGCAGGCCGCGACTGGCGCTGCCGAACCGCCGCAGGACCTGGGCAAGGATTCCGAGGGAGGACAGTCATGAGCAGCGTGCCTCCATTCACTCCTCCGGGCGGTACGCCGCCCCCTTACGACCCGCACACGCAGTGGCGGATTTACCGGGAACAGCAAAAAGCCGCCTGGCGCGCACAGCGCGACGCCTGGAAGGCGCAGCGGCACGCCGCCAAGGCCGGCTACGCTGGCGCCTATGGCCCGCGTGTTCCCTCCGTCGTCGGTCCCATCATTCTGGTGGCCATCGGCATCGTGGGCGTGCTGCTGTACAGCGGCCACATCGCTCCTTCCGACTTCTGGGCCTGGTATGGCCATTGGTGGCCGGTGCTGCTGATCGCCGCCGGGCTGGCCCTGCTGGGCGAGTGGGCGCTGGACCTGCGCCGCACCACTCCGGTGCGCCGGGGCGGCGGCTTTGTGGGCATTCTGATTCTGCTGGCGCTGCTGGGCGTTGCCGCGGCGGGATGGAACGGCTTCTGGGGCCCGATGCGGGCCGAGTGGGGCGACCAGAACGACAATTTCTTCAACTTCTTCGGCCTGCCGGAGCGCGACTTTGACCAGCAGGTTCTGAACGTCCAGGTTCCCGCAAACGCCACGGTGCAGATCGAGAATCCGCGCGGCGACGTGAGCGTGGCGACCGGCGACGGCTCCAACGTGGAGGTGCAGGCGCATGAGGTGGCCTTCGCCAATTCGGATGAAGCCGCCAAAAAGATCTTCGACGCCGAGGCCGCGCACGTGACGGTCAGCGGCAACATGGTGCTGGTGAAGTCGGAGAGCAACAGCAGCGGGCGATTGAACCTGGTGATCACTGTTCCAAAGACGGCGCAGGTGACGGTGAACTCCGGCCGCGGCGACGTGACGGCGGCTGGGCTGGGCGCGGGCGTGACCGTCACAGCGCGCCACGGCGACGTGCGTTTGAGCGTCATCCAGGGCTCCGCGCAGGTGCATTTCTCCGATGACCGGGGAGACTTTTCCGCGCACCAGGTGGGGGGCGACCTGACCGCCGACGGGAACTGCAACGACCTGACCTTCTCGGAGGTCAAGGGCAAGGTGACGCTGAATGGCGAGATCTTCGGCGATGTGCACATGGAGAACGTCGGCGGGCCGATCCATCTGCACACCTCGGTGACGCAGCTGGATGTGGCCGAGCTGCAGGGCGACCTGACGCTGAACTCCGACGACCTGCGAGTGACGCAGGCCAAGGGACAGGTGCGTGTGGTGACGCACGCCAAGGACGTGGACCTGAACCAGATTTACGGCGACACGTATGTGAGCGACAGCCGGGGACAAATCTCGATTGAGCCGGCCGGCTCGTACAGCGTGGAGGCCAAGAACGGCAAGGGCGACGTGGAGGTGACGCTGCCTCCCAACGCATCGGCGACGGTGGACGGCCGCACCCGCAATGGCGACATTGTGACCGACTTTGCGCTGGTGGTGACCGGCGAGGAGGGCAAGACGGTGACGGGCAAAATCGGTTCCGGCCAGGCGAAGATCAGCCTCAGCGCGGACATCGGCGACCTGCGCATCAAGAAGGGCTCGGGGTTCCTGGCCGCGCCGCTCGGGCCCACGGCGCCGCCCGCGCCCAACGCGCCGCACCTGAAGGCTCCGCGGGGATCGGTCGCGCAGCCGGTCACGCAATAGGAAGCAGACACCAGCCGGGAAGCAATGAGAGCAGGCGCGGAAGGAAACCCTTCCGCGCCTGTTCTGTTTTGAACGGCATCAGGCTCAAAAAACGGTTTTCAGGGCGAGCCCGGCAGGCCGCTCGACCGGCGGCGTGGGCAGCCCCGCGCAAACATAACTTCTTCGTCCTTGCCGTCGGTACCGGACTCCGTTGTATGCTGCCACTGGCGGGGGAGACGGTTGCCATGATGCATGCGCCCATTCGGGTGATTACGGTGGAGCGGGAGTACGGGTCGCGGGGCGGGGAGTTTGCCCACGATCTGGCGGCGCGGCTGGGCTGGCGGCTGCTGGACTCGGAGCTGGTGACGGGCGCGGCCAAGGCGGCCGGGGTGTCGCCGGAGCTGGCGGCCCAGTTCGACGAGCGGCTCGATCCCTGGTACTACCGCTACGGCAAGGTGTTCTGGCACGACTCGCCGTATCCGATGACCGGCCTCTCCGACGACCAGGTCTTCGATTCCGAGCGGATGTTGTCGCTGATCCGGCAGGAGATTGTGGACGCGGCGAAGGAAGGCAACTGCGTGCTGGTGGGGCGCGGGTCGGCCTGCGCGCTGGCCTGCCAACCGGGCTGCTTTCACATCTTTGTGTACGCCACGGCCAAGGCAAAGCGCGACTGGTTCTCGAGCGCCTTTCCCAAGCAGGCGCCGCACGCCGATCAGCTTCTGGCGGCCTTTGACAAGCGCCGCGCCGCGGTCATCCGCAAGTTCTATCAGCAGGACTGGTGCGCGCGCGGGCTTTACCACATGCTGCTGAACTCGGCGATGGGCATTGAGGCGATGATTGAGGCCGCCCAGGGGGCCGCGGGACTGAAGGCCGAGGCTCAAGAGGCGGTCGGGGGGTAGGGTCGCGGGCGAAGAGACCTCCGCTAGACGGCGATGCGCGGGACGCGGGGGCCGATGCGGGTAAAGACCTCCCACGGGATGGTTTCGGTGGCCTGGGCGTGGTCGAAGGCGGTGATCGATTCGCCGCCCTGCATGCCCAGAATCACGACTTCGTCGCCCGGCGCGACATCGGGAATCTCGGTCACATCCAACACGGACTGATCCATGCTGATGCGGCCGGCCAGAGGTGCGCGCGCGCCGCTGACCAGCAGGCTGAAGCGGTTGCCGAGCCGCCGGTCGAGCCCGTCGGCGTAACCGGCGGCCACCAGTGCAAGCTTCATGGGCTCGGTGGCGACGAAAGTGCCGTTGTAGCCCACCACGGCGCCCGCCGGGACCGCGCGCACGCTCACGACTTTCGATTTCCAACTGAGCGCGGGCTGCAGGCGCTGGCGCGCTTCGGCCAGCGCGGGCGGCTCCTCCGGCTCGAAGCGGGGATCGTAGTGCGGCACGACGCCGTAGAGCGCCAGGCCGGGCCGCAGCAGGGCCTTCATGCCGTGGCGCGCGGCCAATGCCGCGATGGCGGCTGCCTGGCCGGCCAGCAGCGCGGCCGAGTTGCCCACGTTGAGCCATTCGGCGCGGAGGCCCGCGGCCTCGATCTGGGCGAGCACTTCGGCGGTGCGGGCGAGTTGGTCTTGCGTCACGCGGCCGTCGGCCTCGTCGGCGGCGAAGAGGTGAGTCATCAGGCCTTCAAGGCGCAGCGGCGACGAGGCGCTGAATCGCGACAAAACGGCAGCGAGCTGGCCGGGATCGGCTCCCTGGCGGCTCATGCCGGTGTCGATTTCAAGATGGACGGGAAGGGACTGGACGGCTTCGGCGCGCGCGGCCGCTTCGAGCTCGTCCAGTTGCCACGGCTCCCAGGCGACTGCGGTGAGGCGGTGGCGGACCACTTCAGCGCCCTGGCCGGGGAAGACGCCGCCGATGATGAGGATGCGCGCCTCGGGGCACACGGCGCGCGCGGCCACGCCTTCCTCCGCGCTGGTGACGCCCAGCCAGCGGGCCCCGGCGCGCACGGCGGCCGGTGCGCACAGAGCGAGCGAGTGGCCGTAGGCGTCGGCCTTGACCACGGCCAGCAGCTCGGCGTGGGGAGCCGCGAGGGCGGCAAGAAAACGGAAATTGTCTTCCAGGGCGCGGGTGCGAATTTCAACCCAGCAGGGGCGTGTCGGCATCAGGCTGTCCAGGCATCAGTGTAGGCCATCTCCGCACCCCGCGCCGAGCCGCCCGCGAGCCGCAGTCCGGCTTCAATCCGCGAACTGCTCCAGTTGCTTCTGTGTCGGTTTGGGCGTGAACAGGCTGACCACAATCATCGCGGCCACGGCGGCGAAGAGCGCGGGGAAGATGGCGTCGCGCTCGGCCAGAATGGGCGGAAAGAGCGCCTTGACGCCGGGCGCGTCCCAGGCCAGGGTGACCACCGTGCCCGCGGCGATGGCGGCCACCGCGCCCCAGGCCGTGACGCGCTTGGAAAAAAAGGCGGCCAGCACCACGGGGGTGAGCGCGGCGGAGTAGATGGTGTAGGCCCACAGCATCTTTTCCAGAATGCTCTGGGCGTAGATCGCCTGGTAAAGCGCCCAGCAGCCCAGCAGCACCACGGCCAGCCGCGAGACGATGAGCACCCGCTTGTTGGACGCGTCCGGCGCGATATAGCGGACGAAGACGTCCTCGATCAGGTTGGTGGCCGGGGAGAACAGGTAGTTCGAGGCGGTGGAAATCACCTTGGCGAAGACCGCGCCCAGCAGCAGAGCCCCCATCAGCGCGGGCAGCCCGTGGCGCGCCGTGTAGGGGATGATCTCGTAGGGCTGGCGGGCCACCTCGCCGCCGCGGTAGAGCGCGGAGCCGAAGACGGCGATGGCCACGATCAGCGTCTCCAGCAGGATGGTGCCCAGAATCCACCCGATGACCGAAATGCGCGCGTCCCTCTCGGTTTTGGCGGAGAAGAACTTCTGGTACATCACCTGGTTGCCGAGCATCAGCAGCATGGTGGGGACTAGGAACTCCATGGCGCGGGCGAAGGTCAGGTTGCCCAGCACCTGAAAGTGCGAGGCCGGCAGCGCGGCGTGCAGACCGGCCCATCCGCCGGCCTTGAGGAAGAGCATGGGCGTGGCCAGGATGCAGATGACGGTGACCAGCGAGCCGATGGCCACGTCCATATAGGCCACCGAGGACATGCCGGCCAGAGCCGTGGTGACGATGACAAAGACGGCGATGATGTAAGTGCCCAGCTCCGGGGTGACCTCGTCGGGGAAGATGAGGTGCAGCACGTTGCCGCCGCCCTTGAACTGGTAGCTGGTGATGCCGATGTAGGCAAAGAGGATGGCGAAGGTGCCCAGCACCCGCGCGGTCTGGTTGTAGCGGACTTCGAGCAGGTCAGGCAGCGTGAACTGGGCGAACTTGCGGGCGCGCGGCGCGATGAAATAGATGAGCAGCAGGCCCAGCCAGCCCCCGGCCGGCTGCCAAAGCGCGGCAAAGCCGTTGCGGTAGGCGTTCTCCGCCCCCGCAAACAGCGAGCCGGCGCCGATCCACGAGGTCAGCAGGGTCAGCACCAGCACCACGGCCGGCAGCGAGCGCCCCGCCACCAGGTAGTCGGCCTTGGTTTTCACGCGCGAGGTGCGATAGAGCGCGACCGCCAGCAGGGTCATGACGATGACGGCCAAAACTACGACATAGAGTTGCGACATCCGCGGGGTTCCTCGGCGGCGATTGGGGCTGCGAGAAGTGTACCGGATGAAGCATGTTGAGGGCGCCTCGTGCGCGGGCCATTGACCCTTTGCAGCCCCGTTGCTAAACTGGTAATGCGGGGTGGAGCAGCCCGGTAGCTCGTTGGGCTCATAACCCAAAGGTCGCTGGTTCAAATCCAGCCCCCGCAACCAATAAAATCAATAACTTACAGAAATTGGTCGCTTCCGGCAAGTCCCCGTTATCCCCCACAGGAACAACTGCAATTTATTGAATGGTCGCAACATCCTTGTTTTCAGGTAATTGTTGCGAGTTTGGGCCGAACACAAGTCCCACAACCTGACTGTTTGCCCGGCGTTTGGTTTCCGTCATCGCCCGCCCATAAACATTCATCGTCGTCTGGATCGAAGCGTGACGCATGAGTTCCTGCTGCACCTTCATCGGAGCACCCGTTTCGTCGAGCCAGGAGCGATAGGTATGGCGGAATGTGTGCCACCCAATGTCCTCTCCCAACCCGGCCAGTTTCGCAGCCCGCTGGAGCTGCCTTTTCCGCAAGCTCTCCTGGTGGTACGGCCTTCCCGTTACCGGATTGGCAAAAACCCAATCGGTGTCTCGCGGGAAGAATGAAGCAGCGCGCCAGTTCAACAGCGCCTCGGCCAGACGAGCATCGAGCGGAACATCGTCCTTTGAATACTCCGTCTTCACGTCGTCCACCCTGCCGCCCACCACGCTTCTCTGAACCAGCACCGAGCGATTCTCGAAACTGAAGTCGCCCCATTGCAGGCCCAGAATCTCGCTCACCCGAAGGCCCAAACACTGTGCGACCAAAACCATCGTGCGGTGTGGTTCGTCCAGATGCTTGAGCAGCTCAAAATACTCAGCCACGTCCAGAACCCGTGGCCGCTTCAGCCGTTTGCTTGCGTTTTTCACGCGCACCAGAGAGACAGGGTTCTTACCAAGTTCGATAATGCCCCAACGCTCTGCGCACTTGAAAACCAGGTGCATGATTCCCCGGACATGTGTCTTTGACTTTGGGGCCAATGGCAGATCGTGCAGCCACTGCTCCATTGCCATTGGCTTTATCTTGTCCACGGGGTATTCACCCCAACGGGGGCGGATGTGAACCCGAATATTCGACAGATGTGACTTCCTGGTCGAGTAGCGTTCCGAGAGCTCCTTCTCGACATAGCGGTCGAGCAAGGCTCCGAAAGACGCGGCCTCCACTTCCGCACGTGGAGACTCTTCGTTGAGTCGAAGAAGAAGAGCTTGTGTGGCCTTCCGTGCCTGGGTCTCCGTCACGTACAGATTGCGATCCCCAAGGATTACACTCTGCCGTTTCCGCTCGCCCTGGGAGTTCGTCTCGTAATAACGAAACTCCCACACGTCAGCACCGCGCTCGCGCTTCCTCAGCCGTAAACTTCCGTACTGATACCGTGTCCGAACAAACAAGGGTTACCTCCTGCTTTGTTGCGGGCACGAGTGGTTATGAACAGGGTACCTCTGTTCGGTTTGCGAGTCGATAGCGGTCTGCGCCGCGTCCTGTGACTGGCAATCAAGATCCGAGACTCGGAAACGCCAGAGATTGCCGACCCGCAGACCGGCAGCGAGGCCGGTGCGCGCGTAACGCCGGAGGGCTTTTTGATTCACCTTGACGAGGGCCGCAGCCTGTTCGCTATTCAGTAGGAGTTGGAAAGCATGGCGGGAATCGAACATCGTTCGTACGCTCCTATTTACGACGATGCATCGGCCATTCGGGCGTGTCTACGTCACGTGAGAGTGGCGATTTGTACCTTGTGAAAAATCGCCAAGGCATCATTGGAAACCAGAGTTGAAGTCGGTAGCCGGAGGAAGATGAAGGCTCTTTGAAGAACCATTGACACCGGCACGTTTTGATCTTGTGAAATCGAAAGAATGCCGCCGGATGAACAAACTCCTCTCCGACATTCTCGGATGGCGGGAGCGTAGCCGAAGTACGGTCTGTGTAAAGGCCGAGCCTATGCACCATGTACGCGGTCAGAGAGCCTTGAGACCGGCCTCAGAACCTCGGCTTATTCAGCTATTCCGGGAATGTCAGTTTTCAACGTGTCCGGCCAGCGGTGTTCTATTCTCAGCCCTACCAGCCCTCTGCGCTCTACATAGCCTCACGAAATCCAACCTGAGTGTTCCATTTGCGGTCTGCCAACATCATGGTTTCGGCAAGCGTGCGAACCGCCTGGGCGAGCCGTGCGGAACTGATCTGACCGTCTCCTTCAAGCGCAATCTGTCCGGCCAAAATGTAAGCCTCCCGAAGCTGGGCAAATGAAAAGTCTGCCGTCATACGGACGCATTCCGTCAAGTCTTCGTCTACCAAAGGCGTGTACATCTGATGTAAGTATTTTTGCCGGAGAGCCGCCGAGGGATTCTGGAATCCGACGACTCGGTCGAAACGTCCGGGCCGTCGCAAAATTGCGGCGTCCAGAATGCTGGGATTGTTCGCAGTTGCCACAACGATAATTCCGTCTTGGCTCCCGACGCCGTCCAACTGGTTGAGGAGTTGCTGGAGCGAAATCCGTGATTCCGGTTCCCGTTCTTTGTCCACTGGGTAGCAGCGGTCGAGGTCTTCAAGCACGATGATGGCCGGCGTCATCTGAGCGGCTTCGCTGAACATCGCGGTCAGCATGTCGTCGTCTGAGAAGGGCCTAAATGGATTGAGAGTGAATCCGGATATGCCCGGAGTTGAAAGCATGGCTCGAATCACGCTGCTCTTGCCATTTCCAGGAGGGCCGTGGAACAGATAGCCCCGGCGAAACGGTATACGATGTTCTTTGAACCACCGCTCACGCTGCAGAAACAAAAGAAAGTCTTCCTTGACCAAGCGGACAACCGAGTCTTCCAGCACAAGGTCGTCCCAGCCCAGCGGTTGAATGTTGACGTTGCCCTCGCCCATGATCTTCATGGAGCGGTTCACGGCGAAAGCTTCCTCCATCAGCATCAGCAGCGCGGGAATGTCATGGCGCTTCGCAAGCGTGACCTCCCGCCATTCCGAGCTGTGGCTCGCGGCGTCTACGCATGGGATATTCGCCGCGATCACTGGGCCCGTCATACCGGAGAAATAGAGCGCAACGGGACAATCCAGCCACTCTGCCGACCACCGTCGGGAGACGCGCGGCAAGGAAATCTGACGGAGCGCAACTGCCGGCGTAATCCCTGACGGGAATTCGATCCGCTCCAGTCTCTTTTCAAGGTTCTCTTCTGCCCGTTGCGGAATCCCGGTCTGGCAGCCCGAGCCGAGTAGATAGTGGGCAGCGATTGAAGCAAGAGAGTGGTCAAACCTGAGTTGCACGATGGCAGCCGGATCGTCCGCCAGACAAGAGCGAACCCAAGGCATGTACTGGTCCAGCGCATTCCGAATTTCCGTCGATTTGCTTGCCAAGCTGAGGCGTAGAGTTCTTATCATGGAATGCATTGAATCCTACCGGTACGACACATCGGGTCATCCGCAAAGAAAATTTGCGTAGCGCGACCTGATCTGTCGCACCCTCTCGCGAGGATGAGACTGGAATGGGTTAATAGGATCATGAGAGGTGACCAGCTAACCCGGCAGTGGCGAATCGTCAGCCTGCTTTCTGGCAGGCTTGGTCTGTCGCTGGATCAACTCAAAGCCGAACTTGGCGTGACCAAGCGCACGATCCAACGAGACATCGGCGTGCTGGAAGCTGCGGGGTTCCCGGTCATGTCCGAATCACGAGAGGGAACAGTTTATTGGCGACTGCTCGACCCCACGAAACCATCCGCAGAGCTTTCCTTCACCCTGGCGGAACTGATGGCGCTGTATTTCAGTCGCGATCTGTTGCAAGTGCTCCACGGAAGCCCGATGCAAGACGCTTTGACCACTGCCTTGCAGAAGGTTGGCGCAAAGCTACCGGCATCGGGACATGACCTCCTGCGCCGCCTTAAAGAGCTGACGGCTGTCTCTGTCACAGGATGGAAAGACTACACCAAGTCCTCGGAAACGATCAAAGCTCTGAATCGCGCCATTCGGCATCGGCTCACGGTCAGGATTTCCCACAAGCCGCTGAAGGCTCCCGAAGCCAAAACCCGAGCAGTGGACCCTTATCGGCTTTGGTACACGGGCGGCGGGCTTTACCTCGTAGCGTGCGATCATGCGAAGCGGGCGATTCGGACATTTGCCGTCGAGCGTATCAACAGCATCACCACGACGAATCAACGCTTCTCCATTAGAGATGACTTCGATTTCGAGGCATTCCAGCGCACAGCGTTTCCAGTCCACGGAGGTGAGCCTCAACTTGTACGGATTCGATTCTCGCCAGATCAAGCGCCGTATATCATGGAGCGCGACTGGCACGATTCGCAGACACTGGAGCTGCAGCCAGATGGCAGCGTCATTCTCTCACTCAAGGTCGCAAGCCTCTGGGAAGTAAAGCGGTGGCTTTTCGGGTGGGGTGCTGACGCAGAGATTCTGACTCCAAAAGACCTCAATGGAGACGACATTGGCTAATTCAGCGCGCATTTCAATTGATTCGCTTTGCGAGTTACTCGATTTTCTCGAAAAGCCGCTAAGGGCGGCACATGATAGGAAGATCAGTGAGAATCAGCTCTGGGCACCGTCGTTTTCTGCACTTGCCTATTTCGACAACGACGAACCGAAGCAGACCGAGATAATTGCATCGTTGCTGAAGCCGAAGGGAAGGCACGGGCAAGGAACTCTTTTCCTCCGCCATCTTTTGACGAATGTTTGGCCATCTACAAATGCTGATGCCTGGTTGGAGGAGGATCTTCAGCGGGCGAAAGTCTATCCAAACTACTTCATTCCTTTCGATGCTGGGACCGGCGAACGACAGAGGTTTATCGATCTGTGGATACAGGTTGGGAAGGAGTTGTGTTTGGTGATCGAAAGCAAAGCCAAAGGTGCGACTGATCAACCGGGTCAGATTAAAGCCTACCTGGATTACCTGAAGTGCTGCTCTTTTCCTTCAGGCAGGTATAAGCTTCTGTACTTGTCACCGAACGGTGTTGAGCCTTGTAAATGTAGCATCCCAACCACGGAGTGGAAGCGGGCGTGTGATGATGGCATCGCGGGGGTACAGCCGTATGCACCTTTTGTTCGGCAGTGGTTGACAACATGCAAGGAGAAATCCCAGGCAAGCAGAGTCAAGTTTTTTATCGAAGATCTAATAGCATTCATCGATCCGAGTGATAGGAGAACGATCGCCATGACCGCCGAAATGGACCCCACAGTTCGCGAATTGTTATTGAATGTGCACACAGCCAATCCGCTCTCAGAAGCCAGACGCAACACACTCCTAGCGCTATGGGAGATCTCTGATCAGATCGATAAGGAGGTCGTGGAAAAATTTGAGAGCAACCTTTGTGCTCGTTTCAAGGAGGAGCAGATCGAGTGCAAAGCCGGCGATGACAACGGCCTGAAGAAAGAGGCCTGGGGCCTAATCAAGGGGCCGAGATCAGAATTCATTGCAGACGGGCAGCGGGTTGTGGCCTACGCCGGGATACAGCGGTGTCCGCCCGCTCATGGGACACCATGGCCACACCTCATCATTGGAATCAATTTTGAAGGCATGGATGATGGGGAACATGAGACGGAGTTGAGGCCGTGGCGCGAGCGCGTTCAAAGATCTAGGCTTGGGCCGGGCACGAGGGATTCCAAATGGGTCTGGCAAGAGATTGCCGAGGGTTTTGGGGATCTGCGGCGTTCAAAGGACACCGCGATCAGGCTCTTAAACTCCCAATCGGCTGACGACATTCTCAATCGAATGCATTATGTTCTAGGGACGTTCGTTGAAACGGTCAGAGGCATGGAGCAATGATGCGCACGAAAGGACGCCGAACTTGGTCAGCAACGAATTGACTGACGCAAGGGAACGGGCCATCAATGACATGTAAGAGATGCGGAACAGAACTCGACATTCAGGACAAGTTCTGCCCTCAGTGCGGCACGGCTGTGGTAGAGGGTGGCGATTCGATTGTGCCGGCAATGTTCTCTGCTGTGAGCCCGGAACCAAACCGCTGGACGAGTAACAGGAAAGCGGTAGGCGGGCTGGTGGTGCTCGCTTCCATCATTCTTGGGATTATGTTGATGGTTAGAGGCAGTGGCTCCCCAAATAAGGGGAGCACGGCCGACGCTTCTGGCGGCTCCCCGGTAGCGAGTTCCTCGCAGACAGCGCAGACGGGAGCGAAGCCCCTCGAGCCTCCCCAACCGCAGATGCCGCCTTTATCCGGGCTTACCCTGCATCCGTATGATCTCTTGAAGAATCCGTATCAGGCAAAGGAAAAGCTCGTCCTGCTCGATCTCAACTCACGCCCGGTCATCTATGACGGCGCTGTGATTCAGTATTCGGGGCCGGTCAACCCTACAATCGGAGCGCGCTTCGGCTTGATGGCGCTGCGGCTGGACCGGATGGCAGACGAGAATGTTGCCCTGTACAACGTCATGGGAATCGCAGCTGGCGAAGGCGACGATCAAATGCTGGGCCAATTAGCGGTTGTGCTGCCTGATGGCACAACAGAGCTGCGCTTGGATCGGAACTGGATGGTAGAACCGCTCGGGCCACTCAAGGGAACAAACTACGTCGGAGCGGACATTCAGATTCCGTCGGTACGCTTTTGGCGCTATGCGGGCGAACCGGATGGATCGACAGGATCGGAAAGCGGGACGGTTTCTCCTGGAAGAGGTTTTCGCTACGAAAAATATCCGCATGGGTACATGGTGGACGAGCTCTGCTCAACCAGAGAGCAAGACTTCTGCTATTCATTTCACTGGCAGCCTTGGATCAAGGAACTTGAGATGCACACCGCTGGTGATCAAGCAGATGAATTGATCGCAGATACAGGGACGGCGTCTCCTGGGAACCTGGTGATTTCATGGGATTCTGAACAGCGGATTGTGTTCAATAATTTTCGGTCGTACGACGGCTCGTCCGCGTCTGCCTACTTCATCGTTGCACCGAAAAAGCGGGTTCTCGATATCGTATGGCAACGAGGGGACAACGTCACGTACCTCGGCCCTGACGCAACTCTCCTGAGCAATGCTCACGTGTACGAATGGCTAAAGCAAATCGGTCCCTAGGCTTATGCAGCTTATCAGTTGGCAATTCGCGCGGCCATGCTTTCGCACAACCCTCCCGCTTATTGATCCGGCCCTGAAGAGTGTGACCTACGCGGCATAGGCGACGTCTTTTTGGCCGAAGTAGCTTTCGACCCTTCCGGGCTGCTTCTAGATGCTGCGCAGGGCGCCGATGGCGGTGCGGGTCAGGGCGATCTTGTTTCTGGCAGGAGCAGCTTTGGTCACATGCTGCTTCAAGTCAGCGTTGAGCATCTCGTCCGGGTTCAGCTCTGGCGAGTAGCTGGGCAAGTAGAAGACCTGGATCTTCTCTTCGTTTTCCGCAAGCCATTTCTTCACAGCCTTCGAATGATGCACCCGCAGGTTGTCCAGAATCAGGAAAACTCTCTTCTGCCGTCCATGCACAAGCCGATTCATGAAGCCAATCATGATCTTCGCGTTCAGCGCTCCGGAGAAGACCTTCCAGCGCATCTGGCCCTTGTTGGTCACCGTCGAAATCACGCTCAGCTTTGACCGATTGGCATTGGCCAGCCCCACGGGAGTCTTTCCCTTCGGCGCATAGCCGCGGCCGCGCACATCATCCGAGCGCAGCCCTGTCTCGTCGCCCCACTGAATCTCCGCACCTTCTTGTTTGGCCTGCGCAGCGATCTTCGGGTACTCCCCGTTCACCCACTTCGCGACCGCCTCGGGGGACTGCTCATAGGCTTTCTTCAGCGGCCGTTGCGGTGTGAATCCCCAGCGCTTCAAATACTTGCCCATGTTGCGCACCGTCAGACCTACGCCGTACACGGCCTCGACCAACTCGCTGACCGCCTGGCGCGTCCACAGTGCGTAAGCCAGCTTCAACTGATCCGGCGTGCGATCCTGAATCAGTTGCTGAATCTTCTTCTCTTGCTCGGCGGTCAACATGCGGCCCGAACCCTGCGGCCGGCCGACAATCGGTACCGTCACGGCCTCCCAGCCGCCGCGCTCGTAGGCCTGCATGGCGCGGATCACCGCCGATCGACCCAACTCGCACTGCACCACAGTCTCCGCGATCGTCGCTCCCTTCAAGCGCAACTTCACGGCCCGACGCCGGCGCTCATTCAACACAACCCGCGGAAGTCGATGTGCCTCGGTCTTCTCCATGCCTATGAGACGCTTCAGCCGAACAAAACGTCTCATTCATTCGGGCCGGATCAGTAAGGCGCTCTGGATTCGCCTGAATAGGCCGCACATCCGTCTTGAACGCCCTGCGACACTGACTAAAGACCCAGACCAATATCGTGAACGATGCTGGTTTTGCGGCGCGGAGCGGGCGGTTCGATCTGTTGGGCCGGAGCTTGCTGAATACTGTGCTCAGGCAGGTCCGAATGAGCTTGCTCCCGCGCCAACTCTGTGGCTGACGGCCGCGCGGTGGAGATGCCGAGCAATTCGCGCAGTTGCTCACGGTCGCTCGTGATGATTGCGATTTCGCTTCGGCCACGCGAAGCGCCCACGTAGAACAGCTCCTGCTTCATCGCATCGGCGGAAAGAATCACCGCATCTACAGTCTTTCCCTGGCTGCGATGCGCGGTAATCGCATAGCCGTGATCGAACTCGTGATAATTGGCAGGCAGCGTCCGGCCATCCTCAAGATGAATGCGGCCGCCATCGACATCGCGCACTTTCACCAGTTCGCCATTGGTGGCTCGGAAGGCCGCGTCGCGGCGATTGCCCGTCAGGAGCAATGTGTCGCCGGGAGCCACCTCGATCTGCTGGCGTTCATGCACTGAAAAAGAGCGCGCCTGTGTCGGACTCACCGTGTGCTCGATGCCATGCTGGTCTTTGGCGACGATGCCCCGACTTGTCTGTTCGCTCGACCGTGAGCGCTTCATGCTTTCTCGATCCCATGCGAAGAGCGATGGAAGAGCAGAACTTGTCCTGACCTGTAGTTCGCCAGGTCTTTCTTTTGCGCCTCGGTCCATTGCAGCGGCACATGACGCTCGGAGACAATGCCGCGTTCCAGTTCGCCGCTCTGCTTCATTTCCTCACGGATTGCGTCGGTAATCTTGCCGATCTCCTCATGCGTGCCGGCAACGACAAGAACCGTGCGGTTTGAATTCGACGTGAGTGCCCGATAGGCGGACGCCACCGCTTGTGCGCGCTCCAGGTAGGGAACCTCACGAACGGCGCCAAGCTGCTCCAGCTTTTCAAGCCCCTGCTCCGGCGAATGCCGTAGCGTCTGTATGGCGTCTCGATATTCGGCCTGCGTCTGCCGTTGCACAGCCATCAGTGAAACGCTCTTCATCCGCGATTCCTGCTCCAAAATGCGCAGGGCATCCGATGCCTCGACGCTCTGAAGTTGCCGCGTGTCTCCGGAAAACAGAATCCGCGCGTCTTCGCGCTCCGCCAGCTTGAGCATGCCTTCCATCTGACGGCCTGAGACCATGCCCGCTTCATCCACGACCAGCACTCTGCCGCGCAACGCGGCTTGCGCCTCTTGGATCTTCCAGCAATCGCGAGATCGTCATCGCATCGCGAAAGCCGATTTTCTGCAACTCCTCAACCGCGCCGCGCGTTGGCGCAACAGCCAGTACTTCACGGCCTGCCTCGCGTAAACCGCGGGCGATTTCCGTGAGTGTAGCAGTCTTACCGGTGCCAGCGGCTCCGCGCAGATTGACTGCAAAATCCTGCGAGTTAAGGATCTGATGAACCGCCCGCTGTTGTTCCTCTCGCAGCCGTTCTGAGGGGCTGAATTCTCGCTTCCTGCCCAGGCGTTCATAGCGCCCGATGCCACCGTCCACCGCTGCAACCATGCGTCGTTCGCGTTCAAGGCTCTCGCGTGTGGCCAGATTGTTCCCTGCCCGGATAAGAGAACCTTGCGACTGCTCCAGTTCCAGGGCACCACGAAGTTGACGGCGATCAATCTTTCCGCGCCCGTGCCGCAGAGGCCTCAGTCATCAACTCGTGGTCACGCACGACCGAACTGCGTTCAAAGAGATGCTCTTTCGCGTGTTGAAGCGACTCCGCCTCCTGAGAAGGTTCATGCGGAATGTGCCGGGCGCGCTTTAAGGACTTCTTATGCAGATTCTTCAGCGCGTGGCCCTCTTCGGGCAACAACCTGGCCTGCTGCTGTTTCCTTAATCTCTCCGTAGAGATTTCCGTCAGTTTGTCTGCGCGGGATTCCCGGACCAGCACAGCGACTTCGTTATTGGTTGGCTTGCGGCCATGCTCCACAGTGAATCGTTCGATGGCGGCGTCCCGCTGCGCGCTGCGTATGCTGTATTTTTCAAGCAATTCATCCGAGACGCCGCAAATCTCGAATCCATGATCTCTGCCTTTGGAATCGCGGCGCGGCTCAATCTGATACCCCAGGCTATATACTTCACGCGCCAGAGCGTTCCGGTAAACTTCCGTCAGATACGCACGGCGCTCATACAGTCCCGATGCTTGCAATGCCTTCCAGCGCCCTTCCACTCCGTCGTAGGTCAAATTGGCCGTAACAGCATGGGTGTGCAGTTGCGGATCGAGTTCACGGCTGGTGTCGTGCCGGTATGCGGCCACAATCCAGTTGGCCGTTGCCCGATCCTCGTTCGCACCGTTCAGCCGGACACGCGCGGCAGCATAGTTTTCTGCCTCAGCGAGTGCCTCCCGGACGGCTATATCGTGGGCCGCAATCAACCGCTCATCGCCACCGACGAGCGCTTGAATCGAAACCGACTTCGGCGCGGAGAAGGTCAGATCGTACAGGGATCTCCCTTTGCTCTGTTCGCTTCCATTTGCATCAATGCGGTCAGCGCTGTGGCGAGGCCGGAGGAATTCTCCAGTCTCTGGATGCAACCCCTCTCGAACTGCTTCAAATTGCTCCCGCGTTACCTCTCCACGCAAGCCCAGCAACTCCGCTCCGCATGCCATGCCATTCACCTTGAACACGACGGCCTTCATCGTAGTAGTCGCTGTGTTCCAGATGCCGTTGGGCATATCCGGCGCCACCCGTCATGGCTCGCAAAGTCAGCACAACCCGACGCTAACGCTGTTCGAAATCCGAATGCAACGGACTGTGTCACGATACCCTGCTGATGGAACACCGCAGACACAGGAACCTGGAGAGCGCATCATGCAATTCCTCATGGCATTCGGGCTAAGCATTGGAGTTGCGGCAAAAGCCAATTCAATATCGCGATCTCCCCGCATTGCAGTCAAAGCCGCCTGATTCTGCGAGCATCAATTGAAGAAAGTACCCAGACAACCTCATTCTCGCTGCGCTCGCTTTGAAGGAAGACACCATCCCTAAGCCTGACGGCTTAGCGATGGTGACGCAATCCACAGAGATCGAACGGAATTCGGACAACGTCGAACAGCGTTCGAATATGATCGAAGACTGTTCGCACTGCGTTCGAGGATCACTGGAACCCACCTGAAAGGCTCGGGATGGCCTCAACCTTCCATAGCGGCGGCGCTTGCCGAAACATACCGCATGTATCTGAGCATCGGCTACGGGCACGAATGCCGCTCGAAAGCACCAGTGCCATCTCGCCTGGAAGATGCGAGGAAGAGATTATGCGCCTGCCGTCTGTGTTTGATTCTTCAGTTTATGGACGAAGGCAAAATAGGCCACCATCACGCGAAATGCCTTGGACCGATTCACCCCGCAGAGAACCTCTCCGCCAACTCTTTCCAGTTCATCGGCGATCTCGAAGGTCAAAGGAAACACAAAAGCGGTGTCGATACTCTGAAATGGAATGTTCAGCCACTGATTGTTGTAGAACGCAACAAGCTGCGCCTGAGCGGCCTTGCTTTTGAAGCTCATGATGATGTGTTCAGCGAGGGCGTTCTTTCTCCGGATTTTGAGCACGGAAAAGAGTTGGTTGAAATGGCTCTTGGTGAATTTGGAATCGACGGTGAGCCGGAGTTGAGTGCGCTTCTCTGCGGGAGAAACGACCCTGCGCTTCGGTCGGGTTGTGGCCTTCTTCGCGGCAGGCATATGGCTTCTTTGTCGATACTGATCTTACAGCATTAGTGTATGAGCATGGAAGACCGACGTTGCAAACGATTGTTGCAGAAAGAGTTCGCGCGAAGGATGCGCTGGAGGTGTAGTGGGTTCATTGTATGAAGCAGCGAGCGATTCAAACAGAATGCACTACAACAAGTCGAACCGTGAGACGGATGGAGAAAAGAGAACCGTCCAAAGACCGAGGAGCACACGACTGATGTTTCAGCCCGCGCGACGGCCCAATGACGCCCGTTTTCTGGCGGAACGGGACCGCGTTTCAATCCACGCGCCCCGCGCGGGGCGCGACACCTTTCTCAACCGGCCCATCCCCGATCCGCCCGTTTCAATCCACGCGCCCCGCGCGGGGCGCGACAGATGGAGGCGTTAAATGCCGCCATGGTTGATGTGTTTCAATCCACGCGCCCCGCGCGGGGCGCGACCAGTGCGTTTTAGGAGGGCGGGATGGATAACAAGTTTCAATCCACGCGCCCCGCGCGGGGCGCGACGCGATCAGGTTTGCGTGGATATGACGATCCGGGTTGTTTCAATCCACGCGCCCCGCGCGGGGCGCGACCTTAGATCGTTGAACAGTGAGTGATAGGGCACGTTGTTTCAATCCACGCGCCCCGCGCGGGGCGCGACTGCCGCTGGGATGTTCGGGAGGACCCATGCAAACAGTTTCAATCCACGCGCCCCGCGCGGGGCGCGACCCTCAACTTTTGCACAAATTGTCAACCTAATCCCGTTTCAATCCACGCGCCCCGCGCGGGGCGCGACGACGAGATTCGTATCTATTTTGTGAGACAAGATGATGGAGTTTCAATCCACGCGCCCCGCGCGGGGCGCGACGCCCGCAACAGGAGCCAACTTATGAGCAAGAGCGTGTTTCAATCCACGCGCCCCGCGCGGGGCGCGACTTCGCTTCGAAAGCGAATTCCTCCGCACCGTTGGTGTTTCAATCCACGCGCCCCGCGCGGGGCGCGACGCGCTTTCCACCTTGCATCTTGTATTTACGGATCTCGTTTCAATCCACGCGCCCCGCGCGGGGCGCGACGTTCGCCGGCCACGCCACGGTGTAGGTGCTCGACGTGTTTCAATCCACGCGCCCCGCGCGGGGCGCGACGAGGACTTTGCCTATGCGAAATCCTACTGGCAGGAGTTTCAATCCACGCGCCCCGCGCGGGGCGCGACGTCCAAACTGGAGGCTATGAGGAACGGGCGGAACAGTTTCAATCCACGCGCCCCGCGCGGGGCGCGACGAATCGCTCTTTCTGGATGGCTTGGCTATCCTGTTGTTTCAATCCACGCGCCCCGCGCGGGGCGCGACAACGAGGCATCTGGTAACCCAGCATTCGCGGGGGAGTTTCAATCCACGCGCCCCGCGCGGGGCGCGACGGCCGGCACGTTGCGGTGGGGAGGACAATGTGAAGGGGTTTCAATCCACGCGCCCCGCGCGGGGCGCGACCTACCGGGCGCGCTTTGAGGCGGTGGGCAACACTGTTTCAATCCACGCGCCCCGCGCGGGGCGCGACCAGAAGATGGAAGAGTTGCATCGCTCGGGGATAGTTTCAATCCACGCGCCCCGCGCGGGGCGCGACTTCCGCGGCCTCAAGCTCTTTCTGGCGCAATGCAGTTTCAATCCACGCGCCCCGCGCGGGGCGCGACCACCATTGGAAACACCAAGAAAGATAGCTTCCAGGTTTCAATCCACGCGCCCCGCGCGGGGCGCGACCAAGCCGCTCACTTGGGCTGACATTCTGGCGTTTGTTTCAATCCACGCGCCCCGCGCGGGGCGCGACATGGCGAAGCCGGCTGCTGCCCAGGTTGAAAGTGTTTCAATCCACGCGCCCCGCGCGGGGCGCGACTTGGTGATTTCGGGGAAGAGTCTCCCGTGGTCTGGTTTCAATCCACGCGCCCCGCGCGGGGCGCGACGACGACGGTGTTGGAGGTGGCGAAGGGGCCGAATTGTTTCAATCCACGCGCCCCGCGCGGGGCGCGACCGACGTGGCACAGTGGAGGCGCGGGCGACTGGGGTTTCAATCCACGCGCCCCGCGCGGGGCGCGACTTGTGACGAGTCATTGCTCATCCGCTGCTGGCGTAGTTTCAATCCACGCGCCCCGCGCGGGGCGCGACGCCATGCGCTACCGGATTGGTCAAAGACGCCATTGTTTCAATCCACGCGCCCCGCGCGGGGCGCGACCAAGTTCGCTATTTTCTTGCCAACACGCGTTTTGTTTCAATCCACGCGCCCCGCGCGGGGCGCGACTCTCGTTTTCGCGGCAGTTGGAGAAGGTGATGGTGTTTCAATCCACGCGCCCCGCGCGGGGCGCGACTGCATTTGTGTTTGCAATACATTCGAGTTAGCCTGTTTCAATCCACGCGCCCCGCGCGGGGCGCGACGCGTTCATTGAATCCATGTTACCGCCGATTTTGAGTTTCAATCCACGCGCCCCGCGCGGGGCGCGACTTCATCCTTGTAGGCGGTTTCCACGGCCGGCAGGTTTCAATCCACGCGCCCCGCGCGGGGCGCGACCAGAAAGACACGCCCCAATGCCTAGACCACGGAAGTTTCAATCCACGCGCCCCGCGCGGGGCGCGACATAGGCCCCGGATCGTTGCCTTCCATGTGGTGTGTTTCAATCCACGCGCCCCGCGCGGGGCGCGACGGGGCAGTGGGCCGAACTTGCCGGTGTACATGGTGTTTCAATCCACGCGCCCCGCGCGGGGCGCGACGACAATTGTTTGATGTAACCGATCGAGCCTACAAGTTTCAATCCACGCGCCCCGCGCGGGGCGCGACGAAACAGAATGTGGCCCGATATAAAAACTTGGGGTTTCAATCCACGCGCCCCGCGCGGGGCGCGACATCGACAACGTGACGGAGCCTATCTACGATGCGTGGGTTTCAATCCACGCGCCCCGCGCGGGGCGCGACGGCGGCTAATTGGCCCAGCAACGAGGTGTACGGAATGTTTCAATCCACGCGCCCCGCGCGGGGCGCGACATCCACTTCTTTACCGCTGAATCCCAAGCTCCTTGTTTCAATCCACGCGCCCCGCGCGGGGCGCGACGTTCGCCCGTACCGGATTCCGAAACAGACTCCGAACGTTTCAATCCACGCGCCCCGCGCGGGGCGCGACACCACTCACTTTCTGATAGTGCACTTTGCTGTGACGTTTCAATCCACGCGCCCCGCGCGGGGCGCGACGAGTTGCATAGTTCCATCTTGCGGCCTTTTCGTGTTTCAATCCACGCGCCCCGCGCGGGGCGCGACGTTTCCCAACTACGAAGCGGTGATCCCCAAGAAGTTTCAATCCACGCGCCCCGCGCGGGGCGCGACGCTCTGTTGCCGTTGCTTACCGACGAAGACGGCGGTTTCAATCCACGCGCCCCGCGCGGGGCGCGACGCGGAAATGCGCGACGAGTACGGAATCGACGAAGTTTCAATCCACGCGCCCCGCGCGGGGCGCGACTGGTAACCCTCAAGGATGAGGACCAGTTCCGAATAGTTTCAATCCACGCGCCCCGCGCGGGGCGCGACGTCCTTGGGCTTTGTCATGAAGCTTCCTTTGCTGTTTCAATCCACGCGCCCCGCGCGGGGCGCGACCACGGCCTGGACAGTCTTATTTCCTTTATTCGTTGTTTCAATCCACGCGCCCCGCGCGGGGCGCGACTTTGGCGGCCTCAAGTGTTGTGCCAGATCCCATGTTTCAATCCACGCGCCCCGCGCGGGGCGCGACGCGGCACCATCAATTCGCACACCGGGACCTACACCCAGTTTCAATCCACGCGCCCCGCGCGGGGCGCGACTTGCGTCGGCCAGGTCTACGATGCCGTAGCTCATCGTTTCAATCCACGCGCCCCGCGCGGGGCGCGACCGGAGACAGATCACATCGTCCCGCACAAGGGAGAGTTTCAATCCACGCGCCCCGCGCGGGGCGCGACCTGGCTGCTTGATCTTGGGGGTGAGGATTGGGAACTGTTTCAATCCACGCGCCCCGCGCGGGGCGCGACTCAAAACCTGAATTACACCATCGCGGACGACGTGTTTCAATCCACGCGCCCCGCGCGGGGCGCGACGCGCATTTTAGGAGGGAGGCGGGGCGATGACAGGTTTCAATCCACGCGCCCCGCGCGGGGCGCGACTAAAAACGTTGGTGAGCACCCAACCGCTGCCATTGTTTCAATCCACGCGCCCCGCGCGGGGCGCGACCAAGGCAACCGCGCCGACGCTCACACTGACCAAGGTTTCAATCCACGCGCCCCGCGCGGGGCGCGACCACCGTTGGAAACACCAAGAAAGATAGCTTCCAGGTTTCAATCCACGCGCCCCGCGCGGGGCGCGACGGAAAAGCCTACAGCGCGGGGCGGCTTGAACAGATGTTTCAATCCACGCGCCCCGCGCGGGGCGCGACAACGTACAGACCTCGAATTTTTGGCTGAGCAATGGTTTCAATCCACGCGCCCCGCGCGGGGCGCGACGACATCACTTCCTACAACGCCTGCGTGCTGATTGTGTTTCAATCCACGCGCCCCGCGCGGGGCGCGACGGCGATACCTGTTTCGGAATAGTCGCCATACGAGGTTTCAATCCACGCGCCCCGCGCGGGGCGCGACCTCACCGACACCCAAATCTGGGACCTCGTCAATGTTTCAATCCACGCGCCCCGCGCGGGGCGCGACCCTCGCGTAGACTGTCACCCCACTCAGGCAAAATTGTTTCAATCCACGCGCCCCGCGCGGGGCGCGACCCTCGCGTAGACTGTCACCCCACTCAGGCAAAATTGTTTCAATCCACGCGCCCCGCGCGGGGCGCGACACGGTGATGGGGTCGAGAGGCTTGGGAATGGACGTGTTTCAATCCACGCGCCCCGCGCGGGGCGCGACGTGCAACATGCGGTTGGTTGTTTCGGTAATCATGGGTTTCAATCCACGCGCCCCGCGCGGGGCGCGACCAGAACAGAACAGATACAGAACAGAACAGAACAGTTTCAATCCACGCGCCCCGCGCGGGGCGCGACGCAGGGCGCGAGGTATAAGCCGCCAAGGATCAGCAGTTTCAATCCACGCGCCCCGCGCGGGGCGCGACCTGGCGCTAACTGAAGCGCCGCAAGCGATGGAGGTTTCAATCCACGCGCCCCGCGCGGGGCGCGACCCTGGCATCCTGACTGGCGAGGCGCGATCCAGGTGGTTTCAATCCACGCGCCCCGCGCGGGGCGCGACTGATGCGGGAACAAGTAGATCGCATCCGGCGGATGTTTCAATCCACGCGCCCCGCGCGGGGCGCGACATCCGGAAGATGGAAGAGTTGCATCGCTCGGGGATAGTTTCAATCCACGCGCCCCGCGCGGGGCGCGACTATGCCGGACGAAAAAGATTACCGCCGCCCGAGCTGTTTCAATCCACGCGCCCCGCGCGGGGCGCGACTGCCGACGATGGCGCGGGGGATGACGCATCCCTGGTTTCAATCCACGCGCCCCGCGCGGGGCGCGACGCTTGGGCGTTCGATCAATTTGAGCAAGCGCCCAGTTTCAATCCACGCGCCCCGCGCGGGGCGCGACTAGAGCCGCTGATTCGGTTGCGGGAGCGGCGGTGGTTTCAATCCACGCGCCCCGCGCGGGGCGCGACATGGCCATTCGATGCTTGTTCCGGTGGCAATCCAGGTTTCAATCCACGCGCCCCGCGCGGGGCGCGACGACGACAGCAGTAAGTCGCCAAGTCAGCGGCAAAGTTTCAATCCACGCGCCCCGCGCGGGGCGCGACTGGATGGCCATGCTCCGGACGAGGTCTTCGCCGAGTTTCAATCCACGCGCCCCGCGCGGGGCGCGACACGCGCCGCGGGGTGCATGAATGTGCCGTGCGCCTGTTTCAATCCACGCGCCCCGCGCGGGGCGCGACCCGCCAGCTCTTACTCTGACCTCACCCAAACCGGGGTTTCAATCCACGCGCCCCGCGCGGGGCGCGACCGCATCGATGGTGGAGAGGATCATCTTGTCGTTGTTTCAATCCACGCGCCCCGCGCGGGGCGCGACTGTTGGGATCGGCGGCAATTGCGGATTCATAGGTGTTTCAATCCACGCGCCCCGCGCGGGGCGCGACGGGTTGTTTCCTGTTTCTATCTTCTTTTCGTGTTGTTTCAATCCACGCGCCCCGCGCGGGGCGCGACGCGGAGTTCGGCTTTGTATTGAGCGCGCCAGAATGTTTCAATCCACGCGCCCCGCGCGGGGCGCGACGATTTTGTTACCACAATGGCTACCAGAAATGAAGTTTCAATCCACGCGCCCCGCGCGGGGCGCGACGATTTTGTTACCACAATGGCTACCAGAAATGAAGTTTCAATCCACGCGCCCCGCGCGGGGCGCGACCGGTGCGCAGGGTGAGCTTGGTTGATAAGAGGTGGTTTCAATCCACGCGCCCCGCGCGGGGCGCGACAGTTGTATGGAACACAGCGGTCGTGGTGGTGTAAGTTTCAATCCACGCGCCCCGCGCGGGGCGCGACCGGAATTGGCCGGCACCATGCAGAGCTGGCCGCGTGTTTCAATCCACGCGCCCCGCGCGGGGCGCGACCTTGACGGTGATTTGGTCAACCAGGCCATAGACGTTTCAATCCACGCGCCCCGCGCGGGGCGCGACCTGGCCTGGGACAACTCTACAAAGGCTTGGAGTGGTTTCAATCCACGCGCCCCGCGCGGGGCGCGACCCGCTCAACCCACGGGCCGATGAAATCTGCATTGTTTCAATCCACGCGCCCCGCGCGGGGCGCGACGCGGGGCAAAGGTTTCGCCTACCAAGGCGTTGTTGCGGTTTCAATCCACGCGCCCCGCGCGGGGCGCGACGACGCCGTAACCGTCCACGGTGGAGGGAGGCGCGGTTTCAATCCACGCGCCCCGCGCGGGGCGCGACATTGTGCGCCGCGCAATTGAGTACTGCATTGCCTGGTTTCAATCCACGCGCCCCGCGCGGGGCGCGACGCGCCAAAACCTTCGTCTGGACGGGCGGGACGGATGGTTTCAATCCACGCGCCCCGCGCGGGGCGCGACTCCGGCTCACCATTCACACGCTCCGAAGCAACTGTTTCAATCCACGCGCCCCGCGCGGGGCGCGACCGGGCGTCTGCTTGGTCAGATCCACAATCACAATGTTTCAATCCACGCGCCCCGCGCGGGGCGCGACCGATAGGTTGATACCCATGGGAGACGCACTCACGTTTCAATCCACGCGCCCCGCGCGGGGCGCGACTCCTAAATGGTCGCCGCGCGAGATCTTCAGCGAAGTTTCAATCCACGCGCCCCGCGCGGGGCGCGACTCCTAAATGGTCGCCGCGCGAGATCTTCAGCGAAGTTTCAATCCACGCGCCCCGCGCGGGGCGCGACCCGTATCGACGCGAACCACACCGCCATCGGAGTAGTTTCAATCCACGCGCCCCGCGCGGGGCGCGACGAGATTGCCGATGTGCGTATGCAGCGATTGCAGGTTTCAATCCACGCGCCCCGCGCGGGGCGCGACCGCATCGATGGTGGAGAGGATCATCTTGTCATTGTTTCAATCCACGCGCCCCGCGCGGGGCGCGACCCGGCCAGAATTACATCCTGGCCCGCATAGAGTGTTTCAATCCACGCGCCCCGCGCGGGGCGCGACGGGCTGGCGCGATAGTGACGGGAAGATGAGCGGGTTTCAATCCACGCGCCCCGCGCGGGGCGCGACAATGGCGAAGCCGGCTGCTGCCCAGGTTGAAGGTGTTTCAATCCACGCGCCCCGCGCGGGGCGCGACGGTTGTTTCCTGTTTCTATCTTCTTTTCATGTTGTTTCAATCCACGCGCCCCGCGCGGGGCGCGACATTGGGATCGCTTCATCGATTATGCCTCATTCATGTTTCAATCCACGCGCCCCGCGCGGGGCGCGACACGTCTGCGGCGATTCAATGCGGCGGCCGTAGTCCTGTTTCAATCCACGCGCCCCGCGCGGGGCGCGACCCCGCTGCATGGCGCCGGCGTCCTGGTCTTTGCCGTTTCAATCCACGCGCCCCGCGCGGGGCGCGACGCGAACTGCCACTGTTCCGCCGATCACAGCGAGGTTTCAATCCACGCGCCCCGCGCGGGGCGCGACAAATTCCTCCGCCGGTTACGAACGGAGCCTGATTGTTTCAATCCACGCGCCCCGCGCGGGGCGCGACCAGCGATGTGTATACCCGCCCGTCTGCTGTGTTGTTTCAATCCACGCGCCCCGCGCGGGGCGCGACACGTCCGGCCAGGCTCAAAGGGCAAACCCCACCATGTTTCAATCCACGCGCCCCGCGCGGGGCGCGACCAAGGCAACCGCGCCGACGCTCACACTGACCAAGGTTTCAATCCACGCGCCCCGCGCGGGGCGCGACGCACACCGACACGCCAAAGCATCCCGATTACCTGGTTTCAATCCACGCGCCCCGCGCGGGGCGCGACGCCACTTACTGCGCTGATCTGTCTCTCTGAGCATGTTTCAATCCACGCGCCCCGCGCGGGGCGCGACGAGAGCGAGGAGATTCCCCATGGATAACGCAAAGGTTTCAATCCACGCGCCCCGCGCGGGGCGCGACGTCGGCCAGATTCTCATTCTGCACCACGAGTTTCAGTTTCAATCCACGCGCCCCGCGCGGGGCGCGACGGGAAAATCTGCAAGGAAACTGACGTCCTGGACCGTTTCAATCCACGCGCCCCGCGCGGGGCGCGACCAGGGACAGCGCTGTACTTTTGTGGGATACATCGGTTTCAATCCACGCGCCCCGCGCGGGGCGCGACTGTTTTGCGCAAAACCAAGGCCGAAGCGGACCTGTTTCAATCCACGCGCCCCGCGCGGGGCGCGACTAATTTCTTCCCGGCAAGCGAGCAGAAGCTCTGGTTTCAATCCACGCGCCCCGCGCGGGGCGCGACAATACCGGGGTGGTGCGCAGTCTCTTTGGATGGTGTTTCAATCCACGCGCCCCGCGCGGGGCGCGACTCCATCAGGAATGCAGAGCGGCCCAACTTTTCGGTTTCAATCCACGCGCCCCGCGCGGGGCGCGACTCGTCGGCCTCGGCTTCGGTCTCCTTGTGCTCCATGTTTCAATCCACGCGCCCCGCGCGGGGCGCGACGAAAGTGTGACGTTCATAACTGCCTCCATGGGTGTTTCAATCCACGCGCCCCGCGCGGGGCGCGACTCTAAGCGCGCCTCTTTTCATGTCGCAAAATAGGTTTCAATCCACGCGCCCCGCGCGGGGCGCGACCTCCGAACACCACGCCAGTGGCGGTTTTCACGTGGTTTCAATCCACGCGCCCCGCGCGGGGCGCGACGTTCATGTTCTCCTCCAGGAGTTGAGAGTCGCGCGGCGTTTCAATCCACGCGCCCCGCGCGGGGCGCGACGTCCTTCGCCAGCAGCAGCGTCCCAGTCACCAACAGGTTTCAATCCACGCGCCCCGCGCGGGGCGCGACTACGAGATCCCGCCCGAGTGTAAACCGTACATCGTTTCAATCCACGCGCCCCGCGCGGGGCGCGACGCCCACTTCCCATTTTGCCCCCTCAAATGAGGTCGTTTCAATCCACGCGCCCCGCGCGGGGCGCGACTTGCCGCCACCCGAGTTGGGCGCGGTGACCGCGTAGTTTCAATCCACGCGCCCCGCGCGGGGCGCGACAAGAGAGGACCGCATGACTCACCTGGTAATTGAGTTTCAATCCACGCGCCCCGCGCGGGGCGCGACGTCATCATCTGGGCGAAAAACAACGCCACATTTGGTTTCAATCCACGCGCCCCGCGCGGGGCGCGACGGCGACTTGCTATAGCTAACTCAGCCTCATCGGAAGGTTTCAATCCACGCGCCCCGCGCGGGGCGCGACGGCCATCGGGGATGGTGTCGGCGGGGTCGGCGTTGTTTCAATCCACGCGCCCCGCGCGGGGCGCGACCACGCCGGGACAGTTACCGGCGCTCTTTCAGGAGGTTTCAATCCACGCGCCCCGCGCGGGGCGCGACACCGGCCATCGAAAAGCGAAAGCCACCCGACCATGTTTCAATCCACGCGCCCCGCGCGGGGCGCGACGGACGACGGCCTGAGTGCCGACCAGGCGCAATCGGTTTCAATCCACGCGCCCCGCGCGGGGCGCGACGTCGCTGGGTGCGCATTCATCGGCGGTGGGGTACTCGTTTCAATCCACGCGCCCCGCGCGGGGCGCGACGTTTTTCATGGCAGGGGTGCTCCTTTCGAGCGGTTGTTTCAATCCACGCGCCCCGCGCGGGGCGCGACATCGTCTACGAGGGCGGCACCAACTACGCCACCGTTTCAATCCACGCGCCCCGCGCGGGGCGCGACGTAGATGTCGCCGCCGGAGTAGTAGGCGTTGCAGGTTTCAATCCACGCGCCCCGCGCGGGGCGCGACCAGCTCATCGCTGGACCCTGAAAAACCGCCACGGAGTTTCAATCCACGCGCCCCGCGCGGGGCGCGACGATGCCGCCGAGCTTGCCGCTGGCGGCTGAGGAGAGTTTCAATCCACGCGCCCCGCGCGGGGCGCGACGCGCACCCCGCGCGCGCGCAGTTCGCGTACAACGTGTTTCAATCCACGCGCCCCGCGCGGGGCGCGACGCGTCGCAACAAACTCGCAGAATGCCGCCAACTCGTTTCAATCCACGCGCCCCGCGCGGGGCGCGACGCTGCCTTGGTTGAGCGTCGCTCCGGTATCCACGCGTTTCAATCCACGCGCCCCGCGCGGGGCGCGACCTGCCAGATGGTGGGCGCGGTGATCGTCGGAATTGTTTCAATCCACGCGCCCCGCGCGGGGCGCGACGAGCACTCCAGCGGCTTTCGCCACGCAGAACAGGTTTCAATCCACGCGCCCCGCGCGGGGCGCGACAACGGACGCCTCCGCAATGAAGTGTGCTACGAGGTTTCAATCCACGCGCCCCGCGCGGGGCGCGACGGTTCCACTTTAACTCATTCTGTTCCAACGCGCTGCATCGATGATTGCGCGGACCCCACTTCAAAAGGTGTCTCCAAGAATGCTTCCACTGAGGTTGCGGAGAGAAGAGTCTTGGAATCAAGAATATATGGTCAGCGCGAACCTGCTAGGCATTTTATGGGCGCTTGCGGTTCGCCCGCGCTCAGGAAGGTGAGCAGGCACCCATCAGATAAGCATCGTTCCCTCCGGGTCATAGGTTGGCTTAGCCCCGGAGTGTTCGACGCGATGCTTCCAGTTTGCACCCAAAAAGTAGAAACGCAAGCTGTCTTTTCCCGGATCGATTTCATCCAGAAGTGCAGCCCGCAGCTTGACCCATTGGGCAGGTTCCAGCAAGCACTCGAAGACGGAGAACTGAACGCGTTGACCGTGGTCAACGCATAGACGCGCAACACGCCGCAAACGTTGCCTTCCGCCGTCATCCGATGTCGCTACATCGTAAGTAATGAGAACAAGCATGAGTCACTTCCAGAAGAATGCCGGATACGCATTCAGGTCACCGCGTAGATGGCGGGCCAAGAGGAGCGCCTGGGTGTACGGAAGCAAGCCCCAGGGACACTGTTCATTGAGATACGGATGTTGCAGTTCCTCGCGCTTGCGTTCCTGCCAGACCTGAATGACTTCCCGCCGCCCGACATCGGTGAGACTGACCGCCCCGCTGGCCGTATGCTCAAAGTGTTTGCCTTGAATCTGGCGGCGATTGATGAGCGAGAGCGCAAGCCGGTCCGATACCGGCGCACGAAACTCTTCCGCCAAATCGAGCGCGAGACTTGGGCGTCCGGGGCGGTCGGCGTGCAGAAAGCCGACCGCTGGATCGAGTCCGACCGATTCCAGCGCTCCTACGGCTTCATGGGTGAGAAGCGTATAGAGAAACGAAAGCAGCGCATTCAGATTGTCGAGCGGCGGGCGGCGTGAGCGCTGGGTAAAGGTAAAGTCTTCCTTCTGCGCGAGAATGAGCGAATTGAAAACGTCGAAATAGGCACGGGCGGCGTCCCCTTCGACCCCTCGCAGCGTATCGACATCAAACTTGGGATCAATTGTGAGTGCTCTCAGTGTCGATGCAATCCGGATCGCTGCCTCTGTCAGCTTTTCCTTTTCTTCTGCTGTGGGATGTTCGCGCGCAGCGCGTAGCAGCACATTGCGCGCATTTGCAATTTTTGCGGCTACTATTGCGGTGACAATGCTGGATGAGGCACTGGGATTGTCGGCTGCCCGGTATTGTTGTCTTCGCAAGAGCACATTGCCACGAACAGGCCCCTCCATCCGCCCTTGAAATCGCCCTTGCTCTGTGAGGCAACTGACGCTCACGCCATTCTCGGAGCACAGCGCGAGAAATCCGGAGCTAAGGGCCACGTTGCCAAGACATACGACCGAAGAAAGCTGCTGAATCGGGACACGCATACGCGTCTCCTGCTCGACGCGAACATGAATCGTTTCGCTCTCACGCGAGAGATAGGCCCCTTGTGTACTCACATAAAGTGTATTCAACAATCTTTTCATTGTTGTTGTCCCTCAACCGCAACTCGGATACTGGAAAGCAGATAGCGGCTGGCATCCTTTCTCTGCTTCGGGAGGCAGACTTCAAGCAGAGAACAGTTGTCGCACTTGGGGGCGTACTCCACGATGGGAGTACATCTCTTCCTGTAGAGATCGTGCATTCGCTCCGCCAAGCGCTCGACCTCAGGCCGCAGAATCTCGTCGAAAACCACATCCAGACGGCGACGGGTAGTCCCGTAAAAAAGAGCGCCGCACGGAATCGTAAGATCGAGCATTTCCTCAAGACACATCGCTTGCGCACAAAGTTGAATCCTGTCGCTGAGATCGGCCTTTGGCTTGCCACGTTTGTATTCGACCGGAAAAGGCTGGTGATCACGAAACTCTACGATGTCTGCCTGTCCAGATAGCCCCAGGCGAAGACTGCGCAATCGGAGCCCGCGGCAAATCTTCACGTCAGGACGAGACTCCTTGCCCTCTTGATGAGCAGCCTCATGAAGCAGATTGCCTTCTGCGGTGAGGCGATTCTCTTCCCATTGCTGTTCGAGGTGAATCAAAGCCCATTGCCGCTCACAGAACATCAGGTGCTGGAGTCCGGAGAGCGGCAGGAGTTGATCCTCGGCATACATGAGCTACACGTAACGCCAGGAACGAACGCCGGAGAGAACCTCGGCACCGTCTTCGGGGGCTGTCAATGTGTAGTCCGCGAACAGGCGCGGGATCAAAGACTCCTCCCGCCCCAACTTGATGGACTCGAAGACTTTATGCGCAGGCGCGTTACCCAGCGCGGTGTTGTGCTCGAAAAGCCAGAGTCCGCGCACTGCCATCTCGCCACGCGCGGCAGAGCGGTCCAGCTCGAATGCATTCTTCAAGGCTTCGATCAGCACACCAAGATCCTTTTCGGTAAAGCCTGTGTCCTTTGCAAGGAAGGGTGAGACAAAGCCGTGCATCTCGTAAAGGGCATATAGGACGCCGTGCTTGCGGCCCATCTGCCCACTGCCAGCCTTTTCCTCGCCCTCTTCCGAGGTTTGCGCTTCTTGCTTCACATCCGATGCGTTGGTGAGGGCAACGCGTGTAATGGTGTGTGCGATGCTGAAGATGGGATCGCGCGAGCGCGCAAAGGCAAACTGGACGGGGCCGCGCACCTGACCGCAGTTCCACAGCTTCGCTCCTTTGCTTCGGCCCTTGCGACCTGCCTCTGCGTCCTCTTCCTGTTCCGCCTTGCCGGTGGTCATCACAGCGCCAAAGGTACGCACGTCGTAAAAGTTCTTACACATCCAGGTCCGGGCATCGTTGATCTTCTTGCCGTCCGGTTCGATGCCCAGAGCGGAGTATGCGCGTTTTTGCTCGTTGGCTAGGATACCCCGCTCCTTCACGTAAATCTCAAAACCCGTTTCAGGGTGGGTAAGCGTCACGAAGTTGCGAATTTTACGCTTAATGGAAACATCGGTAACCAGGCCATGCCCGGTTTCGGGATCGACGCGAGGCTGGTTGTCGGCGTCAGGATCGCCGTTCGGGTTCCCATTGGTTACGTCGAAGAGCAGCACGATCTCGTAGCGATGCTCCAGGGGCTTATCTTGGTCAAATACCGCACGGCTGCTCATGCTTGCTTCTCCTCGGTGGCGGGATCGATGGAAGCTGGAATGATCTCGCCTGTTTGTACGGACTTTTTGAACCGGTCCGCGCGTTGATGGAAGTAACCCAATGCAAACCGTCCCTGCTGTTCAATGCTCAGTGTGGGGCGAAAGCCGTTGGCTCCGTCCAGTCCATCCAGAACCTCAGTGATCTGCTTGCCGAAGAAGTCAGCGTAAGACGCTGTCTTGAGGTGATTCTGGGCAAGCGTGAGCAGTCGCGGAAAGACGGTTGCAGGGCGAGTGGAAGCGGCGGCATAGAAGCGATCCACGATGGTGCTGTTGGGTTTTCTTCCGCTGTGGTAGTTGATCTGCAGTGCCTCAAGTACGGCCAGCAATCGCCCGTAACGATAGGCAGGATCGGTGGATACGGTATCGAGCGACATGGGAACACCTCCCCTATTACGTTGAAAGTAAAGATTAAGCAGCGCCGCCCGTGGCCGCGTCACATCGCGTTCGGCGCGGATACGGCCGACGGCGCCGGCAAGGAAGCGGTTAGACAATGGCTTGCCAAGGACGGCTGAGAGAAGGACCTCGGCAGCCAATCCCGGAGGTAGGCTATCCAGCTTTCCCTGCACGGCAAGAGAACGGACGAGAACGAAGATGGGCGCAGGATTTTCCGCATATCCCGCAGCTTCAATACACTCGAAATAGCTTTTAACCTGCTCTGCAACCTGTTCCACCGTACTGGTGTGCATACCACGCACCGCAGCGCGGCCTTGTGCGCCAGTGAGGATTAGACAGTAGAATCTAGCCTTTGAGAAAGCTGGCCGTTCGCCCTTCCATGCAGATTGCAAGATGGCCTTCACTGCCGATGGGTCGTCATTGTTCAGCCACCAGAGCGCCCCGATCAAATCGGAAGATTGCTCATCCCAATACACAGCGGTTGTATCGTTGCTCAGTCGTATACTCTGCTGCGGAAATGTTCCGCCCTCGGGGTTTGGGTACTTATCGTCGAGACACCGCCGGAGCGCATTCACATACGCCACCATGCAGGCACGGCAGACAGGAGCGTTTTCGTTTCCGCTGAGACCGTACTTTTCAAAGGCCCGCTCATTGAATGAGACCAACGGAACACCGGAAGTAACCGCGCCAGGCAGCTTGAGGCCGTCATGGATGCGTGCGGGCACTTTGAACCGTCCGCAAATAAGGCATTGCCGCTTTTCAGCTTCCGCATCTCCACTTTCGCTCTGAGTTCCCCACCAGCTCCGAACCGCCGGTGATTCGTGCAGAAAATCACCACGGAGACGGAACGTAATCCACTCGTTCGATGCAAAACGGCGCGCTTGCAAATCCGCCGCCGCCTTGCCACGTTGTTCGTCATTTTCAAGAAACGCGATGGCGGCATTCAGAACGGGGCTGTTCACTGCCGATTGCGCTTTCAGTAGCAAATCAAGGAATGATTGCCGGTACGTTTCCATCGGAATCTTTTTCGCATCAGCGCCCTCTGGTTGAATTCCAAGCACATATTGTGCGTTATCTACCAGGAATCCCGGCTTGGTCACTTGACCGGGCCGCACCGTTCGGCGTGGGACGGACATGCGCTTGAATTCCTGTCTCGGCTTGCGCCTTCCCTCCTCTTGCACCGTGTAAGCGGTATCGGTGAGAGTTCGAAACTGCCCCTGCTCGTCGAGATCGATGATCCAGCGCACGGGAACGCTTTGAAACGCCGGTTGATCGATCAATCTCTCCCGCTCGGCTAATGCGCACAGCGATTCCAGAATCATGCGGTCACCGCCTCTTCCCAGGCAGGCACCTGCATCAACCCATTTTCCAGACGCGCCTGAAAAAAGCGCGGACGACGATCCGCGCCGTAGTCCATGTCATCCAGCATCCAGCCCAACTCCCTGGTTTCGCCAATCGCGGCCGGGATCGCATCCGCCGCTTCCACATACGCGGGAAACTCTCGGCAGCCGAGATATGGCTGATAGATGTGCTGGCCGCTTCGCAACCTGCGCTCGAACATGGCCTGGAACTTGAGCAGGTTGTCTTCTGCGCCGGCACGCTCCGTCATAGTGATCGAGGCATCGACGACGTAGTCTACATCTCTCAGTGCAACCGTGTTTCTTTGCGCGCGATCCTCATCCGCAAAGTAGTCGCGCAGGCCTGCTCTTCCATTTGCAGCCGAAGTAGCATCGCTCGTTGACACGCGCTTGTTCACCTCGTTGCGGCGAAACTCGGTCCACTTGATCTCGCTCAGGACATGCACGGCATGAATCCGCCAGAGAATAGCCGGCTTCCAAAGAACGGCCTCAAGAACGCCGCGCGCCGCCGAAGGCGTGATGACTTCATAGGAGAGGCGCTCGGTTGAGAACTCGGGCCGCGTAAAACAGGCCAAAGGCCCGCGAATACGGATGCGAAAATTAGACGGATTCATTCCGGGACTCCGATGATTTGGAAGTAGCATAACGCCGAGACGACCCGGAAAGTGGAAGATCAACCGGGACGGGAGTGCCGGGTATCAAGCCGGGTATTAAGGAAATTGGGTCGTTGATTCAGCCCCTCCCTCTTTACGCCATCAACGTCGATGGCTCATCTTCCACCGCCTGCCAACTGAGCCCGAAACGATCAGAGTACGGAGACGGCTGCACGTCGCCTGGAATCACCCAGAGCGTCTCCTGAAAAGAGGGAGCCTCGGTCTCGGTCGGTGCAAAAAGCGGCTCAATCAACCCCTCGCGGCGCAATCTGCGAAGCTCCTGTTCGTAGAGCGTTACGGTATAGCGCTGAATGCCGCGCAGCCCGTCGCGCGAAGGCCCGATTTGGCGCAGTGTCTTGGCACGCTCCCATCCTTCTTCATATGGCACAACCACCGTTGCTCCAGACTGGTCGATCATTTTGAACCGCCTGGCCGACTCGGGGAAATCATGGTCGCGTTCGCTCGTCAAAACCTGGCTCTCATCAGACTCCCGTGTCTGCAAAACCGCCCTAGTATAAAGCGGAAAAATATCCGGATCGTGGAGATCGATTCTACCGTCTTGATAAAACCCAAGCGCGACATTGAGGCCTGCTCGAAGCGAACCGGCAGGCGGCTGCGTGGGCGCTCGAAACACGATGAATCGTCCAGGGACCGGGGCATACTCGCGATTGCATCGGCCCGCGGCCTGTGCAAGGGTTTCCAATCCGGCGAAGGCGCGAAATACAACAGGAAAGTCGATATCGACGCCAGCCTCAACCAGTTGCGTTGCCACCACGCGACAATGTCCTCCACCGGCGAGAATACTTCTGACCCGATCAAGCACCTCCAGCCTATGCGCGGCGCACATTCTAGCCGAGAGGTGGATGCACTCCGGTCCGAGCATACGCGCCAGATCCTCCGCGTCGCGGCGAGCATGAACGATTACCAAGACTCGTTCATGCTGGAGCGCCTCACTGGCGACAGTTTGCCAATCGACAGCCGTGTCTGGTCTCCCGAGCCACACAAGCTGAAATCGATCCTTCATCACCTCGTAAAGCCGCTTGGGTTCGGGGACGATCTCGCGATCCCTTCCCTCCTCGCGCAGCAGCGGCTGTGTTGCCGTCATCGACACGATGCTCGTCCGAAAATGAACGCAAAGATTCTTGAGCCCAAGCAGGATCGGATCGAGCATCCCGAATGGAAAGGTCTGAACCTCGTCCAACAGCACGACGCTATTCGCGATGCGGTGTAGCTTGCGGCAGGGGCGTTTGTGGTTGGCGTAAAGCGTCTCAAAGAATTGCACGCTTGTTGTAACGATGATGGGAGCATCCCAGTTCTCGCAGGCCTGGCGATGCTGTTGCGACTCCCCACTGGGGTCGAGCGAACTGTGGTGTTCAATCACGGCATCCGTGGCAGCTTCGTCGAAGATTGCCCGATAAGTGCGCACAGTTTGCTCAAGAATGCTGGTGTACGGAATGACTACGATGATCCGCTTGAGCCCATGAAGAAGCGCATGACGAAGCGCAAAGCGCAATCCGCTTAGCGTCTTTCCTCCACCCGTTGGAACCGTCAATCGGAATGCGCCGGGAGTCATTTCAGCACCGATGTAACAAGCATCGGAGACTTCGGCGCGCATCCTGGCCAATACTGCGGCCCGCCCCTCGATGTGGTCACCTTGGCTGCGCTTCTCATGTAAATGATCTTCGAGTCTGTCTGCGAGCACCTTTAGCGAGACGGACGCTTTCTCTCTCTCGCGCCCTTTATCCCAAGCCTCCGTCGCAAGCATGTCGGCGTCCACCAGGCCGGAAAAGAGCATTCGAGTACCCAGTCCGAACGCCTTTCGTTCTTGAACCCAAGTCGGCACATCGTGAGGAAGCATAGCGCGCAGTTTTTCGGCCGGCATTCCGCCACACACTGCATCTGCAAGCCGTCCATTCGCATTCTGCAACTTGCCGCTTAGCCCAGCCCTATCTCTTAAAGCGCCGTGATGAGCGGCAATTGGCCAAGCCAGCAACAGCCCGACCGCCGGTTCGTGGTTCTGGGCAAACAAGGCACCTACTATCGAATGTGGAACACTCCCAGGCTTCGCTTCGTCGTACCCCTCACTATCTCGCTGAAGGTACCGCTGAAACGCCGGCTGATATTTTCCTGCGTCGTGCAACCATCCCAGCGCCTGCCCAAAACCCGGAGCAAATCCTTTACAAAACGATTCTGCAAGAGTCGCCACTGCCTTCGCATGTGTTTCCAAAGGTTCCCACTCGCTTGGTGGACGATCTGGGCGGGTGTGTGCGTAAACGACCATAGGATCGCAATGATTTTACTCTAAAGAGAGATGGAGGCACTTGAGGTGAGCTCGCTTCTTGAATTTGGTTGCTTTTGCTGCTACAAATTCGTCTGCATTGACCTCGTTTAGCGGTCCGGTGAAATGCTGTAAAGTTTCTATAACAGGTGGTAGAAAACGAACATGAACCACCTCTGATCGAAAATCAGGAGGCCGAGGAACGCTTTCAATATCTTGTCAAGTTACCTGGAGCATATTGCGGGATTGATCCCCTATTTTGCCAGACAAGCATTCATCCTACTGGTTCAGGCAGCAACGGACGACCGATTTCAGCGTGCAGCCAGAAGCAGACAAGGACGAGCCTGGCCTGCGATCAACCGGCAAGCTTCTGCTGTATCCACTCGTCGAGGACGGACGCGCGGAATCGCCAGACCTTGCCGATTTGCAATGCACGAATCTCCCCGCTCCGCGCCAGTTTCTGGAGCGTCTTGGGGTGGATTCGCATGATTGCTGCCGCCTGGTCAGAATCGAGCAATGGTTCTGTAGCAAATGCGCCGGTCGAAAACGCCTGCAAGCGAGTCCTCGGAGGTTCAGTTTCAGCTGCGGTGGCCGGCTGAGTTTTCTCCGGAACGCCGCACACGGTTAATCTGTCTCTGCCCGGAATAGCCTCGTGCAGATGGTTCCGCGCCGCATTGCCAGCGACTGGAGAATCGCCCTCCGCCGCACGACGATCTTCTTTTCGCATCGCATCATTCATTACTACCCTCCACAAGGGTGTCACAGAAGGATTATCTCATATTATATATATTACAGCAGCTAGGTAATAAATGCGACAATGCAAGTTTCCGTTAAATCATTTATAGGCAATGACATATCCGACTATTCGCCGGAGGGAGCGGTGAGGGGCCACTCGGACGCTGACCTTCAACGGGCTTGCCGCCCGTACTGCCATGTTGTTTCAACCTCTGGCCAGATTCAGCGCATAGCGTGCGTGCTTGCGCTCACCCGTGCGGACTAGCGCGCCCTTCTCGGTCAGGTCAGCCAAATCGCGGGTAGTGGTTGCGGGTGAAGCGCCGGTGATCGTGCCGTAGTTGCCCGCGCTCAGTCCGCCCTTGAACCCGTCTGCACCTTCCCGGAAGATCCGTAGGAGCGCCTTCAGTTGCCTGTCATTGATGTGGCCGCGCAGGCGGTCCAGCAGCTTCGTCTTGGCAATCAGGAACTCGACTTGCGTGATGGTCCGGCGCTGCGCTTCCAGCGCGATATCAGCGAACCATGTGAGCCATTCATTCACATCAACTCGCTTGTTGGCCCGTTCAAGGGCCTCGTAATAGCTTTTCTGGTGAGCTAGAATCGTCGTAGCGAAAGCGACGAGCAGGGGTTGGCCGAAGCTCTGCGCCATCGCTTTCTCTGCAATGGCGCGACCGATCCGGCCGTTACCATCTTCAAAGGGATGGATGGACTCGAAATACAGATGAGCAATGCCTGCCCTTGTAATAGCAGGCAGGGATTCCGCACTTCGGGCCGAAGTTTGATTGAACCAAGAGATGAACCGCTTCATCTCTGATCGAACTTGCTTTGATGGAGGAGCTTCAAAATGCACTTTCTGAGCGCCAACCCGGCCGGAAATTACCTGCATTGGCTCCTTGCCTGTGCGGTATCTGCCGATGTCGATCAGGTCTTTTCTGCCAGCAACAACCATCTGGTGCCAGCGAAGCAGCATCTTGTTTGAAAGAGGCTCAGCGGATGATCGAAAAAGATCGACCATCATTTCTGCAATCCCTTGTTCCGCTGGCGTGGCGCGCCGCTTGTCGGCAGCCAGTCCAAGTTGACGCTGGACGGAAGATTGCACGCTGGCCCGATTGAGGATTTCACCCTCAATCTCAGAGGTCGTCAGCGCTTCTCCGCTCATCACTTCCACGAAGAGTTGATTGTGCTCGTCCGCGCTCAGGTGTTTGACCGTGCCGATGACAACGCCCGCGCCAAGGAGAAACTGCTCCTCGGCAACAGACATCCTTGAACGGTCCCACTTGAAATTTGGCCAATCCGGGCTTTGCCAGTTCCATGCCATGAGCGATAGAGAACCTCTCTATCGCTCATTATGCCACGGATTGATGAGCGATACAATTTGATCCTATCGCTCATGTTCAGTCTCGGCACCTGCTTTTGCCTGGCTATTGCGTTTCTGTTTTGGACTGCCAACCGGTCCGTCGTTCTTTTGCGGCTCGGGAGTTGGAACGCCTTGCACCACCCTTGGCGCTGCAGCCGCCGTGGCGGCAGAATCCATGCAGCCTCGAATCGCCATTCCAGCAGACAGCCCGATCAACAGGGCTGCGGTGGAGATCAGCGGAATCCAGACATACAACACATGGGTGTTCAGTTGATGCAAGAAATCGTCGAAAGCATTCTCCCGCTTTTCCAGAGATTGCGTGAACCGGATGTTCGCGGATTCAACTTGAGCAACGACTCCGCCGTTCGAATCACTCAAATTGCCGAGTGCGGCAGCGAGTTCCTTCTGGGCGCGCGTCATCATCGCGCTGGTTCCTTGCAGACATATGACGGCCGCGGGAAGGCCAGATTCGAGAAAACTCTGGCGCAGACTCTCACTCAGCAATCTTGCAATCTTCTGTGCATCAAGCCCGGCTTCGATCTTCTCGGGCAGTCGAGCAATCCGCGACTCCAGCTTGTAGACATAGCCGAGCATTTTCTGTTGTGCTTCGTCTGAAAACTGCTGATGAAGATCGAGCATCTCCTGAAAGCGCTCGCGCTCCTCGGCAATTTCCATCGGCGTTTGGCGGGTGAGCAGGGCCAGGATGCCCATCGCTTCGAGAATGCGCAGCATCTCGTCGTCTGGGCTGAGTTTACGAGTGTGTGCAAGAACGCGATAATACGCAGCCTGCAGTTCCTCGGGAACAAGCCGGGCGAGAGAGTCGAACAGAGTCGACTCTCCCTCCGCAACGATTGCAAGTTTGGAAGTTCCACGGTTCCGTGCTCATGGCAGGAACACCTGCCTTGTCCGGTCGAATTCAGAGAAGAGCCGCCGCCGGTAGCTCTGTGCGCGCATCACAAGAGACGCTCTCTTCAGTTCATCAACACCGGTCTTTCGATTGGCTACCTGCCCCAGTTGAATTCCGTGTTGCCGGACTGGGTTCTCCAGTTCCGCAAGACGAAACTCCATCTGCAGAATCTCCGGAGAGAAGGCTTCGCGGAAGCGACTTGCCTGTTCCGTAGACTTCCAGTAGGTGAAGTCCGCCAGGGCGCTGGTTGCGTTCTCGACAATGACGTACTCGACCCGTTCCTGAAGGCGGCTTGCCCAGGCGAGGACGCTCTCGACGCTGGCCGGGTCAGGCGTGACCACGCCAACCGCAGTGAACCGGACACCGGTTGCAGAGACATCGTCGTACATCGACTCGAACCAGTCGGCCGCAACCTGCCCGGCGCCGGCTCCCATGTCGGCAAGAATGATGGGCGTGCCGCCGTCGAGATGATCGACGAAGGCATCAAGTCCAGCCGGCGTGTGGATGTTCACTTTGGTGACCTTCCCATTGAAGAAATGTTGCAGGGAGCCACGCGCCTTGTTCTCTGTGTCGAGATCGAGCAAGGTGACCGGAATCTCATTTGCCTCAAACCACTCGGCCAGGGCGACCATAACGCCCGTTTTGCCTACCCCGCCTTTACCGCCCATCGTGAAGACAACACGTTTCGTATTGGCCGTCATAGCTCACCTCCATTCGTTGTCAGGGTTAAGGGTTCGTTATCACGGAATACGAAGCGGGCGCGCTTCGATTCCCGCACTGTGGGCTTTGCCTTGAGAGCGGCAACGCGTTCGAGCACCGGCGACTCTGCCGCACCCAGGCTCACTGGCGGCAGTTCAAATTGCGTTCGCTTGCGATGCTTTGCGCGGACCTTCACGAATGAGTGGAGGGTGCTGAGTGCGACATGCAGCCCCAGGTGCTCGCCGAAGAGGTGGGCGACTTCTCGGTACGTGCGCCCTTTGCGGCGCAGTTCGCGGATCAGTTCGCGGTGGGGCTCCAGTTTGGAGCGTGGAGGCTTGGGCGGTAGACCGGCCAAATTAGCAAGGACGGTCTGATGCTCCATATTCGTGGTGGAAAAAGGAAGAGTCATGGCTACCCTCGGAGGCGACTGAGGCCGCACTCGGCTGACGACCTTTGGGGAGATCGTTGGGGCATTTTTGGAGCGCTGAAAAAATCGGCCGCCATTCGTTTTAAGCCCATATCCATTGGTCAAACGCGAACTTGATCGACCTCTGGACACGATCATTGGGTCAGATCGTTGGGCAGAACGTTGGGCAATGCAATTTCAGTCCCCATAAGGTCCCCAATAAGCGTTTCCAGCCGTTCCCAGGGGGGTCTCAGGGTTACCACTCGTGCCCTGTTTTCTTATACTTACCGAAAGTTTGAGTCGCTCATAACCCAAAGGTCGCTGGTTCAAATCCAGCCCCCGCAACCAATAAGTTATGAATTATCAGCGACTTCCAGACTCCGAGTTTGGAGGTCGCTCTCTTTGTGAGCAGTTAGTGGACCAGAATCGAGATTGCTCTCGGCTTCTGTGACGGCTCTGGCAATCTCATCCCCTAATCCCTTTGCTGCCTCTTCGTTCGCTTTCCAGTCCAGAGTGTGACCGTATACGTCCAACGTGAACGACCCTGTGAGAGCATGGCCGATGCGCTCCTGAATCGTCTTCAGCGGAACACGCAAGGAATCCATCATGGACACGTTGAAGTGACGGAAAGCATGGTATCCAGCCTTCGACATCTCCAATGCTTCAAGGACGGGTGCAAGGCGTCTGCTGCGTTCCACGTTGATGTCTAGGGGTCTGCCTGTGCTCACGGTGAACACAAACGAATGCCCTATTGCCTTTTGCCAGCCGATCTGCTTCCACAACAGTTCTGCAAGCTGTGGCGATATGGCGATCTTCCTGACGGAGTTCTGAGTCTTTGGTGCCTGCTCTTTTCCGCCCCAGACTGACTGCTCAATGGTGATTGTGTCGAGAGCAACGTCTTGGATGCGGAGCCCTGACAGTTCCCCAGCTCGGATGCCCGTCTCGGCCATGAGCCAATACAGACACCGTTGTGTTGCCTGCACCGATGCAATGATTCTCCCTACATCGGCCAGCTTGAAGAAGCGCGGCGTCTTCTTCACCGCTCTGGGCAGCTTTGGCTTAGGGAGTGTTGAGTCAACGAACTCTTGAGCTAGAGCAGCCTGCCAAATTAGGCTGATGGTTCCCCAAAGGTTGCGGATCGTCTTCGGCTCCCTGCCTTCACGGGTCAATCGTGAGACGAGACGCTGAACGTCTCCCGCAGGGTCGCTCCCCACCGGGTCCATGCTCTTTCGTGATCCCGTATACCAACTCACGTAGTACTCGCCAAAAGCGAGCGCCGAGAACTCCTCAGAGACCTTGCGATAAGCCCATTTTTTCCTGATTTTGATGCGCTGATATAGAACAACCGATCGGCCAGCCAGGTCCTTTCTCCCTCCTTTGATAAACGGAGGCTAAGTAGCCTGGAATGAATTATTTTTCAGCGGATTCCAGCCGTTTCCAGCGGCTTCCAGAGGAAGCCAGGAAATAGTGACATAGAAATAGTGGCTTTCGATCTAATGGATTGATTTTAAATGACTTGGTGCCGAAGAAGGGACTCGAACCCCCACACCCTTGCGAGTACGTGGACCTGAACCACGCGCGTCTGCCAATTCCGCCACTTCGGCACGGGACACGAATCCAGCCTTATCAGCCGGACCGGCAGCATCTCTGAGTCTCGCAAAAGCGGGCTGCGGTGTCAAATTCTGCGGCTTGCGGAGAGCTTGCTTCCCATCCACATGCCGGTGACTTTGAAACTGCACAGCTAGCCGAGGACGGCGTTGTCGATGAGGCGGGTGGCGCCCACGTAGGCGGCGACGGCGAAGAGGGTGCCGGGCGTGGCGGTTTCTACGCGGCTCCAGCGTGGCCCAGTCCACCAGTTCGATGTAGTCGACGCGGAGGGCGGGCTCGGCGGCGAAGAGCTTCGCGGGCGGCGTTCGATGAGCTGTGCCGGCGTGGCGCTCGCCACCGGCAACCAGCGCTTCCACCTGGCGAATGGCTCGGCTCAGCGTGAGCGCCTGGATGCGTTCGGCGGGGCTGAGATACAGGTTGCGCGAGCTGAGGGCCAGGCCGTCGGGCTCGCGGACGATGGGGCAGACGACAATCTCGTGTGGCGAGGCGCAGGTCGGCGACCATGCGGCGCAGCACGGCAACCTGGGCGGCGTCCTTCTGGCCGAAGAAGGCGCGGTCGGGCTCGCAGGCGATGAGCAGCTTGGCGACCACGGTGGCTACGCCGCGAAAGTGGCCGGGGCGGGATTTGCCGTCGAGGCGGTCGCTCAAGCCTTCCACCTCGACAAAAGTGGCTGCGCCGGCGGGATACAACTCCTCGACCGTGGGGGCGAAGACGACTCGGCGCCTTCGGCCTGGGCGAGGGCGCAGTCGGCGTCAAAGGTGCGCGGATAGCGGGCGAAATCCTCATGGGGCCCGAACTGGGTGGGGTTGACGAAGATGCTGACGGCGACGCTGCCGCAGGACGCGGCCGCGGCGCGGATCAGCGAGGCGTGGCCGGCGTGCAGCGCGCCCATGGTGGGCACCAGGCCGATGGTGTTGCCAGCCCGCTGCCGGCCTGTTTGCGCGGGTCGAATCGCAGAGCGCGCGACCAGTGGCGCAGATCGGCGACGGTGCGAAGGATCTCCATCAGGCTTTGCGCAGCGCGTGCAGCTTCGGCGCCGCTTCCGGGCTGGGGCTGAGGGCATTGCGCGCCGCCTCGGGCAAATGATAGCTCTCCTCATCGGAGGGAAAGGCGCGGTGTTCCACGTCCTGGCGATAGTGTTCGATGGCCTCGCGGAAGAGCGCGCCGGCGTCGGCGTAGCGGCGGACGAATTTGGCAGCGGGCGCGAAGGTGAGGTTGACGAGATCGTGGAAGACGAGGATCTGGCCGTCGCAGTCGGGGCCGGCGCCGATGCCGATGGTGGGAATGGAAAGCTCGGCGGTGAGGTCGGCGGCCACCTCGCGGGGAACGCCTTCGAGCACCAGCGCGCCGGCGCCGGCCTCGGCCAGGGCGTGGGCATCAGACTTCAGCTGCAGCACGGTCTCGGCGGTGCGGGCCTGGACGCGGTAGCCGCCCATGCGGTGGAGGCTCTGGGGAGTGAGGCCCAGATGGCCGATGACGGGAATCTCGGCGTCGGTGAGGGCGCGGACCAGTTCGGTGCGCGGCCCCTCGATCTTGACCGCCTCGGCGCCGGCTTCTTTGACGAAGCGCACGGCGTTGGCCAGCGCCTCGGCGACCGTGCCGTGGTAACTGCCGAAGGGCATATCGGCCACCACGAGGGCGCGGCGGACGGCGCGGCGGACGGCGCGGGTGTGGTGGAGCATCTCGTCGACGGTGACGGCGAGGGTGTTTTCGTGGCCGAGGACGACCATGGCCAGGGAGTCGCCGACCAGCAGGAGGTCGATGCCGGCCTCGTCCACCAGGCGCGCGGTGGAGTAGTCGTAGGCGGTGAGCGCGCTGATGGGCTTGCCCTGGCGCTTCATCTCGGCCAGCGCGGGCATGGTGACTTTTGCGAGGGAAGTCGCGGGCAGCGAGGGGCCGGCGCCGCCGGGGAAGTTGGTGAGGCTCATGGTTGTCTCCAGTGCCGCTCCGTTCACCCAGGATGCGACCCGAACAAGGGAAAGTATACGCCCGAAAACATGTCTGGAGGCAAGCGAATCGAGCGGGCCCGGCTTCACAGTTTCACAGTTTCACACGAAAGAGGGAGGGAGGGGGTACTGGGGGGGCTGCGGACCGGGGACAGGGGCGGGGAGGGGTTTCGCAGGTACGGCGGGGCGGCATGGCTTCTCCGCTCTTTCTCTCGATTCTCATTGTGCGCCCGCGGAGACTTATTCTCTGCAATGTGCGGCAACGGCCATGGCGGCTGGCGGGGGATGAGACGCGGCGGTTCTTGCGATTCCGGGGGCGGGGCCGCACACTGGTAGACGGAATGCTTTCTCCGCTGGCGACAGGAATTTATGACGGACTGGGCGCGGCGGCCGGGCTGGGGCTGGCCGCGGGCGGGTTTGCGTATGCGGCCATGTGGCCCGCTTCGGAGCTGTTCGGGCGGGCGCTGCTGGCGCCGCCGCGGCCGGGCGAGCTGGCGCTGACCTTCGACGACGGCCCCAACCCGGCCTGGACGCCCAGGCTGCTGGACATTCTGGCGGTGCACGAGGTGCGGGCGACGTTCTTCCTGGTGGGGCGGTACGCGGAGGCCGAGCCGGGCCTGGTGCGGCGGATCGCCGAGGCCGGGCACCTGATCGGGAACCACTCTTGGAGCCACCCCAACCTGGCGCTGACCGCGCCCGCCCGCGTGCAGGAAGAGCTGGCGCGGACCAGCCGGACTCTGGAGCAGATTACGGGCGCGCCGGTGGGTTATTTCCGTCCGCCGTTTGGCGCGCGGCGGCCCGACGTGCTGGGGGCGGCGCGGCGGCTGGGGATGACGCCGGTGCTGTGGAACGCGATCACCAACGACTGGCGCGAGCCCTCGGCGGACCGCATTGCGGCGCGGCTGCAGCGCAGGATCGACGGGCTGGAGGAGGAGGGCTGGGCCACCAACATCGTGCTGCATGACGGAGGGCACCTGCGGCTGGGCGCGGACCGGGGACCGTCGGTGGCGGCGGCGGGGCAGATTGTGGCGCACTACCAGGCGACGCACCGGTTTGTGACTTTGGATGCTTGGGGGTAGCGCGCCGGCCGGTTGGGGGTTTGCGGATTGCGGGCCGCCGATTTGCGCGGGGTTTGAAGGCGGACTGGATCGGTCCGGGTTCAGCATTGGAATTGAATGCAAAATTTCCGTGGAAAACAAAAATAAATAGGGGGGTGCGGGTACCTTCCCCGGGGGTACGGGCCGGGGCGGGGCGGCTTTTCCTCTCCATTTCCATTGTGCGCCGGGGAGGCGTAATTTTGCGCAATGCGGGGAGGGGAAGATGATTATTCCCAGGTCCCGAAGGCGGGAGTTGGGGCGTGCGGTCCTTCATCCTAACTTCCTGGCAACGGGGCTGGTCGAGGTTCGTGCTCTCCCACCCTTGAATCAAAGAACGATTCAAGGATGGGGCACCCAGTTCATGGGCTGGGCAAGGGTGGGCCACCCGCCAAGATAAACCGCTCGAACGAAACGGGATACAAGAGTAAAACCCCTCAAGTGCGTCTGCGCTTTATGTTCCACTATGAACTTTCCCCGGCAAGACGGCCAACCTGCCCCGCCCGCCGCCAACTCGACAAGGAACTCATAAGCTCCCGCAGGGAACTTAACAGTTTCCTTTCAGGGATGGAGTATCGAAGTCATTCCGGCGCAAAGCGCCGCCTTCCCCCGGCTCCGGCAACGCGAACCCCGGCCACGAACCCCGCGCCGCCACGCCCCTGTATTTTCAACAAGTTAACGCCATAGCAACCGGAATCGGCAGACTCTCGCTTAACTGCTTTATTTTCAACGGTTGCCATATAGCAACCCGTAAACGCCTTATTTTTCGCATTGTCGGGCCGTAGCCCCTTGATTCCGCTCACGTTCCCGCACGGTTACCGCAGGTTGCTTTACAGCAACCATTCTGGGGTGACGTGTCCACCCCCTGCCCATGCCGAAGGCATGGCGCTTTTCGCTCGCCGTGCCCATGCTGCCGGATGGAAGCCCAAAAAGCAGCAAGCCGCCCCGGAGGACGGCTTGCGGACTATTCAGATTCTGCACTCCATGCTTGCATTCGCAAGTTGATGCCGTGTTCTCCTAGTTGCTTCAGGAACCATGGATGCAGGTTAAGTTCAAGCAGCTTGTCACCTTTTGCAACTACTGTATCTACCGTTGAGTTCAAAACCAGTTCAACCTCGCCACCTTGTTCAATAAACCCGGCGAAAAAGGCTTCATGCTTGGACAGAAGCGTGACCACGTCTTCTAAAGCCGTTGCAAACTTCGAGTCAAACGTCCCGCTTCGGAATTGGCAAAGCCATGTTGTTTTCTTGTGAGTCACATTTCCGACCTTGTCTCCATTTTTCTTTACGAACCAAGGTTTAAGAGCAAGGGTTTCTGTGATCGTCTCTGGATCGCAGGAGGGATGGTGCAGATTCAAGTTGATTTTGAATTCGTCGGTCGCCATATTCATCACAACAACTTCCCTAAAGCTTTGGCTACATATTCAAGCCCTTCTCGATAAGTCAACGCTCTGCCTTCCATTTGACTTCCCTCTTGCAACAGTTCATGTACAGCATTTTTATCTGCACCAAGCTTCTTGGCTATATCGCCCGCTACTTTGTTTTCTCTCCGGAGGGCATCCGTTCCCTTGCCCATTCCCAAGGTCCCTGGCTTCCTACTGATCCCAGCAGCCGGGTGCCCCACCCTTGACCCAGCGTAAATGTGGGTGCCCCATCCTTGCGCTTTTTTCTAGCGCAAGGGTGGGAGGCGCAATCGCTCGCTGGCCGCCTTGCGCTCCGCCTCTCGCCTGTGCGCTGTCCATTCTGATTCGATCTCCACCGTGCCCATCATGCCCGTCGCGTAGTGCCGAAAACTTGACCAGGGCCAGTGCTCCGGCTTTTCGACCAGTCCGCGCTTGACTGGATTCCGGTGCATGTAGCGCAGTTTCTCCTTGCGCTTCTCATCCGTCCACACATTGAAATCGTAGTACCGCCGCTGCCAGAACCGGACTTCCCCACGTCCCTTCAGCTTCCTCGATGTCTGCTGTTTCAGCACCTGCAGGGCGACCGCCAGCGACGATTTGTTCGGCTCGCCCACCAGCAGATGCACATGCTCGGGCATCAAGACATATCCGGCAACCACAAATCCATACCGCCGCCGCACCGCCTCCAGTTCTCGCTCGAAGACGCTGAACGCCCCCGCATTGCCCAACAGTGGCTGCCGGCGATAGCAACTGAAGGTGAGAAAGTGGAATACACCGCACTTCTGGTAGCGTATAAGCCCCTTGGGCATGACGGAGAAATTCTACTCCGAGTCGGATCGTCAAGGTCTGTGCTCTCCCACCCTTGAATCAAAGAACGATTCAAGGATGGGGCACCCAGTTCATGGGCTGGTCGAGGGTGGGCCACCCGCCCACCCTCATTTGGTTGGAAGATGTCATCGGGACCGGGGCCACCCGCCACCCGGTTCATGGGCTGGTCGAGGGTGGGGCACCCGCAGCCGTGCTCATTTGAAGGATGGGGCACCCGCCACTGGTGGGGACCGCGATGGCTCGCTCACTGCGGCGAACGACAGCTTGGGCCTCCTTGTTATCCGGCTTGGACGGCTTGGAAGGCTTGGCGGGCGGCGGCCAGGGTGGCGGCGACTTCCGCTTCGCCGTGGGCGGTGGAGAGGAAGGCGGCTTCGAACTGCGAGGGCGGGAGCCAGACGCCCTGGTCGAGCATGGCGCGGTGGAAGCGGCCGAAGGCGGCGGTGTCGCTGCGTGCGGCCTGGGCGTAGTCGGTGACGGGGCCGGGGGTGAAGAACCAGGTGCCCATGGAGCCGACGCGGTTGGTGGTGAGGGGGACGCCGGCGCGGGCGGCCTCGGCGGCGACGCCCTCGAAGACGGCCTTGGCGGTGGCTTCAAGGCGCGGGTAGACCTGGGTGGCGTGTTCCTGGAGATAAGAGAGGGTGGCGAGTCCGGCGGCCATGGCCAGGGGATTGCCGCTGAGGGTTCCGGCCTGGTAGACGGGGCCGAGGGGGGCGAGCAGGTCCATGTAGATGCGCTTGCCGCCGAAGACGCCGACGGGCAGGCCGCCGCCGACGATCTTGCCGAGGGTGACGAGGTCGGGCGAGAGCGAGTAGAGCTGGCAGGCTCCGCCGAGGGCGACGCGGAAGCCGGTCATGACTTCGTCGGCGATGAGGAGTGCGCCGTCGCGGGCGGTGAGCGCGCGCAGGCCGGCGAGGAAACCGGGGGCGGGCGCGATGCAGCCGGCGTTGCCGACGACCGGCTCGAGGATGACGGCGGCGATGGCGCGGGGGAAGGCGGCGAAGGCGGCCTGGACCGCGCCGAGGTCGTTGTAGGGGAGGGCGAGGGTGAGGTGGGCGATCTCCTCAGGCACGCCGGCCGAGCCGGGGATGCCGAAGGTGGCGACGCCGGAGCCGGCTTTGACGAGGAGGCCGTCGGCGTGGCCGTGGTAGCAGCCCTCGAACTTGACGAGGATCTTGCGGCCGGTGGCGGCGCGGGCGAGGCGGATGGCGGACATGGTGGCCTCAGTGCCGGAGCTGACGAAGCGCAGTTTTTCAATGGCCGGGAAGCAGGCGACGACGCGCTCGGCGAGGTCGGCCTCGGCGGCTGTGGAGGCGCCGAAGCTGGCGGAGTTGCGGGCGGCTCTCTGGATGGCCTCGACGACGGGGAGAAAGGCGTGGCCGAGGATCATGGGGCCCCAGGAGCCGAAGTAGTCGATGTAGCGGTTGCCGTCGGCGTCGGTGAGCCATGCGCCCTGGGCGCGCTCGACGAAGGGGGGCGCGCCGCCGACCGCGCCAAAGGCCCGCACCGGGGAGTTGACGCCGCCGGGGAAGAAGCGCTCGGCGCGCTGCTGGAGGGCCTGGGAACGGGTGCGGAGGGGGGCTGGGATGTGGGCGCTCATGGTGGGATCAGTATAGAAGGCGGGCGGGGACGATTGAATCGCATGGCTGGCCGGCGGCATCCGGTTGAGTGTGATCGATGGGGAAAATTTCGGCGGGCGGCTGGTGGTGATCTTCGACGGCCACTGCGGGCTGTGCAGCCGCTCGGTGCGGTGGCTGCTGCGGCGCGACCGGGGGGACCGGCTGCGGTTTGTGGCCTCGGAGTCGGCGCAGGGGGCTGAACTGGTTGCGCGGTTGGGAGTTGCCGAGGCTGGCCGGGAGATGGGCCGCGGCGACCGCTCCGGGACGGTTTCCGAGACGATTCTGGTGGTGCGCGATTTGGGCGGCCCGGCGGAGCGGATTCTTGGGCGCTCGGATGCGGTGGTGGCGCTGCTGGCTGCGCTGCCGGGGCCGTGGCCGGCCGTGGGCGCGGCGCTCGAATGGATTCCGCGGCCCTTGCGGGACCTCGGTTACCGGCTCGTCGCACGCTGGCGCTATCGCATCTGGGGGCGGTTGGAGAGCTGCCCTGTTCCAACTCCCGGGGAGCGGAAAAGGTTCCTGTAAGGGGCCGCCGGGCCGGTCAAATCCTGCTAGAATCGACCTTTCCGGCCTGTAGCACCGGCGTGAACTCCAACCGCAGAAAGCCCGCACCGTGCCTGACGAACCCAAATCCAAATCCGTGACCTACGCCGACGCCGGCGTCAATATCCCCGGCGGCGACCGTGCCAAGGAACGCATCAAGTACCTGGCGCAGAAGACCTTCAACCGCAACGTGCTGGGCGGCATCGGCGGCTTTGGCGCGCTCTACCGGCTGGACACGCAACGCTGGAAGAACCCCATTCTGGTGAGCTCGGCCGACGGCGTGGGCACCAAGCTGAAGGTGGCCTTCGAGCTGGGCATGCACCACACGGTGGGCGCCGATCTGGTGAACCACTGCGTGAACGACATCGCCGTGCAAGGCGCCACGCCGCTGTTCTTTCTGGATTACCTGGCCAGCGGCCGGCTAGACCCCGAGGTGACGGAGGCCGTGGTGACCGGCCTCGCCGAGGCGTGCAAGGCCAACGGCTGCGCGCTGATCGGCGGCGAAACGGCGCAGATGCCGGGCTTTTATGCGGACGGCGAGTACGATTTGGCCGGCTTTATTGTGGGCGCGGTGGACCGCGACAAGATGGTGACCGGCGCCGGCATCAAGCCGGGAGACGTGCTGATTGGGATGCCCTCGACGGGGCTGCACACCAACGGCTACTCGCTGGCCCGCAAGCTGCTGTTTGAGGTGGCCGGCTACAAGCCCACGCAATACGTGAGCGCCCTGAAGGAGAAGACCGGCGCGGCGCTGATGAAGACCCACCGCAGCTATCTGCACGTGATTCAGAAGCTGGTGGCGGCGGGGTTGACGACCGGCATGGCGCACATCACCGGCGGCGGCATCACGGAGAATCTGCCGCGCATCCTGCCCAAGAACACGGGGGCGCAGATCGAAGTGGGCTCCTGGCCGGCACAGCCCATCTTTGAGCATCTGCGCGCGCTGGGGCAGGTGTCGCAGGACGAGATGATGCGCACCTTCAACATGGGCGTGGGGCTGATTGCGGCGATTCCTGCGGCCAAGTTCACGCGGGCGAAGGCGCTGCTGGACCGGGCCGAAGAGAAGTTCTACGTGGTGGGGCGCGTGGTGAAGGGCGAGCGCCGGGTGCAGTACACATGAGCGCGGACAAGAGCAAACCGCTGCGGCTGGGGGTGTTGCTCTCCGGGCTCGGATCGAACTTTCTGGCCATTGCGGAGTCCATTCGCGCCGGGCGGCTGACAGGCGTGGAGATTGCCGTGGTGATCTCGAACGTGGCCGAGGCCGGGGGTCTGGCCAAGGCCAAAGAACTCGGTCTGCCTACGGCGGTCTTCGTGTCCAAGGGGCGGCCGCGCGCGGAGCACGACGCCGATGTGACCGCCTGCCTGCGCGCGCATCGCGTGGACCTGGTGTGCCTGGCCGGGTACATGCGGCTGCTGTCGCCGGAGTTTATCGCGGCCTTTCCCAATCGCATTCTGAACATCCACCCGTCGCTGCTGCCGGCCTTCCCTGGGCTGGAGGCGCAACAGCAGGCCTTCGACTATGGGGTGAAGGTGGCCGGCTGCACGGTGCACTTTGTGGATGAGCACCTGGATCACGGCGCGATCGTGCTGCAGCGGGCCATTCCGGTGCTGGAGACCGACGACGCGCACACGCTGGCGGAACGGATTCTGGGCGAGGAGCACCTCGCCTACAGCGAAGCGATTGCCCGCGTGGCCAGCGGCGCGTATGAGATCCGGGGACGGCGGTTTGTGAAGCGCATCATGCAGGCCGCGCAGTGAGGGCCGAGGAGCAGTTCCCGGGCTGGTGACCGGCGGGCCCGCGGCTGGGAAAACCTGGCGGATGTTCTGCTCCATGAGTGCGCCGGGCTGCAGCGCGCTGCCGTCTTCGCAGGTCCATTCGGCGTTTGATTCGGTCTTCCGCCTGGAGCGGCCGGTCCGGGGCTTACTCGCGTGTGATTGCGGGTTTGGCGAGCAGAACGCCAAGAGCGCAGCTCGCCATGCGGGCCAGTTCGCCATCGGCGCGGCTGGTAAGAACGATTGGAACCTTGGCGCCAACCACCACGCCCGCCGCGAGCGCTCCGGCCAGATACTGAAGCTGTTTGAAGAGGATGTTGCCGGCTTCGAGATTGGGAACCATTAAGAGATCGACGTCACCGGCGACACGCGACTTGATCTTCTTGATCTTTGCGGCATCGGAGGAGATCGCGTTATCGAAGGCCAAGGGGCCGTCGACAATGGCGCCGGTAATCTGGCCACGGTCGACCATCTTGCACAAGGAAGCCGCATCCAGTGTGGACGGGATTGCCGGGTTGACGGACTCGACGGCGGAGAGAATCGCCACCTTGGGATTGGCGACTTCAAGGGTCAACATGGCGTCGATGGCATTCTGGAGGATGTCGATCTTGGTTTCGAGATCGGGCTGGATGTTGATGGCGGCGTCGGTGACAAAGAGAGTCTTGTGATACATGGGAACGTCGAGCGCGAAGATGTGGCTGATGCGGCGGCCGGTGCGCATTCCTCCCTCGCGGGAGACGACGGCGCTCATCAACTCGTCGGTGTGCAGCGAGCCCTTCATGAGCATCTCGACCTCACCCCGGCGAGCCAGTTCGACGGCGCGCACGGCGGCAGTTCGGCTCTCGGAGACGTCAAGGATTCGAATTCCGTTCAGGTCAAGTTCCAGGGTCTTGGCGACGGCGCGGATTTGGGGTTCGGAACCGACCAGAACCGGAACGATCAATTTGTCCTTGCAGGCCTGCACCGCGCCGCCGAGGGAGACTTCATCGCAGGGCCAGACGATGGCTGTTCTGACCGTTTGTTTCGAAGCGGCGCGGGCAATGAGGTCCTGGTAGCGGCGATAGGGATTATTGACGATGACCTGGGGCAAAGGCAGTGTGGACCAGCGGAGCTTTTGAGGAGGCGCGATGACTTTTGCCGTGCCATTAAAGATGGACAGGCCGGCGCCGTTGTGGGCCTCACAATCGAAGTTGACGGTTTTTGTGGCCGGATCCTTGGATGTGACCTCGATCTTGGCGAGGATGCGGTCGCCGACGCGGATGCGATTGTGGAAGGAGAGGCAGATGTCGGTCAGCGTGACCCCGGGACCGGGAATGTTCATGCTGAAGAGCCCTGAGACGAGCGAGGCGCACCACATGTTTGGGCCAGTGGGAGGGATGCCTCCCGCGCGCTGAATCAGCTCCTCCTGGTTGAGAACGGAGGTGAATCCAGAGATGGAGGCGAAGGCCATGGCGTCATCGGTCGTGAGGACATGTTCAGTTCGGGCAGCATCGCCCACCTCGATCTCGTCGAATGTCTTGCTTTCAATAAATCCCAGATTCATAGAGGCTCTTTTCCCTTCGCAACGCCGTTTCGCGTAGAGGTATAAATTGAGCCTAAACTCCGTGAAGAATCCACGGCGTGACTGGAGTCACGCATGCGCAATGGGCGGGGCAAGACAGCCTGGGCCGGCGTGGCGCGAGGCGCAACGGCGAACGGAATAGCCTGCGGCGCGGATGTGGCCCGGGTAGTTGCCGAGAGCTCCCGGAAATCCGCGGCCGGCGAAGGTCGTGTCAAGCGGCCGGGCCGCAATGAGTCCAGCAAGATGCTCATTCGATGAGATTTATTGTCATCTATCACTTTGCCGAATATACACCGGCAATCTCCTAGGCTTATAGATAACCAGACAAAGAGCGGACGTGCCGCGCCGGGCGAATGTGTACGCCCTCCCCCTGAGCGGATGGCGCCGGGGCGCGGGATCGCCCCTGGTCTGTGCGGCAGCGGCTCTCTGCTGCAAACCCGCCGGAACCACGGCGTCCCCAGCTGGAGAGCCGCTGCAACCCAAGTCAGCGGACCTATCGCAAGTCAACCGGGGCGGCTCCTGCTGCCCTGTTTTTCAAGGAGCTTCCTGCATGAATTCCATTGCAAATATCTGGAACCACCCGAAGACATCGGCCGCCGGCGTGTTGATCGCCGTGGCGACTGTGGGCGGCGTTCTGTCGCAGCAGGGCGTGACCCTGGGCACGGCCGGAACCGGTACCGTGGTCACATTGGTGAGCGCGCTTGCCACCGCCCTTCTGGGGCTTCTCTCCCGGGACCCGGTCGCCGCGCCCCCGTCGAGCGGGAGCACCGTCAAGCTGGGCGCGTGGACGCTGATCGCGCTGCTGCTGCCGTTGCCGTTGCTGGGCGGCTGCTCGGGCACGAGCGTGGCGCAGAACATTGTGAACTGGACGCCGGCGCTGCAGAGCGCAGTGGCCACGGTGGACTCGACCGCGGCTCTGCTGGCGCCGTCGGATGCGCCGATCTTTGCCGCGGCCACGGCGGGGTTTGCGGTGGCCTCGAACGTGCTGGTGGCGCAGGCCAAGGCCTATCTGGCCAACCCCACGGCGGGCACGCTGGCGCAGATTCAGGCGCAGGTGGTGGTCCTGCAGCAGGAGGTGAACGCCGCGCTGCTGCAGACGGCGGGGATCGGGAATCCGGCCAGCCGGCAGCACGCCCTGGCGGCGATTCAGGCTGTGGCGACGGTGGTGAACTCAATTCTGGCGCTGGTGCAGTCGATCTCCGGCAAGGCCGCGGTGGCGCAGATGGCCGCGCACTCGACGATCAAGCTGGCCGCGGTGCAGGCTTATCTGAACAATGCCTCAACCGCGCAGGCCGTGGCCAGCCACTACGCCGAGCCGGTTGCAACGGCCCGCTTGCAGGTAGCGCACGCCGAAGCGGCGGAGATGCAGGCCGGTTTCTGACGGATCGCAAAATACCTGATCAAGTCAGCGACAAACAGCATGGGCCGCCCCGGATTCGGGGCGGCCCTTGTTGCGTGCAGCGGAGATTTCCGGCTCAGGAATTCACTTCCTGCGCTTCGCCCAGAATCAATTTGAGAGTGATTTGCTTGCGCCCGCGCAGGATGGTCACGCTGATGGTGTCGCCGGCCTGGTGCTTGTCCATCAGGGCGCTGATGTCCTGGGGATCGGTGACCTGCTGGCCGTCGATGGCGATGATGAGGTCCCCGCCCAGCATGATGGGGGTGTTGCCGACGTAGGCCTGCTCGTTGCCCCCGCGCAGCCCGGCCCGCTCGGCCGCTCCCCCTGGAATCACCGTCTGAATCAGCACACCGTAGTCGGCCGCCAGGCCCATCTGCTGGGCCAGGTCCGGCCCGATGGCATAGGAGACGATGCCCAGCGAAGGCCGCTTGACGCGTCCGTAGCGGGTCAGGTCGCCGAGCACGGCCTTTGCCGTGTTGATGGGAATGGCGAAGCCGATCCCCGAGCTCTGGTCAGCGCCGTTGGAGGCGATCATGGTGTTGATGCCGATCACTTCGCCCTGCGAGTTGAGCAGCGGCCCGCCGGAGTTGCCGGGATTGATGGCCGCGTCGGTCTGGATCGCGTCTTCAATGGGCGCGCCGTCGCCGTTGCGAATGGAGCGAATGGAGCTGATGATGCCGCGCGTCATGGTGCCGGCCAGGCCAAAGGGATTGCCGATGGCGTAGACCTCCTGGCCGACCATCAGATTGGAAGAGTTGGCCAGCGTGACCGGCTTCAGGTTGGGCGCGTCGATCTGGAGCAGGGCGAGGTCGTGCACCCTGTCAGTGCCGATGACCTTGGCCGAGTAGTTGAGCTTGTTGCTCAACTGCACCTTGATGCCGCGGTTGGCGCCCTGAATGACGTGGTAGTTGGTGAGCACGTGGCCGGCCTTGTCGAGAATGAATCCGGAGCCCTGGCCCTGCTGCGGCACAGCGCCATAAAAGAAGTTGAAAACCAGGGTCGTCGAGGTGATGTTGACCACCGAGGGCAGCACGCGCTTGTAGACGCCGATGTTGTTCTGCTCATCGGGATTGAAGGCGGGCGCGGCCTCGGCCTCGGTCAACTGCAGCGGGGCGTTGGAGCCGTGGACTCCGAACAGGGAGAAATCGCTCAGCCGCGAAGGAAGATGCGTGGTGAGGTACCAGAACCCGCCCACCAGCAGGACAATGAGAAAAAGACGGCGCAGTTTCATCGATCGCAAGCCCGAAAACCTTTCTCCAGGGATACAACTCCGGCGCGGCCCGTTCCCGGTGGGGAAGGGGTCACGGCTACGCTTCCTATTTTAATGACTCATCCTGCAACAATTTGTTGTTCTCCGCCTTGAGCCGCCCCCACAAGTCCTCAACCTGAGTGCGGAGGGCGGCTTTATCTCCGGTATTTTCCAGCACATAATCGGCGCGCGCGACCTTCTGCGCATCGGGAATCTGGTGCGCCAGGCGGGTGCGGGCATCGGCCTCGGCCGCCTCGCGCGCCTCACCGGACGGGCCGAGCCGGGCCACATAGCGCGCAATTTTGACCTCGTCGGGCGCGGTGACCACGATGACGCGGTCGATGCGGCGGCGCCAGTCGGCCAGCACGCTTTCGCGCTCGCCGCGGGCGCGGGCGTCGCGCTCCACTTCGAAAATCAGCGCGGACACCACCACCGCGACCGCCGCCGGATTGCGCCGGAACACCTGGTCCATCCAGCGCCGCTGGGCCCCGATCACGGCCGGATGCACGATCGCGTTCAGCTCTTTCAGCCGTCCGCCGCGAAAGGCCAGCTCGGCCAGCCGGGCGCGGTCCAAGCGGCCATCGGGGCTGAGCACCTGGGGGCCAAAGACCGGGACAATCTGAGAAAAAACCGGCTGGCCCGGCTCCATCAACGCGCGGCCCAGTTCGTCGGCCTCGATCACCGCGGCGCCCAACTCCCGCAGCATCTGCGCGACCGTGCTCTTGCCGCTGCCCAGGCCGCCGGTCAGGCCGACGCGCAGCATCGCTTACAATCCCCGCCGCATTCTGGCGGCGCGCACGGTGTTGGCCATCAGCATGGCAATGGTGAGGGGGCCGACGCCGCCCGGAACCGGCGTATAGGCTCCGGCCAGCTCGAAGGCTTTGGGATGCACGTCGCCCACCAGGGTGGAGCCGCGCTTGAGGAAAGTGGCCTCGCGTTTGGCGTCGCCGGCAAAGTAGCGGTCGAACTCCTCGCGGGTGGTCAACCGGTTGATGCCCACATCAATAATGGTTGCGCCGGGCTTGACCATCTCCGGGGTAATGAAGCCGGGGCGGCCGATGGCGGCGACCAGAATGTCGGCCTGGCGGGTGACCGCGCCCAGGTCGCGGGTCTTGGAATGGCAGATGGTGACGGTGGCGTTCTGGTGCAGCAGCAGCATGGCCACCGGCTTGCCCACGATGTCGCTGCGGCCCACCACCACCGCGTGCTGGCCGCTGATGGGAATCGCGCTGCGCTTGAGAATTTCGATGATTCCCGCCGGCGTGCAGGGCGCAAGCGCCGGCCGGCCGGCCTGGAGGCGGCCCGCGTTCACGGGGTGAAAGCCGTCCACGTCCTTGGCCGGAGAGATGGCGTCGAGCAGCGCCTTGGCGTCCACCTGTTTGGGCAGCGGCAACTGGATGAGAATGCCGTCAATCTCGTCGCGGGCGTTCAATGCGGCGACCAGGTCGAGCATTTCTTCCGTGGTGACCGTGTCGGGCGGCGTCATCAGCTCGCTGTAGAGGCCCAGGTCGGCGCAGGTCTGCACCTTGCTGCGGACGTAAATCTGCGACGCGGCCAGATTGCCCACCAGCACCGCCGCCAGCCCCGGCCGGATGCCCTGCGCGGCCAGCGCGCGCGCTTCTTCGGCCACTTCCTGCTTGATTGCCGCGGCAATCGCTACCCCATCGAGAATTGTTGACATCGTACGCTCCAAACTTCCATCCTATCGCTTTCCATCCCGGCGCGGAGCCTCCCCAGCCTCCCGCGAATCACGCAAATTCCTCTTTACTCTCAACGTCATTCCGGGAGTATGCTTGCATATGCTTCCCCGGCGCCCGCGCTTCACCTGTTTCATTGCATTTTTGATTTTCGCCCTTGGCTCCATCCTGTCACAGGCTGAGCCGGCGGCGACGCCTGCTTCCATGCTGGTGCTGGACGGGCTGGGGAAAGGCGCGGCGCCCCTCGACGGCCCCTGGCAGTTCCACCTGGGCGACAATCCGGCCTGGGCCTCTCCGTCCTTCGACGATTTCTACTGGACGCAGATCACTGCGGATAAACCCTGGGGTTTGCAGGGCCACCCGAGCTACGCGGGCTACGCCTGGTATCGCCGCCACATCACAGTCTCTCCCGCCCCCGGCGCCGCGCCTGATTTTGCCTTGCTGATCCCCGCCGTCGACGACGTCTACGAGCTCTACTGGAACGGCGTGCCGGTCGGGCATCTGGGGCACATGCCGCCGCACTGGGTCTGGTACGCCGGGGTTCCGGCGCAGACTTACGGGCTGGGGCCGGTGCGCAGCGGGGTGCTGGCCGTGCGGGTCTGGAAGTCGCCGCTGTTTTCTACCGACGACGGCACTGCCGGCGGGTTTGAGTCCCTGCCCCTCATCGGCAGCCCCACGGCGATCGCCAACGCCAAGGGAACTCTCGAATTTAACTGGCTGCGCAGCCAGCAGTTCCGCTTCGCCCTCACGTCGCTGTATGCGCTGGTGGCCCTGCTCAGTCTGTTCGCGTGGCTGCGCGATCGCCGGCAGTGGCTGGTGTTCTGGATGAGCATGTTCGCCTCCAGCCTGGTGGCGGAACTGTTTTTGGGCGGACTTCGCCTGCATGTCTCGGCGGCCGTGCTGACCTGCTTTGCCCAGATCGACATTTCGCTGCGCGAGATGTCCCTGTGGTTTCTGCTGCTCTGGCTTCTGCAGCTCCAGGACAATCGCAAGCTCGTGGTGCTCACGCGCAAGGCCGCTCTAATCAGCGTGACCGCAAGCACGCTCGACGGGATGCTGATTCTTCTTTACCCAACCGTCTTCAGCGCAGCCTGGGTGCAGATCGCGGACGCCGTTCTGACCCCTTTCATCATCTTTTTTGAAGCTCTTCCCGTGCTGCTGGTGGCGTACGCATTCCTGCGCGGCAAGCCGCTCGACTCCGCCCGCTGGGTGGTGGCCGCCGTCACCTTCTGCAACGGCATGATTTACTTCGTGCAGAACATTGCCTCGCAAGGCGTACGGTTCACGCACTGGGAACTGGCCGGCAAAATGATCGCGCCGTTGTTCACGTTCGGGGGCAACCCGGTGAACCTGATCGCCTTGTTCCGGACGCTGCTGTTTTTCTCCATTCTTTATGCGGTGATCCGCTACTCGATTGAGAATGGCCGGCGCACCTCCGCGCTGGAGCAGGAGTTCCAGAGCGCCCGCGCGCTGCAGCGGGTGCTGGTCCCTTCCTCCTTGCCTGTGGTCCCCGGCTTCACCCTCACCAGCGCCTATCGCCCGGCGCAGGAGGTGGGCGGCGACTTCTTTCAGGTGATTCCCCTGGAAGGCGGATCGACGCTGGTCATCCTGGGGGACGTGAGCGGCAAGGGTCTGATGGCCGCCATGGCGGTCTCGCTGATCGTAGGCGCGGTGCGCGCGCTGGCCGACGACTATCCCGAGCCGGCGCGGCTGCTGACGCAGCTGAACCGCCGTCTGTGCGGGCGGCTGCAGGGCGGCTTCGCCACCTGCGTGATTTTGCGCATCGACCGCAACTGCGGGTGCACCGTGGCCAGCGCCGGACATCCCGCGCCCTTCCTCAACGAGCGCGAGCTGGACCTGCCGGGCGCCCTTCCGCTGGGCATCGCTCACGACGTTGCCTATGAGGAAGCGGCCTTCAGCGTCCAGGCCGGCGATCACTTCTCGCTCTATACCGACGGGCTGCTCGAAGCCCGCAACCAGGCCGGAGAGCTGTACAGCTTCGCGCGCCTGGAGAGGCTGTTTGCCGCCCGGCCCAGCGCCGCGCAAGCTACTCAGGCCGCCGTCAACTTCGGCCAGGACGACGACATTACGGTGCTCACCCTCACCCGCCTGGCGATCGGCGAGGAAACGCTCGCATTGCATCTGGCCTGACGCGGGGCCTGACGCGCGAGCTGATTGCTCTTCGCCGCAAACCATTCCTTTTCATCACTCTTAGCCCATTTTCTCTGACAACTCCAGGTCGGCTGCATCCGGCGGTTGGGTCCGTGGTGCGGTCTGCATCACACGCGCGTGTGATTTGACTCACATACAGTGGTTGGTTCACTCCGAGTACGCTGGTGCCGCAAAGAAATGATCCAAATCACACGAGGCTGTTGCGCCGCCTCCTGTTTGCAGCGTCAAGGAGATTGGGCCGGATGAGTGTCTTCAAGGATGCAGGGCATCTTTTACGATTTGCGGGGCTGTTCGTCCTCGCCTTCATTGTGTTTCTGGTGGTGCGCCACTACATCGTCCCGAAGAGCTTTGGGGAATACGGCCACTATCGCGGGGCGGCGATCGGCGAAATTGCCGCCCGCCCCGTTCACTTTGCCGGCCACCAGGCGTGCGAGGCCTGCCACACGGACGTGCTGGACGTGAAGAAGAACGGCAAGCATGCGCATGTGAACTGCGAGGCCTGCCACGGGCCGCTGGCAGCGCACGCCAACGATCCCGCCTCGGTCACGCCGGCAAAGCTGGACACGGCGGTGTTGTGCGTGCGCTGTCACTCGGCCAGCGCGGCCCGGCCCAAGGGCTTTCCGCAGGTGGAGGCCGCGGAGCACTCCAACGGCCTTCCCTGCGAGACCTGCCACAACCCCCACAGTCCGGCCATGAATGCAGGAGGCGCGAAATGAATATCTCTCGGCGACACATCCTGATTCTGTTGCCGGCCGCGGCGGTGGCCTGGAAGTCGGTGCTGGCCGGAACCCCGGAGGAGTCGCCCAACTACCGGATGAGCGATCACTGGTGGGGCATGCTGATTGACATCCCCAAGTGCATCGGCTGCGGCAACTGCGTGCGCGCCTGCCAGGCCGAGAACGACGTGCCGGACGGCCACTTCCGCACCTGGGTGGAGCGCTACCGCAGATCGGACTGGCATCTTGAAAACCCTGAGGTGATCTCGCCCGACGGCGGCAAGGAAGGCTTTCCTCCCGTCAAGGAAGGCGAGGAAGGCGACTTCTTCTTCGTTCCCAAGATGTGCAACCAATGCGCGGACTCGCCCTGCACGCAGGTGTGTCCGGTGGGCGCCACCTTCGTCAGCCCGGACGGGGTGGTGCTGGTGGATCCGACCTACTGCCTGGGTTGCGCCTATTGCGTGCAGGCCTGCCCGTACGGCTGCCGCTACATTCATCCGGAAAAGGAAGTGGCGGACAAATGCACGCTCTGCTATCACCGGATCACCAAGGGCCTGACGACAGCCTGCTGCGAAGCCTGCCCGACCGGGGCGCGCCAACTGGCCGACCTGAAGAATCCCAATGATCCCATTCACGAGTTTCTGAAGACCCACGCGGTGCATGTGCTGAAGCCACAGATGGCCACCGGCGCCAAGGTCTTCTACAACGAGTTGGATGGTTCGGTGCGATAAGGAGACAGGGGAGCGCTATGAGCGGTGTTGAAGGCTACATGTATCCAAACGAAGTCAATCTTTTCTGGAGTGTGCTCATCGTCCTGTATCCCTACATCACGGGACTGGTGGCGGGCGCGTTCATTCTGGCCTCTCTGGAGCGTGTCTTCCGCGTGGAGGCAGTGAAGCCTACTTACCGGCTGGCGCTGCTGACGGCGCTGGCCTTTCTGCTGGTGGCGCCGCTGCCGCTGGTGTTGCACCTGGGCCATCCCTTCCGCTCGCCGGAGATGTATTTCACTCCGCACAGCACCTCGGCCATGGCCATGTTCGGGTATGTGTACATGTGGTACCTGATGGCCGTGCTGGTCTTCGAGATATGGCTTGATTACCGGCGCGAAATCGTGCTCTGGTCGCAGTCGAGCAAGGGCCTTCTGCGCTGGGTTTACAAGATCATGACGCTGGGCTCGAGCAACATCAGCGAGCATTCGCTGCACATTGACGAGCGGGTGGGCTCGATCGTGACCCTGATCGGAATTCCGTCCGCCTTCCTGCTGCACGGCTACGTCGGGTTTATCTTCGGCTCCATCAAGGCCAACCCCTGGTGGTCGTCACCGCTGATGCCGGTGGTGTTCATCTTTTCCGCCATGGTGTCGGGGATCGCCGCGGTCATGCTGCTGTATATGTTCATGATGTGGATGCGCGGACAGAAGATCGACATGCGCTGCGTGGATAGCGTGGCGATGTACATGTTCTACATCTTCATCATCGATTTCAGCCTGGAGATGCTCGACCTCATCCACCGCATCTACGAGGCCAACGAATCGTTCCGCAGCCTGAACTTCATGGTGCACACCAAGCTCTACTTCTCGCAGATCGTGGTCCAGATCCTGCTGGGCACGGTGACTCCGCTGTTTCTTCTGTTTTTGGCGCAGGTGGTGAAGCTGCCGGAGATGGTCCGCAAGCGCATCTACGTCCTGTCCGGAAGCCTGGCCCTGATCGGCATCTTCGCCATGCGATGGAACGTGGTGATCGGCGGACAGTTGTTCAGCAAGAGTTTTCTCGGGTACACAACCTACAAGATGGCCCTGGTGACACGCGAGGGACTGCTGGTGTCAATTTTTCTGATGATTCTTCCGCTGGGCTTTTTGTGGGTACTGGTCAAGCTGCTGCCTCCCTGGCCCAAAGAGCGGGCGCCGGAAGGGTCCGCCGCGGACTAGGACCAGGCGCAATTTCGGCAGAGGGCTGCCCATCGGGTGGAGAATATGAACGTTCTTCCCGAAGCTCTTGAAGCGCTTGCATCCCGCGTGGATGCGCTGGAGAAGCGCGTCCACAAACTTGAACACCCCTCCGAGGCCACGGCGGCGCCCGCTGTGCAGCCAGCCGCCGCGCCCGCGATCGCGCAGGTTGCTGAAGACACCGGCATGGACGAGGCAGGCAGCGTGTTTCCGGTGCTGGGCAGGGCCATGCTCGGCATCGCCGGGGCCTATGTGCTGCGCGCCGTGGCGGAGTCGAGTCCCGGTTCCCGCGAGGCGATTGCGGCGGTCGCCATCGCCTATGCCGTGGCCTGGCTGGTGTGGGCGGCAAAGGCAAAGGCCGCCACGCTGCTGACGCGCGCCACCTACGCCGGCACCTCCGCGCTGATTCTTGCGCCCATGCTGTGGGAGCTCACGCTGCGCTTCAAGGTACTGGCGCCCCCGCTGACCGCGGCGGTGCTCTGCGCCTTTGTGCTGACCGCGGCGGCGCTGGCCTGGAGGCGCGATCTGGCCGCGGTCTTCTGGGTGGCGCACGGCGCGGCCGCAGCCACTGCCCTCGCCTTGTTGATATCCACCCACCAGATGATTCCGTTTCTGGCCGCGCTGCTGCTGATGGTCGTGCTGTGCGAATACGCCGTGGCGCGCGAC